>NZ_AP022596.1:0-4800000 GCF_010731895.1 Mycolicibacterium helvum | reverse complement strand
CCAGGCCGACACGATGTTGCGACGAGAGTCGGGATCGCGCTTCAGCAATTCCAGCGACGCGCTGATCTGGTCGATGTGCTCGCCCGACGGTGTCGGCCAGGATCGCCACTGGACGCCGTAGACCGGACCGAGATCGCCGGTGGGAGAAGCCCATTCGTCCCAGATCGTGACTCCGTGCTGCTGCAGCCACGCGACGTTCGAGTCGCCGCGCAAAAACCACAGCAGCTCGTAGACGATCGACTTCAGGTGCACCTTCTTGGTGGTGATCAGCGGGAAGCCGGCCGACAGGTCGTAGCGCAGCTGATGGCCGAACAGGCTGCGGGTGCCGGTACCGGTCCGGTCGGATTTCGGTGTGCCCTGCTCAAGCACACGTCGCAGCAGATCCTCGTACGGTGTGGCGATCGGCACGCCTGTCAGCTTACGGCCATCGCCAAGGAGTAGAACGGATGCCATGCCGACCATCACCGACACCGTGACCACGCCCGATGGCACTTGTCCCGTCACGTTCACAACCCCCGACGGCACCGGCCCGTGGCCCGCGGTCCTGATGTACCCCGACGCCGGCGGCCCCCGTCCGGTGTTCGCAGATATGGCCACCCAGCTGGCCGGCTACGGCTACGCGGTCCTGGTGCCCGATATCTACTACCGCAGCGGCGATTGGGCGCCGTTCGACCTGAACACGGCGTTCACCGACCCCGAGGAACGCAAGCGACTGATGACGATGATGGGTGGTATCACGCCGGACAAGATGGCGTCGGACGCCACGGCGTTCTTCGACTACCTGGAATCGCGGCCCGAGGTCAGCGGAGCGACGTTCGGCACCACGGGCTACTGCATGGGTGGCCGCACCTCGCTGACCGTCGCGGGCCGGCGGACCGAGCGGGTTGCGGCGGCCATGTCGTTCCACGGCGGCGGCCTGGCGACCGATGACCCCGGCAGCCCGCACCTGCTCGCCGACCAGATGCGCGCAGCGGTCTACGTCGGCGGCGCCGAGGATGATGCGTCGTTCACCGCCGAAGCCGCCGAGACACTCGACAAGGCGCTGACCGCAGCCGGCGTCGAGCACACCATCGAGTGGTATTCCGCGCGGCACGGTTTCGCGGTGGCCGACCACAGCGCCGCCTACGACAAAGCCGCCGCACAGCGGCACTGGGCCGCGATGAAGGATTTCTTCGGGGCTCACCTGCCTGCGTGAGCGTCGTCCTCGTGGTGATGGGCTTTACGGAGGCTGCCCAGCGCGCGAATGATCCCGCGCGACGCGTACAGCGCAACGACACCGGACAGCGCGATCAACAAGATGAACATCACCAGCCAGTTGCTGCGGCTGTGCGGCACGTTCCACCACACGATGGTGAACAGAACCGCGCAGACGAAGACCACGATGTCGCGCCAGTTGCCCTTGTAGGAAGCGGCGATCTCGCGCAGTTCGCGGGTCTTCTCAGTGGCGGCAATGAGGTCGGCGATTCGCTCGTTGATGCTCTTGCGTAGCGCGGCGCGCAGTTCGACGTTCTCCTCGGGGATCTTGTCGAGCAGTTCGATGTCGGCCTTGATCGCGCCCCGGACGTCGGGACCCCTCAGGCCGCCCGCAGCGACACCTAGTAGCGCACCGCCGGCGATCGGCGCAGCTCCCAACGCGATATCAGCGATGCCCATGGCGCCTCACATCCTTCCCCAACCTGCCGTCGTATCCCCCCGACGGTAGGGCCGACCGGTCTGTGGGTCCAGGGATGCCGCCAGATCGTGTCGAAGCTCAGGCGGTGCGATATGAGGGGGTGGCCCGCCGCGACCGGCTGCCGCTTGGCAATCCTCAACGAAGACTGGACTTTCCCCGCCGCCAAGACCTGTTGACGATCACTGCGCCATCAGCGTCGCCGCGATGGTGGCGCCAAGGTTCCAGCATGCCTCGACGTCGAGCTTCGTCGGCTTACCCATCACCACCACGTTGTCCGCAGCCCGCACCCAGCCCAGCCCGGCAGTAATGCCGTCGATGGCACGCTCCGCCCCCTCGGTGCCTTCGTTGCCGTGCAGGTAGACGCCGAACGGCCGCCCGCGGGTGGAGTCCAGCAGCGGGTAGTACGCCTGGTCGAAGGCGTGCTTGAGCGCGCCGCTGATATAGCCGAGGTTGACCGGTGTGCCCAGCAGGTAGCCGTCGGCTTTGAGCATGTCGGCCGGTGAGCAGGTCAGCGCCGGCCGGCGGACCACCTCGACACCGTCGATGTCGGGGTCGGTGGCTCCGGAGAGCACTGCCTCGAACATCTCCTGGCAGTGCGGAGACGGTGTGTGATGGACGATCAGGAGGCGCTTCATTTCGTCCGCTCCGCTTGCATGGCAACAGCTTTGCGCATCGTCTCGCGAGCGCGACCGCGATCGCCGGCATAGTCGTAGGCCCGGGCCAGCCGATACCAGCGCTGCCAGTTGTCCGGATCGCCTTCCAATTCAGCCCGCACGGTGGCGAACAGGGCGTCGGCGGCGTCGCGGTCGATCCGGCCCGACCGAGTCCGCGGCAGCTCACTGACGTCGAGTTCCATGCCATCCTCAACGGCCAGCCGGGCCAGCCGCTGATGGGCGAACCCAGCCCGCAGCGTGGCGACCATCGCCCATGCCCCGACGACCGGCAGGATCAGCACCCCGATGCCCAGCGCGATCGCAACCGGTGTTCCCGTCGCGATCAGGGTGACTCCGGTGCGACCCAGCAGCACGAAGTACACCACCAGGGCCGCACACATGAGGCCGATCAGCAGCTGGATGCGCAGCGCGGGATTCACAGGTCGAGCAGCGGTTCGATTCCGATGGTGAGCCCGGGCCGGGTCCCGACCTGGCGGACGGCGAGCAGGACGCCGGGAACGAATGACGTGCGGTCCAGGCTGTCGTGCCGGATGGTCAGTGTCTCGCCCAGGGTGCCGAAGAGCACCTCCTGGTGGGCGACCAGGCCGGTCAGCCGAATGGAGTGGACCGGAACGCCGTCGACGTCGGCGCCACGCGCCCCGTCCAGTCCGGTGCTGGTGGCATCGGGGTTGGGCGGCAGGTCTTTTCGCGCCTCGGCGATCAGCCGGGCGGTGCGCGTTGCGGTGCCCGACGGGGCGTCAGCCTTGTGCGGGTGGTGTAGTTCGATGACTTCCACCGATTCGAAGTAGGGCGCCGCCTTCTGCGCGAAGTGCATTGACAGCACCGCGCCGATCGCGAAGTTGGGGGCGATGAGTACAGCGGATCCGGGTTTGTCGGCCAGCCAGGAACGAACCATGTCGATGCGCTCGTCGGTGAATCCGGTGGTGCCGACGACGGCGTGGATTCCGTTGTCGATGAGGAACTTCAGGTTGTCCATCACCACATCGGGGTGGGTGAAGTCGATGACCACGTCGGTGTTGCTGTCGGTCAACAACGACAATGCGTCACCGGCGTCGATTTCGGCGCTCAGTGTGAGGTCGCCAGCGGCGCGCACCGCCTCGCACATGGTGGTTCCGACTTTGCCTCTGGCACCCAGGACCGCAACTCGCATAGGTGCAGCCTAGCGAGACGCGCTCATCCCGATGCGGATAGACCGGCAAAGGCGATAATCACGAACACACCACCGAACAGCACGGCCGCAAACAAGCCCTCGGCAACATACCGGAGTGGGGTGAGGGCAACCGAGAGCAGGGCGAACGCGCCGGCGAGAACAAGCGGTAACAGCGGCATGACCATCCAGTAGTAGACGTACGGCGTGGCCGTCATCGCCACCAACCCGAGGACAAATCCGATGAGCAGTGGCGCAAGCGGCGCCGACGACGCCCGCGGCACTCCGGGATCTCGGCAGTGTTCGGGTTCCCAGGACATCACAGCCGCCACAGCCAGGATTGAATTGCGATCGTCCCGAACACAATCCATGGGGACAGCGCGCAGATGATCACCGTGACGCCAAACGTACGTCCTGGCGTCCGCGACACGACCAGCAGCCACGCCCCGCCGAGAACCATCAGGCCCGTCATAAAGATGACGATGAACAGGCCGACTGGCGGGACGAGCGAATGGTCGGGGCTGCCACTTCCGTACGCCATCGACACCACGAACAGCATCCCGGAAAAGAAGCCGCCGGATGCAGCGCCCCAGAAAACGGCCAGCCTGTTTCGGATTCCATATTCTTCGTCGTGCATCGCCACCATCCTCGGGTTCACTTTCCGACGGGTACTCGGACGTGTTCGTCGATCGGCCCCAGTTCGACCGACGGGTACATCGTGGCGATCGGCGGGGCGCCGGGCGCGGGCACGAAACGGGCTAATGGGTCGTCTGGGAATTCACCCATCAGCCCAGACCCGATTTTCTGAGTGAACGGCAGCCCGACGAGCGGTCCTTCCGGTCCGATGTTGCGTGGGATGATCCCGGCGACGGGAGTTGTCACGCCTGCACGGTCGTTGTAGAGCTCGATCGCCGGGAAGTCGGAAACGAGGCCACCCACGATCGGTCCGGCATCCGTCGGTTTGATCACGAGTCGGCCGTTGACATTCCATGGACTGGATTTCGCGAGTTCTTCGCCGCCTGGCGAGAACGGATCGGCAGCGCGGTAGTCGATCAGCACCGAGCCATTGGGGTTCTGACTCACACGCACATCCGGTGTTCCAGTCTTCGCCTGACCGTTCATCACCGAAGGGTTCTGCCGGGCCACGACGAGTCCGTTCTCGTAGTCCACAGATAAGGACACGCGAGATTCTTCGGGTCGGGCCGCCGGGTCGAAACCTCTTCCGTCGCCGAGGTTGTCGCCCGACGGCGTCCAGGCCGTATCGCCCGGGATGAACAGATTGCCGCGCACGACGCCCTGGCCGGGCACGGGCCGTATTCGTCCAATCACGACATGCGGCGGCACCCCTGCATTCTTGGTGTCATAACTGTGCGGGTCAAGCGCCGCAGCCGTGTCCCAGTCAGCCGCGGTAGCCGGATCACGGCCGAAAACCTCACGGAAGGCGGCGATTTCGTTGTCACGGCGGTGAGCGCGCGCCCCAAAGCCCGGCGACTGCGGGAAATCCGGTCCAATACCCAGAGCCTGAAGGTCGGCGTCGTTGATGGCGTCGGCAAGTTCGGTATCGATGTCGTCGGCGCGCTGTTTCAGGCGTACCAGCCGGGCCGCGATGTCCTTGGCCGCCGCTTCCACCATCACCTGCTCGGCGAGTGACTGCGCGGCGAAGATGTGCCACGTGACGGAGCCGGAGACGGTGTCGATCGTAATGCCCCAGGCCGCCGCCTCGTCCTGGATCTCGTGCAACTCCTGCTTGATGGCGGCCACGTGCGGGGCTGCTCGCGTTGCCGCTTGGGCGACCGTCTGGTAGCTGTCGGCGTGGCGATACAGCTCTTGCCGGGTCTCCCACATCGCGGCACGCGCCGCATCGGCGGCGTTGCCGTCCCATCGAATGCCGTCGACGATCGCCCCCAGCTGGTCGGCGGTCATCCGGGTGGCCCTGCCCTGCCCGTCAGCCGCACTCGCGACCGCATTGATCGACGACGGTTCCCACCTCTCGATATCCGCGAGCGACAAACCCACTCGCCCACCTCCCTTTGCCGCGTGGAGAAAAAGCTAGGCGATCGGGCGGCGCCGCACTAGTCACCCCAACTCAGCGCGGCAAACACAGCGCACGGTCGACTATGTCGCGCTTCCGGGCTCCGACGTGTGCCGGTTTGCCACCGATTCCGCCAATCCGCCAGATCCATCGCGGCTGACGTGGGTGTCGATCGGCGCCGGGCGAAATCGTCGGCCGGTTCCTCGGCTCGCGACCGTAACGCCACGCGACGATTTACCGCCACGGTGTTACGTTGGGCGCCAGGAGAATCAGCGGTCGGTCCCCAATTCACTCCCCGGGCGGCTGTCGTACGATCGAATCGACTCCGAGCCAAAGTAGTTGTGCAGCATTTCTTCCCAATGTTGGGACTAGGGTGGCTCATCTGCATTCCCTCCGCCAAGCTCGACAGTCTTCGTTCCAGCCCGCAACAGCAGGTGACCATGCTGGCCCGACAACTCAGATCATTTTTTGTCGGTGCCGCGGCGTAGCGTCTCGAGCATGGGTTCGATCGTTGGTCTGCTGGATGCGCTCGACGAGGTTGTCGGGGAGCTGGCCGCGGTCGATTTCCAGATTGTGCCTGCGCCGGAGCGGTTTGCGGTCTTGGAGCGGGTGGAAACGGTCCAGCGTCGTCTGAGGGCGGTGTCTCATGCCGGGGTGGCTCGGTTGGAGCGGTTCGAGGGCTGCCCGCCGCTGCGGATCGCGTTGGCTGATGTGTTGCCGATCAGCCCGACCGAGGCGCGACGCCGGATCCGCGATGCCGAGCAGTTGGCGCCGCGGACGGCGTTGACCGGTGAGTTGTTGCCGCCGGTGCTGCCCGAGACGGCGAAGGCCTGGCAGGCCGGGCAACTCGATGGCGAACACCTCGAGGTAATTCAGAAGTTCGTCCATGCGTTGCCCAGCCATGTGCCGCCGGTTGAGGTGGAACTGGCCGAGAAGTCGTTGGCCGAGCATGCGGTGAACCTGCGCCCCGATCAGTTGGCCAAGGTGGCCACCCAGTTGAGTCTGGTGCTCAACCCCGACGGAATATTCTCCGACAGAGACCGTGCACGACAGCGCGGCTTCACCTGGGGTCGGCGCCGCGCTGACGGCATGCGGGAGGGCAAGCTGGTCGCTGACCCGGAGTTGCAGGCCGAGATGGAACCCTGGTTCGCGAAATTCGCCGCCCCAGGGATGTGCAACCCCGACGACGAGAACCCCACCGTGTTCGGTGCACCCACCGACGGGGCTGCCGTGCGGGATTCGCGCAGTCACGCCCAGCGCCAACACGATGCCCTCACAGCACTCGTCCGCGCCCGGTTGGGAGATCCGAAACTCGGTCAGCACAACGGGTTACCGGTCACCGTGATCGCGACCGCCACCCTGCAAGACCTGCACGCCAAGACCGGCCACGCCGTCACCGCCGGCGGCACCCTGCTCCCGATCCCTGACCTGATTCGGATGGCCACCCACGCCTACCACTACCTCGCCCTCTTCGACGGGGTCAACGGGCGCGCGTTGTGGCTGGGCCGCACCAAACGCATCGCCACCGCCGATCAACGAATCATCCTGCACGCCAGGGATCGTGGGTGTACTCGACCGGGCTGTGATGCCCCCGGCTATCACAGCGTGGTCCATCACGCCGCCCAAGACTGGAAGAACGGCGGCACCACCGACATCAACGACCTCACCCTGGCCTGCAACCCCGACAACGAGCTCGTCGAAACCGGCGGCTGGGACACCCGAATACTGCCCAACGGTCAAACCGAGTGGATCCCACCACCCGGACTACCCATGCTCAAAGGCGGCATCAACGACTACCACCACCCCGAAAGACTGTTAGCCAACGACAGCGACCCACCATCCGACGACGCAGGCGCGGCCTAACCCGAGTCTTCGACCACCACATCGACGGGCCGCCTTTTCGGGCCGCAGTTCGCGATACCACCTAGAGCGGCGCTGCACCCCGCAGGTGCTCGAAGATCAGCGACGTCTGCGTGCCGGCCACGTCGCCGTCCGCGTTGAGGTTCTCCACTACGAACGATCGCAGATCGTCGGTGTCGCGGGCAGCCACGTGGATGATGAAGTCGTCGGCGCCGGCCAGGAAGTAGACGTCCATCACCTGTGGCTTGCACCGGATCTGCTGGATGAAGTTGCGGATCCGGCCGCGAGCGTTGGCTTGCAGACTCACCGAGATCATCGCCTGCAGCGACAACCCGATCGCGGCGGGGTCGATGTCGGTGTAGAAACCCCGGATCACACCAACGTCCTGCAGGCGGCGCACCCGTCCGTGGCAGGTGGACGGTGCGATGCCGACGATGTCCGCCAGCGCACTGTTGGAGATGCGCGCGTCGGCGTGCAAAGCCGCCAGAATCCGCCGGTCGACCTCGTCGAACTCGGCGGTCCGAACATCATTCGGCGCACCGCCCGCACGAACAGAGATTTTCGTCGATTCTTCAGACATTGTGGGATCTTAGCGAATCTTCGTCGTCTTGATTGCCTTCACGTCGAAACTTCTTCACAATTCTCCTTAGCCAATCCCAGAACAAGGAGCGATCATGCGCGTCGGCATCCCGACCGAGATCAAGAACAACGAATACCGCGTCGCCATCACCCCGGCCGGCGTCTCCGAGCTCGTCCGCCGCGGCCACGAGGTGCTGGTTCAGGCCGGCGCCGGCGAAGGATCGGCCATCCAGGACGCCGACTTCAAGGCCGCCGGAGCGCAGCTGGTCAACGGCGCCGACCAGGTGTGGGCCGAGGCCGACCTGCTGCTGAAGGTCAAGGAGCCCATCGAACCCGAATACTCGCGCATGCGTAAGGGCCAGACCCTTTTCACCTATCTGCACCTGGCCGCATCACGCCCCTGCACCGATGCCCTGCTGGCGTCGGGCACCACCTCGATCGCCTACGAGACCGTCCAGACCTCCAGCCCGGACGGATCTGTCGCGCTTCCCCTCCTGGCCCCGATGAGTGAGGTCGCCGGTCGGCTCTCCGCCCAGGTCGGCGCCTACCACCTGATGCGCACCCAGGGTGGTCGCGGCGTTCTCATGGGCGGTGTTCCCGGCGTCGCCCCGGCCAAGGTCGTGGTGATCGGCGGCGGCATGGCCGGCGACAACGCGGCCGCCGTCGCCTGGGGTATGGGCGCACACGTCACCGTGTTCGACCTCAACATCAATATCCTGCGCAAGATCGACGCCGAGTACGGCGGCGCGATCGAGACCCGCTACTCCTCACAGCTCGATCTGGAGGACGCCGTCAAGCAGGCGGACCTGGTCATCGGCGCCGTCCTGGTGCCCGGCGCCAAGGCCCCCAAGTTGGTCACCAATGCGACTGTGGCACAGATGAAGCCGGGTGCGGTCCTGGTGGACATCGCCATCGACCAGGGCGGTTGCTTCGAGGATTCCAAGCCCACCACCCACGACGACCCGACGTTCAACGTGCATGACGCGGTGTTCTACTGCGTGGCCAACATGCCGGGCGCGGTCCCGCGGACCTCGACGTACGCACTGACCAACGCCACCATGCCCTACGTGGTCAGGCTCGCCGACAAGGGCTGGCAGGACGCCTGCCTGTCCGATCCGGCGCTGGCTAAGGGGCTGTCGACCCATCAGGGCCAGCTGCTCAACCAAGAGGTCGCCCACGACCTCGGTCTGCCCTACACCGATCCGGCCGGCCTGCTGTCCTGAAAACCTAGGTGAGCCACCGGCTCACCCGCACACAGCGGACCGGGATAGCTCAATGAGCGTCCCGGTTCGTTGGTGTCAGGGCCTCGTCATACCGGCCGGCGGGTGCCCGAGGCAGATCAGCGCGCCCAGCGGATCCCTGATCGCCGCCAGGGTGCCGTAAGGGGTCTCCTCGCCGGGCATCAGGATCTCAGCGCCCAGGGCCTCGCTCTGCTTCACCGTCGCGGCCACATCGTCGACGGTGACGTACACCTGCCAGAACGACGGCACCTCGGCGGGGAAAAGCTTGGCGGCATCCATGATTCCCGAATAGGCGCTCTCCCCGACGAAAACCTGCCCGTACCGCTCGGGCCCGACGGCACCAGGGGCGCCGCCCGTTCCGATCTCGTCGATACGGGCGCCGAGAACGGCCCGGTAAAACGCCAGTGACGCGTCGTAGTCCTTGCTCTGACATTCGAACCAGTACGGCGTGCCGTGCTCACCCCACTCGGTGAATCCGGCGTGGGTGCCGGGTTGCCAGAATCCAATAACGGCGCCGGCCGGGTCGACGACCACCATCATCGAGCCCAGATCACCCACCGCCATCGGTGGCACCATCACCGTCGCGCCCGCGGCCTGCGCCGCCGCGACGGTGGCCTCGCCGTCGCCGGAGTGCAGGTACACCGACCAGATATTCGCCGGACCGGCTTCGGCCATGTGCGGAACCAGCCCGGCGACCCGCTTACCGTTGCGGGTGAAGTTCTGGTAACCCCCGAACTCCGCCTGCGGCGGTGCCTCGACCTCCCAGCCGAAGATCTCGTTATAGAACTCCGCGGCGCGCGCGGGATCACTGCTCATCACGTCGAACCAGATGGGCGCCCCAATCGGGGCAGCGTACTCACTCACGATGAATCCTTTCGGCTGATGTCGTCCCCGAGACTGACTCTCGCGGGAACGGAAACTCATCGCGGTGGTCAGTCGAATAGCTCGCCGTCAACGTAAAACCAGCGTCGGGCTCGCACAGCGAACCGGGACCGCTCATGCAGCGTCCCACGTCGCGGCCCTTCCCGATAGTGCGCACGGAACTCGACCTCGCCGGTCTGGTCCTCGCAGCGGCCGTCGACGGTGTCGACGATCTGCAGACCGGTCCAGGTCAGCCCGCCATCCGGCGTCAATTCGGCAGGCCGGGTACGCGGATGCCAAGTCCGCCAGATGTAGTCGAGATCGCCGAGCGCAAAGGCGCTGTACCGGGCTCGCATCAGCTGTTCGGCAGTGCCGGCCTGGCGCTCGCCCCGGTGTAGCACCAGACAGCACCGGCCAAGCAGCTCGCCAGACCCGCAGGGGCACGCATCGGTCGGTTGCATCCTCGTACCGTCTAACCCTGGCCGAGCAGCGCCGGCAATGCCACCGTGGTCACTTCCGCGATCAGGTCACGCAGGGCCGGCGCGTTCGCGTCCGTGGATCGGGTGCGGGTCATGATCGCCAGAAGCACGCGTTCGCCGTTGGGTCCGAACGCGATGCCGACATCGTTGGTGCTGGCGAAGCCGCCGGATCCGGTCTTGTCCGCGGTGGTCCAGCCCGTCGGCAGGCCCGCCCTCATGCTCGACGTGGTGTTGGCGCGCATCCAGTCCTCGAGCTGCTTGCGATGCGGCTCGTCAAGCACCGAGCCGGTGAGCACGGTCAGGGTGCCGCCGCCCAGTGCCCGTGGCGTACTGGTGTCACGCGGATCGCCCGGGAGGGCCGAATTCAGTTCGGTTTCCCAGCGATCCAGCCGGGTGCGCTCGTCTCCGATGGACCGGGCGAACGCGGTGATGGCCGGCGGTCCGCCGATGACCCGCAGCAGGAGGTTGGCCGCGGTGTTGTCGCTGACCTGCAGGGCGGCGGCACACAGATCCGAAAGTGCCATCGGCTTGCCGACATTCGGCTCAGTGCGCGGGGAATTGGGCCGCAACAGGTCGGGATCGACCGCGACGGTGTCGGTGAGCCGCAGCTCCCCCACCTGAGCCTTCTGCAGTACTCGGGCCGACAGGTAGGCCTTGAACGTAGAGCACATCGCGAAGGGGTCGCCGTCGCGGTGCGCCAACGAGACCGTCGAGGCCAGGTTCTGGCCGTACAGCCCCACGAATGCGTTGTGCCGCTTCTCCAGATCGGCGATGCGCTGCTCGACGGGCGGCAACGGTTCGGCCGGGTCGCTGAGTGTCGGATGGGTTGGTGAGGGCTTGGTGCCGCAGGCCGCGAGGACGGTCAGCGCGGTGCCGGTGAACAGAACGCGTCGGCGGGACAGGCTCATCCAGCGTCCGCAGCCAATGCCGCCACGATGTCGGCTGCGCTGCCCCGGCTTGTGCGACGCCACGATGTGCCCGCCCACAGATTGGTTCCGTTCGGGTCACCGGCGGCGACCGCGGCCCGGCGCAGCGGACCGGTCATCTGATTGACCTCCGGATACCCCAGCGGCGCCACATCGTCATAGCGCGCGGTGAACCCGTTGGCCAGGCCCCGCGCGTAGCGACCCGAAAATGCCCGCGTCACCACGGTTTCGGTGAAATTCTCGTCGGTCAGCGCTGCCCGGTGGGTGCCGTTGGTGCCTGCCTCGTCGCACAGCAGGAACGCGGTGCCGGCCTGCGCCGCGACGGCTCCCCCGTCCAGCACCCGTCGCACATCCGCCCCGCCGGCCAGCCCACCCGCCGCAATCACCGGCAGGTCATAGGCCGCGAGAATAGCGGCCAGCAACCCGTCAAGAGGTTCGTCACCGGGCCGAGCGACGGGATCGAATGTGCCGCGGTGCCCGCCGGCTTCGGGCCCCTGCACCACCAGAGCGTCCACACCGGAGGCCACCGCAACCGCCGCTTCGTCCAGGTTCGTCACGGTCACTGCAGTCAGCACGCCGCGGTCACGCAGGCGGCCAAGAACTTCCGCGGCCGGGCACCCGAAGGTGAACGATGCCACCTCGGGCGCAATATCGGCGACCACATCGAGTTTGGCCTGCCACGCGTCGTCGTCGGGCTTGGGGTGCCCGACCTCGGCGCCATAGTGTTCGGCCAGCGGGGCCAGCAGGTCGCGGTAGCGGTCGAGCTCGCCGGGGGTTGCCGCAGACGGCTGTGGCACAAAGATATTCACACCGATCGGCGCCGAGGTCAACGACCGGGCACCGACGATCGCATCGGCGAATTGATCCGCACTCAGATAGCCGGCCGCCACAAATCCCAGACCGCCGGCGTTCGACACCGCCGCCGCGAGGGCGGGCGTACTCGGACCGCCTGCCATTGGTGCACCCAGAATAGGTACGGCCAAATCCTGCAGGCTGATCCTCACGGCTAGCTCCTGATTGTCCGAAGTGGCTGTGGCAGTGCGCGTTTTGACTTGTACGGACCGAGGATGGCGGCACCGAAGGGCTTGGTCAGCACCTGACGGGCGATGGCGTTGACCTCGTCCAGGGTCACATCGTCGATGCGCTGCAGTGTGGTGGAGATGCTGCGGTATTCGCCGTAGTTGAGCTCGCTGCGGCCCAGCCGATGCATCCGCGACGCGGAATCCTCCAGTCCGAGCACCAAACCGCCGCGGATCGATCCCTTGGCGATCCGGCATTCCGATTCGGTGATGCCGTCGCGCGCGACATCGTCGAGAACTTGGGTGGTCAACCGCACCACCTCGTCGAAGCGCTCCGGCAGGCAGGCCGCATACACCGACAATGCCCCGGTGTCGGAGAACGTGTCAACCGACGAGAACACCGAGTAGGCCAGGCCTCGGCTTTCCCGAATCTGTTGGAAAAGGCGCGAACTCAGGCCACCGCCCAATGCGGTGTTGAGCACTGACAGGGCCCAACGATGCGGCCAGTGCCGACCAGGCACCCGCACGCCCAGCGATAGGTGGGTTTGCTCGGCGTCCCGGTTGATCAGCGCCAGACTGGGCTGGCCGGCCAGCCGGCCGGTACCTTTGCGCGGCGGCTGCGGCGTGCGGCCCTTCACCAGGCGGCCGGCGAAGTGCTTGCGCACCAGCCGAAGCACTTCGTTGTGGTCGATGTTGCCGGCCACCGCCACCACCATCCGCTCCGGGGTATAGCGGCGGACGTGGAAGGAATGCAGCTGCGAGCGGGTCATCCCGGACACCGAGTCGACGCTGCCGATCACCGGCCGTCCGACGGGGTGGTCGCCGAACATGGCTGTCAGAAAGACGTCTCCGAGCGCATCTTCGGGGTCGTCGTCGCGCATCGCGATCTCTTCGAGGACGACGTCACGCTCGAGCTCAACATCGCGCGACGCGCACACACCGTTCAGCACCACGTCGGCGACCAGATCGACGGCCAACTCCAGGTCGTCGTCCAAAACGTGGGCGTAGTAGCAGGTGTGTTCCTTGGCGGTGAACGCGTTCAGCTCACCACCGACGGCATCGACCGACTGCGCGATCTCCACAGCCGTACGGGTCGGAGTCGCCTTGAACAGCAGGTGTTCCAGGAAGTGCGCGGCGCCGGCGACTGTCGGACCTTCGTCGCGCGAACCGACATCGACCCAGACACCGACCGAGGCCGAGCGTACCGACGGCACGAACTCGGTAACGACGCGCAGGCCGCCGGGAAGTACGGTGCGCCGCACCGCAACCGGCGCCTCAGTGTCGAGGCGCCGGCCGCGGCGAAGTGCAGAACCCAACCCCGAGTCGCTGCGCTCCTGGCCGCCGGACTTAGGCGTCGGCGGTCGCGGCATCGGCATCAACAGGAGCCGGTGCTTCTTCGGACGCGCCTGCCCCATCTTCGTCCACCAGCACCAGCGAGATCTTGCCGCGGTTGTCGATGTCTGCGATCTCCACCCGGAGCTTGTCGCCGACCTTCACGACATCCTCGACCTTGTTGATCCGCTTGCCGCGGCCCAGCTTCGAGATGTGCACCAGGCCGTCACGACCGGGCAATAGGGAAACGAAAGCTCCAAAGTCAGTGGTTTTCACCACTGTTCCGAGGAACCGCTCGCCGACCTTGGGCAGCTGCGGGTTGGCGATCGCGTTGATCCGGTCGATCGCCGCCTGAGCCGACGGGCCGTCGGTGGCACCGACGAACACCGTGCCGTCGTCCTCGATCGAGATCGATGCGCCGGTCTCCTCCGTGATCGCATTGATCATCTTGCCCTTGGGCCCGATGACCTCGCCGATCTTGTCGATCGGGATCTTGATGGCGGTGACGCGCGGGGCGTACGGGCTCATCTCGTCCGGAGCGTCGATGGCTTCGGCCATCACCTCGAGGATGGTCAGGCGCGCATCCTTGGCTTGAGCAAGAGCGCCTGCCAGGACCTGGGAGGGAATCCCGTCCAGCTTGGTGTCCAGCTGGAGTGCGGTGACGAATTCCTTGGTGCCGGCGCACTTGAAGTCCATGTCGCCGAAGGCATCCTCGGCGCCGAGGATATCGGTCAGCGTGACGAAGCGACGCTCGCCATCGACATCGTCGGACACCAGGCCCATCGCGATACCGGCGACCGGGGCCTTCAGCGGCACACCGGCGTTCAGCAGCGACAGGGTGGACGCGCACACCGAGCCCATCGAGGTGGAACCGTTGGAGCTCAACGCTTCCGACACCTGACGGATCGCGTACGGGAATTCCTCGACACTCGGCAGCACCGGCATCAGCGCACGCTCGGCGAGTGCACCGTGGCCGATCTCGCGGCGCTTGGGCGAGCCGACGCGACCGGTTTCACCGGTCGAATACGGCGGGAAGTTGTAGTGGTGCATGTAGCGCTTGGAGGTTTCCGGTCCCAGCGAGTCGATCTGCTGGGCCATCTTGACCATGTCCAACGTGGTGACACCCATGATCTGGGTTTCGCCCCGCTCGAACAGTGCGCTGCCGTGTGCCCGCGGGATGATCGCGACCTCGGCCGAGAGGGCACGGATGTCGGTGACGCCGCGGCCGTCGATGCGGAAGTGATCGGTCAGGATGCGCTGGCGCACAAGCTTCTTGGTCAGCGAGCGGTAGGCTGCGCCGATCTCCTTCTCGCGCCCGGCGAACGTCTCGCCGAGCTCTCCGAGGACCTCGTTCTTGATCTCATCGGTGCGCTCGTCGCGCTCGTGCTTACCGGCGATGGTGAGCGCCTGCGCCAGCGAATCGCCGGCCGTGTGAGCGACGGCCGCATACACGTCGTCCTGGTAATCGGGGAACAGCGGGTAGTCGGCGACCGGCTTGGCCGCCTTGTCCGCCAATGCCTTCTGCGCATCGCACAGCGCGGCGATGAACGGCTTGGCCGCCTCGAGTCCCTCGGCCACCACGGCCTCGGTCGGTGCACCGGCACCGCCGGCGATGAGCTCGATGACATTGTCGGTGGCCTCGGCCTCGACCATCATGATCGCAACGTCGTCACCGGCCTTACGACCCGCGACGACCATGTCGAACACCGCGCGCTCAAGCTGCTCGACGGTCGGGAAGGCAACCCACTGGCCATCGATCAGGGCGACGCGCACGCCGCCGACCGGGCCGGAGAACGGCAGACCGGAAATCTGGGTGGAGGCCGACGCGGCGTTGATCGCCAGCACGTCGTACAGATCCTTGGGATCCAGGCTCAGGATCGTCACAACGACCTGGATCTCGTTGCGCAGACCCGAGATGAAGGTCGGGCGCAGCGGACGGTCGATCAGACGACAGGTCAGGATCGCATCCGTGGAGGGACGGCCTTCCCTGCGGAAGAACGATCCGGGGATGCGCCCGGCGGCGTACATCCGCTCCTCGACGTCGATGGTCAACGGGAAGAAGTCGAAATGATCTTTGGGGGACTTGCTGGCGGTCGTCGCGCTCAGCAGCATGGTCTCGTCGTCGAGGTAGGCGACGACGGCTCCAGCGGCTTGCTGGGCGAGCCGGCCGGTCTCGAAACGGATGGTGCGGGTGCCGAAGCTCCCGTTGTCAATGACGGCGGTCGATTCGAAGACGCCTTCGTCGATTTCAGCTACAGACATAGATGCCCGTTCAGCCTTTCTGAGTTCACTGTTCAACTGTTTCGCGTCGTCACAGGTGAACTCAGGTAGCCCTGAGCACTACGAGGCTTGGGCCTGGATGCGGCTACGGCCGTCGATCGAAGCGGCCGGGCTCTCCCCAGTTCTTTGGGGCCCGGCAGCCACTACCGAAGACCGCCCGCGCAGGGAAGCTTCGCTATGACACGCAGGAACGGGACACGCGGATATGCATGAACCGCACCCGATGTTCGAGCCGGAAAACGGCTCACAACGGCCCCTATGTTACACGGCGGGTTGGGCCGCTCAGCGGCGCAGACCCAGCCGCTCGATCAGCGAGCGGTAGCGCGCGACATCGAGGTCAGCGACGTACTTGAGCAGCCGGCGGCGACGGCCGACCAGCAACAGCAACCCACGCCGCGAGTGGTGATCGTGCTTATGCTGCTTGAGGTGCTCGGTGAGGTCGGAGATGCGCTTGGTCAGCATCGCCACCTGCGCCTCGGGAGAACCGGTGTCGGTCTCGTGCAGACCGTACTGGCCCAGGATTTCTTTTTTCTGCTCGGCGGTCAGCGCCACGAAAACATCTCCATCACATCGGTACCGCGTACAAAATCACGCACGTGGCCACCGCGGACTGCAGCGCACGCCAGGGTGGCCACTTTAGCAGCGGGTAGGCCGTGAATCGAAATCGCGACAGGTCAACCCCTTGACAACATACAACCGAATGGTTGTATGTTGAATCGGTGACCGTAGACCAGGAGGATCGAACGGACGCCCTGTTCCATGCGCTCGCCGACCGGACCAGGCGCGACATCATGCGCCGGGCACTGACCGGCGAGCACTCGGTTTCCGCCCTGGCGACCAACTACGACATGAGCTTCGCCGCCGTGCAGAAGCATGTGGCCGTGCTGGAAAAAGCCGGCCTGATCACCAAGCGACGCAATGGTCGCGAGCAGTTGGCCTGCGGCGAGGTGACGGCCGTGCGGTCGGTGGCCGCCATGCTCAGCGAGCTGGAACTCCTTTGGCGGAGTCGCATCGCCCGTATCGACGCACTCATCGCAACCGAGAAGAAGTCGGAAATCTAAGGAGTACTGAACAATGCCCGTGACCGACGTCGCGCACGACATCGAGAACCTGACCCTGACCATCACCGCCGAGTTCGCCGCTCCGGTGCAGCGCATCTGGCAGATCTACGCCGACCCGCGGCAACTGGAGAAGGTGTGGGGACCGCCGACGTACCCGGCCACCGTGGTCGATCACAGCCTCACGCCCGGGAGTCGCACCACGTATTTCATGACCGGCCCCGAGGGCGACAAGCACGCCGGATATTGGGACATCACGGCCGTCGACGAGCCGACGAGCTTTGCCTTCCTCGACGGCTTCGCCGACGCCGATTTGAACCCGAACCCCGACATGCCGGTCTCGGAGAACACCTACACCTTCACCGAGCTGGGCGGCGGCACCCGCGCGGTTTACGTCGCCAAGTTCGCCACCGCCGAAGGCCTTCAGCAGGTGCTGGACATGGGTGTGGTGGAGGGCTCCACGTCGGCGATCAACCAGATCGACGACCTGATCGCGTCCTGACTCTCGCCTCAGTCCTGCGCGGACAGGATCGCGCGGGCCTTCTCGGTGTCCTTGCCCATCGCCTCGACCAGGTCGTGCACCGAATCGAATCTGAGCTGGCCGCGCAGCCGGGCGACGAAGTCCACCGCGACGTGTTGGCCATAGAGGTCGGCGGCGGTGTCCAGGACGAAAGCCTCCACCGTGCGAGTGCGCCCGGAGAACGTCGGATTGGTGCCGACCGAGACCGCAGCCTGATACCGCTCCCCCGGGACCACCGAGCCGGTAACCGGCCCGTGGCCCAGCACGGTGAACCACGCGGCGTAGACGCCGTCGGCCGGGATCGCGGAGTACATCGGCGGAGCGACGTTGGCGGTCGGGAAGCCCAGCCCTCGTCCACGTCCGTCGCCCCGCACCACGACGCCTTCGACACGGTGCGGCCGACCCAGCGCCTCGGCCGCGGTCACCACGTCCCCGGCATCGACACAGGAGCGGATGTAAGTCGACGAGAAGGTGACCGTCTCGCTCTGATGGTGTTCGGCGACCAGCGACATGCTCTCGACGGCGAAGCCGAACCGGTCACCGGCCTTCCGCAGCGTGCCGACGTTGCCGGCCGCCTTTTTGCCGAAGGTGAAGTTGTCGCCGACGATCACCTCAACCACGTGCAGCCGCTCCACCAGCAGTTCGTGGATGTAGCGGTCCGGCGTGAGCTTCATGAAATCGGTGGTGAAGGGCACGACCAGAAAGACGTCGATACCCAGCTCCTCGGCCAGTTCAGCACGCCGAGCCAGCGTCGTCAGCTGCGCCGGGTGGCTCCCCGGGAACACCACTTCCATCGGATGTGGGTCGAACGTCATCAGCACCACCGGCACACCACGCGTCCGGCCCGCCTTCACGGCGCGAGCGATCAGTTCGGCGTGCCCTCGATGCACACCGTCGAATACGCCGATGGTCACCACACATCGGCCCCAGTCCGAGGGGATCTCGTCCTGTCCGCGCCACCGCTCCACGTCGGCAAGCCTACGGCGCGCTGGCGCGGCGAGACACGCTAGATCTCCAGATCAGGTGATGAATGCCTAAACTTTTGGATGTGAGTCCTGACGGCAGCCCCAACCAAGGGGTCCACGACCTGACGACGGTCGCCCAGGACTACCTCAAAACCATCTGGAGCGCCCAGGAGTGGTCGCAGGAGAAGGTGAGCACCAAGCTGCTGGCCGAGCGCATCGGGGTATCGGCCAGCACCGCCTCGGAATCAATCCGCAGGCTCGCCGATCAGGGCCTAGTGGACCACGAGAAGTACGGCGCGGTGACGCTGACCGAACGGGGCCGCCACGCCGCGCTTGCGGTGGTCCGCCGGCACCGCCTGCTGGAGACCTTCCTGATGCGCGAACTCGGCTACAGCTGGGACGAAGTACACGACGAGGCCGAGATCCTCGAGCACGCGATCAGCGACATGATGCTCGATCGCATCGACGCCAAGCTTGGCCATCCGACGCGCGACCCCCATGGCGATCCCATCCCGTCCGCCGACGGGCTGGTCCCCACTCCCCCCGCCCGCCAGCTATCAGCCTGTGTCGACGGTGAACTCGGCACGGTGGCACGGATTTCCGACGCCGACCCCGAGATGCTGCGGTATTTCGACACCGTTGGCATCAGCCTGGACTCCCGCCTTCGAGTGCTCGCCCGGCGCGACTTCGCCGGTGTGATCTCCGTGTCGGTCGAGTCATCCGATGGCGCAGCAAACACCGTCGAACTGGGCAGCCCTGCGGCCCAGGCGATCTGGGTCGTCGGCTAGGAGCCGAGAGTCGCGGGGCGGATCACCACCACGGATTTGGTCCGGCCGCCCTTGTCCTCCAGGAGCGCGATGACCCGTCCGTCGGGATCGGTCGCGGCATAGAGACCGTCGATCCCTGCCGCGGTCAGGGGCCGGCCGTGGCTGGCGTCCTCGGCTTCAGCGCAGGTGATGTCGCGGCGCGAGAACGCCAGCAGGCATGCCTCGTCGAGGGAGTAACTGAGTCGCGGATGTTCGGCGAGTTCGTCCAACGACCGGGCATGGTCGAGCCCGTAGCCGCCGACCCGGGTACGGCGCAATGCGGTCAGGTGCCCCCCGACGCCGAGTCCGTCACCGAGATCGCGCGCCAGCGCCCGGATATAGGTGCCCGACGAGCAGTCCACCTCGACATCCACATCGATGAAGGGCCCGTCGCGCCGGATAGCGCACACATCGAATCGGTCGATGCGAACCGAGCGCGCGGCCAACTGCACATCCTGGCCTTCGCGCACCAACTGGTAGGCCCGCTTGCCGTCGATTTTGACTGCGCTGACCGACGACGGCCGCTGCGCGATCTCACCGCGCAGCTTCGCGATCCCTGCCTGAATCTGCTCGTCAGCCACCTGTTCAGCGGAAATATCCTGCAGCACTTCGCCTTCAGCGTCCTCGGTGGAGGTAGATCGACCCAGCCGGATGGTCGCCGCGTACGACTTCGACGTGGCCGTCAGCAGGCCGAGGATCTTGGTAGCCCGCTCGATGCCGACGACCAATACGCCGGTAGCCATCGGATCCAGCGTGCCCGCGTGGCCGACCTTGCGGGTGCCGAAGATCCGCCGGCAGCGGCCGACCACATCATGGCTCGTCATACCCGCCGGTTTGTCCACGACGACGATGCCCGGCAGTGGTGGCGCGCTCACAGCACAATCGCCGTCAGCGCCAGCCCAGCGCCCACCGACCAGCGGCCAGCCAGCTCATTCAGCGGCGGGCCGAAACGGGCGGCCGGGTCGATCAGGATCCGCGACACGAACGTTCCGGCGACCCCGGACGCGTCGACATCGAAGGTGATGTGGGCGTCTTCGAAACCCAACCAGCGCTGCGCCAGCGGGAACCACGCCTTGTAGGTTGCTTCCTTGGCGCAGAACAGGATCCGGTCCCAGTGCAGCCCACCGGGCAGGCCGGAGATCTCATACCGCTCGGCGGGCAGGCTGATCGCGTTCAGCACCCCGTCCGGCAACACGCCGTGCGGCTCGGCGTCGATGCCCACCGAACGGACGCTCGCGCTGCGGCCGACCACCGCGCCGCGATATCCCTGCGTGTGGGTGAGGCTGCCCACCACCCCGTCGGGCCAGCACGGTTCGCCCGTCTCGCCCTTGAGGATCGGCACCGGCGGCAAACCCAGTTGCTGCAGTGCCAGGCGTGCGCAGTGCCGGACGGTGATGAACTCGTTGCGTCGCTTGTCCACCGATTTCGCGATCAGCGGCTCTTCCTCCGGCAGCGGAGTCAGACCCGGCGGATCCTCGAATGCCTCGGCGTAGACCAGGTCGGCGATTTTCGGCAGCACCGCGGCCATGAGCTCGCTCATTCGCGTCGACTGCGCAGTCGCTCGCGCAACTTCTCCGACTGCTCTTTCATCTCTTGGGTGATGACAAAGTGCCCGCCGAAATCGTTGAGATAGCCCGGCGCGTACTGCGGGTCCGGCAGGATCTGGCGCAACCACCGATAAGGCTTGCGGCGCCGCCACTCTCGCGGATAGCCAACGGACACCTCCTCGAAGCGCACCCCGTCATACCAGGTGGTCCGGGGAATATGCAGGTGCCCGTAGACCGAGCAGAGCGCGTTGTAGCGGGTGTGCCAGTCGGCGGTCGCAGTCGTCCCGCACCACAGCGAGAACTCCGGGAAGAACAGCACATCGCAGGGTTCACGGCGCAACGGAAAATGGTTCACCAGCACCGTCGGCGTCATCCAGTCGAGTTCCTCGAGCCGGGCCCTGGTGTGCGACAGCCGATCCCGGCACCACGCATCGCGGGTGGCGTACGGCTCACTGGACAGCAGGAACTCGTCAGTCGCCACAATATTGCGTTCCCTGGCGATCGCCAGACCCTCGGCCTTGGTGGTCGCACCGGCCGGCAGGAACGTGTAGTCGTAGAGCAGGAACATCGGCACGATGGTCGCCGGCCCGCCCTGCCCGGTCCACAGCGGGAAGGGATGCTCGGGGGTGACGATGCCCATCTCGTCGCACATGTCGACCAGGTAGTCGTAGCGGGCGCGGCCGAACACCTGGGCCGGGTCCTTACCGGTGGTCCACAGCTCGTGGTTGCCAGGCACCCAGATCACCTTGGCGAAACGGCGACGCAGCAGATCCAGCGACCAGCGGATGTCGTCGGTGCGCTCGGCGACGTCGCCGGCAACGATCAGCCAGTCCTCCGGCGACGATGGGTAGAGCGATTCGGTGACCGGCTTATTGCCGGCGTGACCCGTGTGCAGGTCACTGATCGCCCAAAGCGTAGGTGCCACAACACGCCAGACTACTTGCGTGTGGCCGGTTAGACTGCCAGCGGTCGGGGCTGACCGCAGAGAGGGACAGACATGGCCGCCGCGGTACAGCTGCGCTCCACCACGCCGTACGACAAGTTCTGAGTGGCGTGCACAACCGTCGGACCCAGCGATTCATCGACCGCACTCTTTCGGGCTACCTGCGGATAGCGGCACCGACCACCGATTACGCCGTCCACCGCGGCGTGGGCATCCCGATGCGCGACGGCGCCGTCCTGCGCGCCACCCACTACGCGCCCATCGTCGACGCCCCACTCGGCACCATCCTGGTCCGCTGCCCCTACGGCCGCTCCGTCCCGTTCTCACTGATCTACGCCCGGCTCTACGCGGCGCGCGGCTATCACGTGCTGCTGCAGAGCGTGCGCGGCACATTCGGGTCGGGCGGCGACTTCGTTCCGATGGTCCACGAGGCCGACGATGCCGCCGACACGGTGGTGTGGCTACGCGAACAGCCGTGGTTCACCGGCAAGTTCGCCACCATCGGGCTGTCCTACCTGGGCTTCACCCAGTGGGCCTTGCTGTCCGATCCGCCGCCCGAGCTGGCCGCCGCGGTAGTTACCGTCGGCCCGCACGACTTCCACGCCTCGTCGTGGGGCACCGGCTCGTTCTCGCTGAACGACTTCCTGAGCTGGTCGGACTCGATAGCCCACCGGGACGAGGCGATAACGCGGCGGCTGGCGTTCCAGAACCGCGCAGCGCGCCGACTGGAAAGCGCCATGCTCGGGCTGCCGCTAGGTCGGGCGGGTCGTGATCTGCTGGGCTCACATTCACCGTGGTACGAGTCGTGGATCGAGCATCCGAGCGGCGACGACCCGTTCTGGGAGACCATGCGGATGACGGCCGCACTAGACCGCTGCGACGTCCCGGTGCTGCTGATCAGCGGCTGGCAAGACCTGTTCCTCGATCAAACCCTCGTGCAATACCGCCACCTGCGCGACCGTGGTGTCGACGTCGCGCTGACAGTCGGGCCGTGGGCGCACAGCGACATGATCAAGAAGGCCGGCGGCACCGCTGCCGCACAGACCCTGGACTGGCTCGGCACCCACATGGCCGGCATTCCCACCGAGGCCAGACGCAGGCCGGTGCGGGTCTACGTCGCCCATCACGGCTGGATCGATCTGCCGGATTGGCCACCGGCCACCGGCGACGGCGTGCTGTACCTGCAGCCGACGGGCCGGCTGACCGCGGCCGCGCCACCGCCGAATGCCGCGCCGTCCACCTTTCGCTACGACCCCGCCGATCCGACCCCGACGCTGGGCGGCCGGCTGTTGACCCGAGACGCCGGCTACCAGGACGACTCCACATTGGCCCGGCGCGCGGACGTGCTGAGCTTCACCAGCGGCCCGTTGGACGCCGACCTGTACGTGTTCGGCAACCCGGTCGTCGAACTGGCCCATGAGGCCGATATCGACCACGTCGACCTGTTCGTGCGCGTCAGCGAGGTAGATGCCCGCGGGCACTCCCGCAATGTCAGCGACGGCTACCGCCGGCTGAGTGCGCCTGAGCAGGGCCCGATCCGCATCGAGCTCGACGCCATCGCCCACCGCTTCCGCGCCGGGACCCACGTTCGGGTGCTGATCGCCGGCGGATCGCATCCCCGGTATGCCCGCAATCTCGGTACCGGTGAGCCCGTCCTCACCGGGCAGCGGATGGTTCCGGCGGTGCACACCGTGCACCACGGGGCCGGCGGGGTGTCCGCGCTGATCCTGCCGGCGTCGACCGGCCTGCCATCACGCGACGGCGGCGCTGACCCGGTCGGCGATCGCTGCCAAGGCTCCAGGGTCGTGCACCGATTGCCCCAGTTCGGCCGTCGCCGGTAACTGCACCCAACTGGTGCAGCCGCCGTACCGCGGATCGCGCGTCAGCGTGATCGGCGCGACCAGCGGGGCGGCCTGCACCACCAGCACGGTGAGCAGGTGGCGGGGCCGAAAGTCCAGCCGGTCGGCCCGCACCGACTCAGCGGTCCAGATGTGCAGATCTTCGATGCCAGACAACCCATCGGGGTTCGATACCGCCACGGCGGCAACGACTTTCGCTGCACCCCGGATCACGAGGCGGTCCTCTGCACTGTCGGCCGCGGAAACGGCGAGCAGGTCACGATGCTCTGGACGCACCCGATCGGCGTGGCTGTGCGCGACCGTCGGGAACAACAGGAACTCCTGTGCAGCGACGGCGAACCGCTTCTCGTGGATACCGCCCTTGCGCAGCAGTACGGTCTGCCGGCCGTCGAGCAGGGCGTGAACCGCCGCGCTCCACTCCTTGAGGGCCGTGGTGGTCAATTCGCCCCAAGCCGGGCAATGACCTCAGGCCGGCGCAGCGGCGGAATGGTCTTCGGCGGCTGGCGCCGGGCGGGCAGCTCGGACAACAGGCGTGCGGTGGTGGCCGCGACCTCGGCGACCGCGATCTCGAACGCCTCGGCGACGGCATCGGAGGGCCGGGTGATCCCGCTGACCTTGCGGACGTACTGGCGGGCGGCTGCGGCGATCTCATCGGCGGTGGCCGCCGGTTCCAGGCCGCGCAACTCGGTGATGTTTCGGCACATGAGCTCCAGCATGCCCGCCGTTGGGGCCGAGTTCACCGCGGGATCGTTGATCGGATTGATATCCGGCACCCATCTGACTCACAAGTTCCCCGCCTAGCGTTGGCCACCAAGCCGTCGAATTCGCGTGACAAGACGGGACGAGAAGGGTGCGAAATGGCTGCGGGACTCGCACCGGCCCGACCGAGTAAACGGACTCCTGGCCGGCCGCGCGGTTCGAACACCGACGCACGGCGCGAGATGATCATCTGCGCAGCAGTGCGCGTGTTCGCCTACCGTGGGTACGACGCCGCCACCTTGCAGGAAGTCGCGGATCTCGTTGGTATCACCCGGCCCGCGGTCCACCACTACTTTCCTGGCAAGGCGCCGCTCTTTCGAGCGGCGCTGGATCGCGCCCACGACACCGTCATGACCCCGACAGCGGCGCACCCACTGGAGAGGTTCACCGCGCCTGCGCATGGCGAGTCGCGCTTGGCGTGTGCGTTATTGGGTACCTCACTGGCGCAATCGCATCGGATCGCCGAAATCGCGCCCCGGATCACCAGTGTCTCAGCCGATCTGCGTCACCTGTGCGGGGAAGCGATAGGCGCGCAGGACGAACAGCGGGCCGAGCTTCTGGTCGCGGTGATCGTCGGACGATGGGTCATGACCGCGTGCGACCTCACGTGGTTGGACATCGAGACGGGTTTAGATCCGCTCTGAGCACAATCCCAGCCTCCCAATCGGCACGGTGCCATCAGATGGATGTGTCGCGGGGGTAGATTTATTGCGGCTCACGTGTGGGCGGGTCACGCATGTGTTGGGATCCATGCGGCAAGAGGTTGGAGGTCCGGGTTGCGAATGCAACGACTGGGACGAACCTGCTCGGCCCTGGCCCTGCTGATCGGTGCCACCGTCGTGCCGGGCTGCGGCGGTCCTACCAATCTGACCCAGGTGGCCAATGATCTTCAGACCGCTCTGATGTCAATGCCCGGGGTCGCCGACGCGTGGGTCTTCCACGACGAGACCTACGCCGAGGGTTTCACCTTCAACGTCGCGGTCGACGCGCCAACCGCAACGCGATCCGAGCTGATCGCGATCGCCGACCGGATTGCCGACGTGCGGATCAGCCTGATCGCGAACTACACCCAAAATGTCGAGCTGTGGGTGACGCCCGACAAGCCCGTGACAATCAGGCGCAACTCACACCTCGACTCCGCGCAGATGGCCGACGACGCCGAACGGCTCCGGGTGATCGCCGAGGGCACCGATGGCCGGATCGACTGGTTCCGCGGTGACGACGGCGCCGCCAATCAACTGTCGGTCACCGAGAGCCACACGCCGGGAGCCGCTCTCCTCGACGCTGTAGGGCGAACAGCCGGCGCCACCGGGCTCACCATGTCCGTGTCACCGGCGTCGCCCTCGCCCCGAACCCCACGGATGAGCGTCTCCTTCCCGCTGCGCGCCCAAAGCCAGACCTCGGTCGAGCAGTTCCTCGACAGCGTCGGTGTCGATGTGTTCGGGCTGCGAATCGCTGACGACGGCGTGAGCGCCCTGCAAGCCCTGGTCCCCGCCGATCCCGCCGCGGCCGAGCAGGAATTGTCCACTGTCATCGAGGCGAGTAAGCCCGTCGCAACGAGCCCGATGTGGTTGGCCTGGTACACCCCGAGTGCGGTCGGTGGCGTACCCATGTTCGGCGGTGTCGTGAAGATCGGTGATTGTTCGGCCCCCGCAGCGCAGATTCGGCAGGCAGCACTCCAGACAGGTCACAACAACATCTCCACACTGCAGGCGCGCCTGCAGTCCACGCTCGATAACTGCACCACGCCCGAGGCCACGCACACCGAGTGGACCCCAGCTCCACCTCTCCCGCTCTCCACCTCTCCCACAACCACTTTGGACCAGAGCCGCGCCACGGACGGCGTGCCGACTACCGGTACCGCCACCACTGTCGAGCGCCTGACACCGGTATCGACGGGCAACGCGACACGCAGCACCCCCGCCGTCAGCCCAGTTCGCCTGCCGTTGCCAGCTCGATCCCCGGGGATGGTCCCCAGCCCGGCCGCCGGCCTGGATCCGTTCGGGCCGCCGCCTGGATCCGCTCAGGCAGCCGGCCCCAACGGTCCGCCCCAGCCCCCGGCTGCGCCACACCGCTCGACGAGCCGGACGGCACGCTCGACCCGTTAGCGGTGCCGTTACGGTGTCCCTATGACCGGCGACGACATTCTCCTCATCGACACCACCGACCGCGTCCGCACGGTGACGCTGAATCGGCCCGGCGCCCGCAACGCGCTGTCGAGCGCGCTGCGCAGCCGATTCTTCAGTGCGCTGCGCGAGGCCGACGCCGACGAGAACGTTGACGTCATCATCGTCACCGGTGCCGACCCGGTGTTCTGCGCGGGGCTTGACCTCAAGGAGCTCGGCGACACCACCGAACTTCCCGATATCTCACCGAAGTGGCCGCCGATGACCAAGCCCGTCATCGGGGCGATCAACGGCGCCGCGGTCACCGGCGGGCTGGAGTTGGCGCTGTACTGCGACATCCTCATCGCCTCCGAACACGCCCGCTTCGCCGATACCCACGCCCGGGTCGGGCTGCTGCCGACCTGGGGCCTGAGCGTGCGGCTGCCGCAGAAGGTCGGCGTCGGCATGGCCCGGCGGATGAGCCTGACCGGTGACTACCTGTCCGCCGACGAGGCCCTGCGGGCCGGCCTGGTCACCCAGGTCGTCGCGCACGACGAGCTGCTGCCGGCCGCCCGGGCGGTGGCCGCCTCGATCGTCGGGAACAACCAGAAGGCCGTGCGCGCGCTGCTGGCCTCCTACCACCGCATTGACTCCGACCAGACCGATTCCGGGCTGTGGATCGAAGCGATGTCGGCCCGCGCCTGGATGGCGCAGACCTCTGGGGACGATATCGCCGCCAGCCGCGCCTCGGTGATCGAGCGCGGCCGCACTCAGGTGAACTAGCCTCGCCTCAGACAGCTTTCGCGCTGTCGATGAGACTCTTCCACTTCGCCAGTGTGCCGGCGTCCTTGGCGATGATGTTGCCGATCTGCAGCTGACGAAGCGTCACCCCCGCCAAGGTGTAGCTGCTGTTGTTGCCGACGATGCTGATCACGGTCGAGCCGGACGTGTCCGATACGTCGAACTCGGCCGCCTGCATCCAGACGAAGTCCAGGGTGTCTTTGGCGGGATCGAAGGTCAGCACCGGGTTGGCGCCCCAGGCCCAGCCGATGGTGGTGGTCGTGCCACCGGTCACCGGAGTTCCACCAGCACCGCCGCTTCCGCCGGCGTTGGTGTAGTCGACGACGTTGATCGTGCCGTAGTCGTTGAAGACATTACTGAAGGAGCCAACCGGATCACTCAACCCCGATGCGCCGGTCGTGGACTGCCCCAGCGTGCCCGGAGTGTCGCGAAGGACCTGCCACATCGACAGCATGCCGATACCCTTGGTACGGGCGAAGTCCTCCAGCGCCTGCGCGTCGGCGACGGTGAACACCTCGGTGAGCACGTCGTTGACGCCGAGCATCGGGGTCACGCCGATCTGGCTCCAGCTGAACGTCTTTGAGCGTGCGGTGTACAGCGCCGAGACCTGGGTGTAGGTCGATTCGGCGGCCTCGATCGCGTAGGCGCCCATCGTCTTCGCGTTCGGTCCGCTGGTAGGCGCGGCGGATTCGCCGTAGTCCATCGCCATCACGTTGACGCCGGCAAGATTCACCCCGGCCGCCAGGGCCGAATCCACAACGTTGAGACCGTCGGCGGTGAGCCCGGTGGGTAACACCGGCAGCGTGTACCAGATCTGCACCTCGGGCTTGGCCTTCTGCAGCAGCGCGAGGGCTTGGGCATTGAGGGTGACCGATGCTGGGTCGGCCACCGCGGCGCCCTCGATATCGAAATCGAGGTGGGTGACGCCGTAGGTATCGACGACGGCAGCGTAGGCGTCGGCCAATTCCTGGGCGCTGCGGCCGTTTCCGGCGTAGTACTGCGCGATACTGGTGCCGGCCGCACCGCCGAACGAGATCATCACGTCGCCGCCGGCCGCCTTGAAGGTGGCGATCGAGGAGTTGATCGCTATCGCCTGTTCGTTGGTCGAATTCGGCTCCAGCGCAGCCAATCCTGCCCAGGCCAGGTTGCCGTTGGCGTCCGCCTGCATAAAGCCCAGCGTCACCAGCGAGGTGCCGTAGGTCTTGGACAGCGCCAGCAGGTTCGGTACGGGGTATGCGCCCATATCGATGTAGGGCGCGAAGAAACTCTTGCCCCACTGCGCGGTTCCGCCGGGCGTTGTGGCGGTGGCGTCATCGTTGGTGATCGTGCCCGTGGCGGTGGCCCGGCCGATGGTGGCGCCGCTGGGATTGGACAGCACAACGGTGAAGGTTTCGTCCAGCTCGACGGTGGCGTCACCGAGGACGTTGATGGTGATCACCTGCGACACCGAACCGGGGGCGAATGTCACCGTGCCCGCGCTGGCCCGGTAATCCTGGCCGGCCGTCGCCGATCCGTCCGCTGTCGTGTAGCTCACCGTCACCGGCTTGGTGCTCGACTTGGACAGGGTCACGGTGAACGCGGCATCGTTGGCCCCACTGTTGCCCTCGACCAGGCTGGTGTCGGTGATCGAGACGCTGGGAACGGCCGTCGGCGGACGCAGGAAGGACTCGATCTCACGCCGGATCAGCGCCAGCATGCCGGTCAGCAGTTGCACCGGTGACGGCGGCAGGCCCTTGATCCCGAACAGCGAGAAGAAGCCCGAGACGATGTCGGCCGGGCTGAGCGCGGCAGTCGCGGTCAGGCGGGCCGGGGCTGCCAGCGCCTTTGGCACCGACCCGACTGCCCGCTCGGATGTGCCCGACACCTGTTCCGCGGCAGCCGATTCTGCCGCCGCACTCTTCGCGTCGGAGCTGACCGGCTTACCCGAATCCGGTGCTGTGACGGGCCGGGAGTCGGCAGTGGCGGAAACCTGCGTGCCGGGGCGGCTCACCGAAGCGGGCCGAGCCGGCGATGGCGTACGGGTGGACTTCCTGGGTACGTCGGCCTTGCCGCCGGACGGGTCCTGCGCCGCCCGGCGCGAGACGCCCACCGACGACTTCGACGGCTTCGACGGCTGCGACGCCGAGCCGCCGTCGGGGGTGTCAGCTACCGCGATACCGGGGCTGGCGATGGCCGCCAAACCCATGCCCATCGCAAACGCAGCCGAGCCGACACGTAGCCCAAATGCTGTTGAAATCACGACTCCCCCGTACCTGGACGCTCGGTCAGCAACGTTCAGTATTAGCGCATGGTCGGGGCGCGGGGAAGCTACTCAGCTAAATTTCAGTTTGTGTCGCACAGGACGTCACATACAACCCCGTCGACCCGGCCGGGCTCGCGGACCGGCTCACCGCGCCGGATGTGTCGACGTCGACGTGCGCACCAACGACTTCGGCTGGGCGGCCATCGGCCGCCGCTAGGCAGTACCCGGCACCAGCCAGCGGCCCGAGAATGCCCGCCAACCAACAAAGACCAGCCGCAGCACCATGAACGTGCTCAGGCCCGACCAGATACCGAGCAGGCCCCAGCCGAACACCAGCGATAACCAAATCAGCGGCAGGAAGCCGATCAGCGCGCTGGCCAACGTCGCAGTGCGCATGAACGCGGCGTCACCCGCGCCCAGCAGCACACCGTCCAGGGCGAACACGATGCCGGCGATCGGCAACTGCGCCACCATGAACCACCACGGCACCCCGATCGCGGCGAGAACCGAACGATCGTCGGTGAACCACGACGGCAGCACCGACGCACCGACCGCGAACACGAACGCCAGCACCCCGGCAGCGATCGTCGAGAACACCGTCACCCGCCACGCCACCGACTTCGCATGGGCGGTCCGGCCCGCGCCGAGCGCAGCACCGACCAGCGACTGCGCGGCGATCGCAAGCGAATCCAGCACCAGGGCAAGGAAATTCCACAACTGCAGCACCACCTGATGCGCGGCCAGCGCGGCCGCACCGAAGCGCGCGGCGACCGCGGCCGCCGAGACGAAGCAAGCCTGAAACGCCAGGGTCCGCACCATCAGATCGCGACCCATCACCACCTGCGCCCGTAGCACCGAGGTGTCCGGGCGCAGCGGTACCTTCTCGACCAGCAGTGCGCGACAAAACAGCACAGCGGCCAGCCACTGGCCCACCAGGTTGGCGATCGCCGAGCCGGCCAGCTCCAACCGGGGCAGGCCCAGCCAGCCGTACACCAGCAGCGGACACAGCACCGCCGAGACCCCGAACCCCACCAGCACATAGCGAAGCGGCCGCATGGTGTCCTGCACACCGCGCATCCAGCCGTTGCCGGCCGCCGAGATCAGGATCGCCGGCACCCCGAAGATCGCGATGCGCACCCACGGCATCGAGGTGGCGGCGATGTCCCCGCCGCCGGATTTGCTTCCCGCAATCGCCGATACCAGTGGGACAGCGCATACCTGCACGGCAGTCACGATCACCGCGCCCATTCCCAGCGCCAGCCAGGTGGCCTGCACCCCTTCGCCGATCGCCGCGACCCGATTGCCCGCGCCGTAGAAGCGCGCCGATCGCGCCGTCGTGCCGTAGGACAGGAACGTGAGTTGCGCGCTGACCACCGACAGAATCAACCCGCCGATCGCCAGGCCCGCCAGGCTCAGCGCACCGAGGCGCCCGACGATCGCGAGGTCGAACAACAGGTAGATCGGCTCGGCGGCCAGCACACCCAGGGCAGGAAAGGCCAGCGCCGCGATGCGCCGGCCGGTGACAGCTTCGTCGACCGAATCAGTCAAGGGCGGCGGACAGCTGCTTCACGACGTCGTCGATCGGTCCGGCTGCGGAATACCCGGCGGCCAGCGTGTGCCCGCCGCCGCCGAATCCGCTGGCGACCTTGGCCAGGTCGTAGCTCTTGGCCCGCATCGACACCGACCAGTGCTGCGGCTCGATCTCCTTGAAGACCGCCGCGACCTCGGCCTCATGGGTGGTGCGCACGATGTCGACGATGCTCTCGACCTCTTCGGACCGGTTCGTCATCCAGTCCTCGTGAGCCACCACCGCATAGACCAGCCCGCGCCCATCGGCCGCCTCGGGCACCAGCTGAGCGCTGGACAACACTCGGGCGAGCAGCGGCAGCCAGACGAACGGATGGGTGTCGAACAGCTCCCGACTGATCGCGGCGTTGTCCACACCCAGGTCCACCAGCCGCGCCGCCAGCCGCAGTGCCCGCGACGACGCCCACCGGAACGACCCGGTGTCAATCGTCAACCCGGCATACAGGCAGGTGGCGACGTCACGGTCAATCGTCTTCTCCCACGCGTCCAGCAGTTCGGCGACCACCATGGTCGTCGAATCCGCCCGCGCATCAACAAGATTCACGCTGCCGAACAGAGTGTTCGACTTGTGGTGGTCGATGACCAAGACCTCACGCCCTGGCGGGGTCAGTTCGGCCAGCGCACCCAGGCGGTTGATACTCGGCGCGTCGACAGTGACCACCAGATCGGCGTCGCGGCGCATCTCCGCCGGCGCGACCAGCAGGTGGCCGCCCGGCAGCATGTGCAACGACTCCGGCAGGTTCGACGGTGTGGCGAAACTGACCTGAACGTCGATGCCGTCGCGCTCGAAGATCAGCGCCAGGGCCAGACCGGCACCGATGCTGTCGGCGTCGGGGTGGACGTGGCAGATCACGCTGACCGAACCGGCGCCACTCAGGACCTCGACGGCGCCGACCGCATCCACCCGCCTGCCGAGGCGGGTGATCTCAGTCGTCGAATCGATCGCGGTCACCGGTGTCCTGGTCGTCCTGCGCTAAGGCTCCATCATTTCCCGGGTCGCTGCGCTCGTGCCCACCGGCCCCCTCTTCTCCTACCACACGGTACGGCTGCGCGTCTCCCGCAGGAGTGGCACCGGCCCGAATCCGCGCCACATCGGCGTCGGCGGCGCGAGCTTTGGCGAGCAGCTCCTCCATCTTCTGGGCGGTGTCGGGCACCTTGTCCAGAACGAACGCCAACGTCGGCGTGAACCGCACACCGGTGCCAGCACCGACCTTGGAGCGCAGCGTGCCTTTGGCGCGTTCAAGCGCCGCGGCCGCACCCGCATAGTCCGGCTCGTCGTCGAGGGTGTTGCCGCGCACCGTGTAGTACACGGTGGCGTCGTGAAGGTCACCGGTCACCTTGGTGTCGGTGACCGTCACGAACGCCAACGGCGGATCCTTGATCTCGAACTCGATCGCCGACGCGACGATCGTGGCGATGCGCTTGGAGAGCCTGCGAGCCCTACCTACATCAACCATTTACGGCCGCCCCGCTCCGCCATCGGTCTTCTTCGCTCCGCTCATCAACTCCGCCTGTCGGTCTTCTTCGCTGCGCTCATCAGACGCGTTCTTTTTCAACAAGCTCGTACGTCTCGATGACATCGCCTTCCTTGATGTCGGAGTACGTCAGCGTCAGACCGCATTCGTAACCCTCGCGCACCTCGGTGGCATCGTCCTTCTCCCGCTTGAGCGACGAGATCGTGACCGTCTCCGCGACGACGATGTTGTCGCGGAGCAGACGCGCCTTCGCGTTGCGGCGCATGAGACCGGAGGTGACGAGGCAGCCGGCGATGTTGCCGACCTTCGACGACCGGAAGATCGCCCGGATCTCGGCACGGCCGAGTTCCTTCTCCTCGTAGACCGGCTTGAGCATGCCCTTGAGCGCGCTCTGGATCTCATCGATGGCCTGGTAGATCACCGAGTAGTACCGGATGTCCACGCCCTCACGGTTGGCCAGCTCGGTGGCCTTGCCCTCGGAGCGCACGTTGAAGCCGATGATGATGGCATTCGACGCCGACGCCAGGTTGACGTTGGTCTCGGTGACACCACCGACGCCACGGTCGATGACGCGCAGTTCGACCTCGTCGCCGATCTCGATACCCAGCAGGGCCTCTTCCAGCGCCTCCACGGTGCCGGAGTTGTCGCCCTTGAGGATCAGGTTCAGCTGCGACGTCTCCTTCAGCGCAGCATCCAGATCGTCGAGGCTGATGCGCTTACGACTGCGTGCGGCCAGCGCATTGCGCTTGCGCGCACTGCGGCGGTCGGCGATCTGCCGGGCGATGCGGTCCTCGTCGACGACGAGCAGGTTGTCACCAGCGCCGGGCACCGACGTGAAGCCGATGACCTGGACAGGCCGCGAAGGCAGTGCCTCGTGGATGTCCTCGCCGTGCTCGTCGACCATGCGGCGCACACGTCCATAGGCGTCGCCGGCCACGATCGAGTCGCCGACCCGCAGCGTGCCGCGCTGGATGAGCACGGTCGCCACCGGACCGCGACCGCGGTCCAGGTGCGCTTCGATGGCCACACCCTGGGCTTCCATATCGGGGTTGGCCCGCAGATCCAGCGAGGCGTCGGCGGTCAACAGCACCGCCTCTTCGAGCGCCTGGATGTTGGTGCCGTTCTTGGCCGAGATGTCGACGAACATGGTGTCGCCGCCGTATTCCTCGGCCACCAGGTTGTACTCGGTGAGCTGCGCCCGGATCTTGGCCGGGTCGGCGCCCTCCTTGTCGATCTTGTTGACCGCCACCACGATCGGCACATCGGCCGCCTGTGCGTGGTTGATCGCCTCCACCGTCTGCGGCATCACACCGTCGTCGGCGGCGACCACCAGGATCGCGATATCGGTGGCCTTCGCACCACGGGCACGCATGGCGGTGAACGCCTCGTGACCGGGGGTGTCGATGAAGGTGATGAGGCGCTCGACGCCGTCATGCTCGACGGTGACCTGGTAGGCACCGATGTGCTGGGTGATGCCGCCGGCCTCGCCCTCGCGGACCGTGGCGTTGCGGATCGTGTCCAGCAGTCGGGTCTTGCCGTGGTCGACGTGACCCATGACGGTGACCACCGGTGGACGGAACTCGAGATCCTCCTCGCCGCCCTCGTCCTCGCCATAGGTGAGGTCGAACGACTGCAGCAGCTCGCGGTCCTCGTCCTCCGGCGACACGACCTGCACGACGTAGTTCATCTCGCTGCCCAGCAGCTCGAGCGTCTCGTCACCCACCGATTGAGTCGCGGTCACCATCTCGCCGAGGTTGAACAGCGCCTGGACCAGTGCGGCCGGGTTGGCGTCGATCTTCTCGGCGAAATCGGACAGCGACGCACCTCGGGCCAGCCGGATGGTCTCGCCGTTGCCGTGCGGCAACCGAACCCCGCCGACGACCGGCGCCTGCATGCTCTCGTACTCGGCGCGTTTTGCGCGCTTCGACTTGCGGCCACGACGCGGGGCACCGCCAGGACGGCCGAACGCACCGGCCGCGCCACCGCGCTGACCGGGACGGCCACCGCCGCCACCACCGGGACCGCCACCACCGGGGCGACCACGGAAACCTCCAGCGGCAGCTCCACCGGCACCACCGGCGCCACCGGCGCCGCCGGGGCGGTAGTTACCACCGCCACCACCACCGGGACGACCACCGCCACCGGGGCCGCCACCGGGCCGAGGCCCGCCGCCGGGACGCGGAGCACCTGGACGACCGGGCGCACCGGGACGCGCGCCGGGCGGACGCGGCGGCATGTTGCCGGGAGTGGCACCGCCGGGACGCGGGCCACCCGGGCCGGGGCGTGGGCCACCGGGACCGCCGGGGCCGCCGGGGCCGGGCCGCGGGCCCTGGGGCCGTGGCGCCGGGCGCTCGACCGGCTGGGCCGAGGAGAACGGATTGTTGCCGACGCGCGGCGGGCGGGGCATACCAGGCTTGGGCGCGGCGGGTCCCGGACGGGGACCCGGCGTCGGCGAGGGACCGGCAGGGGCCGGGGCCGGTGCCGGGGCCGGTGCTGCCGCGGAGGCCGCAGGAGCAGGCGGGGCCGCCGGCGCTGGCGGGGGCGGCGGAGGCGCCGCCGGAGCGGGGGCCGCCGGCTTGGGGGCCGCGGGCGCCGGGGGCGCGGTCGCAACAGCGCCGTCGGACACGGGCGCCGGCTTGGGCGCTCCGTTTCCGGCGGCACTGGCCGGTGCGGGTTTAGCTGGGGCTTTGTCGGGCTTGCCGCCGCCGAATGATTCGCGCAAGCGGCGCGCAACCGGGGCTTCCACCGTCGACGACGCGGATTTAACGAATTCGCCCTGATCGCTCAGCCGGGCGAGAACTTCTTTACTACTGACACCGAGTTCCTTGGCTAACTCGTGTACGCGGGCCTTACCTGGTGCTGCCACTACATCTCCTACTCAGAGAGGCGACAGCGGTGGTAGGCCGCGCCTCGGGTTTAGCTTTGACGCATGGTCATCGTCGGGACTTCACGGTGTGCTCATGTTCTTCGCTGCCTGTTCTCTTGCCGGGCTGGTCGAGCGGGTCAGTGCCTGTTGGGCTCTGACCTCCTCGACCACCGCGGAGGTGTCCGGTGAACCGGTGATGCGCAACGCTCGCCCGAAAGCTCGCCGCCGAATCGCTGCCTCAAGGCACCGCTCAGTGGGATGCAGCCACGCACCCCGACCCGGGAGGTTACCGGCTTGGTCAACGGTTACGGAGCATTCACCGTTCCCGTGCCGCACCGCCACCACTCGGAGGAGATCGACGGCCAACTCTCGCTTCCGGCACCCGACACATGTCCGCACCGGTCCTTCGGTACGGCGATGCGGTCTCTCGGGAGCAGGAGTCTCGCGCTGGATCACGGGATAGTCTACCGTCATCGCGCCACAGCTAAGAACCACCCTTGGCTGGCCCAATCCCGGCTGGGTTCCGGGTCGGCCGACCCGGGTGATCAGCCCGCTTTCTCCTGATACGGCGAGTATTTGTCGCGTCCGACGACACCGGAGTGCTGGGCCGACATCGTTGCGACCTGCACGCCCAGCCGCCTCGCCTGATCCAGGTTGATGTAGATCCCGGCCCCCTGCCGTCCGGTGCTGACGATTCCCTCACCGAATCCGCGCAGCGCCGTGTCAAGCAGGTCGAGTTGGTCGGCCGAAGCGTCGAAATTCGCGTACGCGTCGGTGGCCACGTCGGACCCGAGAAAGTCGACCGCGCCACCCGGAAGCAGGATCGACATGTCCTTCAATGCCGTCGCGGCGACGTCGAACGATTGCCCGGTCGGCACGGTGTACTCCAACCCGATGACACCCAACGGGCAGTGCAGGCTCTGCCACTCGCCGTAGTTGTTGAACCGGTGCGCCCGGATGCCGGCGTCGTGGGTGTACAGCCACTGATAGCCGCGCCAGCTGGCCGGGCAGTCACGGACGTGCACCACGCCGACGATGAGATCTCGCCGCCCCGATTTCTGCGCAATGGCGTCGCCGAGGTCATCGAGGCCCAGGCTTACGGCGAGGTTTTCAGGACGGCCGGTGGAGATGATCCGGTTGCACGACACGGCAACGTCCCCGCCAGCACCCGACACAGTGACCGAAAAGCGGCCACCGACCGATCGAGCTATCGCGGTCACCCGAGAATCGAAGAGCCACTTCACTTGATCGCCAAGCAATTCGGCCAGACCCGACCACAACACTCCCACCCCGCCCCGCGGGTAGAAGAAGCGATCGACCACGTCAGCCGGCCGCGGCGAGCGACCCGGCTTGGGGATCGCGGTAGCCAGTACCGAACCGACGCGGGGCGACAGTATCCGCTGTGCCGCCCACCCCGCCGGGATGTCCCTGGGGTCAACTCCGAAGACTTTCCGCGCATGGGGTGCCATGAACGTCTCGGCGAGAAACGGGCCGTACCGGTTCTTCACCCACTCGTCGAGGTTGTGATCCTCACGACCGGTCGGCGCCCTCAACTTCCAGGCGGCCAGCGACGCGGCTCCGCGAGCGCGCACAGGCCAGGGAACCGACTCACGGAACTGCTGTGTGTCGAAGGGATAGGCGACGACGTAACCGTCGCGCAGGATGCCGCTGCGCCGGCCGATATCGGACATCGGGATACTCCCGAGCCGACGTGCGAAGTCGAGCCACGCCCGGCGCTGATTGGGCGTCGCCGACAGCAGGCGGTGACCGCCGAGGTCGATGTCGTTGCCGGCCACGTTCGCCGAGCGCGCCAGCCCGCCCACCCGTCCGGTGTGCTCCACGACGGCAACCGACACGCCGGATGTGACAAGGGAATCTGCCGCTGTGAGACCTGTGGGACCGGCTCCGATAATCAGAACATCGACAGAAAGGGGAATATCGTCGCCGGGGCTAGACGAAACCACCGACGCCCGTTCTGTGCGCGAAAGTGTTTGCCGCAGAGCGGATAAGAACCGTCAAGACATACCCCCCATCGGCAAGACACTACAGTGCCGACATTGTATTGAAACGCAGGAAACTTTATCCGGATGCCGAAGAACGAAGCGAGTCCGGATGGCTCGTGTCGATTCGGCCGCACTGTTCCAGTGAGTTTCGCCAGCAAAGTATGGACCTTCACTGTGACGTGGAGCGAATAACGATGTCCCCTTCAAAGAGTGCGACAAAGTTCGCTCCCATTAGATTGAGGCGAAATTTGCGCATTTCATGATTCTTAGTGTGGCCGCGGGAAATTTTGCTGAATGAGCCCGTAGATAAACCATTCCGCCGTCGCCGCAGCTGTTCTACGCTTCGGGCTCAGCACCTTCCGGGGCCGCCGCATCGCTGCGAATGTCGATGCGCCAGCCGGTCAGTCGGGCGGCCAGCCGAGCGTTTTGGCCCTCCTTGCCAATCGCCAGCGATAGCTGGAAATCGGGCACCACCACTCGCGCGGCGCGCGTGGCCGCATCGATGACCGAGACCGACACCACCTTGGCCGGCGAGAGAGCGTTGGCGACGAAGCGGCCCGGGTCCTCATCGAAATCGATGATGTCGATCTTCTCGCCGGACAACTCGCTCATCACGTTGCGCACCCGCTGCCCCATCGGTCCGATGCAGGCCCCCTTGGCATTGAGGCCGGGCACCCGCGACGCGACGGCGATCTTGGACCGGTGTCCCGCCTCCCGGGCCACCGCCACAATCTCCACCGACCCGTCGGCGATCTCGGGCACCTCAAGGGAGAACAACTTGCGGACGAGGTTGGGGTGGGTGCGCGACAACGTGATCAGCGGCTCGCGCGCGCCGCGACTGACCCCGACGACGTAGCAGCGCAGCCGATCGCCGTGCTCGTAGCTTTCCCCGGGTACCTGCTCGGCGGCCGGGATGACGCCGTCGGCGCCCTTGGCCTCACTGCCCAGCCGCACCACAACCAGTCCACGGGCGTTGGCGCGAGCATCCCGCTGGATCACGCCGGCCTGGATATCGCCCTCATGAGCGGAGAACTCGCCGAAGCTGCGCTCGTTCTCGGCATCGCGGAGCCGCTGGGACATGACCTGGCGGGCCGTCGTGGCCGCGACCCTGCCGAAATCCTCTGGGGTGTCGTCCCATTCGCTGATCAGGTTGCCGTCGGCATCGGTCTCCCGGGCCATCACCTGGACAACACCGGTCTTGCGGTCGATCTCGATGCGCGCATCGGGCTGATGGCCCTCGGTATGCCGATAGGCGGTCAGAAGAGCTGACTTGACGGTGTCGAGCAGCTCGTCAACCGAAATACCGCGATCGATCTCGATCGCATGCAGGGCGGTCATGTCGATGTTCATGCTCCGGCCTCCTTTCCTGCTGCCCCAGCTAGCTCCAGCTCGCGCACATTTGGTGATGAAAATTCAACCTGGACAACGGCTTTGACGATCTCGACAAGCGGGATCCGGCGTACCGTCCAATCACCGCGATCACGCACCACCAGATCGACGGCACCGTCGGATACCGTGCCCAGCCTGCCGGGGACAGTGGTCCCATCGGCGAGTTCGACGTCGACTTTGCGGCCGTGTGAGCGGCGAAAGTGCTTCTCGGCGGTCAGTGGCCGCTCCACCCCCGGCGAGGTGACCTCCAAGACGTAGGCATCGTCGCTGTCCAGGGCGTCCAGCAGGGCCGACGCCGACCGGGACAGCTCGGCGACAGCGTCCAAGTCCAGTGGCTTGTCACCGTCGGCGATGACCGTGATGCGCGGCGGCTGGGGGCGAACGTCGATCACAACGTCTTCGATTTCATATCCGGCGCGCGCGAACTCACCACCGAGTAGCTCGATCACCTGCTTCTGGGTTGGTAGCCCCGTAGAACGGCCAGCCACGGCGAGCTCCTCATCTTGAGTTGTTCTGATCTGCGTCGGATGCAGGGCTCTCTACACGAGGGTCGAAGAGAGCCAGGCATCAACGATACGCCAGCGCAGGCCGCCGCAATGGCAGGATGTTGGCGTGCTGAGCCCAGATCCCAGCCCATTCGGCGGCATCACCCGGCGACGGGTCCTCGTCGACGCGAGCCGTGGGCTGGCGTTGTTCGCGCTGCTCGGTGCGGCGAGCACCGCATGCGGGACGAATCCGCCGCCCGAACCTGATCCGCTGGAACAACAAGCCGAGCTGGCCCGTCACGACAGCGAACTGGCCGCGGCCGCGGCGAAGACCGCCCCGCCTGCTCTGGCGCCAGCGTTGACCGAGGTAGCCGCCGAACGCGGGCGACACGCCACCGCGCTGGCCGACGAGATCGCCCGGCTCGCCGGCAAACCCAGCACCACCACCGCGGCGCCCACCACCACGTCGGCCACCGCGGCGCCGCCACCCACGGTGGCCGATGTCGTCGCCGCGTTGCGCGGCTCGGCCGACAGCGCCACCAAACTGGCCCCCGCCTTGTCCGGATATCGCGCGGGGCTGCTCGGCTCGATCGCAGCGTCCTGCGCCACCGCCTACACCGTGGCGCTGCCCTCAGGGAAGGCCGGTCAATGACCTCACCACAGCCGACACCGTCGACCACGCCGGATCCCGACCGGCCGTCGGATGCCGCCGCGGCGGCGCTCTTCGACGCCGTGGCCGCCGAGCACGCCGCGATCTACGGCTACGGCATCGTGTCGGCACACAGCTCCCCCGATGAGAACGACCTGGTGTCGGCGGCGATGGCCGAGCACCGCGAGCGACGTGAGGCGGCGATCGCGCTACTGACCGGCCGTTCGGTCAAAGCACCCCTGCCGGCCGCGGGCTATCAGCTGCCGATACCGGTCAACAACCCCAACGACGCGGCCAACCTCGCCGTGCGGATGGAGGACGACTGCGCGGCGGCCTGGCGCGCGGCACTCGAGCAGGCGAACTCCGAACAGGACCGCACATTCGCGGTCACAGCGCTGACCGACGCGGCGATCGCCGCGGCACGCTGGAAGCAGGTCCAGGGGATCCGGCCGGTGACGGTGGCGTTCCCCGGCGGCACCGAGTAACTGCGATTTCGGCGCGTGAACCGCCGCTAGGCGAACGAGAGCGCGCCGAAATCGCTCAAGAGCGGGGCTCGGCCAGCGCCGAGACGACTTCCGCGGCGGCGCTTTCCACCCCGATCTCACGGGTCTGGCCGGTGAACCGATTACGCAGCTCCACGACTCCGTCGGCCCAGCCGCGCCCGACGACCACAATCCACGGCATCCCGAGCAGCTCGGCGTCCTTGAACTTCACCCCCGGCGATACGGTGCGGTCGTCGAGCAGGATCTCAAGGCCCAGCCGGTCCAGATCGCGAGCCAGCTCCTCGGCACCGGCCCGGGCCTGCGCGTCCTTGTTGGCGATCACCACGTGCACGTCGAACGGCGATACCGACGACGGCCAGCGCAACCCCAGCTCGTCGTGCTGCTGTTCGGCGATCACCGCAACCAGCCGGGACACCCCGACACCGTAGGAGCCCATGGTCAGTCGCACCGGCTTGCCGTTCTCGCCGAGCACGTCGGCGGAGAACGCGTCGGTGTACTTGCGGCCCAGCTGGAAGATGTGTCCGATCTCGATGCCGCGCGCCGACACCAGCGGTCCGGCGCCGTCGGGTGACAGGTCACCGTCGCGCACCTCGGCCGCCTCGATGGTGCCGTCGGCGACGAAGTCGCGGCCGGCCACCAGTCCGACGACGTGCTTGCCGGTTTCATCGGCGCCGGTGATCCACGCCGTACCGTCCACCACACGCGGGTCGACCAGATAGCGAACGCCGTTGGCCAGCAAGCCTTTCGGGCCGATATATCCCTTTCTCAAGAACGGGTTCTTGGCAAAGTCTGCGTCGTCGAGCAGCGCGTACTCCGCCGGCTCCAGCGCGGCGCCGAGGCGCTTGTCGTCGACCTCCCGGTCTCCGGGCAGCCCGATGGCCAGCAGTTCCCACTCACCACCTGGCTGGCGCACCTTGAGCAAGACGTTCTTGAGGGTGTCGGCCGCCGTCACCTCCCGGCCCAGGCCCGCAGAGTTGGCCCACTCGACCAGTGTCGCGATGGTCGGGGTGTCCCCGGTGTCGTGCACGGTCGGCTCGGGCAGACCTTCGAACGGCAGCGACTCCGGCACGGCGGTGACCACCGCCTCCACATTGGCCGCATACCCCGATTGAACGCAGCGCACGAACGTGTCCTCGCCAACCTCGCTTTCGGCCAGGAACTCCTCGGAGGCGGATCCGCCCATCGCGCCAGACACCGCCGAGACAATCACGTAGCGAATTGCCATGCGCTTGAACATGTTTTGGTACGCCTCGCGGTGCGCGTGGTAGGCGGTCTTGAGGCCGTCGTCGTCGACGTCGAAGGAATACGAGTCCTTCATGACGAACTCGCGCCCGCGCAGGATGCCGGCCCGCGGGCGCGCCTCGTCGCGGTATTTCGTCTGGATTTGGAACAGCGTCAGTGGGAAGTCCTTGTAGGAGCTGTACTCCCCCTTCACCGTCAGGGTGAAGAACTCCTCATGGGTGGGTCCCAGCATGTAGTCGTTCATCCGGCGGTCCTTGAGCCGGAACACCCCGTCCCCGTACTCCGTCCAGCGGTTGGTGGTCTCATACGGCGCCTTCGGCAGCAGCGCCGGGAACAGAATCTCCTGCCCGCTGATCGCGACCATCTCCTCGCGCACGATCTTCTCGATCTTGCGCAGTACTCGAAGGCCCAGCGGCAGCCACGTGTACAGCCCCGGCGCCACCGGCCGGACGTAGCCGGCACGGATCAGAAGTTTGTGGCTGGGCACTTCGGCGTCGGCTGGGTCATCGCGCAGGGTGCGCAAGAACAGCTCGGACATGCGGGTAATCACAGTGGGCCAGCCTAGCGATGAGCGCCTGCGCGAAGAGCCAACGGCCCCCTTGGCCTCAGTCCCGTCCCTGCCAGGTACAGACGCAGACCTCGTTGCCCTCCGCATCGGCCAGTACCCAGAACGCCGGCGCTGCCGAATCGGACAGCAGCGTGCCGCCCGCGGCGAGGGCCGCGGCGACCCGTTCAGCAGCCGCGTCGTGCGGCACGTCGACGTCGAGATGGATGCGGTTGCGCTGCGGCCGCGGCGCGGCCATCTGCTGGAACCAGATCGCCGGTCCGTGCCCCGACGGGTCGATCAGCCCGTCGGACAGATCAGAGGGTCCCGGCTCGTCGACGTAGCCGGTGACCGCTTTCCAGAACGGCCGAACTCCCGCGATGTCCATCGCGTCGATGGCGATCTCCAGCGCCTGCACCGAGCCCCGCCCGAACCGCAGTCCATGGCCGGTCAGCGCCGCCGAGATCGTGTGCGCCAGGGCGATGTCCAGGCCGGTCACCGCCCACTGAGTTGCCGACTGCAGGCGCAACACCACCTGCCGCGCCCGGATGTCGACGCTCAGATGGCCCTGGCCGTCCTCGCCGACGGCACGCACCGCCCGTGTCGCGACCTCGGCCCCCTGAGCCAGCGAGGCCACCTCGACGTCGATGTAGATCGCGCCGAGCACCAGACGCCAGCCCACTCCAGCGACCGCGTCGGAGATCTCCTGACGGCTCGGCCGACCCGACGATGCAGTCACCGTCGGAAGCCTAACGATGTCGCAGTGAGGAATCGCCGGGGCGCAGTTTCGCACGCGCGCCACCGGCACGGCATGCTGTGATGTGCGGGCACAGTTCAGCGGGAGGGGCGCGGTGGATCCGGAACTGCCTGATAGCCAGACCGATGACTTCGGCCCACCAGCCGTCGTCGCACGCGGCATCCGGATGCGCGGCCCGTGGGGTCCGGTCTATGGGCCGGTGGACCTCGAGATACCGGTCGGCGGGTTCAACGTCTTGGTCTGTCCGGCCGGCTCGGGGCGTACCGCACTATTGATGACGATCGCTGGGCGAATGGCGCCGCAGTCTGGTGAGCTGACGGTGTTCGGCGCCGACTCGGCTCACGCAATCTTCGCGAAGTCGGCCCTGGCCGGTATCGATGAACTCGACACAGTTCCCGAGTCGGTCACCGTCCGTGATCTGATCACAGAGCAATTGCGTTGGGACGCACCGTGGTACCGGCTGGTGCGGAGAGCGGACGCAGCCGCGCTGAGCGCGATGTGCGCACCAGTGTTCGGGCCTCATCCGCTGCCTCCCCTCACTGAGTACTTCGAAGAGCTCTCCGAACTCGACCGGCTACTGCTTCGCATCGCCCTAGCCAATACGAAGCGCCCGCCGTTACTCGTGGTCGGCAACCTCGATTTCGTCACCAGCGACCTCAACCGGGACCTGCTCATCGAGCGGCTGATCGAACTGGGCCGCGATCAGACCGTGGTCACCACGACAGTCAACGGGGTTGAAGGGCACGACGTGCGGTCACAGATCCCGGTGGCCAACACCGACCGGGCTGAATTATCAGAGACGCAGAAAGGGACGGGTTGACGATGCTCGCCGGAATGTCGCTCGGCACCGACCTCAAGCGGTACTCCCGGGGCCTACTCCCCCGGATCGCCCTGATCACGATCATCTTGATGCCGCTGCTGTACGGCGCCATGTATCTGTGGGCGTTCTGGAATCCCTTCGCCGCGGTCAACAAGGTGCCCGTCGCCCTGGTCAACGAGGACCGAGGGGCCCAGGCCCAAGACAAACCCCTGCGGGCCGGCGACCAGGTCGCCCAGGCACTGAAAGATTCCGGCCAGCTGCTGCTGCACGAGGTATCGGCAGCCGACGCCGCCAAGGGACTGGCCGACGGCACCTACTACTTCACCATCACCATCCCGCCGGATTTCAGCGAAGACATCGCCTCACCCTCGGGCGGCGACCCCACCCAGGCCAGCCTCAGATTCACCTTCAACGACGCCAACAACTACCTCGGCTCGATCATCGGCCAGAACGCTGCCAGAGAAGTGATCAACCAGGTCAACTCCAGCGTCGGGGAACAGACCGTCGGCACCGTGTTGACCGGACTGACCGATGCCGGCGCAGGCCTCACCGCCGCGGCTGACGGAGCCGGACGGCTGGCATCCGGCCTGGACACCGCCGACGCCGGGGCCCATCAGCTCGCGACCGGCTCGACCACTCTCGCCACCAGCATGGCGACCGCCCGCGACGGTGCGGCCCAGCTGGCCACCGGCACGCGACAGCTCAACACCGCCGTCACCACGGCAACCGATCCACTCGTCCACGTCTTAGAGCGCGTCGACAGCCTGGGTCTCGATCCGGCCGAGGTCGGTGCGGTGGCCGAACACCTCAGCGGAGCGGTGCGTTCGACCTCCGACCGGATAGCCGCGCTGCACATCGACCAGACGCAAGCTGCCGCCATCGTCGATCAGGCGGTGGCCACGCTGTCCAACAATGCCGACCCCACCGTGCGCGATGTCGGCACCGTCCTCGCAGGTGCCCAAAGGCTGCTTCGCGCACAGGGCATCGACCCCGCCACCGACGACGGGCTGGCCCGGCTACGCGACAGCGCCGCACGACTCGAAAGCGACTTAGGCGATCCCAACAGCGCGTTGCGGACTTTCCTCACCGCAGCGGTCGACGGCAAGCTCCGCGCCGATGTCCTCAAGCTTCGCAGTGGCGTCCAGCAGCTCGATTCGGGGACGCAGCGGCTCAGCACCGGGCTCGTGGCGTTGACCGACGGCAGCCGCCAGCTTGCGGCGGGCGCGCAGCGGTTGGCCGACGGTACCGGACAGTTACGCGACGGCAGTCGGGAACTGGCCGACAAACTGCGACAGGGCTCGACGCAGGTGCCATCATGGACACCGCAACAGCGGCAGGTCGTCGCTAAAACGGTTGCGTCCCCGGTGAATCTGGACCTGGTCACACACAACGCGGCGGCCACCTTCGGCACCGGCTTCGCGCCGTTCTTCCTCCCGTTGGCACTGTTCATCGGGGCGCTCATAATCTGGATGCTGTTGACGCCGTTGCAGTCTCGGCCGATCATCAACGGGCTCGGCGCGCTGCGTGTGGTCCTGGTCTCCTACTGGCCTGCGTTTCTCGTCGCGGTGTCCCAGGTCCTCGTCATGTACGTCGTGGTGCACTACGGCGTCGGGTTGAAGGCCCGCTACCCGCTGGCGACGGTGGCATTCCTGATCTTGGTCATCGCCACGTTCCTCGGCATCATCCAGGCCTTCAACGCGGTGTTCGGCGTGGCCGTCGGGCGCGTCGCCACGTTGGCGTTCCTGATGTTGCAGCTGGTGTCGGCCGGGGGGATCTATCCGGTGGAGACCACGGCCAAGCCGTTCCAGGTGATCCACCCGGCAGACCCAATGACCTACGCCGTCAACGGGTTACGTCAGCTGATCAACGGTGGAATAGACCACCGATTATGGATTGCGGTGGCGGTGTTGACCGGCGTGCTCGCCGCATCGCTGGCCGCCACCGCCTGGGCCGCCCGGCGCAACCGCCAGTACACGATGGAGCGGCTGCACCCACCCATCGAGGTCTGACCCCGGCTGCCACTAGGGTGGATGGGTGACACCTGAATCGTCGCCCACGGCGTCTGCTGCGTCTTCTCTGGCGGCCCAAACCTACTCCGGCCGGATGCCGTCCCATGTCGGTGACATGGCGGTCGAGACGCACGGCATCGCACCGATCCCGCCGGACAACCGGTACGGATCCGCGCGGCGACTGTTCACGGTGTGGTTCGCCCCTCAGGTCAACATGACGGTGGTGTTCACCGGCACCCTGGCCGTGGTGCTGGGATTGGGATTCTGGCTCGGCCTGCTGGCGATGGTGATCGGCACGCTCGTCGGCTCACTGGCTGTCGGCTATCTGTCCACCTGGGGCCCGCGCACCGGCACCGCGCAATTACCCAACGCGCGCATGGCATTTGGTGGCACCGTCGGGGTAGTCGCGGTGATCCAGTGGTTGTCGTCGATCGCCTGGGACGGCCTGGTCGGGCTGTTCGGCGGTGAGGCGCTGGCCGAGTTGCTTGGCATGCCGTTCTGGCTGGCGGTGGTCATCGTGCTGGCCGCCCAGGGTGTCCTCGGTGTCTTCGGCTACGAGGTGATCCACCGCGTGCAGGCCGTGATGACCGTCGTCCTGATCGTCACCTTCGCGGTCTTCGCCTGGAAGCTGATCGACGGGCATCCGGTGATCTCGCTGCCCACCCTTGGTGGCGCGGATCTGGCCGGGGCGTTCGTGCTGGAGGTCACCATCGCATTGAGCCTGGCGATCTCGTGGGCCAGTTATGCCTCGGACTACAGCCGCTACCTACCGGTGAACACCTCGCGGAAGGCGGTGTTCGGTTACACGTTCGGCGGCCTGGCGATGGCCTACATCGCGGTGCAGGCCATCGGGGTGGCCGCCGCGGGCACGCTCACCGATCAGACCGCCGCGGGCGTGCGCGAGATCATGGGCGGCGGCGTGCTGGGCGTGGTCGCGCTGCTGGCGATCGCGGTGGGTTCGGTCACTTCCAACGCGATGAACGACTACAGCGGGTCGCTGGCGCTGCAGACCGTCGGCGTTCGAGTGCGACGGCCGGTGTCGGCGGTCGTGGTGGTGGTGATTGCGTTCGCCCTGATCATGTGGCTGCACTCCGGTGACCTGGCCACGCGTTTCCAGGGCGTGCTGCTGTTCGTCAGCTACTGGATCCCGGCGTTCGTCGCGATCGTGGCCATCGACTGGCGCTACCGCAGCGCCGGACGCGACACCGTCAACCCCGCCGCCGAGGCGACGCCGCGCAGCGACGCGCTGGTGGCGTTGGGGGCGTTCTTCGTGGCGTTCGCCGCGGCGGTGCCGTTCATGCACACCAACCTGATCGTCGGCCCGGTAGCCACCGCGCTGCACGGCGCCGATCTGGCCTACTTCGTGAATTTCCTTGTTGCAGGGGCGGTTTACGGCGGCTATCGGCTGGTGCGGGCGCGCCGCTGAGCCCTACGGGCTGAATCGATTGTCCAGTGCGGTGAGCAGTCCACGCAGCTCGTTGATGCGCGCATTGAACCGTTGGATGTCCTGACGCTGCCGGATCTCACGGTGCTCGGTTCTCGCCGCCAGCGTTCGTGCGGCCAGGATTTCGAGTTCGTCGAGTTCCTGGCGCAGAAGCTCCTCGAAAAGGCGTGCCTGCGCTCGATCAGCAGGGTGGGCAGGCTGTGCCGGCCAGGACGTGAAGGCTTCGTGAGGTACAGCAACCACGCGCATCACCCATATCCTCACCCTGCTTCCGCTTGGATCAATGACCGCGCCGTACCGGCTCGGTAAGGATATGTTCACGCCACCGCAGTCTGCAGTGTGAGCGCTTAGAGTTCGCCGGCCTCGACCGCTTCGCGGGTGTGCTGGGCGGCGGCGATGTCCCTGGTCGAGAAGCCGATCCCGAGTGCGGCCACGCCGACGAGCAGCGCGATGCCGGCCACCCACAGCAGCGAATAGGTGTAGCCATAGCCGAGCGCGTCGAGCTGGGCGGGCGTCATGTACTTCACCGGCCCCGTCGTGCCGCCCAGATACAGCGTGCGGGAGGTCTGCACGGCCTGGATGACCACCAGCACCAGCGGGCCGCCGAGGTTGAACACCATCAGCGTGATCGAGGAGACCGGACCGATCTCGCGGGGGCCGACATTGGCCAGCGTGCACAGCGGCAGGATCACCGAGATGATGCCGATCCCGAGACCGCCAACGACGATCGGGACGAAGAGGTCGGGGAAGTACGGGATCTGGCGGTTCAGCGTCGAGCCGTAGAGCATGGCCGCGAGCACGAGCAGTCCGCCGCCGAGGATCACCCAGCGCGGCGGCACCCGCAGCGCCAGCTTGGTGGCCGCGACGTTGCCCACGACGAAGGCGGCCGCGAACGGCATGAAGCAGATCCCCGCCCGCAGCGGCGAATAGCCGAGCACATCCTGCACGAGCAGACCGATCATCACGCTGAGGGTCAGCATCACTCCGCCGGCCAAGAAGTACGCGGCGAAGGAGGCGACCCGGCTGCGGTTGTCGAACACCGAGAACGGCACCAGCGGGTTATCCGCGCTGCGCTCGACGATCAGGAAGGCGACCAAGAACCCCACCGCGGCCACGCCGGCGCCGATCACCCAGGGATCGATCCAGCCGCGGGGCGGGCCCTGGGTGAAGACCAGTACGGCCGCGGTACACGCCAGTGTGGCCAGCAGCGCGCCGGTGATGTCGAGTTTGAGTCGTTCGTGGCGGGTTTCCTCGAGACGGGTGAGCGCGACGATGATGATGAAGATGCCGACCGGCACGTTGACCAGGAACGCCAGCCGCCAGGACAGGCCGGTCAGCGCGCCACCCAGGACAAGCCCCAGCACCGAACCGAGGCCCTGCATGGCCGCCGACACCGCCAGCGCCTGATTACGGGCATGCCCGACGGCATACGTGGTGGCGATCAGCGCCAGCCCGGTCGGTGCGGCCACCGCGGCGCCCATGCCCTGCACGGCGCGCGCCACGATCAGTGTCCACTGGTCATTGGCCAGCCCGCAGGCCAGCGAGGCGATGGTGAACACGCCGACGCCGGAGATGAACGCCCGCTTGTGGCCGACGGCGTCACCGACGCGCCCGCCGAGCAGCAGCAGGCCGCCGAAGGTCAGCACGTAGGCGGTGATCACCCAGCTCTTGGAGGCATCCGACAGACCGAGCTCGGCCTGCATGCGCGGCAGGGCGACGATCACGATGGTGCCGTCCAGCGTGGACATCAACTGCATGCCGGTGATCGCGACGATCGCGACGCCAAGAACACGGGAGGCAAGCGGTCTGGTGGCCGGTAGCGGACCACTCGCGCCAGACATGGGAAGCAACCCTACCGTCCCGAATTCGGGGCCTGGCGCGCCGAAACGGAAAGGAGGTGGAGAGTTAGAGCTCTCCGGCGTCGATCGCGTCTTTGACTTCCTGGGCGTGCGCGACCTGCGCCGCGGTGTAGCCGATGAACAGCGCGACCGCGCCGACGATCACCGCGACGGCGGCGACCCACAGCAGGCCGTAGGTGTAGCCCTGGTCCAGGGCGTGCAGCTGTGCGGGATTCATCTTCTTCACCGGGCCGGTGGTGCCGCCCAGGTACAGCGTGCGCGAGGTGATGACGGCCTGGATGATGGCCAGCACCACGGGTCCGCCGAGGTTCTGCAGCATCAGCGCAATCGCCGAGACGGGGCCGATCTGGTCGAATCCGACACCGGCGATCGCCGACACGGTGAGCGGCACGACGATCATGCCGATGCCGAAGCCGCCGACCGTGATCGGGATGACAAGGTTCGGGAAGTACGGAATGCCGCCGTTGAGGGTGGAGCCATAGATCATCGCGGCCAGCACGAGCACGCCGCCGGCGATCACCAGCAGGCGTGGCGGGAAGTGTGACACCAGCTGCGACGACAGGCCCAGGCCGATGCCTAGGGCGATCACGAAGGGGATGAAGCCGATACCGGCTTTGAGCGCGCTGTAGCCCATGATGTCCTGCACGTACAGGCCGATCAGCACCGTCAGCGTGAACATCACGCCGCCGGCCAGGAACACCGCCGCGAAGGTCGCCACTCGGTTGCGGTCGCGGAACAGGGCGAAGGGCACCACCGGGTTGACCGCGCGGCGCTCGACGAAGAAGAACGCGATGAAGGCCAGCACGGCCGCCGCGCCCGCGGCCAGCGTCACCGGGGATGCCCAGCCGTTCTCGGGTGCCTGGGCGAATCCGAACACCGCGGCGGTGCAGCCGACGGTGGCCAGCAGCGCGCCGGCGGCGTCCATCTTCATCCGCTCACGCTGGGTTTCCCGCAGGGTGTTGCGGGCGAGGTAGATCATCAGCAGGCCGATCGGCACGTTCACCAGGAACGCGAACCGCCACGAGACCTCGACCAGGGCACCGCCGACGACCAGGCCCATCACCGAGCCGATGCCCGTCATGGCGGCGAACACCGCGGTCGCGGCATTACGCGCCGGCCCCTTGGGGAATGTGGTGGCCACCAGCGCCAGACCGGTGGGTGAGGCAATTGCGGCGCCGACACCTTGCAGCAGGCGCGCAATCACCAAAGTTGCTTCGTCCCAGGCGATACCACACAGCACCGAGGCGATGGTGAACAATGCGACGCCGACGATGAAGGTGCGCTTGCGGCCGATGGTGTCGCCGAGCCGACCACCGAGCAGCATCAGGCCGCCGAAGGTCAGCACGTAGGCGGTGATGACCCAGCTGCGTCCCGCATCAGACAGGCTCAGCTCGTCCTGGATCTTGGGCAATGCCACGATCGCGACGGTGCTGTCCATGGTGGCCAGCAGCTGCATGCCGCCGATGGCGGTGACCGCGGCGAGGAAGCGCCGCGAGGGCAGCCACGCCGGGTACCTACTGGTTCGTTCCAGCGACGTTGGCTCGAGGCGCACGGGGACAGCGCGCTCTGAACTGTTGGCGGTCGCCCGCGCAGCGTCGTTGAGAGCCGTCATACCGGCCAACCCTACAGGAATCTTAAGGAATCTTTAAGCGCCGAATGCCACGGGGAGACCCACAACCGGACCGATCACAATGATCGCGGGAGGCCTAATACCGTCGGTTCGAATGCGCGCCGGCGCATCGCGCAGCGTGGTCCGCACAACCCGTTCGGCGGCCGTGGTGCCGTGCTGCACCACCAGAACTGGCGTTTCCGCAGGTCGACCGCCCATAATCAGTGCGTCCGCAAACAGTTCGATGCGTTCGACGGCCATCAGCAGAACTATCGTTCCGGTCAATTGCGCGAGCGCATTCCAATTCACTAACGATTCCGGGTGGTCGGGCGCCAGATGGCCGCTGACCACCACAAACTCGTGGTTGACGGCCCGGTGGGTGACCGGAACTCCGGCCATCGCGGGCACCGATATGGCACTTGTCACACCCGGCACGACTGTGACCGGTATCCCGGCCTCGGCGCAGGCGAGAACTTCCTCATATCCGCGGGCGAACACGAACGGATCCCCGCCCTTGAGGCGCACCACGAAGCGGCCCGCTCTGGCCCGCTCGATAAGAACGTTGTTGATGGCTTCCTGAGCCATCGCCCGCCCGTACGGGATCTTGGCGGCATCGATGACCTCGACGTGCGGCCCGAGTTCGGCCAGTAGCTCGGGCGGGGCCAGCCGGTCTGCGACGACGACGTCGGCGCGGGCCAAGAGGCGCCGGCCGCGCACGGTGATCAGCTCGGGATCACCGGGCCCGCCCCCGACCAGGGCCACGCTGCCGGGCGAGATGTCGCCCGGTTGCTCAGGGCTGTCCAACGCGATCAGTCCCTGCTGGAATGCCTCGCGGATGGCCGACCGGATGGCCGCCGAGCGGCGGTGTTCGCCGCCGGCCAGTACGCCCACCACCAGCCCGTCGTGGTCGAACGACGCCGGTGTGACGGCGGTGCCCTCTCGTGCGATGTCGGCGCGTACACAGAAGATCTGCCTGCGGTCGGCCTCGGCGACGACGGCGGCATTGACATCCGCGTCATCGGTGGCGGCGATCGCGTACCACGCTCCGTCGAGATCGCCGTCGCGGTAGTCGCGGAGCTGCAAAGTGATGCCGGGTGTCGTGGTGGACAGGACTTCCACCGCTGGCGTCGCGGCGCGGGCGATCACATGCACATCGGCGTCACTTCCGATGAGCAACGGCAGGCGTCGTTGCGCCACCGTGCCGCCGCCGATCACGACGACCTTCTTACCGGCCAGGCGTAAGCCGACGAGGTAGGCGTTCTCGGTCACCGGCCGAGCTTAAAGCGTGCCGCCGCATGTTCGACAAACCGTCCGATTGAGCGTGGCTGCGCGGCGGGGTGGGTGTGCAGATACGACGCATGCACACCGGCGCACACCGCGCCCTCGGTAACCGGTTGGCCGTCGTAGGACCGGAACGCCCAAGCGGGTTCGACGGTGCCGGTGAATTCGGCTGTAGTGCGGTGGAATTCGTGGCCGACGACCCGCTCCCCCGCCGCGTGCAGTGACGACTCCGACAGTGCCACGGCTTCCCGGTAGCCCAGGGTCAACCGCTGGGTGAACCGCGCCGAACCGGCCAGCACCCCGCACATCGGATGCCCGTCCAGATCATCCATGAGGTAGGCGAGCCCGCCGCACTCGGCCTGCACGGGTGCGTGGCCGGCCAGCTCACGGATCTGGGCCCGCAGTTCGGTGTTGGCCGACAGGTCGGCCAGGTACTGCTCGGGGAAGCCGCCCGGCAGCACCAGGGCGGCGGTGTGCGCGGGAAGAAGTTCCGCGAGCGGGTCGAATTCGACGATATCGGCGCCGGCCGCGCGCAGCAGCTCCGGGTGTTCGGCGTAGCCGAAGCTGAAGGCCTTGCCGGCGGCCACGGCGACGACGGGACGTGCCGCGGTGGGTGGCCCGACGACGTCCTCGGGGGCCCAGGGCGGTGCCGACACCCGCGAGCCGCCCACCGCGACGACGGCGGGCAGGTCGACATGGCGCGCGACGAGCGTGGTCATCGCGGCGACCGCGGCCAGCGCCTGCTCACCGTGCTCGACGGCGGTGACCAGACCCAGATGCCGCGAGGGCACCGACAATTCGTCCTGGCGCGGGATCGCACCGAGCACCGGCACCCCGGCCGCGTCACAGGCTTGGCGCAGCACCTGCTCGTGGCGGGCGGTGCCGACCCGGTTGAGGATCACCCCGGCAATGTGAATACCGGGATGAAATGTCGAAAACCCTTGGAGCACAGCGGCGATACTCTGGCTCTGACCGCGGGCGTCGACCACCAGCAGCACCGGGGCGCCGAGCAATTCGGCAACATGCGCCGTGGAGCCGCGGGCCGGGGTGACGATGTGCTCGTCGATGCGGCCGTCGAAAAGGCCCATCACCCCTTCGATCACAGCGATATCCGCGTCGCGGGTGCCGTGCCGATACAGCGGTCCGATCAGCTCTTCGGGCACCAGGACCGGGTCGAGGTTACGGCCGGGCCGGCCGGCAGCGAGCGCATGGTAGCCGGGATCGATGAAGTCGGGACCGACCTTGAACGGCGCGACCCGATGCCCGGCCGCCCGCAGTGCGCCGATCAAACCCGTTGCTACCGTGGTCTTTCCGCTCCCCGATGCGGGGGCGGCGATCACGACGGCCGGAATGGACACCATGCTTACCACTCAATACCGCGCTGGCCTTTGCGGCCGGCGTCCATCGGGTGTTTGACGCATTCCATCTCGGTCACCAGGTCGGCGGCGTCGATCAGCCGCTGCGGGGCATCGCGGCCGGTGATCACCACGTGCTGGCCGCCTGGCCGCGCCAGCAACGTCTCGACAACGTGATCGACGTCGACCCAGCCCCATTTCAGCGGGTAGGTGAACTCGTCGAGGACATAGAAGTCATGGCGCTGGTCGGCCAGCCGTGCGGCGATCTCGGCCCAGCCTTCGGCCGCGGCGGCGGCGTGGTCGTCGTCCGACCCGGTCTTGCGGGTCCAGGACCAACCCGAACCCATCTTGTGCCACTCGACCGCGCCGCCGATGCCCTGTTCGGTGTTCAGCCGGCCGAGTGCGGCGAACGCCGACTCCTCGCCGACCTTCCACTTGGCGCTCTTGACGAACTGAAACACCGCCACGCTCATCCCGGCGTTCCACGCCCGCAACGCCATTCCGAAGGCCGCGGTCGACTTGCCCTTACCGGGCCCGGTATGCACCGCGAGCACCGGGGTGTTGCGCCGGGCACGCGTGGTCAGGCCGTCGTCGGGTACGGCGATCGGCTGGCCCTGCGGCATGGTCGGTCCCCTTCCAACACTCAGGCCACGCGGCGCACGGCCCGTGCCAGATAGTCTGCGCGCAGCTGCTCCAATTGCAGCAGCGGGGCTTCCAGATGCTGCGCCAGATCGGCGGCCAAGTCCAGCCGGACGTACGACGTCTCGCAATCCACCACCACCGCGGCGGCCCCCTCGGCCACCAGCCGGCGCGCCGCAGAACGGCTACGCCCCAGCGGATCCGGACCACCGGTGGCCCGGCCGTCGGTGAGGACCACCACCAGCGGGCGTCTGGTCCGGTCGCGCACCCGCTCACGGACCACGACGTCTCGGGCGGCCAGCAGACCCTGCGCCAACGGCGTGGTGCCCCCGGTGTCGAACCGGGTCAGCCGACGCGAGGCGATATGCGCCGACGTCGTCGGTGGCAGCAGGACCCGGGCACCGTCTTGCCGGAAGGTGACGACAGCGACCTTGTCACGACGCTGGTAGGCGTCGCGCAACAACGACAGCGCCGCACCCGTCACCGCAGACATCCGGTCCCGCGCGGCCATCGACCCAGAGGCGTCGACGACGAAGATCACCAGGTTGCCTTCGCGGCCCACCCGAACCGCCCGGCGAATGTCCTCGGGGTGCGGCCGCAGCCGGCCGTTGCCTGCGGCGTTGAGCACGGTGGCGAACAGGTGCAACCCGTGCCCCTGCTCGGGGGCATCGGTGGCGCTGACCACCGCCCCGGATCGGTTACGCGCCCGCGAGCGCCGGCCGGGGGTGCCCTCCCCCACCCCGGGCACGGTCAGCGCCCGGGTGCGAAAGGTCGCCGCGGGCGGTGCCGACGGCTTCGGCGCTGACGACGAATTCCCCTGCGGCGCAGACGGTTGCGACGATCCGTCGCTTGCCTGCCCGCCGCCGGGCGGGTCCGGGTCGGGGTCGGGATCGGGTTCCGGCCCACCTTCGGCCGCGGCCATCGCCTCGTCGAGCTGGGCGGGATCAAGACCCGGATCGTCGAACGGGTCGCGCCTGCGCCGGTGCGGCAACGCCAGCTCGGCGGCCACCCGAATGTCCTCGGCCGCCACGGTTTCTGCTCCCCGCCAGGCGGCGTGCGCCACCGCAGTGCGGGCCACCACCAGATCGGCGCGCATCCCGTCGACGTCGAAAGCCGCGCACAGCGCTGCGATCCGGGTCAGCTCGGCGTCGGGCAGCACGACATCGGCGACCCGCTCACGCGCGGCGGCGATCCGGCGGGCCAGCTCGCTGTCCTGCTCGGCGTGCCGCGCGGCGAAGCCGGCTGGGTCAGCCTCATAGGCCAGTCGCTGGCGGATCACCTCACTGCGCACCGGCACATCGCGGGAGGCGTGCACGTCGACAGTCAGCCCGAACCGGTCCAGCAACTGCGGACGTAGTTCGCCCTCTTCGGGATTCATGGTGCCGATCAGGACGAAGCGCGCCTCATGCGAGTGCGATATCCCGTCACGCTCGATGTGCACCCGGCCCATGGCGGCGGCGTCGAGCATGAGGTCAACGAGATGGTCATGCAGCAGGTTGACCTCATCGACGTAAAGCACACCGCCGTGCGCCCGTGCCAGCAACCCCGGCGAGAATGCGTGCTCACCGTCGCGCAGAACCTTCTGTAAGTCCAGTGAGCCGACCACCCGGTCCTCGGTCGCCCCGATGGGCAACTCCACCAGCCGCGAGTCCGCGTCGACCTGCTCCAGGATCGCGGCCAGCGCCCGCACCGCAGTCGACTTCGCGGTGCCCTTCTCGCCGCGGATCAGCACACCGCCGATCTCCGGACGCACCGCGCACAGCACCAGGGCCAATCTCAGCTGGTCGTGCCCGACGATCGCGCTGAAGGGATAAGGAGCCGCGCTCACGGCTGGTCGACTTCGGTGCCGGTATCCGATGTCGCCGGCCAAGCGGCTCCGCCGGTGCGCCGCACCATCGGTACGTGGGGAATGCCGTCTTCGACGAATTCTGCTCCGGCGGCAACGAAGCCGTGCCGGGCATACATGTCGGCGAGGTAGGTCTGCGCGTCGATCCGGCACAGGTAGTCGCCCACCTCGGCAATCGCGGCCTGCAGCAGCCGCGTGGTGTGGCCCTGGCCGCGCGCGGCGCGCTGTGTGCAGACGCGGCCAATACGGAACGTCTTCTCCCCGCCGGCGTGCTCCTCCATCAACCGCAGCGTGGCGATCACCGTGCCGTCGGGCTGCTCCAACCAGAAGTGCCGGGTCTCGGCGAGCAGATCACGCCCGTCGAGCTCCGGATACGGGCAGGCCTGTTCGACAACGAACACCTCGACCCGCAACTTCAACAGCTCGTAGAGGGTCGCCGCGTCAAGGTCCTTGGCCCAGAAGCGGCGCAAGGCGACCGTCACACCACTCCCGCGGGTTCCGGGCTACCGGAACCCGAAGCGACGGGCGCGATGTCGGCTCCCGCGGCGATGGCGGCGCGGCTGGCGTCGGCTCGGCTCTGCAGCCCGAGCACCTTGGTACCGTGCGCCCACACCTCGGCGAACAGCTCCGGGTTTTCCGAGAGCTTGACGCCCAGCGAGGGCACCATCTCCTTGAGCTTGGGCAGCCAGCCCTGGTAGCGGTCGGCGAAGCAGCGCTCCAGGACTTCGATCATCGCCGGGACGGCGGTCGAGGCACCCGGGGACGCACCGAGCAGACCGGCGATCGAGCCGTCGGCAGCCGACAGCACCGTGGTGCCGAACTCGAGCACACCGAGCTTCTTGGAGTCGCGGCGAATCACCTGCACCCGCTGGCCGGCGACATCGATCTCCCAGTCGGAATCTTGTGCGGTGGGCGCGAATTGACGGAGATCGTTGACGCGGTCGGCCTCGCTGAGCGCGAGCTGGCTGATGAGGTACTTCAGCAGACCCATCTCGGTCAGCCCGACGCCGATCATCGAAGCGAGGTTGTTGGGCTTGACCGACAGCGGCAGATCGGTGACCTTGCCCTCCTTGAGGAACTTCGGCGACCAGCCGGCGAACGGGCCGAACAGCAGCCACGAACGTCCGTTGATCACGCGGGTGTCCAGATGCGGCACCGACATCGGCGGGGCACCCAGCGGCGGGGCGCCGTACACCTTGGCGTGGTGGGCGGCAGCCAACTCGGCGTTGCCGGTGCGCAGCCACTGGCCACTGACCGGGAACCCACCGAAGCCCTTGGCCTCCGGGATGCCGGCCTTCTGCAGTAGCGGAAGGGCTCCGCCGCCGGCACCGACGAACACGAATTTGGCCGACAGCTTGCGCTTCTGTCCGGTGCGCCGGTTGTGGATCTTGACCGTCCAGCCGCCGTCGGACTCCTTGTGCAGGTCGAGCACGTCGTGACCGAACAACGTGGTCATACCACGCTCGGTGCCGTAGCCGAGCAGCTGGCGGGTCAGCGACCCGAAGTCGACGTCGGTGCCGTCCTCGGTCCAGTTGAGGGCGACCGGCTCGGAGAAGTCGCGGCCCTTGGCCATCAGCGGCAGACGGCGGGTGAACTCGTCGCGGTCGTCGATGAACTCCATCGTCGCGAACAGCGGGTTGCGCACCAGGGTGTCGCGGCGGCGACGCAGGTAGTCGATGTGCTCAGCACCCTGAACGAAGCTGACGTGCGGGATGGGGTTCAGGAAGCTGCGGACGTCGGGCAGGATGCCGTTTTCGTGCGCGTAGCTCCAGAATTGGCGAGTGACCTGGAACTGTTCGTTGACATTGATGGCCTTGGCAATGTCGATGCTGCCGTCGGGCATCTGCGGGGTGTAGTTCAGCTCGCACAGCGCCGAGTGGCCGGTGCCGGCGTTGTTCCACGGATCGGAACTCTCGGCTGCGGCCGCGTCGAGGCGCTCGACCAGCGTGATCGACCAGTCCGGTTGGACCAGACGTAGCAGAGCCCCCAGCGTCGCGCTCATGATTCCGGCGCCAACCAGCACCACGTCGGTCTTGGTGTTATCAGACACCGGTTCGTCGTCCTTTACTCGAAACAGCTGTATAGATAGTCAGGTTATCCCGAGCGGCAGTCAGTTAATCGGGAGAGTCGCCAGCACCACACCCCGATGTAGCCAGCACCACACCCGGTTAGGGTAGGGCGTGTGACGGGAGCTCGGGCCGAATGGGCCGACGATGTCCTTCCCGGCTACCAACAGGCCACCATGGCGTTGGGGCCGGACCCCGACGGCGAGGGCGATTTGTTCGCCACGCTCGTGCGCCGCGCGGACGACGCGCCCGCCACGCACACCGTGCTGGCCGTGCACGGGTTCACCGACTATTTCTTCAACACCGAACTGGCCGACCACTTCGCTGCCGCCGGTTTCCGGTTCTATGCGCTGGACCAACACAAGTGCGGCCGATCCTGGCGGGAGGGTCAGACTCCGCACTTCACCACCGACCTCGCCCGCTACGACCGCGAGCTGGAGCGCGCGGTCGAGGTGATCGCGGCCGAGAATCGCGGCGCAAAAATCCTGGTGTACGGGCATTCCGCCGGCGGGCTGATCGTGTCGCTGTGGCTGAACCGGGTGCGTCAGCGCAATGCGACGGCGGCGCTGGCTCTCGGGGGTCTGGTGCTCAACAGTCCGTGGCTGGACCTGCACGGCCCGGCAATCCTGCGCACCCGGTTGACCTCGACGGCGATCGGCGCGATATCGCGGGTACGCAAGACCAGGGTGGTGCGCGCGACCAGCAAGGGTGGCTATGGGCTGACGTTGCATCGCGACTACCACGGCGAGTTCGATTACAACCTGGTGTGGAAGCCGTTGGGCGGATTTCCGGTGACCTTCGGCTGGATCCACGCCATCCGCCGCGGCCACGCCACGTTGCATCGCGGCCTGGATGTCGGTGTGCCGAACCTGATTCTGCGGTCCGACCACAGCGTGACCGAGAGCGCCGACGCGTCGAGCATGCAGCGTGGTGACGCTGTGCTGGACGTCACCCAGATCGCGCGGTGGGCGGGCTGCATCGGCAACCGCACCACCGTCGTTCCGATTCGCGACGCCAAACACGACGTGTTCCTGTCGTTGCGGGGTCCCCGGCGCCAGTCCTACCGCGAACTGGACTCCTGGCTGGAAATCTATCGTGCGCATCTGGAATCGGCCTCATCGACTGCGGGCCGGGGATAAGGGGATTTTGTTGCAGCACTTCGATATTGCGATCATCGGGACCGGCTCGGGCAACTCGATTCCCGATGAACGCTACGCCGGTAAGAAGATCGCGATCTGTGAGCAGGGCGTGTTCGGCGGCACCTGCCTGAACGTGGGCTGCATTCCGACCAAGATGTTCGTCTACGCCGCCGAGGTGGCCCAGACCGTGCGAGAGTCCGCCCGATACGGCGTCGACGCCCACATCGACGGGGTGCGCTGGACCGATATCGTGTCGCGGGTCTTCGGCCGCATCGACCCGCTGGCGTCCGGCGGGGAACACTATCGGCGTTCACTGCCGAATGTGACGGTCTACGACAGCCACACCCGCTTCACCGGCCGCACCGAGACCGGTTACCGGCTGCGCACCGAGAACGGCGAGGAGTTCACCGCCGAGCAGGTGGTGATCGCCGCGGGCGCACGAGCGATGATTCCCGAAGCGATCGCGGGCTGTGGAGTGCAAGTGCACACCAGCGACACCATCATGCGCATCCCGGACCTGCCCAAGCACCTGGTGATCATCGGCGGCGGATTCGTCGCCGCCGAGTTCGCGCACGTGTTCTCCGCGCTGGGGACGCGGGTGACCATCATCATCCGCGGCGGCGGAATGCTGTCGCACTGCGACGACACGATCTGCGAACGGTTCACCGACATCGCCGGCAAGAAGTGGGAAATTCGCAGTCACCGCAACATGATCGGCGCGCATCACGAGGGCTCACAGGTAGTCATCGAACTCGATGACGGCTCCTCGGTAGCAGCGGACGCGGTGCTGGTGGCCACCGGCCGGATTCCCAACGGCGATCTGATGGACCTGGACCTGGCCGGGGTGGAGGTCGACGAGGACGGCCTGATCGTGGTCGACGAGTTTCAACGGACCACGGCCCGAGGCATCTTCGCGCTCGGCGATGTGTCCTCGCATTATCAGCTCAAGCATGTCGCCAACCACGAGGCTCGCCGGGTGCGCCACAACCTGCTGCAGGACTGGGACGACACCGAGAATCTGATGCCGTCGGATCACCGCTTCGTTCCGTCGGCGGTGTTCACCGACCCGCAGATCGCGTCGGTGGGACTCACCGAGAATGAAGCCCGCGCAGCCGGTTACGACATCAAGGTCAAGATTCAGGACTATGCCGACGTGGCCTATGGCTGGGCTATGGAGGACACCACCGGCATCGCCAAGATCATCGTCGAGGCGGACACCGGGGTGATCCTGGGCGCGCACATCATGGGCCATCAGGCGTCCTCGCTGATCCAGCCGCTGATCCAGGCGATGAGTTTCGGGCTGGCCGGCCAGGACATGGCTCGCGGCCAGTACTGGATCCACCCGGCACTACCCGAGGTGATCGAGAACGCGTTGCTGGCGTTGTGCGGCGAACCGCGCTGGCCACCGTCCCGGCGGCATTGAGGTCAAGACTCACTCCCTGAGTGTGCGGTTTCATCCGCCGCGCACGGCGAGTCGCGGATGAAACCGCACACTCGCCGCTGCGCTACGACGCGGGAACGGTGAAGCCCCAGGGTAATTCGAGCCGGTGGGCGGCCAGCAGCGCGCTGTCCGACAACACCGCGGCAATGGTGTCGTCGGCCACCACCGCGCCGTGATCCAGAACAATCGCGCGGTCACACAGCTGCGCGGCATACGGCAGGTCATGGGTGACGACCAACATCGTCGCCGGCAAGGTCGCCAGCGTTTCCGCCAATTCGCGGCGCGCCACCGGATCGAGGTTGGCCGACGGTTCGTCGAGCACCAGGATCTCCGGTTCGCAGGCCAGCACCGTCGCCAGCGCCGCGCGCCTGCGCTGACCGCCGGACAGGTGGGCGGGACTGCGCTCGGCGTGCTCGGTCATCGACACCACGGCCAGGGCCTGGGCCACCCTGGCCGCCAGCTCGTCGCCGGTCACCCCGAAGTTGGCCGGGCCGAACGCGACGTCCTGTGCCACGGTCGGCATGAAAAGCTGGTCGTCTGGGTCCTGGAACACCAACCCGACCCGGCGCCTGATATCGCGAAGGCTCTTGCGGCTCAGAGCGATTCCGCTGATCTCGACGTTCCCCGAGGTTGCGGTGAGCACGCCGTTGAGGTGCAGCATCAGCGTGGTCTTGCCCGCCCCGTTGGGCCCGAGGATGGCCACGCGCTCGCCGCGGGCGATGCACAGGTCGACGCCATCGAGTGCAACGCGGCCGTCGGGATAGCGGTAGTGCAGGCCCTCGACACGGATCGCCGGCGCGGTCATCGCAGCACCCACGCCGAGGCGGCCACCGCGGCCGCTGCCACCGCAGGCGTCAGCGCGTACGCCCACTGCGCACCCGACGCGCGCGGCCCGGCGCCGACGATCGCCAGCTCGGGGACCTTGCCGTCGAATCCTCGTGACACCATCGCCAGGTACACGCGTTCTCCCCGCTCATACGACCGAAGGAACAGCGCACCAACGCCTTTCGCGATCGCGCCGATCTGATGAATGGCGCGCGGGGAGTCGCCGCGCGAGATCCGCGCCATCCGCATCCGGCTCACCTCGGCCGACAGCAGGTCAATGTAACGGATCATCAATACGAGCATCGAGGTCACCAGACCGGGCACACCGAGCCGGCTGAGCGCCAGTGGCAATTCCCGCGCCGAGGTGGTGGCCGCGACGGTCAGCGAGGCGGCCACGCCCAGGGTGCCCTTGATGACGATCCCCCAGGCCGCCCACAGTCCCGTCACCGACAGCTGCACACCCGCCACGTCGACGCGCGCACCACCTTCGGCGAACGGCAGCAGCACGGCCAGCACGATGAACGGCGCCTCAATGAGCATTCGCGGCAGGATCCAGCGCAGCGGGATACCGGCGACGCGCCACACCACGAGCACGATCGCGGCATAGGCGGCGAACGGCCAGATCATCTCGCGCGGGGTGGCCACCACCGCGAGGACGAACAGCACCAGACCGGCGATCTTGACTTCGGCGGGTGCGCGGTGCACCACCGATTCGCCATCCCGGTACAGCGGGTGGGAGTGCCCGGCGCCCATCGTCTCAGCCCTTGGTGCGGCGGGTGCGCGCGATCAGCCAGAACGCCCCGAAAGCGATGGCCAACACGACGACGGCGCCGAGGATTCCGGCCAGTCCGCTGGTGGCGGGATGGCCCAGGATCGTGTAGTCCGCCAGCGGCGACACCGACATCGGGTGCTCAGTGGCGTGCTGGGCGATGCAATTGCCGGTCAGGTGTTCACCGTGGTCTGTCTCGACGACCTGGCAGCCCTGCAGTGTGGCCGAGTCCAGGCCGTCCGGGCTCGAACTGGCGAAGTAGGACACCACGCCGGCGATCAGCAGGATCGCGACCCCGAAGGCCACCCAGAACTGCCAGCGCCGAGTCACTCCTGCGGCAGTCACGCGGCAACCTCCGCACGCTCACGACTCCGGCGCAGTAAATAGACGAGGTCGGGGCGCGACCGAGCGACAGCCATCACGGTCACGGCCGTGATCAGGCCCTCCCCGATGCCGATGAGCACGTGGGTGCCGAGCATGTAGGCCGCGACCGTCGACAACGATGTCGGCGCGGCACCACCGATCGCGTATTCGACGACGAAGCCCATTGAGGCACAGACCGTTCCGATCACCGCAGAGATGAAGCCGACGACGCCAAGTGCGGGCACCGGCAGCTCGGCGCTACGCCGCCGCAGCAGGGCGTAGAGCACCAGCGCCGTCGAGTAGCCCGCGGCAACGCCGATGAAGGCCATATTGGTGATGTTCATCCCGAGTGCGGTCACGCCGCCGTCGGCGAACAGCAGCGACTGCACGACCAGCACGATGGTGATGCACAGCACGCCGGTGTACGGACCGACCAGGATCGCGGCCAGCGCCCCACCCAGCAGGTGACCGCTGACGCCCGGCAGGATCGGGAAGTTGATCATCTGCACCGCGAAGATGAAGGCCGCGACCAGGCCGGCCAGCGGGACCGTGCGCTCGTCGAGTTCGGTTCGCGCCCGCCACCCACAGAACGCCACCACGGCGATGGCCAGGAGCCCGAAGACTACCGAGGTGGGTGCGTTGACCAGGCCGTCGCTCATATGCATGGCCGTGATCTGGACGCTCAAGCGTGCCTCCTCGCGGTGCGGTGCGGGTCTTCCCGTCCCGATTGGGAGCCTAGGCGCGCATGCGATATCTGTCTACCTGTACAGATATTCGAATGAACCGACCAGCTCACTCGGTGTGAGCAGCACCGATCCAGTGCAACAGGTCGTGCACGGTGTGATCCTCGAGGCGGTAGCTGGCCTGCCTGCCGACCCGGGTGGAAGTGACCCAGCCCTGCTGGCGCAGCACCCGCAGCGCTTGGGAGACGGCGTTCTCCGATCGGCCGACGGCAGCAGCGAGGTCACCGACGCAGATACCGGGCGCGCGGTGCAGTCCGAGCAGGATCTCCAGCCGGTGCGGGTCGGACAACAGGTCGAAGCGCTGAGTCCAGCCGTGGATGTCGACATCGGCCAGCGCGGACGAGGCACGCTCGACCTTGACCTCGTCTCCTGGGCCATCCATGCCTAGGAATCTAGCTCAGTACCGGTAGTGAGCCTGGGACGCTGGAACGATCCGGCTCGAATAGACGACTATTGGAAGCGTGGACTGCACTGTCGCCCAGGAGGCGTTGTCGGCCCGGATCGACGGCGAACGCGAACCCGTTCCCGCCGCCCGGGTCGATGAGCATCTCGCCACCTGTGACTCCTGCACTGCCTGGTACTCACAAGCGGTCGAGCAGACCCAGCAGCTGCGGCGCCTGGCCGGCCGGTCCCAGGTGGCGGCCGTTGCCGTCACGAACGACCGGCCCGCGGTGTCGCGGTCGCGGCGGCTTCTCCCGCCGACCAACACCTGGCTGCGGTGGACATTGGCGAGCGTCGGGCTGGTGCAGGTGGGGTTGGCAGCTGCCCAGGCCTCCGGCGTCAACGTCGGAACGTCGTCGGTCGCGCACCACGCGATGATGGGCGGGCATCTGCTGAACGAGTCGACGGCATGGTCGGCGGCGTTGGGGGTGATCATGGTCGTCGCGGCGGCGCGCCCCACCGCGGCAGCCGGTTTGGCCGGGGTGCTGTCGGTCTTCACCGCGATCCTCACCGGATACGTCATCAGCGACGCGATGGCGGGCGCGGTGGGCCTCGACCGGGTCCTGTCGCACCTGCCCGTGCTGGCTGGCACCGTCTTGGCTTTGCTGGTCTGGCACAAGGCCCGGCCAACGACGCCGGCTCCCCGATCTGATGCCGCGCCGGTCACTGCGGATGTCGTGCTGCCCGACAACGCATCTCGCGGGCGTCGGCGCGGGCATCTCTACCCCACCGACGGTTCGGCGGCCTGAGTCGTCGAGATTGACTTCACGCACACACTTACTCGAGTCGATACGTCCCTGCGCAGTTTCAATCTCACGGTGAGCGCGGCCTCGCTGGCGTCGGTCCCGGCGCGAGTACGGCTCGCGACTACAGCTAGAGCATGACGCCGAACATGATCGCCATGCCGGCGGCCATCATCGCCTGACACAGGCACCCCAGCGGCGATCCGGCGTCGGCGGGCTCACGGTCCATCCGGATGGCGAGATACCGGACCAACCAGTACCCAGCCGCCAGCGCGAAGCCGACCGTGCACATCCAGTTCAACACGGTGATATAGACCGGATATCCACTGATACCGTCGGCCGTCGCCGTATCCGGTCCGGACATGTCCATTCCCGGCATATTCATGCCCGCATGCCCGGCGTGGCCCGACGCCCCCGCCGAGGAACCCGCATGCACGGTATCGGCGACGTAGGACGCTTGGCCAGGCAACAGGCGTCCGTTCATCACCGCGTACATCCAGGCCATCGCCACCATCATCAGCGCGTGGTACGCGCCGGCGATCCGATGACCGGCGCCCAGCGGGCTCGCCGTCACGGCGATGAACCAGCCGGTCGCGAACAGGAAGAACACCATCGGCGCGACGGTGGGCAGGGCCGCGCCCCACGGCCAGGCCATCACCGCCATCGCCACTGCCATGACGACGTGCAGCAGCTGGCTGACGACCGTCGCCGGCCGCCGGTTGCCGACGGCGAGCGCGTACAGGCACTCGGCGGCGCCGAGGACGAACAGGATGGTGACGAACCATCGCAAGGCGAGATCGTGGATCACCGGTCAATTCCTCCCTTTGTCCGCCTGAGCATTGGTCGACCCATCGCACCAGAAAGTTCCCACCACGGCGACTCGACTACGACGATCAGTCGTAGACTCTCGACGATGGAGTCGATCCAGGCAGGTGCCCGGCCGGCGGGTCGGTGGATCCTCGGCGGCTACCTGAGCATGGTCGCCGCCCTGATCGCCCACACCGCCGTTTCCGGTGAGCGCCGCTTCGCCGCCACCGGCGACTCCTACCCGGGCATGGTTACCAGCGTCGCCGAGGTGGTCGGCTACTTCACCGCCACCCTGGCCGCCGCGATCTGTCTGGGCGCGCTCGCCTTCACCGTCGTCACCGCCGAACCCGACGAGCGCGGCGTGCTCGATGCCATGTCGTTCCGGGTCCACCTGCTGGCCGAGCGCCTGGCGCCGCTATGGCTGATGACCGCGCTGGCGATGGTAGTGATCCAGTCGGCCAACGCCGCTGGAGTCCCGGTCTCCCGGCTGATCGGCGGCGGGGGTATCGGAAGTACGCTCGGGGCATCGGAAATGGCCCGCGGGTGGATCGTCGTCGCGGTCATGGCCGCCGTGGTCGCCGTCGCATTGCGGCTGACGGTGCGCTGGGTCTGGCACGCCGTGCTGGTGATTCCGGCCTTCGTCGGGGTGATTGCGCTGCCGGTGAGTGGCAACGCCGGCCAGGGCCCAGACCATGACTACGCAACCAGTGCTGTCATCGTGTTCGCGCTCGCGCTGGCGGTGCTGGCCGGGGTGAAGATCAGCGCTGTCATCGCGCCACCGAAAGCCGAACTTCGCCGGCGAGTCCTGGTGATCGAGGTCGCCACCGGTGCGGTGGCGCTGGCGTATGGCGCGCTGTTGTTGTCGCTGCTGGCGACACCAGGCGGCCTGACCGGTTCGGACTACGGCCGGCTGGGGGCGCTGGCCGGAGTGGCCCTGCTGGGCGGGTGGTTGCTCGACGTCCACCGGCTACGGAAGGCCCGGGGTGGCGGCCTGGTGGGCGCACTGGCGGCGGTGCTGACGGTGGCGGCCGTGTCGGCGATGGCCGTTCAGACCGCACCACGGCTGCTGGCCCACCAATTCACCGCGTGGGATGTCTTCCTGGGCTATCAGCTACCCGATCCTCCGAATGCACTTCGGCTGCTTACTGTCTGGCGCTTCGACGCCCTGCTCGGCGTGGCGGCGGCGCTGCTGGCGGGCGCCTACGTGATCGGGGTGATCCGGCTGCGCCGACGCGGTGACAGCTGGCCGCCCGGGCGGCTGGTGGCATGGCTGTTCGGTTGTGCGGCATTCCTGTTCACCACCAGCTCAGGGGTGCGCGCCTACGGGTCGGCAATGTTCAGCGTGCATATGGGTGAGCACATGGCGCTGAACATGTTCATCCCGGTGTTCCTGGTCCTCGGTGCGCCGATCACCTTGGCGCTGCGGACCCTTCCCGCCGCAGGTGCCGGTCACCCACCTGGGCCGCGGGAATGGCTACTGCGGCTGGTGCATTCGCCGGTGTCACGGTTCCTATCGCATCCCGCAACGGCTTTCGTCCTGTTCGTCGGCTCGCTGTACGCCGTGTACTTCACTCCAATGTTCGACACGTTGGTGCGTTATCACTGGGGCCACGAGTTCATGAGCGTGCACTTCCTGATCACCGGCTACCTGTTCTTCTGGGGCATCATCGGCATCGACCCCGGCCCGAAGCGGCTTCCGTTCATCGGACGGCTCGGGATGTTGTTCGCGGTCATGCCGTTCCACGCGTTCTTCGGTATCGCGACGATGACCATGACGTCGATTCTCGGCGGCACGTTCTACCGCAGCCTCGACCTGCCGTGGCTGACGAGCCTGAGCGACGACCAGCACCTGGGCGGGGCGCTGGCCTGGGGATCCAGCGAGCTGCCGATCATCGTGGTGGTGGTGGCGCTGGTGGTCCAGTGGGCCCGCCAGGATCGGCGGACCGCGGTGCGCACGGATCGGCATGCCGACGCGCACTATGACGACGACCTCGACGCCTACAACGCGATGTTGCACGAGCTGGCCAAGAACCGGCGCTGATCATGGGCGGGCGGCCGATCAATCCGAGGGCTCGCTCAGGTAGGCGGCAATGGCGTTGGTCAATCCTTCGCGAGCCTCATCAAGATCGGCGTAGCTGCCAAGTTGCTTCTCGGACACCAGGCCTCGCATCGCACCCGGGATGAACGCTGCCACGTGGTGCACCCGCCGCGGATTGACGTGCAGGTCGGCGAATGCCTTCTGGCACGTCTCATTCCAGCTTTGGCCCCAGGATCTCAGCTCGGCGGCAGTGGCGGGATACAGACGGTCGAGGTCGTCAGGGTTGCGCGGCAACGCGGCCCGGAGGTTCTCGATGGCTCGGGAGTCCGGAGCGTCCAGCCCCTTGTACAGGGTGTCGATGATGCCGGCGACACGCGAACGCAGCGGAGCTCCGCCGCCGGCACTGCCGAACAGGCTGGCCCGCCGCTGCGCGGTGTGGTGCAGCACCGCTGCCCAAAATCCGTCGGCGTCGCCGAACTGGTATTGCACGGTCCCCCACGTCACGCCGATCTGCTTGGCAATGCGATTGGCCGAAACGGCGGCCGGGTCGCCGGTGGCCAATGCCTCGACGGCCGCATTGAGCATCGCTTCCCGTGTGGCCATGCCGCGCCGGTTGGATGTTCTGCGTGCGCTGTCTGGCTCTGCCATCGCAGTAGCTTAAGCGATTTCGATCTTTCATTGACACTACTATGATTAGTTCATAGACTCCCCCATGATCACCGCGTGGGTATCCATGAAAAGGACCGAGATGGCGAAGCCACCGCTTTCGATGAAGCCGACGGGATGGTTTCAGGTGGCGTGGTCCGATGAGATCGGTGTCGGTGACGTGCACCGGATGACGTACTTCGGTCAGGAATTGATCGCCTGGCGTGCCAAGTCGGGCACTGTCACCGTGATGAACGCCTACTGCGAACACCTGGGCGCCCACCTGGGCTACGGCGGACACGTCGAAGGCGAAGTGTTGCAGTGCCCGTTTCATGGCTGGCAATGGGATTCAGAAGGCCGAAATGTCTGCATTCCCTACGACAAGCGACCCAACCGCGGCCGGCGCATCAAGACCTACCCAACCGCGGAACGCAACGAGTCGATCTACCTCTGGTATGACGACGACGGCCGTGAGCCGTTCTTTGACGCCCCCGATGTATTCGCCTCGTTCGGCGATGACAGCAGCGCGGCCGACTACTACCCGCAGCGACGGCTGTTCGAGCAGGGCCACGAGATGCACCCGCAATACGTCCTCGAGAACGGGGTGGACTTCGCCCACTTCAAATACGTCCACGGCACCCCGATCAACCCGATCTTCACCCGCCATGACTTCGCCGAACCGGTGTCCTACGTGGACTTCACCATCACCTTCGAAGGTGACGATCAGCAGATGATCGACGACGTCAGAAGTGGCGTCGAGGCGATCAACGGCGGCTTGGGGATCGCCGTCACCAAGAGCTGGGGCATGATCGATAACCGCACCATCTCGTGCATCACACCGGTCGACGAGTACACCTCCGATGTGCGGTTCATGGTCTACATCGGCCGCACACCGGGCAAGGACACCGAGCGTGCGGCTGTCAAAGCGGCCGAATTCGGCGACGAAGTCATCCGCCAGTTCCGCCAGGACATCCACATCTGGTCGCATCAGCGCTACTCCGATCCGCCCGCGCTGACCGGCGATGAGTACTCCGGCTTCACCGCAATCCGCGAGTGGGCCAAGCAGTTTTATCCCGATGGCATCGGTGGCAGCGCCGCCGACGTGTATGCGGCACGAGAGAAGGGCTGAACCCCAGTGGGCAACAAGAGTGAGCCGATCCGCGTCTTCCAGGTCGCCACCGGCAATGTCGGCTCGGAGATGATCAAGCGCATCGCAACCCGGCCTGATCTGGAATTGATTGGTGTGCACTGCTATTCACCCGAGAAGGTGGGCAAGGACGCCGGCGAGCTAGCCGGCCTGGCCCCCAACGGAGTGATCGCCACCGGCACCATCGAAGAGATCATCGCCGCCAAACCCGACGTCCTCACCTTCCACGGGGTGTTCCCCGACGAGGATCTCTACGTACAGATCCTCGAAGCCGGCATCAACATCGTCACCACCGCGGACTGGATCACCGGTTGGCACCGCGACAGGAACCACCCGCACTCGTCGGGCAAGAAGGTCAGCCAGCTGCTGGCCGAAGCATGTGAAAAGGGCGGGTCGACGTTCTATGGCACCGGCATGAACCCGGGCCTGAATCAGATCCTGGGCGTGGTCTGCTCGGCCGACGTCGCCGACATCGAGAACATCACCACCATCGAATCCGTCGACGTGTCCTGCCATCACAGCAAGGACACCTGGATCGAGGTGGGTTACGGTCTGCCCGTTGACGATCCGAGCATTCCGGGGAAGCTGGAGAAGTACACCCGGGTCTTCGCCGACAGCGTCTATATGATGGCCGACTGCTTCGGCCTGAAACTCGACGAGGTTACCTTCAGCTACGAACTCGGCGCCTGCACCGAGGACGTCGACCTGGGCTGGTACGTCCTGCCCAAGGGATCACTGGGCGGCAACTACATCAAGTACCAGGGCATGGTGAACGGTGTGCCGCGGGTCGAGACGCACCTGGAGTGGCAGATGACGCCGCACACCAGCCCGAGCTGGCGCATCAAGGGCTGCTACATCACCCAGGTCAAGGGTGACCCGTGCGTCTACAACAAGCACATGATCTTCCCGAAACCCGATGTGGACCTGTCGGATCCGGCGAACTTCGCCTCGATCGGTATGACGGTCACCGGGATGCCGGCGCTGTCCGCCATCACGTCGGTGGTCGCCGCCCCACCCGGTCTGCTGACCAGCGCCGACCTGCCGCTGCGTGGATTCGCGGGGCGTTTCGTCGAGGCGTGAGCCCGTTCAGCTCACGACGGCGTAGTCACCCTCGTCTGCGAGCGCGGCCCGGACCTGCTCGACGCTGAGTTCGGCGGCGGTGTCGACCCGCACGGTGGACGCGCCGTCGGCGTCGAGGTCGACCTCGACCGCGCCGACCCCGGGCAGTTCCGTCAGCGCGCCGCTCACCACCCGCACACAACTCTGACAATGCAAGCCGGTGACCATGAAGGTCTGCTGGGACATCTGATCTGCCTTTCAGTGACTAGCGGGCGTCGAAGTTGCGCAGCCGCAGGCTGTTCGAGACGACGAAGAACGACGAGAACGCCATCGCCGCACCGGCGATGAGCGGATTGAGCAGCCCGGCCGCGGCGATCGGGATGGCCGCCACGTTGTAGCCGAACGCCCAGAACAGATTGGTGCGGATCGTGCGCATGGTGGCACGAGCCAAGTCGAGCGCTTGCGGGACGATGTCGAGATCGTCGCGCACCAGGATGATGTCGGCGGCACCGATCGCGACATCGGTGCCGCGCCCGATGGCCAGGCCGAGATCCGCCGACGCCAGGGCGGGGCCGTCGTTGATGCCGTCGCCCACCATCGCGACCACCCGGCCCTGCTCGCGCAGTTGCTCGATGACGTCGACCTTGCCTTCGGGCAGCACCTCGGCGATGACCTCGTCGATGCCGACCTGGGCGGCCACCGCGCCCGCGGCCGCCGCGTTGTCCCCGGTGAGCAGCACGGTGCGCAGCCCCTTGCGATGCAATGCGGCCACGGCATCGGCCGCGGACTCCTTGACCGCGTCAGCGACCGCGATCGCCCCGCACACCTGGCCGTCGACCGCAACGAAAACGACTGTCTCACCGCGCGATTCACCGCTGCGCCGGGGCGACTGCAGATGCTCAGCCACCTCGGCCTGCTCGGCGGTCCACGACGGGCGCCCGACCACCACTCGGCGCCCGGATACGGTTCCGGTGACCCCGCGCCCGGGATGGGCGCGGAAGTCCTCCAGCGGGCGGCGCTCGTCGGTCGCGGCGGCGATCGCGATGGCGACCGCGTGTTCGGAGGCCACCTCGACGGCAGCGGCCAGTGCGAGCACCTCGTCACGTTGCCAGCCGTCGGCGGCGGTCACCTCGGTGACCGCCAGGTGCCCCGTTGTCAGCGTGCCGGTCTTGTCGAACACCACGGTGTCCACCGCCCGGATGGCTTCCAGCGCGCGGTGGCCCTTCAGGAAGATGCCCAGCTGCGCGCCGCGCCCGGAGGCCACCATCATCGCCGTCGGGGTGGCCAGCCCGAGTGCGCAGGGGCAGGCAATCACCAGCACGGCAAGCGCTGCCGAGAACACCCGGTCGGCGTCGGCCCCGGCCAACAGCCACCCGATCGCGGTGAGCGCCGCGATACCGAACACCGCAGGCACGAAAACCCCGGCGATCCGGTCGGCCAGTCGTTGGGCGTCGGCCTTCTGCGCTTGCGCTTCTTCGACCAGGCGCACCATGCCGGCGAACTGGGTGTCGGAACCCACCGCGGCGGCCTCGACGATGAGCCGGCCGTCGAGCACCACCGTCCCGCCGATCACCGGCTCGCCGGGATGGGCACGCGACGGTGTGGCTTCGCCGGTCATCGCACTCACGTCGATGGCGGCGCTGCCCTCGACCACCAGTCCGTCGGCGGCGATCGTCTCACCGGGGCGCACGACGAACCGCTGCTGCTCGGCGAGTTCGTCTGCCGGCAACACCATCTCGCTGCCGTCGGCCAGCAGCACCGACACGTTCTTGGCGCTCAGCGCCGCCAGCGCCCGCAGCGCGCTACCCGCGCGTGACTTCGCCTTGGCCTCGAAATACCGACCGGCCAGGATGAACACCGTGACACCTGCGGCGACCTCGAGATAGATCGCGTCGCTGCCCAGCAGCGCCTGCCAGATGCCGCGGGTCTGCCGGTCATGGTGGCCGAAGAAGATCGTGTACAGCGACCACAGGGTGGCCGCGGTGACGCCGACCGAGATCAGGGTTTCCATGGAGGCGGTGCCATGGCGCGCGTTGCGCAGGGCCACCCGGTGGAACGGCCACGCCGCCCAGGTGACGATCGGTGCGGCCAGCGCAGTCAGCACCCACTCCCAGCCGGCGAACCGGGTGCTGGGCACGACGGCGAACATCACCGACAGGTCAGCCAGCGGCACGAACAACACCGCGGCCAGAGCCAGCCGGCGCAGCAGGTTGCGCGCCACCCGGTCATCGGGGTCCACCGGCTCGGCCGACGACGCCGAGCGTGGGGCGGCGTCGTAGCCGGCCTTGCGGATCACCGCGCACAAGTCCTCGGCGGGCATCGATCCGGGGGCATCGATACTGGCCACCCGGGTGGCGAAGTTCACCGAGGCGCGGACGCCGTCGAGCTTGTTGAGTTTGGTCTCGACCCGGGCGGCGCATGCCGCGCAGGACATCCCCGAGACGTCGAGTTCGACGCGATGCAGGTGTCCCGGCGCGTCGGCCACGTTCGAGGCGGTCGGACCGCCTACGACGGATGCCGTCATCGCCCTCCTTGGCTCAGTGTGCTGCTCAACGGAACAGTCGGCTACCGAGGCCGATAGGTTCCCGGCCACCCAAAATACGCTTCCGCACCGGCCTGCGGGTGTGCCGGATCCAGTGATCCCCTACTCTCTGTGAGCGTGAGTGAACGCAACGACGACCAGGTGACCGTGCTGGCCCTGGCCGCAGGGCGGGGCGATTCGGCCGCGCTGGAAGCGTTCATCAAGGCCACTCAGCGGGATGTCTGGCGCACCGTCGCGTTCCTGGGTGATCCCGGTCACGCCGACGACCTCACGCAGGAGACCTTTCTACGCGCCCTTGGCGCACTGCCCCGGTTCTCCGGCCGTTCGTCGGCGCGCACCTGGCTGATGTCGATTGCCCGCCGGGTCGTCGTCGACCAGATCCGCCGCAACCAGGCCCGCCCCCGTACCGCCTCGGCGATCGATCTGGATCAGGTGCTCGACAGCCGCCCCAGCGCCGCCCGGTTCGAGGACATCATCGAGATCAGGATGCTGCTCGACGGCCTGGACACCGACCGTCGTCACGCCCTGATGCTGACCCAGGTGCTCGGGCTGTCCTACGCCGAGGCCGCCGAAGTGTGCGGGTGCCCGGTCGGCACCATCCGCTCCCGCGTGGCGCGAGCCCGCGAGGATCTGATCAGCGCTGCGCACCGCGAGGACGAAGTGGGCTGAGCCAGCTAAGTCGCGGACTTCTTCTCCCGCCAGGCCCGTTCGAACGGAAGCCGCCAGGCATTCGGGGCGATGAGTTGATGGATCGCATTGGGACCCCACGTGCCGACCGGGTAGCTCTTGACCGGCGGCGGGTCCTCCAGGAGTTGCGCCGAGCGTTCCCAGAGTGACTCGATGCCTTCCGCGGTGGTGAACAGGGTGTGGTCGCCCCGCATCGCGTCCAGGATGAGCCGCTCGTAGGCCTCCAGCACATCACCGACCGAATCGGTCTCCTGAGTGGAGAACTGCATGGACAGCTTGTCGAGCTTCATGCCCGGCCCAGGCCGCTTGCCGTAGAACGACAGCGACACTTTGGACTCGTCGGCCAGATCGAAGGTGAGATGATCCGGACCTTCGGAACCCACCCCCGAGCCGGGCGGGAACATCGTGCGCGGCGCTTCCTTGAACGCGATCGAGATGATCCGCTGCCCCTCGGCCATCTTCTTGCCGGTCCGCAGGTAGATCGGGACCCCGGCCCAGCGCCAGTTATCGATCCCGACCTTGAGCGCGATGAACGTCTCGGTGTCGGAATCCCTTGCCACACCATCCTCTTCGCGATAACCGGTGTATTGACCGCGGACCACGTCGGCAGTGTCGACCGGCAGCATCGAACGAAAGACCTTGTTCTTCTCCTCGCTGATCGCGCGGGGCTCAAGCGCGGTCGGCGGCTCCATCACCACGAAGGCCATCACCTGGAAGAGGTGGGTGACCACCATGTCCTTGTACGCGCCGGTGCTCTCGTAGAAGTTCGCCCGGGCGTCCAGGCCGAGCTTCTCGGGGATGTCGATCTGGATGTGATCGATGAAGTTGCGATTCCAAATGGGCTCGAACAGCCCGTTTGCGAATCGGAATGCCAGGATGTTCTGGGCGGCCTCTTTGCCGAGGAAGTGATCGATACGGAAGATCTGCTCTTCGCTGAACGTGTCGTGGACGAAATCGTTGAGTTCGATGGCACTGGCCAGATCGGTGCCGAACGGCTTCTCCATCACCACCCGGGACCGATCCACCAGGTTCGCGTCCTTGAGCATGGTGATAACGGACTGCGCCGCCTTGGGCGGTACCGACAGGTAGTGCAGCCGCCGGACGTCATCGCCCAGTAGGCGCTCAGCTGCGATCACCGCGTCGGCCAACGCCTGCGGTCCGGCGCCCTGGGGGACGTAGGTGACGCGTTCGGCGAAATGCGCCCACTGTTCGTCGGAGAGTTTGCGGCTGCCGAACCCGTCGACAGCCTCCCTGGCGATGGCCAGGAACTGCTCGCCGGTGTAGTTCTCCAGCGACGTCGCGACCAACCGGATGTCGGGGGCCAGAGCCGACTCTTCCAGATACGCCAGCCCCGGTAGCAGCTTGCGCTTGGCAAGGTCGCCGGTCGCCCCGAAGAGCACGATGACGTGGGGCTCGAGGCTCTCGGCGTCACGCCGGTGCGGACGGGCGCCTGCTGCCGGGTAGGCGATGGTCTGCAACTTGTCGGTGGCCACACCGGGCATGATCGCACCCCACGGTGGTCCGTGCTACTTCTCGTCAGTCCAAGAAGCCGTGCAATAGGGCGGCTGAACCGGCAACGTGTGCCTGCATCGCGGTGCCCGCGGCATCGGGGTCGCCGGCCAGGATGGCGATGACGATCGCCTCGTGCTGTTCGTCGGAATGCACAATGTTGCGCCGCAGCAACGGAATCTGGTCCAGCAGAGCGTTCAACCGCATCCGGTTTTCGGCCACCAGTGGCACCAGCGAGGGCGATCCGGCCGCCTCGGCGATCGCCAGGTGCAGCCTGGAGTCCAGCCGCCGATAGTCCTCCGCGCACGAGCACCGCACGTCGGTCAGCCGCGACCACAGCCCTTCGCGCTCGGTGGCAGTCAGCGTGCGGGTGGCGGCCAGCCTGGCCGCACCGACTTCGAGGATCTCCCGCAGCCGCAGCGCGTCGTCGATATCGGCTCGGCTGAACCGCACCACGCCTTCGGTCGGGGCAGGCAGCGACTCAGCCAGGAAGGTGCCGCCGTAGCGGCCACGCCGAGACACCAGGTAGCCGGCCTCTGCCAGCGACTTGATCGCTTCCCGCACCGTGTCGCGGCTGACCCCGAGCCGGACCGCGAGTTCGCGTTCGGGCGGCAGCGATTCACCCGGTGTCAGCACACCGAGCTTGATCGTCTCCAGCAGCCTGCCAACGGTGTCCTCGAACGCGTTGCCCAGGCGCACCGGACGCAGCAGAGCCTCCGAGGCCTGCCGCGGTTCCGGAGCTCCAGTCACGTGTGTGTACGCCCTTACAGCGGCGTCACGTAATGGCCGCTGATCCCGCCGTCGACCAGGAAGGTCGACCCGGTGATGAACGACGAGTCATCACTGGCCAGGAATGCCACCGCGGCGGCCAGTTCCTCCGGTTCGGCGAACCGGCCCATCGGCACGTGCACCAGCCGACGCGCGGCCCGCTCGGGATCCTTGGCGAACAGTTCCTGCAGCAGCGGGGTGTTCACCGGTCCGGGGCACAGCGCGTTGACCCGAATTCCCTGGCGTGCGTATTGAACTCCGAGCTCGCGCGACATGGCCAGCACGCCACCCTTGGACGCGGTGTAGGAGATCTGGCTGGTCGCCGAACCCATCACCGCGACGAACGAGGCGGTGTTGATGATCGAACCCTTCTGCGCGGGCACCATATGCCGCAGCGCCGCCTTGCAGCAGAAGAAGACCGACTTGAGGTTGACGTCCTGCACCCGGTCCCAGGCGTCGATGCCGGTGTTCTCGATCAGGTCGTCGTCGGGCGGGCTGATACCCGCGTTGTTGAATGCGATGTCAACCCCACCGTGCACCTCGAAAGCGGTGTCGAACAAGCGATCCACGGCGACCTGATCCGAGACGTCCACCTGAACGAACGTCACGTTCAGGTCGTCGGCAACGGACTTGCCGGTCACCGGGTCGACGTCCCCGATGACGACGATCGCGCCTTCGGCCCGCATCCGCTTGACGGCAGCCAGTCCGATGCCGCTCGCGCCGCCGGTGACAACCGCGACCTTGTCCTTGAGTCGTTGGGACAGATCCATCTAGCTCTCCTCTACTGCGAAAAAGACGTTCTTGGTCTCGGTGAACGACAACGGGGCATCTGGTCCGAGTTCGCGGCCCAGCCCGGACTGTTTGAATCCGCCGAACGGGGTGTTGTATCGCACCGACGAGTGCGAGTTCACGCTCAGGTTGCCGGCCTCGACTGCACGCGACACCCGCACTGCCCGCGATAGGTTGTCGGTCCAGATCGAGCCGGACAGACCGTATTCGGTGTCGTTGGCCAGCGCGATGGCGTCTGCCTCGTCCTCGAACGGCAGCACGGTGACGACCGGACCGAAGATCTCCTCGGTGACGGTCCGGTCGGTGCGTTGCGGGGTGAGCACCGTGGGCGGGAACCAGAATCCCGGCCCGCTGGGCGCCGAGCCGCGGAACGCGACGGGCGCGTCGTCAGGCACATAGGCCGCCACCGAATCGAAGTGCTTGCGCGAGACCAGCGGACCCATCTCGGTCTCCCGAGCAGCGGGGTCCCCGACGACGAGTCCCTTGACAGCCGGCTCGAGTAGCTCCATGAACTTGTCGAACACGCTGCGCTGCACCAGGATCCGGCTGCGCGCGCAGCAGTCCTGCCCGGCGTTGTCGAATACCCCGTAAGGCGCGGTGGCAGCGGCGCGTTCGAGGTCACAGTCGGCGAACACGATATTGGCGCTCTTACCACCGAGTTCCAGCGTCACCCGCTTCACCTGGTCGGCAGCGCCGGCCATCACCCTGGTTCCGACCTCGGTCGAGCCGGTGAAGACGATCTTGCGTACATCGGGGTGGCTGATGAAACGCTCGCCGACCACCGAACCACGGCCGGGCAGCACCTGGAACAGACCCTCGGGCAGGCCGGCCTCCAGCGCGAGCTCGCCGAGCCGGATGGACGTCAGCGGGGTCCATTCGGCCGGCTTGAGCACCACCGCGTTACCCGCGGCCAGCGCGGGCGCGAAACCCCACACCGCGATCGGCATCGGGAAGTTCCACGGCGTGATCACCCCGATCACGCCCATCGGCTCGTTGAACGTGACATTCAAGCCACCGGACACCGGAATCTGCTTGCCCGACAACCGTTCCGGGGTCGCCGAATAGAACTGCAGCACGTCGCGCACGTGGCCGGCTTCCCACTCGGCGGCGCCGATCGGATGTCCGGAGTTGGCCACCTCCAGGGCGGCCAGCTCGCCGACGTGAGCGTCGACCGCGGCGGCGAACGCCCGCAATGCCGCAGCACGTTCCGCGGGAGCCGCAGCGGCCCACGCCTTTTGTGCCACTTTGGCCCGCGCGACGGCGTCGTCGACCCCGTCGACATCGGTCAGTTCGACCGTGCGCAATGCCTGCTCGGTGGCCGGATTGACCAATTCGGTCGTCGTCACGCTCGGGTCCTCCCTCGTTCTGTCGTATAGGTCCGTGCCGCCTCCACCAGGCCGGCGAACAGCCGAAGATCGTCCAGCGTCTCCTCGGGATGCCATTGCACGGCCAGAACGAAGTCGTCACCTGGGATTTCGACGCCCTCGATCACGCCGTCGTCGTCCAGTGCGCTGATCATCAAACCATCACCGAGCCGGTCGATCGCCTGGTGGTGGTAGCACTGCGCGTTCGTGTTCTCTCCGACCAATCCGGCCAGCCTGCTCCCGGCCACGGTGCGGATCGAGGAGGTGGTGAACACCGCGTTGCCCTGCTGATGACGGGTATGCCCGACGATGTCGGGCAGATGCTGGTGCAGCGTGCCACCCAGCGCGACATTGAGCATCTGCGCTCCACGGCAGATGCCGAGCACCGGCAGATGGCGCCGCACGGCAGCCGCTATCAATGCGAACTCCCAGACATCGCGAGCGCGGTCCGGCTCGTCGCTGGTGGGATGCGGGTCGTGCCCATAGGACGACGGGTCGACGTCCCTGCCGCCGGTGATGACCAGGCCGTCGATCCCATCGAGGACCTGGCTTGCGATATCGGCATCCACCGGCTGAGGCGGCAGCAGCGTGGCGATGCCACCGGCCAGTGTTACGCCGTCGAGGTAGACCCCCGGCAGGAAGCTGGCATGCGTGTCCCAGATGCCGGACTTGGCCTGCTGGAGATAGGTGGTCAGCCCGATAACAGGGCGAGCCGGACCGTCCAGCCTAGAGACGTTCAAAGCCACGCACCCGCTCCCAGTCGGTGACCGCCGAATTGAACGCAGCCAGCTCGACCCGGGCGTTGTTGAGGTAGTGCTCCACGACCTCATCGCCGAACACCTCGCGGGCGATCGCCGACCCCTCGAACAGTGCGGCGGCCTCGGCGAGCGTGGTCGGTAGCCGCTCCGCGCCGCTGGTGTAGGCGTTGCCCGCACAGGCCTCGGGTAGTTCCAGACCGTTGTCGATCCCGTGCAGCCCACCGGCGATCAGCGCAGCCACCGCCAGGTACTGGTTGACGTCTCCGCCGGGGGCGCGGCACTCCATCCGCATGGAATGCCCGTGGCCCACCACCCGCAGCGCGCAGGTCCGGTTGTCCAGCCCCCACGCGATCGCGGTCGGCGCGAAGCTACCCTCGACAAATCGCTTGTAGGAGTTGATGTTCGGAGCATAAAACAGCGTCAGCTCACGCATCGTGGCCAATTGGCCCGCGATGAAACTCCGGAACATCGGTGACATACCCAGCGGCTCGTCGGGATCGGCGAACACCGCCGAGCCGTCCTCCCCGCGCAGCGAAATGTGGATATGACAGCTGTTGCCTTCGCGCTCATCGTATTTCGCCATGAACGTCAGACTCTTGCCGTGCTGGTCGGCGATCTCCTTGGCACCGTTCTTGTAGATGGTGTGGTTATCGCAGGTGACCAGCGCGGTGTCGTAACGGAACGCGATCTCCTGCTGGCCGAGGTTGCACTCCCCCTTCACTCCTTCGCAATACATGCCGGCACCGTCCATGCCAAGGCGAATGTCGCGCAGCAGTGGCTCCATCCGGGTGGAGGCGTGGATGGCGTAGTCGACGTTGTAGTCGGTGGCCGGGGACAGTCCCCGGTAACCGGCCGCCCAGGCGTCGCGGAAGGTGTCGTCGAACACCATGAATTCCAGCTCGGTGCCGATGAAGGCCTCCAGCCCCCGCTGGGCCAGCCGGTCCAGCTGTGCCCGCAGGATGCTGCGCGGCGCCGGCAGCACCGGACCACCCCCGACAAAGGACAGATCGGCCATCACCAGCGCGGTACCGGGCAGCCACGGCAACGCACGCAGAGTCGTGAAGTCGGGCGTCATCACCATGTCGCCGTAACCGGACTCCCAGCTCGACATCGCGTACCCGTCAACGGTGTTCATATCGACGTCGACGGCCAGCAGGTAGTTGCAGCACTCCGCACCGTGCGCGGCGACCTCCTCGACGAACAGCCGGGCCGCGACCCGCTTGCCGGTCAACCGGCCCTGCATGTCGGCGAAGGCCACGATCACCGTGTCGATCTCCCCCGCGGCCACCATGCTCTCCAGCTCGGGCTGCACCAATAGACCAGGCCGGCGGCGGCCCACACCATCAGGTGTCACGGGTGCCCCTCTCGATAGCGCCGGTTCGAGAAATGATTCGACGGAAAGTCAACCATTGGACGTAGCCGCGGCGGCGACGTCGTCCACCAGATTTACATAAATGTCACTCCAAAGGTAGGACACCAGACCAATAGCGGCCTATTGTCCCTAATCAGAGAGCGCCGGTCGACGCCTCTCCGCCATCGGCGCCCAGAACGGACCAGAAGGAGGAACGCCGTGCCAGAGGGTCACGAACTTCTCGACGACGACGAAAAGCACCTCGCCAGCCTCGGTTACACCCAGGAACTACATCGATCCTGGTCAGGGTTCAGCAACTTCGCCATCTCGTTCTCGATCATCTCGATCCTGGCCGGCTGCTTCACCTCCTTCGGCCTGGGCTGGAATAACGGCGGACCGGCGGCCATCGCCTGGGGCTGGCCACTGATCTCGGTCTTCATCCTGATCATCGGCTTGTGTATGTCCGAGCTCGTGTCAGCCTTCCCGACATCGGGCGGAATCTATTGGTGGGCAGCCAAGCTCGGCGGCCCGAAGGCCGGCTACTACACCGGCTGGCTGAACCTGATCGGCCTGATCGCCATCCTGGCGTCGGTGGCCTACGGGTCGGCGACCTTCCTCGACCTCACGCTGGGCACGTTCAGCGAGAGCTGGCTGGCCGGCTACAGCCTGACCCGGACGTTCATCCTGTTTCTGGTCATCCTGGTGATCGTGGCGACCATCAACATCTTCTCCAGCCACCTGCTGGCCGTCATCAACAACATCTCGGTGTGGTGGCACGTTATCGGCGCCGCCGCCGTCATCGTCATCCTGTGGGCGCTGCCCGAACAGCACGCCAGCTTCTCCACGGTGTTCGCCACGACGGTCAACAACACCGGCTTCTTCGGCGGCTCCACCTCCGGGTTCACCTTCCTGCTGTTCGTGCTGCCGATGTCGGCGATCCTGACCCAGTACACAATCACCGGCTACGACGCGTCGGCGCACCTGTCGGAGGAGACCAAGAGCGCCGCCGACGGCGCAGCCAAGGGCATCTGGCGGTCGATCTTCTACTCGGCGATCGGCGGCTGGATTCTGCTGCTGACCTTCCTGTTCGCCGTGCAGGACGTCGACGGCGTGACCTCGGGCGGCGGCGCGGTCGCCACGATCTTCAGCCAGGCGCTGACCTCCAAGTGGGCCGGCATCGTCCTGCTGATCTCCACCGCCGGCCAGCTGTTCTGCACCACGGCCTGCCAGACCAGCGCCTCGCGCATGCTGTTCGCGTTCAGCCGCGACCGGGCGGTGCCCGGCCATCAACTCTGGGCCAAGCTCAGCGCGAAGAAGGTGCCGGCCAACGCCGTCATCGTCACCGCGACGATCGCGGCGATCATCACACTGCCGGCACTGGTCAAGGTCGACATCAATGGCGCCCCGGTGCCGGTCGCGTTCTTCGCGGTGGTGTCGATCGGCGTGGTGGGTCTGTACCTGTGCTTCGCGGTACCGATCTATTACCGCTGGAAAGCCGGTGATTCGTTCCCGCTGGGCAAATGGAACCTACGCGGTCACCACAAGTGGATGGCCCCGGTGGCACTGGTCGAGATCATCGTCACCTCGATCATCGCGATGTTCCCGACCTCGATCAGTGGCACACCGTGGGACGCGAGCTTCGAGTGGAAATTCGTCAACTACACCCCGCTGCTGGTGGGTGGCGTGCTGATCCTGCTCTACATCTACTGGCACGTGTCGGTGAAGAACTGGTTCACCGGCCCGATCAAGCAGGTCGACACCAGCGGCGAAGAGCTGGAGGGGGTTTCCTGAGTCGCTAAGGAGACCGCACCCCAGGCCCGCCGCCCGGCGGGCCCCGCGCCCCTCGTGCCCCAAGGCCGAGGGGCGCGGTTTGTGTGAGCGGTGTCTCGCTCGGGTTAGGACCCGCTGCTCGCGGGTACGTAGGAGGGGCCAAGTCAGCGAGCAGACGGGACATCTCCGACGATGTGTGGAGCGACGGGCGAAGTCCGCCTCGACAGTCAGGCCCCCGATGTGGCCGCGGTGGCCGCCATGGCCGACGCCATGGCCCCACGCGGGCCCGATGCGGCCGGCGTGTGGTCACAGGGGCGGGTAGCGCTCGGCCACCGCCGGCTGAAGATCATCGACCTGTCCGAAGCCGGTGCCCAACCGATGGTGGACGCCGACCTCGGGTTGACGATCTGCTGGAACGGCTGCATCTACAACTATGAAGCCCTGCGCGACGAGCTCGCCGGGCACGGCTACCGGTTCTTCTCGCACAGCGACACCGAAGTGCTGCTGAAGGCCTACCACCACTGGGGCGAGAAGTTCGTTGAGCGGTTGCACGGGATGTTCGCCTTCGCGATCGCCGAGCGCGACAGCGGCCGGGTGCTGCTCGGCCGTGATCGCCTCGGCATCAAACCGCTTTATATCAGCGAGGATTCGCACCGCATCCGGTTCGCATCGTCACTGCCGGCGCTGTTGGCCGGCGGCGGCATCGACACCCGCATCGACCCGGTCGCGCTGCACCACTACCTCACCTTCCATTCCGTGGTGCCCGCCCCCCACACGATCCTGCGCGGCGTGCGCAAACTCTCCCCCGGCACGCTGTTGGCGATCGAACCCGATGGCACACGTCGCGAGATCACCTACTGGGAACCCGATTTCAGCCGCCGCGACGAGCACGCAGACTGGAGCGCCCGCGACTGGGAAGACGCGGTTCTCGATGCCTTGCGCACCGCGGTCAAACGTCGCCTGGTCGCCGACGTGCCCGTCGGCTGCCTGCTCTCCGGTGGAGTGGACTCCAGCTTGATCGTCGGTCTACTCGCCGAAGCCGGCCAGACCGGGCTCTCGACCTTCTCCATCGGCTTCGAATCCGTCGGCGGCGTCAAGGGCGATGAGTTCGTCTACTCCGACATCGTGGCCAACCGGTTCGACACCGATCATCACCAGATCCGCATCGACACCGCCCGGATGCTGCCCGCCCTGGAAGGCGCGATCGGAGCGATGAGCGAGCCGATGGTGTCCCACGACTGCGTGGCGTTCTATCTGCTCAGCCAGGAAGTCGCCAAGCACGTCAAGGTCGTTCAGTCCGGTCAGGGCGCCGACGAGGTGTTCGCCGGATACCACTGGTATCCCCCGATGGGCGAACCGGACGCGGCCAGTGTGCCCGGTTCGGTCGCCCGCTACCGAGGCGCGTTCTTCGACCGTGACCACGATGGTGTCGCCGACCTGCTGGCTGCCGACTGGGTCAGCGGCGTCGAGGATCCCAGCCTGGCGTTCGTCGCCGAGCATTTCGCCCGGCCGGGCGCGCAGACCGGCGTGGACCGCGCGCTGCGACTGGATACCACGGTGATGCTGGTCGATGATCCGGTCAAACGCGTCGACAACATGACGATGGCGTGGGGGCTGGAAGGCCGGGTGCCGTTCCTCGACCACGAACTGGTCGAATTGGCGGCGACCTGTCCGCCGGAACTCAAGACCGCGCAAGGTGGCAAGGGTGTTCTGAAAGAGGCTGCCAGGCAAGTGATTCCGGCTGAGGTGATCGACCGGCCGAAGGGCTATTTCCCGGTGCCCGCGCTCACCCACCTGGAGGGGCCGTACCTGGAGATGGTCCGCGACGCACTGTACGCACCACAGGCCAAGGAACGCGGCCTGTTCCGGCCCGATGCCGTCGAGCGGTTGTTGGCCGACCCCAATGGGCGGCTGACCCCGCTGCGCGGTAATGAGTTGTGGCAGATCGGCCTTCTCGAGCTGTGGCTACAGCAGCACGGAATCACCGGGCCGGCGGCATGACGGCACAGCGAGTGGCCGAAGGCGGATCGCACATCGAGCCAAGGTCGGAGGCCATCACGATGGGCCTGCACGGGGCGTCGCCCCAGCACCTGGTCGAGGAGATGACCGACGATGTGGTGCTCGAATTAGGCTGGGGCCGACTGATTTTCGGGCAGACCTTCGAGAACCCCGATAAACTGGCCGCGGTACTGCAACAGGAGGAGCAGGGCCGCCGCGACATCTGCATCTACGCGCGCGAATCGCACGTCCTGGTGGCCAAATCACCGGCCGAGCTGTTCATCGATCCCAGCCACACCTACCGCTGGCGGTTGAATCCCGACGATGCCGGGGATCCCCCGCCGATCGGGTTCTCGGTGCGGCCGTTGCGCGACACGGCCGACGCCGACGAAATGAACCGGGTTTACCTGCGCTGCGGCATGGTTCCCGCGCCAACCGAGGTGATCTGGAACAACCATCTGCACTGCGACGCGGTGGAATATCTGGTCGCGGTGCGCGACGACGACGGTGCGGTCGTCGGCACGGTCACCGGCGTGGACCACAAGCGGCTGTTCAATGACCCCGAGGACGGCTCGAGTCTGTGGACGCTGGCCGTCGACCCGACCGCCAGCCTGCCCGGCATCGGCGCCTCGCTGACCCGTGCGCTGGCCACGATCTTCCGCGGCCGCGACCGCGCCTACCTGGACCTGTCGGTGGGTTATGACAACGCCGCCGCGATCGCGCTGTACGAAAAGCTCGGCTTTCAGCGGGTCCCGGTGCTGGCCGTCAAACGCAAGAACGCGATCAACGAGCCGCTGTTCACCCCGCCGTCGGAAACCGTCGACGACCTCAACCCGTACGCGCGGATCATCGCCGACGAGGCCATGCGCCGCGGGATCCGGGTCGAGGTGCTCGACGCCGAGACCGGCGAGATGCGGTTATCGCACGGCGGCCGCAGCGTGGTGACGCGGGAGTCGTTGAGCGAATACACCTCTGCGGTGGCGATGAGCCGCTGCGACGACAAACGGCTCACCCGCCGCATCGTCTCGGAGGCCGGCATCGCCGTGCCCCGGGGCAGGCTGGCCACCTTCGACGCCGACGACCACACGTTCCTGGCCGAGGTCGGCGATGTCGTCGTCAAACCGACCCGCGGTGAGCAGGGCAAGGGCATCACCGTCGGGGTCGACGGACCCGATGCGTTGGATTCCGCGCTGGCCCGGGCCCGTGAGCAGCATCCCGAGGTGCTGATCGAGCAGCGTGCGCCGGGCGACGATCTTCGGCTGGTGGTCATCGACGGCAAAGTCGTGGCGGCTGCACTGCGTAAACCCGCGGAGGTGGTGGGCACCGGCAAGCACACCGTTCTCGAGCTGATCTCGACGCAGAGCCGCCGCCGCGCCGCCGCGACCGGCGGAGAGTCGCGCATTCCCGTCGACGAGGTCACCGAGGCGACGGTGGCCGAGGCCGGCTGGTCATTCGGCGATGTGCTGGGCGAAGGAGTGCGCCTGCGGGTTCGTCGGACCGCCAACCTGCATCAGGGCGGCACGATCCACGACGTGACGGCCACGGTGCATCCCGAGCTGTGCCGAGTCGGGGTCGCGGCCGCCGCGGCCATCAGCATTCCGGTCACCGGCATCGACCTTCTGGTGCCCGACGTGACCCGTGACGAGTACGTGTTCATCGAAGCCAATGAGCGTCCTGGCCTGGCCAATCACGAGCCTCAACCGACCGCACAGGCTTTCGTCGACTTTCTCTTTCCCGGGCAGCCGGGTCTACCGCAGGCGTGGACGCCCCAGCAGGCGGCCGACGCGCCGCCGCAGTGAAGTCACCAGGTGCTGGTGCGTAACACGATCTCGGCGGCCAGCTGCGCAGTGGATTCCGCGGCATTGCGCCGACCGGTGAATTCCACCAGGCGGAAATCGCTGTACACGTAGCGCTGGCTGGCTCGTGCCGCCGCCCTGGCGGCCGGCGTGCTCACCAATGCGGTGGTGTTGATCTCCACCGGCGGGCAGTCCTCGTCGCGTACGACGCCATTTTGGTCCGGCACGCGCGGGTGCCCGCGATCGATCACGACCAGACCGGTGAACCGGTCGAGGCGGGTGGCGGCCAGTTCCCAGGCCAGCTCGGCACCGGCACGGTCCCCCACCAAGATGCCCCAGCGGACATCGAGCGCGTCGAGGATGCCCACCACGGCTTTGGGATGTAGCCGCGGGTCGGCGCCGATGACGACGGTGCGAACAGATGCGGTGTGCAAACGCTGACAAACCCCGTCGTAGGCGGCCGGCGCATGCTGGGCCGCACCCAGCACGACGACGAAAGGGCCCTTCTCCGGGCCGGTCACGCTGACTGGCACGGGGAACCCATCGACAGTCACCATTGTCGACAGCATTTCGCCACGTTACTGTGAAAGTGGCTTACGGCGGGCAGTTTTCGCAGGGTCTCTCAACTCCTACTCAGATGGCACGGCGAATCTTGGCGGCCTGCTTGGCAAAAACGTCCAGGAACGTCTGCGGCAGTGTCGCTTTAGCGTCGACGCTGGGATCGGGCGTGGGGAAAGCGATTCCGAACATTCCGTACCTACCCACATTCTGGAATGCCATGTAAACACTACTGGGCGAACCCATCAGCTGCATTGTTTGCTGATACGCCAGCACCTCATCCCCCAAAGGGGGTAGCTCGGTAGTGGTGATGGGAATGCCCCTGCTCTGCTGATCGAAGTACGCTTCGAATTTCGCACAACGGCCGGCCACCGCCTCCAGCTTCGCAAGATCCAGCGGCGACGACAGCACGGTCATCACGATGCGGGCGCCGTTGTAGGTGGCTGCGTACTTCGCAGCGGCACCCGGGCCGCGCTCGGCCGATTCGGCGATGACGTTGGTCATGGCGTTGGCGCAGCCCTCGGGACGAGACAGCATCGACGGCGGACTGCCGGCGTTGTCCGGCTGACCAGCCTGCTCGACGATGCGGTCGTACTGCACTCCCGGCGGGAAATCCGCCGGGCCCAGCGCGGCTTTCTCCAGGGTGGCACCCGGCCACGTCGCGGCGCCGGTGACCGTCGATCCACAGCCGGCGACCAGCACCGCGGCTGCACTCGTCGCGGCGACCAGCACCGTCCGACCTGTCATGACTTCAGGCTACCGATTTAGTTGTGTACGCACCGTGGGGCGCACTGGCGCGCCGTCGTCCAGGAGCGACAACAATGCGCCGATGTCGAGGTGGGCGGCCAGCAAATCGGCCATGACGTCGAGTTGCGCGTCCCGGCGGGCGGCCACGTGGGTGTCGGTGGCAACCCGGAATCCGCTGCGGCCCGCGGCGGCGGCGGCGGTGGTGAGCCACTCGCGACGGAATTCGTCGTTGTCCAGCAGTCCGTGCCAGTGGGTGCCGAACACCGCGCCGCGAACGTAGCCCTGCGCGGTGCCGTCGGCCTCGAACCAGCCGTCCTCAACGCACCGCGTCACCCGGCCGTGGTGGATTTCGTAGCCGCTTAATGGACTCGGCCAGCGCCGCAGCACTTTGTCGGGTGCGAAGTCGATATCGGCGTCGAACAGTCCCAACCCGTCGATATCACCTGCCTGGGTCTCGACGGTGTCGCCGATGCGCCGGCACAGCATCTGGAAGCCGCCGCAGATGCCGAGCACGGGGCGCCCCGCCTCGGCGTGCGAGGCGATCGCGTCGGCCAGCCCGCGCTCCCGCAGCCAGCCCAGGTCGGCGACGGTGGCCTTACTGCCGGGGATCACGACGATGTCGGCGTCGGCCACCTCGGCGGGCTCGGCGGCCCAGTGGACCTGGACCCCGGGTTCACAGGCCAGCGCCTCGATATCGGTGGAGTTGGAGATCCGCGGTAACCGGATCGCCGCGACCCTCAGCCAGTGTTCACCGCGCGGCGGCGCCGGCACTCCGACCAGATGGCCGGCCACCACCGACACCGAATCCTCGGTGTCCAGCCACAGCTCGTCGCTATAGGGCACGATCCCGTAGGTGGGCCGGCCGGTGAGCTCGGCAAGCTGGTCGAGGCCGGGTGCGAGCAGGGCGGGATCGCCGCGGAACTTGTTGACGATGAAGCCGGCGATCAGCGCCTGGTCCTCCGGCGACAACACCGCGACGGTGCCGAACAGGTGGGCCAGCAGGCCACCGCGATCGATATCGCCGACAATCACCACCGGCAGGTTGGCCGCGCGCGCCAAGCCCATGTTAGCCAGATCAGTTGCCCGCAGATTGATCTCGGCGGGTGATCCGGCACCCTCGCACACCACGACGTCGAATTCGGCTCGCAACGAGGCTAATTCGTCGGCGACCACTCCGGCCAGCTGGTCGCGGTGCCGGATGTAGTCGGCAGCACCGACGGTGCCGACCGGGTGGCCCCTGACCACCAACTGCGACGTGCGGTCACTGCCCGGTTTGAGCAGCACCGGGTTGAACCGGACGCTGGGCTGCAGGCCTGCCGCGCGCGCCTGCATGCCCTGGGCCCGGCCGATCTCGCCGCCATCGACGGTGACCACCGAGTTGTTGCTCATGTTCTGCGCTTTGAACGGCGCAACGCGAATCCCCTTGCGCGCCAATAGTCGACATAGCCCGGCGACAACCATCGACTTGCCGGCGTCCGAGGTGGTGCCGGCGATCAGCAGGGCGCCGCTCACGCTTGCGCGCCGAGCGTGCGGTTTCGTACGCAACACGCCGAGGAGGGCGTATAAGAACGCACACTCGCCACAATTACGGCGCCAAGGTCAGGATTTCCGCGCCGTCTTCGGTGACCACCAGGGTGTGCTCGAACTGCGCGGTCCACTTGCGGTCCTTGGTGGCCACCGTCCAGCCGTCGTCCCAGATCTCGTAGTCCAGCGCGCCGAGGTTGATCATCGGTTCGATGGTGAACGTCATTCCCGGCTCCAGCACGGTCTCCACCTCGGGCTGGTCGTAGTGCAACACCACCAGGCCGTTGTGGAAGGTGGTGCCGATGCCGTGCCCGGTGAAGTCGCGAACCACGTTGTAGCCGAACCGGTTTGCGTACGCCTCGATGACCCGCCCGACCACCGACAGGGCCCGGCCCGGCTTGACGGCCTTGATGGCCCGCATCGTCGCCTCGCGAGTACGCTCGACGAGCAGCCGGTGTTCCTCGCTGACATCACCGGCCAAGAACGTGGCATTGGTGTCACCGTGGACGCCATGGATGAACGCGGTCACATCGATGTTGACGATGTCGCCGTCCTCCACCACGGTCGAGTCCGGGATGCCGTGGCAGATGATCTCGTTGAGCGATGTGCAGCACGACTTCGGAAAACCCTTGTAATGCAGTGTCGACGGGTAGGCGCCGTGATCGACCATGTAGTCGTGGGCGATCCGGTCGAGCTCGTCGGTGGTCACCCCAGGCGCGACCGCTTTACCTGCCTCGGCCAGCGCGCCGGCCGCGATGCGCCCGGCGATGCGCATGTTCTCGATGACCTCGGGCGTCTGGACCCACGGCTCGGTGCCTTCGTCGACGGTCGACTTGCCGACGTATTCGGGACGCTCGATCGCCTTGGGGACCGGCAGGGTCGGTGAGACCGCTCCGGGGCGGAGTGCAGTGCGTACGGGCATCTCGCCAGCTTAATGGCGACGCAGCAGCGGACGCTTGGGACCGCGGACGGTGACCGAACCCATGACCACGCGTCCGGTGAGCACGACGTGCGGGGTGCCCTCGGCCGGTGCGTCCTTGCGGCGATCGCGGGCGCTGCCTGCGTAGACGGTGATGTCGTCGATGGACGCGCTGGCCCCGGGGGGCAGCCGCAGGTCCACCGAGCCGCGAACCATGTCGAGTTCGATGACCACGACCGGTCCGGCAAAGCGGGCGTTGGTGAGGTCGAGGGCGACCGAGCCCATCCGGCGCACCAGCGCCAGCCGGGTTGGCACGGTCCACTCCCCGTGCCGTTTGAGCGATCCCATCCAGCCGCGCAGTTCGACCCGATCGGCCGCGGAGGTGACGATGGCGCCCGGTCCAGGCAGGTCGTCGACCAGCACCTCGAGGTCGGCGTGCATCCGGGCCGCCGACACCTGCGCCGAGCGCTCCTCGAATTCGCCGATATCGATCAATCCCAGCGCGACGGCGTTGTGCAGCCGCCGCAGGGTCCCGTTGCGGTCGGCATCGGAGACCCGCAGCGCGGGCGTGTGGTCGAGTCCGGTCATAGCGATTCCACGGTACCTGTTCGCCCTGGCCAGGCATCCATCTCGGCGGCCCTGGAGATAATCTGGACCGATGTTCGACTTGCCGCGCCGGACCGTCCTGATCGGGGCCGCCGTCGCGCCGATTGCCGCTTGCAACGCCAACACCGGCGAGCTCACCACACCGCCGACCGCGACCGCACCGGGCCAGGTGCTGGCCCCCACCGCCGACATTCCGGTGGGATCGGGCAAGGTCATCGGCGACACCGTGATCACCCAGCCCACGGCCGGGGTGTTCGAGGGATTCGTCGCCCGGTGCACCCACGCCGGCTGCAAACTCCCTTCGGTGACCGACGGCACGCTGAACTGCCCGTGCCACGGCAGCCAATTCGGTCTCGACGGCGCGGTGCTCCGCGGGCCAGCGGTGACGCCACTGGCTTCCGTCGCGGTGAAGGTCCAGGGCGCCGACGTCGTCGCCGGCTGACTCAGAATCGGGCCACGGCGGCGGTCAACGCGCTCTGCGCATCGACCCACGTGCTGCGGACGATGGCGGCGACCGGCAAAACCTCGACGATGCGTGACGAGACCTGGCCGGTGTTGGCCACACTCGCTTCCATATCGCCTTCGAAGTAGAGCTGCGTGACGCCACTGATCAACGGTGCGGCGGCACCCTCGGCCGCCACCCGGCGGGCCAAGCCGACATGGAGCACCCGCATCGGGGGATTGCCGGGAAGATTCAGCAGGATCGTCCCGGCATCGTCGGCCGCCACGATCGCGTCCTTGAAGTTGGTGTGCACGGCCGCCTCCCTGCTGGCGAGCATGCGGGTGCCCATCTGCACGCCCTCGGCACCCAGCACCACCGCCGCGGCGGCCGACCGGGCGTCACAGATACCACCGGCGGCGATCAGGGGAAGGTCGACCTGCTCGGCGATCAGCGGCAGCAGCACCATGGTGGACGCCCCGAGTGCCGATTTGAAGCCACCGCCCTCGACGCCCTCGACCACCAAGGCATCCACGCCCGCGTCGACCGCCTTACGGGCACCGCCCAGCGATCCCACGACGTGCACCACCGTCATGCCCGCATCATGCAGCCGCGCGGTGAACAGACCGGGATCGCCCGCGGAGGTGAACACGTGCCGCACGTTCGCCTCGACCAGCACGTCGATGATGGACGGATCCCGCTTCCACCCCTGGATCATCAGATTGGCGCCGACCGGCCGGTCGGTGAGGGAACGCACCGCAAGCAGGTCGGCACGGCCCTCGGGCGTGAGGGTTTCGATGACGCCGAGGCCACCGGCCTCGGACACCGCTGCGGCCAGCGACGCTCTTGCGATGTAGGTCATCGGCGCCTGGACGACGGGATAGGTGACGCCCAACAAACTCTGGATCCGGTTGGTCACGCATCATCTAAACACACGCACGGGAATGCCTGTGCTACATAAGAATTGGGCTTCCTAGGCCAGATTCTTCGCCAACGTGAACTGACCAACGTCGATCAAGCCACTGCGGAACAAGGGCGGACAGCCAACCAGATACTTCATATAGCGGTCGTAGACCTCTTCGGACTGGATGGCGATGGCCTCGTCCTTGTGCGCCTCCAGCGCCGCCGACCAGTGGTCGAGCGTCGTGGGGTAATGGGACTGCAGCGAATGGAACCGGGTCACAGTGAAACCGGGCTTGACAGCATGCGCCTGGACCATCCGCACCGACGGCAGCCGGCCGCCAGGGAAGATCTCGGTGATCATGAACTTGCAGAACCGGGCCATGTCGAACGTCAGCGGAATACCCAGCGCCAGAACATCATCGGGATGAAGACCGAGGATGGTGTGCAGCAGCATGATGCCGTCGTCGGGCATCGCCTGATAGGCGAACGTGAAGAAATCGTCGTACCGGTCGAAGCCGAAATGCTCGAAGGCTCCAATGGACACGATCCGGTCGACCGGCTCGTCGAACTGCTCCCAGCCACGCAGTTCCACGCGCTTGGAGCGCGGACTCTCCGACGCGGCGAACAACCGCTCGACATGGGCCTGCTGGTTCTCGCTGAGGGTCAGTCCGATCACGTTGACGTCGTACCGCTCCAGTGCACGGTTCAACGTCGAGCCCCAGCCGCAACCGACATCGAGCAGCGTCATGCCCGGCTGCAGGCCCAGCTTGCCCAATGCCAGGTCGATCTTGGCGATCTGCGCCTGTTCCAGCGTCATATCGTCGCGCTCGAAGTAGGCGCAGCTGTAGGTCTGTGTCGGATCGAGGAACAGGCGGAAGAACTCATCGGACAGGTCGTAGTGCGCCTGGACGTTTTCGAAGTGGGGTTTCAGCTGTCTGGGCATCGCGACCGGCGCCTTCCTGGACGCCCGGCAGCATTCACGGATGGCCCCCGACCATGAGCTACCTGGATGTCTCCGTTCACTGACCGTAGCCCACTTATGGTGCAATCCGATGACGAACGAGCCCTCGGCTGCGTTGTCCGGCCAGATAGTCAGCGAAGGCGGCGAATCACCCACCGCCGCCGCCGTCGCCGCCGCCGCGTAGACCCTCGCCAGGTGATGGCCCCTCTAACCCTGCTGCCCGCCACTCTTCGCGTCGGCGTTCGTGCTCACGAATCGCGGTCTGGTTGAGTCGGGACATCACCTCGTAGGCGACCCCGACAAGGAGCAATGCCCCGCCGATCAGGATGACGATGTGAAGTGTGCCCATTCGGATGCCCCCAACTCGATGCAGGGAAATCTACGCTGCCACGTCCACCACGACGCCGCGCTGTGAGCCACAAGCGCTTGGTTTACCTTTGGGCGCAGTCCTACCACCTGTCACTCGACACGATGTAGTGCGGGCAATAGGCGACCGCAGAGGCCGTGATGGCCCACTCGGCGTCGCTTTCGGACGTCCCCTTGTTGGCTAGCCTCTGTTGAACAGGGATTTCGACCGGGAGTGCCACGACGAACAGGGCGCCCCCGACGATTGCGGCGATGCCACCGATCACGGTCTTGACGCCGCCGACGACGGTCTGAATGGCGGTGTGCACGGTGTTGACGAAGACAGTTTGGACGGCATGCACGAAGTCGAAATGCTGGATCGAGCTGCCCAGCTCAACGAGGCCCCGCAGTAACGGGGCCAGATCGTTGACGATGTTCGGGACCGCGCTCGCGTACGCCGTTGCCGACTTAGGTGGAGCCGATGACGTTGCGACACTGCGGGTTACCGTCGCAGCGGGCGTTGGCTTGTGATTGACAACCCCGGTCACGGTGCTCGCTGCTATGAGGGCAGCAGATGGCTTCGGTCGTGGCGCGGTAGGTGTGACCGGTTGGACCGGTGAATGACTCGCCGGGATTGTGTGATGCGATGCAAGACCAGCAGTGTCGGCGTTCGCCACTCCTGAACCGCAAGCGAGGCCAGCAGCCCCCAGGCCCAGAGTCAGTGCGCCCGCGCCCACCCACTGTCTAGTCTTGCCCCGCACAATTGACTGAACGCCAGTAACCACAGCAACCCCCCCGGTGTGCCGATTCGTATCGCCCTCGCCAAGGTACAACGTCGGTCTCGCAACCAAACAGCAAAGAATTATGTTTCACCGCTTGGCGCGGAACCGGCGCGCGCCTCAGCGCTGTAACCGCAGGTTGCGGGCCCGTCGCTCCCGCCAGGGCACTCCCCCGCGGCCAACGCCTGTCAGGCCAGATAGTCGGCGGGTAGCTCGCTGAACATCATCTTGACCATCCGCACCGCGTACTCCGAACTGCCGCCGCCCACGATCAGCGCCGCGAACGCCAGATCCCCGCGGTAGCCCGCGAACCAGGCGTGCGAGCCGCCCGCGAACTCGGCCTCACCGGTCTTACCGCGCACGTCACCGGAGTCGTTGATGTCCTTGGCGGTGCCGTTGGTGACCACCATCCGCATCATCGGCCGCAGACCGTCGAGCATGGCCGGCGTGATCGGCGGATGATCACCAGCTTCGGCGGTCTGGCTGCCCACGATCAGGTGCGGGGTGGGGGTCTTGCCGGCGGCGACGGTCGCGGCGGCCAGCGCCATCCCGAACGGGGTGACCAGAACCTTGCCCTGCCCGAAGCCGTCCTCGGTGCGCTCGGCCAGATTCACCGTCGGCGGCACCGTGCCGGTCACCGTGGTCAGCCCGTCAATCGTGTAGTCCGGGCCGATGCCGTATTGGGAGGCAGCCACCGTCAGCGCGGTCGGCGGCATCCGGCTGGCCAGCTCGGCGAATGTGGTGTTGCAGGAGTTCGCGAACGCCTTGGACATCGGCACCGTGCCGAGGTCGAACTTGTTGTAGTTCGGAATCGTCCGGTGGCCGATGTCGATCTCACCCGGGCAGCCCAGCAGGGTGTTGGGAGTGGCCATATCGCGATCGATGGCCGCCCCCGCGGTGATGATCTTGAAGGTCGACCCGGGCGGATAGAGGCCCGTGGTGGCCGCCGGCCCGTCGGCATCGGCGGCCGCGTTCTGCGCCACCGCAAGGATCTCGCCAGTCGACGGCTTGATGACGACCAGCATGGCCTTGCGGCCTTGGGTGTCGACGGCGTGCTGGGCGGCATTCTGCACCGAACGGTCCAGCGTGATCGAGATCGACGGCGCGGGCGTTGGCGCCACTTCCTGCAACACGTCGACGTCGGAGCCGTTCTGGTTCACGCTGACCACTCGCCAGCCGGCCTGGCCGTCGAGCTGGTCGATCACCGCCTTCTTCACCTCGCCCATGACGGCCGGCGCGAAGCGATCGTCGGTGGGCAGCAGGTCGGCCTGCGGGGTGACGACGACGCCCGGCAGACCGTCCAGCGCCTGGCCGACCTTGTCGTGATCGGCTGGGCGTAGCGTGACCAGGTCCAGCGGCTTGCTCGACGAGCTGGCCTGCTCGGCCAGCCGCTGCGGGTCCAGGGTGTTGTCGAACTGTCGGAGCTGGTCGGCGACGACCCGCGAGGTCGACATCAGCTGACTGCCGGCCTTGGCTGCGTCGAGCTGGTAGCGGTACAGGTTGCCAGGGGCCAGCACGTCGGTGCCGCCGAGCTCGTTGACCGAGGCCCGCCGCGGGGCGTCGGCCCGCAACGAAAAGCGCTGGTGCTCACCGAGTTTGGGGTGCAATCCGGCAGGGGTCCAGCGCACCCGCCAGGTGCCCTCGTCGCGGATCATCTGCAGAACGCCATCGTAGGTCCAGGTCCGCTTCTTGGGCAGCTGCCAGGTGAAGCGGTAGTTCACGCTGCCGGTGTCCTCGGTATAGCGCGAGCCGAGGATCTGGGCGTCGAGGTGGGTGGCCTGCAACCCCGCCCACGCCTCGTTGAGGGCGGCCTGGGCGTCGGCCGGCCGGTCCGACAGCTGTGCCGCCGCGGCGGTGTCACCCTTGGTGAGGTCGCCGAAGAACTTCTCGGCGGCAGGGCCCGGCCCGTCGGGGCGCGGCGTGCACGCCGACAGCGTCGCCGAGGCCGCGACCACCACCAAGATCGAGACGACGCCTGTGACTCGTGTTGCTAATGAGGTGCAAGTAGCCATTGGGACAAATGTTATGAGCCTGTGATCCCAATTCGTCGAAGGCGCACCGGGGCTCGCGACCGAACACCGACGTGATGCCCCGAACACCCGGCCTCGTGAGCAACTCGCCGCCCGCTCAAGGCGGGACGACGGTCAGCTGATCGCGTCCAGCGAGTACTCCTTGACCCACGCGACCTGCATCTGCGCTCCAGCAGCGATGTCAGGGCCAAGAACGTCCAGTTGGATGCACAGGTGCATCGGCCCGGGCGGGAACATCGAGGTGTCCGTAGTGCTGAAGATCGGCACGCCATCGACATAGGTGGTGATCGCGGTCGGCGTCCACGTCACCGAGTAGGTGTGCCACTGGGTGGCATCGACCGCAATGGTCGCCCCGGCCTGTTGGTTTGTGGACGAGTAGTGCAGGACCGAGTTGACGGCCTGCCGCGACGAGTCGCCCCAAATCTCCGCGAAGTCGATCTCACCGCCTGTGGGCCAGTTCTCCGCGTCCGGCCACAGCAGCAGGACCGGGTCGTAATTGGCGGCGCCAACCGGCGCACGCATCCGGACCTCCCAGGCACCGTACATCTGGCCGGGCCCCCAGGCGATGCCCGCGTCGTTCCCGTTGGCGTCACCGGTGATCGTCATGACGCCGTCAGCAAACGAAATCGCACTCGCGGTCCGATTGCCATGTTGGGTCTTTCCCGCATAAACCCACCAATCTGCCAACACCGACCAGTCCGTGAAGTACGCCGAACGGGTCGGCTGTCCCCAGGTTCCGACACCGGGTTGCGGACCAGCGCTGCCTGGATCGCTGACGACCGGGGGCGCTCCGTTCACCCGGGCGGTGACACTGGCCGAGGCACCCCACCCGGGCATCAGGAGGCCCAGCAGACCGTGGATGTGAAACCCGCTCGCCGCGTCGCTGACGGTGGCCGTGAAGAGGTCGGTGCGCCCATCCTGGACGAAATCCGCGCCGGGCGTGTACGTGAAATAGCCGTCCGGGTTGATAGCTACAGTCCCGCCGTTGAGCGGATTACTGACCGTATACGTCAACGTGTCACCATCCAGATCGTTGCCGACGATCCGGCCAGTGATAGTGCCGTCGGAATTCAAGACATTATTGGATGGATTGTAATAAATGGTCGGTGTGCTATTGAAAAACATTACCCGTATCTGCCGAATAAGCGAATTGATAATCGACACCGGGCTTTGAAATGCCGATGCGCTCTTTGTTGTCGCATTCGCAATTGGGGCCAGGGTGTCGGCAACCGATGCGGCGACGACGGTTTCGGCCACCGTGGCGGCGGCCGCACTCCCGCCGGTCGATCCAACCGCGACGGGACTCGTCGCATTCGGCACGGCAGCCGCGCTCGCCCCGGGCCGTCGTGCGGGTCCGGCAGTTGTTGCCTGTCGTCCCTGAGCACGATTGGCAGCAACGTTGCCTGGTGACCGCGCTGGTCCTCGCGCGCCAACAGCCCTGGCTGAGGCGGCGGAATCTCGCGAATGCGCAGAACTGGTCGTCGAGTTGGGCGGAGCTGAGGTGCCCTCAGCAGCCGCGACGCCGCACCCAGCGGTGATCGAGGCACCGAGCCCCAACGCCACCACAGCCCCGCCGACCCAGGCGGGGTATGCCACGGGCAACGTCTCGGTGAATGGAAAATTGCGTGCGCAAATAAACCCTCGCATTTAAACCCCCGCGACCCATTACCGCGAATGGGTGCGGTCCTAAAAACCGCGGCAGCCCACCGCGGACTCCCCAACAGTTGCACGACTTTCGCCGTCTACGACCGATGCTAAGCCGGTATCGAAGGGATTAGTTCCAAATTGGGCAATCTAAATCCAGACATTGCCCGCAATTAACCAGTAATTGATCGGGTGGATGAAGTGCGCGGCCGATGCTCAGTCGAGCAAGACGGTCGCGAACATTCCGACCTCGGCGAAGCCGACCCGCGAATAAGCCGCCCGCGCGACCGCGTTGAAGCTGTTGACATAGAGACTGGCGATCCGCCCGCTGTCGACCACCGCTGCGGCCACCGCTGCGGTGCCCGCTGTGCCCAGCCCGTGGCCGCGCCACTCGGGATGCACCCAGACTCCCTGGATCTGGCCGACCGCCGGGGATTGCGAACCCACCTCGGCCTTGAAGACCACTTGCCCATGCTCGAAACGGGCGTACGCCCGGCCCGCCGCGATCAGGCCGGCGACCCGGCGCCGGTAGCCCCGACCGCCGTCACCGATCCGGGGATCGATCCCGACCTCGCCGATGAACATGTCGATGGCCGCCACCAGGTAGGCGTCGAGCTCGTCGACCCGTACCCGGCGCACCGCCGGGTCGACGCGGCACGCCGGCGGCACCCCGAGGGCCATCAGCGGTTGGTGGTCGCGCACGTCGCGGGCCGGGCCCCACGCATGCTGCAGGCGGTCCCACAGCGGTAGCACCAGATCGGCCCGGCCGACCAGAGACGAACAGCGCCGCGCGGTGCTCATCGCCTTATCGGCGAACGCCTGGAGGTCCGGCCGCGCACCACGCAGCGGGATCAGGTTGGCCCCGGCGTAGCACAGCGATTCCTCGGCGCGCCGCCGTGTCCAGAGTTCCCCACCGATCGCCTGCGGCTCGACACCGTGGTCGGCGACCCGCGCCGCCACCATGCAGGACCCGACCGGATCGTCGGCAAGCACCCGGCCCACCGCCTCGGCGTCGCGAACCACCGACACCCGTCGTTCGTCGACCAGACGAAACAGTGGCGGAGCCGACATGGCGGTTACTTTCTGCGGGTTGAAAACCCCTGTGGGTTACGCCATCAGCTTACGGTTACCACTGGCGAACCGCTGGCAGTTGTGTCCGTGCCGCGTTGGTCGGAGCCCATTTCGGAGGCAAGTCGCATGGCCTCTTCGATCAGCGTCTCGACGATCATCGCCTCGGGCACGGTCTTGATCACTTCGCCCTTGACGAAGATCTGGCCCTTGCCGTTGCCCGACGCCACCCCGAGGTCGGCCTCGCGAGCCTCGCCTGGACCGTTGACCACACACCCCATCACCGCCACCCGCAGCGGCACATCGAGTCCGTCAAGTCCCGCCGACACCGCATTCGCCAATGTGTAGACGTCGACCTGAGCCCGCCCGCAGGACGGGCAGGACACGATCTCCAGCCCGCGGGGCCGCAGGTTCAGCGACTCCAGGATCTGGCTGCCGACCTTGACTTCCTCGATAGGCGGGGCCGACAGCGACACCCGGATGGTGTCACCGATCCCCCGCGACAGCAGCGCGCCGAAGGCGACGGCCGACTTGATCGTGCCCTGGAACGCCGGGCCGGCCTCGGTGACGCCAAGATGGAGTGGGTAGTCACACTTTTCGGCCAGAAGTTCGTAGGCGGCCACCATCACGACCGGGTCGTTGTGCTTGACGCTGATCTTGATGTTGCCGAAGCCGTGCTCCTCGAACAGCGAGGCCTCCCACAGCGCGGACTCGACGAGCGCCTCCGGGGTGGCCTTGCCGTATTTGTCCATGAAACGCTTGTCCAGCGAGCCGGCGTTGACTCCGATGCGGATCGGGATGCCCGCCGCGCCGGCAGCCTTGGCGACCTCGCCGACCCGGCCGTCGAACTCCTTGATGTTGCCGGGGTTGACGCGCACAGCGGCACAGCCGGCGTCGATCGCGGCGAAGATGTACTTGGGCTGGAAGTGGATGTCGGCGATCACCGGAATGTTGCTGTGCTTGGCGATTTCGGCCAGCGCGTCGGCGTCTTCCTGGCGCGGGCAGGCCACCCGGACGATGTCGCAGCCGGCGGCGGTCAACTCGGCGATCTGCTGCAGGGTGGTGTTGACATCGTGAGTTTTGGTGGTGCACATCGACTGCACCGAGATGGGATGGTCGCTGCCGACGCCGACGTCACGCACCATGAGCTGGCGGGTCTTACGCCGGGGCGCCAACACCGGTGCGGGCGGAGCGGGCATACCCAGGCCTATGGACGTCACAGCGATCTCCCTACTGGAAAAGTCGGATGGGGTTGACCAGGTCGGCGGTGACGGTCAACAGCATGTAGCCGACCACCACAACGAGGATCACGTAGGTGGCGGGCATCAGCTTCAGGTAGTTCACCGGCGCCGCGGCGACCTTGCCGCGTGCCGATCGCAGGAGGTTGCGGAGCTTCTCGAACAGGGCGATCGCGATGTGGCCGCCGTCGAACGGCAGCAGCGGCACCAGGTTGATCGCGCCGAGCACGAAGTTGAGCTGGGCCAGGAAGAACCAGAACGCCACCCATAACCCATGGTCGACGGTGTCGCCGCCGATGATGCTGGCGCCCACGACGCTGATCGGGGTCTCGGGGTCGCGCTCGCCACCGCCGATGGAGTGAATCAGGGCGCCGACCTTGGTCGGAATCTTCGCCAGTGACTTGCCCAGCTCCACAGCCAGGTCACCGCTAAAGGCGAAGGTGGCCGGCACCGCGGTCAGCAGGTTGTACTGGGTCGGCGGGAAGGTGGCGGCGCCGACACCGACGGCACCGACGCTGGTGGGAACCGGCTCGGTGCCCTTGTCCTTGGCGGCATACCGCTGGGTCGGGGTGACGTCGACGGTGGTGGTGAATTCGCGGGTGGCGCCGTTTTCGGTGCGCTGCACGACGAACGGTGTTGGGCCGGAGGCGCCGCGCACAGCGACCACCATTTCGTCGAAGTTCTTCACGTCGGTGTTCCCGACCTTGAGGACCACGTCGCCGGGCTTGATACCGGCCAGCGCGGCGGGGCCGGGACCGGTGCAGTCGCCGAGCTTGCCCTTGGTCACTTCCGGTGCGACACACTGTGTTTCGCCGACGACGGCGGTGGTCGGCGCGTGCAGGTTGGGCAGGCCCCAAATGACCGCGATCCCGTAGACCAGCACCAGGCCGATGATGAAGTTCATCGCCGGCCCGGCGAACAGTACCGCGACCCGCTTCCAGGTGTCCTGCTTGAACATCGCGTACGGGCGGTCTTCGGGTGCGACCTCGTCCACCGAGGTCATGCCCGCGATGTCGCAGAAGCCGCCGAGCGGCACGGCCTTGATGCCGTACTCGGTGGAGCCGAGCTTGTTGGGCCGGTGGGTCGACCACAGGGTGGGGCCGAAGCCCACGAAGTAGCGGCGCACCTTCATTCCGGTGGCGCGGGCCACCCACATGTGACCGCACTCGTGCAGTGCAACCGAGATGAGGATGCAGAGTGCGAACAGCGCAATGCCGATAACGAACATCATCGGATTGAAGCGACCTCCTGTGTGACGGCCTCGCGGGCCCGTTGCCGTGCCCAGCGCTGCGCGTCAAGTACTTCTTCCACGGTAGCGGGTTCGGCGGCCCACTGGTCGGCGGCGTGCAGCACGTCGGCGATTGTTCGCACGATGGCCGGGAACCGGATCTTTCCGGCCAGGAAGGCCTCGGCGGCCTCTTCGTTGGCGGCGTTGTAGACCGCGGTCAGGCAGCCGCCGGCCTGTCCGGCCTCGCGGGCCAGATCGACGGCGGGAAACACCGAGGCGTCCAGCGGCTCGAACTCCCAGGTGGAGGCCGTGGTGAAGTCGCAGGCCGCGGCAGCGGCCGGCACCCGGTCGGGCCAGCCCAGCGCGAGCGAGATCGGCAGTTTCATGTCCGGCGGGCTGGCCTGGGCGATCGTCGAGCCGTCGGTGAACGTCACCATCGAGTGCACGATCGACTGCGGATGCACGACGACCTCGATTCGCTCATAGGGAACACCGAACAGCAGGTGCGTCTCGATCAGCTCCAGACCCTTGTTGACCAGCGACGCCGAGTTCAGCGTGTTCATCGGGCCCATATTCCAGGTGGGATGGGCGCCGGCCTGCTCGGGCGTGACGGGCTCGAGCTGGGCGGCCGACCAGCCGCGGAACGGGCCGCCGGAGGCAGTGAGCACCAATTTGGCGACCTCGTCGGCGCTGCCGGAGCGCAGGCACTGGGCCAGCGCGGAGTGTTCGGAATCGACGGGCACGATCTGGCCAGGACGGGCGGCCTTGACCACCAGCGGTCCGCCGGCGACCAGCGATTCCTTGTTGGCCAGGGCCAGCCGGGCGCCGGAGGCCAGCGCGGCCAGGGTCGGCTCCAGCCCCAGCGCCCCGACCAGGGCGTTGAGCACGACGTCGACTCCGGTCTTTTCGGAGGCGTCCTGGACCAGTCGGGTGACTCCGGTGGGGCCGGTGTAGGTGACCCCGCCGATCTGCTCGGCGGCCACCGGGTCGGCGACGGCGATATTGGTCACGCCGGTCTCGGCACGCTGGCGGGCCAGCAAGTCGGGGTTGCCACCACCGGCAGCCAGCCCGACGACTTCAAAGCGGTCCGGGTTCTCGGCGATGACCTCCAGCGCCTGGGTCCCGATGGAACCGGTGCTGCCCAGGATCAGGACCTTCAGGCGGTTGGCGGGGCTCACCCATCAATTGTGCCGCGTCCGGCGTAGAAGGTTGTCACATGTGGGCCCGGGGCCGGCCGACGTCCGTCAGCCGGACCACTCGAAAGGTATATGGTTAGCCAACCCTTATAGATCAAAGGAAGGGCTCTCATGCTCAGCTGCCGAACCGCTCTCCGGACGATCTCGGCACTCCTGTTGACCTTGCTTCTCGGCCTCGCCGGCACCGCCTGCTCCTCGGGCGGCAGCGACGACCTGCTGGTCTACAACGCCCAGCACGAGTCGCTGACCAAGGAGTGGATCGACGCGTTCACCAAGGAGACCGGGATTAAGGTCACCTACCGCCAGGGCGGGGACACCGAACTGGGCAACCAGCTGATCGCCGAGGGCGCCAACTCACCCGCCGACGTCTTCCTCACCGAGAACTCCCCCGCCATGGCCGCCGTGGAGCGCGCGGGCCTGTTCACCCCGATCGACGCGAAGGTCGTCGCCAACGTGCCGCAGCAGTTCCGCCCGGCCAGCAACGCCTGGGCCGGGGTCGCGGCGCGCAGCACTGTCTTCGTCTACAACCCGACCAAGCTGCCCGCCGACCAGCTGCCCACCTCGCTGCTGGATCTGCAACGGCCCGAATGGAAGGGCCGCTGGGGAGCTCCACCCACCAAGGCCGACTTCCAGGCCATCGTCGCCGCACTGCTGCAGCTGAAGGGCCCGGCCGCCACCGAGCAGTGGTTGGTCGGCATGAAGAGCAACGCCGTCATCTACTCCGACAACATCGCCACCCTGCGCGCGGTGAACAACGGCGAGGTCGCCGGCGGCGTGATCTACCACTACTACTGGTACCGCGATCAATCGAAGACCAAGGAGATGAGCGGCAACACCAAGCTGCACTACTTCGGCAACCAGGACCCCGGCGCGTTCCTGAGTCTGTCCGGCGGCGGGGTGCTCAAGTCGAGCAAGAAGCAGGACAAGGCCCAGCAGTTCCTGACGTTCATCACCGGCAAGGCCGGCCAGGAAGTGCTGCGCAACGGCACGTCCTTCGAGTATCCGGTGGCCAGCGGCGTGCCCGCCAATCCCGCGCTGGTCCCGCTGAGCCAGCTGGATCCGCCATCCGTCGACCCGTCCACCTTGGACGCCAAACGCGTCTCGGACCTGATGACGCAGGCAGGCTTGTTGTAGGTGGGCGCCGCCACCGAGACGCCGCCGCGACCGGCGGCGAACCGATCCGGCGCACGCCGGCGACCCGGCCCCGTCGCGGCTGCCGTCGTCGCGGTTCTTGTTGCGGTGACGTTCATTCCGCTGGGCTATGTGGCGTGGGCGTTCGTGACCACCGGCCCCGCGCGGGTCATCGAGTTGGTGGTGCGCCCCCGCGTCGGCGAGCTGCTGGTGAACACCGTCGGCCTGATGCTGGTCACCGTCCCGCTGTGCGTGGCGATCGGCATCGGCGCAGCCTGGCTCGTCGAACGCACCGATATGCCCGGGCGTGCGCTCTGGCGAGGCCTGCTGGTAACCCCGCTGGCGGTGCCGGCCTTCGTGAACTCCTACGCCTGGGTCGATGTCGCGCCGGGCTTGCACGGCTTCACCGGCGCCGCGCTGGTAACCACCCTGTCCTACTTCCCGTTCGCCTACCTGCCCGCAGCGGCCACCCTGCGGCGGCTTGATCCGGCGCTCGAGGAGTCCGCGCGGGCCCTCGGCTCGGGCTCGGCGGCGGTGTTCGCGCGGGTGGTGTTGCCGCAGTTGCGGTTGGCGATCCTGGGCGGCGCGCTGCTGATCGGCGTGCACCTGCTCGCCGAGTACGGCGCGTTCGCCATGCTCCGGTTCAACACCTTCACCACCGCGATCTTCGAACAGTTCCAGGCCACGTTCGACGGCGCGGCCGGGTCGATGCTGGCCGGTGTGCTCGTGCTGCTGTGCTTGGTCCTGCTGGTGGCCGAGGCCGCCGCACGAGGCCGGGCGCAGTTCGCCCGGGTCGGATCGGGCGCGCCGCGACCGGCCACCACCGTTGGACTCGGTGCGGCGCGGATCCCCGCAGCGGCCGGTCTGACCGCGCTGTCGATACTCGCGCTGGGCGTTCCGGCGTGGACGATCCTGCGCTGGTTATGGATCGGCGGCCCGGGCGTGTGGGTGCTCGACGATCTCGGTGTTGCCCTCGCCCAGACCATCGGGCTGGCCGCCGCGGGCGCGTTGGCCGCGACCGTCCTGGCCTATCCCGTTGCCTGGGTGGCTGTTCGCACCAGCGGGTCGTTCGCGCGGGCCGTCGAGGGGGCGAACTTCCTCACCAGCTCGCTGCCCGGCATCGTCACCGCGCTGGCGCTGGTGACCGTTGCCATCCGGGTGACTCCCCCGCTCTACCAGACGGTGACCCTGCTGGTGTGCGCCTACGTGCTGATGTTCATCCCGCGGGCACTGGTCAGCGTGCGGGCGGGCCTGGCCCAGGTACCCGTGGGCCTGGAGGAAGCCTCGTGGACGCTGGGCGTGGCGCCCTCGGCCACCTTCGCCCGAATCACGTTGCGGCTCACCGCTCCCGCGGCCGCCTCGGGCGCGGCGATGGTGTTCGTCGCGGTCGCCACCGAACTCACCGCCACCCTGTTGCTGGCCCCTACCGGCACCCGCACCCTGTCGATGCGGTTCTGGTCACTGGCCAGCGAGTTGGACTACGCCGCGGCCGCCCCCTATGCGGCGATCATGATCGTGCTGGCGCTGCCGGTCACGATGCTGCTCGTCCGCCAGTCCTCGAAGGTGGCCGCGTTGTGAGCATTCAGCTGCAAACACGTTCTCTGACAAAGTCTTTCGACGGACACACGGTGCTCGACCAGCTCGACCTGGACATCGCCAGCGGCAGTATCACCGCGGTGTTGGGACCGTCCGGCTGCGGCAAGACCACACTGCTGCGCATCATTGCCGGATTCGAAACTCCCGACGCCGGGACCGTGACGCTGGCCGGTCGCCAGGTCGCCGGCCCTGGCACCGGGGTAGCACCACATCGGCGTGGTGTCGGCTACGTCGCGCAGGACGGTGCCCTCTTCCCGCACCTGACCGTCGCGCAGAACGTCGCCTACGGCCTCAACGCCGGGCTGCGCCAGCGCGCGGTGCGTGATCAGGTCGCCGAGCTGCTGCGCACGGTGTCCCTGGACGAGGCGCTGGCCGCTCGCCGGCCCAGCGAGCTGTCGGGCGGCCAGCAGCAGCGAGTCGCGCTGGCGCGCGCCCTGGCTCGCCAGCCCGCCCTGATGCTGCTCGATGAGCCGTTCAGCGCGCTGGACACCGGACTGCGCGCAGCCACCCGTAAGGCCGTGGCGCGCACCCTGTCCGAGGCCGGTGTAACCACCCTGTTGGTCACCCACGACCAGGAAGAGGCACTGTCCATGGCCGACCAGGTGGCCGTGATGCGTGCCGGACGGTTCACCCAGGTGGGCACCCCGCAGGCGGTATACCTCAACCCGACCTCCCGGTTCACCGCGGAGTTCCTCGGGGACTGCGTATTCCTGCCCTGCACCGTGCGAGACGGCATCGCCGAATGTGTGCTTGGGCGCCTCCCCGTTCCGTCGGCCGCCGACGGGACGGCAACGATGTTGCTGCGCCCCGAGCAACTGCAGGCCAGCGTGGTGCCCGATACCGCGACCGGCACCGGTCTGGGCACCGTGGTGGGTGCGGAGTTCCTGGGCCCCGACGTGCTGTTGACCATCGCGCCGGCCGGTGACGCGGCGGCGATCACGGTGCGCCAACACAGCTTCGGCTGTCCCTCCCTGCACAGCAAGGTCACCGTCGAATTATTGGGAGCCCCGGTCATTTTCGAGGACAGTGGTGCGTGACCTGGTCGAGCGGATGGCCGGTTTCGGCGACCGCATGGCCGTCGCGACGGCCACCGAGACACTGACCCATCGGGAGCTTGCCGAACGCGCCGCTGATGTCGCGGCCGAACTGGGCCCGGACCGCAAACTCGTTCTGCTGGAAGCCGGTAACACCGTCTCGGCCCTGGTGTCCTACCTCGGCGCACTGGCCGGTGGCCACGTCGCGATCCCGGTCCCGCCGGAAGCCGACCCGGCTGCGCTGCTCGACACCTACGATCCCGACGTCGTCGTCGCTGCGGATGGCACCATCCGGCACCGCCGCCACACCAGCCGGCATCGGCTGCACCCGGACTTGGCGCTGCTGCTGAGCACCTCGGGCAGCACCGGCTCACCCAAGCTGGTACGGCTGTCCGCGAATAACCTGCGTTCCAATGCCGTCGCGATCGCCGAGTATCTCCGCATCTCCGAAAATGACCGGGCAGCAACAACATTGCCAATGTCGTACTGCTACGGGCTCTCGGTGATCCACAGCCACCTGTGGCGGGGTGCCGCACTGATCCTCACCGATCGGTCGGTGGCCGATGACGAGTTCTGGACGCTGTTCGCCCGCCACGGCGCCACGAGCTTCGCCGGGGTGCCCTACACGTTCGAACTGCTCGACCGCGTCGGCTTCGACGCCATGGAGTTGCCGACACTGCGCTACATCACCCAAGCCGGTGGGCGGTTGGGCCCGGATTCAGTACGCCGGTACGCCGAGCTGGGACGCCGCCGCGGATTCGATTTCGTCGTCATGTACGGCGCCACCGAGGCGACGGCCCGGATGGCTTATCTGCCACCCGAACTGGCCCAGGCCTACCCCGAGGCGATCGGCCGGCCGATACCCGGGGGCAGGTTCACACTGGCGGCGGTGGACGGCTACCGCGATCCCGACGTCGGCGAGCTGGTCTACCACGGGCCGAATGTCATGATGGGCTACGCGCATTCGCCTGCCGACCTGGCCGCCGGCGCCGAACTGGAGGCGCTGCACACCGGAGACCTGGCTCGGCGCCTCAGCGACGGCATCTATCAGGTGGTCGGCCGGCTGAGCCGATTCGTCAAGCTCTACGGGTTACGGATCGATCTGCAGCGGGTCGAATCCGCCGTGGCCGAACACGCGTCCCCGGCGATGTGCACCGACGCCGACGGACAGCTCGTCGTCGCGACTGCGGGCCCGGTGAATCCGGCCGAACTGCGCGCTCGCACCGCGGCCGCCGCCGGTCTGCCCGCCGCGGCAGTGCGCGCCGTCGCGCTCGCGGAACTGCCGGTGTTGCCGTCGGGCAAGCCGGACTACCCGGCCCTGCGCACCATCGTCCGCGAACAGGACCCGCCAGCCGCGACCGATGTGCACGCCCTGTTCGCCGATGTGCTGCATGTCGACTCCGACACCCTGACGCCGCAGAGCAGCTTCGTCAGCCTGGGCGGCAACTCGTTGTCCTACGTGACGATGTCGATCCGGCTCGAGCGAATGCTGGGACGGCTGCCTTCGGACTGGCAGAACCGCAGCATCGCCGACCTGGAGAGCCTTGGCGAGCGAACCGGTCCGCGGTGGGGTGCCACGCTGGAAACCAGCGTGGCGCTGCGGGCGGCCGCCATCGTGTTGGTCGTGGGGTCCCATGCCGGCCTGTTCGAACTGTGGGGCGGTGCCCACATCCTGCTTGCGGTGGCCGGCTACAACTTCGGGCGATTCTGTCTGGCCGGGCGGTCCCGGCGGCAGCGGGTGCGCCATCTGGTCGACACGATTGCCTGGATCGCCATTCCCTCGACCATCTGGATCGCGTTCGCCCTGCTGATCACCGACGATTACGCGCCCACCAATCTGTTTTTGCTGCAAAAGGTTCTAGGTCCGCATGACAGCATGACAGCGGGCCGGCTGTGGTTCGTCGAGGTGCTGGTGTGGATTCTGTTGGCGCTCACCGCAATCAGCTGGCTTCCGGTCTGCGATCGCCTGGAACGCCGATACCCGTTCGGAATCGCAGCGGCGTTCCTGGCAGTCGGACTCGCCGTGCGCTACGACCTTCCCGGCCTGCACCAGGGTCGCGAGACGGGGTTCACCGTCTTGGCCTTCTGGTTCTTCGCGGCCGGGTGGGCCGCGGCCAAGGCGACAGCCGCCTGGCAGCGCCTGGCGGTCAGCGCCGTCGTAGTCATCGGGATAGCCGGATACTTCGGCAATAGCCACCGGGAAACGCTGGTGGCAGCCGGCATCCTGCTGCTGGCCTGGCTGCCCGCCCTGCCGTTCCCCGCGGCGTTGATCACCGTCGCCGGCGTGATTGCCGAAGCCTCGCTCTACATCTACCTCACGCACTTTCAGGTGTACCCGCTGTTCGGCCATCCGGCCGTCGGCGTGGCCGCGTCGATAGTGCTGGGTATCGCTGTGGCCCGAGTTGTGTCCGCGGTGCGCGCCCGGGTGGGGCTGGCCGGGATTTCCTTCCCGTCGCGGAAGTAACTCGTCTGCGATCGGACCCGTCGGCCACCAGCCTGATGACGGATCGATCGCGACGCTCAAGACCGTGCAGGGCAGCATGGGAACATGCCGTCCGCACTGCTGTGGTTCCGCCGGGATCTACGCCTACACGACCTGCCGCCCCTGCTGGAGGCCGCCGTCGACGGGGCCGACGTGCTCGGTTGCTTCGTGCTGGATCCGCGGCTGGAGAAGTCGTCGGGTCCACGTCGGCTGCAATTCCTCGGCGATTCGCTGCGGGAGCTCTCCGATGCCCTCGGCGGCCGGCTGCTGATCGCCCGCGGACGCCCCGAGCAACTAATCCCGTCGCTGTGCAAGGAAGTCGGCGCCACCGAGGTTCACATTTCGGCCGATTTCAGTCCGTTCGGGGTGCGGCGCGACGAGGCGGTGGCCGCCGCGCTGGCCGATGCGGGCGCGCAGCTGCGGGCCACCGGTTCGCCGTACCTCGTCTCGCCGGGCCGGGTCACCAAGGACGACGGGACCCCGTACAAGGTGTTCACGCCCTATCTGGCCAGGTGGCGCGAAATGGGCTGGCGCTCCCCTGCGCCGTCGGCGACGGCCTCGGTGCGCTGGATCGACCCGGCCGGGTGGGCGTCGAAATACCGGGTGGATGCTCCCGATCCGGGCGTCGACCTGGACCTCGACGCCGGTGAGGCCGCCGCCCTGCAGCGGTGGGCGGAGTTCGTCGACGCCGGCCTGACCAACTACGCCGAGGACCGCAACCGCCCGGACAAGCCGGGCGTCAGCCGGATGTCGGCACACCTGAAGTTCGGCACCATCCATCCCCGGACGATGGCTGCCGATCTCAATCTCCGGGCCGAGGGTCCGGGGGCCTATCTGCGGGAGCTGGCGTTCCGCGATTTCTACGCGGCGGTGTTGCACGAGTGGCCGGATAGCGCTCGGTGGAACTGGAACCGCAACTTCGACGCGATTGAGGTCGACACCGGCGCAGAGGCTGACGCGCTGTTCGAGACCTGGAAACAGGGCCGCACCGGCTACCCGATCGTCGATGCCGGGATGCGACAGCTGCGCGACTCCGGCTTCATGCACAACCGGGTGCGGATGATCGTGGCGTCGTTCCTGGTCAAAGACCTGCACCTGCCGTGGCAGTGGGGTGCCCGCTGGTTTCTCGAGCAGCTGGTGGACGGCGATATCGCCAGCAACCAGCACGGCTGGCAGTGGTGCGCGGGCTCAGGGACCGATGCGGCGCCGTACTTCCGGGTGTTCAACCCGACGGCGCAGGGCCAGAAGTTCGATCCTGCGGGCGATTACGTGCGGCGCTGGGTGCCCGAGCTGGCCGATGTCGACGACGTCCACAGGCTCAAGGGCGACCGGCCCGCCGGTTACCCGGAGCCGATCGTCGATCATGCCACCGAGCGCACCGAGGCGTTGAGACGCTACGGCCAGATCGGCTGAGCCCGCGCCGGACGGGTGTGCCAGAATTACCCCGATTGCCGATCTGAGTCCGACAGGAGCCGCAATGGTTAGCACCGAGGTGGAGCGCTACACAGAGGTCGACCCTGCCGACGTACCCTCGGCCGCTTGGGGCTGGAGCAAGATCACCCCGCGCACGTGGCACGGTGTGGGCATCTTCGTCACCCTTTTCCTGCTGGCAATGCTGCGCGGCAACCACGTCGGCCACGTCGAGGATTACGTGCTGGTGGTGTTCGCGGTCTTGGTCCTCGGTGTCACCATCCGCGACTGGTGGGGTCGTCGCCGCGGCTGGATCCGCTAGGACCCGCAGGTCCCGCGTTCATGCGCCGAAATTGAGGCTAGGCAGGGGCCTTCTCGCACACCCTCTGCGTGACGTCAATCTCGGGTCGGGGTTCGTACTTGCGGACTATCCGCTCGCGGCGAGCTGACCGCAGGCCGCCGCTATTTCTCGCCCGCGGGTGTCCCGCACCGTGCACGACACCCCGGCAGCCCGCACCCGGCGAACGAACTCGCGTTCGGCCGGCTTGGGACTGGCATCCCACTGGCTGCCCGGCGTTGGATTGAGCGGAATCAGGTTGACGTGCACCAGCGGGCCGAGCGCCTTGTGCAGCTTCTTGCCCAGTAGGTCGGCCCGCCACGGCTGGTCGTTGACGTCGCGGATCAGCGCGTACTCGATCGACACCCGCCGTCCGGTGGCATCGGCGTAGTAGCGGGCCGCATCAAGGACCTCGCTGACCTTCCAGCGGTTGTTCACCGGCACCAGGGTGTCGCGCAGTTCGTCGTCGGGCGTGTGCAGCGACACCGCGAGCGTCACGCCGAGATGCTCGTCGGCGAGCTTGCGGATCGCCGGCGCCAGTCCGACGGTCGACACCGTCACCGAGCGTGCCGAGATCCCGAAGCCCTCCGGCGGTGCGGCGGTGATGCGCTGCACCGCGGCCAGCGTGCGCGCATAGTTCGCCAGCGGCTCGCCCATCCCCATGAACACCACATTCGAGAGCCGATCCCCGAAGTCATCGCGCAACGTCACCGCCGCCGCCCGCACCTGCTCGAGGATCTCGGCCGTGCTCAGGTTGCGGGTCAGCCCGCCCTGGCCGGTCGCGCAGAACGGGCAGGCCATCCCGCAGCCGGCCTGCGACGAGATGCACACCGTGTTGCGGTTCGGGTAGCGCATCAGCACCGACTCGAATGTGGTGCCATCGTGCGCGCGCCACAACGTCTTTCGGGTCTCCCCCGAGTCGCATTCGATCTCGCGGGCCACGGAGAGCAGCGTGGGGAACAGCGCGTCGGCGACCGTGTCGCGCACCCCGGCCGGCAGGTCGGTCATCTGCTGCGGGTCGGCCAGCAGCCGACCGTAGTACTGCTGAGCCAGCTGTTTGGCCCGGAACGACGGCAGCCCGAGCTCGGCCACCGCGGCCGTTCGGCCCTCGGCGTCCAGGTCGGCGAGATGGCGCGGTGGCAGCGCGCGCCGCGGCGCCTCGAAGACAAGCTCTTGTTTCATTACGTTCAGTATCGCGCAGCCGGCGGCCGGCTCAGGCCAGCAGTGTCAGGACGATCCAGCCGGCGACCGCCGACGGCAGCATCGCGTCGATGCGGTCCATGATCCCGCCGTGGCCCGGCAGCAGGGTCCCCATGTCCTTGATGCCCAGGTCACGCTTGACCTGGGACTCGACCAGGTCGCCCAACACGCCGGTGATCACCAGCATCAACCCCAGCGGCAGGCCGACCCAGGCGGGCTTGCCCAGCAGGAACGTCACGGACAGCACGGACGCGGCGATGCCGAACAGCAGTGAGCCACCGAGGCCTTCCCAGGATTTCTTGGGGCTGATCGCCGGGGCCAGCAGATGCTTGCCGAACAGCACGCCGGCGGTATAGCCGCCGATATCGGCGAATACGACGGTGGCGATCACGGTGAAGACCCGGGCGCCGCCGTTCTCCTGGAAGATCAGCAGCGCAGTGAAGCTCGCGAACAACGGCACCCAGGTGGCCAGCAGCACGGTCGCGGCGATGTCGCGCAGATAATTGACCGGCTGTTCGCGCAGGCCCTGGCCGAGCAGGCGCCACACCATAGCGACCACGATCGTGCCGCCATAGGCGCCCAGCGTCCCCGGGACGCCCCAGGGCCAGGCCAGCCAGATCATCGCCTGACCGCCGAGCAGCAGCGGCACCACCGGCATCACGTACCCGTGTTCGCGCAGCCGGCGGACCACCTCGTGAGTGGCGATCGCGATGGCGATGGCCAACAGCGGGAACCACCACTTCGGCGCGAACAACAGGCTGCCGATCGCCATCGCGCCCAGCGCCGCGCCGACGGCAATCGCGGCGGGCAGATCACGACCGGCGCGAGAGGTCTTCTTCTCCGGCTTCTCCGGTGCGGGACCGGGTGCGCCGGACTCGGTGTCTGCCACAGGCATGGGTTGCTGAGCGGCCATCAGACCTCCAGCAACTCGCCTTCTTTGTGCTTGACCAACTCGTCGATCTGGCCGACGTAGGTCGCGGTGGCCTTGTCCAAGTCCTTCTCCGCGCGACCGACCTCGTCCTCGCCGGCCTCGCCGTCCTTGCGGATGCGGTGCAGTTCCTCCATCGCGCGACGGCGTATGTTGCGCACCGACACCTTGGCGTCCTCGCCCTTGGACTTGGCCTGCTTGACCAGATCCCGGCGACGTTCCTCGGTCAGCTGCGGGATCGACACCCGGATGATGTTTCCGTCGTTGGTGGGGTTGACGCCCAGGTCCGAGTTGCGAATGGCGTCCTCGATCACGCGCAACTGCGACGCCTCATAGGGCTTGATCACCACCATCCGCGCCTCGGGGACATTCACGCTCGACAGCTGCGTGATCGGAGTGGGTGAGCCGTAGTAGTCGACGACGACGCGCGCGAACATGCCGGGATTGGCCCGTCCGGTCCGGATGGACGACAGGTCATCGCGGGCGACCGCGACGGCCTTCTCCATTTTCTCTTCGGCATCGAAGAGAGCCTCTTCAATCATTTCGCGCCACTCCTCCTCATCGCTCCGCTCTGCATCGTCGTCGGCGGCATTTCGCGCCGGTCCTCCTCAGCTGACCAGAGTTCCGATCTTCTCACCTGCGACCGCTCGGGCGATATTCCCGTCGGTCAGCAAGTTGAACACCAGGATCGGCATCCCGTTGTCCATGCACAAACTGAACGCGGTGGCGTCGGCCACCTGGAGGCCGCGGTCGATGACCTCACGGTGGCTGATCTCGGTGAGCATTTCGGCGTTCGGGTCCTGCCGCGGGTCGGCGGTGAAGACCCCGTCGACCGCCTTGGCCATCAGGACGATGTCGGCACGGATCTCCAGGGCGCGCTGCGCGGCGGTGGTGTCGGTGGAGAAGTACGGCAGCCCCATGCCGGCGCCGAAGATCACCACGCGCCCCTTCTCCAGGTGGCGCACCGCGCGCAACGGAATGTACGGCTCGGCAACCTGCCCCATGGTGATCGCGGTCTGCACCCGGGTGACGATGCCTTCCTTCTCCAGAAAATCTTGGAGCGCAAGGCTGTTCATCACGGTGCCGAGCATGCCCATATAGTCCGAGCGGGTACGTTCCATCCCGCGTTGCTGCAATTGGGCGCCGCGGAAGAAGTTTCCGCCACCGATCACGACCGCCACCTGCGCGCCGCTGCGCACCACTTCGGCGATCTGGCGGGCCACCTGGGCGACCACGTCGGGATCCAGTCCGACCGACCCGCCGCCGAACATCTCCCCGCCGAGCTTGAGCACCACCCTGTTGAAATGAGGGCGCAGTCCGGTCGTCGCCTCGGCGCCGTTGCTACTGGGCGTCTCCCCCATCAGACTCCTCCGAGATAGTCTCCGCTCCTGGCATGAGAGTGCCATCCCGGCGACGTTCGGGACGGCACTTCCATCCTGCCTTATCGGCGAAGTCGGCGTTTTCCCGGGTTATGCCTGGTGGACGTCACCAGAGCACGGCGATGGCCGCCGCAGCGAGCGACAAGACCCCCACCGAGACGAACACCGGACGCGGGACGGGTTCACCGGTGCGCCGCTGCCGGGCATTGCCCATGCCGAGCAGACCACCAATCACGACAAGGATGGCCAACTTGACCCCAATTTTGGGGTAGTTCAAGACAATTCCGGCTGGCCACGGCGCCGCGAGCGCGATCCCGGTGAGCAACGAAAGCAGCAGTCCGTAGTCCATCGTCCGGGTGGTGCGGAATCTCCGCGCGGCCGCTTCGGCCACCCACGCACCGAAGGTGACAGCGAACCCGACGATGTGCACCACGATAACTACGCTGCGTAGTAGTTCCATGGCGGACAGCGTACTTTCGTGCCCCGTTGATTGTCAGCCGAGATGTGCCGACAACAACCAGGCCGGCATCGACTTGCGGCCTCCCGCCTCGTCACGCAGATCGCCGCCGGCGAACTCGACCATCGTCGCCATTTCCTCGGGGACGTTGGCATGGATGCGTGCGGGACGGATTTCGTCGATCACCCAGTACGGTTCGACCGCCGCACGCAGCTCCTCGGCAGTCACCGGATGCGCGGGCCCGTTGGCCGGCATGGTTCCCGCATCGAAGACCAGCACGAAATACGACGCCCCCGGCGCGGCCGCCCGCACGATCGACCGTTGATATCCATCGCGGAGCTCCACCGGCATCGAATGAAACAGAGTCGAGTCGACGATGGTGCCGAATCGGCCGTCGTAACCGCCGAAGTCGCTGATGTCGGCGACCTCGAAGCTGGCATTGGTCACCCCGCGCTTGGCGGCCTCGGCACGGGCCAGTTCGATCGCTGTCGGCGAGAGGTCCAGACCGACGGTGGTGACGCCGCGTTCGGCGAGGTACAGCGAGACCGCCGCCTCCCCACAGCCGGCGTCGAGGACGTCGCCGTGGAACTTGCCCGCCTCGATGAGCGTGGCGATTTCGGGCTGCGGCTCGTCGATGCTCCACGGCGGCCGGAAGCCCTCGAACTCCGGAGCCGAGCGACGATAGGCCGAATCAAAGAGATCTTCGGGTGTGGTCATACGTCCACGAATATCAATCCAGTTGATATATGTCAATATCATTGACATGAGTGGAGGCCAGGACGAGCCACTGGGCTACCTGCTGCATCGGGTGGCCTCGGCACTGCGCGCCGAAGTCACCACCACCGCGCTGGAGCCGGTGGGCCTGTCGTTCCCGCAGTACATCTGCATGCGGATCCTGTCCAAGTTCCCCGACCGCTCCAATGCCGACCTGGCCCGCGACACCGGCGTCTCGCCGCAGGCGATGAACATGGTGCTGCGCAGCCTCGAAGACCGCGGACTGGCGACTCGCCCGGCCAGCGTGGAATCGGGCCGCTCACTGCCGGCGAAGCTGACCCGCGCCGGCGTGGAATTACTGGCCAGCACCGACGTCGGGGTGCGCGCCGCCGAACAACAGTTGATGGCTGCCCTGAGCGCCGAACAGCGGCGAGAATTCCGCGGAATTCTCGCCGCCCTCGGCTGAGGCTGACTAGCCGCTCCTCAGCGCCTCGCTCCGCTGCGGCGCATCGGTCGCCGGCTGATACTAGTGATGGCTGTGACAGCCCTTCGGCGGTGACGGCGGCAGATCCAGCGCCGGGTTGCCGTCGAAGAACCCGATCGGCTTGAGATGGAATCCGGCATACGCACACGGCATCACCGGCCAATCCTCCGGCCGGACGATGTGGTGAGCGCCGAGGGTGTACCAGAGCACCACATCGGTGTTCTCCAACGGCGCATCGTCGGCCAGGTATTCCGGCAGGCCCTGGGCGTCCGGCGACTGGTACATGTAATCCCCCGCCGCGAACTTCTCGGCCGGATCGTACTTCGTCACCCACAGGTTGTGCTGGACGAACTTCGCCCGGTCATAGATGTGGGAACCTTCCTGCACCATCACCGGAACGATCTCGCGCGGCACCAGCTTGTAGGCAACCGGGCTGCCGAGTTCGTTGATCTTCGACGGGTTGGTCACCTTCCAGTACCGGCCGGTGTTCCAATCCCAATCCCTGGCACCTTCGACTTCCGAGGCCACCAACGTGTCCTTGGTGATCCAGGCGTTCTTGTGTGGGTTGCGCTCCGGATCGGGCTCCGGGATCGAATCCACCTCGTAGACACTGTTTTCCGCACCGTCGACGCTCATGTCGAGACGGAAGTTGAAGAAGTGCTGGTGATTCGGCCCGTAGATGCCGGGTGCGACCAGTTTGCCCCAGCGGGGCGACTCCCCCTCTTCGATGGCACCCGTGGTGAGCACGCCGGAGAGCTTGACCTCGACCTCGATCGACGCGTCGTTGTAGAAGTACCAGAAGAAGCCGTACTCGTAGTTGCCCACCGTGCAGATCATCGAGACGACGAGGCGCCGCGAGCGCCGGACTTCCACCTCGCCGGTGCGGAAATCCGTGTGCTTCCACGAGATTCCGTAGTCTTCCTCGTGCATGCAGATGGCGTTCGGGATCGTCACCGCATTGCCGTCGGAATCGTTGACCGTGCCGTCGAAGTAGAAGATCTCACCGAGGCAGTCGCAACCCAGGGTCAGCGGGTTGGCCGAAAACCCCATCCCCACTTCACCCATGTCGAACACGTTCTTGTTCCAGTGCGTCGGCGAGGAGTCGCCGTAGGGCACCACCATTTCCGAGAGCGAACCCCGGTACAGGATCGGACGGGTCTCGCCACGGTCGGTGTAGGTCACCTCATGGATCGTGATGCCCTCGCGCGGATTGAAACCGAGCCGCAACGACCACTTCTGCCATTGCACGTGCCACCCGTCAACGGTGAAGCTCGGCCCGTCCGGCTGGGTGATGTCGATGGTCTTGACGTCATCACGGAACTGGGTGAACGCCGGCCGGTTGTCTTCATCGAACATGAACTGCGCGGAGTAATTTCCCGCCTTCGGCGGCAGGGGCACCACGCCGTGATCCTCGACCTCGAGCACTTTCATGGAGTCGAGATCGAACGTGACGATCACCCCTTCGACCGGGCGTGCGTAGCCGTGCTCGGACGCCGCCGCTCGCATGAACGTCAGCGGCCGGCAGATCAGCGGTGAGTTCTGGTAGTGGTCCTGCGCGCCGTAATAGCCGGCCGGCCATGGGTCGATCATCGCCAGGTCGAAATCGGTGATGCCACGCTTGAGCATCGCGTCCTGCCACCGCGGGTCGGCGCGGACCACTTCCTCCACCCCGGTCATGTGCTCGACCAGATACGACGGGAAGCGGCCCGGGATCGCCGTCCATGACTCCACCACCCGGGCGCCGATGTCGACGACCGACTCGTAGACGAGTTTGACTGCCGCGTCGTACATCGTGACGAACGCCCGCCGCGGCACGTCGGGCATCGACTGATACGTCAACTCCGCATTCTTATCCGGCTCCGCGAGCTGGATCATCACGAATTTCAGTGTCGGACTGGCGTATTCCGAGTCCTTGACGACGGCCGCGGCTGTCTCGATCTCCGCGCCGGTCAGCGGATCGAGAGGATAACAGGCACGATCATCGGTCATCGCCGTGCTCAGCACGGTGCTGTCCATGGTCATATCGGGCTAAACCGCCTCAGGGCTAGGTATTTCGGACTTCTTGAGATCAAGCACGGCCAGGTGTGCCAGCGCGTCCTCTTGGGTCATCTTGTGCGCCGAGCGGCGGCCGAAGATGTAGACGACCACGCCCAGGACGAACATGCCCGCCGCGATGCTGCCGGTCCACAGCATCCAGGTGCTGTCGGGCACATCCTTGATCCACGACTTCGCGAACGAGTAGTAGACGCCGCCGATTGTTCCCAGCGAGCCGATGATGATCGTGATCCAGACGCCGACCATGCCGCCGGGGATCCGCCAGAACTTCTCGGCCGCATAGCGATCGGCGTACTTCTTGCGCGCGATGATGACCGGGACCAGGAAGAAGAACCCGGAGATCAGCCACGCGATGGACAGGCCGCCCTGCAGGAACACGGTGACGTTGGCCATGCTGCTCTGCGAGTAGAGGCCCACGATGAGCAGCGACGAGAGCACACCCTGGATCAGTACGGCGGTGACCGGGTTGCGGGTACGCGGGTTCAGGTGGGTGAAGATCCGCGGCAGGTGACGCTCCAGGCCGGAGACGAAGATCAACCGCGAGTAGGTGACCTGGTAGCTCATCAAGGCGACGAACACGATCCCGGCCAGCACGACGGCGCACACTTCCATCACACCCTTGGGCGCGGCGGTGCCGAGCATGCCGATCACACCGGTGACCGGATCGACCTGGTCGGCAGGTAGCACCATCACCGTGCCCAACGTGGTCAGCAGGTAGATGAGGATCAGCGCAATCGAGCCCCACACCACCATCTTCGGCCCGCTCTTACGCACCGACAGGAACTCCGCACCCATGTTGTAGGGCGTCTCGACACCGACCAGGTAGAGCAGCACGGTGCCGTAGAGGAAGCCGGCACCGGCGAAGTCGGGCACCAGCGCGGCGTGCGCGGTGAACGGCTGAGCCGAGCCGTTGCGGATGGCGTAGATGACGCCCGAGACGAAGATGACGGCGGTCAGCGCCCAGTACACGACGAAGACGGTGTTCATAATTCGCTGATTGGCGGCCAGTTTGGCCAGGGCCAAGCCAACCACGGCCCACAGCAACACCACCTGCAGGATGATCGTCAGGGTCAGGCCGAGCTCGGCGTGGAAGGCCAGCAACAGGAACTGCAGGATGATTGCCGGCGACGACGCGGAGTTGAGCACCACCGGGATCCACGACAGGTATCCGCCGATGAATCCCCATGTCTCACCCATGGTCCGAGTGGCCCAGATGTACACACCACCTTCACCGGGCCACAGGTTGCCGAGTTCAGCGACCGCCATACCGGCGGGAATCAGGAAGGTGAGGATACCCAGGATCCACATCGGGATCGCGGTCCAGCCACCGGCCGCCATGATCGACGAGCCGGTGATCCAGCAGATGATGAAGACGTAGGTGGCCGTGAGGCCGAAGGTCGTCATCACCTTCGGCAGCACCTGCTCAGGGACGAGCTCTGTGGCCAGGAGTTTGTCGCGGTGGGCCGACGCTGGCGCCTCGAGTTCTTGCGTCATACGGTTACTTCCAATCCTGGTAGGGGCAGTTGATTCCCGCTTGGATCAGTTGACGATCTGTCCGTCTCGCATCCGGACAACACGGCTCGCTTCGTCGGCCACCGTGGGATCATGGGTACTCGCGACGACGGTGACGCCCATCGTCGAGCACAGGTCGCGCAGCATGCGCACCACCGTCTCCCCCGTGCGGTGGTCCAGATTCGCAGTCGGTTCGTCGGCCAGCACCAGCGTCGGGCTGCTGATCAGCGACCGCGCGATCGCAGTGCGCTGCTGCTCACCACCGGACATCTTGGTGGGCTGGTGGTGCACCCGGTGGCTGAGGCCGACGAGGTCGAGCAGTTCCAGCGCCCGTTTGCGCAACGACTTGCGGTCGTAGGGCTCGAACATGAGTGGCAGCTCGACGTTTTCGACCGCCGACAGAAACGGGATCAGGTTGTAGCTCTGGAAGATGAACCCGATCGTGTCGTGGCGAAGCGACGCGAACTGACTTTCGGTCAGCTTGGCGGTGTCGCGGCCGGCGATCAGCACCGAGCCTTTGGTCGGCCGGTCCAGACCGCCGACGATGTTCAGCAGTGTCGACTTGCCACTACCGCTCGGGCCCATCAGACATACGAATTCGCCTGGCATCACTGTTAATTCGGCGGCGATGAGGGCCTTGACCACTTCATCGCCGAGCTTGTGCAGTTTCCACACATCGCTGATCTCGATCACCGGAGACGGCTCAGGCGCCGGCACGAGATCCGGGGTGGCGTCTTCGACTGCGGTCATGTCTAACCTCCGGTCGACAGGGAGCGAATGGGGGGACGCGACGCCGCGTTCCAGGTGGGGACGACGCTGGTCGCCAGGGCGGCGATGATGCTGACCACCACGGCGATCGCCGCACCGAAGCCGATGCCGGCCGGCGACACTCCGGTGGGGACCAGGCCCACCGCGCCCAGCACGATGGCGGCGATGACGGCGAGCAGCACGCCGAACAGCGCGCCCAGTACCGCGGCGACCGCGGGTTCGACCAACAGCGCCGCGATTACGGGACCGCGCGGCACACCGGTGGCCCCGAGTACCCCGAGTTCGCGAGTGCGGTGAGCGATCGTGCGGGTAGTCGCGACGGCTACCTCGACGACACCGACCAGCAGCACAGTGATCGCGATGAGGATGACGGCACGGCCGATTTCGGCGGCGTGGCCCAGCGATGCCGACTGAGCCTGGATGCCTGCCGACATCCCGAAAACGATGACCACGAGGAACGCACCCGTCGCGGTGGTGACGATCGGCAGCACCATCTCGCCGACCCGCCGCCGCGCGGCCAGCCAACCGTAGGACAGTCCGAACTTGATCATCAGCGGCCTCCGAGCAGGTCGACCGGACGGTTCTGCAGCAGCCGGTGCACGGGTATCAGCGCGCCGACGATCGACATCGCCGGGAGGAAGCCCGCGACCATGCCGGCGGCCTGCAGCCAGGCGATCGGGGTGGCGATGCCCGGAATCACCAGCCACACCGCGATACCCGCGGTGAGCACACCCAGCACGTAGGCCGCCACGAAGACGACGGCGGACTCCACCAGAAAGAAATAGAGGACCTCGTCGGCCAGGCCGATGCTGGACATGATGCCGAATTCGCGCCGGCGTTCCTGCACCGCGGCCAGGAAGGACGACACCGCGATGATGAACCCCAGCACCAGGCCGATGATCGAGATGATCCCGAGGGTGGAGCTGGTGACCTTGCCGGAGAACAGGGCCGAGTACTTCTGGTCGAAGTTCAGTGGGCCGGTACCGCCCACCGTGTCATAGATCAGTCCGGCTCCACCCGCGTCCGGCTTGATGGACGGGTCCGAGGTCGAGGGCAGACCGACCGCACCGCCGAGGGTACTGCCGAGGCTGCGGCTTTTCTCCTGGCCGGCCGGCGCATAGATCGTCCACCACCCGTTGTCGCCCACGATGGCCTGGGCAAGCGGCGTCGCCACAGTCATCGATTGGCCCCCGGCGCGGACGGTCACCCCGAGATCCTGACCGCCGACGACGATCCGGTCGCCGTCGTGCTTGCCCAGTCGCTGCGCCAGCTCCGATCCCAAAACCGCTTGGCTGTATTGGGTTTCGTCGCTACCGCGCAACGACAGCGACGTCCCGTTGATGTCAGTGATACCGGAGACCGTCCTGATCGCACGCCAGCCCTCCGGGACGACAATCGCCGGCGCCGGGCCGTCGGCAACGAGCGCCTGCACGGTGCTGTCGTAGTGCACCCCGGCGGCGGGAACCGCCCACAATTGGGCACCGCCCAGCACGTCGGTGACCGAGTCGGCGCCGGTGATGGCGAAGCTCGACGAAATGGTGCGCACCACCGTCACACAGGTGAGGGCCAATGCGATGCCGAGGACCGACAGCACGAACCGCTCGGGCCTGCGGCGGATGTTGGCCCAGGCGAACCGGAGAAGACACACAAAGGTGTTGTTCCCGGATGAGGTGGCGAGCGTCGATGGCCGCGAAATTGTTGTGGAGGAAGGGGTTTCCACACCGACAATATTCGGGTCGCCCTGTTTCGCGGACCGCAGCCGCTGATGTCGGCCGGGTTAAGGGAATGGGCGCGCGGTTAAATCAACGTATCTGCGCTACAGACGCGGCCACGGCTTGGCCGCCTCGAGTTCGTAGGCCAACTCCAGCAGCCTGCGCTCGTGGCCGAGTGGCCCGGCCAGCATCATGCCCACCGGCATACCGGACGCGGATTGGGCCAACGGCAACGAGATTGCCGGCTCCCCCGTCACGTTCTGCAGCGGCGTGAACGCTACCCAGTCGATCAGCCGGTCGATGATCTGCTGATAGTCCGCAGTGGGGTCCAAGTGCCCGATGCGGGGCGTCTCGTCGGCCAGCGTGGGCATCAGCAATACGTCGTAGGTCTGATAGAGCCGTTCGGTGACTCGCCGCAGCCGGCGCAGCCGCGTGATGGCGATCGGCAACCTGTGCAGGTTGCGGCTCGCGTGCCGGTCGAGGCCAAGGGTGAGGTTGTCCAGTTTGGTCTTGTCGAAGCTCTCGCCGAACGTCTTGCGCCCGGTGCGCACCAACGTCATCGCCAATAACGCCCAGTACAAGAGGAAATCGTCCAAGAAGTAGCGCGGCACCGGAGGCTGGTCGAGGTATTCGACGCTATGGCCAAGGCCCGCAAGCAATTCCGCGGTCTGCAAGGTGAGGTCGCGCACGCTCGGAGCGGCTTGCCGATTCACCGATTGCGTGACCACCGCGATGCGCAGCCGGGCGGTGCCCGGGCCGGTGACGGCGCCGATCGGTTCCAGCCGACGGTTGCGCCAGATGCGCTCGGATTCCCGGTAGAACGCGGCGGTGTCGCGCACGGAGCGGGTCAGCACCCCGTCATTGACGATGCGCACCGGCATCTGCCGGGTCATCTTGTCCAGCGGCAACCGGCCGCGAGAGGGCTTGAGGCCGACGAGGCCGTTGCACGCCGCGGGGATCCGGATGGAACCGCCGCCGTCGTTGGCGTGGGCGATGGGCACCACGCCGGCGGCGACGAAGGCGCCCGACCCCGACGACGACGCCCCCGCGGTGAAGTCGGTGTCCCAGGGATTGCGCACCGCACCCAGGCGGGGATGCTCGGCCGAAGCGCTGAACCCGAACTCCGAAAGCTGGGTCTTGCCCAGCGGCACCAGACCGGTGGACAGGAAGAAGCTGGCGAAGTCACCGTCGGCGGGTTGCGTGCGGGGCTGCCACGCGTCGGTGCCCTGCATCGTCGGCATGCCCTCGACGTCGACGTTGTCCTTGATGAACGTCGGCACCCCGTCGAAATATCCGCGGCCTCCCGCGTAAGCGCGGGCCAGCGCCCGCTCGAAGGTCTCGTGCGCCAGGCCGTTGAGGATCGGATTGACCTTCTCGGTTCGGGCGATGGCGGCCTCGATCAGCTCGGGTCGCGACACCGTGCCGGTACGGAGGGCATCGACCAGTGCTACCGCGTCGCGGTCACCGAGCGCGTCGTCGCCGAAGGCGTGCACATGTTGCATTCAGCCGACGCTAGCAGGCACGTGTTCAATAACGGGCCCGGCTTACCGGGGCAGGTCGGCCGCCACCGCTTCCAACGCGGCCAGATGGTCGTCGACCCCGCCCAAACCGGCGCCCATCGTGTTGATCGAGACGTGGGTGGCACCGGCCGCCGCCCAGGCCCCCAAGTCCCGGCCCACCCGGCCTCGGGACCAGTCGACCCGGCCCTCCATGCCCAGCTCGGCCGGATCGCGCCCGGCGGCCACCGCAGCGCGCTCCACCGCGGCGCGTGCCTCCTCGAGGCCCTGTCCGGGCGCCACCATCGGGAACCAGCCGTCGGCCAGACGGCCCGCACGTTCATAGGCCCGCTCCGAGGCCGCGCCGAACCACACCGGGATCGGGCGCTGGATCGGCAGCGGCGCCAGGCCAGCGCCGGTGAGCGTGTGATAGCGCCCGTCGAGGGTGACGCTGGGCTCGGTCCAGAGCCGGCGCATCACCTCGACCTGCTCCTCGGATCGGCGCCCGCGGTTGGAGAAGTTCTCGCCGAGCGCCTCGTACTCAACGGCGTTCCAGCCCAACCCAACTCCCAGCCGCAGCCGTCCATCGCTGAGCAGGTCCACCTCGGCCGCCTGCTTGGCCACCAGCGCGGTCTGACGCTGCGGCAGGATGATCACGCCGGTCACCAATTCCAGCGTCGTCGTGACAGCCGCCAGGTAGCCGAACATCACCAGCGGTTCGTGGAAGGTGGTGTGGACGTCGTAAGGGCCGGCCCAGCCATGGTGCACCTGCGGGTCGGCGCCGAGCACGTGGTCGTAGGCCAGGATGTGGGTGAACCCCAATTCCTCGACCCGCTGACCATAAGCGCGGACCGCGCCCACGTCGCCGCCGAGTTCAGTTTGGGGGAAGGTGACTCCGATGCGCATGGCTCATCCAACCGCGGCCCGGCGGGGATGCTTCCCGATCACTGCGCAGGAATCGCGTTGTTCACCGCAAAGTCGGAGGCGCCGGATGCACAGCTCAATACGATGGGCAGCGTCATCGCATTGCCCGTGTAACAGGTGAAGGGACCGATCTGCTGGTATTTCTCACCTTCGGCCTGATACTGGCCGGCGGTGGCGTACGCGTCCGCACAGCTGATGGGACCGTTGACGATATCGACCTGCGATTGATCTTGCGGCGGACAGTGATTCACCGACGGCTCCGCAGAGCTGACGGCGGCGCTTCCCAGGAGTAGTGCCGCGCTGGCGACCGGAACGAAAAGGTATCTCATTGGCATGGCTACGACTGTCACATGCGAAATGCCGCTGCGTTCGGCTTTATCCGAAGATGGTAAAACCCCGCGTCTCCGGGATCGCCGGATATGACGCGGGGTTTTCCAGTGGACGGCCAAGGTGCGCCGCCCAAGTTTGTCAGGCCTGGCCGACCTCGAACCGGGCGAACCGGGTCACTGTCACGCCAGCCTCCTCGAGCAGCGCCTTGACGCTCTTCTTGCTGTCGGACACCGACGGCTGCTCGAGCAGCACGACGTCCTTGTAGAAACCGGTGACCCGGCCCTCGATGATCTTGGGCAGCGCCTGCTCGGGCTTGCCCTCGGCCTTGGCCGTCTCCTCGGCAATGTGGCGCTCATTGGCCACGATGTCCTCGGGAACGTCCTCGCGGGTCAGGTACTTGGCCTTGAGCGCGGCGATCTGCAGGGCCACGGCGTGCGCCGCGTCCTTGCTGTCACCCGTGTACTCGACCAGCACACCCACGGCGGGCGGCAGATCGGCAGCCCGCTTGTGCAGGTAGGCCTCGACATTGCCGTCGAAGTACGCCGCACGGCGCAGTTCGAGCTTCTCGCCGATCTTGGCCGACAGCTCCGCGACGGCCTGCTCGACCGTCTTGTCACCGATCTTGGCGGCCTTGAGGGCCTCCACATCGGTGGCCTTGGCGGATGCAGCCGCGTCCACCACGTCGTTGGCCAGCTGTTGGAATTCGGCGTTCTTGGCGACGAAGTCGGTCTCGGAGTTGATCTCGATCAGCGCACCGCCCTTGGCGGCGACCAGGCCCTCGGCGGTGGCGCGCTCAGCGCGCTTGCCGACGTCCTTGGCGCCCTTGATGCGAAGCGCCTCGACGGCCTTGTCGAAATCGCCGTCGCTGTCGGCAAGGGCATTCTTGCAGTCGAGCATGCCCGCACCGGTGAGCTCCCGAAGCCGCTTTACGTCGGCAGCGGTGTAGTTAGCCATGTGGCCCTTCCTATGACTTAAGAAGCGTCAGTGGTGGTTGCAACGGTTTCAGCGGCCGGCCCGGCGTCATTGGGGGCCGTCGCGGTTGCACTGGCCAGCAGCTCCTGCTCCCACTCGGCCAGCGGTTCGGCTGCGGCCCCGGCATCAGCACCGGCCTTGTCGGCGCCAGCACCCGAGCGAGCCTGCAGGCCCTCGGCCACCGCGGAGGCGATCACCTTGGTCAGCAGGGCCGCCGAGCGGATCGCGTCGTCGTTACCCGGGATCGGGTAGTTCACCTGATCGGGATCGCAGTTGGTGTCCAGGATCGCGATGACCGGGATGCCCAGCTTGATGGCCTCGGAGACCGCAAGGTGCTCCTTGTTGGTGTCGACGACCCAGATGGCCGACGGAACCTTGGCCATGTCCCGGATGCCGCCGAGGCTGCGCTCGAGCTTGTTCTTCTCGCGGGTCAGCATCAGGATTTCCTTCTTGGTGCGACCCTCGAAGCCACCGGTCTGCTCCATGCCCTCAAGTTCCTTGAGGCGCTGCAGGCGCTTGTGCACGGTGGAGAAGTTGGTGAGCATGCCGCCCAGCCAGCGCTGGTTCACGTACGGCATGCCGACGCGGGTCGCCTCTTCGGCGATGGACTCCTGCGCCTGCTTCTTGGTGCCGACGAACATGATGCTGCCGCCGTGGGCGACGGTCTCTTTGACGAACTCGTACGCCTGGTCGATGTAGGTCAGCGTCTGCTGCAGATCGATGATGTAGATGCCGTTGCGGTCGGTGAAGATGAACCGCTTCATCTTGGGGTTCCAGCGTCGGGTCTGATGCCCGAAGTGAGCGCCGCTGTCAAGCAGCTGCTTCATGGTTACAACAGCCATTAGTGGCCATACCTCGTTATGTTGTCGGTTGTCGCCCGGCTTCGGGTGAAGCCATGCCCTGGCGCCTGAGGCATACCGACCCGTCGTCGTATTCCTCAGACGGGACCAACCGGCATGCGTGTGCAAGTTGCATTGGCAAACTTGCGGACAGGCGCGCGAAGTCAACCCGCTCGCGCGAGTTGCGGATCAAAGTTTACACCGCCGCAACGGGTGCTTTGTCCACAGCGGCTCGCTGGTCCACAGTGCAGCTATCGGGGCCTTTCGCCTGGCAGCCTGGGCCGCTGAACTGGGGTGATGCGCATCATCGCGGTGCTTGCTGCGGCTGCGCTGCTGTGCGCCGGGGTCAGCCGGGCCGATTCCGCGCGGTTGGTCTGGCCACTGCGTCCGCCGCCGGCCATGACCAGGGCGTTCGACGCACCGTCACCGGACTGGCAGCGCGGACACCGTGGAGTGGACCTCGCGGGGGTACCTGGGCAGCCGGTGTATGCGGCGGCAGCGGCGACCGTGGTGTTCGCCGGCGCACTGGCTGGCCGGCCAGTGGTGTCGCTGGTCCATGCCGGCGGGCTGCGCACCAGCTACGAGCCGGTCGAGGCTGTCGTGCAGGTGGGGCAGCTGGTGGACTCCTCGACCGCGCTGGGCCGGCTGCTGCCCGGTCACGCGGGGTGTCCGGCTACGGCCTGCCTGCACTGGGGCGCGATGTGGGGTCCGGCATCGCGGGCCGACTACGTCGACCCGCTGGGGCTGCTGGCCAGCACGCCGATCCGGCTCAAACCACTGGCGGGCTCCGGCTAGGCGCGTGGATCGTCCGTAGGCTCAATATCGATGAGCATTGCTCCCGACACGACCGTCATCCTCGGCCGCCGATTTGCCACCGCGCTGCCCGAAGTCGCGCTGCCTTGGCAGGCCGAGTCCGCTCCTGATCCCCGACTGCTCGTGCTCAATGAGTCGCTAGCGGTCGAACTGGGGCTTGATCCCTCCTGGCTGCGAAGTCCCGACGGAATCGGTCTCCTTGTCGGGACCCGATTACCCGCGGACGCTCAACCGGTTGCGCAGGGGTATGCCGGCCACCAGTTCGGTGGCTGGGTGCCCCGTCTCGGCGACGGTCGCGCTCTGCTGCTCGGTGAGCTCGTGGACACCAAGCAGCGGTTACGCGATCTGCACCTGAAGGGATCGGGGCGCACCCCGTTTGCCCGCGGCGGGGACGGCTTGGCGGCGGTCGGCCCGATGCTGCGCGAATACCTCGTCAGCGAAGCGATGCACGCACTCGGCATTCCGACCACCCGCGCGCTGTCCGTTGTCGCCACGGGGCGCGCGGTCTATCGCGAGACCACCCTGGACGGCGCTGTCCTGGCCCGTGTCGCGGCCAGTCATCTGCGCGTCGGCACCTTCCAATACGTCGCAGCGGCAGGCGATCTCGCCGTGCTGCGGCGGCTCGCCGAGCACGCGATCAGCAGGCACTACCCCACCGCCGCACGGGCGGACAATCCGTATCTTGCGTTGCTCGATTCGGTGATCGCCGCTCAGGCCGAACTCATTGCGCGCTGGATGCTGGTCGGTTTCGTTCATGGCGTGATGAACACCGACAACATGACGATCTCGGCTGAGACCATCGACTACGGCCCGTGCGCGTTCATGGACGCCTTCGACCCGAAGACGGTGTTCAGCTCGATCGACTCATGGGGCCGTTACGCCTACGGCAACCAGCCGGCGATCGCCGTATGGAATCTCACTCGCTTTGCCGAAGCACTGCTCCCGCTGATCGCCGACGACCAAGAGCACGCGGTCGCGCTGGCCACGGCGTCGTTGCAGAACTTCGCCGAGCTGTACGCGGCGGCGTGGTCGGCAGGCATGGGCAAGAAACTCGGGCTCGGTGACGGGGTCGAGGACGCGGCTGCCCAGCAGCTCGTCGACGAGCTGTTGGAGCTGCTCGAAAATGAGCGCGTCGACTACACGTCCTTCTTCCGCCGGCTCGCGCGCGGTGTGGTCGAGCCGGCGTTCGACGCGTGGGCCACCCGGTGGCGCGACCTTGATCCGGACACCGGCGCGATGCAGCGGGTCAACCCCGTCTACATTCCGCGCAATCACCTGGTCGAGGAGGCGCTCAGCGCCGCCGCGGCAGGCGACTTGGCGCCGTTCGACCGGCTACTCACCGCCATCGGTTCGCCGTACGACGATCGGCCGGGGCTCGAGCGCTACGCCGATCCCGCTCCTGACGACTTCGGCCGCTGCTTCCAAACCTTCTGCGGCACCTGAGTTTTCAGGCGCGCGGATGGGCCTGATCGTGGACGGCGCGCAGGCGCGCGACGGTCACGTGGGTGTAGAGCTGCGTAGTGGCGAGCGAGGAATGGCCCAGGATTTCCTGGACGATGCGCAGGTCAGCCCCACCCTCCAGCAGATGCGTCGCGGCGCTGTGCCGCAGACCGTGCGGACCCATGTCGGGGGCCCCGTCGACCGCGGACATGGTCTGGTGCACGACGGTGCGGGCCTGACGCGGGTCCAGCCGCCGCCCTCTGGGGCCCAGCAGAAGCGCCGGGCCGGAGTCGTCTTTCACCAGTTCGGGCCTGCCCTCGGTCAGCCACGCCGTCAGCGCGGCCAGCGCCGGCGCTCCGAACGGGACGGTGCGCTGTTTGTTGCCCTTACCCAGCACGCGCAGCAGCCGCCGGCCGGTGTCGACGTCATCGATGTCCAGCCCGCACAGTTCGCTGACACGGATCCCGGTGGCGTAGAGCAATTCGACGATCAGCCGATCGCGCAGCGCCAGCGGGTCGCCCTGTTCGGCGCCGAGATCAGCGGCGGCCATCGCGGCCAGTGCCTGGTCCTGGCGGAGCACCGCGGGCAGTGTGCGGCGGGCCTTGGGCAGCTGTAGGCGGACCGCAGGGTCGTCGGCCAGTAGACCGCGGCGGGTGGCCCAGGCGGTGAAGGTCTTGACCGCCGAGGTGCGGCGAGCCAGCGTCGTGCGGGCCGCGCCGCCGGCGGATTGCGCTGCCAGCCAGGACCGCAGAATCGGCAGGCTCAGGCCGGCAATCCCGGCGCCGGGGGCGCGTTCGTCGACGAAGGCGAACAGCGACCGCAGGTCGGTGAGATAGGCGCGGCGGGTGTGCTCGGAGCGAGCACGCTCCAGCTCGAGATGCTCGGCGTAGTCGTCGAGGATCGCCGCATAGTCGCCGGGGTCCACTCCCCTACGGTTGCATCTCAGCACGCACGTACGACGCATGTAGGCACGGCGTGTTCGGCCGTCGTGACTATTCCGTTGTCGAAGTTAGTCCCGGCCGGCTTCGACCTCGGCCAGTTCCTTCTTCCACTGCCGGAACGTCTCCTCGGTGCGGCCACGCCGCCAATAGCCCGAGATGGACGCCCATTTGGCATCGACGCCACGCTCCTTGCGAATGTAAGGCCGCAGGTTGTGCATGACGGCTTGGGCTTCCCCGTGGATGAAGACCTGGGCTTGGCCGGGCAGCCAGGGGGCGGTGGTGACCGCCTCGACCAGCGGTGCGTTGTCACCGGCCCGCTCGTCGCCGACCAGATCGGCGCGCCCACCGCGGTAGATCCAGGAGATTTCCACCGATTCCGGTGCGGCCAGCTCGATCTCGTCTTCCGGTCCGGCGACCTCAATAAAGGCCTTACCAATAGCATTGGCGGGCAAGGCTTCCAGCGCCGCACTGATCGCAGGCAGACCGGCTTCGTCACCTGCGAACAGGTGCCAGTCGGCACTCGGATCGGGCGAATATGCCCCGCCGGGGCCCATCAGGTGAATCGTGTCGCCCGGCTTGGCCGCTGCCGCCCATGGTCCGGCGACACCATGCTCGCCGTGCACGACGAAATCGACGGTGATCTGCCGAGCCTCGGGATCGGCCCGGCGCACGGTGTAGGTGCGTACGGTGGGCTGCTGCTCGGGTGGCAGCTTCTTGAAGCTGTCCAGGGTCAGCGGCGTCGTGAGCCTCGCCACGTCGACGTCGTCGCGTAGGAAGACGAATTTGACGTAGCAATCGGTGAACTCACCCGGCTTGAACGTGTCGAAGCCGGTGCCGCCCAAGACCACGCGCACCATGTGCGGCGCGAGTTGCTCGGTGCTGACGACCTGAAAAGTGTGCAGTGGTCGACCCGCCACATCGCCTCCCGACGAGAACTGTTAGCCAACCATCCCGACTATACGTTCCACCCGGCTGCCCTGGTCGGTTACGTCCGGGTGGGCGCTCGACGCACGATCGGCGATGTCGTGCTCACTCCGATTCGAGACGGCGGAGCGCCCGAAACGCATAAGGCGTGAGCACCGCAATGAGCACGAAGAACATGACGAACACCGCCCAGAAGTTCAGCAGGCCGTGCCACGCGAAGGGGCCGGTGCGCGCGAACGGAACGAGGCTGAGCGGGACGTAGACAGCCGCGGTCAGGAAGCAGACGTAGCCGACCCACCGCGGGAAGAGCGGTTGCGATCTGCGATCCATCAGGATCGCAGTGCCAAGCGCAACGCTCTGCAGGAAGGAGAATATGAAAGTCAGGTCGAAAAACAGCCAGCCGAAGTCGTACAACGTCTGAATGGTCTCCGCCGATCGGCTTTCAGACCGGAACGCCGCTGTCTGCCAGACGACGGCAGGCACGGCCGTGACCACGCCGGTCATCAGGCCGCCGATCAACTCGGTCATGGACAGCGGGCCCATGGGCCCCTCCATGCGGCTGATGATCTTGGACAGCGCGATGCTCCACGTGTAGTAACACGGAGCGCCGACGACCATGAGCACCATTCCGATTCGGATCGACGTCTCGTGCGCGCGGAAGTACGCGGCGATGCCTGCGGCATCGAGGTCCTCGCCCGGCGGGGGCCAGAAGCCGGCGAACACCGCGAATCCGAGCAGCCCCAATCCGACGTATACGCACACCGACCACAGTGCTACCCGCAGTAGTCGATAGTCGGCACGCTCGGTGCGCGGTTCGCCGCCGTCAACCGTGGGACGCAGGGTGGCTGTCACAGTTCCTCCTTCACCGGGGACCGGGACTACGCAGATCCCGACTGAAGAACTTTATTGAATTTCAGATAAAATATTTGCCGATCGCAGAAATCCGCCTGCCCGTCAGGCGATGAGACTCTTGAGGGCAGCCATATCGGCGAGTCGTTGCGCCGGCGAAGACGCAACCGGATCGGCCAAGACACAGGTGACTCCGGCCGCCTTCATGGCATCGACCCGGTCACGAACTTCCGACCGGCTGCCGATCAGCGAAATTGATCGCGCGAACTCCTCCGGAACAGCCTGGGCCGCAGCCGATTTCATCCCGCCCAGGTACAGCTGCTGAATCTCGGCAGCTTCCGTCTCATAGCCGTACCGCGCGAACAGCGTGTTGTAGTAGTTCTTGCCGGCAGCACCCATCCCGCCGACGTACAACGCCACGTAATCGCGAACAGCGCCCAGAGCTGCCGCCGCGCCGGCGGCATCGTTGGTGATCAACAACCGACACTGGACACTGATCCCAAGGTCGCCCAGTTCGCTTTCCCGACGGCTCTTGCCCGCTCGCACGGCCTCCCCAAAGGCGCGTTCCGCGCGTTCGGGGTGGAACAGAATGGGCTGCCACTCGTCGAAGATCTCGGCGGCCAGCTCGACGTTCTTCGGCCCGATCGCCGCAAGTCCCATGGGAATGCGTTCCCGTACCGGTTGACCGATGATTCGCAGCGGCTTGCCCAGTCCGGATCCACCGCCATCGGCACCCAGCGGCAACGTGTAGTGCTTGCCCTGGTACTGAGTTGGCTCACGGCGCCAGATCCGGCGACAGATGTCCACGTGTTCGCGAGCGCGTTCGACCGGGGCGTCGTACTTGACGCCATGAAAACCTTCAATGACCTGCGGACCCGACGCACCGATACCCAGCACGCAGCGCCCACCGCTGACGTAGTCGATCCCCGCGGCAGTCATCGCGAGATTTGTCGGCGTGCGCGAGAACATCGGCAAGACACCGAATGCGAGCTCGACGCGCCGGGTCTTCGCCGCCACATAGCCCATCTGGCTGACGGCATCAACGCTGTACGCTTCGGCGACCATGACCCGGTCCAGGCCGGCTCCCTCGAAGTCCGCCAACCGGTCAACCGCAGAGGCGAAATCGTTGCCGCAGTAGGGCAACGGCATACCGAGTTTCACAAGTTCAACCCCACGATCGAAACGAGCCGGCGCAGCACCCAGGTGACACCGCTACCGTGGACATATTCTAATCCATAGTAAATTATATTCAGTCGAGCCCGGCCACGCCACGAGTAACCGCACAACCACCACAGCAGAAGGGGTTGGCAGCATGGCACTGCGACCATCAGTTGAAGACCAGCAAGCACCGACCGCGGCGGGCATGTGGACACGACCCACAGCTGTCGCGGACTGGCTTGCACAGCACGATCCGGATGTGGCTCCGCCGGTGACGGTGACCCGGGTGGGAATCGGCCAATCGAACATCACCACCATCGTCGCTGACACCGTGGGACGCCAGTGGGTGATGCGCGAGCCACCGCCTGGCGACCACGCGGGCAATGCGCACGACGTCCTTCGCGAAGCGCAGATCCTCAGTGCGCTGGCAGCCACCGATGTGCCCGTTCCACGAGTCATCGGAACGGGGTTGAGCCCGTCCGGATCGCCGTTCCTGGTGATGGAACGTGTGCCGGGCTCACCTCTGGAGTGCGAGGCCGACGCACGGGCGTTGGCGCCATCGCAGCGCCGAGACCTCGGCATCGCGGTCGCCGAGACTTTGGGCCGCCTGCATCTCCTCGACGCCTCCATACTGGGCATCAAAGCGTCCAGCAGCCCTTATCTGGTGCGGCAGTTGCGCCGGGTGACCGCCGGCTGGGAGCACTTGGCAGCGCACGTGTCCACGCCAAGCCGCCACGACCGCGCCTGGCAGTCGATCCGTGACAACCTGCAAGATCGGCCCCCGCAGCCTGGTCCGGGCGTGATCATGCACGGCGACTACCGGCTGTCGAATCTTCTGATCTGCGACGGTCGCATCGGAGCCGTACTCGACTGGGAGCTGTGCACCGTCGGCGATCCGCTCGCGGACCTCGCCTGGCTACTCGACGACTGGCGTCCCGTCGAGGAAGCCGCGATCGTGATGCCGAGCCCGACCCGTGCGGGCGGGTTTCCTGACCGCGACGAAATGGTCGCGGTGTATCGCGAGGTCACCGGCTACCAGGTCGACGACCTCGACTACTACCGGGCTTTCTCACAGTGGCGAGCGGCCAGTCTGCTGGAGGGAGTGCGAACTCGCCGTCTGGCCGGCGCGATGGGCTCGCACGCGGCCGTCGACCCCGAGGAACTCGAAGACTCGATCGGCGTGCTGCTTGCCTCGGCGACCGAGCATCTCGCCAAGACGGCGTAGAACCACCGACTAGCCGGCGGACCCCTCGGCGAGTCCGTGCCGGATCACAGACTGGGCGTTCTGCACCACCGCGTCAACGGAGCCGCGCCGCGGCGTCCACCATTCCACCGCCCAGTTCAACGCTCCGAGCACCAGCATCTGAGCGATGTAGAAGTCCAATTCCGGACGAAGCACGCCGTCGCGCGCGACGTCGTTGATCAACTTGCGCCAGATCTCGCCGTAGCGCTCCTCTTCGCGTACCTGCCGCTTGCGAATGGCGTGCGGGACCTGTCCCGCATTCCGGATCGCTGCGGTGGTGTAGTGCGAGATTTCGAGCTCGTGTCGCAGGTGCGCCTCAACTGCGATCAGCAACCGGTCGATGGCGGGCGTACCGTCGGCAACCTCGTCGAGAACCGCAGCCACGTGCTCGCGCATGTCGGCGATCCCTGACCACATCACCTCCTCGATGAGCTCCTCACGAGACGGAAAGTAGTAATAGATCGCCGGCGCCTGCAGCTCGGCTTGGGCCGCCACATCGGTGAGTCGCAAGCCCGCGTAGCCACGCTCGGACAGAACTCGAGCAGCCGCGTCCAGAATGCGCGACCTCGTCAACGCCGACTTCGATTCCGAGACCGACCCGCCTGAATCCGCCTCGGCGGCTTCGTCGGCCAGCCGGGTCTTTTGCCTGGGCATTCGATCATGATACGGCTCGATTGATCAGCTCATGGGCAATGAGCGGGCCACCGGGTCCCGCGGTTGTGTGAACTCAGCTACACGAACAGATACAGCCCGACCAGCACGCCCGCAACGGCCAGGTTCCACGCGCCGAAGACTGCCCTCAAAGCCAGGGGCGCATGCCGTAGCTCCATGAAATAGCTACCCACAAAATGCACTTTGGTGAACGCGATGAGCATGATGCCGATCGCTGCGTAACGCTGTGGCAATTCGTGCCCGACACCGAGTATCCACGACGCCAGGGTCGCCGCGATCAGGATGAACCAGACGATGGTGATGCGATCACGCAGAAGGGTCGTCAGCATCATTTCACCAGGTACAGAAGCGGGAAGATCACGATCCACAGCAGATCGACCATGTGCCAAAAGCACGCAGCGCCTTCAAGGTAACTCCACTCCCGATCGGCAAGGACGGGCTTGCGGCTCAGCTTCACGACGAATAGCAGCAACGCCATACCGATGACCACGTGGAAGAGATGCAACCCAGTCATCACGTAGAAGTACATGAAGAACTGGTTGGTCGCCGGAACGATGCCGTGGGAGATCTTCTGGCTGTACTCGATGACCTTGTTGATCACGAACACCACACCGCAGGCCATGGCCGCAAAGATGAGCCTGCGCGCCAGCTGACGGGCGTTGTGTCGCAACGCTCGAACTGCGGTCACCACCAACAGGGAACTGGTCAACAGCACAAGCGTGTTGACAGCCCCGAACGTCTGGTTCAACCGGAGCTGCGATTCGTCGAACACGCCGGGAGTCTGGCCGCGGTAATACAGATAGACACCGAAAAGCATCGCGAACACGGTCATGTCACCGAAGAGGAAGACCCATACGCCCTCCTCGGCGGGAAGCCGCCGTTGGGTCCTTACCTCCTTGTCCACGAACCCGTTTGACTCCGACCGCCGTGCCGATGTCATCGGACTCCGGCGAAAGGTGAACCCGCGGCCGATATCCGGCCGGCGATCGCCCCGATCGGCCTGTTGCACACCGTGACGATCCACCCACCCTTCGTGTCGATTGCGCCGCTGCGCCACAATTTAACCGAGAATAAAAACAAGGTAGCATGGCGACATGCCCAATCAGCTGAGCCAGGAAGAAACGCTGCTCGTCGAGACCGTGCGGTCATTCATCGATCGGGATGTCAAACCGACGGTGCGCGACGTAGAACACGCAAACGAGTACCCGGCCGCGTGGATCGATCAAATGAAGCGGATCGGCATCTATGGGTTGGCCGTGCCCGAGGAGTACGGCGGCTCGCCCGTGTCCACGGCCTGCTACGTCCTGGTGACCCAGGAACTGGCTCGGGGCTGGATGAGCCTGGCCGGCGCCATGGGCGGTCACACCGTCGTGGCCAAGCTGATCTCCCAGTTCGGGACCGAGGACCAGCGCAGCAAGTATCTGCCGGCGATGGCCACCGGCGAGCTGCGAGCCACCATGGCGCTGACCGAACCGGGCGGTGGGTCCGACCTGCAGAGCATGTTGACCACTGCGCTACCGGCCGCCGACGGAAGCTCCGAGCTCGTCATCAATGGGTCCAAGACCTGGATTTCGAACGCCCGGCGGTCCGGACTCATCGCGTTGTTGTGCAAGACCGATCCCAAGGCGACGCCCAAACACGCGGGTATCTCAGTCATTCTCGTCGAGCACGGCCAGGGCTTGACCGTGTCGCGCGACCTGCCCAAACTCGGCTACAAAGGCGTTGAGAGCTGTGAACTCTCGTTCGAGAACTGCCACGTACCCGCGTCAGCCATCCTGGGTGGCGTGCCCGGCCGAGGTTTCGCGCAGATGATGAAGGGACTGGAGACCGGACGCATTCAGGTTGCTTCTCGCGCACTGGGAGTGGCCACCGCCGCACTCGAGGATTCACTGGCGTACGCCCAAGACCGGGAAAGCTTCGGTCAACCGATCTGGAAACACCAGGCCGTCGGGCATTACCTGGCCGATATGGCCACCAAACTGACCGCCGCGCGCCAGCTGACACTGCACGCAGCCAACCGCTACGACAGCGGTGAGCGTGCCGACATGGAGGCCGGGATGGCCAAACTGTTCGCCTCGGAAGTCGCCATGGAGATCGCACTCAACGCGGTTCGTATCCACGGCGGATACGGCTACTCGACGGAGTACGACGTCGAACGCTATTTCCGTGACGCACCACTGATGATCGTCGGGGAGGGCACAAACGAGATCCAGCGCAACGTCATCGCCGCGCAGTTGGTCTCCCGCGGCGGGGTATGAACCCACCCGTGGCCAGCAGTCCCCGACGGGACCCCCACGCGTGAGATCGCGCACTCCGCTGGCCAAGAACCGACCGGGTTACGACCGCGCTGCCCCCTATAACGGGGCGGCACTCCTATCATCAAGCGATGCCCACGAAGTCGCCCACCGCGGACCTCACCGACACCAAAGCTCAACGGACGCGCGCACGCATCCTCGACGCGGCTGCTCAGGTGCTGAGCGTGAAGGGCTATGCCGGCACCCGGCTGACCGACATCGCCGAGCGGGCCGAGGTTCGAGCACCGGCGATCTACTACTACTTCAAATCGCGCGAAGACCTCATCGAAGAGGTGATGTTCTGCGGAATCAGCGACCTGCGCAGCTATCTCCAGGAGGCACTTGACGCGCTTCCGCCGGAGACCGCCCCGATGGACCGCATCATGACTGCGGTCGAGTCCCACTTGCGACACGAGCTCGAGCTGTCCGACTACGCCCGAGCATCAATCCGTAATTCGGGCCAGATTCCCGAACACCTCAAGGCCCGGCAGAAGAAAGAAGAGGCCGCCTACAACCGCATGTGGCGGGCCCTGATGAAGGATGCCGCGGCCGATGGCCAGATTCGCGACGATCTGGATCCGCTATTGGCCCAGGCACTGGTTCTGGGTGCGCTGAACTGGACGGCCGAGTGGTGGCATCCCAGGCGTATCTCGGTCGAGACGATGGTGGCCAATGCCCAGGCATTCGTTAAGCACAGCCTCAGTCCGGGATCCGCTCCCAAACGAGCGCGGCGACGACGCGCCTGACCGGATCCCATCCCCCGCAGTCACTTCAGCGATCCACGTCTCATCCATTTTCGATTCTATGTTAAATTATTTTCCATGACTGAGGCTTATATCGTTGACGCCACCCGAACCGCGGTGGGCAAGCGCAAGGGCAGCTTTGCCGACGCGCATCCGGCCGACATGGCCGCACATGTGATCAAGACGGTCGTCGGCCGCAACGACATCGATCCCGCGGCGATCGACGACGTGATCCTGGGGTGCCTGGACAACATCGGGTCCCAGGCCGGCGACATCGCGCGGACCGCGGCCCTGGCCGCGGGACTACCCGAGTCGGTTCCTGGTGTCACGATCGACCGCCAGTGCGGATCAGCCCAGCAGGCAGTGCATTTCGCCGCCCAGGCAGTGATGAGCGGCACTTCCGACCTCATCGTCGCCGGTGGAGTTCAGAAGATGAGCCAGTTCCCGATCCTGAGCGCATTCGGCGCCGGCGAGCCGTTCGGATCGACGGATCCCTGGACGGGTTGCGAAGGCTGGAAGGCCCGCTACGGCGATCAGGAGATCTCTCAGTTCCGGGGCGCTGAGATGATTGCCGAGCAATGGAACCTCAGCAGAGAAGACAACGAGCGCTTCGCGTTCCAGAGCCATCAGCGTGCCCTGCGCGCCATTGCCGAGGGACACTTCGCCCGGGAGATCACTGAGTTCGCCGGGCTCAGTGTCGACGAGGGCCCACGTGCGGACACCTCGCTGGAGAAGATGGCGTCGCTGCCGACGTTGGTTGACGGTGGTGTGCTGACGGCCGCTGTGGCCAGCCAGATCTCCGACGGCGCAGCGGCACTGCTGGTGGCCTCCAAGGCCGCCGTCGACCGCTTCGGGCTGAAGCCACGAGCGCGCATTCACCATATCTCCGTACGCGGCGCCGACCCGGTCATGATGCTGTCCGCACCGATCCCCGCGACGCAGCACGCCCTCAAGCGCGCCGGGCTGTCGATCGACGACATCGACACCGTCGAGATCAACGAGGCCTTCGCTCCCGTCGTACTGTCCTGGCTGGCCGAGCTGGGAGCTGATCCGGCGAAGGTCAACCCCAACGGCGGCGCCATCGCGCTGGGCCATCCGATCGGCTGCACCGGCGCTCGCCTGATGACGTCGATGCTTCACGAGCTCGAACGCACCGGCGGCCGCTACGGACTCCAGACCATGTGCGAGGGTGGCGGTCAGGCGAACGTGACGATCATCGAGCGGTTGTAGAGCGTGAAGAGATCGCTGTACGAGGCCGACCACGAGGCCTACCGGGAGACCGTTCGCGAGTTCCTTGCCAGGGAAGTCGTTCCCCATCAGCATGATTGGGACAACGATCGGTGGATAGACCGCTCAGTCTTCGCGCGCGCCGCCAAATCCGGTATCTACGCTCTGCAGATCCCTGAGCAATACGGCGGGGCTGGTGAAGCCGATTACCGCTACCGCATGGTGGTCTGCGAGGAGATTGCGCACATCAACGCGCTGTCCTTCGGTCTCACCGTGAGCCTGCAGGACGACCTGGTCTTGCACTACCTGCTCGATCTGACCAATGCGGACCAGAAGGATCGCTGGCTGCCTGGCATGGCCGCCGGTGAACTGATCGGCGCGTTGGCCATGACCGAACCCGGCGCCGGCAGTGATCTGCGCGGCATCCGCACTACCGCCCGCCGGGACGGCAACCATTGGATCCTCAACGGGCAGAAGACCTTCATCTCCAGTGGGATCATGTCCGACGTTCTCGTCGTCGCGGCACGAACCAACCCCGAAGGGGGGTCAAGGGCCTTCAGCCTGTTCGTCGTCGAACGCGATACACCAGGATTCGAACGAGGGCGCAAGCTGGACAAGATCGGGCTGCCCGCCCAGGACACCTCCGAGCTGTTCTTCCGCGATGCGCAGGTTCCTGCGGAAAACCTGTTGGGCGAAGCCGGATCAGGCCTTCAGTACCTGATGAGCCACCTGCCGCGAGAACGACTCGGCGTCACGGCAAAGGCCATGGCCACCACCCGCGCGATCTTCAACATGACTGTCGAATACTGCAAGAGTCGTCAGGCGTTCGGCGGCCCGCTGACTGACAAGCAACACGTCCGGTTCGAATTGGCCGAGATGGCCACCGAAATCGACGTCGCGGAAGCCTACACCGATCGAAGTGTGCTGGCGTACAACGCCGGCGAGCTCACGGCGGTGGACGCGGCAAAGGGCAAGTGGTATGTGAGCGAACTGCAAAAACGCATCATCGACCGGTGCCTGCAGTTGCACGGCGGATATGGCTACATGCTCGAATACCCCGTAGCACGAGCCTATCTGGACACCCGCATCCAAACGATCTACGGTGGCACGACCGAGATCATGAAAGAGATCATCGGCCGCGAAATCGCGGCGCCCTAAGGAAATTCCGACGCGAGAAGGGGATGCGGTTCGCCGCATCCCCTTCTCGCGTTGCCTGCTGAGGCCACCACCGCCATAGCGGTGGTGAATAACGCTGGCGCCGGGGCCTAGACGGTCACACCCGCTGCCGTGAGCATGGCCACCCGGTCGACGACTTTGACCCGGGGACGCGAGACGGCTGCACCCTGGTGCCGCTCAGCGGCATCGATATGGCGCCATCCAGCCAGGTCGACCACCGCCACACCGCGTGCGGCGAGGACATCCGCATCGACCCGGTCCGCTGATACCGGTTGGGGCAGGGTTCCGGCACGAGCATCCGCAAGCAGACTGGTCACGGTCTCGCGGGCGCACAGCCGGTTGGTGCCGATGACACCTCGGGGCCCGCGCTTGATCCACCCTGCGACGTACACCCCCGGCACCGGGACGCCGCCGCGCAGCACCCGGCCCGCCGCGTTCGGGACCACGCCGGCGTCGTCGTCGAACGGCAGGCCGTCGATCGGCACACCTCGATAACCCACCGACCGCAGCACCATAGCGGTTTCGATCAACGCGGTCCCCGTTGCATCCTGAACCTCAAGGCCCTCAACGCGTTCGGACCCGACGATCTTGGTGGGCCGGCTGCCGAAGCGCAGTACGATCCGCTTGTCTGCCGATGTCCGCGGTCGCTGCGCGTACTCGGTGACGATGTCGAACTTGAGCGCCCGCTCGTGATCGTCGGGCCGCGGGCCGAGTTCTCCCTCAACGACGATGTCGACCCCGGGCAGCGAGCCGAGCGCCAGCAGTTCACCGACGGAGAAGGCACCGTCCGCCGCGCCGCGACGGCCCAGGACGACAACCTCACGGACGTCGCCGCGGCCGAGCTGGATCAGCGCATGTTCGGCGATGTCGGTGGTCGCCAGCTGATCGGGGTTCGACACGAGCACACGGGCCACGTCGAGCGCGACGTTGCCGTTTCCGACGACCACCACGCGCGGCCCGTCGAGCTCGAGTTGGCGTTCGGCGTGGTCGGGATGCCCGTTGTACCAGCTCACGAACTCCGATGCCGCCATGCTGCCCGGCAGATCCTCACCGGGGATGCCCAGATCGCGTGCCTGCGAGGCACCTACCGCGTAGATCACCGCGTCGTGGGATGCCATCAGTTCCTCGTGGGTGAGGTCCCCACCGATGGCGACATTGAAAAAGCACGTCACGTTCGGGCTCGAGAGGGCGGTCTCGAACACCTGCGAGACGTCCTTGGTGCGTTGATGATCCGGCGCGACACCGAAGCGCACCAGACCGAACGGCGTTGGTAACCGATCGAATACATCGACCTGCACCCCCGGGCTACGGACCAGGTCCGAGATGGCGTAACACGCCGCCGGGCCGGCACCGACCACGGCCACCCGCAGCTGATCTCGTCCGAGGGCGGGAGGCGCCCAGTTCGCGGGGCTCGGCCGGACGGTCAACGGCTCGGTGGCGAAGTACTCGGCGTTGATCGCCTTGAACCGGGTCTGCGATTCCGGTAACTCGTCCTCGTGGTAGATCGCACCGACCGGACACACTTCGACGCAGGCACCGCAGTCCACGCATGACCGCGGATCGATGTACAGCATTGGAGCGGTCTCGCCGGCCGGGCTGGGCACGGGTCGAATGCAGTCCACGGGGCATACCGGAACACAACTCGCGTCGGTGCAGCAGTTCTGCGTGATAACGAAGGCCATGGGTCTTCTGCGTCGCCTCTCGTGGGGATGAACTCAGATGTGCGGGATAGCGTGTGGGCGCGCTCAGGGCTCGACGGAGAGAGCGCTCGTCGGGCAGTTGGACACTGCGTCCTCGACCACGCCGAGGTCGCCATCCGGGTCGCCGATCACGTGTGCCTGACCGTCATCACCAACCTCGAAGACCTTGGGAGCTGTCATCTCGCACATACCGATTCCGGCACATTTGGTGGTGTCCACTCGGATGATCATCAGAACAACCTCCGCATGATCTTGACGGCACTGTCGGTGTAGGGCGGGTACGTCAGCTTGAGATCGGGTCGCGCGGACTTGGCCAGCACGGCCCGTCGGTGGCTGAGGGCCTCGAAGCCCCAGCGGCCGTGGTACTGCCCCATTCCGCTGGCACCAACGCCACCGAATGGGAGCTGGGGAACCAGGCAGTGCATGGCGACGTGGTTGATCACCGCACCTCCCGATGGGATGGCGTCGACGAGTTCGCGGCCCAGCTGTCGGGAGTTGGTGAAGACGTACAGCGCCAGCGGCTTCGGCCTGGAGTTGACGAAACCGACGGCGGCCGTGGTGGACTCCACGCTGATGATCGGCAGCACCGGGCCGAAGATCTCGTCGGTCATCACCGCGTCGGTGGGCGCAGGGTCGCGGACCACGGTCGGTTCGACGGACAGTGAGCCAACATCGGTGCGCCCGCCGGCAACGATCGTTCCGCTGGTCGTGTCGATCAATTCCTTGAGCCGATCGAATTGGCGCCGATTGACGATGCGCAGCCCGCTGTCGCGGTCCTGCGAGCGGAACTTGTCGATGTATCCGATCACTTTGTCGGTGAAGGCGTCGACAACGGCACTGTCGGCCAGGACGTAGTCGGGCGCGATACAGGTCTGGCCGGAATTCATCAGTTTCACCCAGGCGACCCGTCGCGCGGCGACGTCAAGGTCGGCATCCGCGGTGACGATCACCGGACTCTTGCCGCCCAATTCGAGGGTCACCGGAGTCAGTGTCGGCGCGGCCGCTGCCATGATCTTGCGCCCGATCTCGGTGCCGCCGGTGAAAAGCACGTGATCGAAGCCTTGAGCGATCAGGTTCTGGGTGGTGCCGCCGTCGCCTTCGATCACTCGGAAAGCCTGATCATCAACGTATTTGGGGAGAACATCGGTCAACAACTCCGACGTGGCGGGCGCGAGCTCGGAGGGCTTGAGCACGGCGCAGTTGCCGGCCGAGATCGCGGCCACCAGGGGAGCCACACTCAGATAGAACGGGTAGTTCCACGGGCCGATGACGAGCACCACACCCAACGGGTCGTACTGAACCCAGCCACGACCGGGTAGCTGAGCCACGGGCAGCGGCTGGCGGATCCGTCGCATCCACTTCTTGAGGTGCTTGCGTGCATATGTCGCTTCGCCCTTGGTCGAGGCGATGTCCCCGAGCCAGGCTTCGACCGGTGGACGGCCCAGATCGGATGCCAATGCCCTGGCGATGGCCGGCTCTTGTTCATCGCAGAGCGCCTCGATGCCGGCCAGCTGGTCAAGTCGCCAGTGCAGCGATCTGGTGCGTCCCGTCGCAAAGACCCGGCGTAGGTCAGCCGCCGCGGTTTCACCCGACTCGCCGACCGCCGAATCGGCAATTACGTTGACTGTCACGAGATGCTCAGAACTCCGGCTTCGGCACGACGCCGGTACTGACCGCGCCGGTGAGCCCGCCGTCGACGGCCAGCGCCTGACCGTTCACCCACCGGGCGGCGTCCGAGGCCAGGAAGAGAACGACCGACGCGATGTCGGCAGGATCGGCGTGGCGACCGAGCAGGTCCTTCACCCCGTCCAGGGTGTCCTTGCCCATCGTTTCCTCGAAGTCGGCAAGAATCGGCGTTTCGACCGGACCGGGCAGGACCGCATTGATCCGAAAGCCCATCTGCCCGAGTGCCAGTCCCATCATCTGGGCGTAGACGGTGGTGACTTCTTTGGAGAAGTTATAGGCGTTGCCCTGTTGTGGGTTGGCCTTGAACCAGGCTGCGCCCTCTTCGAAGGTGTCGGTCGCCAGCACGTCGCGAATCGCGTCCAGACGTTCGGGCCAGCCGAACCCCGCCGTAGAGGACACGATGGTGATGGCGCCACCGGGCACGAGCCTTTCGAAGAAGGCTTCGCTGAGATGGCGTACCGCCAAGCTGTTGACCGCAAATACCAGGTCGGCCGCTGCGGTCCCCGGAATGCCCGCGACGTTCATCAATCCGTCGTAGGACCCCTCGAGGCTCTCTACCGCCGCGTCGATGTTCCGCGGGTTGGCCAGGTCGACCGGAATGTGCCGCGCCACAACCGCGCTGGGCTGGTTGCGATCGAGGCTGGTCACCTCGGCTCCCGCCGCTATCAACTGTTCGGCGACGGCGTGGCCGATGCCGGACGCCGCACCGGTGACCACATAGCGCTTTCCCGAGAACTCAGTCATGGGGTTCTTCCGTTCAGTCGAGGGTGTAGGGCAGGGACTTCACGGCGCGCACGAAGTTGCCGACGAGGTACTCCGGCTCGCCGACCCGCAAGGTGGGCGCACGAAATATCAGCTCCCGGAATATCGCTTCCAATTGCATCTTCGCCAGGAACGACCCCATGCAGAAGTGCGGTCCGCCGCCGCCGAACCCGATGTGTCCGTTGGGCTCCCGGGTGATGTCAAACTGGTTCGGGTTGGGGAAAACCCGTTCGTCCCGGTTGCCCGAGGAGTACATCATCAGAACCCACTCCCCTTCCTTCACCGGTTGACCACAGAGTTCGGTGTCCTGGGTCGCGGTACGCCGGAACGTCATGACCGGGCTCGCCCAGCGTACGAACTCCTCGATACCGCGCTTGATATGACCGTCAAAATCGTTGTGCAGCAACGCCCGCTGTTCCGGGAACTGCTGCAATGCCATCGTCGTCAGTGTGACGGTGTTTCGCGTGGTGTCATTCCCGGCCACCGACAGCAGCACGAAGAACGCCCCCAGTTCCTCGTCGGTGAGTCGCCGGCCGTCGATCTCGGCCTGAACCAGCAGGGACATCAGATCGGAAGTGGGATGGGCCCGACGCTGCTCGGCAAGTTCGAGCCCCATGGTGAGCAGGCCGACGAGGGACTCGTTGAGAACCTCGCCCGACTCGCGCCCGGCGGCCACGTCGGCGTCGGCCCACGACACCATTCCGTCGGCATGGTGGGCGGCCTCGTCACGAGATTCCTTTGGCAGACCGACCATCTCGTAGATGGTCCACATCGGCAGTCGCTTGGAGACCTGCTCGACAAAATCGCCGCTTCGGGTCTCGAGCAGATCGCTGACGATCGTCTTCGCTTGGTTCTGGATCTGGTCATGGATCTTGGCGACCTGGCGTGGGGTGAAGACCGAACTGATCAGCCGGCGCAGCACCGAATGCTGTGACCCATCCATCGCCAAGAACGATTGCGCCGCATCCAGGATGTCCTCGGGAACCGCCTCGATCATCACGCCCTGTCCCGAACAGAACAGTTGTGGGTTCTTGCTGACGTAGGCGATGTCCTCGTGGCGCGTCACCACCCAGAGGCCGTCGATCTCGGCCTCCATCAACGCGCCTTCGATCGGCTTGTGCCAGCTCAGGGGCCGCTCGTCACGCAGGATCTTGAACGACTCTTCACGTTCCTCGGCGGTTTTCGCCCAGAAGCTCAGCGGAGAGATGTCAACGGGATCGTATTGCCGTGCGGGTGACAGTGTTTCGGTGTTCATCGGTGCGCTTCCAGGTATGGTTGTCGGAGTTTCCCCTTGGCTAGCTTTCCGGTGGCCAGACGCGGAAGCTCGTCGACGAAGTCGACGCTCTTCGGGGCTTTGTAGTGCGCGATGCGGTCCCGCACGTAGGTGATCAGTTCAGCGGCCAATTCGTCACTGCCGATCTGTCCCGAACGCAGTTCCGCAATGGCCTTGACCTGCTCGCCCATCTCGGGGTCGGGAACGCCGATGACCGCCACATCCGAAATCTTTGGATGCAGGGCGAGGACATTCTCGACCTCTTGGGGATAGATGTTCACCCCTCCGGAGATGATCATGAACGCCTTGCGATCGGTGAGGAACAGGTAGCCGTCCTCGTCGACGTATCCCAGGTCGCCCACGGTGGACCAGTTGTCATGGCTGGGGTGTCTTGCGCTGGCTGTCTTTTCGGGGTCGTTGTGGTAGTCGAAGACGGCCCGGTCACGTTCGAAGTAGATGGCTCCGATCTCGCCGGGTGCGAGTTCCACACCCTCGTCATCGCACACGTGCAGCGCGCCCAGCACCGCACGCCCGACCGAACCACGCTTGTTCAGCCACTCATCGGTGGTCACGACCGTGATGCCGTGACCTTCGGTGGCTCCGTAGTACTCGACGAGAATCGGCCCCCACCAGCTGATCATCGCCTGCTTGACATCGGGTGGGCACGGCGCGGCGGCGTGCACCGCCAACCGCAACGACGACGAGTCGAACGCACTGCGCACCTCGTCAGGCAGCTGCAGCAGGCGAACAAACATCGTGGGGACCACCTGGGTCACCGTGATCCGGTGATCCTGGATGGCTCGCAGCGCCGCGGTCGCATCGAAACTGTTCATCAGGACGACGGTGCCACCCAAAGAGTGCACACCACCACACCACTTCAGGGGCGCTGCGTGATAGACCGGCGCCGGCGAAAGGTACCGGTCGTCGGCGGTGATACCGAAGGCCTGGGCGAGCATTCCGACCAGCGGATCACCGGGCTCGTCGACCTGGATGTCGAGCAGGACCGGCTTGACGCCCTTCGGCCGGCCGGTGGTGCCCGACGAGTAGAGCATCTCGGCTCCGCGCGGCTGGTCCGACAGCGCCTCGAAGCTGGGGTCCAGGAGCACTTCGTAGGGTCGATAAGCGTCGATGTCCCCGCCGTAGCAGTACCGATGGTGAACGTCGGGTGTGAGCGCAGCGATCTGCTCGGCAAGCCCACGAATCCCCGCCGAGGCGAACAGCACCCGGGCCTGGGAGTCGTTGATGATGTAGGCAGCTTCGTCAGCGGTGAGATGCCAGTTGACCGCAACGATGTACAGGCCCGACCGGATGGCGGCCCAGTACACCTCGAACGCTTCGGCGGCGTTGTCCGAGAGCAGTGCGATCACGTCACCCCGGCGAAGGCCAAGTCCGTGTAAGGCGCTGGCGATCGACGCGGAGTGCTGCTCGAGCTCGCCGTAGGTCAAGGTCTGGCCCGATTCGGCCATGACCACAGCGGGCCGACCGGGGGCTATCGCGGCATGGGTTCCTGGGAACATCGGTCAGGCCAGCAGATCGTCCCGGCCATCGGCCTTCAGACGTTCGATGTAGGACGGATAGAGCTTCTTGCCCAGCGGAGCGAGCTTGAGCAGGCTGGCGACATTTCCCTCGACGGTGATCTTCTTCTTGGCCATCGCCAGCGGCAGGTTCACCTTGCCCTGCCAATAGGCATTGCCGGTCTCCGACGTCATCGACATCGTGGCGGTCGGTGCGGTGCCGCCTTCGAGACCTTCGCGGACGGTCTTGTTCGCCATGTCGATCACGACCATGGCTGCCGGATCCGAGAAATCGAACGCGACCACGATCCCGGTGGCCTCGAGCTTGGGACCGATCTCGGGATCAACGAAGGCAGACTCGAAGATTCCGCCGATGTACTTCGTTACCTCTGCAGAGCTGGCGAACCCCATCGTTCTCCTTAATCTATATTCGATTTAAATTATGTGGTGGACCGCTTCGTGTCCAGGTCTGAGACCATGGTCACACCTTCCCCACCCCAAGTCAACTTTGCCTCAGCCGATCCGGGCGGCTCCCCCGCCGGTAGCCCGACCCGACGACAACCAACTACAAGTGTTGTCAGACTGGCCTTTTGGAGTTGTGGTCGCGCTGTCGCCGTCGCGTCCGGTAACGGTGCGCCTAGGCGTCCGCAGCCACCGGCAACGACTCCCCCGACGGCTGACCTTTGACTACCGCAGCCCGCAACCCCAGGCCCATGCCAACGAGGAAGATGGCGTAGGTGGTAAGGGCAAGCCAGAAGACGAAGATGCCCCGCCAGGAGAACGGCCCGCTGTGGAAGAAGTACGCCAGTGGGTCAGGGATGAACGACGCCGCGATCCAGAAGTTCAGGTAACCGAGCCAGCGGGGCAGCGTCCTGCGGCGGTCGCCGAGAATCGCTATACCGATGGCGATGTTCTGAATGATGAACGGCGCGATCGGCGTGATGAACAGCAGCCAGGCGAGGTCGTTGAGCGTGACGGTCAACTCAGGATTGCGATCCGGCCGGAACGCGATCACCGCCATCAACAGCATCGGCACCACCAGCAACACCCCCGTGACCGCCCCGGCGACGAGCTGGACAAACGTGAGTATGGGAGTGCGCCCCTCGATCCGGAGCATGAAGGTGGCGATCAGGCCGACGAGCGGGAGTACCAGGCAGATACCGATCTGCGCGATGATCAGGCCGAGGATGACGCGCGTGTCATGGTGATAGAAGCCCACGACCTCCTCGGTCGTGCTGGAAGATCCCAGTGGCAGCGGCAGGATGCCCGCGATCAACCATCCGCACAGTGTCACGACCGCGGCCGCCGGGCCGGACCACGCGCACATCAATTGGACGCGACGAGACATGACCGATGCACTCCTTAATATGAATTAAAATATAGAGCCGGAGCCCGGCTGGAGCAAGGGGTGAGCGGCACGGCCTCGACATATCTGCCGGGGCGGGCGCGCCTGGCACACCGTGGTGACGCCAGCTGATCGCTGCCGGCGTGCATACCGATACTCACCGGGCCCGCGCGAGGATTCGCGCAGCCCGGTCCAGCACCGGCTTGTCCACCATCTTGCCGTCGACGACACACACCTTGCCTCCGGAGGCCTCGGCAGTCACCCGGTGTGCCCACTCGAGTTCCGCCGGCGACGGCGAAAAGCGTTCGTTGACGACCGCGATCTGGCCCGGATGAATACACAGCTTCCCGCCGAAGCCCAGCCGGACCGCGTGGTCGACATCCGCGGAAAGCGGTCCAGCCGAGCTCAGGTCGGTCGTCACACCGTCTAACGGTGCGGGGCGCCCGGCCGCCGCCGAAGCGAGAACCAAGGCACTGCGGGCGTACAGCAGGGGTTCGTGCAGCGCGGGGTCCACCCCCACTTCGGCACCGAGGTCGACGCTGCCGAACGCCGCTCGCGCCACCGCTTCGACCGCACAGATCGCCGGCGCCGCATGAACTCCGGCAGCCGTCTCGATGAGCGCGATCAGCGGCGTACCCGGAGATAGCCGGTCGGCGATGCCCTCGAGCTCAGACACGCTGTGCGCCTTGGGAACCATGACCGCGCATTGCCGCCGTGACACGGTTTCGACGTCGCCGTCGAACCACTCGGTGGCGCTGCCATTGATCCGAACCGCCACCGGCACACCGGTGCCGAGGAACTGGTCTACCGCCGCTCGCGCGGCGAGCTTGTCCTCGATTCCGACAGCGTCTTCCAGGTCCACGACGACGAGATCGGCACCGCTGGCGACGGCTTTGCCAAAACGGTCGGGGCGGTCACCGGGAACGAACAGGACGCTGCGGGCGAACGCGATCCGCTCGGCAATGCCCGTCAGCGCGACACCGCCGGCCGGTGAGCCGCCACGATCTTGTCGACAACCAGTTTCGCCGTCTCAGCACAGGCGGTGGTGCCACCGTTCGCGTACTCCTTGACCCCGTCGCCGACGTTCCACAGGTTCCGGAACGGGGTGTCGTGAGTGAGGTCGTAGCCGGCGACGGCACGTTGCGGGGGCCATTCGTCGCGGGTGACGGCGATATTGAGGATGCGGGCACGGTTGTCGAAGTCCTCGATGTTCTCCCGCAGATCCTGTAGCAGGAACTCGGTTTCGGCCGCCTCGTCGAAGTCGCCGGTCGGATTGTCGGGCACGGAGGTGCCCGCGTAGAGATTCCAGCCCGCCGGCGCCATCTCGGGGCACACGTCGGTGAAGTTCGCGATGTAGGCCAGTCGGCGCGATTTCGCGAAGCTGAGCATGCCGGGCACGTCGACGAGACGTTCCTGGCTGGCGAAGTTCACCGTGATCATCGATGTCGGACGGTCCGCCTTCTTCACCAGGTCCTGGTAATCCGGCGGAACGTTCTCCTCGCCGATCAGCCGGACGGTGCCGGCGGGACCGATATCGCTGACCACCACGGGTGCGTCGATCCGCACCGTCTCACCGTTGCGGATGACGTCGATCCCGGTCACGACGTCACCGTCGCCCTTGTGGATCTTCGTCACCGGCGTTGACAGCCAAAGCTGGCCACCGTTGGCCACCACCGCGTCGGCCAGTGCGCGCCAGATGCCGATGGTGCCTTCGGGATGGAAACCAAAGCGTTTGAACGCACTCTTGCGGGTGAAGTAGGTGAGGAACACCCGGGCCGGCAGATCCTGTGAGCCCACCGCGAACACCGAGGCGCACATGTTGCGGAAGATCCCGTGCACACCCTCGTTCTTGGTGTATTTGGACACCCAGTCAGCGGTGGACAGTTCGTCCTCGGGCAGACCGGAATCGTTGCGGGCCGCCCCGATTCCCTTGACCAGCTTGGCACCCTGCCGGGTCAGCTTGCCGAGCAGGAAACCCCAGCCGCCGCCGGTGACGTCGACGTCCTTACCCGCGATGCGGTACAGGATCGGCGGCTGCGGCTCACGGATGTCGAAGCGCGCGCCCACCTCGTTGCAGGTCTCTTCGGTGATGCCACCGACCTCGATGACGATGGCGCCGTTGTTGACCTTGAAGCCGTCAATATCGTCGGTGGAGGCCCGACCGCCGACCTTGTCCAGCGTCTCGACCACCAGTGTGCGGTAGCCGAGCTTGGTCAGGCGAGCGGCCGTGAAGAGGCCTCCCGCACCCGCGCCGATCACCACGGCGTCGAACGTGTTTTCTGCTGACGTCATCGTCATTCTCCTTCAGTCCGGTGTCGGGTGGTCAGTACGAACGGGGCAGGCCGAGCGAGGTTTGCGCGACGAAGTTGAGCACCATCTCCCGGCTGACCGGAGCGGTGCGCATCAGCCTGGTCAGGAACCACAGTTCCGAGAGCCCGTATTCGTGGGAGAGACCGTTTCCGCCGTGGGTTTGGATGGCCTGGTCCAGTGCCTTCAGCGCGGCTTCGGATGCCGAGAACTTGGCGATGTTCGCCGCTTCACCGGCGGACTCGCCCGCGTCGAACTGCTGGGCGGACAGCGCGGTGGCCAGCCGGCTCAGCTCCACGGCAATGTGGCTCTCGGCCAGCGGATGAGCGATGCCCTGGTGCGCGCCGATCGGGGTCGACCAGACCGTGCGCTCCTTGGCGTAGGCGACGGCCTTCTCGATGGCGAACCGTCCGACGCCACCGCAGATGGCACCAACCAGAATTCGTTCGGGATTCAATCCGTCGAACACCTGTCGCAGCCCGTTGCCTGCCTGTCCGATCAACGCGTCCTCGCCGATCTCGACCTCGTCGAGGAAGACGGTGAACTGCTTGTCCGGCGAGACGATCGAGGTATCGATCTGCTGGTAGGTCAGGCCTTTCACATCGGTCGGCACCACGAACAGCGACAGCTTGGACTTCTCCGGGGTGGACAGGTCGCCATCGCGTGCCACCACCAGCAGAGCGTCGCTCTGATCGATGGCGGAGATGTAGTACTTCGATCCCGAAAGCACCCAGCCGTCAGCGGTCTTGCGCGCTGTTGTCTTGACATTGTGGCTGTTGGATCCGGCGTCGGGTTCGGTGAGACCGAACGCCACCTTCTGGCTGCCATCGGCAATCCCGGGTAGCCACCGCTGCTTCATCTGTTCGGAGCCATGGATGGCGATGATGCTGCCGCAGATGGCCGGGGAGATCACCCAGATGAGCATCGGCATGCCATGGGCGGCAAGTTCTTCGACCACCACGACGGCCTCGGCCATACCCCCGCCGCCGCCGCCGTAGGCTTCGGGCAGGTGAACGCCGAGCAGGCCGGCGGCGCCGAGGTCCTTCCAGAGTTCCTCGATGCCCTCGCCCGCGCGGCCCCGCGCCAGAAAGTACTGCTGCCCATAGCGATCGGCGATGCCCGCCACGCTCTCGCGGATCGCTTTGTGCTCGTCGCTGTCCCGAATGAGTCCTGCCATGGTCATCGCCCTTCGAAAGTCGGTGTCCGCTTCTGCGCGAACGCGGAGAATGCACCTGCCGCATCGCGGGTGATTCCTGTTTTCTTGGTGCCGCGCAATTCCGCAGCCAGCTGTGCCGTGAGGTCGTTACCCCAGCTTTCCCGCAACAGCTTGCGCATCGTCGCAAACGCGACGGTGGGTCCTTGTGCCAGCTCGCGCGCCAATGCCGTTGCACGACTGTGGAGTTCGTCAGCCGGCACGATCTCGTTCACCAGGCCCCATTCGAGGGCCTCATCGACACTGATCGGCGTGTTGCGCAGGTACGCCTGCGCGGCGCGGCGCGGCCCGATCAGTCGTGGCAGGTGATAGGTACCACCCCCGTCGCCGGACAGCCCGATGGCGGCGAAGGCGGGAACGAACCTGGTGCCCTCTGCCGCGAGGACGAGATCGGCGGCATAGACGAACCCCATGCCACCGCCGGCCACCGCGCCGTGCGCGGCTGCCACGATGGGCGCTTCGATCCGGCTCAGGATGTCGAACGCCTCGTGGAACGGCCAGATCATCCGCTCGAACAGCCGGTCGTAGCCCTCACCCCCGCCCTCCAGGAAGTACGCAATGTCACCGCCCACGGTCAGCGCCGGGCCGTTGCCACTGATCAGGACTGCGCGCACCGAGGGATCAGCGGCGATACGCCGTGCCACCTCCAAGAACTCCTGGGCCATCCGCAGATTGATGGCATTGCGCTGCGCAGGGCGATTCAAACAGATCGTCGCCACCCCGTCTTCGACCCGGAAGTCGATGGTCTGCAGACGGTTGCCACCGTCGAGTGCGGCATGCCAGGCGGCGGTGTCGGTGAGTTGATTCAGGGACGCGATACGACCGGCCCCGTCGAAGGACAGGAGGTGGACGAAGGCTGCGTCGAGCTCGGCTCCCGAGCGGCGAGCCGTGCCGCGATATGCCCCGATCACCACGAGCCGGCCGTCTTCCAGCGGCTGGAAGTCTTCGGCCTCGGCGCGGACCTTGAAGTGCTCCCCGATCCGCCACCACAAGTTCGTGCGCATCGCCTCGGCGCCGACGTGGGTACCGCCCATGGCGAGGGGCAATCCCGGCGCGGCGTGGCCGACGAAGTCAGGAGCCAGTAGCCGGTCGATCGCATCCACATCACCGGTGGCCAGCGCGCCATAGAGCGCTTGTGCGGTTGCGACCTTGGTATCGGGACGGGCCTCAACCGACATAGCGCACAATCGATTCGATCACCGCGGCGGGCTTGCTGGCCCCTTCGGCCTCGATCGTGGTCACCATGGTGGCCTGCACCGCACCGTCCAGCGCGTCGACCCGCGAGATCACCGACGACGCCCGAAGCTTGGCCCCGACGGGCACCGGGGTGATGAACCGCACCTTGTTGAACCCGTAGTTGACAGCCATGGTGACGTTGTCCACCCGGTAGAGCTCATGCATGAACCGCGGCAGCAGGGCAAGTGTCAGTAGACCGTGGGCGATGGTGCCGCCGAACGGTCCGGACGCGGCGCGTTCGGGGTCGACGTGAATCCACTGATGGTCATCGGTCGCGTCGGCGAAGCCATCGACACGTTGTTGATCGATGGGCAGCCAATCTGTTGGCCCGAGTTCGGTGCCCGCCGCCGTCGTGAACTCCGCAAGGTCTTGGAACACTTTCATGACTTCGCTGATCCCTTCGTTTAAACGTGCGTTCCCACGGGACGCCCGTCGTGTAATTGATCGAGGTATTCGGCCATCCCGTGCAGCACCTCGCCGTCGGCTAGTTCCCAACGGATCGCTGACTCGACGATGCGAGTCCCGACCGTGCCGTCCGCGTTACGGTGCCGCAGCGGTACGGAGGACAGTGCTTCACCTCGCAGCCGCCAGTGGTGTTGCCCCGCCGCGATCGATAGGTCGATCTGCTGTTGGAATCCGTCGTGATCACGCGCGGTGGTGATCTTCACCTCGTCGCATGCGTGCAACACCGAGCCGTCGAATACGAATCCGCCGCACCTGCTGGATCCGTCGGGATCACCGAAATAAGCTGCCATGAAGCCGAATTCGGCACTGCAGCCGTGCAGCCAGCGATAGAACCACGGCGCCTGCCAAGAACGCGGCCCCCAGGAATGATCACGCAGGCCATGGCCTGCGACGGTGAACCGATCCGGACCGAGCTGGATCCGGCCACTCACCGCACAGAGTTGCTCGTAATGATGCGGCGCGAACGACTGCCCGTCAGATTCGAACGTCTGCTCGTGGGCGCCGGCTAGTGCCCGGTACCGCAGTTCGATGTCGGCCCGCACCATGGGATGAGACGCCAGCGCGGCCTTCGGATCGTTCATCGCGCGCGGATCTGCCATGACGCAGAGGTCACCGCCGAACCGAATGCTGAGCTCTTCCATCGGCTGGAGAACCTCCACGACCAGGCCACCGGCATTCATGGCTTCGTTGGTCGTGACGGTGGGCCGCAGGAATCCAAACCCGACGGCCCCTCCGGGTAGGTACAGGCAGACGGTTCGTTCGCCGATACCCTCGTTCGGCCGGTTGGCCAGGCGCAGGAATCCGCCGAGATCGAGCGCCGGGTCGTGGAACTCGAAGTACATCGACTCGTTGAAGTTGACCTCTGCCCCGACCTCGTGCGGGTAATCGTCGGCGGCGGTCAGCATCGAGGTACCCCCGGCCCGGCGGTGGTTGCCACGAAGCCATCGCGCATCAGCACCGTGGTGCCTGCCCGGCTTGGTGAGCCGATGGCCATCGCTGCCGACCTCCTTCGCATTCTGCTCATGGTTTTGAATGTTGCTTCGACTTGGTCACGTGTCATTCATCACGGTTATGATCCGACGCTAACATAGTTTTCTAGTCTCTGTTAAATTTTGTTGCGGCAGAATGGGAGCACCGGATGTCACACACATCGGCGGACGCGGTCGGCCGAGGCCTCAAGACCCTGACCGGCACCGTGGCGCACGTCGCACTGCCGCTCCCGCTACCCGACCTGCAGGTCGTCAACGCGTACGTCATCCACTGCCCCGACGGAGTCACCTTGGTCGACCCGGGATGGGCATACCCGCCGGGTGAGACGGCGTTGACTGACGCGTTGCATGCGCTGGGCTTCGGCCTCGGTGACGTACGCCGAATCGTGGCCACCCACCAACACTGGGATCACTACTCGCTCGGCGTGCGGTGGCGTGATCGGCACGGCATCGAATTGATGCTCGGACGCGAGGAACGGCACAGCATCGCGGCGTTCGCGCAGCAGCCCGATGAGGTGCACCCGAACCAGATCGGCGCGCTGGTCCGCGCCGGCGCGGCACAGGTGGCCGGTGAAATCACCGCGCTCGAGTGGGAGGCCTACGAGCTTGATGTGGCCTTTTCACCCCCGGATTGCTGGCTGGACGACGGCGACGTCATCGACTGCGGCCCCACCCAGATCACGGTCCGTGCCACCCCGGGACACACCAGGGGACACGTCGTCTTCGAAGACACCGCACAGGGCCTGCTGTTCACCGGCGATCACCTGCTGCCCCGCATCACCCCGTCGATCGCGTTCGAGCGCGCCCCCGAGAAGCTACCGCTGCGCTCCTATATCGACTCGCTTCGCCTGGTTCTGGACCTGCCCGACGCGAGAATGCTTCCGGCGCACGGCGCCACCGATGCCGGCACGCACGCCCGGGCCCACGAACTGATCCAGCACCACGAGGTCCGGCTGCGACAGATCGGCGACCTGATTGCCGCCGGGCGCCACACTGCGTACGAGGTGGCCACCGCGATGCTGTGGACGCGGCGGGAACGCACGCTCGACGAGCTTCAGACCATCCATCAGATGACGGCGATCCTGGAGGTGCAGTCGCATCTCGATCTGCTCGAACTACGGGGCGCCCTGACCGGCGCCGACGTCGACGGTGTCCGCAGCTTTGTCGTGGCCTGACAACTGCTGCACCAGCCGGTACTTCTGCACCTTGCCGGTGGGCGTCGTGGGCAGATCCTCGGCCCGGTAGAAGGCAACGCGTTTGGGCACCTTGAAGCGTGCCAGCTTCTCTCGGCACAGCGTCAGCACGTCCTGTTCCGAGATCTCCTGACCGGGCGCCGGAACCACGACGACGCAGCCGATTTCGCCCCATCGCTCGTCGGTCAGCCCCACGGCGAACACCTGGCTGATGCCCGGATGCCCGGCCAGTAGGTCCTCGATCTCCTTGGGCATGACCAGCTCGCCGCCGCTTTTGTACAGCTCTTTGCTTCGGCCGGTCACCTGGAGGTATCCGTCAGCGCGGATGCGCCCCAGGTCCCCCGAGTGCAACCACCCGTCACGGAGCGTGCGGGCAGTGTCGGCTGGGCGGTTCCAGTACTGCGACATCGTCGTTGGACCCCGCGAGATCAGCTCACCCTCGGTGCCCGGCGTCACCGGCGCACCGGTGTCGGGGTCAACCGCGCAATAGACCACCAGGGTGTCGGTACCGGGCACCCCGGCCGCGCCTGCCAATTTCGGCCTTCCCACCGTTTCGGACAGCGCCTCGAGCGGATCTTCCGGCAGGGTGAGTGTCATCGCCCCACCGCTTTCCGTCATGCCGTATCCGGTGACGATCTCGGCGACCCCGAAATCTCGGGTCACGTTCTCCCACAGCCAAACCGGGGCCGGTGCTGACCCGCATAGCACGGCATCCAGAGAGCTGAGGTCATAGCGGGTGCGGGCCGGGCTCTCCAGCATTGCCACGGCCATCGTCGGTACACAGAGCATGTCGGTGGCGCGGTGCCGCTCGATACCTCGGAAGTAGCCCTCGGCACTGAACGACGGCTGCAGGATCACCGCTCCGCCGACGAACATCACCGATAACAAACCCTCGATGTAGCCGAACATGTGATAGCAGGGCAGGGAGTACAGAATTCGGCGCCCGTCCTGGTAAGCACGTGTCAGCGCCGACGCGTAGGCGGTGCGCAACACCGCGTCGTGCGACACCATCACACCTTTGGGCGCCCCCGTCGTCCCCGACGTGTAGAGCATGTCACCGGCAGCCAGTGGGTTGACGTCGGGCGGCGCGAACACGGCGCCCACCGTGCCCGCGAGTTCGCCGAGGCCCGCTACCGAGAGCGCGCCATCGCGTGGTTCACCCCCGGTGTCCAGTACCACGACATGGCGCAGACCGGGGACACCGTCGGCGGTGGCTGGCCGATCGGCGAAGCCGGGGCGGCTCCAGCCCGGGATGATCCCGTCGAGCATCTGCTGGTAGTCCAGCGAGCCGAACTCTGTCATCGTCACCAGCACCCGGCATTCGGAATCCGCCAGCACGAACGCTAATTCGCTCTCGCGGTAGAGATAGTTGAACGGCACCGCGATCGCACCGACACGGGCGATCGCGAACTTCACACTGACGAATTCTGGATAGTTGGCGACCAACATTCCCACCCGATCGCCGGGCCGCACACCGAGAACGGACAACCCCGCGGCAAGCCTGCGAGACTCCTGCGCGACCTCCCGGTACGTCGCCGATCCCGCGTCGGCCAACACGAACGGCCGCGAAGGATACTGTGCCGCACACCTGTCGAGCCAGCCTGCCAGGCTCGTCGGTTGCCAGGACGGAAAACTCTCTCGGAGAGCGAGGCGACGAGCCTCGATAGACGGGCGAACGGTCACAGTTCGCTCAGTTCCTGCGCCAGTGCGGCCTCCCGCAGGGCAAAGCGCTGGACCTTGCCCGTCGGGGTCCTCGGAAACTCATCGATGAGGAACCACCGGGCTGGCACCTTGTAGGCCGGAAGCCGGTCTCGTGCATACGCGACCAGACTGTCCCGCAGGCTTACTCGCACACGACCACCGACGCGGCATACCACGGCGACGATCTCCCCCATCCGCTCGTCGGGAAGGCCCACGGCCACCACATCGAGCACATCGTCATGTTGTGCGATGACAGACTCCACCTCGGCGGGTGCGATGTTCTCACCGCCGCGGATGATCAGCTCCTTGAGCCTGCCGGTGACCCTGAGAAAGCCGCGTTCGTCCATGGTGCCCAGATCGCCGGTCCGCACGAAACCTTCCGGGTCGACGGCGGCTGCGGTGGCATCCGGATCATGCAGGTACTCGACGAACTGTTGATACCCACGGGCACAGATCTCCCCGACCTGACCGATGGCCACAACCGCACCGGTGCCCGGATCGATGACCTTGCAGTCGAGTTGCGGCAGTGGGCGTCCCACCGTGTGCAGCTGGTCGTGCCGACTGTCCTCCGGGCGGGTCAACGAGACCACCGGCGCGAGCTCGGTCTGGCCGTAGAGATTGTGCACTCGGGCGCCGAATACCTTCGCCGCGCCGTCGATCAGCTCACTCGATACGGTGGCCGCCCCACCCATGATCACATCGAGGCGCGGCGCCGGCCGGCCCTCGTCGGCTTGGCGTTGCAGCAGGGCGTGCAGCACTGCGGGGACATAGAACAGCACCGAGACGTTTTCCCGGCGCAACGTCTCGAGCGCGGTTTCGGGGCTGAATCGTTCGGACAGAACGACGGTGCCGGCCACCCACAGCGGACCCAGCGTGGCGATGACGCAGCCGGCCGTGTGGAACAACGGTAGTGGGTTGCAGCAGATCGCCCCCTCGGCCACCCTGGCAGCCTGCATCGTGAGTTTGGCGACGTTGATCAGGGCCCGGTGGGTGAGCAGGACGCCCTTCGGGCGGCCGGTCGTACCCGAGGTGTATTGCAGCATGACCGGCGAATCCGCATCGGTGCCGATGTCGCTGGCCGCGGAACCCGACGGTGCCAGCCATGGTTGCGACAGCGAGATCCGTTGAATGCCGGGAATACTCCCGCACACGCTCTCGGCGACCGCGCCCATCTCATACCCGCGACTGTTGTCCGCATGCAGCAGCAATCGTGCTCGGCTGTGCCGTAACGCATACTCGAGTTCGTCGTGGCGCAGCACCGGATTGAGCGCCACCAGCACGACACCGGCCAACGCCGCCCCATATTGGATGACCGTCCACTCGATGACATTGGGAGCCCACAACGCCACCATGTCGCCGGGTTCCACCAGCACCGCCAGTGCCGCGGCTACCCGGTCGGCCTCATCGAGAAGCTCGGCGTAGGTGAGCCTTTCAATGCGATCGGTACCGTGGCGGACGCCGATCACGGCCTCCCGATCCGGGTGCTCGCCGGCCCGTATCCCCAGTAATTCGCCTATGGTGTGGCCGACCAGCGGCACTGCGCGGTCGGCCGGTCGATACGCCCGGGGGCGCGCACTCGGGTCGAGATCGGACACTGGCGACGTGCTCATGGCACCATCACTCAGACGGGATTGCGGCCGAGCTTGGCGTCCGACATATCGCTGATCTGCGACCACCGTGAGGTGATGTCGGCCAGGCTGGGCGGCGTGGTGAAGGTGACCCCGTCATTCTGGAATTGAGCGACCCGCTGCACCAGTCCGCCGCCGACGACGAACACCGATGCGGTGTCGGAGTTCTCCGCTGACACGAGGTACCCGACGGCCGGCGCCACCAATTCGGGATCCAGCTTGTCCAGCAGCTCCTGCGGAGCGATGTCGGCGGTCATCCTGGTAGCAGCCAGCGGCGCAACGGCGTTGGCCGTGATCGAGTACTTGGCGCCTTCGATGGCCAGGGTGTTGATCAGGCCCACCAGACCGGCCTTGGCTGCCGAGTAGTTCGCCTGGCCGAAATTCCCGTACAGGCCGCTGGTGGACGTGGCGACCACGATGCGCCCGAAGTTCTGCTCGCGGAAGTGCGGCCACGCGGCCCGAATGACATTGAATCCGCCGTAAAGATGCACCTTCTGGACGGCATCCCAGCTCTCGCCGGACATCTTGTGGAACGCACCGTCGCGCAGGATGCCTGCGTTGCTCACCACGCCGTGTACCGCACCGAACTCATTGAGCGCCGTGTCGATGATCGCGGCTGCTCCGGATTCGTCCGCGACGGAATCGTAGCTGGCCACCGCCTTGCCGCCTGCGCTTCGAATCTCCTCGACCACGGTGTCGGCGGCCGCGGTACCCGCACCGGAACCGTCTCGAGCTCCGCCCAGGTCGTTGACGACGACGAGTGCCCCGTTGGCCGCCAAGAATCGCGCATACGAACGGCCCAGGCCGCCTCCGGCACCCGTGACGATGACGACCTTGTCTTCAACACCCGACACTTGCACTCCTCCGTAACGTCCCAGTTGTCTCAAATCTAGATTAAAAAAATGTCCTGAGTCAAGGCGCCCGCCCGGCTGTACCGCCCCTGTCAGCTAGTAGTTGGCGACGGCGCTCTCAGGATGATCCATGAATCTGTGTTCAATTATTCCGGCGGTTGGGGTCGACCCTCCGCGCGCTGCGCCTCACCCGCGGCGGCGAGGTTCGCGCGACACCACCGATACGAACGACACGCAGCCACCGGGCCGCCCGCCCAGATTGTGAGTCAGTGCGGTGTGCGGATCGGCCAGCTGGCGGTCGCCGGCCTGTCCGCGGAACTGCAGCCACGCCTCATAGAGCATGCGCAATCCGCTGGCCCCCACCGGGTGACCGAATGATTTCAACCCACCGTCGGGGTTGACCGGCAGCCGCCCACCCGCATCGAACTCCCCGGCCAGCACGTCCTTCCAGGCTTGACCGCTCTCGGAGAACCCCAGGTCCTCCATCAGCACGATCTCGGTCGGAGTGAAGCAGTCGTGGACCTCGGCCAGCGAGAGCTGCTCGGCTGGGCGCTCGATGCCCGCCTGGGCGTAGGCATCCTTGGCTGCCTTCACCACTTCCGGGAAGGTGGTGTAGTCGTAGGCCGAGTCCATCGATCCGCGCGCCGATCCCGCGATCAACGACAGCGCCTCGACGTACATGGGCGTGTCGGTGAATTCGTGCGCCCGCTCGGCGGACACGATCAGGGCGCATGCGGCCCCATCCGACACCCCCGAGCAGTCGAAAACCCCGAGGCGGCCGGCCACCTTCGGGGCGCCGTCGATGGTCTCGCGGGAAACCGGAGAACGGAACTGGGCCTTCGGATTTCGAGTGCCGTTATCGTGGTTCTTCCAGGCGACATGCGTCATCGCGGCCCGCATCTCATCCGGATGAACCCCGTGGCGGTCGCAATAGGCGGGATCCAGCAGCGAGAACGCGGCCGGCGCGGTCATCGAGATCTCCGGTGCGGTGCCGTCACCCGGCGGATCCTGACGCAACAGTCCCGAGTAGCCCGAGTCCTTGAGCTTCTCCACACCCACCGCCATCACGATGTCGTAAGCCCCCGCGGCGACGGCGTAGCACGCATTCCGGAACGCCTCGGAGCCGGTGGCACAGAAGTTCTCGACCCGGGTGACCGGTTTGTCATCGCTCGCGATGGCACGGCTCAAGGTCAGACCGCCCAGCCCGGAGCTCAGGGTGCCCAGCCAGTAGGCGTCCACATCCGCACGGGCGACTTGCGGCACCCCCGTCAGACATTCCTGGTAGGCCTCGAGGATCAGGTCATCGGTGGAGGCGTCCCAGCGTTCGCCGAACGTGCTGCATCCCATGGACACGACCGCGACCTTGCCGGCGATTCCGTTACTCGGCACTGTCCTGCACCGCCTTCCAGAAGTAGTCGTGCACACCGCCGGCGGTGAACAGCCGCCGGAACGAGAAGTGCACCCGGCTGCCGACCGCCAGCTCCTGCGGGCGGGCATCGGCCACCTCGAGGGTGCATCGACCGCCGCCGTCGATGTCGATGACCGCCTGCACCATCGGCGGCGAGGGTGAAAACGCCAGCCTGTCCACCGTGTAGGTGACGACGGTGCCGGCCAGCTGCGCGGCAGCCACATCGACCATGTCGTCGACCGCGGCGCACGACCGGCACACGCGCGCCGGCGGCAGATGAGTGAAACCGCAATTCGTGCAGCGGGATCCGGTGAAGCCGAACTTCCACCGCTCCGATCGGGCGGCCGGAGGCGCGGCCGCGCGATCGGGTTCGGGCCTGCGCGGGGACTCCCGTTCGACGAGCCCGCGCCAAGACAAATAGGTCAGGTGCGGCACCGGCAGTCCACCGTCTCGCTGCGCGCTCAGAGGCCTCTCCTGGCGGGCGTCGGCGATGGCGGCGGCAGTGCGGAACACGATGGCGTCGCAGCCGTCGACTGCCGACAGAACCAGGATGGTCTCGCCCGGTTCGGCGATGTCGAGCGCGCCGGCCAGAGCGATCAGAGGATCGGCGGCGCCGGTATGCCCGACGGGCGAAGTGATGACCGACTTCTGGCCTTTGACCAGTGTCGAGGCCCGCTTGACCACGGCGGTGTTCGGGCAGGCCAGCACGACATGGTCGGCGTCGGCCAGCCCTGCCGCGTCGAGCGCGTCGCGCGCGGCCGACCGGATCAACGCACTGTAGCGCTGCGCGCCGAACCGTTCCTCCCACTGATACCCGGTGGCAGAGGCCGGATCCCGCCACCGGTCCAGGAACTCGGCGGTGAGTGAACGCACCGCGAGTATCTCGGCGATGGGCTCGCCCTCGCCGAACCACAGGGCTGCCGCGCCGTCGCCGCCGGTCTTCTCGTCAGCCGAGCCCGGCTTACCGACTCGCACATCGGCCGCAACGACCAGTCCCCCGCTGCGGGCGCAGGCGAGTAATCCGGCAATGGCGCTTCGGGCCGTACCGCCCAGATCGGCGGCCAGCACGTCAGTGGGCAGGCCGAGCGCGGCGTGCACAGCGCTCGCATTCGTCTTGTCGGCGTAGGCGGGGGTGGTGGTGGCCAGGTAGAGCGCACCCGGGTGCGCACCCGGCTCCACCACCTGGCCGGCGGCGCTCACGGCCATGGTGGTCGAGTCTTCGTCGTAGGAGGCGACAACTCTGTCGCCCTTGCGAAGGCCGATATCGGCCGGGCTCAGTCGGTGCCGGGGCAGATAGCTGCCATACCGCAGTAATCCGAACGTCACGATGCACCCCTGAACACCGCGGCGATCCCCTGCCCGCCGCCGATGCACATCGTCTCCAGAGCCAAACCTCCACCGCGGCGGCGTAGTTCATGGAGCATGGTAGCCAGGATGCGGACGCCGGTCGCCCCGATCGGATGGCCGAGCGAAATACCCGATCCGTTCACGTTGAGCCGGTCCTCGACGTCGGCCAGCTTGAGCCCCCAGCCGGACAGCACGGCCAGCACCTGAACGGCGAAGGCCTCGTTGATTTCGATCAAGGCGAGTTCGTCGAAGGTCAATCCCGTTCGGCTGAACAACTTCTCGACTGCGCCGACCGGCCCGATCCCCATCCGGGATGGTTCGCAGCCGACCGCGGCCCAACCTTCCAGGAACCCGATTGGTTCCAGGCCCAGCGATTCCAGCCGATCTTCGGCCACCACGAGGCACGCGGCGGCGGCATCGTTTTGTTGGGCGGCATTTCCCGCAGTGACCGTGCCGCCGGGCTGCACTGTGCGCAGCTTCGCCAGGGTCTCGGTGGTGGTGTCGGGGCGCACGCCCTCGTCGGCGACCACCACGATCGGATCCCCGCGCCGCTGCGGCACCTCCACGGGCACCAACTCCTCGTCGAAGAGTCCATTGTCGTGGGCCGCCGCGGCGCGGCGATGGCTTCGGACCGCGAACTCATCCGCGGCCGACCGGTCGATGCCGAAATCGGACGCGAGATTCTCTGCCGTTTCGATCATTCCGCTGATCTGACCGAACCGCCACGCCGGCTGCGACAATTCACGTCCGCGGTCCAGGCGGTCATAGAGCATCTGGTTGCCGGATCGCGAACCCCACCGGGCCGTGGTGGTGTAGTGCTCGATATTGCTCATCGATTCGACACCGCCGGCCAGCACGACGTCGGCCGCACCGGTCTGCACCGTCATGGCCGCAGTGATGACGGCTTGTAGCCCGCCACCGCAGCGGCGGTCGATCTGCAGGCCCGAGACGGTGATCGGCAATCCGGCGTGCAGAGCTGCCCACCGGCCGATACACGGTGCTTCGGAATTGGCGTAGGACTGCGCCATCACAACGTCTTCGATGGCCTCGGGGTCGACACCACTGTGCGCGACCACCGATTTGATCACTTGCGCCGCAAGGTCTTCGGCCCGAAGGGGGCGCAGGGCGCCCCCGAACGTACCGACCGGTGTGCGCAACGGGGCGACGATGGCGGCGCGTCTCATGCCTCACCCCGCCAGCGATCTGCCGACGGATCGAGCAGACTGTTGAGCCGTTCGTCAGGAAGCCACACAATGGTTTCGAGTTCGAGTGCGTCGAGGAAACGCACCCGTCCGGTTCGCAGGTCCACCAACTTCAGCCGCGCAGAATTGGCCTCGTCGTCGATGCTCACCGCGACTTCGGCGAACTCGCTGCCGATAACCGCGCCCACCTCCGGAATCGTCACCCGTGCCGACTCGTCGAACTGGATTCCCATGAATGCTCCTTAGATGAGGAAGCTCAGCGACGGAATTGGCTGGTCGGCGTCGACCAACTGCACCTTCTTGTACGCCAACCGCAGTTCGCCGTCGACGAGGCGCAGACGGTAGGTGACCCGACCGCCCCAGACATGGTTTCCGCGCGGGCGCGACTCGACGACGATGAAGTTGGCCCCCACCTCGAGGTCGACGGCACCCTCGGGATTCTTTCGGCCACCGAGGAATTCGATATTGGAGATCAGCCGCCGCAGGTGCGAGGGCGGCGCTTGAGCGTACCGGCGACCGGTACGCACTTGCTTGAGCCTGGTGGAGATTCGGCTGCGGTTGTCATAGATGATCGACATTTGACGCGTGGGGTCCGACCCGCCGGAGTCCGCCGGAACCCAGTACAACGCATCGTCGGTCCACAGGGACTCCCACGCGTCATAGTTGTTCTCGTCGGCGTGGCGCGCCTCGCGGTAGAGGAACTGCTCCACGGCGTACCGATCGAAGCCCTCGGGTACGGCCTCGAGCACGTCCGAGTCCTGCAGTGACGTGGTCACGATGCTCAGTCCCTTTCCATCAGCGTCTTGTAGTGGGACCAGAAGCCCCGCATCCCCGTCTCATCAGTATTGGTGCCGATCTTGAACCCGTTCTCATCGACGGTTTCGCGGTTCATTCCCCGGCGCACATCGAGCCACTCCGGTGTCAAGGCTGCGATACCTTGCTGATTACGCTCATACATCTCGGTGTCGTCAGCGAGCAACATGCCCGCCGGCCCCACAGAACCGATGCACTGAGAGACCATGCGCCGATTCAGTTCTGGCGCGCCGGCAAGCTGAACCGCGGTGGCGTACTGCACGCACTGGTCGACCGCGACCGGCTGGATGTTGAAGACCTGAATCTCGGCGATGAACAGGTTGGGGAAGATCATCACGTGCGGGGCACCCTCGATGAGGATCTGCTCGGCCGCCTGCCCGTGCTTGGCCCGGATCGCGGCAACGTAGTCGGGCACCCGTGATTCTGTCGTTCCGAACCAGCGCATCGGCTCGGCGAACTTACGGAATTCGGGGCGCAAATCGTTCTCGCTATGTCCACCGCCGAGGTCGCGGGTGACCGCGGTCGAGGAGTCGCTGTAGAGCGGTCCGATAGTACTTCCGGTCACGCCGAAGATGGACCCATGCACGAACTGGGGGTGGTAGCCGTCAGTCTCGTTCTCGGCCAGCAACTTCCAGTTGGCCTGCGCCTTGTGCTGGAGCCAGCCCGCCGTCAATTCCACCCGGCCCTCGGGCGACAACCGGGTGAGCCGGTCGATCTCGCCGGCGGCGGCACCGAGGTGCTCGGCCAGCGACGGTCCGTCGGGGGCAAAGCTGCCGAACACGAAACCGCCGTGGGAGTCGACCCGGGGCACCCGCCCCATCGCGAGGTCCAGCTTGCGTCCGCCGTAGCCCTTGAAGAACGGAAAGCCGATGAGATCGCCGTTGTTACGGAACGTCCAGCCGTGGTAGGGACACCGGAACGTGCTGGAGTTCCCCTTGGCGTCGTCGCACACCTGACTGCCACGATGGGCACACCGGTTGAGCAGCAGGTGAATCTCGCCGTCCCGGTCTCGGGTCATGATGACGTCCTGGGGACCGAGCTTCTTGCGAACATAATCGTTCGGCTGGGCGACCTCGCTCTCATGGCCGACGAACACCCACGTCCGGTACCAGATCTTGTCCAGTTCCTCGGCATAGATCGCGGGGTCGGTGTAGAGCGAGCCGTGCACCTTTTCCGGGCGGATCAGCCGACCGTACCGGCCGCTGGTGTCTGCCGAGGGATCGATGACAGAGGTCATGAGAGAACTCCTTGTCGTGGGCCGAACGAGGGTCGCCGCTTCTCCTGAAAAGCCGCGACGCCTTCGGCGAAATCGTCGCTGCCGAATAGCCGCGCCTGATGCGCGGCCTCGCGGTCGAGCACCTCGAGGGGAGTCAAAGTGGGAGCGCTCGCGAGCATCGTCTTGATGACGCCGTAGGCCAGCGCCGGTCCGGCCGCGAGTCGTCTCGCATCGGTGCGGGCCGCCTCGATCGCGGTTCCGGGTTCGACCAGGGCGTCGACCAGCCCCCAGTCGTAGCCGACCTCCGCGGTGACCGGTTCGGGCAGTAGCAGCATCTGGCGAGCGCGAGCGACCCCGATGCGGCGCGGCAGCGAAGCGAACGCCCCCATGTCGCCGGCGAGGCCGACATTGGTGAATGTCGTCGCAAAGCGCGCGTCCCGGGCCGCGACGATCCGGTCACAGGCGGCGGCCAGGGCCGCACCCGCGCCGAACGCGGCACCCTCGACCGCAGCGATGACCGGTTTCGGGGTGTTCCAGATCGCCCGGATCACGCGCTGTGCCAACTGCGCGCGATCCATCGCCTCGCTCTCGGTCATGAGCCGCATGGTGGAGATGTCGCCGCCCGAGCAGAACGTGGTGCCCGCACCGGTGAGGATGATCGCGCGTACCCCCGCGTCGGAACCAGCGGATTCCAGAGCGTCGGCCAGTTCCAGCCGCAACGGGATATCGATGGCGTTGCGAACCTCCGGCCGGTTGAGGGTCAGGGTGCGGACGGCGCCGTCATCGTCGATGAGGACGTTCACTGGCCGGTGAACCTCGGTGCTCGACGTTCGATGACGGCGCGCAGCCCTTCCAATGCATCAGCGGTGCCGGACAATTCGGACACCGTGCGCGACTCCTCGGGCAGTCGCTCCTCGATGGAGGCGCCGACACCCGACCACACCAGCCGTTTGGTCGCCGACAACGCCCGGGTGGGCATGGCCGCCAATTCGGCGGCAATGGTCTCGGTGCGGGCCTGGAGCTCCGTGTCGTCGACCACCTCGGTGATCAGACCGATTCGGGCTGCCTCGTCGGCCGTCAACGTGGGGTTGGTGAGAAGGATCCGCAACGCCTGCCGCAGACCGACCAATTGAGTGAGGGTGACTGAGGATCCACCATCGGGCGCCATCCCGACTCGTACTGCGCCGGAGAAGAATCTGGCCGACTGCGCGGCCACCACGATATCGGAGGCGCAGACCAGACCCAGGCCGCCGCCGCCCGCCGCGAAGCCCTGCACCGCGGTGACAACGGGGACCCGCAGCTGGATGAGCGCCGCGGTGGCCAGCTGCAGCCAGGCCGTGGCCTGGCGCAGATAGTCCGGCAGCTGTTCGCCTTTGGACTCGAAGGTGTGGATGTCACCGCCCGCACAGAAATTACGTCCGGCTCCGGTCAGCAGCACCACCTTGACCGCGGGGTCGGCGTGGCACGCCAAGACCGCCTCGTGCAGTGCCTTGAGCGTTTCGACATTGAGGCCATTCGAGGTGCCGGGGCGGTTCAGCCGGATGCTGGCAACGCCGTTGGGCGCAACCTCCCGCAGCACGGCGGCGTCGATCGCTGTAGTCATGCCTTGACCTCTCTGCTCTTGAATGCCGAAACGCCGGTTCGGCCGGCCTGTCCGCTGATCCGGTCTACGACGGCATCGGTTTCGTCGGCGTTTGCGGTGTCGAAATCCTTGGCCAAACCATCGTTCACCAGCTGCTTGATGGCGGTGAGGGCCGAACGGTCGCGCCCGGCCAATTTCGTCACGAATGCGTCGACGGATTCGTCGAACGTCTCCGGCGGAAAGCAGTTGTAGGCCAAACCGAGTTCGACGGCGTCGAAACCGGTGATCCTGTCACCGGACAACAACAGCCCCAACGCCTGTTGCCGCCCGAGCAGACGCGGCAGACGTGCGGTACTGCCCCCGCCCGGGATCATGCCGAAGTTGATGTGGTTGTCCGCGATCCGTGCGTCGTTGGCGACCAGCACGATGTCGGCCGCCTGCATCAGCTCGAAGCCCCCGGCCATGGCCACCCCTTCGACGGCGACGACGACGGGCACCTCCGCACGGGTGATCGCATCGCAGGCGGCCTTGAACGCGGTGAACAGAGTGCGCAGCTCCGCAGCACCTTCGGCGCGCAACCGTTGCACCTCGTCGAAATCGCCTCCGGCGCAGAAATTCCCGCCGGCACCGCGGATCACGACGACGTTGACGTCCCGGCGGTCGCCAAGCTGGTCGATCGCGGTCTGGAGTGCGGTGGCCAGTTCGACGTTGATGGCGTTCATCCGGTCCGGCCGATTGAGCGTGATACGTCCGATGCCGCCATCGATAGCGGTGACTACGGGCTTCACATGTATCTCCCGCCACCCACTTCGATCACCGATCCGGTGATGTAGCTCGACAGCTCCGAGCCCAGGAACACGACCGCGTCCGCGACCTCGCAGGGTTCACCAGCACGTTTCATGGGCACGTCCGCCTCCCGTTGAGCGAAGAGCTCCGGCCCCATCGCCGCTGTCATCGGGGTTCGGATCAGCCCGGGCTGCACGGCATTGACCCGCACGTTGTGGTGGGCGACCTCTTTGGCGGCCGCCTTCGTCAGCCCGACGATGCCGGCCTTGGCCGCGCTGTAATTCGTCTGGCCGGGGTTACCGGATTTCCCCGACAGCGAAGAGATATTGACGATGCTCCCGGACTTCTGTTCGCGCATCACCGCGGTGGCTTCGCGGATTCCGAGCCAGGTGCCGCGCAGGTGAACGGTGACGACCGCGTCGAAGTCCTGGACTGCCATCTTTTTCAGGGACGCGTCGCGCGTGATGCCGGCGTTGTTGACGAACACATCGAGGCGCCCGAAATCACGAACCGCACCTGCCACCAACGCTTGTACCTGGTCTTCGGAGGTCACATCGCAAACCGCGCCCGTGCAATCGGCGCCGGTTCCGGCGACGTCGTCGACCGCCAAACGGATCGCGTCCTCATCGAGATCGGCCAGGACCACCCTCGCCCCGTGCCGATACAACGTGCGGGCGATCTCGCGACCTATCCCCTGCGCCGCGCCGGTAACCACCGCAACCTTGCCGTGCAGCAGTTTCTCCACATTGATCTCCCGTCGACGCTTCCGCCGTAGACAAATCTAACCGATATTTCTAATCTAGGTTAAATCACGGGTCCGAGCTGTTTCAACAACCTCGGCCAGGAAGGACCACCATGGATCTCGGACTGTCAGGAGCACGAGTCGTCGTCACCGGCGGCGCATCCAACATCGGACGGGGAATCGTGCACGAATTCGCCGCCGAAGGCGCGCGAATCGTGTTGAACGACATAGACGAGCCCCAGGCCAAGAAAGTCCGCGACGAGGCCATCGAACTGGGGGCGTCCGCCGTCGAGCTCGCGATCGAGGATCTGACGGTGCCCGGCGGCGCCGAGAACACGATCGGGCTGGCCGTCGACACCTGGGGCGGCGTCGACGTCGTCGTCAACAATGCCGGCTGGAGTGTGCCCGGGTTCGTGGCCACCGACACCGATCGCGACAAATGGCAGCGCACGATCGAGGTGAATTTCTTCAGCGCGATCGCCACCACGCAGGCCGCGATAGGCCCGATGAAGGCCGGCGGTGGCGGGGCGTTGGTGTTCATCGCCAGCGATGCGGCATTCGGCCAGATTCGGCAGGGCATCTACGGTGCGTCGAAGGCCGCGATGGTGGCGTTCGCGCGCACGACCGCACGCGAACACGGACGGCACGGCATTCGCTCCAACATCGTGTGCCCGGGCCTGGTGATGCCCGAAGGGCCGGAGGCCGTCGGGGCATCGAGCCTGTGGGCGGTCGGCGAAGACGAAGTGTTCAACCCCAAGCAGATTGACTTCATGCTCAAAGACACCCCCACGCGGAAACTGACCACGGCCACCGATGTCGCGCGGGCAGTGTTGTGGTTCGCATCGCCACTGGCCGCGGGCCAGGTGACCGGGCAGATGATCTCGGTCAGCGGCGGCTACACGATGCCGTAACCACCCGGGCCCGCCGTCGGTCGCCCCTCAGCTCGGGGGCATCATCATCGACTGCCATGTCTGGCCCTCACCGTTGCCAGACAGATTGGATTGGGTGTACAGCTGCCCGTCCGGTCCGAGGTAGGTGCCGGTGGCGGGGTTGTACTCCGCGGCGGCGATCGGCGGCGGTTGGGCGGCAGGCGGCCGTGTGGCGTCGGGAATCTGCCCCGGCCGCAACTGCGGAACGGGCTGTCCCGAAAGCGTCGCGTTCGGATCGCCCTTCCAGTTGTAGCCGTCGTTGAGCGGGACGTACTCCTCGCCGCTTTCACACATCGTCACCGTCGGTGCCCGCTTGCCCGGTCGCGTCTCGCACGGCAGGTTGCGCGCTCCGCGCACGTTGAACATCGAATCCTGCGGTACCCGGCAATAGAAGTCGCCCTCGGGGCGCGGCGGGTAGTCGGTCAGGCTGGTCGCCCTGGCCTGTTGCGGCGGGAGGTAACCGGTCAGGCACGGTGGCGGGAGGTTGAGGTTCAGGTTGAAGCTGAGGAAAGCACCCTTGTAGGCCTGCTTGGTGTTGCGATTGGTCAGACCGGCACCCTGAACGACCTCGACTGCCGAGGGAAGCAACACCAAGAGCTGCTCGATGTTGGGCTGATAGGTCACCGCCACTTCACCGGCGGTCACCAGATTCGCCAGAAGTACCGGCAAGGTCGGCTGCAACCGGTCGAACAGTTGCCGGGCTTGTTCCGCGGCTTCCGGGCCCGCCTGCAGCACACCCCGAACCGAGGAATCCTCGTTCTTCAACTGCGACGTGACCGATGCCAAACTCGCGGCCCAGCTTTCGATCGAACCCGCAGTCGCCGTCTGCGAATCGAGGATCGGCCTGGAATTGTCGATGAGGTTGGTCAGGGAATCGAGATTCTGGCGCGCATCGATCGCCAGTGTGGTGGAGCCCTTGACGAGTCGGGCCAGGTCCGGCCCCAGTCCCCCGACCGCGGTCGCGGCCTCGTCGACGGCGGTCTGCAGGTTGTCCCCGGGGATGGCGTCGAGTCCCTTATCCGCGGCGGCGAGCAGGTTGCTGATATCCGGCGGAACCGAGGTGTGCTCCCGCGCGATGACGTCGCCGGCCTTCAACGCACTCCCGTCCCCCCGCGGGATCAGGGCAACGTACTGCTCACCGATGGCCGAGGCGCTGTGCACTTCGGCGGTCAGATCGGCGGGGATGGGTATGCCCGACTTCAACGACAGGTCGGCGACCACCCCAGTCCGGTCCAGACGGACGTCGGTGACCTTGCCGACCTCGGTTCCCCGATAGGTGACATTGGCGTTCTTGTACAGCCCCGCCGCCGCGGGCAGTTCGACCGCGACCTGGTAGCGACCGACGCCGAACAGCAGACCCGGCAGACCCATGTAGTTGAAGATCATGATGGAGCCACCGACCAGCGTGATCACCGCGAAGAACGCCAGCTGGATGAGAATGCGCCTGCTGAGCACCATCTACGGCCCCTGATTCAGGTGGTAGGGAACGATCAACGGATTTCCCGCGGTGTACGGGCTGGGCAACTGTCCGATCGTGCGACCCCATTGCATTTCGAGCTCGGTCAGATTGCCCTCCCACCGGGTGCCGGTGAAGAACGACGAATCGATTCGGCTGAGCGTCAGGTCGATGACCGCGGTCAGATTGGCGTAGTCACCGCGAAACCACTTGCTCAACGTTTCCTTCGCGAAGGGATACACCGCGAAGAAGCTCAATGACCGGGTCAGTGCCGGACCGGAGTCGGCCAGTGACTTGAGAACCGGGCCGATGTCCTTGAGTTCTTGTACCAGAGCTTCTTTGGTCTGATTGGCCGAGTCGGCAGCCAGCGCACTGAACTTACCGAGCTGGTCGAGCGCGTCGGCGAGCTTGTCGCGTTCGTCTCTGATGACAGCCAGCGCGGCCGGCAGCGTGTCCAGTGCTTTGTCGACGACCGGCTTCTGCTCGGCGAAATCGGAGACCAGCCGGTTCAGGCTCTCGGTGGCGGCGATGATGTCGCCGGTTTGCGCGTCGGTGTTCTTCATGAACGTGTCGAGCTGGCCGATCAGACTGCGCAGATCTTTTTCGCGGCCGGCGAATGCTGTACTGAATGCTGTTGTGATGTCTTGGATTTGGCCGATCCCGCCGCCGTTCAACAGCAGCGACACCGCTGCCAGTGTCTGTTCGGTCGAGGGGTATGCCCCGCTCGACGACAGCGGGATCAGTGAGCCGTCGTGGAGCCGACCCTCGGGGGCGACCGCGACCGGCGGTGCCAGTTCGATATGCAAGGAGCCCAGCAGGCTGGTCTGACCCACAGTCACCGTCGCATTCGCCGGCAGCTTCACCTCGCCGGCCAGGCGCATCGTCACCAGGGCGTGCCAGCCTTGCCGTTCGATTTTGGTGACCGTTCCGATATTGACGTCACCGACCCGCACGCGTGAGTTCTGCTGGATGTTGTTCACGTCGGGCAGCTGCGCCGTGACCGTGAATGCGCCCGGGCCGTCACCCTCGGTGCCCGGCATCGGCAGCGAGTTCAACCCACGCCACCCGCCGCAGCCGCTGAGCGTCATCGACAGCGCGGTGGCCGCGACGGCCGCGGTGATCCCGAAACGTCTGAATCGGGTCATGAGCCCGCCTTAGCCGGGACCATCATTCCCGAAAGTCCGCCGGCCGGATCTGTTTGCGCCGCTTCGGCTGGCAGCGGCGCCGGGTCGGGAGCCGGCGCCGAGGGCGGCGCCGGCGGAACGTAATCCGGCCTCAACCGGTCTTCGCTGTAGGTGACTTCGTTGGGTCGCGCGACGGCACCGACAAACGGGTTCGCACCGATCGGGAAGAAGTTCATCTGACGGTTCTTCACGATCGGAGCGAGGTATTGCACGCACAGTTTCGCCGACTGCTCGGCGTCGAGCCGTGACGCCGCCTGCACCGCGCCGCAGAGGAAGCTGATCGGATCGCTGAGGTTGTTGGTCGACAGCGCCCCGGTCAGCGTGCCCTGAGCCGGTTGGTAGATGTTGATGAAGTTCTGCAACACCGTGGGCGAGATGTGCAGCAGCTGTTTCACGTCGTCGATGCTGTCCACAACGGCTTGAGACACCGACCCCAGCTTGTCGGACGTGGTACCGAGCGACTCCTTGTTGTCAGCAACGAATTTCGCAACATCGCGCGAAACGTCATTGACGTTACGGACAGCGTTGGCCACCTCGTCGGGATCGTCGGCAAGTGTTCTGGTGACCGAGGCGAGGTTCTGGTTGAGCTGCTTCATCACATCCGCACTGTCCCGCAACGCCGAGACGAGCAGTGACAGATTGCGCAGTGTGCTGAAGAGGTCAGTGCTGTGATCACCGAGCGCCGAAGTCGCCTGGGACAACTTGACGAGCGTGTCGTGGATGCTGGCGCCGCGTCCTCGCAGATTGTCCGCGGCGGTGTTCACCAGAGACCCCAGTGTGCTGGTGCCGCCGGCCTCGGCGGGTTGCAGCATCTCGGTGAACCGTTGCAGCTGGACACGAACGTCGTCCCATTCGACCGGAACCGCCGTTCGGTCGCGCGGGATGCTGGCACCGTCGGCCAGGGTGGGGCCGGTCGTGTACGCGGGAGTCAGTTGGATGGCTCGCGCGGTGACCAGGGATGGTGCCAGGATGACTGCTTTGGCGTCGGCGGGAATCTGGTACTTATCGTCCACCCAGAAGCTCACCTTCGCCTGTCGCGGCTCGACGTCGATCCGGTCGATCTCGCCCACCGGAACACCAAGAATGCGCACTTGGTCACCGACAAAGAGTCCGTTCGTGTTGTCGAAGAACGCGACGATCTTGGTACGAGAAACGTGCTCGCGCGTCACGATGGCGACGCTGAATCCGGCAATCACCAGGCAGGTGAGGATCAGCCCGATCGAGACGCGAATACGTCGCCGCGTCATTGCCGGCTCCCTTCTGGCGCGACGGGATTGCCGTCGGGTCCGGTCCCACCGGAGGCAGGCGGTCCCGGCGGCGGTCCCCCGGCGGGCGCGGGCGGCCCGGGATCGCGATAGGGATAGCAACCGGGGCCGGGCAGTGGCAATCCGGGCGGACCGCATTGCTGATCGGCAGGGTTGCCGGTGATGGCATCGGGGATCGTCATCCTCGGTTCGCCGCTCTGTCCGGTCCGCGGGAACGGGACCGGAAGCGCAGGAGTGCCGGGTTGCCCGATCTGCGGATCGGTCCGCTGCGATGGCGCCAGCACGTGCGGGTCCAGACCAAGATCGGAGAACGCCGCATCGATGAACGGCTGGAGGAACTGTCCTGGCAGGAGATTGGCCAGGTAGGCCTTGAAGAACGGGCCCGACGACAACGACTCACCCAGCGACATCACGTAGGTACTCAAGCCCTTGATCGATTGCTGGACTTCAGCTTTGCGTTTGTCGACGATGGTCAGGGCGCCGTTCAGTTTGTCGAGCGCGGGTGTCAGGGTCTCGCGGTTCTCGGCGATGGCGCCCCGAATCTGTGTCGCGAGTTCAGAGATGTTGTTGGAGATCTGATCCAAAGCTGCGCGTTGTCCCTGCAGCGCGACCAGCAGCGCATTGGACTCGTGGACCAGTTGGACGATCGTGTCACTGCGCTCGGCAAGCACCGTGGTCGCCTTGTTCGCATTGGCGAGGAGGTTGCGCAGCTGTCCGTCACGGCGGTTCAGCGTGTCCGAGAACCGTCCGACTCCCTCGACAGCGGCGCGCAGGTCATCGGGCGTGTCTCGAAACGTGTCGGCCAGCGTGGACAGCGAGGCGGAGAGCTGATCGGTGTTCAGCCCGCTGATTTGAGCGGTGATATCGCCGATCGCGTCCGGCAGCTGGTAGGCCGATGTCGTTCGTTCCAGGGGGATGGTGCCCTGCAGCTGTCCGTCACCTCGCGGGGTGATGTCGAGGATCTTCGACCCGAGCAGACTCTTGGTCTTGACCGCGGCTTCGGTGCGGTCGCCCAGGCGGACGTCGTCGTCGACCTGGAACTGCACCAGCACCCGCGCCCCGTCGAGGGAAATGCTCTCGACCTTACCCACCTTGAATCCCGATACCTGCACGGCCGCACCGGAAGTGAGTCCCCCGGCTTCGGCGAAGTATGCGGCATAGGACTTCTGCGCGGCGACGAAGGGCAGCTTGTCGTAATTGAGGACGCCGAAGCCGATCGCGGAGATGGCGACGACACCGACAGTGCCAATGACGAACAGGTTTCGATCCTGGAATGGCTTCATCGGGGCGTGCACCTACCGGTGTCCTGGCCGGCCAGCTTCACGTAGACGGGCTGGCCACCCTTGCCGTTCAGTTTGAGCACCAGATCACAGATATAGAACGCGAAGTAATCGCCGTTGAGGCCCTGTCTACCGAGAATCCGGTATGAATCCGGCAGTGTGGCAAGGAGATTGTCGACATAATCATGATCGGCAACCACGATGCCGGCGGTCCGGTCGGTCTCCTTGACCGCGTTGGCCAGCGGTGGCCGGGCTTGCCTGAGCAGGTCGGCGACGCCGGCGGCGGACGCATTGGTGTAGGCGACGGCGTTGCTCAGATCGGTCTTGCGCATCTGGAGCGTATGGACGATCTCGGCGAGCGAATCAACGGCGCTGCCGAATTTGTCCTTCTGATCACCAAGCGAACCCAGCACGACGCTGAGGTTGGCGACTACCTGCCCCACCAACTGGTCACGGTCAGCCAGCGTATTGGTCAGTGCTGCGGTCTGCGAGAGAAACGACCCGACGGTCGCGCCCTGTCCCTGCAGCGCCGAAAGAAGTTGTCCGCTCAGCGCATTCACTTGATCTGGGTTCAGTGCTCGAAACAGCGGGCGGAACCCGCCGATGAGAGCGTCGAGGTCGAGCGCGGGCGAGGTCTGGTCGACGGGAATCGTCGCGCCGGGTGGTAACACCTTGGGTGAACCGGCACCCTCTTCGAGGGCCAGGTACCGACCGCCGATGACGTTGTCATAGCGGATGACCGCGCGGCTGCCCTCGGTCAGCACCACCGAATCGTCGGCACGAAATTCGACGGTCACCGTGCTGTCCGTGTTCAGCCGGATATTGCTCACCTTGCCGACCTCGACGCCGGCGATACGCACGAAGTTCCCGTTCTCCAAACCGGTCACATTGGTGAATACCGCGTTGAAGGTCCGCCCGCCGTCGAACCGGAACTGCGCGAAGATGGTGAGCAACGCGAAAAGGCCCAACGCAGCAACGATCATGAAGACGCCGAGCCGCCAGGCTGCGCCCGACAGGTTGTCTCTCATGCCGGCTGCCTCTCGCGCTCGTAGGGGTGAGTGGATCTCATGGCGGTGATCCGCCCGGTGCCAGTGCCGCTGAATCCGGTGCGGGACCGTCGATCCCGGGCGGGATGAGGGGTGGGGACTCCGGGGCCGGCAGCGGCGGTACCGCGGGGTACAGCGGCGTGCCGTCCGCGCCGTACTGCGCGGCCCCGTAGGGCGGTGCGCCTGGGCCCGGCACCGGCCCGGGTGCGGGACCACCCGGGTAGCGGATGCTCGGCGGTTCAGGCACAGCACGTGTGACGGGAAAGAAGTTGGCCCAGCCCGGGAAGCCGATGCCCGGGTTGGGACGGTTGTCCAGTCCGGTGCCCCACCCGGTGTCGGTGATCAGGGTGCGCACCGGCCAGTTCTTCGCGACGTCGGGCAGAGATGCGCAGCCCGGTTTGCCACCCGGACCACCTTTGGCGCCGTTGCGGGGCAGATTGTCCGGGTACCGGTAAGGGTCGTCACCGAGCAACAACGCGGCGTCGACGATCAACGACTTGCCATTGGCCCCACCGGTGTAGTCGGTCTGGCCGAAATCGAGGGCGTTCTTTCCCCCGACGATCAGGCATGTCAGTTCCGGGTTGTACTTCATCAGCAGGTCCGTTGTCGGACGCAGAACGTTGACGGCCCGCACCAGGTTGTCCTTGTTCGGCCCGAGTAGCTGAATTCCGCTGTCCGAGAAGCCGATGACGTTGACCAGCAGCGCGTCCAGTTCGTGTGCCTGCGAGGCCACGGTGGCGCCGGTGGTGCTGGCCGAATCCAGGATCCGGAGGATGTCGGCCGCGGCGCCGGCGTAGGTGTCGTTGAAGTCCCGAAAGGACCTCCAGTCGTCGCGGATCGTATCCGAGCGATCGTTGAGCGCAGCCAGCACGTCGTTCGCGGCCGTGGTCGCCTCCCCCATGCGAGGTCCCTGACCGCGCACGCCTTCGGCCACCGCCGACAGCACGGAGTTCAGCTTGGCGGGGTCGATCTTGTCGATGACCCCGACGAGGTCTTGGAAGACCGTGTTGACTTCCGTGCTGACGTTTTGCGACCGCAGAACGTCACCCGCGGCCAGCACCGTGCCCGACGGGTCATCGGGGTAGATCAGGTCGACGTACTTGGCACCGAAGATGGTGGTGGAGGCGATCCGCGCATTGACGTTGGAGGGCAGATACCGGACCTTGTCCGGATCCAGTGCGAGTTGGAGGCTGACCGGCTGCCGACCGCCGGTCACCGATCTGACCCGCCCGACCTCCACGCCGCGCATCTTGACCGCCGCGCCGACCTCCATCACCAGGCCGGCGCGATCGGACTCGAGGGTGACCGGTACGAATGCCTTGAACGATCCGTTGAACAGCGCCCAGGTCAGGGCCACACTCCCGATGACGAAGACCACGAGAATCGCTGTCCACCAGTCTGGGTGGATGCGAGGCTCGCCCGCCGGTCGCGCCATCGCCTCAGCCCGCCAGGTGAAAGTTGCCGGACTGTCCGTAGATGGACAGGGTTACCAACAAGGTGACGAAAACGGCCACGACCAGTGATGTCCGCGTCGCACGCCCCACCGCCTCCCCGACGCCTGCCGGGCCGCCCGAGGCGGTATATCCGTAGTACGTGTGGACGAGCATGATCACCACCGCTGTGACGACGGCTTGGCCGAAAGACCAGATCAGGTCGGTGGGGATCAGGAATGTTCGAAAGTAATGGTCATACACGCCGGTCGATTGGCCGTAGATCATCGTCGTGCCGAAACGCGCTGCGAGGAAAGACATGATCACCGCGACGCAGTACAGCGGCACCACGACGATGACTCCCGCAATGACCCGTGTCGAAGCCAAATAGGCCAGTGAACGCACACCCATGACTTCCAGCGCGTCGATCTCCTCGTTGATCCGCATCGCGCCGAGTTGTGCTGTCGACCCGGCACCGATCGTCGCGGCCATGGCGATGGCGGCGGTCAGCGGCGCAATGAGTCGCACGTTGAAGTAGGCCGATGCGAAACCGGTCAACGCTTCGACGCCGACTTGCGCGAATTGGTTGTAGCCCTGCACAGCGACGAGCGCTCCGGTCGAGACGGTGAGGAACCCGACGATGACAACCGTGCCGCCGATGACAGCCAGGGCGCCTGTCCCCAGACTCATCTGGGCTATCAACCTGACCAGTTCGGTCTTGTAATGGACGAACACGTCCACAGCTGAGGAAAGGGTGCGTCCATAGAACTGGGTCTGCTCACCGACGCGGGTCCAGCTCGAATGCCACTTGCGGGGTTGCCGGGACAGCCGTGGAAAACGCTGGCCGATAAGAGTTTTAACGGTCACTGGGTCACCTTGATCCCCACGGCGGTCATGAAGATGTTGATGACGAAGAGTGCGAGGAAGGAGAACACCACCGTCTCATTCACCGCATTGCCCACTCCGGCAGGGCCGCCACCAACGGTGGTGCCCATGTAGCACGCGATCAGGCCGGCGGTCATGCCGAACAAAGTCGCCTTGATCAGCGACACGACGACGTCCCCGACACCGGTGACAAGGGTCAGGCCGGCGACGAACGCCCCGGGCGTCACATGCTGGAAGAAGACCGAGAAGGCGAATCCGCCTGCGAGGCCGACCAGGATCACCAGTCCGGACAGTAGGAAGGCCACCAATGTCGCCGCCAGTACCCGCGGGACCACCAGCGCCTGGATGGGGTCGATTCCCATCACCCGCTGCGCGTCGAGTTCCTCGCGGATGGTGCGGGCGCCGAGATCGGCACACATCGCGGTGGCGCCGGCCCCGGCGACGACCAGGACGGTGACGATTGGCCCGATCTGGGTCACCGCCCCCAGGGCAGCGCCCGTGCCGGAGAAGTCCGCCGCGCCGAATTCGGCCAACAGCACGTTGAAGGTGAAGACCGTCAGGACGGTGAACGGAATCGACAGCATGAGTGTCGGCAGCAGCGAGACCCGGGTGACGAACCACGTCTGGAGCACGAATTCGCGCCAGGCGAAGGGAGGTCGCACCGCGGCGACGGCGGTATCCAGGGACATGGCAAAGAAACCGCCGATGGCTCGAATCGGCGTGGCGGCGCTGGTCGTCTTGAACACCAAGCTCCTCACAGCTTTCGGTCGGCGTGCTGGACAACCGCTGCGCGGCGGCTTGGACACCATTGGTCATGTTGGCCACACACGGGCAACGCACCCCTGCCCATGGAACGTGGGCCACATCTGCGGCACTCGCGTGACACAGCTCACGTTCGAATCAAAATTAAACTAAAGTCCCGCCCGGGGCAAGTGCAGTCCGAAGCGAGCTCGCGGATGTTCGCGGCGCCGAACGACGCGCGGCCCTACCAAACAATCGCGCGCAGACACATATACCCAGCTAGTTGACAGTTAGTGACCACACTCGCGACGGCCGAAGAGACGTCGCCGACCGTTCGATGCGACAGCCCCGTGGGCGCATACGCCCCGGTCGCCAACACCGATCTAGTTTCGAATCACCGATAAATATTTGTTTCAGTGGCGTCATTCAGTTCGAGATAGGTCGGCGGACCAGCTTCCAGCAGCCGTCCTCCCGGCGGGCCAGCCCGGCGATCTCGAGCATCGCCAGTGGCCCCAGCACTGCGGTGGGCGGCAGACCCGATGCCACTGCGATCTCGTCAGCCGAGCGCACTCCGCGCGCGGGCAGTGCCTCGTAGACCTGCTTCTCGGTATCGCTCAGGCCGTCGAGCGGCCCAGTTGGCCGTGGCTCCTCATCCGCGAATTCGCCTGCCCGTCCGACTAATTCGATGACCTCTTCGGCGCGGGTCACCAACTCAGCACCATTGCGCAGCAGGATGTGACACCCGGCCGACGATGCCGAGGTCACCGGGCCGGGCACCGCACACACCACCCGACCCAGTGCCCGCGCCCACGCGGCCGTGTTCGCGGCGCCACTGCGCACCCCCGCCTCGACCACCACGGTGGCGGTTCCCAATGCGGCGACCAGCCGATTGCGGGTGAGGAAGCGGTGCCGCGCCGGGCGCACACCCGGCGGATATTCGGTGAGCAGCAGCCCCGAACCGCTGATTCGATGCAGCAACGATGAGTGACCGGCCGGATAGAGGACGTCGATGCCGCCGGCCAGGACTGCCACCGTCTCCCCCTCGACCGACAGCGCCGCACGGTGCGCCGCACCGTCGATCCCGTACGCCCCGCCGGAGACGACAGCGACGTCGCGTTCCGCCAGCCCGGCGGCCAGGTCGGCCGCAACGTGCTCGCCATAGCCGGAGGCAGCGCGGGTGCCGACGATCGCCGCGGATCGTTCGGCGATCCCGTCGAGGCGGGCCGGACCGATCGCCCACAGCGCCAGCGGCGATCGGCCGTGCGGCTTGTCCCGCAGCGCTATTCCGCCGAACGCCGCGAACGCCAGCACCGGCCACTCGTCATCGTCAGGAGTGATCAACCGACCGCCGCGGCGCTCAAGCAAGTCCAGATCTGCCTGCGCCGTATCGATATCGCGCCGCGCCGCGGTGCGTTCGGCCAACGCCGGACTCAGCTCACCCGCGGCCACCCGGGACGCCGCCTCCACCGGCCCGACTTCGCCGACCAGCGCGGCGATCTCGTCGCACGGTGGTTCGGCCACACGGGACAGATACGCCCATGCCAGCAATCTGGCCTCGTCGCTCACGGCTTGATGTCCCCCCGGCGGAAGCTCAACGCCACCGCCACGTCGTCGATACTCGGCATCGTGCGCCCGGCCAGATCGGCCAAAGTCCACGCGACGCGCAATGACCGATCCACTCCGCGGATACTCAGCACGCCGCGTTCCAAGGCCGTCTTCAGCGGCGCCATCGCAGTGGCGTCGAGCCGAAACTTCCTGCGCAGTACCGAGCCGGTCACTTCAGCGTTGGTGGTAAAGCCGTACCGGCGCCACCGTTCGGCGGCCGCGGCCCGGGCCTGGGCCACCCGATCGCGTACGGCCCCAGTGCTTTCCGCCGCGTCCGGCGTGAAAGCACCGGACCGCACCATGTGCATCTCGACTCGCAGATCGACCCGGTCCATCAGCGGGCCGGACAGCTTGCCCAGGTAGCGGCGCTTCTGCAATGCGGAGCAGATGCAGTCTCTCGGGTCGGCCTGCGCACAGGCACAGGGATTGGCGGCCAGCACCAGCTGGAACCGCGCGGGATAGCATGCCACACCATCGCGGCGAGCCAGGCGAATCTGGCCGTCCTCCAACGGAGTCCGTAGGGATTCCAGAACACTGACCCGGATTTCGGCGCACTCGTCGAGGAACAGCACACCGCGGTGTGCGCGGCTGACGGCACCGGGGCGGGCCATGCCCGACCCACCGCCGACCAGTGCCGCCACGCTCGACGAGTGATGCGGCGCGATAAACGGCGGCTGAGTGATCAGCGGCGTCTTCTCCGACAGCAAGCCGACCACCGAATGGATAGCGGTGACCTCCAGCGCCTCGCTTTCGGTGAGCTCGGGCAATAGTCCGGGGAGTCTCTGAGCCAGCATGGTTTTACCAACCCCGGGCGGCCCGGTGAGCATCAGATGGTGCGCCCCGGCGGCGGCGACCTCGACCGCGAACCGGGCATGGGTCTGCCCCACTACGTCGGCCAGGTCCGCAACTGGCTCTGCGCCAGGTGTCCGTGAGTCGACCCGCTCGTCAAGGACGGCCTTGCCCTCGAACCAGCCCCGTAGCTGTGCAAGCGTCTGCACCCCAAGAACTTCGATGCCATCGACCAGGCTTGCCTCAGGCAGGTTGGCCACTGGAACGACAACAGTGGGCCAGCCTTGCCGTTTGGCGGCCAGCACCGCGGGCAGCACCCCGCGCACCGGACGGACACGCCCGTCAAGTGCCAACTCCCCCAGCAAGATCGACTTCTCCAGGCGACCCCACGGATTCTTGCAGCTCGCGGCCAGCACGGCCGCGGCGATCGCGATGTCGTACAGCGAACCGATCTTGGGCAGGGTCGCTGGTGACAGGGCGAGTACGAGGCGTGACTGCGGCCAATCGTTGCCGCAGTTGGTGATTGCCGCGCGCACCCGGTCGCGGGACTCGCGTAATGCGGCGTCGGGCAGACCGACCAGGAACACACCGGGCAGCCCCGAGGAGATGTGCGCTTCGATTTCGACGATCGCGCCATCCAGGGCGCACACCGCCACTGAGTACGCCCGTCCCAGCGCCATCAGCCGACCCCGCGCAGGTGAGTCATCTCCGGCGTGCGCTGCCGGCCGATCCGCACCCCGATCACGTCGATGCGGATCGCCGCCCAGCTCTGATCCTGGCCAGCCAACCACAGACCGGCCAGCCGCCGGATACGGCGCACCTTGGACGGGGTGACCGCGTACTCGACTCCGCCGAAGCCGTCCCCGGTGCGGGTCTTGACCTCCACGAACACCACCGTGCGGTCGGGGCCCGCCGCGATCACATCCAGTTCCCCGTATCGGCAGCGCCAGTTGCGGGCCAGGATCTGCAATCCCAACGAGATCAGATGGTCAACCGCCAGCTTCTCCCCGAGCGCACCGAGCTCGGTCCTCGTCAACGTCGGTTCAGATGTCATGGCGCCAGCATCGGCTGCCGCGGGGACACCCGGTGCACGGCGCACATCCCCAACTGCCCGAGAACGGGCAGTTATCCCCAGTCAGAGATTGATCAACAGGGATTGACCAGAACTAGTGCGGCGCGGTCGTGTATCCCAGATCTTCGAAGATGCCGAGCTCGCCCGGGCTCAGCACTCTGGCATTCGGCCCACCGAAGAGAAATCTGCCGTTGCCGCCAGTCACATTGGGGTGCAACGACGTCGGTAGCGTCATCGAGCGCCGCTCAGATCAGCTCGATCGCCTCGGCGATCGACGGCAACACCCGCGCGGGCCGGAACGGATAGCGCTCGACATCCTCGAGCGTCGTCGACCCGGTCAGCACCAGGATCGTTTCCAGCCCCGCCTCGATACCGGCTACCACGTCGGTGTCCATCCGGTCACCGACCATCACCGTGCTCTCCGAATGCGCCTCAATCCGATTCAGCGCACTACGGAACATCATCGGGTTGGGCTTGCCCACGAAGTACGGCTCCCGCCCAGTGGCTTTGGTGATCATCGCGGCGACCGACCCGGTCGCCGGCATCGGCCCTTCGGCCGACGGCCCGGTGACATCCGGATTGGTGGCGATGAAGCGGGCACCTTTGCCGATCAGCCGAACTGCCTTGGTGATGGCCTCGAACGAGTAGGTGCGTGTCTCACCGAGCACCACAAAATCGGGATCGGTGTCGGTCAGCGTGTAACCCGTCTCGTGCAGCGCGGTGGTCAACCCCGCCTCGCCGATCACATAAGCCGACCCACCGGGCAGCTGATCGTTCAGGAAAGCCGCGGTGGCCATGGCCGAAGTCCAGATGGCCTCTTCGGGCACGTCGAGTCCCGAACGCGCCAGCCGCGCCGCCAGGTCACGCGGTGTGTAGATCGAGTTGTTGGTCAGAACCAGGAATCGGCGTTGCTTCTCGATCAGGCACGCCAAGAATTCGGCGGCGCCGGGCAACGCATGCTCCTCGCGGACCAGCACACCGTCCATATCGGTCAGCCAGCATTCCGGTGTCGTGCGCACGGTCCTCCCTTCGGGGATGTCCTGCCCTCCAGTGTTCCCTGATAACGCGTCGCCAACCCCGCGTTCGAGCAAGGTGGTCATGACGCGATATCCGCAGCGGTCCGGCGTTGCACCACCCGGCCGACGCCCGAGCAGGTCCGCGTGAACGTCGCCACCGGCGTCGCCCGAAAGCTCTCGTCATCCGAAGCCCACGGAACACCCTGGCTGCCAGCGGATTCCGACCCGAACAACACACCCCACCCGACCGAACCGTTGTCATCGGAATGGGCCACCACAAGGACGTCCCGCCCCGACATCTGGTCGAGCAGCGTCTCGATCGCATGGTCGGGCTCGGCGAGCACGACGATGGGCTCGGCCCCCGTTCCGGCCAGTCGGGTCACCTCTTCGCGAAGTCCGGACTGCTCGGCAAGCAGAATCTGCAGGAGCATTCTGTCGCTGGACTTATCCCGATGGACCGCACCGACTCTGGTTCGCACCCACATGCCACGCACCAGACCCTCGATGTGTTCGACGACGGGCGGCAACGCACGGCGGTCCACGTGCAGCCGCGCGGACAGACACATCCGGTAGGCCGCGCGCGCCTCGGCCAACGTGTTGGCGCCCCCGGCGCACCCGCTGGGCACACCCTGGAAGGTGAGCTGGGGCTGACTGTCAGGGTCGTAGCGGAAGATGACGTGATCGGTCATCAACTCGCCTCCCTCCGGGTAGTGCGCTCACCCAGCGCGATCGTCACCCGTTGCCGCGCAGGCAAATACAGCTCGATGCGTACGGGTTCGCGCTGTCTGAGCACAAAGGCCAATATCGCCCGAATCATGAGGCACCGACCGAAGAGCGTCGCTGCAGCGCCACCGACACGGTGAGCACCACAAGTCCGATGACGGCCAGTGCGGCACCGGCGGCGGCCGGCGCGGTGTAGCCGAACCCCGCGGCGATCACCAACCCGCCGATCCAAGCCCCCGACGCATTGGCGATGTTGAGCGCCGAGTGGTTGAGTGCGGCGGCCAGCGTCTGAGCATCCGCGGCGACATCCATCAGCCGGGTTTGCAGCGCGGGCGCGATCGCCGCCCCACTCGCCCCGATACCGAAAAGCAGCAGCATCGCGGTATACGGATTGTGCGCGGCGGCAACGAAAACCGCCAGCACCACCGCCAACGCCGCCATCGACACGTACAGCCCGCGGATCACCGACCGGTCCGCCATCCGGCCACCGGCGAAGTTGCCGACCACCATGCCGATACCAAAGACCATCAGCCCCAACGGAACCCAGGACCGCGGCACTCCAGAGACATCCGTCAGCGTGGTCGCGATATAGGTGTAGACGGCGAACATGCCGCCAAAGCCGACCATGCCGATCACCAGCGCCAGCCACACCTGCGGGCGCCGCAGCGCTCCCAGTTCGGTACGGGTGTTGGTACTGCGGGTCGCGACCAAGTCGGGCAGCCACATCCAGATGGCGGCCAACGTCGCCAGTCCGATGACGACGACCAACGCGAACGCACTGCGCCAACCGAAGAACTGTCCCAGCCACGACGCCAACGGCACCCCGACCACCGTCGCCACCGTCAGCCCGGTCATCACTTGCGCGACGGCCTTGGCCCGCTGGTCGGGCCCCAGTAGTTGGGCGGCCACCAGCGCCGCGACCCCGAAGAAAGCCCCATGTGGCAGGCCGGCAAGAAAACGCGCGCCGATCAGGACCGGATAGTTCGGAGCCAGCACGGTCGCGACGTTGCCGAGGGCAAACAGTGCCATCAGCGACATCAGGACGACTTTGCGGTTGAACTTGGCGGTGGCCGCGGCGATGACGGGGGCACCGATCACCACGCCGAGCGCGTAGGCGGAGATGACGTGGCCCGCGGTCGGCTCGGAGATGTGCAGGCCGCCGGCGATCTCGGGCAGCAGGCCCATCGAGACGAACTCATTGGTACCGATGCCGAATCCGCCGAGCGCGAGGGCAAGGATGCCCAGTCGTGCCCTGGCAGGACACAGCGCGGGAGACACCGCCGGTTCGGCGGGTCGGGAAGTGACGGTCACAGGAGGTATCGACTTTCTGTGCGGTGGCGGTAGCTGCCGCGGTGCAGCGTTCGATTCCTGACCCGACCCTAGTCCTACTTTGATCGCGCTTCCAACCGACTTACGCCGGAAAAGAGCAAAAGTGATAGGTGTCTCGGTTGCTTCCAGTAGGGATTAGAACTTGGTTCAATGGAAAGATGCCCGTCACCAGGCGTTCTGCCGCCCCCGCTACCGCTGGGGACGTTTTCGGGCTGATTCGCGACGGCGCGGCCACCACCCGCGGCGAAATTCGCAACCTGACCGGCCTGTCCAGGACGGCCGTGGGAAGCCGGATTTCGGGTCTGACCCGCCGCGGACTGGTCTGCGAAGGTGACGAAGGCCCCTCGACCGGCGGCCGCCCCCCGGCGCTGGTGCGGTTCAACGCCGACGCCGGCGTAGTCCTTTCGGCAGCCATCGGCCGCAGCCGCACCCGGCTGGCAGTGTGCAACCTCGCCGGCGACATCAACGCCCTGACCGACATGGACTCCGAAATCCGCATCGGGCCCGACGATCTGATGCCCGACCTGGTCAAACGCCTCGAGGTGCTCCTCGACGAGACCGGCCACCCCGCCCGCGACGTCCTCGGCGTGGGGGTGTCGCTGCCCGGCACCGTTGACCAGCAGCGCGGCTGCAGCCTGGCCTCCCCGGTCATGAGCGGCTGGGACGGCGTCCCACTGGAGCCCTACTTCCGCAGGCTGACCTCGGCACCGATCGTGCTCGACAACGACACCAACGTCCTAGCCCTCTCCGAACGCCGCAGCGCCCTCAAGGTCCACGACAACCTGCTGCTGATCAAGGCGTCCACCGGGCTGGGCGCCGGAATCGTGGCCGGCGGCGTCCTACAGCGCGGCGCGCTCGGCGCGGCAGGCGAATTCGGCCACAACAAGACCGCCGCGGCCGCAGGTATCCCGTGCCGCTGCGGCGACACCGGTTGCCTGGAAGCGATCGCCGGCGGCTGGGCGCTGGTACGCACCCTGCAGGAACTGGGCCGCGACGTCACCCACATCCGCGACGTCGTCGAACTGGCCAACCACGGCGACGGCGAGGTCCGCCGGCTGCTACGGGAAAGTGGCCGCCATGTCGGCGAGGTGATCGCCGCCGCGGTGAACCTGCTGAACCCCGAGGTCCTTGTCGTCGGCGGTGACATGTCGGGCGCCTACGACTTCTTCGTGGCCGGGCTACGAGAAACCTTGTACGGCAACGCAACTGCGCTAGCTACCCGCCATCTGCAGGTCGTTCCGTCCACGTACGGTGACAAGGCCGGCAACATCGGCAGCGCGGCGCTGATCCTGGAAAAGATCCTGTCCGCCGACGCCATCGACGCGTCGCTGCGCTGACCTACTCGGGCAGCCGCAGCTCGGGCTTCTCGACCTCTTCGATGTTGACGTCCTTGAAGGTGATCACCCGGACCTGTTTGACGAACCGGGCTGGGCGATACATATCCCACACCCATGCATCAGACAGACGTAGCTCGAAGTAGACCTCACCGTCAGTGTTCCGGGGCACCAGTTCCACACTGTTGGCCAGGTAGAACCGCCGCTCGGTTTCCACGACGTAGCTGAACTGCCCCACGATGTCCTTGTATTCGCGGTACAGCGAGAGCTCCATCTCGGTCTCGTATTTTTCGAGATCTTCGGCACTCATCGGCTCAGCGGTCCTCTTGTCGTCTCATCGGGGCGTTTATCCATCTTGACTCACACCTGACCGGCGCGCTGCGGTGGTGGGCAATCGACCGCCATCTCGGTACCACCGACACCCGCCACCCGCCGGACATTGACATAGGAAAACCGGTGCTGGCGGCAGGGGCCGAGGTCGCTCAGCGCCGCGCTGTGCGCAGGCGTGCTGTATCCCTTGTGGTCGGCGAACCCATAGCCCGGGTGTTCGTTGTCCATCGCCACCATCAGCCGATCCCGGCTGACCTTCGCCAGCACGCTGGCCGCCGCGATACAGGCCGCCGCCGCGTCCCCCCCGATCACCGGCAGCGACGGCATCGGCAGCCCCGGCACCCGGAAACCATCCGACAGCACGTAGCCCGGGCGCACCGACAGGCCCGCCACCGCCCGTCGCATGCCCTCGATATTGGCCACGTGTACGCCCCGGCGGTCGACCTCGGGGGCCGGGATGAACACCACGTGATAGGCCAGCGCGTAGCGGCGGATCAACGGGAACAATTCCTCGCGGGTCTTCTCGGTCAACTTCTTGGAATCATCGAGGGCCGCCAGGCTCTCCAGGCGATTCGGGCTGAGCACACAGGCCGCCACCACCAACGGGCCGGCGCAGGCACCTCGGCCCACCTCGTCGACCCCGGCCACCGGCCCCAAACCGCTGCGACACAAAGCGGACTCGAGCGTGCGCAGTCCCGATGATTTGCGGATCACCGTCCGCGGCGGCCACGTCATCGCAGGCACAGTCAGCCTTGCTGCGGGTCGAACGAAGACACACCACCCCAGCGAGAGGGCGGCCAAGCGATGAACCGCGCCTTGCCGATGACATTGCTCACCGGAACCGTGCCGGACATCGGGTCACCGGTGCACAGGATGCCCTTCTGGGCTTCCTCGGGTGTGCTGGTGCAATGCGCACGCGAGTCCGCGGAATGGGTGCGATTGTCGCCCATCACCCACAGCCGGCCGTCAGGCACCTTCACTGGACCGAATTCATTGCCCAGGCACGGGTAAACCAGCGGATCGGCGTTCATGGTCTGCGCGTTGAGGTAGGGCTCCTTGAGCGGCTTATCGTCGACAGTCAGCCCGGTGTCGGCGCGGCACTGCACAGTCTGGCCGCCCACCGCAATAACGCGCTTCACCAGATCGTTCTCGTCCGGCGGCACGAATCCGACCACCGACAACGCGTTCTCCAGGTACCGCACCGCAGTGTTGTCCGAGCGGATGGACTTGTATCCCACGTTCCAGTTGGGCGGCCCCTTGAAGACAATGACATCACCGGGGCGCGGATCACCGAACCGGTAAGTGACCTTGTCGACCATGATCCGGTCGCCGACACACCCAGCGCAGCCGTGCAAGGTGGGCTCCATCGATTCCGACGGAATCAGGTACGGCCGCGCGATGAACGTCAGCATCACGTAATAGAGGACCACCGCGATGGCGACGAGGATCGCGCCCTCGCGCAGCGCTGAATGCTTCTTTTCGCCCCCCGCCGCGTCAGCGGCGGATTCGTCTTGCGCGGGAGCGTCGTCAGCGGTGGTGCCGTCCGGAGAATCCGTCGTCGTGGCGGATTCCGGTGTCGAGTCGTCCGAGCCGGTGTTGTCGGTCACGTCGTCAGCGTAGTCAGACAAGCTGACTGGTCAGTGCCGCCCGCACCCGACGCTCAGCGCTTCTCTTCGGCCACATGTCGAAGCTCAGCGCTTCTCCTTGATCTTGGCCTTCTTGCCCCGCAGCTCGCGCAGGTAGTACAGCTTGGCGCGCCGCACGTCACCACGGGTGACGACCTCGAGGTGGTCGATGTTGGGCGAATGCACCGGGAAGGTGCGCTCGACGCCGACGCCGTAGCTTTCCTTGCGCACGGTGAAGGTCTCGCGGATACCGCCGCCGGAACGGCGCAGGACGACACCCTTAAAGACCTGGATGCGCTGCTTGTTGCCCTCGATGACCTTCACGTGGACATTGATGGTGTCCCCGGGGCTGAAGGTCGGGATGTCGTCGCGCAGCGACGCCTGGTCGACGAAGTCCAGCGTGTTCATCGGTGACACTTCCTTGCGGTTCGCGGCGCAGCCAACTGCCTGCGCATACGCGCTGGCGGTCGCCGGGCCGATGGATTCGGGCAGGTGATGTGTGGCGCAGCAGGCGGAAAGATTGGCCCAGCCCGCGCGGCAACTGCTCAATTGTGCCAGATGCACCGCGAGCAATGAAATCGCACGACCCGCCGAGGCACCAGAATGCATTGGCTGGCTAACCGTGCGGTGTACAAACGGTACCGTTAACCTGAATTACGGTCGGGCGGCAACGCGGCACCCCACGATACGGCGTTTCCCCTAGGCCCTCGAGGAGATGGACATGCGACGGCATCTATCGATGCTGGTCACCGGCACCGCGACGGCACTGATCGGTGTACTCGTCGCTGCATCCTCCGCCGAGGTCAACGCCGGCCCCAACGCCAGGTCCGCTCCCCCGGTGAACCTGCTCTCGGCCGATCCGAATGCCATCCCGCAAGCACCCGTTCTGGGGCCGCTGGCGGATGCCCCGCCGGATGCGACGATCGGCCTCGAAGCGCGCGCCAAGGCGGCGGCATCGGAGGCCGCTCAGGACGGCGCGGATATCAGCTTCACGGTGCTCGACCGCGCCACCGGCCGGACGGTCTCCGGCGGCGACAGCGCAGCATTCCCGATCGCCTCGGTCAGCAAGCTGTTCATCGCCGACGATCTGCTGATGCAGGTCGCCAAGGGGCAGCGTCAAATGACCCCCGACGAGTGGCAGTCCTTCGACGAGATGTTGCGGTCCTCCGACGACAACGCCGCCGAGGTGTTCTGGGGCGAGGGCGGCGGCAGCTCGATCATCGGCCGAGTGACCTCACGGTACGGATTGGGATCGACCAGCGCGCCCTATGACGGCAACTGGTGGAACACCATGAGCACCACCGGTGATCTGGTGCACTACTACGACATGCTGCTCGACGGCGCCGGCGGACTACCCGCCGATCAGGCCTCCGTCATCCTCGGCGATCTGTCGAAGTCGACCCCCACCGGCGTCGACGGGTACCCGCAGCGGTTTGGCATTCCCGACGCACTGTTCGCCGAACCCGTTGCGGTCAAACAAGGTTGGATGTGCTGTTGGAATGGCGGCAACTGGCTGCACATGACCACCGGCGTGATCGGCGCCGACCATCGCTTCGTGATGGCCATGGCCGCTCTGCAACCGGTCGACGACGCCACTGCGCGCTCGACCATGACGCAGGCCGTGAAGACGATGTTCCCCGGCGGACGGATCTGACCCTAACGGCGCGGCGGTCCGGGCGGTGGTTGACGGAATTCAGCGCGAGCCCGAAACGGCCGAGTCGGCTCATTACCCAGAACCGGTTCATTGCCAGCGGCCAGCGCCGCACCGCTGCGAAGCCGCGTCGTGGGCGCGGTCGCAGTGGCCGCCGCACGTTGCGGACCCAGCGCCAACGGCCGGGTGTACTGCTCGGCACCGCCGTCGTCGGCCAGCACACTGCGAGCGATGCGTTCCATCACGCCCTGCACTTGCATGCGATCGGGCCGGCCCTCGAATGCCGGTGAGCGAGTGAGTGTGTCGGTGATCCAGTTCGCGATCTGATTCCGCACGTAATTCACCTCGGCGGCACCTGAGGCCGTCAGCCACAGCTGATCGCCGCCGCGCTGCGCATATCCCGATGCGACCAGCCGGTCGAAGACCGGTTCGAGGATCTCGGCGGGCACCCGATGATGCGCGGCGATATCGGCCACCGCGACCGGGCCGGACACCTGAGCATGCCGATAGATCTGCAGCAGAGCCCACATCCGCGGTACGTCGAGGTGGCTGCCCCCGGACCGGGCCAATGCCGGCAAATGCATCCCCCGGGTTTCCCGCATCAGCCGGCTGACCGCCACCTCCAGCACCTTCTCGGCGGGCTCGGTGGTGGGCATCCCGAAACCCTCCCCCAGGTCGGTGCTGCCCATGGCTGCGGCGTCGCGCAGCGGAACCTGCTTGAGGAACAGCGCCACGACGAAACCGACGACCGCGACGGGCGCCGCGAACAGGAACACCTTGCTCAACGAATCGGCGTAGGCATCGACAATCGGTGCGGCGACCTCGCGGGACAGCCTATGCAGAGCCTGCGGTGATTGCGCGTCCGCGGGCGAGACCCCGCTGGCGGCCAGTGCGGCGGGCAGCCGGTCGGCCAGGAAGTTGCTGAACAGCGAGCCGAAGATCGCCGCCCCGAACGAACTGCCGATGGTGCGGAAGAACGTGACACCCGAGGTGGCGACACCCAGGTCGGTGAAATCCACGGTGTTCTGCACGGTCAGCACGAGCACCTGCATGCTCAGCCCGATGCCCGCACCCAGGATCAGCAGGTCCAGGGACTGCACCAGGGTCGAGGTGTGGGCGTCCATCAGTGACAGCAGCACGAACCCGACGGCCATCACCGCCGTGCCCGCGACCGGGAAAATCTTGTAGCGCCCGGTGCGGCCCACGATCACACCGCTGGTCAACGACGTCGCCAGCAGACCCACCACCATCGGCAGCGTGTGCAGCCCGGACACCGTCGCCGAGACCCCGTCGACGAACTGCATATAGGTCGGCAGGAACGTCAGCGCGCCGAGCATCGCGAAGCCGACGACGAACGACAACACGCAGCAGACGGTGAACACCGGGTCTTTGAACAACCGGATCGGCAGGATCGGCTCGGCCGCGCGGCTTTCCACGACGACGAACGCCACCAGCGCGGCCACCGATCCCACGAACAGCCCGATGATCGTCGCCGAGCCCCATGGATAGGTGGTACCGCCCCAGCTGGTGGCCAGGGTCAGCCCGGCCGCACCGAGGCCGATCAAGACGATGCCCGGATAGTCGATGACCGGCCGAGACGTGCGGCCCAGCTGCGGAATCGCCCATGCCGCAACAATCAACACCACCACGGCGACCGGCACGTTGATCCAGAACGCCCAGCGCCAGCCAAGATGGTCGGTGAACAACCCACCGAGCAGCGGCCCCACCACAGTCGTGACGCCGAATACCGCGCCAAGTGCACCCTGGTAGCGGCCGCGTTCCCGCAGGGGAATCACCTCACCGATGACCGCGACCGCGGTGACGGTGATCGCACCGCCACCGATGCCCTGCAGGGCCCGCGAGCCCACCAGCATGCTCATCGACCCGGCCAGCCCGCACAACACCGATCCGGCCAGGAAGAACAGCACAGCCGCCTGGAACACCACCTTGCGGCCGAAGGTGTCACCGAGCTTGCCGACCACCGCCGTCACGATCGTCGACGCCAGCAGATAACTGGTCACCACCCACGATTGATGCCCGGCCCCGCCGAGATCGGCGACGACGGTCGGTAAAGCGGTGGCCACGATCGTTTGGTCCAGAGCGGCCAGCAGCATGCCCAGCACCACGGCGAGGAAGACCAGGTTGCGTTGTCGCCCCGTCACCTGCGCGGCCGCCGGTTCGGGCGGAGCGCCGGTGGTTGGACGAGTCACGCATTCCTCAATACCCGCCGACGGCGGTCGGTAATCTGCGCCACGCCGGACGTAGACCCTCCCCGGGTCGCTTCGCTCCTGCCCGCGGGCTAGTCACTCAACAGGTCCGGGCGGCGTGCCCGGGTGCGCTCAAGTGCCTGCTCGTGACGCCAGGCCGCGACCTTGCCGTGGTCACCGGAGAGCAATACCTCGGGCACCGACAAATCGCGCCAGGTCGGCGGGCGCGTGTAACTCGGCCCCTCGAGCAGGCCGTCCTTCTCCGGCGAGTGCGAATCATCTTGGTGGGACAGCGGATTGCCCATCACGTTGGGAAGCAGCCGTACTACTGCCTCGATCATCACCAGTGCCGCCGCCTCGCCGCCGGCCAGCACATAGTCGCCGATCGACACCTCTTCGACTCGCATCCGCCGGCGCGCATCCTCGGCGACGCGCTGGTCGATGCCTTCGTAACGGCCGCACGCGAACACCAGATGGGACTCCCCCGTCCAGAGCTGGGCGTCGTTTTGGGTGAACAGCCGGCCCGCCGGCGTCGGGATCACCAGAAGTGTTGCCTCGGTGCAGATCTCATCGAGTGCCTCACCCCAGACCGGGGCCTTCATCACCATGCCGGGACCGCCGCCGTAGGGAGAGTCGTCGACGGAGTGGTGCACGTCGTGGGTCCAGCGGCGCAGGTCGTGCACCTCGACGTCCAGGATGCCCGACTCGATGGCCTTGCCGGGCAGGGACTGTCGCAGCGGAGCCAGGTAGTCGGGAAAGATGGTGACGACGTCGATGCGCATCTCAGGTCAAGCTGTCCAGGTCCAAAAGCCCGTCGGGCGGATCGATTTCGACAACCCCGTCAGCCAGAGACACCGAGGTCACAATCGCGCCGACGAACGGCACCAGCAGTTCCGCACCGTCTGCGTTACGAACCGCCAGCAGCTCGCCACCAGCGGTGTGCAGCACTTCGGCGACCGAGCCGAGGGTGCGGCCGTCGACGGTGCGTACCGCCAGCCCTTCGAGCTGATGGTCGTAGAACTCGTCGGGATCCTCGATCTCGGGCAGATCGGCGGTGTCGACGACGAACAGGTGGCCCCGCAACGCGTCAGCGGCATTGCGGTCGCAGACCCCGGGCAGCCGGACCAGCAGCCGAGCGCCGTGCGGACGCGCCGCCTCGACGACGACATCTCGACCACCGCCTCCGCGGGACGGTTTGAGGTGCAACCGATTACCGGGAGCGAAGCGCTCATCGGGATCGTCCGTGCGGACGTCGACCACTAGTTCGCCGGTGATCCCGTGAGCTTTGGCCACGCGCCCGACGACAAGCTCCATATCGTTCCCCGAGTCGCTTCGCTCCAGCCCGCCGGCTGGCTACTGGTCGGTGTCCACCACGTCGACGCGAATACCCCGGCCACCGATGCCGGCGACGAGGGTGCGCAACGCGGTCGCGGTGCGACCGCCGCGGCCGATCACCTTACCAAGGTCCTCGGGGTGGACATGGACCTCAACCGTGCGTCCCCGCCGGTTGGTGACCATGTCGACGCGAACGTCGTCGGGATTGTCGACGATCCCGCGGACCAGATGCTCTACGGCGTCAACGACGACCGAGCTCATTCTGCGGCGGCCTCAGTGGCCTCGGCAGCCGGCTCAGCAGCAGCCTCGGCGGCCGGCTCGGCCTCAGCGGCCTCGGCCTTCTTGGCCGGCGCCTTCTTCTTCTTGAGCTGAGCAGCCTCACCGGACGGCGCGCCATCGGCCTCGGCCAGCGCGGCGTTGAACAGGTCGAGCTTGCTGGGCTTGGGCTCCTTGACCTTCAGCGTGCCCTCGGCGCCCGGCAGACCCTTGAACTTCTGCCAGTCACCGGTGATCTTCAGCAGCGCGAGGACGGGCTCGGTGGGCTGGGCCCCGACAGACAGCCAGTACTGCGCGCGCTCGGTGTCGATCTCGATCAGGCTCGGCTCTTCCTTGGGGTGGTAACGGCCGATGACCTCGATCGAGCGACCATCGCGGCGGGTGCGCGAGTCGGCGACAGCGATGCGGTACTGGGGGTTGCGGATCTTGCCAAGCCGGGTGAGCTTGATCTTGACAGCCATGTACTAACTCCTGTGGGTATCACGCTGCAATTCAGCGATACCGGCGGGAATGCCGGATCCGGTTTTGCCTCGCGCGCGTGACCGGCAAGCGACCGTAGTCGCGGGTCGGACAGCCGCCCATTGTGCCAGATTGTGCTGGTCAGGTGTTAATCGCGCGATCCGCGGCGCCAGTGCCCCGTTGTGGGTGGACCTGAGCTCGGCCTGCGGATCGCGATGGGTGCGGAGACACCGTCGTGACCGCACACATCCGAACCCGGTCACCGCGCACACCAGCCGCCGCGCAGCCCGTCGGCCGCCGGCTGGTGATCACCCAAGAGGTTGCGACCACACGCCCCGACCGCCCTGCACACCGCCGACGTCGTTAGCGCCGCCCGGGTGAGCACTCGCGCCGTGACCCGCAGACCGTCCATCGTGGCCCCTTCCACCGCCTCGGTACGGCGGGTGCCGACACCGGGTTACCCCAGGTGTTCGGAGCCGCCCGGGGTGCGGATCGGTGATCACCGGAAGTTATCGGCGATACCGGACTTCTCGCCGCGGGGCGGCCGCGGCTCAGGTCAGCGGAAGCTCGGCGAAAGGCTGGGTTGTCGGCTGCGGCGAGCCGTTGCCCGGCTCGACGGTGAACGCCAGCGCACGTGCGGTCTGCAGATCTGCCAGTACCGCGGTGGTCGATGGGCCGACATTTTCCGGTGTCATCGTGCCTGCCGAGCGCGGTTGCTGGCCGCCCAGCAGCCACATCTGGTAGACGCTGCCCGGCGGAGGCGGATTGACGTCGTTCATCACCAGCACGGCCGCGTTCTTGTCGCGCGAGTACACGACTGTGGCGATGCCGCCGGAGGGGATGGCGGCGCTGACCGTATGCATATCAGGCGCGCTGATCACCTGCTCGGCGGTCGACCGTTGCGGTGGGGGCCGCAACGCCAACCCCACACCGACGGCAACCAGAGCAACCACCAGTGCAGCAGCTGCTGCCAGTAATATGGTTGTGCGCCTGGGCTTTTGGACATTCTGCGCCGGTCCGACCGCGGCCAGGAGCCGCTCACGCAACTCCGGCGGCGGCTCGGCGCGCGTGCTGGCCGACAAAGCGGCCATCGTCTCGCGCACGGATCGCACTTCGTCGTGGAAGTGTTCGACGACGGCAGCCGGCGCGGCGTCGAGACGCCGCTCGATGTCTGCGCGCTCAGCGTCGGACACGGCGTTGAGCGCATACGGCGTGGCCAACGCCAACAGTTCGAGGTCCGCCGGACCGGTCATGGCACCCCCAAACACGTACGCAAGCCGCGCAGCGCGTCACGCATCCGCGACTTGACTGTCGGCAGGGTCGCGGCCAGCCGCTGGGACACCTCGACGTAGGTCAGGCCGCGGTAATACGCCAACTCGATGCATTGGCGCTGCAGGTCGGTCAGCGATTGCAGGCAGTCAGCCACCCGTCGGGCCTCGTCGCGCTGGATCGCCGATTCGGCCACGACGTCGGCCGCCGGTTCACCGCTGGCCGCCCCGTAGCGCAGGTCTCGCCGCGTGGCCGCTTCCTCGCTGCGCACTCTGTCCACCGCGCGGCGATGGGCAAGGGTCATGAGCCACGCCAACGCCGAACCCGCCGCGGGATCGAATTGTGCGGCATTGCGCCACACCTGGAGATAGACCTCCTGCGTGGTGTCTTCGCTGTAGCCCGGGTCACGCAGGAGCCGCACGATCAGACCGAACACGCGCGTGCGGGTCCGGTCATAGAAGGCGACGAAGGCGTCGACATCACCGCGGCCGACCAGACACACCAACGCATCGAGGTCGTCGCCCGATTGCGCCGATCCACTCATCGCACCGAAGCGTAGTGCGTCCGGTCGCCCGATCACCACGAGTTGGCCGACCCGCAGTCGATTGTCAGCGCAATCCAGCCGGGGCGCGAGCACACCGATCACGACCGCCGTCGTCATCCGCGCAGCCCCGTGCTGCAGCTCGCGTTTCCCGCTGTCACCTGACACACAAGGAATTCGACACCAACGAGGCCGCGGATGGCTGGCGGGTGTCACCACAGCCATCGAAGGCCATCGAACCCGCGAATAGTGAGCGAGTTTCGTTGTCGACCAATCCACGGTCCATCCGGCTCCGAATCCCCCTCGTACACCACGAAGGCGGCACCGCGCCGTCGACGACTCGGAGGGTAAACACGTCAATGAAAATTCAACGCGAACTCGCGACGGCAATGGGGGCGACAGCCCTGACCGCGGCTGCCATCATGATGATCCCGACCGGCGTTGCCGGTGCCGATACGACCAGCGACTTGGTCGGATCGGGGTGCGCGGGTTACGCCATGCAGGTTCCCACCGGTCCCGGCTCGGTCGCCGGTATGGCCCAAGCCCCGGTCGCCGTCGCCGCGTCGAACAACCCGATGCTGACCACCCTGACTGCGGCTCTTTCGGGCAAGCTCAATCCGAACGTGAATCTCGTCGACACCTTGAACGGCGGGCAATTCACCGTATTCGCGCCGACCGACGCTGCTTTCGCCAAGCTGCCGGCGTCCACCGTTGAAGCACTCAAGTCCGATTCGGCCGGGCTGACCAAAATTCTCACCTATCACGTGGTGCCCGGTCAGCTCGGTCCGGCCGACGTCGACGGCACGCACCCCACCGTGCAGGGCGCACCGCTGACCGTGACCGGCTCAGGTAACGACCTCAAGGTCAACGGCGCGTCAGTCGTGTGCGGCGGCGTACATACCGCCAACGCAACCGTGTACCTGATCGACACCGTCCTGACCCCACCGGCCCACTGATCCTGACGGCGTCCCGGGAAAGGCGAGTGTGAATGGTCCAACACTACGACGTGGCAATTGTGGGCGGCGGCCCGGCAGGGTCAGCCGCGGCCTGGCAAACCGCCCGGACCGGGGCGCGGGTGGTGGTGCTCGACAAAGCCGCCTTCCCGCGTGAGAAACCTTGCGGCGACGGGATCACCCCGCGCGCCCTGAGCTATCTCCAGAAAATGGGGCTGTCGGCCGAGATTGACCGATTCCAGCGCGTCAACCACGTCACGGTGTTCAGCCCCAGGCAATGGGGGCTGTCTTTCCCACGTCGACCCGGCATGCCTGACCACGGTCATGTCATACCGCGCCGCGAGTTGGATCTGCTGTTGCTCAAAAATGCCGACAGCGCGGGCGCGGAAGTGCGCGAGGGCGCCGATGTCGCCTGGCCGATGATCGTCGACGACCGCGTGATCGGTGTGGTACTCAAGAGCGGCGAGCGCATCGGCGCCGACGCAGTGATCGCCGCGGACGGCGCCTACTCACCCGTCAAACAGGCACTCAAGCTCGGCTCGAAGTATCACGGTTACTCAGCGATCGCGATCCGCGCCGAAATGGACTCCAAGCGGCCAGATTTCGACAGTCTCGATATTCATCTGCAGCTTCGTTTCCGGGGCGACCAGCTGCCGGGCTATGGGTGGGTGTTCCCGCTCGGCGCTGGCCGCCTCAACATCGGGCTTGGCTATGTCAATAGCTACCGAAACTGGAAGCAGATCAACGCCACCCGATTCCTCGGCGAGTTCATGGAAAGACTGCCCGCCGAATGGGAGCTACCGCCGATCGCCCAGGTGCAGAAGTCCAAAGGCCTGCAAGCATGGCGGATACCAATGGGTTTCACGACCTGGCCGCCCTGGCGCCCGGGTGTGCTGTTCGCCGGTGACGCGCTCGGAGCCGCCAGGCCAGTGTCGGGCGCGGGCATTTCCAAGGCATTGCAGTCGGGCCTGGCCGCGGGCGAATGCGCCATCGCAGCACTCCTCAACGGCGGTCCACAGGACTTCACAAACTACGAACAGACAATCCAAGCGACGTGGGGAACCGAATATCGCCGCGGCCGCTACTTCCACAAGCTGGCGGGCACACCGGCGCTGACCAAGGCCGCGCTCACAATGCTGAACACCGCGGCTCATCCAAGGCTCCGTGCGCGACTCCAGCTTTGGGAAGCCACGCTATCGGGGAAGTAAGCGCGGTTCGGCAATCACCGAGCGATCAGTGGACTGCCGAATTGCGCGCCGCTCAGACCACCTTCTGGATGCACTTCGATTCGACGCGCCGCGTCATCCGCCAGCCGTCGGCGGTCCGGATGAACGCGTCGTCGTACCACAGTCCACAGAACATGACCTGACCGTTGTCGCCGAGCGCCATCGGATTGAACAGAATGGTGCGCGAGGTCGCGGTATCACCGTCGATGCGGATGTCGAAGTTGCCGAGCATGTGGAAATACGCCGGAAAGTTCGGCAGCACCTCGGCCAGCCAGGCCTTGACGTCAGGAAAGGTCCCCGCGATTCCGCCGAGCTCGGTGTAGTCGATGTGAGCATCGGGTGTGAAGACACGATCCAAGTCGTCGAACCGGCGATTGTCGATCGCCGTGGAGTAATCCACCAGCAATTGTTGGATCTCCAACCGATCCGAAATCTCGTCAAGACTCAGCATTCGTGTGATTCAACACCGTCGCGCCGAGCCCCGGTGGGGAGGTCCACGCCAGCGGGACAAGTCGACTAAGGTCACCCTAACCAAAGTTGACTATCGAGTGGAGGACGCGTGTCGGAGCGCCCCGAATTCTCGCTGATCATTGGCTACGCCAGTGACATGGGCACCGCCGAGTACATCGCCGTGCAGCTGGCCGAGGCCGTCACAGCGCTCGGCATCGATGTCACCGAGACCGAACTCAACGACATCGCTCCCGACGACGTGGCGGCCGCGAGCCACTTCATCGTGGTGTCCTCGACATTCGGCGAGGGCGAGGTGCCCGACAACGGCGCGGTCTTCTGGGAGGAACTGTCCGCATCCGAGGCCCGCCTCGACCATCTCGGCTACGCCGTGCTGGCACTGGGCGACAGCTCCTATGACCTGTTCTGCAACGCCGGCCGGATCTTCGACGCCCGGCTGGCCGAGCTGGGCGCGCGCCCGCTGGCCGAGCGTGTCGAGTTCGATTGCTACCGCGAGGGCGACGCCCGCGGGTGGATCGCCGACATCGCCAAGATGATCGAGGAAGCCAACACCGCCACCCCCGGGTACACCGCCACCGCACCGGTGGCACCGCGACCGACGCCGGCCCGCAACGCCACACCCTGGACCGACGCGAACCCGTATCCGGCGACCGCCGTAGTGAACCGCCTGCTGACAGCGACGGAATCCGACAAGGAGGTCCGCCACATCGAACTGGATCTCGCGGATTCCGGGATCACCTACGACGCCGGCGATTCGGTGGCTGTCCACCCGGTCAACTCCCCCGAACTAGTCGAAGCCTTGATGACAAAGCTGGGGGTCGACGACACCTACGTCGCCGCCGGAGCCGACCTGCCGCTGCGCGAACTACTCACCAGCCACCTCGAGATATGCGCTCCGTCACGGGCATTGCAGGCGTTGGTCGCTGCCCGCACCGGCAACGCCGAAGCCGCGGCCGCGCTGACTTCCTCCGACCCCGCCGTGGTGTCGTCCTGGTTGTACGGCCGCGACGTATTGGACCTTCTCGACCTTGCCGATCTGACCGCCGATGAGGTGCTGGAAGTATTGCGGCCCTTGCAATTTCGGGACTACTCGATCGCCTCCAGCCCCCTGGTCCATCCCGATCGGCTACACCTGACTGTCGCGACCGTCCGCTACCACTGCCACGGGCGCGCCCGCGGCGGTGTCGCCTCAACCTTCCTGGCCGACCAAGACCCCACCAGCCAATCGGTGCGAATCCACCTGCGCCCCAACCACAACTTCCGGCTGCCAGCACCCGACGTGCCGATCATCATGATCGGGCCGGGAACCGGTATCGCACCGTTCCGCGCGTTCCTGCACGAGCGCCGGGCCACCTCGGCGCCGGGCAAGGCCTGGCTGTTCTTCGGCGATCGTCGTCGCGCCACCGATTTCCTCTACGGTGACGAGTTGTCGGGATTCGTCGACTCAGGGACGCTGACCCGGCTGGACCTGGCGTTCTCCCGAGAGGCCGACGGACCGAAGACCTACGTCCAGCACCGGATGAAGGACAACGCCGCCGAACTCTATGCGTGGCTCCAGGATGGTGCGCTGCTCTATGTGTGCGGGGATGCCGATCGGATGGCCAAGGACGTCGATCGGGCCCTGCACGAGATCGTCGCCGAGGCCGGCGGCATGGATGCGACCGCCGCGCACTCCTACGTCAACGAGCTGATCAAGACCCATCGGTACCTGCGCGACGTCTACTGAGTCATCGGGCGCCCGGACGCTCCTAGTCCCCCGAGTTAGGCTCGGTGGCCATGCGCAGACTTCTCGCGAGCGCGATCACCGCGCTGAGCCTGCTGACCTCGGCTACCGGTGTCGCCACCGCCGACACCGACCAGCCCTCGGGCTCGGTACCGATTCCCGACGGACCCGCGCCGGCCTGGATCGTCGCTGACATGGATACCGGGCAGGTGCTGGCGGGTCGCGACATGTACGCCGCCCACCCGCCGGCCAGCACCATCAAGACGCTGCTCGCGCTGACTGTGCTTGACGAGCTGCCCGATCTGAATGCCACGGTGGTCGCCAGCAATAACGACGCCCTCGTCGAATGCAACTGTGCGGGTGTGCGACCCGGGCGGGTCTATACCGCTCGTCAGCTGCTCGACGGGCTGCTGCTGGTGTCGGGCAACGACGCCGCCAACACCCTGGCCGACATGCTCGGCGGCTTCGACGCCGCGGTGGACAAGATGAACGCCAAAGCCGTCGCGATCGGCGCGACCAACACCCACGCGACCACGCCGTCGGGACTGGATGGACCGGGCGGGCCGGGGTGGACCACCCCACACGATCTGGCCGCCATCTTCCGTGCCGCGATGGCCAACCCGGTGTTCGCGCAGATCACCGCACAGCCGGTGGCCATGTTTCCTGGCGATGCCGCCGACGTGCCGCGCCGAGCTGCTGACCCGCCGCGATGGTCAAGACGTTCGTCGGCGCCGCCGACCGCGACGGCCGCCGCCTGGTGATCGCGATGATGTACGGGCTGATCCACGAAGGCGGCTCACCGCTGGGAGCGATCGCATCGCCGCGCTCAGACCGAACCCCACGGTGCGCCCACGCCGCGCCGCGACGACGTTCGTCTGGCGCCTCGGCCGCCAGCCCGCGTTCATCGCGTTGCCATTGCCGTCCCTGGTTCTGCATCGCGCAGTGGCGGCTCGCATCGCCGTCGACACCGGCCAGATCCTGAATACAGCGCGCACGCGCCGGCCAGCACCATCAAGGCACTGCTGGCCATGGTCGTGCTCGACCAGTTGGCGCCCAACACCGCTGTGCGTGCGACCGCGGCGCACACCGACGTCGAATGCTCTTGCGTCGGTTTGGTTCCCGGGCGATCGCGGGCAACACGCAGCGACTGGCCGACACGCAGTGCTGGGAACTCGGTGATCGCCGCACCGCATGACTTGGCGGTGATCTACCGAGAAGCGTTGCGCTACCCGCTTTTTGCGCAGATCGTGCACCAACCCTCGGCGCAGTTCCCCGGCCGGTCGGGGTTCAAGGAGATCAAAAATCAGGACCGCCTGTTGCGCAGCTATCCCGGCTTCATCGGCGGCAAGAGCGGATACACCGACCTGGCCCAGGAGACCTACGTCGGTATGGCGCAGCGCAACGGACGCCGGTTGATCGTGGTGCAGATGTACGGCAGCGATGATCTGTGGGGCCAGGCCGCTCAACTACTCGACTGGGGTTTCAGCCACTACAGCCAGTGACGCGTCCAACTGTTGCAGGCCGGCTTACGACCCAGCCCGCCTCCGGGGCGCGGCGCAAGGGTGATCGCCATCGCCAACGCGCAGACTACCTACGCGAACCCGAAAATGACGACCCAACAACGCTTTTCGAAGCGAACTACCCGATTTCTGTGACCAGTGTTGACGCCCGGAACAGCGAAACGACGTCAACGCCTCGGCGCCTTCAAGCGGGACCGATGGACAGCGATGCCAACGCGATCGCCCAGCACAGCCGTCCCCGCGGGATCGGCAAGTCGGCCTCGAGCAGTGCCAGCCTGATCCGGATTCCACGCGTGGCCGCGGCAGGCGGGTGGTGCGGGGTGGTGCAGTCATGGCAATCGCGCAAGGCCGAAGCAACCAGGGATATTAGCTGGGCCTTCCAGCCCGATCACGCGGATTGGGCAATTTTTCGCTTTTGGTAGACAGAATCCGCGATCCCGCGATAGCGTCCTGTCCGCAATTGGTTCTCCCAGCAACATCTCAGAATCATTGACTGAGCATTCAATCGATTCTGAGTGCGGGCTGGTGGGGGTCGTCCGATGTTAGGGGAGGTCGTCGGTTATGGGTCGAGTCGTGTCGCAGCAGGGTGGACATCGTCGTCAGCTGGGCGTCGAAGCGACGCCGGTACGAGCGATCGAGACGCCCCGGAGGCCTGACCAATCGGACGGGGCCGTTGACGCCGGCTCGGGCTACGGACGCTACATCGGACGTATCGGTGCGCTGGCCGTGGCGTTGGGCATCGGGGCCGCGATGGCGGCGGTGCCGACGGTGGCAGTGGCCGACACGACCGGGTCGTCGGGCGCGACCGGCTCAGCCAACTCATCGGGCGCGGGTTCGACGAGTTCATCCGGGGCGGGGCAACGCTCCTCGACCAAGTCGAGCCAAGGGTCCTCGCGGCGACCGACTTCGGGTTCGCCGTCGGGTTCTGCGAGTTCGGCCAAACCGGGCTCCTCCTCGGGCGGCGCGGTCTCGTCCTCGGACGGCGCGGCCGCCTTGCCGTCGGATCCGGTGTCGTCGGCGGGTTCGAGTTCACGTGCGTCGGGGGCGAACTCCTCGCAGCCTGAGACCGTTTCGGATGCGCCGGTTGCCGGCTCGTCCACTCCCGAGGCGGCTAAGCGCGTGACTGTCACGCCGTCGGTGGCCAGCGTTCCGGCATCCGCTGGAGCCAATGCCTCCCCCGCCGATGCGGTGAACGACTTCATCCGGCTCTTCATCGGCAACGGCACGGCCAGTCAGCCCAACGGTGGGCTGCTGGTCGGCAACGGGTTCAGCTATGACGCCACCACCTGCTCGGGGTCGACGGCCTGCAAGGGCGGCAACGGCGGACTCTTCGGCAACGGCGGCAACGGGTTCAACGGCGGCAACGGCGGTTCGGCCGGGTGGTTCGGCAACGGCGGTAACGGCGGGGCCGGTGTCAATGGCGGTGCGGGTGGCCGCGGTGGTGCCGGCGGCGTGTTCATCGGCAACGGCGGTAACGGCGGCGCCGGCGGAGAGGTGACTGCGTCGGGCGCCATCGGCGGCGCCGGCGGCGCGGGCGGCAACACCGGCCTGCTGTCGATCTGGGGTACCGCCGGCAACGGCGGCAACGGCGGCAACAGTCCAGCCGGAACCGGCGGTGATGGCGGCCGCGGCGGTCACGCCGGCCTCCTATCACTAGCCAGCAGCGGCGGCGCCGGCGGTGACGGCGGCCAAGGCCTGGTCGCCGGCGGTGACGGCGGCGCGGGCGGTTTCGGTGGCGGGCTGATCGGCAACAGCGGCGTCGGCGGAAACGGTGGCGCCGCAACGGGTAACGAGGCGCAGGGCGGCCAGGGCGGACACGGCGGCAACACCGGGTGGATGACACTTCTGGGCAAAGCCGGCCAGGCCGGCGACGGCGGCTCCAGTGCTGCCGGCACCGGCGGCGCTGGTGGTGCCGGCGGCACTGCCGGAATCCTCGCGCTCAACTCCACCGGCGGCGCCGGCGGTAACGGCGGCAACGGCCTCAACGCCGGCGCTGGCGGCAACGGCGGCAACGGCGGACTGCTGCTCGGCGACGGCGGCAAGGGCGGAACAGGCGGCACGGCCACCGCGGTGAACGCCCCCGGCGGCGCAGGCGGTAGCGGCGGGTTCACCGGATTCTTCGCCCTGCTGGCCGTGGCCGGCGCGGGCGGAGCCGGTGGCGCGAGCACCAACGGATCCGGCGGCCGCGGCGGAAACGGCGGCCGTTCCGGCCTGCTGGCCGCGGGCAGCCGCGGCGGCGCCGGTGGCGCCGGCGGAAACGGCGGCACCGGCGGCGGCGACGGCGGAAACGGCGGAAACGGCGGCTGGCTGATCGGATCCGGCGGCAAGGGCGGCGCAGGTGGAGACGCCACAGCCGGCGCCTATGACGGCGGAGCGGGTGGCCGCGGCGGTAACACCGGACTGCTCTCGGTGTGGGGTGCCGGCGGCTCAGGCGGCGCCGGCGGCGACGGCTCCACCGGTATCAACGGTCTGAACGGCGGCAACGGCGGCAACGGCGGTAACGGCGGCGCCGGCAGCTGGATCATCGGACGCGGCGGCGTCGGCGGTGTCGGCGGCAACGGCGGCAACGGCGGCAACGGCACAGCCGGCGAGGACGGCGCTGATGCCACGGTCGCGGGCGGCGCGGGCGGAGACGGCACCGACGGCGGCAACGGCGGGCTGGCCGGAAACGGTGGCGCCGGCGGCAACGGCGGCGACGGCCGACTCCTGCTGCTGTTCGCCAACCGCGGCAACGGCGGCAACGGCGGCAACGCCGGCACCGGAGGTAATGGCGGAGTCGGCGGCAATGGCGGTGACGGCGCCAATGGCAATTCCACCACCCCCACCGGCGGTAACGGTGGCCACGGCGGCAACCGGGGCGATGCCGGTGGCGGTGGCGTCGGCGGCGCCGGCGGGACCGGCGCACATAACGGCAAGGCCGGCACGAACGGCAACGCGGGCACGACCGTGACCTCGGGCGGCAATGGCGGCAACGGCGGCAACGGCTACCAAGCCGGTGACGGCCCGGCCGGAACCCGCGGTGGTAACGGTGGCGCCGGTGGCGCCGGCGGTTCGGTCGGCAACGGCGGCAATGGCGGCAACGGTGGCAACGGCTTCCAAGGCCAGAACGCGAACTCCACAACCGGACCGGGCGCCGGCGGGAACGCCGGCAACGGTGGCGCCGGCGGCGCCGGCGGCGCCATTTCGGGTAATGGCGGCAACGGTGGAACCGGTGGCGTCGGCGGCGCCGGCGGCGCCGGAATCGACGGCGAGGACGGCACATTCGCCGTTAACGACGGCGTCGGCGGCAACGGAACCAACGGCGGATCAGCCGGCAACGGCGGCAACGGCGGTGCTGGCGGGACAGCAGTCCACGGCACCGGCGGTAACGGCGGTAATGCCGGCGTCGGCGGCGCCGGCGGTCAGGGCGGCAACGGCGGCAACGGCGCCGACGGCACCGCCCAACATCCCGACGGTGCCGCAGGCGGATCGGCCGGCGGCGGCGGGTCCACCGGCCGAGGCGGCAACGGAGGCGTCGGCGGATACGGCACTACATCGGGCACCAACGGCACCAGTGGTGCCGATGGCGCGGAGCAACCGGGTACCGGCGGCACGGGTGGCTCCGGTTGGGATTCGACGATCCCGGGTGTCGACGGCGGCAACGGCGGGGCAGGCGGCTCGGGCGGCAGCTACGGCAACGGCGGTACCGGCGGCAAGGGCGGCAAGGGCGGCGCCGCAGACAACATCACCCCGGCCGGCAACGGTGGCAGCGGCGGCGCCGGCGGTACCGGCGGCACTGTCTCAGGTAACGGCGGTGCCGGCGGACAGGGCGGCCAGGGTGGTACCGGCTTGGCCGCCACCACGGTCGGCGGATCAGGCACCACCGGCGGTAACGGCGGCGCCGGCGGAGTCGGCGGCGACGCAGTGGCCAGCGGCGCGACCGCGGGTACCGGTGGCGCCGGTGGCACTGGCGGCACCGGTGGTGCCGGTGTCGATGGAACCGATGCCACCACTGCAGGCGGAAACGGCACCGACGGTGGCAACGCCGGCGCCGGCGGCAACGGCGGCGCAGGCGGCGCAGGCGGCAACGCCAGCGCCGACGGCACCAACGGCGACGGCGGAGCCGGCGGCATCGGCGGCGCCGGCGGCGCAGCCGGCAATGGCGGTGATGGCGCCAACGGCGACAGCACCACGCCCAACGGCGGTAACGGCGGTAACGGCGGCAACACCGCCGCGGGCTCCGGCGGCTCCGGTGGCGCGGCCGGCAGCGGTGGCGACGGCGGAACCGCCGGTGCGGACGGCATCTCCGGGGCGGCCTCGACCGGCGGCGGCAACGGCGGTAACGGCGGTAACGGCCACACCTCCACCACCCCCGGCGAAGCCGGCGGCAACGGCGGTAACGGCGGCAATGCCGGCAGCTACGGCAACGGCGGCAACGGTGGTGCCGGCGGCACCGGTGGCAACGGCGATACCAGCACGCCCGGCGGTGTCGGCGGCGACGGCGGCGCAGGCGGACTCGGCGGCGCCACTGCCGGTAACGGTGGCAACGGCGGGGCTGCCGGCAACGGCGGCACCGGCTACAGCGCCACCACACCCGGTGGCAACGGCGGCGCCGGCGGAACCGCCGGCACCGGCGGAGCCGGCGGCGACGCACTGGCCGCTGGCGGAAACGGTGGCGCCGGCGGCGCCGGCGGCACCGGCGGAAGCGGCGGCGACGGCAGCGACGGCGTCACCTCAGTCAGCCCAGGCGGAAACGGCACCGACGGTGGTAACGCCGGCGCCGGCGGCACCGGCGGAAGCGGCGGCGCCGGCGGCAACGGCGGCACCGACGGCACCAATGGCAGCGGCGGCAAGGGCGGTGCCGGCGGCGCGAGCGGCGTAGCCGGCGACGGCGGTAATGGCGCCAACGGCAACAGCACCACACCCAACGGCGGAAACGGCGGCAACGGCGGCAGCACCGCCGCGGGCGGCTCCGGCGGCAGCGGCGGCGCTGCCGGAACCGGCGGCACCGGCGGCACGACCGGCGCCGATGGCACTACGGGCACGACCCCCGTCAGCTACGCCAATGGCGGCAACGGCGGCAACGGCTATAGCCCCGACGGCGGCGGTGAAGCCGGCGGCAACGGCGGCAACGGCGGCAACGCAGGCAGCTACGGCAACGGCGGAAACGGCGGCACCGGCGGCAACGGCGGTGCTGGCGATGCCAGTACCCCCGGCGGGGCCGGCGGCAACGGCGGAACCGGCGGACTCGGCGGCACCATTGCCGGCAACGGCGGCAATGGCGGCGCTGCCGGCCATGGCGGCACCGGCGGAAGCGGCAGCGCTACCCCGGGTCTGCACGTCACCGGCCAAGCAGGTTCGCCGGGTAGCGAAGGCTATGGCCTGGCGGTCTCACCGGACGGGCGGACTATCTACGTCGCCGCAACTGACAGCGACGCGGTTCAAGTGATCGACGTTGCGACTAACACGGTCACGGCCACCATCCCGGTGGGTAATTCCCCGCGAGGAATTGTCGTCAGTCCCGACGGATCCACGATCTACGTGACGAACTACAGCGACAGCACTGTGACGGCCATCGACAGCACCACCTACGCCACGACCACGATCAGTGGAGGCGGGCTTTACCGCCCCTATCACATAGCGGTCAGCCCCGACGGGACCAAGCTGTATGTGGCCAACTACTACAACTCCGTGTCGGTCATCGACGTCGCAACTCATCAAGTGACGGACGACATCCCGGCCAACTACCCGTACGGGTTGGTGGTCAGCCCGGATGGATCGAAGCTCTACATCGCCAGCTACTACACGCCCGTGACCGTTGTCGATACCGCAACCAACACGGTCATCAACACCGTCGGAAGCAATACGGGTTACCGGTACGGAACAGCAATCAGCCCCGACGGTTCCACCCTCTACGTCACGAATTACTACGACGGCACGGTGGAGGTCTACGACACCGCGACAACCACGCTGACGACGACTATCTCCGGATTCGACTATCCCTGGGGAATCGCGGTGTCCGCCGACGGCCACTACGCCTACGTCGCCAACTACGACGACGAAACGGTGGCCCTGATCGACACCGCAACCAACACCGTCGTCCAAATGCTGGACATCGGTGACTTCCCGGTGGACATCGCCGTCAATCCCGTCACCGGGGTGATCTACACAGCCAACTACTACGAGAACGTCAGCTACATCTCCAACGACACCGCCAACGCCACTTCAGGCGGTGCGGGCGGGCATGGCGGCGCAGGCGGAGCCGCACCGAGCAACAGCGGAAACGGTGGCGAGGGTGGAGCCGGCGGCAACGGCGGCGCCGGCGGCAACGGCGCGAACGGCGTCAACGCGACCGCAGCCGGCGCGAGTGGCACTGCCGGCGGCAACGGCGGTGCTGGCGGTGCTGCCGGGAACGGCGGCAACGGCGGCAACGGCGGAGCGCAAGGTGTCAACGGCAGCGGCGGTGCTGGTGGCGCCGGCGGCGCCGGCGGCAACCCCGGAAACGGCGGCGACGGTGCCGACGGCGACGCGAGCACACCTGACGGCGGCGCCGGCGGCGCCGGCGGTAATCCGGGAGCTGGTGGCGTTGGCGGTGGCGGCGGTGCGGCAGGTACCGGCGGAACCGGAGGTACGGCCGGCCAGTCCGGCGCTGCCGGGACCGCGTCGACAGTCGCGGGCAACGGCGGTAATGGCGGCGACGGTTTCGACACGGTACTGGTCGGCATCGCCGGCGGGGCCGGCGGGGCCGGCGGTGCCGGCGGGGCCTACGGCAATGGCGGCAACGGCGGCAACGGCGGCGCTGGCGGGCCCGGCGGTTCGCTCACTGCAGGTGGCGCCGGCGGGGCCGGCGGGGTCGGCGGCGCGGGCGGCGCCTTGGCCGGCAACGGCGGCAACGGCGGCAACGGCGGGGCCGCCGGGAACGGCGCGCCGGGGTCAAGTTCCAGCTCCGACGGGAGCTTCGGCCCAGTGGCCAGCATTCCGGGCATCGCCAATGGCACCGGCGTCGCGACCAGCGCCCGTAACCACACCGCATATATCGTCGATCAAGCCAACGGCACGGTGGTCGTGGTCGATACGAGAACCAACGCCACCATTGGCGTCATCAAGGGGCTGCAGAGCCCGCACAGCGTTGCGGTCAGCCCCGACGGCACCACCATTTATGTCACGAACTCCGGCGCGGGCAGTGTCGTAGTTATCGACGCGACAACGAACACCATCACCAAACAGATCACCGGACTGGGTTCTCCGACGTTCATCAGCGTCAGCCCCGACGGCTCAACGGTCTACGTCAGCGACGAGAACACCGGTTCAGTGTCGTTGGTCAATCCGGCAAGCGGGGATGCGACCACGATCAGCGGTTTCAACCACCCCCGCGAACTGATCGCCAGCAGCGACGGCAGCAAGCTCTACGTCACCAACGGCTGGGGCACCACGGTATCGGTGATCGATACCACCACCCTGCAAGTCGGCGCTATCTCGGGCGCGTTCAATCACCCGTGGGGCCTGGCCCTGAGCTCTGATGGTTCGACGCTCTATGTCAGCGATGCCGACGGTGAATCGGTCGGGATTGTCGACACCGCGACCAATACCCGCATCGGCACCATCACCGGAGTGTCGTCCCCACGATCGCTGGCGCTGTCTCCCGATGGGTCAACGCTCTACGCGGCGAGCTTCTTCGGCAGCGGAGTCACGGTCATCGATCTGAGCACGAACACCGTCACCGGCGTGGTCAATAGTCTCGTGCAATATCCCGAATCGCTCGCGACTGACTCCAACGGCAACGTCTATGTCGCCAACAACTACGTCGCGCCGGCAGTAGTGCTGGGTGCGGTCAACGCCAATGGCACCGCTGGTGGTCTTGGCGGTGCAGGCGGAGCCGGCGGTTCGGCGCTGTCCGCCAACGGTAACGGCGGTAACGGCGGCGCCGGCGGCGCGGGCGGGGCCGGCGGCAACGGCGCCGCGGGCATTGACGGTGCGACAGCCGGCGCCAGCGGCGCTAACGGCGGCAGTGGCGCAGCCGGCGGCGCAGCCGGCAACGGTGGCGCCGGCGGCAACGGCGGAGCCAACGGGATCAACGGCAATGGCGGTGCGGCCGGGGCCAGCGGCGCCGGCGGCAACGCAGCTGACGGCGGCAACGGCGCCGACGGCGACGCGAGTGCACCCAACGGCGGTGCGGGCGGTAACGGCGGCAGCCTCGGCACCGGCGGCGCCGCGGGTACCGGCGGAGCAGCGGGCACCGGCGGAACCGGCGGTACGGCCGGCGCCAACGGTACGGCCGGGACCAACGGCACCACCGTCGGTAATGGCGGCAACGGTGGCAACGGCTACTCGCCCACCACCGCAGGTACCAACGCCGGCAACGGCGGCGCGGGCGGTAACGCCGGCGGCGCAGGCGCCAACGGCGGTAACGGTGGAAACGGTGGTACCGCGACCACTGCCGGTGCCAACGGCAGCGACGGTGCCAACGGCACTGGGTTCGGCGGCAACGGTGAAGACGGCCAGGCCGGTCAGGCCGGTGGCGCAGGCGGAAACGGCGGCGCGGGCGGAAACGGCGGCGTAGGTGGCGTCAACGGCAACGGCGGCGCCGGCGGCAATGGGGCTGACGGTGGTAACGGCGGCAACGGTGGAAACGGCTCCGACGGCGACGAGTCCGCACTTGATGGCGGCGCGGGCGGAAACGGCGGCGGTGTCGGCCTAGGCGGTGGCGCAGGCACCGGCGGCGCGGCAGGAGCGGGCGGCAGCGGCGGCACGGCCGGCAGCAATGGCACGGCCGGAACCGACGGCACCGTCGCTGGCAACGGCGGCAACGGCGGCAACGGCTACTCCCTGACGTCGGCCGGCTCCAACGGCGGCAACGGCGGTGCGGGCGGTAACGCCGGCGGCGCAGGCGCCAACGGCGGCAACGGGGGCGCAGGCGGCAACGGCGGCGAAGGCAAAGCCGGTACCAATGGCACCAACTCATTCGACCCGGCCATCGACGGTGGTGCCGGTGGCGCTGGTCTCGCCGGCGGTACCGGCGGCAGCGGTGGTGCCGGCGGCAACGCGGGCGTCGGTGGAATCAACGGAACGGGCGGAACCGGCGGAACCGGCGGAACCGGCGGCACGGGCGGAACCGGCGGCAACGGCGCCGACGGGACCGGCGTAGTTCTCGACGGCAGCAACGGCGGTGAGGGTGGTGCGGGCGGAACCGGCGGCACGGGCGGAACCGGCGGTGCATCGGGCACCGGCGGCGTCGGCGGTGGAGCGGGCGTCGATGGCGCCGACGGGCAGACCGGTAACGGTGGCAACGGCGGCAACGGTGGCAAGGGCCTCAGCGTCACGAACAGTGGCCCGTCGCCTGCGGTCGGCGGCAACGGTGGCGCTGGCGGTGCCGGCGGCGCCGGCCTGACCAGTGGCAATGGTGGGAATGGCGGCGACGGCGGCGACGGAATCAGCACCACGTTCGGCGGCTCGGATGGCTTCGGGGGTAATGGCGGACACGGTGGTTCATCGGCGACCGGGGTTGGTGGCAACGGCGGCAACGGTGGCGTGGGAAGCGCTGAAGTCGACAGCGTCTCGATCATTGGTGGTGCCGGTGGTGCCGGTGGTTACGGTGGCAGCGCAGGCGGCAACGGCGGAGATGGCGGGGACGCCATCGTCCTCGGAAACTTCAACTTCCCAGTTGCGGGTGGTAGCGGTGGGCTCGGCGGCGCAAGTGACGGTGTTCCAGGTGCTGACGGGGCTGACGGTGAGGTGCTTTATCCGTAACCGCCGTACCCGCCGGTGCGGCACGTACCGGCGGGTACGGAGGCACCCTTAACTGCCGACGTGTGGTATCCAAACCGCCCCGCGGAGATATATCGCTCGTTTGCTCGGTGAGCGCCTGTGGCGCCGCACGTCAAAATTTCGACCCAAACCCCAACCAGCACTTGGAAGGCCACCATGCGAGTTGTTGCTTTCGCACCGACTTTGAGCACATCCGAGGAGGAGGCCGGTGGCGTCAGCGTCACCGGGTTTCCGATGACGCGTTGTTTCACCGACACGCTGCCTGCCCAGATCACCGTGCCGATCGTTGTGGCGGTGTCCGCACCGGGTGGCGGCGATTACGACCCCCGCCTGTTCATCACCGCCACGTCGCCCGACGGGCAGCGGGTGGGTACGTTGGAGTTCAGTTGGCATTGGCACGACAATCCGCCGGTGCCGGTCAAGTTCCGCGTCTTTGCCCAGTACTTGCCGATCCGCGTGGAGTCGGCTGGTGTGTACACACTGGGCTTGCATGAGAATGGCGACGACGCGGAAACCGAGCATCTCTTTCAACTGCCGATCCTGCAACGCAATCCGCTGCTGACAACCTCGTAGCGGAGGATCACACCATGGTTGCGCCGATCCCCACCGATGACGATGTCGTCATTCGTCAATATCAGCGCTGGCAATACCCCGAACCCATCGAGGATCTGGATCGCTGGCTTGCCGACAATTGGCAGTGGTTTGATCCCAGCCACGCGCACCGGCTGCTGTGGCCGGATCGTCCGCACCGCAACGACATTGACATCTTGGTGGCCGGTTGCGGCACTAACCAGGCCGCGGTGCTGGCTTACACCAATCCGGGATCCCGTGTCACTGCGATCGACGTCAGCGCGCCATCGCTGGATCACCACCGGTACCTCAAGGACAAGTACTCGCTGAGCAATCTCGATCTGCATCTGCTGCAGATCGAGGAGGTCGCCAGCCTGTCCCGGGACTTCGACCTGATCGTGTCCACCGGGGTGTTGCACCACCTCGCCGACTCCGATGTCGGGATGCGCGCACTGGCCGAGCGCCTGCGCCCCGACGGTGTGCTGGCCATCATGTTGTACGCCAGCTACGGCCGCGACGGAGTCGAGCTCATGCAGGCGGTGTTCCGTGACCTCGGCCTGCAGCAGGACGTGGAATCCCTGGCGATCGTCAACGAAGCCCTGCGGGTGCTGCCAGCCAACCACCCGGTGCGGCGCTACCTAGCTGTTGCGCCCGATGTCAACTACGACGCCGGGCTTGTGGACACATTCCTTCATGGTCGTGACCACAGTTTCACTGTGCCCCAGTGCCTGGATCTGGTTCGCAATGCCGGGCTCACGTTCCAGGACTGGTTCTTCAAGAGCTACTACTACCCACCGAGCGGCGGAAACCCGTTCTATGGCGCCGTGGCCGACCTGGAGTTACCCAAGCAGTGGGCAGTCATGGAACGCATTAACACCTCTAACGCCTGCCACTTCTTCACCGCTTGCCGGACAGACCGATCCCCGGCGACCTACCGCGTGGACTTCTCATCCGCCGATGTCGCCAACTACATACCGGTCCTGCGCTACCGCTGCAGCGTGGTCGGCGCCGACCTCGTGCGGACTGGCAGTCGCCGGACTCTGAACGCCACCGAACTGGCTTTTGTGCAACGCATCGACACGGTGCGAACAGTCTCTGAGATCGCAGCGCAGGTCGCACGCAGCGGGATCGTCGCCGACGCCGACGCCGACATCGACAGCGTCACGCGGCTCGGCACGATTCTCTTCAAGCAGCTCTGGGAGCAGGATTTCCTCGCCGTCGACTTGAGCCGCCGGTCGAGTTGAGGCGACGGGTTCAGTAGACCTGGCCGCGCAGGATCACCAGGTCGGGGTTGGACAACACACCGGCGACGCTCCAGTTCGCTTGGCTAGCGGTGTCCGCCGCCCGCATTGAACCCCGGCTGCGCGGCTTCACCTTCAGTGATTTGATAGGGCGAGGAGGCCAGGTCGTTCGGCGTGGCCACGATTCCCGCGTCGCCGCCTGGCGGCGTCGACGCACTGGGGGCGGCCTGGGTGTCGGGCACGACCTGGAAATTCTCATCGGAATCCGGCACGACGACCGGCGCCGCGGTGCTGCCGGGGTCACCCGGCACCCAGGCAAGGATGTCGCGGGTGCCGTCGGTGAAGACGACGCTGTTCGGAATGTCACCAACGACGTCGAAGTAGAGTTTTCCGGCGTTCGACGCGCCCCAGATGGTCGGGTAGAAATCGCCAGACTCAGCCCGGGCGCCGAAGCGCTCGATGAATGGCGGGTAACTGCCGCCCAACCCGTCGATCGTCAGCTTGGCCGCGTACAACTTGCCATTGTGCGGCACCGGGTCCGAACTGGGTGCGAGCTTGCCCACGGCGTAGCCGATGTACGGCAGGCCATTGGGCCCGTTCAACGTTTCCTGCTCGCCGAACACCCTCACACTGTCGGTCGCCCAAGCTGGCGCGGCGGTGACGCCGGCAAGGCTGAACGTGACAACGGTGGCGGCCACTCCGGCCAGTTTCGCGATCTTCACGGTCTCTCCCTAGCTGATCAGTGCCAACATCTCCCGGGGGTATCGGAAAACACTACTGCGACCTGCCCGCCAACACCCGCCCAAACGGCGTCTCCGCGATTAATCAGATATCACGCCGAACCCTGACTTGCCCACCACGCGGGCTTCATCGGTGGCGAGAACGGCTACACCAGCCTGATCGAGGCGGCCTTTGTCGCCGGCAGTGGACGATTGATCAGAGGGTTTGCGAGGCCTAGTAGACCCGTCCGCGCAGGATCACCAAGTCTGGGTTGCACAACACGTCGGCGCCGCCGCGCGGGTCTTCGGTGAAACACACCAGATCTGCTGGCGCGCCGTCGGCGTTCACGGGCCGGCCCAGCCACCGGCGCGCATCCCAGCACGCCGCGCCGAGTGCCTCGGTCGGGCTCATCCCGATGCGCTTGAGGGCGTCGACCTCGTCGGCGATACGGCCGTGGGCGATCGTGCTGCCTGCATCGCTACCGGCATAGATCGGCACACCGGCCTCCCGGGCTGCCGCCATCCGCGGATAGCAGCTGGCATAGAGGGCGCGCATGTGCGCGGCGTAGGTCGGGTATTTGCCTGCGGCGCCGGCGAATCCGGGAAAGTTCTCGATGTTGATCAGGGTGGGCACCAGGGCGGTGCCGTGCTCGACCATCATCGCGATGGTGTCGTCGGTCAGTCCGGTGCCGTGCTCGATGCAGTCGATGCCCGCTGCGATGAGCCCCGGCAGCGCGTCCTCACTGAACACGTGGGCGGTGACGCGGGCGCCCTCGTCGTGTACGGCCGCGATCGCGGCCCGCAGAACCTCATCGGACCACAACGGCGCCAGGTCGCCCACCGACCGGTCGATCCAGTCGCCGACGAGTTTGACCCAGCCGTCGCCGAGCCGGGCCTGTTCGGCCAGCGCCTCGGGCAGCTGCCACTCATCCTCGAGTTCGATGGCGAACCCGTGCGAGTAGCGCTTGGGACGAGCCAAATGCTTTCCAGCCCTGATGATTCGGGGCAGGTCGTGGTGATCGTCGAGGCTGCGGGTGTCGGTCGGCGAACCGCAGTCGCGTAGCAGCAGGGCGCCAACACCGCGCTCCGCCTCAGCCTGGGTGATCGCATCGTCCAACGGGATCTCGCCGCGCTCCCCCAGTCCGACGTGGCAGTGCGCGTCGACCAGTCCGGGCAGGATCCAGCCGCCGTCAAAGACGGTCTCGGCATCGGCCACCGGTTCGGCGCGTAGGACACCGTCGACGATCCACCACTCGACGAACTCGCCGTCGGGCAGGCTGCGGCCGCGAACGTGCAGCGGCACGCTACTTCTGACCCGGGAACTTCAGCTTGGACAGATCGAAGTCGGCCAGTCCCGGTGGCAGCTCGTTGAGCCCCTCCGGCATCTGCGACAGGTCGGGGAAACCACCGGGCAGGCCACCGGCCAGCAGCGGATTGCGCTTCGGGGGCGTCGGCCCCCGCCCGCTCTTCTTGCCCTTCTTGTTGTTCTTGGAATTCTTGGCGTTCTTCTTCGACGAGCGTCGCCCGAACGGCATGCCCATCGCACCGGCCATCTGCGACATCATCTTGCGCGCTTCGAAGAAGCGGTCGACGAGCTGATTGACTTCCGACACCGTGACACCGGAACCATTCGCGATACGCAGCCGCCGCGAGGCGTTGATGATCTTGGGGTCGGCGCGCTCCTGCGGCGTCATGCCACGGATGATCGCCTGCAATCGGTCGAGCTGCTTGTCGTCGACGGTGGCCAGCGCGTCTTTCATCTGGCCCGCACCGGGCAGCATGCCCAGCAGGTTGCCGATCGGACCCATCTTGCGAATCATCAGCATCTGCTCGAGGAAGTCCTCCAGCGTCAGCTCGCCCGAGCCGATCTTGGCCGCGGCTTCCTCGGCCTTCTCCTGATCGAAGACCTGCTCGGCCTGCTCGATCAGGCTCAGCACGTCGCCCATGCCGAGGATGCGGCTGGCCATCCGGTCGGGGTGGAAGACGTCGAAGTCCTCGAGCTTCTCACCGGTCGACGCGAACAAGATCGGCACGCCGGTGACTTCGCGGACCGACAGCGCCGCACCACCGCGGGCGTCGCCGTCGAGCTTGGTCAGCACCACACCGGTGAATCCGACGCCGGCGCCGAAGGCCTCGGCGGTGGCCACCGCGTCCTGGCCGATCATCGCGTCGAGGACGAACAGGGTTTCGTCGGGGTGCACGGCGTCGCGGATCGCCGCGGCCTGGGCCATCAGCACCTCGTCGATACCGAGGCGGCCGGCGGTGTCAACGATGACGACGTCGAAATGCTTGGTCTGCGCTTCGGCCAGGCCGGCAGCCGCGACGGCGACCGGGTCACCGGGGCCGGCATCCGCGGTGTCACCGGCATCGGGTGCGGTGCCCGGGTGCGGCGCGAAGACATTGACGCCGGCCCGTTCGCCGACGATCTTGAGCTGATTGACCGCACCGGGACGCTGCAGATCGCAGGCCACCAGCAACGGGGTGTGCCCCTGGCCCTTGAGCCATTTGGCGAGCTTGCCGGCGAGTGTGGTCTTACCGGCGCCCTGGAGGCCGGCCAGCATGATCACCGTCGGCGGGTTTTTGGCGAATGCCAGCTGACGCGTCTCTCCGCCGAGGATGCCAACGAGCTCCTCGTTGACGATCTTGACGACCTGCTGGGCAGGGTTGAGCGCACCGGAAACCTCGGCGCCGCGCGCCCGCTCCTTGATGCGGTTGACGAAGTTACGCACGACCGGCAGCGAGACGTCGGCCTCGAGCAGCGCCAGCCGGATCTCGCGTGTGGTGGCATCGATGTCGGCGTCGGTGAGCCGTCCTTTGCCACGCAGGCCGGTCAGCGCTCCGGTCAACCGGTCGGACAGGGATTCAAACACGAGGCAAGCCTATCTGGCGCAGCTCTGCGGCGAGATTGCCACCACGGTCACGCCTACCGCGCTGATCCCGTTTGCGCGCACCGCCCCGATAATCCCGCCCCAGACTCGGCCGTGTGGTATCCCTTCTCCCAGGCGTAGCACATGCGCTCCCAAGGGTCGGGCTTGGAGGTCGGGGTGGGTCATTCCGGGCGCAGAAACGGGTCCGCCGCCAACCGCGGCAAAGATCGGCCGTTGCCGGTCGTTCGGTGGCTTCAGCTGGGAACGGTCGCCACCGGAATCGGTATGGCGCTGCTGGCAGCGCCCGGTGTCGCAACCGCCGATGTGAGCGCCGGCTCGGCCGCGCCGAGTTCTTCACACAGTGCGCCGGTCGCCAACTCCAGTGCCCGGAACACCACGTCGGTGGACCGATATGCCGGTACGGCCGGTACCGGACGACACGGCGCTTCGAACGGGGCTACCGCAACCAAAACCTCGTCCCCGGCCGCGCAGGTCAGCGGAGCGAGGGCGAAATCTGCGGCAGCCGGCAATTCCCGCGCCGCGACTGGCCGGGTGGCGGCGACTCCGGTCGCGTCCGCGGTCCCTCCGACCGCGACCGACACCGGGCCGCTGACAGCGAGCGCGGAGCGCATCGGTGGGAGTCAGGCCCTCCAGTCGATCTCCAACGAGCTGCAGCAGTTCCTCGCCAGTGCCGCCAACCGGCTCTCCGATCTGCCCTCCAACCCGGTCACCGAGTTTTTGCAGGGCACGTTGTACTTGGTCCGTCGCACCTTGTTCCCGGCAAGTGTCGGAGTGATCACCTCGCCGATCAAGGTGCCGCTGTACTTCCAGACCATCGATAACAGCGGAACCCAGAAGCTCGGCATCTACGTCTCACTCGGCTACGGTGCGCCGCCCCAGCTGTTCGAGTTCGATACCGGCGCGGGTGGCTTCTATGCGGCCTATGCCTCCGATGACCCCTCGGTCTCCCCGTGGTGGGGCGCCAACATCTCCACGTCCACCCAACAGGTTCAGGACAAGTTCGACAGCGGCCTGGACTACACCGGCTACGCCGCGACGGGCACGGTCTCGCTGTATTCGATCGGGAGCTCCACACCGTTGGTCACCAGTGGCCAAGTCGTGGTCGGCCAAATGAATTCGATCACCGACAGCAAGACCGGCGACGTGTTGTGGACACCGAACGGTCTTCCCACACCAAGTTCGCCCGCGCCCATCGACAACGCGTTCTACGGCGACTTCGGGATGGCCCCGACATTCCAAGCCAACGGGATCGACCAGGTGATCGCCCAACTTACGTTCGGCTGGGGCGTCAAACCCGGCTACCTCGTGCACGTGGATCCCGATACCGGCGAGGCGTGGATGCAAATCGGGTTGACCAACAACAACATTGCGAACTCGCAGGGCATGTACTTCCCCATGAATCGCGACGAGAAGGCGGGCGGCAGCACCTTCAACAACAGCCACCTGCAGTTCTACGCGCTGCAGCTGTTCAACGCGGCGATCAACATCATCGACCGGAACGGCACGTTGATCATCAACGACCCGAATGTGGGGATCACCCCCGACACCGGCGCGAACACCACCCTGCACAACACCAACTTGAGCCCCCACCCGGACAAGTACGACTCGATCGTCAACTGGGATGACTCCACCGACACCAAGGGCAAGCTCAAAACCGATATGTTGTTCTGGCTCAACGGCACCACGACGGGCCAGACCCCGGTTCGCTACTTCCAATTCGTCACCACCGACAAACTGAACGCCGGCGATGTGAAGGTGCAGGACCCGACCGCGGACGAGGTCGTCGACACCACCGCCTTGTACTACTTGAACACCGGCATCTCACTGTTCTACGCCTACGACGTCGTGTATTACCTTGGCACCACAGCAGGTAACGGCACGCTCGGATTGATCCCGCAGAGCAGCCGCTAGCTCGCCTCCACGATCGGTTGGGCCGGCGGGGGTGTCGGGAGCACCGCGTAAAGCTCACGTTCGAGCTGCTTGCGGACGTCGTCGACGGAATCCAGCGCCTGCACCGAGATACCGAACGCATCGACGACCGACGAACCCAGGGTGGTGATCTTGGCCCACGCGATGTCTGCGGCGGCACGTTCGAACACGCGGGTGAGCAACGCGAGTAGCCCAGCGCGGTCGGTGGTGCGGATCTCGACGATCAGCTGACCCTCGCCGCTGCCGTCGTGCCACAGAATCCGCGGCGGCGCCGGTACCGCATTGATCGGCACAGCCGGCTTGTGCTCCCCCACCCGGCCGGTGCCGTGTTGCGTAGCCTCCCGGTCGCGCTTCTCGAGCGCGGAAATAACGTCGAGCTCGCCGTCCAGGGCCAGGATGAACTGCTGTCTTAGGAGCTCGGCAGCGGGTGGCGCACCGAAATGCGGTGACACCACGAAGGTATTGATCGCCGACCCACCGGCACTGTTGACCGATGCCGAATACACCCGCAGCGAATTGAGCGCGAGCACGCCGGCCGCTTTGGAGAGCAGGCCGCGCCGGTCCGGTGCGATGATCGCCACGTTGTAGGTGTGAGCGCTCTCTCCCGGCGTCATCTCGACATGCACCCCGTGATCGGCGGCGAGGAGGAGATGATGCGGATCAATCGGATCCGCCTGCGGTAGAGCCTCGCCGGCCAAGACCAGCCGGCAACGCCGAACCAGGTCGCCGATCAGCGAAGCCTTCCAGTCACCCCACACTCCTGGCCCGGTGGCCAACGAATCCGCCTCGGCCAGGGCATCCAGCAATTCGAGCAGCACCGGATCACCACCGAGTGCGTCCATGACACGGGCGATGGTCTGTGGATCCTGCAGATCGCGACGGGTCGCGGTGTCGGGCAGCAGCAGGTGATAGCGCACGATCGCCGAGAGCAGGTCGATGTCCGACGGCCACAACCCCAGCCGGGTGCCAACCTGCACGGCTAGATCTGCACCGATCACGCTGTGGTCTCCGCCGCGACCCTTGCCGATGTCGTGCAGCAGAGCGCCGAGCACCAGCAGGTCAGGACGCGACACGCGGGTGGTGAAGGCGCTTGCCCGCGAGACAGTCTCGACAAGATGCCGATCGACGGTCCAGATGTGGACAACGTCGCGCGGCGGAAGGTCCCGCACGGCTCCCCACTCAGGGAAGAGTCGGCCCCACAATCCGGTTCGGTCCAGCGCCTCGACGGTGGCCACCGTCGTCGGGCCGGCCGCCAGCAGCACCAACAGGTCCTTGAGAGCGTCCCTGGGCCACGGCGTACGCAGCTCAGGAGCCGAAGCCGCCAGCCGGCTCAACGTCGAACCCGAGATCGGCAACCCGGTAGTCGCCGAGGCGGCGGCCACCCGCAGGATCAGGCCGGGGTCTCGCTCCGGGCGGGCATCGCGGGCCAGTATCACCTCACCGGCGAACTCCACCACACCTTCGTCGAGCGGGCGGCGAGTCGGGCGGCGCAGCACCGAAAGACCGCGCTTGGGAAGGGCATTGGCCGCCGTGCGCAGGCCAGCGTCGACGTAGTAGCTGATGGTGCGCGCACCGTCAGAGAGCACCCGGGCCAGATCGAAACGGTCACCGATGCGCAGCGCCGCGCCGATCTCGTCGGCGAACTGGGCCAGCAGCTGATCGCGGCCACGCTTGGAGGACCGATGCAATTCGGTGCGCACATTCAGCAGCGCCAGATGTGCCTCGCCCAGCGATCCGGTCGGCGAGGCCAGCGAGTGACTCGGGTACACATCGGCCAACTGGGCGATGGCCAGGGCGTTGAGTAGTTGGACGTCGCGCAGCCCACCACGACCGCACTTCAGGTCGGGTTCGGCCCGGTGCGCGATCTGCCCACTACGTTCCCAGCGCGCCTGGGTGTGTTCGACGAGTTCGTCGAACCGGGAGGCAATTCCGGTGCGCCACTGGCGTCGGGCGCCACCGATCAGCAGTTGGGACAGCTCCGAGTCACCGGCGATATGCCGCACTTCGAGCATCGCCAACCCTGCCGAGATATCCTCGCTGGCCACGGTGAGCGCCTCAGGCACCGTACGGACACTGTGATCGAGACGAATATTGGCGTCCCACAACGGATACCACAGGAGCTCGGCCACCTGGGTGACGATGTCTGCGGGCATATTGTCGTGCAGCAGCATGAGGTCGAGATCGGAGTAGGGCACAAATTCGCGGCGCCCAAGCCCGCCGGTGGCGACGATGGCGAATCCGCTGGTGGGCGTGATCCCGATCTCGGTGGCCTTGGTGGACAGCCAGAATTCGTGCAGATCCAGCAGGGCGTCCCGCAGGGCGGCCGAATCGAGTTGGCGCTGACCGCCTTCCAGAAGCTGCTGGCAGGCTCTGGCCAGATCCTTGGCGGGCTTCGACGAGCCCGCCGCCGGTGCCTCCCATCGGGAAGCGCCGGCGGCGGAATCTCTTGATTGCTTTGTCATCTCAGTCCTCCCACGGCCGACGCTCGAACTAACGCTTATTCGGTGTGGCCGCAAAAAGACGTCACATCGGATGCGTCAGAGAGCGTCGGTCCCCCGCTCACCCGTACGGACCCGAACAACGGTCTCCACGGGGCTGACCCACACCTTGCCGTCGCCGATCTTGCCGGTCCGTGCGGCCTGCACGATGACATCCACGACCTTGTCGACTGCAGAGTCATCGACTACGACCTCCACGCGGACCTTGGGCACGAAGTCAACGGAGTACTCCGCGCCTCGGTACACCTCGGTGTGGCCCTTCTGGCGTCCGTATCCCTGCACCTCACTGACGGTCATCCCGAGGATACCCGCCTGCTCGAGGCCGGTCTTGACGTCTTCCAGCGTGAACGGCTTGACAATCGCAGTAATCAGTTTCATTTCCCTCATTCCTCCGCGCCGTGACGACCGAGAACCGAGCCCGTGCTGCCGACCACGGCGAAGTCGTACGCGGTTTCAGCGTGTTCGGCTTCGTCGATACCGTTGTATTCATCCTCCTCGGGGAGGCGCAGGCCAATGGTGTACTTCAGGATCAAGGCCAAGATAGTCGTGACGATGAACGAATACCCAAGAACAGCGAACGCACCAACCGCCTGGCGCCACAGCTGATCGAACCCACCGCCGTAGAACAGCCCCTTGACGGCGGCAGGCGCTTCCGGGGTGGCGAAGAAGCCGATGAGCAGTGTGCCGGTGAGGCCGCCGATCATATGCACGCCCACCACGTCGAGCGAGTCGTCGAAGCCCAACTTGAACTTCAGCCCGACTGCCAGGGCACAGAGGGCACCGCCAATCGCACCGATAGCCAACGCGCCGAGCACGTTTACCGACGAGCAGGACGGCGTGATGACGACCAGTCCGGCCACAATGCCCGACGCCGCGCCCAACGAGGTGGCGTGGCCGTCGCGGATCTTCTCTGTGAGCAACCAGGCGAGCATGGCCGCGGCGGTCGCGACGGTCGTCGTGACGAAGGTCGACGCGGCGACGCCACCCGAGTTCAACGCCGAACCGGCGTTGAATCCGTACCAGCCAAACCACAGCAGACCGGCACCCAGCATCACGAACGGCAGGTTGTGCGGCCGCATTGGGGTTCCCGGCCAGCCTTTACGTTTCCCGAGAACGAGACATAGCGCGAGGCCTGCGACACCGGAGTTGATATGCACCGCAGTACCACCGGCGAAGTCGATTGCCTTGAGCTTGTTCGCAATCCAGCCGCCGTGCTCACCGGTGAAGCCGTCGAACGCGAACACCCAGTGTGCGACCGGGAAGTAGACGAACGTTGCCCACAGAGCTGCGAAGACCAACCAGGAACCGAACTTCAGACGGTCTGCAATGGCGCCCGAGACCAGGGCGACGGTGATGATGGCGAACATCAGCTGGAAGGCCACGAATACCAGTTGCGGAATCGTGCCCGCGAGTGGGATTTCCACGGCAGCTTTCGCCACGGTGCCAGTCGCCGGATCCGCGGCGACCGCGGCAGCAGCGTTACCACCGATGAGACCCTTGAGGCCGAAATACTCGCTGGGGTCGCCGATGACGCTCCACTTGTCGTTGCCAAAGGCCATCGAGTAGCCGTATAGCACCCACAGCACCGTGACAACGCCCATCGCACTGACGCTCATCATGATCATGTTGAGCACGCCCTTGGCACGCACCATGCCGCCGTAGAAAAAGGCCAGGCCCGGCGTCATCAGCAACACGAGCGCGGCGCTCGCAAGCATCCATGCTGTGTCGCCGGTGTCCGGCACACCCATTACGGGAAATCCATCCACTCGCAGTTTCTCCTTCACCCATGCCACGGTTAGGCACCGTTGACCTAGGCCAAGACAATGCGCAGTGGTTGTTTCAGCTACGACGCCTAGGTGTTTCGCATGTGTGAACGGATTGGCAGTCTTCGTTTCGCGGGTGTTACATCCCGCAATTCGCCCTGCTGAGAAGGGGTTTGCGGGCTACCCGAGTAGCGCGTCGACGAAGGCGGCCGCTTCGAATGGCGCCAGATCGTCTGGCCCTTCACCCAATCCGACCAGCTTCACCGGGACGCCCAGTTCCTGCTGCACGCGGAAGACGATGCCACCCTTGGCCGTGCCGTCGAGCTTGGTCAGCACAACGCCGGTGATGTCGACGACGTCAGCGAACACCCGAGCCTGTGCCAGACCGTTCTGCCCGATCGTCGCGTCGAGCACGAGCAGCACCTCGTCGACGGCGGCGCGCTTACTCACCACCCGCTTGACCTTGCCGAGCTCATCCATCAGGCCGGTCTTGGTGTGCAGTCGTCCCGCGGTGTCGATCACGACGACGTCGGCACCTGCCTCGATGCCCTTGTCCACCGAATCGAAGGCCACCGAGGCCGGGTCGGCTCCCTCGGCGCCACGGACCACTTCAGCGCCGACCCGCGACGCCCAGCTCTGCAGTTGGTCGGCGGCGGCCGCCCGGAAGGTATCGGCCGCGCCGAGGACGACCCGGCGCCCATCGGCGACCAGGACGCGCGCCAGCTTGCCGACGGTGGTGGTCTTGCCGGTCCCGTTGACACCGACGACCAGCAGCACCGACGGTTTGTCGGCATGCGGCAGTGCCTTGATCGAGCGGTCCAGCCCGGGGTTCAACTCAGCGATCAGCACGTCACGCAGAACCGCGCGGGCGTCGGCCTCGGTGCGCACGGTGCTGCTGGCCAGGCGGCTGCGCAGCTGCTCGATCACCGATGCGGTGACCACCGGTCCGAGATCGGCGATCAGCAGAGTGTCCTCGACCTCTTCCCAGGACGCCTCGTCGAGGTCGCCACCGCCGAGCAGACCGAGCATGCTGCGGCCGAGCGCGTTCTGCGATTTGGCAAGGCGTCCACGCAGCCGCTCCAGGCGGCCTTCTGCAGGCGCTATGGCGTCGATATCGGGCGCAGCAGCCGCGGCAGGTGCCTCCGGCTCGACCGGCGCGGCGGTCTCGACCGGCGCGGGTACGGGGGCTACTGGACTTTGGGGGGCCGCGTCGGTCTTCGGCTCCTCGACCACCGGCGGCTCCGGCAGCCGCACATCGGCGATCGGACGTTTGACCGAGTCGCGTGGCAGCGCCGCATCGTCACCGACCCCTGGAAGACCGGTCGCGTCCACCGTGGGCGCCTGGCTGAACGAAATGCCCGTCGAGGCGGTGTATCCACCAGATCGGTCGATCGGTGTGGGACCCTCTGAGCTGGGGCGCAGACTGATCTGGCGCCGCCGGAACCGCACCAGCCCGACGATGATTGCAGCGATGACCAGGACGGCGATGACCGCTATAGCGATCCAGAGACCCTCTGACACCGTGCCATTGTTTCAGGGCGCGGAGCGGGCCTGCGCCTCCCCTGGACATCGGGGTATCTGGTGACGATGGATCAGACCGCTGGTATGGCTACCCGCAAGCTGCGCCACATCGACGCTTGCCTGCGCGGGCCCGTCTCCTACGAAACGGTGACCACCGGCTTCGAGCGCTACCGGCTGCCGTACAACGCCCTGACCCAGACCAGCCTGACCGCTGTCGACGTAAGCACCATGTTCCTGGGTAGCCCGCTGCGCGCGCCCGTTCTGATCGGGGCAATGACCGGCGGTGCCGAGCTATCCCGCACGATCAACCGCAATTTGGCCGAGGCCGCCCAGAAGCTCGGGATCGGCATGATGCTCGGCTCGCAGCGCATCATGCTCGACGACGACGACGGCGCCGCCGCGGCCAGCTTCGAGGTCCGCGAGCTGGCACCTGACGTCTTGCTGATCGGCAATATCGGACTGGCGCAGCTCACCGACGCTCTGGTGCCCAAACTGGCTGCCGCACTCGATCGGATCGGTGCGGACGCGCTGGCGGTGCACACCAACCCCCTGCAGGAGGCGATGCAGGACAACGGCGACACCGACTTCAGCGGCTCGCTGGCGCGATTGCGCCAACTGGCGGAGAACCTGCCCTACCCGGTCCTGGTCAAGGAGGTCGGCCACGGCATCGGTGCCGCGGCCGCCGAGCGACTGCGCGACATGCCGATCGCCGCGGTCGACGTCGCCGGCGCGGGTGGGACATCGTGGGCGCGCGTGGAGCAGCTGGTGCGCTACGGAGAGGTCCGCGATCCGGCGATCGCCGAATGGGGGATCCCGACCGCGCATGCGCTTGCCGAGGTGCGTGCGACGCTGCCGGGTATGCCGCTGGTGGCCTCGGGTGGCATCCGCACCGGGCTGGACGCCGCCAAGGCTCTGATGATGGGCGCCGACGTGGTGGCCCTGGCCCGTCCGCTACTGGCCCCCGCCATCGAGTCGCCCGCGGCGGCACTGGACACGCTGCACGCTTTCATCGAGGAGCTGCGGATCTGCCTGCACGGCTGCGGGGTGGCCGACCTGGCCGCACTGCGCGCGCTTGGCCCGCCCACGGTCAGCTGAATATCTCGACGGCTAGCTGCCGGCCGACACCAGCTCTTCGCCGCGCATCCGCTGCGAGATGACCGTGGTGATGCCGTCGCCCTGCATCGTGACGCCGTAGAGCGCGTCGGCGATCTCCATCGTCGGCTTCTGGTGGGTGATGACGATCAGCTGTGACTGCGACCGCAGCTGCTCGAACAACCCGATCAGCCGGCGCAGGTTCACGTCGTCGAGGGCGGCCTCGACCTCGTCCATGACGTAGAACGGCGACGGGCGAGCGCGGAAGATGGCCACCAGCATCGCCACCGCGGTCAGCGACTTCTCGCCGCCGGAAAGCAGCGAGAGCCGCTTGACCTTCTTGCCCGGCGGGCGGGCCTCCACCTCGACGCCGGTGGTGAGCAGATCGTTGGGGTCAGTCAGCAGCAGCCGGCCTTCACCGCCGGGGAACAACGCCGAGAAGACCTGACCGAACTCGCGCTCGACATCGGCGTAGGCCTCGGCGAAGACCTGCAGGATCCGGGTGTCGACGTCGGCGATCACGTCGAGCAGGTCTTTGCGCGCGGCCTTGACGTCCTCGAGCTGGGTGGCCAGGAAGTTGTAGCGCTCCTCCAGCGCCGCAAACTCCTCCAGTGCAAGCGGATTCACCCGGCCGAGCTCGGCCAGTTCCCGTTCGGCCCGTTTGGCGCGGCGCTCCTGACTCGGCCGGTCGAACACCATCGGTGCGGGCGCGGTCACCTGCTCGCCGCGCTCCTTGGCCTGCTCGTACTCGGCCATCTCCAGTTCCGACGGCGGTAACGACACATCAGGCCCGTACTCGGCGATCAGATCGTCGGCGGACATGCCGAACTGCTCGAGCACCATCTGTTCGAGCTGTTCGATGCGCAGGGCGGCCTGTGCCTTGGCCACCTCGTCTCGGTGCAGCGAGTCGGTCAGCGCGGTGATGCGGCTGTTCAGTGTGCTGACTTCTTCGCGCGCGGCGGCCATCGCGGTGGCCCGTTCCTGACGTTCAGCGGCCAGACCGTCGCGGCGGCGGGACGCCGCCGCCACTACACCGGCCAGCTGCTCGGCGACGCGGCGGCCGGACTCGGCCACCGCGGCCGCCACCGCGGCGGCGTGCTCGCGGGCGGCGCGGGCGCGCTGCGCGCGGATCCGCGCCTCCCGCTCGGCCGCCGCGGCGCGGCGCAGCGAATCTGCGCGCCCACGAACGGCATTCGCGCGTTCCTCGGCGGTGCGTACCGCCAGCCGCACCTCCACCTCGACGGCGCGGGCCTCCTCGGCGGCCGCCTGCATGTACTGGCGGTCCAGCGGCTCGTCGTCGACGATGGTCTGGTCGTCTTGTGCTGCGGCCAGCCGGTTCTCGAGCGCGGTGAGCTCTTCGACCGTCTGCAGCCTGCTGGCCTCGAGCTCGCCGCGCTGGGCCAGCTGCCTGCGCCATTCTTCCTCGGCGGCTCGGGCTTCCTGCCCGAGCCGGCCGAGCTGCTCGTAGATCGCCGAGATCGCGGCATCGGATTCGTTGAGCGCAGCCAGGGCCTCTTCCGCGGCGTCCTGACGGTTGCCCTGCTCAGTGAGCGCGCCGGCCAGTGCGGCCGACAACTCGGCAACCTGCGTCTCGGAGGCCGCGAGTTCGGTTATGGCCTTGTCGATTTCGCTGGCGATCTCCAGAGTGCTCGGCTTGCGGTCGGAGCCGCCACTGACCCATCCGGCGCCGACCAGATCACCTTCGAGGGTCACCGCGCGAAGGCTTGGCCGCGTGGCAACCAGATCGAGGGCCGCACCCAGATCCTCGACGACGGCGACATCGGACAGCATCGCGGTCATTGCACCCTGCAGCCGCCCCGGCGCTTCGATCAGATCCAGCGCCCAGGCCGCACCGTCGGGCAACGAACCGAGTTGCCGTGCCGTTATCGGCCAGTCCCCCAACACGATTGCGGCCCGGCCGCCGTCGGCTTCCTTGAGTGCGCGCACCGCGGAACTGGCGGCGGCGGAGTCGTCGGCAGCCACGGCGTCGGCGGCGGCTCCCAATACCGTCGCCAATGCCGCCTCATAACCCGGCCGCACTTTGACCAGCTTGGCGATGGTGCCGAAAAGCCCTGCCCCGCTGTGATTCTGGGTCAACCACGCCGAGCCGTCCTTGCGTTCCAACCCGACCGACAGTGCGTCGATACGGGCCCGCAGCGAGGCCACCTGCCGCTCGGCGGCACGCTCGGCAGACTGCAATTCGGCTACTCGCTCGTCGGCCAGACGCAGTGCGGTGATCGTGCGATCGTGCTGCTCGTCGAGCCCGACCTCGCCTTGATCGAGCTCGCCAACTCGGCCCTGCACGGTCTCGAACTCGGCCCTGGCGTGTTGGGTACGCGCGCCGGCCTCTTCGATCGCGTTGGTCAGCCGCGCCACACCCTCGTCGATGGACTCGACTCGGGCACGCAACGTATCCACCTGCCCCGACAACCGGGCCAACCCCTCGCGGCGGTCGGCTTCGGCGCGCACGGCCGCCATGTGCGCTCGTTCGGCCTCGGTGGCCGCGCGCTCGCGCTCGCCGAGTTCGGCCCGGGCGATCTCCAGCCGGGACTGGGCTTCGGCCAGTTCGGCCAGCAGCTCCTGCTCCCGTGCGGCGACCTCCTCGGCCTCGGCGTCCAGGGCGTCCGGGTCCGGGCCAGTGCTCGCGGTGGGTTCGGCGTCCAGATACTGCGCCCGCTCGCTGGCGATGCGGATCGTGGCGCTGACCCGCTCAGCCAGCGCGGACAGCCGGAACCAGGCCTGCTGGGCGGCGTCGGTGCGCTCGGACAGCGTGGCCACGGCGGCCTCGTGTGCGGTCAGTGCCTCGGTGGCCACCCCAAGGCGGGTGGCGGCCTCGTCGTGTTCGCGTCGCAGCGTGGTCTCGGTGTTGTCGGCCCCGGCGAACTCGGCGCGGCGGACCACCAGATCGTCGGCGGCCAGCCGCAGCCGCGCGTCACGCAGGTCGGCCTGGATGGTCTGGGCCCGCCGCGCCATCTCGGCCTGGCGGCCCAGCGGCTTGAGCTGGCGGCGCAGTTCGGTGGTCAGGTCGGTGAGCCGGGCCAGGTTGGCCGCCATCGAGTCGAGCTTGCGGACCGCCTTTTCCTTGCGCTTGCGGTGCTTGAGCACCCCGGCGGCCTCTTCGATGAAGGCGCGGCGGTCTTCTGGCCGCGACTCAAGGATCTGCGAGAGTCGGCCCTGACCGACGATGACGTGCATCTCGCGGCCGATGCCGGAATCGCTGAGCAGCTCCTGGACGTCCATCAGGCGGCAGCTGCTGCCGTTGATCTCGTACTCGCCGGCGCCGTCGCGGAACATCCGCCGGGTGATCGACACCTCGGAGTATTCGATGGGCAGCGCGTTGTCGGAGTTGTCGATGGTCAGCGTCACCTCGGCGCGCCCGAGCGGTGCCCGCGACGAGGTGCCGGCGAAGATGACGTCTTCCATCTTGCCGCCGCGCAGGGTCTTGGCGCCCTGTTCACCCATCACCCAGGCCAGCGCATCGACGACGTTGGACTTACCAGAACCGTTGGGACCGACCACGCAGGTGATACCCGGCTCGAAGCGCAGAGTCGTCGGCGATGCGAAGGATTTGAAACCCTTCAGCGTCAGACTCTTGAGGTACACGGGGTGCCACCTTACCGGCGGATGAGGTGCTGGTAGCGCAACCGTGCTGCGTGGTTAACGGATGTCTCGGCGGACGTTCATCACCCAGCGGCTGTCATCGGACAGGCGGGGCTGAAGTGACGAATGTTACTTCTGGGGTTTACTTTTCAACGAATCCGCGTAACGGCTCGCCAGGTTCGGTGAAGTCGGCGATCACTTGGTCCACCGATCCGGGCGTCGTTTCGCCCCGCAGCAGCTCCAGCAGCCGCTCGCAATCCGCGCGCGACCCCTGCGCCACGACCAGCACCCGGCCGTCGGGCTGGTTGCTCGCGTAGCCGGTCAGCCCCAGCTCAAGGGCCCTTGAGCGGGTCCACCAGCGGAACCCCACGCCCTGCACATAGCCGTGCACCCAGGCGGTCAGCCGGACGTCAGGCTCGGCCAACGTCGGTCACCTCGAACTGGACCTCGGCGCCGGATTTCAGGGTGCGCCCCACTGTGCACACCTGCTCGATCGCGCGGTTGACCACGACCACCAGGCGTTCCACCTCCTCCGGGGACAGCCCGGACAAGTCGATCTCGAGCTTCTCCTCCAGCAGTGGGTAGCGCTCCTGCTCACGGTCGGCAGGCCCGGAGACCTTGATCACTGCCGGGTAATCGTCGCCGAGGCGGCGGCGCAGCGGCTGGTCGCTGCTCAGCCCGCTGCAGCCGGCCAGCGCGATCTTGAGCAGCTCACCCGGGGTGAAGGCGCCCTCGTCGGTCTCGGAGCCGATCAGCACCTCCGCGCCGCGACTGCTGCGCCCGGTGTAGCGCCGCACGCCGGTACGTTCCACCCACAACTCAGTCATATGTGTCCTTACCTTAGGGAAATCGCCTGCGACGGAAATCGCCTGCGAGGGTGCGCTGAACGTCACTACCGAGGGCGGGGCCGCCCCGGTCGTGGTTGACACCGTGGGCAGTAGAACGAGGAGCGGTTCATGAACTTCTCCCGCCGGATCGCCGTCCCGCAGCGTGGGCAGGGCAGGTCTTCGCGGCCGTAGACGTTCAGCGACCGGTCGAAGTAGCCGGACTGACCGTTGACGTTGACGTACAGCGAGTCAAACGACGTGCCGCCCTGACCCAGCGCCTCGCGCATCACCTCGGTGGCCGCGTCGAGCAGCTCACCGAGCTGGCGGCGGGTCAAGTTGGCGGCCAGCCGCGCGCCGTTGATCTTGGCCCGCCACAGCGACTCGTCGGCGTAGATGTTGCCGACGCCGGAGACGACGGTCTGATCGAGGAGCTGCCGTTTGATCTCGGAGTGCTTGCGGCGCAACACCGTAACGACTGCATCGCGGTCGAAGCGCGGGTCCAGCGGATCACGGGCGATGTGGGCCACCGGCTCGGGCACCCGGCTGCCGTCGACCTCGACCAGGTCGGCCAACTGCCACCCACCGAACGTGCGCTGATCGACGAAACTCACGGTGGTGCCGTCGTCGAGCAGCGCGGCGATCCGCAAGTGGTTGGTGTTAGGGACATCGCCGAGCAGCATCTGCCCACTCATCCCCAGGTGCACGACGAGGGCGGTGTCATCGGCAAGTGTGAGCCACAGGTACTTTCCGCGCCGATCCGTCCCGGTGATGCGCGCGTCGAGCAGCCGTGCGGTCAGGTCGGCGGCGCCGGCCTCATGTCTGCGCACCGCGCGCGGATGGTGCACCCGCACCGCGCTGATCGACTTGCCGGCCACGTGGGCTTGCAGGCCGCGCCGGACGACCTCGACCTCCGGCAGTTCAGGCATCCGGTTCGTGGTCCATGATGGCCTGCCACGCCTTCGCGGCAGCCTTCTGTTCGGCTTCCTTCTTGGAGCGACCAAGCCCGGTGCCGTATTCGGTCTCCCCCACCACGACGGCCGCCGTGAACTGCTTGTCGTGGTCGGGCCCCGTCGAGGTGACGACGTAGGTCGGCGGGCCCAAACCCTTTGACGCGCCGAGCTCTTGGAGACTGGTCTTCCAGTCCAGTCCGGCGCCCAGCGTCGGTGCGGTGTCCAGCAGGTTGCCGAAGAGGCGCAGGATGACCTTGCGTGCGGTGTCGATGCCGTGCTCTAGGTACACCGCGCCCAGCAGTGACTCCATGCCGTCGGCCAGGATGCTGGATTTGTCGGCCCCGCCGGTGTTGAGCTCGCCGCGGCCAAGCAGCAGGTACGCCCCGAGGCCATCGTTGGTGAGGCCGCGCCCGACATCGGCCAGCGCGTGGGTGTTGACGATGCTGGCGCGCAGCTTGGCCAGGTCGCCTTCGGAGCGGTCCGGGTGGCGGTGGAACAGCTCGTCGGTCACCGTCAGGCCCAGCACCGCGTCGCCGAGGAACTCCAGCCGCTCGTTGGTGGGCAGTCCGCCGTGCTCGTAGGCGTAGCTGCGGTGGGTGAGCGCCAGGGTCAGCAACTCTTCGGACATCTCAACGCCCAGGGCGTCCAACAGGTTCGCGCGTGGTGGGCTCACGAAGTGCCCGCCCCCCGCCCGGGGGTGTTCTCCTCGTCCGCGGCAGGAAACATTTTCGCCAGCTTGGCAAAGCGGGGATCGATCTGATCGTGGTCGTGGTCCGGTCCGGCACTGGCCAACGGGACACCGCACTGCGTGCACAACCCGGGGCAGTCCTGCGTGCACAGCGGGGCGAACGGCAGCGCCAGGCCGACGGCGTCGACGATCGACTGTTCGAGGTCGATGGTCTGGTCGACGACGTGGCCGACCTCGTCTTCCTCCGTGGTGGATTCCGTTGCGCTGTCCGGATAGGCGAACAGCTCGGTCAGCGAGATTTCGACATCGCCGGTGACCGGCGTTAGACACCGCGAGCATTCACCGCTGGTCAGCGCATGCACCGTGCCGGTGACCAGCACCCCCTCGGACACCGATTCCAGACGCAAGTCCAGGTTCAGATCGGCACCGCGTTCGATCGCGATCAGGTCCAACCCGATTCGGGACGGACTAGGCACCGTCTCGTGCAACTCGAGCATGGCCCCGGGGCGTCGGCCTAACCGGGAGATGTCGAACACAAGCGGCGATCGCGGTTTGTGCTGGGTTCGGGCACTGCGTGGCGTCGCCATGAATCCAATCTTAAAACCCGGTGCGGCCCGATTCTGCCGGTAGGCGCGGGCCGCGCCGCTCAGCGCTGCGCGTAGTCGTGGGTTCCCGCGGCGGTCCGTAGCTGGTGACGACCCCTGCTGACCGAGCGCAAGGTGCCGTTGAGATAGTCCTCGAACTGGGCGAGTTTGTTGTCGACGTAGATGTCGCACTCACCGCGCAGCCGGTCGGCTTCGGCGTGGGCGGTGTCGATCAGCCGGGTCGATTCGGCGTGCGCCGCCTGCACGACCTCGGTGTCGGAGACCAGCCGCTGCTGTTCCTTGATGCCTTCCTGCACGGCCTTCTCGTAGGACATGTTGCCGCTCTCCACGAGCCGGTCGGCTTCAGCCTTGGCCCTGCTGGTCGCCGCCTCGTACTCCCGCTTGGCGGTCGCCGCCAGGCGGCTGGCCTCCTCGCGGGCCTCGAGTACGGTGCGCTCGCTGTGCTGACGGGCCTCGGCGACCATCCGGTCGGCGTGCGACTTGGCGTCCGCGAGCAGCCGGTCGGCTTCGGCGCGGGCGTGGCTCAGCAGCGAGTCGGCCTCGGCAGTGGAGTTGGACACCATCGAATCGGAGTGCTCTTTAGCCTCCCGCAGCAGCGAATCGCGGGCATCCAGCACGTCCTGGGCATCATCGAGCTCGCCGGGGATGGCGTCCTTGATGTCGTCGATGAGTTCCAGCACGTCGCCGCGCGGGACCACGCAACCAGCCGTCATCGGGACGCCGCGGGCCTCTTCGACAATCGCGCTTAGCTCGTCGAGCGCTTCAAAAACTCGGTACACGGCGCCACCCTCCTGGGCGTAGTTGGTAGTGACTAGTGTGCCTGGTGTTACGCCTGTGACTGTGGTGGCGGGCCGGTGTGTCGGAAAAGACGTTCTTGGCAAGCGCACCGGTCAGAGGGCGTCTCATCGGAGATTATGTCGGGCTGAGGCCCGGATGCGCGGGCAATCGGCGAGTGTGCGACGACATCCGTGCCAGGCGGCGCGCCCTGCGATGAAAGCGCGCGCTCGCGGGAAAATCAGTGGTGCAGCTTGGCCTGCAGGCGGCGGTTCACCGGCTCCGGAAGCAGCGCCGACACGTCACCGCCCAACATCGCCACCTCTTTGGCCAGCGACGACGAGACGAACGAATACTGCGGTGTGGTGGCCACAAAGAACGTGTCGACCCCGGCGATGTGCTTGTTCATCTGGGCCATCTGCAGCTCGTACTCGAAATCGGTGCCGGTGCGCAGACCCTTGACGATCGCGGTGAACCCACGTTGTTTGACGAAGTCGACGACCAGCCCCTGCCCCGACTCGACCCGCAGGTTCGGTAGGTGGGCGGTGGCTTCGGAGATCATCGCGATCCGCTCGTCGATGTCGAACATCCCCTTTTTGTTGGGGTTGATCAGCACCGCGACGATCACCTCGTCGAACTGCGCGGCGGCACGCTCGAAGATGTCGACATGACCCAGCGTCACCGGATCGAACGATCCCGGACACACCGCGCCACTCATGAGCGAAGACGCTAGCAGGCTCGTGTCAGCACTCCGCCAGTTCAACTCGGGTGTCTCCGTAACGGCGCACCGGCCATCCCGTCCAACCCGCCGGCCAGGTGAGTTCAGCCGAGGAGGCCGGACGTTCGACCACGACGACGCTGCCCGGCCCGAGCCAGCCGTGACGCGCCAAACTGGCGAGTATCGCCTCGATCTCGCCGGTGGTCACCGCGTAGGGCGGATCGGCCAGCACCAAGTCCACCGGCTTCTCGGCCCCCGCCGTCAGCACCGCGGCGACCGCACCGCGCCGCACCGTCGCACCGGTCAGCCCGAGGGCCTCGATATTGCGTTTGATGACCGCCGCTGCGCGCGAATCACTCTCGACGAACAGGGCCGATGCCGCACCACGGGACAGCGCTTCGAGCCCCAGCGCACCCGAACCCGCATACAGATCCAGCACCCGCAGATCGTCGAAATCCCGGCGCGCGGCAAGGACATTGAACAACGCCTCGCGAACCCGATCGGTCGTCGGCCGCGTTCCACGCGCGGGCACATCGATGCGCCGGCCACCGGCCGCGCCCCCGACGATGCGGGTCAGGTTGATCCCCCGGTCGCTTCGCTCCTGCCCGCCGAACCTGATCCCCCGGTCGCTTCGCTCCTGCCCGCCGAACCTGATCCCCCGACCACCACCAGCAGATCGCCACCTTCGACCTGGGCGGTGCTGCCGACAGCGACGCGATTGACGGTGCCGGCCTTGGGTGCGGTGATCGCGGCTTCCATCTTCATCGCCTCGATGGTGGCGATGGTCTGGCCGGCGGCCACCTCGTCGCCGACGGCCACCCCGACGGTGACCACGCCGGCGAACGGCGCGGCGACGTGATCGGGGTTGGTTCGGTCGGCCTTCTCGGCGGTCGGCACGGTCTCGGCGATGCTGGTGTCGCGCACCAACACCGGACGCAGTTGCCCGTTGATGATGCACATCACGGTGCGCATCCCGCGCTCGTCGGCATCGGAGATGGCCTCCAACCCGACGATCAGATCGACGCCACGCTCAAGCACGATGCGGTGCTCGTCGCCGTGGCGCAGACCGCAGAGGAACTGATTACCGGAGAGGCCGGACGTGTCGCCGTACTCTTCGCGGTGCGCCTCGAATTCCTTGGTGGGACCGGGGAATAGCAGCCGGTTCAGCGTGGCCTGCCGGGTCGGGCCCGGTTCGCCGAGAATCTTCTCGTCCTCGACCGACAGCGGCTCCTCGGGCTTGGCGGGCCCGCGTCCTTCCAATGCCTTGGTGCGCAACGGCTCCGGCCAGCCGCCGGGTGGGTCGCCCAGCTCGCCACGCAGGAACCCGATCACCGAGTCGGGGATGTCGTAACGCGCGGGGTCTTCAGCGAATTCCTCCGCGGTGATCCCCGCACCGACCAATGCCAGCGCCAGGTCCCCGACCACCTTGCTCGATGGGGTGACTTTGACCAATCTGCCCAAGATCCGGTCGGCCCCGGCGTAGGCGTTCTCGACGTCCTCGAACCGTTCACCGAGTCCCAGCGCAATGGCCTGCGTGCGTAGGTTACTCAGCTGACCGCCGGGGATCTCATGGTGGTAGACCCGTCCGGTCGGCGCGGGCAGACCGGCCTCGAACGGGGCGTACACCCGCCGCAGCAGCTCCCAGTACGGCTCCAGGTCGCACACCGCATTCAGGTCGAGGCCGGTGTCGAACGGCGTGTGTGCCGCTGCGGCGACGATCGCCGACAGCGGCGGCTGGCTGGTGGTACCCGACAACGGCGCCGCGGCCCCGTCGACCGCACTCGCGCCCGCATGCCAGGCCGCGGTGTAGGTGGCCAGCTGGCCGCCAGGGGTGTCGTGGGTGTGCACGTGCACGGGCAGGTCGAAGCGGCTGCGCAGCGCCGACACCAGGGTGGCCGCCGCCGGTGGACGCAGCAGACCGGCCATGTCCTTGATCGCCAGCACGTGCGCGCCGGCATCGACGATCTGCTCGGCCAGCCGCAGCCAGTAGTCCAGCGTGTAGAGCGTCTCAGCAGGGTTGGACAGATCGCCGGTGTAGCTCATCGCGACTTCGGCTACTGCAGAGCCGGTTTGGCGCACCGCGTCGATGGCCGGCCGCATCGACTCGACGTTGTTGAGCGCGTCGAAGATGCGGAAGATGTCGACACCGGTGCGGGTGGCCTCGTCGACGAACGCGTGCGTCACCGCCTCGGGATACGGCGTGTAGCCCACGGTGTTGCGGCCGCGCAGCAGCATCTGCAGACAGACGTTGGGGATCGCCTCGCGCAGCGAGGCCAGCCGCTCCCACGGGTCTTCCTTCAGGAAGCGAAGCGCCACATCGTAAGTCGCACCGCCCCAGCATTCGATCGACAGCAGCTGCGGCATCATCCTGGCGACGTAGGGGGCGACAGCCAGCAGGCCCGACGAACGCACCCGTGTCGCCAGCAGCGACTGGTGAGCGTCGCGGAACGTCGTATCCGTCACGCCGACGCCCGGAGAGTCCTTGAGCCACTGGGCGAATCCCTCTGGGCCCAGTTGCTCGAGGCGCTGCTTGCTACCCGATGGCGGCGTGGTCGACGCGATGTCGATCGGGGGCAGCTTGTCCTGGGGGTAGTACCGGGGACGATCCCGGTAGGGCGAGTTCACCGTCACCTCGGCCAGGTACTTGAGCATCTTGGTTCCGCGGTCGGCTGAGGTGCGCGACGTCAGCAGCTGCGGGCGCTCATCGATGAACGACGTCGTGATGCGGCCGGCCTGGAAGTCCGGATCGTCCAGAACTGCTTGCAGGAACGGGATATTCGTCGACACACCGCGGATCCGGAACTCAGCGACCGCGCGCCTGGCCCTGGCCACGGCGGTGGGAAAGTCACGGCCCCGGCAGGTGAGCTTGACGAGCATCGAATCGAAATGCGCGGCGACCTCGGCACCCAGGTGCGTGCCGCCGTCGAGCCTGATCCCTGCCCCGCCCGGTGAGCGGTAGGTGGTGATGCGGCCGGTGTCGGGCCGGAAGCCGTTGGCCGGATCCTCGGTGGTGATGCGGCATTGCAGCGCGGCGCCGTGCGGTGCGATCGCGTCCTGACTCAGGCCCAGCTCTGCCAGCGTCTCCCCCGCGGCGATCCGCAGCTGCGCCGACACCAGGTCGACATCGGTGATCTCCTCGGTGACGGTGTGCTCCACCTGGATTCGTGGGTTCATCTCGATGAAGACGTGCCGGCCACGCTCGTCGAGGAGGAATTCGACGGTGCCCGCGCAGGTGTATCCGATCTGACGGGCGAACGCGACCGCGTCGGCGCAAATCTTTTCCCGCAGTGCGGGATCCAGGTTCGGCGCGGGGGCCAGTTCGATGACCTTCTGGTGGCGGCGCTGCACACTGCAATCGCGCTCGTAGAGGTGGATGACGTTGCCGTGTGTGTCGGCGAGGATCTGCACCTCGATGTGGCGCGGATTCACCACGGCCTGCTCGAGGAACACCGTCGGATCACCGAACGCCGATTCCGCCTCGCGACTGGCCGCCTCGATGGCCTCGGCCAGCGCGGCCGGGTCACTCACCCGGCGCATCCCCCGCCCGCCGCCACCGGCAACAGCCTTGACGAACACCGGGAAGTGCATGGCCTTGGCGGCTTCTAGTAATTCCTCCACCGACGAGGATGGTTCCGACGAGGCGAGCACCGGCAGGCCAGCCTCACGGGCCGCCGCTATCGCGCGCGCCTTGTTGCCGGTGAGTTCCAGGATCGCGGCGTCGGGCCCGACGAACGTGATACCCGCGGCCGTACAGGCCGCCGCCAGTTCGGGATTCTCCGACAGGAAGCCGTAACCCGGATAGATCGCGTCGGCGCCGGCGGCCTGCGCGGTGGCGACGATCTCGTCGACCGACAGATAGGCCCGCACCGGATGCCCGATGTCGCCGATCTGATACGACTCGTCGGCCTTGAGCCGATGCAGCGAGTTGCGGTCCTCGTACGGATAGATCGCAACCGTGCCGATGCCCATCTCGTAGGCGGCGCGGAAGGCGCGTATCGCGATCTCACCGCGGTTGGCGACAAGGACTTTGGATATCACAGACGGACCCTACCCCCGTTGCCGAAGCGACACGCTTCAGATGAGCGTTGACCAGTAGTTCCAGAACCGAACCAGGATCAGCAGAATAACCGCGGTGAACCAGAGCGCCACAATCGACCAGCGCCAGGTGTGCAGGACCCTGGCGACCGCGTTACCGGCGAGCGGGCGCAACGCTATCGAGGAGACCACGACCAGGAGCGGGATGGTGACCGACCAGACCACCATGCAGTACGGGCACAGCGCGCCGATGCGGTACAGCGTCTGGAAGATCAGCCAGTGGATGAACACGACGGCCAGCGCACTGCCGATCGTCAGGCCCATCCAGTACCACCGGGGCAACCGCACTTTGGCCACCGCGAGCACGCCGGTCACGACGACGACGGCGAAGCCGGCGATGCCGATCAGCGGATTGGGAAAGCCGAAGGCCGACGCCTGCGGAGTGATCATCACTGAGCCGCACGACAGCACCGGGTTGATGCTGCAGCTCGGCACGTAGGCCGGGTTCACCAGGATCTCGATCTTCTCGATCGTCAGGGTGGCCGAGGAGATCAGTCCGATGACTCCGGCGATCAGCACCCACCAGGCGCTGGCCGCCCGCACTGCGACTCCGGCCGGCGCGGCCCCCGTCTGGGCGGGTTCCGTCGGTTCTACCGGGGCCGGGGTCGCCACGCTCATGGCGTCGGTGTCGCCGGGGCGGCCGGTGCCGGTGCCGCGGGCTCAGGAGCAGCAGGAGCAGCGGCAGGATCGGCCGGTGCCCCCGGGGTCGGCGCGGGCTCCAGCCCAGGCACATTGCCGACGACGGCCTTGACCTTGGCGAGCAAGTCCTCGGGCGATGCGGGGCTGATGTCCTGGCCGTTGAGCCGAATGGTCGGCGTTGCCTGGATCTTGGCGGCCTTGGCCAGTCCTTCGACCATGTCGCTGTACTTGCCGGAGTTGATGCACTGCGGCACACCGCCGGCCGCACCGGCCTGGCGGGCGGTCTCGATCAGCGAGTTGTTGTCCGGCGCATTGGCTGAACCTTCGTCAGGCTGCTGGGCGAACAGCGCGCCGTGGAACCGGAGGAATGCGTCCTTGTTTTCGTCGGCGACGCAGTAGGCGGCGTTGGCGGCCCGCGTCGAGTAGTTCTTGTTGATCGGCGAGTTCAGGATGGCGACCATGTAGTAGTCGGTGGCCACCGCACCGCTGTCGACCAGCTTGGTGATGGTCGGGCCGTAGGTCTTCTCGAACTCACGGCAGTGCGGGCACTGGAAGTCCTCATAGAGCGACAGGACGGCCTTGGGCTCGTCGGTGCCGTCCTTCTTGATCAGCGCGCCGGAGCTGATCCGCACCGCCTGGGCGTTGCCGCCGGCCGCCTTCTTGTCGTGGCCCATCACGATGAAGAGCACGAGGCCGACGGCGAAGATCACGACGATCGCGGTCAACCCCAACTGGATGAAGAGGTTGCGCTTGCGATCCTGGGCTTTCAGGTCGTAGCGGGGGGCGCTTTTCTTTTTGGTGGCCACGGGTCGGCTCGTCCTCGCTGTCAAGACTCGGTGTTAGCGCCTCTAGAGTACCGGCGGCGCATTTGGCGCCTGCCGGACGTCGTTCCCCGGGTCGCGCCCGCCGAAAGCTCAGCCGCGGGCCAGGTGGGCGCGCAGCGCCGAGGTCATCTCGGCGTTGCACTGGCTGACCTGGCCACCCAGCGCATTCATGTTCAGGAATGCGTGGGTCATCGGACCCATCCGGCGGGCGTCGACCATGACACCGGCAGCGCGCAGCTTCTCCGCATACTGTTCGCCTTCGTCGCGCAACGGGTCGAACCCGGCAGTGATCACCAGCGCCGGCGACAGGCCGGCCAGATCGTCGGCCAGTAATGGCGAGACGCGCGGATCGGTGGCGTCGAGGCCCGATCCGTCGACATAGGCGTCGGCAAACCAGTCCATATTGCGCTTGGTCAGCAGGAAGCCATCGGCAAACAGGGTGCGCGATGTGGTGGCGCCCCGCAGGTCGGTGACCGGGTAGATCAGCCACTGAAGGGTGGGCTGAGTTACACCGGCGTCGCGTGCCAGCCGGGTCACCACAGCCGCCAGGCACCCCCCGGCGCTGTCACCGCCGACCGCGACGCGATTGGGGTCGGCGCCCAGCTCGGCGGCGTGTTCGCGGGCCCAGAGATAGGCAGCATAGGCATCATCGGAAGCGGCAGGCGCTTTGTGTTCGGGTGCCAGTCGGTAGTCGACGGCCAGCACGTGCACCCCGGCATCGCGGCAGATCAGCCGGCACGCCGAGTCGTGGGTGTCCAGGTCGCCGAAGACGAATCCGCCCCCGTGGAAGAAGACCAGCAGCGGTGCGTCCTCGTCAGCCGGACGGTAATGACGGGCGGGGATGGTCCCGCCCGGTCCGGGGATGGTGATGGGCTCGATCTGAGCGGCGTGGACATCGGGCTCATCGAGGCTGGCGGTGGCTTCCCGGTTCTGCCGGCGGGTGGCGATCGGATTACCGGGTACCGCCAGGCTGCTCATACCGATCGCCCGCTGCGCGACAAGCATCGCCTGGATCGAGGGATCGAGGGTGTTTCCGTCGATGCTGATCGCCCGGCCGCCCGAGATCAGCCGCTTGAGGCCATTCGGCAGCCGCGGGATGAGCTTGACTCCCGCGCGGCTGCTGACCGCCAGCGCACGTCGGGAAAACCGGATTCCTGTCATGCCTGGTCCCCTCACTTCTGGTGTGTGGTCGGCATCGCCGCAGCGTACGGGACCCGCGCTGGCAGCGGTCTGTCAGCCTCCGGCCTGCGGCGTCGCTGACGAACCCGCAAATTTCGGTGCCGGATCGTGACGGCGAGCCGGGCCTGCTCAGCTGACTTATCGCTGTGCGTACTATCGTCATCCCGAAGTCGGTGACTCGACAACCGATCATGCCCGGGTACCGACCTGGACACACTCCTATTCCACAGGCAGGTGACATGACACCGGCGGCCCCGATCCCCACCGTCACGCTCAACGACGACAACACCATCCCGGCGCTGGGCCTCGGCGTCGCCGAGTTGTCCGCCGAGGAGACTGAGAACGCGGTGGCCAGCGCGCTGGAGGCCGGTTATCGGATGATCGACACCGCCGCGGCGTACGGCAACGAGGAAGTCGTCGGCCGCGCTATCGCCGCCTCAGGCATCCCCCGCGACGAGCTGTTCATCACCACCAAGCTCGCCACCGAAGATCAGGGTTTCCAGGCCGCCCAGGACGCCATCAAGGCCAGCCTCGAGCGACTCGGCCTGGATTACGTGGACCTCTACCTGATCCACTGGCCCGCCGAGCAAAACGGCAAGTACATCGACGCCTGGGGCGGCATCATGCGCTCCCGCCAGGACGGCCTCATCAAGTCGATAGGCGTCTCGAACTTCACTCCCGAGCATCTATCGAACATCATCGACCTGAGCTTCTTCCCGCCTGCGGTCAATCAGATCGAACTGCACCCGCTCCTCAATCAGGCCGAGTTGCGCGCGGTGCATGCCGAGCACTCGATCGTCACCGAGGCCTACAGCCCGCTGGGTGTGGGCAAGCTACTGGAGCTCCCTGCAGTCGCTGGAGTGGCCGCCGCACACGGTAAGTCGCCCGCCCAGGTGCTGATCCGCTGGAGCCTGCAACTGGGCAACGTCGTCATCCCCCGCTCGGCTAATCCGGCGCGGATCGCCGAGAACGCCGATGTGTTCGACTTCGAACTCACGCCCGCCGAGATGGAGACTCTCAGTGGGCTCGACGACGGAACCCGATTCCGGCCGAACCCGGAAACTTACACCGGCACTTAGGGTTCCCGCCGTCGACGCCGCAACTCTTAGTCGAGCAGCCAGTCGTTCGGGCTGAACAGCTCGCAGTGCACGCGGCCCGCCGCGATTCCGCGGCCGGTCAGCTGAGAGCGCACCGCCTGCACGAATCCGGCGTTGCCGCAGAGGTAGATCTCAGCGTCATCCGCGATCTCGACACCTCCGAGGTCCATCAGTCCCTCGTGCACCTCGGCGCTGTCGCCGTCGACGTCTTCGGCGTACCACAGCTGCATGCGTGCGCCGGGCAGGATGTCGACCAGCTCCTGGTGCCGCTTGCGCAGCGGATGCGTCTGGCTGCTGCGGTCGGCGTGCAACACCTGCACCGGCGCGGCACATGCCTGCGCGACAAGGTATTCCAGGATCCCGACCATCGGCGTGATACCGATACCGGCGGAGATCAGGACCACCGGCGCCCCGCTGCGGGGTTGCGGCAGGTCACCGAACGGCACGGTGACGTCAAGCAGATCGCCCACCCGGACGCATGCACGGATCCAGCTGGACACCTCGCCGGCCGGGTGCTGCCCGTCGGAGTCCACCGGCTTGACCGCGAAGGTCAGTTCGGTCGCACCCGGCGCATTCACCAGACTGTATTGGCGTAGCTGGCGCGCACCGTCGGGCAACGTGACACCAACCGAAACATATTGCGCGGCAGACCTGTTGGAGATCCCATCAGCGCCGACCGTCAGCAGCACGGTGCCGGACGGATCGTCTTCCCTGGCCGTGACCCGCAGCCGGCGGTAGACATCCCCGTCGTCGACGCCGGCGCCGCGGTAGAGATCATGCTCCATCGCGATCAAGGTGTCGGCCATGATCCAGTACACCCGGTCCCATGCTGCGGCGACGTCCGCGGTCACCGTGTCGGCGCCCAGCACCTCGACGATCGCGGCGAACAGATGCTCGTGCACGATCGGGTACTGCTCAGCGGTAACGCCGAGCGACGCATGCTTGTGGCCGATGCGCGAGAGCAGTTCGCTCGGGTGCGGCAGGTCTGGAGTCACCAGGTGGGTGGCGAAGGTCGCGATCGACGCGGCCAGGGCACGCTGCTGCGCTCCCTGCGCCTGGTTGCCGCGGTTGAACAACGTGCGCAGCAGTTCAGGATGACGACCGAACATCCGGCTGTAGAAATTCACCGTGATCTCGTCCACATGTGCACCGACGAGCGGCAGTGTCGCCCTGATGATCTCGGCGTGGCCCGGCTCCAGTTCCTGCCCGCGGGACGCTTGCGTTGCGGTGGTGGTCATCGGTGATTCCTTTCAGTTGTGAGTTGCAGAACGACCGGCAGCGATCTGCTGCCGACAAGATCGGTGATGGTGTAGCGGTCGAGTTCGGCGTAGAACGCCTCTTTGGCGTCGGCCAGCACCCGGCGCAACCGGCAGGCCGCGATCAATGGGCAGGCCGACTGCCCCGTGCAATCGACGACCTCGCGATCGCCTTCGAGCTGGCGCACCAGCCAGCCCAGCGACACCTCCCGGCCGGTGTCGGTGAGTTCGAGTCCGCCCGCCCGGCCGCGCCTGGCATACACCAGCCCCATCTCGGTCAATCGTGAGACCGCCTTGGCGACGTGGTTCTCCGACGCACCCGCCGCGGCAGCGACCGTTTTAGTGGTGACCCGCTGCTGGCGAGCCTGGCCGGTGGCCAGCAGCATCATGGCCCGCAGCCCCAGGTCGGTGAACCGGGTGAGCTGCATGAATGCGACGGTAGGTTATTCCGCACCCAACATGCGCATTTAGCGGGTGTGGGCTTGAATACTACGAATCGTGCGGATTTTTGACCTGCGGCGACGCACCCGGTTCCAGACGATCAACCCTTGGGACAGCTGGCCGCGGCCTCGCGCAGCTCATCGGCCGAGGCCTGGTCGACCGGCAGCGAGTAGCCGCGCAGCACTGCGGCGAACTGCACCGCGTACTGGCACCAGAACGCATGATTGGGCGGCATCCAGGCACCCGGCGGCTGATCCCCCTTGTCCTGGTTGACCTGCCCTGCCACCGCCAACAGGTTGGCCGGATCGTTCGCGAAGCGAATCCGCATGGCGTCCGGCCAATCTCGCGCCCCCATGTCCCACGCGTAGGCCAGCGGCACCAGGTGGTCGATCTGCACTGCCGCCCCGACTTGCGCACCCCGGGCGAACGGAACCGTGGCACTGGTATACGGATCGTGCAGTACACCGGTGGCGATCGCCTGCGGGCAGCGCTTGATCGAGACGTAGGTCTTGTCGACGAGATCGCGGTCGAGGATGTCGTTGCGGGTGTCGCAGCCGTTGTGCCCACCCGGGGCGGAATTGTTGTCATCCCAGGCGTCGCCGAACGCATCGCGGCGGTAGTCGTATCCCCGCACCCGTTGCGGGACGATCACGATGCCGTCCAGCACATCGGTTCCCGGCGCCACGGTCGGCACGTCGGCGCGCGCGAGCATCCGATCCGGTTCGCTGGTCGAGGACATCACCTGCACGGCGACGACCACCGATAGCGCCGCGATCACCGACAGCCAGATGAGCGGGCGGCGCCTCATGCCTTGTCCAGGTAGTCGATGCGGTCACCGCCGGTGAACTGCCCGGCAAGTATCGTCATCCCCCGGTTGTCGGGATCACGGGCATACATCGCCTGAGCCACTTCCCGCGCATCCACGATGACCTCGAGGTGCTCGGCCAGTGACAGGAAGCGCAGCGTAATCGGTCGACCGGACTGGTTGAGCCCCAACACATCACCCTCGCGGCGCTCCTGCAGATCCAGATCGGCGAGGGCAAACCCGTCCAGAGTGCCCGCCACCGCGGTCAACCGTTCGCCCGCTTTCGACCCTTCCGGAAGTTTCGTCGCCAGCAGGCACAAGCTGGCGTGCGAGCCGCGCCCGATCCGCCCGCGCAGCTGGTGCAGCTGGCTGATGCCGAACCTGTCGGCGTCCATCACCACCATCACCGTCGCGTTCGGAACGTCCACACCCACCTCGATCACGGTGGTGCACACCAGGACATCGATGTCCCCGGCCCGGAACGCGGCCATCACCGCATCCTTCTCGTCGGCGGGCAGCCGGCCGTGCATCAGGCCCAGCCGCAGCCCGGCCAGCGGCCCCTGGCCCAGGTTCTTGAACAACGTCAGCACGGTCTCCGCAGGCGGACCATCAGTTGCGGTAGCGGTTTTGTCGTCCTCGTCGATGCGGGACGCGACGACGTAGGCCTGTCTGCCCTCGCCGATCTCCTCGATGATCCGTTGCCATGCCCGGGCCAACCATTGCGGCTTGTCCCTGATGAAGATCGTGTTGGTGGTGATCGGCTGGCGCCCGCGCGGAAGTTCGCGCATCGTCGAGGTTTCCAGGTCGCCGTACACCGTCAAGGCCACGGTGCGCGGGATCGGCGTCGCCGTCATCACCAGCAGGTGCGGCGTCAAACCGTCAGGTGCCTTGGCTCGCAACCGGTCTCGCTGCTCCACTCCGAACCGGTGCTGTTCGTCGACGACGACGAAACCCAATCGCTGGAACTCCACCGCCTCCTGGAGCAGCGCGTGGGTACCGATCACGATGCCCGCCTCCCCCGCGGCAACCTCGTCGCGCACCTGGCGCTTCTGCGCGGCCGACATCGAACCCGTCAGCAACGCCACCCGGGTGGCACCGTCCTCACCGCCGAGCTGGCCGGCCATCGCCAGCGGCCCGAGGACACTGCGGATCGACTGGGCATGTTGGGCGGCAAGGACTTCCGTCGGGGCCAGCAGCGCGCACTGGTAGCCGGCATCGACCATCTGCAGCATGGCCAGCACCGACACGATCGTCTTGCCAGACCCGACCTCGCCCTGCAACAGCCGATTCATCGGCTTCGTTGTGGCCAATTCAGCGCTGACAACGCCGAGCACCTCACGCTGTCCCGCGGTCAGCTCGAACGGCAACCGCCCCATCATGGCGGCGGCCAACCCGTCGTCGCGGTGCGGTGCGGGTGGGCCGGATTCGCCGAGTTCGCCGTGCCGCCGCTGGGCCAGCGCCCACTGCATCCCGACGGCTTCGTCGAACCTGAGCCGCTCGCGGGCAGCCTCCCGTTCGGGCTCCCTTTCGGCGACGTGAATGTCCCGCAGAGCGGTGCCCTCGGCTATCAGACCACGTTGCGCCACAATCGCTTTCGGCAGCGGATCGGCGATCGGGTCGAGCACCGCCAGCACCTGCTGCACGCACGCGTAGATATCCCAGCTCTGCAGCTTCGAACTGGCCGGATAGATCGGGAAGAAGTCGCGTTCGAACGCCGACATCGCCAGCTCACCGCTCGGCGACGTCGAGGTGTCGGCGATCGTCTTGAGCGATTTGCTGCCGAACACCCGCCCCTTCGGCGACTCCAGCACCAGGAAGTCGGGATGGGTCAGCTGCATATTGCCCTTGAAGAAACCGACCTCCCCGGACAGCATCAGCCGGACGCCCTCGACCAACTCCTTCTTGAGGTACTTGGCGTTGAAGAATGTCGCGGTGACCTTGCGCCGTCCCTTGCCCAGCGTGATCACCAAGTATTCGCGCTTCGGCTGGCGGTTGGTCCACCGGACTTCGGCCTTCTCGATCTCGCCGACCAGAGTGATGTGCTCACCCTCCTCCGGCGGCACCTCGTCTTCGCCCCACACCGACATCCCGTGGATGTATTTGCGGGGATAGTGCCGCAGCAGGTCATCGACGGTGCGGATACCGAACACGTCGTCGAGCAGACCAGCAGCCTTGCCACCCACGACACCGTCGAGCCGGTCGCTGAGGCCGACCATCACTCCACCCCGATCAGCAGTGCGTCGCCGCGGTGCCCGGTGGAATAGGTGGCGAACTCGATACCGGGATGACGGCGGTGGATGTGATCGGCCAATGCGGCGGCAACGGCGGGATCGGTGCCGTCGCCGATCAGCACGGTCACCAACTCACCACCGGCAACCAGCAGCAAGTCGATCAATCCGGTGGCCGCACCGGTGACATCGCCGGCAACCACCAGCACCTCGTCGCCGGCGATGCCAAGGCCGTCACCCGGTTGGCAGGTACCGGCCCATGTCAGTGCCTGCTCGGTGGCGGTGCGCACCGAACCGTGCCGTGCCGCGGCCGCCGCCTTGGCCATCGAGAAACCGTCGTCTACGGCGTGGCGGCTCGGGTCGTGCACGGCGAGTGCGGCCAGCCCCTGCACCATGGATCCGGTAGGCAGCGCGACAACGTCGATACCCCAACCGATTCCGGCTGTGCAGCCGGAGACCAGCTCCTCGGCCGCTACGTAACCGTTGGGCAGCACCATCACCTGGGCGGCGCCGGTGTCGACGAGCGCGCGCACGAGTTCTCGGGCAGTGATGCCGTTGGCCGGGTCGGCCAGCGCGGCCTCCGGACGCAGCACGCAGGCACCCTCCTGCTCGAAAAGCTCTGCGGCGCCGTCGCCGTCGACGACGGCCAGCACCGCCCGTTCGCGACTCCAACTGCCCGGCGAGACCCGGGCCGGGCCGGCACTCAACACCGAGATCTGAATGTGGCTCACCACACCGGCAGCCAGCCCGGCTTCCACCGCGGCGCCGGCGTCGTCGGTGTGAACGTGTATCGAGTGGCGATCCGCATCCGCTGAGGCGGCGATCGCCACCGAATCGCCGAGTTGCTCCAACCGGGTACGCAACGGATCCAGCGCGCCGGCGTCACAGCCCGCGAGCAGATACATCACCTCGAATTGCGGCGGGCATTGGGACTGGGTGCGGCGGTGACCATGCTCCAGCCGCGGCGGCCCCGGCTCGTAGGCATCACGGTGGGGCGCATGGCCGGTGACGGTGGCGGTCAGTGCATCGATGAGAACCAGGAATCCGCGCCCGCCGGCATCGACCACACCCGCCTCGGCCAGCGCGTCGAGCTGATCGGGTGTGCGATCCAGTGCCGCGACTCCCGCCTCGCCGGCGGCGGCCAGCGCCTCGGCCAGTTCCGCGCCGTCGGCGGCGCAGTGCTGGATCGCTTCGGCGACCGCCTGCAGTACCGACACGATGGTGCCGGCCACCAGCTGACCGCCCATCGACGACACCACCAGCCCGACGGCGTGCCGCAGCGCAGCCCCGAGCAGAACCGCATCGATATCGGCGAGGGATCCGCCGGTGTCGTCGGCCGCTGATGCCGTCACGTCGGCCAGCCCGCGCAGGATCTGCGACAGGATCACTCCGGAGTTTCCGCGGGCGCCGTGCAGGGCACCTTCGGACAGGGCGGCCGCCATCAGGGCGACGTCACCGGAACCCTCCACCGATTTCGCCGCGTCCAGCGCCGCGCGCATGGTGAAGAGCAGGTTCGTGCCGGTGTCGGCGTCGGCCACCGGGAACACGTTGAGCCGGTTGATCTCGTCGGTGTGAGCGATCAGATCGCCGACGGCGGTGTGAGCCCAATCACGCAGGGCCGATGCGTCCAGCCGCCGGTCCGGCATCGGCACCTCCTCGCGATCCCTGACACACCCCACGGCTCCGTCGCGCCAGCCTAACCAGTCCACCCGACAGTTCGATGGCAGCGGCAGTCACAACTGCGTGATGTTACGATCACCGCAGGTCAGGGACGCTTGCGCGGTCGAGAGAAGTCAGGGTGGCGGACCATTTTGGCGTTCGGTTCACCGGACGGCTATCCTGGTCAGGTTGTCGGGTCACCCGTTTCGGTCGTTGGCCCCCAGGAACACGTTCGATAGAGGAGTTCTACATGGCTGCCGTGTGCGACGTCTGCGGAAAGGGCCCCGGCTTCGGCAAGTCGGTGTCGCATTCCCATCGCCGGACCAGCCGTCGCTGGAACCCGAACATCCAGACCGTGCACGCCGTGAGCCGTCCCGGCGGCAACAAGCAGCGCATCAACGTCTGCACGTCCTGCCTGAAGGCCGGCAAGGTCACCCGCGGCTAACTTCTTTCTTTCGTCCGCCCAAACCGACGTTTGGGCGGCAAAGATCGAGACAACCCCGCCACAACGTCGATCTCGGCGTTGGTTAGGGCAGCCGCCAGTCAATCGGCTCAGCACCCATCCCGGTCAACAGTTCGTTGGCCCGGCTGAATGGTCGCGAGCCGAAGAATCCCCGCGACGCCGACAACGGCGACGGATGCGGTGATTCGATCGCCATACAGCGGCTGCCGTCAACCCCTGAGGCGCCGCCCCCCAGCATCGGCTTGAGTGTCGACGCATCGCGCCCCCACAGGATCGCCACCATCGGCTGATCGCGGGCGACCAGTGCCCGGATGGCGCATTCGGTGACCGCTTCCCAGCCCTTTCCCCGGTGCGACGCCGGGGTGCCCGGCGCGACGGTCAGCACCCTGTTCAGCAGCATGACGCCGCGCTGCGACCACGGCGTGAGGTCACCGTTGGACGGCGCCGGGTAGCCGAGATCGGCGGTGTATTCGCTGAAGATGTTGGACAAGCTGCGCGGTAACGGCCGCACGTCGGGGGCCACCGAGAAACTCAGGCCCACCGCATGCCCCGGCGTCGGGTACGGGTCCTGGCCGACGATCAGCACCCGCACCTCGGTGAACGGGAAGGTGAAGGCGCGCAGCACGTTCGGCCCGGCCGGCAGGTAGCGTCGGCCGGCGGCGATCTCAGCACGCAGGAACTGCCCCATCTGCGAGACCTGCTCGCTGACCGGAGCCAGTGCCTGCGCCCAACCCTCATCGATGAGTTCGGTCAGCGGCCGCGCGGTGGAAGTCACGCACGTCAACCTAACGGGTGAGCTCAGTCGAAGGACTGCCAACCCGCCGAGCCGGTCCAGGGCTGCCCGTCCACCCGAACCTCGGGTGCACCGTCGGCCACCGTGCCGATCACCCGCCAACCCGCGGGCACGGCACCGGGGAAGCATGCGACGAGCGCGTGATCTTCACCACCGGAGAGCACCAGCGCCAACGGGTCGACGCCGGCCGCCGCGGCCGCGGCGCTGACCGCGTCCGCATCGGGCCGCAGCGCCTCGGCGGCGAGATCGATCCTCACCCCAGAGCCGTCGGCGATATGCCGCAGGTCGGCGAGCAACCCGTCGGAGACATCGGTCATGGCCTGCGCGCCCGCCTGCGCGGCCACGATCCCCTGCCCGTACGGGGGCCGCGGTACCAGGTGCCACCGGCGCAGATCGTCGAACCCTTCGATCCCCTTGTGCCACAGCAGATATCCGGCCGCGGATCGGCCGAGCTCACCGGCAACGGCCACCACCGATCCGGCGCGTGCGCCGCTGCGCAACACCGGGGCGCGGCCGCCGAGATCACCCAGCGCGGTCACCGACACCACCCACTGCGGACTAGCCACCAGATCGCCGCCGACGATCCCGGCGCCCAATCCCGCGACTTCCTGCCACATTCCGTCGGCCAGCTCCTGCACCTGTGCCGCAGCGGTATCCGGCGGCGCACCGAACCCGACGACGAATGCGCTGCACCGCGCGCCCATCGACTCGATGTCGGCGGCATTCTGCGCGATGGCCTTTCGGCCGACGTCACGGGGCGCCGACCAATCCAGTCGAAAGTGGCGCCCTTCCACCAGCATGTCGGTGGTGACGACGGTCCGCCCGTCTGGCGTGCTCAGTACGGCCGCATCGTCACCGGGCCCGACGCTGACCCCGGCGGGCTGACGTCGACCCGACACCAGCCGGTCGATCATGGGAAACTCGCCCAGCTCGTGCAAGGTGGGTCCGCCGGAGTCGGCCACCGTGCGCCTCCCCTCCTGTCGCACACGCTGATCGGTGCGGCAACCTGCGGTACGTTTTCCCTGCCGGCCTATGGACCCGTCAGTCTAGGGCGGCACCGCATACCGGCGAACATCGAGACGAGGAGGCGACGGGTGGTGGAGGCCTACATGCTGATCCAGACCGAGGTCGGCCGCGCCGAGGTCGTCGCCAAGCAGGTGGCCGCGCTGCCAGGAGTGCTGTCGTCGGAGTACGTGACCGGACCGTACGACGTGGTGGTGCGAATCGGCTCCGCCAGCGAAGACGACCTCGCCGCCACCATCGTGCCCAGCATCCAGCAGATCACCGGGATCACCCGGACCCTCACCTGCCCCATCGCCGATGCCGACTGAACCTGCCCCCGTCTCCACCCAAGAGACCACGCGGGACGCTCCGCCCCGCGCCCTGCTGATCGCGGGCGTGGTGGTGGGGGTCGTCTCGATTGGCACCGTCCTCGGTGTCGCGGCCACCCGCCAGGCCCCGGTCCAGCCGGTGGTCATCGCGTCGGTGCCGGCGCCCAAAGCCGATTCCTCGACGTGTAAAGCCCTGCTCGAAGCGCTGCCGGTCAACCTCGGCGAATTCCACCGGGTGGCCGCGGCAAATCCGGTGCCGCCGGGAGCGGCGGCCTGGCGGGGCGAGGCGGACAACTTTCCCGTCGTCATGCGGTGCGGGATCGACCGGCCGGCCGAATTCGTGGTCGGCTCCCCCATCCAGATGGTCGATGCCGTGCAATGGTTCCGGCTCGACGATCCCGACATCGACCACAGCACCTGGGTCGCCGTGGACCGCCCGGTCTACGTGGCGCTGACGCTGCCGACGCAGTCCGGTCCGACTCCTATCCAGACGTTGTCGGATGTGATCGCGCGCACCATGCCTGCGGTTGCGATCGATCCGAACCCGGCGCGCTGAGTCAGCGCAGCCCGGTTCCGCGGGCCAGGGCGGTCTCGACCATGGTGCTCACCAGCGTCGGGTAGTCGATGCCGCTGGCGGCCCACATCCGGGGGTACATCGAGATCGTCGTGAAGCCGGGCATGGTGTTGATCTCGTTGACCACCGGGCCGTCGTCGGTGAGGAAGAAGTCCACCCGGGCCAGGCCCTGGCAGTCCAGCGCCTTGAACGTCTGAATCGCCAAGCGCTGCAATTCTTCTGCGACGTCGTCGTCGACCTTGGCCGGCACGTCGAGTTCGGCGCCGTCGTCAAGGTATTTGGTGGCGAAGTCATAGAAGCCGTCATCGCGGCCCAAGACTGGAGCCACCCGGATCTCACCGATGGCGCTGGCTTGCACTGAGCCGTCCGGGAATTCGAGCACTCCGCATTCGAGCTCGCGGCCCGGGATAGCGGCCTCGATGATCACTTTCGGATCGTGGCGGCGGGCATCGGCGATCGCAGCAGCGAGCTCGTCAGCGTTGGCGACCCGACTCACCCCGATCGACGATCCACCGCGCGCCGGTTTGACGAACATCGGAAAGCCCAGTCGCTCAATCTCGTCCAGCGTCAACGCATTCTGCTGTGCGCGCAACACAACGTGATCGCCGATCGGCAGCCCGGCGGCGGCCAGTAGCTTCTTGGTGAATTCCTTGTCCATGCCCGCGGCGCTGGCGAACACCCCGGCGCCCACGTAGGGCACCCCCGCCAATTCCAACAGGCCCTGGATTGTGCCGTCTTCACCGTAGGGACCGTGCAGAACGGGGAAGACCACGTCGACCGCCGTCAGCATCTGACCGGGAGTCTGCCCGAGCGACACCAGCTCCCCGCGGCGCAGCGGATCGGCCGCCAACGCCAGCGCGGTGCCCGACTCGCCGGTGACCTCGGGCAGTTGCCGGTCGGCGATGGCCAGGGTCTCTGGACTGCCGTCGGTCAGCACCCACGAGCCCTGCGGGGTGATGCCGACGGCGACGACCTCGAAACGCTCCGGGTCGAGATTCCGCAGGATGCTGCCCGCCGACACACAGGAAATCGCGTGCTCGGAGCTGCGGCCCCCATAGATGACAGCGACGCGGATCCGGGGCCGGTCCGACGGCAGGCGGGAAGTCACAACCTAGAGAGGCTACAGCCCGGGTGTTATCGGCACGATCCGACGCCGTGAACAGCAATTTCAGGCATCGAGGGCAGCCAGGACGTCGGCGAGGAGATCATCGGTGTCCTCGATACCGGCTGAGATCCGGGCAAACCCGTCCGCCACCGGATCGCCCCAGCGGGCGCGGCGGTCCACCGAGGTGTGGATACCGCCGAAGCTAGTCGAGGCGACCAGCAGCTCACTGCGGCGCACCAGGGCATGCACCGCGGCCGCGTCGGCGAGTTCGAGGGACACCAGTCCGCCGAAGCGGCGCATCTGGGCGGCGGCCGCCGGGTAGGACGGATCGTCGGGCAGCCCCGGGTATCGCACCGACCGGACGCTCGGGTGGCGCGCCACGGCAGTCGCGAGCGCCAGCGCGTTCTGACACTGGCGCTCGAAGCGCAGTCCGACGCTGCCGAGGCTGCGCAACACCAGCCATGCTTCGAACGAACCGAGGATCGCACCGGAGAGCAACCGCTCGCGCTCCAACGCGGCCATCAGTTCGGGGTGGCTGCCCGCGGCGTAACCCGCCAGCACGTCACTGTGACCGGACAGCGCCTTGGTGGCGCTGGCCACCACGAGATCGGCGCCCAGCGACAGGGGCTGTTGTCCCAGTGGGGTTGCGGTGGTGTTGTCGACCAGCAGCCGTGCCCCCCGGCGGCGGCAGATCTGCGCCAGCCGGTGCAGATCCACCACGTCCAGCGCGGGGTTCGCCGGGGTTTCGGCCAGCACCACATCCGCGTCCTGCGCGGCCAGGTAGATCTGCTCGGCGGTCGCCCCGCGAACCGTGACCCCAAGCGGGGCAAGGCTTTCGGTGGCATAGCGGCGAACCTGGTAGTAACCGTCAGCCGGAACAACCAGCACCGAACCAGGTTTGGCCGTCACTCGTAGCGCCGCGGTGATGGCGGCCATCCCCGATCCGAAGGTCAGCGCGGCGGTGGCACCTTCCAGCTGGGCCAGTGCCGACTCGAGCTGGCGCCAGGTCGGGTTGGAGCCGCGGCCATACGTGTTGGCCTCAGTGCCCTCGTCGTCGGAAAGATGGAACGCCGACGCCAGCACTGGGCCCGGTCCGACCGGATCACCCGGAATCGGCTGGGAGCTCACCGCTTTGACAGCGCGGGTGGAATCGCCGTAACGATCGCTCATTGTTTGATCACTCCGGCGCCCGGTCACTCCGGTTTGGTGCTGCGGCCCAGCAGCAGCGCCACTGCCTGGTCGACCAACAAACCCTTATGGCATACCCGGTGGACCGCATCGGTGAGTGGCATCTCGACGTCATAGCTGGACGCCAGGGCCAGGATGGACTCACACGATGCGACGCCTTCGGCGACGTGGCCGCCGGCGGCCAGTTGGGCCGCCTCCATGGTCCCGCCCTGGCCGAGCCGTTCGCCGAAGCTGCGATTGCGCGAATGGCTCGACGTGCAGGTGGCGACCAGATCGCCCACGCCGGCAAGACCGGCCAAGGTCGCCGACTTGGCGCCCACCGCGATTCCCAACCGCATGATCTCGGCCAGCCCCCGGGTGATGATCGCGGCCGCGGTGTTCTCCCCCAGCCCCACTCCCGCCGCCATACCGCAGGCCAGCGCGATGACGTTCTTGCAGGCCCCGCCGATCTCGGTGCCGATGACGTCGGCGTTGGTGTAGGGCCGGAAGTATCCGGTGCTCAATGCGCGCTGCAGTGCGACCGCGCGACCGGAATCGGTGCAGGCCACCACGGTTGCGGCCGGTTGCTCGTCGGCGATTTCGTCGGCCAGGTTGGGACCGGAGACGACAGCCACCTGGCTGGGGTCGACGGCGGTGACCTGCGCGATCACCTGACTCATCCGCATCAGGCTGCCGAGCTCGATGCCCTTGGCGAGGCTGACCAGGGTGGCGCCGTCGGCGATCAGGCCACGCCATCGGTCGAGATTGGTGCGCAAGGTCTGGGACGGCACGGCGAGCAGCACGGTGGTCAGTCCGTCGAGCGCCTCGGCGGCATCGGTGGTGGCGCGGATCGCACCCGGCAGGGTGATGCCCGGTAGATAAGGAGCGTTGATGTGTGTGGCGTTGATCTCATCGGCCACCTCGGCGCGGCGCGCCCATAGCCGGACCTCGGAACCGGCGTCGGCCAGCACCTTGGCCAATGCGGTTCCCCAGGCGCCGGCGCCCATCACCGCCGCGGTTCCCACCGTGCTGGTCATGGTCATTAACGTAGCCCACACCGTTGCGACTGCTCGCCGACAGGAATGCAGCGGCCCCGGACGACGCTGGAAGGATGGTGACTATGAGCGGCCCAGCCGATGTCGGTGTGATCATCGCGGTCAAGCGCCTCGTGGCCGCCAAAACCAGACTGAGTCCGGTCTTCGAGGCGGGCACCCGCGAACAGGTCGTCCTCGCGATGCTGATCGACACCATCACCGCGGCCCGTGCGGTCAGCGCCGTCCAATCGATTACGGTCGTGACCCCCGACGACACCGCATCGGCGACCGCACGTGAACTCGGCGCGGCTGTGTTGAGAGACACCACACCACCAACCGATCCCGACCCGCTGAACGCCGCGGTCCGGTTCGCCTGGTCCACCGTCTCCAACCAGACTGTCAATACTGTTGTGCTGCAAGGTGATCTACCAGCTCTGCAGACCGACGAGCTGACCGAGGCGCTGGCGCAAGCCCGGTCATATCGGCGTAGCTTCGTGGCCGACCGCCACGGCAGCGGCACCGCGGCACTGTTCGCGTTCGGCACTGCGCTGGATCCACTGCTCGGCAATGACTCGGCCCGCCGGCACCGCGACTCCGGGGCGGTGGAGCTGACCGGCGCCTGGCCCGGCCTGCGCTGCGATATCGACACCGTCGACGACCTGCAATCAGCACAGCTTCTCGGTGTCGGGGCGGCGACCACCAGGGCAATCGCGCATCAATGACGGTTAACAACATCTGAACGGCCTTCGACTTTCGGCTGCCGAGGTCCAAGCACCCTGTCGATGAGGGATGATCGGAACTGTGACCGAGACCGACACCGATGCCCGATCCACGGAAGACAATTGGCAGCCCGGTGAGGCGCCGGAGGCCCCACCTGCGGCCACGGACCCCGCGGTCGACAATGAGCTCCCCGAGAATCGGTACCTCAATCGCGAATTGAGCTGGCTGGATTTCAATGCCCGGGTGCTGGCCCTGGCGGCCGACACCTCGCTCGCTCTGCTGGAGCGGGCCAAGTTCCTGGCGATCTTCGCCTCCAATCTCGACGAGTTCTACATGGTCCGGGTGGCCGGGCTGAAACGTCGCGACGAAATGGGACTCTCGGTGCGTTCGGCCGACGGGCTTTCCCCGCGCGAACAGCTGCGCCGCATCGGCGAGCGCACCCGGCAGATCTCGTTGCGTCAAGCCGAGGTCTTCATCGAGTCGGTGCGTCCCGCGCTGGCCGAGGAAGGCATCCGCATCGTCACGTGGGCCGAACTCACCGACGCTGAGCGCAGCGAGCTCTCGACGTACTTCCACGAGCAGGTGTTCCCGGTCCTCACCCCGCTCGCCGTCGACCCTGCCCACCCGTTCCCGTTCGTCAGTGGTCTGAGCCTGAACCTGGCGATCACGGTGAAGTCGCCCGACGACGGCGGCGAGCACTTCGCCCGAATCAAGGTCCCCGACAACGTCGACCGCTTCGTCGAACTCAAGGGAACCAACGGGGACAGCGACGTCGTCCGGTTCCTGCCCACTGAGGAACTCATCGCCGCATTCCTGCCGGTGTTGTTCCCCGGCATGGAAATTGTCGAGCACCATGTCTTCCGCATCACCCGCAACGCGGATATGCAGGTCGAGGAAGACCGCGACGAAGACCTGCTCCAGGCGCTGGAACGTGAACTGGCACGGCGCCGCTTCGGATCGCCGGTGCGCCTCGAGGTTGCCGACGATATGACCGAACACATGCTCGAACTCCTCTTGCGTGAGCTCGATGTCCACCCCGGCGACGTGGTGCAGGTGCCGGGGCTGATTGACCTTTCGTCGCTGTGGCAGATCTACGGCGTCGACCGTCCGGCACTCAAAGACCGCCCGTTCGTGCCGGCCACCCACCCGGCATTCGCCGAGCGCGAGACACCGAAGAGCATTTTCTCGACGCTGCGCGATGGTGACGTGCTCGTGCACCATCCCTACGATTCGTTCTCGACGAGTGTGCAGCGCTTCATCGAGCAGGCTGCCGCCGACCCGAATGTGTTGGCTATCAAGCAGACGCTGTACCGAACGTCCGGTGACTCCCCGATCGTCAACGCGCTCATCGACGCGGCCCAGGCCGGCAAGCAGGTAGTCGCCCTCGTCGAATTGAAGGCCCGCTTTGACGAACAGGCCAATATCAAATGGGCCCGCACACTGGAAGATGCCGGCGTGCATGTCGTCTATGGGTTGATCGGGCTGAAGACGCACTGCAAGACCTGCCTGGTGGTGCGCCGAGAAGGTTCGACCATTCGGCGCTACTGCCATATCGGCACCGGCAATTACAACCCCAAAACTGCCCGGCTGTATGAAGACGTCGGCTTGATCACCGCGGCTCCCGATATCGGCGCGGACCTGACCGACCTGTTCAATTCGCTGACCGGCTATTCACGCAAGGTCAGCTATCGCAATCTGCTGGTGGCTCCGCACGGCGTACGCAAGGGCATCATCGAACGCGTCGAGCGCGAAATCGACGCGCACCGACACGGTGGCAACGGCCGGATTCGACTCAAGGCCAACGCCCTTGTCGACGAACAGGTCATCGATGCGCTCTACCGGGCGTCGCAGGCCGGCGTTCGGGTCGAAGTCGTCGTCCGCGGCATCTGCGCGCTCAAGCCGGGTGCGGAGGGCTTTTCGGAGAACATCGTCGTACGCTCGATTCTCGGCCGCTTCCTGGAGCATTCGCGGATCTTCCACTTCAACGCGATCAACGAGTTCTTCATCGGCAGCGCCGACATGATGCATCGCAACCTCGATCGCCGCGTCGAAGTGATGGCTCAGGTCAAAGACCCCCGCCTCACCGGCTATCTCGACGAGATCTTCGAGTCCGCGATGGATCCCTCGACGCGGTGCTGGGAACTCGGCCCAGATGGCTACTGGACGGCAGCGCCGCAAGACGGCCGACAAGTCCGTGACCATCAGGTGTGGCTGATGGAACGTCACCGGCAGCACTGAGTGCAGTCTCGGTTGCAACCCACCAAGTCCGGTCCCAGGCTGGGACCCGAATTGATCTGCGGGAGTTGAGGTGGCCAGAAGAGCGTCACGTGACAGCTCGAGGTCGAAATCGACAAAGAAGGCGGCGGCAAAGAAGGGGAAGCCACCCCAGCGGGTGATCCTCGCGGCCGGTGCGGCATTGTGGCGCCCCGACCCAGACACCGGCGAGTTGAGCATCGCGCTGATCCATCGGCCCCGTTATGACGATTGGTCCTTACCGAAAGGCAAAGTCGATCCCGGTGAGAACGAGCCGGTCGCCGCGGTGCGCGAGATCTGGGAGGAGACCGGTCAGCGGTCACAGCTGGGCCGGCGGCTGATCCAGACCCACTACCAGGTCCCGCAGGGCGCCAAGGTCGTTCACTACTGGGCGGCTCGGGCGCTCGGTGGCGAGTTCGTCCCCGGATCCGAAGTCGACCAGCTGGAGTGGCTCTCTGTCGACGACGCGGTGCAGCGCCTCACCTACCCCCACGACCGGGAAGTCCTCAAGGCGTTCACCGCACAGCCCGCTGACACCGCGACGGTCCTGATCGTCCGGCACGGTACCGCGGGCATCAAGTCCCGCTACAAAGGCGACGACCGGAGCCGGCCGCTGGACAAAAACGGTCGCGCACAAGCCGAGTCGCTGGTTGGACAGCTGATGGCGTTCGGCGCCACCGACATCTATGCCGCCGATCGCGCCCGCTGTATTCAAACCGTCGAGCCACTGGCTCAAGAACTGGGTGTGACGATCACCGTCGAAGCCGACCTCACCGAAGAGGCTTACGCCGCGGACCCGGATAGTGCGCACAAGCGCATCGCCGAGATCGCGGCCGGCGGCGGGACGCCCGTCATCTGCACACAAGGCAAGGTGATTCCCTACCTGCTGGCGTGGTGGCGGGGCACCGAGAAGCCGGATAAGTCACGTAACCGCAAGGGCAGCACGTGGGTGCTGTCGTTGGACGGCGATCGAATCGTGGCCGCGGACTACATCGGCAGCCCACTGGCCACTAGGCCCTGACACGCAAATACGCCGCGGGCGTTGAGCCCGCGGCGTATTCGACGATAGAACTTAGCGACGGCCCTTCTTGGCCGGAGCCTTCTTGGCAGGCGCGGCCTTCTTGACCGGTGCCGCCTTCTTAGCAGGTGCAGCCTTCTTGGCAGGCGCGGCCTTCTTGGCCGGTGCCGCCTTCTTAGCCGGCGCGGCCTTCTTGACCGGAGCCTTCTTGGCCGGAGCCTTCTTGGCAGGCGCGGCCTTCTTGACCGGAGCCGCCTTCTTAGCAGGCGCGGCCTTCTTGACCGGAGCCGCCTTCTTAGCCGGCGCGGCCTTCTTGACCGGCGCGGCCTTCTTAGCCGGTGCAGCCTTCTTCACGACCGCCTTGCGGACGGCCTTCTTGACGGCAGCCTTCTTGACCGGGCCGGCGACGGCACCGCGCTTGACGGCGGGGCCTTCCGACGGAAGCTTCTGTGCACCAGAGACGACGGCCTTGAATTGAGCGCCAGGACGGAAAGCGGGAACGGAAGTCGGCTTTACTTTGACGGTTTCGCCGGTGCGCGGATTACGCGCCACACGAGCGGCACGGCGCCGCTGCTCGAAAACGCCGAAGCCGGTGATGGTCACGCTGTCGCCCTTGTGCACCGCGCGCACAATGGTGTCAACAACGTTCTCCACCGCCAGAGTTGCCTGCCGACGATCTGAGCCCAATTTCTCCGTGAGTACGTCGATGAGCTCTGCTTTGTTCATTCAATTCCTCCGAAGCCAGTGGTCCACTTTGGACCGACTGCACAACACGGTAAACCCAAGACCTGCAGAATTCCAAGAGCCACGCCCAATTTGGGGGATGACTTAGGAGGATTTCAGCAATCCGGTTGCCGCCCTAGGGCGGTGATTCGAGGGGCCTGAACCCCCCTTTGGGGACGGGAATTCGGCGTCCCGCGCCCGTCAGGATGCCGGCGAAATGCGGGGCTTCCAGCTCGGGCGGGCCGCCTCGAACGCTTCAATTTCAGCGAGTTTCCGCAGCGTAAGGCCTATATCGTCGAGGCCTTCCAGCAATCTCCAAGCTGTGTAATCGTCAATCGTGAACGGCACCACGGCCGTTCCCGCGGTGATATTTCGATCTTGAAGATTTACAGTGATTTCCAGGCCGGGATTCTGCTCGATGAGCTTCCAGAGAAGTTCGACATCATCTTGAGCAACTTCGGCCGCCAACAGTCCGGCCTTGCCCGCGTTGCCCCGAAAGATGTCGGCGAACCGGGATGAGATGACGACCCGGAATCCGAAGTCCATGAGCGCCCAGACCGCATGCTCGCGTGACGATCCGGTGCCGAAGTCGGGGCCAGCGACCAAAACCGAACCCCGATCGAAGGGGCTCAGATTGAGGATGAAGGAGGGATCGGTGCGCCACGCGGCGAACAATCCGTCCTCGAAACCCGTTCGGGTGACCCGCTTCAAATAGACCGCAGGAATGATCTGATCGGTGTCGACATTGGACCGCCGCAACGGAACACCGATGCCGGTGTGGGTGTGAAATGCATCCATGGTGGATCTCCTCAGCAGGTCTAGTTTTTGAGATCGGCGGGTGAGGACAGGGTTCCGCGCACCGCGGTCGCGGCGGCGACAGCCGGCGAAACCAGGTGTGTCCGGCCACCCTTGCCCTGCCTGCCTTCGAAATTCCGGTTGGATGTCGACGCGCAACGCTCGCCCGGTGCCAGCTGATCGGGATTCATTCCCAGGCACATCGAGCAGCCGGCCTGACGCCAATCCGCACCGGCCGCGGTGAAGATCTCGCCCAGCCCTTCGGATTCGGCCTGAGCGCGAACTCGCATCGACCCCGGCACGATCAGCATCCGCACGCCGTCGGCGACCGTGCGGCCGCGCAGCACGTCGGCCACCACCCGCAGATCCTCGATGCGCCCGTTCGTGCACGACCCGACGAACACCGCGTCGACGGCGACGTCGCGCATCGGAGTGCCCGCCCGAAGGTCCATGTAGGCCAACGCCTTCTCAGCGGCCTGCCGCTCGGAATCGCTGGTCATCATTTCCGGGTCGGGCACCGCCTCGGACAGCGGAACCCCCTGGCCGGGGTTGGTGCCCCATGTGACAAAGGGGCTCAGCGTCGTCGCGTCGATGTAGACCTCGGTGTCGAACTCGGCGCCCTCGTCGGTCTTCAGCGCCTCCCACGAGGCCACCGCCGCATCCCAATCCGCGCCCGTGGGTGCGTACGGACGGCCGCGCAGGAATTCATAGGTGATCTCGTCGGGAGCCACCAATCCTGCGCGGGCGCCGGCCTCGATGCTCATATTGCAGATGGTCATCCGGCTCTCCATCGACAGCGATTCGATGGTGCTGCCCCGGTATTCGATGACGTAGCCCTGGCCGCCACCGGTGCCGATCTTGGCGATCACCGCCAGGATGATGTCCTTGGCGCTCACTCCCGGCGGCAGCACACCGTCGACGTTGACCGCCATCGTCTTGAACGGCTGCAGCGGAAGTGTCTGGGTGGCAAGCACATGCTCCACTTCGGAAGTGCCGATGCCCATCGCGATCGCGCCGAACGCGCCGTGGGTGGAGGTGTGGCTGTCGCCACACACAATCGTCATCCCGGGCTGGGTCAAGCCGAGCTGCGGGCCCATCACGTGGACGATCCCCTGTTCGACGTCACCCATCGGGTGCAGCCGCACACCGAATTCGGCGCAGTTGCGCCGCAACGTCTCGACCTGAGTGCGCGATATCGGGTCGGCGATCGGCTTGTCGATGTCGACCGTCGGCACGTTGTGATCCTCGGTGGCGATCGTGAGATCGGGACGGCGCAGCGGGCGGCCAGCCAGCCGCAGCCCGTCGAAGGCCTGTGGGCTGGTCACCTCGTGGATGAGATGGAGATCGATGTAGATCAGGTCGGGTTCACGCGATGCACCGCTGCCTGCGCCGGTGACGACGAGGTGGTCGTGCCACACCTTCTCGGGCAGTGTCCTGGGCTGGTCGGACTGAGCCATGGGTTCTCAATTCATTTCTTCAATTCCCGGAACGTCAGTCTGGATATCTCACATTTCGGGACGCTAGTATCTCGATATGGGACAGGATAGCGGCATCGGCGTGCTCGACAAAGCCGTGGGCGTGCTGCACTCGATCGCCGATTCACCGTGCGGGCTGGCGGAACTCTGTGAGCGGACCGGCCTCCCGCGCGCCACCGCACACCGGCTCGCCGCTGGCCTGGAGGTACACCGGCTGCTGGCCCGCGACAGCGCGGGACGCTGGCGACTCGGACCGGCCATCAGCGAATTGGCCACTCAGGTCAACGATCCGCTGCTGGCGGCGGGCGCGGCGGTCCTGCCCAGACTGCGCGAGATCACCGGCGAGAGCGTGCAGCTCTACCGCCGCGAGGGCACCTCCCGCATCTGCGTCGCCGCACTGGAACCGCCTGCGGGGCTTCGCGATACCGTGCCCGTCGGGGCTCGGCTGCCGATGACGGCAGGCTCCGGCGCCAAGGTGCTGCTGGCCTACAGCGACAGCCCCACTCAGCAGGCCGTGCTGCCGACCGCGAAGTTCACCGAACGCACGCTGGCCGAGGTCCGCCGCCGTGGCTGGGCGCAAAGCGCTGCCGAGCGTGAACCCGGGGTGGCCAGCATCTCCGCCCCGGTGCGCGACCGCAGCGGCACGGTGATCGCGGCGGTGTCGGTGTCCGGCCCGATCGACCGGATGGGCCGGCGACCCGGCGCGCGCTGGGCCGCCGACCTGGTGGCCGCCGCCGAGGCGCTGACCCGCCGGCTGTAGCGGCCGGCGCCCGGCCCCGCGACCGCGGGGCCGAAGGAAGAAAAGTTGTCAACTAATTCCGTTTACCATATTGACAATGGCACTACCTTAGAACCAAACTTCGCTGATCGTCAGCACGAAGATGGAGTTCTCCATGGCAGAGCCACCCGTTTCCGGATCCGGAGCCCACGGACATCACCTCAAAGCCGGGGCTATAGGCGTGCGCAGCATCGTCTTCATGGTGGTCGCCACTTCCGCGCCCCTGACGGCGATGGCCACCGCAATGCCGCTGGCGGTGGGGTTGGGCAATGGGATCGGAGTCCCCGGTACCTATCTGATCGCGGCCCTGGTGCTCGCACTCTTCGCGGTGGGCTATGCCGCGATGAGCCGTCACGTGACGAACGCGGGAGCGTTCTTCGCCTACGTGAGCCTCGGGCTGGGACGGCGGATGGGGATGGCCGCCGGACTGGTCGCGGTCTTGGCCTACAACGCCCTCGTGCTCTATGTCGTTGGCCTCGTGGGTTATTTCGCCAACGAGATATTCGCCTCCGAGTTGGGGCTGAATATTCCCTGGCAGTTCTTTTCCTTCGGACTGCTGGCACTGGCACTGGCCATCGGCATCGTGGGCGTCGAGGTCAATGCCCGGCTGCTCGGAGTGCTGCTCGTGCTGGAGACCGGGCTGCTGTTGCTCGTGGACGTGGCAACGCTCGCGACCAAGGGGCCTGCCGCGTATCCGATGAACGTCTTCTCCCCCACCGAGATCTTCAGTGGCGCGGTGGGAATCGGATTCATGTTCGTGTTCACCTCATTCATCGGATTCGAGGCGACCGCGATCTTCGGCGAAGAAGCCAAAGACCCGCGACGAACGGTGCCGCGTGCCACCAAACTTGCGATCGCGTTCATCGGCATTGTGTACCTGGTGTCCTCGTGGTCACTGATCGCCGCATCCGGAGGTAGCGCGGCACCACAGGCTGCCGCCACCGACCCTGGGAACTTCGTATTCAACGCGGCGGGAAGCGTTCTCGGCAGTTGGGCGGTACACGCCATGAGCTGGCTCCTGCTGACCAGCCTGATCGCGGTGCTGTTCGCGCTGCACGGCATGGCAACTCGCTACCTGATGGCATTCGGCCGCGAGGGCGTACTGCCGCGCGCACTCGGACGTACGCACCGGCGCTTCCAGACTCCGCACATCGCGGCGTGCGCCCAGGCCGCGATGATCGCCGTGGCAGTGGCCGGCTATTCGTTCGCGGGGGCCGATCCCTACCTCGATCTCGGCAACCAAACCGCGGGCTTGGGCGCTCTCGGAGTGATCGCACTCATGGGAATGACCTCGATCGCCGTGATCGGGTTCTTCGCCCGGCGCCCCGACCGGCACTGGTGGACCCATTTCGTCGCACCCGGATTGGCCGCCATCGGCCTGTTCTCCGCCTGCTACCTGATCATCGACAACTATCCGCTGTTGACCGGAACGGATTCCGCGATCGTCAATGGCCTGCCGTGGCTGCTGGCCGTCGTCGCTGTTATCGGGTTCATCATCGGCTCTGTCCGCAAGCAGCGCACCAGCCTGGATATCTTCGGAACCGGTGAGATCGCCGAATCGGCGGACGACATCACCGCGACAGTGCGGACCCACAGCGAGTAACGACGGGCTCAGGCCTGCGGATCTGGACCCGCAGGCCGCTCGTCGCTGATCACCTGCCCCAGCTCGCGGCGAGTCTGCTCGAGGTGGTCTTCGACCGCTCGGGTTGCCCTCGCGGGATCCTGGTCCCGGACGGCCTCATAGATCGCCAGATGGCCGACCCGCGTTGATTCCACGGTCTCGGTGAAGACCAATTTGTCGAGCGGCGCGAACATTTCGCCGCGCGCCCGTGCGATCGCGGACTCCAATCGCGGGTTGGCCGAGGCCAGCGCAAGGGCACCGTGAAACCGGGCGTCGGAGTTACGGAAGGACACTCGCGAATCAGAGTCGGTCAATTCATCGATGGCCGATCGCATCACCGCCAGCTGCTCGTCGGTGCGGCGCAGCGCGGCCAGCGCCGCGGCTCGTCCTTCCAGACCGATGCGCAAGTCAAGGATGTCGCTGATGTCGTTGACGCTGGCACGCATCTGTCGGAGCCAGTCCTGGTAGGGCTGATCTAGCTGGGTGACGAAGGTTCCCCCGGTGGCGCCGCGGCGCACCTCCACATAGCCGCGCGCCTGGAGCAGCCGGAGCGCTTCCCGGATGCTGACCCGGCCCACCCCCAGCTGTTTGGCCAACTCGCGCTCGGAGGGCAGCCGATCACCTGGCCCGAGATCACCCGCGTGTATCAGTGCGCGCAGCCGCGCAGCGATATCACCGCTCACGGTGGGAGTTCCCAGGTCTAGCTCCATAGGTATCAAGGTAGAACGTTAGATCCATATTGACGAAACCGATCAATGGTTCTAACGTAGGTCCAATGCTCCACTATGTCGACGATCACATCGGGCGCCTTCCCTCGATTGGGCTCACCGGCCGCCGCCAAGCCGCTGGCACGGACTTCGAACCCGTGGTTCGCGATGCCCTCGTCGAGACGTTCTTCGTCGACTACGCCGCCGCAATCGCCCGGGCCGGTGGAATTCCGCTGCTGCTGAGCATGGAGTGCGATCCCGTCGCGGTCGTCGAACAGTTGGACGGGCTCGTGCTCTCCGGCGGAGCGGATGTCGACCCCCGCCGCTACGGCGCCACACCCGGACCGCACGCCAGTGGCCTTGAGCCTCGGCGCGACGAGTTCGAGCTCGCGGTGCTCGACGCCGCGTGGGCACGCGGCATACCAGTCCTCGGCATCTGCCGCGGCACCCAGCTGATCAACGTCGGCAGAGGTGGCACTCTCGTCCCCCACCTGCCGAATGACTCCGGCGAAGCACACAGCTTTCTCGGCTACCCCCGCCACCATCGTGCGCACCCCGTCGATCTCATCGAGGGATCCATCCCCCACGAACTGTTCGGTCCGCGGATCACGGTCAACAGCCTGCACCACCAGGCAGTAGCCGAACCCGGTACCGGACTCGTCGTCGCCGGGCGTGCGCCCGACGGCGTCGTCGAAGCCATCCAGGCAGTCGATGCCCCTGTCGTCGGCGTCCAGTGGCACCCCGAAATGCTCGACGGGACCGACCCGCTGTTCGGCTGGCTCATCGACAACGCCCGGCTTCGAAACACCACGACCACCGCAAGAAAGCAGGAGGAAAATGTCGTTAACGCATGAGGACCGCGTCGCCTTCGTCACGGGCGCAGGCTCCGGAATCGGCCGCGCCATCGCGACCAGGCTGGCCGACGACGGTGCCAAGGTGGCCTGCGTCGACATCGACCAGGCCCGCGCCCAGGAAACCGCCGACGCCATTCGCGCGGCCGGCGGCCACGCGCTGGCCCTGGTAGCCGACGTCCGCGACCGCACGGCCGTCGCCGCCGCGCTGGAGGCCACCGCCACCGAGTGGCAGCGATTCGACTACCTGGTCAACAACGCCGGCCTGATCACGATGTCGTCACTGGAAGACCTGACCGACGACGAATGGGATCTGGTCCTCGACGTCAATCTCAAAGGCGTCTACATCACGACTCAACTTGCCATCCCGTACTTCCGCGAAGCCAATCGCGGTGCGGTGGTCAATCTGTCCACCGTCGAGGCCGACGTCGTCGTCTCGTCGCAAGGCTTCGCGCAAGTGCACTACAACGCCTCCAAGGGCGGCGTGAAGATGTTGACCAAGGCCCTTGCCGTCGAATTGTCCCGCTACAACGTGCGAGTCAACGCGATCGCACCCGGGCCCGTGCCGACCAACTTCCTGCCCGGTGTCGACCTGAATTCGCCAGAAGTGATGGCGGTGATGGACTCACGGCTGTTGGTCAAGCGTCTCGGCGCCCCTGCCGATATGGCGGCCGCGGTGTCATTCCTGCTTTCTGACGACGCGTCCTACATCAGTGGCGTGCAACTGCCCGTCGACGGCGGGTGGCTGACACGATGAACGCTGTGCTCGAACTCACTGAATTACGCCGGTCCGGCATCGACACCGTCATCGTCGCCGGAATCGATCTGTACGGCCGGCTCTTCGGCAAACGCATGCCAGTCCGATCCTTCGACCGGATCATCGACTCCGGCCTGCACGTGTGCAGCTGCGTATACGCCTGGGATGTGGACCAGGACATGGATACGCTCCAGGTCGACTTCGCAGGGGCACACACCGGTTGGCATGACTTCCGGCTGCTTCCGGATCTGAAGACACTGCGCCGTGCCGCCTGGCTCGAGGGCACGGCAATCTGTCTGGCCGACTCGGTGGACGAACACACCGGTGAACCACTGTCCCTGGCTCCGCGGACCATACTGCGCCGCCAGACCGAACAGCTCGAAGCCCAGCGACTCATCGCCTACACCGCCACCGAGCTGGAGTTCCATCTTTACCGCGGGACTCCGGACGAACTGCGGCGCAACGGGTATCGCGATCTAGAACCGACCACCCTGGCGCGATCCGACTATGCCATTGGCGCCGGCAACGCCATGGAGCCGTTCTTCAGGGCGGTGCGCAATGCCTTGGAAGACAGCGGAATACCCGTCGAGGTCGCCCAGGCGGAATACGGCCTGGGGCAGTGGGAGATCAACCTCGAGTACGCCGATGCCCTCGAGACCGCCGATCGCCATGTGCTGTTCAAGAGCGCGGTCATCGACCTGGCCCGATCACACGGAATGACAGCCACATTCATGCCGCGGCCGCTCACCGACGGCATGGGCTCCTCCTGTCACGTGCACGCCTCGGTGCGGGGTGCCGACGGCGGCTTTCCGCTCTATGACGCCGCAGATCCGCAGAACGTCAGTCCCATGTTGCGTCATGCGGTGGGGGGCGTACTGGATCACGTCGGCGACCTGATGCTGTTCTACGCACCGACGGTCAACTCGATGCGCCGGATCATCAGCCAGGACTTCGCGGGCAACGGCCTCACCTGGGGGTTCGATAACCGCACGACGACGTGCCGGCTCATCACCGGTGCCCCGTCGGCGAATCGCCTGGAGATGCGGCTGCCTGGAGCCGACGTCAACCCCTACCTCGTTTCGGCCGCGGTCCTGGCCAGCATGCGCGACGGCATTACCCGCAACACCGACCCCGGCGAGCCCTGCCAGGGCAACGGTTACGCCGACCGGCGCGACGAACTTCCGATGACCCTCGGCGATGCCGCCGATAGACTTGCTCAAAGCCCTTTCGCTGCAACCACTTTCGACAAAGAGGTGACCGGGCACTATGCCGCGGTCGCCCGACACGAGTGGTTGCAGTTCCTACGGTCGGTGTCCGACTGGGACCGTGACCGTTACCTGGAGAACATCTAGGACATTCCCACCGCGCGCGTCGGCGGCACCCCTGATCGGTGCCGCCGCGATGACTCGCGCGTTCCGTCGCTGACGAGAGAGGCCCATGGCTGTGACGACGAGCGAAATCGAACTCACGATTCAACGAGATCTGATCGACGGCCAGTGGTCGGCCGCCGAATGTGATCTCGGCGCCGACCTGACCGACCCGAACAGTGGGCAGCCGCTGCAACGCCAGCGGGAGACGGCCGCGCACCGCGTCGACCACGCGATCGCCGCCGCCGCGGCACTGCACCGCGCGGGCACGTGGCGCAAGGCACCGGCAGCAACCCGCGCCGCCGTGCTGCGGAGGGCCGCTGAATTGCTCACCGAAGGCTCCGCGGACATCGCCCGCTGCGATGCCATCAACACCGGCGTCCTGCTCTCGGTGACCACCATGTTCGCCGCGGGCTTGTCCGATGCGCTGCTTTCGGCGGCCACCCACCTCGAGCGTGATCCGGGCGATCACGACGCGGCCGGAACCGATGCCGCTGTGCGACTGCGGTTCCTACCGTGGGGACCGGCCGCGGTGATCTCACCGTGGAACGCACCCACTTTCGTCACCGCCAAGAAGACTGCCTTCGCACTCGCCGCCGGCGCCCCGGTGATCGCCAAACCGTCGCATTGGGCACCCTCGGGTGCAGTCCTGTTCGCCGAGGCCATGCAACGCGCCATCGACGAAGCCGGATTGCCGTCGGCGACCTTCCAACTGGTGCACGGTGGGGCGGCCATCGGCCAACAGCTGGCGGCGGACCCGCGCATCCGGGCGTTGTCCTTCACCGGCGGACGCGTGGCGGGCCTGGCCGTGGCGCGGGCCGGGGCCGCAGACTGCAAGGCGCTGCAACTAGAACTCGGCAGCAACAACCCGGCGATCGTCCGGGCAGACTGCGACATCGATGCCACGGCGGACGCTCTGGTCAGTGGTTTCACCAAACTCAACGGCCAATGGTGTGAGAGCCCAGGAAGCATCGCCGTGGTGGCCCGCCAGCATGACGCACTCATCGACGCCCTACTCGATCGCCTGCGAGAAGTGCGGCTCGGCCACTGCCTGGACAGCACGTCCACGATGGGCCCGCAAGCACATTCGGCGCAGTACCAGCACGTCACGGCGGCCGTCGACAAGCTCGCCGCGGGCGGCGGCACCGTGCACGACGTCACCGCGCGCCCCGATCTGCCGGGCTGGTTTGCGCCACCCATCGTCGTTGACAACGCGCCAACGGATCTCACCGTGGACGAGATCTTTGGCCCGGTGCTCACCGTGCACCGGGTATCCGACGACGCAGAAGCACTGGAATTGGCCAATTCCCGCAGCACCGGGCTGGCCGGTTACGTGTTCAGCACCGACCTCGACGCCGCACTTGAGCTCGGCGCGGAGCTGGACTGCGGCGAAGTGAAGGTCAACGGCACCAGCGTGCTGGATCTGACTCCCGATTCCACTCAGGGCTTCTGGGGCGGCAGCGGTATCGGCGCACACGGTGACGCCGAGCTGCTGCGGTTCTTCCGGGGCGCTCGGATCGTCGGTGTCGAGCGCGCGGGCTTGCCGATATGAGCACCCAGATGGCCGGTCACGCCCGCGCGCCGATAGTCCCATCCCCGACGATCTCGAGAAACCGAAGCCACCGATGACGCAACTCAACGACGTCCGGGCAGACCTACCGCCCAGCGATCTCAACGCCCGATACCGAATCGACTCCGGCCCTGTCATCATGACCGGCGTTCAGGCGATCGCGCGCCAGCTCGTCGAACAGCACCAGCGCGACCTGCGCGGCGGGCGTGACGTCGCGACCTTTGTCTCCGGGTACCCCGGCAGCCCGCTCGGCGGCCTCGACCAGTTACTGGCCGGCCTCACCGAACTGACCACCGATCATGCGGTACATCTGGTGCCCGGCATGAACGAGGAGCTGGCCGCAACCGCGGTGTGGGGCAGCCAGATCGATCTGCCCGGCCGGCGTACCCGCGACGGAGTCGTCGGAGTCTGGTACGGCAAAGGCCCTGGGCTCGACCGGGCCAGTGACGCCTTCCGCCATGCAGCGATGTACGGCTCGAACCCGGCCGGTGGGGTGCTGGTTCTGGTGGGTGACGATCCTGGCGCGAAATCCTCGACCGTGCCCGCCGCGAGCGAACGGTCACTGGCGGCGTTGAGCATGCCGATCCTGTTCCCCCGCAACGCCGAAGAGATCATCAGATTCGGTATGTACGGTGTCGCGCTGTCGCGGCTGTCGGGCTGCCTGTCCGCGATGAAGATCGTCGCCGACGTCGCCGACGGCATCTGGACCGTGATGGGCGATTTCAGCGGACTCGAGATCGCCGCCCCCGAATTGGAGTGGCAGGGAAAGCCGTGGCGATACCGCCAGCGGTTCATGGGGGCACCCCCGGACAGCGTTTTCGCCGAGGCCGATCTCTACGGTCCGCGCTGGGCGATGGTGGAAGCGTTCAACGCGGCGAATCCGATCGATCGCATCGAGGTGGACCCGGCCGATGCATGGCTGGGCATCGTCGCGGTCGGCACGGCGTATGACCGTGTCCGGCAAGCACTCCTGGAGCTCGGATTGAGCGAACCCGAACTGATGCGGGCCGGAATTCGAATCCTGCGGGTGGGCATGCCCTACCCCGTCGATGCGGAACGGATCCGCCGGCTGGCCCGCGGCGTCGACACGGTGATGGTCGTCGAGGACAAGAACGGATTCGTCGAACCGCAAGTCCTGCAGGCACTCTACGGACTCCGTACGGCCCCCCGGCTGCTGGGCAAACGGGACGCGGTCGGGATGCCACTGATCCCTGCCGACGGGGAACTCACGGGACAGCGTCTGGTCGCACCACTGCACCGCGTTCTGCACGAGCGGGTCGAGGTGCGTGCGCCTCGTCCCCCGCGCCTCGAGCTGTCCGTCCTGTCAGCCAACCGCACCGCATACTTCTGTTCCGGCTGCCCGCACAACCGGTCAACGGCCGTACCGGAGGGATCGCTGGCCGCCGGCGGCATCGGTTGCCACACGCTGGTGACAATGTCAGACCGGCCCGATTCCCAGGTGACGGCACTGACCCAGATGGGTGGCGAAGGCGCTCAATGGATTGGCCAGGCGCCCTTCACCGAGGTGAACCACATCTTCCAGAACCTCGGCGACGGAACGTATTTCCACTCCGGGCAGCTGGCTGTCCAGGCGAGTGTGGCAGCCGGGGTGAACATCACCTACAAGATCCTCTACAACTCGGCGGTCGCGATGACAGGAGCGCAGGACGCCCAAGGCGCGCTCCCGGTGCCGCAACTGGCCAACAAGCTGGCCCTCGAGGGCGTGGCAGCGATCATCGTCTGCACCGAGGAGCCGGCGCGCTATCGCGGCGCGGCGATGGCGACCAATGTCACCGTGTGGCACCGCGACCGACTCGACGAGGCGCAGGCCCGCCTGCGCGACACACCCGGTGTCACCGTGCTGATCTACGATCAGCAATGCGCGGCCGATGCCCGTCGCCGCCGCAAGCGCGGACTACAACCGGTGCGGCGCACACGAGTCGTGATCAACGAAGCGGTGTGTGAAGGCTGCGGCGACTGCGGAGTCAAGAGCAACTGCCTCTCGGTCCAACCGGTGGACACCGAATTCGGGCGCAAGACCCGCATCGACCAGAGCACCTGCAACACCGACTACACCTGCCTCGACGGTGAATGCCCGTCATTCGTGACCGTCGAACTGCCCGAGCGCGCGCAGAAGTCCATGGCCCCGACACCGGAACCGCCGCTGGCACCCGAACCCGAGCAGCGCGCCCGTATCGACTCCGCCTACAACGTCTTCCTGGCCGGCATCGGAGGCACCGGCATCGTCACGGTCAACCAGGTGCTCGCGGTCGCCGCGCTGCGCAGCGGACTCTGCGTCAACGGGCTGGACCAAACCGGCCTGAGCCAGAAGGCCGGTCCGGTGACCTCTCATCTGAGGCTGGGGACCGGTAGCGAAGAGTCCAGCAACCGGATCGGCCAGTCGGCAGCCGACTGTGTGCTTGCCTTCGATCTGCTCACCGCCGTCGACACCAAGAATCTCGACTACGCCGACCCCGAACGCACGGTGGCGGTCGCCTCGACGAGCCGCACGCCGACCGGTGCCATGGTGCGCGACCCGGCCGTCACCTATCCCGATGACCAGCAGCTGCTGCAACGTCTTGACATCTCCTGCCGGGAACTGGTCAGTTTCGACGCGCTGACCGCCGCGCAGCAACTGTTCGGCAACACTGCGCCCGCCAACTTCTTGTTGGTCGGCGCGGCGTACCAATGCGGCGCGCTGCCCATCGCGGCCACGGCCATCGAGGATGCGATCGAACTCAACGGCGTTGCGGTAAAGGCAAATCAGCGTGCATTCAACTGGGGTCGGGTGGCCGTGTGGCGCCCCGAGATCTTCGCCGAGGCAGTCGGTTCGCGAACACCAGGCCCGTCCCGGACACTGCCGGAACTACCGGCTGGCCTACTGGCCGGATTCGCCGTCGCCGGACCGACACGTGCGATCTGCGAGCGGCGGGCCGCCGAACTGGTGGCCTTCCAGGACCGTCGTACCGCGCTGGACTACCTGACCGTCGTCGAGGAGGTCTGGCGCAGTGAACGGCAGATCGGCGAACGCACCGAATTCAGTGAAGCCGTCGCACGCGAGCTGTTCACCCTGATGGCTTACAAGGACGAGTACGAGGTCGCCCGGCTGTTGACCGACCCCGCGTTCATCGCTTCGGTGGCAGCCGAGTTCCCGGGCTCCGACACACTGACCTACAAGCTGCATCCACCGGCACTGCAGGCACTCGGCCGCGCGAAGAAGATCGGTCTCGGACCCCGCACACATGTGGCGTTGCGCTTGCTCGCCCGCGCAAAACGTCTACGCGGCACCGTGTTTGACCCGTTCGGCCATACCGCGATGCGACGCACCGAACGGCTGCTCGACCAGCACTATCGTGCGACCGTACTTGGCCGCGCGCAGACACTGACCGCCGAAAACTACGACGCCGCCACTGCGATAGCCGAATCCGCCCAGCTTGTGCGCGGCTACGAGTCGGTCAAGCTACGAAACATCGAGAGATACCGCACGCGGCTGCGCGAACTGGGCGTCGAGCCACCGGTACTCCCGCTCTAACCCTGCTCTCATCCGTTACCCGACAACCTGACTGAAGGAAACCGCTCTGATGTCCGTCCTGGCCAGCTCACATTCCGATGACATCGAACTCGCCTCGGGTGTCTTCGATCGACCCGATTTCGCCGACGACGCGCCCCATGAGCAAGTGGTGTTCGGCTGCGATGAGCCCTCGGGGTTGCGGGCGATCATCGGCATCCATTCGACGAAACTCGGACCCGCGTTGGGTGGCACCCGTTTCTACCCGTACCGCAGTGAACAGGAGGCACTGTCCGATGTCTTGCGCCTGTCGCGAGGTATGACCTACAAGGCCGCCGTCGCCGGATTGCGGCTGGGGGGCGGCAAGGCGGTGATCATCGGCGACCCCGACCGGATCAAGACCACCGAGCTGCTCGAGGCCCACGGCCGGTTCATCGACACCCTCGGCGGGCGCTACATCACCGCTGGCGACGTCGGCACCACCTCCGAGGACATGGACATCATCGGGCGCCAGACCACCCACGTCACAGCACGTACGGCAGCTGAAGGCGGGTCCGGCGACACCGCGCCGCTCACCGCCCTCGGTGTCTTCCACGCCATCCTGGCCGCCGCGGAATCCGTCTGGGGGCAACCCGATGTGAGCGACCGGACGGTCGGCGTCGAGGGGACCGGCAAGGTCGGACGCTATCTCGTTGGCCTCCTGACCGACGCCGGCGCCAGAGTGTCGGTGTGCGACGTGAGCACTGCCGTGACCGATCGGCTACGTGATGAGTTCCCCGCCGTGTCGGTCATCGACAGGGTCATCGACGCACCCGTGGACATCTATGCGCCATGCGCGCTGGGGGCCACTCTGACCGACTCATCGGCACAGTCACTGACTGCCCGCATCGTCTGCGGGGCCGCCAATAATCAGCTATTGCACCCCGGGGTCGAGAACGTGCTGCACGAACGCGGTGTCGTGTGGGTGCCCGATTACGTCGCCAACGCTGGCGGCCTCATCCAGATCGCCGGCGAACTCGACAACGCCACTCGTGAGCAGTCGACCGAGCGGGTGATCGCCGTCGGCGAGACCGTACGCACCATCCTGCGCGATCGTGGCGTGCTTGCCGGAAGAGCCGCCCACGATCTGGCCCGCGCACGGCTGCGAACCGCTGCGCTGCAATGAGAGTAGGTGAGCTGCCATGACCGACGCCGCCCCGGCGCTGCACTCCCCCGGTCCCGTTCCGAGGAGTACCGAACCTGCCTGCCCGCACACCCTTACGGTCGAAATCCGTTCGCAGGATCACACTCAAGCGCTGCTGCGCTTCGCCTCAGATCTGCACCGCCGCCGGATCACGATCGATTCGCTCAGGTCTGAGCAGCTCTCTCCCGCGACCGTGGGGATCACCACCCGGTTCACCGCGACCCGGCGGGCGGCCGACACAGTTCGGCACACCGTCGCGACGCGGGTCGAAGTGCTCAGCGCCGACCTGAATCGACCCGCCGTCCCGGTGGCGGTTCCCACCGCTGAGCCGCGCGGGAGCCGATAGAACCCCGACCCGGCTTGCGCTGAACCACACCTGACAAACTGACGCCATGGGAACCAACCAGCGCAATCAGATCGTCATGTCCGACGACGAGATCGAAGATTTCGTCGCCCGCAGCCGGACCGGAACCATGGCGACCATCGGGGCCGACGGTCAGCCTCACCTTGTCGCGATGTGGTACGGCGTGATCGACGGTGAGGTCTGGGTCGAGACGAAGGCCAAATCTCAGAAGGCAGTCAACCTGCGGCGGGATCCGCGGGTGAGCTTCCTCATCGAGGACGGGATGACCTACGACACGCTGCGCGGCGTCGCGTTCGAAGGCGTCGCCGAAATCGTCGAGGACCCCGACACCATCTTCAAAGTCGGCATCAGCGTCTGGGAGCGCTACAACGGCCCCTACACCGATGACCTCAAGCCGGCGGTCGACATGATGATGAACAAGCGCGTCGCGGTGCGCATCGTCACCAAGCGCACCCGCTCCTGGGATCACCGCAAGCTGGGCATGCCCCCGATGCCGCTGGCCGGGTCCACCGCGCCCGCTGAATAACCAGGGGCATAACTAAGGGCGCCCGTAGCGGTCGCCATGCCACGTGAAGCTGTTGACGTACTTGCCCATATCCATGGCCAGTTCGAAGTTGGCCCCAGACGGCTGACCGGTCCCGTAGGCGGGACTGAATTGGTGGTAGGGGCCGACGGCGGCAGCGATCAGCGCGTAGTCATGCTTGACCGCAGCCAGGATCATCACCCGAAGCCGGGTGTGGCTGGCCGGGGATCCGGCCGAGAACATGTCGGCGACGACACCGTAGCCGGGCTGATAACCGACCGACGCGTTGGGGATTTCGTAGTCGACGCCGGCACCCGGGTATCGACTTTCGACGAGTTGCTGGACGATCTGCTTGGCGGTGCGACCGTCTGCGGGCTCGCCGAACAGTGTCAGGGTGCCGGTATCCCCGCCGATATACGTCAGCTCAACGCCTTTCACGCCGGGCGGGTCGAAGGTGACCTCGTAGGCAGCGCTCGCGGCGGGATAGGCAACCGAGAATGCCCCGTCGTCGCCGCTGAACCGTGGGTTGCTTTCGACCGGGACGCCCAGCGGCGGCCTGCCGCAATCCGGTGGGCACACATAGGGTTGCTGCGCGGGCGTGATCCGCGCTGACACCACGACACCGGCGGCGACTGCCACGGCCAGGCCCGCGGCCATAGACCCCAACACACCGGTATAGCTGGGGGCGCGCTCCGATTGCCCGGCGCCGTCGGCTCGGTCGCGGGCCTGGTGACGCAGTGCTGCCGCGATGACGAGGTGCGACACGCCGCCCGCCGCGAACGCGATCAGCAGATGCAGCACGCCGTACCACGCCGATGAGAGCGGCACGACGTCCACCACCCCCATCGCGGTCACCATGATCAGCACCGTCAGCAGGGCGGCCGGACCGATACCCCGGTATCGGCGAGACATGTTGGGGGGCTTGGCAAACCACAATGCGACGCCGATGATCCCGCCGGTCACCAGGCCCACAACGGGCCACGCGATGCCCTCGACCAGCGCCTCGACCACGAGGCTGCCGACCGACCGGTCAGGGGCGGTGACACCCATCGCCAGTTGCGGCACCAGCAGGGTCGCGCTGGCGGCCCCGGTGAACACTGTCGCGCCGAGCGCGCCGATCGTGAAGCCGTCCCGTGCATCGCGAGGGGTGCGGTCCATCAGCCGCACGATCACCGCGGGCACCAGCATCAGAAGTGCCTCGCTGATCGGGACAGCCACCCCGAAGAGCAAGACCTGCGCCAGATTCGTCTGCGCACCCAGCGCCGCGTCGTAGGCGTGAGCGACGATCGGGCCCGCAAACAGCGCCCACCCGACTCCCAAACCCAGTCCCAGAACAGCGGATACGACGACACCGCGTAACCCGACGGTGCGGCGAATGCTGGTTTGGCGCAGATAGACGACGAACAGCACGGGCAGCCCGCACACGGCGGTCGCGATCATCGCGGCCTGCCAGCGCTGCACGGCGAATCCCACCAGCGCCGCCACGAGGACGATCAGGGCAGTGCGAAAGCGACCGCGGGAGCGGTCGGGCAGCTGCGGGAACAGCGATCCCGTGAGCGAGGGACGGGTGATCGACACGCCTACCCGCCGCCAGGTGCAAAGCCTGCGGCCACCGACTGAGCCTTCTGCACATCGAGCAGATTCTGGGCGAGATTGATGGTGATGGGACTTCCGAGGCCGGTCACCAGGTCGTAGCCGGGCCCGGGGTTGTCGACCGCGTTGCCGCCCATCGTGACGTCATGGAAGCCAGGCAGCCTCGATCCCTGGGCGGCCCGGTAGAGAAGCGGGTTGATATCGCCCAGCGGCCGGCCGCCGTGGTCGAGCACATACTGATTCATCAACGCTGTCAGACCGGCCCAGATCGGTGCGGCCTGCGAGGTTCCCCCGCCGATTCGCTTGTTCTGCCCGAAGACGATCTGCACGCCGGTGAACGGATCGGCCACCGCGGCAACGTCGGGAACGAGCCGGTGATCGCTGTCCCGGGCGATGACTATCCCGCGCTGATAGTCGGGCCGGGTGAACAAGCGGGACACCCCTCCGCTGGAGCCCTGTGACATCGGCACGTCGATCCAGGCCCGCTCGTCCATCCATCTTCCCTCGATGTCGGTGTACAGCGTCGTGCCGCCGACCGACGTGATCTCCGGCAGTGAGGCGATGGTGTCCACACCGACATCGTTGGGGCCGGGTGCCGCCGACCAGTCCTTGCCGCCTTTGCATTCCAGCCCCGCGGTGTCACCGCTGGCGTCGAAGACGGTGATACCGCGGCGGTGCGCGTTGGCCAGGGCGGACCGCACGGGCGCAACGTCGGCAGCGTTGACCAGAGCCTCACATCCCCATCCGATGGACAGACTCCAGATCGAGCCGGGGAACCGCCCCGCGGCATCGTCGAACATCGCGCCGATCTTCTCGAAGGTGCCGTCGCCCTCGACGGTGTGACGAGCGTTGACCACCACGAGCCGGGCCTGCGGCGCGATGGCGTGCCCGACCTCGAGGTCCATCGTGGCCTCGCCTTCGGGCGGCTCGAGGGGGCCGCCGATCACCTCGGGGGTGAATCTCGGCAGCCCTGAGGAGTCGGCGAACATGTCGAGGTCACGCTGGTCGAAGCCGTCGAACGAGAAGAACACCAGCGTCTGACCGGCACCCCGGTAGCCGGCCTCGACCAGCGGGGTCGCGCCGTAGGCGGTCAGCAGATGTCGCGGCGTCAAACCGGGACGCGGCACGTCGCGCGGAAACACGGGCCGTGCCATCCGGTGGGGCAGGTAACTCAGGACTCGGCCAACGGCGGTGACCTCGTCGTGCAGTAGCGGCGGTAGCACCGGTTGCCGGGGCGAGGCGTAGAACACCTGACCTTGCCGGCCCCGGTAGTCCTGGACGGGCACTCCGAACGCGTCGGCGATGTCGTCGGCAGCTCCTGTGACGACCGCGAAGTCCTCGCCGGGTTGCCATCGCACCCCGAGTCGATGCGCATCCGCCCAATCGATCAGAGCCGTCGGGCGCACCGACCCACGGAGGGTGACGGTGAGCTGAGCGTCACTCGCGCGCGACGGACCGAGGTTGGTCGAGGCTGCCAGTAATGACGCGAAGGGACCGCTGATGACCGGGGCACCGTGCGCGAGCCACCGGGCCGGCGGTCCCGACGCCGTGACCACCACCAGAAGCACCGCGGCAATCAGGATCGCGGCACGGTAATGCTTCATCGGTACCCATGCTGCGGCACGATCCCCACCGGCGCGACCATTTGCCGGCTGCAACACGGTGGCGGCCCCCGAAAAAAAATCGCCCGGTCGGAGACCGGGCGAGTTTGGATTGGTAGCCCCGATGGGATTCGAACCCACGCTACCGCCGTGAGAGGGCGGCGTCCTAGGCCGCTAGACGACGGGGCCAGAACCAAATCCATGGTGCGCCTTGCGGCGTACCGGTTAGCCAGCATAGCCCAGAGGCCGTTGCCGACATAATTGCTGGGGTACCAGGACTCGAACCTAGAATGAGGGAATCAGAATCCCTAGTGTTGCCAATTACACCATACCCCATTGGCCGCCTATAACCGCTGGTCAGAAGCCTTATCCGCCGTGGTTCCGAGGATTAAGGCCGCCGCACCAAGGTTCGCGGGCCGACGAGCAGAATATCAAAGATTTCAGCCGTCTTTTTCCAGCACCCCCCCATGGTCGCGCGCGCCCCGCAGTCGACGCAGGCTGCGGTCGCTACCCAGCAGCTCCAGCGACTCGAACAGCGGCGGGCTGATCGTGGCACCCGTCGCGGCCACCCGGATCGGTCCGAACGCCTTGCGCGGCTTGAGCTCGAGCCCCTCGAGCAGTGTGACCTTGAGCGCATCCTCGATGGCCGGCGTTGTCCACTCGGCCACCGCCTCAAGAGCCGTGATTGCCGCGTCGAGCACCGGCACGGAATCCGGGCCGAGTTCCTTGGCCGCGGCCTTCGGATCCAGTTCGTAGGCATCGTCGTTGAGGAACTTCAGCAGCTCCCACCCGTCGGAGAGCACCACGATGCGCGTCTGAATCAGCTGTGCGGCGACGGCGAATCTCGCGTCGTCGAGCCCGGTGTCGTGGCCGTGGGCGTCGAAATAGGCCTTAAGGCGCGCGGCGAAGTCCGCCTCGCCGAGCCGGCGGATGTGCTCGGCATTGATGGCGTCGGCTTTCTTCTGGTCGAACCGCGCCGGGTTGGAGTTGACGTCGACGACGTCGAAGGCGGCGACCATTTCCTCGAGGCTGAAGATGTCGTGGTCGCCGGCGATCCCCCAGCCCAGCAGCGCCAGGTAGTTGAGCAGACCCTCGGGCAGGAATCCGCGGTCGCGGTGCAGGAACAGGTTGGACTCCGGGTCGCGCTTGGACAGCTTCTTGGTGCCCTCACCCAAAACCGGTGGCAGGTGGGCGAATTCGGGCACGCGGTCCGTCACGCCGATGCGAGTCAGCGCCTGGTACAGCGCAATCTGGCGCGGTGTCGACGACAGCAAATCTTCCCCGCGCAGCACGTGGGTGATCTTCATCAACGCATCGTCGACCGGATTGACCAAGGTGTACAACGGTTCGCCGGTCGCACGGGTCAGCGCGAAATCGGGAACCGTTCCAGCGGCGAATGTCGTTGTGCCCCTGACCAGGTCGTGCCAGGTGATGTCCTCGTCGGGCATCCGCAGCCGAAGCACGGCGTTACGCCCCTCGGCGACGTAAGCGTCGCGCTGCTCGTCGGTCAGGTCGCGGTCGTAATTGTCATAGCCCAGTTTGGGATTGCGCCCAGCAGCCAGGTGTCGCGCCTCCACCTCTTCAGGTGTGGAGTACGCAAAATAAGCCTCTCCCGACTCGACCAACCGGTCGAGCACATCGCGATAGAGAGCTGTGCGCTGGGACTGCCGGTAGGGCTCATAGGGACCGCCGACTTCGGGCCCCTCGTCCCAGTCCAGTCCCAGCCATCGCAATGCATCCAGCAGTGCGGCATAGCTTTCCTCGGAGTCGCGCTGGGCGTCGGTGTCCTCGATGCGGAACACGAACGTGCCGCCGGTGTGGCGGGCGTACGCCCAGTTGAACAACGCGGTGCGGACCATGCCGACATGCGGAATGCCGGTCGGTGACGGGCAGAATCGCACGCGCACTGGATCATTGGCGGCCGCGGTCATCAGTTGCCCTTCCGGATCACGGGATTGGTCAGCGTGCCGATGCCCTCGATGCTGACGCTGACGGTATCGCCGTGCTCGATCGGCCCGACACCCTCCGGCGTCCCGGTGAGGATGAGATCGCCGGGCAGCAGGGTCATCACGGAGGAGATCCACTCGATGATGGCGCCGATGTCGTGGATCATCAGCGAGGTCCGGCTGAGCTGACGCACCTGGCCGTTGACCTCGGTGCGGATTTCCAGATCGGACGGGTCGAGGTCGGTGACGATCCATGGACCGACCGGGCAGAACGTGTCATGGCCCTTGGCCCGGATCCACTGGCCGTCGGCCTTCTGCTGGTCGCGGGCGGACACATCGTTGGCGATCGTATAGCCCAGGATGTTCTCGGCGGCGCGCGCGGCGGGGACGTCCTTACATGGACGGCCGATGACGGCGGCTAGCTCACCCTCGTGGTGGACCGGGGAGGCATTGGCGGGCAACTGGATTGGCACACCGGGTCCGATGATCGCGGTGTTCGGCTTGAGGAAGATGACCGGATCCTCCGGGGCCTCGCCACCCATCTCCTCGATGTGGGCCAGGTAGTTCTTGCCCATGCAGACCACCTTGCTGGCCAGGATCGGGGCCAGCAGGCGCACGTCAGCCAGCGGCCAGGTCCGGCCGGTGAACGTCGGCGCACCGAAAGGGTGCTCGGCTATCTCACGAACAATTTCACTCCCCGTGTCCCCTTCGATACTGACGAAGGCGACCCCATCGGGGCTGGCGATTCGACCCAGGCGCATTCCTCACAGCCTAGTGGGGCGACGATGCGGGGACGAAAGACCCCGATCCGCGTTGGGTGAGAAGCCACGCAGGGCTCTTCTCGCATTTCTTCTGCGCCATCGCTCACTCGCGGCATCTCCTACATTATGAGATGACAGTTCAGCATTGTGAGATCGCCGTGGAATTATGGCGGCATGGACGTCGACACAATCAGCACCGTGCGGCGCTGGATGATGCTCGCGGTCGCGTTGTTTGCGACGTTGTCTGCCAACGTCTTCATCAACGGCGCCGCCTTTCTGATCCCCACCCTGCACACCACGATGGGCCTCGACCTGGCCAAGGCCGGCCTGGTGTCGGCGATGCCGAGCTTCGGCATGGTGGCAACCCTGTTCCTCTGGGGTTATGTGGTGGACCGCGTCGGCGAGCGCTTCGTGTTGTCCGTCGGCTCCGCGTTGACCGCCGCGGCGGCCCTGGCGGCGGCTTCGTCGCACTCGCTGCTGCTGGTTGGCGTCTTCCTGTTCCTTGGCGGTATGGCGGCGGCCAGCAGCAATTCGGCCAGCGGACGGCTGGTGGTCGGGTGGTTTCCGCCACAGCAGCGGGGGCTGGTGATGGGTATCCGCCAGACCGCACAGCCACTGGGCGTGGCTGTCGGCGCGTTGGTCATTCCCCGGCTGGCCCAGGCGCACGGCGTCGGACTGGCACTGTTGTTCCCCGCCATCGTGTGCGCAGTGGCAGCGCTGGTGTGCGCTGTCGCCGTGGCGGATCCGCCACGTCCGCCACGGGCCGAGGCACCCGCCGAGCATCTGGCCAACCCGTACCGGGGATCCTCCGTGCTGTGGCGGATCCACGCGGTGTCGGTGCTGTTGGTCGTGCCGCAGTGCGTGGCGTGGACGTTCACCCTCGTCTGGTTGATCGCAGAGCGCGGCTGGTCGGCGCAATCCGCCGGCGTGCTGGTGATGGCCGCCCAAATCCTCGGCGCACTGGGCCGGATCGCCGCCGGACGCTGGTCGGATGCGGTGGGTTCACGGCTGCGGCCCATCCGGGTGATCGCGGCCGCCGCTGCGGTGTCCATGCTGGCGCTGGCGCTGACCGATGCGCAGCACTGGACGCTGAGCATCGCGGTGGTGGTCGTGGCGTCGGTGATCACCGTCGTCGACAACGGCTTGGCGTTCACCGCGATCGCCGAGATCGCCGGGCCGTTCTGGAGCGGGCGGGCACTGGGCGCGCAGAACACCAGCCAGTTGCTGGCCGCCGGGCTCACCCCACCGTTGTTCGGCGCACTGATCGGTGTGGTGGGCTACCCGATCGCATTCGCGGTGTGCGCGCTGTTCCCGGTCGCGGCGCTACCGCTGGTGCCTGACGACCAGCCCGTCAACCACTAGAGCGCGGCGCGGATCCGCTCGCCGACCTCGCGGGTCGAGTACGTCGCGTCGCCGCGGGTGGCCAGATGATCACCAACGGCCTTGTCGACGCGGGCAGCCGCGGCATCCTCGCCAATGTGGCGCAACAGCAAGGCCACCGACATCACTGCCGCGGTCGGGTCGGCGATACCCTGGCCCGCGATGTCGGGCGCGCTGCCGTGGACGGGTTCGAACATCGACGGATTGGTCCGGGTGGCATCGATATTGCCGCTGGCGGCCAGTCCGATCCCGCCGCAGACCGCCGCGGCCAGGTCGGTGATGATGTCGCCGAACAGGTTGTCGGTGACGATGACGTCGAACCGGCCCGGGTCGGTGACCAGGTGGATCGTGGCGGCGTCGATGTGCTGATAGGCGACCTCGACGTCGGGGTACTCGGCGCCAACCTCGGCGACCACCCGCGACCACAAGCTGCCCGCGAAGGTCAGCACGTTGGTCTTGTGCACCAGAGTCAGGTGCTTGCGCCGGGCCTGCGCACGGGCGAACGCGTCACGCACCACCCGCTCGACGCCGAACGCGGTGTTGACGCTGACCTCGGTGGCCACCTCGTGCGGTGTGCCGACGCGCAGGGCCCCCCCGTTACCGGTGTAGGGGCCTTCAGTGCCCTCACGCACCACGACGAAGTCGATATTCGTCACGCCGGACAGCGGGCTGCTGACACCGGGGTACAGCCGTCCCGGCCGCAGGTTGACGTGATGGTCCAGTGCGAAGCGGAGTTTGAGCAGCAGGCCACGCTCCAGCACGCCGCTGGGCACTGACGGATCGCCGATCGCCCCGAGCAGGATGGCGTCGTAGCCCTTCAACTCCTCGATGGTCTCGGCGGTGAGCAACTCACCGGTCGCGTGGTACCGGCGCGCACCGAGGTCGTAGTCGGTCTTGTCCACATCGGGCAGCACCACATCGAGCACCTGCAGCGCTTCGTCGATGACTTCCGGGCCGATGCCGTCGCCCGCGATTACCGCCAGTTTCACGAAAGATCCACCACTTCCAGAGTCGTCGCGCCAACCGCGTCACCGATGGCCGACCGGATGTCGTCGGCAACCTCGCGATCCAACCGCAGCATCAGCGTCGCGGCCCGGCCACTGGTGTCCTGGCTCAGCTGAGCCGCCAGGATGTTCACGTCGGCGTTGCCGAGCAGGGTGCCGATCTTGCCCAGCGCTCCGGGCTGGTCGGAGTAATGCAGAACGAGGTTCACGCCTTCGGCCCGCAGATCGAAGTTGCGGCCGTTGATCTGGACGACCTTCTCGACCTGCTGGGGCCCGGACAGGGTCCCGGACACGTTGGTCGTCGCGCCGTCGGGTCCTACCACCCGCACGTCGACGAGGCTGCGGTGGTTGGGGCTCTCGGTGGCGGTGCTGAGCTCGCTCTGCAGACCTCGTTCGGCGGCCAGATTCGGCGCGTTGACGAACGTCACCTGCTGATCGGTCACCGTCGAGAAGAAGCCGCGCAGCGCCGAGAGTTTCAGCACCTCAACATCTTCGGACGCGAGCTCCCCGGAGACCCGTACCGACAGGCTCGACGCCGCCCCGGTGGACAGCACACCGGCGAGCAGACCCAGCTTGCGGGCCAGGTCCAGCCACGGCGCCACCTCTTCACTGACCGCACCGGCGCCGACGTTGACCGCGTCGGGCACGAACTCGCCGGCCAGCGCGAGCTTCACGCTCGCGGCCACATCGGTGCCGGCCCGGTCCTGAGCCTCCGCAGTGGAGGCACCGAGGTGCGGGGTGACGACCACCTGCGGCAGCTCGAACAGCGGACTGTCGGTGCAGGGTTCGGTGCTGAACACGTCGAGACCGGCGCCACGCACGTGGCCGCTGGTGATCGCGTCGGCCAGGGCCTGCTCGTCGATCAGGCCGCCGCGGGCCGCGTTGACGATGATCACGCCGGGCTTGGTCTTGGCCAGTGCTTCCTTGCCGAGCAGGCCGGCGGTCTCCGGGGTCTTGGGCAGGTGCACCGAGATGAAGTCGGCACGGGCCAGCAGATCGTCGAGCGCGAGCAGCTCGATGCCCAGCTGCGCGGCGCGGGCCGCCGACACGTACGGGTCGTAGGCAATGACGTGGGTGCCGAACGCGGCCAGCCGCTGGGCGACGAGCTGCCCGATGCGGCCCAGCCCCACCACGCCGACGGTCTTGCCGAAGATCTCGGTGCCCGAGAACGATGAGCGCTTCCAGGTGTGCTCGCGCAGCGTGGCGTCGGCGGCGGGGATCTGCCGCGCGGCCGACAGCATCAGCGCCAACGCATGCTCGGCGGCGCTGTGGATGTTCGACGTGGGCGCGTTGACGACCAGCACGCCGGCCTTGGTGGCGGCGTCGACGTCGACGTTGTCCAGGCCGACGCCGGCGCGGGCGACGATCTTCAGCTTGGGCGCGGCGGCAATGACCTCGGCGTCCACGGTCGTGGCCGAGCGCACCAGCAGCGCGTCGGCGTCGGCGACCGCGGCCAGCAGTTTCGGCCGGTCCGGACCGTCGACCCAACGGACTTCGACCTGGTCGCCCAGGGCCGCGACGGTCGACTCGGCAAGCTTGTCTGCGATAAGTACAACGGGCAGATTCACGCCGGTCAGCCTAGTGGTTGTTGCCCGGTGGACGATCAGCGGCCGTGGTGCGGTCTACTTACTGGGTGGACGTGACCGTCGTCGGCAGTGGTCCCAACGGGTTGGCGGCCGCCGTCATCTGCGCGCGAGCTGGCCTGAAGGTGCGCGTCATCGAGGGCCAGCCGACGTTCGGTGGCGGTGCCCGCACCGCGACAGATCCGGATTACCCCGAGATTCGACACGATGTCTGCTCGGCGGTCCACCCGCTGGCGTTGGCGTCGCCGTTCTTCGCCGAGTTCGACCTCGCCGCACGCGGGGTGCGGTTGGCGGTCCCGGAGATCTCCTACGCCAACCCGCTGCCGAACCGGCCGGCCGCGATCGCCTACCACTCGCTGGAGCGCACCTGCGCCGAGCTTGACGAGGGGCGCTCCTGGCGCCGGCTGTTCGGCCCGCTGGTCGATCATGCCGACGGCGTGCTCGGGTTCTTCCTTGGCGACAAGCGCTCACTGCCGCCGGATCTGCCCACCACGGTGCGTGCTGGCCTTCGGGTGCTCGCCCAGGGCAGCCCGGCATGGAGTGTGTTGCGCGGTGACGATGCCAGAGCGTTGTTCACCGGAGTTGGCTCACATGCGATTTCGACGATGCCGTCGCCGGTCAACAGCGGCGCCGGAGTCATGCTCGGCACGGTGGCGCACACCGCCGGCTGGCCGGTTCCGGTCGGCGGCAGCCAGACCATCGTCGACGCGATGCTCGCCGATCTGCAGGCCCACGGTGGCGAACTGGTCGTCGGCGAACCGGTGACCTCCCCTCCCCCCGGCGTGGTGATCTATGACACCGCCCCAACGGCGTTGCTCGACATCTACGGCTCGGCGATGCCGGATGGCTACGCAAAATCGTTGCGGCGCTACCGGTATGGCCCGGGTGTGTGCAAGGTGGACTTCGTGCTTTCCGGCGATATTCCGTGGCGTGACCAGCGGATCGCCAGCTCGCCCACCGTGCACATGGGCGGCACCAGAGCCCAGATGGCGTACTCGGAGAAAGAGATCGCCGCCGGCCGGCATGCCGATTGGCCGATGACGTTGGCCGCGCTTCCGCACGTGTCCGATCCCTCGCGCATCGACTCCGCGGGACGGCGACCGCTGTGGACCTATGCCCACGTCCCGGCCCACTCGACCGAGGACCTGACTGAGACGATCATCGGCCTGTTCGAGAAGGCCGCGCCTGGGTTCCGGGATCTGGTGCTGGCGTCGCGGTGCGTGACCGCGGCCCAGATGGCCACCCACAACGCCAACTACGTCGGCGGGGACATCATCGTCGGCGGCGCCACGCTGTTCGCCGCGATGGTCGGGCCGACCCTGCGGTGGAACCCATGGACCACGCCGATCCCCAAGGCATACCTGAGCTCCTCGGCGACCCCGCCAGGAACCGCCGTGCACGGGATGTGCGGCTATTACGCCGCGCGCACAGTGCTCGAGCGCGAATTCGGGCTGCCGCTGCCGTCATTGGCCCCGTAGCCTTCCGCGCCCTAGTTCTAGGAAACCTGCTCGAATAGCAGCGCGAGCTGACCCGGGGAGATGGCCACTCCGCACTGGTTGCGCAGATCCCGCAGCGGGCCCGCGATGTTCTGCAAGTCGATCAGCTCACCGGGATGCCCGATGAAATATGACCGCACCGAGGCCCTCGCGTCCTCGGCTGACTGACTGGCGGCGGCGGTCAGCACATCGTCGGCGCCGGGATGGTTGGCCAGGTATCCGCCGGCGGCGGCCAGCACGCCACTGGACGTGGTGGCCAGCCCGCTGGCGCTGCAGGGCGCGGCCGAAGCAGTCGGCATCGATACGAAGGCCGCGGCTCCCAGAGCACCGACGCCCAGCGCACCCACCATCAGCGCACCGAGTGCGCTACCTCTGGACGTTGTCATTGCCGAACTCCTTCGCCGTTGCAGTGAATGTCGTGAACCGTTGCACACGGTGGAGTACCCCGTCTTGCGGCGAGCTCAGGCCCCTGAACGCGATTTCGGCGCGCTAAGCGTCGCTGAGCGACGATTAGCGCGCCGAAATGACTTGCTAAGCGGTCTCGGTGATCGGCCGGTCGACCCAGCTCATCAGGTCGCGCAGCTTCTTGCCGGTGATCTCGATCGGGTGCTCGGCGTTCTCCTTGCGCAGCTTCTCCAGGCGCTTGTTGCCGCCCTCGACGTTGGCGACGAGTTCCTTGACGAAGCTGCCATCCTGGATGTCCTTGAGGATGGCGCGCATGCGCTCCTTGGTGTCGGCATCGATGACACGCGGACCCGACAGGTAGCCACCGAACTCCGCGGTGTCGGACACCGAGTAGTTCATCCGGGCGATGCCGCCCTCGTACATCAGGTCGACGATCAGCTTGAGCTCATGCAGCACCTCGAAGTAGGCCAGCTCGGGGGCATAGCCCGCCTCGACCATGACGTCGAAGCCCGCCTTGACGAGTTCCTCGGTGCCACCACACAACACGGCCTGCTCACCGAACAGGTCGGTCTCGGTCTCATCCTTGAAGGTGGTCTTGATGACGCCGGCCCGCGCACCGCCGATGCCCTTGGCATAGGACAGCGCCAGCGCCTGGCCTTCACCGGTCGGATCCTGCTCGACGGCGATCAGGCAGGGCACACCCTTGCCGTCAACGAACTGGCGGCGCACCAGGTGGCCGGGACCCTTCGGGGCCACCATGCCGATGGTGACATTGGCCGGCGGCTTGATCAGGCCGAAGTGAATGTTGAGCCCGTGGCCGAAGAACAGCGCGTTGCCGGCCTCGAGGTTGGGTTCGATGTCGTTGCGGAAGATCTCGGCCTGCGCGGTGTCGGGCGCCAGCAGCATGATGACGTCGGCCCACTTGGCGACCTCGGCCGGAGTGTCGACCTCGAGGCCCTGCTCGGTGACCTTCTCGCGCGACTTGGACCCCTCTTTGAGGCCGACCTTCACCTGCACGCCGGAGTCGCGCAGGCTCAGCGAATGGGCATGGCCCTGACTGCCGTACCCGATCACCCCGACCTTGCGACCTTGAATGATCGACAGGTCGGCATCATCGTCGTAGAACATCTCGATGGAATTTGAAGCCACGGTGGCCTTTACCTTTCTGTGGTTACTAGTGGGTCTTTACTTGCTGTTCGTCATCCCGCGCGGTCCGCGCGACAGTGCCACCACGCCAGACTGCACGATCTCCCGGATGCCGTAGGGCTCGAGCACCCGCAGCAGCGCCTCGAGCTTCTCCGGGGTCCCGGTGGCCTCGACGGTCAGCGACTCGGTGGACACGTCGATCACCTTGGCCCGGAACAGGTTCACCGCTTCGATCACCTGGCTGCGGGTGCCGGCGTCGGCACGAACCTTGATCAGCGCCAGCTCCCGCGCCACGAAGTTGTCGCCGTCCTGCTCGACGATCTTGATCACGTTGATCAGCTTGTTGAGCTGCTTGGTGATCTGTTCGAGCGGCGTCTCTTCGGCGGTGACCACGATCGTCATCCGCGACATGTTCTTCTGCTCGGTGGCGCCGACAGCCAGCGACTCGATGTTGAAGCCGCGCCGGGAGAACAGGGCCGCGACGCGCGCCAGCACGCCGGGCTTGTCTTCGACGAGCACCGAAAGGGTGTGGGTGACAGTGTTGCCGGCCATCAGGCGCGACCTTCATCGTTGTCGTCGAACAGCGGGCGGATATTGCGGGCCGCCATGATCTCGTCATTACCGCAACCCGCGGCCACCATCGGCCACACCTGGGCATCGGCGCCGACGATGAAGTCGATCACCACCGGCCGATCGTTGATCGCCCGGGCCTGGTTGATCACGTCGATCACGTCTTCTTCACGCTCACAACGCAATCCGACGCATCCGTAGGCCTCGGCCAGCTTGACGAAGTCCGGGATTCGACGGCTGTGGGTGGCCAGATCCGTTTGGCTGTACCGCTCTTCGTAGAACAGCGTCTGCCACTGGCGCACCATGCCCAAGTTGCCGTTGTTGATCAACGCGACCTTGATCGGCACCCCTTCGACCGCGCAGGTGGCCAGCTCCTGATTGGTCATCTGGAAGCAGCCGTCTCCGTCGATCGCCCACACCTCGGCGTCCGGCCGGGCCATCTTGGCGCCCATGGCCGCCGGGACGGCGAAGCCCATGGTGCCCAGACCGCCGGAATTCAGCCAGGTGCGCGGCTTTTCGTAGGAGACGAATTGTGCGGCCCACATCTGGTGCTGTCCCACGCCGGCGACGTAGATGGCGTCCGGCCCGGCGATCTTGCCCAGCTGGGAGATGACGTACTCCGGGCTGAGGCTGCCGTCGTGCTGCGGGTCGTAGCTCAACGGGTAGGTGGCCCGGATGCCCGAGAGGTATTCCCACCAGCTGTCCTGGTTCGCCCGCGGCGTACCCGTCCGGCTTCCCGGGTCCTGCCCTCCGACCGTCTTGCGCAGGGACTCCGTCAGTTCCGTGATCGCCAGCTTGACGTCACCCACGATCGGCACGTCGGCGTTGCGGTTCTTGCCGATCTCGGCCGGGTCGATGTCGACGTGGATCACCTTGGCCTCAGGGGCAAACGACTCCAGCTTGCCAGTCACCCGGTCGTCGAACCGCGCACCCAGTGCGATGAGCAGGTCGCTCTTTTGCAGCGCAGCCACGGCGGCGACGGTGCCATGCATGCCCGGCATACCCAGGTTCTGCGGGTGGCTGTCGGGGAAGGCGCCGCGCGCCATCAGCGTGGTGACCACCGGAATCCCGGTCAGCTCGGCCAGATCCAGCAACTCGTCGGTGGCATCACCGCGGATCACGCCGCCACCGACGTAGAGCACCGGCTTGCGCGCCGCGGCGATCAGCCTGGCGGCCTCCCGGATCTGACGGCTGTGCGGCTTGGTGTTGGGTTTATAGCCGGGCAGGTCGATCTGCGGCGGCCACGCGAAGGTGCACTGTCCCTGCAGGATGTCCTTGGGGATGTCAACGAGGACAGCCCCGGGACGCCCGGTGGATGCGATGTGGAACGCCTCGGCGATCACCCGAGCGATGTCGTCGCCGTTACGCACCAGGAAATTGTGCTTGGTGATCGGCATCGTGATGCCGGAAATGTCGGCTTCCTGGAAGGCATCGGTGCCGATCAGAGCGCGACCGACCTGCCCGGTGATGGCGACCACCGGGATGGAGTCCATCTGCGCGTCGGCCAGCGGGGTCACCAGGTTGGTGGCGCCGGGGCCCGAAGTGGCCATCATCACGCCGACCTTGCCGGTGGCGTGGGCATAGCCGCTAGCCGCGTGCCCGGCGCCCTGCTCGTGGCGGACCAGGACGTGACGCAGTTTCTGCGAATCGAACAGCGGGTCGTAGACCGGCAGCACCGCCCCACCCGGGATCCCGAAAATGGTGTCGACGCCGAGTTCCTCCAGCGAGCGGACTACTGCCTGGGCGCCCGTGAGCTGCTGCGGGGCGACGCGCTTGGCTGCGGTCGGGCCGCTCTTGGCGGCGGTGCGTGCTGCGCCTGGGGCGTCGGCGTGCGCCGTTGGCTCGGGCGGTCGCGTGGTGGGTGCGCTCACAATGTCGTCCTTTTCGGTCCTGTTCATTTCTTCGGGCAAGAAAAAACCCCCGTCAGCTTCGGCGGCTGTACGAGGGTTGCGCGCTGGTGCGTGTGGCTATGCCCGGGTCGGGGCAAGCGCGGCACCAACGCGCTGGCCAATTACTACGAGCATTCCGCCGTTCATAACCTGCGACCGTAGCCTCCGTACAGGTCAAGCGTCAAATCCCGGTCCGCCTCGCTGGTGGTGGAATGATTCAGCCATGTCCTCGCGTCGCACACCTGATGCATCCACCGCCAAGCCCGTCGTGATCCGCATGTCGCCGATGGCGCATTTCGCCTCGGGGTTCCTGGCTCTGTGCCTGTTGGTGATGATCACCATGTTCCCCACCTGGGGCGCGGTGTTCATGGTGCTCCCCGTCGTGGCCTCGTACGCGATCGTGCGGTTCCGCACGGTGGCCGACCTGGAGACGCTGACCGCGCGCACCCTGTTGAGCAGCCGCACGGTGAGCTGGGACGAGGTCGACGGCCTGCGTTTCGACCGCAGTTCGTGGGCGCGGGCACGACTGCGCGACGATTCGGAAGTGCTGCTGCCCGCCGTCACGTTCGCGACGCTGCCGCTGCTGTCCGCGGCCAGCGGCGGACGGGTGCCCAATCCTTACGAGTAACCGGGCCCTACGAATGGGCGGCTATGCCAGCGGGTTGTTCCCGTGCAGGAAGAACCACGCCGCGATGCCGCCGCCGATACCGAGTAGCAGCGCGATGAACGAGCCGATGAACGGACGACGGGCCCAGCCTCGTCCGCCGTCGAATCCGTAGCGGCCCGGGCCGACCAGAATGACCGCGGAGGCCGCCGCGATCAGCACCAGCAGGTATTCGATACCGTCGGGGCCGAAGACCGCGAGATAGCCGTCCTGGCGCTGGGCCGAGACGATCGTCAGCAGACTGTTCACCAGGTAGGCCACTCCACCGGCGGCGGCCAGTGGTGTGAACAGGCCGAGTATCAGCAGGACACCGACCAGGATCTGGGCGCCGGCACCGACATAGGTCAGCACGCCGGCATGCTGGTATCCGGCCTCGGCCAGCGCGGTCTTGAAACCGTCAAGGCCCTGGCCGCCCCACCAGCCGAACGCCTTCTGCAGTCCGTGACCGATGAATATCGCACCGAAGACGACCCGCAATAGCAGCAGACCCAGATCCTGGGTGCCCCTGCGACCCGCGGCCTTCGCGCGTTCCTCGGCGTCGATGGGCTCGATCTCCATCGGAGTGGCCTGCGACGGAGTCGGATCGATATGCGGCTGTACGTACGGCAACGGTTCAGGATCGTGCAGCAAGCCGTATCCCGTCGACGGCGCCGAGCCCGGCAGTCCCGAGCCGTAGTGGGGAATCGTCGTGGTCTCGAAATCGCCACCGTAGGTGGCCGAGGGCAGATCGTCTTCGGGGTCGACTAGCTGGGCCGACGCCGGCCGAGCCGAGGAGTCGTCGGGTCGCTGCCAATGCGGATCGGGGCCTTGACTCGTCACGAAAGTCAGAGTAGGTGCAGATCGCCGCAAATCGGGGATTTGAGCGGCGCTTCTACCGGGCAATATTGCCTGGATTTTGCGCCGAGCATGGACCGTCGTGGCGAACATCGGCGCGCTATCCGTAACCTGGCGGGCATGCAGGTACGCCGGTCGGTCCGTGGGGTGCTGGCCGTGTTTTGTGCAACGACGGTCGTGGCAGGGTCCTCCGCAGGTTGCGCGAAGTTCAACAACGACATCTCGCAGCCGTACACCACCGCCCCCCAGCTGGCGCCGGGACCGAGCTCGACCCCGCCACCGCCGCCGCCGTTGCCGCCCAAGCCGTTCCCCAAGGCCTGCCCCGCGCCCGGCGTCATGCAGGGCTGCCTGGAGAGCACCAGCGGACTGATCATGGGTCCCGACAGCAAGACCGCCCTGGTGGCCGAACGGACGACCGGCGCCGTGAAGGACGTGTCCGTCAGCGCCGAGCCGAAGATCCACACCGTGATCCCGGTCGACCCGAGCGGCGACGGCGGGCTGATGGACATCGTGCTGTCCCCCACCTACTCACAGGACCGCCTGATGTACGCCTACATCAGCACGCCCACCGACAACCAGGTGATCCGGGTGGCCGACGGCGACATCCCCAAGCCCATCCTGACCGGTATCCCCAAGGGCGTCACCGGTAATTCCGGCTCGCTGATCTTCACCAGCCCGACAACGCTGGTCGTCCAGACCGGTGACGCCGGCAATCCTGCGCTGGCGGCAGATCCGAAGTCGTTGGCGGGCAAGGTGATCCGCCTTGAGCAGCCCACCACCGTGCACCCGGCGCCGCCGACCACCGCACTATCGGGGATGGGCCCCGCGGGTGGCATGTGCATCGACCCCACCGACAAGTCGCTCTACATCACCGACCGCAGCGCCGCCGGTGATCGCCTACAACGCATCTCACCCGACGCGAAGACCACCACCGTGTGGACATGGCCGGACAAGCCCGGGGTAGCGGGATGCGCTGCGCTGGACGGCACGGTGCTGGTGAACCTGGTCAATGCCAAGCAAACCGTGGCGGTTCGACTCGCGCAGGGAACCGGCGCGGTGACCGGCGAGCCTGAGGTGGTGCGCCAGGACACCCACGGCCACGCCTGGGCGCTGCAAGTGGCACCGGACGGAAACATCTGGGGCGCAACGGTCAACCGCACCGCCGGCGACGCCGAGAAGCTGGACGACGTGGTCTTCCCGCTCTTCCCCCAGGGCGGCGGCTTCCCGCGCAGTAACGCCGACAACACCTGACGTTTACCAAACGGCTCTTCCATTAGCCATCGCTGACGACCGACATTCGCAGGTGAAGGGCCCCTTGGCCATCCAGGCTTCTGATAGCGTCTGCCAAATATCGGGTCAGCCGGGTACCAGGGTTCAGCGGTTGGAGGAGTCGTGGGGCGTTCGGGTATGACGCCGAAACCGCGCACCGGCCATGCCTACGACGACGGCAGCAGGCGAACCGAGATTCTGCAGACGGCCGCGGCGGCCATTGCCACCTCAGGTCTGCGCACCTCCCTGCAGGAAATCGCCGACGCGGCAGGCATTCTCCCCGGCAGCCTCTACCATCACTTCGACTCGAAGGAAGCGATCCTCGTCGAGCTGCTGCGGCGCTACCACGAGGATCTCGATCGCATTGCCAATGAGGCGCAGACCAGGCTGAACGACCCCGAGTTCCATCCCGCCTTCGATCAGATCGCCGAGTTGTCCACGGCGATCGCGCATTGCGCGATCACCCATCGTGCCGCCTTGCAGATGTCGTTCTATGAAGGCCTAAGCTCCAATCACGAACTGACCGCCCTGGCCGCGCGCCGTCCGACCGCATTGATCCAGTCGATGTTGGAGACGCTGCGGGCGGCGCGGTGGAGCGGATACCTGCGAACCGATGTCGACCTGGCTGTGCTGGCCGACCGGATCGTGCAGACAATGCTGCAAATCGGGCTCGACGTTATGCGCGGCAACGCCGGGCCGGACAAGTCGGCAGTCCTGCTGTGCCAGATCCTTCTCGAAGGCCTCGCCACCGTCCCTCCCAGCGACGAACAGTTGGATCGATCGGCGGCTTTCCTGGCCGCCGACGCGGTTGTCCGGTCGTGGACCGACGACGCGGACGCTGAGCTTGATGACAAGGCCGCCCACGTACGGGCGGTCGCCAGAACAGAATTCGGCAAGAAGGGCTACGAGGTCACGACCGTTCGTGACATCGCATCGGCGGCGGGAATGGGCACCGGCACCGTCTACCGTTTGATCGGATCGAAAGATCAACTGCTGGCCTCGATCATGCAGTCCTTCGGTGAGAAGGTCGCCATGGGATGGTCTGAAGTGCTGCGGGCGGACTCCACGATCATCGAGAAACTGGACGCATTGGGCTGGATCAACACCAATGCTTTGGATCGTTTCGCCGACGAATTCCGGATTCAGCTGGCCTGGATGCGCCAGTCTCCCCCGAACACGCCCAACCCCGGCTGGTTGTTCACCAAACGAATTCGACAGATGAAAAGCCTTCTCGCCGAAGGGATCAAGTCCGGAGAGATCAGCGTCGACAGCCCGTCGAACGATCTGCTGGCGCGTTCGGTGATCGGCGTCGGCTGGATCCCCGAGAACATCCTGCATGAGCTGGGCACCCGCGCGTCACTGTTGTGCGTGCGCGACACCACGCTTCGCGGCGTCGTCGTGACGTGACGCTCACCCGAGCCATCGCTGCGCACCGCGGTCACCGAGCACGCAAGACCGTACTGAAGATATTGCCGCACAACCGATTCAGAGTCTGATCACCGGATCGACTCCACCGCGTATCGGTTTCATAAAAGAATCGACGCGATCTTGTTTTGACCGCGCAAACCGATACCGTCTTGTTCGGCATATCAAGATCGTCACGGACGGGGAAGCGTGTCATCGAACATCCACCGCCCGGCGGCCGTGTCGGTCGGCAGCGCTGCCATGATCTTGCTGAGCTGCATCTCCAGTCCGCTCGCCGGTGCCGAACCGAGCCCGGGTGTGCCCTGCGGCAGCATCATCGAGCAATTCGCGTCGTCGCCGACGGCGGTGCCGGACATGATGGGAAGCGCGGCCTCCGCCGTCGGCGCAGCACTGCCCGACACTGCTGCGCCGGTTCCTGTCGCGGCTCCCGCGGCGGCGGTACCGGTGACCGCCGCCCCGATCACCGACAGCGCCCTGGCGCCGGCTGCAGTCCCTGTCGTCCCGGTGGCGGCGCTGCCGGTACCGGTCGCGCCCGCTCCGGTGGTGGTGCCCGCCGTACCTGCCGCCCCGGTCCCCGCCGCCGCGCCCGTTGCGGCTCCCGCCGCACCCGTTGCGGCTCCCGCCGCCGCCCCGGTCCCCCCTATTGCTCCTGTCGAGGCGGCCGCGCCGGCACCCGTCGTACCCGTCGCCGATGTTGTTCCGGTGGCCGATATCTCGCCCACCCCGTCCATCTCAGAAGCAGCGCAGGCCGTGGAAGCCGCCGCGACACCTGCTGTGCCGCCGGCAGCGCCGGCGGCCGCCGTGCCTGAGGCCCCCGCGATGCCGGCCGGAGAGCTCTTCTCCTTGACTCCGGAGGCCAGCGCAGCGCCGGCACCGGCCGCCGAACCGGTGGCCGCCGCACCAATCCCGGATGCCGGCGCCGTGCCATTGGCCGCCCCGATCACCGATGCCGCGATCACCCCAGCGGCCCCTGTTCCGGCGGCCGCCGTACCCGTTGTGGTGCCGCCGGTTCCGGTCCCGCTCGGCGCCCCGGTCCCCGTGGTTGCCGCTCCCGCCGCGCCAGTGCCCGCCCCTTCGATACCGGCCGCGCTCACCACCATTCCCGATACCGCGGCTTTGGCTCCGCCGTTCCCCGTGCAGGCTCTTGTCGACGCGTTACCCGGCGGACCGCTGCTGCCCGACCAGATTCCGCTACCGCACGATCTGATCTGCGAAGGCACCGCGTGGTCGGCCACGGCGACGACCAACGAGTCCCACCCGGCCGAGCACGGCGCACGCCCGCCGTTCTGGGCCGACTCGCCGTAGCCGTATATACCCGCGGCGGTGGGCACCGGTCACCCGCACATCATCGGCGAGGGCCAGGAGCTCAGCAGATCCGCGGGAGCTGTTCGCCGAGTTCACGTTCGATCACACGAGTGGTGCCGAACGCCGTGCGTCCGACCACCATGCCCGGGTGTTCCTCCACCGCCCGGCCGATGACGACCGCACCCGCCCCCTCGGGTCGAGATCGCATCGCCTCCAGCACTACCGCACTGAACGCGGGATCGACGAAGGCCACCAGCTTGCCTTCATTGGCGACCTGCAGGGGATCCAGCCCCAGGAAGCTGCAGGCCGAGGACACCGCGTCGGGCACCGGAATGAGGTGCTCGTCCAGTTCGACGCCGACGCCCGCGGCGCGGGCGATCTCGACGGTCGATGCGACCAGCCCGCCGCGAGTCGGATCACGCAGCACGTGCACGACATTGGGGTCTGTCACGGCGGCCAGCATCGCAGCCACCAGTTGGTGCAGCGGTGCGCTGTCGGTGGTCACCGTGGTTCCGAAGTCGATGCCCTCGCGCACACTCATGATGGCCACGCCGTGTTCACCGATGTTGCCCGACACGATGACATGGTCGCCGGGACGGGCTTGCTCAGGTCCGATGCGCACTCCATCGGGCACCACCCCGACACCGGCGGTGTTGATGAAAAGCCCGTCCGCACTGCCCTTTCCGACGACCTTGGTGTCGCCGGTGACAATGCTCACCCCCGCCTCGGCGGCCGCCTTGCCCATGGTCTGTGCGACGGCGCCCAACACCTCAAGCTCCAGGCCCTCTTCGATGATGAAGCCGGCCGTCAGTCCCAGCGGCTGCGCACCGCTGCACGCCAGGTCGTTGATCGTGCCGTTGACGGCCAGATCACCGATGTTGCCGCCCGGGAAGAACAGCGGATTGACCACATAGGAGTCGGTGGTCAAGGCGATGCGCCCGCCGGCAACGGTCAGCACAGCGGAATCGCGGGCCGGTCCGCCCCCCGAGCCGAAGGCCGGCAGGAACAGGTTTTCGATGAGTTCCTCGGACAGGATGCCGCCACCGCCGTGCCCGAGCAGGATCCGCTTGGTCTCGCGCAGCGGCAACGGACACACCCAATCCGACGGGTCGATCGTCACCGGATCAGACATGGGCCGCGGTCTCCAGCCTGCGGAACTGGTAGTACGCCGCACACGCACCTTCACTCGACACCATGGTGGCGCCCAGCGGGGTCCGGGGCGTGCAGGTCTTGCCGAACGCCGGGCACTGGTTGGGTTTGAGCAGGCCCTGCAATACCTCGCCGGCATGGCATTCCGCAGACTCCTGCACCCGCAGCTGCCCGACGCCGAACCTGAGCTCGGCGTCGAAGTCGGCGTAGCGCGGCGAGATCGCCCACCCCGACTTGGGAATCATGCCGATACCGCGCCACTGCCGGTCGACTACCGAGAAGACGTCGGCCAACGCCTGCTGCGCCACGGTGTTACCGGCGTCGCTGACCGCCCGCGGGTAGGCGTTGCGCAACGCAACCTGGCCCGATTCGAGCAGCTCGACCACCTGGCGTACCCCCTCCAGCAAGTCCAGCGGCTCGAATCCGGTCACCACGATGGGCACCTTGAACCGCTCGACGAGTGGCCCGTACTCCCCGGTGCCCATCACGGTGCACACGTGGCCGGCGGCCAAGAAGCCCTGCACCCGATTCGTCGGGGAACTGAGGATGGCCGTCATCGCGGGGGGAACCAGCACATGGGAGATCAGCACTGAGAAGTTGGTCAGGCCCAGCCGTTGGGCGTGGATGACCGACATGGCGTTGGCCGGCGCGGTGGTTTCAAACCCGACACCGAAGAACACCACCTCTTTGTCGGGGTTATCGGCGGCAATCCGAGTGGCATCCAACGGCGAGTAGACGATACGCACGTCCCCGCCGCGGGCACGCACGCTGAACAGGTCGTGGCGACTACCGGGTACCCGCAACATGTCGCCGAACGAGCAGAAGATGACCCCGTCGCGGGCGGCGATCTCCAGCGCGCGGTCGATCATCTCCAGCGGGGTGACGCACACCGGGCAACCAGGTCCGTGAATGAACTCGACCGCACCGTCAAGTAACTGATCGAGACCGTTTCTGATGATCGAATGTGTCTGCCCACCACAGACTTCCATGATGGTCCAGGTGCGAGTTGCCTGCCGTCTGATCGCGTCGACCAAGGTCTTGGCGGCCGCCGGATCGCGGAATTCGTCGAGATACTTCATGCCGGTTCCCGCCTACCCTGACCCTCGATGCCGTCGAGTTCATCGGCCAGGAGGCCGAGGTCTTCGAACATCTTCAATGTTTCGTTGGCCGATGCCTCGTCGAGCCGGGTGATCGCGAAACCCGCATGGACGATGGTGTATTCGCCGATCTGCATGTCGGGCAGATACGCCAGACACACCGTCTTGGTGGTGCCGCCGAAGTCGACGGTAGACATCCGGGTTCCGGCTTCCTCCCAGATTTCGATCACCTTGCCGGGGATTCCGAGGCACATACGCCGTTCCTTTCCGATCCGGTCGCCGGTTCCGCGCCATTCAGCCTCGCGGCGACAATGGCAGCCTGGCCGAGCGCCAGGCCGCCGTCATTACACGGCACAGTTCGATGGCTGAGGACCTCGAATCCACGCTCACCGAGCGTGTGCCGAAGTCCCTGCAGCAGAGTTCGATTCGCGAACACGCCGCCTGTCAACCCGATCACCGAGATTCCGGCGGCCTGCGCGCACCCGGCGGCCGCCGTGGCGGTGGCACGGATCACCGCATGATGGAAGCCGGCAGCCAAGTCGGCAACCGGGGTGCCACCGCGCAGACCCTCGACGATCCCGGCGATCACCGGCAGGGGGTCCAGCACGCCATCGGCCACACCGAAATCCAGCGCACAGGGCTGCCCACGTCGGCCCAGGTGCTCGAGCTCCACTGCGGCCTGACCTTCGTAACTGACTTCATGGCAGACGCCCAACAGACTTGCCACCGCGTCAAAAAGCCGGCCCATGCTGGTGGTCGGCACGCAGCCAAGGCCGCGCGGGATCTGCTGGCCCAAGATGTGCAGCCCGGTCTCGTCGAGTGACGCCACCGGCGGCAGGTCGGCGGTCCACTCGATACCGGCACGGTGCAGCAGGTCCAGCGCGATGCGGGCGGGGTGGCGGGCGGCGCCGTCGCCGCCGGGTAGTGCAAACTCCCGGAGGTGACCGACCCGGGTGAACCGGGTTGCGTCGGTGATCGCGAGAAGCTCACCGCCCCAGATCGTGCCGTCGGTGCCGTAGCCGGTGCCGTCGTAGGTGACAGCGATGATCGACGTCCCCAGCCTTCGGTGCTCGGCGAGCAGCGAGACGGCGTGGGCGTGGTGGTGTTGGACGGCGACGACGGGCCGCCCCTCGGCGTATCGGTGCGCCCACGCCACGGTGGCGTAGCCAGGATGCATGTCGCAGGCGATCACATCGGGTGTGCGGTCGGTCATAAAGGCCAGGTGATCCAGGGCTGCTTGGAAACAACCCTGGGTGCGCGGGTCGGCCATGTCACCCAGATGCGAGGACATATGGGCGTGCCCGTCGCCGCCCATCAGGCAGAAAGTCGTCTTCAAGTCGCCACCGGTGGCGAGGATGACGCGGTCGGGTGAGCACCCTGGTACCGAAACCGGCAACGGGGCGTACCCGCGCGAGCGGCGCACTGGCAACTGGGCGCCTCGATCGTCGATCGCGATCACCGAGTCCTCGCAGGGTACGTGGATGGGCCGGTCATGGGTGAGGACGGCGTCTGCCAGGCCGTCGATCCAGCCCAAATCGGAATCTCGGAAGACGATGGGCGACCCGCCCTGGTTGGCCGACGTCATCACCAGCGTCATCGAGCCGCCGAGCCGGTCGAAGAGCTGGTGGTGCACCGGCGTGTAGGCGAGCATTACGCCAAGGTCGCCCAGCTCCGGCGCCACCTCGTCGGCAACCCCGCCAGGCCGGCGGGCAACCAGCACGATCGGCGCCGACGGCGAGGTCAGGGCGGCGGCAACCACGTCATCGAGCACCACGACGTCGCCGGCGGCGGCCAGGTCGGCGACCATGACCGCGAAGGGCTTGGCCGGTCGGTTCTTGCGCCGGCGTAGCTCGGCGACGGCGGATGCGTCGTCGGCACGGCAGGCCAGATGAAAGCCGCCGATCCCCTTGACCGCGACGATGTGTCCGTCGCGCAGTGCGGCCGCTGCGGCCCCGATCGGGTCGGTGATGTCGGGCTCGCCGCCGGCCGGCAGCCAGCTCAACCGGGGTCCGCAGTCCGGACAGGCGACGGTCTGGGCGTGATAGCGGCGATCGATTGGGTTCTGATACTCCGCGGCGCAGGCCGGGCACATGGGGAATCCGGCCATGGTGGTGGCCGGCCGGTCATAGGGCAGGTCCGTGATCACGGTGTAGCGCGGCCCGCAGTTGGTGCACGTGATGAACGGATGCCCGTAGCGGCGGTCGGCCGGGTCACGCATTTCGCGCAGGCAGTCCGCGCATACTGCGATATCCGGCGGGACCAGGGTGCGCGAGGCATCCCCGACACGACTGCCGACGATCTGAAAGCCATTGTCACCGTTGGGTTCCATGCGTCGACTGCGCACGCTGTCGATGCGTGCCATCGGCGGTGGGCGGAGCCTGATCGCGGCGATCGCCGCTTCCACATCGACGGCCGTGCCCTCCAACTCGCAATGGACCGACCCGGCGTCGTTGTACACGAAACCGCCGAGCCTGAACTCGGCCGCGACCCGCGCGACCGCCGGGCGAAATCCGACGCCCTGCACCACACCGGTGATGTGGAGACGCACCCGTACATTCATCGGGTCGCCTTCGCCTCAGCCCGCCGGACGCAGGGGTAGAACGGTGCTCATGAACCTCCTGAGCAAAACACGGCCGCCCGCGGCGGAGGGCTGTCCGCACGGGTAGGTAACACCAACGCTAGTCCCGCGGTGGTATGACCACAATCACAATCTCGCACCGAAAGTCTGCGCTTTTCCGTCCAGAATCCCCTCGGCTGCACCTGCGCTGCGCTGTAAGGTGCAGGCCTGCCCGATACCGAAGATAGAAAGACCACCGTGCACGAATTATCGCTGTGCCACGCGATCGCCGGGGCGGTGAAGCCCTATGCGGTTGGCCGTCGTGTCGACGTGGTGCGGGTCCAGATCGGCGCGCTGCGACAGGTGGTTCCCGAGTCATTGTCGTTCTGCTGGACCCTGGTCCGCGATCACGAGAGCCTGGCCGAGGCCGAGTTGGAGCTTGAGTTCATCGCCGCCGAGGTGTCCTGCCGCAGCTGTGGGCAGCGTTGCGAGATCACCTCCCGATTTTCGGTGTGCTGCCCGCATTGCGACAGCGCCGACGTCGAGGTTGTTCGGGGCGAAGAGTTCCTGGTCACCTCGCTCGACGTGACATGACCGGCGATCACGTGAAAGGTCTTCAGCATGGGTAGATTTCATCGCCACGACGACGGCACTGTGCACGACCACGACCACGACCACGACCACGACCACGACCACGACCACGGTGACCACAGCGGTTATTCCACCGGCGCGGAGCGCATCGAAGTGCTCGAGCACATCTTCGCCGAGAACGACACTCGTGCCGATATCAACCGGGCTGCTTTCGAAAGCAACGGGATCCGGGCGCTGAACTTGATGAGCTCCCCTGGCTCGGGCAAGACGACCGTGCTGGCCGCCACGCTCGACGAGCTGGCCGGTGACCTCGCGGTCGGCGTGATCGAGGGTGATATCGCCACCGACCTCGACGCCGCCAAGCTCGGCGGCCGCGGCGCTCAGATCTCCTTGCTGAACACCAGCAACGGCTTCGGTGGCGAATGCCACCTTGACGCGCCGATGGTCAACCGCGCACTTGTTGGGCTTGACCTGCCGTCGCTGGATCTGGTGATCATCGAGAACGTCGGTAACCTGGTGTGCCCAGCCGAGTTCGACGTCGGTGAGCATGCCAAGGTGATGGTGTATTCGGTGACCGAGGGCGAGGACAAGCCACTGAAGTATCCGGTGATGTTCCGCTCGGTCAGTGTCGTATTGCTGAACAAGATCGACCTCGTGCCCCACCTTGATGTCGACATCGACACCTATCTGACTCGAGTTCGTGCGGTGAATCCATCGGCGAAGGTGTTCCCGGTGAGCGCACGCACCGGCGAGGGCATGTCCGACTGGTTCGATTGGCTCCGCGGTTTCGCGTCAGAACAGGTGAGTGCTACCTAGCCCGAACGAGGCTCGCCGGTAACGTCGACAACACGACGCCACCCGGACGCTCAGACGCTCAGACCGACCAGGCCCGGGTCGAATGTGGCTCGCGCGGCCACCGAAGCGGCGGCGGCGGAAACCACCAGGGCTGAATCCCTTTCATACCCTTTGGGGAATACGATCTCCGCGCTGTCCGGGCTGTCGCGGTGGGCCATCAGCCAGTCGTACAGCAGCCAATCCACCGCGCAGGTCACCGCCAGCGGATCGGCCTGCGGTGAACGAGCCGCCGACACCACTGCCTGCAGGGCATCGCGATGCTCCTTGCGCGCGGCGTCCTTGTTCACCCCAGAGCTGTCGAAGAACAGCATCGCCAATGTCAGCGGAAACCGTTGGCCCGCCTCGGTCCGCACCACCCAGCGGCCACCCTTCCACGGCTTGTCCGGATCGACCTGATGAAATTCGCCGAAGCCACCGATGACTCCGATCGACGGGTCATCGAGTTCACCATCGAACGGCGCCGGCCCCAGCAAGTCCAGTGGCAGGCGCGCCCTTATCGAGAACAAGGCCGCCGTACCGATGATCTTTCCGGCCCGCACGTCAGCGCTGAGACCGGAAGTATCCAGTGCCACGGCATATTCGAAGCACAATCGGTCCAGCGTACGGTGCAGTTCGACCAGACTGTCCCGTTCGTCGGCGCCGGCCGGCGCTCTGCCGCCACCCAGAATGTCACCGAATCGGTCCGCGGCGGCGATCAGCGCATCGTCGAGCGCTTCGAGGTGGGTGGCCACCAGCCGGTCCGGTTCGTCGTCATCGACCAGCAGCGCCTGCAACGACGTCGGTCTGCCCGTCGTCGTTGCCCAGTAAAATCCGATCTGGTTGTCTCCCTGAATTATTCGGGGTCTCACGTTCGCCGCCAGATCATCACCCGATTGTTGCCGGAGTCGGCGACGGCAAGTGTGTCGCCGCGCAGTGACAGCCCGTAGGGCCAGCACAGCGTGTCGCGCTGTACCGACGTCCATCGGTTCTCGCCGTTGGAACTGAAGTCCGGCTGGGCCAGCACATGATCGGCGCCGCGCCCATCGGTCGGTACACCGTCCCACAACAGGATCCGGTTGTTGGCGGTGTCGGCCACCGCGAGCCGTTGACCATCCAGGCAGCTCGCATACGGGAACCGAAAGCGATCTGATGTGTGTGGCCCATAGGGCCATTCGAGCGCGCTGGTGAAGTCGGGTTGACCGAGCACCGAATCGGCGTCCCGGTCGACGTCCGGCGGCGGCGACCATCCCAGCAGACGGTGATCTCCGGCGTCGGCGACCAGCAGCAGATCCCCGTGACCGGTGATGTCATGGGGCCAGCGGAAAGAGGCGGGCCCGACGGCGCCGCCCCGGTTTTCCTCCCGTGCCGTGGCATCCGGCTGGCCGAGCACCACGTCGGCAGGTTGGTCGGACTCCGGAATGCCGTTGAGCCAGCCCAGAACCCGCCGATTTCCGGTGTCGGCGACCCAGAATGCCGAGCCGACGACACCGATACCGAACGGCCAATACAGCGTCGACGCCGAACAGCCACCGCCCCGGTTCTCCACCACCGAGTGGACATCTGGCTGACCCAGCACGAAGTCGGGCGCCACATCACTGATCTGCGGCACGGTGTTCCACACCAGGATCCGGTGATGCCAGGCGTCGGCGACGATCAACCGGCCGTCGTGCACGAGTACCCCGGTCGGCAGATTCATCCCCCGCTCCGGACCCCGGCCACCCGCCGCGTGGCCCTCGGACTCTCCGTCGGGCTGGCCGAGTACCACGTCGGCTGGTTGCTCGTCATGCTCAGGTATTCCGTGCCAGATCAGCACACGATGATTCCCCGAGTCGGCCACCACGACGTGCCGCTCGTCGACAAACACCCCACGCGGGGAATACATCCACGCCATCGACGGTCTGGCCGGCGGCAAGGCCAGCCCCCCTGGTGCCGGTGCACCCAGCCACAATGCCGGCGACCACCCGTCGGTCAGGTCCACCGCCGGCACCACGTCGGCTCGCGTACCCAGTCCGCTGATGTTGTGCCGAACGGTGTAACGGCTCATCGGGCAGGCATTTTCATGGGTGGGAATGTCACAGCCCGACACGCACCCAGACGACACCGCCGTCGACTCGCAGCGGCAGTTGTTCCAACTGGACGCCAGGTGCGCTGAGGCACTCCCCCGACGTCGCGTCATAGCAGAATCCATGCCAGGGACAGGTCAGCGTGTTGTTGCTCAGATCGAGCACCGCGTTGTCCAGCGGAAGGGCCTCATGAGCACACTCGTTGCGGTAGGCCGATAGCCGCTGACCGGCATTGACCACGATCACCTCCGCATGCTCCCCCGTGGCGGTCATCAGGCGCAACGAGGACAGCTCATCGACGGCAAGGGCGGCGGCCGGCCCGACCTCGACCCAGCCCTCACCGGCTGGGTCACGCCCGATCCGTAGCGCTTCAAGCGGGATCAGGGTCGGTGTCGGTTCGTTGGGCAACACCTCCACCGCAGCGATGGCCGGAACCCCTTGCACAAGCGCTTCTTCGACGAGATTCCGCAACGTCACCGCCGACATGGAGCAGCCGTTGCAGGCGCCCTCCAGGCGGACGAACGCGGTGGCGTCCTCCACTCGTACCAGTGTCACGTCCCCACCGTGGCTGTTCAATTGCGGGCGCACCGCGGCCAGCACCTGGTTCGCGTGGGTGACCGGGTCCGGTCGCACGATCCCGTGCAGCGAGAACAGAAGATGGACCGTGGGATCGTCCACCAACTCGAACAGCACCTCCCTGGCGGTGTCGTCGGAACGCAATCGGCGCACGATCGTCACCAATCCGGCGCGGTGGATCTCTTCGATCGCCGACTTGAGTTCTTCGGCCACTCCCCGCGCCGAGGCGTCGAGCCCGGCCAGCGCAGCGACAGCGTCATCGACACGGGTGGCGAGTTCCTCGAAACTCGGCTCGGTCGCGATCCGTTCAGTGGTCGTCGACATCGCCGACCTCCGTCCTGGCCAGCGTGGTCTGTCGAGCGATCTCGTCGAGCACACCGCGAACCGTGCGCACCGAATCGTCGTCGCCCAGCTCCTCGAACAGGAACCGGGCCTCGTACAGTTTGGCTTTCGCCTGATCGAAGGCACCCAGGTGCGCCAGTACATTGCCCTGATTGGCCAGCACCCGGGCCCGGCCCATCGGATCGCTTTCTCGGCCACGGGCTTCCAAGACCGCCTCGTAGAGTTCGACGGCCTCCACCAGGTTGTCGGCCTGGTGTTTGGACGGGGTGTACACCAGCGAATTGGCGAGGTTCAGCTGAACGCTGGCCCACTGTTCGGGGTACTCCTCGCGGGTGTACACCTTGAGCGCCGAACGCAGCGACTGCGCCGCGACGCCCAACCGCAGCTGATCGGAGGCCTCCGTCATCGGCATCGTGAGGTATGCCGTCGCCAGGTTGGCGTGCGCAGACGCCCACAGCAATGGAGCCTCGTCGCGCAACACCAACTGCAAGGCCGAATGATAATGCGGCACAATGACTGCCAGCAGCTCAGGGCGCTGCGGCGCCTGCTCGTGTAGCAGTCCGGCCAGGTGCAGATGCAGTTCGGCGCGGGCAATGCGCAAACCGTCGGCACCCTCGAGCGCTTTGAGCGCTGCCTCCAACCGGCGTACCGCGGCGGCGGGGTCGGCGTGCGCGGCAATCGACGCCGACGCCCCGAGCAGGACACCACGCAATGGCTGGGAAACGGCGGCAGCCTCGTCAGCGGCGCGATCGAGCAGCGCGACCGCCTCCGATTCTTCGCCAAGCTGAAACGCCCGGCTGGCCTGTGCCGACAACACGAGAGCGGCGAGCTCAGCGCTGGCCGACCCCACAACCGGCGGGTCATCGGTCCTGCCGACCGCGAACAGCACGACATCCACGAGAACGCCGAAGTCGCCCAGTAGCGACCGCAATTCGTCCGGATCTTCGGCATCGGGATCCATCACGAACCGGTTGTACCGGGTCACCGGGTCGTCACCCCGCAGCAGTTCCAGCGCACCGTCTCGGTCGCCGGCCAAGGCCAACTCGTGCGCGCGCAGCCCCGCGGGCCACCGCGGGCAGTTGCCGGCGAGCAGCGCCGCGCGCGCCTCTTCGGTTTCCGGGGACGCGGGAATCAGCATGTAGCCCAGCGGAAGCGCGAAGGTACCCAGCGGCTGCGGGCGGACCGCGAGGACGTCCCCGACCACCAGATCGGTGTTGGCAAGTGTGGTCAAAGCATCCCCTTCGTCAGCCGTGAATGGGTCCGCGGATATCGCGTTCGGCGGCTCGTCTGATCAGTCCGGCCGACAATTCGGCGCGGGCCCTGGTGTGGTGGGTGTCGATGCGCTTACGCACAACACCGTCGGCGAACACCACGACGACGTCGACCGCCCAACGGCCGTGCTCCTGCACCACGACGGTCTGCACGTCCAGCGCGTCGTCGGTGGAACTGCCGCTCCGCACGGTGGTTTTGGGGCGCGGCTCGTCACACACGAGAATCACCGGACCGGACCCAGTGGAACCAGTGGAATCCGCAATGCTTGCTGTGCATCATCCCAGAATGCCTGATGGGTGCCGGTGACGGGCTGGTCTCCGAGTACCTCGCGCACCAGCAGCGATCGGTCACCGGCCGGGTTCCGCTGCTTGAGCAGCAGCCCGCCGCTGCGCGGTCCGCGCAGTGGGATCAGCCAGAGGTCGTCGTCGCGCACCATCGCCGCCACTGCGTCCGACGGAAACCTACTGGCCGCCAACACCGCATCGAGCCGAATGTAACCGTCGTCGGTGAACTGCACCGAGATGTCGTCGTCAGGCGTCGGCCGCAGGGGACCCAGATAATCTCGCTCGAGGAGTTCGATCACGTGCTCCATCGCCGCCTGCACCGGTTCGGAGAGGTCGGCCCCCAACTCGACGCCTGATGCCTCGATCAGAAACACCGTGATGTCGCTGGGGCACGCGTCGGCCAGTACCCAGCGGGCGAAGGCGATCGCATGATCCCACCGGAAGGAGTGGGTGTGCAGGCCCTGCAACGGGGGCAGTTCCGTCAGCTCCTCGGCGGGTACCCGATACACCGTCCCGGGTGCGGCGCCGGTGGCCGATGCGTCGACGATGACGACGCGGCCGGCACCGCGCATCTGGAAGGCGACGTCCATGCCTGCCGTGCCGCCATCCACCAGACGCGCCCCGGTGGGCACCCCACGTTCCCAGAGGTGGCGAACCAGAACCGGACCGACACCGTCGTCGCCGCGCAACAGGTTGCCGCAGCCCACCACCAAGACCGCGCACCCAGGCGGCTCGATATCCAGCGGAGGTACGTGGATATCGGGACCGCCTGAGGCGCTGCGGGAGTCGTGCGCCTCGGGCTCGACCGCCGGGATCACACCATTCCGTTGATGACGAACTTTGAGAGCTCCTTGCCGGTCTTGCGGTCGTAGGCGTGCACCGTACACACCAGGCAGGAGTCGAAGCTGCGAGCCACATGGCCCAGTTCGACCGGATCGTCTGGATCCACGATCGGCGAACCCACCAGGGCCTTCTCGATCGGACCCAGGACATCGTTGCCGTCCCGCGGGCCGATATTCCACGCCGTCGGAGTGATCACCTGATAGTTCTTGATCTTGTTGTCCTCGATCACGATCCAGTCGGCCAGCGAACCGCGGGCCGCCTCGGTCGCGCCGAAACCCTTGCCCTCGGCGTACTCCGTTGGCTTGGTGTAGAAGCTCTCCTTCAGGTTCAGCTGGTCCAGCCAGGACTTCACCCACTTGTAGTACTTCGGCGCTTCGTGCACGCGGGCGAGCTGGCGCGTCAGCACGCTCGGGCCGATCTTGTTCATGATGTCGACGAACAGCGGGTCGTTGTCCTGGTGCGGCCCGGCATTCGGTCCGCCGGCCGCGATCCGGCGGGCCAGGGGCCCGGCCTCCAACGGGATGTTGCCCAGATCGCCGACGGCGTAGCGCGGCGATTTGGCCCAGCTGTACTTGCCCTGCTTCTTGCCTTCTTCTGGATCGAGAGGGATGGTCTCGCCCTCGAACGGGTGCAGCGGCCCGCTGCCCTGATAGAAGGAATGACTGGTGTCCTCCCGCACATTGGCCTGGTCGAACTCGTACCACTGGCCCTGGGCATAGACCCCGCCACGCCCGATCAGGGCCGCATTCCTGCCCTCGATGGTGGGATTCTCGTACAGCGTGGGATCGAAATAGGTGCCGGTCGAAATGTAGTTGCCGACGCCCTGGCCGTATTTGTCCAGTCCGATGTCCAGCGCATAGCGGATGAAGAACCCGCAGTCGCTGTTGTACTGGGACTCGTTCTCGTCGACCCAGGCCAGCACGTCCTCCCAGGTCTTGTTCTCCAGCCAGCGGTCGATGCTGCAACCCAGCCATTCGGCCTCGAGCCAGTTGTCCTTCCAGTGCTCGAGGATCGCGATCGAGCGCGTCACATCCGACAGCGTCGGAGCGCACATCACGCCGCCGGGCACCATGAAACTCGAGTGCGGCCACTGCCCTCCGAAGATGGCGTAGACCTCGACCGGCTTGTTCGACAGCACCACACCCTTCTGGTAGCTGGTGCCGACGTACGGCGCGAAGCGGCGCACGGCTTCGTCGTACATCTTCGACTTGGCGTAGTTCTTGTTGGTCAAGTCGATGGCGAACAGCGCGTAGAAGTACCGCGGAATCGATTGCAGCGTCTCGCATGCCTGCGCGATGTTGCGGATCAGCGTGGCGTTCGCTGGCATGTGGGTGCGCCAAGCGGTGTCCAGGGCGTAGGCCGACTTGTACAGGTGACTGCCGCCGCAGATACCGCAGATGCGAGGACAGACGACGAGTCCGGCCTGGGGGTCCTTACCCCGCAGGATGATCTCGAAGCCGCGGAACATCGCGGCTTCGGTCCAGGCCGAGGTGACGACACCGTCGTCGATGGTGACCCGGACGTCGAGGTCACCCTCGACGCGGCCCAGTGGGCTGACGTAGAGGTCGAGCGCTGTCATGGAAGTCCTCCAAAAGGTTTGAGCTGAACCAGGGCTGGTGGTTTCGGCGTGGCTAGACCACGAACATGTCTTCCTTGGACCACTGCGGTGCCGCGATCCGGGCTGCCGCAGCGTGAGCCATGTACGTGAGGTGGTCAGATCCCTCGGGGACTTCCTTGGGGATCACTCCGCCGACCTTCTGGGTCTTGAACAGCGTTCCCGGCGCCAGGTCGAAGTGCGGGAACTCCGGCTCGGTGCAGCCCAGGCACGGCATGCCGGCACGGGTCTTCGACGACTGCCGGTTCCACAGGATGCGGTTGCAGGGCGAGTGCGTCATCGGGCCGCGGCAGCCGAACTCATAGAACAGGCAGCCGGTGCGGGTGCCCTCACCGAACGACATCGTCGACTGTTTGTACTCGAAGAATTGCACACGGGTGCAACCGGTTTGGGTGAAGGTCTTGAAGAAGGTCTCTGGCCGGTGCAGCTCGTCGAGGGCGATGTCGCCCGCGCGGCCGGTGGCCAACGCGACGATGATCTGGGTGATCCAGTCCGGGTGCGCCGGGCAGCCTGGGATGTTGATGACGGGCAGGCCCATCTTGGAGCGGAAGTCCGGACCGAGGAATCCGCCTTTGTCGCGCTTGTGGAACTGCAGGCCGGTCGAGGCCGACGGGTTGGGCTCCATTGCGGGGATGCCGCCCCAGCAGGCGCAGTCACCGATCGCGACGACGATCTGCGCGGCGCCGGCCAGGTCGGTGACCCAGTCCTTCATCGGCCGGTCGGCGAACATGTCCATTCGGCCGGTGCCGTTCGGGGCCTCGATCACGCTGCCCTCGAAGACGAAGATGTCGAGCGGGCGCTCGCCCTTGGCGCAGTCCCAGAAGACCTTCTGTGCGTTCTTGCCGAGTTCCAAGCCCAGCGACGGGTGCCAGATCAGGTCCAGACCGAAGTCGACGATCAGGTCGACGACGTTGGGTTCCTCGGCGTTGAGGAACGACATGGTGTTACCACTACACGCCCCTCCCTGAAACCACAGAACAGAAGCCATGCAGAACTCCTCTCAGATGACGGCCCAGGGCGAGGCCGAAAGTGTTGGGGCTAAAGGAACAATCCGAGGGTTCGACAGACAGGCGGGTGCCACTACTGGCCCACTTGACGGCCGAAGGAGCGGGCAACCTGAATCATGAAGCCCAGGCCCCGCACCACGTCAGGGTCTTTGGTCACCTTCCACAAACCGAACAGACCCTTCGGGCCGCCCGGGGCGGCGGCGGCGGCCTTTCCGTCGACCAGCGCCTGACCCAGCGCCGCCAGCACCTCGGCCGTCTGGGGGTCGGTCAGCCGCGAGGACAGCAGGCTGTTGAGGGCCGGAGCGGCCCCGACGAGTGAATTCGACAGCGTGGCAAGGCTTTGCGCCAGACTCTGCAAGTCGACACTCTTCAGCGCCTCGGCGCCGGGCACACCGGCCACCGATGCACCCTTGAAGTCGTTGACGGCGCAGGACAGCGAGTCGGCGATGACGTCGCCGCGCCGGACCAAGCCATCCAGGCCGGTGACCAGCACCGCGAGCAGATCGGCGTGGTCGAGCAGGTTGTTCAGCGATGCGGCGACCTTGGGATCGTCGAGTTTGTCGCGGATCTGATCGGCGGGCGATACCGCGACTGCCTGGCCGTTAGCCGTCATCCGAACCTCCCGCTGGCAAATGTGGTTTCGATCACAAGCTAGCGGGACACCGTCGGCATGCCTATCGCTTTCACGCAGTAGCTGTCAGGATTGCGCAAAGTTCAGCGCGCTGATGCGCGCCCGGGCGTTAGGAGACTTGCATGATTACCGCTGATAATTTATTCAAAATGCCGCTTTGAGCCGAGAATCCCATGGTCAGCGCTGATGCACCGGCTCACCCGACTCGGCTACATCGACATCCGCCGCACCAGCAACCCGGTGCGGCGCAAAGTGCGATCCCGCGGGGTGCCGCCCGCGCTGGCCAATAATGAGATCTTCTACACCGAGAACATTGCGGAGGCGTCGCGGCTGATCGCCAAGACGTTGGGCCCGCTGAACCTCACCGTCAGCCCCGACGAGGTCAGCGGCTTCGCCGCCACCATGCACGGGGTGCGGCTGCGCAATGTCAGCATGCTCTACCTCGACGTCCATGTGGCCGCTGCGGTCGATATCCCGCTGCTGGGACCCTTCTACGGCGTACACATGCCGATGAACGGACGCGCGGTCGTCGAACACCGGGGCCACACCTTTGAGGCCAACACGATCCGCTCGGCGGTGACCAGTCCGGGAATGTCGCTGCGAATGGCGGTCGATCATGACTCGCCCCAGCTGATCATCCGGGTCGAGGAACGGGCGATGACCGCACACCTGACCCGCCTGCTGGGTCGCAGCCTCGCCCGTCCGCTGGTGTTCGAGCCCGAGTTCGACATGTCCACCGAAGCCGCGATGCGCTGGCATGCGGCGGTGCAGCTGATCCACACCGAGGTGTTCCACGAAGGTTCCCTGATCCAGCGCGGGCAGGGTATTGGCGCAGTCGAGGAACTGGTCATGAGCAGCCTGCTCCAGCTGCAGCCGTCGAACTATCACGAGGAGTTCCTGGCTCCGCCACCCTCGGATCAACGCCGGGCCGTGGTGCAGAACGCGATGAACTACATCGAGGACCACCTGGCCGAGCGGATCACCATGGACGCGCTCGCCAAGGCCGTGCATATGAGCGTGCGCTCGATCCAGCAGGGCTTCCGCGAGGAACTGGGCATGACCCCGATGAGCTTCGTGCGCGAGCGACGGCTCGAACGCGCCCACGAGGAGCTGGCCGACGCGCTGCCCTCCGACGGTGTGACGGTCACCCAGGTAGCCGAACGCTGGGGCTTCAACCATCTGGGCAGCTTCGCCGTCGAGTACCGCAAACGCTGGGGTGAGGCGCCATCAGAAACTTTGCGGCGCTGAGTGATTCGCGTCTATTCCAGCTGATCTGCGGTGACCCCGTCGAGGGGGATTGTCACGATGACGGTGGTTCCCGCTCCCGGTCGCGACCGGACCGTGAGCCGGCCGCCGACGAGTTCGGCGCGCTCCGCCATCGACAACATGCCGTAACCGTCCGACGAGGGCGTCCCAGGCACGGTCTCGAAACCCACGCCGTTGTCGGCGACCTCAAGCATGGCCACCCCGTCATTGACGGCAAAGCGAACCGTCGCGACCAGAGCGCGGGAGTGCTTGACGACGTTCTGAAGTCCTTCCTGCGCAATGCGATACAGCGCGACCTCGATATGTTCGGGCAGCCGTTCGTCCACCAGGTCGAGATCCAGATCGACCTCAGGGATAGAGGTGGCCAAACTGGCCAGGCCACCGGCCAGGCCCAGGTCGTCCAGCACCGGCGGACGCAAGCCGCTGATCGCTGAACGCGCCTCGGCCAGCGTGAGATCCACCAAATCCCTGGCCTTTTCGAGCTGTTCGGCGGCCGAGTTCTGGTCGGCGTCGTCGACGGCGCGGGCCGCGGCATCGAGTCGATAGGTCAACCCGACCAGCCGCTGCGAGATGCCGTCGTGGATGTCACCGGCGAGACGGCGGCGCTCGCTCTCCTGTGCGGCGATCACCTGCTCGGCGAAGTTCTCGTGCGCACGTTCGCGCGCAGAGAGCTGGCGGTGCAGCCGCGCCTGGTGCAGCGCGCCGGCGATGAGCCGGCCGATGACGAGCAGCAATTCGATGTCGCGGGGCGTGAAATCTCGCCGTTCGATGGTATGCACGTTGAGCACACCCACCAAGCCACCGGGTTCGGTCTCCATCGGGACCGATGCCATCGAGGCGAAGTCCTTGCCACGCAACGCCGCAATCGGTACGTACCGCGGGTCAGCCTCCTTGTCGCTGACGATCACCACCGGTTCGCGGTGGCTGGCCACCCACCCGGATACCCCAGATCCCAACGGCATCCGGATGCGACCCACCTGCTCGTCGAACGGCGGCGTGGCGCCTGCCAACGTCAACGACCGGTCGGTGTCATCGAGAACGTGCACGAAGCAGACGTCAGATGCGGTTGCGGCGGTGATCATCCGGGCCACCGCGGCGGCCATCGGCTCGACGCCGGGACCGGTGGACGTCGCGGCGATGATATCCAGCAGCAGGGCCACTTCCTGGTCGGCATCGACGAGGCCGTGGACGGCGTGCGGGCTGACCCCCTTCGAGTGATTCATCGAAAGATGCCTTCCCGCAGGGCGGTTGCGGCGGCGCTGGTGCGATCGCTGACACCGAGCTTGCGATAGATCGAGCTGAGGTGGGTCTTGACCGTCTCCTCGCCGATCACCAGCTTGGCGGCGATGCCCCGATTGGACAGCCCCGTCACCACCAGCGACAGGATCTCGCTCTCCCGCTGGGTCAGCCCATGGCGGGCGCCCGGCCAGAACTGGTCACTCTGCAGGCGAGCCGCGGTCTCCGCCGCACGAGCGGCCAGGCCAGCGTCGATCGCCGTCGAGCCGCCGTGCACGAGTTCCAGCTGGCGAACCAGCTCGTCACTGCTGATCCCCTTCAGCAGGTACCCGGACGCGCCGACCCGCATGGCCTGAAACAGATATTGCTCGTCGTCGTAGACCGACAAGAGGATGACCTTGCGGCCGGGGTCGCGTTCTCGCATCTCCCGACACAGGTCGAGCCCACTGGCACCCTGCATCCGCACGTCACACAGCACGATGTCGGGATCCAGTTCGGCGATCACGGCCATGGCCTTCTCCGCCCCGATCGCCGCCCCAACCACCTCGATGCGTTCGGCGAACGGCGTAAGCATGGCCTTGAGGCCCTCGATGACCATTTCGTGGTCGTCGACCAGCACCACCCGTACCGTCATGGGCTTCACCGTAGTGCCGCCGGCCGGGCGGGTGAGGGATCCTCCCCCCACTCCCCTGATCGGGGGATGCCCAACGTTGTGGGTGGGGCAATACTTCGAACGTGGCCACGATGAGCTTGGACACGATCAGCCGGAATCGATCCTTCTGGTGGGATCGAGCGCACTGCGCCTACACCGACGCGCCCGTGCTCGAGGCCGTCATCTTCGACTTCGACACCCCACTGGCGGCCACCGAACGCGACGCCCATATGTTCCGGGACCTGATCTGGAACCTGCACTGCGGCGACATCCGGGTCGGCATCACCGCAGCAGGGTCACGCGATCGGATCGAGCCCTTGGTGCGGGACCTGATCGGCGACGGCGTGGTCGAGGTGATGATCACCGGCGACGACGTGGTACGGCCCAAACCCGATCCTGAGGTGTACCAGCGGGCGCTGCATGAACTCGGGGTCGGATCGGAAGCCGCGATGGCTGTCGAGCATTCCAAGACCGGCTTTCACACCGCACGATCGGCCGGGCTGGCGACGATCGTCGTCACCACCCTGGGCACCCGCAACCTGGACTTCGTCGGCGCAGCCGCAGTCATGGACCGGTACGACTGCGACCAGCCGCTATCGGCCGGGCGCTGTCGGCGGCTCCACGAACAGTGGTGGATCGACCGGTCCCGACTGAGCGCCTAGCTCTGCCCGCAAGCGGCCATGACCAACTCACGCACCCGCGCCGCGTCGGCTTGACCCTTCGTCGCCTTCATCACCGCACCCACGATCGCGCCAGCGGCCTGCACCTTGCCGCCGCGGATCTTCTCGGCGATATCGGGGTTGGCGGCCAGCGCCTCGTCGACAGCAGTCTGAATCAATGAGTCGTCCCGGACCAGAGCCAGGCCGCGGGCGGCCATCACCTGCTCGGGCTCGCCCTCGCCGGCCAGCACACCCTCGATCACCTGACGGGCCAGCTTGTTCGACAGTTTGCCTTCATCGACCAGGGCGACCACCTTGGCGACCTGGGCCGGCGAGATGGCCAAGTCGGACACGACCGCTCCAATTTCATTAGCCTTCTGCACCAGGAAGTTTCCCCACCACGCGCGGGCCGACTCGCTGGACGCGCCGGCAGCGACGGTGGCCGTCACCAACTCGACCGCACCGGCGTTGACCAGGTCGCGCATGACCTCATCGGAGACGCCCCACTCGTCCTGAATTCGCTTGCGCGACAACCACGGAAGCTCGGGGATCGTGGTGCGCAACCGTTCCACCAGTTCCTCGCTGGGCGCCACCGGCTCCAAATCGGGCTCGGGGAAATACCGGTAGTCCTCGGCCGTTTCCTTGTCGCGGCCCGGCGAGGTGTAGCCGTCCTCGTTGAAATGCCGGGTCTCCTGGTGGATCTTGCCACCCTCGACGAGAATGGCCGCCTGACGGCGCATTTCGTAGCGGACCGCCACCTCGACACTCTTGAGCGAGTTGACGTTCTTGGTCTCGGTGCGGGTGCCGAACTCGGCTTGGCCGATCGGCCGCAGTGACACATTGGCATCGCAGCGCAACGAACCCTGGTCCATCCGCACATCGGAGACGCCGAGTCCGCGCAGCAGATCCCGCAGCGCGGTCACATAGGCGCGCGCAACCTCGGGGGCCTGCGCACCGGTGCCCTCGATCGGCTTGGTGACGATCTCGATCAGCGGCACCCCGGCGCGGTTGACGTCCAGCAGCGAGGTGGTCGCTCCGTGGATGCGGCCGGTATCACCGCCGACGTGGGTGAGTTTGCCGGTGTCCTCCTCCATGTGCGCCCGTTCGATGGCGACGCGGAAGGTGCTGCCGTCATCCAGCGGGACCTCGAGGTAACCGTCGAACGCGATCGGCTCGTCGTACTGCGAGATCTGGTAGTTCTTCGGCTGGTCGGGATAGAAGTAGTTCTTCCGCGCGAAGCGCGACCACGGCGCGATCTCGCAGTTCAGCGCGAGGCCGATGCGGATGGCCGACTCCACGGCGGCCTCGTTGAGCACCGGCAGCGCGCCCGGCAGACCCAGGCAGACCGGACATACCTGGGTGTTGGGCTCGGCGCCGAAGGTCGTCGAGCACGGGCAGAACATCTTGGTGGCAGTCGACAGTTCGACGTGCACCTCCAGGCCGAGCACCGGATCGAAACGGGCGACGACGTCGTCGTAGTCCAGCAGCTCGGCCTCAGCGGACGAAGTGCGCGCAGTAGTCATGCCTCGATCTTATTCGGGCGATCATCCGGCCAGCCCGTCCCGGCCTGGCCGACACTTAGGGCAACCCCGCCACGATGCGATTCCGCCCCTCGCGCTTGGCGCGGTAGAGGTGTGAGTCGACGGCGGCGAGGACGTCCTGCTGATTGAGGGGATCGCGGGCGGTCAACACACCGAGACTGACGGTCACCGTCTCGGCGACCTCGGACGCCGCATGGGGGATGCCCAGATCGACCACCGACTGCTGTATGCGCCGGGCGGCAGATTGCGCCGACTCTTCATCGGTCGCCGGCAGCAGACACAGGAATTCCTCGCCCCCGTAGCGCGCCGCAGTGCCGCCACTCTCCTCGGCGATACTGGCCACCACACCGGCGACGCTGCGTAGGCATTCGTCGCCCGCGGTGTGCCCGTAGCGATCGTTGAAGGCCTTGAAATAGTCGACGTCGAGCATGATCACCGAAAGAGGAGCCGCTGATTCCAGGTGGATGTCGATCTGCTCGGCCAGCACGGCATCGAGATGCCGCCGGTTCGCGATACCGGTCAGATCGTCGGTGATGGAGAGCTGAGTGATCTTCTCGTTCAACTGAAGCAACCGCGATTCGAAGAGCTTGCGCTCGGTGATATCCCGCACGATCGAGCAGTTGTAGTGCGCGCCCTCGTGTTCGACGTAGTTCACCGTCACCTCGATCGGCACCTCAACCCCGGACTTGGTGGTGTTGACCGTCTCCAGGGTGAAAGACCCCCGCTCGACAACGTCCTGCCAGTGCTCCCGCCAGCGCTGCTCGTCGAACTGCGGATCGACGTCAACCACCCGCAGTCGCGACAGTTCCTCGGCCGAGTAGCCGAGCAGCGCGGTCGCAGCGGGATTGACGTACACATACCGGCCATCCGGATCGAGCCAGATGATCATGTCGGCCACTCGGTCGATGGTGGCCTGGGTGAGCTGGAAACGATGCCAGGCGGCCTGCCGACCGCCGACGTCTTCGACTGCGATCGTCACCCGGGCAGGATCGGACGTTGACCGCACGATGAACTGCAAACCGTCCCTGTCGAACACCGCACCATGCGGGCAACCGATGTCGAAATGGGCCTGGATCTGGGCGACCACATCACGATCCAGCACCTCATCCAGGCGCGATCCGACGAGTGGGATCTTCCCGTCTAGCCCCAGGACCACCGCGACCGTCGGTTCGGCATCGACGACCACACAGTCGCGATCGACCACCAGCAACCCGGCGAACGGTGGTAGGGCATACGGCTCCATCGGGAATCAGTCTGCCTCTGCAGCGTCATCGACAGACCGCGATCAACCGAAGAAGGCGGCCGCGTCGTCGTAGCGGCTCTGCGGCACCAGCTTGAGCTGGCGGACCGCATCGGCCAGCGGTACCCGGCCGATGTCCTGCCCGCGCAGCGAGACCATCACCCCGAATTCGCCGGCGTGAGCGGCGTCGGCGGCGTTGACGCCGAACCGGGTAGCCAGCACCCGGTCATAGGCCGTCGGGGTGCCGCCGCGCTGCACGTGGCCGAGTACGGTGACCCGGACTTCCTTCTTGATCCGCTTCTCCACCTCGTTGGCCAGCTGTTGGGCCACCCCGGTGAAGCGTTCGTGGCCGAACTCGTCGGTGCCGCCCTGGCGCAGCTGCATGGAGCCCTCGGCGGGCTTGGCCCCCTCGGCGACCACGATGATGAAGCTCGACTCGCCGCGCTGGAAGCGCTTCTTGACCAGCCGGCACACCTCTTCGACGTCGAAGGGCTGCTCGGGGATCAGCGTCATGTGCGCACCGGAGGACAGCCCCGCGTTGAGCGCGATCCAGCCCGCATGCCGACCCATCACCTCGACGATCATCACCCGCTGATGCGACTCTGCGGTGCTGTGCAGCCGGTCGATGGCCTCGGTGGCGATCTCCAGTGCGGTGTCGTGGCCGAATGTGACGTCGGTGCAGTCGATGTCGTTGTCGATGGTCTTGGGCACCCCGACGACGGGCACGCCCTCCTCGGAGAGCCAGTGCGCGGCGGTCAGCGTGCCTTCGCCACCGATCGGGATCAGGACGTCGATCCCGTTGTCTTCCAACGTCTGTTTGATGTCGTCGAGACCGGCGCGCAGCTTGTCGGGGTTGGTGCGGGCGGTGCCCAGCATGGTGCCGCCCTTGGCCAGCAGCCGGTTGTTGCGGTCGTCGTTGTGCAGTTGGATCCGGCGGTCCTCCAGCAGGCCGCGCCAGCCGTCGAGGAAGCCGACCACCGAGGAGCCGTAGCGGGCGTCGCAGGTCCGGACGACAGCCCGGATCACGGCGTTGAGGCCTGGACAGTCACCGCCGCCGGTGAGCACTCCGATTCGCATGGGCACTATCCTGCCCCGTCAGATCGCCGTTGGCAGCGGACCGCGCGCAGACTCATAGGCCGCACCCACTCGGTAAAGGCGGTCGTCGGCCAGGGCGGGCGCCATGATCTGCAGGCCAACCGGCAGGTTGTCGTCGGGTGACAGGCCCGACGGCACCGACATTCCGCAGTGTCCGGCCAGGTTCAGCGGCAGCGTGCACAGGTCGAACAGGTACATCGCCAGCGGATCGTCGACCTTCTCACCGATGCGGAACGCGGTAGAAGGAGTAGTCGGGGTGACTAATACATCGACCTTTTCGTAGGCCGCGTCGAGGTCGCCGGCGATCAGCGTGCGAACCTTCTGCGCCTGGTTGTAGTAGGCGTCGTAATAGCCCGCCGACAACGCGTAGGTACCAATGATGATGCGGCGCTTGACTTCTGGACCGAATCCGGCCGCCCGCGTGAGTGCCATCACCTCCTCGGCGGAATGCGTGCCGTCGTCGCCGACCCGCAGTCCGTAGCGCATGGCATCGAACCGGGCGAGGTTGCTCGACACCTCCGACGGCAGGATCAGATAGTAGGAGGACAGCGAGTAGTCCAGGTGCGGGCAGTCGACCTCGCTGACCTGCGCGCCGAGGGCGGCCAGTTGCTCGACGGCGGCGTTGAACGACTCCAGCACGCCGGGCTGGTAACCCTCGCCGCTACGCAGCTGTTTGACCACCCCGATCCGGACTCCGGAGAGATCGCCCGCGGCCCCGGCCTTCGCCGCGCCGACGACGTCGGGCACCTCGGCCTCAACTGAGGTGGAGTCGCGCGGATCGTGTCCGGCGATCACGGCATGCAGCAGCGCGGTGTCGAGGACGGTGCGAGCGCAGGGGCCGCCCTGATCCAGCGACGACGCGCAGGCCACCAGTCCGTAGCGCGAGACCGTGCCGTAGGTCGGTTTGACCCCGACAGTGGCGGTCAGCGCCGCGGGCTGGCGGATCGAGCCGCCGGTGTCGGTGCCCATCGCCAGCGGCGCCTGGAAGGCGGCCAGCGCGGCCGCGCTGCCACCGCCGGACCCGCCGGGCACCCGGTCGGTGTCCCACGGGTTACGCGTCGGGCCGTAGGCGGAGTTCTCGGTCGAGCTGCCCATCGCGAACTCGTCCATGTTGGTCTTGCCGAGGATCGGGATGCCTGCGGCACGCAGCCGGGCGGTCACCGTCGCGTCGTAGGGCGACACCCAGCCCTCGAGGATCTTCGACCCGCAGGTGGTCGGCATGTCGGTGGTGGTGAAAACGTCCTTGAGCGCCAACGGAACACCGGCCAGCGGCGAGGGCAGCGTCTCCCCGGCGGCGACAGCGGCGTCGGTACGCGCCGCGCTGGCCAGCGCCTCGTCGGCGGCGACATGCAGGAAGGCGTGGTACTGCTCGTCGGTCGCGGCGATCTGGTCCAGGCAGGCCTGGGTCACCTCGACCGAGGAGATCTCCTTGGCTGCGATCTTCTCCCCGAGCGTGGCGGCGTCGAGGCGCGTGAGGTCGCTCATCGCACTCATTCTGATTCCCCCAGGATCTGCGGCACCGCGAACCGGCCCTCGACCGCGGCCGGGGCCGCAGCGAGCGCTTCGGCCTGGGTCAGGCACGGCTGAACCACGTCAGCGCGGGTGACGTTGACCTCCGAAAGGGGGTTGCCCGTCGGCTTCGCGTCGCCGGTATCGACGGCCTGGATCTGGCTGACATGCCCCAAGATCGCGTCAAGCTGGCCTGCGAAGCTGTCGAGTTCGTGGTCGGTCAGCGCCAGCCGGGCCAACTTGGCCAGCCGGGCGACGTCGTCGCGGGAGATCTGGGACACGGTGGTCAAGCCTAGGTGACTCCCCTGCCTCGCCGAGACTGGTGGTCCGAACCTGCCGGAGTGCTGAGTCCAGGCGGCTATGAAAGGGTGTCGGCGTGCCTTCGTATCTGCTGCGGGTCCAGCTGGTCGACCGGCCCGGTAGCCTCGGCTCGCTCGCCGTCGCGCTGGGCTCGGTCGGCGCCGACATCCTGTCGCTCGACGTCGTCGAGCGGGGATCCGGATATGCAATCGACGATCTCGTGGTCGATCTGCCGCACGGCGCGATGCCCGACACGCTGATCACGGCCGCCGAACGGCTCGAAGGCGTCCGGGTGGACACCATCCGGCCGCACACCGGCCTGCTGGAGGCTCATCGTGAGCTGGAGTTGATCGACCACATCGCCGCCGCCGGCCGCGACGACAGGTTGCAGGTACTGGCCGACGAGGCACCGCGCGTGCTGCGGGTGGGCTGGTGCACGGTCGCCCGCATCTCGCAGGAGGGTCTGCGGCGCATCGTCGGCAGTTCCGGTGCACCGGAGACCCAGGCCACTTCGGCGCCGTGGCTGCCGCTGGCCCACGCCGAGGCCCTCGACGGCACTGCCGATTGGGTGCCACAGGTGTGGCGGGACATGGACACCACGCTGGCCGCCGCGCCGCTGGGTGATCCCAACACCGCGGTCATGCTCGGCCGCCCCGGTGGGCCGTTGTTCCGCCCGTCGGAAGTGGCCCGGCTGGGCTACCTGGCCGGCATCGTCGCGACGATCCTGCGCTAGGTCACTTCCCCGGCCTCGTGCTCCTGCGGCGGCGGGCCACTCGCGAGCAGGGCACGGAAACCGTCCTCATCGAGGATCGGGACACCCAGCTCGACGGCCTTGTCGTACTTCGACCCGGGCGCATCGCCGGCCACCACGAACGACGTCTTCTTCGACACCGAGCCGACGGCCTTGCCACCGCGGGTGATGATGGCTTCCTTGGCCTCATCCCGGGAGAAGCCGGGCAGCGACCCGGTGACCACGATCGAAAGTCCTTGCAGTGTAGGAGTTATCGCGGCGTCACGAACGTCTTCCATCCGCACGCCGGCCGCCTTCCACTTGTCGATGATCGCGCGGTGCCAGTCGACGGCGAACCACTCGACGAGCGCGGCCGCGATGGTCGGGCCGACACCCTCGACATCGGCCAGCTGCTCCTCGGATGCCGCCATGATGGCCTCAAGGCTGCCGAAGGCGACGGCCAAGGCCCGCGCCGCCGTCGGCCCCACATGCCGAATCGACAGCGACACCAGAATCCGCCACAGCGGCCGGTCCTTGGCCTGCTGCAGGTTGATCAGGAATCGCGCGCCATTGGCCGACAGCGCACCATCTTTGGTCGTGAAGAACTCCGACGTCAGCAAGTCAGCGCTGGTGAGGTTGAACAGATCACCCTCGTCGCCGATGACCTTGGCGGCCAGCAGCGCGGTCGCTGCCTCATAGCCGAGCCCCTCGATGTCCAGCCCGCCGCGGCCGGCCAGATGGAAGACCCGCTCGCGCAGCTGCGCCGGACATGACCGCGCATTCGGGCAGCGAATGTCGACGTCACCCTCCTTGGCCGGGGCCAGCGGGGTACCGCATTCCGGGCAGTGGGTGGGCATGTGGAATGCGCGCTCGGTGCCGTCGCGCAGATCGACGACGGGTCCCAACACCTCGGGGATGACGTCGCCGGCCTTGCGGATCATCACGGTGTCGCCGATCAGCACGCCCTTGCGCTTGACCTCCGAGCCGTTGTGCAGGGTGGCCATCCCGACGGTGGACCCGGCGATCTTCACCGGCGTCATGACAGCGAACGGGGTGACCCGGCCGGTGCGCCCCACGTTGACCTTGATGTCGAGCAGCGTGGTCTGGGCCTCTTCCGGCGGGTACTTGTAGGCGACCGCCCACCTGGGGGTGCGCGACGTGGCGCCGAGGCGGCGTTGCAGCGCGAAGTCGTCGACTTTGACCACGATTCCGTCGATCTCGTGCTCGATCTCGTGGCGCCGCTCACCCCAGTACCTGATCTTTTCCTCGACGGCGGCCAGTCCGGCGACCTGCGTGGTGTGGTCGGAGACCGGCAGCCCCCAGGCCTTCAGCGCGAAGTAGGTGTCGTGCAGCGTGGCCGGTGTGAAGCCCTCGGTGTGGCCCAGGCCGTGACAGATCATCCGCAGCCGGCGCCGCGCGGTGACCGCAGGATTCTTCTGCCGCAGCGAGCCGGCCGCACTGTTGCGTGGATTGGCGAACGGATCCTTGCCCTCCTCGACGAGGCTGGCGTTGAGGTTCTCGAAGTCGGCGAGCCGGAAGAAGACCTCACCGCGCACCTCGAGAACTGCCGGTACCGGGTATTCCGTTGATTCAGTGAGGTTTTCGGGGATGTCATCGATGGTCCGGGCGTTGTTGGTGACGTCCTCGCCGACCCGGCCGTCACCGCGGGTGGCCGCGCGTTCCAGCCGCCCGTTGCGGTACACCAGGGCGATGGCGACACCGTCGACCTTGAGCTCGCACAGGTACTGCGGGTCGCGGCCGATCTCAGTCTCCACCCGGTTGGACCAGGCCGCCAGCTCTTCGGTGTTGAACACATCGTCCAGGGACAGCATCCGCTCCAGGTGGGCGGCCGCGGAGAAGTCGGTCGTGAATCCGGCGCCCCCGACCAGCTGAGTCGGCGAGTCGGCGACCCTCAGCTCGGGGTAGCGGTCCTCGAGGGCGAGCAGTTCGTTGAAGAGCGCGTCGAAGTCCGCATCGGAGACGATCGGCGCGTCCTTGATGTAGTACCGGAACTGATGCTCACGCACCTCTTCGGCAAGGTCCTGCCAGCGCCGGCGCACATCCGGATCGATGGGGTCAACCTCGGGATCGGATGTCTCTGAAGCCACTCTCGCAGGCTAGTCGAGGGCTATGACGACTCAGCCGTGGCACTGTTATGCCATGCCCCATCCGGTGATGTTCGATGACGCCGACCCGATCCTGGCCAGGGTGCGCAATATTGCACTGGCGTTTCCCGAGGCGACCGAGAAGATCTCCCACGGCCGGCCGACGTTCTCTGCACCCAAGATGTTCGCGGTCTACGGCGGCAGCCAGAAGAACCCGACCGGCCCGATGACTCGCTACGACCATGCGCTGCTGATCAAGGTCGACGACAGCGAGCGCCAAGCGCTGCAGCAGGATCCCCGCTTCTTCTATCCGGCCTACCTGGGCCCATACGGCTGGCTGGGCCTGGACTTCGACGCCGCCAAAGTCGACTGGGATGAAGCCAAAGAGCTTGTCGACGCGTCGTTTCGGCTGCAGGCGCCGGCGCGGCTGGTCAAACAGCTCGACGGCTAGATCGGATTGCACGGCGCATCCTCAACCCGCGCCGCTGAGGAGCTCGATGAGCCGTGATGGCGTGTGCTCGCCGAAACAGATGTCTTGGGTCTCGTGCGCCTCGACGGCCATCGCTTGGCTGCGCGGGAACATGACCGCCTCGTAGCTCGCCAGTGCCGCTTCGATGTCGTTGGGATGGTGGGCGATCGCCTCGCCGAGGTCGGCACCGTCGAGCATCGCGAGGTTGGCGCCATCACCTCCCGGCGGCATCAGGTGTGCGGCATCACCGATCAACGTCACACCCGGAGTGCGCTCCCATCGGTGTCCGGTCGGAAGGGTGTAGATCATGCGTGGCACCGGCCCGGAGTCGGCGTCGGTAATCAAGGCGGTGAGTTCTGTTGCCCATCCATCGAACTCGGCCGCTACTCGAGCGGTGGCCGCGGCGGCGTCAGTGAAATCGATATCGTCGATCCACTGTGCGTCGCGAGTCAGTTGGACGTAGGTGTGAATCACGTTTCCGGCCTCGCGGTGGGCCAGGATGCCACGCCCAGGCGTAGGTGCATACATCGCGCCACTGCCGACCGCATGCGCTGCGGCGAAATGTCGTCGGTCAACGTCGAACAAGTAAGTCTCAATGAACACCGTGCCGGTGTATTCCGGTTCAGCCATTGAGAGCAGGTCCCGGACTTTCGACCAGGCGCCGTCGGCACCGACGAGAACCGTGCTCGTGGCCGTCGACCCGTTCGTGAAGACGAGTTCATGCCGGGCGTCGCGCAGCGTCCGAACCTCGGCGACCTTGTGTCCCCACCGGATCGCTTCTGGCGGCAACGAATCGAGCAGGATCTGACGCAGCTCGCCACGCAAGACTTCGGGGCGCCCACCTCCGCCGTCATCGGGCTGGTCGAACAACACGGTCCCGCGAGGGTCGAGCACCCGGGACGCCTGAGCCCCCTCGTGGATGATCGCGCGGAATTCCGCGGTGAGACCGGCCGCCTCAAGAGCACGCTGTCCGTCGTGCTCGTGGATGTCGAGCTGGCCACCCTGCGTGCGAACCCCCGTCGAGGCTTCGGCTTCGTAGACGGTGACGGGTATGCCGTGCACGTGCAGCACACGCGCAAGGGTGAGACCACCAAGCCCGGCACCGACGATGGAGATTGTTGGCGTCATCACGCTCCCTAAGTCGACCGTCTATGGAACGACGTTCCAGTCGCCATCTTGGAACATCGTTCCAGTTGTGTCAAGATTGCTTCCCATGGCGGCCAAAACCCCACGGGCCGGACGACGCGCGGATTCGCTGTCCAAGGAACGCATCGTCGAGGCGGCAATCGACATCCTCGACAGCGATGGTGAGACCGCGCTGACCTTCCGAGCCCTCGCGACTCACCTGTCAACGGGGAGCGGGGCGATCTACTGGCACGTCGCCAACAAGAATGATCTCCTTGCCGCGGCGACGGACGCTGTCATCTCGCGAGTCGTCACCGAGCGGGTCGACCATGGCACGCCACGAGACGCGATCCGGTCGATCGCCGTTGGCGTGTTCGACGCGATCGACGCACACCCATGGGTCGGCACCCAGCTCGCCCGCGAGCCCTGGCAGCCCGCAATGCTACATATCTTCGAAGGCGTTGGCGCACAGCTGGAGGCGCTCGGCGTCGCCGAAGGGGCACAGTTCAATTCGGCGTCCGCGCTCGTGAGCTACCTCTTGGGGCTCGCAGCGCAGTACGCCGCAGTGCTGCAGTTGGTTCCGCGCGAGACGGATCGTTCGGCTTTCCTTGCCGCAACCGCTTCCCGATGGGCTCAGCACGATCCCGCGAAATACCCGTTCGTCCACCAGATCGCGGCGCAACTGCCCGAGCATGACGACCGCGAGCAATTCCTCGCGGGCATCGATCTGTTCCTAGCCGGAATCGACGCGAGCCACCCAGATACCGCCAGCCGGTAGTTATCGTGCTGGTTCGGGGGCTTTTGTCCGATAACTACAGGTTCGCCTAGATCGCTTCAGGGTCCTCGGTGACGGCATCGGCGGCCCGCTGGCACAAGCCGATCGCGACGCGGGCCCATTCGGCGGTCGCACCGGCCAGCCCGCAGGCCGGGCTGATGCCGACACGATCGCGAACCGAATTGCGGGAGAAGCCAATCCGATCGGTGATCGCCACCGCCGCTGCAGCCACTTCCTCCGCCGACGGCCGTTTCGCCGGCGCGCCCGTCGGCACCAGGCCGAAGACCACCGTGCGACCCGAGTCCAGGAACTCCCCCAGCCCATCAAAGTCGGTATCGCCGAGCGTGCCCACGTCCACCGATATCGCGTTGATCGCGCTGCGCTGCAAGACATTCCAGGGCAGCTCGGCCGAACAGCTGTGCAGCAGCACCTCCGTGCCTGCGCCGGCAACGCACTCGTCGAGCAACCCGATCGCAACCACCTCGTCGACCGGATGGACCGGGCTCATTGCCGTCACCCCGGTCAGCCGGCCGGCCAGCGCGGCGAACAGCACGGGCTCGTCATACTGCACCACCACCGTCGTCGACAACCGGCGCGCCAGCTCGGCCCGGTGTCGCGCCACCCCCTCGGCAAGTGACGACGTCAGGTCGCGGACCGCGCCGGCGTCGGTGAGCGCGCGGTGACCTCCTGGCAGCTCCAGCTGGGCGGCCAGCGTGATCGGGCCCGGCGCCTGGACCTTGACCGGCCGCCCCGAACCGGGCCCGCCGGCCTTCTCCCAGGCCTCCTCGATGGCGTCGATGTCCTCATCGAGCAGGCTCTTCGCCCGACGAGTGACCGCGCCCGGCCGGGCGGTGATCCGGTAGCCGCGGGGCACGGTGTCGATCGCGATGTCGACCAGCAGCGCACCGGCCCGACCGATCATGTCGGCGCCCACACCGCGGGCCGGCAGCTCGACCAGGTGCGGCAGCCGGTGCAGTTCCCCGACGATGATGCCGGCGGCTTCCCGCGCCGCCAAGCCCGGCCACGAACCCATCCCGGTGGCCGCAGCGAAATCACTCACCGGCCAACCGTATTGGACAGCCCGAGTACACCCCTGCACCGGGGGCCTAACGTGATGCTCATGATGGTGCGGGCGGGGTTGGCCTGTTGCGCGGCAGCGGCGGCGCTGACCGGTTGCACGCAGTGGGTCGACGGCGATCCGCTGCGGGCCCTGAGCGAGCCGCCATACCGTCCGCCGGGGATCGTTGACGTCGACCAGGTGCTGCTGAGCCAGGCTCAGATGCAGGCCATCACCGGCGGCGGCCAGGACCTGACCATCATTCCGACCATGGACGGCAAAGCACCCGTCGACATCGAACAACTCGCCGAATCGGTCCCCCGGGATTGCCGCTTCTTGTTTGCCGAAACCGACACCTTCGGCACCGACGTGGCGGACTTCCACAAGACCAGCTTCCAGCACCCGGCCCGGCGCGCGCTGATCTCCGAAGGGGCGGCCGCCTACCGCGACGACGCCACAGCACGACAGGCGTTCACCATGCTCTCGACAACGGTGCATCGCTGCGCCGCCGGACCGATGGGGTCGTATCTGGTCGGCGAGGTCACCGCGGACGCCGACTCGCTGCACACCCGCCCGGGCCGGTGCGGGCGCGACTACCGGCTGAAAGCCTCGGTGCTGGTGGAGGTGACGTTCTGCACGTATCCCGAGTCGGTGCCCGAGATCGTCATGACCAACATCGTCAACAAGATCCCGGGCGGTTGAGGATCGTCGCGCTGCCGATGACCTCGTCACCGGCCGGATCCGGCCGGTAGAGCACCAACGTCTGGCCCGGCGCGACACCGCGCAGCGGCGTCCGCAGCGCCACCCTCAGCTCGTCGCCGACGACTTCGGCGACGGCGGGCACCACACCGCCGTGCGCACGGACCTGGACCTCGCACTCCACCGGGCCCTCCGGGGCGACCCCGGCGGTGAACACCGGCTGCGTGCCGGTCAGCGAATGCACCTGAAGGTCCTCGACCGAGCCCACCCGCACCGTCTGCGAGTCGGCATCGATACCGGTCACGTAGCGCGGCAGGCCATCGGGACCGGGCCCGGCGATGCCGAGACCCTTGCGCTGCCCGATGGTGAACCCGTGCACGCCGTCATGCTCGGCAAGGACCGCGCCGCTGGCGTCGTCGACGACCGTTCCGCGCCGCACCCCGATCCGGGCGCCGAGGAAGGCCTGCGTGTCACCAGACGGGATGAAGCAGATGTCGTGGCTGTCCGGCTTGTCGGCCACCAACAGCCCCCGGCGGGCAGCCTCCTCGCGGATCGCCGGCTTGGGGGTGTCACCGACCGGGAACGCGGCGTGGCGAAGCTGCTGGGCGGTCAGCACACCCAGCACGTAGGACTGATCCTTCTCCGCGTCGACCGCGCGGCGCAGCCGCCCCTGCGACAGCCGGGCGTAATGGCCGGTGGCCACCACGTCGAAGCCCAGCGCCAGCGCCTTGGCGGCCAGCGCCGAGAACTTGATCTTCTCGTTGCACCGCACACACGGGTTGGGGGTCTCGCCGCGCTCGTAGGACGAGACAAAGTCGTCGATGACGTCCTCGGCAAACTTGTCGGCGAAATCCCAGACATAGAACGGGATTCCGAGGACATCGGCAACCCGTCGAGCGTCGCCGGCATCCTCCTTGGAGCAGCAGCCGCGCGAACCAGTACGCAGGGCGCCCGGCGCCTTGGACAGGGCCAGGTGCACGCCGACGACCTCGTGGCCGGCGTCGACCATCCGGGCCGCGGCCACCGACGAGTCGACGCCGCCGCTCATCGCGGCCAGCACCCTCATCGCAGCGCTCCCAGTGCCGAACTGGCCAGCGCGGCCTGCCGGGCTCGCTCGACAGCGGCGGGCAGCACCCGCAGTGCCGCGTCGACATCGGCCTCGGTGCTGGTGTGGCCCAACGACAATCGCAATGAGCCCCGCGCCGCCTCGGCGTCGGCACCCATCGCCAGCAGTACGTGTGATGGCTGCGCCACACCGGCCGTGCACGCCGAGCCAGTGGAGCATTCGATTCCGTTGGCGTCCAACAGCATCAGCAGTGAGTCGCCCTCGCAGCCACGGAAAGTGAAGTGGGTGTTGCCCGGCAGCCGGCGATCCCCTAGCGCCCCGTTGATGTGCGTGTCGGCGATCGCGTCCAGCACGCCGTTGATCAGCCGCTCACGCAGGGTGCGCAGGCGGGCGCCGGTGGCATCCAGGGATGCGACGGCGACGTCGGCTGCGGCCGCCATCGCGACTGCACCGGCGACATCCGGTGTGCCGGAACGGATATCGCGCTCCTGGCCGCCACCGTGCAGCAGCGGTACACAGGCGGTGGTGCGGCGCAGCAGCAGTGCGCCGACGCCGGTCGGACCGCCGAACTTGTGGGCGGCCAGGCTCATGGCCGACAGGGTGGACCCGGCGAAGTCCACCGGGAGCTGGCCGATCGCCTGCACGGCATCGCTATGGATCGGCACGTCGAACTCGGCGGCAACGGCGGCCAGATCGGCGATCGGCATGATCGTGCCGACTTCGTTGTTGGCCCACATCACCGAGACCAGGGCCACGTCGTCGTGCTCTTGCAGGATGTCGCGCAGCGCCCCGGCGGTGACCGAACCGTCGGCCTCGGTGGGCAGGAAAGTCACCTCGGCGCCCTCATGCTCGGCCAACCAGGTGACCGCGTCGAGGACCGCGTGGTGTTCGACGGCGGTGGTGACGATGCGACGGCGGATCGGCTCCACGTCACGGCGCGCCCAGTAGATGCCCTTGACGGCGAGGTTGTCGCTCTCGGTGCCGCCGGCGGTGAAGATCACTTCGGACGGGCGGGCGCCCAGCCGCGCCGCGATGCTCTCCCGGGCCTCCTCCATCCGGCGGCGGGCATCCCGGCCCGCTGTGTGAAGCGAGGAGGCGTTACCGGCGGTGGCCAGCGCGGCCGTCATCGCCTCGATGGCAGCAGGATGCATCGGGGTGGTGGCAGCGTGGTCGAGATACACCGGACCGGTGGTCGGGCTCATAGCCCGTCCAGGATACCGGCCGCAGGAGGCCTATCCCGCCAGGGCGTGGGAGTGCTCGAAGCACCGCGCGATCTGCCCGCGCACGGCCACCTCGCAGCGAGCGGCCAGTTCGCGCCGGTCGACCCCGGGCAGTTCCAGGGACGCGACCTCGACGTCGACGACGGTCAACCGGGCCCGAACCGTGCGGCTCAGCGACTGCCACAGCGTGTCGTCACCGACGAACGCCGCCACTGTCGAGGGCCGTCCGTCGCGGTGGTGATAGGTCAGCCGCAGCGGCTGAACCGGTCGGCCCGAGTCCACGGCGGCCTGGAACATCGCCGGACGAAACTGCCCGTAGGCCAGCCCGCACCAGGTGGTGCCCTCCGGGAAGGCGACGACCGTCTGCCCGTTGCGCAGCCGATCGGCCACCTGCGCGACCACCTGCGGCAGCCTGCGCAGGCTGGCACGGTCGATGGGGATCACCTTCATGATCCGTGCGGCCAGCCCGACGGCAGGCCAGTCGATCAGGTCGGCCCGCGCGACGAAGGCGCCTGGCAGCACCGAACCGATGACGAAGATGTCGATCCACGAGACGTGACCGCTGACCACCAGGACACCCCGCAGATTGCGAATGGGGCCGCCCGACACCGTGATTCGTACACCGAGGCAGCGCAGGAATGTCCGGCAGTACCGCCGCTGCACGCGACCCCGGCCGGGCATCGGAACCGCCAGCAGCGGCACCATCATCAACAGAACCAGCGCAGCCGAGATGCGCAGCGTCGCACGCACCGCCGCGATCACCCGCCGCGACGGCGGAGCGCCGCCGGCGCGCACACAGCTGTCGTCACACAGCGCCCGTGGCAGCCAGGCGTGATCCTGCACGGTCATGCCGTCTCCCTCATCCCGCCGGCCATCTCGCCGGCCGCCGATACCGACCGCAACCGGGTGAGGTAGCGGACGTCGGCCTGCCGCTTGTCCAGCAGGGCCGGGAAATCGCCGACGCCGAACTCGGGATCGTGGGCCGGTTCACCGCAGACCCGGGCACCCAAGCGCAGGTAGCCGCGCATGAGGGGCGGGATCGTCGGTCGGGCCGGCGGCGCGATGTCGTCGAGTCCGACCCCGTCCAGCACGACCTGTCGATACGGGTGGACCGTGTGCTCGGCCGCGGCGGCGTGGCGGCGCAGCACGAAGTCGCGCACCCCTCGGATCTGAGAACCTGGAGCACCTTGGCCATGGGTGGGCACCGAGACGCATCCGGTGACGTAGTCGTAGCCGCAGCGGTCCAGGTAGGCCAGGATGCCGGCCCACATGAGCAGCACCACCGCACCGTTGCGGTGGTCGGTACGCACCACCGCGCGACCCATCTCCACCAGTGAGGGCCGCAACTCGTCCAGTGCGCTGACATCGAATTCCGTTGCTGTGTAAAGACCTCCAGCGGCAATGGCACCAGGCGGCGGCAGCATGCGGTAGCAACCGACCAGTTCGCCGGAGGTGTCCTCCCGGACCAGCAGGTGGTCGCAGAATTCGTCGAACCGGTCGGCATCCAGACCCGGGGAGCGACCGTCGCCATCTGAGAGCGCGTAACCGGGTTCGGTGGTGAACACCTGATAACGCAGCCGCTGGGCCGCCTCGATCAGGGTGGGGTTGGTGGACAGCAGCAGCGAGTAGCGGGGGTCGCCCACGGCGGCGGTCTCGTTCTGGTCAGGAGCTATGAGTACAGAGGCAGTGCTCATAGGGCAACGGTTGCCGAGGCGTTCGGCGGGATGTCAACGCCCGCGTGACGTGTTCGTGCACTCTCGATGACCAATAAAAGCGACGGCCCCCGACACGCCAGAACGACGTGCGGGGGCCGCTGGAAGCTACAGCCGTTGAGCTGCGATTAACCCTTGCGGGCCTTGACCGCCTCGGTCAGCTGCGGGGTGACGTTGAACAGGTCGCCCACGATGCCGTAATCGGCGATCTCGAAGATCGGCGCTTCCTCGTCCTTGTTCACCGCGACGATCGTCTTCGACGTCTGCATACCGGCGCGGTGCTGGATCGCCCCGGAGATGCCCAGCGCGATGTACAGCTGGGGCGAGACCGTCTTGCCGGTCTGGCCCACCTGGAACTGGCCCGGGTAGTAGCCGGAGTCGACGGCGGCACGCGATGCACCGACGGCGCCACCCAGCGAGTCGGCCAGGTCCTCGACGACCGAGAACTTCTCGGCGCTGCCGACACCACGGCCACCGGAGACCACGACGCTGGCCTCGGTGAGCTCCGGGCGGTCGCCGGCCACGGCGGGCTCGCGCTTGGTGATCTTGGTGGCGTTCTCGGCCTGGGCCGGCACCTCGACGCTGACCTGCTCGCCGGCGCCGGCCGCAGGCGCGGCTTCGACGGCGCCAGGACGGACGGTGATCACCGGTGCGTCACCGTTGGCCTGAGCCTCCACGGTGTAGGCGCCGCCGAAGATCGAGTGGACGCCCTTGCCGCCCTCCTTGACCTCGACGACGTCGGACAGCACGCCCGCACCGGTGCGGGCGGCCAACCGGCCGGCAATCTCCTTGCCGTCGGCATTGGCAGCCAGCAGCACGGCGGCCGGACTGGCCGACTCCACCAGCGACGCCAGAACGTCGACGAAGGGGGTGATCAGGTAGCCCTCGGCGTCGGCCGACTCGGCGACATAGATCTTTGCCGCACCGGCCGCCTTGAGATCGTCGACCAGCGGCGCGGCGGTGCCGGGGGCACCGATCACGACGGCGGCGGGCTCGCCCAACGTGCGGGCGGCGGTGATGAGCTCGGCGGTGACTTTCTTCACCGCACCTTCGGAGTGCTCAACGAGCACAAGTACTTCAGCCATAGCTGTTTAGCCTCTTGTTCTTCTCTGTTGGTCCGGGGAAGGAATTAGATGATCTTTTGGGCGACCAGGTATTCGGCGATCTTCTTGCCGCCTTCGCCCTCGTCGGTGATCTTCTCGCCTGCGGTCTTCGGCGGCTTCGGCGTGGACGCCACCACCGTCGTACCGGCGTTGGCCAGACCGACCTCGTCGCCGTCGACACCGATCTCGGCCAACGTCAGGGTGGCCACTTCCTTCTTCTTCGCGGCCATGATGCCCTTGAAGGACGGGAAGCGCGGCTCGTTGATCTTCTCGTTGACGCTGATGACCGCGGGGAGCGTTGCCTCCACGGTGAACACGCCTTCGTCGGTCTCCCGCTCGCCGGTGATCTTGCCGCCCTCGACGGTCACCTTGCGCAGGTGCGTCAGCTGGGGCAGGCCGAGGTACTCGGCGATGATCGCCGGGACCGCCCCGCCGGTGCCGTCGGTGGCCTCGTTACCGGCGATGACCAGCTCGGTGCCCTCGATGGCGCCCAGCGCACGGGCCAGGGCCCAACCGGTCTGGACCATGTCGGAGCCATGCAGGCCCGGATCGAGCAGATGTACGGCCTTATCGGCGCCCATCGACAGCGCCTTGCGGATCGCCTCGGTGGCGCGCTCCGGGCCGGCGGTCAGCACGGTGACTGTTCCGCCCGCGTCCCCTTCCCGCTCCTTGATCAGCAAGGCCTCTTCGACGGCGCGCTCGTTGATCTCGTCCAGCACGGCGTCGGCAGCGTCGCGATCGAGCGTGAAGTCACCGTCGGACAGCTTGCGCTCGGACCACGTGTCTGGGACCTGTTTGATCAGGACCACGATGTTCGTCATGAGTCTTCTACGTCCTCCTGGCAGGCGTCCTGCGACCAGGCAAGGTCGCAAGACTTTTTGGTCATTCCGCAACTCACATCATGTTACTGATGGGTAACTTAGAGTGGTTCGCACGAACACCATAGCTGGTCGAAGTTTGTGTTCTAGCAGCCCATCGGTACCGTGCAGTTCGCGAACAGCCAACTTCGGGTTAGCCTGCCTTGCAATGAGCACATTCGTGACTGACGCAGGTGAGGGCGGTTTACCGCTGACCGGCGAGCGGACCATCCCCGGGCTCGCGGAAGAGAACTACTGGTTCCGCCGCCATGAGGTGGTCTACCGCCGCCTGTTGGACCTTTGCGCAGGTCGTGAGGTACTCGAGGCGGGCTGCGGCGAGGGCTACGGGGCCGACCTGATCGCCTCGGTGGCCGCCCGGGTGGTCGCCGTGGACTACGACGAGGCAACAGTGGCCCACGTGCAAGCCCGCTACCCCCGGGTCACCATGCTCGCCGGCAACCTGGCCGCGCTTCCGCTGCCCGACGCTTCAGTTGACGTTGTGGTGAACTTCCAGGTCATCGAGCATTTGTGGGATCAGCCACAGTTTGTCGCCGAGTGCGCGCGGGTGCTGCGACCTGGCGGTTTGTTGCTGATGTCGACCCCCAATCGGATCACCTTCTCCCCCGGCCGCGACACCCCGATCAACCCGTTCCACACCCGCGAGCTCAACGCCGCCGAACTGGAAGAGCTGCTGACCGACGGCGGCTTCGTTATGCGCTCGATGAGTGGGGTCTTTCATGGTTCCGGCCTGGTCGCGATGGACGAGCGCCACGGCGGCTCGATCATCGACGCCCAGATCGCGCGGGCGCTGGCCGACGCCGCATGGTCCGATGACCTGCTGGCCGATGTGGCGGCCGTGCGCTGCGAGGACTTCGACCTGCTCCACGCGGGAGAGCGCAATATCGATGACAGCCTGGATCTGGTGGCGATCGCGGTACGCGTATGAGGCAAGAGGCAATTTCGGGGCAGGTGCCCGGGCAGTTCACTCTGGTCCTGCACACCCACCTGCCGTGGCTGGCCCATCACGGCCGCTGGCCCGTCGGCGAGGAATGGCTCTACCAATCATGGTCGGCGGCTTACCTCCCGCTGATGCGGGTGCTGCGCTCGCTGGCCGCCGAAGGCCGCCGCGGCGTGCTCACCCTGGGCATGACGCCCGTGGTCACCGCCCAGCTCGACGATCCCTATTGTTTGGACGGCATGCACCGCTGGCTGGCCAACTGGCAGCTGCGGGCGCTGGAGGCCGCCACTCTGCGCACCCCGACCGGAGCAGAGGCCGGCACCGCCAACACCGCGGAAGCCTTGCGCGAGTTCGGCATTCGGGAATACGACGAAGCCGGACGGGCGATCGAGGAATTCGGCACCCTGTGGCGGCACGGCGGTAGCCCGCTACTGCGTGAGCTGATCGATGCCGGCACCGTCGAACTACTGGGCGGTCCCCTGGCCCATCCGTTCCAGCCGCTGCTCAATCCCCGGTTGCGCGAGTTCGCGCTGCGCGAGGGACTGGCCGACGCCGGCCAGCGCTTCGCCCACACACCGAAGGGCATCTGGGCGCCCGAATGTGCTTACGCCCCAGGCATGGAACACGACTACGCCGCCGCAGGCGTCGGACACTTCATGGTCGACGGACCCTCGCTGCACGGTGACACCGCGCTCGGCCGGCCGGTCGGATCGACGAATGTGGTGGCGTTCGGCCGCGACCTTCAAGTCAGCTACCGGGTCTGGTCGCCGAAGTCGGGTTACCCCGGACACGCCGCCTACCGGGACTTCCACACCTACGACCACCTCACCGGGCTCAAGCCGGCACGGGTCACCGGCCGCAACGTCGACTCCGACGCCAAAGCGCCCTACGACCCGCAACGCGCCGACAAGGCAATCGACGCCCACGTGGCCGACTTCGTCGCCCTGGTGCGCCAGCGGCTGATCTCCGAGTCGGAACGGATCGGCCGTCCCGCACATGTGGTGGCCGCCTTCGACACCGAATTGTTCGGGCACTGGTGGTACGAGGGGCCGCTCTGGCTGGAGCGGCTGTTGCGCGCGCTGCCAGAAGCCGGGGTGCGGGTCGGCACCCTCAACGACGCATTGTCGGCCGGGTTCGTCGGCGCACCCGTCGAATTGCCCCCCAGCTCATGGGGATCCGGCAAGGACTGGCAGGTCTGGTCCGGTGAGCAGGTGGCCGATCTGGTCCAGCTCAACACCGAGGTCGTCGACACCGCACTGGCGACCGTCGATAAGGCACTGGCGCACAGCGCGCCCAGCCGGGACTTCGTCGCCGACCAAATCCTGCGCGAGACACTGCTGACCGTGTCCAGCGACTGGCCGTTCATGGTCAGCAAGGATTCCGCCGCCGATTACGCCCGCTACCGCGCGCATCTGCACGCCCACGCCACCCGGGAGATCTCCGACGCGCTGGCATCGGGGCGGCGCGACGCAGCCGAGCGGCTGGCCGCCGGCTGGAACCGGGCCGATGGGCTGTTCGGCGCCCTGGACGCGAGGCGGCTGTCGTGAAAATCCTGATGGTGTCCTGGGAATATCCGCCGGTGATCATCGGCGGCTTGGGCCGGCACGTCTACCAGTTGGCGACGGCGCTGGCCGCCGACGGACACGACGTGGTGGTGCTGTCGCGCCGCCCGTCGGGCACCGACCCCAGCACGCACCCCACCACCGACGAGGTCCACGAGGGTGTGCGGGTGATCGCCGCCGCTCAGGACCCGCACGAGTTCGATTTCGGCCGCGACCTGATGGCGTGGACGCTGGCCATGGGTCACGCCATGACCCGCGCCGGGCTGACCTTGCAGGCGAAGGGCTGGCAGCCCGACATCGTTCACGCCCACGACTGGCTGGTCGCCCACCCCGCGATCGCACTGGCCGAATTCTTCGATGTACCAATGGTTTCCACCGTGCACGCCACCGAAGCCGGCCGGCATTCCGGCTGGGTGTCCGGACAGATCAGCCGCCAGGTGCACGCCGTGGAGTCATGGTTCGTCCGCGAGTCCGATTCACTGATCGCCTGCTCGGCCTCGATGTCGGACGAGATCTCTGATCTGTTCGGCCCGGACCTGGGCGAGATCGTCGTCATCCGCAACGGAATCGATTCGAGCCGTTGGCCGTTCGCACCCCGCCGGGCCCGCACCGGACCGCCCGAGCTGTTGTACATCGGCAGGCTGGAATACGAGAAGGGCGTGCACGAGGCGATCGCGGCACTCCCCCGGATCCGGCGCACCCATCCCGGCACCACACTGACGATCGCCGGTGACGGCACCCAGCAGGACTGGCTGGTCGAGGTGGCGCGAAAGCACAAGGTGCTCAAGGCAGTTCGCTTCGCCGGTCGGGTCGACCACGACGAGCTGCTGCGCCTGCTGCACCAGACCGACGCCGCAGTGCTGCCCAGCCACTACGAACCGTTCGGCATCGCCGCCCTCGAAGCCGCCGCAGCCGGCGCGCCGCTGGTCACCTCCAACGCGGGCGGACTCGGCGAGGCGGTCATCGACGGCGAGACCGGGGTGTCCTTCCCACCGCGCGACGTCACGGCGCTGGCCGACGCGGTGCGCCGCGTCCTCGACGATCCTGTTGCGGCACAACAGCGGGCGACCGCCGCACGGGCCCGGCTGACATCCGATTTCGACTGGCACACCGTGGCCTCCGAGACTGCCCAGGTCTATCTGGCCGCCAAGCGCCACGAACGCGATCCGCTGCCACGCAGACCGATCATCGAGCACGCCCTGCCGGGGCGCTGAGCTGGAGGTTCCCGGTTGACTGCGGCTTAGCCCTTCCCTTGGCGGGCGAAGTTCGGTTCCCCCGCCTCGAGTCGCGGCACCGAGACACCTAAGTGTCGTGCCTCCGTCTGCGGTCGAAGGCTCGGACCGGACGTTGCCCAAGATCAGCACCGTGGCTCTGCCGACGAACGGTCGCCCACATCACCTTTCGGAGCATCAGCGGGCGACATCCCACCACAGTGAATGAGAGCCCACGCGAGCCTCTCGGAGCTGGCGCTGGGGTTCGTCATGCACGCCGGTCAGGGCGTCCAGATCAGCAGGTCCTGCATGCCGTTGTTCATGGTGACCGTGGTCGGCGCCGGTCCGGTGACGTCGAAGTGGATCTTGCCCGTCGCTGTCGCGCCCGGCGGGATGGTCCCACCGCTGATATTCGACGGGGCGGCGACCATCCACAGCACCCGGTAGGCAGCCTGGTTTGGGGCAACGGCATTGAACTGCGAAATCGCCGGGGTGACCGGACCATCCAGGGCGTTGACAGTGGCGGTCGCCTCCCAGAGCTGGCCGGCAACCGGGTAGCCGGGCATCACGTCGTTGGACGGTTTGAGGCCGCCGACCGTCCAGGTCAAGCGGACCTGGCCGACACTGTCGGTCATCGTCAGCGGGCTACCCAGCTTGCCGACGATGGGATAGTCGGCCGCCGCCGAGAACGGTGCGGCCGCCAGCACGATGAGCATGCTCACCGCGGTGGCCAGTACTGCCTTGATGATTCTGGAGATCGTCACAGGGCCCTCCCCGAGGAGACGTGAATGGACGCATCTGGCATAACTCCAGACCAGCGCCGGACCATAGTGCCCAAAGACCCGCCCTGTGTTGACCTAAGCCTCTAGACGAGAGGCCTTCTTCCGCTCAATATCCGCCAGCGCAGCGGCCAGCTCCGCGCGCTGCGCCGCGGAGGTGTCCCAGGCCAGTTTGCGGTTCTTGACCACCTTGGCCGGCGAGCCGACGGCGATGGAGAAATCCGGGATGTCGCCCTTGACCACGGCGTGCGCCCCGAGGACGCAGCCGCGTCCGATCGTGGTGCCCCGCAGCACGGTCACCTTGGCCGCGATCCACGTGTCCGGGCCGATGCGCACGGGGCCCTTGATGATGCCCTGGTCCTTGATCGGCATTTCGATGTTGTCCATCTTGTGGTCGAAGTCGCAGACGTAGCACCAGTCGGCCATCAGCGCCGAATCACCCAGCTCGATGTCCAGGTAGCAGTTGATGACGTTGTCGCGGCCCAGCACCACCTTGTCGCCGAACCGCAGCGAGCCTTCATGGGCGCGGATGGTGTTCTTGTCGCCGATGTGCACCCAGCGGCCGATCTCCAACTGCGCCAGTTCCGGCGTGGCGTGGATCTCGACGTTCTTACCCAGGAACACCATGCCGCGGGTGATGACGTGCGGGTTGGCCAGCTTGAACTTCAGCAGCCGCCAGTAGCGCACCAAGTACCACGGCGTATACGCCCGGTTGGCGATGACCCACCGCAGCGATTCCCTGGTCAGGAACTTGGCCTGGCGCGGATCACGTAGGCGCGAACCCTTCCACCGCTTGTGGATCGGCGAGCCCCACATCGTCGTCATGGGCTGAGAGCCTAACGGAGCGACGGGACGGGTTACCCTCGCCTGTACTGTCTGATGGCGCGATGGCGCGATGGGAAGGTGACACGGGTGCTGCGGCGATTGCTGGTGTCGGCGTCGGCCGCGCTGGTCGTGACCGGCTTGGCCGGGTGCGACAACACCGACTCCTGGGTCGACTCCACCGCGGCGCACGGCTGGTCGGCCCAGTACGGCGATGCCGCCAATAGCAGCTACACCGCCACCGGCGGGGCTCCCGCGCTGCGGCTGAAGTGGAGCCGGTCGGTCAAGGGTGAGCTCGGCGCCGGAGCCGCACTGGGCGACACCAGCTACCTGGCCGTGAACGGTCAGACCGCCGGCGGGTGCTCGCTGATGGTGTGGGAGAACGACAACAACGGCCGGCAACGCTGGTGCACCCGCATGGTGCTGGGCGGCGGATTCGCCAGCCCGCTGTTCGACCAGTTCGACAACCTGTTCATCGGCCAGCCGGGCATGATGCAGGCCTACCCGCCGACGCAGTGGATCCGCTGGCGCCAAAATGTCATCGGGATGCCCACCACCGCACGATTTGTCGGTGGCCGCCAACTGCTGGCGGTCACCCATCTCGGGCAGGTGCTGGTCTTCGACTCGCATCGCGGCGACGTGACCGGAACTCCGCTGGATCTGGTCGATGGGCTCGACCCGACCGATTCCACCCGCGGGCTGGCCGACTGCGCCCATGCACTGCCGGGGTGCCCGGTGTCAGCGCCGCCGGCATACGCCGCGGCTACCCACATGATTGTGGTGAGCCTGTGGCAGCCGGGCGCCAAGGCCTCGACGCTCGTCGGCCTGGCGTACCACCCGGGCCAGACCCCACTGCTCACCCGCGAGTGGACCACCGACGCCATCGCCGCCGGCGTGCTGGCCGCACCGGTGGCCTCCGCCGATGGCACCACCGTGTACGTCACCGGACGCGACCACAAGCTGTGGGCACTGAACACCTCGGATGGGAAGGCGAAATGGTCTGTGCCGCTGGACTTTCTGCCGCAGACCCCGCCATCGGTGTCACCCGACGGACTGATCGTCGTCGGTGGCGGGCCGAACACTCATCTGGTCGCGCTCAAGGACACCGGTAACCACGCCGACATCGCCTGGCGCCGCGACGACGTCACGCCGCTGAGCTCGCCGAGTCAGGCTGGTCCGGTGGCCTACACGGTGGTCGCCAGCCCATCGGGTTTGTCGTTGCTGGTGTTCGATCCCACCAACGGCCGCACCCTCAACAGCTACCCACTCCCAGAGGCTGATGGCTTCCCGCTTGGGGTGTCAGTGGGCCTGGATCGCGCAGTGGTGGTGGCGACCAGCGCGGGCCAGCTGTACAGCTTCGATCCTGCCTAGCCGCCGAGTTGCAGCGGCGGCAGCGCCGCCCGCGGCACCGTCGCCGTTGTGGCCCCGGCGTCCGACGGCAGCAACTCCCCCTGGCTGAAGAAGAAGAGCACCGCGTCGTCGGTGACCGCGAAGTTCTGGTAGTGCGACGGATCCAGCCCGTCGCTGGTGGCGATGACGCCGGTCAGACCGGTCTGCCGCTCCAGATCGCGTTGCACGATGGGGAATATCGCGTTGACGGCCTTGGCATCCGGCGCGAACAGGGTGTCAAAGGTGACCGGTTTCTTATGCGCCACATCGTAGTTGAACGCCTTGTACCAGGTCGTCGGGTGCGCGCCACCGATGTCCTGGAACAGCCTGAGCACCACACTCTGGGTGCCGCCGGCGGGCGGACCTGAGGTGAATGACTGTGAGGTGACATCCATCTCGTAGGGCATGTTGCGCACTGCGGGCATTTCCGCGACGTTGGTGAATCCGTCGCGGCTCTGCGTCACGTAATCGATGACGGCTTGCTCGTCAACGTAGTTGGTGGGGAACCGCAGATCCATCGTGTAGCTGGCTGCACTGCTGTGCACATGGCAGACGTTGTCGGCCTCTACGACTCCGCCGAACGCCGCGCAGTCGGTCTGCGCACCGGATACCGCGATGCTGTGCTCGCCCAGGAGAACGCCCGCGGCCAGCAGTGCGCTCAGGGTGAGAATGCGCATTCGTCGATGATCCTCGCGCTGTGAAGACGGCACCAGCGCCGTCGCCGCCAGCGTACCCGCGGCTAACGCACTGCGGCAGCGGGTCGGCACAGGAACACAGAAGTGCGTTCGCCTGCGCCCGAGCCGATCCGGGTAATCACCAGCGATATCGACGTGTGCCCCGCCGGGCGCAGCCGGCGCCGCAACGCATCGGGGTCCACGTCGACTCCGCGCACCAGGATCTCCAGCTGCCCGCAATCGTGCTGCGACAGCGCCCGCCGCAACACCTTGTCCCGCAGCGGGAGTTCGTCGAGCACCTCGAATCCGCGGACTCCGGCGGGCACGTGATCGCCACTGAGATAGGCGATATCGGGGTCGAGCTGCCACAGCCCATGCCGGGCGGCATAGTGCCGGACCAGCCCGGCGCGCACGACCGCGCCGTCGGGATCCACAATCCACCGTCCGGCGGGGCCGGCCGGGCAGTCGTCGGGGTCGGCGTCGGTGACGACCTCGTCGCGGTCCAGCACACATGCCCGGCGCCGCACTCCCGGTTCGGCCAGCTGCGCCGACCACAAGCAGGCCTCCCGCACCGAACCGCCGGCCGAGGTCACCTCGATCTCGCCGTCGAAGCCCAGTTGGCGGACGGCGTCGAAATCGATTCCGGGCGCGCATTTCACCACGGTCGCCCGGCCGCGATAAGCGTCGAGCAGCCCGTCCAGCGGTGGTACGTAGTCGCGCGGGTCGAAGCGGCGCCGCCCACCGGATCGGCGGGCCGGATCGAGTAGCACCACGGCGTCGCGGCTCACCGGGCGCAGCGCATCGGCACGGCACAGCGCCACATCCGGAACGTTGTGGTGGGCCATCGCCAGGCGCACCTCGTCGATATCGCTGCCGACGAGCATGGCCGCGGTCGACCGCAGGGCGGCCAGCTCGGTGCCGATTGAGCAGGTCGCGTCGTGCACCACCGCGCCGGCCAGCCGGGCGGCCCGGTGCCGGGCCACCGGCGCCGCGGTGGCCTGCTGCAAGGCGTCGTCGGTGAACAGCCACCCCGACACGTCACCCAGCTCGCCGAGTTTGATGACGGCCTTGCGGCGCAGCAGGGTGGTCTCGATCAGGGCGGTGGCGCGGTCGGTGTACCGGTTGCGGATGGCGGTGACGTCGGCCAACAGGCTGGCGTCGGTCAGCGGATAGCGGGCCACCTCGGCCAGCGCCGCCGCACCGGAGTCGCTGGTGAGGTAGCTGACATCGTCGCGCCCGAAGGTCAGGACGGTTTGACCCCGGTGATCATGACGTTGTAGTACCAGCCCTTGGGCACCACCCGGCGCCAGACGTTGTCGTCGACCCAGCTCAGGCCGATCCAGCTGTTGAACGCGAACTTCGCCCAGCCCCAGCCCAGCTTGCCCGGCGGCACCGCGGCCTCGAGGGTGCGCAGCGGCCAGCCCAGCATCGCGGCGGTGAACTCCGTCGTCGCCGTCGACACGTCGATGGCGCCGGCGCTGCGGGCCATCCGCTCGAGGTCGTCGGGGTCGAAGGTGTGCAGGTCGACGACCGCTTCCAGCGCTGCGGCGCGAGACGATTCGTCGAGTTCGGCCTGCGGCCGCCGCCAGCCCTCCAGGCCCGGCAGCTTGGTGGCGTTGGTGGCGACCCGCCACGTCAGCGTCGACAGCGACCGCGCGTAGGTGTTGCCCACGCTGGTGGGTTCGCCGGCGAACACGAACCGGCCGCCGGGCTTGAGCACCCGGACCACCTCGCGCAGCGACTTCTCCACGTCCGGAATGTGGTGCAAGACGGCATGACCGACGACGAGGTCGAACGTGTCGTCCTCGTAGGGAACGCCTTCGGCGTCGGCAACCCGGCCGTCGATGTCCAGGCCCAGGTTCTCGCCGTTGCGGGTGGCGACCTTGACCATGCCGGGCGACAGGTCGGTCACCGAGCCGCGCCGAGCCACCCCGGCCTGGATCAGATTGAGCAGGAAGAAGCCGCTGCCGCACCCCAGCTCCAGTGCCCGGTCGTAGGGCAGCTCACGCAGTTCGTCGGCCGGCACGGTGGCGTCGAACAGATTGCGGGCGTAATCCACGCAGCGTTTGTCGTAGGAGATCGACCACTTGTCGTCGTAGCTCTCGGCTTCCCAGTCGTGATACAGAATCTGGGCCAGCTTGCTGTCTTTGAGCGCGGCCTCGACTTGTTCCGCGGTGGCATGCGGGTTAGGGGCCGGGTCGATCGAATTCATGCAGGGCAGCCTAACTGCTATCGCCAGCGGCGAAGACCTCACCGTAGCGTTGCGCCTGCTCACCGGCGTCGAGCTGGCCGTCGATCAGTGCCTTGGCACCGGCCAGTGCGCTCGGTGCAGCGTCCACGAGGCGGCCGGCCCAGACCGCGGCGGCGTCGAAGACATGGTCGGGCGCCACCATCTCGTCGATCAGTCCGAGCCCCAGTGCTTCCTTGGCATCGACGAACCGGCCGCTGAACGCCAGGTCTTTGGCCCGCGCCGGTCCGACCGCGCGGGCCAGCCGCTGCGCCCCACCACCGCCGGGGACCAGACCAGCCAGGATCTCGGTGGCGCCCAGCTTGACGTTGTCGCCGCTGACCCGCCAGTCGGCGGCCAGCGCCAGGCTCAGTCCGGCGCCCAGCGCGTAGCCGGTGATGGCGGCGACCGTCGGCTTGGGGATCGCCGCGACGGCGTCGATCGCCTCGCGGCGCAGCAGGTCGGCGGCTTCGGCTTCGGCCCGATTCAGCGTGCGCAGTTCGGGGACGTCGTCGCCGACGGAGAAGATCTCGTGTCCGCCGAACAGGACGACCGTGATGATGTCGGCGCGCTCGGCCAGCTCAGCCGCCGCCGAGATCAGCTCCCGGTAGGTCTGCCGGGTCAGCGCGTTGGTGGGCGGGCGTGACACCAGCAGCACCCCGATGCCAGGGTGCTGCTCGCCGACGTGGATGCTGACGAACTCGCGCACGTCAGTAGCCCTGCGGCGCCCGGCGGTTGCGGGCCTCGTTGTAGCGGTCACTGTTGAAGAACTCGATCTCCCAATTACCCTCGCGGACAGCAAGGCTGGGCTGAACGGCAACGATCTGGCGTTCCAGGGCGAGTACCTCGCCGACGGTGCGCCCGGCCAGCGAGTCCAGCTGGGTCCAGGTCGGGGGAAGGAGGAAACTCCGGGCTTCGGCGAAGTCCTCAAGCGCCTCTTCGGGGCTGGCCCACGCCGCCTGCTCGGCTTCGGTGTTGTGCCCGTCGGCGCGCTGGCCGTCGGGAAGGGCGCCGACGAAGAAGTAGGTGTCGTAGCGGCGGGTGCGCTCCTCTTCGGGGGTCACCCAGTTGGCCCACGGCCGCAGCAGATCAGCGCGCAGCACCAGGTTTTCCCGTCGCAGGAATTCGGAGAACGACAGGCTGCGGTCGACCAGAGCCCCACGGGCGTCGCGGTAGATCGACGCGTCGGCGACGATGCCGTCGGGATCATCGGCCGGGCCGGCGAACAGCACGCCGGATTCCTCGAACGTCTCCCGCGCGGCGGCGCACACCAGCGCTTCGGCGAGGTCCTCGTCGATGCCGAACCGCCCGGCCCACCAGTCCGGTCCGGGGCCGTACCAGGCGATGTCGGAGTTGCGGTCGCGGTCATCGACCCCGCCGCCGGGGAACACCATCACGCCGCCGGCGAACTCCATCGCGCGGTGCCGGCGCATCAAGAAGACCGAGATCCCAGCCGGGGTGTCCCGGACCAACATGACCGTCGCCGCCGGACGGACCGGCAGCGGCTCGGGTGTGTCGTCGCTCACAAGCGCCTCCTGTGGGCCGCGCGACTGCGTACGCGCCGGGCGAAGTAGCGGCCGTCGATGATGTCCAGCGCGATCGATTGCCCGAACGCCGTGGACAGGTTCTCCGCAGTCAGGGTGTCATGCAGCAGCCCGCCGGCGACCACCTGGCCCTCGGACAGGATCAGGGCATGGCTGAAGCCGGGCGGGATCTCCTCCACGTGGTGGGTGACCAGCACCAGCGCCGGCGCATCGGGATCGGCGGCCAGGTCGCCAAGGCGGGCCACCAATTCCTCACGGCCGCCGAGGTCCAGGCCGGCGGCGGGTTCATCGAGTAGGAGTAGCTCGGGGTCGGTCATCAGCGCACGCGCGATGAGCACCCGCTTGCGTTCGCCTTCCGAGAGGGTGCCGTAGGTACGTTCGGCCAAGTGTTCGGCGCCGACGCTCTCCAGCGTGTCGACGGCTCGGCCGTAGTCGACGTCCTCGTAGGTCTCCCGCCAGCGGCCCAGCACGGCATAGCCGGCCGAGACGACGAGATCGCGGACCACCTCGTCGTCGGGCACCCGCTGCGAAAGCGCCGAGCTGCTGAGCCCGACCCGCTGGCGCAACTCGGCCATATCGGTGCGGCCCAGTCGCTCGCCGAGCACGTGAGCGGTACCGGACGACGGATGCTCCATCGCGGCCGCGATGCGCAGCAGCGAGGTTTTGCCCGCGCCGTTCGGGCCGATCACCACCCAGCGTTCGTCGAGTTCGACCTGCCAGGTGACGGGCCCGACGAGGACCTGTCCCCCGCGGCGCAGCGATACTCTCCGGAAGTCGATCAGCAGGTCGGGGTCGACCTCGTCTGCGGCGTCGGGCACTGCACCATCGTGCCGCATTCGTCTCGATCCGCCGGTGTGGGGTCGTCGCGATTTCCCGGGTGTCCGACGATGTGTGCCCAACCGCTGACGGCCAGGGTCGACTTGGGCGTGAGGCGCAGCACTAGTTGCACCATGGGTCCGATCCCCAACGCGTAGATGACGGTCCCGACGCCGACGCTTCCGCCGAGCAGCCAGCCCGCGGTCAGCACGGTCGCCTCGATGGCGGTGCGCACCAGCCGCACCGAAATACCGGTCCGCGCAACCAATCCCGTCATCAGCCCGTCGCGGGGACCGGGCCCAAGCCCGGCGCCCACGTACAACGCGGTGGCCACGGCATTGAGGACGACCGCAGCCAGCATCAGCGCGACGCGGGCCGGCATCGACTCCGGGGCGCCCAGCACGGCCAGTCCGGCGTCGACAGTGATCGCGATGACGATCACGTTGGCGACGGTGCCGATGCCGGGCTTGTTCCGCAACGGGATCCACGCCAACAGCACAACGACACCGACAACCGCCGAGGCCACCCCGATGGTCATCGGGGTGTGCCGGGTCAGGCCCTGGTGGAACACATCCCACGGGTCCAGGCCGAGTCCGGCGCGCACCATCATGGCCATCGAGAAGCCATAGCAGGCCAGCCCGACCAGCAGGGCGACGCCGCGCAGCGCCGGTCTCACCGGTGGTCGGAGAAGCGGACCCGCAGGGCGTCGAGGTCACCGCGCAGACGGCGCACGTCGGCGTCTACGTCGTCCCATTCGGACGTTGTCGGATTCCACGGCCCGTGATTGGCGTCAAGCAACGCCGACAACCGGTGGGCCACTCGGGAGAACCAGGTACTCATGGCAACCATGCTTTCCGCTGACTGGCTTGCAGATCAATAGCCAGTTGACGCATACTGGCATGCAAATGGCGACAACCATGGCGGCCAGGGCGCTCGACCCGGACCTTTTGGCGCGCGAATTGGGCAACTGGCGTACTTCCAGCCGCAGTGGACCCACATATCAGGCGTTGGCCGACGGACTGCGCATGCTGATCGTCGACGGCCGGCTGCCAGTCGGATCGCGCCTGCCCAGTGAACGCGCGCTGGCCGATACGCTGCGGGTCTCGCGCACCACGATCACCGCGGCCTACGCCGAATTGGGTGACAGCGGCTATCTGCATGCCCGCCGCGGCGCGCGCAGCACGATCGCGCTGCCCCGCACACCCGTGACCGCACCTGCCGATGCGCCTGCCGTCATCAATCTGGCCGCCGCGGCCCTGGCTGCACCGGCCAGCGCGGTGCAGGAGGCATTCACCGAGGCGGCCCGTCAGTCCGCGTCCTACCTGCAGCACACCGGTCATGACATGCACGGGGTGTTGGCTCTTCGTACCGCAATCGCCGAACGCTATTGCGCCAGAGGCCTTCCCACTACCGCCGACCAAATCATGGTGACCAGCGGCGCACAGCATGCGATTGCGCTGATCCTGACGACCTACGTTCAGCCCGGCGATCGAGTACTCGTTGAGCAACCCACGTATCACGGTGTGCTCACCGCGATAGCGACCGCCGGGGCGCGGCCGGTGCCCGTCGCGATGACCGCCGACGGCTGGGAACTCGACGCCGTGCACGCCGCAGTGCGCCAACTCGCCCCGACCCTGGCCTATCTGGTGCCCGACAATCACAATCCAACAGGGTTCTCGATGCCAGCCGCCGATCGCAAGCGATTATCCGACATCATCTCCGAGACCCGCACCCGCACAGTGATCGACGAGACGTTGACCGATGTCTGGCTCGACGAGCCGGTGCCCCCGCCGGTGGCCGCGTCGATGACCTCGCGCACCGACCTCGTGATCACCATCGGCTCGATGTCGAAGTCGTTCTGGGGCGGGATGCGGATCGGCTGGATCAGGGCCGAGCCGAACGTGCTGGCAACCATCCGGGCGGTTCGCCCGTCCATCGACCTGGGCACATCGGTGATCGAACAGCTCGCTGCGGCATGGCTTCTCACCGAGCGGGCCGACGACGTGCTGCCCGAACGCCGGGATATCCTGCGCGGCCGGCGCGCGCTGCTGCTCGACCTGATGACCGAGCATCTGCCTGACTGGCGTCCGCTACCTGGCACCGGCGGGATGTCGATGTGGGTGCAACTGCCCGCCCCGGTCAGTTCGGCGATGTGCGCCTCGGCATCGCGGCTGGGTGTCGAATTGCCACCCGGACCGCGTTTCGGGGTCGACGGCACCCTGGAACGTTTCGTCCGAATTCCGTTCGCACTGCCCGAGAACGAGCTGACCGAGGCCGTTGAGCTGCTCGGCCGGGCGTGGGGCAGCATCACCGGATCGGCCGCGCCTGAGGCCAGGGCCGTGGTGATCTAGCGCCATACGCGCGCCGAGCGTGCGGGTTATCGGTGAATCCGCTGAGAGTTTCAACGAAAGCCCGCACGTTCGGCGATCGAATTCACCAACGAGGCAACTACTCCGGTGGAATCTCCACCCGGCGCAGCGTGCCGTCGACGGCGTCGGCGGCCTCGATCTCGCCGCGGGTGATGCCAAGGATGAACAACACGGTGTCCAGGTATGGATAGCTCAGCGAGGCGTCGGCGACCTCCCGCAGTGCGGGCTTGGCGTTGAAGGCCACGCCAAGGCCGGCTGCGGCCAGCATGTCGATGTCGTTGGCGCCGTCCCCTACTGCCACCGTCTGCTCCATCGGCACCCCGGCCTGGCGCGCAAAATCGCGCAGTGCCTTGGCTTTTCCGGCCCGGTCGACCACCTCGCCGATCACCCGGCCGGTCAGCTTGCCGTCCACGATCTCCAGTTCGTTGGCAGCCACGAAATCCAGCATCAGCTCGTGCGCCAACGGATCGATGACCTGGCGGAAGCCGCCGGAGACCACGCCGCAATGAAAACCCAACCGCCGCAACGTCCTAATGGTCGTGCGCGCCCCAGGGGTGAGCTCGATCTGGTCGGCGACCTCGTCGAGCACTTCTGCGGGCAGGCCGGCCAGGGTGGCGACCCGCTGGTGCAGTGACTCGGCGAAGTCCAGCTCACCACGCATCGCCGCTTCGGTGATGGCGGCGACGGCCTCCCCGGCGCCGGCGTGGGCGGCGAGCATCTCGATGACCTCACCCTGAATCAGGGTCGAGTCGACGTCGAACACGATGAGTCGCTTGGCCCGGCGTTCCAGGCTGTAGTTCTCGACGGCGATGTCCAGACCCTGTTCGGCGGCCACCCGGGCCAGCACGGTCTGCAGTTCACCACCGACCCCGGCAGGCACCGAAACCCGCAGCTCCAACCCCGTCACCGGGTAGTCGGAGACCCCGCGGATGAAGTCGATGTTGACCCCGAGCGCGGCGGCCCCCCGGGCCACCACCCCGAACGCCGCCGCGGTGATGGGCCGCCCGAGCACCACGATCGTGTGGGTGGACGGCTCACGGATGATCGGCAGGTCGTCGCTGGGTTCGATCGTGACATCGAGCCCCAGCCGGTGAATGGCGTCGGTGACATCGTCGCGCAATTGTGCGCCGTCGGCCACATCGGCACGGCCGGAAACCAGCACCCCCAGCGTCAGACGACCCCGGATCACCACCTGCTCGACGTTGAGCAGGTCCACCTCATGGCGGGCCAGCACTTCGAAGAGCGCCGAGGTAACCCCAGGCTGGTCGACACCGGTGACGGTGATCAGCACCGACACCTTGGACATGGTCATACCCGAAAGGTTGCGTATCCCGGCGCTAGGTCCGGACGTGCTCGTCATCGAGTCGCGTCACGTCACCGTCATCGGGACCGTGCGCACGACCAACGTGAGCCTCGGCGCGCATCCGCTCGATCATGTGCGGGTAGTGCAGTTCGAACGCGGGCCGCTCTGAACGGATCCGGGGCAGCTCGGTGAAGTTGTGCCGCGGCGGCGGGCAGGAGGTGGCCCACTCCAGCGAGTTGCCGTAGCCCCAGGGATCGTCGACGGTGACGACCTCGCCGTAGCGCCAGCTCTTGAAGACGTTCCAGACGAACGGCAGCACCGACACACCAAGAATGAACGCGCCGATCGTCGACACGATGTTCAGTGTCTCGAAGCCGTCCGAGGGCAGGTAGTCGGCATAGCGGCGGGGCATGCCCTCGTTACCGAGCCAGTGCTGCACCAGGAACGTGGTGTGGAAGCCGATGAAGGTCAGCCAGAAGTGCAGCTTGCCCAGTCGTTCGTCGAGCAGCCGCCCGGTCATCTTCGGGAACCAGAAGTAGATGCCGGCGTAGGTGGCGAACACGATGGTGCCGAACAGCACGTAATGGAAGTGCGCGATCACGAAGTAGCTGTCACTGACGTGGAAGTCGATGGGCGGGCTGGCCAGCAGCACGCCGGACAGGCCACCGAGCAGGAACGTCACCAGGAAGCCGATGGAGAACAGCATCGGCGTCTCGAAGGTCAGCCGGCCCTTCCACATGGTGCCGATCCAGTTGAAGAACTTGATGCCGGTGGGCACCGCGATCAGGAACGTCATGAAGCTGAAGAACGGCAGCAGCACAGCACCCGTGACGTACATGTGGTGGGCCCACACGGCCACCGACAGCGCCGCGATGCTGATCGTGGCGTAGATCAGGGTGGTGTAGCCGAAGATCGGCTTACGGGCGAACACCGGGAAGATCTCGGAGACGATCCCGAAGAACGGCAACGCGATGATGTACACCTCGGGGTGCCCGAAGAACCAGAACAAGTGCTGGAACAGCATCGTCCCGCCGTTGGCCGGGTCGTAGATGTGCGCACCGAGATGACGGTCAGCGGCCAGGCCGAACAGCGCGGCGGTCAGCAGCGGGAAGGCCACCAGCACCAGGATCGACGTCACGAAGATGTTCCAGGTGAAGATCGGCATCCGGAACATCGTCATACCGGGAGCGCGCATGCAGACCACGGTGGTGATCATGTTGACCGCACCGAGGATGGTGCCGAGACCGCCCACGGCCAGACCGAGGATCCACAGGTCACCACCAGCGCCGGGACTGTGCATCGCATCCGAGAGCGGGGTGTAGGCCGTCCAGCCGAAGTCGGCGGCACCGCCAGGGGTGATGAACCCGGCCAGCGCGATCAAGGCGCCGAACACGAACAGCCAGAACGACAGCGCGTTCAGCCGCGGGAAGGCGACGTCGGGGGCACCGATCTGCAACGGCAGGACCAGGTTGGCGAACCCGAACACGATCGGGGTCGCATAGAACAGCAGCATCGCCGTGCCGTGCATGGTGAACAGCTGGTTGTACTGCTCATTGGACAGGAACTGCAGGCCCGGCACCGCCAGCTCGGCGCGAATGAACAACGCCATCAAGCCGCCGAGGAAGAAGAAGATGAAGCAGGCGACGCAGTACATGATGCCGATCAACTTGTGATCGGTCGTGGTCACCATCTTGTAGATCAGGTTGCCCTTGGGACCCATCCGCGCAGGCATGGGCCGAGTGGCCTCGAGTTCTTCCCGCGAAGGCACTACGGCAGTCAACGGTCCTCCAAAATCTCATCAGCGCACCCGAGAACGTCTAGTCGATCCTAGCCGCCCATCGCCGCCGATGGGGTGTGGGTCCTACATTCTGTCGTATTCGCGACGGCAACACCCTGCCCCGCAGCTCAGCGGCCCTCTCGCGGTCAGATGTTAACGTCGGCGTCGTGCTGATCGGCGGTAAGCGTTCGGGTGTCGTGATGGCGACCGGAGCGGTGCTCACAGCAGTCGCGATGACAGTCGCCAGCGGATGCTCAGATTCGGCCAAGAATCCGCCGCCCTCAGCGGGCAGCCTCGTCACGAGCACCACCAAGATCGCCGGTGCCGGCGTCCTGGGCAATCAGCGCCGGCCCGACGAATCGTGTGCGCCCGATCCAGCCCGGCTAGACCCGGCGCCGCCAGGCCCGATCCGGCACGCCGCCGGGGAAACCACGGTGGTGGCTGACCCGCAGCGGATCGTGGTGCTCGCCGGCGACGAGCTCGACGCGTTGTGTGCGCTGGGTCTGCAGTCGCGGATCGTGGCCGCCGCCCAACCTGACGGATCGGCCGGCCAGCCTTCATATCTGGGCACCGTCATCCACAACGTGCCAGGCGCCGGCACCCGCAGCGCACCGGACCTTGCCGCGATCGCGGCCGCCAAGCCGGACCTCATCCTCGGCTCGCAGGCGCTGACGCCGCAGTCCTATCAGGCGCTCACGGCCATCGCCCCGACCGTCTTCACCGACGCGCCTGGCGCCAAATGGCAGGACAACCTGCGCACGACGGGTGCCGCGACCGGCCGCGCCGACGCCGCCGGCGATCTGGTCGGAGATTTCATCGAGCAGGCCAAGCAGAAGGGCATCGCCAACGACGCCCCACACTTCCAGGCCTCCATCGTCCAGTTCACCGACACCACGATGCGGGTCTACGGCGCCGAGAACTTCCCCGCCTCGGTGCTCGCCGACGTGGGTGTGGATCGCCCTGCCGCACAACGGTTTACCGACAAGCCATACATCGAGATCGGCATCTCCGACGCCGACCTGGACCGCTCCGCGGACCTGTCGGCCGCCGACGGCGACATCCTGTATCTGTCATTCGCCTCGCAGGCAGCCAAGGATCGCGCACCGGCAGTGTTGGACAGCCCGGCGTGGCGAAAGTTGTCGGCCAACCGCGACAACCGGGTGTTCGTCGTCAACAACGAGGTATGGCAGACCGGCCAGGGCATCGTCGCCGCACGCGGCATTCTCGACGACCTGCGCTGGCTCAACGCCCCCATCAACTGACGCGGCAGGTAATGTTCGCCCCTGTGTTCCATGTGCTGACAATCACCTACAACAAGCCACTCGATGTCATCGAGCAGACCCGGGCCGCCCATCTGGCCTGGCTGAACGACGAGGTCGCCGCGGGTCGCCTGCTGCTGGCCGGCCGTCTGGATTCCGGTGCCGGCGGCGTCCTGATCACCGCGGACATCAGCGTCGAGGACGCCCAGCACATGATCGACAACGATCCCTACACGCTGGCCGGAGTCGTCAGCTACCAGCGCTCGTCCTTCAACGGCGGAATTCGCGCAGCCGGGTTATAAATCTCTCAAGCGGGATTAGGCACCCGCGGCACTGGGTTATTCCATTTGGTCGCAGCGTCGCGACACCAAACTATGACCAAAAACGCTGAACCAATCAGTGCTGCCTCAAACGCGAACTCAAGGACCACAATGAGCACAGTTACCGCTTATGCCGCCACTTCCGCCACGGATCCACTGGCCAAGACCACCATCACCCGCCGCGAGGTGGGCCCCCATGACGTTCAGTTCGACATCCACTTCGCGGGCATCTGCCACTCCGACATTCACACCGTGCGCGGCGAATGGGGTGGCGTCCGTTACCCGTTGGTACCCGGCCACGAAATCGCCGGTGTGGTAACCGAAATCGGACCCGCCGTCACCAAATACAAAGTGGGCGACCGGGTTGGGGTCGGCTGCTTCGTCGACTCCTGCCGCGAATGCTCCAGCTGTAAGGCCGGTCTGCAGCAATACTGCATTGGCTCCGGCATGGTCGGAACCTACGGCTCGGTAGGCAAGGACGGACAACCCACCCAGGGTGGTTACAGCGGCAGCATCGTCGTCGATGAGAACTACGTCCTGCGTGTCCCCGACGCGCTCTCGCTTGAGGCGGCCGCGCCGCTGATGTGTGCTGGCATCACCACGTACTCACCCCTGCGGCACTGGAATGCCGGACAGGGCAAGCGAATTGCCGTGGTTGGCCTGGGTGGCCTCGGCCACATGGGGGTCAAGCTCGGCGTGGCGATGGGCGCCGAGGTGACGGTCCTGTCGCAGTCGTTGAAGAAGATGGAGGACGGTCTGCGGCTCGGCGCCAGCGAGTACTACGCGACGAGCGATCCCGCGACCTTCAAGACGCTGCGCAACTCGTTTGACGTGATCCTCAACACGGTGTCGGCCAACCTGGACCTGAGCGCCTACCTGAGCACGCTGACGGTCGACGGCACGCTCGTCGAGTTGGGCATGCCTGAGCAACCGATGGTGGTGCCGGCACCGCCGCTGGTCAGCATGCGCCGGCATCTGTCGGGGTCGATGATCGGCGGGATCCCCGAAACGCAGGAGATGCTGGACTTCTGTGCCGACAACGGCATCGCGCCCGAGATCGAGCTGATCGCGCCCGACTACATCAACGAGGCTTACGAGCGGGTGCTGGCCAGCGACGTGCGGTACCGCTTCGTCATCGACACCGAGTCGCTGCGCGGCGAGTAGTCAGTCGCTGACCGTGTCCTCGGTCACGCCGGTCAGCGGCCACCCCGCCGCGGCCAGCGTGGCCGCGACGCGCTTGACGTTCTCCGGCCCCGCGTCGTGGTGACTGACATCCTTGATGAACTCGGCGATCTCGTCTTCGTTGATCGCACCGTCGGCCAGTGCTGGTGAATCCTTGGCGGTGAGGTGCGCGACCACCTCTTTGACCTGCTCTTCGGTCAGCGGAGTGCTGCGGAGCAGCGCCAAGAGCGGAACCCGGTCGGGACCGGGGACTCCGTTCGGGTAGCCGGCCCGCAGCCAGGTGAGAATCGACTGGAAAAGCGACGTAGCGGTCACGAGGCTCAGTCTCACGGTTGCGCCCGGGCAGCGCCACCACCGGTGGCACAGTTCGCCGCCGATTCACGCCACGTTCACCGATCGTCGGCACAGCGGGCCAGGAATCCGACGACAGCCTCGGCGAACAGGTCGTTGCGATCACCAGCGACCATGTGCCCGGCGCCGGCGACGTCGACGAACTGGATCTGCGGGAAGCGCGCCAGGAACGCGTCGGCGCGCTCCTGGGTGACGAGGTCGCTCATCTGGCCGCGCACCAGCAGCATCGGAACGCCGGCGGCCAGGATCGCTTCGACTGCCCCGTTCATCCGCTCGACGTCGGTGACCTCGATGGGCGGGCTCGCCGCAGTGCCGTCGATGAACTTGGGATCCCAATGCCAAAACCACCGGCCGTCGCGGGGCCGCAGGTTCGCGCGGAGGCCGTCGAGGTCGGCGGGCCGGCTCCGGTTCGGGTTGTACTCCTGGATCAGGTCGGCCACCTCGTCGAGCGACTCGAAACCCGATTCCATCCGGTCGTACATGAAGCGGTGAATTCGTGAGGCCCCAGACGGGTCCATATCAGGGACGATGTCGACCAATACCAGGGCGCGCAGTGCGTCCGGAGCGAGTTCACCAGCGAGCAGCATGGCGGTGAACCCGCCCAGGGATGCACCGACGACGACTGGCCGCGGTGGCAGCTCACGCAGCAGTTCCAGCACGTCACCGGCGAAGCTGACGACCCGGTAGTCGCCGAGTTCTGACCAGTCAGACTCGCCGTGCCCACGCAAGTCGACGGTGATCGCCTGCCAGCCCCTGGCTGCCACCGCGGCGGCGGCCCGTCCCCACGAACGGCGGGTTTGTCCGCCGCCATGCAGGAACACCGCGGCCGGCGCGTTCGGGTCACCGAGCCGATCGGCGGCGATGCGGATGCCATCGGCGCCGAGCGCACTGAACGGTTCGGGCGTCATCAGGCGATCAGCATCCGCGATGCAACCGCCGGTTCAAAGTATCTGTCCCACCCGAATGAAGCCCTTGGGCGTCCATAGGCGGGACGAACGGCCCTACAGCGCAGTGCCGCAGGAGCGGAGCTTGACACCTGTGGGACGACAACCTTCGTGACGTACCGAACTGTATTTCCCCGGTTGACCCGGGCGGCGGGGCGGCCGTGGTATGTACTGGGCCGGATCGGCGATCAGGCGCTCTTCTATGCCCGGGCGATGGCGGGTATTCCGACCGCGGTTCGTTCCTACCGCAGTGAGATTGTTCGGCTGGTCGCCGAGATCAGCATGGGCGCAGGGGTCCTGGCGATGATCGGCGGCACTTTGGTGGTTGTCGGATTCCTCACCGTCGCCACCGGCGGCACGTTGGCGGTGCAGGGCTACAGCTCGCTGGGCAATATCGGCATCGAAGCGCTCACCGGCTTTCTAGCCGCGTTCATCAATGTGCGCATCTCGGCACCGGTCGTCGCCGGGATCGGTTTGGCAGCCACATTCGGGGCCGGTGTGACAGCTCAGCTGGGGGCGATGCGGGTCAACCAGGAAATCGACGCACTCGAGGCGATGGCGATTCCGCCGGTGGTGTTCCTGGTGAGCACCAGAATCGTCGCCGGGATGCTCTCGATCGCCCCGCTGTACGCCGTCGCGGTCATCCTGTCGTTCCTCGCCAGCCGGTTCACCACCGTGGCCCTCCTCGGCCAGTCGGCCGGCCTTTACGACCACTATTTCTCGACCTTTCTGAACCCGATGGATCTGCTGTGGTCGTTCGCGCAGGCCATTCTCATGGCGTTGGCAATCCTGCTGATCCACACCTACTTCGGATTCTTCGCGTCCGGTGGCCCATCCGGTGTGGGCGTGGCGACCGGCGACGCGGCGCGAACGTCACTCGTCGTCGTGGTGTCGGTGACGCTGCTCATCGCGCTGGCGATCTACGGCAGTGAGGGGCGATTCAATCTTGCGGGCTAGGACCCGGTGGCATGGGGACTTCGCCCCCGTCAACTGCCGCGCGAGCGATAGCATCCCACCGTGATGCGCGTCGCCATCGTGGGCGGTGGAGCTGCGGGTGTGCTCGCAGCCATCCATCTCCGTCGGACCAAGCCGGATGCACAGATCACGCTGATCGACGCGTCCGGCCGTCCTGGCACCGGGGCCGCGTACGGCACCAGCGATCCGGCCCACCTGCTGAACGTTCTCGCCCAGCGGATGTCCGCGTGGCCCGACGATCCCGATCATTTCTCCCGGTGGCTGGACGAACGAGCTGTCACCACGTTCGAGGGCTTCGCACCACGGCTTGCGTACGGCCGGTACTTGCGGGAACAACTCGCGGCCGCCGACGTGCGGATCGAGACCGCCGAGGTGGTCGGGCTGGTGCCGGGGGTGCCGACGCAGGCGAAGCTGAACGACGGCAGGACGTTGTCGGCTGACGTCGTCATCCTCGCCTCGGGGCGCCCCGACGGCGGCATGCCTGACTCGTTGGAGCGGGCGTTCGCTCCGGTGTTGGCCGCCGACACCGACGGCAGGGTGGTGGTGGATCCCTGGGCGCCAGGGGCTCTCACCGCTCTCGGCGCACGGCGGCCCGCGACCGTATTGGTGATCGGCTCGGGATTGACCGGTGTTGACGTGGCGCTGCATCTCATCGCCCGCGGTGCCACGGTGACGCTGCTGTCGCGCAATGGCGCACTCCCCCAACGATTCCGCAACACCGGCGCACCGGTGCCCCTGCCGCACCTCGATGCGCTCGGCACCGAGATCGCACTGGAGGAACTGCGCGCCGCGCTGCGCGCGGACCTCGACCAGGCACGCGAAACCGGTGTGGACTGGCGACGGGTGATCGACGCGATACGGCCGCACACATCGCGGCTGTGGCGATCGTTGGGCTGGGAAGACCAACGCCGATTCCTGCGCGAAGACTTGCGGCAGTGGGAGATTCTGCGCCATCGCATGCCGCCCACGATCGCCGACGCGATCGATGCGGCGATCAAGGGCGGCCACTTGTCCGTCGCGGCAGGCGAAGTTGCCGATGTGTCGTTGCGCGGCGGTGGCGTCGAATTGGTAGTCACTACCAGCGACCAGTCAATTCGCCGGCGCGGCGATGCGGTAGTCGTCGCCACGGGCACCGCATGGGATCGACGCTCTCTGCAACGCTCGCCGCTGTGGGCGAATCTGCTGGCCTCTGGGGTAGCTTCGGTCCACCCGTGTGGCATCGGCGTGCGCCTCGACGACGACGGCCGCCTCATCGACGAAGCCGGCGCAACAGTCCCCGGCATCGTGTGCCTCGGGGCGATCCGTCAGGGCGAGGAGTGGGAGACCACTGCCATTCCCGAAATTCGTTCGCAGGCCGCTGCTGTCGCGAAGCTGGTCGCCGACGACACGCGTGATCATCCGGTACGACGGCCCAATCCCCCTCCTGCGGTGCGGGAATCGACGGGCGCAGGTGCGTCGTACGCCGAGGGGGTGCGTCGCCTGCTCTCCGTCCAGGACGGTGCATCCATCGCGTTCGCCGCCGCGGTCGCCGAGGATCCCGGCCATGCGCGTGCCCATGTCGCGTTGGCGATGATCGCCATGGAACGGCCCGACCGCGCGGGCGGTCCCGACGCCGTCGATGGCCATCTCGCGCGAGCCCGGGCCGCACTTGCCCATGGCAGCGACGAAGACCGCAGTCATGTCGAGGCCATCGCAACGTGGTGCGAGAAAGGAAATGCGGCAGGCACCGAGGCACTCATCGACCACCTCGACCGCGCGCCGGACGACGCCGTCGCATTGCTGGTGCTCGCGCCGTCTATTGCCTTCGCGGGAGCCGGCGACGCATTGCCGGACGCCTGGCAGTACGTCGAGCGATTCACCAGTGTGCACGGTGAAGCACCGTGGTATCTGGGACTGCGCGCCTACGGTCGCACCGAGCAGGGCCTCTGGTATGACGCTGCCGATCTGGCCGATGCCGCCCTCGAATTAGATCCGGGCAATGGCAATGCGGCGCACGCGCTTTCGCACGTGCACTACGAAACCGACGCGCATGGCGCGGGTTTGAAGTGGCTGACCGACTGGATCCCCAGCGACGGCAGCACGCAGCGCTACCTCCCCCACTTTCAGTGGCACGCCGCGCTGCACGAGCTGGCGATGGGCGATGCGGCCGCCGCAGCGCGTCGGTACGCCGCGTCCCTTGCGCCGCCGCACTCCAGGGACGTGCGCTGTCTGGTTGACGCCGGTTCGCTCGCGTGGCGGGCCCGCCTGCATCCGGACTGGGTCACCCCACCCGATCCGATGCCGCTCCTCACCGAGGCCGGTTCGCTTGCGTATGCCCCGCAGACGCCATTCATCGCGTTCCACGCGCTGCTCGTGCTGGCAGCGGCCAATGACCCGGCCGCCATTCGAGCGATCAATGTTCCCGGCGCATCTGACGAGCAGGCGAGCACGCTGCACTTCATCGGCGAAGGCCTGATCGCATTGACCGAAGGCGAGCCGCGTGCCGCGCTCGATTACCTCCTCGAAGCACTGCCCGGCCTGCCGTCGATCGGCGGCAGCCGAGTGCAGCAGGAAGTGATCCTCGAAACGGCGTTGGCCGCCATGCTCCAACTCGGTGCGCCGGGCCAAGCGGGACGGCTGTTGTCGCGGCACCGCTCCGCCCCCGGGCCGCAGGTGACCCGGGGCGCTGTGAACTGACGCAAGTGAGTTCGTCCGCATCACGCGGTGTCCGGGATTTTGCTGTGGAGCCGTGATAACCAGGACGCATGTTCAAAACCTCAGCGATCGACCCTTCTGAGTTCTCCGGCAAGCGCGCGATCGTCACGGGAGGTTCGCGTGGTATCGGCGCGGCCATCGTGCAGCGGCTGCTCGACGGCGGCGCGAGCGTTGTCACCACCGCGCGTAACGCCACCGAGGAGACGCCGAAAGCCGCCACCTTCATCCAAGGCGACATCAGCACCCTCGCGGGTGCGCAGGCGTTCGCCGCAGCAGCGCTCGACGAACTCGGCGGCGTCGACATCGTGGTCAACAATGCGGCGGCGGCACGCGCCCACCTCGGTGGCATCTCGTCCATCCCCGATGAGGAATGGCTCGATGCGCTCGACCTCAACTACCTCTCCGCCGTCCGGGTCAACAACGCGCTGCTACCGGCGCTGCGCGAGGCCGGGGCGGGCAGCGTGATCGTCAACATCTCATCGGGAGCGGCGCTGACGCCCGCGCCGCCGTTGGCTCACTACGGCGCTGCCAAAGCCGCGCTCAACGCCTACGGCAAGGCGCTCGCTGCGGAGCTCGCACCGGCCGGAATCCGCGTGACCACGATCGTGCCCGGCAACGTGCTCACCCCGGGCGCCGACGCGATCCGCCAGGACTTCGCCGACGCGATGGGCGTTTCGCTCACCGATACCACGGCGGGCATCCCGCTGGGGCGCCCCGGGGATCCGCGAGATATCGCCGAGGCCGTCGCCTTCCTCGCCTCGGACCGGGCGCAGTGGATTACCGGGGCCAGCCTGATCGTCGACGGCGGCGAACTGCCGATCGTCTAGCTACATCTGAGCAGCGAAGACTAGAAGTTCCAGTCCTCGTCTTCGGTGACGACCGCCTTGCCGATGACGTAGGAGGAGCCCGACCCGGAGAAGAAGTCGTGGTTCTCGTCGGCGTTCGGTGACAGCGCGGACAGGATCGCGGGGTTGACGTCGGTCTCGTCGCGCGGGAACAACGCCTCGAAGCCCATGTTCATCAACGCTTTGTTGGCGTTGTAGCGCAGGTACTTCTTCACGTCCTCGGTCAGGCTGACCGAATCGTAGAGATCCTGGGTGTACTCAATCTCGTTCTCGTACAACGCATACAGCAGTTCGTAGGCATAGTCCTTGAGGTCCTGCTTACGCTCCTCGGTTTCGAGCGCATAACCCTTCTGGAACTTGTAGCCGATGTAATAGGCGTGCACGGCCTCGTCGCGGATGATCAGCCGGATCAGGTCGGCAGTGTTGGTCAGCTTGGCCCGGCTCGACCAGTACATCGGCAGGTAGAAGCCGGAGTAGAACAGGAACGCTTCGAGGAAGACCGAGGCGATCTTGCGCTTGAGCGCGTCGTCACCGCGGTAGTAGTCGAGGATGATCTGCGCCTTGCGCTGCAGGTTGACGTTTTCCTCCGACCAGCGGAAGGCTTCGTCGATCTCGGTCGTCGAGCACAGCGTCGAGAAGACCGAACTGTAGCTCTTGGCGTGCACCGACTCCATGAACGTGATGTTGGTCAGCACCGCTTCTTCGTGCGGGGTCAGCGCGTCGGGGATCATGCTGACCGAGCCGACCGTGCTCTGGATGGTGTCCAGCAGCGTGAGCCCGGTGAACACCCGCATGGTCAGCTGCTTCTCGTCGGCGGTCAGCGTGTTCCACGACGGCACGTCGTTGGACAGCGGCACCTTTTCGGGCAACCAGAAGTTTCCGGTCAAGCGATCCCAGACTTCCGCATCCTTCTCGTCAATGACACGGTTCCAGTTGATCGCCGTTGCCCGGTCGATCAGCTTCGCTCCATCGCTCACCGAAACCCCACTTCACCACGCTGTTTGCCCCGTTTCCGGCTGACCACCAAACACTACCCCTGGGGTGCGACAACGCGCCGCAACACAACCACTTGTGTTTTTGCGGTACCGAATCCACAGGTCCGGAGCGCGCCGTCAGACGACCCCGGCGTGTCGGGCGATCACCCGCCCGCGGCGCGCGTCGACGCCCCGGCCTGCGCCCCGGACGCCACCCCACTGAACCGGTACTCCGTGCGTTTCAGCGAACGCGTGGCCAACCAGTACTGCCACGTCATGCCGCTCCACAGCGTGCGGTTCTTGCCGTGCTCGTCCAGATACCAGCTGCTGCAGCCGCCGGTGCTCCACACCGCACCTTGAAGCCGCTGCTGCAGTTCGGCATTGAAGGTGTCCTGTGCCCAGCGGCTGGGCGCCAGCGCTTGCGCGCCGGCTTTGTCGACGGCGTCGATCGCCTGGCCGACGTAACCGATCTGCGACTCGATCATGAAGACCACCGAGTTGTGGCCCAATCCGGTGTTCGGCCCGAGCAGGAAGAACAGGTTCGGCATGTCCGCAACGGCGATCCCGCGGTGGGCCTGCACGCCCTCGCGATTCCACCGGTCCACCAGGTCCTCGCCGCCGGGCCCCTTGATACCGACGTACGTATAGGAATCGGTGACGTGGAAGCCGGTCGCGAACACGATGACGTCAACCTCGCGTTCCTTACCGTCCGCGGTGACGATCCCGCGCGGGGTGATCCGGGCGATCGAGTCGGTGACCAGCTCCGAATGCGGTTTGGCGATGGCGCGAAAGTATTTGTCGGAGAACAGGACTCGCTTGCAACCCAGTCGATACTTCGGGGTCAGCCGGCGACGCAGATCACGATCGCGGACCTGGTGGCGGATATTCCACTTGCCCGCCTTCTCCCCCAGCGTGAGCAGCTCGGGGCGCTGGGTCATCGCGAAGCCGAGGGCCTCCTGGAACCAGTAGATGCCGGTGCGCAGCAGCGCCCGAGCACCGGGGACCGTCCCGAACGCGTCGCGCATCCAGGCTGGGATCGGGTTGTTCGACCGCGGCAACACCCAGGCCGGCGTGCGCTGATAGAGCTGCAATTCGGCGACTTTGTCGACGATCTCGGGGACGATCTGGATGGCGCTGGCGCCGGTGCCGATGACGGCGACGCGCTTGCCTGCGATATTGACGTTGTGGTCCCACTGGGCGGAGTGGAAGGCCGCGCCCTCGAAATCAGCCAGCCCCTCGATATCGGGTACCGCCGGGATGTGCAGCGCGCCGGCGCCCGAGATCAGGAACTGAGCAACGTACTCGCGGCCATCTTTGGTGAAGACGTGCCAGCGGAACTCGGCGTCATCCCAGTGAGCGCGGTCGACGTGGGCGCCGAAGCGGATGTAGCGGCGCAGGCCGTGCTTGTCGGTGACACCCTTGAGGTAGTCCAGGATCTCCGGCTGCAGGGACCACATGTAGGTCCAGTCAGGTTTGGGCTCGAAGGAGAATGAGTAGAGATGCGCCGGGATATCGCAGGCGCACCCCGGGTAGCTGTTGTCACGCCACGTTCCGCCGACGTCGTCGGCCTTCTCCAGGATCAGGAAGTCGACGCCGCGGCGCTGCAGTTCGATCCCCATGCCCAGCCCGGAGAACCCGGTGCCGATGACCAGCGCCCGGGTGTGGACTGGTTCGGTGGCGGCATCGACGACGGACGGTTCGGCAACAGTCATGCCCCCTAAAGTACCCAATACCGCCGGTATCGGCTAAGGGGTTCGGTTAGCCAGCGGCCGCCGCGCGCCGCGGCGTCGCGTCGTGAATGGGCAGATCGGGATCGAGGCGAACGCCCAACAGGTCGGCCGTGCCATTGACCGTACCGAGCATGATCGTGGTCAGATGATTGATGAACTCGTCCGCCGGCATCCGCCGCGGGCTGTCCGGGTCCGGGCCCAGCCACCAGTCGGTGGCCGCCGAAGCGGCCCCGAAGGTGGCCGCCGCGGCCAGCTGCAGCGCCGCGGGGTCGAGCTGCATACCGCGCAGCTCGTTGTTGAATATCTCGGCCACCGCCATGGTGATCTCGCGGCCTTCGTTGAGCGCGCGCTGGGTGGACTCCGACTGCTCGGGGAAGCGGCCCTGCAGGATGAACCGCAGCACGTTGGGGTGCTGTTCGACCAGGTTCACGTACTCGGCGACACCGCGACGAACGACCTCGCGGGCGGGATCGGTGGCCGCGTCGATGTTGGAGAAGATGGCCGCCCACAGCATGTCCCGCAACCGTTTGCCGATGGCCTGGAACAGGTCGGACTTGTCGGTGAAGTGCCGGTAGATCTTCGGCTTCGCGGTGCCGGCCTCTTCAGCGATCTCCCGCAGGGAGACGTCGGGACCGTGTTTGTCGATGGAGCGGAAGGCGGCATCGACGATCTCGGCACGCACCTTCTTGCGGTGCTCGCGCCAGCGTTCACTGCGGGCGTCGACCTTGCCCGGCTCTGCGCCGGATCGCGACCGGGACACTCTGCGCACGTCAAGCACTGTACCTGGGCCATGGCCGACCACCGGCGATGACGATCACACCGTCATTCACCGAGCGGAGCAAAACAGCGTTCTCAGATAGCATCGAGGCAACCCGATCAGCGAAGTGAGACGAGACGCAGTGACCGAGCGATTCGACCTGGTGATAGCCGGTGGTGGCCCGTCGGGGGCCGCCGCGGCATGGCAGGCCGTGCAAACTGGCGCGAAAGTAGTGGTTCTCGATAAGGCAGAGTTTCCGCGGGACAAACCCTGTGGTGACGGCCTGACCGCGCGGGCCGTCAGCTACCTGCAGAAGATGGGCCTGGCCCACGAGGTCTCGCAGTTCCACAAGATCAGCGGGGTGACGGTCTACAGCCCGTCGGAGTGGGAACTGTCGTTCCCCAAGCGTCCCGGCATGCCCGCCTACGGCCGCACCGCCAGCCGCACCGAACTCGACACGATGCTGCTCAAGCACGCCGAGTCCGCCGGTGCCGTGGTGCGCCAGGGCACCGAGGTCGCCGGTCCCGAGTTCGACGAGCGCGGCCGGGTCGTCGGCGTCGTCCTCAAGAGCGGCGAGAAGGTCCTCGGCGATGCGGTCATCGCCGCCGACGGTGCCTACTCCCCCATCAAGCGGGGGCTCAAGATCGACTCGGACTACAACGGCTACTCAGCGATCGCGATCCGCTCGGAGATGCACGCCAACCGGCCCGACTCCGACCGCTTCGAGATCTACCTCAAGCTGTTGTTCCAGGGCGATCAGCTGCCCGGCTACGGCTGGATCTTCCCGATGGGCGGCGGCCGATTCAACATCGGCCTTGGCTACGTCAACAGCTACAAGAACTGGCAGTCGATCAACGCCACGCACTTCTTCGGCGACTTCCTGCGCACGCTGCCCGCCGAGTGGGAGCTGCCGTCGGTCGAGGAACTGAAGAAGAACAAGACCGTTCGGGCCTGGCGGCTGCCGATGGGCTTCACGGCCTGGCCGCCGTGGCGTCCCGGCGTGCTGTTCGCGGGCGACTCGCTGGGCGCGGGTAAGCCGGTGTCGGGGGCGGGCATCTCCAAGGCGCTGGAATCCGGGTTGGCCGCAGGCGAATGCGCGATCGCGGCGCTGGAGAACGGCGGGCCCGACGACTTCACCAATTACCAGCAGCGCATGGAAGCGGCGTGGGGCCGCGAGTACAAGCGCGGCCGCTTCTTCAACAAGCTCGCCGGCTACCCGAAGGTCTCCGAGACGGGCCTGAAGTTGCTCGACAACCACACCTTCCGCGACTTCCTGCTCAAGTCGCTGTACAAGAAGCAGCAGAGCCCGCAGCACACCTAGGCTGCTCGCATGCGCGACGACGACACGGTGACAATGGCGCCCGGCCTCACCGAGGACGAGCTGGCGCGCATCGAGACCGAGTTCGGCTTCGAGTTCGCCGACGACCATCGCTCGTTTCTGTCGTCGGCTGTGCCGATTGGGGATTCGTGGCCCGATTGGCGGGCGGCGCCCCGCCGCAGCCTGCAACAGCGGCTTCAGCTCCCCGTCGAGGGAATCCTGTTCGCCGTCGAGTGGCGGGAGTTCTGGGGCGCCGGGTGGGGTGTCCGCCCGGCCCGGATGAAGGACGCGTTGCGTAGCGCGAAGTACCACCTGGCGCGGGTTCCGACGCTGGTGCCGGTGCAGTCGAATCACTACCTGCCCGCAGGCCGCGGCAGCTCCGGCCACCCCGTGCTGTCGGTGTACCAGACCGACGTAGTCTGCTCCGCCGCCGACCTTTTCGCCTATATCCAGGGCGCGCTCGGAAACAGCGAACCCGGCCCGTCGCAGCCATCGACGCCGACGGTGCGGTTCTGGTCCGACTTGATCGGTTAGATCAATGCCGGGCGTTGGTCCGGCCGAGGCCCAGCGTGTAGGACGTCATCGACAGTGAGCCGTAGGCATAGCCGTCGGTGAGCACATCGACCCCGCTGCCGTCGGCGGCGGCCAGTCCCGCGAAGTACAGCATCGGCAGGAAGTGATCCGGGGTGGGTACCGCGGCCGAGTAGTCAGCGTGCTCACGCAGCCCGACGGCATCGGCGGGGTCCGTGAGAAGCCGCGCTCGGGCCTCATCATCGAAGCGGCGGGCCCAGTCGAATCCCCTGTCCCCCAACGCCGGATCCATACCGCCCAGATTGTGAACGATGTTGCCGCTGCCTAGGATCAGCACGCCGCGCTCGCGCAAGGTGGCCAGCTTGGCGCCCAGTTCCAGGTGGTAGTCCAACGGCTTCTCGGCGTTGATGGCCAACTGCACCACCGGCTCCGATGCGTCCGGAAACGCGTGCACCAACACCGACCAGGTGCCGTGATCGATGCCCCAGCTGTCGAGGTCCGCACCCACCCAGGTCGGCTCGACCACGTCGGCGATCTCGTCGGCCAGCTCGGGCAGCCCCGGCGCGGGGTACTGCACCTCGAAGAGTTCGGTGGGAAATCCGTAGAAGTCGTGGATGGTTCGCGGCACGGCCATCGCGGTGACGACGGTGGCGTTGATGTACCAGTGCGCGCTGACCACGAGGATCGCCCGTGGCCTTCCGAACGATTCAAGCACTGACCGGCCGAACGCACGCCACGCCGCGGTGTAGTGGTTGTGCTCCAGGGCGTTCATTGGGCTGCCGTGCCCGATGAAGGCTGCCGGCATCAGTGCGGTCATGGATCTAGTTAACCGCGAGTGGCTGGTTATTCGCTATGGGTGAGTTGGTCGGCGAACGCATTGCCCGCGTTGCCGTTGAGTTTGGTCTCGTCGAAGCCGTAGCCGACCGCGTCACCGCGGATCGCCCGCAGCGGATCCTCGAAGTCGCGGAAGTACCCCATGGCCCACGCGCCTTCTTGATAACCGATCAGCTTCAGTAGATCGTCATCGAGTGTGCGCGCGACTTCGGGTGGTACTGAGAGGAATTGGTTCTCCTCCTGGCGGACCCAGCCGACGCAGTAGTTGACGTTGATCGCACGCCGGATCTTGTCGCTGCGGTTGGCCGCACCGCTGTGCACGATCTTGCCGGAGTAGAGCAGCACCGAACCGCGCGACATTTCGGCCTGCAGGCATTCGTCCTCGGCGTAGTCGGTCGGCTTCTTGTCGCCGACCTGGCTTCCCGGCACGACCCGGGTGGCGCCCATCTGCGCGGTGTAGTCGGTCATCGCCCACAGCGTGTTGCACTGCACGTGGTAGTCGTCGGGAAAAGGGTAGAAGTCGAAGGCGTTCTGGTCGCGATGCAGTGCCTGGTCGGATTCGCCCGGTTCGATCGAGATGACCTGGGTCAGCATCAGCTGGAACGCACTGGCGTGGCCCAGAAAGTCGTTGCACACCCCGAGGATGGTCGGATCCTGAATCAGCGTGCGGCAGGCCGGCGAACGGGCGACGAGCGCGCCGGTGCGCCGGGTCTTGCGACCGATCATCGCGTTGTAGCCCATAGGCGTCGCGTCGAGGTACGGCGCCAGTTCGTCGGTGATGGTGTCCATCAACGAGTTCGGAACCAGGTCGTCGACGATGACGTAGCCGTCGCGGCGCAGGTGGTCGGCAAGGTCGGCCGGGGATGTGGTGGCCGGAACGTGCGTCAACGTCATGACGTCGAGTATCTCGGAGCGTGTGTGTTGACCAGGTAAAACAGCGTCACATAGCCGTTACGGCTGCCGCCGCTTGACCGGCCCGGGCGTGCGGGCGACCTTCCCCGCCGCGGCTCGGGCGGCCTGCTTGGCCAGAGTCTTCTCGCGCGCGGTGCGCTTCGGCGCCGGCTGGGCCGGGCCCCGCGACGAGCTGGGTTTGCGGCCCCGCACGATCCCGGTGAACTGCTCGACCAGTGCCGAGGGGGGCCCTTCGGGGAAGGCGAGGGCCACCGAGCACGTCGGCGCGTCGGCGATCGGGCGATATGTGAGGTCCTTGCGGTGATACAGCCGGGCCAGCGACTGCGGAACGATCAGCGCACCCAACCCTGCGGCGACGAGTTCTATTGCGTCCTGGGTGGTTTCGGGTCGGTGATCGATGGTGGTGCCGGGCGCGCCCGCCCAGGCGACGACGTCGTCGAGCGGCAGCAGGATCGGCTCACCGTCGAGATCGGCGGAGGTGATCTCGACGGCCGCGCTGAGGAGGTGGTCGGCGGGCACCACTGCGACCGTCACCTCCTGGTAGAGCGGGATGACCGCCAACCCCGAGGTGTCGGTCGGTAGCCGGAGCAACGCCACATCGACGGCGCCGGCCCGCAGGTCGGCGGCCGCGTCGGCTGCGGCGACGGCGCACAACCTCAGCGGAACATCGGGGTGGCGCTGCGCCCAGGTCCGCGCCCACTTCGCGGGCGTCGCCCCGGGGACGTACCCGAGGGTGAGCGAGGGCTGGGTCACGGCATCAGGCTACCGATAGGGTGGTGCCATGAGCAGGCCTAACGCGCAGTCCATGAAACCCGCCACGGCGGCAAAGAAGTTGGACGTGTATCTGCCCGCGACGCCTGCGGAGTTCCAGGAGAACGCGATCACCCGCGACGAGCTCGCCGCCCTGCAGGCCGACCCGCCGCAGTGGCTCAAGGACCTCCGCAAGAGCGGGCCGCACCCGAAGAACCTCGTGGCGGCCAAGTTGGGTGTGTCGATCTCCGGCCTCACGCGCGGCGGTGTGGTGGATGCACTTACCACCGAGCAGATCGAAGCCCTGCTCGAGGAGAAGCCGGACTGGCTGATCGCCGAGCGCGAGAGCTACCAAGCGGTGCTGGCCGAGGAACGTCGGGTGAAGGCGCTGCGCCGCACCTAGTTGCGAACTGCTCAGCAAGCCAACGTCATCGCGATGCAAAAGCTCTCTCTCGCGAGTGGCTTGATGATCTGTGCCAGTGTCCTCTCCAGCTGTCCCGAGACCGCCGGGCTGTCACCCAACCTCTCGCTCTCCAGTCGGTCAGCATTTGCACTTTCCGTTGCACGCCTTACGATTCCAAGTGATCGGAGCGGACGGTCAACTCGCTGATGTCGAACACGGCGAGCTGCTCAACCGGGATCCCCTCGCGCGTGGCGACGTCACGATGGACGCCGCGGTCGTGGACTTCGTGGTTGAATCCGACAGGGAACTCAGCGGCCGGCACCGGCTCGGTGTCGGCGCCCGGTCAGTCGTCCAGCGGAATGTGATCAGCGAGTCGCCTGACGCCTTCGGCAATCTGGGCAACGTTTGCGGCCCCATAGGAGAAGCGCAGGAATGGCGCGGGCGGCTCATCCACGTAGAAGTGTCGTCCGTCGCCGACGAGAACCCCGGCCCGGTAGGCGTCGGCACACACCCTTCGCGTGTCGGTGCCCAGTGCCAATCGCGCCCAGAGGTGGAGCCCACCACGTGGGGTACCGACTATCCGCACCCCGGGCAGGGTGGCCTGGATCGCGGCGACAAGTGCGTCACGTCGCTCGCCGAGTTCGCCGCGGAGTCGTTTCAAGTGCCGCGGCCACACGGTCGAGGTCACCAAGCTCAGTGCGATTTCCTGCACGATCGGGGCGACGCAGAGGTCGTCAGCGGTGCGGGACGCCCGGAGCCTGGCACCAGCCGGACCGCGAGCGATGATCGCACCGAGCCTGAGTCCGGGCGAAGCCGGTTTCGACAGTGTGAGGATGGATACGACATGTCCGTGCGGATCCTCGGTGAAGAGCGGAGCAGGCGCCCGCCCGTCGATACCGAGGTGCCGCGCCCAGTCATCCTCGATGATGAACGCCCCGTGCCGAGCAGCGAGTTCGAGAACCTGCGTCCGCCGTTCTGCATTGAGGACCGCGCCGGTGGGGTTCGCATAGCTGGGCTGAAGGTAGACCACTCGCGCCCGCGTGCGTTCGAGCTCTTCGGCAAGACGGTCGACCAGGATTCCGTTGGCGTCGGCGGGTACCGACGAGAGGTTGAGGCCCGCGCTCTGCGCGGCGAGGATCGCACCGGGATAGCTCGGGCTCTCGGTAATGACCGCCGACCCCGGCTCGGCAAGGGTGCGCATCGCGAACAGGAGGCCCTGCTGCCCGCCCGATACGACGAGCACGTCGTTCGGGTCGGCGCGGTATTCGGAAGCGAGGATCCGCCGCAGTTCCGGCGATCCCGCTGGCGGTGTCATCGTCCATGCACGACCGCTCTTCGCCACACGCGAGCCGAGGCGGTGCAGTTCCTCGTTCGGTAGTAGTTCGGGGGCGAGGTACCCCCAGGAGAGCGGGATGTGCTCCGGTGTGCCGTAGGCGCCCAGGCGTGCGGCCCGGTCGGCGTCCACTCTGGCGTGGCCGAGGGCCTGGGATTGCCAGGAGAAGTCCGGCTCGAGTAGTCGTTCGCGGGCCGCCACAAACGTTCCCCGGCCGGGCTCTGCCCGGACCAGCCCGGCTGCGCTCAGTTCCGAGAGAGCCGCCGAGATGGTCGCCGCGCTTGCGTGGAACTGCGCAGAGAGTTCCCGCACGCCTGGCAGCTTGTCGCCGGGGCGCATCGTCGTGATCCATTGTTGGAGCTGCATCGCAATGGCGGCCGACCTGTTATCGTTGGACATGACGATAGTAGATAACGTTACTACCGATTCAGCAAGTGCGTTACTCTTCGCGGAGAACGCGGAACCTACTCCCCCGCCCACAACGCCGTGACCGGCCGCCGTTCGGTGTGGCGGGATGCGTCGGTCTCCGCCATCGTCGCAGGCTTCCTGTCAGCGCTCATCAACTTCGCCGGCCCGTTCCTGATCGTGCTCGAAGCCACCCGCGCAGCGGGTCTGGACGAGGCGCAGACTGCGTCCTGGGTCTGGGCGTTGTCGATCGGAAACGGCGTGTGCAGCATCGCGTTGAGTCTGTTTACCCGCATCCCGGTGATCGTCGCCTGGTCGACGCCCGGAGCGGCGCTGCTGATCGCCTCGCTCGGCGGGTTCTCCTTTGCTGAGGCCGTGGGAGCATTCCTCGTCGCCTCGGTCGCCGCCGCGGTGGTCGGGTACACGGGATGGTTCGGGTGGCTGCTCGCCAGAGTGCCCAGCCCAGTGCTACAGGCTCTACTCGCAGGGATCCTGCTGCCGTTCGTCGTGTCCGCCGCAGGCGCGTTCGCAAGCGCACCGCTCATCGCGGGGAGCATCGTCATCGCGTTCTTCCTTGGCAAGCGTTTCGTCGACCGCTACGCCGTACTCGCAGCCCTTATCGTGGGGCTCGCGGTGACATGGGCGACCGGGTCGTTCCACGCGTTCGCGCCGTCGCTCACGCTCGGCGGTCCGGTCGTTACGATGCCGGCGTTCACTCCGGCCGCACTCGTGAGCATCGCGCTGCCACTGTTCATCGTCACGATGGCCTCCCAGAACGCGCCCGGGCTCACCCTGCTCCACTCGCAGGGGTACGAACCGAACGACCGCCTGCTTGTCGGCTCCGTCTCAACGGTCTCCGCGATCCTCGCGCCGTTCGGCTGCCATGGGATCAACCTGGGCGCGATCACCGCTGCGATCGCGCTCGGCCCGGAGTCCCACCCGGACCTGGGCAGGCGTTACATCGCAGGTCTCGCGGGCGGTTGCACCTACCTGCTCGTCGGGTCCTTCGGAGGCGTGCTCGTGGCCGGGTTCCGCACGGTCCCTACCGAGACGGTCTCCGTGCTCGCCGCCGTCGCGCTGCTCGGATCAGCACTCGCCGCCCTCAAGGGCGCGATGGGCGGTGACGGTCGCGCGGGGCTGGCCGCCCTGACGACTCTCGCGGTCACCATGTCGGGGGTCGCGGTCTTGAGCGTCGGCGCCGCGTTCTGGGGCCTCGTCGCCGGCGGTGCCGTGCACATGATCCTCGCCCCTCGCCGGGAGAGGGAGTCGAAGGAGGCCCCCATGATCACGTAGCCCCCTCGAATACCGCATCGCGTGCTGCGCAAGTGCACGACCGTACCGCGCGCGAAGCGCTCACCCAGCGACCTGGCAGTTCCCATCCACCACCGAGATCCCAACCAATCGGAGCAACCTATGACGACGAACACCACCCCGACGATCCGTCCGCTCGCCGCCGCAGACGAGGCCCGCTGGCGCGTCCTCTTTCGGGCGTACCGCGAGTTCTACAAGCTGGCCGAGTCAGAAGAGGTCGTCTCCCGCGCCTGGGGGTGGTTCATGGACCCCCGGCACGAATGCAAAGCCCTTGTCGCCGAAGCGGCCGGGGCGATCGTGGGGTTCGCGCATCACCGACGTTTCTCCTCGCCATACACCGGCACCACCGGCATCTTCCTGGACGACCTCTTCACCGATCCCCAGGTTCGCGGCCGGGGCATCGGTCGCGCGCTGATCGAGCGTCTCACCGAGATGGCCCACGCTGAGGGACGGGCCGTAGTCCAGTGGGTGACCGCGGACGACAACCACACGGCCCAAGCCTTGTACAACACCCTCGCCACACGCACGAACTGGGTCACCTACGAGGCCGAACCGGCCGCGAAGGAGTTGAACCTGTCCTGACCGATCCCATCACTGCCGTCGCGTGACGTCGAGAGACTGCGCCCGGAATACCGGCACCCCGGCCTTCAGCTCCTGATTGAGGCCGAGAGCGCGTCGGAACCCTCCAGGGCCGCGAGGCCCTGGAGGGCAACCACGCGATCAGGTCGGCGCAGACCCCGGGCGGAGCCAGCAGGTACGGATCCCAGCGAGTGCGGTCGAGGCGCGACGAAAACCGACAACGATCAGCGCCATGCCAATCCCCCAACCGGCGAAATACCCGGTCGTCCAGCAGACAGCCCCCGAACAAAGAAGCAGGCCAGGGGATGGCTCCCCTGGCCTACGACTTAGCTAAGCGCCTACAACATGCAGCTGACGCAACCCTCCACCTCAGTGCCCTCCAAAGCCATCTGACGAAGCCGGATGTAGTACAGCGTCTTGATTCCCTTGCGCCAGGCGTAGATCTGCGCCTTGTTGACCTCGCGGGTGTCGGCGGTGTCCTTGAAGAACAGCGTCAGACTCAGCCCCTGATCCACATGCTGAGTGGCCGCGGCGTAGGTGTCGATGATCTTCTCGTAGCCGATTTCGTACGCATCCTGGTAGTACTCTAGGTTGTCGTTGGTCATATACGGCGCCGGGTAATAGACGCGGCCGATCTTGCCTTCCTTACGGATCTCAACCTTGCTCGCCACCGGGTGAATCGAGCTGGTGGAGTGGTTGATGTAGGAGATCGACCCGGTCGGCGGCACGGCCTGCAGGTTCTGGTTGTAGATGCCGTTGGCCTGCACCGACTCCTTGAGACGCACCCAATCCTCTTGGGTAGGAATGCGAATGCCCGCGTTGGCGAACAGTTCGCGGACCCGCGCGGTCGCCGGCTCCCACACCTGATCGGTGTACTTGTCGAAGAACTCGCCGCTGGCGTACTTCGACTTCTCGAAGCCCTTGAACGATGACCCACGCTCGGTCGCGATCTTGTTCGACGCCCGCAGCGCGTGGTAGAGCACCGTGTAGAAGTACATATTGGTGAAGTCGATGCCTTCTTCGGATCCGTAGAAAATCCGTTCGCGCGCAAGGTATCCGTGCAGGTTCATCTGCCCGAGCCCGATGGCGTGCGAGTCGTTGTTGCCCTGCTCGATCGACGGCACCGACCAGATGTGCGTCTGATCGCTCACCGCGGTCAACCCGCGGATGGCCACCTCGATGGTCTGCGCGAAGTCCGGCGAGTCCATCGCCTTGGCGATGTTCAGCGAGCCGAGGTTGCAGGAAATGTCCTTGCCTACCTTGGCATACGACAGGTCCTCGTTGAACAGCGACGGCGTCGAGACCTGCAGGATCTCCGAGCACAGGTTGGAATGCGTGATCTTGCCGTCGATCGGGTTGGCCCGGTTCACCGTGTCCTCGAACATGATGTAGGGGTAGCCCGACTCGAACTGCAGCTCGGCCAGCGTCTGGAAGAACTCGCGGGCCTTGATCTTGGTCTTGCGGATCCGGCCGTCGTTGACCATCTCGTGGTACTTCTCGGTGACCGAGATATCGGCGAACGGAACCCCATACACGCGCTCGACGTCGTAAGGCGAGAACAGGTACATGTCCTCGTTCTTCTTGGCCAGCTCAAAGGTGATGTCAGGAATCACCACACCCAGCGAGAGGGTCTTGATGCGGATCTTCTCGTCGGCGTTCTCCCGCTTGGTGTCCAGGAAGCGGTAGATGTCCGGGTGATGGGCATGCAGGTAGACCGCACCGGCACCCTGGCGAGCACCGAGCTGGTTGGCGTAGGAGAACGAATCCTCCAGCAGCTTCATGATCGGGATCACGCCCGAGCTCTGGTTCTCGATGTTCTTGATCGGTGCGCCGTGTTCACGAATGTTGGTCAGCAGCAACGCAACTCCACCGCCGCGCTTGGACAGCTGCAGCGCGGAGTTGATCGAGCGGCCGATCGACTCCATGTTGTCTTCGATGCGCAGCAGGAAGCAGCTCACCGGCTCGCCGCGCTGCGCCTTGCCCGAGTTGAGGAACGTCGGGGTGGCCGGCTGAAAACGGCCGTCGATGATCTCGTCGACCAGCTTCTCGGCCAGGGTGGTGTCACCGGCGGCCAGCGTCAGGGCCACCATCACCACACGGTCCTCGAAGCGCTCCAGGTAGCGCTTCCCGTCGAAGGTCTTCAACGTGTACGAGGTGTAGTACTTGAACGCGCCCAGGAAGGTCGGGAACCGGAACTTCTTGGCGTAGGCCCGGTCCAGCAGCGTCTTGACGTAGTTACGCGAGTACTGATCGAGAACCTCACGCTCGTAATAGTTCTCGCGAATCAGATAGTCGAGCTTCTCGTCTTGATTGTGGAAGAAGACGGTGTTCTGGTTCACATGCTCCAGAAAGTACTGGCGGGCGGCCAAGACATCCATGTCGAACTGGATCTTGCCGTCCGCGTCGTACAGATTCAGCATCGCGTTGAGCGCGTGGTAATCGGTCTCGCCGGGCAACGCGTGCCCAGAAGCCGTTACAGGCTCTGCAGCTGCGACTGTAGGTGCCACGTGTCCTCGTCCTCCCAGAATTTGGCCAGCTCCGCACGAACGGCTTCCACGTCCTCTGCGGTTCCCATCATTTCGAAGCGGTACAGAAACGGAACGTTGCACTTGTGCGAAACCAGCCTGGCCGCAAAGCAGTACTCGGCACCGAATTGGGTGTTGCCGGCCCCGACCACCGCGCGGATCAGGGACCGATTGTTCGAATTATTCAAAAATGCGATGACCTGCTTGGGCACATATCCCTTGGCGTCCAGCGTCGGGCTGTCTCCCCGGCCCCTGCCGTAGGTCGGCAGCAGCAGGACATAGGGCCTGTCCACCTCGATGCGCTCGTGCAGAGGAATCCGGATGGCCGGCACGCCCAGCTTCTGCACGAAGCGGTGGGTGTTCTCCGAAACACTGGAGAAGTACACCAACCGTTCCGGGCCTGCCAGGCTGCCATCCGGATTCATCACTCGCTCCTCGTGGCGCCCGGACGCTAAGCGGTCAGCGCGGCGCCGGCGAGGGCGTTGATCCGGTCGGGCCGGAAGCCTGACCAGTGGTCACCGCCGGCAACCACGACTGGCGCCTGCAGGTAGCCCATCGCCATCACGTAATCGCGGGCTTCAGCGTCCTCGGAAATGTCGACGACGTCGTAGGCCAGGCCCTGCTTGTCCAGGGCTTTGTAGGTCATGTTGCACTGCACGCAGGCGGGCTTGGTGTACACGGTGATGGTCATCTGCGGTATAGCTCCTCAGCGAAACATGGAGATGGACTCAAGACGGTCACGGGATGGTCTGTGCGCAGGCACTCACGAACTGTCAGCGAGCTTTCGGACCGTGAAATTCCTGGCTGGCGGAGCGGCTCGGACCGACATCTCAGCTTCGGTTCCGGCGTTCCGGCGGCCCTGTGAGTCTCGGGTCTGTCGGCCTGTCGAACACTACACCTAGTGTCCGACAGCGAGAAGAACTACCACATGTTCTGAATAACAATTCTGAAATTCCCTGGTCGTAAGCACCCCGGCGCCACCCGGTTCGGCGTGTCGCATGTCACAACACGCCGAGCGACACTGGCTGCGCCTAGGTCTACCAGCAGGGACCGACAACGCCGAGATGCGCGGCCCGCCGACGAGCCCGTACAGCAACACCCGTCACGCCGATTCAGCCAGCCGCGCCAACCACTCGCCGAGCAGAACACGCTCCCCCGCACTCAGCGCCGCCCGCTCGCCGCACCGGAGCGGAATACGTCATCGACGGCGGCAGTTTGCGGACCGTCTAGACGACGGCGGGTCAGGCCACCTCGGCGGCGAGCTTGCCGACCACATCGCGCACGGCGGCGGCGACCTCGGCGTTCTCCCGCGGATGCTTGCCGTCGAGCGTCTTGGCCGGCACGGACAACTTGACCGACTCCACCACCCGAGGCCCGGCGACCCCGAACGACTTGCGCGTCTCGTCGTGGGCCCACACCCCGCCGTACTGGCCGAACGAGGCACCGATGACGGCCAGCGGCTTGTCCTTGAGCGCGCCGTTGCCGAACGGCCGCGACAGCCAGTCGATGGCGTTCTTCAGCACGCCCGGAATGCTCGCGTTGTATTCGGGTGTCACCACCAGCGCGGCGTCGGCGTCCGCGGCGGCCGCCCGCAGCGAGACCACGGCGGCGGGTGCATCGTCAGTATCGATGTCTTCGTTGTAGAACGGCAGGTCGCCCAGACCCTCATAGATGGTCAGCGTGACGCCGTCGGGCGCCGCCTCCGCTGCCAGCTCGGCGAGCTGGCGATTGACCGATGCCGCCCGGAGGCTGCCTACCAGTGTCAGAACCTTGATATCCGCCATGTCGCAATCCTCTCAGTCGTCCGAGATACTCGCACAGCATAACCGGACTGCGGTCCGGTTTATTTCCCGCTGAGCTAAAGTATGGGGGTGAGTGCGATCGAACAGGCCAGAGAGCTGCCGGTTTCCGCGCCACAAGAACGCGGCGACGCAGCCCGCAACCGGCTACTTCTACTCGACGCGGCCCGCACCCTGATCGCCGAACGCGGCGCCGACAACGTCTCCATGGACGATATCGCTGCAGCAGCGGGTGTGGGCAAAGGCACGGTGTTCCGCCGCTTCGGCAGCCGCGCCGGCCTGATGATGGTCCTGCTCGACGAGGACGAGCGCGCCATCCAGCAAGCCTTCCTGTTCGGGCCACCGCCGTTAGGCCCCGACGGCCCTCCCCTGCAGCGACTGCTGGCCTTCGGCCGCGAGCGGCTGCGTTTCGCACAAACCCATCGCGAGCTGCTGTCGGAAGCCAACCGAGATCCCGATACCCGCCATAACGCCCCACTGGCCGTGATGCACACCCATCTGCGAGTACTACTCGAATCCGCAAGCACCACCGGCGATCTCGACGCCCAGGCTGACGCGCTGCTGGCGCTTCTGGATGCCGACTACGTCAACCATCAACTCGAGCGCGGCCGCACGCTCGACGCCCTCGGCGACGCCTGGGACAGCGTCGCGCGCAAGTTGTGCGGACATTGACCAGCCCAGAATCCCGACCGTGGGTCCTGCACGTGGACCTCGATCAGTTCCTGGCCTCTGTCGAGCTGCGCCGCCACCCCGAACTGGTAGGCCTGCCCGTGATCGTCGGCGGCAGTGGCGATCCCACCGAACCCCGCAAGGTCGTGACGTGCGCGTCCTACGAGGCCCGCGGGTTCGGGGTGCACGCCGGGATGCCGTTGCGCGCTGCCGCCCGCCGCTGTCCGGATGCGACGTTCCTGCCGTCCGACCCGGCCGCCTATGACGAGGCATCCGATCAGGTGATGGGTCTGCTGCGCGATCTTGGCCATCCCGTCGAGGTGTGGGGCTGGGACGAGGCCTATATCGGAGCGCACGTCGCCGACCCGGTGGAACTGGCCGAGCGGGTCCGCACGACGATCGCGGCCGAGACCGGGCTGGCGTGTTCGGTGGGCATCAGCGACAACAAGCAGCGCGCCAAGGTGGCGACCGGCTTCGGCAAGCCTGACGGCGTCTACACCCTCACCGACGCCAACTGGATGGACGTGATGGGCGCTCGCCCGGTGGACGCACTCTGGGGCGTGGGTCCCAAGACCACGAAAAAGCTTGACAGCCTGGGCATTACATCAGTGCGACAGCTCGCCAACTCCGACGCCGAGCTACTGACCGCCACCTTCGGTCCACGCACTGGATTGTGGCTGTTGCTGCTGGCCAAGGGCGGCGGGGACGCGACGGTCAGCGCCGAGCCGTGGATTCCCCGCTCGCGCAGCCATGTGGTGACCTTCCCGCGCGATCTGACTGAACGCCCCGAGCTGGACGCCGCCGTCGTCGATCTCGCCCGCCAGGCCCTGGCAGACGTGGTAGCCCAGTCACGCATCGTCACCCGCGTGGCCGTCACGGTGCGCACCAACACTTTCTACACGCGAACCAAGATCCGCAAACTCGACCAGTCGAGCGTCGACGCCGAGGTGATCACGGCCGCGGCTCTGCGGGTGCTCGATCTCTTCGAGCTCGACCGGCCGATCCGTCTGCTCGGCGTCCGCCTGGAATTGGCCCCGCCTCTTTGAGCGATTTCGGCGCGAAAGCCGCGCGGGTTCAGCCCGGCGGCGTGAAGGTTGCGCTCCGCGGCCGCAGCGCCCGGGTGAAGAACACGTTGACCCGCCGCATCGCCACGCTATAGGGCCACCACGCCAGCCGCTTGAATGCGTAGAGCGCGCGGATATCTGGCGAGGTGTAGATCAGGAAGCGGTTCTTGGTGATCCCGGCCAAGATGTTGTCGGCGACCTTCTCCGGCGTCACGGCGTGACCGCTGAAAAGCCGGACCCACCGCTGCACCTTCGGGTGGTCCCGGTCCACACCGACGATCTGCACGGTGCGTACCAGGGGTGTGTCGACCGCGCCGGGCACCACGAGGGAGACACCAATGTCGTGACGGGCGAGATCGAAGCGCAGAACTTCCGAAAGTCCGCGTAGCCCATACTTACTCGCACTGTAGGCGGCATGCCACGGCAAGGCGACCAGACCAGCGGCCGAGGACACGTTGACCAGCTGACCACCCCGCCCCGCGGCGACCATCGGCGGCAGGAAGGTCTCGATGACGTGGATCGGGCCCATCAGGTTGACGTCGATCATCGACCGCCAGTGCCGGTGGGTGAGTTGTTCGACGGTGCCCCAGGCCGAGATACCGGCGATGTTCATCACGATGTCCATCGCCGGGTGGTGAGTGTGGATGTCGGCGGCGAATCCGGCGACCGCGTCGTAATCGGCGATATCGAGGGCACGATGCGCGGGCACCAAGGCACCCAGCGCACGGGCATCGTCCACGGTCTGTTCGAGTCCGTCGGCGTTGAGGTCGGTCAGATACAGTTCGGCGCCCTCTCGAGCCAGCCGAAGCGCGGTGGACCGGCCGATACCGCTGGCCGCGCCGGTGATGAGCACCCTTTTACCCGCGAAGCCGTCAGCCATGGGCTAGTCGCCGACCTGTCCGCCCCAGAGCGCATGCAGCCAGAGGCTCTCGAGAACCTGGACCGAGCGGTCCACGTTCTTCTCGGGCCCGACGAAGGCGGACTCGCCGGACAGCGTGAACGCCGTCGTCGCCACCAGGGTGCGGACCAGGCCGCGGATATCGTCGGTGATCGGGTCGGCAGTGTGGTTGTAGATCTCGGCCTCGACGATCGGCACGATCTGATCAATCACCGCATCGTTGTAGCCGTCCAGGATCTCCCGGATCTCGGCGTCGGTTTGGCGGGCGGCGTTACACGCCGACATCACCGGGTCGTTGTGCGCGTAGACCGCGGCGGCGCTGCGGACCATCCGCTTGGCGAAGGCCGTCGGCGTCTCATCGGCGCCGCGCGGCGCGAACTGGTGAGTGAGTTCCTCGAGTTCGTGCGCGGCCTCGCCGACGATATGGGCCAACACGGCGTACTTGGAGTCGAAGTAGAAATAGAAGCCGGACCGGGCGACACCGGCCCGGTCACTGATAGTGCTGACCGATAACTCGGCGAACGGCTTCTCTTCGAGCAATTCGCGCACGGCCGCGACGATGGCATGCCGCTGCTTGTCGCCGCGGCGACGGGGCACCTCGACGGGCTCATGCTGCGCGGTCACCCGTTCACCTTGCACCACGCCGGCGCGCAAATGAAACTTGACAGGCGTCAAGAACGGTGGCCAGGATGGAGCAACCCTGTCGTACCGCGCCATGAATATGCCCATGCCCAGTTCCCGAGGAGCGTCGATGGCCACCATCAGTACCCCGCACTACCTGCTAGATCAGGCCCGTCGTCGGTTCACGCCGACGCTGAACACCATCCCCGGGATGGGCGCGGTCGAGAAACGGCTGCGCGAGCGCGACTGGCCGCAGTTCGCGCTGGCCGAGCCGCCCGCGGGCAGTGGCCTCAAGACAGTCATGGGCGATTCGGGCCTGCCTCTGCTCGGCCACATGGTCGAGACGTTCCGCGGCGGTCCCGACTTCCTGCTGGAGGTCTACCGCAAGCACGGCCCGATCCACTACGCGTACTCCCCGGCCCTGCCCGCGGTGACGGCGTTGGGCCCGGACGCCACCCAGGCGGTGTTCTCCAACAAGAACAAGGACTTCTCGCAGAAGGGCTGGCACCCGGTCATCGGACCGTTCTTCAACCGGGGACTGATGTTGCTCGATTTCGACGAGCACATGTACCACCGCCGCATCATGCAGGAGGCGTTCACCCGCACCCGGCTGTCCGGCTACGTCGAGCACATTGACCGGGTCGCCTCACAGGTCATCGCCGACGACTGGGTGACCAACGATCCGCGTTTCCTGTTCCATCCGGCGGTCAAGGAGCTCACCCTCGACATCGCCTCGGTGGTGTTCATGGGCCACGAACCCGGATCGGACCACGACCTGGTGACCAAGGTGAATCAGGCGTTCACCACGACCACCCGCGCCGGTGGGGCGATCATCCGTACCGGCGTTCCGCCGTTCAAGTGGTGGCGGGGCCTGCAGGCCCGCAAGGTGCTGGAGGACTACTTCACTGAGCGACTCAAGGAGCGCCGCAGAGCCGAGGGCACCGACATGCTGACGGTGTTGTGCCACACCTCCGACGACGAGGGCAATACGTTCACCGACGACGACATCGTCAACCACATGATCTTCCTGATGATGGCGGCCCACGACACCTCGACGTCGACACTGACCACGATGGCCAATCAGCTCGCCGCAAACCCCGAGTGGCAGGAGCGTTGCCGCGACGAGTCGGACCGGCTCGGCGACGGACCGCTCGACATCGAAGCCCTGGAGAAGCTGGAAACGCTCGACCTGGTGATCAACGAGTCGCTGCGCATGGTCACCCCGCTGCCGTTCAACGTGCGCCAGGCGGTGCGCGACACCGAGTTGCTGGGCTACTTCATCCCGGCCGGCACCAACGTCAACGTCTGGCCCGGCCTCAACCACCGGCTGCCCGAGCTGTGGACCGATCCGGAGAAGTTCGACCCGAGTCGCTTCGCCGAACCGCGCTCGGAACACAAGCGGCATCGTTACGCGTTCGCCCCGTTCGGCGGCGGAGCGCACAAGTGCATCGGGATGGTTTTCGGACAGCTGGAAATCAAGACGGTCATGCACCGATTGCTGCGCAGGTACCGGCTGGAGCTGCCGCATCCGGGTTACCAACCGCACTATGACTATGCGGGCATGCCGGTGCCGATGGACGGCATGCCGATCGTGTTGCGGCCCCTGTACTGACGCCGAGGTCGACGAGAGGCGCGCGAAACGTGAGTTTGGGCGGGAATCTCAGTCGGCGAGTAGGCGGTTGGCGCAGGCGATGACGGCGCGCAGCGCCGACTGGGTGGGGTCTTCCGACCAGCCCATCGCCCACTCCCTGCGTTGACCGTCGCTGCCCTGCACGAACGTCGCGGTGTGCACACCGGAGGGCAGCTGGTGAAAGTGCGTCATCTCCACACCGATCCCCCGCTCGTAGAGCATCGCGGTGAGCGCCGCGACCGGACCGCTGGCGTGGGCGGTCGCCGTCTCGATGCGGTCACCGACGGCCAGAGTCGCACGGAACCGGCGGGGTTGCGGGCCCAGCCGGGACACGTCATCGCATTCCCAGGCGCCCAGACGAACCGGGCCGCCGCTCGGGCTGTAGGTGGCAGTGAACGCACTCCACGGCATGGTTTGAGCATGTTCGCGCAGCCCGATCGGCAATGGCGCGCAGAAGTGCGGAGAAAGTTCAGAAATGGGGGTGCTGTGCGGAGTCATGAATCGGTCTTCTCGTCGAGCGGAGGCTGACCGACGTCGTAGTTTCGACCCACAGCGGGGGGTCGGTCTGGATCAGACCCCGCTGCGGGTAGCTACTACGACAAGCGCACGATGCACGTTGGCGATGGTAGACCTCGCCGCGCGGCGGGTGCAACCGAGTTTCCCGGGGCCCTTCATCGAATCTTCATCGAAGCACTAGAGAAGCCCTATGAGCGGCGAGAACCCTCGAGAGTGACGGAGCGCGAGGAGGCGGTCCGCGCCAAGCTCGAGGAAGGACGCATCGACGATGCACACCCGGCACATAGCCGTTGTTGCGACGGCACTAGCGGCGGTGATCACACTGGGCGCTTGTGAGGGCGGGACGAAACCCGCGGCCGGTGGCAGCGCCACCGCGGCGACGAGCACCACCGCACCGGCACCGGCCAATCAGGCGCACAACAACGTCGACGTCATGTTCACCCAGCACATGATCCCCCACCATCAGCAGGCCATCGAGATGAGCGACGTCATCCTGGGCAAGACGGGCATCGACCCACGGGTGATCGACCTGGCCAACCGGATCAAAGCAGCACAGACTCCAGAGATCCAGCAGATGCAGGGCTGGCTCGCGCAATGGGGCGTGCCGGCGATGCCGATGATGCCTGGCGACATGGGTGACATGCCCGGGCACGGCGGTACGTCCGGAATGCCCGGCATGCCTGGTACGTCCGGAATGCCCGGGATGCCAGGGATGCCCGGAATGGGATCGGGCATGGGCATGATGTCGGACGGCGATATGGATGCCCTGCGCAACGCCCAGGGGGCTGCGGCCAGCAAGTTGTTCCTCACCCAGATGATCGCGCACCATCAGGGCGCGATCACGATGTCGCAGCGGGAGATCGGCGCGGGCCAGTCCGCGGCGGTCATCGCGCTGGCGACGTCGATCACGAGCAGTCAGCAGAAGGAGATTGACGAGATGAACGCGCTTCTTCCTACGTTGTGAGATCCGCCGTGGGCAATTCGATCGTGAACACGGTTCCGGCGCCGGGGCCGTCGCTGCGCGCAGAGATCCGGCCGCCGTGCGCCTCGACGATCGCCTTGGCGATCGCCAGGCCGATACCGCTGCCCCCGCCGGATCGGCTGCGGGCGGGGTCAACCCGGTAGAACCGCTCGAACAGGCGCGGAAGATGTTCTTCCCCAACACCTTCCCCGGTATCGGTGACAGTGAGAACCGGCCCGCCGCCGCTCGTCGTCACCGATACCTCGACGCGCCCGCCGGCCGGAGTGTGGTGCAGGGCGTTATCGAGCAGGTTCCCCAGCACCTGGCCGAGGCGTTGCGGGTCAACCCACAGGGAGCGCGCAGCCGGATCGACGTCCGATCGCAGTCCGATGTCGGCCGCACCAGCACGGTCGGCAACGGCGGCGACCGCCGCGGCCACCAGCGCGTCGGCGTCGACCCATTCCCGCGAAATGACCTGTCCCTCTTCGGCCTGGGCGAGTGCGCCCACGTCCTCCGAAAGCCGCACCAGCCGCCTACCCTGGTCACGCATCACCGAAACAGATTCGCTGTCAAGACTTTTCACACCGTCTTCGATCGCCTCCAGATAGGCTTCGATCACCGCGACCGGTGTGCGTATTTCGTGCGCGAGATCGCCGAGCAATCGTCTGCGGGTCGTCTCGACGTCTTCCAGTCGCGTCGCCATCGCATTGAAAGCACTGGCCAGGGCATCGAAGTCAGCGCCCAGCCGCGGCGGCGTCACCCGGGCGTCGAACCTGCCGTCGGCTATGCGGGCGGCGGCGGCCGACACCTCCGCGAGCGAGTGCTGCAAGCGGCGGCTGACGTACCACGTCACGACCAGCGCGGTGAGCGCGGCTGCAGCGACGGCAACACCAACCGAGATAGCGGTCGCGTAGGTGTACGCCTGCTCGGCGTGGAACTGTTCGTGGGAGTTCGCCGCGATACCGGCGCGGCGCAGGTGCTCGCGAAACAGCGGCGGCCCGACCACCATTGCCACCACCGCGGTGGTGAGCGCCCCGGCGACCAGCACCAGCGCCTGCGCCAGCAGGAGCCGGGTACCCAGTCCGGGTGAACGGCTCACCGCCCGCTGCCCATCCGGTAGCCGACCCCCCGCACCGTCAACACGTAGCGCGGATCACCGGGGTCGTCGCCGAGCTTGCGCCGAAGGTGACCGATGTGGACGTCGATGAGGTGCTCGTTGCCGAACCAGGCGTCACCCCACACCGCCTCGAGCAGCTGGCGTCTGGTGAACACGAAGCCAGGGCGCGCCGAGAGGGCAGCAAGGAGATCGAATTCGGTGCGAGTGAGATTGATCTGTCCCCCACCGACCGACACTTCCCTGGCGGAGGTGTCGATGCCCAGATCACCGAAGACCCGGGGCGGAGGTTCGGTGGCCGCGGTCAGTCGGGTGGCGACGCGGGGGCGGCGCAGCATCGCATGGATGCGGGCGACCAGCTCGCGCGGACTGAAGGGTTTGGTCATGTAGTCGTCGGCGCCGACGGACAACCCGACGATGGTGTCGACCTCGGTGTCGCGCGCGGTGAGCATCACCACGTAGGCGTCGGAGAACGTGCGCAGTTGCCGGCAGACCTCCAGCCCGTCGATCCCCGGCAGGCTCAGATCGAGGACGACGACGTCGGGATCGCTTTCGCGGGCGATCCGCAACGCTTCGGTCCCGTCGGTGGCCGAGGCCACCTCGAAGTGTTCACGCTCCAGGTAACCAGCGACCACATCGGCCAGTGAGACCTCGTCATCGACGACCAGCGCGCGGTACCCCGGCGCGGCGGCCGGATCAGGCACTGAGCGAGTCGATCGCCGACTGCAGCCTGGCCGTCACCTCGTCGGCCACCGGTTGCAGCTCAGCCTGACCGGTGACGCCCACCAGCAGTTGCGGGTTCATCGCCTCGACGTGGACGGTGTCAGCCTGGTCGGGGTCGCTGCGCACGACCACATTGCACGGCAGCAGCAATCCGATCTGGCGGTCGATCATCACGGCACGCTGAGCCAGCGGCGGGTTACAAGCACCCAGGATCAGGTAGTCACCAAGGGCTTCGCCGGCGGCGGCACCCAGCTTGGCGGCCATCGTCGCCTTCATGTCAATCTCGGTCAGTACCCCGAAACCTTGATCAGCCAGCGCCTCGCGGGTCCGCGAGACAACATCGCCGAAACCGCCACGCACTGTCGTCGATAGCGCGATATCCATGCCCATCACTGTCCTTCGCTAAGCGAGCGCCAGGAAGAGTTTCTCCAGCTCGGCTTCGGTCATCGGAGCCTCACCGTTGGCCGAGGCACCGACGACGCATTCACGCAGCCCGGTCGCCACGATCTTGAAGCCGGCTCGGTCCAGCGCTCTCGACACCGCGGCGAGCTGGGTCACCACGTCCTTGCACTCGCGGCCCTGTTCGATCATCGAAATCACGCCGGCCAGCTGGCCCTGCGCGCGGCGCAGTCGGTTGAGCACCGCGGCGATGGCGTCTTCATCACCAACCATGGTGAACCCTCCTCAGGTGGATTTGTACAGCTTACCCTAGGGGGTATAACTGCAGGGGCCGACGTTTCATGCCCTATCGTCCTCCCAGAGATTTCAACGCAGAGGAGTTGACATGTGCTATCCGGTTGAGTGCCCGCGCTGCCACAAGACCACCTGGGAAGGATGTGGCGAGCACGTCGACCAGGTGATGCGCGAGGTGCCACCAGCCCAGCAGTGCACCTGCGAGCGGGCCGATCAGCCGCATCGCTGACGCGGTCACCCGAAGGGGTTGTCCCCCGTCGTCACGCGCACACCCAGGCCGATCAGCCTGCTCGCCGAATCATGCAGGCGTTCACCGGCTTCGCGATGCGCCTGTCCGGCCAGGTACCTCGAGTACGTGCCCTCGATGACGATTGCGAGCTTGAAACACGCCATCGCGACATACCAATCCAGGTTGCCGGTGGGCCTGCCGCCGGCATCGGCGTATGCGGCGATCAGCTCGGAGCGGCTCGGCAGACCACCGAGTGCGGCCAGTTCCCGGCCGGCGTTGATCGGGTCGGGATCGTCGGGCCAGCACACCAGGATCCAGCCCAGATCCAGCAGCGGATCCCCGATGGTGCACATCTCCCAGTCGACGAAGGCCGCGACCTCAGGCACATCGCGGCGCAGCAGGACGTTGTTGAGGTGCGCGTCGCCGTGCATGATGCCGGGCTCGCCGTCGGGTGGCCGATGGCCGTCGAGCCAGTCCGCGAGCCGGCCGACATCGAGTATCTCCGGCCGGTAGCTGGTGTGTCGATAACTTTCGAGCAACGCAAGGAAGTTCGGAACCTGGCGCGACAGAAAGGATCCCGGGCGGTGCAGCTGCTGCAGTGGGCGGCCCTGCCACTGCGCTGCGCTCAGACGTGCCAAGTCGGCCGCGTAGTTCAGGCCCACCTGATGGCGCATCTGCGGATCGGCCACATAGGCCGGCGGCACCTCGGTCACTGGATTGAAGCCGTCGACGTCCTCCATGAGATAGAAGACGACGCCGAGTACGTCGAGATCGTCACAGCCGGCGACGAATTCAGGGTGGGGCACCGCGCTGCCGGCCAACGTCTGCAGTACCGCGATCTCACGCTGCATCGTGCGGTTGCTGTTGGGCCGAGGATGCGGCGGCGGCCGGCGCAGTACCACCGGGCGGCCATCGACCCGCAGTCGCACGACCACATTCTGGGTACCGCCAGACAGCGGCTCGATATCGCTTACCGCCGAACCGATTCCGCGTTCGCGGATCCACGCGCCCAGCGCCGCCACCGCGGCGTCGTCGAGCGTCCCGGGGACCTCGGCCATCCGATCGTCGACGTTGGTCAACGGTCAGCCGATCCGATGACGTCGATCGCCCCGAATCGCACCGCGACCATGCAGACGTCGTCGTCGCGAGGCGGTGGCGCCAGGGTCTGCGTCAGTTGCCGGCAGGCCGCCGGAAGGGACTCGTCACCACTCCACTGGGCCACGAGCTGCTGCACGCGCGCCATCCCCGATTCGATGTCCTGGCCGCGCCGCTCGATGAGCCCGTCGGTGTACATGACGAGAATGTCGCCTTCACCGATCTCGACGCGGCCCGCGCTGTAGGAGGCGCGTTCGACCGGGCCCAGCACCGGGCCGTGCGCACCGGCCAGGCGGATGACCGTCCCGGTCCCCGCCCGCCGCAGCACCGGCGGCGGGTGACCGGCCGAGGCGTAGGACAGGGTCGCCGTCGCCGGATCCAGCACTGCCACCCCCATCGTCGCGAACTTCCCGTTACTGGCCTGCCGAGTGAACGTATTGAGGGCGGCGAGCAGCTGCGCCGGCGCCAGACCCTGGAATGCCAGCGCCCGCCCGGCGCTGCGCAGCTGCGCCATGTCCTCCACTGCGGGAAGTCCGTGACCCACCACATCGCCGACGGCCAGATACGTCCGCCCGTGCGGCAATTCGAGTGCGTCGTACCAGTCACCACCGAGCCCCTGCACCACATCCGCGGGTTCGTAGCTCACCCCGACGTCCACGCCGGCAATCACGGCCGGACTGGTCGGCAGCACCGCCGCCTGCAGCACCGCCGCGCGGGCGTGTTCGTCGGCGTACACCCGCGCGCGTACCAGTGCCTGGCCGATCATGGTGGCGACTGCCGAGGTGTAGGCGAGCTGCGCGGTGTCCAGCGGCTGCGGGTCAGCCCAGGCCAACACCAGCGCCCCAATCGCCTTGCCGCCCACCGTCAACGGCCAGCTCGCCACCGCCGAGCCGCCGCTGGCAACCATCCACTTGGCATTGTCGGGGTAGCGTCGGCGATACTCGGCGATTGTGCGGATCACCACGGGCTTGCCGGTCCGGACCGTCTCGGTGGCCGCAGTGGAGGCCTCTAACGCCACACCGTCGGCGAACTGATTGGCGACGGATTCGGGATACCCGCCCATTGCCACCCACTCGAGCGCGGTGCCCTCGTCATTGACCAGTCCCACCGCGAGTCCTTGCGCACCTGCGTCGTTGATCACCTGCCCAAGGACAGCGTCACCGATCTGATTCTGCGTGAACGCTCCCGACAGCAACTGGCCGAGGTTGGCAAGCGTCTCCAGGCGGGCCCGCTCGCGCCGTTCGGCCTGACGTTGCTGGACGGCGGTGACCCGCCCGGCAGCTTCCTGTGCGGTCAGCATCGCGACCAGCACGACGACGGCGATGAACGCCTGGGCGATAGCCAACTGGCCCGGCGCACGCAGATCCAGACTCTCGAAGGTCGTATATCCGGCATTGGCCATGGCATTGGCGGTGAAGGCCAGCACGCCGCCGCAGAGCGCCGCTCCGATCATGTCGAGCCGCAGAGCCGCCCACGCCATCACGGGCAGCAGGAACAGCGCCGGCGGGATCTCGAGGCGAAACGACACCACCGTCAGGCCCGCCATGGCCCCCAGGACCAGGAACGTCTCCAGCATTCGGGCACGCAGCAGGTGGGATTGGAAGCGCCACAGCAGAATCGGGGCACCGATCAGCAGGACACCGACTCCGTCGCCGGCCCACCAGTGCAGCACCACGATCGGCGACAAGACATAATTGCTGATCGCGGTGGCCACCCCACCGATGACGCCGCCGGCCAGTGGGCCGAGAACCACCGCGCCGGCCACGAACCGGGCCAGGTCGGCTCGCTCACGTAGGTCTGGCGGCCCCTTGCACCAGGTGCGCACCAGCAACGCCCCGACCAGCGGTTCCACCGAGTTGGCCAGCGCAAATCCGGCTGACGTCCCCAGCGCCGCCCCGTAGCGGAGGTCGACGGCCAGTTCGGCCACCACGATCGCAGCGACGATCACCGGCCACAGCGCCCGCCGGTTCAGCAGCATGGCCGCCACGGTCACCCCGGCCGGCGGGAAGAACGCCGGCCCGATCCCGGCGCCGAACGTCTGCCACGACAACACGGAACCGGCGAGGTAGGGCAAGGCCACCCAGCCGAACAAGCCCGCCGCGTATCCAATTCGATCGCGCGGGCTCGACTCGTTCATGAGGGCCGTCCACGTGATCGGTGGATGAACCGGACCGCGCGCACGTGACGAGCGTAGTCATCCGCCGGTCAACCGGACGGCCTTCTCAGTGATCGGAGCTCAGTGATCGCGGGCAAACTCGCCGCGGTCGCGTCGGCGTCGGTCGAAGAAGTCGACTGCGTCGGCGATCGACTCGTGGACGTCTCGCGGCTGCCAGCCCAGTTCGCGGATCGCCTTGCCGTGATCCATTGGCGCCATGATGTCCATCAGTCGCACCGTGGTCGGGTTCAGCGGCAGGTCGCGGCGGGTCACTGCGGCGGCGATACCGCCCAGCACCCCGATACCTTTCATCACTGGCTTGGGGATGCCCCAACGGGGCGCCGGCCGGCCGGCGGCGCGTGCCGCGGTCTCGTAGAGCTCACGGTAGGGCAGGTAACGCTCGGAAATGATGTAGCGCTCCCCGACCCGGCCGTGGTCGGCGGCCAGCACCAGCGCCTGGGCAGCGTCCTCGATACCCACCACCTCGGTGGCCATCCCGCCCATATAGAACGGCAGCTTGCCGGCCGCGGCGGCGGCGACCAGGGAGCCGTGCGGGGTCGGTTGCCAGTCGCGCGCCCCGTAGGTGTTGGCTACGCACAGCGCGACCGTCGGCAGCCCCTTTTCCCGGCTGTAGTCCAGCACCAGCTTCTCGGCAGCGACCCGCGAGCTGATGTAGCCACCGGCCTTGCTCCCCCAGTTGAACGGGGTGTCCTCGTCGACGACTCCGCCGGTACCGAGTCCGATGGTTCCGATGGTGCTGGTGAAGACGAACCGGCGCAGATCGGCGTTCACCGCGGCGTCGAGGACGTGGCGCAGCCCGTCGACGTTGGTGCGGTAGAGCGGTGCCGGGTCGCGCAGATGGGCGCGGGTGTCGACGACGCAGTAGAAGACGACGTCGCAGCCGTCCATCGCCGCCTTCAGGGCCTCGTCATCGAAGATGTCGCCGTAGAGCCGCCGCACCGACAGGTCGTCGATCCCTCGGGTGGAGCTGCTCGGGCGCAGCATGACCCGTACGGTGTCACCGCGCTCGACCAGCTGCCGTGTCACATGCGAGCCGAGGAATCCGCTCGCGCCCAGAACCAGCTTGTCGGTGCCTGCCACGCTCCGCAGCATGCCGGATGGCGAGCCGAGAAGACAAGATCGCCGAAGTGTTCACAGCTGTTTTTCGGGGAGCGTCATTACGATCAACCCCGAAGTGGAAAATCCGGAGGTCAAGGCATTTCTATGGACGCGACAAGAGGGCTCGATGCCGTCGCAGATCGGAGCTGGGTCTCGACACTCCTGGGCGGGCTCGGCATCGTGGCCCTCGGCATTCTGGTCGCGGCCGTCGTCAGCGTGTCCCACGAGTCGTCCCGCCCCGTCGGGCAGGCTCGCCTACCGGCGGCCGCCACGACGTCGAACGTGTCGATCGCGCCGGTGAACCACACCCCACCCACCGCGTCGCCATCGGCGCAGCCGCCCACTTCATGGAGCGTGACGGCCGTCGCCTCCACGCTCGCGCCGCCACCCACCGCTCCGCCCGCTGCACCGAAGCGCGAACCCAGTGTGCGGCAACGACTTCACGACATGTTTCCGCACCTGATCCCGGGTCACTGACGAAGTCCATCAATCCTCAGATGTTCGCAAAGCTGCGACCCAAGCGACGCTTGACCTCGCGCACGTGGAGCGGGTTCCGCGTTTTGAAGAGCCCGCCAACATGGTCAACTTCGGCTACGCCCACCTCTACATGCCGTGGGAGGTCTGAGAGGTTAAGCCCAGGCGGGTGCTGGGGTACGAGCCCTCGCTGTTGCACGAAGCCCGCCAAATCCGTGCCCGGCGCCTTGAGGTGGTGCAGTGCACGCCGCCTGGCTTTGAGCTCGGATCCAATGGGGAGAACGTCCGTAGGCTCGTCGAGCAGCTCGCCCAGGTTCAGCGTATGCCGCCGCCGGCCGACCAGACGCCGGACCCGGATTACGAGGCTGCCATGACGTTCCTCGTAGACCAGCGTGGACGCGCTAGTTGGCTGCACGACGCGCGAGTATCGTTGGCGCACACCCATTTAGACTGCCTGATAACGGGCTCCGCCACCGGTCCGATCAGTCGCGGGACACGTCAGATCCCGGCAGAAATGCCCGCGCACACCCTTATCGAGGCAGCGGTTTCCGGCCTATCAATACCTGAAGCGGTGACCCGGAAGTGGGCTCTGCCTTAGGGCCGGGGGTGCGCAGTCCTGCACTACCAATGAATAATCGGCGTCGGGGACACAGGGTCCGTCGAATTGGCGTTCCGAGAATGCGGAGTTTCACCTGTCGCCGCTCGCAGGGGGAACGCGCCTGACGTCCTCGTCGGCTATATCGATGATTTCCTTGTTCTGCCGTGGCACGGCCAGTGAGCACGTCCCGCACTCCACTTACACGACGAGGACCCGGTGACACCACTTCGCAGGACGATCGACGTCGCGTCCTTCACTCCGCGCGTCGACGACGCGGTCCTAACAGATCTGCACGCACGTTTGGCGTGCACCCGCTTACTCGAGCCGAGCCCCGGCCTGCCGTGGCAGCAGGGCACCGACCGTGATTATCTGGCCGGCCTGCTGCGGTATTGGCGCGACGAGTACGACTGCTCCACCCAGGCGAGTTGGCTGAACGGATTTGACCACTTCCTCGCCGACATCGATGGAGACACCATCCACTTCGTGCACCAGAAGGCCAGCAGCGGCCACGGCATCCCCCTGGTCCTGACCCACGGCTGGCCCAGTACCTTCGCCAAATATCTAGGTTTCGCACCGCTTTTGACCGACCCGCACCTTTACGGTGTTCCTGGACTGGGGTTCGACGTGGTGATCCCCCTCGCTGCCCGGCTACGCCTACTCCCCAGCCAGCCGGCGAGGGAGTGAACTACCGCTATGTCGCGCGCCGCTGGCACAGACACCCCAGAGCACGGGTTGAGCCGGGCGATGACAGATGATTACCGCGCAGCCATCCCCACGGCCGGGGACGGGTAGGGGACGCCGCCGTGTGTCTGCGGCGTGCGATAGGTTCGAATTGCGACGAGCCGGCCGGGTAGAAGCGGCATACGGTCTCCCTTAGACATGCCACCCCAAATGCTTAGACATGCCACCCCAAATGCCGAACACCTCGTTGAACGCCACGGCATGGGTCTGGCATTCGACGATGACGCGGCATCTAGCGCAGATCTTTTGGGCTGCCTGCTGACGCTGCTGGCGCGCTTTCCTTCGTTCTCCGTCGGGGTGAAAAAATAAAATAGGGATGGATCCTCGTCTCGGCAGCCCGCGTCCAACCGCCATTCCCATGCGTCAACGCCAACAGGGAAACCAGCTGAGCGACCCTGGTCTGGCATCTAAAGACCGCTGCCGGTGCTCTTGGGCTGCGCTGACGCAGGTCGTCGCGCTTGGCCAGACGTTTCCCACAGTGGGGAGTAAACCTCCGACAAACAGAGAATGTGTTTCGCGCGGGCCAAGTTCGGCGTTTCATACCCATCGACGATGTTCTCACCGCGTGGTCCCAGACGCTGCACCGTATCGGCGGCCCAAGCCACCTCCTCAACTTTGGGACTGAGGGCAGAGTTGATCTTATCGAGCTGCCAGGCGGCCAGGGTGAGTTTTCCGGTCATGCCCATCGTTTTCGTGACCGATAATGCCGCAGACAACTCCGATTCCCTCGCCAGGGAAGGGCCGTCGATCGGCCCGGCGATGCAAGCCGCTCGGCTCGCCACGACGAGGCGCGCCCGCGCATAGCTCAGTGCGGCGGGCGTGTCTGCTGCCGCAGTATCTCGTCGGAAGTCCCCCGAGCCAAAAGCAATTCGGGCGGTCGCCTTCGCGCAGGCGACCTCGAAGGCGTTCTCGATTCCGAGTGCGGTCTCGACAAGCGCGATGATGGGTACTCCGGGGACCGCTTCGGCGGTTCTGTCAACGTGGTCGGCGAATTCTGCCTTCGCTAGCATGATTCCGCGCAGTGCAGGTACGTCGCGGAGCACCGCTAAATCCGCGTCCCAGTCCTCGGTGGTGGCCGGGTTGATGCGCACCCATACCTTATGGCCCGCACGCAATAACGCTGCTACCGCGGTGCGAGCGTCGGCTCTCGCAGCATCGGTGACGCCGTCTTCGAGGTCGAGGACCACCGCGTCGGCTGGTGACTGGAAAGCGTCGCCAAATTTGTGCGGTTGTGACGCTGCGACCAGGAGCCACGATCGGCAGTACTGATAGGGCAATACGCGTGGCAGTGCTGAGTGCAGCAGCGACATTTACGTCGTCCGTTCGTGTTGCTTTGTTGGCGTGTCGGGGTCAGGTGGCATCGTCGTACTCAAGCTGTGTGGCGTCGGCGCCTTGCTCGACGACTTTCGGCGCCACGTGAGCAAGACCGCCTGCTCGCGGTGCGGCCGAAGGGACAGCGCTGGTCAGGATACGCCCGGCCGGTGGGGGTTTCGTCGCTACTTCATGTCGCCGGTGTTCGTGTGGCGTTCCCTGCCGTTGGGTGCACCCGAGATGCAAGGTGGTCGCATCGGATGATTTCAACGTCGCCGCAGTCGCGCGCGAAGGCGATGAGGTCGGCGATGACCTTCAATCGTGAAGGGCGGCCACTTAGGAAGGGGTGGGCACAGATGTTGCACAGGCTGTTGGTAGCGCGCATTGCGTCGAGTTCGCCGGTCCATAACTCGCGTACCGTCGCTGGCGGGTTGATGACACTCCCGATATCCGGCTCCGGCAGGAAGGCATATTGCTCCCAGTCGTCGAGGCTCCAGTGCACGGGCAGCTCTGCGATGCGGCCCGTAGGATGCTCGATGAGGTAGGGGTGGTCGTCGTCCATGAGGCTCGAGTCGTAGAGCAGGCCAGCCTCGATGAGCAGTGCCAAGGTGTCCTCGGTGAGCTGCCAGTTCGGTGCGCGGTAGCCGACCGGGCGGGCACCCAGGCCGGTAAGTGCCTCGATGTTGGCGTGCAGGTCGTCTGCCTGTTCGGTGGGGGACATTCCGGTAAGTGGCCGGTGTTGGTCGCTGTGAAGCGCGATCTCGTGGCCGCCGTCCATGATTGACTCGACGGCTCGCGGCCAGCGGCGGGCGCTTTCCCCCGGCACGAAGAACGTCGCTTCGACGGCAACGTCTTTGAGTAGCCGCAGGATGCGGGGCAGCGCGGTCTGCGGTCCGTATGCCTGGTGCGACATCGTCGACAGGTCCTTGGCTGCGGTGTCCGATCGCGCGAGGACGGCGCTCTCGGCGTCGAGGTCGAAGGTCAAGGTGAGCAGCGCTGCTGCGCCATGCCGCCAAGACGCGTCAGCAGGGCGCCGCCATCGGCGGAGCCCGTTCGTCATGTCGTTGTCTGGGTTGGGCGCGTCGTTGGTCATCGTTGCACCGCGCGCCGACTGCGGGCGTCCTCGCTGTTGTCCAGCGAGGCAGACGGGGTGATCAGCGCGGCGTCGAATGGTTCCGGTGTTCGGCCGTCTGCAATGGTGTTCGGCCAGCTTGGGTCGGCGAGTGCGGGGCGGCCGAGACTGATCAGGTCGGCCTCGCCTTCGTCCAACACCTGGTTGATGAGCGCTGCGGTGTGAAGTCCGCCGTTGGCGATGACGGGCAGTCCTGTTGTGTGGCGAGCCAGTGCTCCTAGGGCGGTTCCGTCGGCGGTCTTGCCGCTTTGCGTCCAGGGGCGTCCCTCTCCCGCTAGATGTAGGTAGGCCGGTGATGACGTTGCGATCGTGGTGAAGATTTCCTGCGCTTCGCTTCCGTCCAGCCAGCGATGCCCGGCGTCGTTGACTTTGGCCTGGGACAGACGCACGCCTACCGGAAGCCGGCCCCCGACGCTTGCAACCACCGCCGCGGTGACCTCGGCGGTTAAGCGGGCGCGAGCGCGGGCGGATCCGCCGTAATGGTCGGTGCGGGTGTTGGTGTAGTCGGTGATGAATTGGTCGAGTAGGTAGCCGTTCGCGGCGTGAATCTCGAGGCCGTCGAACCCGGCCTGCTCTGCCAGAGATGCCGAGGCGGCGAATCCGTCGATGATGTCGGCGATCTCGTCGGCGGTGGCGGCGCCGGGAACGGGATAGCGACCCTCGCCGCCGTACTCTGGCATCTTCCTTCCTCTAGGGACGATGACGCTGGGTGCCAGGGTGGATTCGACAAAGTGTTGGGACAGCGCGCCGGCGTGCATCAGTTGAGCGATGATGTGGCCGCCGGACTCATGGATGGCGTCGGTCACTTGTCGCCAGCCGTTGACGTGTTCGATCGATGTCAAGCCGGGTTGGTTGGTGTACCCCTGGGCTGCGGGCCCGAGGGGATAGATGCCTTCGGTGATGACTAATCCGAAGCGACCTTCGATAAATCGCCGGTAGTACTCAGCCATCTGCCGGGTGGGTAGGCCGTCGCCGCGTGTACTCACCCGTGACATGGGTGCCACAACGAGTCGGTTGGGCAGTGCCAACGTGGCCAACTGGCACGGCGTAAACGCGAGGCCCAGGTGCGTATGGTCAGAGACGTTGTGGCTCAAGGTGTGTTCTCCTTCGCGGTCGCGCCCGGCGCTGTGTGAGGGCGGGGACGGGCGCGCAAAGATATCGGCGTGGTCTCGGTGCAAGCCGCCGTGAACCGCCGGCTGAGAATGTAGAACGCGATTCCGGCCACTACCAGTGAAACGGCGAAGGCGATGTCGATTCCGCCGAGCGCGCGTGCAATTGGTCCATGGTAGAAGGTGAGCGTGATGAACGGGATTTCGGCTGCCACACCCAGGCCGTAGGCGGTCAAGCCGCGCCATGCCCAATTGCCGTAAACCCCACCGGGGTTGAGGATTTCGGCCACGTCGTAGTGGCCTCGGCGCACGATGAAGTAGTCGACGAGGTTGATCGCCGTCCAGGGGGCGAGGAGATACAACATGATAAGTAGAGCGTTGCTGATCGCAGCGGAGATGTCATGCACCACCCAGACCCCGATTGCAGTCGACACGGCACCGAGGACCACCGCGGTGATCGCCCGCCGGAGGGGCGTGCTGAATCTCGGAACAAAGCAGTCGATGGCAGTCAGCACCGTCAGGGTGGCGCTGTAAGTGTTGAGGCCCATGGTGGATACCAGCGCCAACCCACTGATCACGACGAGAACTGTGCCGGCCCACGGCATGACGGCGTTGGTGGCATCGTGGATGCCGACGAATGTGTCGGCAACGCCGAAGCGCGCACCGAGCCACGCTCCGAGCGCCATCATCCAGATCGCTGCGATGGCCGCACCCCAGTAGACCGTCATGATCAGGGCCCGCGATGACACGTTGACGGGCAAGTATCTGGTGTAGTCGGAGACGATCGGCGCATAGGTGATGTTGTAGGTGGCGCCGATGGTGAACATCACCACGAATGCGCTTGTGCGGAATCCTAGGTCGGCGACCGGTGCACCGCCGGAGCCGCCGAACAGCGCCCCGAAGGTCAAGATTAGCCACAGCGGCAGCGACACCCAGAACATCACCGTGAAGGCGCGATGCAGCCAGTCATGCCCCCACACGGCCAGCACGATAGCCCCGACCCCGACACCCAGACCGGTGATCGTGGAGTTCCACCCGAACAGGTTGTGGAAGCCGGCGTCGATCATCACGGTATCGACGACGTTGTAACCCAGGAACGTGAACACTGCAGCGAACAGGATGACGACCACGCCGCGATATCCCAACTGCGCGCGCGACTGGATCATCTGCGGCAGACCAAGATTGGGCCCCTGCGATCCGTGCAGGGCCAGGAACACGGTGCCGAAGAGCACGCCCGCGATCACGGCGACGATGGTCCAAAGAAGGCTGAGGCCGAGGGTGGGGCCGACCAAGCCGAGCGCGACGGTGAGGGGGTGGAAGTTGCAGAGGAACCAGAAGGGCCCCTGCTGGCGGACTTTGCCGTGTCGCTCGTCAGGGGGGATCCATTCGATGGATCGTCCTTCGATTCCGCTGCGCCAGGTACTCGTGGCCGTCGCTTCGGGCTGCATGTGTGCTTCCTTCCATAGGGTGACTGTCAATCGCCCACGATCAGTGGGCTTTTCGGACGTGCAAGAAACTTGTATTGGCAGCGACGAAAGGGGCCTCGCGACGCCGTTCGAGGTGGACCGTTGCGCCGGAATAAGTCCAGCGGACTCCGGCCGTTGATCGGATAGCAGAAGCGGCCGGCCTGTTGCGGCGGACTGACCGCGGGGTCGAGCGCAAGTCGGGTCGGATGTGGCGATAGATCAGTCAGTCCGCGTGCACGAAGGAGCCGGGCAAAGAGCGGGTCTGCCGCCGAGGGCGCCCCGGAGAAGGGCACGTCGCTGCCGCCAACTCCGTAAAATCGAGCACTCTTCGACGCTTGCCGGGTGGTCTCACCAATCAATGCCCCCGCCACTAGACGCTAGGGCGAGCGAGTGGACCTGAAGCTCCGACGGTGCCGTCGTGCCGGCGTGGCGGCGATGTCGTGCATTGCACACATGTGACGCTCCTCATCTCCAGACTCAGCGTGACATGCGTTATACGAAAAAGCAATTATTGGTTAATACCCAGCGGGGGTGATGATCCACAGGGCACGAGTCTCATCGTCGCCGGTGTTGCGCCACGCGTGGGGCGTTCGGCAATTGAAGGTCAACGCGTCGCCGGGCTGCATCACGTAGTGCACGTCGTGCACCCAGACGTCCAGAACCCCAGCCAGCACTACAATGCACTCCTCATCGCCGGGATGACTGTAGGGCTCGTCGCCGCTGCCTGCACCGGGATTAATGACCGTTTCGAGAACTTCAAGCCGGCCGGATCGCGTGGGAGAAAGCAGCTCATCAGCGACGCCGTGGCTGCGGATCGTGCGTCGTTGACTCTTGCGGACCAGCGGCCCGGCGTCATCCCGACCGTGAAAGAGATCGGCGACCGGCTGGCCGAGAGCTTGCATCACCTTGGACAGAGTGCTCACGGTGGGGCTGAGCTGGCCATTCTCGAGACGACTGAGGTAGGCCGGAGTGACGTCGGCCTGCGCGGCGAGCTGACGGGCGCTCAGACCCTTGGCTAACCGCGCGGCTCGCAGGCGCTGCCCCACGTTCGGGCTCGCCACGTCAGGCTCATCCATCACCATTACCCCATTGCCTTTCCGCACAAGTTGTTGCACTATCGTATATCGCACGTGGGGGTCTCCCCGATTAATTCCACCATCGCACAGGAGGTGCGCCATACCCATGGCAACACTCACCCGACTCCGGCCGCGGGTCGCCGAGGGCGGTCGGAACCCGTTCGATCACACGGACTTGCCCTGATGACGGTGAATGCGGCGCCACGCCACGCGTTCACAGTTGAGGGCGGCCGTGGAGGCAGCCTGGCGCTGCGCGCTGGCCAACGCGTGCACATCGTGAACACCTTGGGTTATCAGGTCGTCGACACGTGGGCGCTCAGTCAGGAAAGTGCGACGGCACTGTCCATGTCGCACAGCCGGCTCGCCATCGGCCGATTACACCCGCAGATCGGCGACACCCTCGTCGATGACCACCGCGTCCCGATGCTGACGCTGGCCGCCGACGACAGCGGGGGCGCGCACGACATGCTGATACCGGCGTGCGACGCGCAGCGCTACCGCAACCTCGGTTTCGCCGGCTGGCACGCGAGTTGCGCTGAGAACTTCCATCACGCGGTCGCGGGCCTGTCAGGTCACAGCGCCGGCGTGTCCCCTGGGCGCCACGCTGCGCCCGATCCGCTGAATCTCTTCATGGCCGTGGAGACGTCTCCCGCCGGGGAGTTGTCGCTCAACTCCTCTGTGGCCGCGCCGGGTAGCCGCGTGGTCCTGGAGGCTCGTCAGGACCTCGTCCTCATCGTCAGTGCCTGCCCCCAAGACATGGTCCCCATCAACGGCACTGACGGTCCACCGCGATCAGTGGACCTGTACATCGAACACTTACCGAACGACAACGGAGTAGCGAAATGAATAAGGAGCAAGCGGCCCTGCCAACCGTGCTCAGCGAGTTCGCCATGGACAACAGCTTTTTGGGCAAGATCGTCGAAGTATGTTTCGTCACCGAGGACGCTCAGCGCACCATGGAGGGTCTCGTGCGACTGGGCGTCGGCCCCTTCCGGGTCTATACCTTCACCTCTGAGACCGTCGCGCAGCAGACGTACCGCGGCGAGTCGAGCCCGTTCGCTCTCACGGTGTGCTTTGCGATCAACGACAACCTGACTTTCGAGATCATGCAGCCGTTGTCTGGGCGCACCGTCATAAGAGAATTCCTCGACCAGCATGGCGAGGGGATCCATCACATTGCCTTCGATTGCAACAACGCGCCCTGGGAGCAACGGTTGAAAATGTTCGCCGACCGCGGCTTTACTGCGACGCAAAGTGGCCGTTGGCTCGATCAGAATTCCTTTTCCTTCTTCGATACCGAGGCTGCGACCACCACGTGCTTCGAGACCTATCACTTCCCCGACGACTTCACCTATCCCGAACCCGACCGGTGGTACCCGGGCCCGCCGCCCGTCGTCAAGGGCTCGCTCTACGAGTCCCCACCGCCTACCGGCGGCCGAGCAGGCGAGGCACACAAGCACTCCGGTGAATGAACGCGCGATCGATCGAGTCCTCATCGACACCTCGAAGTGCTCCGGTGGCCGTTCACAGCGCCTGACAAGTTCACGGCTGTGATACCAATGCAGCCGCACAACACATCCGCGACCGCCATGGCCGCAGCCCTTGCAGCGGGTGCGACGTCAGCCCGGGAGCTGATCGAGGAGGCGATAGGCGCGGCACTGAGCACCCCTGCCGTGCACTGTTTGACGAACAACACCTTCGAGCGGGGTCGTCACGAAGCGGATCTCAGCGATCAGCGCCGCGCAGGTGGGCGCCAGCTGAGCCCCCTCGACGGGGTGCCCGTGACGTGGAAGGACCTCTTCGACGTCCGAGGAACGGTGACGACGTGCGGCTCAGAGAGCCGGTTACACCTTGATTCCTCCAGTCGAGACAGTGCATTCGTTGCAGCATGTGCCGACGTCGGCATGATCAGCGTCGGCAAGACCAATATGAGCGAGTTTGCCTTTTCGGGTCTCGGAGTCAACACCGTCTTCGGAACTCCCGTGAACCCCGCCCACACCGACACTCCAAGGGTCCCCGGTGGTTCTTCCTCGGGAGCCGCCGTATCGGTGGCCGTAGGTGTCGCCCCGTATGCCATCGGCACCGATACATCGGGGTCGACGCGCCTGCCCGCGGCATGGTGCGGCGTCGTTGGCTACCGCGCCAGCAAGAATCGGTATGGACCTAACGACTTTCAGCCATTATCCCAGACGTTGGATAGCGTTGGATTGATCGCCCGCACGGTTCAGGACATTCGACTACTCGATGACATCATGCTCAAGCGTCATCGAGCAGCCCGATACCCACTCGACTCGTCGACTCCACGCTTCGTCGTTCCAGACGGGGAACTTATCGACGAATGCCACCCCGACATCGCCGCAGCCTTTACTGAAATCGTCAGCGCTCTGTCTGCTGCAGGTGCGACCATCGAGCACCGTGTCTTTACATCCCTGAATGACGCTCAGTCGCTGATGGACTCCTGCGGCACCATCGTCGGCGCCGAAGCGCGGTCTAACATCCGCGGCGAGGTCAACGACACTCGACTTCTTCAGCCCGCAACGGTCCGGCGACTAACCCACAGTGCGCGAACAAACAACGATCCAGCGCAGCTGTACGCACGATTGCCCGATCTGCGACACCGCTTTCAATCCGAACTCGGTGACGAAGTACTTTTGTGCCCGACCGTGCGCATACCCCCGCCAGCGATCTCGACGATTCGCGAAAACGCCAAGTCCTTCGACTACATCAACCAGCGTGCGCTACGCAGCACCATGCTCACGAGCTACCTCGGCGCCTGCGGCATCTCCTACCCAGCAGCACCATTCGCAAGCGCCAGCGGTCTAATGATGTCGCGCCCCTGCGGCGACGATGATCGCCTCCTCGCCGCGGCGAGCTTCATCGAGTTAGCCGACGCAAGAGATGTGCCCGCCCGTCGTTACGCACCGCTGGACCCGACCTGCGGCTGACTTGGCGTCGGCGGCGGCGATGCGGCATCAGAGCGGTGATCAGCGCCTCCGCACGAGTCGGTTGGAGTCGGGTTCCGGTTGTGCACAATGACGTTCATGTGACTGTCATCATCGCTACCGCGCCGCCACCAGACCGTCGATCAGTAGGTGCGCCACGACATCATCGGCGGCGACGCCGGTGCGCAGGCTGCCAGCAAGGTCGCGACCGCGAATTCGCCACCCTTGCGATATACCGTCGGCATCGCGTCGACGTTGTCCCACCCGATGTAATCGTCTGGGAAGCAATAGAACAACGCATAGCCCTTGGCCGGCGTCGAGCCGCACATCGGCGGGTTCGACGGTCGAACGGTTCCAGGCCCTTACCGGCACCCAGGCCTCGCCATTGGTCAATTCCGGATACACGTGGGTCCATCGTCCTCGATGTCGTAGGGCACGTCGAGGACCATCGCGTCGTAGGGCATGTCGCCATCGGCGGCCTCGTCGTCGGCGTTCTGGAACGGAAGCTCGACGAACACGGCTGTCGTCGCGGTACTCCTTGCACGCACTAGTCCCGTTGTCGTAGCCGTCCTGGAACGCGCTCACCCGGTCGAAGCCACTGCCGTGCGCCGACGTGTCGATCTTGCTGGTACCCGGAGAGTCCCGCAGTACCAGGATGCCGGCCAGTGCGCTGTCCATCTCGGCGGCGTTGACCTTGTACAACCCCGCGTCCTTGGCATGTTTGGCCCAGCCGCCGGCGAAGCAGTCCGCCTGCAGTTCCTTGGTCACCGTGCGGACGGTGAAGTTGGACCGAGCCTGAATGGCGTGGCCCCACTCGTGGGCCAGTACGATCGGGATGACGGAATCGCCGAATTTGGATTGCAATCCGGGCAAAAGTTCCGCGGAGTCCCAGGCCACCACGTCCTTGCTGGCGCGGTAGAACGCGTTTCCGGAGATGTCGCTGGCGCTCTCGGCGCACGGCGGCAGCGTCCCCGATGACGGGACTACGACACAAACCTGCGTGAGTTACTTGATCAGCGGGTCGCGCGGCATACCCAGGATGCGCTCGGCGATCTGGTTGCGGGTGATCTCCGATGTGCCGCCGGCGATGGACAAGGCGCGGGACCCTAACGCCGTCCGGCCCGCCATTTCCCCCTCGCCGCCGTCGAGCGCCACGTCCGGACCGACCAGCGCCGCGGCGATCGTGCCCTGTTCCTGAAACTGCTCGGCCAGGATGAGTTTGGTGATGTTGCCTTCCGGGCCGGGGCCGGCACCCTCGAGGGCGCGGACCACCCGGCGCAGGTTCAGCAGGCGCAGTGCCTGATCTCTGGCGAGGAACTTGCCCACCCACTGCACCGCTCCGACATGCCGCTCACCGTGCTCCTTGGCCAGCGCGACGAGCCACGCCGCCGCCGGTGCGATGGTGCCAGCGCCGCCACCGATGCTGACCCGCTCATTGCCCAGCGTGGCGCGCGCGACGGTCCAGCCCGAGTTCGGCTCCCCGACGACGTCCTCGTCGGGAACGAACACATCGTTGAAGAACACTTCGTTGAAGTCGGCGCCGCCGGTGATCTGGCGCAGTGGCCGCACCTCGACGCCGGGCGCCTCCATGTCCAGGATCACGGTCGTGATGCCGGCATGCTTGGGCACGTCGAAGTCGGTGCGGACGGTGGCCAGGCCGCGCTTGCAGTAGTGCGCCCCGCTGGTCCACACCTTCTGGCCGGTGATCTTCCAGCCGCCGTCCACCCGGGTGGCGCGGGTCTTGACCGCCGCGGCATCCGAACCCGCCGACGGCTCGGAGAACAGCTGGCACCAGATCTCGTCCTTACGCAACGCCTTCTCGACGAATCTCTCTATGCGAGAAGGGGTTCCGTGCTGGATCAGGGTCAGGATCACCCACCCGGTGATGCCGTAGTCGGGCCGCTTGACACCGGCGGCGGCGAACTCCTCCTCGATCAGCAGCTGTTCGACGGCGCCCGCCGCGCGGCCCCACGGCTTGGGCCAGTGCGGCATGACGTATCCGGTTGCGATCAGTTCGTCGAGTTGCGTCTTTTCGTCGAGCTTGGCGAGCTGATGCGCGTCGGCGCGGATCTGGGCGCGCAGCTCGTCGGCCTCGGCCGGCAGGTCCAGGCTGTTGGCCCTGCTATGCCCCGCCTCGGTCAGGGTGAAGACGTCGGTGACCGGGCCGTCCCCGCCGAGCAGTGCCTGCACCGTCAGTGCGCGCCGCAGATGCAAGTGCGCATCATGCTCCCAAGTGAACCCGATGCCGCCATGCACCTGGATGTTCAACTCCGCGTTGCCAACATAGGCGCCAAATGCCAACGCAGCCGCCGCGGCTGCGACCAGCTCGAACTGTTTCTGGTCGTCCCCGAACGCGCGGGCAGCGTCCCACACGACGGCGACCGCGGACTCCGAGGCCACGATCATGTTGGCGCAGTGATGCTTGACCGCTTGGAAAGTCGCGATGGTGCGGCCGAATTGCTCACGCACCTTGGCGTACTCGACTGCCGCGTCCACACAGTCGGACGCCCCGCCGGCCGCCTCGGCGCCAAACAGAGTGCGGGCCAACGCAACTGCCACCGAGCGCGCCCCGGTCAGCACGTTGCCGGTCACCGAGACATCGCGTAGCGACACCCGGCCGGAGCGCCGCGACCGGTCCAGGCTTCCTGGCACCTCGACCGACACCCCGTCGGCGCCGCGCTCCACCAGCAGGACATCCGCGCCGGAGGTCAGCACCAGCAGCTCGGCCAGTCCGGCGCCGAGCACCACACCGGCCTCGCCGCTGGCGGTCTCGCCGGTGACGGTGATGTCGCCGCCGAATCCGATTGCAGCCGTGACTGATCCGTCGACCAGGCCGGGCAGCAGACGAGCCTTCTGTTCATCGCTGCCGACCGCCGACACCAGGGCGGAGGCGACGACCGTCGGCACGAACAGGCCCGGCGCGATCGCGCGGCCGAGCTCGTCAATGACAACGACCAGCTCCGGCAGGCCGAAACCCGAACCGCCGTAGTGTTCGTCGACGTGCAGCCCGAGCCAACCCAGCTCGGCCAGTTCCGACCAGAATGGCGGGCGGGTCTCCTCGGCATCGTCGGCCAGCAGGTCCCGCGTCACCGCCCTGGTCTTCTGCGCGGTGAGGAACGAGCGCGCCACCTCGCTGAGTTCACGGTGGTCGTCGGTCAGTGCGATACCCATCGGGTCCTCCTCGAGGCGGCAGTGCCTGTTCCCCTAATGCCTTACCACAATGGGTTTACTTGGGGGCGAAGCGCTGTCCGGCGTCCAACCGGATGCACTGGCCGTTGAGCATCGGGTTGTCGACGATCGCGGCGACCAGCTTGGCGAACTCCTCGGGCCTGCCCAGGCGCTTGGGGAAGGCCGCATCCTTGGTCAGCGCCTTGGCGAACTCGTCCGGGATGCCCTTGGTCAGGCCGGTGGCGAACAGGCTGGGCGCGATGGCCAGCGCGCGGATGCCCACCGGACCCAGGTCGCGGGCCATCGTCAGGCACATGCCGGCGATGCCGGCCTTGGCGGCGGTATAGGCGACCTGGCCGATCTGGCCCTCGAACGCGGCGATCGAGGCGGTGTTGATGATGACGCCGCGCTCCTCGTCCTCGGGCTCGTTGTTGGCCATGTGCGCGGCGGCGAGCCGGCTGATGTTGAAGCTGGCGATCAGGTTGAGGTCGATCGTGCTGCGGAAGGTCTCCAGGGCGTGCGGGCCGTTCTTGCCGAACGTCTTCTCCGCGACGCCGCCGCCGGCGGTGGTCAGCACCACGTGCAGCCCGCCGAGGGCCTCGACCGCATCGGCCAGCGCCTTCTCGGTGCCCTCGAAGTTGGTGACGTCGACCGGGATGAACGGGCCGCCGACACCGGCGGCGACCTCGGGGCCGTCGGTGCCCTCGCGGTCGAGAATCGCCACCTGGGCCCCACGGGAGGCCAGCAATTCAGCGCTCGCCCGCCCGAAGCCCGACGCGCCGCCCACGACGACTACCTTTTTGCCCGAGATCTCCATCCAACACTCCTGTCGTTGACGCCGGCACGCTAACCGTGCTGCTTACAGTTCGCTGTTCCATTTGCGGGACACCCCGGTGGCGCCCGGGTCGGTACGCACGTTACCGCTCGTCACGAATTGGTCATGAACAAGGGTGTCTACCCAGCGGTAGGTTGGGCGGCATGGCCCAATCCACGACCGGTCTGCGAATGGGCGCCGGGGTGGCGGCCGCCGCCGTCGCCCTCGGCGTGGTCCAGCTGACGGCCGCGTTCTTCTCCCCTGCCGCCGACGCCCGCACGGCGGTGGGCACCGCGGTCATCAACATGACGCCCGGTCCGGTCAAGGAATGGGCGATCCAGACGTTCGGCACCGCGGACAAGTTGTTCCTGTCGGTCGCCGTGCTCGCGGTCATCGGGGTGTTGGCAGCCGTCGCCGCGATCTGGGAACGCTCGCGCATCCCGGTCGGCACGGTGGCGATCCTGGCCGCCGCGGTAGCCGGCAGCGTCGCGGTGCTGGCCCGTCCCGGTGCCCGGCCGGTCGACATCATCCCCACCCTGCTCGGCGCAGTGTGCGGTATCGCAGTATTGCGGCTGCTCACCGGCCGGATCGACGCCAGTGAATCCACTGAGTCGCCCCCCGCCGCCGCCATCGCCGAGGGCAGCCAAGACACCGGGTTCGATGCCGGACGCCGGCTCTCCCTGATGACGTTCGGCATCGGCGGACTCGGGCTCCTCAGCGGTGTCGCCGGAGTGCTGATCAACCGCCGGCTGCACTCGGTGTCCGGTGATCGGGAGAGCTTCGCCCTGCCGTCGGCCCCGCCGCCGTCTCCGATTCCCGCCGACGTCACGCCGCAGGGCGTGCAGCTGCCCAGCTTCATCACTCCCAACGGCGACTTCTACCGCATTGACACCGCGCTGAGCGTCCCGCAGCTCGCGCGCGCCGACTTCCGGCTGCGCATCCACGGCCTGGTCGACCGCGAAATCACCTACACCTTCGACGACTTGGCGAAGTTCGAGCCGATCACCAAGACCGTGACACTGACCTGTGTGTCCAACCCGGTCGGCGGCAATCTGATCTCAAACGCCACCTGGACCGGCTATCGGGTGTCAGACCTGTTGCGCAACAGCGGAATCCACGCGGATGCCGATATGGTGCTCTCGACATCGATCGATGGGTTCACCGCAGGTACCCCGGTGGAAGCACTCACCGACGCGCGCGAGTCGATGCTCGCGATCGGGATGAACGGCGTGCCGCTGCCGGTCGAACACGGCTATCCCGCCCGGCTGGTGGTGCCCGGGCTCTACGGCTATGTGTCGGCCACCAAATGGGTGGTGGACCTGGAGCTGACCCGCTTCGATCGCGCGCAGGCCTACTGGACCAAGCTCGGCTGGTCGGAGCGCGGGCCGATCAAGACCGAGTCACGGATCGACGTGCCGCGCGACGGCCAGAAGATCGCCAAAGGTGCGGTGACATTCGGCGGGGTGGCGTGGGCGCAGAACCGTGGCGTGAAGGGCGTCGAGGTGCGCATCGACGACGGGCCGTGGCAGCCCGCCCAGCTCGGGGCTGCCTACTCCAATGACACTTGGCGATTGTGGAGCTTCCCGTGGACGGCCACCCAGGGCGGTTTCCACACCGTCACCGCTCGCGCGACCGACAACACGGGCGCGGTGCAGACCGAAGACCAGGCACCGCCGGCCCCCGACGGCGCGACGGGCTGGCCCACAGTGTCGTTCGAGGTGAGCTGACGCGGTTCGCGCGCGCCGCGGTCACCGCGGGGTTAGCACTCCACGACACTTACCGCTAGTCCCCCCAAGGAAGTCTCCTTGTACTTGTCGTGCATATCGGCCCCGACACGCCTCATGGTCTCCACCGCCGTGTCAAACGACACGAGGTGGGTGTGATGACCTTCGCTTAGGGTGAGCGTCGCGGCTTGGACAGCGGTGACCGCGGCGATCGCATTGCGCTCGATACAGGGCACCTGGACAAGACCGCCGACCGGATCGCAGGTGAGGCCGAGATGATGCTCGAGGCCCATTTCGGCCGCTTTGCCGACCTGGGCTACCGAGCCGCCAAACGCGGCGCAGAGCGCGCCGGCCGCCATGGCGCAGGCGGATCCGACTTCCCCTTGACATCCGACCTGCGCACCGGAGATGGATGCGTTCGTTTTGATGATGGCGCCCAGTGCCGTGGCGGTGAGTAGCATCGTGGTGACCCCGTCGGCGGCATGTGCCACCGGTGCACTGCGCACGTAGTGGGCGATGACGGCGGGCAGGATGCCGGCAGCACCGTTGGTCGGGGCCGTGACGACGCGATTGCCGAGCGCGTTTTCTTCGTTGACGGCCATGGCGTCAAGCTGGATTCGGGCCACCGCCGCGGAAAAGTCCGCAGCGTCCGATAGCCGATCAGCAAGCCCAGGAGCGCGGCGGCGTACCTGCAGGCCTCCGGGCAGGATGTCGGGCCCGGGTTGCCGCCCGAGTCTCATACAGTCCTCCATCGCCGCCCAGATCATCAAGGCATCGGACCTCGGATCTCGTCCCACCGCCATTTCATTGGCCGCCACGACCTCGGCGATGGACGCGCGAGCCTGCTGGCAGACGACTTGGAGGTCGACGAATGAGCGGAATGGGTATGGCAGGTTCTGCGGTGCGGCATCGCTTGAATTCTGCTGTGCAGCAGCGAGTTCGATGAACCCGCCGCCCACCGAGAGGTAGGTGCGCTGCAGCAGCGCCTGCCCCGCTTCGGCGTATGCGGTGAAGTCGACGGCGTTCGGGTGCCGCGGATGTGGTTCACGAGGCCGAAACTGGATGCCGTCGAGGCCGACGATACGACCTGCCACGGTGATGGCACCGGTGGCTTTCGCTTTGCCCCAAGCATTTCGGACCACAGCCGGATGACATGTTGCCGGCTCATGTCCCTGCAGGCCGGCCACAACGGCGCCTGGTGTGCCGTGCCCCTCGCCGGTCGCGGCCAGCGACCCGCGCAGCACAACACGGATGCGGTCGGTGGATTGCAGAGCATTGTGCTCGATGAGGTCGGCGACGAACGCCGCCGCAGCCCGCATCGGTCCGACGGTATGAGAACTGGACGGACCAATACCGATCGTGAACAAGTCGGTCAGTCGCACATCCGAGGACATCGGTGTCACCGGCACTCCCCGATCAGTCGACTCGATGTGTACTGCACAAAATTAAGTAAACAGCACGTTTTGTTCCTCGGGAAGCCGTGCAACCCGCGTAGAGAAAAGCCCAGGTGGAGACACGCTGCACTTGAGCTGCCGTTTCCGCGATGTAACGCGCAACGAACATTTCCGTTTCCAAGCCTTGATTATCTACCGCACGGCTGTATGTTTTCAGAACACACCCCCGACAGCAGGGGTAGCTCATCGCGATTGGAGCACCGGGTTGACATCTTCGAACGCATCCTTGATCGAGGACTTAACGATCCAGCCGGTTCCCGAGGATCGACGCAAGGGAACGGCGCGACATCTGTTCCCGGTGTGGTTCGGGGTGAACATCATGCCGTTGACCTTGGTCACCGGCGTGCTGGGAACGACCGTCTACGGGCTGCCGGCCTCGTGGTGTGTGGTCGCGATCCTGATCGGCAACCTGCTTGGCGCCGTTCTGATGGCACTTCACTCGGTACAGGGATCGAAATTAGGTGTGCCGCAGATGATTCAAGCGCGCGCCCAATTCGGCATGTACGGCGCGCTGCTGGTTCTTGCCGTCGTCATCCTGGTCTATTTGGGATTCCTCGCCTCGATCCTGATCCTCGCGCGTGACACGCTGGCGATACTCATCCCGTCGTTCGGCGGAGTCTTCGGCCTGACGATGTGCGCGCTGGTGACCCTGCTTGTCGTCGTTGTGGGCTACGAGCTCATCCACCGGGCAAACCGCGCCCTGCTAGGGCTGTTCGGGCTCGCAGTCATCGTGCTCGCTGTATCCCTGATGACACACGCCTCCGCGGTCTCGGCCGGGAGTGGCGAATTACATTTCAACACAATCGGATTCATGGGCATGATCTCGGCGGCAGCGATCTGGCAGATCGCCTACGCACCTTATGTCTCCGATTACTCCCGCTACTTGCCGTCCAAGACATCCGCCCGGCCGGCATTCTGGTACACCTACTTCGGTTGCGTGCTGGGCGCGGTGCCGATGATGATCCTGGGCGCGCTGCTGGTTGTTGCCGCCGGTGGAGACGGCGCCGTGGCCGACCTGGTCAGCTTCTTGCCGGCGCCCTTCAGGATCTTCGTGGTGGTCATGCTGTTCCTGGGCGCCATCGACGCTGCGGTGATAAACCTCTACGGCCCATCACTGACGGTGCTGACCATGATCCAGACTTTCAAGCCAGCCTGGGTTCCTCGCGCCTTCGCGCGTAATGCCGTGGCCGTGGTGTTGGCGATCGTGACCACGGTCGTGGCCGCGGGTTTCGCGTCGGACTTCCTGAACGCCTACCTCGGGTTCATCACGTTCTTGATGACGCTGCTGATCCCTTGGAGCATCATCAATCTCGTCGACTACTACGTCATCAAACGAGGGGTTTACGATCCAGCGGCGTTCATCGACAGCACTCGCGGATACGGCTACGTGAACGTGCCCGCTGTGGTCACCTATATCGTCACTTTCATTGTCGAACTGCCCTTTGCCAGCAGCCCATTCTTCGTCGGATCGGTAGCGAACAAGCTCGGCGGCGTCGACCTCACGTGGGCCGTGGGCTCGGTCGTCAGCCTGGTCCTCTACCTCGGGTTGACCCGTGTTTCGGCCCGGCGCGCGGCGCGGCACATCGCAACCGCACCCGCACCGGCCTGACCGCCGGCATCCAGTCGAACACCGTAATCACTTCCTAAAGAAGGGAATTCCACTATGTCCACAACCGATCTCAGCGCCGCGGTCGGAGACGGCACCGATCGTCAACGACTGATGAACAGCACCTGGACCCACCACATCAAGACCCCGTTCTCGCAAGGCTGGCGAGTAGGCAACCTGGTCTTTACCGGTGGCCAACTGTCATCGGACGAACACGGCAACGTCGTGGGTATAGGCGATATCGAGACCCAGACGCGCAATGTGTTTCAGTCGCTGACCAATGTCCTCGCCGAAGCGGGAGCGACGTGGGAAGACGTGGTCAAGGTCAACACCTACTACTGCTTCGACGGAACCGGTGACGAGGTGCAGGCCAACTGGGAGGCCATGACTCGTGTTCGGATGGAGTTTCTGCCCGACGAAGGACCGGCCGGCACAGGCGTGCGAGTCGCTGGACTCATGTACGACGGCTTCCTCATCGAGGCCGAAGCAATCGCAGTCATCCGCGGCTAGAAACAGAACCCCTCAAGGAAGGCATCACATGACAACGCTGTCCTACCCCGAAGCGGCATCCTTCGACCCGAAGCGGCTGCGCATCGACAAGGTGACCGAGCAGCTCGACAAATCGGGAAGCCACCTGATGACCGGCGAGCAGTACAAGGCGTCGCTGCGAGATGGTCGACGCATCATCTCTTCGCAGGGCGAGGAGATCACCGACGTCACCACGCACCAGGACCTTCGCGCAGTCGAGACGCTGGCCAGTATCCAGGACGCTCAATTCGATCCCGAACACCAGGACACACTGACCTACGTCGCCGAGGACGGAGGACGGCGTGCCATCGGTTGGCAGGTCCCCACGACGCGCGAGCACCTATTCGCCAAGCGCGAGTCCACTCGCTTCATCACCCAACGCACCATGGGTATGTACGGTCGCCCCAACGACTACGGACCGATGATGGCCTTGGGCTTTTTGTCCACCATCGACCGCATCGAAGCCGAGAACCATGAATTCGCCGAGAACATCCGTAGTTTCGTCAAGCTCTCCGGCGACTACAACCTGCTCAGTACGGACCTGATCGCCGATCCTCAGTCCGACCGCAACGTGCCGCGCAACGAACGCCCGTCGCAGCTTCGGATCGTCGAAGACCGCCCAGACGGTATCGTCATCACCGGCGCGAAGGTTGCCGGCAGCATCGGTTCCCTCGCGCACTTCTTCACGCTGTCAACCACTCTCGGTGAGGGTGTGGGTCCGGAGGCCGCGATCTGGGCGGCAATCCCGATGAACTCACCCGGATTGTCACTCGTGCTGCGCGAACCCACTGCGCGGATGAACGCTCCACGCAACGACCACCCACTCGACCACGCCGGCGAGGAACTTGACCAGACGATTCTGTTCGACAACGTTCTGGTGCCACGCGAATACGTGTTCAGCAAGTACAACCTGGGTCTGCTCGACCTCTATTACGAGAGTTGCGTGTACTCGCTGTGGTCGATCATGACCAGGCTGGCATTCCGCGCCGAGATGTTCACCGGTGTGGCACAGGTCATCACCGAGATCCTGGGCACCAACAAGATCCCCGGCGTGCAGGCCGCAGTCGCCGACATCACGCTCTACGCCCAGACGCTCAAGGCCTACTCGCTGGCCACCATCTCCGAGTCGGTGGAATGGAACGGGGTGCACGTGCCCAATCCGGAACTCACCACCGCCGGCCGGCTCTACTCCATCGAGAACTACCCGAGGATCACCTACCTGATCCGCGATCTGTGCGGTCAGGCGCTCATCGCTCGGTGGCCGGAAAAGGTCTGGGATCATCCGGAATTCGGTCCCCGCATGGAAGCGTACTTCCCGGGCACCGGTGTCACCGCCCGCGAAAAGAACACCTTCTTCAACTTCGTGTGGGATCTGGTCGCCGGAGCACACGCCGGTCGCGTCGCACTCTTCGAGAACGTGAATGCCACACCGCCGGCGTTCGTGCGTCACCTCGTCTACTCGAAGACCGACCGCAGCGCCGCCGCACGCCGGGTTCGTGACTACGTGGGGATCGCCTGATGCCCGCCACCGACACGATGGTTGAGAACCTCCCGAGGCTGCGGACACCAGCGTCCTGCGAATTCGTTCCCATCCCCGCAGCCGACTTCGCTCGGTCGATGCGGATGCTGGCCAGCGGCGTGGTGATCGTGACATCCATGGTCGAAGGCCAACCGTGGGGAGTGACTCTGAGCTCGTTGTCCTCGTTCTCGGCCAACCCCGCGCGCATCGCCTTCTCGATCGCAAAGTACACGGCCACCGCACAATCCATCGCCGAGTCGGGAGAGTTCGGCGTGGCAATCCTGTCGGCGGGCGGAGCCGACCTGGCAGCGCGACAGGCAGCACCGGGCCAACCGAAATTCCTGGCCGCCGAGGCGGTCTCCGGTGGTGGGCCCCTGCTCGGGGTCCCCGCGATCGCGGGAGCGTTGCACAACCTCGAATGCAAGTCGGTGGTCGAAGTGGAGGTGCTCGATCATCTTCTGATCGTCGCCGACGTCGTGTCGGCCACCACCAACACCAGCGAAGAGTCCGGACTGGTGTTCTTCAACCAGCTATTCGGCTCGTTCTTCCAGCACCAAGGAGACAAGGCATGACAACGATTCCCGCGACCGATGCGACTCTGCAGGAACCGACCCTGGGCGCTCACCTCTTGGACGGTCGCAGGACCCTCGTCGATCTGACACGGCCGATCTACGAAGGCATGCCAACGTGGTTCGGGCACCAGGAGACGAAAATCGTCGTGCACCAAACCCACGAAGAGTTCAAGGAGAAGTACGGCACCAGGGACGGTTTCCAGGCACGTGACCTACTGATCAGCGAGCACGCCGGGACTCACACCGACGCCACGTTCGAGTACGACCCAGACGGCAAGACACTGGATGCGATCCCGCTGACCTACTATTACGGGTCGGCGGTATGTATCGACCTGTCTCACATCATGTTTCGGTCGCCGGACCCGGATCGCACGGGGTACGCCGGTGCCAAGGACGTGCAGTTGGCCGAGGCCAAGCTCGCCGAACACGGCGAGCAGATCCGGCCGGGCGACATCGTCCTGGCGTGGTTCGACTATGGCGACCGCTGGTTCCCGCAACCCAAGTACATCGACGAGAACCCCGGGTTCGACTGGGAGGGAGCCGAATATCTCGCAGCCAAGGGAGTGGTGAACATCGGCACCGACTGCAACGCCATCGACAACAGCATGGACAACACCTTCCCGGGCCACATGGTGTGCAAGAAGTACGGCATCGTGAACACCGAACATCTGGCAAACCTCGGCCAGGTGGTGAACAAGCGGTTCGAGTTCTTCGGGCTGCCGTTGCACATCCTCGGGGGAACAGGCTCGCCGATCAGGGCGGTCGCGGTTCTCGACTGAACGCGACGCGCTGCCGGCGTTCCCCTAGAACGTCGGCGGCGTGTTCACCCAGACGACCCTGGCATCAACAGATCCATGATTGCGATAGATATGCGGACGCGTACTGGCAAAGTTCATCGCATCGCCGGTTTCCAGGCGGTAGACGTCGGTCGCGTCCAAGACAACCTCGATGGCACCCTCGATCACGATAAGGAACTCGTCACCCTCGTGCGTCATCGGATGCCCACTGCCGCAACCTGGTTTGACGGTCACCATCTGGGATTGCAGGACCGTCGGGGACAGGTAGAGGTTTTCGATGACCACGCCGGCCGCATCAACGATCCGCTCCCGCTGATCGCGTCGGACCACGATCTCGTCACGTTGCTGATCGACACCCAACAGCTCGTTGGTGGTGATGCCAATGGCGTGAGCGATCTGGGAAAGCCGGCCGATGTTCGGGCTGCTGTTGCCCCGCTCGAAAGCGCTCAATGCCGACGGACTCATGCCGATCAGACCGGCGAGCTCACGCAAGCTGAGCCCGGCACGTTGACGAAGCAATTTCGTGCGGGCACCGATTTCGGGGCGGGCGAGCCCCTCGTCGGAAGTCTCGGTCGCGGGGTCGTCGGCGGTACCCAGGGTGGCGCGCACTCCCGCGAAGGTCATCTCGCCGCTATTGACAAGGCGGCGAACGCGTTCCAGGTGCTTGAGGTCGCGCATCGAGTACCGTCGCTGACCGGACTCCGTGCGGGTCGGCGTGATCAACCCTTCGTCTTCCCACAACCTGATGCGTGCGGCGGACACCCCGAGCATTTGCGCGATATGTCCAATTTTGAGCAGCGGTGCCGATGACGCGGACTCGAAGTCGTTCTTCCCCGCGTCGCGTGCCATCTAACGATTCTCCACTTCTCACGTTCACCAGGAGCAAGCACATCGTGTTACCTGTCGGCATCGACCATATAGTGATCGCAGTACCAAATCTTGCAGCGGCAGAGGAGAGTTTTCGCACACTTTGGGGCCTCGGTGCCGTCGGAGGTGGACGCCACGAGGGTGCGGGAACCGAGAACCTCATCGTTGCGCTCGACGGGAGCTATCTGGAACTGGTCACCGTCGTCGACCCGGCGCAGGCGTCGGCCAATCCGTTCGGTCGGCTGGTCTCGGTCGCACTTGAGCGACAGATCGTCTGTGCTGGTTGGGCCGTATCAGTTACGGCCGCATCGGTGCGGGGCATGGTGGGCCAGCACCTCAGCCGTGACGGAGTGGCCGTCGACCTGTACGGAGTCGACGGCGCCGTCGGCGGCGGGGACCGCCCCTTCGGCCTGATCAGACCGGCCGATCAGGCTTTCCCCGGGGCGGGATCCGAATCTGCCGCGCGCCTGGTCGACCTCCACGTCCTGCGCCCCGGGGGAACCGCGCCCGAGTCGATCACCAGCGCCGATACCGTCCTCGGGGCGGCTGAACGCACCCAGCTCGGCCGCCTCGCGTCGATCGCTGTGCAGCGATCCGACGGGACACGGCTCACCATCGACGACAGCATTCGCGAGCTGGTCGCACCATGACCGATATCGTCACCACCCGCCGCGAACTGCATGCCCACCCAGAGGTCGGGCTCGACCTTCCGTGGACCCAGCGCTATCTGCTGGATCGCCTCGAAGGTGCTGGTATCGAATGCGCAGTGGGCACCGGACTCACCTCGATCGTGGCCATCGTGCGCGGTGAGGCGGTCAAGCAGGATCGGGCGCGCCCGTCGGTGCTGGTCCGTTCGGACATGGACGCGCTACCTGTGCAGGAGGAGACAGGTCTGGCGTGGGCCGCGACCAACGGGGCGATGCATGCCTGCGGACACGACTGCCATATGGCGATTGTTCTTCATGCGGCGCTGGAGGTTCATCATCGTCGCCAGGAGCTGGCCGGCGACGTCTTGTTCTTCTTCCAGCCGGGCGAGGAGGGCCATGGCGGCGCCCAGCTGGCCCTGGAGGAAGGGCTACTCGACGTACTGGCTGCCCGCCCAGTCGCCGCGCTTGGGCTGCACGTCCTGGCCCACCACCTTGAGCTCGGTCAGGTGGTCACACGGGAGGGCGCCGTTCTGGCGGGTTCAACCCTGATCGATGTCGCCTTCCACGGTCACGGCGGGCATGGCTCGGCGCCGCATCTGGTGCGCGACCCGATCACGGCGACGGCCGCCTTCGTCACGGCCTCCACCGGCATGCTGGCTATGCGCGTCGACCCACGTGAACACGCAGTGCTCACCTACGGATCGATGCATGCAGGTGTCGCGCGCAATGTCATCCCCGACAGCGCGCAGGTGTGCGGGGTCATCCGCGGATTCTCCGAACGCAGTATCGACGGCGTCGAGGAGCTCGTCCGGTCCAACGCCGAGGGCGTCGCCATCACCCACGGTGTCACCGCCACAGTCACCGCGCGCAAGGACACCATCCCGACGGTGACCTCCGGCGGGGAGTTGGCCAAGCTGCGTGACATCGTCGGCGGCACGGTCGGCGCCCTGGCCGAACCTCTGGCGATCTCGGAGGATTTCTCCTGGGTTTTGCGGGCGATACCAGGGGTTTTTCTACTCATCGGTGCAACCACCGGTGATCCCGCCACCAGCCCGTCCAACCACTCAGCCAAGGCCACATTCGACGACAGCGTGCTGGCGCCTTCGGCCGATCTCGTCGTCGCCTGGGTGCTCGGGCGATTGCGCATGGAGGCGAACGCCGAGCCCTGCGGTTAGGACGGAACCTTCCTACGCGAATGCGCGATGAAGCGCGGACCAAAGGTGCCGCACAACGGTGGACTTTCAGTACGCCGCGCGCAGGTCCAAAGGTTGTCAGGGTGTCGTGCCAACCTGGAGACATGTTGCTCGGCGATATCGCGGCGGCCTCGGCCGATGTGTCGGCAATGTCGTCGCGGCTGGCCAAAGTGGCCCGGATCGCCGCGCTGTTGACCGGTGTAGGTGACCCCCGACTAGTGGCCGTCGTGGTGTCGTGGCTGTCCGGGGAGTTACCCCAACGCCAGATCGGGGTGGGCTGGGCGGCGTTGCGCTCACTGCCCGATCCGGCGGCGGAGCCGACGCTCACCGTGGACGCCGTCGACGCGGCCTTCACCGAGATCGGCGCCGTGGCGGGCAAGGGCTCGCAGGCCCGGCGTGCCGAACTACTCGCCGGCTTGTTCACCGCGGCCACCGACACCGAGCAGGTGTTCCTGCGCCGACTGCTCGGCGGCGAACTGCGCCAGGGGGCGCTGGCCGGGGTGATGGCCGACGCCGTCGCCAAGGCGGCCGGCGTACCCGCCGCGGCCGTGCGCCGGGCCGCCATGCTCGGCGGTGCCCTGCCTGCCGTGGCGGCCTCGGCGCTGACCGGCGGCACCGAGGCGCTGAGCGGATTCACCTTGACGGTGGGCCGGCCGGTCGGCCCGATGCTCGCCCAGACCGCGACCGGGGTGGCCGATGCACTCGAACGCCTCGGCGGCGACGCTATTTTCGAGGCAAAGCTCGACGGCGCCCGCGTGCAGATTCACCGCAGCGGAGCCGATGTCACCGTGTACACCCGTAGCCTCGACGATGTGACCGCCCGGTTGCCCGAGGTGGTGGACGCCGCGCTCGCGCTGCCAGTCACCAACCTGATCGCCGACGGTGAGGCTATCGCCCTGCGCTCCGACAACCGCCCACACCGGTTTCAGGTCACGGCGTCGCGATTCGGCAAGAGCACCGATGTGGCCGCAGCTCGCGCGGCACAACCACTTTCGGTGTTCTTCTTCGACATCCTGCATCTCGACGGTGTTGACCTGCTCGATGAGCCCACCCATGCCCGGCTCGCGGCGCTGGACTCGATCGTGCCCGCTGAACACCGGGTGGACCGGCTAGCCACCACCGATACGGCTGCGGCGCAGGACTTTCTGGGCGCCACACTGGCCGCCGGCCACGAGGGCGTGATGGCCAAATCACCGGCCTCGCCTTACGAGGCGGGCCGACGCGGCGCGGGCTGGCTGAAAGTCAAGCCGGTGCACACCCTGGACCTGGTGGTGCTCGCCGTGGAGTGGGGCTCGGGACGGCGCACAGGCAAGCTGTCCAATATCCATCTGGGTGCCCTGGATCCGCAGACCGGCGGCTTCGTGATGCTGGGCAAGACCTTCAAGGGCATGACCGACGCGATGCTGGACTGGCAGACGGCGCGATTCGCCGAGCTGGCGGTCGGAGCCGCCGGGCCGGCGACATCGGGCAGAGCGCCGCTGGATCAATACGTCGTCCCGCTACGGCCCGAGCAGGTCGTCGAGATCGCGTTCGACGGCGTGCAGGGCTCCAGTCGCTATCCCGCGGGGATGGCGCTGCGGTTCGCCCGGGTGCTGCGCTACCGCGACGACAAGAGCGCCGCCGAAGCCGACACCATCGACACCGTACGGACGTTCTACGAACGGGACTAGGGCGCCGGGATGGGCTGGTCGTCGACCCGCGTCCCGAACACTCCGAATCCGTGCAGCATCTCCTCGGTGGGTGCTGGTGTCCATTCCCATGCGGCGATCTGGTGCAGGGAGCGGCGGCTCAGGTTGGCGCGCAACAGTTCATAGCCGTCGGCCCGCAGCAGCGTCGCCGGTTGCCCAGAGCCGCAACTCCACTGCTGTCCCTGCTCATCCTCAATGACCAGGGACGTGCTGCGCCGCAGCTGTCTGCCCAGGTACATCATCGTCACGTCCAGGAATGGCTGCCAGTGTTCGCGGTCCACCCGTGGAAGTCCCAGTGCCTCACGCAGATCCGCCTCGTGGCAGATGGTGTCAATAGCGAGGTTGGGCCCGTAGAGCTGCTCGTCTGTCAGGCTGGCGTCGGCGGCCACGCCGATGCGATCCCATTCGTCCATCAGTTCGCCGACCGAGTTTCGCCTGCGTTCGCGGACGTGCCGTGCCGTCCACTGATCGCTCGTCACCCCGTCCAGCCGTCCGCTGACAGCGTCGGACGCACAACCGACAAGATGTGCCAACAGCTCGTGCACCGTCCACCGAGGCGTAGCAGGAACCTGCAATTGAAGCTGGTCGTTGCTGAGCGTGGCAGCGAGTTCATTGACCCTGGCGCGGGCCGTACGATAGGTCATCTCGAGCATGAGAGGGCTCCGTCTCAATAGGCGATGTTCTGCGAAAAGGCCAGCAGCCAACCGTGTTCGGTCCGTACCGCGACGCTGGTGTTACGCCGCGTCCCGCAGCGAAACCGGCCCGTTATCGCGGCGCGGGCCTGAATCAGGGCCACATCGGGTGTCAGATACCGCAACCGGGTGATCTCGGTTCGCCCTCGGCGACGCTTGGCCTGACCGTCGACAAGCGCACGGATCTCCCGTTCGTCGGTCTGGCTCACTGACGAATGCACAGTAGGGGCCGGGGCGTAAAGCGCGGGGCGCGGGTGCCGGAGGTTGGCGAACAGAATACGCGCCAAGAACGACGGCTCCCGCAGCCGTTCGGGCGGATCGATGAGACCTCGGACCCGCATAATCCGTTCGGCTACGCCGATATCCGCGCTTGCAGCCCGCAGTGCCGCCCGTTGGATCCAAGTGTTCAATCGTCGCGCTGGGGCTCCTTGCGCGGCGGCTACTGGGCGGTCGTTCGCGCGATTCGCCGCCCACACCGGTCCGATGTATTCGGCGGCGGCGGAAAAGAAGCGTTGCGGGAGATCGGCGTCGCCGGCACGCAGGCAGTCGCGCAGGGCAAGTGCCTGCAGTGCAGCCATCGTCATACCCTGTCCGTGGAGCGGATTGAGGCTGCACAACGCGTCGCCGAAAACCACCAGGCCGGACGGCAGATCCGATGTTCGGTCGTAGCGTCGCCACACCGCGGCGGTAGTGCGGGAGATCGAGATCTCCCCCACACACGTGGCGTCGCGCAAGCCGGCCACGATCGCCGCCGGAAACATCGGCTCGGCCAATTGCAGCATTTCCGCGAATGTGTTTGGCGGATTGCCGCATTCAGCGGGACAGGAGACCGCCAACATCCAGGTGTCGTGTTCATAGGCGACCAGCAGTGCTCCTGGGGCCCGACTGCCTTGGTTGACGAACGCCATCCGCTGCGCGATGCGCCCCGGCGGAATACGCAGCAGCTGACTGGAGTATCCGCCGGTTGGCGGAACTCTTTCCTCCGGCACAACACCGAGGCCCTGTGTCGCCAGAAAGCGCACGGTGCGCCCCGCACGACCGGTTGCGTCAACAATCAGGGCGGCCGACACGGTCGAGGCGGTACCGCTGTCGCGGTTGATGATTCGCACGCCGGTGACAGCATTGCCCGCGAGAACCGGAGCCACGATGTTGTTCCGGTCGAGGATGCTCACGTTGCCCAGCGCGTTCACGCGACGGCGAAGATGGAACTCCAGAAACGGCCGGCTGGCCTGGTAGGTGGCCAGTGCTCCCGGATCAGCCAGGCGGCCCGCGGGATTCAGCTCGTACTCTCCGACGCGCACATAGAGCCGCGACAGGTCGTGGCCGTCATCGACGACGGCCCCCGCCGCTCCAAGTTCGCCAAGAAGCCCCGGAAACAGCTCGCCGATCGCCTGGGTGCCACGGGCGAGGAGACTGTGCAGGTGTCGCCCCTGCGGCACGCCCGTGCGCTGTTCCGCACGATCGGGCAGTCCGTCGCGGTCGATCACGGTGACCGACTCATAGAACTCCGCGAGCACCCTGGCGGCAAGCAGCCCCGCTATGCCGGCACCCAAAACCACCGCGTGTGAACCCAGCTCGGCCATCGTTGTCGCCTCCGTTCCGACTGCGCGTGCGCTGTCAGCGTCCTTACGACAAGTGACCGTACCCCAACTTTAAGAAAAATAAGAGAAACTTGTGGTAACACTAAGAAGTGTGGCGCTGTGGTCCCCCGCGGCGGCCTGTGCTCAGACCCGCGCGAATTCGCCTTTGCCACGCTCGAATTCGGCGAGCATGTCGGCGGTCAGCGTCGGCCTGATCTCGCCGATCGCGTTGAGGTAATCCTCGGTGGTGGCCGGCTCGCCGCGGCCATGACGCACCTCCCGCTCGAACGCGGCCTGGGATCCTTTGCGGGCCGCGAACTCGATATCAGCCGGCGTGAACAACGCCGAGGCCTCAACCAGCCGGTCGATGTCGACGTACACGCAGGCCTTGCCGAGGTAGCGCTGCCACACCGCCCGGCGGGCCGGCTGATCCGGCGGGCCGACCGGGATCACATAGTCGAACCGACCGGGCCGCAGGAACGCCGAGTCCAGTGAGTGCACGGCGTTGGTGGCACACACCAGGAGCCGACTGTCCTTCTGCCGGAACGCCGGAATGAGTTTCAGCAGCTCGTTGGTGACGCCGAGCTCGGCAGTAGAGGCCCCGGACCGGGCCGTGGCGATCTCCTCCACCTCGTCGATGAACAGCACCAGCTCGTCGAGCTCGGCGAGCTCGGCGAAAGCTTCGCGCAGCGACGCCGCCAGGCCGCCGTTGCCGGTGGCCGCCAGCCGCGACGGGAACAACTCCACGAACGGCCAGCCGAGCCGTGACGAGATCGCCTTGGCGAAGCTGGTCTTGCCGGTGCCCGGCGGCCCGAACAGGATGACCGCCTTGGGCGGCTGCACGCCGTAGCGTTCGGCCACCTCGGGATGCGCCAGCGGGTCCACGATGCGGCGTTCGATGATCTGCTTCTCCAGTTCCATGCCGGCCATCTCGCCGAGCAGGCCGGGCGGCAGCAGTTGGCCGCCGAGTTCATCGAGCAGGTTGGCCTGGTCGAGTCCGAGATGCTCCAGCATCTCGAAGTAGACGAGTCCTTCCCGGCGGGTGTAGCCCGAGTTCTCCATTGCCGCCGTGCCGGCAGCCCCTTCGGGCAACACCGCGCAGATCCGGCGAACCCCCTGCGAACGCAGCCGCCGTTCCAGGTCGCCGAGCAGGGCACTACCGATACCGCGATGCCGCCAGCGCGAACCCAGGGCCACCAACAGGATCCAGGCGCGTTCGCCCTGAGTCCGGGCCACCGCCATGCCGACGACCTCATCGCCGACCTCGGCCACCACCGCCGGCTGGCCGGAGCGCGCGGCCGCCATCACTTCGGCGACGGTGAAGACGGGCTCGCCCGTCCCCGGCACCCGGCTCTGGTCCCACACTTGGATGGCCTGGTCCAGGTCCTCGTCGTGGTATTCACGCAGTCGCCAGGGCGGCATCGCAAACCTCCTCGGGGTCGTTCCACCACGGTGACGCAGCTGGCCCGCTGTCACATCCCCCAACCGGGTGGGCATCCCGGGTGAGAAGCCCGCGGAGTTTCGCGGCCCTTTGCGACATGGGCCACTGGTCGGATGACAGGATCAGAGCCACAGCCAAGCACCGGGACGTTCCCGTCGCTGCGCTCGCCCAGATACGTCTCGTCAAGGGAGGAACACGTGGCTTCACCGACCGCCGCGCCGTCGGAGTACATCGAGGAGACCAGGGGCGACGTCACCTACATCCGTACCGAGAAGGATCTGCCGCCGGTCGCCGTCGTCGACCACTCGCCGATCACGACCCGGCACAAACTGATCTTCGGCGCGGTCGCCGTCCTCGGGGCGGTCGCATGGGCGGTGATCGCCTTCTTCCGTGGCGAGACCGTCAACGCCGTCTGGTTCGTCATCGCCGCGATCTGCACATACGTCATCGGCTACCGGTTCTACGCCCGGCTTATCGAGATGAAGCTGGTCCGTCCCCACGACGAGCACGCCACGCCGGCGGAGATTTTCGAGAACGGCACCGACTACATGCCCACCGACCGGCGAGTGTTGTTCGGTCACCACTTCGCCGCCATCGCCGGGGCCGGCCCGCTGGTCGGGCCGGTGCTGGCGATGCAGATGGGCTACCTGCCCGGCACGATCTGGATCATCATCGGCGCGGTCTTCGCCGGCTGCGTCCAGGACTTCCTGGTGCTGTCGATCTCCACCCGCAGACGCGGTCGCTCGCTGGGGCAGATGGCCCGCGACGAACTCGGCGCGATCGGCGGTGTCGCGGCCATCGTGGCCGTGCTGGTCATCATGGTCATCCTGCTGGCGGTGCTGGCCCTGGTCGTGGTGGGTGCGCTGGCCGAAAGCCCGTGGGGTGTGTTCTCCATCGCGATGACGATCCCGATCGCGATCTTCATGGGCCTGTATCTGCGGTTCCTGCGGCCTGGCCGGGTCTCCGAGGTCTCGCTGATCGGTGTCGTCCTGCTACTTCTTGCTGTGGCCAGCGGCGGCTGGGTCGCCGGAACCGATTGGGGCACAGACTGGTTCACGCTGTCCAAGGTCACCCTGTCGTGGTGCATCATCGCCTACGGGCTGGCCGCCTCGGTGCTGCCGGTGTGGTTGTTGTTGGCGCCACGCGACTATCTGTCGACGTTCATGAAGGTCGGCACCATCGCGCTGCTGGCGGTGGGCATCCTGCTCGCCCGGCCGATCATGGCGGCCCCGGCAATCTCGAAGTTCGCCGAGAGCGGTGCGGGCCCGGTGTTCGCCGGCTCGCTGTTTCCGTTCCTGTTCATCACCATCGCCTGCGGCGCACTGTCGGGCTTCCACTCCCTGATCTCGTCGGGCACCACACCCAAGCTGCTGGAGAAGGAAAGCCAGATGCGGCTGATCGGCTACGGCGGCATGCTCACCGAGTCGTTCGTCGCGATCATGGCACTGATCACCGCGGCGATCCTCAACCAGCATTTGTACTTCGCGATCAACGCGCCGTCAGCCCAGACCGGCGCCACCGCCGAGACGGCTGCCAAATATGTCAACAGCCTCGGCCTGTCCGGCGCTCCGATCACCGGGGCCGAGATCACCGAGGCCGCCACGAGTGTGGGTGAGGAGACGATCGTCTCCCGCACCGGCGGGGCGCCGACGTTGGCGTTCGGCATGTCCGAAGTCCTGCATCAGGTGTTCGGCGGTGCCTCACTGAAGGCGTTCTGGTACCACTTCGCGATCATGTTCGAGGCACTGTTCATCCTGACCACCGTCGACGCCGGCACCCGGGTCGCCCGATTCATGCTCTCTGACGCCCTGGCCAACCTCGGTGGTCCGCTCAAGCGGCTGCGCAATCCGAGCTGGCGGGTTGGGGCCTGGATCTGCAGCCTGGTCGTGGTCGCCGGCTGGGGTTCGATCCTGCTGATGGGGGTCACCGATCCGCTCGGCGGCATCAACACGCTCTTCCCGCTGTTCGGCATCGCCAACCAGCTGCTGGCCGCGATCGCGCTGACCGTGGTGACCGTCGTGGTGATCAAGAAGGGACTGCTGAAATGGGCGTGGATTCCTGGGATCCCGCTGCTGTGGGACCTGGTGGTCACCCTCACCGCGTCGTGGCAGAAGATCTTCTCCGGCGATCCCAAGCTCGGCTACTGGACGCAGCACTTCCAGTACCGCGCCGCCACGGAAGCCGGAAAGACCACCTTCGGCTCGGCCAAGAATGCCGACCAGCTGCACGCCGTCATCCGCAACACCTTCATTCAGGGCACGTTGTCGATCGTGTTCGCCGTCTTGGTGATCATCGTCGTCCTCGCCGGTGTGATCATGGCGCTGCGGGCGATCCGCGGCGGCGGCCGTGAGCTCAGCGAGGACACGCCGGTGCCGTCGAAGATCTTCGGCCCGTCCAGCCTGATCACCACCTCCGCAGAGAAGGAGGTGCAGAAACAATGGGACGCGCTACCCGCGCCGCACGCCAAATCCGTTGGTACATCGGCGCATTGATGGGTGATTCCCACTACCGCCGCTACGTCGAACACCGGGCACGCACTCACCCCGGTGAGCCGGTGCTCACCGAGGCGCAGTACTGGCGCCTGCGCCACCACGACGCCGACACCAACCCGACCGCGCGCTGCTGTTAGTCGTCGAACGCAACGCCAGGGCGGAACTCGGCGCCGAATCGCGCCCTGCCGTTACGTTCGGCGCGTCAGCAGCGGTCGACCACCCGATCGCAGAACTGTCTGGTCGTGGCGATCAGCCGCGCGTTCAGCTCGTCGACCTCGTTGACCCAGGCTTGCGCCTCCTCCGACGTCCGTCCCCCGTCAATGTGCCGCACTACCAACCGTTCCCGCCGTACCTGCGGGGAGCAGTCGACGTAGTACAGTCGGTTCAGCAGCGGACGCACCGCGGCCCAGTCGCCGTCGGGCACACCCAAGTAATTGCCCTCGGTGATCACCAGCCGACTGGCGGCAGGCACGATATGGCCGGCGGCGATCGGTTCATCCAGGCGCCGGTCGAAAGCTGGCACGTACACATCGCGGCGGCCGAACTCCCCCGCCACCCGCACGAGGGTGGCCAGGTAGCCCGCGGCGTCGAAAGTGTCGATCGCACCTTTGCGATCGCGGCAACCCAGCCGGTCCAGTGCGGCGTTGGACAAGTGGAAGCCGTCCATCGGTAGATACGCCGCGCCGCCGAAGGACGCCACCATCGCCAGCGCCATCGTCGACTTGCCCGCCCCGGGCGGCCCGGTGATGCCGACGACCACCCGGCCGGGGGCGCGGTCGAGCAATGTGGTGACGTCGTCGACCACAAGGTCAAGACAACTGTCGCGCGAGTCATTGATGGTCAACGGCCTCCGATGCGTCGGGCAGGTCGGCGTTCGACGACTGCAGATCAGGACCTTTCATGAGTCCAATTCGGAAGATACGGCCACCTGACCCGGGCAGACGAAAGGCCCGGCCCCTTGTCCAGGGACCGGGCCTCTCAGTGTCACGTTTGGGGGGCCGCCCGCGGCGGCCCCCAGCACTATTCCCCGGTGCTTGGATCCTCAAACCCGACCGCGCAGAATTGGTCCAGACGGCACCCTCGGCAGGCCCGCCAGGGCCGGCCGGATACGGTTACTTCTGAAAACGGCCGTGCGCAGATAAGGGGACAGCAGATGGACCTGTCGTGGTCGGCGAAAGATCTCGAGTTCCGTGACGAGGTGCGGGCGTTCCTGGACGAGAAACTCACCCCCGATCTGCGGCAAGCGGGCCGGCTGATGACCAGCGTGTACGCCGACCACGAGGCCAGCATGGCGTGGCAGGCAATCCTGCACGACCGCGGCTGGGCCGCCCCCGCCTGGCCAGTCGAGCACGGTGGCTGTGACTGGACACTGACCCAGCACTACATCTTCAGCCGCGAATCGACGCTGGCCGGGGCGCCGTCGTTGTCGCCGATGGGCATCCGGATGGTCGCCCACGCGATCATCGCCTACGGCACCACTGAACAGAAGGATTACTTCCTGCCGCGCATCCTGACCGGTGAAGTGTTCTTCTGCCAGGGTTACTCCGAACCGGAGGCGGGCTCGGACCTGGCCGCGCTGACGATGGCGGCGAGCGACGACGGTGACGACCTGATCTGCACCGGCAGCAAGATCTGGACCACCCACGCAGGAGAGGCCAACTGGATCTTCGCGCTGGTGCGTACGTCACGCTCGGCCAAGAAACAGCAGGGCATCACGTTCGTGCTCATCGACATGAGCACACCGGGTATCGAGATCCGGCCCCTGGTAATGACCTCCGGCGAGAAAGTGCAGAATCAGATCTTCTTCGACGCCGTGCGGGTACCCAAGTCGAATGTGATCGGCAAGATCGACGACGGCTGGACGGTGGCCAAATACTTGCTGGAGTTCGAACGAGGCGGCGGCGCAGCCGCACCCGCGCTGCAGGCCATGGCCGGCGCGATCGCCACCGAGGCGACCGAACAACCGGGCCCGGCCGGCGGCGCGCTGATCGACGATCCGGCGTTCGCAGCAAAACTCGCCGACATCCGCATCCGAGCAGAAGTGCTCGAGATCCTCGAATACCGCGTCCTGACAACAGTTGCCGAGGGCCGCAATCCCGGTGCCGCGTCGTCGATGCTGAAGATCCTGTCCACCGAACTCTCGCAGGCCATCACCGAACTCGCCATGGAGGCCGCCGGCCCGCGCGGGCGGGCGTATCAGCCGCACGCCACCCGGCCCGGCGGCCCAGTCTCGGACTTCGAACCCCCGGCGGACGGCTACGTCAGCGGTCAGCCATGGCAGGCGGTGGCGGCGCTGCGCTACTTCAACGACCGGGCCGGCTCGATCTACGCCGGCAGCAACGAGATTCAGCGCAACATCCTGGCCAAGGCGACATTGGGGCTGTAATGGACTTCAACCTGAACAAAGAACAAGAGCTGCTGCGCGACGGCCTGAGCAAGTTTCTGGCCACCCGCTACGACCTCGAGAAGAGTCGCACCGCGGCCAAGCTCGGGTTGGGCTGGCAGCCCGATATCTGGCGCGGCCTTGCCGACGAGCTGGGCATCCTCGGGGCGGCCTTCCCGGAGTCTGTCGGCGGAATCGGTGGGGGCCCCGTCGAAATCATGGTGATCGCCGAAGAGCTCGGGCGTGCGCTGGCGATCGAGCCCTTCATCGACACGGTCGTGGTCGCCGGCGGCCTGCTGCAGCGATCCGGCCACCCAGCCGCCGCGACGCTGCTGGAACGGATCGCAGAAGGCAGCGCCATCGTCGCCGTGGCAAGCACCGAGCCCGACGCCGCCGACCACTCGGTGTCGACGAAGGCGGTCCACGACGGCTCGGAGTGGGTGCTCACCGGCGAGAAGATCGTCGTCACCAGCGCACCGCTAGCCACCCATCTGCTGATCACCGCACGCACATCGGGTGAACCCAAGGACCGCCAGGGGGTTTCGCTGTTCCTCACCGAGTTCGACCCGGCCGCACCACCGGCAGGCGTGGAGGCTCACAGCTACCGCACCATCGATGATCGGCGTGCCGCCGACCTGACGATCAGCCAACTGCGCCTTCCCGCCGACGCACTGCTCGCCGAGGAGGTGGCGCCGTCGCTGGCGCAGGCCCGTGACGAAGGCGCGGCCGCGGTGTGCGCGGAGGCGGTCGGCGCGATGCGAAAGGTGCTGTCTGACACCGTCGAATACTGCAAACAGCGACAGCAATTCGGTCAGCCGATTGGGCACTTCCAGGTTCTGCAGCATCGCATGGTCGACATGTACATGGAGGTCGAGCAGGCCGTCGCCGCAGTCTATCTCGCGGTGCTGAACCTCGACGCCGAGCCGCACGCCCGGGCCCGCGCGGTCTCAGCGGCCAAGGCGACCATCGGGCGAGCTGCCCGATTCCTTGGCCAGAACGCCGTCCAGTTACACGGCGGCATGGGCATGACCGAGGAACTGGCGATCGGCCACTACTTCAAGCGGCTCACCGCGCTGCAGTACGAGTTCGGTTCCACCGATGAGCACCGCGCGCGGTACGCGAAACTGACTCGCCCCTAGGGCGTGTCCTCACATCGCGGTTGGTCGCCTCGGCCATCAGAGTCGGTCTCCCAGACGAGCGATGAGCGGTGCTGCCCGCGCGAGGATGCGTAACTCGGCGTCGGTGAACTCCTCGGTGAGAACCTGCGCAAACAGCCGCGTTCGCGCGTCCCGCTTGTGCCGCACCAGCTTCACACCGGAGGGCGTCAGTGACATGACGATGCGCCGACCGTCTTGCGGATCAGGTTGACGCTGCACCAGGCCCTGCGATTCCAGAGCGCCGAGTGTGACCCTCATCGCCTGCGGACTGATCTGCTCGACACGTGCCAGCTCGGCCGCCGAGGTTGGGCCGCCCCGATCCAGACGTGAGAGCGCAGCGCGTTCGGGCAAGCTGAGCTGACCAGGAGCCTGGAGCCGCTTTACCCGGCTCGCGATCAGGGCAATGTTCCGATACAACAGCGCACCTATCTCATTCGGGTCGGGACGCCGCGTCATACCAACAACTTAAATTGCGCAATTATCACTGTCAAACCTGGGTGATTCGAGATCCCCCAGCACATCGCGCGCACCTGCGCGTCGAGCCCATCCTTGTCATGTCAATTGACAATCTAAATTGCGCATTCTAGGTTGTTCATTGTCGCGTCACCGGCGAAGGGACGCACGCCTCCGAAGCCGCCACGCGCCACGCGCCACGCACGCATCCGGTAACGGTGATTTCTGAGAAGAACTTTCGACCCCGAGGTGTTCCCATGTGGATCACGCGAATTGGGACCGGGGACAAGGAGGTGCGCTAGGGATGTTGCGGGTCGCAAGCCTGTTGTTGCCGCCGCCGGTGATGGTCGTGGCTGTGGACGGCCTCTCGACAGCTGGCTCTGGTGGCTTCTGCCAGTCGGTGCGTACCCATGCGACACCAACGGCCGACCGATCGACCCAGACGGGGTCCCCAGAGCCATGACAGCAGAACCCAACCGTGAGGACGGCGACTCCGTCCCCGACACCGACGAACGACGGTCGATGGCCGTTCGGGTTCGCCGGTGGGTGGGCCCCGATGATGGATTCAACCGCACGTTGATCGCGCCCTTGGTGTCTGGCGCGGTGTTGAACCCGATCAACTCCACCATCGTGTCCGTTGCGCTGGTGCCGATCGGGGTGGCCCTTGGTGAGCCGCCGGCGGCGACGGCGTGGTTGATCTCAGCCCTGTATCTGGCCACCGCGGTGGGTCAGCCGGTCGTCGGTCGTCTGATCGATACCTTCGGACCGCGACGTCTGTTCCTTCCAGCGACAGCCCTAGTCGGCCTTGCCGGTGTCATCGGCACCGTGGCACCAAACTTGACGGTGCTGATCGTGGCCCGAGTCATCCTTGGGTTCGGCACCTGCGCGGGTTACCCCGCCGCCATGCGATTGATCCACGACGAAGCGGGCCGTACGGGCAAAGACAGCCCCGCCGTAGTGCTGACCATCCTGGCAATCTCCACTCAGACCATCGCCGTGATCGGTCCCGCACTGGGCGGGCTGCTGATCGGACTGGGCGGCTGGCGCACAACCTTGGCCGTCAACGTCCCCTTCGCTGCGGTGGCCTTCATCCTCGGGTGGCGACGCTTGCCCAAAGACGAACCTCGTGGCCAGCGTGGCGGCGTCACTGACGATCTCAAACTCGACGTCGCTGGCATGGTCTTGTTCGCCGGCACGCTGATCGCACTGCTGCTCTTCTTGATGAGCCCACACGTCAGCTCCTGGTATCTGCTTGTCATCTGCAGCATCGCCGCAGCCGGTTTCGTGGCCCGCGAACTCCGCCACCACGACCCTTTCATCGACATACGGGTACTGGGCGGCAACGTGCCGCTCATGCTCACCTACGGCCGAACACTGCTGGCCTATGTCGTGTCCTACAGCTTTCTCTATGGCATCACCCAATGGCTGCAGGAGGGACGCGGCCTGACCGCCAGCCAGGCGGGCCTGGTGACGCTGCCCGTGTTCGCCACCGGCATCGTCATCTCCGCCCTCACCGGACGCCGCGAGCAGATCCGCGCCAAACTCGTCTTCGCTGCCCTCGGGCAGGTCGTCGCGTGTGTGCTGCTTCTGCTGCTGCACCCCGCCAGCCCAGTGTGGATACTCGTCGTGGTCATGCTGATCTTCGGCATCCCGCAGGGTTTGAACAGCATCGCGCTGCAGAATGCCGTCTACCGACAGGCCACTCCCGACGACATCGGGGCCTGCGCCGGCCTGCTACGAACCTTTGGCTATCTCGGAGCCATCATCGCCTCCGCCGCCCAAGCCGGCTACTACGACCAACGCGCCGACACCGTCGGAATGCACCGCCTTGCAACGTTTCTCATCGTTGTCAGCATCGCGTTCCTCCTGATCAACGTGCTCGACCGCTCGCTGACGCGCACCACCAAGCCGGCTGCCGACATCCCACCACAACCAGAGAAGGGTTACCGCGTGACCGACCACCTCGATCCGCTTCGCACCGCGCTGCTCGTCATGGACTACCAGAGCGGCTTCCTCGACCGCCTCCCCACCGCCCCCGCCTTGCTCGACAACGTCGAGGCCGCCGTCCTCGGCGTCCGCACGCGTGGCGGGCACATCGCCTGGGTCCGAATGGGATTCGACGACGACGAGTTCGATGCGATTCCACCCCTGAGCATCATGGCGCGCGCCGCAACGCCGGATCGCCGCGCCGAGCTGCACGCCGACGCCGCGGCCACGCAGATTCACCGGCAGCTCAGCCCACAGCCAGAAGACATCACCGTCCGGAAAACCCGCGTTGGAGCCTTCAGCACCACCGACCTCGACCATCGACTCAGAGCCCGCTCGATCACCACGCTCATCTTGGCTGGCATCAGCACCAGCGGCGTCGTGCTGAGTACGGTGCGCGAGGCGATGGACCTCGACTACGAGATCATCGTTCTCAACGATGCCGCCGCAGACCACAACCCGACCGTCCACGACTTCCTCACCGACGTCGTCTTTCCCCGGCACGCCGCCGTCATCGACGTCGCCGACCTGAGCGGCCTGTTTCCAGCAGAGCCACGGCCAGTCGCCCCTGGCCCCGGACAGAACTGACACCATGAGAATGCCGAAAAGAGCTCTAACTCAGGGGATCGCGTGCGTGACGGTGGCGGCGATCGTGACGTGCTGCGGTCACGCTCCCACGCCGTCGGCACCGCCCAACACCACCGCGGTGCACAGCGCTCTCGACGCCCCGCACCGCCCAGCGTCACCCCTGGACCCGAGGCGCACCGCGCTGCTGGTGATGGACATGCAACAAGCCGTCATCGGTATGGCTGGCCAAACCGCCCAAGCAACGTTGATGCACACCGCCGCCGCCGAAGGCGCCAGCCGACGCGCCGGCGTCAGCGTCATCTTCGTCGCGACCGCCTTCGCCCCGGGTTATCCCGAAGTGTCGCCACACAACAAGACCTTCGCCGGCATCCCCGGTACCGGAAGAATGCTCGAGGGAAGTCCCGAATCCCGCCTGGACGCCCACATCGCTCCCGCCGGGGACGAACCCGTCATCGTCAAGCACGAAGTGGGCGCATTCAGCGCCCCAGCCCTTCAGAATCTGTTGCGTACCAAGAACATCGATACCTTGGTGTTAGCAGGCATAGCCACCAGCGGCGTCGTGACCTCGACAGCTGAAGCGGCCGCGGACCTCGACTATCGGCTAATCGTCCTGGCGGACTGCGTCACCGACGCCGACCCGGAGGTCAACCGAATTCTGCTGAACAAGGTGCTGCCCATCGAGGCCGACGTCATCGACTCCACCCAATACGCGAAGGTCTTGAGTCGATGATGTGATGTGCGTGCCAGGCGACGACAGGTCTACCGAGAACCGCGATCGGCGATCGCTGGCTACGTATGCCGAGCCCGTTCCCGCATCGAGGCGATCACGCCGCCGTCGTTGAGGATGTCGGTTCCGGTGAGATATCCCGCACGGTCACTGGCGCAGAAGGCGAACAGCTCTGCCATCTCCTGCGCCGTACCCCAGCGCGGTACCGCCGCGTTGGCCACCATTGCACCGGCACCGGCGTCTGCTTCCAACAGGCCCATCTCGGTGTCGACGGACCCCGGGGAGACCGAGACGATGCGCAGACCGCGGCCGTTGAACCGTTCGGCCTGCGACGAGCTGTACCACCGCACGAACGTCTTGCTGATGCTGTAGGCCAGCCCGGCGCGCATCTCCTCCCCCGCGATGTCGCACGCCGCCAGCATCTCGGCGAGGAACCGCTCCTCGTCGGTGAAGGCGAGATCGAAATGCTGTGTCGGAACGAGTTCGTCAGGCAGCATGTACGAGGCCATCGACGCGACGTTGACGATCGCGGCGCCGTCCCCCGCCGACGCGAAGAACACCTCGTTGACGTTGAGTGTGCCGATCGCGTTGGTGATCATCACGTAGTCGGCAGTGCCCATGCTCGGGCTGACCCCGGCGGTGTGGATTACCGAGGAGATCGGCCCGATGGCCGACGCCGTCTCGAACAGCCGGCCGACGGCGTCGCGGTCGGTGACATCGCAGTTGACCGCTGTGGCCGTGATCCCGAGATCGCTCAGCGCAGCCGACGCCGCATCCAGACGATCCTGTCTGACGTCACAAAGCACCAGCGTGTGGTCCTGACCGACGATCGCCGCAGTGGCCTGACCCATGCCACCAGCGCCACCTGTGATGATCGAAACCCGGCTCATGACCGGACGATATACGGAGCGGGTGGATCAGCGGCCGGCAGGGCGAATCCGTCGCCCCCTCAGCGTCAGAAACTCATCACCGCGATCGCCGGACAATACGAGAGTGCACGGGTTGACTGGAGAGCGAAGGAGCGCGTGATGTTGAACAAGATTGCCAGTGCCATGGCACAGATCGCGGCGGCCGGCGGCACGATCATCGGAATTCGCCTCGGCACCGAAGAGCCCCATTTCAGCGTCGAGCGGGACTTCGATGGCGTCGAGATCCGGCGATATGGACCGCGTATCGCTGCCGAAACCGCGGTCTCGACCGACGAGGAGTCAGCTCGCAACGAGGGTTTCCGCCGACTGGCTCGCTATATTTTCGGCGCGAACTCTGCCAAGACCAAGATCGCGATGACCGCACCGGTGGCCGCGCAGCCCAGCGAGAAGATCGCGATGACAGCGCCGGTGGCAACCCAGCGAGGCCCGTCCGGGGAGTGGGTCATTCGGTTCTTCATGCCGTCGAAGTACACGCTGGACGATTTACCCACCCCGAACGATGACCGGGTCCGCTTGGTGCAAGTGCCTGGCGAGACCATGGCGGTGCTGCGGTTCACCGGCTCGATCAACCCTGACGCGGTCGCCGAACGCACTCGCCAACTCCTGGAGACGTTGTACCGCAACGGTATCGAGCCGGTCGGCGATCCACTGTCCTGGTTCTACGATCCGCCCTGGACGGTTCCGTTCCTGCGGCGCAACGAAGTTGTGGTAGGCGTCCCCGCCGATACGTGATTAGCTGATTCATGAGCAACGAGCCGCCGGACGGCAACCTCACCCCTCATTTCGCGGACGTGCAGGCCCACTACGACCTGTCCGACGACTTCTTCCGGCTGTTCCTCGATCCCACTCAGACCTACAGCTGCGCCTACTTCGAACGCGACGACATGACGCTGGAACAGGCGCAGATCGCCAAGATCGACCTGGCGCTGGGCAAATTGGGCCTGCGCCCCGGCATGACGCTGCTCGATGTCGGCTGCGGCTGGGGCGCGACGATGATGCGGGCGCTGCAGTCCTACGACGTCAACGTCGTCGGACTGACCCTGAGCAAGAACCAGGCCGCACACGTCCAACACTTGTTCGACGCCACCCACAGCGCCCGCACCAAACGCGTCCTGCTGGAGGGCTGGGAGCAGTTCGACGAACCCGTCGACCGCATTGTGTCGATCGGCGCCTTCGAGCACTTCGGACACGAACGCTACGACGAGTTCTTCGCCAGGTCCTTCGAGATACTGCCCGACGACGGCGTCATGCTGCTGCACACCATCACCGGGTTGCATCCCAAGGAGATGATCGAACGCGGCATACCCTTGTCGTTCGAGTTCGCCCGATTCGTCAAGTTCATGGTGACCGAGATCTTCCCGGGCGGCCGACTGCCGTCGATTCCCATGGTCGAAGAACGTTCGGGCGCAGCCGGTTTCACCGTCGGTCGGGTCCAATCCCTGCAAGCGCATTACGCGCGCACACTGGATATGTGGGCGGCCTCGTTGGCGGCTGCGCGGGACCAGGCTGTCGCGATCCAGTCCGAAGAGGTCTACGACCGATACATGAAGTACCTGACTGGCTGCGCCAAGATGTTCCGTATCGGCTACATCGACGTCAACCAGTTCACCCTCTCGAAAACTCATTAACACCCAACCTGGCCTCGATGCCGCTGTCGACGCGGTGGATCCGGCCTAGCCTGGCGCAGGCACGCTCGCATCGGCCGCGGGCGGCACCGCCGACGAGCCGACCGGTCCGGACGGGCCCGCCGGCATCCCGGGTGGCGGGGCCGCATTGGCATCGAGCGGACGCTGGGTGAGCAACAACAGCGCGTCGCTGCCGGACACTTCCTGGGTGCGCATGGCGTGCAATAGGTCGCGCAGATAGCTCAACCGGCCCTGCGGCGAGGGGTCGGTGCTGACGGCGGTGGTGCCCGGGGGCGGATTGTCCGGGCTGGACAGGTGTTGAACGGGGGTCGGTGCGACCGCGGACCCGGCAGCGCTCACCTGGTTGTTGGTATCGGCTGGGATCGGCACCGCCGGGTCGGCCGGATCAGCCGGGTCGGCCCACGCCGCGGGTGCCGCCAGAATTGCCGTCGAGATGCCCAGTGCGCCGAGCCCCAGGGCGACGCGACGCGCCCACGTCCCGGTGTGGACGGGTGCGCTCATCATGATCTTCACCGTCGTGTCCCTCCGCAGGTTCTGCCGGACGGTGTCCCCGGGGGCCCTGACTGACCCGTGAACACCCTGTACAGGTGTTTTCGACGCTGAACTCAGTTTGTTACATCCGTCACTTTTGTCACCGCAGTTTCAGGGCATTCGTCGCGCTCACCAATTCCGGCGGATTAGCGTGAGAACGCGGTGGCGGACGGGGTAGAACATGTCTGCCCCGCAGAACCTGGGATGGCCATCGGTTCTGCCTTGATGGCGCTCTTCGGCCTCCCAATCCACGCGGCGTTTTGTATAACTGCAGGACAAGTGAAGAGTTGTCGGGGCTAGGGGTGTCGATGGTTTCGGAAGATGATCCGGCGGGGACCAACGGCGACGAGGCGAACGTGCGCCCGGAGCAGGTCGGCTGGTTTCGATTCTTCTTCGACGACGAACGCTGGGAATGGTCGGCCGAGGTCCAGGCCATGCACGGCTACGAACCCGGCACCGTGTCCCCGACCACCGAGTTGGTGCTGTCACACAAACATCCCGACGACTATCAACAGGTCGCGACCACGCTGGATGACGTCCGCGGTCACCATCAGGCATTCAGCACTCGGCATCGCATCATCGATACCGCCGGCCGGATCCACCACGTGATCGTGGTGGCCGACAAGTTGCAGGACGAGTCCGGTGCGGTGATCGGCACCCACGGCTTCTATGTCGACGTCAGCCCCACCGAACACAACCAGCAGAGACAGCTCCAAGCGGCGATCGCCGAGATCGCCGAGAACAGGGCGACCATCGAACAGGCCAAAGGAATGTTGATGGTCGTCTACGGCATCGACTCGCAGGCGGCGTTCGACCTGCTGCGGTGGCGTTCCCAGGAGGGCAATATCAAGCTTCGGCTGCTCGCCGACCAGGTGGTCGCCGACTTCATCGGCCTGTCCCAGTCCGAGACATCGCCAGCACGTGCGGCCTATGACAACTTGCTGCTGACCGCGCATCAGCGCATCGTTAGCCCGCATGAGACCGACGCGTCCTGAGGTGAATGTTGGTCGCGGCGTGCCAGCCCTCGCGGCGGTGATCTGGGCTGCGGTCGCAGTGGCCGCGCCGGCCGGAGCGGCCCCCGGTGACGTTCCGCCGGTCAGCCCACAGGCCGCCGCGGCCGGTTTCGTCGATGTGCGGACGGTGGTTCCCGACGCGGTCATCGACTTGCGCTACGCAACACCCCACAACTTCGTCGGAGTCCCGCTCTATCCCGCTGATGCGCGCTGCCTGGTGCACGAGTCGATGGCTCCGGGCCTGGCGACAGCGGCGGCCGACCTACGGGCCCAGGGTGACGTGTTGGTGTTCTGGGATTGCTACCGCCCGCACGATGTCCAGGTGCGGATGTTCGACGCGGTACCCAATCCGGCGTGGGTGGCCAAACCCGGACAGTACGCGCGCAGCCACGAGGCGGGACGTTCGGTCGACGTGACCATCGCCGAACGCGGCCAGCTGGTCGACATGGGCACCGACTTCGACGACTTCTCGGCCCGCGCCCAGGCTTATGCCACCGACGGGGTCAGCGCCGCCGCCCAGGCCAACCGTGCCCGGCTGCGCAATGCGATGGCCGACGGCGGCTTGGCGGTCTACTCCGGTGAGTGGTGGCATTTCGACGGACCCGGCGCCGGCGTCCAGCGCCCGATCCTCGACGTGCCTGTCGACTAACACCGATCGCCCCGGCATCGGCGGCGGCGCGGGCGCGTGAGATGAAAGGCGTTGTCCAGGAATGCTATCGAACTCCTCACTGGACGAAAGCCGCCACCCATCTTTGGGTCATAACCTCGACTACGTCACCTAGACAATCCCTACTACAGGAGAGTGACTCGATGAAGAAGCCACACATCACCACCCGTTCGCTCGTCGGATCGGCAGCCGTGTGTACCGGATTGACCATCGCGGCAATCGGATTCGGATCAGGGACCGCCGCGGCCATGCCGCCACCACCGCCGGGCCCCGGCGCGCCCGGACTGTGCCTGCCATTGCTTCCGTGTGGTGGACCGGCTGTGCCACCACCACCGCGCGGTCCGGGCATCGGACTCGGCGGACCCAACGTCCTCGGCGTCCCCCTGCCACCGCCGCTGTAACCGACTGACGAGCCAAATGCGGCGCGCGGATCTCTGGATCCGCGCGCCGCATTCGTCTGCACGCAATTGCCTTCCGAGCACCGGCCTCTCGAAACGCGCCGGTGGCCCACCCGAACTCGGCTGGGCCACAGCGCGTTGCAGCTCAGTGCGCGGGTACGGTCAGGTCGTACACCGTGACGCCGTCCACCGTCGTTGGGGTGTAGTGCTGCTTGACCCAATCCCGGATCTTGTCAGACTCCGACTGCGACCCGGAGTCACCACCGGGAGAAGGCATCCCGGGGCGGGAGGCCTCGTAGTAGTAGTGCACCCGCCCATCGTTGACATAGCCCTGAAACTCCTTCAGCGTCGGAGCCGGATCTGCGCCACCGAATCCACCGATCGGCATCACCGAATGACCAGTTGCAAGTTGGTAATCCGAGGCCCCCATCGATCCGCTGGTTGCGCCGACCCACGTGTAGTCGTTGGCATTGGCCAATAGGAGCGCCGTCATTTGGTTGGACGCGCCGCCGCCGGCGGGACCCCACGGGGCGCCACCCGAGGTGTCGCCCGGCGCACCCGGGTCCCCTGAACCGGTCCCCGGCATGCCGGGCATGCCACCGTGCTTCGACTGCGGCCCAGCGGTAACAATCGGGCCGCTGTGCGCCGAGCTCACGGTTTGGATGCAGTAGGCCAGCGGCCCGGCCAGGGCAGCAACCACGGCCAGTCCCGCCGCCCACACCTTGAGGTCGCGAGTCGCGACGGTCAGGCCGGGTCGAATCAACGACGTGAGCAACATGACGACGGCCAGGGTCCCCGCCGCCACGACAACCCAGCGCAACCATGGCAGGAACTCGGGCGCCTTACTCAGCAGAACCCAGGCCCAGGCCGCGGTCAGTGCGACGACGAAGGCCAACACCGCAGTAATCCAGCGCTTTTCGCGGTTCTGCCACAGGTGTGTCGCACCGGTGCCAACCACCGCCGCGACCGCGGGCGCCAGCGCCACGGTGTAGTAGTCGTGGAAGATCCCCGACATGTAGCTGAATACCAGGGCGGTGACGAGCAGCCAGCCGCCCCAGGCGATGTAGGAGGCGCGTTTCAGGTCGGTCCTGGCCGCACGTCCGCACAGTACGAGCCCCGCGACGATCAGCACCAACGCGGCGGGCAGCAGCCAGGAGATCTGCGTACTGGACTCCGTGGTGAACAACCGGGCGATGCCGGCCTGTCCGAACATCGGACCACCGGGCCCACTCGGCCCCCCGTGCCCGCCACCGGAAGGAAGCCCGCCACCGCCACCGGCACCGCCGCCGAGGATGCGGCCGAGGCCGTTGTAGCCCAGCGTGAGTTGCAGGAAACTGTTGTTCGTGGAGCCGCCGATGTACGGACGATCGGACTTCGGCCAGAACTCGACCAGCGCGACCCACCAGCCGGCCGCCACGATAGCCGCGGCCAGTCCGGCGAGCAGTTGGAGGAATCTCGTCCGCAACCGCGGCGGCGCAGCGACGAGGTAGGCAATGGCCAGACCGGGTGTGATCAGCATGACCTGCAGCTGCTTGGTCAGAAATCCGAAGCCGATCAATATGCCGCACAACACGATCCAGCGAGTGCGCCCACTTCCGATGCCGCGGAACAGAGCCCACACAGCGGCAACCATCAGGAACACCAGCAGCGCGTCGGGGTTGTCATAGCGGAACATCAACGTGGCCACCGGCGTCAGCGCCAACAGCGCACCGGAGAGCAGGCCCGCGCCCGGGCCGAAAGTTCGTCGCACCGTCGCATATACCAGTGCGACCGAGGCCACGCCCAGCAGTACCTGCGGAATTTGCAGCGCCCAGGAGTTCATGCCGAACAGCCGGGTGCTGATTTCCATCACCCACAGCGACGCGGGTGGTTTGTCGACCGTGATCGAGTTACCGGCGTCCGACGAGCCGAACAGGAACGCCTTCCAGCTTTGGGTACCCGCCTGCACGGCGGCCGCGTAGAAGGAATTGCCCCAGCCATTGCGATCCAGCCCGATGGTCCAGCAGATGGCGGTTGCCAGCAGCAGTGCGATCAGACCAGGCCGGGCCCAGCGCGGGTCCGGTGCGTCGGGGGGCACAGCGTCCGCGCCCAGCTCAGTGGTGTCTGCTGCGGTGGTCATCAGTCTCTCTTCGGTGTTGGTGGCGCCGGGGGTGGGTCAGCGGTTCGGGTGAAACACCCAGGAGCGCAGCGCGATGAAGCGCAGCACCGTGGCGACCAGGTTGGCCGTGACAAGCACACCCAGCTCCAGCCAATGCGGGGTTGGGTGGACCAGCGTGTGAACACTAGCCAGCGACCCGCTGGTGATGAGCAACGCCATGCCGAAGACCAGCAGACCTTCACCGTGATGGCGGACCCGGCTCGCTTGGCCGCGGATGCCGAAGGTGAACCTCCGATTGGCGGCGGTGTTGCCGATAGCTGTGACCAGCAGCGCCAGGAAGTTGGCCGCCTGCGAACCCAGTACGACGTGCAGCGCGCTGAAGATCGCCAGATACGCCAGGGTGCTGACGACACCGATCGCACCGAAAACCGCTAGCTGGCGCACCCTGCTCCGCGGCGAAGCGATCGACGCCCTGCCGGTATGCAGGTCCGCGACCACCTCGTCGACGGGAATGCGACCCAGGGCGAATCCCTTCCGCATCCTTGCGATGCCCTTGAGGTCGGCGGTCGCCGTCGCGACGATGTCGACCCGGCTGTCGGGGTCGTCGACCCAGTCGACCGGCACTTCGTGGATGCGCAGACCCGATCGCTCGGCCAGCACCAGCAATTCGGTGTCGAAGAACCACCCCGTGTCGGCGACCAGGGGCAGTAACCGTCGTGCCACATCAGCGCGGATTGCCTTGAAGCCGCATTGGGCATCGGAGAACTTCGCCGACATCGTCGTCTTGAGGATCAAGTTGTAGCAGCGGGAGATCACCTCGCGTTTAGCTCCTCGCACCACCCGGGACGTGCGGGCCAGCCGGGTACCGATCGCCAAGTCGGAGTGACCGGAAATCAGCGGAGCCACCAAGGGTGCCAGCGCTGCCAGGTCGGTGGACAGGTCGACGTCCATGTACGCCAACACCGGAGCGTCCGAGTTCGACCAGACGGCGTTCAATGCGCGGCCGCGGCCCTTCTGCTCTAACCGGACCACCCGCACGCCGTCGAGCTCCTCGGCGAGCTGCGCGGCGATGCGCGGTGTGTCGTCGATGCTGGCGTTGTCGGCAATGGTGATTCGAACCCGATAGGGCAACGTCTCGGCCAGGTAGCGGTGCAGCCTGTGCACCGAACCCGACAGCGCCGCCTGTTCGTTGTAGACGGGAACCACGACGTCAAGGACCGGGACGCCGCGGCGGGCAGCATCGGCCACCACGCTCGACCGCGCACTGGTGGACCGGACAGTCTCGGCAGTCACGGAGTCAATCAGCATCTTCGTCATGACAACGATCCTGCGACCCGGACCTGAGCGGGATGTGGGTCCAACATTTGTGAAATCTATGTACCTCACCGGAGGCCGGCGGGGACGTTGTCCGGATCAGGGAAGGCCGGCGCCCGACAGGTCCAACGCGATGTCGACGAGCATGTCCTCCTGGCCACCGATCATGCCGCGTCGGCCTGCCTCCTCCAGCAGCGCACGAGCGTCGGTTTGGTAGCGGGCGGCCACCATTTCGGCGTGCCGCAGGAAGCTGGAGTACACCCCGGCGTAGCCGAGAGTCAGGGTTTCTCTGTCGACACGCACGGGTCTGTCTTGTAAGGGCCGGACCAGGTCGTCGGCGGCGTCCTGCAGGCCGTGTAAGTCGCAGCCGTGATCCATGCCCATCCGGTCGGCGACGGCGATGAACACCTCGAGGGGAGCGTTCCCCGCGCCGGCGCCCATCCCGGTCAGCGAGGCGTCGACGCGATGTGCGCCCCGCTCCACCGCGACGACGGAGTTCGCCACCCCCAGCGACAGGTTGTGGTGGGCGTGTATGCCGATCTCTGTGGTGGGAAGCAGAGTTTGGCGCAGCGCATCAACACGGTCGGCGATATCGCTCATGAGCATCGCTCCGCCGGAGTCGACGACGTAGACGCAGCCTGCGCCGTAGCCTTCCATCAGTTTGGCCTGCCCGGCCAGTCCGTCGGGAGTCGTCAGGTGGCTCATCATCAGGAATCCGACCGCGTCCATACCGAGTTCCCTTGCCGCCCCAATGTGCTCGGCGGAGATATCGGCTTCGGTGCAGTGGGTGGCTACCCGCACGACGGTCGCACCTGCGCGGTGGGCGTCCTTCAGGTTGCGAACGGTGCCGATCCCGGGCAGCAACAGTGTGGCGACCTTGGCGCGCACCACCACGGCCGCCACCGCTTCGATCCACTCCAGATCGGTGTGGGCGCCGAAGCCGTAGTTACACGTTGAGCCGGCCAGTCCGTCACCATGGGCTACCTCGATGGAGTCCACCCCGGCGGCGTCGAGAGCGGCCGCAATGCTCCGCACCTGCTCGACGGTGTACTGGTGGCGGACCGCGTGCATCCCATCGCGCAGGGTGACGTCGCTGATGTAGAGGCGGTGGGTCATGGTCGCGCTCCCACGGTGTGGGGCGTATGGGCGGCAATCCGCTCGGCAGTCGCCATGGCCGCCGAGGTCATGATGTCGAGGTTGCCCGCGTAAGCGGGCAGGTAATGCGCGGCGCCGGTGACCTCCAGGAACACCGAGACCTTGGTTCCGATGAACTTCCCGGCCTCGGGTATGACGAGCGGGGTTGCGGCGGTGAATGTTTCGAACTGCACACGTTGCTTGAGCCGGTACCCCGGCACGTAGGCCCTGACCTTGTCCACCATGGCCTGGACCGAACGCTCGATAGCCCCATGGTCCACATCGCCCTCGATGAGGCAGTAGACGGTGTTGCGCATCATCACCGGCGGCTCGGCTGGATTGAGGACGATCAAAGCTCGCGCGCGTTGGGCTCCCCCGACGGATTGCAGAGCCGCTGCTGTGGTTTCGGTGAATTCGTCGATGCTCGCGCGGGTTCCCGGGCCGGCCGATCTCGACGATATCGAGGACACGATCTCGGCATAGGACACGAACCCGACCGCGCCCACCGCGGCCACGATCGGCACGGTTGCCTGCCCACCGCAGGTGACCATGTTGAGGTTCGACGCCGCGAGGTGCTCGTCGATGTTCACCACGGGCACGCAGTACGGTCCGATTGCCGCGGGGGTCAGGTCGAGCACCCGGACTCCGGTACCGGCGAGCCGGTCCCAGTTCGTCCGGTGCGCGCTTGCCGAAGTCGCGTCGAAGACGAGCTTGATGTCGGCGAAGTTCGGCATCGCCAGCAATCCGTCGATGCCGTCGGCGGTGACCGGCACGCCACGGCATTGCGCGTGGGCCAGTCCCTCGGAGTGTGGGTCGATGCCCACCATCGCCGCCATTGTCAGCGGACCGTCGCTGCGCAGAATCTTGATCATCAGGTCGGTACCGATATTGCCCGATCCAAGAATGGCGACGGGCCACTTATCTTGTGGTGACATGCTTTTCCTCAGCTGAAGCTCAGCGATACCGTGCCAAGGCCGCTGATAGTGGCCGAGGCGGCGTCGCCGGGGCGAACGGAGGCCGCCGTGGTGAACGAGCCGGACATGATGAACTGGCCCGCCATGATCTCGGTGCCGAACGGAGCGACGGCGTTGGCCAGCCAGGCCACCGCTGCTGCCGGATCGCCGAGCACTGCCGAGCCCAGCCCGGAGTCGACCTCGGATCCGTTGAGCCACAGCGATGCCCGCGCGCCGGTTAGGTCGAGCGCAGCGCTGTAGGGCACCCACTCGCCGAGCACCACGGCCCCGGAGCTGGCGTTGTCGGCGACGGTGTCGCGCAGTGTCAGCTTCCACTCGGCGATACGACTGTCCACGATCTCCAACGCGACAGCGACGGCCTCGGTCGCGGCGCGGACATCGTCGATGGTGACACCGGGTCCGCGCAGCGGTCTGTTCAGCAGAAACGCCACTTCCGGCTCCACTCGGGGTGCGCAGAATGCGCTGCCGGGCACCGATGCGCCGTCTGGCACCACCATGTCGTCGAGGAGGTAGCCGAAGTCGGGCTCGTCGACGCCGAGCAGGGTTTGCATCGGTTCGGACGTCAGCCCGATCTTGTGCCCGACGAGAACTCGACCGTCCCGCAGCCGACGAGCGAGGTTGACCTGTTGAATCCGATAGGCGTCCGCCAAGCTCATCGCCGGATACCGTTGTGTGAGTTGGCCGATCGGCTCACTGTCAGTGGCGGCATCGAACAACAGATCTGCCGCGTCCTGGATCATTGCCGACATCAACGGGCCTTGTTCTCGGCCAGCAACCGTTGCGCGGTGTCGTAGATCGCCTGGCCGTGCAAGGCGAACAAGGCGAGCAGGTCGACACTGTCGCCACCGATCTCCTTGGCGATGAACAATCCGTCGGCGCCGGCGATCGCGTAGGTCGCCAACTGACGGACCTGTTCCTCGGTCAGGCCGGGCGCGAGCTCCTCGAGGTTGCGCGTCAGGGCGTCAAGCGCCTGATCCCTGACCTCGACGAACATCGCCCGGGCCCGCGGTTCGACCGGCCTGCGCTCCAGGGCGAGCATCAGGCCAAGCCGCAGGAAGTCCGGCGAGTCCATCACCGCCTTGGCGGTACCACCCGCAACGGCCATCAGGCGCTCGCGCGCCACCACATCGCCAGGCACCTCCCAGACCGTCAACCAATGCGCGAAACTGCGCTCGATAACGGCGGCGATCAGGTCATCCTTGTCCTTGAAATGCCAGTAGATCGAACTGGCCGGAAGTCCGCACTTGGCGCTGACCGCGCCAATACTGGTTCCTTCATAGCCGCGTTCGGCGGCGATCTCGGTAGCGGCGTCGAGGATCCGCCGCTTTGAAAGCTCTCCGTCAGCCCGCCGCTGACGCCGCTTGGGCTGGTCCTGTGCGTCTTTCTCGGCCATCAGGCTCCCACCTCTTGACTCTGTAGTGATCACTACACTACCGTATCGATCACTACGGAACAAGTTCCCGGTCGACGAGGACCGCAACGATTGAGAGACAGCTATGAGTGACGTCCCGACGTATGACGTGGCGATCGTCGGATATGGCCCGGTGGGTGCCACCGCCGCCAACCTCCTGGGCCAACGGGGGCTCAATGTCGTTGTCATCGAACGTGATCCGGACATCTACTTCCGTGCCAGGGCCATCTCCACCGACGAGGAAGTGCTACGCATCTGGCAGCAGGTCGGGCTGGCGGACCGGCTCAATGCCGACATGCAACCCGGTGCGGGTGCCACCTTCGTCGACGCCAACGGCGTGCCCTTCGCCAAGCTCCTACCTGCCGACCGGGGCAACGGGCACCCACCCCAGCAGTTCATCTATCAGCCCGCCGTGGACAGTGTCTTACGCGAGGGGGCGGACCGCTTCCCCACGGTCTCGATGCTGCTCGAACACGAGTGTCTGCGCGTCATCCAGCACGCCGACGATGTCGAGCTGATGCTTGCCGATCTGACCAAAGACGAGTTCAAACGGATCCGCGCCGCGTATGTGATCGCCGCCGACGGCGGGTCCAGTTCGATTCGCGGACAGTTGGGCATCGGGTTCAGCGGACGCACCTTCTCCGAGCGCTGGATCGTGATCGATACCAAGGTGATCGAGGAATGGCCCGGCCACGACCGGCTACGGTTCCACTGCAACCCCGCGCGCCCCACGGTCGACTGCCCCACCCCACTGGGCCACCACCGCTGGGAATTCCCGGTCCGCGACGAAGAAGACGAAAAGGATCTGCTCACCGACGACGCCATCTGGGACGTCCTGCACGCTCAGGGAATCACCCAAGGCAACGTCGAGATCATCGGGTTCGCCTGCTACAGCCACCACGTCCGGTTCGCCGATCGGTGGCGGGTCGGGCGAATATTTCTCGCCGGCGATGCGGCCCACGCGATGCCGCCGTGGATCGGCCAGGGCATGTGCGCCGGCGTCCGTGACGTCGCGAACCTGTGCTGGAAACTGGACGCGGTACTGACCGGCGCACTGCCGCAGTCCGTGCTCGACACCTATCAGGCTGAGCGGCTGCCGCACGTCCAAGAAGTCACCAAGCGCGCCGTCAAGACCGGCAAGGTCATCGTCGAGCGCAATCCGTTGCGCGCCGCGGTGCGCAATCACCTCTTCCGCACGGTCAGCAGGGTGCCCTATTTCATGACCTGGCTGCGTGACCATCGGTGGATTCCCGACGCGCATTACCGCAATGGACTCCTGGCCACCAACGGCCACCCCGCAACCGGCTGGCTCATCCCCCAGCCCTGGGTCATCGACGAGAAGGGTGACCGGGTGCGACTCGACGATGTCACCGACGGCAGGTGGACGATCCTGCACACCGGTCCGAACGCCGGCTGGCCCGCATGGCGGTGCTTCGGCGCGGCCGTCATCAGGATCGCCCCTCCAGGCAGCCAGCCGGCACTGGATTGTGTCGTCGACCGCGACACAACGCTGATCAACTGGCTGCAGAAGAAAAAGGCAACCGTGGTTGCCGTTCGTCCCGACGGCTTCGTCTACGCCGCCGCCGGTGAGCAGCCACTCCCCCCGCCACCGGCGGGATTCACAGCCCCCCAACTCTATTCAGTGAAGGACCACGCATGACCACCGAAACCGGGCCAGACCAAGGCCGAACAACGGTCCACCCGAAGTCCACCATCCGCGTCAACGGCGCCGACATCTTCGTCACCGACACCGGAGGCGATGAGCCGGCCGTCGTCATGCTGCACGGCGGCGGCCCCGGCGCCTCGGGAGTCTCGAACTATTCGCGCAACATCGATGCACTGGCCCGGTCCTACCGGGTCATCGTCCCCGACATGCCCGGCTACGGCCGCTCCGCCAAGTACGTGGACCATAGCGATCCGTTCGGGTACCTGGCCGACACGATTCGCGGCCTGCTCGACGAGATGGACATCCCGACAGCACATCTCATTGGCAACTCCTACGGCGGCGCGGCTGCGCTCCGACTCGCTCTGGACACACCACAGCGCGTCGGCAAGTTGGTTCTGATGGGTCCCGGTGGCATCGGCACCACCCGCGGTCTACCCACCGCAGGCCTCAAAAGCCTGCTGTCGTACTACGGCGGTGACGGACCGAGCCGTGCGAAGCTCGCGGAGTTCATCCGCACCTACCTCGTCTACGAGGGCGCCACGGTGCCCGACGAGCTCATCGACCTGCGCTACCAGGCGTCGCTCGATCCTGAAGTGGTCGCCGATCCCCCGCTGAGGCGGCCCGGCGGACTGCGCACGCTGTGGCGGATGGACCTCACCCGCGACCGGCGCCTGAAGCAGTTGCACAATCCGACGCTGGTGTTATGGGGCCGCGACGACAAAGTCAACCGCCCCTCCGGCGGCCCACTCCTGCTCAACCTGATGCCCAACGCCGAACTCATCATGACCTCACGCACCGGCCACTGGATGCAATGGGAGCGCGCAGAGCTGTTCAACCAGCTCGTCGCCGACTTCTTGGCGGGCGACTCACGGTGGGCGCTGTCATGACGACCGACGTCTTTGGCCGGGTTCACCTCGGTTACATCGTCATCGAGACCGAAAAGTTCTCCGACTGGCGGCGTTTCGGCCGCGACGCGATCGGTATGCACCTGGACGACACACTGCCCGGGGTTATGCGGTTTCGTCTCGATGACAACGAGTGCCGCTTCCTGCTCCAGCGTGGACCGGCCGAGGACACCACCGCATTGGGGTGGGAACTCGACGACCACGCCACCTTCGAGGCCATCGAGGCGCGCGTGCGAGGCCACGGCGTGCCGGTGACCGAGGGCTCCGCGGAGGACGCCGCCCTGCGCGGCGTTGAGCGGTTCGTCCGGTTCCCGGGACCAAACGGGCTGGACCAGGAAATCTATGTCGCCACCCGCACCGGATCGCGCCCGCTGCAGCTGGGCGTCACCGGAGGGTTCGTCACCGGGGTGGACGGGATGGGTCACGTCGCCATCGCCACCAAGAAGCCGCATCAGATGCGGGGCTACTACAGCACTGTGTTCGATGCCCGGTTGAGCGACTACATCGATGAGACGATCAACGGGCTGAAGTTCAAGATCCGCTTTCTGCGGGTCAACGAGCGCCATCACAGTGTGGCGATCGCGTCGGTGAACCGACTGCCCATCAACCCGATTCGCACCAAGATCCAGCACCTCAACGTCCAGGTCGCTGAGCTCGGCGATATGACGGCCTCCTACCAGCGGGTCAAAGACCTGGGCTTCCACATGGCGTTGTCGGTGGGCCAGCACACCAATGACAAAGAACTGTCGTACTACGCGATGACACCCTCCGGATTCGAGTGGGAGGTCGGTTGGAACCCGATCGTCGTCGACGAAACAACCTGGGAGCCAACCACTCACCAAGGCATCAGCATCTGGGGCCACACCCCGGAGGGGCAGACCATCGTCGACCTGTTCGAGCGGTTCAAGGTGGCGGCAGCCTCGGTGGGCCACAGCGAAGACACCGTCCCCGCGTTAGCCAGCGCCGGCATTCAAGACAGTTAGACCAACCGCAGGACAAGGGAGTCTCGATCATGGCCGCACCCAACCGCATCGATGTACACCAGCACGTGCTGCCGCCCGTGTACGTCGACTGGCTGCGTAAGCATCACATCGACGACGCCGGCGGTCGCGCGCTGCCCGACTGGAGTGCGAAGGCAGCCCTGGCTTTGATGGACCAGATCGGCACCTCGACGGCGATCCTGTCGGTGTCCACTCCCGGGACCGGACCGGCCACCGACGCGAGCGAAGCGGCGCGGGTTGCCCGCGAGGTCAATGACTTCTCCGCTGAGTTGGTCAAGGACGAACCCGACCGGTTCGGATTCTTCGCCACCCTGACCCTTCCGCACCTCGACGAAGCACTGGCCGAAACAGCAAGGGCTCTTGATGATCTCGGGGCCGACGGGGTGACCCTGCTGGCCAATACCAACGGCGACTACCTCGGCCAGCCCGAGCACGAGGAGTTGTTCGCCGAACTCGACCGCCGATCCGCGGTGGTGTTCATCCACCCGGCCGAACTGCCCGGCCCCGCAGTCGACGGCATCCCGCCGTTCGCCGCGGACTTCCTGCTCGACACCACGCGCGCGGCCTTCCTCTTGGTCCGCAACGGCATCCGCCACCGCTATCCCAACATCAAGTTCATCCTCAGTCACGCCGGCGGCTTCGTTCCTTACGCGTCGCACCGGATGGCTCTTACGATCTTCGGTGAGAGCGTGCAGCAGAGCCAGGATCTGATGCAGATGCCGGGCGGCGTCGCCGGCCGCAGCTTGGACGACGTACTCGCGGATTTCTCCGGCTTCTACTTCGACATCGCCCTGTCCGGCAGTCCGGCCGCGCTGCCGAGTCTGCTCGCGTTCGCCGACCCGGGACATGTGTTGTTCGGCAGCGACTTTCCGTTCGCGCCCCCGGTGGTGGTCCAGTATTTCACCGCCACGGGCGACACCTACGTCGACGCCGATCACTCCGCGATCAACCGCAACAACGCCGCAGCCCTGTTCCCAAGGCTCGCGAAACGGTGACGGCGACCTGACCCAGAGGAATACGCGGTATCTGGTGTCGATCACCGTCCGCGCCGGTCACGGCATGTCAACCGGTGGCGCGCGCCAGGAATGGCAGCAGCAGGTCGGCGAACCGCTCCGGGCATTCGATCTGCGGCATGTGGCCGACACCGTTCAGCAGATGCACCTCGGCGTGCGGGTACACCCGCATCGCTTCGTCGATGTGGTGCGCGGGCAGGATGCGGTCCTGGCTGCCCCACATGATCAGCGTCGGTCGGGGCGTTCGCGTGACGGCCGCGGCGAGGTCACGCCGCCACTGCGGCTTCACCCCACGCGGGGTGCCAAGTTCGAGGGCGGTTTCCCGCAGGGCCGCACCGTTTCCGGGCTGCGACCCGACAGCGAACGCATGGTCGACGCGCTCCTTGGTGGCGACCGCCTTGTTGGCGTGGATCGAGCGTTCGAACAGCACGGCACTCATGCGGGTGGGCCGTCGCGTGCTCATGGCCCCGAGCACCGGCATGGTGAGCATCCGCAGCAGCAGGGTGACCTCACTGCCGAACCCGGCGCTATTGATCAGCGCCAGGCTGGCGACCCGCTCGGGTTGGTCGGCCAGCAACTGCTGGGCGATGGCCCCGCCGAGCGAGTTGCCCACCACGTGAACCGGCCTGGTCTCCTCGAGCGCGTCGAGGGTGTCGGCGACGCCACGTGCCAGCACCGCCAATGTGATCGCCTCCCTGGTGCGCTCGGAAAATCCGAAGCCGGGCACGTCGAGAGATATGGTCCGGTGCGACTGCGCCAGCCGTTCGTACTGGGGAGCCCAGTCCTCCATGCTGCGCCCGATCCCGTGCACCAGCAGCACTGGCGGGGCACCCGGATCGCCGTCGACCCGCACCCGGGTACGGCGCCCGTCGACGTCGATGAAGGTAGGCCGGCTCATGCGAGCGTCCTCACGCGGAAGCCAGCCCCGAAGTCGCCTTCGCCGGAACGGCGGTGCTGAACCGTAGCGCGGGATCATCGACCGCGCCCTTGCGCAACCGAGCGTGGTCCGACCAGTAGTCCATCTCGACTGTCCACGGCCCAGTCGTGCCCTGCTGCGGGAACAGGTCCACGGAGCGCTGGATGTAGCCGGCCGAGAAGTCCAGCATCGGGCGCTTCTCGATCATCGGGTTGTCGACGACGGGAACGACGGTGCTGTAGCCGTGGCGGTCCATGTAACCCAACAGTCGGCAGAGGTGTTCGCAGACCAGTCCGACTTTGAGGGTCCACGACGAGTTGGTGTAGCCGAAGGCGAAGGCCAGGTTGGGGATATCGGAGAGCATGAAGCTCTTGTAGACCAGCGATTGGTGCGGATCTTTGACCTCACCGTCGACGGCGACCTGGATACCGCCGAACGGGAGGAGCTTCAAACCTGTTGCGGTGACGATGATGTCGGCGTCGAGCGTCCTGCCGGACTCCAGCAGGATCCCGCTCTTGGTGAAGCGTGCGATGTGGTCGGTGACCACCTCAGCCTTGCCACGGCCAACAGAACGGAACAGATCCGCATCGGGTACCGCGCACAGCCGTTGATCCCACGGGTTGTAGGTGGGCTTGAAGTGGGTGTCGACGTCGTAGCCCTCGGGCAGCGCCTTGACATTGATGGCGTGGATGATGCGCCGGGCCAGCTTGGGATGACGCTGGCAGAGGTTGTAGATGAACCGGCCCTTGCCGATGTTGAACCGGCGCGTGGCGGCATAGGCCGCCTTGGCCGGCAGCACCTTGCGTAACCCGTTGGCGATCGGATCCTTGCGCGGCAACGGCATCACGTAGCTCGGCGAGCGCTGAAGCATGGTGATGTGTTCGACATCGTCGGCCATCGCGGGAATCAACGTGACCGCGGTCGCGCCACTGCCGATGACGACGACCTTCTTGCCCGTGTAGTCCAGTCCCTCCGGCCACGACTGCGGGTGCACGATCACACCTTCGAAATCCTCTTCGCCCTCGAAGTGCGGACGGTGACCACCGGCGTAGTCGTAGTATCCAGTCGCCCCGAACAACCAGTCGCAGGTCACCTCGAACTGCTCGCCGGCACGCTCCAGCGTGACCGTCCACTGCGCGGTTTCCGAGTCGAAGTTGGCCCGTAACACTTTGTGTTGCAGATAAATCCGCCGGCCCAAGCCATCCTCGTCGACGACCTCGTGCAGATAATCGAGAATCTCGTGGGCATCGGCGATGGCGTTGTCACTGGTCCACGGCTTGAACTCGTAACCGAAGGTGTGCAGGTCCGAGTCCGACCGAATACCGGGGTACCGGAACAGATCCCAGGTGCCACCGATGGCCTCGCGGCTGTCCACGATCGCGAAAGTCTTGCCGGGTTGGCTGGCCACCAGATAGTGACCCATCCCAAGACCGGAGATTCCGGCGCCGACGATCAGCACGTCGACATGGCCACCCAGCGGCTGTGTCGGGCGAGCCTGGTTGAGCGAGTTCACGGTCATCGGGCACTCTCCGGTTCGGGCGTAGAAACTGTAACGTGAATAGTGTTATAGTTTTGCCCACGGCTGTCAAGGGTTCCCAGGAGGTAGGCGATGACCACCGCGTCGGTTCCGCGACGGGCCCCCGTTCAGGCCCGCAGCCGGCAGACTGTGGCCCGCATTCTCGATGCCGCGGCGGCCATCGCCGACGAGGATGGTGTCGACGCCGTCACCACCCGCGCGATCGCCGATCGCGCCGGGGTGTCCTATCCCTCGCTGTACCGGTTCTTCGCTGACCGCGACGCCATCCTCGACGAGCTGATGGAGCAGCACTGCGCCGAGATCGACGCTCGCTGCGTGGCCGCCGAACAGACCTGGGTGATCACCTCGATCGCCGAGCTGCTCAACAACGAACTCGACCTGCACGTCGACTACTACCGGAAGCATCCAGGCGCCGCCGGGCTGTGGATGGGCGGGCGCACCTCGCCCACTGTCACCAAACATGTCCACGCCCGGATGCAGGCCCTGGCCGGCCGGTTGCACGACATCCTGGTGGCGGCCGGATTGATTCCTGTCGACACCGACCCGCGGGCCATGCTGGTGGGCGTCGAGATGGCCGACCGCATGCTCGAGCTGTCCTACCGGGACAACAACGACTTCGACGAGGCCATCCTGGGGATCGGCCGGGTCGCGCTGATCGCGTTCGGCAACGCGATGGCCTCCGGCCTGCCGTCCTGAGCTACGACACGGACGTGGACGGCGCGCGGTAGCGGGCCACCAGATCCCACATCTGCATGGGCTTCCTCGCTCGCTCCCTACCGACGTTCGAAATGTTGATAGTCAATCGGGTTGAGCCAGTGACCGCCCCATGTCCATCCGCGGTCGGTGAACGCGCGTACAGCCGGGTCGGCAGCGTGCAGGATGCCCGGCTCGGTGCGGGCCCTGCACTGCACCACGACAGCGGCGGCGGCCGCGACCACCAGTGCGGCTCGCCAGGCCATCGCCGGGGTCGCTGCGCTCCTGGCCGCCCGGACTAGGGGGTTACGTCTGGCGCAGGCTTACGGCGCCGGGTGGCACCCCACAGTCCGACACCGATACCCACAGCCGCACCGCCGAGTCCGATGATCTGCTGCCCGCGGGTGAGGTCGCTGTGCACGCTCGACCCGCCGAGCAGATCGGCGGCATCGGCTCCACCGGAAGCCAGGAACCAACCCCGGGTATTACGGCCGCGCAGTCCGGCCGACAACAGCAACCCGCCGATCAGCGCATCGCGGTATCCCATCGACCGCAGCAACAACCGCGCCGACGGGCCGGGATCGTTCGGCTCGCCCCACAGCTTGTTAGCGCCCATCGGATCCACCAGGAAGTGGACTCCCGAGGCCAGCCGGATACTGCCCGCGATCACCGCGGCTTTGTCGATCGACATCGTCTTCCTACAGGGTCGCGTTGAGCGGGCCGAGGATCTGACAATCAGGCGCAACGTTCTGCCCAACCCATACCGGACAGCCCCGGCCGGTCGCGATGTACGTCGTGCCGGGCTGGTACGGAACCGAGATCACCGCGGGATCCGCACCATGCGCCTGCGCGCAGTGAGTGACCCCGTCAGCACCCAGCAAGCACGCGACCGCCGAATACGGACCTCCAGCCGGTCCGCATCCCGCCAGCTCCGCGGTGGCGGTGACCCCGCCGGGGCCGACCGCGGGCGGCGAGAGGGTGTACGTGCACGGCGGAAGGGGTCCGGCGTGTGCGACGGCGCCGCCGGCGACACCAGCGAGAACCAACATGAAAGCCATCGACACCGCGTGGGTCGGCCGAATCATGGCCGAATACTAGAACACAGCGGGATGCGTCGATGTATATTGCGCGGATCGCCAGTACTCCCCGACCTGCGCCGATCACCCATGGGACAAAAACAATGGCAATGCGTACCGCTGTAACCCGCCTGCTGATCGCCGGCACCTTCGCCGCAGTGGGCAGCCTAGGTGTGCTGAGCACCGCACAACCGGCCCACGCCGACAACATCGGCTACCTGATCAACGTCACCGTCCGGCCGGGCTACAACTTCCCCAATGCCGACGCCGCCCTGGCTTACGGCCAGGGCGTCTGCGATCAGATCAACTCCGGGGTCAGCTACGGCCAGCTGGTCAACACCATCAAGTCCGACTTCTCCACCAACGACGAGTTCCAGGCGTCATATCTGATCAGCCAGTCCGCCCAGGAGCTCTGCCCCGCCGCGATCTGGCAGTTGCGCCAGTCCGCAGCCGGCTACGTCCCCTCCACCTAGTAAGGAAAGACGTTGGTTCACAAAGCTATTCACGCGGCAACGGCAGCGAGCGCGGCAACTCTGGTTGCTGTTGCCGGCGCACCGGCCGCACACGCCGACAACAACCGCCTCAACAACGGCGTGGTCGCCAACGTCTACACCGTCCAGCATCAGGCGGGGTGCTCGACGAACATCAAGAAAGACCCCGCCCTGACGCAGGCGGCCGAGTGGCACGCCAACGATGTCCTCAATGACCGGACCCTGGACGGCGATCTCGGATCCGACGGCTCCACCCCTGCCAGCCGGGCTGCCGCAGCCGGTTTCAAGGGGAAGGTCGCCCAGACAGTGGCCATCAATCCCGCCCTGGCGATCAACAACCTTGACGTCATCAACCAGTGGTATTACGACCCCGCCGCTTTCGCGATCATGTCGGACTGCGCCAACACCGCGATCGGCGTCTGGTCGGTGAACAGCCTGGACCGCTCGGTTCTGGTGGCGGTCTACGGCCAGCCGGCTTGATCAGTCAGGGCAGAATCCGCAACCCCCACTGCCCAGCAAGGGCTGCACCAGGGTGAAATAGCCGGCTGGCGAGGTGGCCGGACTTGCGGCGGGCTCTACTGTTCGGGGCCGCTGGCACCGAGTTGCTTCCGGCTCGAGGGCCCCGACGCACTTCCCGACGCACCGGCACGGTTCGCCCGCGAGGCGGCCGCCTTCGGCGCAATCACGGACAACGAACTGACCGCCCGGGAGCTCAGCTACTGGTCGAGCGTCGAAGCGCGCGTGCACGAATGAACACGAAGCGGTTCCGAGGAAGTAACGGCCGAGCAGCCCGATCACGACGAACGGCCCTCCGCGGGCCGCGCATTCCGGGTGCCAGACGGCGAGAAAATAATGGCGGTCTGGCAAATATTCTTAGCGAGGTATTACCGCTAGGACCGCGCCACCTTATTTTTGAGCCCTAACTTGAAACACATGTTGATCGACGTCCGCTGGCTTCAGTTCTTGCTGAAGCGCCCGGCACACAAGTAAGTCCTGCACCGCCGCTGCCGGCGAAGGCTCACTCCGGCGGCCGCGAATGTCCTGAGTGGCTCGCTGGCTGACCGCACGCATGTCCAGGTTGTCACGCACGGATTCCTCTGAGCCACCTCATCCTTCAGCCCTCCCCGGCTGCTTTCGGCCCTCCCCCGATAAAGGACAGCCAGCCGTAGTCGCCCGGAGCGCATCAATGATCAGCAGCGCCGGCTCGGGCGGCTATCGGGCCCAGGCAAGCAGAACCTTCAACCCCCGGTCTCGGCGGTAGTGACGAAGACGTCGTAGGCGGTCCCGAACTCGTCGAGATCGCATCGGTGCGTGACCATGGGTGTTGCGTCCAGGCGGTGGCTAGCGACCAGCCCGATCAGCGTACAAGCGCCTTCAGGATCATCGTCCTTGGTTCGATGTGCCGATCGATTGCCGCTTGCGCGGCCAGCGACGGAGAAGGGGGATCCGGTTGGAGTGGGTGGCAGGTTCGGCCGAAGCCGTCGCCGGGCCATCATCTCTTCCGGGGCGCTGCTGTTCCAGGAGCAGATCTCGGTCGCGACTGAGCAGCGCCGACTCGCGTTGGGAGTGCCTGAGTTCGAGCCGGGCATCCCGGCCGCGGGCCGCCGTGCGCCGGGCACCGGCCAGCACCAGACTCAGTCCCAGCATCGCCAGCGCCCCGATCACCATCCCGAACACGAACAGCGTGCCCGTCGACCCGGTGACGTGATATCCGAGCACGGCGAAGTTGCCGGTCAACGGGTGCCCAGGTCCGGCATTGGCCAACACCCCGGTGACCGCCACGATCATGGCGACGAGCAAGAGCATCAAACCGCCGATGACGATCACGTCGCACTCCCGGAGACAGGCGTCCCGTTGGCCACTGCCGCAGCCGGTTTCGGGACGGCAATCGGTGGCTGTGGTGGCGGCTCAATCGCAGCAGCGCCTTCACGGGCCAGGAACGTGCCGAGTTCGGCGATCGTCGACATCAGCGGGGCCGGGAACACCACCGTGGTGTTCTTGTCCACACCGAGCTCGACCAGGGTCTGCAGATTGCGCAGCTGCAGCGCCAGCGGATGGGCCATCATGGTGTCCGAAGCGTCCCCCAGCGCCGCAGCAGCCAGCGATTCACCCTCGGCAGCAATGATTTTCGCGCGCTTCTCCCGCTCTGCCTCAGCCTGGCGTGCCATCGCCCGCTTCATCGTCTCAGGCAACTGAATGTCCTTGAGCTCCACCAAGGTGACCTGCACACCCCACTCGATCGTGGTGACATCGAGGATCGCGCGGATGTCGAGGTTGATCTTGTCGGTCTCCGAGAGCGTCTCGTCGAGGGTGTGCTGGCCGACCACCTTGCGCAAGGTCGTTTGAGCGATCTGGTCGATCGCGGCCTTGACATTCTCTATCGCCACCACCGACTTCACCGCATCGACCACCTTGAAGTAGGCGACTGCCGACACATCGACGCTGACGTTATCGCGGGTGATGATGCCCTGGGACTGGATCGGCATCGTCACGATCCGCAACGAAATCCGATGCAGCACATCAACAAACGGGATGATCAATCGCAAACCGGGGGCCCGCTCACCGATCACCCTGCCCAATCGGAACAGCACACCGTCCTCGTACTGTTTGACGATCCGAATCGACATCGCCAAGGCCACCAGCAAAAGGAGGCAGACAACAACGACCACTACGCCGAGCGCCTTCACCCCCGCACATCCCTCGGTGCGCCGCGGCGGCAGGTGGCTGATCGGCCCGATCGAGTTGGAAATCTCTGTGGAACAGTCATGATGATCCTGAGGTGAAGACGATCACCGACGCGTACGGGCCTTGGAGCCACATGCCCCTGAAGTTCGGCGGCGGACAGCCGAACTCAATCCCGAACCAGCTGAAATTCTCAGCACCTCTGACGCTACACCCCCTCGGGAGGCACCCCACCGAATGTCGTTCGAATTCAGAGCACTTTCCCAGGCGGGGCGGCATTCGGCGATAGTTGACGGACGCAGGCGCGCGGACCTGATGGGTCGGCCACCGAGCACCGGATATCGCAGAAACGCGGCGCGGCGTCCCGTGCCCGTCGGGTGTAGCGTCAACGTTGTTGGGAAGCACAACCAGTCCGGCATGAGAGCGGCCGCCCGCCGCCGCCTCTCATCGAGCCCCCGCTCATGGCCGAACAAGTCAGTGATCACCGCACCTCAGGGAACCGCCATGACCACCGCACCCAGGCCGCGGGCGGCGAAACCTGTTCCCGCGCAATATTTTCCGATCGACAGCGTCATGTGCCTTCTCCGGCTTGACCGTCCAGATCGTCCACGGCGCGGACCGGCAGCTGAATTACGGCATCCAGGCAAAACGCCGTGACCACCGATACACCGAATGCGGCGACGTCGACGGCCGCAGGCAGCGCCGAGCCCGATACCGGTTTGAAGTCGGCGCCGCTGGCCGAGGTCGCGAGACAACTTGGCTACTCGCCGGAGGGACTCACGGCGGCCGACGCCGCGAAGCGGTTGGAACAGTACGGACCCAACGAGATCGCCGAGCACAGAACCAATCCGTTGTTGACGTTCCTCGGCTATTTCTGGGGTCCGATCCCGTGGATGATCGAGATCGCGGTGATTCTGTCGGGTGCAGTGGGGCACTGGCCGGACTTCTTCATCATTCTGCTGTTACTGGTGGCCAACGGTGTCGTCGGCTACTCCGAGGAACGCCAGGCAGGCAACGCGATCGACGCGCTCAAGGCCAAGCTCGCGATCAACGCGCGCGTCATCCGCGACGGCGCGTGGATCAACCAACCGGCGCGGGAGCTGGTGCCCGGTGACGTCGTCCGACTGCGCCTGGGGGACATCGTCCCTGCCGACGCACGGCTGCTGGACGGCGACGAGGTCGAGGTCGACCAGTCAGCGCTGACCGGCGAGTCACTGCCCGCCACCCGTACCACCGGTGACGCGGTGTTCTCCGGGTCCATCGTCCGGCAAGGCGAGATCGGCGCCCTGGTCTATGCCACCGGCACCGATACCTACTTCGGCAAGACAGCCGAGCTGGTCCAGGACGCACACACCGTGAGCCACTTCCAGCGCGCCGTGCTCAAGATCGGCAACTACCTGATCATCCTGGCGGTCGCGCTGGTGACACTCATCGTCGTCACGGCCATCGTGCGCGGGGACGCGATTCTGACCACCCTGCAATTCGCCCTGGTGCTGACCGTCGCGGCGATCCCGGTGGCCATGCCCACCGTATTGTCGGTGACGATGGCCGTCGGGGCACGAGTACTCGCCAAGAAGCAAGCCATCGTCAGCAGACTGGTCGCCATCGAGGAACTCGCCGGCGTGGACGTGCTGTGCGCAGACAAAACCGGCACCCTGACCCAGAACTCACTCACGTTGGGCACCCCGTTTGCCGTCGATGGCGTCACCGCGGCCACCGTGATCCTCAACGGCGCGTTGGCTTCCCGCGCCGACAACGACGACCCCATCGACCGCGCGATCCTCGGCGGACTCGATGACGCCACGGCATTGAAGGCCTACACCGTCACCCATTTCACCCCCTTTGACCCGGTGCATAAACGCACTGAAGCCACCGTCACCACCGCCGACGGAACCACCTTCCGGGTCACCAAAGGCGCCCCGCAAGTCATCCTGGCGCTGGCCACCAACACCACAGCCATCACCTCGGCCGCCGACAAAGCCGTCGATGATTTCGCCGCACGCGGCTTCCGTTCCCTGGGTGTGGCCCGCGCCGACGGCGACGATGGCTGGCAGTTCGCCGGTGTGCTGCCGCTGTTCGACCCACCGCGCGACGACGCGGCAGCCACCATCACCACCGCAGGGGGAATGGGCGTGGCCATCAAGATGGTCACCGGCGATGCGCTGGCCATCGCCAAGGAAACCGCCGCCAAGATCGGATTGGGCAGCCGCATCCTCGACGCCACAAGCCTGGGCGACACCAAGAAGAACGAGACTGCGACCGTAGCCGAGTCTATCGAGACCGCAGACGGTTTCGCCCAGGTCTTCCCCGAGCACAAGTACCACATCATCGACGTTCTGCAGCAGCGCGGCCACATCGTGGGAATGACCGGCGACGGGGTCAACGACGCCCCCGCGCTGAAGAAGGCCGACTGCGGCATCGCCGTATCCGGGGCCACCGACGCCGCCCGCGCGGCCGCCGACATCGTATTGCTGACCCCGGGGCTGTCCGTGATCATCGACGCAATCAAAGAGAGCCGGAAAATCTTTCAGCGGATGAACAGCTACGCGATCTACCGCATCGCCGAAACGCTGCGGGTGCTGTTGTTCATGACCGTCGCCATCCTCGTGTTCAACTTCTACCCGCTGACCGCCATCATGATCGTGATGCTCGCCCTGCTCAACGACGGCGCAATCCTGTCCATCGCGTATGACAACGTGCACTACCGCAATGAGCCCGAGGCGTGGAACATGCGAATGGTGCTTGGCATCGCCAGCGTGCTGGGCGTGCTCGGGCCCGTCGCCGCATGCGGCCTGTTCTATCTGGGTGATCGGGTCTTCGACCTCGGCCATCCGCGCGTACAGACCCTGATGTACCTCATGCTCTCCGTCGCCGGGCACCTCACCGTCTTCCTGACCCGAACCCGCGGCCCGTTCTGGTCCATCCGGCCCGCCCGCATCCTGATGATCGCCGTTCTCGGCACCCAGACCCTCGCCACGTTCATCGCCGTCTACGGACTGTTCATGGCCCCACTCGGGTGGAAGTGGGCGGGGTTCGTCTGGGGGTACGCCCTGCTGTGGTTCCTCATCAGCGACCGCGTCAAACTCCTCGCCTACCGCATCCTCGACCCGGTGAGAACGCGGGGCGACCGGGTCGAAAGCGCGCGCTCGTCGGTCACGTGAAGGTCGTCGACCGGTGGCGGAATCCGGTCACCAATTCTAAGTTTCGGCGGTTCTCCGCGAAAGGCCACGTTGTCGGTGCGGTGGAAAATATCGGCAGAGGCTACCCGGGGCGCGCGAGGTCGACGGCGGACCCGGACCCACACTTCGATTCCGGCGGCACGAAGAGCAGGCAAAGGACAGCGGCGCCGCGGCCTGGCTAAGGCGCCGACAGCGGTTTGACCTTGTCTACACCAGCCCCGACGTGCACTGTGGCATCAGCAGATCGATATCACCGCCGAAGCCACACTGGCGCAGGTAAACAAGGAAATACCGGGCCCAAAGACCCACTGCCACAAAGTCGCCATTGCGACCAGCGGCCGTAATCTCCACGACCTGTCAGGAAACGCCCCGGGGCCTCAGCGGTGTACAGCGAGCAACCCGAACGGGTGCTTCGGGACGACGGTTGCGATCTCGAGAAGTCGGTTGTATTTCGCCACCCGCTCCCCGCGCGCCGGCGCGCCGGACTTGATCTGGCCACATCCTGAACCGACAGCCAGATCAGCGATGAACGTGTCATCCGTCTCGCCCGAACGGTGCGAGATCATCGCGGCGTAGCCGGAATCCCGGCATACCCGAAGCGCCTCAAGGGTTTCCGACACGGTGCCGACTTGATTGACCTTGATCAGGGCCGCGTTCCCGATGCCGGCGCACACGGCGGACGCGATCAAGTCCGGGTTCGTGACGAAATTGTCGTCCCCCACCAATTGAACGCGGCCGCCGAGCATGCCGGTGAGCTCCTGCCAGCCCGCTGTGTCGGTCTCGCCGAGACCATCCTCGATGCTCCAGATAGGGAACTCGTCGATCATCTGCTTGTAGCGTTCGATCATGTCCTGGCTCGACAACGATTCACCGCCCACCGTATAGCGGCCGTCGCGGTGAAACTCGCTTGCGGCCGGATCGAGGGCGATCGCGACGCCGTCGCGCCCGGTGGCGTAACCGGCTTCGCTGATGGCGCGCACGATCAGCGCTAAAACCTCCTCTGGCAAAGCGATCTCCGGCGCAAAACCACCCTCATCCCCCAAGCCGGTCGCAAAACCCCGCTCGGCCAGTACCCCACGCAGCCGTCCATACACCTCGGCGCCAGCACGCACAGCTTCCGGCATCGACGGCGCACCAATGGGCGCGATCATGAACTCCTGAAAATCGAGGGCGTTCGGTGCGTGTACACCCCCGTTGACAACGTTGAAATGGGGCACCGGAAGCCGCGGAATCACCCCGTGCGGAGTCAGCCACCGCCACAGCGGCAGTCCCGAATCGAGCGCAAACGCCTGAGCAGCGGCCATCGACGCGCCCACTATCGCGTTGGCGCCCAACCGCGACTTGTCCGCAGTGCCGTCCAGCCCGCGAAGGGTGTCGTCGACCTCGTCGAGCGAGGCGAACGGACGACCCGTCACCGCATCCGCAATCGGCCCGTTGACGTGCGCGACCGCCTGCTGCACACCGAGTCCCGAATACCGGTTCTCATCGTGGTCGCGCAGCTCGAGCGCCTCTCGGCTCCCGGTTGACGCCCCAGAGGGCACCCCCGATGCCACGCTGCGCCCGTCAGCCAACGTCGCATGCACACGAAGGGTTGGACGGCCGCGGGAATCGAGGATCTCGATCGCCACCATCGACGAAATACACAGAGACATAAGAGCTCCTTCAGCACGGATGTCGTGAGCCCACCGCCATCTCTGGACTCGACGCTACCAGCGGGATCGCTCGCAGCTGCGGTTTCTCTGGCGTGACCGCAGAACCCTCCGTAGGTCTGCCGGCTGGCGCCGCCTCGGTTGACTATTGGCACGCAAGGGAGTTGGCTAAGAGGTGCTGAAACCAGCCGGCTTGGAACGGGTTCGATTGCGCGCGGTGCGCCCCGGCCCCGGGAGCGATGCGCTCACCGCCCAGGACACATTCGGGTATCAAATCTCATCTTGGCCGTCCACCGCCAATAGCCAAGCCGTACTGGACTTTCCGGTGAGATCGCGTGCCCACCCCAACCCTGAGGCATTCCCGGTATGACAGCACTGACGACAAGCCGACACCCCGGCTCCCTACTGAAGGAGCTGGATCTGGACAAGCGCGCGTTCCTCGACTTGCTCGACCTGGCGGCCGAGCTCAAACGCGATAAACAGAGCGGGTCAGAGGTCCCGAGACTCACGGGCAGGAATTTCGCGTTGATCTTCGAAAAGGCTTCCACCCGCACGCGATGCGCATTCGAGGTCGCCGCCCATGATCAGGGGGCGCACGTGACGTACCTCGGACCCGACGGCTCCCACATCGGCAAGGAGGAGTCCATCACCGACACTGGCCGGGTGTTGGGTCGGATGTTCGACGGTATCGCGTTCCGCGGCTTCACCCAGGCCTCTGTCGAAGAGCTTGCCGACGACGCTGGGGTGCCGGTGTGGAACGGGCTCACCAACGAGTGGCACCCCACTCAGATGCTCGCCGACATCATGACGATGACCGAGCATCATCGAGGACCGCTGGAGCAGATCGCGTACTGCTTCCTTGGCGACGGCCGCAATAATGTCGCCCGCTCGTTATTGGTCACCGGCGCGTTGCTCGGGCTGGATGTTCGGATCGCCGCACCGCGGGAGCTGTGGCCACCTCGCGACGTCGTTGACGTCGCCCACCGGCTGGCCGCCGGCAGCGGTGCCCGCCTGTTGGTCACCGACGACGTCGAGACTGGGGTTGGCGGTGTCGATTTCGTCTACACCGACGTCTGGGTCAGTATGGGCGAGTCCACCGAGGAGTGGGCCAGACGAGTACCGCTGTTGCTGCCGTATCGGGTGACCGAGCAGCTCATGCAGGCAACAGGACGGTCCGACACGAAGTTCATGCATTGCCTGCCGTCGATTCACAACGCCGATACCGATCTCGGGCGCCGACTGCGCGACCAATTCCAACTCGTTGGTGCAGAGGTCACCCAGGACGTCTTCGAATCGCCCACCTCGATCGTGTTCGACCAGGCGGCGAACCGGATGCCCACCATCAAGGCGGTCATGACCCACGCATTCGGTGCGTGACGGTGCGAATCGTCATCGCGTTGGGGGGCAACGCTCTGCTTGCGCGCGGGGAGAGCCCGGACGCCGGCATCCAGCTCAAACACGTGCGCGTCGCCGCCGAGGCGATTGCGCCGTTGGCGGCCAGCCACGATGTACTCATCTGCCACGGCAACGGCCCCCAGGTCGGCTTGCTGGCGTTGGAAAGCGAAACCGACCCTGCCCTGAACTGCCCCTACCCGCTGGATGACCTCGTCGCGCAGACCCAGGGAATGATCGGCTACTGGCTCGCGCAGGCCCTGCGCAATGCGGGGGTGGGCAAGCCGATCGTGGCCATGGTCACCCAAACGCTGGTCGATTCAGCCGACCCGGCGTTCAGCGCTCCGACCAAGTTTGTCGGCCCCGGTTATCCGCGGGAGCGGGCCCGGGAGTTGGCCGACGTGCACGGCTGGACGATCGCCGCCGACGGCGGTCGGTGGCGCCGGGTCGTGGCCTCACCCGAACCGCACCGCATCATCGAGCAACACTCCATCACCGCACTGCTCGACAGCGGAATTGTGGTGATTGCCGGCGGCGGTGGCGGCGCCCCCGTGGCCGAAGACACCGCCGGTGCGCTAAGAGGTGTCGAAGCGGTTGTGGACAAGGATTACGTCGCGGCATTGCTTGGCATCGCCGTCGGCGCTCAGCGCCTGATGGTCCTGACCGACGTCGCGGGCGTCATGATCAATTACGGCACGCCACAATCCGCGCAACTGACAGAGGTCGATCTGCACGAGCTGGCCAACATGCAGTTCCCGGCCGGGTCGATGGGGCCCAAGACCGAGGCCTGCCGCCGCTTCGTCTCCGCGACCGGAAAGCCGGCAACAATCGGGGCTCTGGATGACGCGCCAGCCTTGTTCGCGGGCACCGCCGGCACCACCATTCGTCTAAGACGGGAGCCGTCCCGCAATCGCAACTAAGTACACGCCACTACTGACCGGCACACCGCGACAAGGTGTCGACTTGCAACGTGCCGAATCCCAGCTCCGCCGGTCTCGCGCGGATCCACGCTGATGATCACACCCTTGCCGCTGACCCGAAGGTGCACCCGAAGGTGCAGATGTAGGCCGCGATAGTGAATCGGAACTGCCAACACACCCAGTTTTTCTGGCCAGTGCGGGGACAGAATGATCCGGCCGGAACGGGTTTCCAGCCCGGTGAAGCAGCGCTGCATCAGGTCGACGCTGCCGGCGATCGCCGCGAGGTGGATACCCTCGGCCGTGGTACCGCCCCCTGGATGTCCGGGGACGTTGTCCTCTACTACCCGGCGTCCCGGGCGGTGAGAATTGAGAGGGCGCGCGCGACAGACACGCGCGACGAAAGTGCCGATTTGCTTGATAGAGCAGCGATTTACAGGAGACAGACATGACGATCAGAGTGGGCGTGAACGGCTTTGGCCGTGTCGGCCGTAACTTCTTTCGTGCCGTAGCCGCGCAACGCGCTGCCGGCACCACCGACATCGAGATCATCGCGGTGAATGACCTCACGGACAACAAAACGCTGGCGCACCTGCTCAAGTACGACTCCATCCTCGGACGCCTGCCGCACCCCGTGTCGGTCGACGGCCAGGACATTGTGGTGGGAGACCAGCGGATCACGGCGTGGTCCATGGCTGACGGCCCGGCGGCGCTGCCATGGGGGGACGTGGGCGTGGATGTCGTCATCGAGTCCACCGGCCGGTTCACCGCCGCGGAGGAGGCCCGGGGCCACCTGCACGGTGGCGCAAAGAAAGTGGTGGTGTCAGCGACGTCGAAGGGTGCCGATCTCACCGTCGTGATGGGGGTTAACCACCGCGACTACGACGGCACGCAGGCCGTCGTATCGAACGCATCATGTACGACGAATTGCCTTGCGCCGATGGCGAAGGTGCTCGACGAGGCATTCGGAATCGAGCGCGGCCTGATGACCACCGTTCACGCCTACACCCCCGACCAGAACTTGCAGGACGGCCCGCACCGGGACCTTCGTCGGGCCCGCGCAGCGGCGATCAACGTGGTGCCGACATCCACCGGGGCCGCCCGTGCGATCAGTCTGGTGCTGCCCCAACTCGAGGGTCGCCTCGACGGATACGCGCTGCGGGTGCCGGTGCCCACCGGTTCCGCCACCGACCTCACTGCCACCGTCCGTGAGCCAGCCACCGCCGAGTCAGTCAACGCCGCGTTCGCGGCCGCCGCCGAGGGAGAGCTCAAGGGATTTCTCACCTACACCGAAGACCCCATCGTGTCCTCCGACATCGTGACCGACCCCTCATCGTGCATCTTCGACTCGGGGCTCACCAAGGTCACTGGCGACCTTGTCAAGATCGTCGGCTGGTACGACAACGAATGGGGCTACTCCCACCGCCTCGTCGACCTCGCCGGCCTGGTCGCATCGACTCTGTGAACCGTCTACGCCGCGGATCCGGTCCGAATCACGCAGGAGACAGTTAAAGGGAAAGCCGCCCAGGTACTGCTCGACAGCGTCAGTGCAGAAGACCTGCTGGTCGTCGGCTCTCACGGGGACGGCGGATTTATCGGGACGCCGCCCAGAGGTCTTCTTCAGTGTGGACCGCGCGCGATCACGTGCACCGCGTCGAGCGGTGAACGCTTCAGCGGCCGGGCGGGTCAGCCATGGGTGCTGTCCAGTGAAGGTGAGTGCCACCTGCAAGTGCCGACCCGATCGTGCAGTGTCCGCCGACCTGTTCGGCGCGTCGGCGCATGTTCGCCAGACCGCTGTGGCGTCGATTGTCGGCCGGGATGCCGTTGCCGTTGTCGGTGATGTCGATCGCGAGCTCATCGCCAACGGCAACCTTCACGATCAGGCCCGACGCACCAGAGTGACGGATGGCATTGCTGATGGCTTCCATGATGACCGCTTCGGCATGTTCGGCCACGACGTCAGCGATGACAGTGAGTGGTCCGGATATCTGCAAAGTTGTTGTGATGTCCCGGTTGTCGGTCATGGCAGCTACCAATTGCTGTATCCGTTGACGAAACGAGCTGGTCTGCCCGACCGGAGACTGAAGAAGGCCGAAGATCGCGGTTCGGATGTCTTCGATGATGGCCTGGAGCTCTGAGAGCGTCCGGTTGAGCCGGTCGGTCACCTCGGGCGAGTGCGAGCGGGCAACGGTGCCCTGCACGTCCATCCCAACGGCGAACACCCGCTGGATGACGAGGTCGTGCAGGTTGTGCGCGATCCGCTCGCGATCGGTGAGGACCGCCAGCGCACGGGCGTCTGCCAGCGTCAGCGCGGCCGCAGCATGGCCGGCGAAGTCGCTCATCAGCTCGAGGTCACGAGCGTCGAAGACCGGTTGATCCGGGCTGCGTGCCACGACGACGACACCGATAACCGTGTCCTGACAACGCAATGGCATGACGATCGCGGGGCGTCGACCGACATCGGTGAATGCCTGGATCGGGTGCCGAAACGTTTCGGTGATCACCGCTGCGCCGGAGCGGAACACTTCACCAGTGGTCGACTGTGCTACCGGAACTAGCTGACCGATCAGGTCGCCTGCATGTCGGCCAACCGCAGTGGACACGACCAAGCTGTCGACCTGTTGCGCGATGCGGTCGGCGTCGTCGGGGACGAGCACGATGGCCTGCTCGGCGTCGGTCAACGCGCAGGCGCGGTCGGCGATCAGTTGCAGCGGCCGCGGGTGAGGTTCCACGCTCGACAAGATGGCGGTGGTGATGGCGAGGCCGGCTTCGATCCACGCGGCTCTCACGGTCGCGCGGTCGAACAGTTGGGCATTATCGATAGCCACCGCTGCCGCGGAAGCCACTGCCCGAGCATCGATTTCATCGAACTCCGTGAACCCGCATCCGGACTGATTCTCGGTCAAGTACAGCGTGGCGAATCTGGTTTTCCGAATCATGATCGGAACACTGAGGACGGTGCGCATCAGTGGATGATGATCGGAGATGCCCGCCGCAGCCCGGTCTTCACTCAATTGGTCGCGGCTCAACGACTCAGGCGGGTTCCCGGGCGCACCGATAGAACCTTTGCCGGCCGGCAGTTGCCGAAACGAGATTGTGGTGCCATCTGGACCGCAGACCCCGAGCGTGCCACGGCCGGCTCGGGTGAGCTCCATCGCCGCTGTCACCACCCGGTGCAGGGTGGCATCGAGATCGAGATCGGAGCCGATATCGACGATGACGCTGAGGCGTCGCTCCATTGGGGCGCGGGCTGCCGTCAATTCGTCGGGTTGTTCGTGAGACGGCACGACGTGCGGCGCGTCGCATCGCTGTGTGCTGGCGAAGCCGCGATTTTCGGCCGTGCCGGCGCCCAGGCAGCAGACGGGGAGCCCGGCTACCGCCGAGAAGCCCCCGTTGCCGCAATATTTCTCACCCCGCCGAACCACGACCGGATCGCGGCAACGCGGGACCTGCTGGCTAGCCAGCATCACGGACGATCGGGCACGTCATGCACCGCGGTCCGCCACGGCCGCGACCGAGCTCGCTGCCGGCGATTGTCACGACCTCGATGCCGTGTTTGCGCAACATGGTGTTGGTGGCCACATTGCGCTCGTAGCCCATCACCACCCCGGGTGCGACGGCCAAATAGTTTGTGCCGTCGTCCCATTGCTCGCGTTCAGCGGCGCGGATGTCCTCGTCGGTGGTGAGGACCGCGATCTCGTCAACCTCGAGGATCTCGGCGAGGGTGTCCCACAGGCTGTGATTGCGGGTCACGCTGAGCCGGCCGGGTTCGTCGGCGGCCGTCATGGTCCAGCTCCGCAGGTGGCGATCGAAGTAGGGGTAGAGCACGAAGGTGTCCTTGTCGACCATCGACATGACTGTGTCGAGGTGCATAAAGGCGTGGCTGTGCGGCAGTTCAATGGCTACCACAGTTGTCGCCTGCCCCGCGTCGAACATGGCGTGCGCGAGCGTCTCGATGGCCATCGGAGTCGTCCGCTCTCCCATGCCGATCAGGACTGCCCCGTGGCCGATCACGTGGATGTCTCCGCCTTCCAGAGTCGCCGGCTGATAGTTGCAGTCTTCAGCGCCGTAGTACGTCACGAAGTCGGCGTCGGCGAACAGCGGGTGGAAGCGATAGATCGCCCGAGTATGCAGCGACTCTCGTTGGCGGGCGGGTTTCGCCATCGGATTGATGGTCACGCCGCCGTAAATCCAGCTCGAATTGTCCCGCTGGAAAAGGTGATTGGGCAGCGGAGTCAGGACGAAGTCGTCGGCCTTGAGCATGTCCCAGGTCAGGCTCTGCGGTCGCTGCGGGTGCAGGTCGGCCTTCAGTACCCCGCCCACGAGGAACTCGGCCAAGTTAGGGCCGTCGAGGTCCTCGAAGAGCCGACGCACCGGGCCGGCAAGAGAGGGACCAAGAAGCTGCGGGGTGCACAGCCGGTCGAGCACGAAATCGCGGCCCTCGCTGAGCTCGAGCGTCTGGGCCAGCAGTTCACCGAAGTAGTGGACCTGAACACCTTTGTCGCGCAACGCCTGAGCGAAGGCGTCGTGCTCCTCCTTGGCCTTGGATGCCCAGACGATGTCGTCGAACAACAGCGCCCCGATGTTCTCCGGGGTGAGCCTGGCCAGCTCAAGGCCAGGGCGGTGGAGGACGGCCTGGCGAAGCTGGCCGATCTCAGAGTTCACAGCGAACGTCACAGCCGTTCCTTCTCTTTGATGGCGTTGATGTCGGTGCCGAACTTCCGACTCTTGCCGGTCGCCTCGACGCGGAAGGGTCGCTCCGCGCGCTGGTCGCTGGGAAGATCGACCGGCTCGGCAGCCTCGCCGGCACGCTGTCGACGGGCATTCAAGAATGCGTACAGCACGAGCCCGGCAAGGATGACCACCAAGGCCTGATAGACGACCTGGTAGCCGGCGGCGAAGGTCACCCACATCGAGAACAGGATGCTCACCCCCGCGACGGTGAGATCGCGGGCCAGCCGCCAGCCTTCGACCCGGCGCCGACGAGACAGCAGGTAGGTGAGCTGGGCGATCGCGGAGAAGAAGTAGGGAATCGCCACCGTCACCACGGTCAGGTCGACCAAATAGGTGAAGACTGTCAGGCCAGAGCTGGACGTGTAACGCCACAGCATGAGCAGCGAGGGCAACACGGTGCCCACCACGATGCCGAACCAGGCGGTCCCGTTGCGGTCGGTCCAGGTGAAGGGCCGCGGGAACAGGTCGTCTTGAGCGATGGCACGCGAGGTTTCGGTGACGATCAGGGTCCAGCCGTTGAGCGCACCGATCCCCGAGATCACCGCGATCGCGGCGATGAACTTTCCCGCCCACCCGTTCTGGGAGAACATCGCCTGGAACGCGTCCACGAACGGAGCCCCGGTGGCGGTCAGGGTGTCGTGCGGCACCAGTCCCATCACCGCCGCCGTCACCAGCACGTACAGCAGGGCACTGGCCGCGGTACCGATCAACGACGCGCGACCGACGTTCACGCGCGGGTTCTTCACTCGCTTGGCCGTAATCGCCGCCGCCTCCACGCCGATGAAAGAGAACAGCGCCACCCCGGCGGCGATGCCGATGGCGCTGTACAGGCTGCCCCCGGAGGCGTTGAAGGCCCCGAAGTTGGCCTTCTCGACGAAGAACCAGCCGATGACGCCGATGAACAGCAGTGGCAGGAACTTCAGCACTACAGTGATGTTCTGGAACCAGGCCATCTGGCGAGCCCCGGTCAGGTTCACGATCGCGGGGACCCACAAGCCGACCAGTGCGATCCCCCAGTTCGCCAGTCCGCCGGGGTTGTCGAGGCCGAAGAGGGCATCAACGTAGAACACCCAGGACGCCACGATGGCCGCATTACCGGCCCAGGTCTGGATCCAGTAGCACCAGCCCACAAGGTAGCCGGCGAAGTCGCCGAACTCGTGACGGGCATAGGCATACAAACCACCGTCGCTGTTGGGCACTCGGCGGGTGAGCTGGCCGAACAAGACCGCTAACAGCATTGCGCCCACCGCGATCACGGCCAACACAAAGATGCCCATCGTGCCTGCACCGGCAAGCACCGCCGGCATGGTGAAAACCCCGGTGCCGACAATGCTGCCCACGACGAGCCCGGTCGCCGACGTCAAACCCAGGGCGCGGGATTTGTCTTGGTCGCGCGGCGAGCTCGCCGCCGTCGGAGGTGACTCACCCGCCCCATTAACGTTCGGCCTCGGCTCAGCCCCCACTAACTGGTTCATCTGGCTCACCTTCGATTTAGGTTGGGTCCGGCGACCGTTGCGGTGTCTTCGCAATGAGTTGGAGTCGATGTGATGGTGGTCTGGGGAAAGTGGCCATCGCCGCATCGACGGTGCGGGCGGCAGGCAGCAAGCACTGCGGGTCGCAGATCCGCAGCACTCGGGTGGCGGCGACACCAGCCACCATTGCCCAGGCTGCTCCAACCCTCGCGCACGACACCGACACCCGGTGCAGCGCCGAGAAGCCCTCGGTGCCAAAGAATTCCAAGTCGCTCAGATCCAGGACAAGCCCGTGGCCACGTGTCGCGTGCGCAACCGCGTGGTCGGTCAGGCTGCCGACGTTCCAGGCGTCGAGTTCGCCGTGGGCGCTGATAACGGCAACCGACGACGTCGGCCAGCGGCATGCCAACCGGGCGCGGTGACCATTTCGATGGCCACTCAGCGAGGCCATGGACAAGGGAGTGACCCCGGATGTCTGAGCGGGGTGGACACGAGAAGGGGTCATGGTGATCCAGACGTGCACACGATCACCGGCGCGTGGGGTTCGGAGCTGACGCTCCTCGAGTTCCGCGGCGGACAGCCGAACTCATCCCGGACCAGCTGCAATTCTCAGCCACCGATGACGCTACACCCCGATCGACCGTTCCGAACGGTCGTTGTGATGGCTGGTTCGCCAACCAGGGAATTACCGTGACTTCCCGAAGGCGATCGGCGCATCTCGGTCGACTCGACCGGCCTAAGATGGCGACTGTCACGTGGCGGGACGCCGCGGGTAGATCGCACGGCCCCGGTCCGCTTGCGGGCGCCGGCAGGATGTGAGCACAGGTACCGCCCATGACCAAGTTGACCGAGGACGGCCCCGGCTCATCGAGCGGGTCGCTGACTCCGGAGCAGGCCAGCGCGGACGCCGCCGACCTGCGGTCCGGGATCGACGATCTCGCGGGTCTGGTTGCGGGGAGCCTGGGATTGCCCGAACTGCTGGCCGCTGTTGCGGCTTTTGCTGTTCACGCGATACCAGGTGCCGAAGGTGCCGGGGTGACCTTGTTGCGGGTCGACCGGGTCGACAACATGGTGGAGGCGTTGGCGGCGAGCGCTCCCTTTGTCGCCGAGATCGACGAAATCCAGTATGTGACAGTTCGAGAAGGACCGTGTATCACCGCGGCGTTGGAACGGCGCACCGTGCGCTCCGGGTCGTTGGGTGGGGAGATGATGTGGCCTCGGTTCGGCCCTCGCGTGGGCCGCCTTGGAGTGCACAGCGCGTTATCGCTGCCCCTGCTGCTGCCCGGTCAGGTTGTCGGGGCGATCAACGTTTACGCCCACGGCAAAGACGTCTTCGACGCGCATGCCGCCGAACTCGGCGAACTGTTCGCCAGACCTGCCGCCGTCGCGGTACACAACGCCCAGGTTCTCGCGCAGGCGGTGGCGCTGGCCGGCCAACTGCAGACTGCCCTGTCGTCGCGAGCGGTGATCGATCAGGCGATCGGCCTGATCCGAGGTCGGTCCGGGCGCAGCGCCGATGAGGCGTTCTCACAGCTGCGGGCGATCAGCCAATCCGAACACCGCAAGCTGACGGAGGTGGCCCAACGCATCGTCGACGAGGCCGTGCGCCGCGCCCGCGCCCGGAACAACCCCACCTGAGCTCACAGCCGGGCTTCGGTATCCCCTGAAACAGCGTAGTCACACCGAATTCGCTTGCTGCGCCTATCGTGAGGAAATGAGTGGTGACGAGACCGCCAGAAGCACTGGTGCCGGTCGAGACACTGCCGACCCGCCGCAGGATGTCACGCGACTCTCGGACTTGACGGATGGTCGTCCCCGGGCGGGACCGGTGCGCACGCGCCGCCCCGTCTACGTCGATTTGATGCCGCCCTGCAACTCCGGTTGCCCCGCCGGGGAGAACATCCAGGCTTGGCTGGCCCATGCTAGGGCCGGTCGGCACGAACAGGCCTGGCGTCTGCTCGTCGCGGACAATCCCTTTGCCGCAATCCACGGACGCGTCTGCTATCACCCATGTGAAACCGTTTGTAACCGAGCACATCTCGACGGCGCAGTATCGATTCATTCGGTGGAGCGTTTCCTCGGCGACCTCGCGCGGGAGCAAGGCTGGATGTTCGATCCGCCGCCGATGCGCAGCGGCCGGCGGGTGTTGATCGTCGGCGCCGGACCGAGTGGGCTGTCCGCGGCCTACCATTTGGCACGCCTCGGCCACGAAGTCGAGATCCGCGACGCGGGCGCCGTGCCCGGTGGGATGATGCGTTACGGCATCCCGAACTACCGACTGCCCCGCGACGTGCTCGAAGTTGAGCTCGACCGCATCGCCGCACTGGGCGTCCAGCTCACCTGCGGGCACCGGGTCGAGGACCTCGCCGCCGAGCGCGACGAGGGCCACTTCGACGCGGTGTTCGTCGCGGTCGGCGCGCACCTGGCCAAACGTGTCGACATCCCGGCTACTGACGCCGGCACCATGATCGACGCGGTCTCATTTCTGCGCAGCGTCGCATCCGGCGAAAAGCCCTCGATCGGAAGGCATGTCGCGGTCTACGGTGCCGGCAACACGGCGATGGACGCTGCCCGCGTGGCGCGTCGGCTCGGTGCCGACGACGCCGTCATCGTCTACCGCCGCACGCGGGAGCAGATGCCGGCTCACGAGGAGGAGGCCGAGGAAGCCGAACGTGAAGGCGTGCGGATCAACTGGCTGCGGACGATCACCGCCTTCGAGGGCCCCGAATTGCAAGTCGAGGCAATGGAACTCGATGATTCGGGTTACCCGCGGCCGACCGGGCGGTTCGAGACGCTGGCCGCCGACACCCTGATCATGGCGCTGGGTCAGGAGACCGAGTCGGCCTTCATGCGGGCACTGCCCGGCGTGGTGGTCGAACACGATGGCACCGTGCGAGTCTCGGAATCGCTGATGACCGGTTGCCCGGGGGTATTCGCCGGCGGCGACATGGTGCCCTGTGAACGGACGGTGACCGTCGGCGTCGGACACGGGAAGAAGGCAGCCCACCACATCGATGCCTGGCTGCGCGGCGCTCCTGACGCGCGCCCGGACAAGCACCCGACGGCGACGTTCGACATGCTGCACCTGTGGTTCTTCGGCGACTCCGAGCGACGTCAACAGCCCGAACTGGAACCGGTGGACGCCGTTAAGGGTTTCCGGGAAGTGGTCGGCGGCTTGTCGGCCGCGGAGGCGACCTACGAGGCGGGGCGTTGCCTCTCGTGCGGCAACTGCTTCGAATGCGATGGCTGCCTCGGCGCATGCCCCGAGGACGCGGTGATCAAACTCGGAGTCGGGCACGGGTACCGGTTCGACTACGACAAGTGCACGGGCTGTGCCGTCTGCTTCGATCAATGCCCGGTCCACGCCATCGACATGTTCCCGGAACCGACATGACTCGCGTGACGACGGACGGCAATGAGGCCGCAGTCTCGGTCGCCTACCGGCTCAACGAGGTGTGCTGCATTTACCCGATCACGCCGTCCTCGCCAATGGCCGAATTGGCCGACCAGTGGTCCAGCGCCGGGCGGACCAACGTGTGGGGCACCGTACCGACCGTGGTCGAAATGCAAAGCGAGGGTGGAGCAGCGGGCGCTTTGCACGGCGCCCTGCAGAGCGGGGCGCTGACCACTACTTTCACCTCGTCGCAGGGCCTGCTGCTGATGATCCCGAACATGTACAAGATCGCCGGTGAGCTGACGTCGGCAGTCATCAATGTGGCAGCACGATCGGTTGCAGCGCAGGCATTGTCGATCTTCGGTGACCACTCGGACGTGATGGCGGTACGGCAAACAGGATTCGCAATGCTCGCGTCGGCCTCGGTTCAAGAGGCACAGGACCTGGCGCTCATCGCGCAGGCAGCCACCTTGGCGACCCGGGTACCGTTCGTGCACTTCTTCGACGGGTTCCGAACCTCGCACGAAATCAACACCATTGAGACGTTATCCGACGACGACCTTCGGGCGCTGGTACCCGAAGACCTGGTGTGGGCACATCGCGGGCGCGCACTGTCTCCAGAGCGGCCGTTCATCCGTGGCACCGCACAGAACCCGGACGTCTACTTCCAGGCGCGGGAAACGGTGAACCCGTTCTACGCGCGGGTTCCAGGCGTGGTCGCGGAACTGATGGCGCAGCTCGGCGAGCGGACCGGCCGCACGATGGGCATCGTCGACTACAGCGGGCACCCGGAGGCGGAGCGAGTACTCGTGCTGATGGGCTCGGGAGCCGAGACTGTGGTGCAGACTGTCGCCGCACTCGTCGGGCAGGGTGAGCGGGTCGGCGTGGTCCAGATGCGTTTGTACCGGCCGTTTCCCACCAGGGCACTGTTGGATGCTCTGCCCGCAACCGTGCGCACGATCGCCGTTCTGGACCGCACCAAGGAGCCAGGATCGATCGGCGAACCCCTCTATCTGGACGTCGTCGCGGCGCTCGCCGAGGCGCACTCCGACGGGGAACGACCGGTCATGCCGCGCATCACCGGCGGACGCTACGGCTTGTCGTCGAAGGAGTTCACCCCCGCCATGGTCGCCGGCGTGTTCGCCGAACTCGGCCGCGAACAGCCGCGGCGGCGGTTCACCATCGGTATCGACGACGACGTCTCGAGCACCAGCGTCGACTACGACCCGTCCTTTGACATCGAGTCACCCAAGACATTCCGGGCGGTCTTCTTCGGGCTCGGTTCCGACGGTACCGTCAGCGCCAACAAGCACACGATCAAGATCATGGGGTCCGAAGAAGGCCTGTTCGCGCAGGCTTACTTCGTCTACGACTCGAAGAAGTCGGGTTCGCAAACCGAGTCGCATCTGCGTTTCGGGCCGGAACCTATCCACGCCCCTTACCACGTGAGCGGCGCCAATTTCGTTGGCTGCCATCAGTTCCGCTTCCTGGACAAGATCGACGTTCTCGGTTGCGCCGCCCCCGACTCGACGCTGCTGGTGAACTGTCGACTTCCGGCGGAGAAGGTGTGGGACGCGCTGCCCGGTCTCGTCCAGGAACAGATCCTGGGTAAGCGGATCACGCTGTATGCCGTCGACGCCGACCGGATCGCGCGCGATGTCGGGCTGGCGGGACGCATCAACATCGTGTTGCAGACGTGCTTCTTCGCAATCTCGCGCGTGATGCCCCGCGAACGGGCGATCGCGCGGATCAAGGAATCGGTGAAGAAGATGTACGGTAATCGCGGTGCCGAGGTGCTGGCCAAGGAATTGGCCGCAGTGGACGGCGCGGTGGCCGGGTTGCAGCGGATCGCGGTGCCGGCCGGCGTGTCCGGGGCCACCGCCACCCGCGCACCGGTACCGACGGTGCCGGCGTCCGCACCGGAGTTCGTCCGAACCGTGACCGCGGAGATGATGGCCGGGCGCGGAAACCTGCTGCCGGTCAGCGCACTTCCGGTGGACGGCAGCTACCCGAGCGGTACGACTGCCTACGAGAAGCGCAACATTTCCGAGCTGGTCGCGGTCTGGGATTCCGACAGCTGCATCCAGTGCGGCAACTGTAGCTTCGTCTGCCCACACAGCGTGATCCGGTCCAAGTTCTACGACGGCTCCCAACTCGACGGGGCCCCAGAAGAATTCGCCTCCGCGCCGCTGGACGCCGTCGGCCTGCCGAACGCCCGTTACTCGTTGCAGGTATACGTCGAAGACTGCACCGGATGCGGCCTGTGTGTCGAGGCCTGCCCGGTCGTGATACCGGGCGTAGGCGTAACCAAGGCGATCAATCTCGCTCCCGCCGAGCCGCGGATGGCCGTCGAGCGCGAGAACATCGGCTTCTTCGAGACACTGCCGACCAATGACCGGTCCCGGGTGGACTTCGGCACGGTGCGTGGCACCCAGTTCCTGCAACCGCTGTTCGAATTCTCCGGCGCCTGCGCGGGGTGCGGCGAGACGCCCTACCTCAAGTTGCTCTCGCAGCTGTTCGGTGACCGGCTGATGATCGCCAACGCGACGGGCTGCTCGTCCATCTACGGCGGCAATCTTCCAACCACACCGTGGACCACCAACGCCGACGGGCGGGGGCCGGCCTGGTCGAACTCACTGTTCGAGGACAACGCGGAATTCGGGCTTGGCTTCCGGTTGGCCAGCGACGGGCATGCCCAGCTGGCCCGCAGGCGCGTGGCCGAGTTGCGTGACGTGCTCGGTTCCGAGCTCGTGGACAGCATCCTGGCGGCGCCACAGCTGCGTGAGTCGGAGTTGCACGCCCAGCGGCAGCGGGTTTCCGAACTCCGTTGTCGCCTCGAAGAACTCGATCCTGCCACGACCGGTGACCTGCGCAGTGTGGTGGACCACCTGGTCCGCCGCAGTGTGTGGATCGTCGGCGGTGACGGCTGGGCCTACGACATCGGCTCCGGCGGGCTGGACCACGTCCTTGCCAGCGGGCGCAACGTCAACGTGCTCGTGCTTGATACCGAGGTCTACTCCAACACCGGCGGGCAGATGTCCAAGGCGACCCCACTCGGCGCGGTAGCCAAGTTCGCCGCCGCCGGCAAGACGGTGCCATTGAAGGACCTCGCTCTGCAAGCCATCGCCTACGGAAGCGTCTATGTCGCCAGGGTCGCGATGGGCGCTGACCCACAGCAGACCCTGCAGGCGTTCCGCGAGGCGGAGGCCTACGACGGCCCTTCCCTGGTGATCGCCTACAGCCAGTGCATCGCGCACGGCATCGATATGCGCCAAGGGATGGATCAGCAGTATCGGGCCGTGGCCAGTGGGCACTGGCCACTGATCCGCTACGACCCGGTGTTACAGAGGGGCGGGAACAACCCTTTCCTGCTCGATTCGCACCGGCCACGGATCTCGCTCGACGAATACCGCAACCGGGAGCTGCGGTTCCGCTCACTGGCCAACTCCGATCCGGCCGAGTATGACCGGCTGCTCGACCTCGCCGAACAGGCCATTGCGCTGCGCTGGAATCTGTACGAGGAGATGGCGTCTCGCGGTCCCCAACACTTCCACGCCGACGCCCGTAGGGAACGTTGATGGAACTGTCGACGCGTTATCTCGGAATCACCCTGAACAATCCGCTGGTCGCCTCGGCCTCGCCGCTGTCGCAGACTGTCGACGGCGTGCGCCGGCTCGCTGATTGCGGTGTCGGCGCGGTGGTGCTCTATTCGTTGTTCGAAGAGCAGCTGCAGCGCGAGGCGGAGCAGAACGCGCAACTGGCCGAGGCTGGCACTGAAAGCTTCGCCGAATCCCTGACCTACTTTCCGCGCACCGCCGAGCAGGACCACGGCCCGCGCCGGTATCTGAGCCTGCTCGAACGTGCAGCTGCCGCAGTCACGATTCCGGTGATCGGCAGCCTCAACGGCATTACGCCCGGCAGCTGGGCCCGCTACGCACGCTCGATGCAGGATGCCGGTGCGGCCGCGATCGAGTTGAATATCTACTCCCTGCCCGGCGATCCGCACGCCACCGGCCGCGACGTAGAACAACGACACCTCGACATCCTGGCGTGGGTCAAGGACTCGGTGACCGTACCTGTGGCGGTGAAGCTGAGCCCGTACTTCAGCGCGACCGGCGAGATGGCGCGGCGCCTCGACGCGGCCGGCGCCGAGGGGCTGGTGCTGTTCAACCGGTTCCTGCAGCCCGACGTCGACCCGGAGACCCTCACCATGGTACGCACGCCGTCGTTGTCCACCGCGGCGGAATGTCGGCTGCCGCTCACATGGATTGCACTGCTGCGCAGCCAAGTTGGCGCGTCACTCGCCGCGACCACCGGCGTCGAGAGTGCGACTGAGGTGATCAAGTACCTACTGGCCGGAGCCGATGTGGTGATGACCGCGTCCGCCCTGCTGCGCCACAGCCCGGAGTACGCCGCCGTCCTGCTCGATGGACTGCGGGAATGGATGGGGCGTAAGGGATTCACGACTGTCGACGAACTGCGCGGGATGCTTGCCGTCCCCGCGGACATCGACGGAACGGCGCGCGAACGCGCGGATTACGTCAGCACGATCCAGAGCGCGGACACCGCCGCCTACGGTCCCTGGTGACCCGTTAAAGGCCCTTCGGCCCTTACCCCGCGGTCGACGACGGCGTTTAGTCAAGGCTTCCAGTTCCGAACTGGTCCCGGGAGCCGATGAGATGACCGAGCACACCGTGGGCGCCGTCGCCGAGACGGCCCCGGGGGAACGGCGCGTCGCGCTCAGCCCCGATGGCGCAGCCCGGTTGCGCGCCGCCGGGCACCAGGTGATCGTCGAGACTGGTGCCGGAAACGCGGCGTGGTTCACCGATTCCGACTACACCGAGGCCGGCGCCCGCGCGCTCGCCCGGGACGAGGTGTACGCACAGGCCGATATCATCGTCTGCATCCACCCGCCGGCCGCCGACGCCGTCGGCCTGCTGCGTCCGGGTCAAGTCTTGATCGGGCTGCTGGCGCCTGTCCTCAACCCGGATCTGGCGCGCAGTCTGGCTCAGGCCAAGGTGACCGCAATCAGCCTCGACGGTCTTCCTCGCACGCTGAGCGCTGCACAGTCGATGGACGTGCTCAGTTCACAGGCCAATGTCGCCGGCTACAAGGCGGCCCTGGTCGCGGCCGACACATACGGCGGCTATCTACCGATGTTCATGACAGCCGCCGGCACGACTCGCCCCGCGCAGGTCCTGGTGATCGGCGCCGGGGTCGCGGGGTTGCAGGCGATCAGTACCACCCGCCGGCTCGGCGCGGTCGTCACCGGCTACGACGTCCGCGACGCAGCTCGCGCCGACGTCGCCTCCACTGGTGCGAACTTCCTTGATATCGCCGCCCCGGTGTCGGCGGCGGGCGACGGGGGCTACGCCCGTGCGCTGACCGAGGACGAGCGGGACGCTCAGCAGCTCGCCCTCGCCGCGGCAATCGCCGGGTTCGACATCGTGATCACCACCGCACAGGTACCCGGCCGGGCCGCCCCGGTGCTCGTCTCCGCGGCCGCCCTTGGCGCAATGCGACCCGGTTCGGTGGTGGTCGACCTCGCCGCGAACGAGTTCGGCGGCAATGTCGAAGGCGCGTTGCCCGAGACGACAATGATCACCGACAACGGTGTCACCGTGATCGGTGCCGGCAACCTGCCCTCCGGCGTGCCCAAAGCCGCCTCAACGGCCTACTCCCGCAACATCGTTGCACTGCTGACGCACCTCGTTGGCGACGACGGGCTCACGCTAGATCCCACCGACCCGATCACTGCCGGTGTGCTCATCACCCACGACGGCAACGTTATCCACCCGGCGGTACGCGCGTTGGTCGAACCACCCACCGCGGAAGGAGCGGGCGCATGACAGCCCTACTGTTCGCCGACATCACGATCTTCGTTCTGAGCCTATTTGTCGGGTTCGAGGTGATCAGCAAGGTTCCGGCCACCCTGCATACGCCGCTCATGTCGGGGTCGAATGCGATCCACGGCGTCGTCGTTGTCGGTGTGATGGTGCTCGCCGCGACGGTCAACACCCCGCTCGGCTACCTACTACTGGGGGTGTCGGCGGCGTTCGCCGCGTTGAACGTGGTCGGCGGTTACGTCGTCACCGACCGCATGCTCCAGATGTTCCGGCCCCGTCGCGCGCCGAAGCCCACTGCGAGCCAAACGTCATGAGTACCTTCCACACCCTGATCCACGTCCTGTACCTACTTGCCGCGGCCTGCTTCATCCTCGGTCTGCACCTGATGACCTCACCGGCCTCGGCGCGTCGCGGAAACCAGCTCTCCGCGGTCGGGATGGCCGTCGCTTTCGTAACCACGATCGCGGTTCTCGCCGATGACCACGTCATCAACGCGACCGCCGCGCTCGTGCTGTCCGGCGGGCTGCTCGGCGGCGGGCTGACCGGGCTGCTCACCGCACGTCGGGTGAAGATGACCGCGATGCCGCAACTCGTCAGCCTGTTCAACGCAGTCGGCGGCGGCGCGGCCGCGCTGGTCGCATTCGGTGACGCGATCAAGCACGCCGGATCGCTGCCGCTGAGTCAATTGCCGGTCAACACCACCCTGACGACATTTCTGGGCGTGCTCATCGGCGGTATCACCTTCTCCGGTTCGCTGATCGCCGGAGGTAAGCTCGCCGGCCTCATTCCCGGCAAGCCACTGACCTTTCCCGGCGGTCGCGCGCTCAATCTGCTGCTGGCCGCCGCGGCGCTGGCCAGCGGACTCGCCTATACCTGCGGCTACGGCGGCGTGGCGGTGTTGTGCGCGCTCGCCGCGGCCGCGCTCGGTCTGGGGGTACTTCTCACCCTGCCCATCGGCGGCGCCGATATGCCGGTTGTCATCTCACTGCTGAACGCCTGCACCGGTACCGCCGTCGCGATGGCCGGCTTCGTCATCGACAGCACACCGTTGATCATCGCCGGCGCTCTAGTCGGTGCTGCCGGCGGCATTCTCACCAAGCTGATGGCCGATGCCATGAACCGGCCCCTGCTCAGCATCATTGCCGGCGGATTCGGCACCGGCGACAACGACGCCGGCAGCCAGCCCGTATCGGTGACCGGGACGGTGCGTGAGGTCGCCGTCGACGATGCCGCCCTGCAACTGGCCTACGCCGGCAAGGTTGTGATCGTGCCCGGCTACGGCTTGGCCGCCGCGCAAGCCCAACACGAAGTCGTCGAACTCGCAGCCGCACTGACTAAACACGGAGTCGATGTCACCTACGGCATCCACCCGGTCGCTGGGCGGATGCCCGGACAGATGAATGTCTTACTCGCCGAAGCGAACGCCCCCTACGAGCAGATGAAAGACCTCGAGGAGATCAACCCCGAGTTCGCCCGCACCGACGTCGTCTTGGTCGTCGGCGCCAATGACGTCACCAACCCCGCGGCTCGCAGGCCCGGCAACCCCGTCTCCGGCATGCCCATCCTTGACGTCGATGCGGCCAAGAGCGTGATCGTCATCAAACGCTCCCTCGGCCACGGCTACGCCGGAGTGGACAATGAGCTCTATACGAACCCCAAGACGGCCATGCTGTTCAGCGACGCCAAAGCGGGCCTCGCCGCGCTCCTCACCGGTCTGGACGCGTACGTCCGCTGACGCCGAGTCATCGTGCACAGCACCATGTTTGAACTCCTCGGGATCGTCAACACCGAGCCACGAGGCAACATCCTCGTCGGCGGCTCAGACCGACAGTGACGGCTCATCCGGTGCAGACAAGCTCAGCACTGCGCCCGCAACAGCGGGCGAATCGCGGATCTTCGCCTCAAGCGTCCGTAATCGAACCGACAGAAGCGATTCGACGTCGTCACCAACCAGGTCGACATCGCCGACGATCAGCACCGAACGGGGCCCCACGACCTCCAGGCGCAGATAAGTAACGCGCGCCACCTCCGGCATGGCGAGGAGTTCCCGCAAGGCGGCGGCCCGCACCCGGGGGTCGACCTCCTCTCCGACCAGGAACCGTCGGTTGAGGTTGATCAGAACGACTGCGACCGCTCCGAGCAGCACACCGATCAGGATCGACGCGATGGCGTCTGGCGTCGTCGAACCCGTCAGCTCACTTGCCGCCAGACCGCCGGCCGCCAGAAGCAGACCAATCAGCGCGGCGGCATCCTCGGCCACGACAGCACGCAGGGTGGGGTCGGACGTGACGAGCACATGCTCGATCAAATCCCGATGCATCGACTCGGCCTCCGGTTTGGACTGCCGAATGGACTGCGCGAACGAGACCGACTCCAGAACAAACGACACCGCCAGCACCACATACGCGACAAGGAAGTCACCGCCGGCGGCCGGCTCCAACAACTCCTGAACACCACGCATGATCGAAACTGCGCCGCCGGCGGCAAGTAGTCCAAGTGCCGCGATCAGCGACCAGACGTACGCCTCTTTCCCACTGCCGATCGGATGCTTGGCGTCGGGCGGGCGCCGCGAGCGCCGGTTGGCGGTCATGAGAAAGATCTCGTTGCCGCAGTCGGCCCATGAATGCGCCGCCTCCGCCAGCATCGAAGCCGACCCGGTGAGCGCAGCCGCGACGGATTTGGCGACCGCAACGAGCACGTTCATCAGGAACGCCACCAGCACGGTGGTGGTGCTCGCCGACCTACGCTCGCTTCCGGCTACGGGGAATAAGTCAAACGATCTACGACCAGCGGCGATGACCGGTTCTGGCGGCGGTCCGCTGGCCTTGCTGTCCATAGCTCAGTGGTAACACACCGTCGACGTTGATCGTTGTGTCGCAGCGATTTCGAGTGCATCAAGCCGCGGCGCAACAGGCGCTCGCCCTACCAGCCTTGGTGGTTGGCGGGGCCAGGCCCGTCGGTCAGTTCTTTGCGTCGTCGTGTGGCTTGTTCAGCGTCCGGTCTGCACTGCGCACGATGCTGCGCAAGAACTCGTACTGCGTCGTGACGAGCTGGTCCGCCAATTCAAGGGCACCGTCGACCACAGTCTTGCGAAGCGGATGAACAGCCTCAGGAAGCGCCTTGTCGACGGTGTCGACGAACTTACGTACGGCCTCGAGCGCCGCTTGCTGTCCGGATTTGACCGATTCCAGCACCTCATCGGATAGGTCTACCGCTCGGGGCAGCACGTCCACGGTCTTTGCGGCGGTCTCGCTCTTCTTGCCGTTCTTGGTCGTCTCAGTGTGCTGAGTCATCGTCGCGCTCCTAAGTGTTGACTGCAGGCGGGCGCCATCAGAGGAACCGGCCTGCTGCGACTGGAACCCGGACACGGTGTCTCCGTGGTTTCCAATCCGCATGCTCCAGCATCGGCGCTAATGGTGTCGCCCAACAGAGGCTTTGGACCCCGGATGCACCTCGTCGGTCCCAAAAGCGCGTAAATGTGTTGGGGCCGAACGTATTGTCCAGCGCGATGTCGGCAGCGTCGCGGCCATGCACCCGCAAAACTTGGCGACTTGTCCACGCCGGCATTCGTACGGGAGTCGGAGGCGAAAATCGGCCCCTCGTCGGGCCTTCGCGAATACCAACCCTACGCTGCTCGGCGTCCAACCCAATCGTCAAGTTCGCGCTTGTACGATGCACACTATTTGGAAGCCCACGAGAAAACCGGTCCGTGTCAGAGCCAACCGTTCAATTCCGCCGCCTTGCCGAGCAGGTTGCCGACCAACTGCGGCGGCGCATCCTGCTGGGCGAGCTCGCCGATGGCAGCATCCTCCCCAAAGAGGACGAACTGCTGCGCGAGTTCCCGGTGAGCAAACCGTCGCTTCGCGAGGCTATGCGGATCCTGGAAGCTGAAGGGCTGCTGCGAGTGCGGCGCGGCAAGCTCGGTGGCGCGGTGGTCCGTCGGCCCAATGCCGCGAACGTGGCCTACACGATCGGCCTGGTACTCGGCTCCCAGGACGTGAGCCTGTCCGATGTGGGCGGCGCGTTGAGACAGATGGAGCCGGCGTGCGCGGCGCTGTGCGCCGAGCGAGCGGACCGCAAGCGCACGGTCGTTCCGGCGCTTCGCCAGCTGCACGCCGAGGCGGTCGATGCCGCCGACGATTTTCAGAGCGCCATCTCCGCGAGCCGGCGCTATCACGAGGCGCTGGTCGCCCACTGCGGCAACCAGACGATGATCATGCTGGCCGGCGCACTCGAGACCCTCTGGTCGGCACACGAGCAAAGCTGGTCAACCCAGGTGAGTGACCACAGCATCGTGCCGGTCGACGAGCGGCTGGCGGTCCTGGAGGAACACCGTCAGGTGATCGACGCCATCGAGGCCGGTGATTCCCGCCTGGCCCATGACCTCGCCGCGGCCCACCTGGTCAAGGCGCAGCATTACCCGGGATCAGCGGGAATGGTGAACCCCACCATGGTGCGGCACTGGGACCATTGACGCGGCTCCTTATTTTCATATGATTTGGTGATGGCTGTCGACGCTGCCGTCACGACCAGCGCCGAAGCGGCGCATTACCGGGCCGCCGGGTGGTGGACGGACACCACCCTGTCCGACTGCGTTCGCCGCAATGCCAAGTCCGCACCCGGTAAAGCCGCATACGTCGGCTTCACCTTCGGCGGGCCGGATTGGGCGCTGACCTGGTCGGAGTTCGACAACGCCGCCACCAACCTCGCGGTACAGCTGCGGCGCCTCGGCGTGGCGCCGGGCGATCGGGTGGCCATCTGGCACGGCGACACCGTCACCATCCACGTCCTGTTGGTGGCCATCGAGCGCTGCGGCGCGGTGAGCGTGGGGCTCGGGGCGCGCGCTGGGGTGCGGGAGGCCGCGCAGATCATGCGGACCGCACAGCCGTCACTGTTGGTCAGCGACACCGCACGGGGCCCGCAGGCAGCCGAGGTGGCCGCCGACCTGTCATTGCGTGCCGTGGTGCTCGGCCCCGGCGGGCTCACCATCGACACCACCGCAGCCGCACCGGACGCTGCGGTCGGGCTGTCGCCAGTGGGGCCCGATGACCCCTTCCTCATCAACTCGACCTCGGGCACCACGGGGCTACCCAAATGCGTAGTGCACACCCAGAACCGCTGGCACTACTTTCACCAAAAGGCAGTCGCCAACGGCGAACTGAACGCCACCGACGTCTTCCTTCCGGTCATCCCGACCCCGTTCGGCTTCGGAATCTGGACCTCACACACCACCCCGATCTATCTCGGCGCGACAACCGTGCGCATCGAGCGGTTCGACCCGGTCGCGACCTGCGCCGCCATCGAGCGCCACCGCGCCACGGTGTTGTGCTGTGTGAGTACCCAATTGATGATGATTCTGGCCAACACCGCCTCCCGGGAGTACGACCTCTCCAGCCTGCGCATCGTGTTCACCGGCGGCGAGCCCTTGCCCTACGCACAGGCCGCACAGTTCGAAGAGCTGACCGGGGTCACGATCCTCCAGTTCTACGGCTCCAACGAAACCGGCATGCTCAGTGCGACCACCGTCAAGGATTCGCTGCACCACCGGCTGCGAACCGCCGGGCAGATCGTCCCCGAGATGCAGGTGCGCCTGTTCGACGGTGCCGACGACGTCACGAAATCCGGTCGTGGACAGCCGGTTTGCCGCGGACCGGCGACCAGCCTCGGCTACCTGGGCGGCACCGATCACGACAAGCTGTACACCGAGGACGGCTGGATGCGGATGGGCGATATCTGCGAGCTGGACAGCGATGGCTATCTGGTGCTGGCCGGGCGAACCTCCGACTTCATCCTGCGCGGCGGCAAGAACATCAGTGCGGTCGCCGTCGAGGAAGTCGTGGACACCCACCCCGCCGTCGCGGTGGCCGCCGCGGTGGCCATGCCCGATCCCCTCTTCGGGGAGCGGGTCTGTGTCTTCGCCGAGCTCGTCAATCCCGGCGACACACTCGAGCTGCCTGCCCTCATCGACCACCTGCTGGCCCACGGCGTCTCGAAGGAACTGCTGCCCGAACGCCTCGAGGTGCTAGCCGAGCTTCCGCGCTCCTCCGGCGGCAAGATCGCCAAAGGGCAACTCCGCGAAGAGATCCGATCAATACTGGAGCGATCATGACCACACCAGAAGTGCGTCGGGGCGGCCTCGGCGTATGGGCGCCGTCGAAGACGCCACCGATCGGCATCGAACTGACCGACGAGCAGAAGATGGCGGTGGCGTTCCGTCACCTCGCCGATATCGGCTTCGCCGAGAACATGGCCGGGCACATCACCTGGCAGCCCGAGGGACAGACCGAGGTGGACAGTCGCTCGGGCAAGCCTCGCTCCGACATGTTCGTCAACCCGTGGGGACTGTGGTGGCAGGAACTGTCCGCATCCGACATCTGCGTGGTCGATGAGGACGCGCATGTGGTCCGCGGCCGCTGGGACGTCACACCGGCGATCCACCTGCACACCGAGATCCACCGGCAGCGTCCTGATGCCAGGGTGGTGATCCACAATCACCCCTACTACGTCAGCCTGATCGCCGCGTTGGGAGTGTTGCCCGACCTCGTCCACCAGACCGGCGCGTTGTTCCTCGATGACATGTATCTGGTCGAGAAGTACGACGGTGAGATCGATACCCCTTGGCGTGCAGCGGAACTCGCTGGTCAGATCGGTTCGGCCAATCTGGTGATCCTGGCCAACCACGGGGTGATCGCCACCGGACATGATCTGGCCGCGGCGGTGTATCGGGCGGTGTCCATCGAGCGGGTGTGCCGGCTGGCCTACGACGTGATGGTCACCGGCCGCACACCAAAGACGATGAACCGCGGCGACATGATCGGCATGCAGGCCTCGCTGATCGAACGCGCCGCCGACGTGTACTGGGCCGGCGCTGCGCGCATGACCATCAAGGCCGACCCCAGCGTGCTGGACTGACAAGGAGACTTGAGCCATGGCTTCCATCGACGAGTTGCAGTCGAATCTGAACTTCACCACCGCCAAGACCGGCGCCGACCGGACCGTGACCTTCCTCCCCGAACCCGAACGCGCGAAGCGCTACTACACCGTCATCTCCGTCGACGATCACATCGTCGAGCCACCCGACACGTTCGAGGGACGGGTGCCGGCCAAGTTCGCCGACCGGGCGCCGCGGGTGGTCGATACTGAGGACGGCGGGCAGACCTGGATGTATGACGGCCAGTCGCTACCGAACGTCGGATTCAACGCCGTCGTCGGCCGGCCGGTGTCGGAGTACGGGTTCGAACCGGCCCGGTTCGATGAAATGCGCCGCGGCGCCTGGGATATCCATGCCCGCGTGGCGGACATGGACCTCAACGGTGTGTACGCCTCGCTGAACTTCCCGTCATTCCTGCCTGGCTTCGCCGGTCAGCGGCTGCAGCAGGTGACCACCGACCGGGACCTGGCGATGGCGTCGGTCAGGGCCTGGAACGACTGGCATATCGACTCCTGGGCCGGAACGTACCCGGGCCGGATCATTCCCTGCCAGCTGCCGTGGCTGCTGGATCCCGAGGTCGGCGCAAAGATGATCTACGAGAACGCCGAACGCGGCTTCCACGCGGTGACGTTCAGCGAGAACCCGGCCATGCTGGGGCTGCCGACCATCCACTCCGGCTACTGGGAGCCGATGATGGCCGCCTGCGCGGAGACCGGGACGGTGGTCAACCTGCACATCGGCTCGTCGGGAACCTCCCCGTCGACCACCGACGACGCCCCGCCTGATGTGCCCGGCGTGCTGTTCTTTGCCTACGCCATCAGCGCGGCGGTCGACTGGTTGTACTCCGGCGTGTGCAGCCGCTATCCGGACCTGAAGATCTGCCTATCCGAGGGCGGAATCGGCTGGGTGGCAGGGCTTCTCGACCGCCTGGACCACATGTTGAGCTACCACGAGATGTACGGGACGTGGAAGGCGCTCGGCGAGACCCTGACCCCGGCCGAGGTGTTCACCCGCAACTTCTGGTTCTGCGCGGTCGAGGATCAGTCGTCGTTCATCCAGTACGAGCGGATTGGCGCCGACAACATCCTGCTCGAAGCCGACTACCCGCACTGCGATTCGACCTGGCCGCACACCCAGCGCACCATCCGCGAGCAGATCAACGGACTGCCTGACGACATCATCCGGAAAGTGACCTGGGAGAACGCTTCACGGCTCTACCAGCATCCGGTCCCGGAGGCCGTCCAGCAGAACCCGGACGCCTACTGATCACTGCCGGTCAAGCCACTGCGCGATAGCGGCGACGGCATCGGAAAAGAAGATGCGATAGGGACGGTCGGCGACATAACCGATATGCGGTGTGGCAATCACGTTGTCGAGGGTGCGCAGGCGGTGCCCGGCCGGAAGCGGCTCGGTGTCGAAGACGTCCAGCGCAGCGGCCCGAATGGTCTTGGCTTCCAGGGCCGCGACCAGGGCAGCCTCGTCGATGAGCGGCCCGCGAGAGGTGTTGACCAGCAGCGCAGTTGGCTTCATTAACGCCAGTTCGGCAGCGCCGATCAGACCCGTGGACCGTTCGCTGAGCTTCATGTGGACGGTCAGCACATCGGAGCGGGCGAACAGCTCCTCCTTGCCGACGTGGGTCGCCCCCGCTCCGGCGGCGGTCTCCGGGGTCAGGTTCTGGCTCCAGGCGATCACGTGCATACCAAATGCCTCACCAATTCGGGCGACGCGAGCACCGATGCGGCCCAAGCCCAGAACGCCCAGCACCCGCCCGGACAGTTCGCGTCCCACCGATACCTGCCAGCCGCCGTCGCGGACCGAAGTGCTTTCGGCGACGAGATTGCGAGCCCCGGCCAGGATCAGCGCCCAGGTCAGCTCCACCGTCGACGCCACGGTGCCGCCGGTGGTCCCGACGTGGATACCGTGTTCCTCGGCAGCCGCCATGTCGATGGAGGCGTTGAACGGGCCGGTGGAGGCGATCATCTTCAGCTTCGGCAGTCGTTCGATGATGCTGCGCGGCAGCGGGGTTCGCTCACGCATCACGAAGATCACGTCGAAGGGAGCCAGCCGTGCGACGAGTTCGTCGGGGTCGAAGATGTGGTCGTTGAAGACCGTGATGTCGGCACGATCGGCCACCGTCGCCCAGTCGGCCAACTCGAGGGCGACGTTCTGGTAATCATCGAGGACTGCGACCTGCACGCGCGTCACGCGAGCTGCCCGATGAACTCGTCGGCGGTCATCGGCCGAGAAAACATCGGGTAGTCGTACTTGAGCGCGTTCTCGTGCTCCTCAACCGAGGTCGCCGCGACACAATCGCTCAATGTGATGACCTGATAACCGTTCTCGTAGCCACTGCGCATCGTCGATTCCACGCAACAGTTGGTCAGGAACCCAGCCAGCGCGATGGTGCTGATGCCCTTGCTGCGCAGGATGAAGTCCAAGTTGGTGCTGGCGAACGTGTCCAGGCCGCGCTTTCCTTCGATGACGATGTCACCGGCGGCCGGCGTCAGATCCTCGACGATCGCCGCACCCCATGACCCTTTGACGAAGGCGTTGCCGTCGACCACTCCCTTCAGAATCCCATAGGGGTGGTTGGTGATCTCGCCGTAGCCCTCAGCGAAGGTGATCGGGGCATGCATGACCACTACCCCCGTGCTGCGAGCCGCGGCCACCACGTTGCGGGTATGCGCGAGCATGCCCGTCCTTGCCATCACTTCCGACACCGCATCGTGCAGGACGCCACCGTAGGTGGTGAAGTCGTTCTGGTATTCGATCAACACCACGGCAGTGCTCTTGGGATCAATGGTCATGTCCGCAGGCTAATCGGGTTTTGGGCCACTCATGTAACGGCATGACATTTGGCCCTAGTGCCGCCCCGCACAGTGCTACATGTTCGTCATATGGCCGGCCCACGAAAATTCATCGCTGCCGCAGCAGCGGGGGTGGCGGCTGCAGCAGCCTACCGCCGCTTCCTAGTGCCCGTGCTGATGATATGGGGAACGACGGTCGACGAGGTGGACGGCCCCTTCCCCGGTGAAGACCTCGTCCCCGGGGGTGAGCGCGGAGCAACCATGGCCATCACCATCGCGGCGACACCCGAGCGGGTTTGGCCCTGGCTCGTTCAGATGGGCTGGGACCGGGGAGGTTTCTATTCTTGGGACCTGCTCGACAACGCCGGCCGGCCCAGCGCCCGGCAGGTTCACCCGGAGTGGCAGGACGTCGGCGTCGGTGATCGTCTGAAGTGCCTCGGGCTTCCGTCTTATGCGATTGCAACCCTTGAACCGAACCACTTTCTCGGCCTCTATTCACTGACCGATCTCCGAGGGCGACTGCTTGATCCACGCCAGCCCCGACCGCGTGCCTACCTGGAGGGGCTCTGGGGCTTCTGCTTGCGCGAGTTGCCTGGCGGAAGCACCCGGCTGGTGATCGGTGGCTACCAAGCTGCCCGACCCCGATACTTTGAGCGGTTGATGTACGACTGGGTCTTTCCGCCGGTGGTGTGGATCATGCAGGCGCGCATGCTGGAAGTGCTCAAGCGCAATGTCGAGCAGCAGTCCACGTCCGCGGTCGGTTCTCCCCGCCTGATCGAAGATCGCGCGAAATGAGCAGCCTGATCCATACGTCGTGAAATTTCCTCACGCCAGACGTAACCCAGCAGAGTGGGAATAGCCCCGCGGTCGAAGGTGTTGTCGAGTCCGTGACTGAACATGCCGAGTTGAGCCCCACCGATTGGGTGCGCGAGCAGACCGAAAAGATTCTGAAGCAGGGCACCACCGACGGGGTCGAGATCCTGGACCGTCCGGTCGTCCTGTTCACCACCACCGGAGCGAAATCCGGCAAGAAGCGCTACGTGCCGCTGATGCGGGTCGAGGAGAACGGCCGCTACGCCATGGTCGCCTCCAAGGGCGGCGACCCGGCGCACCCGTCGTGGTACTTCAACGTCAAGGCCAACCCCACCGTGACCGCCCAGGACGGCGACAAGGTCGTGACATTGACCGCTCGCGAGGTCTCTGGCGAAGAGCGGGAGCACTGGTGGGAGCTGGCCGTCGCGGCCTACCCGCCGTACGCCGAGTACCAGACCAAGACTTCGCGGTTGATCCCGGTTTTCGTCCTGGAGTAGCACTAGCATTCAGCCCATGTCGGGGCGGCAGGCCCGCGGGATTCCTTCCGGCCGGTGATGCCGGGTCCGAAGCCACCATGGTGGAAGGCGCCGGTCGGCCGTCTCGACGGCCGACCGGTCATATCGTGACCCGCGACTGCGCGCCCACACCCAAGGGGTTTCGGCACCCGGTTCGTTGGCTTGCCTCAGGCCGCGGCGGTAGCGACACATTTTCTAATCGATATTAGAATCTGTAGGCAGACCTGCAACCAGAGCAGATACCCCCGCGCCGGGAGCGATTGCCCAATTCTGGGATGCCACAGCCTGGTGAATGTATTTTCATAGTTGAAACTCTGCTCATCGCTCAGATACAGTCCGGGTGACCTGGATCACCCGGAAGTTTGATGCGAGGAGGGCGACAGCAGTGGCCTTGAAGAACACCGTCGACACCGAACTGGCGGCCAAACGCCTCACCGAATGGTTGAGCCAGAAGGTGCACGGCGCCCAGGAGCCGGCGGTCACCGATGTCCGCGTGCCGAGCGCCGGCGGTCTGTCCAACGAGACCGTCATGTTCACCGCCGCGTGGTCCCAGGGCGGTACGCGCACCATCCGCAACCTGGTGGCTCGTGTCCAGCCGTCCAGCCCCGGCGTGTTTCCCCAGTACGACCTGAGCAAGGAAGCCCGAGTGCTCTCCGCCCTTGCCCAGCATTCGTCGGTACCAGTCCCCCAGGTCCGGTTCCTCGAGCAGGATCCATCCATCTTCGGCGCACCCTTTCTGGTCATGGACAAGGTGGACGGACGGGTGCCCGCCGACGACCCACCCTTCACCGCCGCCGGGTGGATTCTCGATGATCTGAGCCCAGACGAACGCCGGCGGCTATGGCAGCAGAGCATCGATACTCTTGCCGCCATCCACGCGGTGGACTGGCGCACCGCGGGGCTCGAATTCCTCGACACTGCAGACAATCACAGCGGTCTCGAGGCCTGCATGAGCTTCTGGAGACGAACCTTCGCATGGGCAGCAGACGGGGAGCCGAATCCCACCATCGAGGCAGCATTGGACTGGCTGGAGCACAACAAACCCGACGGCGCGACAGCGCCACTCGTACTCAACTGGGGCGATGCCCGGGTGGGCAACATCATCTATGGAGACGACCGGTCCCCTGCCGCGGTATTGGACTGGGAAATGGTGGAGTTGGCCCACCGTGAACAGGATCTCGGCTGGTGGCTGTTCATCATGCGGTACTACACGGAGGGAATCGGCCAGGCTCTGCCGGCCGGCATCCCCGACCGCGATGAAACGCTGCGCTACTACGAACAGGCGACCGGCCAAACCCTGGGCGACATCGACTACTACGAGACATTCGCGGCCACCCGCTTGTCGATCCTGATGGTTCGCGCCGCGCACATGATGATTGCGGCCGGACTCCTCCCATCGGATGCGCCGATGTCTCAGAGCAATCCAGCAAGCAACCTGCTGGCCAGGCTTCTGGACCTGCCCGCGCCTGAAGGTACGTCGACGAGTTTCGCCGGCAACCGCGGGGTGAGCGCGCAATGAGCAAGCAGTATGACGATGCCGACGAGGGCACTCACGAGCCCGCTACCGCCGACCCGGACTGGCAAGAGAGCGTGTTCGTCCATTGGTACGACCGCGCCGCCGGCATCGGAGGGGTCAACAGGATCGGGCACGAGCCGAACCGTCCAGGAGGCGGGTGTTCGGCCCTGCAGTGCTTTGTGGCAACGTCAGACGGAGTTCGGTTCCGTCGCAACGACTTCCAGTTGCCACTCGTCAACGCCTCCACTCCGCGGGGGTTCCGTGCCGGCGGCTCACAGTGGCATGTCGACGGCGGAGCGCCGCGACTGGTGATCGATGAGCCGGGGTGCAGCGTCGACCTCGTGATGGACCGCTTCTACGGACTGACCGATTTCTTCCCGCCGAGCAGCAGCATGGCGCAGGACTTCGCCAAGGACCACTACGAGACCTCGGGCCGAATCCGAGGCAGCGTGCGTATCGACGGCCGCAGCTTCGACGTAGACGGCATGTATCACCGCGATCACTCCTGGGGGCTCCGCAAGACGATGACCCTCAAGAGTCACCGGTGGATTTCCGGGAGCTTCGGTCCGGACCTGTCCTTCGGGTCGATCCTGTGGCACGCCGACGACGACTCGCTGGTCAAGGTGGGATACCTGGTGCGCGATGGGGAGATTATGTACGCGCAGGACGTCGATGCGATCACCTACCTCGAGCCCGACGGATTGACCCACCGCGGCGGCGAGGTCACCTGGTCGATGCCAGATGGGAGTGTGATCGCGCTGCGTGCCGATGTCATGGATGCCGTCGTCGCTCATCTGCACAACGTGTACTACGTCGACTCGATCTGCGATGTCCGACATCCCTCAGACGCACAACGCTGGGGGATCTGCGACTTCGAGATCAGCAACAACGCCCGCCTGGGCACGGCACCGATCGCCCGAGCTATCAATGCTGCTCTCGACGAGGGAATCACGAAGCGCGCCTGAGTCGCTCTTGCTCAGCTGTAGCAGGGGCCGCCGTCTGGCGGTGCACAGGATGCCGGGCCGAGTTGTATCCAGCTCAGGTCCATCCATGGGGCGGAAAGCCAGGTTTGGGAGGGTGCGAGGATGAAGCGCATCGGGCCGCGTTCGCAGTAGGTTCGGCCGTCGGGTGTGGCTGCGCAGGTGGTGCCTTGGTGGGTGATCTTGCTGCGCGGCGGTAGGGGCTGTTGTGCCTGACTGGCGGGGAATCGGACGGCCATTGACCAGTCGTAGTGCACCGCGCGGTCGCCGTCGATCCAGCCGATATGGCTGACTCCGGCTGGGGCACCTGGGATGTCGCCGGCGCAGCCGAAGCTACCCAAGCCCCAGATTCCGCAGTTCTGTCCGGTCGGCGCGGTGAACCACACTCCCCCGGGCTGGACGAACCCACCGGTATCGACCTGATCGTAGTAGCGGATGTCGGGGAACGGGTCGGGAGGATTTTCTGTGCCGGCAGGATCGGCGTGCGCGGGCCCTGCGTTGCCGAGTGCCATCATCAACGCCGCCACCGCACAGTACGTTCGCTTCATCCATCTCCTTGCGTTGTGTCAGGTAATTCGCGGTGTGATGCCGTAGCAGGCGGCATCGCCCACATCAAGGGTGTTCTGGCAGATGACCTTGCCCCGATAGATGATCCGCACGCTCACCCAGCGATTCGGAGCGGCGCTCGGGCGCCAGTCGGCCCGTACCTGGCTGCCCTGCGGCGGGGCTGCGCGGACCGCGCTCACCGCAGCGTCGATACGCCAGGGCAGCGCCACGGCGTCCACGGAGATGCGTCCGATGGTGTCCTGGTATTCGATGGTGGCCATCCCGACACTGTCGGAGACGACTTCATAGGTCACGACATCCTCGGCCCACGCCGTGGCCGGAGCATGAAGTACCGCAGCGCTGAGCACCGTCGTGCCGGCGACCGCAACGATCGTGCGCCTCAGCGTCATGTCGGCTTGCCCACCAGGACCGCGACAACCAGGGTGTAGTCCGATCCGGGGTCATACAGTTGGCTGACACCGAAATCGGTGTAGGAGCAGTCGAGAACCACCTCACGGCCCTGCAACAGCAGTCCCTTGATGGCATCGCCTACGTCGTGTCCGGCGCCCTGCAATGAGACGACCTTGTCGGTGGTGATCCCGAGATCCTTCACGATGTCGGTGGGGTGCGCCTGATCGGCTGGAATGTTGTCGGCAGTGTGCTCCAGGTAGGTCACGGTGGAACGGTTGACGATGTCGGCGGCGTGCTCGACGGTGGGGTTGTAGCTCAGCGAGCCACAGGCCCCGCCACCACGGGCTGCCGACAGGGCTTGTGTGAGCGCCGGTGCGGGGTCGGCGCCGGCCGGTGGCGCTACCGCACTGCCGCCACCGAACACCGCGACCAGCGCCACTGCTGACCTGATCATCTTTATCGTCCCCATCATCGGGTCAGCCACACACGTCGGAGCGATGGATCTTGCTGCCCCAGTGCAGCATCCGCAGATACGACGGCCCGCTGAACCACGTCGGCTGCCTGGCCTTGAGACCGTTACTGACATTGGACATCTGCTGCCATAACCCGTAGAACGCATCACCCTGATAGATCGGGAAATACAGGTCGCCGGCGTGGTCGTAACTCTGGGTGAGCGCTTGAGCCCGCGGTGTCAGAAAGTCCAGCGATTGGTCCAGGTTGGCGATGACGATGCCGGCCTGCTGCCAGACCCCATCGGCGCCGAAGTCACCATTGTGGCGGATCACATTGTCGTTGAGACCCTCCACCTGATGCTTGATCGTGTCGAACTGGGCGTCATACCACTGACACATCTCCCGCTCAGCCTCGATGTCAACCGGGGTGACGTAGCGCTGGGTCTGATCGAACGGAAACGGGAACTGTGGCTGCCACTCGCTTGGGTGCACGGTGATGACCGGCAAGCGTTGCGGCTGGTCGTATTGCGCCACCGGATCGTAGTCACTGCCCTCATCGGCCCAGGCGAAACCGGTGACCGATACGACCCCACCGAGAACGAAAGACAAGGCTGCCGCCACGCTTTTCCAGCGGGTCAGCATCGGCTACTTGCCCAACGCGGAGTCGATACCACCGACATCGGTGATCAGCCAACCGTTGTTGCTGTCGATGGTGATGCTGTAGGTGGCCGTGGATTGCAGCCCGTCGGGTGCCTGCAGGGTTTTGGTCAAAACGCTGACGAACGAATCCACGGTGTAGACGCCGCCGGCCTGCGAGCGGACCTTCGTCGCCAACGGTTTGGCCGTCGACTTCCACTGCAACGGTGCCAGCACCTGCTCCATCGAGTCGGCCGCCTTGGTCAGCTTGTCCTTGAGCTCCGGTGATGTCCCATTGACCAGCTTGACTTTCCATGCGTTGAAATCCTGGTAATCCATCTGCGCCGCGTTCACCGCGTAATCAGCGGCGATCTCCTCTGCGTGGGCCCTGTTGCTTGCATCCCGCGCAGCAGCGTCAAGCGTGCGCTCCGCACCGACGTACAACCAGCCCAGCACCGCCACGGTACCGGCGAGCAGACAGATCACCGCGGCGACAACGACGGCGCGCACCGAGACGGAGATCCGGCGGGGGGCATTCGCCGACTCGGTCGCGACCGCATCGGCGTCGTCGTTATCGACGACAGCGGTCGACTCCCGTTCAATCTCTATGTTGGTCAACGACATTGGAATTCCTCTTCTAGATCGTCGGAGAAGGACCTCGATCTACTGATCGGGGATCGTGACATGAAGGGTGATCGCTCCTTCCTCCGGTATGCCCGATAGAGCATTCGACAGGATCTGCGCGGTATCGAAATTCATCAACGCCCCACCGATACCGGTGAACTGCGGCAGCAACGCGTTACCGATGACTTTGAGGTCGGATCCCCTGGTGTCCAGAAATGCCTGGATCCTGGCCAGGAAGATCTGGAAGAGGCGCATGTTCTCCGGGTTATTCCACGCAACAGTGTTCATCATTCCTTTGAAGATGCGTGAGCTACTGGGTCCCAGCGCCCGCACCGACGGCGCCACCTCGGCCAGTACCGGCCCGACCCAGTCGGCGTTCTGCAGCAAGGTCTGGAAGTTGGCTAGTACCTGCTGCCCCTTACCGTTCATGCCCACCAACATGTTTCGGGTCAGCAGACTGGCCCTGGCCAGGTTCGGCAACACCTCGTCAGGGTCCGGCAAGCCGGCGTCGGCTTCGTTGAGGATCCGTTTGAGCTGCACCGGATCCATCTGGTTGAGCACTCGGACCACGCTGGTGGCCAGCTGAGAGATCGACGGCGGCACCGTGATCGACTCCGCGGCGATGCGCTGTCCGTCGGACAGCATCGGTCCGGTATCGGCCCTCGGGATGAAGCCGACGTAGGCCTCGCCCAGCGCGGACAGATTGTCCAACCGCACATCGCTGTCGACCGGAATGCGCTGATCGCCATCGATGTAGAAGTCGATGGTGGCATCACTCGCCGACGCCGAGATCGCGGTGATCTGACCGATCGGCGCGCCACGCAGCAGCACGCTGGAACCCACCACAAGACCTTTCACGTCGGGCACCGCCATCGACAGGTTGATGCGATGCTCGGGTGGGCCCAGCCGCAGACCGAACGAGCCAATGTAGAGCGACGTGACGGCGACGATCACCGCGAACGCGACGAACGAGGCGACGTTCTTAGCGGTCCTCACGGCATGGCTCCCAGGATCCGCAGTACGTCCTGGACATTGCCGATCATTTCCTGGCCGTCGGGGCCGGTGATGGAGGTGATGTTGATCGCCGGGTTCTTGTCGACTGGGAAGAAGTCCTCGATGAACAACTTTCGCCACGCCGGCGCTTCACGTTCGAAGTCCCACTTGCTCTGCTGTACCGCACCGACCGCGTTACCCAGCGAGTTGAGCATTGGCACCAGCCAGAAGCCACCGCTGTAGATGCTGCCCACCGAAGGCACCACCGTACCGATGTAGCTGGCGGCCACAGTTGCGCGGTCGAATCCAGTCAGGCCTGCCGGAGAGAACCAGTATTGGTAGACAGGAAGATTGCGGTGCATCACCTCGGTTGTGTCCGAGGCCCCGTCGAGCCATTTGTCGACGGTGTCGAGGTTGTCGGACAGGTTCGACAGGTCGATCGTCACCTGCCTGACCATGGTGCGCAGATCCTGCTGCCGCGCCGGCGTGACGTGGTTGAGCCCGATGATGGTGTTCTGCGCCCGCTGAATGGCCCCACTGCCAACGAAGTTCGCCAAGTTGGCCAGCGTGTCCTCCAGTTGCGGCGGAGAGGTGGTCTGCGCCAGCGGAATACGGCCCCCGGGTGGCACCGCCGCCGCTTGGCCGGCCTCCGGGCGTTCCAGGGCGACGTAGGTGTCCCCCAACACCGTCGACTGCTGCAGCGTCGCCCGGATATTGGTCGGGACCACCACTCCGTCTTCGATCCGGGAAACCACGTCGACATGGTCGCTCTTCAGGTCGACGCCCGTCACGAAACCGACGGTCGTGCCGTCCTGCACCACTTTTGCGCGGTCGGGCAGGTTCAGCACGTTGGCGAACTCGATGACGACGTCGTGGCCACGACCTTGGTTGCCGCCCGGCTGCGGCAGGGAATTCACCGTGATCGACGCACAGGACGACACCAGCAGCGTGCTGGCTGCCGCCGCTGCTGTAGCCAACATTCGGCGGTTCACCGGTGGCTCGCTTGTTGCAGGACGTACTGAAGTAACGCCACGTCGACGGCGTACGGTTGACCGTTGACGTCGGCGCAACTGCCTGGCATTGAGGCGTTCATCGCACCGCACAGCGCCAGTCCGTCGTGGGTGGGGACCCGAAACAACGGCGGTCGATAGGCGATGTTGAAGGTGCCGAACTGCTTGGCGTTGAAGTGATTTGCCGCGGTGTTGATCCACCAGGGCACCCCGTTGAACAGGCTGGCCAGTTCGTTGGCGTGGGGGCTGGTCTTCCGCAAGGCCGCGCTCACCGAATCCAGAGTGAGCTGCGTTTCATCGCCCAGCCGGGACTCCAGTACGGCAACCGTCTCGACAAGCGGACCCAGTGTCCCGTAGCCATCCGGACCTGCCAGCCGCGCACCGCCGTCGATGGCCACCGCTAGATCGGGGGTGGTGTGCGGTGCATCCGTCAGGATCTCCTTGAGCGGCCCGCGGATCTCCGTCAGCGTCGTGGTGAGTTCTGCGACGTTCTGAATGATCGAGCCGATATCGCTGATCTGCTGGTCGGGGCTGTTCAGCAGCGCCGAGGACACCGTCAGCAGGTGGCCCACTCCCGCACCATTGTTGTGCGCCAACTGATCCACGCCGCGGATGGTGTCGGCGACATTCTTAGAGCCGGCGGAGTTGATGGCGTTGACGAACGTGTCCGCCGAGCCGATGACTTCCGACAGCGACTTGGGTGACATGGATCGGTCCAGCGGGATGCACCCACCGGCGACCAGTTGCGGGCCCCCGGCATAGTTGCCCACCAGCTCCAGGGACCGGTCGGCCAGGATCGAGGGCGAGCGGATGACCGCCCTGACATCACCGGGCAACTCACGGTTCTCGGTCACCGAAAAGTCGACACGCACCCGGGTGGGAGCGGCCTTGATAGCAGTGATCCTCCCGATCGGATAGCCCATCTGGGTGACCGGATTGCCGACATACAGGCCGATGGTGTCCGGCAGGTACGCGCAATACGCGCCATCGTGGCGCCCTGCGGCGGGACCGCAGGACGAGCTCACCCCGACGACGCACGCGACCACCGCGGCAGTCACCGCCGCCCGCAAGATTCGGGACTTCCAGATCATCATCAGCAGGAACTCCCCGGAATCGGAATACACCAGTCAGTGGCCAGGTGGTCGGGACGGGCGTTCTGAGCGTCCAAAACCCGTTCGATCTTGTCGCGCACCCGGCGCAGCCGGGGCACGATGCGGCTGTTGTCATCTACCCACCGACGGACCCGGTCCTGCCACTGGCGAACCTTCTGGATGAACTCCTCACGGTGGTTGACCCAGAACTTGCCGAACGGCGTCAGGAACGCATCGCCGATGTCCCCCATGCCCTTCAGCGCGGCCGCGAAGCCCTCGCCGTACAAGACGAGTGTCTGTTCGAGGATGGAGATCTTGGAGATCAGCTCTGCGAGCTTGCCCCGGTAGTTGGCCAACGATTCGAGGTATTCGTCGGACAGGTCCAGGATCTGGGAGATCTGACCACGCTGCCGATCGATGGTGTCGGTCAGTGCCGTGCCGGCGTCGACGACCGCGGTCAGGGTGTCGACATTGGTCCCGGCCAGCCCGGCCTGGATCTGGTCGAGCGACTCACGAATCGGCCTCGGATCGACACGCTCGGTAATTTTCGACGAGTCGGCCAGTGCCGTCATCAGGTTGTAGGGCATCGTCACCCGCTGCACCGGAATCGGCCTCTGCCCCAACGGTTTGTCGCCGAGCGACACCAGGTTCACATAGTAGCCACCGACGACGGTCAGCATGCGCACCTGAATCTGGGACTGATCACCCACGAAAGCGCTCTTGTCCACGGTCGCACGTACCTTGACCTGGTTCGGCTCGATCGACATATCCTCGACCTTCCCGACGGTGATGCCCGCGATGCGCACACTGTCACCAGGACGGACCGCGGCCGCGTCGTCGGTGTAAAACACCACCGTCCGCTGATTGGGTGGGCTGATATAGACGGCAGCGGCCGTGACCGCCAACACGGCGACCATGACCAGTGCGGTCACACCCCACAGCATCGGGTTGGTCCACCTCGTCATCGGTTGCACACGATCACCCGCTGTCCGTTGAGCAGCACATCCATCGAGTCGGGTAGTTGCGCTTGGCCCCGCGAACACGGCAGCGGCTGATCCGGCTCGGCCGCAGGCCCCACGTTGTCCCAGATCACCGGCACCCGCTTGAAAGCGTCGCTGTAGTCATCGAACACCGTGATCGCCCGATCCAAGCCCTTGTCGATATCCGCCTTACCCGGGCTGAACCCAGCATTCTCGAGGAGACGCACCGCCGCAGCGGTGAAACCCGGCCCGTACAACTCGGACTTACGGAACTCGTCGAGCACCGACAACGCAGCATCGATCGGCCGGTTCACCCATTCCAGCACCTGCACGAGATCTTTGGAATGACCGCCCAGTTCATCGGCGATGGCACTGAGATTGCTCATCATCGCCGCGATCACCTGCTGGCGGTCGGCTACGAACTGGGTCAGAGTGTGGATGCTGTCGAGCATCGGCCCGAGACCGCCACCATCGCCCTGCAGGAAATTCGCTGCGTTATCGGTGAAGGTATCGATATCACTGGGACTCACGGTGGCCAGCACCGGTTGCAAACCGTTGAACAATGTCGTGATGTCGAACGACGGCGACGTCATGCTCAACGGAACCCGGCTCACCACGTTCACCCCCGAAGTCTGCTCGGAAGGATCGGCCACGTTCAGATACCGCAGACCGGTCAACGCTTGATACTTGATCGCCAACCGGGTCGTCGGAACGATCGCGTAACGTCGGTCCACACTCAGATCCACCTCGGCGATGCTCTGACCCGCCCTGCGCACCAGCCGCATATCTGTGACCTTGCCGACCCGCACCCCCCGCACCCGCACATCGGCGTCGGCATGCAAACCCGATGCATCCGTGAACTCAGCTGTGTAAGAGCGCGTTTCGACCGACACCGGTTGCCGGAGCACATTGACGATCAAGACGAACACCACGCCTGCCAACGCGGCGGCAACCATGAACCGCCACAACGCGGCCCGCGGCGTGATCACGGTCCCCCCACCGCATTGACCGCAGCCTGCACACCAGGAATCTGGTCGAGCACGATGTGCACCTGCAACGCCCGCTGCTCCGGTGAACCGGCATACAGCTTCTCGAAACGCGTCCGCAGCTCCACCACCATCTCGTTGAGCCCCACCGGCGCAATCAGTCCCGGCACCGTATCGGTGATCGACTGCACCGCGTTGACCACCGGCAACAGATCACTGGGATGGGAAGACAACAACTTTCCGATCGCACCGAACAACGAGTTCGCGATCACGTTCAGCGTCGCTTTCGAGTGTTGCTGCCAGTATTGCTCGGTTTGCTGCTGGCCGGGAACGGCAACAACATCCTGCCCAGGCAGTGCGTCCTGACCGGAGACGTTGAAGGTGACGAAGCCCGACTCCTGGTTGAAGCCGTAGCCGGCGGCGGTGGCTGCGTCGGCGAATCCCGGGAAGGCGACGCTGATTCCGGTGGCGTTACGCAGCAGCCGCTCGGTGCTGACCGTCTGTACCGCGGTCACCGACTCCGCCGCGGTGACCATCGACTCGATCAACGGGTTCAGGCCATCGGTATAGCGCGTGGCCCGGTTCATCACGTCCACCAGCTGCGGTGTCACGACGCCGTTGGTGATCTCGCCCATTCGCGACAGCAATGCCTGCAGGGTGAAATTGCCTACCGGAACCGTGGTGATCTGCGCGCCGTCACGCAACCGCTGGCCACCCTGAGCCGCCACCAGATTGACAGCCGTCACACCGAAATAGTTCGCCGGCCGGAAGTCGACACCAACCGTGTCGGTCAGATCCGCAGCCGGGGCCGACTCCAGATAAGCGTTGAGCCGCACAGTGCCGCTGGGCAGACTCGACACCTCGGTGACCTTGCCAACCGTCACACCATGCAACACCAGCGGCGAGCCCGCGGCGATTCCCTGCCCGACGTACGGCAGCTCCAACACCACCGAGATCCGATCCGCGTCGCGCTGGTCAAACGGGTTGAACACCAGAAGGACGCCAACTACGCCGGCGCACAGCAGCATTACCAGGCCGATGATCGTCAACCTTCGCCTCTCGGCGTCTGCCGACATACGAAACAACAAAGTGGGCCCCTTAACCTTTGAACACGAACTGCGGACGCAAACCCCACAGCATGATGGTGGTCGCAAGATCCAGAACCATGATCGTCACCAAACTCGAACGGATGGCCCGCCCGGAGGCTTGGCCCACCCCCACCGGACCGCCGGAGGCGAAAAACCCGTAGTAGCAATGGATCAACGTCACGGCCGTGCAGTACACCACGGCCTTCAACAGCGACGCGGCGATATCAGCCGGGGTGAGAAACTCAACGAAGTAGTGCTGGTACGTACCGCCCGGCTGACCGTAGAAGACGCGAATGATGATGTCGCAGGACACGAAGCTGACGCTCAGGGCCAACAGGAAACCCGGTATGACACACATCAACCCGCCGATGACCCGGGTCCCCACCACGTAGGGCACCGACCGCAGACCCATCGCCTCGACCGCATCGATCTCCTCGGCAATGCGCATCGAACCGATCTCGGCGGTCATCCGACACCCCGCCTGCGAGGCGAACGCCACGCCGGCCACCAACGGCGCCATCTCCCGAACGTTTCCCCAGCCACCGATGACCCCGGCCAGCGCTCCCAGCCCGATGAGGTTCAACGTCGCGAAAGCCTCGATGGCGACAATGGCCCCGACGGTGACACCGAGGATGGCGAGCACGCTGATCACGCCGCCGTCAACGATGACCGACCCTCGCCCCCAGGCCAGATTGTTCATCACCTGAAGGGTTTCGCGCCGGTAGCGACGGATCGTGATAGGCAGCAACCACACCGTCTGCGCGATGAATGTCACCCATTGTCCCGCTGACACCAATGGACTCTGCACACTTCTGCCCGTGTAGCGCCAGAACCCGAACAAGGCCGACGGGACGGAAGCACGGTGCGTCGCCGGGGCCGCCACTATGCCACCGCCATCGGGAAGAACATCGTTTGCAGTTGGGTGAGCGCCAGATTGACCGCCACGATCAACAAGACGTTGAGGACCACCGACGCGTTGACCGCATCGGCGACTCCCCGCGGACCGCCCTTGGCTTCCATGCCACGTTGACAGGAGATGACCGCGACGATCGCGGCGAAGCAGAATCCCTTACCCATGGTGAACCAGACATCCACCATCTTCGCGAACGAACCGAAGGACAACCAGAAACTACCCGGCGTGACACCGTTGACCACCGTGGCGATCACGAACGCCGCACCCACCCCCATCGCAATGACGATCACCACCAGGATCGGCGTGATCAACTGCAACGCCAGGAAGCGCGGCACGACCAGTCGTCGCACTGGATCAATTCCCAACGTGCGCAACGCGTCGAGTTCCTCCCGAATCGCACGAGCACCGAAGTCCGACGCAATCGCCGAAGCGGCCGCACCACCCATCAATAACCCGGCCGTCACCGGCGCTCCCTGCCGCAACACCGCGACACCCGTCGCCGACCCGACCAGGGAATTGGCCCCCACCTCGTTCACCAGACCCGAAAGTTGCACCGCCACCATCGCGCCGAACGGAATCGCCATCAACACCGCCGGCAAGGCGGTCACCTTCAACAAGGTCCAGGCCTGAATGATGAGTTCGCCGAACGGCAGCCGCAGGGTGAGGGTGTCGATCACCGCGTAGCGCAACACCGCGGCTGCGAGCAGAACACCGCGGCCCGTCGTTCCCGCACTGCGCACCGGGATGTCGACAATCCGTCGCCCCGCCTTGCCGATCACAGCGCCGGCAGTCGGGTTCCCCGCGCCGTGCGGGGACCTTTCGCGAGCGCCGGCGACCGGACTGGTTGCGGGGCGTTCCGGATTCTCAGCAGTCCTCACGACGCCACCACAGCCGTCCGGCGTGGTCAATTCAGTCAATTCGGCCTCCAGGCGACGTGTCACAAACGTCCCTTTCGCGGAGTACGGATCAATTTTCTAACGGTGCGTAAATTCGCTGAACAGAGTGCCGCGCTGCTCGACATCCGACAGCATGGTGACGTCCAAGACGGCGCCCGAGTCACCGGCCGTGCTGATGCGCTCCTCATCGATTCTCCGGCTAGCCCGTCGTATCGCGCAGAACCGTTTGCGCGGCCAGCTTTCCCGGCAGTGCGCACACACCGCCGACCGGATGAGTTCCGGCCCCGCTGAGGTAGAGCCCTGGCACGGGGGTTCGGTAGCCGCCGAAACCGGCCGCGGGCTTGAGGGGTCCGAAGCGGGTGATCAGCGGGTCGACGTGGTAGACGTTGCCTGCGGGCGCGTTGAAGCGGCCCTCGATGTCGGGCCCGCCAAGTACTGTGCGACCGATCTCGAGGTTGTCGAGACCCTCGTAGTAGAGCGCGCTGTCGCGCAGCACCGAGTCGCCGATCTTGTCGCGCACGTCTTCCCACGGCTCAGCGGGCGTCACCGGGATAACGCCGGACCACAGCCACAGATTGCTCCGTCCGGGGGGCGCCTGCGTGGGATCGACAGCCGACGGGATGATCGCGCAACTGACGGGCACGGGGTCGGGCCACTCCCCTCGCACCAATGAATTCCAGCCCGCGTCCTGCTCTTTCAACGTGTGCCAAGCGATCAGGTACTTGCGCAGGTCCAGTCCGTCGCCTCGCCACTTCTCGTGGCGTTGCATCGACACCTCGCCGTCGATCGCGACGTTGATCTTCAGCGATGTCGCATGTGTCTTGCGGATCGGAATGTCGCGGGCTCGCGCGGACAACCTGGAATCGAGCACCCCTGCCGGTAGCAGCTCATTGAGGGTCACGACGGGATTGCACGTGGTGATGACGGCTTTGCGCGCCTTGATCACCTGGCCGCTCTCGAGCTGTACGCCGGTGACGCGGTCTTGGCTCATGACCAATTCGCTGACGCGGCAGTCGGTGTGAACCGTCCCGCCGTGTGCGAGCAGGCAGCGATGAAGCGCCGCGGGCAAAGCTCCAGTGCCACCTACCGGCATGGCGTTGGCGACCTTCTGCACGACGCCGAGATAGATCATCGCCCAGGCGGTCATATCGAGGCGCATCTGCGAGAACGCGGCCATGGCGGCCAGCGCTCCCTTCGGCAGCTCGGATTCGAAGTTCTCTTCCAGGAACTCGGTGTGCGATGCCGTGGCCATCTGCCGCAACGACCACAACCGCTTCGGATGGCGGGCCGCACGGGCGACCGCTTTGCCCATTTCGGCGTTCCACGGTCGCAGTGGATGGGACTTCATATAGGCGACGACGACGTCCATGGCCGGATCAAGGGCATTGGCGAGGTCGAGCCAGACGCGGGCGTCTTTCGGCGAGAACCGACGCAACTCGTCGGCGGTTCGACTGGCATCCTTCCAGATCGCCAGCGAACTACCGTCGGGCGAGAGCTGCACGTGTGCGGGATCGACCGAGATCTGCCGTAGGCCGTACTTGTGCAGTTCGAGTTCTTCCGCGACACCGGAGAGCCGGAAAATCCCGGTGAGCTGAATTGCCCCTTCGTTGAACAGGTGTCCCGGCGCTTCGGGCAGAGTGGCATTGGTCGAGGTCATGCCCCCGACGGTCGGAGACGCCTCGATCACGGCCACCGAGTGGCCCGCCTTGGCCAGATAGCAGCCCGCCGTCAGGCCGTTGTGGCCGGCGCCGATGATGACGAAATCGGCTTCGCGGGGCGGGGATTGAGTTTGCCTTGAGGGTGCAGCCACTGTGCAGATCACTTTCGTAGGGTCGGTCGGGCTTGGACGGCTGGTGATGGAACTGCAGGGGATACGTCGGTCAGCCGGGCATCATGAAACTGGGCGGGGAGATGATCGAGTCCGGGTTCACCGACATCCAGCTCCACGGGAGGAAGTAGCTCAGCGCGGCCCACACCGCGCAGAAGCCGATGACGGCGAGAAGTTTGACGGCCGTGTGCAGCCGCGGCGACCACCGCTGAATCCCTCGGTGCAGCCATGGCAGCCCGTCCGGGCTGTCATGGGCCGACATTCTCAGGTACGTGAAACCCGCCGCGTACGCGGCGACGAACACGCTCTCGTAGACGGGGAATTGGTAGGGAGTGCCGGCGAATACGGTGAATGCCTCCCAGGTGCGCGGGAACGCATACACCTGGGTACGCAAGAACAGTTGCTCGATGACGATGTCTACGAACAGAATCGCCACGAACGCGATGCTGAACGATCGAATGTTGGCGATTCCGGGATGACGGCGTCGCAGCGCGAGGATGATCCTGCACTCGATGGCCGCCAGTCCGATCCCCAAGTACAGGTATTGCGGGACGAACCAGGCGAGGCCCTCGGCGTAGCGGGTCGGCCCCTGGTGAAGCGGGAAGAACGCCAGCCAGGAACCAGCATTCAGCGCGTGAGCGTTCCAGGCGAACGTGTAATGGAAGTAGTTGATCAGCGGGTCGATCCCCGATGCGAGAAGCGACCCGATGACGATCATGCCGTCAAGAGTCAGACGTCCTTCACGCCGCAACGGGCGAATCAGGAACGTCCAGATGGTGGCCGCCGCAATGAGCAGGCTCAGCACCTCGATGACCCGCAGGATCAACAGGGCGGTGCCGGAAAAGGTGTCGGGACCGTGGATCGGCGCGGGGGTGAACTGACTGTCTGAGGTGATCCAGCGGGTCCATGCCTGCCCGACGAACAGGATCCATGCGACCCCCAGAACTGCCCACATCGACACACTGCCACCTCGCCCGGAGGCAGCGGAGGCACCGGGCTCCGGCGACGCCACATGTGGTGCGGAATGTCTCGTGCTCATGGTCACCTATTGCCGATGAAGGAGGTGGACAGTCCGTTCGGGGCGGGCAACTCGAGGAGTTGGGCCAGAAGTTGGCTCGCCGGGTTACTCAAGGCCATCGGCGAGTCCTGCGGCAGCAGGCCCATTGCGATCATCATGTGCGCGGCGCGCACCATGATGATCGACAGTTTCGTCGCAGCCAGCACTTCGTAATAGTCCAGATCGGCCGGGGTGAAGCCGGTGCCGGCTTGGTAGTGGGCCACCGTCTCCGCGCGTGTCGGGATGCCTTCCGGCAGTGGCAATCCGATCCCGTCGGTGTGATGGCGCATCAGGAACAGCCACCACCCCAGGTCGACCTCGCGCGGGGCGACGGTGACCATCTCCCAGTCGAGAACCGCGGCCGGCGTCAGGTCCGCGGCGAAGATGATGTTCCCGACCCGAGCGTCGCCCCAGTTGAGCACCTTGGGCCCAGCCGGGGTGGGGACGTGGTCGGCGAGCCATTCCAGTGCGTGTTCGATCGTCGGGTTGGCCTCACCTTCGGCCGCCCAAGCGAAGGTGCCTCGCCAGTCGTCGATCTGCCGGCGGACGGCGTCATCGGCGTCATCCAGGAATTGCAGGCCCAACGCCTGCCAGTCGACGGCATGGATGCTGCCTAACACGTCAATGCTGTTGTGCCACATCTTTTTCCGTTGACTTGCCGTGAGATCCAGCACCCATCCCCCGGCCGTGAAGGGCGGGTCGTCGGACGGCACCTGCCCGTCGACCCGTTCCATCACCAGAAATGGTGAACCGAAGACATCCGGGGCCTGCTCATAGAAGTGGACCGTGGGTACCGGGACATCGGTGTGCGATCCGAGCGCCTGCAGCACCCTGGCTTCCTTGCTGAGGTCGTAGGCCGGGAAAACCCCGGGTCCGTCGGGCTGTACCCGTGCCACCAGGGCACTGCGGCGGTCCTGTCCGTCTTCCGGCCATTCGGCAGTGAACAGCACGGTTTCGTTGGACATACCCGCCGACTCCGGGACCACGAGATCGGTCACCCGTACCGGTTGTGCGCCGCCGGTCCTGGACGTCAACCAACGAGCCAGCCTGGCGGCCGCCTCCTGCGTGTCGATCGTGTTCTTCAGCGCCATTGTTCTTGAGCTTCTTTCGTCGTCGGGTTGGTCAGCTTGAGCGAGGACCGGCCGCCGGCCATCGCCCGCTGATAGGTGTCGAACCAGATCTCCTGATAGGTGGCGTGACTGATCCGCCCCTGCTCGTCCTCCCAGCGGTAGACGCTGTCGCGGAACGAGGCGTTGGGCCATGCCGGGATCGAGGCGCTGGCTATGGCTTCGCCACGGAAGCGATAGACCTCGCCGCGATCGTCCTCGGCGGTGAGCTCCTGACGCGTGGCCATGTGGAGCCGGGGGTGATACTCGAGCACGTCGCGACGCACCGAGGTGATCGCGCGGGTTTCATCCCCGCGCTGCACCCATGCGTAGTGGTGCGAAGGCCGATCTCCCACGTCGTAGAGACCAGCCCACCGCGGCTTGGTGTCGAGGGGTTCGAAACTGATCTGGTTGAAGATCAGGTCGGGGCCGAAGTACATCGGCGACCATCCGATCGGCGGCATCGGCACCGCGCCCCTGCGCTCCACGCGGACCTGGCCCCAGGACCGATCCCGCGGAGCGAAGCAGTCGACGTCATATGACCTGCCGTCCAGCACAAGCTGACCGGTAACGTGCATGAATTGCTCACTGCCACCGGGCCTTCGGGCCAGATCAGCCAGATCAGCCAGATCAGCCAGATCAGCCAGATCAGCCAGATCAGCCAGATGATGGTGTTCTTCTTCGCCTGGCATGATGTGCCCCCGCGCCAGGAGCGGGGTGACCGCCTCGGCGATGAGGTCCAGTGTGATGCGACCGTCACCCGCCGCATAGCGCAGACGGGCCGAGCGGCCGGGATCGGTGAATTCGATCGTGAGCCCGTTATCGGTGGTGATGGTGTTGTTGTCGATCTTCGGCCACGGCATGGTGATCTCGTAGTCGAGGTAGGCCATGTCGGTGTATTCGACGTTGTCGTTGCCCTGGAAGACGCACACGCCGCCCTGCGACAGCGGGAATGCGGGTTGGTACCGGACATACAGGAAAGCACCGATCGCCGCTTCGGGGACCGAGAACCCGAAATAGTGCGTGTGGATGAGGTGCGGATCCCAACTCTCCCCGGCTTCGGGCAACGGGATCAGCAGGTCGGTCTCTCCCGGGTGAGTGTGCAGGTCGGTGGGCACTGCGTTGGACGTCACAAGCCGCTTCTTTCAATCGTGATCCAGCTCACCGCTGGCTGCGGCTAACATAACCTCCCATGAATGATCTATCAAGTATGAATGGAGATTCATATTGGAGAATTCCGGCGCGCCGCTCAACGACAAGCCGGCTTCGCGGACCGAACGTCAACGTCAACGGGTCCGCCGGCGACTACTGGACGCTGGTCGATCAGTAGTTGCGGCGAAAGGTGTTGCGGGCCTGCGCATCCAAGAGGTCACCGACACCGCTGATGTTGCGCTGGGCTCGTTCTACAACTACTTCGAGTCCAAAGAGGAGTTCCTCGAGGCGATCATCACCGAGAGCCTCTCGGAGCTGGCCGCCACGACGGTGGGCGCACCCGAGGACATAACCGATCCGGCGGAAATCGTGGCACTGGCCAGCCTACGGGTGATCCAGATCGCCTATACCGAACCGGAGTTCGCCCGGCTCATCGCCAACATCAGCCATTCAGAGGCTCTGTTCGGGCGCGCTCTGCATCCTTTCGCCGAGGAGGCCGTGGCGCGCGGCATCGCCGGCGGGCGATTTATCGTCATTGACATCGGAGTGCTGCTGACGTCGGTGATCGGCGGGGCGTTCGCCCTCATCCGCGAAGTCCTCGACGGGCGCCACGGCCCCGGCGCAGAAGAGGCATTCGCCCGCCACACGCTCGCGTCCCTGGGGCTTCCCCCAGCCGCTGCCGCTACCGTCGTCGCCAAAGTCGTTTCTTCGGAACGAGATTAACCGCAGAGGAAATGGGCCGGCCGAGCGAACGCTGTCCGCCCGGCCGGCGCGCGCGCTCAGACCGGTGCCGGCACCTTGGCAGAGTCGCCGGTTCCGAATAGCGCAGCCTTGAGTACCCCGATTTTCGACTTGATCAACACCTCGTCGTCGGGCCTCGCGACCACGAAGGACAGCACCCAGACGAATGTCAGCGCCAGGCCGAGCGTCACCAGCCAGGCCAGGTGACTGACCAGCAATGACGAATCGCGATTCAGCGCTGTCCAGACCGGCCACGCCGCTGCGCCATTGCCGATCCCGTCAGCCATCGGGATGAATGCGATGACAAGCGCCAGCCGCCATCCGGGCAGATGCGGGCGCATGCGGTAGATCAATGCACCGGCAGTAAGCGGCATCAGCGGGTTGACGCACACCCACCACAACGGCAATCCCCAGAAGTTCAGCGGCTGAGGGCCGTAGTACTCGTAGGCACCCATCAACACCCCCGGGCTTTCGAGCCAGATGTTGATGAAGACGTCGATGAGATACAGCTGGAACACCGCTTTTCGGGTTATCCCAGTGCTGAAGATGCGATAGGCAAGGAAGGCAAGGCCGCCGACGTACCAGATGTAGACGAAGTTGATGAACAGCGGGAAGTCGCGGCCCATCGACGAGAAAGTCGTCGTCACCGCGCCCTGGCGGATGTAGCACAAGCCCAACGTGTCAACGATCGGTTCGAACAGGCACGCGATGCCGCCGCCGATGAGGCAATAGGTCAGCAGCGGTCCGCGCCCGGTCACCAGGTGTTTGACGGCGAAGAAAACCATCACCAGCACAGGTATGCCGAGGAAGATGGTGAAGACCACCTCCGGCACGAACGGCATCGGCGTCGTGGGGTGCGCGGGGATCGCCGGCGCCGCCAGCAAGATTTCCTGTCCTGACACATCGCTCCTTCACAGCATGTCGCTGAATATCACTGACCGCCGGGCCAGAAGCCCCGTGGACACCCTCCGGTTGAAGCCCGGCGAGGCCGTCGGTCGGAGCGTAACCGTGACTGAATCACTTTTCAATAGTGAATAGTCAATCACTCAGGTGGGTGGTGGCGCATCGGTCACCGGCAAGGGTGCGTGGAACGCGAACACCATTACTTCGCGGGGCATCGGCGCTAGCCGGCGCCCGTATTGGACAATCTGTGACGTGTCCACCAACGAGAAACCGACGACGCGAACCACACGTCAGCAGCAGCGCACTCGTCGATTGCTGCTCGACGCGGGTCGCACCCTGATCGCGACGAAGGGTGTGCCCGGCCTGCGCATCCAAGAAGTCACCGAGCAAGCCGACATCGCGTTGGGCTCGTTCTACAACTACTTCTCCTCCAAGGAGACGTTTCTCGAAGCCGTCATCACCGAAAGCCTGTCCGACTTGACGTCGACCACCATCAGCAATATCGACGAGGACACCGATCCCGCGATCGTGGTGGCCAGCGCCACCCTGCAGGTCATCAAACTCGCCTACGACGAGCCGGATTTCGCGCGACTCATTGTCAACATCGGCCACTCCGAAGCCCTGTTCGGCGCAGCCGTACATCCACACGCCCGGATCGCCGTAGAGCGCGGAATCGCCAGCCGCCGATTCGTGGTGCCCGACATCGGTGTCCTGCTGACGTCGGTGATCGGCGGGACGTTCGCCTTGATCCGGGAGATCCTCGACGGACAACACGGCCCGCACGCCGAAAGAGCGTTCGCACAGTACGTGCTCACAGCGTTGGGCCTGCCCCCGGTTGAGGCGCTTGCCGTCGTCAATGAAGCGATAGCAAAGGCGGACCGCCCGTAGTCGGACGACTACGAAACCGGCTTCACCGAAACAGCTTTCGATATGCCTCGGGTGGCCGAATTGCTGCTGGAACCAGCTGGCAACGCTAGCTAGACGGTCGGGCTCACGACGACGCTGATGGTGCTTGCGCCCTGGTCTGACGCGATGACAAGTTGAGCGGCGTTGGGCGCCGAGACGACGTGTCCCCCGCTGACCGTCACCTGATAGCCGTTCGGGTACTGCACCGCGGGCACTGAGATCGTGCTCAGCGATCCCTCAGCGAAGGTGCCGGAGCCGTCGACCTTCGCCGTCGAATAGCTGAAGTTAAAAATGCCGTTCTTGACCGACCAGGCGCTCGGGGTGCCAGACACTATCTGCGGGTACGGCGCGGACAGTATCGCCAAATTGCCGGTGTTCACGTTGTCGCCAACCGGCGGGAGCGCAGGGTCGTACACCAGGCCCTCCGTGTTCGGCGATCCGGTGATGTCACCCACACCGGTGTATGCCCACTCCGTCCAGCCCATCAGGTACCGGTCGCCCGACGACATCTCCTTGGTCAGTGTCGAAGCGTCGCTGGTGGCGCCGAACTCGTTCATCACCGCCGGGACGTTGTGGCGCTTCGAGTAGCTTTGCGCCTGTGCGGCAAGCGTGTTGGCGATCTTGGTGCACAGGACACCGCCGATGGGCCCGCAGTAATTGTGGAACGCTAGAACAACACTCGGGTCAGTGATTTGCCCCAGCAGCGCCACCGGAAGACCCAGAAGAGTGGGAACCTCTGTCACCGCGGGGTTCGGCGGTTCCAGGTAGAGCGCGGTGGTCGCGTCGACGGAACGGATGGCGGCAGCCACCTGTTGATACATGGGTGTCAACTGCTGCACAGCGAAGAACGAACCGCCAAGCATTGCGACCGGATAGTTCGAGCCCGGGAAGGGCTCATTCATGATGTCGTAGCCGATAACGGCCGAGTTGCCACTGAAGTAGCTCGCGACATGCTGCCACACCAACGCGTAATTGTCCTGCAAGCCAATGCCATTCGGCGAATCGGCGTTGCCCCAGAATGCGTCCCAGGCGTGGTTCATCGCAGCGTTGACGTAGTAGTTCCCCGGGAAGCCCGAGTTCTTGTTGGGTCGGCCGCCACCGTCTGATGCCCAGTCGGGCGCGCCTTCACCGTAGAAGGTGCTGCTGTAGAGGTCCTGGTGCATATCGATGATGGTGTAGATACCGTGGTCGGCCAACATCTGCACGGTCTGCTGGATCGAGTCCAGATAGGCGGTGTCGATCACCCCCGGTTGGGGCTCGATGCCGGCCCAGATCACACCCAACCGCACAACGTTGAAACCGTTGTCCGCCAAGAACTGTGCGTCGGCTTCATTGAAGCCGCTGGCCGATGGTTCGTAGGGCGCCAGCTTGTACACCTCGTTGACGCCGTGCAGGATGACAACCTGTCCGTCGCTCGTGGTCACCCATGTGCCACTGGTCGACAGTGGCGGCAACGAACCGCTGGGTGTGGTCGCGACCGCTGAGGCGCCGGAATCGCCGACCGCACCATGATTGCCGAGCCAGCCCGCCGTCCCACCAGCGCCACCGAGCGCCGGTAGCCCGGTGGCGACACCACCAACACCGCTCTTGCCGGCATTGCCGCCGTCGCCACCAGTGCCCAAGAACGCGGCGCCGTTGCCACCGTTACCGCCTCGGCCACCATCGGAGCCGTCACCACCGGCACCGCCGCGGCCACCGATGCCGAACACCAGGCCTGCCCCGTCGCCACCGGCTCCACCAGCCCCGCCGACGGCACCCGCCGCGCCGGTGCCACCCGCACCGCCGGTGCCGCCAATGCCCATCAACGAACCGCCCGCACCGCCCGCACCGCCGGCCGCACCAGCGCCACCGGCTCCACCAGCTCCGCCGTTGCCCAACACTCCGGCCGCTCCGCCATTGCCACCGACAACACCGTCCACGTCGCTGCCCCAGCCGGCACCGCCGTCGCCGAGAAGCCACCCACCAGCGCCACCATTGCGGTGATCTTCAGTCCCGGCCGCACCGTTGCCGATCACATAGGAACCCGCCACGGCGTTGATGAAATCGTCGACCTGGCGACCGACCTCGCTGACGATCCAGGCCTGCACCACGGCGTGCAGCGGGGTGTAGACGACCTGCTGGAACAGCCCGGTCAGGTTGGCCGGCAGCGATATCCGCGCAGCGGTCGCGCTCGCGGTCGCTGGTGTGGTGTCCGTGGTCACCGCAACGGCGGCGGCCCTTGGCGTCGACGCCGCACCACTCCCCGACTTGCCGCGTGTATACGAGGTTTCCAATGCCGCGAGCACGGTCGAGACCGCGGCCTCGGCGGCGTTCACCGGATCGGCGGGAGCAGCGCTCGCCGATGCCGTCGCGGGCCGCGCCGTCACCTTCTGCGCCGGGGTCGAGAGCTTCGGCTTTCGGTTGGCCGTTGCCTTCGGCCCTTGCGAGCCCGCTGCGCTTCCCGCATGGCTGCGGGCCGATGTGGCGGTTGAGTGACCAGCGCCAGAGTCATCGGCGTCTGCCCACGCCACCGCGCTTGCCGAAGCCAAAGCCACGCCAATGCCCAGCGCAACGGCCAACCCACCTACCCGACCGATATGAGCGGACGCGTTCATAGATTTGTGTATACGGGACCCGACCTGCTGCATAGGTGGTTTCCGCACATCGGCACCGCCGTCTTCCCGGTCGCACCGGGGGTGGCTGAAGGCGCAGCCTCGACCAAGCGGGCAACTACGCGCTATTAGCCAGTTGCACCACCATCGCGGCGGATTGCACGATAGCTCATGCTTGGACACCTGGGGATCAACGTCACCGATCTAGCGACAGCCCGGATCTACTACACAACGCTGATGCCCCTTCTCGGGTTTGAACCGTTCCTCGACGACGGTGACCAGTTCGCCTTTCGTCCCGCAGCAGGCAAGCCCGGGACGTACCTGTTCTTCTACCCGGCCACCGATCCCGGTCGCTATGCGCGCGAGAGCACCGGACTGCAGCACCTGGCTTTCATGGTCAAATCACGATCAGCGGTCAACGAAGTCCATCGTCTCGTGCAACGACTCGGCGGGGACGTAGTGCATGAGCCGCAGTTCTTTCCGCAATACCCGCCGCCCTACTTCGCGACCTTCTGGCTCGACCCATTCGGTTTGATGCTCGAAGCCGTCTGTCACCACGACCGTGACTGACAGCGCGCCGTGAAGAGTGAGCTGGGGATTCGAAGGCGTCCGCTATTTTGCTAGGCGGAAGTAAGGTTCGACCGTGCCGCTGAGCTTGACGACCATAGGATTTCCGCGGCGGTCCTTCGCGGTAGAGACCTCGACACGCACCCAACCCTCGGCCACGTTGTATTCGTGAACATTGGTTTTCTCGACACCATTGAAGCGAATACCCACGTCGCGGCTGAGCACCTCTTCGCTATAGAAGGCGCTGCGCGGATCAATGGAGAGGTGATTGGGCGGAACGTCTGCGTTCTGGTCCTCGGGCATGATGGCTTTCGTTGAATGCTGCGTTGATTCTTGGATGTGGTTCTCCAAGAACCTACGCGACCCTGCGGTAGCGGGCACGTAGGGGTGACGGGCCGCGTCGGAGGGGGTTACGAAGCGCTGGGACGTCAGATCAGCTCACGCGGCCTGCGAAACCTGAGAAAATCTGGATACCGTCGCGGCGATGTGGATAGCAGCTCATCGATCGGATTGCGCTCTTGGTGTCGCCACCGCACTGACGGTGGGTGCGGTGTCCCGAAATCATCTGACTTAGGGTTTTTCAAGTGGAGCTAAGGGAATTCGAACCTCTGACGCCCACAGCGCCAGGACCGGGCAGATGCCGTGAACAGGCCATTAACGACCGATTCGACGTATAGCTAGCTTCGTTGGTCCAGCAAAGAACGATCGCCTGTCCTTGCGTCGCTTGGACTCATCTCAACCGAAGACGTCATGTTCGACGCATCACGGACCCAGCAGCGCCAGCGGGACCACGCCGATGCCGTCGCGGCGACGGTACGCGTTGGGCCCGGTATTGATGATGACCGCGTCGAGCAGGTCCCCGCGGAGGTGGTCGGCCAGCCAGCGCAAGTGCGCGCCATCTCGATCTTCGACCGCAGCGGCCAGTTTCACCTCGATCGCGAGCACTTTCCCGTCGTCGCGCACCACCACCAGATCTATTTCGTGGTCGCCATTGCGTGTCCGGAGGTGGCCGACAGTGGCCTCGGCGGCCTGCGCAGCAACCCGTACACAAAGCGTGACCAAGGATTCGAAGAGATGCCCGAGCATGCCGCCAGCCTGAGGCCCAATCGGCCTGCCTTCACCACTGAGAAGCGCATCCACGGACAGGCCAAGTAGACGCGCCGCCAACGCTGGATCGGCCAGGTGATGCTTCGGCGATTGAGCCAAGCGCGCCAACGGGTTTCCCGCGGGCCCCCAGGCAGGCAGCGGGTCCAGCAGCCATAGCTGAGTGAGCGCATCTCGGTACGCGACAGTCGTTGAACGCGCCGGCTTGCCACTGACCCCGGCTGTGGCCGCGTCGAGCACTGCGGTGTAGCTAGCTGTCGTGGATGTGGCTGCAGCGTAGGCACGCAACCACCCCAACATCGCATCAGGCTTACGAACGGCGAGCCCTTGCTCGGGCACGTCTCGATCAACGGCGTTGCGCAGATACGAATCAAGCTGAAACTTCAATGCCCGCGCACCGAGAGTCCGCATGCCCGGGAAACCCGAAGTCACGATCTCATGCGCGTAATCGGCCAACCGAACGTCCGTCACCCCGTCGAGCGACAGCCTGCTCCCAGTGAGCAATTCGCCGAGACTGACCGTCGGTGACGCGATCCCTCGCTCCGACAACGTCATGGGACGCATGCGCAACCGCCCAATACGCCCCGCACCGGAGTGCGCCGTCGCTCTATGGCGGGGTGAAGCGCTCCCGGCAAGGAGAAACTGGCCGCCCATCGGATCGTCGTCGACAGCGCGCCGCACGACATCCCAAACCTCTGGAACCTTCTGCCACTCGTCGATGAGCAGGGGCCGCGGTCGGCTCAACAGCAGACCCGGGTCGGCATGCACCGCCTCAAGGTTGGGCTTTGCATCGAGCCTCAGCAGGCCGACCACTCGCTGCTCGGCTGTCGTCGTCTTCCCAACTGCCTTCGGGCCGTCGATCGCGATCGCCGGTATCTGTCCGAAGATCTCATCCAGTTCGTCGTCGATGATGCGTCTGGCGTACCGCATGGGCTCATCATACAATTAGCACAGCTTGAATCAGTCATATAGCAGGAACTGAATCAGTCAATTAGCATTACCGTCGCTCACCCATACGCAGATCGTCGGACCAGCTCGGGGATCAGCACGTGAACCTCCGAAGTGAAGACAGCGCTGAACGTCGCTGCTCCAGGCTGCCTGCACGGCACGATGTCCCGGCACCTCCGGTGGGTACACCCACGATCACGCAGTTCATCAAGAAGACCACGGTTGTCGTCAAACCGTCGACCAGCCTGAGCCCGACAGCAAAACCAAGAAACCCGCCCCGACCTAAGTCGGAGCGGGTTTTCCAAAAGTGGAGCTAAGGGGATTCGAACCCCTGACCCCCACACTGCCAGTGTGGTGCGCTACCAACTGCGCCATAGCCCCAAGCGTGCTCACCGAAGTTACACCACCGGCGGGCGCGCTTCAAAATCGCTGGTCAGGGTAGCTCGCCGGCGGCCTCCGGGCCCAGTGGCCGGGCCGGGGTGTGTTCCAACGGCGGGGCATCGCGCGTTTCCGGCGCCAGCAGCCACCCGATCGAGGCCAGGACCAGGATCGCGCCGCTCATCGCGAACGCCGTCTCGAACGACAAGTGCTGGGCGATCTCACCGACCCCGAGCGACCCCACGATCGACCCCAGATCCGACATCATCTGGAACGTCGCCACCGCCGTCCCGCCGCGGGCCTTACCGATGATGTCGGCCACCGCTGCCTGCTGCGGCGCGGTGAACACCCCGGTACCCGCTCCGGCGATGAACGCACCCACCAGGAAAACCGGCAGTGACGTCGCCGCCCCGACCACCGCGGTCGTCAGCCCGGAAGCCGCCAGGCCGGCAATCAGCAGCGGCCGCCGCCCCGTCCGGTCAGACAGCCGCCCCGACGGAATCACCGCCGCGACGTTGCCGGCCGCGAACGTCGCCAGCGCGGCACCCGCGACCCCAGGCCCGCGGTGCAAAGCCTCGGTGACGAACAGCGGAACCAGCGCGACCCGAAGCCCAAACGCCGACCATCCGGTGGCGAAGTTGGACAGCAGCGCCGCCCGATAGGCCCGATGGCGCAGCGCCACCCGCAGCGTCACGGTCAGCTCGTCGGCCGGAGCGGGCGCCGCCAGATGAGAATGCCGCAGGCTGATGAACACCACCGCCGCGGCAATCAGCAACGCCACGCCGTAGATGAGGAACGGCGCGGCCAGGCCGAGCCCGGCGGTCAGGCTGCCCATCAGCGGGCCGGCCACCGAGCCGACCAGAAACGCGCTGGAGAACATGCCCGCCACCCGACCGCGGGCGTCGTTCGGACTGATCCGGATCATCAGCCCCAGCGCCGAGACGAAGAACATCGTCGAGCCGATCCCGCCCAGCGACCGGAACACCAGCAGCTGCCAGTAGGTATGGGCGAACGCGCAGGCCCCCGTCGACAACGCGACGATGATCAGGCCGCTGACATAGATGCGCCGCTCCCCCAGCCGCTGCACCAACATGCCCGACGCCGGGGCGAAGCACAGCCGCATCACCGCGAAGGCGGTGACGACGAACGTCGCGGCGCTGATGCTGACCCCGAAGTTGCGCGCGAACTGCGGCAGCACCGGCGCCACCACGCCGTAGCCGAGGGCGATGACCGCGTTGGCCGCGATCAGAACCCAGACTTCCCGCGGAAGCTTGGCCTGCGCTTGCGAGGGACAGTCACCCTCCGCGACAGAACTCACGAGATGACTGTATTCACCACCTCACGGGCGGCTTGCTGCACCTCCGCCAGATGCTCGGGGCCCTTGAACGACTCGGCGTAGATCTTGTAGACGTCCTCGGTGCCCGACGGCCGCGCGGCGAACCAGCCGTCGGCGGTGGTCACTTTCAGCCCGCCCAGCGGTGCGCCGTTACCCGGCGCGGCGGTCAGCTTCGCGGTGATCGGCTCGCCCGCCAACTCGGTGGCAGTGACCTGCTCCGGGGACAGCTTGGCCAGCCGCGCCTTCTGCTCGCGGTTGGCCGGGGCATCGACGCGGGCATAGACCGGCGCCCCGTACTTGGCCGCCAGCTCGGCATAACGCTGCGAGGGCGACGATCCCGTGACCGCCAGGATCTCCGAGGCCAACAGGGCCATGATGATCCCGTCCTTATCGGTGGTCCAGACCGAGCCGTCGCGGCGCAGGAACGACGCACCGGCCGACTCTTCACCACCGAAACCGATTGTGCCGCCGATCAATCCGTCGACGAACCATTTGAAGCCGACCGGCACCTCGATGAGTTTGCGGCCCAGACCGGCCACCACCCGGTCGATGATCGACGAACTGACAGCCGTCTTGCCGACCGCCACACTGGCCGGCCAATCCGGCCGATGCGAGTACAGGTAGTCGATCGCGACCGCCAGGTAGTGGTTGGGGTTCATCAGCCCGGCGTCGGGGGTCACGATGCCGTGCCGGTCGGAGTCGGCGTCGTTACCGGTGGCGATCTGATACGAGTCACGGTTGGCGATCAGCGACGCCATCGCGTTCGGTGAGCTGCAGTCCATCCGGATCTTGCCGTCGGTGTCCAGCGTCATGAACCGCCACGTCGCGTCGACCAGCGGGTTGACCACCGTGAGGTCGAGGTCGTGCCGTTCGGCGATCGCGCCCCAGTAGTCGACACTGGCCCCACCCAGCGGGTCGGCACCGATGCGGATCTTCTCGGCCCGGATGGCGTGGATGTCGACGACGTTGGGCAGATCCGAGATGTAGGCGTCGAGGTAGTCATGACGCTGGGCACGCGAGAGGGCGCGCGCCAGGGGCACCCGCTTTACCCCCCTGAGCCCGTCGCGCAGGATTTCGTTGGCGCGCTTGGCTATCACGCCGGTGGCATCGGTATCTGCCGGGCCGCCATTGGGCGGGTTGTACTTGAACCCACCATCGCGCGGCGGATTGTGCGACGGAGTGACGACAATACCGTCGGCCAGACCGACCGTCAGCCCTCGGTTGAACGCGAGGATGGCGTGGCTGACCGCCGGGGTCGGGGTGTAACGATCAGCCGAATCAATCATGGCCACAACATCATTGGCGGCCAGCACCTCCAGCGCCGACACCCAGGCCGGCTCGGAGAGCCCGTGGGTGTCACGGCCGATGAACAGCGGTCCGGTGGTGCCCTGCGCAGCCCGGTACTCGACAATCGCTTGAGTGGTGGCCAGGATGTGCGCCTCGTTGAACGCCCCGTCCAGGCTGGAGCCGCGGTGCCCCGACGTACCGAACACCACCTGCTGGTCGATGTTGTCGGGGTCGGGTTTCACCGCGTAATACGCGGTGACCAGATGGGGCAGATCGACGAGGTCTTCGGGGAGCGCCGGCTTGCCGGCGCGGGGGTTAGCCGCCATGGTGCCAATTCTGCCTTCCTAGGGGCGATACTTGCTCGCGGATTCATCCACGGTTCAGGGGGTAGCCCATGTTCGGCCACGACAACCGGGAACTGGCGGCCGTGTTCGTCGGCGGTGCGGTGGGAACCCTCGCGCGCGCGGTCCTGGCGACGGTGTTCGCCGACGACCCCGCACGCTGGCCATGGGCGACCTTCGGCGTCAACATCGTGGGCGCGTTCCTGCTGGGTTACTTCACCACCCGCCTGCTCGAACGTCTGCCGCTGTCAAGCTACCGCCGCCCCCTGCTGGGTACCGGGTTGTGCGGCGGGCTGACGACGTTCTCCACCATGCAGGTCGAGACGCTGAAGATGATCGAGCACCACCACTACGAACTGGCGGCCGCTTACACCGTGGTCAGCGTCGCCGCGGGTCTGCTGGCGGTGTACGTGGCGACGGCGCTGGTGCGCCGAGTCAGGATCCGCGCATGACCCTTGCGGTGTGGGCCGGCGTGATGATCATCGGCGGGCTGGGGTCGGTGGCCCGTTACATGGTCGACCGGGCGGTAGCCCGCCGGGTCGCGCGGTCCTTCCCGTTCGGCACCCTGGCCGTCAACATCAGTGGCGCGGTGCTGCTCGGGTTCGTCAGCGGTCTGACGTTGAGCCACCATGCCGCACTGTTGGCCGGCACCGCCTTCGTCGGCGCCTACACCACCTTCTCGACCTGGATGCTGGAAACGCAGCGGCTGACCGAGGAGCGCCAGATCTGGCCCGCGGTGACCAATCTCGTCGTCAGTGTCGTCCTTGGCGTCGCCGCCGCGATGCTCGGCCAATGGATTGCGAGCCTGCTGTGAACGACACATACCTGAAGTTGACCGCATTCTTCGGTGAGCGCCAGCGCGACGGGTCCCGCTTCCTGGCCGAGGCGATGCTCGACCTCTATGCCCAACACGAGGTGGCCAACAGTGTGATGCTGCGCGGCATCGCCAGCTTTGGCCCGCGCCACGTCATCCGCAGCGATCAGTCCCTGACACTGTCCGAGGATCCGCCGATCGCGATCGCCGCCGTCGACACCGCGGCAACGATCGGCGGACTGATCGACGACGTCGTCGGCATCACCACCCACGGCTTGATCACCCTGGAACGGGCCCGGCTCTACCGCGATGGGGTGCCCGAGGGCAACGACGCGGTCAAACTCACCATCTACGTCGGCCGCCGGCGCCGGATCAACGGCGCAGCCGCCTTCTACGCAGTGTGCGATCTATTGCACCGTCACGAGTTCGCAGGAGCGACGGTGTTCCTCGGCGTGGACGGCACCGCACACGGTCGACGGCGTCGTGCCCGCTTCTTCAGCAGCAATGTCGACGTGCCGATCATGATCATCGCGATCGGCACCGCCGAGCAGGCACACCGCGCGGTGCCCGAACTCGAAGCGATGATGAACGAGCCGCTGGTGACGGTGGAGCGCGTTCAGGTGTGCAAGCGCGACGGCCAGCTGCTGGTGCGCCCGCCCGCGCTGCCCGCCGTGGACGCGCACGGCCGCGAACTGCGCCAGAAGCTGACAATCCATACCGACGAATCGACGCACCACGACGGGGCGCCCATCCACCGCGCACTGGTACGGCGGTTGTGGGAGTCGCAGACGGTCAGCGGCGCCACCGTGCTGCGCGGCATCTGGGGCTTCCACGGTGACCATAAACCGCACGGCGACAAGCTGATTCAATACGGGCGCCAGGTGCCGGTGACCACCATCGTCGTCGACACCCCCGATGTCATTGCGCAGTCCTTCGACATCATCGACGAAGTGACCGGCCGCCACGGGCTGGTCACCTCCGAGATGGTGCCCGCCCAGCTGATGCTCGACGGCGACGTGCGCGCGGGCGGAACCGATCTGGCTGACTATCGGTACTAAGTGATCAGCTGTCGGCAAGGACCGTCAGCAGGATCACCGAGTCGTCGACCGCGTGCAGGCCGTGCCGTTCCCGCGGCACCACCAGCAGATCACCTTCGCGACCCTCCCAGGCATCGTCAGCGGTGGTCAGGCGGACATTGCCGCGCAGCACCTGCAGCGTGGTCTCCCCCGGGCTGTGGTGGTCGCTAAGGTCCCGACCACCGGCCAAGGCGATCAACGTCTGGCGCAGCTGGTGATCGTGACCACCATGCACGGTGTGTGCTGCGCGGCCACTGTTCGACGAGCGGGCCTTGGCAAGCTGTTCATCGGCGAGCTGGGACAGCGAAACCGATTCCATAACATCCTCCAGTTCTCAAAAATTAAGCAGCAGAACGCCACCCACGAGCAGCGCCACCACCTTGACAACTTCGACGACGACGTAGGCGTAGTGCGCCTGTGATCGCCCCGCCTCGCCCTGGCGCGCGTCGGCGAGCACCGCATCGGAGCGCCGTGTCAACGCCGGGCGCACAGCGATCAACTGGATCAACAGTGCAGCGACGGCCACCAGGACCGCCGCGACGACACCGGTGCTGGGTGTGCCAATCACCAAGGCGACGACGATGACCGCCGCCAGCACGGCTTCGCAGGTGTTGAGCGCACGGAAGACGAGTCGGCCGATTCCCAACCCGAGCGCGATAGTGACACCGGGAGCGCGGAACTTCAGCGGCGCCTCGAGGAAGGAGATCGCCAGCACCATGCCCAGCCAGACGAACAACGCCGCCACCGCGACCGCCGTCCAGTGCGCCACCACGTCTCCTTACTGCCAACCCGTGGCGAGTTCGGCTACCCAATCACCGGCCTGCGCCGGGTCCTCCGGCGGCGACAGCCACCGCCTTGATCACCGCGGACTCGGCGCCGGCACCGATCCCCAAAGCGTGCCACCCGAGGCGCATACCGCGCATCATCGCACGCGTCATGATGGTCGCCATGAGCGATGACCCGGTGGCGACGCTGCAACGGTGGGAGGATGCCGGCGCGCACTGGGCGGTGATCGCTCGTCACGCCGAATCGGTCACCGTCGGCCTGTATCGCTGTGACGGTGGCGAAGAGGTCGACCGGTTCACCTCAGCCGACCCGACGCTGTTGCAGTTCGTGCGGGATCGCGACGGCAGCTTTTAGAGCTGGATGCGGCCGCTGTTCCACCAGACGTCCCACACCGGCCGACGACGTCCGGTAAACACATGGAGATGCGCAAAACGGGGTGGTGCGCGGTGGTCGGACTTGCGGTCATCGCGTTGACAGGCTGCAGCGAGAGCAGCCACACCACGCCCACGCTGACGAGCACAAACACGAGGACCACAACCAGCACGGTGGCTGCCGCATTGGTCCCGCCGCCCCGGACGGTGAAGTGGGTGGACTTGAAAGCCGGTGATTGTCTGGCCGCCCCACCGCCGGCCGATCCCGCGGTGGTCACGGTCAGCGTCGTCGACTGTGGACAACCGCATCGAGCGGAGGCATATCTGCGTGCTCCGATCCCGGTCAATGCTGCCCTGGCCGGCGTCGCCACCAGCGACTGCGCGACCGGCTTTCAGCAGTACACCGGCGCCGCACCAGCAGCGGACACGTACACCACCACATACCTGATCGACTCCGACCAGGACCGCACATCCGACAACCCCTACCCGAGTACGGTGATCTGCCTATTGCAGGGCGCCGACGGCAAGCCGCTGACCGGTTCGGCGCGCCGCTGATGCACTTCGGGTTGGGCCTCATAATTCCAGCCGGTAAGGTTTGTATGTTGTCTGAGGAATTCCAAGGTCAAAGCGCGGCCGATCTGAACATAAGGATTTGGATGGCCCATGCGCGCACCCCATGACCCGCGGGGGCTGAACCCCGCCGGATTTGCCGGAGCCAGCAACCGACCGATTTCGCTGCTGTTGATCGAGGACGATCGGGGCGACGCCATACTGGTCGAGGAGCTGATCGACGAGGCCGGCGCCGAGATCACGGTGGAGTGGGCGTCATCGCTCGCGATTGCCGCAGAGAAACTGTCGATCCACCGGCCCGATTGCGTCCTGCTGGATCTCAACCTGCCCGACGCAAACGGCATCTCGGCTGTCGACCGCGTCACGAAACTCGATGCCACGCTGCCGATCGTGGTGCTCACCGGCCTCAACGACGAACACTTCGGCATCTCGGCGATGGCCTCCGGCGCCCAGGACTACCACGTCAAGGGACACGTCGAACCCGAGACGTTGCACCGCTCACTGTTGTATGCCATCGAACGCAAGCGCACCGAGCTGATCACTGTCGACCTGCACACCAGCCAGGCGAGAGCTCAGGAAAACGCCCGGCTGGAGCGGGCGCTGCTGCCGTTACCGCTGCTCGACGAGAACCCCGGCGTTGAGATCGTCACCCAGTACCGGCCCAGCCGGGAGAACGCCCTGCTCGGCGGTGACTTCTACGACATGGTCCAGACACCGGACGGAACCGTGCACGTCATGGTCGGCGACGTGGCCGGGCACGGCCCCGACGAAGCGGCGCTAGGCGCGGCGTTGCGAATTGCGTGGCGCGCCTTCACCTTCGCGGGACTTCGCGGCAACGAGCGGATGCGGCGTCTCGAGCAGATCCTGCGGGCCGAGCGAGCCGGGCCTGGCATCTTCGCGACAGTGCTCAGCGTGGCGCTGTGGCCCGACGGGCAGGTTTTCACCGCGGTCCGTGCCGGACACCCGGGGATGCTGCTGCATGGCCCGGGCACTGTCGAATGGCTCGAACCGCCCGCCGGACCGGCACTGGGCCTGGGCGCACAGCAGTGGCCGCAGAGCGAGTTGGAGCTGCCCGACGGCCATGGGCTGGTGCTGCTGACCGACGGTCTGTTCGAAGGGTATTCCGGGATCGGCAACCAGCGTCTGGGCGAGGACGGCCTGCTGGAACTGGCTCGTTCGATCGCGACGCTGCCGGGCCCCCAGTTCATCGCATCCCTCATCGAAAGCGCCGAGGCCTGCGCCCAGTCGCACGGCGGGATCAGCGACGACATCGCGGTGCTACGCGTGGAGCGGACGGGCCAATGAGGGAGGTGGCCGGCTCCCGGCTGTCTCGCATGACGGTGCGGGGCTGGCTCAACCTCGTGCTGTTGGTGGTGGGCGTGTTGGTGCTCGGCGGCGCATTCACCGGTTCGGTGCTGCTCAATCGCACCGACGAGACGAGCCGCCAGCTGGTCGACCACATCCAGCCCGCCCGCGTCGCCGCCTACCGGCTTCAGGCCGCGTTGACCGACCAAGAGACCGCCGTGCGCGGCTACGTCATCGCCACCGACCCGCAGTTCCTAACGCCGTACTACGACGGACAACGCACCGAACAGAGTGCTGCACAAACAATTCGGAAGCTCCTCGACGGCCGCCCCGAGCTGATCGCCGATCTGGACGCCATCGAACGAGCCGCGGGCGCGTGGCGTAGCCAGTATGCGCAGCCGCTGATCGCCGGCGTCACGCCCGGAGCGCCCAGCGTGGTGAGCACGGCAAATGTCGAGGCTGGAAAGAAGCAATTCGATTCCCTGAGAGCGCTTTTCGAGACCCAGAACCAACACCTGACCGCTGCGCGGGCAGACGCGGTCGCGAATCTCAACACAACCCAAGCCTGGCGCGATCGGGTCCTGGCCGCCATTATCGCGGCCTTCCTGGTCACCGGCTTGGCCATCGCGATCCTGGCTCGCAATGCGGTGACCCGGCCTCTGGAAGCGCTCGCCGCGGCCTGCCGGCGGATCACCAACGGGAGCTTCGCCGAGCAGATCGATCCCCAGGGGCCCAAGGACATTCGCTCGATCGCCGCCGACGTGGAAGACATGAGGCAACGCATCGTAGATGAACTCGAAGCCTCCAGGTCGGCCCGCGAACTGCTGGCCGAGCAAGCCGGCGAGCTGCGCCGTTCGAATGCCGAGCTCGAGCAGTTCGCCTATGTCGCCTCCCACGATCTGCAGGAGCCACTGCGCAAGGTGGCATCGTTCTGCCAGCTGCTGGAGAAGCGTTACGGCGACCAGCTCGACGAACGCGGAATCCAGTACATCGATTTCGCCGTCGACGGCGCCAAGCGCATGCAGGTCCTGATCAACGATCTGTTGACGTTCTCCCGAGTCGGCCGGCTCAACTCCACACAGGTCAAAGTCAACCTCGATGCCGTACTGGACGAAGCCATCGCCAATGTGTCCACGGCGATCGAAGAGTCCGGCGCGCAGATCACCCGTCCGGAATCGTTGCCGCGGGTGCTGGGTGATCCCACGCTGCTGATCATGCTGTGGCAGAACCTGGTGAGCAACGCCGTCAAGTTCCGCCGCGACGGACAGGCCCCCCGCATTGCGATCACCTGCGAGCCCGGCTCGGGCGAGCAGGAAGGCCAGTGGGTGTTGACGTTCTCCGACAACGGAATCGGTATCGCCGACGAGTTCGTCGACAAAGTGTTCGTGATCTTCCAGCGACTGCACGGCCGGGACGCCTACACCGGCACCGGAATCGGGCTGGCACTGGTCAAAAAGATCGTCGAACACCACGGCGGCACCATCTGGATCGACACGTCCTATCACGACGGCACCCGCTTTCGGTTCACCCTGCCCGCTATGACCGCAACCACGCACGAGCCGCAATTGGAAGGAACCGCTTCATGACCGACAAAGGTCGCGCGATCGATGTCCTGCTCATCGAGGACGACCCCGGAGACGAATTGATCACCCGGGAGGCGTTCGAGCACAACAAGCTCAACAACACGCTGCACGTGGTGCATGACGGCGAGGAAGGCCTGGACTACCTCTATCGGCGCGGCAAGTTCGGCGACGCACCACGACCCGACCTGATCCTGCTCGACCTGAACCTGCCCAAATACGACGGACGCCAGCTCCTCGAGATGATCAAGTCCGACGACGACCTGTGCCATATCCCGGTGGTGGTGCTCACCACGTCGTCAGCGGAAGAGGACATTCTGCGCAGCTACAAGCTGCATGCGAACGCCTACGTGACCAAGCCCGTCGACCTCGATCAGTTCATGAGCGCAGTCCGCCAGATCGACGAATTCTTCGTCCAGGTGGTCCGGCTGCCCGGCGGTCAGCCGCGGTAACCGCGATAGATTTGCCACCTATCTCTTCGGGGATAGTGATACCTCCCGGCGGGGTCTGATCGAATCGACTCCACGGTGCTTGCATGGTTGTGGATCTCACCATCAAGCCAGGAGCACCGATCGCCATGGGTTTTTTCAAGGACGCCAACGAACTCGACGAGTACATCGGCGGGGTGTTCCGCGAAGCTGGTGAACATCCGGAATCGGGGCCGAAACTCAAAGCGGCCAAGATCGTCATGCGGGTCATCTACACCGATCCCGACTTCGAGATGACCATGGTTTTTCACGATGACTACCACGTCATTTCCGGCCCCAACGACACCAAGCCCGACATCACGCTGCTGATGCGCGGCGATACCGCAGACCAATTCTGGCGGGGCGAATACAACCTCGCCGTCGGCTTGGCGAAGGGACAGGTCAAGGCCAAGGGCCCGGTCAACAAGATCCTCAAGCTTGTTCCGCTCACCAAACCGCTGTTTCCGATGTACCGCGACAAGATCGCCGAAAAGGACGACGCGCGTGCCTGAGACCATGCGGGCCGCGGTCCTGCGCGCACCCCACCGCGTCGAGGTCGTCGAGGTGCCGAAACCGGTGATTGCCAACCCGACCGACATTCTCGTGCGGGTCGAGCTCACCGCGATCTGTGGCACCGACCTGCACCCATATGAAGGCCGCCTCGACGTCGAGCCAGACATCATCATGGGCCACGAGTTTCTGGGCACAGTCGAAGCCGTCGGCAACGCGGTGACGCAGATGAACATCGGTGACCGTGTGGTCAGTTCGTGCGTCGTCAGTTGCGGCACCTGCTACCAATGCCGACGTCACCAGCCCGGAAATTGTGCTGGGGCGCGGATTTTCGGTCTCGGTCTCGCATTGGGCGACCTTGACGGTGGCCAAGCTCAATACGTCGTGATTCCGAATGCGGACCTCACCGCTCGTCTCATTCCCGACAGCACCGCGAGCGATGACGACATCCTCTTCGCGGGAGACATCATGACAACCGGTTACGAGGCAGTCGCGCGAGCGATGCGTCCCGGTGACACGGTTGCTGTCGTCGGCGCCGGACCAGTGGGACTGTGCGCCGCGATGGCCGCAACCGCCCTAGGGGCCGCGCAGGTGATCGTCATCGACAAGGTCGACACCCGGCTCAAGGAAGCCGAAAGCATCGGGGCGGTGGCCCTCAACGCTTCGGAGGGCGATCCAGCCGACGGGGTTCTCGACCTGACCAACTGGCGCGGCGCCGACGTCGTCGTCGACGCGGTCGGCCACGAATCCGCACTGGTGTCGGCGATCTCGCTGGTCCGTGCCGGCGGAACGCTGTCCATTCCGGGCGTCTACACCGAAGAATCCGTCTCGATCCCCTTCGGTGAGCTGTACCTCAAGGGCGTGACCCTGCACATGGGCGTCGCCCATATCACCGAGTACATGGACGAGGTGCTAGCACTGTCGGCCGCGGGAAAGTTGAACCCGGGCAAGATCGTTTCGCACCGAATGGGCTTGTCGGCGGCGGCCGACGCCTACCGCCTCTTCGAAGACCGTGCGGCCACCAAGATCGTGCTCGACCCCTGGAACTGACCCGAGGCTCCGCGATCGTTCGGAAAGCCTAGCTCACTAATTATCGAGAGGATCCCCATGACCACGTTCGAAGATTCCGAGCTGTCCTTCGACGATGACAGCGACCTCGACCTCGCACCGACAAACGATGTCGCCGCCACCCGATCATTCGACGCGCTGAATGTCTCGAGCGACGCGTTCTGGGATCTCGACCTGCCCGAGCGCGAACCGATCTTCGCTGAGTTGCGGCAGGATCGGCCAGTCAGCTGGCAGCCTCCGATCGAGACCGCTGTCTCACCCGACCCCGACGATCCGGGCTTCTGGGCAGTGGTGCGGCACAAGGACATCAGCGAGGTGAGCCACAACTCCGACGTCTTCGTATCGCGCTACGGAGTCATGTTCGACACCTTGCCCGCGGTGTTCCTCGAGATGGCGATGTCCTTCCTCGCGATGGACAGCCCCCAGCACCAGAAGGTGCGTCGACTGGTGAGTTCGGCATTCACCGCCCGCCAGATACAGCGGATCGAGCACGATATCGCCTCGCGTGCACGGCGAATCGTCGCCGCCGCAGCGGCGAAGGCCGCCGATGGCGCCGCAATCGATTTCGTCGAAGACATCTCCAAGCATCTGCCCGTTGAGATGTTCGGCGACATGTTCGGCATTCCCGCTGATTTGCGGCCGACGTTCTCCCACGCGGCCGACGAAACCCAAGCATGGGCGGACCCCGTTCTTCTTGCCGGCCGCGATCCCGCCGAGGTCCAGGTCGAGGCCGCGCTGGTAATCCACGACCTCACCGAAGAGCTGATCGCCCAACGGCGCTCACACCCGACTGATGACCTACTCACGAGCCTGGTTCAGGCCGAAGTCGACGGCGAGAGCCTCAGCGACTTCGAGATCGGTGCGACGATGGTCCTGTTCGCCGTCGCTGCAACCGATACCACCCGTCACACCGCAAGTTTCGGCGCAAAGGCACTCAACGACCATCCCGATCAACGGGCTTGGCTGTGGGCAGACTTCGAAGGGCGGATCGGCACCGCGGTGGAAGAATTCCTGCGCTGGGGCTCAGTTGTGCAGAACTTCCGTCGCACGTGCGTCACCGAATACGAGCTTGGTGGTCAAAAGATCTTGCCGGGCGACAAGGTGGTGATGATGTACTCCTCGGGCAACCGCGACGAATCGGTCTTCGAGAACCCGAATCAACTCGACCTCGCCCGACAACGCAATCCCCACATCGCCTTCGGCGGGGGCGGTATCCACTTCTGCCTCGGCAGTCAACTCGCCCGAACGATGCTCAAGTCGCTGTTCGGTGAACTTCACTCACAGATGCCCGATTTCAGCACCGGAACGCCGACGTTGGTGCGAACCAACTTCATTCGGGGCGTGCTGAGCCTGCCGCTCGAAGTGGGGGCCTGAATCGCCGACCGGCGCTCGTCAGTCCCTCGCGCTCACGCACCGTCGGACTGATAGAGCATCGACACCGCCTCCACACGGTTGACGGCACGCAGCTTGCGCAGAATGTGTTTCACGTGTTGTTTGACGGTGCCTTCGGAGATGACCAACTGGGCGGCAATGGCCGCGTTGCTCCGCCCCTCGGCCATCAGCTCGAGAATCTGAACCTCACGCGCGGTCAGGACATCTCGCACCGAACGAAGCGCCCGTCGCGTGACCCGAGTCGCCAGTGCGATGCCCGGGCCTTCGACGACGTCGGTTGCAGGCTCGTCCAACGAGAACTCACCGACGGCCTCGACCCTGTCCTGACTGTCGTTCGCGGTACTTCTCAGCACGGCGCTGACGGCTTGTAGCCCTTCGGCCAGGTGCGCCCTGCTCAGCGCGACCTGCAGCCCCTTGGCGTAGGCGGCCAGCGATTCACAGTCTGTTTGGCCAGTTTGGCGGCCTTGCAGGTAGCAGTCGGCGTGCAGCAGGCCGACCACTCGGTTTCCGGAGACGATCGGAGCCGCAACGTAGGACTGCGATCGCGAGGCGTCAGCTATCGGCCGGTGGACGCGCTCGTCGGTCTGCACATCGGTGACGATCATCGCCTCCCGCCGGCGGGCGATCTCCGTCTCATGAAGGCCCGGGGTCAACGGTTGGGGACTGCTTTGGCCGACCTGGTTGATTTCATCCGCCCAGCGAGGGTCGTCGGCTATGTAAACCGCCTGCGAAATCCATAGGCCGTCAACGATCCGCGAGAGTATGGCCCGATCGAAGCCGAGGTAGCGCGTCAGCTGAGGAGCAAGGCGCACCAGATCCGCCACCTTCGATGGCGCAGATTCCAGCCGGCCCAGTGCCTCGCCGAGTTGGCGTGGGGCTGCCGTTGCCCGGGCCAAGGCCTCGTCGGCGACGGTGAGCCTGCGCAGCAGACTCAATACGGCCCCCGCGTGCGGTCGTTCATCGAGCAGGTCGGCGAGCACGGACCAGGCGCCGTCGAGGACTGCCCGTGCGTCGGCCGGGCGCGGTATCCAGTGCGGGTCGTCGACGTCGGCAATGGCGCGAAGCCCGGCAAGGACTGTGCGTAGCCGTTCTTCATCGGCGGTCTGCGCCGCGGCCGAAAACCCGGCAGCGGTGTGATCCATCGCACAAGAATACACATGCGATGCCTGCCGAATCTCGGTATTCCACCAGGCCAGCGCGGGATTGGTGAGGATATCCCGAAGGGGTCATTGAACCATCACCGACGGGCCTTCACAGCCGTTGAACGAGCGGTTTGGATCCCGACTTCCGGACGAGTACCTGCCGCCACTGCTATGAGGCGAGATCGCTCCAGCACGGTCACCTTTGCCGCGGTAACCGCATTCAGCAAACCGAGAGGTTGTCCGCCGCAATGGCGCGCGCGGCAATCGGCTGCGGCGTTCACCCCCGGTCAGGATCGTAAGCCGCGCACAAACGCCGCGGTAGTGCCGGTCAAACCCGAGTCAGGCCACGTAGGTCATCTCCCCCTAACTCTTTGGGGGTAGATATTCGCCCCCATCGAGGAGCAGCAGGCGTAGCAACGCTCACGATAGCGTTCCGCCATGCCGATCGTGACCGCCACGCTCCCGTTGGCGAAGCCCGTCCGGGCCTTCGGCGGGTTCATCGGCATGTCTCTGGACACCCTGGTCGCGATGTTCCGGCCGCCGTTCGCATGGCGCGAGTACCTGCTGCAGACCTGGTTCGTGGCCCGAGTGTCGGTGCTGCCCGCGCTCATGCTGACGCTGCCCTACTCGGTGCTGCTGGTGTTCACGTTCAACATCCTGCTCGGCGAGTTCGGGGCCACCGACTTCTCCGGTACCGGCGCCGCGATCGGCACCGTCAACCAGATCGGGCCGATCGTGACGGTGCTGGTGGTGTCCGGCGCGGGCGCCACCGCGATGTGCGCCGATCTCGGCGCGCGCACCATCCGCGAAGAGCTCGACGCCCTGCGGGTGATGGGAATCAACCCGATCCAGGCCTTGGTCGTCCCCCGCGTCCTCGCGGCGACCACTGTCGCACTGGCACTTTCCGCGACCGTGATCCTGGCCGGCCTGGCCGGCGCCTACATCTTCTGCGTCTATATCCAGCACGTCTCACCGGGCGCATTCGCCGCCGGCCTGACCCTGCTGACCGGCGTGGGTGACGTCATCGTCTCGCTCACCAAGGCAACGCTTTTCGGCTTGGCCGCGGGCCTCATCGCCTGTTACAAAGGCATTTCCGTCGGCGGTGGGCCGGCAGGTGTCGGCAACGCCGTCAACGAAACGGTCGTGTTCACGTTCATGGTGCTGTTCGCGATCAATGTGATCGTGACGGCCGTCGGTATCCAGTTCACCGTCTCGTGAGGGTCTTTCGGTGAGCGTCAATACACCCAGCCGATTGCACCCCCGGCTGGCCGACAGCCTGCAGGGTGTCGCCGGGGCTTGGAATCGCATCGGCGCCCAAACCCGGTTCTACGCTTCGACACTGGCGGCGATCCCGGAGGCGGTGACCCGCTACCGCAAGGAACTTCTGCGGCTGATCGCCCAGATGGGACTGGGCGCCGGGGCGCTCGCCGTCATCGGCGGCACCGTCGCGATCGTGGGCTTCTTGACCATGACCACCGGCGCTCTGGTCGCCGTTCAGGGCTACAACCAGTTGTCCTCAGTGGGTTTCGAGGCGCTGACCGGTTTCGCGTCGGCGTTCTTCAATGTCCGCCTCATCGTGCCGGGGACTGTCTCGGTGGCCCTGTCGGCGACCATCGGAGCCGGCGCCACCGCCCAGCTCGGCGCGATGCGCATCAATGAGGAGATCGACGCCCTGGAAGTTATCGGGATCCGGTCGGTCACCTACCTGGCCGCCACCCGGGTGTTGGCCGGGGTGATCGTGGTCATCCCGCTGTACTGCATCGCGGTCATGATGGCCTTCCTCGCCGCACGCACCGGGACTGTCGCCATCTACGGGCAGGGCTCCGGTGTCTACGACCACTACTTCAACACCTTCCTCAATCCGACCGACGTGATCTGGTCGTTCATGCAGTCGGTGGCGATGACGGTCGTGATCATGTTGGTGCACACCTATTACGGGTTCACCGCCAAGGGTGGCCCGGCCGGGGTGGGCGAAGCGGTGGGTCGTGCGGTGCGAACGTCCATGGTGGTGGCGGCGGTCGAGATCGTGATGATCTCACTTGCCGTGTACGGCCAATCCGGCAACTTCAACCTCGCCGGGTAGTGATGGAAGACCGACCTGGTGATAACCGTCTGTCCGACGGATGGTGGACCGTCATCCTCCTGGTGGCCATCGGCGCATTCTTCTTCGTGACGACAACGGCATTCGCGGGCACGTTCCGATCGTTCGTTCCGGTCACCCTGACCGCGGACCGGTCCGGTCTGGTGATGGAAACCGGCGCGAAGGTGAAGATGCGCGGGGTCCAGGTTGGCCGGGTCAGCGGAATCAGCGGCGGCCAAGGCGACACCAGCCTGCGCCTGGAGATCGAACCCGACCAGATGCGTTACATCCCAGCCAATATCAGCGCCCAGATCAAATCCACCACCGCGTTCGGCGCCAAGTTCGTCGACCTCGTCTATCCGTCCGAGCCCAGCCCGCAGCGATTGGCGGCCGGCGCGGTTCTGAAGTCGGCCAACGTCACCACCGAGGTCAACACCGTCTTCGAGAATGTGGTCAACCTGCTCGACATGGTCGACCCCGCCAAACTGAACGCGGTATTGACCGCTGTGGCCGACGGGGTACGCGGGCAGGGACCGCGCATGGCCGAGGCCACCACCGACCTCAATCAGGTGCTCAAAGCCCTCAACGATCGCAGCGACACGATCCGCGATGACTGGCGTTCGTTCAAGAGCTTCAACGACACCTATGCCGCCGCGGCACCCGATATCGTGGCGATCCTCAACTCCGGAAGCACAGTCAGCACCACCATCGCCGATCGCACACAAGCCCTGGACATGTTGCTGCTCAACACAATCGGCTTCGCCCAATCCGGGCAGGATCTCCTAGAAGCCGGCGGTGACAAGGTGGTGCAGGCGATCAACACCCTGGAGCCCACGACTGCATTGCTGATGAAGTACAACCCGGTCTACACGTGCTGGCTGCAGGGAGCGACCTGGACACTGGACCACGGCGGCTACGACGCCTGGGGTGGTAAGGATGGGAAGTCCGCGGTGTACGACGTCGCCCTGCTCCTGGGCAACGATCCCTACCAATACCCGGACAACCTCCCGATCGTGGCGGCCAAGGGCGGACCGGGCGGCAAACCTGGCTGCGGATCCCTACCGGACGCCACCAAGAATTTCCCGGTTCGCCAGCTGGTGACCAACACCGGCTGGGGCACCGGCCTGGACATGCGGCCGAACCCCGGACTCGGCCACCCCTGCTGGAGCGACTGGTTCCCGGTCACCCGAGGAAGCCCGAAGCCGCCGAGCATTCGCCAATGCCTGCCCGGCCCCGCGCCCGGTCCGGTCGTCCCCCCGGGAACGCCGCCCTACGGCGCAGCGTGGTACGGCCCCGGCGGCGTACCACTCTGGCCCGGCGTGCCACCCGCGCCGGATCCCGCTGCAGCACAACCGCAAACGGGGCCACCAACAGGAGACCAACCGTGAAAGACAACCTCAAGGGCACCGTCTGGCGCCTCGGTATCTTCCTGACGGTCTGCCTGTTGGGCACTTTCGCCCTGCTCGCCGTCTTCGCGCAGTTCCGATTCGGCGGCGGCACCACCTACTACGCTGTCTTCACCAACGTCACTGGCCTGAAGAACGGTGACTTCGTGCGCATCGCCGGGGTCGAAGTCGGCAAGATCGAAGACATTGCGATCCAGCGCGACGCGTCGGCCCTGGTGGAATTCTCGGCCAACGACGCGGTGGTACTCACCGAGGGCACCCGCGCAATCATCCGCTACGACAACGTGATCGGCGGCCGGTTCCTCGCCCTCGATGAGGGCACCGGTGGGGTCAAGCGCCTGCAGCCAGGCCAGACCATCCCGGTGGACCGCACCGCGCCGGCACTGGATCTGGATTCGGTGATCGGTGGATTCAAACCGCTGTTCCAGGCCTTGAGTTCCGACCAGGTCAATGCGCTCAGCGGCCAGCTCAATCAGGCACTTTCGGGCCAGGGCGCCACCATCGGCTCGTTCTTGAGTCAGGCCGCGGTGTTCACCAACACCCTTGCTGACCGCGACCAGTTGATCAGCGAGGTGATCACCAACTTGAATGCGGTCCTGGGTTCGCTGGGCAGCCAGAGCGCACAGCTGGACAAGGCCGTCACGAATCTGTCGGGCTTGGTCGACGGGCTCAATGCCCGCCGCACCGATATCGCGAACGCCTTTGCCAGCACCAATGCGGCCGCCGCGACGGTGGCCGACCTGCTGACGCAGGCGCGTGGCCCGTTCCAGAAGGTGGTCCAGGAAACCGACCGGGCATCCTCGATCGCCGTGGCCGACCATGAGTACCTGGAGAAACTGATCGACACTCTGCCCGACAAGTACCGCGCACTGGGCCGCCAGGGCATTTACGGCGACTTCTTCAGCTTCTATCTGTGCGACCTGGTCCTGAAGATCAATGGCAAAGGCGGGCAACCGGTTTACGTGAAGGTAGCCGGCCAAGACACCGGGCGGTGTACGCCCAAGTGAAAGCCTTTTCCGAACGCAACCCGCTTGTTCTCGGTGTCGTTGGCGCCGTCGTCGTCACCGGCGTCGTCATGGCAGCCCTGAACTGGCAGAAGCTGCCGTTCCTCAATCCCGGCCACAACTATTCCGCCTACTTCGCTGACGCCGGTGGGTTATTCAGCGGTGCCGGGGTGGAGGTGTCGGGTCTTCCGGTCGGCAAAGTATCCGATATCGAACTCGACGGACCGCGAGTTCTGGTGACCTTCCGCATCTACGGCGACGTGCATCTGGGCGACCGTACGGTGGCGGCGATCAAGACCAAGGGCCTGCTGGGCACCAAGATGCTCGATGTCATCCCCCGCGGCGACGGGGAGCTATCGGGCTCGATCCCGCTCGATCGCACCACCTCGCCGTACCAATTGCCGGATGCTCTTGGCGATCTCACCACCACGATCAGTGGTCTGAACACCGACCAGCTATCGGATTCGCTTGCGACGATGGCCCAGACGTTCGCCCACACCCCGCCGGATCTGCACAACGCGGTCGCCGGGGTGGCCCGATTCGCTGACATCCTCAACAGGCAGGACGCTCAGTTACGCAACCTGCTGGCCAATGCCGCCAAGACCACCGACGTGTTGGCCAAGCGCACCGATCAGATAGTGGCCCTGGTGCGGCAGACCAACTCCCTGCTGGTGGCCCTACAGGCTCAGAGTCAGTCGCTGGATCGCATCTGGCGCAATATCTCCGGAGTTTCCCAGCAGCTCAAAGCCTTCATCGCCGAGAACCGCACAACGCTGAAGCCCGCGCTGGAGAAACTCAACGGGGTGCTGACGATCGTCGACGATCGCAAGACGAAGGTGCAGGACGCCATCAAGCGCCTCAACGCCTACGCCATGTCATTGGGCGAGTCGGTGTCATCGGGCCCGTTCTTCAAGGCCTACCTGGTCAACCTGTTCCCCGGGCAGTTCGTGCAGCCGTTCATCGACGCAGCCTTCTCCGATCTCGGCGTCGACCCCGCCACCCTGCTGCCGTCGCAGCGCACCGATCCTCAAGTGGGCCAGCCGGGTACACCTGCACTCCCGGTGCCGTACCCCCGCACCGGCCAGGGTGGTGAGCCGCACCTGAACCTTCCGGACGCGATCACCGGCAACCCTGGCGACCCCCGTTACCCCTACCGCGAGCCGCTGCCCGCGCCGCCGCCGGGTGGACCTCCGCCGGGCCCACCGGCGGTGTCACCTCCCGGGATCGCATCGGTTCCCGATCCGGTGCAGGCGCCGTTCTTCGTACCCGCACCCGGTGAAGGACAGGGAGGACATCAGTGACAAAGCTGGGTAAACCACGCGCCGTGTTGGCCGCCGTCCTGGTGCTGATCCTGCTCGGCGGGTCCTTGCTTGCCGTGCGCGCCTACAACCGGACCGGGCGCATCGAAGTGGTCGGCTACTTCGACAACAGCACGGCGCTTTACCCCGGCGACGACGTCCGCATCCTCGGGGTGCCCGTCGGCCAGGTGACCAGCGTCGAACCTCGGCCCGATGGAGTGAAGATCGCGTTCTGGTTCGACCGTAAGTACAAGGTCCCCGCCGACGCCAAGGCGGCGATCCTGTCGCCCATGTTGGTCACCGGCCGTGCTATTCAGTTGACCCCGGCCTACACCGGCGGCCCAGCCATGCATGACGGTGCGGTCATCCCCCGCGACCGCACCGTGGTTCCGGTCGAATGGGATCAGGTGCGCGTGCAGCTGCAGCGCCTCACCGAACTGCTGAAGCCCACCGGCCCCGGCGGGATGAGCACGCTCGGTTCGTTCATCAACACCGCCGCGGACAACCTGCGCGGTGAGGGCGGCAATATCCGGGACACGATCATCAAACTGTCCCAGGCCATGTCAGTGCTTGGTGATCACAGTGGCGACATCTTCGCCACCTTCAAGAACCTCTCGATCCTGGTGACCGCATTACGCGGCAGCAGTGACCTGCTCGGCGCACTCAACGAGAACCTGGCGTCGGTGACCGGCCTCCTGGCGAATGACCCGACCAAGATCGGTGACGCCTTCGCCCAGATGAACTCGGTGATCGGAGACGTGAAGACGTTCATCGACGATACCGGCGAGACGATCGGCACGACCACCGACAAGCTCGCGTCGATCAGCACGGCGCTCAACGACAGCCTCGACGACATCAAGCAGACCCTGCACATCGCGCCGACCACGGTGGCCAACTTCGCCAACATCTACGAGGCATCCAACGGCGCGTTCACCGGAGCGCTGGCAGTCAACAACTTCGCGAATCCGATTTCATTCCTGTGTGGTGCAATTCAGGCCGCCTCCCGACTGGGCGCCGAGCAATCCTCGAAGCTGTGCGTGCAATACCTGGCGCCGATCATCAAGAACCGGCAGCTCAACTTCCCGCCGATCGGCGAAGACTTCCTCGTCGGCGCGCAGGCTCGCCCCAACGAGGTGACCTACAGCGAGGACTGGCTGCGACCGGACTACGTTCCGCCGGCCACCGCACCCCCACCGACGCCGGTGATGGCGACCGATCCCGCGGCCGGGCTGAGCGGCATGATGACGACCGGTGGTGGGTCGTGACAGCTCGTCGCGCGACAACAGTCGCACTACTGTTCATGCTCGTCGTGGTGTGCTCCGGGTGCGGACTGAAGAACTGGCAAGGCCTGAACTCGCTATCGCTGCCCGGCACCGAAGGCAACGGTCCTGGGGCGTTCACCATTCAGGCAGAAATGCCCGATATCAACAACATTCAGCCCAATTCCCGGGTTCGGGTCGGTGACGCGACTGTCGGTCATATCACCAAGCTCGAACTCCAAGGCTGGCACGCGCTCGTCACCATGCGGCTCAACGGCGATGTCGTCTTGCCCGCCAACGCGACCGCCAAGATCGGGTTGACCTCGATCCTCGGCTCCCAGCACATCGAACTCAGCGCACCCACCGGCGCACCCCCACAAGGGCGGCTGCGCGAGGGATCGCTGATCCCGCTGTCCAATTCGGCGTCCTATCCCACCGTCGAGCAGACCCTTGCCGCTGTCTCCACGGTGCTCAACGGTGGCGGTCTCGGTCAGATCCAAGACATCACCGAGGCGTTCAGCACCGCATTCCGCGGCCGCGAACAAGACCTCCGCAGTCTGATCGGCGAGATCGACACGTTCACCGCCAATCTCAACGACCAGAGCGACGACATCATCGCCGCCACCGAAAGCCTCAACACCTTGGCTGGAACGTTCGCCGCCAGTCAGCCGGTACTGGACCGGGCACTGAAAACGGTCCCCGAGGCTTTGGCCGTCCTCAACAACGAACGGGACAATCTCGCCCAAGCGGCCGACCAGTTGGGCAAGTTCTCCAACCTGGTGATCACCACCGTCGACGGCAGCAAGGCGAATCTGGTCAAGGAGCTCAAGGACATTGGCCCGGTACTGGAGTCACTGGCCAACGCCGGGCCCAGCATGACCCGGGCGTTCAGCCTCATCCTGACGTTCCCGTTCCCCAACGAAACCATCGAGAAGTGGCAGCGCGGTGACTATGCCAATATGACCGCGGTCGTCGATCTCACCCTCAGCCGAATCGACCAGGGCCTGTTCACCGGCACCCGCTGGGAGGGGAATCTCACCGAACTCGAAATGCAATGGGGCCGCACGATCGGGCAGTTCCCCAGCCCGTACACCAAGGCCAACCCCTTGGCTGTGCCGTACAGCTTCAACCAGGGGCCCTGATATGCATCTATCCCGGCGAATCCTGGTCCAGCTCGCTATCTTCACCGTAATCGCGCTGGCCGCGGTCGCAGTGATGAGCTTGTACTTCCTCAAGCTGCCGGCCACAATGTTCGGCGTCGGCCGCTACACCGTGAGCATGCAGCTCCCCGAAACCGGCGGCCTCTACGGCACCGGCAACGTCACCTACCGTGGCGTCGAGGTGGGCCGTGTGCAGTCGGTAACGCTGACCGATACCGGTGTGCAAGCGCAACTCTCACTCAAGTCCGGTATCGACATTCCCTCCGACCTCAGCGCGGAAGTGCACAGCCAGTCGGCCATCGGCGAACAGTACGTCGAGCTGAAACCGCGCAACGGCACCTCCCGCCCGCTAAAGGAGGGCGACGTCATCCCCTGGTCCGAAACATCGGTGCCCCCGGATATCAACTCACTACTCAACGCCGCCAACACCGGGCTGCAAGCCATTCCGCGGGAGAACCTCAAGACGGCCGTCGACGAGGCCTACACCGCGGTCGGCGGTCTCGGACCACAGCTGTCCGATATCGTCAAAGGCTCAACGGCGTTGGCGATCGATGCCCGCAAGAACCTCGAACCGCTGATCGATCTGATCGATAACACGAAACCTGTTTTCGATTCCCAAGTTCAGACCTCCGCAGCGATCCAGGCCTGGGCATCACACGTGGCCACCGTGACCGGTGAACTGCAGAAGGAGAACGACGCTGTCGCCGGGGTCATCGATCAGGGCGGGTTCGTCGCGACCTCGGGAGAAGCGAAGCACCTCATCGATCGGCTGAAACCCACGGTTCCGATCATCATGGCCAATCTCTCCAGCCTCGGCCAGGTGGCGGTGACCTACCAGAACGACATCGAGCAGCTGCTGGTGCTGCTGCCGCACGCGGTATCGGAGGGCCAGGGCACCTTTCTGGCCAATGCCAATACCAACCAGGCGTATCGGGGCGAGTATCTATCGTTCAATCTCAACGTCAACCTTCCGCCGCCCTGCACCACCGGATTCTTGCCGACCCAGCAGGCTCGGGTTCCCACGTTCACCGATTATCCCGAGCGCCCCTCAGGTGACCTGTACTGCCGCACGCCGCAGGATTCGCCGTTCAATGTGCGTGGAGCGCGCAATATTCCGTGTGAAACCGTCCCCGGCAAACGCGCCCCGACGGTGAAGATGTGCGAGAGCGGCGAGCAGTACGTGCCGCTGAACGACGGCTACAACTGGAAGGGCGACCCGAACGCGACGCTGTCAGGTCAGGCCATTCCGCAACTGCCGCCGGGGACGCCACCGCCCCCGCTTGGCATGCCGACGGCTCCGCCGCCGCCAGCCCTCGTAGGCGCCGCTGAATACGATCCGGCCACCGGAAAGTACGTCGCCCCTAGCGGGCGTGAGTACACCCAGTCCAAACTGGCCGAGCCCACCAAACAGGACAACACGTGGCAATCAATGCTGTTGCCGCCGGGGTCCTGACCCGGCCGGTCAACCACCGTGGGCGGCGAAGAACTGCGCGCTGGCCTCCGATGCGTCGAACCTCGCCGTGGCCCCGGTTGGCCAGGTGTGGCCCCACCGGTCGATGGTGACGAAGGCGACTTCGGTGCCGTCGGCGCATCCGGTGGTGGAGAGACGTTCTCCACCGGCGATAGGAGCCAGCACCGCCGGCGGGCAGCGGTCGAAGGCGAGCCACCGATCAGCCATCGTGTGTGCCGCCACCACCCTGCTGGCTCCACCGCGACCGACCATCCGACCGCCGTTGTAGGGCACAACCGAGTCGGCGGTGCCGTGGATCGCAAGCACTGAAACAGGTTTGGACGGATTGCAGTACACGTCGGCACCCAGCGTGCTTGCCACGGGAGCGATGGCGGCTACCAGATCGGGGCGGTCACACGCCAGGCGGTTCGTCATGAACCCACCAGCCGACATCCCCGTGACGAAGACGCGGCCGGGCGCGATGCCGTAGTCGCGGGTGAGCCGACCGATCAGCGTCGCGAGGAAGCCGACATCGTCCACGCCGCGCCGGTCGGGGGTCGACGCGCCGCGCCCGTCAGCCCAGCTGAAGTCGATGCCATCGGGATAGGCGACGATCCAGCCATGCCGGTCGGCCACGGCGTTGTAGTTGGACAGCGCGGCTTGCTTGCGCCCGGTCTGGCTCCCACCATGCAGATTCAGCACCAGCGCCTTCGGATGCTCCAGCCCCGCAGGGACATGCAGCAGATACGTGCGTTTCAACCCACCGAACATCAACGCGCCGGGCGGATCGGGGCTGGCGGGAGCTTGGGTGGCAGGAAGGGTGAACAAGAGCAGGAGAGCAACGACGAGCGCTATCACACGGCGCATCACACGAATCCTTCTACGGCAATACCGAACTCGCGCGCTTAGCTGCGCGTGCAGTTGGGGTCGGCGGGCTTTGTCGGCCACGTGCAGACGTTGATGAAGGTCGTGGTGTTGAAGCCGCCGCCGTCGAACACGCCGTATGCGCTGCCATTGGTTCCGGTGTAGGTGGCGCCACCGCCCCCTGCACCAACCGAGGTGACGATGGTGGTCGTCTCCCAGCCCTTGTCCTTCAGCGCTGCTTTGAAAGCGGTCATCACGTCGCTGGGTGACCCGTTGACTTTGAAGTTCAGGTGAATTCCATTGTTGGCGATGCTGTCCGGCCCTTTTGTTTCTTGGGTGTTCTCCGGCGTCGGCACCAGGCCGGGCAGCTGATCCGTCGCGACTGGGGCCGCGCTCGCGGTCGTCGATGCCGAGCTCGATGAGGACTTGCTGCCTGAGTCAGAACTACTGCAGGCCGTGCCTGTCATTCCGACGGTCATTGCAAGCGCTGCCGCCACACACAAACCGCGTCTCATCGATTCCCCCTACTTGTGTCATGGGCACATTAACCCAACTCAGGTGTCGCAGGTTGCGACACGGTCACGGATGCATACCTATCGATGCAGGGTCGATCACAAGAGGCGCACGGTTCCCTATCGTCACATTGGTTACCTGACGTCACAGCGACGTCCCGCCTCCGAAAGGTGTGTCGTGTCGCCGCGCCCCCGCATCCCCTCGCTGTCACTGGCGTCGGCGCTTGTCGTGAGTCTGTGCGCGGCCACCGGCGTCGCCGCCCCGCGAGCCAACGCGGATCCGTGCGAGGGCGCCTCTGCCGCAGCCCAACCCGCCGCGAACCAGGCCGTCCAGATTCCGAACCCGTCCGCGATCGCCCCCTTCGACCGCCCCATCGGCCATAAGCCCGTCGGGACGAATGATCAAGCCCCGCTTCCCGCATTGGGCAAGCTGCTGATCAATGCACTGATGCCCAACTCCGGCCAGGTGCAGAAGCAGGCCGCGGTCGCGCCATCGCCGAAGCCTGCGCCCGCCCAGCCGGCTCCGGCACCAGCCGCAGCTGCACCGTCGACCGCGCCACCAGGCACCTCGGTCGTGGGCTGGGTCACCGGGCCGGACAGTCCGAACCAGACTATTCAGAAATTCGCCATCACCGGTACCGACCTCGGAATCATGTGGGACAACGGCGATCCCACCCACCGCCAAGTCCTGATGGCGTTCGGCGACACAAATGGCTTCTGCCAGATCCCCGGCAAGCAGTGGCGGTACAACACGCTGATGCGGAGCACCGACGGCTCACTGGCCAACACCGTCGCGGTGCCCGACGGCGCCGTCGGCAACAAATACTCCGGGTCCCCGGTCTGGCGGGCCGGTATCGCCAAGCAGGTCGTCAACAGCATCAACGCAGCGCCGGAAGAGACGGGCATCATCCCCACCTCCGGTGTCGCGGTCGGACCGAACCAGTTCATGAACTTCATGTCCATCAAGAGCTGGGACAACTACGGTGCGTGGACAACGAACTACTCGGCAATCGCGACGTCGACCGACAACGGCGAGACGTGGGGCGTCTACCCCGGTACCGTCCGCCAACCGACCAACGGCAACGAGAAGTTCCAGATGGGCGCCTTCCTCAAGCCGGGGCCGGGCGATCCGTACATGTATACGTTCGGCACCCCCAACGGGCGCGGCGGAGCGGCCTATGTGGCGCGGGTGCCCCCCGGGCTCATCCCGGATCTGACGAAATACGAGTACTGGAACGCCGACAGCAACTCGTGGGTGGCAGGCAGTCCGGCGGCGGCGACGCCCGTCATCCCAGGCCCGGTCGGCGAGATGTCGGCGCAATTCAACAACTACCTCAAGCAGTACCTGGTGCTGTACTGCAACGGCAACAACGACGTGGTGATGCGGACGGCGCCGGCGCCGCAGGGGCCGTGGGGCCCCGAGCAGATGTTGGTGTCATCGACGCAGATTCCCGGCGGCATCTACGCGCCGTTCCTACATCCCTGGTCGACGGGCCGCGAGCTGTACTACAACCTGTCGTTGTGGTCGGCCTACAACGTGATGCTCATGCATACCGTGCTCCCCTAGCGTCCCAATTACTCCCCTCACGGCCCAGCAGTGGGACACTCAGCGGTATGGAAGACACCAGCGACCCGCGTGTCGAAGACTCCATCCCGACCGACGTGCTGGACGGGACGGAGACAGAACAGGCGGCTGAGATCGTCGTCGACGCCGCCATCCGCAACACCATGTCCCCCGCAGCCCTGGGCCGAATGCTGGTCGACGCCGGCCGCAGCATCGCCGACGAGAATGACCTGCTGACCCTGTTACAGCACGTTGCGGGCATCGCCCAGGAAGCCATCGACGGCGCCGACTACACGGGAATCACGATCGACCTCGGCGGTCTGACCTATACCGCGGTCCACACCGACGAGCGCACCCTGCGCATCGACAGCGAGCAGTACGAGGCCGGCGAAGGACCATGCCTGCACGCTGCACGCACCGGCAGCATTGTGCTGCTGGACTCCGACGAGGCCATGGAGCGCTGGCCGCTGTTCGCCGTCGGAGCCCGCACCGAGGGCATCAACAGCTTCCTGGCCGCACCCCTGTTCACCGAAGACCAGACGCTCGGGTCGTTCAATCTGTACGGACAAGCGCAGCACGCTTTCGACAGCCTCGACGCGGAGGTCCTCGACCTGCTGACCACCGCGGTATCCCGGGCGATCGGCGATTTCGCCCGCTTCAAGTCCGCGCAAGACACCGCGGAGTCGATCCAGCGGGTGCTACAGACCCGGGCGCCGATCGAGCAGGCCAAGGGTGTGCTGATGGCTATGCGCGGCATCAATGCCGACGAAGCGTTCGATGTGCTCCGCGTACAGAGCCAGGAGACCAACGTTCCGGTCCGGGTTCTCGCGGTCGACTTCCTGGACAAGGTGACCGACCACGCCAGCGAGCAGAATTAGAAGGTATTGACCAGCGTTCGGCGCTCAGACATCTCCCGCGACATCGTGTAGTGGTGGTAATGCGTTGCACACTTGACCACCGAGACGAACAGGACACCCGGGTCCGGTCGGCGGTGGAGAATCGTCATCATCCGACGCCGATAGACCTTCCGAAGCTGCGCGTCGGGAACGTTCTTCATCAGCAGTAAGAACAGACCGAGCGCCCGTCCGCCGTCGAGTAACTGCGCCTTTCGGCGCCGCCACGGATGGTTGCGCAGGTACGCGTTTCGAGCCCGGCCGAAGTCGAATTTTCTTGTGAAATAGAGGCTTTCGAGCCGATCGAAGTACGAATCGGGATCGTACAGGTCGCGCATCAGGCTGATGTAGCCGTCGCGCAACTCTTCGCGACTCATGTTGAGCGGAATCACGTTGGTGCCGAAGGCCTGTTCGTCGTCCAGGTCGAGGCGGCCCTCGTTCGCCAAACGCGCGTGCAGCGGTGTTTTGGGAATGGCCGCGAGCATGCCGACCATCGCGTGCATGATGTCGGTCTGCTCGATGAATTCGGCTTGTTCCTTGAAGATCCGGGCATCGTCGTTGTCGAAACCGACGATCATGCCGCACCACACCTCCAGGCCGGAGTCTTGAACCTTGCGCACCCGATCGACGATCGTCCCGCCCTTTTTCACGTTCTGGTACTTCTTGGCCTCTTTGAGCGAGTCTTCGTTCGGGCTCTCGATGCCGATGAAGACCACAGTGATATTGGCGGCGACCATCAACTCCATCAGCTCGTCGTCTTCGGCGAGGTTCAGCGAGGCCTCGGTGAAGAACTGGAACGGATATCCCTCTCGCTCTTGCCATGCGGCCACGTCCTGCAGCAAGACCTTCACAGCCGCCTTGTTGCCGATCAGGTTGTCGTCGACGATGAACGCGATGAACAGGTTCTCCTTGCGCATCGCCTCCAGTTCGGCGATCACCTGAGCACTCGTCTTCAACCTCGGCTTGCGGCCGAAAGTGACGATGATGTCGCAGAATTCGCATTGGAAAGGACAGCCGCGGCTGAACTGAACGCTGCCGAACACGTAGTTCTTGGTCTTCAGCAGGTCGTAGCGGGGTACCGGAACCTGCGTCATATCGGTGCGATCCGCTTGCTCGTAGCGGTACTGATGCCGCCCGTTCGCCCAGTCGTCCAGGAATTGCGGCCAGGTGGTCTCGGCTTCACCGACGAAGATCGCATCGGCGAGGCCGTCGAAATAGTCCTCCTGCACGCTGACCCAGGGACCGCCGACGACGACGAAGACGCCGCGGGCTTTCAGTTCGGTGAGGATCTCGCGCATCCGCTGGCGCTGAACGATCATGCCGGTCAGCCCCACGAGGTCGGCCTGGGCGACCTTCTCGAAGTCGATGTCCTCGACGTTCTCGTCGATGAGCGTCACGTGATGGACATCGGGGGTCAACGCGGCCAACAGTGGAAGGCAGGCCGTCGGGACGTTGCACTTCTTGCCGAGTAACGGCAGTGCGTGCTCCAGGCCCCAGTAGGACACCTCGAACCGGGGATTGATGAGGACAATGTTTGCCACAGTCGTCTGCTCCGAATCGAACTCGTAGACGTTAGGCGGCGTTGCTTGCCAACCGGAGCCTAGCCCGCACGAACTGGCAGAACGAGGCATTCGCAAATAGTCTCCGGCGAGACTCGGATGACTCTCTTCCCCGGAGACGGTAACGCTGCGTCCTCGGTTCGGTCACGACCGTTGATCAGGTCTGCCACATCGGCGCAGACGGTGGTGTGATCGGAGGAAGGAGTGAGGAGGGTGCGGCATGGATCCGGTCGGATCGCTGAGCCTTCTGCTCATCGCGATCGCTGCGCTGGCCGCGCTCGGCGGGTACATCGCGGGCGTCGTGCGCGAGCGGCGGCAGCGACGTGCTGGGCGCTATTTCCTGATCGGCGTGGTCACCGGATTCATCGGGGCCACCGTAGTGGGCCGTCGAATCAGCCTGGGTGCGCTTGGTCCCGTCGCCCGCAGACTCGTTCTCAGCCGGCGTTTAGACCATCCGCTCACCGTCGCGGCGTTGCAGCTGCGCCGAGGCTTGAGCCGTGCCGGGATCTCTCGCTAGGCGCCGCTGCAGCTACCAGGGACTCGGTGAGTAGTCCTTCAGGAAGCAGCCGCGCAGATCTTCGCCCAACTCGCCCCGGACGATCGGGTCATACACGCGGGCGGCCCCGTCGACGAGGTCGAGCGGGGCATGGAAACCCTCGTCCGCGAGCCGCAATTTGGTTGGGTGCGGACGCTCGTCGGTGATCCAGCCCGTGTCGACGGCCGTCATGAGAATGCCGTCCTTCTCGAGCATCTCGCCAGCGCTGGTCCGGGTGAGCATGTTCAGCGCAGCCTTGGCCATATTGGTGTGCGGATGCCCCGGGCCTTTGTACGCGCGGCCGAACTGACCCTCCATGGCCGACACGTTCACCACGTACTTGCGGCGCGCCGGCGACGCCGCCATGGCCGCGCGCAGGCGGCTCACCAGAATGAACGGTGCCGTCTGATTGCACAGCTGAACCTCAAGCAATTCCATCGCGTCAACCTCGTTCACGCGTTGCGTCCAGCTGTTGATCGACGCGGTGTCGGGCAGCAGACCACCCGCATCGATGGCGATGCCCGCGGCAATGCGTTCCGGTGAGGCGCTGCGGGCGGTGAGCGCCAATTCGGTGACCGGAGGGCAGGAGCCAACCGACCCGGCAGCTGACACAGCATGGGGAGTCTGAGTCTCGGCGAGGCTGCCGGCCAGAGCGGCCGGATGGGCGTCGCTGACGCGGTCGAAGGTGACCACATCCACGTGGGCCAGTTCGGGCGGCGGGGTGCGCTCACCCTCGACGAGCGCGGCGTAGGAACCGGGCGCTCGGCGCACCGTCTGTGCGGCGTTGTTGATGAGGATGTCCAGCGGGCCCTGCGCGGCGACGGTGTCCGCGAGCGCGACGACCTGAGCGGGGTCGCGCAGGTCAATACCGATGACGCGGAGCCGGTGCAGCCAGTCGGCACTGTCGGGCATCGCTGCGAAGCGGCGCACGGCGTCGTGCGGAAAGCGGGTGGTGATGGTGGTGTAGGCGCCATCTCGGAGCAGTCGCAGCGCGATGTACATGCCGATCTTGGCGCGGCCACCGGTGAGCAGAGCCCGCCGACCGGTGAGATCGGTGCGCGCGTCGCGCTTGGCGCGGTTGAGCGCGGCGCAATCCGGACAGAGTTGGTGATAGAACGCGTCGACCACCGTGTGGTGGTTCTTGCAGATGTAACAGGCACGCGAGCGAATGAGCGTCCCAGCACTGGCCCCGACCGCGTTGGACACGAGGGGCAGACCAGCGGTTTCATCGTCGATGCGGCCGGGGGCCCCGGTGGCCGTGGCAGCGATGACGGCGCGGTCTGCGGCCGCCACCTCGTCGCGCTTGGCGGTGCGGCGAGCTTTCTTCACCGACTTGAAGATGGCCGCCGTGGCCCGACGCACGGCAACGGCATCAGGGTGCTCGGGCGGCAACGCCTCGACGTCAGCCAGCACCTGCAGGCAGGTGCTGAGCTTGTCCGGGTCGATCGCGCTCACAACGGAAGAATAGAGCGCAAGTCACGCAAGTCACGCATCGAGAAGCGGGACAGCGGCAGGCGTTGGCGCCGCAACCCAGACTCGGCCGCCGTCGCCGACCTCTCAGTGAACCTCCGCGGACAACCCGGATCCGGGCGAGGTCGAGGCAGGCCCGATCGTCGACGGGCTGGGCCCGGGCTGCTCGAGAACGTAGCCCGGTGGCGGACCGTGGACCGAGGACGTCGGATCGAAGCTCGTCGTCGCCGGACCATATTCCGTCGTAGCCGGCCCATACGCTGACGGCGGTCCATAGCCGGGCAGGTGCTGGCTGTAGCCAGCCAGCAACTTCGCCGCGGCGAACGTCGCGGCCTGGGTGGTGTACGCGGGGACGTAGCCCTCGGTGTGCCCGCTCCATTCGTTCCCCGGACCCGCGTGGCAGATGGGGTCGGCGGGGTTGCACAAGTCGACCGATTTGTAGCCGAGCAATGCGCTCTGGGCCGTCAGCGATCCGCCGGTGCGGCCGGCCACGTTGCCGAAGGTGGCGACCGCCGCGACGTTGTCCGCGTACTCAGGCGGTAGCGAACTTCCCCACGTGATGCCGCCCATCGGAACGCCGGCCACGATATCGATCACGCTGGCGCCTTGTGAGTAGCCACCGAGGATGATCTTGGTGTCGGGGCAAGATGACACCGTCGCCTTGATGTGGGAGATCACGTCGTTGGCACCGTCGCCGCCGTGTAGCTGAAGCTTGCCAGCCTTGTAGTTCACCGCGTAGGTGTCGATGGTCAGGCCGTTGGTCTGCGTGCGCAGCGCGTCGACGAACGCATCGCCGACGCGGCCCATACCGGCCGGCTCATCGGTGCCTCGCGCAAAGATGACCTCCGCGTCCGGGCAGTCGCTAGCCGACGCTATCGGGAGCGCGGTGCGGACGACGAGCAGTACGCCGGCGGTGAGCAGTGCCGACGTGCCAACCCCGACCCAACGACCGGCTGACCGGGCCCTGCCCGCGCACGGGCCATCGATGCCGCGAGACAACATGCTTGCCTGTGCCCCAGATTCGGGGCGGGCAAACATCTGTGACGAGTTCCACTCGCGCGAGGTCGGAAATTTAGAGTGGTCGACTACGCACGACAGGTGGCATCTGCGCTACCTACGCTCGCCCCGTGACCGCCCCCAATATCGTCATATTGTTCGCTACCGCACTCTGCCTGATCGCGGCGATGTGCGTCTGGTTGATCTGCTCAAACGGACATCACCGCAGCCAGATGGAACGCCGTCGGCATAGGGGGAATGCCGGAATCCCGGACGCCGAAGCGAACTTCTTTCTGGAATCACACGTCTTGGAATCGATCATCGCCGATCACGAGCGGAACCTGCGGTGACAGCCATGAGTGATCGCGAACGCGCGTGGAACATGCTCTATGACGAGGTACGGCGCCGCCTTGATGGCGTGACACTGGACGGTCCCTGGGAGACCCGACTTCGCGCCGCGATTCAAGAGGTTGACGATCCGGTCGACTTGGTCGTTCGGCTGACCGGTTACAGCGCTGGCCTGGCCATGCGCGGTCGCGACAACGAATTCGTCCAACAGAAGATCGACGACGCCCTGGCTCTGATCGTGAAATACGGGACCTGACCAACGGCAAGGAAGCTCTTGACGCGGTACCGCACGGTACCCTAACTTGTTAGTCAACAAGTTAGTTGTTGCCGAGAGGTTTCTGGTGGCTAACACGAAGTCGTCACCGCCCAGCGGCGCCGCCCGCACCCAAGAGGTCCGCCGAGCCGAGGCCGAAGGCCGGCTCGTCGCCGCGGCCGCCGACCTGGTCGGCGAGGTCGGACCCGCCAAAGTCACTCTGGCCAACGTCGGCGAACGCGCGGGCTACAGCCGTGGGCTGGCGACCCACCACTTCGGCTCCAAAGGCGCGTTGATGCAGCGCCTGGTCGAGACCGTGACCCACCAGTTCCGCAGCGCGATGTTCGATCGCGGTGAATCCGCCGACCCGATAACCGAACTCAGGACGCTGATCGGCATCTACTTCGAGGTCATCACCGACCTTCAACCGGTCAATAGGGCACGCCTCGTGCTCTGGGCCGACGCGGTCGCCAACCCAGCCGAAGACACCCGCGCCCGGATGGTCGCCACCGACCGAGAGTTCCGGGAAGAAGTCGAGAAGCGCATCGCGGTCGCGGTGAGTGCGGGCCTGGCATCCAAGACGATTCATCCGCAGGGACTGGCCACGGTGATCGTCGCCGTGCTGCGCGGCGTGGCATTGCAGTCACTCATCGACGACGACGTCGACCTCGTAGCAGCCCGACGCGAAGTTGAAGCCCTCCTGACCCACCGATTCACCACCGAACAGGAAGAAGATCGATCATGAGCCGACTCTTCGGCACCATCGCCCAGATCGGCTACGTCGTGCGCGATATCGACGCCACCATGGACGATTGGGTGAAACACGGTGTCGGACCGTGGTTTTATGTCGACCGCGTCCACACCGACTACTTCCGCTACCGCGGCGTCGACTCGGACATGCAGATGAGCGTGGCACTGGCCAACTCCGGTGACGTCCAACTCGAACTGATCCAGCCGCGCAACGATGCGCCATCGATGTACAAAAACTTCCTCGATGCCGGGCGCGAAGGCATGCAACACATCGCGTACTGGTCCAACGACTATCAGACCCTGCTCGATCAGGCGCTTCGTGCCGGCTACACCATCGGGCAAGAAGGCAGCATCGGCGGCGAGAAGGGCCGCTTCGCCTATCTCGACACCGAAACCACCCAAGGCACCGTCATCGAACTCTCCGATATCAGCGGCCCCAAAGGTCAGTTCTTCCAATACATTCGCGAGGTCGCTGCCACCTGGGACGGCAGCGACCCGATCCGCGGCCGGGAGTGAGACCATGGACTACCCCGACGTCGGCGCCCTCCCCCAGAATCTCAAGGACACCCTCGCGCAGCACGCGCCGGTCAACGTGTACCGAATGGTCATGCATTCACCGGGCCTGGCGCCCGGCTTCTTCGCCATGGCCGACGCGATGTTCCAAGCCAATTCGCTTCCGCCGCACCTGCGCGAACTGGCGATCCTGCGGGTCGGATACCGTTACGCCGCACCCTACGAAACGCACCAGCACGAGAAGATCGCCGGCTACGCCGGACTGTCAGCCGAGGCGATCGCGGCTGCGGCAAGCGGTGACACCGACGGTCTGCCCGCTGACGAGGTCGGCATCCTCACGTGGACCGATCGACTGCTGGATGACCACACGCTGCGCGGCAACGACCGCGACGAGGCCCTCACGCTGCTGACGGTCACCCAACTGGCCGACCTCGTGATGACAGTTGGCTTCTACCAACTGGTCTGCAATTTTCTCAACACGTTCGACGTGACCACCGACGGCGAACCCACCTATGGCTGAACGGCTTTCATCATAAAGGTGCACCACCTCGACCGCGGCACGACGAACATGCCGGCCCCCGGTGGACACTGCACTGCGGGGATGCCTTCTATCACTGGGCCACCCTCGATGGCCGGTCGCGAGTGCCTCGCGTTCTCACAGCCACGGAATCGGCAGTTGCCTGGGATCTGAGGAAGGTTCCCCCACCTGTTCATCCTGAACTCTCACGACAGCACGCTCTTCGAGCGAGCCCGCGACAGCGCCTTGCGCAGATTCGACCTCGTCGCGGCCACAGCGACCAGCTGTTGTGGTGAAACTGCGGGCATCGACGCATAAAGGGGCTAGCGTCGCTGCCACGGGCGACCAAAAGCCAGCAGTGAGGCCGGACGCGCCTGCCGGCAGCCGATCGGGGGGCCGCGCGCGGCGAGAGGTCCAGATGTGACTGACAAACCGAACATTCTCATCATCTGGGGCGACGACATCGGGCAGTCCAACCTCAGCTGTTACAGCAACGGCCTGATGGGGTACCGCACCCCCAATATCGACCGGGTTGCGGCGGAGGGGGCGCTGTTCACCGACTACTACGGGGAGCAGAGCTGCACTGCCGGCCGCGCGGCCTTCATCACCGGCCAGAACCCGTATCGCACCGGTCTGACAAAGGTGGGCTTGCCGGGTGCCACCCTCGGGCTACAGGCAGCCGACCCTACGATCGCGACAGCTCTCAAAGCTCAGGGCTACGCGACCGGCCAGTTCGGCAAGAACCACCTCGGCGATCGCGACGAACACCTGCCCACCATGCACGGCTTCGACGAGTTCTTCGGCAACCTGTATCACCTCAACGCCGAAGAGGAGCCCGAAGAACCGGACTATCCCAAGAACCCGGAGTTCCGCAAGAAGTTCGGCCCGCGCGGTGTCCTGCACACCTGGGCCAACGGCGACGGCACCCAGCACATCGAGGACACCGGTCCGCTGACCAAGAAGCGGATGGAGACCGTCGACGAGGAATTCCGCGACGCCGCAGTCGATTTCATCAAAGCCCAGCACGAGGAGGACACGCCGTTCTTCGTGTGGTTCAACTCCACGCACATGCACTTCAGAACACACCCCAAACCCGAGAGTGTCGGCCGCTCCGGGCGCTGGCAGTCCGTCTACCACGACACGATGATGGACCACGACGATCTGGTCGGCACGCTGCTGGACACCCTCGATGATCTCGGCATCGCCGACGACACGATCGTCATGTACTCCACCGACAACGGTCCGCACATGAACTCCTGGCCCGATGCCGGGATGACCCCGTTCCGCAGCGAGAAGAACTCGAACTGGGAGGGCGCTTACCGCGTCCCGGCCCTGGTGCGCTGGCCGGCGCGGATCCCGGCCGGCACGGTGCTCACCGGTATCGTCAGCCACAACGACTGGTTCGTCACGCTGTGCTCGGCCGCGGGTGTGCCAGACATCGCCGAGAAGCTACGCGCTGGCACGGATCTGAACGGCACGACCTACAAAGTCCATCTCGACGGTCACGACCAGCTGCCGTACATCACCGGTGACACCGATGAGAGCCCGCGTCAGCACTTCTTCTACGTCTCCGACGACGGTGATCTGACCGGACTGCGCTACGACAACTGGAAGTTCGTGTTCCTCGAGCAGCGCTGCACAGGCACATTGCGGATCTGGGCCGAGCCCTACACCGAGCTACGCGTGCCCCTGATCTTCAACCTGCGCACCGACCCCTACGAGCGGGCCGAGATCACGTCAAACACCTACTACGACTGGCTGCTCTCACACGCCTACATGCTCGTCCCGGCCCAGGCCTACGTCGGCCAGATGCTGCAGACGTTCGCCGAATTCCCGCAGCGGCAGAAGTCGGCCAGCTTTGGCCTCGAGCAGGTGATGGCCAAACTGCAGGAGGGCGGCGGGCACAGCAGCTGAGCCTCGACGAAAGCTGGTCAACGATGATCACCAGGATGCCAACCGACGGATCGGCACTTCCGTTTCCCGCGGCGCCGCCGGCCAGCTCGGCCGGATACACACTGGCCGAATCGACCCATCAGCGCCGCGTCGAGCCGCGGCACCTTCCTGAGGACGCACCGAATGTCCTCGTCGTTCTCCTCGACGACGTGGGGTTCGGCCTCTCCGATGTAGTGGGCGGCGAGGTGCGGACCCCGGCATTCCGACGAGTCGCCGAAAACGGCATCTGCTACAACACTTTTCACACCACCTCGATCTGCTCCCCGACCCGGGCGGCGCTGCTTACCGGCCGCAACCACCACCGCGTGCACTCCGGGACGATCGCCGAGCGAGCCGTGGACTGGGATGGCTACACCGGAGTGATCGGCAAGGACACCGCCACCGTGGCAGAGGTGCTGCGCCACTACGGCTACTGCACGTCGGCATTCGGCAAGTGGCACAACTCCCCCGCCACCCAGACCACGGCGATGGGGCCGTTCGACCGCTGGCCGACCGGGCACGGCTTCGACTACTTCTACGGGTTCATCGCCGGCGAGACGTCGCAATGGGAACCTCGGCTCTACCAGAACCTCAACCCGATCGAACCGCCGGAGCGGGAGGGCTACCACCTCTCCGAAGACCTGGCCGACAACGCGATCTCCTGGCTGCGGCAACACCGGGCCTACGCCGCCGACCGCCCGTTCTTCATGTACTGGGCGCCCGGCGCCGCGCATGGACCCCACCACGTCGCCAAGGAATGGGCCGACAGATACCAGGGCGCTTTCGACGACGGCTGGGACGCCTACCGCGAGCGAGTCTTCGCCCGGCAGAAGACGACAGGATGGATCCCCGCCGAAGCAGAGCTGACGCCGCGGGCCGACAGCATGCAGGGTTGGGCCGACATCCCCGCGGAGCAGCGCCCATTCCAGCGGCGGCTGATGGAGGTGTTCGCCGGTTTTCTCGAGCACGTCGACGTTCAGGTCAACCGGATCCTCGACGAACTGGATCAGCAGGGCCTCGCCGAGAACACCATGGTCATCTACATCTTCGGCGACAACGGGTCCAGCGCCGAGGGTCAACGCGACAGCATCAGCGAGCTGCTGGCCCAGAACGGCATTCCGACCACCGTCGACGACCAACTGGGCGCCCTCAACACCTTGGGCGGACTTGACGCCCTGGGTTCGCCGAAAACCGACAACATGTATCACGCGGGCTGGGCATGGGCGGGGAATACGCCGTTCCATCACACCAAGCTGGTGGCTAGTCACTTCGGCGGCACCCGGAACCCGATGGCGATCTCCTGGCCGCGCCGGATCACCCCGGACGGTGCGATCCGTGGCCAGTTCCACCACGTCAACGACATCACGCCCACCATCTACGAGATCCTCGGCATCACAGCGCCGGAGATTGTCGACGGTCACGATCAGAAGCCGCTCGACGGAGTCAGCCTGGCCTACACCTTCGACCACGCCGACGAGCCGGGCCGCAAATCATTGCAGTACTTCGAGAACGCCGCCAGTCGCGGCGTCTACCAAGATGGTTGGTACGCATGCGCATTCGGGCCCTTCGTGCCCTGGGACACCGCCGGCACCGCCGCGCGGATGGCCGCTTGGAACGCCGAGACCGAACCATGGGAGCTCTATTACCTGCCCGAGGACTTCTCCCAAGCCAACGATCTCGCCGGCGAGCAACCGCAGAAGTTGGCCGAACTCAAGGAGCTGTTCAAGGAGGTGTCACGGGACAATCTGGTGTGGCCGGTCGGCGCGGGGTTGTGGTTACGCGCCCACCCCGAGGACCGCGTCTGCTCGCCGTACACGCGGTGGCGCTTAGACACGTCCTGCACCCGGATGCCGGAGTTCACCGCGCCGGGCCTGGGCCGCCAGGACAGCCGCGTCGACATTGCAGTGACCCTGCCTGACAACGCATCCGGCGTGCTGTATGCCCTCGGTGGATTCTCCGGAGGACTGACCTTGTTCATGGACGACGGCCAGCTGGTCTATGAATACAACTTGCTGATCGTCGATCGCTACCAAGCCCGCAGCGCCGCATCGATCCCCGGCGGTTCGCACGTCATCACTGTCACCACCGTATTCGCCTCACCGGCGCCAATGGCGCCGGCGATGGTGACCCTCAGAGTCAACGGCGCCGAGGTCGGCAGTGTCGCGGTGGCGCGCACCGTTCCCGCAGCCTTCACTGCCAGCGAAACCTTCGGCGTCGGAGTGGATCTCGGATCGCCAGTGTCCCCCGACTACTTCGACCGCCGCCCGTTCCGGTTCACCGGGACGATCGATTACGTCGACGTCGAGGTATTCCCACCCGGCACGAGCGCCTGACGTAAGGAGTTCCGCCAGTGGCAATCACCGAGTATCGACGCCCTAGCCGCCGATGGCCTCAAGTGGGCGCAGGGGTACAACACCTACTGCGTCGGGACGTGGCACCTGGCCCCTGATGAGACGATGAACGCAGCCGGTCCGCATGACCGCTGGCCGCTGGGGCGCGGATTCGAGGCGAACCCATCGAGTCATCGTCGATGTCAGTGACGAGCACGTCGAGGACTACGAGACGCAGATGAGGATCGCCCTGGCAGCAGTGACCACCCGCACCGGGGTGATCAGTTGATCGGTCGGGGGGGTGGCGAGCAGTCATCGCCGCCGCCGCTTGTTTCGATACATGGCAGCGTCAGCCCGTCTCAGCAAATGGTGCGGTTCTTCAGGCGCCACCGCCACCGCCACGCCAATCGCCGCGCTTATCGTCAACTGGAGATCTGGGCGGATGGAAATCGGCTCCAGGAACGACTGCCGGATCCGGTCGGCAACCGCCGTGGCGCCGGCGGCGTCCGTCCCCGGCAGCAGCACGAGGAACTCGTCACCGCCGAGTCTGCCCGCCGGCGGATCCGCCGCGTCGGTGCATTTCAGGAAGGCGTCCCCGGTGCGAGTTACCTCGGCAATGCGCCGCGCCGACTCGCGCAGCACGCAGTCGCCGGTTTCGTGACCAAACTCGTCGTTGACTTCCTTGAAGAGGTCGAGATCAATGAAGATGGCGGCCACTGGATTCTCTGGTGTTGCCGCCGACAGCATGGTGGCCACTCGACTGCTCAGATGGCGGCGATTGGGTAGCCCCGTCAGAGAGTCGTACAAGCCGAGGTGTGCGAGTTGCGCCTGGGCTCGGCTCAACTCGGCCGATTCGATGTCATGTGCCACCAGTTGCGCCGCGTGTAGGTCGGCGGGTGTCCATGGCGCACTCGTGCCGCTGACGTGCTCCAGCCACGTGTCGAATGACTTGCGCGGATTGATCATTCCCGCGGAGTGATCGTGCGGATCCCCGAGCCAGCGCAGCGTTCGCGGACGGTCTCGCCGAAACCAGACCACGAAATCATCCCGCGCGCCAACCGCAACGAACAAACAGCCAACGACGCCAAGAGAGTTCGCCGTCGATAGCGATAATCGGTCGGTGCACCACGGCGCACCCGGGAGTCCGACGGTGCGGAGTTCGCTTACGAGTCTTCGCACGGCATCCTCGGATGGCACCACGCCGATCGACCGGTACTGCCCGTCCGCAGATGCGGCTGCGCCGTCTGCCTGGCACAGCTCCAGCAGGTCGCCGGAATCCGCCGTGAGTCCTTCGGCGATATCGGGCGCGGTCTGCATCGCGACCCTGAGTCGGGTCCGGATGGATTCGCTGCTCGCTGCATCGCTCAGTCTGGAAATCTGTGCCGCCGCCGAGAGCTGGAGTTTCGCCTGCAGGACTACCAGCTCACACGCCCGACGTCGCCAGCGCGAGAGCCACCGTGGATGTTCAGATGTGCACGACACGAGCCGCGTCAGCCGGCCGCCGTCGGCCATTGAGAACGAAACGCTGGCTGCTGTCTTCATATTGCGCATGTATTCGAGGTGTAGGGGCGAAACACTGCGCAGCGCAGCGCGGCTGAGGTCAAGACTCGTTCCGGCCATGCGCGGCGATGCAATCACCGGGATATCACCCTCGGCGACATCGGGTATGTAGCGCGACGCTTTGCGGATGTAAATCTGACGGGCTTGGGACGGAATGTCGCTCGCCGGAAAGTGATGCCCTAGGTATCGAACCAGTCCTGGAAGACAATCCTCGGCGACGATCTCTCCGTGCTCGTCTTCATCGAACCGGTACACCATCGCGCGGTCGAATCCGGTCAGTGTGCGCACCGCGCTCGCAACAGCCCCCTCAACTTCGGACACACCCGTCACCTCGGCAAGCGCCTGCGAAGCGTAGAGAACTGGGACGAGGTTGGCTTGATCGTCGCCATGCGCCCTCTCGATCTCGATGACGATCTGCTCGCCGACCCGATGCAGAATCACATCGACCTTGCCGCCGGGAGGAACTGTCATGTGCACCGCATACAGATCGGGCGACGACGGTCGGTAGCCGGTCTGCTCGATCGCCTGCTCGACCCGCGGCTGTTCTTCGTCGGAGAAGATGCTCGTCACCGGCGAATCGAAGAGGTCAACCGCCTGGACCCCGATCAACTCAGAAGTGTTGGCGCTGGCGTATGTGATGCGGCGATCGCGCAGATCGGCCGCAACCAGCACTCCATGGGCTTGGATCCGGCCCGAAAGGTGCAGCTGCTCACTTGCGCAATCGACCAGAGCCTGTGCGCGCGAAGGTGATTGGGCATCCATCAGGCCGCTCCCGATGAGGCGTCCGGCCGGCTCAAAAGGTCGCTGAACAACGCGTAAGCAGCTAGCGCGCCCGCTATTACTCGCGCGGAGTCCGCCCCGGATGTCCCGAAGTCATCCAGTGCCATCTTGAAGTCGTGCCAGAGCCGGCCGACGTCGAGTCCGTCAGCATTAAAGAAGGATCGCGGGAACACGCGGCCCCCGGAAGCGGCGAGGTTCGCAGCGATTATGCGCCCGCCGAGGACTGATCCGGCCGCAACGTATGCGGCACCGATCCTCTCGTCTCGGCCACCACGCAGCCGGTCGGCGAAGACAGGCCCGGGCTGAGGAGGACAGCCGTCATCAGCGGCGGCCGGCGACCACTGCGACATCAACCCGATATCGGCTCTCAGCGACAGCTCCCGGCACAGCAGCGCCACGTTCGGGCCCAACTCTTGTGCGATCGTCTCCCGACTGAACTCCGCCACTGCAGTGTGGAAAACCAGCAACCCGTTGAGCACAGTCAGGTATCCCGGCGCATCAAGGCGGCCGAAGTCGAGACGCATGGCCGCCTCGGCGGCACGATGCGCCTGCACTGTGCGGTCACGAAGAGTCCGCGAAAGGCCCAATTCTGCTGGCCCGGGCGAACCGCCCTCGGGTCCGCCCTTACTGGCACGACCCACTCTCGAACAATAGGCCCGCACGCTCCCCCGCGGCGCACAACGAGCCACAAGTGCCTCCGATCATCCGGAGCCTCGCACGAGCCGCATGCACAGGATCGCCTTACACCGGTGGCGGTGCGCCGTTAGGGCCGTCGGCGCCTGGGACGGCGGGTGTTCCGGTGGCGGTGCCGCCGCCACCACCGAAGCCGCCCTTGCCGGTGCCACCGCCGGTGGAGTTACCGCCGCCACCACCGTCACCGCCGGTGGCGGTCGCCACCGCTGTCGCAGCGCCGCCGCCACCGCCGTTGCCACCGTTACCGGTGCCACCATTGCCGCCACCGCCGCCCGCACCACCGTGGACTTCGGCGGTACCGGTGGCCGTCGCCACCGCGCTGCCGCCACCACCACCGACACCTCCGGCACCACCGCCGTTACCACCGTTGCCGCCCGTACCGCCGAAGCTGACGCCGCCCGGCGACAAGCCGAACAGGGTGGCGACACCGCCAGCGCCACCGGCACCGCCGGTGGCGCTGGTCGAGTCGCCGCCCTTGGCACGGTCGGGGTTTAGGTAAGTGGGTCCACCAGCGAAGGCGTTGAGGGGCTGAGTGCTCGTGGCGGTCACAGCGGTCGTTGTCGCGTTGCCAGAGGCACCGCCGGCGCCGCCGTTCCCGGTCGTGCCGGCGCCGCCGATACCGCCGTAACCGCCGAATGAACCGGTGTAGAAGTAATTGTTCGAGTCACCGACCATGGTGGCGTTGCCGCCGCTACCGGCCGCACCACCGACACCGCCGGCACCACCGTTACCGCCATTGCCGGCCCCCGCAATGGTGTCATTCCCGGTCGACGACGCCGCACCGCCGTTACCGCCAATACCGCCGGCCACCGTGCCGGCACCTCCGATGCCACCATCGCCGCCAGTCGCCGCGACTTTGCCGCCAGTGCCGGAGACGAGCTTTCCGACCAGCGTGGCGCTACCGCCGGCGCCGGCGTTGCCGCCGCTGGCTTGAGTGGATTGGCCACCATCGCCGCCCTTACCACCAAACGCGGTGGAGTCGTCTCCGGTCGATGTCGCATTACCACCGCCACCGCCGTTGCCGCCGTTGCCAATTGAACCGTTGCCGCCATGACCGCCGGTACCAGCGGACGACGAGACGCTAGCGCCGGTGGCCGTCGCGTCGCCACCCTTGCCGCCGTTTCCGGCCACCAGGCCGCCGAGGCCGGCGTCGCCGCCAGCGCCACCGCTACCGGCACCGGCGACATCGTTTATCCCGGTGGCGCTGCCGCCGGCACCACCGTTGGCGCCGTTTCCGCCAATCCCGTTGGCAGCGCCGGTTCCGCCGACACCGCGGTCGCCACCGGCGCCGCCCTTACCGCCGTTGAAACCGCCGAGGCCGTACCCGGATCCGGCCGCCCCACCCAGACCGCCGTTGCCGCCGTCGCCACCGGTGCCCGCGCTGCCCGCGCTGCCCGAGGCGCCCGCCAGGGCGAACAAAAGGAGGAGGCGGCCGGTGCCCGCACTGCCCGCGGTGCCACCGTCGGCGCCGGTGCCACCGTTGCCGCCCTGGGCGCCATCGCCTCCGGCGCCGCCTGGTCCGGTCAGTAGCGCGGAGTAGCCGGTGCCGCCGGCACCGCCCTTACCGCCGTCGCCACCGGTTCCGCCGGAGCCGCCGGACCCAGCCGCCCCGCCTTGGCCCCAGATCCAACTGCCGTCGCCACCATTACCCCCGTTGCCGCCCTTGACGCCGTTGCCGCCGTTGGTGCCGGCCGTACCGCTGCCGCCATCCTTGGACCCGCCGGTCCCGTCGGTGCCGGCCGTGCCGTCGGCGCCGTCGCTGCCGTTGGTGCCACTACCGCCGCGGCCGCCGGCGCCGCCGTTGCCGAACACTGAGAGCAGGCCGGTGCCGCCGCCGTTGCCGCCGTTGGCGCCCACGCCACCGACGCCACCGTCACCGCCGTTCCCCGCGATCAGGCCGCCGTGGCCACCGTTGCCGCCGTTGACGCCGGCCGACATACCCGCGCCGCCGTCCCCACCTCTGCCGAACAAGACCGCCGAACCGCCGTTGCCACCGTTGTATCCGGCACCTCCGCTGCCAATAAGGCCGGCGCGGCCGCCGGTGCAGGAACCCGTCGGGCAACTCTGCGCGGTCCAGCTGTAGCCGTTGCCGATCAGGATGCCGCCGTTGGGGTTCGAGGCGGTGCCGTCACCGACGAAGAACCGCAGGAGTGCGCCCGGATACCAACCGCTCACCGAAGACGCTGCCGGGCCGGACACCGAAAGAGCCGACGCCGTTCCGCTCACCGGAGCTGAAGACGCGGAGGCAGAGACAGTTGACGATGACGCATTCGAGGACGAAACAACCCTGAGCACCGCGGTTTTGCCAGCGGCGGCCGACGAGGTGTTGGAGCGATGGGAGCTGCCGCTGCCTGGCGAAGAGCCTTTCCCGTCTCGAGCGCTACGAGCAGCCGCGCGCGAACCACGCGACGGTGCGGATGATGTCGCTGGGCCAGCCGAGGCCGACGGCGCGTGGGAGCTTGAGCCGGTCGAGTCCGAGGATTTGCCTGTGTCAGCGAATGCCGCCGGCATCGCGGCAACCGCTGAGCCAACGCCGAGCGCGACTGCCAGCGCTCCCACGTGGCCCACGTAACGTGCGTAACCGGCTCGGGCGCCGGCGGTTGGCTTCTCACCATGTACAGCGTCGCACTTGGACATGACATCCCCCGATTCAAACCAGCGTTGAGCTGGCGACCAACCGACACCCCTGCGGTGTCCAAAAGGTGTCACACTGAAGTGCGTGCCGTCGGCTTTCAATTCGCACATGTAACGTGCGGGGGCTGAAATGGAAGGTTGACGGTCACCCGGTCTAGCAGAATCGGGCCTTATGGACACCGAATCACGGCCTCCCGGAGTGTCGTCGCGAATCACTCGCGCCGACGGACCCCGGCACCCGTGGCTGACCGGCGAGGTCACCGTCGACCTGCCGGTCATTGTCGACTGGGTCAAGATGGACCCGGCGAGCGGCGAACAGCAAGCGCGGGTGGCGGCGCGGATAGACCTCGTCGCAGGCAAGCCCGAGGTCGTGGAAATGTCACTAATTTCGCATGCCGGACTTGATTTGGTGGAGCTCCAGCGCGACTTCCGCTGGGCCTCCCCGCTGACGGTCGTGACTGGAATCCTGCCCCGGTTGATCGCGGCAGGATCAGACCCGTATTCCGTCGATCTTCCGGTCACCGGATTCCCCGCCGTTGCCGTGCAACCCCTCCGGCGCCGTGGATTCCTCAGCGACGAATTCCTGACCACGATCGCCCGTGAGTACCTCGCCCGGCGCCGCGGCTACGCAGCAAGCCTGGCCCACGAGTACTTCGTGTCCCCACGCACGGTGGTCAGTTGGGTCGAAAAGGCCCGCGCCCGAGGGATTCTGAGCGCACCACCCACTCGCGGGGCTGCCGGTGGCCAGCTCATGGCGAAACCGACGGGCAGCATCTAGGACAAAGCAGGCCAAGACTTTTCAGTGGAATCGGTGATAGCCCTAGTTCTAGGGCGCGCTGGCCCGCGGGATGCAGGCGTCCGGCAAGCTTGTCACGACCATCGCTAGGGCTTTTGACGTTAGCGCAGCGACCATCTACCGAATACTGTTTCGCAACAAGACAATTCGCGTCGACGTCATCATCCGGGGGTTCCTCTGCATCCTTGAGACCGATGAAAATTCCAGGTCCTCGTATCCAACGATAGCCAGGGGAGCCGATTACCGAACTGTTGGCCGCGGTCTCCGGGCTGGTTCGACCTGGACGACAACGTTCCTGTTGCTTGACTTGGCCTGGTACATAGCTGCATCGGCGCGGGCGGTGATCACGGCAACAGACTCGCCGGGGTCAGCGATGGTGGCACCGATGCTCAACGTCGCATAGACGGTGATCCCGGATTCGTGGATAGGTTCGGCGGCCCGACGGCGAATCTGCTCACCGATCTGGGCGACCTCGTCGATGCTGTGGACACCGGGCAGCACGACGAGCATCTCGTCACCTCCGGTCCGCCCGACCGAGTCTCCGTGACGGACAGATTCACTGATACGGGTGGCCAACGTTGCGAGGACTGCGTCGCCGATGCCGTGTCCCCAGGTGTCGTTGATGGTCTTGAAGTGATCGACATCGCAGAACAGAATGCCGAGGTGGTCTCCACCAGTGGACGGCTGCGCCAATGCGGACTCAAGGCGGCTGATCGCCTCGGCCCGATTCGCTAACCCGGTCAATGTGTCGAACCGGGCCAACCGTTCGAGTAGTTGCTCGGCCTTGACCCGATCATCGGCGACGCGCAGCGCCGCGATCAGTCCGTCGACGTTGCCCTCAGCGTCCACATAGGGCTTTCCGTGGCCGTCGACCCACTGGTAACCACCGTCCAGGGAGCGCACCCGGAACCTGTGCATCACCGAGTCGCCGTTAGCGATCTTGTGCAATGCGTCGGCGAGTGGGTCGAGGTCGTCGGGGTGGATGCGGCCGCGAAAGCCCGCACCGATCCACGACTGGGGTGGCCCGCCCAGCGCGAACTCCACCGACGGCGAGATCCACACGACCCGGCTGCCACGTAGGTGAACGATGATGTCGACGGCGTTGTCGGCCAGGATGTGGTAGCGCGTCTCAGCCTCAGCGCGATCTTTCAGCAGACTCTGTTCCTGGTGGCGCAATCGGAACCCAGCCACCACCGCCAAAACCGTGCCCACCACCAGCGAGAGGACAAAGGCCGCATTCTGGCTGCTGCCTAGGGCCAGGAACGTCAGCCTCGACAGCGCCACGAGGATCACAAAGCCGACGGCCAGACCGTACAACCGCACCAGTGCGACCCAGTCGGGTCGGGCGATCAGCCAGGCCAGCGGAAGCCGGTCAGGACGCGCCACGAGCGTCGCCACAGCGAGCAGCAGCAGCGCCACGGCGGTCGACATCGCCATACCGGTGGACGGCGTCACGTCCACCAGCGCCATCGCACCGAACACGTAGGCCGTGACGCCGACGGATGGAATGGCCGCGCTACCCACGACACACACCGACCAGACCACCCAGATCCGGCCACGATCCACTCGGGTCAGCGCGACCGCAGCGGCCAGGAGTAGCACCGCTAATGCCGTCAACGGACTCGGACGGCCCGGCCAGGACGATTGCAACGTGCGCACCGCGTCTCCGAACCACACCTGGTCCAGGCCCAACGACCGACCGGATACGTACTCGGCAATGACGACAACAGCACCGATACCCACCACCACAGCCATGCCACGTCCGGCCCAGACCCGCCCACGAGCCGGCTGCCCAGTCTGCACCAGGATCGCCGCCGCCAGCGCGGCCAGCCATAGAGCGGTCCACGGCACCATGTGCGGCCAGGTCCGATAGACCCGCGTCAAACTCTCGATACCGGTCGCCCAGCCCACCCAGTCCAGGGCAGCAACGACCAGCACGACCACTGCAACGGCGCGGCCCCATCGCGCCAAATTCACTTCGACACCCAGATGGGGAGTGACTCCACCCATCGGCTGTCCTACCCCTCGGCGATCCCTAGCCGCATTGTGCTCTTAATCCCAAGACGCCGCCGACACATCTGTCTTATCTGGAGTGTGACGGACGACCGCCTGCCCGCTCGGCCGCCGATGCGCTAGCTGACGCCGCAAACCCGTTGTGCCGTTGAGGTGAGCCCCGCGTAGTGGTCCCGTGGACCAGTTCACGGGGTCCGGCCACATAGCGGAGTCAGGGAGTCCGAGATGGCCTGTTCGGTCTCAGGATATGAGGCGATGATGCCGCGCAATCTCGAAGGCGCTCCTGGTCAATCAGGATGCGCCCAACACCCGACTGCGGAAGCTTGTTTCGAGGGCCTTCACACCACGGTCCATTGAGGCGCTTCGACCGCAGCTGCAGGCAGCGGCCCGCACGATCGTCGAGCGAGCCGCGGAGAAGGGACTGGGCGAGTTCGTCGGCGATATCGCGGCCCGGCTGCCGTTGCTGTCCATCGCTGATCTACTCGGAGCGCCTGGGAGGACGGCCGCAACCGCGGTGAACGAGTTGTCCGTGGTCCACTACGAGCAATGTATTTCAGCGCACGGCCATGCGTGATCTCGAGTTGGGCGGCGTGCAGATTGCGGGGGGCCAGCGCGCCGGAATGTTATACCGATCAGCCAACTTCGACGAGGAAGTCTTCGACAACCCCTTCGTGTTCGACATCCTGCGCGACCCGAATCTGCACGTCGGCTTCGGCGGACATGGGGCCCGCAACTGTGTCGGCGCCAACCTGGCCCGCTTGGGACTGAAACTGATCTTCAATGCAATTGCCGATGTCGTTCCCGACATCAAGGTCCTGGGTCCGCCAGACCTCGGCGTGGCTGCATGCTGCCGCGGAACTCACAGTCGAGTACGGTCGATCGTTGCACTAGCTTGACTCCATGCGAATGGTGAAGCGGCTGCATTGCAGCCGCTTCACCTTTCGTTCGATTGGTCAGGATTGCCGTTACACCTGTGGGTAAGGTGCGAACCGACGATTGAAACCCGCTTGGCGAGAAGCGATCTGGGCGGCGCGCTCTTCTGGCGTTACGTACACAGTGGTAGGCGGCAGTACGGTCCCCAGCCCGTCGATCGGCACAACCTGAGCTGAAACAGCAGGCTTATCAGTAGAGTTCGGGTCGAGGGCCTGGAACCGGAGAAACAGCGTCCCCTGATCGAGACCGCCGGTGGAGACCCAGTTGGCGACGCCGGGATCCGTCTTCGAGATCACGAAGGTATAGGTTCCATCTGGATTAGCCACGGCCTGCGAATTATTCAGGCTCGTCTGGTAGTCCCAGTAGTTGTTCGTGACAGTCCATTCATTGGTGACGGGAACAACGAAGTATCCGGCATTGCCAGGATCGACCGTCACGACCAGCGTCTGGCCATCATTGAGCTGGAAGTAGCCGAGGCTCTGCAACTGGGTCGCGAGGGTGTCCGAGCCGGCTGAGGCCGGCTGCGAGAGTTCGTTCGGCGGTCTCAATTCTCCCGTGCTCGGATCTGTCGTGGTCAGGCCCGCCCAACGTTGTTGATACCAAACGGCGCCGCTGACAAGGGTGATCAGGGCCGCATACGCGTTGTAATACACCTCAGGCAGCGACCCTGAACGCGCGACGCCGACTCGAGCCAGTGCGGCACCGATTTCCTGCAGTGCCCGCCCAACCACGGGCAGTGAGGTCAGGCCGAGTTCATGGAAAACGTTGTCGGCCGGGCCACTGACCCGTTGGACGGACAGTTGGGTCGCGGTCTCGGTGTCCCAATCCAACAGAGTGTCGCGAACAACGATACCGGTGGCGCCCGAGGGGAGCTGGATATGGTTCTTCTGGCCTGGCGCAGTCGGATTCGAATCGAGCGTGATCGTGTAGCTGCCGTCGGGTGCAATATCGAGGTCGCTGGCCGACAGTGTCGAAGCAGTTTTGCCATCAGTCCCGACCAACACGCTGAAGGTGGTGTCTACGGGCATATGCCCGGTGATGAATTTCCCGGTGACTACATAGACGGAGTCGGAGCTCATCGGGATGATGCGGTAGGTGGTGTCCGGATTGTCATAGAGGGCGCGGATATCCCTACCCGTCACGCCGTACCACGTGTGCTGGGGAAGCTCGTTCGGGTTGATTTTCGGGTTGTAAGGGTCGCGATTCAGGGAGGTCATCGCCGCGAATGCGGCGAACGAGTTAATCGCTGCATCGATTTGGTCGAGGTTGGTTTGGTCGGGCCCGTTGACGTTGGCGAAGAACTTTTTCGCAGTCATCGGCCACGCGATCTTGAGGACGATCTTCGCCAGTTGTACGAGAGGCGAATTCACGATCCTGGCGACACGTTTTTCGAATTCGAGTTCCTGGGGCGTTGCGAGGGGGTTAATTTCGCCCGCCTGCGCCGGTTGCACCAGCACTGTCACCTGCACACTCGCGGTGTGACCGAAGTCCGCGGCGAGCAAGGTGCCTATCCCGTGGAGGTGAAGCGGGTTATTCCGTGCGTCGCTAACGGTGACGGTGAAGGTGTCGACCCCGCCGCTGGCTCGCATAGCGGCATCGGGTGTGTAGGTGAATGAACCGTCGGAGTTCAGGACTACCGAACCACTCTTAGGGGACCTGCGCACCGAGTAGGTGAGCGTGTCGCCGTCGGGGTCGGATCCGATGACCTGGCCGTTGACGGCTCCGTACTGACCCGGTGTGTTGGTGGATGCGTCGTACGTGAGAGTCGGGGTGCTGTCGGACAGATTGTGGAAGAGCTGATTCAACGGTGCGGTGATCGATGTGAGCGCGGCGGTCACCCGTGACTCGACAGCGTCCGATTGGCGGCGGGCCGCCTCCAGGGTTGCCATCAAGGTGACCGACAGCTGCTTGATCGGCGAGTTGTCTGCGGTGATCGGATTCCATCCGGCCAGAGCTGACACACTCGCTGCGGCCGGTTGAACCGACCGCGTCGACGACACCGCAGTGACCGAGTCGACCTTGTCGGAGGCTGGGGCATTCCCGGCCGCGCTGGCAAATGCGGTGTCCCCGGCATCTGGGGTAGACGAACCGCTATCGGCCGGCTTGGCGATGGTGATCGTCGCCGACGTGCCGCGGGTCTGCGCGCTGGACGGTCGAACCGGGTCTTTGGTCGTTTCAGTCGAACTGTTGCCTGCCCCCGAGCGCCCGGATTTGGACGTTGCCGGCTTAGCCCGGCCCGAGGAAACTTCTCGTGGCTTCTTCGTGGCGGTCGCCGATTTCGCCGCGGTGGCCGACGAGGCGGCTTGGTGTGTCCGCCCGCCCGAGGTGTCCGCGTCCGCCCAGGCTGTCGGAGCCGAGTTGGCGATCACCACTCCGATGCCCAACGCCACCGCCAGCCCACCGACACGGCCGATGTACTTTGCTGGGCCACGAGCGGAGGGCGTGCTTACCCCCCCGGGGCAGCCTTGGGCAGCAGCACCGGCACCTCTCTGCCGCGATGGGCTGTTCGAGCGGTTCCTGTTGTCTCTCAACGTCGCCTCCATTTGTCTCTCAATGTCGCCCCCATCAATCACCCCGTTAGGTGTGGCGGGCATCACACTACAAACTCGGAAGAATGTAGCAGGAGCCGGCCACCGATCGACAGCTTTTCGGCAGAAAATCGTTGCTAGCACTTACGGCGAGCGCGCGAGACATGACGACTATCGCGATAACGGCCCTTTGGCGGTGGAGCCCGCCTGCGCCCAGATTCCTTCGGAGCGGTACAACCGATGCGCATCGAGATCCCCGACCTCTTCGATGTCCTGCACCACATCGATCAGCGAGGCGGGGTCGCCCGCGGATGGTTCTTCGAACCGATACCGGCCCACATTTTGACGCGCTACGACGATGTGAAAGCGGCATTTCTCGACACCTAAACGTTCTGACCCGCCGCTACCCAGGAAGCCATGTCGTTCCCGCTGATGGGGCCGACGTTCCTCGTATGAGGGCCGTACCACTACGTGCACCGGAGAGTGGTGCAACGAACTCAGCAAACATCGTCCCCGGAGTATGTGGATTCCCTGCTGATACCGCAGGCCCGCGCGATGGTCGATCGGCTTTTGCGAGCGAGGTGAGTCGAAGCCACCGACTGCACCTGTCATGAGGCGGCGGCGCAACAACCGCGCACGGTGACCATTCGCAAGCTGCTCGAAGCGACCAGCGACGAGTTGTGTGAATCACCATATGCGGATCTGACCGTACGCGCCGTCGCAGCTCGCGCCCGACTATCTCCAGCCAGCGCCCACAAACACTTCCCGTCGAAGAACGCGCTTGTCGCCGAAGCGTACTTTCGCCAGCCACAAGACGTTCCGATGTCTGTCGATGTGAATCAGCCTGTGTGTGAACGGGTTCGGGCGACGTCTCGGGGATCGCGTTCGTCGTCGCTGACCACCCTGAGATGGCTGCCGAATGCGCGAGTGCGTTGATCGCGGGCGACCCTGGTGTCTATCCTGCGCGCCGGAAGATCGTCGTGGAAGTTCCGCACCGGATCTCGGCGGCCCTGGGTCCGGGTTGGCCGTGCGACATCGTGGCTCAGTTACGAGCAGATCTCTGCACACCTCGACAGGGCGGTTGACCGGATCGTCGGCGGCCACGCCGACGGCAACTGAATATCGTTGGTACGTCAGGAAATACTCGGCAATGTGAACGGCATCCTGATCGCCAGCCATGGGCACGGTTGCCAACCGGGCATAGTACGCCTGATGTACCAGAGGCCACATCTGTTGAAACTCCTGCGGTCCAACCCAATTCGCTGGTCACATTCCCTTCGCAAACCTCAGGATACGTGCACGCGGATTCGATGATCCACGTGCTGGTCACTGTTGCCTCGTCGCGGCAGATGCCGTTGGTCGTCGCCCGGTCACCGCTTAACGTGGGGTAGACCTTTTTGATCGGATGCGCATCCGACGACGCTCATCGCTAACAGCTCGGCACGCAGCTGCGGGCCGAACGGTCCCGGCTCGGCGTCAGTTCGTCGTGGCGTTTCAGCGTCGCCAGCTGCAGGGCCACGGAGGCGGCAAGATACCGCCCGCACTGCCCACGCGAGACCGTCCAAGCCTTCTGAAGCGCTTGAGCGCATCGTGGAGGTACTTTGAATTGCACTGTTGCCGACTCTATTTAGAGACCCGCCGGCCCGCTCTCGGCGACTGGGCCGCAGCCGTCAATCGGCACCAAGCATCGTCCAGCGACTAGCCCGTCACCGGCATCACCTGATCCGAAATGAGGGCCCTGCACTTCTTCGACGCCTTCCCATAGGACTTGGCGAACGTCGCGGTGATCTCGGCACGGGAGATGCACGCCGAATATTGACATTGTCTGGCCACTTGCCTAAATTCGTGGTCAGCGTCACACATAGCGCGTTCGCAGGCCGTGAACCGCCGAGGCAGAAAGAGTGTCATGCTCTCAGAGTCGTTCAGTGGCCTACGGCAAACGTCGGCGGTCGCAACATCGTCGTGCACCCCGAGCTCGTGTCCCTCGTAGTGCACGCCCGCGGTGAGCAAGAGGTCGAAGGGGTCGACTCGGTGTTGGTCCTGAGGTCAGTGCGTACGCACCGGGCCCAGACCGGCGTGGTCGCCATCAGACCAATGTCCCGATGTGGATATTGGAGCGAGTCATTTTGACCGGCACACCGACGGAAGGGTGGCCAGCGGGTCCAGTGACGACGCTGGCTGACACTACGCAGCAAGAGAACACCGCAGTGGTGACTGCTTCTGAAGAACAGCCGCAGCCACCATGTCCGGAGCGCTCGGCCCTAGGCGATATTGGGGACTGGGGGCGCCGGTATCTACGGTCACATCCGTTGATGTCGCTGGACACCTTCGGTGGCCAGGTAGTTCTAGGCATACGCACTATTCAGTACTTCTTCGTCGATTTATTCACCGGCCGATTCAACGCGGGCGAGTTCGTCAAACAGGCGGCGTTCATGGCTGGCACGGCAATCGTGCCGACACTTTTGGTGACGATTCCGGTCGGTGTCACTCTCTCGATCCAATTCTCTGTGCTTGCTGGGCAAGTCGGTGCGGAGTCGCTGGCCGGCGCGGCGAACGGGCTGGTGGTGATCCGACAGGGCGCTCCGCTGGTGGCGGCGATCCTGCTCGCGGCTGCCGTCGGCTCGGCGGTCAGCGCTGATCTGGGCTCGCGGACGATGCGCGAAGAAATCGACGCGATGGAGGTGATGGGGGTCTCGGTGATCCAGCGCCTGGTAGTTCCTCGGTTCGCCGCGGTCGTCGTAGTTGGGATTGCGTTGACCGGACTGGCGACCTTCGCCGGCTTCATCATGGGTTACCTCTTCAACGTGTATATGCAGCATGGGACCCCGGGCTCGTTCATGGCAACGTTCTCCTCGTTCGCCACCGTGGACGACCTCGTACTGGCGCTGGTGAAATCGGTGGTGTTCGGCGCGATCGTGGCAATTGTCAGCTGCCACAAGGGCTTATCCACGCGTGGTGGCCCCGCTGGGGTGGCGAACTCGGTGAACGCGGCGGTGGTTGAGGGGATGCTCCTGCTGATGATCGTCAATGTCGTCATGAGTCAGCTCTATTTCATGATCTTCCCGAAGGTGAGCCTCTAGGGCTATGGCAGCCTCAACATTTCGTGCCGTCGGCACCCACCAATTGACCCAAACCGCGGCTGCGGTGGGGCGGCCGGTGGCCCGGAGCGGTCACATGCTGTATTTCTTTGGCCGAGTGTTGGTGACGACCCCTGTCGCGCTACGCCGTTACCGCCGCGAATTCCTACGAAATCTGTCCGACATCGCGTGGGGCAACGGGTCGATTGTGGTCGGTGGTGGCACTGTCGGTGTCGCGTTGGTCTTGGGAGTCACAGCAGGTGCGCTGCTTGCCGTCGAAGGTTACAACTCGCTGAACCTGCTTGGTCTCGGTCCGGCGACCGGCATGCTCGCCTCATGGGGATCGACGCGCGAGATGGCGCCGATCATGATCGCCCTCGCGTTTACCACCCAGGCAGGTTGTCGCTTTACCGCGCACTTGGGCGCTATGCGTCTTTCCGAGGAGATCGACGCGATGGAAACCATGGCCATCAACCCCATCCCCTATCTCGTCACGACGCGCGTCGTCGCATCGGTTGTTGCAGTGATTCCGTTGTTCCTGGCTTGTTTGGCCGCGGCGTACTTGGCCGCTGAGGCCGTGGTGGGTTTTACCCCCACGTCTCTGGGGACATACGAACACTATTTCGCATTGTTCAGCAGTGGCAGGGACGTCGTGTACGCGACGATCAAAGCAGTCGTCTTCACCTTCGTCGCTGCGGTGATTCAGTGCTACTACGGCTATTTCGCGACCGGCGGCCCTGAAGGAGTCGGTGTAGCGGCCGGGCATGCAATGCGCGCTAGCATCACCGCGATCATCATGCTGAACGCCCTGCTGACGATGGCCATGTGGGGCGTCGACGCTGGCGTCAGGTTTGGTGGCTAGCGATGCCGAATTCCTTCGATACAGACGCCCGCGGCCCGTCAACCGGCCGCCTCTATCTGGCTGGTGTCGCGTTTTTGCTAGTGCTTGCTGTGGTCGTCGCGCTCTTGCTTGGCAAGTACAACGGCGAATTCGATCCGATCGTGCGGGTCCGCGCCGAGCTGGTCAACGTGGGTGATGGCCTGCCCGCCAAGTCTGACGTCAAGTTCCGCGGTGTATTGGTCGGGTTTGTGTCTGAAGTTGTTCCGGCATCGGCCGGCGGGCCCAACATCGTTGATATCGAGCTCAAGACCGAATACCTCTCGGGTATCCCCAATACGGTTACCGCCCGAGTAGTCCCGTCCAACGTCTTCGCGGTGTCGTCGGTGCAGCTGGTGGACAACGGGCAGAGCAGGGCTCAGCTGAGGCCTGGCGCCGTTATCCAGGAGGACCAAAGTCTGCCGACGGTGCTGTTTCAAACCACATTGAACAAGCTGCGCCAGGTGCTGGTGGCCGTGGGCCGCGAGCCGAACGGGGACCGGATCGGCTGGGTTGCCGCCTTGGGCGAGGCTACTCAGGGGCGCGGTGACCGACTGGAGAAGGCCGGACGTGACCTGAATGAGATTGTCGCCCAACTGAATACGGTAGTCGGAACTGAGCCGGGACCGTCCACGCTATCTGCCTTCACCGCTGCCGCTCAAGGGTTGCGATCCGCTGCGCCAGAACTCTTCGACGCACTCGCTCCCGCCGTCAAGCCGCTACAAACCTTCGCCGAAAAACGATCAGAATTGGCGGACTTTCTATTCGCCGCGAACAACACTGTGGGAACGCTCGGTGCTGCCTTCGACAACCAGACCGACAGGCTTATCAACATCAGCACCAACCTGACTGCGGTCATCGGTGAGTTGGGAGCTCGGCCCCAGGTGGTCAGCGGCCTGATCAAAAACTTCGTTGGGCTCAGCCAGAAGGCATCCACCACAATCGATCTCGACGCAGGAGTGATTCGGGCCAACGCAATTATCTCCCTCACCCCATCTCGGACTTACGTGCGCGCCGATTGCCCTCGCTACGGTGCATTAGAGGGTCCCAGTTGCCAGACAGCCCCTGAGGTGCCGGTCGCGCCCGCGTTGACGACGGCACTGGGATCTCGGGGGCTCCCGCTGCCTCCGGGCGTCTCGGAGAATCGCCCCAACCTGGCTCCGCCGCGAGGTTCCGTGCTGCCGCCCGAAGCTTATTCTCCCCTGCCACCAGCGGGGCCGCCGCCCGAAGGCCCGCCACCGTTACTGCCGGCCGAATCCCCGCCACCGGCCGCACCCGATCCGCCAGCACAACCTATTCCATCTCCCGAACCCGGCCCCCCACCGACTGTCCAACCGCAATCGGCGGTCATCGGCGGCAACGTCGGTCCCGTCGGGAGCAGTCAGGAGAAAGACCAACTGAGCTTCATCGTTGGTGCCCAAGCGAATTCCGCCACCGAGGTCCTGCTGGGACCGCTGGCGCGCGGAGCCACCGTACATCTCGCAACAGCCACCGGAGGTGAGCGGTGAAGTACCGCAACGCCGTGATCGGCCTGAGCCTATTCCTGGTGGTGGCGATGGCGACGACCTGGATGGTGCTCGTCACGCTTCGCCGTGACGTCGTAGGCCCGACGAACGAATACTCGGCGATGTTCACCGATGTGTCCGGAATGCACTCCGGCGACGATGTTCGCATTGCCGGAGTTCGTGTCGGACGCGTGGACAGAGTCGATCTTGAGGGCACCTTGGCCAAAGTCACGTTCCAGGTGCAAAAGGACCAAGCCGTCTACAAGGGCACGATCGCCTCGGTGACGTATCAAAACATCATCGGCCAAAGGTATCTCGGCCTCTCGCAGGGATCATCGGCCGACCGGACACCCCTGGCGAGTGGAGCCCAGATCCCGCTGGAAAACACCAGACCGTCTTTTGACATCAGCTATGTGCTCAATGGGTTCGAGCCATTGTTCGGCCTGATGGACCCGCAGCAGGTGGACAACCTGACGAACGCGGTAATCAAGGCCCTACAAGGAGATTCGGGTTCGGTGCTGACACTGATCACTCAAACGTCCGCACTTGCGGAGACACTCGCCGGCCCTGACCAGGTGCTCGACGAGCTCGTCACCGGCCTAAACAACGTCGCCACCAACCTTGCCGCCCGAGACACCGATCTCGAGGCGTTGATCAACCAAACCCATGACGTTATGGTCACGCTCGATGACCGGCGCGATCAGTTGGTGGCATCGGTGGGTTCAATCAACGCCGCGGTCACACGATTGGCGACGATCACCGACAACATCTACCCCCCGCTGCATGACCTCCTCGAGCGCGAGCCCGGCTTCCTGGCGAACATTGTCGGCCCGGGAAGGGAGCGCTGGTCGTTCATGGGATCGAACATCAGCCCCTTCTTCAAGGGTTTCGCGCGAATTACCGAGGGGGGAACATACGCCGATGCCTATCTATGCGACGTCAACTCCACGATATTCGCGTTCCTTAGCCGGCTGATTCCCGCCGTCGTCCGGCTGGCGTCACCGGGAAATGTCATCCAACACACACCGATGTGCAGGTAGTCGCCATGCTCAATCGCCTCAAACGCCCGATCGAGGGATACAACAAGATCTGGGTCGGCACCGTCGCCGCGGCTCTCACCGCGATCGTCGTGACCGCCGTCCTCGTTGTCGGCCGACTTCCTTTGGGGCAGACGATCTATCACGGCGAATTCGTTCAGGCGGCCCAGATCCGGCCGGGCGACCAAGTCACCGTCGCTGGGATCAACGTGGGTGCCGTCAATGGTGTCAAACTGGCCGGTGATCGCGTCGTCGTCGACTTCAAGGTCGACAGCAAAGTTCACCTGGGCCACGACACACGAGCCGCCATAAAGCTGACCACCATGCTGGGATCTCGTTACCTCGAGTTGTCCCCCGCCGGCAGCGGCGACCTCGACCACCGCACGGTCAGCCTGGCGAACACATCCGTCCCCTACGATCTACAGAAAACACTCGCAGATGCTACGACCACATTCGAGCAGGTCGATGCCGACCGCGTCGCCGAATCGCTGACCACTTTGTCTGCGGGCCTCGCCGGGGTGCCCGAAGCCCTGCCGCGGGCGCTGGACAACGTCAAATCGCTTGCCGCGATCATCTCCGGGCGGCGCGACCAAATCAGCTCCCTGCTCAAAAGTGTCGACACCATCACCGCGATGATCCACACACAGCAAGCCAATCTCGGCACCCTCGTGGTTCGGGGCCGAAACCTCTTGGCTGAGATCGTCTCCAGGCGCGACGCGGTGCGCCAGCTCTTCGCCAGTGCCACCGCAATGATCAACACCCTCAAGACAACTCTCAACGATCAGCCGGAGATGAACAAAATGCTCGCGAACCTTGAGGAGCTAACCCGCGCGATCGGCAAAAAGGAAGATCTGCTGCGCAACTTTCTGCAAATCGCGCCGGTGGCCCTCCGCAACCTTGCCAACGCCACGGGCAGTGGAAATGCGATCGACGTCAACCTTCCGGCCGGGATGATGATCGACTCATGGATGTGCGCGCTCAGCGCTCGCGCCGACCAGTTCAATCTGCCTCCGTACTACAAGGAGTGCGCGCCATCACCAGATCCGTATCCCGGATGGCCTGCGCCGGATCCCGCAAGGGCGCCGCGATGAGCCGCCGGACTGCCCTAGCCGTCACCGCGGTGCTCGCAGCGGGGCTGGCCGTCGTGGCCTTCGTCGTGGTTCCCCGCGGCGCTGACCAGCCGATGACGGTGACGGCCCAGTTCGAGGACGTTATCGGGCTCTACGAGGGCAACGACGTCTCGGTGCTGGGCATGCCCGTCGGAAAAGTAACGAGCATCGTCCCCAAGTCCAACTACGTTGAAGTGAAAATGGCGATCGACAGCGGCGTCGACCTACCGGCCGATGTTCAGGCGGTCACCGTATCGACGTCGATCCTTACCGATCGGCACATCGAACTGACCCCGGCCTACCGCAGCGGACCGAAGTTGCGGACCGGGGACCTCTTGGGCTTGCCGCGCACCCGTACACCCGTCGAGTTCGACCGCACACTCGCGATGGTCGACAAACTCTCGAGCGCCTTGCGCGGTGACGACCACGGGCACGGCCCGCTGGCAGACCTCGTCGATATCGGCGCTCAGATCGGGTCCGACAGTGGCCCCAACATCGCAGCGACCCTCGATCAGCTGTCTCAAGCGCTGCGCCTCGGTGCCGATAACGGCGCAGGTACCAAGCAGAACATCGAGGCGATCTCGACCAATCTTGCGGAATTGACGCGAGCGGCCGCCGACAACGATGCGACGATACGCGAATTCGGTTCGAACATCCGCCAATTCAGCGCCATCCTGGCAGAGCAGGATCTTGGCGCCGGCGACACCGGCGCCAAGATCAACCAGATACTGGGCCAAGCGGCGTCGCTACTGGAGACCAACCGCGAAGGGCTGAAGTCCACCGTTGCCAATTCTCAGACCCTGTTGGCCGCCGTTGACGACAATCGCCGCGGCGTGGCAGAAATGATGGACCTCTTACCGATGCTCGGCGACAACGTGTACAACTCAATCGACACCAACGTCGGCGCCATTCGCGCGCACGCCCTCGCCGACAAGCTCCTCGCCAACCAACAAATGGTCAAGGAGATCTGCAACCTTTCCGGGATCAAAGACTTGGGATGCGCAACGGGCACAATTGCCGACTACGGCCCGGACTTCGGCGTGAATTTCCTGGCCGACGGCGTGGCCGGCATGCTCGAAACGATGGCGGGAGCCCGGTGAGGCGGCGCGGCACAGGCAATGTCCGCCGCGCGTGCCGGGGCGCTGCAGCTGCCGGGCTGACCATGCTGTTGGCGGGGTGCGCAACCGGGTTGACGAGTCTCCCGCTGCCGGCACCGGGCAAGGCGGACCACGGCATCTCGTTAACCGCCGAATTCTCCAATGCGTTGAATCTGCCTGCGCAGGCGAAGGTCAGACTCAACGGCGCCGACATCGGTCAAGTCGAGTCGATTCGCGCGCAGAACTTCAACGCCCTGGTGACTATGCGTCTTCGTGCCGATGTCCCGTTGCCCATCGGTACCACCGCTGAACTGCGTTCGGCCACCCCCCTCGGTGATGTCTTCGTCGCCATCCGGACCAACCCGAACCCAGCTCCGGGCACTCCACTGCTACGTGACGGAGACAACCTCACATCAAACTCCACGTCCGCAGCCGCGACCATCGAACAAGTGCTCGGGTCGGCGGCGTTACTGGTCAACGGAGGCACCATCCGTCACCTGGTATCGATTGTCAACGGTGCCGGTTCGGCGATGGGCGGACGCGGCGAGAAGCTCGCCGAACTCCTGCAGCAGTCCAACACATTGATAGCGCGGTTGAATAGCCGGTCAGGCGAAATCGACACGGCCCTACGCAGCACCTCCGAGCTAACTGCAAGAATCTCCGAACGCCAAAACACCCTCAACGAGGTGATCGCGGCGGCCGGCCCGGCCATGACCGTAATCGGCAACAACACCAGCCAGCTGGCCGACCTGACGGACGGCGTCGCACGAATCACCCGCCAGCTCAACCGGTTTCCCTCTGTGCAGGGCACAGACAGCCGCAGCATCATCAAAGACCTCAACGACCTGTCGGCCCTCTTCAACGAACTTGTCCTCGACCCCACCGTCGACTTGAACGTGCTGAACAGGGCGATACAAAGCCTCGTCGCAGTGACAGGCGGGGCCGCTCTTTCAGGCAGTGGCGTTATTACCCAACTCGCATTCGGCGCACTGCCCGACATGAATTATCCCGGTGATCCGGGATTCCATGGCGCCGACGGCACCGACTATCACGCCATGATCGCCAGCCTCAGATATGAGTACAACCTGTTGTTGAGCAGGGTCTACGGACCTGAGCACAGGCCACGGTGATGACAATGTCGCGGAATCCGCTGGAGCAATCGGCGCGCTTGATCGTCATCGCCATACGCTGGCTGGCGCGCCATCGTCTGACAATGTCAGTGGTGGGTCTTGTCCTAACGCTGCTAACCGCAACCACTTTCATTCTGGCGGATTCGCTCGGGATCAACCCGGCACGCTCCGCCTATGCCGTGCGGGTGATGCTGCCAGAATCCGGTGGGCTTTTACCGAACCAAGACGTGACATTGCGCGGAGTGCCGATCGGGCGTGTCGAATCTGTGAAGTTAACCGACACCGGTGTGGTGGCTACCGCCGCGATCGACTCCGATGTGCCGGTGCCGCTGGACAGCTCGGTCCGGGTGTCCGCCCTGTCGGCGGCCGGCGAGCAGTACCTGGAATTTCGGCCGCTGAGCGACCACGGCCCGAACTTGACCAACGGCTCCGTGATCGGGCAGAACCAGACATCCATCCCCGTGTCTTTGCCGCGTCTGTTGGCTAACGGCGATGGCGTCTTGGCTCAGCTGGATCCGAACAAGCTTGCTGCCATATCCGACGAGCTGCGGGTCGGACACCAGGGGCCGCAGAAACTGGCCGCGCTGCTCGACGGCGGGGCGTTCCTGATCTCGACCCTCAACTCGGTGCTCCCCCAAACCGTCAGCGTGCTGCGCACCAGCCGCACCGTGTTGACCACACTGGCCGACGTCAGCCCCGGTCTGCGCGCCACTTCCCAGCAGCTGCAGGGCATCCTGCACGGAGTCAACGCCATGGACGGCGGCTTTCGCACCCTTGTCGATCGCGGTAGTGCACCGTTGACTGCCCTGGACGCCATCATTGCTGACAACTCCGAAACAATGGTCCAACTGCTAGGCAAGCTCACGACCACCGCGCAGTTGTTGAATGACCGTGTACCGGCCATACATCACATGCTGAACGCACCCCGCAGTTCGGCATTTGACGCCCTCGGGTCCATCATGCACGACGGCGCTGTCTGGGCGATCGCGGACATCTACCCCCGTTACAGCTGCGACTACAACCTTCCGCGACGGCCGGTCTCCGTGCCCGATTACTTCGAGCCCTACATCTACACCTACTGCACAAACCCGGACCCCTCCATATTGGTCCGCGGCGCTCGCAATGCACCACGCCCACCCGGCGATGACACCGCGGGCCCGCCCCCAGGCTCTAACCCGTTGGCGACGGCCACCCCAACCCCGATCTACCCCAACACAATCCCGATGCCATACGGCGGGCCCCCGCCCGGATATCGGACACCGGTGAGTTAGGAGACGTCTCCATGGCGACACAACTATTCAAGCGGACGAATTCCAAGGACGTCTTCGAAAAGCTCCAGCAACAAGACGAACCCACGAACACCAAGACGCCGGACAGCACACCAGCAATTGACGCCGCTGAACCGACCGAACCAGAAGGTAGCCAACCAGACGCCGACACCCCTGAAGCGACCGAGTCGCCAGATACTCATGCCGAAACCGAAGAGACACCAAAGCACTCGCGGCTCAGGCGCTGGGCTCGCCGCGTCCTCGCCGCGGCTGTGGCGCTCGTCTTCGTTGCGGCGCTGGGAATGTCGGGATTCTTGGGCTGGCAACTCAAGCAGAGCAGGGACACAGATGCGGCGGCCAGCGCCGCTCTGGCGGTAGCTCGGAATTACGCCGTCACCCTGACTACGGTTGATAGCGGCAAAATCGATGAGAATTTCACTCAGGTGCTCAACGGCGCCACCGGCGAATTCAAAGACATGTATAGCCAGTCGGCCACCCAACTGCGCCAGCTGCTTATCGACAACAAAGCGACGAGCAAGGGCGTAGTAGTCGACTCCGCCATCAAATCCGCCTCCAAAACCAAGGTCGACGTGCTGCTCTTCGTCGATCAATCGGTCAGCAACTCCGTGAATCCCCAGCCTCGCATCGACCGCAGCCGAGTCGCGATGACGATGGAACTCATCGATGGCAAGTGGTTAGCAAGCAAAGTGGACATCAAATAGCCGAATCAACTCCAGCGGACTGGGGAGCCAAAAAGCCGCACCTCAAACAAAACAAACATCAGGATTTGTGCCCCAAGGCCTTTGAGACCTTCAGGAAGGGCGGCCATGAAGCTCACTAACCGACTTGTCTTGGCGTTGGTAGCGGTAGGGTCGATCGCCCTGTCGGCGGTGCACCCGGCCCAGGCCGAGCCGGCTGCAAACGGCCTCGGGTTTATGGCCGTGCCTGGTGTGATCGCGGGTACCAGTCCAGATGGCTTGGGCACCTGGAGCGTTCACTATCAACGCATCAACGGCGGCGATCCGGAGGTAGCTAAAGTTATCAACGGCGGCATCGACGCCGAAGCGATGCGACAAGTCCAGACCATGACGTGGGATGGATCGACGAAACGCCCATGGACGTTCAACGCTACGGGGACCGCCTTCGTGCGTCCCATCACGGTTTCAGAGCTCTTTGTCGGCGAGTACAACGTCGCCGAGCCCAACATGCCGATCGATTACCTGGCATCAGTCGTATTCGACAGCCGCAGCGGAATTCGCATTACCTGGGATAACCTGTTCCGCGATAAGCAAGCAGGTTTGGTTCGGCTGTCTGAACAGACCGCAGCGATTTTGCCGACCGTGCGCCCGCCGGCATACCCGACTGAGTGGCAACACAGCGGCCAGTTAGCTCCGATGGATATCAATTTCAAGTATTGGATTCCGACCGCGGAGGGAATCGAACTGCACTTTCCCGAGTACCAATTCGGGCGCGGGCTGAAGGTGATTACGGTGGCCTGGGCCAAGGTGGCGGACCTGATCGCGCCGCCGTTCGTCCCGATCATGCATTGAAATCCGCCGTCGAGACCGTTGTCGATCACGTCTTCTTCGAGGAGCGGCTCTCGGCCTTCCCCACGGTCGAAAATGGCGAACGAGCCGCCGTCGTCAGGGGAGGAAGGCAGGAAGCACGAAGCGGCGGAGGACATCGCGCCGCTCCGCACCCCGAAGCGCATCCGGCGCGTCCGCTGCTAGCTCGAGCAGCATCATCCGCGCGATCCTGTTCAGCCATTCGACTGCTTGCCTCGAGTCGAGGTCGGCTCGGACTTCACCTCGCTGTCGAGCGTCCTCGATGAACGGGGTCAAGAGGTCGGCAACACTGTTCAGGACCTCCTCGGCGGCGGTGCCGGCCACCGTCATTCCGAGGTTGTCGGCGGTAAACATCGATTCGAACCACCTCGACTGGGTCACGGACTCGATGGCCCCGTCGAGTGCTGCCAGGAGCCGGTCGCCGAACCGGCCCTCGCCTTCGAGCTCCCGCCGGGCCTGGATCAACATCTCCCGTGACCCTCGGAGGATGACGCTGGCCAGCAGGTCGTTCTTCGTCTGGAAGTACCGGTACACAGTCGTCCGATGCACGCCCGCGACCTTTGCGACGTCTTCGACGGTGGTTCGCGTAACCCCCCGTCGGAGGTACGAGGTCTCGGCCGCGTCGATGAGGCGGTTCCGGACGTCGGTGTCGTCGTCCGACGGGTTCGGACGGGGATCGGCGGGGCGAGCTGGGGTCACATCCGGATCTTTGCAGGCGCAGCCCGCTCGATGGAACCTGGGGGCGTCGGTCCTGACCGTCTCAGCTGGACGAGGATCCTCGCGACCGAACGAGTGATCCCCGCCGGCGACCTGCATGGATCAGGTAGGAGACGGGACGCCGCTTGCCACCGGTACGAGGCGGACGTCGGAGACGACGAGCCCGGGGTTGTCCAACGCGGACCAGAGGAGGTCCGCCATCTGCCGCCCGACGTCGTCGGTCTCCATCAAGTCGCCGCGGATCCCTTGGCTCACCCAGGCCTCGAGGGCCGCATCGAACAGGGCGCTGTCGAAACCGGCGCAGAAACCCGTCGGGGAGGTCGCGCCCATGACGACCCGCTGGAAACGCAGCGCCGGGTTCTCGAGTCGCCAGGCCTCGATGGAGGCGTCGAGAGCGGCCTTCGACGCCGCGTAGGCTCCGAGTCCCCAACGGACCTCTGACGCGGATTCGGAGGAGATGAACGAGACGATCCCGTTCGGGGCGAGATGCTCTGTCGCAGCGCCGCAGACGAGGGTCGGACCGATCGCGTTGACCTCGAAGGCATGCCGCCACGTATCGGGGTCGGCGTCGGTCATCATGGAGAGGGTCCCCCAGCCGGCGGCGATGACGACCGCGTCGAGGCCTCCCATGGCGCCGGCCGCCGCGTCGACCATCCGTCGGCAGTCGTCCGGACGGGCGAGGTCGGCGACGATGGCGTGCCCACGGCCACCACCCTCCGCGCAGATCTCATCGAGAGCGTCGGCGGAACGGGCCGACACGCAGACGTGGGCGCCCCGCTTCAAGGCGTGCTCGGCGAGCGATCGTCCGATCCCTGACGACGCGCCGACGATGAGCAGCCGGGGCTCGTTGCTGGTGCTCGTCATCGAGCTGCCCCCAACGCGGGCGACGGGTCGAAGCTCACCCGGAGGGTGTCGGGGCCTCGGACCGAGCAGCCGACGAAGCGGACGTCCTCCGCGAGGCGGAGGTTCGGCAGGCGCTCGAGCATGACGGTGAGCGCCGTGGCCATCTCGGCCCTGGCGAGGTGCGAGCCGAGGCAGAAGTGCTCACCGAAGCTGAAGGCCATCTGGCCGGCCGGGTTCCGGTCGTAGATGAACTCGTCCGGTCGGTCGAAGCGCTCCGGATCTCGGTTGGCGGCGCCGATGCCGAGCAAGGCGAACGACCCCGCAGGGATCCGGACGCCGCCCACCTCGGTGTCCTTCACAGTGAGCCGGCTCTGCAGGACCACCGGCGATCCCCAGCGCAGCGCCTCCTCGACGATTCCCGGGACCAACGACGGATCGGCCTTCACCGCCTCGACCACGCCAGGGGTGCCCAGCACCGCAGTCATCATCGCCCCGATCGCCATCCAGGTGGTGTCGACTCCGGCGGGGAACAGCAGCAGCATGAAGCTGAGGATCTCCTCGTCGGTGAGAGGCTTCCCTTCGATGGAGCCGTGGACGAGTTGGCTCAAAATGTCGGTGGTGGGGGTGGTCCGCCGCTCAGCCAGCAGGGGAAAGACGTAGTTCCGGAACTCTTGCGCCACCTCTCGTTGCCGGGCGCGGGTCTCCTCTGGGGTGCCGCCCTCGCCGAGGATGAGCGCGCGGGCCCAACCGGCGATCTTGTGCCAGTCGTCGACCGGAAGGCCGAGGAGGTCGCCGATGATCGCGAGCGGATACCGCTCGCAGAACTGCTCCATCAGCTCGGCCTCGCCGTCCTCGCAGAAGGTGTCGACGACTGCGTGCGCCTGGGGTACGAGCATCTCTTCCACGTAAGCCCGGGTCCGTCGCTTGGTGAACGTGGGCGACACGACCTTGCGGTGGAGCTCGTGCTCCTTGCCCTCGTAGCCGAGGAAGGTCGGGCCGAGGAACGGGAAGGTCAGCAGCTCCTGGGTCGCCCGAGGTGAGTACGTCGCAGTGTCGACGAACCCGTTCCGGACGTCTTCGTAGTTGGTGATCAAGTAGCACGGCAATCCATCGGCGAACCAGCCCTGCTCCACCCCTCCACGCTCTTGCACGCCACGGAGCAGGTCGTACAGGTCCGGGACAAAGACCCCGTTCGGCGGCAGGGCGCCGAGCGGCACCCCTTCGAGGTCAGGGTGGACCGATACGGGGCTGGCGGTGGTCATCTCCGGTCTCCTCGCTACATACAACAGAATATGTAGAGTGTAGCGCAGCGGCCGGTGTTCGGCCAGCGTTCGGGCGGACGCGATGGCTAGGCATGGAAGTAGTAGCCGCCGAGCACCGCGCCCTGCGGCACGAACACTTCCCAGCTCGGCAGCTTCTTGGTTTGGGCGGCGTTGAGGTAACCGCAGTCGACGGCGACCGTTGTCCGGCCCCGTTGCCCGCACCTCGACCGACGCCGGCGGTGGGTCCTCGGTCGATCGTGTCGCCACGGATCCCGCTGATCTCAGCGGCGACGGCGACGACGGCGCTCGTCGCTCTGTGCTACCTCGCGGTTTCCGCTCTCCCCCTCCGACGAGGGCGCTTCGCGGTCTCAGCCGAGCCCGCAAGACCGGCGGCGATGAAGCTGATGAGGGTTTCAACAAAAGCCGGATCGACACCGTCGGCTCCGATCGGCCCCGACAAGCCGAAGTGATCCGAGCTGGACATCACACTGACCATAGCGAGCATGGCGATTCGGCATCGGTCCAGAGTTGCCGCGGTCGGGGGCATGAATCGGAAAACCGTGTCCACGTAGAGCGAGTTGAGGTTCGGCTGTCGGTTCATCTCGGCGACGTAAATAGGGCTGTTCGTGAGGGCGAGCCGGGCGAATATCGACATCCACGCTCGGCCTGCGGTCGGAGTCTCATTGATCAGCGTCAAGAACGGCTGGAGCACCGCCTCGACGAGCTGCCGGGCGCCGACCTCCCCCGGATCTTCGAGGACCTCGATCAGGCGTCGCCGCGCATCATCTCCCACGCCCGTCGCTCGTCGCTGGAAGACCGCAGCGAGCAGGTCGGTCTTCGTGGCGAAGTGGTAGGTTACGGCAGCAGGAGCGACGCCCGCCCGCCGGGCGACGGATCGAAGGGACAACCCGTCCCACGACTCCTCGCTGAACATCGCCTCAGCCGTGTCGAGCAGCAGCGATGGCACGTCGACATCTACGCGCGGGCCACGCTTCTTGTCCACGTCAGCACTCTACGGGTTCTGCGACGACCGGCGACCGGCGACCAGCCTCCGGGACCAGCCTCCGGGGCACGGTCCACCTCACCGCGCGGACCGGCCGATCACGATGTTCATGACGAAGTCGCGGACCTGGTCCATCGACCGGGCCGCTTCCGGCATCGGGAGGGCGATGAAGCCGTGGATACCCCCCTCAACCTCGATGTAGGTGGTGTCGACGTCGGCAGCCCGCAACCGACTCACGACTGTCCGTGCATCGTCGAAGAGCGAGTCGGACGTGCCCACTATCACCATGGTCGACGGGAAGCCTTCGAAGCTGCCGCGCACCGGCGAGAGCCGCGGGTCGTCCAGAGGGACGTCCCCGGCGTAGTAGAGAGCGTTTGCGGTGAGTCCGTTGCGCGTGAGGACGTCACGTCCGGCGTTGACCTCGAAGCTGCGGCTGGTCTGCGTCAGGTCCGCCCACGGGAAGATGGCAACGAGCGCCTGCGGCATCGGGAGCCCCCGGCTGCCGGCTAGCTGGAGAGTGCTCATGGCAAGGCCGCCGCCTGCCGACTCTCCCACGACGACGAGGGGTCGATCACACAGCGCGGCATAGACCGCGATCGTGTCCTCCAACGCGGCCGGAAACGGCGCCTCGGGCGCCAGCCGATAGTCGACGCTGATCACCTCGAGGCCCGCGTCGACACACAACCGAGCGTGGGCCCGAGCGGCCCGCGAGCTCCCCGAGACGTAGGCGCCGCCGTGGATGTGGAGGATGACGGCCGTCGCCGAGGAACCGGAGGGAGTAAGGCGGCGGACGGGTACGCCGGCGATCACGTCAACGCGCTCGTCCACACCAGCCGGGAGCCGAATCAGTTTCTCGAGCAGGCCGGTCACCCGGCGGACGAAGGACAATTTCGGCTTCCGCGAGAGCCTCGAGGAGAGGACCAGCGCCCCTTGGATGGTTCGCATCCGCCAGCTAGGTCGTGACACACTGCGCCCACCCTGCGCCCCACGTCGGGGCCTTGAAGACTCGTTCGCAGGGGCCCTGACGGTCCAGGCTAGCGCCGCGATCGCGACGCCTAGAAAGAGGCAGATTCCACATCGGCCCTCCACACTAGATTTACGTATATGACTAAATAATCTCTGTTACAGCCGTCCCACAAGAGGTCTTCCCGCGTCGCGTCGACACCGAAGAGGGCTGCGTCAGCCACGACGAAGCCGCGACGCCTTCTTCGCCGTCATCGGGGGACGAGTCAGCTCGACCAGATCCAGCCGTCGACCCTTGGTGAGAACGGCGCGCTCGTGACTGAACGTCTCCATGGAGTGCTCGCCGTGATAGGCGCCCATGCCGCTGGCTCCTACGCCGCCGAACGGCAGGGTGGGGACGCTCAGATGGAGCAGCGTGGCGCCGAACACGAGACCGCCGGACGAGGTGCGGTCGCGCAGGTCGCGCTTGACCTCGCGCCGGGTGGTGAACGCGTACATGGCCAGCGGCTTGGGGTGCTCGCGGATGATATCGATGGCGTCGCGGTGACTCGATACCGACACGATCGGGAGGATCGGACCAAAGATCTCGTCCTGCATGACCGGGCTGTCCAGCGCGACATCGACGAGCACCGTCGGGGCCACGAATCTGTCGTCGGGCCGGGCCGTCCCGCCGCACACGGCACGTCCCGAGGACAGCAGGGCGGTGAGTCGCTGGACGTGTCGCTGGTTGACGATGCGCCCATAGTCCGGCGACTGCGCCGGGTCGTCTCCGTAGAGTCGCGTCACCTCCGCGGCCACGGCCTCAGCCAGCGGCTCGACCAGGTCGGGCGTGGTGAGCACGTAGTCCGGAGCGACGCAGGCCTGTCCGCAGTTCGCGAACTTGCCCCACGCGAGCCACTTGGCGGCGTCCCGGAGCGGGAACGAGTCATCGACCCAGACCGGCGACTTGCCGCCGAGCTCGAGGGTGACGGGAGTCAAGTGCTCCGCGGCCGCCTTCATCACGATGCGGCCGACGTCACCGTTGCCGGTGTAGAAGATGTGGTCGAAAGGCTGAGCGAGGAGAAGGGTCGTCTCCTCCACGCCACCCTCGACGACCTGCACCGCGTCGACGTCGAGGTACTCAGGCACGATGCGGGCGAGGAGCGAAGCGGTCGTTGGCGCGAGCTCGCTCGGCTTCAAGACGACGCTGTTGCCGGCCGCGATGGCTCCGACCAGCGGGACGAGCAGCAGGCAGACGGGATAGTTCCACGGGCTGATGATCAGCACCGTCCCGAGCGGCTCGCGGTGGATGCTTGCGTGCGCCGGGGCGAGAGGCAGGATGGTCCGGACGCGGCGATCCCGCGTCCAGGACCTCAGCCGCCGCAAAGCCAACCGGGCCTCGGTCTTGGTCGTCCTGACGTCGGACAGGTGGACGTCGATGTGGCTGCGTCCCAGGTCTGCGGCGACCGCCTCCTCGATGGCCGTCCCCTGCTCGTCGAGCATGCGGACCAGCGCCTGCAGCTGGTATCGGCGCCATGCGAGCGGCTTGGTCATTCCGCGCTCGAACGCCTCACGAGCGCGAGCAACCTGCGCCGGGATCACGCGGCACTCCTCGACGCCGAAGCCACCAGGAGCTCGGCCGCCTTCTCGCCGATCATCACCGACGGAGCGTTGGTGTTGCCACCAGTGATGGTGGGCATCACGGACGCGTCGGCGACCCGCAGGCCCTCGACGCCTCTCACCCGCAGCTCCGGGTCGACCACGCACCGCTCGTCGACCCCCATGCGGCACGTCCCGACGCCATGGAACACCGTCGTCGCACGCAGTCGCATCTCGTCGCGGAGCGCGTCGCCCGTCAACGTGCGGCCCGGGTGGAGCTCGGGTCGGACCAGGCGCCTCATCCCCGGGGACGCCATGACCTCCCTGACCCGCTCGATCCCCTGCGCCAACACCTCGGCGTCGTCGGGATGCTGAAGGTAGTTGAAGTCGATCAGCGGGCTCTCGCGGGGATCCGCACAGGCCAGGCGCAGCGAACCGCGACTCTTCGGATAGATCAGCGTCGAGTGGACGGTGATGCTCGGTACCGGGTCGCGATACACGTCGAACGAGTCGGAGTTAGGGGAAGGATATGACCACGGGAGCACATGGAGCTGGATGTCCGGGAGGCTGGTGGCCAGCGAGGACCGCACGAAGGCGACGGCCTCGAACATTGATGTCCGCAAGAACGTCTCCCGGCCCAACAGATCACGGACGACGGCGGCCGCGAAGAATCCCGGTATCCCTTTGCCGGGCACATCGGCGTGCGCCGTCACCGGCACAAACATGTGGTCGTGGAGGTTCTGACCGACCGGGAGGTCGGCGACGGCTCGGATCCCGTGCTCGGCGAGATGCTGCTGGGGTCCGATGCCAGAGAGCATCAGGAGCTGCGGTGAGCCGAACACGCCGGCCGACACGATGACCTCTCGCGACGCCCGGACCTGGAGCCTGCGTCCACGCTTGTCGAAGGTCTCGACTCCCACGGCACGCCCGTTGCTGATGACGATCTTCGCCGCCTGCCGGCGCTTCAGGATCGTCAGCGTCGGCAGCTCACGTCCGCTCAGGTAGGCGTGCGACGAGCTCTGCCGCACGCCGTTCGCCACGTTCACCTGGAATCGACTGGCACCCTCCTGCTGCGCCCCGTTGTAGTCCGCGAGGACGGGAACGCCGAGCACCGAGCTGGTCTGCTCGATGAACTGCAGGGACGCCTCCGTCGGGGTCGTCGAGCGCGTCACGCCGACGGGCCCGCCGGCGCCGCGGTAGTCGTCCGGCCCGTCCTCGAAGTCCTCAATGCGCCGGAACAGGTCGTTGACCGTGTCGGCATCCCAGCCTTTGTTGCCCAGCGCCGCCCACTCGTCGTAGTTGGCGCGGTTGCCGCGGACCCAGAGCATTCCGTTGACCGAGGACGATCCGCCCATGATGCGACCGCGGTACTGAGGGATCATCCGGTCGAGCGCATGCACCTGCGGAGTGGTCTTGTAGCCCCAGTCCAAGGTCCTCTGGATCGAGGGCACCGTGTGCATCGGGGCGGTGAGTCCCGGGCGACGAACCAGGCGGCGCTGGTCGGATCCGCCCGCCTCGATCAGCACGACGGTGCGCTGCTGCTCGGCGAGGCGGGACGCGATCACGCACCCAGCGCTGCCTGCCCCGACGACGACGTACTCGGCCTCGATCGTGTCGGCCACTCTTCGCTCCATGTGATCTGCCTTTGTTGATGGCCCTCGCGCGGCGCGTGGGACGTTATTCAGTGGCCGGGCTGGGCGTGATTGGGGACAACGGCCCCATGCCGCTGGCACCACACCCAGCCGTCGCGCATCGCGCACCTGCCCCGTGTCGTCGAGTCAGGCCCGACCAGGCGATGCCGCCTGGGCGACCTGTTCGCTCGCCCATCGATAGTCGGCCTTGCCCGAGGGGGAACGCTGGATCCGCGGGACGAACAGGACGGCTCGCGGCAGCTTGTAGCGCGCCAGATGCCGGTCGCATTCCTCCAGGAGGTCCTCGGGCGTCGCGTCGTCGCCCGCGTGCAGCTCGACCACTGCGACGGGCTCGCTCCCCCATCGCTGCGACGGTCGTCCGACCACGACGACGTCACGGACCGCTCGATGGGCCGCGACTGCGCGCTCAACCTCTTCGACAAAGATCTTCTCTCCGCCGGAGTTGATCGTGACGCTCTCCCGGCCGAGGAGCCGGATCCGGCCGTCTGGCAAGACGTCGGCACGGTCGCCGGGGACGGACCACCGCTCGCCCGCGACGATCGGGAAAGTCCGCTCGGTCTTCTCGGGGTCGCCGAGGTAGCCGAGGGGCACGTACTGGCGCCGCGCCAGCCACCCGCCGACCTCGCCAGGCGCCAGGACGCGCGTCAGGCTGTCATCGAGAACGGCGGTGTCGCCCAGCGGCGTGAACGTGCCCGCGTCGGCCTCGGCTCCCTTGAACGACGCCGACGACATCTGGTTACCGGACTCGGACGCGCCGGCGTTGTCGAGGAGCACGATGTGCGGCAGCGCTTCGAGGATCCGTGTGCGGACACCGGGCGTCAGGGGCGCGCTGCCGTTGACGATGACCACCAGGGCCGAGAGATCATACGGCGTGCCCGCCCGGGTCGCGCGTTCGATTTCCTCCACCAGCGGCAGCGCGACAGCATCGCCCACGACGGGGATCGCCTGCACGCCATAGCATTCGGCCGCCTCCAGCGTCTGGGTCGGGTTGAAGCTCCTGACGTCGGCGGGCAGTACGACGCAGCCACCGCCGGCGAAGACGGTGAACGACGACCACTGCGCGGCGCCGTGCATGTAGGGCAGCATGTTCAACAGGACCGGCGATTCCTTGCCCTCGGCAGCTCGTCGCGCGATCGCCTCGTACGTCGGGAGCGGCTCGACAGCTCCCTGGGGCAGGCCGCCCATCGAGCTGACGAAGATGTCGTGCTGGCGCCACATGACGCCCTTCGGCATGCCGGTCGTCCCACCTGTGTAGATGAGGTAGAGATCGTCCGCGTCCGGCGTCGGCATGCCCTGCTGGGGCCTCGCGGTCTGCACGACCGCCTCGTAGTCCACCGCTCCCGGGAGCAACGCGTTTCCGCTGTCGTCCTGCACCTGGATCAGTAGTTGGAGCTCGGGTAGCAGGTGTCGCACGGCGGCGACCTGCGGCGCGAACTCGGCGTGATAGATCAGCGCCCGGGTGCCGGCGTCCTTCAGGAGGTAGGCGAGCTCGTCAGCCACGTATCGGTAGTTGACGTTGAACGGCCCGATCCGGGCCCGGTAGCTGGCGACCATCGACTCGACGTACTCGTTACCGTTGCGCAGGTAGATGCCGAGGTGGTCCTGTCCAGACTCGTAGCGCTCGAGCTCGCCCCTCTCGCGACGGCACCCGAGTCCTTGGCCTACCAGATAGTGCGCGAGTCCGTCCATGCGTCGATCGAGCTCGCCATAGGTGAAGTGGCGATCCCCCCAGATGATGGCGTCTCGCTCGGGAACGGTAGCGGCGACCGTTGCGAAGACGGTGGCGAGGTTGAACTGCGTCTGCATCTGGTGGAGACCTCCGGAGAACCCGTGTGACAGGAACGATGACCGCTCGTTGACGCTGCGCGGCGTCACGATCGGCGCGTGAAGCGGCGGCCAAGCGTGGCGGACACACGTGCCCGCCGTCGCCTGGCCGCTCGCATCACCAGCCTTTCAGCCCTGCAGCAGCTTCCGGTGCGCGCGACCAGCGACCATAGGTAGATCGACAGACGTGCGGATGCCCGGTTCTGCCGCGCAGACGTAGGGAATCGCGTTGACGACGTGCGCCGCCGTGGCAAAGATGCCGGGGTTCCGCGTCATCGCCTGTTCCATGTCCACCGGGTGCCATGAGGTGATCGCAAGAACGGTGTCGGGAAGGCCCCGCACCTCGATGTCGAACCGCTCGCCCAGCTCCCCGAAGTTCCAGTCCGGGTCCATGTGCTCCTCGCCCATGAGCCACGTGACGCCGACCCGGGCAGCGTGATGATCCCCGACATAGGCATCCCAGTAGAACTTCTCGCCGGCCACAAGACCGGGTGCGATGATGCCGATCGGAGTGTCGATCTCCTGCGTTGCGACAGCCACATCCAGCGTCCGCTCGATCCGTAGCGACTCACGAGGCAGGCCCAACGTGTCGGTGATCATCATCAACGACTGCCGGTAGCCGGCATCCATGAGGTCCATCATGGGACCGTTCTTCGCCACTTCAGGAGTAGCACCGAAGAGCATGATGTCGCGAACAACATCGACGGAGGCATAGCCACGAATGTCCGAGATCTCCTCACCGCGGACGAACGTGACTCCCGATGTCATCGCCGACAAGATGAGAGGAAGCACCTCGGTGATGGCGCCCGGGTCCATACCGGTTCCGTGCAGACTCACCCCGGATTCGATACAGATCGGCTCCATGATGTCCATCTCGGTCTGGTCGGGGTAGAACCAACCGAGAGGGGTCACGACGTTCTTGCCGGACTTCAGGAGAGCGATCACTTCCTTGCGCCGCGGGACCAGGGGCGAGTACATGACTGCATCCGCTTCCATCGCGACGATCTCGTCGATTGAATTCGTGGCAAGAACGCCGATCGGCTCGCGTCCGATCAGCTCACCGACGTCTTTGCCGACCTTGGCATCGGAGTGCACGTAGCAACCGACGAGTTCCAGGTCGGCGTGCTCGATGATGCATTCGAGCGAGGCGCTTCCGATTGATCCGGTCGCCCACTGGATGACTTTCAAAGTCATGGGGGTTCAAGTCTCCTTAAAGTTTGCTGGGATGGGGTTGGACAAGGTCAATAACGGACGTTCCAGTGCTTGATCCCGTTGACCCACGGAGCCTTGACCCGCAGCGGCTCAGACACCTGCGTTATGTCGGGCAGCACATCGGCGATGGCGTTGAACATGATGTCGATCTCGAGGCGAGCGAGCGACGCACCGACGCAGAAGTGAGCACCTGTTCCGCCGAAGCCCAGGTGCGGATTCGGGTCTCTGGTGATGTCGAACTTGAACGGATCGGCAAAGACGTCATCGTCGAAGTTGGCCGAGCTGTAGAACAAGCCCAGCCTCTGCCCTGCCTTGATCTCCGTCCCATTGAGGACGGTGTCCCTGGTGGCGGCCCGCTGAAACGCACTGACGGGGGTGCCCCAACGCACGATCTCGTCGGCGGCCGTTGTCGGCCTGGTCTTCTTGAAGAGCTCCCACTGCTGAGGGTGGTCGACGAACGCCTTCATCCCGTGGGTGATCGCGTTGCGGGTCGTCTCGTTCCCCGCGATAACCAGGAGCATGACGAAGAAGGCGAACTCGTCGGACTCCAACCCCTTCCCCTCGACATCGGCCGTCACGAGTTGCGTGACGATGTCGTTGAGCGGTGCATTGCGCCGGTCCTCGGCCATCTGCCAGGCGTATGCGACCAGCTCCGCTGAGGCAACCCTCGGGTCGGCGTCGAACTCCTCATCGTCCCAGATCAAGCACTGGTTGGACCACTCGAAGAGCTTGAAGCGATCCTCTTGCGGCACACCGAGGAGCTCTGCGATCGCCTGCAGAGGCAACTCGCGGGCCACCTGATCGACGAAGTCACCCTCGCCAGCAGCCTTCGCCTCCTCCACGATCGCGTGCGCTCGGGTGGTCAAGGCTTCGCGCAGGGCGTTGATCGACTTCGGGGTGAATCCGCGGGAGATGATGCGGCGGTGAGCCGGGTGCTTGGGCGCATCCATGTTGACCAGCAGGGCCCGCGTCGAGTCGATGTCTTCTAGAGTCGACCCCTCGGGGTAGCGGATGATCGCGGTCTTCAACTCCGATGAGAAGAGCCCGGAGTCGCGCGAGACCGCACGCACGTCGGCGTGCTTGGACACCACCCAGTAGCCACCGTCGCCAAAGCCGCTCGCGGCGTCGGATTGTTCGCACCACCAGACGGGGGCGGATCGGCGCAACTGTGCGAACTCCTCCGTGGGGACGCGTTCGCCCCACAGCTCCGGATCCGTGAAGTCGATGTTGAAGTCGATCTCGTGTGTCGTCATGTGATCGGCCCTCAAGCCCGGAGTTTGCTGGGCGTCGCCAGGTGCGCCCAGGCGGCCGGCAGGTGAGCCGACATGTCCGGGTTCTTCGGCGGCACGTTGGCGTCGGAAGGCGGAGTCCACTTGCCCTGTTTGACGATCAGACCGAGGTCGCCCATGTTGAGCAGCTGCAGCTCATAAGCGAACAGGCCGTCGCCGGCGTAGTAGAGGACGGAGATGCCCGGCGTGAGGATCTCCTCACCCTGGTCGTTGGTCCCGAAGATCTGGTCCCACTGGCTGACGACCCGGTTCCCCTCGAACATCGTCCAGTTCTCGCGACTCCACATGCCGCCCTGCGTCAGGCCCTTCATGGAGTCGACGATGTACTGGCGGATGGCTTCGCGACCTTCGAATCGGCCCCACGCAGGGTCGATCGTCACGCCGTCCTCCGTGTAGAAGTCGGCGAGTGTTCCCCACTCACGCTTAAGAGCCTCGGCCTCGTCGCGCGCCGCCACGAAGGCGGCGTAGGCCTCTCGTGCTTCGCCCTCGATGCTATCCATTTGAAGTCCTTTCGATTTGGTGTTCTTCGCGGCGCGGATCAATCAACTGCCAGGCCCCGGGCCGTGATCAGCGGCAGCTCGTAGACCTTGCGAATGCCTGCTGGGGCCGCGCAGACAAGGGGAATCGCGTTCACCCCAGCGGAGGCGACAACCACCATTCCGCGGTCCATCGAATGCTTCGGGCGACACACTCCGTCGACCTTGGGCTTCGGGAAGGACAGGGTGGCTTGAACCGACGGCTCGCCTTCGACCTCCATCAGGTAGCCACCCAGGTGGAAGGACGGCGTGATGTTGGTTCCCATGCTGTAAGCGATGTGCTGGCGGACGACGCTGCGACCGTTGCGCATGCCGTGATACGTCGATCGCTGGCCGGCTACCGTCCCCTTGGGGATCGACATGAAGGAGAGCTCGATGTCCTCGTTCGCGATCGCGAACTCAGTCTCGAAGCGAACCTCGTCGATCTCGATGCCGAGTGCCTCGGCTGTCATCTCCATGGCCTCACGGATCTCGGTCGTCTCGAACTCCTGAGCGCTCGTGTCATGGTGGACGGACCCGAGGGGTTGACCCCACCCCAAGCTCTCCCAGGTGTCCTTGGACGCGTACCTCGTGACGTCGACACCCTCGCTGATGTCGATCGAGTAGATGCGGTCGCACATCCCCGCGGCGAGAATGGCCACGGCGTTGGTCGTGCCTGGGTTGAGGCCGGTCCCGTAGATGGAACTGTTTCCGGCCTTACAAGCCTGCTCCAGGCGATTAGTCGAGTCTTCGCCGATGTAGGCGCCTGTGATGAAGCGCGCCGTACCCACGACATTGATGCCGGCCTCAAGGAAGCGGCAGATCAGATCCAAGTCCCTGACGATGGGGCTGTAGTGGATGCAGTCGGGCTTCAAGGCGATGAGGGCGTCCACATCGTTGGTGGCGATGACTCCGGTGGGCGTGTCGAGCCCAGCCAGCTCCGCCGCGTCCTTCCCGACCTTGTGCTCACTGTGGGCGTGCACTCCGACGAGCTCGAGCTCGGGGTGCTCGACGATGTTACGTACCGCCACCGAGCCGACGTTTCCCGTAGCCCACTGAACGACTCTGAGAGCCATGACACTCCTTCTGCCGCGGCGGTTCACAACCTGCGAACGCGCTGTGCGTGTGACACTACGCACGAATTTAGGCAAGTGTCCAGAAAATCTCGATATTTCTTCGTCTGCCTAAACTTGTCACATGTCTGCTTCCCCTCGCTCCACGCCGCAGCAGAGGTACTCGTACCGACCGGACCAATATGTGGGCGTCCAAGTCTCTCGGCCCTCGCCAGACTGGCCCACCGACCAATGGCGGCGCTGATCGTCGCGGTCTCCTGCAGCTACCGCGCCGATTTGACCACCCCCACTGTTAGACAATGGTTCTGGTCGCGAAAGGGCGGCGTTTCGACCATCGCGCGCCATCCCATTCGCGGGGGTTCTGTGCGTCTGATTTGCTGCGGGCTCGTCCGGCGGTCGTCTGCTTCGACCGCGCGAGACCTTCCCTGTCATTGCACCTCCAACACGCTGTCATAGAAGCTGCCGTGCTCCAGCGGCGGCTCATCGCCATCGCCGAGTTCGTCAAGCTGGTCGGGTTCGCCATCGAGGTCATCGGCAAATCCGCCGGAAGCTTCAGCGTCAAGGCCACGCAGCCCGGATTGGCGATCCAAGGCTGTTGTCAACGAATGCTTTTCAGAGGTTGATGGCGAGGTGAGATCAGTGGTGAGGGTCGACTGTTCGAGCGCCACTGCCCCCTGCGCCGTTCGGCCGTCGAGTTTTCCGACGCTCAGTTTTCGGCGCTCCAGAACCTTCGTGCGTTAGCACTGTGTGAACGGAATTTCTTGAAAGGATTCAGGTTTAGGCTCCCACGGCAACGCGGTCGCTGCAGAGCGGAGCGACAACCGTCAACACTTCCCGCGTGGCGCACGGTCAAGCGGGCTTCCGTCGGGATCGGTTCCAACTTCGAATTCGAAGTCGTCCCGGACACCGGCCACATGCTGAATTTGCAGCGCGATGCGCCGGAAGTATCTGAGGCGCTGAATAATTGGCTCGATAGGCTCGACCGGGCCTAGCCGGTGGGGCGGGAGCGTCCCACCCTCAGTCCTCGACGGCGATGGCTTGCCGGGGACACATCCGGGCGGCTTGAACGGCAAGCTGCTCATCACCCGCGGGAACCGACGATTGCAATACGGTCAGCCGGTCAGAGTCGTCAAGCCGAAACATGTCAGCCGCGATACCCTCACACACTCCGTTGGCTTCACACAGCTGGTGATCGACGCTGATCCGCACCACATTCTCCTCTCCGCAATGATTTTCATTCCGACCGTTCGGCGCTCGCCGCGCGATCACCCGCTCCAGGGCACATTCTTGATGTACCCCCCGGCATCCACTCGCAGCTGGGTGCCGGTGATGTAGCCGGCATCGTCGCTGGCGAGGAACACCACCGCGTTGGAAACGTCTTGCGGTTCGATGCACGGCACCACCGCGCCGACGTTTCCCGTCGACCACTGAACGACTCTACGAGCCATGCCACTCCTTCTGCCGCAGCGGTTCACCGCACGCCAACGCGCTGCGTGTGACACTACGCACGAATTTAGGCAACTGTCCAGAAAATTACAATATTTCTTCGACTGCCCAAACTTGTTGCGTATTTGCTTCTCCCCGCTCCACGCCTCAGCAGAGGTGCTCGTACTGACCAGGCCGTTGGCCCGCAAGACCGCATCCAAGGGTGGCGGCCACGTTCGTCGTGGACTGCCTGACCCGCGACCCCTACATCCTCAGCAAGAACCACGGGTCGAGCTGGCCGTCGATCTGTTCGGTGTCAGCGATGGGCGTGGGGTGCGCGAATCTGGTTGTACTCGTAAGCATCGTCGGCCGCGGCATAGACGGGACCAGACCCACGTTGTTCACCATCGCCTCACCCGCGTCCGAGCGCCCGCCGACACCAGACTCATAACCAGTCGTGCGGCGGCAGCAAGTGAAGAACTCGGCACCGGACCGCCGGACGTCTCCAGGGGTTCCCGGTGGCTGACCTCTCCGGTGGGCGCGCAATGCGGAGGCTTGCTCGCCGCTTATTAGGTGATCGACCACATCTCCAGCAGAGTCCGCAGTGCCGTGATCAGTTGTAGTGGCTGATCCAGCATGGGGTAGTGGCCCGCCTCGGGAAGTTCGATAAAGGGCCCGCGCAGCTGCATCGCTGACCGGATCTTTCCCGCCGCATCGAGCGGTACGCACCCGTCCCCGCACCGTAAATAGGCGACCCGACAGGGCATTTCGGCAGAAATGCGCTCCATGAGTTCTTGATCAGCTTCGCGATCGCCGAACAGAGGCGTCGTGCACACCGCGCGATCGACTTTCCAGTCCCAGCCAGAGATCGTCCGGCGTACAGATGTGGCCGCGATGTGTCGGCCGATGTAGGGCAGCACGGTCTTTTGCTCGCGTACAGATTCGGCCTGCGCCAGGAAATCTTCTCGCCCTTGAAACGTCGCCGTGCGTGGAGAGTGACGTCGCAGGTGCGAAGCCTTGGGAGTGTGGGCTCGCAACGGTGAGTCGATCGCGGCAATTGCATCGACACCTTCTCGATACTGCTGGGCAGCGCGTGTCGCGACCCAGCCACCCATGCCGTGCCCGACTATGGTCGGCAAGCCTGACGTGCCGAATTGCGCTGCGGCCATGACCTCACGCGCCCAGGTACGTAGGGCGTATCTGTCACGGAATTCACTGTCGCCGTGTCCACTGAGATCCGGTGCGATAACTCGATGGGAATCCGCGAAAAACGGAGCGATGTGTTCCCACCAGCCCCCATGCGCGCCAGCACCGTGAACAAAGACTAGCGGGGGCTGATCTGTGCAGCCCCAAGCACGGACATGGATCCTGCGCCCGTCGACCTCAATGTCGGTGAGTTCGGCCTTGTGATTCAACGCTGACTCGAACCATGTTGGCAGGGAGAACACTTCCTGTGATTGGCTCAGCAAAGGGAACCTCCAATTACGTGGCGCTGTGCCGCCGGCGTACCCACATCCGTTGGCTTGTCCGACGATCGCCCGGGAGGATCATTGGAAGCCCCCTTTATGCGAGATCGCCTAGAGCTTGAATCTGACATCGCGCGGGCCAGAAGCGGATCGCAGATGCACAGCGTCGCTCTAGGATTTTCTTGCCGCAGCGACCATCTCGTCGACGGCGACAAACTTCACCCGCGGTCTCGACGCCTGCCTGCCCCGATCGCGTTCGGCGGTGTCGATCGTGCGCCAGTCCTGCCATCCCAGGGGACCTGCTGCACGATCGGCCAGCAGCGCATCGAGATCCGCCCGCTCGGGCAGCCTGCGTTGAATCACGTTGGCGTCGAAGTCCTCCCACACACGCGCGACGGTCTGCTCGGCGCACGTGCGGTTGGTGCCAATCACGCCGCGAGGGCCGCGCTTGATCCACCCGGTGACGTAGGTCCCCGGTACGCCTCCGATCACCCGGCCACGATCGTTGGGCACGGTGCCACTGGCGTCGTCGAACGGGACATCCGCGATCGCGGAGCCTCGGTAGCCCGTGGAGCGCAAGACCATCGACGCTTCGATGAGCTCCGCAGCTGCGTCAGGCATACCAGGGCTGACCCGCACTCCCTCGACGTGGCTGTCGCCGACGATCTCGGTGGGCGTCGCGTGAAACCGAAAGACGATCCGCTTATTCCCCGGAGTCGCAGGGCGTTGGGCGTAGTCACGAGCAACCTCCAGCTTGACAATAGTCTCGACGTCATCGTCCGGCTCGGGCTCCAGATCATCGCTGGCCACAATGATGTCGACATCCGGCAACGCGCCCAGAGCGAGGAACTCGCCGATCGAGAAGGCGGCATGGCGCGGTCCGCGCCGAGCCAAGACCACGACCTCGCGGATATTGCTGTTTTCCAAGGCATTCAGCGCATGCTCGGCGATATCGGTGTCGGCCAAGGTTTCCATCGAGGCCAACAGAACCCGGGCCACGTCGAGTGCGACGTTGCCGTTGCCGATGATGACGGCGCGCTCGCCGGAGAGGTCGTACGCCCAGTCCACGTGATCGGGGTGGCCGTTGTACCAGCCGACGAACTCGGACGCGGCATGATGGCCGGGCAGCTCCTCACCCGGAATCCCGAGCGATCGGCTGCGCGAGGCGCCCACGGCGTAGATGACAGCGTGGTGATGGGCCAGCAAGTCGACATGGGTGAGATAGCGACCGACCTCGACGTTGAAGTAGCAACGAAGTCGCTCGTTGGTGAACGCGCGCTCGAACAGTTTGGTGATCGACTTGGTGTGCTGATGGTCGGGTGCCACCCCGGCGCGAACGAGGCCAAACGGGGTGGGCAGCCGGTCGATCAGGCTGACTTCGACGCCATCGACGCCGAGCAGTTGGTCGACCGCGTAGCAGCCGGCCGGGCCGGCGCCGACGACAGCGACTCGCAGCGCACCCGGGCTGACGCGGCCATGCTCAGCGGGTGGGGCCGAGTGGTCCGGTTCGAGCGGGTGCTGCTCGAAATAGCGCGCATTGATGTCGCGGAAGAACTCCAGGCCTGCGGGGACGTCGTCTTCGTAATACACCGCTCCCACAGGGCACTCCTCCTGGCAGGCACCGCAATCGATGCAGGAGTTCGGGTCGATGTAGAGCATCTCGGTGCCGGTGAAGGATCCCGCGCCGCCGACGGGGCGGATGCAGTCGACGGGGCACACCGGAACGCAGCTGGCGTCCTTGCAGCAGTTCTGCGTGATCACGTAGGCCACGTCTCGCTCCTCGCTCAATTGCTGGACACGTGTCCAGTTTACAGCGGTGACGCTGCATGGCGCAAGTCGTATCTAAACTGCATATGGGAGAGCTATTTTGACGATCACAATCCCTGGCAAGTCGATCTGGGCGGGTGTCATCGGCCATCTTTCACGGCACTGTTCTGGACGGGTGTCCATTTCATGGATCAACACCGACGCCGGGTGAATGCAACCGGTAGCTGGAAAAGGGGTCGGCTCGGGAGCCAGAAATCCCCTGCGGCCCAACGAAGAAGGTCATCGAACGACAGAGCTCGGCGCGGACGGCTGCGTGCGATTTCACTCGTGTACGGCATGCCGCATCGGACCCGAGATGATTTGCACCCACCTGTACACCCGTCCGGATTAGTCGACTACACGCCGCAACGCCCGTCGATGAGCCTTGGCCGACGCGGTTTCCTCAGAGAACGAAAAAGCTTAGAAGCCAATTAGATCCGCCCTCCATCTTGCTCCTTCACCCATCACTCGTTATTCTGGACACATGGCCGGAGTAACGGTCTCAATGACAAAAGTCCAGCCCATCCACAGGCGAAGAAACACGCGGTCCGAGCACAGTGTTCGAAAGCTGCTCGATGCTGCCGCAGCTGCGCTCCTGGACACTCCGTACAGCGAACTAACCATCCGCGGCGTGGCTGCGAGTTCAGCCGTATCGCCAACCACCGCGTACACCTCTTTCCCGTCCAAGGATGCCCTGATCGCCGAGGTTTACCTACGGATACTGCGGGATGCCCCCACATTCGTCGATATCAACGACAACGCCGAGTCACCGATTCGAGCACAACTACGTGAGCTAATGCTGCTGGTCGCCGGCCGGCCGTGTCTCGTCCACGCGTGCACGACCGCGTTGATGGGTGAGGACGAGGTGGTCAACAAGATCCGCACGCAGATCGCGGCCGAAGTTGGCAGCCGAATCAAAGCAGCACTCGGGCCAGGGAGTTCGACCAAGTTGGCGACGACGCTGCACATGCTCTTCTCCGGCGCGATGGTGCAGGCACCCTTCTCGGTTGGTGGCTATAGTGCCGAGGCGGACCACCTCGATCGGGCGGTGCAGCGGGTCGTGAATTCGTCAGTAGTTTCGGGTACGCGTTGAACCCGATTAGCGTTCCGCGTGTTTCTGGTGGCGAGGAAGAGCACGGCCACCTGGAGGAGTTCCGCACCGATCCGATCGGCCTGATGAAGCGCATTCGCGAGGAGTGCGGTGACCTCGGCTGGTTCCAGCTCGCCGACAAGCAGGTCATCCTGCTGACCGGCACGGAGGCCAACGAGTTCTTCTTCCGCTCCCCCGACGCCGACCTCAACCAGGCCGAGGCCTACCCATTCATGACGCCGATTTTCGGTGAGGGGGTGGTGTTCGACGCCGACCCCGAGCGTCGCGCCGAGATGCTGCACAACACCGCGCTGCGCGGCGAGCAGATGAAGGGCCACGCCGCCACCATCGAGGGCGAAGTCCGCAAGATGATCGAGAACTGGGGCGACAGGGTCAACTTGGTGGCGTTGGTTCAAGAGGTCATGAACGGGCGCATCGCCAACCCGCCGACCGATAAGACCGACCGTGACCTGCTCGACGTGCTGGTCTCCATCAAGGACGAAGAGGGCAACCCTCGCTTCTCGGCCAACGAGGTCACCGGCATGTTCATCTCGCTGATGTTCGCCGGCCACCACACCAGCTCGGGCACCTCGTCGTGGACGCTCATCGAACTGCTGCGCCACCCGGACTACTATGCCCAGGTCCAGCAGGAACTCGACGACCTGTACTCCGACGGTCAGGAGGTGAGTTTCCATGCGCTGCGCCAGATTCCGAAGATCGACAACGCCCTCAAGGAGACTCTGCGGCTGCACCCACCGCTGATCATCCTGATGAGGGTGGCCCAGGACGAGTTCGAAGTGCAGGGCTATCCGATCCACAAGGGTCAGATGGTCGCCGCCTCACCGGCGATCTCCAACCGCATCCCCGAGGACTTCCCCGATCCGGACTCCTTCGACCCGGACCGCTACGAGAAGCCCCGGCAAGAGGACATCGTCAACCGCTGGACGTGGATTCCGTTCGGCGCCGGCAGGCACCGCTGCGTCGGGGCGGCGTTCGCCCAGATGCAGATCAAGGCGATCTTCTCGGTTCTGTTGCGCGAGTACGAGTTCGAGATGGCACAGCCGCCCGAGAGCTACCACAACGACCACTCCAAGATGGTCGTCCAACTCGCCCAACAAGCCCGCGTCCGCTACTACAAGCGACAAGGATCTTAAATCTTGTGATACCTCGCATCGAAGAGGATCGTGACTCTGCCACGGGCGCGCCAGATCTGGATATAAACAAGGCGGGCGCAGGAAGAGGTCGCCGCCGTCGACAAGTTCGACCGAGCGGATCCGGCCGCCGTGGACCAACGACATCGCGGCCACCGACATGGATTCCGTACGATGTTGGCCCAACCGCGCCGGCTTCAAAAAGCAGCCTGCCGACATGTCGTTGAGTTCCGATGATGATGCAGCCGAGAGCAACGCGGAAAATCTGCCGCAACGTCAAAGGCATTCATCTGCACGACCTAGCTCGGAGTTACAGAGTGAGCGCCGGCTGCGCATCCTGGACGTCGCGGCGCGCGTAGGTCTCAATGACCTCAACATGCGCGACGTCGCAACCGATGCCGACATATCGACAGGCACCCTCTACCGATACTTCCCCTCCAAAGTGCATCTCCTGATCAGCACGCTCGAGGAAGGATTGGCGGGTCTCGAACTCGCTCTTGACCGCGAACTGCGTCCTATCCCCGGCGGATATCAGCGTCTAAGGATCGGCTTCGATCGCATCGCGTCGGAGATGGAACGCACGAAGTCGGTAACCGAAACGCTGATGCTCGCCTATATCGCGGCGCACGCGAACGGCCTCGACGAGGCTTACGAGATTCGGTGGCAGGCGATCGACATTTTCAAAATGCTTCTAGGCGAGGAATTTAGCGAAGATCGCCGCCACGCTCTTGCAACCTTCCTAGCCGACGTTTGGACAGGCGAGATCGTATCCTGGGCGCAGCGCCGCACATCGTTCGACGATCTCCGTCGACGACTTACCGCGTTGATGGACATCCTGGAAACACGCCTGGGCATACCTGCGGTAGCAGGCGGCATGAACGGGGCCTAATTTCAGATCGCCTGTAATGGAGAGGATTTCATGTCGCATCGGTGAGGTCGTTGGCGTTCGGACATGTCCGCGGCACTGCTTGAAAAGCGTCGGAAGGCCAGGATCAAAGTATCGCGATGCGGCGACAGCCGACATCGCCAGCGCCTTCACCGACGACATTCGACGTGAAACCCGGCACCTGGAGTTTCTCGCACTGCCTTCTGATAACTGCCGACTATGTCGGGCGATGCCGCGTGGGTCTTAGGTCTTTCCTGTTGCCGCTTTCGCAACGCGGCCTCGGTGAGCCCGGTGTCGAGGTCGTCACCGCGGGCGCACCGGCGCGGTGTGTTCCGGAAGGTCTCCAGCCCTACACGGATGTCACCATCGGTCATCACCCATGTGCGGCCGGGCTTGGCGCCGGGAATGATGCCCTTGTTCAACCGGCGGCTCAGCCAGTCCTCTGAAGGGAACGGCGGGACAAGGTCTTTGATTCGACGAGCCATCGGCTCGACGTTTGAAGTGGAATCCATGCCGGCAACGGTCGCATGCGGTGTGGACAAAATCCGGCCCGGACGACGCCCGCCGAAAGCACGGCCCGCTCATCCGCAGTTCTTACGCAGCGACGCCCCTGTAGACCGCGTAGCAGTCGCAATCGACGAATCCCGCACAAACCATCATGTCGTAGACGCCCATGCGGCTCTCAACAGCCACCATGTCCAACAGCGCCGACGTGTGAATGTTCGATTCGGCGACCATCAAGCGACCTTCAAGAAGTTCGGTACGAACTCCTTGCCGTCCCTGGTAGTTCTTGGCGTACTCCGGGTTCTCCCGCAACCACATGTAGACGTGGTTGAACGAGTTCGCCACCGGTTACATGTTCAGCCACCGGCTGCAGGAAATAGTGCTTCTCGTCTTCGTTGCGGTCCCCGCCTCAGGAAGCGAGCGCGGCGGCGATAGCGGCGGCAGCCGCCTCATGGCTCGTGCGGTCCACATGTCCGTAGCGGTCCACGGTCGTGGTGATCGACTCATGGCCCAGGTGCGCCTGCACCACGGGCAGCGGCACACCTGCTTGAATCATCCACGACGCGCACGTATGCCTGAGGTCGTGCGGCGTGGGCGTCTTCTCAAGCTCATCCGCTCGAGCACGCGACCTGTTCCACATGCGCGGACGTTATCACCGGAACAGGACAACCCCCGGAACCTTGACAAACTCTTGACAAGGCGCCCGGGGGTCTTCCTTAACGCTCTGAACTACAGTTATAGGTGGAGCTGCCGGGAATTGAAGCCGCATATAACGCCGTTGACCTGCATGTTTACTCTATGGGTCAGCACGGACCGACATGGGGAAACATGACCCGAAACGAAAATGTGCTGACCGCCGTCAGCACGCCAGCAGGCGCTGACAGAGGTGGCGGATTGCATCTCGACGACAATCGCCTAGCCGGTTGCGCCACGCCCGGATCGTTACTGTCGTTCAGGCTCTGCGGGCGTGCTCACGTAGTTTTCGCTTGATCTCTTCAGTCAAACCGACCTCGCCCGTCTCAGTCACGGGACCCAGCAACCGCCTCGCATCTTCCAGAGTTTCCTTGATTTTTCGCCGTACGACACGTGACGGCAGATCTGCCAAATCTGCTCGGATTTCGTCAGCGAGGTCCAGCAGGTCCTGCGGAACTGCGTCAAGCGCGTGCATGTTGAGCATCAACGGCAGCATTTTTTCCGAGTTTTTAGTCAACTTGGATCGGATCGGTCCGACGGAAAGGTAGTTAATCATGAAGTCAGAGCTGATCGCCGGTGAAGGCGGAACGCTTCCGTTCAGCTCCGTCTTTAGTACCGTGCCAATCTTGAAAGCGGTACCGTCCAACGTCAGCCACCAGCTTCGATAACCGAATGCTGATCGTTGTTCCCGACGTTCGATCCGGCGCATGACAATGCCCACGTAATTCTCAACATCGTGGTCTACCAGCCGCGTGCGCGTTTGTGAGTCCATCGGGTCGAGACCGAGGGCTATCAGGCGCTGGTCTTTCTGATCACGTTTTCTGTGCCATACCTCGGCCACACCTGCACGAAATTCGATGGCCGCGCGATTCGCGAAGTCTTTCAGATCATTCTCGTCTATTTGATGAACCTCTTCGAAATACTGCAGGATATCTTCCTCGGGATTGTTCCCCACGTAATTCATGAGCCACCGGTCAAAATCTTCCAGACTTCGCCCTGACATTCTGTAGGCGCTGTATAAAAAGGGAGGATCCCCGTATGCGCCTTGCCGAGCTACCGCCCGGGCATATCCCTGACATCCCCTGAGGTGATAAGCAACTTCCTCAATAACGCCAGGTGTGACATAAAGTCGGAGACCCGCCTCAGTGGCTGCATGCAAAAGAGCCGTGTGGTTTCGTGCGCTTTCGTCGAGTAATTCCTCGGCAAGTAAAGGGAGTATGACGGAAGTGTCGAGCCAAATATCTGCGTCCGAGAAAATCTTCACAACGGCGGACTGAACATCAGGTGTCTCGCGGAGGAAAGCAAAAAGGGTATATGTGTCGGACAGTCCCCGTAGATATGCTCTCACCTCGTCGGGAGGATCTAACAACACGCCTTGAATGGTTGCAACCAGAATGTCCGATGGGACGGGCAATTTGATTCCCGAGGCTGAAACGACCGAGTCCAATACGGCTTCGATGTCGTTGAATCGAACCTCACCACTCCGACCACGGGTAATCGCTGAAGCAAATGCTTCACCCCGCTCCAAGAATATACGTTCAAGCACCATTCGAGCGACGCCGGTCGTTGCCTCAAGCTCGCTAGTTTCGAGTTCCTCCGCGTTCGCTTCGTCTAGCGAGGCCGATAAAGCGGCCTCCAACTCGGATACGAGTATGCCATCTAACAAGCTCAACTCGGTGACGCGGTCACGTAGCCTTTGCCGCTCGTCCCACGTAAGGCAAAATTCGTCCTCCTTTCTCCAATTACGTATGAATTTCTTATCCAGTCGACCCAACGCACCGTCGACTTTGCCATCCAAAAGTTCGGACGGGTGTGCAGGCAGGAGATCTTTCACCTTTTTATGTATTTCGGTGCGCGACATTCGCGCTTCACTTGTGGTATCTCGCAATACGGAACGCACAATCGCTTCGAAACAGACCTTCGTCAAACCTTTTTCGCGGTTGTCATCCTCCCACTGGAGGCCCAGGTGTACGAATGCCGCTTTTGCCTCCAAATCGTCGAGCGCTTGGGCCTGCGTCTCGATTATCGAGCCGGAATTCAGAAGCGGATCCACAATGTTTTGAGCCAATTGCTCGGCCTCGGCGGTGTTAGCGGCGGTCGCATTCCGTGTTGAGATGAACCACTCAGAATCTCTAGGGTCGAGGTACAGGCCATGATTCTCCCGGACAGACTTACGCTGGGCGGCCACCTTGGACCCCATCGTCTGATTCGTAGCGAAGATGAGGACGTTTGCGCTGGGACAGGTTTTCTTGATTCGCCGACAGGTCTCGTGGAGCTTGTCTTGCCAGTCCTTGCGCACCGAGAACTGCACGACCGTCTTCGTATCGTCAACGGGCTGGTAGAGGAGTGCGTCGATCCCATCGTCGCCAGACGGATCAGCAACCGGGCGAAGCTCAGGAAACTCGCTCGCGAGGAAGGTCGCGGCTAGGCGTTCGAATAGCCGCCACTTACTCCCATCGAGTTCGCGCAGCGCTTTTGCAAACCGGTCGGCTGAAATCACTTAGACCTCCGAAGGGCCGTTGATGCTTGCCCAAACACTACAAGTCGAGGCCGACAAGTCTGAGGTAGTAAGCACTCCACACCAGACGACTCACTACGCGCGAACTCATTGGGCGCGATCTATTTGCACGCTGCCTGCGCGCCGAGTTGGGCTACACCCGTACTCGACACTCGTCACATCCCCGAATGATGTCAAACTGGGGTCATACGGAGCATTCATTGACAACTGTCTGTCAACTTTTTAGAGTCTAATTTGACAGTTTGGGCCAGCGAGGGAGATGGGCATGGGTCAGCGAATCGGCTACCAACGAGTGAGCACCGTCGACCAGAACACCGACCGGCAACTCGATGGCGTCGCGCTGGACAAGGTGTTCACCGACAAGGCCAGCGGTAAGAACACCGACCGCCCGGAGCTAGCCCGTGCCGTCGAGTATGTCCGTGAGGGTGACACGCTCGTGGTGCACTCGATGGACCGACTCGCCCGCAACCTCGAAGACCTCCGACGCCTCGTAAGGGAACTTACGGGCCAGAGCGTCAAGATCGAGTTCGTCAAAGAGAACCTGACGTTCGCCGGTGACGACTCGCCCATGAACACATTGTTGTTGTCGATGCTCGGAGCTGTCGCGGAGTTTGAGCGGTCGATGATCCTCGAACGTCAGCGTGAGGGCATCGCCATTGCCAAGGCCGCTGGCAAGTACAAGGGTCGCAAGGCGTCCCTCACCGATGCACAGGCCGGAGAGCTCCGGGACCGCCTAGCGGGCGGTGAGTCCGTCACTGCCCTTGCCCGTGAGTACGGAATCTCCCGCCAAACGGTCTACAACTACGCGAGCTGACCCCCCTGGGGGGGGTGCCCCCACGCACCCCTCCTGCTCATCCTCGTACGGCCAGCGACTGCTCTCTCTCCGTGAATTGTCACGCCGCGAGGGACCAGACCGCCCCGGTAAGCCCCAACGTGCTACCAGCGTTGTGCAGTTGGTTCCGGTTGTATCCCGCCGCCACACCAGCGTCACGCACAGCAACCGGATCAGCAGTGGTATGACCCTGCTTGACCAGTTCGGCAAGGTACCCCTCAACCCACGCCCGACACGACATCTTCTTAACCTGATCCTCGCGTGAGCTGTGGTTTTCCAAACTTATAGGCGAATCCGCACCGCCACCCTGGCGAGTTTCGCCACCCCCTCTGACCTGCGTTAAAGCACCCTGGCGGCAGTCGCCACCCTGGCGGTCGTCTGTCAGACGGTAACGGAACCCTGAACCGGCCCTTGTAACCACAATCCGGCCATCCTCAGCTAATTGTGCAATCGCCTGATCAAACCACTTCCGGTTCTCACTCGTTAGGCTCGTGCGCAGCTCGCTACCCGGCATCTCGCCGTTCCTACGCAACTGATCGAGGATGCTGCGAATAACCGATTCCAGCCGCCCAGCGTCGAACCCGTCCTTCTCAATCGCCCGCGCCATACCGCGTTCCTCAAGACTCCCGTGCATGATCGCCAACAACGCCGCCACTTTGCACCGCGTGAGGATTGCGTGCGAGTCGAGTGGGTTCCCTTCTCCGCGCACATTCGCAAGATGGGTATCAACAATGGTGGTCTCAATATCAGGGTGTCCGTAGGCAACCTTTACCACGTCGCCTTTGGTGCCCCAATCCGGCATGTCCATCACCAACGGATCAGGGATAGGGAACTTGCCGCCAGGAGTATTCGGATCGACTACGGGAGCCCACAGGAACCTTTGCGGCAGACCTCCAGACGCATCATTGAAGATCACATTCGCGTGTCCGGGTTGCGTACCCACCGACAAGCACCCCCGGTAGGTGTGCGCATCAACAATACGGCGGGCGTCCCGCGTAGCATTCGTTTGGCCTATCTGCTCACCCATAGCGAAACTCTTGATCGTCGCCAACAAGATACTGCCGTGCTGACCGGCGTGACCGGTCAATATGTCTATCTCTGGAATATCGAAAATAACCGCCGAATCAGGATCACTGGCAAACTGCGCCGCGATTCCCTGACCCGACCCGATAGGTAGCTCCAGAACATCGGTCGGCCATGCCTCACGCGCTACACCCGTGGTGTTGCCCTTACCTGCACCGGATTTCCCCACGAAGGCACAAAGTAGGTTCAAGCTCGCAGGACGCCCAACCACCGGCGGTAACTGCACATGCGGCGGCACACTCGCCGCGACCCGCAGCAGCACCCCGAAGAACACCGCCCACGGTGCCACGTAGCGGGCACGCGCAAATTGGTGAATCTTTAGCAACTGCTCGCTACCGGAGTTCAAAAAGAACTCTTGAGTCGAGATATTCGGTTTATTATCCATTTCCACCTCTTTTCTTAGTAGCGTTAACCTGAGCTAAGCGGCGTTAACCCTAGAGCGCCTACCCAATGGAGTGAATACAAGCTCGGCGGCAGCCTTACCTCCCTTACCAGACCGCTCGAATTGTTCAGCAATCCAAGCGTCGATATCTTCGCGGGTGTATTTCACATGCCCGCAAATGACCGCAGAGAGTGGACCCTTACCCTTAGCGCGGTAGTCCTTCAAAGTGTTAATGGGAATGCCGGTGAGTTCAGAGGTTTGTTCGTATCCCAAGAGGATGGGCTTTGACATGCTGCATGGTTCTATCTGGTGAATGCAGGTACGGCACGCGATTCGTGCCGTTCAGAGGGCGGTTCACCCCGGTGCCTCTGAGAGACACATTTCCTCATTGAGTCTCGTTTCCCAAACATTAGAATAGGTCGCGGCAGCGCCTCCACGTTGAATGCCCGCACAGAAAATGCGGTCTACCTGTGGATTACGGACCTGGGAGGTCCAGAGAATTGGACAAAATTGTCACGTAAGCATCTGCGCTATCGCCTCCGACGCAGCCTCGTGGCTACTCCGGTCCAGATGCCCGTACCTGTCCACCGTCGTTGTGATGGACTCGTGCCCAAGGTGCGCCTGGATCACTGGCAGCGGCACACCGGCCTGGATCATCCAGCTAGCACACGTATGACGCAGATCGTGCGGCGTCGGAGACTTCACCAGCACGGGCTTATCCGCGTTCTGCGGGTCCGTCTCCTGCGCCTTGGCGCGTGACTTGTTCCAAACGTTCGTGCGCCACGACGACAGCCGGATCGGTTCGCCCTTAGTAGTGGAGAACAGCCACTCGTGCGAGTAGTTCAATCCGTCAAGCACGGCCTTAGGCACGTTGATCGTCCGATTCGACTTCTGCGTTTTCGGTGGCCCCATCGTGTAGCGGGTGCCGTCCTGTTTCCATGCACGGGCGATCCGCACCGTGTTGCGAGTTCGGTCAACGTCGGACGGCTTGAGCGCCGTGGCCTCGTTGAACCGACAGCCTGACGCAACGAGGAATTGCACCAGCGGCTGGTAGTGCTCAGAGAATGCCGCTCTCAGAAGCTGAAATTCGTCCTTGGTCAGGAACACGGTTTCGCGCTCCTCGGTGCGCGGCAGCTTCACACCGTCGCACGGGTTGGCAGTTAGAAGCCCATCCTTGACAGCCTGTTTCAGCGCACCGGACAGAAAGCCGTGCTTGTTCTGCATCGTGCCCGTCTTGGCCCCGGCCTCAGCCATCGCGTTGACCCACGCGGCTACGTCGGCACGGGTCAGCTTGTCCAGCGGCACCACGCCGAACGCCGGCCCGATGTCGTTGTTCAGGTACCGGTTGTATTCGGTAACCGTCTTACGTTCGACACCGGACAGGCTGGCGATGTGCTGCGTCAGGTATTCGGTCACAGTCAACTTCGACATGGCCGGTTTGGTGTCCGAGATACCGGCCTTTGCCAACGCCTCGACAGGCCCAAACGCGTCAACGAAAGCGCAGAACCGGTCGGCCTGCTTCTTGTCCGGGAATGACGTTTGAGACTGCCGCCCCGCCCGTCCGCCGATGCGGTAGGTCACGGCGTAGACGACTGTGCCGTCCCTCTTGGGTCGCTCACGAACAAAGGCCACGCCGGGCATCCTAGCCGCAACATGTGCTGACTTTGTGCTGACGTGGCCTCTGCGTGGTCAGATTTGGCCCTCTGACCTGCTATTTAGTTGTGGAGCTGCCGGGAATTGAACCCGGGTCCTACGGCATTCCCTCAAGGCTTCTCCGTGCGCAGTCCGCTATGTCTCTACTTGGATCTCCTGCTCACGCGAACAAGTCAGGATGACGATCCCAGTCGCTGTTTGATGTCCCGCTGAGTCCCGCGACCGGACTTAACGGTTTGTCCCTCTAGATGACGCCAGGGTCCGGGTCGAGGGCTCTCCCGGTCTGACGGACCAGCTATCGCTTAGGCAGCGAGAGCGTAGTCGCGCTGATTGGAATCGGCGCTTAATTGGTTGCAACGACGCTTACGGTGGTCTTTGCCTGCACCGGCACGCTTCCCTTGATTCGATGCGCGAAGTCGAAACCGTTCAGCCCCTCGCACCCCGGCCGAGGTACGGCCGGACATCCCATGGTACGCGACTGCTAACCGCGGACTGAAGTGCATTAATCCAGGCTCGGCCAGATTGCTCGCCGAGCTGCGCAAAAGCGCCTCAACAAAATGAGACTCTGTCTAGAGTGAGACGGTGTCTGACAGTCTGCGGGTCCGGAAGCGGCAGCGAACACGTGAGCGCATCGCCACCGCGGCCGCCCAGCTGGTCACCCAAAACGGGCTGAGTGCCACCACCGCCGACCAGATCGCTGAAGCGGCCGACGTCGCCCGCGCGACGTTCTTCCGGTACTTCGAGTCCAAGGAATACGCCGTCGCCGAGGGCTTCACCGCTACCTGGATCGCCGCGATCACCGACGCACTGCGCCGCCAGCCCCCCGAACTATCCGTCAACGAGGCCCTCACCGCGGCCTTCGCGGAGCTCACTCCCGGCTTCGCCCTCGTCGAGCAGAACATCGCCGAGATCGAGCGCCAGACCCGCGACTCACTGAGCCTGCGCGCCTGGACACTGCTGTGCTACCTGAATTTCGAGACCGCGATCGCCGAGGTGATCGCGCCCCGGCTCCCCGACCTGGTCGTCGACGACCCGCGCCCGCGGCTGATCGGTGCCCTGGCAATGGCGTCAGTCCGGATCTCCATCGACGACTGGCTACGGGATGGCGGATCGCTGTCCGATCGGATCTCCCGCGCGGTCAACTCCATGGCCACGTGCCCAATCAAGGAATGAGGAGCGCATGAGTGGCGAAAAGTCGCTAGAGGCCTGGGGATTCGTCCGCAAGGTCCTCGACGACCTGACCAGCCAGATCACCGAAGACGCCCGCGACGAACGCGAGCTGCTCGAGGGGCTGCGCGTGCTCAACCGCGTGAGCGCACTGTGCACCGAATTGTCGGTGGACGTCGACCCCGACCACCCGCATTTCGTCGACATGAGCACCCCGGTCCGCCTCGTCGGCGGACCCAATCCGCACGGCTCCTACCCGCTGGCCATGATCAGCGGCGACCGGGCCTACCGCGTGACCGGCACCAGGGGTACGTCGGCCTATCTGGGCCTACAGGTCTTGGCCGGCACCGGAATGAACCCGCGCCGGATGAGCAATTACCTGTCCGATCGTGATCTGGTCCTCGACGACGGCGGGCGGTTCAACGTCGTCTTCTCCGCCGCCCGCCCGGCCGACAGCGACCTGGCCGGCGCCCAGTGGATCGAGATCCCCGACGACGCCACCTCGATCGTGGTGCGCGATTACGTGGGCGATCCAACCACTGAAATCCCTGTGCAACTTCATATCTCGCTACTCGGCCAGGCACCGCCACCCGCGGCGCTCACCGATGAGGCGCTGGCCGGCCAGCTCACCGCGATGGGCTGGACCATCGTCAAGCTCACCACCTTGCACCGCACCGTGCGGCCCGACCTGCTGGACTCCCCCAACATCCTCATCACGTCAGGTGCGGAGAACCTGGGGGGCGAGAACACCACTCCCGACAACCTCTACATGCTCGGCATGTTCGACCTCGAGCCACACCAGAGCCTGCAACTGACCTTCCAACCGCCCGAAACCCGGTATTGGTCAGTCACTCTGGAGAGCATCTGGCACGAATGCCTCGAACCGCGGGTACGCACCAGCTCGGTGACCAACAAGGGTGTGGCCGCCGACCCGGACGGCAATGTCCGCCTGACGATCGGCGCCGAGGACATCGGCGACGGCTACTGGCTGGACACCGGCGGACGCGGACGCGGCTTCGTGATCGTCCGGTGGCTGGACAACCCGAACGCACCCGATGTTTCAGTTCGCCTACTGGAAAAGGAGTGTCAGCGATGACCAGTGCGGTGGCAGCCCGGCTCGATCCGGACAAGATGATCGAACAGGCATGTGAACTCGCCGGATGCGACGACTTCGGCGACGACGACGGCTGGCGCGACAACCTGGACCGACTGGTCGACGACTTCGTCGCCGAGGCCGATCTGTCGCCGTTGGGCACCGAAGTCGCCGCCGCCGACATCCTGGTGCCGCTGCGTAATCGCCTGCAGATCACCGGCTGGCGCAAGGACCATCCCGAGGTGGCTGACGAGCGGATCGAGCGGCCGATCATCATCATGGGCCAGCCGCGCACCGGCACCACGATCCTCTACGACCTGCTCGCCGAGGACCCCGATCTGCGGGCTCCTCTGACCTGGGAGGTCGACCGACCGTTCCCGGTCCCCCAGCCCGAGACCTATGCGACCGATCCGCGGATCGACGAGATCCAGGCACAGCTGGAGATGACCGAACAGCTGATGCCCGGGTTCATGAAGTGGCATCCGATGAGTGCGCGCTTCGGCCAAGAGTGCGTGCGAATCACCGCGGGAACGTTCTGCAGCATGATCTACAGCACGCAGTACCGACTGCCCAACTACGCCCACTGGTTGATGCACGAAGCAGATCACACCGCCGCCTACCGTTATCACCACAAGTTCCTCCAGCACCTGCAATCCGGTGTACCCGGCCAGTGGCTGCTGAAGACTCCGGCTCACCTCTGGCAGCTCGACAAGCTCGTCGCCGAGTATCCCGACGCGATTCTGGTTCAGACACATCGTGATCCGCTGGTGGTGATCTCTTCGATCAGCGCGCTGATCGCTCACCTGCAGAAGCTGGCCAGCGACGGTGCATCCGTTCAGCGTGCCGCCGGGTTGTGCAGTGATGAGATCCTGTTAGGGCTCGAGCGGTCGATGCAGATGATCGACGACGGGGTGATCGGACCCGACCGGATCATCAATGTGCGGTTCGCCGACTTCATGCGCGATCCGTTCGACACGATCAGCACTATCTATGACCGATTAGGCCGGGAACTGACACCGGTCGCCGAACAGCGCATGCGCGAACACCTTTCGGCCAATCCGGGTGACGGCGGCGGTAACCGCTACACCTGGGCTGATACCGGACTGAATGCCGCCGAGCTGCGCGAGAAGGTCAGCGCCTACCAGGAGCGCTACGACGTGCCCAGCGAGCCGCTGCGCTGATCTCAGCCGCACCGGGTGCCGGGGGGCGGCAGTGTTCCCTCGAAGAAGTAGTTCACGACGATATCGTCGATGCACTGCGAGCCGTGCCCGAAGGCATCGTGGTCGTCACGCTGACTGAGCACCAGAACCGAGCCCTTCAGCGCGTCGGCCACCACCTGAGCGTCTGCGGCGGGCGTGGCCGGATCACCGGTGTTGTTGACCAGCAGGATCGGCGGAAGGTTGTCGAGGACGATGGGTGCGGGAGCGACCGTCGGGGGTAGCGGCCAGAAACTGCAGACGGACTTGCTGTAGGCGTCGAACGCGCCGAACAGTGGTGAACGAGAAGCACTCTGGCTGGCATCGCGATTCAGATGTGCCGTGATTTCCTGGTCCGACCTCTTCCGGTAGGCGCTAGGATCACCCGCTAGACACAGCACCGACCAGAAGTAGTCGCGCTTGTGGTTATAGTGGCCTGAGGAATCTCGACCGTCGAAGTAGTCGGCGAGTGAAGCCAGCTTGGTTCCGTCGTCGCCGTTGAGGGCGTCGGCTATTCCGCGGGTGAGGTCGGGCCATTCTTCTTCGGCATACGTCGCCTGGAAGGCCGCGGTCAGCAGCATGCTGATCCCCAGCTGGCGGCCATCGGGCAGCGGGATCGGTTTTGCGGTGACCTTGTCGATCAGAGCACTGAGTGCGGCTTGGGCGGCATCATGATCTTGTCCGAGTGCGCAGTCTTCCTGCTCAGTGCATCTGGCGAGAATCATAGTGACAATTTTGTCGGGGTCATCGATCTCGCTGGAGAACCCCGGGTCGGAATCAGCTTGGGGATCAGTCGCATTGGCGTCGTCATCATAAGAGTCGACGCCAGCATCCGTTGCCGGGTTGTCAACCGAATCCAGCACCATTCTGCCGAGCCGGTCGCCGAATTGTTGGGCGTAATGCTGGGCCAAGGACGTGCCGTACGAGATGCCCAGGATGTTGAGGCGTTCCTCACCGAGTGCCGATCGAAGGATGTCCATGTCTTTGACGACAACTTCCGGGCCGACGAAGCCGAGCAGTTGGCCCGCGTTGCGTGCGCAGCCGTCGGCGAATTCACGGTGAGCCGCGATCACCCGGTCGACGCCCGCGTCGTCAGTCGGCACGAAATCGGTAGCGAGATAGTCGTCCATCTCGTCATCGGACAGACACTGGATTGCCGCTGAGCGACCGAAGCCGCGGGGATCCCATCCGATCAGGTCGTAACGCTCACCGAGACGCATCATCGCCGGATCGTCGGCAGAGTTCAGGACGTGGTCGAAGCCGGATGACCCGGGTCCGCCTGGCGGGAACGTGAGCACGCCGAGTCGGCTGTTGGGGTCGGTTGCCGGTACCCGGATGACAGGCATTGCGATCGACGCATCGTCGGGATTGGCGTAGTCGATCGGAACGGTGATCGATCCGCATTGGGCATCGGGGCGCTCGGGACAGGTGCTCCACTCAATGTCCTGATCCAGGTACTGGTTCAGCGTGGCGCGTCCTGGTGAGGCGATGACCGCCGATGCCGTTGACTCGGGTTCCGCCGTCGGCGGCGTCTCGGGATCACTGCACCCGGCCACCATCAGCGCGACCAACGACACGGCAAGCACTCCGCGGGGCTTCGACAACACGTGCTGATCGTGATCTACGCCCGCGAAATTGTCTACAGCTGCGATTCTTTCGCTAGCGGATCGAGATCATCCCCACGGCCACCAGTGCCAGCACCATGCCGAGCACCTGCCAGCGAGTGACACGCTCACGCAGCACCACGATGGCCAGCAGCACCGTCGCCGCCGGATAGAGCGACATCAGCACACTGGCCAGTGACAGCATCGAGGCCTGCAACGCCAGCAGCATCGCCACGTTGGCGCCGGTGTCCAACAGCGCCGCCGCCACCGCCATCGTCAGTGGAAAGCCGCGCGGCGCATGGAAGTTCCCGGTGAACGCGGCCACCAGGAGCACGACCGCCGTCGCCGACACCCGCGCGAAGAACAACGGCCAGAGGTGGGCATCGACCGGGGCCTGGTGGATCAGCACGAAGTTGAGTCCGAACGCCAGACCCGAGCCGACGGTCAGCCAAGCGACCGTCGCGGTGAACCGGTGCGGACGCACGTCCTCGTCGGTGGCCTCGCGGCTGACCAAGACGACCGCGAGTAGCGCCAGCATGGTGCCGATTCCGGCGATCAGGCCGGGCCGCTCCCCCAACGCCAGTCCTACGCTCACCGGGACGCCGGCCACGAGCACCGCCGTCAACGGCGAGACCACCGAGATCGGGCCGGAACCGAGCGCGGCGTAGAACCACCACACGCCGAACGCCTGGCTGATTCCGCACAGCGCACCCCACACCACCGCCGGGGTGGAGATCGTGCCGCCGACGACGACGGCCAGGATGCCGAGCAGGACCATCGCCAGCGGGTAAGAGACCAGTACGACGCGCAGGGCGGCCACCCGCCGCGACGCGATGCCCCCGACGAAATCGCTGACGCCGTAGCCGATTGCGGATGCCAGCGCGAGCAGGACCCCGATCAGAACTTGCCCTTGGCCCGGCGGCCGAGCTCCCGGATCACCTCACGCTCCGCGTCGCGGCGGGCCAGGTCTTGCCGCTTGTCGTGTGCCTGCTTACCGCGTGCCAACGCCAACTCGACCTTGACCTTGCCGTCGGTGAAGTACAGCGACAGCGGCACCAACGTCAGGTTGCCGTCCCGGATCTTGCCCACCAACGTGTCGATCTGGCTGCGGTGCAGCAGCAGCTTGCGATTGCGCCGCGGCGCGTGGTTGGTCCACGTGCCGTGGTGATACTCCGGGATGTGCAGGTTGCGCAGCCAGATCTCGCCGTCGTCGACGGTCGCGAACGCGTCGGCCAGTGACGCATGACCTTCACGCAGGCTCTTGACCTCGGTGCCCTGCAACACCACGCCGGCCTCGTAGGTGTCGAGGATCGAATAGTTGTGCCGTGCCTTGCGATTGGTGGCGACGATCGTCCGATCCGGTTTGCGGTCAGCTTTCTTGGCCACGGCTATTTCCGCACATATAGGCGCAGCGTGACGTAGGCAGTGAGACCCGACATCGCCAGACCGACACCGGTCATCCACGGCGCGACATACACGGCGATATCTCGCCAATCGACGCGGGCGACCAGATTCGCCGTATAGAACTGCTTGAGGGCGTCATCCAAGAAAAACGCCTGCACCAGGACCAGCCCGACCACTGCGATGACGACACCGATGAACGCGGCCAGCATGGCCTCCAACAGGAACGGCAGCTGGGTGTACCAGCGCGTCGCACCCACCATCCGCATGATGCCGATCTCGGTACGCCTGGTGTAGGCCGCCACTTGAACCATGTTGGCGATCAACAGAACCGCGCCGACTGCCTGCACCACCGCGATCGCGAACGTGACCTTCGACATCGCGTCGAGCACAGCGAACAGTCGATCGATCAGGTCCTTCTGATTGAGGATGCCGCGCACGCCGGGCTGGCCCTGCATCGCCTTGTCGAAATCTTCATGCTTGTCCGGATCGTCGAGCTTGACGATGAACGATGCCGGGAACTTGTCCTTCGTGGCGTCTTTTGCGAGTTGCGGGAGCTTCACCAGTGCGAAGTTGTAGGCGTCCGTTTGATTGAGGAACCGCACCGACTTGACGTCGTTGCGGGCCTCGATCTTGGCGCGCAACGCCTTACAGAGGTCGCCGTCGCAGGTCTGATCGTTGGACGAGATGTCGTCGGTCAAAAACACCTGGCTCTCGACGCGGTCGAGATAGATGTGGCGCGACTGCTCGGCCATGCGTAGAACCAGCAGACCGCCGCCGAACAAGCCGAGCGAGATCGCCGTGGTCAGGATCATCGCCACGGTCATGGTGACGTTGCGGCGAAGTCCGGTGAAGACCTCGTTGATCAGGAAGCCGAAGCGCACTTAACGATCCATTCCGTAGATACCACGCTTCTCATCGCGGACGAGCCTGCCCAGGGACAGCTCCACCACACGCTGCCGCATGGAGTCGACGATGTGGTGGTCGTGGGTGGCCATCACGACGGTGGTGCCCGTCCGGTTGATCCGTTCGAGCAGATCCATGATGTCCTTGCTGGTTTCCGGGTCCAAGTTGCCGGTGGGCTCGTCAGCCAGCAGCACCAGTGGGCGGTTGACGAAGGCCCGCGCGATCGCCACCCGCTGCTGCTCGCCGCCGGACAGCTCAGCGGGCAGCCGGTTGGCCTTGCCCGACAGACCCACCATCTCGAGCACTTCGGGAACCACCCGGTTGATGGTGTCTGGTTTCTTGCCAATCACCTCGAGCGCGAAGGCCACGTTCTCGAACACGGTCTTCTGCTGTAGCAGCCGGAAGTCCTGGAACACGCAGCCGATCACCTGTCGCAGCTTGGGGATATGCCGACCCGAGAGCTTGTTGACGTGAAACTTCGACACCTGGAGCTCACCGGAGGTGGGCGTCTCCTCGGCCAGCAGCAGCTGCATGAACGTCGACTTGCCCGAGCCCGACGGGCCGATGAGGAAGACGAACTCACCCTTGTCGATCTTGACGCTGACATTGTCGAGGGCAGGCCGCGCCGACGACTTGTACTGCTTACTGACATGGTCGAGGGTGATCATCACGGCACGCCAGTGTAGCCGTCCGGCCGATTACTGCGTGGGAGCCGCTGGCGTGACCATCGGCCCCTGCCCCGGCACCGGCGCCGGCGATGGAACCGACGTGGGTGTCGGCGTCGGTAGTCCAGGTGCTTGGAACGGCGGCGGCGCGACCGACGTGGTCGTTGTCGGCGAGGTCGGGGACGTGGGCGATGTTGGAGACGTCTCCGATGTGGTCGGCTCGGTCGTCTCCGTCGTCGTGGTGGTCGTCGGGGTCGTCGTCGTCGTGGTGGTGGTCGTGACCGGCTGCCGAACCTCGGTACGCGGCACCCACGTATACGACGGATCGGGAATGAAGCCCGGCGGGACGACCTGGTTGGCCGGTTCCGGGGCTGGCGGCGCGGGCTGGTAGGTCGCATACAGCCACCAGACGGCGATGAACGAGGCAAGCAGGGCTGCGGTGGACGTACGGACGCGCCCCCACAGGATGTACTGCGGCCAGCCGCGGCCTTCTCGCCGAGTCGGGATCAACCTCACTTCGGCGTCACCGGGCCCTGGGTCTGTTCGGCACCGCCTGCGGTGGCCGGGTGCACGATGGCCTCGACCATCGGCGAACCGTCGGACGGGCTGGCGATACCCGCCCGCATCAACGCGGCGATCACCAGGACACGAAGTTTGCGGCCGACCTCGAACTGCTTACCGGGCAGCGTGCGCGCCACCATGCGCAGGTTGACGGTGTCGAGTTCAATACTTTCCACTCCCATCAGCTGCGGGGCGTCCAGAAGCAGGTCCTTCAGCCCAGGATCGGCGATCGCCTTTTCCGATACCCCGTGCAGCACGTCATTGACTCGGTTGAGGTCTGCGGTGGTCGGCACCGGGATGTCGATGACGGCTCGCGCCCAATCCTTGGACAAGTTCTGGGTCTTGACGATCTGCCCGTTGGGGATGGTGAGCACTTCGCCTTCCGACGATCGGAGCTTGGTCACCCGCAGCGTGACGTCCTCGACGGTGCCCGTCGCCTCCTTGGCGATGCCGGCCACCGTCAGCGACACCAGATCACCGAACCCGTACTGCTTTTCGGTGATGATGAAGAAACCAGACAGCAGGTCCTGGACGATGCGCTGGGCGCCGAAGCCCAGCGCCGCACCCAGAACAGCCGCGGGTGCGACCAGCGAGCTGACCGGAACCTCGAGCACATCGGTGGCTTCGACGACGACCATCACCGCCAGCAGCGCGATCGCCACATAGGAGATGACCGACGCCACGGCCTGGCGGTGCTTGGCGCTTTCCGAGCGGACCAGTGCGTCGCTCTCCCGAAAGTCGGCATCGATGCGCCGGGAGATCTTCTGTGCCAACCAGTTGATGAACCGGGCAGCCAGCAGGCCGCCGAGGACCAGCAGCGTGATCCGCAGACCCCTGGTCAGGATCCACTCGCCGATCGTGCCATGCCAGAAGTCATGCCAGCGATCGGCGAACGGGAACGCCAGGTAGCTAGTCGTCTTCGTCATCTCGTCGGTTACGCCACCGGATCCCTGCCTCCAGGAATCCGTCGATGTCCCCATCCAGGACCGCCGAAGGACTGCCCACCTCGTATTCGGTGCGCAGATCCTTGACCATTTGGTAGGGGTGCAGAACGTAGGAGCGCATCTGATTGCCCCAGGAGCTGCCGCCGTCGCCCTTGAGTGCGTCCATCTCGGCGCGTTCCTCCCGGCGTTTGCGTTCCAGGAGCTTGGCCTGCAGCACGCGCATCGCAGACACCTTGTTCTGCAGCTGCGACTTCTCGTTCTGACAGGTGACGACGATGCCGGTGGGGATGTGCGTGAGTCGGACCGCCGAGTCGGTGGTGTTGACCGACTGACCGCCGGGGCCGCTGGAGCGGTAGACGTCCACGCGTACATCCTGCTCGGGAACGTCGATGTGATCGGTGGTCTCGGTCACCGGAAGCACCTCCACGTCGGCGAACGACGTCTGGCGGCGGTTCTGGTTGTCGAACGGGCTGATCCGCACCAGCCGGTGGGTGCCCTGTTCGACCGACAGCGTGCCGTACGCGTACGGCGCGTGCACCGCGAACGTCGCACTCTTGATGCCGGCCTCTTCGGCGTAGGAGGTGTCGAAGACCTCCACCGGGTATTTGTGCTGCTCGGCCCAGCGGATGTACATCCGCATCAGCATCTCGGCCCAGTCCGCGGCGTCCACACCACCGGCGCCAGAGCGGATGGTCACCAGCGCCTCGCGCTCGTCGTACTCACCGGACAGCAGGGTCCGGACCTCCAGCGCTTCGATGTCGGTCTGCAGTAACTTCAGCTCGGCGTCAGCTTCGGCGAGGGCGTCCGCGGCGCCGTCACCTTCTTCCTCGGCAGCCATCTCGTAGAGCACCGGCAGGTCGTCGAGACGGCCCCGCAAGCCTTCGACCCGGCGCAGCTCCCCCTGAGCATGGGACAGCTCGCTGGTGACGCGTTGAGCATGGCTCTGGTCGTTCCACAGATTCGGATCGGCGGCCTCGTGCTCGAGCTTCTCGATCTTGGCGCGCAGACCATCGACGTCGAGCACTCGTTCCACCGTCGTCAAGGTGGAATCGAGGGCGGCGATATCTGACTGACGATCGAGGTCCACGGGTCCTCAGGGTACCGGCGTCGCGACACGTTGTGATCCACAGCGGCTGCTGGGCCTTCTGGGGTGGTTGTGCCGATCGCGCGTCTAACATCACTTTCGTAACCAGGATTGTGCGCCGCGCAGCCCATCGCGGTGCTTCTCGACTACGACGCGACAGCCCCTTGCGCGCAGCCGAGTCCGGACAGAAAGCGCGAGAATGCGTCCTTACTATGTCGCGATCGTCGGTGCTGGCCCCTCGGGATACTTCGCGGCGGCGTCGCTGCTGAGGTTCGCCGACGGCTCTGTCGGCGCCGGTGGACCGGATGTTCGCGTCGACATGCTCGAGATGCTGCCCACCCCGTGGGGGCTGGTGCGCTCCGGGGTCGCGCCCGACCATCCGAAGATCAAGTCGATCAGCAAGACCTTCGAGAAGACGTCGAACGATCCGCGGTTCCGCTTCTTCGGAAACATCACCGTCGGCAGGGACGTCCAGGCCGCCGAGTTGACCGAGCGCTACGACGCAGTGGTCTATGCGGTCGGCGCGCAGTCCGACCGTGCGCTGCGCATCCCGGGCGAGGAGCTGCCCGGCAGCGTGGCCGCCGTCGACTTTGTCGGCTGGTACAACGCGCACCCGCATTTCGAGGAGATGGCCCCCGACATCACCAGCGGCCGGGCCGTCGTGGTCGGCAACGGCAACGTCGCCATCGACGTCGCCCGCATCCTGGTGACCGATCCTGACGCGCTGGCCAACACCGACATCGCCGACCACGCGCTGCAATCACTGCACGACCGGGGTGTCGAGGAGGTGATCATTCTGGGTCGCCGCGGTCCGTTGCAGTCCGCCATCACGACGCTGGAGATGCGCGAGCTCGGTGAGCTCGAGGGCGTCGACGTGGTGATTGATCCGGCGGATCTCGCCGACATCACCGACGAGGATGCCGAAGCGGCGGGCAAGATCGCCAAGGCCAACATCAAGGTGCTGCGCGATTACGCCGAGCGGGAGCACACCGCCGGGCACCGTCGCATCGTGTTCCGCTTCCGGACGTCGCCGATCGAGATCCACGGCGACCAGCGGGTGGAAGAGATCGTGCTCGGCCGCAACGAGCTGGTCTCCGACGAGAGCGGGCGAGTCGTCGCCAAGGACACCGGCGAGCGCGAGGCGCTGCCCGTCCAACTTGTGGTGCGCGCGGTCGGCTACAAGGGCGTCCCGGTGCCTGGCCTGCCATTCGACGAAGGTGCCGGCACCATCCCGCACGAGGACGGCCGCATCGCCGGCAGCACCAACGAATACGTCGTGGGCTGGATCAAGCGAGGCCCGTCGGGAATCATCGGCACCAACAAGAAGGACTCCCAGGACACCGTCGACACCCTGCTGGCTGACCTCGAAGGCGCGCAGCTGGCCGAGGTCGGACCGGACTACGCCGACGAGTTGGTCCGGTGGCTGGTGGACCGGCAGCCGAAGCTGGTGACCGACGACCACTGGCAGGCCATCGACGCCTACGAACGCACCGCCGGCGAACCGCACGGCCGGCCGCGGGTGAAGGTCGCCAACGTCGCCGAGCTATTGCGGATCGGCCACGGCTAGCGATCAGACCTCGCAGGTCACCGGCTCACGAGACAGACCACTAACGGGACCAGCCGTGCGTGCGATGAGCGGCGTGGATGCGGCGGCCAGGGCCAAGGCGGCCGAGACCATGACGACCGCGAACGGACTGTAGCTATCGGCGACCACGCCACCGATCGCGGTGCCCAGCGCGCCGCCAACAAGGGCGCCGCTGTTGAGCCATCCGAACGCCTCGGCGGTGGAGTGGTCAGCGATCTCGTGCGACACCATCACGTAGAGCGCGGCCAGCGCGGGCGCGAAGCCGAGCCCGGACACGAACAAGGCGGCGAGTTGCAGTCCGTACCCATCAACCAGCCCGAACAGTGCCGTGCCTGCGGCGACGACCGCCATCGCCAGGGCCAAGCCGCGCACGCCCAGGTGGCGATGCCCGAACAACACGCCGCCGAGTAGCGAGCCGACGCCGGTCGCCGCGAGCGCAATACCGGCGGAGAGGTTGTGGTTGCCGAACAGGGCGAGCACGCCGACTTCCAGTGCCGTGAACGACGCGACCAGTGCAAGGCTGGCGACCATGGCCAGGATCACGGCCTGGTTGGCCAGGACCTTGCCGAACGCGACCCTGTTGTTGACGATGTTCGGCCGGAACTGGCGAGCACTGAGCAAGAACCAGATGGTCCCCACCACCGTGACCGCCGCGGAGAACAGCAGCGGGATCGCGGTCGATATCGCCGATGCCAGGAATGTGGCGGCCACCGGGCCGATCACCCAAATGAGTTCCTGCGCAGTGGTATCGAGCGCGAACAGCGCGCGCAGCCCGGTTCCTGGGACCATCTGCGGGTACAGCGCACGGACCGCAGGCAACAGCGGCGGCACCGAGGCACCGATCAGGAAGCCCAAGACCATGAGGTACGCGGTGGGGACGTGGACGAACGCCAGCGCCAGCATGCTGATGCCGTTGACCAAGGCGGCCCACACCAGGGTCGGCGCCATCCCGATCCGGCCGAGCAGGCGGGCCGTCATCGGCATCGCCACCGCCTCGCCGATGCTGGTGAACGCCACCACCGCACCCGCCACCGCGTACGACCCGGTCTGGGCCTGCACGTGCAGCAGGATCGCCAGCGACAGCATGCCCAGCGGCAGTCGGGCAAACAGCTGTGAGGTGGTCACACTGACCACGCCCGGAACCCGAAAGAGCTCCATATAGGCGCGCACGGATATCACTTCCCTCAATTAGTTCTAGTTCTCCCACTGTACCGTCCAGACGGTACAGTGGGAAACCGATAAACTCGGCGAATGTCGACCTCGCGCGAGCGCATTCTTGATGCCTACGCCGACGCGCTGGCCGTCGATGGAGAGCGTCACGCCACGCTGGACGCCGTAGCGGCCCGAGCCGGGGTGTCCAAGGGCGGCCTGCTCTACCACTTCCCCGCCAAGGATCAGCTCGCCGAGGCGCTCTGCGATCGGTTGATCGCCCTGGCGGCCGACGATGTCGAGAAAATGCGCAACGCACCCGACGGACCCGCGCGGCACTACATCCGCACATCGCACTACGCGAACACACCCCTGGACCGCACCCTCGTCGCGGTCGCCCGGCTGCAGCAGGCCGGCGATCCTCAGGCCCGGGCGGCGATCGAGACGATCTCCGATCAGTGGTTGAGCGTGTTGACCGAGGCGCTCGGCGACCGTGACGTGGCACGCACGATCAAGCTGATCGGTGACGGCCTCTATCACCACGCGCTGTTCAGCGCGCTCGGCGGCCAGCCACGGACCGAACTCGACGAGGGGCTGCTCGCGGTGATCGACCGCATCATCGACCAGCACGTGGACGCACCGCGCGCCTAGAAAACCTCTCCAACACCGGCACGGGATCGCTGCCCGGCCCTGAGCGCCAACCGCGTTCTCGAATCGCTCCGCCGAAATCGACGCCGAAGTGCACACGTTCGACAAGCGGCCGCGCCAGCGTCGATCTCAATGAGCCGGGCATTTTTTCGCCGAAGCCGACTGAGGCTGCCGCGGACTTAGTACGGCTGCGGCGGCTGGGCCGGCGCGAAGGACCAGTTGTCCGGATTCTTCGGTGAATACGCAACCGGAATGAGCTGTCCCATGGTTGGCCAGCTGTTCACATCGACCGCCATCCGCGTATAAACCACGTGCTCGTTGACGGTGGGACCGTTGATGACGCCGCTGATCGTGACGTACTGCTCACCGGTGGCGTCCGGGCGCGGGCTCACCCCCGTCACCAGCAGCGTGCCCTGCACCACCTCGCCCCGTGGGCCGCGACGCATGAAGCGCGGGCCCACAACGAGGACCAGCGCACCGACGATCAGCAGTATCACCGCGAATTCCCACATGCGGCCATGGTAGGACTGCTGCCATGAGCAGCCACGGTGTACAGGCGGACCTCTCGGTGGCAGTCGAACTCGCCAACCGGGCCGACGCAATCACCCTCGACCGGTTCGGGGCGCTGGATCTGCGCATCGACACCAAACCCGACCTGACACCGGTCACCGACGCTGACGAGGCCGTCGAGGCCAACCTGCGGGCGATCCTGTCCCGTCAACGCCCCGACGACGCCGTTCTCGGCGAGGAGTATGGCGGGACAGCGGCCTTCGCCGGCAGGCAGTGGGTGATCGACCCGATTGACGGCACGAAGAACTTCGTGCGCGGTGTCCCGGTGTGGGCGAGCCTGATCGCACTGCTCGAAGACGGCGTGCCGATCGTCGGTGTAGTCAGCGCACCCGCATTGAACCGGCGTTGGTGGGCCGGCCGCGGACTCGGCGCCTTCGCCAGTACCGGCGGCGGGCCGGCCCGCAAACTATCGGTGTCAGCAGTCGCCGACCTGGGATCTGCCAGCCTGTCCTTTTCCAGCCTGTCGGGCTGGGCCGAACTGGGCCTGCGCGAACAGTTCATCGAGTTGACCGACGCCGTGTGGCGGGTGCGCGGCTACGGCGACTTCTTCAACTACTGCCTGGTCGCCGAGGGAGCCGTCGACATCGCCGCCGAACCCGAGGTCAAGCTGTGGGATCTGGCCCCGCTGGACATCCTGGTGCGCGAGGCCGGCGGCACTTTCACCAACCTCCACGGGCAGCCCGGCCCGCACGGCGGGCACGCCGTCGCCACCAACGGACTGCTGCACGACGAGACCCTGGCGCGCCTAGCCGGCACTTAGTACCCGGCCTCGAACGCGGAGCTGTGACCTAACCGACAAGACCCAACATGGACAACGGGTCCGAGATCTACCTTACTTTGGAGTAAGATAGGCTCAGCGGCATCTGACCAGCACCGCCCACCGTCGACGAGGCTGATGAAAAAATGACAAACACCCTCCCGTCCCCATCAACGAGCGCCCGGGCCCGCGATAGCGCGGTCGGGCAGTTCAAACACAAGCGGTCCATGACCGATGTCGGGCTGGCGCTCATCACGCCCCTGGTCGGCCAGGACTTCCTGGACCGCTACCACCTGCGCGATCCGCTCAACCGCGGCGTGAAATACGGCGTCAAACAGGCATTCTCGACCGCCGGTGCAGCCACTCGGCAGTTCAAGAAAATCCAAGGCATCGGCAAGCCGCCCACCCGCCTACGCCCCAGTGGGGCCGACTATTTCGACCTCACCCCTGATGACGATCAGAAGATGATCGTCGCGACCGTCGATGAATTCGCCGAGGAGATTCTGCGTCCGGCCGCTCACGACGCCGACGCCGCAGCGACCTATCCCCCCGACCTGATCGCCAAGGCCGCTGAGCTGGGGATCACCGCGATCAACGTCCCCGAGGACTTCGACGGTATCGCCGAGCACCGCAGCACGATCACCAACGCACTGGTGGCCGAGGCGCTGGCCTACGGCGATATGGGACTGGCCCTGCCGATCCTGGCGCCCGGTGGTGTCGCATCGGCACTGACCCACTGGGGCAGCGCCGACCAGCAGGCCACCTATCTCAATGACTTCGCCGGCGACAACGTCCCGCAAGCATGTGTTGCCATCGCCGAGCCACACGCCCTGTTCGATCCGACCGCGTTGAAGACCACCGCGGTGCGCACCCCCAGTGGCTATCGCCTCGACGGGGTCAAATCACTGGTCCCGGCCGCCGCCGACGCCGAATTGTTCATTGTCGCAGCACAACTCAACGGCAAGCCGGCACTGTTCATCGTCGAGGCCGCCACACCGGGGCTGTCGGTGAAGGCCGATCCCAGCATGGGCATCCGCGCCGCCGCGCTCGGCCGGGTGCAGCTGGACAAGGTCTCGGTACCGCTGTCGGCACGCCTGGGTGAGGAAGATGGCACCGACGCCGACTACGCCCGGATCTATTCAGAGGCAATCGCGTTGTCGCGCTTGGGCTGGGCCGCGCTCGCCGTCGGCACCTCGCACGCAGTGCTCGACTACGTGATTCCCTACGTGAAGGAACGCGAGGCCTTCGGTGAGCCTGTCGCTCGCAGGCAGGCAGTCGCCTTCATGTGCGCCAATATCGCCATTGAACTCGATGGCCTGAGGCTGATCACCTGGCGCGGCGCCGCCCGCGCAGAACGCGGACTGCCGTTCGCACGCGAGGCCGCACTCGCCAAGAAGCTGGGCACCGACAAGGGGATGCAGATTGGCCTTGACGGTGTGCAGTTACTCGGCGGCCACGGCTACACCAAGGAGCACCCGGTCGAGCGCTGGTACCGCGACCTGCGGGCCCTCGGCGTCGCCGAGGGTGTCGTCGTCCTGTAAATCTCACGCTCAACGAACGGAAAAGACCGTCATGGCAATCAATCTCGAAATGCCGCGCAAGCTCGAAGCCGTGATAGAGAAGGCGCACCAGGCTGCCGCCGAGATGCTGCGGCCGATCTCACGCAAGTACGACGTCGCCGAGCATGCCTATCCCGTCGAGCTGGACACGCTGGCCACCCTGTTCGAGGGGATGTCGGAGGCCAACACGATTTCATTCGCCGGCACGGAAGCCTTCCGCGACAGCGACGATGGACCGAAGGGGAATGTCAACGGCGGCAACATGTCCGCGTTGCTCAACGCACTAGAGATCTCCTGGGGAGATATCGCACTGCTGCTGTCGGTCCCCCGCCAAGGCCTAGGCAATGCCGCCATCTCAGGGGTGGCGACCGACGAGCAGCTGGAGAGCCTGGGCAAAAATGTCTGGGCCGCAATGGCGATCACCGAGCCGTCGTTCGGTTCGGACTCGGCGGCGGTGTCCACTACTGCGGTCCTCGATGGCGACGAATACGTGATAAACGGTGAGAAGATCTTCGTCACCGCCGGATCCCGGGCCAGCCATATCGTGGTGTGGGCGACGCTGGACAAGTCCAAGGGCCGCGCGGCCATCAAGTCGTTCATCGTCCCGCGCGAGCACCCGGGGGTCACCGTCGAGCGCCTCGAGCACAAGCTCGGCATCAAAGCCTCCGACACCGCGGTGATCCGTTTCGACAACGCCCGCATCCCGAAAACGAATCTGCTCGGCGACCCAGAGATCCACGTCGAGAAGGGTTTTGCCGGGGTCATGGAGACCTTCGACAGCACCCGGCCGATCGTGGCGGCGATGGCCGTCGGAGTGGCGCGGGCCGCACTCGAGGAACTCCGCGCGATACTCACCGAAGCTGGTGTGGAGATCTCCTACGATAAGCCCGCCCACGCGCAGAGCGCCGCCGCCGCGGAATTCCTTCGCATGGAGGCCGATTGGGAGGCCGGCTACCTCTTGACCGTGCGGTCAGCGTGGCAAGCCGACAACGCGATCCCGAACTCCAAAGAAGCGTCGATGGGTAAGGCAAAGGCCGCCAGGGTGGCCAGCGACATCACCCTCAAGACCGTCGAATTGGCCGGAACGGCAGGCTATTCCGAGCAGACCCTGCTGGAGAAATGGGCTCGCGACTCAAAGATCCTCGACATCTTCGAAGGCACCCAGCAGATCCAGCAGCTGGTGGTGGCCCGCCGGCTGCTCGGGCTGTCGTCGACCGAGCTGAAGTAATCAGGCGACGGCGGTCAGCTCGCGCTGAGTTTCCTCGTCGAGTTCGATGTCGGCGACCGCAAGGTTCTCCTCCAGGTGCCCCAGCGACGACGTGCCCGGGATGAGAAGCACGTTGTCGGCGACACCGAGCGTCCACGCCAGCGCGATCTGCGCCGGGGTGTACCCCAGCCGCTTGGCGGCGCCTTCGATGAGGTGATGCGTCAACACCGGGTTCACCTCATGGAACGCCGAGCCGAGCGGGAAGAACGGCACAAACGCGATATCACGGGCGATGCACTCATCGAGCACGGGCTGCGATGTGCGGTCCACGAGGTTGAACGGGTTCTGCACGCACACGACGTCGGTGAGCTCCAGGGCATGCAGCAGTTGCTCGTGGCTGACGTTGCTCAGCCCGATCCCGGCGATCAGCCCCTCGTCGCGGGCGGTGATCATGGCGCCGAGCTGGTCGGTGAACAACGCATCGGGTTCGGACTCCATCACCCGTAGGTTGACCGCGGCCAGCCGGTCGACGCCGAGGGTGCGCAGGTTCTCCTCGATGCCCGCACGCAACCGGTGGGGATCGTTGTCGGGCAGCCAGCCTCCCTGGTCGTCGCGGCGGGCGCCGACCTTGCTCACCAGCGCCAGGGTGTCGGCATAGGGATGCAACGCCTCCCGGATCAGCTCATTGGCCACGTCCGGGCCGTAGAACTGTGAGGTGTCGATGTGGTCGACGCCGGCATCGACGGCCCGGCGCAGCACGGCCAGTGCCTGCTCGCGGTCGCGCGGCGGTCCGAATACACCCGGCCCGGGAAGCTGCATGGCGCCGAATCCGACGCGATGGACGTTGTAGCCGGCCAGCGGAAAGCGTTGCATGCCAGTCACTCCATTCTCACGAAATAGGTTGAGATCGAATTGTTCGATATCAAACTATATTGCTGGCGCGATAGGCTCCTGTCAACCCTGGGAGGTGACGCCAGATTTCAAGCTCAGCCCGCGACTCCGATTCCCGTCAGCAGGCCGTCGAACTTGCCGACGCGTTCGGCCGCGCCGGTAAGACACTCGTCCGCGCCCTCGACGAGCGACTCGGCGACCAGGGAGTATCGACCCCCCGCTCGAAGGTCCTTTTCGAGGTGAATCGCTGCGGTCCGGTGCGCCTCACCGATCTGGCTCGCGCGGTCGGCATCACCCAAGGCACCGCATCGACGCTGATCGACGCGCTTGTCCGCGAGGGTCTCGTCGAGCGCTTCGCCGACGACTCGGATCGCCGGGTCACCCGGTTGCAGACCACCACCGCGGGGCGGCGCCAGGCCGAAACCTGGGCGACCGCCTACACCGCCGCCGCGCACGAACTGTTTTCCATCCTGTCCGCCGCAGAGCAACTGGTCCTCACCGACCTGCTGCACCGCCTTGCCGACTCTGTCGACGACTGAGGCTCAGCCGGCCGCGCGGACACGCGGCGGAAGCCAGCACAATGGTCAGGACTGGTCGCGACGGGTGCGCCAGTCGCCGATCATCGACAGCCGCCGCCGCTGCTGGGCGGCGGCCCCGGCGTCGAGCCCGCGGTCGCGCTCCTCAAGACTGCCGATGACCCGCTGCCGATGCTCGATGGGATTGGCGTCGTCGTATTTGAACTTGGCCTCCACCCGCACCACGGCAAGCCGCACGCCGCGGATGCCCGGCAACATCCGGCCGTAGGGGTCTTCCCCGACGGCGACTTCGGCATGACGGCCCTCGGGCTGGAAGTCGTCGAGCTGGCTCGTCAGGATCTCGACCTTGCCCTGCGGATCGTCGACAATGGTTGGACGGCAAACGAATTGAACGGAAGCGTAGTAACTGGTGGGCACCCCGTCTTCGTCAGGACCGCCGGCCCTGGCCCGCCAGTACGTCGGGATGTAGGCGTAGTCACCGATCACCGCCAGCCGCACCTCGACGGCGGCCTCCAGGTGCGGCCAGACCGGATTGGGCCGTGCCAGATGGATCAACAGTTCGTCGGCGGCCAGGGTGAAGTGGGTAGGCAGCAGCAGCGGGGCTCCAGTGCCGTCCACATTGTTGACCGCGAGCACGCCGAACCGGTCGGTCGTCGCCAACCAGTCCCGCCATTCGGTGGCATCACGTGCGGCGTCCCAGGGATGGATGAGCATGCTGGGCAATGCTTCCCGCGCTGAGCGCCGCACGCAATGGGTTTACCGGTCTTACCCAAGAGATCGCCGCTGTGGCGTCGACGGGGGCTACCGTCTTGGCTATGGATTCCTTCACAGCACTGCTGGCACGTCAGGACGGCGATCAGATCACCGCTGCGATCGAGACTCTCGACGCGGCCGAGCTGCCACCCGGCGACGTAACCATCCGGGTCGCCTATTCCAGCGTCAACTACAAGGACGCGCTGGCGTTGACCCCGCGGGGCGGGGTGGTCCGGCAGTATCCGATCGTGCCCGGCATCGACCTCACCGGTGAAGTCGTGGAATCCCGATCCCCCGAATTCGCGGTCGGCGACCAGGTTTTGGCGCACGGCTACGACATCGGCACCGGACACCACGGCGGCTACGCCGAGTACGCCCGGCTGCCCGCCGACCAAGTTGTCGCGCTCGGCGCGCTGACGCCACGGGAAGGCGCGGCGATCGGCACAGCCGGCTTCACCGCCGCGATGAGCGTCGAAGCGCTCATCGCTCACGGCGTCACGCCGCAGGATGGTCCGATCGTGGTGACCGGCGCGACCGGCGGCGTCGGATCCGTCAGCGTCGACATCCTCGCCGCTGCCGGCTACGACGTGGTGGCATCTACCGGCAAGGCAGAGGCCACCAAGCACCTCAAGGCGCTGGGCGCCACCGACGTTATCGGCCGGCTGCCCGAGGACCCCGACGCCAAGCCGCGCCCACTGGGCAAGACCCGCTGGGCCGGCGCTGTCGACTGTGTCGGCGGAGCCACCCTGGCCGATGTGATCAGCACACTGAAATACGGCGGCGCCGTCGCAGCCAGCGGTCTGACGGGTGGCCCGGGCCTCAGCACCACCGTGATGCCGTTCATCCTGCGCGGTGTCTCGCTGCTAGGCATCGACTCGGTGCAACTGCCCATCGGCCCGCGCCGGGCGCTGTGGGAACGACTGGGCGGTGACCTGAAACCCCGCCACCTCGACGACGTCACCCACGAGATCGACGTCAAGGATGTCGTCGCGGTCATCGACCACGTGCGCGCGGGAAAGTACTCCGGCCGCGCGGTGGTGCGGGTCGCCGGCGGGTTCTAGCCCATCAACAACGAAAAAAGCGGGCCGCCGGCACTGAGACCGGCGACCCGCTTTTCGTTGAACTGTTTAGGCAGCGCCCAGGTGCTTCTGCAGGTCGGGCTTCATCGCCTGAAGCTCGCGACCCCAGTAGGCCCAGTTGTGGGTGCCGTTGTCGGGGAAGTTGAACACACCGTTCTTACCGCCCGCGGCGAGATAGTTGTCGCGGAAGGTGATGTTGGTGCGAATAGTCAGGCCCTCGAGGAAGGTGGCCGGCAGGTCGCCGCCACCCAGCTCATCGGGCTGGCCGTTACCGCAGTAGATCCAGATGCGGGTGCCATTGGCGACGATGGTCGGAATCTGGACCATCGGGTCGTTGCGCTTCCAACCGCTGTTGGGATCCTGCGTCGGGCCCCACATGTCATTGGCCTTGAAGCCGCCGGCATCACCCATCGAGATGTTGATCAGGAACGGCCACGAACCCTCGGAGGGGTTCAGGAAGCCGGACATCGAACCCGCGTAGATGAACTGCTGGGGGTGGTAGACCGACAGGATCAGCGATGCCGAACCAGCCATCGACAGACCGATCACGGCGCTACCGGTGGGCTTGACGTCCCGATTGGCGGCCAGCCACTGCGGCAGCTCGGAGGTCAGGAAGGTCTCCCACTTATAGGTCTGGCAACCGGTCTTGCCGCAAGCCGGCGAGTACCAGTCGGCGTAGAAGCTGGACTGGCCACCGACCGGCATGACGACCGACAGACCGGACTGGTAGTACCACTCGAACGCCTGGGTGTTGATGTCCCAGCCGTTGAAGTCGTCCTGGGCCCGCAGGCCGTCGAGCAGGTAGACCGCAGGAGAGTTAGGGCCACCGCTCTGGAACTGGATCTTGATGTCATGCCCCATCGAGGGCGACGGAACCATCAGGTATTCCACTGGTAAGCCGGGGCGCGAGAATGCGCCCGCAGTTGCGGATCCCCCGACGAGGCCGATCAGGCCCGGAAGGGCCGCCGTCACGATTGCGGCAACCGCGAATCGGCGCGGCCACCCGCGCACCTTGTCAAACAAGGACTTCACAAACCCACCCAGCTTTCTATGACCCCGGCACTCGGATTTCAAGGTTGAGTAAAACACGTCGTCTTGAACCTGTGAAAGTCCGCCACGTTACACATACGTGTTTCCGGCCTTGTCAGAGGGCCAAACCAAAACTAATGTCACTTTTAGTTTTCTGCATGCCCGCACCGCCACGCCGATCTCGGGAGATTCCATGGAATCCTTCACTCACCTGCGCAAAGGCACGACTCCACGGCGGCTGCACGCCGACCTGGACGGCCTCAAAGACGACGAGTTGGGCCGGGGTGGATTCGCCGGCCGGACGGCCAATATCTACCGCCGCAACGATCCCACCACATTTCGGGCCAGCGGCCCGTTGCGGCCGCTCGACGTGCTCTCCAACGAGCTCAAACCGAGCGATATGACCGACCCGGCCGGTGCGCCGCTGGTGCTGTTCAGCAACCCTGACTGCCGCATCTCGTTGAGCCGGCGTGAGGCGGAGATGCCGTTCTACGTGCGCTACATCGACGGTGACCTGCTCTGCTTCGTCCATCAGGGCAGCGGAACTCTGGAAACCGAGTTCGGCCCGCTCTCCTACCGCGTCGGCGACTGGATCTACATACCCAAGGCATGCACGTGGCGGCAAAATCCATCCTCGGGGCAGGACCGTAGCGACTCGGGGACAGACCCAGCGGGAAGCACCTGGCTGATCATCGAGGCCACCGACGAGTTCCGGGTGCCGCCGGCCGGCCCACTCGGCCGGCACTGGCCCTTCGACCCGTCGCAGGCGGTCATCCCGGATCCGGTCGCCATCGACGACGGCGACGGCCCCCACCGCGACGGTGAATATGAGGTGCGCCTCTATCACCGGCCAATCGACGGCGTCGAGACCACGACCCTGATCTATCCGCACAATCCGATCGACGTCGAGGGCTGGCGCGGCGACAACTATGCATTCACCTTCAATATCGACGACTACAACGTCATCACCTCCGACAGCGTGCACCTGCCGCCGATGGTCCATCTGTTCATGGAGGCGACCGGGGTGTACGTCTGCAACTTCCTGCCCAAGCCGGCCGAATCGGTGCCCGGCACCGAACGCACGCCCTGGTATCACCGCAACGTGGACTTCGACGAGATCGCGTTCTTCCACGGCGGTTCCCTCTACGGCATCCCGATGCCACCCGGACTGATCAGCCACGCCCCGCAGGGCGTGCACCACGGTGCGCCGGAGAAGGCGCGCGAACGGGCCAGACGAAAATTCGACGACTTCGCCCATGTGGATTGGCAGGTCATCGCCATCGACACCCGCAAGCGGTTGGTTCCCTCACCGGAAGTTCTGGCCAACGATCTGGGGCAACACTAATGGCCACTCCGGTCAAACGGACCTACGAGCGCATCCCGTATCTGATTGCCTACCAGAACAATTCGGCCGTCCGCGATGTCTACGGTGGGGTGGCGGAGCTGGTCGTGCTGGAAAGTTACCTGCTGAAACCGACCACGCAAGCGGATACCGTGCTGGTGTTCATGCACCCGATCGGCGGTGGCGCCTACCTGCCGATGATCAACGCACTGGCGCGCGCGGGGCATCACGTCATCTATTGCAACAGCCGCTTCCGCGGCACGGACTCGGCACTGCTGATGGAGAAGGTCGTCGAGGATCTCGGCGAGTGCATCAAGGACGCCAAGAACCGGCTTGGCTATTCCAAGGTGGTCCTGGCCGGGTGGAGTGGCGGCGGCTCGCTGTCGGTGTTCTACCAGCAGCAGGCGCAGCACCCGACGATCACCGCAAGCCCGTCGGGCGACGGTCCGGATCTGACCACGCTCGGTCTGTTGCCCGCCGACGGCATCATGCTGCTGGCCGCACACATCAGCAGGCACGGCACCATGACCGAGTGGATGGACGCCTCGATCCTCGACGAAAGCGACCCGACCAAGCGGGATCCCGAACTCGACCTGTACAACCCGGATAACCCTAACCAGCCGCCCTACACCCCGGAATTCCTGGAGCGCTATCACGCGGCGCAGATTGCCCGGAACCGGCGGATCACCACGTGGGTCAAAGAAAAGCTCGCCGAGCTGAAGGCGTCAGGCAGGCCCGATGACGAGTTCGCCTTTGTCGTGCACGGCACCATGGCTGATCCGCGCTGGTTGGACCCGACTGTCGACCCCAACGAGCGCGCGCCTGGCACCTGCTACCTCGGCGATCCCCGAGTGGTCAACATGAGCCCGGTCGGGCTGGCACGTTTCTGCACACTGCGGAGCTGGCTGTCACAGTGGAGTTATGACGACGCCAACGGTGACGCCGTGAAGGCCGGCCCGGACATCGCGGTGCCCGCGCTGGTGATCGGCAATCTGGCCGATGACGCCTGCACGCCCAGCCACACTCGGCGGCTGTTCGGGGCGATCGGGCATCCTGACAAGGAGATGTACGAGATCCCCGGCGCCAACCACTACTACTCCGGGCCAGACCAGCGCGAGACGCTGCGCCAGGCGGTCGGGATCGTCACCGACTGGCTGATTCGGCACGACTTCGCAAAGGCGGACTAGATGGCTCCGGAGGGCAGTAGCGAAGCGACCCGAGAAACGACACGGCCGACCGGGCCTTTGGACGGCATTCGGGTGATCGAGGTCGGCACGCTGATCTCGGGACCGTTCGCGGGCCGGCTGCTGGGCGATATGGGCGCCGAGGTGATCAAGATCGAGCCGCCGGGCGCCCCCGACCCGTTGCGCACCTGGGGGCAGGCCGAGCTGGACGGCCACCACTTCTTCTGGACGGTGCACGCCCGCAACAAGAAGTCCGTCACCCTCAACCTGCGCGAAGCCCGGGGCCGCGATCTGTTCCTCGACCTGGTCGAGCGGTCCGACGTTATCGTCGAGAACTTCCGGCCCGGCACGCTGGAGAAGTGGGGCCTCGGTTACGACGTTCTGCGCGAACGCAATCGGGGCATCATCCTCGTCCGGGTGTCCGGCTATGGGCAGACCGGACCGGAGGCCAAAAAGGCCGGTTACGCTTCGGTCGCCGAGGCCGCCAGCGGGCTGCGTCATATGAACGGCTTCCCCGGCGGTCCCCCACCCCGGCTGGCCCTGTCGCTCGGTGACAGCCTGGCCGGCATGTTCGCCGCGCAGGGCGCGCTGGCCGCGCTGTACCGGCGCACCGTTACCGGTGAGGGTCAGATCGTCGATGCGGCACTGACCGAATCCTGCCTGGCGGTGCAGGAGTCGACGATCCCCGACTACGACATCGGCGGTGTGGTCCGCGGCCCGTCAGGCACCCGACTGGACGGTATCGCGCCGTCCAATATCTATCGCAGCGCCGACGGCAGCTGGGTCGTGATCGCCGCCAACCAGGACACCGTGTTCCGCCGGTTGTGCACGGCGATGAGTCAACCCGAACTCGCCGACGATGACCGGTTCGTCAATCACGTTGCCCGCGGCCGCAATCAGGACGAGCTCGACAAGATCATCGGCGACTGGGCGGCGGCCCGCGAGCCCGCCGACATCATCAGCACCCTGAGTGAGGCCGGCGTCATCAGCGGTCCGATCAACACCGTGGCCGAAGTCGTCACCGACCCACAGCTGGTATCACGGGGCATGATCGCCGATCACTGGGACGAGCGCATCGACCGCAACGTCAAGGGTCCGGGTGTGGTCCCGGTACTGTCCGAGTCGCCGGGCACCATCCGATCGGCGGGATCATCACGCCCCGGTCAGCACAACGCCGAGGTCTACGGCGACCTGCTGAGCCTGCCGGCCGAGAAGATCGCCGACCTCGAGTCCAAGGGGGTGCTGTGAGCGGGCCAGTGGAACACGTCACGATCCGGGAGGTCGCCCTGCGCGACGGTTTACAGATCGAAGAGCCAATTCCGTTGTCGGCCAAGCTGGAACTGCTGGACGCCATCGCCGCCACGGGGGTGCGCGAAGTGGAGGCGACGGCATTCGTCTCCCCGTCGAAGGTTCCCGCCCTGGCTGACGCGCCGGAGTTGGCGGCCCGCTTGGCCGACTACCCCGACATCGAATTCTCTGCACTGGTAGCCAGCCCCAACGGAGCCAAGCGCGCGATCGCGGCCGGTCTGCACTCGCTCGAATACGTGGTATCAGCCGCTGACGCGCACAGCCGCGCCAACGTCGGGCGCAGCAGCGCCGAAGCCACCGCGCAGATCGCGGACATCGTGGCGATCGCCCACGACTCCGACGTCAGTGTCGAGGTGATCATCGCCACCGCCTGGGACTGCCCGTTCGACGGCCCGACTCCTGTCCAGCGGGTGCTCGACATCGTCGACGCCGCATGCGAATCCGGCGTCGACCGGCTGGCTATCGCCGACACCATCGGCACCACCACCCCCGGGCGCGTCACCTCGCTGATGAACCAGGTGAAACCCCGCATCGGCGACCTACCGCTGGGTGCGCACTTCCACAACACCCGCGGCTCCGGACTGGCTAGCGCATACGCCGCAGTCGCGACAGGGGTCACGCGGCTCGACTCGTCGGTCGGCGGCCTGGGCGGTTGTCCATTCGCACCCGGCGCCAGCGGCAACATCGCCACCGAGGACCTCGTGTACCTGTTGCGCGACAGTGGGATTGACGTCGATATCGACCTGGAGGCCGCTATCCGTGCCGCGGCCGTCGCGCGATCGTTGATCGGTCACGATCTACCCAGCGCGCTGCTGCGTGCTGGCGACCGGATCCTGAACTGATCTGGATCGGCTGGACTTCATGGACTCGACCCGCGTGGATCGGTGGTTATGGGCGGTCCGGCTGACGAAGACCCGGCCGGACGCAGCCGCGGCATGCCGGGGTGGGCACGTACGAGTCAACGATCGAGTGGCCAAGCCCGCCACGGTGGTGTCGCCCGGTGATGAGGTGCGCGCCCGGGTGGGCGACACAACGCGGATTGTCGAGGTAGTCCGGGTCATCCAGAAGCGGGTCGGAGCGGTCGATGCCGCCACCTGTTACCTGGACCGAACACCCGCTCCGCCACCGGCATCAGCGGTGCCGCTGGCAGCCCGCGATCGCGGGGCGGGCCGTCCGACCAAACGCGAGCGCCGAGCCCTGGACAAGTGGCGCGCGAGCCAGTGCTGAGCCGGCCGGCGCGCTACTTCGTCAGAGTGAACTGGCAGACGTCGGTGTAGCTGTCACGGAACAGGTTCGCGCACCCCGTCAGATACTTCATGTAGCGGTCGTAGACCTCTTCGGACTGGATCGCAATGGCCTCGTCCCGGCGCGATTCCAGCGCCGCCGCCCAGAAGTCGAGGGTCTTGGCGTAGTGCTGCTGCAGCGGTTGCACGAGATCGGTTGTGAAGCCAGCTTTTCCGGAAAGCTCCACAACCAGGTCCGCGGTCGGCAGATGGCCCCCGGGAAATATCTCCACCGAAAGGAACTTGAAGAATCTCAACAGGCTCATCGTGATGGGCAGCCCACGGGCCTCCATGTCGGCCCGCCGGATCTGCACGATGGTGTGCAGCATCATCACGCCGTCTGCGGGTAACACATCATAAGCAAAATCGAAGAAAGCGTCGTAGCGATCTGCCCCGAAGTGTTCGAAGGCCCCGATGGACACGATCCGGTCCACCGGTTCGGTGAACTGCTCCCAACCCTGTAACAAGACCCGGCGGGCCCGGCTGGTATCCATCTCGGCGAAGGCTCGTTCCACATGTGCCTGCTGGTTACGGCTCAGCGTCAGCCCGACGACGTTGACGTCGTATTTCTCGATCGCCCGGCGCATCGTGGCACCCCAACCGCAGCCGACGTCCAGCAGGGTCATTCCGGGTTCCAGGCCAAGTTTGCTCAGCGACAAGTCGATCTTCGCGAGTTGCGCTTCCTGGAGCGTCATATCGTCGTGCTCGAAGAATGCGCAACTGTACGTCCGTGTCGGGTCGAGGAAGAGCTGAAAGAAGTCGTCGGAGAGGTCGTAATGGGACTGAACGTCCTCGAAGTGCGGCTTTAGGGCTGATGTAGTGCTCGCTGCTGGTAACAAGGGAAGGGCCTTCGATGTTGGCTGTATGTTTGCGCAGCTCCAGTCTGTTCAAGAGCCTCCCCGACCCGACAAGCCTACTCAACGGTGTTAAGAACCGTTGCCAGGAACCTCGAACCGCATCCACCAGCGTTGCGTCAGATCGAGCAGCATGACCCGACCGTGATGGTCTTGCCAACCATCAGAACAAAAAGTAACGTCAGGTTTAGTTTTCTCGCCGGCAAACACGGGAGCCAACCATGGAACCGTCCAGCCGTTCGCACAAAGCGGACGGGGCCAGCGACGGCCCGCGCGCACTGACCTCCAAAGGTCGTCAAACCCGGCAGGCGATCGAAGATGCGGCCCGGAAACTGTTCGCCGAGCGAGGCTTTCACGGAACCACGCTGGTGGACATCACCTCGGCGGCCGGTAGGTCACCGGCCGTCTTCTATCGCTACTACACCGACAAAGAGGATCTGCTGGCCGCGCTGGCCGACTCCTTCCTGCACGAGGTCGTGCTGCCGTCGGGCCTGCGCCTGCATCTGGCTGAATCCCCAGACGACACCCGGTTTTTCGTCACCGTCGTCACCGCCTATTGGGACATGTTCAAGCAGAGCATCGGGGTCATGGTTGCGGTGGATCAACTCGCCGCCACCGAGCCCCGATTTGCCGGCCTGCAGAATCAGTTCCGCCAGTTCGGTATCGACATCGTCTCCGCATCGGTGATACGCGCCCAGGAACAGGGCTACGCGGTCGGCCTGCAGCCTGAACACACCGCGCTGGCGATCGCGCTGCTATTCGAGCAGTTCACCACCGTGTGCCTGCGTCCCGACAGCGCCGGCCTCGGCCTGCGACTGTCGGACAGCGAAGCCATCACGACCCTGTCCACCATCTGGAAGAAAACGCTCTACGGTTTCTAACACGCAAGGAGATCAACGTGGATTTCACTCTGCCCGAACACCTTCCGGCACTGCTAGCGGAAATGGACGCGTTCATCGAGGCCGAGATCAAACCGCTCGAGCGTGAGCACATGCAATATTTCGACCAGCGTCGCGAGTTCGCCCGCACGGACGTCGAGAACGGTGGTATCCCGCGCCGGGAATGGGAGGACCTGCTCGACGAGATGCGCCGCCGCGCTGATGCGGCGGGCTGGCTGCGTTACGGGCTGCCATCGAAGTTCGGCGGCCGTGATGGCAGCAATCTGGACATGGCTGTGATCCGGGAGCACTTGGCACACAAGGGGCTTGGACTGCACAACGACCTTCAGGACGAATCGTCGATCGTCGGTAACTTCCCGCAGGTCATCATGATGGACCGGTTCGGCACCGACGCACAGAAGAGCGAGTGGATCGAGGCGATGCTGACCGGCAAGCGGTCGATGGCGTTCGGCCTCACCGAACCCGACCACGGCTCGGACGCCACCTGGCTGGAAACCACAGCAGTGCGCGACGGTGCGGGAAGGGGGGACTGGCTGATCAACGGATCCAAACGCTGGAACACCGGCGTCCACCGAGCCACCCACGATCTGGTGTTCGCCCGCACCTCCGGTGAGCCCGGCCAGGCCCGCGGCATCACCGCCTTCCTGGTCCCCTGCGATACCAAGGGCTTCGAGGTGCCGTTCTACTGGTGGACGTTCAATATGCCCACCGACCACGCTGAGGTCGAACTGCGCGACGTGCGAGTGCCCGCCGACGCGGTGCTCGGCGAGCTCGATCACGGGCTGCAAGTCGCGCAGACGTTCCTGCACGAGAACCGGATTCGACAAGCGGCCAGCAGCCTTGGCGCCGCCCAGTACTGTATCGACCGCGCGGTGGATTACGCGGGCAGGCGGGTGACGTTCGGTAAGCCACTTTCGGTCAACCAGGCGGTGCAGTGGCCATTGGTCGAACTGCAGACCGAGGCGCAAATGGTTCGGCTGCTGGTCCGTTACGCGGCCTGGGAACTCGATCGCAACCATCACCTCGAGGTGTCCGACAAGGTGTCGATGGCCAACTACCGTGCCAATCGGCTGGTGTGCGAGGCGGCCGACCGGGCCATGCAGGTGCACGGCGGCATCGGCTACAGCCGTCATGAGCCTTTCGAGCACATCTATCGCCACCACCGCCGCTACCGGATCACCGAGGGAGCCGAGGAGATTCAGATGCGCCGGGTGGCCCAACGGATGTTCAAGTTCGGCAAGCCGGCCCACTGACGTGGCCACCCAGACGCTATCCGCCGATCTGGCCGGGCTGCTGCGCCCCCTCCTCGGTTCGGCCACCGAAATCGACAACCTGCGCGCGCTGACCGGTGGCGCCAGCCGCACCACGTGGGCCTTCGACGCAGTGACCGGATCGCAGCGGCGCGCGCTGATCCTGCGCACCGGGCCGCCCGACGATGTGCACGCCGGCATGGAGTTGGAGGCGGCCGTCCAGAAGGCCGCCGCCGCGGCCGGCGCTGCGGTGCCCGATGTGCTGATCGCCTCTGATTCCGTTGAGATACTGGGCAATCCGTTCCTGATCTGCAACGAGATCACCGGTGAGACCATCGTCCGGCGCATTCAACGCCAACTCGATGACAATGGTCGGGCCAAGCTGCTGCGCCAGTGTGCCCAGGCGCTGGCCGCGATCCATCGCGGCGCAGCCGACGCTCCCGGTCTCGCCCAGCAGGACGACCTGGCGCAGTGGCGGCAACGCCTCGACGAAATGGGCGACACCACAGCGACATTCGAGTGGGCATTCCGGTGGCTCACGGAGCATCGGCCGCCGCCGTCACCCCTGCGGCTGGTACATGGGGACTTCCGGATGGGCAACCTGATCGTGGACGGCTCGGACCTGGCGGCCGTGCTGGACTGGGAGCTGGTCCATATCGGCGAAATCTATGAAGACCTCGCCTGGTTCTGCATCCGGGCCTGGCGTTTCGGTGCCCCGGCCAGTATGGCCGCCGGCGGTCTGGGCAGCATCGACGACTTCGTCGCGGCCTACGAGGACGCCGGTGGCGCCAGCGTCGACCGCGCGGCGCTGCGCTGGTGGCTGGTGGTCGCCACCCTGCGCTGGGGGGTGATCTGCCGGTTCCAGGCCGAACGTCACCTGAGCGGCCAAACCCGCTCGGTCGAGCTCGCGGCGATCGGGCGGCGGGTCTGCGAGACCGAATGGGATCTCCTCGACCTGCTGGAGGGGGCATCATGACCGGGCTGAACGGACGGCCCACGGCCGCCGAACTGGTCGCCGCCGTCGCCGAATTCCTCGAGGGCGATGTCAGGGCCAACACCACTGGGTCGGTCAATTTCCATGCCCTCGTCGCCGCCAACGTGCTGCGCACCGTCGAACGGGAGCTGCTCGACGAGACCTCCGCCGAACCGCTGGCCGCACTGGGGCAACTCGGCTTCCCCGACGAAGACGCCCTGGCCGCCGCGATCCGCGCCGGCGACCTCGACGACCACGCGGGCGACATCACGGCCAGCCTGCGAGCCTTGGTCCGTCACCGGTTGGCCATCGCCCATCCCGGATACGACCGACCCGACGAAGGGACGCGCTGATGATCGCCCACGACCAGATCGTCGACGCTGCCGATCGGCTGTTCGCCGCCATCGCAGCAGGCGACGTCGAGGCGGTGACAGCACTGTGGTCCGACGACATCACGGTGTGGCACCAGGGCGACGAGCGTGACAATGACAAGGCGCGCGCAGGCAAGGTGATCCGGTGGTACGTCGGTGCCACCACCGATCGCCGCTACGAAGTGCTCGACCGGCAGGTGTTCGAGGGCGGCTTCGTACAGCAGCACATCCTGCATTGCACCACCGCCGGTGGTGAACAGCTGGCCCTGCGGGTATGCCTGGTGGTGAAGATTGGAGACGACGGCCTCATGAGGCGGATCGACGAATACCTCGATCCCGCCGACTTGGCGCCGCTGCTCTAAGGGTTCTTGGGAAAAGGAGATCGGATGACGGCGGTTCAGGCATTACTGGCAGACCCCACCGCAGCCGGGCAATGGCAATTGGTGCCCGCCCAGTCCTCGGTGCGGTTCAAGAACAAGACATTCTGGGGCCTGGCAACCGTCACCGGCGAGTTCACCGATGTACGCGGTGCCGGCCAGATCACTGCGAACGGAGGGGTCTCCGGCGAGCTCGTCATCGGGGCGGCGTCACTGAAGACCGGAATCAAGAAACGCGACGATCACCTGCGCTCGGCCGACTTCTTCGACGTCGAGCAGAATCCGGTGATCCGCGTCGAGGTGACGGGGCTGGACGCCACCGGCACGAACACCGCCACGGCGCGCGCCACCCTGACCGTGCGGGGCACGACCGAGCCACTGTCCGTGCCGGTCACCGTCGACCAGCTGGGCGACGGCACAGTGCACCTGCGGACGCAGACGACGATCGACCGCACGAAACTCGGCGTAAGCGGCAATATGGCCGGGATGATGCCGGCAACCACCACGCTGCTTGCCGACGTCGTCTTTGCCAAGGCCTGATAGAACCTGCCGAACGCCCTAGGCGGCAGGCGTTTTCGCAGTAGCATCGGCGGCGTGTCTCGCTCCGGTGCACAGCCCCTGCACGTTCTGGTGTATAGCAGCAATGCCCGCACCCGGGAGCAGGTGCGCCTGGCACTGGGCAAGCGCGTCCATCCCGAACTGCCGGAGCTGACCTACACCGACGTCGCCACCGGCCCCATGGTGATTCAGCTGATGGACGCCGGCGGATTCGATCTGGTGATCCTCGACGGTGAGGCGGCCCCAGTCGGCGGGATGGGCATTGCCAAACAACTCAAAGACGAGATCGACGACTGCCCGCCGGTGCTGGTCCTGACCGGCCGGCCCGACGATGCGTGGCTGGCCAACTGGTCGCGCGCGGAGGCAGCGGTCCCGCAGCCGATCGACCCGATCCGGCTGGGCGACGCGGTCGTTGGTTTGCTACGCGCTCCAGCGCAGTGATTTAAAACGCCAAATAGGCTGTCGCCCTTGCCCTCTCGGGGGGAGATGGGGCCGCGTTCAGCTCTTCGAGCCATCCTAACGAAATCGCGACAGCAGGTCTCAAGATCGCTAGGCTGTGTCGTAGCTCACATCTCCAGCCCAAGCGAGGAGTGACACAGCCCTATGAGTCTCTACACACCCATCTTGGTGTTGGGGGTGATCGCGGCGGGGTTCGCGATCGTGTCGGTGGTGATCGCATTGGTGATCGGCCCCCGGCGATTCAACCGAGCCAAGTTGGAGGCCTACGAGTGCGGGATCGAACCGGTGGCCGGGGAGTCGGCCGGTCAGCGGTTCCCGATCAAGTACTACCTGACCGCGATGTTGTTCATCGTGTTCGACATCGAGATCGTGTTCCTCTATCCATGGGCGGTCTCGTTTGACGCGTTGGGGACATTCGCGCTGGTAGAGATGCTGATATTCATGGGCACGGTGTTCGTGGCGTACGGGTATGTGTGGCGCCGGGGTGGCCTGGAATGGGATTAGAGGAGCAGCTGCCGGGCGGCATCCTGTTGTCGACGGTGGAAAAGGTCGCCGGGTTTGTCCGCAAAGGGTCGCTGTGGCCGGCGACGTTCGGGTTGGCCTGCTGTGCCATCGAGATGATGGCCACCGCTTCGCCGCGGTTTGATATCGCCCGGTTTGGCATGGAACGGTTTTCGGCCACCCCGCGGCAGGCGGATCTGATGATCGTGGCCGGTCGCGTGAGCCAGAAGATGGCCCCGGTGCTGCGACAGGTCTATGACCAGATGGCCGAGCCGAAATGGGTGTTGGCCATGGGGGTGTGCGCCTCCAGCGGCGGGATGTTCAACAACTACGCCGTGGTCCAGGGCGTCGATCACGTGGTGCCGGTGGATATTTATCTCCCCGGGTGTCCGCCGCGTCCCGAAATGTTGCTGAACGCGATCCTGGCCTTGCACGCCAAGATCGCCGAGATGCCGCTGGGCGTGCACCGCGCGGAGGCCATCGCGGCGGCTGAAAAAGCAGCGCTGGCCGCCCCTACCACCCTGGAACTGAAGGGGCTGCTGCGGTGACCGGAGGGCAGGAGCGAAGCGACCCGGGAAATGGAACCGGAGGGCAGGAGCGAAGCGACCCGGGAAATGTAACCGGAGGGCAAGACCCGAACGGCGAGGAACGCATCGGTGTTCGCCACGGCATGTTCGGCATCAACGGCACAGGCGACACCTCCGGGTACGGCCGACTGGTCCGTGAAGTCGCATTACCCGGCAGCACTCCGCGCCCCTACGGCGGCTATTTTGACGAACTCGTCGACCGGCTGGCCGAAGTGTTGGGCCCGGATGCGTTCAGTGCCGCCGTCGAACGCGTCGTCGTTTTCCGAGGCCAACTGACCCTGGAGATCCGCCGTGACCATCTGCCGGCCGTCGCACAGGCCCTGCGTGATGACGAGCGTCTGCGATTCGAATTGTGTTGTGGTGTATCGGGTGTGCATTACCCGGACGACAGCGGCCGGGAACTGCATGCGTTCTACCCGTTGATGTCGATCACCCACAACCGGCGGGTGCAGGTCGAGGTGGCCTGTCCGGACGCCGATCCGCATATGCCGTCGCTGTTTTCGGTGTATCCGACTTCTGACTGGCATGAGCGGGAGACCTACGACTTCTTCGGCATCGTCTTCGACGGGCATCCCGGTTTGACCCGCATCGAGATGCCCGACGACTGGGTGGGCCACCCACAGCGCAAGGACTACCCGCTGGGTGGCGTCCCGGTCGAGTACCACGGCGCCCAGATCCCCCCGCCCGACGAGCGCAGGTCGTATCACTGATGAGTACCGAAGAGAACGTCATCGTCCTGGGCGGCCAGGACTGGGAGGAAATCGTCGCCGCGGCCCGCAAGGGCGAGGCCGGCGAACGGATCGTGGTGAACATGGGCCCACAGCACCCCTCGACGCACGGGGTGTTGCGGTTGATCCTGGAGATCGAGGGCGAGACGGTCACCGAAGCCCGGTGCGGCATCGGATTTTTGCACACCGGGATCGAGAAGAACCTGGAGTATCGAACCTGGACTCAGGGCGTCACATTTGTGACCCGGATGGACTATCTGTCACCGTTCTTCAACGAGACCGCCTACTGCCTTGGCGTGGAACAACTTCTGGACATCACCGACGACGTCCCGGCCAGGGCCAGCGTGGTTCGGGTGATGCTGATGGAACTCAACCGTATCTCCAGTCATTTGGTGGCGTTGGCCACCGGTGGAATGGAACTCGGGGCGATGACGCCGATGTTCTTCGGGTTCCGCGAACGGGAACTCATCTTGAGTGTGTTCGAGGCGATCACCGGCCTGCGGATGAACAACGCCTACATCCGTCCCGGCGGACTGGCCGCCGACCTCCCCGACGACGGCGAAGACCGAGTGCGGAACCTGCTCAAGACTCTGCCCGGACGATTGCGAGAACTCGAAGACCTGTTGACGCAGAACTACATCTGGAAAGCCCGCACCCAGGGAATCGGTTATCTGGATCTGACCGGCTGTATGGCGCTGGGTATCACCGGCCCGGTATTGCGCTCCACCGGCCTGCCGCATGACCTGCGCAAGACCCAACCCTATTGTGGCTATGAGACTTATGATTTCGACGTCGTCACCGACACCGGAGCGGATTGCTATGGCCGGTATCTGATCCGGGTCGGCGAAATGCACCAGTCGCTACGCATCGTCACCCAGTGTTTGGAGCGGCTGGAGCCGGGCCCGGTGATGATCAATGACAAGAAGCTGGCCTGGCCGGCCGACCTGCAACTTGGCCCCGACGGGCTCGGCAACTCCCCCGCGCATATCGCCAAGATCATGGGCACTTCGATGGAGGGCCTGATCCACCACTTCAAATTGGTCACCGAGGGCTTCCGGGTGCCTGCCGGCCAGGTGTACATCGCGGTGGAGTCCCCGCGTGGCGAGCTCGGGGTGCACATGGTCTCCGACGGCGGCACCCGCCCGTACCGGGTGCACTACCGAGACCCGAGCTTCACCAATCTGCAGGCGGTGGCCGCGATGTCCGAGGGCGGCATGGTCGCCGACGTCATCGCTGCCGTCGCGTCCATCGATCCGGTCATGGGAGGTGTCGACAGGTGAGCATCGATCTGGTGTTAGGCCCGCGGCCCGACGAACCCGGACCGCCCATCGGCGGTCCGACCAGCTATCCAGCTGAGGTGGAACAACGCCTGGTCGCTGATGCGGCGCTGATCATCGCTCGTTACCCGCAGGCCCGCTCCGCGCTGCTGCCCCTGCTGCATCTGGTTCAATCCGAGGACGGCTATGTCACGGGAGCCGGAATCGCCTTCTGCGCGCGGCAACTCGATCTGACCGATGCCGAGGTGGCTGCTGTGGCCACCTTCTACTCGATGTACCGCCGCACCCCAACCGGCGAGTACCTGGTCGGAGTGTGCACCAACACGCTGTGCGCCATCATGGGCGGTGACGCCATCCTGGACGTCCTGGAGACCGAACTCGGTGTCCATGCCGGGGACAGCACCAGCGACGGACGCATCACGCTTGAGCACATCGAGTGCAACGCCGCGTGTGATTACGCCCCCGTCATCATGGTCAATTGGGAGTTCTTCGACAACCAAACCCCTACCACTGCCCGCCAACTCGTCGATCAGATCCGCTCCGGTGGGGTCCCGCACGCCACCCGCGGCGCCCAAGTCTGCTCGTTCCGGGACACCGCGCGAACACTGGCCGGGCTATCCGCGGACAGCGCACCCGGCGGCGGCGCACCCGGCGGGGCGACGTTGGCCGGTCTGCGGGTGGCCCGCGAGCTCGGCATGTCAGCACCCCGGTTCGGAGAAAGCGAGGGGTCATGACGCCTGCGACCCCGCTGACACCGGTGCTGAGCCGGTTCTGGGACGAGCCCGAACCGTGGACGCTGGAAACCTATGTGCGCCATGATGGTTATCAGGCGTTGCGCACTGCGCTGAGCATGAAACCCGATGACGTCATCGCCACGGTCAAGGAGTCCGGGTTACGCGGGCGCGGCGGGGCGGGTTTTCCGACCGGCACCAAATGGTCGTTCATCCCGCAGGATGCGACCGGGGCCGGCGCCAAGCCGAAGTATCTGGTGGTCAACGCCGATGAGTCGGAACCCGGCACCTGCAAAGACATTCCGCTGATTCTGACCACACCCCATTTCCTGGTTGAGGGCGCCATCATCGCCGCATACGCCATCCGGGCCCGCCACGCCTTCATCTATGTGCGCGGTGAAGTGGTGCCGGTGCTCCGGCGACTGCAGGCCGCGGTGGCCGAAGCGTACGCGGCGGGCTATCTGGGCACCGATATCCAGGGCTCGGGTTTTGATCTGGACCTCATCGTGCACGCCGGCGCGGGTGCCTACATCTGTGGTGAGGAGACCGCGCTACTGGACTCGCTGGAAGGCCGCCGCGGCCAGCCCCGGCTGCGTCCGCCGTTTCCGGCCGTCGCCGGACTGTATGCCTGCCCAACTGTGGTGAACAACGTCGAGTCCATCGCCAGCGTGCCGCCAATCCTGCTGGGCGGCGTGGACTGGTTCAAGTCCATGGGTTCGGAGAAATCCCCTGGCTTCACGCTCTATTCGCTATCGGGGCATGTCACCAACCCCGGACAGTACGAGGCGCCGTTGGGCATCACCCTGCGCGAGTTGCTGGAGTACGCCGGCGGAGTCCGCGCCGGTCATGAACTGAAGTTCTGGACCCCTGGTGGCTCGTCGACCCCATTGTTGACGACCGAACACCTCGACGTGCCATTGGATTACGAAGGCATGGCCTCGGTCGGGTCGATGCTGGGCACCAAGGCCTTGCAGATCTTCGACGAAACCACCTGTGTGGTGCGTGCCGTACGGCGCTGGACCCAGTTCTATGCTCACGAATCGTGTGGCAAGTGCACACCGTGTCGCGAAGGGACGTACTGGCTCAGTCAGATCTACGAACGGCTCGAGACCGGCCGCGGCACCGAAGAGGACATCGGCAAACTGCTCGACATCTCCGACACCATCTTCGGAAAATCGTTCTGCGCGTTGGGTGATGGCGCCGCCTCGCCGATCATCTCGTCGATCAAGTATTTCCGCGCCGAATACGAGGCTCACCTGAGCGGCAGCTGTCCGTTCGACCCGTACGCCTCGATGCTGGCCGCACCGGAGGGCGTGGGAGCCTGATGACACAGACCTCAGATACAGACTCATCGGCAGCTCCCGCAGTGGAGATGGTCAATCTCGTCATCGATGATGTCGACGTCGCCGTGCCCAAGGGCACACTGGTGATTCGCGCCGCGGAATTGATGGGGGTGCAGATCCCGCGGTTCTGTGACCATCCGCTGCTGGATCCGGTCGGGGCGTGCCGGCAATGTCTGGTCGAGGTGGAAGGCCAGCGCAAGCCGATGGCCAGCTGCACCACGACGGTGACCGAAGGCATGGTGGTCCGCACCCAATACACCTCCGAGGCCGCCGACCAAGCCCAGCACGGCGTGATGGAACTGTTGCTGATCAACCATCCGCTGGATTGCCCGGTATGCGACAAGGGCGGTGAATGCCCGCTGCAGAACCAGGCGATGTCCAACGGCCGGGTCGAAACGCGCTTCACCGATATCAAACGCACCTTCCCCAAGCCGATCAACCTGTCCACTGAGGTCCTGCTGGACCGGGAGCGCTGCGTGTTGTGTGCCCGCTGCACAAGGTTTTCCGAGCAGATCGCCGGGGATCCGTTCATCTCGCTGCTGGAGCGTGGTGCACAGCAGCAGGTGGGCATCGCCCCGGGCCAGCCGTTCGACTCCTACTACAGCGGTAACACCGTGCAGATCTGTCCGGTCGGGGCACTGACCGGTGCCGCGTATCGCTTTCGGGCCCGCCCGTTCGACCTGGTGTCCAGTCCCAGTGTGTGCGAGCACTGCGCGTCGGGGTGCGCTCAGCGCACCGATCATCGCCGCGGCGTGGTGCTGCGCCGACTGGCCGGTGACGACCCCGACGTCAACGAGGAGTGGAACTGCGACAAGGGCCGCTGGGCGTTCACCTACACCCGCGTCGGCGATCGCCTCACCACCCCGCTGGTGCGCGACGAGAACGGCGCGTTGCGCTCGGCGTCCTGGTCGGAGGCCATCGCGGTGGCGGCCGCCGGGCTGACATCGGGGCGGACCGGTGTGCTGGTGGGCGGCCGGGTCGGGGTCGAGGACGCCTACGCCTACGCTAAGTTCGCCCGGATAGCGTTGGGCACCAACGATATCGACTTCCGTTCTCGGCCGCACTCGGTGGAGGAACAGGATTTTCTGGCCGCTGCGGTGGCGGGCCGCTGTGACGTGGGCTACGCCGATCTGCAGGCCGCCCCGGTGGTGGTGTTGGTCGGGTTCGAGCCCGAGGAGGAGTCGCCGATCATCTTCCTGCGGCTGCGCAAGGCGGTCCGCAAGCACGGCCTGCGCGTGGTGACGATCGCGCCGTTCGCCTCGCCGGGATCGGTCAAGCTGGCCGCCCGGGTGGTGCCGACCGAACCCGGGCAGGAGGCCGCTGCCCTCGACGGCCTGGCCACCGAACTGCCGTCCTCGGCCGTCATCCTGGCCGGGGAACGTCTGGCTACCAGCCGCGGCGCGCTGTCGGCGGTGGCCCGACTCGCCCACCAAACTGGTGCGCGGCTGGCCTGGATCCCCCGCCGGGCCGGTGACCGCGGTGCCGTGGATACCGGTTGCCTGCCCAACCTGTTGCCCGGTGCACGGCCTGTAGCTGATGCTGTTGCGCGCCAACAGCTCACAACCGCATGGCATGTCGACGATCTTCCCGCGGAGCCGGGCCGCGATACCACCGCAATCCTGTCCGCCGCGGCCGACGGGGAGCTCGACGCGCTGCTCATCGGCGGGCTGGACCCGACCGACCTGCCCGAGCCGCACGCCACATTGGCGGCCATCGAGTCGACCGGCTTCGTGGTGAGCCTCGAACTGCGTGAGTCCACGGTGACGGCTCTGGCTGACGTGGTGTTCCCGATCGCCCCCGTCGTCGAGAAGGCCGGGTCATTCCTGAACTGGGAAGGCCGGTTTCGTCCCTTCGAACCCGCACTGCCTGCCAACTCCTTCCCCGATCTGCGGGTGCTGCAGATCATGGCCGACGAACTCGGTGTGGACCTGGGGTTCCGCACCGCCGAGGACGCCCGCGCCGAGATCGCGACGCTGGGACGGTGGGACGGCGATCGCGCCGCTCCCCCATCCGTCGCGCCGAAGGAGCTGCCACCGTTGGAGCGCGGCGAGGCGGTCTTGGCGGGGTGGCGATTGTTGTTGGACTCCGGCCGGTTACAAGACGGTGAGCCGTACCTGGCTGGCACCGCGCGGCCAGCGGTGGTGCGGTTGTCTGCCGCTTCGGCAGCCGGGATCGGGGCGGCCGACGGGGATGTGGTCACCGTGTCGACCGGCCGCGGCGCGATCAGTCTGCCGCTGATTGTCACCGACATGATCGATGGCGTGGTGTGGCTGCCGCTGAACTCACCCGGTAGCGCGGTGCACGAGCAACTCGGAGTCACCACGGGTGCCGTGGTGTGCATCGAGCGGGAGGGGACCGCATGAGGCCGCCGGCGACGATGCAGAGCGAAGCGATGAGGAGGAGCGGCGCATGATCCCTCCGGATATGACGGTGTTCGGCCTGGATCCGTGGTGGCTGATCATCGTTAAAGCGGTCGCCGTCTTCGCCTTCCTGTTGCTTACCGTGTTGGTGGCGATCCTGCTCGAACGCAAGATTCTGGGCCGCATGCAGATGCGGTACGGGCCCAACCGGGTCGGACCGTGGGGCATCCTGCAATCCCTGGCCGACGGCATCAAACTCGCCCTCAAGGAGGGGCTGACGCCAACCGGGGTGGACAAGCCCATCTATCTGATGGCCCCGGTCATCTCGGTGGTCCCGGCGATCTTGGCCTTCGCGGTGATTCCCCTGGGTCCGGTGGTCTCGGTCTTCGGGCACCGGACTCCGTTGCAGCTCACCGATCTCCCGGTCGCGGTGCTCTACATCTTGGCGGTCACCTCGATCGGGGTGTACGGCATCGTGCTGGCGGGCTGGTCCTCGGGCTCCACCTACCCCTTGTTGGGTGGGTTGCGCTCAAGCGCGCAGGTGATCTCCTATGAGATCGCCATGGCGCTGTCATTCGCTGCGGTGTTCCTCTACGCCGGCACCATGTCCACGTCGGGGATCGTGGCCGCCCAGGAACACACCTGGTACATCTTCCTGCTCCTGCCGTCGTTCGCGGTGTATGTGACGTCAATGGTCGGGGAAACCAACCGGGCCCCGTTCGACCTGCCTGAGGCCGAAGGCGAACTGGTGGGCGGTTTTCACACCGAATACTCCTCGCTGAAGTTTGCGATGTTCATGCTCGCCGAGTACGTGAACATGACCACCGTCTCCGCTCTGGCCACCACCTTGTTCCTCGGTGGCTGGCATGCCCCGTGGCCGATCAGCCTGATCGACGGCGCCAACACCGGATGGTGGCCGCTGATCTGGTTCGTGGCCAAAGTGTGGACTTTCCTGTTCATCTTCATGTGGCTGCGTGCCACCTTGCCCCGGCTGCGCTACGACCAGTTCATGGCACTCGGCTGGAAGCTGCTCATCCCGGTCTCGCTGGTCTGGATCATGATCGTGGCCATCCTGCACACCACCGGCCACGTCGGCATCATTCCCAATGTGATCGCGGCGGCTGCGCTGTTACTCGTCCTGCTCGCGGCGAACGCCCTGCGGCACAGGCTCATCCAACGCAAGACCGTGCCACCACCGCCACCGGCGGATGCCCGGGCATTCCCGATACCCCCGCTGCCCGGCACGGCGGCATCACGCAAGGAGACAGCCGATGCCTAACTTCCTCGATGCGATCAAGGGTTTCGGCGTGACGTTCGGGACGATGTTCAAACCTCCCATCACCGAGGAGTATCCCGAGAAGCCCGGACCGGTCGCACCGCGCTATCACGGCCGCCACCAGCTCAACCGCTATCCCGACGGGCTAGAGAAGTGCATCGGCTGCGAACTGTGCGCCTGGGCGTGTCCTGCCGACGCCATCTACGTCGAAGGTGCGGACAACACCGAGGATGAGCGCTTTTCCCCGGGCGAACGCTATGGGCGGGTTTACCAGATCAACTACCTGCGCTGCATCGGCTGCGGACTGTGCATCGAGGCCTGTCCCACCCGTGCGCTCACCATGACCAACGTCTACGAAATGGCCGACGACAACCGCTCCGACCTGATCTACGGCAAAGACAAACTGCTGGCACCACTGCAGCCTGGGATGCGCCCCCCGCCACACGCCATGGCACCGGGAGCCACCGACGACGACTACTACCTGGGGCGGATCACCCCTTCCGGCGGGCAGGAGCGCAGCGACCCGGGGCATAGGTCAAGCGAGGAGGTGGCTGGGTGACCATGACCCTGCTGGCGGCCGAAACCCTCAGCCGCACATCCACAACGGAGGCGGTGGTGTTCTGGATCCTCGCCGTCATCGCGGTCTCGGGTGCGATCGGCGTCGTCGCTGCCCCCAAGGCGGTGTATGCGGCGATCTTTCTCGCGACGACGATGATCGCGCTGGCAATGATCTACGTCGCGCAGGACGCACTGTTCCTGGGAGTCGTGCAGGTGGTGGTCTACACCGGCGCGGTGATGATGCTGTTCCTGTTCGTGCTGATGCTCATCGGCGTCGACTCGGCCGAGTCGCTGGTGGAAACGATTCGGGGCCAACGCGTTGCGGCAATCGTGGCCGGCCTGGGATTCGGCATTCTGCTGATCGCCGCGATCGGCACGGTGACCACGACGGGATTCGTCGGGCTGGCTGAGGCAAATGCGGGCGGCAACGTGCAGGGTCTGGCAATGCTGATCTTCACTCGCGATCTGTGGGCATTCGAGTTGACCAGCGCGCTGCTGATCACCGCGGCACTGGGCGCGATGGTCCTGGCGCACCGGGAACGTTTCGAGCAGCGAAAGACCCAGCGCGAGTTGGTCGTCGAGCGTTTCCAGACCGGCGCCCGCGCTACCCCGCTGCCCAGTCCCGGGGTGTACGCCCGGCACAACGCCGTGAACACGCTCGCTCGACTACCCGACGGCACAAAGGAGGAATCGTCGGTGAGCACAATCCTTGCGCGGCCCGACAACGGGAACGGCCAACGATGAACCCGGCCAATTACCTGTACCTGTCGGCGTTGTTGTTCACGATCGGCGCCTCCGGGGTGTTGTTGCGGCGCAATGCGATCGTGATGTTCATGTGCGTGGAGTTGATGCTCAACGCCGCGAATCTGGCGTTTGTGACGTTCTCTCGCATGCACGGCCAGCTGGACGGTCAGGTGGTTGCGTTCTTCACCATGGTGGTGGCCGCCTGCGAGGTGGTGGTCGGTCTGGCGATCATCATGACCATCTTCCGCACCCGACGCAGCGCTAACGTCGACGACGCCCACCTGTTGCGGCACTGATGCACACACTGGTGTGGTTGACCATTGCGCTGCCCCTGGCCGGGGCGGTGGTCCTGCTGCTGGGCGGCAAGGCCACCAATGCGTGGGGACATCTTCTGGGCTGTGCCGCCGTGCTCGGCGCCTTTGGCTGTGCGGCGGTGTTGTTCACCCATCTGCTCGGGCTGCCGGGCGACGACCGGGTGGTGCACGACGTGCTGTTCTCCTGGGTGCCGGTCGGCGTCCTGCGGGTGGACTTCGGCCTTCAGCTCGACGCCCTGTCGATGTGCTTCGTACTGCTGATCACCGGGGTGGGTGCCCTCATCCACATCTACTCGATCGGCTACATGAAGTCCGATCCCGGCCGAAGGCGGTTTTTCGGGTACCTCAACCTGTTCGTGGCCGCAATGCTGCTGCTGGTGTTGGCCGACAACTATCTGGGTCTCTACATGGGCTGGGAAGGCGTCGGGCTCGCGTCGTATCTGCTGATCGGGTTCTGGTCCCACAAGCCGTCGGCGGCTACCGCTGCCAAGAAGGCTTTCGTGGTCAACCGCGTCGGCGACATGGGCCTGGCCATCGCATTGATGGTGTTGTTCGCCAGCCTCGGCTCGGTCACCTTCGCCACCGTGTTCGCTGAAGTGCCGGCCATGAGTCAGGGCGCGCTCACCGCTGTCGGCTTGCTGCTGCTCCTGGGTGCCTGCGGCAAAAGCGCGCAGGTGCCGCTGCAGTCCTGGCTCGGCGACGCCATGGAAGGCCCCACCCCGGTGTCGGCGCTGATCCACGCCGCCACCATGGTCACCGCCGGTGTCTACCTCATCGTCCGGTCGGGCCCGATCTTCAACGCCGCGCCTGCTGCTCAGATCGCCGTCGTCACCGTGGGTGCGGTCACCCTGTTGTTCGGGGCGATCATCGGCTGCGCCAAGGACGACATCAAGAAAGCGCTCGCCGCGTCCACGATGTCCCAGATCGGTTATATGGTGCTGGCCGCCGGGCTCGGGCCGGCCGGCTATGCGGTGGCGATCATGCATCTGCTGACCCACGGTTTCTTCAAGGCCGGCCTGTTCCTGGGGGCCGGCTCGGTTATGCACGCGATGGACGACGAGACCGATATGCGCCGCTACGGTGGCCTGCGCACCCTGCTGCCCATCACCTTCGTCACCTTCGGGCTCGGCTATCTGGCGATCATCGGCGTGCCGCCGTTCGCCGGATACTTCTCCAAGGACGCCATCATCGAAGCCGCATTCAACAGCGGTGGCGTCAAAGGCTTTCTGCTGGGCGGCGCGGCGCTGCTGGGCGCCGGGATCACCGCCTTCTACATGACGCGCGTCATGCTCTTGACGTTCTTCGGCCAGCGCCGCTGGAAACCCAATACGCACCCTCACGAATCTCCCGCCACAATGACCGGTCCGATGATCGTGCTGGCTGTCGGCTCGATCGGCGCCGGCGCCCTACTGGCCCTCGGCAATACGCTGCAACACTGGCTCGAACCGGTGGTCGGCAGCCATGAGGCCGAACACATGATCCCGGCCTGGATCATCACTATGACCGCGCTGGGGGTGGTCGCCATCGGGATCGCGGTGGCTTACCGGCAATACGCGATGCACAAGGTGCCCGAGACCGCCCCGCTCGATGTGTCCGCGCTGACCGTCGCGGCACGCAACGATCTCTACGGCGATGCGTTTAACGAGGTGGCGTTCATGCGCAGCGGCCAGGAGCTGACCAAAGGCCTTGTGGTCGTGGATGAGAAGGGCGTCGACGGTGTGACGCAGGGGCTTGCCTACGCAGTCGGCCGCATCTCGGAGCGACTACGTCAGGTGCAGACCGGGTTCGCCCGCTCCTATGCCCTGTCCATGCTGGCCGGTACGGCACTGGTGATCGCCGTCGTCCTGTTCACGGCGTGGAGGTGAGCACCATGACGAACATGCCCTGGCTGACGGTGCTGTGGGCGATCCCCGTGGTCGGCGCGGCGGTGATCATCGTGCTCCCCGCCTCGTTACGGAAGTTCGCGAAGTACGCCGGGGTGGTCGTCTCACTGGCGGTGCTGGCGCTGTCGCTTCTGCTCGCCGTGCGGTTTGACCCGGCGGGCACGCAGTTCCAATTCGTCGAGAACCATCCGTGGATACCGTCATTCGGCACGGGTTACATCCTCGGCATCGACGGTATCGCCCTGGCGCTGGTGGTGCTTACCGCTGTCCTGATGCCGCTGCTGCTGATCGCCGGCTGGAACGACGCCGACGACCGGCTCGGGTTGTCCGGCCGGGCACCGCACAGTTACATCGCGCTGATGCTGGCCGTCGAGGGCATGGTCATGATGTCGCTGGTCGCGCTCGACATCCTGCTGTTCTACGTCTTCTTCGAAGCCATGTTGATCCCGATGTACTTCCTGATCGGCGGGTTCGGCGCCGAGAACAAGTCCAAAGCCGCGGTGAAGTTCTTGCTGTACAACCTGTTCGGCGGGTTGATCATGCTGGCCGCCGTCATCGGGCTCTATGTGGTCACCGCCGCGAGTAAGGCGTTCGACGCCGGCACATTCGACTTCCGCGCCATCGTCGACGCCGTCGCCACCGGGAAGTTCACCATGAGCCCCGGCATCGCCAACGCACTGTTCCTCGGCTTCATGTTCGCGTTCGCGGTGAAGGCCCCGCTGTGGCCGTTCCATCGCTGGCTGCCGGATGCCGCAGTGCAGGCCACGCCCGCGTCGGCGGTGTTGATGATGGCGGTGATGGACAAGGTCGGCACGTTCGGGATGCTGCGTTACTGCCTGCCGTTGTTCCCTGACTCGGCAACGCTGTTCCGGCCGTTGATCATTGCGCTGGCGGTTATCGGGATCGTCTACGGCGCCGTCCTGGCCATCGGCCAGACCGATGTCATGCGGCTGATCGCCTACACCTCGATCAGCCACTTCGGCTTCATCATTCTGGGCATCTTCGTCATGACCAGCCAGGGCCAGGCCGGGTCCACCCTCTACATGGTCAACCACGGCATCTCCACGGCCGCACTGTTCTTGATCGCCGGATTCCTGGTCAGCCGCCGCGGCAGCCGGCTCATCGCCGACTACGGCGGGATCCAGAAAGTCGCACCCATTTTGGCGGGTACGTTCCTGGTGGCAGGTCTGGCGACGCTGTCGCTACCCGGGCTGGCACCGTTCATCAGTGAATTCCTGGTTCTCATCGGCACATTCACCCGCTACCCGGCCTTCGCCGTGATCGCGTCCGCCGCACTGGTCCTTTCGGCGATCTACATCCTGTGGCTCTATCAGCGGATGATGACCGGATCGGTCACCGACGGCAACGAGAAGGTTCGGGATCTGCGTCCACGTGAGCTGCTCGTGGTGGCACCGCTGATCGCGCTGCTGATCGGGCTCGGGGTGTACCCCAAGATCGCCCTGGACGTCATCAACCCCGCGGTCACCGCGACCCTGACGTCGATTCACCAACCCGACCCGGCACCCACCGTCGCGGAGGGAACACGCCCATGAACGCGCCCAGCATCGAATACGCCCAGCTATCCCCGATGTTGATCGTCCTCGGGGTGGCCGTCGCCGGGGTGTTGGTCGAAGCCTTCCTGCCGCGCAAGAGCCGCTATCCCACCCAGGTCACCCTGAGTCTGGCCGGCCTGGTGGCCGCCTTCGTCGCCGTGGTGCTACTGGCCCGCGATCTGCATGGCGGGGTCGGGCAGGCCGTCGTCGTCGGCGCCGTGGCCGTCGATGCCCCCGCGCTGTTCCTGCAGGGCACCATTCTGCTGATCGGCGTGCTGGGCGTCCTGCTGATCGCGGAACGACGAGTGCCAGCCGAGTCCGACAGCGCAGCGGGTTTGGATGCTTTCACCCCCGACGCCTCGGCGGTGCCGGGCAGCATCGCGGAGAAGATCGCCACCAAGGCCGCATTGGTGCAAACCGAGGTTTTTCCGCTGACCATGTTCGCCATCGGCGGCATGATGATCTTCCCCGCCGCCAACGACCTGCTGACGATGTTCGTTGCCCTGGAAGTGTTCTCGCTGCCGCTGTACCTGATGTGCGGGCTGGCCCGCCGGCGGCGGCTGCTGTCTCAGGAAGCTGCTCTGAAGTACTTTCTCCTCGGCGCCTTCTCATCGGCATTCTTCCTGTACGGCATCGCCCTGCTCTACGGCTACGCCAGCACGCTGAGCCTGACCGGTATCGCGCGCGCGATTGACACCAGCACTGACAACACGACGTTGGCCCTGCTCGGTGGCTCCTTGGTCGCGGTCGGCTTGCTGTTCAAGGTCGGCGCCGTCCCGTTCCACTCCTGGATCCCCGACGTCTACCAAGGCGCACCGACTCCCATCACCGCCTTCATGGCTGCGGCCACCAAGGTCGCCGCCTTCGGCGCCATGCTGCGCATCTTCTACGTCGCGCTCCCCGGCCTGAACCACGACTGGCGGCCCGTGCTGTGGGCGGTGGCCATCCTCACCATGGCCGTGGGCACCGTCACCGCGGTGACCCAGACCGACGTGAAACGGATGCTCGCGTATTCCGCTGTCGCACATGCCGGTTTCATCCTGACCGGGGTGATTGCCGCCAACCCCGCGGGCTTGTCAGCCACGCTGTTCTATCTGTTTGCCTACGGGTTCTCCACGCTGGGCGCTTTCGCGGTGGTCAGCGTCGTCCGTGACGTCAACGGTGTCGAGGAGTCCAACATGGCCCGCTGGGCCGGGCTGGGTCGTCGCTATCCCCTTGTCGGCGTGGTGTTCTCACTGTTCCTGCTCGCCTTTGCCGGCATCCCGCTCACCAGCGGGTTCGTCAGCAAGTTCGCAGTGTTCAAGGCCGCCGGGCAAGGTGGGGCCATCCCGCTGGTGGTGGTGGGTGTCATCGCGTCGGCGATCGCCGCATACTTCTACGTGCGGGTGATCGTGCTGATGTTCTTCACCGATCCGCCCGAGGACGCCCCGGAGGTCATCACGCCCAGTTCGCTCAGCGTCGCGACGATCACGCTCACCGCGGCCATCACGTTCGCGCTCGGTGCGCTACCGCAGCCGCTGCTCGACCTCGTCGACCATGCGGCTAGATTCCTGAATTGATGATCCTTCTCAGCGATGACCACGGCGCCGTCCGGGTCTTGACGATGAACCGCCCCGAGGTCCGCAACGCGTTGAGCACCGAGCTGTTTGAGGCGCTATACGCCGCACTTGGCGAAGCTGATGCCGACGACTCGGTCCGTGCCGTGGTGCTCACCGGCACCGATCCGGCGTTCTGCGCGGGTGTCGACCTCAAGCAGGCGCAGAACCTGGGCATGGACTACTTCGGCCGGTTCGACAAGATGAACTGCATGAACGCCATCGTCGCGTTGAGCAAGCCCGTCGTCGGCGCGGTCAACGGCGCGACATTCACCGGCGGGCTGGAGATCGCACTGGCGTGTGACTTCCTGATCGCCTCGGAGCGTGCGGTTTTCGCCGACACCCATGCCCGCGTAGGGATCCTGCCCGGCGGCGGGATGACGGCGCGGCTGCCGCGGCTGGTCGGTTCCGGGATGGCGCGGCGGCTGTCGATGACCGGCGAGGTGGTCGATGCGCACCGCGCCGAACGGATTGGACTGGTCACCGAAGTAGTTGCCCACGAACAGCTTCTGCCGCATGCTCTCGAACTCGCCGGCCAGATCGCGGAGGTGCCCGCACCGACCATGGCGGGCCTCAAGGAGATCTATCGCACCGGAGCCGAGGCCGTCACCGGGCCGGCACTGAAGGCCGAACGCGCGGTGGCCGGCGCGGCTTCGGTGGACACCGGGCAGCTCGCCGCCCGCCAGCGTGAAGTCGCCGAGCGCAACAAGCGTCAGATCCACTAGCGCCCGCAGCTGCGATTCACCGCTAGCCCAATGCGGAGGCGGTGTTCGTGAACGGCGCGAAACTGCCGTCGAGCACTTCGAGGTGCCCGATGGTGCGGCCCGTCACGACATTCGCATCGACCAGCGCAAGTTCGGTTGCCGCGCAGGCAAACTCGTCCTCCGGTGACACACTGGCGAAGTCATTGCGGTAATACGAGAGGCCCGGTGTCGGGATGGGGCGCGACGGCGCCAACGCATTGACGGCGATGTTGTGCCGTTGCAGATCGTAAGCCGCACACCAGGTCAGGTGCTCCAGCGCTGCCTTGGACCCGCCGTAGCCGGGCAGCACTCCGCCCGCGAAGTTCGAGTACGGTCCGTCGCCTGGTACCCGGGAAGCCACCGACGTCACGTTGATGATCGAGCCGACGCCCGCGGAGAACATATCCGGGCACACCAGCTGAATCAGCTCGTAGGAGGCGAAGACACCGATCTCGAAGTGCCGGCGATAAGCACTCGGCGGGATCGCCAGGAAGCCGGGCCAGTCGGCGTTGGCCGCACCCGGTGCGCCCTTCGGTTTGGCCTGTTTTGATGCGGCGTCAGGCTTGGGCGGGCGGCCCGGAGCGGTGAACGCGGCGTTGTTGACCAGGATCGTGATGGGCCCCAGGGCCCCGCGGACTTCAGCGACCAGTCGAGGAAGGTCATCGCGCTCGAGCAGGTCGGCGGCGATCGCCACGGCCCGTCCGCCGGCGGCTTCGATGGCCGCAACGGTCTCGCCGATGGTGCCCGGCAGCCGTTCATCCCACTGCTGTTCAGTTCGAGCCACCACCGCCACCGCGGCCCCCTCCGCGGCCAGAGCCAGCGCGGTCGCGCGGCCGAGTCCGCGGCTGGCTCCGGTGACGATGGCAGTTCGGCCGGCCAGTCGTCCTGTCATCCCATACCTCCGCTTAGAGCGCCACCCCGTGCACCAGGATGGCCGCCGTTTGGTCTACCCAGCTCGCGTCGAGAACGTCTTCGGGGCGTAATAACAACCGCATCATCGTCGCACCCCCGATCAGTTCGATGAGCCGTTCGGGGTCGACGTCGGCGTGAACTTCGCGGCAGTGCACCGCCTCCACCAGGCGATCACGCACCGCGGCGAACACGTCGGTGAACCGGGCCATCACCCGAGCGTTCAGATCCGCGTCGCCGCTCATATCGGCGATAAGACCGGGCAGCGCGGCGCGCACCACCGGGCTGGTGAAGACGTCACGGGTGGCGGCGAGCATGGCACGCACATCGGCGGCGATATCGCCCGCGGGTGTTGCCAGGGCGGTGGGCGCGGTTGGGAAGGCGGCTTCGTGAACCAGCTCCGCCTTACTGGACCAGCGCCGGTACAAGGCAGTCTTCGTCGTCCCCGCCCGCTCGGCGACCGCCGCCAAAGTCAGATTCGGATAACCGATTTCGACAAGCAGCTCCGCGGTCGCACGCAATATGGCAGCGTCGATACGCGGATCGCGGGGCCGCCCCGGGACCGCGGTCTTGTCAAGCGAAGACGCGTCTGCTTTCATAACGCTACCCACCGTATCGTAATTGGGTTGGAGAGGACAAAGGTGACCAACCAACCGACCGTAGAAACCGACGTCGAGCGGTTACAGCGATCCGGCCGTGACGTCAGCACCATTCCCGCGGTGCTCTCGCAGTGGCTGTCCACCGTCATGCCCGGCGGCGTGAAACCGGAGGTGACCGTCGAGAGCGGCATCGACTCCAATGGCATGTCGTCGGAGACGATCATCCTGACCGGCCGCTGGGAAGAAGACGGCGAGAAGGTCGAAGAGAAGTGGGTGGCCCGGGTGGCACCCACCGAGGAAGACGTTCCGGTGTTCATCACCTACCGGATGGACCATCAGTTCGACGTCATCCGGCTGGTCGGGGAACTGACCGACGTGCCGGTTCCGAAGGTGCGCTGGATCGATTCGACCGGCACGGTGCTCGGCGCTCCCTTCTTCCTGATGGACCACGCCTCGGGCATCGTTCCGCCGGATGTGATGCCGTACACCTTCGGCGGCAACTGGTTTGCCGATGCGCCCGTCGAACAACAGCGCACACTGCAGGATACGACCGTCGAGGTTCTGGCCAAACTGCACTCAATCCCCAACGCGGCCGACACATTCGGCTTCCTCACCGAGGCAGTGCCCGAGGGCGACACGCCATTGCGCCGTCAATTGAACTGGCTCAAGGGCTGGTACGAATTCGCCGTCCCCGACATCGGTCGCTCACCGCTGGTCGAGACCGCCCTGGGCTGGCTGGAGGACAACTTCCCCGCCGACGTCGCTGCCGGAGAAACAGTCCTGGCGTGGGGTGACTCGCGAGTCGGCAACGTCCTCTACGAAGACTTCCGTCCCGTCGCGGTGCTGGACTGGGAGATGGCGACGCTGGGTCCGCGCGAGTTGGACGTGGCGTGGATCATCTTCGCGCACATGGTGTTCCAGGAACTTGCCGGACTGGCCGGGATGCCCGGGCTGCCGGATGTGATGCGCGAGGATGACGTTCGCGCCACCTATCAGAAGCTGACCGGCGTCGAACTCGGAGACCTGAGATGGTTCTACGTCTATTCCGGGGTGATCTGGTGCTGTGTGTTCATGCGCACCGGTGCGCGGCGCGTGCACTTCGGCGAGATCGAGAAGCCTGAAGACGTCGAGTCGACGTTCTACCACGCCGGCCTGCTGCGCCGGCTCATCGAGGAGGCATAGGCGCCAATGCTCGGACCGCTCGACGAATATCCCGTCCACCAGGCGCCGCTGCCGATCGCCTGGCCGGGATCATCGGACCGAAACTTCTACGACCGCAGCTACTTCAACGCCCACGACCGCACCGGGGACATCTTCCTAATCACCGGCCTTGGCTACTACCCGAACCTCGGGGTCAAGGACGCCTACGTGCTGGTCGCCCGCCGCGGAGGCGGCAAATACGGCGCAAGTGGTGACACGCAGACCGCGGTGCACGTGTCCGATGCCATCGATCAGGACCGGCTCAACCAGCACGTCAACAGCTACCGCATCGAGGTCATCGAGCCGCTGCAGAAGGTGCGGATCGTGATGGAGGAGACCGAAGGCATGGCGGTCGACCTCACCTGGGAAGGCCTGTTCCCGGTCGTGCAAGAGCAGCCGCACATCATGCGTCAGGGCAATCGAGTGACGCTGGATGCGCAGCGGTTCGCCCAATTGGGTTCGTGGGCGGGGCATATCGCCATTGACGGTGAGGAAATCACCGTCGACCCGTCGGTCTGGATCGGCAGCCGCGACCGGTCCTGGGGCATCCGTCCGATCGGGGAAGCCGAGCCTGCGGGACGGCCGGCCGATCCCCCATTCGAGGGCATGTGGTGGCTGTACGTGCCGATGGCCTTCGAGGACTACGCGATCGTGGTCATTATCCAGGAGGCCCCGGACGGCTTCCGTTCACTCAACGACTGCACCCGGATCTGGCGCGACGGCCGGGTCGAGCAGCTGGGCTGGCCGCGGGTGAAGATCCATTACCGCTCGGGCACCCGCATCCCTACCGGGGCAACCATCGAGGCGACCGACGCCAAGGGTGCGCCGTTGCGGTTTGATGTGGAGTCCAAGCTCCCCTGCCCGATCCACGTGGGTGGCGGCTACGGCGGCGACTCGGATTGGATCCACGGCGTGTGGAAGGGCGAGAAGTTCGCCGAGCGGCTCACCTACGACATGAACGACCCGGCGATCATCGGGCGTTCGGCCTTCGGGGTGATCGACCACGTCGGACGCGCGGTCTGCCACGACGGCAACTCGTCGGCCGAAGGCTGGGGGCTGTTCGAACACGGTGCGCTGGGCCGTCACGATCCGTCCGGCTTCGCGGACTGGTTGACGGTCGCACCCTAGAGCTTTCAATCCCGGAAGGCGTGATTACGCCGTGAAAGTCATGACTGCCCTGTATGGGCCGACCGATGCCGTCGACCGCGCGCGGGCGTTGCGCGACGCGTGATGGCCTGGCCGCCGCGGGGCGCACGGAGTCGTCGTTCGCGGTGGTGCCCGAGATCATTCTGTCGGCCGGCGAGGATCACGACGCGACGCGGCGGTTGCTGGCGTTTTACGGGTCCACCCCGGCCTACCGCCCGGTGCTGGACATTCACGGCTGGGGCGATCTGCAGCCGGAGCTGAATTCGATGTCCAAACAAGGCAAATGGCTGGAGATGGCCGGGCTGATCAGCGAGCGAGTCGAGCCCGATCGCGATCGACACACTGGCCGAGATCGTCGACGAACTGGCCCGCTGAGAAGCCGGGACGGGCACCATGGGCGGGGTGGGTTATGACGTTGTGGTCGTCGGCGCGGGCTTCGCAGGCCTGGTGGCGGCGCGTGAGCTGGTAAAAAGCGGGTTCGACGTCGTGGTGCTGGAGGGCCGCGACCGCGTCGGCGGACGTTCGAGCACCACGACGCTGGCCGGCGTTCCCGTCGACCTCGGCGGCACCTTCGTCGGCCCCACCCAGGACGAGGTCCTGGCACTGGCCAAGGAACTCGGCTGCCCCACCGAACCGACTTACTGCGACGGCGCCAACGTCATCCGGTGGCGCGGCAAGGTGCGGTCGTACCGCGGCACGGTTCCCCGGCTGTCGGTGTTTCAGCTGCTCGACATCGCCCGGATCCAGTGGCAGGTCGGGCGGCTCGGCAGGGACGTCGACATCACGAGGCCGTGGGAGGCCCCCAGAGCCAAACAGCTCGACGGCACGACGTTGGCGGGCTGGTTGCACTCGGTGGGCGCCAGCGCCTCCTCCCGGGACCTGTTGGCCATCATGGCGCGGGTGACCTGGGGCGCCGAGCCCGACGACGTGTCGATGTTGCACGCCGTGCGCTACGTGAAGGCCGCGGGCGGTCTGGATCGCATGCTCGACGTGGTCGGCGGCGCCCAGCAGGACCACTTCCCCGGCGGTACTCAACAGATCGCACTCAAGATGGCTGCCGAGTTGGGTGACCGGGTCCGGCTCGACTGTGTCGTCTCCCGAATCGAGTGGTCCGACGATGCGGTGGCGGTGATGTCCTCAGGTGGTGTGGTCGAGGGACGGCGCGCAATCCTGGCGATTCCGCCGGCGCACCGCCAAGGTATCGACATCGCCCCCGCACCGCCGCTCGGCTATCAGCAGCTGGCCCAACGCTGGCCACAGGGCGCCCTGAGCAAGGCCTACGCCGCCTATTCCCGGCCATTCTGGCGGGACAAACACCTGTCCGGTCAGGCGCTGTCCGATCAGGGGCCGGTGTTCATCACCTTCGATGTCAGCCCCGGGGACGACGGTCCAGGAGTCCTGCTCGGCTTCGTCGACTCCCGCGGGTTCGACGCGCTGCCCCCGGACCAGCGCCGCCAAGCCGCGCTCAAGGGATTCGCCGCGTTGTTCGGCCCCGACGCCGAGAGCCCTATCGAGTACCTCGACCATTGTTGGGGCGCAGAGACTTTCGCTGCCGGCGGGCCGACGGCAGCGGTGCCGCCGGGGGCGTGGACAGAATTCGGGCCGCTGCTGCGCGAGCCGGTCGGTCCGTTGCACTGGGCCGGCACCGAGACCGCCGATGAGTGGACGGGGTTCCTGGATGGCGCGGTGCGCTCCGGGCAGCGCGCGGCGGCCGAAGTCGCCGCGACCCTCAGGAGCTGATGCGCCGCTGCGTGGACACTGATTCGGCCAGCGTCCGCAGGTGCGCGTTGACCGCCTCAGGGTGTTCCAGGATGGCGCAGTGCCCGCCCGGCATCTCGACCAGTTCGACCAGGTTGGGGGCGGCGTCGGCGATCTTGCGGGCTTGGCACATCGGCAGCAACCGGTCTTTGCTGCTCCCGATGACCAGGGTCGGCACGGTCAGACCGGTGAGGTCGATGTGGCGGGGCCCCATCTCGTCGACAAGCACGCGCGCCCAGGCCCCACGCCCAGCCGCCGGGGTGGTGGCGAAGAGCTCATGGATGAGGTCGGCGACGGCAGGGTCGGCCCCCGCGCCGACGGCCATCATCGCGACGAACCAGCGGCTGCCGGGCTGGGCGCCCCGTACCAACGGTGCCCCGCCGAACGCCCTGATCACCTGGCGCGCGGCCAGCGACCGGCCGCCGGCCAACATGGGCGGCACCCGCAACAGGTTGATCTCTTTGAGCAGGTCACCAGTGGTGGTGTTGATGAGGGCGACGGCGTCGGCACGCTGTGCAACCCGGTGCCGGTAGCGGTCGGACCAGGCGCTGATCGCGATCCCGCCCATCGAGTGTCCGGCGATGACGGCCCGCTCCCCCGGTCGCAGGGTGGCCGACAGGACGGCATCCAGATCACTGGCGAGGTGGCCGAGGCTGTACGACGACCGAGGGGCCAACCCACTACGGCCATGCCCGCGATGGTCGTAGGCGATCACCCGGTAGTCACGCGACAGGTCATTGATCTGTTCGTGCCAGACCCGGATGGCGCAGGTGATGCCGTGCGCCAGCACGATCGGGTAGCCGTCATCGGGGCCGAAGACCTCGGTGTGCAGGCGGGTACCGTCGGCGGCCTTGACCTCGAGGGTTTGACTGGGCGGCAACGTGGGTCCGCTGAGAACGGCCGCATGGGACATCGACATGATTCCCCCTTGCTCGGCGCGGCGACGCTGCCCCACCGGGACTATCAGAGTAGCTGTCAGCACCCGGCTGATCTGGTAGACCGCGCCCGTCGTTACCGCTCCGTGCCGCTCTTTAGGATGACCCGGTGACCGACCACGCGTTCACCGCCGCGGAACGCCGAGCCATCTACCGGGTGATCAACGAACGCAGGGACATGCGCAGGTTCAGCCCCGGCGCCACGGTGCCCGAAACGGTGCTGGCCCGGCTACTCGCGGCCGCTCATGCCGCCCCCAGTGTTGGTCTGATGCAGCCCTGGCGGTTCCTGCGGATCACCGACGACGGTCTACGGCGCACGATTCACGCCCTGGTCGACGAGGAACGTCAGCAGACGGCGGCTGCCTTGGGCACGCGATCCGCGGAGTTCCTGGCGCTGAAGGTCGAAGGCATCCTCGACTGCGCCGAACTGCTGGTGGTCGCCCTCGGTGATGACCGCGACGAGCACGTCTTCGGCCGACGCACGATGCCCCACATGGACCTGGCCTCGGTGTCGTGCGCCATTCAGAACATGTGGCTTGCCGCCCGCGCCGAAGGTCTCGGCATGGGCTGGGTCTCGATCTTCGATCCGCGGCGCCTCGGCGAACTACTCGAAATGCCGGTCGACGCCGAGCCGGTGGCGATCCTGTGCCTTGGTCCGGTACCCGACTTCCCCGATCGGCCCGCTCTGGAGATCGACGAGTGGACGTTCGGCCGCCCGCTCGCCGAGTTCGTCAGCGAGAACCGTTGGGGCTAGCCGGATTTCGGCCTATCTGTCGACCGTAGCGCAACCCAGGTACGGAATGCTGCCGGAAGCGCCATTCGGACCAGCGGTGGCTACCCCGCAGGGGCTGCCATCTGGGTTGACGCAACCCGGTTCGGCTCCGGCCGGCGGAGCGCCCGCGATCGCAGCGGCCGCAGCACCAGTGAGGAAAATCGTGACAAGAGACATCGTCTTCGGTGCCATGCGCCCAGATACACCGGAATTGATGCGGAGAAACGCAAATCCCGCCGCGCTTTCGACTACAACTAAGCAGATGAAGACACTGTTCGCCGCCGGGATGACGGCCGCGGCGCTGCTGTTGGCCCCGTCGGCTCACGCCGATGACGTGTTCGGCCCCAACGTCGTCGTCGGCCCGAATGTCGAGGTCGGTCCCGGCATCACTTTCGCCGACCCGCTCGATGCAGCAGCCCAAGCCGCGGCTGGACGAGAGCCTTGTTTCGCCCCCGACGGCTCGACGTTCTACACGCCTGGCGACGCCCCCTGCACCTGAGCCAGTACGCGAATCGGCGCCCGAGGTGTAAGCTGGCCGAAGGTTGACTTTCCAGCCGCGGTATTCGTCGCAGGCGAGCGGTGTGCCTCCCACCCGCTATGCGAAGCCTTTCGTGCGTGTTCCACAGAAGCTTTTGCTTTCCTTCTAGTGCTCACTTGGAGCCGACTCAATGTCTTCTTCTATGTCCGGTTCGCCTATCGACGGCGGAACCCGAAGTCCACTGCAACTCGTCACCGAATGGCTGAGCACCACTGACGTTCGGATCACCGTCGCCGGCAACGTCGACATGTGCACGGCCCAGCAACTCAGTGACTATGTATTCCGCCGGGCAGGCAACTGCAAGCTCCTGACTCTCGATATGACCCGAGTGACGTTCTTTGACTGCGCTGGATTTTCGGCGCTCGCCAACATCGACGAGCGTTGCCAGCAGGCCAATGTCACGTGGATGATCCAAGCGGCGCCGTGCATGTCACGCGTCGTGAACATCTGTGATCCGTTCAACGAACTGCCGATGGCCAGTGGCGGCCAGTTCGAATCAGCCTGTGCCTGAAAGGGGACACTTCATGGACCCACTGTTTTCCCATCCTGTCCAAGCCCAATCCGCCACGTCGAAGGACGAGGACCAATCATCGACACCGGTTGAGAACCCGGAGTTTTCCCACCGCTAGCCGTTTACCGGTGTGTCAGGATCGGCGTTGCGCATCAGACGGATCAGCTGCTCGCGTTCGTTGATTCCGAGCTGTTTGAACACCCGGTAGAGGTGGCCTTCAACGGTGCGGATCGATACCACCAGCCGTTCGGCGATTTGCCGGTTTGTCAGCCCGTCCGCGACCAGGGTCGCGATCTCACGCTCACGACCGCTGAGCGGCAACGGAACTCCGCCGGCTGCCGTCGCAGGAGTATGCAGCCCGAAGGTACTGACCAGCCAGTGCGCCCGCGTCGAGGATTGAAGCCCCGACAGCCGTGCGCCCGCTCGCCGGTGTGCCAGCGCCGCGGCAGCGAAGGCGTCGGCCGCATGCGCCGCCATCCCTAGGGATTCCCATTCAGTGGCCACCCGGTCGAGGCCTTCCCCGTCGCCGGTCGTGACCGCTTGCGCCTGCTCCGCCGCAAGCGTGGCAATAGGCGTATTCAATTGTTCTGCAAGGGCTTTGAATCGGGCAACGTCGGGTTCCATCCCGAACCGCAAGCCGGTATAGAGCGCTTCCAGCTCGCCGGTGGTGCCACCGGAGCGGTGGGCGGCTTCCGCGGCCCGCTCGATCGCGCTGTGGGCTTCGGCGGTCGCGCCGGTGGCGGCGCCGAGATACGCCCTGGCCAGCTCGAGCAATGGCCGGAACACTTCCACCGCGGGTCCCCACGCGCCTTCGGCCATGCTCAGTGCTCGGGCGGCCGCACCGCTGTCACCGCGCAGTACCTCGGCCTGGACGGTCCAGGCCGCAACCAGAGGCACCCAGCCACCAGACAGGGTGGACACCATCGCGGACAACGCACGCTGCAGCCAGTCGCAGGCGGCCTGCGGGTGCCCGGCCGCAAGCTGCACGCGGCCTGCCATTGCGGCGACGATGGCCTCGGCGTGCGGGGCCCCGTGAGCCTGGGCCTGCTGCCGGTCGACGATCGCCGCGGCGGCGGCGATGTCACCGCGGTTGAGCGCCGAGAGCGCCTCCGACAACGAGATGGCGTATTGGTGTGGCCCGGACGCACAGTGCAGTGCGGCGTCGGCGCCACGGCTGGCCGCGGCCGCCAGCACCTCGGGCCGACCTCGGAGGTTCGCGGACGCCGCGGCCGGGACTGCCGCCCACAGAACTGCCATCGGCATCGCGTCCGGATCGGAGATGACGGCCGCGCTTGCCGCGTCGGCGGTGTCGAGGTCGGCAGCGAAGTAGGCGATGGACGCCTCGACCGCCAGCGCGTAGCTGCGCAGGGCGGGAAGGGTGACGCGGGAGCGGACGGTGCCCAATACCTCCTCGGCTTCCACTCGCTGCCCGCAGCCGAAGAACAGGTTGGTGGCCCGCAGGCACCCCCAACGCACAAGCATGACCTCGTCGCGCGGATCGAAGGACGCCAAGAGCTCTTCAGCCTGCTCGTTGAAACCCTGCCAGCCCAGCGCATCAGCAAGCGCGATGGCCGCGCGCAATCCCCCGCCATGCTCGTAGGCGAACCGCGCCAGCTGTTCGGCGAGCGCGAGACTGGACATCGTCATCGCACTCTCGGCGGCATCAATCACCAGGCTGACGTCCGGTGTCGCATCACTGTTCATCATCAGCCGGGCGAGTTCGATGACCAGCCGCGGGTCCCGCGCCGCATTCGGGTCCGAATCACCGACCAGCGACCAAAACTTCTGCGCCAGAGACGTGTTGATCTGCCGCAGCCGCGCCACACCGCAGTTCTTGCGCACGACGTCAGCCAGTACCGGGTGCGCCACCTGAACACGCATGCGTAGCGGGTCGCTGATCACGTGGATGACAGCGTGACGTTCAGCATCGCTGATCGCGTCGATATCACACATCGACCGGAGCGCGTTCCAGTCCAGAACTTCTGCGGCTGCGACGATTTCGAGAACGTCACGCTCGTTTGGCGGCAGGCCGCGAACCCGAGACTCCAGCAGTTCCTCGATATCTGAGCTAAGCCGCGGCGAATGGGTGAGCCGCCACCGGCCCGTGTCGTCGGTGAGCGCACCGTCGTCCACCGCGGTGTCCATCAGGCCACGCAACAGCAGCGGACTGCCCGCCGACAACTCGTAAAGCTGGTCGACGACGGTGCCGGAGACGGGGCCACCCAACGTCTCGGTGAGCAGCCGCCCGGTGTCGGCGTGCGAGAACGCGCCGACCTCGATGCGGCGAAGGTACTGGTCTTTCCACAACGCGGTGATGGCGTCGGGGACCTCGGTTTCCGTGCGCATGGTGACGATCAGCGTGGCCGCCCCGCGCACGGCGAGCTGGTGCACGACGATCGCCGAAAGCGGATCGAGCAAATGCGCGTCATCGACGACCAGCAGCAGGTTCTCCACGTCGTCGAGCGCGGCGTGGGCCGCGGCGAGCAGGCGGATCGGTTCAAGTGCACCCGGGATCTGCACGATGCCCGCGAAGGCCGCCAGCGGCACGTCCCGAGATGTCTGAGTCCCCAGGACGAAATGGGTCCGCATCCCGCGGCCGCTGAACCGTTCAGCTACCTGACGTGCCAGCGCGGTCTTACCGACACCGGCCTCCCCGACGAAAACGACGCCGCTGAAAGACGAGTTGTCGACGGCGTCCATCGCTTGGTGGATCTCCGCCGACCGGGCAACGAACGGCCAGTTCAATGGCAGGCCAGCCTTCCCTCGTAGCGCTCTTCCGTGCGGCGCACGGCTCCCCCGCACAGCGAGTAGATATTAGCGCCGGATGGCCCGCTGACCGGCGATTACCGACCAACGGGACTCGAAAGCGCACCAGATCTACCCGCGCTTCTTGTCGCCTCTCCGGCTAGCCCCGACGAGGAAACCGCAAACGCTCCCCTGTTCGCAGGCGGGGCAACACCCACTGATTAATTGATCAGGGCAGGAACTGGGCATTAGGCTTCTGACGCCCTCGTTAATAGGTTCACCACCCCAGATGACCTGCGAATTTGACCGGCAGACAACCGGCGAGCACATCGGCCATCGCTTAACCGCACTTAGCGCACCGCCGTCTGCGATGCTTCCAGCGGGAAAGGAACCGCATGAAGTTCGCGCAGTCGAGCAGGCTGTCCAACCTGTCGCACGAAACCCCGGGCCCGATCGCCGAAGCGGCGGCCCGGCTGGAAATGGCTGGACACCATGTCATGCGACTGGATGCCGGCGATCCGCATCCGTTCGGTTTCGAGGCACCCGCCGAACTGGTTAGCGAGATCGCCGCAACGTTGGCCGCATCGGCCGGCTACACCGGGCCCAAAGGGCTGCTGTCGACGCGGCACGCCGTCACGCAGTACTACTCGGCCCGTGCTGTCCCGGATGTCCACGTCGAGAACGTGTTCCTCGGCAATGGCGCCTCCGAATTGATCACGATGGCGATGACCGCGCTGCTCGAAGATCGCGACGAAGTCCTGGTGCCCGCGCCCGACTTCCCGGTCTGGACCGCCGCAGTCAACGTCAACGGTGGCCGCGCCGTTCACTATCGTTGCGACGAATCATCGGACTGGTACCCCGACGTCGCCGATATCGCGGCGAAGGTCACCGCCCGAACGCGCGCGATTGTGATCATCAACCCCAACAATCCCACTGGCGCGGTGTACCCGCCCGAAGTACTGACCGAGATCCTCGAGATCGCACGGGAACACAACCTCGTCGTCTGCTCGGACGAGATCTACGACAAGATCCTGTACGACGACGCCACGCACACCGTGACAGCGTCCCTGGCGCCGGATCTGCTCTGTCTGACCTTCAACGGTCTGTCCAAGGCGTACCGCTGTGCGGGGTTTCGCGCCGGCTGGCTTGCGGTGTCGGGACCGACCGACCACGCCACGAGCTACCTCGACGGCCTGGCGACCGTGGCTGGATTGCGCCGCTGCGCGAATGTGCCGGCCCAACAGGCGATTCGGATTGCGCTGGATGCCGAGAAGTCGGACATCGACCTCACTCTGCCCGTTGGTAGATTGCACGAGCAACGCGACCGCGCGTGGGTCGCCCTCAACGCGATTCCAGGTGTCTCGTGCGTCAAGCCCAGAGGCGCGCTGTATGCCTTTCCGAAGATCGACCTCAGCGTGTACCCGATCCGCGATGACGAGCAGTTCGTCCTCGATCTGTTGCTGCAGGAGAAGATTCATATCATCCCTGGGACGGGCCTCAGTTGGCCCGAGCCCGACCACATCCGGATCGTGACCCTGCCCCATGCCGACGAACTGGGATCCACCATCGAGCGAATCGGGCAGTTTCTGGCGACCTATCGCCAGTGATCACCGTCGCGCGATCACATCCAAGGTGATCTCGCGACTGAGCTTGGTGGCAATGCCGCGGGGCACCGCTCGCGGCAGGCTGCCGCGTTGGTGCGCCGGCAGCCGCAAGTCGAGTGTTTTCATAACGGTGCCGATCGCCACCGCCAACTCGTTATGCGCGAAGGCCGCACCGATGCAACGACGGTACCCGCCGCCGAACGGCGCGTACTGAAATGGTGACGGCTTGGCGTCCAGGAACCGCTCCGGCACGAAGGACTCCGGATCGCTCCACATCCGGGGGTTGAAATGCAATGCGGGCAAGGCGATTCCCACCACATCACCGGCCGAGCAGACAACGCCGTCCACCGTCAGCGGTGCAGTGAGCCGACGTAACACGATCGGCACCGTCGGATGCATGCGCAGCGTCTCGTGGATCACCGCGCCCAGATAAGGCAGCGTAGCGATCTCCGCCGGCGTGGCCGCCGTCGCCAACTCCTCGATGACTCGTCCGCGGATCCTGTCGTCACGGTGAATGTGGAACAGTGCCCACGCCAACGAGGTCGAGCTGGTTTCGTGCCCGGCAGCGAGCATTGTCCGCAGTTGGTCACGCAGCACTTCGTCGCCGGGCAGGCTGCCGACCTCGTCGGTAGCGGCGAGGATCAGGCCTAGTACATCGCCGCCGTGTTCGCCGCTGCGCCTTCGCTCTTCGATCTGATCTGACAGCAACCGGTCGAGCTCCGCGCGAAAGGAAACCAGCCGCGCCCACGGACCCCGCCCAGCGATATCTCGGCGCAACCACGGCACCAGCATCAGCGCCGCGCTGCCGGATCGTAGTAATTGCGTTGTCACCCGGGCATACTCACTGCGGCGGGCGCTGTCCGTCACGCCGAACACCACGCGGATCACTACATCCAGGGTGATGCGCTGGGCCGCTTGGCCGACCAGCAACTGTTCGCCGGGTTGCAGGCCCGCGATCTCGCCGTTGGTAACCTCGGCGATCACATCGGCGTAGCAGCGCACGAGTTCACCGCGAAACGGGGGCGTCAGGATGCTTCTGGCCCGCCGATGAGCCTCACCGGACAGCAGGATCAGCGAGTTCTGTCCGACGACCGGTTCGATCGGGTTGGGCAGTGGCGCCCGGCACTGAGAGCCCGGAGCGGTCAGTATGTCGCGCGCACCGTCTGCGGTCGAGAAGAACAGCACCTCGCCGAGTCCGGGGAACCGCACTCCGAACGGCTTTCTGTCGGACGCGTGGCGGCGGAAGAATCCTTCCGGGTCCACCCCGGCCCAGGCGGCCCGGCCCAGCGCCGCCACCGTCGACGCCGCCCTCACGTCACCCTCGACGCCACGACGACCTGGTTACGCCCGAGTCGGCTGAACTCGAGGCGAATCGCCGGGTCGGCGTGCGCGGCCAACGCCAGAAATGCCGAGGGGCTGTACGCGCGCAACGAGCTGATCAAGCCGTCGTGAGCGAATGGCAGGAAGACGAAGGGCAGCATCGACACCAGCCGGAGCACGTGCACCGGGGCCGGTGGCCGACGCAGGTCGCACACCACCAGCTTGTCCGCCACCCGGGTTCCTTCGGTCAACACCCGGGCCGCCTGGGCGGGCCGCAGGTGATGAAACGACAGGGCGAACAAAGCGAGGTCGTAGGACCGGTCGGGGGCATCGATGTCGGTGGCGTCGACCCTACGCACGGCGGCGCGCGGATGACGGCCCAGGTCGCCGGCAGCGATATTCGAGACCGACACCGGATCGATGTCGGTCACCGTAACCTGCGCGGTGGAGTGCATTTTCAGTACCGCGCGCGACAACGCGCCGTGGCCGGCGCCCAGTTCCAGAATCTTCGGGTCGCCGATGCCTGCGACCAGCGGCAGGGCCCGGGCGGCGAGGTGGTCGTGATCGCGCAGGATCCGGCCCATCCAGTCAAGCGACCAGATCACCTGCCGCTTGACGCGATCGTCGACGTCGTCGCGGTCGAGGTATTCCGGCCGGTCGGTTTGCAGGCGCCGGTCCAGCCATGAGGCGTCGAACCCGCCGCGCGGCATGGTTGCGATATCCATCAGCGCCACCGCCTAGCCCGGTGACGCATCGTCGACGACAGCCTCGACCACACTGAGCGGTGAGGCGGTCGGCACCACCCGGGTCATCCGGAAGCCGTTTTGCTGCAGCAGATTCCGGTACTCCTGCGCGGTTCGCTCGCGGGATCCCAAATTCAGCAGCATCTCCAGATCCACCCAGTTCTCCGGGCCGTCGCGGCCATTCTCGCGAACGACCATCTCGACCAGCAGCACGGTGGCTCCCGGCTTGGCTGCCGCCCGCACATTGCGCAGGATCTGCAATGCTTTGTCGTCCGCCCAGTCATGGATGACGTTCTTGAGTAGGTAGGCATCGCCCCCACTGGGAACGTGGTCGAAGAAGGACCCTTCCACGATCTGCACACGGTCGGCGACATGGTTGGTGCGCAACAACTCTGGGGCGCCGGCGACCACGCGCGGCACGTCGTAGAGAACGCCCCTCGACGTGGGCGTCGCAGCCAGGATGGCGGCCAGCATCGCGCCCTGTCCCCCGCCGACGTCGACGATGGTGTGATGGGACGCGAAGTCATAGCTGGCCACCACCACGGCCAGCGTCATCTGGGCAAGGCTGGTCATCGTTTGATCGAAAAGTTCGGCGTGATCGGGTATTTCGACGAGGTAGTCGAAGCCATCCATGCCACGCAATGCCGGGACGATGGACTCACCCGTTCGGACCGAGTCGGTCAGCAGAGTCCAGCGCTCGCGCTGCTCCTGGGAGCCCTGGAACAGTGCCGCCCCCCTCAGCGAGATGGGCGCGCCGGAACGCAGGGTGGCGGCAAGCGAATTCAGTGCGTAGCGGCCGTCGCGTCGGCGACGGAATATTCCCCGGCCGATCAGCGCCCGCATCAGCCGGCGCAGCGCATCGGCGTCGGCGCCCACCCGCGCGGCCAGCTCGTCGATCGCCAGCGGCCCGTCGGCGAGCGCATCGGCGATACCCAGTTGCGCGGCTGTGGTGATCGCCTGCGCGGGCCACCCCGACACCACCAGTTCCATCATCGCCATAGGTGCGGGCAGCATCCGCTGATGCAGCAGAAGCAGATGATGGCGCGTCCACTCGACGGCGCGGGCGAGCCAGGCCGGCGGCACCTTCGCAGCCTTAGACATGGGGTGCCTCCCGGATTCCTACTCGTTGGTGGAGCCACACCAGCGATCTGGGCGCCCACCAGTTGAAGCGGCCCATCAAGTGCATGAAGGCCGGGACCAGCAGGACGCGCACCAGGGTGGCATCCGCCAGGATCGCCAACGTGAGACCGACTCCCAGCATCCGCAGAAACGACACCTGCGCGCCGGACAGCGCCGCGAAGGTGATGGCCATGATGAGCGCGGCGGCCGTGATCACTCGCGCGGTGCGCGCCAGCCCCAGTGCGACGCTTCTGTCGTTGTCCGCGGCGGACTTGCCGCTCGCCAGCCAGAATTCACGGATGCGCGACACCAGGAACACCTCGTAGTCCATCGACAGGCCGAAGGCGATACAGAACAACAGCACGGGGATGCTGATCGCCAGAGTCCCGGTTGAGGTGGTGCCCAGGGCGCCGAGATTGCCGTCCTGGAAGATCCACACCAACGCGCCGAATGCGGCGGTCAGCGATAAGACGTTGAGTATCAACGCCTTCAGCGGAACCACGACGCTGCCGGTCATCAAGAACAGCAGCACGAAGGTGATACCGGCGATGATCGCCAGCACCAGACCCAGCCGGGATGCGATCGCGCTGGCGGTGTCCTGGTTGACCTGGGGTGTCCCACCGATCAGCACCTGCCGGCCGGCCGGAGTGGGAACGGCTTGCAGCGCGTCGAGCTGCGTCTGGGATGCGCGCGAATACAGCGGCGCAGTGCTGGTGACGGTGAGGAACGCGCTGCCGTTGGTGATCGCGGTCGCCGCCGTCGGCGGTCCCACGGAGGCACCGCCGACGAAGGTGACGCCGGGTGAGGACACCGACGACACGTCGGAGACCTGCGACAGCGCGGCAGCGTAGCTGTCGAGCTGGACCGGACTGACGCCGTTGACATCCGGTATGACGATGGTCAGGTTCTTGGCCAGGTCAGCGCTGAACTGCGTGCGCAACTGGTCGCCGACCACGTGCGACGAACTCGACGTCGGCAGGACCCGGTCATCGGGAACCCCCCATTTGACGGTCAGAAAGGGCGCACCGAGCGCGACCAACAACGCGACGATCGCCACTGCGACCGGTACCGCCCTGCGCATCGAGAACATCGCCAGCCGATACCACGGGCTCTCCTCGATCGGGCGTACGGCCGCGACCGGGCGTCGCAGCCAGCGGTGTAGATCCAGCGAGTCCAGGCGGTCGCCAAGCAACACGATCGCGGCCGGCGTCACGAAAACAGCGGCGAGAGAGGCAAACGCGACCACAGCGACGCCCGCATAGCCGAATGACTTGAGCGCATAGATCGGGAAGAGCACCATCGCCGACATCGACAGCGCCACCGTCATCGCGGAAAACAACACCGTCCTGCCCGCAGAGACCATGGTGCGCATCAGCGCCTCGTTGCGCTCCGCACCAGCAGCACATTCGTCGCGGAACCGACTCAGCAGGAGCAGCGTGTAGTCGATGGCCAACGCCAGCCCCAGTGCCACAGCGAGATTGAGCGCGAAGATCGACACGTCGGTGGCGAAGGTGACCACATGCAGAACGGCCATCGCACCGAAGATCGCGACGGCACCGACCGCCAGCGGCAGCGCGGCCGCCACCAGGCCGCCGAACACCCAGACGAGAACCAGAAAGCTCAGCGGAATCGCAACGCCTTCCATAATCTTCAGGTCTTTTTCACTCTGCTGGGTGATCTGCAGCATCAGCGCTGCCTCACCGCCGGCCCGCACGGTCACACCGTCACGATCGTGTACGACCTTGCTGATCAGTGCGCCGGCGTTCTTGGGTGCGCCGTTGTCACCGCCGGTGATGCCTGCCACGATGACGCCGATCGTGCCGTCCTTGCTGATCAGCGATGCGGCCGCGGACGGTGGTGCGGTCCACGGCGAGGTCACCATCGCCACATTCGGCGCCCCGGTGAGCGTCTGCACGATCTCGGTGCCCACCGTCCGCGCAGCGCTGGAATTCGCGCCGGCAGGCGAGCTGACGGTGATCAGCAGCGGCATGTCACCTTGGGTAAAGGTGCGGGCCAGCAGGGTCCTTGCCTGTGACGACTGGGCGCCGGGGTCGGTGAGGCCGCCGGCAGAAAGCCGGCCGGCCACCGGAATTCCGAATGCCGCGGTGCCGACCAGAACGAGCGCCGCGACCGCGATCATCCGGCGAGGAGCGTGCGTCGCAAGCCGAGCGATACCCGCTAACACGACGACAGCGTTCCCGCCAGCCACTGGGTACGCGCCTCCAGCCGGCGGAGTTTTCCGCTGGATGTCCGAGGCAACGTACCCGGCGCCAGTAGCTCGACGTGCCCGACGGCAATACCGGTGCGCGCCAGCACCCGTGCTGCCACGTCGACCGCCAAGTCGTCGGGTGCATCAGCGGTGGTCTCGACGAGCATGGCCAGTGCCTCATCGTCGGCGTCGACCGGCAGGTAGCCGACGGCCACCGCGCAGCCGGTGCGGACACCGGCTATCCCGTCAAGTGCCGCTTCGAAGTCCTGGGGTGCGTGGTTCGCCCCGCGGATGATCACGGTCTCCTTGCTGCGCCCGCAGACGAAAAGCTCACCGGCATGGATGAATCCGAGGTCACCGCAATCCAGCCAGCTGTCATGTAACACTTGACCGGTGAGGTCGGCGCGGCCGAAGTAACCGGCCATCACGCTCGGTCCTCGCACGAAGATGTGTCCAGCCTGGTCCTCGGGCAAGGGACGCGAATCGTCTCCGCGGATTTCGACCTCGACCCCTGCCAACGGGCGACCCGTGCTCACCAGCTCCTTGTTGTCGAGCTCGCAGACTCCGAACATGCTGCCGGCCGGCTTGAAGGTCACCGCCAGCGACGCCTCGGCCAGCCCATAGACCGGAGTGAAGGCGCTGGCATCGAATCCCCAGCGCCCGAAGCGCTCGCTGAATCGCCGCTGAACCTCGGCGCTGGTCAACTCGGCGCCGTTCAGGCACAACCGCCACGAACTCAGGTCGACACCGGCCAGGTCCTCGTCGCGAATCCGTTTCAGGCACAAGCCGAAAGCGAAATTGGGTGCCGCGGTAACGGTGCCGCGGTGTCGCGAGATCGCGCGCAGCCACGCGGCGGGCACCGCAAGGAACAGTTCCGGCGGCAGCAACACCAAAGGGCGGGGAAGATAGAACGCCATCAACAGGTTTCCGATCAGCCCCATATCGTGGTACAGCGGCAACCACGTGACACCCACCTGCTCGGGCATGCCTGCCCGGACGAAGTAGTCGGCGATCGCGGCGAGGTTGTGCAGCAGGTTTCCATGAGTGAGGGCGACAGGCTTGGGATCGTGCGTGGTGCCCGAGGAGAATTGAACCAACGCCAGATCAGTTGCAGACAGCCTGATTTCATCGCTTTCGCTGCCGTGTAATTCGGCTGCGGTAAGACAGCGAGTCTCGTCGGACTCCAGTAGCGGACGGATCCGATCCTCGGTGACGATCAGGACCGCCTGAACTGCCCGCAGCATCGCCGCGGTGCGGTGGCGATACTCGTCGAGCTTGCCAAGGCGCACCGGTGGGTACAGCGGCACGGGGATGGCACCCGCATAGAGCACGCCGAAGAAGCTGGCGACGAAGTCCGGCCCGGTCGGCAGCACGAGTGCGACACGATCGCCGGGGCGCACACCGGCGGCGCGCAGGCCGGCGGCGAGTTCGCCGGCGTGCCGGCGAATCTGGGCAAAGGACACGTCGATGTCGTTCTCGTTGCGGTCGACGAAGAACAGGCTCTGGCCGCTGTGCGCTGCACTGTCGAGCATTTCGGTGAGCGTCTCGAACTTGGGCTGGATCGCCGGGGCGCCGTTCACGGGCGCTCCTGAATGCGGCGTAGTACCAACTGAGCCAGCTCACCAATGGTGCGCAGGTCGTCACCGTCCTCGGCGTCCAAGTCGATGTCGTAGCGGGCTTCGATGCGGAAGACCAGCGACAGCACCCGGGCCGAATCCAGGCCGGCGTCTTGCAGGCCTGAGTCCGCCGTGAGATCGATGGCGGCGCCGTCGGTTTCGGATCCGATGAGTCCGATGATGTCCTGGGTGACCGCGGCCAGCGTCGTCGGCGGTCGGCCGGCTGCCGTCATTTCCGGGTTCCGCCCCAGTGGATGGCGGCGGCACCGGCGAAGTCTCCGGCGTGCGCGAACCCGGCCATCATGACGATGTCGCCGGCCCCGATCTGGCCATCGCGGATCGCGGCCTCGAAGTTGACCGGGATGGCGACCGCGAACAGGTTGCCGCACTCGTGGAAGGTATCGCGGTGACGTTCGGGTGAAATCCCCAGCGCCTCATTCCAGTTGCGCAGCAGCAACCGGTTGGGCTGGTTGGTGACCAGCAGGTCGAGGTCGCCCGGCTTCACTCCGATGCGGTCGCACACCGCACGCACCACCTGGGGCACCTGCCGGTTACCGCGGGCGAGCACCTTGATGATCTTGCCCTCGTTGAACCCCACGTAGCCCTGTCCCGGGCCGGCCTCCCACCACCGCCGCGCTGGATCGGCCGCCAGGGTCATGTCGGTGGCGTTCTCGCCGAAGTAGCGGCATTCGATGTCGAGCACCGGCGAGTTGTCCGAGAGCGTGACCAATCCAACGGCTGCGCCGTCGCCGGGGACCGACGCCTGGGCCAGCTTGCGGACCTGGTCTTGTTCGAAGATCTTGCCTGCGGCGTTCTGCGCGACGGCGATCAGCGCGGTGCGACCGGCGCCGCTGACCAGTAGCTGGCGAGCCAGTTTGAGCATCAACACGAACGCCGCGCAGCCGCCGTTATGCACGTCGATGATCCACTCGGGACTGATCCCCAAGCGCTTGGCGACCTCGCCGCCTGCCCCGAGGATGGGCAGATCGGGCAGTTGAGAGTGTGTGAGCAGGACGTCGACCTCGCCCAGCACGTCGGCCCCGTGGCGGGCCACCAATTCGGCGACGGCGCGCTCGATCATGTCGACATTGGATTCGTCGTCGGCGGCGTGATGACGGAAGTCCGGTGGTCGGAACATCGGATTGTCACGCAGATCGTCGTTGTCGCCGAATTGCGTGTACCACTGCGCGGGAACCCGATTTTCGGGCAGGTAGGTGGCGACGTCGATCAGGCTGACCGCGGGCTGGGCGGGGCTCATGATGTTCGCATCCAGTCCGGGGTGATGGGCAGCCCGTTGCGGTGCCGGTACTCGGCAATGGCCTTCAGATTCTTCAGCTCGAGCTCGTGGCCCGCGCCGAACATCTCCCAGAAGTCACCCACCCAGACCGGACGCTCCGGCGGCGCGGTCTCGGGATACGGATTGTCGTCGTAGAACGGATGGTGGCAGTTGGTCCAGAGCACAACCGATCCCGGCTTGTTGAACACCACCTGCGCATCCACCACGCGCATCAGATAGATCATCCACAGATGCCGGCCCTGGTCCCAGGCGCAGTGATAGTCGACGGTGCGGGCCTCGCGGTTGGCGACGGTGCGGGTGTAGATCTCGGTCTCGCTGCCGAGGCGGTCATGGGCCAGCCAGAGCCCCTCTTCATCGGTGGGGGTGAACCCGCGCAGGCTGTACGTCCACTCCTCCAGCGAGCGGGTGTCGGCGAGGTAGTCGAACAGCGCGTCGGGTGGGCAGTCGATGAAATCGTTGACGGTGCAGAACTCGCCGAAGACGTCGTCATGCGGATAGACCGCGTGGATCATCTCCATCAGGATCGGGGTGGCCTTCTCCCTGGGCGATGTCTCGATGCGCATCAGCCCGGGAATCGGATCGGCGCCGCCCCCGACCCGTTGATTGTGGTGGGCGGTGATGTCCTCGAGTGCGGGCAGTGTCATCAGTGTTCCCTCGGTAGTGATTCGTCCAAGAAGGCTGTGAACGGCGGGATTTCGTCGGCTGAGCACTCGACGGCCACCACGGACGGACCCTCGACATCCAGCGCGGCCTTGATCGCTACCGCCAGTTCGGCGATCTCGGTGACCTCGATCGACGGCAATGCCGGGAACATGGCGGCCAGGCCGGCGCCGAGCCGGCTGGGGCCGAACCGGTTGTAGCTGTAGCGATCGCGAAAGAACACCTGCTCACGGGTGACACACATCGCGTGTGCATGGTTGTCGAACAGCACGAAGGTGATCGGAAGCCGGTGGTGCAGTGCGGTGTGAATCTCCATGCCCTGCATGAAGAATGCCCCGTCTCCAGCGATGACCACCGTACGACGTTCGCGCGCGAAGGCCATCCCGATGCCGGCGCCGAAGCTGTATCCCATGCCGCCCATCCCCAGCGCCACCAGGAATCGGCCGTCGCGGCGCGCCGGCAGCCAGTGGATGGCGGCTGCGCCGGTATTGCCCGCGTCGACAACGATGTCGCTGTCCTGCGGCAGCAGCGCGTCCAGCGTCAGCATCGCTTCCCGGTAACGCACCCCCTCCCCGACGTGCGCCGGGGGTGTCAGCTCACCGCGCGCGACCCGTTCCGCGATCGGCCGGCGCTGCGTGGAACCGGCCAACCCGTCGGCGAGCAGAGTCAGCGACACGCGCAGATCGTCGCTGTCCACGTGGGTGCCCGGTAGATATGGCGGCGCCGAACCCACCGACGCGATCGGCAGCGATTCCAATTCCTGCTCCAGGCCGGCGCGCGCCATCAGCGGCAGCCGGGTGCCCACCAGCAGGCACAGCCCGCTCTGGGCCAGCACGGCACCCACCGCGGGATGCCCCATCACCCCGGTCACCCCTAGCTCGGCCTCGGCGGTGACCACGTCCTTCGCGTCGGGCACGGTGGCGACGCGCGCCTGCAGAACCGTTCGCAGCGTCTCCAGCTCCGCGCGGGCATCGTCGCGAGCGACCTGGTCGCCGGCGATGATCGTCACCGGGTCGTCGATGTTGCGGATCAACTCGACCAGCGCGCCGAGGTCCCCGACCCGGCGCGCCGTCCCTTCGGTGACCTCGTGCGGCCGCACCTCAATGAGCGCCTGCTGAATGTTCTTGGGCAGCAACAACACCGCGGGCCCACCGTGGGCTGTCGCGGCATCAAGGGCCTGCGGCAACGCGGTCACGATGTCGGCCGGGGTCAGCACCCGCCGGCAGAAAACGGACACCGCCGAGAACAAAGCCTCCCCGTCCAGGGCGCCGCCGCGACCGCTGGTGTCCTGGAATGACCCGCGGCCGTCCGTCGTCGTAGGTGGCTGGCCGATGAGCGCCAGGACCGGGACGCGGCTGGCGAACGACTCCCCCAGCCCCGGGATGGTGTTGAGGGCGCCACCGCCGGATGTCGCGACGACGACGCCGATGCCGCCCGCGGCACGGCTGTAGGCGTCCGCCATGGCCGCTGCGGAGAACTCATGCTTGGCGACCACGGCGGTGACGTCGGAGCAGCCGTAGGCCGCGTCATAGAGGTCTTCGATGTTGGCGCCGTCCACACCGAACATATGCCGGATGCCGCGCCGCGCCAGGTGTTCGACGATGTAGTCGACTACTCGCCTGCGCCCATCCGCTGCGCCGTTGCGCTCAGAGCTGACCGGCATGACGTTCGAGCGCAGTCGCCCCCGGCACCTGCCCAGAAACAGCGCTCGCCATGACCCCCACCTAGTCTGTCTAACTTGCACGAACCCTAGTGCAGACGGCCAGTTCTTCGCCGAGCTTTGGCGATCTGACAGACAATCGCGCCGCGCCGTAGCGGTATTTGCCGAAACCGGATGCCGACCGGGCAAGCGCGAAATGTGAACACGACGATGTCCGAATCACTGCGCCCACCTACGACCAGGCTTCGGCCCTCGCAGTCGCGATCGGCCACGGTGCCAAACCTCGGCTCGTCGCCGGTCGGTCACACTGTCAATTACCTGTGCAGTCCGCGACGATGTGAGGCCGGCGCTGGACGAGCGGACGCCCGCCCGCCGACGCGAAGCATCGCCGATCCAGGGAACTTACGACGATCTACGGCTATTTCCCCCGTCTGCGCACGTTATTGACCCCGCCGCAACTCTGCGCTCGCATCGGCCCGCCCAGCCAAGCACCAACAGCGCTTGACGCTCGATTGTGGCGTACCTCACACTGAGGTTCTTTCCGCGAACACACGCACGCCGCCGCTGGTACAACGCACGTACCCGTACCGCTGGTGAACGCACGACAACCACGCTCGAACTTTGCTGGGGGGAAGTAGTTTTGCCAGCAATTAAGGAGGTGCCCGCCGTTGACCGCAGGTGTCCATGACGCGACGGCGGCCCAAGCAGCGACCGAGCCAGAAGACATCGAAATTGCCTGCGTCGATGTCGGCCCGAACTCCACCACCGACGGCGACACCGTCTCCCCTGATACTTCGGCCGCGCCGGCGACGCCCGCCACGCAGGACGCGGTCGAGCCGGTCGCGGAGGTATCGACCGGCCGCGAGGTCATCACGATCCTGAGCAGACCGCTTAGGCATGTGCTGCTTCAAATGGATTCGTCATTGCAGACGCTGGGCCGCTTCTTCAGCCTGGGCGGACAGGCGTTCGGCTTCCTGATCGCGGACCTGGCCCGGCTGCGCCACCCATGGCGAGACACCATCAACCAGGCCTGGTTCATCATCAGTGTCACGGCGATCCCGGCACTGCTGGTGTCCATCCCGTTCGGGGTGATCGTGGCGGTGCAGGTGGGCAACTTCATTCAACAGGTCGGCGCTTCGTCGGTCTCGGGTGCGGCGGGCGGCCTCGGGGTGATCCGGCAGGGTGCACCGATGGTGGCGGCATTGTTACTGGGTGGCGCGGCCGGTTCAGCCGTGGCCACCGACCTCGGCGCCCGCACCATCCGCGAAGAGGTCGACGCACTGCGCGTGATGGGCGTCGACCCGGTGCAGCGACTGGTCACCCCGCGACTGGCAGCGATCGTGTTCGTGGCGCCGGTGCTGTGCGCATTCATCATCTTCATGGGGCTGGCGGCGGGGTACGCGATCAACGTCGGCTTCCAGTCCGGCACGCCCGGCAGCTACATCGCGTCGTTCGCGTCGTTCGCCAGCGTCAGCGACGTGGTGGTTGCCATGCTCAAAACCTGGCTCTTCGGGGTGGTTGTGATCCTGGTGGCCTGCCAGCGCGGCCTCGAAGCCAGCGGCGGTGCGCGGGGTGTGGCCGACGCGGTCAACGCCTCGGTCGTCATCGGCGTGGTCGCGGTGTTCGTTCTCAACCTCATCATCACTCAGGGCGTGTCGATGTCCATGCCGCTCAGGATGGGCTGATGGCTCGCATTTCAGCACCGTCTCGACATATGCCTGGCGTCGTACGCGCCCCGCTGTGGATCGCCGACCGCGGCGACTCCCTGTTCCAGCGCCTCGGCCATCAAGTCAGCTTTCTGGCCCAGGTGCTCGGCGCGATCCCGCACACGCTGAAGCACTACCGGAACCAGACCGGGGTGTTGTTGGTCGACGTGATGTGGGGCAATGGGTCGCTGATCGTCGGCGGCGGCACCATTGGCGTACTGGTGTTCATGGGCGCGGCAGTCGGCGGTTCGGTGGGCATCGAAGGGTATGGCGCCCTGGACATGGTCGGGATGGGCCCGCTGACCGGATTCGTCTCCGCGTACGCCAATACCCGGGAAATGGCGCCGATGATCGCCGGCATCGGTTTCGCCGCCCAGGCCGGCTGCCGGATGACCGCCGAGATCGGCGCCATGCGGATCTCCGAGGAAATCGATGCGCTGGAAGCGCTGGGGATTCGGTCGATCCCGTTCGTGGTGACCACCCGGGTGATCGCCGGAATGCTGACGATCATTCCGCTCTACGTCGTGACGCTGGCGCTGAGCTACGTGTCGTGCGCGCTGGTGGTCAACGTCTTGCACGGGCAGTCATCTGGCACCTACTACCACTATTTCGACTCGTTCATCCAACCCTCCGACGTGATCTTCTCGGTGCTCAAGGCGGTCATCTTCGTGACGCTGATCATCGCCATCCACGGCTACCAGGGCTACTACGCCGTCGGCGGTCCCGAAGGTGTCGGGCGAGCCTCAGGTCGCGCCATCCGGGCCAGCATCGTCACCGTCGTCGCCGCCGATATGGTGCTGACGCTGTTGTTCTGGGGCAACAGTCCCGGGATTCGGATTTCGGGATAGGGCATGCCTGTATCTGCCGACCAAGGAGGGCGGACACCCAGTTCGCGCGCGTTGCGAGTTCGGGGCCTCATTGCCGCGGTGGTGCTGGCTGTCGCGGGCACCGTGCTCTATCAACTCGGCACCGGGAGTTACGCCGACACGTTCAAACTGACGGTGATGGCCGACAAACTCGGCGAGGGGCTGACCCCGGGCGCGGAGGTCAAGTTCCGTGGCCTGACCATCGGTTCGGTGAAGACCCTGCAGTCGGCCGGTTTCAACAAGCAGAAGATCACCCTCGAGCTCGAGCCGCGCCAGGCCGCGGCCTTGGCCGCCGACACCACGGCGAATTTCATGTCCTCCAACACCTTTGGCCTCGCGGCGGTCGAGCTGGTCAGCAGCGGAACGGGTCCCCGGTTGAGCCCGAACCAGACCCTGACAGTCGACACCAATGTGAAGTCCGCATCGATCACCGGACTGCTGCGGCAAGGCCAGAAGTTCGGCCGGATCATGGACTCTCCCGATATCGACCACATCATCGGGATCGTGCGCAAGCACTCCGACCTCACCGAACCGGTCACCCGGTCCTACTTCGATCTGATCAAGATGCTCACCGACTCCCAGAAAGTGCCTTTCTCGGAATCACTTTCGGTGCTCGCTTCGGTGGTCAACGGGGTCAGCGACGCTGTGCCGCTGGTCAGCTTGGCCTATGACCTGCTCAACGGCATGGACTTCCTGGCGCACCCCGACGGGGTGGATCGGATGAACCAGATCATGGACCAGCTCAGCAAGCTGCTGTTCACCACTGACGGGATTTTCGCCAAGCACCTGACGTGGCTCGTCCCGTTGTTCGGCGGGATCATGAGTGTCCTTGTGCCGTACTCCTACGCCGTCGGGAGTATGTCGCCGGCCTACGACCGGATATCCGGTCTGTTGGATCGCACCAGTACGGCGTTTCCGATCATCAACGGGAAAGTCCGGCTGAATCTCGAACTCACCCTGGACACCATGCCAGGGCTGGCGGCGGCCCTGCCCGCCGCAGACTCGGTAGCCCCCGCTTCCCCTTCCGCGGCGCCACAAGGGGGTGGCCGGTGAGAAGCGTTACCAAATCCGTGATTTGGCTGACGATCTTCACCGCGGTCGCCGTGGTGTGCACGCTCGTCGTACTGACAGCCCTGCGCAGTCCGGTCACCGGAGCGTTGTCCCGATACACGGCAACGTTCTCCGATGTGTCGGGTCTCTATGTCGGTGACGACGTCCGCATTTCCGGGGTCCAAGTCGGCAAGGTGCAGACCATCCGGCTCGACGGGCGGGTCGCCAAGGTGGATTTCAGCGCCCAAGCCGACCATCCGCTGTACACCAACACCGTTGCCGCGGTGCGCTATCAGACCCTGATCGGTCAGCGCTACGTCGAGCTTGTCCAGCCACCCAAGCCCGACAACCGCCTGCCGGACGGTGGCATCATTGCGATCGGACAGACGATCCCGTCGTTCGATGTCGCGAAGCTGTTCAACGGGTTTCAGCCGATGTTCCAGACCCTTGACCCCGCCCAGTTCAATCTGTTGGGCGAGAACCTGCTGCGGCTGATTCAGGGCGACGAATCCGGTATCGGCCCATTCCTTCACGACCTCGACGAAATCTCCAAGCTGGCGGTCGACCGCCAGGTCGTGATCACCACCATGATCCGCAATCTCAGCGCGATCTCCCAAGATCTGGGTGGCAAATCAGGACAACTGTTTGCGCTCATCTCCCAGCTCAACGAGGTGCTGGCGAAATTCGGCTCGAAGGCTGAAGAATTCCGCGCCGCCCTGGACAGCGGACTGCCCGTCCTGCGCAGCACCACCCACGTTCTGCAGTATTTCGAGCGCACGTTCGACGGGACGACCGGTCCGCTCTACGACCTGTCCAGCCGGATGTGGCCGCAAACCCCCACGATCATCGCAGGCCTGTCGCTCGCTCCATCGTTGATCCAGGGCATGCGGGACTGGCTGGTCGATGAACAACCCGCGACACCAACGTTTTCCTGCACGCGTGGCGAAGTGACCCTGCCCGGTATCGGCGAGGTTTCCTTTGCCCAACAGAATCTGGTGGTGTGCCGGTGATCAAACGCGGCAATCGCCTCAGCGCATTGAGCGCCCGAATCGGCGGACGGCATAATTCGCGCGACGAACGCGCCACGGCCATTCGCAATCGCCGAAACGGCATCATCGGCGTCGCCGTGATCATTGCCTCGCTCGCCGGCACCGCGATGGCCTACCTGAATCCGGCGGACGAAGCCGGCTATACCGCGCATATGCCCAACTCCGCCGGCCTGCGCGCCGGCGATCAGGTACGGGTGGCCGGAATCGCGGTCGGCAAGGTCACCAGCGTCCGCCTCGACGGCGCCCTGGTCGAGATGAAGTTCGACGTCGACAACGCGGTGAAGGTCGGCTCCGACTCCACCCTGGACATCAAACTGCTGACCCCGTTGGGGGGCCACTATGTGGCGCTGGACCCCAAGGGGACGATGCCGCTGGGCCGCAACGGGATTCCGCCGCAACGCGTGACCTTGCCGTTCGAAGTCAACGACATCATTCAAGCGGCGACCCCAGTGGTCAAAGAAGTGGACGGCCAGGTCATCCACGACACTTTCGCTGAGGTCGCCAATGCCGCCAACACCTATCCCGACGCGGTGCGTAACCTGTTGCAGTCTGCGGATCAGTTGACCGAATCGATGAGCAAGTCCACCGCTGACTTTCATCGCGGCCTGGACTTCGTCAACGACGGACTGCGGGCAATGACCGCCGGACGTGCGCAGCTGATCGCACTATTCGAACAGTTCGATGTCCTCGGCCAGATGTACACCTCGAAGGCCGTCGACATCGTCGAGTTCTTCAGTCTGATCAAAGAATTGACCCGCATCCTCGACCGCCTCACGATGTGGTACGGCAAAGACGTCATGCCCATCGCCGAGGGAATCGAAGACATCAGCGACACGCTCGCAGCCCACCCCGAGCGTTGGGGTATGGCGCTGGACGGTCTGGGCCAGACGCTCAATATCGTCGGGCCTATGCTCAGTGGGAACGGCGTCACCTTCGACCAGCACAACCGGCTGGTCCCCGGCCAAGACCTGTGTCTGCCCAACATCATGAAGACCTGCTGAGATGGCCAAGATGTCAGGAACCGGCTCCCCGTTACGGTCGCGGCGGGGTATCGCCGTCGCGGTGGTCATCGTCGCCATCATCGCGGTCGCGGTGGTCGTGGGCATCAAGGTCCTGACACCCAAGATCAATCCCACCCGCGCGATGTGCGCCGAATTCACTGACGCGGTAGGGCTTTATCCGGGCAATAAGGTGGCGCTGCTGGGTATCGAGGTCGGCTCGATGACCGCGATCGTCAACAAGCCCGACCACGTCGAGGTGGACTTCACCGTGCCCGCCGATCTCGTGCTACCTGCCGACGTCGGTGCGGTCACCTATTCGCAATCGATCGTCACCGACCGACATATCGAACTGACCAAGCCCTACACCGGCGGCCCGAAATTCACCGGCCCCGGGTGCATCAAGCTGAAGGCCACCAAGACCCCGATCAGTGTCAGCGAAACATTCTCTGCCATCGGCAATCTCACCGACGCTATCCTGGGATCCGAACCGGGCCAAGACCCTTCCAAGGCCCCGGGCGTGCAAGCCATCAATGACAGCTTGTCCGCGGCCAGCAATTCGCTGAAGGGCACCGGACCCGGCATCAACAAGACAATGCGCAATCTGGTCACCATGCTCGCCGACCCGTATAAAGCCGACGCCGACTATCGGCAGCTATTCGAGAACAGCGAAATCCTCACCTCGGACTTCCTCAAGAACTGGGACAGCTTTGCCTCAGTGATCCGAACTCTGCCAGTCACCACGCAGTTGATGGAAGGCCTCTCGGATAATTTCGGAGCGGCGATGGCCTATGTGTCACATCTGCTTCCCACGTTGATCGAAGCGATCAACCGGTTCGGGCCACGGTTCTATGAGAAGTTCGACGCCCGCTTCGGCGGACTGCGGGACCTGCTGAACAGACACATCCCGGCCATCACGGCGATGATCAATTCGTGGCCGCAATTCAGCCACTGGATCGCCGATATCTACGAACCGGCGTGGGGCACCCACAACGTCACCTACATCCCACCGCAGGTGTCGATCGCTCCGACGCAGGCCGGCGCCATCTGTGCGGGACTCAAAGAACGCAATATCCCCGGCGCGGCCGCGGCGTGCGCGTCGGGCACGCCGACGGACCCGATCACCCTCGGCCTTACCAATCTCGTTCTGGGGGCGGCGCTGTCACCATGATCCGACGATCGATGCGCACGCTCTGCATACTGCTGGCCACCGTGGCGCTGAGTCTGACGGCGGCATGCTCGCTGGATCCGACTCGGCTACCCGTGCCGGGCGCCTACACCCCCCGGCACTCCTACAACATCAAGATCGAGTTCGCCAGCGTGCTCAACCTGCCCGCGCGGGCCAAGGTCGACTCCGGCGGGGTGCAGATCGGCGTGCTCGACCGCGTCCAGCTCGAGGGCACCACCGCGGTCACCTACGTCGAGATCGCCGGTGACACAAAGCTCCCCGTCACCACCCGGGCGGAACTTCGCCAGGCAACCCCGCTGGGCGACATCTATATCGCGCTACTCCCGCCGGATGACAAGTCCGGGCCGGTGTTGGGCAACGGCGACACCATCCCGCTACGCAACACAGCACCGGCCGACAACGTCGAAGACCTGTTGCGCTCGATGTCGAACCTGGTGGCCGGCGGCGCGATCGGCACGCTGCAAACCACCGTGGTCAACGTCAACAAGGCCTTCCCCCAGGACCCGGGCGAGCTGACCCGGATGCAGCACACCGTTGCCGGCGTGCTCAATGACCTGGCCGCCAATCAGGACACCATCAACAAGATGCTCGACGGCATGGAGAACATCACCTCCGGCTTCGCGGCCAACACGCAGGTGTTCAATCGGCTGGTCACCGAGGGCCCGGCCAAACTCCAAGGCCTATCGGCGGTCACGATCGCGATCCTCAACGTGGTCGGCGCTTCTCGGGACGTCGGCAAGCTCGGCGGCGATCTCATCAACCCCATCGCCGGTGACCTGATGCAGATCCTCTCCTACATCACACCGATGATCCACACGATGGCAACCGCGGATACCACGATTCCGGTGATCGCTGACAAATTCGTCGCCTTGCTGCGCTACAAGCTCCTCGGTTTCTTCCGCAACGGTGGCCCGAAATACACCATCACCGAACTTCATGCGCCGACCGGACAGGAGGGCGTCGATCCCGCGGACAAGGCCGACGCGGCGGTACAGACCATGCAGACGATGGGACTGGTGCCATGAAATTCAGTGCGCGCACCACGCTGGCCATCCTGGTGGTCATGACGCTGGCCGGCGCGGCCTACATGTCGTTCGGTGTACTCGATATGGGCCCCACGAAGCAGATCACCCGACTCACCCTGCTGCTCAACAGCTCCGGCGGCTTGATGTCCACCTCGGAAGTGACGATGCGCGGCATCAAGGTCGGCCGGGTGACCGGGATCCAGACCACCAACAGCGGGCTGGCGGTCTCGATGGACGTCGACAGCAAGTATCAAGTCCCCGCCGACAGCACGATCAGCGTGGAGAACCTGTCGGCCGCCGGCGAACAGTACATTGATTTCCGGCCGAAATTGATTGCGCCGCCGTACTTCGCCGACGGGGCGGTGATCCCCGCGGAGCGGGTCGCCCCGATCGTGACCGCCAGCGATCTGCTCACCAAGGCCAACGTGCTGTTCACGGCGCTCAACCTCGACCAGATCCACGGCATCATCAACGACATGTCCGCGGCGTTCAAGGGCAACGACGAGACCATCGACTCGCTGGCCGTCACCGCCGGGTTGACGGCCAAAGTGATCCGCGACGACAAGGAACTGCTGGGTACGCTGTTCAGCAACGTCTCCACGTTCACGACCAACCTGGGCGAGCTCCACGCCGGCGAAATCATCAGCGAGACCGGCACAATGCTGCCGAAATCAGTGCCGGCCTTCTTGCAGCTGATCCACCAGATCGAGATCCTGTCGCATACCGGCATAGGCGTGATCGGCCCTCAGGACCCAGTCGGCATCCTGGTGGCCAAGTTGGGCGAATGGCTCGACATGCTGGCCGGCCCGCTGAGTACCTTCGCCACCATCCTGCAGCCTGCGATGGCACCGCTGCACGACGTTAAGGTGGACGCCGGGCACTGGCTCGACTTCTGGGAATCGACGTTCAACGACACCGGTGGCGTGCGGGTTCAGCTCAACGTACCCGAGTGGCACCAGTGACCACGAACCACGCGACAACCAAGGAAGATCTCCACATGAGCGAGCCAACTGTTGGTGATGAGACAACAGTCGACGACACCGCGACCCCGGCAACAGCCGGGGCCACGGCCGAGGACACTGCGCCAGCTGACCCGTCCCCCACGCGTCGGCAGTGGTCGAAGAGCCGCGGGCTCTGGATTGCCATTGTTTTGGTGGCGGTGGTGATCGCCGGCGGAGTGTTCGGGTTCATCAAGTATCGGCAGGTTAGCGACCAGCTTGCCCAGCTGCGCCAGAGCGAGTCGGATCGCGCGGCCGCGGCACAGCTCGCCAGGGACTACGCAATGAAGTCACTGACGTACAGTTTCGAAGACCCAGACGCCTTCTTCCACGCCGTCGAAGATGGTGTTTCGCAACAGCTTAAAGACAAGTACGTCAACGCCACCGACCTACTCAAAGCGGTCATGCTGCAGGCTCAGGTCAGCTCCACCGGTGAGGTGCTGGCCACCGATCCGGTCCTGCAACAAGACGGTTCCTACGAAGTGGTGGTGTCGGCCCACCAAACCACCCGCAATCTGCAGAACCCGACCCCGAAGGTGTCGATCATCCTGTTGCGGGTGACCGTCAACAACATCGGCAATGCCTGGCAGGTCACCGATATCGGCCCCAAGACCGGCACCAAGGCGCCCGAGGAGCAACAGCTCCCAGGAGCTGGCGCCCCTGCGGCTCCCCCAGCTCCTGGGGCTCCACCCGCTCCGCCACCCGGCGCGGCTCCCGCGCCTGCTCCAGCTCCCGCGCCCGCCCCGGCCACGCCGGCGCCCCGTCCGTGAATCGGCTGTCGCTACTCGTCGCCGTCGTGACGATAGCGGCAACGAGCACGCTGTGCCCGGTAGCCGGGGCGGACACCTCGCTGCCGCCCTGTCCGCAATCGAACCCGGTTATCACCCCGACAGGGAAATCGCCGCAAGTGGACTGCACCCTGCACTCCGGTGATCTCGATTTCGCGGTCGAGTACTGGAGCGTGCCCGAACTGCCGCACCCCAGGGCGGTGAAGGTCACCGTGACCGACCCGTCGGGAGCGGTGGTGCAGACGATCGACGAACTGCTCGAACCGTCGGCCCCGGGCGGCGTCGGGTTACAGGATGTCGACGGCGACGGCCGCGATGAGCTGATCATCCCCATTTCGCAGAATCTGCTCAACGGGGCGAACCCGAATACCCGCTTCGCGGTGTGGCGGGCCCACGGGGACAGCCAGCACTACGAACGCACCCAAATGGTCGGGCAGGCCACATATCCCAGTGGCGACGGCTATCTGGTGACCAACGGCGGTGGCCTTGCCAGCCGGGATCTCACCTTCTACCTGCCGACCGGAGCGGGATACACACTCGTTGTGGTGTTGACGATCGAAGTCTTGGATGCGGATCCTGCCACCAACCGGGTCTTGACCGTCAATTGCCGCGCCCACCAGGAAGACGGCCTGCACGCGGTCGATATGAGCATCCGCCAGGCGGAGGACTACTTCTGCAATTCTCCTGCCGCCAGGGCCATTTGGCCTGACGCCGAACGTGTTTCGATCAAGAGCTGGGGCGTCGGCGGCAACTAGGCGCTACGGTGCGCAGTAGTCACGGACCGCGTTCAGCAGGTCTCTGGCCTTGGCTAGATCGCTGGCAAGTCGTTCCGGGGTCGCCGGCCGGTACGGGTCGCCGTTGTCGATTTGCGATGCCACCATGTTCGACCGGATCCGCAGATCGATCCCGGGCGGGCTGCTCAAGTTGTGCAGCGGACTCAACGGGGCTCGTACCTGGGCTGCCACCCATGGTGGTGTGCCGGTCGGGGCGACCTCGTTGAACACGGTTTCCAGCCGATCGGCCGCCGGCAGAAGAAGACTGCAGTCGTCATCGCCGGCAGCCGCCACCGGCGCGGAAGCCAGGCCCACGGCAGCCGCGAGTATGGCGCCCAACATTCGTCGACACATTGGATCCACCTTCGCATCGCGACGGTTCTCCGGAGCCACCTTTACTCGATTTGGCTTAGTGGAAGGGCGCTATTGCCCTGGGAGGCCTACGATCCTCTAGCCATGGATTCGACAGCAGAGTTTGACCGCGGTGCGGTGATCGATGCTGCCCTGCCGTTGTTCCTGGCGCGCGGATTCGGTCATACGACACTCCACGATGTCGCCAACACATGCCGAATACCCATCCAGACCCTCTGCGAGGTCTTCCCGACCAAGGAGTCGGTCGTCCTTGAGGTCGTCGACGACATGCTGGCCGCTGCCATCAAGTGCTTGGCCGACGGCGAGCAAGACGAGGATCTCGTCGACGCACTGGGTCGGGCCCACAAGGCAATGTTGAGTGGGATCATCGACGGTACCGGGACCGTCCCCCTGCAGCGGATGCAACAGATGGGGTTGCTGGCGATGGCCTCACGCACCGTGGCGACCGCGATCTCGGAGCGACGCAAGCAGACGCTGCCGCTCGCGCTCGCCGATCACTACGGCATGGACCCTGAAGACCCCTTGATTCTGCGAACCGTCAGGGTCTGGTCGGCCGTGGTGTCGGGCACCTACGCAGCGGGCATCAATGATTCCGCCGATACCGCACCTGACCGGGATCTCGACGATACGAGACGTATGACGCGACGCTTGGACCACTCGTTCAAGCACATCACCGGACGAAGCGAGTTCTAACTCCGCCCCATCTCACTTTCGGGATGACTTTTCGAACCATCTTGCGTTCAGGCACGCGGAAAGCACCTTCACGAGGCGGTCCAGCTGATCCCGGACGTCTTGCGACGAACGGCAACCCAATTCCTCAACGACTACCGCGGCCAGCTGCGACCGTTCGAGACTGAGCACGAGGTGGCACCGGGAGTGCTCATCAGTCGCACCGGTGGCCACACACCCGGGCACAGCATCGTACGGCTGGAGTCTGGCGGTGATCAGCTGACCTTCGCCGGCGATGCGGTCTTCGCTGTCGGATTCGATAATCCCGAGTGGCAGAACGGTTTCGAGCACGACCCCGCGGAGGCGACGCGCGTCCGGGTGGAACTTCTGCGCGAGCTGGCGGCGACCGGCGGCGCACTGGTAGCCACGCACCTGCCGTTCCCGTCAGTCTGTCACGTGGCGACCGCCGGTGACGCCTTCCGGTGCGTACCCGCCACCTGGGATTACTGAGCCCAGCAAGTTCCGGCTCAACCACCAGGAAAACTGCTGCGCCAGAGGCACTTCAGGCGTGGCGTGGACGGCCGCGGCACCATTGGCCACCGGATGGCGGTTAGTGATGTGCTGCATCGACTGCGGTGCCCGCGGCCGACCCACAAACCCACCGTATCATCTGAACATGTGAACAGATAGGCTGAAGTACGACTGATCGTCACACCACACGTCGATGAACTGCCCACAAGCACGAAAGCAGAGGACACCCCATGGCCGAGTACACCCTGCCTGAGCTGGACTACGACTACGGGGCACTGGAACCCCATATCTCCGGGGAGATCAACGAGATCCACCACAGCAAGCACCACGCGGCGTATGTCAAAGGCGTCAACGACGCCGTCACGAAGCTGGAAGAAGCCCGCGCCAACAACGATCACGCCGCGATCTTCCTCAACGAGAAGAACCTGGCGTTTCATCTCGGCGGCCATGTCAACCACTCGATCTGGTGGAAGAACCTCTCCCCCTCCGGTGGCGACAAGCCCGAAGGCGACCTGGCCGCCGCCATCGATGACCAGTTCGGCTCTTTCGACACCTTCCGCGCGCAGTTCGCCGCGGCCGCAAACGGTCTGCAAGGTTCCGGGTGGGCGGTCCTGGGATATGACACCCTCGGCGACAAACTCCTGACCTTCCAGCTCTACGACCAGCAGGCCAACGTGCCATTGGGCATCATTCCGCTGCTACAGGTCGATATGTGGGAGCACGCTTACTACCTTCAGTACCGCAACGTCAAAGCCGATTACGTCAAGGCATTCTGGAACGTGGTCAACTGGGCTGACGTACAACGACGGTTCGCTGCCGCCACCACCAAAGCCACCGGCCTCATCTTCTGAATCGCCCACGGCGATACTGCGCAATCGGCCGGAGAGGTAGGCTGACCAGTGCAACTGGTCTGTGGCGACCTGATGGTCACCACATCGAACGGCACACGCTAGTTCAGGTGTGACGTGAGAGGGAACCCGGTGAGAATCCGGGACTGTCCCGCAGCGGTATGCAGGAACGACCGCCGTCACCAGCACTGGTCTTCACGACTGGGAAGCGACGGCCACTAGGTGCACCGACTCGGTGCGCGCCTGCGAGTCCGAAGACCTGCCAGTTGTGCTGGGTGCGCCGCGCCCAGCGGCGCATCGCCTCGTGGAATGGGCGGATGTCCACCAGCGGTCGGCACGACCGCATTGGCAGACGTCCTATGGCGATGAGCATCCCGTCGCATCAGAAGGACGCTGTTCGTGTCTCGTACCGTTTCACCATTCACCGCAACAACTTTGGGATCGCCGCGGATCGGGCCCAACCGCGAACTCAAGCGGGCCATCGAGAGCTACTGGGCCGGCCGCACGGACAAGGCCCAGCTGGAATCAGTGGCCGCTGAGCTGCGCAAGCAGACCTGGGCCGAGCTCGCCGCCGCCGGCCTGGATTCCGTTCCGGTCAACACGTTCTCCTACTACGACCACATGCTGGACACCGCGGTCCTGGTGGGCGCACTGCCCGCCCGGTACAGTGCGGTCAGCGATGAGGTGGACCGCTACTTCGCGGCTGCCCGTGGTACGGCAGAGCTTGCCCCCCTGGAGATGACCAAGTGGTTCGACACCAACTACCACTACATCGTTCCAGAGATCGGTCCCGGTACGCAGTTTGCGCTCAATCCCACAAAGGTAATTGCCGAGTTGGAAGAAGCTCAGGCGCTGGGGATTTCAGCACGCCCGGTCATCGTGGGGCCGCTCACCTTCCTGGCGCTGTCGAAGGCAGTCGACGGAGGTGCAGTGCCGATCAGCCGGCTCGACGAACTCGTCGCTGTGTACGCAGTTCTCCTCAGCACGTTGGCAAACCACGGTGCAGAGTGGGTCCAGTTCGACGAGCCGGTGCTAGCCACCGACATCCTTGACAACGCAGCCGATCTCGCGCGACACACCTACAGCGTCCTCGGCGATCTGTCGTACCGTCCGGCCATTTTCGTGGCAACATACTTCGGCGAACTCACCGATGCCTTGACCTCCCTTGCCGGCACCCCCGTTGAGGCGATCGGCGTCGATCTGGTGGCCGGCTCAGCCGCCACCGTCGCCGCTGTGCCGGCACTGACGAACAAGACCGTTGTCGCGGGCATCGTTGACGGGCGCAACGTCTGGCGCACCGACCTCGAGTCCGCACTTGGCACGCTCGAAAAACTGCGCGAATCGGCGGCCCATGTTGCGGTTTCCACATCGTGCTCAACCCTGCATGTCCCATACACCCTCGCCGCGGAGTCCGATATCGACGCGGCCCTGCGCAGCTGGCTGGCCTTCGGATCCGAGAAAGTCATCGAGGTCGCGACGCTGGCCCGTGCGCTGCGGGAAGGCCGCGAGGCAGTCGCCGCCGCCATCGACGAGGCCACCGCCGCGATTGCATCCCGCAAATCGGATCCCCGGCTGCGCAACGGCGATGTCCGGGCACGGCTGGCATCGATCCTGGCCGGCGGCCGGACCCGCGGCCCTGCCGCTGCTCGCCGGGAGAGCCAGAACGCACGGCTCAACCTGCCCGCGCTGCCGACAACTACCATCGGTTCGTACCCGCAGACCGTCGAGATCCGCAAGGCCCGGGCAGCGCTAGTGGCCGGTGAGCTCGATCAGAACGAGTACACCAACCGGATGAAAGCCGAAGTGGAGTCGGTCATTCGGCTGCAGGAGCGGCTCGGTATCGACGTGCTGGTGCACGGCGAGCCGGAACGCAACGACATGGTGCAGTACTTCGCCGAGCAACTCGACGGCTTCTTCGCCACGGTCAACGGCTGGGTCCAGTCGTACGGCACTCGCTGCGTGCGCCCGCCGATCCTCTACGGGGATGTCGCCCGCCCCAAGCCGATGACGGTGGACTGGGCCACCTACGCGCAGTCACTGACCGACAAGCCGGTCAAGGGCATGCTGACCGGACCGGTGACCATCCTGGCGTGGTCCTTTGTGCGCGACGATCAACCACTATCCGAGACGGCTGCCCAAGTGGCGCTGGCCATCCGGGACGAGACGGTGGATCTGGAGGCCGCCGGAATCGCGATCATCCAGGTCGACGAGCCGGCATTGCGTGAGTTACTTCCGTTGCGGCGCGAGGACAAAGACGCCTACCTGGACTGGGCGGTGTCATCGTTCCGGTTGTCGACATCAGGTGTCGCGGACTCCACCCAGATCCACACGCATCTGTGCTACTCCGAGTTCGGCGAGATCATCGGGGCGATCGCTGACCTGGATGCCGACGTGACATCGGTGGAAGCCGCACGGTCGCACATGGAGATCGTCGAAGATCTGACGGCCGCAGGTTTCGCCAACAGCATCGGGCCCGGCGTCTACGACATCCACTCGCCGCGGGTACCCGATACCGGGGAGATCGCCGACGGACTGCGAGCGGCATTGTCGGCGGTGGGTCCAGAGCGGCTGTGGGTTAACCCGGACTGCGGTCTGAAGACCCGCAAGACCGACGAGGTCGAAGCCGCACTACACAACATGGTCGAAGCGGCCAAGCAGGTCCGCGCCGGCGCCTGACCGCCCGATACGTTGCGCCCCAGGGACTTCCCTGGGGCGCAACGTTCCCATGACAAGATCGGAGGCGCCTCGTGCCCCTGAACACCATCGCACTGGAGTTGGTCCCACCCAACACCGAACTTGGCGCCGACCACGCCCGCGCCGAGGCACACAAGGTTCTGCAATTATCGGACCAGACCGGCCTCGCCGGGCAGATAGGCCACGTCATGATCCCCGGGATGATCCCGGAAGACGACGACCGCCCGGTCGAGATGAAACCCAAACTCGACGTGGCAGACTTCTGGTCGATCATTCGCCCAGAGCTCCCCGATGTGCACGGATTATGCACGCAGGTAACCCCTTTCCATCATGAACGAGCGCTGCGGGACCGCCTCACCGGTCTCGGTGACGCCGGGTTCGACGGCGTCATCTTCGTGGGTGTGCCCCGCACGATGAGCGACGGGGAGGGCGGCGGTATCCCACCCACCGACGCGCTCTCGAAATTCGACGATCTCTTCGAGAACCGGGGTGTCATCCTGATCCCCACCCGCGACGGTGAGCAGGGCCGCTTCGACTTCAAGTGCGACCAGGGCGCGACGTTCGGGATGACGCAGCTGCTCTACTCCGATGCGATCGTCGGATTCCTGGGCGAGTTCGCACAGTTCAGCGACCACCGCCCGGAGATCCTGTTGTCCTTCGGTTTCGTCCCCAAGATGGAGAGCCGGGTCCGTCTGATCGACTGGCTGATCCAGGATCGGGGTAACGAGGCGGTCGCCGCCGAACAAGAATTCGTCCGCACCCTCGCCACCAGCGAACCCGAGGCCAAGCGCCGCCTTTTGCTCGACCTGTACAAGCGAGTCATCGATGGCGTCGCCGAGCTCGGCTATCCGTTGAGCCTGCACTTCGAGGCGCCCTACGGTGTCTCCGCGCCGGCGTTCGACACCTTCGCCGAGATGCTGGCGTATTGGGCACCAGACTCGTGACAGGTGTACGGCGCCGCGCCACACCGCTGCGGGTGATGGGGATCTTGAACGCAACCCCCGACTCCTTCTGGGCCAAAAGCAGATTCGAGACGCTGGAGCAGGCGGTCGGCGCGGGACAGCAGATGTTCGACGCCGGCGCCTGGGCGGTCGATGTCGGCGGCGAATCCACCAGACCTGACGCCGATCCGGTGTCAGTGGCCGAAGAACTCGACCGCGTCGTACCGGTGGTGGCCGAGCTGGCTCGATTCGGCATCGTATCGGTGGACACCCGGCACGCCGAGGTCGCCGAGGCCGCCGTCAGGGCGGGAGCTCGCATTGTCAACGATGTGTCGGGCAAGCTGTACGAGGTGGCCGGCCGCCTCGAGGTCGGGTACGTCAGCATGCACGCACACACCGTGCCGGTGGTCGCCGGCGTCTACCCACGCTACGACGACGTCTGCACCGACATCGCAGCGTTCGTCACCGACACCGGCCAGGCCGCGATCGACAGCGGCGCCTCCCACGTGTGGGTCGATCCGGGCATTGGCTTCGGGAAATCCCCCGCCGACAACCTGGCGCTTCTGCACCGCCTACCGGAGCTGTGCAGCGGGCCCTTTCCGGTACTACTCGGTGTGAGCCGGAAGTCGTTTCTGGGAGCGGTGACTGGGCGTGACGTGGACGACCGTCTCGCGGCATCTCTCGCCGTCATCGCGCCGGCGTGGGCGGCAGGGGTGGACGCCATCCGCGTCCATGATGTCCCCGAGACGGTCGACACCATCGCAATGCTGAGCGCAATCTGGCGTTGACACCCCTCAAGACTCGGAAGGAATTGACATCATGGCGTTGGATAAGTCCAGACCCACCGTCGCCATGTGCCGTGGTTGCTGCTGCGGTACGACGAGGAAGCACTCGGGGTTCGACCACGACGCTCAGGAGGTGATCCTGCGCGAGCTGCTGAAGGACATATCCAATTTTCGGATAACGGACTGCCTCGGCCCCTGTGAACGGTCCAACGTCCTCGTCGTCTCCCCATCCAGAAATGGGCATCGACACGGAGGGCGGCCCACATGGCTCGGTTTCGTCCTCGACGAAGCCGCGACCACCGACATCACCAACTGGCTGTGTAACGGCGGGCCCGGCCTAGCTCAACTTCCCCACAATCTCACACGGTACCGCTTTGATAGACCGAAAAAGCAGCGTCGACAGCCTGATTGAAGACGTCTCCGACACGGTCGCCACCGTCACGATGCTCGACACCGTCCGGGGTTGACAGCGGCTGCCAATAGGATTGGCTGCCGGCCCCGAGTAAAGGAATTGTGCACATGACCAAGACCATCGGGATCGTGTTGTTCGACGGGGTGGAAGAGCTCGACGCGATTGGCCCCTGGGAGGTGTTGTCGACGTGGGTTCAGCACTTTCCCGATGATGGCTTCGCTGTGTCTTGTCTGTCCCGCTCAGGTGGTTTGGTGCGGTGTGCCAGGGGTTTAACGGTGGAGGCTCACCATTCCTTGGATGCCGCGCCTTCACTAGAGGTGCTTTTACATCCGGGTGGACAGGGCGTGCGCCCGCTGTTGCAGGACGACGCTTGGCTGGAGTGGGTCCGTCGCCAGCGGGACGCCGTACCGCTGATGACGAGTGTGTGCACGGGCTCTCTGATTTATGCCGTCGCTGGGCTGCTCTCGCACCGCCCTGCAACCACGCATTGGGCCTCGCTGGACTGGTTGACCACGTTCGATCCGACTATCGATGTCCGGCGAGAAGACCGCTTCGTTGATGACGGCGACATCATTACTGCCTCGGGTGTGTCGGCAGGGATTGACATGGCCTTGCACTTGGTGGCGCGGCTGGCCGGCGTCGAGCGCGCGCGCGAAATCCGCCGCTTCATCCAGTACGACCCGGCCCCACCGATCTAGTATTCGGTCAACCGAATCCCGGCATTGTGGAACAACATGCTCGCCATGAGCGACTATTGCTGTGTGGACTTGGACTGTGCCGTCGCCCGCGAAGCGTTGTCAGCCCGGATCGACGATGAGCGGCAGCACGTCCCGACCCGCCGCGTCCAGGAACACGTGGAATCCTGCGCTGATTGCCGCGAGTGGTATTCGCGAGTAGTCGAGCAGAGGCAACGGTTACGCCAGCTCGCCATGAGGTCGCAGGTGTCCTCCGTAGCGGCAGCACCAGACCGATCACCGGCACCGAGATCGCATCGGCGTTGGGCGCCGACAACGTGGAAACGCTGGGGGTTGGCGTGTGTCGGCGTGGTCCAAATCGCTTCGGCTGCTAGGCAAGGGCTTGGTGGTGACGTTGGAATGCCTGCCGACCACGGCATGATGAGCGGGCATCTGGTGAACGAATCGACGGCATGGTCGGCCGCACTGGGCCTGGTGATGGTCATCGCCGCGCTGCGGCCGGTCATGGCGCCGGGCCTGGCTGGGGTGTTGGCCGTGTTCACCGTCATTTTCGCCGCGTACGTCATCAAGGACGCGACCGCGGGCGCGGTAACGCTTACGCGCATCCTCAGCCACGCTCCGGTGTTGGCCGGCACCGCATTGGCCTTGCTGTTCTGGCGGAGCACAGGCCCGACCGAGCCCGAACCACAATCGGACGCCGACATGGTGACCGACCATATTGTGTTGCCTGACACCGCAACCCGAGGCCGCCGCCGAGGACATCTTTATCCGACGGACGGATCTGCAGCCTAAGCCCTGACCTCTGGCATATTACGATCGGTAAGGCTTCGGTCACCGGCCGCTCAGGAATTCGTGCGACTCGACATAACGGCGTTCCCCAGGTACACGATGGCGGTGACGGATATCGTGACCCATTGAGTCATCGCCGACCTCAGCGAGCGCGTGGCGCAACGCATTTGCCTCGTCGACTCCGACTCGCTCGACGAATTGCATGAGTGCCGCTCGCCGGCCACCCCGGTCGGTGACCTGGTCCAGCACGTCGACCATCAGACCGGCCACCAACTCGTCACGGTTGTGGGTGGGCATGTACTGGTAGGCGCGGTCCTCGCGGATTTGAATGACCAGATCCTTGTATGCAAGTCGGTGCAGAACGGTCATCACCGTGGTGTAGGCCAGTTCGCGCTGGGTGCAGAGGCCATCGCGAACCTGACGCACGGTCTGCGGCCCGCCGATGTCCCACAAGTGGTCCATCACCGCGCGTTCGAGCTCGCCTAGACGTTTCAACCTCGCCATATCTCGATCGCCTCCTCCCCGTCCCAAGATCCTTCAGCGATTGAGTCGCACGGTGGCACGCTCAGGTTCCCGGTAGAAGGCGAATTAGCGGATTTCGCCCGGTAGGCACCATCCGCTCCCGTGTCGCGCGGGCCCGCCACGATCTACCCAAGGCCGAAAACCGGGACAACCGCGCGGGCTGACAAGCGTTTGAATGACGCGTACCGGCGCGGTCGCGTCTAGCATTCCAGCGTCGCCGGCAGACAGAAGTCGTCCAGCGCCGCGCCGACCACTTCCGCAAGCGCAGCTTTCGTATTGCTCCTGCCAGGCTCCCACGACGCCACGCTGAACCACACCTTGCCGCGCAGCGATGCCGCTGACACCAGCAGGTGCCCGCCCAAACGCTCCAACGTCGCCGCAGTGACACCGGCCTCGCCCCCACGCGTGCCGAAGAAGTCGGCATCGGTGCCGTCGGGCCGGTTCGCCTCGGCAGGCAGGTCACCAAGGTTGGTGCAACCCACGGGCTTACCCACTTTCAGAACCAGATTTTCCAACCGGCGGACCACGATCTTGGGGGTGAAGGGGATCAACGCCTGCGGCGCCAGCAATGCATTGCCAGTCTCGGCAAGTTGAACCAGAGCCTGCTTGAGGGCCGAGCGTAGCTCAGTCAGATCTTCGGTGACCTGGCTCGGATCAGCAAGGACGGTAATAGAGTTGAGAGGATTGGCCCTGGTGTCACCGTCAGTGCGCTCACTGACCGGCACCGCGAGCACGATACGTCCGTCGTCGTCGGGCCGGCCGAGTCGATACCCGAGCCGAGCGGAAAGGCCGGCAAAAAGAACATTGCGTGTGCCACCGAGAGCCCTGGCGCGATCGTCCCAGACGTCTGCCCTGACGCAGCCGTACACCCTGGGGACCACCATTCGCTGACCGGTGCCCCCCGAAGATGCGGGCGAGGCCGCCCTAGCCGACGTTGATAGGTCGTCCGGCTGCTCGCGGGCGACTCGCACACCCGCGGTGATCGCCGCCGGGATCTTCATCGCAGAGCGGGCCGCAACTGCCAAATCCTCCCGAAGCGCCTGTCCGCGACTACGTTTCCCGGCCGGCGGAAAGCCGAAGTCACGATGGACGCCGTTCACGGCATCGGCAATGGCTTGGACACCTGCCACGGCATCACCGGTCGTGTGCGAGATGGCCAGTGCAACTGCAGCACCACCGCCAACGAGCGGCTGCACCCCAAGATGCCAGGGTGGTCCGAGTTCGGGATCGATGGCGACGAACGACCGTTCGTCGACCCAGTCCCACACCTCCTCGCGTCCCCGGAGCGTGACGGCGATGTCGAGGTTGGGCGGTCCGCTGTATGACACCCAGCGAGGCCTGCCGAACGGCAGGGGTGAACGTTCGATCAGTCGAGCGACCAGGGTGTGCTGCAGGTTGCGGTGGAACCTGCGTAGACCGTCGAGATCGACGCCGTTCTCGTAGATCCAGATGTACTGGATCACCGGTCCTCGGCCCAGCGCGCGCAGCCCGAGAAACGAGCCTTGGTCCATATACGTCAGGATGTTGTCAGTGGGTGCGTTCATGCGGGCCCTATCTTTTCTCGAGCCGAACCCGACGGTGGCTGTCCCGCCGCGACGCTCAATGTATATCGCGCCGTTGGCTTTTCCTACGCGAAGTGACGGCCGCGGAGCCGCGGAACAAACCGTAGGAAATCGCCGGGAACTAACTGCGTTTCTTCTGCGACCTATACGCCGACCGACAAGCCCACCTGAGGGTGCAGGTGCCCGCACCTCGCTCGCATCGTGCTGCCCTGATCCAAGAACAACGCATGCCAAGCCGTCGCAAAAGGGGATCCTCAATGCAACTCACCACCGCAGTTGGCCAGCACGCCGGCGTCGAGGTGCATGACTTCGACCCAGCGGCGGCGACCTACAGCGACATTCAGCTGCTTCGGCAGCGCATTTACGAGAACAAGGTCGTCGTCCTCAAGGCCCAGGAGCTGAAACCGGCCGCGTTTGTCGAATTGGGGCGACATTTCGGAACTCCGGTTGCGTACTACGAGCCGATGTATCACCACCCGGAGAATGAGCTCATCTTCGTCTCCTCGAACCTCACCCGGCCCGAAGGGCAGATGGGGGTCCCCAAGACCGGTGGATTCTGGCATGCCGATTACCAGTTCATGCCCGAGCCTTTCGCGTTCACACTCTTCTACCCGCAGCGGTTGCCGACCGGAACCCGCGGTACCCGATTCATCAACATGGCCATCGCCTATGAGCGCCTGTCGCCACAACTCAAGGACGCGATTGCCGGTACGTACAGCAAGCACAGCGCACGCCGATACGTGAAGATCCGGCCCTCGGATGTTTACCGTCCGATCGGCGAGGTTCTGGCCGACATCGAACGCGTCACCCCGCCACAGACATGGCCGACTGTGCTCCTTCATCCTGTCACCGGAGAGCGGATTCTCTACATCTCCGAGGCATTCACGTATGCGATCGAGGACGCGCAGGGCAAGGCCCTACCCTCGCAGTTGCTCGACGAACTCCTCAGCGCGTCAGGACAACTCGATGACTCTTACGAACACCCCAACATCTTCGTTCAGACCTACGAGCCTGGCGACCTCGTGCTGTGGGACAACCGGACGTTGATCCACCGCGCCTTGCACAACCCAAGCAACGAGCCAACCGAGTCGTTCCGCGTCACCGTCACCGACGAACACCCCCTTGGCGCCGAGGTCGCCGCATGATGCACGCAACACAAGCCAATGTGACTGATTTCCTGCACGACGATGCCGTCCTGCTCAACCGCACGATGACGCCCTACGTCGGCAAGAACACCGTCTACCTGAAGCAGGCGACGGTGGAACGACGCGGAGACGCAATCGTCGCTACCGGCGACATGGGCTTCGAAAGCTCCTGCTACATCGAAGAGACCGGCCATTTCAACGCTGTCGAGTTCATCATCTCCTACAATCAGCTCTTCTACTACACGCTGGCGGCATCGGTTCGCGACCAACTGATTCCGGAGTTGAGCGCGTGGACGATGGATGACTATTGGCAACGTCAGCTGCCATCGATACTGATCAGCAAGATGGGCAGCCGATTCCGGCGGCCGATCAACGCCCGGTCGTATCGCGGGGTCCTGACCATCACCGACATCGAATTCCGTGAACGGTCCCGGCCACTGCTGGCACTCCAGACCACCATCGAGTTCTCCGACGACAGCGTCGGGAGTGCGGTCGGTGACGTCGAGATTGTGTTGGTGGACCTTCCCGCGAATTCATAATGGCCGCACGCCGGTTTGATTTGGTCTCGGCTCTGGAGCGGAATGCGCAGACCGCCGGGGACAGTGTCGCCCTGATCTCGGGCTCGGCCCGGGTTTCGTTTGCAGAGCTTCTCGAACGGTCGATCGCGGTTTCCCGCGCACTCGTGGCGGCCCGTGTGGGTCCTGGTGACCGGGTCGTGCACGTCGCAACCGATTCGGTGGCGTTCTACGAATTACTTTATGGCTGTGCCCGTGTCGGCGTCGTGCTGGTACCGATCAACTGGCGGTTGGCCGCCGACGAGGTCGACTACATTGTCGAACATTCGCGAGCTCGTATCGTCGTCACCGACCGCACCGATCTCCGGGCGGACAACGTACTGGGCACAGATGCTTTCGCCGCATGGCGCGACTCCGCGCCCGCAGGCGAACTGCCCGACCTTCCTATCGATCGCGACACCCCGGTTGTCCAGATGTACACCAGCGGCACGACTGGGCGACCCAAAGGTGTCGTGCTGGCGCACCGAACCTTTAACTCCGTCCGGGAGCTTCTGGACGACGCGGAACTCAATTGGATCGACTGGGCCGGATCTGATGTGAGTCTGATTGCCCTGCCCGCGTTCCATATCGGTGGAATGTGGTGGGCAACACAGGCGCTCAACGGTGGGATACCCAGCGTTGTCATCCCCCGGTTCACCGCATCGGATGCCATTGCGGCAATTCGGGACCACGGTGTGACGGTCAGCTGTTTCGTCCCGGCAATGCTTCTGATGATGCTGTCCGAACCCGGCTTGGCTGCATCGGATTTCACCACGTTACGCAAGATCACCTATGGGGGCTCTCCCATCGGTCCGGATCTGCTGTCGCAGGCGATCGTCACTTTTGGTTGTGAGTTCGCACAGATCTACGGGTTGACCGAGACCGGCAACACCGCGGTGTGTCTTCCACCGAGCGAACACCTGCCGGGCCGGGCTCGGCTTCATGCGGCCGGACGCCCGTACCCGGGTGTCTGCGTGGCAATCCGCGGTCCGCAGGGTATGGAATTGCCCGCAGGCGTATCCGGTGAGGTGTATCTGCGCAGTCCGGCCCAGATGCTCGAATACTTCGGGGATCCGGTCGCTACCGCCGAAACGATTGTCGACGGCTGGATTCGCACGGGTGACGCGGGATACCTGGACGACGACGGCTTTCTGGTGATCCGCGACCGTGTCAAGGATCTCATTATCGTGGCGGGCGAGAATGTCTATCCCGCGGAGGTCGAGAAGGCAATCAACGCCCATCCAGGTGTCCACGACAGCGCGGTGGTGGGCGCTCCCGACGACCGGCGGGGCGAGTGCATTCACGCATTCGTTGTAGCGAAGCCGGGCGAGGAAGTGCAGACCGGCGAGCTCGAGCGATTCCTGCGCCAGCGGCTCGCGCGGTTCAAGTTGCCGGGCAGGTATGAGTTCATCGATGCCATCCCTCGGAACCCGAGCGGCAAGATCTTGCGCCGCACACTGCGAGAACAATTCTGGAAAGAGCTGGAACGCCAGGTCAACTGACGACGATCCACATCCACGCCCCGCTACGCGAAGGTTCTTCGATAGTGGTCGGGCGGCACACCGATGCGACGAATGAACGTGCGACGCATGGTCTCCGAAGTTCCGAATCCGCATCGCTGGGCGATGGTGACCACCGTGTCTTCGGTCTCCTCGAGCTGACGACGCGCGGCCTCAGTCCTAACCCGTTCGACGTAGGCTCCCGGGGCCTCCCCGATCTCGTCGGTGAACACCCGAGTGAAGTGCCGCGAGCTCATCGCCGCACGCCGCGCCAACTCGGCGATGCTGTGCGAGCCGCCGGGCTCTGCTTCGATAGCGTCCTGCACATCTCGGATGGACTGGCGCCCGGCGCGCGGCATCCAGATCGGCGTGGCAAACTGCGACTGCCCGCCGGGACGGCGTAGATATAACACCAGATAACGGGCGACTGTCTGGGCAACCTCTGTGCCGTAGTCCTTTTCGACCAGTGCCAGCGACAGATCGATGCCCGCGCTCACACCCGCTGCCGTCCACACAGTCGGGGAACTCCGCACGAAAATGGGCTGAGGGTCGACCGTGACCTCTGGGAATTCGCGAGCCAGTTGATCGGCGAACGCCCAGTGCGTCGTCGCACGGCGGCCGTCGAGGAGCCCCGCCGATGCGGCCAGGAACGCACCGGTGCATACGCTGACCACACGCCGAGAGGACTTCGCGGCTTGCTGAATCCACGCCATGGTGGCTGGATCCCGTCGGGCAGCATGGACGCCGGCGCCGCCGGGCAACACCAACGTATCGATGTTGCGGGGCGTGGGCATGGCCTCGGCCACGAACGCCAGACCGCTCGAGGTGGACACCGGCCGGCCGCCCACCGAGGTGAGGCGGACATGGTAGTCGGCGTCGGTCAGCATCGTCGCCCCGGTGAACACGTCGTGCGGCCCGGCCAGGTCCAGCGCCTGCACGCCTGGGAAACCCAGGATAACCACCGATCGCGACACCTCAGCGCCGGCGAATTCCGAACCAGCTGAACAGCATCACCACCATGTCGACCAGCTGTCGGAACGGACTACGGACACGGTGTCGGCTGGGGTCGAGACCTTCGGTCACGATCCCAACATGCTCGGTAGCCCTATATCCGGCTTTTTCCACGACGAGACAGAGGTCGGCGCTACTGATTCCAGGACCCGCATCGATGATGGCAATCCCCGACGCCAAGTCGACCGACGCTCGCACTCCGTCGACTTTGTTGAGCCGTTTCGCGATGCGTGAGGAACACATTCCACAGGTCATCCCTGTCACATCGAGCAGGATCCGTTGGGTGCCCGGCGAAGCGTCGTCCACCCTCGAAAAGTCCGTCACTACCATTCCTCACTGATCGGGGCGTGGGCCGCCATTCGATATGCATATTCAGCGGTGAGTCGTTCGCGCAGCGGCTCCGGAGTCGTCGCGACTTCGGCAATCGACTGGGTGTCCAGGTCGATGGTCGGATACTCAGACAGATAGTCGGTGAAGGAGCGCGTGCCCAATCGCTGACCAAGCGTGTACCAGGCGTCGACAGCCGACCACCTGCGTGGGTTTCTGCTAGCCCAGTCGCTCTGGTCCAGAAGCTCTTTCCAGTCCGCGGCGGGCAGTCGATCGCCGCCGTACTCGCTCAGGAAGCCGGTGTACGGCAGCTGCTGTCCGCGTATCACCACGATTCCGCGTCCCAGCTCGGCCGATCCGCTCACCTCGGGCACCAAACCCATAATGGCGTCGGCCGCGCCACGGGCTGTGGTGACCTCCTCCGTCAGCGCGATGTCCGGATAGGCCCCGATCGCGCCGCAGCCGTCCACCATGGAGACGAGGATGTCGGCCGACGCGGCCAGTTGCTCGGGTTGGCCGAGCACCCTGGGCAACCTGAGGATCATGTAGTCGAGTTCGGCAGCCGAGCGGGCCACGATCAGTTCGGCCATCGCCTTGGATGCGGCGTACGGATAGGGCGCGACGCGGGGATCAGTGACCCTCGGCCCGGCTACTTCGCCAGTGACGACAAAGGTCGACAGATGCATGTATCTGATGCGGTGGCTGGCACAAGCCCGTACGGCCGCCGACACCAGGTCCACGTTTGCGGATCGAAGCTCGCGGTACGGGACCAGCACGTTGGTGTTGCCTACACAATTCACCACGGTGCGGGGTCGGGTGGCGCGCAGCAGACGGTCGATATCAGCTGCTCTGAAGTCTGGCGGCACGAGCTCGACACGCACCGCCGTTATCTTGCGAAGCGATGTCCACGGATCCCGTTCGGGTAGTGGCGATCTGGTGACGAGGATGACCTCGGGGCACGCCAGACCTGACCGATGCCGCTCCAGCACAGCCTCCGCACAACCCGTGCCGAGGATTCCAGAACCACCCAGTACGACAATCGGCGCCTGACCAGTTCCCTCGGATGGCAGGGGCTTCGAGACTCCCGTTACCGCGGGTCGCATCGGCAAATCCCAGAGATCGCGGTCGATCTCGGCGGCGGTCCCGGCATCCATCCACCCGTAGGCCGCACGCACATCGTCGACCAGATGGGTGGCGGTATCGGCGCTGATGAGGTCGAGAATGGAGACGTGTCGGCCGAGATATCGACGCGTGGAAGGCAGGATTCTGATGAGGTCGAGTGAGCCGACTCCTTCGGCGAGCAACGACGAGTCCGGCTGTACCGGACGCCCGAGCTCCCGGCTCCACATCTGGGCCAGTTCGGCCGCGCGGCCGGCGAGCCCCGGTTCGCTGATATCGGCATCGCCTGGTTCGGGGACGGCGCACAACCCGTCGCTGTCCACCTTCCCACCGGGCTTGCGCGGAATACCCGGCACACGGATAACGAAGAACGACGGCACCCGTAAGCCGGCAAGCACTGTCCTGATTCGTGCCGCCACCGCGGTGTCGTCGTGTCCGTCGCGGGTCAGATGGGTCTCGAACCAGACCCCGAGCCTCCCGTTGCGCACCTCCATCGCAACGTCGGTCACCCCGGCGACAGCACTCAGCTCTCTGGTGATCTCGGCGGTATCGACACGTCTGCCGCCGACCTTGACGACGGCGTCTCGACGGCCGGCGATAATGGGAAATCCGTTGCCGTCGACGACAACCCGGTCACCGGTGGCGAACGCGCGACGTGGCCGGCCATCGGCGTTGGTTACCGTGCCGAAGCTGGGGCTCTCGACGCCTAGATAGCCGTCTGCGACAAGCTCGCCGACGATCACCACTTCACCAAAGGCGATGTAGACGCTGCCCGGCACCATCGGGCAGCCCAGCCGCAAGTGGGCGTCCCCTTCGATGGTGGAATCGCAGGACACGACGGGAAGATGGGTAACCACCACCGTGGTCTCGGTGGGCCCGTACGTCGAGATCATCGAGATCGGCTGCGATGCAGTCGATTCAATCCACCGATTGATTGCGCTGGCCCGGATTGCTTCGCCGCCAACAATGACTTGACGCAGCCGCGAGTGCACGATCGCCGCCATCGCGTCGGGGTCATCGCACAACAGATGCCACACTGCGGTTGGCAGGTCCACGACGGTAGATTGCGCAGAACCAACGTCGCGGGCAAGGGCCCGGAAGTCACCCGCCTTCATGGCGGCCGAGCGCTCCAGGCGAGACCCACACAACGCGGCGCCGAACACTTCCTCGACGCTGATGTCGGATGTCAACGGCGCGCACTGGAGGACGGTATCGTCGGTTCCCCATCCATAGGCATTACGTACGGCGTCGCAGAACACCGCTAGCGAGAGGTGGCTGACCCGAACCAGTTTCGGCTGCCCGGTCGAGCCCGATGTCGGCATGATGTACGCAGCCCTGCCAGCGAGCTGGGGGTCATGTGTGACTTCCTCCAAGCGCCGGTCGGCCAGTCGACTGTCGTCGTCGCTGCACCCGGCTGGGCGGTCCGCTCCTGCCACATCGACGATGTGAATCGACGAGCCATGGGTGTGCGCCGCGATCGACTCCGCCCTCTGCGCAATCTCATCCTCTGTGTCGCACACGCTATAGGCGCAGCCTGCAAGGTGGCAGGCGACGAGCATGTCGGTGGTCTTGTCCGTGTCGTCGTCGGTGAACACCAGGATGTCGCCGGGAGCTACGTCGTTTCTCGCCAGCCACGCAATCCAGCCGTCGATCCCCGGTCGCCGCAGATGCGCAAGCACTCCGCCCGTACTCTCCATAAACCATGCCGGTGCCCGCTGCTGGCACCGAGTCTGCGTGCTCGCATCTCCTTCGCGGCAGGCGCCGTCGTGGTCGACACCGAACCATTCGCCCGCCGCCAGCGCGATCGGCTGGCGCCACATCCTTGGCATCAGTTCCAGGACTCTGCCAATCCGTGCCGCCACGCCTTTCACTGGTGAGCGCACATCGGCTCGGTCCCAGATGGCAATTCCGAGGTGCCGCTGCTCTTCGTCCAGGACGCCGGCCACGACCATGGTCTCCACCGGCCCGATCGCCGTCGTTACCGGCGGCTCGGACAGGTGCGGACGTAGAGCAGGGGCGCACGGCTCGGGGAGGAAGTTGAGCGTCAACGCCTCGACATGGTGGGTGCGGTTGATAGCGAGATACATGCGCCGGTAGTGCTCTTCCCGCAGCCATTTTCGCCGTACCGCCCGCACATAGCCCCGGTCTAGATTGCGCACCACATCCTCGATTGAGGCGAACGGGGAAAACCGCACCTGCTGTGCGACCGAATTGACCAGGCAGGTGGCGACATCGAGATCGGAATCTCCGAAGCGATTGTCTGTCGCATGGATGAGGAGGTTTGAGGTGTTCTGCCGAAGACCCGCGACGACGCCCACGGCCGCGGCGGCGACCAGCACATTGATGGGGACGTGTTCCCGATCCGACAGCCCGACGAGCGCATCGTATGCCGAGCCTGAGATGCGCATTGATTCGTACAAGACGCCGCGCGCGGCGGCACCCGGCGTGGCCGCATCACCGTAGCCGCCGTGGCTCGCGTCCTCAGACAGCTCTCGCTGGACTCCGGCTGTCAAGCGCTCATGCGCTTCGGCCACTTTTGTCGCCTCGCGCCGATGCGCACCCGCAAGTCGCATCAGACCGTCTCGCGCACTGATTATCTCGCCGCGACCGCCGGCAGAGAGATACTCCCCCAGGTCGGCTTCAACGATCCCGGTTGCGCCGCCGTCCAGGAGAATGTGGTGAGTGAATGCATCAAGGCCACACACCAGTCCCGCGACGTCGGTTCGCACGACATATCGAACCAGCGGCGTATCCAGGATGCCGGTCGACCACGCTCGTTCGAGCTGACCAGAGCCGGCGACAGACTGACTGTCTTCGATTACCGTCACGATGTCATCGACCGAAAGCTGCGGAACAAGGACCGGGTAGTCGCTGTCGACGGCTGCTGTCTTGAGAACACACAACTGCACCGGGTTCTTCATCACTGTCGCCTTGAGCGCTTCCAGCAGACGCTCAGTAGTCACCGGCAGGAAACGATACGTCCGAGCCACCAGGTATAGCGCCGGGTCACCGTCTTGCAAGACACCGGTGTAGATGTTCTGTTGCGAGCGAGACAGCGGAATCGCTTCGAGGTCACCCCACTCAAGCGAGGCCATGGACGTTCTCCAGCACGCGCACCCAGGCTGCAACGGTCACGTCGTTGGCCAGTAGAGCGGGGAGTTCGGACTCCCGGTTCACACCAAGCTGTTTCATCAGCAGAACAAAGCGGACGGAATCCAGACCGAGATCTCTGAGGTCCGTCTCGTCACCGTCGATGAAGTCCGCGGCGTCGAGATACAACACCTCACAGATGGCGCCAATGATTCTGTCCCGCAGCACCTCAGCCACGAACGCCCGATCCAGCCGCGCTGATCGAGCTCGCCAGTGACGCCCGCATGACCTTGCCGGATGGAGTTCGGGGGATGTCGGCGACAATAACGATGGTCGACGGACGCGCGATCGACTCGGCCTCGCGGCGAAACGTCGCGGCGATCACCTGCTTGAGCCTGCGAGCCGCGGAATCGTCGAGAGGGACCTCCGACACGACAGCCAGACCGACAAGGGCCCCGAATTCCGGGTCGGGAATCTCGTAGCAGGCGGCTTCTCGCACCCCCGAAACACTTTCGGCGATGCGGTCGACGTCGTCCGGCGCGACGTTGACACCGCCGGAGATGATCATCTCCGACGACCGCCCTCTGATGTAGAAAAATCCGTCCTCGCGACGCTCGAGAATATCGCCGGTGTTGATCCAGCCGTCAACCAGAACCTCGCCCGTTCGGTCCGGGTTGTTCCAGTAGCCCAACATATTCGCCGGCGACTTGATCCACAATGTTCCTAATCCCGTTGAGCTGTTGGCATTTGCGCGCTCGGGTGGCCCGCTACCGTCGTTGTCCAGATGAACCCCGACACCCGGGTAGGGCCGCCCGACCGCGCCCGCCTCGATCCTGGCGATCGAACCCTCATCCGTCGGCAAGCACAGCGCCGTACAACCTGTCTCACTCAACCCATATACCTGCGCCGTCTTGACTCCGGTCGCTTCCAGAGCCCGGACATCGGCGGCGATTGCGCGTGACCCGCCGTACCCGAGAAGCCGAAGCGTCGGTACGGCCGTGCCGACGGTTTTCAGTTCAGCGACCAGTCGCGAAAGCAGGGTTGGAACAACACATGTCGTAGCGACCTCGTTCTCGGTGAGAATAGCGAGGAACGACGCCGTTCCCTCTCCGCCGGTGACGCACAAGCACCCCTGCATGAGACATGTGATGATCCACCAGAGCCCACCGATATGGGTGGCCGGCAACGGCGAGTATGTCGTCTCCCCGACGACCCAATCGACCCAGTTCAGCTGCTCCTCACGAAGAATGTCCTGAATCGCGTAGAAGGTGCGGTTGGGAAGCAACACAGCCTTGGGCTCGCCGGTCGTCCCGCTGGTGAACACCATCGCCAGCGGGTCCTCGGCACCGAGGTCAGCGCCATCCATGACCTCCGGCGATTCCGCAGTCGCCCGTCCGGTGCGCCCTTCTACCGAGATCGTTGGAAGAGAGCCCAGCCGTTCGGGTAACGGCGCGGACCCGAACGAGCTCCCTGGAGGAATGAGTATCGCTGCCGGCTCGGTGATCTGGCGAAACCGTTCGATCGTGGCCGCCGGCAAGCGGGCGTCAACCATGACCGCTATGGCGCCGATGCGGGCACAGGCCAAAACCGCCAGGTACGTCTCAGGGCCGCTGTCCGACACCACCAGCACCCGGGAACCCCTCGATACCGAATGCGTGGAGAGCTGACCAGCCAGCGCATTCAACCCGGCGACGAGGTCGCCATACGTGAGCGCGCCAGTGCCGTCGCAGCGCCGCAGCGCGCCTGCGTCCGGCCGGCGGTGCGCCTGCTCGAGAATCCGGCCCAGGACCGTCGAGGGTAGCTGAGACATCCAGGTAACTGCTTTCTAGACAGCGGATCAGGGGATGTTGAGGGCAGCCAGCTCAACCTGACCGCTTGCGGCGCCGCCATCATCGTCCCAGCATTCAATGGTGCACGGGACTTTCAGATAGCGCCATGTTCGCTCGATGATCTCGAAGTTCTGACACATCAGCCGTGCAGAGAACTTGTGGGCGTTGATCGGCCGTCTGAATCTCGATGCAGTGTTCTTGATCAGCATGCTCGGGAGCTGATAGTCGAAGTAATCCTCTATCGACCAGCCCACCAGCACCGGGATTTCCTCGTTGACAATGGCCGGAGCAAACGCACTGTACGCGAGCTGGTTGAAGCAGATCAATAAGTCGGCCGCATTGAAGTGCCCAGTGCTGGTGATATACGAGGAATCCGGGATACAGAAATTGCCGAAGGCGAGCACCGAATCGTCGGTCGCCTTGTACTGCGCATCAAGGAGATACCGACAACCCTTGTCGGAGTATGGTTTCAAGACCTTGACCAACAGGTCCTCGGGTATTGGACTGGTCTCTTCGCGCTCATCCTCGACCGAGATCACGCCAGCGGTGCTCATACGGCGTATCCCGGGGTTTCCAGACCGTCGAGCATGGTGAGTCGATAGCTCGTCAGCGTGCCCGACGCGGTGCCGTGCTTGGCGCGGTGCATCAGAACCCTGTTGTCCCACAACATGATGTCGCCCACTTCATAGTGCTGCGTGTGGATGAATGGTGAAGTGAACTCGGGATCGAGCTGACCCGTGGCATCCATCAGCTCATGAAGGATCGCCGGGTCGAGCAGATTGCCGTCCTTATCCTCGGTCTTCGTGGTGCCCGAAGCGCAGATGTAGAGGATTTCGGAATTCGTAAATGGATGGCGGATCACCGTGGGCCACTTGATCGGAGGCGTGGTCTTGGTGATCTCGTCCCAGATCTCCCCGATCGGTCGGTAGACGTCGGTCGGTCGGATCTTGATGTGGCGCCTCGGGTCATGGGTGCTGAATGTCCCTCGAACCGGATCCCGCTTGGCGGCGGGCAGCGACTCCCACACCGCGTTCAGATCGATGAAGTAGGTGCCCCGGTCCGGTCCCGGCACCGTAAGCGGGAGAACCATCGAGAAGGCAAAGGGCTCTGGCATGAACATGTAGTCGATGTGCCAGAACGCGCCGGTCTTGGGTACGCCGCGCCCTTGTTCAGTCGAGGACACGAAGATCTCTGGGTGGTCCTCGTGGTGATACATCTTCTCGTAGTACGGAACGATGTCACCCAAGAGCTTGCCGAGTTGGATGAACTCCTCTGGCGAAGGATGCACGTCTTTCAGGACGACCAGCTTGTTCTCGTAGACGACTTCACGGAGCTCCTCAGTCGTGATGCCGTCCAAATTCTTCGCGTCGATCCCGGTGACTTGCGCACCGAGGCCTTCGCCCTTCACGTTGAGTGTCATCTGCCCTCTCATGTCTCGAGTACCGTTCCGTCAGAACCGGTGGCCTGTTCCAGTAGATGCGCGTGGCGCTGTTCTATTCCTGCTTCGGAGCGGCATCGACGTCTGATACCCAGCCACTGGGAAGCATTGGGACTGAACTTTTTTCATCATCTGACGCCCGACGCCTGAGTCCAGTCGCGGTGACACCCGTCGTTGTTGTGGCACCGGCAAAGCCGAGCTGTCCAGCTCCGTGGCTGCCCGCGGCCGAGATTCCGGATGCTTCGTCGGGAGGTCCACCGTCCATGTCCAGAGGTTGGTCGAGGAACTCGTACCGGTACCCGCGCGCCCCCGTGCGGCTCTTCGACGTCTGCCGGTGGCGGCGGCGCGCGGCGGCGGCAGCCCGCGCGGCCGCGATGGCCGCAACCGCCTCACTCATCGAGTCGGATGCTTTCGCATCGGATTTGGGCCCGGCTCCGACCGCGGGCGGGGTCAGAGGCGGAACCACATACAGCGGCGCAGCTGCCGGTGCCGGGCTGGCTGCGGTGGTCGGTGCAGTCGCGCTGGGAGCGGGGTTGGCGGCTTGTGGGCTGGCAGTCGGTGCCGTTGCCGGTGCCAGTGGCACCCCCGGCACCATGGTCGGTTCGGCGTTCGGCGCGCCACTCGCCGCGTCAGGAACCGGAAGCCAGTCGAAAGCGGGCTCCCGGTTCAATAGCAGGCCCAACGCAGCCAGTGCGCTGAGGGCGCTCAAAGCAGGCAAGAAGAACGGAAGGAGAAGTAGACCGTATGACGCGTAGTACGGAATCCAGAGGACTTCATACACCACTGCGGCCATAGCGGTGAGGAGAGCCACAGCCGCTGGACCGAACCCGAGCTGCTCAAAGAATGCCCGAAAGTACTTGTAGGGGTCGGCGATGAAGTCGAGGATGTCCTTGATGAGCTGGCTGATCGAATTGACTGTCGTCTGCTGAGCGCTCGCTGCCTCCGCGCCCGGAGCGAGAATGGGCGGTGCCGGATCAGTGGGCGGTATACCCGCGGTCGCCGTCTCGGTGACCAGTTGATAGACCGTCATGGTCTCGGCGGCTTGCACCCACATGCGCGCGTAGTCCGCCTCGTTGACGGCGATGGGGATCGTGTTGATGCCGAAAAAGTTGGTGCCGATCAGCACACCGTGAGCAATGTGGTTGGCGGCCAGCTCAGCGAGGGTGGGCATGGTCGCCAACGCTGTCGAGTACGCGGCGGCGATAGCGTTGTGTGAAGCAGCGGCAATGGCGCTGTTGATCGAGGCCCGTTCGAGCCAGGCCAGGTAGGGCACGTGGGCGGCGGCATATTGGGCGGAGCTGGGTCCCTGCCAGCTGCTGGCCTGAACTTCGGCCAGCAGCCGAGTCAGTTCTGCTGCGGCGTCGCCGTAGACAAGGCTCAGCTCCTGCCATTTCTCAGCGGCGGCAAGCAAGGAGCCCGGCCCGGGGCCGCTGATCAGTAATGCGGAGTGCACTTCCGGTGGAACAGCCATCCAAACCGGCGCTGTCACAACTCCACCTCCTCGGCCGCCTACCCTGTGCGTGCAGCACAGCACCGCGACAGAATCTCTATCTGCCGCGCATGGTCCGGGTAGGTAGTCGGATAGACCGAGAGAAAAGTTCCCACCCATTGCTGTTGCTAGCCAACGGATGAGCGCTAGTACGGTGTAGAGCCATGTCAGTCATCGACGCCCGCCATCTCGACGGCATCTCCGAGACAGCGTTGCTCACGCTCTATCAGCGCGCGGCGGAAGCCGGCCGGCCCGACGGGATCATTGATGACCCGATGGCGATCGCATTGCGAGACAGCCTCAACTACGACTACCACCACTTCGGCCGCACCCACCAAGCGACTGCACTACGGGCGGTGGCATTTGACAACGCCTCACGCGATTTTCTCGCGGCCCATCCGGGAGCGACGGTCGTGGCCCTCGCCGAGGGGTTGCAGACCAGCTTCTGGCGCATCGACAACGGCACGTTGACATGGATCTCGATAGATCTGCCGCCCGTGGTCGACCTGCGCGAGCGGTTGCTGCCGACGTCTGACCGTATGCACTACTGCGCCCAGTCAGCGTTCGACTTCTCGTGGATGGACCGTGTCGATCACACCAATGGAGTGCTGATCACCGCGGAGGGACTATTCCAGTACCTCGAACGCAGTGAGGTTCTCGATTTGATCACCCTGTGTGCCAGCCGGTTTCCCGGTGGGCAGTTGGTCTTCGACAGTGTCCCGCGGCTGTTGAGCACCTACTCGCGGCGGCGCGGCATCAAGCTGAGCAAGCACTACACTGCGCCGCCGATGCCCTTCTGGTTCACGGCCAAGGACTATGGCGATCTGCGAGCCAGCCCAGGCATCGACGACATACGGGAACTGTCCATGCCGCCCGGCCGCGGCAGAGTTCTGCGCCGCGCCGCGTCGTTCGTCTACCGCTCGGATTTCCTCGCACGTTTTCGCGCCCCGACTAACCTCATCCAGTTCCGCTGATATCAACCTTTTCATGTGGATGCATGGATATCCGACTTCGGTTCACTCGCAACAGCTTTCGGCCAGGGAACCGGGACGGGCCGGGGCCTGACCACCTGCGGCCACCAGAGCCATTTGCCGAGCAACCCAGCGATCGCCGGTGTCATGAACGCCCGAATCACGAGAGTGTCGAATAACAAACCCAAGGCGATCGTGGTGCCGATCTGGGCGACGACCTTCAGTTCAGAGACGGCCATCGACATCATCGTGAAGGCGAAGACCAGGCCGGCCGATGTCACCACCGACCCCGTTCCGCCCATGGCCCGGACGATGCCGGTGTTGAGCCCGGCATGCATCTCTTCTTTGAATCGCGCCACCAGGAGCAGGTTGTAGTCGGCGCCGACCGCCAGCAGAATGATGAGTGACATGGCCATCACCATGAAGTGGAGCTCGATCCCGATCAGGTACTGCCACACCAGCATGGACAAGCCGAACGACGCTCCCAGCGATACCACCACCGTGCCGACGATCACCGCCGCTGCGATCACGCTGCGGGTGATGATCAACATGATGACGAAAATCAAGCTCAGGGCCGCGATTCCAGCGATGAGTAGGTCGTAGTCGTTGCCTTCTTGCATGTCCTTGAACACCGACGCGGTTCCTCCGAGGTAGATGGTGGAATCCTCGAGCGGGGTGTTCTTTATCGCCTGTGCGGCCGCTTGCCTGATGGTGTCGAGATGCGCCATGCCCTCGGGCGTCAGCGGATCGCCGTCGTGACTGACGATGAAGCGAACCGCATGGCCGTCCGGCGAGATGAAGATCTTCATCCCGCGCTTGAGCTCGTCGTTGTTGAAGACCTCTGGCGGCAGGTAGAAGCTGTCGTCGTTTCGGGACTCGTTGAATGCCTCTCCCATCGCGGCTTGATTACTCTGCATCGCGGCCATCTGTTCCAGCAACCCATTCTGGGTGGCGTACATGGTCAACATCATTGCCTTCATCTGCGTGAGCGTCTCGATCTGAGAGGACAGCTGCGCAGCGAGTTGCGGCATGACGGCATCGATGCGGTCCAGGTCGGGAAGCAGGCCGCCGATGTCGTCGGTCAGCGTGTCAGTGCTGTCGAGTGCATCGGACATCGACCGCAGCGATGAGCATGCCGGGATGTCAAAGCAGTGCGGCTCCCAATACAGGTAGTTGCGCACCGGGCGAAAGAAATCTTCGAAATCGGCGATCCGGTTGCGCAATTCCTGCACATCAGCGTTCATCTGATGGGTTCGCCCCACCATGTGATGGGTAGAAGTATTCACTTCGGTGATCAATGCCTGCATCCGGGTGAGGGCATCGATACTGCGCTGCATCAGATCTGCTTGGCCGAGCACGTCCTTCATGCGGTCCTGTAGGTAGCTCAGGTTCAAGGACTGCACATTGCCCTGCATGCTTAGCTGGGCGGGAATCGTACTGAACTTGAGCGGCATGCCGTCGGGGCGGGTGATCGTCTGGACCCGGCTGATGCCCGACTGGTTGGCGATGTTCCGGGCGATCTTGTCGATCACCATGAAGTCAGCGGGATTACGCAGGTCCTTACCGCTCTCGATCAACAACACTTCGGGGTTGAGCCGGGCGCTGGAGAAGTGTCGTTCCGCCGCCGCATACCCGGCGGTGGACGGTAAATCCGTTGGAAGATATCTGCGTTCGTTGTAGTTCGTCCGGTAGCCCAGAAGTGAGAGCAGTCCGATCAATGCCACTACGCTGGTCGCGATCAGCACCGGCCCCGGCCAACGGACAACAAGCGCACCAATCTTGCGCCAACCACGGATCCGCATGGCGCGCTTGGATTCCAATCGCCCACGCCGACTGGCATGGGTGACCACCGCAGGGCCAAGCGTCAATGCCGCCAGAACCGCCACCATCATTCCACTTGCCAGCGGTATTCCCAGAGTCTGGAAATAGGGCAATCGGGTGAAATGCAGGCAGAGCGTGGCACCGGCAATCGTTGAACCGGAGGCCAGGATCACGTGCGCAGTGCCGCGATACATCGTGTGGTACGCCGATTCCGGATCTTCACCGGCTGACCGCGCTTCCTGGTATCGCCCGACCAGGAATATCGCGTAGTCAGTGGAGGCAGCGATGGCCAGCGTGACAAGCAGATTGGTGACGAAAGTGGTGAGACCTATAACATTGAAGTATGCGAGGGACGCCACCACGCCACGAGCCGCCGCCAATTCCACCAGCACCATCGCCAGAACGATCAGCACCGTCCCGATCGAGCGGTAGACGAGCAGCAGCATCGCGGTGATCACGACCAAAGTCAGGCCGACGATCACAACGGCGCTGCGGTCACCGGCTGCCTGCTCATCGGCGGCAAGCGCCGCCGGGCCTGTCACATACGCGGTTACCCCTGGCGGAGCAGGGATCTCGTCGACGAGCTTTCTGACCGCCTCGATCGAGTCGTTGGCGGCCGTCTCGCCCTGATTGCCGACGAGGTAGACCTGTACATACGCGGCCTTACCATCATTGCTCTGCGCGCCCGCCGCGGTGAGTGGGTCGCCCCAGAAGTCTTGAACGTACTCGACATGACGCTTGTCGGCCGACAGTCGGCTGACGATCGCGTCGTAATAGTGATGCGCGTCGGCAGCCAGCGGTTGCCGGCCTTCCAGCACGATCATGGCCGAACTATCCGAGGTGTATTCGCCGAAGACCTGCCCGGTGTGCTTCATTGCGACTACCGACGGGGCGAAGTCCGGGCTCATCTGTACCGAGCGCATCTTGCCGACAGCTTCGAGCTGCGGGATCGCCACGTTCAGAATCGCGACCGTCGCGACCCACGCAATGATGATCGGTACCGCAAGTCGCCGGATCCAGATCGCCGGGACAGAGCGCTTCGGCTCTGCAGCCGCGTCGTGGCTCATGTATTCACCACGACGCCATTCGCATTCCATCGCACCGCCGGCACGTCATCCGGTTCGAACAGATCGGCGTCAAGCGACATCGTCGCGAACGGACTGAGGGCGCGTACCGCTTGCCATTGGGTACCGTGACGCACTGTCAGGCCGGCCAGCGGCGCAACCGCTTTCGGCACTTCAGCCGTTCGGATTGCGCACGCCGCAGCGACTCCACGCGCGCTGAACTCGATCGCCGTCCACACTTCGTCGAAACCCTGCGACCACAATCTGGTCAACGACTCCGCCAACGCGTTGCCGGCGATACTGTAGGCCGCCACATAGCCTTTCGGCTCATCGACCACAGCGCGCCACAGTTCTTTGGCCTGCGGCCCCACCAGGTCTGGGACGTCGATGTCGACGCCGCTCACCAGCCAACCGCGTTCACGAAGTTCGTCGGCAAGCCGCCGTGCGGTGACGTCGGCGGACTGGCGGAGCGGGATCGCTGTCGACCGCGCGTGCAGCGCTGCTAAATTCGCGGCGGCTGACATGGTCAGTCCGACCCAGGTCGTACGCCCCGTAGTGCCGTCGCGACTGGTCACCCGCACGGATTCGCATCGCATACCGTAGCGGTCCAGATAGCTCGAGATCAGATCCAGGGGTAGCGCACGATCGCCCCCGTCGATCACCCGCAGCACAACCGTTGCGCGGGCGTCGGCTTCCATGAACTCGACCAGTGGGTAGGCCCCGCGGTCGACACGACCGCGGGCGAGACTGAGCTGCAGCCGCCGTCGAACGATAGTCGTCAGATGCAATCTGCGCCAGGAACCGAACAGCGCCGCGACAATCACCACGGCTACTCCCAGCAGCCAGCGGTCAGGCGCCGTCCGCCACGGGTAGGCCATCACTGCGGGCACCGCCGCCAACAGTGCCAACGCAATTCGACCACTTCCTGGCAGGATCATCCTCACTCCTGACGGTCCTTTCGTCGACGGGCTGCCACGGCGACTCCCGCCACAGCCAGCGCCAGCGCAACTGTGCCGGCGAAGGCCACCGTTCGTGGCGTGTGATCAGGAGCCTCGGGCGTGAGTGGAGCTTCGATACGGGTTGGAGCAGAGGCGGATTGACCGCTCTCGGCTACCGGCAGCTGCCACGTCAACGCCGCGACCGGGTCAACCACGCCGCTCCCGATCAGATTGGATGGAGACCGGGCGCCATTGTGGGCCGTTGCCCGGAGTCGGCGAATCACCTCCTCGGCAGGCATGTTCGGGAACCGACTGCGGACCAGTGCAGCGACACCAGCCACATATGCTGACGCGTAGCCCGTACCGCTGAACGCGACCCACTGGCCTCGGGCGGCCGGGAAGCCATTCGCCAAGCCAGCCGCCGGCCCGTTGCCGATCGAGACGACGCCCTCCCCCGGCGCCGCAATACCCAACCAGGGTCCGGCCATGGTGAATGCGGAGGGCTCACCGGTAGCGGTCACAGAGCCAACCGACAACACATAGGGTTGCCACCACGACGGAACCGAGATCGAGGTCGTTCCGGACCAATTACGGGGATCGTTGGGATCCGAGGGAGGGTTCACCGGATTCGCTTGGCACTCAGAGCCGCCGGCGGTCACCGTCGAATTCAGATCGCCGGCCGCGGCGACGATCACCGCGTCCTTGTCGACGGCAGCGTAGTGCAGTGCAGCACCAAGGGTCTGCTGATCGAGCTCGCTGTCCGCGCGCAAACACGTGGCCACCGAGACGGTGATGACGCGTGCCCCCAGATCAGCCGCGTGGACGATGGCTCTCGCCAACGAGGCGATCTCGAGAGCGGACCTGGCCGTCGGCGGATCCTCGGCCTGCTGGCGCGGCGCGTATGCCGCCGAGGTCAGTCGGATCGACAGCAGTCGGGACGCGGGCGCGACCCCTGAGAATGCGTCAGGGCCGGACTGACCAGCGATGATGCCGGCGACCGCGGAGCCATGCCCGTCGCAATCCACCAATCCGTCGGTGTCGGCGACATAGTCACCGCCGGGTTCGACATTCGGCAATCGAGGCCCCGCAGTTACACCGGTGTCGATCACGGCGACTGTTTGGCCCTCCCCCCGCGAGAATAGCCATGCACCAGAGAGATTCAGCATCTCCTGGTTGACTGAAGCTGCAGCAGGATCAGTTTCGGGAACGACGCCGGTCATCATGCATTCCGAGCGTTGGGACATCGCAGTGCCAGGTCCTGTGGTGTCCTGTGGCGGCGAGGTTGCGCCATCAACGGCCGGAGGGTCGAGCGCGGATGCCGACGGACTCATCGCGAGCAGGACCGCCGATCCGGCGGCCACCATGCGAAGCCCCGATCGAATCATCGATCCAATACCCACGCGAACAGTCCCACAAGGTAGGCCAGCACAGGAATCAGCGATGCATCTATCGCAGCCGCTATCAGTCCGACGAAGCGACGGACGGGCAGCGAATAGCTCTCCGGCTCAGCAAGACTCGGACTGGCCGATACCGCGACGAAGGCCCCGGTGAGTGCGGCGGACACCGCCAAGACGACCAGCGCGGCCAGCTGGTAGCCGGTCACGAGGTAGAGCACGACCAGACCGACCGAGACTACAAAGGGCTGGGCCAGCAGCCAACGTTTGCAGGCTGCGCTGTCCCATACACGTGCGCGCAGAAGCGAGGCGGCGGAGGTTCCGATCACCGCGTAGCACGCCCATACCCCGACCGATTCCGGCTGCGCCAGGACCGCCAGTGATCCCACTATCGACAGCACCACCGCACCTGCGATGAATCCGGTTTGATGTGCCTCACTGATCCGGACTCGGCGAGGCAGATCCTCCAGCACGCGAATCGCCGGCGACGCCGGGGCCGGGTCGCCGGGAGCCGGGATCACTGGCAGCGGCAACCTGGCAGTGAGCGCGGACAACTGAGCCGCCGCAACGGTGACCAGGAGGGCGACCGCGAGTAATCCGCATCCGAGTGTCAGCAGCGACAACTGCCACACTTGCGCGACTGCTCCTGTCACCAGCACCGCTGCGGCCACCACGGCCCCGGCGGTAAAGAACGTGCTACCGCGGTCCAGGTTGATCATGCCGATCAGAGACCAGGCCGCCACTCCTGCGGCGGCGAGCATCACCTGCGCAGGACCTAATCTGCCGGGTACTGCCAGCGCAAGCGCCGCGGCGATGGGAACGAGTGCAGCGATTGACAGTTCCATCGCGCAGCGTTCTTCGCGCGCCCGGACCAACAGCGTTGCGAGGATGACCACGGCGGCAAGCGCGCTCGTGGCATACAGACCCGCCAACCCACCGGTGGCAATACGGTGAGCGACCGCCACGGCGGTACCGGCGACGATCAGCGCCACGACAGCAACTCGCGCCACCGCCCGGATGTCGCCGATTCCCCACGGGCGCATCCGTGACGCAGAGAAGATGACGGCGGCGTCGGCGACGTCCTCGACGATCCCGAGAGCAGAGGGTCCGGCTGGAACTTCTTGAAGCGCAAGCAGATCGCCATCCACAACGCCGACAGTCTCCAAGCTCGCATCCAACGAGAAAGGAGCGCCGCCGATCGGAGCCAAGCTCACCGGATTCGGTGCGTCAGCGGCTAGGTCCTCGGTACCCCCGGACGGCAACAACCGCCGAAGGGCAGGCAGGATCTCGCGCAGCGGGAGCTGAGCGGGCAGCGCCAGGTCGACAATCCGCGTGTCGGACAGGACCGCAACCCGCACGATCGGCAGCACCGGCGTGTTGTCGGTTTCAGCAATGACGTCGGTCATCGAGTCGGTTCTCTTTCCGGTTAGTCTCAACAGTGAATGTGCGGACCGCCTGGATCGGCTCGAACCATCGGCCATCATCTAGCCCGGCAGTGAGCCGTTCAATGGCGAGGGCGATAGCCATGTCGGTGCCCGGCGCGAAGACCGATATCCATTGGCCGTCGAACCCGCGCGTGGGGCTGACTACCATGCGTCCGGCGGCGCTGTCGATGACCGCGACTCCGACCGCGGTCGATTGCGGCCCGCAACCGCTGTGCTGGCCGGCCACTATCTCGACGTACCGTCGCGGGTCCTCGAACACCGACCGCACCACCGGCCTGGCTGAAGCTGGGATGCCCAGGTGGTCCAACACGCTGGCGAGCTCCTCGCCGTCGCGCAGTCTGCTGTCTGCTCGTGCACCGACCTGGACGGGAAGACTGAACTCGTCAAATCCTGCCGGTGCGCGTCCGGACAACGGTGCCGTGACAACGGCCGACAGGTCCCGCCCGGACTCGACATCCACAGCGGTGAACGTGATCAACTGTTCATTACGCAGCCCGACCACGGTCTGGCCTCCTCGTCGCACCACAATTCCGCGGAGCAGTTCTGGTGGACTAGCAGGTGCACGCACGAAACGGAGCTCCAGCCACCGTTGCGGCCAGCACGCGATCTGAATCCATTGCTGCACATCGCGGTTGATCGTTCCATCGATCATCACGCCGAGGCTCGTCAGCTCCTCGCGCTGCCGCGCAGCGAATGTCGCCAGGTCGGCGGCGTCACGGTAAGGCGGAGTGATCGCCAGCACCCAGGGAAAAGTGCCTGCGCCGATCTCCTGTGCGATGAACCATGCCGCGTCGACGGACAACTCGACCGCATCAGACGTGGGCATGCGCCCTTAGCCCCACTTGGCGCCTTCAGCCTGATCCCTGGCCTTCATGGCAAGGGTGTTGGTTTCGTGAGTGGACGCCATCGCGCGGTAGGCGCGCACCAACTCCTCCATCGCGGTGTTCCACTGCGCCTGCCAGACCTGATAGGTCATACCGGTGTCGCCTTGCCAGGCTCCCTGCAGTGCGGCCTGCTCGGCACTGATGTCGGCACCCACGGCTTGTAACGTGCCCGCGTAACCCGCCATATCCCCGGCATGACCGAGCATCGCCGGGTAGTTATACATGATCTGCGACATCACACGCCTCCGTAGCTACTGGCCGCGGCGGCATCCTGCGCCACGTAGGTGGCCCCGGCCTCGCCGAGGTTGGCTTGCGCGAGATCGAGCAGAGTGTTCACCTTGGCGGCCGCTTCGGCAAATCGAGCATGCGCGGCCTGAAAAGCAGCCGACGCTTCGCCCGCATGGAAGGCCTGTGCTGCCATCGCCTCTTGCTCGGCCTGCGCGATGGTGCTCCGCATCAGCGCCGTCTTGGCGCCGAAAGCCGATTCGGAAGCGATGAGCTGCGGAATGTGCGCATCGAGAAGACTCATGTCATTCATCTCCAATCATGAGGAATAGCAACTTGGTTCGACTCCAGAGAACTCGGTCAACTCCCCCTCACGCCGTAGGACACTGCTGCCTGCGAGTCCGCAACGGCGTAGCTGATGGCTGACTGCTCGACGCCTGCGCCTGCACGACCCAGTTCGAGGACTCCATCGCCGGCCGCGGCTACATGCGCGGCACCCTTGATCGCACAATTGGCCGCGGCTTGCAATGAGACCGCGTCTGCCGCCGGCGGTATCACTGCGGAAATGAGCGGTGCCGCCGCGGTCTGAGTCGCGGCCAATCGCGCGGTCAGAGCCTCGACCGCCGCGCCCGCTGCCATCAAGCCTTCAGGAACGATCCGGAGCGTCATGACAATGTCCCTTCTTCCGAGTCGATACGCCCGACCCGAGTGCCGATCAGCGGGTTGACGAGCTGAACGAACGTCGACGTGTCGGTGTCATCGAGTAGCACTGCACGTCCCGGCACCAATCTGGTGAACCGGTGGCCGCGAATCTTTGCGCCGTCCTGGGGGTTTCCCGACAACATGAGAGTCGTGGCCTGTAGGTCGTTCAGGCGCCGCAGCAGAGGGTTTGTCATCAGCAGGTGAGCTGAGCCCGATGCCCGCGCTGTGATGATGACTCGCAGCCCGAGATCGCCGGCCTGCGCGAGCAATCCGAGAATCGGCGTCCACGGTCGGTATCCCGCATAGGGTCCCGACAACGCGGGTCCATCGGGTATCTGGTCGACGTCGTCGATGACGAGGTAGTGAGTGTGACCCGTGTACGTCCAGTTCCTCAGCTCGGCGGGTGACAAGCCGGCTGGCGGTCGGCGCTGCTCGATGATCGTCGACAGTCCGAGCATCGCCGGGGCGATCCGGTCGACGTTGGCGGTGTATTCGTTGTCTGCAAACAGCGGCTCGTCGACAAGGTGAAGTCGCCGATCCAGAACGGTGAACGCAATACTGTCTGCCGTCGAGTTGTCACGCACGGTCCGGATCAGATGGCGCAGCAGCGTTGTCTTGCCGGACTTGCTGTCGCCGAACACCATCAGGAGCGGATGCTCGGGAAAGTTGACCGCCGCCGCACCCAGGTCGTACTCACGCTGACCGATGACGATGTGTTCTGGCCCCAGGTATAGCGGTGCCACTGCGGCCGGAGGCAATTCCGCCGGCAGGAGACGCACCGGCGGGGCCGCCTGTCCGGGATAGCGTGAGTTGAGTTGGGCGATCTGGCCTAGGTCTGGTTCGGCGAACAGAAAGTGCTCAGCGGCCAGGGTCAGGCCACGGCCCGGCTGGTCGTACGGCACGGACTCGGCCGGCCGTCGCAACGAACCCGTGACGCGGACATTGCTGTCCCGGGGGTCCGGTAACCGCAGTTCCAAGCGCAGACCCAACCCGTCGCGCATCGCAAGCGGCACCTCCAGCCAGTTCGGAGTCGTTACCACGACGTGAATGCCGTATGCAAGACCGATATTGGCCAGCTCAGTCACCTTGGCCAGCAGTGGATTACGGGTGTTGAATTGGTCGGTGTTGTCGCGGCTGAAGGCGTAGAGGTTGTCGATCACGAGGAACACGTGTGCATGCGGTATGCCATGGCCGGCACGCTGCCTGCTGGCCAGGAGTTGGTCGAGTTCGCCGAAGGTTCGCCGAATCCGCTCGGGCTCCAATGGCGACGCCACACTGCCGACATGGGCCAGAGTTTTCAACGCGTCCAGCTTCCCGCCACCGTAGTCGATGCAGTAGAAGGACACTTCATCCGGTGAGTGCAATGATGCCGCGGAGAGGATGAACGTCTGCAGGGCAGTCGATTTCCCAGACTTGGCGCCGCCGTGGATCGCGAAGTTGCCGCCGGCGGAAGTGGCATCGAAGAGTAGTGGATCGCGGCGCATCTCGAACGGCCGGTCGATCTCACCGATTGGCCACTGGCCGCTGTGGGGTGCCACGCCGGCTTCGGCGACGAGGTCGGCCAGCCGGATCGGCTCGTCAAGTGGGGGCAACCACAATCGTGGGGCACGTGGGCCGTAGGTGCTCAACTGGTCGCCGATGGTGGCGACGAGCTTCTTCGGCACAGCCGTCGGGGCACCGTCTGTGTCAGGCGTAACCACTACGTCCTGGTCGATCGCGACCGTCGTGGCCGTGAATATCTGAGGCCGGGGATCAGCAGGTACCACATATGATTTCGCGCGGCGCGGCGGATCATAGATGCCGTCGACATACGTGCTGCGGAATTTGATCGGGTCGGCGCCCGGTGCCGGCACCAGGAATCCGACGCCTTTGTTCTGCTTGCCCGCCTCGATGTGGTAGGCGTCTTCGACACCGATGATCTGACGCGACGCCGACGGACTGGCCACCTTCAGTCCGATTCGGTACGAGGTGTTCTTGTCGATGTCTTTGATCTTGCCCACGTCCAGCGTCTGCGACGCGAAGAGGATGTGGATGCGGAACGATCGTCCTTTACGTGCAACATAATCGAACAAATCCGCGTACTCGGGGTGGTCGGCGAGCATCAGCGTGAACTCGTCCGCGACGACGAACAGGGTCGGCAGCGGAGGGAGGTCATGACCGGCAGTGATCGCCGCCTCGTATTCGGTGACCGAGTTGAACGCGCTGCCCTGGATACGGCGCCCCGCGTCGCGCAGCAGCATCTCGCGCCGCGCGACCTCGCCACGCAGGGTGTCGGCGAACCGATCGGCGAGGGACTTCTTCTCGGCCATGTTCGAGATGACGGCCACGACCTGAGGGAACTCCCGGAATATATCGGCGCCGGCCTCCCCCTTGAAGTCGGCGTAGATCACGATCAGCCGCTCGGCGGAGTGGGTTGTCAAGAGAGACAGAAGAATCGACATCAGAGTCTGCGACTTACCCGATCCCGTCATACCAATCATCAGACCGTGCGGGCCCATTCCCCCCTCGGCCTCGTCCTTGAGATCGAAGTAGAGGGGTTCGCCGTTGGCGGTCACCCCGATCGGCACCCGCAGTTCCTGTTCTCGCGTGCGGGGCGCCCACACTGCGGGCACGTCGAGTCGAGTAGCGTCCTCTATGCCCAACAGCGATGTGAACGTGGCACCGCTCAGCGCCGCTGACCGTAGACCCGCGTGGGTGGGATTCGAATCCCAGCGCGCCAGCTGACGGGCGAGATGCGTTGCCTCGGCGGTGGACAACTGATCGGCTTGGTCGACGTAAGGCTGCCAGCCGCTGGGACCGCCCCAGCGCCGGATCGCACCGTCAACGATCGTGAGCACCGGCCGCTCGGGGTCCAGATATTGCTCTCGGTGGGGTTCGGTTTGGCTGAGCTGAACGACGGTCACACCAGCCCACCCAGCCGACAGCACCGATTGCGAAAGGTCGTATCCAGGATCGTCGATCACGACCAGCAGGTGTCGCAGGCCCTCGGAGTCCTTGTCACCGAACGCGGGACGCTCGGCGAGCACCGGCCCGATTCGCGCCACCAGCTCGTCTGTGTCGGCGGTCAGATAGCGGGCAGGACCTACACCGTCGATGGCACCCGGGATATCGACATGCGGAAGCCATTTGAGCCATGCCCATTCCTCGGATTCGAGGTGAGGACTGGCAAGTGCAATGCCGAGCAGGCCCGGGTCGTGCCATGTGACGGCCTGCGCGATCCACGCGCGGACAGCTGCGCGCCCGGTCCGGCCGTCCCCGACCAGGGTCAGCCGTGAGATCACCGTCAGATCGATGCCGGTGGGGGCGCGCCGGACCATTTGTTGGATGTCCAGCAGGCTCCGCAACGCGCTGTGCGCAACGGGCTCCAGGTCCACTTCGTCGGCCGTATCCTTGACCTTCAAGGTCGTGTCAAGCGGCACATCGTGCAGTCCCGTGCGGAGCACCAGGAAATCATGGTCGGTGGGATCACGTTCCCACTGTCGTCGAGATGCTGGAATCGATACCAGTGCAGCAGGTTCGGGATGCGACCACTCAAGCGCGGCGCGCTGGTCGGCGGCCTGGGCGCGGACGTTGTCCCGTACCACCGACAGGTAACGCAGGTAGTCGGCACGCTCGGCGTCGACTTCTTCAGTCCGCATCTTGTTGTCGTTCCCGCGGTACAACGCGGTGGCGGCCAGTAACAGAACGAAGGGAAAGAACAAGATCTGGGGCGAGATGAGACGGATTCCCGTCGCGAACAGAGCGACGACCATACCGACGATCAGGAAGACGATGAGGTACGGCAGGGCGCGCCGCAACATCGACGCGGGAACCGCGCGCGGAAGTTCCGGCGGAGCCTCGATGGTGATGGTGCCCCTGCGGACCGCCGGTGATGGTAGCCGGCGACGTGCCTCGAAGATCAGCCGACTCAACGGTTCTCAGTTCCTGTGAACACGGTCAATGCGTCGGCCTTGGACAAAGCAGGCCCAGTACCGAACAGGGTGAGCACAGACCATGGGGCTGGAGTGGCCGGCAACTTCAGGCCCAGCGCGGTGACGGTTTTGGTCAGTTCGTCTGAATCCGCGGCCTCGATCCCGGATCGCACGCCGGTGTCGGACACCCAGAACAGCGATCCGGCGGCCGGTGAAGCTTGGTTCTGGCCGACCGTCTGGACGAAGTAGCCGGTGCCGACCGGCAAGACCACCCGTGCGGCGGTCGACCTGCCTGCGGTCGCGGGCAGCTCGACCGGGTGCGCTCCGTCAGCTACCGGCAGCGTCGCACCCGACAGCAGAGTCAGCGAACTGGTGCTCGCGTTGGCGAGCATGGACCATCGCACGCAGGTGATGGGCGCACTCGCGCTGTCTACCAGGCTGACCCGCTGCTCTGGGAAGGCACTGGTGTCGAGCATCCGAGAGACCGGCATCCGCGCGATCTCGTCGGCATCGAGCCGTGGCGGCTGCTGCAGCCCAAAGGAGTTGGTGTTGCGCAACACCGCTGCGAACACCGGCGAGACAGGCTGCAGACCGTCGGGCAGCACCGCGTAGTAGAACAGCGTGCCGTCGGCACCGAAGGCAGAAACGACCGCTCCCGCGACCGCCGGCAGTGACGGCATGGACTGAGCTGGGGTCCCGGCACCGGCAATCGTTGGCGCCTGCAGTGGAAGGCCCTCCGGGATCGCGTTGAACAGGCCTGGCGCAATCACCGCGGCGGCGGGCACCGCAGCTCCGAAGCCCAAGGCTTCGGTGACCGCGCGATCGGCCAGATCGATGCGGCTGCGTCGGCCATCCCACAACAACCATGTCGCGGGCGCTTCTGAGGCGCCGTCGACAACCAGGACCGCCTTACTTCGCGGTAATGCCGAAGCGCGCGCGCCACCGTCGACGAGTTGACCCCCGATGACGGTGACACCCGGCGACACCGCATCGGTTCCGTCGCACACCGTCCAGTCCGCGTCACCGGAGTTGTTCTGCACCATGCGTTCTGGAGCACCCGGAATGCCGACCATCGCACCGCGCGGCAACGTATCCAGCGCTGCACTGCCGACCACGGTCGGGGTGACGGCCTGGCCGGTGATCAGGCGCGCGGAGGCCAGGTTCAGTACGGGGTGCAGCTGATCGCCGACCCGCACATACAGGGCCGAACTATCCCGATCGGCGAGCACGGTGCTGTTGCCGATCGCGCCATTTGGTCTCAGCAGCGAGAAGACGAAGCAGCCGAGCACCGCGGTGATGACGATCAGCACACCCATGACCACCGAACGCGATTGTGTACGAAGCGGATCGGCGATCATCCGGGTGTCGTGCAACGCCACACCTGATGCGATCCGCCACATGAGGAACCGCCATCCGGTCACCTGCTGCCGGGTGACGAAACCGCGTCGGTAGGTGACCTGATCGGGGTTCTGATTGCGCGGTGTGCGCGGCGTGAAGCTCATGCCGGCACCTGCAGCCCGAGGCCGCGCAACAGCGGGACCACCGAATTCTGCACATCGTGCGCGGTGATCGTCATCAGTTGCTCGTCGGTGAATTCTCCGGTACCTGCGTGCTCCGAATGGTCGAGGCGGAATTCCCGTTCCTCCTCGGAGCGTTCCACCACGTTGCGGACGAACCGCCCATTGCCCGCGATGTCCAGGCTTCTGCGCTCGACGCCGTTCGCGTCCGGTGTCGTCGTCGAGCCCAGCTGCCCGAACAGCATCGCCAGGTCCTGCAGCGCACGATCATCGAACATGCTGTCGCGCTGTGTGGCCATCGCACTGGCGATCTCGACAAGCTCGGCCGGCGAATAGCAGGGAAAGTCGATGCTGCGGGTGAACCGGGACCGCAGGCCCTCGTTGGTGTCCAGGAATCGGTCGAGATCAGCGCGATAGCCGGCGACGATGACCACCAGACGGTCGCGGTCGTTCTCCATCCGCGCCAGCAACGTGTCGATGGCCACCAGACCGAAATCATTCTTGGCGCCGGTCGCCACCAACGCGTAAGCCTCGTCGAGGAACAGCACACCATCGAGCGCACTGTCGATGATCGCGTTGGTCTTGGCCTCCGTCTCGCCGATGTGCTGCCCGATCAAGTCGGCGCGATGAACCTCCTTCACGTTTTCTTTCTTCAGTAGGCCAAGCCCGCAATAGATCTTGGCGACCACCCGGGCAATGGTGGTCTTGCCGGTCCCTGGTGGCCCCGCGAAGACGAGGTGGTGTGATCGCTGCGCCACGGCCAGGCCTCGCTCCTGACGCAACAACCCCATCGCGACCGAACTCTTGAGGCGCGAGACTTGGTCCTTGACCTGCTCCAGTCCGATGAATTCACTCAGCTGCTCTTCGGCTTCCGCCAGCAGCGCGGCCTTTCGCTCGTGAGCACCGGGGTCGATGAAGTCGGCTTCGCCGGGCTCGGTGCCAGGGTCCCATGGGTCGGTGCGCGCCTCGATTCGCGCAGCAGAGGTAACGATGATGCCGTACGACGGGTCCGACAGGGCGTTCTCGATGTCGAGGTTCTCCGGATTGGCGGCGTAGAGCTCCTGCAGCACGTCGGCGGCGGCGTCCTCATCACCTTGGGCGCGCAGTGCCAGCGCCTTCGCGAGGCCGCCGTCGGCGGCAGCGATCGCCAGGGGGCCCGCCAGATCCTGGAGATGAGTCAGCGCAGGCGCGAACATTCCCAGACGGGCCAGGGCAGTTCCGAGCGCGATCCGTATGGCATGTGCGAACGAGTCGTCGAGTGTGGCATCGGTATACAGCGGAGTGAGCAATTTGACGACATCGGCCCACCGCGCGGCGCGGTAGTGGATGGCGGCTGCGACCCACCGCGCCTCACGAGATCCGGGGATACGCGCGACGACCTCGGCCACAATGGCATCGGCCTCGCAAGACCGACCTGCGATGGCGAGCGATGCTCCGTTAGCCAACCGGAAGTCGTCAGGCCCAGTGGCGCGGAATGTGAGATAGAGGCCGGATTCGTACCAAAAGCCGAGCGCCGACGGCGTCAGCTCGATTCGGCGCGCCAGCACACCGGCGGTGTGGGAAGTCGTGGCAACGGCTTCGAGTACCGCCGACGCGGTGTCGCCGGCCGCGGCCAAACCCACCCAGGCGTCACACTGATCTGGTGCAAGACGGGTCAGTTCGGCGAACCCGGTGCGCGCGGCCGCCAGATCGGTAGGCCGGCGGCGGTCATCGACCGTGAGGCCCAGGGCCCGACAGCATGACCTGAACCGGCTGACGACATCCTCGTCGACCCGCGGTGCCGCGCGCTGCGTCATGGTACCGGCACCCACAGTCGTCAAAGTCGACGCTTACGTCGGGCGGTTGCTGCGAATCGTGGGTTCCTCACGGCCCTACTAGTCGGCGCGTAACCCTCAATAGTTCCAGTTGGTTTCAGGCGAATTCTTTGCCTGCCGACAGCGCTTCGACCGGCTGGACCAATCCTCACCGGCAAGTAAGTCCACCCGCTCCGTGCCGATCGAGTTTGCACTTCTGCGCGAGCAATCGTTGTCGTGGTTCACAGCAAACGTGCAGGTAAATCGGGGAACTTCCAGGCTCCGGCATCCCACTAAGACACTCAGGGCAACTGTCCGTGGCGGACAGTGCCGACGAAAGGAACGCCGCGAATGGGAAAAGCACTGGCAACTACCATCATCGGTGCGGCCGTGACGGCCGCAGGGATCGGCCTCGCCGCGCCGGCATACGCACACGTCGAGGTCTCGGGCACCGACGCGACGCAGGGCGGCTACGGCGTGCTTACCTTCCGGGTGCCCAGCGAGTCCGACACCGCGTCCACGACCGACCTGCTGGTGACCTTGCCTGACGACCAACCGATCCTCTCGGTCAGCACCCAGCCCAAGCCCGGCTGGACAGCGACCTTGACCAAGAAGAAGCTCGCGACGCCCCAGAAGGATGACGACGGCAACGAGGTCACCGACTACGTATCGACAGTCGAGTGGAAGGCGGACAATCCGCAGGCGGCCGTCCCGCCCAACCAATTCGACATGTTCAACATCTCGGCGGGTCCGCTGCCCAAGCAAGCCATGATCTCGCTACCGGCCGTGCAGACCTACAGCGACGGCAAGATCGTGCGCTGGGATGAGAGGGCCGCTATGGGTCAGCCCGAACCCGAACATCCGGCCCCGATGCTGATGCTGGCGGCCGGCACCGACCAGGGATCGGCCGCACCCGCTGCGGCTCCCGCCGCTGCAGCACCCGCTACCAGCAGCACACCGGCCTGGCCGGGCATCACCGCTTTGGTGCTCGCGATCGTCGCTGTTCTGCTCGGTGTCGCCAATCTCGTCCTGGTGCGGCGTCGCTCGTCCTGATCATGCGGCGGCTCACGGCGCTGCTGGTCGCGGCGCTGGCGTTACCGACGCTGAGCGTGATCGCCGCAGCGCCCGCGGCCGCCCACGCGGTACTGGTGGCCAGCGATCCGACGGACGGCGCACGTCTGTCGGTGGCACCCGCCCGGGTGACACTGACCTTTGACGAGCCAATCCGGCTGGTAACCAACGGCGTTCGGGTGATATCCGACACCGGCGTCCGGGTCGACACCGGCCCGACCTTGGCTGCAAACGGCACCACAATCGTCCTGCCGCTGGAGGCGAACCTTCCCGAAGGCAGCTACACGGCGACGTGGGACGTCATCTCCGCCGACACGCACGAGGTCGCCGGTTCGGTGTCGTTCGGGGTGGGCCGCGATGCTCGGGCCGGCCCCGCCGGCCTGGACCGCGCGAACCACAAAGCTGGCGAGATCGCTGCCGCGCTGGCACGCGGCGGCCAATTTGTCGGGCTGGTGCTCGGCCTCGGCATCGTGCTGGTGTGCGCCGCGCTATGGCCGTGGACCCTGAGAGTTCAGGCCACGCGCACCTTGTGCGCGGTAGGCCTGGCTCTGCTGCTCGGCGCGAGCCTCGCCGAGCTGGTGATCGTCGCCGGGCATGACACCACGATCGCCGGACGCCAAGAGTTTGTGGTGCTCGCCCGCACCCTCATCGCCGGGCTGCTGGTGGCCATCGTTCCGCGATCGATACGCGAGCCTCGGCGGGCCGGCTTCACAGCCATCGGCGTTCTTGGTGCCGCGGTGTCGGCCACGATTGCGGTAGATGGCCATGCAGGAGCCGGAACTGATGCGCTCCTCGCCACGTTGGCGACCACCGCTCACGTCTGCGCAATGACGGTGTGGCTGGGCGGACTGGTTGCCCTGTGCCTTGTGGTGTTGCCGTCGCAACACACCGACAACCTGCGACGCTGGTCGTCGACGGCGTTCATCTGCGTCGGAGTTCTGGTCGCCACGGGTTTCTACCAGGGGTGGCGGCAGGTCGCCCCGGTTGAGGCGTTGTGGTCCACGACCTACGGCCTGACGCTGTGTCTCAAGGTCTGCATCGTTTGCGTGATGGTGGTGATCGCTTACCTGGCCCGGCGCCGGCTCACACCCACTCGGTTGCGCCGTATGGTCCCGCTCGAAGCGGCGGTCGGGGTGATCGTACTGGTCGTGACGATGGTTCTGGTCGCATCCCCTCCCGCGCGGACCAGTTTCGGGCCGCCGATAACTCTGGACGCCCCCCTGGACAACGAAAGGCATGTCCACGTCGCCATCTCCTCGACACGGCGCGGACCCACGACCATCCGGGCGACGGTGCTCGATTCGTCGGGCCGGCCAGCCCCGGCGCTGTCTCTGGCCGGTACGCTGTCCAGCCGGGAAGCCCAGATCCCTTCCCTGCCAGTCGACTTCACTCTCGAGACGAATGACTGGGTTAGTACCTACGCGAGCGCACCTCGCCCCGGCTTGTGGACGCTGCGGCTGACCGTCCGATTAGGGCCAACCGACGCCATCGTCACCTCGGCAGGGTTCCAGGTCTGGTGACGACCGACCCGACTAATCAGCCAGAAGTGACCATCGGTTGATCGCAGCACATCTCGGCGTGTTCAGTGGGTGACGCACAGGGGCAAGGCTTCTCGTACACCAAAACCGAGCCGCACACTGTGCATTCGTAGCGATCTCCGACATTACGGGACATGGCTCCTCCTCGTTGGGCAGCGATGCATACCCGATCATTGTGCCGCGGTCCGCCGTCGCAGAAGTCGGAATCGCCCGCACCGCGGCCGTCCGCGTCTGGCAAGCTGATCGTGTGCCAGCACCTGCCGATATCGAGCGCGTGCGCACTGCACTGATTTCGGCCGGCGAGGTCGGGCCATATTTTAAGGTCGAACTGACTGCAGCAGAAGGTGATTGGCGCCCCGTAGCCGATCTGTGGACCGACGCGGGATGCTTGTCAGAACGTGTCGATACCGCGCGCAACTACCTGCGTTCGCGCGCAGGTTCGGAGGTCGACCTGCGGTCTTGTGCATCGATAAGTTCGCTGGGCGTCATGTCACGGCTTGTCGCACCTGCGCTGGCGACAGCGTGCCTTGCCGGGGTGGTTCCTCGACTGGACCCATACCAGGCCCGCTGGCGGCCGGTCGTGGGCGGACCTGTGCCCATCGCCTTCACAACCGTCGCTGGCACAGCGGTCGACGATGCCGACGAAGCGGCCGTTGCGTTGGAGACAACGGTGCTAGTGCCGTGCGTCGAACCCCTTCTGACGGCATACGCCGATCAATTCCGGCTGTCGACGCGCGTCCTGCGGGGGAATGTTGCTTCGGCCTTGGCCGGGGCGGCGGGAATGCTGATGCGAAGTTCGTCGATGTTTCGCATCGGCCCGATAGAGGCCGTACAGGCCCTTCTGGACCGGCCGTCACTAACCGGTGCGGGCCACTACGTACGACCGTTCGATGATCACCAGGATCGATTCTTCGTCCGGCGCAATTGCTGTCTGTTCTATCGGATACCTGGTGGCGGCACATGCGGAGACTGCGTGCTGGTCCCGGACGCTGATCGTGCCGATATGTGGCGTGCCGCGCTACGTGCTGCTGAGAAAACTGGCGAGCCGGCGGGCTGAGCCGATCGGCTCAGCCCGCGCGGCGACGCTACTTCTCCGAAATCGTCGATCGGTTCGTCGTCGCGATACGACTCACGAGCCAACCGCCGAAGATCCCGATGATTGCCCAGTAGAGTCTTGCACCGGTGTTCCCCTGACGCGCATCGCATCCTACAAAACATTGGTTGAGCTGCAGAGTTATCGCGCCCTTCTCACAGGTAGCGACCCCACCTCGCGGCGTGAACCCGCGGCGACAGTCCAACTGCGCCGGCATGATGCCCGAATCAACTAAAAGGGCCAGGCCGTTTCAGTGTGTTCACGCATCTGAGGTTGCGAACGCTCCATCGGAGTCATGACAACCGACAACCACCCGATGGCCAGCAAGATCACGGCGATATCCGCGATCAACAGCCAGGGCAGCGACGCACCGGGTCTGCCGGTATGAAGCCACCAAAATGTCCCGGCGCCTGCAACTCCAGCTAAGCCGCAGGCGAAGGCCGCAAGACAACACGCCCGAAAACGGCGCAACCGAAGTGCCAAAGCCGACGCGACGGCGGCGGCCGTCAACCCGAGCATTCCTGCCGTCGGAACTCGGTTGTATCCGTATGCCGAACCCTCACCGGCGATGTCATGCCACCACATCACTGCCGCCAACGCCACCAACGCTGTCAGGAGGCCACAACAGATCGAACGGCGGGTGCTGACCCAAACCTCGTCGAGGACCCTGCTCTCGATTTCAGCGAGCGCGTGCTCAAGGCGTTCGGTGCCCACTTCACTCACTTCGACATGGTCGTTTCGGACTACGCCCTAGTTCCTGCCTGCCGCGCGGAACCGATCCGATCGAGGCGGCGACAGATACAGACATGGCATCCACACCGACCGTGCAGAATTGGCAGTGGCAGATCTCCGCACAGCGCCGCGGACTACGCGGGGCTGAACAGCCGCCGTTCGAGGATCGGGCTGTTCTTCAGCTGATGTAGTCCCTTCGCCGCGGCGAGTACACCGAGATCGGCAAGTGGCTCGACGATGATGACGGTCATGTAGGCGGCACCGAAGGTCGCGATATCGCGGACTGTCTGCCCCGCGAAACCCTCTCCGTGCAACGCCCAGAACGCGACCCAGGACACGATCCCTGCCTGGTATGTCGTCGAAAGAGCCAGCGCCTGACGGTATTTCAGTTGGACATACGGCGTTTCCGGTGCGATCACCTTGTGCGCGACGAACTGCAGAGCGAATAGCGGCACCAACAGCGTCGTGACGTTCATCCCAAACTGCGGGAGATCGTATGGTGCGAAGAACAACCCCTGCAGCAGCAGTCCACCCGCCAAGCCGAACGCGGCGGGAGCGGCACCGAAAAGCAGGAACAGTGTGGAGCCGAGGATGAGGTGAACTTCCGAAATACCGACCGGGTAGTGCGGGAACACCTGGAAGAACACGAACACCAGCGCGGTGGTCATCATCGTCCGGAGCAGGAGCGCACCGAGGCCGCGATCCTTCACCAGCTTGGCGGCCAGATACAGCCCGTACGCTCCGGCGCCGCCGGCAGTGACATAGCTCAAGATGATCTTGGGACCCTCAACGATGCCCGGTTCGATATGCACGGCGCGCGCACCCCTTTCGTGTAGAAGCGCTGATTTTCAAGGAAGTTAAACACACAACGGGACCGCCAACTGGATTCTCAATTGCGGGAACTCTCCGGCCGATCTGCCCGACTAATGCAGGTGGATTGTGTCTAGACGCAGTCAGCGGCTAGTCCCGAACGACCACCACCAGTAGGTCCCCGCCTTCGACTTGGGCGGTGGTGGCGACCGCGATCCGGGTGACGGTGCCGGCTTTGGTGGCGGTGATCGCGGCTTCCATCTTCATCGCCTCGATCGTCGCCAACGTCTGCCCGGCTTCCACAGTGTCCCCCTGGGCGACCGACACGGTGACCACACCGGCGAACGGCGCAGCTATGTGGTCGGGGTTGGTCCGATCAGCCTTCTCCGCCACCGGAACATTCGAGGCGATGGAGCGATCCCGCACCATGACCGGGCGCAACTGCCCATTGATGATGCACATCACCGTGCGCATCCCTCGCTCATCGGCATCGCTGATCGCCTCCAAGCCGATCAGCAACTCCACTCCGGGCTCCAGGTTGACCCGGTGTTCCTCGCCGTGACGCAATCCGTAGAAGAACTGATTGGCTGACAGCCGCGACGTATCACCGAACTCCTCGCGGTGCGCCTCAAACTCGGCCGTCGGTCCGGCGAACAGCAGATGATTGAGCATCGCCTGGCGTTTAGGCCCCGGCGCGGCCAGCGCCGCCGCCTGCTCGGCGGTCAACTCCTGCTCCGGTTTGGCCGGCCCACGACCCTGGAGAGCCTTGGACCGCAACGGTTCTGGCCATCCTCCCGGCGGATCGCCCAGCTCCCCGCGCAGAAACCCGATCACACTATCCGGGATGTCATAGCGGGCCGGCTCGGCCGCGAACTCCTGCGCGCTGGCTCCGGCACCAACCAGCGACAACGCCAGGTCCCCCACCACCTTGCTCGACGGAGTGACCTTCACCAACCGGCCCAACACGCGATCAGCGCCGGCATAGGCGTCCTCGATCTCTTCGAACCGATCCCCCAACCCCAAGGCGACGGCCTGTTGGCGCAAGTTACTCAGCTGACCGCCCGGGATCTCGTGGGTGTACACCCGTCCGGTGGGAAATGTCGGCCCAGACGCCGCAACATCGAATGGCGCGTACACCTTTCGCAGGGCCTCCCAATACGGCTCCAGATCGCACACCGCGGACAGCGACAGCCCGGTGTCGAATTCGGTGTGTGCCGCTGCAGCCACAATCGACGAGAGTGACGGCTGGCTGGTGGTGCCGGCCAATGGTGCCGCCGCCCCATCGACGGCATCGGCTCCGGCCGCCCAGGCCGCGGCGTACGTCGCCAATTGCCCGCCGGGGGTGTCATGGGTGTGCACGTGCACCGGCAGATCGAATCGTGACTTCAGCGCAGCGACCAGAGTGGCAGCGGCCGGGGCACGCAACAGTCCGGCCATATCCTTGATAGCCAATACATGCGCGCCGGCCTGCGCGATCGCCTCGGCCAATCGCAGGTAATAGTCCAGCGTGTAGAGGCTTTCGCCCGGATCGGCTAGATCACCGGTATAGGACATCGCCACCTCGGCGATCGTCGTACCCGTATTCAGCACCGCATCGATCGCCGGGCGCATGGCATCAATGTTGTTGAGCGAATCAAATATCCGGAAGATGTCCACGCCGGTGTGCGCCGCTTCCTCGACGAATGCATGCGTCACCTGTTCGGGGTAGGGCGTGTACCCGACGGTGTTGCGTCCACGGAGCAGCATTTGCAGGCAGATATTCGGCAGTGCCTCGCGGAGCGCTGCCAACCGATCCCAGGGATCCTGCTTGAGGAAGCGCAACGCCACGTCATAGGTTGCTCCGCCCCAACACTCGACCGAGAGTAGCTCCGGCGTCATGCGGGCGATATGGGACGCCACGCGCAGCAATCCACTGGTCCGCACACGGGTGGCCAACAATGACTGGTGCGCATCCCGAAATGTGGTATCGGTGACGCCGACAGCAGAGGATTCGCGCAGCCAGCGCGCGAAGCCGTTCGGGCCGAGCTCAGCCAACCGCTGTTTCGACCCTGGCGGCGGGGCTATCGTCAGGTCGATATCGGGCAGCTTGTCGCGTGGGTAGAGCGCCGAGGGACGTGGACCGTGCGGCTGATTGACCGTGACATCGGCCAGGTAGTTCAAGATCTTGGTACCGCGGTCAGCACTGGACCGCGCCGTCAGAAGATGCGGGCGCTCATCGATGAACGAGGTGCTGACCTGCCCGGCCCGAAAGTCGGGATCGTCCAAAACTGCCTGCAGAAACGAGATGTTGGTGGCGACACCACGGATCCGGAATTCGGCCAGCGCCCGCCGCGCGCGGCGTACCGCGGCCGGAAAATCTGAACCGCGACAGCTGAGTTTGACCAGCATGGAGTCGAAGTGGGCGGTGACTTCAGCACCGATGTTGGTGCCGCCGTCGAGGCGGATGCCCGCGCCGCCCGGTGACCGATATCCAGTGATCCGCCCGGTGTCCGGCCGGAACCCGCTGGCCGGGTCTTCCGTGGTGATCCGGCACTGCATCGCGGCGCCGCGAATCTGCACTGCGTCTTGGTCCAATCCGAGGTTGGCCAAGGTCTCACCGCTGGCGATCCGCAGTTGCGCGGACACCAGATCCACATCGGTGATCTCTTCGGTCACCGTGTGTTCCACCTGGATCCGAGGATTCATCTCGATGAAGACGTGCTGACCCCGCTCGTCGAGCAGGAACTCAACCGTGCCCGCACAGCTGTACCCGATCTGCCGCGCGAACGCCACCGCGTCTGCGCAAATCCGTTGCCGCAAATCGGGATTCAGGTTCGGCGCCGGCGCCAGCTCGATCACCTTCTGATGTCGGCGCTGCACACTGCAGTCGCGCTCGAACAAGTGAACGACCTCACCGGTACTGTCGGCCAGAATCTGCACCTCGATGTGCCGCGGATTGATCACCGCCTGTTCCAGGAACACCGTCGGATCGCCGAACGCCGATTCCGCCTCGCGGGAGGCAGCTTCGATAGCCTCCTCCAGGTCAGCGGCCTGGGTCACGCGGCGCATTCCACGGCCGCCACCACCGGCCACCGCCTTGACGAACAACGGGAAACCGATCGAATCCGCGGCTCTCGCCAACTCCTCGATGTCAGCCGACGGCTCCGAAGACGCCAACACCGGCAGCCCTGCAGCCCGCGCGGCCGCGATGGCCCGCGCCTTGTTGCCGGTCAGCTCCAGCACGTCTGCCGACGGACCGACGAACGTGATGCCCGCTGCTGCGCAGGCAGCCGCCAGCTCCGGGTTCTCCGACAAGAACCCGTACCCCGGGTAGATCGCATCGGCTCCGCAGGCCAGCGCGGTCGACACGATCTGCTCGACATTCAGATACGCGCGGACCGGATGGCCTTCCTCGCCGATCTGATACGACTCGTCGGCCTTCGACCGATGCAGCGAATTACGGTCCTCATACGGGTAGACCGCGACGGTGCCGACACCCAACTCGTAGGCGGCACGGAACGCCCGGATCGCGATCTCACCGCGATTGGCAACCAGAACCTTGGAAAACACACGTCCCTTTCGAGCGGATCTGGCGTTACGCGAGCGCGCGCTGCGGCTGGCCCGAGTACTCGGACAGCGGCCGGATCAATGCGTTCGACGCCGCCTGCTCCATGATGTGCGCGGTCCATCCGGTGATCCGGCTCATCACGAACAGCGGTGTGAAGCTGGGGATGTCGAAGCCCATCAGGTAGTACGCCGGACCGGTCGGGAAATCGAGATTGGGCTTGATCTTGGTGGCGGCGAACATCGACGATTCCAGCACGTTGTAGATGTCCATCCAGCGCTGGCCGCCGCGCGCTTCCACGACACGGGTCAGCGCGGCCTTCATGGTGGGCACCCGCGAGTCGCCGTTCTTGTAGACCCGGTGCCCGAAACCCATCACTTTGTCCTTACGGGACAGCTTGCCGTGCAACCATTCCGCCGCTCGATCGGCGGAACCGATCTCGATCATGTCGTGCATGACGGCCTCGTTGGCGCCACCGTGTAGGGATCCCTTCAAGGCGCCGATCGCCGCCGTCACGGCGCTGTAGATATCGGATTGCGTCGAGGTCACCACCCGCGCGGCGAACGTCGACGCGTTGAAGCTGTGCTCGGCGTACAGGATCATCGACTGCTCGAATGCCCTGACGATCAACGGGTCCGGAATCTCGCCGAGACTCATCGTCAGGAAATTCTCGGCGTAGCTCAGCTGGCTGTGCGGTGCGATCGGCTCCAGTCCGCGGCGACGCCGGATATCGGCGGCCACGATCGTCGGGAGCACCGCGAACATCCGCAACGACTTGGCATAGTTGGCGGGCTGGGTGCTGTCATCCTCGTCGGGATCCTCGGCCCCGAGGTAACTGATGGCGGTGCGCACCACATCCATCGGATGGCAGTTGTCGGGCAGCTTGGCCAGCAGGGAGTGGACCGACCGGTCGATCCGCCGCGATGCACGTTCCCGCTGGGTGAACAAAGACAGCTCGTGGTCGGTGGGCAATTCGCCGTGCCACAACAGGTAGGCGACCTGCTCAAAGCTGCAGTGCGCGGCCAGATCCTGCACGGGATAACCCCGATAGGTTAGCGAGTTGGTCTCGGGAACCACCTTGGAGATAGCGGTCGTGTCGACCACGACACCGGCCAGCCCCTTGTGGATCGTGGGAGCAGTCATCGGTTCACTCCTTGTAGCGCGAAGTTGTAGATATCGGAGTCGAACTGGTTGTAATCGGCATAGCGCAGCAGTTCGTATAGGCGGCTGCGGTGTTGCATCTCATTGATTAGCCCGGATTGCGTTCCTGCGGAATCGATCTCGCGCAATCCAACCTCGACGGCGTACATCGCCAGCCGCAGGGTGGTTACCGGGTAGATCACGACGTTGTAGCCGATATCGGACAGCTGGGCGGCCGTCAGCAGTTCGGACTTGCCGAATTCCGTCATATTCGCCAGCAGCGGTGTGTCGACACCCGCACGGAACTGCTCGAAATCCAGGGGCGTGTGGAGCGCTTCGGTGAAGATCAGGTCGGCGCCGGCATCCGCGTATGCCTTGGCCCGGTCGATGGCGGCCGGCACACCTTCGATACCGGCAGCATCGGTCCTGGCGCAGATGATGAAGTTCGGATCGCGTCGGGCCGCAACCGCCGCCCGAAGCCGTTTGACCATCTCCTCGGTCGGCACGACGGCCTTGCCGTCCAGGTGGCCACACCGTTTCGGATTCACCTGGTCTTCCAGGTGGCAGCCGGCCAAGCCAGCGTCCTCCAACACCGTGACCGTGCGCGCTGCACTCATCGGCTCACCGAATCCGGTGTCAGCATCGATCAACGTCGGCAGATCGTTGACTCCCGCGATCTGGGCACCTCGGCTCGAGATCTCGGTGAGCGTGGTCAGGCCGATATCCGGCAGCCCGAGGTCGGCCGACAACACCGCACCCGAAACGTAGATGCCGTCGAAACCGATCTCGGCGACCAGTTTGGCGACCAGCGGTGAGAACGCCCCGGGAAAGCGGAGCAGCCGACCGGAATCCAGTCCACGGCGAAACCGTGCGCGCTTGTCGGCGGCCGAGGCCACCGACCCGATCAGACCCGCGGTCACGAGAAAATCCCGGACGGGATGGTAGGCGCCTTGTCCAGGACCCGCGGATCGGCGAGAACGTTGAGCGCGTCCAGTCCGCCCGGCCGGATCCGGGCCAGGTCGCCAACGGTCGACAGGAACCGCTTCTGCTCGGCGTCCTCGACGACACCGTCGGCGAGCTCGAGGAATTTGGTGATGTACTGGTCCCGCTCAAAGGGCCGGGCGCCCAACGGATGCGCGTCGGCAACCGCCAGCTCGTCGGTGATCACATCGCCGTTCTTCAGCGTGACCACGGCGCGGGCGCCGAAGGCCTTTTCGGCCGGGTCAGTGGAGTGGTAGCGACGCGTCCACTCCGGATCCTCGACGGTGGAGATCTTTCGCCACAGTTCGATGGTGTCAGGGCGGTGCGCCCGTTCCGGCGCGTACGACCGTTCGTGGTGCCAGCTGCCGTCTTGCAGTGCGACGGCGAAGATGTACATCACCGAATGGTCGAGAGTCTCGCGGGATGCGTCGGGGTCGAACTTCTGCGGATCATGGGAGCCGGTGCCGATCACCACGTGGGTGTGGTGGCTGGTGTGCAGCGCGATGGAGGCGATCTGATCGAGATCGCCGATCCGCTCACGCAGCCGGCGGGCCAGGTCGATCGGCGCCTGACTCTGGTATTCAGCCGAATGCTCCTTGGTGTAGCTGTCGAGGATCGCGCGCTTGGGTTGCCCCGGCGCGGGCAGCGGCACCTGGTAGGTGTGTCCAGGACCCGACAGCAGCCAGGCGATGACACCGTCCTCGCCCTCCCAGATCGGCGCGGGCGAGCCCTCGCCCCGCATGGCGCGGTCGACGGCCTCGATCGCCACCTTGCCGGCGTAGGCCGGGGCGTAGGCCTTCCAGCTGGAGATCAACCCCTTACGGGACTGTCGGGTAGCCGTGGTCAGATGCAGTGCCTGTCCGACGGCGTTGTAAATGGTCTCGGGATCAAGCCGCAGCATGGTGCCAAGGCCTGCCGATACCGACGGTCCCAGATGCGCGACATGATCGATCTTGTGCTCGTGCAAGCAGATTCCCTTGACCAGGTCGATCTGTACCTCGTAGGCGGTGGCGATGCCACGGATCAGGTCGGTACCGCGGACGTCGAAATGCTGCGCGACGGCGACCAGCGCCGGGATGTTGTCACCCGGGTGCGAGTACTCGGCGGCCAGAAACGTGTCGTGAAAATCCAGTTCGCGGACCGCGACTCCATTGGCCCAGGCAGCCCATTCCGGCGACACGCTGCCGGGGACGCCGAACACCTTGGCGCCGTTGCGGGCGCACCGGTGGGCCAGCGCCTGTTCACGCGCGACGGTGACCGGCCGCCGGATGACCGAGGCCGCCGATACCGCGGCGTTGTCGATGATGCGGTTGATGACCATCGCTTCGGTCTCCGGCGGGACGGGCACCGGATCGGCGGCCAATTCGGCGATCTTCCACGCCAGGTGATCGGAACGCGGAAACTCCTCCGCGCTGCGCCGGGTACGGACGTCGTGAATCTGCAAGCTCGCCATGATTCGCACAGTACGCAGCTCTGGATGCGGGCAAAACCCACTGTAAATGCGTAATTTTGCGTCCTTTGTCTGAGGAATCTGCGAATATTGCGAACACTCCCCGCGGTACGCTTCTGCGGTGGCCGTGGCGGCATCTAAGACCTTTGCCGGGGCGCGATTGCGCCGCCTGCGGGAGGAGCACGGCCTCACCCAGGTCGGACTGGCCAGGGCACTGGACCTATCGACGAGCTACGTCAATCAGCTGGAGAACGACCAGCGGCCCATCACCGTGCCGGTCTTGTTGACCCTGACCGAGCGATTCAATCTGCCCGCCCATTTCTTCGCCCCCGATTCCGATGCCCGGCTGGTGGCCGACCTACGGGAAAGCCTCGCCGAAAGCCATGCCACCACGACACAGATCGAGGAACTGGCTGCCCGGATGCCCAGTGTCGGGCAAGCCATCGTCAGCCTGCACCGCCGGATGGTCAACGCCACCGCCGAACTGGAGGCGCTGCGTAGCCGGGCCAGCGTCGATATCCCCGACGACCCGGCACGACCGATGCCTTTCGAAGAGGTCCGTGACTTCTTCTACGACCGCAAGAACTACGTCGACGAACTCGACCGAGCTGCCGAGGAACTGTTCGACGCCCACCACCTCCGCGTCGGTGAGCTTGATGTGCAGCTGATCCGGGTACTGGCCGACGATCTCGGTATCACCGCCGTCCTTGACGACGGAAAGAGCCTGGGTCCCAACGTCAAACGCCGCTATCGTCCGGACACCGCGACGCTGCACATCGCACGTTGGCTGCATCCAGGTCAGCGGGCCTTCCAGATGGCCACCCAGCTCGCGCTGCTAACCCAAGCCGACACGATCGACGCCATCCTGGCCACCGACGATCAACTCACAGCCGAAGCACGCGAAGTCGCCCGCATCGGGCTGGCGAACTACTTCGCCGGCGCCCTGCTGCTGCCGTACCGCCGGTTCCTGCAGTCCGCCAACGAACTTCGCTACGACATCGACCAGCTGGCCCGCCGCTTCGAGGTCGGATTCGAAACCGTCTGCCATCGGCTTTCGACCCTGCAACGCCCGGACGCCCGCGGCGTGCCGTTCATCTTCGTCCGCGCCGATGCCGCGGGGAACATCTCGAAACGTCAATCCGCCACGGCCTTCCACTTCTCGCGGGTAGGCGGCAGCTGCCCGCTGTGGGTGGTGCACCACGCGTTCAACCGGCCCGGCGAATTCATCACCCAGGTGGCCCAGATGCCCGATGGCCGGTCGTACTTCTGGATCGCCCGCACCACCGACTCACCGCCGAGCCGCTACCTCGGACACCGCAAGACATTCGCCATCGGACTCGGGTGCGAGCTCAATCATGCCGACAAACTGGTCTACTCCGCCGGGGTCGACCTCACCAATGCCGAGACCAGTGTCCCGATCGGCGCTGGCTGCAAGGTGTGCGACCGGACGGCGTGCGCGCAGCGAGCATTTCCCTACATCGGCAGGCCGGTGCACGTCGATCCGCATGCCAGCACCGACTTGCCCTACCCGTCGGCCAGTACCGGCTGACCACGACCGAGCCGCATCTCGGACATCGGCAACCTGATTCCGACATTCCTGCCCTGCATCTCAGCCACGAAGTTGGCATCCAGGTCGGGCGCCGCCCGGAGCAAGGTGGCTCTCGCGCAGCACCAATGCCGCCAGTGCTGCGGCGACGGCGGCCAGCACCAGAATCGTGACAGCGACGGCGGTCCAACCGCGCGCGTCGAACGCGATCCCGCCCAGCCAGCCGATGGCACTGGAACCGCCGTAGTAGAAGAGGTTGTACAGCGACGAGGCTTGAGCCTTGCCGACCGGTGCCGCTTGGCCGGTCCACCCGGCGGCCGTGGAGTGCGCGCCGAAGAATCCCGCCGTGGCAACTACCAAGCCGATCAGGACGGCAAACACGTTGTCGCTCAGGGTGATCGCGACTCCGACCATCATGACGGCTACGGAGACCAGCAAGACCCGCCTGCGGCCGAAGCGCGCGGCCTCGGCACCGGCCCGCGACGACGCCCATGTCCCGGCCAGGTAGGCGAGGAACACCAGGCTCACCAAGGACGGCGGGAGATGAAACGGCGCGGCAGTCAAGCGGAAGCCGAGGAAGTTGTAGAGCGCCACGAAGCCGCCCATCAACAGAAAGCCCTGGGCGAAGAGCACCAGCTGACGGGGCGTGCGCAGGTTGGCGGCCAGCCGATGGCCGAGGTTGCCTTCCGGGTTGGCGCCGCCCGCTGACGGCGGGGTGAAGCCCCTCGGCTCGGGCGCCAGCTTGACGAAGGCCATGGCTGCGAATCCGCAGATGACCGCCACGGTGAAGACACCGATTCGCCACCCGGCGATCTCGGCGACCGGGCTGGACACCAGGCGCCCAAGCAGACCACCGATCGTGGTGCCCGCCACGAAAGTGCCGGCCGCCCTGGCGGCGTGCACCGGATCGACTTCTTCGGTCAAGTAGGCCACCGCGATGCCGGGCACACCGCCGACCAACAGTCCCTCGATGAACCGGCCGGCCATCAGTAGTCCGAACGTCGGCGCGAACGGCACCAACATCCCGACGACGGTGGCGCCTGACACCGAGATCGCGATCGCCTTCACCCGGCCCATGCGGTCAGCCAGCGCCGACCACGGAATGACACCGATCGCCAGTCCCGCCGTGGACACCGAAACCACCAGTGCCGCATTGGCAGCGCCGATCCCCAGGTCCGACGAGATCAGCGGAAGCACGGCCTGCGGTGAGTACAACTGCGCAAACGTCGCCACGCCCGCACAGAACAGTGCTGCCAGCAGCCGCGCGTAGGCCGCTGATCCCCGGGTATGCCCGGTCCAGGCAGATTCCAGGGACTGGTCAATGGTCACTCAGCCGACCGTAGGTATCGGCTATTGATGTGTCCAATGCATGAAACAACGGATATTGATGCGTTGTGCGCATGATTGCTGATGGGGCCGCGCGCCCGACTCGTGTCAGGTGCCGGAAAGAAACTGCAGGAATCGCTCCGAGGGCGGAGCCAGTGGACGGTCGCGCCCCCAGGCCAGGCCGACCTCGCGCTTGGCTCGGCTGTTCGACAAGGGCACGTGGACCACTCGCGTATCGGCCCCCTCGCGTGGCACCGGCACGACGGCGACCCCGAACCCCGCCGCCACCAGGCCCTCCATCGTCGGGATCTCGGACGCTTCAAACACGATCTCGGGGTCGATACCCGCCTCGGCCCACAGGTCGTCGGTCAGCAACCGCAACCCGAGCGGCTTCTCGAGTGCAACGAACGGCTCGTCGGCCGCCGCGGAAAGGCTGACCCGACTGCGTGCTGCCAGCCGGTGCCCCACCGGCACCGCCAGGCACAGCCGCTCGACGTAGAGGCGATGCCAGGCAAACGCCGCCGGGTCGGGACGCGGCGAGGTGATGGCGAGATCAGCCCCGCCGTCAAGAACGCGTTGTGCGACTTCGTGCGCAGGCCCCTGAAACAGATCGAACGCGATCTTCGGCGCGGCTTCCCGGAACCGCCGAAGTTGCTCGGGCACATACCAGTTGGCCAGCGAGTGCAGGAATGCCAGCCGAACACGGCCGGTGTCGGGGTCACGCAGGGCAGCGATGCGGTCGAGCGCCGCCTGCACTTCGGCGATACTGCGGCGGGCGTGTTCGAGCATGATGCGGCCGTACTCGTTGAGGTGCAGACGACGGCCGACCCGATCGAACAGCGGGGCGCCAGCCTGCTGTTCGATCCGGGTCAGCGCCCGCGACAGCGTGGGTTGGCTCACCCCCAATTCGGCCGCGGCCTCGGTCACGTGTTCGGTCTCGGCCAGCACCACGAACCATTGGAGTTCCTCGAGGTGCATGTTCTAGACCATGCCGTCCAGTAGCGCGTCCACTAGCGCCACGTAGCGCGCGGACGTATCAGCCGGCGCAGCACTGCTCATGACCTGCAACAGCAGCGTGCCCATCAACGCATTGGCGACGACGTCGGGATCGATATCGGCGCGCACTGCTCCTCGGTCCACCGCGAGACGCACCCGGTCGACGAGCCCGCGGCGCTGCGGGACGCTGAGTTGTTCGTATAGCGCGTCACTGTCACCGGAACCCGCGGCCGCCGCGGCGACGAGCGCGCGGATGAGTTTGGCGTTGGAAGGTTCGGCAACGAACTCACCGTGCTCGACCAGCCACTGTCGCAAGTCGGCGCGCAGGTCGCCGGTGTCGGGCACCGCGAACGAGCCGCCTCGCCCGTAGGCGTCCAGCACCGCCTCGACCACCAGCGGCGCCTTCGAAGCCCAGCGCCGGTACAGCGTCTTCTTTCCCACCTGCGCGCGCGCCGCGACCGCGTCCATCGACAGCTCGGCGTAGCTCGACACGACCAGCAACTCGCGCACGGCCTCGAGGATCGCGACGTGCAACGCCGCGTCTCGAGGCCGGCCTGGCGGTTGGGACATCTCGCGAGCCTAACTTCGCCGATTCACTATCGGTCTGGGATCGGGTGCGGTAGGTTCCCGCTATTACGACACATTTCGTGTCGTAATAGTAGACGAGCTTGACACCAGGAGCGCGCCCGAGATGAGCACACCTGACCTGCCGGTGCCCACGGACTTTGCCGAGGTTTCACCCGGCTGGATGACGGCCGCCCTGGCTGCCCACCACCCCGGCGCAACCGTCAGTGACGTCGCCATCGATCTGCGCGACGACGGCACCAATCGTCGTGCGCGCCTTCGCCTGTCCTACTCCGCCGGCGACGGCCCGGCGACGGTGTTCGTCAAAGCCGCCGACCCGGACCACAAGGAACTCATCCGGATGACCAGCGGCATGTTCCACGAACCACGCCTCTTCAGCTCGGGTGTGGACCTCCCGCTGGAGCATCCCGTCGTATACGCCGCGCTCATCGACGAAGACGCGTACGACTTCTGCCTGGTGATGGAGGACCTCACCGCGCGTGGGGCCGACCCGCGGGACTCGTTGCGGCCCCTGACAATCGACGAGGCACGTTCCGGGGTGCGCGGGCTGGGGCGCATGCACGGTCGGTTTTGGGGTTCGCGCGTGATCCAGGAACCGGCCCTGAGCTGGCTGGAACCCTTCGAGCCCTTTGACGGGCTCCAGTACGCGCCGCTGCCGAGCGCGCTCGAACAGCTCGACGAGACCACCCCGCCGGAGGTGTTGTCGATGTCGATCGAGCAGTTGGTCGAAGAGGCGTGGAAGCCGTACATCAGAACGTTGACCACCTCGCCGCAGACGCTGCTGCACGGCGACGCACACATCGGCAATACCTACGTGACCCCGGACGGCGAGGTCGGCTTCCTGGACTGGCAGGTCGCCCGCCGCGGCAACTGGTCACTGGACGTCGGGTATTTCCTGCAGGGCGCTCTGACCGTCGAGGACCGGCGTCAGCACGAGTCAGCGCTGTTGGAGGAGTACCGCGGCGCACTCGGCCTGCCTGCCGACGAGCTGCCCACCATGGACGAGATCTGGCTGCGGTATCGCGCATCGGTCGCGCACGGGCTCGCGCTATGGCTGGCCACCGCCAGCAGCGGCGGCGGGCTGTGGCAGCGTCCTGAGGTGGCCGTCGCGCTGGCGCAACGCTATGCCAACGCCTACGGCGATCTGGACACCGCGGCGGCGATCAACGCGATTACGGTGTGATGACCGTCGGGAACGCAATGTCGTTGCGCGCCAGGTTGACCGGGAAGCACGGTGTTGACCCCTCGAGTCCCGGCGGGAACCCGTCGCGGGCCGCGGTGACAATCCGCAGGACGTAGCCGTCCGGGCTGAACCCGAACAGGTTCGGCTTACGAAACCCGTCACGTTCGTAGACGTACCAACCCCAACTGCGCCATACGTCACCCACGGCCTGGAAGAGGGTCGCATTATCGGTGCCCGGCGGGACCTTGATATCAAAGGCGACATTGAAACGGGTTGACGCGTCAGCAGTGGTGGCGTCGTCGTCACAGCCTACGTTGCCGCTGCCGACACCGCCGAACCTGTTGGCGTCGAACGTGATTCCCGGTGGCAAGCCGCTGACTGTCCGCTGCAGATAGCCCAGCAGCGTGTCCTGGGCCTGTTGTTGACTCTGCGGTACAACATCTTTGGGATTCCAACCTGGCGGTGTCGGGGCTGAAGACGTCATCGTTGGTCCTCCAATGTCGGTCGCGCCAGACGGGTTGGGCAGCTCGAGCTTGCCGCCGCAGCCGAAAAGCGTGACGCTCAGGGCCAGTGCGCCGAGTAGCGCTCTGGCTCGACGAGTGCTGGTGCTCACGTACTTCACGATCCCGGCACCACCCCGTCGGGTGTGACGATCTGGACCGGCGACAGACCAGCGATGATGGCGCCCATGTTCTGGAGCGCGGGATTGGTGGGGCTGTCCCAATAGGCGCTGTGCGCGGCGACGTCGCCGATGATGCCCGTCGGATCCCAGCTCGGCCCAGGGTTGGCGAACAAGCGGGTGGCACCGAAGTCCCGTCCGAAGGGATCGGGACCCAGGGTCATATCGGTCGCAAGGCTGATGATGTCGTTGCTGGCCGTCATCGAATACACGTGGGCCCCTGCGTCGAGATTGAGGTCGCCCGCGTGCTTTACCAGCATGCCAGGACTACCGACGCCGATGACGTTGTCGGCGGCAAGGTGATTGCCGCCGCTGGCCGCGCCACCCACCAGTGTCGAGCCGTAGCTGTGCCCGATCACCGTGTCGATCGCCGCCGGTCCGTTGTGCGAAGCGTGCATGCCGTTGAGGTAGGAGTCGAGGGCGGCGCCACCGTTGACCGCTCGGTCCTGAAACGCAGCTTCGGCGAGGTTCATCGGCCGGTCGTAACCCATCCACGTCGTGATGGAGACGTCGTTGGCAGACAGGCTCGGATCGGCCAACAGGGTGGAGCGGAACATCGCCTCGGACTTGCCGTTGCTGCCCTGGAACGCGGCCATGTCCTGACCGGTGCCGGGAACCAGGATGGCGTTGCGGCTGGCCGTATCTGGGTTGCCGACCGATACCGCCGCGTGTCCCTGGTCGTCGATGAAGCCAAGCATCCGCGGGACCTTGGCGAGTGGATCTGTGTTGTTCGGATCACTCGACGGATGCAGTGAATTCTGCACAGCCTTATAGCCGTCCATACTGTGCCGTGCCGCCAGCAGCTGCGACCCCAGCCTGTTGAGTTCGTTGCCGGTCTCGTTGGTCTTGTCCCCCATGTACACCTGGCGGGCAAGCTCGTCGTAGCGGCGTTGCATTTGGTCGATGTTGTTCTGGGTGGTGTGGACCAGCTCACCGAGGTGCTGCTGGTTGTACTTGTCCCTGTCGACGAACGGCATGCCCGGGTGGTTGCCGATGCTGTGATCGCGGCCGTAAAGGAAGTCCTTGTCCTCCTGGGATAGCTTGTCCCACAGGTCGCGAAACTGCTTGGGGTCCTCGGGCAGCGGCTGACTCAGCGCCTGTTGCAATTCGGGATCGTTGGCGTGCAGCGAGGGCGGGATGGGGGTCTTGCCGCCGGCCATGTTGATGGCGTTGGCCAGCGCCATGTCAACCAGATTGGCTTCGGCCACAATCGTATCCAGCCGCGGTTGCAGCTGAGCCTGTTTGAGTTCGGCTTCCATCGGGTTACGGACCTTCGGGCCGGGCACCACCACGCCGGCCACCGGGTCAATGTCCATCCCCAAGGACTCGGCGTCCGCCTTCAGCGTCGCCAGCTCCGACTTGATCTTCTCGATGTTGTCCGCCGCACTACGGGCCGCATTGGCCACCGCCAACGCTTCGTTGCCGTGCGAGTCCAGATCCTTGCGGGTCTGCCCGATCGCCTCTTTGGCTGCCTCGGCAGACTCCCCACCCCAACTGGTGAACGCCGGCAGCGTGGCCAGACCGTCGGCGGCATCGAACGCCGCCTGGGCGCGACTGGTGGCGGCATGAAAGACCTCGCGCACATCGCCGGCATTCCAGCGCTCAATGTCAGCAACAGTCAGGGCCACGACGGCTCAGAGATCGGTCTGGCCGGCGATCGCGTTCGCCGCCTGAGCAGGCTGTTGCAACGCCTGGCTGTTGCGCTGTTCCATCTCAGCGAATCCCTGGGCACTGGTGTGCAGTCCCTGGGCGTGATCACTCAACCGGGTCAGCAACGCGGTGGTGGTGGCCACCCACTGCTCAGCCAACGCTGTCATGGCCAGCGCCGACGCCCCCTGCCACCCGACCTGGGCCGCATCGATGCGGCTCGCCGCCGCCGCATGTTTGACGGCCACGTCCTCACCGTGACCGGTGACCGCAACCCCCGATGCGGCCAGATCCTCGATATTGACCCGAAGCGACATTCCATCCCCCTCAGACCTGCTGACTCATGGATACCAGCAAAGGCGAGTAGCACGCCAGTCGCCATCGGTCGTTTCACCCTCGGATCTGCGGATTCAGGCGCTAGAGTCCGTGCCGAACCCGCCCGAGTGGCGGTTGACGGGGAGGGCAGATCGTGACCACGAGCGAAGAACCCAGAACCAAGCGCCGCGGCGTCATGCAAGCCCTGACCGACGTGTCGGTCCGCTACGTCGAACGCCTGATGCCCGATCCGTACCTGTTCGCGGTCGTCCTCACCGTCATCGTCGCCGCGTTGGTGGCGTTCCTGGTGAAGGGTGCCACGCCCAGCGGCATGCTCAAGGCGTGGTACGGCGGCGTGTGGGGATCGCAGAACATCTTCACATTCGCCTTACAGATGGTGCTGATCCTCGTGACGGGCTACACGCTCGCCGAAGCACCGGTTCTCAAGCGCGCCATCGTCTACATCGCCGGCAAGCCAAACAATCAGGTTCAGGCAGCCCTGCTCTGTTTCGGCGTCAGCGCTGCCCTGCATCTGCTGAACTGGGGACTCGGACTGGTCGCCGGCGCATTGATCGCCCGGCAGATCGCCAAGCGCCTGACCGACGTGCATTTCGGCTACCTCATCGCGGCGTCGTTCATGGGCTTCCTCATCTGGACGCAGGGACTCTCCTCGTCGATCGCGCTGGCGAACACCGACGGCAGCAGCCCAATCAACGTGATCCACAAGATGACTGGCATGACTGTGCCCCTGTCGGAGACGATCTTTGCGCCGTACAGCTGGCTGTCGGTGATCGTCGTGGTCGCGGTACTCGCGCTGGCGATCTGGCGCATGGCGCCAACACAGAGCCTCGCGCCCGATCCCGCGATCTTCGAGGACGCGGACCAACCACCCGCTGACCCCAAGGGCAAGAAGTCGTTCGCCGAATGGCTGGAAAACCTCTGGATCCTCAACGTTCTCATGTTCGCAGCAGGCATTGCCTACTTCTGGATCAGCGACTTCGCGCTGAACATCTCCTCGATGATCATGTTGTTGACGATCACCAGTGCACTCCTGCACCGCACCCCGATCCGGTTCATTCGGGCGTTCACCGGAGCGGCGAAGGTGTCGGGTCCGCTGCTGCTGCAGTATCCGTTGTACGGCGGTCTGATCGGCTTGCTGGGTTACCACGCCACCAAGGACACCAAGCCACTGCAGACGCTGCTGGCCGAGGCGCTGGTGCACGGCGCGTCGGAGTACACGCTGCCGTTCTTCACCTTCGTCGGCTCGCTGATCATCAGTCTGTTCGTGCCCTCCGGCGGCGGGCACTGGGCCGTGCAAGGACCGATCGCGGTCGACTCGGCGCTGGCGCTCGGTCAGCACTCGCCGGGCTATCTCGGGTTGATGTCCATGGCCGTCGCGGTCGGCGAGGGCGTCGCGAACATGATCCAGCCGTTCTGGCTGCTCCCCCTATTGGCGATCGCGAAGCTCAATGTGCGTCAGGTGATGGGCTTTACGATCGTCGCGTTTCTGATCGGGTTCGTGGTGCTCGGGTCGACCATGCTGATCGCACCGCACGTGATCTGAGGACCGCGGACAGGTGTGTCGGAGCCCTGCGGAAGCTCGCTATTATCCTGCCGGCACCCATCGTCGTCCATCTCGATCGGATTTACCATGACTGAACACGTAGAACAGCTGGAGTTCCAGGCCGAGGCCCGCCAGCTGCTTGATCTGATGGTCCACTCCGTGTACTCCAACAAGGACTCATTCCTGCGGGAGTTGATCTCGAACGCCTCCGATGCGCTGGACAAGTTGCGACTCGAAGCGTTCCGGAACAAAGACATCGATGTCGACACCTCCGATCTACACATCGAGATCGACATCGACAAGGACGCCCGCACGCTCACGATCCGCGACAACGGGATCGGGATGAGCCGGGACGAGGTGGTCGGCCTGATCGGCACGCTGGCCAAGTCCGGTACCGCCGAACTTCGCCAGCAGCTGCGGGAGGCTCAAGACCGCAAGAACACCGCCGCCTCCGAGGAACTGATCGGCCAGTTCGGGATCGGCTTCTACTCGTCGTTCATGGTCGCCGACAAAGTCACCCTGCTCACCCGAAAAGCGGGCGAGACTTCAGCAACCCGCTGGGAGTCCAGCGGTGACGGCACCTACACCGTGGCCGCCGTCGACGACGCCCCGCAGGGCACGTCGGTGACCTTGCACCTCAAGCCCGAGGACTCCGAGGACGAGCTGCACGACTACGCCGCGGACTGGAAGATCCGGGCGCTGGTCAAGCAGTACTCGGACTTCATCGCCTGGCCCATTCGGATGCAAGTCGAGCGACGCAGCCCGGCAACCGAGGACGGTGGCGACGAGGTGGTCACCGTCGAGACCGAGACCGTCAACTCGATGAAGGCGTTGTGGGCCAGACCCCGAGACGACGTCTCCGACGAGGAGTACGCGGAGTTCTACAAGCACATCGCGCACGCCTGGGACGACCCGCTGGAGGTCATCCCGATGAAGGCCGAGGGCACGTTCGAGTACCAGGCGCTGTTGTTCATCCCGTCGCACGCCCCGTTCGACCTGTTCAACTCCGATGCCCGAGTGGGTGTGCAGCTGTACGTCCGGCGGGTGTTCATCATGGCCGACTGTGATGAGCTGCTGCCGCCGTACCTGCGTTTCGTCAAGGGCGTCGTCGACGCGGCAGACATGTCGCTCAACGTTTCTCGCGAGATTCTGCAGCAAGACCGTCAGATCAAGGCGATCCGCCGCAGGCTCACCAAGAGGGTGCTCTCGACGATCAAGGAGATGCAGTCCGAGCGGCCTGCCGACTACCGCACGTTCTGGGCGCAATTCGGCCGGGTCCTCAAGGAGGGTCTGCTGTCCGACGCCGACAACAAGGACACGCTGCTGGCCGTGTCGTCGTTCGCCTCGACAAACAGCGACGAGGAGCCCACGACGCTGGCCGAATACGTTGGACGCATGAAAGACGGTCAGGAGCAGATTTTCTACGCCGTTGGTGAATCACGTCAGCAGCTGCTGAGCTCACCGCACCTAGAAGCGTTCAAGGCCAAGGGCTATGAGGTTCTGCTGCTCACCGACCCGGTCGACGAGGTCTGGGTGGATATGGTGCCCGAGTTCGACGGTAAGCGGCTGCAGTCTGTCGCCAAGGGTGAGGTGGACCTCGACTCCGAGGAGGACAAGAGCGCGCACGAGGCCGAACGCTCGCAGTTGGAGCAGGAGTACACCGATCTGCTCGGGTGGCTGGCCGATACCCTGGCCGATCACGTCAAGGAGGTGCGCTTGTCCACCCGGCTGACCGCGTCGCCGGCCTGCCTGATCACCGACGGTTTCGGCATCACGCCCGCGCTCGCGCGCATGTTGCAGGCATCCGGGCAGACGGTGCCGGTGGAGAAGCGCATCCTCGAACTCAACCCCGGCCATCCGTTGATCGCCGGGTTGCGAGAAGGGTTTTCGAGCCGCGGCGGTGATGCCGCGCTCGCCGAGACAGCCGAATTGCTCTACGGCACAGCACTTCTAGCCGAGGGTGGCACGCTGGAAGATCCGGCAAAGTTCGCGGGGCTGCTGGCGGAGCGGTTGGCACAGACCGTCTAAGGGGTCGGGGCGAGGGAACGTCAGGCCGGCAGCAGGTCGTACGGCGGTGCTCCGACACCGCTGATCATCAGCTGGCCGGATGGGATCTTCTCGACGAGTCGCACTGCGGCGCTGCGGCTTCCGATCAGCAGCTGAGCCGACGTGCCCGCCGCCAGCTCGTCGGGGGCTCCGTAGGCGAGTCCCTGCCAGTGGTATCGCCCGTCGATCGGGCTGAGGTGACCGGCGAGGCGGACCCGGACTGAGCAGCGCACGCCCGACACCTCCAGTTCGGCGTCGCCGTCGAAGACGCCGCTCTCGTCCACCGTGGTGGTCACAGGAAGTTGCTCCGCTTCCACATGCGCCGGCTGATGCGGTTCATCAGCCCGATCTCCTCTAGGAACGCCGCCAGCGGGGCGAATCCAGCTCGCGTCGTCTCGTGAAAATAGGGATTGCTGCGAGCCTGCCGGCGAGCTTCCCGGCCGTCGAGCCCGGCCCGGCGGTACACCGCGCGGTTGGTGAACAGGTAGCGGTAGAACGGCCCGCCGGCACCGTGAATGGTGGCGAGCAGGAACCGATTACGCCGACGCATCATCGGGACGTCCCGGCGCGCGCCGTCGCGAGCGAACTGGATGTGCCGCGCCTCCTCGGTGACGTGTATCCGCATGATGCGGCGCACAATCGGCTGCAGTTCCGGATCATCGAGAATCCGGCGCTGTAGCGCGTCAAAGATCTCCTCCCCAACCAGCGCGGCAATCCACAGCACGGACTTCTGGAACATCAGCGGCAGCGCATTGATGATCATTCGTTGGATGCGTTTGGGCTGGAATGGTTTTCCGTCGACGGCCTTGATGGTGCGGCCGAACATGACCATGTGGCGGGTCTCGTCACCGAGTTCGGTGAGCGAGTAGTGGGTCGAGGCCGAGGTGACGTCGGCGTGCATCAGACCGCGCAGCAGCGCTTGGTTCAGGATGTTCTCGAACCACACGCCGGCCGACAGCAGGTTGATGAATTCCTGACGCGACAGCTCGATCTGCTGTTCGCGGGTCATGTCCGCCCACATCGGGGTGCCGTAGAGCGACACCACCCGCGGCGGCAGGAAGAACTTGTCTGGTTCAACCGGCGATTCCCAGTCAACGTCGACGACGGGCGCGTAGGACTTTTTAGCCGACCCGCGCAGCAGCCGGTCGGAGAACTCCTCCCTGGTGGGTGGCGTCGTCGTCTTGGTCGAAGGAGCCTTCGAAACCACTGCAGCCATGGGGAGCCTCCTGCTAGTCGGGTGTCCTGAGCGCCGTGAACTGAAGATACATTCGTCGTCTGTTTGTATCAATAGCTCATCGCAGGCTTTACACTGCACCGATGAAGCACAGCGGCCTGCTCGCCAAGGCGGTGCAGCGTTTCGGGTCGCCAACGGCGGAGGGCAACCCCCAGCGGATCCTCGACGCGGCGTTGAAGCAGTTCGAATTGTTCGGGATCCGCCGGTCCACCGTGGAGGACATCACCCGGCGATCCGGACTGGCCCGGGTCACGCTGTACCGCAACTTCGCTAACAAAGACGCCATCGTCGAGGCCGTGCTGGTGCGGGAACTCGAGCGGTTCCTCTCCGAGCTCGCCGCGGAGGCCGGCGGCTACGCCGAAGCGGAGGACAAGCTGGTCGAAGGGTTTGTGTTCACGCTGACCACGATGCGGGAGCACGCCCTTCTGCAGCGGTTGCTCGCCACCGAGCCCGAGACCGTGCTGCCGTTCCTGACGGTCGAGGGCGACAGCGTTATCCAGACGGCGTCGTCGTTCCTCGCCCATCAACTGGCCGTGGCCCTGCCCAACGACAGCCGCACCCAGATCGAACTACTCGAGGTCGCTGAGGTCACCGTCCGGGTCATCGTGTCGTTCGTGCTGACCCCGTCGCAGAATGTCGCGCTCGGCGACGACGATGCCGCCCGATCGTTCGCTCGGCGATATCTCGTTCCCCCACTGCTGGGGTTGACGGGTTAGCCGCCCGCGTTGCCCCTACCGGCCACACTCATGCGGTCGCCGCGAGTTCGGAACCCCTGGCATGGGTGCGTAGGGTGTCGAGCGCCTTGGCAAGCAAGCGGGAGACGTGCATTTGCGAGCAGCCGACGCGCTCCGCGATCTGAGTCTGGGTGAGATTGTCGAAAAAGCGGAGGGTCAACACGATTCGCTGGCGCTCGGGCAGCGCGGCAATCAAGGGCCGGATCGTTTCGACGTCGAGCACCTTTTCCAGATTCGGGTCGACCTCGCCAAAGGTATCGCTCAAGACCCTGGGACCGTCACCAGCTCCCACAGGTGCATCGGTAGATACGGTGGCGTAGTTGCCACCACCGATCGTCGCTTGGATGATCAGCTCCCGGTCGACACCAAGATGAGCTGCGAGTTCGGTGGCAGTCGGCGCTCGGTTCAGCCGCTGCGACAGGTCGGCACGACCCCTAATCATATGCGGCTGAAGCTCTTTGATACCGCGGGGCACTTTGACCGCCCACCCGTAGTCGCGGAAGTGGCGCCGGACCTCGCCCATCATCGTCGGAACGGCGAAGGACAGAAACGCCGCACCGGTGTCGACGTCGAAGCGGTTCACGGAGTTGACCAACCCGACTCGTGCGGCCTGCACAAGATCATCGAATGGTTCACCCCGGCCGCTGTACCGCCGCGCGATGTGATCGGCCAGCGGCAGACTGCGCTCGATGATGGCTGCTCGCAAACGGCAGAATGCCGGCGAACCCTCATCAAGTTCCCTGAGGCGTCGGAACATGTCTGTCACTTCTGAATAGTCTGAATTGGCCGCACTGAACGCAGGCATCAACAAGCTCCCTTAGATTCGCCGCAATTGCTCACCGGCTCGAATCTGAACCTGCCGTCCCCGAGTACCCCGCGGGTCGCCAGGCTAAACGCCCGGACGCCTATTGACGAACGTCAGTCCTGGCGCGCGGGCAGCGGTGCGTCAGCACGTATCAAACCTGCCGTCAACAAGTCGTCCCAAACACCATCGGGCAAACCACGATTCGCAAGCTCGCAATTGCGGGCTTGCTGCTCGACGGTTGACGCACCGAGCAACACGCTGGCTACGGCGGGGTGTGCCAATACGAACTGCACGGCTACGGCGGCGATCGGCACATCATGCGCGGCACAGATCTTCTCGATCTCGCTCACCCGAGACATGACTGCGGGGGTAGCCGGTGCGTAGTTGTAATGAGCGCCGGGGACGGCGCCGGTGGCGAGGATTCCGCTGTTGTAGATGCCCCCCAAGAACAATGAGATCCCTTGCTCCACGCACAGCGGCATCAGCTCATCGAGGGATTCCTGCTCGAGCAAGCTGTAGCGTCCGGCAAGGAGGAACAGGTCGAAGCCACCACGCTGTGCTGCCGCGACACAGACATCGGCTTCGTTCACGCCGACGCCGACAGCTCCGATGACACCCTGCTCACGCAGATCCATCAAGGCGGTCGCGGCCCCCGTCATCGCCTCACGGAAGACTGCGGGCTGCTCGTCGCCATGGCCGTACCGATCGCAGTCGTGGATGAAGACGATGTCGATGCGGTCAGTGAGCATGCGCTGGAGGCTGTCTTCGATCGAGCGCATCGTTGCGGAGTAGGTGTAGTCGTACTGGACACGCATCGGCGGAACGCCGGTCCACATATCGTCGTCGGCTGACGAACACGGCGCCGGCCGCAGCAGCCGCCCCACCTTGGTGGACAACAGATAGTCCGCGCGTGGACGCCCGCGCAGAGCGGTGCCCAGCCTGTTTTCCGCCAGCCCGTATCCGTACATCGGAGCCGTGTCGAAAAGTCTCATCCCACGGTCCCAGGCATCGTCGACGAGTTCGCTACACGCGCTCTCAGTGAGAGCGCGGAACCGATTTCCCAGGGGCGCTGAACCGAAACCCAGTGCAGTCGAGCATAATTCGGTTGACCCAATACGCCGAGTATCCATGTCAGGACCCGACGAGCAGGCTGGTGTACTCATCGTGCGAGGAGTGGCTGAACGTCCGAGCCGACGAACGTGGCGAACGCCTCGATGTCGGCGCCGGCCGTGGGTTGCAGCACAATGGTATCGGCGCCGGCGTCGACCCAGCGGCGAGCAGCGTGAGCGATCTCCGCGGCAGTGCCGTGCGCAGTGATGTCAAGGGTCGGGTCGAATTCCCAATGCTTGACTTCGGCGAGAGCATCGGCCTTGGCGTCGGGTCCGGTGGTGCACACGATATAGACGACCACCGAATGCGGTTCGCGGACCGGACGCAACTGCCGTCCGGCCTCGACGTGGCGCAGCGATTGGCGCAACGCGTCGGGACTGGTGCCGCTGCTGATGACGGTCCCCGAGGCCAACTCCCCGCTCAACTGCAGGGTCTTGGCACCCGTGGCGCCGACGAGGACCTCGATGTCGGGGCTCGGCGGCCATTCGAGGCACACGTTGGACAATGAGACGTATCTGCCGGTGTAGTTGACCGTTTCACCGCGCAGCAGTGCGGTCAGGCAGCCGAAGTACTCGCGTAGGTAAGTCATGGGCGAGGCGACTTTCGCGCCGATCTGAGTCATCCAGTCCTGCACACCGTGGCCGAGCCCGATGCGCACGCGGCCGGGGTAGGTGCGCTCCAGGGTGGCGATCTCCATCGCGGTGAGCGCAACGTTGCGCATCGGCGCGGGCAATACTCCGACGCCGACGGAGAGCCGGCTGCTGTTGGCGAGCGCGATCGCGGCAGCCGAGATGCCTCCTGACGCGAAACAGTCCTCCCAGAGCCATATCTCATCGAGTCCGGCGGCATCGGCTGCCCGCGCCGCGGCCACTAGATCTTCCGGCGGGTACTGGGGCCGGAATACGCAGCCGACACGCGGCGACGCGATGGCGAGACCTGCTGGGTCTACCTGCGCTTCGGGTGCAGTCATCTGGCTTCCTTTCAAGTCCCCCCAGGCAGCGACGGAGAACAGTCGGCCTTCGGATTCGCAGGCCATTATGGCAGAAATTTTCACCAAATGCTCGCCCTGCCGAACGACAGTGTTTTATCGTAACGCTAGCAACCAGCCCCCACGCCTTCATGTCGGCAAACCGCCTCGAAAGACGAATGCAGGCTCCAAAAAGTGCCGAATTATCTCCTAGCACTGTGTAGCAATGCTTTCAGGCACTCGGTGCCGGCTCGGCAAGGTGGCGCGCCCGTCGCACCGAGTGCACGTTCGTCCTATGCCACTCGATCGAATGACTAAACGCGCGCCTCCACAGCGCTCGGTACTCCGAACAAAATCGACGGGAGTAACTACATGACCATCCGCGCACACGCTCCCGCGGCGGAGGCAACCGTTGCCTATGTCAAGGTCGTTGGGCCCACGCCCCGAATCATTCCCGTCGAGCATGAATTGCTGGCTTTCGCCGTGAGTTGGTTGCCCTACGGCGGCGGCCCGGTTGACGAGATCTGGATCAATTTCGGGATGACGCCTGACCGGTACAGACAACGGTTGCGTGAGTTGATCGAGAAGCACCTTGAGCATATCCATCCGACGACCGCTGAGCGACTGCTGCGCACTGAATGCGGGCTTTCCCACCTTTCAGCCAGTGAGGTGCTGGCACAGCGCGCGAACCCTCTAGTCGTGCTTGCCGCGTCGACTCCAGCGGACGATCCACGCCGGATTCATCCCTGAGATTGAGGATGATCGCGCGGCCGGCGGCCGAACTGTCGTAGTGAATGCAGCGCGAAGACGAACAGCGCACACCAGATCAACGCGAAGCCGGCCCACGTTGTCGCAGTGAGACGTTCGTGGCCGACAATCACCGCCCATGCCATTTGCAGAATGGGGGTCAGGTATTGCAGGAGCCCCACCGTGACCATCGGGAGCTGGTGAGCAGCAGCACCGAACAGCAGAAGCGGCAGCGCGGTCATCGGACCGCACGCGGCCAACAACAGGAAGTGGGTGGTACTGCCGGCCAGCTGTCCATGCCCGTTGATACCGAGGAGCGTCAGGTAGGCCACGGCGGGTGGCGCCAACACAATCGCCTCAGCAGTCAGGCTGGTGCGTGGCGGCAAGGGGACGATCTTCTTCACGACACCGTATAGCGCGAAGGATCCCGCCAGGCCCAGGGCGATCAGCGGCAGCCGTCCGTAGGCCACCGTCACGACGGCGACGGCGCCCACTGCGACAACGATGGCCGCAACTTGAGCGAAAGCAAGTCGCTCGCCGAAGGCGATCACGCCGATTGCGACACTTACCAGGGGGTTGATGAAGTAGCCGAGCGCCGCCTCGGTGACGTGTCCGGATAGCACGGCATAGATGTAGATGCCCCAGTTCGTGGAGATCAACGCCGCGGCGGCGGCGACCAATAGCCAAGTCCGAAAAGATGATCCGCGAAGCGATCCGAGTTGACGTCCCAACGCCAGCACCGCCACCATCAACAGCAACGTCCAGATCGCCCGGTGAGCCAGGATCTCCACGGGGGCCGCGAAGCCGAGCAGCCCAAAGAATGCCGGGAACAGGCCCCAGATCGTGTAGGCACCCAGACCATAGGCGAACCCCCGCGGCGTCCCAGCCGCCGCTAACACTCGACGAGGTTGACGCCGACGTTCGCGGCCAGTCCGCCGAGCGCTGTCTCCTTGTACTTGGAGCTCATGTCCCGGCCGGTGGAGCGCATGGTCGCAATCACCTGGTCCAGGCTCACCCGATGAGTGCCGTCACCGCGCAACGCCATCTTGGCGGCGGTTATCGCCTTGTTCGCCGAGATCGCGTTGCGCTCGATGCACGGAATCTGCACCAGTCCGCCGATCGGATCGCAGGTCAGGCCGAGGCAGTGCTCCATCGCGATCTCCGCGGCATTCTCGACCTGTGCCGTGGTGCCGCCGAGGATTTCGGCGAGCGCACCGGCAGCCATCGAGGCCGCCGAGCCGACCTCGCCCTGGCACCCGACTTCGGCCCCCGAGATCGAGGCCTGTTGTTTGTACAGCGAACCGATCGCGCCGGCCGCCAGCAGGAAGCGCACCGCCACGTCGTCGGGATCGATTCTGCCTGCCTTCGTGTAGTGCTCTGCGTAGTGCAAGACAGCGGGGATGATGCCGGCGGCACCGTTGGTGGGCGCGGTCACCACGCGGCCGCCCGAGGCGTTCTCCTCGTTGACGGCCAGCGCGACGAGATTGACCCAGTCCTCCGCGAATTCCGGTGATCTGCAGGGGTCTTCGCGAGCGAGTCGGTCATGCCAATGGTGGGCGCGGCGGCGAACCTGCAGACCGCCTGGCAAGGTGCCCGTGCGGACCATTCCGTGCGCCGCGCATTCGCGCATCGCGTCGCGAATGCGCAGCAGTTCCTTGGCGACATCCACCTCAGGCGCCAGCTCCCGCTCGTGGGCCCCCTGCACTTCACTGATCGATATGCCATGTGCAGCTGTGAGGGCTAGAAGTTCCTCGGCAGTTGAGAACGCGTACGGCGAGGTACGTTCGGTGTCACCGCAACTCGGCGTCTTTTCATCGTCGTCGACGATGAAGCCGCCGCCAACCGAATAGTAGGTGCGGCGCAACAGTTCGGCTTTCTCGGCGAGCGCCACGAAGGTCATCCCGTTGGGATGAAAGTCGAGGGTTTGCGCGGGACGACGAATAAGATCGTCGACACCAAGATTGACGGACAGCTGTCCCGCCACCCGCACCCGACCCGTCCGCCGTTGACGCGCCAATACCGCCGCCATGTCGTCGATGTCGATCGTCTCGGGATCCAGCCCCTCCAGTCCGAGCAAGATCGCGGGGAAAGTGCCGTGCCCGTCGCCGGTGGCCGCCAAGGATCCGTAGATGGTGATCGCGAACTCATCGACGTAGGGCACGAGCCGTGCGCTGCGGAGATTGGCCGCGAATCTCGAAGCAGCGCGCATCGGGCCCACAGTGTGTGAGCTCGATGGCCCGATTCCGATGGAGAACAGATCAAAGACGCTGATAGTCACGACTTCTCACAGTCCGGGGTAGAGCGGATAACGATTTGCCAGAGCTTGCACCTGCATCCGGATCGATTCCAGGTCGTCACCAACGCGCGAGATCAGCGCTTGGGCGATGAGGTCGGCCACGTACGCGAAGTCGGGCAGCGTGAAACCCCGCGCGGCCAGCGCGGCGGTGCCGATTCGCAGCCCGGAGGTCACCATCGGCGGTCGTGGGTCGAACGGGACGGCATTGCGGTTGACCGTGATATCGACCGCGGCCAGCCGATCCTCGCCCTGTTGGCCGTCGATCTCGGCATTTCGCAGGTCAACGAGGGCCAAGTGGACGTCGGTGCCTCCGGTGAGCACGGTGATGCCGTGACCGGTGACATCAGAGCTCCCCAGCCGCTCGGCGAGCAGACGGGCGCCGTCGAGGCAGCGTTGTTGACGTTGGACGAATTCGGGTTGGGCGGCCATTTTGAACGCCGTCGCCTTGGCCGCGATGACGTGCTCCAGCGGCCCGCCCTGTTGGCCGGGGAACACCGCCGAGTTGATCTTCTTGGCGATCGCGCCGTCGTTGGTCAGGATGATTCCGCCGCGAGGTCCACCGAGCGTCTTGTGTGTGGTGGAAGTGACGACGTGGGCATGCGGAATCGGAGAGGGGTGCAGTCCCGCGGCAACGAGTCCCGCGAAGTGGGCCATGTCGACCATCAGCAGCGCCCCGACTTCGTCGGCTATCTGCCGGAACCGGGCGAAGTCGAGATGGCGCGGATAAGCAGACCAGCCGGCGATGATCAGCTTGGGCCGGTGCTCGCGGGCGGCGGAGGCGACAGCATCCATGTCGATGAGGTAGTCCTCCTCGGACACCTCGTAGGTTGCGACGTTGTACAGCTTGCCGGAAAAGTTGATGCGCATGCCGTGGGTCAGGTGGCCGCCGTGTGCCAGCAGTAGACCCAGGATGGTGTCGCCGGGGTTCAGCAACGCATGCATCACCGCGGCATTGGCGGTGGCACCCGAATGCGGTTGGACATTGGCGAATTCGGCGCCGAAGAGGCCCTTAACCCGGTCGATGGCGATTTGCTCCACACCATCGATGTATTGGCAGCCACCATAGTAGCGCCGGCCCGGGTAACCCTCAGCGTACTTGTTCGTCAGCACCGATCCCTGGGCCTGCATGACCGACACCGGCGCATAATTCTCCGAGGCGATCATTTCCAATCCAGTTTGCTGCCTTGTCAGTTCGCGCCCGATGAGGTAGGCGATGTCGGGATCGAAGACATCGAGTGGTTCATTCAGGACACTCACGAGGTGGCTCCGTTCTTCTCGGCGTACTCCGCGGCGCTCAATAGTTCACCGGCGGACGTGGCGAGCACGGCGAATAACCAGCCCTCGCCGTAGGGATCGGTCGACACCAGCTCCGGATTCTCGACGGCGGATTGATTGACGGCGACGACCCTTCCGTTCACCGGTGAGAAAAGTTCGGAGACGGTCTTGGTGGATTCGACCTCACCGCAGGGCTCGCTGACGCTCACCTCGGTGTCGATCTCGGGCAGTTCGAGGAAGACCAGATCGCCAAGGTTGTCGACGGCCAGCTGGGTGATCCCGATGCGCAACGGCTCGGCAGAGGGCAGGGCGGCGACTGAGTCGAGGAGGACCCATTCGTGGTCGTCGGTGTAGTACCGATCGGTGGGCAAGTTGTCGGTCATCGTGAGTGATCCTTTCGGGTGGTCCAGGCCTACGGGCGCTTGTAGAACGGCGGAGCAGTGACGGTGAATTCGTTGGCCGTGCCGCGTATCCCGACTTGCAGAACGGTCCCGGGTTCGGAGTACGCGGCGTCGACATATCCGAGGGCAATCGGGTGGCCAAGGGTGGGTGACAATGCGCCAGAGGTGATGGCTCCGACCTCGGCGCCGTCGCGCTCGACGGTGTATCCGGCACGCGCGGCACGCCGCCCAGTGCCGGTCAACCCGACCAGGCAGCGTGCCAGCGGCGCCTTCGAGAGCCGTTGAAGCGCTTCCGAGCCGACGAAATTCTTGCCGAGTCTCAGCATTCGGCCCAGGCCTGCCTCGTAGGGGTTGGTGGCCTCGGTGAGTTCGTGTCCGTAGAGCGCCATGCCCGCTTCTAGCCGCAGGGTGTCGCGTGATGCGAGTCCGGCAGGGATGCCACCGTGTGCCGCCGTGACGTCGACGAGCGCATGCCACAGTCCGACCGCTCGCGCGTTGGCGACGTACAGTTCGAACCCGTCCTCACCGGTGTATCCGGTACGGGCCAGCAGGACATCGATGCCCGCGACGACGGCGGGCGTGCTCGCGTAGTACTTCAAGGCGGACAACATGCCGGGGGCGTCCCCGTCCATCATGGCGGTCAGGATGGCCACTGATTCGGGCCCCTGGACAGCGATCAATGCCGTATCACCGGATTCGTCGAATACATCGGCATCGAACGCGGCTGCACGCGAGCTCAATTCGGCGTAGACAGTCGCCGCATTCGATGCGTTGGCGACGACCAGGAAATCGTTGTCGGCGAGCCGGTAGACGACCAGGTCGTCAACCACGCCGCCGTTCTCGTTGCACAGCAGCGAGTACTTGGCACGTCCCACCGGGACCGCAGACAGTTCACCTACCAAGGCGTAGTCCAGCGCGGCCGCCGCGCCGGGTCCGACCACGTGGATCTCTCCCATGTGGGAGAGGTCGAACACACCGGCCGCGGTGCGCACGGCGTGGTGCTCCTTGAGGTCGCTGCCGTACTTCAGCGGCATCTGCCAGCCGGCGAAGTCGGTGAAGGTGGCTCCCAAGGACCGGTGTTCGGCCAGGAGAGGCGTTTCGTGGGTCATACGAGTACTCCGTCTTCGATGGGCGTGGTGCTGACGAACGCCTCCGGCGGTGGGCAGGAGCACGCCAGATTGCGGTCGCCGTAGGCACCGTCGATGCGCCGTACGGGTGGCCAGTACTTGACACCGCCCGGTGGCGGCACCGGGTAGGCGGCTCTGCGTCTGCTGTAGGGCAAGTCCCAGTCATCGGCACAGATCTGCTCACTGGTGTGTGGCGCCTGACGCAACGGGCTGCGCTCCAATTCCCAACGGCCGGTGGCCACCTCGGCGATCTCGGCGCTGATCGCGATCATCGCGTCGATGAAGCGGTCCAGCTCGCCGAGGCCCTCCGACTCGGTGGGCTCGACCATCAGGGTGCCGTTGACCGGAAACGACAGCGTCGGGGCGTGGAAGCCGTAGTCGATGAGCCTCTTCGCGACATCCTCAGCGGTGACGCCGGTGGCTTTGGTGAGGGCACGAAGGTCCAGGATGCATTCGTGGGCTACGAATCCGCCCGGTCCGGTATAGAGCACCGGAAAGTACGGGTCGAGTCGTCGTGCCAGGTAATTGGCCGAGAGCACCGCGGTCTCGGTGGCAGCTCGCAGCCCGTCTGGACCCATCAAGGCCAGATAGGCCCAGGTGATCGGGAGGATTCCGGCCGATCCGTAATTGGCCGCCGACACCGGGCCCACGGGACCGTCTCCGGCCAGTGGATCCGAGGGCAGGAACGGTGCAAGGTGCGCGCGCGCCGCGACCGGTCCGACGCCGGGGCCTCCTCCCCCGTGCGGGATGCAGAAAGTCTTGTGCAGGTTCAGATGTGAGACATCACCACCGAAGTCACCCGGACGGGCCAGGCCGACAAGGGCGTTGAGGTTGGCGCCATCGATGTAGACCTGGCCGCCCGCCTCGTGGACCAGGTCGCAGACCTGGCGAACGTCGGGTTCGTAGACACCGTGCGTGGATGGGTAGGTGATCATGATCGCCGCGATACGTTCGTCGTGGATCGCGAGTTTGTCGGCTAGATCGGTCAGGTCGATGTTGCCCGTCTGCGCGGTCGCCACGACGACGACCTGCATTCCCGCCAAAACTGCCGACGCGGCGTTCGTACCGTGCGCGGACTGCGGGATCAGACAGATGGTGCGGTCCACATCCCCGCGAGACTGGTGATATCCGCGGATGGCGAGCAGACCTGCCAGCTCGCCCTGGGAGCCGGCGTTGGGCTGCAGTGACACTCGGTCGTAACCAGTGATCTCGGCGAGCCAGTGCTGTAGTTCCTCGACGAGCCGGCGGTAGCCGCGGGTCTGCTCCGACGGCGCGAACGGGTGGATGCCCGCGAAACCGGGCCAACTGATCGGTTCCATCTCCACCGCAGCGTTGAGCTTCATCGTGCACGATCCCAACGGAATCATCGTGCGATCCAGGGCGAGATCCTTATCCGACAGCGTCCGCAGGAAGCGCATCATCGCTGTCTCTGAACGGTAGAGGTGGAAGACCTCGTGCTGCAGGTACGGTGACGTCCGCGCGAGATGCGCGGGTAGGTCGGCAGGCGAGCTCGGTACCGGTCGAGCACCGAAGGCGGCAAGCACCCGGGATACGACGTCCTCGGTCGTCCTCTCGTCACACGAGATGCCAACGTGGGCAGCGTCGATGCGACGCAGGTTGATGCCGTCGGCGGCGGCGCGAGCCACGATCTTCTTGGCGCCGTGGCCGACGCGGACGGTCAGCGTGTCGAAGTAGTCGGCGTTCGTGACGGCGAGACCCAACGTGGCCAGCCCGGTGGCGATCGCCGCGGCGTGGCCGTGCACGCGGCGCGCAATCGACGCGAGACCGTCAGGCCCGTGGTAGGCGGCATACATGCCGGCCACGTTGGCGAGCAACGCCTGAGCCGTACAGATATTGCTGGTCGCCTTGTCACGGCGGATGTGTTGCTCACGAGTCTGCAGTGCCAGACGGTAGGCCGGCGTACCGTCGCGGTCGCGGGACACTCCGACGAGCCGGCCGGGCAGCATCCGTTCCAGTCCGTGGCGTACGGACATGAAGCCAGCGTGGGGTCCACCGTAAAACAGTGGCACGCCGAAGCGTTGGGCCGATCCCACCGCAATGTCAGCGCCTTGGTCTCCAGGGGGCGCGAACAGCGTCGAGGCCAACAGGTCGGTGGCCACCGCGACCAAGGCACCCCGTTCCTGCGCATCGGCGACGACGGCAGTCAAGTCCCGGACTACTCCGCTGGCACCCGGGTTCTGCATCACGACACCGAAGAAATCGCCATCCGGTAAGCCGACACCCACGTCGGCCCGGATCACCTCGATGCCGAGTGCGGCGGCGCGTCCGGCCACGACGGCCGCCGTCTGCGGGAAGCACTCGGTGTCCAGCACCACGGCTGCCGAACCCGAATCCTTGCTCGCGCGGCGCATCAAGAGGATGGCCTCCACGACCGCGGTCGCCTCGTCGAGCAGGGACGCTCCCGCGACGGGCAGACCGGTGAGGTCAGCGACCATGGTCTGGAAAGTCAGCAGTGCTTCCAGCCGCCCCTGAGAGATCTCGGGCTGATACGGGGTGTAGGAGGTGTACCAGGCCGGAGACTCGAGCATGTTGCGACGCAGCACCGGCGGGGTGATCGTGTCGTAGTAGCCCAAGCCGATCATCTGAACGCACGTCCGGTTCGTGGCAGCGATGTGTGCCAGCTCGGCGAGCACCCCTTCTTCGGATCGCGCCGCGGGCAATGTGAGTGCAGCCGCCGTGCGGATCGACGAGGGCACCGCAGCCTCGATCAACTCGTCCAGAGTGCCGAGACCGATTGCGTGCAGCATCCGGTGCTGTTCAGCCGGGGTGGGTCCGATATGACGGTCAGCAAAAATCAGTTGCGTTGAAGTGTTGAGCGACAAGGGATCTCTCCAAGTTCGTGCTCGCATCAGCGAGCTGTCCTTGATGGACCCTCCCCGCTCTGTCCTTGGACCTGAGAGATTTGCAGCGCCGTTCGGGCGCGCTCTTCACCTTCGGTAAACGCCCCGCTGGGGGCGCTTTCTCCAGAGTTGCCTCGTCGCAGCGGTACTGGGGCCTGAGAGATTCCCGGGGAGGACTTGCTCCTACGGCGCCTCCGATTCGGAGGTTCTCCCGCTGTGAGTCGATAGCGTCTTCAATTGTGGTGGAACCTATGAAACCACACCGTTCGGAAAACCGAGCGAAATCTTGCTAATTCACACGCACCGCTAGCCGCACCATGCGCCAAGACGGTACATTCGGCCCATACGATCGCCGGAGCAGTCATTAGCCCACTTCCGATGTGGGGTCGCCGCATGCCGGACCCAGCGCACCGCGAGCCATCTGACCCCGTTCGTCATTCCGATCGGCGATCACTCTGATCCCGTAAAAACTTCGCCTTCCGTTCGGCCTACCGAACAAAAGATGCGATTTCGGCTTGATTTGTTCGGCAGCCACGTCTACTGTCATCGGACATGAGCTCCGTCACACGCGCTGGAAGCGCACGGCTCCCCCGGCCGAATGTGCTGGTTATCGGCACCTTCGACACGAAGGCCGACGAATTATGTGCGGTGGCGGACCTCATCGAGGAGTTTGACGCCACCCCCCTGTTGCTCGACACCTCCGCTCGGCACGCCGAACACCCGTCGACCGCCGCACTCAAGGGCCGACGTTTCATCGACCAGGACACTGTCGCCCTGGCCGCCGGAAGCAGCATCGACGAGATCAGCGCCCTGCCCCGTGGCGCGGCCGTCTCCGCACTGCGGGCGGGCGTCGGCGCCCTGCTCTCCCATCTGCATGCCGACGGTGAGATCGACGCTGCGATCTGCATGGGCGGCGCCGGGATTCATATCGCAGGACCGGCCCTGCAGGAACTGCCGGTGGGCTTTCCCAAACTGATCGTGTCTCCGTTGGCCTCCGGAAGCCGCACGTTCGAGCCCTACGTCGGGATCCGTGATGTCGCGGTGATGCACTCGGTCGTCGACATCATCGGCGTCAACACCATCACCTCCCGGATCTACCGGACTGCGGCCGGTTACATCGTCGGGGCCGCCAAGGCCGCCATGGGCGTGAGCACTTCCGCCGCCGCCGACAACGGCAATTCCCGGCCGCTAACCGTCGCGGTGTCGATGAATGGCAACACCACCGGACCGCTGATGCGTGCTCGGGCGTACCTCGAAGAGCGCGGCATCTCCTTCATCGCATTTCACGCCAACGGGACCGGTGGACGCGCACTGGAAGACGCCGTCCGGACCGGACAGGTCGACGCCGTCCTGGACTACACCACCACCGAACTCGGCGCCAGCCTCGTCGGCGGCTTGATGGACCCCGGGCCCGATCGCATGGAGGCCGCAGGTCTGGCCGGGCTGCCCCAGATCCTGGTCCCCGGCTGCACCGACTTCATCACGTGCGGTCCGATGAGCGCGGCGACTGCCGAATTTCCCGACCGCACGTACTTCGGGCATAACCCCGAACTGACTCTGGTGAGACTCACCGCCGACGAAATGACCGCGCTAGCCAAAACATTCGCTTACAAGGCGAACAAGGCTACCGGTCCGACACACGTATTCATCCCCACTGGCGGCTTCTCAGTTCCCGACGCCCCGGGTAAAGCGTTCTGGAATCCGGAAGCGGACGGCGCCTTCATCAACACACTGCGCGCGAACCTCGCCGACCACGTCGCGCTGACCGAACTCGACCTGCATATCAACGACGATGCGTTCATCGATCAGGTACTGGCGGTCTTCACTTCGATGCTGCGCGCGCAGCACACACACCCACCCGCGTTTGCCTGAGGCTTCCGCAATAAACACCCAATGAGAGGTAGCAATGTCCATCGGTAAAGATCTCCGCCTGCGTCGCATCATCGACCCCGCCACCAATTCCTCGGTGATGTTCGCCTTCTCCCATGGCACGAGCGTGCCCGAAGTCATGTCTGGGATCGAGGATCCCGCCACGAGCTTCCGAAAGGTCCGCAACGGCGGCGCCAACTGTGCATTCCTCACCCCGGGCCTGCTTCAGTCCCTCTCCCCCGTCATTGCCGAATCCCCCGAGGTCGCCATCGTCGCAAAGATCACCGCGACCGCGACCCGCGGCGAGAAGTCCCACCAGGAACGGCTCATCGCCTCGGTCGAGCACTGCGCCACCCTCGGCGTCGACGGTGTCGTCGCGCTGCTCCCGTTCGCCCCGGAGAACGAGGCCGACGTGATCTCGCTGACCGGTTCCATCGGCGAGAAGTGCCGCGAGTACGGACTGCCGTTCATCGCCGAGGCCGAGTTCCCGAACGCCTACTTCGGCGACGGCAAGGACTACCAAAGCACGTGGGGATTGTCCTACCTCAAGCGCAGTGCACGCCTGTGCGTCGAACTGGGCGCCGACATCGTGAAGACCAACTGGCTGGGTAGCCCTGAGGAGTTCTCGCCGATCGTCGACTGCGTCTCGGGGACCCCGGTCATCGTCGCCGGCGGCTCCCGCGAGTCCGATCTCGCGCTCCTGCGCAAGGTCAAGGCCGCCCGTGACGTCGGTGCCGTCGGAACCTCAGTGGGCCGCAACATCTTCCAGCACGCCAACCCCACCGCGATCACCGCCGCCCTGGTGGCCGTCCTGACCGGGGCGAGCAGCCCCGAGGAAGCCGTCGAGTCCAATCCCGAACTCAGCGCCGACCAGGTGCTAACCGCCGCACACTGACCTGACCCCCTGCTCATACGGAACTAGAAGACGGAGCTAACGATGAAAGCGGTTGTTCTCGAGGCGGAATGGAGCCCGCGACCGGGCGCACGCATCTCCGAGGCCGATCACGCCCGGAGATGGGCAGCGATCGCCAACGACGCTTACCGCAACCCCACCGTCGACGTCCGAGAGGTGCCCGACCCAGGGGCACCAGGTCCCAGCGAGCTGGTGTTGGAGGTTGGCGCCTGCGGCCTGTGCGGTTCGGACGTGCACATGTTCGAGACCGACGACGAGGGCTATCTGCTGTTGCCGTATCACCTCAAAACACCCGTCATCACCGGCCATGAGTTCGCCGGTCGGATCGTGGCCAAGGGCAAGGACGTTCATCAGTTCGAGGTGGGCGGACTCGTTGCCGTCGAGGAGATCCAATGGTGCGGCAAGTGCCGGGAATGCCGGGGGGGTTACTGGAACCAGTGCGGTTACATCGAGGATCTCGGATTCACCCTCGACGGTGGCTTTGCCCAGTACGTGAAGGTCGACTCGCGGTTCGCCTGGTCCCTCGACGGTGTCCTCGAACGCTACGGTGACGAGGACACCGCCCTCGAAGTCGGCGCGCTGACCGAACCGACAAGCGTCGCCTACGAGGGGATGTTCACGCGCGCTGGCGGTTTCAAGCCCGGCGGCTCGGTCGTCGTGTTCGGCGGAGGTCCGATCGGATTGGCCTCCGTAGCACTGGCTGCCGCGGCGGGCGCCGCTCAGATCTTCGCAATCGACCCCCTCCCGGGCCGACGCGAGCTGGCCGGCAAGATGGGCGCCACCCGGGTCATCGACCCGTCGAGCGAGGACCCCGGCGACGTCGTGCGAACGGCCACCAAGGGTGACGGTGCGGCCATGGTCGTCGAGGCCAGCGGAAACTCCAAGGCCGTGATGGGCCCGATCGAGGACACCCTCGGCGTCGGCGGCAAGGTGGTGATCGCCGGAATGGACGCTCAGCCGGCGACCATGAATCTGATCCGCTACATGCTCAAGGCCGGCTCGGTCTACGGCACCGTCGGCCACTCCGGGTCGTGGAACTTCCCCAACGTCATCAACCTGATGGCCGCCGGGCGAATCAACATGGAAAACGCGATCACGCGTCGCTTCCCCTTGGCCGGACTCGTCGAGGCCATTGATGAGACCAAGGCCCGCGGCAACGGAAAGATCCTCGTCAAGCCGCAACTCTGACCCGGGCGCCGATCCGGCGAACCCGGATCGGCCGCCCGCTCCAAATTAATTGAATAGCACCATGATTACGGTCCGATCTGCATCGGACCAACCGATGAAAGGTTATAACGTGGCCGAACTGCACTCCCGCTTGCTGACCGATCTGGCTCCCCCGGATATCCAGGAGTATCTCTCCACCGGGGACACCATCCTGGTGCCCATGGGAGCCGTCGAGATGCACGGCTACCACCTGCCGATCGGCACCGACATCTACAACGCGATGGAGGTCTCCAAGCGCGCCGCGAACAAGGCCAACGTCCTGTACGGCCCACCGATCTGGACCGGCTACAGCCCGCACCACCTCCGCGAGCCCGAGACCGGCCAGGGCACCCTGACCTTCCGCGGCGAGACTCTGCGCGCAGTCATCCACGACACTGCACGCTCGCTGATCCACCACGGCTTCAACAGGATCATCTTCGTCAACGGCCACACCTCCAACACCAAGGCCACCGACGAGGTATTCCGGCAGCTGCGCTACGAAACGGGCGCACTCCTGGGCATGTTCAAGCCCTACGGTGAGCGTTACCTCGGCATCATCGAGGACCTCATGGAGAACTCCAAGGAGGAGACCGCCGGCTGGCACGCCAGCGAGCAGGAGACCTCGATCATGATGGCCTACAACCCGGCCAACGTGAAGCTCGAACGGGGGATAGACACTCGCGCACAGGCACCCGATTGGTTGCCCTCGTCGTTCAAGAAGGTCGACGCCAGCCCCGACGTGGAGTTCCAGGGCTACGAGTACTTCTACTTCCCGATGGAGCACCAGGAGATGGCCCCGCACGGCGTCATCGGCAATCCCTTCCGCGCCACCGCCGAGAAGGGCGAGCAGATCTTCGAGCGATTCTCCGATCACCTCGCGGCTGCAGTCGAGGAACTCAAGAAAGTCAAGGTCGATATCCGCAACCGCAAGTACGTTCAGAAGGCCTGACCCGCGACGGCGAAGCTCCGCCACAGGCCCATCTCAAACACCCGCCCCCAGGAGAAGTGGATTTATGACAATCAGTTGGAAAGCGAAATCCACACCGTCATCGACGGTGAACGGCGCGGAACGTGGGCCTGTGGTCGAGCTTCGCAACGCCTCTAAGTTCTACGGCCACATCTGTGTCGTCGATCAGATCAGCCTGCAGATCCAGGAAGGCGAGTTCTTCTCGCTCCTGGGCTCCAGTGGCTGCGGCAAGACCACAACGCTGCGGATGATCGCCGGCTTCGAGGAGCCGTCGATCGGCGAGGTTCGCATCGCAGGCAAGGACGTCACCGACGTCCCTCCCTACCGGCGACCGGTGAACACCGTGTTCCAGAACTACGCGCTGTTCCCACACATGAAGATCGCCGACAACGTCGCCTATCCGCTCAAGATGCAGAAGGTCTCCAAGTCCGAGATCAAGACCCGAGTCGGCGAAGCCCTGGAACGAGTTTCGATGACGGCAGCATCGGGTCGTCTCCCCCATCAACTCTCCGGCGGCCAGCGCCAACGCATCGCCCTGGCACGCGCACTGGTAGCCCAACCTCGGGTCCTTTTGCTCGACGAGCCGCTTGGCGCCCTGGATCTGAAGTTACGCGAGCACATGCTGACGGTGCTCAAGAATCTCCAGCGCGACGTCGGCATCACCTTCATCTATGTGACGCACGATCAGGGCGAGGCACTGGCGATGAGCGACCGGATCGCCGTGATGAATCGTGGAGTGGTCGAGCAGGTCGGCTCTCCTTCGGAGATCTACAACCGCCCCACCACACCCTTCGTAGCCAACTTCATCGGCAAGACCAACCTTCTGGAAGCCCGTCGCGCCGATTCCACCCGGATCAGCGTCGGCGATCTGTCGATGAACACTCAGGACACCGTGTCGCACGCCGCCCCCACGGTCAGCCTTCGCTACGAATGCGTACAGGTCGGCGCATCGGCGGCCGGCCAACCGAATCTGTACAGCGGCGTCGTCGAGGATGTCATCTTCTTCGGTCATGAGAAAGAGATCACGCTATCCGTACAGGGCCAAACGATCGTGTCCCGCGTCTCCGGAGTTGGACCCGCCGACACCGGCCCGCGCGTGGGCGACACCGTGCCGGTCGGGTGGTCGCTGACCGCGCCGGTCATCCTGCAGGACCACGCGTCATGACCGCTCAACTGACCGATGAACTGATCACTGACACGAGTTCCCGGTCCGCTCCAACACCACCTCCCAAGCGGCGTAACCTGATCCATGAACTGCGGGCCTACCTGAAGGCCTCACCCGCATTCGCTTGGGCGCTCGCCTTGATCGTGCTGCCGAATGTCATGCTGTTCGTCAACAGCCTGTGGAAGAACGACTTCGGGACGGTCACCAAGTCACTGACCGGTGAGAACTACCAGGCGCTGGTCGAGTCCGAGGTATATCGGACGTTGTTCTGGCGCACCCTGGTCACCGCTCTGAGCTCGTCACTGATCGCCACCGTCATCGCCTACATCGCCGCGGTCATCGTCGTGCGCTACTTCGGCCGGGTGAAGATCGTCGTCGCGGTGCTGGTCCTGGTGCCGTTGTTGATCAGCTATCTGATGCGCATCTTCGCCTGGAAGATCATTCTTGGCGAAAATGGCATCCTCGTCGGGGCTTTCGGCGACGCTGTCCCCAAGAACATCCTGTACTCCCAGATCTCGGTCATCCTCACGTTGACCTACGTCGCGATCCCCTACGTCTTCCTGAGTGTCTTCGTGTCACTTGAACGAATCCCACCCCATATCAGCGAAGCTGCCGGTGACTGCGGCGCCTCTCCGTGGACCACATTCCGGACGGTGTTGTGGCCGCTGAGCCGGGGCGGTGCGGCAGTCGGCTTCGCCATCGCCTTCGTGCTGACCTTCGGCGACTATGTCACCCCGGCCATGGTCGGCGGCCTATCCGGCACGATGCTCGGCTCGATCGTGTTGCAGCAGTTCGGCATCGCCAACAACTGGCCGCTCGGTTCGGCAATCGGAATCGTCGTGACCCTGTCCGGCCTGCTGGTGCTGGCGGTCATCTCCCTGTTCACCCGTACCGAGGCCCGCTATGACTAGCGCACCGACTTTGCCCACTGTCACGGCTGCAGCCGGCACCGAGCGTCATCGGGTGCCGCCACGGCGCCGGCGCAAGGTCCAACCCGGCCTTGTCGTCGGCCTGCTGTTCCTCTTCGCCGTCTTTGCCTTCCTCTACGCCCCGCTCATCACAACGGCGCTCTTCTCCTTCAACGGCAGCCCCGTGCAGACGTGGCCCATGGACGGGTTCACGCTGCGGTGGTACCGCGAACTCCTATCCGACAACGCGATGATCGCGGCCGTGCTCTACAGCCTGCGCGTCGCACTCGTGGCGGTGTTCGTCAGCGCCGTGGCAGGTTTCGCCTTCGCCCTGATCGCTCAACGTTTGGAGTTCAGCGGCAAACGAATTCTCGACGCCGTGCTCGCCGTCCCGCTCGTCGCGCCAGGCATGGTGCTGGGAATCTCACTTCTGGTGGTCTTCAATTTGGGCGAGATACCAACGGGTTTCGTAACAATCGTGATCGGTCATTCCGCGTTCATCACACCGCTGGTGATGTTCATTCTGCAACAGCGACTCAAGACCATGGACCCGTCCATCGAGCACGCGTCGATGGATCTCGGTGCGGGCCGCATCAAGACGTTCTGGCACGTCACGCTGCCCGGTGTCCGGGTGTCGCTGCTTGCGGCCTGCCTGCTGGGTTTCACGTTGTCGATGGACGAGATCGCCGTGTCGTTCTTCCTGGCCGGCACTCAGCCGACGCTGCCCGTTTACGTCTGGGGGCTGCTGCGCTTCGGCTTCACCCCCGAAGTCAATGCCGTGTTCACACTGATCGGCGCCTTCAGTCTCGTCCTGATCGGTGGTGCCGTCATCCTGCTGGTCACCTCAGCTCGTCGCCGCGAGAGACAACTCGCCGGATTGGGGATCAACTGACCGACCGACGCCCGCACATTGCCGAATGCACCACTCGCACAACATTTCAGGAGAAGTCATGAAAAACACACCCCGGTGGGAGCTGCGCAGACCATTGCGCGTTGTCGTCGCCTTCATGATCGCTGCGCTGGTGTGCGCAGGGGTATCCGCGTGTGGTGGATCGGGCTCCAGCGATCCCAATACGCTCAACGTGCTTTCGTGGGAGACGTACCACAATCCGGCTTGGCTCGATGCGTTCAGCAAGGAGACCGGCATCAAGGTCAACGTCGTCAACGTCGGATCTGCCGACGAGATGTTCGCGAAGGTCAAGGCCAACCCGAACCAGTTCGACATCGCGTTGGTCACCTCCGGGTGGTTCGACAACTATGCCAAGGCAGACCTGCTCGAACCGATCGACGCCGACAAGGTGGCCGCGGCCCCCAGCCCGGGATTCGATTGGAAGACGGTGGCTTCATCGGGTGGCAAGCAATACGGCGTGCTCTACAACTGGGGCGATCAGCCGCTGGCATGGCTACCGGGCAGCATTCCCAATACGCCTGAGATGGCCAAGTATCTCGACGACAAGGGCCAGCCGAACGACTGGAACATTTTGTGGGATCCGGCCTTCGCCGGAAAGGTCTCACTGTTCGACGACCCCACAGCGGTACTTCCGATGATCCCCTTGGCGCTGGGAATGAGCGACCCGTACAACCTCACTGCTGAACAGTTCACCCAGGTGCAGGAGAAACTCAGTGCGCTTCGGCCGCAGATCAAGCGATTGACCAGTGGCTTCAATGATCAAACCACGCAGTTCGCCAGCGGTGAAGCCACGATCGGTTACCTCAACAACATCGCCTCGGTGCCAGCGTTGAGAAAGGAAGGCAAGACCCTGCTGGTCAACAACGAGGTCAAGCAGGGCGTGCCGGCGTGGAGCGACAACTACGCCATCACCAAGGGCGGCGCCGCCAAAATCGACTCGGTGTACAAGTTCATCAACTACACGATGACGGTGCCGTGGCAGGCCCGATTCATCGCCGCCAGTGGGAATTCCGGCACCTTGAGTTTGGCTCAGGCCACTTCGCCGGAGGCTGTATCGGCGGGCCTGAACCAAGAAGCGCTCGACGCAACACTGATTCCCGCTACAGCGGGCGGTGAGAACTTCTTCAAGGGGCTCAAGTTTTTCCAGCCCGTCGAGAATCTGAGCAAACGCGTCGAGATCTGGAACCAATTCAAGCTCGGTATCGGGGCCTGAGTTTGGTTGGCGGCGGAAGTTCAAGCTATTTACCGACTTTCGCCGCCAGCTTTGGTCAAGAAGACCGACCGGACAAGTTAGAATCGAGACGATAAGTTTGATATGGAATTGGACATTCGCGGCCGACAACTATTGCAGTTGGTGATTCGCCGAATGACTTTGCGAGGGAGGTTGCGATGACGGAAGCCCAAGATGATCCGGCTGACTTGGAATCGATCGGTGCGCGACTTCGAAGCTTGCGCACCGAGCACGGATTCTCGATCCGTGCACTAGCTGAGCGTGCCGAGATCTCCTCGTCCGTGATCAGCGAGGTGGAGCGCGGCAAGACCGAACCGTCGATCTCCACACTCAAGCGTCTCGCCGCCGCGCTCGGCACCAGCATCACGTATTTCTTCACCACAGCATCTCAGGCCAACGGCCACGTCATCCGCGCCGCGTCACGCAAGGCTGTTGCCTTCACCCCGAACGCCGATGGGGATGACCAACGTTCCTCCATCAAGGCCCAAGGCGTGCACTTCGAAGTGGCGTCCCCGGACTCCTCGGAGGTGCTCGAGGCGATCTACGGTCGATACGAACCGGGCGCCTCCACCGGTGACGAGCTCTACACCCACGAGGGTGAGGAGTGGGGAATGGTGCTAAGCGGCCGATTCAAGGTCACACTCAACGACGAAGTGCACTTCCTCGATGTCGGAGACTCCATCTGGTTCCGCAGCGACGTACCGCACAAGATCGAGAACGTCGCAGCCGGCGTCAGCGAGTACATCTGGGTCGACACACCAAAATCGTTCTGACACTTGCATTTATCGTCGCCAAATAACAATCCGAAACGGAAAAGAGCAGAGCAATGGGAAGAGTAGAAGGTAAGGTTGCATTCATCACTGGCGCTGCACGCGGCCAGGGCCGGACCCACGCGGTGAAGCTCGCCGAAGAGGGGGCCAACATCATCGCCGTGGACATCTGCGCGCCGGTTCCCTCTGCGCCCTATGAGATGGCGTCGAACGCCGACCTCGACGAAACGGTGCGTCTGGTCGAAGAGGCCGGCGGCAAGATCATCGCCCGGGTGGCAGACGTTCGGGACCTGGCCGCACTGACCGCCGTCGTCGACGAGGGCGTCGAGCAGTTCGGCCGGCTGGACATCGTGCTGGCCAACGCCGGAGTCTGCACTTACGGATTCCTGTCCACGATGGAAGAGTCGCAGTGGCAGGAGATGATGGACATCGATTTGACCGGGGTGTGGAAGACGGTTCGGGCCAGTGTCAAACACATGATTGACGCCGGTAACGGCGGAGCAATCGTCCTGACCAGCTCCACTGCCGGTCTGCGCAACCTGAACGAGATCGGCCATTACGTCGCCGCCAAGCACGGCGTCACCGGGCTGGCCAAGGCCTTGGCGAACGAGTTGGCCCCGCACAACATCCGGGTGAACTCGATGCATCCCAGCAACTGCCGCACCAGGATGATGACCAACTCCGGTGTGCGCAAGATGTTTCGGCCGGACCTGGAAGACCCGAGTCTGGAAGACGCCATCGAAGGTTTCGGCGTGATCCACCTGCTCGACACCCCGTGGGTGGAGCCAGAAGACATCAGCAACGGGATCCTCTACCTGGTGTCGGACGACGGCAGATACGTCACCGGTACCCAGTTCGCCATCGACGCCGGGATGCTCGCCAAGTAGCGGCTCCCCAGGCAGCCACAGGCCCCGATCGGAGCAGCCAATGACGAAGGCGTCAAGACGGATGCGCTGGGGGCTCATGTCGACGGCCCGTATCGCGGCCGACGTGATCCCCGGGCTCCAAAGCTCGTCGAAGAACGAACTCGTCGCCGTCGGTTCGCGAAATGCCGACAGCGCCGCGCGGTTCGCCGACGAACACGGCATCGACCGCGCGCACGGAAGCTATGAAGAGCTGCTCGGCGACGACGGCGTGGATTGCGTGTACATCCCGGTGCCCAACCATCTGCACGGACACTGGACCCGTCAGGCTCTGCTCGCGGGCAAGCACGTGTTGTGCGAGAAGCCGTTTGTGGTCGACGCCGCCGAGGCAGAAGAGCTCTTCGCGTTGGCCGACGCGAAGAGTCTTCACTTGGCCGAGGCGTTCATGTACCGGCATCATCCAAAGACCCATGCCCTCAAGCGGCTGGTCTCTGACGGCGAGATCGGCGAGATTCACACCGTCAGAGCATGGTTCACCTATAGCGCCGAGGACGTGGGGACCGACATCAGGTTCCACCCGGACATGGCGGGGGGCGCCCTACGTGACGTCGGGTCCTATCCCGTCAGCATGAGCAACTATCTGCTCGACGCGGAACCGGCGTCGGTGCACGCGACCGCCGTGCGTTCCGCCCAGGGTGTCGACGAACGGTTCTATGCCCAGCTGCTGTACGCAGGCGGTGCAGTGGCGACGGTCGACTGTTCGATGCGTTCACACTCCGGATACGGCGTCACCGTCGTTGGATCGACTGGCTCTGCGAGCGTGAAATGCCCTTGGTACAGCCATAAGTCACCTCACTGCGTCGAGCTGATCCGCGAAGACGGCGCCGAGGAATCGATCGCCGTCGGATCGGACAACGCCTACTTCCTCGAGACGGAGAGCTTCGCTGACGTCGTCCGTGGACTTCGCGAAGCCGAGATTTCCGCAGCCGAGACCATCCGCACGGCCCGCACCCTGACGCGGCTTGCAGAGGCTGCCGCCCGGACCTGACAGACAGCCGGGTTACCGGCCAGCTGTACCGGCAAAGTAGATCAATACTGCGTTAAATCGGTCATTTCGCTCGCTAAACCGAATGGGTTGCGTTAGGCTCATCACACAATCCAATAGCACTACTTATCGCCGCACTTCTCTTCGGCTGAGCATGACACCTGCGCATTGAGCTGCGGGTGACTTTATCTACTGCGATTTAAGCGATTACCTGAATCCGCGCGGGTGACAGTTGACCCGAGCGCTCGCCGCGTCGCACTCTCGAAGAGAGTTGCCTCCTCCCGCATTAGCCAACAGTCGTTCGGCAAACCGAACGTCTACCGATGCGTTCAGGCGTATCGTCCCGAGTTCAGGAGCACTCATGAGTCCTACCCAACGGCCGAGTCTCGGCACCCGTTTACGCACGGTCTCCCTTCTTGTGATCACCGCGCTCGTAGCCGCCGTCGTTGCGGCATGCGGTGGGTCGAGTACGAGCGATCCGAACACCCTGAATCTCTTGACGTGGGACGGCTACCACGACCGAGCCTGGTTGGATGCGTTCACCAAAGAAACCGGCATCAAGGTGAACGCTGTGAGCGCCGGCTCCCCCGACGAGATGTTCGCCAAGGTCAAGTCCAATCCCGGCCAGTTCGACGTCATTCTGGCGACCGCCGGCTGGTTCGACAACTACGCCAAGGCCGACTTGCTCGAACCCATCGACACAAGCAGGGTCACGACGGAGCCGAACCCGGGGTTTGACTGGAAATCGGCAGCCTCCTCAGGCGGGCAGCAGTACGGCGTGCTCTACAACTGGGGTGACCAGCCACTGGCCTGGATACCCGGCAGCATCCCCAATACGCCAGAAATGGCCAAGTATCTCGACGATCAAGGGCGGCCGAACGACTGGAACATCCTGTGGGATCCCGCCTTCGCGGGGAAGGTCTCCGTATTCGACGACCCCACCGCGGTGCTTCCGATGATCCCGCTCGCGCTCGGCATCAGCGACCCCTACCACCTCACGCCGGAGCAATTCACCGCGGTCAAGGACCGGTTGAGCGCTCTGCGGCCGCAGATCAAGCACCTCACCACCGGCTACAACGACCAAGAGACGCAATTCGCCAATGGCGAGGCCACCATCGGCTACCTCAACATCATCTCCGAGGTCGCAGCGCTGAAGAAGGAGGGCAAGACCCTCGAGGTGAATAACGAAGTCAAGCAGGGCGTACCTGCGTGGACCGACAACTACGCCATCACCAAGAAGGGCGGCGCCGCCAAGCTCGACTCGGTGTACAAGTTCATCAATTACACCGAAACCGTCCCCTGGCAGGCCCGATTCATCGCCTCCGGCGGAAATTCCGGTTCCCTGAATCTGGAACAGGCCAAGTCCTCTGACGCCGTAGCGGCGGGCCTCACCCCGGAACTGCTTGATACGACGCTCATTCCGGCAACCGCCGCCGGAGACGCCTTCTTCTCCAAACTCCGATTCTTCCAGCCCGTCGAAGATCTGAACAAGCGCATCGACATGTGGAACGAATTCAAACTCGGCATCACCAGCTAGCGCGAACTACGCGACGCAACAGACTTACGACGAAAGGAATGACATTCATGGGACAGCTAGACGGTCAAGTAGCGTTCATCACCGGGCTCGCACGTGGCCAAGGTCGCTCGCACGCACTAACACTCGCGCGCGAAGGCGCCGACATCATCGGCCTGGACCTCTGCGGTGAGATTGATTCCACCACTTACCCCGGCTCCAACCCCGAGGATCTCGAAGAGACCGCACGACTGATCAAAGAGACCGGCCGCCAAGCTGTCCTGTCCCGAGCCGACGTGCGCAACTACGACGAGGTGAAGGCCGCGTTCGACCGGGGCATCGAGCAACTGGGCCGCGTTGACATCGTCATCCCCAACGCAGGAATCTGCGCGGGAGGCAAGACCTGGGAAATCACGACCGAGTCCTGGCGAGAAATGATCGACATCAACCTCACCGGCGCCTGGCACGCGGTGAGGGCCGCGGTGCCCACCCTGATCGCGCAGAACGACGGCGGCTCAGTGGTGTTCATCGGATCAACCGAGGCGCTTAAGGGCGCTGAGAACATGTCCTCCTACGCGGCATCCAAGCACGCCATCACGGGGCTCATGACGTGTTTGGCACGGGAACTAGGCCAGTACAACATCCGCGTCAACTCGGTCAACCCAACCTGCGTCGACACCAACATGATTCAGAATCCCTATGTCTGGGGCCTGTTCCAACCCGACAATCCGAACCCGACGCGCGAGTCTGTCGAGGATGCGTTTGCCCGCACCCACATTCTCCCGGTGCCGTGGATGGAGCCGATCGACGTCAGCAGGTCGATCCTCTACCTCGTCGGCGAGACAGGGCGCTACATCACCGCGTCCACACTGACCATCGACGCCGGCTTCATCGTGAAGTCGTAGTCAGCGACGCCGGAGAACCCGCAGCACCGTGATCATGTCGCGCACGTCAGCGATGTAGGTCTGCGGGTTCCTCGGGCGGGCTGTGCCTCAGCTGGGCAGCTGAGCCAGCCAGTCCGAATCTTCGTCGACCGGCCGGTCGTTGATCACCACCAGTGGCACTCCCGGCTCAGGAAATTGGTGCAGAACAACAAGATTATTTGCCGCGACCACATGCGGATCGAAGCCGATCGGCAGGCCGATCCGGATGAGATCTTGGGCCAGCTGAGGCGCGCCGACTCGATTGGCCACGTCGGCCAGCTGGTCGTTACTCAGGTCCGTGGTCCCACCCTCCTTGGGCTGGACGTCCGACGCGTAGATCGCCTCTATGAAGCGCCAGGCGACGTCACTCGATCGCGATTGGTCGGCGACCACGTACGCCGCGTAGATCGCTCGGCTGTCGTACGTTCCGCTGGCGGAGTACTTGTCGAGGAAGTCCACGAATCGCAGGTTGACCCGCAACGTGCCGGCCTCAACGCGTTTGGCGATCTCGTCGCCGTGCGCCCGCACGAACTTGCCGCTGTACGGGCACATCGGATCCACGTAGAGGTCGATCTGCCCCAGCGCGTCTGGGTCGCCGACCGACAGCGCATCGCCCGCCGGTGCAGCCACAGCCGCTTGTGCGACGCCGCCGGTCGGTCCGCAGATGAGCAGTGTCACCAGCAGGCCGAAGACCGCGCCGACAGCCCAAAACGGGCGGTTCGTTGATCGTGCGTTCATAGACCCATCATGCCGTCACACCCGTAGACGACGAACAGCGCAGCCATGAGGGCGACGCTAGTCCCTCGCAATTAAGGAGTGAAACCAGCAACAGGGACCTTACGTTTGAACACAGATCGTCACATCGTCCGCCGTGTTTCCGCCAAATGCGCTGTTCTCGACAGGACTTGCCTGCCGGCCGGGTAGGTAATAGACCGCCTTGACAGGCCCGAGTAGATCAGTAAGTGCGAGCCTTTGGTTCAGCTGGTCCGCAAGCGGCTGCATACCTGCAGCCACTTGCGGGTCCAGCTGGCTATGTACTTGTCCATTCTTGGCGCCGCCTTCGACCCAGCACTCCCAGTCGGCCACCCACGCACGGAGGTGCCGGTTAGAGTCGATAAAGAGCACCACGTTGTAGTCCATCGAAGCCTGGTAGTCAGGCCAGTACCACGGCATGTGAACATGCAAGGGCTGGTGGATGCGGATGTAGACCTGGTTGCGGTCGAGCCATTGATCGTTCGTCGGGAACATCTGCCACGTCAACAGCGGGTCGACGTCCCGCGATACCGCCGTCCCCTTCAGCTTCTTGTCGAGAAAGTCGATCCACTGGTCATGCAGCTCATCGTGAAGGCTGACGCGGTGTTCATCGATTCCGGTGTTGTTCGACGCAATCAACAGCGCGCTTTGCGCAGCGCCCGTATGCCAGTAGGTCGCGTTCTCATCGTGCGCGATAGACAGCTGGAAAAAGTTCCCGGTGTAGTCGCCATTGGAGAACAGGATCAGATTGAAGTCTGAGGCATGCGAGATCATCTGGCCCGACGCGACGGAATTGAGAAGGTGGTTAGCCGCAAGGTTTGTATTGGTTACCTGGCCGTAGCGGTCTTTCGTCCCTATGCCGGTCAATAGAGACGAGCCAGTCAGATTGGGCCCGCTATCGAGCCAGGCAGCAGCGAGGAGTGACATGGCTAGCTCTCCTTCCCGAGCAGCAGGCGGATCTTGTCTGCGCCAGCATGCGTGTGGAGCATTGTGCTGTGCTCACCGGTGCGCGCGAGCTCGTTGATGATCGCTTGCGCCTCCAAGAGGCGATTTTCTGTATGGCGCTCAGTAACGCGCTGGATGGCCACCGAGACCATCTCCTCGACCGAGCCGTTCCGGTCGACGATTTCGCGTGCCCACTGGCGCTGGCAAACCTCATTGGGTGATAGCGCGTGGCGCACGGTGGGCGTCTCAACGTCAGGCGGTTTCTCTTCCGGCCTGCCGCCAGCGTCGCTGGGGTGGTCAGGCGGCGACGCGAGCGGGCGGGCGGACGTGCTCTGTAACAGTCCCCCCTGATAACTGACTGTTCCAATCATTGTGCTACTCCTTCCAATCGAGATGTGTTGATCTACAGATGAGTGTCGACCTCGATCGGGCGTCGATCGCGAGTAGCTGACCACTCGTATTCGGTCGGCTGTACTGGAGCGCTACTCGGCACTCTCGGCTCTACACGTTATTGGGCCACGTGCGCTGCAGAGTGAGTCGTTCGTGGAGTCATTATTGAAGATAAGCAACGACTTTCAGCCGCCGTTACGCGCGGCCGCCGCCAGCACCGGCCCCAAGATCGGGGTGTCCGCCAACGTCTAAACCGTTCAGCACCAGGACGGACGCAATACCAACGTCGAGAAGGAGCCCGCCCTGACCCGGGCAGCGACTCGGGCCGCCTCGTCGCAATCCAGACCGATCAGCGCCACGCAGGTACCGCCGATCACCTTGGCCCGACACTCATTCTGCTCAACCCACCGTCATCGAGTGCGGCGAGGGCGGTATCGAGTACGACATGGACGACCGGCGGAAAATTAGAGTAGGAGACTACTCATTCTTGGGGCTGCCACTCACCGTACCGTCAGACAAAGGAATACGACGAGGGCGGTGCCGACCGAGTCGCCTTCAACATTCCGTAGCGATTACATACATCAACCCCACGTGCTGAAAGTTCATTGCGCACAGCCGGTCCGAATCAGCATCTCGTCGCCTATGCCGTCGAGCAGTGAGTCGTCGCGATCACGACGAACTCTACTATGCCCCAGCAGTTTTCGGACCCGCACTCGGTAACGCGCCCGCTACCGAAGTCCGACGAATATGAATCAACATCACTTCTTGCCTGTCTTCAGAGTGCGGCGTACGGTCGCACTTAGCACAAGTTCGCGGGGAACGTGCATTCATTCGGGGAGTAACACAATGGCCAAAGTTGTTCGTCTCAATGCTCCTGCTTCAATGCGTGTGACGGAGATGCCGAAGGAAGAGATCGAGCGCCATGTCGCTGGATTGGCGGATCGTGCGTTGGATCTGGCTGGGGAGAATCGTTTCGTCGGTGTCAATGCTGTGGCGCTCGGACAGATCGCGGGCGACACCACAGTGTGGGCGCAGTGGACCCGCGCGTGCTGCGGGTCACGCCAGCGTATTGACGATTACACCGATCCCGTGGCCGAGGATTACGGCATCACGCCTGGGGTGCTTCCGGAATCCATCGCACGCGGTCATCTGGAGTCGCACTTCCAGGTCGTCGAGCTTCAGGGCGACGACCACGTCGGCGGATGACTCCATCCGTAGAGTTGCAACTCCGACCGGACCGACTGGACATTTCCCGGTTGCGGTGCCAGGAGCGCGGCGAAAGCACCCTCGTGATGGACCGCGTCTCAGGCCGCTGGGTTGCGCTCAACCAGGACTGGGCAAAGTTGTTGCCGCTAATCGATAGATGGCACGAGCCCGGCGAGTTGCGGGAACCAATCCGAAATCTGCGTACCACCCTGATCGAGCACGAGGTCGGAGTGGTCGGCTCAGAGCGCCACTTCGATTCCCTGAACACACTCATCCTCAAGCTCACCGCGCATTGCAACCATGCGTGTACCTATTGCTATGACTTCGAGACCGCGGGTGGATCTGCTATCGAAGTGGACGTCGCTACGGATGCCATCCGCCAGGGCCTCGCTTTGTGTGACAGCAGTCTTCAGGTCATCCTGCACGGCGGTGAACCGATGCTGGTGTGGGCACGTGTCGAAGAGATAGTCCAGGCGGGTGAGGAACTCGCCGCCGATGAAAAGAAGCGCCTGCGCTTCGTCGGCCAAACCAACATGTCCCGATTGTCCGACCGTATCCGTGACTTCTCGTGGCAACACGACATTGTTTGGGGTGTATCGGTGGATGGCCCTGCCGAAATCCACGATCGTCTGCGGATCTACCGGAATGGCAGCGGGACGTATCGGGACTTCGCTCAGTCATTAGCTCGATTTCCAGACTTCGTGAAGTCGTGTGGGGTCCTGTCGACGATCACGGTCGCCAACCAGGACCAGCTGACAGATGTGTGCCGTCATTTCCGTGATCTCGGGATGGCGTCGTGGGAGTGGTCGCTCTTTCAACCAATCGGTCGGGGCCGGCAGGCAGCCGAAGAACTGGCACCCGACCCAGCTGTGTTGGTCGCGGCCTGGAACGAACTCTTCGACGCTGTCTTGCATGGCGAATTCGAGGGATTCCCAGTGCGCCCCATCGTGAAGTACACGGACAATTTCCTTCACGGTCCCGGTACGAACATGTGCATGCGACCTGAATGCGGCGCAGGTCGAGACCTACTCTCGATATCCGCCGACGGCACCATCGAGGCGTGCGACTGTATCGACACCCGTGGCCCACTGGCTGGGCTCGGCAAAATGGGTACCGACTCTCTTGATGACGCACGAAAGTCCTCAACGGCCAATTCGATTCGTGGGCGCGACCTGTGCTCGACACGTTGCGCCGAATGCGTGTGGTGGGGCGTGTGCGGCGGCGGCTGCCTGGCGCGCGCACCTCACTTGAATGCCATCCCAGATCTTGAATGCGCACTGGCACTCAACGCCTTCGACCGCATTGCCGACCAGCTGGTTGTACCTGGTGGGCCGCTGCGCCGTTACCTATCAACGATTTCCACTGATGCCTCGTAGCCTGGAAACGTCGCTGAGCACCCTGATTGAGGATCCGACAGGTCGCGAATTGCTGGCATCGATGGATATCGCCACCGTCGCACGACGTTTGTTAGCTGAGGACGGCTACCGCGATGGGGTAAAGATGCGGGAAGCTGCCCAACTGGTGAACGCCAACCTTGAGGATTGGTACCACCACCGGCTGTGGTGCGCCAAGCGAGAGGCACTCGGCGACCGGGCCGACGCACTCACCCTCACAATGACTGGCGACACGTACAGAAACGAAACGCTCGGGCGACCCACGGTCTTAGTCGCTCCGATGACGCTGCCGATGGCAGATGCTCTTTCGGTTGTGAACACTCTGGCCGAACAACGAGAAGCTATCGTCTTTGGACACGAGGTATTCGCCGACGACGTTCCACAACCCCGCATCGACGTCGCCGATCCACGACGCGGCCGCGTCAGGCAGCAGATCGAGAGCACACTGGATCGCGGTGGAATCTACTGCACATATGCCGATTTCGCCTACAGAGACGTTTCCACACAGCAGGTGTGTCTGTTCGGCCGTGCACGGGCGATGTCGACGGGATGGCTCCGCCTCGCTGCCCGCCATGGCACAATGCTCCTGCCAGCGGTATGTAGGCGAGTCACTGACACCGAGGTCAGGGTCGAGTATGCCGAAGCTATTCAGATCGAATCGCCCACAACAACACCGGATCTCGACGCGGTCGCAGAAATAGCAATCGAGATGTTGGAAGATCTCATCCGGTCGGCGCCCGAGCAGTGGCTTCTGCTCCCAACGTTGGCGTTCGAATCACCGGAGATGGCAAGGACGTAGCGGCTGTTGGGCACAGATCAATTGGCCTCCGGGCGGTAGCGCTCGATCCCAACTCTCATAGGGGGTTTCGCAGAGCCTTTGTTCCCAAATCTTGTGCCCAACTGTCGCGATTAAGGGGTGAAAGAGCGAGGGCCTGAGAGACACGTGACGCCGCATGCTCAACGCGCACGGACTGCGTCCGGGTCTGTCGCGGGCAGTATGAGGACTGAGGACATTGCTCCGTCCACCGTCAGCGTCGTGCCTGATATGTAGGCGGCATCTGGTGAGACGAGAAACGCTATCGCGGCTGCGACTTCGTCCGTCTCACCGAGCCGATTCAGCGGGGCCTGTCGTTCTAGGCGAATCCGCGCAGCCTCAGGATTTGCAGCAGTCGCGAAAGACGCCTGGAGCGCCGGCGTAGAGATGGCTCCGGGCGCCACCGCGACAGCTCGAATTCCCCTGCCGCCGTACGTGACTGCGATGTTGCGGATGAGTGCCTCGATCGCCGCCTTGGTCATCTCGTAAACACCAGAGCCCGACGCTGCATGCCGAGCGTGCACAGAAGACGTGACGACTATCGCGCCGGATTTGCCAGTCGTTTCCCATACCCGGAGGGCTTCGATTGCACCCCAGAGCATCCCCAGCTGATTGATGTCGATCATCGTTCGGATGTCCGCTTCGGACGCGGTGGTGAGTTCGAAGTCGCTGGCCACCCCGGCGACACCTACCCAGGCGCCGAGCGGTGCGAGCTCACTCGCCGCGGCGCATGCTTGTTGGTGGATTGTTCTGTCAGAGACATCGCCCGGTATGGCAACCGCCGGGTGACCGCCGGCCGCCAACTGTTCAGTCAGCCGATGCAGGGCAGGCTCGTTCATGTCGACACACGCCAGCGCCCAACCGTCTGAGGCGAGTCGCATGGCGGTCGCCAGGCCGATACCAGAGGCGGCGCCGGTGATGACCGCGCTGCGCGGTCCGTTACCCATTTCGTCTGGATCCTTGACCACTCGTCACGTCGAGAAGTGCGGCCAGGTAGTCATCTGAGTTTTCCTTCAAGCGATCTGTCGGAGCAAGGATCGCCAGGGCGAAGTCGGTTCCGTTGTGATCGAGGCAGGCGGCCACACAGGTGAGTCCAACACTGAATTCCTCGTCGTCCATCGCCCACCCGTTGTCAGCGGCGCGCGCCAGTTCCTGTTCCAGCTTGGCGCGCCGAGTAATGGTGTGTTCGGTGAACTTCTTCAGGGTCAGGTTGTCCAGGGCCCGTTGGCGTTTCTCCGGGTCCGCCCGTGCCAGCAGAATCTTTCCCGCTGCGCGGGCATGCAGCGCACCTCGCTGACCGACCTGGATGTCAGCCACGCGAATCGTATGGTCACCTGGCTCCTGCGCGATGAGCTCGACATCATCTCCTGACCACGCCGACAGAGAACAGGTCTCACCCGTTGCGTCTTTGAGCTTGCGCAGCAGCCTGATCACCGCCTCGGGCGGCGAGAACTGCCTCTTGTATCCGTCGATGAGCGCAGGGATCGCCCTGCCGAGTCGATAGCGTTGACTCGAATCCTGTTCCACGTAACCGATTTGGCGGAGCGTATGCAGGAGGTGGTACGTGGTTTGCGTCGAGACGCCGATCCGGCGGCTCAGCTCGGCCGCTGTCAGCTCGCCGTCGCTGATCGCGATTTCGGACACGATCGCAAGCCCTCGCGCCAAGGACTGAATTCTGTACTCTCCCTCAGCCACCGTCACCCCATCTCTCGAATTATCTTACGTTGACCGTAACATTCTGATACAGCTCCCAACGTCGGCAGCGACGCCGCGTTCGTCTTTATTATCTTTATTTGATGTATTGCATCACAGTACTACGTATGGGTAGTGTCGCGGTAGCGTTCAGGAAGCACCGAATCACGGCGACCGTGCGCTGGTTCGGCTCACCGCCGCGCGACCCATGTTTGGCGACCAGCTCGCTTCTGGTCCAGGAGGCGCTTGGAAGCGCCCACCGCGAAAGAGAGTGGATATGTCAATTGGTGCAGGCCATGGGACAGTGCTCGTGACAGGCGGTGCCAGTGGCATCGGCCTTGCGACTGTCAGGACACTCCTCGACGGTGGTGCGGACAGCTGCGCTGTCCTGGACCTGAACCCGGACCCGGGTGTCATCGAGGCCCTTACTCGGCAGTACGGGGAACAGCGTCTTATTATCTTGTCGTGCAATGTATCTGACCGCGATGCAGTGGCAGCTGCGGTGCGCACGGTCACTGAATCTGGGCCGATCGCCGGGGTTGTCAACTGCGCCGGCACGCTCTTGGCCAAGCCGAGCCTTGATCTCACGTTGGCGGACCTGCATCGCTTGTTCGACGTCCACGTCGCTGGATCGCTCTTCACCGCGCAAGCTGCCGCCCAGTCGTGGATCTCGGCTGGAACCCCCGGCGCGATTGTCAACGTGAGTTCGGTGGCGTCCACTTTCGGTTGGCCCGGCCGGCTGCCCTATCCCATCGCCAAGGCCAGCGTGGAGGCGTTGACACGCACTCTGGCGGTGGAATGGGCGCGGTGGGATATCCGCGTCAACGCCGTCGCGCCGGGATCAGTCGACTCTCCTCTGATGGCAGAAGGTCGACGTCCCGCAGGAGTCAAACCACTCGAAGAGGTGGCCGACCGTCACGCTCTCGGTCGCGTCGCCGATGCCGCCGAGATCGCCGCGGTCATCACTTTCTTGTTGTCCGATCAATCTTCGTTCATGACAGGCACGGTCGTACCTGTCGATGGCGGATTCAACATCACCAAGGATTCAGCGAAGGAGCTTGCACAATGAGACGAGTCGTCGCCAAGGCGCCGTGGGTGGCGCAGTGGGCGTATTCGCGAGCCACCCGTATCGGGCCGTTGATTGAGGTCGGTGGGACCACAGCGGGCAAGCCAGACGGCACCATCGAAGGCGTCGGCGACCTCTACGCTCAAACCGCGTACGCATTGTCGGTCGTACTCGCCGCAGTCGAGGAACTCGGTGGCACGAAGGCGGATATCGTGCGCACTCGGGTGTTCGTCCGCAATATCGAGGACTGGCGCGAGGCCGGCCGGGCGCATGCAGAGGTATTTGGTGAACATCTGCCCACCAGTTCCTGTGTCGGGGGTCTCGAGTTCCTGCACCCGGATCTGTTGGTCGAGATCGAAGCCACCGCCTACGTGGTGGATCGCTGACTGGTGATCATCGACGAGGCACTCCTGGATATTCGGGTGGCGAGCACCCGGATCGATGAGCTTCGCTTTGAGATGGACCCCCCGTTGGCGCTGGCTGGCCGCAAAATCGCGACGAGGGAATATCTCGTCATGCAGGTCACGCTGGAGAACGGAATCGTCGGCACCGGCTATGTGCTCACCCGGGGTCAGCCCATTGGGGCAGCAGCAGAATCGGTTACGCAGTACGTCCTCGGCAGGAATCTGACGAGCCTGTTCGCCCGAGAGGAGCGCGCTCGGGGGACCTCTGCCGAGCAACGGGCGCAGGCCGTCCTGGACAACTGCGCCTGGGACCTCGCCGGGCAGCTTCGACAAGTACCCACTTGGGAACTACTGGGACGCACCAGTTCATCCCAGCCCGCGCTGCTGGTGGCCGGTTACCGCCGGGACGGCGAAAGTGATCAGGTGATGGCGCGCCGCCTCGTGCAGTGGCGGGACAAGGGCTTTCGATCAATCAAGATTGCCGCGAGTTTTCACGACGATTCAACAACGCGTTTGCTCCGCGCGATCCGAGACCTCGTACCCGCCGACGAACTCGCTGTCGTGCTCGATCTGGGATTCGCCGGGCGCGACGTTTCCGAGATCGCCGACGCCATCGGCAGCTGGCAGCCCTACGGTGTCACTTGGGTTGAAGATCCCCTACCCTCCTGCGCTGCAGCAGATATGGCAGCACTGCGCGCATCGGCTCCACTGCCGATCGCCGCGGGCGACGAGGCATCGCCGGGTGAGCTTCATCAATTGCTGAACCAATCGGCCGTCGACGTCCTGCGTGCAGACTCGACGACCGTGGGCGGCCTCAGCGGCGTCAGCGACCTCGCGGCACGCGCCAATGTACCTGTTTCTCTTCATGTTTACCCCGAGACTCATCGCCACGCCGCCATGGTGATGCAGACCGAGAGCCCGGTGGAGATGTTTCCGCCAAACGACGACTTCGATTTCGTCGATCGATTCCTTCACTACGCCGAGCCTGCGGTGGTTGATGGCCGGTTCCTGGCCCCTACCGCGCCGGGATTGGGCGTGGTGTACCGGCCTGAAGCGGTTACCCGCAACGTCGTCCGGTCAGCATCGTTCATGGCCGATTGACACAAGGACACGAGGCTCATGTTCGAGATCATCGGTGATGGTTTCTCTTTCACAGAGGCACCGCGCTGGCATGAAGGCGCGCTGTGGTTTTCGGACTTCTACACGCATCAGGTACACCGCTGGGACGAATCTGGCTTCCAGACAGTGTGCGTGGTACCCGGCCAGCCTTCGGGTTTGGGCTTTACCCCGGCGGGCGAGCTCCTCGTCGTATCCATGATCGAGCGCCGGCTGCTACGGCTGCGCGAAGGCTCGCTGGAAGTGGTGGCCGAGCTGGGCGAGTACTGTCCGGGGCTGGCCAATGACATGTGGGTGGACGCCGCAGGGCGGGCGTACATCGGCAACGATGGCCCGCTGCAACCGCTGCAACCCACCGTGCTGGTGCGTTGTGACCCCGACGGCACAGTGACAGTCGCCGCCACCGATGTGGTGACCCCCAACGGTGTCGTCGTCTCCCCCGATGGCCGAGAGCTTTTACTCGCTGAATCGTTCGCCGGCCGAATCAGCGCATGGGACGTGAGCGCTGACGGCTCACTGCGAAATCGCCGGCTGTGGGCTAACTTCGGACGACCGAGAATCGCCGCGACAGTATCTGAGGCGCGGAAACATGTCCTGATGATTACCGATGGCATCACCCTGAATGCGGCCGGACACTTGTGGGTGGCCGATGCCGCCGGTTCTGGCGTGTGGTGTCTGGCCGAGGGCGGACAGATCGTCGATCACATCGACACGGGCCCTTACACCGCCTACTCGGCGGTTCTCGGCGGCGCCGACGGCAGGAGTCTGTTCATCACCGCCGGGCCGGCCCTGGACGAGATCGATCCCGAAGGACGGGGTGCGGCCGTTCTGATGGTCAGGGTCGATGTGCCCGGCGCCGAGTACTAATCCCTTCGACGCCGGGCACCTGGTTTTTATCCCGTTTCCGATGTGGCGGGTTCCAGAGTGTTACCGGCCGGGTTGGATCCGCGATACGTGCGTGCGGCGTCGATCAGCCACACGAACACCGGGTCCAGCGTCATATGCCACTCGGGGTGCCATTGCACGCCCAGTACCGGCTGCCCAGGCATTTCAATGGCTTCGATACTTCCGTCTGCGGTGCGACCGGAGGCGATAAGCCCAGTCCCACAGTCTTTCACGGCCTGATGATGCAGTGAGTTCGTCCGCGCCGACGGACCGTAGATGGACCGCGCGAGGGAAGAATCGACGAATGACACGATGTGATTGTCGTGCCCGGGAGTCGGCGGCGGTTCCTCGGCGGCGTGGACGATGGTGTCGATCGGCACATCCGCGACGAGGGTGCCGCCCAGCGCGATGTTGAGCACCTGGTTTCCGCGACATATTCCGAGCACGGGGAGGTGGCGCCGCACGGCGGCACGAATGAGCGCAATCTCGTAGACGTCGCGTTCATAGTCGTGGACGTTGGCATCGCGACGTGGATCCGCCTGCGCATCAACAATGCTGGGATCGCCGCCCCATAGATCGGGGTGAACGTCTTGGCCGCCGGTGATGAGAAGTCCGTCGAGTCGGTCGATGACGCCGGACTCGGCCGATTCGAACGGCAGCAGGACCGGAATACCGCCGGCCTCGTGGACCCGGCGCCCATTGTCGGACCAGTAGACATCCAGGTGAAGATCCTGGAACCGCGGGTGATAGCTGTGCACACTGCCGGCCGCCAGGCGGCGCCCGGTGATGCCGATCAGGGGCTTCACAGCGCCGTCCCCGACGAGACGACAGTGCACGACGATTCGGTTGGTTGCACGATATTCCTTACTGATTGGTGGCCCGCGACGCTGCAGGCACTAGGTCACTTCGAGGTAGCGCGCGAGCTCCCACTCAGGGACGTATCCGTCGCGCAGGGACTCATACGTGGACGCCTCCGACACGCGTGACGCGGCATAGTGATCGACGAAGTCGTCGCCGTACCACAGTCGCGCCAATGCCGAATTATCGAGCGCCGCAGCAGCTTCCCGAAGTGTGGCGGGAAAAAGACGAGCTTGGGTGTCGGCGTAAGCCGCGCCCGTCGACGCCTGCGGAGGCTCGATGCGATGCAGAATGCCGTGCAGACCCCCATCGAGGCTGGCTGCGATCGACAGGTAGGGGTGGAAGTCGGCTCCGCCGCGGCGGTGCTCCAGCCGGGTCGCCGACCGCGAGTCGGTGATGACCCGCAGGCACGCCGCCCGGTTGTCGATACCCCAACTGATGTTGACCGGCGCGAAGAACTTCGGGTCGAGCCTGCGGTAGGAGTTCGCGTACGGGCATTGGAAGACCGACACTTCGCCGGCGGTGGCCACAACGCCGCCCACGTAGTGACGGAACAACTCCGACATTCCTGTACTTGTGCCGTCCTCGGGGCAGAAGACGTTGCTGCCGTCCCGCAACAAGCTCTGATGCAAGTGGGCGCCGACGCCTTCCTGCTGCATATCGGGCTTGGCCACGAAGCTGGCGATCATGCCGTGGCGTCGCGCTACGTCCTTGCAGGCCTGTTTGAAACGCGCGGCGTTGTCGGCAGCCTGCAGTGGCGGCACCGGCGACAACGCGGCTTCCAGCATCCCGTAGCCGAGTTCAGTGGAGAATGCTTCGACTTCGATGCCGTAGGCGCACAGGACAGCATCGAGTTCGGTGATGAACTCGCCATGATCGGGCCAGCGATGGACGCTGAGGGTCTGGCGGGTGTGCCCTACCGGACGTAAACGGCCAGGCAGCTGTTCGGGGCGGGCGGTCTGGGCATCTTCGACGCGATAGAGATAGAACTCCAACTCGACCCCGATCAGGGCGTCGAATCCCGCCTCAGCCAATCGGGTACAGGTGCGCCGCAGCGCGGAGCGACCGTCGAACTGCACCGGCTGACCGGCTTTAGTCTGAACATCGCAGATGACCGCTGCCACACCGTCTTCCAGCGGAGCTTGGCGCAGCGTCGACCAGTCCGGCAGCGCGAAGAAGTCGGGGAACCCGTGATCGGGGGTGGCGATCGGGACGTCGTAGGCGCCGTCATCGACGCTCAGCGCGTAGAAGAACTCGGGAAGCCCGATGCCGCCCAGCGACAACGCCTTGTCCACAGTGACGTATTTGCCGCGTAGCCGACCGTCGGTGTCGATGAACTCGACCCGCACCCGACGGGTCTTCCACTGCTCAAGTTTCTCCGCAGCCTCCCGTCGCGCTTGGGTGCCAACAGGCGCTACGCCGTTCTGCCGATGGGCGTAGTCAGTGCTGTTACTGGGCATCGGTGGACTCCTTCACGTGGCTGTCAGTGGCCGTCTCCTCGGACGCGGGGTGAAGTCCATCTTCACCCGTGCCGGGATGCGTCGTCCCGACAAACCATCCGATGACAGCGACCACGACATAGATCAGCGGTGACCACGCCACGATCGCCGACGTGGAACCTGTCAGTCCGGCGAAGTTGCTCAGCACGATCGCCAGGAACACGATGAGGGCGATCGCCGCGGTTAGCGGCGACAGGGTGGTCGTCCACCACCGGCGGTCATGGCTCCGTCTGAAGAAGACGAAGATGGCCACCGCGCACATGATCTCGAGGGCGAAGATCGCCACCGAGCCCAGCACTCCGAGGATCGCCGCCACCTGCAGGTACGGATCTAGTTGAGCGATGCGGCACCCGATCAGGACCGCGGCCAGGATGACGGCCAGCGTGATGCCAGCATTGGCCGGCGAGCCGTGCTTCGGATGAACCCGGGCCAGACGCCACGAGGGCGCCAGCGTGCGCGACATGTTCAGGGCGTACTGCGCCGTGGTGTTGAATACCACGATCAATGTGGCGAAAAGGCTCGTCATCAGGACGATTTCGAAAGTCAGGCCCATCCACGACCCGAGGTTGGCGCTGGCGACCATGGGTACCAACTGTCCCGAATCAGGCCCCTGGGCGATGGTGATCGCTTTGTCCGCACCCACGCCCGCCAAGACCACCCAGGCACCGGTCGCAAAGACAGTGAACAAGATGATGACACCGATCATGGTGGCACGGCCGATGGTTTTCTCCGGGCGCCGGACGTGGTTGGTAAACACCGCGGTGACCTCGAAGCCGACGAAACACAAAAACGCCAGCGCGAGCGCGAATCCAGGAGATCCGCTGAAGATCTGGGCCGGCGAGAAGCTGGCCAAGGGAAATGCAGACGGGCCCTGCCGGATCACCACGGCGATGGCCAACGCACCGAGAATGATGAATTCGACAGTCAGAAAACATGCGGTGACTAGTGCACTTTCCTTCACGCCGAAGAACATCAACACCGCGGCGATCGCGACGAACCCGACCGCCCATAGGGACCAGTCCAAGCCAAGGCCGAGCCGCGTGCGGAAAAAGGTGCTCACAAAATAGGACAGCAGGGCGGCGACGAAAACTGTGATGACGGCGTAAGCGGTGGTGGCGACGAATCCTGCTGCAACGCCGGCGCGGGTTCCGAGTCCGGCGCGGATGAAGCCGAAGAAGCCTCCGGCGGCGGGCAGGGCCTGCGCGATCGCTGCATACCCGAACGCGAAGATCACCAGCACAACTCCGACGAGAACGAAGGCGCCCGGTGTGCCGATGCCGTTACCGACACCGAGCATGAGGGGAACTGTTCCCACCACCACCCCGACCGGCGAGGCCATCGCCACCACCATGAGGGCCAGGGTCATCGTGCCCATGAGCTTGCGCGGTGGTGACGACGTCGATGTTTGACCGGCGGTGACCATGTTTATTTCCTCACCTGATAGTGCCAACCGAAACGATATCCGGCGGTGTGAGCAGGCACACTATCACCGCCTCACAATGCTATGGAAGACATAAAATAGTGATGCATTGGAACGCCCAGCTATCCACTCCAGCACCGTTGTGGCATCACTATTTTATGTATTACATCTTATGTTGATGCGATGCTAGTCTGCCTGATGAGCGGCGGCATCTCGGCCGCATTCCGCCATCACCAAGGGATGGGACACCGAACATGCCCACTGAAGCCCACGCGGCCGTGCTGCGCGCAGGCACGAATGACCTGGCCATCGAAACCGTCGATCTGCCTGACCCAGGACCGGGTCAGGTACTGATCCGCAACTTGGGCGCCGGTGTTTGTCACAGCCAGTTACACGAGATCCGTGCCCGCCGCGATACGACGTACTTTCTTGGCCATGAGGCATGCGGCATCGTCGAGGCAGTCGGCCCCGATGTCGTAGCCGTCGAACCTGGCGATGCGGTCTCGGTGTCATGGGTCCCGCGACCGGGCCAGGGCAGCCCCTGGCGCGCTGGGGCGACGCTGCGCAACGGTGAATACGCCACCACCGACGAAATGGTGTTCACCTGGGGCACCCACAGCCTGGTCGATCAGCGATACGCCGTGCGGATCAGCGACGCCGTGGCCAGTGACGCGGCAGCGGTTCTGGGATGCGCTGTGCTCACTGGCGCTTCGGCGGTGGTGCGCACGGCCCAGGTGCCCGCCGGAGCCAGCGTGATCGTTTGGGGCGCAGGCGGCGTCGGGCTTTCTGCGATCGCTGCGGCGCGCCGGTCGCGGGCCGGGCTTATCGTGGCCGTCGATGTCTCGCAGGACAAGCTCGCCCTCGCCCGCGATTTCGGCGCGACGCACACCGTCAACGCCGCCGACAGCGATCCCCTGCCTGCACTGCTCGATCTCACCTCACGGCCGGACCAGCCCGCTGGTGCCGATTTCGTTTTCGACTGCGTCGCAAAGCAATCGACGTTAGATACCGCGTTGTCGGCCGTTCGTCGCGGCATCCTCGGAAGCTCACGGGGTGGACAGCTGGTGGTGGTCGGCGTGCCGGCCCCCGGTGTCGGCATTTCCGCGCGCGACCTTCTGATCGGGCAGAAGACAGCCACGGCCAGCCTCGGTGTGCCGGCCGATATCGGCAGCGAGATTCCCATGCTGGCGCAATGGTGCGAAGCCGGTGACATCGACGTGCAGGCGCTGGTGACCGACCGCTACGCACTGCAGGACATCAACCAGGCCGTCGCCGACCTCGCCAACGGCCGGGTCCGCGGTCGAGCCATCTTGACCTTCGCCTGAAACCGCCGGCCCAGAACGGGCCGAACCGACCACCCAGGAGTCCACTGTGAGTACTCATCCTTTTTCTGCGGCGCAGGCCTATCGGCAGATGGCCCTCATCCGCCGGTTCGAAGAACAGATCCTCGATCTCGGCCGTGAAGGCGTCATCGCTGGTTCAATCCATCTGTGCCTTGGCCAGGAGGCCATTCCCGTCGGAGCCCTTGCTGCTCTGCAGGAACAAGATCGGGTGCTGTCGACCTATCGAGGACACGGCTGGGCCTTGGCGTGCGGCACCGACCCAGAAGCATTGATGGCCGAAATTGCGCAGCGCGGCAACGGAGTTAACGGCGGCCGAGCCGGCTCCCCCTTGCTGAGCGATCCCGACCACGGATTCCTCGGTGAGAACTCCATTGTCGGAGCCGGCGTTCCGATCGCTGATGGAGTGGCGTTGGCCTCCCAGTACCTGGGTACCAATCGCGTCGTGGTGACCTCGGTCGGCGATGGCGCCATGAATCAGGGCGCGACGACCGAAGGCATGATCTTTGCTGCGGCACGCAATCTGCCGGTCATTTTCTTGTGCGAGAACAACGGCTGGGCCGAGATGACCGCCATTTCCGGAATCAACCGGGTGCCCGATCTGGCCGAGCGCAGCCACGGGCTCGGCATCGAAAGCCACGTCGTGGACGGCAACGACCCCTTCGCGGTGTACGAGGCGGTCGGGGCGGCCGCGGCGAAGTGCCGATCCGGCGAGGGCCCAATTCTTCTGGAATGCAAGACCTCCCGACTGTCGGGACATTACAACAAGGACATCCAGCACTACCGCCCCGAGGCGGACGCTGACGCCGCCCGAGCCGCTGACCCACTCCCCCGACTGATCCTGCGTGCCCTCGACGAAGGCGCACTGACCGAGGATGAGATCGACGATATCGACGAGCAGGTCTACAAACTCATCGACTCCATCGCCCAGCGTGTACGAACCGCGCCGGACCCCGTCGTCGCCGACGTCTACACGCACGTGCTGGCACCCGACACAACCAGCGACACAAGGCCGACAAGCCCAGTGGAACCGGCCAAAGAGCTCAGCTACTTGCGGGCAATCAACCTCGCACTGCGCACGGAGATGGACAACCGCCCCGAGGTCGCCATCTGGGGCGAAGACGTCGGATTTGCCGGCGGCATCTTCGGCGTGACTCGCGGTCTGCAGAAAGACTACGGAGAGCGTCGCATCTTCGACACTCCGATCGCCGAAGCGGCGATCCTGGGCGCCGCTGTTGGCGCGGCCATGGAGGGGATGCGCCCGGTCGTGGAAATCATGTGGGCCGACTTTCTCTTCGTCGCGCTCGATCAGATCATCAACCAAGCAGCCAATGTGCGGTACGTCAGCCGCTCACGGCTCACCGCCCCGATGGTCGTGCGCATGCAGCAAGGTGTCACGCCCGGATCGTGCGCTCAGCACTCGCAGAGCATCGAGGCCATTCTGGCGCACATCCCGGGCATCAAGGTCGGCTTGCCCGCCACCGCCCAGGACGCATATTCCATGACCCGCGCAGCCATCGCCGACCCCGACCCGACAATCCTCATCGAACACCGCAGCCTCTACCAAGAAACGGGATCGGTGACAGCCGGTGGCGAGGTGCAGGCAGCGGCCGGCGCACGCAAGCACCGTGACGGCTCCGATCTGGCGATCATCACCTGGGGCTCCATGCTGCACGAAGCGCTCTCGGCTGCTGATGATCTAGCGCTCAACGGCATTCACGCGTCCGTGCTCGATCTGAGGTGGTTGCGTCCCCTCGACGACGCAGCGATCGCGGACGTCGTGCGCGCCGCCGGCGGACGTGTCGTGGTCGCACACGAAGCCAATCTCACCGCAGGTTTCGGTGCCGAGATTGCCGCCCACATCACCGAACGGCATTTCGACATCCTGGCCGCGCCGGTTTCCCGGATAGGCCTCAACGATCTACGCATGCCCTCAGCGCCCGTCCTGCAAGCCGCGGTATTGCCACGCGCCGCCGACATCGTCGACGCTGCACGCAAACTGGTGACACCAGCACACGTCTGAGCCTGCAACAGAGACGCCAACGAGATGGTCAGCGCCGCGTGGTTGTGCGCCCAGGTGCCGGAAAGCGGCGCACTACCGCGCCAAGACAGTTCCGGAAGATCGGCGAACATGTGACCGGGCATGACCGATGGGAATGGCGGCTTCGCGCCCGCTGCCGCGCTGAGGATCCGTCGCTGTTCTTCCACCCCGAGGGCGAACGCGGCGTGGCACGCACGCGTCGTGAGCAATTGGCCAAACAGGTCTGCGCGCAGTGCCCGGTCATCGACTCGTGCCGACATCACTCACTGGCCTATGTCGAAGCGTTCGGCACCTGGGGCGGACTATCCGAAACCGAGCGGAGCCGTCTCCTGCCGCCACACGTGTCCAACCTGCGCACGCATCGCAGCTATGCGGGACGCGCATCGCATTGATCCCTCACCGAAGCCGCAGTCCGGTGCCACCCGTCACCTGCTGCGGTCGGCCGATTCACCTCTCCACCACCCAACACAAGGAACAGTTCATGCCGGTTGCAGTGACCTTGCCCGATCTCGGAGAGAGCGTTAGTGAAGCCCTCGTCAGCCGATGGCTGCGCTTCCCCGGTGACCTCGTCGAAGAAGGCGAACCATTGCTTGAAGTGTCCACTGACAAAGTCGATACCGAGGTCAGCGCCCCAGCTTCAGGCCGTCTCATCGACATCGTGCCTGACGAAGGACAGACGCTCCCCGTCGGCGCTACCCTCGCGTTCATCGACGACACCCCCGTTGGCGCCGACGACAACACTCCGAGCACGTCGGATCAGAGCGCGAGTGAGGCCAACACCTCTACCGCCATCCAAAACCCGACAGATTCCGAAAAGCCTTACGTAACACCGTTGGTACGTCGGCTGGCCTCAGAGCACGGCATCGAACTGACCAGTATCCAGGGCAGCGGCGTCGGCAACCGTATCCGCAAGTCTGATGTCCTCGCCGCCGCGAGCGCGGCCGGCAGCACGTCCGGGCATCCCGATGACTCAGTAGCCGCGCACGCACCCAATCTCTACCTGAGCCCTCTAATAGACCTTCGCGTCAGACAGCGCGGCCTCGACACCTCAGCGCTACGCGGCAGCGGCCATAACGGTCGCATTCGCCTGCACGATCTTTCGCCTCATCGCACTGCGCCCGCCGTGCACGCGCCGCGGCCGGACCGCACCGAGAAGCTCACTCGACTGCGATCGGTGATCGCCACTCGGATGGTTGATTCTCTGCAGACCTCGGCGCAGTTGACGACCGTCGTCGAAGTCGACGTCACGTCTGTCAACGAATTGCGCAAGCTGCACGGGCCCGCTTTCTTCGCCGCGCACGGGGTCCGGCTGTCCTTCACTCATTTCTTCCTGCGCGCAGCGGTCGACACGCTCGCCGACTTCCCGGCGTTGAACGCGTCGATCGATACCGGCGCGGGCACTGTCACCTATCACGGCGCCGTCCACCTCAATGTCGCGGTTGATACCGATCGCGGACTGCTAGCACCGGTCATCCGTAACGCGGACGGCTTGCGCATCCACGAAATCGCCACTGCCACTGCGGATCTTGCAGGGCGAGCACGCAGCAACACGCTGAGTGTCGATGAGCTATCCGCGGGTACGTTCACCGTTACCAACACCGGATCCCGGGGCGCCCTCTTCGACACTCCCATCATCAACCAGCCCCAGGTCGCCATCCTTGGCACCGGCGCGGTCGTAGCTCGTGCCACCGTCACCCTGGACAAGGACGGGCATCAGATCGTCGATATCCGCGATATGGCCTACCTGTCCCTCACCTACGACCACCGGCTCATAGACGGAGCCGACGCGGCCAGGTTCCTCACCGCGATCAAAGCCAAACTCGAACTGGCACAGTTCACCGAGGAGCTGTCCACGCGCGAACAACGCAGCTGACATCGACAGCCTCGCCGCCGATGTGGAAAACCTGACGTCGGAGCGGGAACCGTTGACGGAACACGATCGGGAGTTGCGGGCCGTCGGGGGCTCAGTGGCCCTGTGGTGGTGGCGGCGGGAGGTCGCCACCACGGTCGGACTACTCGTTGTTGTTGCCGGATTTCAGCGGGTTTCAGTGTTCTCGACGATGCGGTCGCTGACGCGGGCGCTGGCGAAGTAGCCGACGAGGAAGAAGACGACCGGCACGAGTCCCATCAGGACCGCCAGCGTGGTGGTGCCACCGACGATGGTGGTCAGGTTGCTGACGATGAGGATGAGGCACGCCGCCAGGACGAGTACCGCCGCGACGGCGACGACCACCGTGGCGGGGTATCCGCCCTTTCGGGCGAAGAAGGTGGCTACGGCGGCCGCGGTGAGAAACCATAGGAAGGCGAGTCCGGTGATGCCGATTCCGCCCATGGGGCCAAAGATCTCCAGGAGTGGATCCAATTGCAGGATAGCGAAAATGCCCATGATGATCACCGAGATGATGGTGACGACCAGCGAGGCACGCGATGGTGCGTCGTGGCGGGGGTGGGCTTGACCCCAGGAGGCGGGGAGCAGTCCATGGTTGGCGATCACGAATTTGTAGCGTGCGGCGATGTTGTGGAAGGACAGGGCTGCGGCAAACAGACTGACGGTGAGCAGGACCTGGGTGACGTCGCGGCCGATGGCGCCGAGGAATGCCCCGGCGGTGTTAATGGTGAAGTTGTCCGGGTCTGTGGTGGCGACGGCGACGGCTTGGTTTCCGCCGTTGCCTTCGATGAGTGCCCAGCTTGACAGTGCGTAGAAGACGGCGATGATGCCGACTGCCCAGTAGGTAGCGCGGCGGATGGTTTTTTGAGGGTCCTTGGCTTCGTCGCGGAAGATGGCGGTGGCTTCTACGCCGACGAATCCGAAGAGGGCGAACAAGATCGCCACCCCCAGCCCGCCGCCGATGCCGGAGGTTGTGAAGGAGTCGAAGGTGAGGCCGTGTGATCCGCCGCGGGCGAAGATGACGGCGTCCAGGATGACGACGATGGCGATTTCGGATACCAGGAAGATTCCGAGGACTTTCGCGCTGACTTCGATGTGGCGGTAGCCCAGGAATCCGGTGATGGCGATGACGATGGCGGTCATGGCCCACCACGGGAGGTGTGGGCCGCCGTAGTCAGAGATGAGGTTGGCCAAGGTGGCACCCAGGTAGCCGTAGACGGCTAGCAAGGTGGAGCTGTAGGCGGCGTAGGCGACCAGAGCTGAGGCCAGGCCGAAGCGGCGGCCGAGACCTTTTTCGATGTAGGCGTAGAAGGCGCCCGCTTTGGTGACAAAGTGAGTCATGGCTACGAAGCCGGCTGCGAAGAGAGTGAACACCACCCCGGCGACGAGGAATCCCACCGGCGCGCCGACTCCCTGACCCAGGGTGAGCATCAATGGCACGTTGGCGCTCAATGTGGTCAGGGGTGCGGCTGCGGCGACCACCATCAGCACGATGGCGGCGGTGCCGAGGTTGCCGCGCAGCCGTGGCGACCCGCTATCTGGGTCGATCTGCGTTCCAAGGATCTCTGACATGGACATTCTCTCTGGCTGGGGGCCGGATCGCTCCGGCGTTCAAAGGCTTCTTGACGGGCAAGTGTCGCGCATCACTATGATCCTCACGACAGACATTTTGTCGGATCACAGGTGAGCTTCCGCCGGATTGTCGGGATCATCGACCAGGAAGTGGCCGACGATCAAGGTGGACATCGAGCTGGGGACCGGTGAGTGAATTACCAACACGCCTGCGACAATTCAGCAACTAGGCCGGCGTGGTTGGGGACGGAGCGGAATGCCGCCACGGGCGCATTACAGCCAGTGGCACGCTAGGGCCCCGTGGGACGCCGACGTCGTTGTCGCGGCGTTCAGACGGATCGGTTCGTGACGACCAGTGGTGTCGATCCCAGACCGGTGAGGTCACCGCAGGGCGGCTGTGGTTCCTGGTCGGTGCTGGTGGCCGCTGCACGGGACAGCCAATGCGCGATGGCGGTGTTGTGCTGGCCCAGTGTTGGTGGAGCGCTGTGGTTTCGCCGGAGCAGGGAGTGCCCGTCGGCGGTTTCGATACGCACCGCGGGCCCTGGTAATTCGACCCGGCCAGCATGCGGATCTTGAACTTCGATGACCAGTCCTTGGCTTCGGGTCTGTTCCCAGGTGTAGACCTCGTCGATGGTGCGGATCACCCCGGCCGGGACGCCCGCGGCCGCCAGCGCGGCGACGACCTCCTTGCGAGATTTGGTGCTGAAGGCCTGTTTGATGAGCGCGGTGAGTTCGTTGCGGTGGGCGACCCGGGCAGCATTGTTGTCGAATCGATCGTCGTCGGCGCCGTCGACCAGTGGTTGTAGGCGCCGCCAGATCGGTTCACTGCCGCAGGCGATGAGCACGTGACCATCGCGGCAGGCGAAGCTGCCGTAGGGGGCAATCGACGGGTGGTGATTGCCAGTCGGGACGGCGACTTCACCGGCCACAGTCCACTTCGATCCGACGAAGGTGTGGGCGCTGACCCCGGCAGCTAGCAGCGAGGTCCGCACGACGGATCCGTCAGCGCCGCGTTGCCGGTCAAACAGTGCCGCCAGGGCGCCGACAGCGCCGTGGACACCGGCCAGGACATCGGTGACGGCCACGCCGATGCGGGTCGGGTGTTCAGGACTGTCTCCGGTGACTGCCATCAGTCCTGTTTCGCCCTGGGCTATTTGGTCATAACCCGGCCGGCCGCCTTCGGGGCCGTCGTGCCCGAATCCTGAGATCGACAGGATCACCAGGCGCGGGTTGAGATCGTTGAGTACCGTCGGTGAGAAGCCGAGCCGGTCGAGGGCTCCGGGACGGAAGTTCTCGATCAGGACGTCGGCGCGGACGATCAGTTCGCGCAGTGCCTGGGCGCCGGCGTCGGATTTGAGGTCGAGCTCGACGGATTCCTTATTGCGGTTGACCGACATGAAGTAGGTGGACTGGCGGTCTTCGGGGGCTCCGACGAACGGTGGCCCAAACCCGCGGGAGTCATCGCCGCATTCTGGGGTTTCGATCTTGATGACTCGGGCGCCAAGATCGCCGAGGATCATTGCTGCCATCGGGCCGGCAACGGCACGCGAAAGATCGAGTACGACAAGGCCATCGAGCGGACCGATGGGTGCCGATGTGGTGGCTGTCGTCACTGGGCGATCCTGACTGAGATGTGCTTGCGCCGGGTGTAGCTGTCGAGCATGCCTTCGAGCGAGAATTCGGCGCCGATTCCGCTTTGTTTGACTCCACCGTAGGACTGGCCGAGAGCTTGTCCGCCGCCCTGGTTGATCTGGACCCAGCCTGCTTGCAGGCGGTGCGCGGTGCGCAGTGCGGTCGCGATGCCTTTGGACCAGATGAACGCGGATAGGCCGTAGTGGGAGTCGTTGGCCATGGCGATCACGTCGTCTTCGTCGTCCCACGGGATGATGCACAGGACCGGGCCGAAGATTTCCTCGCGGGCGATGCGCCAGGAGTTTTGCACGTCGGCGAACACCGTTGGCTGCACATAGAAGCCGTGCTGGCCGCCGTCGGGCAGTCCGCCGGCCAGCAGGGTGGCGCCGGGCTGGTCGATGCCCTCGGCGATGAACCCGCAAACCCGTTCGTACTGTTTGCGATTGACGATGGAGCCGATGTCAGAGGTCTCATCGAGCGGGTCGCCGACGCGGAACTGCGCGATCGCGGCGAGCAGTTTGTCGGTGAACGAGTCGGCGATGGAGCGGTGCAGGAACAACCGCGATCCGGCGGTGCAGGACTGGCCTTGGCGGAAGAAGCGCATGGCGCTGACCACTCCGTTGACGACGTCGTCGTCATCAGAGTCGGGGTAGACGATCTGCGGGTTTTTGCCGCCGAGTTCCAGGGAGACCGGAACGATGCGATCTGCGGCCTTGGTCATAATGCGCCGACCGACGGCCGTGGACCCGGTGAACGACAGCTTGTCCACGCCGGGGTGTGCGGTCAGCGCTTCACCGGCTTCGGGTCCGAAGCCGGTGACAACGTTGAGTACGCCGTGGGGTAGGTGGCGTTGGCAGATCTCGGCGAGTTTGAGGACGGCGAAGGGGGCGTCTTCGGCAGTTTTGAGCACCATCGTGTTGCCCATCAGCAAGGCAGGGGCGATCTTGACGGCGGCGAGCATGAGGGGGGCGTTCCACGGGATGATCGCGCCCACCACGCCCAGCGGTTCGCGGCGCGAGTAATCGAGCACGTCGAGGTTGATCGGGATGGTCTCGCCTTTGGCTTCTTGGGCCAGGCCGCTGAAGAAGCGGAAGCAGTCGACCACAAACGCTGCCTCACCGCGGGTTTGGGTGCGCAACGCGTTGCCGTTCTCGGCCGAGCACAGCCGCGCTAAGTATTCCACTTCCGGTTCCAGGGCATCGGCGATCGCGCGGAACACCGCGCCGCGGGCGCGCGGGGCGAAGTCGCTCCAGGCAGGCTGCGCGGAGCGCGCGGCCTGTATGGCGGCGTCGATCTCGGCTTCTCCGGCGCGAGGGACGCGTCCGAGGACGGTACCGTCGCGGGGGCTTTCCACTTCGATCCAGCCGGCGGCCGCCTCGTACGGCATTCCGTTGATCAGCATCGCGACATCGCCCACGGCGAGTACGTCAGAGGCAAGGGTGTTGGTCATCAGACCAGTCCACCGCAGCGGCAGCGCTCGGAAACCCTACGCCGTGTCGGATTGCACGGGGCTTTCCGACACGTCGTCGAACAGGGCTTTGGCGATGACCGCGACGTGCAGCGAGGTTCGGATCCGCGGATTATCGAGTTCCACACCGAGGATCGATTCGATTTTGGCCAGCCGCTCATAGAGCACCGGGCGCGAGAGCAGGAGCCGCTTAGCGGCATCGGCTTTGCTACCCCGGGTGTCGAGGAAGACCGTCAGCAGGGTCGTCAGCGCGGTGCCGCGCTGTTGGTCGTAGTCGAGCAGGGCGCCCAGTTCGCGGCGGACGTAGAGCTCCAGGCGTTCGTCGTCGCGCAGTAGGTGAAGCAGCCCGCGGACATGGACATCGGCCAGCGTCACCCAGGGGCGGGACTCGCTGATGTCGGTGGAGGCCAGGATGGTTCGCGCGTCGATCAGTGTGCGGAAGGTGTCCTGCAGACGGTGCACCAGTTCCCCTCGGGCGATGGTCACCGCCGTCACCTTGCGCAGTTCGCTGGCCAGGGCAGTCATCAACGGGTCGATCTTGGTGATTGCCGGGACGCTGAGCAGGGCGATGACATGATCGGTGTCCAGGCCGACCAGCGCGGGGGTTTGGTGGGCGCGTGCCGCGGTGGTGACCGCTGATGCGATATCTGTCAGCGGTAGCTTTTTGACGCGTTCACCGTCGAGTTTCTGGCGCAGGGCCACCGCAACGAAGCAGCGGTCGCGGACCGTGAAATTGGCTGCTTCGCAGCGCAACAGCAGATCCTCGCAGAATCGGTCGGCACGTAGTTCGGTGAGCAGAGTGCTGTGGGTGGTCCGTTCCAGGCTGTCTCGCGCGCGGGCGCGCATCTGGTGCAGGGAGAGGGTGGCTGCTGCGCGCTCGACCAGCACGTAGTCGCGGCGACTGGGCAGCGTGGTGGTCATCAGGACCAACCGTCCCCAATCATCGCCGCGGGACCCGACCACGGTCATCAGCCATCCGGTATGGCGGTCATATCCGACCCGGCCAGACAAGGTGACTGCGCGGGAGCGGCGGTTCCAGTCGGCGAGCACCTCAGCGGTCGGCCGACCGGCGGTGTCGTAGTTGATGATCTGATGCCGTGCTGATTCCAGGACCACTGGCACTCCAGCCAATCGCACTACCGCGGAAAGTATTTCGTCGGGCCTGGCGGCGTCGACGTCGAGGCGGGTAAAGATTTCGTGGATGCGTTCGCTCGCGGTGAGATCTTCGATGCGTGCTTCCAGTATGCGTCCGCCCACTTCTTCGACCACCGCGGCAAAGCGCACTTCCCGGTGCAGGGCGACCAGAACGAGGCCAGCATGTTCGCATGCGGTGATGAGGGCCTGCGGCAGGTTGTTGGCCCAGCGCCGGCCGAGTTCGATGATCAGGCCGGCCACGCCGGCGTCGGCCAACGAGCGCACATACCAGCTTATGTCTTTGGCACTGTCAGACAGGAAAATGCCTGTGGTCAAGACGATTTCGTCGCCCCGTAGCAGATGGGCGATGTCGGCGACCTCGGCGGGATGCAGCCATCGGACCGGGCGGTCCAGGTGGGACTGCCCGGCGAGGATTTCTTGGTCTGAGGCTGCCAGCAGCGGTGTCGACAACACCTGGCGCACCGTTGGGAGCATGGTTCCTCCACTTCGTTGCCCTGGTCAGTGGTTGAACACGACCAGGTCGCGCAGGGTATTGCCCTGTTCCATGGCGGTGAAGGCCTGGTCGATATCGGCCAGGCCAATACGTGAGCTGACCATCTCCTCGAGCAGTAGGCGCCCGTCGAGGTACATGTCGACGTAGGTGGGCATGGCTACCCGGAAGTTCTGCGAACCCATGTAAGAGCCCTGCAAGGTCCGGTCATCGAGCAGCAGCCGTCCCTGTACGGGGAAGGTTTTGCCGGCCGGCATCAGCCCGATGATGGTGGCGGTGCCGCCGACGGTCAGCGTTTCCAGAGCCGCGGCTGCGGTCACGGCGCCGCCGACGGCTTCCAGGCAGTGGTCTACCCCGCCGCCGGTGAGTTCGAGGATGCCGGTCACGGCGTTGGTGTCGCTGGCGTCGATGACGTCGGTGGCGCCCATGAGGGCGGCGATGGGGAGCTTGTCGGCGCTGGTGTCCACGGCAATGATGCGAGATGCCCCGCTCAGACGGGCGCCTTGGATGGCGCTCAATCCGATTCCGCCGCAACCGATCACGGCGACGGTCTGGCCGGGTCGCACGCGGGCCTTGTTCAGGACCGCGCCCAGTCCGGTGGTCACCCCGCAGCCCAGGAGCGCGGCCAGGTCCAGGGGCATGTCCTTGGTGATCCGCACGGCCGCGGATTCGTGGACCAGCAGTTGTTCGGCGAAGCTGGAGACGCTGAGGAACTGGTGGACCTCGTGGCCGTCGCGGTGCAGGCGCGGGTTCTGGCCTTCGTGGCGCAGGCTGTGTACGCCGCTGCACAGGTAGCTGCGGCCGTTGAGGCAGCGGTCGCATTTGCCGCAGAAGGTGGCCAGGCAGGTGATGACGTGGTCGCCGGCGGCGAAATCTTGTACTTCGCTGCCGACTTCGATGACGATGCCAGCCGATTCGTGGCCGAGGATGGTGGGCCGCGGGATGTCGAACACACCGCGGAGGTGGTAAAGGTCGCTGTGACACAGCCCGGCTGCGGCCGTGCTGATGAGCAATTCGTGGGGACCGACGCGGTCGACGTCGACGTCCTGGACAACGAGGGTGTCAGCGTCGTCGGTGAGAACGGCTGCTTTCATGGGATGGTCTCTCCGGGTGAGGGTTTCGCTGGGTGCAACGGCCGGTTCGTGGGCGGTCGTTGGCGTGGGGCTGTGTTGGATGGGCCGGGTCAGGCGGTACTGATGTAGACGCTCTTGGTTTCGGTAAATTCCAGGGCTGCATCGGGACCGAGTTCGCGGCCTATGCCGGATTGTTTGAAGCCGCCGAATGGCGCCTGGTAGCGCACCGCGGAGTTGGAGTTGATCGACAGGTTTCCGGCTTCGATGCGCCGGGCCGTACGTAGCGCCTGCCCGATGTCGCGGGTCCAGATCGAGCCGGCCAGTCCGTAGGTGGTGTCGTTGGCGATGCGTACGGCGTCGTCGTCGTCATCGAAGGGGATCACGGTGACGACGGGGCCGAAGATCTCTTGGGTGGCGGTCGGTGCGCGCCCGTCATCGGAGCGGATGACGGTGGGCGGGAACCAGTAGCCCGGACCTTCAGGGATGTCGGCCTGGACGACGATCTGTGGCTTGTCGGCCAGGAAAGCGCTCACCCGCTCTCGGTGGGTGGCGCTGATCAGGGGTCCAACATGTGTGTCGGCGTGGGTGGGGTCACCGACGACGACGCTTCGCACGGCGGGCACAAGCAGTTCGATGAATTCGTCGATAACCGACCGTTGGACGAGCAGCCGCGACCGGGCACAGCAGTCTTGTCCGGCGTTGTCGAAGACACCCATCGGTGCAGCTTCGGCGGCGGCTTTGAGGTCGGCGTCGGCGAACACGATGTTGGCCGATTTACCGCCCAGCTCAAGGGTCACGCGCTTCAGATTGCGCGCCGCACTGGTCATGACCGTGCGGCCGACGGCGGTGGATCCGGTGAACACCACTTTGCCGACGTCGGAGTGGTCGAGCAGGGTCTGGCCGACTGCCGGCCCGGTGCCGGTGACCACCTGCACGACGTTGTCGGGAAGGCCGGCTTCGGTGGCCAGTTCGACCAGTCGCAGCGTCGTCAGCGGGGTGAGCTCGGAGGGCTTGAGGATGACGACATTGCCGGCTGCCAGGGCAGGCATCATTCCCCAGACGGCGATCATCAGTGGAAAATTCCACGGTGCGATCACCGCGACAACGCCGACCGGTTCGTGGAAGGTGATGTTGATGCCGCCGTCGACGGGGATTTGCTTGCCAATCAAACGTTCTGCGGCGCCAGCATAAAACAGCATGCAGTCCACGATCTTGCGCAATGTGAATCGTGAATTGTTCAACGTGTGGCCGCAGTTTCGGGTTTCGAGCTGAGCCAGGTTCTCCATATCGGCTTCGACGGCCAGGGCGAAGCGTTGGAGCAGGCGGGCGCGGTCGGCGGCGCTGATGGAGCGCCAAGTGTTCATGGCCGCACTGGCGCGGCGCACGGCGTGTTCGGTGCGTGCCTCGTCGAGCATCTCGACGGTGGCGATGATGTCCTCGGTGGCGGGGTTGATGACCTCGGCGTGCACGTGCGTTATGTCCTTTCGAATCCGCGGGCGCGGTCCCAGTCGGTGACCGCGGCGTCATGGGCTCGCACTTGTTGATGGGCTGCGTTGGCGTAGTGGTGAACGACCTCGTCGCCGAACGCCTTAGCGGCGATCGCGCTGTTCTCCCACAGCTGAGCTGCCTCGCGCAGCGTGGTCGGCATCCGCACCGCGTCCGATTCGTAGGCGTTGCCGTGCGCGGCGGGGGGAAGTTCCAGTTGGTTTTCCACGCCGTGCAGGCCGGCAGCGATGACCGCGGCGACAGCGAGGTAGGGGTTGACGTCACCGCCCGGAGTGCGGTTTTCCAGGCGCAGGGCGCGGCCCTCGCCCAACACACGCAGGGCGCAGGTGCGGTTGTCGCGGCCCCAGCTGATGACCGTCGGGGCGAATGTTCCGTCCTGGAATCGTTTGTAGGAGTTGATGTTCGGCGCCACCGCCAGGCTCAGTTCGCGTGCGGCGGCGAGCTGGCCGGCCAGGAAGTGCTCGAAGGTGGCCGAGAAGCCTTTGCCGCCGGCGCCGGGGAACACCGGGTTGCCGGCCTCGTCGATCAGCGAAAGGTGCACGTGACATGAGTTGCCCGCGCCCTCGTCGTATTTAGCCATGAAGGTGATCGAGACGTCGTGATCGACGGCGATCTCTTTGGCGCCTTCTTTGTAGACGACGTGGTTGTCGCAGGTGCTCAGCGCGTCGGCGTATTTGAAGCCCAGTTCGAACTGTCCGTTGTGGACTTCACCTTTGATGGCTTCGACTTGCATTCCGGCGTCGCGCATCTGGCGGCGGATCTGACGCATGAGAGGCTCGGCTTTGGCGGTGGCCGAGATGGCGTAGTCGATTGAGTGATGGGTGCTCAGCCGTAGGCCGTGGTAGTTGGCCGCGTGCGCCTGCGCGTAGCTCTGGTCAAACAACAGGAATTCGAGCTCGGTGGCCACCAAAGCTTGCCAGCCGTGCTCGGCCAGCCGGGCTAGTTGGCCGCGCAGGATTTCCCGGGGGGACTGGGCGACCACTCCCCCGCCGATCCAGCAGGCATCGGCGATGACCAGCGCGGTGCCCGGCATCCAGGGCAGCCGTCGCAGGGTGTTCAGGTCAGGGGCCAGTTCGAAGTCACTGAGCCCGTCGGCCCACCCGGCGATGTCGAATCCGTCGACGATCTGCATGTCGATATCGCGGGTGATGAGGTAGGCGCACGCCCCCACACCGGAGTCGATGGCGTCGTTGAGGAAGTAGTTCGCGTCCAGGCGCTTGCCGACCAGGCGGCCTTGCATGTCGGGCATGGCCACCACGACGGTGTCGATCGCGTCGGTGGCCACCTCCTCGCGGAGTTGGTCGAGGGTCAGTGGTGGGTGCACGGGAAGGTTCCTCTCAGGCCGGCAGGTACTGCGTCGTTGGGGCTGGGTTCAAGGGCGGCGGACTGTGGTCTTGTAATGGGTTGCGAAGGGCGCACGCGGCGACGAAAGCCGCGATTAGGGCATTGGATTCGGCGACTTCGGGATGCCACTGAACGGCCAGGACCTGACCGTTGAGACCTTCGAGAGCCTCCACCGTGCCATCGGTGGCCCATGCCACCGCGCGCAAGGGTGCTGCGATGGCGTCGACCGCCTGGTGGTGATAAGTCGGCACGTCCGCGGTGATTCCGAGGACTGCGGCCAGGTGGCTGTCCTCGGCCATGCGCACGGCGTGGGTGGCGAAAGCGCCGACGACCGGGTTGTGGCAGTCGCTTGCAACCACGTCGGGCAGGTGCTGGATCAGGGACCCGCCCAGGACCACGTTGATCAGCTGCGCGCCGCGGCAAATGCCGAGCACTGGCGTACGGGCGGCCAGTGCGTGCGTGATCAGCGCGCCCTCCCAATCATCGCGGAAAGTGTCGAACGGGCCCGCGGCGGGATGAGGCTGTTGCCCGTACAGGTCAGGGTGCACGTCCGGGCCGCCCGGTAGCAGCAGCCCATCCAGGGTTTGGACCGCGCGGGCCGCCTCCTCGCCCGATCCGCCGAGGGGCAGGAGGACCGGGATGCCACCGGCACGTCGGACGTGCTCGACGTAACCGGGGGTCTGCAGGTAAGCCCGGCCCGACCACACCCGCCAGTCGGCGCTCTCGAACGCGATCGGGATACCGATCAGCGGGCCGGCTGCCGTAGCGGCGTCGGGTGAAGCGGCGCACTTTTTGGTCACACCAAAAAGTAAATCACAGGCGGTTTTTGGTCGCAATGGTGTGAACAATTCAGGATGGGATTAGATTGACTTCGACGGGCGAAGTCCGCTGAGAGGGGCTTGCATGGCACATCCGGACAGCGTGGAGTCCGACAATCTCGCCGGAGATCGCGCCCTGCGCAACCCATTCGAGGAAGCGCTCGGGCAACTTGTAGCCAGGATCCGCGCCGGTGAGCTGCCCGCGGGGTCACGCCTGCCTCCCGAGCGTGACCTCAGCGACGAACTCAACGTCAGTCGCACCACCCTGCGCGCGGTGATCAGAGCGCTGCAGCAGGCCGGGCTCGTGCGCACCCAGCGCGGCCGCAGCGGGGGCAGCTTCGTGCTGTGGCAATCCGATAGCGACACCGCAGCCCAGCATCGCCTCAGTGAACAGATGAAGCGCCGCCTGTTGGACATGCTGCGCTTTCGAACCGTCTTGGAACCCGGGGCTGCGGCGCTGGCCGCGCGGCGTGAACTCAGCGATGAGCAGGTCGGCATGCTGCAAGAACGCCTGGCCGCGGCGACATGTCACGGGCCGGAGTTTCGTCTCGCCGATGTCGAACTCCACAGCTACATCGCGGAGCTGGCCGAGTGCAACGCCCTGAGCGAGGCGATCGCCAACGTACAGCTCATCCTCAATGAGACTCTGCTGCAAGTGGTTCCGTTCATGGGGCCGGCCCTGGAACATTCCCACCAGCAGCACGCCCAAATTGTTGCGGCGATCTGCTCGGGAAACGCCGCCAAGGCACACGAGGTCATGCACGATCATGTTGGGGCGACCGAAGAGCTGATCAGAACGTTTCTGGACTAGCCGCCGACACCGCGGCGCCGCGCTGGCTCCCACGTGCGGTGGTGCGTCAGAGGTAACACAAGGCGCGGTGTCGGCGACCCTCAAACTCGTCGAGTTCGCTAAGGGTAGAGCCCCCGCTGCTGGTGGGCCAAGGCGACCCGTTCAACGGCCATCACGGTGGCCGCAGTGCGCAGCGGGACATTTAAGGACTCGGCCCGCTCGCAGACACCGCGCCACGCCTGCTGCATGCGGTCCGCCAGCCGGGAATCGACATCCTCAGCACTCCACCAGTACGCCTGATTCGCTTGCACCCATTCGAAATAGGACACGATCACCCCGCCGGCATTGGCCAAAATGTCGGGTACCACCAACACCCCGCGCTCGTTGAGGATCCGGTCTGCTTCTGCGGTGGTGGGACCGTTGGCGCCTTCTACGATGACCGCGGCCTGGACGTCGAAAGCATTGGCGGCGTTGATGGTTCCTTCGATCGCGGCCGGAACCAGCAGATCGACGGGCAAACTCAACAGTTTGGAGCCTAGGATAACCTCGGCGGCGGCGTAGCCGCGTACGCTGCCGTGCCGGTCGACGTAGGCTTCCAGATCGGCCACGTCCAACCCGCCGGCGGCGAACACCGCGCCATAGGCATCACTGACCGCGCACACCCGCACCCCTGCCTCGACCAGGAAGCGCGCCGCGTGGCGTCCCACCTTTCCGAAGCCCTCGACCGCGGCAGTAGCGCGCGTGGCGGTGATTCCTCGATACGCGAGTGCAGCCAGCGCCACATCGACCACGCCGCGGGAGGTAGCCGTGGCCCGGCCCAGTGATCCGCCCAGGCTCAAGGGCTTGCCGGTGGTGACGCCCAGGGTGGTGTAACCGGCCTGCACCGAATAGGTGTCCATCATCCAGGCCATGGTCTGTTCGTTCGTGCCCACATCGGGTGCGGGGATGTCGCGCTCGGGACCGATCAGCGGACTGATCTCACTGGTGTAGCGGCGGGTAACCCGTTCCAGTTCTGCTAGCGAGTACTGCCCGGGATCGATGCAAACACCACCTTTGGCTCCGCCATAAGGGACGTCGAGCAGAGCACATTTCCACGTCATCCACATCGCCAGCGCGCGAACCTCGTCAAGGGTGACGTCGGGGCTGAACCGCACCCCACCTTTGGCGGGGCCGCGCGAGAGGTTGTGCTGGACGCGGTGACCGGTGAACACCTCGACACGACCGTCATCGCGTCGCAACGGGATGCTGACGGTGATCTCACGTCGCGGGGCTCGCAAGGTGGCCGCTAGCCCGGCGTCCAGGCCCAAAAGTTCCACGGCGCGGTCCAACTGAGTATGCGCATCGGTCAGCGGATTGGCCACGCCGACGTCCTGCAACGGCAACAACGGGCTCATAGGTGGGCTCTTCCTCGAATGAATGGATGACAGGTCGTGTGGTTAGCCGTTGACATGGCGGTCGGCCACATTCAAGGCGTCATCGAGGATGTCCAGGCCCTCGTTGAGGTCGGATTCATCGATGTTGCAGGGCGGCACGACATGGACGCGATTGAAATTGGTGAACGGCAGCACCCCGCGTCCTTTCAGGTACCCGACCAGTTCGGTCATCGCCGGGCTGGTGCCGCCATAGGGGGCCAGCGGTTCTTTGGTATCCCGATCCCGGACCAGCTCGATCGCCCACATCACCCCGCGGCCGCGGACCTCACCGATGCTGGGGTGCCGGGCGGCCATGTCCTGTAGGCGCGGACCCAAGATCTCTGTCCCCAGATGTGCGGCGTGCTCGATCATCTGCTCATCGGCCATCGCAGTGATGGTCGCGACTGCAGCCGCCGCGGCCATCGGGTGACCGGAATAAGTCAGCCCGCCCGGGTAAGCCCGCTTGCCGAAGAAGTTCGCGATGCGATCGTTGATAGCGACCCCGCCCATCGGGATGTAGCCGGAATTGACGCCTTTGGCGAAGGTGAGCATGTCCGGGGTCACTCCCATGTCGCCAATGGCGAACCACGCTCCGGTACGGCCGAACCCACTCATCACCTCGTCGGCGATCATGACGATGCCGTACCGATCACAGATCTCGCGCACACCGGCCAGGTAACCCGGCGGCGGCACCATGACACCGGCAGTACCCGGCACAGACTCCAATACAACCGCCGCGATCGTATCCGGGCCCTCGAAGGCGATCGTCTGCTCCAGATGCTTCAGGGCGCGCTCGCACTCCTGGGTCTCGGTCTCGGCGTGAAACACCGTGCGGTACAAGAACGGACCCCAGAAGTGCAGCGTGCCGGTGTTGGCGTGATCGCTGGGCCAACGCCGAGGATCACCGGTCATATTGATCGCCGTGGTGGTCCCACCGTGGTAGGACCGATACGTGGTCAACACCTTGTAGCGGCCGGTGACCAACCTGGCCATCCGGACCGCGTGCTCGTTGGCGTCGGCCCCACCGTTGGTGAAGAAGATCCGATTCAGATCTCCCGGCGTGCGCGCGGCGATCAACCGGGCCGCCTCACTGCGCACATTGTTGGCATACGACGGAGCGATCGTGCACAACGTGTCGGCCTGCTCTTTAATGGCGGCAACCACTTTCGGATGCTGGTGCCCAATATTGGTGTTCACCAACTGACTCGACAAATCCAGGTACGACTTGCCGTCGCCGTCCCACACACGACTGCCTCGCGCGGACACGATCACCATCGGATCCAGGCTGTCTTGCGCCGACCATGAATGAAAGACATGTTCACGGTCGAGTCGATACGTCCGCTGGACGTCGGTCTCTGCGCTGGCACGATCAGTTACCACAGTCATAGCGTTGCTCCCCACAAAATCGGTGACGGGCGGATGTCGTGACCACCACGCTTCCGCACCCCCCCGGTCCCGGGCCACCAACACAACGTCGGAAACACCGCCCACCATCAGCAAAATGTCGGCACACCAAAGCCCGCCGGGAGGCGGCGTCGCAGCACGGCGACACAACGTCGCTCACAACGCCGATTTCAGTCACATCGTCAGTGGCTCCCGCCGACCGCCTCAGTCAGGCTGACCCACACCGCAGCGAGCCGTCTGCCCACCACGGCCAGGAGAGCACGTGCCCACCGTCGATGACCAGACACCCGCGAACCACAACACAGCAGACCAACACAACGCCACAACGCCACAACGCCAGCCACAGGCTGGCACATCCGCGACTTCGCTCCCGAAGACCTCGGCGCAGCAATCCAACCGCGCGTCAACGGCCGCCTGCACCACATCGGCGTCGGCCGCATCCACTACCGAAGCCGCGCCCTGATCCTCGTCCAGGACCTCACCATCAGAACCATCAACGCCACCACCGGGGAACTCCTCCGCGAGCTCGTCCTCGACCCCACCAGGAACTACCAACCCACCGGCGCACCCAAAGGCCCAACCCGGAAAAGCTGTGAACCTAATGCAGGTTCACAGCTATTCCGATGTCCTGAGACATCACAAAAGTGCCCCCGGCAGGAATTGAACCTGCGACCTAGGGGTTATGAGCTGTCGTCTCAAGGGGTTTCGCATTTGCGGATAGTCTCGAAACTGCAGTTCAGAACCTCTCAGGTGTCCGATCGTTAGAATTACATCCGAGTGATTTCGGGGGGTTCGCAGGGTTATGTTCCCAAATCTGTTCCCAAAAAATGGCGCTCCGACCACCCGCGGGGGCCACGTCCGGCGACGCGTCAGAATCGGGCGGGCTCCGGATCTGGCGCGGTTGGTTCAGGCTCCGTTGCCGCTTCGGATGCTCGGATCTGTTCACTGCAGTGGTACTGCTCTGCGTCGGGGTGCTCGACGAATTCGAGAAGATTTCCCGCGATCTCCGCTAGTTGGATCTTCACCTCAGCGGGGGTGACGAAGAAATACTCCCGCCGCAGATTCACGCGATTCACCCTTCTGGCGGCGAAATGCTGATGCAGTGAGTGTTCGACACCGACGGCATCGTCAGCGAAAAACAGGGCATGGACATCGAATCCGAACGGGACCGAGGCGTCGCCGAGTTCACGGACGCGGTCCATGGGCTCAAGACGTCTGGTCATCCCGATCTTGACGATCCCTGGCCCGAATGAACCGATGTTGCTGATGACGTAGACGTATCCGGCTCGGATGTTCGCCGTGCGGTGATCGTTGTCGGCGATGCGTCCATCGATCTCGGCGATCCTGGCGGCGAGCTCATCGCGCTCGTCATCTCGGCCCGTGTCGGCGAGTGCTTGATACGCGGCCGCATAGTGCGCGCGTTCCTTGTCGAGCCGCTCGCGCTCTCGGCGCAGTTCTTGTTCGGCGCGTTGTTCTTCGCGCAATCGAGCGCGCTCTTCCCGAGCTTCTTCGCGTTCCTCTTGGACCTTCATCTGATAGTCCGCGGTCAAAGCGAGTTCTCGCAACCGCAGGTCGTGATAGGCCGGGTTGATCTGCATTTCCATCATCGCGGAGTAACGCGCGATCGCCGTGGCCGCGCCGCTGAGACGTTTCTCCGCGGCCCTGAGGTTTCCGGCTTTGACGTAGCGCACGCAGTTCTCGGCTTCAGCGTTATAGGCGCGCAGCATGAGCTTGCTCAGCTCTGCGGTCATCTTGCGTCCCTTGGCTAGGGAGTTGTCGAAGGTAAAGCGCGTCGAGACGTCGATGGCACGACTTTCTGCGATGTACACCTTCACTTCTGAGAAGATCTCGGCGAGCGCTTCCTGGTAGGCAACGGCACTCTCCAAGGGGTGTCGGTAGTTGTAGATGCCGACATCGTGGAGAACTTCGATGCCAGCCTGGAGGGACTCGATCTGAGCGGTCGCCTCGTCCAACTTGTCGTGCAGCTCCCGATTCTCCCGGCGCAGCGCGACGATGATCGCTTCGGACGTCACCTCAGGTGATCCCATCAGCGGACTCCGCGAGAGGTACTGATTGGCTTCAATCCAAAGGCGTTCTTAGACAACGCAGCTCGCATATGCGAGAGCGTTTCCGCCGGATCCACATTGTGGAGGTCGAATTGGCAGAACTCGTCCCGATCGGCTGCGGCCGCTACGAGTGGGAAGACGTCGGCCAATCCTGTTGCGGGATTGAGTCCCTCGGCCTGCAACGTCAACGAGATGGTTTTGATGCGTTCATCGCGGTCGGCTTCAAATACTTCGTGAAACGTGCGTACCGCGACAGCAGCCACCGCGCCGTTGTAGCGCTCCCGCTGTTCTTTCTGGGTGCAGAGTGTCTCGCGAATCTCATCGGAGGCAACGATGTACTTGTAGGCTTTGCCGGCGGGCAGTGCGGCGGGCGTCGGCACGATCACGGTCACGGTCAACTCGCCGAACTCCGCGTCGAAGGTGAACTCATGATCGACCGGGAAGGCCTCGGGGTAGACCGAATTGCCCAGCACCACCCCCACATATTGGGTGATGGCATCCGGGTCGCCAGCATCCAATGCTCGCTGAAAACCCTCCACCTTCTCGTTTGACTCGGCGACCTGTTGCTCCCGGAGCGCGCACGCAGCCTGATAACCAGCCAGGGCCGCGGCGAGTTGATCGGCGCGGCGCCGCTCGGCAGCTGCATGTTCCTCGAGCAGGCGCGCATTTTTTGCAGGTAGAACCTGCTGCACGTAGTCGGACCACTGCTTATGCTGCTGGGCCCATGTGTGCTGCGCTTGAGCTGTAGCTTCGGCGTGTTTTTTCTTGCCGAACACCTTTGCCGTGCCAGTCAGGGGTGGCGGCGGAACAAACTTGGGTTCCTTTGGAGCAGACTCCAACTGCGGCCTGGGTACCGGCTTTTTCAGGTCGTCGTGACCGAAGGGCGGATGCTCGACCCGCTGCTTCAGCGTCTCGATATCGACGTAATCGTCGATCTCGAGTGTCGCAGCCAGGATCGAGTCAATCTGGCTGAACGCATCCTGCGCCTGCGCCGTCTGCCACTCGGCTGACGCCTTCTGCGCATCAACATGGGCCTCCTTGGCCGCCCGCATCGCCCAAGCTCGTTCCTGCGCGCTGGCCCGTTCAGCGGCAGCCTGGGCGCGCTCATACTCCCGCATGGCGCGATCATGGTCACGAACCGCGCGGTTATAAGCCTGGACCGCCGCCGCGTGCTGTCGCCGCTGGTGCTGCTCGGCTAACCGCTGTTGGTGCTGCAATTCCGCGAAAAATCCCCGTCGTCTCCCCACGATGCGGGATCGTACCTACCCAGACTTCATTCGCCCCTCGAAACGACGCAAGTACATCCTCCGCCTGAAGTGGCACCCCGCTGAAGCAAGCCAGAGGAAGCATTGCTGGTCCGCTCTGACAACATGTGCCTGCTCTCCCAATTAAGCCGCCGGTGGCTGTCGCTCAATCGCCAGGGTCAATGCCAGTTCCATGAGACTCCACTTGCGATCAATGGATTCCCAGGTCTGCGATACACAACATGTCGAGTCCTTCACGCGGCAGCTTGACATCCAGATCAAGACTCTCGACCAGCTTCCTCGTTCTTCCTTTCGGATCGGCGGACTTCTTCCATTCATGGGACTCACCCAGGAGACCGAAAAATACCGGCGGCGAGAGGTGGCCCTTCGGCGTGGCCTCGCGAATTCTCATGCCTTGACGGAGAACCGCAGTATCTTCGTAGGCCTCGACGATTCCCGCGCGGGTTGTATGGACCGGGGGCATCCCTGACACGTTGTTGTCAGGACATCGCTGACAGTACCTGCGGGCTTTCGGGTTCGGCGTTCTTGCGTGGTCTGCCGCGCTTTGCCCCGGTGCCGTGGTAGGTGCCGACGGGTCCTAGGTCCAGTTCGCGCAACACCGCTCCGGTGTCGCGGTCGAGCACGACGATGTGATCGGGCTTGGTTTCCATCACGGTGACGCGGTGGCCTGTCCAAGGCTTCCCGATGCCGATCTTTCGCCTGCGGTAGTGGACGCTTCCTGTTGCCGCGACGAGCAGGACGCGGGGCCCGGTCTCGCGCCGGCGGGGCCGCGGGTCGCCGGCGGCGACCTTGGGTTGTGCCCGGTAGACCTCGGCAGGTAGCTGCTGGTCGAGGCCCTGGTGCGGCCGCTCGTGGTTGTAGTGCCAACGGAACTGGTCGCATACCGCTTGGAGCTCATCGATAGTGTCGGCGGGGCCATGGTCAGCGTAGAAATCCTTGAAGGTGCGGTGGTAGCGCTCAAGCTTGCCGCAGGTCTGCGGGTGCGCCGGCCGGGAGTGCAGCTGCTTGATTCCCATGGCGGACAGTCGCTGCTGAAAGTGCACCGGCTCGTGGCCGTCGCGGGAGATGAACTGGACACCGTTGTCGCTGATGAGCTGCCGTGGTGCGCCGTGTTCGGTGATGGCGGCTTCCATGGCACGCCAGGCGGCGAGGGTGGTGAATCGGCGGGTGGCGGTCGCGCCGATGGCGAAGCGGGCGTGGTCGTCAAGGATGTCGACTATCCAGGCTTTGGAGCCGTCGGAGAGCTGGACTTGGGTGCCGTCGATCTGCCATAGGTCATTCGGTGCGTAACGCTCGAACCGTCTCCAGGTGGGTACCGCCCGTCGTCGTTCGCGCGGGGTGACTAGTGAATTCCGTTGCAGCACTCGATGAATCGTCGAAATGGCTGGAGCACGCGGGGTGCCTGAGCGTGTCATTTGCGTGTGGATGGTGCGCGCGCCCCAGCGTGGGTTGGCTCTGCGCAGCCGCACGATCTCGGTCTCGATTTCGGCCGCTGTCTGGGCCGGTGAGGTCAGCGGCCGTCGCGACAGCGGCTCGAGTGCGCTAACGCCGTCGGCGTAGAGCCGCCGCTGATAGACGTAGAAGCTCTGCCGTGAAATGCCGTAGCGGCGGCACGTCTCGGCCACCGTGATCTGGTCGCGCATCGGCGTCAGGAGGATCTCCAACCAGCGTTCGTTCACGCTCAGCACTCTCACTTTCAGAGAGTGTCAGGGATGTCCCCGGAACGATCTGTCAGCCATGTGTCCGGGCTAAACATTATACTCGTTGGATAACGATGACCCAAAGGGGGCCTACCTTTGCCCCAATTCGGCATTGGTTCACTGCTGCTCGACCGTCGAGTCTTCCCCAAAACTGCCGGGACCAGGCAGACGACGTGACCAGGCACGTTAGGTGAGTTCTCGGCGCGCAGGAGACGTAGTTCAGGCAGCGACTGTCGTCGGCGTTGTGGTCAAAACTGTCGTCGGTGCGCTGCGTTGGCGCGGGTCAGCGGCGCTGAAGAAATGCAGTCGCGCGGCGGACTGTCTACGGGCCAGCGCAGCCAGATTCGGCCACGGTGTTCGACGGATTGCCTGCTGACACTGCCCACAACCTTCACCTGACAGAAACCAAAACAGAAACCAAAACAGAAACTTTTGACGTAGACTGGTCCCCAGAGCACCGAAGCCCTGGCGATCAGGGTGAGATCGCTCAGGGCTGGCGTCTAGTTGGGTGACTAGGAGTGCCACTCTAACCGATCCCGTGCGTAGTGCTCTACGAATGGGCGCAAGCCCAGACAAGGAAGCGCCGACATGGCACGAGCAGTGAGTAGGAGCGCGCGGACCGGCCGTTTTGTGAAGGTGTCCACGGCACGCCGGAACCGCCGAACGACCATCACGGAGTCCGTCGGCCGAGGAACGAAGAACGCGAAGGTCGTTTATCGCTCCGCGACGAGTGGAAGGTTCGTAAAGGCGGCGACGGCGCGCAGCAACCCAGCAACCACGATTAGGCAGCGAGTTTGACATGGGTTCTGGTTTCGAGATAAGCCCTGACTTCGAAAAACAGCTTGCCCGCGCGGTCGAGCCGGCTCTGCAGGACGTCGCCGCGAGGCTGCAGGTCGTGCTGGATTCCATGAGGGATCGCTATAAGGGACGACCGATCGCTGAGATCGTGCCTGTTCTGAAACGCGAGTTCGCTCGGTTTGGTGGCTCGATGTCGGATCGGGAAGTGCAAAAGTACGCCACTGCGATCAGCAACGGCATTGCCATCCAAACTCGGGTTGGGAGTTAACTGAACTCCGGGGGCGCGTGGCGGCACAACGCCTCTCGCCCCCGGGTCCGGTCGTGACCCCCAAGCTGGGGCTTGTCGCTCACGTTCACAGGAGCGGGTGGGAATCTCCCAAACTCGGGCCCCTCGGCAGGGGCTGACGGGCAGAATTTAGAGCTACGACTTCTCCTGCGAGAGATATTGCCTCCATGAGCGCAGATGTCGCGCAGGCAGTGAAGAGTCGGTGTCGTACCTACGCCGCCGACACGCGTTCAATTTGCGTGCGTGCATCCGCGAAGCACCGGTTAGCCTTGCCTCTGGCAGGTTATAGTCTTGGTTTCGGATCTGGTTTCTTAGGAGGAGAATGACCTACCCTCGCCGGGAGGTGTACTCGCACGCGCCGCTCGCGATGGTGACGGTGGAGGTCCAGCTCAACTATGAGCCACAAATCAAGAAACAGAGCACACTCGATGGCTTCGGTACGGCTGTTAGAGAAGTTCTTCCCATCCTAGAGCTCTCAGGCGTCTTTCCGAAAGGCAACGACCGCCAGAGTTCCGATGACGATTCACCTAAGCTACGCGCAATTCGACAGGACGGGCAAGCGATCGCAACATTGTCGCCAACATCTCTGTCGTTTGCGGTTTCCGGAGAGACCTACAGGGGTTATGAGGAAACCTTCGAACCGTTCCTCCGTGCGGTTGTCGAGGCATACCAGACATGCGTAGCCAACTCTTCGGTACGCCGAATCGGGTTACGTTATCTTGACGAAATTCGGGTTCCAGAACCGCCGGGTGATCTGGCTGGGTGGAGTTACTGGATTGCGCCGGAGCTAGTGGCTGCTTCGACGATACTTCCAGGCGGCGAACACAACGGTATACGAGCGTCTTATCACAATTCTGAAGGCGACCGTGAATTAGTTTACTGGTGGGGAACATTTCACGGTGCGACGGTAGTGGGCCAAGACCAGCCATTTAGCAGGAGCGACCTGCCGAAAACACGGATGTTTGTGCTCGACGTTGACAGTGCGACGACATTTCCCGAATATCATGTCTTTGGCGCCGACGATATTTTGGAAACGGTGAGAAGTTTACACGAACCGGTCGGACTTGTGTTTCAGAAATCGATTACCGATGCGGCGCGTCGGATGTTTCGGGGGGAGAAGTAGAAATGGGTACTTCGGGGTCGAGCCGAAGCGTCACGTCATCGTTTGCAATGAGGTCTGGGTCACGTCTTGCGTCTTACGAGCAACGTACCAATGACACAGCCCTAGACGATGACTGGAAAGGCCATGTTTGGAAAGACGATGCTTGGAACAGTGACTGGCACTGGCGGCAACAGCGCCAAGACCATGATCGGCTCGGTGCGAAGCTTGAGCAAGAACATCGTGGTTATTACGCGGATCTCATCACCACGACTGCACGTGAAATGGAAAAGAAGTCGAGCAAAGACCTACTCGACGTTCTGGCCACGGACTACGGATTCGCTTGGGTTGACATAGCGCAGATGCTAGGTGTGAGCGTGCCCGCTCTGCGGAAGTGGCGAACGACCGGAAATGCAACACCTACGAATCACCAAAGGCTGTCTAAACTCGCTGCGTTCGTTCATTCACTCGCGACCGTAGGGGCTATTGAGTCGCCCGCAAACTGGCTGTTGTTGCCGCCGATTAGTGAATTCACACTGACTCCAAAGGAAATTTACACGACCGAGTCTGCGCCAATCATTCTCGACTACGCATGCGGCAACATAAGTGCAGAGGCGATGTTTGACGAATTGGTAAAGGATTGGCGCCAGACTCGTCACTCTAACTACGAGGTGCTCGAGTTCGACGACGGTTCAAGCGGAATTGTGAGGCGTGCCTGAAGCGATGGCTGAATCGCTCGAACCGTTGCCGCCAGTCGACTCCTTGTACGACTATCGTTCTGGCGTCGAAGAAGTTCCGAATTGGTTACCGTACAACCAAGGCGATGTGTTTGACGATGTCGAAGCACTCGGCGTCGCGAATCACTCTGGCGCGGTGATGTTATTTATGCATCCATGCACAATGCGCGATGCCAAAGGAATTCGCGAATTCGTCACTGTAGTGTCGGTGCGTGAACAGAGTGCTAGCAAGCTCTTGGACTTAGCTTTTTGGGATAAGCGCTATAAGGCGATGCCGCTGCCTGACTTGAAGGGCGACGGGCACTCCACGCATTACGGCGACTTGATGACCGTCAACACGATCGCGTCAAGTGCGATACCTCGTAGCAAGAGAATCGCCCAGCTGTCGTTAGTTGGGCGTCTACATTTCCTGCATCGAACGATCTTTCACCTGACACGGTTTGCCCCGTCAACTAGTGAATTGGAGCTAGCTACTCGGGCGGTGGAGCGCGAGTTGCAGCAGCAAACAGACTGGTTAGAAGAAGCCAGCCGGGGAGTAATTCTCACCAGTGACCAAGTAGATGCGATCGAGCACACCTTTCAGAATTACCTGGACGGCCCCTGGGTCGCGCGTGCGGGAGAACCGCAGCCACCGATGGGGACGTTGCGGGAGGGACTACACGCCGCGGACTCAAGTCACGCAGTTCGTCGGATTCAGCGAGACATCGCTGAGGGACTGCCAAGCCAGGAACGGCACCAGGATTGATAACGCCCAGTGCGCCCACGTGCGGTCGCACGTCCTCCTGAGAGCGATCCCCCTTTGACGACATACGACTCTCGTGAAATTGCATCACCGCGACCTTGATGTCAGATGCTCCTATGTTGCGGCAATGATTCTAGGGTCGTTGGCGATGGTTTGAGAGCGTGGAAGACTTCGCGGACGAAGTAGCTCTTTGAGACAGGGCATCACCTCGTTAGTAGCATCTCCATGATCACCAGTCGCGGACTCCATAGTCGTGATGTTCTGAGCCTGCCGACTCAGAAATGGGGCTGCGGACGAATCGACGTCGACCGATCGCCGCGGCACAACGACATTTCTCCCCGAGACTCGTTGTCGAAGTGCACGGTTGGTTGCGATCGGCGCCCGCGACCGGATGTGGCTCTCTCGCCACCCATGTGTGTGACGCTGGCCGGCGTAGGCCGCGCAGCCAAAGCTCAGGAGGTCAATTCGGTGCCGCACGCTCCGCGCACCGTAACCTCGGCCAATGCTAATAGGAGCTGAGGCCGCAATTCCGGCGGGCACGACTTGGTACGGAAATGACGATAGATTGGGCCGATTTGATTGGGGTTTAGTCCTTCTGTGTTGCGGGTTATCACCCAGTTGATGAGGGCGCTGTTGTCGACGTCGGCCAGGGCTTTCACCACCTCGTGCAGGAATGTGACGTGGGCCTTGGGATTGTCGAGTGCGCGGATGAGAGCCTCGGTTGCTTGCTGCCCGGCGAGCCGGCCGAGTCGACCGAGTGCGCGCGCAACTTCTATTCCGAATACGGAGTCTGCGTGGTCGAGTACCTCGCATAGGACGGCGGTCCCAGCCGTGTCCCCGCAGTTGGCAAGTTTGATCGCGGCTACTCCCCGAGTGAGGATGTCGGGATCCTGGAGCTCCAACTTCTCGACGGCCATCTCGTCCTCTAGCCATTTTGTTGAGCTGCTGGGCGATTCGCCTGGATCGGACGGTTCGTCAGGAGGCGGGTCGGGGAGTGCGTCAGAGCTGTCGGTTGGATCTTTCTGGATGGCCGGTGCTGGCTCGCTGTAGCTTTCGGCCGCCGCGGTTGCAGCGCCGATCTCGGCGTCGGTGTCGCTGTGTAGCTGGTGCAGGATTTCGTGCGCCTCTGGTCCCCCGATGGCGGCGACGGCCCTGATGGCGCTTTCGCGGAGTTCTGGGGGAACATCGCTGTCCTGGCTCACCAGGGCGCGAAGCGGTTCGATCGCGCATGGCCCGCAATGTCCGAGCTCGCTGGCAGCCGTGAGGCGGATATCGAGATCCGCGTCATCTGTGTTCATTACCGCGCCCAGGGCTTTGATCACCGCTGGGTCCTTGCCGTGACCTCTGACGAGTATCGGGGTGACGATGTTACGTGTTTCGGGGTCGGAGTGGGGGTCTGCGGCGATGTTGCACAGGAATTGGATTGATTCGGCGTCACCGAGCAAGCTGAGAATTGTAGCGACCATGTGCCGAACCTGGTATCGCTGGCCGAACGGCAGAAAATCTTCCCAGGTAGCGTACTGCTCGCTTTCACCGCGGCCGAGCGCGGGATCAGTCAGGAACGTGCGTAGCGTGGCCGGGCCGGCTGGATCAGGGGACCCTGCGAGTGCGAAGGCGGCGGTCTCGCCGTCAGATCCTGTCAGCAGTCCTCGTAGTGCATCGATGGCTTTCGCGCCGCCGATGAGTCCGAGAGCGTCGATCGCCACCGTGCGCACTGCTGGATCCGCTGGCGGGTTGAGCAGCGGCAGGCACTTGCTGATAAGGCTATTCACGCTGGCAGACACTTCGGGCTGTGCGCGGCTTTCGGGGTCGAGCTCGGGGATCGCCGCGGCCGCGATTGACAGCGCGACATGCAGCGGATCCTGTGACCGGTTGACAAGTTTGGGCAGAATGGTTTTGGGGGCCAGGGATGTCAATTGGAGCCAGGTCTGATACCAGTCGGGTTCAAGGTGCAGATGCGATGTGAGGCACTCTTCGACCAGGTCGTTATGCGTCATCAGATGCTCCGCGACGAGGTATTCGGCGAAGGTGCGGTGAACAAATAGGTAAGAAGGGGTGAGGCCCGCCCTGACGTCGCCATCACGCACGAGGACACCAGCGCTTGTTAGAGCCGCGATCGCATCCGCGGGTTTCATACCGGATGTTAGTTTGATCGCCTCGAGGTGACCGTCCAAGGTGGTGGTGGGGATACGGTCAAGCCAGCCATCCTCGCTGGTGGCGATGCGGTAGGCGAGTGGCTGCAGAATGCCGCGAAGAGTGTTGACACGTTGTGTGGGGTCAGCGGGAAGCGCAGCTGCCTTGAAGGTCCCTCCTGGTGATTGCTCGCCGCTGAGGAACCGATAGAGGATGCGTTGGTAGATGACTGCGCGTGTCCGTGGGAGATCTTCGCTGGGATCAAGTGCAAGGTGGCACAGCAGCGCCAATAGCAGCGGGATTCGGGCCATGCCTCCTAGCGCCGGGGTGCGGAGGAGCTTTGTCAGTTCCTGTTTCCGGTCGCCGGGCAGATCCAGGGCAGCAACATATTCCTCGGGATGATCGAAGGGGCGCAGTTCCACTTCGCATACCTGCCGGGAGTTGAGAATTCCCATGTTGTAGCTTGCGATTCGGCACGTGACGATGAACTTGGCGTCCTTATTGGGTTGTCTGTCGAGCATGTCGGACACGGTGTAGCGCTGCTCGGCCGGGGTTTCATCGAACGCATCGAGTAGGAACGTGACTTTGCCCTCGCGGCAGCGTGTTTCGAGCCATTGGCGAAGACCGAGGGTCATTGCGCTGTCTAGGTCGGCGAGTTCTGCGACGGCCGCCTCGGCGAGAGCGCCGGGGTGAGCGGCGAGGGCGTCGCATCGCAGCGCAATGGGCAAATCAACATCATCGGGATTGACGTCATCATTGCCGAGTTGGTCCGCTGCGTTCTTCGCTAGGCGTATGGCGTGCATCTGTAGCGCCCAGGATTTTCCGACGCCGGGATCGCCGAGGACGATCACCTGCTGATGGTTATTGACGACGTTGTCGTATGTCGAGAGGTCTTCGTTGGCCGTAGGACGTGCGGCTGCAGGAAGATAGGGGTTGTCGGTGGGTTGGGTTTTTCGGCGTAGCCCGACGCGGACGTTGGCCTCAACATTGATGTTCGCGGGGTCGTCTCGGCCTTTAAGGTAAGCCAGCCGCTCGATGTTGTGTTGTTGTCGCTCGGATTCGCGTCTGCACCAATTGGCGACTTGTTCGCGCACCTGCAGTGGGTCCAGTGTTGGCACGCGCAGTGCGGCGAGTTGGGGTGTTTGCCTGATCGCGAAAAGCAGCGCTTGCGGAGTAATGCGGCTTCCTGGTTGGGCCCCCGCAGTAATGATGGCGTCTATGACGCAGGCAGGCAGGATCTCGCAGAAATGGTCGGCATCGATGTCGTGTTTTTTGCCGAAGTCGGTCAGGTTGGCGTAGCCGGGAGTTCGCTTCAAGAGATGCCTGCGGCGGGTGGTGATCGCCTTGGTGAGCTGGCGGCGGATGTCAGCAGGGTCGGGGGTGCCGATGGCGCATTTGGATACGGCAGCGGCGAGGTGCTGGTCTTCAAATGGGGCGAAGATTGCTTTGCCGTGCCCGTCCCACCACTGGGTCTGTGGGCTGTCGGTGGCGGGTTTCTTGCGCTTGATAATCGCGAGAGCCCTCTTGGGCAGCCGCTTCCAAAAGACGTCTTCACGGTTCTCACCGTTGAGGTCGCGGCGGGTCCGCGCCCTGTATGCGGCGAGGGCAAGCCCAGCGGCAAAGGCCTCGGCGAGCTCCTGCCTGGCTTGTGCATCTTTAAAATGCTGCCCAACTTGACCGACGAGGACGCCGGAGGCTTTAGCTGCCGCGCTGGTAGCGGCCTTGCGAGCGGCCTCGCCAGTGAGAACGGTCCCCAATACCGCCAGGGTGATTGACATCTTCGTCTCGCCTCACACGTCGCAGCCGCCTGTGCCGGTCATACGTTAACCATGCGGCTCTCGGATCCGCCACGGAAATGACAAAAGGTGCGGTCCGCAATTCTAATCAGGATTGCGCACGACTGAGTGCCTCAATTGATGTGTAGCCACATCGGAACGCTGAAGTTCGCCATGGCTTCTGAAGCGTGCTTTTGATACCAGATGCTCCCCTAGATTGCGGCAATGGTCTTCGCGCTCGTTGGCGGCGGTTTCAGGGCGGTGGAAGACTTCGCGGGCGATGTAGCGCTTGAGACATCGCACCACTTCGTTAGCCGCATGACCAGGACGACGTGCAGCGCCCGGTTCGCGTCGCGGTTACCGCCGCGGTTGAGTCCGTGCCGGATGGTCTACGCCGCCACCAACCCACCCGCGACTACATGGCGCGGCGCACCGCCGAAGGAAAATCAAAGAACCTGCTTATGCGTGTCGACACCCACAGTTACCTGTGGTTGGCTTGATACGGCGATGGTGGATTCCATTGCAGCCCTTCCTGTAACTGGACCTTCTGGGATGGGCAGAGCCGCCGGGCGGGGACGATACTGGTACGGGATGCTTGGTCGCGGTCCTATTAGGTCACTCCGTCCGGCGGTTCCGCGCCGAACCGGATGCAGTCGATGAATCTGGAAATTGCAGGCGCACAACAACGCTCGTGGGCGGTCAAGATACGAGTCAGACAGCACCCGTCCGGACGCGGACCCTACCGACGCACCAGCACTCAAAGACCGCAGAACGCCGGTCCTCCTTTAATACCAGTAGAGAAAGTTCTCACAGCTCCGGCGGATCACCGTTCCGCTCTCAAGGAACATCTCGCAAATGTTGTACCGGCGGATGGGAGCGGCAGCAGACGGACGCCTTTTGTCATCGGCTGAGGAGCTCATGCTGCTGTGTCCTCGTTCGAATGCCGGGTCTAGAGTTCGACTACGTCGTCGAGTCCCGCTTGCCGGCTCTGGCACTTCCCGCGATTTAGCTTGTCTGCGACTCCCGAATGCCCGCGCCGCCAGTCCTGTAGCGCGATCCTGCGGTCAGTGATCTGCCGAAGTCGGCGAGACTGTAGTGCAGAAACGCGGCCGCAACCCGCCGAGTTGCCAAGCGCCTGCGCTGCGATGTCATGGGCAGTGCGGGCTTGATCTCTGTCGTTGGAAACGACTCCGCGAACGAGTTGGGCCGCATGTCGACTCGAGTCACGAGACGCATTGTTGGGCTCGGGTTGCGAGTAGTGACCTGCCTTCTGGTCGCCGCCGAGCTGCTCGGTGAGATATGCAGCGTTGGCCTGGCGTCCTCGACTCATGGCAACGTAGAACACTGCACGGGTGGTGTTTTTGTTCACCACGGCGTGGGTGGTCTCGGCGGTGGCACCTTGTGCGGAGTGGACAGTGACGGCGTAGCCGGGGGCGATGTGGTCGCGTAGGTAGTCGCCGGTGAAGACGGTGCGGGCACCGTCACTGACGCGGCGCGCCGCGATGCGCTGTTTGGCAGGGTCGATGGCGTAGACGCGCCACCGATTTCCATTGCGCACCGGGTCGGCATGTTGGGTGCTGTCCGTTGCATGCAAGACGCTGATCGCGGTTTCGTTGCGGCGGCTAATGATCAGGTCGCCAACGGAAATCTGATGACCACGTGCAGCGGTCACCTTTGGCGCGTTCGGGCCGATGGTGTCGTTGTGGATGCGTTGGTTCAGGGCGTCGGCCATCTCCCTGGTGTCACACACGAGCAGGCTATCTTTGCCCGCTGCGATGTCCCGTCGATACGCTGCCAAAGCAGCGCTGGCCATGGCGATTTCGTCTCCGGCATGCAGACGGCCCTTCTTGCGATACCACTCAATCGCGCGGCGCACCGGGGCCGGTCCCCCATCGCGCAGCGCAAGGGATGCACTGCGCTCTTCTCGGTCGCGCATCCGCCACACTTCCGACAGCTTCTGCGTCCACGGCAGGTCGGAGCAGAGCTGCGCGAACATGCCGCCGCGGGCCTTCACCGGGGCGAGCTGGTGTTGATCGCCGACTAAAACTATCTTGGCCCCCGCGACCGTGGTCGCAGTGAGCAGGCGTCGCAGATCGTCGGTGCCGACCATGCCTGCTTCGTCGACAATGACGAGGTCGGTATGTCTGAGGGTCAGGCTGTGATTGTCGATGTCGCGCAGCGCTTTGGCGATGGTGTAGCCCACGTCTCCGGCGCCTTCGCGGACCGCGACATCGACGGCGTTGCCTGTCGGCGCCAACACGATCACTCGCCCGCTTCGGCGGCGACGAGCCATCGCTACCAGAGCCCGCATTGACGTCGTCTTGCCAGCCCCGGCAGGCGCGCTCAGTGGCTGCACCAACCACGGTGAGACGCCGATATTTACAACTGCGCGTTGCTGATCCGGCGATAGCCCGTCGATGTCGTCAGGCAGACCCCACAGGATTGACCGCGGGTCGTGGGCATCGACGAGATCGAGCACTGCGGCTTCTTCGGCCAAGATCAGATCGAGCGTGAACCGCTCGTGACCTTCGCGCTGATGCGCCTCGCGTGGGGTGGTCAGCCGTACCGCGATCTCGCCGACCGCTTCCTCGACCAGTTCGCGCGGTGAGCGTGCGGTGTCGAATGGCAACTGAGCGCCGACGACCTCGACGAGATCAGCGCGGCTGAACGCGGCCTTCTCGATCATGGCGGCGGCATCGACGATCCGGTGCCGGTCGAACCGCGGCCCGCTCGTGGCTAGACGGTCGCGGCGGGCCCGGCGGTGCGCCGCAGAATCGATGCGCACGCCGCGCTCGTCGGTGCGCCATCCGGCCCGCAACTCTGTCCACGCGAGTTCTTCGGGCTTGCTTGGACGGGTGGCCTTTTGAGCCGTTGCGAGCTGGGATGCCGTCGGCCCGCCGCTCGCGTTTACCGCAAGATTTACCGCGGCCCACTCTCGCAGTTGAGAAGACCGCTGGGACCACGCCGTGATGCTGTTCGGGTCGATGCCGGCGACCTCCGCCATGCCCGTTGACGGGTCGACAGGCAGCCATTCGTAACCCAACGATCGATGCAGTTCGCGGCGCAGCGTGGCCTGATAGATGATGCCGGCGGCCTTGGCTTCGTGATAGAGCGACGTGCCATCGATCGACACCAATCGACCGTCGCCGCGGGCTTGGCGGTTGGGCACGATGACGTGGGTGTGCAGGTGCGGATCACCCGACCGCGAGGTCTCATGTTGGTATGCGATCCCCACCAAACCGGGCAGCCGAACGAGGTCCTTCTTCGCCGTTGTCGGATTGTGGACCCGGGTGTATCCGGCATGGCTCGCAAGGTATTCCATCGCCTCGAAAATTGCGGTCGTGTGGGCGTCCGCGATCGCCTTCTCGGTGACGTCGTCGGCCCGGATTGCGCGGATCAGCGACACCGACTTCGGCGCGCAGAACGTCAGATCGAAGCCATGCACACTACCGTTTCGGAAGCCACGACCCGTCGTGCCGTTGGGTGATTCTCCGCCCACTAACCACCGCTCCACGGTGTCGGTTTCGGCCTCTCCACCCGCCCGGTCGAGGTCCGATAATCCGACCAGTTCGGCCGCGCGGCGGCCGTCCCCTGCGCATAACCAAACCGGTGTCCGGGTGTCGTGTTCGGAGTAGTACTCCCCCAGCCCGCCGCCGGCCTTCTGCGCGTCGATAGCCGCGCGGGCGGTCTCGTTGTAGTAGTTGATCGACCAGGCCGACAGCTTGGCAATCGTCAGCATGTCGATCACCTCTCGAACCCGAGATCGCCCAGGGCTCAATACCGCCGGGCGGCGAACGCAACGTTCGCTACCGCCAATCTCGCACACCCTTGTGCAAATGTGCCATAGGGAAATCTGATATTTTTTGTGAGTTGCTCTGTCAGACAATGCGTTTGGAGAAGCAGCGGCAACAGATGGAATATGTTGAGATGGTTGAGACTACAGGTATGTGGTGAAGAGGTGGGCGACGGTAGTCGCGGAGGTACGCGAGGTGGTGCCGCGGCGTCGAACGTCACCGCGCCCGGATGGCGCTACGCGCGTCGAATCGATCGCACGGAATTGCTCGAAGCCGTACGAGGCATCGCGTCGAACTAAGCCCTCCGCTGAGCGAAGGCCAACGTGACACTTGCGGGTGCCCACTACGCCGGAGACGACCGGGCGAAAGCATCAGTGTGCGGTGCCAAGTACGCCCCGACCCACACGCGCAACGGAACCGACGAGCGGCCGCGCGGCGTTCGGCGACATCGCCATCACCACCGACAGCCCGTCGCCGCCGTAGCGCTCCGACAGGGCGTCGATGCGCATCCAGAACGCGTCGGCATAGGGCCGCTCAGCCTTCGTCCACATTCGTCGCAATTGGTGATCGCGCCGCTCCGCTATCGGTTTCGCAGTGGATGCCTCAAAGCCGACCGAAAAAGCGGCGCGAGTTGATCTGAGTCGATCGAAGACCTGTTGCATAGAGTTCCATCGCGTCTCAGGCCAAATTGCGCCAATTCGTGAGCCGCGAATCGTTTTCATTTGACCATCGCATAGCGGTGCCGAGCGCATTTAGCTGTCAGTTATGCCGGTGACTGCGGGGTCCACTTCACGCCACGGTGGTGGCGCTCGCCGACTCGGTGCCAGCGCCCTGGCTACCGCTCGACCGCAGCTCTTCACCAACTCGCGCGCCATCCACAGATGCCAGGGTTCTTGGTCAATCGATCGACACAGTGAGAGGTGGTGAATTACATTGGAAGATAACGTGTTCAGCGATCTTCCCCTGCTCCTCGCGGTACCGCACGCGGCGAAGCTTCTGGGAATCAGTCGTGCTGCGGCCTACCGGCTCGTCCACTCTGGCGAGCTGCCGGTCCGTCGGCTCGGCGGACGCATTTACGTGGTAACCGCAGGCCTGCGCGAGTTGGGAGCGTGATGAAGGGCTCGGTGTATCGGCGGGGCGCGAAGTGGTACTACAAGTTTCGGCTGCCGCAGCGAGATCCCTCGACCGGCCAGTTCCCGTGGGTGACCAAGGGTGGCCACGACACCGAGCGCGACGCGTGGGAGGCCTGCCGCGAGGCGATGCGCGATGCCGACCGCAATCGGATCGTGCGGCCGTCGCAACAGACAGTCGGCGAGTTCGTCACCGACTGGCTGACGGCGGTGCAACCGGCGCTTGACGCCTCCACGTGGCGCAGCTGGAGCGACTATGCCCGGTGGTACGTCATCCCCCACGTCGGCGGCGAGCGGCTTCAGGCGCTCAATGGGCCGGTGCTGCTGCGGTTTTACGCGATGCTGCTGGCCAAGGGCCGGGTGAAACCGAACAACGACGCGGTGATGTACACCCATTGGGCGAAGCTGGCCGCCAGCGGCAAGCCGCCACCGACACCTCGCGAGCTGTCGACGGCGTGCGGTACCTCCATCCACGCCGCGCGTGACGCCGTCCGGCGCTACAAGGCGGGCCTGACTCCCCGGACCCTCACGCAAGGCCTGGCCCCCAAGACCGTCCGCAACATTCATTCGTTCCTGCACCGGGCACTCGCCGATGCCGTCGCCTGGAAGTACATCCCCGAGAACCCGGCGAGCAACGTCAAGCCGCCCCGCAACCCGCGAACCCGCCGGCACGTGTGGAAACCCGAGGAGATCCGGACCTTCCTGGCCTCGGTGCGCGAGGACCGCTTTGCCACATTGTTCCTCCTGGAGTTGACCACCGGGATCCGACGTGGCCAGATCTGCGGGCTCAAATGGTCGGCGGTCGATCTAGACGCGGGAAAGGTGACCGTGCACGACAACCGGGTTGTCGTCGGCGGCCAAGTCGTGGACAAGGCGGGCGGAAAGACCCGCAACGCCGACCAGACCATCTCCATCGACAAGACGACGGTGGGCGCCCTGCGGCGCTGGCGCGCCCAACAGGACACTGAGCGGGAGTTCTTCGGCGACGCTTACCACCCGGGTGACTTCGTGTTCACCTACCCCGACGGACGTCCTCCACACCCGGATTCGATCCGCCAGCGCTTCGAACGCTTGACGGCCAGGGCTGGGTTGTCCCGCATCACGTTTCACGATCTTCGCCACACGTACGCCACCGGCGCGTTGCGGGCCGGGGTGAGCCCGAAGATCGTCAGCGAGCGCATCGGGCACGCGAACATCGGCTTCTTCCTGGAGACCTACGCCCACGTCCTCGACAACGACGATAGCGAAGCGGCCGAGCAGGCAGCCGCGTTCCTGCTCGGTGACAGCTGGACCGACGGCGACGAGGCGCCGGCCAATCTACCTCCGCACAATATAACGTAGAGGTTATACTGATGTCGAAGCGTTGGGACGTGATCCTGCTCGACGAAGTCGAAGAGTGGTTCTTCACGCTCGAAAGGGACGTGATGGCGGCGGTCACCGGTGCCATCGACCTGTTGGAGCTGGAGGGGCCGACACTGGGCCGGCCGATCGTCGACAAGGTGAACGGCTCGAAGTTTCACAGCATGAAGGAGCTGCGCCCGGCTGGCACCAGCATCCGCGTCCTGTTCATCTTCGACCCGGCGCGGCAGGCGGTCCTGCTGCTGGGTGGCGATAAGGCAGACGACTGGAAGCACTGGTACGACAAGAACATTCCGATCGCGGACGCACGCTTCGAGAGCTGGCTGGCGACCGAGCACGGAGGGTGATGACCATGGCGCGCAACTGGCGGGACATTCGCGCGGATGCGATCGCGCAGGGTGCACTGGATGCCGAGCGGGCCAGTGCGGCGCGCGAGGAGATGCGTGAGGCCGTCCAGGCGCACCGTCTGGCCGAGATCCGCAAGGCGCTGGGGCACTCCCGCCAAGCCGACGTCGCGGCCTTGATGGGTGTCTCACAGGCTCGCGTTTCGAAGCTTGAGAGCGGGGACTTGTCGCACACCGAGTTGGGCACGCTTCAGGCTTATGTCGCCGCGCTTGGCGGGCAGTTGCGCGTCGTCGCCGAGTTCGGTGATGACACTGTCGAACTGACTGCTTGAGAGCGGCTTCGGGGTCGGATTAAGGCCGCCAGGCCTCTGAAAGGTCCACGACACCGTAAACCCTAATAATCAAGGACAAGCCGCGCGTTCGCGGTAAGCCGATTTATGTTGGGTTCGCCAAACGAGTTCGCGACTTCTGGATCCACGCTCTGTCGCGCCCAAACCGCCATTAACCCGCATGTTGATGTTCCCGTACGGGAACGAGGGCGCTTCGGTGACGACAGATCGTGATATTGAACCCACAGCCGAGGAGGTTCTCGTACCCTCCAGTGCGTGTCGCCTGCTGTACGCGGCCTGGCCACAACCACCTTCAGGTATCGAGGAGTAAGGGAATATCTTGCCCCACATAAAGGAGTTAACAATTGACGGGCTCCGTGGCGTTTCAGAACCCCTATCGCTTAGACTCGCAGTACCCGATGGGCGCCATGGTAGCGGCTTGACAGTTTTAGTCGGGTCTAACAATAGCGGGAAGTCAACGATTGTTGAAGCATTCGATGCGATGAGTAAAAGTCAAGATAACTTGCCCAGCTTTTCCATAGGGAAGCGCAATGCCCGTAACCCAGACCACCTAGTAATTCGCTGTGTATTTGTGGGTGACGAAGAAAAGGAAAACCGCCTAGAAGCTATCCACGGCGGATCGGAAACAACGTGGTCGAAGCGCGATGTAGTCAACCCGGACATCGTCGTCGTCCCGTCCCGACGTGGCTTTGAGGCCTACTTCAGCCAGTCACCCCCGACTGATCGAGACTGGTACTACAGCCACCGCCGAACGCCCCGTTCGCGGCCACAAGCACTGGAATCTTTCGAAGGACAACTATTTAAGATCAACTCTGAAGGTAGCCGAAGTAAGTTCAACGAAATGCTAGGCCGCGTGATGGGCGACGTTCCAGCGTGGACGATCGATCAGATGCACAGTGGTCAATATTTTCTGAAATTCGACGTCGGTGGCCCCCAGTTTTATCACAGCAGTGAAGGTGTTGGCGACGGCATAATAAGCTTATTCGTCATAGTCTCGGCAACCTACGATTCCGAGCCCCAAAGCGTCGTCGTCATCGATGAACCGGAATTGTCGCTTCACCCGCATTATCAGAGACGACTTCGCTCACTTCTGTCAGAGCTGTCGGCAGATCGGCAGATTGTGTACGCAACCCATTCCCCCTATTTCTTGAATTGGCGCGACATAGAAAGAGGAGCAGAGGTCGCGCGGGCTTATAAGGATAAAGAGGGCCGCGTCCAGCTTGCACAAGTCCCGCGCGACGCACTTGACGGAATGCTCAAGCTCGGAAGCGATAATACCCCGCATACTCTAGGCCTAGATGCTAGTGAGGTTTTCTTTCTTGACGACAATATCATCATCACTGAGGGTCAAGAGGACGTCGTCTATTTCGATAAAATATCCGCGAAAATCGGCAAAATCCTAGAAGGTGAATTCTACGGTTGGGGCGCAGGAGGGGCCACCAACATCGGGACCATATGCGCCTTGCTTGAAGGGCTACATTTTAGCCGAGTTGTCGGAATATTCGACGCCGATATGAGTGCCGCGAAAGAAAAAAGTGCGGAGCGGTTTCCCTCGTACCACTTCGTACTTTTGCCCGCAGACGACATCCGCAACAAGCCAGCACGAAGCGCTACGGTCGCCAAGAAAGGGTTGTGGTCGACAACGGGAGGTTTGGATGAAACGAAACGCTCCGACGTTGAGGCCATGTACGACGACATTAATAGCTACCTATTGGCAACAAAGGAAACGTGACTACAGAAAGCGCGACGCCGCCGAGCGCGAAGAGCCTAAGCTCCTGGTCTTGGTTTATGAACCTGCGCGCCGGCGCGGCGCTTCTTGTTAAGGGGGTCTGTTAGCTCGAAAAGGTTGTTAAACCACTCGAACGCACCAGCTTCCTTGGACTCCTGGGTGTGAACATCGGCGCCAGAAAGAAACCGCTGGCCACCAAAAACGACGCCGAACGTCTTACCCGATCCGATGCGGTGCAAACCCACCAGCTGAGGAGGACCGCCCGACGACGGATCCTCTCCACCTTCAAGCGCCTCACAGAATGCGCTGAAAACGGCCCGGCTCGTCCCGCTGGTCTCGTTAGCGTCCCAAAGCTCGAGAGACGCCCGAACCGTGTTGGCGCCAGTCCCTGCGATAGCAAGTGCGCTCGACCTTTCCGGCATCGAGACGTGTCTCATCTTCCAATCACGCTTAATGGCAGAATAACTCAGCACAGATAATGCAAAATCACTCGTTCTTTCCCCAGATCGACTTGCGATCACGATACCCACGTCAACCCGCAGATCTTCCGGGTACATTAACCACTGCCTTCGAATAAATCCCCCGATCGCGTCGTGTGTTTCACACTGCGGTAGTCCGGAATACATTCCGCCATCTATACGATCCCCAACCGCGGGAAGGGTCAGGGCTGGGAAAAGTACATCACCCCAGTATCCGAAGATGTAGGGAGCATTCTTGCAAGCGAAAGTCTTTCGACCGCGATCCCACCGCCTCCTGCTTCCCGGCCAAGTAATTCGGCTATCGGTTGCGATGTATAAAGAAGCGGGACTACGTTGGTCCACACCGCACCAAACCACAATTGAGGTCACCTCTTGATCTTGACATTCGTTGCGCCCCTGGGCCATTGTGGGTGCGCAACTCCTGGGACCGGCCAAACATGCCGGTACGAGGTGTCACTGCGAATGGCAACGTTCGCACCCAGGTTGTTCAGGGAGGGCCCTCGTTGGGCCTTCCCTGCTCCTCCCTCAGGAGCCGCCTATCGAACCGGCCCTCGGGCATCGAGGTGAGCCGTGCGGGGGCCTCGAAGCCCCGCCGACGAACCAGGACGGGCTCCGGGCCGGTGTCATATACCCAAAGCCCAGGCGGCAACGTCGTCGCACGACTGACCGACTGAGCAAACAAGCCGATCTCGGCAGTAAGTGCCAGGTTCAACGCCTGTTGCCCGCCCTTTGAGCAGCTCCAGACAGGTAGTTAGACAGCCTTATGTTCCCAAATATGTTCCCAACTGGCATGAAAACGGCCCTCGGAGGGGTCTCCGAGGGCCGTTTTACCTGGTAGCGGGGACAGGATTCGAACCTGCGACCTCTGGGTTATGAGCCCAGCGAGCTACCGAGCTGCTCCACCCCGCGTTGGTGAACGCAACGTTACCGAACGCCAAGCGTCCGAACCAAATCGGCTGCTCAGAGGCCCAATCGGGCATCGCGTTCGTCACAACCGAGGGGTATTCACTTGCTTCTCGCGGCCGAAGTCGACAGGCTCGTTGGAGATGAAACAACAACACGCCACCCGCTGGGCCGCGATCGCGATGATCGCCGCCGTCACCTTCGGGGTCAGCAGTTGTGACAACGAATCCGGCGTCACTACAAGCAAACCCGCCGCGTCGGTCCCTGCGCTGCCCGGCGTGTCCACCACCACCACGACAACTAGCACCAAGCCCGCGGCGGCCCCGATCGACTACACCCGGTTGCTGCTGCAAGCCGGCGACATCTCCGCAACGGGCGACGCCTACGTCGCCCAGCCGCCGACCGCGAACCCCGACACCCGCCCTGGCGCCGAGGTGCTGATCGTCAACCAGGAGCAGACCAAGGCCGTCAGCATCCTGATCGTGGCACTCGACAGCCCGGCCGCCGGGCCGTCCGCGCTCGCCGAGGCGCAGGCCAGCCTGGCCAAATCGGTGAACCCCGGCCCGCCGCGACCCTCCATCGTGGGCACCGGCGGCACCGTGGTCTCGGGCAACTCGCCCGACGGCGCGAAGTCGGTGACCGTGTTGCTGTTCACCGAGGGATCCACCTTGGCCCGTATCGAGTTCGACGGCCTGCCCGGAAAACCGGCAGACGCCGACTTCGTCACCAACGTCGGGCAGAAGCAGGCCATCGCCCTGCGCGTGGGGTTGCCCAGCCCTCAGGGAACTCCCTAGCGGCGCACCGGCACCGGCACACGCATCAGGTCCTCGGCCACCACGATGTCACCGGAGAACACCGCGGCGGCCTCGTCGGCGTAGCGGGCACTCGCCTGCTGGTAGCGCTGTGAGAAGTGCGTCAACACCAGCCTGCGCACCCCACACTCGGCCGCGACCCGAGCCGCCTGTCGAGCCGTCAGGTGCCCGTACTGCTGTGCCAGGTCTTCGTCCTGCGCCAGGAACGTCGCCTCGATCACCAACAGGTCGGCGCCGTCGGCCAGCTCGTACACCCCGTCGCACAGCCGGGTGTCCATCACGAACGCGAACCGCTGGCCGCGCCGCGCCTCGCTGACCTGATCCACGTCGACTGTCCGGTCCCCCACCCTGATGGCTCCGGCTCGGTCCAACTCGCCGACGTCGGGGCCGCTGATCCCGAAGCGGGACAACAATTCCGGAATGAACCGCCGACCGTCGGGCTCGACCAGCCGGTAGCCGAACACATCGGTCGAATGCTCCAGTACCCGCACCTCCAGCGCACCGAACGGTCCCACCGCCACCGTTCCGTCAGCCTCGATCGGCTCCTCGACCACGTCGACGGTGTCGTAGAAGATTGAGGCGTGCCGTAACCGGGCGAAGTACTCCCGGCCCGACGCCGGGTAGTGGGCGGTGATCGGATGGCCCACCCGGTCCAGTGACGCCCGCTGGATGATGCCAGGCACCCCGAGGCAGTGGTCGCCGTGAAAATGCGTGAGGCACAACCGGTTCACCGAGCTGGCAGCCACACCCGCCAGCACCATCTGGCGCTGGGTACCCTCGCCGGGGTCGAACAGCAGCCCGTCGTCGTCCCAGCGCAACAAATAGCCGTTGTGGTTGCGGTAGCGCGTCGGCACCTGACTGGCGGTACCGAGCACGACCAATTCACGCATGGCTAGACGCCGCCGCACTCGCTATTTAGTGGCCTCGTACTTCTTCATCGCATCATCGAGGCGCTGCAGCGCATCACCGTAATCGGCGAAGTTGCCATTCTTTTGAGCTTCCTGCACAGCTCCGAGCGCGGTCTCGACATCCTGCAGCGCGGCCGCCTTGGGTCCCGACAAGCTGCTTGGCACACCCGGCGTGGCGGGTGTCGCGATCGGCGTGGGGACCTCCGGTGCGCTGCCCGGCGCCGGTGCGGGGCCCGCCGCCTGCGGACGACCACCCGGTGGCTGGCCGCCTGGCGGAGTCGCCGGTGCGGGGCCAGTGGCCGTCGCACCCGCGCCGGCACCGAAAATGCCGTCCAGCGCGGTGCTTACCGTCGGGCCGTAACCGACCTTGTCGTTGTACATCATCGCTACCCGGATCAATCGCGGATAGGACGACGCGGCGTCACTACTGCCCGGCGAGGCATACACCGGCGACACGTAGATCAGGCCGCCCTGCCCGACCGGCAGGGTCAGCAGATTGCCCCAGCGTATTCGGTTCTGGTTGTCCCGACCGATCACGCCGAGGTCCTGGCTGACCGCGGTGTCGGTACTGATCGCGTTGAACGCCAACTTCGGACCGTTGACCTGACCCGGGATCGTCAACACCGTGATCCGGCCGTAGGTATCGGGATCCGAACTCGCACTGATGTAGGCCGCCAGGAAGTCGCGGCGGAACCGGTTCATCGCGCTGGTCAGCTGGAACGACGCCGAATTGTCATTGCGGGCAATATCTTTGGCCACAATGTAGTACGGCGGCTGGTAGCTGCTGGCGGTCGGGTTCGGATCCAGCGGCACATCCCAGAAGTCCGAGGTGGAGAAGAACGTCACCGGGTCGTCCACGTGGTACTTGGCCAGCAGCATGCGCTGCACCTTGAACAGGTCTTCCGGGTACCGCAGGTGCGCAGCAAGATCCGGCGTGATGTCACTCTTCGGCTTCACCGTGCCCGGGAACACCGACATCCACGCCTTCAGCACCGGGTCGCTCTCGTCCTGGGCGTACAGCGTCACGGTGCCGTCATAGGCGTCGACAGTGGCCTTCACCGAGTTGCGGATGTAGGACACCTGCTTGTCCGGCGCCAACCGGTTGACCGCCACCTCGTTGGAATCCGCGGTGGCCGACGACAACGACGTCAACTCCGAGTAGGGGTAGTTGTCCAGCGTGGTGTAGCCGTCGATCACCCACACCATCTTCTTGTTGACGATCGCGGGGTACACCGTGCTGTCGGTGGTCAGCCAGGGCGCCACCGCCTCCACCCGCTGTGCGGGATCGCGGTTGAACAGAATCTTGCTGTTGGAGCCGATCACGTTGGAGAACAAGAAGTTCCGCTCGGCGAACTTGGCAGCGAACACACTGCGCGCCAGCCAGTTACCGATCGGAACGCCACCGCTGCCGGTGTAGGTGTAGTTCTTGGTCTCGGTGTTGGTCTCGTAGTCGTACTCGCGGTCGTTGCCGTTCTTGCCGACGATCGCGTAGTCAGCCGGCGTATTGGAGATGACCGGGCCGAAGTAGACACGCGGCTGATCCAGCGGAGCCGGGCCCGGCGAGACGACACTGCCGTTCGCCCCGACGACGCTGGCCAGGAACTCCGGGTAACCACCATTCTGGTTCGGATCGTTGGCAATTCCGCGCACCGTGTTGGCCGGCGAGGCGATGAACCCGTTGCCGTGGGTATAGACAGTGTGCCGGTTGATCCAGTCCCGCTGGTTGTCGATCAGGCGGTCCGGGTTCAGTTCACGCGCAGCGACGACGTAGTCACGCAGTTCGCCGTCGGAACCCTGGTAACGGTCGATCGACAGCTGGTCGGGGAAGTAGTAGAAGTTCTTGCCCTGCTGAAACTGGGTGAACGCCGGGCTGATGATCGTCGGGTCGAGCACCCGGATGTTCGACGTGGTCGCCCGGTCAGAGGCGACCTGCTGCGCGGTGGTCGGCGCGGTACCCGAGTAGTCGCGGTAGGTCACGTGGTCGTTCGTCAGCCCGTAGGCCTGCCGGGTCGCGGCGATGCTGCGGCTGATGTATTCGCTTTCCTTCTGCGCCGCATTCGGTTTGACGCTGATCTGCTCGACGACCAGCGGCCAGCCCGCCCCGACGATCAGCGAGCTCAGCAGCAACAGCACCAGGCCGATCGCCGGAATACGCAAGTCGCGCAGCACGAGCGCAGAGAACACCGCGGCCGCGCAGATGATCGCGATGGCCATCAGGATCAGCTTGGCGGGCAACACCGCGTTGATATCGGTGTAGCCGGCACCAGTGAAGGGCTTGCCGCCGCGGGTATGACTGAGCAGTTCGTAGCGGTCGAACCAGTAGGCGACCGCCTTGAGCACCACCAGCGTGCCGATCAGGGCGACCAGCTGAATCCGGGCCGGGCGGCTCAACACGCCGCTGCGCCCGGCCAGCCGGATACCGCCGAAGATGTAGTGGCTGATCACGCTCGCCAGGAACGCCAGGAAGACGGCAACAAACAGATACGACAGCACCAGCCGGTAAAACGGCAGATCGAAGGCGTAGAAGCCGAGGTCCTTGCCGAACTGCGGATCGGCGACACCGAACTCGCCGCCATGCAGGAACAGCTGCACCCGAGCCCAGTAGCTCTGCGCGACCGCACCAGCCAGCAACCCGATCACGGCGGGCACCCCGATGCCGAACAGCTTGAGCCGCGCCATCACCGCGGTGCGGTAACGCGCCACCGGATCGTTGGGTCCGGCGGTCGGCACGAACACCGGCCGGGTGCGGTAGGCCAGCGCCAACCCGGCGAACACGATCGCCCCGACCAGCACCGCGGCCACCAGGAATACGACGACGCGGGTGAGCAACACGGTGGTGAACACCGAGCGGTATCCCAGCTCGCCGAACCATAGCCAGTCCACGTAGGCGTCGATCAGCCGTGGCCCCACCAACAACAGCACCACAACAGCGAGCGCAACACCGATCAGAATCCGGCTGCGCCGAGTCAACTTCGGCATCCGCGCACCGGGCCGCATACTCACCTGTCAGGCTCCTGGGTCTCGTCGGGCGGCCGCGCCGCGCCGAGGCAGCAGTACGGCCACAACTCTACGCATCAGGGCAGCGGGGCTGTCCTGATGCGACGGGCTAACAGCTCGGCGGACGCCCGCCGGAGGTCAACGTGTGCAGCGAGTCGACGGCCCCGGCCAAGGTGTCCACCTTGATCAGCTCCATGTTGTCGTCGCGCATCGACTTCGCCTCGTCGCAGTTCTCGGCGGGCACCAGGAAGACCGATGCCCCGGCTTCCTGGGCGGCCAGCATCTTGTGGGTGATGCCCCCGATCGGGCCCACCTTGCCGTCCTCGTTGATCGTGCCGGTGCCTGCGACGAACTTCGATCCGTTGAGGTCACCAGTGGTCAGCTTGTCGACGACAGCCAGGCTGAACATCAACCCGGCCGACGGCCCGCCGATGTTGGCGAGGTTGAAGTCGATGGTGAACGGCGCCCACGGCGCGTCGAGCACGGCGACCCCCAGGTAGCCGTAATCGCGGTCGGTGTTGGTGCCCAACGTGATCCGCGCGGTGCCGGGCGGGGCGTTCTTGCGGCGGTAGTCGATGACGATCTCCTGGCCCGGTTTGGTGGCCTTCAGCAGTGCGGTGAACTCGGCGATGTTCGCCACCGGCTTACCGTCGACAGCGTCGATGGCGTCACCGACTTGCAGCTTGCCCGCCGAGGGCCCGGGATCCGTGACCCGCTCCACCCGCACCGCCTGGGGGTACTTCAAATAACCCAAAGCCGCGTACTCGGCGCTGTCCTCTGAGCGCTTGAAGTCGGCGTCCTGATCCTTCTCGACGTCCTCGCGCGACTTGTCCGGCGGGAACACCAGAGCACGGGGCACCAGCTGTTCGCGGCCCGACACCCACAGCGTCAGCGCCTGCCCCAGGGTCAGACCGTCACGCTGGGCGACCGTGGTCATGTTCAGGTGCCCTGAGGTGGGATGGGTGTCGGTGCCGTTGATGGCCACCACCTGCTTGCCGTCGACCTCGCCGAGCGTGTCGAAGGTCGGCCCGGGGCCCAACGAGACAAAGGGCACCGTCACGACCGCCAGCAGCACGCCGAAGACGACGATCGGCACCAGCGCCGTCATCAGCGTCAGAATCCGCCTGTTCACGCCGCCAAGACTAGATCCGGCGGGCAGGAGCGAAGCGACCCGGGGAATAATACGGAGCGTCGGCAGGCCCGGTTCACTGACAGCGTGATTGCCAGTTACCCGCCCGCGACGCAGGGTGAGTACGGTTGAGACATGGCTGACCTGCCCTTCGGCTTCTCCGCAGGAGACGACCCCAACCGCGACCAGCCGAAAAAGGACCCCAACTCCGGTCCCGGCGACCCCTTCGGATTCGGCGGCGGCGACTTCAACATGGCCGACCTGGGGCAAATCTTCACCAAGCTCGGCCAGATGTTCAGCGGCGCAGGCGGTGTGATGGGCGGTAGCTCGTCCGGGCCGGTCAACTACGACCTGGCCCGCCAGCTGGCGTCGAGTTCGATCGGCTTCGTCGCGCCAATCCCGGCCGCCACCAGCTCCGCCATCGCCGATGCCGTGCACCTGGCCGACACCTGGCTCGACGGTGCGACCGCGCTGCCCGCCGGGGCCACCAAGTCGCTCGCCTGGACACCCAACGAATGGGTGGACGGCACCCTGGACACCTGGAAGCGGCTGTGCGACCCGATGGCCGAGCAGATCGGGTCGGTGTGGGCGGCGTCTCTGCCCGAGGAAGCCAAGGCGATGGCCGGCCCGCTGCTGGCGATGATGACCCAGATGGGCGGCATGGCATTCGGCTCGCAGCTGGGCCAAGCACTGGGAAAGCTCTCCCGTGAGGTGCTGACGTCGACCGACATCGGGCTGCCGCTGGGCCCCAAGGGCGTCGCGGCGTTGTTGCCCGAGGCCATCGAAACACTCTCCGAAGGTCTTGAGCAGCCGCGCAGCGAGATCCTGACCTTCCTGGCTGCACGCGAGGCGGCCCATCACCGGTTGTTCAGCCACGTCCCGTGGCTGTCCACCCAGCTGCTCAACGCCGTCGAGGCCTACGCCAAGGGCATGAAGATCGACATGAGCGGCATCGAGGAGCTGGCCCAGGGGTTCAACCCCGCCGCGCTGGCCGACCCAGCCGCCATGGAGCAACTGCTCAGTCAGGGCATGTTCGAGCCCAAGGCCACCCCGGAGCAGACCGCCGCTCTCGAGCGGCTGGAAACTCTGCTGGCGCTGGTCGAAGGCTGGGTGCAGACCGTGGTCACCGCCGCGCTCGGCGACCGGATCCCCGGTACCGCCGCGCTGTCGGAGATGCTGCGGCGACGGCGGGCCACCGCCGGACCGGCCGAACAGACGTTCGCGACGCTGGTCGGCCTGGAACTGCGGCCCCGCAAGATGCGGGAAGCCGCCGTGTTGTGGGAGCGGCTCACCGATGCCGTCGGCATCGACGCCCGCGACGCCGTCTGGCAGCACCCCGACTTACTGCCCAACACCGCAGATCTCGACGAGCCGGCCGGGTTCATCGACCGGATCATCGGCGGCGACACCAGCGGGCTGGACATCGACTCGGCGATCGCCGAGTTCCAGAAATCTGAATCCGAGAAGTCCGAAACGGACCAAGACAAGCCCGACGCCGACGGGCCTGTGGATAGCTGAGCCGCGCGGCACCCCGCAGGTGCCACAGTCGGCTGGTGCTCTACGCGCTCGACCCGGCCATGCCGGTGCTGCTGCGACCCGACGGCGCGGTGCAGGTGGGCTGGGATCCGCGCCGCGCGGTCCTGGTCCGCCCACCTGACGGCACCACCCCTGCGGCGCTGGCCGCGTTGCTGCGCAGCATGCAGATTCCGCTCGGCATGGCCGAACTGCTCCGGCTGGCCGCCACCCACGGGCTGGCCGGGCCCGTCGTCGAACAAATCCTGCAGGCCCTGATCACCAACGGCGTCGTCCACGGCCGGACGCGGCAGCCGGTCGCGCGGGCCCTGTCGATCCGGGTGCACGGCCGCGGTCCGCTTTCGGATCTGCTGGTCGAGGCACTGCGATGCTCGGGGGCACGGATCGCGCAGACCAGCCACGCAGGTGCGTCGGTGTCGGCGGCGAGCGCGGACATGGTGGTGCTGAGCGACTATCTGGTCGCCGACCCGCGGCTGGTCCGGGATTTGCACACCGCCGGCGTGCCGCACCTGCCGGTCCGGGTGCGCGACGGCGCCGGACTGGTCGGCCCGCTGGTGATCCCCGGCGTCACCAGCTGCCTGGCATGCGCCGACTTGCACCGCACCGACCGCGACGAGGCCTGGCCGGCGGTGGCCGCGCAGTTACGTGACGTGATCGGCAACGCCGACCGGCCAACTGTGCTGGCTACCGTCGCGGTCGCGCTGGGCCAGCTGCAGCGCATCATCACCGCAGTTCGCGGGCAGGAAGCCGCCGGGACACCGCCAGCAACGCTGAACACCACCCTGCAGATCGACGTCACCAGCAATACGATTTCGGCTCGTCGCTGGTCACGACATCCGAACTGCCATTGCTGACCATCCTTGGTTGCCAGGAGGGCATCGTCAGGGATGATGGGGACGTGGCAGACATCAAGCGCGGCCGAGCGGCCCGCAACGTCAAGCTGGCCTCCATCCCGGTGGGGTTTGCCGGCCGGGCGGCTTTGGGCTTCGGCAAACGACTGACCGGCAAATCCAAAGACGAGGTCAGCGCCGAGCTGGTGGAGAAGGCCGCCAACCAGTTGTTCACCGTGCTCGGTGAACTCAAGGGCGGTGCCATGAAGGTGGGCCAAGCACTGTCGGTGATGGAGGCCGCCATCCCGGAAGAGTTCGGCGAGCCCTACCGCGAGGCCCTGACCAAACTGCAGAAGGACGCCCCGCCGCTGCCCGCAGCCAAAGTGCACCGGGTGCTTGACGGCCAGCTCGGCACCAAATGGCGCGAGCGATTCACCTCGTTCGACGACACCCCGGTGGCGTCGGCCAGCATCGGGCAGGTGCACAAGGGGGTGTGGTCGGACGGCCGTGAGGTCGCGGTCAAGATCCAGTACCCCGGCGCCGACGAGGCGCTGCGCGCCGACCTGAAGACCATGCAGCGCATGGTCAGTGTGTTCAAGCAGCTCTCCCCCGGCGCGGATGTGCAGGGCGTGGTCGACGAGCTCATCGAACGCACCGAGATGGAGCTGGACTACCGGCTGGAGTCCGACAACCAGCGCGCCTTCGCCAAGGCCTACGAAGGCCATCCGCATTTCGTCGTGCCGCACGTGGTGGCCAGCTCGCCCAAGGTGATGATCACCGAGTGGATCGACGGCGTGCCGATGTCGCACATCATCCGCGAAGGCACCCCGCAGGAGCGAGACCTTTGCGGCACAAGGCTTATCGAGCTCACCTTCGATGCCCCGTCCCGCCTCGGCATGATGCACGGCGACGCGCATCCCGGGAACTTCATGATGTTGCCGGACGGCCGGATGGGCGTCATCGACTTCGGCGCGGTCGGTCCGCTGCCGGATGGGTTGCCCATCGAAATCGGTCAGATCATCTGCCTGGCCCGCGACAAGAACTACGACGAGCTGCTGCCCACGATGGAACGAGTCGGTTTCATCCAGAAGGGTGAGCAGGTCTCGGCGAGCGAAATCGACGACATGCTGCGCCAGTACGTGGAGCCGATCGAGGTCGAGGTGTTCCACTACACCCGTCGGTGGCTACAGAAGATGGCCGCGGCGAACATGAATGTCTCGTCGCAGCAGATCAAGACCGCCCGAGCGATGGATCTGCCGGCCAAGCTGGCGATTCCGCTGCGGGTTATCGCGTCCACCGTGGCGATCTCGTGCCAGCTGGACGCCCACGTGCCGACGCGCGAACTGGCCGCGCGTTTGGTGCCGGGGTTTGCCGAGCCCGAACCCGCGCAATAGCGCAGGAGCCGCAAGGCCGGCGACATCTCAGTCGCCGCCGGACCCGACAAGCCTCAGGCCGCGATGACCTCCTTGCGGGGACGCCCGCGCGGACGCTTGCGCTGCACGACGGTGCCCCGTTCGATGATCTCGCCGCCCCAGACACCCCAGGGCTCACCGCGTTCCAGAGCGGCGGCAAGGCATTGCCGCCGGATCGGACATTCCCCGCAGAGCACCTTGGCGTGCTCTAGGTCCATCGGACTTTCGGCGAACCACAAGTCGGGATTCCCGACGTGGCACGGCAACACCGGCAGTTTCTCCTGGCGGACTGTCGATGTCGACATGTCTCGCTCACCTGCTTCCTGGTCGAATGACTGTACGTATCTCTTCTCAGAGGGATCCGGGACCAGGAATCTGGTGGAAACACAAAGGCCACGGATCCTTATGACTTCGGGTCCGTGGCCAGTGGCTGTGTCTGGGAGCTTTCCTAGATGAAGCTCCTGTCCACGGACGCGATCGCCGGGGCGGCGTTGGCGCGGCGCTTACGCTGCGCCGCAATAGCGGCGGCCGCACCAGCGGCATGAGCGTTATGCGCGGGGATCGACACGACGGCCGAGAAGGACCACGTGCGATGCGCCATGCCAGCTACGCCAAAATCAGCAGTGGTGGTGATCATCGTCATGCCCCTCCTTTCGTCACGCCGCCTGCAGCCATCGATCAGCACAGGATTGAAGATTCGAGGCTAAACCCTACCACCATTTCGCCACAAGCGATTTTCTGACCTGCGCTTATGCGATTTCTCAAGCCCGCCCAGCGGCCCTGACACCGACCCTGACAAACTTGTTCCCATGGCACAGATAACCCTGCGTGGAAACCCGATCAACACCGTTGGAGACCTGCCCGCCGTCGGCGCCCAGGCCCCCGCCTTCGACCTGACCGGCACCGACCTCGGCTCCGTCGACAGCAGCCAATTCGACGGAAAAGGCTTGGTGCTCAACATCTTCCCGTCAGTCGACACCCCCGTGTGCGCAGTCAGTGTGCGGACCTTTAACGAGCGCGCCGCGGCCACGGGTGTGCCGGTGGTGAATGTGTCGAAGGATCTGCCGTTCGCCCAGAAGCGATTCTGCGGCGCCGAGGGCATCGAGAACGTCGTCACGGCCTCGGCCTTCCGCAGCAGCTTCGGTGAGGATTTCGGCATCACGATCGCCGACGGACCGATGGCAGGCCTGCTGGGCCGGGCCGTCGTCGTGGTGGGTGCTGACGGCAAGGTCGTCTACACCGAGCTGGTGCCCGAGATCGGCACCGAGCCCAACTATGACGCCGCGCTCGCCGCGGTGAGCTGACAGCCGCGAAATACACCGCACAAGGATGCCGATACCGCATCCTTGTGCGGTGAAGTCGCGCACCGCTGTCGCTGCCGTCCTGCTGATCGCCATGACCGCCGGGTGTTCGGGCGCGAACAAACCCCGGGAGACGACCAGTTCGCCGCCACCACCGTCGACCACCGAGGCGCAGGGCGCCGTGACTCCCGAACAGGCGCGAGCCATCGCGAAAGACGCCTACATCTACGGCTTCCCGATGGTGGACAACTACCGGGTCCAGTACTCGTACTTCGTCGACTCGCACAGCCCGGAGTACAAGGGCGACTGGAACCAGGTGCGCAGCATCGCCCGGGTGTTCACCCCGGCGGACACCACGATCCAGACGCCGAACTCCGACACCCCGTACTCGATGCTCGGTGCGGATCTACGCACCGAGCCACTGGTGCTGACCCTGCCGCCGGTCGAGCAGGACCGGTACTTCTCGGTGCAGTTCGTCGACGGCTATACCTACAACTTCGCCTACCTCGGCAGCCGGACGACGGGTAACAGCGGCGGCAGGTATCTGCTGGCCGGGCCCGGCTGGAACGGTGAGAAACCAGAGGGTGTCAACGAGGTGCTCCGCGCCGACACCGACTTCGCGCTGGCGATCTACCGCACCCAACTGTTCAGTCCCGACGACCTGGAGAACGTCAAGAAGATCCAGGCCGGCTACGCCGTGCAGCCCTTGTCGGCATTCCTCAACCAGCCCGCTCCCCCCGCCGCGCCCGCGATCGACTTCCCGGTGCCGTTGAGCCCCGACGAACAGAAGACCTCGCCGAAGTTCTTCGAGCTGATGAACTTCGTGCTGCGCCACGCCCCGGTACTGCCGTCGGACAAGGAGGTGCGCGACCGATTCGCCACCATCGGTGTCGCGCCGGATGGAACGTTCAACGCCGACACACTCACCCCCGAGATGCGCTCGGCGATCGAAGGCGGGATCGCCGATGCCTGGGCCGAACTGAACACCTTCAAGAAGGACAAGCTCGACACCGGACAGGTGACCTCGGGCGACCTGTTCGGCACCAAGGACGAACTGAAGAACAACTACCTGTACCGAATGGCCGGGGCGGTGCTGGGGATCTATGGCAATTCCAAGCAGGAGGCCATGTACCCGATCTACAACACCGACGCCGACGGCCAACCGCTGGCCGGAGCGAACAACTACACGCTGACCTTCCCGCCCGGGCAACTGCCGCCGGTCAACGCGTTCTGGTCGCTGACGATGTACAAGTTGCCGGAAAGCCTGCTGGTGGACAATCCGATCAACCGGTACCTGATCAACTCGCCCATGCTGCCGGGCCTCGTCAAAAACCCCGACGGCGGCGTGACACTGTACCTACAGAACCAGTCGCCCGGCCCGGAGAAGGAAGCCAACTGGCTACCTGCCCCGCCCGGACCCTTCACTGCCATCCTTCGGCTGTACTGGCCCAAGCCGGACGCGCTGAGCGGCGCATGGCAGGCACCAAAGGTGGTGAAGGCCTGAGCCGCCGGCAGGGGCCGTAATACATTTGTTTTCACTATGAGTCGCGTGACCCGCGCGGATTCCGCACCCATTCTTGAAGAATGGATCTGATCGCACGAACTGACTTCACCCACAACCCAATTCGTCGTAACAGTTGGCTGTTCGCCGGTGCCGTCGCGGTGTCCTCGGCGCTCGCATTGAGCGGCTCCCCCATCGCCGCGGCGACCAGTGGCGAATCGGGAGCCGTGACCGGTGCGGGCTTCGGACCGACGCTCGGTGTCGGCGACGCATCAAGCTACACCGGCGGCTCGACGTCTACCCACCTGTGCCACCAGAACTGCACAGTAGCGACCCTCGGAGTGGGCGGGCCGTCCAGCTACACCGGTGGCGCCACCGTCAACCACCCGGGTGGTACGGCGACCCACGGCGTCGGAGACGTCAACAGCTACACGGGGCAGGGCACGTCCGGTGCCCCGCGCAACGGCACCAACGCGACGACCCGAACGGGCAACTACGGTCCCGGCCACGCGCCGTCTGATTGATCGGGATCTCACGCCACCGGCTCGTTCACCCTCGACTCGGCATTACACTGGCGTAGCCTCGCTCTTTTACCATAAGTTCGCATCTGGTCAACCAACGAGAGGGTGCTCAAAGATGAACAAACGGCGAATTATCTGGCTTGGCGAGGTAACGGCCGTGTCGGCGGCGCTCTCACTAGGCGGATTCCCTATCGCGACGGCCTCGGCCGAGGGCGAATCGGGAGCGGTGCCGGGTGCCGGCTTCGGGCCAACCCTCGGTGTCGGCCATTCGTCGAGCTACACCGGCAGCTCGACGTCCAATAATCTGTGCGGCGGACCACTACCCCATACCGGCGGCTTCATCACCCAGAACTGTGCGGGCGCCTCGATCGGGGTTGGCGACGCGTCCAGCTACACCGGCGCCGGCACGACGAACAGCCCGGGCGGTACGGCCAGCCTCGGCGTCGGCGACGTCAACAGCTACACCGGCGGTGGCAGCCCCGGAATCGCGGACAACGGGACCAACTCGACCACCAGGACCGTGAACTACGGCCCCGGGCACTGACCTACTGGCGGCCGCGCACCAGCTCGAGCACGTCGGGGCCGAACTGCTCGAGCTTGCGCGCGCCGATGCCGGGGATCGCCACCAACGCCGCTTCGTCGGCGGGTAACGACTCGGCGATCGCAATCAGCGTGTTATCGGTGAAGACCACGTAGGCAGGGACTTTCAGCTCCTTTGCGGTACGCAGCCGCCAGTCCTTGAGCTGGGACAGCAGTTCGTCATCGATGTCGACCGAGCAGGTTTCACAGCGGCGCAACATAATTGACGGCGCGGTGCTGAGCACCGCATTGCACACCCGGCAACGCGGGGTGGCGCCCTTCTGCCTGCGCGGCTTGTTCGGCGACGGCTCGGCTTGCGTCTGGGGCGCGATGCCATTGAGGAACCGGGACGGACGTCGCCCCTGCCGACCGCCCGGCGTGCGGGCGAGCGCCCAGCTGAGTTCCAAATGTATTCGGGCCCGGGTTATCCCGACATAGAGCAGGCGCCGCTCTTCCTCCACCGCCTCGCTGTCGGGACCGTGGGCCAGCGCATGCGAGATCGGCAGTGTGCCGTCAGCCACGCCGACCAGGTACACCGCGTCCCACTCCAAGCCCTTGGCCGCATGCAGTGACGCCAGCGTCACGCCCTGTACTACCGGTGGGTGGCGGGCGTCGGCGCGCATCCGCAATTCGGCCATCAGCGCCGGGAATTCGAGCTGCGGGCGGGCGGCGACCTCGTCATCGACCAGCTCGGCGAGCGCGGTCAACGCCTCCCAGCGCTCCCTGGCCTTGGTGCCAGCCGGCGGTTCGGCGGTCAGGCCGAGCGGTTCGAGGACCGCCCGGACGATCTCCGACAACTCACCTTCGGCACCGCGTTCCGCGGCGCGTTGTAACGCGACCAGCGACTGGCGGATCTCCTGGCGACTGAAGAAGCCCTCCCCGCCGCGTACCTGGAACGGGATACCGGCCTCGGTCAGCGCCTCTTCGTACGCCTCTGACTGGGCGTTGATCCGGTAGAGCACCGCGATTTCGGCTGCGGGCGTTCCGGATTCGACGAGACGCTTGATCGAGCGCGCGACCGACGCCGCCTCGGCGACCTCGTCGGGGTGTTCGTGAAAGGTCGGCGACGGTCCGGGCTCACGCTGACCGATCAGGTGCAGCTTGCTCCCGGCGACCCGGCCGCGCGCGGCCGCGATCACCCGGTTGGCCAGCGACACCACTTGCGGTGTGGAGCGGTAGTCGCGCTCCAGCCGAACCACCGTCGCCTCGGGGAACTTGCGGGAGAAGTCGAGCAGGAAGCGCGGCGAGGCGCCGGTGAACGAATAGATGGTCTGGTTGGCGTCACCGACGACGGTCAAATCGTCGCGGTTGCCCAGCCACGCGTCGAGCACCCGCTGCTGCAACGGGGTGACGTCCTGATACTCGTCGACGACGAAACAGCGGTACCGGTCCCGGAATTCGGCGGCCACCGCCGCATCGTTCTCGATCGCCCCGGCAGTGTGCAGCAGCAGGTCGTCGAAATCGAGCAGCGCTATCCCGTCGCGGTTGGCCTTGAGCTTCTCGTAAGCGGCGTACACCGTCGAGACTTTCTCGGCGTCCAACGGAATGTCACGCTGGACTTTGGCCACCGCTGCGGCGTACCCCTCGGGGCTGATCAATGAGGCCTTGGCCCATTCGATTTCGCCGGCGAGGTCGCGGACGTCGTCGGTGCTGACCTGCAACCGGCTGCGGCTGGCGGCCTGCGCGACGACGGCGAACTTGGTGTCCAGCAGCTGCCAGCCGGTGTCGCCGACCACCCGGGGCCAGAAGTACTGCAGCTGACGGCGGGCCGCGGCATGGAACGTCAGTGCCTGGACCGAGCCGACCAGGGCACCGGAATCACCGGCGGCATCCATGGCCCGCAGCCGGGCGCGCATCTCGCCCGCGGCGCGGGAGGTGAACGTGACGGCCAGTACCTGACCGGCGGCGACGTGACCGTTGGCCACCAACTGCGCGATGCGGTGGGTGATGGTGCGCGTCTTACCGGTGCCGGCACCGGCGAGCACACATACCGGCCCGCGAGCGGCCAGCACGGCTTCGCGCTGTTCGTCGTCGAGGCCGGTCACATCATCGACGGTCACCGGCATGGGCTCCATCTTGGCAGGGGGTGACGACATTTCGCGCTGCGCGCCGCGCCGGTTGCGGGCATGTGTTCGGCCTCGGATAGGTTGTTGGACTTATGAGTGCCAGTGATCCCCAGCTCACGATGTACAGCACCGTCTGGTGTGGTTACTGCAAGCGACTGAAGACCGCGCTGAAATCGGCGGGCATCTCCTTCACCGAAGTCGACATCGAGCACGACCCGGCGGCGGCCAAGTTCGTGATGTCAGTGAACAACGGCAACCAGACCGTCCCGACGGTGAAGTTCGCCGACGGCAGCGCGCTGACCAACCCCAGCCTCAAAGACGTCCAGGCCAAGCTCGCGTCGTAGTCAATATCCGGCGGGCAGGAGCGAAGCCACCCGGGGATCAATCCTGGGCGGCCCAGGACTCGATGATCTCGCGGGCGATCGAGATCGATCCCGGCAGCAGCAGCCTCGACGAGGATTCGCTGTTCCAGTCGCCATGGTCGAGCGCCTCACGAACTTCGGCCCGGGTGAACCACGCCGCCTCGGCGATCTCACCGTCGTGAAAGACGAACTCCTGCTCGGGGTCACCGATGGCATGGAACCCCACCATCAGTGATCGCGGGAACGGCCACGGCTGACTGCCCAGGTATTCGACGTCGGTGACCGCCAGGCCCACCTCCTCGGCGACCTCACGCACCACGCACGTCTCGAACGACTCGCCGGCCTCGACGAACCCGGCGAGCAACGAGAACAGCCGCTGCGGCCACGCGGTCTGGCGAGCCAGCACCGCCCGGTCGTGGCCGTCGTGAATCAACACGATGATGGCCGGATCGATCCGGGGGAACTCCTCGTGGCCGGTGAGCGGATTGACCCGCGACCAGCCGGCCTTGATCGCCTTCGTCGGGGAGCCGTCGACCGCGCTGTACCGGGCGTGGTCATGCCAATTCAGCAGCGCCAGGGCCGAGGCCACCAACTGTGCGCTGACATCGTCGAACACCTGCCCGCCGCGGCGCAGATCCGACACCTCGGCTGCGCCGTCGTCGGGAGCCTCCAGCGCGCCGCGGACCGCCCAGACGTGACGGTCGTCTTGCAGGCGGCCCAGGAACACCGCGTCGGCCGGAGGCTTGTCCCCCAGCTTGGCCGCCGAACCCAGCAGCACCCGGCCGTCGGCGATCATCACCTGGTTGCGGTGATCGACCCGCAGCACGGCGGCATCGGCCCAGCCGGCGATCGCGGCGTCGATATCGGTGCGCAGATGGTCAGCACGGTCGGCACCCACGCGGGAGAGCAGCGGAATGTTGCGCAGTCGAAAAGTCACCGCGCTCAGTCTCCGGTGCTGCGGACGTAGAGCAGCCGGTCGGTGGTTTCCAATGCGTCGACAGTGGGGTCATCGACACGCAGCAGTTTCCCGTCGCGCATCACGCCCAGCACGATGTCGGGCAGATGCCGCGGTGAGCCGCCGACCTCTTTGTGCTCGACCTCTCGCTCGGCGATCGCGAAACCGGCGTCCGGCGTCAACAGGTCTTCGATCATCTCCACCACGCTCGGGGCGCTGGTGGCGATGCCGAGCAGACGGCCCGCGGTCTCCGATGACACCACCACCGAGTCGGCGCCGGACTGGCGCAGCAGGTGCTGGTTCTCGGCTTCCCGCACCGACGCGATGATCTTGGCCTTCGGGGCCAACTCCCGGGCGGTCAGGGTCACCAGCACCGCAGTCGGGTCGCTGTTGGTCGCCACGATGATCGAATTGGCATGCTGGGCGCCGGCCAGTCGCAGCACGTCGGACTTGTTGGCGTCACCGCGCACGGTGACCAGTCCGGCCGCGTTGGCGCGGTCCAGTGAAGGTTGGTCGGTGTCGACGACGACGATATCGGCGGGGGCGGCACCGTCACCGATCATCGCGGCCACCGCCGTCCTGCCCTTCGTCCCGTAACCGATGACGACGGTGTGGTTGCGCACGCTGTTCCTCCAACGCTGAATCTTGAGAGCCTGCCGCGACGCCGTGGTCAGGGTTTCGACGGTGGTACCGACCAACACGATCAGGAACGCCACCCGAAGCGGGGTGATGACCAGAACGTTCACCAGGCGCGCCTGCTCGGTGAAGGGGGTGATGTCGCCGTAGCCGGTGGTCGACAGCGACACCGTGGCGTAGTACAGGCAGTCCAGGAAGGTCATCGAATCGCCGCGGACGTCGCGATAGCCGTCACGGTCGAGGTAGACGATGATCACCGCGGCGAACAGCGCCGTCAGGGCGTAGAGCAGCCGACGGGCGATGCGACGACCCGGGCTGACGAACTTGTCCGGGATGTGGAGGTAATCAACGAGCGCACTGTCCGGCTTGGCTGCCAGGTTCTCGTCGATCGCCTCGAGCCTGCGCCGCAACCTACCCTTGGCCACGCGACTCCGTCATCGTGCCCGACCCTCTCGCCCCGAATTTTTCGGCCTCAGCGCCACCACTCCAGCATTATGTACCTATGCCGACGACGACCACCGAACTCGAACCCCAACGCAGCCCAAGCCAGCTGCCCGCCTACCGGACTGCCGCGATGCTCATCGGCATCGGCGTCGGGCACTTCGCCGCCCCCAAACCGTTCGATGACATCGTGCCCGCCGAACTGCCCGGCAATGCCCGGTTCTACACCTACGCCTCCGGAGTCGCCGAGGTCGGCATCGGGACCATGCTGCTGGTGCCGCGGACCCGCCGCGCAGGCGCGCTGGCAGCAATCCTGCTCTACCTGGCGGTGTTCCCGGCCAATGTGAACATGTGCCGCCTGTGGTGGAGCAAGCCGTTGCCGATGAAGCTGGTCTCTCTCGCCCGGCTGCCGTTGCAGCTGCCGATGATCACCCAGGCCATCAAGATCAGGCGTAACGCTCCGCGCTACTAGAGCGAGCCAGCAGCGCCACCAATTCGTCTGGGCCGGGCAGGTTTTCCGGCCGCACGGTGACGCCCGCGCGCACATAGTGGAACGCCGCGCGCACCGTCTCCTGCGGGCAACCCCGCAATGCGGCCCACGCCATCCGGTACACCGCGAGCTGGACGGCGGCGTGCCGTTGCGCGTCATCGTCTTTCGGAGGCTCGCCGGTCTTCCAGTCGACGACGGTCATGCCGCCGTCGGCGTCGGCGAATACCGCGTCGATGCGGCCGCGTACGACGGTCTCGCCGATCGCCATCTCGAACGGCACCTCGACATCCACCGGGGTGCGCGCCGCCCATGCCGACGACGTGAAAGCGTCTTGCAGGGCGGCGAGTTCCTCGGTGTCGCCGGCCACGCCGTCGACGGCGCCGGGCAAGTCGTCGAGGTCGAACAGCCGCTCGGCACCGTAGAACCGCTGCACCCACTCGTGGAAGGCGGTGCCCAGGATCGCGTGCGGGTCCGGGCGCGACGGCAGTCTTCTGGACAGCCGGCGCAGCGCCGTCGGATCGCGGTCCAGCTCGACGAGGGCGCTGACCGACAGTTGGCCGGGCAGTTCGGCCGGCGGCGGCGCGGCGATGCGGGACCGCTCGGCCAGCAGCGCATCGACGTCGGCGGCCCAGCCCTCAGGGTCCTCGCCGGTGTCGGCGACCGCGCCGGCCATGGCCGCTCGTACCAGTGCGGCTCCTTCTTCGACGTCGGCGCGCGCCCGGCCGAGCGGGTCGGCAGGCCAGATCGCCTCGCGGACGCTGTCTCGCAACGGGTTTCGATCACCCTCGGCCGGCGGCGGGGCCCACTGTTCCACCTCGCCGCACGGTTGGCCCGCCGCGGCCGCGTCATCGATGATGTCTTTGATCTCGCGCAGGAAGTCCGAGGGCCCGCGCGGCTTGCTTTCGCTGGCACCCCAGTGATGACCCGAGAGCAGCAGGGTGTCCTCGGCCCGGGTGATCGCCACATAGAGCAGCCTGCGCTCCTCGTCGAGGCGGCGCTGTTCGAGCTGATCGCGGTGCGCCATGATGGTGTCGGACAACGCTTTTCGGTCGTTGACTCCTCCGGTTTCCAGAACCGGTACCCCATGCAGGCCGGCGGCCGCCCGGTCACCGCGCAACAGCGGCGGCAGCTCGGACGGATCGGTGAGCCAGGTGCGCTTGGAGGCGGTGGACGGAAAGACCCGTGCGGACAGGTGCGGGACGGCCACCACTTGCCACTCCAGCCCTTTGGCGGCGTGAACGGTCAGCACCTGGACCCGGTCGGTGGCCACACTGACTTCGGCGGGGGCCAGCCCGTTCTCCACCACCTCGGCTGCGTCAAGGTAGGCCAACAGGCCCACCGCGCACGCATGTGGCCGCCCCGCGTAAGTGGCGACAACGTCGGCAAACCGGTCCAGGTGCTCGGCACCGGCCCATCCGGCGGCGACCGGGCGGGCCGCGCGCACCTCCACGTCGACACCGAGGGTACGTCGTACTTCGCCGACGAGTTCGGTCACCGGATGCCCTAAAAGCGTTCTCAGTCTTGCTAATTCGCTTGCCAAGTCGGTGATGCGCTGATAGCCGTCGACCGAATATGCCGCGGCCGACCCCGGATCGGCAAGCGCGTCAGCCAGGCTCGCGGTGTCGGCGTCGGGTGCCGCCGCCGCGATGATCTCCTCGGCGGTGGCGGTCGACGGCCGCGCTCCGTCGAGTACGACCGCCCGTCGCCACAGCGCGGCAAGGTCGGCCGCCCCCAGCTGCCAGCGCGGTCCGGTCAGCACCCGCATCGCCGCCGCGCCGGCGGCCGGATCGGCGACCAGGCGCACCATCGCCACCACATCGGCGACCTCGGGGATGGACAGCAGCCCGGCCAGACCAACCACTTCCACCGCAATACCGCGCGCGGTCAACGCCTCGGCGATCGGACCGGCATCGGCGTTGCGGCGCACCAGCACCGCCGCAGTCGGCGGCTGGTCAGGTGCCGCCGCGTAGCGCTCGGCGATGTGGTCGGCGATCCACTCCCGTTCGGTGGCGACATCGGTGAGCAGTGCGGCGCACACCGTGCCCGCCTCGGCGCCGGGGCGCGCCCGTAAGGCGCGCACCGCCACCGAGCGGCGCCGGGCTTCAGCCGAGACGGCGTTGGCGATGTGCAGGGTGCTGGGCGGGTTGCGCCAGCTGGTGCGCAACTCGAGGGTCGGCGCCGGCGAGCCGTCCGGGCGCGGAAAGTCGGTGGTGAAGCGCGGCAGGTTGGTCGCCGACGCCCCGCGCCAGCCGTAGATGGACTGGATCGGGTCGCCGACCGCGGTGAGCGCCAGCCCCTCGTCGGCGCCGGCACCGAACAGCGACGACAGCGCGATCCGCTGGGCGTGCCCGGTGTCCTGGTACTCGTCGAGCAGGACGACCCGGAACCGGCCGCGCAGCTGCTCCCCCACCTGCGGGCAGGACGACGCCAGCCGCGCCGCCGCCGACATCTGCGAACCGAAGTCCATCACCTTGTCGGCACGCATCCGGGCATGCAGTGCGTCGATCAGCGGCACCAGCGCGGTGCGTTCGGTCTGGGTGGCCAGCATGCTCAGCAGCCACTGGCTGGGCCCTCGGTCACGCTGGTAGCGCCCGGCCGGCAGGTGGTGCACCAGACGTTCGAGTTCGAGGTGGGTGTCCAGCAGCTGGCTGGTGTCGACCAGGTGCTCGGCCAGATCGCCGGACAGTCGCAGCACCATCGCGGTGACGCCGGCGGGATCCTTGGTGGTGTCGAGCGGACCGGGATAACTGCTGACCACTTCGAAAGCCAGCTGCCACAACTCGGTTTCGCTCAGCAGCCGGGCATCGGGCTCCACCGGGAGCAGCGGCCCGAACTCACGCAGCAGCGTACCGGCGAACGCGTGATAGGTGCTGACCGTCGGCGCGCCCTGCTGCGCGCTGCTGCCCAGGTGGCCGGCCAGGCGGGCCAGCCGGGACCGCACCCGGCGCAGCAGCTGCCCGGCCGCTTTACGGGTGAAGGTCAGTCCGAGGACCTGCCCTGGATCGGCGTATCCATTGGCCACCAACCACACCACGCGCGCGGCCATGGTCTCGGTCTTGCCCGCACCGGCCCCGGCGATGACGACCAGCGGCCCGGGCGGGGCGGCGATGACGGCGGCCTGCTCGTCGGTCGGCGTCGGAACACCGAGGGCGTGCGCCAGTTCGGTGGGGCTGTAGGTCATGACGGCTCCGTTCGCGGCGCGGTGTGTGCGGGGCAGGCCGCGCGCATCGGGCAATGGGTGCAGCCGTCGTTGACGCGGGCAAGGAACTGCGGCCCCGCGGTCGCACCCGCGGCCTGCCGCACACCCTGTCGCAAGTCGGCTGCGCTGTCCGGTGTCAGGGCGGATTGCTCACGCTCCGTGGCGCCTGACGCACTCGGCTTGGCGACGTACACCAGTCGCCCGCCGCCGGGGCGATCGCCGTCGGCGAGCGCCCCTTCGGCGACCGCCAGCTGGTAGAGCCCGAGCTGCGCATGTCGCTGCGCGTCGTCCTTGGTCACCGGGCTCTTGCCGGTCTTGACGTCGACAATCACCAGCCGGCCCTCGGCATCGCGCTCCAACCGGTCGACCCGCCCACGGACCCGCACGCCCGGACCGTCCTCGTCCGGGGCGACGATCACGCCGTCGACATCGATCTCGGTGCCGATCTCGGTCAGCTCGTGGCGAGTGGCCGATCGCCACGCCACGAATGTCTCGAGCATGGCCCGGTGCCGGGCCAGCTCATTGTCGGCATACCAGGGCGAGTCGAATGGCAGTGTGCTCCAGAGCATTTCCAACTGCGCAAACAGCCGCTCCGCGCTGCTCGCCGAATCGGCGATCAGCGCGTGGACCACCGAGCCGAGGGTGGAGCGCAGCTCACGGCGGTCGGCGCCGCCGTGCCGTTCGGCCAGCCAACGCAATGGGCAGTCGGTCAGCGTCTGCAGAGTCGACGGGCTGAGCGTGACGGTGTGCTCGTCACCGCTCCACAGCGGCGCGCACGTGCTGACGGTCGTCATGCCGTACCACTGCGCCGGGTCGGCACCGGGGACACCGTTCGCCGCCAGTCGCGCCAATTGCTGTGCGGCCGTGACACGTTCACCGTCAGTGACCGTGCCGGCCGGGGCGCACACCACCGAACGCAAGCGGCCGACGACCGCCGCCGGTGCCAGCACCGGCGGCGCGGTGGCCGGCGCAGCGGGCGCGACGGCGTCCGCGCAGGCATACTCGGCGAGCTCGGCGACGAATGGCGACGGCAGCGCCGCGTCGTCGCCGGCGTCGCTGTCGACGGCGGTGACCAACAGCCCGCGCCGCGCGCGGCCCATCGCGGCGATGAGTAGCCTGCGCTCCTCGGCCAGCAGCGGAGCCCGCGCCGACACGTCGTCACCCAGGCCGTCGAGCACGTCAAGTAATCGCTGGGTGCCCAACACCCCACCTCGCGGTGTGGTGTTGGGCCACAAACCGTCCTGCAGACCGGCGATGATCACCAGGTCCCAATCCCGGTCCAGCGCCGCGTGCGGGCTGAGCACGGCCACCGTCTCGACAGCTAACCGGCCGTCAGCGTTGACTGGTGGAAGCTGCAGGCCGCCAACATGATCGAGCAGACCGGACAGTGACGCACCGGTGGTGCGAGAGACGTAGTCGTCAGCGATACCGAACAGCGCGGTGACAGCTTCCAAGTTGCGGTCGGCCAGTGCCCCCTCGGTGCCGCCGCGCTCGGCTGACGACAGCCAGCGCCGCTGTAATCCACTGCGCTCCCAGGCCTGCCACAGGGTGTAGCGGGGGTCGCGGTGCCGGCGGTGCCCCCGGCCGGCCGCCGTCAGCACCGCGCGCACCCGGTTGACCGGGCGGGCCAGCGTCGCAGGCAGGTCGACCGGACCGGTGGTGAGCGCCGCGACGAGCTGGTCGCCGAAATCACCGGAGGAGTTGCGGCGCAGCGCCCGACGCAGTTGGCGCAGGGTCACCGGGTCGACCCGGCCGATCGGCCCGGTCAGCAAGGACACCGCCTGCTCACGGTCGAGGCCGTCGGCGGTCGCGGCCAGCACCAGCAGCAGCGCCTGGGCGGCGGGCTGGTCGGCGACCGGTCCGGCCAGCTGCGCCGCGGCGACCGGGACACCGGCACCGGCGAGCGCCCTGGGCAGCGCCGCGGCGGCCGAGGGCGAGCGGACGATGACCGCCAGCTGCGACCACGGCACCCCATCGACCAGGTGTGCGCGGCGCAGCGTGTCGGCGATCAGCGCCGCCTCGGCGTGCGCCGAGGCGGCCACCCGAACGCGCACCGATCCGGTGTCGTCGGCGTTGCCCGCCAGCCGGCGCCACGCACTGTTGCCGGGCAACCCGGCGGCGATCCCGCTGATCGCGTTGGCCACCTGGGGCGCACACCGGTACGAGCGGCTCAACTCGACCACCGGGGTGTCGGCGGCGGTCAGCACTGCCGGGTCGGCGCCGCGGAAGCCGAAGACTGCCTGATTGGGGTCACCGGCCAGCAGAGTCAGTTCGGCACCAGCAGCCAGCACCCGGACCAGTCGCGCGGCCTGCGGATCGAGGTGTTGAGCGTCGTCGACGAGCAGCAGGCGGATCCGGGACCGTTCGGCAGCCAGCAGCTCGGCGTCGGAGGCCAATGCCTCCAGCGCAGCGCCGACCAGCTCGGCGGCGCCCAGCGCAGGCACGGTGGCCTGCGGCGCGGCGGTGCCGACGGCCGCGCGCAGCAACATCACCTGTTCGTATTGCTGGGCGAACCGACCGGCGGCTGCCCACTCGGACCGCCCGGACAGCCGGCCGATGCGTTGCAGCTGCAGCGGGTCCACTCCTCGTTCGGCGCAGCGGGCCAGCAGATCACGCAGTTCGGTGGCGAACCCAGCGGTGGTCAGCGCCGGCCGCAACACCTGTGGCCAGCGCGATAACGACGCATCCCCGTCCTCGAGATCGCCGGCGAGCAGTTCGCGGATGATGCCGTCCTGCTCAGCACCGGTGACCAGGCGTGGCGGCGGATCGCCCGCCCGGGCTGCGGCCTGCCGCAGCACCGCGAACGCGTAGCTGTGCACCGAGCGGACCAGCGGCTCCCGCACCACCGCGCGGCACGGCTCGGGCGAGCGCGCGGCGAGCAACTCAGCGGTGAGCTTGCTGCGGGTGGCGGCGGCCAGCCGGCCCGAACCCGTCAGCAGCAGAACCGATTCCGGGTCGGTCCCGGCGGCGATATGCGCGGCAGCGGCCGACACCAGCAGGCTGGTCTTGCCCGTACCTGGCCCGCCGACGACACGGACCGTGCCACGCAACCCCGGGCGCAGCACATCGGCCGCCTCGGTCACCTCGGTGACAAATGCAGGCGTGCTCATGCCGGCTATGCCACCACGAGCCACCGACAAGCTGTGTCCATCCCCAGGTCGCTGCGCTCCGCCCGCCGGAGAACTGGCAGCATGATGCTCGTGACCCACGCTCTTCACGTCCACCGCTTTGGCCCTGCCGAACCCACGCAAGTGCTGGCCATTCACGGCCTGACCGGCCATGGCTACCGTTGGCGCAGGCTGGCAGAACAGCACTTACCCGAAATCGCGGTGGCCGCACCCGATCTGATCGGGCATGGCCGCTCCTCCTACGCGGCGCCATGGACGATCGAAGCCAATATCGCTGCGCTGGCCACCCTGGTGGAGAACGACGCCGACGGACCGGTGCTGGTGGTCGGACACTCCTTTGGCGGCGCGATCGGGCTGAATCTGGCCGCGGCGTATCCCGATCTGGTATCCGGGCTGGTGCTGCTGGATCCCGCGATCGGCCTGGACGGACAGTGGATGCACGAGATCGCGGAATCCATGCTGGCATCGCCGGATTACGCCGACCGAGACGAGGCCCGCACCGAGAAGTTCACCGGCTCGTGGGCCGACGTCGATCCGGCCGAACTCGACGAGGATCTCGACGAGCATCTGATCGCGCTGCCAGGTGGCCGCTACGGCTGGCGGATCTGCGTGCCGGCGATGATGTCGTATTGGAGCGAGTTGACCCGCCATATCGTCCTGCCGCGCAGCGGAACTCCGACAACACTGGTCCGGGCGCTGTGGACGGATCCGCCGTACGTCAGTGAAGAACTGCTCAACGGCCTGTCGAACCGGCTCGGCACGGACTTCACCCTGGTCGACCTCGCCTGCCAGCACATGGTTGCCAACGCCAAGCCGGAGGAGACCGCCAAGGTGATCCGGGACCTGCTGGGGTCGCGCTAGACATGGCCGCGGTCACCGACGAGCAGGTCGAGCTGGTCCGCCGTCTGGTGTCGTCAATACCCGCAGGCCGCGTCGCCACCTACGGGGACATTGCCTCGGCCGCACGGCTTTCCAGCCCTCGCATCGTCGGCTGGATCATGCGCACCGATTCCTCGGACTTGCCGTGGCATCGGGTGATCACCGCGTCCGGCCGGCCGGCCGCCCACCTGGTGACGCGTCAGCTGGAGCTGCTGCGGGCCGAAGGCGTGCTGGCCGACGACGGCCGGGTGAACCTGGCGCGCGCCCGCCACGAGTTCTAGAGAACCAGCCTGATCAGCGCGGCCGTGCGGGCCAAACCGGGGAACGCGGCCGCCGTGGAACGCGGATGCAAAGCATGGACGGCGAGCCGGAACATCAAAGCGCGCAACAACATCTGCGGCCACTCCGGTAGCGCGTCCCACCGCTCGATCAAGCCGTCGTCGGCCTCGCCCCAGGCCAGTGCGTCCACGACCACCACCCCGGCAGCCCACGACGCCGGCCGCCAGTACGGGGTGATGTCGGTGATGCCAGGCGCAGCCGTCCCGGCGAACAGGACGCTGCCATACAGGTCGCCATGGACCAGTTGATTCGGACTCTTCGTCGGCTTGCGTAACCCGGCCAGTTGATTGATCAGGTCCACCGACCGCTCGCCATCGGCCGTGCCCGGTGCCACCATCGCGCCAGCCGGCAGCGAGTGCAGCGGACGCTCCTCCCAGGCAGCGCGATCGGCGGCGATGAACACATCGACATCGCTCCACGGCGCGACCGGCGCCTGGGTCAGGAACCGCGGCCGTTCCAGCTTGGCCGTGGCCTCATGCAGGCGCACCCCGGCCGAGACGACCTCGTCGTGGCGGGGCTCGGGAGTACCGGCGACGAATGTGTCTGCCCGCCAACCCGACACCACATAGCGGCCGTCAGTCGAGCGCACCGGCCGGGCCAACCGGACTCCGTCGATGAACAACGTCTCGCGGGCCTTCGCCGACCAAGCGGCCCTGGCATGGTCGGCGATCACCGACAGCACTACCTCGCCGCACTTGAAACCGCCCTCCCAGCCCGCACCGAGCGGTTCAGGATCCTGGCCTTTCAGACCGAACGTCGCCAGGACATGATCAGGCGGGCGCTCATCAGTCACCCCGTCCACCCCGACAGCCTAAGTTGTCGGGACGCAAAGTAGCCGTCAGTACATCACCATGTCGGGATCGATTTGCTTTGCCCAGGCGACGATGCCGCCCTGAAGGTGCACGGCATCGGCGAAACCGGCCTTCTTCACCACGGCCAGCGCTTCGGCCGAGCGCACCCCGGTCTTGCAGTAGAGCACCGGGACGCGGTCCTGTGGCAACTTGCTCAGGCCTTCCCCGGACTCGATCACCGATTTCGGGATGAGCTCGGCACCGGTGATGTGGTTGATTTCCCACTCCACCGGCTCCCGCACGTCGATCAGTGCCAGCTTCTTGCCGGAATCAAGCAGCTCACGCAGCTCCCGCGGGGTGACGGTCGAATCCTGCGCGGCGTCGGCCGCCGCTTCGGACACCACGCCGCAGAACGACTCGTAGTCGATCAGCTCAGTGATCTTCGGCGTCTCGGGATCTTTGCGGATCCGGATCGTGCGATAGGTCATGTCCAGCGCGTCGTAGACCATCAACCGGCCCAGCAGGGTGTCCCCGATTCCAGTGATCAGCTTGATTGCCTCGGTGCCCATGATCGACGCGATCGACGCGCACAGGATGCCCAGCACGCCGCCTTCGGCGCAGGACGGGACCATGCCGGGCGGGGGCGGCTCCGGGTATAGATCGCGATAATTCAGGCCCAAGCCGTCAGGAGCGTCCTCCCAGAACACCGAGGCTTGCCCTTCGAAGCGGTAGATCGAACCCCACACATACGGCTTGTGCGCCAACACCGCGGCGTCGTTGACCAGGTAGCGGGTGGCGAAGTTGTCGGTGCCGTCCAGGATGAGGTCGTACTGCTCGAACAGCTGCACCGCATTGTCGGGCTCCAGCCGCATCTCATGCAGGTTCACCGCGATCAGCGGGTTGACCTCGAGGACGGAGTCACGAGCGCTCTCGGCCTTGGACCGGCCGATATCGGATTGGCCGTGGATGATCTGGCGCTGCAGGTTGGACTCGTCGACCACGTCGAACTCGACGATGCCGATCGTGCCGACACCGGCGGCGGCCAGGTACAGCAGCGTGGGCGAACCCAGTCCGCCTGCGCCGATCACCAGCACCTTGGCATTCTTCAAGCGCTTCTGCCCGTCCACACCCAGGTCCGGAATGATCAGATGGCGGCTGTAGCGTGCGACCTCTTCACGGGTGAGCTCGGCGGCTGGCTCGACCAGCGGCGGCAACGACGACACCGGCTACTCCTCGGATTGGCTCGTTCTGACACTGGCCCGACGGACGTTCACCATCCATCTCAGCAGGTGGTCAGGTCAACGGCAAACAACCGCGAAAGCTTCCCGCGCTTAGGCGATCGGATACGGCCACGGGTTGAACCGGCACGTCTTGCCGTCGGCCTTGACGTACTCCGGGTCGAATTTGGAGGCGTCGTTGTCGGCGGTGGAGAACGTCTGCTGCATCATCACCGGCGCCAGGCCACCGTTCTCATCGCACGGTTCGTGATGCTGGTAGCCGATGGCGTGGCCCACCTCGTGATTGACCAGGTATTGCCGGTAGGAGCCGATATCCCCCTGGAAGGGCACCGCACCGCGCACCCAGCGGGACTCGTTGATGAACACCCTCGGCTGAGCGTCGGGCCCGTAGGCCGGGTTGTAGCAGGAGGATTCCAGCGGAATCTCGTAGCCGCAGCCCTCACGCACCGTCATCGGCGACGTCAGCGACACCCGGAAATCCGGCTTGACGCCCTCGCTGCTGGCATCGACCCGCTCGAAGGCGAACTGCGGATTGTGGATCCAGCTCTTGGGATTACTCAGCGTCTCGCTGACCATCCGCGCGAATCCTTCGTCACCGCCGAACGACCCAGTATCGACGCCATCCTCGATCTCCACGGTGTAGGTGAAGGTCTTCGCGGTGCCCTCACCGACCTTCGGCGTGGTGCCCGGCACGATGTGCCACGTCTTGTCGCCCGCTTCGGTGAACACCCCGCCCTCGGGCAAAATCCCAGTCGGCAAGTTGGCGTCGAACTCGGTCAGCCCACGGGGCGGCGCGCCGATGATTGCGGTGCCACTCGACCCGATCGTCGGCGGCCCTTCGACCCCTCCGTGGGCGGTGGGCTCGGTGGCCGGCGCCGCGGTTCCGGTGATGGTCTGATACAGCACCATTCCGGTCAGCACGATAAGCACCGGCAGCGCATACGCGCGCCAGCCGTAGGTCGAAATAAATCGGCCCAACCAGCTCTGTTTACGCCATTGACGACGCTGATCCCGGTTGGATCTGACCCGGCCCTGCTCCCCCGCCAACGGGTCCCGCAGCGCGCGCAGCGGCTCACGCCACTCGTTGCGCAGGACGGGCACACGACCGCCGCCGCGGTGCCCCGGGTCGTAGGTCACCGACCCAGGATGGCACAACAGCCGAACACGGGACTCCCGGCGCGCCCGTACCATCGCCCGTGCGCGTACGGGCGAGTAACCAGGCCCGGGTAGTAATGTCAGTTCAACGAGGCTGCGAGCGCGGGGCACTGCCGCCCAGCCAGACACAGATTGAGGATTCGATGAGCGAACTCGCCAACACGGCCGAGCGGAAGCCCGCTCGACCGGCCAGTGGCGACCGTCCCGCTACCACCCCCCGGCGGGGCAGTCGCCTGCCGCGTGATGAGCGACGGGGCCAGTTGCTGGCGGCAGCCAGCGAAATCTTCGTCGATCGCGGTTATCACGCCGCCGGCATGGACGAGATCGCCGATCGCGCCGGTGTGAGCAAACCCGTTCTGTACCAACACTTCTCGAGCAAGCTCGAGCTGTATCTGGCCGTCTTGAATCGCCACGTCGAGAATCTGGTGTCCGGCGTGCGACAGGCGCTGCGGACAACCACCGACAACCGGCAGCGACTGCGCGCCGCGGTACAGGCTTTCTTCGATTTCATCGAGCACGACGGTCAGGGCTACCGGCTGATCTTCGAGAACGACTACATCACCGAACCGCAGGTCGCTGTTCAGGTGAAAGTGGCCACCGAATCGTGCACCGACGCGGTGTTCGACCTGATCAGCCGGGATTCCGGGCTCGATCCGCACCGTGCCCGCATGATCGCCGTCGGGCTGGTGGCCATCAGCGTCGACAGCGCGCGGTACTGGCTGAACGCCGACCGGCCGGTCACCAAAGAGGCCGCGGTCGACGGGACGGTGCAGTTCGCCTGGGGCGGACTGTCACACGTCCCGCTGACTCGCGGCTGAGGCTCAGGCGCCCGCTGGTCCTGCGGCGATCCCGAAGCCGACCCTGCGCACGTCCGCGACACCGATCTCCACGTAGGTGATCTTGGCGGTCTGCACCAGGAATCGGCGTCCCTTGTCGTCGGTCAGGCTCAGCACGTCCGGACCACCCTTCGAGAACGCGGAAGTCACCAGCTCCTCGACCTCTGCAGGCGTCTGGGTGCTTTGGAACACGAGTTCACGCGGGCTGTCCGTGACGCCGATCTTGACCTCCACACTGGCCCCTTCCCTCTCATCTGCGTCGCGGTGCGCGACTACCCCAGAAGGCTAGTGGACGCCCGAGTGCGCGGTTGAGGGCAGCCGTTCGCGGTGCGCGAATAGGGCGTCAAGCTGGGATAACAGCATGGCAACGGACAGGCGCGGCGCGCCGGAATGAGGCGTGCGCGTCCGTAACCTTGCCTCGTGAGCGACAAGAAGCGTCGACAGCGGCTGGTCCAGTGGCCCCGGGTGGCACTGACCACTGCGGGCGTGCTGGTGGCCGCATCGGCGACGACGTTGGTCGTACGGACCGGCGACGCCGCCACCACCACACCGGAATTCGGTGGCGCCACCCCGACCCGGACCGTGGTGGCCATCCCCGGACCCCGGACCTCCACTCCGGCGCCCGCGCCGGTCACTGTCACCGTCCCGGGTCTGCCGGTGGAGACGCCGGTGATGGTGCCCCCGCCGAGCGCCCCGGCGGCCGCACCGATGGCGCAGCCGCTGGTCGATCCCCGCCAGATCGTCTACACCGTCGCGGGTAACCAGCGACCCGACGATCCGGTGACCATCACCTACGCCGACGAGACGGGGGCATTGCGCACCTCTGAAAACGTCTCACTGCCCTGGCGGATGACCGTCATTCCGACCGTGCCGGTCAACTACGTCACGGCCAGCAGCAACGGAAGTCAGCTGAACTGCTGGATCACCGATGCCCGCGGGGCCACCGTGGCCGCCCAGACCGACAACACGATCGCCGCGACCTGCAACCGCTAAGCCAGGCCGAGCTGGTGCATCCGGTCGTCGTGCGTGCGCTGTAGCCGGTCGAAGAAATCGGCCACCTGCCCCAGCCCGCCCGGCCCCGCCAACACCAGGTCGACGAGTTCGTCGTGGTCGGCGAGCACGTATTGAGCCTGGGTGATCGCCTCACCGAGCAGCCGGCGTGACCACAACGCCAGCCGGCTGCGCTGCCGTCCGCTGGTGGTCACCGCGTCGCGAACCTCGGCGACCACGAACTGCGAATGCCCGGTCTCTGACAGCACCCCGCGCACCACCGCGGCCACCTCATCGGGCAGCACGTCGGCGATCTCGAGGTAGAAATCGGCCGCCAGCGCATCACCGACATACGTCTTGACCAGGGCCTCCAGCCAGGTGCTCGGCGTGGTCAGCCGGTGATAGTTCTCCAGCGCCGAGGCGTACCGCGACATCGCCGGGACGACGTCGACGCCCCGCGCCTGCAACGCATCGCGCAGCATGTCGTAGTGGGCCATCTCGGCGGCGGCCATGCTGGCCATGTTGATCCGGCCCCGCAGGTCCGGTGCCATCCGCGCCTCGTCGGTCAGCCGATAGAACGCCGCGACCTCGCCGTAGGCCAGCAGCGCGAACAACTCGTTCACACCGGGATGGTCGGCGGAGATGCTCGCCGCTGACTCGGCGGCCGGTTGCGGGGCTGTCATGGCCGTCACTGTAGTCGCGGGTGGGGCGGCGATCAGTCCCAGCAACCGCGACCAGCTATGATGGGGTCTGACAAGCGCCGTGAGGCGCGGTCAAGGAAATGTGCGTGCATGCAGTGGGCCCGCCTCCCTCAGTGCAGGGCCCGGCGAATCGGCATCGAAACTCTTGAAGCCGGCTCCATTCCGACTTATCTGAACTCGTGCGCGCTGGAAGCTACATCGAGGAACGACATCGGAAGGCACAACGCCACCAGCATGACACCATTGACAACACTCCCCCAGATCTCATTTGCCCAGCTCGGAGTGCGTGACGAGATCGTCCGCGCCCTTGCCGAAGATGGCAAGGAATACGCCTTCGCCATCCAGGAACTGACGCTGCCGATGGCCCTGGCAGGCGATGACCTGATCGGCCAGGCCCGCACCGGTATGGGCAAGACCCTGGCCTTCGGTGTGCCGATGCTGCAGCGCATCACCACCGACAGCGAACGCGAACTCACCGGTATCCCGCGCGGGCTCGTCGTCGTACCGACCCGTGAGCTGTGCCTGCAGGTGTACGAAGACATCGCGAGCGCCGCTCGGTATTTGAGGGCGGATGTTGCCGGCCATGGCGACCGCAAACTGTCCGTCACCTCTATCTACGGCGGGCGACCCTACGAGGCGCAGATCGCGGCCCTGCAGAAGGGCGTCGACGTCGTAATCGGCACGCCGGGCCGGCTCCTCGATCTCGCCCAGCAGGGTCACCTGCAGCTCGGCGGTTTGAGCATGCTCGTGCTCGACGAGGCCGACGAGATGCTCGACCTGGGCTTCCTGCCCGACATCGAGCGCATCCTCAAGCAGATCCCCGAGAAGCGGCAGGCCATGCTGTTCTCGGCGACCATGCCCGACCCGATCATCACGCTGGCCCGCACGTTCATGAACCAGCCCACCCACATCCGGGCGGAGGGCGTGCAAGGGGCGGCCACCCACGACACCACCGAGCAGTTCGTCTACCGCGCGCACGCGCTGGACAAGGTCGAGATGGTCAGCCGCATCCTGCAGGCCGAAGGCCGCGGCGCGACGATGATCTTCACCCGTACCAAGCGCACCGCACAGAAAGTGGCCGACGAGCTTGCCGAGCGCGGTTTCAAGGTCGGCGCCGTGCACGGCGACCTGGGCCAGATCGCCCGCGAGAAGGCGCTCAAGGCATTCCGCACGGGTGACGTCGACGTCCTGGTGGCCACCGACGTCGCCGCCCGCGGTATCGACATCGACGACATCACCCACGTCATCAACTACCAGATTCCCGAAGACGAGCAGGCCTACGTGCACCGCATCGGGCGCACCGGCCGGGCCGGTAAGACCGGCATCGCGATCACCCTGGTCGACTGGGACGAGCTCGAGCGCTGGGCGATGATCGATAAGGCGCTCAAGCTCGACTGCGCCGATCCCGCGGAGACCTACTCCAACTCGCCGCACTTCTATGAGGAGCTCGGCATCCCGGCCGACGCCGGCGGCAACATCGGCGGCCCGCGGAAATCGGCTCAGGCGGCAAAAGCAAAAGACGGAACCCGGATCAGCTCGACGGACTCCAACCGAGAGCGGCCCACCCGCAACCGATCTCGTCGTCGCACCCGCGCCGGCGAGGGAGCCACCGGGCATGTCGAGACGGCGACGGACGCCCCAGCCCCCGTCTCCGGCGACAAGGCCACGGCGACCGACGGCAGCGACGACAGCCCGGCTCGTAAGCGCCGGCGCCGGCGTCGGCCGCGCAACGCCGCCGAGGCCCCCGCAACAGCAAGTTGACGACCGCTATCGTCGCCTAGATGGTCAGACCTGAGCGCCGCACCAAGGGCGATCTCGTCGCCGCGGCGACGATCACGCTTATCGTGGCCGTCGTCGCCGCGCTGTTCTGGTGGAACAGTTCGGCGCGCGCCACGATCAGCCGGCCCGCCACCTCGCCCGCGCCCAATCCGGTACCGGCGCGGGTAGTTCCCGACACACTGCACCAGCTGTGGACTGCGGCCAGCCCGCGCACGCTGAGCCCGATCGTCGTCGGCGGCACCGTGGTGACCGGCGATGGGACCACCGTCGAGGGCCGCGATCCGCAGACCGGCCAGACCCGATGGACCTTCGCCCGCGACACCAACCTGTGCGGGGTGTCCTACGTCTACGACCTCGCCGTGGCGGTCTACCCCGATGTCCGCGGCTGCGGGCAGGTCAGCGGCATCAACGGCGGTACGGGACAACGCGGGCCGACCCGCACCGCATACGCCGACAAGCAAGTGGTGCTCAGCTCCAACGGCAGCGCCGTTCTGTCGGCTGGCCCCACCCGGCTGGAACTGTGGCGCTCGGATCTGGTGCGGATGCTGTCCTATGGCGAAATCGACGCCCGGGTCAAACCGGTCAACCAGGGTCTCGGCGCCGGCTGCGCGCTGATGTCGGCGGCCGCCAGCGACGAGGCGGTGTCGGTGCTGGAAGCCTGCCGGGACCAGAAGGATCTGCGCCTGACGCTGCTCAAGCCGGCGAAAGAGGAAGACGAACCCGACACCAAGAACGTGCCGCTGCCCGGCGTCGCCGCCGATTCCGAGGCGCGGGTGCTGGCCGTGTCGGGCACCACCACCGCGGTGTACCTGCCCACGCCCCAACCTGAGATCGCCGTCTACGACGACACCGGCAGCAAGATCGCCAGCACACTGCTGAAAAAGCCTCCGGTACTGGCGAATCCGGCCCTGTCCGTCACCCGCGCCGGTGACATGTTCACCTGGTGGACCGGCGATAGCGTGGAAGTTTTCAACAGCCGACTGTCCTATCGCTACACCATCGAGGCATCCGGCGCCGTCGGCCCGCTGGGCCCCGGCGCGATGATGGCCGGGCGCCTGCTCATCCCGCTGACCAACGGCATCGGGGTGTACGACCCGACCAACGGCACCAGCGAACGCATCATCGCCGTCACCCACCCGGACGGCACCGGACCGGTGGTTCCCACCGTCACCGACTCGAAGGTCATCGAGCAGCGCGGAGCGGCGCTAGCCGCGTTCGGGACGAATCCCTAGACGTCCGGGGTGAACGTCGGCAGCGCCTTGCCCGACTTCCAATACTTCAGCAACGAGCTGGCCAGATCGCGATAAGCCATGCCGCCCTTGCTCTTTCGTCCCGCCAGCACCGACGAACCGGATGCGCTGGCCTCGGCGAAGCGCACGGTTCGCGGGATCGGCGGAGCCAGCACCGGCAGGTCGTAGCGGTCGGCGACGTCGAGCAGCACGTCGCGGCTGTGCGTGGTGCGCGAGTCGTACAGCGTGGGCAGCGCGCCCAGCAGCTTCAGCTTCGGGTTGGTGATCTGCTGCACGTCATCGACTGTGCGCAGGAACTGACCCACACCGCGATGCGCCAGCGTCTCGCACTGCAGCGGCACGATCACCTCGTCGGCCGCGGTCAGCCCGTTGAGGGTGAGCACGCCCAGCGACGGTGGACAGTCGATGAGCACGACGTCGAACTGATCGAGCTTGTCCAGCGCACGTTTCAGCGCATACTCCCGGCCCGCCCGCATCAGCAGCATCGCCTCCGCACCGGCCAGGTCGATATTGGCCGGCAGCAGCGTCATGCCTTCGGCCGTATCCACCAGGGCGGCACTGGGCTCGACGTCGCCGAGCAGCACCTCATGCACCGATACCGGCAGCTTGTCCGGGTCGGTACCCAGCGAGAAGGTCAGACAGCCCTGCGGGTCGAGGTCGATGAGCAAGACACGCTTGCCTGCATCTACGAAAGCCGCACCCAGAGACGCGACCGTGGTTGTTTTGGCCACTCCACCTTTTTGGTTGGCGACCGCCAATACTCGGGTCACAGGGACCATCCTTGCAGGTTCTGAGCAGTTGCGTCCCGGCTGCGACGGCGCGCCTGGTCATCGGGCAGAATCAGTGAGCGTGAGCGTCGGTACACATCGGTTGGTCCTGCTTCGGCACGGCGAAACCGAATGGTCCAAGAGCGGCCAGCACACCAGTATCACCGACCTCGACCTCACCGAGTACGGGCGCGAGCAGGCCAAACTTGCCGCCCTGACGCTCGCCCATCTCGGCCTGGACAACCCGCTGGTGATCAGTAGTCCGCGCAAGCGCGCGCTGGCCACCGCCGAGCTGGCCGGGCTGACCGTCGACGAGGTGTCCCCGCTGCTGGTGGAGTGGAACTACGGCGACTACGAAGGCCTGACCACCCGACAGATCCGCACCGACACCCCCGGCTGGCTGCTGTGGACCTACGGCTGTCCCGGCGGCGAGAGCGTCGACCAGGTCAGCATGCGCGCCGACCAGGCGGTGTCCTACGCCCTGGACAACATGGTCGACCGCGATGTGGTGTTCGTGGGCCACGGCCATTTCTCCCGGTCGGTGGCCACCCGCTGGGTCGAGCAGCCGCTGCGTGAGGGCGCGCGCTACGGGTTCGGCCCGGCCTCGGTCGCGGTGGGCGGTTTCGAGTACGGCTTGCGGCAGCTCTCGGCGCTGGGCCTGACCACCCACCGCGAGCCGGTCACCGGGACGTGATGGCGCAGCCGTCATTCGTGCTGAGCGGGCCCGCCGGGACGGTGGTCGCCGAGGGGATCGAGACGAGTTACGACGACGTTGCCGCGGCGTCGGCTGCGTTGGCCGACGGCTCAGCCGCCGTGGTGGTCGGGGCGCTACCGTTCGACGTCAGGGGCAAGGCCGCGTTGCTGTCGCCGACGGCGGTGAAGTTCACCGACGCCTTGCCTGCGTGGCCGAGCGCGGTGCTGCCCGGGGTGCGGATCGCCGCGACCCTGCCCTCGCCCGATGAGCACCGATCCCGGATCCGGACCGCCTTGGATCACCTCACCAATCCCCAAAGCGCTTTGCAGAAGGTGGTTTTGGCGCGCGCGCTGAGCCTTGTGGCCGACGGGCCGCTGGACGAGCGGGCGATCCTGCGCCGGCTGGTGGCCGACGACGCCGAGGCATGCGCGTACCTGGCCGATCTGTCCCCGGCCGGCGGAAGCTACACCGGCGCCGCGTTGGTCGGCGCCAGCCCCGAGTTGCTGGTCGCCCGTTCCGGTGCGGTGGTGACGTGCCAGCCGTTCGCCGGGTCGGCGCCACGGTCGGCGGACCCGGAGACCGACGCCGCCAATGGCGCCGCGCTTGCCGAGTCGGGCAAGAACCGGCACGAGCACCAGTTGGTCGTTGACACCATGCGCACCGCACTCGAGCCACTGTGCGCCGAGCTCGACGTGGCCGCCCAACCGCAGCTGAGCCACACCGCCGCGCTGTGGCACTTGTCCACCCCGATCCGTGGCCGGCTGCGTGACACCTCGATCACCGCAATCGATTTGGCGCTGGCGCTGCACCCCACGCCGGCGGTGGGTGGCGTACCGACCCGGGACGCGGTCGACTTGATCGCGCAGCTGGAAGGCGACCGCGGCTTCTATGCCGGCGCGGTGGGTTGGTGCGATGCCCGCGGCGACGGCCGCTGGGTGGTGGCGATCCGCGGCGCACAACTGTCCGCTGACCGGCGCGGGGCACTCGCGCAAGCCGGCGGCGGTATCGTCGCCGAGTCCGATCCCGACGACGAAGTCGCGGAAACCACAACCAAATTCAGGACCATCCTGTCGGCACTGGGAGCGCAGCAATGACCGTGATCCGTCCGGCCCGTCCCGGGGACGAAGCCGATATCGTCGCAATGATCCGCGAGCTCGCCGAATTCGAGCACGCGTCCGATCAGTGCACAGTGACCGAAACCCAGATCGCCACAGCACTTTTCGCCGAGAAACCGATCGGATTCTGCCACCTTGCCGAGGTCGATGGCGAAGCCGCCGCGGTGGCGTTGTGGTTCCTCAACTTCTCCACCTGGGACGGTGTGGCCGGAATCTACTTGGAAGACTTGTTCGTTCGCGACAAGTTCCGCCGGCGTGGGCTGGCTCGGGCGCTGCTGGCAACGCTGGCCAAAGAATGCGTCGACAACGGCTACAGCCGCCTGACGTGGGCGGTGCTGGACTGGAACGTCAACGCGATCGCGCTCTACGACAGCGTTGGCGGCAAACCGATGTCGGAGTGGATCACCTACCGGGTGAGCGGGCCGAAACTCGACGTCCTGGCGGCAGAGATCTAGTCGTCGACCCGCGACGCCCAGCGCAGTGCCGGCGGGCTGAACAACAGCGCGAGCACCGCGATAGCCACCCCGCCGAGCGCGACCGCGTAGACGGGTTGGTGGCCGGCAACGATGTACCAGGCGACCGGCAACAGCAGCAGGTTGGCGAACACCGCGATGCCCCTGCCCCACCGCCGTCCGGTGATCAGCGCCCAGCCGGCGGCCAAGACGGCGGCGCCCATCACCGCGAACCAGCCGGCGGTGCCGTATCCGTTGACGATGTGCTGGTCGGCGCCGGAAACTGCGCGCACTACCAGCACTACGGCCACAACGATTGCCACGACACCTTCGGCGGCCGAAGCGAAACCGGCGTAACGGACCACAGGCGGGACAGGAAGTTCGCTCACCCCCGTAAGGTAGCCCGACGCCGCATCAGCGCCGGAACACCACCCACCGCATGGCGCAGTACATGTAGATCCCCTCGCAGGCCCCTGCCGCTATCCGGGCCAGGTGGTACTCGACGCCGAGGGCGCGCAGCGCACTGGAGACTCCGAGGATGAATGCCAGATAGTTGATCACGACCACGACGATGTAGACGGCCAGCTGCGGCCCGAGCGCACCGTGCGACTGGAAGTTCACCACACGATTGAGGACGTAGCTCGCGGCGAAGGCGCACGCGTAGGCCACCGTCACCGCGAGCCCGAACGGCGCGTGCAACACCCCGTGCAACAGCGTGAGCACCACCAGGTCGAGCGCGAAGGTACCGGAGTTGATTACCGCAAACCCTAAAAAGGTCGGCGCCACAACGGAATTCAGGCCGAACGGCAAACGTGCGACGACGGTCTCACAGACCCGGTGAAACCAGCCGACGGCGCTGGCCGAACCTGGCTCCGACCCCACGATCACGTCGCGAGCATTCCACCGGCAGCTGTCCCCTTGGTGATGAGCAGGCAAACACTTCGTTTTCAGATCCACCGCACGGTTAGGCTCATCGCTCGTGCGCGCCGTCCTGATCGTCAACCCGAACGCCACTTCCACGACCCCAGCCGGCCGCGATCTGCTCGCGCATGCACTGGAGAGTCGCGTGGAGCTAACCGTTGTGCACACAGACCACCGCGGCCACGCGATCGAGATCGCCGAGGCGGCCAAGCGCGACGGCACCGACGTGATCATCGTTCACGGCGGCGACGGCACGGTGAACGAGGTGGTCAACGGGCTGATGGGGCGTCCCGGCGGGCAGGAGCGCAGCGACCCGGGGAATGACACCGGCGGGCAGGAGCGCAGCGACCGGCCGCAGCCGGACACCATGCCCGCCGTGGCGGTGGTGCCCGGCGGGTCGGCGAATGTCTTCGCGCGGGCGCTGGGCATCAGTCCGGACCCGACCGTGGCCACCAATCAGCTGGTCGACCTGCTCAGCGCGCGTCGCAACGGCGCGTCGTGGCGACGGATCGGGCTGATGGACTGCGGCGAGCGCTGGGCGGTGTTCACCGCGGGGATGGGCGTGGACGGCGATGTCGTGGCGGCGGTGGAAGCCCAGCGCGCCAAGGGCCGCAAAGTAACTGCGGGCCGCTACATCCGGGTGGCGGTGCGGCAAATGCTGGCCAGCGCCCGCAAAGATCCCCTGCTGACTCTCGAGCTTCCCGGCCAGCCACCGATAACCGGCGTCTACTTCGCCTTCATCTCCAACTCAAGCCCGTGGACCTACGCCAACACCACGCCGGTGTGGACCAACCCGGACACCACGTTCGGGACTGGCCTAGGCGTTTTCGCCGTGACCAGCATGAACGTTTGGAGAAACCTGATGCTGGTGCGACGCATGGTGTCGCAGAAGCACAACATCAAGGCCAAGCACCTGATCCGGGACGACGACGTGGCCTGGGTGCGGATCCGAAGCGCCGAACCGGTCGCTAGCCAGATCGACGGAGATTTTCTCGGGCTGCGCGAAGAAATGTCGTTCCGGTCGGTTCCGGAGGCGTTGAGCGTAGTTGCTCCACCTGTCGCCACACCCTCTGACCAGCGGCAATAACTTCACGCGGTTCGCCTGAGGGCGCAGGTGGGTTGAGTGTAGTACAAACGGGTGGAGGGTTAGTTGACCGACCCCCGCAGTGAGATTGCCCACGTGTTAACTGAGTCCTATTGACATCCGTCGAGGCTGTGAAACGATCGGATGCAACAGCACAGAAACATTTGTGTGCACGCGTTAACAGCCGAAGAAAAAGCCAGCGCGATTAGTCGCGCACTTAGTAAGGAGTAGCGACAAATGGATTGGCGCCACAAGGCGATCTGTCGGGACGAGGATCCGGAACTGTTCTTCCCGGTGGGAAACAGCGGTCCGGCACTCGCTCAGATCGCTGATGCGAAGCTCGTGTGCAACCGGTGTCCGGTGACCACGGAGTGCCTGAGCTGGGCTTTGGAGTCCGGCCAGGACGCCGGTGTCTGGGGCGGCATGAGCGAGGACGAGCGCCGCGCGCTCAAGCGTCGTAATGCCCGCACGCGGGCGCGCAGCAGCGTCTAAGTCCCTTTCGACAGTTCTTAAAATCGCGGCCCCGGCAAATGCCTGGGGCCGCGATTTTTATTTCCCAATGTTGCGTCCGTCACATTTGCTATTGCGGAACTCGCGCGCTTGTCCGTCGCCCGAGTGGCACACGTAACACGACGTCGGTCCCGCCGCCGGGAACGTCGTGCATTCCGAGCGAACCGTCGAGCTCCGCGGTGACCAGGGTCCGCACGATCTGCAGACCCAGCCGGTCGGACTTCTCCAGGCTGAAACCGTCGGGCAGCCCACGCCCGTCGTCGTGTACGACAACGTCCAGCCACCGCGCAGAACGCTCGGCCCGGATGGTCACGCAGCCCTGTTTGGCCGACGGCTCGAAGGCATGCTCGATGGCGTTCTGCACCAACTCCGTCACCACCATCACCAGGGCGGTGGCCCGATCGGCGTCCAGCACGCCCAGCGCGCCGTCCCGGTTGATGCGGATGGGCGTATCGACGCGGGCCACGTCGTTCATGATCGGCAGGATCCGGTCGATCACCTCGTCGAGGTTGACCTCCTCGTCCACCGACATCGACAACGCCTCGTGCACCTGGGCGATGGAAGCCACCCGGCGTACCGATTCCATCAACGCCTCGCGGGCCTCTTCGTTGCTGGTGCGCCGGGACTGAAGTCGCAGCAGCGCAGCGACGGTCTGCAGGTTGTTCTTGACCCGGTGGTGGATCTCGCGGATGGTCGCGTCCTTGGACAGCAGCGCCCTGTCGCGGCGCTTGACCTCGGTGACGTCCCGGATGAGTACCGCCGCCCCGGCAGCAGCGCCGTGGACCACCAGGGGCAGCGTGCGCATCAGTACCGCGGCACCGCCGGCGTCGACCTCCAGCCGCATGCTCGACCCGCCCGCCAGCGAGTCACGCACATGCTCGGCCAGTTCCAGGGCCTCGAACGGATCGGAGATCAGCGGCCGGGTGATCGCCACCAGGTTGTGGCCCTCGAGTTCAGCGGCCAGCCCCATGCGGTGGTAGGCCGACAAGGCGTTCGGGCTGGCGTAGGCGACGACGCCGTCGACGTCGAGACGGACGAAACCGTCACCGACCCGCGGGCTCGACCGGGACAGCGCCAGATCGCCGACGTTGGGGAACGTGCCTTCGGACAGCATGTGCAGCAGGTTGCCCGCGCAGTCCAGGTAGGCCCGCTCCAGTGGCGAGGACGTGCGCCGCTCGGCCAGCGCGGTCTGGTGGGTCAGGACGGCCACCACGTGGTTGCTGTATCTGACCGGAACGGCTTCGACGTCGATGTCGGGTTCGCGCAGCTTTGGATCGCTGTCACCACGGCCGATCGCACCCGAAGTGAACGCCGCGGTCACCAGGGGCAAGTCGCCGTCGGCGACGACGGTGCCGACGGCATCCTTGAGCAGGACGGTCGGTGCAGTGTTGGGCCGGCACTGGGCCACACAGACCAGCACGCCGTCATCGCGGCGCACCCACATCAGGTAATCGGCGAACGAGAGGTCCGCCAGCAACTGCCATTCGCCGACCACCGCATGCAGGTGGTCCACGGCGCTGCCCGGCAGCATCGTGTGCTCGGCGAGCAGGTCACCGAGGGTGGACACGGAGCTAGTCGATCACGGCAATGAGGTCGCCCGCCTGGATGACATCGCCCACCGACACGCTGACCTCGGTGACAGTGCCGCCGACTTCGGCCAGCACGGGGATCTCCATCTTCATCGACTCCAGGAGCACCAGGGTGTCGCCCGCGCCGATCTGGTCTCCCTTGCTGACCACGACCTCGAGCACACTGGCCACGATCTCGGCGCGAACATCCTCGGCCATCTTCACCCTCACTCTTGGTACTGCTCAAACTCTTGATGCGGCTCTATCGAACCACAACACCGGGTGGTCAGAGGTTCGACTGCGCCGTGAGACACTGTATGCAGCGTCAAATCACATGGAGGTACATCATGGCCAAGCGTGGTCGTAAGAAGCGTGACCGCAAGCACAGCAAAGCCAATCACGGCAGGCGTCCCAACGCCTGATAACAAAGAGCCCGGCATCTGCCGGGCTCTTTTGTTCTGGCACGCTATCCGCGCCGGATAATCGTCGTTTGGCTGATCTGTAGGCGCACCCGCTCCAACAGGTGCTTGGGTGCCTTGTCCCCGCTGCATCTGGACGCGACCAGCTTCTTGATGCGCTCCTCCACCCCGTAGTGCTGAAGGCACGTCGGGCATTCTTCGAGGTGATGGCGCAGGCGGTCTTTCGTCTCGGCGGTGCATTCACCGTCGAGCAGCGTCCACACCTCGGCAATCACCGCAGCGCACTCGGGATGATCCGGGTCCACCGGCCCGATCGGCGGGCGCCATTCCATATCGCCCGATACGTTCTCGTCGCTCATGAAACGACCTCCTCCGGCGTGTCCTCCACTTGACCGCGGTTAAAGCCGCGCTCCTTGGCCACGTCGGCGAGCAGGGCACGCAGTTGGCGCCTGCCTCGGTGCAGCCGGGACATCACCGTCCCGATCGGGGTATCCATGATTTCGGCGATCTCCTTGTAGGGGAAGCCCTCGACATCGGCGTAGTACACCGCCATCCGGAACTCCTCAGGCAGGGCCTGCAGAGCTTCTTTGATCTCGGTGTCGGGCAGCAGCTCGAGTGCTTCGACCTCAGCCGAACGCAGTCCGGTGGAGGTGTGTTGGGCGTTAGCCGCCAACTGCCAGTCGGTGATCTCCTCGGTCGGGTACTCGGCCGGCTGGCGCTGCTTCTTGCGGTAGCTGTTGATGTAGGTGTTCGTCAGAATCCGGTACAGCCACGCCTTGAGGTTGGTGCCCTCGCGGAAGGACCGGAAACCGGCGTACGCCTTGACCATGGTTTCCTGCAGCAGGTCTTCGGCATCGGCGGGATTGCGCGTCATGCGCAGCGCACCACCGTAGAGCTGGTCCAGCAGCGGTATCGCGTCACGCTCGAAGCGCGCGGTCAACTCCGCGTCGGACTCTTCGCGCGCGGGCGCCTCGGTGTCGATATCGGTCATCGTGGGTGACACAGTCCCTTCTGCCGCGGCGCCCCAGACGAGCTCCGGCAGCGGTATCGGACGGACGAGAAATGCGGGTGCCTGCTCTTGAGCCATCATGGCGACTGCAGCTGACACCGGACTTCTCTCCTTCCGATCCTAAGGCTGTAACCAACAACTTTTTCGATCGCTGCCCTTGAGAACTGTGATCACTGACCACAACAGGATTTCTCACCAGGCTATTTCCCACGGTTAACTGTGCCGGTGAGTCGTGCAGCAACCCCGGCGATCGCCGCCCTGGTGGCAGCCGGCGCGCCCCATGAGGTGTTGCGCTACCACCACGACCCGCGAGCGCAGTCGTTTGGCGACGAGGCGGTCGCCGCCCTGGCGGGCGATTCGCTGCTACCTGAGCAGATCTTCAAGACGCTGGTCATCGCGGCGGGGCCGGTGTTGGCCGTGGCGGTGCTGCCGGTGCCGTGGAAGCTGTCGCTGAAGGCCGCTGCCGCGGCACTAGGGCTGTCGAAGGTGGCGATGGCCGATCAGGCGGCCGCCGAACGCGCCACCGGATACGTGCTGGGCGGTATCTCGCCGCTAGGCCAGCGCAAGCGGCTACCGACGGTGGTCGACAGTTCGGCGCTGAGCTTCGAGCGCGTGCTGTGCAGCGCCGGTAAGCGCGGCTGGGATGTGGCGGTCGCTCCGCAGGATCTCGTGCGGTTGGCACGGGCGGTGACTGCCGATATCCGCGCGGTCTAGGGTGGCACGGATGGCAGGTATTTTCTCCGGCAAGACCATGTTCATCTCCGGCGCCAGCCGCGGCATCGGCCTGGCCATCGCCAAGCGCGTCGCGGCCGACGGAGCCAATGTCGCACTGGTGGCCAAGACCACTGAGCCCCACCCCAAGCTGCCGGGCACCATCTACACCGCGGCCAAGGAGATCGAGGAAGTCGGCGGCCAGGCCCTGCCGATCGTCGGCGACGTCCGCGACGGCGACTCGGTAGCCGCCGCCGTCGCCAAAGCCGTCGAGCAGTTCGGCGGCATCGACATCTGCGTCAACAACGCCTCGGCGATCAACCTCGGCTCAATCGAGGAGGTGCCGCTGAAGCGCTTTGATCTGATGAACGGCATCCAGGTGCGCGGCACCTACGCCGTCTCGCAGGCGTGCATCCCCCACATGAAGGGCCGGGAGAACCCGCACATCCTCACGCTCTCACCGCCGATCCGGCTGGAATCGCAGTGGCTCAAGCCGACCCCGTACATGATGGCGAAGTTCGGAATGACCCTGTGTGCGTTGGGCATTGCTGAAGAGCTTCGCGATGCGGGCATTGCCTCGAACACACTGTGGCCGCGCACCATGGTCGCCACCGCCGCGGTGCAGAACCTGCTGGGCGGCGACGAGGCGATGGCGCGTTCCCGCAAACCCGAGGTCTACGCCGACGCCGCCTACGCGGTGCTGAGCAGGCCTGCCGGCGAATACACCGGTCAGACGCTGTTGTGTGAGGACGTGCTGCTCGATTCCGGCGTCACGGATCTGTCTGTCTACGACTGCATTCCGGGCTCCGAGCTGGGGGTGGACCTGTGGGTCGACACCCCCAACCCGCCCGGCTACCGCAACCCCTGAGGCGTAGACCCGGGCGGCGGTGGCTGGCTTCTATTTGCCCGGGCGAAGCCCGAAGCGGCGCACACCCGTACCGGCGAACGCCCGCATCGCTGCCAGCGCCAGCCGGCCCTGCCGCCTCGACGACGAGTACCACACCAGCTCCGACTTCTGGGTCGGGATCCGCGGCGCGGTGATCGCCTGCTGGCGGCAGAACTTGATCAGCCCGCTCGCGCCGCCGGCACGGTAGCCGATACCGGAGTCCTTCCAGCCGCCCATCGGCAGCGGCGGGCAGAACACGTTGGTCAGCGCGTCGTTGATGTTGACCGCGCCGCACTCCAACCGCCGGGCGATCCGCTCACCGCGCTCGGTGTCGCCGGTCCAGACCGTGGCCGACAACCCGTATTCGGAGTCGTTGGCCAGCCGGATGGCTTCTTCCTCGTCGGCGACCTTGACCACCGGCAGCGTCGGGCCGAAGGTTTCCTCGGCGATGCAGGCCATGGTCGGGGTGACATCGGCCAGCACGGTCGGCTGGAAGAATGTGCCGACCCCGGTGGGCTTGCCGCCGGTGAGTACCCGCGCCCCGGCGGCGACGGCGTCCTGAACGTGGCGGTCGACGATGTCCCGTTGCGCGGCGGTGGCCATCGCGCCGGTGTCGTACTTGTAGCCCGAATCCTCTTGCCCCTGAGCGATATTGCGCACGTTCGCGGTGAGCTTACCGACGAACTCGTCATAGACCGGTGCCTCGACGTAGACCCGCTCCACCGAGATGCAGACCTGACCGGAGTTGAACATGCCACCCCAGGCGATGCCGTTGGCCGCGCGGTCGATGTCGGCGTCGGCCAGCACGATCGCCGGGTCCTTGCCGCCGAGTTCGAGACTGAACGGTTTGAGCTGCTGGGCGCACGCCACGGCGACCTTGCGACCGGTCGCCGTCGACCCGGTGAAGTGGACGTAGTCGGAGTTCTCGATCACCGCTGCGCCGGTGGCGCCGTGACCGGTGGCTAGGCCCAGGATCGGCGGAGCACCGACCTCTGACCAGCCGCGGGCGAACTCGACCGCCGAAAGCGGGGTCACTTCAGACGGTTTCAGCAGTACCGCCGCGCCGGCCGCCAGGGCGGGCACCACGTCGAGGGCCAGCATCGCGAGCGGAAAGTTCCACGGCTCGATGATCCCGACCAGCTGATACGGCCGGTACACCGTGGTCAGTTTTTTCGTCCGGTAGACCAGGGTGTGCGGCTTGGGGTGCACATCGGCCAGGAACACCTCGGCATTGCCTGCCCAATACTTGATGGAGTCGGCTAGGGCCACCGGTTCAAGGCTGGCATCGTTGTGCGACTTTCCGGTCTCCGACATCAACACCTCGGTGAGGTGGTCGGCGTGGTCGAGGATCCAGTCCTGCCACTTGAACATCCAGGTCTTGCGCCCGCGCGGCCCGATCGCTTCCCACTCGGTTTGGAACAGCCGCAGTTCTGCGGCCTTGGCGGCCACCGTCTCCGGGCCGTCGATCGGCACGGTTCCGGCGACGCGGCCATCGGCGGGGTTACGCACGGTGATGGTGGCCTGATCGGCCTTCGGCTCGACCGCGGTCATGGCGGTTCCTCTCGCTGGACGGATCTCGCCTGTGAGCGTAACCGCAGCCGAGTCGCTAGAACAGTCCAACCGGTTGGTTGTGCGGACCGGCCGGCTCGATGAGCTCCGGCCCGTTGTTGCGAACGCTGTTGACCAGGGTCGAGACTTCCCGTAAGTCGATCCCGGCGATATCCGGCGGCGCGGTAAGCAGGTCGGTGTCGGCGGGCTGGTCGGGGTCCAGCCAGCGGTCCCAATCGCGCTCATCGACGATCAGGGGCATCCGGTCGTGGATCTCGGCCAGCTCCCCGACGGCGTCGGTGGTGATGATGGTGCACGTCAGCAGCGGCGTGGCCGCATCATCCTTTTTCCACACCGACCACAGCCCGGCCATGAACAGCGGCTCGTCATCGGTCCGGTGCAGGTAGAACGGCGTCTTGCGGGCCTTCTTGCCGGCCGGGGTGTCCGGGTTGGGTTTCCACTCGTAGTAGCCGTCCATCGGCACCAGGCAACGCTTGCTCTTCGCCGACGCCCGAAAAGCCGGTGAGCTGGTGATTTTCTCGGCACGCGCGTTGATCAGCAGGGGGCCCTTGGTCTCCGGGGTGCCGTCAGCGGTCGCCTTCACCCAGGGCGGCACCAGACCCCAGCGCATCAATCGCACGCGCCGGGTTGGGGTGTCTTCGGGTTCGGTGTGGCGGCTGACCACCGTGGCGATGGTGGCCGTCGGGGCGACGTTGTAGTTGGCTCCCCTGGCCTCCTTGGCTGCTTCGGTTGCCTCGTCGATGGCGTGGATCTTCTCGGCCAGCAGCGCCGGGTCGGTGGTCACCGCGAATCGTCCGCACATACCTCCATCGTGACGCACGGACCGACAAGGCAGGATGTATAGCCGTGAGCACCGAGTTGTGGACGGCACCATCAACAGCGACCGCCGTCGACGCCACGGTGATAGTGCCCGGCTCGAAATCCCAGACCAACCGAACCCTGGTGCTCGCGGCGCTGGCCGCCGCCCAGGGGCAGGGCGAGTCCACGATCAGCGGCGCGTTGCGCAGCCGTGACACCAACCTGATGATCGGCGCTCTACAAGCGCTCGGTATCGAGGTCGCCGGCGCCGACGCCGAACTGGTGGTCGGCGGGACGCTCGCGCCGGACCCGCAGGCACGCATCGACTGTGGACTGGCCGGCACGGTGCTGCGGTTCGTCCCGCCGCTGGCGGCCCTGAGCACCGCGGTCGTCGAGTTCGACGGTGACGAACAGGCCCGAATCCGGCCGATCGCTCCCCTGCTCGACGGACTGCGTGGGCTCGGTGTCGACATCGACGGCACCGGGCTGCCGTTTCTGGTTCGCGGTGGCGGCGCGGTCGAGGGCGGCACCGCGCACATCGACGCCTCGGGCTCCTCACAGTTCGTCTCGGGCCTGCTGCTCTCTGGTGCCGCCTTCAGTAAGGGCCTGACCGTCGTGCATACCGGCACATCGGTGCCCTCGGCACCACATATCGCTATGACGGTGGCGATGCTGCGTGAGGCCGGCGTCGACGTCGACGACGCAGGCGCCAATCAGTGGCGGGTGACGCCGGGACCGATCGCAGCCCGGCATTGGGATGTCGAGCCGGATCTGTCCAATTCGGTGCCGTTCCTGGCAGCGGCGGTGGTGACCGGTGGGCAGGTGCGGATCACCGGCTGGCCGGCGATCAGTGTGCAGCCCGCCGACGCCATTGTTGGCATCCTGCGGTTACTCGGATCGACTGTGCACCAGGAAGATTCACACCTGGAACTGCGCGGGCCACAATCCTATGATGGCTTTGACGTAGACCTGCACGACGTGGGCGAGCTGGCCCCGGCGGTGGCCGCACTGGCCGCGCTGGCCGCCCCGGGCTCGGTGTCACGACTGTCCGGCATCGCGCATCTGCGCGGCCACGAGACCGACCGGCTGGCGGCGCTGCGCACCGAACTCAGCGCGCTCGGCGGCAACTGCGCCGAAACCGATGACGGCCTGGTGATCACCGCCGTACCGCTGCACGCCGGCACCTGGCATTCCTACGCCGATCACCGGATGGCGATGGCCGGGGCGATCGTCGGCCTGCGAGTACCGGGTGTGACGGTCGAGGACATCGCGACCACCGCCAAGACGCTGCCGGCCTTTCCGCAGCTGTGGACCGAGATGGTGGGCCGCGCTTGAGCCCTCGCGAGTACGACGAGTCCGACGTCAAGATCAGGTCGGGCCGTGGCTCGCGGCCCCGTACCAAGACCCGTCCTGAGCACGCCGACGCGGTGTCAGCCATGGTGGTCACCGTCGACCGCGGCCGGTGGGGCTGCGTTCTCGAGGGCGATCCGGACCGGCACGTCACCGCGATGCGCGCCCGCGAACTGGGCCGCACGCCGATCGTCGTCGGCGATCACGTCGACGTCGTCGGTGACCTCTCCGGGCGGCCCGACACACTGGCCCGGATCGTGCGCCGCAGTGAACGGCGAACGGTGTTGCGCCGCACCGCTGATGACACCGATCCCACGGAACGGGTGGTCGTCGCCAACGCCGACCAGTTGCTCATGGTGATCGCCCTGGCCGACCCGCCGCCGCGCACCGGACTGGTCGACCGGGCGTTGATCGCGGCCTACGCCGGCGGGATCAGGCCGATTCTGTGCCTGACGAAGACCGACCTCGCGCCGGCCGGGCCGTTCGCCGAACAGTTCGCCGATCTGGAGCTCACCGTGCTCACCGCCGGCCGTGGCGACCTGATCGATGAGGTGCAGCGGCTACTGACCGGGCAGGTCACCGTGCTGCTCGGCCACTCCGGAGTTGGCAAATCCACCTTGGTGAATCGCCTTGTGCCGCATGCGGACCGCGCCACGGGTGAGGTATCGGGCGTCGGCAAAGGCAAGCACACATCGACGCAGTCGGTGGCACTGCCGCTGCCCGGCGGCGGCTGGGTCATCGATACCCCGGGCATCCGGTCGTTCGGCCTGGCCCACATCGAGCCCGACGACGTGCTGCGGTCGTTTTCGGATCTGGCCGACGTCATCAAAGACTGCCCCCGCGGCTGCGGCCACATGGGACCACCGGCCGACCCGGAATGCGCACTCGACGCGCTGACCGGTGCACCCGCGCGGCGCGTCGGCGCCGCTCGGCGGTTGCTGGCCGCGTTGTCAGAGGGCGCAGCGTATTGATAATTGTTTGCACCACCAATCGAGAGGGCACGCCGCAGATATGAGCACCATTCCAAATCTGACACTCAACGACGGCACTTCCATCCCCCAGCTCGGGTTTGGCGTCTTCCAGATCGCTCCTGATGAGACCGCGGCGGCCGTGCGCACCGCGCTGGAGATCGGCTACCGCCATATCGACACCGCCGAGATGTACCAGAACGAAAAGGGTGTCGGCGACGGTATCCGGGATTCCGGCATCGACCGCGGCGAGGTCTACATCACCAGCAAGCTCAACAATGGCTTCCACAGGCCCGACGATGCGCGGCGCGCGTTCGACGGAACGATCGAGGCGCTGGGCTTCGACTACGTCGACCTATTCCTGATCCACTGGCCGCTGCCGACGCTTTACGACGGCGACTTTGTCTCGACGTGGAAGACGTTGGAGGAGTTCAAGAAAGACGGCCGCGCCCGCAGCATCGGCGTCTCCAACTTCGGAATCCACCACCTCGAGCAGCTCGCACGCGACACCGAGATCGTGCCCGCCGTCAACCAGATCGAGGTGCATCCGTACTTCGCCAACGACGAGCTGCGCGGCTACGGCATCGACCACAGCATTCTCACCGAGGCGTGGTCACCGATCGCCCAGGGCGCGGTGCTCGGCGACCCGGTGATCGGCGCGATCGCCGAGCGCCTCGGCAAGAGCCCGGCTCAGGTGGTGCTGCGCTGGCACATCGAGCGTGGCGACATCGTTTTCCCGAAATCCGTTACCCCGCAGCGCATCAAGGAAAATACCGAGATCTTCGATTTTGAGCTGAGCGACACCGACATCGACGCCATCACCGCCCTCGACAAGGGCGAGGCTGGACGCAGGGGCCCCAACCCGGACGTGTTCGACTGGATCCCGAAGTAGACGATCAGTCCTAGAACGCCGAAATCGACGCTGGCGTGGGAGTCACTCGGACTTTCCCACGCCAGCGTCGATTTCGTTGAAAACCCTAGGCGGCTTTGGCCGTGCGCTTGTCCCGGCGCCACTGGCGCGCCGCGGCGATCGCCGACTTCAGGCCACGCTTGCGACCGGTGCTCGGATCGACACCGGCATAGCCCGGATCGAGTTCGGCGAACATCCGCTCACTGCGGGTTTCGGGTGCATCGTCGGCGGTGTCGCGCAGGTACTTGTCCGGCAGCGACAACTTCGCGATCGTGCGCCAGGTCTTGGCGTACTGCACCAGGAACGGCCCGCTGGTGTAGGGCAGGTCGTATTTGTCGCAGACCTGGCGCACCCGCACCGAGATCTCGGCCAGCCGATTACTCGGCAGGTCGGGATAGAGATGGTGCTCGATCTGGTACGACAGGTTGCCGGTCATGAAGTCCATGGCCCGGCTGCCGTCGATGTTGGCGCTGCCCAGCATCTGGCGCAGATACCACTGACCCTTGCTCTCGCCCACCATGTCGGTCTTGGTGAATTTCTCTGCGCCATCCGGGAAGTGACCGCAGAAGATCACCGCGTTGGCCCACACGTTGCGGATCACGTTGGCCACAGCGTTGGCGGTGGCCGTCGAGCGGTATGTGGCGCCCGGGGACAACGACGTCAGCGCCGGGTAGGCGACATAGTCCTTGAGGAGTTGCCGTCCCGCCTTGACGCCGAATTCGCGCACCCGAATCAAGGTGGCCTTACGGTCGTCGCGGCCCTTCCAGATCTTGCCGAGCTCCAGATGCTGAAGGCCGACGCCCCACTCGAAGCCAGCGGCAAGCAGGGTGTTGAAGAGCAGGTTGCCGTACAGGTTGAACGGCTTCCACCGCTGATCGCGGGTGACCCGGATGACGCCGTAGCCCACGTCGTCATCCATACCCAAGATGTTGGTGTACTTGTGGTGCATGAAATTGTGGGTGAACCGCCAGTGCTTGGACACGCCGCTCATGTCCCACTCCCACGACGAGGAGTGAATCTCGGGATCGTTCATCCAATCCCACTGGCCATGCATGACGTTGTGGCCGATCTCCATGTTCTCGATGATCTTGGCCACGCCCAGGGTCACGGTGCCTACCCACCAGGCGGATCGCTTGGTGCCGGCAGTCAGCATCAGGCGGCCGGCAATCTCCAGTCCGCGCTGAGCGGCGATGGTGCGCCGGATATAGCGCGCATCCCGCGCGCCCAGGGAATCCTCGATGTCCTGGCGGATCGAGTCGAGCTCAACCGCCAAGCTGTCGATATCAGCCTCGGTCAGATGCGAAAACGCATCAATATCGGTAATAGCCATCAGTCACGCCTCCCTTCTTATGCCTACGGTACCGTAACCTACGTACCCGTAGGTTACTAGCCAGTAAACCTCAGACATCGATCACACAGTCGCCCGATGCAGCCGAAATACAGGTTTGGATCCGAGTACCCGGTTCGTGTTCGGCGCCCGTGCGCAGGTCGCGGACGTGGCCATCGACCAGGGGCACCACACAGGACTGGCAGATACCCATCCGGCAGCCGAAGGGCATCTGCAGCCCGGCCGTCTCGCCGGCCTCCATCAACGACGTCGCAGCGTCCACCGTCACGGTCTTGCCACTGCGGCCGAATGTCACGGTGCCGCCCTGCCCGTGCGCGGCCGCCCGAGACGCCGCGAACCGCTCCAGGTGCAGCTGCTCGCCGATCCCGGCCGCCTGCCACACCTTCTCAGCCTCGGTGAGCATCCCTTCCGGGCCGCAGGCCCAAGTCTGGCGCGTACGCCAGTCTGCGACCACGTCGTCGAGCTGACGCAGATCCAGGCGCCCCTGGGTGCGAGTGGTGCGCACGGTCAGCCGGTAGCTGTCGTGGTCTCGAGCCAGCTGAGCCAGCTCGCCGGCGAACATGACGTCCGATTCGGTTGGGGCCGAATGGATGTGAACGACATCGCCAATCTGGTTACGACGCGTCAGGGTCCGCAACATCGACATCACCGGGGTGATGCCGGAGCCGGCGGTCAAGAACAGCACCGAGGCCGGCGCAGGATCGGGTAGCACGAAGTTGCCCTGCGGGGCGGCCAACCGGACGATCGTGCCGGGCTTCACTCCACCGACCAGGTGGGTGGACAGAAAGCCCTCGGGCATGGCCTTGACGGTGATCGTGATGGTCCTGGAGCGACCCGACCCGTCTGAGTGCGGGCTCGACGTCAGCGAGTACGACCGCCACCGCCAGCGGCCGTCGACCAGCAGGCCGATGCCGATGTACTGGCCGGGCTGATAGTCGAAGGTGAACCCCCAGCCGGGTTTGATCACCAGCGTCGCCGAGTCCTCGGTTTCCCGGCGGACCTCGAGCACCCGGCCGCGCATCTCGCGTGCCGACCACAACGGGTTGGCCAGCTGGAGGTAATCGTCGGGCAGCAGCGGTGTGGTGATCCGTCCAATCAGGGCTCGGACCGCGTCGATCGCGGGGTTGCGACCCTCGCCGGCCACCGTGGGGCGAACCGTGTCGACCACGTTCGCACTGATCTTGACCTGGTTTTTAACCATCGCGCATCTCCTACTGGCCGTTAACCTACGGTACCGTAACTTACGGTCCCGTATCTAGGCGTTCAGAGCAAATCGAGCAGAAACGGCAGCTCCTGGGTGGCGTACCAGGCCAGGGCGTGGTCCTGGGCGTCGCCCACGATGAACTCGGCGTCGTCGTCGCCCAGATCGGCGTCGTCGACAACGGCGATCGCGGCCTTCACGGCGGGTTCGGCGTCGGCGTTGTCCACGTAGGCAGCGACCACCTGATCCAGGTTCACCCGGCCGCTCACCCGCACCACCGCGTCGTCCAGATCCGGTCGCACCGTGGCATCCGCGTCCGCGATGACGACCGCCCGGCGCAGCGGCAACCCGCCATCGGCGTGGTCCGCCTCAGCAGCCAGCAGCCGCAGCGACGCCAGCGCCGCCTCGCCAATCGCGACCTCGGCCAGCTCCTCGTCGTCGCCCTCGGCGTAGGACTCCCGCAGGGTCGGCGTGACGGCGAACGCCGTCCCGCTCAGCGGCTGGAGCGATCCGTCGGCAACCAGCTGCTGCAGCATGGCCAAGGTGGCCGGGATATAGACCCGCATCAGTCTCCGAGCAACGTGGAGACGTGGTCATCGACATAGGTCGACACCTCCCGCGATGGGCGCTGATAGTTGCCTATCAGCGGTCGCTTGGGCAGTTCGACCGGCGGGTGCGGAACTTCTTCGTAATTGATGCTGGCCAGCAGGTGGGCCATCATGTTGAGCCGGGCATGCTTCTTGTCGTCGGACTCCACGACAATCCAGGGGCTGGTCGGGAGGTCGGTGTGCACCATCATCTCGTCTTTGGCCCGGGAGTAGTCCTCCCAGCGGTACACCGACTCCAGGTCCATCGGGCTCAGCTTCCAGCGCCGCAGCGGATCGTTGCGACGAGATTTGAACCGGCGCAACTGCTCGTCGTCGGAGACCGAGAACCAGTACTTGCGCACGATGATCCCGTCGTCGATCAGCATCTGCTCGAAGATCGGGCACTGCCGCAGAAACAGGGTGTGCTCCTTGGGCGTGCAGAACCCCATCACCCGCTCGACACCGGCGCGGTTGTACCAGGACCGGTCGAACAGGACGATCTCACCGCGAGCCGGCAGGTGCTCGATATAGCGCTGGAAGTACCACTGGCCGCGCTCACGTTCGGTGGGCGCGGGCAACGCGGCGATGCGGGCCACGCGCGGGCTCAGATATTCGGTGACACGTTTGATGGTGCCGCCCTTGCCAGCCGCGTCCCGCCCTTCGAACACGACGACGATCCGCGCACCGGTGGCTTTGACCCACTCCTGCATCTTCACCAATTCGGTTTGCAGCCGGAATAATTCGGCTTCATACACGTCCTTGGGAATTTTGCGGTTGCGCTTCTTGACTGGATCATCGTCACTGGAATCGTCCTTGCCCACCGCCGAATCCTACGTCTACTGAGCGGCTTCGAGCAGTTCCTCGAGCGATTCGGCCAGCAGCGTCGGCAAGACATCGACATCGCTCATGGCGTCGCGGTCGGCGTTGATGCCGAAATACAGCATGCCGCAATACGACGTCACACCGATGGCCAGTACCTGATTGTGCAGCAGCGGGGGCACCGCGAAGGTCTCCAACAGCTTGGCCCCGGCCACATACATCTGCGACTGCGGGCCGGGAACATTGGTGATCAGCAGGTTGAACTGGCGCGCCGAGAACTGGGTGGCCACCCGGGTGCCCATCGCGTGCAACGTCGGCGGCGCGAACCCGGACAGCGTGACGATGGTGCGGGCATCCACCAGACTGGCCGCCGCCGAATGCGATTCGGTGGTGTGGGCGATCTGAGACAGCCGTACCACCGCGTTGCCCTCTCCCACCGGGAGGTCGACCAAGAACGGTGCCACCTCGTTGATGGCCTGGCCGGGACCGGAGGTGTCCTCGACGGCCTCGGGATACACCGACGTCGGCGCCATCGCCCGCACCGTCGAACTGTTGGTGACCGGCTCACCTCGGGACAGCAGCCAGTTGCGCAGGGCGCCGGCGATCACGGCCAGCACCACGTCGTTGACGTCGCACTCGTAGCGTGACCGCACCAGCCGGTAATCCGCCAACGAGCCGGCCGCGACGGTGAACCGGCGATTACGGGACACCTTGGTGTTCAGCGGGCTGTCCGGTGCGGTGCCGCGGGCGACGGTACGCGCGACGTCGGTCAGCCGCCTGGCCAGATCGACCAGCTCGCCGCTATTGGTGGCGACCTCGCCGATGGCCGAGCGGACCGCCTGCATCTGCACCCTCGGGCGCGCCAGCCACTCCCCGACCGCGCCGAGCAGAAGTTGATTGTTGGTCGGCTCGCGGCCCGGGATCCAGATGTCCTCACCGAACGTCGGCGGCTTTTGGGTGCGGTCGGCGATCACGTGGCCGACTTCCAGCGCGGTCATTCCGTTGACGAGGGCCTGATGGGATTTGGTGTAGATCGCCAGCCGATTCTTGGCCAGGCCCTCGATGAGGTACATCTCCCACAGCGGACGGGACCGGTCCAGCGGGCGGGAACCCAGTCGGGCGATGAGTTCGTGCAGCTGCGCATCACTTCCCGGCGACGGCAGCGCCGAGCGCCGCACGTGGTAGGTGATGTCGAAGTCGGGATCGTCCACCCACACCGGACGTGCCAGGCCCAGGGTCACCTCGCGGATCTTCTGGCGATAGCGCGGGATTTGGGGCAGCCGTTGTTCGACGGTCTCCAGCAGAGTTTCGTAGCTGAGACCGGACCGGGGCTTGCGCAGGATCGACAGCGAGCCGACGTACATCGGGGTCGAGGTGTTCTCCAGGTGATAAAACGCCGCATCCGATGCTGACAACCGAGTCACCATCGTCGCGACATTCTCCTCACCGAAGTAATCCCCGACTTCGTCTCGACACGGTAACTGCCAACCCCCGATCCCCGCATCGCGGGTGCACACACGGGTGCGACGAGTGTGCCATCATGGCGCCATCGGTTCGCCCCTCTCCGGCGGCCGGTCCCCACCGACCGAGCCCGGAGAGTCCCCATGTCCTGCGTCGTTCCCGTCGTCGACTACGAGCCACCCGTCTTAGGCCCCGCACCCGAGCGGGTGCGCCTCCTGCGCCCACGCGGTGGCGCGGCACCGCGGCGGCCGGCACCGCCGCCAACCGAGGCCGCTCCGGTTCGCGCCGCAGCCGGGTTCGCCGATGCTGCGCTGCGCCGGGTACTCGAGGTGCTCGACCGGCGGCGGTCACTGGCGCAGCTGCGGCCGCTGCTGGCCGCCGGGCTGGTCGACTCGCTGTTACCCGCGGTGGCTCGCAACACGGGCAACGGCGCCGCACGGTTGCGCCGGCTGCGGGTTCAGCCGGTCGGAACGGACGGATCGGCAGCCGAGGTGGCAGCCATCTACAGCCGAGACGACCGCACCCACGCCATCGCCTGCCGCGTCGAGCAAGTCGCTACCCCAACGGGATTGCGCTGGCAGGTGGTGGCGCTGCACATCGGCTAGCCGCGCCTGAGTGTCTTGCCCTCTTTTGCTTGCTTACGGGCCGCCTCGCGACGTTCCTTGCGCGTCGTGCCCGCAGCGGGCGCCGCATGCTTGCCGCCACCATTGCGCTGCACTTCGGCCGACCCGTCTTCGGCGGGACCGGAGTAGGTCAGCTGGCGCGAGTCCCCGTCGTCAATTCCCTTGGCATGCAACGCAGGTGCCGGTGCCGGTGCCGGCTCTTGCTGCTGACCAGCCAGATCAGCCAAGCCCTGCGGGGTGTCGACGGCGCCGACCGCCGGTTGCGGCGTCGCCTCCACCTGGACGTTGAACAGGAAGCCGACCGACTCCTCCTTGAGGCCTTCGAGCATGCCGACGAACATGTCGTAGCCCTCACGCTGGTACTCGACCAGCGGATCGCGCTGCGCCATGGCCCGCAGGCCGATGCCTTCCTTGAGGTAGTCCATCTCGTAGAGGTGCTCGCGCCACTTGCGGTCGATCACGTTGAGCAGCACGTTGCGCTCCAGCTGGCGCATGGCGCTCTCGCCGGCCAGCGCGGTGATCTCCGCTTCCCGTGTGGCATAAGCCTTTTCAGCGTCCGCGACCAACGCATCGAGGAGTTCCTCGCGGGTCAGTTCACCGGGCTCGCCGACCGCGTCGGAGTCGAGCAGATCGTGATGGTCGATGCCCACCGGGTACAGCTGCCGCAGGGCGGTCCACAGCTGCTCGAGATCCCAGTCCTCGGCGTAGCCCTCGGCGGTCGCGCCGTCGACGTAAGCGGTGATGACGTCGACCAGCATGTCGTGAGCTTGCTGCTCGAGGTTCTCGCCCTCCAGGATCCGGCGGCGCTCCTCGTAGATGACCTTGCGCTGCTGGTTCATCACCTCGTCGTACTTGAGCACGTTCTTGCGGATCTCAAAGTTCTGCTGCTCGACCTGGGTCTGCGCGCTCTTGATGGCGCGGGTGACCATCTTGGCCTCGATCGGCACGTCGTCGGGCAGGTTGAGCCGGGTCAGCAGGCTTTCCAGGGTGGCGCCGTTGAATCGCCGCATGAGCTCGTCACCCAGCGACAGGTAGAACCGCGACTCGCCGGGGTCGCCCTGACGACCGGAACGCCCGCGCAGCTGATTGTCGATACGGCGTGACTCGTGGCGCTCGGTGCCCAGCACGTACAGGCCGCCGACCTCGATGACGTGCTCGGCCTCTTCGGCGGCTTGAGCCTTGATCTTCGGCAGCTCCTCCTGCCAAGCGGCCTCGTACTCGTCGGGGGTTTCGACCGGATCCAGACCCCGCTCACGCAGGCGAAGATCCACCAGGAAGTCGACGTTGCCGCCCAGCACGACGTCAGTACCGCGGCCGGCCATGTTGGTGGCCACCGTGATCGCCCCGCGCCGGCCGGCCCCGGCGATGATGGCGGCCTCCTGCTCGTGGAACTTCGCGTTGAGCACGTTGTGCGGGACGCGACGCTTGGTGAATTGCCGCGACAGGTACTCCGAACGCTCCACGCTGGTGGTGCCGATCAGGACCGGCTGACCCTTCTCGTAGCGCTCGGTGACATCGTCGACGACGGCGATGTACTTGGCTTCCTCAGTCTTGTAGATCAGGTCGGTCTGATCCTTGCGGACCATCGGCCGGTTCGTCGGGATCGGGACCACACCGAGCTTGTAGATCTCGTGCAGCTCGGCAGCCTCGGTCTCGGCGGTGCCGGTCATGCCGGCGAGCTTGTCGTAGAGCCGGAAATAGTTCTGCAGGGTGATCGTGGCCAGGGTCTGGTTCTCGGCCTTGATCTCGACGTTCTCTTTGGCCTCGATGGCCTGGTGCATGCCCTCGTTGTAGCGGCGCCCGATCAGCACGCGGCCGGTGAACTCGTCGACGATCAGTACCTCGCCATTGCGGACGATGTACTCCTTGTCGCGCTCGAACAGCTCCTTGGCCTTCAGCGAGTTGTTGAGATAGCTGACCAGCGGCGAGTTGGCGGCCTCATAGAGGTTGTCGATGCCCAGCTGGTCTTCGACGAACTCCACACCCAGCTCGTGCACACCAATGGTGCGCTTCTTGATGTCCACCTCGTAATGGGTGTCCTTCTTCATCAACGGGGCCAGCCGGGCGAACTCGGAATACCAGTGCGAGGCGCCGTCGGCCGGGCCGGAGATGATCAACGGGGTGCGGGCCTCGTCGATGAGGATCGAGTCGACCTCGTCGACGATGGCGAAGTTGTGGCCGCGCTGCACCATCTCCTCGACTGAATGCGCCATGTTGTCGCGTAGGTAGTCGAAGCCGAACTCGTTGTTGGTGCCGTAGGTGATGTCGGCGGCGTACGCCGCCCGGCGCTCGTCGGGGGTCAGACCGGACAGGATGACGCCGACCTCGAGCCCCAGGTGACGGTGCACGCGGCCCATCCACTCGCTGTCGCGCTTGGCCAGGTAGTCGTTGACCGTGACGACGTGGACGCCATCGCCGGACAGCGCGTTGAGGTAGGCCGGAAGCACACAGGTCAGGGTCTTGCCCTCACCGGTCTTCATCTCCGCGACGTTGCCGAAGTGCAGGGCCGCGCCGCCCATCACCTGGACGTCGAAGTGGCGCTGGCTCAGCACCCGCCAAGCCGCCTCACGTGCGACGGCGAAAGCCTCGGGTAATAGGTCATCGAGGCTTTCGCCGTCCGCGACGCGCTTCTTGAACTCGTCGGTCTTGGCCCGCAGCTCACCGTCGGAGAGCTTCTCTACGTCGTCGGACAAGGTGTTGACATAGTCAGCCACCCCCTTGAGGCGCTTGACCATGCGACCTTCACCAAGGCGCAGCAACTTCGACAGCACATTTTCCCCTGGGAAAATAGACAGAGGAGGCTTCCCCTGTGGATTGGAGGCTTAAGCGTTCTCCATCCTAGGTGACGCGCTTATCGAGCCCGGGCAGCGGCGATTAGCCCAGCCGGATCAGCCCATAGTCGTAGGCGTGCCGGCGATAGACGACGGACGGCCGATCGGTCTCCTTGTCCTGGAACAGGAAGAAGTCGTGACCGACCAGCTCCATCTCGTAGAGGGCGTCGTCCACGGTCATCGGCTTGGCGGGGTGCTCCTTGGTGCGCACGATGCGGCCCGGTTCGTGGTCGTCGACCAGTACCTCGTGGACGGCGGACTGCTCGGGTTTGAAGGCGGCGGCCGCGTCGATGAGGGCCGTGACCGCGGTCGCCTCGTGCAGCGAGACCGGTGTCTTGTCCCCGTAGTGGACCTTTCGCCGGTCCTTGGTGCGTCGCAGCCGATTCTCGAGTTTGTGCACGGCGGCCTCGAAGGCGCCGTAGAAGGTGTCTGCGCAGGCTTCGCCACGGACGACCGGACCGCGCCCCCGCGCGGTGATCTCGACGTGCTGACAGTTCTTGCGTTGGCGGCGGTTGCGTTCATGCTCGAGCTCGACGTCGAAGCGGTAGATCGAGCGGTCGAATCGTTCGAGGCGAGCGAGTTTCTGCGCGACATAGACACGGTAGTGATCGGGGATCTCGACGTTGCGGCCACACACCTGGACTTCGGCGTTGGCTTCAGACTCGGCAAGGTCGTCTTCGTCAGTCAGCAATTGACCGGTGTTCACGGATTCGATTGACATGCTTGACAACTCGTTTCTCTTACGGGTTGCACGCGCTCAGGCGTGCCGGCCTGTCTTCGGTAGCTGCGCCGACCGGATTGGCACGAGTTCCACCCGCCGGCGCTAGGGGTCGAAAAACCTCACCTCCTACCGTTTTCGGCGAAGTGGCGGGCCTGTGGGTGTTGGGCCGCCCCGTGATGTGTTCACGGCGTGTTGGCTCCGAAGGTAGTCGTTGTTCACGGCCCCGTGCCACCTTTTTGCGGCACCTGTTTCCAAGTCTTTCGCCCCCCGTTACAACGGCGCTCTACCTGGCCTGGTCAGGCGTGCGCAAGGGTCAGCACGGCCGTTACATTCGCCCCCACTTTTCGCAGCATCCGGACCGCTTCGCGCGCGGTGGCACCGGTGGTGACGATGTCGTCGACAAGCAGGACGTCGCCGGTGACTGGCTTTGCGATCTTGACGCGGCCAGCCAGGTTGCGCTCGCGATCGGCACTCGTGAGGCCGACGGAGTCGCGCACCAGGGCGCGGGTTTTGAGGGCGCGGGTGACAGCGATGTCCGGGTGCCTTTGGGTGGCCTGTGCGGCGATGCGGGTGACGGGATCACCGCCGCGGCGGCGGGCGGCCAATGCGCGCGTCGGGGCCGGGACGATCGTGAACGGGGTGTCGAGGATGCCCCAGCTGACGAGCTGGTGGATACCAAGTGCCAGGGCGCGGGCCAATGGCGCGACCAGATCGCGACGGCCGTGTTCCTTGAGCGCGACGATGGCTTGGCGCCGCGAACCGGCGTAGTGGCCGAGGGCGAAGACGGGCACGCCGGGGTCGATGCGCGGGGTGACGAGGTGGGGTTCGTCGGTGTGCACCTTCAGGCTTGCGGCGCAGGTGTCGCACCAGGTGGTCGACGGTGCGCCGCAACCTCCGCATTCCAGCGGGAGGACGAGGTCGCCAATAAGCATGCAGACAGTTTGAACGCTGGGGGTGACACGCCGGGTCGGATAGCGCCCGGCGGAATCCTCACGACCGTTCCGATATACGGAGTGGACAGTATCCGCTCTTAAATTGGACACTACGGCCACAGGTAGGTGCGCCGGTCAGTCCCTAGCCTTGATGGCATGACATTCCCGCTGATCGCCGGAACCGAACTGGCGCAAGTGCGACGCCTCGTCACCGAGATTCCGGGGCCACGCTCCCGCGAGCTGGCAGCCCGCCGCGCCGCTGCGCTGCCACACGGGCTGGTCAGCGGCGCCGGTGTGTATGCCGCGGCAGCCGGCGGTGGTGTCCTGGTCGACGTCGACGACAACTCCTTCATCGACCTGGGCAGCGGCATCGCCGTCACCACCGTCGGCAACTCCGCACCTGCGGTGGTGAGGCGGGCCACCGAGCAACTCGCACAGTTCACCCACACATGCTTCCTGGCCACGCCCTACGAGGGCTACATCGCAGTCGCCGAACGCCTCAACGCCCTCACCCCCGGCACCCACGACAAGCGCACCGCACTGTTCAACACCGGTGCCGAAGCCGTCGAGAATGCCGTGAAGTACGCCCGCGTCGCGACTGGGCGCCCGGCCGTCGTAGTGTTCGACCACGCATTCCACGGCCGCTCCCTGCTGGCGATGACGATGACCGCCAAGAACCAGCCCTATAAGCACCAATTCGGCCCGTTCGCCCCAGAGGTGTACCGGACACCGATGGCCTACCCCTACCGCTGGCCGTCTGGACCCGACAACTGCGCCGCAGAAGCATTCGGCGCGTTGACACAGTTGGTCGACAGCCAACTCGGTGCCGACGCGGTGGCCTGTGTGGTGGTCGAACCCATCCAGGGCGAAGGCGGATTCATCGTTCCCGCACCGGGATTCCTGACGATGGTGGCCGACTTCTGCCGCGAGCGTGGCATCCTGCTCGTCGCCGATGAGGTGCAGACCGGCATCGCGCGCACCGGCGCCTGGTTCGCCTGCGAGCACGAGAAGTTGGTACCCGACCTCATCACCACCGCGAAGGGGCTGGCCGGCGGCCTGCCGCTGGCCGCCGTCACCGGGCGCGCCGATGTCATGGACGCCGCACACGCCGGCGGTATCGGGGGCACCTATGCCGGCAACCCGGTGGCCTGCGCCGCCGCCCTCGGCGCGTTCGACGAAATCGAAACCAATGGACTGCTCGGCCGTGCCCGCGACATCGGCGAGCTGATGGTGCGCGAACTGCAGTCCATCGCTGCCAGCTCGGGTGTGATCGGTGAGATCCGCGGCCGCGGCGCCATGATCGCCGCCGAACTCGTCATCCCCGGCACCACCGAACCCAACCGCGACGCCGTCGCCGCGGTGTCCCGGTACTGCCACGACAACGGCGTATTAACCTTAACCGCAGGGACTTTCGGCAATGTTCTGCGCTTCCTTCCGCCCCTGACCATCCCCGACGAGCTGCTGCTCGATGCCTTCGGCGTGTTGCGCGCCGGCTTCGCCACCCTCTGAAAGGCGCCCTGACATGACCGCACCGCTGGAGCTGTTTGCGACCGATCGTCTGCTTGACGCCGACGAACGGGATATCGCGGCAACCGTGCGCAAGTTCGTCGATACCAAGCTCCGCCCGAATGTCGGGGACTGGTTCGAATCTGCCACGCTGCCAAAAGAACTCGGTAGGGAGTTCGGTGCGCTGGGCTTGCTGGGTATGCACCTGCAGGGGTATGGATGCGCGGGTACCAACGCGGTGAGCTACGGGCTGGCCTGTATGGAGCTCGAGGCCGGTGACAGCGGTTTCCGCAGCTTCGTGTCGGTGCAGGGCTCGCTGTCGATGTTCTCCATCTACCGTTACGGCTCCGAGGAGCAGAAGACCGAGTGGCTGCCCCGGCTGGCCACCGGCGAGGCAATCGGGTGCTTCGGGCTGACCGAACCCGACTTCGGCTCCAACCCGGCCGGGATGCGCACGCGCGCCCGCCGCGACGGCCGCGACTGGGTCCTCGATGGCACCAAGATGTGGATCACCAACGGCAATCTCGCCGATGTGGCCACGGTGTGGGCTAGAACAGGCGACGGCGACGGCGATATCAGCGGCTTTCTGGTCCCGACCGACACCCCGGGTTTCACCGCCAACGTCATCCACAAGAAGCTGTCGTTGCGCGCCTCGGTGACCTCCGAGCTGGTACTGGACAATGTCCGGCTGCCGGCCTCGGCGCAGCTACCGGAAGCCACCAGCCTGGGTGCGCCACTGTCCTGCCTCAATGAGGCACGGTTCGGCATCGTGTTCGGTGCACTCGGTGCCGCACGTGACAGCCTGGAGACCGCGATCGCCTACACCAGGGATCGTGAGGTCTTCGACCGGCCGCTGTCGAGTTTCCAGCTGACGCAGGAGAAGCTGGCCAACATGACCCTGGAGTTGGGCAAGGGCATGCTGCTGGCCGTCCACCTCGGCCGGATGAAAGACGCCGAAGGTGCCCGCCCCGAACAGATCAGCCTGGGCAAACTCAACAATGTCCGCGAGGCGCTGGCCATCGCCCGCCAGTGCCGAACCCTGTTGGGCGGCAGCGGGATCACCCTCGAATACTCTCCGCTACGACACGCCAACAATCTCGAATCGGTGCTCACCTACGAAGGCACCTCCGAAATGCACCTACTCTCAATCGGACGCGCCCTGACCGGACAAGCAGCGTTCCGCTGAGATGACCAGCCCGAACGAACTCCGGCACTTGATCGCCGGGCAATGGCTCGTCGGCGCCGGCGACATGGTGACCAGCGTCAACCCCGCGCGTCCCCGTGTGGTTGTCGCCGAGGGACATTGCGCGACGGTTGCCGATGTCTCGCACGCGGTCGCCGCGGCGGGTGAGGCACTCACGAGCTGGGCCGGCACGCCCATACATCAGCGCGGTGCGGTGCTGCTGGCCGCCGCCGACGCAGTCGAGCGCAATGCGCCGTCCTGGGGTCTGGAGCTGGCGACCGAGGAAGGCAAGACCACAGCCGAGGGTATCGGCGAGGTCCGGCGGGCCGCCCAGATCCTGCGGTATTACGGCAACGAGGGCGACCGGCAGAGCGGCGAGATCTTCGCCTCTCCCCGCGCCGGTGAACAAATCCTGGTGACCCGCAAGCCGATTGGCGTCGTCGCCGTCATCACCCCGTTCAACTTCCCGATCGCCATCCCCGCCTGGAAAATCGCGCCCGCACTGGTATACGGCAACACCGTGGTGTGGAAACCGGCCAGCACCGTTCCCCTACTGGCAATCCGGCTCGCGGAAGCATTAACCGATGCCGGCCTGCCCCCGGGAGTGCTCAACCTGGTGATCGGCGACTCGCCAGTCGGTGCGGCACTGGCCGACCACCCCGACGTCGCCGCGATCAGCTTCACCGGCTCCACCACGGTCGGCCGGCGCATCGCCGCCGCGGCCGCCGCCCGCGGGGTACCAGCTCAGGCCGAAATGGGCGGAAAAAACGCCGCCGTCGTCCTCGATGACGCAGACATCGACCTAGCGCTCGACCAAGTCATACTCGGGGCCTTCCGCTCCACCGGCCAAAAATGCACAGCCACCTCACGATTAATCGTCACCGAGCGGATCGCCGATCGATTCCTCGCCGCGTTGAGCGACCGGGCGCGGGCCATTGTGGTGGGCGACCCCGCGCACGACGCAACGCAGATGGGGCCGGTTGTCAGCCAGGCCGCGCAGCGCTGCGTCCAGGCCGGGATCGACGCCGCCACCGAACAGGGTGCGACCGTACTCACCGGCGGGGCCGCCTATCTCGACGGCCCGCTCGCGGACGGTTACTTCGTCGCACCGACGATCCTCGAACTGTCCGACGCACCTGCCGACATCTGGTCCGAGGAGCTGTTCGGCCCCGTGCTCGCCGTCAAACGCGCCACCGACGCCGACCAGGCGTTCGCGCTGGCCAACGACAGCGAATTCGGCTTGTCCGCCGCAGTGTTCACCCAGGACCTGACCCGGGCGCTTGCCGCGGTCGAGCACATCGATGTCGGTGTGCTGCACATAAACTCCGAATCGGCCGGCGCCGACCCGCACGTGCCGTTCGGCGGGGCGAAAAAGAGCGGACTCGGCCCCAAAGAGCAAGGTGGCGCGGCCCGTGATTTCTTCACCCACACCACCACGGTGTACCTGCGCGGTGGGCAGCCCGGAGTATGACGCCCCAAAGGGTCGACGAAGAGTCTTGCGGCGGTGAACACATGGCAGCAGCCCTAGAAGGTCTGGTCGTGGTCGACTTCAGCCGGGTACTGGCCGGTCCGTACGCGACGATGATGCTCGGCGACTTCGGCGCCGAGGTGATCAAGATCGAGCGCCCCGACTTCGGCGACGACACCCGGCAGTGGGGTCCGCCGTACGACTCGGACGGTGTTGCAACGTATTTCAACTCCGTCAATCGCAACAAGCGGTCTGTCGTACTGGACCTGAGCGACTCCGATGGGCAGCGTGTCGCCCGCGAACTCGTGGCCGGCGCCGACATCGTGGTGGAGAACTTCCGGCCTGGCACGATGGAGAAACTGCACCTGGGTTACGACGACCTGTGCGCCGTGCGACCCGACCTGATCTACTGTTCGATCACCGGTTTCGGCCGCGATGGCGGTGCCGCACTGCCGGGCTACGACCTGCTGGTGCAGGCGGTCGGCGGTCTGATGAGCGTCACCGGCACCGAGCCCGGTGATCCCACCAAAGCCGGTGTGGCATTGGTCGATGTGCTGGCCGGACTGCACGCCCTGTCGGGCATCCTGGCCGCGCTGGCCTACCGCGACCGCACCGGGCTGGGCCAACGCGTCGACACCAATTTGATGGCGGTGCTGTTGTCGTCGCTGGTGAACCAGGCTTCCGGTTATCTCGGCGCCGGCGTGGTGCCGTCGATCATGGGTAACCGCCATCCCAGCATCGCGCCGTACCAGGTGTTCGACACCGCCGACCGGCCGATCACCGTGGCCGTCGGAAATGATAAGCAATACCGGGCATTTTGCACCGTACTCGGACTTGCCGACCTGGCAGACGACCCGCGTTTCATCACCAACCCGCAACGGGTCGCGAACCGGGACGCATTGTGCGCCCTGATCGAACCCGCGCTCAAGGCCGCCGGCGCCGACCATTGGTACCAGCGGTTGACCGCCGCCGGGGTGCCCGCGGGACCGATCAACGACGTCGCCGAGGCGTTCGCCTTCGCCGACCGGCTCGGTATCACCACCACCGTTGCGGTTCCGGGCAGCGCCACCGCCCAGGTCGCCAACCCGGTGACGATGTCGGTTACTCCCGCCAGTTACCGCTGCGCCCCACCCGCGTTGGGCTGATCCTCGATCAACTGGCGGGCCTGCAGGGCCAGCCACAACTGGGCACGGCTGTCAGCCGATTCCAGGTCGTCGGACAGTAGGGCGCAGATACGCCGCATCCGGTTGCGCAGGGTATGGCGATGCACGCCCAGCTCGGCGGCGGCGCCCGCCATCTGGCCATGATGCTGCAGGAAAGCCGTCAATGTGGCGAGGTTCTCGTCCGCCTCGCCGGCGTCGGTGAGCGGCCGCAGCAGACCGGCGAGCACTCGGAGTTCATCGGGGCTGCGACCAGCGAGTAGCACCCCGTATGCGCCCAGATCGTCAAATTTGCCGATCACCGAACTTGATCTGCATCGCGCGGCGGTACGCGCCTGCTGCATGCCAAGACCGAGGCCGGCGAAGCGGACGGTGGAACTGACGCCGCCTCCAGAGCCCGGCGGGAACCCGCCGGCAAGTGCCTCGGCCACTGCCTGAACCCGCCGCCTGCTCGCCCCGGTGGGCAGGATCGCCACGATCTCGTCGTCCAGCAGGGTCATCAGGTAGGGACCACCGTGGTCGAGCACCGCGCCGAGGTTCCGTTCGGCATCCAGTACCGGCCCCAGTCCGTTGAGCACCAGCACAACCACCTCGGCACCGGGCTCAAAGCCGAAGTAGCGCAACACCCCGCTGTCGACATTGCCAGAGCCGGAGATCAGCTCGCGCGTCACGGCGGTGCGCAGCCGCTGCTCGGCCTCAGCGACCCGGGCAGGCTTCTCGACCGCGATCGAGATCAGCGAAACCGCATGGGCCACGAGCAGCCGCTCGGAATTGGTCAGCGGCTCCGCTGTGCGCACGCCGAGGTGGCCTCGCACGGTCCGAGCGGCCCGCAGGCCGGTGACCGATACGTAAGCCTGGCCGTCGAACGTGACGTACCCGCCGGTGCGCCGCCATGCATCCGGTTGCGAATCCGACAGTGCGGCAACTAATTCCAGGTTTCCGGAGCCGGCCGCGGCCAAGGCCTTGCCTGCGGCATCGGTGACCACCACCGCGGCCGCCAGACAGTCGGCCAGTGCGGAGACGGCGCCGGGGATGCCACCGCGCAATGTCGCGCGGGCGAGCACCCGCTGTTGATCGACCACGCGTTGCACCGAGCGCAGTTCGTCGGCGCGCAGCGAATCGATCACCACCCGGGTGATCGCGATGAACGGCGTCGCCGGCGGGACCACCAGCACCGGCAGGCCCAGCTCGTCGCCGGCCGCCAGCACGGCGGCAGGCACATCGGAGATCGTCGTACCGGTGTCGACCGCCAGCGCGGCGATCCCCACCGCGACCAGCCGTCGGACGTACGCGGTCTGCGCAGCTGCGTCGGCGCCAATGTTGATACCGGTCGTCATCACCAGCTCCCCGCCCGACAGATACGGCGTGGGGTCAGCCAATTCGATGGCGTGCGCCCAGGTGATCTCGCGTTCGGCCGCCCCGGCGCCAGCGGCAAGCCTCAGACCCAGCGCCTCGACGTGCGCCAGGTCCCGCGCAGTGATCGCCATGCCGTCAATCTTTTGGCGCGGGCGCGTCCTTCCGGCCTCGACACGCCGCGCTAAGGCGTACCAACACGCGCGGTGCCATCCCGGGTTTGGCGCACTGCCGCCGCGGCCCGGACGAACGCACCGAATAACGCCAGCCGGTCGGTCGCCGGGCCGTCCTCGTCCTCGGGATGCCACTGCACCCCGACGTACCAACGATTGGGGTCCTCGGTTGCCTCCACGATGCCGTCCAGTGCCCGCGCCGCGACGACCAACCCCTCCCCCACGGTGTCGACGGCCTGATGATGTCCGGACCGAGCGATGACCCGATCGGTGCCCAGGATTTCCGCCAGCCGGGTGCCGGCCACGATATCGATCGGCTCGTTGACGAATTCGGGCTCACCGGGTGCACCGTGGTGCAGCGCGTAATCCTCGATATCGCCGATCAGGGTGCCGCCACGGGCCACGTTGAGCAGCTGGGAACCCCGGCAGATCCCGAGCACCGGCCGGCCGGCGTTCTGCGCGGCGGCGATTGCGGCCAGTGCGTCGCGATCGGCGCGCACGTCCACACCGTAGGCCTTGGGATTCGGAGCGTTCACGCCGTAGCAGGAGCCGTCCACGTCGCCGCCGCCGAGCAGCAGCAGTCCATCGAACTCCGCTGCACTGCTGGGCTTTTCGATCGGAACAGACCCGTCCCACAGTTCGTACTCGACATCCAGTTCGACCAGGGTCGTCAGTGCGACGCGGGTGAACCTGGTGATCAGCTCGACGTCGGCCGCAGTGATGTCGGGGTAATTCAGGGGGGCCAACACACAGATACGCGCCTGCGGGCGGGCCGGCGGCGGCCGGTGCGGGATGACGTCGGCGCGGGTGACACGGTCGGTCACAAAGAGTCCTTTCGTTTGCCGGCCCGATCAATCAGGTCGGCGAATAATGCGGTGTCGGTAGCGCAGCCGCCGTGCCGGTCTTCGGGATGCCACTGCACCGCGATGATGTCGGCGCGGCAGTGCTCAACAGCTTCAACCACGCCGTCGCCGGCCACCGCCGTCACCACGAGATCGGCGCCCAGCCGGTCAATCGCTTGGTGATGGTAGGACGACACATCGATGTGATCGGATCCCACGATGAGGTGCAGCCGCGACTCGCGTAGTACGCGAACATCGTGAATCGCGTTGTGGTGTGGCGTCGTCGTCTCTGATATGTGCTGGCACAGGGTGCCGCCGGCGGCGACGTTGAGGATCTGCATACCCCGACAGATCGCCAGCATCGGCAGCCCCAGGTCGATGACGGCCCGGCTGACGGCTAGGTCATAGTCGTCCTGGAACGGCACGGTGTCCTGGGTCCGGGGGTCGGCCTGCGCACCGTAGCGGATCGGGTCGACGTCGGCGCCGCCGGGCATCAGCACACCGTCGAAGCGGTCCAGCCGGTCCGGAAGATCCATCGCCGGGTCGCCGGCAGGTCCGTGCAGCACCACCGGCTCGCCGCCTGCCGCCCACACCGCCTCACACAGCGCTTCGGCGGCCAGGGTGGCCGAGAAGCGCAGGATCGCAACCTGTTCGGCGCGACGCCCAACCACCGCCACCAGCGGCCGAGTCACGTCCCGAAGGGATAGTCCAAGGTGGGCAACCACTGCTCCCACACCTTGCGCAACCGCCCGGACTCGACAAGCCGGGCGAGCGCGTCATTGAGCTCGGCCAGCGTGTCGGGACGGTCCTTGGCCACCGCGATGCCCCACTGGTTGGCGGTCTGAACGGTGAATGCCAGCTCATAGTCCGGATGAGTAGCGCCCAACGGCACGAACACCACGTCGTCGTCGACGACAGCGTCGACTTCACCGGCCGATAGCGCGGCCAGCATGTCGGCGTAGACGTCATCGGAACCGGCCCCGAAAGCGACTGGCACTGCGCCGGTGAAGGTTTCGACCAGCGTCATGTTGGTGCTGTTCTCGATGGCCGCGACCTTGCGGCCGACGAGACCCTCCGGCCCGTTGATGCCCGAGCTGCGGCGTACCAGCACGCCCTCATGAAAGACGGCATAGGGCCGGGTGAAGTCGACTTGCGCCTGACGTTCTGCGGTGATGCCCTGTCCGCACAGCACCGCGTCGGCGTCGCCGCGCTGTACCGCCGGGATCATGTCGACCCAGGGAACCCGAATCCACTCGACCGGACGGCCGAGTTCGTCCCCCAGGGCTTCGGCCACTGCGGGTTCATAGCCGGTGCGCCCGTTCTGCGGAGTCCACAGCGAAAAAAGCGGCGGTGCATCGGCATCCAGGCAGGCCAGTCTCAACGGTGTGCTCATGGCAGGTCATCCCAGTACATATCGCGCTCCCAATCGGTCACATATCCACAGAACCGGGCCCACTCGTCGGCGTGGAAATCGACGAGAAGCCCGGACAGCTCAGGCCCGAGGGCCTCGGCGAGCACGCCATCGGAGCGAAACGCGCTGATGGCCTCGCCAAGGGTCAGTGGCAGGGCACCGAAGCGGTCGTCGACCGGCGCATCGTAGGACGAACCCTGGGTGGGTGCACCGGGATCGGTCGAGTTCTTCAGCCCGTCCTCACAGGCCGCCAGGATCACCGCGTGCGACAGGTACGGGTTGACGGCGGCATCGGGCAACTTGTATTCGAGCCGACCGACAGTCGACAGTCGGACGGTGCAGGTCTTGTTGTCCAGGCCCCAGTTGATCCGCGAGGGCGCGAACTGTCCGGCGTCCCAATATCGTTTGTAGGAGTTCACGGTGGAACCGTTGATCAGCATGGCACCCGCCGAATGCGCCAGCAGACCCCCCAGGGCGTACTTGCCGATCTCGGACAGATGCAGTTCGGTAACCCCCGGATCGGCCAGCACGTTCACGCCGTCGCGCCACAGGCTGAAGTTGTGGTGACAGCCGTTGCCCATCATCCCGGTCGCCGGCTTGGGTATAAAGCTGGCTTCAATGCCCAGTTCGCGGGCCACCTGCTTGCAGATCTGTCGGTAGGTGACCAGCCGGTCGGCGGTGAGGTCGGCGCGGTCGTACATGAAGTTCAGCTCGACCTGGTACTCGTCCTCGTAGTCGCCTTCGACCATGTCCAGGCCCAGCTCCTGGGCGTATGCGATCACCTTCTTGACGATCGGACGGTTCCGCTCGAGGTGCTCGATGTTGTAGGCCGGGCTGGACCCGGGCCGAAAGTGGGCTTCCAAACCCTCCCCACGCCAAGTCATTTCGGGTTCGCAGCCGGTACGTAGCTCCAGCCCGGTGCGATCGGTGAATCCGATGTGCATTCGCCGCAGCAATCCGCGGGTGTCGCAGGAGAATTCGGCACCGGCCCGCTCGGCCAGATGGTCGGGTTCGTAGAGCCGGCAGAACGCCCGGGCGAAGTTGGTGTCCCACGGCAACACCGCGAACGTCTCCAGGTCGGGCATCGCCGTGTATTCGGGGGCGTTGACGCCGCCGGCCAGCAGTACGCCGTCGCGGGTGCCTTGCAGATTGGCCACCGCCGTCTGGTGCTGTTGCACCCCTTTGACCGCTAGCCGCTCGAAATGCCGTGCTGGGACTACCTTTCCGACAACACGACCGGTGATGGTGACGGCCTGGAAGTAGACCAGTTCGACATTGCGGTCGGCAATGGTGGCCAGTACCTCGGCCAGTGCCGGGCCGTCGGCGTTGGCTTGCCGGTGTGCGTCCAGCGGTGTGGTGCTCATGGATGGTCCTTAAGACTCAGGGGTGGGGGGTAAAACCGATCGGCAGCCGATTGGGGCCGGTGTTCCCCGAGTCCGGTAGCCAGCTCGCACCGGGCAGTTCTCGGGGGTCGACCATCCGGCGGGCCAACAAGGGCAGGGCTTCGCTCATGTCGGCTCGCGCGACAAAGTGGCCGAGGCAGTAATGCACACCGGCGCCAAACCCAAAGTGCGGCTTGCGTTCTGCAGTGATATCGAAATCTGGCGTGAAGACCCGCGGGTCGGTACCGCCCGACTCACCGTAGAGGTGCACGGTGGTTCCGGCGCGAAGCTGCACGCCCTCGTATTCGAAGTCCTCGATCACTTCACGCGTCACCCAGCGCGTCGTCGGGTTGAGTCGCATGACCTCCTCGACGGCCTTGCCCCCGAGATCCGGCCGCCGCGCGAGCAGTCGCCACTGATCGGGGTTGGCCAGGAACGTCTGCATGGCCAGGCCCAGCTGATTGCGGGTGGTGTCAAAGCCGCCGAAGATCAGCAGCACCAGGCCGTCGCGCAGCTCCTCGTCACTCAATCGGCCGTCGTCCGGTTCCGAAGCGTTGACCAGGGCCGTGACGAAATCGTCGCGGGGGTTGATCCGGCGATCCGCCACCAGCGCATCGCAGTAGTCATACAACCGCTGCAGTGCGGCCTCGATGGCGGGCAGATCCTGTTTGAGCGTCACCCCCATTGCCAGGCCGAGTGTCGTGGACGCGGTGGCGATGACCTGCCATTCCTCTTCGGGAAAACCGAGCATGATGGCGATGACTCGGGCCGAGTAGGGCTCGGCGAACTCGCTGACGAATTCACAACGGTCCGGTTCGGCAAAGTTGTCGATGAGTTCTGCTGCCAAAGTCTGGAACCGGGGCACCAACTCGGCGATGAGCTTCTGGGAGAAGGCCGGGGTCATCAATCGGCGCAGCCGGCGATGTTCCTCGCCCTCCTTGTTGAGGATCCAACTGGCCCACCACCGCGCGAACGGCCCTTCGGTAACGCCGTTGTGGGCCGGCCACGCGATGCTGCCCTGCCGCAGCAGGCGGCTCTTGAGCAGCTTGTTCATCTGTTCGTAACGCAGCACCGCGATCCCGTACGGCGTCGTCGCGTACCAGCTACGTTCCCGGGCGGCGTGCACCTCCGGCGAGGTGATCGAAAACGCCGGATCGGCGACGTCGAAAAAAGGCACCTGGTCGGCGGCCGTCGAGGAGACGGAAGACATGGGCGCTACCTCCAGAGCCACAGGAACAGTCTGTAAATACTCTAAAACTAGATTGTTACTGTCAAGCGATTCGCGTTAATTCGCCGTAACGACGGTTCAGCCCGGATACCTACGAACGCTCAGCCCGCGGCCGGATCGGCGAGCGCAAGCACCCACCCGATACCGAGCGGCAACTCGGCGACCTCACGAAAATCCCCAGCCTGCGGCATCGTGGGCAGCCGCGACCCCACGATCCAGCGCGGTGTGTTCGCGGCTACGACTCGCCGCTCGGTGTTGACGATGACGGCATCGGCCGTTGTGCCGTGCAGCACCTCCAGCAGCCGCCGCTCAATCTCCCCGACCACCAGATCGGCCCCGGCGACGCCGAGGAAAACGCCGTCGGCGACCACCGGCACCGCCGCGGTGACGGTGTACATATCCGACCCGCTGTAGTCGACGTAGGGGCCGTACGCCACCCGCGCTTGCCCACGCTGCGGTAGCTGGAACCAGTCCATCTGGAGGTAGTCGTAGACGTCAACACTGGTCGGGTCGAAGTTCAGCCGCAGGCGCGCCACCCGGGTATTTTGCCGCTGCCACCAGGCCAGGTAGCGCTCCAAGCCGTCGACGATCAAGGGCGCGGCGATGAATCCCATGCCCCAGGCCAGCGGCTCGTCGGCAACCAGATCGGCCAGCAACCGTTGCAGACCGCTGAGATTCGCCTCGCTGAGCGGGGCGCGGACCGGGCGGCTGCGAAGTACCTCGCCGGCGATGCGATCCAGCAGCACGTACGCCGGCTCCAAGCGTTCCGAGGCCTGCCGCGCCAGCCGATCCGCCTCGGTCGTCACGACGCACCCCGCCCGACAGTCAGGTTCACGTTGACCTGCGTCAACCGCGCCAGCTGGCCCATGATGTGGGCCTCGGCCAGCCTGCGCGCCTCGGCCGCGTTCTCGGCAGCCACTGCCGCCGAAATCGCATGCAGTTCCTCGACGTAGGGGTCCACCTGCACGACGGGCTCGACCGGCAGCCAGATCAGCCCGGCAACTTCGGCCTGCAGGTTGGCCTCACGGCGGGCCAGCCGAGCCGACTGCGAAGCGATCGCGACCTGGATGTGAAACCGGCTGTCGGCGCGAATCCGGTCCCCCAGCGTCACCGCCGATCCGAGCTGGTCAGTCAGGGCGAACAGGCGTCGCACGGCGTAAGGCGCCGCCCGTTCGGCGGCGAGCCGGGCGGCCTGACCGGCGATGGCGGTGTGCTCGTCGAACAGATCGCGCACGTCCGAAATACTCATGGCGGCCAGCCGGGCGGTCAGCTGCTCGACCGGTGGCCCGGCGGGCCGGCACACGAAGGACCCGCCGCTGCGGCCCCGCCGCGTCTCGACCAGGCCCTGATCGCGGAGTGTGGCCAGCGCTTCGCGGACGGTCATCGGCGCCACGCCGAACTGGCCTGCCAGATCGACTTCCACTGGCAGCCGTTCAGCGTCGTCGAGCAATCCGAGGTGGATCGCTTCGGTAATGCGCTGCACGATCTCGTCGGCACGCCCGATCGGCGCCTCCCCAGCGACCAGCGGCGACAACGACGACACCGTCGCCCACCTCCTGCCCCTGCTCGGTGCAAGAAATTTACCGGATTCTGGATCAATTCTGCCGTTCCCGTTGCCGGATAAACAATAGAACTGTAGTTTTTGCTCACCGAAATTCATGCCCCGACGGCAGAAAGCAGCTCCATGGCCTCACCATCGAATCCCTCGTCGGCCAGCGAGGGCTACTACGACTTCCACGACGAGGACGACGCGGCGCATCTGCATGCGCTCGGCTATAAGTCCGAGTTCAAACGGGACATGAGCCCGTGGGCCAACTTCTCACTGGGCTTCACCTACCTGTCCCCCGTTGTCGGGGTGTACACGCTGTTCGCCTTTGCCCTGGCCACCGGCGGGCCGCCGATGATTTGGAGCTTCCTTATCGTGGGCCTGGGCCAGCTGCTGGTGGCTCTGGTGTTCAGCGAAATCGTCGCGCAATTCCCGGTGGCCGGCGGGGTGTACCCGTGGGCTCGACGGCTGTGGGGACGCAGGTACGCCTGGATGACCGGCTGGATCTACATGGTCGCGCTATTGGTGACCATCTCGTCGGTGGTGTACGGAGCCGGACCCTACATCGCCGCGGCATTCGGCATCGAAGCGACCGTCGACAACACCATCGCCTTCGCATTGGCGCTGCTGGCGCTGGCCACCATCATCAACTTCATGGGTACGAAAGTCCTTGCGCGCGCGGCCATCATCGGATTCAGCGCCGAGCTGATCGGCGCTCTGGTGGTGGGTGTCTGGCTGCTCGTCTCGCACCGAGAGCACAACCTCTCGGTGATCTTTGATCGGATGGGCGCCGGCGGAGACGGCAATTATCTATGGGCCTTCGCCGCTGCCGCGCTGATCGGCATCTACCAGTACTACGGTTTCGAGGCCTGCGGCGACGTCGCCGAGGAGGTTCCCAACCCCGGCCGCCTGATTCCCAAGGCGATGCGCCGCACCATCTACGTCGGTGGTGCGGCCGCGACGTTCGTCTGCCTGGCACTGGTGCTGGCCGTCACCGATATCCCGGCCGTCATCGCCGGCACCGAGACCGACCCGGTCAGTACCCTGCTCAACGACGCCTTCGGCAGCGTGGGCGCCCGCATCGTGCTGTTCATCGTGCTCATCTCGTTCCTGTCCTGCGCGATGAGCTTGCAGGCGGCCGCGAGCCGGCTGGCGTACTCGTACGGCCGCGACGGCATGATCATGGGAAGCACGTTGCTCAAGAAGTTCTCGCCCACCCGGCACGTCCCGCCCTATGCGCTGCTGTTGGCCGCGCTGGTGCCCGCGGTGATCGTGATTGGTTCGAAGTTCTCCACCGACGCCATCACCAAGATCATCAGCTTCGCAGCCTTCGGCATCTACCTGGCTTTCCAGATGGTGGTGTTCGCTGCGCTTCGCGCCCGACTCAAGGGCTGGGTGCCCAGCGGCAAGTACCGGCTGGGACGGTGGGCCGTGGCCGTCAACGTCGCTGCACTGATTTACGGCGTCGTCGCGATGATCAACATGGCCTGGCCCCGGACACCCGGCGCCCCGTGGTACGACAACTGGATCGTCGCGCTCTCCGCAGTGATCGTGGTGGGAATCGGCTTGGTATACATGGTCATTCACCCGCTCCACGACCGTAGCAGCGCACCCTACAACGATGCCATCCCCAAGCGCTGAGCCGGCATTGGCCACAACAGCGTGGCCCGTCGGCTATCCCAGCGTCGGCGTGACGATGCGCGGGTCGCCGCGGCCATGGTCTGAGTGTGGCCGCTGTGGCTGACTATCCGGAGTACTCTCCACAGGGCATGGCTGCGACGACTGGATACGTCGAGGCGAACGGGCTGACGTTCGCCTATATCGAGGAGGGCTCAGGGCCCCTCGTGCTGATGCTCCATGGCTTCCCGGATACCGCGCACACGTGGGATGACCTGCGTCCGCGAATCGCCGCGAAGGGGTACCGCGCGGTCAGCGCGTTCATGCGGGGTTATCACCCGACCGGGGTGTCTGCTTTGGATGCCGATCAGGAGACGCTGGCCCGCGATCCGCTCGCCCTGATCTCCGCTTTGGGCGCCTCCGAGGCGGTGGTTATCGGTCACGACTGGGGTGCGTCGGCCGCGTACGGCGCGGCGGCGTTGGAACCCGACCGGGTGTCCAAGCTGATCACGGTCGCGATTCCGCATCCGGCGACATTGAAGCCGTCTCCGCGGAAGCTTTGGGGCGCTCGACATTTCGCGGCATACAAGCTGCCAGGTGCTGCGAACCGCTTCGCCCGCAACAATTTCGAAGCGTTGCCCGCGATCTGTCGACGTTGGTCACCGACGTGGAGACCTCCGCCAGAGGAGTTCGATGCTGTGCGGGAGTGCTTCGCAAGCCCGGGGAGTCTCGACGCGGCGTTCGGCTATTACCGCAAGCTGTGGCCGTTGCCGTCTGCGTCGTTGAGGGCGCGGATCACGGTGCCGACGGTCGTCTTCGCCGGGCTCGACGATCCCGTCGTCGAGGTGTCGGACTACCGGCGTGCCGCACGGATGTTCTTGGGCTCGTATGTCATTGAGGAAATGCCTGGTGGGCACTTCATGCATCGGGAGCATCCGGGGGTGTTCGCGGAGCGGGTTTTGCGGCATCTTTGAGCGGTCCGTTTTTGTCGGACGCTGCTGCCATGATGTTGTTATGTCCTCGACCGCTGAGTTGATGCCAATTGAGCGTCTTGAGCGGGTGTTTGAGGAGTTGGCGGAGCTGGCCGGTCAGCGCAATGCGATTGATGGGCGGATCGTGGACCTTATCGCTGAGCTGGACCACGGCAATCTGTGTGGTATGACCGGGGCGCGGTCGGTGGCCGCGGTGGTGGCCTGGAAATTGGGCACCACATCGGCCAACGGCAAGACGATTGCGGCGGTGGCGCATCGTATCTCGGAGTTTCCCCGCTGCGTGGCAGCCCTGCGGGAGGGCCGGCTGTCGGTCGATCAGGTCGGCGTCATCGCCGCCCGCGCCGCCGAGGGATCAGATGAGCACTACGCGCAGCTGGCCTCGGTGGCCTCCGTCAGCCAGCTGCGTACCGCGGTCAAGTTGGAGCCACGCCCACCCAAGCCTGGTCCGCAGCCCGACCCGCCTCGCTCGATCCATAAAACGTTGGGTGAGGAGTCGACCAGCTGGAAGATCACCCTGCCCCAGGACGAAGCTGCGACCTTCGATGCGGCCCTGCAATCGCACCGCGACGCACTGATCGCCGAGTACCAGAACGACCACGGCAGCGGTTCGGCAGAGAATCCACCACCGTTCCCGAACACCGTGGATGCGTTCATGAGCCTGGTCGAAGCCGGCTGGGACACCGACGTCGCGCGCCGCCCGCACGGGCAACGCACCACCGTCGTCGTGCACGTCGATGTTGAACAGCGCGTTGCGGCATTGCATCTGGGTCCGCTGCTCACCGACGGCGATCGCCAGTATCTGACCTGTGACGCCACCTGCGAGGTCTGGTTCGAACGCGACGGCCAGCCCATCGGCGCCGGGCGGACCACCCGCACCATCAACCGCCGCCTGCGTCGCGCGCTGGAACACCGCGACACCACCTGCGCCATACCGGGCTGCACCGCCACCCGCGGACTGCACTCCCATCACATCCAGCACTGGGAAAACGGCGGCCCCACCGAACTACACAACCTGGTCCTGCTGTGCCCCTATCACCACCGCGAACACCACCGCGGCGAGATCACCATCAGCGGCCCCGCCGACCACCTCACCGTCATCGACCGCGACGGACAACAACTCACCAACAGGTCACTCGCCCGCCCGCCCAACCACCCGCCACCGGATGTTCCACCGTGTCCCGGACCCACCGGCGAACGCGCCGACTGGAAGTGGTACCACCCCTTCGAACCCAAGGCCCCACCAGACAACTAGGGCGGATCGTTGGGTCGGTCATTAACGCCATCCTCAAGCCGAAGGCGGCGGGCGGAATGCGAACCGTCCCGGCGTATTGACCGTCACGGCCGGGCGGGCTAGGGCACTCGTGATTTGTTCAATCACAGCTTGTTTCAAAGCGGTTGAATCGGCAGGCAACCCGGGTGCGTCACCGGATTCGGCTAAAAGCACCACGCTATCCGGCAGGCCTGGCACCTCAACGGAGCCGGCCAGCAAGAGCAACGTGCCTGGCAGCATGGCGATCTCCTGCTCCTCGCGATACCGCGCAAACGGTGCTACGAGCCGGCCGGTAATGCTCACGATCGCCGCCAGCCACTCCGCTGTGAAGTTCTCGCTCGCGACACGTGGATCCATCGACGTCGGCAGGATCCCGCTGAGCGTGAACGATGCGTTCGGCTTAGGGCCGGCCATCCCGCGATAGGTGATCGCCGCCATCGCCGGCAGTTGCGAAAGCGTGTTCACAATGTCTTCGGCCACTTGCTAATCCTTTCCGACAGCCTCGATAGCAGCCAACGTGGCCGCCGCAGCTCTGTTGACGAACTCCGTCCCGCGCGCCTCCCCGTGGATATCCCACTGCCAGCTGCCGACATAGGTCGTTGCACTGGCCTCCCGTCCAGGAAATCCAACCTGCACTCGATCGTCTGCAACAGGGGGCGGGACGGGAGCGAGCAGGCCGCGAATTGTCTCGATAACGACTTCCGGAGAATCCCCTGTGTAGTCGGCGGGGCGCCCGGGCGTAGCTTGAAACAGGTAAGCATCGGGCAGGCCCTCGCCCGGGGCACTTCTGTTCGCCGCGACGATAATCGATCTGCCCGCTAATTCCACTTTCACCCCGTCAGATGCAGTACGAATTGGGCGCCGAATCGCCACGAGCCCGGCTCCGAACGTGAGCAGGCGGTCCTCCGTCCACGTCGTCCACAACGAATGCGTTGGGACGTAGTTGGCAATCTCCAACTTCCGCGCGTACGGATGCGTTAGGCCCTCTCCTTTTCGGAGATGTGCCCGCAACCAATCTGCAATTGCGGCAGCGGAATCCAGGGTATCCTCCGCCGCGCTCCCTTCGAGCACCACTACTTGACCTGTCTAATCGCTATGCGCATGATTCCGTCGCCTCCCAGCTCCCGTGATACCACCTCGAAACTCGCGCCACGCGGAAACAGAATCTCCGATTCGGAGGACCACCGCGACAGCGGTGCCACATCCACACCGTCTTCACCCACGACCTTCAAGATCGTCGGTATTTCGCCTTCGCCCGCTCCACGCGCAAAGGACTCAGCAACCTGCTGATCGAGTGATGAACTGAGGTAGCCCGGGTCCTGGAAGATGTCGCCCGCTTTCAACTCGTCGAGAAGAGACTCTGGTGCTCTCAATCCGCGCCACGTAGTAGACGTCAAGTCTGACGGATCGACGCGGTACGGCGGTAGCGCCGCAAGCGCCTCATCAGCCCGCGAAATTTGCGTCTCCATGGCCAATCGTTGCCCAGGCGTCATGGCTTCTATGGACTGGGAACCAAGCATTCGTTGCTGGAACAGATTGAGATCGTCAATATTTCGCAGGTACGGATTGATTGCCTGATAGTTTTCAGTTGTGTACTGGTAGATCGCTTCGATCTGATCTTTGCTCAAGGCCGGGTAAACGTCCGATATCCTCTGAGCCCACTCAGAGACTCTCGACGCATCAATGCTGCCGTCGGAAAGACGAAACTCTTTATCGATCTCCGTCAAGTCCGGCAGCCGTCCACCGGGAATCCCGTGATTGGCGGGCGGGTCGTGCAGACCGGTGTGTGGCGGATTGTTTGGCTGCTGATCGCCCGAGCCGCCACCGTTGTGGTGCGGTCCACCGTCGTGGGGTGAGCCGCCGCCCGCATCGTGGAGGCCGCCGCCGCTGTGCGGCGGGACACCGCCGTTCCCGGCACCGCCGTCATGCGGCACACCGCCAGGATGGTTCACGCTGGGAGCGTGCATTGGTGGCGCAGATGGCTGCCCGCCGGAGGAAGCAGTCGGGGCGTGGTCGGCCCCACCCGGTGTCGCAGAGGCCGGCGCGGCCACCTCCGAACCCGCAGGAGCCGCAGGAACTTCCGCCTTGGGTGCCGGGGCAGTCTCGGGCGCGTGCGTGACCGACGGCGAAACAGGATCCCCCGACGGCGGAGCAGATGTCGGCTTCCCACTCGTCGGCGCTGGCCCCGGATCGCGAGGAGCCGGGTCACGAGGCAGCGACGGCCCGCCGGGTTCGGGTGGCTTCGGTAGCGGGCCAGGGCTTCCTGATGGCGGCTTCTCGCCGACAAGCGGCGCCTTACTCAGGTCGTCGAGCTTGCTTGTAGCGCCCTCCACCTCACGCGAAACACCACGCAATCCCGTTGTCGCCGAGGCAATCCCACCAGCTTCTCCAGCAGCCCGTTCGGTCGCCGAAATCTCCGTTCGCGCGGCCGCCCCCTCCGCCGCTCGCGCACCGGCACCTGCCTTGGTGGCCGCTCCACCGGGCACGATCGCCGTGCCGATGTCGAAGCCCAGCTCCCCCACCCCGATGAAAGGACGGTTGCTGGTGAAGATGTCGTCGAAATGTGTGAGGTTCTTGACCATGTCGATGGTGCCCTCGGGGTCCTTAGCAAATGCCGCCGGGGCAGTCACCGGATTGAAGATCTCGGCCATCTTGCCCAGACCCTCGAGCGTGGCCCACGTGCCTTTCGGGTCGCCGAGAGGATCGAAGCCCGTCGCCAGACCGCCGACGGTATTGATCGCGCCAAGTGAGACACCAGTGGTGGTGTCGGTGAAGGCGTCGTTGACATTGGCCACAATCCGGCCGGCATCCTCGCCGAGGTAGTTGACCAGTTCGACACGGGTGATGATTTCCATTGCGCGCGTGTAGTTCTTGATGCCGTTGACCAGGTCAGCAAGCAGTTCTTTCCGCGCCGCCGACTGCCGCTTGTGGTTGGCGATGACGGCTTTGATGTCGTCGGCAACCTCCTGGATCTTCTCTTCGGCGTCGCCGGTGATCAGCTCGAAAACAGTGCCGAGGACACCTTGGTCGACGACGGACCCCACCACCGATTTGAGCTTGTCGAGCAGGTCACGAATCGCGTTCTGGGTGTTCTCGACATCGGTTGCGAAGTGGTTCAGTTCGCCGGCGAGCTTCTGCGCCTCGCCAGCCAGCGACGACATAGCCGTGCCGACATCACGCACCGCGGACTTCATCGGTTCTTTGTCCGGCATCTGCTGTGCATCGATGACCGCGTACGGCCCGGCATTCTCGCCGGTCACGCCGTAGAGCGGCGCAGCCAACGCGTTCCACGCGGTCGCAGCGGCGCGAAGCTGCGCCGGATCACCGTTCGGCCACCAATCGCCGACCAGGAACTCCACCAGGTACCACAACACGGGCGGAGTTCGACCGGGCCCGTTGACATCTGGTTCGCCGCCCGGCGCGGAATACTGCCCGGGAGCTACCGGCGCCGTCAATGGGGCCGCTCCGCCGCCGATATCGGCGGCCGCCTCCGCCCGGGAATAGTTGGTCGCCGAGCCCTGAATCAGATAACCGATGTGACGTAACGCGTTGACTCCCTTGGCCACACCGTCAACCAATGCCTTGGCCGAGTCCTGATACGCGAATCCGAACGCGGTACCTGCCGCATCCTGACCGGTATTGGCGTTGTAGGACGCAGTCAGCGAGCCCACCGCGGCAGTCACCCCGTTACTCAGCTCAGCGACCGCGGAACCCGCAGCCGAAAGCCCCACAGGGTCGACTCGCAACGGTTCACCCATAGCGGTTAGCCCCAGATTTTCAGATTCGCTTCGATCGCGCCGCTGTACGAGGTGTGGGCATGCGCTCCGGCCGAGCGCAACTGCGCCAAGGCATTTCGCATCATGTCCGCCCCCTGCTTCCACTGCTCATGCACAGCGGCATGGGACTCGCTGGCAATCCCGTGCCAGTTCGCATGCAGATTCGCCACCACGGCGTCACACTCTTCCAACATCGAGTCGACGACTGTTTGATACGAAGCCATCCGCTCAATGATGTCGGACAACCGGTCCAAGTCCACTGCGAATGCATCAGCCACGGTGGAGGCCGCCCAAGTCTGCGGCGGAGGCCTGCTCATTGGCCGCGAACGCTTGTCCTGCCGCACCGAGTCGTTCGGCGATCGTTACCAACGCCTGCTGCACCTTCAGCGATCCGTCATGCCACTGCCGCCATGCGGCACCGTAAGCACCGCCCGCGGATCCCTCCCAGGACCCCAGCACCTGCTGGGCTTCGGTGTCGAGGTCGCGCAAACCTGCTTGCAAGTGCTGCGCGCCGGCAGTCAACGCCTCACACGCGGCCCGCAACACCGCAGGGTCCACATTCAAGACACCGCCGTCGCCAGTCCCACTCACAGGAGCGAACGCTACCGACTTGACAACCTGCCCACAATTCACCCCTCTGAACAGCAGGCTTGGCAAGCAGCTGGCGGAAATGCGAGATTGCGCGGCTACCCGAACAGTGACCGGATGGGGTCGATTCCGTCCCAGTCCACCGCCGCCGAGCGCACCAGTTCGCCCATCCCGATCGTCGCCGGAGTGAGCTCCATCAATTCGATGATGGTCGCCGCGGTGCCCGGCGGCGGTTCGAAATAGGCGTAGCGCGCGGTGCCCGGATCGCCGCCCGACCACACCACCGGCCATCCGGCGGCCTGCCCGGCCGCCAGCGCGGCGTCATAGTCCTGCGCCCAGTAGGCCAACTGGTGAAAGCCGTCGCCCCCGGCCGAGGTGAACTCGGAGTAGATCGACGGCGCGTCATTGTCCTGATGAATGATCTCGACCTGAAGATCGCCACTGTTGGCCAGTCCCAGCGTCAACGTGACCGTGCACTCCTGGCCGCGATAGATCCCGGTCTGCTCGATGCCGCGCAGCACATAGAACGGACCGACCCCCAGGTCGAGCCAGTTGGCCAGCGCTTTGTCGAAATCCTGCACGATATAACCGATTTGGCGAATTACGCCGGGCAGCACGGGTCCAGACACCAGATCTCCTGTCAGCCGGGAAGCACCGGCACCGCGCCGGGCGTCAGGAAAGGTCTTACGTCCGACCAGGATTGACTGTTCTCGGCACTGGTCCCCGACAGCTGCAGCACGCCGCGGGTGTCCGAGACGTAGACCGCGGCCGGATTGGCCGCCACCACCGACACCGGCATCACGATGTTCCCGTTGGGCCCGTCGGAGTTCACGCCGTCGAGGTTCACATACGACACCGGATGGGCGGCATCGGTACGGGTGACGACGATATCGTCGCCGGTGCGCCACGACAGCGACACCACCGACGAGCCGAGGCCGAAACCGAGCCGACGCGGATACGTCAGCGAGAACTCCCCGGCCGGCGTCTGCTCCACACCGGACAGGATCACCTGACCGTTGATCACCAACGCCGCGCGGGTGCTATCGCGGGACAGCTGCAATTCGGTGATCGCACCGGGGAAGCGGGACGTCACCGCCGCGGAGTCCACCGGGATCCGCGCGGGCTGCCCAGAGGCTTGCTCCTGGATCACCCGCACCACGCTGTTGCCGTCGACCACCACCCACACCGCGTCGTCCAACGCCCACGACGGCCGGGTCAACGACCGTGCGTCGGTGACTTTCGCGGCCGCCCCACCGTTCGGGCCAATCCACAACGACGACACCACGTCCGGCGCGCCGGGCCGCAACACGGTCACCGACGCGATGTCCTGACCGCTGCGTGACAGCGCGGCCGACACCTGAGCGGGCATCTGGCCGAACATGCCGGGTACCGGCGTGGCCCGCTGCCCGTCCAGCGACACCATCGACCCGTCGATCAGCGCGTGCACACCGGCGGAAGCACCGTCGACCGCACCCGGATCGGTGGCCGCCACATCGGTGGTGTTCCAGCCGTCCTTGAACCTGTCGTCAAGCGGCGCACCGTCGGCATTGATCACGTAGGGGCCCTTGATATCGGCCCGCGCCAGCGTCCAAATGATCTGGGCGGCAACCAATTGCCGACTATGCGGATCGGTGGTAGTCAGGTTCTCCAGATCGATGCGCGCACCTCCGTAGCCGCGCCCGATACCGGTCTTGCCGCCATCGGCGCGGGTCACCGGACCGATCAACTTCAACGGCCCCAGTAGATTGCGCACGGTCCGCGCCATCTCCGGCCGGGGACCGGCGATCAGCTTGGTGACCAGTTCGGTGGCCAGCTGATCGGCATCCGACACCGCCACGTAACGCGGATCGGGCACCACGGTCTTACCGGTCGGGTCGATGAAGTACAACGTGTTGCGCTTGTAGGTCGCCTGGAACTGTTGCCAATCCAGGAACACACCGTTGGGCAGCTTGCTGATCCGCCACCCATCCGGAGTTTGCACCATTTCCAGCGGCCCGGGGTCAGGGAGCTGTCCCCCGGCGGTCTCGAAGACGCCCACATCGGACAGCGACCCGAGCATGTCGGCCTTCATGGTGACCGCAACGCGGTCCGGAGTTCGGGTCTCGACGAACACGACGTTGTCGATCAGCAGCGCACTGCCCTGGTCGTCCCACTCGCTGGAAGCCGACCCGGTGAGGAACTGTCGAGCGGCCAGATGCCGGTTGGCAGGATCGGCGGTGGCCTTGAGGAATTCGCGCAACAACTGATCTGGATCCATGCCGGGAGTCGGCTTGGGCAAGCTTTTGGGCTGGGGCCGCTCGACGGTCCCGATCGCCTGCGGCGCCGAGGAATTCGGCACACCGGCGCATCCACCCGTCAACATCGCGACCAACCCGGCCATCACGAGGGCCAGCAGCCAGCGTGTCACACGCTCTCCCCCGCCGGCTCTCGTTGGCGCATCGGGCGTTGGTCCTTGCGGGTGTCATTGCGCTCTGCAGCAACCGGTTTCAACGGCAGCGGGCTGGTGGTGACCTTGTGACCACGGGTCAGCGGCAGCGTCAGCCGGAAGCAGGCGCCCTTGCCGGGCTCACCCCACGCCTCCAGCCGGCCCTGGTGCAGGCGGGCGTCCTCGATGCTGATCGCCAGGCCAAGGCCGGTCCCACCGGAACGGCGCACCCGCGATGGGTCCGAACGCCAGAACCGGCTGAACACCAGCTTCTCCTCCCCGGGCCGCAACCCGACACCATAGTCACGGACCGTCACCGCGACGGTGTCCTCGTCGGCAGCCATCCGGATCCGCACCGGTTTGCGTTCAGCATGGTCGATGGCGTTGGCGATCAGGTTGCGCAGGATGCGCTCCACGCGGCGGGCATCGACCTCGGCGATGACCTCCTGATCAGGCAGATTCACCATCAGCTCGACTCCGGCCTCATCGGCCAAGTGGCCGACGTTGCCCAGCGCGCTGTTGACCGTCGAGCGCAAATCGACTGCCTCCACCGACAATTCGGCGACCCCCGCATCGTGGCGAGAAATCTCCAGCAGGTCGTTGAGCAGTGTCTCGAATCGGTCCAGCTCGTTGACCATCAGCTCGGTGGAGCGGCGCAGCGCAGGGTCCAGCTCCTCGGAATGGTCGTAAATCAGGTCGGCCGCCATCCGCACTGTGGTCAGCGGGGTGCGCAGCTCGTGGCTGACATCAGAGGTGAACCGACGCTGCAGGTTGCCGAATTCCTCGAGGTTGGTGATCTGGCGTTGCAGACTCTCGGCCATATCGTTGAACGACACCGCCAGTCGAGCCATGTCGTCCTCACCGCGCACCGGCATCCGCTCGGACAAGTGGCCCTCGGCAAAGCGCTCGGCGATCCGCGATGCCGAACGCACCGGCAGGACCACCTGCCGCGACACCAGCAGCGCGATCCCGGCCAGCAGCACCAGCAGCACGAGTCCGCCGGTGGCCATGGTGCCGCGCACCAGCGTGACGGTGTTCTCCTCGCTGTTCAGCGGGAAGATCAGGTAGAGCTCGAGATTCGGCACATGCGACGGGGTCGGCGTGCCGATCAGCAGCGCCGGACCGGCGAAGCTCTCGGTACGCACCGTCGAGTACTGGTAGCTGACCTGGCCGGCTTTGACGAAGTCGCGCAACGACTTCGGGATCTGGTCCACCGGGCCGGCCGCCGTAGCCGCGCGCGGGCCGTCACCGGGAACCACCAACACGGCGTCGAAAGTGCCGGCCAGCGCCGCACCGGACGACTGACCGGTCTTGGAGATCAAGGTGTTACGGGCCAGCTGCAGGCTGCTGTCCAGCGAGCGTGCCTCTTCACCGCTGACGGTGCCACTGACGGTATTGCGTGCGCGGTCCAATTCCTCGGTCGCAGCATGAACTTTCACGTCGAGCACCCGGTTGGTGATCTGGCTGGTGAGCACAAAGCCCAGCGCCACGATCACCGCCGCCGACAACCCCAGCGTCAGCACGACCACCCGCAATTGCAGCGAGCGGCGCCAGATCAAACCGAGCGCTCGGCTCAGCGCACTCATACCCCGCACCAGGGGACCAGATCGTCCCCACGGGCCGCGGATGCGCTGCTTGGAGCCGAAGATCACGTGCGGCGCGCCTCCCGCGTCCCGATCACGGCGGTCCGGCCTTGTAACCCACTCCTCGAACGGTCAGCACCACTTGTGGGTTCTCCGGGTCCTTCTCGACCTTCGCCCGCAACCGCTGGACATGCACGTTCACCAAACGGGTATCCGCGGGGTGCCGATATCCCCACACCTGTTCGAGCAGCACATCACGAGTAAACACCTGCCGCGGTTTGCGTGCCAGCGCCACCAGGAGGTCGAACTCCAGCGGCGTCAGCGAAATCTGCTCGCCCTCGCGGGTGACCTTGTGCGCCGGCACGTCGATGTCAATGTCGGCGATCGACAGCATCTCGGCCGGCTCGTCCTCGTTGCGCCGCAACCTCGCGCGGACGCGAGCCACCAACTCCTTGGGTTTGAACGGTTTCATCACGTAGTCGTCGGCGCCCGACTCCAGGCCCAGCACCACATCGACGGTGTCGGTCTTGGCGGTCAGCATGACAATCGGCACGCCGGAATCCGCCCGCAACACCCGACACACATCGATGCCGTTCATGCCGGGCAGCATGAGGTCCAGCAACACCAGATCGGGACGCAGCTCACGCACGGCAGTCAGCGCCTGAGAGCCGTCGCCGATGACCGCGGTGTCGAAACCCTCGCCACGCAACACGATGGTGAGCATCTCGGCCAGCGATGGGTCGTCGTCGACTACGAGAATCCTTTGCCTCATGGTGTCCATGGTGTCACCGAATTGGGACAAACCCCCGCTACCACACGGGCGAGTTGCGACATTTCCGCTGCATGAGAAGCCCCTAGGACGCGAATGACCCCGCCAGGGCAACCGGATCGACGTCCGGGGCGACGATCGACCACGGACCGCCCCAATGAGCAGCACCCAGTTCGGCATAGACCGCGCCGGTTCGCCGCTGCAGTCCGTCGTCGCGCTCGTAGGCGTCGCGAGCGCGATCGGCCTCCTGTTCGGCGCGCTGCTTGGCGCGCGCGGCGGCCAGTTCCACCGACGCGTCGAGCAGGATCTGGCGATCGGGCCTCGGCAGCCCGAACCGGCCGTATTCGAGTTCGCCGACCCACGACACCGCCTCACCGGAGGCGTCCTGATGCAAGCGGGCTGCGCTGTAGGCGGCGTTGGACGCGACATAGCGATCCAGGATGACCACATCATGCTCGCGGCGAAGCGCAGCGATCTCATCGACCGCCCCGGCCCGATCGAGGGCGAACAGCGTCGCCATCGCGTACACCGAGGAGGCCAGGTCGCCGTGCTGTCCGTGCAGCGCCTCGCTGGCCAGATCAGCGTGGATGGACTGCCCGTAGCGCGGGAACGCCAGCGTGGTGACCGATTTGCCGTCCGCCTCAAAGGCGCGCTGCAGACCGACGGTCAGCGTGCGCTTGCCTGCCCCGTCCAGTCCCTCGATGACGATGAGCACGCGGGCAGCCTAACGGCCGAGAGGCCGCCGGCATGCCGACGGCCCCTCGATCGCAGCGGGTTAGTAGCGGTAGTGCTCCGGCTTGTACGGGCCGTCGACGTCGACGCCGATGTACTCCGCCTGCTCTTTGGTGAGCTTGGTCAGCGTGCCGCCCAGTGCTTCCACGTGGATGCGGGCCACCTTCTCATCGAGGTGCTTGGCCAGCCGGTAGACCTCGTTGTCGTACTCATCGTTCTTGGTCCACAGCTCGATCTGGGCGATCACCTGGTTGGAGAAGCTGTTGCTCATCACGAACGACGGGTGCCCGGTCGCGTTACCGAGGTTCAGCAGCCGGCCCTCGGACAGCACGATGATCGACTTGCCGGAGTCGCCGAACACCCACTCGTCGACCTGCGGCTTGATGTTGATGCGCGTGGCACCCGAGCGCTCCAGGCGCGCCATCTCGATCTCGTCGTCGAAGTGACCGATGTTGCCCAGGATTGCCTGGTGCTTCATCGCCTTCATGTGCTCGAGGGTGATGATGCCCTGATTACCGGTCGCGGTGATGACGATGTCGGCCCAGCCGATCGCCTCTTCGACCGACTTGACCTCGAAGCCGTCCATCAGCGCCTGCAGCGCGTTGATCGGGTCGATCTCGGTGACCGCGACGCGGGCGCCCTGAGCCTTGAGCGCCTCGGCGCAGCCCTTACCGACGTCACCGTAGCCACACACCAGGGCGGCCTTGCCGCCGATCAGCACATCGGTGCCGCGGTTGATGCCGTCGATCAGCGAGTGCCGGGTGCCGTACTTGTTGTCGAACTTGCTCTTGGTGACCGAGTCGTTGACGTTGATGGCCGGGAACGCCAGTTCACCGGCGGCGGCGAACTGGTACAGCCGCAGCACACCCGTCGTGGTCTCCTCGGTCACGCCCTGAACCGACTCGGCGATCTTGGTCCACTTGTCCTTCTCGGTCTCGTAGCGCGCCCGGACCAACGCCATGAAGACCTTCCACTCATCGGAGGCGTCTTCCTCGGTGGGGGGCACCACACCGGCCTTTTCGTACTGCGCACCGCGCAGCACCAGCATGGTGGCGTCGCCGCCGTCGTCGAGGATCATGTTCGCGGGCTCACCGGGCCAGGTGAGCATCTGCTCGGCGGCCCACCAGTACTCCTCCAGCGTCTCGCCCTTCCAGGCGAAGATCGGGACGCCCTGCGGCTCCTCGACGGTTCCGTGCGGGCCGACGACGGTCGCGGCGGCCGCATGATCCTGGGTGGAGAAAATGTTGCACGACGCCCAGCGCACCTCGGCACCGAGGGCAACCAGCGTCTCGATCAGCACCGCGGTCTGCACGGTCATGTGCAGCGAGCCGGAGATCCGCGCGCCCTTGAGCGGCAGCACATCGGCGTACTCGCGGCGCAGCGACATCAATCCGGGCATTTCGTGCTCGGCCAGCCGGATCTCCTTGCGGCCGAACTCGGCCAAGCTCAGATCGGCGACCTTGTAGTCGATGCCATTGCGGACATCGACGGTCAATTCAGACATGTAGAGCCCCTATTCGTTCGTTCAATTGCCGATATACGCGCACACGCGCGCTGGCGACACCCTCAGCCTGCGGGCTCGCGGGACAGGCGCTCAGGCGCTCTGACAGCTAAGGAATATCGATAACACCGTAGCGTTCGGCGAACGGCGTCATCAATCGGGCCAGGTCTAGGGCCACATCGTGGTCGGCCTCGGGGGGCATCGAGATGTAACTCAACGCCAGCCGCACGATCGCCCGGGCAAGCACACCCGCGTCCTCTTCGCTGGCACTGACCCAGCTGTTCATGAAGGAGTCAGTGAGCCGCACCGACGCGCGGGTGATGATCGGCGCACTGTCGGTGGTGATCATCTGCAGCAAGTCGGGCTTCGCGACACCAGACAGCAACGAAATGACGAGCGGGTCGGCGGCCGATTCGGTGAAGAACACCCGGAATCCCTCGGTGAACGCGGCGAGGACGTCGCCGACATTCGAGGAGATCGCGTTACCGATGGCATCCACCAGGCGATCAGCCAGCCGCAGTGCATAACCCTGCGCCAGCCCCTGGCGGGAGCCGAACTCGTTGTAGATGGTCTGGCGGCTGATCCCGGCGGTGCGCGCAACGTCGGTCAGGGTGATCGCCGACCAGTCCTTGGTCAGCAGTTCTTCCCGCATCGCGTCGAGGACCGTTTCCCGCAACAGCGCGCGAGAGGCTTCGGGATAGGGAACCCGAGACCTCTTCACAAGCGGGAGAGTACTGGTCACGGCCTCGCAATCTCCACCATCTCGAAGTCTGACTTCGCCGCGCCGCAGTCCGGGCAGCTCCAGTCCTCCGGGATGTCGTCCCACCGGGTGCCTGGCGCGATGCCGTCTTCCGGCCAGCCTTTGGCCTCGTCGTACTCGAATCCGCACTGCACGCAGATGAACAGCCGGAACGCGGCCGTCTGCTCTTCGCGCAAGCGTTCACCGCTGCTCACGTCTTTACTCCCATTTCTTCGAAGTCCACTTTCTCCCGCACCCCGCAGTCGGGGCAGCACCAGTCGTCGGGAACCGCACTCCAGGCTGTGCCAGGCGGAAATCCCTCCCGCGCAGCACCTTTCGCCTCGTCGTACACGTAATCGCAGACCGGACAACGGTAGGAACTCATGCGGCGGCTCCATAACGGGCCAGGATCTTCGCCCGACGGCGGGGATCGATATTCACCTTGGTGATGTCACCGTTGTAGTGCTCGAGCACCCGGTGGTCCATCATCTTTCGCCACACCCACGGGAAGTAGGTCACCCCGATCAATGTCGCGTAGCCGCTGGGCAATTCGGGTGCTTCGGCCATACTGCGCAGCGTCTGGTAACGCCGGGTCGGATTTGCGTGGTGGTCGCTGTGCCGCTGCAGGTGGTACAGGAACAGGTTGGTCACCAGGTGATCGGAGTTCCAGCTGTGCTTTGGCGCGCACCGCTCATAGCGACCGCTGTCGTTCTTCTGGCGCAGCAGCCCGTAGTGCTCGAGGTAGTTCACCGACTCCAGCATCGAGAACCCGAAGACCGCCTGAATGACGAGGAAGGGGATCACCGCCGGGCCGAACACCGCGATGAGCGCACCGAACAGCACCACCGACATCAGCCAGGCGTTCAACACGTCGTTGCCCAGCCAGGTCCGCGGATCCCATGGACTCTTGCCGAGTCGACGAATACGCGCGGCCTCGAGTGTGACCGCAGACCGCGCACTACCGAACACGCTGCGCGGCAAGAACTCCCAGAAGGTCTCCCCAAATCGTGACGACGCGGGATCCTCCGGCGTGGCGACACGGACGTGGTGACCGCGGTTGTGCTCGATGTAGAAGTGGCCGTAGAAGGTCTGGGACAGCGTGATCTTCGACAGCCACCGCTCGAGTGCGTCCTTCTTGTGCCCCAGCTCGTGGGCGGTGTTGATGCCGGTACCACCCAGCACACCCACCGACAGCGCCAGACCGATCTTGGCGAACCAGCTCAGGCTGCCCTCGTACCCAAGCCAGCTCAGGTTCGACGCGGTGAACATGTAGGCGCCGAAGATGAGGCTGGCGAACTGGAACGGGATGAACAGGTACGTGCAATACCGGTAGTACTTGTCGTTCTCCAGGTACTCCATCAGCTCGTCGGGCGGGTTCTGGCCGTCACGGCCGAACTTCAGGTCCAGCGCCGGCAACAACACGTAAATCAGGGCCGGGCCGACCCAGAAGAAGATCTGGGAGGCGGCAGTCCAGCCGAGCTGGTTGAGACCCCAGACGACCGGCAGCACCACGAACAGCGCGGTCGGCGCGATCAGGCCCATCAGCCACAGGTAGCGCTTCTTGTCACGCCATTGCGCCGACGACGCGCCGGTGGCGGGGGCGTCCAGTTGAGACGTCACGACAGTTACCTCCATGTGAGTGCCATCACCGTTGATGGCTTGACTATAGAGGCGAATTTGTCGGGTGTCTAGACAAAAGACACTAATTTGTAAATCAGGCAGTGTGCGCGGCCTCCCGCTGCGCGAGCACCGAGTGCCGGCGGCTGTAGAGCAGGTAGAACGCCACCCCGATGACCATCCACACGACGAACCTGATCCAGGTCAGGGCCGTCAGGTTGAGCATCAGCCAGCCGCAAGCGACGATCGAGAGGATGGGCAGCAGGGGAACCAAAGGCACCCGGAACCCGCGGTCCAGATCGGGGCGGGTGCGGCGCAGCACGATCACACCGGCAGAAACCAGGATGAACGCGAACAGCGTCCCGACGTTGACCATCTCTTCGAGCTTGGACATCGGAAAAACAGTGGCCGCCACCGCCGTCAGCACAGCGACCAGCACGGTGATCCGCACCGGCGTGCCGCGGCTTCCCGTCTTGGCCAGCTCGCGCGGCAGCAGACCGTCCCGAGACATGGCGAACAACACCCGCGACAGCCCCAGTATCAGCACCATGACCACGGTCGTCAGCCCGGCCAGCGCCCCGACCGAGATCACCTTGGCCGCCCAGTCCACACCGTTGAGCGCGAACGCGGTGGCGAGGTTGGCGTGGCCGTCCCCGCCCTTGTCGCGCAGATCGGCATAGCTGACCATGCCCGACAACACGATCGACACCGACACATAGAGCACCGTGACGATGGCCAGCGACGCGAGGATTCCCCTGGCGACGTCGCGCTGCGGGTTCTTGGTCTCCTCGGCCGTCGTGGCCACCACGTCGAAGCCGATGAACGCGAAGAACACGATCGACGCGCCAGCCAGCACGCCATACCAGCCGTAGTGGCTGCTGTCCGCACCGGTCAGCAGGGAGAACACCGACTGGTTGACGCCGGTTCCTGCCCCGCCCTTGCCGGTTTCCGACGGCGGGATGAACGGGGAGAAGTTGGCCGCCCTGATGTAGAAGGCCCCGACGATGACGACGAACGCCACCACCGCAACCTTGATGGCCGTGATCACCGCGGAGAAGTTCGACGACAGCTTGGTGCCCAGCACCAGCAGCGTGGCGACCACCGCGATGATGATCATCGCGCCCCAGTCGAAGTCGACTGGTCCGATGGCCGTGATGCCGCCGGAGAACCCGAAGACGGTGCCCAGGTAACTCGACCAGCCCTTGGCCACCACGGCAGCCCCGACCGCGAACTCCAGGATCAGATCCCAGCCGATGATCCACGCGATGAACTCACCGAACGTCGCATAGGAGAACGTGTAGGCACTGCCCGCCACCGGCAGCGTCGAGGCGAATTCGGCGTAGCACAGCGCGGCCAGACCGCAGGTCGCCGCGGCGATGATGAACGACACCGAGATCGCCGGGCCGGTGATGTTGCCGAAGGTCGACGCGGTCACGGTGAAGATACCGGCGCCGACGACGACCGAGACGCCGAAGACCGTCAGGTCCCACCAGGTCAGATTCTTGCGGAGCCGGGTGCCCGGCTCGTCGGTATCGAGGATCGATTGCTCCACCGACTTCGTCCGCCAGTTTTGGATCATCTGCATCTCCCCCGAGTACCCCAGTTAGCCGGTGTTGCAGCAGGCTACGTGGTCGGCGAGGGACAACCCGGCGGAATTGCGTAACGCGAACACGCGACCGTCATCGGGGTCGGCGGCGGGCTACCGCGCCAGCGCGCGATCCAGATCGGGCTCCAGATAGATGACCTGCGCCGCGGGCACCACCGCGCGTATGGCGGCCTCGGCCGCATCGATTGTGGCAGCGACCGTGGCCAGATCAGTCCGCGCGGCCAGCGCGATCTTGGCTCCGACGAGCATCTCCTCCGGGCCGAGGTACTGCGTGCGCAGGTGAATGACCCGGTCGATATTGGCGGTCTGCTCCAGTGCATCCCGAATGGCCCGGCATTCGTCGGCCGTGGCCCCCTCACCGATCAGCAGGCTGTGCATCTCGACCATCAGGATCACCGCGATCACACCCAGCAGCACACCGATCAGAGCCGTGCCGATGCCGTCCCATACCGGGTTGTCGGTCAGAACCGTCAAGCCGACGCCGGCGAGCGCAAAGACCAGACCGATCAGCGCGCCGGTGTCTTCGAGCAGCACCACCGGCAGCTCCGGACTGCGCGAACGGCGGATGAATTGCCACCAGCTGCTCTTGCCCTTCAGCGGGCGCGATTCCACCATCGCCGTGCGAAAGCTGAAGGACTCCAAACCGATTGCCACCACCAGGATCACGATCGCCACGAGCGGTGAGGTGAGCGGCGCCGGGTGACTGATCTTGTGATAGCCCTCGTACAGGGCGAAGATCGAGCCGAGGCTGAACAACACCAGGGCGACGACGAACGAATAGAAGTACCGGCTGCGGCCATACCCGAACTGGTGCAGGCTGTCAGGCTCCTTGCGGGCCTCGCGCTGACCGAACAGCAGCAATCCCTGATTGGACGTATCAGCCACCGAGTGCACCGCTTCGGCCAGCATCGACGAGCTGCCGGTGATGAAGTACCCGACGAACTTCGCGGCCGCAATACCCGCGTTGGCGGCCAGCGCGGCCAGGATCGCCTTGGTGCTGCCCTCGGTCGACATCTGTTGCCCTCCTAGCTAGAGGCCAACCGTAGCCCGAAACAGCTTGGCGGGCGCAGCCGCCTCCAGCCGGATCGGGCCGTCATCGGCGGCCACCCAGGCCGCAGACCCGCGGTCCAATACCACCACGTCGGATTTGGCGCGCACCACCACCGAGCCCTCGGTGCAGACCAGGATCTGTGGACCGTCATGACGAGACGGCGCGTCGATCTCGTGGCCCAGGTCGTCCCCGTCGAGCGTGAGGACGCACGTGGCGAACTCCACCGCCGGGGCGTCGTAAACCAGTGCGATGCCGTCCCGATGGGTGGGCGTGCGCAGCGTCTCCTCGTCGGCGGGAGTGAAGTCCAGCACCCGGAGCAGCTCAGGGACGTCCACGTGCTTGGGGGTCAGACCGCCACGAAGCACGTTGTCGGAGTTGGCCATTATCTCCATGCCCACACCATGGATATAGCTGTGCAGGTTGCCTGCGGGCATGAAGATCGCCTCGCCCGGGGCCAGCGTGATCCGGTTGAGCAGCATGGCGGCCAGCACGCCGGCGTCACCGGGATAGCGCTCCCCCAGCTCCAGCAGGGTCCTGGCCTCGGCGGCGAATTCCGTATCACCGGAGCGCACATAAGCCACCGCGCCGTCGAGCACGGCGGGGATCAGCACATCCAGGTCGGGTTGCGGTGCGGTGATCCAGGTGGTGAACAGCGCTCGCAGCCCGTCGGCTTCGGACTGGCCGGACAGCAGCGCGATGAACGGATCAAGGTCCGACACCGCCAGAGCTCGCATCATCGCAACCGACCGAGCGGCCGGCCGAAAGCCGCCGAGGGCGTCGAATTCGCTGAGGGCCACCAGCAACTCAGGCTTGTGATTGCGGTCGCGGTAGTTGCGGATCGGCGATTTGAGCGGCACGCCCAGCCGATCTTCCCGCACATAACCCTCGACGGCCTGTTCAGCGCTGGGGTGGGCCTGCAGCGACAGCGGCTCCTCGGCCGCCAGCACCTTCACCAGAAACGGCAGCACGTCCCCGAAGCGGCCCCGCACCGCCGGCCCCAGCTGACCGTCGGGATCCGACTGCACGGCGTCCAGCAATGACCGCTCCCCGTCCGGGGTCTCCAGCCATGCCGGATCTGCGGGATGAGCACCGAACCACAGCTCAGCCTCGGGATGAGCGGTCGGCGACGGCCGTCCGGTGAACTCCGCTATGGCCGTCCGAGAACCCCACGCGTAGGTGCGCGTCGCCCCTCGTAGCAATTCCACGCCGAAGTTATCCCCCCACCAATCTCAAATAAACCGCAGCCATCTGCAATCGCACGGCCAGCGTCGCGAGCTGTTGCTCGGCTCGCCCACTGGGGACGGGAACCGCCCCCGCTGCCCCGATGTCTTCGACCCCCACCAAATCGATATCGTCGTATCCGCTCACCCGCGCGGCGACCACCGGACGTTCGGCGTCCAGGGTCAGCGCCAGTACCCTCGGGCCCCGAGATAGCGGGCCGTCCAGCTCATCGTCGTGGAACAGCGCGTCCACCGGGTCGCCGAATTGGGTTGCCACACCAGTACGTAACGCAGCGAGAACGTCGGACAACCCAGCCGCGGCGACTGCCTTACCGGCCAGTCGCAGCAGCACCGCGGCGGCATGCCGGGCCAGCACCAGCGTGGCCACACTGTCACCGGCGAGCACCACCTGCCGGCCGGACATCCGCTCGGCCAAAGCTTTTGCCGGGTTGGTGACGACTTCGCGGCCGGCACTGTTGCGCAACGCCTCGGCGTCGAGCTCGTCGGCCAAGGCGGAAAGGTCGGTCTGCAGAGCCGGATCGACGGCCTGCAAGACGGCCAGCCCAGCGGCAAGGTAGCGGCTCAACCCGAATTCATCTGGCGCCCACAACCGCGGTTCCAGCACCGCGGCGCGGCCGGCGGTGGCATCGCGCAGTGGTCCCTCGTAGGGCGCCGCGACGACCACCCGCGCACCACGCCGCACCGCCGTCGCTGCCGCGGTCACCAATGTCGGGTCCCCGGCGTCGTCGCCGGCTACCACGAGAACGTCGAGCGGTCCGATCCAGGGCGGAGATTCCGAAGCCACCACGATCGGTTCGCCCGCAACCCCGCTCAACGTGGCGGCCAGCATCGCGCCCGCACTCTCGGCGGCGCCGCGGCCACCCACCCAGATCACCGTTCGCGGCCGAGCGCCGCCCGCCACCTGCGCCAACCCGCCCTCGTCGACGGCGGCCGCGGTGGCACGCACCTGCGCACCCGCCATCGCCGCGGCCCGCAGCAGTCCGTCGCGGTCGGCCTCCAGCAAGCCCTCGGTGTCGTCGAGATCGAGGGTGGCGTGCGCGGCGCTCACGTCGCCCCGTCCGGTTGCGCCGCGATATCCTCGGAAACCCGGCGGACGATCTCGGCGACCTCCTCGGCGCTGCGGGCTTCGACGTTGAGACGCAGCAGCGGTTCGGTGTTGGAGGTGCGCAGGTTGAACCACGCGCCCTCGCCGAGATCGATCGTCACCCCGTCCAGGTGGTCCAGCGAAACAACTTGATTGCCAAAGTCTTTCAGCACCGACTCGACACAGGCCGGTGCATCCACTACCCGGAAGTTGAGCTCACCTGAGGCTTCGTAGCGCTCATAGTTGGCCATCAGTTCCGACAGCGGGCGATCCTGTTCGCCCAGTGCGGCCAATACGTGCAGCGCGGCCAGCATGCCCGAGTCGGCGCCCCAGAAGTCGCGGAAGTAGTAGTGCGCCGAATGCTCGCCACCGAAGATCGCTCCGGTATCGGCCATCAGTGCCTTGATATAGGAGTGCCCGACCCGCGAACGCACGGGTGTGCCGCCTCGCTCGATGACCAGCTCGGGCACCGCGCGCGAGGTGATCAGGTTGTGGATCACCGTCGCACCGATCTCTCGACTGAGCTCGCGGCCCGCCACCAGTGCGGTGACCGCCGAGGGCGAGACCGGACCGCCCCGCTCGTCGACGACGAAACAGCGGTCGGCATCCCCATCGAACGCCAGCCCGATGTCAGCGCCTGTCTCGACCACGAACTTCTGCAGATCAACCAGATTGGACGGCTCCAGCGGATTGGCTTCGTGGTTGGGGAACGACCCGTCGAGCTCGAAGTACAGCGGCTCCACCGTCAGCGCCGAGATCGCTCCCAGGACCGCGGGCGTGGTGTGCCCGGCCATGCCGTTACCGGCGTCGACGGCAACCCGCAGCGGCCGCAACTCGGCCATGTCGACCAGCGAGCGCAGGAATTGGCCGTAGTCGGCCAGCACGTCCTGATCGCGGACCTCACCGCGCTTGCCGTCGTAGCCGGGTACGCCGGCGATCACCTCGTCGCGGATCAGCGCCAGACCAGTGTCCTCGCCGACGGGCTTGGCCCCGGCACGACACAGCTTGATGCCGTTATAGGCGGCGGGATTGTGGCTGGCGGTGAACATCGCACCGGCGCAGCTCAGAAATCCCGAAGCGAAATACAGCTGATCGGTGGACGCCAGCCCGATGCGCACGACATCGAGGCCCTGCGCGGTCACCCCCTCGGCGAAGGCCTTGGCCAAAGCCGGCGAGCTTTCCCGCATGTCGTAGCCGATGGCCACCCGCTCGCCACCCTCGGCCCGGATGAGGCGGGCGAACGCCGCAGCGACGTCGGTGACGAAGTCCTCGTCGATCTCCTTGCCGACCAGGCCACGCACGTCATATGCCTTGATCACACTGCGGACCGCGGCGGCGGGCCTCGACATGGCGGATCTCCTGACCGAGAGGGACTCTTTGGCCGCCAGCCTATCTGTTTCAGCGCCCCGGTACGGGCCGCTATCGTGTCAGTCGGTCGGGTCCGGCAGTACGCGCAGGTGCCCACGCCGACGACCCGCGGCGGCCGGCCGATGCGCGGCCGACGGCATCATCGGAGCACTGGTCGCCGGTGCGTGTACCGCACCCCCGGGATCGGAGAAACCGGCGACCGGCGGCCGGGCCGACATTCCGTCACGGCCCTCCCGGACAGCGTCGGCAAGGGCCACCAGGTCGTCCTCGTCGGGGTACTCGGGCAGCGGGCCGGCATGGCGAACCAGATCCCACCCGATGGGCGCGGTGATCCGGTTGGCATGACCGACGCACAGGTCCCACGAATGCGGCTCGCGAGTGGTCGCCAACGGGCCGACGACGGCGGTGGAATCGGAATAGACGAACGTCAGCGTCGCCACCGCATAATGGGGGCACCCAGGCCGGCAGCAGCGACGGGGAACATTCACGCCCGTGAGGTTATCGCGGTTCATTCACCGGTGACTCGCGGACACGCGCAGCCGCAAGGCCGCCGATTCACAACCGTTACGATCACTGTCGTGCCCGATTCCCGCAGCTCCCGGCGAGGTGGCCGGTCCGGCGGCGGCCCGGGATCCCGCCGGGGACGTGAGATGCGGGGGCCACTGCTCCCGCCGACGGTGCCGGGCTGGCGCAGCCGAGCGGAGCGATTCGACATGGCGGTGCTGGAAGCTTACGAGCCGATCGAGCGGCGCTGGCAGCAACGGCTCACCGGGTTGGACGTCGCCGTTGACGAGATCCCGCGCATGGCACCGAAGGATCCCGACAGTGTGCAATGGCCGGCTGAAGTGGTTGCCGATGGGCCTATCGCACTGGCCCGGCTGATCCCGGCCGGGGTCGATGTTCGCGGTAACTCCACGCGGGCCCGAATTGTGGTGTTTCGCAAGCCGATCGAGCGGCGGGCCAAGGACTCGATCGACCTGACGGATCTTCTGCACGAAATATTGGTGGCACAGGTGGCCACCTACCTCGGGGTCGAGCCGTCAGTCATCGACCCGAGTATGGAAGAGGATTAGGCGCGCAAGCGCGTCAGATGATGCCGCGCTTGAGGCGACGACGCTCCCGCTCGGAGAGCCCGCCCCAGATGCCGAAGCGCTCATCATGGGCCAGGGCGTAGTCGAGGCACGCGTCCTTGACCTCACAACCCAGGCAGATGCGCTTGGCTTCGCGGGTGGAACCACCCTTTTCCGGAAAGAACGCTTCGGGATCGGTCTGCGCGCACAGGGCGCGTTCCTGCCACTGGTCTTCATCTTCGGCCGTATCCGGCGTCGCGTCGATGATCGGGTCCGGCACCAAACTCAGGTGAGCGCGTGCCATTACCCCCATCGTCTGCGAGCCGGTAATGGACTGCGGCAACCCCATCGCGCCGATTACGTGCTCATAGGACATTTCCGCCTCCTTCACCTGGTTTCGTAGATCTTTGCATGTCGCCCACTATTGAAGTGTGCCCACTCAATTCGAACACCTGGTCGAATCACGGTCTGGGACACCAAAACCGGCAGGTCCGACCGGGAAATGACACTGATGTGATTAGACACGTCCGCGCCTGCCCGGTCAAGCGATGGAACCGAAATTAATACCACTTTCCTCGGACAATTCGGCGAGTCGATGCACCGGCGTGTCTTGGGAGTGACCCGATTGTGACCGCGTGCGCCGCCGAAAGGGCTGACCGCCTAGTGTCGGTCGGTGTGAAGATCACCGTTCTGGTCGGCGGCGTAGGGGGTGCCCGCTTCCTGCTGGGTGTGCAGCGATTGCTCGGGCTTGGTCAGTTCGCCGGCCAGATATCCGGAGCCACAGGCGATCTTGATCACGCACTGACGGCTGTGGTCAACATCGGCGACGACGCATGGATGCACGGCGTGCGAATCTGCCCGGACCTCGACACCTGCATGTACACCTTAGGTGGAGGTATCGATACCGAGCGCGGCTGGGGACATCGCAACGAGACGTGGAATGCGAAAGAGGAATTGGCGGCCTACGGCGTGCAACCGGACTGGTTCGGTTTGGGCGACCGAGATTTGGCCACACATTTGGTGAGAAGCCAAATGCTGCGAGCCGGATATCCGCTTTCCCAGGTGACTGCGGCACTCTGCGACCGCTGGAACCCCGGCGCCACGCTGCTGCCTGCCAGCGACGACCGGTGCGAAACCCACGTCGTTATCGATGATCCAGACTCCGGCGACCGCAAGGCCATTCACTTCCAGGAGTGGTGGGTGCGCTACCGGGCCCAGGTGCCCACGCACAGCTTCGCGTTCGTGGGCTCCGAAAACGCCACTGCCGGGCCCGGAGTCGTCGATGCGATCACCGACGCCGACGTCGTCATGCTGGCGCCGTCGAACCCGGTGGTGAGCGTCGGTGCGATCCTGGCCATCCCGGGCGTCCGCGCAGCGCTGCGGTCCACGCCCGCGCCGGTGATCGGGTACTCCCCCATCATCGGCGGAAAGCCCTTGCGGGGCATGGCCGACGAATGCCTGTCGGTGATCGGCGTCGAAACCTCCTCGCAAGCCGTTGCCCGGCACTACGGAGCACGGTCGGCGACCGGAATCCTGGACTACTGGTTGATCTCGCAGGGCGATCAGGCCGAAATCCCCGGGGTGACGGTGAAATCGATACCCCTGCTCATGTCCGACCCCTCGGCCACCGCCGATATGGTGCGCGCCGGGCTGGAATTGGCAGGGGTAACGCGGTGAGCCTCGGCTCGAGTCCGACGGCGCCGCCGAGCGGCGACCATGGCAGTGCCGCACCCGTCGAAATCCTGCCCGTCACCGGGCTTCCCGAATTCCGCCCAGGCGACGACCTTGCCGCCGCGCTCGCCGAGGCCGCCCCGTGGTTGCGCGACGGCGACATCGTCGTCGTCACCAGCAAGGCGATGTCGAAATGCGAGGGTCGCATCGTCGCGGCACCGTCAGATCCGGAAGAGCGAGATGCACTGCGCCGCACACTCATCGACACCGAGGCGGTACGAGTACTGGCCCGCAAAGGCCGCACGCTGATCACCGAGAACCGCAACGGCATCGTGCAGGCGGCCGCCGGCGTCGACGGCTCCAACGTGGGCGCAACCGAATTGGCGCTGCTGCCCATCGATCCAGACGGAAGTGCCGCCGCACTGCGCACAGCGCTACACGACCGGCTGGGTGTGAACGTCGCGGTGCTGGTCACCGACACCATGGGTCGTGCCTGGCGAAACGGGCAAACCGATGCCGCGATCGGCTCGTCCGGGCTGCCGGTTCTCTACGGCTACGCCGGCGCCGTCGACAGACACGGCAACGAGCTGGTGGTCACCGAGGTGGCCGTCGCCGACGAAATCGCCGCCGCCGCCGACCTTGTCAAAGGCAAGCTGACCGCGGTGCCCGTCGCAGTGGTCCGCGGACTCGAACTCGACGACGACGGATCCACCGCAGCGCGACTGCTGCGCGGCGGCGAGGACGATCTGTTCTGGCTGGGCACCGCCGAGTCGATCGACCTCGGCCGCCGCCAAGCCCAACTGCTGCGCCGGTCGGTACGCCAGTTCGCGGCCGAACCCGTCGACGCCGGGCTCATCGAGGAAGCGGTCGCCGAGGCGCTCACCGCGCCGGCCCCGCACCATACCCGGCCGGTGCGGTTCGTCTGGTTGGCCGATCGCGACCGTCGCACCGCATTGCTGGACGCCATGAAAGATGCCTGGCGCGCTGACCTGACCGCCGACGGCAAGCCCGCCGACGCGGTCGAGCGGCGCATCGGGCGCGGACAGATCCTCTATGACGCACCCGAGGTCGTGATCCCCTTCCTGGTGCCCGAAGGCGCGCACAGCTATCCGGATGCGGCCCGCACCGAGGCCGAGCACACCATGTTCACCGTCGCGGTCGGCGCGGCGGTGCAGGCGCTGCTGGTCGCGCTCGCGGTCCGCGGCGTGGGCAGCTGCTGGATCGGCTCGACCATCTTCGCCGCCGAACTCGTGCGCGAAACCCTCGAGCTGCCAACGGATTGGGAGCCACTGGGCGCCGTCGCGATCGGCTATCCGGTGGACCCACCCGGGCCCCGCGATCCGGCGCCCGTCGGCGACCTGCTGGTACGGCGGTGACGTACTCGGCTGTGCGGGATTCGGCGATCGAGCTGCTGACGGCGTGGGACGCTCCCGACGCCGGACAGGACGCACTACGCCAAGCCGTCCTGGCATTCCTGCTGGCACGCACCGACGCGTGCGAGCGCGCCTGCGTCCCAGGCCATATCACCGCCTCCGCCCTGGTGGTCTCGGACTCCGGCGATGAAATTCTGCTCACCCTGCACCCGCGGCTGGGCCGGTGGGTTCAGCTCGGAGGACACTGCGAGCCGACCGACAGCGACATCGTCGCCGCGGCCATGCGCGAAGCGACCGAGGAATCCGGGATCGACGGCCTGCGCATCGACGCGGCGCTGGGCGCCATTCACGTGCACGCGCTCACGTGCTCACTGGGCGTGCCGACCCGCCATCTGGATCTGCAATTCATCGCCCATGCGCCCGCGGACGCCGACATCACGATCAGTGACGAATCACTGGATCTGCGGTGGTGGCCAGTCGACGCGCTGCCCGACGGCATCGACGCGGCGGTGGCGCACCTGGTGGCAGTCGCCCGCTCGCGCTCGAGCTAGATATCCGACGAGTAGCGGATTCCGCAGTCGGGGATCACCACCCCGGGCCACACCCGCGCACCGCGGAGCAGTTCACACCGCGCCCCGATGTTGGCGCCGTCGCCGATGATGGCGTCGCGCAGCAGCGCCCGCGGCCCGATCCGGGCGCCGGAGCCGATGATCGAGCGCTCCACCACCGAGCCCGCCTCGATGTGCGCCCCGTCGAAAATGACCGCACCGTCCAGACGGACCCCAGGCCCGATCTCGGCGCCGCGGCCGACCACCGTCCCGCCGATCAACACCGCCCCGGGCGACACCGATGCGCCGTCGTGCACCAGGCTCTCGCCGCGTCGTCCGCCGAGCGCGGGCGAGGGCGCCAGGCCACGAACCAGATCGGCCGAGCCCCGCACGAAGTCCTCCGGTGTGCCCATGTCGCGCCAGTAGCTGGAATCGACATAGCCGCACACCTTCACCCCGTCGGCCAGCAGTGCCGGGAACACCTCGCGCTCCACCGACACTTCCCGCCCGCGCGGGATCTGTTCGACGATCTCGCGTTTGAAGATGTAGGTGCCGGCATTGATCTGGTCGGTCGGCGGGTCCTCGGTCTTCTCCAGGAAGGCTTGCACGCGGCCGTCGGCATCGGTAGGCACACAGCCGAACGCCCGCGGGTCACTCACCCGCACGAGGTGCAGCGTCAGATCGGCCTGCGACTCGTGGTGGCTGGCCAGCATCGAACGCAGATCCATGCCGGACAGCACGTCACCGTTGAAGACCATGACCGTGTCGTTACGCAGCCTCGGCACCACATTGGCGATGCCACCGCCGGTGCCCAGCGGATGCTCTTCGACGACGTATTCGATCTGCAGGCCCAGCTTCGAGCCGTCGCCGAACTCGGATTCGAATGTTGCCGCCTTGAACGAGGTGCCAAGGATGACATGCTCGATCCCGGCGTCGGCGATGCGCGACAGCAGGTGGGTCAGAAACGGCAGCCCGGCGGTGGGCAGCATCGGCTTGGCGGCCGACACCGTCAACGGCCGCAGTCGGGTTCCCTTCCCGCCGACGAGGATCACCGCATCGACCTTCGACGGATCAACTTCACTCACGCAGGGCCCCCTAACTTCTCGCCAGCTCCCGCCGGGACTTACGCACCGCCGCGCGCGCCCGAACCTTCAGCGCGCCCCTCATCGTCCAGCGAAGGGGCGCCCGCCACCAGCCAAAATGGCGATCGGATAGATAAATGTAGGTGCTTTCGTGATGCGCGCGCAGGTTGCTGGCCGGGTCGCGGCCAGTTGAGTGCCCCTTGTCGTGCAGGATCTCTGCCGATGGCACGTACACGTTGAGCCAGCCCGCGCCGCCCAATCGGTCGCCGAGGTCAACGTCTTCCATATACATGAAGTACCGCTCGTCGAACCCTCTGACCTGGTCGAACGCCGCGCGGCGGATCAGCAGACAGGCTCCTGAGAGCCAACCCACCGGCCGCTCGGTGGGCTCGAGATACTCCTGGCGATAGGCCCGCGTCCACGGGTTCTGCTTCCAGACCAAGCCGACGACGGCGTGCATGCCGCCCCGCATCAGGCTGGGCAGGTGGCGCGCCGACGGGTAGACCGCGCCGTCTGGGTCGCGGATCAGCGGCCCCAGCGTCCCGGCGCGCGGCCAGCGCTCGGCGGCAGCCAGCAGTTCGTCGATGCTGTTCGGACCCCACACCACGTCCGGGTTGGCCACGATCACGAACTCGTCGTCGGCCGGCGCGGTGGCCACCCCGCGGTTGACGGCGCTGCCATAGCCGAGGTTTCCGCCGGTCCGCAGCAGCCGGGTGCCGGGATAGCGCTCGACGGCTTCCTCGGGTGCTCCGTCGGTGGAGCCGTTATCGGCCAGCACCACCGTCACCGGACGGTCGGTGGCCACCGTCAACGAAGACAGGAAGCGATCCAGATGTGAGCCCGGGGAGTACGTCACCGTCACCACGGTCAGGGGGCGGCTCGACGTCACGGCGTAGAGGGTAACTGTCCGCTGTTGACGGGTTGACCAAGCGCCTCGGCCAACGCCGCGCGCCACGGCCGCAGCGGGCTCAATCCAGCCCGCACCGACATCGCTGTTGCCAGTGCCGAAAACGCCGGGCGCGGCGCCCGGCCAGCGGACTGTGTGGCGCTCACCGGTCGCACCCGCTGCGGGTCGGCGCCCAGTTCTTCGAACACCGCCCTGGCCTGCTCGTAACGGGTGCATGCGCCGTCGTTGGCGACGTGCAGGACGGGCTCGCTGACGCGGCCCTCGCCGATTTCGAGCAACGCGTCGACGAGGTCTTTGACGTAGGTGGGCGACCCGGTCTGGTCGTCGACGGCGTCGATCGTGCGGTCGGTGGCGGCCGCCCGGCGCAGGCCTGCCACGACATCGTTTCCAGAGCCACCGGTGTAGACCCAGGAGGTGCGCACGACGTGGGCATCGGGCATCGCCGCCAATACGGCCAGCTCACCGGCCAGCTTGGTGCGTCCGTAGACGCTCAGCGGCGCGGCGTCATCGCCGACCTCGTAGGGGTGCCGCTGCCGACCGTCGAAGACGTAATCCGTGGAGAGGTGTATCAGCTGCGCGCCGACCCGGGCACAGGCGTGCGCGACGGTCTCGGGCCCGGTGGCGTTGATCGCGTAGGCGGTGTCGGGGTCGGCTTGCGCGGTGTCGACGTTCGCGATCGCCGCGCAGTTGACCACCAGGTCCCCCGCGGCGATGTGCCGCTCGGCGGCGGCCGGGTCGGTTATGTCCCACTGCTGGTGGGTGAGCGCGCTGACCTCACGGCCCCGGCGAGCCGCCTCACCTGCGAGAAACCGCCCAACCTGGCCGCCAGCACCCGTGATCACGATCCTTGACGCCACGATTACGAGTCTGGCACGCCGGTTTCGGCTACCCGGCTTGCGCCCATCTCGCCAGTAGCCTGAGCTGATGCCTGCTGACTCCGAAGCACTGACGGGCGCCCGGCGGGTGGCCCGTACCGTGCTCGCGTTGATCGCGGTGGCGGTGATGGTCGGCACCGGCGTCGCGTGGGGCAAGATCCGCTCCTTCGAGAACGGCATCTTCCACATCAACACCGCCGCGCTCGGCGGCGGCGGACAGGACGGCGCGATCGACATCCTGCTGGTCGGTATGGACAGCCGCACCGATGCGCACGGCAACCCGCTGTCCGAGGACGAGCTCGCGACACTGCACGCCGGCGACGATGTGTCGACCAACACCGACACGATCATCCTGGTCCGCATCCCGAACAACGGGAAGTCGGCGACGGCGATCTCGATTCCCCGTGACTCCTACGTCAAGGCCCCGGGCCTGGACAAGACGAAGATCAACGGCGTCTACGGCCAGGTGAAGCTGGACAAGATGAAGCAGCTGGTCGAGCAGCAGGGCATGGACCCAGCCGAGGCCGAGCCCAAAGCCGTCGAGGCGGGCCGCGAGGCGCTCATCAAGACCGTCGCCGACCTGACTGGCGTCACCGTCGACCACTACGCCGAGATCGGCCTGCTCGGCTTCTCACTGATCACCGATGCGCTCGGCGGCGTCGATGTCTGCCTGAAAGATGCGGTTTACGAACCACTCTCCGGCGCCGACTTTCCGGCCGGCTGGCAGAAGCTCAACGGACCCCAGGCATTGAGTTTCGTCCGCCAGCGTCACGACCTGCCGCGTGGCGACCTGGACCGGGTGGTGCGCCAGCAGGTAGTGATGGCTTCCCTGGCCCACCAGGTGATTTCGGGTAAGACGCTGACCAGCCCGTCGACCCTGAACCGGCTGCAGGACGCGATTCAGCGCTCGGTTGTGCTCTCATCAGGCTGGGACATCATGGATTTCATCAAGCAGCTCGAGAATCTGGCGGGCGGCAACGTCGCATTCGCGACGATCCCGGTGCTCGACGAAGCCGGCTGGAGCGACGACGGCATGCAGTCGGTGGTCCGGGTCGATCCCTCACAGGTGCAGGAGTGGGTAGCCGGCCTGCTGCACGATCAGGCCGAGGGCAAGACCGAAAAGATCACCTACACCCCGGAACAGACGAAGGTTGACGTAGTCAACGACACCGATATCAACGGCCTGGCCGGTGCAGTGTCAGACGTACTGAGCACCAAGGGTTTTGGTGCTGGCTCTATCGGCAACAACGACAAGGATCATGTGATCCGCAGTCAAGTGCAGGCCGCCAAGGATGACGACCTCGGCGCCCAGGCCGTCGCCAAGGAGCTCGGCGGGCTGCCCGTGGTGGCCACCGAGGGTATTCCGGCGGGCACTGTGCGGGTGGTGCTGTCCAGCGACTACAGCGGGCCGGGTTCGGGCCTGGAGGGATCGCTGCCGACGTCCGCTGCGGTTAGCCAGGCCGCCGGCCAGGCTGGTGACGGCACCGCTCCCCCGCCGTCACCGATCATCACTGCGGGGTCTGATGACCCCAAGTGCGTCAACTGATGGCGAACCTGACTGCGGCGCTGCTCAATCCGCTGTTGAAGTCCGACCCGATGGGCCCGCGGATCACGTACTACGACGACGCGACGGGCGAGCGGATCGAGCTGTCGACGGTGACGCTCGCCAACTGGGCGGCCAAGACCGCCAACCTGTTACGCGACGAGCTCGGCGCCGGGCCGGGTAGCCGGGTGGCGGTGCTGCTGCCGGCACACTGGCAGACCGCGGCGGTGCTGTTGGGTGTGTGGTGGATCGGCGCCGAGGTGGTGCTCAGCGGTCCCACCGATCTCGCACTGTGCACGGCCGAGCGCCTCGATGAGGCCGACGAGGCGGTGGCCGGAGGTGAGGTCGCGGTGCTATCGCTGGACCCTTTCGGCAAGCCCGTCGCTGACCTTCCGATCGGCGTCACCGATTACGCGACCGCGGTGCGGGTGCACGGCGACCAGTTCATTACCGAGCCCAACCCCGGTCCGGCGCTGTCCGGCCGGTCAGCCGATGAGGTGCTGGCGTCTGCTTCGGAATCGGCGGCCGCGGCCGGGGTGAGCGCGAGCGATCGGGTGATGTCGTCGCTGCCGTGGTCCACCCCGGACGAGTTGGTGGCGAATCTGTTGGCGGTGTTCGCCGCAGGCGCGTCGCTGGTTCAGGTGGCCAATCCCGACCCGGCGTCACTGGGGCGGCGCCGGGTCACTGAAAAGGTGACTCGGGACCTGGTCTGAGCTAGCAGGTGGTGGCCGAATGCAACCGTTAGGCTGACGCGATGACCGACGCCTCGGAGGCTCTCGTTCTTCGAGCCGAGCGGCGCAGCCTGTTCACCTATATGGTCACGATGATCGGCCTGGCGGTGCTCGGCTTTGCCGTGTACGCCATCACCCGAGTGTCTGCCACCCAGCTAGACGGCGTCATCTCGTTGATCAACGCCGCCGCCGCGTTCATCGCGGCGCGCCTTGCAGTGACGTCGTCCAAGCAACCTGACGCCGAAAGCCCTTACGGGCGAATGGCATTGGAGAATCTTTACGCGCTGTTCCGTTCGCTGATGATCCTCGGTGTGGTGATCGTCGGCGTGGTGACGAACTCGATCAAGGTGATCGACTACCTGGTCACCCGCGAAGGCAGCGAGCCGGAGTTCGGACTCGCCGCGGTCTATACCGGCGCGTGTGTGGTGATCTGCTTCGGCCTCAAATGGAACCACGAGCGCAACAATCGCTCAGTGAACGGAGCGTCTGCCCTGCTGCGGGTCGAAGCCACCGCCGCGAAGATGGAGGCGCTCATCAGCGGCGGCATCTGCGCCTCGTTGATTCTCGTCGCAATCCTGCCCGAGGGAACGTTCCTGACGTCGGCGAACTTCAACATCAAAGACATCGCCGACAGCATCATCGTGCTGATCCTGTGCGCCCTGCTGGTCGGCGAGCCCATCCGGCAGATCCGCCTTGAGTTTGGGCGGCTCTCCGGGCGGCGGGCCGACCCCGCTCTCGACAGCGCGGTGCGTGCGGCGATCACCGCCGTGTCCGAGGAGCACGCGGACGAACTCGACCATGAACTGACCCTGGTCGACGTGCTGGCGATCAGCCGGGGAAAGACCACCGAGATAGACCTGCGGGTGTCCTACACCGGCACGATGACCGTCGAGGAGCAGGACCACCTGCGGGCACGCACGTTCGCCGAACTCCGTAACCGCATCGGGCCCATCCGGCTCACGCTGGTGTTCAGTGAGTTCCCTATTCATGCAACGCCGACTACATGACACCGCGATGACATCGTCTCGAAACTTTGCGGAACCGCGTTTCCGCTGACCTCGGCGCGGCTACGGGCGCTACATCGGTCGCTTGGGTGTGCTTGCCGTGGCGTTGGGCGTGGGCACGATGATCGCCGCCGCGCCCATGGCCTTTGCCGACACGACCAGCTCCAGGTCAGCCCAGTCGTCGAGCGGCCGCACGGCGACCCCGCGCGCGGAGGGAGGTCCCGGCGGTAGGCAACGGGGGCGATGCAACGATCATCACCGGTAACGCGTTCGCCGGCGACGGCGGCAACGGCGGTCTGCCGGTGTCCTCTGGCGGCAGAGGCGGAACCGCCACCGCACTCACAGGCCAGGCCTTCCAGGGTAGAAACGGCCAGAGCCAGCCTCATTAGCATCCTCAACGCCGAGTTACTGGGTGCGCCGACGCCCACACCCGCATGAGACCCCAACGCCCGCAACTGCGTTGGGGTCGGCGCCAACGCGAATCGGCCCAGCCCCGCTAGGCTGCTCGGGGTGAACCCGCAGCCTGATCGCCCGCCATTGTCGACCGCTGCTGCCATCCGCGGCCTCGTCGGCCCCGACGGCCCGCTGCGCCGCGTCGACGTCGTCGCCGAGACTGGCTCGACCAACGCCGACCTGTTGGCCCGCCATGCCGCGGGCGAGGACATTCGCGGCGCAGTCTTGCTCGCCGAACATCAGAGCGCCGGGCGCGGCCGCCATGGCCGCAGCTGGTCTGCTCCCCCGCGCTCGCAGATCGCCCTGTCTGTCGGAGTTGCCGCAAACGGCGTCCCGACCGAGAACTGGGGCTGGTTGCCGCTGCTCACCGGCGTGGCATTGGTCGACGCGATCCGCGACAGCACCGGCGTCGAGGCCGGCGTGAAGTGGCCCAACGACGTCCTGGTGGGAACCGGCAAGCTCGCCGGCATCCTGGCCGAGGTGGCCGCCCCCGACCCGGTCATCGTGGTGGGCCTCGGACTCAACGTCACGCTGACCGCCCAGGAGGCACCCGACCCCCGCGCCACCTCACTGCAGATGCTGGGCGCCACGATGCTCGACCGCGACGCCCTGGCCGCAACGATCCTGCGTGAACTGACCACCCGCATCGGGCGCTGGCAGGCCGCGAAAGGCCCCGACCCCGCACTGGTGGCCGACTACCGGCAGCGCAGCCTGACACTGGGCAGCCGGGTTCGGGCGATTCTCCCGGGCGATCACGAGATCTTCGGCACCGCAACGGAAATCGACGCCCAGGGACGCCTGGTCATCGACACCGGCACCGGGGTCACGACGGTTTCGGCGGGCGATATCACCCACCTTCGGCCCGCCGACTAGCGCAGCAGCGCGCGGCTCATCACGACCCGCTGAATCTGGTTGGTGCCCTCGTAGATCTGAGTGATCTTGGCGTCGCGCATCATTCGCTCCACCGGGAAGTCCACGGTGTACCCCGCGCCGCCGAAGAGCTGCACGGCATCGGTGGTGACCTCCATGGCGACATCGGAGGCGAAGCACTTCGACGCCGCCGAGATGAACCCCAGGTTGGGTTCACCGCGCTCGGCGCGGGCCGCAGCCGAATACACCATCAGCCGGGCGGCCTCGACCTTCATCGCCATGTCGGCGAGCATGAACTGCACACCCTGGAAGGTGCTGATCGATGTGCCGAACTGCTTGCGGTCCTTGGTATATGCGATCGCGGCGTCCACCGCGCCCTGCGCGATACCGACGGCCTGCGCACCGATGGTCGGGCGGGTGTGATCCAGCGTGGCCAGCGCGGTCTTGAACCCGGTTCCCGGATCGCCGATGATCCGGTCCCCGGGGATGCGGCAGTTCTCGAAATACAACTCGGTGGTAGGCGAACCCTTGATCCCGAGCTTGCGCTCCTTGGGCCCGATCGTGAAGCCCTCGTCGTCGATGTGCACCATGAACGCCGAAATGCCGTTGGCACCCTTGTCCGGATCGGTCACTGCCATCACCGTGTACCAGGATGACTTGCCGCCGTTGGTGATCCACGCCTTGGCGCCGTTGAGGATCCAGTCGTCGCCGTCAGCCTTGGCGCGGGTACGCATGGACGCCGCATCGCTGCCGGCCTCCCGCTCGGACAAGGCGTACGACGCCATCGCCCCACCCGAGGCGATCGAGGGCAGCACCTTGTTCTTCAGCTCCTCCGATCCGCGCAGGATCAACCCCATCGTGCCCAGCTTGTTCACCGCCGGGATCAGCGAGGCCGACGCGTCGACCCGGGCGACCTCCTCGATCACGATGCACGCCGCGACCGAATCGGCGCCCTGGCCGCCGTACTCCTCGGGCACGTGGACCGCGTTGAAGCCCGAGGCGTTCAGCGCATCCAACGCCTCCTGGGGGAAACGCGACTTCTCGTCGCAATCGGCCGCGTACGGCGCGATCTCTTTCTCGGCCAGCGCCCGAATCGCCGCCCGCAGCTCGTCATGCTCCTCGGGCAACTTGAACACGTCGAAATCCAGATTTCCCGCCATCACAGCCTCCTTGCTACTCGTCGGTAACTTTACCCGGGGCTTCACTCACCGAGTAATCGCTCCCGCAACGCCCGATCCTTCTCCAGGACCAGGGCCTCCAGGTCCTCCTGAAAGCTCTCCATGCGCTTGCGCAACGCGTCGTCCGATGCGGCCAGGATGCGCACCGCCAGCAGCCCGGCGTTGCGGGCGCCACCGATCGAGACGGTGGCCACCGGCACACCGGCCGGCATCTGCACGATCGACAGCAACGAATCCAATCCGTCGAGCTTGGCCAGCGGCACGGGCACCCCGATCACCGGAAGCGGTGTGGCCGAGGCCACCATCCCGGGTAGATGGGCCGCACCGCCGGCCCCGGCGATGATCACCTTAATGTCGCGGGCGGCCGCCCCGCGCGCATAGTCCAGCATCCGGCCCGGCGTGCGATGCGCGGACACGACGCCGACCTCGAACGGCACTTCGAACTCGGCCAGCGCCTCGGCGGCGGCCTCCATCACCGGCCAGTCGCTATCCGACCCCATGATCAAGCCGACCAGAGGAGTGCTGTTAGGCATGCCCATCCCATCCGTCCGTCCACTCTGCGTGCGACAACCAGTGTGCCGCCCGCTCGGCACGTTCACGCACCCGATTCGGGTCACAGTCGCCCGCGCCGACAACGTTCACGTGGCCCACCTTGCGGCCCGGGCGTTCCTCCTTGCCGTACAGGTGGACCTTCGCCTCCGGAATCCGGCCGAACAGGTGGTGCAGCCGCTCGTCGACGCCCATCGCCGGCGCCGAAGGGGCGCCCAGCACGTTGGCCATCACCGTGACCGGCGCGATCGGCCGGGTGTCGCCCAGCGGATAGTCCAGGACGGCCCGCAGATGCTGCTCGAACTGGCTGGTCACCGCGCCGTCCATGGTCCAGTGCCCGGAATTGTGCGGACGCATCGCCAATTCGTTGACCAGCAGCGTGCCCTCGGTCGTCTCGAACAGTTCGACGGCCAGCACACCGACGACTCCCAGCTCGTCGGCCAGTCGCAGGCCCAGCTGCTCGGCTGCCCCGGCCAGGTCCTCGGACAGGCCCTGTGCGGGAGCGACAACCGTGACGCAAATCCCGTCCTGCTGCACGGTCTCCACGATGGGCCACGCCGCGCCCTGACCGAACGGTGAGCGGGCCACCAGCGCCGAGAGTTCGCGGCGCATCGACACCCGCTCCTCGAGCAGCACCGGCACGTTGTCGGCCAGATAGCCCGCGACGGCCTCCCTGGCGTGTGCCAGGTCCCTGGCGAGCACCACGCCGCGGCCGTCGTATCCACCGCGGACGGTCTTGATCACCACCGGTCCGTCGATCTCCGCGGCGAATGCGTCGACGTCGTCGAGGCTGGTCACGGCGGCGAACCGCGGGATCGGGGCGCCCAGGGCCGCCAACTTGCGCCGCATCACCAGCTTGTCCTGGGCGTGTATCAGGGCTTCGGGCGGCGGAAAGACCGCCACGCCCTCGGCGATCAGCGTGTCGAGCATCTCGGTCGGCACGTGCTCGTGATCAAAGGTCAGCGCGGCGGCGCCCGCAGCCGCGCTGCGCAGCGCTTCGAGGTCGGTGTGAGAACCGATCACCACGTCGGGAGTCACCTGGGCAGCGGGGTCATCAGGGCTGACCGCCAGTACCCGCAGGCTCTGGCCCAGCGCGATCGCCGACTGGTGGGTCATCCTGGCCAGCTGCCCGCCGCCGACCATGGCGACGATAGGGGGTTTGGGGCTGTTCGACACGGCCATCATGGTGTCAGACCTGCGCGAGTACGCACACGTGCGGTGACTTCCGTAGACTTGTTCCTTGTGTCTTTTGCTGATGCCACGATCGCTCGGCTGCCCCGACCGATCCGGCCGTTCGCCGAGCGGCATCACGAGCTCATCAAGTTCGCGATCGTCGGTGCGACGACGTTCATCATCGACTCGGCGATCTTCTACACGCTGAAGCTGACGATCCTCGAGCCCAAGCCGGTCACCGCCAAGGTGATCGCGGGCATCGTCGCGGTGATCGCCTCCTACGTGCTGAACCGGGAATGGAGTTTCCGTAACCGCGGCGGCCGCGAGCGGCACCACGAAGCGCTGCTGTTCTTCGCGGTCAGCGGTGTCGGCGTGCTGTTGAGCATGGCTCCGCTGTGGTTCTCCAGCTATGTGCTGGAACTGCGCGTACCGCACGTCTCACTGACCGTCGAGAACATCGCCGACTTCCTCTCGGCCTATCTCGTCGGCAACCTGCTGCAGATGGCGTTCCGTTTCTGGGCGTTCCGCCGCTGGGTGTTCCCCGACGAGTTCGGTCCGAGCCATGACAAGGCGCTGGAGTCCACGCTCACCGGTGGCGGTATCGCCGAAGCGCTGGAGGAAGAGTACGAGGCCGGCGGCACTGTAACGCCGCTGCGGCGGCGTCGGACACCGCGTCAGCTGGGCGACTCTTCGGCGCCCAGAGTGTCGAAAACTTCGTGATACAGCAGTGAGTGCACCCGCTCCACGCGGGGAATGTCGTGGAATTCAAGGGGATCTTGGCTCGCCGACTCGATGATCAGGGTGCCGGTGCGCAGCATGCGGTCGAGCAAACCGTGCCGGAACTCCACACTGTTGATGCGCGCCAACGGAATATCGATGCCCGAGCGGGTCAGCAGCCCGTGGCGGAACATCACCCGCCGGTCGGTGATCACGAAATGTGTTGTGAGCCAATTCAAGAACTTCCACAACGTCAGCCAGCCGACCAGGATCAGCCAGATCGCCGCGATGACGCCGAAGAGCACCTTCTTGGCGGTGGTGTCCCAGTTGGTGTTGTTGACCAGTGCGGCCACGAATGACGCAACGACGGTGGCGATCAGCAGCACGAGGATCGGGCCGACCAAGCGCTTCCAGTGCGGGTGGCGATGCAACACGACCTGCTCGTTGGCGGCCAGCACGTTTTCGGGATAGCCCATGCCGCAAACCCTATCGACTAGCTCGTGGTCACGCGGGCGGACCAGGCTCTCCGGGGTCACTGGGGCGTTTGAGGTACTCGATGCAGTCCAACTCGGTGCGCTCGGTCTGCACCATGCACACCGCCACTGCCGGATCCTGGCCCTGGCCGATCGCGGGAGTCGGAATCTCACCAGGATTCAGCGACCACATGAACGTCTCGGTGCCTTGGAGACGCTCGCAATAGGCGACCGAATTGTCAGCGGTAGTGCCGTTGGTGCTGCCTGCCAGACACGGGGTCGCAATGACAGCCGTTCCACGCACGACGGGTGGGGGTTCCGGGGGCGGGGGCAGCGGGGGCGCGGCGGACGACGATGCCGCAGCGGAGTCAGTGGTCGTGGGCGTCGATGTCGTCGTGGAGACCTGCGTGGTTGCGGTCTGTTTCGCTGCGTCCCGGGACAGCTGCACCCAGACGTCGGCACCCGCGCCGGCGAGCAGCGCCACGGTGACCAATCCCGCGGCCAGCCCTACCCACGTCTCGGCGAGCCGGTTCGCTCCCCTGCTGTACGGATCAGTGCCGAGCCCACCGACGTCGGCGATGTTGTTGGTCCATTTGACCCCGTCCCAGTAACGGCATTGGTGCCGCCCGGTGGGATCGAAGGACCAGCGTGCGGTCGACGCCACCGGCTCGACCCCGGGCGGTGCCGCCAGCGGCGCACCACACTCTCCGCAGAATCGCTGATAGTCGGCGTTGGCGTGGCCGGCCAGGCAGACGACGACTCCCGATTCAACGAGCACACCGCATTCGCCGCAAAAGTAATTGCCGTCGGGATTCCCATGGCCGTTGACGCAGATAACCTCGGATCTGCTGTCACGGGCATGAGCACCCATGTCCCGATTGCCCTTTCCCGAAAATTTCGGCAAAAACAGCGGCTTAGCGTGGCCTTCGATCTGGCCGTCACTGCGATCGCTAATCCCGCACTTGCAATCAAAAAGTTACCTGAACAAACCGCGTGTGGGCCGATGCCACGCATCGTGTCGGCCTCTTAATCGCGCAACGTAGCTAATCCGGATGCCGCGGCGGGCGGGCCTTAGGAGACGACAGTGATCATATGGACGACCGAGACCGCGATCGCACCCACGGCCGCGCACAATGCCTGCAGTCGCAGGAATGCGGTGGTGTGGTCGGGTCGCCGAGCCCCAGCTTCAGGGATCCCCTGTTCGCGCCGGTATGCGGCCAACAGGAACAGCACGCCTGAGGTGACGAACAACGCGATCGCAATCATCCGTCGACTCCCAACCTGACGAATGGGGCTTCGGGCCGCTTGAGCACCACGATGCCGCCTGAGTCATAGATGGTCTGATACCCCTTCTCCGTCCGAAGAAGGTCGATCGCCTTGTCGGCCATCGCACGACTGACTCCGAGGCTGTAATGGATGAAATTCTCGTCTTGTTCGGTGTTGGAAAAGAACTCCACATCAGGCGTTGCCGTGCAATTGGCCAGTTCCTCGGCTGAGACAAAGCACCGGTCCTCCAGTTCGAAGGTTCTCGGCACCCCGTAGAGCGCGCCCTGTCCCCAGTACCCCAACCCGTAGTCGTGAATTTGGGCAACGAGCTCGCTGGCAATCTTCTCCTCGTGCGGCATCGTTCGTTCAAACGAGATGTTCAGGCCGCGGTTGGCGATCACCAACAAGGCCAACGCGAACAGCACACACCAGGAAGCCGCACCGGTCAGCCGACGCCACGTGATTCGTGCGGTGCGTGGACGCAGGAGCGGCATGACGGATAGCGCCGCCAGCGGTGAGAGCACCGGCGAGGCGTACAGGAAGGCCCGAATCGCCACCTCCCCGCCGTAGCTTTGCAGCAAGACGAGGCCGAACGGAGCCAACGCGACGGCCACCGCCAATATCGGCCTGCTTCCGCTTATTCGACGCAATCGGAGCCACCCGATACCGGCCATACCCATCAGCACCAGCGCGGCGACAATGCGGAGCAGTTGCATTCGGCTGTAGACGGGATCGCCGGTGATCTTTTCCGACACACTGGAATTCAGATTCTGATCGACGCCACCGATGTCGGCGATGACCTGACCGAGGTGACCCTGCCAGTAGGGGTAGGCGCCGTAGCAGAACCACGCGATGAACAGCACCGCCGCGGCCAGCCACAGCAGGTTGTAGCGAGTCAGCCCGCAGATCGCAAAGATCAGCAGTGCCCCGATCGAGGCCAATGGGGTCAGCTGGTGGGCGACCACCATCGCGGCCAGGATCACCACCAGCACGAGCTCGATGGCCAGCGTGGAGGACGCGTCCCGCCCGGGCACCCGGCCCGGTATCCGCATCCATGCGGTCCTCAGTCGCCTCAGGCGGCCGCCGCAAAGCTGCGGAACATTGGAAACCCGTAACTGCCAGAACAATACGGCCAAAATCGTTGCGTAGAACTGCATCGCGACGGCCTGGGGCGCGAAGTAGTCCTGCTGGTACCAGTTGAACAGGGTGAGCATCGTGACGCCCAGCCAGGCGATGCGCCGGCTTCCGGTGATGGCCAGCCCAACCGCATGAACCGGAAACATGAGGCAAATGCCCATCACCAACGACGCGCTGACGAGGAAGATTGCGGAATCGTTCACGCCGGTGGTCGTCGCCAGGTTCGCTCCTGCCGAGAAGAACCCCGCCCAACTGATCCGGGCATCGACCGGCGGCGGTAGACCGCCCAGCTGCACCAGCCAGTTCGTGATCATGCGGTGCACGTAGGCCGTCACGAACGGTGCGGTGCCCATCGACCATGCGACAGGCATGGTGATGTAGGTGGTCAGGGCGACGTTGGAGAGCGCAATCACGGGCCGATCGAGCGCTGCGCGCCGGTACTCGAGCACCAGCAGCGCGGACAGCACCGCTAATCCCGCGAAATAGTCCATTCCGAGCACGCCGACTAGCCCAAGGCTGCCCGCCGCGTCGACGTCGAGCCGGTGGACCGCGGAGAAGAACAGCAGCGCCGCGGCGACCAGCAGGCTCACGCTGACCCTGCGGCCGCCGGTCGACGCCAGTTGGCGTCGCGTCCAGCGCAGCACCGCCGACATGGCGGCCCTCGTCGAGTTCGGCGGGCCGTCACGTTCCTGGTTCTCGCGACGCCATCGGCGCGCCAACGCGCCGGCGGCGACACCGCCGATCGCCAGAACCGTGTACTGCACCAGGTAGGGCTGATGCAAAGATCCGGCGTAGTTCAATTGGGCCAGAAGCACATTGACAGCTAGCGACAGCGATATCGCAACGCTGGCGAAAACCCCGTTAGTCGGCAGTCTCAGCAGCGCGACGATAGGGAGGCCGGGCATTGTCAGGACCGCGAGCACGCCGACAACGGCGCGTATCGCCGGGGGCAGCACCTCCGCGGCGCCGTAGGAGGACAGCACGGTCACCGTGAACGATGCGGCGACCACCGCTGCCGAGGCCGCGACTATCAGCGGAGTCCAGACCGGGAGATTTCGGCTGGCGAGGAGGTGTCGCGCGGCACGCCGTCTGGAGCTCCCCGGCGGCGCCGGGGAACTTTCGAGGCGTTGTAACATCGAGCCAGCCTACCGATTAGCTGACGCGAGTTCTTGTGGCGCTAGCCACCCGCGTATGACCATATCGAAACCCAATCGACCAGCAGATGACCGGTGTTTGTCCCATTCCCGTCGGTTTCGGTTTGCAGTTGCCAGCGCATGGGCTTGCTCGGTACGTACTTGGTGCTGTCCAGCACAAGATCGTCGTCGAGATAGAACCGGACGTGACCGGGAAGCCATTCGAGGGTGTACACATGCCAGTCTGTGAATGACACCCCGGTGTCGACGCCGTCCTGACCGCCGGTGGATCGGGCGTAGTGGGCGTACGCGTGCGACGTCGACGACAGTGCGCCTTCCGGGAAATCTATTTCGCCGTCGTTCGGCCACAGCTCGGACTTCGGCCACAGCAGGAAGGCGATGTGGTACTCGCTCAGCGTGGGGGTGTCCACCTTCAACCGCGCCGAGTAGCGTCCGTACGTCTGATACTGGGTACCGTCGGGCAGCACCGGGGAGGGATTGGCACCGGCGGGTTTGCCGTCGACGTTGTGCAGAAAGAAGTTCAAGGTGCCGTTGGAAACGCTGAGCACCTGATCCGCCCGATAGGGACGGTGCTGATAGGTGTCGGTAAAGGTCTGCGGATAGGTGAGCCACCGCTGCCCGCCGGAACCGACGTAGACCACCTTGGTCGGATCCGACGGATTGGCCCAACTGCCAAGTGCTGCATCGCGAGTGAAGTCGTCGGCGAAGATGTGTGTCCACCCGGGAAGGTTGCCGACGGGAGCTGTGGTCAGGGTGTCCGGGCTGGTGCTCACCGTGGCCGCAACGATACTGATGGTGTCGACGTAGAGCACCCGTGAGCAGCCGAACCACAACGGGTTGATGAATGAGACCCCGATCGTGTGAGACCCCGCCGCGATCGGGGCGGTGGCGGTGTAATCCGTCCAGGTGGATGCCGTCACGGGGCTGGTGCCGATGTTCACTCCGTCCACTGACACTCGCCCAACCGGTGCGCCAAAACACGGTCTCCCCTTGGCCCGAACCACCACTCGGACTGAGTCCGGAATGGTCAGGGTGCTGGCAATTGTCACCGCACCGGTCAGAGCGATCGCTCTGCCCCCTGATGCCTTGGCGTCGGAGTAGACCGTGGTCCCCTTGCCTGCCGTGAGGGTCATCGAGTCGGCATCGATCGCCGTGGCTTCGGCGGCGTGGGCCGACGGCGCCACCACGACCAGGACCGCACCCCAGACCACTGCGACGGCTGAAACAATTGCCGAGCAGGACCGGAACATGTCTCTCCATCGCGATAAAGGCACCTTTTAGTCGAGGCCGGGCGAAGTCACAATATTCCCAAGGACCTCATTTATCACATAGAGCTCATCTATCACTTTGGTAACAACTCCATGGTGAGGGGCTACACGATCGCTGCGAGGCCGGACGATGTACACACCACAATTTCTCGGCAATTGCGCTGCGAGCAGACTGGGCACAAACAAGGGACCGGAATTATGACGTCGAATTCAGCCGTCGCGGCGCCGCGTAAGATGGCCGGTTCTGAAGATCGAACGGGGGGTTTGATTCCGGTGGCCGCGTATGGTTCGAGTGGTATGCAAAACCGGAACTGCAGGTGTGGCCACGGCCGTCCGGCGCATGAACATTACCGACGCGGGACGGACTGCGGCTTGTGCCAGTGCAACCGCTACCGACGAGAACGCCCAACCGGCCTCTTGCAGCAATGGATCACTGTGCTGCGACGCGGTGGGAAGCCCAAGTAGTAGCCCGCCTGGACCGCGCGGGCGTTTGGGTAGACTGAACCCGTTCGACACCGCGACGGGATGTGCCCCAGGCCTTGGTCGAGTACCGCGGTTCGAGTGACCAAGAAAGCAGATGCCACTCCCCATGCCACGCGCCGCTCACGTTCTAACCTCGTTGACGAGTGTCGTTTCGGTGACGCTGGGGCTGACCGTGGCCTCAGCCACCCACATCCACCCGATCGCCGCCGCCGCCACCGGGGACGGCAACTGCCCGCACACCGCCGCCGCCGCGCACGGCTGGGGCGAACCCAGTCGCACCGACGAATTCACTGACCCCGCGGCGCTGAACCAATGGTCGATCTATGACGGTCCAGGTCACAATGACAACGGTCGTCGTACGCCCGCCGCGGTTTCCATCGTTAACGGGAACCTGATCATCACCGCAGACGCCGAGGGGAACTCGGGCGGCATGGCCTGGTTACCCGGACAAATGCACGGCCGGTGGGAGGCGTGTGTGAAGTCGTCGCCGTCGGGTCCGGGGTATCACGCCCTCCTACTGTTGTGGCCGGACGCCGAGAATTGGCCTGTCGGTGGCGAGGTCGACTTCATGGAGATTGCCGATCCCACCCGCCAGTCCGTCGAAGGCTGGCTGCACTTCGGCCCCAATGACGACCGCGAATCAGGGGTGGTCCAAATAGATTCGACCCAGTGGCACAGCTGGGCAGTCGAGTGGACACCCGAGCGGATCGCAATGTTCGTCGATGGCGTCCAATGGTGGGAGAGCACCGATCCTGCGCATCTACCGCCGGGGCCGATGCATTTGTGCATCCAGCTGGACAACTTCGGCGGCGACCTGGGCGGTGGCGCCGATATGGCGGTTAACTGGGTGCGCGAGTATTCCCTCTAGCCGACTGCAGCTGCTGCAGCGTCGACTCGGACGTGTCGAAGCCAGCTGATCACCAGGGGTAGCAGGATGGCCGCCGGAATCGCCTCCGCCGCCAGGTACGCCCAGCCGACACCGATCAAGCCCAGATGCGGTGTGATCAACAATGTCCCGGCGACGATGGCCACCGCGGCAATGCAACGGGTGACGACCATCAGCGTGAGCTTGCGACGCACCCGCGCGAAGCCTTCGTAGATCGCGCTGATCGCCGACAGCGGCACGAAGACCGCCGCCAAGGTGAGCAATCCGCTGCCCTGCGCCTGGTAGTCGGGTCCGATGATGCCGAGCACAAACGGCCCCACCAGAACCAGCCCGAGCGCGCCGGCGATGGATACCACCACCATCATCTGGACCATCCGGACCGATAGCGACCCGACCTTGTCGGGATGGGCCGCCACCTCAGCAACGAACGGACTCATCACCAGGTGCACCGCGAAATAAAGTGCGTTGATGATCGCCCACGTCACCGCGAAATGCGCGTTGGCCGCGGCACCGAACCGGCTGACGATGATCAGCGGTACGACCAGCGGTCCGATAATCCAGAGGCTGGTGATCCCGAAAGACGACCCGACATACGACAACAGTTCCGACCGGACGGGCAGGGCAGCACTCTGACGGAACTGCTCGTGGGTGCGCCAGCGCCGTCGCATTGCGGCCAGCACGAACAGGGTTCCGACTGCCGCGGTCGCTCCCCAGGCCAGCACGATCGAGGCCCCGCTGCCCGTCCATACCAGGCAGAACAGGATCCCCAGTTTCACGACAGCGTGGACGAGGTTCTTCACCGCCGACCACTTCGTCACCCCGAGGCCAACCGCGGTCTTGTCCAGCAGGGTGAACACCGCCAGCACCATCACCAGCAGCGGGTAGCAGAACATCGCCCACTTGGACTCGAAGAGTTCTTCACGTGGGCCGAACGCCACCAACGCGGCTCCCGCGAGCAAAGCGGTGCCGGCAACGGTCAGATAGCCCCACTTGATCAGCGAGCCGGTCCGCTCGCCGGCCAGCGGCAGGAAGCGTTCGTAGATCGTGTCGATCGACAACATCGACAACATCGACAACATCAGGGCCGAGGTGATCAACGCGGCGGCCACGCCGACTTCGCTTGCGGGATATAGCCGGCCGGCCGCGCCCCAGAAAACCAGACCCAGGACGCCGGTCAGCAGACTCGAGATGATGAGCGAGATGGAGTTGACCGTCATGTTGCGGCCGGCGGCGGGCGATGTAGGTGCTCCAGCCTGCTCGGGGGAGGCAAGATTGGCGGTCACCGCGCGGCGCCTCGAGCGCCCGACGCGATGAGGTACGCCCAAGCGCCCTTGGCCACGAAACGCCACGTTCCACTGCCGATGTCCGACGGCAAGTCAGCTTCTACTGAGGGCGACGGCGAGGCGCTTCGCGATGCCGATCGCACGTGGCGAACGAGCGCCGCTCCGCGTCGGACGACAGTCTTGGCCGCAAGCATCGCCATTGCCGGATCAGAGGCGATCTTCGCCAGCCACGCACCCAAACCCAGCCCGTAGCCCCGAGTTTGCGCGCGCAGGTCGTCGGCGGTGGAACGATGCCGATGCCAGGCGATCGCCGCAGGCTCGTGAACGAGCTGCCGTCCGGAACGCAAGATCCGGAAGAACATGTCGATGTCCTCACCACCACTGGCGGGGGTGCCGGCACCGAGACGTTCGTCAAATCCTCCGATGCTCAACGCGACTCGACGATCGACAGCAAAGTTAGCGCCGGTTCCATAGTGCCGAACCTCGAAGGGAAACAGCGGAACGTCCTTGGGTACCTGCGACCACTCGAAGACCCGCACGTGGGCAGACTCCGACCAGCCAACCCGATTTTCGAAGTAGGCCTGCGCCGGTGTCCTCAGTTCACCGGCGGGAACCATCCCGGACACACACGCGACGGCATTGCCGTAGCCAAAGCCCCTTACCAGGATGTTCAACCAGTCCCGGTCAACGATCACGTCATCGTCGACGAAGGCGACGATGTCCCCGTCTGCTGCCAGCAGTCCCGCATTCCTTGCCCGCGAGAGACCCGGCAAGGGTTCGGTGATCAATCGCACCCGTGGGTCAGCAAGTCCGGTGACGAACTGGTGGGTGGTGTCGCTGCTTGGCGCATTGTCGACGACCAACACCCCGAAATCAGGATGGTCGGAGGCGAGAATCGACGTCAACGCCGATTCGAGCATTTCGGTGCGATCGCGGGTGCACACGATCACCGTGATATGCGTCGTCTCGTTAGGACCTCTCTCGGCTCGGGCCGGCACCGCCTGTGGTAGCGAATATTGCTGGGCAACAACCTGATCCCGCAGATCACTGAACGCGACTTCGCCGTCGTTGACCGCAAGATCGACAAATCCCACCGCCCGCTCACGGTCACGAACCAGCAGGCGCGCCCGGGAGAATCCCTCGGCGTTCTGGAGTCGGCACACCGCGGGCACCCCAGAGTTGACGCTAGCCTGAGTCGCGGAATCGACGGCGTCAAGCCACACTTCGCCGATCCAGATAGCCCCACTCCAACTCGGCCGCAGCGGGTTGTGCAAGACCGGAGCCAGCGTCAGGCAAGGGAAGTCATTGCCGCTCACGTTGCCCTCCCGGACAATCGGCGGCCGACCTTGGCCCGAACGAAGCCAATCGTCGTGGCGGCGAGGCCGAGGCAGATCACGGCGGCGCGGGCCAGCCCATCGGATGTCATCGACGCCAACTCGCGCGCGATCGCAATCGGGAGCACACGACCGACGTAGGAGCGTTCGCTGCTCAATCCGTCTGCAGCACCGGCAAGCTCGGTCACAACAGCCTTCGACAAGCCCTCGTGGTAGCACCGGCGAACGAAGTACTTGAGGGTCGTGCGGTCTTCGGAGACGTGGTGTTCGACGCGGATGTCTGGATCAAACAGCACCCGGTTGGCTGCCCTGTCGGCCCGGACCCGGATGAACAATTCGGTCTCTTCACAGCCGACCGGAGTGGTTCCCACCCGGCCTACTTCCGATCTGAATCCACCGACTTTTTCGACAACCGACCGGCGTAGCGACATATTGCACCCAATAGGGTTACGTACCTGCGCAAGTCGCGTCGGTTGCCCGATGTAGCTGCAGCCGACCACCCAATCGAATTCAGCGGGCAGCCAGGCTGGCCGGCTACCCGGCCACACCGGACGGGCATATCCGCCCACCCCCGCCACCGTGTCGTCTCGATAGTGGTCCATCAGTTTGTCCGCCCAGCCGGGCTGTGCCGCGGCGTCGTCGTCGAGGAATGCGACCACATCGCCGCGTGCGTTGCGAACTCCGGTATTACGTGCCCCGGACAACCCGCGCACATCGCGGTTCGCTATCACCTGCACCCGTCGATCAGCGGCAAAATGGTGGGCGGCGGACTCGAGGAGCTCGTCGCAATGATCGATCACGACGATCACTTCCACGGGGGCATTGCTGCCGGCCAGCACCGATTCCACGGCTTCGCACAGCCATGTCCATCGGGCCTGCGTGTATGCACAAATGACCACCGAGAGCACATCGGTCGGCGCGGCGACCGGGTTGTGCTCATCTGAAGTGAGACTCAGTTCGTGTGCCATTTCAGCCAATTCGCGGCTGTCGCATGAACGAACGCAGGCTGCTCAGTTTGAACAGCACCGTCCGCTTCACAAGAACGTCGTAGCGGTTGATCTTGCCCACGAGGCGATCAATGTGGGGAACTTTCCAGTGGGGATCATCGACGATCCTGCGGGTGAGTTTGTCCTGCTGCGCCAATTGTGATCGCGCAGATATCGACGCCGTCAGTGAGCCACCCTGGATTCGATACGCCGCCAACGTCTCCGGCATGCCGTAGAAGTGGCCCTGTCGCAACAACCGGGCCCACAGGTCCATGTCAAGCGTGAAGAGCGAGGGCCCGCGGAAGCCGCCACAGCGGTCAAAATCGGCCCGCCGGAACATCACTGACACGGGAGCACCGACGGGGTTCTTGGCGCTGCGCACAATCTTGCGGATCACCTGCTCGCCGGTTTGACGGCCCAGGATGCCCCGCAGACCCCTGCCCGCGAACAGCAGCGCGCCGGCGTCATCGATGAAATCGGTTCGGCTGGCAACCAAAGCGATGTCCGGGTTGCTGTCGAGGACTGCTGCCTGCGCAGTCACGCAATTGCGTCTGAGTGTGTCGTCGGCGCTGACGACTTTGACGAATTCGCCGCGGCTGAGCTTGACCACGAGGTTGTGGTTGTCCTCGGCCGACAGGGTGGTGCGATTGGTGATCACGCGAACGCGGTCATCGGTGACGGCGTCGAGGATCGTTCGCGTTTCGTCAGTGCTGTTGTTATCGACGACGACGATCTCCATGTCGGGGAAATCCTGCGCCAGCACGCTGTCCAGCGTGGCGCGCAAGAACTGGCCCGCCTGAAAGGCCGGGATGCACAGGGAGACTTTAGGCCCTTTGACCTCCACCCCTTGCGTGACTTCTGCCGCTGGCGAGATTGTTTGCCCCACAGCTGATTACCCCCGGTTTTCAGGCATGCCGCACATCAGGCAGGGATTGAGCCTGCAGGTCGGCGTCGAATCGGTACCGCCCGGCTGCGGTCACGTTCAGGCTGCGTCCGCCCACGCCGCGCTTCCACCCACGCCGACGCGCCTGCTTGAACTCTTGCAAGATGGTCCACAAGATCCGCAGGCCGTCGCTGACCGCGTTCAAGTTGCTGGCGCCGTGGATCCGGTCGAGCTCGTAGCTGCTGACTTCGGCGATCTGCATTCCGCTGGCCGCGACGCGAACGTTGATCAGTGACTCGATCTCGAACCCGTCGCCCCACTGCGGACGTTCGATCCCCGGATCTGGCAAGTCCATCACGTCGAGGCAATCGCTCCAGAAGGCGTTGTACCCGTAGCACAGGTCCGTGTATTTGGTCGCGAACAGCACGTTGACCAACGTGTTCAGTCCCCAGTTGCCGAGGCGCCGGGTGCGGGTGATGTCGCTGCTCCCGCCACCCTGGACGAAGCGTGACCCCTTGGCGAAGTCCTTGCCCGAAATCAGCGCCCCAACGAAACGGGGAATCTCCGCGGGGTCGGTGCTGCCATCGGCGTCGATCATCACGATGATGTCGCCGGAGGCAGCGGCGAAGCCGCACGCCAAGGCATTGCCTTTGCCCTTGCGGGTCTGCACGAGGTGGACACCGGCGGGCCACAGTTCGCGGGCGACCGCCACGGTGTTGTCCAGCGAGCCCCCGTCGACGAACACGACCTCGTCGACATCGTGGGGCAGACGCGAGGCGATATAGGAGAGATTGCGCTCCTCGTTCAGTGCGGGTATGACGACCGAAATCTTCGGCCGGCGCACCGCGTGTGACATCGCATCCCATATGCCGATGACGTTGCTCACGACCATCTCTCCTCATCATCAAAACGCTGCAGCGCTCCCACGAGACGCAACGTCGTCGCACCATCCGCTTGGAAGACTATTGGCAAACTAACAAAAATTCGCCAAATTTGCACGACGGCGGACAGTGAAATATCCAACACGTGTACCTCACGACCTCTCGGCGGAGCACTCCAAACCGCATCACTCCAGACAGGAAGGTTTTCTGTGCGGCTGCGACGCACCGGCAACAGGGAGCCAATCCAGACTTCGCCGGATGACGGATCGCTACGCATGAAACTTTGCTGTGGCGACGCAGGAGAATGAGTTACCTGGCCCGCACTCCGCAGACATGCCCTCGTCGGTGATCCATCGTCCGGCGAGTTGGGGGTAGGTAACCGAAACCTCCGGGAGCAAGTCGGGCAGGGTCAGAAGAACCCGGTCAGGATCGGCCGCGATCAGCTCGTCCGGTGTGATGATCGGGATATCGGTGCCGGGCATCCGACGGCCTTGCTTCGAGGTGGATGCATCTGCGACCGCGGCCAGGAGCCTGCGGTCGATACCTGCGAGCGCGAACAAGGCGACTGCACGGGATGCGGCGCCGTAGCCATAGACCCGATGCCCAGCATCGGCTTGCCGCTCGAGCCACTCCCGCAGCGCCCGACAGTGGCTGTCGGCGGCTTGCTGCAGCGTCCCGACGACGGCCGGTTGGGTGATCCCTTCCTCGTTGGCCAGTATCCGGCGCACCGAGTTGGGCGGACGCATTTGCCCGTGCGCCGCGGCCAGCAACACCGTGCCGCCGTACAGGTCGAATTCCCACGCATCGACCGCACTCATTCCCGCCCGTTCCAGCAGACCGAGTATCGCGGCTGTCGAGTAGTAGGCGTAGTGGCCGTGCCGCAGGCAGTTCCACTGCTTCTTGGCGACGATCGTCGCCAACGAGTGGTATTGGACGAGCAGCACTCCACCGGTGGCCGTCACGGCGGCACGCCTCTCGAACGCGGTTTGCTGGTCGGGCTCGTGCATCACCCCGAAGCAGTCCAGGACGACATCGGCCACCTCGGCCTCGGTGAATCCGCGGGCGGCGAGCAAAGGTAGCCAGCTGCCCCCGTGCGGACTACCGAACTCGCGCACCGTAGATCCGCGCAACAACTGCGCCGCCGCCACCCGGCCGACCGCGTCGGCCGCCTGGCGTTGCAGCGCCTGCGGTTCGACGGCCCGGGGCTCGTCGGTCACCGTGTCGTCCTCTGCCAACTGCGCCAAACCGCAATCACCACACAGATCCATCGCGAGCGGGTGCGACGACTCCGCCGGCACTACGGGGTCACCGGCAGCGGGGAAGAAATCCTGCGCGGGCACGCAACCCAAGTCCAACACTCGGGCCAAGGCGCGGCTTCGGCATCCTCGGCAGCCACTCATGGCAGCATGGCTCCGTGCGGATCAGACAAACCGGAGTTCCCGGCGTCGTCGTTCTCGTTCCCCAGCCGTTCACCGACGACCGCGGCCTGTTCACCCGAACCTTCGATGCCGACATCTTCGATGACTACTTCGGCACGCCCGGTCTCAGCGCGTCGTTTGTGCAGGATTCGCAGTCCCGGTCGGTGCAGGGAACCATCCGCGGAATGCACGGCCGGTCGGGACCGGGCGAAGCCAAACTCGTCCGATGCGCGAACGGAGCGGTACACGATGTCATCGTCGACATCCGGCCTGACTCCCCGACCTTCGGCCATCAGCTGTGCATCCGGCTCGATGACACCGATTTCCTGCACCTCTATGTGCCGCAGGGGTTTCTGCATGGCTTTCAAGCCATCACGCCGACCGCCGATGTTTGTTACCGCATCGACCGCGCACACGACCCGAGTGAAGATCTGGCCGTCGCATTCGATGACACCGATCTCGCCATCGCGTGGCCGCTGCCGCCGACGACGGTCTCGGCACGCGACCGTTCCGCCGGAAACTGGCGTCAGCTGGTCAACCAACTCGGTCTCCCCGAGACATCGCCTCGTCCAGCACGCCTGATTGGCGCAGGGCCTTCAGACGCGCCAGCCGAGTGAACTGACCGCTGAACGCCGCTTCGGTCAGCCCATAGCCGGTGTACTTGGCGTACAGTTCCGCGGCACCGTCGGCCACCGACCACTGCGCCTGATATCCCAGGCGCTCACGCGCCTTGGCGAAGTCGACCCGGTAGGACCGTGGATCAGCGCCGGTTTCACCGGTAATGCGCAACTCGGCACCCGGGACAACCTCGGCCACCGCGCGGGCGATCTCGGCCACCGTGACGTTGTTGGCCTCGGTTCCGACGTTGAATGCCTGACACTGAATCGCCTCGGCGGGCGCGGTCAGGCACAGGGCGAATGCTCGGGCGATGTCCTCGGCGTGCACCAGGGGCCGCCACGGCGTCCCGTCGGACAACACCTTGACCACGCCACTGAGCACGGCATGCCCCACCAGGTTGTTCAGCACGATGTCCGCCCGCAGCCGTGGCGAGAACCCGAAAGCCGTTGCATTCCGCAGGAATACCGGCACGAAACCCGAATCGGCGATCGCTGCAAGATCGTCTTCCACCCAGACCTTGCTTTCCGCGTATGGCGTCAACGGCCGCAGCGGCGCGTCCTCGTCAACGAGACCATCGCCGGCCGATCCATATACCGAGCACGTCGATGCGTAGAGAAAGCGGGACACCCCGGCCGCCTTGGCGGCCCGGGCCAGCTGCACCGATGCGCGGTGGTTGATCTCGTAGGTCACGTCGGGGGCGAGATCGCCGAGCGGGTCGTTGGACAATGCCGCCAGGTGGACGATGGCCTCCACCCCGTTCAGTTGCTCAGCAGTGACGTCGCGCAGGTCCACAGGTCGGCCGTCGCCCAACTGTGGTGGATCCGCCGGCGCCGGGCCGAGCACGCAATCGGCGAAATACCCTGTGTCCAAGCCGATTACCTCGTGCCCTGCTTCGCGCAGAACCGGGACCATCACGGTGCCGAGGTAGCCCTGATGGCCGGTGACGAGTACGCGCATTCAGCAGCCTCCGAGTTTGAGGGAGAGCTTTTCTACCGCGAAGGCTTCCGCATACCGACTCCGGCACTGCACCCCACGCAACCGCGACAAGCCCAAGAAAACCTCTTCATCGAACCAGTCGTGCATCACCTGTGACGGGTAGTGCTTGCACAGCAACCGCGCCTTCTCCTCGGCGGTCTCGACGGTCAGCGGGACGAACACATTCGGCTGGGGAGTGTCGGTCTCCCACTTCACGATCTCGTAACCGAGGGTCAGGTGGTCACGAAATTCCGTGGGCAGCAGCTCGGCGATCAGCCGATGGTCCTGGTGCGCATCGTGCCGTTGAGGGCCGAACACGATTGTCGGATGGCATGTTTGGCGAAAGTCGTGCAACGCGGTCTTCACCGCCTGCCAGTGTGCCGGCGTCCGGCCATCCGGGATGTTCAGCACGGTCACGTGCGTTGTGGCCCCCGGGCAGAATGCGTCGAGCGCCGCGCGCTCCTCCGCCCCGCGCTCGGTACCACCACCAGACAACACCAGCGCATGAACAACAAGGCCGGGCTCGTCAGCGCACAGCGAGAGCAGGGTGCCGCCCATCCCGATGGCGATGTCGTCGCAGTGGGCACCGACGACCGCGATCTCACCCACGGCGCCGGTCGACAGTTCACGCATCCGATAACTCCCACAGCGCCCACGGGCGGTTGCCATGGCGGTAGCCGTCATCGAGTTCGGCTCGCTCTTTGAAGGTGTCGGCCGGCTTCCAGAATCCTGTGTGCTGGTAGCCGAACAGCCGACCCTGACCCGCCAGCGTCTGACATGCGTCGCCGACCAGATCCCCGCCCGGCGGCAGGTAGTCGAAGATCTCCTGGGAGAGGACGAAGAAGCCACCATTGACCCAGATCGGCAAGTCGGCGACCGGGATGATCTCCTTGACCTCGCCGGAGTCTTTCACTTCAACACAGTGGAACGACTGCTGCGGCGGCACCAGCATCATCGAAGCCACCGCTCCGGACGCGTGGAATCGGTCGATGACGTCATCAAGCCGCGCATCGGTCAGGACGTCGGCGTAGTTGGCCAGGAAGTACTCGTCCCCGTCGAGGTAATCGCGCACTCGGCGGAGCCGCTCACCGAGCGGCGACTCCAGCCCGGTGTCGACGAATGTGATCTTCCAGTCGCTGATGTCGTTGTCCAGCAACTGAACTTGGCCGTCGCGCATAACAAAATCGTTCGACGCGGTCTCCCGATACTCCAGGAAGAAGTCCTTGATGTGGGAGGCGCCGTAGCCGAGGCACAAGATGAACTCCTTGTGCCCGAAGTGCGCGTAGTAGCGCATCACATGCCACAACAACGGTCGGGGACCGACCATCTGCATCGGTTTGGGGATGTCGTCGTGGACGGAGTTGCGCATCCTCATGCCGTAGCCGCCGCAGAACAAGACCACCTTCATCCGGCGTGACTCCTTACGACTTCGGGTTGCCAGCTGACCTCATGCAACGTCGGTAGCGGGTAGACCAGCCGCCCGCCCCAGTCCGCGACATACGAAAGCTGACTGGTCAGCTCGGTTTCGAGATTCCACGGCAGGACGAGTACGACGTCGGGGCGGTCCTGCGCGATCGCCGCCGGTTCCCGGATGGGAATGCGCGTGCCCGGGGTGAACCGGCCGTGCTTATAGGGATTGCGATCAACGGCGTACTCGACAAGGTCGCTGCGAATCCCGCAGTAGTTCAGCAGGGTGTTGCCCTTGCCCGGCGCGCCGTAGGCAACCACCCGCTGGTTGTTCGCCTTGCAGTCGAGGAGGAATCTCAGGAGTTCGTGTCGCAGCGACTCGGTGTGAGTCCGCAGATTGAGATACCCCGCGACCTCGTGTAAACCTGCGAGTTGCTCCGCGTGCAAGATCTCGCGGAGCCGCGAACTCGGCTGGGCCCCAACCTCTTCGGGCTGAGCCCACAATCGGATCGACCCGCCGTGGGTCGGGATCAGCTCGGCGTCGACCACGCTGAGCCCGGCGACCGACAGCGCTCTGGTCGCCGCGAGCACCGTGTAGTACTGGAAGTGCTCGTGATAGATGGTGTCGAACTGACCGAGCGTCACCAGGTTGAGTGCGTGGTGAACCTCGATGCTCAGCCAGCCGTCGTCGGCGAGGAGGGCCCGCAGGGCCAGACCGAAACCGATGATGTCGGGAACATGTGCGTACACATTGTTCGCGATCACCAGATCGGCCGGCCCATGCTCGGCCACCACGGCCTGCGCCACACCTGGGTCGAGGAAATCCGTCCGGGTCGGCACAGCACGGTCGCGGGCCGCAGCCCCTACGTTGTGGGACGGCTCGATTCCCAAGCATGGGATACCTGCGGCCACCACGTGCTGGAGTAGGTATCCGTCATTGCTGGCCACTTCGACGACGAACGAGTCTGGTCCGAGGCCAAACCGCGTAACGGCGTCGTCTACGAACGTCTTGGCGTGCTGAACCCAACTATCGGAGTAGGAGGAGAAGTACGCGTATTCGGTGAAGGTGTCCTCGGGCGTGATCAACGCCGGGATTTGCAGCAGCAGGCATGTTTCACAGAGCCGCAGGTGCAATGGGAAAGTCGGCTCAGGAGCATCGAGTTCATCCCCGCGAAGGAACCGCTCACACGGGGGTGTCGCCCCCAGATCGAGAACGCTGACCAGGCGAGATGAACCGCACAAACGACAACGCACGCACCCTCGATTCTCTTCACTCGTCACCCCCGCTCCCCACGGCGAGAACGCATCGAGTTGGTGAACGCACCTTCGGATTCCGCGGTAATGACGGCTCGTACCGCGTCATAGAAATCAGGATCTGTTCGCCCAGACGTACTGTAGCTACTTTCATGCAACTACGGCAACAGATAACAGCTCCTTAACAGCCCGATGTGACCCAAAACATAAACTTACCCTGGCGAAAGTAACTGTGGTTACGTTTATTGGTCCGTTTGATGGCCATCAATGCAGTTCACAGAGATTCACATCGCCTTCTATGAATTTGCCATCATTGCAGCATGGCGTAGATTTTCGACAGTTGTTCAGTAATCCACCCGGAGTGTTGTGTCCCAGATTTGGGAGTACAGCATCTCTTCAGGGAGTTAGCGGAAGCTCCGCACGGATTTGCCGAACGTCAGTCTGGTGCGGCACCCCGGCGGCGGGAAGCCAACCTCGCCGAAGGCCAATCAACAGAGATCCAAGCCCGGCCGATAGCATCGTCACCCATGACGAGCGTTACCGAACCGGCCGCTGGCCACACGATCGACATCCACACCACTGCGGGCAAGCTGGCTGATCTGCGTCAGCGCGCTGAGGAGTCGCTGCATCCGGTCGGCGAGACCGCCGTGGAAAAGGTCCACGCCAAGGGCAAGCTCACCGCTCGCGAACGCATCCTGGCGCTGCTCGACGAAGGCTCCTTCGTCGAACTCGACGCGCTGGCGCGGCACCGCAGCACCAACTTCGGGCTGGCCGAGAACCGGCCCGTCGGCGACGGTGTGGTGACCGGCTACGGCACGATCGACGGCCGCGAGGTCTGCATCTTCAGCCAGGACGCCACGGTGTTCGGCGGCAGCCTCGGCGAGGTCTACGGCGAGAAGATTGTCAAGGTCCAGGAACTGGCCATCAAGACCGGCCGCCCTCTGGTCGGCATCAATGACGGCGCGGGCGCCCGTATCCAGGAGGGCGTGGTCTCGCTCGGCCTCTACAGCCGGATCTTCCACAACAACATCAAGGCTTCCGGCGTGATCCCGCAGATCTCGCTGATCATGGGTGCGGCGGCGGGCGGTCACGTCTACTCCCCCGCGCTGACCGACTTCGTGATCATGGTCGACCAGACCAGCCAGATGTTCATCACCGGCCCCGACGTCATCAAGACCGTGACCGGTGAGGACGTCACCATGGAGGATCTGGGCGGCGCCCATACCCACATGGCCAAGTCCGGCACCGTTCACTATGTTGCCTCCGGTGAGCAAGATGCCCTCGACTACGTCCGCGACCTGCTGAGCTACCTGCCGCCCAACAATTACGCCGAGCCGCCGCGCTACCCGGCGCCGCCGCACCCGGGCGCCATCGAGGACAACCTCACCGACGAGGACCTCGAACTGGACACGCTGATCCCGGATTCCCCGAACCAGCCGTACGACATGCACGAGGTAATCACCCGCATCCTCGACGACGACGAGTTCCTCGAGGTTCAGGCGGGTTACGCGCAGAACATCATCGTCGGCTTCGGACGGATCGACGGCCGCCCGGTCGGGATCGTCGCCAACCAGCCCACCCAGTTCGCCGGCTGCCTGGACATCAACGCCTCCGAGAAGGCCGCCCGGTTCGTGCGCACCTGCGACTGCTTCAACATCCCGATCGTGATGCTGGTCGACGTGCCGGGCTTCCTGCCGGGCACCGAGCAGGAGTACAACGGCATCATCAGGCGCGGCGCCAAGCTGCTCTACGCCTACGGCGAGGCCACCGTTGCCAAGGTCACCGTCATCACCCGCAAGGCCTACGGCGGCGCCTACTGCGTCATGGGGTCCAAGGACATGGGCTGCGATGTCAACATCGCCTGGCCGACGGCCCAGATCGCGGTCATGGGCGCCTCGGGTGCGGTCGGATTCGTCTACCGCAAGGACCTCAAGGACGCGGCCAGCGAGGGCAAGGACGTTGATGCCTTGCGCCTTGAGTTGCAGCAGACCTACGAGGACACCTTGGTGAACCCGTACATCGCCGCCGAGCGCGGTTACGTCGACGCGGTGATCCCGCCGTCGCACACCCGCGGCTACATCTCGACCGCACTGCGGCTGCTTGAGCGCAAGATCGCTCAGGTTCCGCCGAAGAAGCACGGGAACATCCCGCTCTGATGAAAGGCTTCCGCCTGTGAGCAAGCACGAGGACATCACCGAGCTCAGCGACCCCCGGGACATCACGCTGGACAACCCGGAACCGCCGACGCCGGAGATCCGCATCGAGAAGGGCAACCCGAGCGACGTGGACATCGCCGCTCTGGTCACCGTGCTGGCCGCCGCAAGCGGTGGCACCCCGGCGCCGGGTCCGCAGGAGCTCAACCTGTGGGGCCACCCGGTCGACAAACTGCGCTACGGCATCTCCAGCTGGCAGCGGGTGACGTTGCAGGAACGGCTGCATCTGCGGCGTTGATGAGCCGCTTGCGCGAAGAACATCTGCCTGATGAGCCGCTTGCGCGAAGAACATCGACTATGACGAGGGTCGTTCTGGGCTCGGCGTCGTCGGGCCGGCTACGCGTACTGCGTAACGCCGGGATCGACCCGCTGGTCGTCGTGTCGGGAGTGGACGAAGACGCGATCGTCACGCAGCTCGGGTCGGACTCCGAACCCGATACCGTCGTGACCGCGTTGGCGCAGGCCAAGGCCGACGCCGTCTGTCAGGTCCTGGACCGCGATGTCGCCGCGGATTGCGTTGTGATCGGCTGTGATTCGATGCTCTACGTCGACGGTCGGCTGTCTGGAAAACCGGGAACTCCCGAACAGGCTGCGCTGCAATGGGATTCGATGGCCGGCCGGGACGGACTGCTCTACACCGGGCACTGCGTGATCCGGGTGCTGCGCGGAGCCGCCGTGCACACCGCTACCCAGGCGGCGGTCACCCGGGTGCGGTTCGCCGCGCCCACACCCGCCGATCTCGCGGCCTACCTCGCAACTGGTGAGCCGCTGCAGGTCGCCGGTGCGTTCACCCTCGACGGGTTCGGCGGCTGGTTCGTCGACGGTGTCGACGGCGACCCGGCCAACGTGGTGGGGTTGGGCCTGTCGGTGACGCATCGGCTGTTCAACGACGTCGGGCTGGCGATCGGGGATCTGTGGGGGGCTAATCCGGTCCGCTGATCGACGGTAGGCTCATCATCGTGCCGCTTCCCGCAGATCCCAGCCCTGTCCTCAAGGACTACGCCCACCCGGAGCGCCTGGTCACCGCCGACTGGCTGTCGGCGCACCTGGGCACCCCCGGACTGGCCATCGTGGAGTCCGACGAAGACGTGTTGCTCTACGACATCGGCCACATCCCCGGCGCGGTCAAGGTCGACTGGCATACCGACCTCAACGACCCGCATGTGCGTGACTACATCAACGGCGCGCAGTTCGCCGAACTGATGAACCGCAAGGGCATCTCCCGCGACGACACCGTCGTGATCTACGGCGACAAGAGCAACTGGTGGGCCGCCTACGCGCTGTGGGTGTTCACACTGTTCGGCCACCAGGATGTCCGGCTACTCAACGGCGGACGGGATCTGTGGATCTCCGACGGCCGCGACACCACACTCGACGTACCGAGCAAGACCGGTTCCGGTTACCCGGTCGTCGAGCGCAACGATGCCGCCATCCGGGCCTACAAGGACGATGTGCTTGGCTCGCTTGGCCATTCGACGCTGATCGACGTGCGCTCACCCCAGGAGTACACCGGCGAGCGCACCCACATGCCGGACTACCCCGAAGAGGGGGCACTGCGCGGCGGCCACATTCCCACCGCGGTATCGGTGCCGTGGGCCAAGGCCGCCGACGACAGCGGCCGGTTCCGCAACCGCGCCGAGCTGGAAGAGGTCTACTCGTTCGTCGAGCCCGGTGACGACATCATCGCCTACTGCCGCATCGGTGAGCGGTCCAGCCATACCTGGTTCGTGCTCACTTATCTGCTCGGCATCCCCGGCGTGCGCAACTACGACGGCTCCTGGACGGAATGGGGTAATACCGTGCGCGTGCCCGTCGTCGCCGGCAGCGACCCGGGATCCGTGCCCGGAGCGTCATGACGATGCCCGCGCCGCTGGCTGAGGTCGTGTCCGACTTCGGCGAGGTGCAGGGCCAGGACAAGCTCAAGCTGCTGCTGGAGTTCGCCGACGAGTTACCGGCGCTGCCGCCCACATTGGAAGAGGCGGCCATGGAACCGGTACCGGAATGCCAGTCGCCACTGTTCCTGCATGTCGACGCCTCCGATACCGACCATGTGCGGCTGTTCTTCAGCGCACCCGCCGAGGCGCCGACCACCCGTGGCTTCGCCTCGATTCTGGCGGCCGGGCTCGACGGCCAGTCGGCCGCCGACATCCTGGCCGTGCCCGACGACTTCTACTCCGAGTTGGGCCTTGCGGCGCTGATCAGTCCACTGCGGCTGCGCGGTATGTCGGCGATGCTGGCGCGGATCAAGCGCCGTCTGCGGGCCACGACGTAGCGGGGGTCGGATTGCTTCGCCGTAGTAACACCAGTGGCCTGAATCGGCTGATGGCGGGAACGCGGTATGTGGGCTGCCTGGAAAACGTCATCGTTCCGCCCCGCGAGCAGGTGGTCGACGCGCTGGACACGATCACCCGATCTGGTCCGCACACCCGCCTTGGGCTGACCCCCGACTCGCGGGCGTGGCTGTGGAGCTGGAAAGCCGAGTCCACACCCACGATTCGTGAGGTGCCCTCCGAGGTCGCCGACCGCGGCACCACCGCGGTGCTCGACTACATCCGCACCCTTGCCGTCCCGCGCAGCCCGGTCGACGTCTACCTCTCCGATCGTCACATCGCATTCGACATCGATCATGGGCTCGGCGACGCGCGCCTCTACATCGATTGCATAACAACGCTTTTCGATCTCATCCAGGGGAAAAGCTCGAACTGGTTGCGGGACCCGGACACCTCGATCCCGGTCGTTCACGCTCTCACCCACACCTTCGCCAACCCGGCCCGACTGCGCAGCACCTGGAGCGAAGCCAGGCGACACCGCGCACCCGGCCGGCACCGGTCCTCCTCGCGCGCACCGGCGACCACCCTGCCCTCGGCCGCGGTGGAGGTGATCCACATCGACGCGGCCATCGAACGCGAAGTCGACAGCTGGCGCTCTGCCGACGCCCCCGGTGTCAGCAGAGCGGTCACCTGGCTGGTCATCATCCGCACCGCGCTGGCCCAGGCCGGCCTGCCCCTGACCGAGGCCCTCCGACTCGTCGTCGACTGCCGTCGCTACCTGCCACCCGGTGATCGCGTCAACGCCAACTTCATCTCAGGTTTGAGCGTCCAGGCCGCGCTGGAGACGCCCGTTGGAGCGCTCGACGCCGCGGTGAAAGCGCGCCTGGATGCGGCCCTGCCCCTGCTTGCCCTCACGTCGGCATCAGCGCGCAACCTGGCCGGCCCGCTCAGCGCGACACGCGCACACCAGGCGCCTGCGGATACCCCCGTGGAGCTCGCCTATTCCGATGTCGGCCGGTTGTCCCCGTTCGAGAACCTGCCGTGGGTCCCGGACCGTCCGCGGTCGATCAACGCGGCGTTGCAGCCGTGGGCACCGGCGGATATTTCGGTGTTCAGCGGCACGATCGGCCACGAACGCAGCGTGACCCTCAGCTACCACGACGACGTGCACGACCGGCGGCTACTGCAGGAAGCGGCCGAGGCAATCCGCACCGACCCGCTTCGATTACTCCGCTAGAGACTGAACTTACTCATTGGTAGGGGTACCAGCTGGTTCGTGTCGAACGAGCGCCGCTTACACTGCCGTGCGAACCTATTTTTAAAGAACGTTCTTAAGATCAATGAAGCAGGAGGCGCGGTGCCCACTCAGACGCCAAGTCAGACCATCTCCAAGGTCCTCGTCGCCAACCGCGGAGAGATCGCGGTCCGGGTGATCCGGGCGGCCAGGGATGCCGGACTGGCCAGCGTGGCGGTTTACGCCGAGCCTGACGCCGACGCACCGCACGTCCGGCTGGCTGACGAGGCATTCGCGCTGGGCGGTCAAACCTCTGCGGAGTCCTACTTGGACTTCGGCAAGATCCTCGACGCCGCGGCCAAATCGGGCGCCAATGCCATCCACCCCGGCTACGGCTTCCTGTCCGAGAACGGTGACTTCGCCCAGGCTGTCCTCGACGCCGGGCTGATCTGGATCGGGCCGAGCCCGCAGTCCATCCGCGACCTGGGTGACAAGGTCACCGCCCGCCATATCGCCGCCCGCGCCCAGGCGCCGCTGGTGCCCGGTACCCCCGACCCGGTCAAGGACGCCGACGAGGTGGTGGCCTTCGCCAAGGAGTACGGCGTGCCGGTCGCGATCAAGGCGGCGTTCGGTGGCGGCGGCCGCGGTATGAAGGTGGCCCGCACCATCGAGGAGATCCCCGAGCTGTTCGAATCGGCGACCCGCGAAGCGGTTTCCGCGTTCGGCCGCGGCGAGTGCTTCGTCGAGCGTTATTTGGACAAGCCGCGCCACGTCGAGGCGCAGGTGATCGCCGACCAGCACGGCAACGTGGTGGTCGCCGGCACTCGCGACTGCTCGCTGCAGCGCCGATTCCAGAAGCTGGTCGAGGAGGCCCCAGCGCCGTTCCTGACCGACGCGCAGCGCAAGGAGATCCACGAGTCGGCCAAGCGCATCTGCAAGGAGGCCGGTTACTACGGTGCCGGCACCGTCGAGTACCTGGTCGGCCAGGACGGCCTGATCTCGTTCCTCGAAGTGAACACCCGCCTGCAGGTGGAACACCCGGTGACCGAGGAGACCTCGGGTATCGACCTGGTGCGCGAGCAGTTCCGCATCGCCAACGGCGAAAAGCTGGACATCACTGAGGATCCCACGCCGCGCGGGCACTCCATCGAGTTCCGCATCAACGGCGAGGACGCCGGCCGCGGCTTCCTGCCTGCGCCCGGCCCGGTGAGCAAGTTCGATCCGCCGACCGGCCCGGGCGTACGCCTGGACTCCGGTGTGGAGAGCGGTTCGGTGATCGGCGGGCAGTTCGACTCGATGCTGGCCAAGCTGATCGTCACCGGCGCCACGCGCGCCGAGGCGTTGCAGCGGGCTCGCCGTGCCCTTGATGAGTTCACCGTCGAAGGTCTGGCCACCGTCATCCCGTTCCACCGCGCCGTGGTCAGCGATCCGGCGTTCATCGGTGACGACGAGGGCTTCACGGTGCACACCCGCTGGATCGAGACCGAGTGGAACAACACCATCGAGCCGTTCACCGGCGGTGGCCCGGTCGACGAAGAAGAAGCTCAGCCGCGCCAGAAGGTGGTCGTCGAGGTCGGTGGCCGCCGCGTCGAGGTGTCGCTGCCCGGTGATCTGGCGCTCGGCAACGGTTCCGGCCCGGCCGAGTCCGGCGCCATCCGCAAGAAGCCGAAGGCCCGCAAGCGCGGCGCCCACGCCGGTGCCGCCGCCTCGGGTGACGCGGTGACCGCACCGATGCAGGGCACCGTGGTGAAGGTCGCCGTCGAAGAAGGTCAGACGGTGGCCACCGGTGATCTCGTCGTGGTGCTCGAGGCCATGAAGATGGAGAACCCGGTGACCGCCCACAAGGACGGTGTCATCACCGGGCTGGCTGTCGAGGCCGGTGCTGCGATCACCCAGGGCACAGTCCTGGCCGAGATCAAGTAAAGCGAGCTACTCCCAGTACGGCGCCGGCGCCGGTGACCAGACTGTTGTCGTCTACCTTCGCACCGAAATACGTTGCGGACGGGTCGATGACGACGGCGAGCTGTTCGCCGCGCCGCGCCAGTACCACCCGAGCCAGTTCGGCGAAGGTGATCTTGTCAGGCCCGCCGAGTTCGACGACACCGGCCGGCGATCCGACGGCCGCACGGGCCACATGGGCGGCGACTTCGGCAGCCGCGATCGGCTGGATCCGGGCGTCGGGCACCCGCACAATGTCGCCCTCGGTCAGCGTGGCCACAATCCCGTCCGCGAACTCGTCGAATTGGGTGGCGCGCACGATCGTGTAGGGCAGGCCGGACGCTTCGATCAGCGTCTCCTGGGCCACCTTGGCCCGCATGTACCCGCTGCCGGGCAACCGGGTCACTCCGACGATCGACAGTGCGACGTAGTGCGCCACCCCAGCGGCTGCAGCGGCCTCGACGAGGGTGCGGGTGGCGGTGCTGAAGAACTCCAACGCCGGTCCGTCCTCATCCGAAGGCGAGTTGAGAACGTCGACAATCACCTGGGTGCCGCGCAGCGCGTCGGCGACCCCCGCTGCGGTCAGCACGTTGACGCCCGTTGCGCGCGACGCGGCCACCACCTCGTGCCCCTCTGCCGTCAACAGGTCGACGACCCGCCGCCCGATTTGCCCACTGGCTCCAAAGACCGTGATCTTCACGCCATCCAGCATGATGGATGCCGTGACTGATGACGAGGCGATGACGAAGCTCCGCCGGCAGTTCTCCGAGGGCCATCGGAGCCGCTGACATGGATCCCGTCGAAATCAACGCTGGCACTTGGTATCTGCGTGCGCTGCGGGCCGACGAACGCATCGATGACCGCCCGGCGCTGGCCGACCTCGGCGAGAGCGATCCCGACTACGTGACCAGATGTACAGCGCAGTGGGCAGCCGAATCCGGATATTCGTGGGCGGTGTGCGAGCCGACCACCGGCGAACTGCTGGCCGAGGTCACGATCGACCCGCGCACTGCCACGCTGTCGACGCGGGCCCGGCCGGGGCATGACGAGGCGGCTGCTGTGGCCGCCACCGCCGTGCGCCGCTTTGCCGCAGCGGCGCTCAATCTGACGGTATAGGCGTATCGATATCCAGGCCGGTGGCCAGGTCGGCGCAGTCGATCGCCAGCACGTCCGACCGGCCGGCCAGGAATCGGCGCGCACCCTCGTCGCCATGCAGCGTTTCGAGTAACGCGGGCCAGTGCCGTCGAGCGAGAACGACCGGGTGGCCGGGCCGCCCGGCGTAGGTGGCGCGGGCAATGCCGGATTGCGATGAGCAACCCGCATCGACCAGTCGGCCGACCACGTCAGCTCGGATGTCGGGGGTGTCCACGGTGAGGACAACGGCGTAGTCGACATCGGGTATTGCCGCCAGGCCGGCCCGCAGCGAGGCGCCCATCCCCTGTTGCCAATCTTCGGCGACCACCGCGCGTGCCGGCGCCGGGACGTTCACGACTGCCGCGCCGAGCACGACCACTACCTCGCCGCAACCCCCCTCAGACAGGGCCTCCACCGCCGATCGCAGCCATTGACCCTGGGCAGCAAGGACTTTCGGCATCCCATAGCGGACACCTGCGCCGGCAGCCAGCAGTACGCCGGCTATCTGGTCGCGGGTGGACATACAACCAGTGTGACTGCTGCGCCTGCGAGTCTGTAAGGATCATTAGAACCCGCAGCTACCGCTGTCACACCAGCACGCCAGGGCGTACTGTTCACAACAGGTTGAGTTCACAGCCGCCCGGAACTACGTCAAAGACGTGTGAGGCGCGCGAGCTCCCACACATCACGGGCCTTCCCACTTGACCCTGCTTGGCGTGATCCACAGTACGAATACTCGTTCACTGATGGAGTCACTATGTCTGTCACTCATACCACCGCACGCTTGCACACCCGCTGGATCGACGACACCGTCGGAATCATCACAGTTCACGGTGAGCTCGATGCATCCAACTCCGCCGCCTTCGCCGACCGTGTCGACGAATCCGCCGCCGCCGGCACGCAACTGGTCGTGGACCTGAGCTCACTGGAGTTCTTTGGAACAGCGGGGTTCTCCGCGTTGCACACCATCAACGTCCGGTGCGCCAATGCCTCGGCACGATGGGCGATGGTGACCGGCGAAGCCGTGTCGCGGCTGATGCGGGTCTGCGATCCAGACCACACGTTGCCGGTCGTCGATTCGATCCCCGAGGCGATCGAACTCCTCGACGGCGAACCCCGTCGCCTACTCCAGTTGGTCGCGGAGCCGAGCTAGCGACTTGGCCAGCAGGCGGGAGACGTGCATTTGTGAGATGCCCACGCGCTCGGCGATCTGGGTCTGGGTGAGTGACTCGAAGAACCGCAGCAGAAGTACGGTGCGTTCCCGCTCTGGCAATTGTTCGAGCAGCGGGCGCAACGCTTCGCGGTTTTCGATCTGGTCCAGGCTCAGGTCGACATCACCGAGGGTGTCCATGATTGCCGGCGCGTCCTCGTCGCTACCGCTACCACCGCTGTCGATTGACAGCGTGTTGTAGGAACTGCCGGCGACCAGGCCCTCGATGACCTCTTCGCGCTCCATCTCCAGTTCCTCGGCGAGTTCGGATGCGGTCGGTGCCCGCCCCAGCCGCTGGGACAGCTCCGAGGTCGCCGCACCCAGCCGCAGGTGTAACTCCTTGAGCCGGCGCGGCACCTTCACCGACCAGCTGTTGTCACGGAAGTGACGGCGCACTTCGCCCATGATCGTGGGCACCGCGAACGACACGAAGTCCGAACCGGTCTCGACGTCGTAGCGAATGACGGCGTTGACCAGACCGACGCGGGCCACCTGCACCAGATCGTCACGGGGTTCACCGCGGCCGTCGAATCGACGCGCGATGTGGTCAGCCAGCGGAAGGCAGCGCTCCACGATGCGGTCACGGTGGCGCTGGCGCTCTGGGGAGTCAGGATCGAGTTTCGCCAAGTCCCGGAACATGTCCGGGACGTCGGCGTACTCCGAGTTCGTCCGTCTCGACGAACTGTCCGTGGCTCGGGAAGTCACCGCCCGGAGCCCGCCCGCCTCGTGGTCAGGGTGATGCCGAAAACCTGCCCCTCGCCGCCGGGCTCGTGACCGTTGTGGAACGTCTGCACATCATCGGTCAGCGAGCTCAGCACGTGCCAGCTGAAGCTGCCGGGGGTGACAACGTCAGAGGTGTCGCAGGTGGTCGAGGCCTCCACGACGACCACGTCGTCGTGCGCATCGACTATCACCACCAGCGTCGCCTTGGGCGACGCTGAGCGGATCAGCCTGGTGCAGGCCTCGTCGACGGCCAGCCGCAAATCTGCGACGGCGTCGAAATCCAGGTCTTCAAACGTGCCGACTGCACCGACCACGGTGCGCAGTACGGCAAGGTTTTCCAACCTGGCAGCAACCCTCAATTCGACAGCGCCGACACCCCGTTGTGTCGCGCTACCTCGGCTTTCGGCATCGTTCATGTGGCCTCCCGGCAATGTCGACCCGACATTACTCCAGGTGCTAGCCACGGTCGTGTACTGACCGGGTTGGCGTGCACAGCACTGCCCAGGAAGTCGTCGTCATGGTGGCCACCTCATACCCAGCCAACGGCATACGCCAAACCTGCCGGTCGCAAATTCTCGTTCGGCCGAGTTGTGAGGGTGCTCACGACCCGACCGGCGAGCCCGTGATTCGCAGGGCTCGAAGTCGTCCCGCCCCACCCTGCGCATGCTCGCCGACGGGAACGCGGTGCGGCAGATCACAGGTAGCTGACGCCACACCTGCCGCGCTCGAGTGCCTCCGACGTGCGGCGCTCGAGTGGCGACCGCCCGCGGTTGGCGCGAATGGACGGTCCACGCCCGGGCACTGGCGGAGCGGCTCCGTATCGACAGATCTCGAATCGTCAATGTCCCTGTGGGACAACGCCTACCCCGTTGGCGATCTTGGTCAGCGGGCGTCAAAGCTTGCGCCACCGTAAATTTCGGTTTTGGCGAACCTCGCCGAATCAGAATCGGGTTGTGCCCCCGAGTAAATTGGCGGGAATGACCGATCGCCAATCATTCTTGGACGACGTGCCCGTCACCGATGCCATCGAGCAACATCTGCCGGCGGCCGAGGCAGCCGACCCGGACAGTGCCGACCGCGATCAGAATGAATTCCGGGAATTAGCCAATGTTTGACCCGATGGCTCCCCTGGGTACAAACCCCACCGGGGAAACGGAACCTCAGCAAAGGGGGTAGGAGATGTCGAGTGCCACTGCGGCAAGATCCGATGTCGATGACATTCGGTTCTTTCGGCCCAGTCGGTCCTGCGCCTACGAGGGCTGGACCGTCGCTGAGCTCAAGAAGAGAGCTAAGCAGCTTGGAATTTCGGGCTATTCCGGACTGAGCAAGGAAAATCTGATCTCACTGATCCGAAGTTATTGACGGAAGGGACATTTCATGTCCGACGACCATGGGAACAGCGGATCGGCAGAGGACCAAGGGCAACGGGTCAGCGGCCGGATAGCTCCCACACGCTCGCCGACATCTGGTCGGTCATCCTCGTCACGGTGACCTGGCCGCCATCGTCGCCCTGGCAGGCCATTGCTTGCACGATGGCATTGTTGCGCAGCCTGGCTTCGGCGTAGCAGGTCCAGTCGAGTGGAATGCCGATTTGCTGCTTGTTCCAGCGCACGGTGTCTGAGCTGATCTCGGGAACAGTGAACTTCCACGCGGCATCCCCGCCGGTGCTCAAGGCCCGTTGACCGTCACAGGCCTTGGCGTTCTTGGTGCCGGTCGCGAACTGTGCTGCCGCCGACTTCGTGTCGGGATAGACCGCGACCGCCTCGGCCACGACGTGGTCGTGCCGGTCGCCATCGGTGAACAACAGGACGTGTAGCCCCAGCCACTTGTCGCCGAGGAACGCGGCCATACCGGCGGCGTCGAGCGCCGAACAGGCGGGTACCGCAGAGGATCCGGGGATGGGCCGGGTCTGGTCGGCATCGATCTGAAGTTTGACCCCGACAATGTCATGGAGCTGCGCGGGGCCGATCATCACCTGGTCGGTGTCGTCGGCACGCAACGGCTTGATGCCCTGGGCGGGGTTGGACACCGCCGTTCCGGCGACGGTCTGCGCGCATCCGGCGAGCACCACCGCCGCCGCGCCGAGGACACCGAGGACCGGGGGCAGCCGCATTCCCCGAATGCTAGACCGCTGCGAGCAATACCTCTCTCAAGGCGGCCAGCGCGCGGTCGATCTCCGCACGTGTCACAGTGAGCGCGGGCCGGAATCGCACGCTGTCCGGACCGCTGCCGAGCATGATCACACCGCGCTCCCACAGCGCGCTCAGCACGGCGTCGCGCCGCTTCGTGCTGGGCAGGCTGAAAGCGCACATCAGTCCCCGGCCCCGCACGTCGCGGACCTCATCGGGTAGCCGGCGGGCGAGGTCGCCGAGTCCGGCGAGCAGGTGGGCGCCCATCTCGGTGGCGTTGGCGAGCAGCCCATCGGCCTCGATCACCTCGAGGATCCGGCGCGAGCGCACCATGTCGACGAGGTTGCCGCCCCAGGTCGAGTTGATCCGGGAACTGACCGCGAAGACGTTGTCGGCGACGTCGTCGACGCGCCGGCCGGCCATGACGCCGCACACCTGCGTCTTCTTCCCGAATGCGACGACGTCCGGGGCGAAGCCGAGCTGTTGGTAGGCCCACGCGGTGCCGGTGATGCCGCACCCGGTCTGCACCTCGTCGGCGATCATCAGTGCGTCGTGCTCGTCGCACAGCGCGCGCATCGCCGCGAAGAACTGCGGTCGGAAGTGCCGGTCGCCGCCCTCGCCCTGGATGGGTTCGACGAGGAAGCAGGCGATGTCGTGCGGGTGAGCATCGAACGCCGCACGGGCCTGGCGCAGCGAGTCGGCCTCCAGCGCAGCCATGTTCGCGTCCGGACGCAGGTACGGGGCGTCGATGCGCGGCCAGTCGAACTTGGGGAACCGCGCAACCTTGACCGGGTCGGTGTTGGTCAGCGACAGGGTGTAGCCGCTGCGCCCGTGGAAGGCGCCGTGCAGGTGCAGGACTCTGGTGCCGAGCGCGGGGTCGATCCCGCGGACCTCGTTGTGCCTGCTCTTCCAGTCGAACGCCACCTTGAGGGCGTTCTCCACCGCCAGTGCGCCGCCGTCGACGAAGAACAGGTGCGGCAGGTCGGGATCGCCGAGCACCCGGGCGAACGTGTCGACGAAGCGTGCCATCGGCACGGTGTAGACGTCGGAGTTCGACGGCTTGTTGATCGCGGCTTGGGCCAGCTCGGCGCGGAACGCCACATCGTCTGCCAGCGCGGGATGGTTCATGCCCAGCGCCGAGGAAGCGAAGAAGGTGAACATGTCGAGGTATCGCGCGCCGTCGCGGGCGTCGACCAGACACGAGCCCGACGACCGCTCCAGATCGAGGACCAGATCAAACCCGTCGGCCAGGATGCTGCGGGCCAGAACGGTACGCACATTCGCAGGTTCGACGGCGCTGTGCCGGCCGGCAGTGGACACCGACACCACGTCGTCTCGCGACAAGAGTTCCGTCATGAGGCGATCGTATCGTAATTTTTACGATATCCTAGCGCTGTGGTTGAATTATTCCAGCAGTGAGACCCTCTCACTGTAAAATGTATTGAGAATGATGGTGCTTCGGGTACGCACGTTCGCGGCGGTCCGGATCTGTTGCAGCAGGCCCTCCAGCGCCCGCGGCGACGTCACACGCACGAACAGGACGTAGCTCTCCTCGCCGGCCACCGAATAACACGCCTCGATTTCGGCGATGTGTTCCAGTCGGGCGGGGGCATCATCGGGTTGGGAAGGATCGAGAGGGGTGATCGCCACGAACGCCGACAGCAGGTGCCCGAATGCCTCGGGGTCCACCCGGGCGCTGTACCCGGTCACCACCCCCCGGGACTCCAGCCGACGCACCCTCGATTGCACCGCCGAGACCGATAGCCCGGTTGCGGCGGCCAGCTCGGCGAGTGTGGCCCTGCCATCAGCGACGAGTTCACGTACCAGCGTGCGATCGATCTCGTCGAGATCGTGCGCCGGCTCTGTGCTGTCCGCCATCGCCGCAGACTATCCCGGCGGCATTTCATGAACGCACCTGACGTGGCGATCTGGCAACTGCGGGCCCGCTTCGCCGCGGCGTTATCGACGATGTACGGCATCGAGGTTCCGGCATACACCACGCTCGTCGAGGTCGCCGAGGCCGTCAACCGCGACTATGTGGCTTGCCACCCGCAGGCGCAGCGACTCGGATCGATCGAGCGGGTCACCGCGGAACGCCACGGGGCGATCCGGGTCGGCACACCGGGCGAATTGACCGACGTCGCAGACCTTTTCGCGGCGTTCGGCATGTACCCGGTGGGCTACTACGACCTGCGCGAGGCCGCATCGCCAGTACCGGTGGTATCCACCGCGTTCCGGCCGGTGGACGCCGCGGAGTTGGCACGCAACCCGTTCCGGGTGTTCACCTCGATGCTGGCCACCAGAGACGGCCGGTTCTTCGACACCGACTTGCGCCGACGAGTCGACGAATGCTTGCGCAGCCGAACACTGTTCGACCCCGGCCTGATCGCTGACGCCCGCCGGATCGCGGCCGACGGCGGCTGCAACGCCGATGCCGCGGCGGACTTTGTACCACGGGCGGTAGCCGCGTTCGCCTTGTCCACAGAACCGGTCGACCGGGCCTGGTATGCCGAACTGACCGCGGTTTCTGCCGTCGCCGCGGATATCGCCGGGGTGCCCACCACCCACATCAACCACCTCACCCCGCGGGTGCTCGACATCGATGGCCTGTACCGGCGGATGAGCGAACGCGGGGTCACGATGATCGAGGCGATTCAGGGACCGCCGCCCTGCGAGGGCCCCGCTGTCTTGTTGCGTCAGACGTCGTTTCGCGCGCTTGCCGAGCCGCGCCGCTTCCGCGAAGCCGACGGCACCGTCGTCGACGGCACCCTGCGAGTCCGTTTCGGGGAGGTGGAGGCCCGCGGTGTCGCACTGACCCGCAAGGGCCGCGAGCGCTACGACGCCGCGATGGCGAGCGCCGATCCGGCCGCCGAGTGGGGCGACTACTTCCCCGCTTCCGACGACGAGATGGCTTCGGCAGGGCTGGCCTACTACCATCGCGGCGACGCGAACGCACCGGTGGTCTACGAGGACTTCCTGCCCGCGTCGGCGGCCGGGATCTTCCGGTCCAATCTCGACGCCGACACCGAAGCCGCCGCCGTGGCAGACGATTCCGGCTATGACATCGACTGGATGGCCGGCACGATCGGCCGCCGAATCCACGACCCGTACGACCTCTACGACGCGACCGCCCAGGAGGCCCCCGCATGAGCACCACCACCGCCACCTCGCTGCCCACCGCCGCGGACCTGCGCGCCGCCGTGCGCGCCGCATTCGAGGCGATCGGTGCCCGCACCGACCTCGCCGAGCCCGGCGGGCACGGCCTGCAGGCGAGTACACCGGTGACCGGTGACATCCTGTTCACCGTCGCCGAGACCACACCCGAGCAGACGAGGGGTGCGATCGCCGAAGCTGCACAGGCATTTTCAACCTGGCGCACCACCCCCGCCCCGGTTCGGGGCCAGCTGGTCGCGCGACTGGGTGAATTACTGCGCGAGCACAAGGCCGACCTGGCCACCCCGGTGACCGTCGAGGCCGGCAAGATCACCTCGGAGGCCCTCGGCGAAGTCCAGGAGATGATCGACATCTGCGAGTTCGCGGTCGGATTGTCGCGTCAGCTGTACGGGCGCACCATCGCATCGGAACGCCCCGGGCACCGGCTGATGGAAACCTGGCATCCGCTCGGGGTGGTCGGGGTGGTAACGGCGTTCAACTTCCCGGTCGCGGTGTGGGCGTGGAACACCGCGGTGGCGCTGGTATGCGGGGACACGGTGGTGTGGAAACCCTCCGAGCTCACCCCGCTGACCGCGATCGCTTGCCAGGCGCTTATCGAGCGGGCCGCAACTGATGTCGGGGCGCCGGCGCACGTGAGCCGGCTGGTGCTCGGCGGCCGCGAGGTGGGCGAGGCCCTGGTCGACGATCCGCGGGTGGCGTTGGTGTCGGCGACCGGTTCGGTGCGGATGGGCCGGCAGGTCGGTCCCCGTGTCGCCGAGCGGTTCGGCCGGGTGCTGCTGGAGCTCGGTGGCAACAACGCTGCCGTCGTAACACCTTCTGCCGACTTGGATTTGGCTGTGCGCGCCATCGTGTTCTCGGCAGCAGGCACCGCTGGCCAGCGCTGCACCACACTGCGGCGGCTGATTGCGCACTCCTCGGTGGCCGATGCGCTGGTCGAGCGGATCGCCGCCGCGTACCGCACGCTGCCGATCGGCGATCCGGCGGCCGACGGAACGCTCGTCGGACCGCTCATTCACGAGACCGCCTACCGCGACATGGTCGGCGCCCTGGAGCAGGCCGAGGCCGACGGCGGTGAGGTCATCGGCGGCCAGCGCCATCACGTCGACGGGGCAAGCGAGGCCTTCTACGTCGAACCCGCCGTGGTGCGGATGCCCGCCCAGACCGACATCGTGCACCACGAGACGTTCGCACCCATCCTCTACGTGCTGACCTACGATACGCTCGACGAGGCGATCGCACTGAACAATGCTGTGCCGCAGGGTCTCTCATCGGCGATCTTCACCACCGACGTTCGGGAGGCTGAGCGGTTCCTGGCCGCCGACGGCTCGGACTGCGGGATCGCCAACGTCAACATCGGCACGTCCGGCGCGGAGATCGGCGGGGCATTCGGTGGCGAGAAGCAGACCGGCGGCGGCCGCGAATCCGGCTCGGATTCGTGGAAGGCCTACATGCGCCGCGCCACGAACACGGTCAACTACTCCTCGGAGCTACCGCTGGCTCAGGGCGTGCACTTCGGCTGATCGTGGCAGCGACGCTGTTGTACATGTGTCAAAATGTCCGCATGTCGGAACCACCCGCCCGTCGCCGCCTGTCGCCGGATGACCGGCGCAACGAGCTGCTCGCCCTGGGCGCTGAGGTGTTCGGCCAGCGCCCGTACGACGAGGTCCGCATCGACGAAATTGCCGAGCGCGCCGGGGTCTCGCGGGCGCTGATGTACCACTACTTCCCCGAGAAACGGGCGTTCTTCGCCGCCGTCGTCCGGGCCGAAAGTGAGCGCCTGTTCCAGGCCACCAACACCCCGGCGACCGCGGGCCAGACCTTGTTCGATCGGCTGCGTACCGGCGTGCTGGCCTATATCCGCTACGACGAGGAGCATCCGCACGGCGCGTGGGCGGCCTACATCGGGATGGGCCGCACCGACCCGGTGCTGCGCGGTATCGACGACGTCGACAACGAGCGCCAGATGCAGCGCATCATGGCCGCGATCACCGGCGTGGTACACGGGGATCTGGACTCCAAGGTCGAACGCGACCTGCGGGTGGTCGTGTACGCCTGGCTGGCGTTCACCTTCGAACTGTGTCGCCAGCGGGTACTCGATCCGTCGGTCGACGCCGACCACCTGGCCGACTCCGGCGCCCACGCCCTGCTCGACGCGATCAAACGGGTGCCGAGCATCCCGGCCGCACTCGTCGAGGCCGTCAACGCATGACCGCGAACACCAGGATCAAAGCCGGCGACCTGACCCAGGAACACGTCGGGAAGTTCGTGAGCATCCACGACCCCGAGTCGGGCTACGTCTACGCGGCCAAGATGGTTCGGATCGAGCGCCGCGAGGACGGGAATTCGCCTGGTGTCTCCATCTGGTTGGAACACCCGTCGCTGCCCTCGGGCCGACGAGCCCGCGGCGGACTTGCCCACGTGCGCTTCGAGCAGGAATTCGAGCTGGTCGACACGGCCTGATTGGTCAGCGCAGCGTGGCGAAGAAGGCCCGAACGTCCTCGACGTACAACTCCGGCTGTTCGAACGCGCCGAAGTGCCCGCCGCGCGGCATGTCCGTCCAGCGGGTCACGTTGTAACTGTTCTCGCACCAGCTCCGCGGGGGACGCATGATCTCCTTCGGGAATCGCGCTATCCCGGTGGGCAGCTCGACCTTGCCCTGGGCGCCGAAGAACCGGAAGCTCTCCCAGTACAGGCGGGCCGAGGAGGTCGCGGCATTGGTGACCCAATAGATCATCACATTGTCGAGCAGTTCGTCCCGGGTGAGCGCGTTCTCGGGATGCCCGTCGCAGTCCGTCCACGCCCAGAACTTCTCGATGATCCAGGCCAGCTGGCCCACCGGGGAGTCGGCCAATCCATAGCCAAGGGTCTGCGGACGAGTGGACTGCTGTTTGGAGTATCCGGAATCCCAGTTGGCGTAGTACTGCCCCGCCGCAAGCGCGTCTTGCTCTTCCGGCGTGGGATTGTCCAGACCGCCGCTCGGAAAAGCCACCGGCATGTTGGTGTGGATGCCGATGCAGTTACCACCGTTGCGGCCGATCTGCGTGGTCACCGCCGCACCCCAGTCACCGCCCTGGGCGCCGTAGCGCTGATAGCCCAACCGCGTCATCAGGGTGTCCCACGCGTGCGCGATCTTCTCGATCCCCCAGCCGGTCGAGCTCGGCTTGCCGGAGAATCCGTAGCCCGGCAGCGACGGGCACACCACATGGAAGTCCGCGGTCAGCGGTTCGATCACCTTGCTGAATTCGACCACCGAACCGGGCCAGCCGTGGGTGATGATCAGCGGCAGCGCATCGGGGTTCGAGGAGCGTTGGTGAATGAAATGGAGGTCCAGTCCGTCGATTTCGGTGACGAACTGATCGAACCGGTTGAGCGCGGCCTCGCGCTGGCGCCAGTCGTATCCATCGGCCCAGTAGGTGGCCAGCTCGCGGGTGTAGTCCAACGGGATGCCCTGAGACCAGTCGTCCACGCATTCCCGCTCGGGCCACCGGGTGCGGGCGAGCCGGTCATGCAGATCGGCAAGCACCTCATCGGAGACCGCGATCCGGAACGGGCGGATATCGGTCACCAAAAGCCGAATGCGGGGAACCCGTAGAACTCGTCCTCACCCGGGAACTGCTGAGGCGTCGCGTTCAACTCGGTGTTGCCCGGCGTGGCACATTCCGTGGTCTGGCCGCCGCTGATGGAGTCACCGTTGACCGTTTCGCACTGCGGAAGCTGCGAGTTGGTGCCCGTCACGTCCGCTGCAGCGACCGGGGCAGACAGGATCGCGGCCGCGGCGCCGATGCCGGCGACGGGCAGAAGCAGAAGCTGACGTAGCTGTGGCATGAGATGTCCTTATCGTCGTTTCGCTGATCGTACCCAGTCGCTACCGCATGGTGACAGCTGTGAGTTGTCTACACTGCCACCTATCCGAAAGTCACAACATAGGAGCCGCATGAAGTCTGCTACTCGTTCTCTTGTTCACGCCGCCGTAGCGGTTGCGGGCTCCGGCGGGCTCTTCTTCGGCACGGCGGGAACCGCGGCCGCAGACCCGATCCCGGGCTGCAGCGCTGGTGATGTGACGGCAGTGATGACCGGCGTTTCGGCCTCGATGACGACGTATCTGTTCACGCATCCCGACGTCAACGACTTCTTCACCGGCCTGCAGGGACTGTCGAAATCCGCTGCCAAGCAGCAGACCCACGACTACCTTGCCGCCAACCCACAGGTGCGGGATGAGCTCACCGCGATTCGCCAGCCCGGTGTCGATCTGCGCAACCGGTGCAACATTCCGTTGAAGGCCGACATCGCCGGGGTTATCTAACTACCGCGCGTCGATCCAAAGCGTCACTTCGACGCTTCGAGCGCGGCTAGTGTCTGCGCTCATGCGGTTGGTGGTCGATCTCAACAAGTGCCAGGGGTATGCCCAGTGCGTCCCGCTGGCGCCAGAAGTCCTCGAGCTGGTCGGCGAGGAGGCCCTGGCCTACGACCCCAACCCCGACGACTCGCAACGTCAGCGCGTTCTGCGGGCGGCGGCGTCCTGCCCCGTGCAGGCCATCATCGTCGAGGTGGAGCCGCCGTCGGATCGGGACGCGAAATGAATCCCGGGGCGCGGGGCACCTATTCCTTCGACGAGATCGTCACGAAGTTCCGGGCCGAAGGTCGAATCGCCATCGTAGGCGCATCTCTGACCGGCCTGCGTGCGGCGGAGGCCTTGCGGGAGAAGGGTTTCAACGGTTCGCTCACCATTGTCGGCGACGAACCGCACGAACCCTACGATCGCCCCCCGCTGTCCAAACAGGTACTCAAGGGCTGGGTCCCCGCCAACCACACCAAGCTGCCCCGACTGCGGCCGGTGGACGCCGACTGGAAACTGGGGGTGGCTGCGGTCGGCCTGGACCGGATCAACCACGTCGTCAAGCTGGCCAACGGGGAGAACGTCGAGTACGACCGGCTGTTGATCGCCACCGGAACCCGTGCGCGGCCCTGGCCCAACCCCGCGGAGGGTGCATTACAGGGCGTCTTCACCGTGCGCACCGTGGAGGACGCCGCGGGTCTTGCCGCGGCGCTCAAGGCCCGCCCCAAGCGGGTGCTGATCGTGGGCTCCGGGTTCGTCGGCTCGGAGATCGCCTCGGTGTGCCGCGACCTCGACCTTGCGGTGACCGTGGCCGAGCGCGGCAGGGGCCCGCTGATGGGAGCGCTGGGCGGGGTGATCAGCGAGATCGCCGCGGGCATGATGCGCGACGCGGGAGTCGATCTGCGCACGGGCGTGGCGGTGGAAAGTCTCTCGGGCGACAACGCCGGACACGTGCGTCAGGCCCATTTGTCTGATGGCACCGCCATCGACGTCGACGTCGTGGTGGCCTCACTCGGCTCCATCCGCAACGTCGAGTGGCTCGACGGTGCCGGGCTTGCCGCCGGCCAGTGGGGTGTCGGCTGCGACGCCGGTTGCCGGGCGTTCGACATCAACGGCGTCGTCACCGATCACATCTTCGTCGCCGGCGATGTCGCGCGCGCCCCGCACGTGCTCTACGACTACGAATTCATGTGCCAAGAGCATTGGGACAATGCTGTTTTCGGCGCCCAAGTGGCCGCCAACAACATGATCAACCTCGAAGTCGGCCGGGTGCCGCACCTGCCGCTACCGTCGTTCTGGTCCGGCCAGTTCGGCGTCAACATCAAGAGTGTCGGGGTGTGCTCCTACGGTGATGAGATCGTCTTCACCCAGGGGTCGCCGTCGGAGCGCCGCTTTGCCGCCGCATACGGCAGACGCGGCCGCATCGTCGGCGCGGTCACGTTCAACCACGGAAAGTGGTTGCCCTACTACGCCTCGCTGATCGAGAAGTCCGCACCGTTCCCTCCCCCGCCCCCCGGCTACGACCGGCCCGCGGATACCGAGGTGATGCCGGCGCGTTTCCCCGATCCGCGAGAGCCCGCGGGCAATCCCGATGTCGTGCTGACCGGACACGACCCGACCTCGCGTGGCGCCGAATACCGGCCGCGCGTTTAAGGAGTGCGCATGGATGCCGCAACCGCCTGGGCCGAGGCGATGAAGTTCGAGAACCGGCCGAACCCCTACCCGTACTTCGAGGAGTTGCGCAAGACACCGGTGGCCAAGGTCTCGGACAGGACCTACGTCGTGACCGGCTATCCGGAAGCGGTTGCGCTGTCCCATGATCCGCGGATCAGCTCCGACATCAGCCGCAGCCCATCGGGTCTGTTCGGTGAGAAGCCGGCCCAACTCGAGCCTGAGGAAGCCGTCCAGGCCCGCGACATGAGCATGCTCGTGTCCGACCCGCCCGACCACGACCGCATGCGCCGGCAGTTCATGCGTCACTTCGGTCCGCCGCACTCCCCCGACCTGATCCCGAGCATGGAAGGTATGGTCGCCGACCTGGCCAACGGCCTGCTGGACAAGGTCGCTGAAAGGGCCAGAGTCGGCGGCGGCAACCGGATGGATGTCGTGGAGGACTTTTCCTACCCGATCCCGGTCTCGGTGATATTCCGGGTGCTCGGGGCGCCAATGGCCGACGAAGCGATGTTCCACACACTCGTGACGGATTTCATGCAAGGCGCCGACCTGGGACCGGAGCGCGACACCGAAGTCGGCCGGGCCGCGGCGGCGAAGGCCGCCGCGAGCATGGCCGAATTGAGTTCCTACCTTCATGATCTCGTCGAGCGTCTGAGCCGTGAGCCGGCCCCAGGCTTGCTATCGGCCGCCCTGCATGACGACGGACCCGACGGTCCGGTGTCGAAGTCGGTGGCGGAAGCCAACGCGTCGCTGCTCCTGATCGCCGGGCACGATTCGACGGTCAACACCATCAGCAACTGCGTGATGACGTTGCTGCGCAATCAGGGTTCGTGGGAGCTGGTGGCAAACAACCCCGAATTGATCCCGCGCACCATCGAGGAGGTACAGCGTCTCCAGGGCGCGGTGCAGTTCTTCCCGAGCCGGTGGGCGACCGCGGACATCGAGATTGGCGGGACGCGGATCCCGGCCGGGTCGGCGGTATTCCTGGTCTGGGCGGCGGCCAACCGCGACCCGCGCCGGTTCGAGAACCCAGACCGTTTCGACCCGACCCGGGAGGACAACGAGCACCTCGGCTTCGGCAGCGGAATCCACACCTGCTTTGGCGGACCGCTGGCCAGGCTGGAGATCAACGTCGCTCTAGAGATCTTCCTGCGCCGGGTGCGCTCCCCACGACTGGTCGTCGACCCGCCGCCCTATCGGCACAATCAGGTGTTCCGGGGGCCGCAGCATCTATGGGTGGATTTCGCGTCGATCGACCCGTAGCAGAGAGATACCCTTCTCGAATGCGCTTGTCGTGGCCACTGATCGGCCGCACCGGGCAGATGAGAACCATCGAGTCCGCGATCGCGACCCCCGACGTTGCGGGTGTCGTCGTGTCGGGTGCCGCCGGGGTCGGAAAGACCCGGATCGCCCGGGAGGCACTGGGTTTTGCTCAGTCGCGGGGATTCGAGGTCAGATGGGTCGTCGGCGCGTCCTCAGCCCGGTCGATTCCGTTAGGCGCCTTCACGGCCTGGACCAAGCCCGGTGCAACTGAGACCGTCCAGTTGGTGCGCGGGGTCATCGATTCGTTGGTCTCCCCGGGGAAGAACGCTCGCGTAGTGCTGGCGGTCGATGACGCGCATCTGCTGGACGATCTGTCCATTTTCGTCGTCCATCAGCTGGTACAGCGCAACGCCGCCACGGTGGTCTTGACCGTGCGGGATGGTGAGCCGGTCCCCTCCCCACTCCAGGAGCTGTGGACGTCAGCCCAGTTCGATCGCCTCGACGTCCAGCCGCTGTCACTTGACGAGACCACGGCGGTTCTCACCGCGGCTCTTACCGGACCAGTGGAAACCATTTCATCGCAACGACTTTGGAAGTTGACGGGCGGCAACGCCCTATACCTGCGCAATATCGTCGAGCAGGAGGTGGCAGACGGTCGACTCGCACTGCAGCGCGACACCTGGCATTGGAGCGGCGATCCTGCGCTGCCCGCCGACCTGATCGGGTTGGTAGAGTCCCGGATCGGCACGCTACCTGCCCCCGTCGGCGACGTGATCGACGTACTGGCCGTTGCCGAACCGATGGATCTGGACACGCTCATGGGAATCACCGACCCGGCAGCGATCGAAGAGGCCGAGATCCGCAACCTCGTCACACTCGAGCCTAGCGGCGGCAGAGTCCAGGTTCGGGTGGCCCACCCGATCTACAGCGAGGTGCGGCGGCGGCGTGCCTCGCTGTACCGGCTACGGCGACTTCGCGGTCTCGTCGCCACCGAACTATCCAAAGCTGTTGACGCCGATGATATTCGGTCCGTAGTGAAGCGGGCGGCGTTGGGCATGGAGTCCGATCTGGCCCCCGACCCAAGCCTTCTCGTTCGGGCGGCTCACGGCGCGGTGTGGATGGCGGACCTACGACTCGCCGATCGACTTGCCGAGGCAGCAGTTGCCGTCGGAGCCGGACCCGAGCCCAATTTCGTTCGAGCACACGCACTTTCCTGGCTATCCCGCGGCGAAGAAGCCGACGCCGTACTCGACGCTGTGACCACCGGCGAGCTCACCGACGTCGACCAGGCCCGCCTCACCTTCCTGCGCGCCAGCAACATGCTGTGGGCACTCGGCAACTCGGGACGGGCGATCGAGATCGTCGACCAGGCATCCGGCATCACGACACCGCAAGCACACAGCTACCTGGACGCCTTTCGCATGGTGCACTGGTTCGCCACCGACAACCCGCAGGCCGCCAAGCGGGCGGCGAACAAGCTTGCGCTCGCCGACTTGCCCCCGGTTGTGGGTGCGGAGATCGGCTGGGCACTCACCGTCATCTCGGGCGAGGCAGGACAGACCGCCGAGGCCGAGGCCCACGCGGAGGCCGGATACCAAGCCGCCACGCGCCGGTTCGACGCCCCCCAGATGCGGTTCAACATCGCCGACGCACACCTGACCGCACTGTTGCTGGCCGGTCGTGTGCGCGAGGCCGTTGCGGTGGCCGACGGCGTGCGCCGGCAAGGCGACGACCTTCCCGGCGACGCTCACTTATTGGGCGCCGCGGTGGCCGGCCGGGCGGCGCTCGGCGCGGGACAGCTCGACTCCGCGTGCCGACTGCTGAAGCAGGGAACCGTCGGGCTGTCCGCCGCCGGCCATGTGATGGGCTGGGGGTTCCGCTACAGCGTCGTACTCGTGACCGCACTCGCGATGCACGGCGACACCGACGAGGCGGCCGCACGGCTCGCCGACCTCGACCACATTCGGCGCCCGTTCAGGTCGCTGGACTATGAGCGGAGCCTGGCCCGGGCGTGGGTGGTGGCGAGCCAGGGCGCGGTCAGCGAAGCGATCGGCAACTGCTTGTCGGCGGCCGAAAGGGCTTCGCAGAATGGTCAATTCGGCGCCGAGGTGCTCTGTCTGCAAACAGCCACCCAGTTCGGGGATCGGACCAGCGCCTCGCGGCTGGCGGAATTGGAGTCGATTGTCTCCGGTCCGAGGGCCGGACTGGCCGCCCGCTTCGCTGCGGCTCTACGAGATGGCGATGGCAGCGAACTATCCTCGGTTTCAGAGGGTTTCGAAGAGCTGGGCGATCTGGTCACCGCCGTCGACGCCGCTGCGCACGCCGCGCTGGCATACCGTCGTCACGACCAGCGCGGGTCAGCTCTTGGGTGTTCGACCCGCGCTGCGGCGGTGGCCGAGCGCTGCGGTGGGTTGGTCACTCCGGCGCTGCGCCAGGCCGCCGAACCGCTGCCGCTGACCGACCGGGAGCGAGAGATCGCGATGCTGATCGGTCAAGGGTTGTCCAACCGCGCGATCGCCGAGCGGCTGACGCTGTCGGTGCGCACCGTCGAAAGTCACGTCCTGCGGGCCATGGCCAAGACCGGAACCAGCAGCCGCGAGGAGCTCGCCGCATTGGTGGGCCGCTCACCCCGTAAATTGCAGTAGTGCACTACTGCACGCATCCGCACCGGTCCGGGCAATGATGTATCTCAGAGCTGCATCGGGAGAGCCGGTGAGCGCTGACTCCGGCCCGCTGGGGGGACCGGCTGGAGTTAGCGCTCACCCACGTCCATTGCCGTGGCCCAAGCGATATGACCGTCATAGCCGAGGGATTCGGCCATGGCACGATAACGACGCACCCAGTCGCGGTATGACGGGTCGGCGCGTGCCCGGGCCAGCAGTGCCCGCAACCGCAGCAGCGTGACTTCACGGATCGCCGACACGTCGTCCGGCTTCATGCCAGCGATCTGATCGATCGCCAGTTCGGCATCAGCCAAGTCTCCGTCGGCTCCACGGTCGATCAATGTCTCGACTAGATTCGCAACGCCGGCAACGAAATACCCGAGCCGAGACTCCCGATACAGCTCGTCCACGGCTTCTCGCATCACCGTGATGGCGGTGTCACGGTCGCCGACCCTGGCGCGATCCCGGGCAACCCACAACGCGGTGACGGGAACCAACGATGGGATGCGCACCCGCAACAGGGCGAGAGCCTTCTCCATCAGCTCCAGGCCACGCTGCCGGTCGGGCAGGTCGTCGCGATGCGCCAAGGTGACACCCAACCCGTACTCGGCGAGAAGCAGCACGTAGTCGTTGCCAAGTCGTTCTGCGGTCTGCACCGCGTCGTCGCTTGCCTGTACGGCGACGTCGTCGGCAAGGAGTACCCCGTAGGCGATCTCGATGCAGTAAGTCCAGGCGAGAACATAGCCAAAGGTCGCCGGATCGGAGTTCCGCGCCATCGCACGGGCAACGTCGAGGTCCTCGCGCCATCCCGCACGGCCCAGCCACCACCGGGCCACGCCGCGGAAGGTTATCGCGGCCGCCAGTGGTGACCCGAATCCGAATTCGTTGCCCTTGGTGGCATCACCGGCCGCCAGGTCGATGACCGTCTGCGTCCACCGCAACATCTCATCGAATTCGCCCTGATCGAACCAAGTGGCGAATGCGACAAATCCCAGGCCGACCGTCAGGTTGGCATCACCGATCGACTCGAGCAGCGCCATCTGCTCGGATGCCAGCCTCGCGGCCTCGCCGCCACGACCAACGTAGAGGTGCTCGGTGACCAGCCCCGTCATACCGATCGCCAGCGAGACCTTGTCTCCCGCGATAGCGCACAACTGCCTCAGCTCGGCGAACCGCCCTCGACTCTCGTGAGCGGCTTTGGCGTGAAAATCGGTGGCGCACAGCATTGTGAGCGGTGCGATGCGCATGGACAGCTCTGTCGGTCGGTCTTCGGGGAGTCGTTTGCCAATGCGGTATGCCCGGTCCCAGCGCAGCCGGGCGGCGGTGATGTCACGCTTGACTGACCATGCGGCCGCCCGCATCTGCCAGCCGTAGGCCGCGTGCAGATCGCCTGCTGAGTCAAGATGTTCGGCGATCAGAGCCGCGTTTTCGTCCACCGAGTCTGGCGCAGACCGCTCGATCGCAGCGGCCAAGCGCCGATGCCATTCGCTGCGACCGGATTTCAGCTGCGCTTCGTAGGCCACGGCGCGGATCAGGGGATGGTGGAAGGCGTATTCAGCGGCCGGGGTGAACTGCACCTGGTCGATCAGCTCGGTGTTCAGCAGTTCGGCGAACTCAGCGTCGACGTCGAGCGCGGCCAGTAGGTCTGCGCCGAAGCGCTCCCCGATCACCGATGCCGCGTTCAATGTGTATCGCGCCGCTGGGCCCAACCGATCGATTCGTGCGGCGATGGCCGCCTGTACCGTCGCGGGCACGGTGACCTCGGAAACGTCTCCACGACAGCGGTAGTCGCCGCGTTCGCCGGCCAAAACCCCGCGCTGCGCCAGTTCGCGCACTATCTCCTCGGCGAAGAACGGGTTGCCGGCCGCCCGATCCGCGATGATGGCCGTCAGATCGGACATCGCTGGATCCGGTCCGAGCAGCTCGTCCAGCAGCGCTGCAATATCCGAATCACCCAGGGGGGCAAGCTGTATCACCCGAGAGCCGGGAGCTTCCACCAGCGCTCCAGCATATTCGGGGCGGGAGGTGATCAGCACCAACGTGGGTGACTGGTCGATGACGGCGAGGAAGTCGCACAGCATCGACTCGCTGACCGCATCGATCCACTGGACGTCCTCGACGATCACGAGCGCGGGTCGAGTACGCGTCAACGACGCACTGTGGACCAGTGCGGTAAGACGCCGCCGCCGGGCATCTGGCTCAATGACCGGCAGCACGGCTTCGGGATCAGCGATACCGAGCAGGTCGTCGAGCAACTGCACATCCTGCGGGTCGGCCTCGGGCACGACACTCCGTGTTCGGGCACGCGCGTCTTGACCGTCGAGGTCCGCGACGCCGGTGGCTGCCCGCAACAACCGCGCGATCACCCCGAACGAGATGTCGCGTGCATGTGATTCGCAGAAGACCCAGATCACCTCGAATCCACGCGCCGTCGCCAGTGCTGCTGCCTCTCGGGCCGACCGGGACTTTCCGATTCCGGGCGGCGCCACGACGTTGAGGACGCCGCCGCGCCCGTCGGTTGCGGAATCGAGTGCCGCCTCGATGGCGGCCATCTCGTCGCTGCGACCGACCAGGCTCGATTGGACGCGGCCAATCCCACCACTGCGTGGCCTGATGCCCAGCAGCTGCCGCACCGCAACAGGCTGATCGGCTCCCTTGATCCGCACCTGATCGAGTCCGCCCAGCATCACCAGGTCCTCGACGAGGCGGGCGGTCGATTCTGACAGCATCACCCCACCCGGCGGCGCCACGGATTCCATCCGCTGCGCGAACCCGACCGTCTCGCCGATCGCGCGGTATCCGAACGCCCCCGACCCGATCTCCCCGGCGATCACGCGCCCGGAATTCAGACCCACCCGCACGCGGAAGTCGATATCGTCCCGCTGCTTCACCTCGGCCGCCAGCCGGGCCGCCTCGCCCTGGACCTCCAGGGCGGCCATGCAGGCCCGGAACGCATGGTCCTCCAACGCCACCGGGGCGCCGAACAGCGCCATGACCCCGTCGCCGTTGAACTCCACGGTCCCGCCGTAGCGGCGCAGCACCGTCGTCGACCGTTCCACCAGCTCGGTCATGACCTCGCGCAACCGCTCGATGTCCAGGGCGGCCGCGATATCCATCGACCGCTCGACGTCGGCGAACAGCACCGTCACGTGCTTGTACTCCGCGGCATCGGTGTCAGTCGCCAGCCGCACCCCGCAGGCACCGCAGAACCGGGCACCTGCCGGTGCCTTCGTCCCGCAGGACCGACACATTGCCGTCGCCGACGTCACTTCACCCCCGAACCCACAGCCCTCGCGGCCCGATCAGCTAAAGGGTAGGGCTGGTCAAGGACTTTTGCGGGAAAAGAAGGCAGCACAGACCTGGTTGTCGGTGCCCCCTGGCAGTCTGGAGACATGAGCCCCGCCGATCCGATGGGCCGGTTCAGTCCGCTGACCCGGCGCTGGTTCACGGGCACCTTCGCTGAGCCGACGGCGGCGCAGGCCAACGCCTGGTCGGCTATCGCTGACGGCGACAACACGCTGGTCGTCGCCCCGACCGGGTCCGGCAAGACGTTGGCGGCGTTTCTGTGGGCGATCGACCGGCTAGCCCACGAACCCGACGTGAAGGGCACCCGGGTGCTCTACATCTCCCCACTCAAGGCGCTGGCCGTCGACGTCGAGCGCAACCTGCGCACCCCGCTGACCGGTATCACCCGCATCGCCGAACGGGACGGTGTGCCGGCCCCGCAGATCAGCGTCGGGGTGCGCTCCGGCGATACCCCGCCGGCCCGTCGCCGCGAGTTGATCGCCAAGCCACCCGACATCCTGATCACCACGCCGGAGTCACTGTTTCTGATGCTGACCTCGGCAGCCCGCGAAACGCTGACCGGCGTGCAGACCGTGATCGTCGATGAGGTGCATGCCGTGGCGGGCACCAAGCGCGGCGCACACCTGGCGCTGTCGCTCGAGCGGCTCGACGCGCTGCTGGAGACCCCGGCCCAGCGCATCGGGCTCTCGGCGACGGTCCGCCCACCCGAGGAGGTGGCCCGGTTCTTGTCCGGCGCGACCAGGCCGACCACCATCGTCGCCCCGCCGGCGGCCAAGACATTCGAGCTGGCCGTGCAGGTGCCCGTACCCGATATGGCCGCGCCGAACAACAATTCCATCTGGCCCGATGTCGAAGCCCGCATCGTCGACCTCATCGAGGCCCACAACTCGACCATCGTGTTCGCCAATTCCCGGCGGCTCGCCGAGCGACTCACTGCCCGTATCAACGAGATTCACGCCGAGCGCTCGGGTATCGAACTGGACGCACCACCCAACCGCCAGGTGCCAGGCGGGCCGCCGGCCCACATCATGGGCAGCGGCCAAACCTACGGCGCCGAGCCGCTGTTGGCCCGCGCCCACCACGGCTCGGTGTCCAAGGAGCAGCGCGCTCTCGTCGAGGACGATCTCAAGAGCGGGCGGCTCAAATCGGTGGTGGCGACGTCGAGCCTGGAACTCGGCATCGATATGGGTGCCGTCGACCTGGTGATCCAAGTGGAGGCTCCGCCGTCGGTGGCCAGCGGATTGCAGCGCATCGGCCGCGCCGGACACCAGGTCGGCGAAATATCGCGTGGCGTGTTGTTTCCCAAACACCGCACCGACTTGATCGGATGCGCGGTCAGCGTGCAACGCATGCTTGCCGGACAGATCGAGACCATGCGGGTGCCCACCAATCCGCTCGATATTCTGGCCCAGCACACCGTCGCCGCGTGCGCCCTGGAGCCGATCAACGCCGAGCAATGGTTCGATGTGGTCCGGCGTAGCGCACCGTTTGCGACGTTGCCGCGCAGCGCGTTCGAGGCGACGCTGGACCTGCTGTCGGGCAAGTACCCCTCCACCGACTTCGCCGAGCTGCGCCCGCGGCTGATTTACGACCGGGACACCGGCACGCTGACCGCCCGCCCGGGTGCGCAGCGGCTGGCCGTGACGTCCGGCGGGGCGATCCCGGACCGTGGCATGTTCACTGTGTACCTGGCCACTGATTCCGAAAAGCCCTCGCGGGTGGGTGAACTCGATGAGGAGATGGTGTACGAGTCGCGGCCCGGCGATGTCATCTCGCTCGGCGCCACCAGCTGGCGGATCACCGAGATCACCCACGATCGGGTGTTGGTCATCCCCGCGCCCGGGCAACCGGCCCGGCTACCGTTCTGGCGCGGTGATGACAGCGGCCGGCCCGCCGAGCTGGGCCAGGCGATCGGCAAGTTCACCGGCGAGCTGGCCGGCCTGGGCCGCGATGACTTCGAAAAGCGCTGCAGTGATCTGGGTTTCGCCGACTATGCCACTGAGAATCTCTGGAAGCTGCTCGACGATCAGCGCACCGCCACCGCCACGGTGCCCAGCGACACCACCCTGCTGGTGGAACGGTTCCGTGACGAGCTGGGCGACTGGCGGGTGGTGCTGCACTCGCCGTACGGCTTGAAGGTGCACGGGCCGCTGGCTCTGGCGGTGAGCCGCCGCCTGTTGGAGCGCTACGGAATCGACGAGAAACCGACGGCTTCCGACGACGGAATCGTGGTGCGGTTGCCCGACACCGAGGACGCTCCGCCCGGGGCGGACCTGTTCGTGTTCTCCCCCGACGAGATCGAGCCGCTGGTCACCACCGAAGTCGGTGGTTCGGCATTGTTCGCGTCGCGGTTCCGGGAGTGCGCGGCGCGCGCGCTGCTGCTGCCCAAGCGCAATCCCGGTAAGCGCTCGCCGCTATGGCATCAGCGTCAACGGGCGGCCCAATTGCTCGACGTTGCACGCAAATACCCCGATTTCCCGATCGTGCTGGAAGCGGTGCGCGAATGCCTGCAGGACGTATATGACGTTCCGACGCTGACCGAGCTGATGGGCCGGATCGCGCAGCGACGGGTGCGGCTGGTGGAAGTCGAGACGCCGACGCCGTCGCCATTCGCCGCGTCGCTGATGTTCGGCTACGTCGGGGCCTTCATGTATGAGGGCGACAGCCCGCTGGCCGAACGGCGCGCGGCCGCGCTATCCCTGGACAGCACGCTGCTGGCCGAGCTGTTGGGCCGCGTCGAGCTGCGGGAACTGCTCGACCCCGACGTCATCGCGGCCACATCGCGCCAGCTGCAACACCTTTCCGAGGATCGCAAAGCCCGCGACGCCGAGGGGGTGGCCGACCTGCTACGTCTGCTCGGCCCACTGACCGAAGCCGAGATCGCACAGCGTTGCACCGCCAGCGATATCGGCGGGTGGCTCGAGGGCCTGTACGCGGCCAAACGCGCGCTACCGCTGACCTATGCCGGCCAGTCGTGGTGGGCCAGCATCGAGGACATCGGGCGGCTGCGTGACGCGGTCGGCGTCGCGGTGCCGGTCGGGGTGCCGGCGAGTTTCACCGAGGCGGTGGCCGATCCGCTCGGCGAGCTGATGGGCCGGTTCGCCCGTACCCATGGACCGTTCACCACCACCGAGGCCGCCACCCGGTTCGGGCTCGGGCTACGGATCGCCGCCGACGTCCTGGGACGAATGGCGGTGGATGGCAAGCTTATTCGAGGCGAATTCGTCGCCGGTCCGGACGCAGATCAGTGGTGCGACGTCGAGGTGCTGCGCATCCTGCGTCGTCGCTCGTTGGCCGCGCTGCGTGCGCAGGTAGAACCGGTGAGCACGGCCGCCTATGCCCGCTTCCTGCCGGCGTGGCAGCAGGTCGGCAGCTCGGCTACGTCGGGGGTCGACGGGTTGGCCGCGGTGATCGACCAGTTGGCCGGGGTGCCATTGCCGGCCTCCGCGGTCGAACCGCTGGTGTTCGGGCCGCGGGTGCGCGACTACCAGCCGGCAATGCTCGACGAGCTGCTGGCCTCTGGTGAGGTCACCTGGTCGGGGGCCGGCTCGATCTCGGGCAGCGACGGTTGGATCGCGTTCCATCACGCAGAGACCGCACCGCTGACGCTCGCGGCGCCGGCCGAAATCGATTTCACTGATGTCCACCGGGCGATACTCGAGGTTCTCGGGGAGCCCGGCGAAGCCCGTGGCGCGTTCTTCTTCCGGCAGCTGGTCGGCGGATCCGAAGAGGCATTCAAAGCTGCACTGTGGGATCTGATCTGGGCCGGCTGGGTCACCGGTGACACGTTCGCCCCAGTGCGCGCGATGCTGGCCGGTGGGCGTAAGCCGGGCACCCGTCGTCCGGCCGCGCCTGCGCATCGGCAGCGGCGCGCGCCGCGACTGAGCCGGTATTCGGTGGCGCATCCGCAGACTCGAGCGGTGGATTCGACCGTCGCCGGCCGATGGTCGGCACTTCCGATCCGCGAGCCGGATTCGACTCTGCGAGCGCACTTCTCCGCTGATCTTTTACTCAACCGCCACGGTGTGCTGACCAAGGGCGCGACGGCCGCCGAAGGTGTGCCGGGGGGATTCGCGACGTTGTACAAGGTACTCACCGGGTTCGAAGAGGCGGGGCGCTGCCAGCGCGGCTATTTCGTGGAATCTCTTGGTGGGGCGCAGTTCGCCGTGGCATCGACGGTGGACCGGCTGCGGACCTACCTCGACGGGGTGGATCCCGAACGCCCGGACTATCACGCGGTTGTGCTGGCCGCGGCCGACCCGGCCAATCCGTATGGCGCGGCATTGCCGTGGCCCGCTCGCGCCGATACCGATGCCAGCCATCGGCCCGGGCGCAAGGCGGGTGCGCTGGTGGTGTTGGTGGATGGTGAGCTGGTGTGGTTCCTGGAGCGGGGTGGGCGATCGCTGGTGAACTTCAGTGCCGATGGCCAGGCGCAGCGTGCCGCGGCGGGAACGCTGGCCGAGCTGGTCAGTAGCGGCCGCATTGGCGGCGTGCTGGTCGAAAAGCTCGATGGAGTGTCGGTGTTGGAGGCCGCCGCGCATCCCGGCCGTAAGACGACAGCCGACGCGCTGGTCGACGCCGGTTTCTCCCGCACGCCCCGGGGACTCCGGCTGCGCTGAGATATTGGGATCGGTAGCCGGCCGAACTAGGCCCCAGGTTGACCGCCCGGATCGCCGTCAGATTGCCGGCGCCCCGCCGGGATCGATGATCGACCTGCGGGACTGCAACAGGTGACGCACCCAGAAACGTCGTCGAAACTTGTCACCCCCGACGCGTAGTGTAGAACACATGTTCGAACGATCGAACGATGCCGACCTCCTGGACGCCATGCGCCAGGGGCAGCGCACTGAACGGTTGGGGATCGCCCATCGGGTGCTGGCGGCAGGCCGGCTGTGTCAGCGCAGGATGAGTCGAGTCGACGCGGCCGAGCGTGCCCAGTGGTGTATCGACAATTGGGAGGCGGTCGCCGCTGAAGTGGCCGCCGAGCTGGGAGTCAGCCGCGGCCGCGCATCAAATGAAATGGACTATGGGCTGCAGCTCATTGAGCGGCTACCGAAGTTGGGCGCACTGTTCGCCTCGGGTGCGATTGAGTTCCGCATCGTGGTGGCCGCTACGTTTCGTACCGGACTGGTTCGCGACCCAGCCATTCTCGGCGCCATCGACGAGCGAATTACAGGGAATGCCGAACAGTGGAACGCGTTCTCGCGGAAGAAAATCGCCGAGATCATCGACTGGTTCATCATCGAGCTCGATCCCCATGCCGTGCGCACCGCGCGCAACGCCGACGAAGACCGGCATGTCGAGGTCATGCCCGGCAATGACGGAATGGCCGAGATTTGGGCCCGGGTTCGCGCGGCCGACGGCGCAGCATTCGACCAGCGGCTAGACCAACTTGCTGCGACGGTGTGCCGGGACGACTCCCGAACTGCCCGCCAGCGCCGGGCCGATGCGCTGGGCTCGTTGATAACTGGCACTTCGACGATGACCTGTGATTGCGGCTCCGGCGAATGCCCCGCCCAATCGGGTGCGCAATGTGAGCCGGCACAGATCGTCATCCACCTTGTCGCCGAAGCGAAGACTGTCACCGGCGAGGGCAACGCCCCAGCACTCTTGCCCGGCTACGGCGCGATTCCCGCCGAAACCGTGCGAGCCTTGGCCGCACGAGCCACGTTGCGACCCGTGATCGGCGGCAAGGAGTTGAGCGCCGAACCGCACTACCGGCCGTCGACCGCCTTAGCGGAGTTCATCCGTTGTCGCGACCTGACGTGCCGGTTCCCCGGGTGTGACCGCCCGGCCGATATTGCCGACATCGACCACACGGTGCCCTACCCGGTTGGACCGACGCACCCATCGAACCTCAAGCTGCTCTGCCGGGCGCATCATCTCTTGAAGACCTTCTATGCAGGCCAGGGTGGCTGGGCTGACCGTCAACTGCCCGACGGCACGGTCATCTGGACGTCCCCATCGGGTCGTACGTACACCGCCAAACCCGGCGGCGCACTGTTCTTTCCGCAGCTCTTCGCGCGCAGCGAAGAATTGAACCTGCCGGACCCGCCACCCCAGGCACGCGGGCCCGGGCGCGGATTGATGATGCCGGCCCGCCGGAGAACTCGAACCCAAGAGCGGGAGTATCGAATCCGGTGGGAACGTGGGCTCAACGAAGCCAGAGCCGCTGCCCATCCACCGCCCTTCTAGGCTGGAACCATGCCCGAGGGCGACACCGTCTTCCACACCGCCGCCAACCTGCGCGACGCGCTGGTCGGTAAAGCGCTGACCCGCTGCGATATCCGCGTACCGCGTTACGCCACCGTGGATCTCAGCGGCAACACCGTCGACGAGGTAGTCAGTCGCGGCAAACACCTGTTCATCCGGGTGGGCCCGGCCAGCATCCACTCACACCTGAAGATGGATGGCGCCTGGCGCGTGGGACCCCGGGGCAAACCGGCGCGGCAGGCTCACAAGATCCGAATCATCTTGGAAACCGCCATGATTCAGGCACTCGGTATCGACCTGGGCGTGTTGGAGGTACTCGACCGGGACAACGATATGGACGTCGTCGCACACCTGGGGCCCGACCTTCTCGGCGACGACTGGGATCCGGAGCTGGCTGCGGCCAATCTGACCAAGGATCCCGACCGGCAGATCGCCGCCGCACTGCTCGATCAACGGAACCTGGCCGGTGTCGGGAACGTCTACGCCAACGAGCTGTGTTTCGTGTTCGGCCGGCTGCCGATCAGCCCGGTCAGCAGCCTCACCGATCCGCTGCGGGTCGTGAACCAGGCGCAAAAAATGTTGTGGGCCAATCGTGCCCGCTTCGACCGCACCACCACCGGCAACCGCCGACGCGGGCAAGAACTCTGGGTCTACGGCCGAGCCGGCGAGCCGTGCCACCGCTGCGGCACAGCGATCCTTCGCGCCGAGTCCTCCGACTCAGAGCGCGTCACGTATTGGTGCCCGTCGTGCCAGCGGTGATCGGATGGTCGGCACCGGCCATCGCCTCGGCGACCGTCTTCTCGATGCTGTTGATCGTGGACTTGTCCATCCGAAGCGCCGCGATCTTCGCCGCGTGCGACAGAGTGATCTCAACCGGGATCCGCCCGTTCGGATAGACGACGGCGATGACCACACCGGTGCCAGCTTCCAGAGCCTCCCCGACCTCGTGCCGCAGCCCGATCCGCAGCTCGTGCTCGGCGACCGCCGCGACCAACGCTGCCGCAGCACCGCCGACCAGTACCGACAGCCCGATCGGCGGGATCAACATGCCAACCAGCAGTCCCAGGCTCGCGCCGACCCCCAGTGCGACCCGGCCGTGCCGATTCTCGGCCTCAACGACCTCTGGGTGCCCGTCGGCATCCTTGGTGACCAGTGCGGCGGCGCGCAACTCCATACCGTGCTTGATCCGCTTGCCGAGATCATGGAAATCGGCGCGGGCTCGGTCGAGATCGGTGTAGGCGGCCACCAACACCAGTTCATGATCATCGTCCATACCAACAGCGTGACGCAGTTCACACACGACGACTAGGGCCCGATGGCACCTGACCGACTGACAAACGACCGCAGCTCCCCGGTGAACGGATCCTCGAACTCCAGCCGGTGCGCCACCAACCGCAGCGGCGCGGAGAAATCGTCAGCAGCGACGTCGAGCACCCGCGGATACAGCGGGTCGTTGTCGATCGGCAGACCTAGCGACGCCATGTGCACCCGCAGCTGATGCGTACGTCCCGTCCGCGGACTCAGCCGATAACACCCGTCGCCCAGCGCCTCCACCAATGTCTCTGCGTTCGGCTCACCCGGCTCTTCAATGGCCTGTAACTGGCCGCGCTGCTTGATGATTCGACTATGCACGACAGTCGGCAACGCCACCGAAGTCACACCAGACGACCGAGCCAAGTACGTCTTGCGCGCTAGCCCGCGGGCAAACAGCGTCTGGTAGGCACCCCGAACCTCTCGGCGAACCGTGAACAGCAGCACCCCTGCGGTCAGCCGGTCCAGCCGATGCGCCGGGCTGAGCTCCGGTAGGTCGAGCGAGCGACGCAACCGCACCAAGGCCGTCTGGGCGACATGCCCGCCGCGCGGCATAGTCGCCAAGAAATGCGGCTTGTCCACCACAACGATGTTGTCGTCTCGGCAGAGCACCGGGATGGGATACGGCACCACCACCTCGTCGGGCAGCTCTCGGTACAGGTAGACGTGCGCGCCGGGCGGTAGCACGGTGGAAGGGGTGATCACCGCCCCGTCGGCGTCGACCACCTCGCCGGCGAACACCTTTTCGGCGGCACCATCACCGAACCGGTCAGCCAGCTCCACCAGCACCGCCCCGCCGCGCAGACGCACCCGCGCCGGGCCCACACCGTCGCGATCCGGGAGTGGTGCCGGGCGCCGTCGCCTCAATTCAGCGGCACCGGCTCGAGAATCTCGGCCCGCGCCTCCGGTGCGGCCGCTCGCAATGCGTCGGCCGACTCGTCGTCGGGCTGGGTCTGCGATAGCACCTCGGCCTCCACCCTCGCGATGTACGTCGCGACCTCGCGGGCACAGTCAGCCTCACTCCAGCCCAGGATCGGCGCGACCACGCCTGCGACCTCGGCAGCGCAGTCCACCCCGCGGTGTGGATATTCGATCGAGATCCGCATCCGTCGGGCCAGGATGTCCTCGAGATGCAGCGCCCCTTCGGCGGCGGCGGCGTAGGCGGCCTCCACCTTGAGATACACCGGCGCATCGGTGATCGGCTCGAGCAGTTCTGGCTTGTCGGCGGCCAGCGCCAGCACCTCGCCGATCAGCGAGCCATACCGGTCCAGCAGGTGCCGCACCCGGTAGGGATGCAGGCCATACCCCGCCCCCACGCTCTGGGTCTGGTTGATCAGCGCGAAGTATCCGTCCGCGCCCATCAGCGGCACCTTCTCGGTGATCGATGGTGCCACCCGGGCCGGGATGTACTCCGCCGCCGCGTCGACCGCGTCCTCGGCCATCACCCGATATGTCGTGTACTTGCCACCCGCGATCGCGACCAGCCCCGGCGAGGGCACCGCCACCGCGTGCTCGCGCGACAGCTTGGAGGTCTCCTCGCTCTCCCCCGCGAGCAGCGGCCGCAGCCCGGCGTACACACCGTCGATGTCATCGTGGGTCAGCGGCGTGGCCAGCACGGTGTTGACGTGGCTCAAGATGTACTCGATGTCTGCCTTGGTCGCAGCCGGGTGCGCCAGATCGAGGTTCCAGTCGGTGTCGGTGGTGCCGATGATCCAGTGCGTACCCCACGGGATGATGAACAGCACCGACTTCTCGGTACGCAGGATGATCGCCACCTCGGACACGATGCGATCCCGCGGCACCACGACATGCACACCCTTGGACGCCCGCACCCGAAACCGGCCGCGCTCCTTGGACAGCGCCTGGATCTCGTCGGTCCACACCCCGGTGGCGTTGATCACCACGTGGCCGCGAACGTCGGTGATCGAGCCGTCTTCGGAATCCCGGATCGTCACCCCAATGACCCGGTCGCCCTCGCGTAGCAGCTTCACCACCTGAGTCGACGTGCGCACCACCGCGCCATAATGGGCGGCGGTTCGTGCGACGGTCATGGTGTGCCGGGCGTCGTCGACGACGGTGTCGTAGTAGCGGATACCGCCGACCAGCGAACTGCGCTTGAGACCAGGCGCCAGCCGGAGTGCACCGGATTTCGTCAAATGCTTTTGCGCTGGAACGGATTTCGCGCCACCGAGCTGGTCGTAGAGGAAAATGCCCGCCGCGACGTACGGCCGCTCCCACACCCGCTTGGTCAGCGGGAACAGAAACGGCAGCGGTTTGACCAGGTGCGGCGCCAGGGTGGTCAGGGACAGCTCGCGTTCGTGCAGTGCCTCACGTACCAGACCGAACTCCAGCTGCTCGAGGTAGCGCAACCCACCGTGGAACATCTTCGAGCTACGGCTCGACGTTCCCGATGCGAAGTCTCGTGCCTCGACGAGGGCCACTTTGAGCCCGCGGGTCGCGGCATCCAGTGCGCAGCCCGCACCGACCACACCGCCGCCCACGACGACGACGTCGAACTGTTCGCTGCCCAGTCGCTCCCAGGCGCGCGCACGTTCGAAGGGTCCGAGAAAGGTCTGACCGGTGCCCGGTCTAGAGATCGGGTCGCTCATAACGCCCCAGGCTAGTCGAGATCGTCGTGGGCCATCAGACGGCGCGCAGCCTCGACGATCGACCCCGACAACGACGGGTAGACCGACAGCGTCTGGGCCAGATCAGTCACCGAAATGCGGTTTTGGACCGCCAAAGCGATCGGCAGGATCAGCTCGGAGGCGATCGGGGCCACCACCACGCCGCCGATGACCACACCGGTAGCCGGCCGGCAGAAGATCTTGACGAAACCACGCGTCAGCAGCGACATCTTGGCCCGGGCGTTGGTGTTCAGCGGCAACATGATCGTGCGGGCAGGCACCGAACCATCGTCGATGGCAGTTTGCGGGACACCGACGGCGGCGATCTCGGGCCTGGTGAAGGTGGCTGAGGCCACCGTACGCAGCCGAATCGGGGCCACCCCCTCGCCAAGTGCGTGGTACATCGCGATACGGCCCTGCATCGCTGCTACCGACGCCAGCGGCAGCAGCCCCGTGCAGTCGCCGGCGGCGTAGATGCCAGAGGCCGCCGTCCGGGAGACCCGGTCGACCGGGATGTAGTTACCTCCGCCGAGCTCGACGCCGACGCGTTCAAGCCCCAGACCAGCGGTGTTGGGTACCGAGCCAACGGTCATCAGCGCGTGGCTGCCCTCGACGACGCGGCCGTCGGCCATCGTGACCTTGACCCCGTCATCGGTGCGGAGCACCGAGGAAGCCCTGGCGTTCTTGACCAGCGTCACCCCGCGCTCGGCGAAGACCTCTTCCAGGACGGCGGCGGCGTCGCTGTCCTCATGCGGCAGGATCTGGTCGCGGCTGGCCACCACGGTGACGGTGACGCCGAGCTCGGTATAGGCGTTGCAGAACTCGGCTCCGGTGACCCCGGACCCGACGATCACCAGGTGTTCGGGCAGCTCAGGAAGGTCGTAGAGCTGCCGCCAGGTCAAGATCCGCTCGCCGTCGGGTGCCGCGTTCGGCAAGACGCGGGGACTCGCGCCGGTGGCGATCAGCACCACATCGGCCTTGAGGACGCCGACCTGGCCGTTGGGCGTGGTGACCTTCACGCGGTGGTGCGCCATTCCTGGGACGGCGTCGATGAGCTCGCCGCGGCCCGCGACGACGTTGACCTTCTCGCGCAGCAGCTGCGTGCCGATGTCGGCGGATTGTGAGCGAGCCAGGGTCTTCACCCGGTTGTTGATCTGGGGCAACGAGATCTTGGCGTCATCGATGCCGATGTCGAAGCCCAGGCCGGAGGCCCGGCGCAGCTCGGTGCGTACCCCGGTCGAGGCGATGAACGTCTTGGACGGCACGCAGTCGAAGAGAACGCAAGCACCGCCGATGCCATCGGAGTCCACCACGGTCACCTCGGCCCGCCCCGCTGCGACCAGCGCGGCCTCGTAGCCGGCCGGCCCCCCACCGATGATCACGATCCGCGTCGCCACAGCGACCAATCTAATCGCCCGACTCGCTGCGCTCCCGCTGTGGGGACGCTCTAGGCTTTCCTCCGTGCCGCTCTATGCCGCCTACGGGTCCAACATGCATCCCGAACAGATGCTGGAGCGCGCGCCGCATTCCCCGATGGCCGGAACCGGCTGGTTGCACGGTTGGCGGCTGACCTTCGCCGGTGAGGACATCGGCTGGGAGGGCGCACTGGCGACCCTGGTCGAGGATCCCGACGAAAAGGTGTTCGTGGTGCTCTACGACATGACGCCTGCCGACGAGCAGAACCTGGACCGCTGGGAAGGTTCGGAGCTGGGCTTCCACAAGAAGATCAGGTGCCGCATCGAATGTGAATCCACTGACACCACAACCGATCCCGTGCTCGCCTGGCTCTACGTACTGGACGCCTGGGAGGGTGGACTACCCTCGGCGCGCTACATCGGCGTGATGGCCGATGCCGCCGAGATCGCCGGCGCCCCAGCGGAGTACGTACACGACCTGCGCACCCGCCCAGCCAGCAACGTCGGCCCTGGGACCAGCGGCGGCTAGTACCTGTCAACGCGAGCGGGTGAACTCCCAAGCGTCGCTGACGATCTCGTCGATGGTTGTGCGCTGCGGCTTCCAGCCGAGTTCGGTGACGGCCTTCTCACTCGACGCGATCAGCACAGCCGGATCACCGGCCCGGCGCTCGACATCACGCACCGCGATCGGCCCGCCGGTGATCCGCTCGCAGCAGGCGATCACCTCGCGGACCGAAAAGCCGGTTCCGTTGCCCAGGTTGTAGATTCGATGTTCGCCCGGCTTCGAAGTCTGCAGTGCGAGCAGGTGGGCATCGGCCAGATCACGCACGTGGATGTAGTCGCGGATGCACGTGCCATCCGGGGTGGGCCAGTCGGTGCCGAACACCAGGATCTCGCGTCGCTGGCCGGTGGCCACCTGCAACACCAGCGGAATCAGATGCGTCTCAGTCGCGTGACGCTCACCGCAGTCGGCGTAGGCACCGGCGACGTTGAAGTAGCGCAGGCTGGTCGCCGCCAGGCCATGCGCGGTGGCGTACGAGGTGATCGCATGGTCGATCGCGAGCTTGCTGGCACCATAGGCATTCGTCGGCCTGGTCGGCGCGTCCTCGGTGATGGGCACCGATTCCGGCTCACCGTAGGTCGCCGCGGTCGAGGAGAACACCAACCGCGATGTGCCGGCCGCGCGCATCGCCTCCAGCAGTGCCAGCGTCTTGACCACGTTGCCGTGCCAGTACTTCTCCGGCTCCGCCACCGACTCCCCCACCAGCGATTTCGCGGCGAAGTGCAGCACGCCATCAAACGATCCGTCGCCGAGCAGTTTCGGTGCGACCTCGACCATGTCCGCCTCAACGAACTGCGCCCCGGCCGGGACAGCGTCGGCGTTGCCCGTCGACAGATCGTCGACGACGACAACCTCGTGCCCCTGCTCCAACAGCACCGTGGCGCAGACACTGCCGACGTACCCGGCGCCGCCGGTCACCAGAAGCTTCATCAGTACCCCGCCGACTGCTCGACGATATTGACCAGAACGCGAACCCCGACCGCGAGCGCCCGCTCGTCGAGGTCGAATGTCGGCTGGTGCAGGTCGAGCTGCGGCCCGCGACCGCTCCACACCCCGAGGCGCCCCATCGCGCCGGGCACTTCTTCCAGATACCAGGAGAAGTCTTCGCCGCCACCAGACTGATGAGTGTCGGCCAGCGCGTCGGGAGCGACCGCTTCAATGGCGTGCGTCATGATCTGCGTCGAGCGTTCCTCGTTGACCACCGGCGGCACACCGCGATGGTACTGCAGGGTGTGCTCGATACCGAGGGGGGCGAGCAGTCCTGAGACCGTCTCTCGTACAAGGCTTTCCATGCCGACCCAAGCATCCCGGCTGGCTGTTCGCACGGTGCCCGCCAGGGTCCCGGTCTGCGGGATCGCATTGGCCGCTACACCGGCGTTGGCCGCTCCCCACACCATCACGGTGCTGTGCCGCGGGTCGATCCGGCGGGACAGCACACCGGGCAGCCCGGTGATCAGGGTGCCCATCCCGTACACCAGATCCGACGTCAAGTGCGGCCTCGACGTGTGGCCGCCAGGCGAGTGGAGCGCGATTTCGATCGAGTCCGCCGCCGAGGTGATCGGGCCTGGGATGATCGCGACCTGGCCGACTGCCAGCCGAGGATCACAGTGCAGCGCGAAGATCCGCGATACCCCGACCAGCGCGCCGGCCGCGATCGCGTCGATCGCTCCGCCTGGCATCAATTCCTCGGCGGCCTGGAAGATCAGCCGGACGCCGACCGGCAGTTCGGGCGCCGACGCCAGCGCTGTCGCGGCCCCGATCAGCATCGCGGTGTGGGCGTCGTGGCCGCACGCGTGTGCGACGTTCGGCATCGTCGAGCTGTACGGGGCACCGGTGCGCTCGGCCATCGGCAGCGCATCCATATCGGCGCGCAACGCGATCCGCGGCGCGTGCTCGGGGCCGAGGTCGCACGTCAGCCCGGTGCCGCCGGGCATCACCTTGGGGTTGAGCCCGGCCTCCACCAATCGGTCGGCGACGAACTGGGTGGTGGCGAACTCTTGGCGGCCCAGCTCTGGATAGCGGTGAATGTGGCGGCGCCACTGCACAAGATCGTCGAAATGCGCGGCCAGCCAGGACTCGCACGCGTCGGCGATGCTCATCGGCGATCCTCCCCCCGTCGGTCCCTCAACTCCAGCACGCGGTCCCGTTCGATGGCCGTCTGCGCTAACTGAACAACCGTGCGGGCCAACATGATTGCACCTTCAGTGACCGCGCGGTCGCCGCTGGGCCCCGCCGCAGCGACAGTGAAACCGGGCTGGTGGATCACCGCGCCGTGGGATTCGATGCCGACCACCGGGTGAATGCCCGGCAGCAGCTGCGTGACATTGCCCATATCCGTACTCCCCAACGGCATTGCGACTTCCACCTCGGCCGGAACCGGGTTGCGGCCCATCTTCGTCATCTCATCGCGGAACACCTCAGCCAACCACGCATCGGGGGTCAGCTCGGCGTAGGGCGGTGCGGCTTCGGCGATTTCGTGCTCGCATCCGGTCGCGATCGCCCCGGCCGCGAAGCAGCCGCGCATCTTGGCTTCCAGCCCCCGCAGCGAGCCGGTATCGACGGCCCGCATCGTGTACTGCAGCCGCGCCCGGCCGGGGATGATGTTGGTCGCCGAGCCACCCTCGGTGACGATGCCGTGGGCCAGCTGGCCGGGTGCCATCTGCTGGCGCAGCAACCCGACCGCCACTTGCGCGACGGTCACCGCGTCGGCGGCGTTGACACCCAGATACGGGGCGACGGCCGCATGCGATTCGCGGCCGGTGTAGGTCACGATCACCTCGGAGAGCGCCAGCGAACGTGCCGCGGCGATGTCGACCGGCCCGGGGTGCAGCATGACGGCGGCCGCGACGTCATCGAACACCCCCGCCTCGATCAGCAGGGCCTTGCCGCCGCCGGATTCCTCGGCGGGCGTGCCGATCAGGGCCACCGTGAGCCCGAGTTCGTCGGCCACCTCGGCCAGCGCCAGCGCGGTGCCGACCGCTGAGGCCGCAATGATGTTGTGCCCACACGCGTGGCCGATACCTGGCAGCGCGTCGTACTCCGCGCAGATCCCGATCACCAGCGGACCCGAACCGAAGTCGGCCCGGAACGCGGTGTCCAAACCACCGGGCGCCGCGCTGATCTCGAATCCACGCTCAGCCACCAGCGCTTGGGTCTTGGCACAGCTGCGGTGCTCGTCGAACGCGAGTTCCGGCTCGGCATGAATGGCGTGGGAGAGTTCGATCAAGTCGCCCCGACGCGCCGCCACCACGTCCTCGACGCGGCTCGACGCGGTGGCGGTAGGCATCCACGAAGTATCGCATTGCCAGATAGGCTCGCAGGCTGTGAGTCCAGACGCCGAGCACGCCGCAGCGGTGATCGCCGAGCACACCGGCGTCGAGCGACACGACGTCGCCGTGGTCCTCGGGTCGGGTTGGGCGCCGGCGGCCGCGGCGCTGGGAACGCCGGTGGCCGAGATCCCGATGTCGGCGATCCCCGGCTTCACTCCCCCGTCGGCACTCGGGCATCGGGGACGCGTGCTTTCGGTGCCGCTCGGGTCGCACAACGTGCTGGTACTGCTCGGCCGGATCCATGCCTACGAGGGCCATGACCTGCGGGCCGTCGTCCATCCGGTACGGACCGCACGGGCGGCCGGCGCCAAGATCGTGGTGTTGACCAATGCAGCGGGCGGCCTGCGACCCGAGTACCAGGTCGGACAGCCGGTGCTGATCAGCGACCACCTCAACCTGACGGCCCGCTCGCCGCTGATCGGGGCACAGTTCGTCGATCTTGTCGACGCGTACTCACCCCGGCTGCGGGAACTGGCCCGCTCCGTCGACCCGAGCCTGACCGAGGGTGTGTACGCGGGCGTGCCGGGCCCGCATTACGAGACGCCCGCGGAGATCAGGATGCTCCGCACGCTCGGGGCCGACCTGGTGGGCATGTCGACGGTGCACGAAACCATCGCGGCGCGGGCTGCCGGCGCCGAAGTCCTTGGGTTCTCGCTGGTGACAAACCTGGCAGCCGGGATGACCGGCCAGCCGCTCAGTCACGACGAGGTGCTGGCCGCAGGTCGGGCGTCGGCCACCGCAATGGGATCACTGCTGGCCTCAGTGCTGGCGCGCCTGTAGGCCAGCCGCACGAAACCGCGGGCCAGTAGAGGTGCGGCGAACAACATCAGCAGCACCCGCAGCACCTGGGTAGCGATGATGAACGTGACGTTCGAGCCGGTTTCTACCGCAGTGGCCAGCACGGCATAGATGCCGCCCGGGCTGGTGGCCAGGTATCCGTCGAGCATGCTGATCCCTGCGATCTTCGACAGCGCCACGCCCAGGCCGGCGGTGGCGACGTTGAGCAGCACGATCAGCCCGAGCGCAGCAGGCAGCAACCGTTCGATCGCGCGCAGCGATTCGCGGGTGAAGGCCACCCCGGCCTGCCAGCCGATCAGCATGTAGGACGCCGAGACCAGCAATGCGGGCACGGTCACACCGAACGACCACCCGCCGAGTTCGGCCATGATGGTCAGCGCCATCGGGCCGAGCAGACCGGAGCCGGGCAGTCGCGCCAGCCGGCCCACCACGGATCCGGCGACCACGAGTGCGATCATCAACATCAGGCTCAGATACCAAGGAGCCGAATGAGATTGGGGCGACGCAGCGGCCGCATGCGAGGACCTGTCGGCGTGGTAGACGAGGGTGACGACGACGGGCATCGTCGCGGTGATCACCGCCACTCGCAGGTATTGCACGACGGCGACGACGCGATCGTCACCACCGAGTTCTCGCGCGATGGCCACCAGACCAGACGCCCCACCGGCCACCAGCGCCAGCGCGCCGGTGAGCGCAGTGATGCTCCGGTGCAATCCGAGCAGTGCCCCGGCGCCGATGCTGAGCAGTAGCGTGACCACGCCGACGCCGATCACCACCGGCCAGTGCGGGCCCAGGGCGGACAGCGCGTCGGAATGCACCATGGTGCCGATGTAGACCCCGAGCACCCCCTGGGCCGCCAGCCCCGCGACGCGCGGCACACCGGCGGGCGCCAGCCGGGCAATCGCCAGCACGATGCCGACCAGCAGAGCAGCAAACAAGGCCGCCGACGGGACATCGAGCCGGTCCAGCGGCACGGTGACCCCGATCGTGACGATCACCAACAAGGCCCAACGCATATATCAAGTATGCCCTTGCTTTCTCTCGGGCGTTACCTACGATTCACGCGAACTTGATCACTGACTAACAAGGTATAACTTCTAATATGACTGTAAGTATCGCGCCAGCGGCCGCAGCCACCGAGCTGCGGGAAGCCATGATGGCGCTGGCTCGTCAGCTACGCCGGCACCGCCCGGACAACGGGCTGACACTCAGCCAGCTCGAGGTCCTCGGTGACGTGAGCCGGGCCGGGGTGACCACACCGGCCGAGATCGCCGCCCGGCTGCAGGTTCGGGCCCAGTCGCTGACCGACAGCATCAACGAGCTCGAGTCCCGCGGGCTGATCTCCCGCCGGCCCGACGACGCCGACCGCCGCCGCCAGCTCATCGAGCTCACCGGTGGCGGGCTGGACCTGCTGCTGCACGACCGGGCTCAGCGCGACGCCTGGTTGTATGAGTCCATGCGCGATCACCTCTGCGAGCTGGAACTCAATCTGCTGATGCTCACGGCGCCGGTACTGCGCAAGCTCGCCGACGCCGAGCGCGGGGCACAATCGGTGCCGTGACCCCCGAGGACTGGATCGCCCACGACCCGGATCCGGTCACCGCCGCCGAATTGGCCGCCTTGGATCCCGCCGAGCTCGCCGCCCGCTTCGCCCGGCCGTTGACGTTCGGCACCGCCGGCCTGCGCGGGCCGGTGCGCGGCGGCCCGGACGCGATGAACCTCGCGGTGGTGCTGCGGGTCAGCTGGGCGCTGGCCCGGGTGCTGACCGACCGGCACCTGGGCGGCTCGACCGTCGTGGTGGGCCGTGACGCCAGGCACGGGTCGGCACAGTTCGCCGTCGCGGCAGCCGAAGTGTTTGCTGCCCAGGGCTTTTCGGTGATCACCTGGGAGCATCCGGTGCCGACTCCGGTCGTCGCGTTCGCGGTCCGGAGCACCGGTGCCGCCGCCGGAGTGCAGATCACCGCCTCACACAACCCACCGGGCGACAACGGTTACAAGGTGTACCTCGACGGCGGCCTGCAGATCATCTCGCCCGCCGACCGGGATATCGAGGCCGCAATCGCCAGTGCACCGCTTGCCGACCAGATAGCCCGCATGCCGGCGCAGCCCAGCGATGACACCCTGATCGCCGCCTACATCGCCCGCGCGGTAACGCTGCGGCGGACCTCCCAGGGACGACCGCGGGTGGCGCTGACGGCAATGCACGGGGTCGGCGGCGAACTCGCGGTACACACGCTGCAGGCCGCCGGGTTCGACGATGTGCACACAGTGGCAAGCCAATTCGCCCCGGACCCCGATTTCCCGACGGTGAGCTTCCCCAACCCGGAGGAACCCGGCGCCGCCGACGCGCTGCTGGAGCTGGCCGAGCAGGTTGAAGCGGACGTCGCGATCGCGCTGGACCCCGATGCCGACCGCTGCGCCGTCGGCATTCCTGTCGGCGACGGCTGGCGGATGCTCTCTGGCGACGAAACCGGTTGGCTGCTAGGTGATTACATCCTGTCCACACTGCCGCCCGAACAGGCCGCCACGAGTGTGGTGGCCAGCAGCGTGGTCTCCTCGCAGCTGCTGGGGTTGATCGCCGCCGACTATGGCGCTCGGCACGTCGAGACTCTCACCGGGTTCAAATGGCTCGCCCGCGCCGACGCCGGACTACCCGGGTACCGCCTGGTCTACGCCTACGAGGAAGCCATCGGCCACTGCGTCGACCCGGCGGCCGTCCGCGACAAGGACGGCATCAGCGCAGCTGTACTCGTCTGTGATCTGATGACACATCATGCCGCACAGGGCAGTTCGATCCCGGCCGCGCTCGACCGACTGGCAGTACGGCACGGCGTTCATACCACGGCCGCCGTCTCCCGGCGGGTCGCCGACCCCAGCGAGGCCGCGGCGATGATGGCCCGGCTGCGCACCGCTCCACCAGCCGAGCTCGCGGGCTTTCCGGTGCAGGTCACCGAGCAGGCCGATGCCGTGTTCCTCACCGGTGGCAATCAGCAGACCTCGGTGCGGGTGGTGGTACGCCCGTCGGGAACCGAGCCGAAAGTCAAGTGCTACACCGAGGTTGGCCAGGCGGTCAGCACGGATCTAGCCGACGCGCGCAGCCGCGCAGCGGCCGTTCAGGACAGGCTGCTGGAGTCCGTGCGGAACTGGTAGTCAGCGCGGACCGAACTGGCGGTCACCGGCGTCGCCCAGACCGGGCACGATGTAGGCGATGTCGTTGAGGCCGTCGTCGATGGTGGCGGTGAACAGGCGGGCGTTCGGGGCGACTTCCGCCAGCGCGGCGATGCCTTCCGGTGCGCACACCACGCACACCACAGTGATGTCGCGCGCACCGCGATCGTGCAGCAGTCCGATCGTGTAGGCCATCGAGCCGCCGGTGGCCAGCATCGGGTCGAGCACCATGACTGGCTGGGTGCTCAGGTCGTCGGGCAGTGACTCCAGGTAGGGCGTCGGCAGGTGGGTGGTCTCGTCACGGGCGACACCGACGAAACCCACCTGGGCCTCGGGAATCAGCGCGCTCGCCTTGTCCACCATCCCGAGCCCGGCGCGCAGGACCGGAACCAGCAGCGGCGGCGCCGCCAGGCGTGAGCCGGTGGTTTCGGTGATCGGGGTGTCAATGGTGACGTCCTCGCAGCGCGCATCCCGGGTGGCTTCGTACACCAGCATGTGCGTCAGGTCGGCAAGTGCGGACCGGAAGGCGGGATTCTCGGTGCGCTTGTCGCGCAGGGTGGTCAGCCGTGCCTTGGCCAGCGGGTGGTCGATCACGCACACATCCATGCGCAGAAACTGTAGTGAGCTATCCGGCCCGATCGCAGCCCAGCGCGAATGCCTTGATCAAAGCGGTGTACTGGTAGGCGTACTCCCATGCCCAGCGCACCAGGGTGAAGTCATATGAGCGCGGCACCGGCCGCATCGTGACGTCGCCGTCGAAGCACTGGTGGAAGATGTAGCGAGCCCGCACCATGTGGTAGTTCCAGGACACCACGATCACATGAGTCCAGTTGTGCTGCTTGGCAAGCCGAGCCAGGTGCATTGCCTCACCGCGGGTGGTGTACGGCGATGGGGTGAAGCAGAGCACGGTGATCATCGCTGTGCCGGATGCACACGCCTGCTCGAAATCATGAAGGTCCGCCGGTTTGTCGCCATAGGCATTGGACAGCACAACCGTGTCGGCGTAGCCCTGCTCGGCCAGGCTCAGACCGTACTGAAGACGACCGTCATTGTCGCCGCCGAGCACGATGACCGCGTCGGCTTTGGTCAGCGGATCGGCGTGTGGGCGGGTGAAGAGGACGAATCCGGTGACGCCCAGGGTGGCGACGATCGCCAGGCAGATCACCGCCACAATCGACAGTGCCCGACCCCATCTCCCCACGGGGGGCAGGTTACCCGTCAGCAAGCGTCGTTAGGCTGTGCGGCATGGCTGCTGAGCTCGTTCCGGTCCGCATCGGCGTGACTGCTGGTGACCTGTACACATTGTGGGCGCCCCGGTGGCGCGACGGCGGCGACGAGTGGGAGGCGTTCCTCGGCAAGGACGAGGACCTCTTCGCCTTCGAGTCGGTGGCCGACCTGGCCGCGTTCGTACGCACGAACACCGACAACGACCTAGCCGATCACCCGGCGTGGGAGGACCTGACCGCGGCCAACGCCCACAAACTGGAGCCGAAGGAAGACCGCGAGGTCGACCTGATCTCCGTCGAGGAACTGCTGTCCGAGAAGCCCACCGAAGAGTCGGTGACCGCGCTGGCCAACACCATGGCCGTCGTCTCCTCGATCGGTTCGGTGTGTGAGCTGCCGGCCGTGACCCGGTTCTTCAACGGCAACCCCAACCTGGGCCTGCTCTCCGGTGGCATCGAGCAGTTCAGCGGCAAGCCGGGCCTCAAGCGCTGGAGCGTGGTCGGTGAGATCGTCGGCCGCGGGTGGGACGGCGTGCTGTCCGCGATCGACGAGGTCATCACCGTCCCCGAGGTCGACGAGCGGGCCGCCAAGGTGGCCGCCGACGAGCTCGACGAGCCGTACGAGGACGAGACCGACGAGCCGGTGGACTCCGAGGCCGACGAGGACGCCACCGACGACGCAGAAGTCGAGTCGGACGCCGAGGAGACCGTCACCGCGCGGGCCCCGCAGGACGCCGTGGTGCTCGGCAGCGACGCGGACTTCTGGGCCGAGGTCGGGATCGACCCGGTACGCATCACCCTCAGCTTGGGAACGGTGTACACGCTGCGCTGCTACTTCGACGACCGGCCGATCTTCCTCGGCCGTAACGGCAGGATCAGCGTGTTCGGATCGGAGCGTGCGCTGGCCCGCTCGCTGGCCGACCAGCGCGACCACGATCTGGCGGACCTGAGCACCTACGACGACATCCACACCGCGGCCACCGACGGCTCACTGCGGGTCGACGTCACCGACGACAACATCTACATACTGACCGGGCTGTCCGACGACATCTCCGACGGGCCTGACGCAATCGACCGCGACCAGCTGGAGCTGGCCATCGAGTTCGTCCGCGACGTCGGCGAGTACTCCGAGGAGGACCTCGTCGACCGGCTGCTGGCGCAGGACCATCCGCTGGGCAAGCTGGTCGATTACGTGCTCGATCCCGAGGAGAACTCCCGCCCCGCCGGGCCGTACGCGGCAGCGGTGAAGGAGTGGGAACAGATCGAGCGGTTTGTGGAGTCGCGGCTGCGTCGCGAATAGCCGCGCGGCTAACCGGCTAGGAACTCGCGCCCGCGCTGGCCTTGGCCCGCTTGGAGGAACCGACGCCGCTGTGGGTTGATTTAGTCGAGCTCGAGCCCGAGCCCGAACTGGAAGTACTTGAACTCGAGCTGGAGCTGCTTGTAGTCGACGCTGCCGCACTGGCGGTCTTCGATGACGTCGTCGACGTGTGCGGCTTGAAGTGGCCAACACCGTTGCTCGTGCTCGTCGATGTCGTGGAATCTGTGGCCGACGCCGACGCCGACGCCGACGCCGAAGACGAAGACGAGTCCTTGGATGTCGATTCGGTGCTGGCCCCGGTCGACGTGCTCGTCGACGTCGTCTCCGTCGAGCTGGCGCTGGCGGTATCAGTCGTTTCCGTGTCGGTGTAGGTGACGTCGGCGCCGCCGACGCCATAGGGCCCTGGCCGCGTCGTTCGGAACGGACGGACACCGAAGAGGTCCTCGATCCCGTTGTCCAAGCCGGTCGGGATCGAGATGGCCAGATCAGTGGCGAACTTGACCGGATTCTCGAAGTAGAAGATGTTCCACGATGTCGGCTTGCCCGGGCTTGTGCTGCGGTCGTAGGCCGATTCGATGATCACCCGCAGCGGAGCGTCCAGGGTGTCGGCCAGCGCATGGCCGAGCGACCCGAGGTTGTTCAGCGGCATGAGCAGGGGCAGCACCGGGGTCGAGATTAGGTAGTAGTGGGTGTCCCCGTACTGGCCCTGGTCGATGACGCCCGAGTCGGTCAGAGTGGTGTCGTCGTAGGTACCGCCGAGATGTAGATAATCGATGCCCATCTTCGCGTTCAGAACCGCCAGCAGGTTCAGCGGGTTGATCGGGAAATCCGACCAGCCGTCGTACTGCGCCGCGATGTCGACGGTGGCGTACTGGGTATTGGTCGGGGTCGGGCCGCTGAACGTCGCCCCGCCAAACTGCAGGAACCACGGGATGGTGACACCGGCCGGCCCGCGTGACAGGAAGCCGCCATTCGGCCGGTTGCCGTTCGCGATCAGCACGAAGCTGACGTCCGGACCGTCGCCGTAGGCGTAATCCGCCGCCAATGACCGCTTTTCAAGCGTTGCGATAGTCGCGCTCTGCGAGAAGCCGTACACCACGAACGCGTCCCCGGGGGCCGGCGCGACGGAACCCACCTCGGTGTTGTAGTTGCACGACGTGCCCTTGATGCAGTTATCCAGATTCTGCCGGCCCAGCGCCACCGACTGGTCGAAGGTCAACGTGCCGGTGTCCGGCGCGAACTGTTCAGGGGTGACAACACCGACCCCGTTGTAGGGACCCGACGGGATACCGGTGGCCAGGGTCGATGCGGGGGCGACGTAATTGCCGATCGCCGTGGCGATGTAGTTCTGGACGAACTCGCTCGTGTCCTCCGCCGGGGACAGCGAATGGCCCGTGCCGCCCATCGCGAGAACCGTTGTGCCCGTGAGTAGAAGCTTGAAGGCCGCCGTCGTAGTCGACACCAGGGCCACGGACAGGAAGACTGCCAGTGCAGCGATTCCCACTGCAGAGCTGCGAGCTGCTTGGCGCATGTCGGCCACTCCCCATCTCGGTCAGAACCACGCACGACGAGAGAACACGCCTGCCCCGACCAGGCCTGCAAGACTCTATCAGCAAACGCACCCAGCCACGTGTCCGTCAGAGGCCACCGCAGCACCCAGACGGCCGGCCGGGAAGCAACCGCCGAGGACAATCGGGGTAAACCAACGGTTCACCGGCCCGAATCAGCAGGTCACGAATTGACACCGGCGTAGCTTCTCCCGCAAACCGCCTCCTTTCGCCAGAGTGCAGAATGCTAGCCTTCTGAAAACGACGAGCCTTGGGGTGAATATTCAGTGAGCCGAGTCCATATCCCTAAGTTGGGGGTCATCGCGGCACTGCGCCAAAAGACCGACTACAAGCGCTGGGCCGATACCCGCAATCTGTACTCCGACTGGGAGCCGCGGACACAACGGGCCGCCGAGCTGATCCCGGCCGGCAGCCGGGTAATCGAGTTCGGTGCGGGCACCCGCACCCTCGAAAAGCACCTCGACCCGTCGTGCACCTACACACCGTCAGATCTCGTCGACCGGGGCCCGGGAACGATCGTCTGCGACCTCAACGAGCGCCCACTGCCCGAGCTGCGCGAGGACACCTACGACGTTGCCGTGACCATGGGGGTCCTGGAGTACCTTCGTGACGTGCCGGCGGTGATCGACTGGCTATCGACATTCGTACCGCGCTGCGTGATCTCCTACGGCTGCCCCGACACCAACGATCAGTTCCGGCGCACCAAGCTCGGTGCCGTCGACCGGATCAGCCGAGGCTGGTTGAACAGCTACCAGGAAGAGGAAGTTCGGTCACTCTTCCGGGAGCGGGGCTACTCGAGCCTGCACGAAGAGAACTGGGCAAACGCCGACGGGTACCAGCACCGGCTGTTCGTCTTCGCCAAGTAGTCCACGCCCGGCGCCGCGTCACTTTCCGGTTGCAGGTGACTTCCGGCCCTCGCAGCCAGCGCCGATAGCCTGTAGCGTTGCATCGCGGATTTCAATTCCACGCTGGCCGCGGCCGATCGTCATGGCCTGAGGGAGGTATCACTGGTGACGTCGACACTGACTTTGCCTGACCTGCTGGCAAACCAGGGCATCGCCGATTTGACCGGGCTCTGGCCAGTTGAGATGGTCGAAGACTGGAACCGCCGGCTCGATCCGATCTTCGCTGGAGCCGACGGTGAGCGACGGTCGTATGCGAATGCCGATGCGCTGGCCGAGACCGGCATATTCGCCGAGCTGTTCAGCGAGCCCGTCCGCCGGGTGATCGCCGGCATCCACCCGTCAGCCCTGCTCTACCACTGCCACAGCTACGAGGTCGCCGCCAATCAGGGCAGGCCGCACATTCACCGCGACAAGCCGCTGGGCTGGCACCGCGATACCGAGACGATCGGCGCCTACACCCCCGATTTCCCTTCCTTCATCAGCATCTTCATCCTGCTGTCGCCGGTCGGCGAGGGGGATGGTGCGTTCGAGTTCTACCCGCACCGGCCCAACAACGGCATGCGCGCGGGCGGCGATGCGGTGCAGTTGGTCGGCCCGATCGGCACCGCAGCGATGTGGAATCGCTCCTACTTCCACCGTGCGTCACCCAACCGCGGTGCACTGCGCCGGCGCGTCCTGAAGGTCTCGTTCCAGCCCGCCGGCTTGCCGAACGACCGGATCGGGTTGCCCGAGTTTCAGGATGCCCGCGCGCACCTGACTGATCCGGCCCTGCTCGCCCTGATCGACGAGCGCCGGGTGGGAAGCACTGCCCCGCTGCAGGACCGCGGCGAGATTCCGGCTGGCACCCCGCTGCCGCCGACCACGAAGAACGAGTTGTCGCGGGCGCAGGCGACTTATATCCGCGCCCAGACCGTCGGGTTTCGAGTGCTGGCCGCCGCGGGCGTTGTGTGACCCAGCCCAGTAACCGGCTGCGGGCGCTCGTCGTCGGGTCCGGATACCGAGTTCGCAACGCCTTCCTTCCGGCGTTGAATCTGTTGAGTTCCCACGTCGAGGTCGTCGGAATCCACTCTCGGACGAATGAGAATGCACGACGCGCCGCACAGCGATGGGGCGTGGAGGCCATCGAGGACCCACGGGTCTTGCGCCCGGGAGACATCGACCTCGCACTGGTGTCGGTGACGCTGACCAACAACGTTGCCGTGCTGAAGTCCATCGCCCACCTGGCACCCGGGGCCGCGTTGGTGATCGATACCCCAGGAGTCGGGCGCCTCCAAGATCTTGCGCGACTGACTCAGTTCCGGAAGTGGTCGCAGATCCGGATCGGCGAAGACTTCATGAACATGCCGCAGTACCGCCTGGTCGGCGACGCCATCTCCTCGGGTGCGCTCGGCGAGGTCAGCCGAATCTCGATGTCCGAGATGGGCTATCGCTACCACGCATTGGCACTCCTGCGATCCTGGCTGGGCCTCCTGCCGCCGAGTTCGGCCCGCAGTCAGCGTGTTCCAGGCGGCGTCAACATCAACTACCGCTTCCGCGGCGGAATTACCGGCGAGGTTCGCGAGCCGTACCGCCAGGGCGAAGGATCGTTCGTCGTCACCGGCAGCAAGGCCATCCTGACCGGACACCCCATGGGCTACGAGATCCCAAATGCTCAGGGCGCCAAGCTTGTTCGCCTGCAAGACGACACCGGACTGACCGGGTTCGCCATCGACGGGCTCGGTACGCTGATGAAGATCGACCTTCCGCACCACGCGGCGATCAACGCGATGGAGCTCGAAGACGATTCCGAGTTCAACGTGCTCCGCATCGACGGGCTGAGCCAGGTGATCTCGTCGCTGTGGAAGCCGGGCGGGCAGGAGCGCAGCGACCCGGGGATTGGATCCGACCCGGTGAATACCCGGTACCGGCTCGAGGACGCCGTGGCGGACAACCTGGTCAGCTGGGCTGCCCGCGCCACCCCGTGGCTGCCGGCTTCAGCTATTCGACTTCGGGGTGGAGGTCGGTAAGAGGCTCGTCCTCTTCCGCGTCATCGAAGTCTTCGGCCATTTCTTCGAGGTCTTCGTCGAGTACCGCCACGGTCGCCGCAGCTGAGGCCGTGGCCGTCGCGGCAGCCATCCGAGCGGCCTTGAGCTTGACGCGTGGCGGTTTGGAGGGCCACCAGTTGGCGTCGCCGACCAGCACGGCCGCTGCCGGCACCGTGAGGGTGCGCACCAGGAAGGTGTCCAGGAGCAGGCCGACCCCGATCACGAAGCCGATCTGCGCCGCCGTGAGGACGCTACTGACGGTCAGCGCCATCATCGATGCCGCGAAGATCAGGCCCGCCGAGGTGATCACCCCGCCGGTGGCACCGACAGTGCGGATAACTGCCGAGCGCACACCGTATTTCGCCTCATCGCGAATCCGCGAGATCAGCAGGAGGTTGTAGTCGGCGCCGACGGCGACGAGCACCATGAACGCGATTCCCGGTACACCCCAAGCCAATTCCTGGCCAAGGATGAACTGGAACAGCACGACGCCAATGCCCAGTGCGGCGCCGTACGACAGCACCACCGACAGCACGAGATACAGGGGTGCGACGACCGCGCGCAGCAGCAAGAAAAGGATCAGAAAGACCACGACCAACGTCATGCAGAGGATGTAGACGAAGTCGGCGTCATAGAAATCCCGGACGTTGGCGTTGATCGACGAGAACCCCAGCATCGAGATCTCGGAACCGGCCAGCTGCGTATTGGGCGTCGCCGCGATCGCGGTGTCGACAATCGTCTTGGTCTGATCCATCGCCGCGGTGCTGAACGGATTGAGCGCCGTCTGGACCAGGTAGCGCGCGGAATGGCCGTCCTCGGACACGAACAGCTTGGCGGCCTTCTTGAACTCGTCCATGGTCAGGACCTCGGGCGGGATGTAGAAACCCGACATCGGCGGATCCGACGCCTCCCGCTTCATCGCCAACAGGAACGACGAGGCCTGATCCAGGCCCGAGCCCATAGTCCTTGTCTGGTCGACAAGGGTCTGCACACCCACCGCGAGTTGGCGGCTCGCGTCGGCAAGCTGGTTGGCGCCCGTAACCGCCTCGTTGAGCTTCTTCTCGACCCCGCCCGGCTGACCCACACCCAGCGCACGAGCGGCCGCGGTGGCCTTCTGCACGTTCTGGCTCAGCATGTGAACCGAATCGTCGAGCTTCTGCGATCCGTCGGTCGCCGACAAGTCGCGGGCAAATGCCTCGATGGAGTGGACGGCATCGGTGTTACTGACGTCGACGATCTTCTGCAGGTCTGATCGCGAGTTGACGCAGGCCGGATCCGCATCACACTGCGGGCTGACATTCAGCGCGTTGACCATCGGAGTGGCCCAGTCGCTGATACTCGTAACCCGCAGAATGCTGACCCCCAACGAGTCGCCCAGGGTCCGCATGCTGGTCACCAGCGTGGCGGTCTTGTCGATCTGGTCGAGCGTCGTGGACCCGCCGTATTTCTGCGACATGGCGTCCAGCGCACTCGTCAACCCTCGAACGCTGGCGATCGATCCCACCACTTGGTTGCGGATCTGGCCGAGGACGTCGGCCATCTTTCCGGCGCCACCCGAGAGCAAACTGAGGTTGTCGTCATTGGCGTGGATGAGGTTGGAGGCGTCGCCCAGCTTGGTGCCGACCTCACCGGCCTGATAAGTGGTCTTGGCTTGCTCGAGCACGTGCCCGGTGGGCCTGGTGATCCCGCGGACCATGTCGATATCGGGCAGCTGCGCGACCCGTGCGGCCATCTGCTCCATATCGGCCAGCGCCTTGGGGCTGCGCAGGTCGTTCGGCGACTGGATGAACAGGAACTGCTGCAGCGTGCTGCTGATCGGGAAGTGCTTGTCCATCACCTCGTAGGCGTGGTTGCTTGCGGAGTCCTGTGGCAGGTTCTTGCGGTCGTCGTAGTTGAAGTTCATCTTGATGGTGGTCGCCGCCAACCCGCCCAGGATCAGCACACTGGTGGTCAACAGCAGGACGGGGCGGCGCACGATCATCACGCCCGACCGCCGCCAGAATCGGCCGGTTATGTCACGTCGCTGTTTGATCCATCCGCGCCGGCCGGCGAGCACGATGAACGCCGGGAGCAGGGTGATCGACGCCAGGAAGCCCACGAAGATCGTCACCGACAGGGCAGGGCCGACGGTGGAGAAGATCGCCAGTTTGGTGAAGGACATCCCCAAGAACGTGATGGCGACGGTGCCCGCCGAACCGGCGATCACCTCGCCGATCGTGGCCAGCGCTTCGACCAGGGCGTCGTCCGACGCCAGCCCGGCCTTGGTGAGTTCCTGATAGCGGCTATAGAGGAACACGCCGTAGTCGATGCCGGCGCCCATGATCATTCCGGTCATCAACATCATGGTCTGCGGGCCGAGCCCCAGCCCGAGTTCACCGAGGCCGGCGACGGCCTGTTGAGCAACCACCAGCGAAATGCCGATGGTGATCAACGGCATCATCATCGCGATCAGGCTGCGATACACCAGCAGCAGAATCGTGAACACGAGGCCAACCGTGGCGATCTCGATCATGTGCTGATCGCGCGCACCGATCGCGTTCATATCCTCCATGGTCGAGGCACCACCGACCACGTTGACCTCGAGCGATGTCCCCTTCGCCGCCTCCTGGACCGCCTTGATGACGTTGCGGTACGCCTCCTGGCCGTCCGGCGCGCCCATGGTGCCCGCCATGCTGACCGGCAGATTCCATGCCTTCCCGTCCTTGCTGGTCATCACCTCTTTCAGCTCCGGAGTGCGCACGAAATCCTGCATCGACGTGACGTTCTTGGTCTCGTCCTTGAGCTTGTCGACGATCTTTCGGTAGGCAACCTCGTCGGCAGGCGTCAGCCCGTTCTCGTTACTGAGGATGATCGCCGCGAAATTACCGGCGTCGGCTTCGTGAAATGCGGTCTGCATTTTCTTGACCGAGAGCAGCACCGGAGCGTCTTGGGGCAGGAAAGACGGCGGGTTGCGGGCCGAAACGACCGACAACGGGGTGATCAGGGCCATCATGGCCCCAGCCAGAACGAGCCAAGCAGCGATCACCAGCAGAGGATGGCGAACGATCATCCGACCCAAGCCCGTGAGGAGCCTATGCGCGGACACGCCCCTCAAAATGGCGCGCTTGGACATCACACCAAGTTACATCGCGCGAACACCCGGACATGTATCACGAGGTGGCGACGCAATTCGTGGCGAGCGCAGGCCCGCGAATCGGAGCGTACGCCCACACCGACAAATAAGCGCGGCGGGAACCGCCCCATGCCGCGCCGGAGCAAACACATTGGCAGTGACAGGGCGGCCCCCAGGCGGGTGTCAGCCGATCAGCACGGCGTAGCGGGGCTTGATCACCTCGTCGATGATGGCCAGACGCTCGTCGAAGTGGATGAACGCCGACTTCATCGCGTTGATGGTGAACCGCTCGAGATCACTCCACCCGTAGCCGAACGCCTCGACCAGGCGCAGCATCTCCTGGCTCATCGTGGTGTCGCTCATCAGGCGGTTGTCGGTGTTGACCGTGACCCGGAATCGCAGCCGGGCCAGCAAGTCGAACGGATGGCTGGCGATACTGTCCACCGCGCCGGTCTGCACATTGGAGCTCGGGCACATCTCCAACGGAATCCGTTTGTCGCGCAGGATCGCGGCCAGCGGACCCAATCGGGCCGTCCCGTCCGGCAGCACCTCGATGTCGTCGACGATCCGAACACCGTGGCCGAGACGATCGGCACCGCAATAGGCCAGGGCTTCGTGAATGGACGGCAGACCGAATGCCTCACCGGCGTGGATGGTGAAACGCGCGTTGTTGGTTCGCATGTACTCGAACGCGTCGAGGTGACGCGTCGGTGGATAACCGGCCTCGGCGCCGGCGATGTCGAATCCCACCACACCCTTGTCCCGAAACCGGATCGCCAGCTCGGCGATCCCCCGGGACCGGGCCGCATGGCGCATCGCGGTCACCAGGCAGCGCACCACGATAGGGCGCCCGGCCGCCGCGGCGGCCTTCTCCCCCTCAGCGAAACCGGCCAGCACCGCGTCCACAACGTCGTCGAGGGACAGCCCGCGGTCGATGTGCAGTTCGGGGGCAAACCGGACCTCGGCATACACGACGTTATCGGCGGCCAGGTCCTCGACACATTCGAAGGCGACCCGGTGCAACGACTCGGCGGTCTGCATGACCGCGACGGTGTGGGCGAACGGTTCGAGGTAGCGCACCAGCGACCCGCTGTGCGCCGCGGTGCGAAACCACGCGGCCAGGTCGGCCTCGTCGGTGGCGGGCAGCCCGTCGTAGCCGATCTGCTCGGCGATGTCGAGGACGGTGGCCGGGCGCAACCCGCCGTCGAGGTGATCGTGCAGCAGCGCCTTGGGCGCCTGGCCGATCATCGCGAGCGTCAGCGGGGTGGGCATCAGGCGATCCGATCGATGATCAGTGGCCCGCGCTCCTGAAATGTGTCGACGATGGTCCAGGCACCGTCGAGCTCGCCCATGGCGGCGGGAATCCGCTCTGGCGTGTCGGTGTACAGGGTGAATAGTGGCTCACCAGCGCAAACCGGTTCACCGGGACGACGGTGGATACGCACCCCGGCACCGGATTGCACGCGCTCGCCCGGGGAGGCCCGGCCAGCGCCGAGCCGCCACACCGTCAGCCCAATTGCCATCGCGTCGATGTCCCCCATTGTGCCGCCTCGCGGTGCCGTCACGGTCTCAGAATGGACACCGATCGGAAGCTGCGCGTGAACATCCCCGCCCTGGGCGGCGACCAGTGCGCGGAAGCGGTCCATCGCGGTGCCGTCGCGCAATGTCTGCGCCGGGTCACAGCCGTCGATCCCGGCGAGATCCAGCATCTCGACGGCTAATCGGACCGTCAGTTCCACCACGTCGTCGGGCCCGCCACCGGCCAGCACCTCGAGGGACTCGGCGACTTCCAGGGCGTTACCTATGGTGCGGCCCAGCGGAATGTCCATATCGGTCAACAGCGCCCGCGTCGGCACCCCTTGGGCCAGCCCCAGCTCGACCATCGTGGCGGCCAGCTCCCGGGATTCGGCTTCGGTCTTCAGGAACGCCCCGCGGCCGACCTTCACATCGAGCACCAGGGCATCGGCGCCCTCGGCCAGCTTTTTACTCATCACCGAGCTGGCAATCAACGGCAGAGATTCCACCGTGCCCGTGACATCACGCAACGCATAGATCTTGCGGTCGGCGGGCGCCAACTCGCCGGCGGCGAAGATAGCCGCGCCGATCTGCGATAACTGCTGACGGACTTGCGCTTTGGTGATCTCGGCGGTGAATCCGGGAATCGACTCGAGCTTGTCCAGGGTGCCGCCGGTGTGCCCAAGACCGCGGCCGGCGGCCTGCGGAACTGCCGCACCGCACGCGGCGACGACGGCGACCAAGGGAATGGTGATCTTGTCGCCCACCCCGCCGGTGGAGTGTTTGTCCACCGTCTGCAGCGGGCGCCCGTCGCGACGTAGATCGCTGAAGTCCAGCTTCTCGCCGGAGGCGATCATCGCCGTCGTCCACCGGGAGATCTCACCGCGATCCATCCCGCGCAGGAAGATCGCCATGAGCAGCGCCGACATCTGCTCATCGGCCACCCGTCCGTGGGTATAGGCGTCGATCACCCAGTCGATGGCGTCGTCGGTCAACCGGAAGCCGTCACGTTTGACCCGGATGATCGTCGGGGCATCGAATGTGAACTCCGTCACGGCTTTTCCCGCTCCACCCGGGCCAGATCATCGGGACCGAAGGCATCGGGCAACAGCTCGGCCAGTCGGCGCGGGCCATGTGGGTGATCAACGAGCAGCTCGGGCCCGCCGTGTTCGAGAAGCAGCTGCCGGCACCGTCCGCACGGCATCAACGCCACCCCGGTGGCATCCACCACCGCCACCGCGACCAGCCGGCCACCGCCGCCGGACATCAGGGCGCAGACCACCGCGCACTCGGCACAGAGACCTAGGCCATATGAGACATTTTCCACATTGCAGCCGGTGACGACGCGGCCGTCGTCGACCACGGCGGCAGCCCCGACCGGGAACCCCGAATATGGCGCGTATGCGTGAGCGGACGCCTCAATCGCCTTGGCACGCAATGATTTCCATTCACTTTCCGCTGTCATGTGTCGCTCACCACACCCATACTGAATGCATTCACCAACCGCCTCACCGGAGTTGCCCCGCGGTGGTTACCCGGCCCAAATCGGCCGCATAGCCGCCCCTTGTCTCTGCACGGTAGTTCTTTGCACCGGACAAACGGCGTTAGAGTCCACCCAAAAGCAACGATGGTGTTGGAGGCGCTGATGAGTACAGCGGCACCGGTCGTGCCGGGCCCGCGCGATAAGTCGACTCGACGACGGCGCACTCTCTACCGCGGCGACCCCGGTATGTGGTCGTGGGTGCTGCACCGCATCACCGGCGCGACGATCTTCTTCTTCCTCTTCGTCCATGTCCTGGACACCGCTCTGGTCCGGGTCAGCCCGCAGGCCTACAACGAAGTGGTCGAGACCTATAAGGCGCCGATCGTCGGGCTGATGGAGATCGGCCTGGTGGCCGCGCTGCTCTATCACGCACTCAACGGCGTACGGATCATCCTGATCGACTTCTGGTGGCAGGGACCTCGCTATCAGCGCCAGATGCTGTGGGCGGTGGCCGGCGTCTGGCTGCTGGTGATGGTGCCTTCGCTGGTGATCATCGGCATGCACATGGCGGAGCGGTTCCTGTGAGCGCGCCCGAGAACCGGCTCGGCCCGCCGGCCCCGATCCTGGAGCGCAGCCACGACCGTCCGGCCGGGCTGGACAATCCGCGCACCCCGCGCCGCCGCGGCGGCATGCCCAACTTCGAGAAGTACGCCTGGCTGTTCATGCGGTTCTCCGGCGTCGTCTTGATCTTCCTGGCGCTGGGACACCTGTTCATCGGGCTGATGTGGGACGGCGGCGTCTACCGCATCGACTTCAACTACGTCGCCCAGCGCTGGGCCTCGCCGTTCTGGCAGACCTGGGACCTGCTGCTGTTGTGGCTGGCTCAGCTGCACGGTGGCAATGGGATCCGCACGATCATCAACGACTACGCCCGCAAGGACTCCACCAAGTTCTGGCTCAACTCGCTGCTGGCGGTCTCGCTGCTGATCGTGCTGGTGGTGGGGACCTACGTGCTGCTGACCTTCGATCCGAACATCTCCTAGACGACATGCCTACCGGACGACACTGTTAGAGGCGAAAATGATTACCGAACATCGCTACGACGTGGTCATCGTCGGCGCAGGCGGAGCTGGTATGCGCGCCGCCGTCGAGGCGGGCCCAAGGGTGCGCACCGCGGTGCTGACCAAGCTTTACCCGACGCGGTCGCACACCGGCGCCGCTCAGGGCGGCATGTGCGCGGCACTGGCCAATGTCGAAGAAGACAACTGGGAGTGGCACACCTTCGACACCGTCAAGGGCGGCGACTACCTCGCCGACCAGGACGCGGTCGAGATCATGTGCAAGGAAGCCATCGACGCGGTCCTCGACCTGGAAAAGATGGGAATGCCGTTCAACCGCACCCCCGAGGGCCGCATCGACCAACGGCGCTTCGGCGGGCACACCCGCGACCACGGCAAGGCCCCGGTACGCCGGGCGTGTTACGCCGCCGACCGCACCGGCCACATGATCCTGCAGACGCTCTACCAAAACTGCGTCAAACATGACGTGGAGTTCTTCAACGAGTTCTATGCCCTCGATCTGGCTTTGACGCAGACCCCGAGCGGTCCGGTGGCCACCGGCGTCATCGCCTACGAGCTGGCGACCGGTGACATCCACATCTTCCACGCCAAGGCCGTCGTGTTCGCCACCGGCGGGTCGGGCCGGATGTACAAGACCACCTCCAACGCCCACACGCTGACCGGCGACGGCCTGGGCATCGTCTTCCGCAAGGGACTTCCCCTGGAGGACATGGAGTTTCACCAGTTCCACCCGACCGGTCTGGCCGGCCTGGGAATCCTCATCTCCGAGGCCGTCCGCGGCGAGGGTGGCAGGCTGCTCAACGGCGAGGGCGAGCGGTTCATGGAGCGCTACGCCCCCACCATCGTCGACCTGGCCCCGCGCGATATCGTCGCCCGCTCGATGGTGCTGGAGGTGTTGGAGGGCCGCGGCGCCGGACCGCATAAGGACTACGTCTACATCGACGTGCGTCACCTCGGCGCGGACGTGCTCGAGGCCAAGCTGCCCGATATCACCGAGTTCGCCCGCACGTATCTCGGCGTGGACCCGGTCAAGGAACTGGTGCCGGTCTACCCCACCTGCCACTACGTGATGGGTGGCATCCCGACCACCATCACCGGACAGGTGTTGCGCGACAACACCACAACGGTGCCGGGGCTCTACGCAGCAGGCGAATGCGCGTGTGTGTCGGTGCACGGCGCCAACCGGCTGGGCACGAACTCGCTGCTGGACATCAACGTGTTCGGCCGCCGTGCCGGCATCTCCGCCGCCAACTACGCTCTTGCCCACGACTTCGTCGACCTGCCGGATGCGCCGGCCGGCATGGTGGTGAACTGGGTCGCCGACATTCTGAGCGAGCACGGCAACGAGCGCGTCGCCGACATCCGCAGCGAGCTGCAGCAGTCGATGGACAACAACGCCGCGGTGTTCCGCACCGAGGAGACCCTCAAGCAGGCGTTGACCGATATCCACGCACTCAAAGAGCGCTATGCCCGAATCTCGGTGCATGACAAGGGCAAGCGCTACAACAGTGATCTGCTCGAAGCGATCGAGCTGGGCTTCCTGCTGGAGCTGGCCGAGGTCACCGTCGTCGGCGCACTGAACCGCAAGGAGTCCCGCGGCGGGCACGCCCGCGAGGACTACCCCAACCGCGACGACACCAACTACATGCGGCACACCATGGCGTACAAGGAAGGCGCTGACCTTCTCAGTGACATCCGGCTGGACTACAAACCCGTCGTGCAGACCCGCTACGAGCCGATGGAGCGCAAGTATTAATGACGATCGCACCTGAGCGCAAAGATCCCGCGCTGCCGCCGATCCCGGACGGGGCGGTGATGGTGACGCTGAAGATCGCGCGGTTCAACCCCGAAGATCCCGATGCCGCCGGCTTCCAGAGCTTCCGGGTGCCGTGCCTGCCAAGCGACCGGCTGCTCAACCTGCTGATCTACGTGAAGAGCTACCTGGACGGCACGCTGACGTTCCGCCGCTCGTGCGCACACGGGGTGTGCGGCTCGGACGCGATGCGGATCAACGGCGTGAACCGGCTGGCCTGCAAGGTCCTGATGCGCGACCTATTACCCAAGAAGGACAAACCGCTCACCATCACCATCGAGCCGATCCGCGGCCTGGCCGTCGAGAAGGATCTGGTGGTCAACATGGAGCCGTTCTTCGACGCCTACCGCGCGGTCAAGCCCTACCTGATGACCTCGGGCAACCCGCCCACCCGCGAGCGCATCCAGAGCCCGACCGACCGGGCCCGCTACGACGACACCACCAAGTGCATTCTGTGCGCCTGCTGCACCACCAGCTGCCCGGTGTATTGGAGCGAGGGGTCGTACTTCGGGCCTGCCGCGATCGTCAATGCCCACCGGTTCATCTTCGACAGTCGCGACGAGGGTGCCGCTGAGCGCCTCGACATCCTCAACGAGGTCGACGGGGTGTGGCGCTGCCGCACGACGTTCAACTGCACCGATGCCTGCCCGCGCGGTATCGAGGTCACCAAGGCGATCCAGGAGGTCAAGCGCGCGCTGATGTTCGCGCGCTGACCTGATAGCTGGTGGAACGAGCCGGCCGCTCCCACAGAACCCCGCCCTGGGCGGTCACCCCGGCAGCGCTCAGTTCCCGCTTGAGGATCTTGTTGGTCGCGGTCTGTGGCAGGTCGTCGTTGATGCGGACGAACCGCGGCCAGGCCTTCGGCGACAGATCGGCCTGCTCGGCCAGGAACGCCTCGAACTGCCTCGGCGTCAACGATTGTCCTTGGCGCAGAACGACTGCCGCCATGACCTGGTCGCCCACCCGTTCGTCGGGCACGGCGTAGACGGCCACCTGATTGAGCTGCGGCAGTCGCAGCAGGATCCGTTCGATCGGGGCCGCGGCCATGTTCTCGCCGTCCACCCGCATCCAGTCCGAGGTCCGGCCCGCCAGATAGATCCAGCCGTCGGCGTCGCGGTAGGCGAGGTCACCGGTCCAGTACATGCCATGGCGCAGACGTTCCGACGTCGCCGCTGGGTCGTTGTAGTAGCCGGTGAACGGTCCAGATCCGGTGGTATTGACCAGCTCCCCGATCGCCTCGTCGGTGTTGAGCAGTGCACCGTTCCCGTCGAAAACAGCTGTGGCACATTCGGTTACCGAATCGGGGTGGTAGATCGCCACCCCGCCCCAGCCCTTGCCGATCGAACCCGACGGGGTACCGTCCTCCCGGACGACCACGACGGCGAACTCGCTGGAGCCGAACCCGTCGATGATGCGGCAACCGAACCGCCGTGAGAATTCGGCGATGTCGCGCTCGGTGGCCTCGTTGCCGTACATGACGCGCAGCGGGTTGTCGGCGTCGTCGGGCTGCTCGGGGGTGGCCAGCACCAGGGCCAGCGGCTTTCCGACGTAATTCATGAACGTAACGCCGTACCGGCGCACGTCGCCCAGCAGCCGCGACACCGAAAACTTCACCGGCACCATCGCCGCTCCTGCGGTCACCGCAACCGAAAAGCCAACGGCCACCCCGTTGGAGTGAAACAGCGGCATCGCGAGGTAGCACACGTCGCCTGCGGTGATGTCCATCTGCGCAACCAGGCTCAGGCCGCACATGACGCTCATCGCGTGGACGAACGGCACAGCCTTGGGGTTGCCGCTGGTGCCAGAGGTGAAGATCATCATGAACGGGTCGGTGCCGCTGACCTCATGCGGGACAAGGGGTTCCGCGGCCGCGATCGCCTGGGCGTATCGCGGGCCTGTCACGTCCAGCACAGTGATCCCCGAGAGATCCAGTCCGTCGAGCAACGCAGCGTGGTCGGTGTCGACGAGCAGCAGTTGACAGTCCGACCGGCGGATGTCGGAGACCAGGCTCGCACCGCGGCGAGTCGTGTTGATACCGCACAATACGTAGCCGCCGAGTGCGGCGGCGGCCATCGACCGCACGTAAGCCGGTGAATTCGTCAGCAGCGCACCAATATGCAGCGGACGGTCCGGATCGGTCATCGCCAGCAGCGCGGCGGCTTCCACGCTCGCCTCGGTCAGATACTCGCGCCAGGTCCAGCTGCGGTCCGCTGAGATCACCGCGACGGAGTCGTCGTCGAGCCGACCGCGCAGCAGCTTCTGGACGGTGTCGATCATGCGTCGGCGGGGCGGTAGCGCAGCAGGGTCATACCGCCGCCGGGGAGGTCGCAGAACACCGGTGCGACTCGCATTCCGATCCGGACATCGGCGGCTTCGACGTCCACCAGCTCGGTGGAAAACCGCGGACCGACGTCCCACTGCACCACCGCGGGCAGCTGCGGCAGCGCCTCGGCCCACGGTGGCCCGGTGGGTCGGCGAGCGACGGTATAGGTGTACAACGTTGCGGCGCCGTCGATCTCGCGCCACTGGAGATCATCGGCCAGCGTGCCGGGGGCCAGCGTGCGGGGATAGAACACATAGCGGCCGGCCGACGGCGAGTACTGAATCAAGATCCGGTGCGCAGCCAACCCATCCCAGAACGGCTGGGATACCGGGGTGGGTTCGGGTACCGGCATCGGTTCGGTCATCAGTCGCCTCCCAGCACCAGGGCCACCTGCTCGCTCATGATGCCGCCGGTGCCGGCGACGAATGCGATGTTGGCGTCGGGCACCTGCGCGGCCGCGGAGCGCCCCATCAGCTGGCGGGTGGCGTCGACGACGTGGTGCATACCCCCGGACATCCCGGCCTGCCCGTAGGACAGCTGGCCGCCGGCGGTGTTGAGCGGGAAGTCACCGCGGAAGGTCAGGTCCCGCTCCTTGATCCACGTCATGCCCTGGCCCTTCGGGCAGAACCCGGCGTCCTCCAGGGTCATCAGCACGGTGATCGTGTAACAGTCGTAGATCGAGGCGATGTCGATATCGGCCGGGTGCAGTCCCGCCATCGCGAACGCCCGCTGAGCCGAACGAGCGATCGGGGTGACCATCGGATCCTTGGCGTAGGTCGTGGTCTTGAAGGAGATGTGCTCACCGAATCCCTTGATCCACACCGGCCGGTGGCGGGCCTTGCGCGCCAGGTCGGCATTGGCGACCAGCACCCCGGTGCCGCCGTGGACGGGCATGACGATCTCCAACATGCGGATGGGATCGGCGATCAACGGACTGCCCAGTACATCGGCTTCGGTGATCGGCTTGCCATGGAATACCGCACCCGGATGTGCGCAGGCGTTGGTGCGCTGGTCCACTACGATCTTCGCCAGGGCTGACGGGTCGTAGCCATACTGTGCGCCATAGCGTTGCGCGATCTGCGCGAAAGGGGCGTTCTGCCCGACGTTGCCGTACGGGATCTCGTACTCGGCTTGCGGGGAACCATAGTTGTTGCTCGACGCCCCGTACCAACTCGGCGCCACCGGCGCCCGGCGGGCCGAACGCGGCAGGGCACGCGAACCGGGCAGCACGGCCAGCACCGCGTCGCACAGCCCGAGCTCGACCGCGACGGCCGCGCGCCACACCATGGCAGCCGAGGTCGCCCCGCCCAGGTCGACCCGCTCCCCGAAATCGATGGGCAGTCCCAGGTATTCGGACAACGTTGCCGGCACGAACATGTCCGATTCGGCCAGCCCGTGCGAAATCAACCCGTTGACCACACTCCCGTCGAGCCCGGCGTCGTCGAGCACCAGCTTCGTCAGCGCGGCGTACTGGTCGAGAGTGAACAGTTCGGGGCGGGTCGGCTTGCGCTCGGCAGGCAGCTCGGCGATCCCGACGATCGCCGCTTCGCCGGCCAGTCGCATCAGGAATCCCCAAGGCGCCGCGGTAGTTCCACGGTCGCCGTGCCAGGCATCAGGATGTCGGAACCCCGCCGCCCGACGATGTCCAGATCGACCAGGCCCCGGCCGGCATCCACCCGCTTACCGGTGACGGTGCCGCCGAACGTCAGCGGCTGACCGGGAAACGCCACTGCGCGGTTCTGCACCGAGTACTCGACCAGCCGGCCGCGGCCGCCGATCCAGTCGGTGACCGCTCGAGCCAGCAGCGCGGCCTGCAACGGACCCTGCACCAGAACGTCGTCGTAGCCTTCCGTGCCCCGGGCCCAGTCCTTGTCGTAGTGGATACGATGGCCGTTGTAGGTCGCCGCGCTGAAGAAGAACATCTGAGTCTCGTCGACGGCAACCACCAACTCGGGCAGCTCGTCGCCCGGCGTGACGTCATCGAAAAACAACTGGGTCATGGCCGGGCGATCATCGACGTGGCGGCCTCGGCCACCAGTTCGTCATGCTGGTTGCGATAGACGGTACGCCAGGTGACCAGAACGAATCGTCCTGACCGACCTTCCTTTTCGACAACCGATTCGATGGTACGCACCATCTCGATCTCGTCGCGGTGGTAGGCCGGCAGGTGGAAGGTGGTGCTCTCGCCGCCTGCCATCCGGCGCGGTGCTTTCGGGAAGGCGAGGCTGCCCGAGACGGCACCGGAGGAACCGTCTGGGCGCAGATCAGCAAGCGCACTGACACCGAGGATGGCGTATTGCAGATACAGCGGCGGGCAGATGGCGTCGCGGTAGCCGTTGGCGCGGGCATAGTCCGGGTCGAACCACAGCGGGTTGTCGTCACCGACCGCCGCGGCCCAGCGCTGCCAATCTCGGCGGATCACCTCGCCGGTGGCGGTGGCGGCGACGGTGCCAACGCGCGCCGCTGTTTCCGGGTCGATGAGGTGAGAGGTCATTGGCCATCCTTGCGCCGCAACCGATCGCCGACCGCGGCACGGCTGACCACGTCGTCGTCGAGCCACGCGGCGGCGATGTCGGCGCCCCCACCGAGCGTGGAGAGCACCCTGGCCCGTTCTGACCACAGGTACAGATCGGTATCCACGACGTATCCCATGCCACCGTGCAGCTGGTGGGCGTCGAGGGTGGCCCATTTGGCCGCGGTGGCGGACTGGATTCTGGCGACGGCGGTTTCGCGGATCGCGGTGCGCCCCTGAGCGATCGCATGCACCGCCGACTGTGCGGCCAGCCGCGCCGCCGACAGCGCGATGTGCATATCGGCCACGATGTGCTGGGCAGCCTGGAAGGAGGCGATCGGCCGGCCGAACTGGTGCCGCAGCGTGGTGTAGCGCACCGTCCGCTCCATGACGGCCTCGCCGATACCGACCAGGTCCAGCGACGCCAATGTCACCGCGGCGTTGGCGACCCGTCGCAGTTCGTCCCGGCCAAGAGGCGACCCGTCGCCCAGTACGTCATCGACCGGTACGTCGTCAAAGCGCACCACCGACGCGTGGTGGCCACCCATCAGCGCGAGCGGCCGCAATGTCACGCCCTCGTTGCCTAACCGAACGACAAAGCCCACCGTGCTTCCGTGCTTGTCGAACCCGGTCACCACGATCACGTCGGCGGTATCGGCGTCGGCGACGAAATCGGCGGTGCCGGTGAGTCGCCAGCTGCCGTCTTTGGCTTGGTCGGCGCGCATGGTGGCGGTGACGTCGGATGCGTCGTTGGGGTTCCACAGCGCGGTGGTGCCCGCGATCCGGCCTGCCGTGAGCTCGGGTAGCCATCTGGCCCAAGATTTTTCACCGCCGAGGACGTACAGCGCGTACCCGGCGATGGCAGTACTGTGCACCCGCACCGGGCCTAGTGCGCGGCCGGCCTCGCGGGCGAAGATCCCGAGATCTGACAACGTCCCGCCGGACCCGCCATAGCATTCCGGCAGACCAAGCCCCATCACACCAGCGGCGGCCAGGTCACCCCACAGGTCGGCACGGCCAGCACCCAGCAGTCCGCGCAGGCTGGACGCCAGATCCCGCTCATCTTGAGAGGCAACGAGTTTCATATCATCGTCCGTAAGGGGGCATGCCGTTGCCCCGCTGGGCGATGACGTCTCGGAGTACCTCGTTGGTACCACCGCCGAAACGCATCAGCGGCGCGAACCGGTAAAGCTTCTCGAACCGCCCGCCAGCCGGGGCTTCGGGATTTCGGTGTGCCAGTATGCCTTCGGCACCCAGCAGGTCGATGCCCAAATCGGCGATCCGCTGCCGCAGTTCGCTGCTGAACACCTTTTCTACGCTCACTTCGACGGTGGGGATCACCCCGTCGGACAACAGCGAGGAAGCCTCGTAGCCCATCAGTCCGGCCACCTCGACGTCGGCCTCGGCTTGGGCCAGCCGGCGCCGGAACCCCGCGTTGTCGATCGGGACGGTGCCGTCGCGCCGTGGCATGCGCGCCAGCACCTGCAACTCGTCGAGCGCGCGACGCAGGTCGCCGGCGTTGGTCAGCGCGCCCCGCTCGAGGTCAAGAGCGCCGGTGATATAGGACCAGCCGCGGTTCTCCTCGCCGATGAGGTTGGTCACCGGCACCCGCACGTCGTCGAAGAACACTTCGTTGGTGCGGTAGCCCGACCAGGCGATCAACGGGCGGATCCGGACGCCGGGGCTGTCGACGGGGACGACGATCACCGAGATACCCCGGTGCCGCTGGGCCTGCGGATCGGTCCGCACACACAACCATTCGTGGGTGGACCGCTGGGCCCCGCTGTTCCAGATCTTGGAGCCGTTGATCACCCACTCGTCGCCGTCGCGCACCGCCTTGGTCCGCAGCGAGGCCAGGTCGGTACCCGCGTCGGGCTCCGAATAGCCCAGGGCACAGGTCATCTCGCCACGGGCGATGAGCGGGAGGAATTCGCGCTTGTTCTGCTCGGAGCCGTGCCGCATGATCATCGGCGCGATCGAGGTGACGGTCAGATCGGGGCCGGGTGCGCCCCAGTACTCGAACTCGGTCATCAGCAGGTGCAGGTACACCGGACCGAGCCCAAGGCCGCCGTACTCCGCCGGCCAGTTCAGGCCGAACCAGCCCTTGGCGCCGAGCTTGGCACGGAACGCGGCAACCTCCCCGCCGGGGTGTTCCAGATTGTGTTCGGCGATCTCGGCGCGCAGGGCATCAGTGACGTTCTCGCGCAGGAACTCCCGAACCTCGTCCAACCAGGCGCGCTGTTCGGCGTCAAGGTCGAAATCCACAAGTGAGCACCCTAGTCGAATAGTTAGTCCATCAACCCAATATTGGTGCGCTTCGGGGTGTCACATTCCAACCCGCCGAGCCGAAGAGGCCCCGCGACTGAACTACCCACCCCGGGCATCTGAGCAACGAATTCCATCGCTGGATTACGTGTGTGAAAACAATTCCGCAGATTTCACTCGAATCTGCCACTGAAACCGTAGTCTCGCGTCGGTTGCTTTCACGTCCCACGCAGGAGATGCCATGAGTAAAGGCGAACTGACCCTCGAGCCGAGTGCGCCCGTGCCGTCCAATTCCGTCGAGAGCAAAGGACTCAAGGGCGGCGCGCTGGGACTGTTGTCCAGCATTGTCGTCGGCATGGCCTCGACCGCCCCGGCCTACTCGCTGGCGGCGACGCTGGGTCTGATCGTCGCCAGTGGTGGCTCGCTGCTGGCGGGTGAGAAGGCTCCGGCCATCGTGCTCATCGCCTTCATCCCGATGTACATGATCGCCGTCGCCTATCAGGAGCTGAACAAGGCCGAACCGGACTGCGGCACCACGTTCACCTGGGCTTCGCGGGCATTCGGGCCGCTGGTCGGCTGGCTGGGCGGCTGGGGAATCATCGCCGCGGACGTCATCGTGATGGCCAACCTGGCTCAGATCGCCGGGTCCTACTCGTTCACGTTCGTCGGTGAATTGGGTTGGACGTCGGCGGCCACGCTGGCCAGCAGCACCTTGTGGTCGACGGTGGCCGGCGTCATCTGGATCGTCGTGATGACCTACATCTGTTATCGCGGCATCGAAGTGTCGGCGCGAATCCAGTACGGACTGCTCGGTATCGAGCTGGTCGTGCTGGTGGTGTTCTCGATCGTCGCGCTGGTCAAGGTCTACACCCACCAGGCCGAGGGCTATTCGCTGCTGCCGTCGCTGTCCTGGTTCTGGCCTGGCGGGCTGGATTTCGGCACCGTCATCGCGCCTGCCATCCTCACCGCGATCTTCATCTACTGGGGCTGGGACACCGCCGTTGCTTGCAACGAGGAGTCCGAGGACCCCGGCACCACCCCGGGCCGTGCCGCCGTCATCTCGACGTTCCTGCTGCTGGCCACCTACGCACTGGTCAGCGTCTCGGCAATCGCCTTCGCCGGCACCGGAACCGAAGGCATCGGCCTTGGCAACCCGGATAACGCCGCGGACGCCTTTGCTGCGATCGGGCCGGCCTTGTTCGGCGACAGCGTCCTGGGCAAGATCGGCCTGCTGTTGCTGGCCGCGTCGATCCTGACCTCGGCGTCGGCTTCCACTCAGACGACGATCCTGCCGACCGCGCGGACGACGCTGTCGATGGGGGTCTACAAGGCGCTGCCCGGATCGTTCGCCAAGATCCACCGCACCTACCTGACCCCCACCACCTCGACCATCGTGATGGGCGCTGTGTCGATCGTGTTCTACGTCCTGTTCACCCTGATCAGCTCGAACCTGTTGTCGGCGCTGATCGGTTCGGTGGGCCTGATGATCGCGTTCTACTACGGCCTGACCGGCTTCGCGTGCGCGTGGTTCTACCGCAAGGACCTCACCAAGAACCTGCGCGACTTCATGATGCGGGGAGTGGTGCCGCTACTGGGCGGCGTGATCCTGCTGGTCGTGTTCGCCTACGGACTGGTCCAGTACGCCAAGCCGGACTGGCTGACCGACGCGGACGGCAACAACGTCACGATCTTCGGCTTCGGCGCGGTCGCGGTGGTCGGCATCGGAGCACTGGTGCTCGGCGTGATTCTGATGGTGGTGTATTGGCTGGCCGCACCGGACTTCTTCCGCGGCCGCACGCTGTCGCGGCGCTCGAGCCGCGACCTGGTTCTGCAACCGGCCACCGCGGTGGAGGCGCATTTCGGTCTGCCCGACTCGGGAGACATGCCGACGGTGATCGCACCGGACCTGTCGAACCTGCCGCCGGGAGAGACGGCGCTCGACCCTCTGACCGGCGAGGAGTTCACCAAGGGCCCGCAAGCGTGACCGTGGTGGTGCACTACCGGAGCGGGCGCGGATAGTGCACCACCACCGCCGCACCGTCCGAACGTGGGTCCGACGCCGCCGTCATGAGCCCGGAAGCATCGACGAACACCACATTGGCCTGCCCGAGCGACTCGGTGTGTGCCGGCACTTCCACCGGGGTGAAACCAGCCCGGCGGATCGAGGCGAGTGCGGTGGTCGACAGGTCGGCCTCGACCGTGACGGCATCTGCGCCGCCGCCGATCTGGTTGCCGACAATGGCGCGCGGGGCGGCGACCGCATCGATCGCACTCGCGCCGCCGAGCGCGCGCAAGAGGATCTGACCCAGGATCTGCGGCTGGCCCTGACCGCCCATCGTCGACAGCACGTGACCAACTCGCTCGTGCCGCAACGTCATTGCCGGCATCAACGTGTGCGCCGGCCGCTTGCGTGGCGCGATCACGTTGGGTGACGCCGCGTTCAACGAGAATCCACAACCTCGGTTGTGGAAGAGGACACCGGTGACAGGGTCGATAAGCCCGGAGCCGAAGGCGTAGTAGACGCTCTGGATCAGAGATACCGCGTATCCCTCGCCGTCGGCCGCCGCGATGCCGACGGTGTCGCCGTGCGCGGTTCGGTCCGGCGTGGCTCGCGGTTGCACCGGCCGGCCGACCGGCGTGGCCGCGATGTCGACGACGGCGGACCGTGGGTCGGCGAGGCGGCTGTCGCGAATCTCGTTGCCGCGCTGAAAGACTCCGAGCAGTTGTCCGAGCCCCTTGCCGAGAGGGTCATCGATGGCGCGCTCGTGCAGCACGCCGAGCGCGTAGGGCAGTAGGAAGCCCTGGCTGTTGGGTGGGCTGGTCAGCAGCGTGAGGTCGCCGAATTCGGCACGCAACGGGGCCTGCACCTCGGGGTGGAATTCAGCGAAATCCCGCAGACTCAACACCGATCCGCGCGAGCGCAGATAGGTCACCGCCCGCTCGGCCAGATCGCCGGCGTAGAACGCATCAGGTCCCGCGGCTCGAAGAGTCGCGAAGGTGTCGGCCAGGGCCGGCTGCCGGAACATGTCACCGACGCCCAGGGGAACCGACCCCGGGCGGAACACCCGATCGAAGTCCTCGGTGCCGATGAGATCGTCGTTCTCGGCATCGTTGAGGTGATGGGCCAGCGACGGCGATACCGCAACGCCGTCCCGCGCCAGCAATTCGGCGTCGCGCAGAGTCGCACTCCACGATATTCGGGAACCGAAGCGGCGCATCGCTTCCCATCCCCTGATCCCGCCGGGGACGGTGACAGTGGCGGCGCCACGAGGTGGCAACGAGTCGCCATGCTGGGCAGCAAGACCGGCCGCGTCCACCGCGGCACCGGCCCAGCCGGAGGCGTTGACACACCGCACCGCACCGTCGGGTGTCCGGATCAACGCGAAGAGGTCGCCACCGAGCGCGACGTTGTGCGGATAGACCACGGTGAGCACCGCGGCGGCGGCGATCGCGGCGTCAATGGCGTTGCCGCCATCCCGGAGCACGCGCGTCCCGGCCTCGGTAGCCAGGACGTGCGGGGTGGCCAGCGCCGCGACAGTCGCAGGATGCGCCACTTACCGCAGCTTGAAAATCGTCCGGTGCCAATCTTTTTCGGCGACGCCGGTGATATCGCTCATCACATGCTTGATGGTCAGGTACTCCTCGAAGGAGTAGTCGCTCATGTCCTTGCCGAATCCGGACGCGCCGACACCGCCGTGCGGCATCTCACTGATGATCGGGATGTGGTCGTTGATCCACACGCAGCCGGCGTTGATCTCCCGCGAGGCGCGCTGGGCGCGGTAGACGTCCCGGGTCCACGCCGAGGCGGCTAGCCCGTAGTCGGTGTCGTTGGCCTGACGCAGGGCATCGTCGTCGCCGTCATGGGCGCGCACGGTCAGCACCGGACCGAAGATCTCGTCGCGGTACACCTCGCAGGACTCGGCGACGTCGGCGATCAGCGTGGGCAGGTAGAAGGAGCCCGGCAGGTCCGGCGCGGCACCACCGGTGACCACCCGACCGCCCTGGCCCGGTGCGCGGGCCACCATCGCGGCGACCTTGTCCCGGTGGGCCGCCGAGATCAGCGGGCCCAGGTCGGTGTCGGGATCCTGCGGATCGCCGACAACCATTTTGGCCATCAGATCGGCCACTCCGGCGACGAAGTCGTCGTACAGATTGCGGGCGACGATCGCACGGGTCGCTGCGGTGCAGTCCTGCCCGGAGTTGATCAGCGACCCCGCCACCGCGCCGTGAATCGCGGCGTCGAGGTCGGCGTCGTCGAACACCACGAACGGCGCCTTGCCACCCAGCTCGAGCTGGGTGCGATGGCCGTGCGCGGCAGCGGCCAGCATGACCCTGCGGCCGACGGCGGTGGATCCGGTGAACGTCACGACATCGACGTCGCGGTGCCCGGCCAGGGCCGTTCCGACATCGGCTCCCGCGCCGGTGATGACATTGAGCACCCCGTCGGGCAGACCCGCCTCGGTAGCCAGCCGGGCCAGCGTCAGCGTGGTCAGCGGGGTCAGCTCGGCGGGCTTGATCACCACCGAACAGCCCGCGGCCAGCGCCGGCAACACTTTCCACACCGCCATCTGCAACGGGTAGTTCCACGGCGTGATCGTCGCGACCACGCCGACGGCCTCGCGCCGAATAGACGAGGTGTGATCCCTGGAGTACTCCCCGGTGGCCTTGCCCTCCAGGTGCCGAGCCGCTCCGGCGAAGAACGCAATATTGTCGATGCTGCCCGGCACGTCGAACTCTCCTGCCAGCCGCACCGGCTTGCCGGTCTGACTGACCTCTTCGGCAACGATCTCCTCGGCGTGAGCCTCGACCAGCTCGGCAAGCTTGGCCAGGACGGTGGCCCGCTCGACGGGAGCGGCCCGCGACCAGCCGCGCAAGGCGGCACGGGCCGAGGCCACCGCGGTGTCGACGTCGGCGGGTTGGGCCAGCGCCAGCTCCGCGACGACAGTGCCGTCGGCCGGGTTGACCACCTGGTGCAGGCTGCCGCCGGTCACTACCGGGGCGCCATCGATCCAGCTACTGGGCATAATGCGGGTCTTGTCAGAAGCGAGAGTTGTCACCGCCCCACGGTAACCGACCCCCTCAGCGACTGCTACGCATTACCGCAGTATGAGTAGGCAAAGACCACCAATTTCATCGATCTGGTTGCCTAAAACAACGGATTCCGTGCACAATCATGGGCATGCGTGACTCGGGTGTACCGGCCACTCGGTTTCCCGTCCGCGCCGTTGCGGCGGGTGGAAACGGGCCTGTCCAACTGGACGAGATGTCCAAGGCCATTATCGAGAAATTGCAGCAAGACGGGCGGCGTTCCTACGCCGCAATCGGTAAATCCGTCGGGCTGTCGGAGGCGGCGGTGCGCCAGCGAGTGCAGCGTCTGGTCGACTCCGGGGTCATGCAGATCGTCGCGGTGACCGATCCATTGCAGCTGGGGTTCACCCGGCAGGCAATGATCGGCATCCGCTGCACGGGCGACACCACCAAGGTCGCCGACAAGCTCGCGCAGATCGAGGCGGTGGACTACGTGGTGCTCACCGCGGGCACCTTCGACGCCATCGCCGAGGTCGTCTGCGAGGACGACGCCGAACTGCTCGAGCTGCTCAACACCGAGATCCGTGCCGTGCCGGGAGTGACCTCCACCGAGACACTCGTCTATCTGAAACTAGTTAAGCAACAATACAATTGGGGTACCCGATGACAACGACCGCCAGCCAGAACCTGACCGCCGAACTCGGCGCCAAGGCAGACCGGCACCTGTGGGGCCATTTCGCCCGCCACGGCGCCGGCATCACACCGCCGATCATCACCCGCGGCGACGGCGTCCACATCTGGGACAGCAACGGCAAGCGCTACATCGACGGCCTGTCGGGCCTGTTCGTGGTCCAGGTCGGCCACGGCCGGGAAGAGATCGCCGAAGCCGCCAAGAAGCAGGCCGAGACGCTTGGGTTCTTCCCGCTGTGGTCGTATGCCACCCCGCCCGCCATCGAGCTGGCTGAGCGGCTGGCCAATTACGCGCCCGGCGATCTGAACCGGGTGTTCTTCACCACCGGCGGCGGCGATGCCGTCGAATCGGCGTGGAAGCTGGCCAAGCAGTACTACAAGCTGACCGGCAGACCGGGCAAGTACAAGGTGATCTCGCGAAGCATCGCCTACCACGGCACGCCGCACGGCGCGCTGGCCATCACCGGCCTGCCGACCTTCAAGGCGCCCTTCGAGCCGATCACGCCGGGCGGCTTCCGGGTACCGAACACGAACTTCTACCGCGCCCCCGAAGGCCACGACACCGACATCAAGGAGTTCGGGCAGTGGGCGGCGAACCGGATCGCCGAGGCCATCGAGATGGAGGGTCCTGACTCGGTGGCAGCGGTATTCCTCGAGCCGGTGCAGAACGCCGGCGGGTGCTTCCCCCCGCCGCCCGGCTACTTCGAGCGAGTCCGGGAGATCTGCGACGAATACGACGTACTGCTGGTCTCCGACGAGACGATCTGCGCGTTCGGCCGCATCGGTTCGATGTTCGCCTGCAACGACTTCAACTACGTGCCGGACATCATCACTTGCGCCAAGGGCCTGACCTCCGGGTACGCCCCACTGGGCGCGATGATCGCCTCCGACCGGCTGTTCGAGCCGTTCAACGACGGCCAGACGACCTACGCGCACGGCTACACGTGGGGCGGACACCCCGTCTCGGCGGCGGTCGCGCTGGCCAACCTCGACGTGTTCGAGCGCGAAGGTCTCAATGACCACGTCAAGATGACGGCGCCGGCGTTCCGCGCCACCCTGGAGAAACTGCTCGACCTGCCGATCGTCGGTGATGTTCGCGGTGAGGGCTTCTTCTACGGCATCGAGTTGGTGAAGGACAAGGCCACCAAGGCGATCCTCGACGACGAGCTGTCCGAGTGGCTGCTGCGCAGCTTCCTGTCCGTCGAGTTGTTCGAGGCCGGCCTGTACTGCCGGGCCGACGACCGCGGCGACTCGGTGGTGCAGCTCGCCCCGCCGCTGATCAGCGACCAGGCCGTCTTCGACGAGATCGAGCAGATCCTGCGCCGGGTGTTCACCCAGGCCTGGGATCACCTGCAGACCCGTGGCGACGCCTGGCATTAAGCCTCCGGTCGACCCCGTGCGGTGGCAGCCGCCGCCTTGCGATGCGCTGCCCCCGCCGGATCTCACCGGACCCCTTCGCATCGTCGACATCGCAGGCCACGCCCCCGAGGACGTCGTCGTCGACGCCGATGGTGCGATCTGGACCGGCACCGACGACGGCGCGATCGTGCGGATCCGCCCCGGCTCCGCGCCCGAGACGGCGGCCAATACCGGCGGGCGGCCGCTGGGTTTAGCTGTCAGCCGTGACGGGCGGCTGCTGATCTGTGACAGCCACCGCGGGCTGCTGAGGCTGGATCCGGGCACCGGAGCGATCGAAACGCTGGTGAGCGAGGTGGCCGGGCGACCGCTGACGTTCTGCAGCAATGTCGTCGAATCATCGGACGGCACAATCTATTTCACCGAGTCGACGTCCCGTTTCCATTACGAGTACTACAAGGGCTCGGTCCTGGAGGCTCGGGCCAGTGGGTCGCTGTTCCGCCGGGACGTCGACGGCACCGTGACGACGCTGGCGACCGGGTTGCGGTTCGCCAATGGGGTGGCGCTGACCGCCGACGAGTCGGCTCTGATGGTCGCCGAGACCACCGCATGCCGGATTTCGCGGTATCCGCTCACCGGCTCCGGGGTGGGCGAACCGGTGCCGCTGATCGAGCACCTGCCCGGCTATCCGGACAACATCTCGACCGCACCCGACGGCCACATCTGGGTGGCGTTGGTCAGCGAGCGCAATGCGGTCGGCGAATGGCTGGCCCCGCGCGCCCCGGCGCTGCGCCGGTTGCTGTGGCGGCTGCCGTATCGCTGGATGCCCAATCCCAAGCCAGTGGTGTGGGCGATCGCCATCGACCTCGACGGCCGGGTCACCACGCAGCTGCGCACCACCGATCCGCGGTTCGCATTGGCCACTGGCCTGGTGGAACACGACGGCACACTGTGGCTTGGCTGCATCGGGTCGTCCGCCGTCGCATGTCTCGATTTGTAACAACTACCACTCCAGTCACAGCGCGGCTCCACTATTTCAGGGCCCCAATCCCCTACTCTGCGACTCGATGGCGAGGGAGAAACTATTCACGCGGTGTGCTGCCGCACTGGCCGCGGCGCTGTGCGTCGTCGGCACGCCGGCGACCGCGTGGGCCGAACCGGCTGGTGCACCGGACCCCAATACCTGCCCATACCGGGTGACCACCCCGCCGGCGGTCGACTCCTCTGAGGTGCCCCAGGCCGGCGATCCACCACAGCCGCTTCCCGTCCCCGCTAAGCCGGTGGGCGGTGACGCACTCTCGGGCTGCGGGGTGATCGTCGCGGCGGGTACACCCGCAGTTCCCGACGACATCTCGGCCGAGTCGTGGCTGGTCGCCGACCTGGACACCGGCGACATCATCGCCGCACGCGATCCGCATGCCCGGCACCGCCCCGCCAGCATCATCAAGGTCCTCGTCGCGATGCAGGCCATCAACGAGCTGCCGCTGAACAAGATCGTCGAGGGCACTCAGGACGACGCCAACGCCGAGGGCACCCGAGTCGGCGTCGACGTGGGCGGCCACTACACCGTCAACGATCTGCTGCACGGCCTGCTGATGCACTCGGGCAACGACGCCGCCCACGCGCTGGCCGCGCAAGTCGGTGGCATGGACACCGCCCTGCAGAAGATCAACGGGCTGGCCCGCAAGCTCGGCGGACAGGACACCCGTGCGGCGACGCCGTCCGGGCTCGATGGGCCGGGCATGAGCACGTCGGCCTACGACATCGGGCTGTTCTACCGGTATGCCTGGGAGAACCCGACTTTCGCCAGCATCGTCGCCACCGGAAAATATGACTTCCCCGGGCACCCCGCCAAGCCGGGCGAAGACGGCGACCATCCCGGCTACGAGCTGGAGAACGACAACCAGCTGCTCTACAACTATCCCGGCGCACTCGGCGGCAAGACCGGCTACACCGACGACGCCGGGCAGACGTTCGTCGGCGCCGCCAACCGCGACGGCCGCCGATTGGTCGCGGTGCTGATGCGCGGTACCCGCCAACCGATTCCGCCATGGCAGCAGGCAGCCCACTTGCTCGACTACGGCTTCTCGACACCACCGGGCACCAAGATCGGCGACCTGATCGACCCCGATCCGTCGCTCAAGGCACCCAAGCCGGATCCGGAGAGCGCAGTCAGCGCCAAGGCCTCAGCGGTGCTGCCCGAGGCAGACGCCGTGCCGGTGCGGGTGGGTGTGGGTGTGATCGGCACGCTGATTGTGTTCGGCCTGATCATGATGGCGCGCTCGATCAACCGCCGGCCCGTACGAGGTCGGTAGCTACTCGCGGCCGCGGCGCCAGACCCGCGAAAGCCCAAGCGCTCCAACCGCACCCACCGCCATCGCGGCGGCCGTCTGCCGTGCACTCAACCCCTCGTCCGGGCCAACCCGCGGTGTGATGACCGCCGGGACGGGCGGTGCGACCGGCTCGGGACGCAAGTTGTCGCGCGATGTCGCCGCCCACGCGGTGGCGAACAGCACCAGCCGGGCGGTGATATAGGCGAAAACCATCAGACCCAGCACCGGCCCGAACGTCGCACCCGCAGGGCCATGGACCACCGAGCGCAAGTAGACCGAGCCGACCATTTTGAAGATCTCGAAGGCCGCCGCGGCCAGCACGCCCGCCCGCACACTGCTGCGGAAGCTGAGCGACTCGCGCGGCAACCGGGCGATTATCCAGCTGAACAGCAGCCACGACACGACGAAGGACATCAGGATCGATATCACCCGCAGGCCGCCGTTCAGCCCCGGAACATGATGCACGCCAACCCATTCCAGCACCCTCGACATCACTGAAGGGTCGCCCAACGCCGTCAGCGCGATCGTCACGGTGATGGCGACGAAAACCGACAGCAGCGCCAGCAGGTCCGACAGCTTGGTCCGCACGAAGCCAGGCGGCTCGCCGCGCTGCTCACCCCACATCTGGCTGAGCGCCTCGCGCAGGTTCGAGATCCAGCCCAGTCCGGCCCAGGCCGCGGTGGCCAGACCGATGACGCCGACGGAGGTGCGCGATTGGATCGCCGACTCCATCAGTTTGACCAACTGGGTCCCGAAGTCGCCGGAGACGGTCGCGGTGATGCGGGCCTCGACTTCGCGCAGTAGCTCGGGCTGGCTGGCGAGGATGAAACCGCCGGCCGCGAAACCCACCATCAGCAAGGGGAACAACGCGAAGATCGTGAAGTAGGTGATGCCCGCGGCGAAGAAATCACCCCTGGTGTCCTGGTAGCGCCCCTGGGCGCGCATCACGTGATCGAACCAGTGATAGCGGGCCCGCAACCGGTCCACGCGGCTCGGCTTCTCGGCCGGTTCTGACATTGCCCAGCCTCCCGCACCGTCTACGGACTTGTCGGCAGAAACCCTAGCCGCTCGTATACCCGTCCGATGGTCTTGGCAGACACCTCGCGTGCGCGTGCCGCGCCGTTGGCCAGGATCGCCTGCAGCTCGGCCGGATCGGCCAACAGTTCGCCGACGCGTTGCTGTAGCGGCGTGACGAAGGCGACGACGGCGTCGGCGGTGTCCTTCTTCAGGTCGCCATAGCCGCGGCCCTGATAGCCGGCCACGAGGGTCTCGATATCCGTGCCCGTCACCGCGGACTGGATCGACAGCAGATTCGACACTCCCGGCTTGGCATCGACGTCGAAGCGGATCTCTCGTTCGCTGTCGGTGACGGCTGAGCGGATCTTCTTGGCCGTCACGTTCGGGTCGTCGAGCAGGCTGATGAGACCGGCTTCGGTGGCCGCCGACTTGCTCATCTTGGCGGTCGGGTCCTGCAGGTCGTAAATCTTGGCGGTGGCCTTCCCGATCATCGGCTCGGGTATGACGAAGGTGTCGGGGAAGCGAGCATTGAACCGTTGTGCGACGTCTCGGGCCAGCTCCAGATGCTGGCGCTGATCCTCGCCCACCGGAACCAGGTCGGTGTCGTAGATCAGCACGTCGGCTGCCATCAGTACCGGATAGGTGAACAGCCCGACCGTCGTGGCGTCGGCGCCCTGTTTCTGCGACTTGTCCTTGAACTGCGTCATCCGCGAAGCCTGGCCGAACCCGGTGAAGCAGCCCAAAGCCCACGCCAGCTGGGTGTGGGCGGGCACGTGGCTTTGCACGAAGATCGTCGCGCGGTCCGGGTCGATACCCAGGGCGAGGTACTGGGCGGCCGTCACCAGAGTGCGATGACGCAGGGTGGCCGGGTCCTGCGGCACGGTGATCGCGTGCAGGTCCACGACGCAGAAGAACGCGTCGTAGTCGTCCTGCAGACCGACCCACTGCTTGATCGCGCCGAGCGCATTGCCCAGATGGAGCGAATCAGAAGTCGGTTGGACGCCGGAAAAGACGACGCGACGGGATGAGCTGTTCATGGTCTGTCAATCCTGTCATGGGCCGTTTCAGCGCTAACATCCTGCTTCGTGCGACGAATACTGGCGCTCGTCGCCGCGGTGACGTTGATTTCCATGCTGGCCGGCTGCCAGAGCGATTCCGGCGACGACAAGCGCCCGGCGTCGACCGCGGTGGTGATCGTCTCCGGCGGGGACGCCACCAGCCCGTTCACCGCCCCGGATCAGGCCTGCGCCACCGGCCTGGCCGCGGGCAACACCGACACCGCGCTGCGGGAGTTCCTGCTCGGCAAGGGCTACGCGGTCTACACCTCGCCGGCGATGGCCGGCCGCGGCCAGGTCACCGACCAGACCGGCTTCGGGCCGTTCGGGGTCTGCCCGGTCACCCTGCCGGAGAACATGACCGTGAACTCGCAGGGCAGCATCGACACCGCCGGGGAACATCTGGCGCGTTTCCTCAACTGGCTGCACACCGACAAGGGCGTCAACGAAGTCGACTTGGTGGGCCACTCGATGGGCGGGCTGTACTCGCGCGCGGCGATCCGGGTTCTGACGTCCACGAACTCGCCGGTGAAGGTGCGCTCGCTGACGACGCTGGGCACACCGTGGCAGGGCTCGTATCTGTCGGATTTCGCCAACGGCCTGGTTCCGCTGACGGACTGCCTGGGCGACAAGCTGTGCGAGACCGGGATGAAGGGTATGGCCGACGAAGTGAAGCGGCTGATGTCCGGCTCGGGGCGCGAGGTCAACCAGGGGTTCCTGATGGGCAAGGACGGCTGGAACGAATTCCAGTCCGGTGTGCTGGACAAGATCCCGGTCGTGCTGATCGGCGGCAAGAGGTTCACCGGAGCAAAAACCAGCAGCGACGGGCCGGTCAACCCCGCGGTGTGGCCCAACGACGGCTTGGTGGCGCTGCAGAGCGCGCTGGCCAAGAGCATCACCGATCCGGTGTTGCCGCACCGACGTTGCTACACCTTCGACGATACGCACAGCATCTATGTCTCCAATCTGGCTGGGCTGGACTGGAAAACGGCGCTCACGTGGGACCCTCAGGTGCTCGAAACCGTCCATCAGGCGATCGAGAACGCCCCCAAGGCGCTCGACGGCCCCAACCGGCAAGGCTGCCCGGCGGCCTAGGGCTGTCCCCTAATCGGTGGAACCAGAAACGGCCAACCAGCCGATCGACGGCCCGGTGGTGATCGCGAATGATGTGAGTCACACCGCAACGGAAAGGGCCATCATGATCAAGAACCGCCTCGCAGCTCTGCTCGCCGCTCCCGCCATCGCCGGCGCAGTCATCGGCGGCGCTGCCCTCGCGTTCGCCGGACCTGCCAGCGCCCAGAACAGCTACTCGTGGGACAGCGACCAGAGCACCAGCTCCGGCAACTTCAACGCCCCCACCACCTATGCCGACCCGGCCACCACGTACGTCCCGTGGGGCGCGTGGATCAACAACAGCTACTGAGCCGGCGCCCCGTCCCGGGTGTTCTTGACGACCACACCGTCTTTGACGATCGCAGCGATGCCAGTGTCGGGGTCGGCGAGCACACCGAGGTCTGCTGTCGGGTCACCGTTCACCAGCAGCACGTCGGCCCAGGCGCCGACGGTGATCTCACCGAGTCGAGCCGACTTGTAGGGATCGCGATCGCCAGACAGGCGGAGCAGGGCGGCATTACCCGAGGTCACCATCTTGAGCGCGTCGACGTTGCTGACGTATTCGCCGAGGCGAACCATCATTTCACTTTGCCGCCCAACATGTTCCGGTTCGAAGAGCAGATCGGTGCCCCAGGCGAGCTTGACTCCGTGCTTCGTCGCCCACTCGTAGACGTGCGGTGTGCCGCTGCAGATCTCCCGGTTCTTCTGCGCGCTGTCGGGGTTGAGGAAGCTGTGGTCGTGTTCGGCGAAGGGCTGGGTGGACAGCCATACCTCGCGCTCGGCGAGCATCGCGACGGTGGGCTCGTCGGCCAGGTGACCGTGCTCGATGGATTTCACGCCGGCCTCCACCGCGCGGTGGATGCCGGCGACGTTGTAGACATGAGTGGCGACGTAGGTGCCGTAGTCAGTCGCGGCCTGCACCGCGGCTGCCAGTTCCGGTGAGGTGAACTGGACCGTATAGAGCGGGTCGTATAGCGACGCCGCTCCGCCGCCGACCATCAGCTTGATCTGCGACGCACCGAGTTTGAGCTGTTCACGCACGGCTGCCAACACCCGGTCGACGCCATCGGCCACCCGCATGAAGCCGATGGTCTCGGCACGAGATTCGTTGCCACCCAGCGCAGTCGGAGTTTCGTAGACGAAGCCGAAATCGCCGTGGCCCGCGGTCTGCGAGATCGCTGCCTGGCTGGGGTAGATCCGCGGCCCGAGCGCGGGTTCGCCGTCGATCACCTTCTTGATGCCGACGGTGTCACCGGCCATGTCGCGCACGGTGGTGAACCCGCGCAGCAGCGTGCCCTTGGCCCGGGCCAACGTGGTGGCAGCCAGCTGGGTCTGGGAGGCCATCGCGAGGTCGAGCAGGGTGTTGGCCATACCGACCAGGTGGGCGTGGGCGTCGATCATCCCCGGCATCAGCACCCGGTCGGCCCCGTCGATGACGGTGGTGCCGGCGGGCTCCGCAATCGGCGAGGTCTCGATCGCGGTGATCGTGGCCCCGTCGATGAGGACGTGGCCGGGCACCAGGCGCCCCGAGAGGCCGTCGAAGACCCGGACGTTCTTGATCAGGAGACTCATGCGCTGAACTCCACGGTCACCGGGGCGTGATCAGACCAGCGCAACGCGTATGCGGCCGGTTTCTCGACGCGGGCAGCCACAGTCCGGGCAGCCAGGCTCTGGCTGGCCAGGTGGTAGTCGATACGCCAGCCGGCGTCATTGTCGAACGCCTTGCCCCGCCACGACCACCAGCTGTACGGGCCGGCCACGTCGGGATGCATGCGGCGCACGACATCGACCCAGCCCGAGTCCAGAAGATCGGTCAGCCACTGCCGCTCGCTGGGCAGGAAGCCGGCCTTCTTGACGTTGGCCTTCCAGGCCTTGATGTCGTTTTCGGTGTGGGCGATGTTCCAGTCGCCGCAGATCACCGCATCACGGCCGTCGGCCGCCAGTTCGGCCATCCGCTTGGCCAGCTCGGCGGTGAATCGTTCCTTCTCCAGCTGCCGGTCGGTACCCGCCTCCCCGGTGTGGACGTAGACGCTGGCGACCGTCTGGCCACCCGCCAGGTCGGCCTCAAGGTAGCGGCCGTGCGATTCGAATTCTGTTGCTGCCAAGCCGATTCGGATAGCGGCGAACGGTGTGCGGGATAGGATCGCCACCCCGCTGCGGCCCTTGAGGTGCGGGCTGGCCGATGCCAGATGCCAGCCGTCGGCGACGGCGGGAGCGAGTGCGTCGGCGATCTGTTCGTCGTCGGCGCGGGTCTCCTGCAGGCACACGACATCTGCCGTGGTCTGAGTCAGCCAGTCCAGCAGACCGAGGTTCTCCGGGGAGCGCTGGCGCACCGCGGCGCGCACGCCGTTGACGTTGATGGTGGTGACGATCACGGTAGAGAACCTATCGTGCGGTATTGCGGTACCGGCGGTATCACCTTTACGGTCGGGTTGTGGCGCTACGCGAACCGATTCATCTGGGGGCAGGCGAACCGATCCTCTTGCTGCACCCGTTCATGATGTCGTCCTATGTCTGGACTGATGTCGCAGCACAGCTGGCCGATACCGGCCGTTACGAGGTGTTCGCGCCGTCAATGGCCGGCCACAACGGCGGTCCACACACTCGATCGTGGTTCCTGGACACCAGCACCCTGGCCGATCACGTCGAACGGCAGCTCGACGACTTGGGCTGGGATACCGCACACATCGTGGGCAACTCGCTGGGTGGCTGGGTGGCCTTCGAACTGGAGCGACGCGGCCGGGCCAGAACGCTGACGGCGATCGCCCCCGCCGGCGGCTGGCACCGCTGGTCCCCGGTGAAATACGAGATCGTCGGCAAGTTCGTCGCCGGGCTACCGGTGTGGCTGACTGCCGTGCTGCTCGGCGAGCGAGCGCTGCGCCTGCCAGGGGCCAAAGCCGCCGCCAGTGTGCCGATCAGCGCCACCCCGGCCGGTCTGACCGAGGTGGCGCTGCAGGAGATCATCGATGACGTCACGCATTGCCGCGCCTACTACCAGCTGCTGATCAAGGCCCTGCTACTGCCGGGGCTGATGGAGCTGACCGAGACCCATGTCCCGACGCACCTGGTGGTCTGCGAACGCGACCGCGTGCTGCCGCACCCCCGGTTCACCAAGCACTTCCTCAAGCACATCCCCGAACTGGACAAGGTCACCCAGCTCGACGGCGTCGGCCATATCCCGATGTTCGAGGCGCCGGGGCGCGTCACGGACCTGATCGTGGCGTGGGTCGACGCGCACGTACCGCCGGTGCGCCAGGTCAACCCAGCCAGTTGACCAGGGCTAGCTGAGTGCGGAGTTGAACGTCTTGGAAGGCCGCATCACCGCATAGGTCTTCGCGGGGTCCGGGTAGTAGTAACCGCCGATATCGGCGGGCTTGCCCTGCACCTCGTTGAGTTCGGCAACGATCGTGGCCTCGTTCTCGGCCAGAGTCTTGGCCAGCGGCGCGAAATGCTGCGCCAGTTCCTTGTCCTCGGTCTGCTCGGCAAGTGCCTGCGCCCAATACAGCGCGAGGTAGAACTGGCTGCCCCGGTTGTCCAGCTCGCCGGCCTTGCGCGAGGGATTCTTGTTGGCGTCCAACAGTTCTCCGACCGCAGTGTCCAGCGTGGTCGCCAGCACCTTGGCTTTGGTGTTGCCGGTCTTGTTACCCAGATCCTCGAGGCTGGCACCGATCGCGAGGAATTCACCGAGCGAATCCCAGCGCAGATGGTTCTCCTCGACCAGCTGACTGACATGCTTGGGCGCCGAGCCACCGGCACCGGTCTCGTACATGCCACCGCCGGCCATCAACGGCACGATCGACAGCATCTTGGCGCTGGTACCCAACTCCAGGATCGGGAACAGGTCGGTGAGGTAGTCGCGCAGGATATTGCCGGTTGCCGAAATGGTGTCCTGGCCGCGGATCAACCGCTCGAGGGTGTACCGCATGGCCCACACCTGCGGGAGGATCGTGATCTCCAGGCCCTCGGTGTCGTGATCCTTGAGGTAGGTCTTCACCTTCTTGCGCAGCTCGTTCTCGTGCGGGCGCTCGTCATCGAGCCAGAACACCACCGGCATCCCGGACAGCCGGGCCCGGTTGACGGCCAGCTTGACCCAGTCGCGGATGGGGGCGTCCTTGACGATCGGCATCCGCCAGATGTCGCCGGCTTCGACGTTCTGGCTCAGCAGCACCTCGCCGGTGTCGTTGTCGACGATGTCGGCGACACCGTCCTCGGGGATTTCGAACGTCTTGTCGTGGCTGCCGTACTCCTCGGCCTTCTGCGCCATCAGCCCGACGTTGGGGACGGTGCCCATGGTGGTCGGGTCGAACTGCCCGTGGGTCTTACAAAAGTTGATGACTTCCTGGTACATCCGGGAGAACGTCGACTCCGGGTTGACGGCCTTAGTGTCCTTGGTGCGGCCGTCGGCGCCGTACATCTTGCCGCCGAGCCGGATCATCGCGGGCATCGACGCGTCGACGATGACATCGCTGGGCGAATGGAAGTTCGAGATGCCCTTGGCCGAGTCGACCATCGCCAGTTCCGGCCGATGCTCGTGGCATTTGTGCAGGTCTTCGATGATCTCTTCGCGCTGCGAGGCCGGCAGCGTCTCGATCTTGTCGTACAGGTCGGACAGCCCGTTGTTGACGTTGACGGCGAGCTCGTCGAACAGCTTGCCGTGCTTGGCGAACGCGTCCTTGTAGAAGACCTTCACTGCGTGGCCGAACACGATCGGGTGCGACACCTTCATCATGGTGGCCTTGACGTGCAGGGAGAACATGACGCCGGTCTTGTAGGCGTCCTCGATCTGCTCCTCGTAGAAGTCGATCAACGCCGTCTTGCTCATGTACATGCTGTCGATGACATCGCCGTTATCCAGCTTCACCTCGGGCTTGAGCACGATCGTCTTGCCGCTCGCGCCCTTGAGCTCCATCCGCACCTTGCGGTCCTTGTCGAGCGTCAAGGACTTCTCACCGTGGTAGAAGTCACCGGTCTTCATGGTCGCCACATGGGTGCGCGACGCCTGCGACCACTTGCCCATGCTGTGCGGATGCTTCTTGGCGTACTCCTTGACCGCCTTGGGCGCGCGACGATCCGAGTTACCTTCGCGCAGAACCGGATTGACCGCACTGCCGAGGATCTTGGAGTAGCGCTTCTTGAGCTCCCGCTCGTCGTCGGTCTTGGGATCGTCCGGATAGTCGGGCAGGTCGTAACCCTTGGCCTTCAGCTCTTTGACGGCAGCGACGAGCTGCGGCACCGAGGCGCTGATGTTGGGCAGCTTGATGATGTTGGCGCTCGGGTCCTGAGTCAGCGCGCCGAGCTCGGCCAGGTTGTCGGGCACCTTCTGCTCGTCGGTCAGCCGGTCGCTGAACTCGGCGAGGATGCGCGCGGCCACCGAGATGTCACTGGTCTTGACGTCGACGCCCGCGGGCTCGACGAAGGTGCGCAGGATCGGCAGAAAGGCGTACGTCGCCAGCAGCGGCGCCTCGTCGGTGAGCGTGTAGATGATGGACGGTTGCTCGGCGCTCATGTGCTGTTGTCTCCTGGGCGTTCAATTCAGGTGTTGTGGCGGCTATCAGTATCGCGTCGCATCTGAACCTACGTGATCGCGGTCGTCGTATCCGTGGAGAGGTCTGCGTCACAGCGCTTACCCGAATCGCCCCAATATCCCGCTGGCCTCCCGTTACGAAGGTCCGCTATGCTTTGGGTCGGTCATGAGCGCCAGCGTCAAGCCCCGGCTCGCTGGCCGGCAACCCTCCAACCGCGGTGGGGTGCTCCGGGTGAAGACCAGGTTGAGCAGCTGCACCTAGCTGCGCGGCAAGCGCGGGTCCGCCATGAACGGGCCCCCAGAACAGATGGAGGTTCGTTTCTACATGAGCACACCCGAAACCAAAGACCCCAGCGCGACCTGGTCTTTCGAGACCAAGCAGATCCACGCCGGGCAGACCCCCGACGTCGCGACGCACGCCAGGGCGCTGCCGATCTACCAGACCACGTCCTACACCTTCGACAACACCGAGCACGCCGCCGCACTGTTCGGCCTGGCCGAGCCCGGCAACATCTACACCCGGATCATGAATCCCACCCAGGACACCGTCGAGCAGCGCATCGCGGCCCTGGAAGGCGGCGTCGCCGCCCTGTTCCTGTCCTCCGGGCAGGCCGCGGAAACCTTCGCGATCCTCAACATCGCCGGGGCGGGGGACCACATCGTGTCCAGCCCGCGGCTCTACGGCGGCACCTACAACCTGCTGCACTACACGCTGCCCAAGCTGGGCGTGGAGACCACGTTCGTCGACGATCCCGACGACCTCGACTCGTGGCGCAAGGCGGTGCGGCCGAACACCAAGGCCTTCTTCGCCGAGACCATCTCCAACCCGCAAATCGACATCCTGGACATCCCCGGTGTCGCCGAGGTCGCCCACGACAACGGTGTGCCGTTGATCGTGGACAACACCATCGCCACGCCCTACCTGATCCAGCCGATCGCGCACGGCGCCGACATCGTGGTGCACTCGGCCACCAAGTACCTGGGCGGGCACGGCACCGCGATCGCCGGGGTGATCGTGGACAGCGGCAACTTCGACTGGACCTCGGGCCGGTTCCCCGGCTTCACCACCCCGGACCCGAGCTACCACGGCGTCGTCTTCGCCGAACTCGGCCCGCCCGCCTATGCGCTCAAGGCCCGCGTTCAGCTACTGCGTGACCTTGGCTCGGCGGCCTCGCCGTTCAACGCCTTCCTGGTGGCCCAAGGCCTGGAGACGCTGAGCCTGCGCATCGAGCGGCACGTGTCCAACGCACTGAAGGTGGCCGAATACCTGGCCGGTCACGACGACGTGGTGTCGGTAAATTACGCGGGGCTACCCACCTCACCGTGGTACGAGCGCGCAAAGAAGCTGGCACCCAAGGGAACCGGTGCAGTGCTGGCCTTCGAACTGGCCGGTGGTGTCGAGGCGGGCAAGGCGTTCGTCAACGCCCTGACGCTGCACAGCCATGTCGCCAATATCGGCGACGTGCGCTCGCTGGTGATTCACCCGGCGTCGACCACACACCAGCAGCTCTCCGCCGAAGAGCAGCTGGCCACCGGTGTCACCCCCGGTCTGGTGCGACTGGCCGTCGGCCTCGAGGGCATCGACGACATCCTGGCCGACCTGGAGCGCGGTTTTGCGGCCGCCAAGTCAGTGTCGGACGGGCAGGCGTCGGACTCGCGGGCCGTGGCGGCCTTTTGAGTGAGCCTGACATGACACTTTCTGATGAGCGCTTGCGTGACGAACGCATCGTGACGCTGCCGGCCGAGGGTGAGATCGGTGTCGTCGACATCGGCCCGCTGACCCTGGAAAGCGGCGAGGTACTCGAGGACGTCTCGATCGCGGTGCAGCGCTGGGGCAAGCTCTCCCCCAACCGAGACAACGTGGTGGTGGCGCTGCACGCCCTGACCGGTGACTCACATCTGACCGGGCCTGCGGGTCCCGGCCACCCGACCCCCGGCTGGTGGGACGGCGTCGCCGGACCCGGCGCGCCGATCGACACCGACCGCTGGTGTGCGGTGGCCACCAACGTGCTGGGCGGTTGCCGCGGCTCGACCGGCCCCAGCTCGCTGGCCCGCGATGGCAAGCCGTGGGGTTCGCGGTTCCCCATCATCACGGTGCGCGATCAGGTCAACGCCGATGTGGCGGCGCTGGCCGCACTCGGCATCACCGATGTCGCCGCCCTGGTGGGCGGTTCGATGGGTGGCGCGCGGGCCCTGGAGTGGATCATCGGCTATCCCGAACATGTGCGGGCCGCCCTGGTGCTGGCCGTCGGTGCTCGCGCCACCGCCGACCAGATCGGGACGCAGAGCACCCAGATCGCGGCGATCAAGGCCGACCCGGACTGGCAGAACGGCGACTATCACGGCACCGGCCGTAACCCCGATGTCGGGTTGCAGCTGGCCCGCCGGTTCGCCCATCTGACCTACCGCGGTGAGGTCGAGCTGGACAGCCGGTTCGGCAATGACGCCCAGGACGACGAGGACACGCTGTCCGGCGGCCGGTACGCGGTGCAGAGCTACCTGGAATACCAGGGCGCCAAGCTGGTCAAGCGGTTCGACGCGGGCAGCTACGTGACGCTGACCGAGACGCTGTCCAACCACGACGTCGGCCGCGGCCGCGGCGGAGTGGCCGCGGCCCTGGCGTCTTGTCCGGTACCCACCGTGGTCGGCGGGATCACCTCGGACCGGCTCTACCCGCTGCGGCTGCAGCAGGAACTGGCCGGCTTGCTGCCGAACTGCTCGGGGCTCAATGTCGTCGAGTCGATCTACGGCCACGACGGTTTCCTCGTCGAAACCGAGGCCGTGGGCGACTTGATCCGCCGGACATTGGATCTGGCCGACCGCGACGGTTCCCGCGCCCCGTGACCGAGTCGCGGCGGGAACGTTCACTGTCCTTCGGGTCCGAGGCCGCCGCCTACGAGCGCGGGCGCCCGTCGTATCCGCCGGAGGCCATCGACTGGCTGCTGCCGCCCGGAGCGCGCGACGTGCTGGACCTGGGCGCCGGCACCGGCAAACTGACCACGCGACTGGTGGAACGTGGCCTGGATGTGGTGGCCGTCGATCCGTTGGCCGAAATGCTGGAGCTGCTCACCTCTGCACTGCCCGACACCCCGGCGCTGCTGGGCACCGCGGAGCAGATTCCCTTGCCGGACAACAGCGTTGATGCGGTTTTGGTAGCTCAGGCCTGGCATTGGTTCGATCCGCAACGGGCGGCAGCCGAGGTGGCCCGGGTGCTGCGGCCGGGCGGCCGGCTCGGGCTGGTGTGGAATGCCCGTGACGAACGGCTGGGCTGGGTCAAGGATCTGGGCCGCATCATCGGCCACGAGAACGCGCAGCTCAACGACACCACGACACTGCCCAAGCCGTTCACCGATCTGGCCCGCAAGCACGTCGAGTGGACGAGTTACCTGACACCACAGGCGCTGATCGACCTGGTGGCCTCGCGCAGCTACTGCATAACCTCACCGACGGAAGTGCGCACCCGCACACTTGACGAGGTGCGCGAGTTGCTGGCCACCCATCCCGCGCTGGCCAACGCGACGGGTCTGGCGTTGCCCTACATCACGGTGTGTATCCGAGCGACGCTCGGCAGTTAGGGTTGGCGGCCATGGGGGTGTCGGCCGAGCAATGGCTGTCCACGCTGTCAGCCGCGGGCGTGCCCGCCTTTCACTGTCGGCGGGCATCCGGCGAACTCTCGATCGTGTCACGCACACCCGAGTTCATGGCTGTCATGCAAGCGGTCACCGGCCGTCTCGATGAGCGGTCGCTGTTGGCGCGGCTCAATGAGCAGTGGCCGTCGACCGTCGGCGCTGACCCGTTCGCGGTCGCGGCGGCTCAGGAACCCGCCTGGCAGTGCATGATTCGCGCCGTCGAAGCCGAACAGGGCGACTGTCTGGCGATCCTGCGCCTGCCTGAGGAGGCCCCCAACGACGCGTTCTTCACGATCATCGAGAACCTGCCGGACGTGGTCACCCGCTTCGACCGCGAGTTTCGGTGTCGGTACGCCAATCCGCCGATGACCAAGCTCACCGGTGTACCACCGGATAGCCGCGTCGGTAAGACTCACGTCGATACCGGCGCCCCTACTGACCTGGCGGTCGCGTTCCAGCGCGCCTATCAGCAAGTCTTCGACACCGGCGAACCCGTCGAACTCGAATTCGACTACCTCGGAACGACGGGCCTTTGCCACTACCTGGGCAGAGCCACGCCTGAATTCGATCACGAGGGCCGGGTTGACTCCGTCCTGTCCGTGGTCCGCGATATCAGCGAGATCAGACGGCTGCAGTACCAGCTGGAGCAACTTGCCCGCACCGACCCGCTGACGGCGCTGCTGAACAGGCGTAGCTTCACCGCGCGCCTGGATCTCGAGCTGGACCTGGTCCAGCGTGGGCAGGCCGGCTTCACCCTGTTGCTGCTGGACCTCAACAATTTCAAGGACATCAACGATCGGTTCGGCCACGTCGCGGGCGACCGGGTGCTCGAGACGGTGGGCCGGGTTCTGACCGAGGAAACACGTCCGCAGGATGTCGCGGCCCGGCTGGGCGGCGACGAGTTCTGCGTTGCCCTCATCGATACCGACGCGGGCAACGCCCACGTCGTCGCCCAGCGGATTGGCCGGCGGGTCAGCGCTATCTGCGACGAGGATGGTCGGCCGCTGGGGGTATCGGTGAGCGTCGGTGTCGCCGAGGCCGACGAGCAGGATAAGACGGCGGAGGATCTACTCTCCCGGGTGGACGTGCTGATGTACCAGGTGAAGACGGGCGGGCACCCAGGCGGCATGTCGTAGGCATTTCGCCTGGCGCACAGCGTTGCTGGGACGGGTCTAGAGTCGATTGCTATGGGGGAGGACTGGCTGCAGTGGTTTGCCACGTCGGCGGTACCTGCCTTCCTATGCCGCCGCGATGATGACAACCTCGAGATCGTCTCGCGAACACCGCAGTTCGTCGCCGCGGTCGGTCCCGGTACGGGCCAGCTCGACGAGGCCGTCTTGTTGGCCGGGGTCGGTCCGATCTTGCCGGACATCGACAGTTCGCCGGCGGCGGCAGACCTCTGCGATGCACCGGACTGGCAGTGCACGCTGCAGGCACTGGACGATCCACCCACCTCGTGGCTGGGAATTCTGCGGCTGACGACGCCGCGCCAGCGGTATTACGAGACGTTCTTCTCGATTGCACAGGCATTGCCCGACATCGTCGCGCGCCTCGACCGCGAGCATCGGCACATCTACATCAATCCGAGCATCGAACGGCAGACCGGAATCCCAGCCCAGGCGTTCATCGGCAAGAGCAAGCGCGAACTCGGCCTGCCCCCGGAGCTGGTGGCGCAGTGGGAGCCACTGGTCGACCGGGTGTTTCTCAGCGCGGAGCCGGCCGAGGAGGAGCAGCAGCTTCCCACGATCCACGGAGTCCGGACATTCCTGACCCGGGTGGTGCCTGAGCGCTCCGCGGACGGCCGGGTCCACACCGTGCTCAGCACGTCACACGACATCACCCGACTCAAGTCGCTTCAGCAACAATTGGCCGAGCTGGCCCGCACCGACCCGCTGACATCGGTCCTTAACCGGCGCGGTTTCTCCGAACGCATCGAGGTGGAGCTGTCCCGGGTACAGGACGGCCAGGGCCGGTTGAGCCTGCTGCTTCTCGACGTCAACGACTTCAAGTCGATCAACGACAGGTTCGGACACATCGCCGGCGACAACGTGCTGATGGCCATCGGTGATGCGCTGCGGCACGAAGCCGGGCCGGACGATGTCGTCGCCCGCCTCGGCGGCGACGAGTTCTGCGTCGCACTGGTCGATGCCGACGCCGCGAACGCAAGCGCGGCCGCCGACCGAATCCGCCAACGCATCAACGGACTTGGCGCCGGTGACCGCTGTCCATGCGAAATCGGCGTGAGCATCGGACTCATCACCGCCGGCGAGCACGACCACACGGTGTCCGATCTCATGACACGGGTCGACCTGCAGATGTACCGGGAAAAGCCCCGCAAGCCCAGGTGAGTCTAACTAGGCAGTCCGAACCAGCGGTGCAATGCCGCTTGGAGATTGCGCGCATCGTCTGCCCCGAAATCGTCTGCGGCCCAAGCGACATAACCATCCGGACGGATGAGCAACGCCGCAGGACCACCGGCCAGTTCCGCCTCGACGATGTCAATGCGGTCGGCCCAGCGGTGCGCGCCAGGAGTGGCCGCACCTCCGCACAGGTCGAGTAGTACCGGCCTGGCGTTGTGCAGCAGGCTCGCCACCCTGCGCCCGTCGCCGAGTGTCAAGTCAGGTACCAGATAGCCGGACAGCCGGTGGTCATCGCCGACGTCGTAACGGACATCCGAGCCGGCCAGCAGTCGGACAAGATGTTCGCTGACGCCAGGCACGGCGATCAGCTCGCCGAAAAGTGCTCGTAATTGGGCGACTTCGGGGCCCGGGGCCATCAGCGCGCTCTGCGCCATCGAGTGCATCATCACCCGCTCCCCCACCGGGTGACGCTCACCTTCGTAGCTGTCGAGCAGTTCGGGCGGTGCCCAGCCGTTGACGGTGGCGGCCAGCTTCCAGCCGAGGTTCACCGCATCTTGCAGGCCGAGGTTCAGCCCAGGGCCACCCATTGCCGAGTGCACGTGGGCGGCGTCGCCGAGCAGCAGGACCCGCCCGGCCCGGTAATGTTCAGCCTGCCTGGTGTTCTGGCCGTCGATGCGGCGCAGCGCGTGCGGGCCAGGGCCGTGGGGTTCTTCAAGCGGAACGTCGACACCCAGTATCCGTTGCAGGCTGCCGCGCAGTTCGGCGATCGACATCGGCCCATCCTCGGCAGCCGTTCCGTCCTCGCGGGTGCCGACCAACACCACATCCGGCTCGAAGGTGCCGACGAGCACCATACCGGTATCAAATCTGTTGTGCCCGAAGGGGATGCGCCCGACCCCCGGGATGACGAGACCGCCGTCCTGCGCACGCAAATCGTCGGGGACGTGCACCTGGGCGATCCGCGCGACGGTGGCCGAGGTGGTGCCCGGAAAGTCGATGCCGACGCTCTTGCGCACCAGGCTGCGGCCGCCGTCGGCGCCGATGAGGTAGTCGGCGGTCATGGTGTAGACGCCGTCGGCCGTGGCAATGCTCAGCTCGACATCGTCGGCCCGATTGCGCAGCCCGGTCAGTTCGTGCCCCCAGCGCAGGTCCACACCCAGGTCGCGAGCGCGCGCTTCGAGCAGCCGGACCAGCCTGGGCTGCGGCATCATCAGCGCGTGCATCGGGCTTTCCGACGGGTCCGCGTAGTGCAGTTGCATCCCGGAGAACATCCACCCGGGAAGCGGCTGCGGCGGCTGCTCATCGCCGGTGAACTCGGCATAGAGCCCGCGCATGTCCAGCATCCGGATCACCTGTCCGACAAGACCGTTGGCCTTCGGCTCAGCGCCGGGACCGGGGAGCGCGTCGAGGACGATCGGGGTGATGCCGGCCAGGGCGAGTTCGCAGGCCAACATCAGGCCGTTGGGGCCTGCGCCGGAGATCGCGACACGGGTGTCAGGCACGGTTACTCCTTTGGGGAAGAGTGGTGGGGGCGGGCAACCCGGCGACAACATCGGCGAAACCACGGCGGATCAGCCCGACGATGGGAACGGGCGGATCGGCGGCGATGTAGGTGTCCATGGCGGCTTCGGCGACGGCGCGAATGCTCGCTGCGACGAGGCGGGGGTACATATCGCGCACCGGGTCAGTGCCAGTGCGTTCGGCGATCGCGTCGATCCATTCGGCCATCAGGTCTTTGGCCAACGCGTTACGCACTTCGATGGCCATATTGAGCTCGACGAGCTGGTCGAGCTGTTTATGCGTCGGCGCGTAGTCCTCGCCCATCTCGGCGAGCAGCGGTTCGAGCACCGACTCGGTGATCGCCGTCCACAGCGGCTCGCTCGCGGGCCACGCTCGAAATGTGGCGAGGCTGAGCCGCATTCGCGCCAGCTGACGGTAGGCGATGGCCTCGTACTTGCCGGCGAAGTAGTTGTTGAACGTCCGCACCGACACGCCGGCGCGCTCGGCGATGGCTTCCCGGGTGACGTTGTCGAGTCCACGCTCGAATGCCAGCGCCAGTGCGGCGTCGCTCAGCGCTCGTCGGGTGTCGGCCTTCTTGCGCTCGCGCAGTCCCTGCGGTGCGGTCATGTCGCCACCATACGCCCAAAGTTGCCCGACAGGCAAAATTGCCCGACAGGCAAAGCTAGTGGATTACGACGTGCCCAGTGGATCGATCGTCGATGCGATGTAGACCATCGCCACACACACCGTGGTCATCGTGGCGAAGTCGACGCCGCGGGAGCGCACCACCAGCAGCCCCGCACGCTCCTCGGTGAGCACCAAACGCAGCGCGGCGGCGACCCCCACCGCGATACCGATCAGCAGCGAGCCGCGGCGCCAGAACCCCGCCGCCACCAGAATGAAGGCGACCGCGAAGATCACGCCGACGCCCAGGATCGGCCATTGTGAACGCACCACGCGCCCGGTGAAGGCCACCGCCTCCGTGCGGGTCGGCAGTCGGCGCTTCGCCCGAGCGGTCACTGGCCCGCTTCGGCCAGTTCGACGACGTTGGTGAGCAGGAACGCCCGGGTCAACGGACCCACACCGCCGGGGTTGGGCGACACATGTCCGGCGACCTCCCAGACATCGGGATGCACATCGCCGGTGAGCTTTCCGTCCACCCGGCTCACCCCGACGTCGACGACGGCCGCACCGGGCCGCACCATGTCGGCGGTCAGCATGTGCGGCACACCAACCGCCGCAATGATGATGTCGGCCTGTTTGGTCAGCGCGGCAAGATCGCGAGTTCCGGTGTGGCACAACGTGACTGTGGCGTTCTCAGAGCGGCGGGTGAGCAGCAGGCCCATTGGCCGGCCAACGGTGACGCCGCGACCGATCACCACCACGTGCGCACCGGCGATCGGCACGTCGAAGCGGCGCAGCAGATGCACGATGCCACGCGGGGTGCACGGCAGCGGCGCCGGCTTGCCCAGCACCAGCCGGCCCAGATTGGTCGGATGCAGCCCGTCAGCGTCCTTGCCGGGGTCGACCCGTTCCAGCGCGGCGTTCTCGTCGAGGTGTCGCGGCAACGGCAGCTGCACGATGTATCCGGTGCACTCGGGGTTGGCGTTGAGCTCGTCGAGGGTGTCGTCGAGTTGCGCCTGGCTGACATCGGCGGGCAGGTCGCGGCGGATCGAGGTGATCCCGACCTTGGCGCAGTCCGAGTGTTTGCCCTTCACGTAGGCGTGCGAACCGGGGTCGTCGCCGACGAGCACCGTGCCCAGCCCGGGAGTGCGTCCCGCGGCGGTCAGTGCCGCCACACGGTCTTTGAGATCGACGAAAATCTCGTCACGGGTGAGCTTGCCGTCCAGGGTGATAGCGACCACGCGCAACATTGTTCCACCGCACCGGGAACTGTCGTTGACAGCATCGAGTACCGCGTGGTCAGCTGCGGTTATGAACAGTGCGCCAGATGTGTTCAGCCAGGCGAAACTCGGCCCCATCACGCTGCGCAACCGGACCGTCAAGTCGGCGACCTTCGAAGCGCGCACACCCGACGACGTCGTCTCCGACGACCTGATCGCCTTTCACCGGGCCGTCGCCGCCGGCGGCATCGGTATGACGACCGTCGCTTACACCGCGGTGAGCCAGGGCGGCCGTACCAACGGTGGACAGATCTGGATGCGCCCGGAAGCTGTGCCCGGCCTGCAGCGGCTGGCCGACGCAGTGCACGCCGAGGGCGCGGCGATCAGCGCGCAGATCGGCCACGCCGGCCCGGTGGCGAATGCGCGATCGAACAAGGCAACCGCGCTGGCCCCGGTCCGCTTCTTCAACCCGCTGTCGATGAAGTTCGCCAAGCACGCCAGCCGCGACGACATCAACGACGTCATCGCCGCCCACGCGTCGGCGGCCCGGTTCGCCATCGACTCCGGTTTCGACGCCGTCGAGATCCACCTCGGCCACAACTATCTGGCCAGCTCATTCCTGTCACCGATGATCAACCGGCGCACTGACGAGTTCGGCGGATCGTTGGCGAACCGGGCGAAGGTGGCCAGGGGCATCGTGCTGGCCGTCCGCCGCGAGGTCGAGCGGCTGGGCCCGGCGACGATCGCGGTGACCGCCAAACTCAACATGTCCGACGGGGTTCGCGGCGCAATCAACATCGAGGAGTCGCTGCAGACCGCGAAGTGGCTCCAGGAGGACGGTGGCCTGGACGCCATCGAACTGACCGCGGGCAGCTCGCTGCTCAACCCGATGTACCTGTTCCGCGGCGATGCCCCGGTGAAAGAGTTCGCCGCGGCGCAGAAGTGGCCGCTGAACTGGGGTATGCGCATGACCGGCAAAAAATTCATGCGTGAATACCCCTACCGGGAAACCTATCTTCTGCGCGACGCCGAGCAGTTCCGCAAGGAGCTGACGATGCCGCTGATCCTGCTCGGCGGCATCACCAACCGCGATTCGATGGACCGCGCGATGGCCGCAGGCTTCGAGTTCGTGGCGATGGGGCGCGCCCTGTTGGCCGAGCCCGATCTACTCAATCGCATCCAGGCCGACGGCGACGCCCATTCTGTGCAATCACTGTGCACACACTGCAATAAGTGCATGCCGACGATCTACTCGCGGACCCTTTGTGTCGTGACGGGCGGTCCGGCATGACGAGTGAACGGCGTCGCTACCGATAGAGTTGGTGTCGATGACTCGACCAGCCGCGCCCGTTCTGACAGTTCGGTATGACGGGTCGGAGCGCACCTTCGCCGCAGGACACGACGTCGTGGTCGGCCGCGACCTGCGCGCCGACGTGCGCATCGCCCACCCCTTGATCTCGCGTGCCCATCTGGTGTTGCGCTATGACCACGGCCGCTGGATGGCCGTCGACAATGGCTCGCTCAACGGCATGTTCATCAATGGCCGCCGGGTGCCGTCCGTCGACATCACCGACGGAATGACCGTGAACGTCGGCAATCCCGACGGGCCTCCGATGAGCTTCGGGCTCGGCCGCGACCAAGGTTCGGTGGGACGTCCGCCGCAGACCTCATCGGTGCGCCTGGCCGCCCCGGTGTCCTCGCCGTCGTGGCCGGCCGCGCCGAGCCGTGGTCCGGCGACCGCCGGATCGTGGCAGCAGTCGCCGTCACAATCGCAGCCGACTCACCAGATGCCGCCTGCCTACCCGACGAGCGGTTCACGCGCGCAACCGACGTACCATCCGCCGACCGGGTCCGGCCCGGTGGCGCACCCACCGGCGACGGCACCGACCCAGCTGCGCCAGGCGGTGGGCAAGCCCGCGGCCGGGTCGTCGAATCTCGCGACCTCGATGCTCAAGATCCTGCGCCCGGGTGCGCCCAGCGAGGTACCGCCCGGCGGCGTCAAGATCGGCCGCGCGACCGACAACGACATCGTCATCCCCGACGTGCTGGCCTCGCGTCATCACGCCACTCTGATCCCGACTCCGGGCGGGACGGAGATCGTCGACAACCGAAGCATCAACGGCACGTTCGTCAACGGCACCCGGGTCGACACCGCGTTGCTCAATGACGGCGACACCGTCACGATCGGCAACATCGACCTGGTCTTCGCGGGCGGCACGCTGGCCCGGCGCACCGAGACCGAGGCGGCCACCGCCACCGGCGGTCTGGACGTGCGTGCGGTGACGTGGACGATCGAAAACAACAAGACGCTGCTGGACAACATCTCGCTGACAGCGCGCCCCGGCACGCTGACCGCGGTGATCGGCCCATCCGGCGCCGGCAAGTCCACCTTCGCGCGACTGGTCGCCGGCTACACCCATCCGACAAGCGGAACGGTGACTTTCGAGGGCCATAACATCCACGCCGAGTACGCCTCGCTGCGATCCCGGATCGGCATGGTGCCGCAGGACGACGTGGTGCACGGCCAGCTGACGGTCAACCAGGCGTTGATGTACGCCGCCGAGCTGCGACTGCCACCGGACACCACCAAGGAGGACCGCCAGCAGGTGGTGGCCCAGGTACTCGGCGAGCTGGAGATGACCCAGCACGCGGACACTCGGGTCGACAAGCTGTCCGGCGGGCAGCGCAAGCGCGCGTCGGTGGCCCTGGAGCTGCTGACCGGGCCGTCGCTGCTGATCCTCGACGAGCCGACCTCGGGCCTGGACCCGGCGCTCGACCGTCAGGTCATGACGATGTTGCGCCAGCTCGCCGACGCCGGCCGCGTGGTGCTGGTGGTCACCCACTCGCTGACCTACCTCGACGTGTGCGACCAGGTGCTGCTGTTGGCGCCCGGCGGCAAGACTGCATTCTGCGGGCCGCCCAACCAGATCGGCCCGGCGATGGGCACCACCAACTGGGCCGACATCTTCAGCAGCGTCGCCGGCGACCCCGACGCCGCCCACCACCGCTACCTGTCAGCGACCGGGCCTGCTCCCCCGCCGCCTCCGTTGGAGACACCGTCGAATATGGGCGAGCCGACGCACACCAGTCTGTTGCGCCAGTTCTCCACGATCGCGCGCCGCCAGATGCGGCTGATCATCTCCGACCGGGGCTATTTCATATTTCTTGCGGTGCTGCCGTTCATCATGGGTGTGCTGTCATTGTCGGTACCTGGCACCGTCGGTTTCGGGGTGCCTGATCCGATGGGCGACGCCCCCAACGAGCCCGGCCAGATCCTGGTGCTGCTCAACGTCGGCGCGATCTTCATGGGTACGGCGCTGACCGTTCGCGATCTGATCGGCGAGCGACCGATCTTCCGCCGAGAACAGGCAGTCGGGTTGTCCACGACGGCGTACCTGCTGGCGAAGGTGTGCATCTATGCGGTGTTCGCGATCGTGCAGTCCACGATCGTCACCGCGATCACCGTCGCGGGCAAGGGCGGGCCGACGCAGGGTTCGCTGACGTTCCTGAGCCCGACGGTGGAGTTGTTCGTGGTGATGGCCGCGACGACGGTCACCGCGGCGATGGTGGGTCTGGCCCTGTCCGCGTTGGCCAAGTCGAACGAACAGATCATGCCGCTGCTGGTCGTCGCGGTCATGAGTCAGCTGGTGTTCTCCGGCGGCATGATCCCGGTGACCGGCCGCCTCGTGCTCGACCAGTTGTCGTGGATCACCCCGGCGCGCTGGGGCTTTGCGGCGTCTGCCTCGACGATCGACCTGATCAAACTGGTGCCCGGCCCGTTGACCCCCAAAGACGCGCACTGGCATCACACCGCGTCGGCCTGGTGGTTCGACATGGGCATGCTCGGAGCGCTGTGCATCGGCTATTTGAGCCTGGTGCGCTGGAAGATCCGGCTCAAGAGCGCCTAGTTCCCTGCGATTTCGGCGCGGAAACCGCCGCCGGCGGTTTCCGCGCCGAAATAGTGCAGATGGAGCCTCCGGTCAGCGGGGCGGCGGGCACACGATCGGCAGAAGGCACGGGATCGGGCCCAGCGGGCCGAGTCCCGGGCCACCAAAGCCTGGGCCACCGAAACCGGGGCCACCAGGACCACCAGGACCACCAGGACCACCGGAGCCGAATCCCATGGGACCGATCCCGCCTGGTCCACCCGGGCCGAAGCCACCGGGACCCCCCGGTCCGCCGAAACCGCCAGGCCCACCAGGCCCACCGAAACCGCCAGGCCCACCGGGGCCACCGGGACCACAGGGCATTCCAGGCGCACACATACCCGGCGGGGCTGCCTGGGCGACCGGTGCAGCCGCAACACTTGACGCGAGCACCACACCGCCGCCGGACATCGCCACTACGGCGGCCAGGCCCATCCGGGCCGTTACTGCTTTGGGGAACATCGCCCCTCCTCGTTACTCGTCGATAGTGATCACTGGGATTCACCACACCGCCGAAATGGTGTCGGCGGAGATCATGGGTCGGTGACGGCGAGGCCACCGAAACGTAGGCTCGGACGGTTCGATCCGATCCTTGCTCGTCAATATGCGGCGGTGGCCGGCCCCGAGGAGTCCTGGAGCCGAAAGCTCAATCCCGTCGCCCACATCGATTGCCACGCGTCCTCATCCGGACCAAATACCTGCCACCACTTGCTCGTCCAAGTGCGAACCAGATACTCCAGAATGCTAAGTCCGCGCGCTATGGACGCACTGTCAACGAACTAGCAGCGGTGTAAGCATGGGCAGCCCATGTGCGACGCAGGTGCAGTGCGTGACGTCGAGCAGACACGCCGCGATGTATCCCCATCGTCACCAGCCTCGTAGAAACACACTCAAATCCACAGCGTGGACATAAGAACGGCCTGCTCGATCACAGGCAGTCTGGCTATGGTTGTTGTGGGACAGCCGATTTCACAGAAAGGGATCATTTTGTATTCCAAAGCTCGCCAACGTGGCCTATTCGGCACAGCCTTGGTGTGCACCGGGCTCGCCCTGAGCGCGATGGGCGTCGGAGGCGCTGTCGCCAACGCCGCTCCACCCCCACCGCCTCCGGGCCAGTGCCCTCCGAACGCGCCCTGTCCCCCGCCGCCACCTCGTTAGGCACCTACTCGTTGCGCACCTGGAAGGTGCGCTGCGCCAACCCGAGAACTCTATTGAGAGAGAGCCGAACCATGAAACAGCCGTCATTGCGTCGCAACGCGCTGCGTGCGTCGATTGTCGCCGGGACAGTGATGTTCGCCGTCGCCGGCTTCGGGCCGCAGACTGCGGCTGCCGCGCCGCCGCCACCATGTGCACCCGGCACCCCTTGTGTCGGCGGCCCGGGTCCCGGCGGTCCCGGCCCCGGCGGTCCTGGTCCTGGCCCAGGTCAAGGTCCGGTCGGACCAGGCCCCGCGGGCCCGGGTCCGGGTGGGCCAGGACCGTGCCCCCCGCTGACCCCCTGCCCGCCGCGATAACCTCTGGGAAACAACCGCACTACCGCTGTTGGCGGCCGGGCAATTCCCGGCCGCCAACGGCAATCCTGCTCAGCCTCAGCGGCTTTCGCTGGTCTGCTCAAGGAGCTCGGACACCGCAGGCAGGACGACGGTAAAGGTGGTATCGCCGGGATTACTGGTCACCATGACGCGACCGCGGTGGGCGCTGACCACCGCAGCCACTATCGCCAGGCCCAGGCCGGTACTGCCGGCACGGCGTGACCGTGAGCTGTCACCGCGCACGAAGCGACCGAAGATCTCCGGTTGCTGCTCGGCCGGTATGCCGGGGCCGTCGTCGGTGACCTCGATGATGATCCACTCGTCCTCTGTTTTCCTCAGCGAGGTCGTGACAGTTGTGCCACCAGGAGTGTGGACTCGCGCATTGGAGAGCAAATTTGCGAGCACCTGGTGCAGTCGTGCTCCGTCGCCGATCATGACGACCGGCTCATCGGGTAAGCGCAGGTCCCACGAATGATCCCGTCCCGCGACATGGGCGTCACTGACCGCGTTGATCGTCAACTGCGACAGGTCCACTGGCACGTTATCGATAGAGCGGCCGGCATCGAGGCGGGCCAGCAACAGCATGTCTTCGACCAGGCGCGACATCCGCTTGGCTTCCGAGTCGATACGGCTCAACGCATGGACGACGTCGTCAGAGAAATCATCCTGCTCACGTTGGACCAGTTCGGTGTACCCGCGGATGGCTGCCAGCGGGGTGCGCAGTTCGTGGCTCGCGTCGGCCACAAACTGGCGCACCCGCGTCTCACTGGCGTGCCGGGCCGTCATCGCGTCGCCGATGCGTTGGAGCATCCGATCGAATGCGGCGCGGAGGCGGCCCACTTCGGTATAGCGCGCCGGTGAGTCGTTCGCCCCCGACGGCATCGGCATTCTCACCTCGCCATGGTCGAGGTCGGAGTCCGCGACCCGCTGGGCGGTAGCGGCCACCGCGGACAGCGGAGTCAATTGGCGGCGCAGGATCAGCAGGCCGATCATGATCGCAGCGGCCAATGCCCCGGCGACCATGACGGCCAGCATCACCAGCAATGACAATTGAGTTTCATCAAGGCTTTTGGTCGGCAGGCCCGTGACGATGGTTCGGCCATTGCGGGCTGGGGAGGCGATCACCCGGTACGCCCCGAGTCCATCGATGGTGATCGATGACGGCCGCACAAAGAATGTCGCGGCGATCTCGCGACGGGCACGCTCGCTCAAGGGTTTCAGCGACCCCTTATCGGTGACCACCGCCGCGTCCAGCACACCGTCTTCGGACAACAACGCTCCCAGCGTCCCGGCAGACTGCCCCGGCGCGTTGAGGAAAAACGCGCCGGAAGGAGCCGGAAGGACGCCGGAAGGAGCCGGAAGGACCATGCCGGGCATCGGCGGTGGCGGCCCCATGGCGTAGAGAAGAGCGGAACGTGTCGCCGCATCGACGACCTGTGCATCGAGTTGGTCGAGTAGAAATCGATGCATGGCTGTCAACGTGCCCGCGCCAATACCGATGCACACCAACGCCAGTAGCGCCACCTGCAACGCCAACAGGCGAACTTGCAGCGACCATGCGCTGGGGTGACGCAACCGAAACGCGATCCCCGGTTCCGGTTCGCGAGCCGTCGCCGCGCCGGGGGGCGACAGAGTTGGCGCGATCATCTATGTCGCCTTGAGGAGTGCGAGCCGCAGAATTCATCATCCGACGACGGTGCGCTGCACCGAGCGGGGGGACCCCCGTCCACTCGGGGGGGACAGCCTATGGCTTGGTGGACGGGGGTCTCCTCGCTCGGCGAGCTCACAACTGGTTCGGGCCGGCGGGTTTGATCAGATAGCCCGAACCGCGCAATGTGTGAATCATGGGTTCACGTCCGTAGTCGATCTTCTTGCGCAGGTACGAAATATAGAGCTCGACGACGTTTGAACGACCGCCGAAATCGTAATCCCACACTCGGTCGAGTATCTCGCTCTTGCCGACCACACGACGAGCGTTGCGCATCAACATCCGCAATACTTCGAATTCCGTTGCGGTCAGGTTGATCACATCGTCACCACGAAACACTTCATGGGTGTCCTCATCGAGCACGAGGTCCCCGACAACTACTCTCGCGGTGTCATCGGCAACGGCCACGCCTGCCCGGCGCAACAACGCCCGGAGCCGCAGCACAAGTTCTTCCAGGCTGAAGGGCTTGGTGACATAGTCATCGCCACCGGCACTGAGACCGGCGATGCGCTCTTCCTGTGAATCCTTCGCCGTCAGCAGCAGCAGCGGCAGAGCTGGTCGGTTCTCGCGCAGTACCGCCAGGACTTCCAGGCCGCTGATGTCGGGCAACATGATGTCGAGGACAACGACGTCTGGAGGGTCATCGCGCGCCGATCTGATGGCCGCCGCTCCACTCCCGGCGGTGGCAACGTGCCAACCTTCATAGCGCAACGTCATCGACACCATCTCGGCCAGTACCGGTTCGTCGTCGACTATCAACGCACGGATTGGCGTGCCGTCTTTGCGGGAGATGCTCACCGGACGGTTGCCGGCCACGGCTGTCATCCCCGCTCCCGTTCTTGAACTGGTGCCACGGCGTGAGTCTGGCGGGCAGATGTGTGCTCGAACTGTGGATAGGCTGTCGTGAATATATGAGTGCGCCGACTTTTCCCGCTGACGGGCACGTTCCCAGGCCAGCTCCCGTTGAGGAGCAGCGCAACTGGAATTCTCATCGCGTTTGACTTCCGTTCATCCAGCGTCCATAGCGTGCGGCGCATGAGGATGAAAGCGGCGGCACTGGCCGCAGCGTTGAGCCTGTCGATCGTGTTGGCCCCGACCGCGGCAGCCGATCCAAGCGTGGACGAGTTTGGCGGCTGGAACCACCTTGTCGACAACGGTGGCCAGGTGATCACGATCTGGAAGATCAGTGATCTCAAGCCCAGCACCGACGCCATCGGAGGCTATCCGCTGGCGGGCAAGCTGTGGGAGGCCACCGCCAAGGTGCGCGCCGCCAAAGGCTCCGTGACGCCGATCATCCCGGACTTCAACGCCCGCGCCGCGGGCGGCGCCAACTACCCGGTGCTGTGGCAGGCCGCCACACCGGCGGGCATCAGTGGCGCGACACTCCAGCAGGGCGACACGTCCTCGGGCAAGCTCTACTTCGACGTGACCGGCCAGGCGCCCACCCAAGTGGTCTACAACAACGGGGTCACGGACCTACTGGTCTGGAAGTAACCGACAAACGAAAGATCAGCCCTCTGCCTGCGCGTTGGGCCCCCAGTTCCACACAGTCGGGTCAACCTGCGGGTAGCGCGGACAGACATCGGTAGCCTTTGCGACGACGCCCTTGTTGTTGAAGAACAACTTCGCCCAATTGCCCCAGTGAGTGGCCATCTGCTCGTAGTAAACGTTGGTCGCAGTGTCTTCGGAATACTGTCGGCGACCGGCGGCATCAAGGGAGAAGAACCAGTAGATGCGATCGCGTGCCGCGTCCTCAACGTCAGCGGGGCGGTTGTTGTAGTCGATCATGTACCGCTGGTAGTAGATCGGCGACGTATCGCGTGCCGCGGCCATGTATTGATCGACAGTGCAGGCTGTATCGATGATCCGCTTGGGAATCGGGTAGTCATCAGTGGCATCTGCCACGGCCTTTCCTGGGATCCCTGCCACACCCAAGACCATGGCAACGACGATCGCACCCGTCCACGTCAGACCCCGAAGTCGTTCACGCATGGCGTATCTCACTGTTCGCTGGTGTCGGCGACCTGCTGCAACAGGTCCTGCTTGTCGGGGCAGTACAGCGGATAGGCCAGGGCAACGAACTGCCAAGCCTGCGCTGTTGTCGCATTTTTCGATAGCTGCCTCGACACGAACTGCGCGGAGTCATAGGCGTTGTGATCGACGCCGCGGTCGAGCCGCTCACACGAGATCTTCGCGATCCAGGCGTTGTAGTCCTTCGGCCCGTAGACACCAACCGTATGCAGCTGATTCGCGAAATCGGTGTCGGGGTCGGCATGGGCGACGGCCGCTGACGCGAGCATCAGCGTGGCGAAGACGGCTCCCGCGATGCTCGTGATCGCGGCCGATCCCCTTCGCTGCAGGGCATCGATCCTCATGTCAGGGCCTCCTCGGACTCGGGCTGAGAAGCGATCTCCCGCTTAGGCCATGGCTGGGGACGGGGGCGTTGGCGGACATGCTGCGGCCACCAGAACCAGCGCCCCAGCAATGCGGCGATCGACGGTGTCATCAGGGACCGGACCACCAGGGTGTCGAAGAGCAGACCGAGCCCAATGGTTGTTCCCACCTGTCCGATAACGACCATCTTGCTCACCGCCATCGAGGCCATGGTGAAGGCGAAGACCAAGCCCGCAGCGGTGACCACGGAGCCGGTCCCCACCATTGCCCGGATGATCCCGGTGTTCACACCGGCCTGAATTTCTTCCTTCATGCGCGACACCAGCAGAAGGTTGTAGTCCGCGCCGACGGCCAGCAGGACGATCACCGACATCGGCATCACCATCCAGTGCAACGGCAGGCCGATGAGGTGTTGCCAGAGCAGAACCGACAGGCCAAACGATGCAGCCAGACTGAGCACCACGGTGCCAACGATGACTGCAGCGGCGGCCAGGGCTCTGGTGAGGATCACCATGATGATGAAGATCAATATCAGCGCTGCGATCGCGGCGATGATCAGATCCCAATTGGCGCCCTGCTGCATGTCGGCGTACATGGCAGCACTGCCACCCAGATAGATGCTGGCCCCTTCCAGCGGCGTTCCTTTGATCGCGTCCGCGGCAGCGATCTTGAGCGGCTCGATCCGGGAGGTACCTTCCTCGGTCAGCGGATCGCCCTGGTGGATGATGGTGAAGCGGACGGCGTGCCCGTCTGGTGACAGGAACAGCTTGATGCCGCGCTTGAAATCGTCATTGTCGAAGGCTTCCGGCGGCAGGTAGAACGAATCGTCGTTCCTGGCTTGATCGAAGGCCTCGCCCATCGCCGTGTTGTCTTTGATAGAGGCCATAGCCTGGTCTTGCTGCGCCTTCTGCGCCTGATATTGGTTGAGCATCAACTGCTTCTGATCCTTCATCGAGGCGATCATCCCCGGCATCACCGCCGTCATCTGACCGGTCAGGTCAGACATGCGCCGCAGATCAGGCAACAGCTGCTGGAAATCGTCCGACATCGTCGCGATGCCGTCCAGAGAATCGAATACCGAGCGCAGCGAATGGCACATCGGGATGTCGAAGCAGTGTGGCTCCCAATAGAAATAGTTGCGTATCGGCCGGAATTGGTCGTCGAAGTCGGCGAGGTGGTCGCGCACCGTCGCGATGTCATCCGAGGTCACGGTCATCTTGTCGGACATGCTCCGGGTGACCTCGGAGAGCTGCTGGGTGATGCCCTCCATCTTGGTCATCGAGTCGATGCTGGCCTGCATGTCGTCGGCCTGCTTGAGCGTGTTGGCGATGATGGTCTGCTGGTAGTCATTGTTCATCAGCTGGCCAGTGCCGTTCTGGCTCAACGAGTATGGAATCGTGGAGTGCTCGATCGGCTTGCCATCCGGCCGGGTGATGGTCTGGACCTGGGCGATCCCGTGCACCCGGGCCAGGGCCTTGGCGATCTTGTCGATCACCAGGAAGTCGGCCGGATTGCGCAGATCGTGGTCGGCTTCCACCATGAGTAGGTCGGGGTTCATCTTGGCTCGGGAGAAGTGCCGTTCCGCCGCCTCGTAACCGACATTGGCCGGCACACTGCTGGGCAAGTAGATTCGGTCGTTGTAGGTGGTGTGGTAGCCAGGCAGGGTGAGAAGGCCCACCAGTGACACCGCCACAGCGCAGACCAGAATGGCGCCGGGCCACCGGACGGTCGCAGTCCCTACTGCGTGCCACAGTTTCTGCTTCCCAACGCCTTTGGGCTCCAAGACACGGCCGAAGCGGCTCGCTACCGAGATCAGCGCCGGACCCAGAGTGAGCGACAGGGCGACCACGACCACCATGCCGGACGCCAGTGGGACTCCCATGGTCTGGAAATACGGCAGTCGGGTGAAGTGCAGGCAGAAGGTGGCACCGGCGATGGTCAAACCCGATGCCAGCACCACGTGGGCGGTGCCGTGGAACATGTCGTAGTAGGCCAACTCTCGGTCTTTGCCGGCGCGGCGCGCCTCCTGATATCGGCCGATCAGGAAGATCGCGTAGTCCGTCGCCGCAGCGATAGCCAACGTGACGACCATGTTGGTCGCGAATGTCGTCAGCCCGAAAACGTTGTGGTAGCCGAGGAATGCGACCACCCCCCGAGCGCCGGACAGTCCGAGTCCCATCATCACCATCACGATGAGCGTCGTGACGATCGATCGATAGACGATCAACAGCATGACGGCAATGACGGCGAACGTGACGAGCTCGATCACCTGCATGCTCTTGTCGCCGACCGCGTTCTGGTCTGTGGTGGTGGCAGCGGGTCCGGTGACATAGGCCTTCACCCCAGGCGGGGCCGGGGTGTCCGCGATGACCTTGCGGACTGCCCCCACCGACTCGTTGGCAAGTGTTTCACCCTGATCGCCGCCGATGTACACCTGAACGTAAGCAGCCTTGTTGTCGGCGCTCTGCGCGCCGGCCGCGGTGAACGAATCCCCCCAGAAGTCCTGGACGTGCTGGACGTGTGTGGGGTCGGCACGCAGCTGTTGAACGATCTTGTCGTAGAACGCGTGTGCATCGGCACCGAGCGGTTGATCGCCTTCGAGGACCACCATCACCGAACTGCTGGTGTTGTACTCCTTGAACACCTGGCCGACCCGTTTGGTCGCGATCAGCGACGGCGCGTCGTTGGGACTCATCGACACCGAGCGCAGCTTTCCGACGTCTTCGAGCGAGGGCACTACGGTGCTCAGCACCACGATCAGTGCAATCCAGCCCAGGATGATCGGCACTGCGAACGTGCGGATGAACCGTGGAATGCGCGGGTGCGCGCGATGGCGGGCCGCGGGGATAGCGTCGGTCGGCGCGTCGTCGACGTCAAGGCTCATGCTGACTTCACCAGACAGTAGGTCGCGGCATTCATGCCCGTTGCGGTCCTCTCCTCTTTGACCACGTCATCGACGGTGATCCGGCATCCGATGGAATCCCCGTCGCCCTGAACCAGGACATTCGGCGACGCCGAGGGGTTTGTGGTGGTCAGCGTCACCGACCAGGGCAGCGTCACGCTCCCGGTCCGCTGGGGCCGGCCGTCGAGGTCGACGTAGTTGACCACTGCCGTTCCGCCCGAACCGAAGACCTCGTAGGTCACCACCTTGGGATCGAATTTCTCTGCGCTGTCCGAGGTTTTCTGCGTCACGATCACCGGGTCGGAACCGAAGACCGTGCGGGCGTTAGTTACCGCGACCACTCCCACTGCGACGACGACCACTACGAGCACCGGGATCCACAGCCGGCCCAGTATCCGCGTCATCGCAGAGCCTCCGCGGGCACCACGACTGATCGTTGACGTCGGGCGGCAACGGCTGTCGCGAGCGGGGTGCCGCGAACTGGTTTCATGGCGTGAAGCCCTTTCAGCGTGGACGACGACCGCAGCGTCAGTGGCCGCCGGAGTACTGATCAGTACCGATGGATAAGTTAACCACGAAAGTGGATAACGTCAATCCACTTATTTGTGGCGGTCGTTACACTCACTCAGGTGAGACCCCACTCTGCGACGGACCGACCGCTGCGCAAGGATGCGCAGCGCAACCGGCAACGGATCATCGACGCAGCCCGTGACCTGTTCGCGCACAAAGGTTTGGAGCCCAACCTCAACGAGGTCGCGCACCACGCCGGTGTGGGCGTCGGCACCGTGTACCGGCGCTTCAGCACTAAAGAAGAGCTGCTGGAGGCGATTTTCGAGGACGGCCTGGACCAGCTGACGCGCCTCGCGGAACGAGCACTGCAGCAGGACGATTCATGGGACGGGTTTGTGTGGTTCGTCGAACAGATGTGCCAGATCACCGCGACCGACCGGGGGCTCCGGGAGATCGCATTCAGCAAGTGTTATGCGGGCACCCGGGTGAACGCCGCGCAGGAGCGCCTCGTTCCCAAGCTGACAAGACTCGTCGAGCGAGCCCAGGCGGACGGCTATCTACGTCCAGAAATCGCCGCCCCGGACATGCCCATCATCAGCCTGCTTGCCGGAACGGTGAGCGAATTCGCCGGCAATGTCAATGCAGATCTGTGGCGCCGCTACGTGGCGCTATTCACCGAGGGGCTCCGTCGTCGCGAGGGCCAGGCCCACCTTCCGGTCGAGGCGCTCAGCGACGTCGACCTCGATATGGCGATGCAAACATGGGAGCCGGCGGGCACACCCGCGAGCCGGGATTCATCGGCAGCTACTCACCGCTGACGTCGAGGCCGTGCGCGGCCGCGAACGCCGGCATCGACAATACCGCTGCACCCGTACCGCGGGGCCCATCACCCGGCCGCCAACAAATGCCTAATCGCTGCGGGGCACTAATGCAGTTCGCGGAATCGGCATCAGTCATCAGCCCGGAATCGCGGGAATGACAATGGCGCACTACCGCTACCCAAAATGCGCCCAACCGCTACCCGAAATGCCAATCCCCCCACCCTCGATCCGCGCACGACCCCGGAACCGAAGGTTGCTGTTGATAGTCGACGCGGTTAGCGAGTTATTGGCTGCAGACTTGTTTTTTGTTTGCTGAGTTAGGCTAATTATTTGCATTGGAAACCTGTCAGCCACCGAGTTGGGTCGGCGGATCGGCCGCTACCCCAGCTAAAAGCCCATGGCTTGAGGCTCCGCCTGAGAATGCCGGTCGATTTATCTGAGAAAGGCGGGTGTTTGCTCCACGCTGGCAACGCGCCACTGCCATCGAAACTTGTGTCGATGGCGAACACGCCAAAATTAGCCAGAATGGTCCCAAGCGGATATTTTTCGCATGTAAAACGAGCTGTTTGGATTTACTAGAGGTTCACTCTAGAGAACATTTACGACGACGTCGACATGAATTTTGCGCAAACCCGTCAATATTCATGTTCACTCAGGTTTGTCTCAGGTATCTTCCTGCGCTGTCAGTGTTCAGCCCACTCCGGGGAGAGATTGAGATGCAAATTTCCGTACGTTCACACCTCATTGCAGGGACTGCCGCCGTCGTTGGCGCCGGTGCCATCGCAATGACGCCGGTAACGCAGGCCCATCAGGCCCTGCCTGCTGTGCAGTTGCCCTCGGCCGCGCAGGTCGCACAGGTCGCATTGGCTGGCTTCGACAGCCCGCTGTCGGAGCTCATCGGCACGTTCAACAGCTTCAATCAGTGGATATTCAGTGCGGACAACACGACCGCCGGCTATACCGCCCTCGGTGGCCTCACTGACGCAGCCGGTGTCGACCTCGCGAAGACCGTCTTGAACTTCAACTCGGTCGGTCTGATTCCCCAGGTGGTCAACGACCACGCGCCGTTCCTGACGATGCTCGGTCTGAACGGGGCGCTGACTCTGGAGAGCACGATGAACGCCGTGACGACCATCGCGTTGATCGGCAGCGAGGCCGTATGGAACCTGCCGGGGGCGTTCGTCACGGCAGCGCAGCAGGCAGTGGCCGGCGATATTTCCGGGGCTGTCGCCACGTTACAGAGCGCGATCGTGACTCCGTTCGTCGAAGCCGGCCAAGTGGCGCTCGCCAACGTCAAATACCTGGTTAGTGACACGCTCGCTCGCAGTAACGCTCTGTCCCAGGCGATTCCGGCCCTCGTAGACCTTGTGGTCAAGGGCACTCTCGGACAGGCTTCCACTCTGGCCGACGCGTTCATCACCGTCGCCCAGAACGTGGTCGCCGGCATCTCCCACGGAAGTGCCGAGCAGGTCTGGAACGCCGCGGTGGACGGATTCTTCGGACCTAAGGGCATCCCGGGAACGATCCTCAACCTGACTGTCGGTGCCGGCGTCCAGGTCACACCCACGTCGATCATTCCGAGCATCCGCGGCGAAATCCAGGCCGTCGTTCACGGTATTGCCAACGCACTGTCGCAGACCGGATCGACACCGCCCGTTCCGCCGCCGGCCACGGCGGCATCGGCGCTGCGCGCCGCTTCGGTGCCGGAGCCGGCAGCCGCCGTGGAGAGCGGTGCCAGCAACGGAAGTTCCGTTGGCGGCAAGGTCTCTTCGACCAACGGGAAATCCACCACCCGCCACACCACGAGCAGCTCGGCCAAGTCCGGAGCGAGCCACGGTGTTGCCGGTTCTAAGAGGTCGGCCGCGAAGTCTTCAGGCGACTAAATCCCGCGCAGTAAATCCAGCACTGACGGGTGCCCCTCCTTTTTCCGAAAAGGAGGGGCACTTGCTTTTCGCGTCCGATGTCTCATGAGCGCCTCGTGGCGCCGACCTCACCCACTAGTTAGCCGCTGACGTCGAGGCCGTGTGCGGCGGCGAACGCCAAGGCCTGCGCGATGTCAATGCGCGCGCCCCGGCAGGCCGCCGTGGTCCACAAGGTGGCGTCGATGCGTGCGCCGCGCAGGTCGGCCTGCTCGAGTCGCAACCCGTTGGTGCGCGCTCCGGTCAGGTCAGCCCCCCGCAGCACCGCCTTGCGCAAGTCGGCCTGAACCAGGCTGGTTTCGCGCAGCCGAGACCCCGACATGTCCACCCCGCGCAGGTCTGCGCCACCCAGGACGGCAAGGGTGAAATCGACCTCGTCGCAGACGATCGGCCGCAGCCCGCAGTTCTCGAAGCTCGAGCCGAGCATGCTGCAGTTACGGAACGTGCTGTGCCACAGCGTGGTCCGCACAAACCGGCAATTGCGAAAAGCCGACCCCAGATGTATCGACTCCGACAGGTTGGCGCCACCAAAGTCACATTCGGTGAACACCACCCGCTCGGTCCGCAGGCCGGAGAGATCCTCGTCGCGAAAGTCATGGCCAGTGAATTCGCGGTCGGTCCAGTGCTGCACGTGCTCCTCTAGGGCTGGTTGGGCGCCAGGCTCGCCAGCGCGTACTCGCTGATCGCGATCAGCGCATCGGTGGCCGACTTGCGGTCCCTGGCATCCAGGGCGATCACCGGTGTCGTCTCGGGCAAGGTCAGTGCGCGACGCACCTCGTCGGTGGGATACCTTGGTGCGCCGTCGAATTCGTTGACCGCGATCAAGAACGGCATCTTGCGGTGCTCGAAGAAGTCGACCGCGGCAAAGCTGTCCTGCAGGCGGCGCACGTCAACCAGGATGATCGCACCGATCGCACCGCGCACCAGGTCGTCCCACATGAACCAGAACCGGCGCTGCCCCGGGGTGCCGAACAGGTAAAGCACCAAGTCGCGGTCGAGAGTGATCCGGCCGAAGTCCATCGCCACTGTCGTCGTGGTCTTGCCCGGGGTGGCTTCCAGGGCGTCCACCGCGGTGGACGCGTCGGTGACCATCGCTTCGGTGCGCAGCGGCATGATTTCGGACACCGCCCCGACGAACGTGGTTTTGCCGGCGCCGAACCCACCCGCGACGACGATCTTCGTCGAGGCGGACGCCCGCCCCTCAGAGGGCTCGTAGGCCACGAAGGGTCCTTCCTATCAAGTCGCGGCGCTCGTCAGGTGTCGAGCGGTCGGTCAACGTCGTCTGTACCCGAAGATAGCCCGCCGTCACCAGGTCGCCGACAAGGACGCGCGCGACTCCGAGCGGAAGATCCAACAGCGCGGAGATCTCGGCCACCGACGGCCTATCGCAACACAGCCGGCAGATCCGCCCGCGAACGTCGCCCGATGGCCAATGGTGGTGCGCCGCCGACGGCAATATCTCGATCGGGGCTTCCACCGGGAGTTCGATGGTGGTGTCGGTGCGCCCCGCGGTGAGCGTGTATGGGCGAACCAGGTTCGCCTCCGCGTCGCCGGTCACGAAGGTTGTGGGGCGCGCCGCGACGAGGAGACGACGTTGCCCACTCGCTCAACCAAAACTGCCATCTCGTAACCGATTTGACCGATGTCGCAGTTAGGCGCGGCCAGCGTGGCCAGGTGCGAGCCGTCGCCGACCCGCATCACCAACAGGTAGCCCCCGGCCATCTCCACCACCGATTGCAGCACCTGACCCGCCTCGAAGAGCTGGGCAGCTCCGGCGGCCAGGCTGGCCAGCCCGGAGGTTACCGCCGCCAGCTGCTCGGCACGCTCGCGTGGCAGTTCTTCACTGGACGCGATGAGCAGGCCGTCGACCGACACCAGCACCGCATGGGAGACACCGGGCACATCGCGGGCGAAGTTGGACATCAACCAGTCCAGCGAATTGTTCGGCGGGCGTGACGGATTGGTCATTGGTGTTCTCGTCCGTTCTCTACCGATCCGGTCTCGATATCTGAACGCGCGGCCCGCACGCCGCCGAAGTGGCTGGTGAAGGAGGCTCGGACCGCGTCGGGGTCACGTCGCGGAAGCTCGGGGGCCGGCGCGGCCTCGCCGACGTCGGCGGCGCCGGGGACCAGCCGAGCACCGGGATCGCGCACCGGCAGGCCGTGTTCGGTATGGGTCTGCACCGGGACGTTCTCCACCTCGGCCGCGGTCTCCCAACCGTTGTCCCACACAGACTTCCAGTCCTGTGGCACCACCAGGGTGTGCGGGTCGACCATGATCTCGTTCAGCATCTTTTGATAGATGTAGTCGGTGTCGGTGTCTTCGGGTTCGGGCGCTGACAAGCCAGCGGCAAGCACATCCATGTCGCTGATGTCGATGTTCTCCTGGCGTGCCTCCCCGGCACGGGCACGGGAGGAGAAGAACGGCGCCGTGTCCGACGGGTGCTCGCGCGCAGGGCCAGCCTGGCGAGCGGGGGTGAACCATTGCGATGGCTGCGCTTGCGGCTCGGGTTCACGCCCAGCGATGCCGCTGGAACCCGGCGAGCGCCGCGGCAGGCCACTGCCCTCGACCGGGCCGGACTCGACCACTGCCGCGAACGGCGCGGCGTAGACGTCGCCCTCGCCTGGTGCCGCCGAAGGAGCGTCGTAGCGCCGCGCGTCGACACCGATCGGCGTGCCGTGCTCGAGCAGTTTCGGGGGGACGTAGAGCTCGGCAGTGGTCCCCGAGGACGGCTCGCCCGCCACGGCGTTGCGCAGCCGCACGGCCATCCCGTGCATGTGTGCGAGCCGGCCGACCACGAACAGCCCCATGTGCCGGGTGTTGTCCTGGCTGACCTCACCACCGGCGTGCAGTCGCATGTTGGCGATGCGCAGGTCACTCTCGGTCATCCCGATGCCGTCGTCGTGGACCTCGATGAGCAGCCCGGCGTTGCTGGTCTGTTCGGCACTGACTCGCACCGGTGAGATGGGCGGCGAATAGCGCAGTGCGTTGTCGATCAGTTCGGCCAGCATGTGCACGGCGTCGGCGGACACCCGGCCGACCAGCGCCGAGTCCGCCACTTCGCCGACCTCCACCCGCTTGTAGTCCTCGACCTCGGAGACGGCGGCGTTGACCGCACTGGCCAACGGCAGCGACTCGCGGTGGTCGCGGGACACCTGCGCGCCCGCAAGTACCAGCAGGTTGGCGCCGATGCGGCGCATCCGGGTGGCGAGGTGATCGAGCCGGAAGAGGTTGTCGAGCCGTTCGGGATCGTCCTCACTCTTTTCCAGGCGATCGATGAGCGCGAGCTGCTGGTCGACCAGCGAGCGGTTGCGCCGCGACATCGTCTCGAACATCTCGTTGATCACCAGCCGCAGCCGCGCCTCGTCACCGGCCAACAGCAGCGCCTGGGTGTGCAGTTCGTCGATCGCGTGTGCGACCTGGCCGATCTCCTCGGTGGTGTAGACGGCCAGCGGCTCAGGCTCACGTTCGTCGCCGGCCCGGACCCGGGCGATTCCCTGCTCGAGATCGGTATGCGCGACCCGTAAGGCACCGTCACGCAGGATGCGTAGCGGCCTGACCAGCGACCGCGCCACCAGGAACACCACCACCAGCGCGACGATGAACGCCGCCGACACCAGCAGCGCATCGCGGATGACCGCCTGGCGCCGGTCGGCGGCCTGCTGCGCGACGGCCGTGGTGACCTGCGCGGTGGTGTTCTTGACGAGCTGACCGGCGATGGCGTCAGTGGCCTGCAGCGACTGAAGCAGGTCAGAGTTGCCGACCAGCGCGGCGTCCGGGTTGGAGATGATGTCCATCCGACGGACCATTTCGCTCTGCAGCGCCTTGGCGTCCTGCGAGCCGACGCCGAGCACCTGACTCATGCCGAACAATGTCGACGGCTCGGTTCCGGCCAGCGTGATCATCGACGTGCGGAGCTCCGGTTCGGCCAAGTCGCCGCCCTGCTTGGCCAATAGCTGCTGGATCATCATCTGGCCGCGGGCACCGACGGCGCGGCTCAGTCCCTGGGTCTGGGCGCGAAGCTTCTCGTCATCGAGACGCACCGAACCGTTGATCGCATCTTCGGCGGTCAACAAGATGGGCGCGTAGGTGGTGATCCGCTCACGCAGTCCGATGGTGTTCGCCGATAACGCGCCGACGAGCTGCTGACCACCGGAGAGCAGGTTGGTTACCCCGGTGCGGACATCGGGGGCGACGTCGGTCGAATTGAGCTTGTTCTGCAGGGTGGCCTTGGCTTTGTCGAATGTGTTTACTTTCCCCTGGGTGTCCCCGCCGGAGGAGTAGGCCAGCAGGACGCCTTCCACCGCGGCGACATAGTTTTCGATCACCGGGATCATCTCGACGCGATCGGCGGCCACCTGCAGATCGCGCGCCGAATCAACCTCGTCCCAGATCCGGGCGCCGGCGAAGATCAGCGCCAGCGCCAGCGGTACGGCCACGATCGCAAACACTTTGCCCCGCACCGGCCAATTGCGCAGCGACCAACGCGACGGCCGCTTCGGCGGCACGCTTGTTGGGTGTTGGGTCTGATTCATCCGGACTTTCCTGGTCATCGCTGCCCGTGTTGGCGACAACGGAGCTGCGCATAACCCCTGGCAATTCATCGAGTATGACAGCCATTGCCCAGCATCTCCAGAGTCGTTACTGAACAGAGAGATACCGGTGGGACCTAGCCATTTGGCCCAATGGGGTGTCGAGCAAATTTCGCTGCGGCGCAACTGAGATCATCAACCGATGTTCCGGATGATGTTCTATTCAGCCAATGAACTACGCCGGCCGAAGGATCGCGACGAGGAACTCAGAGTCATCGGTGAACGGCCGCAGATCCCAGGTGGACAGCAGCAGATCGGGGGTGAGTCCGGCGTCGGCGACGTCGGCGAAAAACTGGCGGTACTCGTAGTCGCGCCCCGCGCCGAAGCCGATTACCGCTCGCCCCGTGCTCGTGAGATGGGAACGCAACCGGGACAGCACCCGGACTCGGGTGCTCGGGGCGAGGAACGTCATCACATTGCCGGCCGAGATGATGATGTCGAACGCTTCGGTGATGCCCCGCGCCGGCAAGTCAAGCTCGGCGAGGTCGCCGACGAGCCACTGGGGTCCGGGATGGTCCTGTTCGGCAGCCTCGATGAGCGCGGGATCGACATCGACACCGACGACCTGGTGACCGGCCGCAGCCAAGTAACCGCCCACCCGGCCGGGGCCACAGCCGGCATCGAGAATGCGGGCACCGCGCGCAGCCATCGCGTCCACGAAGCGAGCCTCGCCGGCCAGGTCGTCACCCCCGCGCGCCATCGCGCGGAAACGCTCGATATACCACTGCGAATGCCCGGGATCGGCCGCGACCTTCTGCATCCAGATACTCGTCTCGACCATGGCGTCATTATCCTCTCCCCTGCGCACACCGAGGGTGGGGCGTTGTGTTCGCAGTGATGTTCTACTCGCCGCGTATCGCACCCAACACCGGCAATGCCATCCGGATGGTGGCGGCAACCGGATGTGAATTGCATCTGGTCGAGCCGCTGGGTTTCGACCTCTCCGAACCGAAGCTGCGCCGCGCCGGGCTCGACTATCACGACCTGGCCTCGGTGACGGTGCACGCCAGCTTGGCAGAGGCATGGGCAGGGATGCCCGGCGCGCGGGTGTTCGCGTTCACCGCGCATGCACAGCGCTCTTACGCCGATATCGCCTACCGGCCGGGTGATGTGTTGCTGTTCGGTCCGGAGCCGACGGGTTTGGACGACGCGACGCTGGCCGATCCGCGTATCACCGAACAGGTGCGTATTCCGATGCTGCCGGGGCGACGGTCACTGAATCTGTCCAACGCCGCGGCGGTGGCCGCCTACGAAGCGTGGCGGCAGCAGGGGTTCTCCGGGGCGGTCTAGTTCGACGGCACTACCAGGTGTCCCAGTGAGTCAGCTCCTCGGCAGGCAGCCGCTTGGCGGGCTTGAAGTCGGTGCCCTTGGTGTAGGCGATCGGCCACAGCCCGCCTTGGGCGTACTGATCGAAGGGGATACCGAGGATCTCGGCGGCTTGCTTCTCCCCGTCGCCGATCAGGTGCAGGGTGGTGTACGCCGAGCCCAGCCCGCGCGAGCGCAGGGCGAGCATGAAACTCCAGACGGCGGGAATCAGGGAGCCCCAGTACGACGCCTGCATGCCGGCGGGGGCGCCGTCCGGGCGGCCCTCCAGGACCGGGATCAGGAACACCGGCGCCTTCTCGAGGTTCGTGTTGAGGTACTTGGCCGAGTCCATCACGGCATCCATCTGGCCGTCGCGGATGTCACCGCGCACCGGCTTCGGCAGGTCCAGGTACGGCGTAGCGTTGGCCCGGTAGATGTCGGCCAGTGCCTTCTTCTTGGCGGGGTCCTCGACGAACACCCACTGCCAGCCTTGGGCATTGGATCCGGTGGGCGCCTGCAGTGCGAGATCCAGACACTCCATCAACACCTCGCGCGGCACCGGCCGGTCGAAGTCGAGCCGCTTGCGCACCGATCGGGTGGAGGTCAGGAGTTCATCAACGCTCAGTGGCAGTGTCATGAGCTGAGACTACATTCGGGTGCATGGCAATTGAACTGAGTCAAGAGGTGGTCGAACGGCTCACCGGTGATGACTACGGCTGGCTGACCACGGTGGCCAAATCCGGGCAGCCGGTGCCCAAGTTGGTGTGGTTCTTCTACGACGGCAACGACATCGTCGTCTACACAGAGCCGAACTCGGCCAAGGTGCGTCACATCAGGTCGCATCCGCGCGTCAGCCTGAACCTGGACTCCGACGGCAACGGGCAGGGCATCATCGTCATCGGCGGTCCGGCCACCGTCGACAGTGAGGATGCCGATCCGCGCGACGATGCGCCGTACTGGGCGAAATACGCCGATGCTGCAGCACAATTCGGCCTGACCGAGGCGATGGCCGGATATAATCTGCGGCTGCGGATCAGCATCGACAAGGTGTGGACCACGCCGACCGAGTAGTTTGCTTCCTCACCGACACAAGCCCGATTTTCCGCCTCGCTTCGCTCACCGGAAGTCCCGCGAGCGGGAGCCCACCTTCAAGGTGATGCGGCCCATCCGTTCGGCCACCACCGTCACCGCCCCCGTGGCGTTTTGCACCTGCCCGCGGATCAGCAGCGCCGAGGCCGTCTGAGCCAATTTGCGATGCCGGGTCCACACCCCCGGCGTGCACAGCACGTTGACCATGCCGGTCTCGTCCTCGATGTTCATGAACGTCACGCCTTGCGCGGTGGCAGGGCGCTGCCGATGCGTCACCGCACCGGCGATCAGCACCCGGCTGCCGTCGGGCACCTCCAGCAGCCGGTCGGCCGGGATCACGCCCATCGCGTCGAGGTCTTCCCGCAGGAACTGGGTCGGATAGCTGTCCGGTGAGACACCGGTGGCCCACACGTCGGCGGCGGCCAATTCCACCTCCGTCATGCCGGGCAACGCCGGTACGTGCGACGACGAGCCGACACCGGGCAGCCGGTCAGGGCGCGCAGTGGCCGCCGCGCCGGCCGCCCACAGCCCTTCGCGGCGAGTGATCGAAAAGCAGCCCAGCGCCCCGGCGGTGGCCAACGCTTCGGTCTGCGGTACCGAAAGCTGCACCCGTCCAGTCAAATCCAGCAGCGATGTGTACGGGCCTTTCGCGTCACGCTCATCGACGATGCACTGAGCCAGCTCGTCTCCGATGTGACGCACGGCGCCCAGTCCCAGCCGCACATCCAGCCCGGAATTCTCCAGCGTGGGATACGCCAAGCTGGCATTGATATCTGGCCCGCGCACGTCGACCCCGTGTCTGCGGGCGTCGGCAACCAGCGACTGCGGTGAGTAGAAACCCATCGGCTGGGCGCGCAGCAGCGCGGCGCAGAACGCCGCCGGGTGGTGCAGTTTGAACCACGAGGAGTAGTACACCAGTGAGGCGAAGCTCAGCGAATGACTCTCTGGAAAACCGAAATTGGCGAATGCTTCCAGTTTCTCGTAGATCCGTTCGGCAACCTCGCCGGTGATGCCGTGCCGCTGCGCCATCCCGGCGTAGAACCGGTCTCGCAGCCCCCGCATCTTCTCGGTGGAGCGCTTGGACCCCATGGCTCGTCGCAGCTGGTCGGCCTCGGCGGCCGAAAAGCCCGCACAGTCCACCGCCAGCTGCATGAGCTGCTCCTGGAACAGCGGCACCCCCAACGTCTTTCGCAGCGCAGGTTCCATCGACGGATGGTCATAGGTGACGGGTTCGAGTCCGTTGCGCCGCTTGATGTAGGGATGCACCGAGCCACCCTGGATGGGCCCAGGGCGGATCAGCGCGACCTCCACCACCAGGTCGTAGAACACCCGCGGCTTCAGCCGCGGCAGGGTGGCCATCTGGGCGCGCGACTCCACCTGGAACACCCCGATGGAATCGGCCTTCTGCAGCATCTCGTAGACCGCCGGTTCGGCGAGATCCAGCCGAGCCAGGTCGACCTTGATGCCCTTGTGCTCGGATACCAGGTCGATGACGTAGTGCAACGCCGAGAGCATACCGAGGCCGAGCATATCGAATTTGACCAAACCGATTGCTGCGCAATCATCTTTGTCCCACTGCAGTACGCTTCGGTTCTCCATGCGCGCCCATTCCACCGGGCATACGTCAGCGATCGGGCGATCGCAAATCACCATGCCGCCGGAGTGGATGCCCATGTGCCGCGGCAGGTTCTTGATCTGGGTCGCCAAGTCGACCACCGGTGCAGGGATGCCCTCGAGATCAGGTTGATCGGCCACTCCGTCCGATTGCTGCTCTCGCAGCGTGCGCCAGTGGCTGATCTGCTTACTCCAGGCGTCCTGCTGCCCTTGGGAGAAGCCGAGCGCACGAGCCATATCGCGCACCGCACTTTTGCCCCGGTAGGTGATGACGTTGGCGACCTGCGCGGCATAGTCGCGGCCATAGCGGTCATAGACGTACTGGATGGCCTTTTCCCGAAGGTCCGATTCGATGTCGATGTCGATGTCGGGCGGCCCGTCGCGGGCCGGGGATAGGAACCTTTCGAAGAGCAGTTCATTGGCGACCGGGTCGACGGCGGTGATACCGAGTGCGTAGCAGACCGCGGAGTTGGCCGCCGATCCTCTTCCCTGACAGAGAATGTCGCTTTCCCGGCAGAACCTGGTGATGTCGTGGACCACCAGGAAATACCCCGGGAACTTCAGCGCGGCAATGACGTCGAGCTCCCGCTCGATCTGGGCGTATGCCTCCGGTGCGCTGGCGCGCGGCCCGTAGCGCCGGGCGGCTCCGACCATCACCAGCTCCCGCAGCCAGCTGTCCTCGGTATGCCCGTCGGGCACGTCGAACGGTGGCAGCTGCGGTGCGATCAGCGCCAGCCCGAAGGCACACTGTTCCCCCAGATCGGCTGCGGCGCTGACGGCTTCGGGGTGCCGCGCGAGCAGCTGGGCCATTTCGTCACCGGAGCGCAGATGTGAGCCGCCCAGCGGGGCCAGCCAGCCGGCCGCTTCGTCCAGCGACTGGCGTGCCCGGATCGCTCCCATCGCCATGGCCAGCCGGCCACGACCCGGCTCGGCGAAGTGGGCGCCAGTGGTGGCGACGACACCAACCCCGAACCTCGGCGCCAGTGCGGCCAGTGCGGCGTTGCGCTCGTCGTCGAGCGGATCACCATGACAGGTGAGTTCGATGCTGACCCGGTCGCGCCCGAAGCGGTCAACCAGATCAGCCAGCGCCGCTTCCGCCGCCTGCGGACCGCCTTGCGAAAGAGCCTGCCGGACATGACCTTTCCGGCACCCCGTGAGGATGTGCCAATGCCCGCTCGCGGCCTCGCTGAGCGCGTCGTAGTCGTAGCGCGGCTTACCCTTCTCGCCACCGGCCAGATGCGCGGCGGACAGCTGGCGAGACAGCCGGCGGTAGCCCTCCGGGCCGCGGGCCAGCACCAGCAGGTGCGGACCGGGCGGGTCGGGCAGCTCGGTGCGGGCGGTATTGCTCAGCGACAGTTCGGCGCCGAAGACGGTGCGCATGTCGAGTTCCTTGGCCGCCTCGGCGAATCGCACCACGCCGTAGAGGCCGTCGTGATCGGTCAGCGCGATGGCGCGCAGGTCCAGCCGCGATGCCTCCTCGACCAGTTCTTCCGGAGTGCTGGCTCCGTCGAGGAAGCTGTAGGCAGAATGCGCATGCAGCTCGGCATAGGGCACGGCCGAGCGCAGCGGACGCCCGCGAGGCGGCTCGTAAGGTTCCCGATGGCGCGACCAGGCCGGGCTGTCCCCGCCGTCGGCGTGCGACTCCCCGAGCGACAAGCCTGACCGGCGGGGCTTGCCGCCCAGCACCCGCTCCATCTCGCCCCAACTGGGCGGCCCATTGAACCAGCGCACCCACCCAGCTTAATCGAACATATGTTCTATGGCCGGGCTGCGGAGCAAAGTAGACGAGGATGGTGTGGGAAACGTCTGCCCTTTTCAAGCTATAGCGCATCGGGGGGCTTGCGGCAAGGCCGGGGTGCTGATGCAAACTCGCTGCTCGAGCCAAAGAAATGAGGGGTATGACGACGCAGGCGCATGATCACGAACTGGAGTCCGAGCAGGCCTACCTGGCCGAGCTCTACACCCGACTCGACACCAAGCGTTCGCACGTCAAGGACCAATACCGCGCCGCGCTACAGAGCCCGATCGACCTGCAGGACGGCGGAACACTGGTGGCACGGGACGCCGACGTTCGGGCCCTGGCCCGATCGATGGCGCGGTTGGACGTCGCCGACCAAGGTCTGTGTTTCGGACGGCTGGACGCCGTCTCGGGCGAACGGCTCTACGTCGGCCGCATCGGCATCTTCGACGAGCGCGGCGACCACGAGCCGCTGCTGCTCGACTGGCGGGCACCGGCAGCGCGTGCGTTTTACGTAGCCACCGCCGCCAGCCCGGAGGGCATGCGTCGGCGTCGCCAGTTCCACTCCCTCGGGCGACGACTGCTCGATTTCACCGACGAGGTCTTCGGCCGCCCCGACCCCGACGCCGGCGACGAGAGCCCCTTCAGCAGCGATGCGGCTCTGCTCGCGGCGGTCAACGCACCCCGCGGCGCGGGCATGCGCGACATCGTGGCAACCATCCAGGCCGAGCAGGACGAGATCATCCGGCTCGATCATCCGGGCGTGGTGGTCATCGAGGGCGGACCAGGGACCGGCAAGACCGTGGTGGCGCTGCATCGCGTCGCCTACCTGCTCTACACCCAGCGGGAACGGATCGAGCGCCACGGAGTGCTGGTCGTGGGACCCAACCAAGCATTCATGGACCACATCAGCCGGGTGCTGCCGTCGCTGGGCGAGTCGGAGGTGGTGTTCATGACAGTCGGCGACCTGGTCCCCGGACTGCATGTCACCGCCGAGGACACCCCGGACGTCGCCCGCATCAAGGGCTCCCGCGCAATGCTGCAAGTGCTGGCGGCCGCGATCACCGACCGCCAGCGGATACCGGAAGAGCCGCTGGGGATCCAGTTGGCCGACGTCACCATGCGAATCGACGCCGACACGGCCCAGTGGGCCGTCGAGGAGGCCCGGGCGAGCGGGCTGCCGCACAACGCCGCGCGCGCGGTGTTCCGCGAGATCATCACCTACGTGCTGACCGAACGCGCGATCGCCCGGATCGGGCGCGGCTGGCTGACTCGCGAGGATCGTGACGCCTGGGAGAAGGTTCGGACCGACCTGCTCGACGAGCTTGACGACCACGAGCAGTTCCTGGCCGCCCTTGACGAACTCTGGCCTGTGCTGACACCCGACGACGTGTTGGCCACGCTGTACACCTCGGCCGAGCGGCTGCGCGCCGCAGGCGCCGAGCCGGCGCTGTGGCGGGAAGACGGCACCGCCTGGACGGTGTCGGACGTACCGCTGCTTGACGAACTGGTCGACCTACTGGGCCGAGACAAGGCCTCCGACGCTGCCGCCGAGCGGGAACGAATCGCCGAAACCGATTATGCCGCAGGCGTGTTAGAGAACATGGTGGCCCGCGAGGACCTGATGGACGACGAGGATCATCTGCTGGCGCAGGACTTGATTGGCGCCGAAGACCTCGCCGAGCGCTTCAGCGAGCGTGACACCCGAGATCTCGCCGAACGCGCCGCCGCCGACCGGGAGTGGACCTACCGGCATGTCGTGGTCGACGAAGCCCAGGAGCTTTCCGAGATGGACTGGCGGGTGCTGATGCGCCGCTGCCCGAGCCGGTCCTTCACGGTGGTCGGCGATCTCGCGCAACGCCGCTCGATGGCCGGGGCGACGTCGTGGGCGCAGACGCTGGAGCCCTACGTGCCCGGCCGGTGGGTGTACCGGTCGCTATCGGTGAACTACCGCACCCCCACCGAAATCATGTCCGTCGCCGCCGCGCTCCTCGCCGAGTTCGCACCCGACGTGCGGCCACCAGAGTCGGTGCGCGCAAGCGGCGTGCGGCCCTGGTCGCGGCGCATCCCGGCGGACCAGCTGCCGGCAGCCATCGCGGAGTTCGTGGCGGCCGAAGCCAGCCGCGAGGGCACCAGCATCGTGATCGGACCACCTGGCGTGCCAGGCGCGGTCGCGCCGTCGGACACCAAGGGCCTGGAGTTCGACGCCGTGCTGGTCGTGGACCCGGACCGCATCCTCGCGGACGGGCCGCGCGGCGCGGCCGAACTCTACGTCGCCCTCACCCGCGCCACCCAACGGTTGGGCGTGGTCCATCAGCACCCACTGCCCCCGGCGCTGACCGGGCTGGCCGAATACGACAGATAAATACCGGCTCGACGGTTGTCGCACTTCGGCAGAAAGGTGCAAATATGGCAAATATTTGTGGGTAAGCTGGCACTGCTGTAAAGCTGATTGCTTGGCGGGTTCCCAGCCGCGGAATTGAAGCCGACGAAGCCCCGTCGACACCGCCCTAACCAAGGGAGAAAGTCTCTTATGGACCACGCCGCCCGTCGTCCGATGCTCGCCGTCGCCACGCTGACCACCGCAGGGGCGTTGGCCCTGACACCCCTTGCGATCACACCGCCCGAACTGCACGCGCCGAGCATCGCTGCGGCCCGGATCTCGACCGAAGCAATTCAACTCACCGACGCCTGGTCTGACCTGGTCTCCAATACCGTCACGAGCGTTGTCGAACTCGCGGGCACGTACATCGGATCGAATAGCACCTACCCCCTGCCGAATCCCATCTTCTTCGCACCGATCGCCGCGCAGCTCGTCATCAACCCTCTGGTCTACGCCGCGCAGCTGGTCACCGGCCAGGGCGCCCAGATCCCCACCGAGATCGCCGACCACCTGTCGAATATCGCTAAATTCGCCGACCTCGTTGTCAGCGAAGTGCCGCCGATCGTCCTCCAACAGATTGAGAACCCATTTGTCGCCGCCCAGCTGGCGATCAACTCCATCACCACCGCCACCAACAAGCTGGTCGCGCTGCTCGAAGCGCCCGCGCTGTTCCTCAACGTCGCCCTCAACAGCCAATACGGACTCATCGGGTACAACGGCCCGCTCGCGCTTCCGGTCATCGCGCGAAATCTGTTCGCCACGGCGATCGCAGCCGCGCCGCCCACCATCGTGCTGCCGCTGAAAAAAGCTGCCGCCGCGGCGTCAACACCGAAGCCGACGGCCGCCGCGTTGACGGCAAGCGCACCGTCATCCGCGGCCTCCTCGGCCCGCTCGAAGCCCAATGCACCGGCGACCAACGGCAAGCGCACGACCTCATCCGCGAAAGCGGGTAACAGCAGCGCCGGCTCCGGACACAGCAAGCGCGGCTAAATCCGATGACTATCGGGGGCGGGGCGAGTCAATCCTTGTGACGGAACCCGACGACAAGGAGCCTGACATGTCCGCCCTGCCCCCAGTAGTTGACCAGCAGACCTGGCGCACCCAGCTCGACGAACTACGCAAGCGGGAGAAAGCCGCCACCCGTGAACTCGACGCAATCGCGGCGCAGCGCCGGCGTCTGCCGATGGTCGAGATGCCGAGGTACGTCCTCACCGGCCCCAGCGGACCTGTCAGCCTGGCCGAGATGTTCGACGGGCGTTCCCAGCTGATCGTCTACAACCACATGTGGACCGACGGCCAGGAGTGGCAGTGCCCGGGATGCACCGGGTTCACCTCACAGTTCACTCGGTTGAATTTTCTCGACAACTACGACGCCCGCTTCGTCATCGTCACCAACGGGCCAATCGCAGAAGCCTTGGCATACAAGGCCAAAGTGGGCAACACGATGGACTGGTACTCGTCATCGGACAGCACTTTCGGCGCCGAGGTTGATGCCGGCCCAGGCGAGGGATTCGGGGTGAACGTTTTCTTGCGGGACGGCGACGGCAATGTGTACCGAACGTGGCACACCAATGGCCGTGGCACAGAGCAACTTAGCCACTCATTCGCCCTCATCGACGTGCTTCCGTGGGGTCGCCAGGAGGAATGGCAGGACTCCCCCGACGGATGGCCGCAACGGCCGACATATTCGGGGTGGGCGGGCTCGCCCGACATTGCGCGCGCGTACGGCGAAAGCCCTACGCTGCTCACGTGACATCGACTCCAGACCCGTCCGCGCACCCCGCCGAACCGCACACCGGGGCGATCGGCAGCAAACTAAACTGGTTACGCGCCGGGGTGCTCGGAGCCAACGATGGGATCGTCTCCGTCGCCGGAATCGTCGTCGGTGTGGCCGCCGCCACCCTGGACCGCGCGCCGATCTTCACCGCCGGCACGGCGGGACTGGCGGCCGGGGCGCTGTCGATGGCGCTCGGGGAGTACGTATCGGTCAGCACCCAGCGCGACACCGAGAAGGCGCTGTTGAGCAAGGAACGCACCGAGCTGGACACCCAGCCCGCGGCCGAACTCGACGAACTCGCCGCGCTCTATGAAGCCAAGGGGCTGTCGCCGGCAACGGCACGCACCGTCGCCGAGGAACTCACCGACCACGACGCGTTCGCCGCGCACATCGACATCGAGCTGGGCATCGATCCTGAGGAACTGACCAACCCGTGGCAAGCCGCGATCTCCTCGGCGATCGCGTTTACCGTGGGGGCGTTGCTGCCGCTGCTGGCGATCCTGTTGCCGCCGCCGGCGCTGCGCATTCCGATCACCGTCGCCGCGGTTCTGATCGCCCTGGCGGTCACCGGCTGGATCAGCGCCCGCCTCGGTGGCGCCGACGCCAGACGCGCAATGGTGCGGGTGCTCGTCGGCGGCGCACTGGCCATGGCGATCACGTTCGGCATCGGCCACCTTGTCGGCGGCGCAGTGGGTTAGCTGTATTCGGCCGAGCCGTCGTCGAGCACGATCCGCGCGTTCGAACCGTCGGGCCCGCTGGCCTCGGTGGAAAAGACCGCACGCCCGGGCTCCGTACGCCAGATCGAGGTCGTCAAGGTCTCACCCGGGAACACCGGCGCCGAGAACCGCGCACTGACCGCCGTGAGCTTCGCGGCGTCGTTGCCGGCCAGCTCGGAAAGCAGTGCGCGGCCGGCAAATCCGTAGGTGCACAGCCCATGCAGGATCGGCCTGTCGAAACCGGCCAGCTCGCGGGCGAACCACGGATCACTGTGCAGCGGATTGCGATCACCGGAGAGCCGGTAGATCAACGCCTGGTCGCCGCGGGTCTCCATGGCGACGCGTGCATCCGGCTCGCGGTCGGGGAATTCCGGGGCGGCGGGTCGCTGACCGGGCTGCCCACCGAAGCCGCCTTCACCGCGGATGACGGCGGTCGACAGTGTCTCGGCGATCAACTCGCCGGTGGCCGGATCGGTGCCTTTCCCACGCATCACGATGATCGCGTTCTTGCCCTCACCCTTGTCCTGGATGTCGGCGACCTCGGAGACCACCGACAGTTCACCGGAGGGGGGCAACGGCGCGTGCAGCCGAATCTCCTGGGATCCATGCAGCAGCATGCCCCAGTTGAACGAACCGACCTTGGTGGCGGCGCCGAATGCCGGGCAGCAGATGACGGCGAAGGTCGGCAGGACCTGTTGGGCGATGTCGTGGCTGTTATCGGTGGTGAAGGGCAGGTCGTCGGTGCCCGCGCCCACGCCGAGCGCGTAGAGCATCGTGTCGCGATCGGTCCACTGGTAGGACTGAGCTTCGGTGACCGCTCCGATTGCCGTGGGGTCGATGGGCATTGCCGCACTCCTGGGGTCGTGGATGGAGAAACTCCATAGTTGCACTGCGGAAATCTCACCCACCACAGCGGTGGACAGTGCAGGCTAGGAGCATGCCTGTTTCCCGCACCCGGACCCTCGTCGCGATCCTCGCTGCGCTGTTGGCGGCCGTTCTGCTCGCCTCGTGCAGTTCCTCCACACCGAGCGAGCGCACGATCACGCTGACCTTCATCCGGCACGGGGAGTCCGAAGCCAACGCCAACGGCATCATCGACACGTCGGTGCCCGGGCCGTCACTGACACCCACGGGGCAGCAGCAGGCCACTGCGGTGGCTAACCGGTTGCAGAGCAACAAGTACGACGGCATCTACGCCTCGGAGATGGTTCGCACCCAGCAGACCGCCGCCCCGATGGCCAAGGCGCTCGGCGAACAGGTTGCCGTGTTGCCCGGGCTCAACGAGATCTCGGCGGGCTGGTTCAACGGCGGCAAAGAGGACAAGGCCGCGATCACCTACATGGTCGCTCCGGCTGACTGGCTGCGCGGGGACACTAGCTTCAGCATCCCGGGGTCGGTCAGTGGCACCGACTTCAACGGCAAGTTCACCGAGGCGGTGCAGCGCATCTACCAAAGCGGCAACAACAAACCGGTCGCCTTCTCCAGCGCCGCCTCGATCATGATGTGGACCCTGATGAACGCCCGCAACGCCAAGAACAGCCTGGCCACCGACCACCCGCTGCCCAATACCGGCCGAGTGGTGGTGACCGGCAACCCGGTGATCGGGTGGACTCTCGTGGATTGGGACGGCATCACCGCGTTCTGAGATGGGCTCCGAACGGTTCGGCATGCCGGTGAGAGTGCGGTATGTCGAATGCGATATGCAGGGCCGGGTTTTCAACGGCCACTACCTGACGTGGGTCGACATGGCGCTCAATGAGGCGGTGCGCGAGATCTTCGGCGACTACCAGACGCTGACTGAGGCGGGTATCGATCTCGTGGTGGCCGCGGCCGAACTGCAGTTCCGCCAGCCCGCGCATTTCGATGACGATCTCATGGTCGGGGTGGCATTCGACCCGCTGGGCCGCACGTCGTTGCGCAGCACCTACCAGATCCGCCGCGGCGAGGACCTGATCGCCGAGGCAGCGATGATCCACGTCTGCGTCGACGCGGTGACGTTCGACAAGCAGCCGTGGCCGGAGTGGTTTCGGGACCGGCTGGGCCCAACTGGTTGACCGCGGCACGATCGCCGATCAAAGAGGTCCGGTGCCCCTCGTCCACGGGCCCGCGTTTGCCGATGCCGCGGTTGCGCGCGCCAGGACCGGTCAAGCCGAGTGGTACGGCTGGTGCCTGGCGTGTACCGGTTGACTGAGCCGGATCGGCGCGAGAGTCAGCGGTGGACGAGGTCGCCACTTAGGCTTGCTCGCATGACATCGGGTTGGCAGCTACTGGAGCGGCCGGCCAAGCACGAGGTCATCACGTCCGCGCTGTCCGATAGCGAAACGTCAGGCGTGGTGATCACCGGCCCTGCGGGGGTCGGCAAGACCACCCTGGCCCGCGCGGTGACCGCATCCCTTCCCGGGCGCGCCAAGTGGGCCGCGTGCACGACGTCGTCGAGCAGCATCCCGCTCGGCGCGTTCGCCCAGTGGGTCAAACCCACCGACGCCCGCGATCCGATCGAGCTGCTGGTCTCGGCACGGCAATCCCTGCTGGCCGACGGACCCGCGGTAATCGGCGTCGACGACGCTCATCTGCTCGACCAGCTATCCGCCACACTGCTGCACCAGATCGCGGTGGAACGCACCGGGTCGATCGTCGCGACAGTGCGCAGCGGCGAACCGGTGCCCGACTCAGTGAAGACGCTGTGGAAAGACGGCTATCTGCGCCGCATCGATCTGGAGCCGTTCAGCAAGAAAGAATGCACCGCCCTGGTCGAGTCGGTCCTCGACGGCACCCTGGAAGAGCTCAGCGCCAACGTCATTTGGTCCCAGTCCGGAGGCAACCCGCTGTTCCTTCGGCACATGGTCGAGGCGGCGCTGGAAGCCGGCACCCTTGGCGAGGTCAACGGCGTCTGGCAGTTACGTGGGGCAACAACGGTGTCGCCGGGATTGGCCACACTGCTGGAAAACCGCTTCGAAAATGCCGACCCCGAAGCCGTCACGGTGCTGCGGCTGCTGGCGCTGTGCGAGCCGCTGGACATCGACGCGCTGGTGGAACTCGCCGGGGAACAGGCCATCGATGCCGCGGAGAAGGCGCAGCTGATCCGGATCGACCGCGACGGACCGGCGCTGGCCGCCCGGATCAGCCATCCGCTGTACGGCGATGTGGTGATGCGGCAGATCGGGACCGCATCGGCGCGGATGCTGCGCGGTCAGATCGTCACGGTGCTCAACCGGCACAAGCCGACGTCGGCCGCCGGCCGGATCCGGCTGGCCGAGCTCTATCTGGACAGTGATCAGACCGCCGAAACGGGCCTTTTGGTCGCGGCAGCCAAAGATGCTGTGTCACTGGCTAATGCGCCCCTGGGTGAACGGTTGGCGCGCACCGCATTCGAGCGTGAGTACGGCATGCGGGCAGCGCATCTGCTGTCCAGGGCGCTGATGTGGCAGGGCCGGCCCGATGAGGCCGACGAGATCCTGGCCCGGTTCGACCCCGACGACCTCGACGAGGGCCAACTGGTGCTGTGGGGTATCCCGCGGGCGTCGATCGTGTTCTGGTCACTCGGCGACGCGGAGCGTGCCCATGAGGTGATGCAGTTGCTTCGGACTCGAGTCGGCAACCCGATTATGCGGCCGATGGTCGACGCCGCCGACGCTGCCTTCACGATCTTCGAGAACAAACTGCCCGAGGGTTTGGCGATGGCCGAGGCGGTGCTGGCCAACCCCGGGGCGCCGGTACAGGCGGTGGAGGCGGCGGCATTCGCGGCCGGGATGGCCATGCCCTTGGCCGGCCGTGGCGCCGACTTCGTGGCTATCGCCGAACGTTGTTTCGACACACAGCGATCCACCGATGGCCTGATCCGGATGCTCGCCCGCTACGGCGAGGTGCTGGCCCTGGTGTCCATCGGTGAGCTGGATAAGGCCGAAAAGCGGGCGGTCGCCTACGGCGAGTTCTCGTCGTCCGGGGAGTTTCTCGGGTGGGCGGTCGCCAAGATGATGACGGCCGTCGTGGCGATTTGTCGGGGCAGATTCGCCGAGGCGGTCCCGACGATCGAACAGGCGCTGGCCGCGCTCAATGCGGAGAACTCGTTGCCATGGCGGCTACCCGGCCGGCTCCTGCTAGCCCGCGCCTACGCCGGCTCGGGCCAGCCCGATGAGGCCGACCGGGTGCTGGCCGAAGCCGCCGAACACGCCGGTCCCACTGTGGCGTTGTTCGACCCACAGGTGCTGGTCGTCAAGGCGTGGATCGCCGCGGCCCGCGGCGGAGGACGCCGGGCCGTCGAGCTGTCCCGCGCGGCCGCTGACGCCGCGCACCGTAGCAGCCAATTCGCGGTCGAAGCCGAGGCATTGCACGACGCGGTCCGGTTCGGCGATCGCAAGCTGAGTCACCGGCTGCAGTCGCTGGCGGTGTGTATCGACGGTCCGCTCCCGCAGCTGTACGCCCGTCACGCCACCGCTCTGGCGGACTCCGACGGCGATGCGCTGGACGCGGTCAGCATCGATTTCGAACAAGCCGGGATGCTGCTGTCGGCCGCTGATGCCGCTGCGCAGGCCGCCGGATTCCACGAGCAACGCGATGCCCGCCGTAAGGAGATCGAATCGGTCACCCGCGCAATGCGTCTGGCGTCATTGTGCGGGGGCGCCTCCTCCCCCGCCATCCGGGCTGCCGCGCGACCACTGCCGGTGACCGCGCGTGAACTCGAGGTCGCCGAGCTGGTCGCCGCCGGCTTGTCGAATCGGGAGATCGCCGTGCAGCTGTCCGTTTCAGTGCGCACCGTGGAGGGCCACGTGTACCGGGCGTGCCTGAAACTTGGTGTCTCTGATCGCGATGGGCTGGCCGTCATCATCCGCGAGGGCGGTCCGCGCCCTGGCGGATCGTGATGCCGGGGCAGGTATCGTTACCGCGGTGAGCGTCGGGGAAGACCAAGCCATTGCGCTGCCCGTTTTCGCCGATGTGGACACCGGCGTCGACGACGCGATGGCGCTGGTGTATCTGTTGGCCAGCGCCGACGCGGACCTCGTCGGAATCGCATCCACCGGTGGCAATGTCGCGGTGGATCAGGTGTGCCACAACAACCTCGGGCTGCTCGAGCTGTGCCAGGCCGGCCCCATTCCGGTGTCCCGGGGCGCCGATCAACCGCTGAGCACCGCACTGCGCACCGCGGAGGACACCCACGGTCCCGCCGGGCTCGGTTATGCCGAACTGCCGGCACACCAACGAGAACTCACCGAATACGACTCGGCCGAGGCGTGGGTGCGCGCCGCCCACGCCCAGCCCGGTCAGTTGATCGGGCTGGTCACCGGACCGCTGACCAACCTCGCACTGGCCGTGCGCGACGAACCGAACCTGCCGTCGCTGTTGCGACGGTTGGTCATCATGGGTGGTTCCTTCGACTACCGCGGCAACACCACCCCGGTGGCCGAGTGGAACATCAGCGTCGACCCGGAGGCCGCGGCCGAAGTCTTCGACGCATGGGGACGGGCCGCGGATGCCAAAGTGATTCAGTCACATCAACTTCCCATCGTGTGTGGACTGAACCTGACCGAGAACATCATGCTGACACCGACGATCCTCAGCCGCCTGGCAAGCGCGGCGGAGACGACCACGACCGCCATGAGTGTGCTCGATTCCCGGGGCACGCGATCCACCGCCGACAACTCCTTGATCCGTGCGCTCGAGGACGCGATGCGGTTCTACTTCGAGTTCCATTTCGATCAGGGCGAGGGTTTCCTGGCGCATCTGCACGACCCACTGGCGGCGGCGGTCGCCCTGGATCCCAGCCTGGTCCAGACCCGGGCGACCACGGTCGGCGTCGAGCTCACCGGGACGCTGACCCGCGGCATGACCATCGCCGACTGGAGCCGGCGGTGGGGCCGGGAATCCAACGCGCACGTCGGCGTCGGGGTCGACCCGGCGGTGTTCTTCGATCGGTTCATCGAACGGGTCGGACCGTTCGCACGCGCGCTGGCTCATTCGTAGACGCCTTCCAGGTACCACCGCCGCTGCCGATAACACAGCAGCAGAGCAGATCCCAGCTCACCGGGCTGGTTGTCCACCAGCACCTGGGCGCGTGCCGTCCGACCGGCCCTGGACTGCTCGCCGGAATCCCACCACCGCTCGTCCACCGACCACGGCCCCGCCCACCAGCGCAACGCACCCCGGTAGTGGTGACCCGCACCATCCAACCGCGCCGGCTCGGCCGTGAACATCCCCCGCCCAGTCACCCGAACCGGATTACCCTGAGCGTCAAGCAGTTCCACCGGGTCATCAAGGATCACCGCCGGGGCGGGCTCAGGCAGCTGACCGGGCCAGGGCCGGTCCGGGGCGGCCCTGGGCACCAGCTCGTCGCCAAGTGGGGTCAAGGTGATGCGTTCGGCGGGACCGCGCCCGCCGGACAACACCGGCAGCTGGACGGCTTCCTGACCCAGTAGACCCTGCACCCGGACCAGCGCACGGCGGGCCCGCAATCGGCCCTCCTCCCCTATGCCACCCCACAACGGCAGCTGAAGCGCTTCTGCGGAAACAACTTCCACCGGCTGCAGCCGAAGCATCGTCACCGGCGAGTTCGGCCGGTCGTCCGGGTTGCGCCGATTGAGCCAGCCGTCGAGCTGCCAGCGAACCCGGTCGGCGGTGGCATCCTCGGTCAGCGGCTCGGCGCACCGCCATACCCGGGTCAGCTCACTGTCTCCCGCGGTGAGGGCGTGGATGGCCAGTCGAGTGCATCCCACACCTGCGGCCTCCAAGCTGCGGTGCAGGGCGCTGGCCAGCGTCCGGCCCGCGAACGCGGCCGCGTCGACCCGGTCGACCGGCGGGTCGCAGTGCAGTACCGCATCAAGGTCGGCCGCCGGCTCGCGGCCGGACGGGCCGCGCACCGGCTCGCCGCGAGCGAAGCGGTGCGCGGCTGTCGCGTCAGCCCCGAACCGGGAAGTCACATCACTGCGGGACAGCGCCGCGAACTGGCCGAGGTTGCGGATCCCCATGCGCCACAACAGATCAGCCAATTCCTCCCGGCCAGGACCGGACAAGCTGGGTTCACCACACAGCTGGCGGATGGACAATCCCGACAGAAACGCGGCGTCCCCACCCGGCTCGATCATCCGGCCGGCACGAGCGGCGAAGACGGCCGTCGGCAGCTGGTCGGCAATCCCCACCTGACATTCGGCACCCACAGCGGCGACGGCGTCGACCAACCGCTCGGCGGCGGCAGGCTCGGAACCGAAGTAGCGGGCCGCGCCGCGGACCGACAACACCAGCAGCCCCGGCCGCAGCACCTCGGCGCGGGGCACCACTTCGTCGACGGCCGCCGTCACCCCCTCGAAGTAGCGGGCATCGCGAGCCGGGTCAGCGGTCACCACATGCAACTGCGGACAACGGGCCTGCGCCTCGCGCCGGCGCAGCGTACGACGCACCCCGGCTGCCCGGGCAGCCGCCGAACAGGCGATCACCCGGTTGGCCAGGGTGACCGCGACCGGTGCCGTCGCTGGCAGTCCGGCCGCCGTAGCCGCGGCAACGGCAGGCCAGTCCATGCACCAGATCGCCAGCACCCGGCCGGTCACATCAGCTCACCCTGGACCGCGCCGCGCGACCGTGCACCCGGACGGACAACTGCACCCGGCTGAGGCGCCCGGAACCCGGTACCGGGGCGCCACCGTGACCGGCGGTGGTCTCATAACCGCTCACCCGCGCGTCCAGGCGCATCGTCGCGCCCTGCCAGTCCCCCCGCGCAACCAGCAGGGTGCAGCCTTTCTGCCGGGCCCTGGCCACCACTGCCCGCGCCCGGGTAGCCGTCACCGTCCGGCCGGCCAGGCCGAGCACCACCAGATCCATCCCATCCATCAGCACCGCGGCCACCTCGACGGGATCGGTGCCAGGGTCAGGGATGACCGCCAGCCGGCTCAGGTCCGCGCCCATCTCCGCAGCGGCCAACAGGCCGAAATCCGGCAGCCCGACGACGGCCACATGCCCGCCGCCCGCCGTCACCGCCGCGGCCATGCTCACCGGTAGCGAGCGGGCCCCGGACACCACCGCGACCGCACCCCGCGGCAACCCCATCGGCAGCGGGCCGGCCAGCGATTCGGGGATCGGTAGCAAACTTTCCGAGGCCGGCAAAACCTCATTCGACACACCCGTAACAGGCCGGGTTACGCCAACCTTCCCCGCCACCGCAGCCATCTGGCGCCGGAGCTGTTGTAGCTGTTCAGCGCGGTCAAGCTGCCGTTTTTCCAGGGCAATCGCCGCCGTCATAGCCCACCTCCAGCTGCGATCACCGTTCACCATGTTCGAATATATGTTCGACACGACGAGTAAACACCTGCCCCCCGACACCGTCAAGCGGGAGTTGCTCCCCCGAATGTGGCCGAAAACGCACCTGGCACGATGCATGCCATGACGAACACCGAACAGGCTGAGAAGGTCGCCCACGGAGCAGGGTTCATTGCCGCGCTGGACCAGAGCGGCGGCAGTACCCCCAAGGCGCTGAAGCTCTACGGCATCGCCGAGGACGAGTACTCCGGTGACGAGCAGATGTTCGACCTGGTGCACCAGATGCGCACCCGGATCATCACCAGCCCGAGTTTCGATGGCGACCGGATCGTCGCCGCGATCCTGTTCGAGATGACCATGGACCGCGAGATCGAGGGCCGTCCGACCGCCGACTACCTGTGGAACGTCAAGAAGGTCGTACCGATCCTCAAGGTCGACAAGGGCCTAGCCGCTGAAGAGGACGGCGCTGCGGTGATGAAGCCCATCGACGGCCTGGACGAGTTGCTGTCCCGTGCGGTCGCCAAGGGCATCTTCGGCACCAAGATGCGCTCGGTCATCAAGCTGCCCGGCGGTGGTCTGGAGGCCGTCGTCGACCAACAGTTCGAGGTCGCCCGCCAGATCCTGGGCGCCGGACTGGTGCCGATCATCGAGCCCGAGGTCGACATCCACTCCCCCGAAAAGGGTGCGGCCGAGGAGCAGCTCAAGGCCGCGATCCTCCGCCACCTGGATACCCTCGACGATCAGCAGGTGATGCTCAAGCTCACTCTGCCCGACACCGACAACCTGTACCGCGAGCTGGTCGAGCATCCCAAGGTGATGCGGGTGGTCGCGCTATCCGGCGGCTACGACCGCACCGACGCCTGTGAGCGGCTGGCGCGCAACCACGGCGTCATCGCCAGCTTCTCCCGGGCGCTGACCGAGGGCCTGACCGCCCAGCAGAGCGACGACGAATTCAACAAGACCCTGGACGAGGCGATTACCGAAATCGCCGCCGCCTCAAGGACTTAAAGCCGTCACTCCCACTCGATGGTGCCGGGTGGCTTGCTCGTGATGTCGAGCACCACCCGGTTCACCTCGGGCACCTCGTTGGTGATGCGCGTGGAGATGCGCTCCAGCACCTCGTAGGGCACCCGCGTCCAGTCGGCGGTCATCGCGTCCTCACTGGACACCGGCCGCAACACGATCGGATGGCCATAGGTGCGCCCGTCGCCCTGCACACCAACCGACCGGACGTCGGCCAACAGCACCACCGGGCACTGCCAGATCTGGTTGTCCAAACCGGCTGAGGTCAACTCCTCGCGGGCGATCTGGTCGGCACGGCGCAGCGTGTCCAGCCGGGACGCCGTCACCTCGCCGACGATCCGGATACCCAGCCCGGGCCCCGGGAAGGGTTGGCGGGCAACGATGTCCTCCGGCAGGCCCAGCTCCCGGCCCACTGCGCGCACCTCATCTTTGAACAGCGACCGCAGCGGCTCGACGAGCTTGAACTTCAGATCCGCGGGCAGACCGCCAACATTGTGGTGGCTCTTGATGTTTGCCGTCCCGGTTCCGCCCCCAGACTCGACAACGTCGGGATACAGCGTGCCCTGCACCAGGAATTCCACTGCGTGACCATCAGAGTCACCGTCGGCCAACAGGTCTCGCACCGAACCCTCGAAGGCGCGAATGAACTCGCGGCCGATGATCTTGCGCTTGCCTTCCGGGTCGTGCACGCCGGACAAGGCCTCCAAGAAGCGCCCCTCGGCATCCACCGTCACCAGCCGGGCACCGGTGGCGGCCACGAAATCTCGTTGCACCTGTGCGCGTTCACCAGCACGCAGCAGTCCATGATCGACGAACACACACGTCAGGCGATCGCCGATGGCCCGTTGCACCAGCGCGGCAGCCACCGCGGAATCCACGCCGCCGGATAGCCCGCAGATCGCCTTGCCGTCGCCGATCTGCTCGCGAACCTGCCCGATCAGGCTCTCGGCGATGTTGGCCGGCGTCCAGCTGGCCCCGATCCCGGCAAAGTCGTGCAGGAACCGGCTGAGGATCTGCTGTCCGTGCGGGGTGTGCATGACCTCGGGGTGATACTGCACCCCGGCCAGACGACGGGCCCGGTTCTCAAACGCGGCGACCGGGGCGCCGGCACTGACGGCCACCACCTCGAAGCCCGCCGGCGCGGAGGTCACCGCATCACCGTGGCTCATCCACACCGGCTGTGTGCCGGGCAGGCCCGAATGCAGTTCGCCGCCAAGGAGTTCCAGTTCGGTGCGGCCGTATTCGCTGGTGCCCGTATGTGCGACGGTCCCACCGAGCGCCTGGGCCATGGCCTGAAAGCCATAGCAGATGCCGAATACCGGCACGTCGAGGTCGAACACGGCCGGATCCAGCTGCGGGGCGCCTTCGGCGTACACGCTGGACGGGCCGCCGGAGAGCACGATCGCCTGCGGATCTTTGGCCTTGATCTCCTCGACGGTCGCCGTATGCGGGATGACCTCGGAGAAAACCCGGGCTTCCCGGACTCGCCGGGCGATCAGCTGGGCGTACTGGGCGCCGAAGTCGACCACCAATACAGGACGAGGCGATGGGGATGTCACGCGCCACAGTCTAGTGCGCCGGATCGCCCGGCCCGCTCAGCAGCCGCAGGTAGCCTTTTGCTGATGGAAGCCCTGCCAGCGGCCGCAGGAGTCGCGGCCGTCGCGGCGGCCGCATCGGCGTTGCGCCGCTATCTGTCCGCCCGCGAGGCGCTGGCCGCCGTGCCCGCCGCACTGCGCTGCGCTATATCCACGGTGGCGCCATGGTGATGGGCTCCCCGCAGTCGGAGATCAGGGGTGCCGCAACGCTCGCCCGCCGGGGTCTGATAGATCACCTGCGCAGCCACCTATAAGAGCTTCCTGCCCGAGGCATGTTCTCTGCCGAGAACGGGAATGGACAGCGAGGAACGAAGCGACAGGAGGTGGCGTGTGCTGGGACTGCCTGACGGGGTGAAGGCCTGCCTGTTCGACCTCGACGGTGTGCTCACCGACACCGCCCGGGTGCACACCCGGGCCTGGAAAGGGACGTTCGACGCCTATCTCGAGTGGCGAGCGCAACGGGCGCATACCGCTTTCGTGCCGTTCGACCGGGTGGCTGACTATCGCACCTATATCGACGGCAAGACGCGCGAAGACGGCGTCCGCTCATTTCTGGCCAGCCGCGATATCGCGCTTCCCGAGGGCGACCCGTCCGACCCGAACACCGCCGAAACCGTGTACGGATTGGGTAACCGCAAGAACGCCCTGTTCCAGCAGCTCTTGGAGAAGAACGGTGTCGATGTGTTCGAGGGATCTCGGCGCTACCTCGAGGCCGTGCACACCGCGGGCATACCCGCTGCGGTGGTGTCCTCCAGTGCGAATACCCGCCAGATCCTCGAGACCACCGGGCTGGACAAGCTGGTACAGCAGCGAGTTGACGGCATCACGATCCGCGACGAGCACCTGCGCGGCAAGCCGGCACCCGACGCGTACCTGCGCGGCGCGGAGTTGCTCGATGTCGAGCCGGCGCACGCGGCGGTGTTCGAGGACGCCCTGGCGGGCGTGGCTGCCGGCCGGGCCGGGAATTTCGGGTTCGTCGTCGGACTCGATCGCCTCGGTCAGGCGGATGCGTTGCGGCGCAACGGCGCCGACGTCGTTGTCACCGATCTCGCCCAATTACTGGCGAAGCAATGATCAGCGGCGACGCGTTCCCGATCGAGCCGTGGCAGGTCCGGGAAACCCACCTGAACCTCGACCAGTTGGCCCAGTCGGAGTCGCTGTTCGCATTGTCCAACGGCCACATCGGATTACGCGGAAACCTTGATGAGGGCGAACCCTTCGGCATCCCCGGCACCTACCTGAACTCCTTCTACGAAACCCGGCCACTGCCCTACGCCGAGTCCGGCTTCGGCTATCCCGAAGACGGCCAGACGATCGTCGACGTGACCAACGGCAAACTTCTGCGGCTACTGGTCGACGACGAGCCTTTCGACGTGCGCTACGGCGACCTGGACGAGCACGAGCGGATTCTCGATCTGCGCGCAGGAACACTGGCCCGGCGGGTGCGGTGGCGTTCGCCGGCGGGCAAGCAGATCAGCCTGGTCTCGACCCGGTTGGTATCGCTGGTACAGCGGTCGGTGGTGGCCATCGAATACATCGTCGAGGCAGTCGATGAATTCGCCCGTGTCACTGTGCAATCCGAACTAGTCGCCAACGAGGATCAGCCCGAGCAGTCCAATGACCCTCGGGTGTCGGCCGTGTTGAAACACCCGCTGGAGCCGATCCACCACGAGTCGACCGAGGACGGTTCGCTGCTGGTGCACCGCACCCGCGCGAGCAAGCTGATGATGGCCGCCGCGATGGATCATCTGGTCGAGGTACCCGGCCGGGTGGAAGTCGACGCCATGGCCACCGAAAACCTCGCCCGCACCACCGTCATCTGCGGGCTGCGGCCTTCTCAGCAGTTGCGCATCGTGAAGTTCCTGTCCTACGGCTGGTCGAGCCTGCGGTCGCGGCCCGCGCTGCACGACCAAGTGGCCGGCGCCCTGGCCGGGGCCCGCTACACCGGCTGGGAGGGGCTGCTGCGGACACAGCGCGACTATCTCGACGATTACTGGGATTGTGCCGATGTCGAGGTCGACGGTGACCCTGGCTGTCAGCAGGCAGTGCGATTCGGCCTGTTCCACGTATTGCAGGCCAGTGCTCGCGCCGAACGACGAGCGATCCCCGGCAAAGGCTTGACCGGACCCGGTTATGACGGCCACGCATTCTGGGACACCGAAGGTTTCGTGCTGCCGGTGCTGACCTACACCAAGCCCGAGGCAGCCGCCGACGCGCTGCGTTGGCGCGCTTCGATCCTCGGTCTCGCCAAGAAGCGGGCCGAGCAGCTGGAGCTGCAGGGTGCCGCCTTCCCGTGGCGGACGATTCGTGGCGAGGAGTGTTCGGCCTACTGGCCCGCGGGCACCGCGGCCTGGCATGTCAACGCCGACATCGCGATGGCGTTCGAACGATACCGGACCGTCACCGGCGACCACTCGCTGGAAAATGATTGCGGGCTGGCGGTTCTCGTCGAAACCGCGCGGCTGTGGATCTCACTGGGCCACCACGACCGCGACGGCGTCTGGCACCTCGACGGCGTCACCGGACCCGACGAGTACACCGCGGTGGTCCGCGACAATGTGTTCACCAATCTGATGGCCGCACACAACCTTCGCACGGCCGTCGACGCGTGTAACCGCAACGCGGAGGCCGCCTGCGCGATGGGCGTCAGCACCGAGGAGACCACCGCCTGGCGCGATGCGGCCGACAGCGTGCACATCCCCTACGACCAGGAGCTGGGTGTGCACCAGCAATGCGAGGGTTTCACCAGGTTGCGGGAGTGGGACTTCACCGCCGACACCACCTACCCGTTGCTACTGCACCAGCCCTACGTCCGGCTCTACCCCGCCCAGGTGATCAAGCAGCCCGACCTGGTGTTGGCGATGCAGTGGCACAGCCACGAGTTCACCGACGACGAGAAGGCCCGCAACGTCGACTATTACGAGCGGCGCACGGTGCGCGACTCGTCGCTGTCGGCCTGCACCCAGGCCGTCATGTGCGCCGAGGTCGGCCACCTCGAGCTGGCTCATGCCTACACCCAGGAGGCGGCACTGATCGACCTGCGGGACCTGCATCACAACACCCGCGACGGACTGCACATGGCGTCGCTGGCCGGAACGTGGACGGCGCTGGTCGCCGGCTTCGGCGGCCTCCGCGACGATGAGCACATTCTGTCGCTGGATCCGCAACTGCCCGAAGGGATCTCACGACTCAAATTCGGAGTGCACTGGCGAAACTACCGACTCGCCGCTGAGGTAGACCACCGCGACGTGACGTATACGCTGCGCGATGGGCCCAATGGCCAACTCACCATCCGACATGCGGGTGACGAGCTCGAGTTGACCACCCGTGAATCCACCACGGTTGCGCTGCGGACCCGCAAGGCACTGCTCCCCAGCCCTGAGCAGCCACCCGGACGCGCCCCACGCCAGCGCACCGAACGCGCGGAGACTTAGCCTCCGGTGTTGATCGGTTCGATCGGCAGGCGACGCAACCCGCCGGGTGCATCGGTGGGAACCACCGGGTTCTTCGGTTCGATCGGCGCCAGCCGCCGGTAGGGCTGCCCCTGAGCAGGCCGTTGGTCGTCCTCATCTTTGTTGGGCCACAATGATGTTGCCCGCTCAGCCTGGGCGGTAATCGACAGCGACGGGTTGACGCCAAGGTTGGCCGAGACCGCCGCGCCGTCCATCACATGCAGCGTCGGGTAGCCGTACACCCGCTGATAAGGGTCGATGACGCCATGTTCGGGATTGTCGCCGATCGCCGCGCCGCCGAGGAAGTGCGCCGTCAGCGGAATGTTGAACAGCTCCCCCCAGGTTCCGCCGGCAACGCCGTCGATCTTCTCGGCAATGCGGCGAGTCACCTTGTTACCGGCCGGAATCCAGGTCGGGTTCGGCAGACCGTGACCCTGCTTACTGGTCATCCGGCGCATCCCGAACACACCACGCTTGGTGTAGGTGGTGATCGAGTTGTCCAGATGCTGCATGACCAACGAGATCATGGTGCGCTCGCTCCAGCGGCGCGGGCTCAGCAGCCGCAGCATGGCCCGCGGATCTTCCGAAGCGTTGGTGAACAACTGCTTCCAGCGCGGCACATCGCTGCCCTCAGGGCCGGGGCCGTCGGTCATCAAGGTCTGCAGCAGTCCCATCGCGTTGGATCCCTTACCGTAGCGGCAGGGTTCGACATGGGTGTCCGGCGTGGGATGAATGGATGACGTGATCGCCACACCGTGGGTGAGGTCGAGATCGGGGCGAGCTTCCAAGCGGCCGGCGCCCACGATGGATTCCGAGTTGGTACGGGTCAGCACCCCGAGCTTGTCAGACAGCTTGGGCAAGGTGCCGGTGTCGCGCATCTTGAACAACAGCTGTTGGGTGCCCCAGGTGCCCGCCGCCAGTACGACCTGGCCCGCGGTGAACGTCCGGCGATCCTTGCGGGCCCAGCGGCCGGTGCGCGCCGTGCGGATCTCCCAGACTCCGTCGGGACGCTGCGCGAAACCCGTGACGGTGGTCATCGGAATGACCTGTGCCCCAGCCCGTTCCGCCAATCCGAGATAATTCTTGACGAGCGTGTTCTTGGCGCCGTGCCGACAGCCCGTCATGCACTCGCCACACTCGATACACCCAGTGCGTGCCGGCCCCACGCCGCCGAAGTACGGGTCGGGCACCGTCTTGCCCGGAGTCTTCTCGCCGTCGACGCCGAAGAACACCCCCACCGGCGTGGGCGTGAAGGTATCGCCAACGCCCATCTCGTCGGCAACCTCTTTCATGATGCGGTCAGCGTCGGTGAAGGTTGGGTTCTTGACGACACCCAGCATCCGCTGCGCCTGGTCGTAGTGCGGCATCAGCTCGGCGCGCCAGTCGGTGATGTGCTTCCACTGGTTGTCGTTGAAGAACGGGTCGGGCGGCACGTAGAGGGTGTTGGCGTAATTCAGCGACCCGCCACCCACCCCCGCGCCGGCCAGGATCATCACATTGCGCAACAGGTGGATCCGCTGGATGCCGTAGCACCCCAACCGCGGCGCCCACAGGAACTCGCGCAACCGCCAAGAGGTCTTGGCGAACTCGTGGTCGGCGTAGCGGCGGCCGGCCTCCAGAACGCCGACTCGGTAGCCCTTTTCGGTGAGCCGCAGCGCGCTGACGCTGCCGCCAAAACCCGAACCGATGATGAGAACGTCGAAATTCGGCTCCATCAGGACAGTATGGACTCACCGGCCATGCCTGGGAAGCGCGGTGGCCCCGCAGCATGAAATAACCTGGAAATCCACTTCCGAGTGCCCGTGGTTCGGATAACGCGGCCCATGATGGTCAGGCCCGGTCCCCATCCAACTCGCGCGCAAGGGTCGCATATTCGGCTTTCAACCGTTGTTGCAGCCGAGCGACGATGGCACGCGTCTTGGTTCTGATAGCCACCGAATCCGCGAGTGCGCTACCGACACGGTCGACCACGGTGGCACTGTTGACCTCGTCGGTGCGGATAAGCGACCGCTCATCATCGATGGACAGCGCAAAGTCTCTACACTTCGGTTGATACTCCAGCACGATGGTCGGCGTTTCTGAGAGCGCCGCCAAAATACCTGCGTGAAGCCGACTCGCGATGACCACAGAACAGCGAGCCAACTCCGACGCCGCGGCACTCGCGTCGGCCGGGTGCACAATTTCTGCCGGAACGTTCCTCAGCGCTCTTTCGGTCCATCGCCTGTCGTCACGATTCATGAGGATCCCAACAAACCGATAGCCCTGTGCCGAGAGTTGGCTGACCGCCCTCGACATCTCTTCGACCACCATTGCTGGATCGTGGCCCCAAAGATCGTCACCGAAGCCGATATTCACGCCGATCAGGCCATCTTCGGCAACCACATCGGGCCGCGGAAGGAGAAGTGCCGGGTCTCCGGACACTTCTACGCTCAGTCCGATATCAGACAAGAGTTCAGCGCTGCGGGGTCCCCGCACCGATACGGTACTGAACTCGGAAAGTATTGGTAGCCATCGCTTCAATTCGTCCTTGTCCGAGCCGCTCTTGTGTCCGACAAAGCCCGGGTCCTCAACGCCGACGCCAATCGCGTAGCTTCCGCTATTGCGGTTGAGCGCCATAGCTCGACTGACCCACTTCCGCCAAGGACGCCTTCCGACGAGCGTGCCACCGCCCACAACGAGTGCGCTTCGCCGCAGAGTCCGATCCAAACCCGTTGCTACCGATGCAATCACCTCAATTGGGAAACGCGGTACATCCAGGAATCTCGCTGCAGGAACCTGAGCGCGTACGGCGTCGTAAATTGCGTCATCGCCGAGGTTGCCGCGTCCGTGCCACCCCAGGTAGCCGACCAAAGGCTCCGCAGCTCCCACCATGACAACATGATATAGGTTCAGCCAATCCCATCGCGGCCTAGTGTGTTCAGACTCAAGCAATCTCTCCGTGTACTCCGTTGCACACGATCTCTCATCGAGAGACGTTGCGCTCAAACTGAAACCAGCCGGGATTGTGCCGAACCGCCGCGTGGCTAGTGGTCGGTCAGAAAGCGATATACGCCGTGCTCGCGTATCAGGTAGCGCAACGCCGCCCACTCCCATTTTGAGCGGTTGCGGCCTCGAACATCAATATGATGGTGAATCACCCTGATACTCGGATCGAACTGTCGCTTGACGCCAATTTTGTCCAGACGTATTGCCAAATCCTGAGCTTCATGTGACCGCAGAATAGGGTTATAACCGCCCACCAACCTGAAGAAGTTGGCCTGGACGAGCATATTTCCTTCATGCAGCCAGTACGCCGGCTCCGCGGCGGGTGGCTCGAGCACGTTGGGACAACCTCGCATCATTGGTGCGCCTACCCGCGCAATGGCGGCCGCGAGCCGCGGCTTCTCCCTTAAGCGATCGATCGTCACCGGCAACGACGCCGCAACAGTGTTTCCCCACAGCGAGAACACCGGGCCGTAATTGAAGGGCTCCTGAGTGCCGTCTTTTCGGCTGACCAGCCCGCCAATCGCGCCAACTCCTCGCTCCCGGTAACGGTCGACGAGTGCCCTGGCGACCAGCGGTGTCTCGGGAGTCTCCAAGTCCATATCAGCGTCAACGAAATGGATGATCACGTCGTCCGCCACGTGGTCAATTATCTGATTTCGGTTGGCTCCAGCGCCCTGGTTTTCGCGGCTGCGAACCAATCGCACTTCGTCGCCGAAGCCGCGCACCACATCGACAGTGTGGTCAGTCGAAGCATCGTCCAGTACAAACACGGCATCGTAATTCTGTGCCAATACCTGCGGGAGAAGTCTGCGCAGATGTTCGCCCATGTTGTAGTTCGGAAGAGCTGCAACGACCGGCGGTCTTCTAGACATGGACAGAACCAAGCCTCTCCGCCCCCGCCAACCTGATGGAGGGACAGTTTGCTGTGGCCATGTTGGGGTACCTCTTCCTAATCGGAGGCCGTTTGCTTTACTCCACAACAGCTAAGCGGTATAGGGGGTGCGCCCGACACCAAACAAGGCGATTGCCGGACCCATGATCGTTAGCCAACGCCGATTCGGACTTAGCTCAACGCTGTCAAACATTCACGGCAATCTGCCGGATGAGCCCTGCGGCTCGAGTCGACGGAGCAAACCTCGCGAGCTGTGAGAATCTCGCTGGCCAAATTGCCACGCACCCTCCCCATGAGACCTCCGCAGACCCCCAACATCGGCGCCGGTCGACGATGGTTATCACGTCCGGCGCATCGCGTTCTCCGGGGCACGGTAGCACAGTGAGCGGCAATCGGCGCGAGCACGCTGGCAAACGAGCCAACCCCCCAGCCACCATCACCCAAGCAGAGCCGGCGCCGGACGGAATCCGCTTTCGGCGGGTTAACTGGCCGTTGACGGTGCCGCAGCCCGTTGGGTACCGTTTACCCATATGTGGGGCATCGTGCTGCTGTTGGGCCTCTCTGTGGCAGCGGACCCACTTCGCATCGGCATCACGGTGATACTTACTTCGCGGCCACGGCCCGTCCTCAATCTTGTCGCGTTTTGGGCCGGCGCCATGGCAGCGGGACTTGCTTTTGCCATCGGCACCTTCGTCTTGCTGAAAGACGTCGTGCCCCAACTCATCAACAGGATCGTCGCCGCAATCGGGGATCTGACCAACGGCAACACCAAGATCGTCATTGGAATCATCGCCCTTGTGGTCGCCGGAGTGGGCGCTGTGCGCCTGATACGCCAACCGGCGTTGGTGCCCAAAAGCGTTGGCAATCCATCGGATTGGGCGGAGTCGCCGGCTAAATCGACTGCGATGTCAGGTTTGGCGTTCCGCGCTCGCCGAATGCTGCAAAGCGGCAATCCTTGGGTTTCGTTTGTCGCTGGCCTCTCCCAGGGCCCCGCGCCTGTCGAGTACCTCGCGGCGATCTCCGTCATCCACGCCTCGGGAGCCTCGATCAGCGCCCAGCTTGGCGCTTCGATAGCCTTCACCGTCGCGATGCTGGCGATTGTTGAAATGCTGCTCATCAGCTATCTGGTAAAGCCCACGAAGACGCAATCGCTCGTGACTGCTACCTACCACTGGTTGCAGACTTACCGCCGCCACATCTTCGTTGTTGGCGCCGGGGCGCTGGGGATCTTCCTGCTCGCCACCGGCTGAGCTACCCACAGCCCGACCAGAAGACCAGTCACCGATCCAGAATTGCACTGCCCCGGCCAACCCGTCCGCTGCCGCCGTGCCGAAACGGTGAATTGTTGGCGAGGGTTGCCATCAGAAGGTGTGCATCACAACCGGGTGGTCCGTAGGGCGCCATCAGCATGAACACGGCTTCACGACCGGCAGGACTGGCGAACCGCTCCATCTTTCATTAAGTTAATGATTAAATATGTGAATGAGAATGGGTCGCGGCTCGACTGCCGCCGCGCCGCGCTCGCGGCTCGACTCTTGGCGAAGGGTGAGTTAGGGCCATTGCAAGTCGCAGCCGAGCCGTCATCGCGAGGGAGTGTTGGTGGGGACTGTGCGTGAATTTCCACGAATCACTGTGGCCGAGCCGGCGCGCGCACGCGTGCCGGCCCTGCCGGAAGTCGACCAATTCGGCGCGTGGCGAACGGATCTGCGGCGAACCGTGCTCAGCCGTGTCACCGACTTCGTCACTGCCCGCTGCGCTGACACGCTAGGCGAATGCGGCGTCGAGCCGGCCGGCGAGATCCTCCTGGAATTCGTCAACGGCGGTAAGTGCTTGCGGTCGACGTTCATGTACCTGGGCTGGCTATCGGGAGCCCCTCCCGACGATGCGGCTCTGTCGGCAACCGCCAGCCTGGAGTTATTACATGCCTTCGCTTTGCTACAGGACGACGTCATGGACGATTCGCCGTCACGGCGTGGACGCCCGTCAGCACACATTCAGCTGGCCGGATGGCACGCGCAGCGTGGCCTGTCCGGGGTGTCACGCCGGTTCGGCGAGTCCGCGGCCGTGCTGTTGGCAGATTTGTGTCTGATCTGGGCCGAACAGCTGATGCGAGACAGCGGTCTGCGTCCCGACCAGCTGGAACGGGCCTGGCCACGCTATGACGCCATGCGCACCGAGTTGGCAGCGGGTCAGTTCGCGGACCTGGCGCTGGACATCCGTACTTCGCCCAGCCTCAAGGCTGTCCTGAATGTGGCGCGGATGAAATCCGGCAATTACACGGTGCGCCGGCCCTTGGAGATCGGCGCCGCAATGGCCGGCTGCGATGAGCTCATGCTCAAACAGCTGGGCGAGTACGGCGCCGCACTCGGCGAGGCTTTCCAGCTGCGCGACGACATTCTGGGCATCTTCGGATCACCCGAGACGACCGGCAAGCCCAACGGCTGCGACCTCATCGAGCGCAAGGCCACCAGCGTCCTGGTCGCGGCACAGGAGATGGCCGATCCCCCGGCGCGCCGGCAGTTCCACGAACTGATCGCCAGCACCCACCTCGACAACGCCGATTTGGACCGCTGGCGAAGCCTCATCGTGGCCACCGGCGCGGTACACAGGATCGAAGAGCTCATTGATGACCGTGTCCAGACCGCACAGAAAGCGCTGGAGACCAGCACGATTGATCCATTGATCGCGGCCGCGCTGGCCGATATGGCAACCATCTGCACCCGCCGCGCCGCATGAGCACCGAGGTGTTGGACTGATGCGAACGGTGCCGGGGCCGACCCACCGGGTGGTCGTCGTTGGAGCGGGCTTTGCCGGGCTGTCTGCGGCGCTGCACCTGGCCGGCCGTGGCCGGGAGGTCATCGTCGTGGAGCGCGAGCCGTGGCCAGGAGGGCGGGCAGGCCGACGCGATATCGGCGGATACCGGATCGATACCGGTCCAACGGTGATCACGATGCCCGAGCTCATCGACGAGGCTTTCAATGCCGTCGGGAAAAGCCGTGACGGACGACTGGAACTGATGCCCGTCGAGCCGGCGTATCGGGCAATGTTCGCCGACGACGCCAGCATCGACATCCACAGCGACTCCGACGAGATGGCCACCGCGATCCGCGAGTTCGCAGGTCCGAAGGAGGCCGCGGGATACCGCTCGCTGAGGGCGTGGCTGGACAAGTTGTATCGGACGGAATTCGAGGGCTTCATCGCGGCGAACTTCGACTCCCCGATCTCGATGCTGACGCCCCAATTGGCGCGACTGGCGGGCCTCGGTGGGTTCCGCAAGTGGGAGACCATGGTCAAGCGGCATATCAGCGATCCTCGGTTGCGGCGGGTCTTCACCTTCCAATCCCTCTACGCCGGGGTGGCGCCCCAAGACGCCCTCGCGGTCTACGCGGTGATCGCCTACATGGACACGATCTCCGGAGTGTTCTTCCCGCGCGGTGGGGTGCGCGCGCTGCCCGACGCGCTCGCCGCGGCGGCGCAGGAGGCCGGGGTCGACTTCCGCTATGGGTCGACGGTCACCGGGCTCGAGCGCACTTCGGATCGGATCACCGCCGTGACCACGGACGCGGGCGACCACATCCCCTGCGACGCGGTGGTGTTGACCACCGAGCTACCCGGCACTTACCAGCTGCTCGGCCGTCGGCCGCGGCGGCTGCTGCCGCTGCGTGCGGCGCCCTCGGCGGTGGTGTTGCACGCGGGCTGCCGCGCGGCCGCGCCTACCACCCCGCCCTCGGCGCACCACACCATCCTGTTCGGCAGCGCGTGGGAAGAAACCTTCACCGACATCATCCGCGACGGCCGGCTCATGCAGGATCCCTCGCTGCTGGTGACCCGTCCCACGGCCAGCGACGCCAGCCTGGCGCCGCACGGTCATGACCTGCTCTACGTGCTTGCGCCCGCACCGAACCTGACTCGCGGTCACGTCGACTGGTCCAGCACGTCGGCACCGTACGCACAATCCATGCTCGACATCGTGGCCGAGCGGCTGCAATCAGACCTGGGTGACGACGTCGAGCTGCTGCACGTCGACACCCCGGCCGACTGGGCCGGTCAGGGCATGGTCGCCGGCACCCCGTTCGCGCTCGCGCACACATTTGCCCAAACCGGCCCGTTCCGACCAGCCAATCTGATCCGCGGCATCGCCAACGCGGTGCTGGCCGGATCGTCGACCACACCCGGCGTAGGGGTGCCGACCACCCTCATCTCCGGGCGACTGGCCGCAGACCGGATCACCGGCGTTCCCTCCCGGTCGGCGATCAACCTCGATCTGAAAGCCGGGTCGCCATGATCAGGGCTGAATTGACCGCCGCCGGAATCGACGACCCGCGGTTGCGTGAGGCATACCGCCACTGCCGACGCATCGCAGCCGAGAATGGCCGCACGTATTTCTTGGCCACCCGCCTGCTGGCCCCGGATCAGCGTCCGGCCGTGCACGCCCTGTATGCCTTCGCGCGCCTCGCCGACGACATCCTCGACGAGTTCAACCAGGAACTGGACGTCACCGCGCGCGGCGAGCGGCTACAACGGTTGTCTGAGCGTTTCTTCGGTGACGGGGATTGCCTCGATGACCCGGTCCTTGCGGCGGTGGCTCACACGGTGGCCCAGTACCGGATTCCCGACGGCCTGTTCGAGGACTTTCTCGCCTCGATGCGCATGGACCTCACCGTGACCGACTATCCGAATCGGGCCGCACTCAACCGATATATGCGTGGCTCGGCGGAAGTGATTGGCTTGCAAATGCTTCCGGTGCTGGGAGTGGTCGGCGACAGCCAGGAGGCTGAGCAGCGCGCGGCCGCGTTGGGGCGGGCGTTCCAGCTGACCAATTTTCTGCGTGACGTCGACGAGGATCTGATGCGCAACCGCGTCTACCTGCCGGCCGACGAACTCGCCGTGCACGGTGTGGACAGAGACCTGCTGCAGTGGTGTCACAAACGCCGACGCACTGACCGTCGCGTGCGCAACGCCCTGGCAGCTCAGCACGAAATCACCCGGGAAATCTACCGATTCGCCGGCCCAGGAGTCGCGCTACTCGCCCCTCGCTCTCGACCCTGCGTCTCGACCGCGTTGACCCTCTACTCAGAGATCCTGGATCGGATCGAAGAATCCAACTTCGAGGTTTTCAGCCACCGCGCCACCGTCGGAACTGCGCGACGGCTTCAGGTCGCGGGCGGCGCACTGTTCCAGTCGTGGCGTGCTCGTCGGGGTGCCGCTTGATGCGCCGCGGCCATCTCTGATCCTGTGCGGCTGGTGCGCCAGTGCCGCTACCGGCTGCGAAGTCGAATCGGGATAACCTGAGTTCGCCATGAAGAAAGTCCATTTCGCGACTGTCGCCGCCACCGTGGTGGCACATTTCGCCTACCTGATCTACCTGCCGAGTGGTGGCTTTTTGGCGTTGCGCTGGCGATGGACGTTCTGGGTGCACCTACCGACCGTGGGCTGGGGAATCTGCGTGGCGACGCTGGACGTGCCTTGTCCCCTCACAGCGATCGAGCAGCGGGAGCGGTCGTTGGCCGGCATGCACCCGCTGCCACAATCCGGATTCGTCGGCCGCTATGTCGCGGGTGTGCTGTTCCCGGCGAACCGCACCGGGGTCGCCCAGAAGCTCGCGTTCCTGGCCGCACTGGTGTCCTGGATCGCGCTGGCGATTCAAAGCCGGCGTCAACCGCGAAGTTCGCGTCGAGGCGGATCCGTTGCGGACATTCCAGCCCGGCACACCGTACCCTTGAAGACCTGATGAAGAGATCCGGGTAGGTGAGTAGCAAACGCCGCGCAGGTGATCCCTCGCCCGGTCGCGCTGAGATGGAACGCCAGCTTTCGGCTGACGTTCGAGCAATGACCGCCCGGTCCGACCGCGTGGGCCGGTACTTCGCTCGGTCGAATGACGTCAACAACACCGACTTTCACGCCCTACTGCACATCATGGTGGCGGAGACCGCCGGGACACCGCTCACACCGGCACAGCTGCGACAGCGCATGGACCTCTCGCCCCCTGCGATCACCTACCTCGTCGACCGGATGATCCAGTCGGGCCACATTCGGCGCGAGCCGGACCCGGGCGACCGGCGTAAGTGGCTACTGCGTTATGAGGATCGTGGGATGGCGTTGGCGCACGACTTCTTCAGACCCCTCGGATCTCGGATCAGCGCGGCGCTCGCCGATATCACCGATAGCGATCTGGCGGCCGCTCACAAGGTTTTCACGGCGATGATCTCTGCGATGGCCATGTTCGAGGACGAGCTCGGAGCCGGCGATTCTCGAACGTCAGCGAACCTCCGGCGAGGCACCGCAACTACCCGGCGCGCCCGGGGAAAGGCCCGTTCCGCCGCGGGCACGGATTGAGAGCAGTCGTTCCTCGATCAGGTCTGCCCCGCGCTCCAGACCCCCGGTCGCAGCGAATCCTTCCGCCACCCGCTGAGCGCCCTCGACCATCGTCGTTGCCCGCTGCACCGCACCGCGAAGCCGCCGCGGCGTGAGCCGTTTCGGAGGCAACCGGGTGCCGCAGCCGGACATTTGGACCCTGCGGGCCACTTCGGCTTGATCTCGGCCGAACGGGACGACGCACACCGGCACGCCGCGGTCGAGCGCCTTGACGGTCGTTCCCATCCCCCCGTGAGTGACGACACATATCGCACGTTCGAGCACCGAGTCATGCGAGACGAACCGACACACTGTCGAGTTGGCTGTGCGGGGCAGCCCCGCCGGTATGCCGGCCGGGAATGTGGCGACGACGTGCACAGGCTGATCGGCCAATGCCTGCAGCGCAATGTGTCCGAGCCGCCCATCAGCCTGGGCGATCGACGATGTGCCGACCAACACGATCGGCCGGTCGACGTCCGCCAGCCACTGCGGCATGGCGGGGCGATTCTGCTCGAAGACACAGGCACCGATGAAATGCACCGTGTCCGGCCAATCGGGATGCGGGTACTCGAAGGGCTCGCCACCCACAGCCAGCAGCAGCGGTGCTCTCCGCATTAGCCCGTCCGCAGAGTCGACCGGGGGCGCGTGCAGGCGCGTCCGGATTTCGTTGATTCGTGGACGGATTGGGCGATCGAAAAGGTGTCCGACAATCGGGCGCATCGTCATATCGCGGATGCCGCCGAGGATTCCGGGTAGCGGCCGTAACCCTGGCCCGAACGGCGGCGCGTGCCGGGAATGCAGATAGGGCGTGAACGGTGAAAACACCGACCAGGGGACGCCTCCCACGTCAGCAGCCGAGATAGCACCCCAGCAGTTCGCATCGACGATGACCGCGTCGGGCTGTACCTGCTCGACCGCTCCGCGATAGTCCCCCACTTCAATCTCGGCGCGGCGGCAGAGCACGTCCGTGGACCTCTTGAGAACGCTCAACGCATTGCGCGCCAACCAATCTTGCCCGTCGATCGCCTCAATTCGCGCATCGACCGCAGCCGCGTGCAGGCCTGCCGCCCGCATGGCACCGACTTGGCCGGCCATGGTGCGCACATGGACCTGGTGACCACGTCGCGCCAGCTCCACCAGCAGCGCCGCCAACGGGTAGACATGCCCCAGGGCCGGCGAGCTGTACGCCAAGATCACTGCCATCGCTCCGCCTAGCCGACGGGTACCACGCCAAGGCCGCGCAACGCGGCCAGATCGGTTGCGCCGCAACCATGTAGGCACACCCTAAGCTCATCGACGAACCGCTGCAGCCAGTCCACCACCGCCCCGGCGGACTCGATTGCCGCAGATAGCAGCGGGCGGGCGAGCGCTACCACGTCGGCCCCCAACGCCAGAGCTTTGGCCGCATCCGATCCGGTTCGAATTCCGCCAGAGGCCACTAGGGGGATGCGGGGTAGGGCGGCACGTACCTCCACAAGCGCTTGGGCGGTAGGGATCCCCCAATCGGCCAGATCCGGGTACCGCAGTTCGCCGTAGCGGACCAACTGCTCGACACGCGACCATGATGTGCCGCCAGCTCCAGCGACATCAATCGCATCCACCGGTGACTCGCCATTGCGTCGCAGCAGTTCAGCGACGGCACTTCGACCGATTCCGTGGCCCACTTCCTTGAGGAGTACCGGGTAATCCAGCATGGGCACCACCTCATGCAAACGATCGAGCGAGCCGGCACAGTCGGTGTCGCCATTGGCCTGCATCGCCTCCTGCAGCGGATTCGTATGCACTGCAAGTGCGTTCGCTGCGACCCTGTCAAGCGCGGAGACGATGTCCGGCACCGACTCTCTGGTCAGCTGCGCCAGCCCGATGTTGCCTACCAGGAGCACATCCGGCGCCACATCGCGCACAGTGAAGCTCGCCGCGGCACGTTCGCCCACTACGCTGTTGAACATCACGCGCTGCGAGCCGAGCATCATCCCGATGCCGAGTCGCTGGGCGGCGATCGCCAGATTCCGGTTGATCACGCCAGAGAGTTCGACTCCCCCCGTCATGGCGCCCACCAGCACCGGCGCACGCAATCGGGCACCAAGGAACTCGGTGGCCAAGTCGACGTCGTCCAGACGCGTCTGGGTGAGCGCGTTGTACGGCAACCGGTAGCGTTCCAGACCGGTTGTCACGCCGCGATAGCCGACGTCGCCGTCCAGGCAGACCTCGATATGCCTGCGTTTGCGGTGTTCGAGCAACGTCATATCACTCACCGCCTTGTCTCACCGAGGGCTGGATCCCGATCTGACCATCGGTGTTCCGATCGGTCGGAACACCGGCACCCCAAGGCGGTTGATACGCGTCTGCGACCGTCGAAACAATGCCGATCGGTTCCACCGTACCGTCCAATCGCTATATCGTTCAGGTATTGAATAGTTAAACAAATGAATATACCTTCGTTAAGGGAGTGGCCGCCAGGCGGATTGGCCAGGCTACGTACCAGCCGATAGGAACGTAGATGCTCGCCTGGATGGCCAAGTTCGCGATCGCGGCGCCGCGACGGATCATCGCGGCCGCCCTGGTCCTGCTGATCGGCACCGCAGTCTTCGGAATTCCGGCGGCATCAACCCTGTCCGCCGGCGGGTTCCTCGATCCTGATTCCGAGTCCGCGCGCGCGTCGCTGATGCTTGCCAACACCTTTCACCAGGGTGACATGGACCTCGTGGTCGTGGTGGATTCGCAAAGCGGGCCAGTCGTGGACACCGCGCATGCCGTGGGCACCGATATCACCCGACAACTCACGTCGTCACCGTTCGTATCGCAGGTCATCTCCCCGTGGAGCGGCCAACCGCCACCAGGAACACTCACCGCCAACGGAAGATCGGCAATGATCATCGCCGCGATCCAAGGCGACGAGAACACCGCCCCGCCACGGGCACAGACACTCGCCGATCGACTCCCCCGCAGCACCGGTGGGGTGGATGTTCACACCGGCGGGTCTGCGCTGGTGTATTCGGAGATCAACCGACAAACCGAAAAAGACTTGATCCGAATGGAAGCCATCGCGATACCCCTGAGCTTCTTCGCGTTGCTCTGGGTCTTCGGCGGACTTCTAGCCGCCGCCCTGCCGGTGGCTGTCGGCGGATTCGCAATACTAGGGTCACTTGCAGCACTACGAGCGATAGCGATGTTCACCGATGTGTCGATCTTCGCGCTCAATGTCGCGGCGGCCTTGGGATTCGCATTGGCGATCGACTACACCCTGTTGATCATCAGCAGATACCGCGACGAACTGGCCGACGGCGGTTCCCGCGAGCAAGCCCTGGTGCGCACCATGACCACAGCTGGCCGGACTGTTCTGTTCTCCGCGATGACGGTGGCCCTGGCGATGGTTGGGATGGCGATCTTCCCGATGTATTTTCTGAAGTCCTTCGCCTACGCCGGGGTGGCCGTGGTGGCGTTCGCCGCCTTCGCGGCGGTGACCGTGACCCCGGCCGCGATCGCGCTGGCCGGCGATCGACTCGACGCGCTCAACATCCGGCGACTGCTGCGACGCCTCCGTGGCCGCGCCGAGCCACCGGATTCGGCCGCAGGCCACACCGCCTGGTATCGGATGGCGAAATTCGTTATGCGCCATGCAATTCCAATCGGTTTGACGCTCACTGCAGTGTTGCTGGTGCTCGGCGCACCGTTTCTTCGGGTCAGCTGGGGATATCCAGACGACCGGGTGTTGCCTGCCACCTCGTCGGCGCGCGAGGTCAACGACCGCATCCGGACCGACTTCGCATTGAATTCCAACAACGCGGTGAAGATCGTCGTGGCCGACACCACCGCGCTGACGCCAGCTGATCTGGCGAGCTACGCCGCCGCGCTCTCCCGGGTACCCGAGGTGACCGCCGTGTCGGCGCCAACCGGCACGTTCGTCGGTGGTGAGCGCAACGGGCCCCCATCTGCGCCGGCCGGCATGAACGGCAACAGCGCCTTTCTGACCGTCGAGAGCGCCACATCGCCATACACGCGGGCCTCGGAAACCCAGCTGGACCGATTGCATGCGGTGGCAACGCCGCGCGACGTTTCCGCACAGTTCACCGGGACTGCGCAGACGAACCGCGATAGCGTGCAGGGCATTACGTCGCGCCTTCCGGTCGTATTCGGCTTCATTGCCGCCGTCATGTTGGTATTACTCTTCCTGCTCACCGGCAGCGTCGTGTTGCCCATCAAGGCGGTGTTGCTCAACATCCTGTCCCTGACGGCCGCCTTCGGCGCGCTGGTGTGGATATTTCAGGAAGGGAACCTGTGGGCGGCCGGCACAACGCCGACAGGCACGCTGGTCGTCAACATCCCGGTGCTCATGTTCTGCATCGCTTTCGGATTATCGATGGACTACGAGATCTTTCTGCTATCACGAATCCGGGAGTATTGGCTCGCCTCGACCCGAACGAGTTCGGATAACGACGAGAGCATTGCGCTTGGCATCGAGCGCACCGGCCGGGTTGTCACGGCCGCCGCACTGCTGATGACGATCACTTTTGCCGCACTGATGTTCGCCGGCGTGTCGTTCATGCGCATGTTCGCCGTCGGACTCACGATCGCGGTCCTGGCCGATGCCACGGTGGTGCGCATGCTTCTGCTACCGGCATTCATGCATGTACTTGGGCCGCTGAACTGGTGGGCACCCGCGCCGTTGGCACGTTGGCACGCCCACATGTTCTCATCCAGCCCAGGCGCCCATCGCGCCCCGAAGGGGGACCTCAGCGGCCGACGGTGAGGCCGACCTTCTGGAACTCCTTCAGATCGCAGTACCCAGCCTTGGCCATCGACCGGCGCAGGCCGCCGACCAGGTTGAGCGAGCCGAACGGGTCGTCGGAAGGCCCGTTGAGCACCCGATCCAGGGACGGACGCTCCCCCGCCGCGATCTGCAGCAGCGCACCACGCGGCAGCGACGGATGCGCTGCGGCTACCGGCCAGAACCAGCCGTCACCGAGCGCTTCAGCGGATTCGGCCAGCGGGGTGCCCAGCACCACCGCGTCGGCGCCGCAGGCGATGGCCTTGGCAAGGTCACCGGAGGTGTGGATGTCACCGTCGGCCAGCACGTGCACGTAGCGCCCACCGGTCTCGTCCAGGTACTCGCGCCGCGCCGCCGCGGCGTCGGCGATCGCGGTTGCCATCGGCACACTGATGCCCAGCACCTCGTCGCTGGTCGTCACCCCGAGCGTCGAGCCGTAGCCGACGATCACGCCGGCCGCGCCGGTACGCATCAGGTGCAGCGCGGTGCGGTGATCAAGAACCCCACCGGCCACCACCGGGATGTCGAGCTCGGAGATGAACGTCTTGAGGTTGAGCGGCTCGCCGTGCGAGTCCACCCGCTCGGCGGAGATGATGGTGCCCTGGATGACCAGCAGGTCGATACCCGCCGCCACCAAAGCCGGCGTCAGCGCCGCAGCGTTCTGGGGGCTCACCCGAACCGCGGTGGTGACCCCGGCATCGCGGATGCGGGCGACCGCGGCACCTAGTAGCTCGGGGTTCAGCGGCGCGGCATGCAGTTGCTGCAGCAGCCGGATCGCGGCCGTCGGCTCGGGCTCCTTGTCCGCGGCCTCGATGACCTCGCGGACCTTGGCCTCGACGTCGGCGTGCCGGCCGATCAGACCCTCGCCGTTGAGCACCCCGAGCCCGCCGAGGCGACCCAGTTCGATGGCGAACTCCGGGGAGACCAGGGCGTCGGTCGGGTGAGCGACGACCGGGATTTCGAACCGGTAGGCATCGAGCTGCCAGGCGGTCGACACGTCCTGCGACGAGCGGGTGCGCCTCGAGGGAACGATGTTGATGTCGTCGAGTTCGTAAGTGCGGCGGGCAGTTCTGCCCATGCCGATTTCAACCATGTCACGCACGGCGGGACCCCTAGCGGGCGTAGTAGTTGGGGGCTTCGACAGTCATGGTGATGTCGTGCGGGTGGCTTTCCTTGAGCCCCGAGGCGGTGATACGCACGAACTGGGCGTGCTGCAGCATCTCGATAGTCGGCGCGCCGGTATATCCCATCGCTGCGCGAAGACCACCGGTGAGCTGGTGGATCACGGTGGACAGCGGGCCGCGGAACGGCACCCGGCCCTCGATGCCTTCCGGCACCAGCTTGTCTTCGGACAGCACATCGTCCTGGAAATAGCGGTCCTTGGAGTAGGACTTCGCCGTCCCACGTCCCTGCATGGCGCCCAGGGACCCCATGCCGCGGTAGCTCTTGAACTGCTTGCCGTTGACGAAGATCAGGTCGCCGGGTGCCTCGGCGGTGCCGGCCAGCAGTGAGCCCAGCATCGCCGTCGACGCGCCCGCGGCCAGCGCCTTGGCGATGTCACCGGAGTACTGCAACCCGCCGTCGGCGATCACTGGCACACCGGCCGGCGCGCACACCGCGGTGGCTTCCAGGATCGCGGTGATCTGAGGTGCGCCAACGCCGGCGACCACGCGGGTCGTGCAGATGGAACCGGGTCCAACCCCGACCTTCACGGCGTCAGCGCCGGCCTCGACGAGCGCGGCGGCCGCACTACGAGTGGCGACGTTTCCGCCGACGATCTCGACCCGATGGCCGACCTCGGCCTTGAGCTTGCCGACGGTGTCGAGCACCCGCCGATTGTGGGCGTGCGCGGTGTCGACGATCAGCACGTCCACGCCGGCATCGGCCAGCGCCATCGCGCGATCCCAGGCGTCGTCTCCGACGCCGACCGCCGCACCGACGAGCAACCGTCCGTCGCTGTCCTTGGTGGCCAGCGGATGCTGCTCGGTCTTGACGAAATCCTTGACGGTGATCAGACCGGTCAGCCGGCCGTGCCCGTCGACGATCGGCAGCTTTTCGATCTTGTTGCGCCGCAACAGGCCCAGCGCGGCATCGGCCGTCACACCCTCTTGCGCGGTGATCAGCGGCGCCTTGGTCATCACCTCAGCTACCGGCTTGTTCATGTCGACTTCGAAGCGCATGTCCCGATTGGTGATGATCCCGACGAGCGAGCCCTGCGCGTCGACCACCGGAAGACCCGAGATATGGAACCGGGCGCACATCGCGTCGACCTCGGCCAGGGTGTTCTCCGGTGAGCACGTCACCGGGTCGGTGACCATACCGGCCTCCGAACGCTTGACCATCTCCACCTGGCCGGCCTGCTCGGCGATCGACAGGTTCCGGTGCAGCACTCCCATGCCACCCTGGCGGGCCATCGCGATGGCCATCCTGGCCTCGGTCACCGTGTCCATCGCGGAGCTCACCAGCGGCACCTTGAGCCGGATCTTCTTGGTCAGCTGGCTGGATGTGTCAGCGACGGCGGGCACCACATCGGACGCCGCGGGAAGCAGCAGTACGTCGTCGAATGTCAGGCCCAGCATCGCGATCTTGTTCGGGTCGTCACCGCCGGTGGGAACCCAATCCCCCAGCAGGCCGTTCAGGTGCGCGGTCAGACCGTCGATGCGGCCGGCGCTGCCTTCGGCAATGGTCATCGGGAGGCCCCCATCAGCTGGTGGAAAGTGGACACCATCCTATCGGCTCGCGGTGAGGTTCCCTGGCGCGATACCCGCCGCGCTGCGTAATGTGGTGTCGTGCGCGACCACCTTCCACCAGGCCTGCCACCAGATCCGTTCGCCGACGACCCCGCCGACCCGTCGGCTGCGTTGGATGCGATCGAGCCGGGACAACCGTTGGATCCTCAGGAACGCGCCGCGGTGGAAGCCGATCTGGCTGATCTGGCCGTGTACGAAGCGCTGCTGGCGCATCGCGGGATCCGCGGACTGGTGGTGTGCTGCGACGAATGTCAGCAGGACCACTATCACGACTGGGATATGTTGCGCGCCAACCTACTTCAGCTTTTAGTCGACGGCACGGTCCGTCCGCACGAGCCCGCATACGACCCTGAGCCGGACGCCTACGTCACGTGGGACTACTGCCGCGGATATGCCGACGCCTCGCTCAACGAAGCGACGTCGGATTACGACGGCTTCCGCTGAACTCAGTGACCGCCGCCGAGACTCGGCAGCTTCGGTAGCTGCGGCATCGGCATCATCGTAGTGGTGGTGATCACAGCAGCCGGCGACTGTGTTTTCGGCGCCTGAACGACCGACGACGGTATTGACGCGGCCGTGGGCGCCGACGACTGCTGCACAACCGTCGACGTGGCCGCTGCCCCCGGCGACTCGGCCGCAGCCGGGCCCGTGGTGGTTGCTGCCGCAGGCGCCTGGGCCGGCGCAGACGCACTCGTGGTGGTAGCCCCGGCCAGGGAGGTCGTCGTCGTGGTGGTCGTCGGCGCACCCGTGGTGGTCGTGGTGGTCGCTGTCGATGTGGCGGCGGTCGTGGTCGGCAGCGTCGTCGTGGTGGTCGTCGGCAGCACTGACGTGGTGGTCGTCGGCGCGACCGTCGTGGTCGTGGTCGGCTCAACCGTCGTCGTGGCCGGCTCAATAGTCGTCGTGGCGGGCGGTTCGGTCTGCTCGACCGGAGAGGTCGGGGTGTCCGACGGCGACGGGCCGAACGTGCCCGTGCCATCCGGCGTCGTGGAGATCGTGATCGACGGCAGGCCCGGAATGCTGGTGGGCGGCACCTCCGGCCCGTTGGTGGGGGTGATCACGGCAGGGACGAGCTCGCTCACCGAGGCCGGCACCGTGTAGGTGATCCCCGGCGGCACCGTGGCTTCGGGGTCCTTCTGCACGACCTTCGCCGACAGCTGGTTCCACTGGTCGAGCAGCTGCTGCTTCTGCGTCTGGTCACCCAGGCTATTGACCTGGGTGCTGACGGCGACCAGCTTGTCCTGCGCCTGCTGCCAGTCGCCCTGGGCGACCAACTGCTGAACCTGCTCGAGCTGCTGCTTGGCGGCTGCCAGCGTGACCTGGTCATCGCGGACCTGCTTGGGCGTGCCGAACAGCATGGTTCGCAGCCCATAGAGGGCGTCGCCGGGGCCGGCACCGTACACAACAGCACCGAAGCCGCCGAACACCAGCACACCGGCCGCCGCGGCGCCGACGATGCTCAGACCGCGCCGGCTGCGCCCACCGCGCTGCTTCTCGGCCAGACCGGACCGCAACGCGTTGACAGCGTCACGCTCGGTGATCAGTCCGGTCGCCGGCGGCCAGCGCATTTCGTCGCGCCAACCGCCAAGTAGTTCGGCCAGCATGGCGTCGGCCTGGTCCTGCGGGGCGACCGGTCGGCCGGCGGCCAGGGCGTCGATGAAGCGGTCGCTGTTGATGACGGCATCCAGCGACGGATCCTCGCTGCGGGAGTTGCGTCCGAAGTCAGGCATAGCCATGACCTCCCGCCGTGATCTCCGTTTTGAGCTTGGCCAGCGCCCGGTGTTGCGCGACGCGCACCGCTCCGGGCGTGCTGCCAACCGCCTCGGCGGTCTCCTCGGCGGACAAGCCGACGACGATGCGCAACATGAGGATCTCGCGCTGCTTTTCGGGCAGAACCTCCAACAATTTGCTCATCCGAGCGGCGGAATCGGAATTCACTGCCATCTGCTCGGGGCCCGCTTCCAGCGAGTACCGCTCCGGCACCACATCGGTGGGGTCGGACCGGTTACGGCCAGCGGCGCGATGCGCGTCGGCAACCTTGTGAGCAGCGATGCCGTACACGAAGGCCAGGAAGGGGCGACCCTGATCCTGGTAGCGCGGCAGCGCCTGGATGGCGGCCAAGCAAACCTCCTGAGCGACGTCGTCGGCAGAGAGGCCAACCCGCTCCGTGGACCCCAGGCGAGCCCGGACATAACGGACCACAATGGGGCGGATGGTCTCTACAACTTCACGGAGGGCATCGCGACTGCCGGCCAGCGCTTCAGCAACGGCCGCGTCGAGACGATCTCCTGGAATTGTCATCGACGGCGATATCTCCAACGTTACGAACGGGACGCTTCCCGGCAGGCACTGGGCTAGACAATATCGGCCCGAACAGCCGATCGGGTGTTAGCGGCGGGTCCACCGCCCGCCGCGCCGTGCAATAACGCCAGCACAGTCGTCCCGGATGGCCGAGACCTGCTGTGACGTAAGTGTTGCGCTATTGATATCGGCCAGCAGACACGCCAGCGCCCACCGCAGCGGAACCAAGCCATGGGTCTGCGTGTCGTGCAGCGCGCCGTCGGCGACCTCCCGCGCGCTCTCCATCGACCCCGCGCAGCACAGCGCCGCTGCCAGCACCACGCTGCTTTTGACGCGATGGCGCCGCAACGCCGGCAGCGCCTCCTCGGCAATCTCCACCCCGCGGCGCGCATGAATCACGGCATCCGCACCGCGGCCACCGGCCATCGCCAATTCGGCGCTGACCCACGCCAGCCGGATGGCCAGCCGAGTCGGCGGCGACTCGGCGCGGCGCATCGTCTCCTCGGCCCGCTCGAGCAGTTGCGCCGACATCGCGAGCCGGCCCACGCCAAGGGCGTCGGCCGCCAGTCCGACGACGGCATCGACGCGCGCCTCCAGCGCCAACGGGTCATCGCCGGTGCTTGGCGCCAGCGCCAGGCCGCGGCCATCCCAGCCGGCGGCCTCGCGATGACCACCGAGCTGACGCAGCAGCGACGCTTCGGTACTGAACGCCAGCGACGCCACAGCACCGGCGGGTTGGCGGCGACGCAGATCAGCAAGGTCGGCACGGGCGCAGCTGTAGTGGCCCTGGCCGGCGGCGGCGACGGCGCGCAGCCACAGTTGTGCGGGCGTGTTCGCGGCGGGCAGCGGCCAACAGCCCGGGGTGTCGCCGAAGGCGACGGCGGCCAGTGCGGTGGAGTTCATCTGACCTGGCACGCTATCAACCAGCTGAGCGAATCAGGTCAGTTAACAGTTCATGGTCGTGATGTTACGGCCATGTTTACTACCTACTGAGCGCTAGGAAATCGAGCGCCGGCGCCGGACGGGCCATCCTGCGCAAATCACGAAATCATCACGATCGGTGCGCGCTGGTTAGCACCTCGCCCAGCGACCGTGGGTCGCAATGATGAACGTGATGTAAATTCTCGAGCTGCGATTATGTGATTGCGCACATGGCATGGGTATTGACGCGCTTTGCAAAGCACCCCTAATTTTGGGGGCACGAGTAGTCATCGGCGACAGTGCTCGGATCGGTTCCACAACTCACGCACGTGAAATATGTGCGGAGAGAGGGGTTTTCCAATGCCACAGCCGCAGCAGCTACCCGGCCCGAACGCCGACATCTGGGATTGGCAGATGCAAGGCCTTTGCCGAGGGGTCGATTCGTCAGTGTTCTTCCATCCCGATGGGGAGCGTGGCCGCGCCCGCGCACAGCGCGAGATGCGCGCCAAGGAAATGTGCCGGAGTTGCCCGGTGATCACTCAATGCCGGTCGCATGCTTTGGCCGTCGGTGAGCCTTACGGCATCTGGGGTGGATTGAGCGAAGCCGAGCGCGAGTTGTTGCTCAAGCGTGGAATTCGCCGCACCGCCTGAAGTGAGAGCAAATACCTAAAGAGGCCCATCCCGTCGCGGGATGGGCCTCTTTCTCACTGAGCGCCCGCCGCCAGCCACTGTTCGAACGTCGTCGGGGCGATCCGCGCGCCGTCGCCAGGAAGCAACACATTGCCCGCCAACTCCTGCCCTAACGGACCCGACCAGGTCGGCACCAGGGTGATCGAGCGACCGAGGAGGGCATGGCTGCGCCGGGCCGTTGCTCAGTTTCGAGGAGGTTTGTCGTCGTTGTTGCGAAATACTCACGGGTGTCGTTCGGGGATCACCGGGACCGTGAGCGTCGAGGCGCCCGGCCCCCAGTGCACGACGGCCCGACCGCGGCGGCTCGGCGCGTAGCGCGCAGGAAGGTGCCCGAACAGCGGGTTGAACGGTTCGAGATAGCGGCCGGCGATGATCAGCCGAAGCTCGTCGCCCGCGCGAAACAGCGTCGACGAGGCGCTGAGCTCGATGGCGGCATCCGCGATCTCCCCCGGCCGCAAGGGGCGCAGGACCTCCAGCGAGTCCCGTAGTGCCAGCCGCAGCCGGCCGTCGGCGATCCGGTCGCGGCCATAGCCGTAGGACCCCTCGAACGGCACGTATCGCCCGGCACTCCACTTCTCCACGCCGACGAACAGATGAGCGTCGTCGGCGCCGTCGAGTGAGATGCGCAGCCGCAGGCTCATCGGACCGGTGAGTTCGGTGTCGCGGGCGAAACGGTGCGAGAACGCCACCGCATGGCGGCGCAACCGGAATGCGGCGGAGCCCGCCGCGGTCGGCTCGCCTTCGCCGAGCGTTCCGTCATCACCGAGGTGCAGCGCGGTCCACCGGGTGCGTGCCAGCGGCCATTCCCGCTCGTCGCGCACGGCGACCACGACATCGCGACGTTCACGCACCTCCAGGCGGACCCGCGGGGGTGCCGGCACGTCGATGCCGCGCAGATGGTGATCGAAGAAGGCGGTCTGCGCCTGCTGCGCCTCGTCGCCGTAGAAAACAGCCCATTTGCCGCCGCGGTGGGTGTAGGCGCTGCACTCGGCTGACCCCGCCCGCTCGACCAGCCGCCAGGAGCCCTGGCTGTGCAGGTTGTGGTCAGAGAAGCTGGCGCAGGCCAGAATTGGCACCTCGATGCGGGCGAGGTCGGGGGTGATCGATTGCCACCAGGCGTCAAGCAGCGGATGCTGCCGCCGCTGTGCCCCGAGGTCGGCGGAGAGCCGGGCGACACGCCGGGTCATGGTCTGCCAGATCAGCGAGAAGCCCCGCTCGGGGACGCCGCCCGGCGTCATGAAGTCGCGATAGGCGTCGGTGAACCCTTCCCAGGGGCAGATCGCCGCGAGGTGCGGCGGGCGCAATGCTGCCGCTTTGTATTGCGAGAGAGCCAAATACGACACACCGAGCATCCCGACCCGGCCGTTGGACCACGATTGCGTTCCAGCCCATTCGATCAGATCGTAGACGTCACGGGCCTCGTCGTCGGACAGCAGCGAGCCGACACCGTCGGAGGTCCCCGCACCGCGCGTGTCGGCGTTGATCACGATGTAGCCCCGCGCGACCCATGCCACCGGATCCGGTGCCTCCCAGCCGGTTTCACTCGAAATACGATAGGGCTGGGGCTGATTCATGATTCGGAACTGGAAACTCAACCGCCAGCCTCGACGCGTGCCCCGCGGCAGCACGTCCTTGCCGTAGGGGTGCGCAGACAGGATCACCGGAAAAGGGCCCTCGCCCGGTGGGCGATAGACGTTGGCGCGCAACGTAACACCGTCGCGCATCCGTACCGCGACGTCGCCGTTCTTGATCAGGTCGGCCGGCACGGGAACCACCGTCACCGGCGGATGCAGGAAGGCCCGGATCCGTTGCCGCGCGTACGCGGCCGCGCCGGGTCGCCGCCACGGCCGGTCGTATCGAGTCGCCACGTGACCTCCAGTGCGCTCAGGCGCGCCGAGTGCGAACGCATCCTCGATCTGACTGAGGTTGACATCCACGATCATCGCAGCACCTCGGCTTCGGCGTGAGGAGCGCGACTGGCTAGGCTGACTGATCGGCTCAGCATGGGGAGAAGCTCGTGGTCACGCTGGACCGCCTGGTCAATGTGCTGGGCAGCTATGGGGTGCGGCTGCGGTTTTGTCCGATATCGCGGTCGACCCAACTGCGCAGTGTCGTCATGCCCGAGCACACCGAGGATCGCACTGTCATCGGCGACGTGCTACTCGGCCTCGGCGCGCGATCGGTGACCGAAGCGGTGCGCTGGGCGGCCGCGGCGCGCGCGTTGGTCGTACTCACCCGTGGGGACGCCGGGACCACCACCTTCGAAGGTGTGTCCGAGGGGGTCGCGGTGCTGGTGGTCGACGAGTCGATGCCGTGGAGTGACCTCGCCGCCGTCGTCTACGGGTTGGTGTTGGAAGGTCGCGAAACCGAGTCCGGGCGGGGCCCAACGGATCTGTTTGCGCTTGCCGACAGCTTGGCCGAGGAGACCGGCGGGGCAGTGACGATCGAGGATCGACTCTCCCGGGTTCTGGCATATTCCAGGCGGCAACTGCACGCCGACCCCGCGCGGGTGCAGACCATCATGGACCGTCGCACACCGGAGCAGTTGCGCGGTTTCTTTGAGGACCGCGGCGTGTTCGCGCATCTGGCCGCTTCCGACGAACCGATGTTCGTGGCCCCGGAGTCCGGCCATGGCATGACGGGGCGCATGGTGGTGGCGGTGCGCTCGGGCCGAGAGTTCATGGGATCGGTGTGGGTGGCGTGTACGGCGCCGCTGGTCGGCGCGGCGCTGATCGCGTTGGCAGATGGGGCGCGCACCGTCGCAATGCATCTGCTGCGCTCCCGTGCCAGTGCGGACCTCGAGCGTCAGGTGGAATCGGACCTGGTGATCCGATTACTCGAGGGCAGCGCGGACGCCGCGACGATAGCCAGCCGGCTGGGACTGCCGCAGAATCAGTTGCGAGTGATCGCGGTACAGGCATACATCGGCGATCAACGCGATGCTGGGCTGTTGTTGGCGTTCGAACGCGCCACAACGGGGTTCGGTTGGTCGCGGCCGGGCCGTAGCGCGTTGGCCGGCAACACCGTCTACACGGTGTTGCCCGGCGAGCAGTTGACGACGTCGCGGCGCTGGGTGTCGGATTTGGCCGCTGCGCTGCCCGAGCAGGTGACAATGTTGGCCGGGATCAGTGCGGTGGCCGCGGTGGCGGACCTGGTGGCCGCACGGCACGAAGCCGACGAATGTCTGGCGCTGAACGAGATCGGCGCACCACGCATTCCGCCGCCGGCCTACGACGAGTCCTGGGACGACATCCTGTTGCAACGCCTGCGCACCGCGGCCGCAACGGGCCGCTCGCCCGACCGTGGTCCGGTGGCCGAGCTCCGCAGGCACGACCAAAGTCATGCCAGCGACTACGTGGCGACCCTGCGGGCGTGGCTGGCAGCCCAGGGTGACCCGGCCGAGGCGGGCCGATTGTTGGGGGTGCACGAGAACACCGTGCGCTATCGGATGCGCAAGATGAACGAGACCACCACGCTGCCACTCGGGGACGCCAAGAAACGGCTGGCCATGATGATCGAGCTCGCCGCCACCGACCCTGCCCAGCCGCTGGCTGTCGAAAATCCGCCGTGACCTCGTCCGGCGGCAGCAGCCCCGCCGCCCGCGATGGTTTGTCGCGGGCGAACAGAACCCGACCGCTGGATTGTCGAATCATGACAATCGGATCCCCCACCGACGGGCCACTGTGGAGCTAACAGCAGGTATCGAGTGTGGAGGTGTGTGGTGGGCGGCGTACAGCGCATCGATGGCGGGCCGCGATCAGCGGTTGTTGTCGGTGCGGGAATCGTCGGGTTGTCGACGGCATGGTTCCTGCAGGAGCGCGGGGTCGAGGTCACGGTGGTGGACCGCGCCGGCGTGGCCGCCGGCGCGTCCTGGGGCAACGCCGGCTGGATCTCGCCCGGACTGACTCTGCCGCTGAACTCGCCGTCCGTGTTGCGTTACGGACTGAGTTCGTTAGGCGACCCCACGAGTCCGCTGCACATCCCGCTGCGGGCTGATCCGTCGCTGGCGCTATTCCTGCTCAGGTTCGCGGCGAACTGCCGGCGCTCGTCCTGGAATCGGGTGGCGCGAGCCAACGCCCCCCTCAACGAGGAGTGCATCGAAGCTTTCGACGTGCTGGTCGCCAACGGTGTGGACGCGCCGGTCACCGACGCCCCCATCACCGCGTTGTTCCAGAGCACCGATGAGGCCGACGCGATGGTGCGCGAGCTTCGCCAGTTCGAAAAGGCCGGACACCCAGTACTCGTCACCGAATTGACCGGCGCGGCGCTGCGCGAGCAGGTGCCGCTGGCATCGCCTCTCATCGGCGCCGGGCTCAACATCAACGGGCAGCGGTTCGTCGACCCAGGGCGATTCGTACACAGCCTCGGCCGCGCGGTCGTCCAGCGCGGTGCCACGATGCGCACCATGGAGATCAGCGACGTGATCAGCTTCAGCGACGGTGTCTCGGTGTACCCGCGCAACGGTGCCCGGGTGCGCGCAGACACCGCGGTCATCGCGACCGGAGCATGGCTGTCACGGCTCGCTGGCCGTCAAGTAAGGATTCCGGTGCGAGCAGGTCGCGGGTATTCGTTCACCGTGCCGGTGGACCGCCCCATTCCGGGCCCGATCTACCTGCCGCACGCGCGGGTGGCGTGCACGCCCTACAACGGTGCACTACGTGTGGCGGGCACCATGGAGTTTCGCGATCCGCACGAACCGCTGCGGCCAGAGCGCGTGGCCGCGATCGTCGAGTCAGCCGGCTCGTTACTCAGCGGGGTGCGATGGAACGAACGCAGCGATGTCTGGGTGGGCGCTCGACCGATCACGACTGACGGGCGGCCCCTGATTGGGGAGACGTCGCCACGGGTTTACGTCGCCGGCGGCCACGGCATGTGGGGACTGGCACACGGCCCGGTAACCGGCCGGCTGCTGGCCGAATACATCACCACCGGCAAACAGCCCGACGCGTTGCGCGAGTTCGACCCGCTGCGCCGAGTCGGCCGCTAGCCCCGGCAACGCGATCACAACCACGCCCCGACCCGGGCTCGCGAGTCGTCAGGGGCGGAGCTGATGTACCGCCCGCCCCTGACGGCAACCTCGAAAGGCACGAAAGATCAACGCGTGATGCACCTTCGCACACGCCTCGCTAGCCCGAAAGGACAGAAAATATGACCACCGCCCAGCGCGTCTGGATATCACCACAGGCCTTCGACCGATTGCAACAGGAATTGGCAACGCTGCGCCAGTTGTCAGCCGGCGGAGTGGACAACGCTGACAACGACGAGAACGCAGCCGCCATCCAGCGCGGATGGCAAAGCCGAATCCAGCAGATTCACGACTTGCTCGTGACCGCAGTCGTTGGCGAGGATCCGCCCGACGACGGCATCGCCGAGCCTGGCATGGTGGTGACCATCCGCTACGACGACACCGGCGACACCGAGACCTTCCTCCTGGGGGTTCGTGGCGCTGAATACGGTGACATGGAGGTCTACTCCGTCCAATCACCGCTGGGCTCGGCCATCGCGGGTGCGCGCCCGGGTCAGCAACTCGCCTACACATTGCCCAGCGGCGCTGCACTGTCCGTCACTGTGCTCAAGGCCGTGCCGTATGGCATGCACACCGCACGGACAGAAGAGCCATGTCGGTAGTCGAGGAGTCCATCTCCTTGCAGCGCTGGGAATCCGATGGCGGGGCCCCATCGAGGATTCATGCCCCGTTGGCGTGGTCCTCGGCCGGAGTATCCACCGCGGTGGTCGCAGGGGGTGTCGGCTTGGGCCGCCGCCCCCGCACCAGCCGTACCGCCCCGTACGCGATCCCACCGACGGCCGCGAGCACAGCCAACCAGGGAAGCAGCAGCCCGAAAAACAGCACCAGGTTGCCGACGGCGGAAACCAAACCGTCCCAACCTCGTTCGATTTGACCGAAGAAGCCCCGGTATTCAGTTAGCGCGGGGCCACCGATGGTCTGGGCGACGAAGGTGACGTTGACGGTGCTGTAGTCGATGCGGTCGCCGAGCGCCTCCCGTTGCGCCCGGAGACTGTCCAACTCCGCCTGGCGCTCGGAGAGCGCGCCCTCGGCCTTGATCAGGGCGTCGGGGTCTCTGGCGTCCCGCATGATCCCCAGCAGCCGGTCGACCGACGTTTGCAGTGCCTTGATCCGGGCATCGAGGTCGACGCGCTGCGCGGTGACGTCGTCGGAGGTGATTTCGACGTGTTCGACGGTGCCCAATGCCTTGAGTTGCCCTAACACGTCGTCGAGCTTGGCGACGGGGACCCGCAAGACCACCGTCGATCGCGCCCTGTCCGTGCCCGATCCCGCATCCTCGGAACGGTTGTCGACGCGGCCGTCCGCGGTCGCGACAAGGGCAGCGGCCTTATCCGCGGCCGCGGCGGGTTCCGTCACCGAGATCGTCATGGCTGCGGTCTTCACCACGTCGCGTTTGACCAACGGGGGCTGGCCCGGCGCATCCTGGGGCATGGGCGCTCCGGCGGCCTCCACCGAGGTGACGGACGGCGCCGGAGCGGTCGCGGGGCGCGGGTCGGGTCCGGCGCAGGCCGTCAACGCAGCAACGCCCACCACCAACGGCACCGCCAAGCGAGCACACGAAGTCCGCAGCACGTGCTTCATCGTCGTCAGGCCGGTTCCGAGCGCATAGACCCGAGGAAGTACGTTTCGCGTCCGGTCGGGTAGCCGCCACCGTCGGTGGCGATGTGCACATGGTCGTAGTGGTTGGCGGTTTCGTTGCCGTAGTCCGCCGTCCAACTCGGCGCGCCGATGCCCGGGTAGAAGCCCTGCCGCCAGATCACATGCAGCACTCCCCACCGCTTCGCATTGGCCAGGGCGAACCCAGCGATCTGGTTGCCGAGCTCGATCCCCTCCTGCGAGTGGTAGTTCGGGATCATCACGTCGATCGCCAACCCGTTCGGATGCCACGGCAACGGGTCTTGCCGATAACCGCCGATTGTCTTGATTTCGAGGAACATCACGCTGATGGCGCGAGCCACCCAGATGGTATGGACCTGCAAACCCTCCTCGGGCGCGAGGCCGCGCGGCAACGCGAGCTGGAAGTCCGCGCCGGCGACGGGTGCGCTCGCGGCCAGCAATTCCGCTTCGGTGGGCTGGGCGACACGAGGGGCGTCGGATGATGCCAATGCCTGTCCCGCGGGTGAAACAGCAGGCACGGCAACACAACACCGCTCTTCGTGGCTCTGGGCGTAGAACATCGCCGTTGCGATGGCGACCGACGCCCCCACCGCAAGCCAGCGACCGCGGGCGCCGGCGAAGACTCTGACCACGAGCAGCACTTTACTGCGGTCACCGATCCGATGTGGCAACCTTCGCCAGCGCGACCGGCCCGGCCCTCTACGGCATCGACTGGTACGGCCACGGGTCGCTGCCGCAGATGCACACACCAGTGGACCACTAGAACGCATTCGACGAGTCGATGACGGTAGGCACAATTAGCGCGGCGCGGCGCTCACCCCGCGATGATGCCCGATTGCCGGAGCTCGCTCTCCTGATCGCAACGACCCAGCCGCACCAGCACGTCGGTGGTGTGTTCACCCAAAGCCGGTGCAGCACCGGCCAGTTGAGCGGGCGTGCCATCGAACAGAGCCGGATGCCTCGGGATACGGGTGCGCCCCACCACCGGATCGTCGGCTTCTACGAACAGCCCCATCTCGATGGCGTGCGGATCGTTGGGCAATTCGTCAGGCGGGACGATCATCGCGTAGGGCACGTCCTCGGCCTCGAAGCGCGCTGTCGCCTCTTCCACCGTGAGCTTTTCTGCGCCCGCATAACAGGACTCCAGCACCTGCGCCATCAACGGACGATGCTGGTTACGGAGGTCAGCGGTCGCAAGTCGTGGATCATCCGCACCGGGCACGTCCAACGCGCGGCACATTCCGGTGAAGTCGGAGTCCGAGATCGGTGTCACCACGCCCCACCCGTCGACGAAGTGGAATGGCTTGAAGCCGGAGGTGAAACTCGACGGCTGCGAGCCGTCGGCGTCGAGCAGCACCTCATTGCCGGTCGCGTCGGTCCACAGAAACGACACGACTGCGTCGACCATCGAGACGTGCACATGCTGTCCGCCGCGGCCGTTCGCACGCGCGAGCAAAGCGGCGGTGACGGCTTGACTGGCATAAAGCGCGGTGACTTTATCGGCGAGCACTTGCTGCAGGAATATCGGTTCCCCAACTCCCGGATCGGCCTGGCTCGACGCGACACCGCCGTAGGCCTGAATCACGGTGTCATAAGCGCTGCGCTCACGGTAGGGCCCAACCTCGCCGAATCCGCTCAGCGACAGATAGACGACCCCGGGGTTGATTGCGACAACGTTGTCATAGCCAAGGCCAAGTCGCTCCGCCACCCCGGGACGGAAGTTCTGGATGACGACGTCGGCCTGCGCGGCCAGTTCGAGTGCGATGTCCCGACCTGCGTCGGTCCGGATGTCCACGGCGATCGACTGCTTGCCGCGATTGCAGACCCGGAAAACGGCACTTAACCCGTTGACGCTCGGGCCAATCCACCGCAGGATGTCGCCGATATCCGGGCGCTCTATCTTCACAACGTCAGCACCTTGGTCGGCGAACAGGGCACCGATATACGGACCGGTGAGCGCAAGCGACAATTCCAGAACGCGAATACCGCTCAGCGGCCCCGTGTGTTCCATCAGCATCCTCCCGGTCAGCGCCGCCCGGTAAAGCGCGGCGCACGTTTGTCGCGGAAGGCCGCGAGGCCCTCCTTGGCGTCGTCGGAACGCATCACCTCGGCAACGAACCTCTGCTCGATCTGGCGAGCGTCGCCCTCATCGAGCCACCCGCTAGCCACGATAGATGCCTTCGCATTGCGCACTGCCAGTGGACCATTGGCGCAGACCTTCGCTGCGATCTCCCGGGCCTTGGTTAGTGAGCGGGTCAGCAGCAGCCCATCGGTGATGACGTTGCCGGCAGTCTTCCGTTCTGGTTGCGGCTCGGGGCCTTTGTCTGACGATGTGCGAACCATCCAGCCGTCGGCCAAGTCGCCGCCGACGCAGTACGACGAGCCCTCCCCGGTGAGTATGGCGGCGCGGATATCAGGGTTGGTGTCGATCTCATCCCACGCCTCTGCCATCAACGTGATCATTGACGGTGTCAGTCAGGTCCGCAGCGGTCACGGCGGTGGTCATCCGATGCCGATCGGTACCCAAATTCCGCACCGGCCACCGTATGGGGCGTCGACCGTCGCGTGGCGGGGGCCGGATGTGCGGGAGCGCTGGCTGGGCGCGCTGCCCGAGGACGTGCGCGAGCGCTACCGCGAGGCCATCACCAATGCCAATCAGCGTGGCTATGCGGTGGGCCTGCACATCCTGCCGGATCTGCGGTTGCAGGAACTGGCGCTGGTGGTGCGCAGCGCCGAGGTGCGCTCGACCCGGCTGAGTCAGTTGGCGCAGGCGTTGACCGATGAACTGATCCATCAGGAGGAGTGGTTCCCAGTCAGCCTCGCGCCGAAGGAGACCTACACGGTGAGCCACATCCACTCCCCCATACTCGGCCCGGACTCCCGCATCTCGCTGATGCTCAGCTTGGTGCCCAGCGCGGAGCCGATGAGCGGCGCCGATGTCACTCGGGCGGGTGAGCAACTTGCTGCTGTGACCCGCCGGCTGAGCGTCGCGTTGAGCACGACGTGTAACTCCTGGGTCCCTGGGGCCGAATACCTTTCAGATACCTAAGGGAGGACATACCTGTGCGAAAGCGTGCATGGGCCGCCATCGCTGGCATTGCGCTGCCGGTGACACTCAACGTTGCCCCGGCCCACGCTGACCCGCTCCCTCAGTTCTGCGCGCCGTCTGCCGTCGTCGACAACGTATGCACGGCGCGCCTGACGTCAGTGACCGCCGACGTCATCAACGGGACGATCACTGGCACCCCTGTCGGTGGCGGGACGGCGGTAACCCTTGCGGGACAACTGGATGCGTACCAGAGGTCAGCAGGATTCGGCGATGCTTTGCCTGATCCTGTTCAGCGCTGGGACGCCAGCATCGACAGCGTGCGCAATCTCAGCGTTGACCCGTCGGATCCCGGTTGGTACGGCAATGCGAAGTCGCGGGTGTTCATGCCCAGGACGCTCAATGACCTTGCGACGCAGTTTCCCCCGGATATGTTGGTGGTCCGGTTCACGTCCGATGACGCCTCGCCGGGAACGTTCCGGCTGGTGTCGATTCAGCCGACAGCGCGGTGAACCGGCGGGCTGAAGCGAGCAAGTGCCCAACGGTACGGATCCTCATGACAGTTCTTTCATGTCAGATGTGGTTAGTCCACCGATTGCGCACGACTCTTCATTTGGTCGAGGTTTAATGACCAGTCGAAGAAGTCTTTGATGTACTTAATTTTCTTCTGCTTGTCTTCGGACTTCGGATCGGCATCGCCCCTCAAGGCCGAGGACGTTGCGTCTCCGGTCTTGAGGACAGCTGACATGTCGACGTCAACTCCGAGCACACCCTTCAGGATGAAAGTGAGTGCAGCTTCTTTCTCTTCCGAGGGCTCTCGCTCTTCCGAGGGTTCTCGCGGGTTGGGGATTTGGGTGAGTACGTGGACGGCTGAACGCAGCGCACCTTCGATGAAGGCGTGGTAGTCGGAGTACGCCTCTCCGCATACGTGCAGGTGAGGACCCGAACCATCAGGACCCAGTGCCCAGTCAGACAGGCCTGCAAGGGTATTCCAATATTCGCGGTTGGGTCGCCACGCGTGAGATGCGGCGCCGTAAGGTTCGCGGCCCCAGTCCATGATGCCGCACCAGATGATGTCATCTGTGGTGATGGTGGCTTCGCCTTCGGCTTCGTTGACGTACTCTACGAATCGGCTCTTAAGTCTGGCACGAAGGATTTTGACAGCATCCGCATCGGGGTCGGTAGAGGAGCTGCGACAGAGTTCGTCGATATCTTCTTGGGTTGGGTTCGGAACGTAGTTGGCCCAGAACGAGGACGCCGGGCGGTCGGTGTACAGCATGACCAGACCCCGACGGCTGTCTTTGAAGCGAGACTTCCAGAAATAAACCTCGCGCGTCGGATAGCGGCTGACGTCGGGGTTGGCTCTCACCGGTTCTTCCCACCATCGATCCCTAACAACGAAGAACACCTTCAGCAGTGGGAATGGCAGTGCCGAGTGCAGATACGCGGCGAACTTCTCTTCGACCTTTTCGGGTTTGGCACTCTGGGACCACAGGTTTGATCGTTGGACCAGTTTTTCTGCAGGAACTGTTGGTAGCGCCATGATGACGCGGTCGAACGACTCTTCGGCCACATCGCGGTTCTTCACGGCGACAGCGATCGTCTTGCTGTCGTTGTGCAGAATAGTCACTGTCGCGTTGCGGTAGATCTTGAGTTTGTCATCGTCAGCGGTGAGTGGGTCGTCCTCGGATAATTGTCGGTCAGCGTCATGCGATTCCACGTTGATGCCCATCTTCGCCACGAGCATCTCGGTAATGGACTGCATGCCGCCGAACACGCCTTGTAGTTGGCCGCTGATGGAGATTTGGCGCAGCCACCATGTCAGCCATTCTGCTGCGTTGGGGTTCTCAGGGATCAAGTGGTAGAACGAGCCTAGTTCGCGAACCTTGGCTAACGCGTTATGGCTAAGGTAGGCCGCCATCAGGTTCCAAAACCCCATCGTGTGCAGATCGATGTACTCTTCGGCGCCGTAGAGAACGGGGATTCGCCCATACCGCTGGATGATCCAGTAGTCGTCTTCATGCAGCTGGTGGCGTACCCAGGATTCGAAGACCGGGGCCGCCGAGCGCTGGGTGGCGGTCGCCTTGCCGAGTTTGGCGAGCAGATCGGCGTGCGAGGCCTGAAAGTCCAGGTATCTCTTCACATCCTGGCTTCCAATCGACTCCGGGATCTTGACGTTGGCCGCGTCCTCCACCTCAATTGCTGCAGTTTTCATGGGACCGAAGTTCAGGTCCGCTACAGCGCGGCACAGACCGAGTTTCAGCAGATCGAGAGGTGTCTTGCCTTCTTCTTCAGGCCTGAGATAGTAGACCGGATCACCTTTGGACGCTGGCGACGAGAACGGCGGGAAGCCCTGCATTCGGACGAGATCATGAGGCACTGCGACTATCGTGGGCGGGTCTTCATACGGACCCTTAATGCCGAGATGATCAATCAGGAAACCGAGCATCCTCTGAACCTCGAGTTCGATTCGCATCGGCCCAAACTCGGCGTTGAACTCAAGGTGGTCCCACGCACGCAGGTCGTAATCCTCCGCAGAGTACGTTCCGCCTTGGAAGTCAGGCGGCGCATCATCACTGTCCTCAAGCCTCAGCGGAAGCTGCCCCGATGGGGAGAGTGAGCGGGGCAAGAGCGCATTTTTGAGAATCGCTTGGCTTTTTACTGGCTCGCGGACCACATCGTCGTCACGTTCGATCTCGTTCAACATCTTGGGGTTGAACCTGAACGATCGAATTCGTCCGCCGAGGACATCCGACGACTCGAACAGCACCACCGTATGGCCGAATTTTCTTAGCACGTAGGCACATAAAAGGCCCGCGATGCCGCCCCCAATAATCGCGATCCTTTCTTCTTTCGTATTCGAATGGCCCGCTCCGGGTTTCGACACTGCCGGCGATTGGTCTGGAATCGATTTTTCGCTCACGAGTCGTCCTCGGTCCAAATTCTGACAGCGTTTTCCCAGGTAGTACCTGGCTGGTTGGCCGAGACGATAGTCGCGGTCCTGCTCGGCAGAATCGTAAATGCGAATCATCACCCGACTTATATTTTGGCTATCCGCCCGCCGATGACGACCATGGCAATCGGTCCCGGACACGGGTATCGAAGTTATCGACCACCGCGTCTCGGTGGTATTGGATTACGGCCATGACTGCACACGACACCACTGAAAAAACATCCGAAGGCACTGTCGCCGTGACCGAGACGGGCACGGGGACCAACACCCAGCAGATCACGGCAGGTCGGCACCAACTCTTCGCGGACGAGCCACGGCCGATCGGCGATGATGCGGGACCGACGCCCTACGACTAGTTGCTGGCCGGCCTTGGCGCATGCACCTCGATGACGGTGCGCCCATACGCCAATAAGAAAGGCTGGCCACTGGAGCGGGTCGAGGTGACCCTGCGGCACAGCCGTGTTCACGCAGAGGACTGCGCCGAGTGTGAAACCACCAAGGGCCAGATTAGCCATATCGATCGAACAATCACATTGGTTGGGCGACCTCGACGCCGCCCAACCGCAGCGGCTTCTGGAAATCGCCGAGCGGTGCCCTGTGCACCAGGCGCTGACATCAGAGGTCGACATCGCCACGTCGCTGACGTGAACCGACCTCGGTCGTTCGGAACTCGCGTCCACAGTTCAACGGTGTCAATCCTGGCATCAAGACGGTCAGCAACGAGTACAAAGGACATCCCCCTGCAGCGATCCAGTCGAAGGTGGTCGACCACATAACAGAACATCCCCGACCCAACAGGGCCAGGGCGCCACGTACGAGCTACTCACGCAAGCCGGCCAAGGCGCACTCGACCGCGGGCTGACCCGGTACGATCAACGGCGAATAGGGTTCGTTACCAAGATTTTTGAGCCCTGTTTGCTAACCTCGCTGGGTACCGCTAACGTCACCAGCAACGGGAATGAGTGCCCGGTTTCCGTGGAGTCCGGATCGCCGTAGAGGCCCACCCGATACGCCCCCGGCTTCGTAGCGACGAAGGCTAACTGCAGAACCCGCACCCCGACTTTGCACGACTGGCCCTCGACGTCAGGCCAATGCCAGAAGATGTCGATGGTGCCGCGCCGCACTCCGTCCGGATCATGGGCCACTGCGTACAAGTGCGGGTCATGATCGGAGCCACTTTCGGTCCACACCGACAGAACGATCGGAATCTGAACCCCGATCGGGAACTCGTTGACAGAGAACGTTGACATCGGAAATCCAATGGCATTTATGCCTGAGCCACTGTCAATCGCACTCACTACTGGCACAAAGGCCGAGACATGCATAGTGCCCCCAGTCCCACCGCTCCCCAACGAAACGCTACCCGAGCCCACGCCCCGCAGCAGGCCCGCACAGGTAACCCACAGGCGATCGTTGCCCACCGTGCGGAACTCGTGCCGATGCCGACTGGCGTGACCGGCGAAGGAAGCGAAAACACCTCCGGCTTAACAGGGTTCGGACACCACACTGCGAGCGTGGGCATAGCCCATTCTTAGCTTGCCTAGTTAGGTTAACCAGCAGACGCCACCGCCGATGGAACTCGATCGGCGTCGGATCGTCAGTGAAGCAAAGCACTGCAACCGCGGATCCCATGGCGTCGGGACCGGGAAAGGTTGATCGGAATGAAGTCAACAAAGATCGTTGCCGCAGTGGGGATTACCGGCGCTCTGGTCGCCGGCGCTATAGGCGTTGGCACCGGTATCGCCAGCGCCGCGCCTGGCTTCGCGCCAGTGCCAGCCTATGGTCCATACGGCCCGCCGCCTCCTCCTCCGGGCTGGCGCGGACCTGCCGATTGGTACCACCCCGAGTGGCCCGGATGGAACAACGGGTATCCGGCGGCGGGCTGGATTCCCCCGCAGGGCTGGGAGGCGCCGCCCGACTGGAACAATCCTTCCGGCTGGGGACCCCCGGTGGGCTGGAACCCCTGCGGTGGGCCGATCCGCGATATCTTGCACCCGTTCCGCTGCCTGTAGCCCGCAACAACGAAAACACCCCCGGCCCAACAGGACCGGGGGTGCTTCGTACGAACTACTTAGTGCGCGTGCCCGTGGTGACCGTGGCCATGACCGTCGTCGACAGCATCGACCGGCTTCTCCACGATCGCGGTCTCGGTGGTGAGCACCATGCGTGCCACCGACGCGGCGTTGAGCACCGCGGACCGGGTTACCTTGACCGGATCGATCACACCGTCGGCGATCAGGTCGCCGTAGGTCAGCGTCGCGGCGTTGAAGCCGTGGCCCGCAGGCAGTTCGCTGACCTTGTTGACCACGACAGCCCCGTCGAAACCGGCGTTGGTGGCGATCCAGAACAGCGGGGCCGACAACGACGAGGCGAACACCTCGACGCCGAGTGCCTCGTCGCCGGACACCGATGCTCGCAGCGAATCGAGCGCCTTACCGGCCTGCACCAGGGCGCTGCCGCCGCCGGCGACGATGCCCTCCTCGACCGCGGCCTTGGCCGCCGACACGGCGTCCTCGACCCGGTGCTTGCGCTCCTTGAGGGCGGTCTCGGTGGCCGCACCGACCTTGATCACCGCAACGCCGCCGGCCAGCTTGGCCAGTCGCTCCTGCAGCTTCTCGCGGTCCCAGTCGGATTCGCTCGCCTCGATCTCGCTCTTGAGCTGCTTGACGCGGCCCGCGATGTCGTCCTGCGAACCGCCGCCATCGACGAGCACGGTGGAATCCTTGCTGACCACCACGCGACGCGCGGAGCCCAGCACCTCGAGGCCGACGTCCCGCAGCAGCAGGCCGACATCGGGGTTGACTACCTGACCACCGGTCACCACCGCCAGATCATCGAGGAACGCCTTGCGACGGTCACCGAAGAACGGGGCCTTGACCGCAACGGCCTTGAGCGTCTTACGGATGGCGTTGACGACCAGCGTCGACAGCGCCTCACCCTCGACGTCCTCGGCGACGATCAGCAGCGGCTTACCAGCCTGGGCCACCTTCTCCAGCAGCGGCAGCAGGTCGGGCAGCGAGCTGATCTTGTCGCGGTGCAGCAGTACCAGCGCGTCCTCGAGGACGGCCTCCTGCAAATCGAAATCGGTGACGAAGTAGGCCGAGATGAAGCCCTTGTCGAAGCCGACACCGTCGGTGATCTCCAGCTCGGTGTTCATCGTCGAGGACTCCTCGACGCTGACCACACCGTCGGTGCCGACCTTGGTCATCGCCTCGCCGACCAATTCGCCGACTTCCTCGTCACGCGAGGAGACGGTGGCAATCTGGGCGATACCGGTCTTGCCGGCCACCGGCGTGGCCGCGGCCAGCAGCGCCTCGGATACGGCGTCAGCCGCCCGGCTGATGCCCGAACCGAGTGCGATCGGGTTGGCGCCCGCGGCGACGTTCCGCAGGCCGTTCTTGATGATGGCCTGTGCCAGCACGGTGGCCGTGGTGGTGCCGTCACCGGCGACGTCGTTGGTCTTGGTGGCCACCGACTTCACCAGCTGAGCGCCGAGGTTCTCGAACGGATCCTCGAGCTCGATTTCGCGGGCGATGGTCACGCCGTCGTTGGTGACCGTCGGGCCGCCGAACGCCTTGGCGAGTACCACGTGGCGGCCACGCGGACCCAGCGTCACCTTCACGGCGTCGGCGAGCTTGTCGACGCCGATCTCCATGGCCCGGCGCGCAGTCTCGTTGAACTCAATCTGCTTGCTCATATGTCAGTCCTGACTTGGCTTAAGCGCGATCCGCCCCGGAAACCACCCGTACGAATACAGGGATCTCCGGGGCGGTTCACGGTTGCTACTTGTTGACGACCGCCAGCACGTCGCGTGCCGACAGGATCAAGTACTCCTCGCCGTTGTACTTGATCTCGGTGCCGCCGTACTTGCTGTAGATGACGGTGTCACCCTCGGCCACGTCCAGGGGAATCCGCTTCTCGCCATCCTCGTCCCAGCGGCCGGGGCCAACTGCGACGACGGTGCCTTCCTGCGGCTTCTCCTTGGCGGTGTCCGGGATGACCAGACCCGACGCGGTGGTCGTCTCGGCCTCATTGGCCTGTACGAGGATCTTGTCCTCGAGTGGCTTGATGTTCACGGCCACGATGGAGTCCTCCACTTAGTTAACTTGCGGGCCGGGGGCAAGTGCGCCCGGACCAGTCGGAATTACCAGGTGTTCGGCATACGTCCATGCCCTCGCGTCGTCGTCGCGGGTGCCGGCGCAGGGGTTGTCCGCAAGCCACCTAGCACTCTATACATGCGAGTGCTAGCACTCAAGGGTGGCGTGCTGCGTATTCGCCCAGAGCGGACGCCGCTGCTCAGACGGGCAGCTCGTGAAGCACCCGCAGGTCGCCGAAGAACGCGATGACCAGGGCATTGAACAAATCCGCGCGTTCCCACTGCAGAAAGTGCCCGGCGCCGGGCAGAACGACGGGCCCGGTCCGATTGGTGAAGGCCACTTCGCACAGGTGCACAAACTCCGGGCCGACGACGTGGTCGTCCATGCCGTAGAGGATCAGAGTCGGCACGTCGACCTTGCGGTCCATGATCGGCGGCTCGCTCGACGGCCTGCCGTAAGCCAACTGGTAGACGGCCCACCCGGCCCGCAGTCGCTCCTCGGTCCCGAAGGGTTCGGTCATGAAGTCGACGTCGGCCTTGGCGAACGTGCCCGGCGACGCCCACAGCCGGTGCCCGTACATCTCACCGATGTAGCGCCGCCGTTTGTCGACCGTGTCCAACTCGGCAGCGAGTTCGTCGGGGGTTTCGCCCTGCCGGTGGCGGTAGTCGCCAGTCGGTCCGTCGCTCAGGATCGTGGCCGGGTCGATCCCGGCGGCGACGTAGTCGTCGAAGACCAGCGGCGGGACGGTATCGAAGAACACCAGCTTGTCGACGAAACCCGGATACCGGTGCAGCAGGTCCACCGCGACCACCCCACCGACGTCGCCGCCGATCACCCCGCAGTGTTCATGGCCCAGGACGTCGTGGACCAACAGGTAGACGTCCCGGCTGTAGGCCGCGATGTCGTAGACGCCGGCCGGCGACAGGTCGGAGTCGCCGTGCCCGCGCAGATCCGGGGCGATCACTTCGTAGCCGGCGTCGACCAACGCGGCGATATTGCGCCACCAGATCCGCTTGGTCTCGGGGTAGCCGTGCAGCAGGAGCAGCGGATACCCGCCGATCCCCTCGTGGAGGTAAGCCAGCGCCAGCCCGTCGCGACCGGGACTGGCCGGCACCTCAGCGCGGTGGACGGCGAAGGCGTCCGGGGCCGGGGTGGCCGGCTGCGCGGGACGCAGCGCAACGTCGTAGTGCATCAACGGCTGGATCGGCTGGTGACGACCTGGCCGGCGATGACCGGTAGGCCGGGGTCGCTGGGCACATCCAGGGCCGACGGCGCCGCTCCGGCGGCGATGAGGTGCGCGGCAAACGAGGCGATCATCGCCCCATTGTCGGTGCACAACCGCGGTCGCGGAATCCGTAGCGTCAAACCGGCTGCCGCACAACGCTCTTCGGCCAACTCACGCAGCCGCGAGTTGGCCGCCACCCCGCCGGCGATCAGCAGCGTCGACACTCCGAGTTCGCCGGCCGCCCGCACCGCCTTGGCGGTGAGCACGTCGGCTACCGCTTCCTGGAATCCGGCGGCGACGTCGGCGGTCGGTGCGTCGGGATGATTCTCGACATAGCGGGCGACGGCGGTCTTGAGGCCGGAGAACGAGAAGGCGAACGGTTCGTCGCGCGGGCCGCTCATGCCGCGTGGGAAGACAATCGCGTCGCGATCACCGGTGCGGGCGAGCTCGTCGAGCGGCCGCCCACCGGGATAGCCGAGGCCCAGCAGCCGAGCCACCTTGTCGTAGGCCTCCCCCGCGGCGTCGTCGACGGTGCTGCCGAGTTCGATGATCGGCTCACCCAGCGAGCGCACGTGCAACAGGTGGGTGTGTCCGCCGGACACCAGCAGGCCAACGCATTCGGGCAGCGGGCCGTGGTCGTAGACGTCGGCAGCCAAGTGCCCGCCGAGGTGGTTGACGGCGTAGAACGGCACCCCCCACGCGGCGGCATAGGCCTTGGCTGCGGCTACCCCGACCAGCAGCGCGCCAGCCAGTCCGGGTCCGATGGTAGCTGCGACGACATCGGGCTTGTCGATGCCTGCGGTCTGCAGCGCACGGCGCATGGTCGGCCCGAGGGCCTCCAGGTGTGCCCGCGACGCGATCTCGGGAACCACTCCGCCGAACCGGGCGTGTTCGTCGACGCTGGAGGCCACCTCGTCGGCCAGCAGCGTGACCGTGCCGTCGGCGTCCAGCCGGGCGATGCCGACTCCGGTTTCGTCACAAGAACTTTCGATGGCGAGGATGATGCTCGGCGGGCAGGAGCGAAGCGACTCGGGGTTAGACATGGACTGGATCCCGTCGCATCGTGTAGGCGTCGGCGCCGCTGACCCGGTAGTAGCGCTTGCGCACCCCGACTCGGGTGAAGCCCAGGCTGGTGTACAGCGCGATCGCCGGTTCGTTGTCGGTACGCACCTCCAGGTACACCACCGACTCGGGGCCGACCGCACCGAGCAGATCGATCATCATCTGCCGGCCGATACCGTGCCCCTGATACGCGGGATCGACACCGACGGTGTGGATTTCGTATTCGAATGGCTCGGCTCGGCCCAGCCGGGAGATGCCGGCATAGCCGACCAGCTTGTCGTCGACCCGGGCGGCTACATAGCGGTTGTGCGGGGCGGCCAGCTCACGGATGAACGCGAAGTCCGGCCATGGGTCGTCACCCTCGAACAGCATGTTCTCGAGTTCAGCGCAACGGGCGGCGTCACCCTTGACCAACGGGCCGTACCGGACGTTCATCGCAACACACCTCGCTCGGCCAGCGTCTTGGCATCGGGGCGGCGCAGGTACAGCGGCACCAGCGGGGCGGGCTCGCCGACCCAATCGGTAACGGCGGCAACCAGACCCGCAGCCGTTGGGTAGGCGGGGCCTACGACGGGAAGCGCGAAGAGGGCGGCATGCTCGGGCGATCCGGCTACCGCTTCGGCTCCGTCGACAGGTACGTCGGCGGGCGCGGCAACGTCCGGGCCGTCGATCCGCTGCCCGTCGCGGTAGCGAGCCCAGTACACCTCGCGACGGCGGGCATCGGTGACCACCAGAACCTCGCCGGTGGTGAGCACCCCGATGCCGTCTAGGCTGCACACGCCGTACACGGGCAGGTTCAGGGCGTGCCCGTAGGCCGCTGCGGTGGCCATCCCGACCCGCAGACCGGTGAAAGGTCCTGGGCCGCAACCAACGACAACAGCATCGAGATCGGCCATCGTCAGGCCGGCCTCCGCGACGGCGGCCACCGCGTTGGGGGTCAACGTCTCGGCGTGGGCGCGCGCATCGAGGGTGATCCGCTCCCCGGCCACGGCGATGCCGCCGTCGCGGACCACCACCGCGGCGGTGACGGCCGGTGTGGCGGTGTCGATAACCAGAATGGTGCGCGTCATTCGTTGTTCCACCGCCATGTCACCTTGCGCACGTCGCTATCGGCGCTGCGCGCCAGCGTGATGTCGAGGTGGTTCTCGGAGAGCCGCTCGGCCAGACCCTCTCCCCATTCGACCACCACGACGGCGTCGTCGAGATCGGCGTCGAGGTCCAGCGAATCCAGTTCGGCCAGCAGATCGGCGCCGGTGTGCTCAAGCAAGCGATAGACGTCGACATGAACCAGTTCCGGCTGCCCGGCCCGCCGTGCCCGATGCACCCGGGCCAGCACGAAAGTCGGCGACGTCACTGGCCCCTCGACATCCATGCCGAGTGCGATTCCCTTGGTGAAAGCGGTCTTTCCGGCCCCCAGGGGTCCGGAGAGGACGACGACGTCGCCGGCCCTCAGTTGGCGGCCCAGCTGCTCGCCCAGTGCGATGGTGTCCTCGACGGTGGGCAGCTCGGCCGTGCCGCTGCGCACCTGCGTCCTATCCACGAGCGCGGTCCTTGAGCCGGCGGGTGAAGGCCACCAACTTCGACGGAGTCGCCCGCTCGACCAGGTGCACGAGTGCGTCGTTGATGAGCTCGGGCTGCTCGAGCTGCACCAGATGGCCAGCGCCGCCGACGATCAGCAGTTCGCAGTTCGGCAGCACCGCGGCCATCTCCTCGGAGTGCACGATCGGGGTCAGCACATCGTGGTCGCCGCAGGCGATCAACGTCGGGATTCTGGCCAGCACCGGCAACGCCGCGCTCTCGTCGTGAACTTCCAGAGCGTGCAGGAACTCGACCAGGGTGGCGATCGGGGTGTCGTGAATCATCTCTTCGGAGAACGCCACAACGCGCGGGCTCATGTGATCGTCGCCGTAGGAGGCGGCCCGCAGGATCGGGCGAATCACCGACCGGGCCGCGCCACGGGTGCGGTGCACGAGCTTGGGCGCGTAACGCGCGGCGAACCGCACGGCCTCCAGCGCGGGGTTCTGCAAGATCTCACCCAGCGGTGAGCGGGACAGCCCTTCGGCCGCCGAGGAGATCAACGCCGCACCGACGATGCGGCTGCCGTACTGCTTGGGGAACTGCCGGGCATGCGACAGCACCGTCATACCACCCATCGAATGGCCGACGAGCACGACCGGTCCGCGCGGAACCATCACTTGCAGAATGGTTTCCAGGTCCTTACCCAGCTGGGGCACGGTGTAGGTGTCAACCGGGGCTGGGCTGGACTGGCCGTGCCCGCGCTGGTCGTAGAACACCATCCGGACCTGATCGCCCCAGCGCGCGGCCAGGGCCGCGCGCTGGAAGTGAAACGATCCCATCCGCAGGCAGAACCCGTGGGCGAACACCACCGTCAGCGGCGCGGTGGTCGGGCCGACTTCGCGCACCACCAGCGGAATACCGTCCGGCGTGGTGACCACGCACCCGCGGTCGGCATCGAGGAGCCCGAAATCCTCACGCTGGTACAGATCTTCGACATGGGACCGGTGCCCGAACGCGCGGGCCGCCGATACCCCGGCGACAGTGCCGACCGCGCTCAGGCCTGCCATCCCGGCCAGCAGCCCGGCCTTCTTGCCCACACCGAGACCGGGATGGTCGGTCTTACGCGCCAACCGTTCTGCACTCTTGGCGGCACGGCGCGCCAACCGCTCGTCGATCCCCCGCTTGGAGTTGGTCTCGTCGTCACTGCCCACCAGTGTCGGCCTCCCGGTACGTGCGCACCACCCGCCCCCGCGGGCTGGTGACCACCTCGTAGTGAATGGTGCCAAGTAGATCGGCCCAGTCCTGGGCCGTCGGCTCGCCGGATGTTCCCGGGCCGAAAAGGATTGCCTCGTCGCCCTCGACGACGTCGGGGGCGCCGGGGCCGAGGTCGACCACGAACTGGTCCATGCAGACCCGTCCGACGCTGCGGCGCAGACGGCCGTTGATGAGGACGTCGATCCGGCCGCCGAGTGGGCGGTGGAGCCCGTCTGCATAGCCGATGGGCAGCAGCGCCAGGTTGGTGTCCCGCTGAGCGATCCAGGTGTGCCCGTAGGACACCCCGTCGCCGGCCTTGACCGGCTTCACCATTGTCACGGCACATTTGAGTGTCATCGCCGGCCGCAGTCCCATGTCACCGCGCTCAGGGATGGGGCTCAGCCCATAGACCGCGATGCCGGGGCGAACCATGTCGAAACCCAGGTCTGGTCGTGTCATCGCCGATGGCGAGTTCGACAGATGGGCAACCTCGAATTCGATTCCCCGCCTGCGCGCTTCGGCGATCACACCGGTAAAGCGTTGCGCCTGAAGATCGTTGAGCGGATCGTCAGGGACATCACCGTTGATCAGGTGCGACATGATGCCGCGCAGCCGGATCGCGTCGGCGGCGACGGCGCGCTGCAATTCGGTCAGCAGCGCGGGGTAGTCGGCGAGGCTGACGCCGTTGCGGTTGAGCCCGGTGTCGACCTTGATGGTGACTTCGGCCGTGCGTCCGGTGCGCGCGACCGCGTCGAGCAGCTCGGCAATCTGGCGTGCCGACGACACCGCGACCTGGACATCGGCCGCCAGGGCTGGGGCGAAGTCGGTGCCGGGCGGATGCAGCCACGCCAGCACGGGGGCGGTGATGCCGCCGTCACGTAGCGCCACCGCCTCATCGATGGTCGCGACGCCGAGTGCGGCCGCGCCGGCGGCGACCGCGGCCCGGCCGGCCGGCACTGCGCCGTGGCCGTAGGCGTTGGCCTTGACGACCGCCATCACCTGGGCGGATCCCGCGTGCTCACGCAGAACGCGCACGTTGTGGGCTATCGCTCCGAGATCGACGAGCGCTTCGGCGCCTGGACCGGAAACCTGGGTTTGCGTCGACGGGGTCAACGAAGTCGTGTGCATGTTCATGTCACCGCCGCCAATTGTCCCAGAAGCCGGCGCAGAAGCTCGCATAGGGCGCTGACCTCTCATTTCGTGGCTGTTGGGGACGGTAGAGTCGTCGGAATGCAGGTGCTGTCGATGGACGACGCCGTGCTGGCCCAGCGGCCGGACCTCGGTGCCCCGTCCGAGCAGCCGGCCCACTCCAGGATTTCCGCCTGGTTGGAGAAGCTGATCGTCAGCGGCCGGTTGACGCCGGGCGACAAGCTGCCCTCCGAGGTCGAGATCGCTGGTGCGCTGGGCGTGAGCAGGATGACGCTGCGACAGGCGCTGGCGGCCATTGAAGCCAAGGGGCTGATTCGGCGCAGGCGGGGACGGTTCGGGGGGAATTTCGTCGAGACGCCGCGCCTGGAGTTCGACCACATTGGGTTGCCGGGCTTCACCGAGCAACTGCGCCGGCTGGACATGTCCGCCGGGGCGCGAGTGATCCGCGCCGCGACCCGGCAGCCGGCGGCCGATGTCCGGCACGCCTTGCAGCTCAAACGCGGCGTTCTCGTGCATCAGATCATCCGCATTCGATCGGCCAACAACACACCGGTGCTGCTGGAGGAGACCTATCTGCCGGCAGCCCGATTCCCCGGCCTGCTGTCCGCCGATCTCACTGGCTCGGTCTACACGCTGATGGCCGACGATTTCGACACCCCGTTGTTCTCGGCCGACGAGCACATCGAGGCCACGCCGGCCTCGGAGTCGTCGGCCGAGTTGCTCGGGGTGGCCGTCGGAGACCCCTTGCTGGTGGTGACGCGAACCGCCTACGACCGCGGTGGCATTCCGGTGGAGTTCTCCCATGACTACTTCCGCTCCGACCGCACCCGCATCCGGGTGCGCTCCGGAGTGGACCGCGGACCCGACGCCGAAGTGGAGGCTTCGCCGGCGTCCTAGCGTCTGCGCAATGACGGCAGCACGTGCTCGACGACGTCTGCCGATAGCCGCGGGATCAGTGCCGGGGCTACCGCCGCCAGTTCGTCGCTGGGCGCGGCGCTCACCGCGATGCACCGCATGCCCGCCGCGAGCGCGCCTCGCAGCCCGGGCACCGAGTCTTCGAAGACCACGATATCGGTTGGTGCACAACCGAGTTGAGCGGCTCCGGCAAGGAATCCTTCCGGGTCCGGCTTGCCGCGGGTGACATCCTCTTCGGCGACGACGACGCCGAACAGCTCGCCGACCGGACTGTTTGCCAGGACGGCCCGGACATCGTCGCGCTGGGCGCCGGTGACGATGGCCAGCGGCACGCCGTGCTCGGCCAGCAGTTGCACCAGACGCACGGTGTCGGGCTGGATCGGGTTGTCGTCGGCCACCAATTCGCGGTAGCGGTTCTTGCGCAATGCCAGGAGCGAGTCGACGTCGCGGCCGTGGACGCCAGTGATCTGCTGGGCACCGGCGATCTGAAGGGCCTTCTCGACGATCTCACGGTCGCTGTGGCCCAGCAGCTGGCTGTCGTAGTCGTGCTGGGTCATTGCCCAGCCCAGGTGCTCGTCGAACAGCTCAGTGAAGATGCGGAACAGGATCGGCTCGTCATCGGACAGCGTCCCGTTGAAATCGAAGATCACCGCCGGTCGCTGGGTGGTGCCCCAGTCCGATATCACCTCATGGGCCGGACGGGCATCGGGGTTCGACGGCACGGCCGAGTCAAACATTTGGTGCCGTCGCAAGTCAATGGTCTAGTCTTTTAGACGCGAGGTCCCTCCCGGCGCGAGGATGTTTGTATGCCGTTCCTGTCTGACCCGGAACTGGATACGCTGCTGGACCAACTGCCGGCACTGGCCGACCAACCACGCCAACTCGAGGAACTCTCCGGCGGTCTGACCAATCGCAACATCAAGATCACCACGCCGGCCGCGACGTACGTCGCGCGGTGCAGCGTCAATCGGACGAACCTCCTCGGCATCGATCGCGACAACGAGTACTACAACAGCAAGGCCGCCGAGCAGGCCGGTGTCGGTGCACCGGTGATCGACTACCGGCCCGATCTGGGCATCCTGCTGGTGGGCTTCCTCGAGGGCAACACACTGACCAACGCCGACCTACAGCGTCCCGACGTGCTGGCGCGGGTCGCCGCGGGCTGTCGGGCCCTGCACGCCGGACCGCGATTCCGGGACCGGTTCGACATGTTCGAGCGTCAGCCCGCCTATCTGAAGGTGGCCCAAGAGCGGGGCTTCCGGATACCAACTGACTACCTGTACTACACCCGCGAATTCCACGCGGTGCGCAGGATTCTCGGACCTGCCGAGCACGCCACCGTTCCGTGCAACAACGATCTGCTGGCGGGCAACTTCGTCGACAACGGACAGAAGGTCTGGCTGATCGACTACGAGTACTCCGGCAACAACGACCCGTGTTTTGAGCTGGGCAATATCTGGGCCGAATGCGGGCTCTCCACCGATCAGCTCGACGAATTGGTCACGCAGTACTACGGCCGCCGGCTGCGGCACAAGACGGCCAGGGCGCGCCTGCAGGGCATCGTCGGCAAGTACGGCTGGACGCTCTGGGGCTGTATCCAGAATGGTTCCAGTTCTTTGGATTTCGATTTCTGGGAATGGGCGATGGAACGCTACGAGTCTGCCGTCGCCGAATTCCGCGGACCAGACTTTCCCCGCCTGCTCACCGACGCACAAGCATCCGACTGACGACCGATAGGAACCCATGCCAACCCACGACCTGCCTGACCGCGCCCAGATCGTCATCATCGGGGGCGGCGTCATCGGCACCAGCGTCGCCTACCACCTCACCAAACTCGGCCACACCGACGTCGTGCTGCTCGAGCAGGGTCAGCTGTCGTGTGGAACAACCTGGCACGCAGCGGGTCTGGTCGGGCAGCTGCGCGCCTCCGAGAGCGGCACCCGGCTGGTGCAGTACTCAACCCAGCTGTATGCCGAACTGGAGGCCGAGACCGGGCTGAGCGCCGGCTACAAGCAGTGCGGCGGTGTGACGGTGGCCCGCACCGAAGATCGGATGACGCAGCTGCGGCGCACCGCCGCCAACGCCGCCGCCTATCAGCTCGACTGCGAACTGCTCAGTCCCGATGAGGCTTACGCGCGCTATCCGGTGATGCGGGTGGACGATCTGGTCGGCGCCATCTGGCTGCCTGCCGATGGCAAGGCCAATCCGACCGATCTGACGATGGCGTTGGCCAAGGGTGCCCGGCAGCGCGGCGGCAAGGTCGTCGAACACGTCCGGGTGCTCGATGTGCTCACCGACGACGGTCGGGTAACCGGCGTGCGGACCGACGCCGGCGACATCGAAGCCGAGATCGTGGTCAACTGCGCCGGGCAATGGGCCAAGGCGATCGGTGCGATGGCCGGGGTCAACGTGCCGCTGTACTCCGCCGAACACTTCTACGTCGTCACCGAGACCATCGCCGGCGTGCACCCCGACCTGCCGATCCTGCGCGATCCCGACGGCTATACCTACTTCAAAGAGGAAGTCGGCGGCCTGGTCATCGGGGGCTTCGAGCCGGAGGCCAAGCCGTGGGTGGCGCCCGACAAGATCCCTTACCCGTTCGAATTCCAGCTCCTCGAGGAGGATTGGGAGCACTTCGAAATTCTGATGGAAAACGCGCTGTTGCGGATTCCCGCCCTCGAGCACACCGGGCTGAAAAAGCTCTACAACGGGCCGGAGAGTTTCACCCCGGACAACCAATTCATCCTTGGCGAAGCACCCGAGTGTGCCAACTTCTTCGTTGGCGCGGGCTTCAATTCGGTGGGTATCGCGTCGGCGGGCGGGGCTGGGCGCGCGCTGGCCGAGTGGATCGTCAACGGCTCCCCCACCACCGATCTCACCGGTGTCGACATCCGCCGCTTCGCGCCGTTCAACGGCAACGTGGCCTGGCTGCACGATCGGGTAGCCGAGATCCTCGGCGTGCACTACGAGATCCCCTGGCCCAACCGTGAACTGGCGACCGCGCGGCCGTTCCGCCGCTCGCCGGTGCACCATCTGCTGGTCGCCGCTAACGCCAACTTCGGCAGCCGGATGGGCTGGGAGCGGGCCAACTTCTTCGCCCCGCCAGGCAGTGAGCCGGTCATCGAATACTCGTGGGGCAAGCAGAACTGGCTGCCTTGGTCGGCGGCCGAACAGGTGAACACCCGCACCGCAGTCACCGTCTTCGACCAGACCTCGTTCTCCAAATATGTGCTGGCCGGGCCGGGAGCAGAGGCGGCCCTGCAGTGGCTGTGCACCGCCGATGTTGCCGTGCCGGTGGGTAAATCGGTATACACCGGCCTGCTCAATGAGCGCGGCACCTACGAGTCCGACGTCACCGTCACTCGCACCGGTGCGCAGGAATTCCTGATCGTCAGCAGCGCGGCCACCACCGAACGGGACAAGGACCACATCCGCAAGAATCTGCCCGCCGGGGCGCACGCCGAGCTGGTGGACGTCACGTCCTCGATGGCGGTGTTCGGTGTGATGGGACCGAAGTCACGCGAGCTGCTGGGCACCCTGACCGACGCGGATCTATCCGACGCCGCATTCCCGTTCGCCTCCAGCCAGGTGATCTCGCTCGGCTATGCGACGGTGCGCGCCACCCGAATCACCTACGTCGGCGAACTCGGTTGGGAGCTTTACGTTCCCGCCGAGTTCGCGGTCGGCGTCTACGAGGATCTGTTGGCCGCCGGTGAGCGGTTCGGCATCGCCCGGGGTGGCTACTACGCCATCGAGTCGATGCGACTGGAGAAGGGTTACCGGGCGTTCGGCCGGGAGCTGACGCCCAGCGACAATCCCGTCGAGGCAGGTCTGTTGTTCGCCTGCAAGCTCAAATCCGACATCGACTTTCTCGGCCGTTCGGCGGTGGAGAAAGCCAAGGCCGAGGGTCCGCGGCGGCGGTTGGTCAGCTTCGCCGTCAACTCGGCACAGCCGATGCTGTGGGGCGGTGAGCTGATCCTGCGGGACGGCGCCGTTGCCGGGCAGGTCAGTTCGGCGGCGTGGGGTGCCACCACCGGGGCCTGCGTCGGGCTGGGCTACGTCCGCTCCGCCGATGACACGGTTGTCACACCCGAGTGGGTACACGCCGGTTCCTACGCCGTCAACGTCGGCGGCGAAATCTACCCGATCACCGTGTCGCTCAAGGCGATCTACGACCCGGCCAATGAGCGTGTGCGTTAGCCGACTCGCACCATAGGCGCCTCAGCTCGACCCTTCGGTGAACGTCGCGGTGGGGCGCAACGGATGCAACATCACGATCGGAATGCGTCGACTCGTGGACTGCTGATACGCGATATACGGCGGGTACAGGTGGCACATGTACTCCCACACGTGATGCCGTTCATCGCCCTGCGGTTCGCGCCAAGTGGCCTCGAACGCCTGCGTCGCGATCTGCACGTCGAGCGTTTCGCAGGCCTGGATATTCAGGTACCACTCCGGATGGTTGTCGGCTCCCCCCTTCGAAGCGACAATCACGATCTCACCGCCCACGTTCCCGTAGATCAGCGGCTTGATGAAGCGCCGCCCCGACTTGCGGCCGGTGTAGCGAATCAGGCAGTGGGTGGTGAACTCGCGACCACCGACATTGCTGATATCGACGATGTGTCCCCGCGCGCCCCCACTCTCGAGATACGTCGCGAGGTGCTGAGCCGTCCAATCAGCACCGCTAGCACGGATTGCGGCAGCGTCGGCGTCCGCCATCAGTGCGCGAAGTGTTCCTGGGTGAAGTACCCGTCGGGCTTGATCGCGTCCATATGGGTGAGCACCGCTTTGAGGTCCTCCCACAGCGAGCGGGCCAAGTCGGCGGAGAAGCCCTCCCGCACCACAACCCGCAGCACCGAAATATCCTCGGCGCCTTCGGGCATCGTATAGGCGGGCACCTGCCAGCCGTAGGATCGCAGCGCCGTCGACACGTCGAATTCGTTGTAGCCGAAATCACCCTTCAGCCGGAACGCCACCACGGGAATCGCCGACCCATCGGAGATCACCTCGAAGTGCTCGCAACCCTCCAGCTGGTCGGACAGCCAGCGCGCCGTACCCGACAGGCATTGCATCACGTGGGTGTAGCCGGCGCGGCCCAGGCGCAGGAAGTTGTAGTACTGGCCGACCACCTGATTGCCGGGCCGGGAGAAGTTCAGCGTGAAGGTCGGCATGTCACCGCCGAGATAGTTGACACGGAACACCAGCTCCTCGGGCAACTGATCGGCGTTGCGCCACACCACGAATCCGATACCCGGATAGGTCAGCCCGTACTTGTGGCCGCTGACATTGATCGACGCCACTCGCGGCAACCGGAAATCCCACTTGATGTCCGGGTGCAGGAACGGCACCACAAAACCGCCACTGGCCGCGTCGACGTGCACGGGGATATCGAGTCCCGTGTCCCGTGCGAGTTTGTCCAGGGCCGCGCAGATCTCGGCGACCGGCTCCAGCTCACCGGTGTAGGTGGTGCCCAGGATCGCCACCACCCCGATGGTGTCCTCGTCGACGTGCTCGAGGACCTGTTCGGGGGTGATGACGTAGCGGTCCTCGGCCATCGGCAAGTAGCGCGGCTCGACCTCGAAGTAGCGGCAGAACTTCTCCCACACCACCTGCACGTTGGAGCCCATGACCAGGTTCGGGGTGCGCGTCTTCCACTGATCGCCGACACGATTCTTCCACCGCCACTTCAACGCCAGGCCGCCGAGCATCACCGCCTCAGACGAACCGATCGTGGAGACCCCGACCGCGGTCGCGGCGTCATCGTCACGCAGATTCTCGGCATGGAAGAGGTCGGCAACCATTGCCACGCAACGGGACTCGATGGCGGCGGTGGCCGGGTACTCGTCCTTGTCGATCATGTTCTTGTCGAACGTCTCGGCCATCAGCTTCTCGGCCTCGGGATCCATCCACGTCGTAACGAATGTCGCGAGGTTGAGCCGGGAGCTGCCGTCGAGCATCAGCTCGTCGTGGATGAACCGGTATGCCGCAGAGGGTTCCATGGCCTCGTCGGGCAGCCGCAACGACGGGATGGGATCGGTGGACAGTCGCCCGGTGTAGGCCGGTGCGATCGACGGGGAACGGTACTTGACGTGGGGCACAAGGGTCCTTTCTTAGAGTTCTGCGATGGCTTGACGAATGTGGGCAAGGATGCGCGACGCCGATGTGGGCACCGGGGTCGGACCGGGGTCGGCGGCCGAAGCATTGGCAGCGCGAGCATGCACGAACGCCGCAGCAGCAGCCGCCTCGATCGCTGGCAGACCCGAGGCCAGCAGCGCCCCGATCATGCCGGACAGCACATCGCCGGATCCGGCGGTCGCCGCCCATGACCCCCCAGCGGGATTCAGGTAGGTCTTGCCGGACGGCTCAGCGACGACGGTGACGTTGCCCTTGAGCAGCACCGTGGCACCGAACGCCTCGGCCAGCCTGCGGGTGGCCGCCACTCGGTCCTCTCCCGGCGGGCTTGGGTCCGATGTCGCCGGCCATCCGGCGCCGCGCGCCAGTCGGGCGAACTCACCGGCGTGTGGAGTCAGCACCGTCGGGGCCTGGCGACCCGTCACCAGGTCGGGTTGAGCAGCCAGCAGAGTCAGCGCGTCGGCGTCGACGACCACCGGAAGCGCGGTGCCCAGCGCGAAAGTCAAAGCACCAAAAGCTTTTTCGTCGGTGCCGAGCCCTGGCCCGACGACCCAGGCCTGCACCCGGCCTGCGGCGTGCGGGTTCGGGGCGGCCACCACCTCGGGCCAATGCGACACGACCTCGGCAGCAGCCGAGCCGGCGTAGCGCTTCATCCCCGACGTCGCGGCCACCGCGGCCCCGGTGCAGAGGATCGCCGCACCGGGATACGTGGAGGAACCAGCCATGATGCCGGTGACCCCCTGGGTGTACTTGTCGTCGTGCACGCCGGGCACCGGCCAGCGGGCCTTGACGTCGGCCGCCTCAAAGCTCAGCAGCTCGGTGGACGGCAGGTCCAGCCCGATGTCGACGAGTTCGACTCGACCGCAGTCAGCCAGGGCATGAACGGGTTTGAGCCCACCGAAAGTCACGGTGACGTCGGCGCGAACGGCTGGGCCGCTGATCGCGCCGGTCTGCACGTCGACGCCGCTGGGAATGTCGACAGCCACCACCGGAATCTCGGCGGCCTCGACCGCGGCGAACACCGCGGCGGCCTCCTTGCGCAAGGGGCCCTTGCCCGAGATGCCGACGACCCCGTCGATCACCACATCCGCCGACGGCGGCACGGTGGGCACCACCCGTCCTCCGGCGCTACGAAACGCCGCCAGCGCCTTGACATGGGTGTGTTCGGGGTTCAGCAGTACCGCGGTCGCCGCGACACCTCGGCGGCGCAGAAGAGTCGCCGCCCACAGCGCGTCACCGCCGTTGTCGCCCGATCCGACCACCGCACACACACCCCGGCCGGCGAGCGCACCGGCGCGGGCCCGCAGCTCAGCGGTGATCGCGGTGGCCAATCCATAGGCGGCACGACGCATCAACACACCATCGGGCAGGCTGGCCAGCAAAGGCGCCTCGGCGGCGCGAATCGCGTCGGCGGTGTAGTAGTGCCGCATCGGCACCAAGGTTACGTGGTGGATGCGTGAGCCGGCAGGCGTTGGGCGACTCTGCCAACGATCGTCACTCGACCGTGACGGATTTCGCCAGGTTGCGCGGCTTGTCGACGTCGTAGCCGCGGGCCCGGGCCACCGCGGCGGCGAACACCTGCAGCGGGACCGTCGACAGCAGCGGCTGGAAAAGCGTTGACACCGCTGGTATTTCGAAGATGTGATCGGCGTACGGGCGCACCGTGTCGTCACCCTCCTCGGCGATCACGATGGTGATCGCCCCGCGCGCCTGAATCTCGCGGATGTTGCTCAGCAGCTTGGCGTGCAGGATCGCGGCGTTCTTCGGCGACGGCATCACCACGATGACGGGCAGGCCTTCTTCGATCAACGCGATCGGACCGTGCTTGAGCTCGCCGGCGGCGAAGCCCTCGGCGTGCATGTAAGCCAGTTCCTTGAGCTTGAGCGCACCCTCTAGGGCCACCGGGTAGCCGACGTGGCGACCCAGAAACAGCACCGTTGGCGACGACGCGAATTGCTGCGCCAACTCGGTGATGGGTCCCAGGCGGTCGAGCATCCCGGCCACCAGGTCGGGCATCGACTCCAGCTCGTGGTACTCCCGCTCGACCTCATCGGGGTACTTGGTGCCTCGGGCCTGAGCCAGCGCGAGGCCCACGAGGTAGTTGGCGGCGATCTGGGCCAGGAATGTCTTGGTGGCGGCCACCCCGATCTCGGGACCGGCGCGGGTGTAGAGCACCGCGTCGGCTTCGCGCGGGATCTGGCTGCCGTTGGTGTTGCAGATCGCCAGCACCTTGGCCTTCTGACTCTTGGCGTGCCGGACGGCTTCCAACGTGTCGGCGGTCTCGCCGGATTGGGAGATCGCAATCACCAGGGTGCCGCGGTCCAGCACCGGGTCGCGATAGCGGAACTCGCTGGCCAGCTCGACCTCTACCGGGAGCCGGGTCCAGTGCTCGATCGCATACTTGGCCAGCAGCCCGGAATGGAAAGCGGTGCCGCAGGCCACGATGAAAACCTTGTCGATCTCACGCAGCTCCTGGTCGGACAGGCGCTGTTCGTCGAGCACGATGCGGCCGTCGACGAAGTGGCCGAGCAGGGTGTCAGCGACAGCGGCCGGCTGCTCGGCGATCTCCTTGAGCATGAAGTACTCGTAGCCGCCCTTTTCGGCGGCCGACAGGTCCCAGTCGATATGAAACTCGCGAGCATTCGCGGTGTCGTCGGCACCGTTGAAGTCGGTGATTCGGTAACCGTCGGCGGTGATGACGACCGCCTCGTCCTGACCCAGCTCGACGGCATCCCTGGTGAACTCGATGAAGGCCGCGACGTCGGAACCGAGGAACATCTCGCCATCGCCGATGCCGACCACCAACGGGGTGGACCGACGGGCGGCGATGATGGTGCCGGGGTCATCGGCGTGAGCGAACACCAACGTGAAGTGCCCCTCCAGCCGGCGCAGGACCGCCAGCACCGAGCCTTCGAAGTCACCGGCAGTCGGACCGTGGGTGTAGGCGTGGGCGACCAGGTGGACGGCCACCTCGGAGTCGGTGTCGCTGGCGAACTCGACACCGTCGGCTTCCAACTCCTGGCGCAGCGTCGCGAAGTTCTCGATGATGCCGTTGTGGACGACGGCGAACTTGCCCGCCGCGTCGCGATGCGGGTGGGCGTTGCGGTCGGTGGGACGGCCGTGCGTAGCCCACCGGGTGTGGCCCATGCCCGCGACGCCGGTCAGCGCGGCCGGTTCCGTTTCGGCCAGCGCTTCCTCGAGATTGGTCAGTCGGCCCGCGCGGCGGCGCACAGTCAGGCCCCCGTGGCCATCGAGTAGGGCAATACCGGAGGAGTCGTAGCCGCGGTACTCCATCCGCCGCAGTGCGTCCACGACGACGCCCTGGGCGCGACGATGGCCGACATAAGCCACGATTCCGCACATGTTGATCCAGGGTAGTGCAGCAGGGGGCTCGACCTGGTGGACTAAGTTCGTGGGGTGGCCCGGACTCGCAAGCTCTTCGCGGCACTGACTCGCCGCGGTCGGCATCAGGTTCTACGCGGTGACCTGGCCTTTGCCGGGCTCCCCGGCATTGTTTACACCCCGGCGTCGGGCTTCAATCTGCCCGGAGTGGCCTTTGGCCACGATTGGCTCACAGATGCTGATCACTACCTGAAAACGCTGGAACACCTCGCTTCATGGGGCATCGTCGCCGCTGCTCCGAGCACCGAGCGTGGCCTGGCCCCGTCGGTGCTGAACCTGGCGTTCGACCTGGGCACCACCCTCGACATCATCACCGGTGTGCGACTGGGCCCCGGCCAGATCAGCGTGCACCCCACCAAACTGGGCTTGGCCGGGCATGGCTTCGGCGGTTCAGCTGCGGTGTTCGCGGCCGCGGGCCTGTCCGGGGCGGGCTCAGGCGCGCCCAAGGCGGTCGCGGCACTGTTCCCGTCGGTCACCAAACCTCCCGCCCAGCAGCCCGCAGCAGCGTTGAAGGTGCCCGGCCTGGTGCTCAGTGCACCCGACGATCCGCAGTCGCTGCGGAGCGATGCCCTGGACCTGGCCGGCGCCTGGAAGGGATCGGTGCTGCACATCGTCAGCAAGGCAGAATCCGCCGGGCTGGCCGAGAAGCGCCGCTTCGCGGGGGTGTTGGGACTGCCAGGTTCGGATCGGCGCACCCAGAAGACGGCGCGCGCGCTATTGACCGGCTTCCTGCTCTATCACCTGACCGGAGACAAGGACTACCGGGAGTTCGCCGACCCCGAGGCACTGCTGCCCAAGACCGAGCTGCTCGACCCCGAGGCGCCGCCGGTCACGCCGGAGGACCAGATCGTCGCGCTGCTCAGGTAGCCCAACAACCAACCAACCAGCTGGTTGGTGATATAACCTGCTGATGCGCACCGGGATTTTTCTGGACTATTCGGGCGGCTTCCGCGAGGCCGTCGAGCACATCGTGGTGTTGGAGAAGGCTGGGGTGGACATCGCCCTGGTAGCCGAGGCCTACTCCTACGACGCCGTCAGTCAGCTCGGCTATCTGGCCGCCAAGACCTCGACCATCGAGTTGGGCTCCGGCGTCTTCCCCATCTACACCAGGACGCCGTCGCTGCTCGCGATGACGGCCGCCGGCCTGGACTTCGTGTCCGACGGCCGCTTCCGGCTCGGCATCGGTACGTCCGGCCCGCAGGTGGTGGAGGGTTTTCACGGGGTCCCGTTCGACGCCCCGCTGGGCCGCACCCGGGAAGTCGTCGACATCTGCCGCCAGGTCTGGCGTCGCGAACGTGTGCAGCACCAGGGCCGCAGCTACCAGATCCCGCTACCGGCCGGCCAGGGCACCGGCTTGGGCAAACCACTTCAGATCATCAATCACCCTGTGCGCGAACGTATTCCGATCACCATCGCCGCGTTGGGCCCCAAGAACGTCGAACTGACCGCCGAGATCGCCGAGGGTTGGCAGCCGGTGTTCTTCTACCCGGAGAAGGCCGACGCCGTCTGGGGTGAGGCACTGCGGGCCGGAAAAGCCAAGCGCGACAGCCAACTCGGTGAACTCGACGTGATGGTCGGCGTGTCGCTGGCGATCGGCGATGACGTCGAGGAGCGGCTGAACTGGGCCAAGCCGCATCTGGCACTCTATATCGGCGGCATGGGCGCCAAGGGCCAGAACTTCTACCACAAGCTGGCCACCCGGTATGGCTACGGCGAGGTGGCCGACCACATCCAGGATCTGTTCCTGTCCGGCCGCAAAGCCGAGGCGATCGCCGCGGTGCCCGACGAGTTGGTGCGCCAGGTGAACCTGATCGGCCCGCGCGGCTTCGTCAAGGAACGGATCGCCGCCTTCGCCGAAGCGGGGGTCACCACGCTGTTGGCCACACCGGCCACCACCGACACGGGCGAATACCTCAGCTGGGTGGAGGAATTACAGCAGCTGCTGCCCTGATCACCGGGGGGCGCGCGGCGCGCTGCTCATCAACCGGGCGCAATAACCGACGTTGCGATGAGGGCATGGCGGGCCGGTCCCGGTCAGCGGTCACTGACCGACCTGCGCCAGCTCGTCGGCGGCGATCTCACACGGCGTCTGCTCATCAAGCTGCCCGGGTGGGTCCGGCGGGTCCACTGGGTCGACTTGGGCCGGCTCCGGCTCCGGCACCGCGTCGGCGGGTTGAGCGTCGGTGATCTCGGGCGCATCCGCGGGCAGCGATTCGTCCTCAGCGGTCTCCTGAACAACCGGAACATCCTCGGGCACAGTCTCTTCGGCATCCGGTTCGCCGACGTCGCCGACGGGATCGTCCTCGTCCTCGTCCTGCTCGATGGAGTCGTCGAGTTCAGGTGGATCATCGATCGCAGCACTGTCTGGTATGCCGTCGAACAACCCGCCCAGAGCATCGGCGATCTGGCCCACCAGACCCGACAGCCCGCCGGCGACGTCTGGAATGGCTGGCGCTCCCGCGGGCATCCCACCACCGAGGCTGGGCGGGGCCGACTGCTCGGCCAGCGGAGCCGGTGGAAGGGATTGCGCGGCTGGATCATCCGGTATTGACGGTGGCGGCACTGGTACAGATTCGGCCGCTGGCGGCGGCACTTCCGCGGCGGGCACGGTCGCCGCAGCGGCTGACGGCGGCGACTGCGGCGACTGCGGCGAGACGCGCGGCGCACCGAACTGTCCGGGGACCTCGAAATATGCTGTTGGAGCGCCATTCAGCTGTCGCAACGCGTCTTCGTAGGCTGCTGCCGCCGATGCCGTTGCCGAGCGCATCGCGGAGAGCCATTCGGTGCGGATATCGGCATCAACGTAGGGCGTGATCTGCTGAGTGACAACTTTGACCGCCTCCTCACGTCCCGCTCCCCCACCCGTCACGGCGGCCGCCGCGGCCAGCCAAACCGGCCGCTCACCGGCACGCCGGTCGTCGATCGACACGGCCGCACTGACCTTTTCGTCGACCAGACGACCGAGGTTGTCCCGTAGTACCTCGCAGGCTCCTGCCGCGGCGTGCAACGCCTGGGTCACGGCTGTCCCAGCAGCGTTGTGCCGCTCGATGAAATCGTCTGCCACCGAACCAGACTCACCCTGCCACGCCGCCGATATCGTGGCGCCGCCGTCACGCGCAACCCGTAGCGCCTCATCGGCCGCAGCCGACGCGGCTCGCAACACAGCGCAGTCAGCATCCAGCGTACGCAGATCCAAACCGTCCTCACCGCCGTACCATTCGAGGATCTGCGCCGCGTATGCGGTCAGATCCGGATGCTGGTAGCCCACGGCATGACAGGCCGACACATAGGCCTGGGTGTTGGACACCGATGCTCGCCCAGTCGCCAACTGGGCCGCGACGTTCACTGTCATCGGGCCGCCCTCAGCTCGGCATCACCGTAGCGGTCAGCGGTGACTCGCAATGCGGCGGCGACCTCCTCAGCGGCGCGTGACCACTGTGCCACCCCGGCGACCAGCCGGTCCAATGCCGATCGCACCGCATCACCGTGAGCGGCGTGCGTTCGCCCCGCCACGCTCCCGTCGAACTGCAATCGGTTCCGTGACGCGCCACCGAGCAGGTCGGCGGCGGCATCGAAGCGTTGGGCGGCAGCGCGCACCGCCGCAGTGTCCACGCGTGTGTTACCCATGTCCGTCTATGACGCACGGACGCGGTGATTGGTTCCAGGGCTTGTGAAATCAGCCTTCGGCGCTGACCGATTCGGCGATGCGGATCGCCAGCTGCCGGGCGGTGTCCTCGTCGGCGGCTTCCACCATGACGCGAACCATCTGCTCGGTTCCCGACGGCCGCAACAGAATTCGCCCGGTATGTCCAAGTTCGGCCTCGGCCTGGCGCACCGCGCTCTGCACCGCGGGCGCCTCGGCGACCGTAGTCTTGTCCGCGACCTCGACGTTGATGAGGACCTGCGGCATGGTGCGCATCGGCGCGGCCAGCTCGGCCAGCGGCCAGCGGGTCTGCGCCATGCGGGCCATCAGCCGCAGACCGGTGGCGATCCCGTCGCCGGTGGTGCCCAGCGCGGGCATCACGATGTGGCCCGACTGTTCACCGCCCAACGTGAACTCGCCGGCCCGCAATTCCTCAAGGACGTAGCGGTCTCCAACGCCAGTGGTGCGCACGGCGATACCGGCCTCGCGCATGGCGAGGTGCAGACCGAGGTTGCTCATCACGGTGGCCACCAGCGTCTCCGAGGCCAACTCACCGGCATCACGCATGGCAACGGCCAAGATCACCATGATGGCGTCGCCGTCCACGACCCGGCCGGTCGCATCCACCGCCAGGCAGCGGTCGGCGTCGCCGTCATGGGCCAGCCCGATATCGGCCCGGTGAGCCACCACCGCCGCCTGCAGCTGCTCCAGGTGTGTCGACCCGCAGCCGTCATTGATGTTCAGACCGTCGGGTTCGGCGTTGATCGCAATAACCCGTGCACCCGCGGCGTGGTAGGCCCGCGGCGCGGCTTGGAATGCGGCACCGTGAGCGCAGTCGACGACGACCGTCAGCCCGTCGAGCCGAATCGGTGCGGCGGCGCGGACGTGATGCAGGTAGCGCTCCAGCGCGTCATTCGCGTCGACGACGCGGCCGATCTCGGCGCCGACCGGGCGCAAACCCGGACCCTGCGCGACGAGTTCCTCGATGCGGTCCTCGGTGTCGTCGTCGAGCTTGTGACCGCCGGGGCCGAAGATCTTGATGCCGTTGTCGGGCATGGGGTTGTGCGAGGCGGAGATCATCACACCAAAGTCGGCACCGTAGGCACCCGTCAGGTGCGCCACCGCCGGGGTGGGCAAGACTCCGACGCGCAGCGCGTCCACGCCCTCACTGGTGACGCCCGCGATCACCGCCGCCTCGAGCATCTCCCCGCTGGCACGCGGATCGCGACCGATGACCGCCACCCTTCGCCCCGAGCTTCTCGTCGCAGCGAGCCGCCGCGCCGCGGCCGCCCCCAGCGCCAGACCCAGCTCAGGGGTCAGTTCCCGGTTGGCGACGCCTCGGACCCCATCGGTCCCGAACAGTCGACCCATGCGGACAAACCTCTCATAACTCCCGGCTCAAGACACAACCGATGAGGTTAACCGCCATGTCGCCGCCAAACCGACATTGCACCGAGACGCCGGCATAGCAAAACGCTGCCCGCACCAGGTCTAGGTGCGGGCAGCGTGAGCCAACTGGGGTTACTGGCCCTGCGCCATCGACGGAGCGGACGGAGCCGCCGGCGCCGGGGACGTGGCGGTCGCGCCGATGCCCGACATGCCATGGCCGCTCTGGGCGGGAGCGACGTCCGAGCTACCCGGTCCGCTGGTGGTGAACGTGTAGCTCACACCCGCGGTGCTGCTCGCGCACACCGGAACGGTCTGGATCTGGTTGGTGGCGAGCTGCGGCAGCTTGGACGACAGGTCGTCACTCGGGCACACACTCGAGGCCAGAGTCTGCGCATTATTCAGCGAGACGTTCTCGATGGTGCCGACCTGCTCGCCGTTGACGGTGAGTCCGATGTTGAGCAGTTCGCCGGCAGCCGGCTGCGGCGCCTCGGGCATCCCGGGGGCTTCCGGAGCCGCGTTCGCGAGTCCAAAACCACCCACGACGAGCAGCGATCCGCCGAGAACTGCACCTGCGGCCATCTTCGTCATGATGTTCATGTTCGCTCCATTTCTTCCTGTGATTGGCAGGGAGTTTCTTCCTGCGGTGAGCAGGGAATCAGAGCTGCGGGACCTATCACCACACAGCCCCGAAGGTGGACACCGACCCCTAGAGGTCACTCCTACCTGGGGCAGCCGACGTTGCCGCCGGCTTCAAGGAGCGTTGCCGAAGCGCCAAGTACTCAAACCGAAACGTAACAATCGATCTTTCACAGGCACCCTGAGCTGGGCGTTTGGGCTGTGACACAGCCCACAAACGAATCGCCGGGCGCCTCCAGTGGAAACTGGACGACACCCGGCGAGCCGTTGCGTAGGGATACGCGGCAGATCAGCGCTTGCTGTACTGCGGCGCCTTGCGGGCCTTCTTGAGGCCGTACTTCTTGCGCTCGATGGCACGCGGGTCACGCGTGAGGAAGCCAGCCTTCTTCAGTGCCGGCCGGTCCTCGGGCTGCACCAGGATCAGCGCACGGGCGATCGCGAGGCGAAGCGCACCGGCCTGACCGGAGGGGCCGCCACCGTCGAGGTGGGCGTAGATGTCGAAGCTGTCGACCCGGTCGACGGTCACCAGCGGGGCCTTGATCAGCTGCTGGTGCACCTTGTTCGGGAAGTAGGCCTCCAGGGTGCGGCCGTCCAGGTTGAACTGGCCAGTGCCCGGCACCAGCCGAACCCGAACCACAGCCTCCTTGCGGCGGCCGACGGTCTGGATGGGACGGTCGATGATGATCGGGGCACGCGGGGTGGCCTCGGCGGCGAACTCCACTTCGACGACCTCAGTGTCCTCGGGGGTCTCGATCACCTCGACGACCTCAGTCACCTCGACCTCAGTCGTGTCTTCTGTCGTCTCGCTCACTGCGCCACCTGCTTGATCTCGAACGGAATCGGCTGCTGCGCGGCATGCGGATGATCCGGGCCGGCGTAAACCTTGAGCTTCTTCTGCACCTGACGGCTCAGCTTGTTGTGCGGCAGCATCCCGACGATGGCGTTCTCGACCACACGGTCGGCGTGCTTGACCATCTCGTCCCCAAGGGTGCGGGAGCGCAGACCACCCGGGTAACCCGAGTGACGGTAGGTCATCTTGGTCTGGAGCTTGTCGCCGCTGACGGCGATCTTGTCGGCGTTGATGACGATGACGAAATCGCCACCGTCGACATTCGGCGTGAATGTCGGCTTGTGCTTGCCGCGCAGCAACTTAGCTGCTTCAACGGCGAGCCGGCCGAGCACCACGTCGGTGGCGTCGATGACGTACCACGAACGCGTGGTGTCACCCGCCTTCGGCGTGTACGTAGACACAGCGCTACCTTCTTTTCTTCTCGGGTTGGTCCCGGTATGACCCGGGTGCCGGTCGGTACGCGACGGTGGGGGGTTACTTCTCGGCGACCAACACTGACCCGAGAACCCGGCTTACGCCACGGTGCGAAACCGCGGCGTACCGCACGCCAACGTGGCAGCTTACCTGCGACGATCCGGGCAGGTCAAAACGCCGTTGCCCGCTCGTAGGCGATGTTGGCGACAGCCCGGACATAACGGGTGCCGACGGCGTCGGTCATGGTCGCCGCCACCGTCCCCATCCGGCGGCCGACGCGCTCGGTGGTGGTGGCCAGCGTGAGAGGCCGCCCGTCGACCGGAGGCGACCGGAAGTAGAAAACGGACAGGTCAGCCAGGGTGTAGCGGTCGCCGGGGCTGGTGTGGGCCTGGCCCGCCAGGGAACAGGCCTGACCGATCAGCGACGCGATGACGCCGCCCTGAATGGCGCCCAGCGGGTTGGCCATCCACGCTTGCGGCGTGACCGTCATGACCGGCTCGTCCTCGATCGCGACGGTCATGTCCAGCAGTTCGCACAGCGGCCCGCGAGCGATATCGCCGCTGCTGATCGCGGCCAGGATGCGCCGGCCATCCCAGTCCGGGTCGATGGTCGAGACGGTGGTGTCGACGTCGGGCGGTGCGGGCAGTGTCTCGACCGGTGTCGCGATGGCGTCCTTGTCCAGCGCCCGCAGCGCTTCGGTGCTGCGGCCGACCCGCACGGCGCGGGCCACTCCCGAGCAGACGACGTCGTGGTTTCCGGTGGTGATGGTCACGGTGGCGGTGCCATGGGCGTCATCTCGGTGGGCCATCGCCGACACGGCATGCAGCCGATCCCCCACCTTGGGCCGGGCGCCGGCGGTGAGTGCGAGCCAGGACTGCACGGTGGCGACGGGCTCGGCAAACGTGTACCAGTACGCGCCGCTGGTGACCGATTCGGCCATCACCGCGTAGGCCGGCATCTCCACCACGCCGCGGTGGTCGACCAGCGTCTGGTGCACCTGTTGGTCCAGCGAGATGCCGGCCTCGCTGACTCCGGTGTTGCCGACGCTGAAGACCGACTGGGGTCCGTTAGGTGTGCTCATCATCTGGCATCTTCGCAGATGGCCAGCCCCGGCAACCGCCGCGAGCAGCGAAAATCGCTTTCGAGACCCGTTTGAACTGTGGTCCGATGGCAGGCATGGCGCACATCTGGCCACTATTCGATCTGCAGGTGGTGACACCGCGGGTCACGCTGCGCTCTGTCAGCGACGAGCTGGGCGTGCAGCTGGCCACCCTGGCGGCCAACGGGATTCACGATCCGGCGACCATGCCGTTCAGCGAACCGTGGACCGACGTGCCGTCACCGCAATTGGAACGCAACAGCCTGCAGTACTACTGGCGCAACCGGGCCGAGACGACGCAGAACACTTTCCGCAGAACCGGAGTTTGACCACCGGCTCGTGGCTGGGTCTCGCGCATCAGGGGCAGGGCTTCGGCAAGGAGCTCCGCCAGGCCGCACTGCACTTGATCTTCGCCGGCTTTGACGCCGACCTGGCCGTCACCCGCGCCTGGCATGACAATGCCGCCTCCTTGGGGGTGACCCGCTCGCTGCCGTATGCCGAGACCGGCACCACGGTGGAGGACCGACGCGGCCGCCCCGACACCATGGTGGGGTTTGCCATGACGCCGGGGCGGTGGGCGACGATCCGACGTGACGATATCGGCCTGGTCGGTATCGAAGCCGTGCGCGAGGTGCTGGGGAATCAGCGATAGTCGATGACCACGCGGCCATCGATCTGGCCGCGTTCCATCCGACCGAACACCTCATTGATGTCGTCGAGGCTGGCCGCCTCCACGGTGGGATGGATCAGGCCGCGGGCGTAGAAGTCCAGCGCTTCGGCCATGTCCTGACGAGTGCCGACGATCGAGCCGCGAATCGTCAAGCCCTTCAACACGATATCGAAGATCGGTGCCGGGAAATCGCCGGGCGGGAGGCCGTTGAAGACGATGGTTCCACCACGCCGGGTCAGGCCGATCGCCTGCCCGAACGCCTGCGGATGCACGGCGGTGACGAGCACGCCGTGCACGCCGCCGGTGGCCTTCTGGACTTCCGCAACAACGTCGGAGGTCTTGGCGTTCACGGTGACCTCCGCGCCGAGCCGCGCGGCAAGGGCGAGCTTCGCATCGTCGATGTCGACGGCCACCACACGCAGGCCCATGGCACGGGCGTATTGCACAGCGATGTGTCCCAGGCCGCCGATGCCGGAGATCGCCACCCACTGGCCAGGTCGGGTGTCGGTGACCTTCAGACCCTTGTACACGGTGACGCCGGCACACAGGATCGGTGCCACCTCAAGCGGGTCGACACCGTCGGGAATCCGCGCGGCGTAGGCCGCATTCACCAGCATGTAGGTGCCGAAGCTGCCGTTGACGCTGTAGCCGCCGTTCTGCTGCCTCTCGCACAGGGTTTCCCAGCCGGTGCGGCAGTACTCGCAGCTGCCGCACGCCGACCACAGCCACGCATTGCCGACCTTGTCGCCGAGTTCCAGGTCGGTGACGCCTTCGCCAAGCGCGATGACGGTGCCATAGCCCTCGTGGCCCGGGATGAACGGCGGCGCCGGCTTGACGGGCCAATCACCATGGGCCGCATGGAGATCGGTGTGGCACACCCCCGAGGTCTCCAGCTTGACCAAGGCTTCGCCGTGGCCGGGGGTGGGCAGGTCGACATCGACGACCTGGAGAGGCGCGCCGAATTCGGTGACGACGGCAGCGCGCATGGTGTCGGTGGTCGTTGATGTGGCGGGGGTGCCAAGTGTCTGAGTCATGATTGTTGTCCTTCGTGAACGTGGTTGTGGTGGAGTGCCTTGTGATTTCGGTGCGGTTCCGGTTGCTGAGCCGCGGGATGTGCGCCGAAGTCATTCATCAGAAGAAGCCTTGGGCCTTGTTGGAGTAGGAGACGAGCAGGTTCTTGGTCTGTTGGTAGTGATCCAGCATCATCAGGTGGTTCTCCCGGCCGATGCCGGACTGCTTGTAACCACCGAAGGCCGCGTGCGCGGGGTACTGGTGGTAGCAGTTGGTCCACACCCGGCCGGCCTTGATATCGCGGCCGGCGCGGTAGGCGGTGTTGCCGTCGCGGCTCCACACCCCCGCACCCAGCCCGTAGAGGGTGTCGTTGGCGATGCCGATGGCGTCGTCGTAGTCCGTGAACGCGGTGACCGCCACGACGGGGCCGAAGATCTCTTCCTGGAAGATCCGCATGGCGTTGTTGCCGGTGAAGATCGTCGGCTGCACGTAGTAACCGCCACTGAGATCACCACCAAGCTCGGCGCGCTCACCGCCGGTCATCACCTTGGCGCCTTCGCTTTTGCCGATCTCGATATACGACAGGATCTTTTCCAGCTGATCATTAGAGGCCTGCGCCCCGATCATCGTTTCGGTGTCCAACGGATCACCCTGGCGTACGGCCTTGGTGCGGATGGCGGCCATCGCCAGGAACTCGTCATAAATATCGGCTTGAATCAAGCTGCGCGACGGGCAGGTGCACACTTCGCCCTGGTTGAGGGCGAACATCGTGAAGCCTTCCAACGCCTTGTCCTGATAGTCGTCGTTGGCAGCCATCACGTCGGAGAAGAAGATGTTGGGACTCTTACCACCCAACTCCAACGTGACCGGGATCAGATTCTGGGAGGCGTACTGCATGATCAACCGCCCGGTGGTGGTCTCCCCGGTGAACGCGATCTTGGCGATCCGGTTCGAGGACGCCAACGGCTTACCGGCCTCCACACCAAACCCATTGACCACGTTGAGAACACCAGCGGGCAACAGATCAGCGATCAACGACATCAAATACAGCACCGACGCCGGAGTCTGCTCGGCAGGCTTGAGCACCACCGCATTACCGGCCGCCAACGCCGGCGCCAACTTCCACACCGCCATCAGGATCGGGAAATTCCACGGGATGATCTGCCCCACCACCCCCAACGGCTCATGGAAGTGATACGCCACCGTGTCCTCATCGATCTGACTCAACGCACCTTCTTGGGCGCGGATCGCCCCGGCAAAGTAGCGAAAGTGGTCCACCGCCAACGGAATATCGGCATTCAGCGTTTCCCGAACCGGCTTACCGTTATCCCAGGATTCGGCGACAGCGATCTTCTCCAGATTGGCTTCGATACGATCGGCGATCTTGTTGAGGATCAGCGCGCGTTCGGCGGCCGAGGTCTTGCCCCAGGCCGGTGCGGCGGCGTGCGCGGCATCCAGGGCCAACTCGACATCAGCCTCAGTGGACCGGGCCACCTCACAAAACACCTCGCCGGTCACCGGCGTCCGATTCTCGAAATACAAACCCCCCACCGGCGCGACCCAGTCGCCGCCGATGAAGTTGTCGTAGCGGGCCGCGAACGACATCACGGAGCCTTCCGCCCCGGGCCTCGCATATACAGTCATGGCATTCTCCTGCCTGTTCAAGACGACGAAGTGTGTCGGTCGTCACTGAAACTAGGCAGTACGGGGTTGCAGCACGGTTGCACGCAGTCGTGCAACCTTCAGGCCAGGTCGATGTCCAGTCCGGCGAGCTTCCCGTGGGCCTGCGCCTGCTGCACCGAGCCGGGCAGCGTGCCGTCATGCAGCGCTCGCCAGCCGTCCCGATCGTCCCGCCCGTCGGGACTGTTCAGCCAGCGGCGCAGCACCGCCGGGTCCCCGGTGGCCAGCACGGCGGCGCGCAGCGTCATCGTCAGCTCGGTACGGAGTCGGCCGACCGCCGGTGAGATCGATTGCGGCAGAAGCGGTCCCGGATAGCGATCGAGGGCGGCGGTCACGTCGCCGGCGTCGAGCGCCTCGTCCACCTCACCGATGTCGGTGGTGATCGGAACCAGCAGCCGATAGGGCCGTGAGTCGATGACCTCCGCGCCGACGACCTTTCGCAGGCGTGACATCTCGGCGCGCACTGTCACCACGTCGAGGTCCTTGTCGTCGAGCAGCATCGCCAAGTGATCAGCGCTCAACCCCTCGGGGTGCCGGCTGAGCAGCACCAGGATGTCGGCGTGCCGGCCGGTCAGCTGAGTCGCACGCAGGTGCCCGAACTCGTCGGTGACCAGCCACCGCGGCCGCTCGGAACCGAGCACCGCCAGCCGTGGACGCCGCGGCGCCACCTCGACCGCCGCTCCGGTCAGCCGAAGCAGAGCCAAGTGGCTTTCGACGGCGACGACGGTGGCGCGGACCAGGGCCAGCGCCTGCGGGGTGGCGACCCGCGATCCGCCGGTCAGGTCGAGGGCGCCGAGCAGTGCGCCGGTGGTCGGGTCGTGGACGGGCACCGCCGTGCAACTCCACGGCTGCACCATCCGGGAGAAGTGTTCGGAGCCGTGAATCTGCAGCTCAGCATCGACTGCCAGGGCGGTTCCTGGCGCGTTGGTGCCCGCGCCGCGTTCACTCCAGTCCGCGCCGGGCATGAAGTTCATCGCCTCGGCGCGGCGGCGGGCGTTGCGGTCGCCCTCCACCCACAGCAGGGTGCCGTCGGCGCCGGTCACCGCGACCACTACCCCGGAACCGGCAGCGTCATCGACGAGCAGTCGACGGATGACCGGTAGTGCCGGGGCCAGCGGATGCGCCTCACGCAGCCGGGCCAGTTCCTCCCCCACCGGCGAGGCTTGCGCCGCAGCGTCGGGGTCGACGCCCTTGGCCAGGCTGCGCTGCCAGCTCTTGGCCACGATTGGGCGCAATGAGCTGGATTCCAGGTACGAGGCGTCGACCTCACCGGCGACGAACAGCTCGTGGACCGCACGCAATAGCGCCGACGGCCGCGGCCCACCGGCTCCGGTCCGCGGTGTTCTGGATATGCCCATCGGCGATCACACTCCTCACGCGGTCGTCCCGACCGGCGCGTGTGCGGTCACGGTACGCCACATTGGGCGTGGTGATGCGCCCGATGCAGAACACCGAGGCCTGCACCACCGTGGAGGGCCGACGCGACCGCCCCGACATCATGGTGGGGGTTGCCATGATGCCGGGACGGCGCGTGCGCACAGTTGGGCACTGCGCGGTAGTGACTGTGCGGCCCCAACGGCTCTCCTCCGCCGAGGCCGCACAGAGTTCGGGTGGGCGATCAGCCCCACATGCCGGCGGCGCGACGATCGGCATCGGCGACGTCGGCCGCTCCGTCGCGCACCGCGGTACCCAGGCGCACCAGGATGTCGTGCAACGCGGAAGCGGCTTGCTGCCAACTCGCCTGCTCGGCTTGGTAGGCGGCCGCGGCATCGGCCGTCCACACCTCCCGCAGCGGTGCGATCTGCCGGCTGAGATCATCGAGTGCAGCACCGAGGCGGGTTGACGTGCCCTGGATATCGGCAAGTACCGCCGCGTCGATCTCGGCAAAATTGTAGGAAAGGACAGGGTCCACAGTCGCGCTCCTTCGCTAGAGATCTGCGGTCACATCGGCGATGCGCCGCGCATGTAGCTGCGCCGCCTCACGCAGTTCGTGTTCGTTGTTCCGGATCGTGTCGGCGATCGCGGCCAGGGCATTGGATAACCTGGTGGACTCGTTGTTCCAGTGCGCGACCACGGTCTTGAACCGCGCCGCCGCCAGCCCACCCCACACTGTCGGCGGCACCGACTCCATTCGGGTGATGAAGCCCTGCAACAACACTCGGATCTCGTCGTTGCGCGTATCGGCAGCCGCGGCGGCGGTGCGCATGAGATCAAAGTCGGCACTCAGAGTCGTCACGGTCCGTCCTTCCATTTGAGTTGTACACGCTGACAATAGATTCGACGTTCAGCTGCCCCCATTGGTTCCCACCGATTCGCGAGCCGACTCAATAGCCCGCTCGCACACCTGGGCGATGCTGTCCTCTCGGCCCGCAGCGCTCTGGCATCCAACACTGATCCGCGTCGAGCCGTCGAGCACCACCGCCCACCGGATGTCCCGGCCGATCCGGACCTCCCGGTAGGTGACCGCGGGGCGCCCACCACGGCGGTCGGCGGGATTGAAATCGACGAACACGCCGTCAGGCTGCTCGTCGACCGCCTGCCGCAACACATCCGCTGTCCGATCCAATGTCTCACCGGGAGCATAGGATTGAGCGACATGCAGAGCGACATTCGGTTCAGTAGGCGAGCTGGCCTGGATGCGCCGCGATCCCGGCCCCGCGGTGATCCGAGTGAGCGGCCACTGCGGAGGGATCCGCAGAGTGACACGGCCTTCGATGATATCGACGGCGTCCGGCGCCGGGGCCTGGCCCCGGGCCGCGCTGGCACCAATTGCACAGAGTGTCAAGGTCGCCGAAGCCGCCGCGAGTACCGGAACCCGCCAGCGGCGCGGAGCCGTCGCCGGCGCCACGGGCTCGACCGCGGACGCCGGCGGCGGCACATCACCGATGCCGGCCAGTTGGGCGACCACGCCGCGCCGACGCAGCGCTGCGCTCACCGCACCGGCGTACTCGGCCGCGCCGGCTACTCCTGGTGGTGCGTCGATGAGCACCCTTGCGCCAGAATCGGTCTCGATTGACTGAGCGATATCGCCCGGGTCGTCGGTACGGGCCGTTATCACTGGCGACTCGGCCAGGGTGGTGATCGCGACGACGTCGTCGGCGATCTCGACCACGGTAGCAAGGTCGCTGCCCGCGATCACCGCCGATCGCGACAGCGCGCGGACATCCGTGACGACTGTCGCCGCCGCGGCAACGATACGTTCCACCCGATGTTGCGGCCACCATGAGGGATGCACGACGGTTAGTGATTCACAGCCCATTTCGACGCTCGCTGCGATGACTTGCCGCCACAGATCAGCGACGCCGACCGGCCGCTCCTGCCACAACACCGTCGTATCGTCGATGCCGGCCAGTGCCGCGGCTACCAGCTCCGCTGCGATCGACCCGCGAAGAGGGATCACTGCCGCTGGGCCGATCTCCAGCACCGTGCTGATCACGGTGCGCACCAGCCCACCTGTACCAGTTGCGCCGCCGAGCGGGTCACCAGCATCCCGCGCCCCGGCGGCCGCGCCACCGCGCGGTGGTGGCCGATCAGCCCGCCCTCCTCGGCGCTTCCGCTCATCAGTAGCCCGGCGCAACCACTGTCGCGAAGGTGAGCAAGAAGTGGTTCGAACATCGCCCGCGCGGATCCAGCGCACCGACGCGCCACGATGAGGTGCAGTCCGATATCCGTGGCATGCGGCAGCAACGCGAGCAGCGGACCCAGTGCGTCCGGCGATGTCGCCGAGACGACGTCGTAGTCGTCGACCACGACGAAGATCTCCGGCCCGGCCCACCATGACCTGGTCTTGAGTTGCTCGATCGAGGTGGCTCCGGCCGGTAATCTGCTCTGCAACAACGCAATCAGCTCGGGCAATCGATCAGCGAGGCTGCTGGGAGAGAATGCGTAGCCGAGCATCTGCTGCGATTCGGCAAGTCCGAGCAAACCACGACGATAGTCAACGACGAACAACGATGCCGGCCGGGCCGTCGCGACGCGCACGATCTCGCCGCACAGCGCCCGCACCGTCGCGGTCTTCCCGCAGTCGGGGTCGCCGAGGATCAGCAGGTGCTGCTGTCGGCCGAAGTCGAGAGCAACCGGTTCGAGCCGGTCTTCGCCAAGGCCCAGCAGTACCCGCTGCGTGTCGTCGCCGGCTTCGTCGACGACAGCGGAATGCTCAACCAGTGCGGGCAGCAACCGAACGGGCGGGGCACACCGCGATCCTGCATGAGCCACTTCGACATCATCCGGTTTCGCAATCAGGAAGTGCTGACCGTCGCGAGTGATGCCCCGCCCTGGCCTGCCGATCGGGACCGCCGAAGCCTGTTTGCGGTCCACATCGGAGTCGATCGGATCACCCAGCCGCAGTTCGATTCTGGTGCCGATCTGATCCTTCAGCGCCGGCCGGATGTCGGCCCACCGTCCCGCGGTGAGGATGACATGGATACCGAACGACAAGCCGCGGGCAGCGAGCCCAGTGATCGTCGCCTCGAGATCAGGAAACTCCTCCCGAACGGTCGACCAGCCGTCCACCACCAGAAAGACATCACCATATGTGTCGGCGTCACAGCGGGCTTCACGAGCAGACAAGATCGCGCCGACATGGCTGACGATTCGCTGCACCAATTCCTTCTCCCGACGGGTCGCGACCGATCCCACGTGAGGTAGACGTCGCAGCCCCTCGAGTGTGCCGCCGCCGAAGTCCAGGCCGTAGAACTGGATCCGCTGTGGATCAAGGCGCGCGGCCAGCGCGGTGATCACGGTTTGCACCGCATTGGACTTCCCGCTCTGCGGTGCACCCACAACCGCGACGTTGCCGCCGGCGCCGTCGAGCTCGACGGCCAGCGGCGCCCGCCGCTGCTCGAACGGCTGGTCAACCAGACCGATCACCGCGCTGAGCTCTCCCCCGCCGGCACCGTCCAGTTCCGAGAGGTGCGGGGACCGCGTCAGCGGCGGCAACCACACTTGATGCGCCCGACTGCCCTGGACACGGAACCGGTCGATGATTACGTCCAGCGCGGTCCGGCTGATGCTGTGACCGATCTCCGGTGGCGCGGCGGGCACCGAGGTGAACAGTCGCACGGCCGGGTTCGAGGGCATGGTTGTGGCGTGGTCACGCAACGGGGCGCCAAGATAGGTGGCCTGGAACCGGATCAGGCGGCCGTCGCCGGTGCGAAGGATGGCGGCCCCTGGGGTGGCGGGGAGCTCGGCGGCGTCCGCGACGCCCAGCACGGCTCGGGATTCCGCGGCTGTCGCGATCTTCAGACAGACACGGTAGGACAGGTGGGACTCCAGGCCGCGCAGGCGTCCCTCATCCAGTCGCTGGCTGGCCAGAAGGAGATGCACGCCGAGTGACCGGCCAACGCGCCCGATCATGGTGAACAACTCGGCGAAATCCGGCTGGTGAGTGAGCAGTTCAGCGAACTCATCGACGACGATGAACAGTGTCGACAGGGCCGGAAGTGTAGGATCGGCCCGCCGATGGCGTTGATAGGAGCCGAGATTGACGACATTGCCCGCACGCCGCAACAGCGTTTGACGACGCTGGATCTCGCCGCCGAGCGCCTCCTTCGCCCGCGACACCAAGTGCGCCTCGTCCGCGAGATTGGTGATGACGGCGGCTACATGCGGCAGGCCCTCCAGGCCAAGGAACGTCGCACCACCTTTGAAGTCGATGAGCACCAGGTTGAGATCGTCGGGTGAATGGCGGGCGATCATCCCAACGACGATGGTGCGCAGCAGTTCGGACTTCCCCGACCCGGTCGCGCCGATGCACAGCCCGTGCGGACCGTGCCCACCGTCGGCCGCCTCCTTGATGTCGAGGTGGACGAGATCACCGTCCGCCGAGGTACCGAGTGCAATCCGCAACGGGGCGAGATCCTTCACAGCCAGTGCGCTGACCCAGCGCTGGAGTTCGTCGGGCCCAGTGCCGGTGGTCCGATGCCGGGCCAGGCGGCGGGCGCAGATCTGCGTTTGCACCATCGTCACACCGTCGGCGGAGGCGAACTCCTCGATGTGCTCACCGGTGCGCACGGCGAGCTGGCCACCGTCGACGTGCAGCCGCAGTGCGTTGGCGTCATCGGTGTCGTTCCCGAGGACGACGACGATCACTCCGGTCCTGACGAGGCTTCGGTGGTCGGCACCGTCCACGATCAGCACGACGTGGCGCCGCTGGGGCTGGACACTGGCCACGGATTCGTACACCATGGGTCCGCCCCGATACGGACACACGTTGTGCGGCAACCATTTCAACCAATCCCAGTACTGCCGGCGGCCCGGTCCGACCACCGCCGCGATCATGAGGGTATCGGGACTGTGCAGCACAGCCAGTTGGCAGAGCATCGCCCGGGCGAGAGCGCGGACGCTCTGCGCGTCGCCGCCGATGTGAAGCACCCGCATCTCGCCGAGGGCGACGGCTATGGGTGCATCGTCGATGATGGCGTGGCAGTGGACGAAGCGCCGCAAGGCATCAGCGGTAACCGGGTCCAGCTCGTCGACTGGTCCGACGGGTGGAACCACGATGCGGCGTGCCAGCTTCTGCCGGCCGAGCCCGATGCGGACGTGGCAGAAGTCCGAGTCCGCCTGCCCGCGCTCCCACATGCGCGGCCCGCCGATCAGCGTCCACAACGTCGATGGCGCCGGATGTGTCCACAGCAGCGACGCTCGCTGGCATTGCGCGGCCTCGCACAGCTGCTCGCTGAGGCGACCGAGGCCGGCCAGATACCGCTTTCGCTGTCGGTCGAGGCTGCCTCCGGCCCGCCGGGCGCCGGCGTGCATCGCCATCCCCACTGCCGACACAAGCATCATGGCCGGAAAGACCAGCGCGGACGGGCCGCGCGCGACCATGCCCGACCCCCACACCAATGCACCGATGCCCATCAGCGCGCCGAGACCCAGCAGGGGCACAAATCGGGATACCCCGCCGGTCGAGGGTGGGCACGGCAGCGTGTCGATCACCAGATCGTTGATCGGAAACTGCGGAGCCACCCGGGCGGGCCGATTCATGCAGGGACGGTAGACACCGCCAGCACCGCCGGGCAATTCACCTGTGGACAACGGAGTTCGGCCGTTCCGGACGCTGGCTAGCGTCCGCTGTCATGGCTGCAACCGACGAGATGTGCCAGGTGTCGATCCGCACCGCTGATCACGAGGCGGACTTCACGCTGCCTGCCCATGTTCCGATCACGGAGCTGATACCCGCCGTCGTGGACCTCATCGGCAAGGACGACTTCGTCAACGCCGAACCGCGCCTGACCAGGGCGTCCGGGGAGGCGCTCGATATGGCGGCGACGCTCGCCCAATGTTCGATTCCCGACGGCGAGCTACTGATCCTGACCGCGGCGGCGGATCGTCGCGCCCCGGTGATCAGGTTCGACCTGACTACCGCCGTCGTCGACGCGGTGGCAGGCTTGACGCCGCCGCCGTGGCCAGCAGCCAACCGCAGAGCGGGATGGATTGTGCTGGGCTGGGCGACAGCAGTGCTTCTGACCCTGCTCGGACGCGCGATGCTGGACCCGAATGCCGCTCGCCATGCCGCTATCAGCGCTGCGGCGGCCTCACTGGCCTTGACCGGTGCGGTGGTGGTGCGTCGGGACCCGACTCTGGCCACAACGCTCGGCGTGCTGGCAACCACATTCGCCGGCCTGACCGCCGCCTTGGCCGTTCCGGGCCAGCCCGGTCCTCCCGGCTTCCTGCTGGCAATGTCGGCAAGCGCCGCCACCTCGCTGGTCGCTTGGCGGCTGTTGGACTGTGCGCCTTTGGTTTTTCTTCCGCTGGCGGCGGTAGCGATGGCGGCCGCGGCAGCGACAGTGGGTGCGGTGGCCGGCTGGTGGCCAACCACAGCCGACGGCCCGATCCTGGCGACGGCGTCGCTAGCGATGCTGACGGTGTCTGCGCGGCTGTCGATCCACGGGTTGTCGACGGCGGGCCTGTCCGATACCGATATCGATCGCACAACGAGGACCGCTCATCATCGGCTGAGCGCGCTCACCGTGACGGGGGCTGCAGCGGCGGCCCTTGGCGCTGTCGTCACCGCAGCGACTGCGGACCGGCCTGCGGTCGCAACGAGCTTCATCGCGGTCATCGGGTCGGCATTGTTGTTGAGGTGTTATCGGCAGGTCGATCCGTATCGTGTTATCCCGCTGATGATGTCGTCCGGCGTTGCGGCGACATCGCTGATCGCCCTGTGCGCAGTCAAGGCTCCGGTGTGCGCACCCTGGCTCTGCGGTGCTCTGCTGTCCGCTGGGATCGCGGTGGTGTGGTTCGGGCAATCCAGGCAGCGCCGATTATCACCGGCAGTACTGCGTGCGATCGCCGTGCTCGACGTGTCGGTCAGCGCGGCGGTCGTCCCCTCCGCGGCGGCTGCGGCTGGGATGTTCGCGGCGCTGCCCGGGATCGGGCCGTCATGACCGGCCGCGGCCCGCGGCTGAGCGCGACGATGACCGCGGTCGTGCTGCTCGCCCTGCCGCACTGCGCACCCCCGGCGTTCGCAGTCATCCCACCGGCAATCGACAACTCACTTCTGCCGCCGCCGGCACCTCCTGCACCGTCCCAGCCGACCGAACAGCGCGAGGCCTGCGCAGTGCCGTTGCCCATTGACGGTGCCGACGTATCGGCAACCCAGTTAGCGGGTTTCGATATGCCCGCGATCTGGCGGCTCACCCGCGGCGCGGGACAGCGGGTCGCGGTGATCGACACCGGGATCGCAGCACACCGTCGGTTGTCCCGCGTCATCGCCGGCGGCGACTATGTCTCGAGCGGCGACGGCAGGCAAGACTGCGACGGGCACGGAACTGTCGTCGCCGGGATCATCGCGGCCGCACCCGATCGGACCGATCCGACGGGATTCAGTGGTATCGCCCCCGACGCCGTGTTGATTGCGATCCGGCAGTCCAGCAACAAGTTCGGACCACTCGCCGACCCATCAAGCCGTGGGTTCGGCGACGTCGCCACCCTGGCCATGGCTGTCCGCACCGCTGCCGATATGGGCGCATCGGTGATCAACATCTCGTCGGTGGCCTGCGCCGAGTCGATGCTCGATGACCGGGCACTCGGTGCCGCGCTGTCGTACGCGGTCGACACCAAGGACGCGGTCGTGGTGGCCGCAGCCGGCAATGTCGGCGGGGACGGTCAGTGCCCCGGTCAAAACACCGCCGCACAACCCACCGTGATCGCCAGCCCGGCGTGGTATGAGGACTACGTCCTGACCGTCGCCTCGGTGAACTCGAATGGCACGCCATCGCAGTTCAGCCTCAACGGTCCGTGGGTCGACACAGCTGCACCTGGCGAACACGTCATCTCCCTCGATCCCGACGGCGACGGTGTGATCGGCACAATGCCCACACCGACAGGCCAGGCGCCGATATCGGGGACCAGCTACGCCGCTCCGCTGGTCAGCGGCGTGGTGGCCCTGGTGAGGGCGCGATTCCCCCGGCTGTCGGCGCGGCAGGTGATGACCCGCATCGAGAGCACCGCCCACCACCCTGCCGGCGGATGGAACGCCGCGGTCGGCAACGGTGTCGTCGATCCGCTGGCCGCGTTGAGTGACCAGGTGGCGTCAACATCACCGCCCGCGTCCCGTCCGCCGGACGCGCCCGTACCAACCGAGCTGCCACCGCACCGTCCCTATGCAGTGGCGGCGACCGGTGCAGCGCTGTGTCTGGCCGGTCTGCTCGCGGCGGCCTCGGTCCGGCTACGGCGGCGGCCCCAGGACGTCCCGGCGGACTAACGCAGCATCGCGCGTGAGATCGGGACCGCCGGGCAGCGCACCCACGATTACCCACGGTGCGACTGTCGACGTCTCAACCAACCCCAGTGCGGCCAATGCCGAATCATGCACGGGGAAGCGCACTCCCGCGTCCGTGATGAGAAAGCGCGCGCCCGAGCTCGGATCAGTGACGTCCAGGCTGTGCCCAGGGGTCATCCGCACGAAGTCGATGCCGGGCCCGTCACCGTCGGATCCGGCCAGGGCGACTGGTTCACGATCGGCTGCCGATGACGGACCGATGGTGATCCCGCTGCGACCGGACTGCCATGTCGCACAGAGATTTTCGTCGGTGTTGCGTAGCAGGGGTGCTTCATCGGGATAGGTGGCCACCGGCAGGGCGTCGACGAGCGGGCTTCGTGCGACCAGCTCGGGTGGCACTTCGCCAATATCACTGGCGGCAGCAGGGTCGGCGAACCGGAGCAGATCGACGGTCAGCCGACCGATCCGCTGAAGCCCGCCGGCAAGCACAACGTAGTACTCGGGCACGTCCGTTCTGATGACCCGCAGGACGGTACCGACCCGCAAGCCGGTGATCGGTGATGGTTGCCCCATCGCTGCAATGTGTGGCGGGCCGATCGCCGGGACCTCGGGAATCGCATTGAGAACCGTCGGAGAGACCTTTCGGACGACAGCATCGTCGTCCAAGTGCAACGCACGTGCGGTGGCGGGGTCACCAGGGTCGATCATCGCGCGCTTGCCGTCATAGAGCAGAAAGACCGACCCATCGCCGCGTGCCACGGTGACGACGACGGCCGCACGCGGGTCCAAGGCGACCGAGGCCGCGTCATCTCCGACTGCCACCGTGGTCCGTCCACCGGAATCGTTGCAGGCCGCCCAGCGCAAGTCCGGGGACGCGATCACCTTCCCCAGCGTGCGCGGCGCCCCGGGGATGCCCAACATCGGTCCGTCGGCCACGTTCGCCAGGGCGCCTTCGTCGATGACCTGCGGTGTCGCCGGCGCCCCCAGGATCAGGCGGGCCGATGTCAGGTTCGCCACCGGCCGCAGCTGGTCATCGACGCGGACGAATAAGGCGCCCGACTGTCGCGACATCACCAGGGCCGCGCCGCTGGCAATTCCGTCAGGTCGGGAAAACCCCAGGATCGCGTCGAGCACCAACATCCCGGCCGCGACCGCGCAGCCGGCCAGCAGCGAAAGCTTCTGGGTGCGAAGGGGGTCGTGGCGCTGCGGCATCGGCCGGCCCAGCACCGCATATTCCAGGCGGCGCAGCAGGAAACGCTGCGCACTCAACTGAGCTCGAAGCGAAGGGCGGCCGGCCATCTCGTGACGCTAGACCAGTTGCCGTGGCATCGATTCCGTTCATCAACAGCCGTAGCTCTTCGCGTTGACGGCTACCGCGAACGTTCCCATACGTATGGGACCAGCGAGCGCAGGAAGTCCAAGTCGGGCCCCTGGTGGGCGTCGCAGAAAGCCTGCTCGAAATACTCCTCGGCAACCAGCAGAATGCCCTCGGCGTATTCGCTGGTGAAATCGATGCTGCCATAGTCGTCCATCAACCTGCGGATGGTGCGAACCAAGTCCTCGGAACGCTCGGCGCGGCTGCGGCGCAGATAGTCGCGGACCACATCACGGTCAGCACCGCGGGCGCTGGCCATCAGGTGCACCAGGGTCAGCGTGCGCTTGCCCTCGAAGATGTCGCCCAGGATCTCCTTGCCGTAGTCGCGCTCGTCGCCCACTAGATTCAGCAGATCATCGCGGATCTGGAAGGCCGCACCGAAATGGAAGCCGAACCGGATCATCTGCGACAGATCCGCCGCACCGTTCGACCCCACGATCGCGCCGACCCGTAACGGATAAATCGTTGTATACCAACAGGTTTTGTGCATGATCAGATCGAGATAGTCCGCCGGCCGCAGATCCTCCACGCAGTCGAGTTGCCAACCGAGCTCGGTGGCTTGGCCCTCCAGGGTCCGCATCGCCATGATGTCGAACTCCTCGAGCACCAGATCGGCGATGTCCCGGTCAAGCCGGCGGGTCGCCCGGCGCAACACCTGGCTGGCGACGATAGCCAGGCCGTCGCCGGCGTTGAGTGCGGCGGCCATCCCGTGCCGCGCGGTCAGGGTGGGTCGTCCGCGGCGCATCTCGCTTCCGTCAGCGATGTCGTCGTGCACCAGAAATGCGTTGTGCAGCAACTCGATTGCGACAGCAATGCCGATCAGATCCTCTTGGGCCGCCCCAAAGGCGCGGCCGGCCGATAAGCACAGCGCCGGGCGTAGCGCCTTGCCCACCCGCGACGGGTATTCCCGCATCGGGCCGTACAACCACTGCACCGGTTCACCGTCGGGCATCGCATCGAGCATCGCGCGCCGCACCGCCCTGCCGACTTCACGAAGCTTGGTCTCCACGGCTTCGGTCAGGTCCGAGCGGTCCGCGACGCTTGTCATGACGCAGGACGGACGGTCAATGCCACCGGCAGCCACAAATCCGGGCGGTCTTCGACCAAGAAGGTGCCGCGATACAGGCCGGGCTTGGTCTTCTTGGCGACCTTGACCGTGATGCCGACACCGCGACTGGAGCGTCCGGGCACTGCAACGGCCTTGGGATGTATCCGACATGCCGCGGCCTCGATGACCGATCCGTCGGCGGCCATCAACTCGCTGCACCGCAGGCGAATCCGACCCATATCACCATCAGCGGAGTTATGGAGCCACACCTCAGCAGTTGCTGCAAGGCCAGCCTCTGTTTCGAACTCCAACCTGCCCGACGCCGCGGAGCCGGTGAAATCCAACGTGGGTGAGATCGCTGCAGTGGGCGGCGAAGTTTGCGGCGCCCCGCCCATCAGGAACTGCCCCGCCATCGCCCACCATGACCTGATCAGCGGTTCTACGTCGGTGGCACCCAAGAGATCTGCGCGTTGCTCGTTAGATAGCGGGGAGGCTTGCCGCACTGTTGCCGCGCTGCCGTCGGGGCGGGTCGCGACCATCCGAACGAAACGATCGACGAGTTCGCTGGCAGCCCGAAAGCCTTCTGCCTGAACGGCAGTCAGCGCCCGGACGTTGGCCGTCGGATCGAAGATCGACGCCCACGGCACATCGTGGATATCACCGTTGTTGCCACCGTCCACTGTGCCCCCGTCAGAATTGTCTCGCTTATTGACGCGCAATCACGTTATGCTAGCTGCGAGAACAGGGTTGGGGGCGGCCAATGGCATCAGCGGAATCAACTCGCGCGGATTCAGTTCGCGACATCCTTGAAGTGTTCGGTGCGATCGATCAGGCCATCGTCAACGCACAAGACGATCCTCAACTGTTGGCGGCTGCTGACAAATTGCTTCCCGGATCGGCCGGCAACGCCGGCTGGTACGACGAATTGGTCAGGCGGTACTTCCCCGGCGACGCCGGCAAGGAGCCGAATCTCACCGAGGCCCTGAAACGGATCGCCGCCGCCGACGGGCGAAACCAGCGACTGAGCGCGCCCCAGAAGGCTCGGCTGTTGTACGGCATATCAACCTCGGCACGGCTGAAGAAGGTCGCGCCCAGCTGCTCGCTGCCCGACCTCGAGAAACCCGACGGCACACTTGGTCCGGCACTCAACCATTCCCTTGCCGCGATTGCACCGACGGGAACCGCGCTCAAGGCTCGCCGGGATACCGGCGAAGCGGTACGCGAGTCCTTTGTGCAACACGTCTCGAGCAGCTTCACCCGGGCCGGGGATTTCAACGAGGCCGTGCGCGCGAAGGCCGAAGCCGATATCCGGACCGACAAACCGCTCAAGGCACCGGTATGCAAGACCGCGGTGGTACGGGTGGATGGCCTGGAATCGGTGGTCGTCGATACCGAATTCGACTCTGATGAGGTCTCTCTCCAAGATCTGATGGATATCGTCAACCCGTTCAACTGGGCTGATGACTACCCGGCGCTCTTCGTGCGGATGGAAGGCCAGGAGCCGGACTTCCTGCCCGACGGCTGGCGGCGGGTTCTCGAGACCATCAGAATGCTCGGTGAGGAAATCACCACACCGCTGAAGTTCTACCCTTATCGGGCCGGCAAGCTCGAAGCATCAGTTGATTACGACCTCGACAAGTCAGACTTCTCCACCGGGGACGGGAAGGTACTGGTCGACCGGGGGTTCATCAACATGAAGTCGACGTCGGGCGACCCCAAGAAGCGCGGCGTTCATGTTACGACCAGAAAGGTCGTGCATATTCGCGGACTTTCCCCGTTCGCACAGGGAAAACTCGTATGCATCGGCGGATACGGAACGGCATCGGTCGACTTCTTGATCGGCGCAGCGGCCAAGAAGCGCCCCGGCCGCAAGCCGTTCTACTACCCGAGGAATGAAGACGAGGCTGGCAAGGATCCCGACACCACAGTGGCACCGGCGGCGACGGCGATGACCCATTTCGTGCCAGCAGCGGTCGATGCGTGGACCGAGTGCGCGCAGGATCTGACCAATGACTACTTCGACGTCACGCAGAAGTGGCTGTCCGGCAGCCTCACCATGACCGACCTGGCCGACTACACCACACGTGTCAGTAGCGAGCTCGTCAGTACACCGTGGAAATACCTCCAAGCCATGACAACTCCACGGACCCCGGGAAAGCCAGGGGGAAGCACATGAGTGCACCGCGACATGACCTCCAGCGTCCGGCCGGCGTCGTCCGGGGGTACTTCGACCAAATCAATGACATCGCTCAAGACGCGGCCAGGCGCGACGACGCGGGCAAGTGGGGAATCGACGGGTGGGTCCGCCTGATTCACAACCTGCTCGATCTGAATATGCGGACATATGCCGGCGCCGTCCAGGTGGCACTCGCCGGCCCGTCGTGGTGCCTGCAACCCACCTCGACGAAGCCGATACCACCCGACCCCGTCGACGTTCCGCAACGCGCCTATCAACGGTCAGTGTCGATCACAAAGCCCTTCCAGCGAGTCGGCCACCCGGATATCCGAATTCCCCTGCAGGCAATAAGCTTCGATCCGCCGGTACTCGTCGCCAACGCGACGTCGGTTCAGCTGATCCTGACCGACGACCAGTTCACCGGTGCCAATTACACCGGCACCCTGCGCCTTCGCCGGGCAGACGGCGCCGGCCGCGAATCCGAAACGGTGACGGTCACCGTCGGTTTGTAGGCTCGCGTGACTGCCAGTCCGGCCATCGACGATCTTCTCGAACGCGCAGTCCGGGCGATCAACGAGGGCGACCGTGCCACCGCCGACGAGCTCGCTGGTCAGGTGCTGGCTGTCGACCGCACCAACCCGGACGCCGAGGAGCTGCTCGCCACACCGGTGGGCAGCGGTGAAATACGGCGGCTCACTGTGCTATTCGCAGATCTCGTCGACTCCACCGCACTGTCCATGCGCATCGAGCCCGAGGTGTATCGCACCGTCGTCGGACGCTACCGCGACGTGGTCGGCAATATCGTCGCGCACTACGAGGGTCACATCGGTTCGATCAAGGGCGACGGGCTCCTCGCGGTGTTCGGGCATCCGAAGGCACACGAGGACGACACCCATCGGTCCGTGCTGGCCGGGCTCGACATCGTCCGCGAAGTCGCTGATCTCAGTGCCCGCGCCGAGCGCCGCTTCGGGTTCGACATCGACGTCCGCGTCGGCATTCACCGCGGTGTGGTGTTCCTGGACATCGACCAAGACGACGTCTACGGCCTCGGCGCCAACCTGGCCGCCCGGATCTGCAGCCTGGCCCAACCGGGCACCGTCTCGGTGTCGACCGCCATCGAAGAGCTGGTGCGCGCCAACTTCGAGATGGCCGAATGCCCGCCGCAACGGGTCAAAGGTATGGACAGTCCGCTCGCCCACTATCGGGTGACCGCCGAGCGGGATCTCGACGGTAAGACCTACGGCCCGATAGTCGGGCGGGAGCGTGAACTTGCTGCGCTGCGGGAGATGTGGGATCAAGCCAGCGCCGGTACGTTGACCACCCGCGGTGTACTCCTGCGCGGCGAGGGCGGCATCGGCAAGAGCCGACTGGCCAGCGCCGTCATCGACATGGCACGCGAATCGGATGCCACCGTCCTCGAGCTGTTCGGGTCCCCGTTCCACACCGACATCGGGTTACGCCCGGTCCGACGCCTGATCGAGCGGCACTGCCAGATACAACGCGACTCGGATCCGCCCGACCGCTTGCGCCGGTTAGAAGCCGAGGTCCAGAACCGGTCGCTGGACCCCGCGACGACGGTGCCGCTGCTGGCGCCGGTACTCGGCATCACCCCAGACGCGGGATATCAGCCCGCGACCGTCAACGCCGGCGCACGGTTCGACCAGATCACCGCAGCCGTCAAGGACTACCTACTGGCGTGTGTCCGGGCCGGTCCGGCCCTGATCGTGGCCGAGGACATCCACTGGTACGACGAAGACACCATCAGCATCATCAATTCCCTCCTGCGGGTGGCAGACAACCGGCTACTGGTCGTGGTTACCGGGCGAAGCGTGCCCCCACTGCGGGGGTTCGTCGAAGAGCTGGACCTGAAACCGCTTGCGGCCCAGGAGTCCGAGGCACTGATTCGGGCGCTCCATCCCGACATGGGACTCGATGCCAGGCGAGCGGTGCAGGAGCGTTGCGATGGCGTGCCGCTGTTCATCGAAGAAGTGGTGGCCAAACTCAAGCTCCGATCCGAGGATCTCGACGATCAGGCCCAGGTGCCCGACACCCTGTACGAGACATTGGTTGCACGGTTGCGTTCGACTACCGACTCACTGCTGGTCGTCGAAGCCGCCGCACTCATCGGCAGCCGCTTCGACCGTGACCTGCTGTCGTCGGTGACCGGGGTCGGCTGGCGCAAGATCGATGCACTCCTGGACGATCTCAACCGAGCCCGGGTGCTTCGGCCCGTGGGCAAGCGTCAATGGGCCTTCCAGCACGAGCTGCTCCGCGAGGTGGCCGCCGAACTGTCACCCCCCAGCGTCCGGCGCCGGTCACATCACCGCATCGCCGACGTCCTGGCCGACCCCACAACGGGCGGAACACCCGAATGGCCGCTGGTGGCGCACCATTTCGAGCGGGCGGAGCGATTCGACGAAGCCGCTACCGCCTATCAGCGGGCGTCCTCAGAAGCCCGCCAACGGGGTGCGCTCAACGAAGCCCGTAACCACCTCACCAAGGCGCTGGAGAGTATTGCCAACATTCCGGCCGGTCGCGACCGCGATCGGCACGAGGTGACCATTCGGTTGGAGCGGGGCTTCCTCGCCTCAGCGGCCAGCGGACAGACCAGCGCCGAAGCCGTCGTCGAATTCGAACAATGTCTGGAACTGATCGGCAACGAACCAGGCCTTGAGCTCTCCGGCGCGCTGAGCGCACTGTTGAACTACTTCACCGCCCGCGGCCGCCTGGATAAAGCAACGGAGCTCGTCGAGGCTCTCCGCGCGCTGGAAGGGAAGTCCGACTGGTCCACGGCGGCCTATAACGCAGTGGCAGGGGCACTTGCCATGTTCCGCGGGCAGTTCACTGCTTCCCGTTCTGCACTGGAGGCCGCCGCAGAGCTGCTCGATCGAACGGGCGCGCCCGAGATGGCGGAAATGTGGTACGCCCCAAACGACCCCATCGCCGGCATGTACGCCGAATTGGGCTTCATCCAGTTCCTTCAGGGTGATCTCGACGCAGCTGAACCGACCTTCGCCCGGATAGCGGGCAGGTGCAGCACATTGCGATTCCCGCACAACGCGACCACAACCTGCTACACGCGGGCACGAGAGGCCTCGACACGCATCGAAGCGGGCCAACTGGATCTTGCCGCCGCTATCATCGACGAAATAGGCGACCACGCGCAGAAATACGGCTTGGGTGAGTGGACGATGGTATCGATGTCGAACCGAGCTACACTCGCCGCTCGAATCGCACTGGCCGCGGGAGAAACCGATCCCGCTGTGTTGCAACCCCATATCGACAGCCTGACCCTGATCGTCGAGAGCTGGCGTGCAGCAGAGCTGAATACGTTCGTCATATCCTATGAAAGTGTTCTTGCTCGGTTGCTCACCGCTATCGGTGATCGGCAACTGGCCCGCCAACACGCAGAGCTTGCCCTCGAGACGACCCGAGCCACCGGCGCACATTTCTACGATGCCGAACTACTCCGGGTCCTGGCCCACACTTTCGACGATCCCGATGCGCGGTGCGCCGGCCTGCAGAAGGCCATCGAGGTGGCTCGCGATCAGGGTGCTGCGGTATTCGAATTGCGCTGCGCCGCCGATGCTTGTGAACTCATCGGCGAATCGGCGCACCCTGCCCTGCAGGAGGCGCTGAGCCGAATCGGCGCCGACCAGGACTGGCCCGAACTGGCGCGCGCCCGCGCGTTACTGGAGTGATACGCCGACGCGGCCGGATCGCCATTCTGGGCGGGGGCATGGCCGGGCTCAGTGCTGCGTGGCGGCTCAGTGACGGCCAATGGCAAGATCGCTTCGAGTCGATCACTGTGTACCAGCGAGGCTGGCGCCTCGGCGGCAAGGGTGCCTCCAGCCGCGGCGAGCACAACCGGATCGAGGAACACGGTCTCCACATCTGGCTGGGCTCCTACGAGAACGCTTTCGCGCTGCTGCGCGAGTGCTACGCCGAGCTGGACCGGGAGAACACCGATCCAGGCTGCCCGGTCCGAACCTGGGATCAGGCGCTGATCCCCGCTGAAGAACTCGGGATGGCCGACCGCTTCGGTGACGACTGGCTGATCTGGTCCGGCAAGTTCAGCCGCACCCCCGAGCTGCCCGGCGAACCGGGTGCAACGGGACGCGAACTGACCGTGCTCGATTTCGCCGCTCGCGCCCTGCGATTGTTGATGGACTTCGCCGAATCACTCAGCGCGGCAAGCGGTAAGGATCTCACCCTGTCGGTCAGCCCGGAGCCGGAGTCGGCCGATTGGATCGCCGCGGTTCGGCGGGCGGCGCTGGCCACGCTGGCCGCCCTGATCGAACCCCGCACCGCCGAGGGTTCGGCCGCGGGGTTCCTGACCGAGGCGCTCGACGCGGTGCGGGAAGCACTCGACTACGAGCGCCGGCCCGAGCACAAGCGCATGTGGCTGTTGATGTCACTGCTGGCGGCCACTACGCGCGGCTTGATCGCCGATCAGCTGATCACCGACCCCGCCGGCTTCCGTGCCATCAACGACGAGGAATACAGCGCCTGGCTACTGCGTCATGGAGCGGACCCCGATGTCCTCGACTTCCCGCTGATTCGTGGCATGTACGACATGGTGTTCGGCTACGAAGAGGGCGATTTCACCCGCCCGACCTTCGCCGCCGGGGTGGCTGTCTTACTCACCGGAATCGCGCTCTTCCAGTACAAGGGCGCGTTCTTCTGGAAGATGACCGCGGGCATGGGCGACGTTATCATCGCACCGATCTATCAGGCGCTGCGCCGGCGCGGAGTCCGATTCGAGTTCTTCCACCGCCTCGACGCGCTGCACCTCGACGCTCACCGGCACCGTATCGACGCGATCACCCTGGGTCGGCAGGTCGAACTCGCCGACGGGCTCGACACCTACGAGCCGCTGATCTTAGCCGACGGACTGCCCGTGTTCCCTGCCCTCCCCAGCTACGAAAAACTCAAGGCCACAACAGATTTAGCGGATCTGGAGTCGCACTTCGGCGAGCGGGTGGACGTCGAGACCCGCATTCTGCGCCGCGGCGCCGACTTCGACCACGTGGTGCTGGCGACATCGTTGGGCATGGTCGAACTGGTGGCAGGAGAACTCATCGCCGACCGCCCGGAGTGGCACGAGATGACTACCAACGTCCGCACGGTGGCCACCCAGTCATTCCAACTCTGGCTGCGGCCGACCGAAGCCGCGCTGGGCTGGCACCGCCCCGGAGTGACCACCAGTGGCTACGTGTCACCGTTTGACACTTGGGCGTCGATGGGCCAGACGTTGTGGGCCGAGCAGTGGCCGCCGTCGGAGGAACCACAGACCGTGGCGTACTTCTGCGGGGCGCTCGATGCCCACTGGCCAACCACCGACGACCCCGCCGCGTACGTCACCACCCACCGAAAGCGCGTGCTGGCCAACGCCGTTGACTACCTGAACCGCCATGTCGGGATGTATCTGCCGAAAGCGGTGACCGAAGGCGGGTTCAGCTGGGGCCTGCTATCCGGTGCGGGTGACCGAAAGGGTGCGGCCGCACTGGAAACCCAGCACGTCAGCGTCAACATCGACCCGTCCGACCGCTACGTGCTCTCAGTCCCGGGGTCGGACAAGTACCGGCTGCGCCCCGATGAGAGTGGCTACGACAACCTCGTGCTCGCCGGCGACTGGACCGACTGCGGCATCAATGCCGGTTGCATCGAAGCCGCTGTGGTCTCTGGGCTACAGGCCGCCAACGCCCTGCTCGGATACGGCCGCTACCACCACATCCGCGGTTTCTACATGCCGTGACCGCTCAAGGCAGGCCGACGGTCTCGAAGTTGACCCCGGCGGCAGGTAGTCGGTCGAGCAGTACATCACCCATCGCGGAGGCCGGTGTCAGAACCCCGTGCCGGTCGGGCAGGCGATCCCGGTCCACGACGAGGGCGAGCGCGCTCTCCCCGGCCAGCACTGCGGTGGCCGAGTAGCCGGGGTCGGCGGGTTGCGCGATCGTGGCCCGATACCTTCGCCCCGTTGTCGTAGTCGCATACGTCTCGACCCGGTAGTGCCCACGCGAGCCCATGTCATTACCCGTCCCCGCCGCGGGTGTCATCCGGTCGACCAAACCTGTTGGGAGCATTCGCAGGTAGTGGCCGCCAAAGCGCGATGCGGTGGCGATACCGGCGTTGAACATCGCACCCGCCAGCGCCGCACCGGGGAAGGAACCCATGATCAGTGTTTCGCTGTAGCGGAAGCTGCGCCCGTAGGCCCATTTCATCAGCGCGTTGGAACGGCGCACACAGCGCGTGTTGTACAGCGCCATCACATACCCACTGGTCCACAACCCCGCCAGTTCGGGGGCGACCTCGTGGCCCGGCAGCAACGGAAGATCGATCTGTGGTCCCAGATCCGGTTCGGCGTCACGATCGGGGCTCAGACTGTAAGGATCGTCGAGCATGTGGCGCACCTGGGGATCCGAGGATGTCAGGCGCATGAGGTCGACCATCGTCGCCACCGAACCGCCGGCGTAGCCGCCGGAGTAGTCCCGCAGCACCAGCGTCGTCTCGGCGAGTTCACCGGCCCCGTCGACGGCGGTCCGTTGACTCAGCGCGTACACGGTGAGATCCGAAGGGATCGAGTCGAATCCGCACGAGTGCACAATGCGCGCCCCGCTGTCCTTCGCCCGACGATGACTCTGATCGATACTTCGCCGGACGAACGGAACCTCGCCGGTGAGATCGATATAGTCAGTTCCGGCGTCTGCGCAGGCCGCGACGACCGGCAGTCCGTACCGGGTGTAGGGGCCAACCGCGTTGAGCACCAACCGGCTTCGGGATGCCATCGCCTTCACAGAGCCTGGCTTATCCACATCAGCCACGATCAGCGGCCAATTCTTGGCCCGGCCCCCAAGCCCACTCCGGACGGCCTCAAGGCGGCTTTTCGACCGGCCCGCGAGCGCGATCCGAAGTCCCGAGCGGGATCTGGCGAGATACCCCGCAGTGAGTTTGCCTACGTAGCCAGTGGCTCCGAAGACCACGATGTCGATGTCACGCCCCCGTGCGCGCATGACGACTGACGCTACCCCTCTTTGGAGCGGCGTTCCCGATAAGCGGCGACGTGCTGGCGATTACCGCAATTCCCGGTATCGCAAAACATGCGCGACCGATTGCGCGACAGATCGATGAGCACCGCACCGCAGTCCGGGGCCGCGCAGATCTTCAGCCTGCGCAGTTCGCCGGCGCGCACCAGGTCGGCCAGCGACATCGCCATCTCGGCGCCCATTCGCTGGGCCAGCGGATCGTGGATGGAGGCCAGGTGCAGATGCCACTCGGGCATCTCGGGGTGGCGGGTCAGCCACGGCGACGCGCGAGTGTCGGACAGCAGCGCGTTGATCTGCCCGACAGCGCGGTTCTCATCGTCGGCGGCGGCCCAGATCCTACCCAGCCGCCCGCGCAGCGTATGTACCGCCGCCACCTCGGCGTCGTCGTGATCGCGCCGGCCGGTCCAGCCGTAGCTGTTCAGGTAGGCGTCCAGGGCAGGCTGATCGGCCAGCTGTTCGCCGTCGACGCGATCGCTGTTAACCAGTGCACACGCAGCCCGCAAAGTGAGCTCCGTGTCATGAACGAAAAGCATTTGACTCATGACCCCCTTGGGACATACTGTCACGACCAACAATCATTTTACTCATTACACACGAGGTGCCTGATGTCGATGACGGTTCGTGGCCAAGACCACTTTCGTCTTGGTCTGCTGTTCGCCATCGGATCGGCGTTCACGTTCGGCATGTCCGGCCCCTTCGCCAAGTCGCTGATGGAGGCGGGCTGGTCCCCGACCGCCGCTGTCACCGCCCGGCTGGCCGGCGGCGCACTGGTCATGGCGGTCTTCGCCACCATCGTCAAACCCGACTGGATCCGGGAAGCCCGCGCACACGCCCGCACCGTGGTCGCCTACGGGCTTGTTCCGATCGCCGGCGCGCAGCTCTGCTACTACAACGCCGTCTCGCACCTGTCGGTCGGCGTAGCACTGTTGCTCGAATACACCGCCCCGATCCTGGTCGTGGGCTGGATCTGGGGAACCACCCGGCGCCGCCCCCGCGCCATGACCTTGGCGGGCGTGGCAATCGCGGTGGCCGGAATCATGTTGGTGCTCAATGTCTTCACCGGCGGCGCCCACATCAATGCCGCGGGGATCGCCTGGGGTCTGGCGGCGGCGATCTGCGCGGCCTGCTACTTCATGATGTCCGACGAGGTGAGCGCCGACGGCAGTGGCCTGAACTCGATCACCCTGGCCACCGGCGGCCTGGTGGTCGGTGCGGTCGCCGTCGGGCTGCTGGGCCTGACCGGCGTGATGCCGCTGACCTTCACCGCCAACAACGCCGACGTCGCCGGACTGATCGTCCCGTGGTGGGTTCCGGTGCTCATGCTGGCCGTGGTGGCCACCGCGATCGCCTACACGCTGGGCATCAGCGGTGTGGCGCGGCTGCGGCCCAGCTTCGCGTCCCTGGTCGGCCTCGGTGAAGTGCTCTTCGCGGTGATCTCGGCGTGGATACTGCTCGGCGAAGCGGTCACCGGCACTCAGGCTGTCGGCGGCGTAGTGGTTCTACTTGGCCTGGCGCTGGCCCGCCAGGGTGATCGCAGCGCCGCGGTAACGGCCGCGACGTGGCCAGACGCCGGGCCGATCGAGGAAACCGCCAGCCCGGCCCGGGCCTAGCGCGCGCCACGCGGAGCAAACGTCGGGAATGAAACAGGCCTCTCATCGGTAGCATCCAGATGTGACTTCCACCTTTGCGTCGAAGCGTGTTCTGCTGGCCGTCGCGGCCACCGTCCTAGCCGGCATGGCTACGTTGGTCAGCCCGGTCGCGCTGCCGACCGCGGCGGCCGCCTGCAATGACGTCCAGGTGGTATTCGCCCGCGGCACCGACGAACCACCAGGCATCGGCCGGGTCGGGCAAGCATTCGTCAACGCCCTGCGGCCCAAGATCGGCAACCGCTCGATGGGTGTCTACGCGGTGAACTATCCGGCCAGCTACGACTTCCTGGCCGCCGCCGACGGCGCGAACGACGCCAGCGCGTTCATCCAGGGCGTGGTGAACGACTGCCCCAACACCAGGCTGGTGCTCGGCGGCTACTCGCAGGGTGCGGCGATCATCGACATCATCACCTCGGTCCCGTTCCCGGCCATCGGCTTCAACAACCCGCTCCCGCCCGAGGTGTCCGACCACGTCGCGGGCCTGGCGGTCTTCGGCAACCCCACCGCCAAGGTCGGCCTGCCGCTGACCAGCAGTCCGGTCTACGGCGCCAGGGCGATCGATTTGTGCAACCCGGGTGATCCGATCTGCACCAGTGGCAACGATGTGCCAGCGCACCGGGCCTACGGCAACGACGGCTCGGCCAACCAGGCCGCCGCGTTCGTGGCCGGCCTGCTGTAGTCGCTGCGGTTTGGGGCTCCCAGCCCATTGTGTGACTATTAGCCACGGGTGACTATTAGCCCAGTGCGAGCGACCAAGGGGGTTTCAATCACCATGGCCAGGCCGACCATGACACCTGCCCGGGTCTTCGGGGTTGCCTCGACTGCTGTCGTCACCGCGGCGCTGGCGCTGCTGACACCGACCACCGTCGCTCCGGCTGCGCATGCCGGACCATGCCCCGATGTCGAGGTCGTGTTCGCCCGCGGTACCAGCGAGCCGGCCGGCATCGGCCGCGTCGGACAGGCGCTCGCCGACAACCTCCAGGCCCAGCTCGGCAGCCGCACGGTCAGCAGCTACGCGGTGGACTACCCGGCCAGCTACGACTTCCTCGGCGCCGCCGACGGTGCCAATGATGCGAGCAATCACATCGCGGCCACCGCCGCCGCGTGCCCGTCGACGCGCTTCGTGCTCGGTGGCTACTCACAGGGCGCCGCGGTGGTCGACATGCTGGTGGGGATACCACCGTTGGGCAACAAGGTGGGCGACATCGGCTCGGCACCGCCACTACCGGGCGGCCTGGCCAACAAGGTCGCCGGGCTGGCGGTTTTCGGCAACCCGTCCACCAAGTTCGGTATTCCGATCACCTCGGCCGGCGGTTCCTTCGCCGGTAAGGGCATCGACCTGTGCAACGACGGTGATCCGATCTGCTCGCGCGGCCGCAATCCGTTCGCGCACACCGATTACGAGAGCGGACCCGCGCCTGCGCAAGCTGCCGGGTTCCTCGCCGGCCTGCTGTAGCCCCGCGATTTTATTTGCTGCCAGCAGTCCTGGAGCCTCGGCTACGATGGCTGGCATGCGCGTCACAGCGGTGCTGAGCAGTGCTGCAGCGATAATGTCCGTTGCTGCTTCGCTATTGCCGACTGCTGTAGCCACGGCCGCGGATTGTCCCGACGCCGAGGTCATCTTCGCCCGCGGCCGCTTCGAACCGCCGGGTATCGGCCGCATCGGGGAAGCATTCGTCGACGCGTTACGCGCCAAAACTCCGAAGAGCGTTGGGGTATACGGGGTCAACTACATCGCCGACTGGGACATTGTGCCGGGCGCCAACGACATGAGTAAGCACATGCAGTACATGGCAGCCAACTGCCCGAACACCCGGCTGGTGCCGGGTGGGTACTCGCTGGGCGCCGCAGTCGTCGACGTCGTCGTGGGGGCGACTCAAGCCCAGTTCGGCTTCAACAACCCGCTGCCCCCGGGAGTCGCCGACCATGTCGCGGCCGTGGTGTTGTTCGGCAACGGCACCCGCAGCATCTTCGGCCCGGTGTCAGCGTCCAACAACCCGCTCTACGGCGGCAAGACCATCGACCAATGCAACGTGGACGACCCGATCTGCAACGGCATCGATCCCAATACCCTTGTCGGGAACTGGTCCTCACACCTGCAGGACGCCTACATCGGTTCCGGCCTGGTGGATCAGGCCGCCCAATTCACGGCGGACCGGCTCTAAATGATGCGTATCCGAGCGACGGCCACCGGTGCGGCCGCCACATTGGTTGCGGCACTTGCGATGTTGATGGCCCCCTCCGCACTGCCAGATACAGTGCCGACGGCCGGCGCCGCACCATGTCCTGATGTCGAGGTGATCTTCGCGCGCGGCCGCCTCGAATCCCCCGGCACTGGGGTCATCGGCCAAGCGTTCGTCAGCGCGCTGCGATCGCGGGTGCACAAGAACATCGGCGTCTACGCCGTGAACTATCCCGCCGACAATCAGGTCGACATCGGCGCCAACGACATCAGCAATCGCATTGCCTACAACATGAACAACTGCCCGAATACCCGCTTGGTCCTTGGTGGTTACTCGCTGGGCGCAGCAGCCACCGATATGGTGCTGGCGGTTCCCATCCCGATCATGGGCTTCAAGAATCCCATGCCCGCCGACGCCGACAGTCATATTGCCGCAGTCGCCCTGTTCGGCAACGGGACCCAGTGGCTGGGTCCGATCACGAATTTCAGCCCCGCGTATCAGGACCGGACGATCGAGTTGTGCCACGGTGCCGATCCGATCTGCAACCCGGCCGACCCGGATACCTGGGAGGCCAACTGGCCCGATCACCTCGCGGCCGCCTACCAGAAGGCCGGGATGATCAATCAGGCCGCTGATTTCGTGGCCGGAAAGCTCTAAGGTTTCGGTAATGTCCGCAGGTCGCGAGTGACCCCGATGCGCGCGGCCAGCTGGTCGTCGGCCGGATAGTCCACCCCGGTCAGCGTCAGGCCGCGGGCCGGCGCGGCAGCGAAATCGCTTGAGCGTGACTCTGCGCTCAACAACGTTGCGCACCAAGATGGTTCGCGACGCCCCTCCCCCACAGCCAGGAGCGCGCCGACCAATGAGCGCACCATCGACCAACAGAACGCATCGGCGCTGACGTAGGCGGTCACCAGATCACCGGTAGCCCCCCGAGTCGCTTCGCTCCTGCCCGCCGTTTCCCGCACCCAGTCCAGGCGCTGGAGGTCGCGGATGGTCGTCGCACCGGGCCGGTGCCGGCAGAATGCGGCAAAGTCATTCAAACCCAACAGATGGCGCGATGCCGTCGCCATGGCCTCGATATCCAACGGCTTGTTCCATGGCGTCACGTAGCGCGCGAGCTGCGGCTCGACACCATAGGGTGCCAGCGAAAGCCGGTAGGCGTAGTGCCGGCGCAGCGCTGAGAAACGGGCATCGAATCCGGCCGGCGCGCGGACGATCTCACGAACCCGCACATCCTCGGGCAGGAACCGGGCCAATCGGCGAACCAGCGGCCGGAACTCAGGCTCGTCCGGCCGGGGTTGCCGCGGGTAGGCGTGGGTCAGCGCATCGGCGGGCACGTCGAGGTGGGCGACCTGACCGCTCGCGTGCACACCGGTATCGGTTCGTCCGGCCCCGAACACCCGCAGTTGGGTCCGGAACACCGTTGACAGGGACTCCTCGAGAACACCGGCAACGGTGCGGAACCCCTCCTGCGCAGCCCAGCCGGTGAACTCGGTGCCGTCGTAGGCAATGTCGAGGCGAAGACGAACCTGCCCGCCACCGGACTCGGTGACGGGCAGGTTCGTTTTCACAGCCTCAGGACTTGTCAGCGTCCGAATCCTCGGCGGATTCCTGCGCGACCTCGTCGGCAGCCTCAGCGGTCTGAGCGTCGGCGATGGCAGTGTCCTCTTCGACGGCCTCCGCCCCTTGGACCTCGGCGACCGACTCTTCAGCCGGGATCTCCTCGACCGGAGCCTCTTCGGCCGCGGCAGGCGCGGGCGCAGCGACCTTGGCCGCCGAGCTCTTGCGAGCCCGGTTGGCCTCGGAGGTCACGGTCTTCTCGCGCACCAGCTCGATGACCGCCATCGGGGCGTTGTCGCCCTTGCGCGCCTCGACCTTGATGATGCGGGTGTAGCCACCGTTGCGATCGGCGAAGAACGGCCCGATCTCGGCGAACAAGGCATGCACGATGTCCTTGTCGCGGATCTTCTTCATCACCTCACGCCGATTGTGCAGTTCGCCCTTCTTGGCATGGGTGATGAGCTTCTCGGCGTACGGCCGCAACGCCCGCGCCTTCGGCTCGGTCGTCTTGATCCGGCCGTGTTCGAAAAGCGACGTAGCCAGGTTGGCCAGAATCGCCTTCTGGTGCGAGGACGAACCGCCGAGGCGGGCACCCTTAGTGGGCTTGGGCATTGCGACTATCTCCTAAATGGGGCCGGCCCCCGTATCAGGTAGGACCGGGACGGTTCTCTTTCGAGATGTTGGGCTTAGAGCTCTTCGGTTTCGGTGAAGTCCTGGTCGGCGTCGAGGTCGTAGCTGGCATCGCTGTTCCACGTGCCGGTGGCGACGTCGTAGCCGGCAACCTCGGAGGGGTCGAAGCTGGCCGGGCTGTCCTTGAGCGACAGACCGAGCTGGTGCAGCTTGATCTTGACCTCGTCGATCGACTTCTGGCCGAAGTTACGGATGTCCAGCAGATCGGACTCCGTGCGGGCGACCAGCTCGCCGACGGTGTGCACGCCCTCGCGCTTGAGGCAGTTGTACGAGCGGACCGTGAGATCCAGATCGTCGATCGGCAGCGCGAACGCCGCGATGTGATCGGCCTCGGCCGGCGACGGGCCGATCTCGATGCCTTCGGCCTCGACGTTGAGTTCCCGTGCCAGACCGAACAATTCGACCAGCGTCTTGCCGGCCGACGCCAGGGCGTCACGCGGGCTGATCGAGTTCTTGGTCTCGACGTCCAGGATCAGCTTGTCGAAGTCGGTGCGCTGCTCGACGCGGGTGGCCTCCACCTTGTAGGTGACCTTCAGCACCGGCGAGTAGATGGAATCGACCGGGATACGGCCGATTTCGGCACCCGAGGCCTTGTTCTGCACAGCCGGCACATAGCCGCGGCCACGCTCGACAACAAGCTCGACCTCGAGCTTGCCCTTGTCGTTCAGGGTCGCGATGTGCATGTCGGGGTTGTGCACCGTCACGCCGGCAGGCGGAACGATGTCACCGGCGGTCACCTCACCCGGGCCCTGCTTGCGCAGGTACATGGTGACCGGCTCGTCCTCCTCGGAGGAGACGACCAGGCTCTTGAGGTTCAGGATGATGTCGGTGACATCTTCCTTCACGCCGGGCACCGTGGTGAACTCGTGCAGCACACCGTCGATGCGGATGCTCGTCACGGCTGCGCCAGGAATCGACGACAGCAACGTGCGCCGCAGCGAATTGCCAAGGGTGTAACCGAATCCCGGCTCCAGCGGCTCGATGACGAACTGGGAGCGATTTTCGGCGATGACCTCTTCGCTCAGTGTGGGTCGCTGAGAAATCAGCATGGTATTTCGTATCTCCTTCTCGGCACCCGCTATTTGATGCCGTTAAGTGATCCGCGGGACGGTTGCCCCGCGGACGTCTTTCTTACTTCGAGTAGAACTCGACGATGAGCTGCTCGGCGAGCGGGACCTGGATCTGCTCACGAGTGGGCAGCTGGTGCACGAGGATCCGCTGGCGCTCACCGACGACCTGCAGCCAGGACGGGATCGGGCGATCCCCGGCCGTCTGCCGCGACAGCTCGAACGGGAAGGTGTTCAGCGACTTGTCCTTGATGTCGATGATGTCGTACTGCGACACCCGGTAGCTCGGGATGTTCACCTTGACACCGTTGACGGTGAAGTGTCCGTGGCTGACGAGCTGGCGAGCCATCCGGCGGGTACGCGCCAGGCCGGCGCGGTACACGACGTTGTCCAGACGGGTCTCCAGGATCACCAGCAGGTTCTCACCGGTCTTGCCCGACGAGCGGTTCGCCTCTTCGTAGTACTTGCGGAACTGCTTCTCCAGTACGCCGTAGGTGAAGCGGGCCTTCTGCTTCTCCTGCAGCTGCTGGCGGTATTCGCTCTCCTTGATCCGCGCGCGGCCATGCTGGCCGGGCGGGTAGGGGCGCTTCTCGAACGACTGATCTCCGCCGACCAGGTCGACGCCGAGACGGCGCGACTTGCGGGTTGCGGGTCCGGTATAACGAGCCATTTTCTAGTCCTCCCTAGACCCGGCGCCGCTTGGGCGGACGGCAGCCGTTGTGCGGCTGCGGTGTGACATCGGAAATCGCGCCGACCTCGAGGCCAGCGGCCTGAAGCGAGCGGATGGCGGTCTCACGGCCCGAACCCGGGCCTTTGACGAACACGTCGACCTTCTTGACGCCGTGCTCCTGAGCCTTGCGGGCGGCGTTCTCGGCGGCCAGCTGCGCGGCGAACGGGGTCGACTTACGCGAGCCCTTGAAGCCGACGTGACCCGACGACGCCCAGGCGATGACATTGCCCTGCGGATCGGTGATGGAGACGATCGTGTTGTTGAACGTGCTCTTGATGTGCGCAGCACCGTGCGGGACGTTCTTCTTTTCCCGGCGACGGGTCTTCTGCCCCTTCTTGGGTGCAGCGCCGCCCTTCTTTGCTTGTGCCATCCGGGGTTACCTGGCCTTCTTCTTGCCGGCGATGGTGCGCTTCGGGCCCTTGCGGGTACGCGCATTGGTCTTGGTCCGCTGGCCACGCACCGGCAGGCCGCGGCGGTGCCGCAGGCCCTGGTAGCAGCCGATTTCAATCTTGCGACGAATGTCGGCCTGCACCTCACGACGCAGGTCACCTTCCACCTTGAGGGTGGCTTCGATGTAGTCACGCAACTGCGTGAGCTGATCGTCGGTCAGGTCCTTGCTGCGCAGGTCCCGGTCGATACCGGTCGCGTCAAGGATTTCCTGAGAACGGGTACGGCCGATGCCGTAGATGTAGGTCAGCGCGATCTCCATGCGCTTATCGCGCGGGAGATCCACGCCCACTAGACGTGCCACAGGGCTTTGATTCCTTCTTCTATGCGGAGGTCTGTTCCCAGTCCGTTCCCGACTGTGTCGGGGCCCGGCCTCCGTTCCGGGCGTGGCTGAACAGCGAATCTATTCAGTGGTACTGGGAGGTCATCATTTAGTTGTGTTGTGATGCTCGCCGATGCAAGCGGTGGGGTTATTAGCCCTGCCGCTGCTTGTGGCGCGGATCAGAGCAGATCACCATGACCCGCCCATGCCGGCGGATCACCCTGCACTTGTCGCAGATCGGCTTGACGCTCGGGTTCACCTTCACGGCTGTTCGATCCTTCTAGTTCTCGTCGTTGTCAGTTGTGCTGTCGCGGTCGGGCTTACTTGTACCGGTACACAATGCGACCCCGAGTCAGGTCATAGGGAGACAACTCCACTACCACCCGGTCCTCGGGAAGGATGCGGATGTAGTGCTGCCGCATCTTGCCGCTGATGTGAGCGAGCACCTTGTGTCCGTTCTCCAGCTCAATGCGAAACATCGCATTGGGCAGGGGCTCGACCACGCGGCCCTCGACCTCGATGGCACCGTCTTTCTTGGCCATAACCTCTCAGATCCTGCATTGTTGGTTCTGTTCGCACCGGTCGCATGACAGGAGCTCACAGTCGGGCAGCCTTCGCCCCGACTGCAAAACGTGAGCCGGAAGCAGGAAATTCCAGAAGTTCCAGGACAGGGCACGCAAGAGTCGGCACGGATACCGCACCGCCGATCAACGATACCCGCTTCGGCGCGCTACTCCAAAACCGTCGCGCAGCCGTGCTGACCTCACCTTAGTACCGAGGCGAACCGGGCAAGCGTCACCTAATAAGCACTGGACATACGGCGCATACTGGACAGTGATGACTGGACCCGCTCCCCAGCCCCGCAAACCCGTCATTCTCACCGTTGACGACGACCCGGCCGTGTCGCGCGCTGTTGCTCGCGACCTTCGCCGCCACTACGGCGAGCGATACCGGATCGTCCGGGCAGAATCCGGGCCGGACGCGCTGGAAACGATCAACGAACTCAAGCTGCGCGGCGAGACCGTCGCAGTGTTCGTCGCCGACTACCGGATGCCTCAGATGAGCGGCATCCAGTTCCTCGAAGAAGCGATGGACGTCTACCCGATGGCGCGGCGCGTCCTGCTGACGGCCTATGCCGACACCCACGCCGCGATCGACGCCATCAACGTCGTCGATCTGGACCACTACCTGCTCAAACCGTGGGATCCGCCGGAGGAAAAGCTCTACCCGGTGATCGACGCCCTGCTGGAGGCCTGGCACGCCACCGGCGACCGGGCCATCCCGCACACCAAGGTGATCGGACACCGGTGGAGCGAACGGTCCTGGGAGGTCCGCCAGTTCCTGGCCCGCAACCAGCACACGTTCCGGGCGTTCAACGCCGACGAGCCCAAGGGCAAGCAACTGCTCGACGCCGCCAGCCTGGACGGGTTGGAGCTGCCGGTCGTCATCACCGAGAAGGGCGAGATCCTGGTCGACCCGACCAACGCCGCGCTCGCCGAAATGCTGGGGTTATCGACCAACCCATTGCTCGAGATGTACGACCTCGCGGTGATCGGCGGCGGGCCGGCCGGATTGGCCGCCGGGGTGTACGGCGCGTCCGAAGGGCTCAAGACGGTCCTGATCGAGGAGACGACGACCGGCGGCCAGGCCGGGCGCAGCTCGCGGATCGAGAACTACCTCGGCTTCCCCACCGGCGTCTCCGGGGCCGAGCTGACGACGTCGGCGCGCCGGCAGGCAGAGCGGTTCGGCGCCGAGGTCATCACCACCCGCAAGGCAGTCCGGCTGGAGGCCGGCGAGGCAGGAACCGCTCGCACCATCACCTTCGAGGACGGCGGCAGCATCGCCGCGCGGGCGGTCATCCTGGCCACCGGTGTCTCCTACCGCCAGCTGCAGGTCACCGGATGCTGGGACAACCCCGACGACCCCGCCTGCAACTACGTCGGACGGGGCGTCTACTACGGCGCCTCGGTGTCGGATGCCTCAGAGTGCAAAGGCGAGGACGTCTACATCGTCGGCGGGGCCAACTCGGCCGGGCAAGCCGCGATGTACATGTCCCGCGAAGCCAACTCGGTCACCATGCTGGTGCGCGGCCCCTCGCTGGAAGCGTCGATGTCGCACTACCTGATCCAGCAGATCGAGAAGAATCCCAACATCTCCGTCCGGACCTGCACCGAGGTGGTGGACACCCTCGGCGACGATGATCACCTGACCGGCCTGGTGCTGGAGGACCGGCAGACCGGGCAGCGAGAAACCGTCGAATCCACCCGGATGTGCTGCTTCATCGGCGCCGAGCCCCGCACCGACTGGCTCAAAGAGGTCGTCGCCGTCGACGACCACGGTTTCGTCCTGGCCGGACCCGACCTGTTCAACGTGGCCGGATGGGGTCTGGACCGGCCGCCGCACCACCTGGAAACAAGTGTGCCGGGTGTGTTTGTTGCAGGAGACGTGCGCGCCGAGTCCGCCAAAAGGGTGGCGGCCGCTGTCGGCGAAGGGTCGATGGCGGTGATGTTGGTGCACCGCTACCTGGCCGAGGCGTAACCAGCAAGGAGAAGACGATGGGCGAGAAATGCCTACCCGACGAACTGCGGACCCTGTTCCTGTTCGAGGCGCTGACCGACGAACAGTTGCAGACGCTGTGCGCGAACGGGCATATCCGCGTCTTCGAGACCGGCCCCGTCGTCGTGGAGGGCGAGCCGGCCACCTGCTTCTACGTTCTGCTCGACGGTGAGTTGGTGATGTCCAAACGCTCCGGCGGGGTCGACGTCGAGACCAATCGCACCTCGCAGCGGGGCGTGTATTGCGGAGCCTGGTCGGCCTACATCCCCGACGAGGAACAGCTCTACCAGGCGTCGGTGCGCGTCACGCGGCCGTCGCGGTTCTTCGTGCTCGATGCCAGCGCGTTCGCGAAATTCATGCAAACCGAATTCCCCATGGCCGTGCACCTGCTCGAGGGCCACATGGTCGGCGGCCGGCGACAGAGCCAGATCATCGGACAGCGCCAAAAGCTGCTGGCGCTCGGCACGATCACCGCGGGGCTGACCTACCAGCTCAACAACCCCGCCGCTGCCACCGCCAGAGCAGTCGCCGATCTGCGCGAGGGGGTCGGCAAGATGCGCTACAAGCTGTCGATGCTGGCCGACGGCAAGTTCACCCCTGAGGCGCTGCGCATGCTGGTGCGCATTCAGGACGAAGTCGCCGAAATGGTCGCCAAATCCAAGGCACAGGAACTGACCGCGCTGGAGACCTCCGATCGCGAGGACCAGGTCGGCGATTGGCTGGAAAACCACGGCATCGCCGGTGCGTGGGATTACGCGCCGACATTCGTGGAGGCCGGCCTGGATGTCGATTGGCTGGAACGCGTTGAGGCCTCCATCGATTCGGTCGACTGCTCGGCGACATTGCAGAGCGCCATCGGCTGGCTGAAGTACACCATCGACACCGAGTTGCGGATGAACGAGATCGCCGACGCCAGCGAACGTATCTCCGGTCTGCTCGCCGGGGCCAAGAAGTACTCCCAGATGGACCGGGCCGAATACCAGGTCGCCAATGTCCACGAGTTGCTGCACAGCACGCTCAAGACGCTCTTCGGCGACAAGGTAGGCCCGGACAAACCCATCAAGCTGGTCAAGGACTGGGACAAGGCACTCCCCGAAATTGGCTGCTACCCAGGCGGTTTGAACGAGGTGTGGGATGTCATCATCAACAACGCCATCCAGGCGATGAAGGGTCGCGGCACGCTGACAATCCGGACCGCACGCCAGGGTGAGGACATGATCCGGGTCGAGATTGGTGACGACGGCCCCGGCATCCCCGACGAGATCATCGACCGGATCTTCACCGCGTTTTTCACCACGAAGCCGTTCGGCGAGGGCGACGGCCTCGGCCTGGATCTCGCGCGCCGCATCATCGTCGAGAAGCACCAGGGCGATATCCGGGTCGAATCCGAACCCGGCAACACCCGTTTCACCATTCTGTTGCCGCTGACAGCGCCTGGACCGGTTGCGCCATCTCCGGGTGAACTTTCTGCCGTCGCGGAATAGCTGACCGCCGGCGCCGGGTTGTAGCCGCCATGAGCGCCACACCCGATCTCGGCAGGTTCGTGGACTCGCTGATCGTGTACGGCACCCCTGAGACCATGCGGCCCGGCTCAACGCACACCTCGAAGCCTGCGCCGAACTCGCCAGCCCACTCGGGCTGGGTTGACCCGAAAAAGGAAGACCGATGACGGACGCCAAACCAGACCTGGGCCGCTTCGGCTCGTTCGGACGCGGAGTCACTCCGCAGCAAGCCAAAGAAATCGAGGCGCTCGGCTACGGCGCGGTCTGGGTAGGCGGTTCGCCACCGGCCGAATTGGATTGGGTGGAGCCGATTCTGGCGAACACCACCACACTGAAGGTGGCCACCGGCATCGTCAACATCTGGACCGCAGCACCCGGCCCGGTAGCCGAGTCATTCCACCGCATCGAGGCGGCCTACCCCGGCCGGTTCCTACTCGGCATCGGCGTCGGCCATCCCGAAGCCACCCAGGAATACCAGAAGCCGATCGACGCGCTGCGGGGCTACCTCGACAAGCTCGACGAGTACGGAGTGCCCAAGAACCGCCGGGTGATCGCCGCACTCGGACCGCAAGTGCTCAAGTTATCCGCGGCGCGCAGCGCAGGCGCGCACCCGTACCTGACCACACCCGAGCACACCGCCGAAGCGCGCCGACTGCTGGGACCCGAGGCGTTCCTGGCACCCGAGCACAAGGCGGTCCTCACCACCGACGCCGATAAGGCGCGGAAGGTTGGCAGGGGTGCGCTGGACATCTACCTCAACCTGCAGAACTACCTCAACAGCTGGAAACGGTTGGGCTTCACCGACGAAGACGTGGCCAAGCCCGGCAGTGACCGGTTGGTCGACGCCGTCGTGGCCTACGGCACGCCCGAGGCCATCGCCGCCCGGCTCACCGAACACCTCGACGCTGGGGCCGACCACGTCCCCGTCCAGGTATTGACGTCTTCTGACAGGCTGGTGGATGCGCTGGCCGCGCTAGCCGGACCCCTCGGCCTCAAACAACCGTAGGGACTCGAACAACCATAACGAGAGGGACCCGTGACCAATCCGTCGCTGCTCAAACCCGACCTAGGTCGTTACGGAGTGTGGACCGGCGGCCCGGTGTCGCCGGAGCAGGCGAAAGAAATCGAACGCCTGGGCTACGGCGCGGTGTGGGTGGGCGCATCGCCGGCCGCCGAACTCGCGTTCGTCGAGCCGATCCTCGAACGCACCGAGAACCTGACGGTCGCCACCGGAATCATCAATATCTGGAACGCGCCACCCGAGGAGGTCGCGGCGTCCTATGAACGCATCGAAAAGGCTTATCCCGGAAGGTTTTTGCTCGGCGTTGGCGTCGGCCACCCCGAGCACACCCAGGAGTATCAAAAGCCTTACGACGCACTGGTGAGCTATCTCGACAAGCTCGATGATCGGTGTGTGCCGACCAGCCGCCGGGTGATCGCCGCCCTGGGCCCCAAGGTGCTGCAGCTCGCCGCTCATCGCAGCGCCGGCGCACATCCGTACCTGACTACCCCCGAGCACACCGCCAAAGCCCGCGACCTGGTGGGCGCATCGGTGTTCCTGGCCCCCGAACACAAGGTGGTGCTGACCACCGACGCTGATGAAGCCCGCACGCTCGGCCGCGACAGCGTCGGCTTCTATCTGGGGTTGAGCAATTACGTCAACAACTGGAAGCGGCTGGGCTTCAGCGACGCCGACGTCGAGCAGCCGGGTAGCGACAAGCTGATCGACGCGGTGATCGCCTACGGCACCCCCGACGCGGTCGCTGCGCGGCTGAACGAACACCTCGATGCCGGTGCCGACCACGTCGCCATCCAGGTGCTGGGCGGCCCGGACAAGCTGCTGCCCACACTCACCGAGCTCGCTGGGCCATTGGGGTTGACCGCGGCCGGGTGATCACGCGGGGTGCCCGTTAGGGTGGCACCATGCGGCTGTTGGTGACGGGCGGCGCCGGATTCATCGGCGCCAACTTCGTCCACAGCACCGTGCGCGAACGGCCTGGGGTTTCAGTGACGGTGCTGGACGCACTGACCTATGCCGGGAGCCGCGAATCGTTGCGTCCCGTCGAGGAGCACATCCGGCTGATCGAAGGTGACGTGACCGACGAGCCGCTGGTCGACCAGCTCGTCGCCGAGTCCGACGCCGTCGTGCATTTCGCCGCCGAAACCCACGTGGACAATGCGCTGGCCGGCCCCACGGTGTTCATACACAGCAATATCGTCGGCACGTTCGTCGTGCTGGAAGCTGTTCGCCGGCACGGCGTCCGGCTGCATCACATCTCCACCGACGAGGTGTATGGCGACCTGCCCCTCGACGGCGGACAGCGCTTCAACGCGGACACCCCGTTCAACCCGTCAAGCCCCTACTCCGCGTCCAAGGCGTCATCCGACCTTCTCGTTCGGGCCTGGGTGCGGTCCTACGGGCTGCGCGCAACGATCTCGAACTGCTCCAACAACTACGGGCCCTACCAGCACATCGAGAAATTCATCCCGCGCCAGATCACCAATATCCTGACCGGCCGCCGGCCCAAGCTCTACGGCGCCGGCGCCAATGTGCGCGACTGGATCCATGTCGAGGATCACAACAGCGCCGTGTGGCGCATCTTAGAAGGTGGAGTATGCGGCGCGACGTACCTCATCGGTGCCGATGGTGAGCGCGACAACCTGTCCGTGCTGCGCCTGATTCTGCAGTTGATGGGCCGCGAGGCCGACGACTTCGACCATGTCGTCGACCGGGTCGGCCATGACTTGCGCTATGCCATCGACTCGAGTGCGCTGCGTGCCGAACTGGACTGGGCGCCCAAGCACACCGATCTGGCCGAGGGGCTGGCCACCACCATCGAATGGTATCGCGAGAACGACTGGTGGTGGGGTCCGCTCAAGGATCAGGTCGAGGCGCGCTACACCGAACGTGCTCAGTGACAAGGGTTTTTGTGGGCTGACGGTCGCATTCATTTTGGTTGCGGATCCCCGTCCAGCATTGCCACCACGGCGTCGTATCGAGCGGTGACATCGGCCCGATCGGCGAATTCGTGAACGGTTCGTAAATTCGCGCGTTGGATCATGTCGGCCTGGTCGCGCAGAATCTGCCGACGTTCGGGATCCGGGGTTTGCTCGACGACCTTTGTCACCGCGTCGAGCTGCCGGATCATCACTGCTGGCATCCCGTCAGCGGCCTGGCGGATCTTCTCGAATGCTCGCTCGACGAGTCGGTCGAAGTGGGCTTGGTTGGCGATGACACGGATAAGCCCGCTGTCGTCGCGGCGAACCGGTTCCGGATGCCAGGTTCTCGAGATGCGGCACAGACAGTCGCCGAGCCAGTCGATGCATGTCATCGCGGTGAACGTGTCGTTGACCGCGGGCGAGAGTGCCCGCAGAGCGATCTCGACGAGTTGGTCGAAGCCAAACGAAATATCTTGGGTAAGAGTGCGATACGGCCCCGTGACATGCCCGCGCTGAAGATTTTTTTCAACGTACTCGGCCGCGTCGGCGGGCCAGACACTCGCCAGAATCTGACCACGCACCAGGAAATGTCCAGGGCGGTAGGGCAAATGGACGACCGCGTCAGCAGATGACGCGATCTTCAGCAACGTGTCATGCCTGATGACCTGTAGGTATCCACTAGTCGGGGTCCGTATCACTGCTCCCGACGCGGCGATTCTGGCGAGCAATTCCGCCCTCGACGGGCCTCGCGCCGCGCCGACGCCGAACGACGTGTCGTTGCCGCCCGCAACGTCGATCTCACGAGCCAGGTCACGAGCGATCCCCGCAATCACCTGTGGCAGTTGGATCATCGACGCGATGTGATTGAGGAAGTAGATGAGCACGGCGAGATCGGCCAGCGTCAGGACCAGCGCGACCGTGACCGACAGGTGCGGAACGAACTCGCCGGTCGACCCGCTTCCGACGGAAACCAGCGTGAGGATCGTGTAGAAGAATGTCGCCACGAACGTGCCGAGCGTGACTTGCGTTCCGCGATCGCGGATGAAGTTGCGCAACATCCGAGGCCCAAACTGCGTCGATGCCAGCGTCAGGGCCACGATCGTGATCGAGAACACGATGCCGACGACGGTGATGACCGCTGCAGCAACCGCAGTAAGAACCTGCCTGGCCGAGTCCGCCGTCCCACTCAGTACCCAGGACGGCAGGTGCACGTCGCCGCGATAGGCGGCACGGTCGACTGCGTACGTGCCGACGAACAGGACCAAAACCGCAACAGCCTCGGTCGCGGGTACGACCCAGAGGTTGGTACGGAACGCCTCCCGGCGCCAATCCGACTGCAGATAACCTTGACTCGGCACCCGATGTCAGCTCACGGTCCAGCCAGACGATGCCACTTCTCGATCTAACACTTACCGTCGGTGATCGAGGGGCGGGCCAGACATCAAGAAATCGTAAATGCGACGGACCTCACGTTGGTCGTACCACGAATCGCGCGGCAACCTCCGCAGGGGATCTGAGTTGCGCCAAGGTCGCTGCTCCCACCGTTCCAACACCGGCGCACACAACGAAAAGTTCACATAACTATTGGGCAGAGCAGCGTATGGATAGCGTTCAGGGCATACCGCCGATCTGTGTAGGGGCGTAGATATCGACGTATGAACGACGGCCCTAGTGGGGCCCAGCCTGACGCAGGACCCGAGCAGGAGCCGGGGACGGCGCACGGATCGTCGCGGGTCGGCAGGCATGGTGGGCATGCTCGCTGGACGCGACTACTCGACGGCGACCGCGTGTGGGGCTCGTTTGACATCCCGACGAGCCGGCACAGGACCTCTCGGTACGGCGTCAGCCGATATCGTCTGGTGGTCTTCCCCCTGGGTATCAGTCGGGCTCAACGGCTCTGGCTGCGGCTGTGGCGGGCGTGGCCGACGTGGGGGGTTCTCCTGTGGGTGGCGTCGGAGATCTATCTCAGCAGCATCGTCTCGAACTGGACGGCGATCGGAATCGCGACAGCGGTATACGCCGCCAGTGGCGCCGGCGCACTGGCTCCGGTCCGGGGGCTGCGGTCGCAGGTTCGCACACTGTCAGTGTCTGTCGTTGACCGTCGCCCCGATCCGCGGTCTGGGGCCACGTGCGACGAACTCGAATCGCTGGTGCACATGCTCAGCGAAGCTGATGCCCTCCGCGCGTGCGGAGAGTTGTCGGACCTCGATCACGAAGCGGTCTGGCGGCAGGTCTATGACCGGCTCGGACCCGGACGTCCCGAACCCCTGGATCACCAGCCATCGATTTGAAGGGTGGATTCTATTGTGTCTGAACTGCTTCCAGTCCTCACCGTGATCGCACCGACAGCCACTGTCCTACTGATCGTCCGCTACCTCAATCGCAGGGATGCCTGTAGGGAACGGACCATCATTATCAACGACGGCGTCCAGCGCGACGGAAGCAGAGCACGACGACGATGCACCGATCTCATCGCCTTCGCCGTCTTCCGACCGCCGGCCGCTTCCCGTGGTTGGCTTTCTTGTCCCGCCGGGCGCGCTTCTTATCGGCTCGTTTCGACATCGCATCGTTCCTTCGGTTTCAGTCCAGCACGGGGCAGAGAAGTCGAGTGCTCAGCTTTTCCAAGCGCTTTCGGGCGCGCGCATTCTCGACCAGCGCTAACGAAAGAGGCGCACAGCTGCGCAGACGCGAGCAACGCGCCAAGCAGATATGCTGGTCGTGTCCGGTGCTCGAAGCTTGCCGTCGCTATGCATTGAACGCGCATGAGCCCTATGGCATTTGGGGCGGGTTGACGCCATCGGAACGACGACAGGCGCTGGCTACGCGCTCCCGGCGGGCTTGAGAGTATGCGCGATTCCGGCTACCGGGGCCTCGGGCTGGCGCTGGTCAACAGCTCGTCAACCGCCTCGGCGACAGCGGTCCGCCCCGCACCCGCTACACGTGGCGCTGACCGATGTACGCGGGCATCAGCGTCCCGCAGGACGGCGAGATGTTCACCGCGGGACTGGGGAATCGGCCAGCGATGCAACCGTCCTCGACCGCCTCGTCGACGGCCGCGGCGATTGCCGCTAGATCCGTCGATGTGCAACCCCAGTCGGCGGCATCCACGTCACCCAGGCTGAGACGGGCCGGAATAACCTTGTACCGCTGGGAGATACCGCGCATCGTCGCGATCATCGACCGCACCGCCGCCCAGCCGTCGTCCCCGCCGCGCAGTCGGCGATGCACGCCGATCATGTCCAGGTCGACACCGGCGACGACGGCGGCAACCAGCGCATCGGTGTCGTCAGCACTCACGTCGACCAGCACGCGCTGCCGGTGTGCTGCTGGGCCGGCGAGGATGCCCACCTGGGCGTGGGAATTGACCACAAAACGCCCGGCGCCCGCCTCGGCGGCGCGCACCATGGCGACCACCGCCGGATCCGAGGCATGCATGATAATCCGCTGCGGCACGACTCCCGCCGACAGAGCCAGGCCGAGTCCGTCGATGTCGTCGACATCCACGGCCACGCCGTGGCGTCTGATCCACTCGGCCGGCGCATCGAGGCGCAGCACGTCGGCTGGATAGCTGACCGCCGCACAACGAAACGCCTTGCGATACAGTGCGCAGCGGCGCAACGCCACGATCTCGTCAAGGCGAGGATCGTGCCGATCGGTCGCTGCCTGGCTACGCGGCGCCGCCAACTGCCCGGCGGCGGTCGGCAACGACCAGATGTTGTCCGGAACATAGGCGGTCATGCTGCACGCTGCCCGATGCTCTGCGAGCCGGCAGAGATGACAACGGCCGGCCGTGGGAACCGCAGGGTGGCGCACGCGTCGTCGACGGATCCGTCGATCTCCTCAGCGAGGTCATGGCGGATGACCGCCCCCTCGCCGGTTGCGGTGATATTGCCCCCGCCCAGGCCGAGTCGGGTGAGGACGACGCCGTGTTGACGACGGATGTGTTCCATCTGCGCGATCATGTTGCCGATAGCGGCCGGATAGCTGACGAAGTCGTCCACAGCCGTGCCGATCTCGCACTGCAATCCGACCAGATTGAGCGATCGACGGGTGACGATCGCTTCCACCGCGCAATCAGCGTCGCGCGAGTCAAAGGTGAATTGGCGACGATCGCGGCCCGTCGCCGCCATGTCAGTCATACGCAGCAGTACGTTCTGAGTGCGCCCAGCGACGCCTGCGCCCAGCGACGCAATGTGCTCAGCACAGCTCAACACAATCCGACCCACTCCCACCCTGGTCAGGCGCCGTATGTCGACAGCCGCCAACCGGTCATCGTGAACGGTCATGAAGGCCGGATGGATGCCCACCGAGATCGCTGAGTACAACTCCGGCATTGTTCGAACGTCGATCGCCTGGCGGTGGTCGCGGAGCCATCGGGCAACGCCGGCATCGGCCAGCAGTGATGCCGGAAAGGACACCTCTGCAGGCGCGAAGGACTCCCGATAGCCGATCAGGCGGCGTATCTCCATTTGCTCGGCCGACGGAATCTGACGTCCCCGAACGATTGACCGAAAGCTGGTCGACAGTGTCACCGAAACCTTCTTCGACAACGCCCTGGCCTGCTGCCAGTGGCGACATGGTTCACGATGGCCCGGTCCAGAAGAAATTTCATCGATCCTTGCGATCTCTTGACGGTCCCCGCACAAACATTGACGCCCCGTTGACCTATCGCGTCACCTGGGCGCTGAGGCATGCGGCGTGCCGCGCGATGGGTGGCGATCAACGGGATGAGGACCTCCGCATGTGGCGATGGACTACCACAAAGGTGGCGATCAGGAAAGACGTTGGCCAGCAAGGAGACCCAACTAGTCCTTCTGACTTACGCTCCGGATCGGACCGTGGTCCACACTTGGCCGTACGGACAAGCTATCTAGTCGTCTTCGCCGCTGGGCCCGTCGTCCGTGCGGAGCTGGATACAGAGTTGGTCCGGGCCGGTGACGGTCACCGCCCAGCCCAGATGCGCCGGATGTATGGAGCTGCTCGCCCATTCGGTCTTATTCAAGTTTCGGGCGTACACGAACGCGCTGCCGGCCCACCGATCCGGCGGCGCGCTGCGGCGATCGCGTGCGCTAAGAAGACTTGTTCAGCCCAATCCGTCGGCCAGTGGACCGAGCGCCATCGCCGGCAGGTACTCCAGCCCGACGACGAGCAGCGTGGCGCCAATGATCAGCACGATGAACGTCGGCGAGTGGGTCCTCAGCGTGCCGGCCGTGATGACACCGGGCTTCTGGGCGGCGAACGTGCCCGCAATCGCGAGCGCGGCGATGATCGGCAAAAACCGCCCCACCATCATCGCGAGCGCGAGTGCGGTGTTGTACCAGGTTGTGTTGGCGCTGATTCCGGCGAACGCGCTGCCGTTGTTGGCGGCCGAACTGGTGAATGCGTAGAGCACTTCCGACAGCCCGTGCGGGCCGGCGTTGAGCATCGACGCCCGTTGACCGGGCAGGGCCATCGCCACTGCGGTTGCGATCAGGACCGCCGCGGGCAGTGCCAGTATGTAGAGGCTGACGAGCTTCATGTGCCGGGCGCGCAGCGGCTGTCTGAGGTACTCGGGCGTCCTGCCGACCATCAGACCGCCGATGAAAACGGCGAGCAGCACCATCATCACCAAGCCGTAGAGGCCGCTGCCTGCACCACCGGGTGCCACCTCACCGAGCATCATGTTCAGCATCAGCACCGCGCCGCCGAAACTGACGAAGCTGTCGTAGGAGGAATTCGCCGCGCCATCGGCGCTGCCGGTAGCGACTTGCCCGAACAACACGCTCCCCGGTACGCCGAACCGGGTTTCGGTGCCTTCTACCGGACTTCCGACAGCGTGTACGACGGTACCGTGCGTCACCGCCGTCGCCGCGATGATCGCCACCGTTGCGATCACGAAAAGCACTGCGGCGGCAGTGAACAGCGCCCAGCCCTGCTTGCGGTCGCCGATCATCACACCAAACATCCGCAGGAACGCGACCGGGATCAGCAGCATCGCAACGATCTCCACCGCGTTCGTCAACGGTGTCGGGTTCTCGAACGGGTGCGCACTGTTGACGTTGAAGGCGCCACCACCGTCGCCGGACATCAGCTTGATCGACTCCCAGGTGGCCACCGGGCCGCCGAGAATGGTTTGGTTGCCGCCGGCCAGGGTTGAAACCTCCTGCGCACCAGTGAAGTTATTGACCACGCCCAGGGCCAGCAACACCAGCGTGATAACGACGGACAGCGGCAGCAGGATTCGCACAACCGACCGCACCAAGTCCGTCCAGAAGTTGCCGAGCTGCTCGTTCTGGTACTGCGCAAGACCCCGAATCAACGCGACGGCAACACACATGCCGACCGCGCAGCTGGCGAACGCCTGCACACCGAGCCCCGCGACCAACCCCACGTGCCCCAGCGTGGCCTCGCCGGCATAGCTCTGCCAACTGGTGTTGGTGACGAAGGAGATTGCGGTGTTGAACGCCAACGACGGCGTCATCCCCGTGTGGCCCCACGGCTCGGGCAGCAGCGTTTGCACCAGCAGCAGCCCATAGAGAAACAGCACGCTCACCGCGGAGAAGGCCAGCACCGAATACCCGTATCTCGTCCAGCGCTGCTGGTCGTCGGGCTGGGCGCCGATGAGCCGATAGATCACCTGCTCGACGCGCCAGTGGCCGGTGTCCGAATACATCCGGGCCATGTAGTCACCGAGTGGGACATGTAATGCGACAACGAGCAGGACGGCGACAATGACCTGCAGTAGAGCCGGTGTTCCCCAGTGGGTTGGACCGCCGAAAATGACAAACCCCTTCATCGATGTACTGACTGGGCCCAACTTAGGGAAGAGATTTCCCGGTGGCGGCCACAGTTACGCGATCCATACATGCCACTGACAGGTCTTGACGTGAGCTTTACAGGTGACTTTGGTCCATTGACCGCGACCGCACGACGCGCCGACAATTTGCTCCATCGCCTCGACCGAGCGCCGGCACAGAGGGGAGGCGGTGGATCTCCGTTAAGGCGCGATGGTCGGCCGTTAAGAAACCGTCAACGAGCGCGGGACGTTCGGATGTGCGATCTAGCTTTCGTCATGGTCCTCGATGCCGAGGGTCCGGCAGTGCTGCCCGGGCCGCAATGGCAAGGACCTCATCGATTTGTCGTGAACGGAGAGACATGGGTGTCGTCATATACATCGTGCTGACGGTGGCGATCTTCGCCCTGCTCGGCCTGGTGCAGAAGCTGGTCGAGCGGCTGTGAGCTACGAGAACATCGTCGGACTGATCCTGTCCGTGTTGCTGGCGCTGTTCCTTGCCGCCGCACTGCTGTTTCCGGAGAGGTTTTAGTGACTACAACATCGGCGGGGATCGTGTTCCTCGTCCTCTTGATCGCTGCCCTGGCAGCTGTGCACGTGCCGTTGGGCGACTACATGTACCGGGTTTACTCGTCGGAGAAGAACAACCGCGTCGAACGGTTCATCTACCGCCTGATCGGGGCCGACCCCCGCTCGGAGCAGACCTGGGGCGCCTACGCACGCAGCGTGCTGGCCTTCTCGGCGATCAGCATCCTGGTCCTGTTCGTCTTCCAGCTGGTGCAGGGCAAGCTGCCGCTACACCTCAACGACCCGGCCACCCCGATGACCCCCGCGCTGGCCTGGAACACCGCGGTCAGCTTCATCACCAACACGAACTGGCAGGCCTACTCGGGTGAATCCACCCAGGGCCACCTGGTCCAGATGGCCGGTCTTGCCGTGCAGAACTTCGTGTCCGCGGCGGTCGGTATGGCGGTGGCCATCGCCTTGGTGCGCGGGTTCGCCCGCCGCCACACCAGCGAGCTCGGTAACTTCTGGGTCGATCTGGTGCGGGGAACGCTGCGCATCCTGCTGCCGATCTCGGTCGTCGCCGCGATCGTGCTGATCGCCGGCGGGGCGATCCAGAACTTCCACCTGCACGACCAGGTCGTCAACACCCTGGCCGGCACCCAGCAGACCATCACCGGTGGCCCGGTGGCCAGCCAGGAAGCGATCAAGGAACTGGGCACCAACGGCGGCGGTTTCTACAACGCCAACTCGGCGCACCCGTTCGAGAACCCCACCACGTGGACGAACTGGGTGGAGATCTTCCTGCTGCTGGTGATCAGCTTCTCGCTGCCGCGCACATTCGGGCGCATGGTCGACAGCAAGAGACAAGGCTTAGCGATCGCCGCGGTGATGGGTGTGCTCGCCACCCTCAGCGTGACATTCATGATGTGGACCCAGCTACAGCACCACGGCACGGTGCCCACCGCGATCGGTTCGGCGTTCGAAGGTATCGAGCAGCGGTTCGGAGTTGCCAACTCGGCGGTGTTCGCCGATGCGACCACCCTGACCTCCACTGGCGCGGTCGACTCGTTCCACGACTCCTACACCAGCCTGGGCGGAATGATGACGCTGTTCAACATGCAGCTCGGTGAGGTCGCGCCCGGCGGCACCGGGTCCGGCCTATACGGCATGCTGATCCTCGCCGTCATCACGGTGTTCGTCGCCGGCCTGATGGTCGGCCGAACCCCGGAGTACCTCGGCAAGAAGATCACCCCTCGTGAAATCAAGCTCGCCGCAAGCTATTTCCTCGTCACGCCACTTCTCGTCCTGATGGGGACGGCGATCGCGATGGCGATGCCGGGCCAGCGAGCCGGCATGCTCAACACCGGACCGCACGGGCTGTCGGAAGTCTTGTATGCGTTCACCTCGGCTGCCAACAACAACGGTTCGGCGTTCGCAGGTATCTCGGTCAACACCGACTGGTACAACACCGCGCTCGGGCTAGCCATGGTTTTCGGCCGATTCCTGCCCATCATTCTGGTTCTCGCCCTCGCGGGTGCGCTGGCCAAACAGGGCCACACCCCCGAATCGATCGGCACCTTGCCCACCCATCGCCCCCAGTTCGTCGGCATGGTCGCCGGCGTGACAGTCATCCTGGTGGCCCTCACCTTCCTGCCCATGCTCGCGCTCGGGCCCCTCGCTGAAGGAATTCACTAACCCATGGCAACCACAACCATCGACTCTGCCGCAGAGTCGAAACACCAACCCAGCAGCGGCAAGAAACAGGTCCAGGGCGGCCTGCTCGACCCCAAGATGCTGTGGAAGGCCCTGCCGGACGCGCTGGTCAAACTCGACCCACGCACGCTGTGGCGCAACCCGGTCATGTTCATCGTGGAGATCGGTGCCGTCTGGAGCACCATCCTGGCCATTCTGAACCCGAGCTGGTTCGCCTGGCTGACGGTCTTCTGGCTGTGGTTGACGGTGGTGTTCGCCAACCTTGCCGAGGCCGTGGCCGAAGGCCGCGGCAAGGCGCAGGCCGAATCGCTGCGAAAGACCAAGGCCGACACCATGGCCCGTCGGCTGACCGGCTGGGAACCCGGCGTTCCCGGCAGGGAGGAAGAAGTCGCCGCACCGCTGTTGCGCCAGGGTGACATGGTGGTGGTCGAGGCCGGCCAGGTGATTCCCGGCGACGGCGACGTGCTGGAAGGCATTGCCTCCGTTGATGAGTCGGCCATCACCGGCGAGTCAGCCCCGGTCATCCGCGAGTCCGGTGGTGATCGCTCGGCGGTCACCGGTGGCACCACGGTGTTGTCGGACCGGATCGTCGTGAAGATCACCCAGAAGCCCGGCGAGAGCTTCATCGATCGGATGATCGCTCTTGTCGAAGGCGCCAACCGGCAGAAGACCCCGAACGAGATCGCGCTCAACATCCTGCTCGCCGCGCTGACGATCATCTTCATCTTCGCCGTCGCGACGCTGCAGCCGCTGGCGATCTTCTCCAAGGCCAACAACCCAGGGGTACCGGACTCGTTGGCGCTCACCGGTGATGGTGTGAGCGGGATCGTCATGGTCTCGCTGCTGGTCTGCCTGATCCCGACGACGATCGGTGCGCTGCTGTCGGCCATCGGCATCGCCGGCATGGACCGACTGGTGCAGCGCAACGTGCTGGCCATGTCGGGCCGCGCCGTCGAGGCCGCCGGTGACGTCAACACCCTCCTGCTGGACAAGACCGGCACCATCACACTGGGCAACCGGCAGGCGTCGGACTTCGTCCCGCTGACTGGGGTGTCCCCCGAGCAGCTCGCGGACGCCGCGCAACTGTCCAGCCTGGCCGACGAAACACCCGAGGGACGTTCCATCGTGGTGTTCGCCAAGTCGAACTTCGGTTTGCGTGCCAGGACGCCCGGCGAGTTGGTCAACGCCCACTGGGTGGAGTTCTCCGCCGCCACCAGGATGTCCGGTGTCAACTTGGAGAACGGGCACCTGCTGCGCAAGGGCGCGGCCAGCTCGGTCGCCGACTGGGTCCGTAATGAGGGCGGCACCGTGCCAACGGATCTCGGCGTCATCGTTGACGGGATCTCCGCCGGCGGCGGCACACCGCTGGTGGTCGGCCAGGTTGTCGATGGCAACGCCGAAGTGCTGGGCGTCATCCACCTGAAGGACGTCGTCAAGCAGGGTATGCGGGAGCGCTTCGACGAGATGCGCAAGATGGGCATCCGCACGGTGATGATCACCGGCGACAACCCGCTGACTGCCAAGGCGATTGCCGACGAGGCCGGAGTTGACGACTTCCTCGCCGAGGCCACCCCCGAAGACAAGCTCGCGCTGATCAAGCGGGAGCAGGAGGGCGGCAAGCTGGTAGCGATGACCGGTGACGGCACCAACGACGCGCCCGCTCTGGCTCAGGCCGACGTGGGCGTGGCGATGAATACCGGTACCTCGGCAGCCAAAGAAGCCGGCAACATGGTCGACCTCGACTCCGACCCGACCAAGCTCATCGAGATCGTCGAGATCGGCAAGCAGTTGCTGATCACCCGCGGTGCGCTGACCACGTTCTCGATTGCCAACGACATCGCGAAATACTTCGCGATCATTCCGGCGATGTTCGTGGCACTGTTCCCCGGCCTGGATCTACTGAACATCATGCGGCTGCACAGCCCGCAGTCAGCGATCCTGTCAGCGGTCATCTTCAACGCGCTGGTCATCATCGCGCTGATTCCCCTGTCACTCAGGGGCGTTCGCTACACCCCGAGCAGCGCATCGAAGCTGCTGAGCCGCAACCTCTACATCTACGGTCTCGGCGGGATCATCGCTCCGTTCATCGGGATCAAGCTCATCGATCTCGTCATCCAATTCTTGCCAGGGATGTGACATGTTTCTTTCCAACCTCATTCGCCAACACTGGGCAGCGCTGCGCGCGCTGCTGGTGCTCACCGTTATCGTCGGTATCGGGTACCCGCTCTTCATCTGGCTGGTGGCGCAGATCCCCGGCCTGAAAGACAACGCCGACGGCTCGATCATCGACGTGAACGGAAAGCCGGTGGGCTCCAGCCTGATCGGGCAGCTGTTCACCGACGACAAGGGCAACGCACTGCCGCAGTACTTCCAGAGCCGGCCCTCAGCAGCGGGCGCCGGGTACGACCCGCTGAACACCAGCGCGTCGAACCTGGGCCCGGAGAGCATCGTCGACACCCCCGGCGACCCGTCGCTGCCCGCCGACAGCAACGGTTACAAGGCCAGCCTGCTGACCCTGGTGTGCTCGCGCAGCAAGGCCGCCGGCGAGCTGGAGGGCGTGGACGGCAAGCGCCCGTTCTGCACCGGCGATGGCGTAGGCGCGGTGCTCTCGGTCATCGGCCCGCGCGACCCGCGGGGCAACGTGGTCAGCCCAACCAAGGTGGTGAGCGTCAACGAACCCTGCACCACCACGCAGCGGCCGTTCCTCGACACCTACGAGAGCGTCCGGGTGGAGTGCGCGAAGTTCGGCGAGGACTACTCGATCGGTCAGATCGTGCCGATCGAGGGTGCTGCGCTCGACCCGGCGGTGCCCGCAGACGCGGTGACCGCCAGCGGCAGCGGTCTGGACCCGCACATCTCGCCGGCCTACGCCGATCTGCAGATCGCCCGCGTCGCCAAGACGCGCGGCGTCAGCGCCAACGACGTCCGGCAGCTGGTCGCCGACCACACCGACGGCCGCACGCTGGGCTTCCTGGGCGAACCGCGGGTCAACGTGCTCGAGCTCAACATTGCGCTGGACCAGAAGTACCCCAACAAAAGTTGATGAGCAGTGAATGATGGACGTGTGGACACCGTTCACCCCCCACGCGTGACGTCCGGCGGCGAACCGCCGCCGGACACCTCATCCGAGAGTGATGCGCAGCCCGCCCCGACAGGCCACAAGCCGAAACGAGGCGAGCTGCGCATCTACTTGGGTGCCGCCCCCGGCGTAGGCAAGACGTTCGCGATGCTCGGCGAGGCACACCGGCGGATCGAACGCGGCACCGACTTGGTGGCGGCGGTAGTCGAGACCCACGGCCGCAAGAAGACCGCCGAGCTGCTCGAGGATATCGAGATCGTTCCGCCGCGTTACATCGACTACCGCGGCAGCCGGTTCCCTGAACTCGATGTGCCCGCTGTGCTGGCCCGCAAGCCGCAAGTGGTCCTGGTCGACGAACTGGCGCACACCAACACCCCGGGCAGCAAGAACCCGAAACGCTGGCAGGACGTCGAAGAGCTGCTCGACGCGGGTATCACCGTGATCTCCACGGTCAACGTCCAGCACCTGGAGAGCCTCAACGACGTCGTCGCGCAGATCACCGGCATCGAGCAGCAGGAGACGGTGCCCGACGAAATCGTCCGAGCCGCGGCCCAGATCGAGTTGGTGGACATCACACCGGAAGCCCTGCGGCGCAGGCTTTCTCATGGGAATGTATACGCCCCGGAGAAGGTTGACGCCGCGCTGTCGAACTACTTCCGCCGCGGCAATCTGACCGCCCTGCGCGAGCTTGCGCTGCTGTGGCTGGCCGATCAGGTCGACGCGGCCTTGGCGAAGTACCGGGCCGACAACAAGATCACTGCGACCTGGGAGGCCCGCGAACGCGTCGTCGTCGCGGTCACCGGCGGGCCCGAGTCGGAGACGTTGGTGCGCAGAGCATCCCGGATCGCGTCGAAATCCAGCGCGGAGCTGATGGTCGTGCATGTGGTCCGCGGTGACGGCCTCTCGGGGGTGTCGGCACCACAGATGGGCAAGGTGCGCGAGCTCGCGACCAGCTTCGGCGCCACGGTACACACCGTCGTCGGCGACGAAGTGCCCAGCGCACTGCTCGACTTCGCGCGTGAGATGAATGCCACCCAGTTGGTGATCGGCACGTCACGCCGATCGCGGTGGGCCCGCGTCTTCGACGAGGGCATCGGGGCGGCGATCGTGCAGAACTCGGGCAAGATCGACGTCCACATGGTCACCCATGAGGAGTCCAAACGCGGGTTCTCGATGCGCTCGGCGCCCCCACGCGAGCGCCGGATGATCTCCTGGGTGGCCGCCGTCATCGTGCCATCCGTCATCTGCGCGCTGACCGCGTTGTTCCTCGACAGGTACCTCACCATCGGCGGCGAGAGCGCACTGTTCGTCGTCGGCGTGCTGGTGGTGGCGCTGCTCGGTGGGGTCGCACCTGCGGTCCTGTCGGCGATGCTGTCCGGCCTGCTGCTCAACTACTTCCTGACCGAGCCGCGCTACACCTTCACCATCGCCGAACCCGACGCGGCGATCACCGAGCTCGTGCTGCTGATGCTGGCGGTCGCCGTCGCCGTGCTGGTCGACCGGGCGACCAGCCGGCAACGCGAGGCCAGGCACGCCTCCCAGGAAGCCGAGCTGCTGACCCTGTTCGCCGGCTCAGTGCTGCGCGGCGCCGACCTGGACACACTGCTGGAACGGGTCCGGGAGACTTATTCGCAGCGCGCTGTCAGCGTGCTGCGGGTACGCGGACACGATGAGCGGATCGTCGCGTGTGTGGGCAAAGATCCCTGTGTGACAGTGGATTCCGCCGACACCGCCATCGAGGTGGGCGACGACGAGTTCTGGATGCTGATGGCGGGTCGCAGCCTGCCCGCTCGCGACCGGCGGGTACTCACCGCCGTCGCCAAACAGGCAGCCGGGCTGGTCCGCCAGCGGGAACTGGCGGCAGAGGCCAGTAAGGCCGACGCCATCGAGAAGGCCGACGAACTGCGCCGCTCCCTGCTCTCGGCGGTCAGCCATGACCTGCGCACACCGCTGGCCGCAGCCAAGGCAGCGGTGTCGAGCCTGCGTTCCGAGGACATCGGGTTCTCCGAGGAGGACACCGCCGAACTGCTGGCCACCGTCGAGGAATCGGTCGACCAGCTGACCGCGCTGGTGGACAACCTGCTCGACTCGTCGAGGCTGGCCGCCGGGGTGGTGCGGCCCGAGCTGAAGCGGGTGTATCTCGAAGAGGTAGTCCAACGCGCGCTGCTGAGCATCAGCCGCGGGTCGACCGGGTTTGGCGCCAAGGGGCTGGGCCGTATCAAGGTCGACGTCGGCGACGCGGTGGCGATGGCCGACGCCGGCCTGCTGGAGAGGGTGCTGGCCAACCTGATCGACAACGCACTTCGCTACGCATCGGAGTCCATCGTGCGGGTGAACGCGGGCCGGGTCGGCGATCGGATGCTGATCAACGTGGTCGACGAAGGCCCCGGTGTGCCGCGCGGCACCGAGGATCAGCTGTTCGAGCCGTTCCAGCGCCTTGGCGACCGTAACAACAAATACGGTGTCGGACTGGGTCTTTCGGTGGCCCGCGGCTTCGTCGAGGCGATGGGCGGAACCATCTCGGCCACCGATACCCCTGGCGGCGGCTTGACCGTGATCGTTGACCTCGCAGCGCCTCCCGGGGGCCGGTGAGTGAACAAGGTCAAGGTATTGGTGATCGATGACGAGCCGCAGATCCTGCGGGCGTTGCGCATCAATCTGAGCGTGCGCGGCTACGAGGTGATCACCGCGGCCACCGGCGCTGGGGCATTGAAGGCCGCCGCCGAGCACCGGCCCGACGTGATCGTCCTCGACCTTGGGCTGCCCGATATGGACGGCATCGAGGTGCTCGGCGGGCTGCGCGGCTGGCTCAGCGCGCCGGTGATCGTGTTGTCGGCTCGCACCGACTCCGCCGAAAAGGTCGATGCGCTGGACGCAGGCGCCGACGACTACGTGACCAAGCCGTTCGGGATGGACGAGTTCCTGGCCCGATTACGCGCGGCGGTGCGCCGCGCCGCGGCGGCCTCGGAGACCGACGAGCCGGTGATCGAAACCGACGCTTTCACAGTCGATCTGGCTGCCAAGAAGGTGATCAAGAACGGCGCCGAAGTGCACCTGACTCCCACCGAATGGGGCATGCTCGAAATGCTCGTCCGGAACCGCGGCAAACTGGTGGGTCGCGAGGAGTTGCTCAAAGAGGTGTGGGGCCCGGCCTACGCCAAGGAAACCCATTATTTGCGGGTTTACCTGGCGCAGTTGCGTCGCAAGCTCGAAGACGACCCGTCTCATCCACGCCACCTGCTGACAGAGGCGGGCATGGGTTACCGCTTCGAGCAGTGATATTCACAGTGCTCACTGAGCGTGAGAAAACGCCCACGCTCGCCCCGGCCGCGAACTATCGTGAAAACCATCCGGGCGAAGGAGATGATCTGTCATGAACGAGCCCAAGCACACCGGTGGCTGTACATGTCGCTGTAATGCCTGCGACGGCGGTCATCACTGTCACAACATCGGCAGCGGCTGCAAGGTCAAGCTTTAGTTCCGGTCGGCGCTACTCGTCGTACAACGCAGTCCAAATCGAAAACCTCGACAGCAGCGCCACGACGGATCGACCGCGGGCCGTGCACTGGTATCGCTCGTCGTAGGAACCCATCCCGTCGCGGCTACCGGGAGTGCCGCCGACAATCAACCCGGTGACCACAAGATCGCGAAGCACCTGGACAACAGCCCGTCGCGCTCCGGGAAGCGCAGATTGCATCTGGGCGATGGTCATCGGCCCGGCCGTCAGCACGTCGAGCACGTCCACGAGATAGGGCCGACTGACGAGCTCGCGCAGGTGCTCTCGGCTGCCCCAGCGGTCCAGACCACAATCAGACATAGGGCGCCAACGTAGGGTAAATGCGAGCCGCAACACAGCTGCATTTGCGGAATACACACAGCACCACGGTCAATCTTTACGAAATCCCTACGGGCTGCACTCTGCCCCACGAGCCTGCCGAAACTAGGCTCGCTTCTCGTGCCTTCGCCGACGTCGCTGATGAAACGCTTAGTCCTTGGCCGGCCGTTTCGCAGCGACAGCCTGGGGCATACCCTGCTGTCGAAGCGGATCGCGCTGCCCGTCTTCGCCAGCGACCCGTTGTCGTCGGTGGCATACGCCACGCAGGAAATCCTGCTCATCCTTACTCTTGGCGGGCTTGCCTTCATCCATCTGACGCCATACGTGGGCGCCGCCGTGGTGGTCCTGCTTGCCGTCGTGGTGCTCTCCTACCGCCAGGTGGTCCGCGCCTACCCCAGTGGGGGTGGGTCCTACGAAGTCGTGTCGAAGAATCTCGGCCCGCTGGCCGGGCTGGTGGTCGCCTCGGCACTATTGGTGGACTACGTGATGACCGTTGCGGTCTCGGTGGCCGCCGGCGTCGACAACATCATCTCGGCGTTTCCGGGTCTCAATGCCTACCGGGTGGCCATCAATCTCGGTTTCGTCCTCGTGCTGACCGCGATGAACCTGCGCGGTGTACGAGAGTCGGGGCGGACCTTCGCCATTCCTACCTACGCCTTCATCGCGGGTGTCTACCTCATGGTCGGGCTTGGTCTGCTGCGTGCTGTACTCGGGCATCCGCCAGTCTCGGAAAGCGCCAACTACGGCATACGGGCAGAACAAGTCGGACTCACGACCGTAGCGCTGATCTTGCTCGTGCTCCGGGCATTCTCCTCGGGCTGCACCGCATTGACCGGTGTCGAGGCCATCTCAAACGGTGTTCCCGCATTCCGTAAACCCAAGGCGCTCAACGCAGCCCGCACCATGACGGCGATGGGGTTGCTGGCCATCACCATGTTCGCGGGTGTGACCGTGCTGGCTCTGGTCGCCAAAACCCGCGTTGTGGAGAACACGTGTGACCTGATCGGCTTCCACGGCAACTGTGAAACCGAACCGCAGCGAACCGTCATCGCGCAGCTGGCGGCCGCCGTCTTCGGTAACAACAGCATCATGTTCTTCTACATCCAAGCCGCCACCGCGCTGATCCTCGTGCTCGCGGCGAACACCGCTTACAACGGATTTCCGTTGCTGGCATCGATTCTCGCCCAGGATCGCTATCTCCCCCGACAACTGCAGAATCGGGGTGACCGGCTGGCCTATTCCAACGGCATCGTCCTGCTCGCCGTCGTGGCCGGCGGGCTGATCTACGCATTCGACGGTTCGGTGACGCGACTCATCCAGCTGTACATCATGGGTGTCTTCACGTCGTTCACGCTCTGCCAAGCCGGCATGGTGCGCTACTGGAACTCTGAACTACGGCATGCCATCACACCGGCCGACCGCCGAAAGATATATAGCGGCAGGGCCGTCAATGCCTTCGGCGCCCTGCTGACCGGCCTCGTCCTCGTGGTGGTCATGATCACGAAGTTCACCCACGGCGCTTACCTTGTGGTGATCGCGATCCCCATCCTGTGTGTGCTGATGCAGGCTATCCACCATCACTACGCCTCGGTACGAAACGAATTGCGGATCGCTCCCGACGACGAGGAAACGCTCCCGAGCCGGGTGCACGCCGTCGTGCTGGTTTCCGGGTGGAACAAAGCCACCCAGCGCGCGGTCCTCTACGCGCGCGCGACGCGGCCTCACACGTTGACCGCCGTGACCGTGAACATCAATGAAGCCGACACCCGGGCACTGCACCGCGAGTGGGAAAGCTTGGACATCGATGTACCCCTGAAGGTGGTGGAGTCGCCCTACCGCGAGATAACCCGGCCGGTGCTGCAATACGTGAAGCGGGCACGTCAGGGGCCTCGCGATGTTGTGTGTGTCTATATTCCGGAAACTGTGGTGGGGCGGTGGTGGGAAAACTTGCTGCACAACCAGAGCTCACTGCGGCTCAAGGCGCGACTGTTGTTCGAACCTGACGTGATGGTGACCAGCGTCCCGTACCAACTCCATACCGCCGCGCACCGCAACCACACCGGGGTCGAACACGGCCCCGGCGACGTCCGCAGCGGCGTCGACCGATCCGTCAGCTACGAGACCACCATCAACTGAACGATTGGCCGCTGGAATTGACGGGTATGCCAGACCGCATGGCAACCGCCCATTCCGGCAAGCTCCGCCGACCTCAAGTCGGCCTGCTGGCAGTACAGGGAGCCGCCGTCCTCGTGGCCGCGGCGTTCCTGATCGTCGGGATCGCCGGCTTCATCCCTGGCGTGACCACCCACCTGGATCAGCTGCACTGGTTAGGGCCCGAGTCCCAGGCAGCACTGTTCGGTGTCTTCGAAGTGTCCGTCGTGCACAACCTGATGTATCTGGCGTTCGGTGTGACCGGCCTGCTGCTCGCCCGCACCTTTGCCAGGGCCCGCACCTACCTGGTCGGCGGTGGACTGATCTACCTCGGACTGTGGATCTACGGCCTCATCATCGACCTGTCAGGTCCGCGAAACATCCTGCCGCTCAACAACGCCGATCTCTGGTTGCACTTCTCGATCGGCGTGGTGATGACACTGCTGGGCATCACGCTGGCCGGCAGCCGGATTCCCACGGGCGCCGACGGAGAGCCGCTGATCCCGCCGGAGGAGTGACGCTCAGGCGATCGAGAGCGCGATCCCGTCGAGAATGTCGTGCTCGCTGACCACCAGCTCGTCGATGCCGGCCCGCTGCCCCAGCGCATACGCCAGTTCTTCGACCACGATCGAGCCCCCGCCGATGACGTCGACGCGGCCCTCGTGCATGGGCCCGAGGGCGGCGCGCTGCTTGCGGGTCATCCCGATGACCTGTTCGCACACGGCCAGCAGGTCTCCGAAGCCGACCCGGGATAGATGGATCGCGTCGGGGTCATAGGTGGTCATGTGCTGGGCCAGCGCGGCCAGCGTGGTGAAGGTTCCCGCGACGCCCACCCAGGTCGTGGCCTGCTCCACCGGCACTACGCGCAGCGCCTCGCCGAGGCGTTCCCGCACCACCTCACGAGCGGCGGCCACCTCGGCGGCCGTCGGCGGGTCGGAGTGCAGGCAGCGCTCGGTCAGCCGCACGCAGCCGATGTCGGCCGAGAAGCTGGCGTGCACCCCGCTGCCGTCGCCGATCACCACCTCCGTCGAGCCGCCACCGAGATCAACCACGACGAATGGCGCCGCGGCACCGTCGAGTTCACCCACCGCACCGTTGAACGACAGCTCGGCTTCCTCCTGGCCGCTGATCACCTCGGCAACCGCGCCGGGGACCGCCGAGCCCAGCACTTCGGCGGTCATCGCGAAGAACACGTCGCGGTTGGCCGCATCGCGGGTCGCCGACGTCGCCACCATGCGCACCTTGCCGACGTCAAAGCGCTTCAGCAGCGCGGCATAGTCGGTCAGCGCCGACTGGGTGCGGGCCAGTGCGTCGGGGGCGAATTGGCCGGTGGCATCGACACCTTGACCCAGCCGCACGATGCGCATCTCCCGGTGGACATCGCACAGTCGCCCCGCAGCCATGTCGGCGATCAGCAGCCGGATCGAGTTGGTGCCGCAGTCGATGGCGGCGACCCGGTTGGTCTCTATGTTGATGTCCACTCCCCCTTGTCCAGGATGCCCGCCATCCCCGGCTCGGCCGCCAGCACCGCCAGCGCCTCGTCGCCAAACGGGTTGACGCCGCGGCCTTTTGCGAGTGAATGGGCGATCAGCACGTGCAAGCACTTGATCCGGTCAGGCATGCCGCCGCCGGTGAACGTCGTGCCCAGCGACTCGATCGCATCCCGCTCAGCCAAATAGGACTCGTGCGCCAGGCGGTAGGCAGCGGCCAGGTCCGAATCCTGTTGCAGCCGTTCGGTCATCTGCCGCATCAGCCCGTCGGACTCCAACCGGCTTGCCGCGGCGGTCAGCACCGGATGAGTCAGGTAGTACAGCGTCGGAAACGGGGTGCCGTCGGGCAACCGGGGTGCGGTCTTGACCACCGCCGGCTCGCCGTTAGGGCAGCGATATGCGATCTGGAGTACCCCACGCGGTTCCCGCCCCAACTGCCGGGCCACCGCGTCGAGATCGGCGGGATCAACCACCGGGCGCCGACGGTGGTGAAACGGGCTCTGGCGGTGGCGGCGACGTCGAGTCGGCCGGATCGCTTGCCGGGGCCGACGGCGGTCCGTGCGGAGTGTCAGCGATGGTGTGCCACAACGACGTGTACCACGGGTCGGTGTTACGCACGGGCGCAGCCTGTGGGCCGGTATCGGGGGCGACGGCGGCCCCCTGCGGCAACTGCACCTGGTAGGGAATGTCACCGGGCATCACGAAGCCCAGCCGTTCACGGGCTTGGGCGGCGATATACACCGGATCGCCGAGCTTGGCCTTCTGCGACTCCAAATCTGAGATCTGCTTGCGTAGGGCCGCCTCCGACGCGGCCAGTTGCATCATCTCGGTGCGCTGGGCGAAATAGGTGCGCACCGGTCCCGCGATGGTGAGCGTCAGCACACAGACCAGCGCCGCCAAGATCGCCGCGCGGCGCGCGGTGAAGCCCAGTCGCTGCTCACTCTGTTGCTCAACCGAGGCCGCGATCGCGCGCCGGATCGGTTCGGTGACGCTGTGCCCGACCAGTTCCGGTGCGGCTTTGGCCTCAGTGGGACGTGGTTCACGTTTCGCCGCAGGCGAAGCGCGCGAGCGGACCCGGCCCGACGCGCCCGGCCGGGAGGCCGGGGAGCGTCGCTTCGGGTCGGGCCGCTTGCTTTCCGCCACAGTCTCTTTCGGATCCCTCGGGGACTATTCGCCGGCTACGAACCGTGGGAAAGCCAGGTCGCCCGCGTAGCGCGCGGCGTCGCCGAGCGCCTCCTCGATGCGCAGCAACTGGTTGTACTTGGCCACCCGCTCGCTGCGGGCCGGCGCCCCGGTCTTGATCTGACCGCTGCCGACCGCCACCGCCAGATCGGCGATGGTGGTGTCCTCGGTCTCGCCGCTGCGATGGCTCATCATCGTGCGGTAGCCGCTGTTGTGCGCGAGCGCGACAGCGTCGAGTGTTTCGGTCAGCGTGCCAATCTGGTTGACCTTCACCAGAAGTGCGTTGGCCGCACCCCGCTCGATACCTTCCTCGAGCCGTTCGGGGTTGGTGACGAACAAGTCGTCGCCGACCAGTTGTACCCGGTCGCCGATCGCGGTGGTCAGCTCGACCCAGCCGTCCCAGTCATCCTCGGACAGCGGATCCTCGATAGACACCAGCGCGTAGGAGTCCAGCAGACCGGCGTAGAACTCCGCCATCTGCGCAGCGGTGCGGGTCTCCTTTTCGAAGGCGTAACCCGTTCCCTGCGTGTAGAACTCGGTGGCTGCGACATCGAGCGCCAGCGCCACATCGGTGCCAAGCGTGAGGCCGGCGCCCTCGATGGCGGTGCCGATCAGATCCAAGGCGGCCTTGGTGCCAGGCAGGTCAGGGGCGAAACCGCCCTCGTCGCCCAACCCGGTGGACAGGCCCTGCTTCTTGAGCACCGACTTCAGCGAGTGGTACACCTCGGCACCCCAGCGCAGCGCCTCCTTGAAGCTCGGCGCGCCGATCGGGGCAATCATGAACTCCTGGACGTCGACACCGGTGTCGGCGTGCGCGCCACCGTTGATGATGTTCATCATCGGCACCGGCAGGATGTGGGCGTTCGGGCCACCCAGGTAGCGGAACAGCGGCAACCCGGCGGAATCCGCGGCGGCCTTGGCCACCGCCAGGGAGACGCCGAGGATCGCGTTGGCGCCCAGCCGTGACTTGTCGGGGGTGCCGTCCAGATCGAGCAGCGCCTGATCGATCAGCCGTTGATCGTCGGCGGACAGCCCGATGACCGCCGGGGCAATCTCGTCGAGCACCGCCTCGACGGCCTTCTCCACACCCTTGCCGCCGTAGCGGGCGGCGCCGTCGCGCAGCTCGACCGCTTCATGCTCGCCGGTCGATGCGCCGGACGGGACGGCCGCGCGAGCGAAGGTGCCGTCAATCAGGGCCACCTCGACCTCGACGGTCGGGTTGCCGCGGGAGTCGAGAATCTCGCGGGCCGCAACCTGCTCGATGATGGGCACTTGGCTTTCTCCTTACCGTCGTGGTGTGCGACGAACGTGCTCGTCGGGCAATGGGCTGACCATCCGATGACCGCTCATAGCCTAGATGGTCAGGAGTCCAGAAGCGCTCCTGGCGCCGGAGTCAGAGCGCATGACCTTGGGCATACGCCGTCGCCCAGTCCCGGACGGTGCGGGCGTACTGATCGGAGTGGTTGTAGGCGTGCAGCGCGTTCATCCAGCCCCGCGGCGAGGCCAGGTCCTTGCCGCGGAAGCACAGATACCCGGCCGCAGACAGCGCGGCGTCGTCGATGTTGTCCGGGCTGATCACCCCGTCGTTGTTGGCGTCGACGCCGTAGAGCCGCCACGTTTCTGGGATGAACTGCATGGGCCCCATCGCCCGGGCGTAGACCGGCTCATCACCGTCGCGCGACTGTTCGCTGTCGATAATCTCCAGGTTGCCGTTGGTGCCGTCGAGGTGCACGCCGCGGATCGGCGGGGTGACGTCGCCGTTGGGCGCGATGACGGCGTCCCGGTAGGTGCCGTGATGGCTCTCGACCATGCCGATCCCAGCCAGCGTCGTCCAGGCCAGATGACAGTCCGGGTTCTCAACCTCGGCCACCCGCGCGGCGTAGGCGTAGGCCTCCAGCGCGGTTATCGGGATGCCGAGCGCAGGCGCCCGTTGCGCCGCCCAGTCATACAGCTGGTCAGCGGGCCGGCCCTTGGCATGAGTATCGACCGCGGGCACCGGATCACCCGGCGGCGGCGGTACACCGTCTGGAATCGGGGTGCCGAGCTGCCATGAGCAGCTCGAGGCCATCAGCATGGCAGCCGCCGCAACGACGGCGACAATCCGCAGCCAACGCGTTGACGACACAGCACTCCTCGAACCCAATCAACCTTCTCATCGTCCCATGCGTTCTGGGTCATTGGTCCCCACCGACGATGCCAACGAGGCGATAACTTCGTTACCTCCCGTCTGTTAAGGTGAGCCCACCCTTGCTTTGGTAAGCCTTGCTTACCTGGGATTATCCAAGTTAGTTAGGACTCGCCGAATGACTGACGTGGCGGCTGTTGCGACCGGTATCCACACAACACTCAGTGCGGCCGCCCCCAACATCACCGCTCAGCTGTTCGGTAGCGGGCTGATCGGCCTGCGGGAAGGCCTGGAAGCCGGGATCATCGTCATGGTCCTCGTCGCGTTCCTGGTGAAATCCGACCGCCGCGACGCCCTCAAATGGGTGTGGCTCGGCGTCGGCGCGGCCGTTCTGATGACGGTCGGCGTCTTCCTCACGATCCAATACGGCACCTACACCGTGAAGGACCTCGCCGCCGAGGCCATCGCCGGAGTGGCGTCGCTGGTGGCCGTCGCGATCGTCACCTCGATGGTGCTGTGGATGCGCAAGGCCTCCGCCAGCATGTCCGGTGAACTGCGGGCCGGGATGTCGAAGGCGCTCGAGACCGGCGCACTCGCGGTATTCATGCTGGCGTTCCTGGCCGTGGGCCGGGAGGGCTTCGAGACGGCGCTGTTCATGGTCGGCTACGCCGAGGCGGAGACCGCCTGGCCGCTGCTGGGCCTGCTGATCGGCGTGCTGGCCGCCGGCGCGATCGCCTGGGGCATGTACGCCGGCGCGGTGCGGATCAACCTGGCCAAATTTTTCAAGTACACCGGCGTCTTTTTGATCGTGGTCGCCGCGGGTGTCCTGTCCTACGGTATCGGCGCGATGCAGACCGTGGGCTGGCTGCCCGGCCTCGGCTCCAAGGCCTTCGACATCAGCGCGGGATTCAATTGGTCGGCCTGGTACGGCGAGATCATCCAGGGCGTCTTCAACGTCACCCCGACCCCGACGGTGCTGCAGCTCATCTGCTGGCTGACCTACATCGTCGTCGTGCTCGCCCTGTTCCTGCGGCCCACCCGCCCGAAGCCGCAACAAGCCCACGTCGACGTTTCCACCAAAGATCACCAAGCCTCCGAAGGTTCGGAGGACTCCCCCCTCTCTGAAAGGTCCCCTCAGTGACGCTCACCCACGGCATCAAGACCGGTACTGCCGCTGCCGCGGCGATCCTGGCCGGAGTCTCCATGGCAGCCTGCACGGCCAAAGAGACCAAGTCCGCGGACTCGAGCACCAAAGCACCCTCCGAGATCACGGTCAACGCCTCCGACACCGAGTGCAAGCTGTCCGGCACGCAGGCCGGGACCGGACCGAGCACCTTCGTGATCACCAACAACGGGACCAAAGTCACCGAGTTCTACGTGTACGGCGAGGGCGAGCGGGTCATGGGTGAGGTCGAGAACATCTCCCCCGGACTGCAGCGCAAGCTGGTCGTACAGCTCGGCGAGCCGGGCAAGTATCAGACCGCGTGCAAACCGGGCATGATCGGCGACGGCATTCGCGCCGACTTCACCGTGACCGGCAACGCCGTCGCGGTCGATGAGAAGGGCGAGTTCAAGGAAGCCGCCGAGAGCTACAAGCGCTACGTCAACAGCCAGACCGACGCCCTGATCCCGGCCACTCAGCTGTTTGTCGACGCCGTGAAGAAGGGCGACGTCGCGGCGGCCAAGGCGCAGTACCCGATCGCACGCACCTACTACGAGCGCATCGAGCCGGTGGCCGAGTCGTTCCCCGACGACCTCGACCCGCGCATCGACCTTCGTGAGGCCGACCTGGAACCCGGCCAGAAGTGGACCGGTTTCCACGCGCTGGAGAAGCAGCTGTGGGTCACCGGCCTGCAGCCCGACGCCAACGCGCTGGCCGACCAGCTGATGGCTGACGTCAAGGAGCTCAACGACGGCGTCAAGGCACCGGGTTGGACCATCGACTCCACCCAGATCGCCGGCGGCGCACAGGGTCTGCTCGACGAGATCGCCGCAAGCAAGATCAGCGGCGAAGAAGACATCTTCAGCCACACCGACCTGTGGGACTTCCAGGCCAACGTGGACGGTTCGCAGACCGCGGTCGCGTCGGTTCGCCCGATCCTCGACAGCCGCAACGCCGAGCTGGGCAAGCAGGTCGACAAGGGCTTCGCCGACGTCGAGGCACTGCTGGCCAAGTACCGCAGCGGTGATGGGTTCGTGCTGTACAACACGGTGACCGAACCCCAGCGCCAGGAACTTTCGCGCGCGATCGATGCCCTCAGCAAGAACGTCAGCCAGGTGCAGGGTGTCATCGCTCCCCAGTAACGCCGACGGCGATCCGCAGCTGACCCAGCCGGCTCAGCCCGCATCGCCCGGCTTATCTCGACGCAAGCTCTTCGGCGCCGCTGGTGTGACGGCCGCGGTGGTCGGCGCGGCCGGCGCCGGGGCGCTGGCCGGGCGGGCGTCGGCGGCCGACTCGCATACCGGTGGGCTGGACAAGCCGGTGCCGTTCCGCGGCGAACACCAGGCCGGGATCGTGACCCCCGCCCAGGATCGGATGCACTTCGCCACGTTCGACGTCACCACCGACTCCAAGGCCGACATCGTCGCCATGCTCAAAGAGTGGACTGGCATGGCCGAGCGAATGACCGCCGGTGAAGAAGCCGTGCGCGACGGTGCCATCGGGCTCAATCCCTATGCGCCGCCGGCGGATACCGGCGAGGCGCTGGGCCTGCCGCCGTCTCAGCTGACGCTGACCATCGGGTTCGGCCCGACGTTCTTCCTCAAGGACGGTAAGGACCGTTTCGGAATCGCCGGCCTCAAGCCGCAGCTGCTGGAGAACCTGCCGAAGTTCCCCAACGAGACGATGGACCCGGCCCGCTGCGGCGGCGATATCGTCGTGCAGGCGTGCGCCAACGACCCCCAGGTGGCGGTGCACGCCATCCGCAACCTGGCCCGGGTCGGCTTCGGCACGGTGGCTGTGCGCTACTCCCAGCTGGGGTTCGGCCGCACCTCGTCGACCACCCGCGAGCAGGCCACCCCGCGAAACCTGTTCGGGTTCAAAGACGGAACCAACAACATCAAGTCCGACGAAACCGACACCCTCAACCAGCAGGTATGGGTGGAGAAAGGCGACGGGCCGGACTGGATGACCGGCGGCAGCTACATGATCAGCCGACGCATCCGGATGCGCATCGAGTCTTGGGACCGCACAACGCTTCTCGAGCAGGAGCGGGTCATCGGCCGGCAGAAGGGCAGCGGCGCACCCAACGGGCTGACTCAGGAGTTCGAGGAGCTCAACCTCGATCTCGTCGACAACAAGAACACCCCGTTGATCGACGTCAACGCCCACGTGCGGCTGGCATCGCATCAGCACCTCAACGGGATCCGGATCCTACGCCGCGGCTACAACTTCACCGACGGCTCCGACGGATTCGGGCACCTGGACGCCGGGCTGTTCTTCATCGCATTCGTACGGAATCCGGTGACCCAGTTCATCCCGATGCAGATGGAACTGGCCCGCCGCGATGCGCTCAACGAGTACATCACCCACAACGGCAGCGCGATCTTCGCCATCCCACCGGGGCTGCGCGACGGCGACTACTGGGGTTCGACGCTGCTCGGCTGATCTGCCTCTGGCACGTCGAGTTGCTCGTGCTCGTCCGGCTCGGCCAGGTCGAGATCCTCGACGGCGATCTCGGGCACCTCGAATTCCTCGTCTCCCCCATCGACGAGGACCATCTCGACATCATCGAGCAGATCGTCGTCACCGGAGACCACCTCAGGCACCAGCAGATCTTCCAGCGGCTCGCCGACCGGCGCCGGCCAGTGCTGACGCCACTCGTCGGCACTGACCACACCCAGCGGCGCAGCGACGTCGAGCTGGCTGGGCACATCGGCATCGCGGCGGTTCGCCGCGATCGCGCGTTCGACCGCGCGCACAGTGTCCATAAACTCCAGAACCTCGGTACGCAGCTCGTTTTCGGCGTCCTTATCGGCCGCCACCGTCACTGTCACGATCGACGCCGGGATGAACGCTGCCGGCACTCCCGCGGTCAGGACTCGGGCAATCACCTTCTGCGCCAACGCCAGCGCCGGCTGACCGGTGGGCACATCATCGACGCAGGAAAGGCGGCCGCCGTCGCCCATCTTTTCAGCCGCCTTGCGCTCCTCCCACTGGGCCAGCTGGTCCTCCAGTGAGATCGATTCGCCGGCCAGCACCGCGGGCACCCGATTGCCGAGCTTGCGCACCAGCGCGTCGGCGACATCATCGATGGTGAATGCGTGCTGCGATGCTTCCTCAGCGATTCGAGCGTGAAAGAGCACCTGCAGCAACACATCTCCGAGCTCGTCGCGCAGCTCGTTGAGGTTGCCGCCACGCACCGCGTCGAACAGCTCGTAGGTTTCCTCAAGGAGATAGCGCCGCAGCGAGTCGTGCGTCTGTTCGCTCTCCCACGGCCCGGCGGTGCGCAGCTTGTCCATGATCGCGACCGCGTCGACCAGGCGTTCGCCGGCCTGCGGCTCGGGCACCGCGATCAACCGCTCCCCTGCCGCGAGCCTGGCTCGGACCGCAGGGTGTTCGCGGTCCGAGGACAACAGCACCGGCGCCTGCTGTTCGTGGGCTCCGGTCAGCAACGGCCGCGCCGACGGCAGCGACCACGGCACCTTGACCGGCATTTCCTCGGTGTATTGCACGTCGCCACTCAGTAACTCGACGGCGTCGACAGGCACCAGCGCGGGACGGCGCGGATCGACAAGGATGACGGTCACCGCCGCTCTCCCTTCTGCGCGCCAGCGGGTGTGAAGGTGGTTATATCAACCGTGCCCTGCGGCTGTCCGTCAAGTGCGAGCAGCAGATCGGCGACCATCTGCACCAATTCCAGGTCACGGATCCGCGGTGCGCCGACACCGCTGCCCGACCGCGGGATCGGCACCTGCACCGTCGAGGTCGTCGCCCGATAGCCGGCACCGGGATACACCCGCTTCAGGCGCAACTGCGCAGAGTCGGGCAGCGTCAGCGGCGACACCCGAATCGTTGTGGCAGAACCACTCCCGGTTGCGGCCACTTCAGTCACCCCATAGCCGCGGCACAGCATGCGCAGACGGGCCACCGCCAGCAGCCGCTGCGCGGGTTCGGGCAGCGGCCCGTAGCGGTCGGTCAGTTCCTCCACGACCGAGGCGATGCCCGCGTCGTCGGTGGCGGCGGCCAGCCGGCGATAGGCCTCCAGCCGCAGCCGGTCACTGGCGATGTACTCCGGCGGCAGGTGCGCGTCGACGGGTAGCTCGAGCCGAACGTCCTTGGGTTCTTCAGCCGTGGTGACCGTCTGTCCGTCGGCAGCGGCTCGGTACGCCTCGACGGCCTCGCCCACCAGCCGGACGTACAGGTCGAACCCGACGCCGGCGACGTGACCGGACTGCTCGACGCCGAGCACATTGCCGGCGCCGCGAATCTCCAAGTCCTTCATGGCCACTGCCATTCCCGCGCCAAGCTCGTTGTTCTGCGCGATGGTGGCCAGCCGGTCGTAGGCGGTCTCGGTGAGCGGCATTTCCTTGGGGTAGAGGAAGTAGGCATAGCCCCGCTCGCGGCTGCGCCCGACCCGCCCGCGCAACTGGTGTAGCTGGGATAGGCCGAAGGTGTCGGCACGTTCGACGATCAGGGTGTTGGCGTTGGAAATGTCCAGACCGGTTTCGACGATCGTGGTGCAGACCAGGATGTCGTACTCGCGGTTCCAGAAGCCCTCGACGGTGCGCTCCAGCTGTTCTTCGGGCATCTGGCCGTGCGCGACCACCACCCGCGCCTCGGGAACCAGCTGCCTGATCCGGGCCGCGGCGCTGTCGATACTGGCGACCCTGTTATGGATGTAGAAGACCTGCCCGTCACGCAGCAACTCGCGGCGAAGCGCGGCGGTGACCTGCTTGTCGTCGTGCGGGCCGACGTAGGTCAGCACCGGGTAACGCTCCTCGGGCGGGGTGAGAATGGTCGACATCTCCCGGATGCCGGCCAGGCTCATCTCCAGGGTGCGCGGGATCGGGGTGGCGCTCATGGTGAGCACGTCGACGTGGCTGCGCAGCGCCTTGATGTGTTCCTTGTGCTCGACGCCGAAACGCTGCTCCTCATCGACGATCACCAGGCCGAGGTCCTTCCACCGCACGGCGGTCTGCAGCAGCCGGTGGGTGCCGATCACGATGTCGACACTGCCGTCGGCCATGCCCTCGACGACCGCGCGGGACTCGCTGGGGTCGGTGAATCGCGACAGGCCCTTCACCGTCACCGGGAAGCCGGCCGTCCGGGCGGTGAACGTCTGCAGATGCTGGTCGGCCAGCAGCGTGGTGGGCACCAGGACGGCGACCTGCTTGCCGTCCTGCACGGCCTTGAACGCCGCCCGCACCGCGATCTCGGTCTTGCCGTAACCGACGTCACCGCAGATCACCCGGTCCATCGGCACCGGCTTCTCCATGTCGGCCTTGACCTCTTGGATCGCGGTGAGCTGGTCGATGGTCTCGGTGAACCCGAACGCATCCTCCATCTCGGCCTGCCACGGGGTGTCCGGCCCGAAGGCGTGCCCGGGCGCGGCCTGCCGCTTGGCGTAGAGCGCCACCAGCTCGCTGGCGATCTCACGAACCGCCTTGCGCGCCTTGGTTTTCGTGTTCGTCCAGTCGCTGCCGCCGAGGCGGCTCAGGCTGGGTTCCTGGCCACCGACGTAGCGCGACAGCTGATCCAGCGAGTCCATCGGCACGAACAGTTTGTCGGCTCCCTGGCCGCGCTTACTCGACCCGTACTCCAACACCAGGTACTCGCGGCGCGCACCGCCCACGGTGCGCTCGACCATTTCGACGAACCGGCCGATGCCGTGCTGGTCGTGAACCACCAGGTCGCCGGCGGTCAGTGCCAGCGGGTCAACGGTGTTGCGGCGCTTGGCGGCCAGCCGCTTGCCTTCGGGGGCGGCCACCCGGTTGCCGGTCAGGTCTGTCTCGGTGATGACCACGAGGTTGGCGCCGGGCACGATGATGCCGTCGTGCAGCGGGCCCCGAAGGACGCCCACCACCCCTTGTTTGGGCGCCTCACCCGGCTCGAGCATCCCCGCCGGGATGTCGCGTTCGCCGAGTTGCTCGACGACGCGGTGGGCGGTGCCGGTGCCGGGGGCCACAACCGCGCCATACCCGCCGGTGAGAACGTGGGCGCGCAGCATCGCGAAGATCTCATCGACGGTGCTCTGCTGGCCGCGCGCCGACGGGGCGGTGCGGACCTCTAGTTCGATGGCGTCCTCAGCGGCAAGCTGACTCAACGTCCACCAGGGGTGGTTGCTCGCCCGGGCCGCCTCGCGGACGTCCTCGAGATCACGGAAGCCGGAACCGCCGAGCTGCTCGACGTCGATCGGGGCGTCACCGCCGATGGCGGCGACCGACCACGTCGCCTCTAGGAACTCGCGCCCGGTCGCGATCAGGTCGGCCGCGCGGGTGCGCACCTTCTCCGGGTCGCAGATCAGCAGCGGGGTATCAGCCGGCAGATGGTCGATGAGCAGGGCGAGCTCGTCGGGGCGTAGCACCGGCTGCAGCGCCTCCATTCCGTCGACCGGGATGCCCTCGGCGATCTTGGCGAGCATCTCTCCGACGCTGCCGGTGATGTGGTTGTCGTCGAGCGGGCGCGTCTCGATGAGCTTGGTGGCACGGGCTCGCACCTCGTCGGTCAGCAGCAGCTCACGGCAGGGCACCGCGACCACCGTGCCGACCTCGATCTCGGGGATCGAGCGTTGGTCGGCGACGGCGAACATCCGTATCTCGGTGATCTCGTCGCCCCAGAACTCCACCCGGACCGGATGTTCGGCGGTCGGCGGGAACACATCGAGAATGCCGCCGCGGACGGCGAATTCACCGCGTTTGCCGACCATGTCGACGCGGGAGTAGGCCAGCTCGACCAGGCGCGCCACCAGGGCGTCGAAATCGAACTCGGCGCCGACGTACAGAGTCACCGGCTCGATATCGGCCAAGTCCGGGGCCATCGGCTGCAGCAGCGAACGTGCCGTCGTCACCACCACACGCAGTGCCGGCCCCAGCCGGCGGTCGTCGGGGTGCGCCAGCCGGTACAGCACCATCAGGCGCGCACCCACAGTGTCAACGCCGGGAGACAGCCGCTCGTGGGGCAGCGTCTCCCAGGACGGAAACATCACGGCCGCGTCGCCGAACACACCGCGCAGTTCGGCGGTCAGGTCGTCGGCCTCGCGCCCCGTTGCGGTCACCACGAGCAGCGGCGCGCCGCGGGCCAGCGCGCACGCGGCATACAACTGTGCACTGGCCGGGCCGACCAGGCTGAGCTCTTCGGGACGCTCGGTGGCGCGCTGCGCGAGTTCGACGAAAGCCGGCGCGGTGAGCGCCAAATCGACCAGCCCCGCTATCGGGGTCTGGACATGCGGGTGCCCCGGTGCGGTCATGATCACCTCATCCTAGGCAAGACCACCGAAGGCGTTGCTGCGGGCCGCGATTCGCCTGTCGCTGTGACGCAGGTCGCGTCGGGTCTAGTCGCCGCCAGCCGCCTTCATGTCAGCGACCGTAAAGCCGGGGTCTGCAATGCCGTCTTGTCCTTTCCACAGCGGACTCATCGAGTCTTCGTCCGCGTAGTGACACAGAGCGTGGTCGAGCAGCACGACTGTCGCGCCGTGCGCATCGCTAAGCCGGCGCGCCGCCACCTTGACCACCTGCTGGACATCCTCAAGCCGCTCGGCCGTTGTCAGCCCCCGCCAGTGTGCGTGCGACGTTTCGGCCCATTATCGCAGCTCGGGCCGCTACTCACCCTCTATCTGCGGATCCGCTTCCAGGTGGGTCAGCCCGTTCCACATCAGGTTCACCAGATGCGCGGCGACCATTTCTTTCTTCGGCTCTCGAGTGTCCAGCCACCATTGCGCGGTCATCGAGACCGAGCCGACCAAGGCCTGGGCGTACAGCGGGGCCAATCCGGGGTCGAGCCCGCGGCGGGCGAAATCGCCGGCCAGGATCGACGACACCTGGCTGACCGCATCGTTGAGCAGGCTGGAGTAGGTGCCGGTGCTGATCGCGGCGGGTGAGTCACGGATCAGGATGCGGAAGCCGTCGGTGCGCTCCTCGACGTAGGTCAGCAGGGCCAGCGCCACCCGTTCGACGCGCACCCGGGACCGGTTGTTGGTCAGCGAGGAGGTGATGCCGTCGAGCAAGGCCGACATCTCGCGGTCGACCACCACCGCGTACAGACCCTCTTTGCCGCCGAAATGCTCGTAGACCACCGGTTTGGAGACGTTGGCGCGCTGGGCGATCTCCTCGATAGAAGTGCCCTCGTAGCCGCGTTCGGCGAACAGTGTGCGGGCCACGTCGATCAGCTGGCGGCGACGTTCGGTACCGGTCATCCGGGCGCGCGGCGCCTTCGGCTCCTTCTCCGGTGCTGCCACGCTGTGAGCCTTCCCGAGTCGCTGCGCTCCTGCCCTCCGAAGAAGCCTATCCGTTTGCACTAGAGTCTCAGGCGGACATTTCACCCAGTCCGTCGTGGTGTAATCGGCAGCACCTCTGATTTTGGTTCAGATAGTTCAGGTTCGAGTCCTGGCGACGGAGCGAGCTCTCGGCGAGCGACAATTGGTTGGGAGCGAGCTCTCGGCGAGCGACCATTGGTTGGGAGCGAGCTCTCGGCGAGCGACTATCGGCTGCTGGGCGCATTTCTGGGAGGTCTCTGGTGACCACACATACGGACGCGGCCGTCCTGGTTCTGGCCGCCGGGGCCGGCACCCGCATGCGCTCTGACACCCCCAAGGTCTTGCACACCCTTGGCGGGCGCAGCATGCTCTCGCACGCCCTTCACGCGGTGGCGAGGGTCGCTCCCCAGCACCTGGTGGTCGTGCTCGGCAAGGACCGCGACCGCATCGGCCCAGTCGTCACCGGGCTGGCCGACGAATTGGGCCGCGCCGTCGGGATCGCAGTACAGGAACAGCAGCTGGGCACCGGGCACGCGGTGCTGTGCGGCCTGTCCGGGCTGCCCGCGGATTTCGCCGGCACCGTCGTCGTGACGTCGGGGGACGTGCCGCTGCTGGACGCCGAGACCCTGGCCGAGCTGATCGCCATCCATCGCGGCCAACGCGCGGCGGCGACCATCGTGACCACGACGCTGCCCAACGCGACCGGGTACGGCCGGATCCTGCGTACCCAGGACGGCGAGGTCATCGCCATCGTGGAGGAAACCGACGCCACCCCGCAGCAGCGCGCCATCCGCGAGGTCAACGCCGGTGTCTACGCCTTCGACATCGGCGAACTGCGGTCGGCGCTGAGCCGGCTGTCGGCCGACAACGCCCAGCACGAGCTTTACCTGACCGACGTCATCTCGATCCTGCGAGCCGACCATCGCGTCGTGCACGCCAAGCACGTCGACGACGCGGCCCTGGTTGCCGGGGTCAACGACCGGGTCCAGCTCTCGGAGCTGGCCCGCGAACTCAACCGCCGGGTGGTGGCCGCCCATCAGCGCGCCGGCGTCACCGTCGTCGACCCGCTGACCACCTGGATCGACGTCGACGTCGAGATCGGACCCGACACCGTCATCGCCCCCGGCACCCAGCTGCTCGGCGCCACCTCGATCGGCTCCGGCTGCACCATCGGCCCGGACACCACGCTCACCACGATGGAGATCGGCGACGGCGCCACGGTTATCCGCACCCACGCCGAGCTGTCGGTGATCGGCGACCGGGCCACGGTCGGCCCGTTCACCTACCTGCGCCCCGGCACCCAACTCGGGGTGGCCGGCAAGCTCGGGACGTTCGTCGAGACCAAGAACGCGGTCATCGGGGCAGGCACCAAGGTGCCGCACCTGACCTACGTGGGCGACGCCGACATCGGCGAGTACAGCAACATCGGCGCGTCCAGCGTGTTCGTCAACTACGACGGCGAGAACAAGAGCCGCACCACCATCGGCTCACACGTGCGCACCGGCTCGGACACCATGTTCGTCGCCCCGGTCACCGTCGGCGACGGCGCCTACACGGGCGCGGGCACGGTACTGCGCGACGATGTGCCGCCCGGCGCGCTGGCAGTGTCGGCCGGGCCGCAGCGCAATATCGAGGACTGGGTGCAGCGCAAGCGGCCCGGCAGTGCGGCGGCGCAGGCCGCCGCCAAGGCCAAACAGGCCGCATCGGACGCCGCAACGCAGTGATCGACGTCGCTAGATGTTGCCTTTTTGGTAACCCGGGGATGTAGCACCGTACGATTGGCCCGTATCGATCTCCGACCGGCAAGGGCAGCGCACAGTGGGCACGGACTGGACCGACAACCGCAAAAATCTGATGCTCTTCTCGGGCCGAGCGCACCCGGAGCTGGCCGAACAGGTCGCCAAGGAGCTCGACATCGAGGTCACTGCGCAGACCGCACGAGACTTCGCCAATGGTGAGATCTTCGTCCGCTTCGACGAATCGGTGCGCGGCTGCGACGCTTTCGTCCTGCAGTCCCATCCCGCGCCGCTGAACAAGTGGCTGATGGAACAGCTGATCATGATCGACGCGCTCAAGCGCGGCAGCGCCAAGCGGATCACCGCGATCCTGCCGTTTTACCCGTACGCCCGCCAGGACAAGAAGCACCGCGGCCGCGAACCGATCTCGGCCCGCCTGGTCGCCGATCTCTACAAGACCGCCGGCGCCGACCGCATCGTCACCGTTGACCTGCACACCGACCAGATTCAGGGCTTCTTCGACGGCCCGGTCGACCACATGCGGGCCCAGCCGCTGCTGACCGGTTACATCAGAGACAACTACAACTGCGAGGACGTCGTCGTGGTCTCGCCGGACTCCGGCCGGGTGCGGGTCGCCGAGAAGTGGGCCGACGCGCTGGGTGGCACACCGCTGGCGTTCATCCACAAGACCCGCGACCCGAAGGTACCCAACCAGGTGGTGTCCAACCGGGTCGTCGGGGACGTGGCGGGCAAGACCTGTGTGTTGACCGACGACATGATCGACACCGGCGGCACCATCGCCGGCGCGGTCAAGCTGCTGCACAACGACGGCGCCCGCGACGTCATCATCGCCGCCACCCACGGCGTGCTGTCGGACCCGGCCCGCGAGCGACTGGCCGACAGCGGTGCGCGCGAAATCATCGTCACCAACACCCTGCCGATCGATGAGGCCAAGCGGTTCCCGCAGCTGACGGTGCTGTCCATCGCGCCCCTACTGGCCCGGACTATCCGCGCAGTCTTTGAAAACGGTTCGGTGACAGGCCTTTTCGATGGAGATGCGTAGCGTTGTCCAGCACCATCTATCACAATCCACGTTGCAGTACCTCCCGTAAGACCCTGGACCTGCTGCGCACCAACGGCATTGAGCCCAAGGTTGTCGAGTACCTGAAGACGCCGCCGTCGCGCGCCGAGATCGCCAAGCTGATCGCCGACGCCGGCATCGATGTGCGCGCGGGCGTACGCAAGCGGGAATCGCTCTACACCGAGCTGAATCTCGCCGAGGCAAGCGATGACGAGCTGCTGGACGCCATGGCGGCCAACCCGATCCTCATCGAGCGTCCGTTCGTGGTGACTCCCAAAGGCACCCGCCTGGCCCGGCCGATCGAATCGGTCCAAGAAATTCTGTGAGAGCGCGTAGCGCAGCGCTTGTCCTCGCGCTGGCCATGACCGTGGCGGCGTGCGGTTCGACGCCGCCGGACTATTCCTCGGTATGGACCACACCGGCGACGACGACGGCGCCCCCCACCACCTCGGGCAAGCCGCAGCCGATCGCCGAATATCTCTACGGCGTTGGGGTTACCGGCGAGCAGATTCCGCTGGACAAGCTCACCGACATCACCGTGACGCTGCCACGTCCGCCTGGCTGGACCAAGTACTCGAACTCGAACTTCTCCCCAGGCACCGAAGTGATCGCCAAGAACAACACCTATCCGACGGCGATGGTGATCGTGTTCAAGTTGAGCGGCAACTTCGACGTGGGCGAGGCGCTCAAGCACGCCGGCGCCGATGCCGAGATGTCGCAGAACTTCACCAAGCTCAACGCCTCCAACGCCGATTTCGATGGCTTCCCGTCCTCGATGATCGAGGGCAGCTACGACCTCAACGGCAAGCGCCTGCATTCCTACAACCGGGTGGTGATCCCGGTGACCCCGGCGCCGGCCTTCCAGCGCTATCTGGTGCAGCTGACGGTGACGACGCTGGCCGATCAAGCCGCCGCCGCATCCGACGATGTCGAGGCAATCATCAAGGGCTTCACTGTCGCCCTCAAGTAGCGTCCCCCGGCCCCCTAGAGTGGTCGGTATGAGTTGGTCCGCTGCAGATTTGCCGTCGTTCGCCGGACGCACCGTCATCGTCACCGGAGCCAACAGCGGGTTGGGTCTGGTCACCGCGCGAGAGCTCGCGCGCGTCGGCGCACACGTCATCCTGGCGTGCCGCAACGAGAGCAAGGGCGCCGAAGCCGCCGCAACCATGACCGGCGATGTCGAGGTGCGCAGTCTCGATCTGCAGGATCTGGCCTCGATCAAGGAATTCGCGGACGGCGTGCAGAACGCCGACGTGCTGATCAACAACGCCGGCATCATGGCCGTCCCGTACGCCGTGACCAAAGACGGTTTCGAGAGCCAGATCGGCACCAACCACCTGGGCCACTTCGCGCTGACCAACCTGCTGCTGCCGAAGATCACCGATCGCGTGGTCACGGTGTCGTCGTTCATGCATCTGCTGGGCAAGATCAGCCTCAAGGACCTGAACTGGAAGGCCAGGCCCTACTCGGCGTGGCTGGCTTACGGCCAGTCCAAGCTGGCCAACCTGCAATTCACCAGCGAACTGCAGAGGCGCCTGGACGTGGCCGGCTCGACGGTGAAGTCCCACGCCGCTCATCCCGGCTACTCGGCCACCAACTTGCAGGGTCAGACCGGCAACCGGCTGGGCACCAGGATCTGGGACACCGGCAATGCGCTACTGGCCACCAGCGCCGACTTCGGCGCCCGCCAGACGCTGTACGCGGCCAGCCAGGCCCTGCCGGGCAACAGCTTCATCGGACCCAAGTTCGCCATGCGAGGGCAGACCGGCCAGTCACCGCGCAGTCCGCTGGCCAGCAATCAGACCACCGCCAAGGCGCTCTGGCGGCTATCCGAGCAGCTCACAGCCATCGAATTTCCACTCTGAGCCTTCCGTCGGCTACCCTGGGGCCCGCGTCACGGCGAGGGTGGTCCAGCCACCGTTATCGACGAGGCAACCTTCTCGATTGGTGCCTGCCTTCTCCGTGCGGATGACCCACAACAGGCAATTCAGGAGCACCGATCATGGCCTCAGGCAGCACCAACAAGCTCACCGCAGACGTGCGGGACAAGACCGGCAAGGGCGCATCGCGCCAGGCCCGCCGCGACGGCAAGGTTCCCGCCGTTCTGTACGGCCACGGCGCCGAGCCGCAGCACCTCGAGCTCAGCGCCCGTGACTTCGCCGCGGTCCTGCGCCACTCTGGCACCAACGCCGTGCTCGCCCTGGACATCAACGGCAAGGAACAGCTTGCCCTGACCAAGGCGCTGACCGTGCACCCGATCCGCCGCACCATCCAGCATGCCGACCTGGTGATCGTCCGTCGCGGCGAGAAGGTGACCGTCGAGGTCAACGTCCACCTCGAAGGCGACGCCGCCTCCGGCACCCTGGTCACCCAGGACGCCACCGCCATCGAGATCGAGGCCGAGGCGCTGTCGATCCCGGAGCAACTGGTCGTCTCGATCGAAGGCGCCGAGGAAGGCACCCAGATCACTGCCGGACAGGTCGAGCTGCCTGCCGGTGTCACGCTGGTCAGCGATCCCGAGCTGCTGCTGGTGAACATCGTCGCCGCACCGTCGGCTGAGGAGCTGGAGTCCGAGGGCGGCGGCGAGTCGGTCGAGGAGCAGGCCGCCGGGGCGGCAGAGGCTGCTGGTGGCGGGAGCGAGTCGGCCGAGGCCGAGTAAGCCCGAATGGCCGAACCCCTGCTGGTTGTCGGCCTCGGCAACCCGGGTCCGCAGTACGCCAAGACCCGGCACAACCTCGGCTTCATGGTGGCCGACTTGCTGGCCGGTCGCATGGGCGCACAGTTCAAGGTGCACAAGCGGTCTGGTGCCGAGATCGTGACCGGTCGGCTCGGTCATCGTCCCGTCGTGCTGGCCAAGCCGCGCACCTACATGAACGAGTCCGGACGTCAGGTCGGCCCGTTGGCCAAGTTCTACTCGGTGATGCCGACTGACATCATCGTCATCCACGATGAGCTCGACATCGACTTCGGCCGGATCCGGCTGAAGCTCGGTGGCGGCGAGGGTGGCCACAACGGACTGCGGTCGGTGGCTAATTCGCTGGGTACCAAGAACTTTCAGCGGGTGCGCATCGGGGTCGGCCGCCCGCCGGGGCGCAAGGACCCCGCGGCGTATGTGCTGGAGCCCTTCACCGCCACCGAACGTCCGGAGGTGCCGGCGATCTGCGAGCAGGCCGCCGATGCCACCGAGCTACTGATCGAGGTTGGCTTGGAGACCGCCCAGAACCAGGTGCATGCCTGGTAAAGGAGCCGCTGGGCCGGCGACATCAGCGCCGGAGCCGCTGGGCCGGCGACATTAGCGAAAGTGGCGTAAGGATTCACCGGGCGGGCGTCAGGATTCCGTAGAGATCGCTGACCTGGCGAGGCTGGCGACGTAGACCTGAATGCGTGAGTATTTCCCGTGTTTGGGGTTCCTTCGACTCCTATCCGGCGCGCTATGGCGTGGCCCGCTACCGCCTGGTCGTATTCCCACCCGGTATCACCGCCCGCGAACGGCGGATCTTGCGGGTCTGGCGCGGCTGGCCGCTATGGGGTGCCGTGTTGTGGGTGGGCCTACAGATCGGCGGCGAGTTGGCCGGCATGCCCGAGACGGCACTGATCGCCGGATCGATGATCTATATCGCGGTAGGCGCGGCGACGTTTGCACTGGCGGACGACACCCGGGGGCGGGTACGTACCCTGTGGGCCATCACTACCGCTGGCCACGGCCACGATGAAGCTGACCGACGGTATTCGATGTTACGCATGCTGGTGCGCACTCTCGACCACGCCGACCTCGATCTGGAAGAGGGCCGGATCACGCTGCTACAGCACGAGGCCCGGTGGTGGCAGGTCTACGACGTGCTCGACGCCATGGCACCGGCACCTTCACCACGAACCACCGACACGCCCAGTGCGAGCAGCGCGGCCACCTCGAATCCGGCGATCCCCCGTTCCACCAAACCGAGCGGGATCAACATCCACCACCGTTGACCGGTCACCATGCCGACCACGATGGCTCCGAACAGTACTGCCAGCCAGCCGATTCCGATCACAGCGAGCCATCTGGCGGCTCGGACTTCACCGGCCCGGCCGCGAGCGATCAACAGCACCGCCAGCGGCAGGGCGACGAACGCGACCAGAGTCGCGATCCGGTGCACGGTTCCGGAAGCACTCGGCCCAGTGACCCAGTTGTGCTTGGGGAACGCCACCACAGCCACCAGGCCCAGCACCCACAGCGTCATCAACGCCGAGCCGGCCGACAGCGGCCGCACCTGTCCAGACCGGATCAGGCCGCAGAGCAGCGCGGCCGAACCGGCAGCCAGCGCCAGCACCGCTACGACGAAAGCCCAACTGCCCGAGGTGTACACGTATTCGGAGATGGTTGCCGCGCGAAGTTGCCCACGACGGGACTGCTGCCCACCGAGCGTGGCGTCGAGGGCGAGCACCACGACCATTGGCAACACCGCACCCAACACACCGATCCAGCCGAGCGCGCGCACCATCGGCCCAGCCTACGCGCGGCCCCGCAGCCCGCTGTCGACAACCTTGACCGGCTTGTGCGGGTAGCGCCGCTCGGCATGCGCCTTTGCGGCTGAATTCGGTAGCACGTACAGGGTTTCGGGCTTCTCCTGTAGCGGTCGCAGGACGAGATCCATGAACCCCTTGCGATCCTCGAGATAGGGCTCGATGACATCCTCGCCGGCCGGACAGACCGCCAGGCAGTAAGCGGCCTTGTAGTTCGGCTTGAAAGAGAGGCTCTGCCACATCGAGGCGTTCTCCGAATCGGTTACGCGGGAACGGAAGTCGTCGGCATCCTCGCTATCGGCGATGGTTTGCACCCAGTCGGTGAATCCACCCATGAATTCGCGATAGTTGTGCACCGAGCAGGCGACGAAGTCGAATTCCCCATCCTTCTTGATGGCGCCGACCGGGCAGGCCGCGACGCAGAGCTTGCATTCCAGGCACGGCGAATAGTCCAATGGTGCACCGTAACTGCTGACTGGCGCGTCGACGAGAACGGTGGCCAGCAGGATGAAGTTACCGAACTTCGGGTGGATGACGTTGCGGTGGATTCCCATCACGCCCAGACCGGCGGCCACCGCGACGGGCTTGTGCGCGACCACCCAGATCCGGCCCGGGTAGCGGTCCATCTCCATCGGAAAGGTGGCCGACGGGTTGAGCACACGGTGACCGACGTCCTGCAACGCGCGGGTGATCCGGTGGGCGGCCTCGTTGATCAGCTCGCCGGTGCGGTGAAACTCCTGGTTGGCCACGCTGCGCGCGACGGACCGCACATTGTCGCGGTTCATCCGCACGACCAGGCTGATGTAGCTCCTGGTCCCCGGCAGGGCCGCCTCGACATGCTCACGTTCACTGGCCAGCTCAGGGTTATCCACGCTGGCGAACGCCACGTCGTCGGCGCCGGCAGCCAGGCACAGCTCACGCAGCCAGTCGGCGTCGATCACCCGTGGCGGTTCCTGGCGCTCGCGGGCGCGCACCGCCTGCACGGTCGGATGTTCGGCCAATCGCGGCGGCAGGTTCATAGCTGAGTACAGTACACCATACTCAGATGGGTGGTCTCGCCGTGATCGACAACACCTCGTCGAGCGGAATATTGGTTACCTAAGTAAAGTTGTTTGCGACCATGCTCTGCCTCCCCCCGCCCGCATATCCGCTCTGCACAGCGAGTCCCGCCCTCGGTGCGGAAGCCGGGAGACAACGCTAATGCGCCAGGGCCCGTTGGCCGGACGCTATCCGGCGGTGGCCGCCATGGTCACCCTCGCGCTGATCCCCTACCTCGCGCTATCCGCCGCGCTCGACCCACTGGTGCCGATCATCTCCGCGCAGCTGCACATGACGACCCAGGCGATGGCGCTGAGCTCGGGTCTGGGGAACGCGGCCTACGCCGTGGGCACGGTGCTCGCCGTCCAATTCGCCCAGCACCTGCCCCAGCGGCGCATGCTGGTGGGGTACGCGGTCGTGCTGGTCATCGGTTCGGTCATCGCGGCGGCCGCACCCAACGCAACGGCATTCATCGTCGGCCACGTCCTGCAGGGCTTGGCGACCAGCATGCTGTTGATCGCCGCGGCACCGCCGCTCACGATCGGGTTCCCTCGCGAGAAGCTCCGCAACACCGCGGTGATCATGAACATGTGCGTCTTCGGGGCCGTCGCCCTCGGACCGTTCATCGGCGGGGTGCAGGCCGAAGCGCACGCTTGGCGGCCGTTGTTCTGGATCGTCGCGGTAATCGCCCTGCTGGCACTAATTCTCGCGGCCCTGACCTTCGACGATGCGCCGCCCGCCGATCGCGAGGCCCCATGGGATCTGACGGCGATCATGCTGGCCGCCGTCGGCTGCACGGCCGCATTCGTGGGCGCCGCGCAGCTGACGAGTCACGAGTTTTCCGACGTGGCGGTGACCGGACCGATGTTCGGCGGTCTGGTCCTGATCGTGGCGCTGATCGTCTACCAGTTCCGGGCACGTCGGCCGCTGCTGACCATCCGCACGATGATGACGAGCGCGATTCCGGTCGCCGGCGTGGGTGTCGCGCTGTTCGCCGCGGCGGCCTCGGTGGCGGCGACCGTACTGACCGCGTCGGTCTTCATGCAACACTTCAGCCCGGTCGAGGTCGGCCTGCTGTACCTGCCCGAGCTGGGCGGCGCGCTGGTCATGGCCGTGGTCTTCGGCATCGTGATTTCCCGTCGCGCCATGCACTTCCTGCCGCTCGTCGGCATGGCCCTGCTGGCGGCCGGTATCGCGGTGTTCCGGGCCTCTCTTCCCGCGAATGTGCCACTGGCGCTTGTCGGTTCCGCGCTGACGGGTCTGGCCCTTGGCGCCACGGTCGCGCCCGCGTTGTTCGTCGCCGGGTTCTCCCTGCAGTCCAACAGTTTGCAACGGGTTTTCGCGATCATCGAACTGCTGCGCGCGGTCGCGGCGTTCATGGTGGCCCCGATCTTCGCCCACCTGGCGACGCGATACTCCGGCGACCTCCTGGAAGGAACCGGCGTCGCACTGTGGGTTGGGTTCGCGCTCGCGATCGGGGGCGCCGTGTTCGGCGTCGCGATTTACGCACTGAGCGGTGCGCGGCCGCAGACGCCGGACCTCGACGAGTTTCTCGACGGCGACTCCCCCGCTTGGTATTCGCCTCCCCTGCTCGCGCGGCTGCGCCGGCTACAGCCGGCCCTATCCCCGCTCGTCGCAGCGGACCGGGCGGCACTGGCCCCGAATCGCCACCCACCAGCCCCGACCGGGCCCGTACTGTTCGCCTACGACGGGTCAGAACTGGCAGGCCACGCGATAACGAAAGCCGCCGAACAACTTTCGCCTCGCGATGCGGTCGTGGTCTGCGTGTGGCAGCCCGTTGACGTCGGGTTCACCCCACTGGACAACCAGCCATTCGACGCCGACCGGGCCAGCCAAGTACGGCTGGCTGCCGAGCGGACCGCCGCCCACGGCGCAGTACTGGCAGACGCAGCCGGATTCCGATCGTGCAGTGTGACGATCGAAGCATCGCCAACGTGGCAGGGCATCGTCGAAGCCGCCGACGCGCACCAGGCCACCGTGATCGTGCTCGGCCCCCATCGCCGCAACGGCCTGCTCGGCCACCTGCAGGGAAGTGTTGCCGCGGCCGTCGTCGCCCACACCGACACCCCGGTTCTGCTGATCCCCGAACCGTCGACCACGCGCTCAACCCAGAGACCGTCGTCGCGCACCGCCGCCGAGGTAGCGTCGGGGGCGTGAATACCCTGCGCGACCCGAAGGTGGCCTCGGTCATCGACCGCATGTACAGCGAAGCAAGCGACCAGATGGCGCAACTGCACGAGCGCGGCGCCCAATTGATCAAGGCGACCACCGCACAGGAGCGCGCCGATGCGTTCAGCGACTTCTATCTGCCGGTGACCCCGGAGTCCGGCCAACTGCTCTACACACTCGTCCGCGCGACCCGGCCCGCACTCGTGGTGGAGTTCGGAATGTCGTTGGGGCTCTCGGCAATTCATCTAGCCAGCGCGGTGCGCGATAACGGCGTCGGGCGGGTGGTGACCACCGAACTCAGCGCCGCCAAGGTCGTCGCCGCCAGGGCCAGCTTCGCTGAGGTCGGCCTCGACGACGTGATCACCGTCCTGGAGGGCGACGCGCTGCAGACCCTGGCCGGCATCGAGGAGCCGGTGGACTTCGTGCTGCTCGACGGATGGAAGGATCTCTACGTCCCGGTCATCGCGCTACTGCAGCCAAAGCTGAGCCCGGGCGCACTCGTCATCGCCGACAATACCGGCCTACCCGACGCCCAGCCTTATGTGGACTACATCCGCGAACCGGCGAACGGCTATGTGGGCGTAAGCTTCCCGGTTCGGAACTCCGACGCCATGGAGATCAGCTGCCGCACCTGACGCCACGGTTGTCCGACCTAGGTGACCAGCGCCACCGAGTTCGCGCGACGCAGCTTCCCCGACGGAGTCTTCGGGATGGTGCCCGGCCCGAGGACCACGACATTGCGGGGCCGCACGTCGACCTCGGCGACCACCTCGTGGGCCACCTCATGCTCGATGCGTCGCACCACGGCCGGGTCCTGCCAGGCGTTGGATTCGACGGCCACCGCGAACGTCTCGCGGGAGTGGCCGGCGTCGAGCCGCACTGCGACCGCACACCCGGGGCGCACCCCTTCGACACGGCTGGCGGCCCGCTCGATGTCGGTCGGGTAGATGTTGCGGCCGGCCATGATGATGACGTCCTTGACGCGACCGCACACCACGACGTGGCCGTTCTCCAGCAGGTAGCCGAGGTCACCGGTGTCGTACCAGCCGTGCTCGTCCTGGGCGGGCACGAAGCCGCCCATGGTGATGTAGCCCGGGGTCAGCGACTCACCGCGGAGCTCGATGATGCCCACACCACGCGCCGGCAGCACGTTGCCGTCCTCGTCGACGATGCGCGCCTCGAGGTCGGTCAGCAGCGGGCCGAGGGTGGCCAGGCGACGGGTGTTGCCCTTGGCTGCGGGCACTGCGCGGCGCAGCGCCGCCAGCAGGTCGGCGTCGACCTCGTCGACCACCAGTCCGGCGTCGCATTCGGAGAACGACACGGCCAACGTGGTCTCGGCCATGCCGTACGCGGGCAGGATCGCCGATTCCCGCAGCCCGAACGGCTTACCCGCGTCCAGCAGGTCTTCGACATCGGCGGGCTCCACCGGCTCAGCGCCGGAGAGCGCGAACCGCAGGGTGGACAGATCGAACTCGCCGGGCTTGGCCTGGCGGCGCAGCCGCTTGGCGAACAGCGCGTAGGCGAAGTTCGGCGCCGCGGTCATGGTGCCCTTGTACTTGTCGATGAGCTTGGCCCACAGCAGGGTGTCGCGCAGGAAGTCCATCGGGGTGACCTTGACCAGCTCGGCACCGAAGTACATCGGGATCGTCAGGAACCCGACCATGCCCATGTCATGGAAGCAGGGCAGCCAGCTGACCATGACATCGTTGTCGATGTCGTACTTGGCGCCGATGAACATCGCCTCGGCGTTGGAGTGAATGTTGCGGTGGGTGATCACCACCGCCTTGGGCGATCCGGTCGATCCGGACGTCAGCTGCATCAGCGCGACATCGTCTTCGGAGGTCTCGACCGGGTCGATGGGCTCGGCGGCCAGCAGCGCCTCCACCGTGAGCACCTTGACGCCGCGCTCCTCGAGCACCGGCACGGCGATCAGGAACGGGTCGGAGACAATGACGGCCTTGGCCTCGATCATGTCGATGACCATGGCGGTGTCCTTGGCCCACTGCTCCAGATCGGTGCGCGGGGTGGGCTGATGCAGCATCGTCAGACTGGCGCCACGCATCCACAGCGCCTGGGCGGTCGGCGCGATCTCGACCGGAGCGCCGGCCAGCACACCCACCGCATCGCCGAGGCCGACTCCCGCGGCTTCCAGGCCACCCGCAATGCGGCGGGCACGTTCGTGCACCTCCCACCAGGTGTGCCGCACCGGCTCGTTCGGCTCCCCGGTGACCATGCCCTTGCTGCTGGTCAAGGCACTGTGGAACATCTTGTCGGTGAAACGGCTCACGACGACCTCCTCGGCATGCGGAGCTGGCTGATCAGCGACGTTGAATTCATGCTCCACCTGCCGCAACGCACTGCATAGACGGCACGCCAGTACGACTGGGGAGCGGTTCGGTCTCAAAATGGTGATGGAGCGGAACAACAGCGGTACCGCCAGACCATCGCCCGCCCCGGATCGGGGTGGGCGACTTGCACATTTGCAGTGCCAGGCCGCTAGTCATCACCGTCGATCATCTTAAACTTCCCTTAAGTTACTGCCAAGTTTTAGACGGTAATGAGAAGCGCATCACAGTTTGGGAACCCGGAAGCCGGGCCCGGAGAACCTAGCTCGACACGATGCGTGCGCCGTGGACCGGGCCGCTGGCCACTCGCACGGTGCGGCACACGTCGGCGCCGGCCAATTCGGTACCGACGTCCACCGCCGCGGCCGCCGATTCGCACAGAAACGCGCAGGTCGGGCCGGATCCAGACACGATCCCGGCCAGCGCCCCCGCCTCGGCTCCGGCCCGCAGGGTCCGGCGCAGCCCCGGGTTGAGGCTCAACGCCGCCGCCTGCAGATCGTTGCCCAGCAGCGCGGCCAGCTCACGAGGGTTCCCGCCGGCCAGCGCGCCGAGAAGCGGCTCGGGGTCACTCAGCCGGGGCGGATCCCCAGCCTCACGTAGCCGGTCGATCTCGGTGTAGACCGCGGCGGTCGACAAGCCACCCTGACCGAAGGCCAGCACCCAGTGAAACGTGCTGCGGGCCAAAACCGTCGCCAGCTCCTCACCGCGGCCGGTGCCCAGCGCCGTGCCACCGTGCAGCGCGAAGGGGACATCGCTGCCCAGTCGCGCGGCCAGCGCGTGCAGGTCGCGGCGCGGCACGCCAAGCTCCCACAGATTGTTCATCGCCACCAGGACGGCCGCGGCGTCGGCGCTGCCGCCAGCCATCCCACCGGCCACCGGAATCGACTTCTCGATGGTGATCTCGATATCGGGTGCGCGCCCGACATGCTCGGCCATCAGCTCGGCCGCCTGCCAGGCGATGTTGCGCTCGTCAGCGGGCAGCTCGTCGGCACCCTCCCCCACCACGCGCAGGGACAGGACGTCGGCGTTGCGCACCGTCACCTCGTCGACCAGCGACACGGCGTGAAAGACGGTGGCGAGCTCGTGATAGCCGTCGGCCCGCCGATCACCGACCTCCAGGTACAGGTTCACCTTGCCCGGCACGCGTACGGTCACCGACCCGGTCGGCACCCATTCGGACGCGGTGGAGCCGTTGGACGGGGGCACCGGACGAGACTATCGCGCCGCGCGCGATTCCCCGGCCGGCCGCCGACCCGCGAACCTAAGGTCAAGGCGTGGCGCATCCCGGGCAGTCGTTCGCGGGCTACGTCGTCGAAGACCTGTTGGGCCGCGGCGGCGAGGCGGCGGTTTACCTCGCCCGCGGCGCGGGCCAGAGACATCCGCTCGTCGCGCTGAAGGTGCTCGACTCCCAGCACCGCGATCACCTCGCCACTGCCCGGCTAGCCAGGCAGTACCGCATCGCAGATCGCCTGCGGCACCGCCACATCGTGGCGGTCTACGACCACGGCGAACACTGGATGACGATGCAGTACGTCGACGGTGGAAACGCGACCCGACTGCCATCGCTGGAGGCAAAGCTCACCGCGCTCGGCCAGATCGCCACCGCCCTCGACTACGCCCACCACGACGGTGTCGTACACAGCGACGTCAAGCCGGCGAATATCCTTGTACATCAGGACTTTTCGAAACACGGCGCGGTACTCATCGACTTTGGCGTCGCGCATGTGCTCGCCGAGGATGTCTGGCATCGCCCCACCCAGGTGCTGGCGTCGCTCCCCTATGCCGCTCCCGAGCTCCTCCAGGGCCGCCTACCCCAGGCCGCGACCGACGAATACGCACTTGCCTGCACGGCACTGGAATTACTCACCGGCGCACCACCGTTCACCGCTGACGATCCATTAGCGCTCATCGATGCACACTTACACCTACCGCCGCCGGACGTGTCGCGACAGATCCCTTGGCTGACAAGGGGATTCGACACGGTCCTGGCCAGAGCCATCGCCAAAGACCCAGACCGGAGATACCCGTCATGCACCGAGTTGGTGCATCAGCTCGCCGAGACAGTGCGCCGCAGCGCTCAGAACACCTGAGCGGGCCGCGACGGGCCTGCCGGGGAATCGGTCGCACTGGGGAAGTCGACGGAACGCTGGAGCAGCCGGACGAAGTCGGCCACCGTCAGCGTCTCGCCGCGACGGGCGGGGTCGATGCTGGCGGCCAGCAGCCGCTCGGCGGACTCATTGCCCGTGCCGGCCCACTCCAGGAACGCATTGCGGGCGGTCTTACGACGCTGCGCGAAGGCGATGTCGACCAGATTGAACACCTTCTCGCGGAAGCCGTCGTCCTCCGGCCAAGGCGAAACCTCGTGGCGGTCGATGCGGACCAGACCCGAGTACACCCGCGGGATGGGCCAGAACACCGTCGGCGACACCATGCCGTAGCGGCGGACCTTGCCGAAGAACCGCACCTTGACGCTGGGCACGCCATAGTCCTTGCCACCGGGCTCAGCAGCCAGCCGCTCGGCCACCTCGGCCTGGACCATCACCATCACGGTCCGGATCGACGGGAATTCGGCGAGCAGATGCAGCAAGGCGGGCACGGCGATGTTGTACGGCAGGTTGGCGACCACGGCGGTCGGCTGCTCGGGCAGATCGGACCGTTCGATACCCAGGATGTCCCGGTTCAGCACGGTCAGCCGGTGAATCTCGCTGTGCGAATGCTCAGCAACCGTCTTGGGCAGGCGCGCTGCCAGCACCGGATCGATCTCGATGGCGCTCACGGTGGCGCCACGGTCCAGCAACGCCAACGTCAGTGAACCCAGGCCGGGCCCGACCTCCAAGACGTGGTCATGCTTGTTAATGCCAGAAGCCGAGACAATACGACGCACAGTATTTGCGTCGTGCACGAAATTCTGACCCAGAGATTTACGCGGCTTGAAGTCGAGTTCTTTCGCCAGATTTCTGATCTCGGTACGCCCGAGTAGACGAATTGTCACGATGCACCCCTACCACACACGGGCCACGCTCCCCAGCCTTGTCGCGAACGCGTTACTTCAGCAATTGCGATTTGTTCTTCTCTTGTTGCCAGATCGGCACGGCTAGCATAGCGCAGTCCGCCGTTCCTTTCCCAGGTGTTCTGATCAAATTGCACGCCGCCGTAGTAACCGTTGCCGGTATTGATCGCCCAGTTCCCGCCCGCTTCGCACCTGGAAATGGCATCCCAAATGGGTCCGTTGAGCACCTGAGGCACCTCGGTTCCCGGCTTGGCACCAACCCGCAGAACTGAATCACGGGCGGGGACAATGACGGTATTGGCAACGGGCAGCCGTCCGGTTTCCACACCGTTGACAGTCGCGACAGCAAAAGTTACGTCCTGCAGTCCGGGCGTCCCGGGATCTTGAACGACCTGGCGGCTCATGTTCATGGTCGGATCCTCGACCCGCTGGGCCACCGGCACCAGTGGCATCCGTTGGGTGACCTTCTCGACTCTCGTCCTGGTCACCTGGATCTGCATCCCAGCGATGACCGGGGAGGACGCCGCGGGAACGACCGAGTCAGCCTGCTCCAGCGGCACGCCGGCGGCGGCGAGCAGGCCCGCCACATTCGGGGCGGCCAGGTGGACCGTGCTCACCACGCCGCCATCGTTGATCTGCACTGTCTTGGCGCTGACCACGGGAAGGGCCATGCCCTCCAGGGGCAGCCTGCTGCCGCGCGAGGCCGCGGCCGGAGCGGTGTCGGTCATCCGCAGCTGGGCCAGGGCCTCGTCCACGGTCGACGCGGTGGTCCACACCTGCTTGGAATCCTGACCGTCGAGCGAGATCTGCAGCGGGCGGCTGCGCCGCAGCATGATCGTCTCGGCATCGTTGACCGCTTGGTTGGCTCCCGGGAAGAGGTCATCGCGGTCACCGACCGAGTAGCCATTCTCCTCGATGACGTCGATCACCCGCGACTTCATCGTGCTGACCTTCATCTGGGTGCCGTCGATGTTGAGGGTCACCGTCTTCTCGGAGATCACCGCGAACACCCCGGCACCGGCCAGCGTCAACAACACGGCGGCGGTGACGAGACGAAGGATCGGTGACGGCGACTGGTGAAGCTTGGTCAACGCATTCAAGTGTTCGATCCCAACTAGGCACTAAATAGAACAAGGGGCCAGCGGTGGCCCCCTTTGATCACAAGACGGTAACGAACCAGACCGGATCAGAGCAACCCGGGCCCACGGCTCTCAACAGACCCTTAGAGACCGTAGACCCGTCGCGCGGTCGCCGATGACTGCTCTGCCAGCAACTCTGCCGGCCGGTCGACGACCTCGGCCAGCGCGCGCACGGTGTAGGGCAGGCAGTAGGGCTCATTGGGTGCCCCGCGGTAGGGGTGCGGGGTCAGAAACGGGGCGTCGGTCTCCACCAGCAGCTGATCCGCCGGAATGAGCGCAGCCGCCGCCCGCAGGTCACGGGCGTTCTTGAAGCTGACTGTCCCGGACAGGCTCAGCACCCAGCCCGCCTCGACGCAGGTGCGCGCCATCTCCGGGCCTGAGGAGAAGCAGTGGAAGATGACGGTCTCCGGGGCGCCCTCGGCGCGCAGCACGTCGAGCACCTCGGCATCGGCGTCGCGGTTGTGGATCATCAGCGGTTTGCCGGTCCGCTTGGCCAGGTCGATGTGCCAGGCGAAGGATTCCCGCTGAGTCGAAGGTTCGGCACACCCGTCGAGCTTGCCCGGCCAGTACAGGTCCATGCCGGTCTCCCCGACCGCCACCACCCTTGGCTGCGCGGCCAGCCATTCCAGCTCGGCGCGCACATCCTCGGTAAGCGCGTCGGCACGAGTCGGGTGCAGGGCGACCGCGGCGTAGACGCGTGGATCCCAGGTGGCCGCCTCAGCAGCCCAGCGGGCGGCGTCCAGGTCATCGGCGATGGTCACTGCCGCCACCACTCCGGCGGCCTGCGCGCGGTCGAGGATCGCGCGGACGTCGTCGGCATCGCGGGCTCCGCAGGCATCCAGGTGCGTGTGGGCGTCGATCAACGGCGTCAGCGGAGGAGGTGGCGGAGGTGGCTCCCTCCTCTTGCCGCGGAGACTCACGCCCTACACCTTAGGGTGAACCCCAAATGAGTAAGCCGCCGTACTACCTCACCACCGCGATCGCGTACCCCAACGGTGCACCACACATCGGGCATGCGTACGAGTACATCGCGACCGACGCGATCGCCCGCTTCAAGCGCCTCGACGGCTTCGACGTGCGCTACTTGACCGGGACCGACGAGCACGGCCTGAAAATGGCGCAAACGGCCGCCGCCGAGGGCATTCCCACCGCCGAACTGGCCCGGCGCAACTCCAATGCGTTCCAGGCGATGCAGGAAAAGCTCGGGGCCTCGTTCGACCGCTTCATCCGGACCACCGACGCCGACCACATCGAGGCGTCGATCGAGATCTGGAAGCGGATGGACGCCGCCGGCGACATCTATCTCGACTCGTACTCGGGCTGGTACTCGGTACGCGACGAACGCTTCTATACCGAGGACGAACTCGAGACACGCGTCGACGGCAAGAAGTATTCGCTCGAGACCGGCACGCCCGTGACGTGGACCGAGGAGCAGACCTACTTCTTCCGGCTGTCGGCCTACACCGACCGGCTGCTGGCCCACTACGACGCACACCCGGAGTTCATCGCCCCGGACGTGCGCCGCAACGAGGTGGTCAGCTTCGTCTCCGGCGGCCTTCGCGACCTTTCGATCTCACGCACCACATTCGACTGGGGTGTGCCGGTACCAAACCATCCTGACCACGTCATGTACGTCTGGGTGGACGCGCTGACCAACTACCTCACCGGCGCCGGCTTCCCCGACACCGACTCCGAGGCGTTCCGCAAGTACTGGCCCGCAGACCTGCACATGATCGGCAAGGACATCATCCGGTTCCACGCCGTGTACTGGCCGGCGTTCCTGATGTCGGCGGGTATCGAGCTGCCGCGACGCGTTTTCGTCCACGGCTTCCTGCTCAACAGCGGCGAGAAGATGAGCAAGTCGGTGGGCAACGTAGTGGATCCCTTCGCGCTCATCGACGCCTTCGGGCTCGACCAGGTGCGCTACTTCCTGCTGCGCGAGGTCCCGTTCGGGCAGGACGGCAGCTACAACGAAGACGCCATCATCGGCCGGATTAACGCCGATCTGGCCAACGAGTTCGGGAACCTGGCGCAGCGCTCGCTGTCGATGGTCAACAAGAACCTCGACGCCAAGGTGCCCGAGCCCGGTGAGTTCACCGACGCCGACCGCGAGCTCTTGGCGCTCGCCGACGAGCTGTTGCCCAGGGTGCGCGCCCATTTCGACGTGCCCGCCATGCATCTGGCGCTGGAGGCGATCTGGGCGATGCTCGGCGCCGCCAACCGGTACTTCTCCGCGCAGGAACCGTGGGTGCTGCGCAAATCCGAATCGGAGGTCGACCAGATCCGCTTCCACACGGTTCTCTACGTGACACTCGAGGTGGTCCGGATCGCGGCGCTTCTGGTGCAACCGGTGATGCCGTCGTCCGCTGCCACCCTGCTCAACCTGCTCGGCCAGCCCGAATCGGAGCGCGATTTCGGCGCTATCAGCGTCCGGATCGCCCCCGGCATCGCGCTGCCAGCACCGACCGGCGTCTTTCCCCGCTACCAGGCCGAATGAGATGACAGCCCTACACAGCACACTGCACGACATCTACGACGAGGTCGCCCGGCGCAATCCCGGTGAGGTGGAGTTTCACCAGGCCGTCTACGAGGTGCTCAACAGCCTCGGACCGGTGGTCGAGAAGCACCCCGACTACGTCGACAGCGCGGTGATCCGCCGGTTGTGCGAGCCCGAACGCCAGATCATCTTTCGGGTGCCCTGGCTCGACGACACCGGCACCGTGCAGATCAACCGCGGCTTCCGGGTCGAGTTCAATTCCGCGCTCGGGCCGTTCAAGGGCGGTCTGCGGTTCCATCCCTCGGTGTACCTCGGGATCGTGAAGTTCCTCGGTTACGAACAGATCTTCAAGAACTCGCTGACCGGCCTGCCGATCGGCGGCGGCAAGGGTGGCTCGGACTTCGATCCCAAGGGCCGCTCCGACGGCGAGATCATGCGGTTCTGCCAGTCCTTCATGACCGAGCTCTATCGGCACCTCGGGGAGTACACCGACGTGCCCGCCGGCGATATCGGTGTCGGCATGCGTGAGATCGGTTACCTGTTCGGCCAGTACAAGCGCATCACAAACCGCTACGAGTCCGGGGTGTTCACCGGCAAGGGGCTGACCTGGGGCGGATCCCAGGTGCGCACCGAGGCCACCGGATACGGCACGGTGTTCTTCGTCGACGAGATCCTGCGAGCGAACGGACAGTCTTTCGACGGCAAGCAGGTGGTGGTGTCCGGGTCCGGCAATGTCGCGATCTACGCCATCGAGAAGGTGCACGAGCTGGGCGGCACCGTCGTCGCCTGCTCTGACTCCAGCGGTTACGTCCTCGACGAGAAGGGCATCGACCTCGACCTGCTCAAGGAGGTCAAGGAACTGCACCGCGGCAGGATCGCCGACTACGCCGACGTCCGCGGCGGCGCGACCTTGGTGACATCTCGCAGCGTGTGGGAGGTGCAGTGCGATATCGCGTTGCCCTGCGCCACCCAGAACGAACTGACCGGTGACGACGCGGCCCTGCTCATCGGTTCGGGCTGCCAGATCGTCGCTGAGGGCGCCAACATGCCGTGCACTCCGGAGGCCGTGAAGTGCTTCGAGGCCGCGGGCGTGACCTTCGCGCCCGGTAAGGCCGCCAACGCCGGCGGCGTAGCCACCAGCGCGCTGGAGATGCAGCAGAACGCCTCGCGAGACTCCTGGACGTTCGAGGACACCGAAGCCCGGCTGTCGGAGATCATGCGCCGGATCCACGACCGGTGCCTGTCCACCGCCGACGACTACGGGCAGCCGGGCAATTACGTGGCCGGCGCCAACATCGCCGGATTCATCCGGGTCGCCGATGCGATGCTTGCCTTGGGCTTGGTCTAAGTGATCTGAACCACACCGCGGGCGTGCGTGTCACAACCCCGCAGTGCGTGGTGTCTGAAGGGCATAAGCCTCTCGGAAAAGGAGACACCATGACCGCACCACGCACCCATGTCGTCGTCATCGGCGGTGGCTACGCCGGAGTGATCGCGGCCAATCATCTGCGGTTGCGTCCCGATGTGGAGATCACCCTGGTCAACCCCCGCCCAGAGTTCGTCGAACGGATCCGGCTGCACCAGTTGGTCACCGGTTCCGACGACGCTACGCATGCCTATGCCGACATCCTCGGTGCCGGCATCGCGCTGGTGGTCGATGCAGCGACCCGTATCGACACCGCGGCGCGACAGGTCGAGCTCTTCAGTGGCCGGCCACTGCCCTACGACTACTTGATCTACGCAGTCGGCAGTGGCTCGGCCCAACCGGCTGTGCCCGGCGCCGACGAATTCGCTTATCCCATAGCCGATCTCGAGGAAGCGCAGCGGCTGACCGCGAAGCTGGCCGACCTGCACTACGGCGCGCCGGTGTGCGTGGTCGGCGCCGGCCCGACCGGTATCGAGACCGCTGCCGAGCTGGCCGAGCAGGGCCGGACCGTCACGCTGGTGTGCGGCGCCGTGCTCGGCCCGTACCTGAGCACGCCGGGCCGGCGGTCAGTGGCCAAGCGGCTACGCAAGCTCGGCGTCGAGATCGTCGATGGACCGCAGGCCATGGTGACCGCGGTGGCCGCCGACGCGGTGACCCTCGGCGACGGACGCCGGCTGGCCAGCCACGTGACGATCTGGACCGCCGGGTTCGGCGTGCCCGATCTGGCGAGCAGATCCGGGCTGCGCACCGACACGATCGGCCGGCTGCTCACCGACGAGACCCTGACCAGCGTCGACGATGCCCGGATCGTGGCCGCCGGGGATGCTTCCGCGCCGTCCGGCCAGCCGCTGCGGATGAGCTGCCAGGCCGCGATCCCACTGGGCGCCCAAGCCGCCAACACCGTGTTGGCCCGTATCGCCGGCGAGCAGCCCGCCGTGATCAGCCAGGCGTTCACCGGACAGTGCATCAGCCTGGGCCGGGCCGGCGCCACCATCCAGATCGCCCGGACCAACGACGTCCCGCTGCCGCTGTACCTCGGCGGGCGCACCGCGGCGGCGATCAAGGAGGCGGTCTGCAACGGCACGGTCAGCTTCCTGCGCCGTGAGGCCCGTAAGCCCGGGTCGTATTTCTGGCTCAAGGGCGGCGGCAAGCGGCCCGCACCCGAGGCGGTGCAGACGCCGTGACCGCGACCGACGAACACGCCGACCGGTTCACCCTGCTGCGGCCCCTGCTGTTCACCATCGCCTATGAGATCCTCGGCTCGGCAACCGAAGCCGACGACGTCTTGCAGGACAGCTATTTACGCTGGGCGGCAGTCGATGTGGATGAGGTCCGGGATACCAAGGCCTACCTGGCTCAGCTGGTCACCCGCCAGGCGCTGAACACGCTGCGCTCGCAGGCCCGCCGCCGGGAGGACTACATCGGCCCGTGGCTGCCCGAACCGCTGCTGCTCGACGAGCGCGACGCCGCCGCCGACGTGGTGCTCGCCGAATCGGTGTCGATGGCGATGCTGGTGGTGCTGGAGACACTGACGCCGGACGAGCGCGCGGTGTTCGTCCTGCGCGAGGTGTTCGGCTTCAGCCACGACGAAATCGCCGATGCGGTCGGCAAATCCACGGCCGCGGTGCGCCAGATCTCACATCGTGCCCGCGAACACGTACACGCGCGGCGGCGCCGCTTCGAACCCGTGAGCCCGCAGCAGTCCGAGCAGATCACCCTGCAGTTCCTGGCGGCGGCGGCGACCGGTGACGTCACGGGGCTGATGAGCATGCTGGCACCCGATGTGGCGTTCACCTCCGACAGCGACGGCAAGGCCAGCGCCGCCCGCCGCCCGATTCTGGGCCAGGACAAGGTCGCCAGGTTCATCATCGGGCTGTTTCGCCAGGCGACGCCGGAACACCGGATCGAAAGCGCGAACTACAACGGAGCGCCTGCGCTGGTGATCTATCGCGGCAACGTGCCCGAGTCGGTGATGATGGTCGAGATCACCGACGGGACGATCACCAATTTCTACGCGATGCGCAACCCGGAGAAGCTCGCCGCCGTCACCGTGCGCAGGGAGATCAGCCGCTGACGCCTTTGCGTCTGCCGGCCGCAGCCGTCAGGCTATGGCGATGCGCATCGACCGGCTCGGCGACCTCGGCACCGCCGCCGAGGTGCTGCGCGCCGTAGCCGGCGCCGCCGCACAGCGGCGGCTGCCGCCTCCGGCCGCGCTGACCGGCGACTGGTTTGGCTCAGCGGCGGTGATCGCCCCCACCGTGCCGGTGCGGGCGATCACCCCCGCCGGCGCGTTCGCCGTGCCACCCGGCGATCGCGGAGATGCGGTCGGCGGTGGGTGGATCGGCTACCTGGCCTACCCCGACGCCGCTGCCGACGGCGCGCCGCCGCGGATACCCGAGGCGGCAGGCGGCTGGACGGACAGTGTGCTGCGCCTGGACCGCGACGGCTGCTGGTGGCACGAAAGTCTCACCGCCGCACCGATCGCGGCGTGGGTGGCCGACGCGCTGTCGGATCCCCCGCCGCTCGATTCCTACGAAATCGACTGGGAAGAACCCGATTTCGCATGCCACCAAGACGGCGTGGCGGCCTGTCTGGCGGCGATCGGCGCCGGCGAGGTCTACCAGGCCTGCGTGTGCACGCAATTCACCGGAACCCTGCGCGGCTCGTCATTGGCGTTCTTCGCCGATGCGGTCACCCGAACCACTCCGGCGCGAGCCGCCTACCTGGCCGGCGATTGGGGTGCGGTGGCCTCGCTGTCACCGGAGCTGTTCATCCGCCGGGTCGGCGACGAGGCGACGTCCAGCCCGATCAAGGGAACGCTGCCGCTGCACCGTCCGCCCGCCGAGCTGCTGGCGTCGGCCAAGGATGTCGCCGAGAACATCATGATCGTCGATCTGGTGCGCAACGACCTGGGCCGCGTCGCCGACACCGGGACCGTCACGGTGCCCGAACTGCTGACGGTCCGGGCGGCGCCGGGGGTGTGGCATCTGGTGTCGACGGTGGCGGCCACCGTGCGCCGCGAGGTTTCCAACGCGGAGCTGCTGGCCGCGACGTTCCCGCCCGCATCGGTCACCGGAACACCGAAAGGTCGTGCCCGTCAACTGCTTTCACAGTGGGAGCCGCGGCGGCGCGGGGTGTACTGCGGCACCGTCGGCATGGCGTCGCCGATCGCGGGGACCGAGCTGAATGTGGCGATCCGCACCGTCGAGTTCGACGCCGACGGCGCGGCCGTGCTCGGCGTCGGGGGCGGGATCACCGCCGACTCCGACCCGAAAGCCGAATGGCAGGAATGCCTGCACAAGGCCGCTGCAGTGGTCAGTCACGCTGGGTCACGCGCGCGCAGCACCGCGTCGTAGAGCTCACGCCGCGACGGCGCCCCCGGATGGGCCTGGATCACCTGGCCGCAGGCGTCCTTGACCCGCATCCCATCAGCCACAAGGGCGTCGACCTCGGCGACCAGCGTCGGCAGATCGGTGGTCGGCACCGCGCCGGCCAGCACCACCGTGATCTCGCCGAGCACCTTCTCGTCGGCCCATGCCGCGAGCTCGGCCAGCGTGCCGCGCAGGATCTCCTCGTGCACCTTCGTCAGCTCCCGGCAGACCACCGCGCGCCGTTCCCCGCCGAGTTCGTCGACGGCGTCGCGCAGGCAGTCGGCCAGCCGCCGCGGTGATTCGAAGAACACACAGGTCCGCTGCTCGGCGGCCAAGGCGGCCAGCCACGTCCGGCGTGCCGACTGCTTGCGCGGCGCGAACCCCTCGAAACAGAACCGGTCGGAGGCCAGCCCGGAAACCGCCAGCGCCGTGGTGACCGCGGACGGGCCGGGCAGGCAACTCACCTGTAGGCCTTCCTCGACGCAGGCCGTCACCATGCGATAGCCGGGATCGTTGATCAGCGGCATGCCGGCATCGCTGACCACCAGCACGGTGGCGCCGGCCTTGATGTCGTCGATGAGCGCGGGCACCCGGGCCGCTTCGTTCTGGTCGAACAGGCTGACCACTCGCCCGCCGATCCGCACGCCCAGCGACTGGGCCAGGGTGCGCACCCGCCGGGTGTCCTCGGCGGCCACCACATCGGCGGTGGACAGGGCGTCGAGCAGCCGTTTCGAGGCGTCGCCCGGCTGGCCAAGGGGTGTGGCGCCGAGCAGCAGTCTCCCGGCACCCCCCGACGGGCCGGAGCGAAGCGACTCGGGGATCGACACCGGGACAGAATACGATCGCATGCGATGACCACGACAGCCGATGACCTGGAGGCGCATCAGCGCCACGCGCCCGTCATCAGCCCTGGGCCGCTGGTGCCGGTCGCCGACTTCGGGCCGGTCGACCGCATCGAGGGCTGGGTGGCCACCGCCATCATCACCGCGCTGGCCGCGCTGACCAGGCTGATGAACCTCGGGTCGCCGACCGATGGCGGCACCCCGATCTTCGACGAGAAGCACTACGCTCCCCAGGCCTGGCAGGTGCTGCACAACTACGGCGTCGAGGACAACCCCGGCTTCGGGCTCGTGGTGCACCCGCCAATGGGCAAGCAGCTCATCGCATTCGGTGAGGCACTGTTCGGCTACAACGGCGTGGGCTGGCGGTTCACCAGCGCGGTGTTCGGCGTGGTGCTGGTCCTGCTGGTGGTGCGCATCGTCCGGCGGATCAGCCGCTCAACGCTGGTCGGCGCCGTCGCCGGGCTGCTGCTGATCGCCGACGGGGTGAGTTTCGTGGCGGCGCGCACCGCGCTGCTGGACAGCTTCCTGACGTTGTTCGCGGTCGCGGCGTTCGGCGCCTTGATCGTCGACCGTGATCAGATGCGCGAGCGAATGCACAATGCGCTGTTGGAAGGCCGCATTGCCGAGACACCGTGGGGTCCGCGCCTCGGCGTGCGGTGGTGGCGCTTCGGTGCGGGCGTGCTGCTGGGCCTCGCGTTGGCCACGAAGTGGTCGGGGCTGTACTACATCGTGTTCTTCGGCGCGATGTCGCTGGCATTCGACATCGCCGCACGCCGGGCCTACCGGGTGCCCAGGCCGTGGTTCGGCGCGATCCGGCGCGATCTGGGACCGACCGCCTACGTCTTCTTGGCGATCCCGTTCGCGGTGTACCTGGCCTCGTATGCGCCGTGGTTCTCCTCGGAGACGGCGGTCAGCCGCTACGAGGTCGGGCAGTCGATCGGCGAGCGGGAGTGGTACCAGCCACCAGACGCGATCCGGTCACTGTGGCACTACACCTACAAGGCGTATCACTTCCACTCCACGCTGACGAACGCGAACGGCAACCACCATCCGTGGGAGTCCAAGCCGTGGACGTGGCCGATGTCGCTGCGGCCGGTGCTTTATGCCATCGACAACCAGAACGTGCCCGGTTGCGGAGCGGCCTCCTGCGTCAAGGCGGTGATGTTGGTCGGCACGCCCGCGATGTGGTGGCTGGCCGTGCCGGTGTTGGTGTATGCGGTGTGGCGGGCGTTCGTCCGCCGCGACTGGCGCTACGCGGTGGTGCTCACCGGCTACGGCGCGGGATTCCTGCCCTGGTTCGCCGACATCGACCGGCAGATGTACTTCTTCTACGCCGTGCCGATGGCGCCCTTCCTGGTCATGGCGATCGCGCTGATCCTCGGCGACATCCTGCACTCGCCCAACCAGAATGCCGAACGACGAACGCTCGGGCTGATCGTGGTGAGCTGTTATGTCGCGCTGGTGATCACCAACTTCGCCTGGCTGTACCCGGTGCTGACCGGCGTCCCGATCTCGCAGTCGACGTGGAACATGGAGATCTGGCTGCCCAGCTGGCGCTAGCCGATTATCCACAGCGCGAAATCGACACCAGGGTCGTGATGAAGGAGAATTCCACAGCCCTGAAGGCGTTTTCGCCGCCTCGATCACAGGTTTGTCGGCCCCGCAGCACAGCATGCAGACATGTCGTCACCGTTCAGCGGAAGCACAGCGATCGCCAGTGGCCTGCTCACGCGAGGTCAGCTGCGCTGGAACTACACCGCAATACATCCTGACGTGTACGTCCCCAAGGGATCCGAACGCACCCTCGACGTACGTACCCGAGCAGCAGCACTGTGGGTTCCAGACGGCATCGTCGCCGGCAGGGCAGCGGCCGCTCTGCACGGAGCATCGTGGGTTGGCGCGTCTACACCCGTCGAGCTCATCGGACGTGCCCGCCGCCGCCAAGCCGGCGTCATCGTGCGCGAGGACCGCATCCGCTCCGACGAACTCATGCCGCACGGCGATTTGGTCGTCACGACACCGCAGCGCACCGCACTCGACCTTGCTCGTCACCTACCGAGGGCCGAAGCCGTCGCCCACCTCGACGCGCTCGCGGCGGCCACCGGAATCAAACCCGCTGACGTGCTCTCGCTTGCCGACCGCTACCCGGGCGCACGCGGGGTCCGACGAGCCCGCGCCGTCGCGCCGCTCACCGACCCCGGCGCCCAGTCACCACGGGAATCCTGGTTGAGGCTGTTGTTGATCGACGCGGGGTATCCCCGCCCCGTCACTCAGATTCCGGTCTCCGATGGCTACACAACGGCGTTCGTCGACCTCGGGTGGGACGAGCCGAAGATCGGGCTCGAGTACGAGGGCGCGCACCACCAGTCGGATCGCAGTCAGTTCGTGCGGGACATCGGCCGTCACGACATGCTCGAAGAGCTGGGCTGGCTGATTGTGCGCGTGGTCAAGGAACACAGCCGCGCCTACATCCTTCGGCGAGTGCACGACGCATTCAACCGCCGGCGGATTTCCCTCGCGAGATCTGCCTGAGGGTCACGATCTGGCCCTGCCGACAGCCATGGTGTCGATCTCGGCCAAATCGGCGCTAGAGACCCAGCAGCGGCTTCAGTTGCTCGGCGATCGCGGTGACCCCACCGGGCTGGTAGCCGTTGATCGTGGCCGCGGACAAGATGACACCGCCGACACCGGCGTCGAGCACCTTTGTCTTGATCTGATCGGCGATCTGATCCGGGCTACCGAAGACGGCCTGCTGCCTGAACTCCTCCGGGATCATGTCGGCGGTGATGTTCTCGTCGATGAGCGCGATGGCGAGCACGCTGGTCTCCAAGGTGGCCGGATCGCGGCCGATCTCCTCGCAGCGGTCCTTGACCACCGCGACCTTGCGGGGCAGCTCATCGAAGCCGGCAATGATGTTCAGGTGGTCGAAGTACTTGGCGGCCAACGGAATGGTTTTCTTCTCCCCGCTGCCGCCGATCATCAGCGGGATGTGGTCGCGGAAGCGGGGATTGGCGAACGCCTCCTGGGTCCGGTAGTACTTGCCGTCCACGGTCACCCGCTCGCCGCGCAGCATCGGCAGGATGATCTCCAGTGCCTCGCCGAGCTTGTTGAACCGGTCGGTGAAGGTGCCGAATTCGTAGCCCAGTGAGTCGTGCTCGAGCTCGAACCAGCCGGTGCCGATACCGAGGACGGCCCGGCCCTGGCTCATCACGTCGAGGGTGGTGATCTCCTTGGCCAGCAGGGCCGGGTTGCGGTAGGTGTTTCCGGTGACCAGCGTGCCGAGCTGAACCCGGTTCGTCACCGTCGCCAAGCCGCCGAGGGCCGTATAGGCCTCCAGCATCGGCTCCTCCGGCGCACCCAAGCCGGGCAGTTGGTAGAGGTGGTCCATCACGAAGACAGAGTCGAAGCCGGCCGCTTCGGCCTCCTGCGCCTGCGCGATCACCGTCGGGAAGAGCTCGGCGACGCCGGTGCCGTACGAGAAGTTGGGGATCTGAAGTCCGAGTTTGATTGCCACGGGGTTTACGTAACCACGACTAACCGGGGCGTGCGCCCCGTTTCACTCTCCGCGAACCTGGGAATATCGCCGGGCCGTAAGGTCGGGGCCATGAAAAGCCGCGCCGCGATTGTCCGCGAGGTGGGCGGCGCCTGGTCGGTCGAGGACTTCGAGCTCGATTCCCCGCGCGCCGGTGAGGTGCTGGTTCAGCTGGCGGCAGCCGGCCTCTGTCATTCCGACGACCACATCCGCAACGGCTTCATGTCGCCGCCCGGCGCCCCGCGAACCCGGCCACCGACCATCGGCGGTCATGAAGGTTCGGGCGTCGTTGTCGAGGTCGGACCTGACGTCGCCGGGCTCGCTGCCGGCGACCACGTGGTGACCTCGTTCGTCGCGGTGTGCGGGCACTGCCGCTGGTGCGCCTGCGGCAGGGAATACCTGTGCGACAAGGGCGCCGGGGTCCTGATCCCGGGTATGCCCACCGACGGCACGTTCCGCCACCACACCCTCGACGGCCAGGACGTCGGGCACACGTCCAAGATCGGCGCCTTCGCCGAACACACGGTGGTCGCGGCCGATTCGCTGGTCAAGATCGATCCGGGCATCCCACTGGTGCCCGCCGCACTGCTGGCGTGCGCGATCCCCACCGGGTACGGCTCATCGGCGCACCGCGGCAACGTGCGCGGCGGCGACACCGTCGTCGTGATCGGCGCGGGCGGGATCGGCACGGCCGCCATCCAGGGGGCGCGGATCAACGGCGCGACGACGATCGTGGCTGTGGATCCCCTTGAGAACAAGCGCAAGTCGGCGACCGAATTCGGTGCGACGCACACCGCGGTGTGGGCGTGCGACGCCGTCGATCTGATCCGGGACCTGACTCGTGGAGTGATGGCGGACTGCGTGGTCGTGGCCCCGTCCGATATCACCGGCGACGACGTGCGCGACGCGCTGGCGCTCACCCGCAAGGGCGGCACCTGTGTGCTGACCGGGATGGCGCCCGCTGGCGGGCTACCCGTACATCTGGACATCCAGGACCTCGTGCTGATGAACAAGACCCTGTGCGGAACGGTGTTCGGGTCGTGCAATCCGCGCTCCGAGATCCCCTTACTGGCAGGCATGTACACCGCCGGCCAGCTGCGTCTCGACGAGATGATCACCCGCCGCTACCGTCTCGACGACATCAACACCGCGTTCGACGACCTGCTCCGCGGCGACCTGGTCCGCGGCGTCATCGACTTCGGGATCACCTGAGCCCCATGGTCTCTCCGCTATCGGGTATCCGGGTGCTCGAGATCGGCGACCGCATCGCCACCGCCTACTGCGGCAAGCTCCTGCGCGATGCCGGCGCCGACGTGGTGATGGTCGAACCACCTGCCGGTCACCGGCTACGGCGGTATCGACCGGCCGGCGTGCAGGAGTCTGCCGGTGACGCCCCATTCTTTTCGTTCCTGGCCGGCGGCAAACGCAGTATCACCAGCCCGACGATTCCGTCCGAGTTGCTCGACTCGGCCGATATCGTGATCCTCGGTGCGACGCCGGCAGAAGCGGCCGCGATGGGACTCAGCGGCGACGAAATCGCCTGCTGCACGGCACCGGTGATCACCGTCTCGGATTTCGGGTGGACCGGCCCCTGGACCGACGTGCCTGCCACCGAGTTCACCCTGCAGGCGTGGTGCGGATCGACCGGCTCCCGGGGCGAGCCCGAGCGCCCGCCGATCGCCGTCGGCGGCGACCTGGGCGAGTTCATCGCAGGCAGCTACGCCGCCTTCTTCGCACTCGTCGCCCACCGCGGCGGCGGATCGTTCGACCTGTCGGTCCTGGAGTCGATGACCACCTCGATGCAGGTGTTCTCCTGGCTGCGTAAGGAACTGATGCTGCTGGAGGTCCTCGGTCGGTCCATCGAAGTACCGTCGGTCGAACGCGCCGCAGACGGCTATGTCGGCATCTCGATGGCCACCGGTCAGCAGTGGCAGGACTTCTGCGCGATGGTCGAGTGCCCCGACCTGGCTGATGTCCCCGAGCTGCGTTTCCAAGTCGGCCGGTGGGAACAGCGCGATCTCATCCGGGCGCGCACGGCCGAGTTTTTCGCCACGCACACTGTCGCCGAGATCGTCGAGCTGGCCGCACTGTTCCGCATTCCGATGACGGCCATCGGTAACGGCGAAACGCTGGCCGGCATGGATCATTTCATCGAGCGTGTTTCGTTCCTGGACCACCCCAGCGGATTCCGGGCACCCCGGCCACCGTGGCGGATGACCAGCACACCCGCGCTGCCACCGGCCCTGCCGCCAGCGCTCGGTGCCGAATCCACCGCGGCCTGGCCGCCCCGTGAATCCCCCGTCGAGCGCACGGGTCTGCCGCTGGACGGCGTCCGGATCGTCGACCTGACCGCGTTCTGGGCCGGCCCGACCGCCACCCATCTGCTGGCGATGCTTGGCGCCGACGTGGTGAAGATCGAATCCGTGCAACGTCCGGACGGCATGCGCTTCGCCGGCGGGTTCCGTGCGGACGTCGAACAGTGGTGGGAATACAGCTGGGTGTTCCACGGCGTGAACTCCGGCAAGCGCTCGATCACGCTGGATCTCGGATCCGAGGAAGGCAGAACGCTTTTCGGCCGGATGGTCGCCGAGGCCGATGTGGTGGTCGAGAACTTCACCCCCCGGGTCATGGAGAACTTCGGTCTGAGCTACGCCCAGCTACGCGAATTCAACGAGCAGATCATCGAGGTCCGCATGCCGGGGTTCGGGCTCGACGGGCCCTGGCGCGACCGGGTCGGGTTCGCGATGACGATGGAACAGCTCGCCGGACTGGCCTGGCTCACCGGATATCCCGACGGCCTGCCCACCGCACCGCGAGGTGCGTGTGATCCGCTGGCCGGGGTGCACGCCGCCTTCCTCACCCTCGCGGCCCTGGAACATCGGCGCCGCACCGGGCAGGGTCAGCTGGTCGAGCTGCCGATGATCGACGTGGTGCTCAACGCCAGCGCGCTACAAGTCATCGAGCACGACGCCGCCGGGGTGCTGCTGACCAGGCGAGGCAACCGCGGGCATGAATTCGCCGTCCAGAACGTCTACGCCTGCGCTGGCGAGGATCAGTGGATCGCGGTCAGCCTTCGCCACAAGGCCGACTGGGAAGCCATCAAAGATGTTCTCGGCCAACCAGTATGGGCGCATGATGTCGGATACGACGATGACACCGCTGACCACATCGACGGCCACCTCGCCGACTGGTTCACCAACCAGCCCCGCGACGGCGCCGTCGCCACGCTACTCGCCGCGGGCATACCGGCCGCCCCGGTCGTACAGCCGCCCGACGTCATCGACAACCCCGCGCTGCAGGCCAGGGGGTTCTTCCAGACGGTCACCCACCCGCTGTGCGGTCCGCTGCCCTACCCGCGACCGCCGGTCACCGGGCGCTTCGTGGCCAGTGCCGCCCCACTGCTGGGGCAGCACAATGCCGAAATCCTGGGCGGATCACTGGGATTGACGGTTCAGGACCTGGCTCGCCTGGAAGACGGCAAGGTCATCGGATCTTGGCCACTGGGACTTTGACCGCCCGGACGGTGGATCCAGTCGCGGGGCCGCACGCGCCGGGTACGCCGCGCATACTCGAGCTCGTTGTACGGCCACTGCGTGACGATGCGGCCGGTCGGTGAGCGAAAGTAGCTGCCGCACTGCGTCCACACCGTGTGCTCGAGTTCGGCCGAGATCTCCTCGTTGAACCGCCGCTCGGCTTCCGGTCGTACCTCCAGCGTGCCGCCCTTACGGGCGAGCCGGCCCACCCCGTCGGCAACCAGCCGGGCCCCGGCCTCCAGGATGTAGACGATCGAATTGCCGCCCTGATTGGTGTTGGGACCGTAGAGCATCAAGAAATTGGGGAACCCGCTGACGGCGACGCCGAGGTAGGCGCTGGGGTCCTCCCCCCAGCGCTGGTGCAGAGACTGCCCGTCCACGCCGGTCACCTCGATACCGGCCAGATAGTGGTTGGTCTGGAATCCGGTGGCCAGCACAATCACATCGACGTCGGTCACCGATTGAGCTGTGCACACTCCGGTCTCGGTGACCTTGTCGATGGGCTCGGTCACCAGCACAACGTTGTCCTGTTGCAATGCGGTGTAGTAATCGCTGCCGAGCAGGACCCGCTTACAGCGGAACGGGTAGTCGGGCGTCAACGCCGCACGCAGGCTGTCATCGGCGACGGTGCGGTGCAGGAACTCCGCTGCGATGCCCTGCCGGCCGGCAACCAGTGGATCGTCGACACGCAACGCGGTGTTGTCGTGCTGTTCCTTCCACAACCGCCAGCGTTCGCGGCGTGCCGCCCACCGGCTGCGGCGGAATCGATCGAGCTCGTCGCCGGTGAACGCGCGGTCGTCCTTGGGCACCATCCACGGCGGAGTGCGCTGGAAGATCGTCACCTCGGCGGCGATCTCGACGATTTCCGGAACGACCTGAACCGCACTGGCTCCCGTGCCGACGACCGCCACCCGGCGATCGGTGAGGTCGGCGCTGCGATCCCACCGGGAGGTGTGCATGATCGAACCGCCGAAGTCGGTCAGGCCGTCGATCTCAGGCAGCTTCGGCTCCCCGAACAGGCCCACCGCACTGACCACCACGTCGGCGGAGTACGCGGAAGCGCCTCCCGTGGTGACCGATTCGAGCCCGAGGTCCCACTCCGTGGTGCCCGCATTCCAGCGGATGCTCCGTACGGCGGTGTTTGTCAGCAGGTGCCGGTTCAGGTCGAAGTCCTGGGCCACCGACTCCAGGTAGGCCAGGATCTCGGGTTGTCGAGCGTAGGTGCGGCTCCAGTTCCGATTCGGTGCGAAGGAGAACGAATAGAGGTGGCTCTGGATATCGCATGCCGCACCGGGATAGGTGTTCAGCCGCCAGGTTCCGCCCACCCCGTCACAGCGTTCGATGATCACCAGATCGTCGACACCGATGCGCCGCAACGCGACCGCCGCGGCCAGGCCGCCGAACCCGGCACCGATGATGGCCACCCTCGGCGCGGGACGCCGGCGCACAGCCGCACGCAGCCGCCCCGTCAGGTACCGCTTCTTCATCAACGGCCGCCGCGGCCGATGTCGAGACCGTCCAGCGTGCCGGCGTCTCGCCACGCCGCCAGGATGTCGGCGTATTCGGTGGGCGCTCCGTAGAAGAAGCTGCCCTGCCGCGTCGTCGCGTTGGCCTGCCCCTCCCGGTTGTAATACCCGGGTGTGCACGACCGGGCGCGGTCCGCGGTACCCGCCGACCTGCCGACCACGGTGTCGACCCAGCCGTCTTCGGCGGCGGTGGTCGCCTCGAGCCGGGTGACGTCGCGGGCCAGTGCCTCGGCGATGATCCACGCGACGTGAGACGCCTGGACATCGAGCAGGTAAGGGAAGTTCACCGTAAACCCGGACTGCGCAATGCTTTCGATGAACAGGTTGGGAAACCCCGCTACCAGCAGCCCGTGCAGTGTACGCACCCCGTCGCGCCACTTGTTGGTCAGCGTGAGTCCGTCGCGGCCGACAATTTCGAAGCCCGTTCGGCGCGCGTACTCGGTGCCGACCTCGAACCCTGTCGCGAAGATCAGGCAGTCGATGTCGTGCTCGACGCAAGCGACCACGACACCGCGTTCGGTGATGCATTGCACGCCATGGCCACCGGTGTCCACCAGAGTCACGTTGGGCCGGTTGAACGTGGCCAGGTAGTCGTCGTGAAAGCACGGCCGCTTACAGAAGTAGCCGTACCAGGGTTTGAGTGCCTCCGCGGTGTCCGCATCGGTGACGATGGCGTCCACCCGGGCACGGACCTCTTCCATCTTCGCGAAATCGGCCAGCTCGCCATCCCGCATCACCAGCAGGGTCTTGGTGATGCTGGTCCAGGCGTCGGCCACCAGATCCTCGTCGGCCTCACCGCCTGCGGTCAGTTGTTGGAAGTTCTCGATGCGGCGGCGCTGCCAGCCGGGAGTCAGGCCCGCAGCCCACTGCGGGTCGGTCGGCTGGTTGTTGCGGACGTCGACCGACGACGGCGTGCGCTGGAACACCGAAAGATGGCCCGCCGCGCGCGCCAGGTGCGGTACGCACTGCACGGCCGTCGCACCTGTGCCGATGATGCCGATCCGCTTGTCGGCCAGCAACTCCAGATCTTCACCGGTGTAGTCATAGTCCCACCGGCTGGTGTGAAAGGTGTGCCCGGAGAACGCTGCGATTCCCGGAATGCCCGGCAGCTTCGGCTTCTGCAGGTAGCCATTGGCCATGGACACGAACCGGGCACGGATCGCGTCGCCGCGGTCGGTTTCCACAATCCAGCGTGACAGTTCCTCGTCCCAGCGGATCTGGCGGACCGCGGTGTGCAGGCAGGCATCCCGGTAGAGGTCGTAGTGTTCGGCGATGCGCTGGCAGTGCGCGAAGATCTCCGGGCCTTTGGCGTACTTCTCGGTCGGCAGGTAGCCGGTCTCCTCCAGCAGCGGCAGGTAGACGTAGGACTCGACGTCACAGGCGATGCCGGGGTAGCGGTTCCAGTACCAGGTGCCGCCGACGTCGGCGGCCTTGTCGATCAGCCGGATTCGCTGCACACCGAGTTCACGCAGCCGCGCCCCGGTCAGTAGGCCACCGAATCCGGCACCGATGATCGCGACGTCGACCTCATCGGTCAGCGGCTCGCGCGCGGCGGGTTCGCCCGACCACGGATCCTGCGCAAACCCGGCGAACTCCCCCGCTACCTCGACGTACTGGCCGACTCCGTCCGGGCGCAACCGCGCCTCGCGCTCGCGCGCGTATCGGGCGCGCAGCGCGTCGGGGTCGAAGGGCAGTCCGGTCACGTCGTCCGTACTATAAGTCCACAGCCGTCGCGATCACCTTGGTCTCGAGGTATTCGGAGAAGCCGGCCAGCCCCATCTCGCGGCCGTTGCCCGACTGCTTGTAACCCCCGAACGGGGCATCAGCCGAATACCACACTCCCCCATTGACGCTGACCGTGCCGGTCCGCAGTCGTGCCGCTACCCGGGCGGTGCGGTCCGGGTCGGTGCCCCACACCGCGGCGGACAGTCCGTACGGCGAGTCGTTGGCAATGCGGATCGCGTCGTCGTCCCCGTCGTGGGCCAGCACCACCAGCACCGGCCCGAAGATCTCCTCCCTGACCGTGCGCGCCGAGTTGTCCAATCCCCGTATGACTGTCGGCGCTATGAAGTAGCCCCGACTCAGACCGGCCGGCCGGCCCCCGCCGCAGGCGAATGAACCGCCTTCTGCCACAGCCAGATCCAGATAGCCCTGCACCCTCATCCGCTGGCGCGCCGAGATCAGCGGACCACAGACCGTGGCGGGATCGCTCGGGTCGCCGACCGGTACGCCGGCCATCGCCGCGGCGGCGGCCTCGACGGCGTCGTCGTAGCGATCGCGAGGTACCAGCAACCGGCTGGTGAACGCGCAGCCCTGCCCGGCGTGGCGCGAGACGGCCAGCGCGGCTGCGCCGCACGCACGCACCAGATCGGCGTCGTCGAGCACGACGAAGGCCGACTTGCCGCCGAGTTCGAGACAAACCTTGGTGATGGTCTGTGCCGCGCTGGCCATCACCGCCGCACCGGTGGCGGTCGAGCCGGTGAAGGACACCATGTCCACCCGGGCGTCTTCGCTCAGCCGTGCACCGACGCGCGGGTCGCTCGAGGTGACGATGTTGACGACACCTGGGGGAAAGTCGGTGTGCTCGGCGATGATTCGCCCGACGTGGGCGGCGCACCATGGCGTCTCCGGAGCTGGCTTGAGGACGACTGTGTTGCCGGCCGCCAGGGCGGGCCCGAGCTTGGCGAGGTTGATCTGGTGCGGGAAGTTGAACGGTGTGATCGCGCCGACGACACCGTAGGGCTCGCGCACAAGCGAACGTTCCGACGCAAAACCCATCGGCGAGGCGACACCGAGATTTGTTGTCCATGAATAATTTTCGGCGGCGTCTGCCGGGAACGACAGATCGTTGACCGGGCCCTGCAGGTGCGAACCGTGGGTGAAGGTGATCGGGGCGCCCACTTCGGCGACGGTGATCGCCCGCAGCTCCTCGATCTCAGCGTTCAGCGCGCAGCGCAGCTGGCGAAGACAATGCACGCGCAGCGCCACATCACGCGACCAGTCGGTGTCGTCGAAGGCCGACCGCGCCGCCCCGATCGCGGAGTCCATATCGGCGGCGTCACCGTCGGCGGCCGATCCGATCGGCTCTTCGGTGGCCGGGTTGATCGTGTCGAATGTGCCCGAGCCGCCGGCGACCAGACGTCCGTCGATCAGCAGCTCGGTCACAACGGATCCCGCGCGACCGGGCACGACATGCATCGCGGCCCGCCGCGTCCGGTACCGAGCTCGGAGGCCGAGATAGGCAAGACTTCGATGCCCGAATCCTGCAGTCGGGCGTTTGTTTCGGTATTGCGTTCATAGGCGACGACGACGCCTGGTGCGAGCGCCAGCGTGTTGTTGCCGTCGTCCCATTGCTCACGTTCGGCGGTTACCGGGTCCAGTCCGGTGTCGATGACCCGCAGCTGCTCGATTTCCATCGCCTCGGCAGCGGCTTTCAGGAACGGCGCCTCGTCGAGAATCGTCACGCCGTCGGGCGTGCGCTTGATGGTGAAAGCCGACAGCGAATCGCTGATAGCGGGATACATCACCACCGCGTCGACGTCGACCATGGTGCAGACGGTGTCCAGGTGCATCTGCGCCCGCGACTGGGCGATCGGCACGGCGAGCACCGTGTGCGCCAGACCGTCGTCGAACAGGCTGCGCGCCAGCGCTTCCGCACCAGCCGGGGTGGTGCGCTCCCCGACTCCCACGGCCACCACGCCGGGTGCGAGCAGCAGTACGTCGCCGCCTTCCACGGGCGCCGTGTGCGACTCGTAGGCGCGTCGGACGCCAAGGAAGCGCGGGTGGTGGGCATAGATCAGGTCGGTCAGCGAGGTTTCGCGCATCCGCGCCGGCAGCGCCAGCGAGGTGATCGCCACCCGCGGGCCGATCCAGAACGAGGAGTCGCGGGTGAACAGCAGATTGGGCAGCGGCTCGATGACGAAATCACCGCCGTGATGCATGCGCCGCACCAGCGACGTATCGGTCTTGGCGCCCGACGGCAGTTCGGTGAAGGTCATGCCCGCCGTGAGGACATGCGCCAGGGCCGCCGGTTCCAGACTCCGCAGGTATGCCGAAAGTTCCTGCGCCAGTGGCAATCCCAGGCGGCGCGCGTCGACGGCCGCGGCGATCCCCTGCATCCGGGCGGCGCCGCTGCTCAGCGCCTCGGTCAGCAGGTCCGACATCAGCAGCACTTCCACGCCGCGGGAACGCAGCAGTTCGGCGAACGCGTCGTGCTCGTCCTGGGCCCGGGACACCCAGGGCAGCCCGTCGAAGAGCAGCTTGTCATTGTTGCGCGGCGTCAGCCGTTGCAGTTCTGCGCCGGGACGGTGCAGTATGACGACCCGTAGCGTCCCGACCTCGGAGTTGGAGCCCAGCGTGGTGGCAGTCACACGTAGCACCGTAACAACAGGTCAGCCACCCTCAACTATCGTTGAGGTGTGACCGAGCAGGAACTGGCGCCCGGCGAGCTCGCCCAGCGGGCCGGCGTGGCGATTTCGGCACTGCACTTTTATGAACGCGAGGGGCTGATCAGCAGCCGCCGAACCTCGGGCAACCAGCGCCGCTACCCCCGCGACACCCTGCGCCGAGTGGCGTTCATCCGGATGTCCCAACGGCTCGGCATCCCCCTGGCCCGAGTCGCCGAGGCCCTGGCCACACTGCCGACCGACCGGGTACCGACCAGCCGCGACTGGGCAAAACTGTCGGCAGGCTGGCGGGACGATCTCGACGAGCGAATCGTGCACCTGCAGCGGTTACGCGACAACCTCGCCGACTGCATCGGCTGCGGTTGCCTGAGCCTGCGCAGCTGCGCGCTGTCCAATCCCGACGACGTGCTCGCCGGCCACGGACCCGGGGCGGCGAAACTGTAGATCTCACCCCATCGAACAGATGTGCGATATCCTCACTGGCGTGTCTGTGGTGGTTCAGGGCGCGCTGTTCGAGCACAGTGAGCGCCGCGACCTCGGCGCTGGTGCGTGGATCGACCTACGTTCGGCGTGGGTAGAAGATGCCGACGTGCTCTTCGAGGGTCTGCTGCGCGATACCCCGTGGCGCGCCGAACGACGGCAGATGTACGACCGGGTCCTGGACGTCCCCCGCCTGGTCAGCTTCCACGATCTGACCATCGAGCCGCCGCCGCACCCCGTCATCACCAAGCTGCGCCGTCGTCTCAACGACATCTACGGCGGCGAACTCGGCGAAGCGTTCACCACCGCCGGACTATGCCTGTACCGCGACGGCACCGATAGCGTGGCCTGGCACGGCGACACCATCGGCCGCAGCAACACCGAGGACACCATGGTCGCCATCGTCAGCCTCGGCGCCACCCGGGTGTTCGCGCTGCGTCCCCGCGGTGGCGGGCCGTCGCTGCGGCTGCCGCAACACCACGGCGACCTTCTGGTGATGGGCGGCTCGTGCCAACGCACCTGGGAGCACGCGGTTCCCAAGACCGCACGACCGAGGGGACCGCGGATCAGCATCCAGTTCCGCCCGCGCGACGTGCGCTGAGCTCAGCTGCGAATGGCGCTGACGCCGGCAACGAGAAGGTCGCGGGCTCGCCCTGTGTTGACCGGCACGATCGGCTTGTCGGGCAGCACCAGCGGGTTGGCGCTGACGATCACTTGATAGACGCCGAAGTGGGCGGAGTAGTTGTAGGTCTCGCCGGTGCGCAGCTGATTGTTGACCATCGCCTGCAGGACTCGGTGCACGCCCAGCGTCTGGGTGCCGTCGATCTTTGGTGCGTCGACGATTTCGACCAAGCCGCGCATCCCCGAGCCGGTGAAAGTGACCTTCTGACAGTCGGGTCCGGGCTCGGTGACCGGCAGCGGCGAATTGGTTTCGACCGCGATGACGATGAAGCGGTTGCCCTCCCCTTGGGCGGAGACCGCGGCCATATTGCCCTGGGTGCCGGTCGGCACGAGTTGTCCGGCGGCGAATTTCGCGCAGGCGGGCGGGTCGAATGTCAGGCCGTCGGGCAGTTTCTGTCCGGCCAGCGATTGGGGATCGATCCCCATCTTGGCCGTCTCGGACACCGTGAATTCGGGACCGAAGCTGGACTTCAGTGTGGTCACCTTCGCAATGTCGGCTCGATCTTGGTCAGATCCGTCCGAACCACATGCGGCCGATAGCCCGGCACACAGAACTGCCACGAGCGCGCCGGGTTTCACCATCGTGGCCAATGTACCCAACCCGCAGGTGTTCAGCCGCGCAGGGCGGACACCGTTGCGACCAGCAGATCGCCGGCGAAGCGCGAATCCAGGGGCGGATGCGGGGATCCGGGATCGGTGACCAGGGTGACGAACACGACGTGGCCGTCGACGTAAGCCTGCGCGGTGACGGCGTTGCCGTCGGTCTCGGTGCCGGACTCGACGACCATGCGGGTGGTGACCGTCATCGCGACGGTGTCGACGCCGTCGATGTGGGGTGCCGCAGATGTGGGGGTGAGACTCACCTCACCCGTCGTGTGTGCGAACGCCATCGTCCACTGCGCACATTCGCTGATCAGCCCGGCGTCCGGGACGCCCTGGCCGGGCACCGCGACGACGACGTAGATGGTTCCACCCGGCCCAGACGCCGAGTACCCACGAATCCCCGGATCGGCGGGAGCCGGGTCGGCCAGTGCGGCACATTGCGGGGGCTTCGCCGTCCAGCCGGATCCGAAGCCCCACAGCGCGGCTGCGCTCAGCGGTCCGGATATGTCGGCGATCTCGTAACCGGCGGGCAGTGCGGGCCGGATCCGTTTGATGTTGGCCGGATTGACCGGACCACTGCTGGGCGACGCGCTCGACGACGACGGCGGCGCCGGATTGGGCCGCGCCGCGCACGCGGCCAGCACGAGCACCGTCACCAGACAGACGAGGAGCCGCCGCACGGGGCCTTGATACCACTGATTGTTTCCCTGGTGTGCGCGCCTCGCGGGCTAACCTGGCAGCCATGTGTACTCGAGTGCTGTGGAACAGCAACGACGTCGCCGTTCTCACCGGGCGGAGCATGGATTGGCCGGAGTCAACCCAACCGTTGATCGTCGGCTTTCCTCGCGGGCGTGAGCGGGACGGGATCAGCCCGGCCGGGTTCGTCTCCGATTCCAACCCGCTGCGCTGGACCAGTAAGCACGCAAGCCTGGTGACCACGATCTACGGGCTCGGCACCGTCGACGGCCTGAACGAAGCGGGCCTGGCCGGCCACGGACTGTATCTGGAGGCGACCGACTTCGGCCCCCGGGACCCGGCCAAACCCGGAGTGCAGGCCGGACTGTGGTTGCAGTACCTGCTGGATCAAGCGGATACGGTCGCCGAGGCGTTGCGGTTGATGAACGAGATTCAGGTGCTCAAGATCTCAGCCCACGGGCGTGACGCCAACCTGCATCTCGCGTTGGAGGATGTCGGCGGCGACTCGGCGATCATCGAGTTCGGCGGGGCAAAGCCGGTGATCCACCACGGCGCCCAATACACCTTGATGACGAATGATCCGACCTACGACGAGCAGTTGAAACTGCTCTCACTACAAGACTTCTCACATCCAAGCCGCGATATGCCGCTGCCCGGCAATGTCAATCCGGTCGATCGCTTCCAACGGGCCGCCTACTACTCGGCGCTGTTGCCCGCACCCGGTTCACAGCGTGAGGCGATCGCCGGCGTGATGGCGATCATGCGCAACGTGTCGGTGCCATTCGGTGCGCCTTACGCCAACTTCGGCGTCTACAACACCGAATATCGAACGGTGACCGACCTGACCAACCGGATGTACTTCTTCGAGCTGAGCACGAGCCCGAATGTGATCTGGATCGAGATGGACCGGTTGAAGCTGGACGACGGACCGGTCGCGGTCGACCCGTATGACTACTCACTGGTCGGCGACGTCACCGACCGCTTGGCGCCGCACGACTTACCGTTCTAGCGGTTGAGACGCCAGATATCGGTGGACAACAGGGTGGCGAACGAGCACCACAACGGGTAAGGCGTGAGAGCGGCACCGAACTTCGGGTCCGCAGCAGCGGCCCGGCGAGCTAGATCAGCGCTGCTGACGGCCAGTGCGCCGGCCACGATCACCGACGGGCCGAGCTTGTGCATCTTGAAAAAGAGCCAACTCCAGCCGGCATTGAGCACCAGGTTGGCACCCAGTGCACCGGCGTAGGCACGGGCCTTGTCGTCGTCGCCCGCGGCGCGGAACTTCTCGATGGTCGCGGCCGACGTGACCGCGACATCGGCGTACAGCGATGTCCATGCCACCGGGAACACCGCATTCGGCGGAACGTAGCGCGGCTTGCGCAGGGTCGGATACCAGGTCTCGACGCCCTTGCGGCTGGCGATGCTACCGACCACGGCCGCTGCGGCCGTGCCCAACGATGTTGCGATGATCGACTTGCCCATGGGCGCCACCGTACCCGCGCGGCGACCGGTCTAATCCCAACCGGGTGCGAGGTTTCAGGCCTGCCGCGCCGATCGGTCTGGTCGACGACTGCCGGGGAGCCGACGCTGGGACACTCGGCGATGCGACGGGGAGCGGCGCGACACCGACTCCGAACGGTCCTGCCCGTCTGGTCCCGAGCGGACGCCCGAAGCCCGCGTCCTGCAGGCCGTCGTCCAGTCCCGTGGGGATGGCGGCCAGGAGGTCACGCATCTTGGTCATCGGATCGCCCCGGTCGGCCAGCGTCGCCGGAGTCGGGTCACCTGGATTGACACCGCGGTCATAGCCCCATTCGACGATCACCCGCAGCGGGGCGTCGAGCACGTCGAGAATGGGCGCTGGCACTCCCAGCTGGGCCAGTGGCATCAGCAGCGGCAGCCGAGCGGCCGGCATCAGATAGTAGGCGGTATCGCCGGTGCTCCCCTGATACATCGCGGCGGTCACCGCCACGGTGTAGTTCGGATGCAGATAGACGATCCCGGCCAGCGCATTGAGATCGGCCAGCAGGTTGAGCGGGCGGCGCGGGAAGTCCACCCATCCGTCGTACTGCCACCCGATATCGGCGGTGGAGAACCGGCAGCCTGCGCCGTCCGCGCCGCAACTGTCCGTGGGTGTCGCGCCGTCGAAGGTCACGCCCAATCCGGGGATATGTAGCCCGGCGAAGCGTTCCATGATGCCGCCGTTCGGCCGATTGGGATTGCCGATGAGGACGAATGAGGCATGCAGCGCAGCACCGTTGGAATCGACGACGGGAAGCCACGTCCCGTCCGGGTTTCGGTACTGCGCGAGCAAGTTTCGCTTCACGATCGTCGCGATCCGCGCGCTCTGGGAGTATCCGAACACCGTGTAGTCCGACGCCGACGCCGATGCGGCGTCGGCGCCGACGTGGTGCTCCTTGCAGGACGTCCGCCCCTGCAGGCAGCTGGTCAGGTTGGTAACTCCGGTCGCCACCGATGTGTCGAACAAGTCGGGGCCATAAACCGGCCAGAACTGCTCAGGCGTCTGGACGGCAATCACGTTGTAGAGGCCAGGATCGCTCGGTTCGGACCGAGCCAGGCCGGTGGGTGCGATGTAGAGGTTGAGCGCGCCTTGGACGAACTCCCCGACGAAGTCGGCGGATTCACCGATCAACGGATGCCCGGTCCCGCCCATGATCAACGCTGTGGCGGCGGTTAGCTGAACGCCGATTGGCAGTGGCGCGGGGGATCCGAAAACGGCCGTGCTCACGACACCCAGCACCGTTGCGCACAGCAAGCGCAAACAGGTGGCCACGGCGCCCCCGTACGCCAGGCGCAACGCCTATGGTGGCTTCGCCCGATCCACCGCCGCGGCCACGCTGCGCCATTGCATTTACGCGACCTAGCAGCAATGGTGCTCCTCTTCTGCAACGGACGTTCGCAAACATTCAAATTCGCTGTGGATCGCACTAAGCTGCTCAATCGGATTTGGTTGGTCGCTGGGGACAGTGCGCCACGACAACAAGGAGAACTCGTTCGATGAACAAGATGACCGCGGTCGCTACGGCGGGTCTGGCTGCCGTTTCGTTGAGTTTTGCGCTTGTGGGCTGCGGCTCGGACAGCAAGACCGAGACCAAGACGTCCACGTCGACCTCGACGTCCACCGCGACGTCGACATCGAAAAGCACTGAGACATCAGCGAGCCCGGCACCAGCCACCGGAAACGCCCAGACGATCCAGGACTACCTCAAGGCGAACAACATCCAAGAGACGCCGGTTAAGCGCGGCGCTCCCGGCTCGCCCAACATCGATTTGGCGATGCCGACGGGCTGGTCAGATGCCGGCGCGCAGACGCCGGATTGGGCCTACGGGGCCATTGTCTTCGACAGCCCAGAGGACAAGGCTGACCCGCCAAGCATCATCGCGATCGTCTCCAAGCTGACCGGCAATGTCGACCCGAAGAAGATCCTCGAGCTGGCGCCGGGCGAGCTGAAGAACTTGCCCCATTGGGAGGCGCTCGGAGACCCCCAAACGAACACGTTGAGCGGTTTCGACGCTGTTCAGCTCGGCGGCAACTACGTTAAGGACGGCAAGAAGCGGATCATCGCGCAGAAGACGGTGGTGATTCCGGGCAAGGACGGGTTGTACGTCCTGCAGATGAACGCCGATGCACTGGATGGCCAGGAAGGCCCGTTGATCGATGCCACCAGCGTCATCGACAAGAAGACGACAATCACCCCCTGATCAGGGAACTCCGCGGCTGCCGGCGTGTGTATGCGCGCCGGCAGCCGCGCTCATTTATACCTAGTAAGGCTTGTGACATCAGACAAACAGCGGACACCGGAGGAGCCCGAGATCTCCACGGGGACTGCGCTGTTGAAGTCGATGAGTCCACCACGCACGAGTTCCGGCAGCATGAGTCCTCAGGCCCATGTCAGCCGCGGTCGGTCGTCACGCCGTAGCCCTGCATCGAGCGCGTGAATTCGAGCGGCTGGTTGTCGACGAACGTATCGGGCGAGAAGGCGCCGTCGGCCATGACCCCCCAGGCCCGCCGGCGCTGCATCGCCAGGCTGCCGGCGTCGTACAGAGGGAATACCGCAGCTTCGCGGTAGAACTTGGCCATCGGGAACTTTTGGTCGAGTGCGTTTACCCCGACGATGCGCATGCAGTCGAACACCACGCTATGCATCAGGTCGCCGCAGAACGTCTTGTTCATGCCGCCTAGTGCGTGTCCTTGGCCAGGAAACATGTCCATGTAATGCGCTGCCTTCCAACAAAAGTAGCGGCCAGCCTCTATCTTGGCCGCAACTTCGGTCAACAGGTTGCCGACGGCTTGGTGGTTGATGATTGGCACTGTCCCGCCGCCGGTGTAGGTTTTGGCCCACTTGAGAGTGAACTCATAGGCGCCGCGGGCAACACCGACCGCCGCCATGCTCGCGATCGGCGATGACCATGTGAAGTTGCGATTGATGAGAAGGTCGCCGTCGCCGTGTGCCAAGACGTTCTCCTGGGGTACGCGGGCGCCGCGAAAGGTCATGGTGACGTTCTGGCAAGTGCGGTGGGCCATCTTGTCGATCACTTCGTATTCGATGCCGGCTGTGCCGCGCTCAACGACGACCACGCTGAGCGCCCCGTCGCCGCCCTTGGTGCGATCCGTCCGAACGACGCAGACATTGATATCGGCTCCGCCTAGATCCCACCCCCCGGCATTACAGGGCCAGTGCTTCTCCCCGTTGAGTACGTATTCCCCGCGCCGTAGATCGTGATCGGCCACCAGCTGTATTCCAGCCGAGGGGCTTGGATGGTCGAAGTTTGCGGTGCCGCCGCGTTCACTGACCACCCAGCCTGCAAGGAACTGTCCGTCGGGATCTGACGTCGCTTGTCCAAGCCACTTCTCACGGTGAACGTCGCTGCCAAACCACAAAATCGGCATCAAGGCGAGTCCATTGACGAGCAGAATGGTGGGAAATCCCGGGTCGACGGCGCACATTTCCTCAATAGCGATCAGGAAATCGACGTTCGATGCGCCGCCACCACCGTATTCTTTCGGCAGGAACATCGTGGTTAAACCGAGAGTGGCTGCTTCCCGGTAGGCCGTGCGCATGGCGCAGAATGCATCCTGCGGATTTGGCAAGGCGTCCGCTGACTCGGCGACCGGTCGTAGTACGTCTTGCGCGAACTCGCGGACGAGTTGTTTGAGCTTCTTCTGCTTGGTTGTCATCTCGAAGTCGACCGTCATACTCCACCTCCTGGATGGCCGCCTTGCCGGCATGTCAGCGCCGAGACCACAGCGGTTCGGTGATCCTACGTTCACCATTAACACTGTCTTGCAGGGAATTTGGCTAAAGGTCGCGTGCGCGGTGAGTCATTCCTAGCGCGCCCCGTAAGCCCTGGTCATTTGCCGCTATATCGTCAAGGGTCGCGCTGTCGAGAACCGAGAGATAGGCATCCAACGCGCGGCTGAAGACATCTCGCGCACCGCACACGCCGGCGATTCGGCAGTAGCGGACCGGCCCGAGGCATTCGACTACCGCGAAGTCGGACTCCATCGTCCGCATCACTTCACCGACGGTGATCGTCGAGGGGTCCCGAACCAGTCGCACCCCACCTGCACGACCACGTGTGGACTCCACGATGCCGGCTGCCGCAAGCCGTTGGACCACCTTGTCCAGGTGATTGCGCGAAACTCGATGGGCGATGGCGATCTCGCCGACCGAGCCGCGCCGCTCGGATGACGCCCGTAAGTACATAAGGACACGCAAGGCGAAGTCCGCCTGATTCGTATGCTTCATGCTTGTCTCCATCGGCAGCGGCAGAAATGACACTTGGATAACCCAGTGCGGCCGGTGGGCGGTCGCCCCGCCGATAGCCACCTTGTATCCCCGCGACGCTGGCGGGTCCGGGTCGGGCGCCTCCGTTGGCAGCAGGCCCGGACCTGCCCGCAGGTCAGCTGGCGAGGGTACCGATGCTCTCGTGGTGTTTTCCAAACTGGACGTATTCGTCCTCCATGATTGCGCGGGGATTGAATAGCGGATCGGCGATGATGCCATGGACGCGTCGCCGTTGCATACCCATGTTGCCGCCATCGTAGATCGGCAGGACCGCGGACTCCCGCAGGATCTTGCCGAAGCCATTCTTCGTCTCGAGGCTGTTGACGCCGAAGATCTGCATGCACTTGAAAACGCAGTCGAACATGAGCTCAGTGACCTGAATTTTGTTCATTGCTCCGACCAGTTCGGCGTGTTGATCGTGTTTGTCGAGATAATCAGCGGCCCGCCACGAGAAGGATCGCGCCATTTCGATCTTTGACGCGACATCGCCGAGTACATAGCCAACGTTCTGGAAGCCGATGATGGGTTTGAGTCCGCCCGCGGTGTTGTTTTTCGCCCAGTCCAGGGTCATTTCGTATGCGGCCCGCGCCATGCCGACGGCCGCGATCGCCGCAACTGGACCTGACCAGGCGAAGTTGCGGTTGATGACTAGGTCACCGTTACCGGCAGCGCCAGGCAGCAAGTTTTCGATCGGGATGCGGGCGTTGTCGAACACGATCTCAGCATTCGACGCAAGTCGGTGACCGATCTTGTCGAGATGGCGGTACGTGACACCCGGGGTATCGCGTTCGAGGATCAAGGCCGAAAGGCCCTCGGTGCCACCCTTCTCACTATCGGTCCGAACGATCAGGGTGCCGGCGTTGACGCCTCTTTCATCCCACCCTGCTGATGACGGCCAATACTTGCGACCATTGACCACGTAGGCGTCACCATCCCGAATTGCCGTGAGGCCCACACCCGCTGGGCGCGGCAACTGGATATCGAAATTTGCAGTGCCAGAAGGATTTCCCGGGGGCTCACTGGCAGTCCAGCCGCCAAGATATTCGCCACTTGGATCAGAGGTTGCGGCAGTGAGAAACTTCTCCTTTTGCTCGTTACTGCCGTACCAGGCAATAGGCATGAGGCCGAGCCCGTTGCACAAAACGGTACATGCGAATCCGGGATCGATGACGCAGAGCTCCTCTGCTGCGATCACCAGGTCGACGCAGGAGACCCCGCCGCCGCCATAGGCCTTCGGCAACATACACATCGCGATACCAGCGCGATACGCCTCGATGTATGCCGGCTTGGTCATCTGAAATCCCTTGAGCGGATCTGGTTCGGCATCTGCCGCAGCGATCACAGGGGCAAGGACTGTCTCAGCGAAAATGCGGGCGTCATGCTGCAACTTCCGCTGTTCTTCGGACATTGAAAAACTGATGGTCATGAACTGACTCCCCAAACGTAGGTGGCATCATTCGGACGGATCGTCGCCCTCCTCGTTGCCGAGCGGCGATGCCCACAAGGCTCCAAATGTGGTATTACGAATACGTATTTATGCAGTTACCGTGCGGTTGCGGAATGTTCGGAAGAGCTCACTGCAGCCTCGACACAGCTGTGAGCGGGATCAGGCGAAGTCGGAAACAAGGGCCCTCAACCAAGTACGGCAACACCGCCAATCCCGGGGCACATCAGAGCTTCCGGAATCTCCAGAGCGATCCGGACGGCTACTCACCAAAGACGACGACGGCGGCTAGGCCCGGGAGAACGCCGAGGCGTCGGCGACCTGCTGCGGGCTTGGCCGCACCCCGGTGTAGCGCTCGAACTGTTCGGCCGCCTGCAGGGCGATCACTTCCGCTCCGGTGATGACCTGCTTACCGGCCGCCCGGGCCGCAACGATCAACGGTGTCTCCGACGGCAACGCGACCACGTCAAAAACGGTGTGCGCAGCGGCAATAACCTCATCGTCGTAAGCCGGTTCGTGTTCTTCGGGTCCGTCTGCCATCCCGATCGGTGTCACGTTGACGATCACCGGCGCACGTAGGTCGCCCACCTCACTGCGCCATTCATAGCCCAGGCGCTCGGCCAGATCGAGTCCGCTGTCGGTGTTCCTGGCTACGATCGTGCCGTTTCCGAATCCACTGTCCCGGAACGCCGTTGCCACCGCACTGGCCATCCCTCCGCTGCCGCGGATCAGCACCGCCGCGCCAGGATCCAAACCGTACTCAGCGATCAGCCGTTGAACGGCAGTGTAATCGGTGTTGGCCGCGATCAACTCACCGTTGTCGTTGACGATCGTGTTGACGGCGTTGATCGCGCGCGCGGACTTCTCCACCTGATCCACCAGCGCCAGGACATCGTGTTTGAACGGCATCGATACCGAACATCCGCGGATGCCCAACGCCCGCACTCCACCGATCGCGGCGGCGATATCGGTTGTGGTGAACGCCTTGTAGATGAAGTCGAGGCCGAGTTGCTCGTACAGGTAGTTGTGAAAACGAGTGCCGATATTACTGGGCCTGGCGGCCAGCGATATGCAGAGCCGGGTGTCCTTGTTGAGCGCGGGCTTGGCCATGTCAGCCGATCGCCCGGAGCACTTGCCGCACAGATGCCCTTATCTCGGCAGCCAACGCCGGATCAATCTGCAGCGCATCGACTTTCGGTACGTCGAATTCGGTGATCACTACTCCAGGTTCCTCCCGCTCCCAGTGCGCGCCGAAACGGTCGAGAATCGCCCGCATGGGCACGTTGTCGGACAGCACCCGCCCCGAGAACCGCTTCACTCCCCCGACGTTCGCCGCGATGACCAACGCGTTCATCATGAAGTTGCCGATGCCACGCCCCTGGTAGGCGTCACCGACGATGAACGCTATCTCGGCCAGTGCGGGATCCGACTGATCGCGGACGAACCGCACGTCGGCGACGACCGGGCCGTCTGCACCGTCCACCAGAACCCAGACGAAATGGTTGACGTAGTCGACCTGGAACAGGTAGTTCATCAGCGCCGTACTGGGCGCACGCATCGACATGAACCGGCGGTAAAGCGTCTCGGTAGAGAACTCGATCGGCCCGTTGGATGTGCGTTCGCTGTCACCGGGCAGCGCCGGGCGCAACATCAGCTCGGTGCCGTCCTTGAGAACCACGGGGATCGGGGTGACGAAGGCAGCCAGTCGTTGCCGCGCGGTGCGGACCATTCGCTCGCTGATGCCGGGCAGGTCGGCCAAGATCTCGAATGCGGCGCGGTCGCCGATGTACGCCGTCAGGGGTTCGGTGACCGTGACCGTGGCAGTGCGGGGCTTGTCGTGCAACAACGCGATCTCCCCGACGATCATGCCTGCGGAGACCTCGCCTAGGACGACCTCGCCATCGTCGCCGACGTGGCGCACTTCGGCCCGGCCGGATTGGATGAGCAGGAACGACACCGCTCGGTCCCCCTGGCGTGTCAAAACCTGGCCGACCGATGCCTGCAACGGCTGCAGTTCTGCGGCCAGCGGCCGTAGCAGCTCAGACGGGCACCCGTCGAACACCTCCATGTGCGACAACCCGGCGGTTCGCACCGTGATCAACTCTGGTGTCGCGCCCAGTGCCGACGCCAGACCGCTATCACCGCTATCTGCGGTCATATGACCTCCGTAGCCATCATCTCCGAGGTTACCGACGGTTGAGAACGGCTCGGGACCGATTCGGTACACGAACTCTGCCTGCTGTTGATCACGGTAGGGCTAGAGGTGCTTTGACCGGTTGACGAACCGCCCCGCACGCGGCGAAAACAGCCAACCGCCACCGGCTTTCGTTCCGCCGTCGACCGGAATGTTGTGCCCGGTGACGAACGCCGACAGTTCGGATGCCAGGAACAGCGCAACCCGGGCCTGATCCTGCGGCCAGCCGACCCGGCCGGCCGGCGCCCAGGACTGCCACAGGTGCTCGACGTCCTCGTAACCGGTGAGATAGTCCACCTGCGGGGTCTGGGTCAGATCTGTTCCGATGCCGTTGACCCGGATCCCGTGCCGGCCCACGTCGACCGCCAGGCAGGTCGTGAAGTGCGCGACAGCGGCTTTCATCGCGCCGTACACCGGATCGCGCGGGAAGCCACGCATGCCTTCCACGGAGTGGACGTTGACGATATTGCCGCTGCCCGCCTCGATCATGGCCGAGACGAACGCCCGGGTGACCGCAAAGACGTGCCGCAGATTGATGTCGTACATCCGCTGCCAGCTCTGCGGCGTCGACTCGTCGAAAGCCACCAGCGGCCGGTAATCCCCGACATTGTTGACCAACACGTCCACCCGTCGGTGCTCGGTCAACACCGCTTCGGCGAGACGCGCGACGTCGGCGTCGTCAGTGACGTCAACGACATGGCTGCGAATCACGCCACCGGCCGCCGAAACCTCGCGGCTGATCCGCTCGGCGCAAACGGGATCGATTTCGGCGACCTCCACCGCGGCGCCGTGGGCGGCGAACAGCGCCGCGATCGCTCCGCCGATGCCGTCACCGCCCCCGGTCACCACCGCAACGCGACCCGCCAACAAGCGATTCCAGTCCGGGATGTCCGGGATCTCCGCGACGCCGCCGGGGCCGTTGCTCATAGCGGCGCAGCCTACGCCGGTCAGTAGGCCAGGAGGTTGACAATCCTGGTGAACGCGCCCGGCAACGCCGCAGCCGTGGGCATGATCCGCGACCGGGTCGGCGCGAACTCGACGGCGTGCAGCAGACCCGCAGTCAGCAGCCGATAGCGCCGCGACATCCGCCGCCACTGCCGGTCATAGTCCCCCGGCCGATCGGCCAGAACACAATTCACCAACAACTCGGCACCACCGAACGCGATGCCCAGGCCCTCACCGGTCAGCGCGTCGACGTAGCCGGCGGCATCACCGACCAGCATGACGCGTCCCGCGGTGCGGCCTGCCACCCGCTGCCGCAACGGACCAGCGGCTCGCTCAGGTCCATGCGGGTGACCGTTCACCCGCTCGCTGAGCGCACCGAACTCGGCCAAGCGGCTGTCGAATCTGCCCTGTCGTGCGGTCAGGATCGCGATGCCGACGCAATCGTCGGCAACCGGCGTGACATAGGCCTCGGCACCATCGCCCCAATACACCTCGACCCGGTCACTCCACGGCGCGGTGTGGATGTGGCGTCGCTGCCCCCACCGACGCGAGCCTCGGCTTGGACGGGCCAGGCCGAGTGATCGCCGGATGGGTGAGTGCAGCCCGTCGGCGGCGGCCAGGTAGCGCGCGCGAAATCCGGCGCACTCAACCGAATCCGCGTCCTGACTGATCGATCCCACATGGGCGGTCACCAGGTCGACACCAGCCGCGATCGCCGCCTCGGTCAGGGTGCTGTGTAGCGCGGTCCGGCGCACCCCGAGCCCAGAGTCGGCCCGAAACGGCGCATCAACGCGGCGCTCCGCGTCGAAATAGGTGATTCCCCGAAACGGCTTGCCAGGAGGCGTGATTCCGAGTGCCTCGAGTTGGCGCACGGTGTAGGGCATCATTCCCTCGCCGCAGGCCTTGTCGATTGGCGCGCGGCGCCGCTCGACAACGGTCACCGTCAGCCCGGCGCGCGCCGCGTGCAGTGCGGTGACCAGACCTGCCGGCCCACCACCGGCGACCAGGAGATCGATCACGACAGGCTTGCCAGGGCGGCGTTTTCGGTACGGATACGGGTTCGCAACAGTGCGGCGTTGAGCACGGTGAAAACCAGTGCGGTGATCCATCCGGTATGGACCAGCGGTAGCGCGATACCTTCGGCGATAACCGCAACGTAGTTGGGATGGCTGAAGAAGCGGTACGGCCCGCCGGTGATCCGCGGAGCACCGGGAATGACCACGACCTTGGTGTTCCACTGCTGTCCAAGGGTGGTGATGCACCACCACCGCAAGCCTTGCGCCGCAATCACTATCGCCAGCATCGGCCAGCCGAGCGCGGGCAGGAAGGGCCGGTGTAGCCCGATCACCTCCACCAGGGCGCCGACAAGCAACGCTGTGTGCAGAACGACCATGATCGGATAGTGGCGTGCGCCGAATTCAACGCCGCCCTGCGCCTTGCTCCAGGCCAGATTTCGCCGGGCGACGACGAGTTCGGCGACCCGCTCGACCGCAACCGCTGCAACGAGCAGCACATACCAGATCATCAGTGCCAGCGCAGCAGCACCAGTTCCGAGCAGAATCCTGGCCCCATGGCCATCATCACGCTAGGACCTGCTGACGGACGCTTGGCGATGGTGTCACGCAACACGTGCAGCACCGAAGACGAGGAGATATTGCCGATGTCGGCCAGCGATCGCCAGGTCAGCTCCAGTGCCTCTTCAGGCAGTTTGAGGCTGTCAACGATGGCCTCGATGATCTTCGGGCCGCCCGGGTGGCAGACCCAGGTGCCGATATCGTCGATGCTCAGGTCATGTGTGGCAAGGAATTCCGTGACATCGGTAGGGAGGTAGCGCTCGATCACCTCGGGCAGATCGGCGGACAAGACCAGCTCCAAGCCGGATGCGCCGACGTCCCAGCCCATGGTGCGCAACGAATCTGGATACAGATGGCTGCGCGAGTCGATGACATCGGGTCCGCTGGCGTTGATCTTCGCGGCCCGCCGTTCACCGACCGCGACAACGGCGGCGGCGCCGTCGGCGAACAACGCGCCGCCGACCAGTCCGGGCATCGTGGGCTTATTCGCGGTGTACGTCATCGAGCACAGCTCCACCGACACCAACACCGCGACACCGTCAGGGTCACCTCGCAGGTAGTCGTGGAGGCGGGCCACTCCCGCCGCACCGGCGACACAGCCCAGCCCGAACATCGGCACCCGTCGCACGTCGGGGCGCATCCCCAGCCGGCCGGCGATCCTGGCCTCCATCGATGGGGCCGCGACACCGGTCACGGTCGTCGAAACGACCAGGTCAACGTCCTCGGGACGCAGGCCCGCTTCTTCGAGCGCACCGGCGACTGCGGCGGAGCCCAGCTCGACAGCGTGCTCGATGAACAGATCGTTGGCCTCGCCGAAGTCTTTCAGGGCCGCGTATTGGTCCAACGGCAAGACGAAGTGGCGATTGTCGACCTTGGCGCTGCGATGCAGTTTGCGGACAATCTCCTCATACTCGCTGTACCCATCGACGGCCAAGAAGGCTTCGGTGACTTCGGCCTGACTGAAGCGGTGCGGCGGCAATTCACCACGCACACCGGCGATAACACTGATCGGACGCATGCCTTCAACACGAGAACCGGCACTCACTGGTTCACCAACCTCCACTGCGACCCCCTCGAACTTTCGACGTCAACCAGTATGCCGCGCCGGACCGCCTTCGCGGATGCCTACCTTTTGGTGCATCCACGCAAGCGGTTTGGGCGCCCACCAGTTCCACCGGCCCATGACGTGCATGAATGCGGGCACCAGAACCAGCCGCACCAACGTTGCGTCGGCCAGCACCGCCAGTGCCAGACCGAGACCGAACATCCGCATGAACGACACGTGGGCCGCGATCAGCGCGGCGAACGAGATCGCCATGATCAGCGCGGCGGCGGTGATCACCCGGCCGGTGTGGGCCACCCCGAGTGCGACGCTCTCGTCATTGTCGGCCACTCCGCGTTGCGGTGACGCCACCCAGAACTCCCTGATGCGGGAGACCAGGAACACCTCGTAGTCCATCGAGAGCCCAAAAGCTATGCAGAACAACAAGACTGGCATGTTCGCTACCAAGGTCCCAGTCGAGGTTGTGCCCAACGCTCCGAGGTTGCCGTCTTGGAAGATCCACACCATGGCGCCGAACGCCGCCGTCAACGAAAGCACGTTGAGCACCAAGGCTTTCAGGGGTAGCACGATGCTGCCGGTCAGCAGGAAAAGCAGTACCAGCATGATCACCGCGATCACACCCAACACGATCGGGAGCCGCGAGACGATGGCATCGACGCTGTCCCGGTTGATTTGCGCCGTTCCGGCGAACTCGACCGTCCGATTGCCAGGCGTACTCACTGCATGCAGTCGGTCGAGCTGATCGGAGGACCGGTCCGAGAACAGCGGAGCGGTGCTCTCCACCGTGAGCAACGCACTGCCTGACGCCAGGCCGGTCGCCGCCGACGGTGGGCCCACGAGGTTGCCGCCCACGTACGCCCCCGTCGGCGCGGACACAGTAGAGACGTCGTTGACCCGCGACAGGTCGGCGGCGTACCGGGCGATCTGAGCGTCGGACAGGCCGGCGGCATCGGGAATCAGGACAGGGATGGCGGTTTCGAAATTGTTGGTGAAGTCACTGCGTAACTGATCGCCCACCTGATGGGCCGACGCCGACGACGGCAGCACCCGGTCGTCGGGAAATCCCGGGCGCACGCCGAGGAAGGGCGCGCCAAGGGTGACCAGCACCACGACGCCGGCCAACCCGATCGGTACCGCGCGCTTCATCACGAATTTCGTTGATCGGTACCAGAATTGCTCTTCGATGGGCCGTTGGACGGGTTCGGCGCGGCTGAGCATACGGCGGAATAACCGGCGCACGTCGAGCGAGTCGAGCCGATCGCCGAGCAGGCTGATCGCGGCGGGCGTGATCACGATTGCCGCGATCGCGGCGAATGCGACGGTGGCCACACCGGCGTAGGCGAATGATTTCAGAAAATGCATCGGGAACAGCACCATCGCGCCCATGGACAGTGCGACGGTGGTGGCCGAGAACAGCACTGTGCGGCCCGCGGTGAGCATGGTCCGCATCAGCGCCTCATCGCGATCGGTCCCCTCGGCCAGTTCGTCGCGATACCGGCTGATCATCAGCAGCGTGTAGTCGATTGCCAGTGCCAAACCCATCGCGGTGGTGAGGTTCAGCGCGAAGATCGAGACATCGGTGAAGAAGGTCGTCACCCGCAGGACCGCCAGGGCACCGAGAATCGCCATAAGCCCGACGGCGATGGGTAGCGCGGCGGCGAACACGCCACCGAAAACCCACACGAGCACAACGAAGCTGAGCGGAATCGCGATCGACTCCATCAGCAGCAGATCGTGTTGGGATTGCTCGGTGACCTGCAGGTCCACCATCGCTGCCCCACCGGTTCGCACGACGATGCCGTCGCGGTCGCGGGTGATCTGGTCGGACAGGTCTTTGGCGTAGGTCTGCTGGTCGGCCTCGTTGCCGGTGATGCCAGCCGTGATGAGGCCTGACTTCTGATCACGGCTGACCAACGCGGCCGAAGCCTGCGGTGGTGAGGTCCATGCCGAGGTGATCCCGATGACGTGGCCGGAGCGTTTCAGCTGATCGATGGCGTCGAGGGCGACCGTGCGAGCCGCCGGGCTGTCGAACCGATCACTCGCGGTGACAATCACCAAGAGTTGGACGTCGCCCTGGCCGAATTTTTCGGTGAGCAGGTCTGTGGCCCGTGACGATTGGGAGGTCGGGTCAGCGAATCCGCTCGGCGAGAGATGCTTGGCGACAGGTATGCCGAAGACGCCGATCGCCACCAAAACGAGGATGGCGATGGCGACCACCCGTCGTGGTGCAGCAATGGCTAGTCGGGCGGTCGATCGCAGCAATGATCTGTCCTTCGGTTTTAGCCCTGCCTTCTGCTGATACGTAACCGACCAGCAGCAGGTTCACAATGCCTCCCCGAGGGACTTCGTGGCCTACCCGGCCACGGTAACCAATAGGGCACCCTGCGTGCATAGTTGTCGAACTCGCCGCCGTGGATGCGACGGTATCGAGCCTCCTTGAAAAGGGGTGCTATCAGGCAATACGCCGTGAAGATGACGGCCACGGCCAGTTGGTCGGGCGTCCACGTGGGCACGGTCCAGACCGTCAGGCTGAAGGCCACGTAGATCGGCTGGCGCGTCAGCCGAAAAAGGCCGGTCGTCGGCATCTTCGGATAGACAAGTCGTTGATCCCGCAACAATGCGAGCCAGCCCAACGTGCCGATCTGGACCGACAGGGCGGCATCGAACATCGCTTTGCCCAGCAGCAGCCAGGCGCTCGCGTACAGCACGTCGAGAATGCCCAACGCCGCCCCGTGCGCCTGCCACCAGACGGTTCCCGAGGGTGACCACAGCGCAAAGAGGGCGAACACCTGAAGGGAAGCAATGGTGACGAACGTGGTGGGCGCCAATGTCGCGCCGGCACTGCGCGGCCCCAGCCGGTTGACCACTGCCCTGCCCCGGCCGGTGAGCAATAGTGAGTGGACAACCGGGAACTGGGCCAGCAGCGCAGCGTTGGCGACCCAGCTCCACGGGGCCGAGAGGGTGCCCAGCGAGCGACTCATCCCGAAGTACATCGCCACCATCATCGCGCCGACCCCCGCCGCGAACGCGGCATGGCATAGGACGCCATAGCTCACGGCTATGAATATCCGGCCGCCGCGTCCCCGGGCGGCCGGCGGTGCTGAATCTGCCCGCACACAACCCTCCAGTGGCACCCCGAGCACAACGTAGCGTGGGGACATGAAGCTTGGCCAGCGTTTCCCGTTGCTCCGATGGTCGGTGGTACGCACCGGCATCGGTATCCGTAATTTCAACAGAACCGGCCAAATCGGTGACGGCCGGGAGGCGGCCGCGGCCGATTACGTCGAGGCAAACGCCCGCCGCGGCGACATCGACGACGTGCTGTCCACCATTGACGAGTACGCCTACGCGAAGTCGTTCCTGGTCAATATCGGCGACGAGAAAGGGACCCTGCTCGACGCGGCGGTGCGTCGAGCCGATCCGCGGCTGGCGCTGGAACTGGGCACCTACTGCGGTTACGGCGCGCTACGGATCGCACGCGCCGCCCCGACGGCCCGGATCTTCTCCGTCGAGCTGGCCGGGGCGAATGCGGCAGTGGCTCGGCGTATTTGGGCACACGCCGGCGTCGAACACCGCATCACCTGTGTGGTGGGGACTATCGGTGACGGCGGGCCGACCCTCGATGTCCTGCGTGAGGAGTTCGGATTTGACTCAGGCACATTGGATTTCCTGTTCATCGATCACAACAAGCACGCGTACCTGACTGATCTGCTGAGCATTGTCGAGCGCGGCTGGCTACGGCGCGGCGCTATCGTGGTGGCCGACAACGTGGGCTTCCCAGGCTCCCCCAAGTACCGGGGTTACATGCGCGCCCAACAAGGCAAGGGCTGGCAGACAACCGAACACCGCAGTCACATGGAGTACCAGAGTCTTATTCCCGACCTGGTACTCGAATCACGGTATCTGGGCTGACGCGTCGGCCCCCTTCGCGCCGGGCGAAGGGGGCCGACGTGCGTCAGGCCGCCGCTTTGTGCGCGCTGGCCCGCCGGCTCGAGCCGGTGCCCGTCTTGGCTCCCCCGTCTGCCTTGCCGGTCGTCGCGCTCTGGCCGCCGTCATCCGACGTTGTTTGTGACGAGCCCGCTCGACGGCTGGTGGCAGCGCCGGTCTTACCGGGCTCGGCCTTGTTGCCGTCGGTCAGATCCGTTGCACTGCTTGTTGTCTCAGCTGTCGTTGTTGCCGCCGCAGCCGACTTGGCACTGGTGGCAGCGGGTTTGGCCGCCGCTCCACCGGGGAGTGCGCCGCGGATCGCCTGCGCGATATCGGTAAGAGAATCCTTGACGAAGTCGACGCCCGCCTTGGCGACGGTGACCACACCGTCACGGATGGCGGCCACAATCTTGGTGAGGTCGCGGGTCTTGACAGCCTGCACGACGTTGTACACGGCGGTCTGTGGTGCCACGACCAGGTTGCGGAGGTTGACGAACAGCTGACCGCCGAGCGACGGATTCTGGCTGACCGCAATACCATCCCAGCTTTGCAACATCCAGCCGTCCTCCGGATTGCCCGTCACCACCACGACGGCGGTGTTACCCAGGGTGTGCGTCAGCATCAGCATGATGTCCGGATTGTCGACGTTCATCATCGTCCAGATCATGATCGTCGCGCCGTGCGAGAAGAGCACGGGCTTGGTGTCGCCGTTGGCGATGACGTCGGCGATCACACTATTGACCCTCGCCTCGAACCCATTGCCGGTCTCCCCGCCGGGAATGGGCAAGCTGCGCAGCCCGAGGGTCCAGGCCACCGGGATCAGAAAGTAACCGATGCGGCCGAGCCCGCTGTCGATGGGCGAACCCTCGAAGATGCCTGCGCTGATCTCACGGATGCCCGCCTTCTCATACACCGGGAGGTTCGGCAGAAGGGCTTCCAGCGGCGCAGCGGTCTGCTGGGTGCGGATCATGTTCGAGACGTAGATGCTGTCGTAGCCGCCGTCTTTGAGCTGCTGCGCAATGGCCGCTGCCTGCTGCTCGCCCAAATCGGTGAGCTCCGGACCGGGCACCTTCGTGTCGATGCCGGCGCCGGCGACGTTGCCGTAGGACTCGCCGTGGCGCACCCAGGTGAGGGTGATCGAGTCGGCGGCCCAGGCGGGCAGCGCCGACATCAGGAACAGCGCGACGGCCGAGACGACCGTCGCAAGTGCTTTCAGTGCCCGGCGCGGCATCGGCCGAACGCCTGCGTGATCTCGCATCCCAAACTCCATCTGAATCCCCGACGGTGGTACAACGCACAGACCATACCGATTGTGCGCTCGGTCACAGTACACAATCGTAAATCTGTCTACAAACGCCCTGGCCGCGGTCTCGGGAAACTAACGATCTCGTGGATTCTCGGCATCGGCGCTCACCCGCCCGCGCTCATCGTGGTGTCGTGGAAGGTGATGTCCTCTCATACGATCCGCGTCGCCGGCGTTACGGCGGCCGCGGCCTGTTCCGTGTTGCTCTTGACCGCATTGCCGCAAGCCGGCGCGGCCCCTGCCTTCGATTCACAGGGTTACCTCGACTCGACAGCGCGGTGCGCCGACACCGCCGTGCTGTTCGGCAGCACCGATAGCTCGCGGGTCGCGATCTGCAAGACGTCCGGCGGCTACGAGTACCGCGGCGTGCGGGTGCGCGATGGTGCGAAGCTCGTTGTGTCGGCATCGAGCGCAGGCGGCGGCTCGTACACCGCGATCAACGACGGCATCACCTACACGGTGAGCTCAAGCGCGCTGGTGGTCAGCTCCGGCGGCAGTGCGGTTCGCAAGGAGTCGTGGGTGGATTTCCACGGTCCCCAGTCCTCGACGTCGTCGTCGGCCGCACCAACATCGTCATCGGCGACGCCGACAACGTCGGCCACCCCGACCAGCACCACCCCGACATCGACGACGCCGTTGCCGCCACCACTGCCCGCCGAAGTGGGCGGCGGCGGCCGCTAGCGCGCCCATATTTGGCAATCGTGCGGCAGTACCAGATGCGTTCGGCCAAGGACGCGACAGCGAATTGACAGGAGTTTGCCTTGCGCATGAATCGGCTTACTGCTGATATGTGACGCATGCAACGCGCCTCGCGCTTGGTAACACCCGTCCTCGCGGTGATCACAGCCGTGCTTCTCGGCGTCGGATCAATACTCACATCGGCGGTTTCCCTGGCCGCCACCACCGGGCTCATCGTGCCCGGCACCGGAACGCCGAATGCGAACGTCATCGACGGCTTCCTGACCAACGTGCGCAACTACTACCTCGCCCAAACCTCGTGCGATGCGAATTGCAACCTCGATGGCATCGACTACCCGGCCTCGCTGTGGCCATTGGTCGGTGGGCTCACGGGTGACAAGTGGGACGACTCGGTCGGTACTGGGGTCAACCATCTCAATAGCGCGCTGATCCAAGAACTGGCGACCACCGATGACGACGTCGTGATCTTCGGCTTCTCCCAGGGCGCGGCGGTGGTGTCCAACGAGTTGCGCAACATCACCGGGCTGGACAACAACCTCAAGCAGCGACTGCAGGTAGTCATCGCCGGCAACCCCTACAAGCCCAATGGCGGCATCTTCACTCGACTCGGCCTCCTGCAGTACATCCCCGGATTGAAGATCACCACCGACGTGCCCACGCCCACCGACACCACCGGCGGTGCGATCGGGGCCCTGCCGATCCCCGTGACCGACATCGCCTTCGAATACGATCCCGTCGGCGATGCTCCGGCCTACCCGCTCAACTTCCTAGCTATGGCCAATGCGCTGCTCGGCCTGGTCTACATCCACACCACCTACATCGCACCGAACGGCAACACCAAGGATTGGGTTGTACCCGACGGGTACGACCCCCAAGACCTGGCCAACGAGATGGATCCGGCGCTACACCCGGAGAACTTCACGTACTACAACAACACGACATACATCCTGATCCCGACCAAGGTGCTGCCAATCATGCAGCCGCTCATCGGTTTTGGTAAGTGGACAGGCACTTCCGCGATCGTCACGCCCATCGTCGATCTGGTGTCGCCGGCCTTACGCGTCATCATCGACACCGGCTACGACCGCACCACCAGCCCGGGCCAGTACGAAACGTTCGGGCTGTTCCCGAGGATCAATCCGATCACGTTCACCAAGGATCTGGTCGGTGCGATCCAGCAGGGCATCCATGACGCCGGCCAGGATATCGCGGCCCTGCGGCCGCCTGCCGCGCCCGCGCTGCCCACTGCGGCGTCCAAGCGAGCAACGGTCACACCGCTGGCAGGTGCGGAACACGCCACGTCGTCGCGCAAAGCGGTTACTCCAGAAGCAAAGTCGGCCACCACGGGCGAGCGCACCAAGCCCACCAGCTCGACGGGTTCGTCCCGCCGCGCCGCTGCCTGAGTCAGTCGCACCGAGCCACAGAGAACCGGTCGGCATACCTGCCAGCCGGGTGGCTCTCGCATCCCTGAGCGAGGTTGCCGGGGCCAGAACGGCTTTGAGCGTCCCTGTCGATTAACTGGACAAACGACGAGTTCCGCGGACAGCGTCAATATTTGCTGTTACGTTCACCGCGTCTGTCGCCAGTCACGCAGGGGGAAGCATGTCAAAGCCGGGGTCTTCGCAGAAGAATCGCTTCGCAGCCAGGCTTACCGCGCGAATAGGCGCGGCGGCAGTGGTGACCGGATTGGCGTTCGCCGGCCCCCAGGGGCTGGGCATCGCCGGCGCCGACACCGGCTCGAGTGGCGCAGGCTCCTCGAACAGCAACTCCTCATCCTCGGCGTCGAAGACAGCGCGCACCGGTAACTCCGCGCGTCAGTCCAACCCTGCCGCTGCGACCACTCGCAACCCACTGCGCTCCCCTGCGACGAATGCGCCCAGCGCGGCGGCGACCGCCGGCCCACTCGTCGCGGCAGCACCGTCAGCCGCAGCCGACTCGTCCTCGACCGAAGTCGCATCAGCTCAGAGCGCGCGCACTACCGCCCCGTTGACCGTCGCCCCCTCGGCGGCCAAAACCACCCCGGCAGCGTCGCTGACGGTCCCCGGCCCCATGACACCCGAGGCTGTCGTCGCGATCTTCGTTTCCAACGGAACCCTCTCTCACCCCAACGCGGGGTTGTTGATCGGAAACGGGTTCAGTTTCGATGGCGTCACCTGCGCTTCAGCCACCAAGTGCGACGGCGGCCGCAGCGGTTTGCTGTTCGGCAACGGCGGTAACGGCTACAACGGCGGCACCGGTGGAAATGCCGGGTTGATCGGCAACGGTGGCGCCGGCGGTCGCGGATTCACCACCATCAACGGCGGAAACGGCGGAAACGGCGGCTCGGCCGGGCTGTTCCTCGGAAACGGCGGCGAGGGTGGGTCCGCGGCGACCGGCGCGAACGGCGGTAACGGCGGCAAGGGTGGGCTGTTATTCGGCATCGGAGGTCGCGGCGGGATCGGCGGCTCCGGGACCGTGGAATGCGCGACCACCGAGTGCCAAGTGACCAACTGGGGTGGACTCGGCGGTAGCGGCGGAGCAGCCGGATTGTTCTTCGGTCGGGCGGGCGCAGCCGGGGCCCAGCCGCTGGCGGAAAACTCGTGGCTTTTCCAGGGATACACCGCGGCCTACCCGGTGTACGTCCCGGTACCCCCCGCGACCGCTCCCGGCAACCCAGAAATCAACCCCGATGGCTCTGGTGCGGTCTACCCCAACGACCAAGACCCGAGCAAGCCGTACGCCATCCCGGGGACGATCGTCCCCGACATCCAGCTTCCCGCGGGCACCCCGCTGGGACGTTGGGGCTACCCCGGCGGCGCGTTCCTCGCCCCGGCCGGCACCCACTTCGCCCAACTGTCGTTGCCCCCGTCGAGCCAGGTCTCGCCGTACTTCTCGTACGTCGTGAAGGATCCATCGGCCCTGCCTCCTGGCATTCACATCGAGCAATCCCAGGCCGCGCCGTGGTTCGGTCAGCCCGGCGGCGCAATCCAATACCGCCTCACCTACGCGGACGGGCGGGACGCGCCGGTCCAAGCCCTGCTTGATTCCGGGTACCTCGGCTACGCATGACCGATACTGCCGACTTTGCGCGGCTGTCCCAAAACTGGCTCTATTGGTCTGAATTGGGGCAGCTGAGCAATCTGTCGGTGTCAACGTCCTGCGCCGATTGCACGATCCTGTTCAGCTCGAATGACTACTCGGTGCATCTCCGCGACGACGGCAGCTGGTGGGTCGTCGACACCGTCAACGACCGGCGCCAGCGACAGAACGACACCGCAAAGTTCTCCAACTACGGCCTGGCCGAGAAGTATCTGATCTGGGTATGGGGGTCGACGGCGAGAAGTGTTGTTAGGGCTCCCATTCTGGGACCAAAGCTGTATGCCCAGGGTTTCGCGTCGGGTATCGCGGCGATCCCGATAAGCGAGGGAACCTACGAGCTGCGCTCCCTCGAAGGACGGGCAGTGCTGATGGAGCCGTACGCCACAATATTCAGCCATCTGATGCGCACGCCCGAAGACGAGATCGAAAGGATACTCCGCACAGACCTGAACTAACACCTCAGAGCCGAAGTCAGCTGGCGCACACCGCGGCGTCGGCGATTTGTTCCTCGGTGGACGGGTTGAAGACAACAATCGTGTCGGTCATCATCGGTCATCGTTTCGATTACAGCTGGGCCCACACCGATTTGGTCTTCAAGTAACCTTCCAGGCCTTCCTTGCCGAACTCATGGCCCCAACCGGACTGCTTGTAGCCGCCGAAAGGCACATCGTGGTCGAAGATCAGCTGGCAGTTGATCTGCACGCTGCCCGCCTGCAGACGCTTCACAAGCCGGTGGCCCCGGCTGATATTGGTGGTCCACACCGTGCCCGCGAGCCCGTAGGTGGTGTCATTAGCCATCGCGATGGCTTCGTCTTCGTCGTCGAACGGGATGATCGACACCACCGGCCCGAAGATCTCTTGCTGATAGAGGCGCATGCTGGGGTCGACGTTGGTGAGCACCGTCGGGTGTACGAAGTACCCCTTGCGGTCGAGCCGGTACCCGCCGGTGACAACCTCGGCGCCGTCGCGCTTACCCTCGTCGATGAATCCCAGCACGCGGTCGAGTTGTTTGGCACTGATCAGCGGGCCGCTCATGACCCCTTCCTCATCCGGGCCCCCGTACTTCATGAAGTTGGCCACTCCGGCGATCCCCTCGACCACCTGGTCATAGACGCCGCGCTGCACGAAAATCCTTGAGCCACAGACGCACCCCTGTCCGGAGTGCACGAAGATACCCATTGCGGCGCCGAAGATCGCCTTGTCCAGATCGGCGTCGTCGAAGATCAGCACCGGCGACTTGCCGCCGAGTTCGAGCATCACCTTCTTCAGGTTGCCCGCCGAGGCAGCCACGATCATCTTGCCCACCTCGGTGGAGCCGGTGAACGCGACCTTCTCGACGCCGCTGTGCGCGCTGATCGCCGCGCCGGCGGTGTGCCCGTAGCCGGTAAGGAGGTTGACCACACCCTCGGGCACCCCAGCCTCGTGGATCAACCGGTCCAACAGAACCGCCGAAAGTGGTGTCTCCTCAGCGGGTTTCACCAGGCTGCTGCAGCCTGCCGCCAACGCGGGGGCGATCTTGGCGCAGGCGTTGAAGATAGGGCCATTCCACGGAAAGATCAGGCCGACAACGCCGTAGGGCTCCTTGAGCGTGTAGGCGTGTAGGTCGACGTAGCTGTCGGCGGCAATGCCGGTGGTCTTCACGTCGTAGGAGGTGCCGTTGATCTTGGAACACCAGCCGGCGTAGTAGCGGAAGAATTCGGCACAGGTGGGGACCACCATCTCCGACTGCAGCTTCATCATTCCGGTGTTGGCAGAGTCGATCGCCGCGAATTCGGCCGCGTGCTCGTCGATGAGGTCGGCGATGCGCCACATGACCTTGGCCCGCTCGCGCCCCGGCAGCTGCGACCAGACACCCGATTCGAACGACGCCTTGGCCCGGCCGACCGCATCGTCGACCGCCTGCGGGCCGCAGTCGGTGAACTCACCGATCTGCTCCTCGGTCACCGGGTCGACAATCGAGATGATCTCGCCGTCACCGGGTCGGCTTCGGATGTCGTCCAACACGGCCTGCAGCGTCATCGTTGACCTCATCTTCGTTATCCGTCGAGCGGTTCCCTGAATGCTGAGCAATTGCTTAGCATTGAGGCTCGCAGCCGGTCAAGAGCCGCAGGCGCGGCACGAAGTAACTGATAGATCCGCATGTGCGGACATATCTCTTGTCAGCGGTTAGCGTGCGGCGTTCGGTAGTCGCCGGGCGTCGACGACCTGCGGCCAGGCGGGAGGCAGGTCAGCGAGATCCTGCTGCAGGGTGTCTGCGGTCGCGAACTCTCGGTTGAGGTCTCGATGCAGGCATGCCGCGACCGTTGGTTCAGAAAAACGGATTGCTGTTCTTCTGGTAGTCGGCCTCTTGCGGCCGGGGTCCGAAGCGGGCGACGTAATCCTGATCGATCCGCGCATTCTTCTGGCGCTTGCCGACATCGACGAGATTGGGATCCAAACCGTGCACCGCGAGGCGGTGCCGCCGCCACACTTTGTTCAGTGCCAGCGAGATAGCCAATGTCCACAGGTAGATCGGCACCGTCATTTCGGCGTGCACGTACACCGCGTTCTGCTCGACAGGCAACAGCCAGAACGGCGCCAGAATGAAGAACGGGGGTATGGCCGCCTTGAGCATGAACCGTCGGACACAGCCCGGTCCCGCGAGGTCGTTGGCGACCCAGTCGCGCATGGCGGCGGGCAGCCGTCGGAAACCATACGAGTAAGCGATGATTTGGAGAAGGTTAGGCCTGGTGGCGGACATAGCTTCCTCCTCGAATCGGGCGCTCTCTGACGACCCTACTCGCCCAGTTCGGCACGGCTGACGGGGCCGCCGGGCATAGCCTCGAACGTATGGAAAAACTCTCCGAAGAAGTGATTGCCTTCCTTTCCGACGGCACTCGGACAGCCAAGTTGGGCTACGTCGCAGCGGACGGCCGACCGCTGGTCGCGCCGGTGTGGTTCGTCGTCGACGGCAACCAGCTGGTCTTCAATACCGCAAAGCAGGCCGCCAAAGGCCGAGCCCTGGACCGCGACCCCCGGGTGGTGGTGTGCGTCGACGACGAGCATCCCCCGTTTTCGTTTGTACAGGTCCAGGGGATCGCGTCGACGTCAGAAGACCCCGAGGACTTGCTGGACACCGCCACCCGCATCGCCGGGCGTTATATGGGTGCCGAGCGCGCCGAGGAATACGGTCGGCGCAACGGGGTGCCTGGCGAGTTGATCGTGCGGATAACGCCGACGAAAGTCATTGCAGGATTCAACGTCGCTGATTGACGCGCACTCCGAGGCCTGCGCACGGCCCCCGACATACTTGCCTGCCTGACCGGAGACCTCACCCTGGCAATACCAATACAGGACGTCGTCACCTAAGAAGATGTTGAGGCTATCGTTTGTCAATAACCCGACAGCCATGGTGCGGACGTCGAGTTGCGCTGCGAGCCTGCCGATCTCGGCTTGTGGCGCACTCGACGTAGCACCCAAGGGAGCGGTCAGTCGACTCCGATCGCTCCTTCCTTGATTGCTCTCCTACTCGAAACTTGGAGCCGTTGGAGTCCAAGATCGCGGCAAAACGCGAGTATCCGCGTCGAGACAACAGTGCTGCGGTCCCCCACCCCGCACCACGTCAGCTGTTTGCGCGGATCAACGGCACGCCGATCGGCCATCGCCATTTCCTCTTCGCGGCCCAAGAAAGCGAGTACCAAATTGCCGTCGCCGTTGCGATAATAGGCTTACTACCAGCACTGATGCGGACTTCGTACGTCGCGTGATCGCAAAGCTACTCGCATTTCGTGGCTGGGCCGTTACCTTGCCGGCGCTGGCGCCCCGACGACAATCTCCCGACGGAGGACCCGATAACGTGACCATCAAGACGCAAGCCCTGCATCGATTGACGACGGTCGACGAAGTCGAGACCATCATCGGCCGTCCACCCGCAGTGGTACTGGCGAAAGAACTCGACCACCTCGACGACGGGTGCAGGGAGATCCTTGCTCACTCTCCCATCGCAGGTATCGGATACCTCACCGGGCCTGATGCCCGCCCGGTGTCGACATTCATCGGCGGCGCTCCGGGATTCGCTGAAATGTTGGATCCCAACACCATCTCCGTACCCGTTCCCGATGGTGAAGATCCTCCGCAGCAGAACACCGGCATATCATTCGTGTTTCTCCTCCCCGGGGTTGGCGAGGTTCTCCGGTTGAACGGACGAGTGAGCCGCTCAAGCTCAACAGTGGAGATCAAGGTGCAGCAAGCCTTTGTTCACTGCGCCAAGGCAATCCATCGATCCGGGTTGTGGGGCACTCCTGAACCTCCAAAGCCCGGGGTCGGCGCGAAGGCCCACGGGGGTGAGTCAAGGACGCTCGATGACCCGGCCATCGCCGACTTCTTCGCAGCATGCCCGTTCCTTGTCGTGTCGACGTGGGCGGGTGACCTGTCGAGCGACACCAGTCCGCGAGGCGACAGTATTGGATTTGTCCAGATACTCGATGCCAACACGGTTGCCATTCCTGACCGCAAAGGCAACAAGCGCGCAGACACATTCCACAACCTCGTCGAGAATGATCGAATCTCCCTGGCCGCAGTCATCCCCGGCAGCGATCTCGCACTTCACCTTCATGGCACTGGGTACATGTCCGATGATTCGGAACTGCTGGCAACCATGGAGATCAAGGGTGCGGGCCCACACGCCGCGCTCATCATCAAGGTGACCAACGTCGAGATACGCACTAACACTGCAATTCTCAAGTCCGACCTGTGGCATCTTGATTCCCGCGGCGACGAAATGCCCAATATGATGGCACTGGCCTCTCAGCATGTCGTCATCATGACCAGCCGATCCGAGAAGCGATCAGCGCTTGGCGCCGCCTTCGCCCTGTTGGCGAAATACCCCCGCCTCGCAAAGGCAGTTGCCGATCTCACGTACAGGTCGGAATTGACAGGCGAGGGATACGCAGCTCCAGGGTCCGCGCCAGAAGTACACTCACCCAGCGGGATTGAGACGGCTCATGCCAGCGGCGGATGGTTCCGGCGGCTCCTCACGCGTCTACGCCTGACGCCACGCCCCGCCACTGACACGGCGATGGGTCTCAGAGATGTCAAGGTGGTGGATGTTATTCGTGAGACCGCCGCTGCCACCACGCTGGTGTTCGAGGACCCCTCGGGCTCGCCGTTCGAGTTCAAGGCCGGACAGTTCTTCACGGTCTCAGCCCGGATCGGTGGACGCACGATTCGCCGTGCATATTCCGCGTCATGTGCGCCCGGCGGGAAGCGATGCGCTGTCACGGTCAAGCAGGTGAGCGACGGCGTGATGTCCACGTACCTCAATACGGAGGTCAAACCGGGCGCGCGTCTTCAGATTCTGGGGCCGTCGGGTGCATTCTGCATCCCCAGTCCGATGTCGGCACCCAAGAACCTCGTCCTCATCGCCGCAGGCAGCGGTATTACCCCGGTCATGAGCATCCTCCGCACGATCCTGACCGAAACCACAGACAGTCGAGTGGTGCTCATCTATGGCAATCGCACCGAAAGCGACATCATCTTCGCCGACGCCCTTGCCGAACTGTGTGCGCGGCACTGCGAGCGCTTGGTTGTGCGACACATTCTGACCAGTCCGTCGCCGGTGTGGACGGGAGGGATCGGCCGACTTGACGAGCATCTCCTACGACGAGAACTGAGTAGCCTGACCTTCGCCGGGGACGCGCACTACTACATCTGCGGCCCAGAAGGTTTGATGGACGGCGCTCGCAATGTGCTCATCGATGACGGCGTCGATAAGAGCCGCATCCATCAAGAGCGATTTGTCCGAGCCGCCGACGACCTCGATATTGGAGACCTCGCCCCGCAGATCATGACCGTGGAGTCCGACGGGGCACAGATCGCAACTCTAACCGTTGAACCCGGCAAAAGCCTGCTTCAAGCCGGCCTCGATGCCCGAGTCTCGATGCCCTACTCGTGCACAGTCGGAAACTGCGGCGATTGCATGGTGAAGCTGATTGAGGGCGAAGTCCGGATGGCCGAGCCAAACTGCTTGACACCTGAACAGCGCTCTGACGGTTACATTTTGGCATGCATCGGCAAGCCTCGGTCGCCGGTGCGCATCGATATCATCGATGAGTAGCAGTTGCCCCCTCGTCCTGGTTCCAGTTGATCGGGGTGTAAGCCCGCACCGTTGGCGCGCCGGAATGGGTCCGCACCCAGCTCAACCCGGACGAATCGGGGCGAGAGTTCAGTCACCTCAGTAATACAGGCCAAGGTGAGCATGGAGTTGGACACGAGAACATTGAGACCTGCGAATGCGACGCCATCCTCAGCAGCCGCTGTTCTGGCCTGGCGATGGCCAGGTTCTTGGCAGCAGCACCTCTGTCGACAGCTGCTCACGATGCGGATCCGAGGGAAGGCTGACGTATCCGCGAGCAGGAACCTCGGCCTGAGAACCATCGGTACGGTCCGCCATGGACGCCGTTCCGAGATCCGACACGGACGTGGTGTAACCGGGCATCGGCGGCGACTGAGACGACGGGGCCGGATCCTCAAGATACGCGTAGGCGTTCATGTCACGCCGAAGAGGCGTGGTCTGTCGACGACGCTTTCTGGACTTGCGGTGCGAACCTGTCGACTGCACGAGCGTCTCGGACACCAATTCACCAGCCGTAGCCCACTTACCGTGTTGGCCAGATTCCTCGTTGAGCGTCGGATTGCCGGGGGGCGGGAAACCTCCCGCCCCGACTGCGTACAGCAGTGAACCTGTTGGTCCCGCGCCCGCCGGCGGCGCGGGCGCATTGCCATGCGGTGCGGGAGCCTGAGATGTCGGTGTGGCGGCACTCGTAGGAGCAGCGTTGGCCGGCAAAGGAATTGAAGTACGAGGATGGTAATCGACAGCCGAGCCGTTTGGGTGCGCCGCAACCTTCGGTTGCGGCGCCATCGCGCCCTCGGGTACCGGAGTCGGGTCGTCGGAATCGGACAACGCAATAGCAAGAGGAAGTGCGATTGCCGGCGCTACGAGAAGAAGGGTCGCCCCGATCTGCAAGGCGAATAGCATGAGACTGACGCTCACGTACGCGACGAGCCCCAGCACTGCGGACGTAAGCGGGGCAAGGACTGATGCAGCCGCCACCGGGTTGACGAGCAGCAGCGCGACAAGTTGGGCCAGATTGAGTTTGGCGATCTCCTCCGCAATCTGGAACACCGGCGCCGGCACCAGAATTCTGATCAGCGCTTCTAAGAGCGCCGACACTGTCGACTCGCTCCCGTTGAGGGCAGATCCTGCCTCGGCGGCTTGGGTCGGCGCGTAATCGGTGACAGCGGCAATGCCCAATAATTCGGCGGTCAAGACCGACGGTGCGGGTGACAGTCGTGGTGTCGCGGCGCGGACCATACCTGCGACACCGTCGTAAACCGACATCGTGGTGGCCGCCTGCACCCACATGCGGCCGTAGTCAGCTTCGTTGATCGCGATGGGTATCGCATTGATCCCAAAGAAGTTCGTGCTGAGCAGGGCTCCGTGTGCGACGTGGTTCAGTGCAAGCTCTGCCAACGTCGGCATGTTGGCCAGCGCTGCGGTGTAGGCGCCGGCGACTTCCTCACACTGAGCAGCACGGGTGGCACCCACCGCAGCTGCTTCGTGTAACCAGACCAGATAGCGCCAGTTGGCTGCGAAGTACCGCGCGGCGCTCGGTCCTTCCCAGACACCGGCCTGCACCGTCGCCAAGATGGTGTGGAGCTCGGCTGCCGCGCATCCATATTCAGCACTCAACGCTTGCCAGGCGTCCGCTGCAGCCAGCAATGGCCCGATTCCCGGCCCGGCGCACAACAGTGCCGAATGTACCTCCGGCGGGATACCAAACCACATCGGCGCGGTCATCGCCCCTGGGTCCCAACCGGTGTAGTTGCTCCGACTCGGGTCGCACTCATCAGTGGCCTCCTCAGGCAGTCGCAACTCGACGAATCGGCCCCAGCAGCAAGCGGAGTTGCCGACGCGCAGTCTTCACGCGCCTAATGCCGTTCTTACACAGATCTTTCGAAGAATCCCGGCACTGTTCTGGATTCCGGGTCAATCGGACTGAACGTGAGCTGACAGCAGGAAAGCGACGGACGGCCGCCTCGTCGACAGAATCGGGAGCATTCCCACGCCGCGGTAAGTGAGCTTTCGCACCTCGCGATCGCCGCGAGGTGCCTCCATTACTGCAGTTCACAGCACAATTATGGTCCGGGCAGGCGTCCCGTGACTACTCACATTCGGCCGGGCTCAGCGCTTTTCGAAGCATGCGATGCCGAAGGCCTGCTCGCGGGGCGCGGAAACGCCGCGTGGATGGGTGGCATCCCATCCGCATACGACGGGTGCTCACATTCCGGCCCGGCTGCACCCTTGTGTAATCCCGCCGTGCTCAACAGCGTTCGATCAGATGCGTAACCCGAATAGGATTGCATTGAGTCTAGGCTGAAGACGTCGTGAGCCCCTAGGAGTGTTTTGCCAGCCGATCAGCGTCAGCTTCGCCCACGCAGGCGGCCCCGTCAAAGGCGAGCCGAGGAGACCCGTGAACGCATACTCGACGCGGCCGTCAAAGTGTTCACCGAGTACGGCTACGCCCGGGGGACGACCAACCGCATCGCCGAGTGGGCGGATGTCTCCATCGGATCGCTGTACCAGTACTACCCAAACAAGGACGCCATCGTCGTTGAACTAGCCGCACGTCACCTCGATGCGGGAATTGCAGCGGCAAATCGACTGCGTGACGGTGAAGGTCCTGCCTCCGTCGCCAGTGTCATGCACGCCGTCATCACGACCGCGATCGATAACCACCGCCAAAACCCGGAGTTCCTCAGAGTGCTGGCGGAAGAAGCCTCCCGATCAAAGGAACTGATGGACAAGGTCGCAGAACTGCGCGGGTCCTCAGTCGAAGACATGCATCAGCTTCTCACCCAACACCCGGAAGTGACGGTGGAGGACAAGGACACCGCGGCGCGCCTGGTCGTCACCACCATTGAACTGGTTGTGCACCATGCGCTGGCTGCACCAGCGCCGGTTGAGACGACACGCTTCGGAAACGAACTGGTCGCAATGCTGACGACTTATCTCACCGCAGACCGAGACCTCGAAGATCCTCGTTAACGTTTATGACGCTGGTCCGGTCAACAGCACCTTGACCGTGGCGATTGCGTTGTCAGCCAGTGAAAACCGACAACTCGTTGCCGCGCCCGTCCCTATCAAAGGGCAATGTCAACGACAGGTAGCTACTGCCAGGGCCGGTGACATAGTCCAGATAGTCAGACGTGGAGTTTTCCGCGACCACGAGGGCGCTCGAACTCAAGCGCGGTTCCAGCAGTCGTAACACCGGCCGGTACAGACTCAACGCGCCATCAAGATGGACGAGATCAACCTGGCCGCCGAGGTCGGAGCTCAGCACATCGACTGCGTCACCAATCCGGATGTCGACGAGGTCGGCCACCCCTGCGGCTGTCAAATTCTCGTAGGCGCGTGTTGCCTTGCTCGGTTCCAGCTCGGTGCCGATCACAGTCCCACCGCCGTTGTCTCGCACAGCGCAGGCGAGATAGATAGCCGAGACACCGAATGACGTGCCGAATTCGACTACGCGCTTGGCTTTTACGGCTCGCGCACAGAGATAGAGGAACCGACCGTACGTCGGCGACACACAGAGAAAATTCTGCACCGCTCGGCGATAGAACCCCTTGTAGTCTTCGGCTTCGGCTTCCAACGCCCGTGCCACAGGATCGATCCCCGCCTCGGCACTATCCAGCATCTCAGTGATGAAGGGCCGATCGGCGCGTTCGGCCTCTCCGAAGAGTCGCTCAAGAACGCTGGAGACCTGTGGCGTATCGAGCGAGTTCACGTTGCGGGTCCTTTGGTCATTGTCGGCGTCCACGAGTTGGACAGTGCCGGATGTAGCGGTTCCAGCGCCCCAACATGCGAGTAAAGTCGGCGCTCAACGGGACTGTGCGAAACACGTTTGTGCATTTCAGACGTCAATTATCGCTTCTGCTGGCTCAACTTGATACTCGCGTTTTGAGGCACACCTCAGGAGAATGATGACCGGCACCAAACCTCAGCTCAATCCGCGCAAACAACCGCGGCAACGCCGATCGGAGGAGACGCGCCGCCGCATTCTCGACGCCGCTACTCACGTTTTCGCCCAGTACGGCTACGCCGGAGGGACTACGAATCGGATCGCCGAGTGGGCAGACCTCTCTGTTGGTTCTCTTTACCAGTACTACCCGAACAAGGACGCGATCCTGTTGGAGTTGGCGACACGGCATCTGGACGCTGGGTGGGCAACCGATCTTCTTCTGCGCCCGAAGGATCCGGCACCAGCCCTCATCGATGTGATCACTGCAATGGTGCAGAGCAATGTCGACAATCACCGATCTGATCCGGAATTCCTGCGCATCCTGATGGAGCAGGCACCACGATCTCGCGAACTGATGGCCAAGGTCGCCGAACTGGAAGCCGCTCGGATGGCGCACCTACTCGACGTCATGAAGCGCTCCCCCGAAGTCACGATCGATGACAAGGAAATGGCTGCACGACTGGTGGTTTCAACGATTGAAATGGTGGTTCACCACATTCTCGCGCAGCCCGAATCTGTCGATATAGCCCGATTGGAGACGCAGCTGGTCGAGATGTTGTACCGATACCTGGCAGGGGCGCCATCGGAGGCAGCCTCACGCTGATCCGAGGACCCCGGCGTGCAGATCGGAGTAGCGGCAACGAATATGACGTCTCCCATCGTTGTGCAGGGCCCTCGTCACGCTTCGACCGCGAGCTTGGGCGAGCCGGATCTTGTGTCACACTGGACAACTTGAGGTCCGGGAGATCTCGGTGTAGACGCTGCATAGCGAGGCGGTCGACAACTTCCAGGTTCGGTCTTGCTCAACCCAGTCGAGTGGGCGGCGTTGCGCGCCCATGCCCATCACGGACATCACCAGCTGCGAGCTGAGGTGGTCGCCGTCGAGCGTCGGGTTTTCGACGCGCATGGACACCATCGAGCGATGTTGCGCAATCGGTCCTCCCACGATATCGACGACGGGAAGGGCGGCATCACCAGCCTCGAGAAAAGACGCCCGTTGCGCCCTGTCGGCATTGACGTCGAAGATCACCGACACCTGGTTGGTCAACTGCTCGGCGGACGGCAAGGCAGGTGGTTCGGCATGGGCCACGGCACCCCCGAGAACGGTTGCACCGGTGATCGCGCCGGCCATCGTTGCAAGTACTTTGTGGCGCAAGACATTCCCGCTAGCGGTGGTAGACGTCATTTCGTTCATCCATTTCCTCGATGTTTGTTATGAGATAGGGGTCTGGACAGAGATCCCCTGGCGTGCGGCAAATGTCGGAGTTCTCCTCAGCTCAGTCCGGTGCGTCCATGTGCCCAGTAGGCGCGGGCTTTGATGCGGGGTGTGAGATCAGGTCGGCGTTTGAGGCTGCGACGGACGGCATTGACGGTCGCGGCGTCCCCCGTGACGATGAGGTCCAAGGATGAGCTGGAGCAGCCTTCGGCGGCTTGCACGATGGCTTCCAGTAGTTGGCCGCGATCTTCGGCTTTGGCGAAGACCTCGGTGTTCTCGATGTTCTCGAGTGCGGTGAGCACAGCGGACAGCGCGTCGGGATCGGTTGCCTCGTAGAGGTATGTGGCCTCGGTGTCGAGGTGGTTGAGTGCGTAGGCCAGTCCAATACTGGTCTCGTCTCCGACGAAGATGGTGCGGGCGACCGTGTCGCCGAGATCCAGCGATCTGCTCGGGCCGAATATTTCAGCGCCAGCGCCCGCCTCGGCGTTGTTGAACCAGTCCACAGCGGGGCCGTCACCGTGGCGGTAGGCGATCACGTCAGTGGAGCCCTCGTCGGTATTCCAGTTGATCGGCGTGTAGGTGCGCATCGCGAGAGATCCGCGCCGAGGCCGCAGTTGCAGCTTGTCGCCTGGGGTCCATTTGGCGCGGGCGAACGCCTCGCAACCCAGCGTGACCTTCAGGTATTTGGGGGCCAGTTCGGTAACGGCGTTGATTTGCACGGAGGTGAAGAGGACGTCTGCGGCGAGATCGGACAGACGTGCGGTAATGGGTGCCATAGGTTTCCTTTCTTCGCGCCAAACCGTCTTAGATTTGAGCGCTGGGGTTGGCGCGCCTCGCAACGAGGCGCGCGGTCGCGGAGCTAGCCCGGGAGCCCTCCGATGGCAGCCAGGCGCCCGGTAGTGACAACTCGGAGGAAGCGCGCACTCATCGTGACTCCGCTGATCGATCATGCTGTGCTGCACAGTGATTCATCGAATCATTGCAGTGCCGGCAGGAGTTCTCCTCCGATCGTGTGCGATAGCTTCTCCGGGATATCGAGGCCCATTTGTGCGGCGAGGACGTGGCTTGGCCGGCAGAGCCGTCTGCCGAAATCGGTCCTTCGTCTGAGTCACGGAACCTCCAATGTTCTTACTCCCCCACGTACACAAAATGTGAGTTACGAACTCTGTGTACGCGCAGCCGTAAGCCGTCATATCGGCAGTTAGAAGCCCTATTATCCGCACGCCGCAACGTTCTGTGCTACTCGCATTTGTGCGCCGCTGCGCTGTCGCCACCGCATGTCAGCTCCCTGCATGTTCGGGGACCACACCACCGCCGCTGGCCACCTCTACGACTTCGCTTGCTCACATATGGTGCTGATGGCGACGCGTCAGCCGCGACGAGCAGACCCCACGGTCCTGCCGTGGTTGCGAATCCAGCTGTGCTGGGATTTTTTTCAGATTTTGCCGTTTGACCCATGCGGCGTCGATACGGCCGAGCACCTCGTACGTGTTGATCTGGCCGCCCGGCTTCGTCCCAGCAGGATGCACATCCACAGAGTGACCGGCGATCTTGCGCATGAGTCCGGTGGCCATCCGAGACTTGCCGCCGTTCTTGACGCAGACGAACAACACCGACGGTGTGGACGCGGATCAGGCGGCGGGGGTGATGCCAAGTTCAGCGAGGAGTTGCCGCACGCGCGCTTCGATAGCGTCGCGGATCGGTCGGACGGCGTCGATGCCTTGGCCGGCGGGGTCGGTCAGTTCCCAGTTTTCGTAACGCTTTCCAGGAAAGAACGGGCATGCGTCCCCACACCCCATGGTGACCACAACGTCGGCGGCCTGAACGATTTCATCGGTCCATGGCTTGGGGAACTCGCGGGTGATGTCGATGCCGATCTCGGCCATCGCGGCCACGGCGGCGGGGTTGATCTCGTTGCCTGGCTCTGATCCGCCCGACCAGGCCACGCCTTGGTCGCCGGCGAGATGGTTGAAGTATCCCAGCGCCATCTGGGAGCGGCCTGCGTTGTGGGTACAGAGGAACAGCACGATGGGCTTGGCGTCGGTGATCTTGCCGTCGACACGGGCAAGGGCGGTGAGCCGTTGGCGTGCCCAGCGTTCGGCCAGCAGTGGCACGAAGTTGAGGATCGTGGCGCGACCGGCGAACTGGTCGTAGGACGAGTGCAGGAATCGTTCGATGGTTTCGATGCCGAAGTACTCATCGAACTCGGTGTGCAGGCGGGTGGCCGCCGCCTTGAGCGCATGCTGCTGGTCGATGGACAGGTCGCCGCGAGCGTGGACGGCCGGGGAGACGGGGATGTCGGTCATGGCGTGCTCCTATCGGGCGCGGCCGGCAATGATGGTGCCCGCTTGGCGAAGCGGGGTCGTAAGGCAAGGGAGACGTAGACCAGGGCGACGAGGACGGGCACTTCGATCAATGGGCCGACCACGCCGGCGAGCGCCTGTCCCGAGGTCGCGCCGTAGGTAGCGATAGCAACGGCGATGGCGAGTTCAAAGTTGTTGCCCGCCGCGGTGAATGCCAAAGTGGTGGTGCGCTGATAGCCCAGCCCGAGTAGAGCGCCCAGTATGTAGCCGCCGCCCCACATGATCGCGAAATAGGCGAGAAGCGGTACGGCGATCCGGACCACGTCCAGCGGACGGCTGGTGATCTGATCCCCTTGCAGCGCAAAGAGAATGACGATGGTGAACAGCAGGCCATAGAGCGCCCACGGTCCGATCCTCGACAGGAACTTCGTCTCATACCAGTCGCGGCCTTTCGCTTTCTCCCCAAGCCGTCGGGAGAAGTATCCGGCGAGCAGGGGGATGCCGAGAAAGATGAGCACCGACTTGGCGATCTGCCACGGCGAGGTGGTGATGGTGGTCTGGGGCAGGCCGAGCCAACCCGGCAGCACGGACAAGTAGAACCAGCCAAGGACGGCGAACATCACGACCTGGAACACCGAGTTGAGGGCGACGAGGACGGCGGCGGCTTCGCGGTCGCCGCAGGCGAGGTCGTTCCAGATGATGACCATCGCGATGCAGCGGGCAAGGCCGACGATGATGAGGCCGGTGCGATATTCAGGCAGGTCGGGCAGCAATAGCCAGGCCAGCGCGAACATCACTGCGGGACCAAGAATCCAGTTCAACGCCAGCGAGCTGATGAGCAGTTTGCGGTCCCCGGTCACGGTGTCCAGGCGGTCGTAGCGGACCTTCGCCAGCACCGGATACATCATGATCAATAGCCCGAGGGCGATCGGCAGCGAGATGCCATCGACCTGCACTTTGTCCAGGGCAGTATTCAGCCCCGGGACGAGACGACCCAGGAGCAGGCCGACGGCCATGGCGACGCCGATCCACACCGGCAGAAATCGGTCCAGCAGCGACAGCTTCCCGACGACTGCGGGATCGGCGTCGGTCACGACGGGCGTATTCACGTGCTCAACAGCAAGCGTTGGCGGCGGCAGAGTTATCCGCCGCGGTGCCGCCACAACAGACGCCAGCCTCAGCGTTGCCACCCTCGGCGTGTTCCGGGCTGGTACCGAAGGTGTCCGAGTCGGCCAGCACGGTGTACACCTCCCACTTCTCACCAGCAGGTCCGGTGACCCACACCTTGTCCTGCGTGGCGAAGCAGCACGTGGTTCCGATTTCTTCTTCGGTGAACATGCCTTCGTTGGTCAGTCGCGCAATCTCTGCGTGAACGGCATCACTCGAGGCCACCTCTACTCCGAGGTGGTTGATGGTGCCGCCCTTGCCTGGGTTCTCCAGCAGGACCAACTTCAGCGGCGGCTCGGCGATGGCGAAGTTCGCGTAACCCGGCTTCACCTTGGCGGGCGTCGTGTTGAACAGCTTGGAGTAGAAGCTGATGGCTTCGTCCAGATCATCGACGTTGAGGGCGAGCTGAGCGCGGGACATGACGGCTCCAACCTATGTGGCTTATATCGAACTACGGATAGCACCGATGATGCCACCTCTTCGATATATGTCAATGCCTGTGGCAGGATGGCAGGCATGCCGAAGACGTTGCCCGTGGTGGATATGTCCGCGCCGGTGTGCTGCTCGCCGATGGCCGCCGGCCCCCTCGACGACGAGGCTGCATTGGAGATTGCGTTGCGGCTCAAGGCACTAGCCGACCCGGTACGGGTCAAGTTGGTCTCGCTGCTGTTCAGCTCGGACGCTGGTGAGGTGTGCAGCCGCGACCTCGCGACGGCGGTCGAACTCAGTGAATCCACGGTGAGCCATCACCTCACCCAGCTGCGCAAGGCCGGCCTGGTCGAATCCGAACGTCGCGGCATGAACGTCTACCACAGTCCACGCCGAGAATCGCTCATCGCGCTCTGCACGGTGCTCGACCCGAACTGCTGCCGCTAGGTTCATTCGTCGGCATCGGCGAGGACGCGGTAGAGCAAGTCTCGCGGTTAGTGCGCGCGCCCATGCGAAGGCAGTTCAACGGATGCTCGGCCACGCAAAGGCGTCGATGACTCTCGACACCTACGCGGACCTCTTCGATGACGATCTGGACGATGTCGCGGATCGTCTCGACGAGGCAATCCGCGCTACTGCGGACGGCATCAGAAGCCTGGCGGGCAACCAACGCCCTGAACTGCTGAAACGTGGTGGAGCTAAGGGGAATCGAACCCCTGAAGCAATCCGCGAAAATGGGTTCTGAACTGCGGGGAATGTTCACTGACGTTGTTTCGCCGCATCTCCGTGTTCTGGGGATATCGGCGTGGCGTGTTCCCGCTGAATGAATCCAACTGATCTGTACCCGTGTTGTTGGTCCACGGTTGTGAGAGTCGAGGGCAGAGTGATCATCAGGAGGTCACATGCCCCGTCAGTACTCGTCGTCGGTGCGCAGGCAAATCGTTGCCCGGCTTCGGTCGGGTGAATCGGTAGCCGTGGTGGCTGCCGAAACCGGAATCTGTCAGGCGACGTTGTTCCGTTGGAAACATCAAGCGCTCATCGATGCCGGCGTCATCGAGGGCACCCCGAGCGTGGAGGCCGACGAACTGGCAGCCGCCCACAAACGGATCGCCCAACTCGAGGCGGAGCTGGCCTTGACCCGCGACGCGTGCGCCTTATTCGACGAACAGGCGGTGGTGCCCCCAAAACGCCGACGCGCGATCACTGAGGGACTGATCGCGCGAGGACACTCAGCCCGATCCGCCTGCCGGATAACCGGATTGACCCGGTCCCTACTGCAGTATCACCGGCGCAGACCCGTCCCAGACCGCGAGGTGCGGCGGCTGATTGTGGCTGACACGATCACCGAAATCTATCAGCGATCCCGCGGTACCTACGGCCGCAAGCGGGTGCGCGCTGCGCTGTTGGCCGACTACGAGATGAACGTCAACCACAAGCTGGTCAACTCGATCATGTCCGAGCACGGGCTCTACGGGTTGCCGCGCCCCGGGCGGCGAAAACCCAACCTCATCGGCGTCGATACCCCAGTTGACCTGGTCAATCGACGGTTCACCGCCAGCAGGCCCAACGAACTATGGTGTACCGATATCACCGAACACCCCGCGCGGGATGGAAAGGTGTACTGCTGCGCGATCCTGGACTGCTTCTCCCGGATGATCGTGGCCCGCACCTTCTCCACTACCGCGGACACAGCATTGGTCAACAATGCGGTCAACATGGCCGTCGAGAGCCGAAACCGAAGTGGTTCAACCATTCTGCACGCCGACCACGGCACGCAGGGCGGATTCAATCGGTTGTCGCAACACCGGCTTGTTGGAGCAAGACTAGCTGGTCGTTGAAGGCCTCGGCGGGCGTTTTCCAGCCGAGTGTCTTGCGGGGTCTGGTGTTGAGGGCGTGAGCGACGGCTTCGATGTCTTCTGCGGTCCATCGGGACAGGTCGGTTCCTTTCGGAAAGTACTGCCGTAAAAGCCCATTGGTGTTCTCATTCGTGCCGCGTTGCCATGGTGATTGTGGGTCGGCGAAGAAAACAGGGATGCCGGTCTCGACCTTGAACTGGGCGTGCGCGGACATCTCCTTGCCGCGGTCCCAGGTCAAGGACCGGGTCAGCTGAGCAGGCAGAGTCGACATCGTCTCGGTGAGTGTGTTTTTCATGGTGATCGCGCCGTAGCCAGCCAGGGCTGGGCCGTTCTTGATCGTGTGCTTGTGCCGGTAGCCCTGCTCGCGGGGCAGGTGGACGAGCATGGTGAACCGCGTTGCGCGTTCGACGACGGTGCCGATGGCTGAGCGCTCCAGCCCGATCAGGAGATCGCCTTCCCAGTGCCCAGGAACCGCGCGATCCTCGACTTCTGCGGGGCGTTCGCTGATCAGCGTCTCCGGTGTGACGTGCGCCCAGGCCTTGCGGCGGGAACGCTCCCGTGGCGCGCGTAGAGCTCGCCCGGTGCGAAGACACCAGACCAACTCGCGCTTGAGCGCGCCGCGGCCTTCGATGTAGAGCGACTGATAGATCGCCTCGTGGCTGATACGCATGGACTCATCATCAGGGAAATCGAGTTTGATCCGATTGGCGATCTGCTCGGGGCTCCAGGCCTGCACCCAGGCTCGGTCCTTGCGGTGCGGCTTGTTATTGCCGGTCCACCGAGGCGGTTGCGGCCCGGCCACGATCGAACCGTCGGGTCTGCTGATCTGGCCCGAGAGCCGTTGTTGGACATAGGCATGCAGCCTCGGATTGGTGACCAGTTTGGCCGTCTTCGGGCGCTTGGCCGTCAGCTCGGCCTTCCACTGCGCAACCGACGCGCGGTACTCGGAGGTGTATCCGCGAGTGGCAGCGTTGCGGCGCAGCTCACGCGAGACCGTGGAGGGTGTCGGCTCCGGTCGAAAAGTGAGCAGGTAGTTCCGGTCGAAAAGTGAGCACCCTTCTGATTGGAGAGTGATCACTGTGGAGGATTGGGCGGAGATTCGCCGGCTGTATCGGTCGGAGAACCTGTCACAGGTTGCGATCGCGCGCCGGTTGTCGCTGTCGCGGAACACCGTGGCCAAGGCGATCAGCACAGAAGCGCCACCGCGCTATGAACGCGCACCGTCGCGGATGTCGGCGTGGGCGCAGATCGAGATGGCGGTACGGGTACTGCTGGGTCAATACCCGACCATGCCGGCCACGGTCCTGGCCGAGCGGGTGGGCTGGACCGGCGGGCATTCCTGGTTCGCCGAGAACGTCGCGCGGATCCGCCCGGAGTACGCCCCGGCCGATCCGTGCGACCGACTGGTGCACCTGCCTGGTGAGCAGGTGCAGTGCGACTTGTGGTTCCCCGGGGCGCTGGTGCCCGATCACGCCGGGGTGCTGCGGTCGTTCCCGGTCCTGGTGATGGTGGCCGCCTATTCGCGGTTCATCGCCGCGATGATGATCCCGTCGCGGGTCACCGGTGATCTGCTGGCCGGGATGTGGCAACTGCTTCAGGGTGTCGGCGCGGTGCCCCGAACACTGTTGTGGGACAACGAGTCCGGTATCGGTCAACGCGGCCGCCTAGCCGAGGGGGTGGCTGGCTTCTGTGGCGTGCTGGCCACACGACTGATCCAGACCCGCCCGTACGATCCCGAATCCAAGGGCCTGGTGGAACGGGCCAACGGCTATCTGGAGACCTCGTTCCTGCCTGGCCGGACGTTCTGCTCGCCGGCGGACTTCAACACCCAGTTGTGGGCGTGGCTGGCCGCGATCGCCAACCTGCGCACCCACGCGACCACCGGCCTGATTCCCGCCGATGCACTCGCGGCGGATCGGGCGGCGATGATCGCACTGCCGCCGGTAGCCCCCGCGGTGGGGACGACGGTCACGACGCGGTTGGGTCGCGACTACTACGTCAGTTCCGGCGGAAACACCTACTCGGTGCATCCGGAGGTGATCGGACGGATGATCACCGTCACCACCGCCCTGGACCGGATCACCGCCCGATGCGGTGACCGGGTGGTCGCCGATCACGAAAGGCTTTGGGGTAGTTCGGGTCTGGTCACCGACCCGGAACATCTCGCGGCCGCGGCGGTCTTGCGGGAGCAGTTCCGTGCTCGTCCCGCCGCGGGGTCGCATTTGGCGGTGGACGTCGAGGTGGCCGATCTGAGTGCCTACGACGCGCGGTTCGGGACCGGGAGGTCGCCTGATGCCTGCCAAGCGCACGCCCTCGGCGCCCGGTGACGCCGACAAGCTCATCGCCCATCAAGCCCGTCTGCTCAAGGCCCCGCGCATCGCCGAGCACTACCACCGGCTGGCCGAACAGGGCCGCGACGCCGGCTGGTCACTGGAGGACTACCTCGGAGCAGTGCTCGCCGTCGAGTCCAATGCGCGTGCGGAATCCGGAGCGCGGCAACGCATCCGATACGCGGGATTCCCGGCGATCAAGACGATCACCGACTTCGACTTCACCGCCCAACCCGCCGTCGACCGCGCTCAGATCGCCCGCCTGGAAGCCGGCGGCTGGCTGGCCGAAGCTCGCAACATCGTCCTGCTCGGCCCACCGGGCACCGGCAAAACGCATCTAGCCACCGCGCTGGCGATCGCGGCCGCCCACGCCGGGCACCGCGTCGCTTTCGCCCCGGCCACCGGTTGGATCACCCGCCTGGCCGAAGCACACCGAACCAACCGCCTCGAGGCCGAACTGCGCAAAATCAGCCGCTACGGGCTCATCGTGATCGACGAGGTCGGCTACATCCCGTTCGACACCGAAGCGGCCAATCTGTTCTTCCAGCTGGTCTCCACCCGATACGAGAAGTCTTCGATCGTGCTGACCTCCAACCTGCCGTTCTCCCGCTGGGGACAGGTCTTCGGCGAGGCCACCATCGCCTCGGCGATGATCGACCGGATCGTGCATCACGCCGACGTCATCGCCCTCAAAGGTGCCAGCTACCGCATCAAACACACCGCGATCGAGTCCCTGCCCTCCGTGGAAGCCGATCGTCAGGCAGACTCAACCCCGTAAACCTGCTCATTTTTCAACCGGAGCAGGCTGCTCAGGATTCAACCGGAGCCGACAGGAGGGATCCCGACCAATCGCCCGAGCGATCTGGCGCACCCCAGCGCCTTGGACCCTCAGCAACGCGATCTCCTCGCGCTCACGAAACGACAGGTAACGACCCGACAGTGGCGTCAGATCAAACGGTGGCATACCGCCAGCGTTATGGAACCACCGCTGACCGACCGGCTGCGACGCGCCGACAGCGAGGGCAGCCGCAGCCGGCAAGAGGCCCCTTAGCAATCTCGATCCAAAACAACCGCTCGATCTCGCGCTGAAACCGCGGCGCCCCCGGAGACCTCATCGCACGCGGAACCGCACGATCTGATGCTTGCTGCCGACGAACCACCGAACACCCTCCAAATCTCAGGATGTTGCTTCGACCGGTTGAACCCAGTCAGTTCACGTCCTGGAGCTTCGGGGAGAACATGCGCCGATGGGGCTTGCTCGGCTCGTTCGGGACTGTGGGCGACTGCTTCGATAATGCCGCCATGGAGTCATTCTGGGCGCGGCTGCAGGTCGAGTTGCTGAACACCCGCAGATGGGCAACCACTATCGAGTTGGCCGCCGCGATAGCCGATTACATCGACAACTTCTACAACGTCGAACGCCGTCACAGCTACCTGGGTAACATCAGCCCGACTGAGTTCGAAACGCTCTGGACGTCCACCTATTCGATCCCTCAACTCGCATGACCGCGGCTCGAAACAGCGGGTACAGATCACATGGATCAACCGATCGGGGTCAGGCCACGTACGCTCCCCCGCCGCGCATACGTTGGAAAAACCCGGGTGGTTTGGCCCTCGCACCGCCGCCGACGTCACTATGCGCACCGACGAACCACATTTGAATATGTCTTTCCTCGTTCTGCGCATCAACCAGCCGCATCTCTTTGTACAGCCGACGCCTTTCGTCCAGCGCAAAGTGCTTCCCGGATGACGTCAACAGTTGGCAACTTACGAGTGTTCAGCCACCGCGCAACATTAAGACGCCCTCGCGCATCGAACCAGCGAACTGAGTTAACGCTGTCCCATAGACCAAGAAAATGCACCTGTACCTCGAATGGCGATCGCATTTGACGGTTCGCGAAAGGTAGGTAAGCACCTCGGCGCGCTGCATCGAGTCGCCAATAAGCGCCGTGCGTCGCCATGTCGTTAGGGGACGCACTCAACCGGCGCGGGTTCATGGTGTACAGCTTCACAACGTAAGGCGCGAGCTCAACGGCGCCCGGATCCAAAAGTCCGACTGACCGCACCAGCCCAGTAAGGGCACGCGCTGTAAATGCACCCCGCGAGAAGCCAAAAGCATAAATACGGTCGCCGTAGCGGTAGTTCGCAGCGAGCCATCTGTAGGACTTCTCGAGATTCTCGCGAATGCCATATCCGAGCGTTAGACCGGCGACCTTGGTCATGCCGCGGCCCATACGAGTAACGGTTGCGCGCGATCCCATCGTGCCGAGCCCTGGCATGTAGTAGAGGAGTTGCCGGTCGTCGCGCCGCGCGAAGGAATAGAGTCTGACGACGTTGGTGTATCCACGTTCAGGCTGATTACTAGTTCCATCGAAAAACAGCACGAGATTGCGGCCGTCCATCGATCAACTATCGATGAGAACTAACGTCACCACAACTGGCAGATCGCTTGCGGTTCATACGGCTGCCAACCTCGCTCCGCCCAGAATCGTTGCTTTTCCGGTACCTCAATAAGATTCTCGACTTCGTGCTCGTACAGTGAGCCGTCGGGGGCGTAGGTATTGCACCCGACGGAAATATGATTGCCTAGCGGAACCACGATGTAGTCGGAGATGCCGGCCAGATTAATCCAGCCACCGTTGCAAAGGATCTGCGGCGCGTGATCAGCAACGAACTCCGTACATGGGCTATCACTGTTGTAGACCGAGAAGGTGCCGCCGCCGACGGTGTCGTGATCCGCAGCCGCCGCAGGCGCCAACACGCACGCCGTGATCGCTACCGACACAAGGCAAACGGCGGATCTCTTCAGCGCATGCCCACCACGACGTGCACATTGGTTACCACTCGCAAGCCACGCCATCGCTGTCCCGATCTTGCTTTGAGCAGTAGTGCGCGCTTCCCTGTGGAATGTCGCCTTCACCGTTCTGATGTGCCTGGGTGCAGTTCGTCCAATAACATCCGGCGCTGTTCTGCGGCATCGGAACAAATAATTCCTGCGACGCAGGAGCAACCACTTCCGCGGATGCGAGTGGTTCCGATGCAGCACGGAACGTATGAACCGCCGGTGCCACCAATACACCCACAGCAAAAAGACCCGCCAGTAATAGGCGACGAATCATGGATAGACCCCCGAAATTGACGCGAACGTTGACTGACTCGGCCAGGATAGCGACGTCCAAAGCCTCGCTAGGCGAAACCCGAAAACTGGTTGACGTTATCGGGCGAGGTACTTTCGCCTGAGATACTGACCCGACCCCTGCGGCTCAGTGCGCGAATGGACGTCGCTGTCTGACGAACAGCGCTTCGGTGACATGCGATGGCACGCAGGCGATGAAGCGGCCGAGGCTCGGCGGCCCACAAGCCGAATGCGCGGTTATGTCGTCGTAGATATCACTATCACGACGTGACAAATTCCGGCCGAGGCCCGCATCCGATCAGCAGGTGGCAATCGAACTGTGCATCAGGAGGTTTCACGCGAGCAAGCGGCGAATTCCTACCGTATGTCGACGACTGACCAAGCTGCGTCGGCAACTCATCTGAACAGCCACTCCGATTTTGTTCTCTGTCAACCAAACTGGGGTGGGGCTTTTGGCGCAATCGGGTGGCGACGCAAGAAACACTTGAGAATGGCGCAGGACGTACTTGAAAAATAGAGTAGCTGACTACCTACGCAACCTGAGAAAATCCTGATAGCGTCCTCGGCATGTGGATAGCAGCTCATCGATCACTTTGCGCTCTTAGTGTCGCCACCGCTCTGACGGTGGGCGTGGTGTCCGCGCCGTCACCGGCGGTGACACATCAGGCAACAGTGCCCCATATCGTGCAACTGACTGAACTGACTTTGACGTCGTCGTCCTCGCCGATAGCCAGTAGTTCAGCCAATCTGGCTGGGCTGCCTAACGAGATTGATCGAGCGCTTCGGACTGGGCTGTTCATCGTTCTGTCGCCTGTGGTCGTCCCAATAATAGTGCTCGGATTCTTCCAGGGCGTCGCCTGCGCCGGGGGCGGCTGTGGTTCGTGGCCACCACCACTGTTCGCACTCAGCGAGAAGCTCTCGAACTTCTTCTTCCCACCATCGGCCTCCGCCTCCGCGGCAGCGGTGAAGGCAGCGTCGCTGGCACCGAAGCGTGAGCTGGCGCCGTCGACATCGCGTGTTGAACCTGCCGCTCCTACTGCATCCGTCTCGACCGCCCGACAACTCCAGACTGCGGTGACACCTGGTGCGGCGCGCCCCGCCAAGTCCGCAGGCAAATCTGGCGCGAAGGATGTGCATGCGGAAAAGGCCGCTGCGCGTCCCTCAGCCCATGATCACGGCGACAGCCCCCGCAGCGCACGCAGCGCACGGAACGGACGCTAAGAAGCAGCAGGTGACAGCAGAGTGGTCGACCACCCGACGCCACTGGCCGGAAGCGAAATCGGGGCGGTAGCCCAAGCATTCGCTTTCGCAGTAAGCCATTTCAAGGCAATTTGATATGACGTCTTACCGCTGTCGGGGTCGCCTTCGGGTGGCACAAACGGATAAGTCACATGTCCGCCGCCCACAATGTCGTACGGCTGGCCCGCCGCGTCAACAAATGATTCCCTAACATTGCCCGGGATAGCGGCTGCATTGGCAGCTGCTAAGTATGCGGGTTGGTTCTGCAGGAAGTCGTAGATCGCGTCGGGCGCCAGTGTCACAAAGGCAGCGTTTCCAGCAGTCCAGTTAAGCCCGTTCGTGGAGTCCCCAGTGGAAGTGAAGATGTCGCCTGGCGCGGCAAACTCGATCCACTTTGCTGGTTCACAATCTGTAAGCCTCGCGACTGGCCCCGTAGTGGGGAAGGATCCGTGTCCACCCGTGGTGGAACCGCTAACATCCCATGCGCCAGACCACGTTCCCCCAACCTCGCCACGGTAGTTGACTTGGCGCCTGGGGTTGCCGAAACAGACGCCGCCGAGGAATCCAGGAGCCCAATCCTGAAGCTGGCCGCCCAATCGTGTGGAGTTGTATACCGAACTGACCACAGCGGCCCCCTGTGAGTATCCGCCTACCATCCAAGGATCACCAGGAGTCAGGTTTTTCACTCGACTAACAATCTCGTCGTAGCCGTACCCGATCGAAGAACCCATCGGAAATGACGCCGCCGGATAGGTAATCCGTATGGCGTCGAAGATGTCGGGGTCGAGGAGGTACGGGAAAGGATCGTTTTGCGGCCGACCATCCCACGCCGCAGTCTTTCCATCGAGGCCGCCAATCGTCGCGACCCTAAAATCCTTCGGATTCACACTGTAGCCACCGATTGTCAGGACCTGAGAGTTATCCAGGCTGACGATATTGAGGCCGTAGTAAAGCACCCTCAATGCATAGCTAGTTCCATTGGCGTAGAAGAACTTTACTTTCATGATTGGAGGTCCTTCCCGATCCATTGGTTAATGCCGGCGACGTAGTAATAGGCGCCCACTGTGGTGTATTGGCCGGTGCCCATGCCGACGTAGCGCCAGGTCTTGCCGACGGGGACAATCTCGGTGGGGTCCGACCACACAGCGCCGCTGATCGCGACGTCGTTGTAGTAGCACTGATACGTATCCGCCCACCTGTTTGCGAAGTCGCGCCCACCCATCCCGGGACTCAATTGTCCCTACTGCCATGCTTTTTGGCTTGGAGCAGGTAAATCAGATCCCTCGAACATTCGCGTCAGCCACGGTGTATCGACGTATCAGCTACCCGGACGCAGGCACAAAAAACTCCCCACAGCTCGTCAGCTCTGCGGGAAGGTCAAGTCCAAATTCATTGCTTTATTGGGCCTCTGGCGACGCTCCCATTAGTCTCTCGGTAAGAAAGACGACCACATCGTTGCGCGCTTCAAACGTTGGATGGCCAGGACGCTCAACAACTTCATCGGTGAGCACCGAGTGCGCCGATGGCTTGAAGTCACCGGCGTTGCCAGGCGATGAGTCGATACGAATGACCTTGAACGCGCGACCTAGTTGGCGCTCAAGTGCTTTGAAGCGGTCATCCGGCGATTTGCAATCGTTGGTGAAATAATCCCGGGGCTGCGAATGACGGTACCGCGCACGCTGCCGACGAGGTCGGACAACAGTGCCCGCAGCTTCCAGCCGAGGCCGTTCGGCCACCAGCTCGGCCCCGCATCTTGTTCGTCAAGGTCGCCGATTATCCGGTTAGCAAACATGCTAAATGAGACGAGAGCACCTTCTATGCGCTTCTCGTACACATCCGCATCGACATAGATCATCGATGGAGCTTACGGCGCACGAGATGGGCTGCGCACGCCATTTTTTGGCGATATGACGCTATATTGCTGATCGCACGGAAGCCGCTGCGGCGCAAGCTGATCGGGACTCGAATTTGAAGGCGACTGCGGGCCGGTTGCGGGCCGGGACACCCGGACCCGTCTAGCCAGCTAAATAGCAAAAACCCCTCCCGTGCAGCTTGGGAGGGGTTTTTCTATGGTGGAGCTAAGGGGAATCGAACCCCTGACCTTCTCGATGCGAACGAGACGCGCTACCAACTGCGCTATAGCCCCTTGGTCTCTGGCAGGCTACCAGTCGGAGCCCGCCTTCTCGAAACCGGTGACCTACTGCCCGGCCGCCCGCGGCAGGTCGAAGTGTCGGGCGAACGCCACCTCGTCAAGGTGCTCGAAGATCGGGTCTTCGTCATCGATGTCCAGTACCGCGGCACCGGGCCTGCGCAACCGGGACGGCACCACGTCGAACTCGCGGTCCTCGGTGTTCTCCACCCCGAGCCGCGAGCGTGCCATCCGCTGCTGGCGGCGGCGGCGCACCTGCTCCTCGATCCGCGTCTGGCGACGCAGATAGGCCAGGTACAGGACCGTCACGGCACCAGCCCCACCGCAGACCCACCACAGATCGGGGCTGGCGGTGAAGGACAGCACAGCGGTAAACACCATGACGGCCGCCATCGCCATCAGCACCCGCTTGCGGAAGCGGTACTTGCGCGCGCTGACCTTCGCGGCGGTCGCCTCTGCCCGGCGTGGCCGGCTGGCCCGCGGCGTGCTCACCGTCGCCGGCTCTTCCTCAGCCTCCAGACCTGAAGTGTCCTCGACGTACTCGTACTCGTCGGCCGTTCCGTCCTGCGGCTCGTCCTCGGCGATCGCCTGGAACGTGTCGGTGGCCTCGCCTTGCGCGACCGCTTCGGCTTCAGCCGCGGACTCGTCTTCGGTGACGACAGGCTCCTCTGCCACCGGGGCTTCGTCGAACAAGGTCGGCTGGGGCGCGGCGACCCGAGCGGTGCCACCGACAGGAAGCGCGCCGGAATCCTCGTCGACCACGTCGACGTCGAGATAGTCGGGCTCGGCCTCCTCGGCCACTGCGGCGACGACGACCACCGAGCGGGTCCGAGACGGCGCGACCTCGTCATCGGAGTCCAGCTCGTCGAACTCGTCTTCCCCTGGCTGCCAGTCCGGGTCGTGCCGATGGCCGGCCGACGGTCCGCTGCGCTTGAACCGGCGCGACTTCGCGCCCCCGTTGAGCACCCGGGTGGCCAGCGCGACGTCACTGGTACGTCGGACGTTGTCGCGCTTGCTGATGAGCATCGGAACCAGAACGAACAACCAAAGCACCACGAGCGATATCCAGAGCAATGACTGGGGGATGCTTGGCATGGTGGCCTGCTCCTTTCCCGTTCAGGCTAGGTCCGTGACCTACGCAACCCGAGACGGCGCGCCGCAGTCAATTACACACGTGTAATTACCCCTTGACAAGCACCAACAGCCTCAAATGTCACATTAGTAACAAGTTGGCTCGGCAATCACGCCCACTGCGCCAGTCCGCGGTGCACCAGTCGACCCGCCACCGACCCGTCGACCTCCTCCACCGTCATCGCCACCAGGAGGTGATCCCGCCACGCGCCGTCGACGTCGAGGTACCGCTGCAAAAGGCCTTCCTCCCGGAAGCCAACCTTCGCCAGTACCGCCCGGCTGGCCGCGTTTTCCGGGCGCACTGTGGCCTCCACCCGGTGCAGCGTGACCGGCCCGAAACAGTGATCCAGCCCCAGAGCCAGTGCACCGGTTGCCACCCCGGCCCCGGTCACAGCGCTGGACACCCAATAGCCGATCCAAGCCGACCGCAACGCCCCGTGGGTCACGTTGCCGATCGTGAGCTGACCGCAAAACTGCCCGTCGAGTTCGATCACGTACGGCAGCATCCGGCCCTTGCGCGCCTCCGCGCGAAGTCCCGAACACACCGCAGGCCATGACGAAACTGCATGCCGCACAGCCCAATCCATCTCAGCCGTCGGCTCCCACGGTTCGAGAAGGCGACGATCGGCCATTCGGATGCGGCTCCACATCGCCGCGTCGCGCATCCGCACCGGGCGCAATCGGACGACACCGGCACCCACCCGGAGCGGACCGACCTGCGCGGGCCAACCCGGATGCAGAGAACTGTTACGCCACAGATTCACAGTACGGTTCCGCGGTTCAGCCGCGTTGTGCCAGGAAGGCAACATCGACGAGCTCGCCGGTCCGGACTTGGTCGACCTCGGTCGGCACCACAACCAAGCAGTTGGCTTCGGCCAGCGTCGCCAAAAGGTGCGACGAAGCGCCGGGCGCACCCCCGAGTGCCTGGACCAGATATTCGCCGGTGTCCTGGTCGCGCATCAGCTGCCCGCGCAGGAATCCCTTGCGGCCAGGAACCGACGAGATCGGCGATAGCGCCCGGGCCTGCACGACACGCCGCATCGGCTGCCGCTTGCCCAGGGACAGCCGGATCAGCGGACGGACCATCACCTCGAAAACCACCAGAGCGCTCACCGGGTTGGCCGGCAGCAGGAACGTCGGCACGCCCTCGCGGCCGAGCTGACCGAACCCCTGAACCGAGCCCGGATGCATGGCGATGCGGGCGACTTCCATCTCGCCCAGCTTCGACAGCACTGTGCGCACGCTCTCGGCGGCCGCCCCGCCCACGGCACCGGCGATCACCACCAGCTCAGCACGATTGAGCTGGCCCTCGACCACCTCGCGCAGGCTCTTGGGATCGGTGCTGACGATGCCCACCCGGTTCACCTCGGCGCCCGCATCGCGTGCCGCGGCGGCGATCGCATACGAGTTCACGTCGTAGACCTGGCCGTTGCCAGGCGTACGGGAGATATCGACCAGCTCGCCACCCACGCTCAGCACGGTTACCCGTGGGCGCGGATGCACCAACACCCGTTCGCGACCGACCGCGGCCAGTAGCCCGACCTGAGCGGCGCCGACGATCGCCCCGGCCCGAATGGCGACATCGCCGGGCTGGACGTCGTCACCGGCCCGGCGCACATAGGCCCCCGATCGAACTCCACGGAGCACCCGTACCCGAGCCTGACCACCATCGGTCCACCGCAGGGGGAGGACGGCGTCGGCCAGTGTCGGCATCGGCGCACCGGTCTGCACCCGAGCCGCTTGTTTGGGCTGCAGCCGGCTCGGCGTGCGCGCGCCCGCTTCGATCACACCCATCACCGGCAGGCTGATCTGGCCATCGCCCTGCTCATCGTCGGCGTCAGCGCCAATACCCTGCACATCCACGCTGCGAACGGCATAGCCATCGATGGCGGCCTGGTCGAAACCGGGCAGTGGATGTTCGGTGATCACTTCCTCAGCGCACATCAGGCCCTGAGCCTCGGCGATCGGCACTCGAACCGGTCGCGGCGCCACCGCTGCGGCCGCCACCCTGGCCTGCTGTTCCTCTACCGAACGCACCGCGCGCCTTTCTGCCTCGATCACCGGTCGCGCGGGCCGGCCGCGGCCTTTACTGTTCGGTCTTCTCGGCCAGCCCTAGGCGCGCCACCAACCATCGCCGCAAATCCGGGCCATAGTCGTCACGATCCAACGCAAAGTCAACCGCAGCCTTCAGGTAGCCGCCGGGATTTCCCAAGTCGTGTCGAGAGCCGCGGTGCACAACAACATGCACCGGATGGCCTTCTTTGATCAGCAACTCGATGGCATCGGTCAGCTGGATCTCGCCACCGACGCCACGGTCGACCCGGCGCAGCGCGTCGAAGATGGCCCGGTCCAACAGGTAGCGGCCAGCGGCGGCATACCGTGACGGCGCATCCTCCGCCTTGGGTTTCTCGACCATTCCCTTGACCTTGAGCACGTTCGGGTTGGCCGCATCGGGCACCGTTTCGACGTCGAAGACGCCGTAGGCGCTGACCTCCTCGTCCGACACCTCGATCGCGCACAGCACCGTGCCGCCCCGCTTGGCCCGTACCTTGGCCATCGTCTCCAGCACGCCGGTGGGTAGCACCAGATCGTCGGGCAACAGCACCGATACCGCGTCCTCGTCCGGGGACAGCACCGACTCCACGCAGCCGACGGCATGCCCTAGGCCCAGCGGTTCGTGTTGCACCACCGACTCGACCTTGATCAGGGCCGGCGCCCGGCGCACCTTCTCCAGCATCGCTTCCTTGCCGCGGGCCTCCAGCGTGCCCTCGAGCACCAGGTCCTCCACGAAGTGGGCGACAACGCTGTCCTTGCCTTCGGAGGTGACGATCACCAGACGCTCGGCACCGGCCTCAGCGGCTTCCTCGGCCACCAGCTCGATACCCGGCGTGTCCACGACGGGCAACAATTCCTTGGGCACTGTCTTGGTCGCGGGCAGGAATCGCGTACCCAACCCGGCCGCGGGAACGATCGCTGTGCGCGGAATCGGGACCTCTGGCGGCCTCATCGTTCACACCCTATCGGCATCGTCGTGGCCCTTCGCTCTGGCGCAACCGACACGCGCGCTGAAATGGTGGACGGCATGCTCACCGGTACCAAAGCCCAACACAGGGCAACCCTGTTGGCCGCGCGGCGCGCGGTTCCCGCCGCGACCCGGGCAGCCGAGGCGCGCGCGTTGACCGACCACCTTGGCGAGATCGTCGGTCCCGGCGACACCGTGTGCGCGTACCTGCCCGTGGGCGCAGAGCCAGGCTCGGCGCAGATGGTCGACCACCTTCGCGAGCTGTGCGCGCGAGTGCTGTTGCCGGTGACCCGTTCCGGCGCCGACGGTGAGCCGCTGGCCCTGCTGTGGGGCGTCTACGTGCCCGAAGCGCTGGTTGCGGCCCGGTTCGGTTTGCTCGAACCCGCCGAACCCTGGTTGCCGAGCTCGGCGGTGGCCGAGGCCGACATGGTGCTGGTTCCGGCATTGGCGGTGGACCGCAACGGAGTTCGGCTGGGGCGCGGCGGCGGGTTCTACGACCGCTCGTTGGCTCTGTGCAGACCCCGCGCCAAGCTCGTCGCGGTGGTCCGGGACGACGAGGTTGTCGATGAACTGCCAAGTGAGGCTCATGACGTTCGGATGACCCACGTCCTCACCCCTCACCACGGGCTGTTTGCGCTGGCCGACACGTTGTGAGGCCATCGGCTTACGATGCACCCGAGCGTTCCCCCTCGAATCCCTTTTGCCGCATTTCGTCACACCGCTCCCCCCGTGCGGTATTGGGGAATGATACGTGCCACATGGCGGTTCTAGCACTTGACACGATAGAGTGCTAAAGACCAAGTTTCGTCCCGGAGGTTCATGTGCCGACCTACAGCTACGCGTGCACCGAGTGCGACAACCGCTTCGATGCGGTGCAGGCGTTCACTGATGATGCGCTGACCAGCTGCCCGCAATGTTCCGGTCGGCTGCGCAAGCTGTTCAACTCGGTTGGCGTCGTGTTCAAGGGCAGCGGCTTCTACCGCACCGACAGCCGCGATGCGTCCAAGAACTCCAAGTCGGAATCGTCGTCGTCCTCGAGTTCCGAAAAGTCGTCGAGCTCGGAGAAATCGTCGGGTGCTAGCGACTCGTCGTCGAGCTCGTCGAGCGCGAGCACCCCGAGCAGCTCGGCACCGGCAGCTGCGGCCTCGAGCTAACGAGTCTCCTCGTCAAGACGCAACCCCAGTCGAATTGGGGTTTGCGTTGTCCCCGAACTCGACCGAATAGCCAAGTAATTCGCTGCTTTCGTCCTTGACCGGACGGATCAGAATTCTCGTCCTCGACCCGTTGGCTGTCCTTTCTTCGAGCGCCGGAAACTGCTCGTCGAGAAGGTCGGTTGCACGCAGCTCGGCGAAGGTCTCCGGCGTGAGCCCGATCAGCTCCCAGATGTGCCTGCCGGCGGCTTCGCCCCGACTGACCGCCATCGTCTGGTCAAAGGCCGTGCTCGAGGCCACGACGGTGCCGGTCGGATCCATGAAAGCGATCGCAGCGTCCGTCCCACACGCGTCGGAGAGCTGGTGGGCGCACAGTTCCAATGACGTCGGCGCCAACGTTTCGGCTTCGTCCACCGTCGACACGACGGCGGACAGGACTTCCGGGACGTGACTCGCCGGCGTCGGCCGACCGAACAGATAACCCTGTGCCAGCTTGCACCCCATGCCCCTGAGCAGATCGGCTTGCCGGGCAGACTCCACGCCTTCGGCCACAACGGCCAGCCCCAGGCTGTGGCCCAGTCCCACCACCGCGGCGACGATCTTGCGACTCTGACGGTGTTCGTGCATCGCCATGACGAAACTCGCATCGATCTTGATTTTGGAGAACGGCAAGGTGCTCAGCCAGGTCAAGCTTGAATAGCCGGTGCCAAAGTCGTCCATCGCTATGGTGCAGCCGAGGTTGATTAGCTTGTCGAGCGTCCGTCGCGGCTGGGTCAAGTCCTCGATGAAACCCGTCTCGGTGATCTCAATATGCACGCGGCTCAACGGAAATGACGCTTCCATCGCCGCCTTGGCGATCCTGCTCGCCAGCTCCGAATTACGCAGTTGCGTCGGCGAGACGTTGAAACCGAGGAACAGGTTGTGCGGCCAATCCGCTGCGATCAAAAAAGACGTGCTCATCAATTGATAAAGCAGGCGATCGAGCAGCCCGAAGCGATCGGCGATGGGGATGAATCGGTCCGGAGGGATGTAACCGCCGCGCGGATCATGCCACCTGGCAAGAACTTCGAACCCGAGCACCCGGCCATCGTCGAGGGACACGATCGGCTGAAAGAAGGGCTCCACGCCACCATTGGCCAGCGCGGACAAAAGGTTGCGCGCGAGAAGCTGATCAGCGTTCACAGCTGCGCCTCCTTCTCACCCACCCAGGCGCCGTAACTACTGCTAGGTAAGGTACAGGCAAGGCTATTCCAGGGCGAAGAAACTGCGAAAACGCGCTGTACGCAGCCTACTTGTCAACAGGTCGGAATGCGCGGCGAAGCCCTGACATCGGCTGCGCAACTACGGTGACCGCATGGCCGAGTCCCTCAATCCGACGTTACCGAGTCGAATTCGGCAGTTGTTACGACCCGACTTCACCCGGACAATGCTGGCGCGCCGCGTCGCGGCCGGCGGACTGGTCATTCTCGCCGGAATCGCCGCATTGCGGCCGGACCCGGGCGACCGGCGCACCGACGTAGTGGTGGCCGTCCACGACCTCAGTCCAGGGATGACGGTAACGTCCACCGACATCAAGATTGAAAAGCGTTCCGCCACAACAGTTCCCGATGGCGCCCAGACAGCGATCGACGCCGTTGTCGGTACCACTCTGGCCGGGCCGGCCCGCCGGGGAGAAGTGATCACCGATGTCAGAATGCTCGGCTCGCGCCTGGCAGGTCTCGCCGCCGGTCCCGACGCGCGAGTGGTGCCCCTTCACCTTGCCGACGCGGCGGTGCTCGACCTGATCAGGTCCGGTGACGTCGTCGACGTCATGGGCGCCGCGGACGCAGGCACCGACGCCAAGCCGATGCTGGTGGCCTCCGACGCCATCGTGGTGCTGGTTTCACCAAAGCAGAAGGCCGCAGGGGCCGGCGACGACCGAGTGGTGCTGGTGGCCCTGCCAGCCGTGGCTGCACACTCCTTAGCCGCGGCCACGCTGGTGCAGACCGTCACGTTGACAATCCACTGAACTAACCGGCCGGCGGCGGTGGCACCGGTGTTGCTGTGGCCGGCGGCTGGATCGCATCCATCACCATGTCGGCGATCTCATCAGATGACGAGGCGCTTGCCGGTCCGGGTGTCGGGGTGGGGCTTGGCGCCGCAGCAGCGTTACCGCCCGCCGCCGCACCGACCAGGACTGCGGCAGTGGCTGCGATCGCGGCCGCCCGGGACCACATCCACATGGTGATGTCCTTCCGCCCGCTGTTGATACCAACGTGTGCGGCCAAGCTAACAGGTCGACGGCTGAGCCGCCTTTCCCGTATTAACCTTCGAGGTCTCGGGGGCGCAGTCCCATTGACAAGCAAGGTCCAAGCGAAAGGGGCAACACTGTGTTGAAAGGATTCAAGGAGTTTCTCTCCCGCGGAAACATAGTCGATCTATCCGTGGCTGTGGTCATCGGTACCGCGTTCACCGCCGTGGTCACCAAGTTCACCGAAAGCATCATCCAGCCATTGATCGATCGCATCGGGGCGGGCAAGGACGCCGAATACGGCATCCTGCGGATCGGCATCGGCGGTGGGCAAGCCATCGATTTGAACATCCTGCTGTCGGCGTTGATCAACTTCGTTCTGGTGGCGGCCGTGGTGTATTTCTTCGTGGTCGCGCCCTACAACCGGCTGCGCAAGAAGGGCGAGATCGAGCAGGCCGCCGACACCGAGCTCAGCTTGCTGACCGAGATCCGAGATCTTTTGGCCGACGCAAGCGGAACGCCGAAAAAAGTCACCGGCCCGGGTACTGGCCCGAGCCCTGACACCGCAGAAACCACGAGCGCCGACAGAGACTGAAGGCGGCGCAGCACCACAACAAAGTGGCCCCCGGCTTGCGCCGGGGGCCACTTTGTTGTGGTGCTGAGGGAGTTAGTTCATGTTCCAGGGTTCGCCGTAGGTGGTGACGCTGTCACCGGCCTTGGAGATCAGCCGGGCGAACGGGCGCAGCAGCACACCGCCGGCGGCACCGGTGACGGTGCCGTGGGCGTTGGCCACGGCCACCGAGCCGTTGGGGCCCGAGACGTCCACCGAGAAGGTGGCGACTTCCTGGATACCGGGGCCGTTGCCCAGGTCAGCGCTGATCGAGACACCCGGGAACAGGTTCGGGGTGATCACCGATCCCAGCGGGTTGAAGCCCGTCGGGGAGAGGTTTGCATCGTCGAGCAGGATGTTGGGCGTGGTGTAGCTGAAGTTGATGCCCACACCCAGCGACCACGGGAAGCCGACCTGGTAGCCCAGCTCCAAGGTGCCCGCGAAGTCATCGGCGCCCGGGCCGACCACGCTGTAGACAGCCTTGCCGGAGTGGAACCACTCACGAGTCAGCCGGTTGCGGTCCAGGGGGAACACGCCATTGAGGAAGGTGTCCCACTGCTGAATCGTCATCGTGCGGCCACCGCCGTCGACCAGACTCAGCTCGTTATCCAAACCTGCGTGCGAGGTACCTGTCCCGACGAACAACGCCGCGACGGCGGCGATCATCGCCACCAGTACCCGACCGATTGCCTTCATGTTCTCCCTAGCTATGTCGACGGTGACCCGTGGGCTCACCGAGTGTGTGGTTCGTGCTCGGGTCCCAACATGCTGACACCGCACACGGCGTTAGGCAGCTGGATGAGAGTCCTCACACACCGCTCTTACGCTCTGCTCATCGTTGACAGGAGGAACATAACGGGATGGCATCTGGGCGGCAACGCATGGGCGCGCGGTGCGCCGAAACGGTGCTTGCGTGGGGAAGTTTGCTGGAAGGCCAACCGCGGTTAACCGGACGCCAGTGCCGCTTCGGCCGCGCGACCCTCATGATGGCTGCATCGCCAGCCCCCGCGGGCCCCGCCACCTGCCGATCATCAATGGTGGTGCGGTGGAACGTTATCCCTGAGCCACTGCTCGCGGTCAGCTGTGTCTCGATTGTCGCCTGGATCGCGTTCATCCGAGGACTCCTGAGGCAGTTCGATACCGAAGATCTTGTTAACTGCGGTTAGGTTTTGGCGCGAAGATCCCATCACGCGACCCCATAATTGTGACAAAGATCACAATCTTGATATTTGTGCAGTTCACAGGGTCTTAACACAAGCCCTCCAACCCCATTGTGGCGCTCTTAATTGACGGTACGCCGCCACATGCGACCACCGACATCACTCCTCACGGAGCTTGCTTAGATCTCCAGGCTGGAGAGCTGGCCGATGACGTGGGTCGCCAGCGGGTTCAGCGTTGCCATACCGTCACGAACCGCATAGCGCGAGCCGGCGATGTTGACGACCAGGGTGCTGCCGGAAATACCGGCCAGACCGCGCGACAGGCCTGCGTCGGTGATTCCCGCCGACAGCCCGGAGGCACGCAGTGCCTCGGCGATGCCGAGGAGCTCCCGATCGAGGATGGTCTTGGTGGCCTCCGGCGTCACGTCGCGCGGAGTGACACCGGTGCCACCGACCGACACCACCAAGTCGACACCACCGATGACAGCAGTGTTCAGCGCGTTACGAATCTCGACCTCATCAGCGGACACCACCACGACGCCGTCCACCACGAAGCCCGCCTCCGCGAGCAGCTCGGTGACCAACGGGCCGCTGTGGTCCTCCTCATCGCCGTGGGCCGTGCGGTCGTCGACGACGACGACCAGTGCGCGCCCCACCAGCTCCCCTGGCTGTTCCATGGATGTCACCGTATATCCGCCCGGCGACATCCTGGCAGTCGTGCTGGTCAACGTCATGGGATGTTCACCCACCACCCGGATCACTGGGCTGCCTTCCCGAGCGTGACCTGCACAGTGCGGGCGGAACCGGAGGGATCGGTGTAGGTCAGCGTCACCTGGTCGCCCGGCGCCCGCGATCGGACGGCGGCGACCAGCGCATCGGCGCTGCCGATCACGCGGTCGTTGACCTTGGTCACCACTACGCCAGTGGGCAGGCCCGCGGCCGCGGCCGCACCGCCCTTCGTGACGTCGACGATCTTCGCTCCATGGGTGGTGGTGTCATTGCTGACCTGGACCCCAAGCGAAGCGTGCGTGGCCGTGCCGGTGCTGATCAGTTCATCAGCGATCCGCTTGGCCTGGTCCACCGGAATGGCGAAGCCCAGCCCGATCGAACCGCTCTGGGCATCCGGAGAGTCCCCGCCGAGAGTGGCGATCGCCGAGTTCACACCCACCAGCTCGCCGTTCATGTTGACCAGCGCGCCACCAGAGTTTCCGGGATTGATCGCGGCGTCGGTCTGGATGGCGTCCAGCACGGTGTTCTGGTTGTTCGAGTCGCCGCCGGTGGCAACCGGGCGGTTCAGAGCGCTGACGATGCCGGTGGTGACGGTTCCTTCCAGGCCCAGCGGAGAACCGACCGCCACCACGTCCTGGCCGACCCGCAAGTTGGCCGACGAGCCCACGCTGATCGGAGTCAGGCCCGACACCCCCTGCGCCCGAACGACGGCGATATCGCTTGCCGGGTCGGTGCCGATCACCGTGAATGGCGCGGTACGACCATCGGCGAACGTCACGGTTGTCGTCGGGGCTCCGCCTGCCGGCGGAGCGGCTGGCCCGCCGGGGTTACCCGGTCCGCTCGGGCCGCCCGGGGCCAGCGGCGGCAGACCCGGAATAGCCGACGGCGCGGCAGGAGCGGGGCCGCCCCTGGCCGCGGCCACGACGTGGTTGTTGGTCAGGATCAGTCCGTCCGAGGACAGGATGATCCCCGAACCCTCCTCGGACTGGCGGCCGAACTCGGTCTCGAGCTTGACCACACTGGGGACCACTTTGGCGGCCACCTGCTCGACCGAACCCACCGGCAGATTTGCCGCCGGAACATTGGTCACCCCGTTCGGCCCGCCCTGCAGCACAGAACCGACCGGTTGCCGATCCGGCTGGGCAAGCAACACCACGGTGCCACCCACGCCCGCCGACACGACGGCGATCGCCAGGGCTCCTGCCATCAACGCCCCCACGCGCGAACGTCCACGCGGAGCCATCGCGGGCACGCCCGGTGCAGCAGCCGGATGTCCTTGTCGCACAGCCTGATACGGGTCATAGGGCTGGCGGTACTGCGCATGCTGTTGTTGGGTCGCATACCGCCAGTCATAGGGCTGCTGATAACCGGCCGGTCGGGGCTGCTGCGAATACCCTGGTGCCGCATGCTGATTCGGCCCAGGATGGCCGGGCTGCGGCCGCGGCGAGTACCTCGAGGGGTCGGTCATATCGTCAGATCGCTCTTTCTCGTCACGAGATGCACAAAACTGTTGAGTGAAGTTTGCCTTGCACTACTGAGAATCGACTGAGATAACACTCGGTACAGTCGGCGGTTTTTGCTGAGACGCCCCTCGATCACCGTTGATCTTGGCCATTCTGGCCGTGATTTCGCTCTCAGCTGAAGGGTCCGCATGCGTTGCCGCGGTGATCGGCAGGCCGGGCAAAAGGACGTAGAACGCCGTGCCCGGTGGCTGTCCGCCGGGCACCGTGTCCGCGATGCGGATCATCCCACCGTGTTTGACGACCACCTGTTTCACAATCGCCAAGCCGAGCCCCGATCCAGGCATCGCCCGCGCCGAGGTCGACCGGTAGAACCGCTCGAACACCAGGCCGCGTTCGGCAGGAGGAATTCCCGGCCCATAGTCGGACACCACGAGCTCGGCGTGGGCGGCGTCCACCTGACGCAATCGGACCCCGACATGGGCGCCCGACGGGCTCCACTTCGCTGCGTTGTCCAGCAGGTTGAGCACCGCCCGGGAAAGTCCGGCAGGGTCGCCGTACACCTGCCATCCGACGACGTCGACGTCGAACTGAACATCATTGCGGCGCCTGCGTGCCCGCTCCAGACTGCGCTCGACGACATCGCTCAGGTCGACCACCTCGTGCACCACCCCACCGGCGTCCTCACGCGTGAGATCGACCAAATCGCCTACGAGAGTGGATAATTCCTCGATCTGTGCGATCACATCGGTGCGCAGATCGACCATTTCGCCCTCCGGCAGCCGGGGGGCTCCGGGCTGCATCGAGGCCATCAGCAGTTCGACGTTGGTGCGCAACGACGTCAGTGGGGTGCGCAGCTCATGGCCGGCGTCGGCGACCAGCCGGGCCTGCCGCTCCCGCGACTCGGTCAACGCACGAAGCATCGTGTTGAACGTCTCGGTGAGCCTGGCAAGCTCGTCGCTGCCGAACACCGGAATGGGCCGTAGATCGTCGGTACGCGCCACCCGCTCGGCCGCCTCGGTGAGCCTGGCCACCGGCCTCAGGCCGGTCCGCGCCACCATCCCGCCGGCGATCGCGGCGACCACCACGCCGATGCCGCCGACCGCCAACAGCACCCATTTCAGCTTCGTCATCACCGCATTGGTGGGAGCCAGACTCTTCGAGATCAGCAACGAACTGCCGTTGGGCAAGTGCACGGCCAGCACCCGCTGGTTGGCCACCGTCCGGCGGGACATCAGCAACTCACCGCCGATGACGGATTTCTCCGGTTCACCGATCGGCAGCCGCTGGCCCTGCTGGTTTGCCGTGTAGATCGAGCGGCCCGGATTGACGAGCATCGCGTTGACGTCGGAATAGGCGGTGCCCTCGATGGCCTTTCCCGGGTCGGCCGCCAACGACCCGCTGGCGATCAGCAGGCCAGCCCTGCTCTGCAGCTGGTTATCGATATCGGTGTAGAGCGCGGCCGACACCACCGCATACACCGCGACCGCCATCAATACGACGACCATCGCCACCATGGACATCGCCAGCAGCATCACCCGCCATCGCAGCGATAGCGATGTCGTCGGTTCGTCGGGCGCCCGCCCACCTTGCGCGCGCCGCCACAGTCGTGCCATCAGGGCGGTGTCTCACGCAGCACGTAACCCACACCTCGCACGGTGTGGATCAGCCGCGGTTCTCCTTCTGCTTCCGTCTTTCGGCGTAGGTAACCGACGTAAACCTCCAGCGCATTGCCGGAGGTCGGAAAGTCGAAACCCCACACCTCTTCGAGGATCCGGCTGCGGGTCAGGACCCGTCGCGGATTGGCGATGAGCATCTCCAGCAGCGCGAACTCGGTGCGGGTCAGGCTGATGGCGCGTTTGCCGCGATGTACTTCACGGGTGACCGGGTCGAGCGTGAGGTCGCCGAACGTCATCACCGCCGAATCGGACTGGTCGTCGGGGCTGGTCCGGCGCAACAGCGCGCGCATCCGCGCCAGCAACTCTTCGAGGGCGAACGGCTTGGGAAGATAGTCGTCGGCGCCGGCGTCCAGGCCCGCCACCCGCTCGGACACTGAGTCACGGGCGGTCAGAACAAGGATCGGCAGATCGTCGCCGGTGCTGCGCAGCTGACGACAGACCTCGAGTCCGTCGAGCCGGGGCATCATCACGTCCAGCACCAGCGCGTCGGGGCGTTCGTTGGCGATCGCGTCGAGGGCTTCGACACCGTCCTGCGCCAGGTCTACGGAATACCCGTTGAAGGAAAGGGACCGGCGCAGGGACTCGCGCACCGCGCGATCATCATCAACGACAAGTATTCGCACAGCCACCAGTTTCAACCCAACGCCTGAGATAGGCCTGAGAGGCACGCCGCGCTAGCAGGCAATTCGCGACGGGCGAACGCTGTCAGCGCTTGTCGAGATCGATTAGTCCGAGCCGCGCGGCCTTGAGCAACCGACGGGGAACCTTGTGCAAACGGCCGGCGACGGAAACGTTGACCAGACCAGTGGCTTCGGTCTTCCACTGCGCGCGCCGACTGCGGGTGTTCGACCGCGACATTCTGCGCTTGGGCACAGCCATGACGTGCTTCTCCTTGATCAGGGGTGGCGCCGTGCAGAGAACAACACATGCCGGCGGCCAACAGTTGCGCTTCAGGATAGCCGCTCACCTGTGTCGGCTCCAAAACGTCCCGGCGGCCTGCGCTGACGCCCTCACCCCTTGACTCGGGACCGCAACTCGCCAGTAACCTACCAGTTGGTTGGTCGGCGGGCAGGAGCGGAGCGACTGGGGGATTGGAATCGTCGAAGGGAAGACAGCGCGCGTGGCAAATGCGGTGCGGATCGGCAACTGTTCAGGCTTTTACGGTGACCGCATCGCCGCGATGCGCGAGATGCTCACGGGCGGCGAGCTCGATTATCTGACCGGCGATTATCTGGCCGAGCTCACCATGCTGATTCTGGGCCGCGACAAGATGAAGCATCCCGAGCGCGGGTACGCCAAGACCTTCCTGACCCAGCTCGAGGAATGCCTCGGATTGGCCCACGACCGGGGTGTGCGCATCGTCGCCAACGCCGGCGGCCTGAATCCGGCCGGCCTGGCCGACGCCGTCCGCGAGCTCGCCGATCGGCTCGGCATCCCAGCACAGGTCGCCCACGTCGAAGGCGACGACCTTCTCCCCCGCGCTGACGAGCTTGGATTGGGGACGCCGCTGACCGCCAACGCCTATCTCGGCGCGTGGGGTGTCGCGAAGTGCCTGCAGGCCGGCGCCGACGTCGTCGTCACGGGCCGGGTCACCGACGCGTCCCTCGTGGTGGGTCCGGCCGCGGCGCATTTCGGGTGGGGCCGCGACGACTACCACCAGCTCGCCGGCGCGGTCGTGGCCGGACACGTCATCGAGTGCGGTGTGCAGGCCACCGGCGGCAACTACTCCTTCTTCACCGAGATCGCCGACCTAGGCCACGCCGGCTTCCCGCTTGCGGAAATCCACGCCGACGGCTCGTCGGTGATCACCAAGCATCCCGGCAGCGGCGGCCAGGTGAGCGTGGGCACCGTGACCGCGCAACTCCTCTACGAGATCGGCGGTCCGCGCTACGCGAACCCCGATGTCACCGCCCGCTTCGACACCATCGCGCTGGCCGCCGACGGTCCCGACCGCGTCCGCATCAGCGGTGTGTGCGGAGAGCCGCCGCCGCCGTCGTTGAAGGTGTCACTGAACAGCATCGGAGGATTCCGCAACGCGGTTACGTTCGTGCTCACCGGCTTGGACATCGAGGCCAAGGCCGCATTGGTGCGCGACCAGCTGGAGTCGGCGCTACGAGAGAAGCCCGCCGAGCTGGGGTGGACGCTGGCGCGGACCGACCACATCGACGCCGACACCGAGGAAACCGCCAGCGCCCTGCTGAGCTGTGTCGTGCGCGATCCCGATCCCAAGAAGGTCGGCCGCCAGTTCTCCTCGGCTGCAGTCGAACTCGCACTGGCCTCCTATCCCGGATTCACCTCCACCGCGCCGCCGGGCGACGGTCAGGTCTACGGAGTCTTCACCGCCGGCTACGTGCCGGCGGTCGAGGTCTCGCAGGTCGCCGTGCGGCCCGACGGGACCCGCGCCGACATCGACGTGGCCACCACCACCCGCGAGCTGTCCGACGTCCCAGCGCCCCCACTGCCGCAAGCCCCTGCTCTCGGGCCGACCCGACGGCTGCCGCTCGGCACGGTCGCCGGGGCCCGCAGCGGCGACAAGGGCGGGGCGGCCAACGTCGGCGTGTGGGTGCGCACCGACGAGCAGTGGCGTTGGTTGGCACACACGCTGACAGTCGATGGCTTGCGCGAATTACTACCGGAGACCAAGGATCTCCCGGTGTCCCGATATCTGCTTCCGAACCTGCGGGCCGTGAACTTCGTCATCGAAGGCATTCTCGGGCAGGGCGTGGCCTACCAGGCCCGGTTCGATCCGCAGGCCAAAGGACTTGGCGAATGGCTGCGCAGCCGGCACATCGACATCCCGGAAGCGATCCTGCCGTGAGCATCTGGACCACCCCCGAACGCCAGCAGCTGCGAAAGACCGTGCGCAGCTTCGCCGAACGCGAGATCCGTCCCCATATCGAGGAGTGGGAGCGCGCCGGCGAGCTGCCCCGCGATCTGCACCGGCGGGCCGCCGCCGCTGGCCTGCTCGGCGCCGAGCTACCGGAATCTGTCGGCGGCGGCGGCGGTGACGCCGCAGACGCACTGATCATCTGCGAAGAACTGCATGAAGCCGGCACTCCCGGTGGGGTTTTCGCCTCACTGTTCACCTGCGGTATCGCGGTGCCGCACATGGTCGCTGCCGGTGACGAACGGCTGATCGAGAAGTTCGTACGACCGACGCTGCGTGGTGAGCTGATCGGCGCCCTGGCCATCACCGAGCCGGGTGGCGGTTCCGACGTCGGTCACCTGACGACGACGGCGACGCGCGTCGGGGACGAATACGTCGTCAATGGCGCCAAGACCTACATCACGTCGGGTGTGCGCGCTGACTACGTCGTGACCGCCGTGCGCACCGGCGGCACCGAGCATCCCGGGGCATCCGGGGTGTCGCTGCTCGTCGTGGAGAAGGGCACACCCGGATTTGACGTCACCCGCAGGCTGTCCAAGATGGGCTGGCGGTCCTCGGACACCGCCGAGCTCTCCTACAGCGAGGCCCGAGTGCCTGCGCCCAATCTGGTCGGCACCGAGAACACCGGCTTCGCCCAGATCGCGCAGGCTTTCGTGTCTGAACGCATTGGCCTTGCGGCGCAGGCATATTCGTCGGCGCAACGCTGTCTGGACCTGACGGTGCAATGGTGCCGGGACCGCGAGACGTTCGGACGTCCGCTGATCTCCCGGCAGTCGGTGCAGAACACGCTGGCCGAGATGACCCGCCGGATCGACGTGGCGCGGGTGTACTCGCGCAATGTGGTGGAGCGCCAGCTCTCAGGTGAGATGGATTTGATCGCTGCGGTGTGCTTCGCCAAGAACACCGCAGTGGAGACCGGCGAATGGGTGGCCCACCAGGCCGTGCAACTGTTCGGAGGGATGGGCTACATGAGCGAATGCGAAGTCGAACGCCAATACCGGGATATGCGGATCCTGGGTATCGGCGGCGGAACCACTGAAATCCTCACCGGCCTGGCCGCCAAGGCACTTGGATACCAGGCATGAGTCAGCTGCGCAGCACCCTCGACCCGAAATCGCCCACGTATGTCGAGGCGGCGCAGGCCATGGTGGAAAAGCTCGCCGAGATCGATGGCGAACTGGCGAAGGCACTGGCCGGTGGTGGCCCCAAATACGTGGACCGGCATCACAGTCGTGGCAAGCTCACCGCCCGCGAACGCATCGAACTACTGGTCGACCCGGATTCGCCGTTCCTGGAACTGTGCCCACTGGCGGCCTACGGCAGCGACTTCCAGGTCGGCGCCAGTCTGGTGACCGGCATCGGGGTGGTGGAGGGCGTCGAATGTCTGCTGATCGCCAACGATCCCACGGTCAAGGGCGGCACCAGTAACCCCTGGACACTGAAGAAAATCCTGCGGGCCAACCAGGTCGCATTCTCCAACCGGCTGCCCGTGATCTCTCTGGTCGAGTCCGGCGGTGCCGATCTGCCCACCCAGAAGGAGATTTTCATCCCGGGTGGGCAGATGTTCCGGGACCTGACCCGGCTCTCTGCCGCAGGTATCCCCACGATCGCGCTGGTGTTCGGAAACTCCACCGCCGGCGGCGCCTATATCCCAGGGATGTCCGATCACGTCGTGATGATCAAGGAACGGTCGAAGGTCTTTCTGGCCGGTCCCCCGCTGGTCAAGATGGCCACCGGCGAGGAGGCCGACGACGAATCCCTCGGTGGGGCCGAAATGCACGCCAGGGTATCGGGTTTGGCCGACTACTTCGCCGCCGACGAGCTCGATGCCATCCGCATCGGGCGTCGTATCGTGGCCCGGCTGAACTGGACCAAACAGGGTCCCACGCCCCGAACGGTGATCCCGCCGCTTGCCGACCCCGACGAGTTGCTGGGTATCGTCTCAGCTGATCTGCGAATCCCGTTCGATCCCCGCGAGGTGATCGCCCGCATCGTCGACGGCTCCGACTTCGACGAGTTCAAGGCGATGTATGGGGCCTCGCTGGTCACCGGCTGGGCCACCCTGCACGGCTATCCGGTGGGCATCCTGGCCAACGCCCGCGGTGTGCTGTTCAGCGAGGAGTCCCAGAAGGCGACCCAGTTCATCCAGCTGGCCAACCGGTCCAACACACCGTTGTTGTTCCTGCACAACACGACTGGCTACATGGTGGGGAAGGCCTACGAGGAAGGCGGGATGATCAAGCACGGCTCGATGATGATCAATGCCGTGTCCAACTCGCGGGTCCCCCACATCTCCCTGCTGATCGGCGCGTCCTATGGCGCCGGCCACTACGGGATGTGCGGCCGTGCCTACGATCCCCGATTCCTGTTCGCCTGGCCCAGCGCCAAGTCCGCGGTGATGGGCGGCGCCCAGCTGGCGGGCGTCCTGTCGATCGTCAACCGCGCGGCCACCGAGGCCCGCGGCGGCATCGTGGACGACGCCGCTGACGCCGCACTGCGAGCCGCGGTCGAGGCGCAGATCGAGGCCGAATCGCTACCAATGTTCCTGTCCGGGCGGCTCTACGACGACGGGGTGATCGATCCCCGCGACACCCGCACCGTGCTTGGAATGTGCTTGTCCGCCATAGCCAATGCACCGATCGAGGGGACGTCGAACTTCGGCGTCTTCCGGATGTGAAGGTCTCGATGATTACTCGAGTTCTCGTCGCCAACCGTGGCGAGATCGCCCGCCGCGTCTTTGCCACCTGCCGCCGGCTCGGAATTGCCACAGTGGCCGTCTACACCGACCCCGACGCACAGTCACCCCACGTCGCTGAGGCCGACGCCCGGGTGCGACTCGACGGTAGTTCGGGCTACCTCGACGCCGCCCAGTTGATCGCGGCAGCGAAGGCGTCGGGCGCCGACGCCATCCACCCCGGCTACGGGTTCCTTTCCGAAAACCCCGATTTCGCCAGCGCCGTCATCGACGCGGGGCTGACCTGGATAGGGCCGCCGGTGGCCGCCATCGCGTCAATGGGCTCCAAAATCGAGGCCAAGAAGATGATGGCCGCCGCTGGAGTTCCAGTTCTCGACGAACTCGACCCGGAGAAAGTCACTCAGGCCGAGCTGCCGGTGCTGGTGAAGGCATCGGCGGGTGGCGGAGGACGCGGCATGCGGGTCGTCACCGAGCTGTCCGAGCTGTCCGGCGAGGTGCAGGCCGCGAGCCGGGAAGCCCAATCGGCGTTTAGCGATCCGACGGTATTCTGCGAGCGCTATCTGCCCATCGGCCACCATGTCGAGGTGCAGGTGCTCGCCGACGAGCACGGCACGGTCTGGGCGGTCGGCGAGCGGGAGTGCTCCATTCAACGCCGGCACCAGAAGATCATCGAGGAAGCGCCCTCGCCCCTGGTTGAACGCGTTGCGGGCATGCGCGAAAGGCTGTTTGCGGCGGCCAGGCTGGCTGCGGGGGCAATCCGCTACACCGGGGCGGGCACGGTGGAGTTCCTCGCCGACGACGACGGCGAGTTCTACTTCCTCGAGATGAACACCCGGCTGCAGGTCGAGCACCCCGTCACCGAACTGACCACTGGCCTGGATCTAGTGGAGCTCCAACTGTCGGTAGCCGACGGTGAGCGACTCGACGCGGAGCCGCCCGCGGCCCACGGGCATTCCATCGAGGCCAGGATCTACGCCGAAGACCCGGCCCGTAGCTGGCAACCCCAGGCTGGCCACATTCATCGATTCGAGGTTCCCGGCGCAGGAACATCTTTCGGCCTGCTTACCGGCGTCGGCGTCCGGCTGGACTCCGGAATCGGCGACTCCTCGGCCGTATCGATCCACTATGACCCGATGCTGGCCAAAGTGATCTCGTACGCACCGACCCGGCGACGGGCTGCGCAGGTGCTCGCCGACGCGCTTGCCCGTACCCGCCTGCACGGTGTTCGCACCAATCGTGATCTGCTGGTCAACGTCCTTCGGCACCAGGCCTTTCTGGACGGCGCCACCGATACCGCGTTCTTCGACACCCACGGGTTGACCGAGCTGGCCCGACCGCTGGCCGACGCCCGGACAACCCGGTTGGCGGCCGTGGCTGCCGCACTGGCCGACGCCGCCGATAATCGCGCCACGGCCACGGTGCTGGGCGACATCCCGAGCGGCTGGCGCAATGTCGTATCGGGAAACCAACACAAGACCTACCTGGACGCCACCGAGCACGAGCACCACGTCTCCTATCGGTTGACCCGCGATGGCCTGGTACTGCCCGACGACGACGGCGTGACACTTGTGTCGGCACTGCCGGGCCAAGTGGTGCTCGCCGACGGTGGCGGGGTGGCTACGGCGTACGCGATAAGCCGCTATGGCACCGATATTTTCGTCGACTCACCGCTGGGTGCGGTGCAGCTGACTGCCGCACCGAGGTTCCCCGAGCCGGGCTCGACAGTCGAGAAGGGATCGCTGCTGGCACCGATGCCTGGCGCGGTGATCCGGCTCGGCGCGGCACTGGGCGACACGGTCACACTGGGCCAGCCGCTGGTCTGGCTGGAAGCGATGAAGATGGAACACACCATCACCGCCCCTGCCGATGGTGTGGTGACCCAACTCGACGTCTGCGTCGGCCAGCAGGTCGACGTGGGGACGGTCCTTGCCCGGGTGGAGAACGAAAACAACACAGAAGGAGAGCTGTGACCGTCTTGAAGAGCGACACCGGCTTCATCGAGAGCGCCGAACGACAGGAGTTGCGTAAGGCGGTCGCGGCGCTGGCGTCGAGCTACGGCCAGGAGTACTACCTGGCGAAGGCACGCGCCGGCGAGTACACCGACGAATTATGGTCCGAGGCAGGAAAACTCGGCTTCATCGGGGTCAACCTGCCCGAGGAATACGGTGGCGGCGGTGCGGGCATGTACGAGTTGTCGCTGGTCATGGACGAGATGGCGGCAGGCGGTTGTTCACTGCTGATGATGGTCGTTTCACCGGCCATCAACGGCACGATCATCAGCAAGTTCGGCACCGACGAGCAGAAGCAGCGCTGGCTGCCCGGAATCGCCGACGGTTCGATCACCATGGCGTTCGCCATCACCGAACCCGACGCGGGTTCGAACTCGCACCGCATCACCACCACCGCGCGCCGAGACGGCAGCGACTGGATCCTGTCGGGTGCGAAGGTGTACATCTCAGGTGTCGATCAAGCTCAGGCGGTGCTTGTCGTGGGCCGGATGGAAGACGCCAAGACCGGCAACCTGAAGCCGGCGCTGTTCATCGTGCCCACCGACGCCCCGGGGTTCACGTTCACCAAGATCGACATGGAGATCGTCAGCCCGGAGAACCAATTCTCGCTGTTCATCGACGACGTCCGCCTGCCGGCCGACGCCCTGGTGGGCTCGGAGGACGCCGCGATCGCGCAACTCTTTGCGGGGCTGAATCCGGAACGGATCATGGGTGCCGCCAACGCGATTGGTGTTGGTCGCTTCGCGGTCAGCAGGGCAACCGACTACGTGAAGACTCGCCAGGTGTGGAAGACGCCGATCGGCGCCCACCAGGGCATCGCTCATCCGTTGGCGCAGAACCACATCGAGCTTGAACTGGCCAGACTGATGATGCAGAAGGCGGCCACGCTGTACGACCACGGCGACGATTTGGGTTGTGCCGAGGCGGCGAATATGGCCAAGTACGCCGCGGGCGAGGCGTCGACCAGGGCCGTCGACCAGGCCGTGCAATCCCTCGGCGGCAACGGGCTGACCAAGGAATACGGCGTCGCATCGATGCTGACCGCTTCGCGGCTCGCACGTATCGCCCCGGTGAGCCGCGAGATGATTCTGAACTTCGTCGCCCAGACTTCGCTGGGCCTGCCGCGGTCGTACTGAGAAGCGGCGGGCAGGAGCGAAGCGACATGGGGAATGACATGCGGCGGGCAGGAGCGAAGCGACATGGGAAATGACATGACCCCACTGGTCACCTATGCCGTCGACGGTCACGTCGCCCGGTTGACGCTGGACTCACCGGACAACCGCAATGCGCTGTCCACCCGGCTGGTGGAGCAGCTGCACTCTGGGCTGAGGGATGCGGCCGCCGATCCCGCGGTGCGAACAGTGCTGCTCGGCCACACCGGCGGCACGTTCTGTGCCGGCGCCGATCTGAGCGAAGCATCCGACGGAGATCCGACGGAGTCCACCGTCGCCCGGGCTCGTGAACTGGCTTTCACGCTGCGCGCGATCGTTGAGTCGCCGGTGCCGGTGGTGGCGGCCATCGACGGCCATGTCCGTGCCGGCGGGTTAGGCCTGGTCGGAGCCTGCGACATCGTGGTCGCGGGCCCGCGCAGCACGTTTGCGCTCACCGAGGCGCGCATCGGAGTGGCACCAGCCATCATCTCCCTGACGCTGCTGCCGAAGATGTCGCCCCGCGCGGCCGCCCGCTACTACCTGACGGGTGAGACGTTCACCGCGGCTACCGCCGCCGAGATCGGGCTGATCACTCTTGCCTCCGACGACATCGAAGCCACGGTAGCCGGGATCGTGGCCGACCTTGGCCGGGGATCACCCCAGGGCCTCGCCGCATCAAAAGCCCTGACCACGGCCGATGTGCTGGCCAGATTCGACCGAGACGCCGAGCGGTTGGCAAAGGAATCGGCGCGGTTGTTCGTCTCCGAGGAAGCGCGGGAAGGGATGCTGGCGTTCCTGGAGAAACGCCCACCCCGCTGGCTGCGATAACACCACTGTGAGAGATCAGCGAACACTCTTGCGGTTGCCATCCAGAGTCGTACCCTCGTAGGCGATGAGCAATTTGACACCACGGGACGCGACGACGCGGGCCGCTGACACGGATCGCATCCAGGTTGCTCAGCTGCTCACCGAGGCCGCGTCCAGGGGACGTCTGCAACTCGGCGAGTACGAGCAGCGGCTGACGAAGGCCTATGCCGCGCAGACCTATGAGGAACTGGATCGCCTCACCGAAGACTTGCCGGAAGCCGACACATCGCACCGGCGCGGCGCATCCAAACCGGCGCCGAAGACCCTGTTGCTGGCCATCTTGAGCGGCTTCGAACGCCGCGGCCGATGGAATGTGCCGGGCCGGATCACGACGTTCACCTTGTTCGGCGGCGGTGTCGTCGACCTGCGCTACGCGGACTTCACCTCAGCCACCGTGGAGATCCACGCGTACTCCATCATGGGCGGGCAGACCATCCTGCTGCCGCCCGAGATCAACCTGGAAGTCCACGGGCTCGGCGTGATGGGCGGTTTTGACCACAACGTCGACGGCACAGGTACGCCCGGCGCACCGAAGGTCACCATCCGGGGCTTCTCGTTGTGGGGCGGGGTGGGCGTCAAACGAAAGAACCGCAAGCCTGGCGGTTCCGAGCAACAAGCTCGCTAGCCGACCCGACCCACACAAGACTTCGGCCCCTTCCATTCCGGAAGGGGCCGAAGTCTTGTTGATGGTCTGCTACTTGGCGCTGCCGCCCGTGCTGGAGCCGCCCGAATCGCTCCCCGAGCTGGAGCTGCTCGAGTCGCTCGAGGAGCTCGACTTGGTCTTCTTGCCACCGCTGAGCGCATCCGAGATCTGCTTGCCGATCTTGGCGAGCGGGTTCTGCGGCTTGGCCGGCTTGGTCGTCGTCTTCGGGGTGGTCGTCGTCGCGGGCTTCGCCGACGATGCGACACCGGTGGAGGTGCTGCTTCCGGTCGAAGAACCGTCGGTCGAGGAACCGTCAGTCGACGAACCTTCAGTCGAGGAGCCCTCGGTCGAGGACGTGCCCTCGGTCGAGGAACCTTCGGTGGCCGAGGTGCCCTCGGTCGAGGTCGTGGTCCCCGTGGACTCGGTCTTGACCTCGGCAGCCGCCGCCGTCTTGGAGCTCGCCTTCGCCGCCGCCGATGCGGTGGTGGACGAGGTCGCGGACGTGACAGCGCCCTCGACATCCTTGACGACCGTCTCGATCGCGGCCGCTGCCGCGCTCGAGGCACCACTCAACGAGGTGAGGGCCGCGGCCGAGGGCAGGTTGTCCGAGATCGACGTCGAGATGTAGGCGAAGATGGCCGCCAGCCCGTTGGTGCTGTAGGCGAACCCGGTGCCTGTGGTGGAGTTATAGTCCGGCGTCTGGCCGTAGAAGAACAGGCCGGCCAGGTATCCCTGCCCAAGCTTGACCGGACCGATGTTGAATTGCGGCACCAACTGAGTCGCGGAGGCGACGATCGAGTTGATGACGTTCGGGACGCCGTAGTAGAACACCGACTGCGCGGCCTGGAAGATTGGCGAGCTGGTACCGAACAGCTCACCGGCGGCCACGTAAGGCAACGAGGGCGCGCCGATCTCGAAGTAGTAGTTGTCGAGGTCGAATCCGGGGACGAACGACTCCACGGCGTTGTCGACCAGGTAGTACAAGACACCCGCGGCGCCGGAGACGTAAACATCACTCACGCCCGGGTAGTAGGTGTTGGTGCTGGTGATGTAGCCACCCCAGCCAAACCAGTAAGCGTCGTTGATGCCCTGAAGGGTGATGTCGGTGATCGCCGTCAGCTCAACCTGGGCTGTCGACAACTTCAGCGGAGTGGGTGCCCCGACCGCGAGGTCGTGGGTCGGCACGAGTGCCGGTGTCGCGGCGACGATGGCAGCGGCGCTGGCCAGTGCCGCGCCGGTCATCAGGAAAGGCCGAGTTCGTGACGCCATTGCTAGTTCCCCTTGTTGGTGCGGTTCGCCAGGGTCGTGACGAACTCGATGCTTTGCTGATGCAAATCTTAGAAGATCCTGATAGATACTAGGGGGCTGTTTGCCCTTCAGCAAGCGGAACGAGTGAAATCCACCGCCTTCAAAATTCGCATCAGTCACACCAATCACGCCCGGTCGACAGGTGTCGAGTAGCCGGTTCACAGCGTTGTAACGCCCGCGTAAATACTATCCGGCACGTGTTCGCTAGGGCCCCATACCGGAGAACGTTGACGTCAATAATATCCGGGTTTGCCACGCGCTTTTGCGCTCCGAATAGCAGGCCGCCAAGCACGCATTCGCCGAAAAGATTTGCTGAACGCTCGCCACTCTCGGCTCAGCGACGGCGACGACGCGACCTCAAGTAGTCGCCGACGACCGCCGCGCCCAACCCGTCCAGGTCGGGAACAACGACTCGGCCTTCCACCCGTCGAGCAACCTGGTCGATGAACTTCGCCAGACCCGGATCGTTTCCGAGCCGGAAGATCGTCACCTGCGCTCCGAGGCGGGCGACCTCGTCGAATCCGCGCACGGTGTGCGCGACGGTCCGCGGATGCGGTGGGTAGTCGAAAAATACCGACGAGCCCTGGCCATCGAAATCTTCCAGGTGCGCGGTCGGCTCACCATCGGTGACCACCAGCACCACCGGCTGGGCATTGGGATGGCGACGCAGGTGTCGCACCGCCAGGGCCAGCGCATGGTGCAGGTTGGTGCCCTGCTCGTAGACGCCTTCGAGTCCGGTCAGCTCGGCCGCGGTCACCGTCCGGGCGTAGCGGCCGAAGGCGACGATCTGGAGTGCATCGGATCGGAATCGCGTGCTCACCAGGTGGTTGAGCGCCAGCGCGGTCTGCTTCATCGGCAGCCACCGGTTCTCCATCACCATCGAGAACGAGGTATCGACCAGCAGAGCCACCGCGGCCTGGGTACGGGTCTCGGTCTCTGACACCTCGACGTCATCGACGGTGATCTGTAGCGGGCCGCCCAACGTGTCCGTGCCGGCCTGCCGCAGCACCGCGTTGGTCAGCGTGCGAGTGACGTTCCACGGCTCGGTATCGCCGAAAGCCCACGGCCGGGTCGCGCCGGTCAACTCACCGGCCGCACCGGCACGACGGGTATCCCGCTCACCGTGACGTCCCGAAAGTTGTTGGGCGACATCGCGAAGGGCGGTTTGGCCGAGTTGCCGCATTGCTTTCGGCGACAGCCGCCACTGCCCGTCCGAGCCCCGGTCCAGGAAGCCCTGATTCATCAGTGCGCGCTCCAGCTCGGCCAGTGTCCGCGCATCGATGGCGGCCTGATCACCCAACTGACGGGCCAGTGCGTCGAGATCGACATCATCCATGGTGGCCCCGGCGTAGCTCTGCGACAGCTGGTCGGCGAGCTGCTCGAGTTCGGCGATATCGGCGAGCGCTTGGGCCCCCTCCCCCATCCCCAGCGGGTTGTCGCCGGAGAACTCCGAGGAGCTGTTCCAGTCCTCTCCCGGCCGGGCTGCCTGTAGATGGGAATCCAGCCGGTTGAGCGCATCCATCAGTTGTGGCGAACCGAATGCCTGCTGTGCCAAGGCATCCAGTTCCGCGCGCTGGTCGGGGCTCAGGCTGTTACGGAACCTTTGGGCTGCTGCGGCCCGCTTGGCCAGCGAGTCAAGCAGCTCGTCGACATTCTTCGGGTTCTCCGGGAAATACTGGCCATGCTTGCGCATGAAGTTCTGAAAGTCTTGCGCGCTGTCCTCACCGCGAGAGTGCTTGTCCAGCAAGTCGTTAAGATCGTCGAGCATCTCGTTGACGGCTTGCCGATCCTCGTCGGTGGCGTTCTCCAGAGCCTGCTTCATCCCGGAGAACCGCTGATCGAGCATCTCCCGGCCGAGCAGATCCTTGATCTGCTCGTACTTCTGGCGCGCCTCGGGGCTGCGCCAGTTGTAGTCGGACAGCTCCTGGACGGCCTTGGCCGGCGACGGGGACAACGCTTCGATCTGCAGTTCGGCGAACCGGGCGTCGTCATCGAGCGCACGCGCCAGCTCCTTGCGCTCGGCAAGCACGGCTTCGTCGAGCAGTTGTTTGATCTCCTGCAGGGTGCCGTCAAGATTGTTGCGGTTCAACAGCTCTCGACGACGGCGGTTGACCTCCGCTGCGAGCCGATCGGCGCCCTTGGTGCCTTTGGTGCCACGGCGCAGCAGCTCGGACAGCGCCCGCCGCGGCGAGGTGCCCTCCATGACGTCCTGCCCGATCTGCTCGAGCGCATCGCGCAGATCCACCGGCGGGGCCAGCGGATCCGGCCCCCCGGTATAAGCCGCATACCTCGAGTCATGCGTGTGCGGGCGCTTAGCCATAGACGGTTTCGCCTTCTCCCGTCACCTTGTCGATGCGTTTGGCCAAATACAGTGCCTCCAGCGCCAATTCGAGGGCGGCGGCGCGCTCACCCTCGGTCTCGGCCTCCAGCCGTTTGGCAATCGTCTCGATCACCGGCAAGTCTGGCAGCGCGGCCAGCACATCCTTGGCCGACACCTGCTCGCCGGTCGTCACCGCCGAGCCACCCTCGACCGCGGACACCAGCGGGCCGACGTCGATGCCGCCGAGCACCCGCTGCGCGGTGTCGGCGGTGGCGCGGCGCAGCAGGTGTTCGAGCACCGCCTGCTCGCGGCCCTCCTCGCCGGACTCGAATTCCAGCTTGCCGCGCAGCACGTCGATCACAGTGCCGAGGTCGACCACCCGGGCCACCGGTTCGTCCTCACCCAGCACCGCGCCGCGATGCCGGGCCGACGCCGCGACGGTCTCGGCGGCCGCGATCGCGAACCGCGCCGACACGCCGGAACGCTGGTCGACGGAGTTGGACTCGCGCAGGTAGCGAGCGAAGCGGGCAATGATTTGCATCAGGTAAGTCGGAACCTGTGCGGACAGGTGCGCTTCCTGGGTGATGACGCCCACCTCGGCGTCGAGTTCACGCGGGTAGTGCGTGCGGATTTCAGCACCGAACCGGTCCTTCAGTGGGGTGATGATGCGCCCACGATTGGTGTAGTCCTCCGGGTTGGCGCTGGCGACCACCAGCACGTCCAGCGGCAGCCGCAGTGTGTAGCCGCGCACCTGGATGTCGCGTTCCTCCATCACGTTGAGCATCGAGACCTGAATGCGTTCGGCCAGGTCGGGCAGCTCGTTGACCGCGACGATGCCGCGGTGTGCCCGCGGGATCAGGCCGTAGGCGATGGTTTCCGGATCACCGAGGGAACGGCCTTCGGCGACCTTGATCGGATCGATGTCGCCGACCAGGTCCGCGACGCTGGTGTCCGGGGTGGCCAGCTTCTCGGTGTAGCGCTGGCTGCGGTGCCGCCACTCGACCGGCAGCGCATCACCGGAGTCGGCGGCCCGGCGGATCGACTGCGGGGTGATCGGGGTGTAGGGATGCTCACCGAGTTCCGACCCGGCGATCACCGGTGTCCACTCGTCAAGCAGGTTCTGCAACGACCGCAGCAGCCGGGTCTTGCCCTGACCGCGCTCGCCGAGCAGGACGAAGTCGTGTCCGGCGATCAGTGCCCGCTCCAGCTGTGGCAGGACGGTGTCCTCGAACCCGAAAATGCCTGGCCAGACCTCATCGCCTTCGGCCAGCGCGGTGAGGAGGTTCTCCCGGATCTCCTGCTTGACGCTGCGCTCCCGATGTCCGGAAGCGCGCAGTTCGCCGACAGTGCGGGGGAGGTTGTCAGGTGAAGTCACCACTCCACGCTACGACTGCCGAGCCACTAGGGCATTACGCGGTCGGCGCAATGGCAATTATCGCTCAGTGTGCGAAGTGGCGAGCCCCGGTGAGGTAGAGCGTGATACCGGCCTTGGCGGCGGCTTCGGTGACCAGGTCGTCTCGCACCGAACCCCCAGGATGCACGACGGCCTTGACCCCGACTGCCGTCAGCGTCTCCAGCCCGTCTGGGAACGGGAAGAACGCATCGCTGGCCGCGACCGCACCGCGCACCCGGTCGCCACCGCGCTCGACCGCAAGCCGGGCGGCGTCGACCCGGTTGACCTGGCCCATGCCCACACCGACGGTCGCTCCGTCGGCGGCCACCACGATCGCATTCGACTTCACCGCGCGGCACGTGCGCCAGGCGAACTGCAGGTCGCGCAGGGTGGCCGCATCCGCCGGTGTTCCGGTGGCCAGCGTCCAGTTGGCCGGATCGTCACCGGGCGCGTTGAGCGCGTCGCGCTCTTGAATCAACAGACCACCGCTGATCTGGCGCAGCTCCACCCCGTCGACCGGCGGCTCGGACGCGACCAGCACCCGAATATTCTTCTTGCGGGCCAAAATTTCCACCGCTCCGGGTTCGTAGGCCGGCGCGATGATCACCTCGGTGAAGATCTCCGAAACGAACTCGGCCATCTCCACAGTGACCTCGGAGTTGGCGGCGATCACGCCACCGAAGGCGCTCAGCGGATCGCATTCGTGAGCCTTGCGGTGCGCGTCGGCCACTGAGACCGACGAGATCGCGATGCCACACGGGTTAGCGTGCTTGATGATCGCCACGCAGGTCTGCTCGTGGTCGAAGGCCGCCCGCCAGGCCGCGTCGGCGTCGGTGAAGTTGTTGTAGGACATCTCTTTTCCGTGCAACTGCTCGGCCTGCGCCAGACCCGGCCAACCACCGTCGTCGCTGTAGAGCGCAGCCTGCTGATGCGGGTTCTCGCCGTAGCGCAGCTGCGAGGTGCGGCGCCAGGTGCGCCCGAACCATGGCGGCAGGAGTCTCCCCCCATCGTCTTCTGCGGGGGCCAGCACCGAACCCATCCAGCTGGCCACTGCGACGTCGTATTCGGCGGTGTGCCGAAAAGCCAGCGCCGCCAACTTCTGCCGCTCGGCCAGGGTGAAGCCGCCGGCCCGCACGGCGGCCAGCACACCGTCGTAGCCGAGTGGATCGACGACGACGGCGACGCTGGCGTGGTTCTTGGCCGACGCGCGCACCATCGAGGGCCCACCGATGTCGATCTGCTCGACGCACTCGTCGACTTCGGCGCCCGAGTCCACCGTCTCGGTGAATGGGTAGAGGTTGACCACGACGAGATCGAACGGCTCGATCTTGAGCTCCTCGAGCGCCCGCATATGCGCAGGGTTGCGGGTGTCGGCGAGCAAGCCGGCATGGATGTGCGGGTGCAGGGTCTTGACCCGGCCGTCGAGCACCTCGGGGAAGCCGGTGACGAACTCCACGGGGGTCACCGGAATGCCTTTATCAGCAATCGTTTTGGCTGTAGACCCGGTCGAGACGATGTCCACGCCCGCTTCGTGCAGACCTTGAGCGAGCGGAATGAGTCCGCTCTTGTCGTACACGCTGATCAGCGCGCGCCGGATCGGCCTCTTCGAAATCAATGTCCCCGCGGTCATCCTATGGTCGCCTTTCTGCCACTCCAGGTCACGCCACGCGTCGCCAGCGCGGCCAGTACGTCCACCAACAGCCGTCGTTCCACGACCTTGATGCGTTCGTGCAAGGTGTCTTCGTCGTCACCGTCGAGGATCGCGACCGCCTCCTGGGCCAGGATGGGTCCGGTATCCACGCCGGCATCCACCAGGTGCACGGTGCACCCGGTGATCCTGACCCCGTAGGCCAGCGCATCGGGTACGGCATGTGCGCCGGGAAAGGCCGGCAGCAGCGCCGGATGAGTATTGACGACACGGCCGAGAAAGCGCGAAAGAAACTCCGGCCCAAGTATTTTCATGAAACCGGCGGACACGATGAGGTCGGGGCTGTGCGCTTGCGTGGCATCGGTGATCGCGGCGTCCCAGGCGGTGCGATCGGGGTAATCCTTCAGACGCACGCAGAAGGTGGGGATCGACGCGGCCTGTGCGATGTCCACGGCCGGACAATCCCGGTCCACCCCGACAGCGACAACGCGCGCGGGATAGTCGCCGACGGCGGCCGTCAGCAGTGACCGCAGCAACGACCCGGTCCCCGACGCCAGGACGACGAGCCGTGCCGGCGCGCTCGGGGGGACGTAGATGGGCTGCTGCACGGCGATGAGCCTAGCGGGGCTTGCCGGTGGCGGCTGCCGCACGCCGAACGTTTCACCCACACGCGCGGTCAATGAGTTCGCGGCGAAAGGCATATTCCGACCACCTGACGTGCACTCCGATCGTGTCGATCGCCGGGCCCCAGCAGGCGCCGCCACCCAAAGACGCCACCGAACGGGAGGGGCACACCCGGCGTTGGCCACTGAAAACGATGATGGGCGGCGATGCCCTCGCGTGAAACCACTACGTACATCACGCAATTGCAACGTGCGGCCACCAGCCGCGACAAACTGTGCGCGCCTACCCCGACACATTGTCCATCGCGTAATCCCGCTCTGACCGGCGCGTTGAGCGGCGCATTCGGACTGGCTCGCCAAACTTCATGGCATGGTTTGCGAGTAGCTGGTAGTTTGCTGTGGACTGACGGATGGTCGGATCTGCAACGAGACTTGCGGGCCCAGGCGATCGCGTTGGTCTATCGGACAGCAGCGGGCAGGGGTATTTGCGCAGCCCGTTTCCGGAACTCACGGCAATGCCGCCGAGGAGGTTTTACGTGTTCAGGACACGAACTGCGTTCGCCGCAATACCGATCGCTCTCGCGATGGCGGTCGCCACCTGCGCAGTGGGCCACGCATCCCCTGACGTCGTCGGCAAGACCTTTGACGAAGCGAACTCGACCTTGCGTTCATGGGGTTACACCGCGCAGGTCGTCAACACGTTCGGAGCAAGGGTGGACCGGGGCAACTGCATCGTGACCCAACAGCACGACCGGCAGTCATCGAACGGTCGCGAGGCTTTGTTGGCCCTGAACTGCAACGCCCCGGTCGCGGCCCCTGGCGTGCCAGGGAACTCGGCGGCCAGCCCGGCTGGCCGAACAGCAGCCGCAGCGGCGGTGCCCCGGGTACTCAAGGCCCGAATCGAAGAATCCCTGGTGAGCCAGCTCGCGACGAGCCCCGGCCCGGCCTGGGCACAATGCTCCGGGGACCTGATCGGGACGGTCGACAGCAGCATCGACTGCACCGCGCTGGCCAACCAGGAAAAGCACTCGTATCGGCTGACGGTCACCGATACCGAGGACGGCAGGATCAGCTACAACATCAGCCCGCTGACGTAACGCTGCGCGAGCGCCCTTAGCTCAACGATCGGGCGGTCCGGTCTCGATGTCATCATCGACGATCATCAAATCCTCGACGTCCTCGAGGTCGGGCGCCGGCCGAACCGGCGGTGCCGGCGCCGACGGCATCAGCTCGGGCTCGGGGTCTGGCTGGAGTTCAGGCTCGGGCTCGTCGGCCAGCGGCAGTATCGGCGTGGTCAGTGCTTCGTCGTTGTCCTCGAACTCCGGCTCGTCGGCGACTACCAGCGCGGCTGGCTTCACTCGCTTGGGGCGACGCAGGACTCCGCCGGTCATCACGACCGTGACGGCCCCGATGACGAAGAACCAGAAGAACGCCGCAGGTCCGAATGTGGCCTGGTCAACCCCGATCTCACCGAAATTGCCCAGCCGTCCGCCGCCGGCGTAGCCCAGGACCACCATCGTGACAGCCGCCAGCAACGATGCGACGGCGAGTTTGGCCATCGCGGCCGGCCAGGGCAGCGGCCTAGTGGCGCACTGCTGACCCACCGCGACCCCGGAGGCCGCGCCGACGATCAGCAGCGCCACCCAGACCGGGCCAAGCGGTGGCGTGGGCACCGCAGCCAGGATCGGCAGCGCGGGGATATCCCCGCCGAACACGGTGAATGAGCTGAAGGTCGCAAAGCCGATGTGGGCACTGGAACCGACCGCCACCGCCGATGTCCCGATGATCACATTGGGCACATACAACGCCGACAACAGCGTGAGGCTGAGCTGACCGAACAGCGAATCCGTCACCGCGTACAGCTCGTGCATGGTGCCCCAGTGCACGACCAGCGACACGGCGGTGACCGCACCGGACAGCCCCAGTAGCGCCAGCAGGCCTGCCGTCGCGGCGCGAACGGTGTCGCCGAGCCAGAGGGGCAGCCGCAGGGCGCGCAGCGCGCGCCACCCGACCTGTGACCCCACCCCGATCAGCGCGCCGATGGCATGCACGGCCAACACGCCGGAGAAGGCACGCAGCGCGCTCGGCGTCTGCAACTCGGTGATCACCGATGAGGCGTCGTGAATGACGGCAAGTGCGATCGCGGCGAACAGCATCGGACCACCCAGCGCCGAGGCCACGATCCAGCGGGTCACGAACCAGGAGGCCCGCGGCGAAGTCGCACGCGCCGTGGTGCGCGCAGTACCCCAGATCATCAGCAGCACCGGCAGCAGTGGCAGCGCCGCCAGCTGGTGCCCGGCGATCGAGACGGGCACCTGGTGCACGGCCAGCCACATGCTGGCAATGGCACCGAGAGTGCCCGTCATATCGCTGTTGGCGATGACGAGCTGCAGCAGTGTCACCGCCGCGATCACCACCAGCGCCACCAGCGACGGGCCGAATGCGACCCGAACCAGGTCACGTGCCTGGCGCGCCCCGACTGGTCGCGTGTCCTCCATCCGTGTCACTCGACGCGCCCGTCAGACATGTTGCGCGTCGAGCGCCCGGTTACGACGGGGTGGGACCCGATGACGGCGACGATGACGGCGCCTGAGGTTGATCCGGCTGCGCGGAGGGCTGCTGACCGGGCGACGGCGGGGGGCTGAAGCTCGGGAAACCGGTCGGCGGGGTGGGCGGACCGCTCTGCGGACCGAAACCACCGGTCGACGGGCCGGACGCGTAGCCGCCGCCGTACTGCGAGGGGTATCCCGGGCGGGGCGGGATACCCGGCGGCGGGCCCTGGGGGCCGGGCTGGCCGTAGTAGCCGCCGGGAGGAGGGCCGTACTGACCGAACTGGTCGTAGCGGGGTCGAGGTGCCGGAGCCGTGATGATTCCGGCTTCCAGCAGTAGCGCCGCCACCGCGGCGACGGTCTGCAGCAGGGCGAAGGCGATCATCACCCACAGTCCCCAACCGACGGAGAAGCCGGTCGGTTTGGCGACAACCTGGGCAATCGACGTCAGGAGCGCGATGGCCGATGCGGTGGCGATGACACCGCTGTAGTCCCGGGCCTTGGGCAGCAGGCTGGCCGCTGCCAACAGCGCGGCGACGAGCGTCGCGAGGACCGGGTAGCCGCCACCGCCGCCGCTGAGTTCGGCACCCCCGAAGGGCCCGAGTTCGGCCTTGATCGTGAGAATCGGCCCGAAGCTGGCCAGATAGGCAGCCAGGCCGAGCACGACAACCGCGACGTTCAGGTACAACGGCAGCTTGCTCGGTCCGGCCTCGGCGGATCCGAACGATGGCGCCGGAGCGCCGTAAGGACCGGGTGGCTGCGGCGGTGGGTAGCCCGGGTTTGTGGGCGGGTAAGTCATTGCCTCTCCTTCAGCCTTGTCACGCCGGCGCGTCCCCCGCGGCGCTGCGTCGGTTGTGGCTCGCGAACGGACCCACGGGCCCGGTTCGCACACCACGCTAGCGCACACCGCCGCGGCTGCCGTGACCATCGGCGTGTCACACAGCCAGTTGGCAAACGGCCGTGACGAGTCAGGCAGATGCCTGCAGCGGCGCCCCGATCGAATCGCTTTCGGCGGCTTCGATTTCGCGCACCAGCGGCAGCACACGGGCACCGAAGTACTCGATCTCCTCCTGGAAGTGCAGGAAGCCACCGAGGATGAGGTCCACACCACGCTTGCGGTATGCGGAGATGCGTTCGGCGATCTGCTCAGGTGTCCCGATCAGCTGAGTTCGGAATCCGTCGTTGTACTGAACCAGATCCTCGAACGTCGAATCGGCCCACATGCCGCGTTTGTCGGCGGTAGAACTGCCGGCCTGCTGCACCGCGGCGTGGAAACCCTCAACCGCGGGCCGGTTCGCCTTGGCGATGATCTCCCTGAGGACCTCTTTCGCTTCTCTTTCTGAGTCCCTGGCGATGATGAACCCGTTGAGCCCGAAGTTGACTTCCCGGCCCGCATCACGGGCATGGTCGCGGACCTCGACGAGCTGCTCGGTGACTCCGTCGAAATCCTTGCCGTTGGAGAAGTACCAGTCGGCGTAATAACCACCATTGCGCCGCGCGGCGGTCGAGTTACCGCCCTGAAAGATCTCGGGATTGGGCCGCTGCGGCGTGTTCAGCGGCTTGGGCTTGAGGGTGAAGTCGTGGATGCGGTAGAAGTCGCCGCGAAAGTCCACGTCGTCCTCGGTCCAGATCTTGCGCAGCACCTGCAGGAACTCGGCGCTGCGCCGGTAGCGTTCGTCGTGCTCCAGCCACGGCTCGCCCAGGTGGGTGAACTCGTCCTTGAACCAGCCCGAGACCACGTTGACGGCGAAGCGGCCACCCGAGAGGTGATCGGCGGTGGCGCCGAGCTTGGCCAGGACACCTGGCTGCCACAGGCCCGGGTGGACGGCGGCGATGAGCTTGAGGCGCTGGGTGGCCAGCAGCAGTGCCAGCGAGAAGCTGGTGGACTCATGCTGGAATTCAGCGCCGTAGCTCGCCTCGTAGCGGACCTGGGACAGCGCGTACTCGAAGCCGTTGTTCTCGGCGGTCTGCGCAAGCTTGACGTTGTAGTCGTAGTTCCAGTCGGTGCGCTGCTCGATGGTGCTGGTCACCAGGCCACCACTGACGTTGGGAACCCAGTAGGCAAATTTCACTTGGTCGGCGATGCGCTCGGTCGTCATGTTGGCCTATCGTCGTTGCGGTCTTCGCCAGGGTCACCCCTTTAACTCGCCCAGAGTGCAGGTGTTGTACGCCAATCGCGAGTGGGGAAGCCAACAACTGCAGTCTCGGCACAGCCCGCTGCGAGCAGCGCCGCCACGGCGCGGCGGACGACGCCTTCGGGTTGGTTCCGAAGGTGATTCGCGCTCACCCGAACCATGCGCCAGCCGAGGTCGGCGAAGAACTCGAGCCGGTCGATGTCACCCGCGTGTTGCGCCGGATCAGTCCAGTGTTGCGCGCCGTCGTATTCGACCCCGACTTTCCACTGCGGCCAGCCCAAATCGATCCGTCTGACAACGCGGCCGACGCTATCGCAGATCGGAATCTGGGTGACGGGCCGAGGGAGGCCGGCGCGTACGAGTAACAACCTCAACCTCGTCTCCTGCGGCGATTCCGCTCCACCGTCAGCGATTTCGAGGACACGACGTAGCCGCCGAATATGACGTGCGCCGGGGTTTCGGCGGGCGACCACAGCGACGTCATCGACACTGATGCCCGTCGCGGCCAGCACAGCGTCGACTCGGATCACTCCGACGGTGAACGCGCAGTTGCGCCCCAAGTCGTATGCGGTGCGCGCGGGCGTGGTGCAACTGATACCCCGCGTCGTACATAACTCGTCGTCTCTAAGCGCACCGGAATGCACGACGATGTCGGGAGGGCTGCGATGCTGGGCACGCACCAGTTCGGCAGGTCCGTCGTCGGGCATCCACCGGGCTCCCAATAGTGCGGCCGCCGAAACGCCCGCAACGCTGGCTCGCCTGCCCGACCACATCCAGGCAGCGATGGCCCGGTCATAGGCGGTGAGTTCGATACCGCGAGGCACATAGACATTGCGATGTACCTTGACGAATCGGCTGACCAACTCACGCCTGGTCACTGCCCCGACGGCAAGAGCCTCGTCGGCCATGATGAGCTTCGTCACGCCGACATCGTCGGCACCGCCAGTCTCCCCCGCTATTCACCGCTGTGGATCGTCGCCGAGACTGCAGATGATGTACGCAAATCGCGAGGACACATGCGAACAAGTGCAGTCTCGGCGACTGAAACGGCCCCTTGCTCGGGGGTAGGCAACCCGTTCTAATGCAGCCCATGGATTACGGGCTCGTTCTGTTCACCAGTGACCGTGGCATCGCCCCGGCGGCGGCGGCCAAACTCGCCGACGATCACGGTTTCAAGACCTTCTATGTGCCCGAACACACGCACATCCCGATCAAACGCGAAGCCGCCCACCCCACCACCGGTGACGAGTCGCTGCCCGACGACCGCTACATGCGAACGCTCGATCCGTGGGTCAGCCTTGGCGCCGCGTCGGCGGTGACCTCCAAAGTGCGGCTGTCCACCGCGGTGGCGCTGCCCGTCGAGCACGATCCCATTACGCTGGCGAAATCGATTGCGACCCTTGACCATCTGTCCGGTGGGCGGGTCAGTCTCGGGGTCGGCTTCGGCTGGAACACCGACGAACTGATGGACCACAACGTGCCACCGGGCCGCCGGCGCACGATGTTGCGCGAGTACATCGAGGCCATGCGCGAGCTGTGGACCAAGGAAGAAGCCGAATACGACGGTGAATTCGTCAAGTTCGGGCCGAGCTGGGCCTGGCCCAAGCCCGTCCAATCGCACATTCCGGTATTGGTCGGCGCGGCCGGCACCGAGAAGAATTTCAAGTGGATCGCCCGGAGCGCGGACGGCTGGATCACCACCCCACGCGACTTCGACATCGATGCGCCGGTGAAGCTGCTGCAGGACACCTGGGCGGCCGCCGGTCGCGACGGAGCCCCGCAGATCGTGGCGCTCGACTTCAAGCCGGTCCCAGAGAAATTGGCGCACTGGCGCGACATCGGGGTCACCGAGACACTGTTCGGATTGCCCGATAAATCAGCCGACGAGGTTGCCGCCTACGTGGAGCGGTTGGCGGGCAAGCTCGCTGCCATGGCCTGAGCCGCCGAAACTTTCCCGAAGCTATTCGGCGGCGGCACCGAGCATTCTGGCGGCGTACTCGCGCATCTCCACCTTGCGGATCTTGCCGGTGACCGTCATCGGAAATTCGTCGACGACGTGGACGTAGCGCGGGATCTTGTAGTGCGCCAGCCTGCCCGCGGCGAAGGATCGCACGGCGGCGGCATCGAGAGCGGGCCGTCCCGGTTTCATCCGGATCCAGGCGCAGACCTCTTCGCCGTATCGCACGTCAGGAACCCCGATGACCTGTGCGTCTTCGATATCGGGATGGGTGTAGAGAAACTCTTCGACCTCGCGCGGATAGATGTTCTCACCACCTCGGATCACCATGTCCTTGATGCGCCCGACGATGTCGCAATAGCCGTCTTCACGCATGACCGCTAAGTCGCCGGTATGCATCCAACCGTCGGAATCGACTGCTTCTGCGGTCTTCTCGGGGTCATCCCAATAGCCCAGCATCACCGAGTATCCGCGCGTACAGAATTCGCCCGGTTCTCCGCGCGGCACGGTGCGGCCACTGCCCGGATCGACGATCTTGATCTCCACGTGCGGGTGCACCCGCCCGATCGATGACGTCCTGCGCTCCAGATTGTCATCGATCAATGTCTGGCAGGACACCGGTGAGGTCTCCGTCATACCGTAGGCGATAGCAACCTGGGACATGTTCATGTCGTTGACACAGCGTTTCATCACCTCGACCGGGCACACGGAACCCGCCATGATGCCGGTCCGCAGCGTCGACAGGTCACGCCGAGTGAAGTCCGGATGATTCTGGAGAGCGATGAACATTGTCGGTACGCCGTAGAGCGCGGTACAGCGCTCATCCTCGATCGCCGCCAATGTGGCGGCGGGATCGAAGCCGGGCGCGGGGATCACCATCGTGGCGCCGTGGGTGGTGCAGCCAAGGCTGCCCATCACCATGCCGAAGCAATGGTAAAAGGGCACGGGTAAACACAGTCGGTCGGCGGGACCCAATCCGATGAGTTCGGTGGTGAAGAAGCCGTTGTTGACGATATTGCGATGTGACAGGGTGGCGCCTTTGGGAAAGCCCGTGGTGCCGGACGTGTACTGGATATTGACCGCTTCGGTGTCCACGAGTTGCGCAGCGTGAGCACGTAGTTGCTCCGCGTCGACCGAGCGCGCACCCGCGCGCACCACATCCCAATCCGGCGTCCCGATGAAAATGACATCGGTGAGGCCGGGAACCTCGCCACGAACCTGTTCGACCATCGCGACATAGTCAGAGGACTTGAACGACGTCGCCGCGATCAGGGTGCGTGTTCGGGAATGGTTGAGCACGTACGACAGTTCGTGCGTGCGGTATGCGGGATTGATGTTCACAAGAATCGCGCCGATCTTGGCCAACGCGTACTGTGCGATCGTCCACTGTGCGCAGTTGGGTGCCCAGATACCGACCCGGTCGCCTTTCTCGATCCCCCGTGCCATCAATCCTCGTGCCAGCACATCGATTTCGATGTTGAGTTCGGAATACGTATAGCGCAGGCCCTGGGCGACGTCGACGAGCGCCTCGACGTCGGGATGCCGCTGCGCAGTGCGCTCGAAGTTGGCTCCGATGGTCTCGTGGTGGATGGGCACGTCGACCGGCCCAGCGTCGTAGGACAGCTTCATTCAGTCGTTCTCCAGTTCTTCATGCCGACAACGGCGTCGGCTATGTGTGGTCGCCCCCGAATCGGGCGAACAGCCGAGCGAATGTCATCGCCGCCTCGAGCAGCTCAGTCATCAACACGTATTCGTCTCGGCGGTGGGCCATGGTGATCGACCCCGGCCCGTAAACGACGGTCGGAATTCCCAGATCGTTGCGCAGGAATCGCGCGTCACTACCCAGATTCAGACCTCGTACCGGGCTGCGATCGCCGGTGGCCTGTGCTACCAAATCAACGAACGGATCGTCGGATGCCAGCTCCGATCCCGCAGCGAACGCCGTCACCTCGAAGGTGTAGTCAATGTCCGGCACCGCACGTCTGATCACCGCTTCCAGCTCCTCAACCACGTCTTCGCAGGCCTGGCCGGGCAGCACCCGTCTGTCGATGCGCAACACGCACGAACTGGCGACGATATTGGGTGCGGTACCGCCGTCGATCTGGCCCACATTGCAGCTGGGCCGTCCCAGCAGCGGATGGTCCGGGCCGCCGAAATCAGCGCCGTGCAAGGCCTCGACCACCCGTGCCGCATCAGCGATCGCCGAATGCCCCGCACCGGGATCACTGCCATGAGCCGCTCGGCCGGACACCGTGATCTCCGCCAGCAGAACCCCTCGCTCCGCCACCCCGATCTGCAGCTCACTGGGTTCGGGCACCACAGCGGCGTCCGCCGCAATCCGCCCGGCCGCTGTCAGCGCTTCAGTGCCCCATCGCCCGCCGGTCTCTTCGTCCGCGACGAGATGGAACGTCACGTCGCAGCGTGGCAGGACAGCGGCGTCCAAGCAGGCCCGCAGACCCTCGATGGCTGCCGCGATACCACCTTTCATATCGCAGGCGCCGCGGCCGTATAGGCGGCCATCACGGATCACCCCACCGAACGGCGGCAGCGTCCACTCCGACTCCACCACGGGCACCACATCCAGGTGACCGTTGACCAGCAGCGTCGGCCGGCCTGGCGGTCCGGTTCCGGTGACGCTGGCCAATAGCGAAGTCCGCTTCGGTGCCGCCTCGAATATCTCCACCGACGCGCCCAGTCTGGACAACGTGTCGCTCAACAACGGCAAGATCGATGTTTCGTCACCCGGTGGATTTCGGGTGTCACATCGCACCATCGCCGCGGCCAGTTGCGCGCAGCGCCATCCGTCGACGGCGGCTGCTGCCAACTCGGCGTCGTTCACAGGTAATCCTCTGCGTCGGCGAGGAATCCCAGTGGCGCGATTCCTGCCAGAAACTCCCGCAGCGCAGGGCGATGTGCGAACAGGTCCGCGAACGACTCCTTCGCGCCCGTCCGGTCCCCGCTGCGCGCCATCAGCACAGCTCGCCAGAACTGTGCTTCACGGTTGTCGTCACCCAGTAGCGTCTCTGCCTCCCCGAGCCCGGCGAGCTTGTCGCGCAACACTTCACCGGAGACGTTCTGGAAGGGCCCGATCATCAGGTCTTGGGCAAAAATCACCTCACCGATGACATCGAATGCGCGGTGGCGCGGTAACAGGCGGCCGAGTTCGGAGACCGGATCGGGGTGATCGTCAACACGGATGTCGATCTTCACGTGTTGCCAAGGCGCGTCCGAACGCTCAGCACCCAGGACCCGCAACACCGCCGACTGCGAACCCCGTACATCGCCGCCAGCCGCCTCGGCGGCGTGCATCGCAGTCAGAAGGCGCTCCGCCAGCGGGCCGGTGGCACCTCGATAGGCATCGAGCATGTCATGGCAGACCAGTTCGCTGGCCAGCATGTTGCCCTGTACCGCAACAGCTTCCCCGAGCAGACCGGTGGCTGCCGGAGCGCAGCGCTGACCGGTGAACGATGCCACCTCGCCGTGGACGTCGACGATGGCGAGCTGTCGATACTCCGACAGTGGGTCCGTCGAGGTCACCCGTTCGAGCGCGGTACGCGCTGTTGCGCCTGCCCGCATGGCGGCGACAGCCATCGGACCATAGTCCACGTTGACAAACGCTTGGGTCGCGACCACGCCGACCCCCGCCTCACCCCAGCCAACCAGCCGGCCGACGCCGAAGAAGTGTGACTGCGAACCGATTCCGAGCTCTCCGGTGGTTTCATCGCGAGCGACGATCGAATATGTCATGTCCTCACCTCGGTCTGTGCTGAGCCGCTGTGCGCGGCGATCAATTCGGCGATCCGATTCGGCACCTCGAGCATCGGCAAATGCCCCACATCATCGAGCAAGACATACGAACCACCTGTCCGGCTTGCGATCTCAATGGACATCTCGGGCGCGCAGGTCGGATCGACACAACCCCCGACCGCCAGAACCGGGGCCTGGACTTGTCCGGCCAGGTGGCGGATGTCGGCACTGAACGCCTCGCGCATGATGGCCTCGATCACCGCAGCGGGCCGTGTTGCCGCGACGCGGGCAGTCTCAGCCAGATCCGGTGCACCCCGGTATCGAGGACCAACGATCTGCGGCACCAGCTCCTCGAAGTAACGCCGTGTTCCCGCACCATGCATCGCGGCCGTCATGTCGGCAATGGCAGCCTCGGAGACCCCGGTGCCGAGCGTTGATCCCAGGGTGGTCACGCTGCGCACCCGCTGCGGGTATATCGCCGCCATCGCCAGGGCGATCGTGCCGCCCAGCGAGCCACCCACAAGGTGCACGGCGTCGAGGCTCAGCCCATCGAGCAACGCCAGGACGTCCAGGACGTAACCGTCCTCGACGGTGTACGGGCCGCTGTACCCGGAGTCACCGTGACCGCGAAGATCCAGTGCCACCATCGACAGACCTGACATCCGCATCACCGGGTGCCACACCAGGCTCGCGGTATTGACGGGGTGGAGAAGCACAATGGTGGGCTCCGTCCCGGCCACCACCGATCGGGTTGCCGCCAGTTCCCCGACCGGACCCTGGATCCGAAATGATGTCAGCGACGGAGTCATTCGGTCACATGCTTCAGAGTGCCGTGGGGCGCCGCTTCACTGACATGCATGTGCCAGATGCGCCACTGAGGCGCACCCGCGCCATCGTCGCGGCGATAGAACTCGGTGTTGCGGAACCGCATTGGTCCCGAGTTGTCCAGACCCCCGCTCGGGCTGGGCAGCTCGATTTCGCACTCACCTTCGGAGGTGAGTAGTGCGACGTCACCGAAGACCTCGACAACCGGCTCGCCTACGTCGTCGATGCGGACGATATTGGCACCTACGGCCTGCAGATTGCGCCAGAGTTTCGCCTTGTCTTCGACACCGTTGTAGGTGAAGCCATTGAGGTTGAACTGTAGATAGTTCAGGCCAGTTGGAAAGAAGTCGATCATCGACTCCGCGACGAGCCCGATGTTGGCCGCTAGCCAACCGCGGTGCACCGCGAGCACGGCTGCGGCATCGGTATCGGTCATGGAAACTCCCATCAGTGCGATTTGAATTTGGCCGGATTGGCCGAAGTGGATGGGGTCAGGCCAGTAGCGTCGCGATGGCCGATAGTGACTCCCGGCCATTGGATTCCACGATCGGGACGACGACGACCTTGTCGGCGCCGGCGTCGAACAGCCGGTCGATCGCTGCCTGCGCTTGAGCTGGAGTGCCCGTCACCGACAAGAGATCAACCCACTCGTCGGGCATTTCGGCAGCGACAGTCTCACTGCCGCCGCGCGCCAACATGTCGGCCAGGCGATCGTTCCCATCGATGGCGGCCAGCATCGGGTTCGGACCCGTCGCGGCGAGGTAGAAACTGAGAACGGGTCGGATATCGGCTCTGGTGCTCGCCGCGGCGACCGGATCACGGGCAACGTTGACCGCACACAGCACCACGAGATCTGGGCGGATGTCCCGGCCGGCCTCGGCGGCCGCCTTGTCGAGCTTGGCCCGGGTCGCGGCAACATAGTCCGGCGGGGCCAGCACACTGACAACCAGGCCATCGGCCAGTGCACCAGTCAGCGCCACTCCTTTGTCGCCGAGTACGCCGGTGTACAGCGGGACAGGATCGTGCGGAGGGTGGGTCAGAGTGACTCCCGAGAAGCGGTGCACCGCACCGTCGTCGGTCACAGTCTGGCCGCTCAGGAGCTGCCGAACCCCGGTGATGGTTTCGCGCAGCGCACTCATCGGCGAGCGAACCGTCAATCCCATCTGTGCGGTCCATGCGGGTACCCCGTGACCGATGCCAGGAGCGACCCGGCCGGGGTAAGCCCTTGCCAGGGTGGCTATCTCCATAGCCAGCAGTGCTGGGTGCCGCACCACCGACGCCACCACCGAGATCCCTACCCGGATGTCTGTGGTTGCCCCCAGAGCGATGGCCGCGGCCGACACTCCGCCGAGGAAGAAGTAGTCCTCGGGGATCCACAGCTCTCGGTAACCGCTGTCCTCCACCCACTTAGACAGCTCTGCAATGCTTTCCGGTGGTGTAGTGCTGCCGAGCAGCACCCCTATGCGTTTATCATGCCCACTGGCCATGACTGGTCCTCCACCCTTTCTTCAGTGGCCCGGTTCTTCGATGATTTCGATGGCGCCGACGGGACAGATGTCGGCGGCTTGCCGCACGGCAGTGCGCTGCTCGTCACCCGGGTGTTCATCGAGCAGGCTCACCCAGCCTTCGGTCGAGAACCCGAACACCGTTGGTGCAATGCGCTGACAGCTTCCGCTGGCCATACAAAAGTCCGAATGCACGATCACTCGCATGGCGCTTCGCCCCTCACAGCGTCACCGGGCGGCAATTCCAGGTGCGCGCAAGAATGTTGTGCGTGCGTCGCGCTGCCGGTGCCGTGCCCGCGGCAAAGTCTGGGAACCGCTCCAGAAGCTTGCGCAGCACCACCTCCCCTTCCATCCGAGCCAGCGGCGCACCCACGCAGTGATGGATGCCGTGACTGAAGGCCAGATGCCGGGAGGCATCCCGATCGATGTCGATGACCCCGGGATTGTCGAACTGACGCGGATCGCGATTGGCCGCAGCAATCACCTGAAAGCACATCTGACCCGTTCGGATCTGTTGGCCACCGTATTCGGCATCCGCCTTTGCCTTGCGGAAGTTCAAGTGGAACGGCGGATCGAAGCGCAGCATCTCCTCGATCGCTCCGGCTATCCGGGCTGGATCGTCGAGGAGTGCCGCTTTGACGTCCGGTCGGTCGATCATGATGGTCATCGCACTACCGATCAGCGCGGTGGTGGTGTCGTTGCCGGCCGCCAGCAGCAGAGTGATCTGTGAGATGGCCTCCTCATCCGTGAGACAACCACCGTCGTCGGCCTCGGTGGTCGCGATCAGTGTGATCAAGTCGTCCCGCGGATCGGCTCGACGCTGCGCCACCAGATCGGACAGGTAATCCATCATCTCCAGCGCGATGCGGATCGACGAGTCTCGCAGGTTCCCTTGAACACCTGGATCAAGGGTGCGGCCGTAGGCTTCGGACCAATGCCGCAACTCTGCCCATTTATCTTTGGGCACACCAAGAATCGACGCGATCACCGCCACCGGAATGTCCGCTGCGAAGTGCGGCATTATGTCGAGTTCCTCACCAGGCTGGTAACGTGCCAGCACCTCGTCGGTGACTTCCTCCATCATCGGACGCCAGCGCGCTATTGAGGTTCGGGTGAATGCGTGACGGAAGATCGACCTGATCCGGGTGTGCACAGGCGGATCTTGAAAGATGAACTGGCGCGAACTGATCGAAATGAAGCGGCGGTGCTCGGAGTCCTCGGGGTTGTGCGCACTGGGCGCACCGTCATAGAAGGTGTCGCTGGAAAACTCAGCAGACCTGGTGACCATCGATTTCACGTCGTCATAGCGAGTGGCCACCCATCCGCCGAGGACATCCGACCAGTGGACCCCGGTGCCCATCTCCCTGAGCTGCTCGTAGAGCGGGTAGGGGTCGGCAATGCCTCCGACCACCAGATCGGTGATGAGCTCCGCTGCGCTCGCGTTACTGACCGCGCTGACCATACATACCTCCTGCCGATTGAAATCCAGACTGTCCGTGCACTATTCGTGTGGCATTCGGGTGAACGCTGCCCGTTTGTATGCGTTGAGGCATCCGTACGTACCACAGTCGAACTACGTATTCGCCTGGTGTCGACGCAAACCGGGCCGAGGCCCCGGCGCCGCAACAGCCTCGAGAGCGCATGGCTGTCATCCCGCTCCTTCTGGCAGCAACAGTTTCTCGAGCGTGGGCTGTTGCATCGTCGCGGCAAGGTTGGCCTGGCTGTAGAGCCGGCCATCCAGACCGAGGTAATCTCCCGTCTCCGGGTCATACCTGGCGACACCTACAGGCACGGCCGACTTCTGACTCGAATCAGCTTGCGCGACAGCGGGCGATTCCTGCGGCACCGACTGGCCGGTGGTGGTGGCGTTTGGGTCGCCCTTCCAGTTGGACCCGTCATTGAGTGGTACGTACTGTTGGTCGCTTTCGCACATCTCGACGGTCGGCGCCCGTTTACCGGGCACGGTCAAGCAGGGGAGATTACGCATACCGCGAACCGCCAGGTACGGATGATCTTGCGGGACACGGCAGTACAAAGACCCGGCAGGGCGATCCGGATAATCCTCCAACGCCGGCGATCGTTGCTGCTGAGCGGGCAGGAATCCCGTGTTACACGGTGGCGGCAGATTCAGATTGAGATTGAAGTCCAGATACATCCCGGTGTAATCCTGTTTGGTGTCCAGGTTCCCGATCGCCAGTGCGCCCATCATCGCCACGGCCTGTGGTAGCAGCACCAACAGCTGTTCCAAAGCCGGCTGATAGGAAATCGCGACTTGGTTGACGCTCACCAGGTTGGCCAGTAGCACCGGCAATGTGGGCCGGAGTCGCTCGATGAGGCTGCGGGCCTCCTCGGCAGCCGCGGGGGTGTTGGCGAGCAGACCCCGCAACGACGAATCATGGTTCCGCAGCTGGCCTGTGATCGTTGCCAAGTTCGCGGCCCAGGCCCCAATCTCATCCGCTGTCTCCGCGTGCGCGTCAAGTACCGGTTTGGACTGTTTGATCAGGGCAACCATCGAGTCCAGTTCAGCTTTGGCATCGAGTGCCAACTGCGTACCGCCCTTGACGATTCGGGCCAGCTCCGGGCCCAATCCCCCCACCGCCGTGTAACTCTCGTCAATGACGGTGCGGAGGTCGGGTTTCGGAACCGCCGCGAGGCCCCGATTGGTGGCATCGAGCAGACTCCCGATGTCCGGGGGCACCGAAGTCCGGTCGACCGGGATCACGTCACCGTCGGCCAGCATCTCGCCACCGGTACTGCGCGGCAGCAGCGCCACGTAGAGCTCGCCGATCGCCGACTGGCTGTGCACCTCGGCGTCAACATCGGCCGGGACCTTGATCCCGGAATTCAGCGAGAGCACCGCCTCGGCACCGGCGGGAGTGAGCGTCACCCGGTCGACGCGACCCACCTCGGTGCCGCGATACGTCACATTCGCGCGGGGGTAGAGGCCGGCGGAGCGATGGAGTTGCACAGTCACCGTGTAGCGGCCCAATCCGAACAGCTGGGCGGGCAGCTTCATATAGCCAACGGCCATGATCGTCATCACCACGCACGCGACGACGGTGAACACTGCCAGCTGAATCTTGGCGAAGCGGGTCAGATTCATCAGGGTCCCTGGTCAGCCTGGTAAGGAATCAACAGTGGGTTGCCGCCGGTTGCCGGACTGGGTAACACACCAACAGTTCGGCCCCACTGCATTTCGAGCCGGGTCAACGCTCCCTCGAAACGGGTTCCGGTGAGCAGCGAGGTATCCAGCCGACTCAACGTGAGGTCGAAGATCGCGGTGAGGTTGCCGAAGTCCCCGCGGATCCAGTTGCGCACACCCTCCTTCGTCCACGGGAAGGTCGACAACAGCGACAGTGATTCGGTGACAGCGGGCCCCGCGTTGGCTATCTGCTCCAGCACCGGCCACAGGTCGCGGTATTCGCGGATCAGCGCATCGTCGATCGAATTCACCGAGCCGGCGACCAACGCATTGAGGTGCCCGAACTGGTCGAGTGCTTCGACCAGTTGATCACGGTCGTCGCGCAGGATCGCCAGCGCTTGCGGGAAGAGTTCCAGTGCACGATCCAGGACAGCCTGGCGGGCGGCAAAGCGGCCGGTGAGCCTGTTGATGCTGTCGGTTGCGGCGAGGATCTCGTTGGTCTGGCCGTCCAGTCGCCGAGTGAATACCTCAACCTGGTCCACGAATCCCCGCAGATCCGCTTCCCTGCCGTTGAACGCGGTGCTCAGCGCTTCAGTGATCTCGCCCGCCTGCGCCAGCCCGCCGCCGTTCAGCAACATCGATGCGGCCGCCAGGGTCTGCTCAGTAGTCGGATAGGCACCTCCCTGAGACAACGGGATGACCGAGCCGTCGTGCAGCCGTCCACGCGGTGGCTCACCTTGCGGCGGGGCGAGTTCGATGTGCAGCGATCCCAGCAGGCTGGTCTGAGCGACCTTCACTGAGGTGTTCTCCGGAAGATCCACATCACCGTCGAGGCGAATCGTCACCAACGCATGCCAGCCTTGCCGTTCGATGCGAGCAATGCTGCCGACCGTGACATCGGCGACGCGTACCCGCGAATTCGGTTCCAGATTGGCCACATCGGGCAATTGGGCCTGTATGTGGAATGAGCCGTCACCCCGACCGGCCACACCGGGCAGCGCCAGCGAGTTCAGGCCGTGCCAGCTGCAGCCGGTGGTAAGCCACAGCCCCACGATTGTCCCCAGCGCGAGCGCTCGCCGACGCCAGCTCATGAACCACCGCCAGCTGGCGGAGCCATCATGCCGGTCAGTCCGCGCGCGGGGTCAGTGGCAACCGTCTGCTGGCCCTCGACGGGCGGGAGTTCCTGCCGTTGGTCAGGCCGCATCCAATTCTCGCTGTAGGTGACCTCATTGGGTCGAGCTGCAGCGTTGACGAATGGATTGATGCCGACCGGGGGGAAGTTGTACTGCCGGTTCTTCACAATCGGCGCGAGATACTGCACACACAGTTTCGCAGCCTGTTCGGCGCCCAATCTCGATGCCGCTTGCACAGCGCCGCAGAGGAATTGAATCGGATTCGCGAAATTATTCAGCGCGAGCGCGCCGGTCAATGAAGCATGCGCGGGCTCGTAGACGTTGATCAGATTCTGGAATGTGGTCGGGGCCAGATGCAGGACCTGCTTGATATCGCCCATGCTGTCGACCATCGCCTGTACCACCGAGCCCAGCTTGTCCGACGTGACGCCGAGCCTGTCGCGATGTTCGGAGACGAACGTTGCCACTTCGCTGGCCGCTTGGTTCATCCCATCGATGGCGGCACCGATCTGGTCAGGTTTGTCAGCGACCAACCCGCTCACCGCAGCGAGATTCTGGTTGAGCTCCCGCATGAGCAACGCACTGGACTGCAACCCAGAGACCAGGGTCGCCAGATTCTTCACCGATGCGAAGATGTCGGCGCTGTGATCCCCCAGTGCCGATAGTGCTTGCGACAGCTCCACTATCGCCGCACGAATGTCTTGGCCACGACCGCGCAGGTTCTCTGCCGCAGTGGTGATGTAGGCGCCCAGCGGGCTGATTCCGTTGGCGCTCGGCTGCAGGCTTTCGCTGAGCTTCTCCAACTGGCGGCGGAAATCGTCCCACTCCACCGGCACCGCAGTCCTGCTCTGTGGGATCACGGCGCCATCCGCCAGAACCGGGCCACCGATGTATGCCGGTGTCAGCTGAATCGCCCGGGACGTGATCAGCTGAGGGGACAGGATAACGGCGTTGGCACCTGCAGGCACGGGGTGCCTGCGCTCGATCCAGAACGTGACTTTCGCCCGTTGAGGCTGCGGCTCAATCGACTTCACCTCGCCGATGCGAACCCCGAGCAACATGACGTCGTCTCCGGGAAAAATACCGTTGCTGTTGTCGAAGTACGCAGTCACCGTGACACGATTCCTGCTCGGCAAGGCCCCGACGGCGACGGCGCTCCCCGCGACAAGCAGCAGGACCAGGACGACGGTCAGGCCACCGCGTCGCCAGCGGTTCGTGATCACGACGCCGGCTCCGTCACACCCGGTCCCGGCGCCGGCGGTCCGGGCGGCGGACCACCCGGCGTCGGCGCGGGTATCGGTTCCCGATAGGGATATCGCGGATCACCAGGCTTGCCGGTAATTGCGTCGGGCACAGTCAATCTCGGCTCGCCGCCCTGGCCGGTGCGCGGGAACGGCACCGGCAGCGCCGGTGTCCCGGGCTGACCGACTTGGGGATCGTTGAGCTCGCTGGGCGCCAGCACCTTGGGATCCAGGCCCAGATCCGAGAACGCGGCGTCGATGAACGGCTGCAGGAATTGACCAGGTAACAGGTTCACCAAGTAGGCCTTGAAGAAGGGGCCCGACGCCACGGATTCGCCCAAGGACATCGCGTAGCGGTGCAGCATCGTGATGACCTGCCGAATTTCGGCCTTCCGCCCGTCGAGTATTGCCAGCACCCCGTTGACCTTGTCCAGCGCCGGCCCCAGTTCGGCCTTGTTGTCGCTAATGACACCCGACAACTGGGCGGTCACCGCGACGATGTTCTCGCTGACCTGATCCAGCGCGGCGCTCTGCTCCCGCAGCTGGGCGAGAAAAGCGTTCGACTGCGTGATGAGGCCGACGATCTGGTCGGTCCGCTGCGCGAGAACCGCGGTCGATTTGCGGGCGTTTTCCAACAAGTGCCGCAACTGCGCATCCCGTTCGCCGAGCGTTCGTGAGAAGCGAGCCACACCGTCGACCGCGCGGCGCAGGTCCGGAGGAGAATCGCGGAATGTCTCGGCCAGAGTGGTCAGCGCGTCGTTGAGTTGGCCGGTATTGAGGGCGTCCACCGTATGGGCCAGGTCCCCCAGAGCGTCGGGTAACTGGTAGGCGGGCGTGGTGCGCTGGGCGCTGATGAGTCCGGTCAACACACCGTCGCCGCGGGGGGTGACCTCGAGGATCTTGGCCCCTAGCAGGGTCTTGGTCTTCACCGCGGCCTCGGTGAGCTCGCCCAACCGGATTCCTTTCTCGACGGTGAAATCAATGGCGACACGGGACCCGTCGAGCTCGACCGCCGATACCTCACCGACCTGGTATCCCGCGATCTGCACCGCAGCGCCCGGACGGAGCCCACTGGCGTCGGCGAAGTAGGCCGAGTAGTGCCGACCGTTGGACAGAAACGGCAGCTTTTTGTATTGCAAGACCCCGGTGGCGATCACGCCGATCACCACGATGCCGACGACTCCGACGACTAGCGGGTTTCGCTGCGACAGTGCTTTCATCGGGCCGCGCACCGCCCGGTGTCTTGGCCGGCAACCTTGACGTACACCGGTTGCCCGCCCTTGCCGTTGAGCTTGAGGATGGCATCGCAGAGGTAGAACGAGAAGTAGTCGCCGTAGAGAGCCATCCGGTTCAGCGCCCGGTAGGTATCGGGCAGCGTGCGCAAGAGATCGTCGACCCCGTCAGCATCGGCAAGGATGGTGGACGCGAGCCGATCAGATTGACCAACAACGTTTTTGATATCTGGCCGGGACTGGCCGAGCAGGTCGGCGACCGTCACCGCGGCCGCATTCGTGGCGGCCACGGCATCGCTGATAGCGGTTTTGTGCTGATAGAGCCGCGCAACCACCTGCGACAGCGAGTCGATCGAGGAGTCGAAATCGTCGGTGTGCTCACCCAACGACCCCAACACCACATTGAGATTGCCGACGACTTCGCCGATCAGCCGATCGCGATCGGCGATCGTGCTGGTCAAGGTCGCCGTATACGAAAGGAATGAACTGATCGTTTCGCCCTGCCCCTGGAAAGCCTGGATCAACTGTCCGGTCAACGCATTCATCGCCTCCGGGTCCAGTGCCCGAAACAGCGGGCGGAAACCACCGATGAGCGCGTCGAGATCAAGGGCAGGCTGGGTGCGTTCACGCGGAATCATCTCGCCGACCCGCAGCGCGCGTGTGCCGCCGGGACCTTCCTCCAACTGAACCGACCGGCCACCGATGAGGTTCTCGTATCGGACCAGCGCCCGGGTACCCTCAGTCAGCGGTACCGAATCGTCAACGGCAAACTCCACAATCGCGTGGTTGGCGGCATCGATCGAGATGTTCCGCACCTTGCCGACCTCGACACCGGCGATGCGGACGAAGTCGCCGACCTTGAGCCCACTGACGTTCGTGAATTCAGCTCGGTAGGAACGGTCTTCGGTGAAGCGTAGTTGCGCGAACACGACGACGAGAACGAATGCACCCACTCCGCACGCCAGCAGGAAAGCGCCGAGTCTCCACAGGACGCCACCAAGGTCGTATCTCATCGACCGATTCCCCTCATCTTCAACGGAGTCCGTGCTCGGCGGGCAAGTCAGTAGCACTGTCGTTCGCCGCGTCCGGTGGTGGCGGCAACGGCTCGTATGGCGGCGCTCCCGGATAGGGAACCGGACCGATCGCGGGCGGACCTTCGCCGTGGAGGCTGGGTTGCTCGGGAACGGCACGAGTGACCGGAAACAGATTGAGCCACCAAGGATGGCCGATACCGGGATTGGGCCGAATGTCGACCCCGGTGCCCCATCCGGTGTTGGTGATGAGCTGACGTACCGGGAACTGCTTGCTGACATCGGGCAGTGACCCGCAACCGGGCTTGCCGCCGGGGCCCCCCTTTGCCGCCACGATCGGCAGGTTGTCGGGATAGCGGTAGGGGTCGTCACCCAGATTCAGCGCGCTGTCGAGCACGATGGTGCGGCCATTGCCGCCGACCTGTGCTCGCCCTCCGTGGTCCAGGTACCACTTGGCCCCCAACAGCATGCAGGTGTAGCTGGGGCTGTAGGTGTGCAACAAACCCGTGGTTGGGGCCAAGCCGTTGACAGCCTGGACGAGGTTGTCACGGTTGGGTTCAATCAAGCTGATTCCAGACTGGGCGAATCCAATCACGTTGAGCAGCAGAGCGTCCAAATTGCGTTCGTTGTCGACGATGGTTCGGCTCGACGTCGCGGCCGCGTCAAGAGTGTCGATGAGATTGTTGGCAGCACCGTCGTAAGCGTCGGCGAAGCGCCGAACCGAAACCCAGTCCCCGCGCGCGGTATCCATCAGCGGATTCAGCTGGGCAAGAACCTCATTGGCTGCGCTGGTGGCCTCACCGATACGGGAGCCCTGGCCCCGTACCGCCTCGGCCAGAGCGGCTAGCGTGGCGTTGAGTTTGGGCGGGTCAACGGTGTGTAACACGTCCACCAAGTTTTCGAACACCGTGTTGACCTCGGTGGTGACATTGCGCGACATCACCACTGTGCCGGCCCGGATATGAGTCTGCGGAATGCCGTCCGCTCCGATGAAATCGAGGTATTTCGCGCCGAATGCCGTGGTGGACCGGACCTCGGCCTGGACATCCTGCGGAATGAGAGCGACCTGATCGGGAAATAGTTCCACCCGCATCCGCACCGGGTTTCCACCTTCGACCCCGGCCACCCGGCCCACCTGGACACCGCGCATCCTGACCTTGGCCCCCGGCTCCATCACCAGCCCGGACCGCTGCGACATGACAACAACGTCGACGTAGGTGTTGAACCGCCCGGTGAACAGCGCAGCGGTCAGAGCGGCAATGCCGGCGATCACCAATACCAGGATTAGGGTCCACAGGGCCGGTGGCAGCCGGCGTTCTCCTGGTCGCGCCTCCACCGTCAGCCCGCAAGATCGAAGTTGCCGGACTGGCCATAGACGGCCAGCGCGATCGTCGTCACGACGATCGCCGAGACGATCAGTGAGGTGCGCACCGCCCGTCCGACCGCCACCCCCACGCCGGAGGGTCCGCCCTTGGCGGTGAAGCCGTAGAACGTGTGCACCAGCATGATCACCGCGGCCATCGCAATCGATTGCGCTAGTGACCAGTTCAGATCGCTGGGGTTCAGGAAGGTGTTGAAGTAGTGGTCGTAGACACCGCTGGACTGGCCGTAGACGGCGGTGGTGCCAACCCGCGCCGCGGTGAACGACATGAGCAGTCCCACGCAATAAAGGGGGATCACCACGACCACCCCCGCGATCACCCGAGTCGACGCCAGATAAGCGATGCTACGAATACCGATGACCTCAAGGGCGTCGATCTCCTCGTTGATCCGCATCGCCCCCAGCTGCGCGGTGGCCCCCGCACCGATGGTGGCCGACAACGCGATCGCGGTGGTCCCCGGCGCGATGATGCGGACGTTGAGGAAGGCCGAAGCGAAACCGGTCAGCGCCTCGACACCAATGTTGGCGAACTGGTTATAACCCTGCACGGCAATGACCGCACCGGTCGAGAGGGTGAGAAATCCGACGATGGCGACGGTGCCACCGATGATGGCGAGGGCCCCCACACCAAGGCCCATCTGGGCGATAAGCCGCAAGACCTCTTTGCGGTAGTGCACAATCGCGACGCCGATGGACGTCACCGTCCGGAAGTGGAATTCAGTCTGAGCGCCGATCCGGTTCCAGCTCGCAACCCAACTATGGCCGACCGCACTCAACCGGGAAGGCACACCGGCCATCGGACTGCTCACAGGGTGGCCTCCACCCCGACCGCGGTGATGACGATGTTGATGGCGAACAACGCCATGAACGTGAACACCACCGTCTCGTTCACCGCATTGCCGACCCCGGCCGGCCCACCTCCAACTGAAATGCCTTTGTAACAGGCAATCAGGCCGGCCACCGCGCCGAAGATCGCACCCTTGATCAACGCGATGACAATCTCTGCGACACCAGTCAGCAGCGTGAAACCAGCGACGAAGTTGCCCGGAGACACCTGCTGGACGTAGACACAGAAGAAATAGGCACCGGTCAGCCCCACCAGTATCACCGTCGAGGCCAGCGCGGTGGCTACCGTGCCTGCCGCAAGCACCCGCGGAACGACCAAAGCCTGGATCGGGTCGATCCCCATCACCCGAAGCGCATCGAGTTCGTCGCGGATCGTCCGCGATCCCAGGTCTGCGCACATGGCGGTTGCACCGGCGCCGGCGATCACCAGAACCGTTGCCAACGGGCCGATCTGAGTAACGGTGCCCAACGCCGCACCGGTACCAGACAGATCGGCAGCACCGAACTCGTTCAACAGGATGTTCAAGGTGAACACCAACAACACCGAGTAAGGGATGGTCAGCATCAACGCAGGCACCAGCGACACTTTGGCGACGAACAACGTCTGTACCAGGTACTCACGCCAGGCCGGCTTCGTGGTGAACAGCGTGAGCAGGACCTCGACCGTCATCGTGAAGAACTCACCGGTCGCACGCAGTGGCCCGGTGACCGTAGACGCGACCACGGCCGCGCCCATCCGGGTCACCCGTGGCTCCGCGTGGGAGGGGTGTTGTTGTCGAGCATCGGAACCCACTTCTCCAACCGCGCTGATCGCCCGCCAGCGTCGTTACTGGTGGTGTGGATTCAGCAAGGATCCGGCTACAGCGCCGTTAGAGACATCGGTAGGTACCGCAGACTTACTACTTAAGTGGGCGATGTCGACGCACACGGTCTCTTCAGCGGCTAGCCGCCAGCCGTTCTAGCAGGGGACGGGTGCGATAGGGCACAGCCTGACGCACGACGACCGACACCACGGTGCGTTCGATCCCAGGAACGGCAAGGATCAGTCCGGCCACCCGATACAGGTCATCGGCATCGACGGTGTTGACCTCGATGTGCAGATCTGCCGCACCCGAGATCCCCACCACCTCGGCGACTTCCGGGATTGCGGACAACCGCTTAATGACCGGCTCCAGCTTGTGCTGATCGACGACGGCTGCGACGAATGCCCGCAACGGATAGCCGAGCGCGCGCGGCGATACACATCGATCGACCGGTGCCAACGCTCGATGCTCATACCACCGGGAAAGCCTGGACTGCACGGTGTTTCGTGCCAGATCGAGCATTGCCGCCAGTTGCACACCCGAAGCCCGGGGCATCTCACACAACGCCAGCAGAAGACGGGCATCGGTCCTATCGAAGTTGACCATACTGCGCAGTATGCCTTCTGAGTGACCGCTCAAATGAGCTGATTGACCAATTTTTGATCAGGATCTTGTGCAGATTGCAGATCTGCTGATTGGGTTTCGCCTCGACGTCGGCACTGCTCGAGATCGAGCATTCTTTCTGGGAGGTTCCCGTGTTCGAAGCTGAGGAGTTCGTCCAACTCGTCACCGAGACCGGGATCCGCCAGGAGCATCCGCTCTACTCCAGCTTCGTGACGGACATCGACGCGGCGGCGCTACGCGACCTCTATGAGGATCTCGTGGTGGTGCGCCGGATCGATTCGGAAGCCACGGCGCTACAGCGGCAGGGTGAACTCGGGCTCTGGGCGCCGCTGCGGGGCCAAGAGGCCGCACAGGTCGGGTCGGCGCGCGCGCTGGAGACCGACGATTTCGCCTTCCCCAGTTATCGCGAGCACGGCGTCGCCTATTGCCGAGGCGTGGATCCTGCCCACATGCTGCGGTTCTGGCGCGGCTCAACGCACTCGGGCTGGGATCCGTTCCAGTACCGGATGACCACGCCGGCCATCGTCGTCGGCTCCCAGGCCCTGCACGCAGTCGGCTACGCGATGGGCATCGACCTCGATTCCGCGGACTCCGCTGTGATCACCTACTTCGGCGACGGCGCCACCAGCCAGGGCGATATCTCCGAAGCGCTTTGCTTTGCCGCCAGTTTCGCCGCTCCGGTCGTCTTCTTCTGCCAGAACAACCAGTGGGCGATATCCGAACCGGTGAGTCTGCAATCACGTGTCACGCTCTCCCGACGTGGCCCGGGGTTCGGCATCCCTGCTGTCCGTGTGGACGGAAACGACGTGCTGGCGGTGCTGGCCACCACCCGCGCGGCACTACAGAGCGCGCGAAAAGGGAACGGTCCCATTCTCATCGAGGCCGTGACCTATCGCATGGGCCCGCACACGACGTCGGACGATCCGTCACGTTATCGACCGAGCACGCTCGACGAGGATTGGCGCCGTCGCGACCCCCTGGACCGGATCCGAAATCTGCTCGAGACCGAGGGTGCGATCGACACCGACTTTCTGCGTCGCATCGAGGATCGCGCTGACGCAACCGCAGCCGCGCTGCGCCGGGGCTGTCTGGAAACGATCGAGCCCCAACCGCTGTCGATGTTCGACAACGTCTACGCCCAACCACACCCGCTGATCGACGAGGAGCGCGATCAGTTCGCCACCTATCTGTCGACACTGGAAGAAGCCGAGCAATGACAGCCGCACCAGCTCCCGAAGCTCTACCGCTCGGTAGGGCACTCAACGCCGGGTTGCGTCAAGCACTACACCGTGACCCGAAGGTGGTGCTGATGGGCGAGGATATCGGCACGCTTGGCGGGGTCTTTCGGATCACCGATGGCCTGCTCGCCGATTTCGGATCCGGCCGCGTCATAGACACCCCGTTGGCAGAGTCTGGAATCATCGGGACGGCAATTGGATTGGCCATGCGTGGATACCGCCCGGTATGTGAGATCCAATTCGACGGATTCATCTACCCGGCCTTCGACCAGATCGTCTCCCAGCTCGCAAAACTGCGGTATCGCACCGGCGGTGCAGTTGCGATGCCGATCACGATCCGAGTGCCCTACGGAGGCGGAATCGGTGCCATCGAACATCATTCCGAGTCCCCAGAGGGCTATTTCGCTGCAACTGCCGGACTTCGGGTGGTGACGTGCAGCAACGCTGCCGACGCATACCAGATGATTCAGCAGGCTATCGCCTGCGACGACCCGGTGCTCTTCTTCGAGCCCAAGCGCCGGTACTGGGAAAAAGGACCGTTGTCGTACAACGGTGACGACTATCCGCTGCACCGGGCCCGGGTGCTGACCCCGGGGGAAACTGCGACGCTGGTGAGCTACGGACCGCTGGTGACCGTCGCCTTGCAGGCCGCTGAGGCGGCCCGGGACGAGGGCAAGTCGCTGGAGGTGATCGACCTGAGATCACTTGCGCCACTGGATACTGAGACGGTTGCCACCTCGGTGCGCAAGACCGGCCGGCTGATCATCGCGCACGAGGCACCGGTGTTCCTCGGCATCGGCGCCGAGCTGGCTGCGCGAATCACCGAGCGGTGCTTCTATCACCTTGAGGCCCCGGTTGCTCGTGTCGGCGGGTTCGGCCTGCCCTATCCCCCGGCCAAGGTCGAGCACCACTATCTGCCCGACGTCGACCGCATCCTAGCCGCAGTTGATGCGGCGCTCACGGCCTGAGATAGGACTCCCGATGGCGACAATCAATACCTTCCGCCTGCCCGATCTCGGAGAGGGCCTGACCGAAGCCGACCTGCTGTCGTGGTCGGTGGCGGTCGGTGATCAGGTCACCCTCAACCAGATCATCGCCGAGGTCGAGACTGCCAAAGCACTGGTGGAACTACCAAGTCCGTACACGGGGACGGTGCATACCCTCCATGTCCCGCCCGGCGCCACCGTCAGCGTGGGTGCGCCGCTGATCGACATCGAGACAGCCGGGGATACCGATGTCCCACCGGACAAACCACCCTCCCGGGCGGAGACCCGGACGCCGGTGCTGGTCGGATACGGTGTGGCCGAGCCTCCCCCGCGTCGACGCCGGACGAACACCGGGTCTGGTCCGACCCTCCCTCACCACGGGTCGCCCCCGAAAGCGCCCGGGCGACCGATGGCATCTCCGCCGGTGCGATTCGCTGCACGCAACAACGATGTCGATCTCGCCGACGTGGAACCTACTGGCGCACAGGGAGAGATCACCCGGGCAGACTTAGAGCGCTTCCTACAGGACCGCCGCGGCGAGCTGACGCCGCCCACCACACCGATCGAGCCTGAACCCACTAGACCCGGCGAGACCCGCACACCCGTTACCGGCGTGCGCAAGCACACCGCCGAAGCGATGGTCCACAGTGCCTTCACTGCACCGCATGTCACGATATTCGTCGATGTCGACATCACACCAACGCTGGAGTTGGTCGATCATCTCCGTGGCTCTGGCCATTTCGCCGGCATCCGGCTGACGCCGCTGGCAATGGTGGCTCGCGCGCTGACTGTGGCCCTGCGTACCAACCCCAGTCTCAACGCGACCTGGGATGAACCGCGCCACGAGATCGTCACCAAGAACTACGTCAACCTGGGAATTGCCGCCGCCACCCCCCGTGGCCTGACGGTGCCCAACATCAAAAATGCCCATCACCTGAGCCTTCGGGCAATGGCACAGGCGCTAGCCGAACTGACCGCCCTGGCGCGCGAAGGGAAGACACCGCCGGCCGACCTGACTGGCGGCACGATCACCATCACCAACATCGGTGTCTTCGGAATCGATTCGGGTACACCGATTCTCAACCCCGGTGAGGCTGCGATTCTCTGCTTCGGATCGATTCGCAGGCGGCCATGGGAGTATCAAGGCCAGGTCTGTCTGCGCTCGGTCACCACGCTGAGTCTGGCGTTCGACCATCGCCTGGCCGACGGCGAACAAGGCGCCAAACTGCTGGCTGACGTAGCCGGCATCCTGGCCGACCCGACATCCCTGATCGCGCTGGCCTGATCGCCATCGCGCACCGAACCATAGGCAGAAGGAACTCCATCATGACGGCTGCAGATTGCGACGTCGTCGTCCTCGGCGGCGGATCGGGCGGATATGCCGCCGCCTTGCGGGCGGCCCAACTGGGCATGAGTGTGACGCTGGTCGAGCAGGACAAGGTTGGCGGAACCTGTCTGCACCGGGGCTGCATCCCAACGAAAGCACTCGCCCACATCGCTGACGTAGTCGATACCATCGGTAAAGCAGCCGAATTGGGTATCCAGGCCGCACTGGCCGACTTTGATCTGGCCACCGCGCGTCGGCATCAGAACGCCATCGTTGACCGACTGCATCACGGCCTTCAGGGCTTGATCAGCAGTCGAGGCATCGAGGTGGTCTCTGGAGTCGGCCACTATGCCGGCGGCACCGGCGTTGTTGTCGGAAGCCGCAGAATCACCGGCCGTGGGCTGATCATCGCCACCGGTGCGCAACCGCGCGGCTTGCCCGGAGTCGAACTCGGCGAGCGCATACTCACCAGTGATTCGGCGCTGACGCATCCGGTGGTCCCCGACAATGTGGTGATCCTGGGCGGTGGTGTCATCGGCATCGAATTTGCCAGCATCTGGTCACATCTCGGGGCCACCGTCACGATCGTCGAGGCGCTCCCCCGGCTGGTGGCCGGCGAGGACGAGTGGACGTCCACAATGATCACCCGGGCAATGACCAAGCGTGGCATCGCCGTCATGACCAGTACCGTCGTCGCCAGCGCGATCGATACCGGGTCCACTGTCCGGATCACCCTCGACAACGACACCCAGTTGGAGGCCGAGGCGCTTCTCGTTGCGGTCGGTCGCCGGCCCAGAACCTCCGGTATCGGACTGACAGAGCATGGAATCGGGCTCGACGAACAGGGATTCGTGCGGGTGGACGCTCAACTGCGCACCGATGTGCCCGGGGTGTTCGCCGTCGGCGACATCGTCTCCGGGCCGCAACTCGCCCACCGCGGGTTCCAGCACGGCGTCTTCGTCGCCGAGCAACTCGCCGGGAATACCACGCGACTGGTGCCCGAAGCCCACATTCCCCGGGTTGCCTACAGTACGCCACAGGTAGCCTCGGTGGGCTTCACCGAAAAAGCAGCCCGACAACAGTTCTCGTCGGTTCGCGCCGCCGTCTACGACCTCGCCGGCAACGCGAAGAGCCTTATCCTTGGAGCCGCCGGCGCGGTCAAGGTCATCAGTGCCGACGACACCGTAGTCGGCATCCATCTCGTCGGCGACCGAGTCGGCGAGTTGATCGGGGAAGCACAGCTCATCGTCAGCTGGGGGGCACAGCCCGAAGATGTCGCCGATCTCATCCACGCACATCCGACCCAGAACGAGGCACTCGGCGAGGCGCACCTTGCCCTTGCCGGCAGGGCACTGCACGCACCTCGATAGCCCCGAGATTGGAGCGCGATGACCACCACCACAACTACCGAAACGGCCGTGTTCGACCGGCCGGACATGGCACCGGGCCTGCCCCATGAGCAGGTCGTGTTCTGCGAAGACGCCGATACCGGTCTACGGGCAATCATCGGAATCCACTCCACCGTTCTCGGTCCGGCGCTCGGGGGGACACGGTATTACCCCTACGCCGACTCCGGCGCCGCACTGACCGACGTACTGCGGTTGTCCCGCGGCATGACCTACAAGGCCGCACTGGCCGGCGTCGATCTCGGCGGGGGCAAGGCTGTCATCGTCGGCGACCCAACCCACTCGAAAACCGTTGCCGCGCTGCGTGCCTACGGGCGTTTCGTCGACACTCTCGGCGGTCGGTACATTACCGCGGGCGATATCGGCATCGGCGCTGAGGATCTGGACGTCATCGGCGGGCAAACCAGCCACGTCGTCGGCCGCACCGTTCGCGCCGGGGGCTCGGGTAACAGCGGTCCGGCCACTGCCCTTGGCGTATTTCGCGCGATGCTTGCTGCAGCCGAAAGGGTCTGGGGTGGAACATCGCTTGCCGGCCGACTGGTCGGCGTGGAGGGTCTGGGCAAAGTCGGCGGCGAGCTGGTCGAACTGTTGTCGGGAGCAGGCGCCCGCGTCGTGGTCACCGATGTCGACCCCACCGCTATCCAGCGCATCGCCACACGGTTTCCGTCAGTAACGGTGTGCGACGACATGTCCGGTGTCGACCTCGACATCTACGCACCATGTGCACTCGGCGCAACACTCACAACGGCTTCGGTGGCGCGGTTGACCGCCTCGATCGTCTGCGGAGCGGCGAACAATCAGTTGCACACCCCAGACGTCGAACAGCTCCTGCACGATCGTGGCGTCGTGTGGGTTCCCGACTACGTCGCCAACTCCGGTGGCCTGATCCAGGTTGCTGCCGAACTGCACGGCCGAGATGACCTGTGGGTACGTCGCCACGTCAACGCGATCTACGACACCACATTGGAGATTCTGCGCCACGCTTGCGAACGTGGATCCAGGCCAGGCACCATCGCCGACGGAATTGCCGAAGCTCGGCTGGCTGCTGTCCGCGGAACTCAGGCCTAGGCCGACGAGTCCTGCTCCGCGGCAGCCCGCTGGTGGACCACCCAGGCAGCGATCTGACTGCGCGAACCAAACCCGAGTTTGGTCAGTAGATGCTGCACATGCGCCTCGACCGTACGCCGCGACAGTATCAAGGTATCGGCGATCTCCTGATTGCTGCGGCCCTCGGCAACCAACTCAGCGATCTGGCGCTCTCGTTTGGTGGGCTTGACACCGTCCCCCATGGTGAACGACGGCCCGGATTCCTTAAGCGCGTAAGCCACCGCCGCCTCAACTGTCATCTGACGGCCCTCCCGATGGGCGGTCTGGAACGGGCGTAATCCCAGACGGCGAGCTAGTTTTGCGCTCTCCTCCCGATTCCGGCGAAATGCCGGAACGGTGGCCGCGGACATGCCCATGCGCTGCCAGACCCCGTCTGCGGCACCCAGTAACACCGCCGCTCGATGTAGCTGGCCAGCCGTCGCGGTGACCCAAGCCAGGCCCTCGAGACACTCGGCCACACCGAGACGGTCCTGTAAGGGCCGTTTGAGTCGCAATGCGGCAGACAACATCTCGAGTGCTGTATCGGTGTCGTCGCGGTTCCATGCATCAATCCCCGAGGCCCACAACGAGAACGACCAGATCCAAGACTCGCCGTACGGCACCGTCATACGCTCACACCGAATATGCGCCTCGGCCACTTTCTCCGATTCGCCGCGCAGCATCGAGACAATGCCGAACAACGCGTTGGCGAATGCGGCAGCAGAGTTGTCATCGCGAGCTTCGAACTGTCCAATGGCGTCGGCGAATAACTCAGAGGCCAGTGCCGTATCGTCACTCACCAACGCCAGCAGACCTCGTCCTTCGGTCACGTAGGCGCGCCCCTCGGAGGCGTCTAGCTGTTCGCAGAGTTGCGCCGCTTCGTCGAGCATCGGCTCGGCCGAGGCAGTATCCCCGCGCACGGTGGCCAAGCTGGCGGCCACATACAGAGCGCGAATCCGCTCGCTGCTCGCAGCGATAGCCGTCGCCAGCATACGCTCCAACCAATACGCGCCTTCACCGATCAGACCAGTCAGCAGCCAGTAGTGGTAGAGCGAACTTGCCAGCGTCAACCCGGCCACGGACTCGCCCGGCTGCTCTACGCAGAACTCCAGTGCCGCACGCAGATTCGCGATATCGTCGCACAGAATCCGCAACCGTTCGTTGCGACTACCCGTGCGCCAGTCCAGGAAAGTCTGACGCACAACTTCGAGATACCAGTCACGGTGACGACGCCGCCAGGTCAACACCGCGGCGGGACTCGCCTCCAGGATCGACTGTCCGAACTGCCTGATGGTCTGTAACAGCCGGTAGCGCACCCGACCCTCAGCTTCGTCACGGATCAGGATCGATTTGTCCACCAACGAAGTCAACAGCAGCATTATTTCGAAGGCGGGCAGGTCATCGTCAGCGCAAATCGCCTCGGCGGCATCGAGTTCCACGGCACCGGAGAACACCGACAGCCGGGACCACAGCAGCTGTTCTTTCGGCTCACACAGGTCGTAGCTCCATCCCATGGACGCGGTCAGGGTGCGGTGCCGCAGCGGGCCACCCCGGCGTGCGCCGTCGAGCAGATCAGGCCGAGCGATCAGCAGCTCGACGATCTGTTCTAGGGACAGCGCACGCAGCCGCACCGCAGCCAGCTCAAGAGCGAGCGGCAGGCCGTCGAGGGTTCGACACAGCTCGGCCACCTGCCGATGGTTGGATGACGACAGCTCGAACGTCGGCAGCACCGATCTGGCGCGCTCAACGAATAATTCGACGGCGTCGTACTGGCCGAACGCCTCCAACGGACAGTCCGGCGCCGGAACCGTCAACGGCAGAATCGGAAAGGTGTGCTCTCCGGGCACTGCGAGCAACTCCCGGCTGGTGGTCAGGATTGTGAGCCGCGGGTTGACCCTCAGGAGGGTGTCCACGAGATCGGCACATGGACCGACCATCTGCTCGCAGTTGTCCAACACCAACAGCATGCGGCGGTCGCCGATCTGAACAGCCAGCATGTCCGCCGTCCATCGGTGCATCGCGCCGGTCAAACCCATTGCCCCGGCAACCAGTTGGCCGATCAGTTCGCCATCTTGCAAATCGGCCACCGAAACGTAAGCAGTGCCGTCGGGAAAAGCCTGCCGACCCCGGCGGGCTGCCTGCAATGCCAGCCGGGTCTTGCCGGCGCCACCCACACCGGTGACGGTGACCAACCGCGCTCGAGTGAGCAGATTCGACAGCTGCTTTAGTTCACGAGAGCGGCCGACGAAACGACTGGACTCGGCCGGGAGACCGACGCTCGGCGCGTTCCCTGCTGACGAGGCCATAGGTTTTCTGCGTGTCTCCTTCGGAACGGTCCGACCAGTATCGCCCATGGCAGCGGTGACCCGCAGGGCAACGGCGGCAATACCGGCGACAGTTCGGCCCCGAACGTCGGCTGCTGTCAGTGCAGCGTCGCGCGATTTCCGCTGTCTATCGATCTGACAGTAATTTTCACGTTCAGCGGATCCCCGTCTGACAGAAGCGAGACCAACTCGGGTTCCTCGGCCAGGGCCAGGAAGCGGCTGTTATCGGCCGCTAGCCTGCCGATGATGACGCCGGTGCGCACTGGCCAGTCGTAGCGCACCGAATAGGTCTCGATCACCCCGGCACCGTTGGCATTGCGGGTGACTGCCACCTTCGGTAGGGCGGCGATATCGGCCTGCAGCTCCTTACTGCGGTCCGGCACCCAATCGGTCGGGGTCGTCGAGTACACGCCCACCGAATACTTGCTCATCACGCCGCCGTTGGCGCCCACCAGTCCGAACGCGCCCGGCTTGTCCCGCATTGCGACGACAGTCTCGGCGATACCGTGCAACGAATAGTTGTTGCCCGGTCCACCGAAGTACGGCAGGCCGCCGGTCAGGGTGAGTCCGCGTGGGTCGTCGGCAGCCAGTCCGAAATCGTCACACACAGCGAAGACCGGGAACGGGAAGCAGCTGTAGAGGTCGAAGGTGGCCACGTCGTCGATGCCGATTCCGGTGCCACGAAGAGCTTCTGCCACAGCTTGCTTCGACGAATAGCTGACGCTGACGTCTTCGCGGTCCAGCAGGTCCTGCTCCCGCTGATCCGCGTGCCCGTGCAGGTAGACCCATTTCTCTTCGGCCACGCCGAGTTTGCGTGCGGCCTCCACCGACATGATCAGCGCGGCGGCGCCTTGATTGACCGTGTCGCGGGCCACCATCAGGCGCGGGTAGGGGTCGCAGATCATCCGGTTCTCGGCGCTGACAGTGGCCAATTCCTCGACCGAACGCTCGATCGGTGACGACGAAAATGGGTTCTTGGCAGCCACTTTCGAGAACGGCGCGAACAGTTCAGCCATCTGACGCCGGTACTCGTCGACACCGAGGCCCAGCCGCTTGCGGCGGGCATTGTCCAGTAGCCCGTACTGCACGGGCGCGCCAGTCAGTCCATGGTTGGCGGTGTACTCGCTCATGTACTGCTCGAACCCGTAGCCCCGGTCGTCGAGCTGGCCGCCGACGGTCTCGCTGTGGTCGGGCTTCTGGTCGCGGCCCGCGAACGTCTTCAGTGTCGAGCCGTTCTCCGAACCGAGAATCAACGCGACCTCGATATCGCCTGCCGCGATCGCGCCGCCGAACTCCGAGACCAACTTCTGCGGGCCGTTGCCACCGATCGGCTCGAGCACCGCACGGGCGGGGTTGGCGCCGACGCGCTGCGCAACCGAGCGGATGTAGTTGTCGGAGCAGCCAAGCGGCGCGCTGGCGAAGGGTGTGCAGATCTCGAACTGCCTCAGGCCGGCGAACACCTCAATAGCCTTCGCGACAGCGGCGACGTCCGCTCCGGTGTCGGCCAGCGCGGCCCGAACCGCCTCGGTGGCCAGCTCGACGGATGACATGCCGCGGTAGTCCGGATCGTCGATGCGCTCGGTGAACTGTCCGACGCCGACGATGACAGGGGTACGCGGATCGACCATAGTTCGACAGGCTAATAGAACACGTTACTGTCTGGCCAACCGGGGATCCGCCACCAGGCCGAGATAGACGTCAGGGCTGTGATCCCGGCGGAATCACAGCCCTGACGTCGAATTCGATGGCGCGCTACAGCCCCGCCAGGATCTCCCTGGCCAGTGCGGCGGTCTCCGACGGCGTCTTGCCGACCTTGACCCCGGCGGCCTCGAGAGCCTCCTTCTTGCCCTGCGCGGTGCCGGCCCCGTCGGACACGATGGCACCGGCGTGACCCATGGTCTTGCCCTCCGGCGCGGTGAAGCCAGCGACATACCCGACGACCGGCTTGGAGACGTTGGCCTGGATATAGGCGCCGGCCTTCTCCTCGGCGTCGCCGCCGATCTCGCCGATCATCACGATGATCTTGGTCTCGGGATCCTTCTCGAACGCCTCGATGGCGTCGATGTGGGTGGTGCCGATGACCGGGTCGCCGCCGATACCGATGGCGGTCGAGAAGCCGAGATCGCGCAGTTCGTACATCATTTGGTAGGTCAGCGTGCCGGACTTCGACACCAGGCCGATCGGGCCCTTGCCGGTGATGTTGTTCGGCGTGATGCCGACCAGCGACTCACCGGGGGTGATGATGCCCGGGCAGTTCGGCCCGATGATCCGGGTCTTCTCACCCTTGTCGACGTTGTAGGCCCACGCATAGGCGCTGTCCTGCACCGGGATGCCCTCGGTGATGACGACCAGCAGCGGGATCTCGGCGTCGATGGCCTCGATGATGGCGTCCTTCGAGAACGCTGGCGGCACGAAGGCGATCGACACGTCGGCGCCGGTCTCCTTCATGGCCTCCGCAACACTGCCGAACACCGGCAGCTCGATGTCGTTGCCGTCCTTGTCCTTGTGGCTGACGGTGGTCCCCGCCTTACGGGCGTTGACGCCACCGACGACCTGGGTGCCGGCCTTGAGCATCAGCGCGGTGTGCTTGGTGCCTTCACCGCCGGTGATGCCCTGGACGATGACCTTGTTGTCTTTATTCAGAAAGATCGACATATCAAGTGTCCCTTACTTGTTGGCCAGTTCGGCGGCCTTGTCGGCCCCGGAGTCCATGGTGTCGGCCTGGATGACCAGCGGATGGTTGGCCTCGGCGAGGATCCGCCGGCCTTCTTCGACGTTGTTGCCGTCCAATCGGACGACCAGCGGCTTGTTGGCCTCGTCACCGAGGATCTGCAGCGCCTTGACGATGCCGTTGGCGACCGCGTCGCACGCGGTGATGCCGCCGAACACGTTGACGAACACGCTCTTGACCTGGCTGTCGCCCAGGATGACGTCCAGACCGTTGGCCATCACCTCAGCCGACGCACCGCCACCGATGTCGAGGAAGTTGGCGGGCTTCACGCCGCCGTGCTTCTCGCCGGCGTAGGCGACGACGTCCAGGGTCGACATGACCAGACCCGCGCCGTTGCCGATGATGCCGACCTCGCCGTCGAGCTTGACGTAGTTGAGGTCGTTCTCCTTCGCCTTGAGCTCGAGCGGATCAGTGGCGTCCTTGTCCTCGAACTCGGCGTGGCCGGGCTGCCGGAAGTCGGCGTTCGCGTCCAGGGTGACCTTGCCGTCCAGCGCCAGGATCTGATCGTCCGGCGTGCGCACCAGCGGGTTGACCTCGACCAGGGTGGCGTCCTCGCCGACGAAGACCTCCCACAGCTTCTGGATGGTCACAGCGGCGGCGTCGAGCACCTCGGCAGGCAGGTGGCCCTGCTCGGCGATCGACCGGGCGAAGGCCAGATCGACACCCTTGACGGCGTCCACGGGCACCTTGGCCAGCCGCTCGGGCTTGGTGGCGGCGACCTCTTCGATCTCCATGCCGCCCTCGACCGAGCACATCGCCAAGTAGGTCCGGTTGGAGCGGTCGAGCAAGAAGGAGATGTAGTACTCCTCGGCGATGTCGCTGGCCTCGGCGACCAGCAACTTCTTGACGATGTGGCCCTTGATGTCCAGGCCGAGGATGTTCTTGGCGTGGGTGTAGGCATCCTCGGGGGTGGCGGCGAACTTGACGCCACCGGCCTTACCGCGGCCACCCACCTTGACCTGCGCCTTGACCATCACTGGCTTGCCGATTTCCTCGGCGATGGCTTTGGCGTCCTCCGGGGAGTCGGTGACCCGGCCCGGGGTGGTGGGAACGTTGTGCTTGGCGAACAGTTCCTTCGCCTGATACTCGAAAAGATCCATTGGCTCACTGTCTGGTCGGCGCTGACTGCAATTTTGATGACGTTTGTGTTGAGGAAGTCGCTCCGGGGGAACTGTATCTAGACGCCCACGGGACCCCGTCCTCGCCTACCACTCATGTGGTCCATCTCACCGCGAGGCTGAAGTGATTCAACTCACAATCTCCCGTGGAATAACGGCATGGGTTGCCACCCCCATGAGATCTTCGTTAACGTCGTCGGCGTCTGAGATAACGCTTTGGTCACGACTAAAGGGACTTTGAGTTTTGACGCAGCATCGGCCGACCCCGACTCCCGTCGGAGATTCTTCGGCCTCGCACGCATTGACCAGGACCTTTGATCGGCCAGCACCGTATCGCCAAGCGCCATCGAATCGAGCCCTGGACCCCGAGCGGCTCGACGTCACCGACATCATCCCGTTCAACGAGTTCGGCGACCTCTGCGACATCGACTTCCGCGAGAGCAGCGTCTTCGACACCGAAGCCCAGGTGGCCCGCTGCCCCGAACTCGACGACCTGCACGACGCGGACGACCCGCAGCCGCTCCGCTTGGCCGTGCCCGCGGAGTTCGCATCCCGTGCCGATCGGCACGCCGAAGTGCCGCGCTACAGCAATAGCGAAAACACCGACATCCTGCCGCGCACGCCGCAGCACCGCCGGCAGCCGACCAGTGCCGCCAAGGGCCGCGTGATGATCGCGGCGATGGCCGCCGGCGCCGCAGCGGCTGCCGCCTACACCGCAATCAAACCGGCCACCGAGACCACCACCCAGACCGTGCTGGCCGCCGACAAGACGCCGATGGACGGCAGTGCGACCACACCCCGCGGTATGCAGCTGATCGCAGTGAAGCCGATCGCCGACGCCTCCGTGCACGGCGAGGAGCTGGCCAATGGTCAGGCATTCGCCCAGGAGCGCGCCGAGCGCGAGGCGCGTCTGCAGCGGCCGCTGTTCGTTATGCCCACCAAGGGCGTCTACACCTCAGGCTTCGGTTATCGCTGGGGCGCGCTGCACGCCGGCGTCGACCTGGCCGCCCCGATCGGGACACCCATCGTCGCCGCGTCCGACGGTGTCGTCGTCGACGCGGGGCCGACGGCCGGCTACGGCGCGTGGGTCAAGATCCGCCATTCCGACGGCACAGTGACCTTGTACGGCCACGTCAACACCTGGACGGTCCAGATCGGCCAGCGGGTATTCGCCGGCGACCAGATCGCCACCGTCGGCAACCGGGGCAATTCGACTGGCCCGCATCTGCATTTCGAAGTTCTGCTGGGCGGCACCAACCGGGTCGATCCGGCACCGTGGCTGGCGCAGCGGGGGCTGTCCGTCGGCCCCTACGTCGGCTGACGCGGTGCCTGAGCCGGACGAGCCGCTCACCCGCATCATCCGGCGTCAACCGTCCGGACCGATCCCCCAGCCCGAAGAGCCCCGCACCGGCATCATCCGCCGGGCGCCGACCGGGCCCATTCCGCAGGCGCCCCAACCCGATTCGCCCACCACGAACATTCCGCGCCCGCCGGTCGAAGATGCGCCCACCGGGCTGATCCGCCGGGCCACCCCGGTCGCGGTGCCGGCCCGGCCCGGTGTGGTGGACGTCGCGACCGGACGAACCGCGATCGCGGCCAGCGCCGTCACCATCCTCAGTGGATGGACGACGGCTGTGGTGGCCACCGACCTGATCACCGGATGGTGGCACACCGATCGACTGTTCTGCCTGGCGGTCGGATTCCTGACCCTGCTGTTCGCGGTCAGCACCATTTCCGGGGTGGTCGCACTGCTGTTGCGCCGCTCGGCTGGGCGCTACCTGATCGTGTTCGGGTCGGTCATCGCACTGCTGACGTTCGGCAGTGTGTTCGTCGCTGGGGCGCGAATCCCGTTGCTGGTCTACCTGATTCCGGTGCTACCCGTCGCCAGCATGATCCTTGCGCTGCAGCCGCCAACCCGCCGATGGTGCCGGCTGCGTTAGTTTGCGCGGCTAGTCAGAGCTTCTGTAGGGGTGCGTGGTTGTGCATCAGCTTGACCCGCCCGGCGCTGCCGAAGTCGATCAGTGACATCGCCGACTCCCCCATCCCGGACACTTCCTCGACGCGGCCGAGACCGTACTTGTCGTGATTGACCCGGTCGCCGGGTTCAAGGACCAACAGCGGACGCTTGCTGCCGCCCGCCGGCCGCATCGGCGATGTCCGCGGGGTGCCGAACCGGCCCGCTCCGCTCACCGGCGCGCTCAATGACGGCGCGGTATCGGTACGGCGCCAGTCGAGAAGATGCTCCGGAATCTCGCGCAGGAAGCGGGATTCCGGATTCAGCATTGGCTGCCCCCACGACGAACGGACCTTCGCGCGGGTGAGGTAAAGCCGTTGGCGTGCCCGGGTTATGCCGACGTAGGCCAGCCGGCGTTCCTCGGATAACTCGGTCGGGTCTCCCAGGGCGCGCATGTGCGGGAACATGCCGTCCTCCCATCCGGTGACGAAAACCACTGGGAATTCGAGCCCTTTGGCGGTGTGCAGCGTCATCAGTGTGACCACACCGGCGCCGTGCTCGGGTAGCTCGTCGGAGTCGGCCACCAGCGATACCCGCTCCAGGAACTCCGCGAGAATGCCCGTCTGCGGAACGTCCTCGTCCTCGTCGGCATCGTCCTTGAGCGCGGCCGCGTTGGCCCGGTCGATGCTGAATTCATGTGCGACGCTGACCAATTCGTTCAGGTTGTCCAACCGGGCCAGGTCTTGGGGATCGCTGGAGGACTCCAATTCACGGCGATAGCCGGTACGGTCCAACACTGCCTCGACCAGGTCGCCGAGCTCGTCGTCGAGCTTGCCGCGCAAATCGTCGAGTAGCTTGACGAAACTCGCGATCGCCTTCTCCGAGCGGGTGTTCAGCATCGCCACCTTACCTTCGGCGGCGGCGACCAACGCGTCGGCGAAAGTGGCACCGGTATTCTCGGCGTAGACCGCAACACACGCCTCAGCGCGGTCGCCGATGCCCCGGCGCGGGGTGTTGAGGATGCGGCGCAGGCTGACGGCATCCCCGGGGTTGTCCAGCACCCGCAGATAGGCGACGATGTCGCGAATCTCCTTGCGCTCGTAGAACCGAACGCCACCGACTACCTTGTACGGGACGCCAGCGCGGATGAACACTTCTTCCAGCGAGCGCGACGAGTTGTTGGTGCGGTAGAACACCGCGACGTCGTTGTACGTGATGTCGCCGCGGTCGGCGAGCGCGTCGATCTCCCCCGCGACGAATCTGGCCTCGTCGTGCTCGTTGTCGGCGACGTAGCCGACGATCAGCTCACCGTCACCCTCGTCGGTCCACAGCCGTTTCTCGCGACGGTTGGCGTTGCGGGAGATGACGGAGTTGGCCGCGTTCAGGATGTTCTGGGTCGACCGGTAGTTCTGCTCGAGCAGGATCGTGGTGGCGTTCGGGAAGTCCCGTTCAAAATCCTCGATGTTGCGGATCGTCGCGCCGCGGAACGCGTAGATCGACTGGTCGGCGTCACCGACGACGCACAGCTCGCTGGGCGGCACCGTGTCGGTGTCCGGGGCAGCGACCCCGACGAGCTCGCGCACCAGCACGTACTGGGCGTGGTTGGTGTCCTGGTACTCGTCGACCAGGATGTGCCGGAACCGCCTGCGGTAGTACTGGGCGATCTGCGGGAAGTTTTGCAAAACCGCCACGGTCTCGCCGATGAGGTCGTCGAAGTCCAGTGCGTTGGCGGCGCGCAGCCGCCGCTGGTATTCGCCGTAGACGCTGGCGACCGTGCGGGACAGGTCGTCGGATCCCGGCTCGAGCGCGGCCACCGCATCCTCGGGGACGATGAGCTCGTTCTTGAGGTTCGAGATCGCATTGGACAGCAGTCGCGGAGAGTACCGCTTGCTGTCCAGGCCCATGTCCTTACTGATCATCAGCAACAGGCGACGGGAGTCGTCGGCGTCGTAGATGGAGAAGTTCGAGTTCAGCCCGGGCAGCAGCGAAGCCTGATTGCGCAGGATCCGCACGCAGGTCGAGTGGAACGTCGACACCCACATGTTGCGGGCCCGCGGGCCAACCAAGGCGACCACCCGTTCGCGCATTTCGGCGGCGGCCTTATTGGTGAACGTGATGGCCAGCACCTGGCCCGGCCCGACGTCGCGCGCCGCCAGCAGGTAGGCGATCCGCCGGGTCAGGACCGCCGTCTTGCCCGACCCGGCGCCGGCCACGATCAGCAGCGGTGGGCCTTCGTGCAGCACGGCCTGGCGCTGCTGGGGGTTGAGGCCATCGAGGAGTTCGGCCGCATTGGCCGGGGGCTTGTATTCGGTCACGTGCACACTCATGTCTGACCCAACTTACCGCTGTATGGCGACAGTTTTTTTGCGAAGCCGGCCTTCGGAGTGGCACACTCGAAACGTGCTTTCCTGGCGGCGTCGATTTTTCTACGGGTACCGGTCCGCGGTGCCCGTGGGTATCTAGCTGCTCAACCCGAGAGCCCCGCGGTCCGCAACCGGATCCGGGGCTCGTCTCTTGTGTGAGGCCCGGGACCGGTTGAGACCAGACCCACACACGAGGAGAACGAAGCGATGACTCTGGAAATGGTTCCTGAAGCCGAACACGACATCGACAGCCTGCGCAGCGAGATCGACCAGCTCGATGCCGCGATCCTGGCTGCGGTCAAACGCCGCACCGAGGTGTCCCAGGCGATCGGCCGGGCCAGGATGGCCTCCGGTGGCACCCGGCTGGTGCACAGCCGCGAGATGAAGGTGATCGAGCGCTACAGCGAGCTCGGCCAGGACGGCAAGGATCTGGCGATGCTGTTACTGCGCATGGGTCGCGGCCGGCTCGGGCACTGACGCCGGCCATCAGGCAGCGGCCGGCGGGCACTCTTAACGCACTGCGTCCAGCAGCCACGGGGTCATCCACTTGACCGCGTTCGGGGTGGGATGCACGCCGTCGATGCGGACCTGCACGCCGTTGATCTTGTTGGTATAGCTGCCGTTCGGCGCGAGCTTCTTGTTCAGGTCGAGCACGGTGACGTTCTTGCGGTCGCCGACGACCTTGCGCAGCAAGGTATTCCACTGGTCGACCCGGCTGGGCTGATCCTCGGGATACAGGTTGCCGTTCGTCTGCTCGCCGTGCCGGTTGTACGGCTCGGTGGTGACCACCACCAGCGCCCCCGTGGAAGACAGAATGTCCAGCGCGTGGTTCAGCTCGCCCTGCAGGTACTTGTCGAAATCGGGCTGGCCAATGTGCGCCCAGTTGCCATTCCACTTACGGTCGACCGTCTCCCAGCGACCGACGACCATCAGCACCACATCGGGCCGGTCATAGGCGATCCGCTGCGCCCAGCGTTCCGGCCAGGCGTCGCACTCGGGTTTCTGCTCCAGGCTCTGCCCGGAGTAGCGATACGGCCCGCCGCGTACCAGGCCGCAACCGATCGTGGTGCGGTCCAGGAAGCTGACCCCCGGGGTGGGCGGCAGGTAACGCATCATCGTCCAGCCGATCGAGTCGCCGAACACTGAGACGGTGTGCTCGCGCGGACCCGTGTGCGACGGCGCGGCGACCCGTACCGTTTCGACCGGTGAGATCAACGCGGCCTGGGTGATATCGGGGCTCGACGGATCGATGCGGGTTCCCACCGGTACGACGACGACCGCGATGGCGACGGCCGTGGCCATCGTGGCGGCCGCCAGCCGCAGCTGCGGGACATGTAGCGGCCGCCAACGTCGCACCGGGCGTTCGATCAGCCACCACGAGCCCACCGCCAGGACCAGCGTCACCACACAGCGCGCGGCGAACAGCGAGTAACCGGTCCAGTCGGTGCGCTCACCGGTCATGACCAGGAACACCGGCCAGTGCCAGAGGTAGACACCGTAGGAGATGACACCCAGCGCCACCAGCGGTGGGGTGGACAACACCCACGCCACCGGACCGTTCTGCTCGAGTGCCACCGGCGCGATCACCGCCACCGCGGCGACCGCGACGACGATGAACAGGCCGTTGCGGAACTCGGTGGCGCTACCGGTGGCGACGTGGGTGATCGCGGCCAGCACCGCCACCCCAGCCACCGGGACACCCCAGGCCAGCCAGCGGACCCAGCGCGAGTGGATCAGGGGCAAGCCCGCCATGATTGCCGACCAGTCCCGGACCAGCAGCGCGGCCGCCGCGGCACCGATCAGCAGCGCCTGCGCGCGGGTATCGGTGCCGAAGTACACCCGGTTCAGCGAATCGTCCGAGGCCAGCAGGATCGCCTCGGCCGCCGATCCGACCGTGCCCAGCACGGCGAGGACCAGCACCGTGCGCCGGACCGCCACAATGGTCGGCGTCTTGCCGCGCCGCCGGGCGATCATGGCCAGCAGCACCGCCGCCGCGGCGATGAGCACCGGCCAGATCAGGTAGTACTGCTCTTCAACACCTAGCGACCAGGTGTGTTGCAGCGGCGACGGCGGAGCGCCCTGGCTGAAGTAGTCGGTCTGATGGGACACGAAGGCCCAGTTCGCCACCCACAGGAACGCCGCGGTCGCGTCATTGCGCAGGTCGCTGACGGCATCGGGTGGGAACAGCAGCCGCGCCGCGATCACCGCGAGCACCATGATCAGCAGGGCCGGCAGCAGCCTGCGGGCGCGCCGGACCCAGAACGAACCGAGGTCAAGCTGCCCGGTCCGGCCGATCTCGTCGAGCAACAGTGCCGTGATCAGAAACCCGCTGAGCACGAAGAAGATGTCGACGCCGATGAATCCACCTGCGACACCGGGGATTCCACCGTGGCCGACCAGCACGAGAGCTACGGCAACACCGCGGATGCCGTTCAGCGCGGGAACACCCGAGCCACGGGGCTTTGGCCCGCGCCGCGGGCTCGGCTGCGAGACGGGATCCACCCATGGACCTTGCGCGAATGAGCGCGCCGTCACACCCATGTCCTCCTGATTTCTAGTTCAGTGAAATCTAGAGCTCAACGACGGCCGAGCGGCGCAGGCGCGCGGTCGTCGGCGTCAAATATCCGATCGGGAGGCAAACAGACCCTCTTGGGGGGATTTCGGCCGCCGCGATGGCGGCATAGACTACGGCCACGTTATTACCAGACGGGGTGGACCGAAGTTGTTGAGCGCCAACGTATGACCGCCGGGATGTACCTGACGCAGGGGCTGCACCGGTCGTCGCGGGCCGCCGGCCACGACACGATGACGATCTGCGGTGAGCGTGTCCGTACCTTCGCCGACGTCGCCGATCGGGTGGCCAGGCTGGCCGGCGCATTCCAGTCGCTGGGCGCCCGCGAAGGCGACCGTATCGCCATCCTGTCGCTGAACTCCGACCGCTACTCGGAATACCTGCTCGCGACACCGTGGGCAGGCGCCGTAGTCAACCCGATCAATATCCGCTGGAGCGCGGCCGAGATCGCCTACAGCCTGCGCGACTCCGACACCCGGGTACTTCTGATCGACGACACCTTCGCCCCGCTGCTGCCCGAATTGCGTTCACAGCTTCCCGATTTGGCCGTCGCCATTCACTGCGGCGACGGCACCGCCCCGGAGGGCACACTGGGGTACGAGGAGCTGCTGGCGGCCAGTGCCCCAGTTCCGGATGCGCACCGCAGTGGCTCGGATCTTGCCGGCGTCTTCTACACCGGCGGCACCAGCGGGCATCCCAAGGGCGTCATGCTGACCCATGACAACCTGATGACGTCGGCGCTGGGCAGCCTGGCGTCGGGATACTTCCTGACCTCGGGTGGGCCGCTGCTGCACGCCGCGCCAATGTTCCACCTCGCCGACCTGGCGATCTGGCTGGCACAGGTGATCCGCGGCGGCACTCACGTGTTCATCCCGGCCTTCCGGCCGGACTGGGTGCTGGAAGCGGTGCAGCAGCACCGGGTCAGCGACCTGCTGCTGGTTCCGACGATGGTGCAGATGCTCGTCGACCATCCGACCCTTCCCGACTATGACCCGAGCAGCCTGCAGGCGGTGATGTACGGCGGCTCACCGATCTCGGCGGCGCTGCTGGAACGGGCCGCGCAGCGGTTGCCCACCGCATCGTTCGTGCAGGCATACGGCATGACCGAGGTGTCCCCCGTCGCCACCTTGCTGTCGCCTCAGGACCACTACGACCCGGCGCTGCGCACGTCCGGCGGCCGCGCCGCGCCGCACTCGGAGGTCCGCATCGTTGGCGACGACGACGTCGAACTGCCCCGTGGTGAGGTCGGCGAGATCGTGGTGCGCGGCGGGCATGTGATGGCCGGCTATTGGGGCAAGCCGCAGGAGACCGCGGCCGCGCTGCGGGGCGGCTGGATGCACACCGGCGACGCCGGCTACTCCGACGAGCGCGGCTACGTCTTCGTCGTCGACCGCCTCAAAGACATGATCGTGTCCGGCGGCGAGAACGTGTACTCCGTCGAGGTGGAGAACGCGCTGGCCCGCCACCCCGCGGTGGCCACGTGCGCGGTCATCGGGGTACCTGACGAGCGGTGGGGCGAGCGCGTGCACGCCGTGGTGGTGCTGGCGTCCGGACATCAAGCGGGGGAGGACGAGCTGCGGGAATTCTGCAGGTCGCTCATCGGCGGCTACAAAATCCCCCGCAGCTTCGAGCTCGTCGGCGAGCTGCCGACCTCCGCCGCGGGCAAAGTGCTCAAACGCGAGCTGCGGGCCAAGTACTGGTCAGGCTCGGACCGCTCGGTCCGCTAGACCTGACTGCCCTACTTGGTCAGCGCGATGTACTTGGTGTCGAGGTACTCCTCGATGCCTTCGAAACCACCCTCACGACCGAACCCGGATTCCTTCACCCCGCCGAACGGCGCGGCCGGATCGGAGATGACGCCCCGGTTGACCCCGACCATGCCGGACTCGATGGCCTCGGCGACCCGCAATGCCCGGTCCAGCGACTCGGTGTAGATGTAGGACGCCAGCCCATATTCGGTGTTGTTGGCCGCGGCGACGCCGTCGTCCTCGGTGTCGAAACCGATGATCGGCGCGACCGGACCAAAGACTTCCTCGGTGAGGATGCGGGCGTTCGACGGGACATCGGTCAGCACCGTGGCCGGGTAGAAGTTGCCGGGGCCGCCGGGCGCCTGACCGCCGAGCGCGACCGTCGCCCCCTTGGCCACCGCGTCGTCGACCAGCTCCTGAACCTTGGCCAGCTGCTTGGTGTTGACCAACGGGCCGAGTTTGGCCGACGGGTCGAGCCCGTTGCCCAAGTTGACCTCACCCATCCGCTTGACGAACTTGTCGGTGAATTCCTCAATGACGGCGTTGGCGACGTGGATGCGATTAGCGGCCGTACAGGCCTCACCGCCATTGCGCATCTTGGCCAGCATCGCGCCATCGACCGCAGCGTCGACGTCGGCGTCGTCGAAGACCACGAACGGTGCGTTGCCGCCGAGTTCCATCGAGGTGCGCAGCAGCTTGTCGGCCGACTGGGCGACCAGCGCCTTGCCCACTCCGGTGGAGCCGGTGAACGTCAGCTTGCGCAGCCGGCCGTCGTCGATCAGCGCCTTGGTGACATCGCCGGGCCTGCTGGTGGGCAGCACCGACAGCACGCCCTTGGGCAGGCCGGCCTCGGCCATCAGCTTGGCCAGCATCAACATGGACAGCGGGGTCTCTTGAGCCGGCTTCACGATCATGGTGCAGCCCGCCGCGAAGGCGGGGCCGATCTTGCGAGTGCCCATGGCCAGCGGGAAGTTCCACGGCGTGATGGCGTAGCAAGGGCCGACGGGCTGCTTGGTGACGATGATGCGCCCCGTGCCGGCCGGCGACGGCGTGTACCGCCCGCCGATGCGCACCGCCTCCTCGGCGAACCAGCGGAAGAATTCGGCGCCGTACTTGACCTCGCCCAGGCTCTCGGCGACGACCTTGCCCATCTCCAACGTCATCAGCGTCGCGAGATCGTCGGCGCGGGCGATGATCGTCTCGAAGACCGAGCGCAGGATCTCGCCGCGGTCCCTGGCGGGCGTGGCCGCCCACTCGGCTTGCACGGCGCACGCGGCATCAAGGGCGGCGACGGCATCTTCGGCAGTCGCGTCTGCCACGCTGGTCAGGACGGTGTCGTTGGCGGGGTCATAAACCTCGAACGTCGACGAGCCGGGCTGTTCTTCGCCGCCGATCCACAGTCCGGTGGGAACCGACGACAGCAGCCGTTCAATGTCTGGGTTGCTCATACGTCCATCATGTACACCTTTGGTCACGTCGTCACACTAGGGTCGAACGAATGACTGGAGACATTTCCGCTACCCCCCAATGGAACGCGCTACGTCGCCACCACGACCAGATCGCCGGGAAACACCTCCGCGAACTCTTCGCCGAAGAGCCCGACCGTGGCCGCGAGCTCACACTCACCGTCGGTGACCTCTACATCGACTACAGCAAGCACCGCGTCACCCGGGAAACACTCGAGCTTCTGGTCGACCTCGCCCGTGCCGCGCACCTCGAAGAGCGCCGCGACGCGATGCTGGCCGGCGAGCACATCAACACCTCCGAGGACCGCGCCGTCCTGCACACCGCGCTACGGCTGCCACGCGACACCGAGCTGGTCGTGGACGGCCAGAACGTGGTCGCCGATGTGCACGAGGTGCTCGACGCGATGGGCGACTTCACCGACCGGCTGCGCAACGGCGATTGGACCGGCGCCACCGGTGAGCGCATCAGATGCGTCGTCAACATCGGCATCGGCGGCTCGGACCTGGGTCCGGTCATGGTTTATCAGGCGCTGCGCCACTACGGCGACGCCGGCATCTCGGCACGGTTCATCTCCAACGTCGACCCGGCCGACCTGGTGGCGACGCTGGATGGACTCGACCCTGCCACAACGCTTTTCATCATCGCTTCCAAGACGTTCTCGACGCTGGAGACACTGACCAACGCCACCGCCGCACGGCGCTGGCTCACCGACAGCCTCGGCGACGCCGCGGTGTCGAAGCATTTCGTGGCGGTATCGACGAACTCCACGCTCGTCGACGCCTTCGGCATCAACACCGACAATATGTTCGGCTTCTGGGACTGGGTGGGCGGCCGCTATTCGGTGGACTCGGCGATCGGCCTTTCAGTGATGGCGGTGATCGGCCGGGAGGCGTTCGCCGACTTCCTGTCCGGCTTCCACCTGGTGGACCGGCACTTCGCCACCGCGCCGCTGGAATCCAACGCACCGGCGTTGCTGGGCTTGATCGGGTTGTGGTACTCCGGCTTCTTCGGTGCCGAAACCCGGGCAGTGCTGCCGTATTCCAACGACCTGTCCCGCTTCGCGGCGTATCTGCAGCAGCTGACGATGGAGTCCAACGGCAAGTCCGTTCAAGCCGACGGAACACCGGTGACCACCCCGACCGGCGAAATCTTCTGGGGCGAACCGGGAACCAACGGGCAGCACGCCTTCTATCAGCTGCTGCACCAGGGCACCCGGCTGGTGCCCGCCGACTTCATCGGCTTCAGCGAGCCCACCGACGACCTCCCGACCGCGGACGGGTCGGGCAGCATGCACGACCTGCTGATGAGCAACTTCTTCGCCCAGACCCAGGTGCTGGCCTTCGGTAAGACGGCGGCCGAGATCACCGCCGAGGGGACACCGGCGAACGTCGTGCCGCACAAGGTGATGCCGGGTAACCGGCCGAGCACATCGATCCTGGCCAACCGGTTGACGCCGTCGGTGGTGGGACAGCTCATCGCGCTCTACGAGCATCAGGTCTTCACCGAGGGCGTGATCTGGGGCATCGACTCGTTCGACCAGTGGGGTGTCGAGCTGGGCAAGACTCAGGCCAAGGCGCTCCTCGGAGTGATCACCAGCGACGGTTCACCGACCAAGCAGACCGACAGCTCGACCGACGAACTGGTGCGCCGCTATCGCGTGGAACGCGGCCGGGCTCGCTAGGCGAAGGGTTTGGTGAACCGCGGCGGCAGGATTCGCAGCAGGGCCACCAACGGAATCCATGGCCAGCCGGGCACGATCGCGCGTCCACTCTCGCGTTCGATGGCGTTGACCATGTGGCGCACGCCGGTGTCGTTGTCCACCATCAGCATGGTGGTGTTCGATTTTCCGGTCATCTCCGACTCGATGTAACCAGGCTCGACGACCGTGACTTTGATTGGGCCGCAGGCATATTCGGCGCGCAGCGATTCGCCCAGCGAGGTGACCCCCGCCTTGCTCGCGGCGTAGGCGGCCTTGGCGCCGGGCACGCCCTTGTTGGCCAGCACGCTCGAGATCAGCACAAGATGTCCCGAGCCGGTCGTCTTGAACATCGCCAGAGCGGTCTCGGTCTGCACCAGCGCCGAGACGAGGTTGGTCTCGATCGTGGCCTTGTTGGCCCACAGCTTGCCCGACCCGAGCACCGCACCCTTGCCGATGCCGGCGTTGACGATAATCCGGTCGAGGCCGCCGAGCTGGTCGGCTAGTTCGGCGAATACCGTGGGCACCTGGTCGTGGTCGTTGACGTCAAGGGCGGCGACGGCGATCGTGATGTTCGGGTGGCGCTGGCTCAGTTCGGCCTTCAGTTCGTCAAGGCGGTCGACGCGCCGTGCGCACAGGGCCAGGTCGCGGCCCTTAGCGGCGAAGGCGCGGGCCATGCCGGCCCCCAGCCCAGAACTCGCGCCGGTGATGAGGATCTTCTGGCGGGTCACCAGGACAGATTAGCGATCACTTGAGCAGCTTCGACATCCGCCGGTCAGCCAGCACCTTGCCCCCGGTCTGGCAGGTCGGGCAGTACTGAAACGACTTGTCGACGAACGAAACTTCATGCACGGTGTCACCGCACACCGGGCACGGCAATCCGGTGCGGGCGTGCACACGCAGTCCAGATCGCTTCTCCCCCTTCAGGGTTGCCGCCTGCTGGCCGACCGAGCGTTGCACGGCGTCGGTCAGCACCGAGATCATTGCAACATGCAGCGCACCCAGTTGCGCGGCGGTGAGTTTGTTGGCCGTCGCGAACGGGGACAGCTTCGCGACGTGCAGGATCTCGTCGCTGTAGGCGTTGCCGATCCCGGCGATGACTTTCTGGTCGGTGATGACCGTCTTGATCCGGCCGCTGTGCGGTTTGAGGATGTCGGCCAGCTGCTCAGGGCCGATCTCCAGCGCGTCGGGGCCCAGTGTCGCAATTCCGGGGACCTTGGCGGGATCGTCGACGATCCACACCGCGAGCCGCTTCTGGGTGCCGGCCTCGGTCAGGTCGAATCCCTCGCTGCCGTCGAGGTGTACGCGCAGCGCGATCGGGCCTTTACCCGGCTTGAGTGGGGCGGCGGAGAGCTTGTCACTCCACTTCAGCCACCCGGCTCGCGACAGATGGGTGATCAGCCACAGGTCACCGGCCTGCATGCCGAGGTACTTGCCCCAGCGCGCGGCACCCGTGACGGGCCGCCCATGTAACGCAGTCGGCGGCGGGTCGAACGTCTTCAGCACCGACAACGCCGCGACGTCGATACGCCCGACCGCTTTGCCGAGCGCATGCCGGCGCAGGTGGTCGGCCAGCGCCTCCACTTCGGGCAGTTCGGGCATCTGTCCAGGCTAGCTGCCCTAGTGGCGGTCGGCGTCTTTGAACGGCAACGAGAACAGCCAGCTGACGATCGACAATACGATCGCGGCCCAGATGGCGGTCCACCAGAACTGGTTGATCTGCAATCCCCAGTGGGTGGTGTGCTCGGTGATCCCGGCGGTGATCCACAACATCAGGGCATTGATGACGACGTGAATCAGCCCGAGCGTCAGGATGTACAGCGGTATCGACAAGAACTGCACGAGTGGTTTGATGATCGCGTTCACCAGGCCGAAGATCACCGCGACCACCAGAACAATGCCGATTCGCTGGAGTCCGGTATCGCCGCCGACGAAAGTGATGCCGGGGACGACCAGTGTGACGACCCACAGTGCCAGTCCGGTGACTGCGGCGCGAAGCAGAAACGATCCCATGCGGTGATCTTCTCAGAAGCGAGGCCGGCTAAGCCCGTAAGAGATAGATGTCCATGATCCAGCCGTGTCGGGCACGGGCCTGCCCCCGCAGCTCCGCGACGGCTTCGCCGATTTCGCCGACGGTGCCTGCCATCAGCAGTTCGTCAGGCGTGCCGAGGTAGGCACCCCACCAAATCCGGGTCTGCGGTGGGCAACTCAGAAACGAGCAGTCCCCGTCGAGCATCACCACCGCCGAGCCGGAAAGGCCGGTAGTGCGCAGCTGTCGCCCGGTGGTGATCAGCACGGGTTCGCCAACGTCGTTGAGCGGGATGCGGTGGCGGGCAGTCAGCGCCTGCACGGCGGTGATACCCGGGATGACGTCGTATGAGAACTCGACGTGCCGGGCGACCTGGTCGAGGATCCGCAGGGTGCTGTCGTACAGCGATGGATCGCCCCAGGCCAGAAAGGCCCCGACGCCGTCGGGGCTGAGCTCGGTCTCGATGGCCTTGGCCCACAGCCGGGCGCGAGCCAGGTGCCAGTCGGCGACGGCCTGGGTGTACTCGCCGTCGGCTGCTCGTTTCGGATCGGGCAGTTCGACGAAGCGGTAGCGCGGGTCGGTGATGAACCGCTGGCAGATCTCCCGGCGCAATGCGACGAGGTCGCTCTTGACCTCGCCCTTGTCCATGGCGAAGAACACATCGGTGTCGTTGAGTGCACGGATCGCCTGCGATGTCACGTAGTCGGGGTCGCCGGCTCCGATACCGATGACGTGGATGGTGCGCACCCTTCAGAGCCTAACGAAGGCATTGCACGCCCATCGGCATCAGGAGCACCACCGCGAAGCAGGCTCCGACCGCCCCGGAGATCAGCAGCGGGACCCGGCCATCGCTGCCCCACAGCAGTCCGGCCCACAGGCCTGCGGCCAGGACCGCGAAACCACTGGCGCCCTGGAACACTCCCTGCGCGCTTGCCTGTTGGTCGGCGCCGACAAGCGTGGAGATCCACGCCTTCCCGACACCGTCGGTGCAGGCGGTGAACATCCCGTACGCCGCGATCAGCACCCACGCCGCAACCGGATCGGTGGTCGCCCCGAGCCCGATATAGCCGACGGCGAAGAAAACCAGCCCGAAGCCGAAGACCGCTGAGCGGGGCACCTTGTCGGCCAGCACGCCGGCCGGGAAGCTGGCCAGCGCATAGACCAGGTTGTAACCGACGTAGGCGAGAATCACTTCGACGACTCCGAAGCCGATCTCGTTGAGCCGCAACAGCAATAACGCGTCCGGAAAGTTGACGACACCGAACGCGACCAGTAACGCGGTCACTCGCCAGTACCGTCGCGGTAGTTCGCGCAATCCGCGAAAGATCGGCTGTGCTGTGCCGCCCAGCCTGGTCCGTCGAGGTTCCCGCACCAGCACGACGAGTAGCACGGACAGCAGCGCGGGAATGATCGCAACGTACAGCAGCGGCGGGATTTGGTGATCAAGCAGCTCGTAGCCGGCGAGCCCGAGCAGCGGACCGACCACCGCACCGAGGGTGTCCATCGCGCGATGGAAGCCGAAAACCTTGCCGCGCAGCGATTTATCGATCCCGTCGACGAGCAGCGCGTCGCGTGGCGCACCCCGAATACCCTTGCCGAGTCGGTCGACGACTCGTCCTGCCAGCACACCGGGCCAGGCCCCCGCGACGGCGACGATGACCTTGCCCAGTGCGGCCATTCCGTATCCCGTTGCGATCAAAGGGCGTTTGGCGAAGCGGTCACCCAGCGGACCGACTGCGAGCTTGGTCAGCGACGCCGCCCCCTCCGCGGCGCCTTCGATAGCGCCGACCACTGCGGGCGGCGCCCCCAACACGGCGGTGAGATAGATCGGTAGGAGTGGATACAGCAACTCGCTGGCCGCATCCTGGAGGAACGACACCGCAGCGAGCACCCGGACGTTGCGGGTCAGCCAGGCAGTCACGACCGGTCTGTCGCGTTCAGGAAAGCCGGCGCGAGCACGAAGAAGTTCTCCTCCTCCTGCACGAAATGCAGCCGCAGCAATGCATACAAACCGTAGAGGCAAGCCATCAGGTCGTCGCTCTGGTCGGGCCGTACCGCGCCGGCCTCGTCGGCCAGTTCACGGTGAGCGTGCAGACGTTGCGCCAGCCGGTGGATCTCGGCGTGCATGCGGCTCATCGTCGCGGTGGCCTCAATACTGCCCAGCGGCTGGGCCAGCGCCGGATAGAGCGCGCTGTCCTCGGCTTCTTCGTGTGGAAGCAACGTGTGCTGCAGGAAGAAGTCCGCGTCCCGAAGTGCCTCCAGAGCTCCCGTCAACTGCCCGGCGGCGATCTGCTGTGCGGCGTCGCGTAGGAGCGACAGATCGTCGCGCATCTGGTCGTGCTCGCCAGAAAAGCGCCGCACGAGTGCCTCCGCGTCGCGGCTCAGCGGTGGCGGCCCGGCGTGATCACCGCGCAGTGCCCGAAGGGCGTTCAGGATCACCGCAAGGTCGATTCCTTCTTGCAGCAGCGCACCCCATGCGGGTGGCAGCCAACCGACGGCTGCACATCCCATGGCGATCAGCGACAGGCCCATCCCCGCCGCGGCGCTTTGCACCGCGATGCGCCGCGATCGGCGGGCGATCAGCTTGGCGTCGGCAAGCCGGTCAAGCCGATCAGCCGTGAGCACGATGTCGGCGGCCTCCGAAGTCGCCGTCGCGCCGCGGGCACCCATCGCGATGCCGACGTCGGCGGCGGCCAGCGCCGGCGCATCGTTGACCCCGTCGCCGACCATGGCCGTGACCGCACGCTCACTCTCGGCCCGCACCCGGGCGACCTTGTCGGCGGGCGTCTGCTGCGCGGCGACCTCGTCGAGACCCAGAACGGTACCGATCTGCTGTGCAGGCGCGGGCCGGTCGCCGGTGAGCATCACCAGCCGGGTCATCCCGGCGGCCCGCAGCCGCCGCAAGGTGCGCGGCGCGTCGGGTCGCAGCGGATCGGTCAGCAGAATCGCGCCGGCCAATTCGTCGTCGACGCGCACCCACGCAACCACTGCTCCGTCGAACGATGCTCGCGACAGAACCGCGGCGGCCCACTCCGGTATTGCTCCGTCGAGGCTGAGATTGCCGACAGTGACCCACTTTCCGTCCACCAGCGCCGACACCCCGATGCCGGCTTCCTCGGTCACTGAGCTGGGCATGCTCAGCGTCGCGCCGCGTAACCGCGCCTCGTGGACGATGGCGGTGGCGAGGACGTGCGGTGAGAGTTGGTCGGCCGACGCGGCCAGTCCGAGAACGTCGTCGACCGTCCAGCCCGGACCGACCGCGATTTCGGTGCCGCGCGGGCGGCCCGTTGTCAGCGTTCCGGTCTTGTCCAGCACCAAAGTGCTTGCTCGGCCTAGTGTTTCGAGCGCGCCGCCGCCACGGACCAGCACCCCGATGCGTGATGCCCGAGACAGTCCGGACACGATCGCCACGGGCGCCGCCAGCAACAGGGGGCACGGTGTCGCCACCACCAGTACCGCGACGGCGCGGGCGGGTGAGCCGCTGAAAATCCAGGCCAGGGCCGCCACAGCCAGTGCCACGGGCAGGAACCAGGCGGCGATGCGGTCGGCGATACGGACCACCGGCGCGGACTCCGCCGCCGCCTGCTGCGCCAGTCGGACGATCCCGGCGTAGGTGCTGTCGACCGCGGTTGCCGATGCCCGCAGTTCCAGGGCGCTGCCGGCGTTGACACTGCCGCTGCGCAGCGGCTCGCCCTGTCCGCATCGGACGGGCGCGGATTCGCCGGTCAGTGCGGAGTCATCGAGCACGGCGTCGTCCGAGAGCACCACTCCGTCGACGGGCAACACCTCGCCGGGACCCACCACCACGACGTCGTCGACGACGATGTCGTCCAGACCGACCACCTCGACGCCGTCGGGCGTGCGCCTGCGCGCGGTGCGCGGCACCCGGTCGAGCAACGCACGCAAATCCTTGGTGGCCCGTCGTCCGGCCGCCGCATCGAGGGCCTGTCCCGTGGCCAGCATGACGCCGATCAGTGCGCCTGCCAAGTACTCCCGCACCGCCAGCGCACCGCCGAGCGACAGCACGGCCAGGACATCCACACCCACGCGACCGGCGCGGATCGACGAGACCACCCACCACAGGGCGGGCAGGATCGCAGCAACCGTTCCAGCGGTCCAACACGCGTCGGCGACCGGGTGGGCGCCGAGCAGCCACGCAACACCGCCCGCGAGCAGCGCGGTGAGGGTCACGGCGAGAAGTAGCCAGCGCACGAATCCCATGGCAGGACCGGCGTTATCCGACGCTGGGTCGTTCATATCAGCCATGATCTCCGGTGTGTGACGGCGTTCGGCGCGCTGCGGCGACTACTACAGGCTATGTAGTATTCGTGGCTGAGGCGCCGCCCACCCATCGGCAGGAGAAAAGTTGTCGACTTTCAACGGTCTTCCTTCCCACGCGCTGCTCGTGCATTTCATCGTGGTCCTGGCCCCGCTGACGGCGATACTGGCGATCCTGTGCGCAGTCTGGCCCGCAGCTCGGCATCGATTGGTGTGGCTGGTGGTCGCGCTGTCGGTGCTCACCGCGGCACTCACCCCGTTGACCACGGAGGCGGGCGAATGGCTGGAGCACCAGGTGGGACGCTCGCCGGCGGTGCACACCCATGCCGAACTCGGCGACACGATGATCTTCTTCTCGGCGGCGTTGCTCGTCGCGTCGGCATTACTGGCGGTGATTCACCTTCGCGCCGGCCGCGGACGGTCGTTGTCAACGGCCTTGTCCGTCACCGTCGCTGTTTTCGTACTGGCAGCCGGCGTCGCGACGATCGTGCAGGTGTATCGCATCGGCGACTCTGGCGCCAAGGCGACCTGGGGCCGGGTGGCGCTGGTACCACCGGCCCCGAAGAGCTAGGCGAACACCTCGCCCGACGCCTCGCCCGCCTCGGGCGCAATCCGATCCTGGGCGACATCGGCGACCGCAACGAAATTCGCTCCCAACGCCAGCACCACCGCGATCGCCGCCACCAACAGCCACCCACGCTGCGGTCGGGGACCGGGCCGCTGTAGCGCGTCGACGCGGCGCAGCACCTCACCGGGCTGCCCGCCGATGCCGACCCCCGCCGACGGGACAACGGCCGAACACAGCAGCGCTACCCGCGCGATGGCCCGCAGTGCGGTGCTCCGGTCGTCGGCGGCAGCCCGCTCGTCAGCGGCCCGCTCGGCGGCGAATCGGATCGCTGCGCTCCACGGACGCAATAGCGGATTGAGCCGTACAGCCAGCTGCACCGCCTGGATGAGCATCGAATGGCCGCCGGCGAGATGGGCTCGTTCGTGCTCGATCACTGCCCGTAACTCACCGTCGTTCAGTTCCGAGGCCAGCGCACTGGTGACGACGACGACCGCCCGCCGGCCTGGCACCGCGAACGCGTCAGGCACCGGCGAGTCGACTCGAAGCACATCACCGACGCGACCCGCGCAGTCCCGAAACAGTTTTCCCGCACGCATATTCGACCCGACCCGAAGACCGTGGCGTATCGCGTCCAGCAGAGTCCACATCAGCCAACCCGCCAACAACAGTGCAGCGGCCCGGGGCGGCGCTGACCGGACGTCGATCGCGGCGGTCGCCAGTGCGAGCGCCGACGTCCACGTCGTGATCGCCAACGCCACCCCGGTGACGGCGAGGACTTTCGTCAACCACTCCGGGGTGAACAGCATCTCGAATCGTGGCAGCCACAGTGTCAGCAGCGCACCGACGAGCCACGGCGCCCCCAGCATCAGCCAAAGCATCACGGCGCACTGGAGCCGTTGTCGGACAGCAATTTTCGCAATGCAGCTTCGTCGGCGGGATCCAGTGCGGCGACGAAGTTGGCTAGCACGTCAGCCCGGTCGGGTGCCTGCCCGCGATGCAATTCATTGCGCATCCTGATCGCGGCTCGCAGTGCGGGAAGGTCCGGGGCCGGCACAGCAAGCGAATACGAATAAGCCCGGCCGGCCTTTGTCCTGGTGACCAGCTGCTTGTCGGTCAGCCGAACCAGGGCGGTCATCACCGTCGTGTGCGCGAGGTCACCGCCAAGTTCGGTCCGTACTTCGGCGACACTCATCGCGGGGTGGCGGCCCAGGACCGCGATGATGGCGTCTTCGAGACTGCCGGGTTGTCTGCGCACGAATGATCCTTCCCGGGCAAGGATAGGCATCCGCAGCCACTAGTGGCCGGCCAGCTGTGCCGCGTGGGGCTGCGCGACTTGCCGCGTTCGGCACGGTATGACTGGGCGCTAAACACATTCCGTTGTTGATCGGGGCCCGAGCCAGACGCCGCTCCACAACGGTCATTCATCCCGATTACCAGTATTTATAGCCCAGAAAGTAGAACGCATTCTACTATCGCGACATGCGATTCACCTACGCCGAGGCCATGACCGATCCGACGTTCTACATCCCGCTCGCTCAGGCCGCCGAGGCGGCCGGGTACCACGCGATGACGATTCCGGACAGCGTCGCCTACCCGTTCGAATCAGACTCCACCTACCCGTACACCCCGGACGGCAACCGGGAGTTCTTGGACGGCAAGTCCTTCATCGAGACCTTCGTGCTGACGGCGGCGCTGGGTGCGGTGACTACCAAGCTGCACTTCAACTTCTTCGTCCTCAAGCTGCCGATCCGCCCGCCGGCCCTGGTGGCCAAGCAGGCCGGTTCGCTGGCAGCGTTGATCGGCAATCGGGTCGGATTGGGTGTGGGCACCAGCCCGTGGCCCGAGGACTACGAGCTGATGGGTGTGCCGTTCGCGAAGCGGGGCAAGCGAATGGACGAGTGCATCGCGATCATCAAGGGGCTGACCAGTGGCGACTACTTCGAGTTCCACGGCGAGTTCTACGACATCCCCAAGACCAAGATGACACCCGCGCCGTCCGCGCCAGTCCCGATCCTGATCGGCGGGCACGCCGATGCTGCATTGCGCCGCGCCGCGCGCAATGACGGCTGGATGCACGGTGGCGGTAACGAGGACCTCGACGAGCTGCTGGCCAAGCTGAACCGCTACCGCGAAGAGGAAGGCAGCACCGGCGATGACTTCCAAATCCACGTCATCTCCGTTGACGCCTTCACCGTGGACGGCGTCAAGCGGCTGGAAGACAAGGGCGTCACCGACGTGATCGTGGGCTTCCGGATCCCCTACATCAAGGGACCCGACACCGAGCCGCTGGACGCCAAGATCCGTAACCTCGAGTGGTTCGCCGAGAATGTGATGGCGAAAGTCTAACCATCACAGCGGATCCCACTTGGGAGCGCGCTTCTCGCGGTGTGCCATGGCGGCTTCGCGCGGGTTGTTGGTGAACCCGGTCAGGATCTGTGTCCGGTTCTCGATCTCTTTGGCGTGCCGCAGGCTCGGCGCGTCCAGGGCGGCGTTCAGCCCGGTCTTGGTCTGCCAGACCCCGAAGGCATTGTTGGCTGCGATACTGCGCGCCATCTCCAGCGCGGCATCGGCAAGCTTGTCGGCGGGCACCACCTCGTGCGCCAGCCCGATCCGATAGGCCTCCTCGGCGTCGATGATCCGCCCGGTGAGCATCATTTCCCGCGCGGCGCCCGCACCGACGATCTTGGGCAGCAGATAACTCGTCCCCATGTCCAGTGACGAAAAGCCCGCCTTGATGAACACCGAGCCGAAGCGCGCTGTGTCCGAGGCGATCCGGATATCGCAGTGCAGGGCGTAGGCGAGTCCGCCGCCCACGGCCACCCCGTTGACCGCCCCGACCACCGGGATGGGCAGTTCGTAGAGCCGGGTCAGTTGGTCGGCCAGCCGGATCTGTCCGTCGTACATCGTCTTGAACGGAGCACCCGCCGGCTCGGTCCACGCCTTGCCGGTGCCGCTGAGGTCTGCGCCCGCGCAGAACCCGCGCCCCGCCCCGGTGAGGACGGCGACCCGGTACTTCCAGGAGCTCAGCTCGTCAAGCACGGCGTCCAGGCCGTCCATCAGGTTTCCGTCGATCGCGTTGAGCAACTCCGGCCGGTTCAGGGTGATACCGGCGATCCCGTCTTCGATTTCCTCGAATTCCACAGCAGCCATGGGGTGGAGATTAACTCGCAGCCACCTGGGGTATCCCGGGCGCCATGGCAACCGTTGACGTGGCTGTCTCCTCTGCTGTCCCACCCCAGCGAGCCTGGGAACTGGCCTCGAATCTGCACCGCTTCGATGAATGGATGACGATCTTCGGCGACTGGCGCAGCCCTGTGCCGCTGGTCGTCCGTGAAGGCACCCAGGTGTCGTCGCTGATCAAGGTGAAGGGCTTCCGCAACACCATCCATTGGAACGTCACCAACTACGACGCACCGAAGGCGATCGAAATGCGCGGCTGGGGGCGCGGCGGCATCGGGATCGGCATCACAATGCGGGTCATCGACGAGCACCCGGGAACCTGTTTCCGCCTGAAGGCGGACATCTCCGGCGGACTGCTGAATGGCCCCGTCGGCCGCCTCGTCGCAAAGGTGCTCGAATCCGAGGTCCAGAAGTCGGTGGAGAATCTCGCCGCACTGACCTGACCGGGACTTGCCGTTCGGCGCAGATGTCGGTGCGTTTGCCGACAAACCTGGCGTAGGGGAGGTCTGCGCCATCGCCCCGCGCTACCGTGCTACCACCCAACGACGGGAGGAAGCCGGGATGGCCGGATACCGGGAACTGTTCGACGCCAGCGTCGCTGACCCCGCGGAGTTCTGGGCGCAGGCCGCTCGCGCGGTGTCGTGGACGCGTGCGCCGCAGCGCATCCTCGATGACACCAACCCGCCGTTCTACCGGTGGTTCCCCGACGCCGAGTTGAACACCTGCGCCAACGCGCTGGACCGGCATATCGCGGAACGCGGCGATCAGCTGGCGCTGATCTACGACTCCCCTGTCACCGGGACCAAACGAAGTTACAGTTATCGCGAATTGCTCGACGAGACAGCCCGTTTCGCGGGCGTACTACGTGGATTGGGTGTCGGCAAGGGCGACCGCGTGGTGCTCTATATGCCGATGATCCCCGAGGCGGTCATCGCGATGCTGGCCTGCGCCCGCCTGGGTGCGGTGCACTCGGTGGTGTTCGGCGGGTTCGCCGCCCACGAGCTGGCGACGCGCATCGACGACGCACAGCCGGTGGTGATCGTCTCGGCGTCCTGCGGCATCGAATCGACCCGGGTAATCGAGTACAAGCCGATGCTCGACCACGCACTCGAGCTGGCCGCGCACACTCCGGCCGCGTGCGTGATCGTCCAGCGGGACCGGCACACCTGCGATCTAGTCGACGGCCGCGATGTGGACTGGACCGATGCGATGGCCGGGGCAACGCCCGCCGACCCGGTGCCGGTGGCCGCCACCGATCCGCTGTACGTGCTCTACACCTCCGGGACGACGGGCAAGCCCAAGGGCATCGTCCGCGACAACGGCGGCCATGCGGTCGCGCTGCTGTGGACTATGCGGCACATCTACGACATCGACCCGGGCGACGTATTCTGGGCAGCCTCCGACGTCGGATGGGTGGTGGGCCACTCCTACATCGTCTACGGGCCGTTGCTGGCCGGCGCCACGACGGTGCTCTATGAGGGAAAGCCCATCGGCACACCGGATCCCGGCGCGTTCTGGCGGGTCGTCGCCGAACACGGCGTGAAAGCGTTGTTCACCGCACCGACAGCGATCCGGGCGATCCGCAAAGAAGATCCGGACGCCTCGCACCTGGACCGCTACGACCTGTCGTGTCTGAAGTACCTATTCCAGGCCGGTGAACGGCTGGACCCGGACACCTATGCGTGGGCGTCGGCGAAACTCGGTGTGCCCGTCGTCGACCACTGGTGGCAGACCGAGACCGGATGGGCGATCGCAGCCAATCCGATGGGCGTGCAACACCTTCCGCTGAAGGCCGGCTCCCCCACCGTGCCGATGCCCGGATACGACGTGCAGATCTTGCAGGTGGACGGCTCGCCGTGCGCCCCAGGCGAGGAGGGCGCCATCTGCATCAGTCTGCCGCTGCCGCCCGGAACCCTGCCGACGCTGTGGGGCGATGACGCCCGATACGAGTCGTCCTATCTGTGCGAGCACCCCGGCTTCTACCTGACCGGTGACGGCGGTTATCTGGACGAGGACGGCTACCTGTTCGTGATGGGCCGCATCGACGACGTCATCAACGTTGCCGGACACCGGTTATCGACCGGATCGATCGAGGCAGTGCTGGCTGCCCATCCTGCGGTGGCCGAATGCGCCGTCATCGGGGTGGCCGACGAGATCAAAGGTCAGGTGCCGCGCGGCTTCGTCGTACTCAAGGCCGGGGCCTCGTCCGACGGCCTCGCCGAAGAATTGGTGGCCTCGGTGCGCAACGAAATCGGCGCGGTCGCCTGCCTCCGTCTGGTCGATGTGGTGCCTGCCCTGCCCAAGACCCGCTCAGGCAAGATCCTGCGCAAGACGATGCGCGGTATCGCGCACGGCAAGGATGAGCCGATGCCCTCGACCATCGAGGACCCGGCCGTCCTGGAAACGTTGCGGCCGATTCTCCAGCCATGACCGTCACCATCGACGAGTTCCAGATCGCTGACCCGCCCGACGCGTGGCGCGACGCGGGATTCAGCGTGGACGCCGATGACATCTGCCGCATCGGCGATGTTCGGATCCGTCTGCTCGGACGATCAAACGGCACCGGCATTCTCAGCTGGACGCTGCGGGGCCTGCCCGCCGACTGTGTGCTCGACGGCATCCCGACAGCGAGCTCCGACACCGACCCCGCACCGCCGGCCGCCCACACAAACGGTGTGGCATCGATCGACCACGTCGTGCTGCTGTCGCCCAACCTCAACCAGACCGTCGAATCGCTGGCCGCCGTCGGGTTGCGGCCGCGTCGGGAGCGCGACGCCGAACTCGGTGGTCAGCCGATGCGGCAGATCTTCTTCCGCTTGGGATCGGTGATCCTCGAGGTCGTCGGGGCACCGGCCGCGGCGAACGAGGGTCCGTCCTCGTTGTGGGGCATCACCTACGTGGTCGCCGATATCGATGCCACCGCGTCGTTCTTCGGCGACCACACATTGCCGGTCAAGGACGCCGTACAGCCCGGGCGCCGGATCACCACGCTGCGGCATCGCGATCTGGGCATGTCGGTCCGGACGGCGATGATTTCGCCGCCTATTCTCGGCGGATGACTGAGGACGTCGTCGACATCGTCGTCATCCACACCGACGGCGGATGCCGGCCCAACCCGGGCCCCGGCGGATGGGGAGCGGTGCTCCGCATGCGCCATCACGTCCGTGAGATGTGCGGAGGCGAGCCCACCGAGACGAGCAACAACCGGATGGAGCTGACGGCTCCGATCATGGCGCTCGAGGCTCTCACCCGATCCGTGACGGTGCACCTTTATACCGACAGCACCTATGTCCGCAACGGCATCACCAAGTGGGTGGCCGGGTGGCAGCGCAACGGCTGGCTGACGGCCGCGAAGCAGCCGGTGAAGAACGTCGACCTATGGCAGCGGCTTCAGGCCGCCTGCGCACGCCACGAGGTCGAGTGGTTTTGGGTGAAGGGCCACTCGGGTGTCGCCGACAACGAGCTGGCCGACCAGTTGGCGACGCGGGGTCTGCAGGAGGCGATCGCGGGTTCAGCTGTTTCGATCTGAGAACTTTCGATCCCGACACGTAAGGACACCGCCGAAACGCCTCGTGATCGTGGCGCGGCTGGAAACGCCAACCGCCGCCAGATCTCGGTCATACGGGCGCGCGAGGGTTCAGGGCAGCGCCACGGGGAAGGACCTCTTCAACGCGAGGTTTGCGTGTTCTCCGAGGAGACCATGAGGCGTGCCACCTCAACGCGCCGTGTCACATTGAGTTTGCGAAGGACCTGGGCGACATGGGTGTCCACGGTCCGGATCCCGATGAACAGGGCATCTGCGATCTCTCGATTCGTCTTGCCCTCCGCAACGAGCCGCGCCACTTCACTCTGCCGGCGAGTGAGGCCGCCCGTCATCGGTGAAGCGGGCGCATCGAAGCCGCCATGCGTCCGCTCGGGCCGCGACGCGTCGTCAACGCGAACCGAGGAGGTCAACGCCGTCGGTAGTCGTCGCGCCGCGAACGTGGCAACGACCTCGGGGAAGTTCATGAGCGCGATCTTCGGCTCGACTCGCTGCTGCAATTCGACGGCGTCGGTACCGAGCTCAAGGAACAACTGTTCGAGAACGCGTTCGCGTTGGGCGGACAACACATCAATGCCGATGAGCAGCTCACTACCGGAGTGCTGCCAATAGCGCCCCGTCATCCCCAACAATTCAGCGGCGAACGAATTCTCCTGCTGCATCGCCAGAGACCACGCGACGACTTCTGAAGCCAGTGCCACGCCGAGCAGATCCTGCACCGAGGCCTTCAGTTCTAACGTTCGTCGTGCCTCCGTGTACGCGCGGGCGTACTCCCCCTCGAGGTAGTAGACGAGCGAACGCACCCAAGACACCAACCCGTGGCACCAGACATCACCGTGTTCGAGACATATCTGCTCACACTCATCGCACTGCTCCAAGGCGACCTGGCGATCACCGTAGAGCGCCCGAAGTTCCGCGTTGAGTTCCAACAACATGGACAGCGCCCACGGCCGGACCCGTCCTTGCGCACCCCGAAGGGCGTTTTGCAGGAGTGCGATCCCCTCTGTGCCATGGCCACGAATGGCGACACAGCAGCCGAGGAGCGCCTTGGAGAGGAATACCTGTTCGGCACAGTCCGCTTCGAGCGCCGCTTCGTGGCATCGCTCCAGTGATTCCTCCGCCTCCGCACGCAGGCCACCCAGGAGTTGCGCCCAGCCCTTCGTGAGCAGGTGGGCACACATCTCGGCGGCGTTGGGCGCGGTCCGATTCCCAAGTCGCTCGACCCAGAGCAAGCTCTCCTTGATGTGGCCACCGGCGATCCAGTGCGGCCATAGAAACGCGTAGAGCGCTACCGCCTTATGTGCGCGCGACGCATCCGCCAATGACCACTCGAACGCTGCGCGAAAGTTTCCGATGGAGCTCTCGAGATTGGCCAGAATGCGGCTCTGATCCGCTCCGAACCACTCGTCGAAGGCGGTACGTGCGGTACCGACACAGTGATCGAGATGTCGGTCCCGCATGGCGGCAACCAGCTCATCTCCGAGAATGCTCTGAGCTTTGAGCAACCCGAACGAGCTGACGGTGTCCAGCAGCCGATAACGGGTCGCTGAAGTTTGCTCGCTGATCAGAATCGACTTCGCCGTGAGTCGATCCACCGTATTGAGAAGCTCAACATCGACGACGACATCCTGGACGGCAGCGATCGTGTCAGCGGTGACGGCGCCACCCAATACCGACATGGCCATCCAGAGTTCCTGTTCGGGTGCCGTACACCGCTCCCATGTCCAGGCCAACACTGACTCGAGGCTGGTCTGATGCGACGCGCCGCCGGGTGCGTCACGCAAGATCTCGAATCGCTGATCAAGATGCGTGCGTATTTCCAGCGCGGTCATCGAGCGGGTTCGACCCGCTGCGAGCTCGATCGCCAACGGAATGCCGTCGAGATGCCGGCACAGACCGTCAACGTCGTGAAGACCGGCCTCGGGCACTGGACGCCCCGTGACCGCTTGTGATCGCGCGATGAAGAGCTTTGCGGCATCGCTGATGCCCTCGCCGTCAGGTGACTCGGTCGACAGCGGCGGAACGAGGTAGATGTTCTCCCCGGCGACGCCGAGTTCGGTGCGGGTGGTGGCCAAGATCTTCACCCCTGGGCACCATGCGATCAGGTCGGCCACAATCGGCCCGAGTGCTGTGACTACCCCCTCGCAGCGATCCAGTACAAGCAGACAAGACCCGTCAGCGAGCAGGCTTCGCAGCAACGCAGCAGGAGAGGTGTCCAGTCCTAGGGAATCGAGGATCGTGTGCTCAACCAGCTGGTCACTACTCGCCACCGATAGGTCGACGAAGTGCACGCCGTCTGGATAGTCGCCGACGGAACGCTTCGCGACCTCTTTCGCAAGTCGCGTCTTTCCGATCCCCCCGATCCCGACGAACGAGACAAGCCGGGCAGCGCGCAACTTGTCCGTTGCGGTGGCCGCCTCCAGGGACCGTCCGATGAACGGTGTCGGGTCTTCGGGAAGACGGTCTTTGGCAAACTTGCCGCCGAGCATGGAATACCTTCCGTCGAAGTCGAACATTGTGACAGAAGTGCTCCGACTCCCTCCGGGGATGGGTTGTCGATCCCGCTTCGTCACCCGCGACTTACACCTGCCGCCGAAGATAGTCGACGCGAGTTTCAGATGCGTTTCATTCGGAACGGGAATTTCGAAACCACCACTGTGGGCGGGCGTCGGTTGTCTCATCACGCGGCGGATCCCTTCGCCCGACAATCGGTGCGCAGCGTGCAGCACATGACCGCGGCATCGGGCTCGAACCCCTCAGTCGAGCCGAAACCCAGATCTCTCGCACCGTGACAGCACCTGATCCGCCTTCGGCCAGCCAGGCAACCTCCAGCCCACCCCGGCAACGATTCTTGGCTGATCGTTCGGCATCACTTGATGGTGGCTGCCACGTCGCCCGACATTGCGGCGAGCTGCGGACCCCAACTCGACCAGTCGTGCTGTCCCCCGTCAGGAATGTCAAAGTGGCCGTTGGCGCCGCGCACTGCGTGATACTGCGCGAAGAAGGAGCGACTACTGCCCTGCGCCTGATCGCAATAGCCGATCATCGCCGCAGGGTCGCTACAGGTCAACGTCGCGGGGCTGAAAACCCATATCCGCGTGTTGTTGTCGACCAAAAGACCAGCGTGTACCGAGGGGTCGCGCCACTTCCACCGACCCAACTGGGCTGCACCCCACATCGTTTGGGTATTCACCCCGCCGAACTGCGCCATCCCGGCGGTTATTGCACCGTTGAACGCAGTGGCCGAGGGCGTCAGAAACCCCGACATCGAACCGGCATAACGAAAGCGGTCGGGATGGAACTCTGCCAACATCAGGGCACCGGTACCGCCCTGCGCCGCTCCGACTACGGCATGCCCACCCGGAGCGAGACCCTTGTTTGCGACCAGCCAGTCCGGTAACTCCTCGGACAGGAACGTCTCCCACTGCCGACTGCCGTCCATCTCCCAGTCGGTGTACATGCTGTACGCACCGCCCGCGGGTGCGGCCACCGAAACACCCTTGCCCGCAAGGGTTTGCATCGCATGCCCCGCCGTCACCCAGTTGCTGACGTCCGGCGCTGCGTTGAATGCGTCGAGCAGGTACACCGCGTGTGGTCCGCCCGCCTGAAAGGCCACGGGAACATCGCGGCCCATCGCCGACGAAGGCACCATGAGGTACTCGACCGATGGACTCGCTTTTGCCACGGCGCCCGCCGACAGACTGGCAACGAGCACGATAGCCAGGGCAAGCCTCAGCAGGAGCACTGCGCGCTTGGCTCCACCAAACAAGCCGGCCGACGGGATGCTCGAGTAGGGCCAGGTGTTCAGCGACGAACTACGGTGAAATGACGCCATGTTCATGGTGCAACCGGCTGGCCGTACACCGCGACGACGACAGAGCGGTCAAGGCTGTTCTCGGACCAGACCCCAATTTGGGTGTTGGCACAGTTGGACATGATGTTCATGTAGTCGGGCCGGTAATACCAGTCGTTCATGATCTCGATCCCGCTGATTGCCAAGGCTGGGTTGATCGCCACCGTCTCGGACACGGTCCCCAGGTAACCGGTTGACCTGGCGCGGTCCTGCACTGTGGACCCGTCAGATCCGATGTCCGCGTGGAGGTCACGGTTGTTCAGCAGGTCGTCGGCGTGCCACTGAGCGGCCAATCGCAGTTGCGGGTTGATGTTGAGATCGTTGGTGCAACCGGCTTGGTGCTGGATCGTATAGACGTTGGCGGCCACGCTGTTGTTGAGTCGCTTGTTGTCTGCACCGGCAGGGGCGGCAATCAGGACGCCTGCAGCACTAACGACCAGCCCCGACGTCATCAGTGTGGTCACTCGCGGAAGTAACTTCATCTGGTTCCCTTGGTGTCCTGCCGTGACGATCACGACGATGGTGACCGAGTGCTCATTTCCGATCGAATTCTGTTATGAGCCACCGATTTCCGTTGCCGTCCCCGTGGTTGGTTTCGCCAGGCTCGACGCTCGCTTCTGCCGCATCGGTCGATCTTTTCGTGGCGCCGTCGAGATCGACATCTGACACCTCGGCGGATTCACCTGCGCACGTGGATGGCTCTGCATCGTGTAGCGCTGGGGTCGGCAACTCTCAACGTCCCTTCGGGGAGAGCAGCATGTCCTGCCACGTTTGATGTTGGTCGGCGTCCCGGCTGAGGTCGGTCTGCGTGTAGAGCCGGCCGTCGGGTCCGAGGTAGGTGCCGGTATTGGGGTCGTACGGTGCGACCGCAATGCCCGCCGGCGCCGCCCCCGAAGGCGGTGCGCCAGGATCCGTTGTGCCACCAAACGGTTGCGGAATGGGCTGGCCGGAGAGTGTGGCGTTGGGATCGCCTTTCCAGTTATAGCCGTCGTTCAGGGGTACGTAGTTTTCGTCACCCTCGCACATCTCGGCCGTAGGGGCGCGTTTGCCGGGCTTGGTCTCGCACGGAATGTTGCGTGCGCCGCGAACGTTGAACGGCGCGTCTTGCGGCACCCGGCAATACATGTTGCCCTCGGGCCGCGCCGGATAGTCGACGTCGGTGGGAACGCGCTGTTGCTGTGGAGGCAAGAATCCGGTAAGGCAGGCGGGCGGCAAGTTGAGGTTGAGATTGAACGACAGAAAGGCTCCCCGGTAAGCCTGTTTCGTGTTTCTGTTGGCCAGGCCGGCGCCTTGCAGGATCGAAATGCCCTGCGGTAGAAGCACCAAAAGCTGCTCGAGATCGTTGTTGTACGTGATGCCGACGCGGTCGAGGCTGACGAGGTTGTTGAGCAGGATCGGCAGCGAGGGTTCGAGCCGGTCCAGCAGGCCGCGGCTGGCGTCGGCGGCCGCGGGCCCGTTGGTCAGCAGCTTTGATACCGCGGGGTCTTGGGCCTTCAATTCCCGTGTGACGGTGGCGATGTTGGCCGCCCACGCCGCGATCGAACCCGACGTTGTGGCTTGCGAGTCGAGCACGGGCTGGGATTGGTCAGCCAGCGTGGTCAAGGCGTCAAGGTTCTTGCGAGCGTCGATCGCCAATGAGGTTGTCCCCTTGACCAACCGGGATAACTCCGGACCAAGGCCGCCGACGGCGGTGTAGCCCTCGTCAATGACGGTCTTGAGGCTGTCGTGCGGGATCGCTTGAATGCCCCGATTGGTGGCGTCGAGCAGCGCATTGATATCGGGCGGAACCGAGGCGCGGTCGACAGGAATGACGTCGCCGTTCTTCAGCACCGGCCCGCCGCCACTCCGAGGCCGCAACGTGACGAACTGTTCACCGACCGCGGTTTGGCTGTGCACTTCGGCGTCAAGGTCGGCCGGTATGGGGACCCCGGAGTTCAGCGATAACACGGCGTTCACGCCGGTGTCCGTCAACGCGACCGTCTCGACACGGCCGACCTCGGTTCCCCGGTAGGTGACGTTGCCACTGGGATAGAGGCCGGCTGCGCTGGGTAGGTGCAGGGTGACCTGGTAGTGGCCGGCGCCGAACAGGTAGTTGGGCAGCGCCATGTAGTGGAAGGCCATCGCCGACACCGCCACCAGCGTGCCGGTGGTGAAGATGGCCATCTGAATGACGACACGCTTTGGCAGATACATGATCAGGACCCCTGGTCCAATTTGTAGGGGACGACGAGCGGGTTTGCCGCGGTGTATGGGCTGGGCAGTTGCCCGATGGTGCGCCCCCACTGCATTTCCAGCTCGGTGAGGTTGCCCTCCCACCGGGTGCCGGTGAAGAACGAGGAATCGATCCGGCTCAACGTCAGGTCGATGACTGCGGTGAGGTTGGCGTAGTCGCCGCGCGCCCACTTGGTCAGCGTGTCCTTCGGGAACGGGAAGGTCGGCAGCACTCCCAACGCACGGGTCAACGCCGGGCCGGCGTCGGCCAGCGACTTCAGTACGGGCGCGACTTGGGTGAGTTCCTGCACGAGCGCGCTCTTGGTTTGGTTCACCGAGTCGGCTGCCAGCGCGGAGAACCTACCGAGTTGGGTGATCGCGTCGGCAATCGTGTTGCGTTGGTCGTTGAGCACCGCCAACGCATCTGGGATGGTCTTCAGGGCGTTATCGACGACAGGCTTCTGCGCAGCGATTTGACCGACGAGGTTGTTGAGACTCTCGGCCGCGGCGATGATGTCGTCTTTCTGATCGTTGAGATGCCCGACATACGTGTCGAGTTGATTGATCAGGCTGCGCAGGTCGTCCGCGCGCCCGGCGAAGGCGGTGCTGAGCGCTTCGGTGATGTCCTGGACTTGACCTACTCCACCACCGTTGAGTACGAGCGAGATGGCTGCGAGGGTTTGTTCCGTGCTCGGGAAGGCCCCTGCAGCCGACAGTGGGATCAGTGATCCGTTGCGCAACTTGCCTTCTGGCGGCGCATCGGTGGGTGGAGCCAGTTCGATGTGCAGCGAGCCGAACAGGCTGGTTTGCCCCAGCTTGACCGTGGCGTTCTGTGGGAGGTCGACGTCACTGTCCAACGACATGGTCAGCAGCGCATGCCAGCCCTGCATCTCGACCTTGGTGACGTTGCCCACCGTCACGTCGCCGACGCGAACACGCGAATTGGGCTGCAAATTAGTGACGTTGGGCAGTTGGGCCTGCACAGTGAACGAATCCGGTCCGCTACCGGCGGTGCCCGCCAGTGGCAAGGAATTCAGTCCGCGCCAGTCGCAACCAGCCGAACCGGCCAACGCGACCGCGATCACGATACCGGCACCGGCCCTGCGTAATCCCCCGATCACTGGCCACCTCCGGGCTGGATCATCATCCCGCTCAGACCCGTGGACGGATCGGTTGACGTGGGTTGCGCAGGGCCCGGCGCCTCGGCGGGCAACGACGCCGCATTGATGGGTGGGGCGCCGGCGGGGTTCGGCTGTGGTGGAACGTAGTCCGGACGCATCCAGTCCTCGCTGTAGGTCAGTTCGTTGGGCCGGGCAATGGCCCCGACGACCGGATTTGCTCCGATGGGCGGGAAGTTGTACTGGCGGTTCTTGACGATCGGGGCGAGGTATTGCACGCACAGTTTGGCTGCTTGTTCGGCGCCCATCCGCGAGGCGGCCTGGATGGCCCCACACAGGAACGTGATCGGGTTCTGGAAGTTGTTGACCGACAGGGCGCCGGTCAGCGTGCCCTGTGCGGGCTGATAGATGTTGATGAAGTTCTGAAGAGTGTTGGGGGCGACGTGCAGCACGTTCTTGATGTCGGGGATGCTGTCGTGCAGTGCTTGCGAAACCGAGGCCAGCTTGTCCGCGGTGATGCCCAGGGATTCACGGTTGTCGTTGACGAAGCCGGTCAGCTGAGTCGCGAGGTCGGCAACGTCGCGCACAGCGTTGCCGACCTCGTGTGGGTCGTCGGCGACCAGGTGCGTCACGGCCGCGAGGTTGTGATTCAGCTGGGCTAACAGGTCAGTGGAACCTTGCAGAGCCGACACCAGCAGCGACAGATTCTTCAGCGTCGTGAATAGATCATTACTGTGGTCACCGAGTGCCGAAATCGCTTGCGAGAGTTTGATGATGGTGTCGCGAATGGCCGCCCCCTGACCGCGCAGGTTGTCTGCGGTGGTGTTGACCAGGGCGCCCAGCGTGCTAACACCGCCTGGCTGGGTCGGCTGCAGGGCGGTGTTGAGTTTCTGCAGCTGTTGGCGGAAGTCGTCGAACTCGACGGGTACCGCAGTGCGGTCCCGACCGATGACGGTGTTATCGGCCATCACCGGTCCGGACGTATAAGGCGGGGTGAGCTGAATGGCCCGGGAGGTGACCAGCGATGGGGACAGGATGACTGCCTTGGCGTCGGCAGGAACGTTGTACTTATCATCGAGCCAGAAGCTGATCTTGACCTGCGTCGGCTGCGGTTCGATCTTGTCGATCCTGCCGACCGGGACGCCGACGATGCGGACTTCGTCGCCGACGAAAATGCCGTTGCTGTTGTCGAAGTAGGCCACTAGGTGGGTGCGGCCGATCGTGTCGCTGGTGCGCACTACGGCGACGAGTCCCGCGACGAGGACGACGACGAGCACGGCAGCCACTGCCAATCGCCGGTTGCGTGACGTCACTGACCAGCCTCCGGGTTAGTCGGGCCGGCAGGGCCGCCGGGAGTTGCGGTGGGCATTTCGCCGGGAGCTCGCTGCAGTACCGGCGTTGTGGGAGCGGATGCAGGTGCCACTTCGGCGGGCGGCCCCGGCGGTGGCCCCCCCGGTGGCGGCGCGGCTTGTGGCTCGCGGTAGGGGTAGCAGCCGGTGGGGCCGGGCAATGGCAATCCGGCTGGGCCACATCCGGGATCGCCTGGGTTGCCGGTGATCGCATCCGGCAAGTTCAGTTTCGGGTCACCGCCTTGCCCGGTGCGTGGGTAGGGCACCGGAAGCGGAGGTGTCCCGGGCTGACCGACTTGCGGATCGACGCGTTGCGAGGGCAGCAAGGTACTGGGGTCCACCCCGAGATCGGAGAATGCCGCGTCGATAAAAGGCTGGACGAATTGGCCAGGCAACAGATTTGCCAGGTAGGCCTTGAAGAACGGGCCTGAAGACACTGCTTCGCCCAGCGAGGTCGCATAGTCGCGGAGACCCTTGAGCGCCTCTTGGACCTTGGCCTTGCGGTTGTCGACGATGGTAAGGACGCCGTTGAGCCGGTCCAGCGCGGGTTTCAACGTCGTGCGATTGTCGGCGATCAGGCCGTTCAACTGTTGGGCCAGCGTCGAAAAGTTCTGGGACAGTTGGTCGAGGGCGCTGCTCTGGCTTTCCAGTTGGACGAGAAGCGCATTGGTATTGCCGACCAAGCTGACAATCTCATCGCTGCGTTTGGCGAGGATTCCGGTGGCCTGGTTCGCGTTGCTCAACAAGCTTCGCAGCTGCGCGTCACGTTGGTCGAGCGTCTGGGAGAACCGTGCGACTCCCGCGACGGCGGCCTGTAGTTGCGGTGGAGTATCTGCGAAGGTCTGCGCGAGCACCGACAGCGAGCTGGACAGTTGGTCGGTGTTGAGCCCGCTGATGGTCGCCGAGAGATCGCCAAGCGCATCGGGAAGTTGATACGGCGATGTGGTTCGCTCCAACGGGATCGTGCCATTCTGTGGGCCGTCTCCGCGCGGTGTCACTTCCAGCACCTTGGAGCCCAGAAGCGCCTTGGTCTTGATCGCAGCCTCGGAGCGATCCCCCACCCGGATCTCGTCATCCACGACAAAGGTGACGAGTGCGTGCGAATCTCTCAATGTGATGGATTTGACCTCGCCGACCTTGTATCCCGCGACTTGGACGGAGGCCCCGGTCTTCAGTCCACCTGCATCGGCGAACGACGCCGAATAGGTATGTGTACTGGTCATGGCGAGCAGCCCACGGAACTCGAGCGCACCGATCGCCATCGCGGTCAACACGACCGCACCGACGGCGCCGAGTAGCACTGGGTTGCGTTCGGAGATCGGCTTCATCGTGGCGTGCACCTGCCCGAGTCCTGTCCGGCCAGTTTGACGTACACCGGTTGGCCGCCCTTCCCGTTGACTTTGAGCACCAGATCGCAGATGTAGAAGCTGAAGTAGTCACCGTTGAGGGCCTGACGTCCGAGCACCTTGTAGGAGTCGGCCAGCGTGTTGAGCAAGTCGTCGAAGTAGTCCTTGTCGTTGAGCACCTGCGAGGCCACCCGATCGGTTTGGGTCACGGTGTCCTTGACTGCCGGACGGGCTTGCGACAGCAAGTCGGCGATCGACGCCGAGGCAGCGTTGGCATAGGCCAACCCATTACTGAGGTCTTGCTTGCGTGCCGCTAGGCCGCCCACCAAGGACGACAGCGAGTCCACGGCCTTGGCGAACTGGTCACCCTGCCCTGCCAACGAGCCAAGGACGGTGTTGAGGTTGACCACGACCTCTCCGATCAGCTGGTCACGATCGGCCAGCGTGCTGGTCAACGCTGCGGTCTGGTTCAAGAACGATCCGATCGTGGCTCCTTGGCCTTGAAACGCCGAGATCAGTTCGCCGGATAGTGCGTTGACCTGTTTGGGATCCAGCGCGCGGAACAGCGGCCGGAAGCCTCCGATCAGCGCATCCAGGTCCAGGGCGGGAGCGGTGTGATCCACACCGATGGTGGCGTTCTCGGGCAGCCTTCTGGTGCCGCCTGCCCCTTCGAGCAACTCGAGATAGCGCCCGCCGATCAGGTTGTCGTAGCGGATGGCTGCGCGGCTACCGTCGGTCAGGATCACATTGTCGTTGGCGCTGAACTGCACCGAAGCCGTGTTGTCGCGGTTGACCGAGATGTGGCTGACCTTGCCGACTTCGACGCCGGCGACCCGCACGAAGTTTCCATTGGCCAGTCCGCTGACGTTGCTGAAGATCGCCGTGTAGGTCTTGCCTCCGTGGAACCGGAACTGCGCGTAGATCGCCAGCAGGGCAAAGGTTCCCAGCAGACAGACCACGACGAAGACGGAAAGCCGCACGACTACGCCGAACAAGTTGTCTCTCACGGCGTCCCTTCTAGGCTTGGTTTGAACGGGCGAGCGACGGCGTTCACGGTGACGGCGCTGCCGGAACCGGAAGCGGAGTTGCCGGTGGGTAGGGCTGCATGTCGGCCGGGTGGGGAACCACGAACGGTTCCGATCCCGGTGGTGGTGGGCCCGGGTCCGGTGGTGACATCGGGGCAGGTGCCGGCGGCTCGCCGGGGTAGAGCGGGGTGCCGTCCGGCGCGTACATCGGCGCACCGTATGGCGGGGCACCCGGATACGGAATCGGACCGGGTGCGGGGCCACGGTCCTGCCCGCGCAGCGTGGGTGGCTGGGGATAGCCGCGAGTAGTCGGAAAGAAGTCGGTGTAGAACGGACGCCCGATCCCCGGGTTGGGCCGGACGTCGACTCCGGTGCCCCACCCGGTGTTGGTGATCAGTTCGCGCACCGGGAAGTTGTTGGCGACATCGGGTAGCGACCCACAACCCGGCTTCCCGCCAGGTCCACCCTTGGCACCGACGATCGGCAGGTTATCAGGGTAGCGATACTGGTCCTTGCCGAACAGTAAGGCCGCGTCGACGACGAGCGACTTGCCGTTGTCTCCGCCGGCGATACCGGGATAGCCGGTGTCCAGCAGGGTCTTGGCTCCCATCAGCAGGCAGGTGTACTCCGGGTTGTACTTGGCCAGCAGAGCCGTCGTTGTTTGCAGGTCGTTGATCGACCGGATGAAATTGTCCCGGTTGGGCGCAAGCAGGTTGACGCCGCTGTTGGCGAATCCAGTGATGTTGAGCAGCAACGCATCCAGTTGCTGGGACTGTTTGGTAACAGTGCTGCTGGTCGTACTGGCCGCGTCCAGCGTGGCGAGGATGTTCTGCGTAGCAGCGCTGTAGGAGTCCGCGAATCCCTTGAGCGAGCGCCAGTCTGCACGAATGGTGTCGGCTCGCGGATTCAGCTGCAGGAGCACCTTGTTGAGAGCCGTGGTGGCCTCCCCCATGCGCTCGCCCTGTCCTCGTACTCCTTCAGCCAGCGCCGACAAAATGGAGTTGAGCTTCGCGGGATCGATCTGATTGAGCAGGTCCACCAAGTTCTCGAACACCGTGTTGACTTCGGTGCTGACGTTCTCCGACGTCAACACTGCACCCGCGGCAAGCCGCTTCGGGCTGGGGTCGGTGGGATACACCAGTTCTACGTACTTGGCCCCGAAGACGGAAGTGGCGTTGATGCGGGCTTGGACGTTGGCAGGAATGAACTCGAGCTGATTCGGAAAGAGATTGAGCCGCAGGCTGACTGGTGTCCTTCCACCGGTGACCATGCCGACTTCACCGACCTGCACACCGCGCAGCTTGACCTTGGCGCCCACCTCCATCACCAGACCGGCGCGATCGGAGACAACAGTCACGGGTACGTATTGGCTGAACGCGTTGGTGAACATGCCCATGGTGACATAGACGAAACACACGATTAGTCCCACGAGACCGAACGCCCACCATCGCCGGGGCCGACGCCCGGTGTTCGCTTCCGTTTTTCTCATGCTCACCCTGCGAAGTTGAAGTGTCCGGACTGGCCGTAGATCGCCAGCGACATGAACAGGACGACGACACCCGCGGTGATCAGTGAGGTCCGCACGGCTCGACCGACGGCTTCACCCACGCCAGCCGGGCCTCCCGACGCGTTGTACCCGTAGAACGTGTGGACCAGCATGATCACCACCGCTATCACCAGAGCCAACAAGAACGACCACAACATGTCGGAGGTGGATAAGAAGGTGTAGAAGTAGTGGTCGTAGACACCGGTGGATTGCCCGTAAAGAAACGTCGTGCCGAAACGGGCCGCGAAGAACGATGCCATCACCGCCACGCAGTACACCGGGATGACGACGATGATCCCGGCGGCCACGCGAGTTGACGCCAGATAGGCCACCGACCGAATACCCATGACCTCGAGTGCATCGATCTCCTCGTTGATCCGCATCGCACCGATCTTCGCGGTCGCTCCCGCCCCGATCGTCGCCGCCATTGCCACGCCGGCCGTCAAGGGCGCGATCAATCGCACGTTGAAGAACGCCGAGGCGAATCCCGTCAGCGCTTCGACACCCACTTGCGAGAACTGGTTGTATCCCTGCACTGCGACCAGAGCGCCGGTCGACAAGGTGAGGAACCCCACGATCGCCGTGGTGCCGCCGATCATGACGAGAACACCTGTGCCCAAACTCATTTCCGCGATCAGCCGGATAGTCTCGGCCGTATAGCGAGTCAGGGCGTCACCGAGTGAGATTACCGTCTTGAAATAGAACTGAGCTTGTGCGCCGATTCGATCAACGCCGTCATCTATGGACCTGAACCACCGATTAATCCATAGAACTCGTTGTGCACGAGCCTGATTGACGCTCATGATCGCGCCTGGAAGGCGACCGCGGTCACTATCACATTGATCACGAACAGCGCGACGAATGAGAACACCACGGTCTCGTTCACGGCGTTGCCCACCCCGGCGGGGCCACCGCCTACGGATATCCCCTTGTAGCAGGCGATCAAGCCGGCGGTGAGGCCGAAGAGTGTTGCCTTGATCAACGCGACCACCACATCGCTCACCCCCGTGATTAGCGTCATCCCCGACACGAAGGCACCCGGAGTGACGTGCTGAAAGAACACCGAGAACACGAAGCCGCCGGCTAAACCGACGAGGATCACCAGTGAGGACAACAGCAGGGAAACGGTCGTGGCAGCCAGCACCCGGGGCACAACCAGTGATCGAATCGGGTCGACCCCCATCACGCGAAGTGCCTCGAGTTCCTCACGGATGGTGCGTGCACCCAGATCGGCGCACATCGACGTCGCACCGGCCCCCGCAACGACAAGGACCGTCACGATTGGTCCTGACTGATTGACGGCACCGATCGACGCGCCAGTGCCCGAGAAGTCTGCCGCACCGAACTCCACAAGCAGCACGTTGAACGTGAATACGGTCAACACGATGAAAGGCAGACACAACATCAGCGCCGGTACCAACGACACTCGAGCTACAAACCACGTCTGAAATAAGTACTCTCGCCAGGCGAAGGGCCACCGAAACATGCACACAAAGGTTTCGACGGCCATGGCAACGAAGTCGCCGAATCCGCGAAACGGCTTCGCGGCAACACCACTGATGGTCACGGGCACACCATCGTCTCTCGCTGTGGCAGCACCCGCGATATCAGATGTGCCGTTGGGCGTTTGACCAGATGCATTCAGTCTCCAGGAAACTAGCGGTGAACGATTCGCAACGCATCGTTCGAGCAGATCTCGATCAGGTTCCCGCACGCGAGCGGCGTGCGCATCAGTCCAACTACGGATTTTTCTACCTACGTACCTCACGCCTGCGGACCTCTGGCGGACCGAACAACGAAGTCGGACGGGACTGCCGATCTCCGTCGACCCATTTGTTACCGCGGACCGCTACGGCGCCGTTGGTCAGTCGGCACTCAACCGGAGTGGCGGGACAAGGCGCTTGGGAATGCTCACCGAGACTCCGCGCGTCGCCGCATCGTACGCGGCGCGTCCACCGGTGAGGCCAGAGCCACTGGCACGCGCCGGCTCATACATCCGCACCAATCCGCTGCCCTGCCACTGGTTGATCCAGACCATACCGACTGGGAGCTGCGCTGCCGCCTCGGCGTGTGTCACATCGTTGGTGAATATTGTTGCTGCTAAGCCGAAGTGGGACTCAGCGGCGTTGGCAAGGCCTTCTTCAAAGCTCGCCACTACCTGTACCGGCAACACCGGACCGAAAGTCTCTTCGTGCATGACAAGCATGTCAGACGTGACATCGGTCAGCACCGTTGCGGGATAGTAATAGCCTGGTACATCGGGTATCTCGCCACCAACAAGAATCTTGGCACCCTTGGCGCGCGCGTCTTCGATGTGATACCTGACAATGTTGCGCTGAGCGGCGTCAACCATAGGTCCAATGGAAATCTGACCAGCACTGCGCTTCTCTCCCATCACGTATCGCCGCGCTTCGGCAACCAACGCGGTGATCAACGCATCAGCGATGCCTGCTACGACGTAGACGCGCTCGATCGAGGTGCAGATCTGACCCGAGTTGACGAACGCCGCGTATGTCAGCTGCGCTGCGACATTCTCGACGTCGACGCCGAGATCGACGATGGCCGCGTCCTTTCCGCCGAGCTCCAAGACAGCTCGGGCAAGGCGCGGTGCAGTGGCCTGTGCGACCTGACGACCGGCACCTACTGAGCCGGTGAAGTTGACCAGCGCGACGTCGGGATTCTCGCTCAGCGCCCGTCCCGTTCGACCATCGCCGACGACCAGGTTGATCACTCCTACAGGTAGAGCGCACTGCTCAAGCATCCGGACTGCTGAGGGCGTCGCTTTTTCTGACGGCTTGACGACGACGGTATTGCCGGCAGCGAGGATTGGTCCCAGACCAAGCAAAATGCCCGCGACGGTGAAGTTCCACGGCACGATCAGTGCGACCACACCCACCGGTGCATGCCTGGTGAAGGTTCGGATCTCGTCGTTGCCGCCGTACTCCTCGTCGAACGGGTAAGTTGCGGCGTCCTTCAGGGACTCGCGAAACACCTCGATGCCCGCTAGAACGAACTGAGTGCCGATGTCTACCGGCTTGCCCATTTCCAGGCTTTCGGCCGCAGCGAGATCGGCGGCTGCGTCCTCGAGTGCGTCAGCGAATTCGTTCAACGCCTCAAGCCGATCGGCTAGATCCATGGCAGCCCAATTCGGTTGCGCTGCAGCCGCAGATTTGACCGCCAAGTCGACATCCGCGGCGGTGCTGACCGGCAACTCCAGGTGGATCTTTCCGGTGAACGGGTCAGCCCTGAGGATCGAGTCGGTGGTTAGCGGTTCAACCCACGCTCCACCGATGAAGTTTCTCACGGGCTCCATTGCGGTCCTTTCAGGATTTTTCGTATTCGAATGCGCGGGATGGGTGTCTGGGATCCCACTAGTGGAACGACTGGAAGGCCCGCAGATAGATGCTGGCGGCGTCGGTCAGATCGTCGACGTACACCCATTCGTCTGCGGTGTGGGCCTGAGCTATGTCTCCCGGGCCGAGCAATACCGTCGGGATGGACAGGTCATTGCGGTAGAAGCGCGCGTCGCTGCCGAGCATGCTGCCAGTGACCACCGAATCGCTGCGTACCGATGCAACCGTCTCCCCGATCCACGCGACAATGGGATGGGCCCGGTCGATCTCAGATGCTTGCACGAACGTAATGACTTCGGCGTTCACGTCCACCGGCGGATGAAGTGATGCGACGGCGTCCAGCAATTCCCGGATCGAAGACTCGCATGATGCGCCGGGGAGTATTCGGCGGTCCACCTCGATGGCGCAGGACTCAGCGATGACGTTCGGCGCGGCGCCCCCCCAGATTTTTCCGACGTTACAAGTGGGCCGGCCGAGCAGCGGATGTTCGACGCCGAAGTCGCGCAGATGGAGCGTGTCGACGATTCGCGCGGCGCCGGCAATCGCCGACACACCAGAATCTGGAACGCTCCCGTGGCCGCCACGGCCGTTCACGGTGAGTCTGGCGAATAGTGCGCCTCGCTCTGCCACGCCTACGTGGAGTCCGGTCGGTTCGGGTATCAAGCACGCATCGGCGGCGAGGTATCCATGTTCCATCAGCCATCGAGTGCCCAGCTTGCCACCGGTCTCCTCATCGGCGACGAGATGGAAGGCGACGTTCGTACTCGGTAGCAGGTCATTGTCGGTCAACGTACGGATCGCTTCGATCGCCGCGCCGATGCCGCCCTTCATGTCACAAGCACCGCGCCCGTAGAGCTTGCCGCCACGAACTTCCGGAGTGAACGGATCGCGTGTCCATCTCTGACCCGCGACTGGAACAACGTCGATGTGGCCGTTGACTGCGAGTGTTCGAGTGGGATCTGTGCCGCGCACGATGGCCAGAACCGAATCCCGCTGTGCGCCGGCAGATATCACTTCGACGTCAGCGCCCAGACTGCTCATGACCTCAGCGAGATACAGTGCCAACTTGTCTTCACCACCAGGCGGATTCGACGAGTCGAATCGTATGAGCTGCTTCACCAGCTCGACGAGACGATCAGTGTCGACTGTGGTCCTCATCGGGACGGCTCCGCTCGATCAGGCGAGTGCTGACCAGCTGGCCTCGAGTTTGGATCTAGGAAGACGCGGTAGCCCAGATCGTTGAGGTCTCGCGCGACACCCTCCCTCATGGCGACATGGCCCACAACACCATCGTCAGCCGTTATCGTGGCGCCGACGGCGATTCCAAGCAGGCTGGCATCGTGAATGAGGCTCACGATCGCTGTCCGTCGCGGCGGAAGAAAGATCTCCTTTGTGTCTTGCGGCGGGTGCACATCGCTCACGTGGACGCGCAGTAACGGCCGTTTGCCGTTCAGTTGCGCCGCGAGCCGTGCCGCTTCGCTGAGACAGCCAGCGTCGAGCATGACGAATTCTTCGTATCCCTTTTCGGTTGCCGCGCGCACGGCGTTCGCCCCTTCACGATGGCGGTGTTCGACGATGAGTGAGAATCGCATGACGATCCCTTCGTCCGATGGATGGGTCGTTGGCGATCAGTGGGCGGCTAGGGCCCGAAACTCGCTCTCTAGTGAATGACCGGATCCACCTCTGGGAGCACGTGGTCTGAGAACGCTTTTCATGTCGCGGGCACGCTTAGTCGAGGACCGCGACGTGGATCGGCGGTCGACGCTGGGCCCACGGCCGCGCCTCCTCAAGCTGAGCGGCCAGGGAAAGCAGGAGGTCTTCCTCGAACATCCGGCCGCCGAGGTGAATGCCGATGGGCAACCCGTCGGTAGCCGTCATCAGCGGAACATTGAGTGCGGGGGCGCCGGTCACGTTGTAGAGACAGCACACTGGGTACTCCTCGAGCACCGTTTGCACCCATTCGATCGAGGTCGCCGGAGAGGTCTTCGTATCCAGATGCGTTGTGGGTACGTGCACCCGGTTCGCCGTTGGTTGGACGATGGTGTCATGGCCGGCCATGAATTTCGCGTAACGCCTGGTGATGTCGTTCATCCTTGCGTAGGCGTTGGCGAGATCGAGGGCACCCAGTGACATGCCGTACTCGTAGGAGACGAGAGTGGACGCGTCGAAGTAATCCGGCGAAATGTCCACGCCACCGATCTCGGCGACCTGCGTGACGGTCGCTGCGACGCCGAAGCCCCAGATCACGTTGAAGGCGTCGATGAGTCCGAACCAGTCGATCGGATGCTCGACGACCGCCACTTCATGGCCGAGGTCTGTCAAGAGCGTGGCAGTCGCGTTCACTGCGTCGACGACCTCGTGGTCGACGGGCACATCCGACATCGACTCCGATGTAACGGCGATACGCAGTCCCGTCGGGCGTTGCCGGGTTGCGTCCAAGTAGGACCTACTCGGTGGGATTGCGGCGTATCGATCGCCGGCTTCGTAACCGTGGACGGCGTCGAGAAGTCTTGCGGTGTCACGAACGCTCCGGGTGATCGCGAACTCGATCGCGTTCCCACCCATGATCTCGGCGAAGTCCGGTCCGGCCGAAACCCGAGCACGAGATGGCTTCAGGCCGACCAATCCTGCTCGCGCGGCGGGGATGCGAATGGAACCGCCGCCATCGTTGGCGTGCGCCATCGGAACGGCTCCAGCGGCCACAAGAGCGGCAGACCCTCCACTCGAGGCACCTACGGTGACGTCGGTGTTCCACGGGTTGAGCGTTACCCCGGTCAGACGTGAGATCGTCACACAACTCAAGGCGAGCTCCGGGGTTGTCGTATTGGCTACCAATACGAGTCCGGCCTTGAGGAAACGTTCCATCAGCGCGGTGTTGCCGTCGAAGACCAGGCCGTCCTTGAGCGCCAGCGTGCCCATCCTCATGGGAACGCCCTTCGCATGGCACACAACATCTTTGGTAACGAATGGGACGCCGCCGAATATGCCGTCGGTCGCGGGTAGAACAGGTGGAACGGACCACGGCCCATCGACGACGGCGTTGAGCCGGCTGTCCATCTGCTGCACGGCGTCGATCGCGGTGTGATGGACCTCGTCAGCGCTCACCTCGCCATTGCGGATGGCAGCGGCCAACCCGGTTGCGTCGTAGGCTGCGTAGTCGGCGAATTTCATCGCCATCTCAACTTTCTCTTGATCGTCGTGCTGGGGTGCAGAGCGCAGCCATGGCGTGCAGAACGGCCACGCGCTGCAAGGACGGTCAATAGGACCCCTGCACTGCACTCCCAGTCGTGTTCCAGATGTCTTGGTGCATGCGCCAAACTTCGCCTTCCAGAACGTGGGTGACGATGCAGTTGTTCTCTGCCTGCGTCGTTCCGTCAGCCGTGCGGATGGTGCCTCTCGTGCGGCTCTGTTCGACGATGAGGCCATCGGCCACGACGAGACCGCTCAACCACGCCTCCTGCTTGATCAGGCCCGCCTCTAGGAACCTTCCGATCGCATCCTTTATCGCCGCGCGACCTTGTATCAGTGCACCGTCGGGTGTCATGAGCACTCCGTCGGCGGTGTACAACTGCGCGAACGCGTCTGCATCACGCGTCTCTACAGCGTTGGCGATCGCCGCGAAGGCGTTCTCGACGATATGCCGAGCTTCGACGTCGGACAGTGCCGCGCCGACTGTTCGAACGATCTTGACCTCGTTCACAGCGCGCGATTTGCTTCAGAGTATTCGTCGATACTGGTCTTCTGGTGAGCATCGCCTGGCAGCACGCCGACGGGTCCGCTGCGCAGGACGGCCTTGGGATTCTTGAAGTGCGGAATCACGTAGCGACCGATGGTCTCGATTGTCTCCATCAGTTCTCTGTGCGGGCCGTTGTCGATTCGCATCACGACCTCGTTGGCACCGATTGACTCGAGTCGCTCGATCATTTCGATCAGATGCGCGGGGTCGCCCACCATCACACTGGGACCGCAGTTTCGCAGCCATTCCGTATCGTTGATCTTGTCCTGAATCTCGCCGTACATCGCGAATTCGCGGTACATCTCGGATCGCTGCGCCAGTTGGACGTACAGATCCTTCAGAACGATGTTCGACATCATGATCATGTCTCGCTCGCCGATTTCCATCGCGCGATCATTGGTGTTGGCGCACCGGACGGTGTTCGCAATGAGGCCGACGACGTTGGTGTTTCGGCGGACAATCGGCTTGAGTTCGTCGTCTTTGACCGAGGTGTAGCAGGAAATCAGCCGCTCGGCCTCTTCCCACCCGAGCCACATATCCGAGGTGAGACAGCCCATTCCGAGCACTCTCGCCTCATGAATGGATCCCGCAGTTTGCGCGATCTTGAACAGCGGCGGGTGTGGTTCCTGAACGCCCTTGGGGGTGAGCTGCCGCGGCGGGAAGCTGCCCCAGTACTTGCCGTCGTGCTCGAAGACGTCGTCGGACACCGCGCGGACGAATAGCCTCATGGCCTCGTCAGCCCGGGCCTTCGACTCGTCCAGCGGTACGCCGAAGGCGTCGAGCTGAAGCAGAGTGTTGCCACGAACGAACGCAACCTCTACCCGGCCATCGGAAAAGATGTCCTCCGACATGGTTTGCTCCGCGATCAGAACTGGGTTGACCGCCGACGCCAACCGACCCATGTGGCGCAGACGTATCGTGTTGGTGCGCATCGCGACAGCGGTGAAGATCACCTCTGGCGAAGGCGTGCACGCCATCTCACCGATGAAGTGATGCTCAGAAGTTCCCCAGGTGTCGAACCCCATCTCTTCGGCGAACACCGCCTCCTCGACGAGATCGAGGTAGCGGCGCTTGTAGGAACTGCCACGGTTCACAGCAGCCTCGGTGAACATTGTGAATTTCAACGACTTCTCCCTCATCGGATGCGCGGGCTACCCGCATTCACTGCGTGCTTTGGGGCAGCCGACTGAACGACGCTTGCTCAGTCGAGACTGCACCAGCCGCCGCTGAGTTGAATCCGCAATGAGTACCGATTTACGTCCCCCGCCAAATCTCAGTACTCGTCTCCGTACTTCTACGCAGCCGGCTCCACGGATTCTTCCGGTCGCACCCGACGGCCCTTGGCGGTCGGTGCGGTACCGGGATAGAAAGCGACTCGCCTCACGACGCCGCATCGCGGGCAGCGCCGAGGGAAGCCGCTACGTGCGGGGTCGAAGCGTGCGTGAAACCCAAACACGATCAACGATTTTCGACCGACCTACGCTGACAGCCTTAGGGTTCTGATTCGATCAGGTCGGTCATCAACCGGGTGACGGTCGGTAGCCTGCGGCGGAGTTGCGTAGCGCCCAGATCTGACTGGGGCACAGGATGCCGACGGCGTTGGAGACGACGTAGTTGGCGGCCTCTTCGTCGTTGGGCATGAGGTCCGTCTTGACGTCGGTCATGACTGCGGCGTAGGGGACGCCGCGGGTGACCTTGTCGCAGATGCCGTAGCCGTAGCCGAGGGCGTCGTTGTCGGGGAAATCGAAATGGCGCCGCACGACGACGTCGTAGGTGTACTCGATTTCGGGTCCTGGGACAGCGTGCGCCGCCGGTGCCTGCGCGAGGACCCCGCCGACGGCTGCCAGGACAGCCACGGTGATGGCCGGGTAGCGATGCTTCACTGACATCCTCCGATCGATCACCGCTGCGTGGTGCTGAGTCCGGCCACGGTTGCGCGATGAAGGGCGGTGGGAGCGGTAATGAGATCGGCGGTGCAGGTGTGGGTGGCTTCGAGGTCGTCGCGGATGGCTTCCTGGGCGGCTGGGGGCAGGGTGTGCAGGATCTGGCGGACGCGTTCTTGGCGGCGGCGCACAGCGTCACGTTCGGGGATACCCGGGGTGACCGTCAACTGCGGGGGCACACCCACGATTTCTTCGACACCACCATCATGATGACCGGCATCGACCATGGCCTGCTCTTCGGCCATGGTGGCCTCGTCCTTCTCCTCCGACATCCCGATCGGACCGATCCGGCGGCCGTTAAGGAACTGCCGCACCACCGGCTCATCAGAGGTCAACAACACCTCCCGCGGACCGAACATCACCAAATGCTTACGGAACAACATCCCGATGTTGTCGGGCACCGTACGAGCAATGTTGATGTTGTGCGTCACGATCAAAATCGTGCAATCGATCTGAGCATTGATATCAATCAACAACTGCGACAGATACGCCGTCCGCACCGGGTCCAGACCCGAGTCAGGCTCATCACACAAAATGATCTGCGGATCCAGCACCAACGACCGCGCCAACCCGGCCCGCTTACGCATACCACCAGAAATCTCACCAGGGAACTTGTTCTCATCCCCACCCAAACCCACCATGTCGAGCTTTTCCATCACGATCTGGCGGATCTCGGATTCCTTCTTCTTCGTATGCTCACGAAGCGGGAACGCGGTGTTATCGAACAGGTTCATCGACCCGAACAACGCACCATCCTGAAACATCACCCCGAACAAGGTGCGGATCTCGTAAAGCTCCTTAGCCGAGCACTCGATGATGTTGGTGCCATCAACGATGATCTTGCCCCGCTCCGGGCGCAACAAACCGATCAACGACTTCAAAAACACCGACTTACCCGTACCCGAAGGCCCCAACAACACACTGACCTCACCAGCGGGGATATCAAAGGTGACGTCCTCCCAGATCCGCTGGGAACCAAACGACTTCGTCAACCCCTCGACCGCAATACCAATACCCACGCCAGATGCCTCTCGTGCTAGTAATTCGCTCGTAGCCGCGGGTGCATCGCGAGGGCCACCGGGTAATTGGCGCTGACAGACGTCAGCCCATCGAATCGCGGAAGTGGCAGCGACACGGTTCTGGTCTCCTCATCGGATGCGAAGGCTGCCCGCAATCACGGTGTGTGTTCGGGCGGCAGACTGGACGACGCTTGCCCCGTCGATACTGCACCGGCCATCGCTGGGTGGAATCCGCAATGAGTACCGAATTCTCTCGTATCGCCAAACCTCAGTACTTCGTCTCAGTACTTCGTCTCAGTACTTCCACGTATCCCGATCGCCCGTTCACAGGGTGCTCAGACCGAGAATCGCCACGCTGCGTTCGCGCATCTCGGCCTTGCGGACCTTTCCGGTGACGGTCATGGGGAACTCGTCGGTGACGTGTACGTACCGAGGGATCTTGTAATGCGCAAGCCGGTCCGCGGCAAAGCCACGAATCGCGGCGGCGTCCAACGGCGGACGACCAGATTTCATCCGAACCCAAGCGCAGATCTCTTCACCGTACTTTTCGTCGGGCACGCCAATGACCTGTGCGTCATCGATGTCGGGGTGAGTGTGCAGGAACTCCTCGATTTCTCGTGGATAGACGTTCTCGCCGCCACGGATCAACATGTCCTTGATCCGGCCGACGACGCTGCAGTAACCGTCATCTCGCATGACCGCCAGATCCCCTGTGTGCATCCAGCCATCGGAATCGATTGCCTCGGCGGTCTTCTCGTCGTCGTTCCAGTATCCCAGCATCACCGAGTATCCGCGTGTGCAGAATTCGCCGGGCACTCCACGTTCGACCACCTCGCCCGAGGTCGGATCGATGATCTTGATCTCGACGTGTGGGTGGACGCGGCCAACCGAGGCGGTGCGACGTTCGATATCGTCGTCAACCAGCGTCTGACACGACACGGGTGAGGTCTCGGTCATTCCGTAGGCAATCGCAAGCTGGGACAGGTTCATGTCATCGATGCAACGCTTCATCACCTCGACGGGGCACACAGCGCCCGACATGATTCCGGTCCGCAATGATGTGAGGTCACGGCCGTCGAAACTCGGATCATTCAACATGGCAATGAACATCGTGGGCACGCCATACACGCCTGCGCAGCGCTCGCGTTCGATTGCGTCGAGGGTGGCCGTTGGGTCGAACCCAGGGGCTGGGATGACGATCGTTGCTCCATGAGTGGTGCAGCCCAAATTCGCCATCACCATACCGAAGCAATGGTAGAACGGGACCGGAACGCAAAGACGTTCCCCCGCTGCGAGTCTGATGATCTCGGTGACGAAGTAGCCGTTGTTGACGATGTTGCGGTGTGACAACGTGGCGCCCTTGGGAAAACCGGTCGTTCCCGAGGTGTACTGAATGTTGATCGGCTCGTCGGGGAGCAGGCTTGCCATGCGCTCAACCAGTTGTTCGGTGGTGACCTCGATTGCGCGCGAACGCAGTCGGCTCCAGTCGGCGGTGTCGAGGAAGATGACGTCAGTCATGTCGGGTGCTTGCACACGAACGGCGTCGATCATATCCGCATAGTTGGAGGACTTGAAGGATGTCGCCGCGATCAACGCGCGCACACCGGCCTTATTGAGCACGTAGGCGAGTTCTTGGGTGCGGTAAGCCGGGTTGATGTTGACCAGGATGGCGCCAATCGCCGCCGTGGCGAACTGGCTGATGACCCACTGTGCGCAGTTGGGCGCCCAGATGCCCACTCGGTCGCCCTTGTCGATGCCAAGGGCCATGAGTGCACGCGCAAAAAGCCTGATCTCGCTTTCAAGTTCAGCGTAGGTATAACGGCTACCCTGCTTGAGATCGATCAAGGCATCGACCTGAGGATACGCAGCAGCAGTGCGCAGGAAGTTCGCTGCCACAGTGTCTTCAAGGATTGCCGGGTGCAGTGGACCTACGTCGTGGGCCTTCATCAGAATCGGACCGCCGGGCGTCGGCCAATCGGACTCGTCCCGCCCAGTCGGGCACCACAGCGCGGATCGGTGAAAGTGTTCATGGAGGTATGGTGTACGTCACAATCGCCTCTTGCTACCCCCGAAGGAGGGCACGCGTGGCTGTCGTCTCACCGCTACTGCGGCCACGTGACTCGGATGCACTGCGCGCAGAACTTCGGCTGCTGGCGCAGACCGGATCACTGCCCGTGCTCTTCGCCGGCAGCGTCGACGGCGACGTCCTACTGCTGAGCGAGTTCGCCGGGACACGAACGAATCTGCTACGGGGACTGACGATTCGACCGCGTTCCGGTCTCGGTGGGATCAGCATGGTCACCGGGCGACCGCATGCCGTCGCCGACTATCGTCGAGCCGCGACCATCACGCACGAGCACGACGTACCCGTATCGTCGGAGGGACTGCGTGCGGTGTTCGCAGCGCCGGTGCTCGTCGAAGGCGTTGCCAGGGCGGTCATATATGGCGCACATCGCTCCAGTGCCCCCATCGCTGGACGTGCCGCTGACTTAGTAGTGCAATCTGCACGCACACTGAGTTACGAGTTGCGTGTCCGCGACGAAGTAGACCGTCGGGTGCGCATGCAGCAAGCACATGCCAGCCAGTCCGGGCCGCCAGTCATCCCTGCCCCAGAGATCAGGGCCGTCCATGCCGAGTTGCGCCGGCTGGCCAAACTCACAACGCCGGTTTCCTCGACCGATCTCCTCAGACTGGCGGGCCAGCTGTCGCGGTCCCTCCTGGACGAGGCGCCGGACGCCGAGGCGCTGTTGACACCGCGCGAGATGGACGTCCTCATTGAGGTAGGTCTGGGCTGCACCAATAGACAAGCAGCGCAACGCCTGTCCTTGCGTCCTGAGACGGTGAAAGCCTATCTGCGGAGTGCCTCCGCCAAGTTGGGTACTTCAAGCAGGCACGAGGCGGTAGCGACAGCTCGCCGCTTGAAGTTGATTCCCTAGAAAGAACCAGGACCCGGACCTCGCCACTGTGTCGAGGACCGGCACCTGCGCACCTCACCACCAGCCCCAAGGCGGTTCTCGCTATGGGCAGTTGACACACTTCGAGCGAACCGCGTTCGCCAAGTTCCTCGAACCATTTGTGGCTGGCCACATCCCGCGCGACAGAGCGACACGCAGACCAATGACCGTGACAGGTTGATTCGGGACCGGTGTGACGGCTTGGTTCGGGAGCACTTTGACGGCTCATCGGCGTGGTTGTGACGGTTTGGTTCAGGACCACCTCAACGTTGGCTCCACGGTTGTTGAAGCGAGTTGGGTGGAGGCCCGATGGGACTGCGTGTGGAGTTGTTCGCCGATATTCGCCGGGACGCCCGGACCGAAGGGTTGTCAATCCGGGGAGCTCGCGCGTAAGTACCAGGTAGGTCGAGACACGGTTCGGCAGGCGTTGACCAGTCCGGTCCCGTCGCCGCGAAGAACACCGGTGCGCCGGTCACCAAGGCTGGAGCCGTTCAAGGCCGCCATCGACGAAATGTTGTGGGCCGATACCGCCGCGCCACGCAAGCAACGCCATACCGCACGGCGGGTTCCGCACCGACTGATCGACGAGCACGACGCCTGCGAGTTGCCGTACTCGACGGTGCGAGATTACGTGCGGGTCCGCCGAGCCCAGATCGACATCGAAGCTGGCCGACGTGTGGAGGTATTTGTCCCGCAGTAACATCAACCGGGCGCGGTAGCTGAAGTGGACTTCGGCGAGGTCTGGGTGATGTTGCGCGGGGTGAAGACCAAATGCCACATGTTCGTGCTCTGGCCGGCCCACTCAGGCTAGGCCATTCACCGGATCTATCCGACCCAGGGCCAAGAAGCATTCCTAGGAGGCCACTCGAGGCTTTCACCGCGATCGGCGGGGTGCCAACGCGTCATATCCGCTACGACAATCTGACCAGCGTGGTCACCGCGGTTCTACATGGTCGTAACCGTCGCCGCACTGAAAATCAGCGCTGGATCATGTTCCGGTCACACTATGGCTTCGACGCGTTCTACTGCCAACCCGGTTCTAGCGGCGCGCACGAAAAGGGCGGTGTGGAAGGAGAAGTCGGTCGATTTCGGCGCAACCGGTTGACCCCGATGCCCGAGGGCGATTCTCTCGACGAACTCAACGACCGTATCCGGAGCTGGGAAACCGACGATAATGACCGCCGCATCGGCGACCGGGTCCGCACCGTCGGTGACGACTTCGCTGCCGTACGACCCTTGCTGCACCCACTGCCCACCGAGCCGTTCGATCCGGGCCTTATGCTGACCCCGCGGGCCGACCGCTCCTCGCTGATCCACCCTGCACCGAGTCAAAGCCGCAGGCTTCCCACGCCAGAAATGGCTGGGCGAATTCGATTTCGACGCCAACGCCAACGTTAACGCCACGACCATTCACCAGCTGGCCGCCGGCGACTGAATCGCCAAAGGCCAACTCCTGTGCCTGATCGGTGACTCTGGAACCGGCGAGTCCCGTCTGCTCATCGCATTGGGCACCGCCGCAGACGAGCGCGGCTACCGGGTCCGCTACATCCTGGCCACCCGACTGGTCAACGAACTCGTCGAACCCGCCGACGACAAACAACTCATCAATACCATCAACCGATACGGCTGCGTCGATCTCCTCCTGTTAGACGAACTTGGCCACATGGAACTCGACAAGGGGTGCGCCGGGCTGCTCTCCCAGGTGTTGACCGAGAGGAAGGAAAAGAACGCCATCGGAATCGCGAGCAACGAAAGCTTCTCCCGGTGGACCAAAAGCTTCACCGACCCGTGGCTCTGCGCAGCCATCGTCGATCGCCTCAGCTTCGGGGGCACCATCATCGAAACCGACTTCGCCTCTTACCGACTGGCCCACACCCGCGCGAATCGACCCTTATGTCGCGGGTCGGTGCTTCATCGCGAAAATGCTCGTCAGAGACGCCTCGGCTGCTCTGAATAGGTCGGTCTGCCGAGATCAATTGGGTCGAGGACTACGCGATGGAGATGATCAGTTTGCCTGTGACTTGCCCGTTGGCGCTGACTTCGTGTGCCTGTGCGGTCTTTTCGAGCGGGAATCTCTGTTCTATGCGCAACCGAAATTTATCTTCGGAATAGAGTCGCGCTACGTCGGCCAAGACTGCTTCCGGATTTTTCGGAGGCCCGGCCGAGAATCGCGCTCCGTGCTGCGGGGCGGTGAGATCGACGACGGACACCACTGCCCATGGATCACCAACGATATCAATCAATTCCGGTATGACCCCCGCCCCAGCCAAATGCAGGGCAGCGTCAACCCCCTGCGGCACTAAATCTTTCACGCGCTGAGCCAGGCCCGGTCCGTATGTTGTGGGGATGGCGCCGAGTTCGCGCAGATAGTCCTGCTGCTGGGGGTTTGCTGTGCCGATGACCGTGATCCCCCGGTGGAGCGCGAATTGAACAACAGCGGTTCCGATCCCGCCTGCAGCGCCGCTGATCAGTAGAGTTTCGCCCGGTTGCACGCCGGTGTGATCGAGGCTGCGCGAGGCCGTCTCGGCGATCACCGGCAACCCGGCAGCAACCTCGAAACACATGCTCTCGGGCTTGCGCATCCAGTGCGACAGAATTGCGCACTCGGCAACCGTGTTTTCACCATAACCGAAGACCGCATCTCCCACACCGACACCGCATACGCCCGGGCCTACTTCGTCGATGACACCGGAGGCTTCGACGCCGACCCCGGCGGGAAAGGTGACCGGGTCGAACTCGCGGTATTGCCCGGCCCGACGCTTCCAGTCAGATGGATTGACCCCCGCCGCGTGCACGGCGATCCGCACTTGTCCCGGACCGGCCTGTGGCGCGTCGACCTCGACGACCTGGAGAACCTCGAGGCCGCCGTATTCGCTGAACCGAACCGCCCTCATCCGCTTGCTCCGTGCCGTTCATTCGACTCGGCGATGGCTCGGCGCACTGCGGGCACGATCTCATGCATCCAGCGCCCAACCGCCGAGTCCGATAGATCGCGGCGAAGGTAGAACAATCCCGCCGCGTCGTAATCGATAACCGCCGAGGTCAGTTCATCAATCCATTGTTCGGTCGAGCCACCAACCCAGCGGCCCTCTTCATCACGGGGCCTCAGGACCGCCCGGTCGGTGATCTGACCGCCGACGTTGTAGATGGTGACGATGTCGGCGGGGCTTCGGCCCGCCGCAACCGCAGCGTCGTCGATGACCGGGCGCCACGCCTTAACCTGGGGACTACGCCAGTCCGCGGTGTGGGCCGGAATCCAGCCATCAGCGAGGCGACCGGTAATCGCCAGCGATCGAGGTCCTTGCGAACCCGTCCAGATCGCAGGAGTGGGCTGCGGAGACGGATCCGCGCCGCGAAGTTGGTAAAACTGGCCGGCGAAGTCGACCGGCGGCCCGCCGCCAGTGAGTGCGTGCATCACGGTGATCGTCTCCTCCATCGCCTGCACCGATTCGGCAGGCGAACGCGGAGTGACACCGAGGCGGGCCAGCTCGTCCCACAGGCTGCCTGCGCCGACACCGACGATGATGCGCCCGTCCGAGAGTGCCGACAGGCTGGCCACCGTGCGTGCCAGCAGCGGAGCTGACCGGATGCCAATGTTGGTGAGATTGACCACGCCACGGAGCTGCCGGGTGGCACCCAAGACCATGCTAACCGCGGCATAGGCATCGACACGGTCAGCAAAGTTGGGATGGTCGGGGATCGAGACCACGTCCAGACCCGCGGCATCACATGCTTTTGCCTGCGGGAGTATTCGGTTTGCGGCGGCGAGATCGGGTGGAAGACCTAAACCGAACAACACCCGGGCGGCACTCATTGGCTCATCCAGATCTCGTGAGAAGCGCAGTCGATCTCATTGGATTCCGACCACAAGATACGTACACGAACACTGTTCTATAGACGATGGGCGTTCGTGTCAAGTTATGCTGGTGAGCGTGAACCCCCGGCAGCGTCGCGCCGCACGCCACCAACTAGTCGCGGAAACCACTCCGTCTCGGGTGCGCCGCGCAACCCCGATCACCGTGGAGTTGATCCTTGACACCGCGCTGGGCATCGCCGCGGCTGAAGGCTATGAAACGCTGAGCATGCGCCGATTGGCGACCGCGCTCGACACCGGCCCCGCTTCGCTGTATGCCCACGTCGTCGACAAGGCTGACCTCGACGGGCTGCTTATCGGGAGATTGTGCGCGAACCTTGAGCTCCCCGAGCCCGATCCGATTGCCTGGCGTGAGCAAATCCACAACATGTGCGCCCAGATTCGCGACCAATACCTCAAATACCCCGGCATTTCGGGCGCCGCACTGGCGATGTTTCCCACCGACCTGCAGACCCTGCGGGTCAGCGAAGCAATGCTGGCCATCCTGCTCGCCAGCGGCACCGACCCACAGACCGCCGCCTGGACCGCCGACGCCCTGCTGCTCTACATCGCAGGATACTGTCTGGAGAACTACATCCTGGCGCAACGCAAGAACCACAACCACGCTGACTGGATCCTCGACACCGAAGAACTACACCGCCAACTCACCGAACTACCTCCGGAGGCCTTTCCTCACACCACCCGGTACGCAGCCGAACTCACCGCAGGCACAGGCCACGACCGATTCGACTTCACCGTTACTCTCATGCTCAACGGCCTCGCCCGCCCACCAAAGAGTGAGCTGTCAAACCCAAAGAGTCGCTGAACACCAGGGCGTCGTGCAATTTCGGACAATCCATGCGGGTAAATCAGGGGGCTACTGGTCCTCACGCAAACCGTCATACCGGTCCTCAATCAACTTGGCATTCTCAGACTGATACAACGCCGTTGTTAGCCGGTCGGTCGACATACCGAGTTCGTTCAGGCGAGCAATGTACCTGGTGACGTTGCGCATCTTGACGTCCTCGTACCCGCGGACGATATCGGGGGCGGATGCCGCGGCAACGGCGGCCTCATAGTTGTCGGAATCCAGCTTATCCGCGAGGTCGAGCACCATTGCTTCGTAGTGGGCGAGCAAGAGGCGCTCCACCTTGCGCACACGGGCGTAACCGAACGGGTCAAACTTCGTGCCGCGCAGAAATTTACCGCGGGCGAGCATCTTGAGTGCGATGTGCGATCTCGGCCCGAAACCAACCTTTGTCTTGCGCCCCAACGCTTTCATTGTCGGAGGGTGCAGCTTGTAGGTCAGGTTCTGCCCTCCACGGACCTCGCTGTCAACGGCGCGGATGAACGCCGGATCGGTGAGCAGACGCGCAACCTCGTATTCGTCTTTGTACGCCATCAGCTTGTGCAGTCCGATGGCCACGGCCTCGGAGAAGGCGCTCCGCTCACCCACCGCCTGCTCGCGGGCCCATACCTGTTGAACGCTCTGGATATAGCGCGCCGCGACACGGTCGCCCTGGTAGGCCACCAAGGCGGCAGCGCGCCGCTCCAAGAGTTCGCGGGTACGGCCTGCCACTGGGCAGGCGACAAGGAGATGACCGGGGATGGCGATATCGCTTCGCTGCGGAAGCGGACCGGCCGCTGTAGCGGCGCGAAATTCCGCTGGATCGGCTACCGCCACTCTGCCCCACCCAAATGCTGCTTGATTAACCTGCACAGCAACACCATTGACAGCGATGGCCTCGAGGATGGCCTCGGCGGGAATCGGGATTCCGCCAGCTTGATAGGCGGCGCCGACAATCAGGAAGTTGGCCGCAGCGGTGTTGCCGAACAGTGCCAGCGCGGCCGACATCGCATCGAAGGACGTCAGCGAGCGGCAACGCAGGTCGAGACGTTCAAGAAGTTCGCGGGTCTCGGGGTAGGTGACAGCAGGGTCGTAAACCATGTCACCGGTCGGGGTCTTACTCGTGGATGCAACCGTGAGGGAACGTTGCGGGTTACCGTAACCCGCATACTTCGCATCGGCCGCGGTGAGCAGATCGAAGGCGAGGATACAGTCGGCCGACGCGGGGCTGATCCGATTCGACGACGCGTCGGGATGCGTGCTGATTCGCAAGTGCGACGTCACGGGGCCGGCCTTTTGGCTGAGCCCGGTCTGGTCGAGTCCCTCCACGTGCAGACCCGCCTGCAGCGCCGCCACACCGAGAACCTGGTTGACAGTGACGATTCCGGTGCCACCGATGCCGGCGAGGAAGATGCCGTGACTCCCGCCGATGCTCGGTATCTCGTTGTTGGCGACTGGCGGCGGCGCGGGAATTGTCGGTCGCGGGGCCGCGCTGGGGCCCTCGGGCAGGTCGACGGTCACAAAGCTCGGGCACTCGCCATCCAGGCAGGAGTAGTCGGTGTTGCAGGTGGTTTGGTCAATGCGGGTCTTGCGGCCGAATTCGGTATCGACCGGTTGGACGGACAGGCAATTGCTCTTGACTCCGCAGTCGCCGCAACCTTCACAGACAGCTTCGTTGATGATGACGCGTGTCCGACGCACCGGCAGTGCACCGCGCTTGCGCTTGCGCCGCGCATCGGCGGCGCAGACCTGGTCATAGATCAACACCGTCACACCTGGGGTGTCACGCAAAACCCGTTGCGCCTCGTCGACTCGATCCCGGGGCCAGAGCAGTACACCTCGTGCGAACGAGGCTCCGTCGTGGCGGCTGGGCTCGTCGGCGCACACGATCGTCTTTGCAACGCCTTCGGCCTCGAGCTTGTGTGTGAGATCAGGAACGCTCAGAGCGGCCTCGGGATCCTGGGCCCCGGTCATGGCGACCGCGGAGTTGTAGAGAATCTTGTAGGTGATGTTGACCCCAGCGGCAACACACGCCTGCACTGCGAGCTGCCCTGAGTGGAAATACGTTCCGTCCCCGATGTTTTGAAAGATATGACTGGCGTTGGTGTACGGTGACTGCCCAATCCATTGGGCGCCCTCGCCACCCATCTGGGTCAGGCCGGTGACCTGGGAATCCAGCCGCGACGACATCGTCACCAGGGTATGGCAACCGATGCCGCCGGCAGCCAAAGATCCCTCGGGCACCCCCGTCGAGCGGTTGTGTGGACAGCCCGAACAGAAGTAGGCGGTGCGTCGGGTCGGCAGCGCGGTGAGTTCCAGCAGCGGTGGCGGCGGTTTGACCAACTGCGCGCGCCCGTCGAGCACGGCGCGCAACGGTGCGATCAGGCGCGCGGCCGTCAATTCACCGTCCGCGGGGACCAGGTGATCTCCCTCGCCGTTGCGCTTACCGATCACCTTGGGCGGGTGGTCGATGCCGTAGAGGATTTCCTTTACCTGGGTCTCGACGAAGGAGGTTTTGTCCTCAACAACGAGAACTGTCTCGACGCCGTCGGCCAGTTGGCGCACCTTCTCCGCGCCCAAGGGGTACGGCATCCCAACTCGCAGGATACGAACACCCGCGTCGAGCAGATCGCGTTCCCGCAGACCGAGTTCGGTCAGGGCTTGACGAAGCGAATCGTAGGCCGTGCCCACCCCGACAATGCCCAGCCACGCCTGTTCGGGAGCGACGGTGATGTCGTCAATGTCGTTGGCGGCGTTGAAGGCTTGCACCATCGCCCATCGCGGTCCGTAAAGGTCTGCCTCGGCCAGCACACTGTCCGGCGGGGCCGCCAACCGCCGCTGGCGGTAGGTCCACGGTCGCCCCTGCCATTGGAGGCTGGGCTCGATGATGTCGAGATCGGTGAAGTCGCGGTTCAGAGTCCACAAGCCGTCGGCAACATCGGCAACCAGCTTCATCGCCGGCCAACAGCCGGACAGACGTGACAGTGCAATTGCGTAGAGACCGAACGTGACGATCTCTTCGGCGTTGCGAGGGAAGAAGATCGGCATCGACAGTGCGGCAAGCGACCGCTCACTTGCTGCCGGTACCGAGGACGATTTAGCCGCCGGATCATCACCGACGAGGACGAGTGCCCCGCCGCCAGGATGTGCACCGTACATCGCTGCGTGACGAAGCGCGTCGCTGGCTCGATCCAGCCCGGGGCCCTTGCCGTACCAAACCCCGATCACCCCATCATGAGTGCGCGATCCGCCGGGAAGTTCAAGCTGGCTTCCCCACACCGACGTTGCAGCCAACTCTTCATTCATTCCGGGGACCACCTTGACGTCGTGTTCCGACGACAAACTCGGGATACCGGTCAGCAGCGTGTCGAGACCGGCCAATGGGCTGCCCTGGTAGCCAGACACAAAAGTCGCTACACGGCGGCCGGCCCGCCCGTCACGGGCGTGCTGTTCGACCAGCAGGCGGGGCAGCGCTTGCACACCGGTCATCACGACGGGCCCCGACGATGGGCGATATCGGTCTTGCAGATCCACCGAGAGTGGATTGGAATCAACAGATTTCAATTCGGTCATCGCGTTTGCAACCATCCGTAACTCCGCGACACCTGCCGCGACTAAATGATCCGAGGGCCAACCCAAGGCTGCCTCTGCAGCGCGGTTGGGTCAACTAGACTGCCTTCAACTAACCCAGTGGCATAGTTGGCACGTGCCACCGCACGAGAAGGTGACACGAATGATCAGCCTTGACCGACTTGACGTGGAGCTCCTGCGAATTCTCAGCACAGACGCGCGCACAGGAACCGTGGAACTGTCCTCGGTGTTGGGCATTGCCCGAAACACGGTGGCGTCGCGGCTGCGCAAGTTGGAGGAGGCCGGCTTGTTGATTGGCTACCAGCCCCGGCTAGACCTGGCCGAGGCGGGCATCGGGGTGCAAGCGTTCATCGCCGTTGAAATCGAACAGGGTCGGCTGGGCGCGGTTGTTGACGATCTAGCGGCTATTCCCCAGGTGCTGGAAGTTCACGCCACAACTGGCCGCGAAGATCTGCTCGTCCGGGTGGGTTCCCCTTCGCAGGCCGACCTGCAGGCCCTCATCGAGCATGTCGTCGCCCTTGACGGTGTCGTGCACACCAGCACCACGCTGGCGCTGACGACACCGCTGCCGTTTCGGGCGATCCCACTTCTGGAATACATCACCCGCGACACCGGATGGGGTCGGTCCACGCCTGCTCCCCTCGATTAGCGGGGGCGGGCACGCTCGACCCGGAGGTGACAAGGGATTCCACCACCCGCGCCCGCGACCACGTCAGACGATCGAGGGATGGGGGTTGCAGGCGATGCGCGTTTCGATGTCATGTGCGGTGCGGCGGACCTGCTCCCCAAGCGTGCGGATGCGAGCGCTGTCCACGGTGGTGAACACCGCTGCGGTGACCGACATCATGACAGCGCCGCTGCCGTCGGTGATCGGGGCCGAGATGATGGCGACGCTGTGGCTGGCCGTATCGCCCAATTCCTCGGGTAGGACGTCTATGACGGTGAGATCGGCGAAGGCACGGGCCAACTGGGCGGTGATGGCGTCGACTTCGCCATCGCCGGTGAGGGCGCGCAGAGCGGTGTAGACCCGAAGATACTCGGTGGTTAGTCGTTCGACGGCGAAGCCGCGGGTTCGAATCTCCTTGAGTATCGCCGTCATTCGGCGACGCAACGCGACGCTGGGCTGGCCGATGGCTTCCAGCCAAGCCTTTTGGACGTCGGGGGCGGCCCAGGCCACGTATTCCCTGCCGAATGGCGCCACCAGCGGCGTGCGCAGACCGGGTCCGATTCGCGGTCCGGTCAAGCAGTTCCCCGCGGTTTGATCGATGACGAGCGTCTCCCCTTGCCTGCGGCTGAGGTGTACCTGCGTCCCGGTCGCTGCGGCAAGTGCCTGCAGGTCGTCGCGGTAGCGGTGCGTACTAGTCGGGTTGGCCAGGCTGGCAATCGCCGGGCCCCACGAGTAGGCGGCGGTGGCGGGGTCGCGGGTGACCCAGTCATGGATGGCCAAGGTGGTCAGTATCACGTGGCCCGTCGCGCGACTGATGGTCAGGCGACGGCAGATCTCGGCCAGCGTGAACTGGCGGTCAGGGTTGGCTCCCAACAGTTCCACGACCGCAACGACGCGCTCTGTCGGTGGCGAGTTCCCTTGACGCTGAGACTCTGTGGGGTCTACCTTCATCGTCACAATATCGAACGGTATGTCGAAATATCGACATAGGCAACTGGCGGGAGACGTGCCTGTGGGTGATCGATTCGTGGGTAAACGGGTGCTGGTCACTGGGGCGGCCGGCGGCGTCGGTCGCGCGACGGTCGCACTGTTCGAGGCCGAAGGCGCCTCGGTGGTGGGCGTGGACTTAACGCCGGGTGAGGGCATCGTCGCCTGTGACGTCGGCGACGAGGCCTCGGTGCATGCCGCCGTCACCGCGGCAACCGAACGCCTGGGCGGGCTCGACGTCGTCGCCAATGTGGCCGGCGTCGACCACTTCCGCAAGTTCGAAGACCTGGACACCGCCACCTGGCAGCGCCATCTGAGCGTGAATCTGACCGGCCCGATGCTGATCAGCCGCGCCGCCCTGCCACACCTGCGCACCAGCAAGGGCAACATCGTCACCATCGCCTCAATCGCCGGTCTGCGAGGCCAGCCCTACCAGGCCGCGTACTGCGCCTCCAAGGCCGGTGTCATCATGCTGATGAAGTCGCTCGCACTCGAGTTGGCGGCCGACGGCATCCGGGTCAACACCATTTGTCCCGGAGGTGTGCAGACGGATATGCCGACCACCGCGGCCGCCGAGCACGCCAACTCCGACCTCGACTGGGCGCTGCTGATGGAAACCTCCGGAGCCCGTTACGGATTCATGCCGCCGAGCCACATCGCCGACGCCATCGCCTACCTCGCCTCCGACGCGGCTGCGTCGGTGACCGGCGCGGTCCTGTCCGTCGACCGCGGCACCGCCTGCTGAAGCACCCCGAGAAAGGAACAGACATGTCGATCACCGAGGACATCCTTCGTGAGCTTCTCGACCGGGAACAGCTCAAGGAACTGCGCGCCAAGTATTTTCGCTGCCTGGACCTGCGAGACCAGGAAGGTTTTGCGTCGGTCTTCGCCGAGGACGCCGTACTCGAAGTACCCGAGGTCGACCTCGTCTTCCGTGGCCGCGAGGAGATCGCCACCAAGGTGCTCGCCTCCGTGAGCGGCGCGGTCAGCGCTCATCACGGGCACACCCCCGAATTGACCTTTACCGGCCCCGACACCGCCACCGGCATCTGGGCGATGCAGGACATCGTCGAGTGGCCCCGAGCCGCCTCTGGCGAGCGGATTGGCATCACCGGAGTTGGTCACTACCGCGATGAGTACGTCAAGGAAGATGGCCAATGGCGCATCGCCAAGGTCCGGCTGGAGCGGATCCGAGTGCAGACCCTCAATGAACTCTGACGATGCATGAACCACTGCCCGGGCAGAGCCAGTTCTGCCAGTAGGCCTACTCTCGCACCACGTCGGCGGGCGCCTTGTCAGGCCGCAGGCCGCGCCAGCTCGGATGGCGCAGCCGGCCGTCGGACGTCCACTCGCCATAACGCACCTCCCCCACCAACTCTGGCTGCACGTACGTGACGCCCTTGGCGTCCAGCCTGGGAAGCGCTGTGCTGAAGGGTGATTCGTCGGTGTGCAATGGCGCGAGGATCTCCCTGAGCTTCGCGAGTTCCTTGTCGGAGAACCCCGTGCCCACCCGGCCGATGAACCGCAAGCCGCCGTCGTCGGGGATCCCGAGGAGTAGCGCACCGATCCCGCTCGAGCGTCCGCCGTTACCCTCGCGCCAGCCGCCGATCACCGCCTCCTGGGTCATCCAGTTCTTGTCCTTGATCCACGCTGCCGACCGCCGGCCCGGCTGATAGGTCGAGTCCCACTTCTTGGCGACGACACCTTCCCACTTCTTCCTGCGGGAGAACTCGATCGCGTCCGGCCCATCACCGTCGATCAGCGGCGGAACGATCAAATCCGTTCCCTCGGCGAAGGTTTCCAGCACCTTGCGCCGGTCGCGATACTTCGCCTTTAGCAGCGAGCGCCCGTCGAGCCGCAGGATGTCGAACGCCCAAAACTCGATCCTGGTGGCGCGCACCCGATTCTGCATCTCGCCGAAGTTCGGCACACCGTCGGCGTCCAGCGCCACCACCTCGCCGTCGAGGATCACGTCGTGGTCGGCGAGATCGGCTGCCAGCGACTGCAGTTGGGGATAGTCGGCGGTGAGGTCCCGGCCGCTGCGGGATTGCAGCCGCAACTCACCGCCGGAAATCTCGACCAGCAAGCGATAGCCGTCGAACTTGCCCTCGAACCCGTACTGCGCCCCGGTCAGCTTCTCGACCGAACCCAAGGTCGCCAGCATCGGCGAGTAGTCCGCCAAGTGGGGCGTGGACTGCTCCTTCATCCGGCGCGCCAGCCACTGGTTGCCGTTGGTCTGAATCAGCGCATAGCGCCCGGAGATCCGCTGCCCGTGCAGGTCGACGATCACCTCGCCGCCCTTGTCTGCCCCGGAGTCCCGGAACTTCTCCGCCTCATAGGTACCGGAGTCCCAGATGATCACCTTGCCGCCGCCATATTCGCCCTTGGGGATGTCGCCGGAGAACGTCGCGTACTCCAGCGGGTGATCCTCGGTGTGCACAGCGAGGTGGTTGACCGCCGGGGTGTCCGGCAGATTCTTCGGCACCGCCCATGACACCAGCACACCGTCGCGCTCCAGCCGAAAGTCGTAGTGCAGCCGGCGGGCGTGGTGCTCCTGGATGACGAAGGTGTTGCCGTTGCCGGCCGGAGCCGCCTGGCCGGCAACATCGGACGCAGCAGGGGACGCCTTGGGGACCGGCTCGGGCGTCTTGGCCGAATCCCGCATGCCGCGATACCTGCTCAGGCGATCTTCACGTGGCACGTCGGCGTCCATGTCGGCCAGCAGGTCCCCCTCCTCGGCCACCCGGGCCAGCACCTCGCGGTACTCCAGGTGCCGCAACGCCGGATCGCCGATCTCCTCCCACGTGCGCGGCGCGGCGACCGTCGGAGTCTCCCGCCCGCGCAGCGAATACGGCGCGATCGTGGTCTTGGACCCGCTGTTCTGGCTCCAGTCCAGAAAGACCTTGCCGGCCCGCAGGCTCTTGGTCATCGTCGCGGTCACCAACGTGGGCATGCTCTGTTCCAACTGCTGGGCCACCCGGCGGGCCAGCGTCACCGCCCCGCTGCTGCTGACCGGGTCGGCCAACGGGGCGTACAGATGCAGCCCCTTGCTGCCACTGGTGAGCGGGTGCACCGTCAGCCCGATGTCGTCCATCAACTCGCGCACGGCGTTGGCGACCTCGCCCAGCTGCGCCATGGTCACGCCCTCGCCCGGGTCGAGATCGAAGACCAAACGTGTTGCCGGACCGGGCTTTCCGGCTGAAGTGAAACGCCATTGCGGCACATGAACTTCCAATGCGGCCTGCTGAGCGATCCACGCCAGGCCCGTCGAACTCTCGACGATGGGATACGTGGTGCTGCCCGAGCGGTGTACGACTGTCGCGCGGTCGAGCCAATCCGGTGCCGAACTGGCAAGCTGCTTTTCGAAGAATGCCGACTCATCGACGCCGTTGGGCCAGCGTTTCCGGGTGACGGGTCGGCCGGCGATATGCGGCAGCATCACCTCGGCGATCGAGGTGTAGTACTCGAACACGTCGGCCTTGGTGGTGCCGGTAGCCGGGTAAAGCACCTTGTCGGCGTTGGTCAGCACGACGCGCGGTCCCCTCGTCGCTCCCGGCGGCCACACGTAATTCACCATCCCAACGGTATTACCCGCTGTTACCGTGGACTATGACCAGAATGCTGGTGGCCGCCCTGTTCGCGCTGCCCGCGTTGATTGGCGTTCCGCAGGCCGCCGCCGAGCCGGAAGACCACGTCCCCTACTGCTCGGCCGGGCAGAACCCGGTGGACAGCAATTGCCGCCCCGCGCCGTATCAGGGCACCAGCGAGGGCAGCGCGCCCGGTGCGAATCCCGATCTGCCGACCGGGCTGAATCCGGGCGTCCAGCCCGCCATCTGACCCAGCAACACCGGTTAGGCCTGCATACTGGACAGATGCGTTCCATCTGGAAAGGCTCGATCGCATTCGGTCTGGTGAACGTCCCGGTGAAGGTGTACAGCGCCACCGAGGACCACGATCTGAAATTCCATCAGGTGCACGCCAAGGACAACGGCCGCATCCGCTACAAACGCGTCTGCGAAGTGTGCGGTGAGGTGGTCGAATACCGCGATATCGCCAAGGCCTACGAGTCCGACGACGGCCAGACAGTGATCATCACCGATGACGACATCGCCACCCTGCCCGAGGAACGCAGCCACGAGATCGAGGTGGTTCAGTTCGTTCCCGCCAGCGAAATCGACCCGCTGATGTACGACCGCAGCTACTTCCTTGAGCCGGACGGCAAGTCATCGAAGTCCTATGTGCTGCTGGCCAAGACGCTCGCCGACACCGATCGGGTGGCGATAGTGCATTTCGCCTTGCGCAACAAGACCCGACTGGCCGCGCTTCGGGTCAAGGACTTCTCCAAGCGCGACGTGATGATCGTGCACACCCTGCTGTGGCCCGACGAGATCCGAGACCCCGACTTCCCGGTCCTCGACAAAGACGTTGAGATCAAGCCCGCCGAGCTGAAGATGGCCAGCCAGGTGGTCGAATCGATGGCCGACGACTTCCACCCCGAACAGTTCCACGACACCTATCAGGAACAACTCCTCGAACTCGTCCAGGCGAAGTTGGAAGGCGGCGAGGCGTTCACTGCCGAGGAACAGCCCGCCGAACTGGACGAGACCGAGGATGTCTCCGATCTGCTGGCCAAGCTCGAAGCCAGCGTCAAACGTCGCCGCGGCGAGGCGGGCAGCTCGGACGACAAGGCGCCGGCGAAGAAGGCACCGGCCAAGAAAGCCGCGAAGAAGGCACCGGCCAAGAAGGCGTGAACTTTCGGTGATTTTCGCCGAATCTTCGAACTCGGCACCAAAATAGAACGTGTTTCAGTTACGTTCCGAATTCAGCGTCATCAACCGTGGCGATCTTGTTACGGTGTTCGCCGACAAGGGAAGAGAGATACGTGATCCTCGACAAGTTCAGACTTGACGGTCAAGTTGCAGTAGTCACCGGTGCCGGTCGCGGCCTTGGCGCGGCAATCGCCGTCGCATTCGCCGAAGTCGGCGCCGACGTCGTCATCGGTTCGCGCACCCAGTCCGAGCTGGAGGCGGTCGCCAAGCAGATCGAGGCGGTCGGACGGCGCGCCCATATCGTCGTCGGTGACCTCGCGCACCCGGACACGACAGCCGCCCTCGCCGGAACAGCGGTCGAGGTGTTCGGCAAGCTCGACATCGTCGTCAACAACGTCGGCGGCACCATGCCCAACGCCCTGCTGAACACCAGCGTCAAGGACATGAAGGACGCGTTCACGTTCAACGTCCTGACCGCGCACGCCCTGACGCTGGCGGCGGTTCCGCTGATGCTCGAGCATTCCGGCGGCGGCAACATCATCAACATCACCTCGACGATGGGCCGGCTGGCCGGCCGCGGCTTCGCCGCGTACAGCACCGCCAAGGCCGCCCTGGCCCACTACACCCGGCTGACCTCGCTGGACCTGTCCCCGAAGATCCGAGTCAACGCCATCGCACCGGGTTCCATCCTGACCTCGGCGCTGGAGATCGTGGCCTCCAACGACGCCTTGCGCGATCCGATGGAGAAGGCAACGCCGATGAAGCGACTGGGTGATCCGCTCGACATCGCCGCGGCTGCCGTCTATCTCGCGTCGCCCGCCGCGAGCTATCTCACCGGCAAGATCATCGAGGTCGACGGCGGCCTCATCATGCCGAACCTCGACCTTCCCATCCCAGACCTGTAAGCCCCGACCTGTAAGGAGCGCCATGGCCATCCGCGTCGCACAAGTCGGCACCGGCAACGTCGGTGTCCACGCGTTGAAGGGGTTGATCGCCAACCCCGCCTTCGAATTGACCGGCGTCTGGGTCTCTTCGGATTCCAAGGCCGGCAAGGACGCTGCCGAACTGGCCGGGCTCTCCGGCGCCACCGGCGTCACGGCCACCACCGACCTCGACGAGGTGCTGGCGGCCAAACCAGATTGCGTCGTCTACAACGCCCTGGCCGACAACCGGCTGCCCGAGGCGCTGGAGGATTACCGGCGGATCCTGGCTGCCGGCGTCAACGTCGTCGGCAGTGGTCCGGTGTTCCTGCAGTGGCCGTGGCAGGTGATCCCCAACGAGATGATCCAGCCGTTGGAAGATGCTGCCCAGCAAGGTAATTCGAGTCTATTCGTCAACGGGATCGACCCCGGATTCGCCAACGATCTGCTGCCGTTGGCGCTGGCGGGCACGTGTCAGAGCATTCAGCAGATTCGGTGCATGGAGATCCTCGACTACGCCACCTACGACAGCGCCACGGTGATGTTCGACGTGATGGGCTTCGGTAAGCCGCTCGACGAGATCCCGATGCTGTTGCAACCCGGCGTGCTGAGCCTGGCCTGGGGCTCGGTGATCCGTCAGATCGCGGCCGGGCTCGACCTCGAACTCGACGGCATCGAGGATATGTACGTACGCGAGCCTGCACCGGAAGACATCGAGATCGCCGCCGGCACGATCGCCAAGGGCACCGCCGCGGGACTGCGGTTCGAGGTGATCGGTCTGGTCGGCGGGGCCCCGGTCATCGTCCTCGAACATGTCACCCGGCTGCGTGAGGATCTGTACCCGGAGTGGCCGCAGCCCGTCCAGGAAGGCGGCAACTACCGCATCGAGATCACCGGCGAACCGTCCTATGCCATGGATCTGTGCCTGAGCTCGCCGAACGGTGACCACAACCACGCCGGATTGGTCGCGACCGCTATGCGCCTCGTGAACGCCATCCCGTCAGTGGTGGCCGCACCCGCCGGGATCTGCACGACGATCGACCTACCACTGGCCACCGGCAAAGGCCTGTACGCTCCAGGATAGGGAACTGCCAGGAAGGGAACGCCCATGCGGCAAAGGCTCCGCTCCGTGTTTCCGACCGTCATCGCCGCCGGCGCTACCGCGGCTGCGGTTGCTCCCGCCGCTAGGATTATGCCTATCCCTGGGGCGACGAGTTCATCGGTCCCGCACTGATTTTCGGTGGCCCCGGCGGCGCCCATGGCGGCCGGGGCCGCTGAGTTCGGGATCGCGGCCACCTAGGAGGCCAACATGATTACCAAGTTCGTTCTTGGGGCTCCATTACTGATCGCGGTTGTCGCCGTCGTACTGGCCGTCCCTGCGACAGCACGGCCGGCGCAATGCACTGACACCGGACCCAACACCACAATCTGCGAAACCCCCGGGCACACGGCGATCGTCACCTCACCCAACCCGGCTCTGCAAAACCCGCTGGCCGGCTGGGGCTTCGGCGGCTTGGGCATCGGCTTCGGTGGAGTGTTCATCGGCTTGTGACGCGAATCGGCTAGTTTCGGGTACCCTCACTTTCTTGTTTGAGTATCCGGATAGAAGGCTCGTCGATTGGCACAGGTGACCCGCGCCCCAAGGTCGGGCTGGTATCTACTTGGCCCGGCGTTCGTGGCGGCGATCGCCTACGTCGACCCCGGGAACGTCGCGGCCAACATCAGTGCCGGCGCACAGTTCGGTTTCCTGTTGGTGTGGGTCATCGTGATGGCCAACGTGATGGCCGGGTTGGTGCAGTACCTGTCGGCCAAGCTGGGGCTGGTCACCGGTCGCACGTTGCCCGAAGCCGTCCGCGACCACACCCGCAGGCCAGGCCGCATCGGGTTCTGGCTTCAGGCCGAGTTGGTCGCGATCGCGACCGACCTTGCTGAAGTGGTGGGCGGCGCGATCGCACTGCGGCTGCTGTTCGGCCTGCCGCTGCTGCTCGGCGGGGTGATCACCGGAGTGGTGTCGCTGCTGCTGCTGGTTGTTCAGGACCGGCGCGGTCAGCGGGTGTTCGAACGGGTGATCACCGGGCTGCTGCTGGTCATCGCGACCGGATTTCTGTCCAGCCTGTTCGTCAAGACACCGCCGGCGGCCGATGTGGTGGCGGGTCTGGTCCCCCGATTCGACGGCCCGGAAAGCATCCTGCTGGCCACAGCCATGCTCGGCGCGACTGTGATGCCGCACGCGGTCTATCTGCATTCCGGGCTCGCCCGCGACCGGCACGGTCACCCCGAGGCCGGTGCACCGCGCGCCCGGCTGCTGCGCATCACCCGGTGGGACGTCGGCATCGCCATGCTGGTGGCCGGCGCGGTCAACCTGTCCATGCTGCTGATCGCGGCGACCAACCTGCAGGGTCGCAGCGACACCGACTCGATCGAAGGCGCACATACCGCGGTGCGCGACACACTCGGGCCCACCGTGGCGCTGCTGTTCGCCATCGGTCTGCTGGCCTCCGGGCTGGCATCGACGTCGGTCGGCGCGTACGCCGGGGCGATGATCATGCAGGGGTTGTTGCACAAGACCTTTCCGCTGCTGCTGCGCCGGCTGATCACGCTGATCCCGGCGCTGGTGGTGCTGGCCATCGGCGTCGATCCCAGCCGAGCGCTGGTCATCTCCCAGGTGGTGTTGTCGTTCGGCATCCCGTTCGCACTGGTACCGCTGGTTCGGCTGACCAGCAATTCCACACTGATGGGTGCAGACGCCAACAGTCGGCTGACCACGGCCCTGGGCTGGACGGTGGCGTTGGTGATTACGCTGCTGAACGTGGTCCTGATCTATTTGACGCTCGCGCGCTGAGCGCGACCGGATGTCGCCGGCCCAGCGGCTCCCGAGACACCCGTACTTCGCCTACGGGTCCAACCTCTGCGTGCAACAGATGGCCCGGCGCTGTCCCGAGGCCGCGGACCCGCGGCCGGCGACGCTGGCTGACCATGACTGGCTGATCAACTCCCGCGGCGTGGCCACTGTCGAACCGTTCGCGGGCAGCACAGTGCACGGGGTGTTGTGGTGGCTGACCGACCACGACCTGGCCGTGCTGGACACCGCCGAAGGCGTGCCGGTGCGCTACCGCCGCGACCGGCTGACGGTGCACACCGCCGACGGGCCCGCCCCGGCCTGGGTCTACATCGACCACCGCACCGAACCGGGACCACCGCGACCCGGTTACCTGGAGCGCATCATCGACGGTGCGCAGCACCACGGCCTGCCGCAGCGATGGGTCGACTTCCTTCGGCGCTGGGACCCTGCCCACTGGCCGCGACCGCTGGCATCGAACGGTTCTGGGCCACAATCACTTTCCGATCTTCTCGCCGACCCCGCGATCGTCGAGGTGAGCCGGCTACGGTCGCGGTTCGGGTTTCTGGCCATTCACGGCGGCGGCCTGGAGCAGATGACCGACGTCATCGCCGAACGTGCCGCCGACGCCGCGGGCGCGTCACTGTATCTGCTGCGCCACCCCGCGCACTATCCGCACCACCTGCCCTCGGCGCGCTATCTGGCCGCCGAATCCGACCGGCTGGCCGCCTTTCTCGACCACGTCGAGGTGACGGTGTCGGTGCACGGCTACGGGCGCATCGGACGCAGCACCGAACTGCTGGCCGGCGGCGGTAACCGGACGCTGGCCCGCCACCTGGCCGCCACCATCAATCTGCCCGGCTATCAGGTGGTCACCGACCTCGACGCCATTCCCGCCGAACTGCGCGGCCTGCACCCCGACAATCCGGTCAACCGCGTTCGTGGCGGCGGGGCGCAGTTGGAGTTGCCGACGCGGGTGCGGGGTATCAGCCCGCGTAGCCAGCCGCCGAATGCCGATGGGCTCTCGCCGGCCACCGCCGCACTGGTGCAGGGTCTGGTCGCCGCGGCCAATTCCTGGACGTTCTAGTTCGTCCGGAATCCAAACTCCTGCAGACGAGTCGGTTAACGACAGCCCGTCTGGTGACGCTTCCCAGCACGCTGCGACAGGATTTCAGGTTGTGGCCGATGTCGACTTCTCCCTGCTGGATCTGCCGCGCGAGACGCCACCGGACCCGCAGGCATACCTGCGCGCGGCGATGGCGTGGCACTTCGGCGCCGAAACCGGCTCGCCATACTGGCTGCGCACGGCCAAGGAACTCGACTTCGACCCACTGACCGATATCCGGACGTTCGCCGACCTTCGCCGATTCCCGAATCTGGTCAACCAGTTACGCGACGCCCCGGCCGAGGCCCTGATCCCGCGCGGTTACGGATCACCACCGCCGATCCCACTGATCTTCGAATCCGGCGGCACCACGGGCGCACCCAAGCGGACGACGCAACTGCCGGACTGGGTGGCCCAGGTCGCCGACTGGCAGACCGACGACTTCCGCCGGGCCGGATTCGTCGGTGGGCGCGGCTTCCTGTGCCTGATGCCCAGCGGCCCACACGGTGTCGGTTACTTCTCCCGGGTGGTGTCGGCCCGGCTGGGCTCGATCTGTCATCTGGTCGACCTCGATCCCCGGTGGGTCAAGAAACTGGTCGCGCGCGGCGCCGCAGCAGAGATGGCGGCCTATCTACACCACATCCTCGAACAGGCCGAATACGTTCTGCGCAGCCAGGACATCGCCAATCTGCACACCACTGGACCGCTGCTGGACGCGATCGCGCGCAACGACGCGCTCGCCCGGCTGGTCGGCGACAAGGTCCGCTTCATTCTGCTCAGCGGCGCGCATGTGGATCCCGACACCCTCGACGTTCTGCGCGACGTGTTTCCGGCGGCGAGCATTGCGATGGTGTTCGGTAGCACGATGATCCTGTCGCAGGCCCAGACCCGAGCCGAGGGACAGACATTCGTGTTCGATCCGCGCAGCCCCTACGTCTTCTTCCGGGTAATCGATCCGGACACCGGCGAGCAGGTCGGCTATGGCGAACGAGGCCAGGTGGTGATGAACCACATCAGCAAGGGAATGTTCATCCCCAACAACCTCGAACGTGACAGCGCGATCCGCGTGCCCGGCCCCGACGGCCAGATCGGCGACTCGGTCACCGAGGTCGCTCCGGTTGCCGTCCTCGACGGCGAACCGGTGATCGAGGGCGTGTACTAATCGTGATCGACCTGCCCGGTCTGGGTTGCAGCGGCCAATACCGCTCCCGCAAGCGCGAAATCGTCACCGACACCGCCGGCGCTCCGGTGGCCGAGCTGAGCATCGCCCCGCCGCTCTACATCGCGCGGGCGATGGCCGCGCAGCGCACGACCACGCCGCTTCCGGCCGATCAGCGTCTGGCAGCTCTGCACAAGGCCGGTGCGGTGTTCGCCACATCGACGGCAGCCGGCTTGGACTTCGAGTCGTATATTCGTGTGGCGAGCCGGGTTTCGGGTCTGCCGATCGCCGTCACCCGGGCCCAGGCCTGCGAGGTGAGCGAGTCCGTCGTCGCCGCGTTCGATGCGATACAACCGGCCCGTCCGGTCGGCGCGGTGTCGGACTGGGAGACGGTGCAACCCGGGCAGGCCACCGCGATCTGGTCGCGGCGCGGCGAGCTGTTCGGTGTGCACGCTTCCGGCAATGCGCCGGGCGTTCACGGCCTGTGGCCACAGGCGCTGGCCATGGGCTACCGTGTGGCGGTCCGGCCGTCGCGGCGCGAACCATTCACCGCCCACCGACTGGTAACCGCCTTGCGGGAAGCCGGTTTCCGCGAGGATGACGTGACCTATCTGCCCACCGACCATGCCGGGGCGGACGAGATCATCGCATCGGCGGATCTGGCTCTGGTGTACGGCGGCAGCGACGTCGTGGCCAAGTACGGCGGTGACGGAGGCGTCTTCGTCAACGGCCCAGGCCGGACCAAGATTCTGCTCACCGCCGAGCAGGATTGGCGAGATCACCTCGAGGTGATCGTCGAGTCGATTGCCCGGCTGGGCGGGATGGCCTGCGTCAACACCACCGCCGTCCTCGTCGAGGGCGATGCGGCGCCGTTGGCGTCAGCGATCGCCGACCGGCTGAGCACCATCGAGGCCCGCCCGCCCGACGATGAGCGCGCGATCCTGCCCACGCAGTCAATAGAATCCGCGCGCGCCGTGGCTGCCTTCGTCGCCGCGCGCGCTGAAGGCACCACGGCACTCCTCGGGGCTGATCAGATCGTCGCCGACCTGGGCGACGGCCGTGCCGCGCTGCGCCCGGCCGTGCATCTGCTGACCGACCTCGACCCCGGGAAGCTCAACACTGAACTGCCGTTTCCGTGCGTGTGGGTTGCCTCCTGGCAGCGCACGGACGGGCTGGGGCCACTGCGTGATTCCCTGGTGGTCGGCGCGTTCACCGAGGATGACAGGGTGGTCGATGATCTGCTCGCCGAGCCCACGATCGCAAATGTGTACCGCGGCCCCGTGCCGACTTACTACACGGCGACCGGTCTACCGCACGACGGCTTCCTCGCCGATTTCCTGATGCGTACCAAGGGGTTTGTCAGCTGAGTGTGGCTTCTGCGGCGACAGCGATGACGTCGCCGACCCGATGGCGTTCGCGCCAGGCCGCACGTTGCCGCATAGCGCCGTTGCCCTCCCGTAGCAGCCGGCCCAGTTCGGCGTGAACCCATTCGTCATCGCCGAGTTCTTTCAGCGCCGGTGCTAACAGCTGCAGCCAATTGCCCAGCGCCGCGGATGTGGGAGCGGTCGCCCACCCCGCCGTGACGTCCATGACCTGGCCGTCCAACCCGTCGTGGCCGGCCTTCCAGTACGCGGCTCTCAGGACGTGATCGTCGATCCGGGGGGACGGCGCTCCGGATCGCTCGGCGTCCAGCGCGGTCATCACCGCCGCGCGGGTGAGGGTGGCCAGCAGGACGGTCTCGGCGACAGTCGCCGGGACGTCGGCCACCCTAACCTCGATGGTCGGGAACTTCTTGGACGGACGGACATCCCAATAGACCATCCCGTCGTCGAGCATGGCCCCGGCGTCGAGCAGCATCGCCACCATCGCGTCGTAGTGCTCGGCCGAATCCAGGTGCGGCGGCGGTCCCGCGCTGGGCCAGCGATTCCACAGCACGCTGCGCCAGCTGGCGTGGCCGCTGTCGGCACCGCGATAGATCGCCGAGTTGGCGGTCAGCGCCAGCAGCAGCGGCAGCCACGGCCGCAGTCGATTGCTGACCGCGATGGCCGCGGCGCGGTCGGGGACCTCAACGTGGACGTGACATCCGCAGATGCCCTGCTCATGGGCGATCATGCCGAACCGCTCGCCGATCGCGCGGTAGCGCTCGGTGTCGGTGATCGGGAAGCTCTGTGGCACGGTGGGCGGCAGGCCGACGGCCAGCAGCCGCGCACCGGCCTTCTCGGCAGCCTTGGCCGCCACCTGGCGCAATCGGGTGATCTCTTGGCGCAGTTGGGAACTGGTCTGCGCCACCTCGGTGGCGGTCTCCACCTGGCAGGTGGTCAGTTCCAGTTGCAGGTCGACTCCACCGGCGGCCGCGTACGTGGCGATGTCGGCGTTGCGGGCGACCGGCTCCCCGGTGCTGGGATCAACGAGAAGGAACTCTTCTTCGACACCGACGCTGGGAAGATTCACGATTCACCGGAATGCCCGCACCGGGGACACATCAAACCGTGCCACGTACCGAGACCGACGCTGTCGATCCAGCCGGACTCGGCCCTAGCATGCCGACATGGTCAGAGACTTTCGCTTCGGCATCGGCGTGCGTTCGGTCAAGTCGGCGCAAAAGCTCCGTGACACGGTGCGACGGTTCGAGGACTTGGGCTTCGACGTCCTGCACGTCCCGGACCATCTCGGCCGCTTCGGGGTCCCCGCGCCATTTCCCACCATGGTGGCCGCAGCCGAGTATTCCAAGACCATGCGGGTGGGCACCTTCGTGATCAACGCGGCGTTCTACAAGCCCGCGATCCTGGCCCGTGACGCCATCGCCGTCGACGTCCTGAGCGAGGGTCGCCTCGATCTGGGGCTGGGCACCGGCTATGTGCGCGAGGAGTTCGAGGCCGCCGAAATGCCGTACCCGAGCGCCGGGGAACGGGTCGACCACCTGCGGCACACCACCAAGTACTTCAAGGAGACCGCCCCGTCGATCCCAATCCTGATCGCGGGCAACGGCGATCGGGTGCTGCGGATCGCGGCCGAGCACGCCGACATCATCGGGCTCACCGGTGGTGGGGTGCCCGAGTATCCCGGCCACGATCCGCTGGCCGAGCGCATCAACTTCGTCCGGGGGCAGGCCGGCGAACGGTTCGACGACCTCGAACTCAACATCGCGATCACCGGAGTGCCGACCGATTCCTCCGGTGTCCCGGATCTCGCCCTGACCCGCGGCTACGCCCCCGACGCCACCGAGGAACAGCTGCTGGCGCTGCCCACCGTGCTGACCGGCACCCCGCGCGATATCGCCGACACCCTGCGGGCCCGGCGCGACATCTACGGGATCACCTACTTCACCGTGCAGGACTACCACGCGGAGTACTTCGCCAAGGTCATCGCCGAGCTGCGCTGAGGCTCGGATTTGCCACACCGTCAGCCGGGTCATGGCTCGCCGACGAGGGCGATGCACGCTGTACGCGGTATCCGACGAGATCCGCCCGGGCCTCGCGGCGACATCACCTGGCCAGTCAGCGGGTGGCCCAGGCGCTGGTCCGACCGGCTCAGGACATCGCCCCGAGGCCGACGGCAACGCCACCTCCGTCGCCCGGTTCGAGTGGGGCGGGACGACGCTGAACCCTGCGCAGACGGGGTTTCGTGCGGCAGGCGGTAAGCTGCCAGCCGGTGCGCCCCCGTAGCTCAGGGGATAGAGCACGGCTCTCCTAAAGCCGGTGTCGCAGGTTCGAATCCTGCCGGGGGCACTTTTTTCTTGTATGACCTCGGTTGATCCGTGACGCTCCGGGGCGACGGGTCAGCCGGAGTGCTTACCGCGGGAGCGTCCCGGCAGAGGGCTCTGAAATGCCGGCGACAGTCCACGCGGACACATCGGCAAGCCGAATGCGCAGCGAATCATGCTCGATCATGGTGCCAGCGACATAACAGCGGGCTTTGCGCAGATGAAGAAACACCCTGGCCTGCTCAGCCTCAAGCGTCTCCAGGCGCCCGGCAACATCCCGGGCATCGTTTCTGGCGAAGAAGTTCGCGACGTAGTGCCCAAAGTAGCTGCTGGGCACCGTTATTCCCGTCACCACCCCCCACGGCAGGTACAACGTCACCTCGATGCTCACACAATCAGCTTCGGCGTCGATGTGACGCAAGATCGCATCCGTCCCGACGCCACCTGCGTCCTGTGAGCTCATGCTCCGATCCTAGAACAATTTCCGAACCTGACGGAGAAAATCTCACCCAGCGGGGGTAGACATGCACCGTCGGGATGGTTATAGTTTCTCTCGTAGACAGAGCAGACAGTGATGGGCACGGGAGAGATGAACTACCCGTGAGAGCACGGAGATCAGTGACGGTGAACCGCGAGAACCATTGCAGGACATGATTCTCAGACCGTCCAGCAGAAATGCAGTACCAAGCAAGAGCAGTACCAAGCAAGTGCACGACAGAAGGAGGGAGGAGTTGCCGTCGGATCGCCCGTGATAGTCAGTCGGGTCGATGCCGCAGTTTTTTCAGCAGTATCGAAAGATGGTAGTTATCTCCTCAGGGCCGGCGGCCCCGGTGCGATGGTTAGCTCCGGGGTGCCGGCCCTTCTTCATGAGCCAGCAAGACTTTTCGAAAGGCGTTGTGGAACAAGCGAATAACGGCTCTGCCGACAGTGGCCCGAACGACAAGATCGATGACGAGGACTACCCCGCATACAGCATGGGGAGCGCCGCCCAAATCCTGGGAACCACCCCTGGATTCCTGCGCAGCCTCGACGAGGCGAAACTGCTCACACCACAACGCTCCGTGGGCGGGCACCGCCGTTACACCCGCTATCAACTGCGGATCGCGGCCAGAGCCCGCGAACTCGTTGACCAGGGCACCGCTCTGGATGCCGCGTGCCGCATCATCATCCTCGAAGACCAACTCGCAGAAGCCCAGGCCATCAACGCCGCACTTCACCGCAGCCTCGACAACCAGTCCGACCCCCGCGGCCAACACCCGTCCTAAGCACCGCACCGCTGGTCCTTGGTTCCGTGAACGAAAAGAAGATCAGGTGCCGCTTCTCCGGACAACCTAGAGGTGTTGTGTCAGAAAAAGACTCGCGCAAGAACTGACGCTGGAGCAGCCAACACGTCGGCGCCACAGCGTTCCTCGACCCGAGCTGGCCCGCCGAGCTGGCCCGCCGGATCCCGGGCGCCACGCTCAACACCCGCCCCGGTGGCCACTTCATGGCACACCCGCATTGGCAGGAGATCTTCGCCGCGCTGCGCCGGTTCATCGACAGCGCGCGAGGCTAGGCCGTTTGGCTCACGCCGCCGCCGAACTCCGGCGGCCGCTGGCCCATGGGGCTGGTGCCCTGGTGACGGAACCCGTTGCCGCCGGCGCGCTTGGCGCGGTACATCGCCCAGTCGGCGGTGGCGACGAGCCAGTCGACGAGAGCTTTGTCGTCACCGTCGATGTCCCCCAGCCGCACCGCCGTGGTGCCGACACTGGCAGTGACCCCGGCCGGCGACTCGGCGATGGCGGTGCACACCTGCTGGGCCAGCTCGTGACAGTCTGCGGTCGCCGACGTGGTGGCAACCAGGAACTCTTCGCCGCCACTGCGCGCGATAACCGCCTTGTCACCGGCAGCCTGGGCGATCGCCGCCGCGACGTGTACCAAGGCCTCATCACCTGCCGCGTGCCCATAGCGGTCATTGACCAACTTGAACTTGTCCAGGTCGATCAACGCCATCAACAGATGGGCATCGGCACTGCGGCCCGCCGCGATCAGACCGGACGTCGCGTGGTGGAAGGTCCGCCGGTTGAGCAATCCGGTAAGCGGGTCACGTTCAGCACGCAGCAGATCCGCCCCGAGAGCGCGGACCATGACCTGGATCGCCAGGGGCAGCGCGATATTGACCTGGATGACGAGCCACCAGTCCACCACCGCAAGCACGGGATGGCCGGCGGCAGCCATCCTCGTCACCCCGATCGTTGCGACAACCGCCGCCACAGCGAAGTTGTAGAGGACGAATCCCGTGCTGTGGAAGAACGCGATGTAGGCCCCGATGGTGGCAAAGGCGATGCAGCCGATCACTGAGGGCAACGGCCCCGGGTAGGCCAGACATGCCAGCGCGATGGAGGCATTGGTGACCACGGCGAAAGCCACCGACTGACGTTGGGTCGGAAAACGCAGAATCCACAGGACCGCCCCGGCGACCCCGCCCGCGACCGCCAGCCAGGTCATCGCGATCGGCACGGTTCCAATCGGTCCATCAACAGAGGAGGCGAGCAATCCCAGCAGACACACAACCAGTGATGCAGCAATGAACGCCATCAGAGCACGCGTGGTCCCACGCATATCGCGTGCGGCGAGGTAGCCAGTCAACCAGTCGTAATGACTCGACTGCTGCCACCAACGCCGGAGTGCATCCCTCACCATCGAGTGACCCCCACCAGCATCAAAATTTCGCCCAACGATACCCACCCGCGGACTAATTTCCGCGAGACTCGATCACCCGAACCGCGATATCGACCAGCCGGGTGTTGGTGGTCTGGGACAGCTCACGCAGCATCTCGAACGCCCGCATCGCGTCGACGTTGAACCGCTCCATGATCACCCCCTTGGCCTGTCCAATGGTGTCCCGGTTGGCCAATGCGGACTCCAGCTGCTCGCCGTGGCGGCTGGCGATGATGGCCGATGCGGCGTGAGCGGCCAGCACCGACCCGATCACCTCGGATTGTGCGTCGAACGCCTCTGGCTTCAGGCCGAACAGATTCAGCGCGCCTGCCGTACTCGAGCTGGTGTAGAGCTTGAACGACAATCCGCTGCGGACTCCGAGCTCGGCGGCGGCGCGACTGTACTTGGGCCAGCGCCGTTCAGTGGCGAAGTCGTCGGTGCGCACGATCGACTCGGCGAGCGCAGCCTCGACGCACGGCCCCTCCCCGCAGGCTTCTTGTAGCGCGTCGATCTTGTAGATCAAATCTGATGTACCGAACAGCGATTCGAACTTGCCGCCCTTGCCGATCAACAGCACGCCGCAGGTATCGGTGCCGGGAATCATTTCAGTCGCTGCGGCAGTCACTCCGGCGAGGATCTCGTCGACATCGCGAGGCAACGCGGTGGCCCGAGCGAGCTCGGCCATCCGCAGCGCCAGATCATGGTTGAGCGAAGTCATCCAGTCAGTGTTCCCCACCTTCGTGGAGTTGACGCTACCGCCCTGACGACCAAGACGTTTGTGGATCACCGGGTTCGGCAATGCTCCGCTCAAGTGAGCGCGGTGGTCGACACCCACGCTCGCGAGGTCCTGTCGGTTCAGACCACGAGCCGACGGGACCGACCCCCGGATTTGGGCCAACTCAACGCAATCCGGCCCGCCACTCTCTTAGCTGTAGTAACTTCGCCGCTGTGGCAGGCAATGTCTGGATCCTCGGTGGCTACCAGAGCGACTTCGCTCGCAATCTCACCCGGGAAGGCCGCGACTACGCATCGCTCACACGTGAGGTCGTCGACCTCACGCTGGCCGAGTCGATGATTGACGCCGCCGACATCGGCGTCGTACACGTGGCCAACGCCTTCGGCGAGATGTTCGCCCGGCAGGGCCACCTCGGCGCCATGCCCGCCACCGTCCACGACGGACTGTGGGACACCCCGGCCACCCGGCACGAAGCGGCGTGCGCTTCGGGCAGCGTGGCAGCGCTGGCGGCGATGGCCGACCTGCGGGCCGGCAACTATCGCACCGCACTCGTGGTCGGTGTCGAGTTGGAGAAGACCGTGCCCGGCGATACCGCGGCCGCCTACCTCGGCGCTGCGGCCTGGACCGGCCACGAGGGCGCGGACACGAAGTACCTGTGGCCGTCGATGTTCGCCGAAGTCGCCGACGAATACGACCGGCGCTTCGGCATCGATGACGCTCACCTGCATGCGATCGCCGCACTCAACTTCGGCAACGCCCGGCGCAACCCCAACGCCCAGACCAGGGATTGGGAGATTCCCGATCTGGTGTCACACGGCAGCGACGACGCCGTCAACCCACCGACCGAGGGGCGCATCCGCCGCTACGACTGCAGCCAGATGACCGACGGCGGCGCCGGCGTCGTCCTGGTCAACGACGACTTCCTGCGGGATCACCCGGGTGTGCGTCCGATCGGGCTGATCGAGGGCTGGGGCCACCGCACGGTGGGACTGGGATTGCGGCAGAAGCTCGATCGCGACGCCGCGAGCCCCTACGTGCTGCCGCACGTCCGCGCCGCCGTGCACGACGCGTTCGCCCGGGCCGGCATCGGCCTCGACGATCTCGACGGCATCGAGGTGCACGACTGCTTCACCCCGAGCGAGTACCTGGCCATCGACCACATCGGCCTCACCGGGCCTGGCGAGTCGTGGAAGGCAATCGAGAACGGCGAGATCGAAATCGGCGGGCGCCTGCCGATCAATCCGAGCGGCGGTCTGATCGGTGGTGGCCACCCGGTGGGTGCATCGGGTATCCGGATGATGCTGGACGCAGCCAAACAGGTCAGCCACCTCGCCGGTGACTACCAAGTCGACGGGGCACGGCGCTTCGGCACCCTGAATTTCGGCGGTAGCACCGCCACCACAGTTAGTTTCATGATCAGATCGGCAGACGATGAACACTGAGATCGTCGGCAAATTCCTGTCCACCCTTCCCGAGGACGACGACCACCCGTACCGCACCGGGCCATGGCGACCGCAGAACACCGAGTGGCGCGCCGACGATCTGACCGTCGTCGACGGCGAGATCCCCACCGATCTCGACGGTGTCTATCTGCGCAACACCGAGAACCCGTTGCATCCGGCACTGAAGGCCTATCACCCCTTCGACGGTGACGGCATGCTCCATATCGTCGGCTTCCGCGACGGCACCACCTTCTACCGCAACCGCTTTATCCGAACCGATGGCTTCGAAGCCGAGAACGCCGCCGCGGGTCCGCTCTGGCCGGGGCTGGCCGAGCCGCTACCGCTGGCGAAGGTCGACTACGGCTGGGGTGCGCGCACCCTGATGAAGGACGCCTCCAGCACCGATGTCGTGGTGCACCGCGGCACCGCACTGACGAGCTTCTACCAGTGCGGCGATCTCTACCGCGTCGACCCGTATTCCGCGCAGACGCTGGGCAAGGAAACCTTCAATGGCGGCTTCCCCCGCGACTGGGGTGTCTCGGCGCATCCGAAGGTGGACGACCGCACCGGCGAGATGCTGTTCTTCAACTACTCCAAGTCCGCGCCCTACATGCACTACGGGGTGGTGGACGCCAACAACGACCTGGTGCACTACACCGACGTTCCACTGCCAGGCCCGCGGCTCCCGCACGACATGGCGTTCACCCGAAACTACGTGATCCTCAACGACTTTCCACTGTTCTGGGACCCCGAACTGCTAGAGCGCGACTTGCACGTCGCCCGTTTCCACCGTGACATTCCGTCGCGGTTCGCGGTACTCCCCCGCCGCGGCGGTACGGGCCAGATCCAATGGTTCGAGGCCGACCCCACCTACGTGCTGCACTTCACCAACGCCTACGAGGACGGCGACGAGATCGTGCTGGACGGCTTCTTCCAGGGTGACCCCGAACCCAGCGACAACGGCACCGGCACCAAGTGGCAGCGGGCGTTCCGGTTCCTCGCGCTGGACCGGATGCAGGCCCGGCTGCACCGCTGGCGGCTCAACATGCGCACCGGCGGGCTCACCGAAGAACCGTTGTCCGACAGCATCACCGAGTTCGGCATGATCAACTCCGGGCATACCGGCGAGCCGTATCGCTATGCCTATGCGGCCAGCGGGAAGCCGGGCTGGTTCCTGTTCGACGGACTGGTGCGCCACGACCTGCACACCGGCACCGAAATGCGCTATGGATTCGGCGATGGCGTCTACGGCAGCGAGACGGCGATGGCACCGCGCGTCGGCAGCCGGGCCGAAGACGACGGCTACCTGGTCACCCTGACCACCGACATGACCGCGGACGCCTCCTATTGCCTGGTGTTCGACGCCGCCCGGATACCGGACGGTCCGGTGTGCAAACTTCAACTGCCGGAACGAATCTCCAGCGGGACCCATTCCACCTGGGTGGCTGGTGATGCACTGCGCCAGTGGCATACCAGCGATTCGGCCGCCGAGGCGATCGGACTGTAGTGACCGATACCGTTGCCGCCGAGACGCCCACCGTCTTGGCACCCGAGGACCCCAATGCCATCGGGAGGATGCTGGGTCTCCTCGGTGACGAGTGGAACCTGCTGATCGTCCAACACGCGCTGCTCGGAGCCAGCCGCTACAGCCAGTTCATGTCCGCGCTGCCGATCTCGAATTCGGTACTGACCAGCCGACTTCGGACCCTGGTCCGCGATGGCCTGCTGACCCGCACTGTGCATGCCTCCACCCGGGCGCGCACCGAATACCTGATCACCGGCCGCAGCCGGTCGCTGTGGCCGGCGTTGCTGTCCATCTGGGAGTGGGAGCGCAATTGGGTGACCGGGCATCACAAAACGCTGCCCGCCATGCGTCATCTGGCGTGCGGATCCCACTTCGCACCCCAATTGCGATGCAACACCTGCCGTGGTGTGGTCACCGGCTCGGAAGTGGCAATGAGCCTTGGCCCCAGCGGAACATGGAGCCGGTCGGCGCCAGCCGCGTCGACGCGTCGCCGGTCGGAGTCCGATACCGCCACCCGCCACGCCGGGTTGTTCCCGGAAACCATGAGCATCCTCGGAAATCGTTGGGCCGCAGCGCTGCTGGTGGCCGCGTTTTTGGGCACCACCCGCTTCACCGATTTTCAGACTCAGCTCGGCGCCCCGCCCAGCCTGCTGGCCGAACGGCTGCAGACCTTCTGCCAGATCGGCGTGCTCACCACCTCACCGACGGAGCGCTCGGGCCCGGAGCGGGCGGCGTACCTGCTGACCGAGAAGGGCCGGGCATTCTTCCCGGTGCTGACCGCCACGCTGCAATGGGCGCAGTGGTGGTATCAGGCGCCCGAAGGCCCTGCAGTGGTGATGACCCACCACGATTGCGGTTCCGACTTCACCGGGGAACTGGCCTGTGACCGATGCGCCCAGCGCCTCAGCGGCGAGCAGGTCCACACCGTCGCTATTTCGGCGGCAGGATCTGGAATCCCTTGAGGATCGCCGCGGAATCCGCGATGTACGTCGGATTGTCAGGTTTGATCGTCTGCACCGTCACGGTGGTCACGTAATTGACGTCACCGGCCTGGTAGACCACGGCCAGCGAAGCTGCGTTGCGCGCCGGGATCTTGCCCATCGCGGGAGCGGTGTAGGTGGTCGATTCCGCCACCGATCCGCAGACCTGCGTCGGCGTGGATTTCAGATCCTTGACCTTCAGCTTCGCGACCAGCTGCTTGTCCTGAGCGTCGAGTATCTGTTGCGGCTTGCCCAGGTCGGAACTCACCTTCTGCAGGGTGACCACGGCATTGGGGGTAAACCCCTGATCAGTGAGCCCCTCGTTACGCAGCGCGAATCGGATGGTCTCGGAGTCCAGCTTGGTGGTGCGCTCCCAGCCCTGCGGTTGCGGTAGCCGCAGCCGCGGTTCCTGATCGGTTCGGGTGGGGATGTCGATCAGCGGCACCGACACCTCGTCGCACTTGACGGCGGCAGCCGGCTTCGCGTCGTCCGAACAGCCTGCGGTCGCCACCACCAGTGCGGCCACCAGCACGGCCGACACTTGTCCCGTCACCTTGCGCAAGGTCATCCCTTCACGAGCCCGCCCAGCAAACCAGCTCAGCCTACCGGTGGGCACTGCCAGAATCGGTCAAAAAGTATTAGCACTCCCAACCTCCGAGTGCTAATCTGGCAACGCACAGTAAAGCTGCCCGCCAGGGTGGCGGGCTTACGTTCATAGATCCAGGAGGTGAGTACTGTGCTGCGCTTCGATCCGTTCAATGAACTTGACGCAATGACCCGGGGACTGTTGAACAGCCAGACCGGAACTGATCGCAGCCCCAGATTCATGCCGATGGACCTCTACAAGGTCGACGATCACTACGTGCTGACCGCAGACCTGCCCGGTGTGGATCCCGGTTCGGTCGATGTGAATGTCGACAACGGAACACTGACGCTGACCGCACATCGCTCCGCGCGTTCGGAGGACTCGGTGCAGTGGTTGACGAGTGAGAGATTCTTCGGCACCTACCGTCGCCAGTTGGCACTCGGCGAAGGTATCGACACCGCGAAGATCTCAGCGACCTACGAGAACGGTGTGCTGACGGTGACGATCCCGTTGGCCGAGCGGGCCAAGCCACGCCGCATCGAGGTCATCCGTTCTGGTGGCGGCACGCCAATAGAGCCGACGACCGTCGACGCGGGCTGAGGCCCAACCGATTCCACGCGTTCAGGCTTAGCCGCCATCAGCCGTGGCGGCTGAGCCTGAACGTCAGGTTGTTGCGAACCGCGGGCCATTCGATGTCCAGGATGGAGTAGACCACGGTGTCGCGACGGGATCCGTCGGCCAGCAGCTGGTGGCTGCGCAGCACTCCGTCCAGTTTGGCGCCGAGTCGTTCGATGGCGGCTCTGCTGACCTGGTTGAAGAAGTGCGTGCGGAACTCCACAGCGACGCAACCGAGTTGGTCGAACGCGTGGGTGAGCAGCACCAGTTTGGTCTCGGTGTTGATCCCGGTGCGGCGGGCCGACGCGGTATACCAGGTGTGACCGATCTCGAGTCGCCGGTTGGCGGCGTCGACATGAAACAGGCTCGACGAGCCGACCACCGCACCGTCGCTGCGTCGCCGGACCACGTAGGTCACGCCTTCGTCGCCGGCCTGCATCGCGGCCATCCTGCTCACCCAGTCCGCGGCGTTCTCCGGTGACGGGGCGCTGGTGAACCACAGCTCCCCGACATCGGCTGCGGCCGCGGTGATCTCGTGAACATGGGCGTCACTCAACGGCTCAAGCGAAACCCATTGCGCGCCGCGCAAAGTGACCGGATCGACGAACCGACTCATCGCCTGCGCACCAGAGCCGAGACCAATGCCCACACCGATGACAGCAGGGCACCGGCAGCGCATACCGCCCCGATGTAGAAGCCGTACCCCGCCGAGACCGGTGGGCTGACATTGAGGTGGTAGTACCAGTAGGTCAGCACCCCGAGCAGCACCGAGATCACCAGCGCCGCCGCGGCAGCCAGTCGAGGGGACAGATTGCGCGCCACCATCGCACCGGTGACGATCAGCACCGAGGCCAGCAGCACGATCAACTGCCCGGCACCGAACCGTGGCGGCAGCACGATGCTGCCGACCGTGCCGCCGATCGCGCTGGCCCGTCCGCCGCCCGCGACCGGGGTCGTCAACCACGGCAGCCAGGCGCTGACGGCCAGCACCGCCGCGCACAGCACGACGAACCAGCCCGCGCGCAGGTGTGCCATGGTCCGACCCTAACCCGCCTCGTCCAATACGCCGGGGCGCCGCATCGACAAGGTCCGGTCCAGACCCAGCCGAGCCAGGAACTCGTCGTCGTGACTGACCACGATCACCGCACCCCGGTAGGCGCGCAGCGCATCGACCAGCTGGTCGACACTGGCCAGGTCGAGATTGTTGGTCGGTTCGTCGAGCACGATCAGCTGGGGCGGCGGGTCGGCCAGCAGCAGCCGGGCCAGCGCGACGCGGAACCGTTCGCCACCGGACAGCGTGGCCACCGGCCGGTGCACCGAGTCGCCGCGCAGCAGAAACCGGGCCAGCCGGGTGCGGACCAGCGCGGTGTCACCGTCCGGCGCCGACACGTTGTCCAGCACGCTGGCGTGCTCGTCCAGGCCGTCGATGCGCTGGGGCAGATAGCCAATCCGATCGGTCAGCAGTCGGCCGGCCGTCCCGGCGAGCAGATCGTCCAGCAGCCTGGTCTTGCCGATGCCGTTCGGCCCGACGACTGCGACCCGTTCGGGTCCCATCACCACGAACGGCCCACGGCTGCCGGGCAATTCGGCGATTCTGCGGCTGGCCGGCACGTCGGGATCGGGAAGGTCGACGCGGATGTGCTCATCGCTACGGAGCCTGGCCTCGGCGGCCTGCAATGCGTCGGCGGCCGCCGCGGTCTTCTCATCCAGCTCGGTGCGCAGCTTGCCCGCCGATACCTCCGCGGACCCCGCCCAGTTGTTCATCACGATCTTGGGTGCGCGGGAGTTTGCATAGTCCTTCTGCGCCTTGCTGTTTCGTCGTGCCAGCTTGGTTTCGACGGCCGCGCGCTGGCGCTTCTGCACCCGCATCGTCTGCTCGGCAGCCGATACCGCCTGCGCCGCGGCGGCCTGCTCGTTGTCCAGGTGCGCGCGCCACTCGCGGTACGGCCCGCCGAACGAGGTGAGCCGGTGATTGTGCAACTCGGCGGTGTTGTCCATCTGGTTGAGCAGGGCGATGTCATGGCTGACCACCACCAGCGTTCCCGGCCAGTCGGCGATCAGGTCGAAGAGCCGACTGCGGGCGCGCCGGTCGAGGTTGTTGGTCGGTTCGTCGAGCAGGGTGATCTCAGCCGGCCCGAGCCTAAGGGCTGTGACGGCCAGCAGCATCGCCTCCCCACCAGACACCTGACCGACCGTGCGATCCAGGTCAACCGCGCCCAGCCCGATGACGCGCAGTGCCTCAGCGGCGCGCTCGGCGATATCCCAGTCCTCGCCGATGACCTCGAAGTCACGCTCAGACGCCACGCCGGACTCGATCGCTGCAAGCGCGGCCAGCTTGGCGCCCACACCGATTACGTCGGCGATCGACTGCGCCACATCGAGAGTCAGGGTCTGCGGCAGATAGGCGACGTCACCGCCGGTGACGATCCGCCCGCCCGTCGGGGTCAGTTGACCCGCGATCAGGCGCAGCAGGGTCGACTTTCCGCTGCCGTTGGCACCGACCAGTCCGGTACGACCGGTCGACAGCGTGGCATTGAGACCCTCCAGCGCGACGGTGCCGTCCGGCCAGACGAAGTCGAGATCGATCAGGGTGATTGCAGAATCGGTAGGCATGGGTCTCCGAAGTGGTCGTCAGCGGTCAGATGAACGACGCTGTAATCCACGACAGGGACCAACCTTTCCGGGGCATTCGCAGTGAACGACCGCCACGCTAATACGGCAACGCGAACGCCGGCAACCGAATTATCTCTACGCTGATGCGCATGACGGATCTACCCGACTGGGTACAGAAGCTCGAACTGGGGCCCCACCCCGAAGGTGGCTATTTCCGCGAGACCTGGCGCAGTGAGCTCGTCGTCGGCGAGTCGGCGCTGCCGCCGGACTACAACGGATCGCGCAACGCAGGCACCGCTATCTACTTCGTTCTACTGCCCGGCCAGCAGTCCGCCTGGCACACCGTACGCAGCGCCGAGTTGTGGCTGTATCACCGCGGTAGCCCGTTGCTACTCGAGATCGGGCAGGAAAGGGCCAGCGCCACAACGGTTCTGCTCGGCCCCGATATCGTCGCCGGCGAACGGCCACAGGTGCTGGTGCCGCCCGGTCACTGGCAGCGGGCCCGCCCCCGCGATGAGGAGCCGACCCTGGTCAGCTGTGTCGTGGTGCCCGGGTTCGACTTCGCGGACTTCGCGCTGGCAACCGATGACGACTAACTGACTTCCCGCAGCACGTCGGTCGCGGCCGCCACCAGTTCGGCGTTGCCCGGCGCCGTCGACCCGTCCGGCAGCACCAGGGTGTCCTCCAGCCCTATTCGGGTCTGCAGCCCGCGCACCCCCGCGTGCGCCAGCAGCGGCCAGCAGCTGTCGTCGAGGCCGTGCAGCAGGATCGGTGCGGGCGAGCCCGCACCCCGGATCCGCGCCAGCAGATCGTCGGCGGTTTCGGTGTCCCCCTCGGGCCCCAGCTCGATCATCACCCGCAGGCAGTGCGGCGCCAGTTCGGAGCGCGCCCACGAGTCGGCGGCCTGCGCATGAAAGATGCCGATCTCCACCCCGATGCCACGGTCCAGCAGCAGCTGCGCCAGTTCCACCGAGCCCGGCTCATGCCAGTTGACCGAGGCGAAATCGGGCAACACGGTCCACGACTCGACGGCGCGCAACCGCTGCTGCGGATCGGGCAGGGCCCAGAACCCCGTCGTCACGCCCAGCGGCAGGCCGGGCAGCGCGTGCCGGACGGCGGTGACCGCCGCGGCGACGGTGTCGGGGGCCAGTGAATCCACCCCGTCGGCGGTCTTGGGGTGCAGGTGCACGGCCTTGGCCCCGGCACCGTGCACGGCAACGGCGGCGTCGGCCAGCTGCTGCGGCGACACCGGCAGCCCCGGGTGCGCCTCAGGAGTGCGGGCGCCGTTGATACAGGCCTTGATGTAGGGAGCTGTGGGCATAGGCCATTCTCACCCGTCACGGCCGCAGTTTCCGAAGTAGCGTTTCCCCATGCACGGCCACACCATCGTCTGCGGCGACGACGCGCTCGGTCTACGGATCATCGACGAGCTGAACAGCGCCGGCGTCACGGTGGCGCTCTCGCAGGCACCCGAGGATCTCGAGGGGGCAGGGATCGCCACTGCCGACGCCGTGATCTGCGCCGACGATGACGACGCACTGAATCTGGAGGTCGCACTGCTGGCCAGGCAAGCCAACCCGAACGTGCGGGTGGTGGCCCGGCTGTCCAATGCGGTGCTGCGGGAGGCGATGGCCGACGGCAACGGGCCAGGGGCCATCCTCGACGTCGCCGATATTGCCGCACCGTCGGTGGTGGAAGCCCTGCTGAAGCGCACCACCCACACCATTTCGGCGGCCGGTGTCGACTTCGTGGTTTCCGGTGCCACCGCGACCAGGGCCGGCACCCTGCGCGAGATCTACGGCGATCTCGCTCCGGTCGCCATCATCCGCGGCGAATCCGCGGAGAACCCCGGCGAGTTGATCGCCTGTCCCGGGCGCGACGTGCGGGTGTGCCCCGGCGACTGGACGACGATGATCGGCACCGCTGACGAGCTGACCGAGCAGGGCATCAAGATCGCCAAGCCGATACGCGCGACTCCGCGGCCGCGTCCGCTGTCCGTCCGTATCGCCGACGGGGTGCGTGCATTCGCCGACGACCTGAATCCGATGTTCTACCGCGCGCTGGCGGTGGCGGCCACGCTGCTGGTCGGTTCGACGATCATGCTGCGGCTCGCCTACGCAAAGCCCGGAATGAGCTGGGTGGACGCGTTGTATTTCTCGGCCGAGACCATCGCCACGGTGGGCTATGGCGACTTCAACTTCCTCCAGCAGCCCACCTGGCTGCGACTATGGGGGGTGGTGATGATGTTCGCCGGGGTCGCCACCACCGCCATCGTGGTGGCGTTCGTCGCCGATGTGTTGCTCTCGCACCGGATCTCGCAGGCCGCCAGCAAGCAGAAGGTGCGCCATCTGCAGCGGCACGTCGTGGTGGTGGGCCTCGGGTCCTTCGGGATCGGAGTGGCCGCCGTGCTCAAGGCGGCCGGGCACGACGTCGCGGTGATCGAACGCAACGAGGACAACCGCTATCTGTCGGCGGCGGCCGAACTGGGTGTGCCGGTCATCTTCGGCGACGCCACACTGCGCCAGACCCTGCAGGCGGCCCGCATCGGCGAGGCTCGCGCCGTCGCGGTGCTCACCGCAGACGACATGGTCAACATCGAAACGGGCATCGTGGTGCGCGAGATATTCGGTCCCCGAACGCTTCCCGAGATACAGCGCCCCGCTGTCCCCGTCGTCCTGCGGATCTACGACCGGGCATTGGGCGCGGCGGTGGGTAAGCGGTTCAAGTTCGAATACGTCCGCTCGACCGTCGACCTGGCCACCCCGTGGTTCATCGGCGCGGCGATGGGCCTCGACGTCCAGGGCACCTTCTCGGTCGGCCAGCGCTCGTTCATGGTCGGAGCGGTGCAGGTGCAGCCGGACAGTGAGCTCGACGGGATCAGGATGTTCGAGCTGTCCACCCAAACCCGGGTCATCGCGATCGCCAGGGACGCCGCCCCGCTGCGGCTACATCCGCGCCGCGACACCCAGTTGATCGCCGGTGATACCGCCTACCTCGTCGGCCCCTACCGCGAACTGATCGCGACCCTGCGCAAAGGCCAGTCGACATCGCAGCCGGGTGAAGTGAGCTCACCGACGAAGACAGGTTGATCGCCTACCCTTTCTGCTCATGACGCAGTCGGGTGAGCCGGCGGGCACCAGGCGGGACGACATCCGCCGACGCCTCGAGGAGCGCGCACGGCGACTGCAGGAGTCACGCCGGCTCAAACCGCTGACGGCACTGCTCGCCCGCTACAACGAGATCGATGGCGGCACCCAGAGCGCGGTGGTCTCCACCCAGCTGTTCACCACCGTCATTCCGCTGATGATCATCGGCTTCAGCTACATGCAGGGCTTCGCCGACAATGCCAGCCCCGGCACCATCTTCACCCGCCAGTTCGCCCTGGAACATCCGCTCAGCGACCGGTTACGGGAAGCCTTCGGCAATTCCGCGGGGCTGCGAGCGGACTGGACGCTGATCGGGGTGGCGAGTTTCCTCGTCTGGGGCATCCCGATGGCAGCCTCGGTCGCGTCCATCTTCGCGAAGGCCTGGCGTCGCGAGCAGTACGGGCTGTTGACCCGGCTGCTGCGGGGCACCGCGTGGTTTGCGTTGTACCTGGTCACCATGGCGGTGCGGGAGCGGATCATGTTCGGCCACCACCACCACGGCCTCAGCCGGGGACTGCTGTTCGTCATCGGTCTTCTGCCGGTGTGGCTGTTCTGGTCGCTGACCCCGGCGCTGCTGGTCCGCGACGGCGGCCGGGGCCTGCGCTCACTCGCGCTGGCCGGGCTGGCGGGTGTGGTGATCGATGGCCTCGTCATCCCGCTCGGCTCCCGGGTGCTCTTCCCGTCGCTGCTCCACGATTGGGATGGTTTCGGCCCGATCGGTGTGGCGATGGCACTGCTGATCTGGTGCGGCGCCGTCGGCGCCGGATGGGTGCTGACCGCCTGCGTCGGCGCGGTGTTGTGGGAACGCAACGCACCGTCGGAGATGGTCGTCGAATCCCAGACCGCCTAGGCCAGTCCGAGCACCCGCAGCGCATTCTCCTTGAGGATCAGCGGCACCACCGCGGGATCGACGCCGAGGGTGTCGAAATCGCGCCGCCAGCGATCGAGTGCGATATAGGGATGATCCGTCCCGAACAGTGCCTTGGTGCGCAGTTGCCGTCCGATCGCTGAAACAAGCTGGGGCGGAAAGTACTTCGGTGACCACCCGGACAGGTCGACGAACACGTTGGCCTTGTGCGAGGCGATGGCGATCTGGGCGTCGACCCACGGCACCGCCGGGTGAGCCATCACGACGGTGAGGTCAGGGAAGTCGGCGGCAACGTCGTCGAGCAGCATCGGGTCGGAGTAGCGCAGCTTGATCCCGTGCCCGCCGGGCAGCGCCGACCCCAGCCCGGTCTGGCCAGTGTGGAACAGTGCGGGCACCCCGGCGGCGCCGATCGCCTCGTAGATGGGGTAGAACCGGCGGTCGTTGGGTTCGAAGCCCTGCAGGCTGGGATGGAACTTGAATCCACGCACGCCGTAGTCACCGGATAACTCCGCCACCCGCGCGACCGCGTCGGTGCTCCACGGGTCGACTGAGCCGAACGGGATCAGGACGTCGTTATTGCGGATCGTCCCCTCGATCAGCTCCTCCACCGAATTGGGCTGATGGCCCGACACGGTGTGGGCGTCGATGGTGAACACCACCGCCGCGGTGTTGTGCTGCCGATAGTGCTCGGCGAGATCGTCGACGCGCGCGAAGTAGTCGGGGCCGAGTTTGAAGTAGCGTCCGGTGGCTTCGGCCAGCTCGTCGTCGTAGGCGCAGTGGCCGGCGCCGTCGATCTCGACGTGGGTGTGGAAGTCGATCGCGTCGACCGCGGTGACGTCGATGGCGGGTGAGTACCTGGCGGTCATCGACGCAGTCTAGAACCGAAGGTTGGGCCGGCGGGACGAAGAAGGATGCCTGCCCGCCGGCCCAAGTCGCGCGCCGTAGGGTGCAATGTCCGACGCGCAAGAACAACGATGCACCCAGCCGAGTCCCTGCGCCAGGCAGCTCTCGGCCCCTCCCGCACGGCGTTGGTCTGCCGATTTCGGGACCAAAGTCCCTACCGACCCGGGATGCTTCCGGGCTGTACTGCGGTGTGATCAAGGTGTTCCTGGTCGACGACCATGAGGTCGTACGGCGCGGCCTGGCCGAGCTGCTCGGCAGCGACCCCGAACTGACCGTGGTGGGTGAGGCGGCCACTGTGGCCGAGGCGCTGGCCCGCATCCCCGCGGCACGACCCGACGTTGCGGTGTTGGACATCCGTCTGCCCGACGGCAGCGGCATCGACCTGTGCCGCGATCTGCTTGCCGCACAGTCCGAATTGCGTTGTCTCATCTTGACGTCGTTCACCGACGAGCAATCCATGCTCGACGCGATCCTGGCCGGCGCCAGCGGATACGTGGTCAAGGACATTCGCGGCATGGAGCTGGCCGAGGCCATCAAGACCGTTGGTGCAGGAAAGTCGTTGCTGGACAACCGCGCCGCGGCCGCGCTGATGACCCGACTACGCAAAGACACCGAGTCCGACGAGCGGCTACGTGACTTGTCGGCCACCGAACGCACGCTGTTGCAACTGCTGGGCGAGGGCCTGACCAACCGCGAGATCGGCCAGCGGATGTTCCTCGCCGAGAAGACGATCAAGAACTACGTGTCGCGGCTGCTGATCAAGCTGGGGCTCAGTGGACGCACCCAGGCCGCCCTGTTCGCCGCGGAGACGCTGCGCCGCAGCGATGTTTGACGTCGACGTCCGCGACGGTCTCATCGACGCGATGCTGGCCGTTTCCTCCGGGCTGGAACTCGAGAAGAAGCTGCACACGATCGTGCACACCGCCATGGGGTTGGTGAATGCCCGCTACGGTGCCGTCGGGGTGATCGCGTCCGAACCGCAACCGGTCCTGGAACGGTTCGTCTTCGAGGGGATCGACTCCGAGACCGCCGAGCTGATCGGTCCACTGCCCGCGGGGCACGGGATGCTGGGTCTGCTGCTGAAAACCCCCAAAGTGATTCGCGTCGATGATCTTTCCCAGCACCCGTCGTCAATCGGGTTCCCTGCGCACCATCCGCCGATGCGTAGCTTCCTCGGGGTGCCCATCCGGATCCGCGATCAGCTCTACGGCAACCTCTACCTGACCGAGAAGGCACACGGGGCGGCGTTCACCGAAGCCGACGAGGTACTTCTGCTGGCGCTGGCGGGCGCCGCAGGCATCGCGATCGACAACGCCCGGCTGTATCAGGCCGCGCACAGCCGTCAGCTGTGGATCGAAGCCACCCGTGATATCAGCACCGACCTGCTGGCCGGTGATGATCCAGCCGCGGTGCACCGCGAAATCACCGCCAAGGCATTGGCTTTGACCTCCAGCGAGTTCAGCTTCTACGCCACACCGAACGACTCGGGTCAGCTGGTGGTCACCGCCGCGACTCGTGCCGAGCTGCTGGGCCAGACGCTGCCGGTGACCGGGTCGGCGGCCCGTGCCTTCACCGATTGTCTTCCTGTGCGTATCGGTGATTTCCGCGATCTGTCAGAAGAGAGCTTCCCAGCACTGGTGTTGCCGGTGTGCGAACCCGACACCGCGACCGGGGTGCTGGTGTGCGTGGCCTCTGCCGGCAAGCAGTTCACCGAAGCTGATCTGGACATGGCCGCCGCCTTCACCACGCAGGCCGGCCTGGCACTGCATCTGGCAACCGCGCAGCGGCGGATGCGCGAACTCGACGTGCTCACCGACCGTGACCGGATCGCCAGGGATCTGCACGACCATGTGATTCAGCGGCTGTTCGCGGTGGGCTTGTCGCTGCAGGGCGCGCTGAACGCCGACCAGGCCGAGGGCACCCGCCGGGTAACCGGAGCACTGGATGATCTCCAGGAGGTCGTCGAGGAGATCCGCACCACGATCTTCGATCTGCACGGCGGGTCGATCACCCGTCTCCGTCAGCGCATCGAGCAGGCGGTGACCCAAATGACCGTCGACTCGGCCGTGCGCCCCGCGGTCCACATCAGCGGGCCGTTGTCGGTGGTCGACGCCGCACTCGCCGATCACGCGGAGGCGGTGGTGCGCGAGGCGGTCAGCAATGTGGTGCGCCACGCAGCGGCTCGCTCGGTCACCGTGTCGGTGACCGTCGACGACGACCTGACCATCGGTGTCAGTGACGACGGGGTGGGAATCAGCGAGGACGTCACCCGCAGTGGTCTGGCGAATCTGGCCGCGCGAGCCCACGACTGCGGAGGCCGGTTCACGATCGCAGCGCGCCCTGGGGGCGGCACCCGGCTGGTCTGGTCGGCGCCGCTGCTATCGAGCTAGACCGAAATCTCCACAGCCGGCTGCAGGATGAACACCGCCCGACAGTGCCGCTCGACGAACAGCGGGACGAACTCGCGGATGCGGGCGCCGTCGAACCGGTGATGTGCGCTGTCCACAGCCTCGCTGATGACGTGATCCGGCACATAAGGAAACAACTCGGTCAGGCGGTCGACCACCTGATCGATCTGGCGCTGCTCCTCAGCACGTTCCACGCCGGTTATCATCGGATGGAATACGCGTTTCGCGCAACTACCGTCACGACGGCGAGTGTCGATCAGGTGTCGGCTCGGTGAACAAAAAGCGGTGGGGCAAGCGAAGTTCCACTCGATGCGCGTAGGACGACCGGGTCGGCTACAGTTCCGCCCGTGACCTCACCGAGCAACGTGGACACGGGCAACCAGACGCCCGAGTCTGCGAATCGCCTTCAGGCCGAACACCTCCGGGCGATGCTGCTGGCCCAGTGTGAGCAGCTCGACGCTGACCTGGCCACTTACGGCTGCGCCCTTGAGCGCTATCAGCGGCGCGGTGAGCAAACCCAGGCCCGGCGGATTCGCGGGATGATCCGCGCCGCGGAGCGCGAGCGCCGTTCGGTGCAGGATCTGATCGCGGGACTGGAGCGGCGGTTCCTCGCTGCCGAGCACGCGCGAAGCGAGCAGGTCCGGCACCCAATGCCTGGCCTGGGGCCCAGCCGACACGGCGCAGCCCGCGTGCACCCCTATCCGACCCCGCATCGGGTCATCAGAACCTAGCGCGGGGGCGCGCGCTAGGACGGAGCGAAGACCGTCACGAACCGGTTCAGCGACTCCTTGATGTCGCCACGCAGCGCCCCGGCCACGATCATGCCGATGGGCCCGAACAGCGCCGGACCACCCAGATGGACGTCCATAGTCACCACCGAGGCGTTCGCGTCCGAGGCGCTCGCCCGGACCTTGCCGATCAGCTTGACCTTGACCCCGCCGACGCCGACACCATTGAGTGTCATCGCCTCCGGCGCCTTGAAATGGACGATCGTCCACTTCACCCGGTTGGGCATGCCCTTGACCTCGACGATGGACTCCACAACCGTGCCCTTGTCCAGAGTGTCGGGCAGTGTGGAGCGCCAGACCCGGTGGATGGTCAGCCAATCCTTATAGCGCGACAGGTCCGAGGCGTGCTGCCAGGCTTGCTCGGGTGGGAGTGGAACGTCGACAGATACTGAGAGTTTCGCCATAGGTCAGACTTGTTCGTCGCCCTTTTCGGTGCGGTTCTTCTCGACGATGTTCTTCGCGGCGTCCTGCACCTTGTCCACGGTGCTGGCGTACTTGCCCTGTGTCTTCTCGTCGATGATGTCACCGGCCTTGTCGATGGCCTGCCCCACCTTGTCGGCATTCTCGCTCAGGACTTCTTTGGTCTTGTCGAGGGCTTTATCGAGGAATCCCATCGGTCAATCTTGCACCGTGGGCTCGGTCCGCCACAACGTCCGCCGCTCGCCCAGCATCCGGCCCTGCACCCACCACAGTGCCTCGACCAGTCCGGCGGCAAGCAGGCCAAGAGCCAGCCCCGATGAGGTGACCTCCACGTTGGTGGGGTCGAGCATGAACGTCTCCCAGGCAAACGGTATGGCGAAGATCACCACATAAGCCAGGCCCGAGGCGGCCACCAGAGCCACGCGCCACCACTGGTACGGACGAGCGACGACGGCCAGCACCCAGATCGCCCCCATCAGCAAGGTGATCAACGCCGCGGTCGAGGCTTGCGTCTGCTCGGCCGGGGTCGAACTGTTGCCGTGATAGGCAATCAGGTACGACGTATACGTCGTCACGCCGATCACCAGCCCGGACGGCAGCGCAGAGGTCATCACCCGCCGCACGAACCCGGTACGGGCTCGCTCGTTATTGGGTGCCAGCGACAGGATGAACGCCGGGATGCCGATGGTGAACCACGCCGCGATGGTCACGTGGATCGGCTGGAACGGAAACAGCAGTGGAGCAGTACCGAAAAGCTTGTGGGACAGGCCCGCAAGCCCGACCAGCAGGGCAAGCAGCACCGAATAGACCGTCTTGGTGAGGAACAGATTTGACACCCGCTCGATGTTGCCGATGACCCGTCTACCCTCGCCCACCACATACGGCAGGGTGGCGAACTTGTTGTCCAGCAAGACGATCTGGGCCACTGCCCGCGAGGCCGGGCTGCCCGACCCCATCGCCACCCCGATGTCGGCGTCCTTGAGGGCCAGCACGTCGTTGACACCGTCACCCGTCATCGCGACGGTGTGATCGCGTGACTGCAGCGCATGCACCATGGCGCGTTTCTGGTCGGGCCGCACCCGGCCGAACGTGGTGTAGGTCGCCATCGTATTGGCCAACGCGTCGGCGTCCGTCGGCAGCTGCCGGGCATCCATGGTTTCCCCGTGCAGGCCCAGCGTGCCGGCCACCGCACCGACGGACACCGCGTTGTCACCGGAGATCACCTTTACCGAGACATTTTGGGAGGCAAAGTATTCCAAGGTTTCCCGCGCGTCGGGGCGGACCCGTTGTTCAAGGACCACCAGCGCGACCGGGCTGACCTGACCGGGCGCGTCGGGGCTGTCGACGGGTACATCGCTGGCACAAAGCAGGAGCACCCGCATACCGCGCGCGCCGATTTCCTCGGCCTTGGCGGCCGTGGCCGATTCCGGGTCGAGCAGCACGTCCGGGGCGCCGATCAGCCAATTGCCGTGCTCACCGTAAGACACCCCGCTCCACTTGGTCGCGGACTTGAATGGTGCTGCGGCCGTGGCGGTCCAGCCCGGCGCATCCGGATAGGCCTCGGCGATGGCCTGCATGCTGGCATTCGGTTTGGGGTCGTCGGCGGCCAGGGACGCCAGCACATCAGCCGCTCGGTGCGCGGTATCGTCCTCGCCTACCGCCGTGACGTCGGCCAGCCGCATACCGTTTTCGGTGAGCGTGCCGGTCTTGTCCGCGCAGACCACGTCGACACGGGCCAAGCCCTCGATGGCGGGCAGCTCCTGAACCAGGCACTGCCGGCGCCCCAACCGGACCACGCCGACCGCGAAGGCGATCGACGTCATCAAGACCAGGCCTTCGGGAACCATCGGAACCAGCGCACCGACCATCCGCAGCACCGAGTCCCGCCACCCGGCGGTGGTGGTGAACAGCTGGGTGTAAATGACCAGCAAGCCAGTAGGCCACAGCAGGTAGGTGATGAACTGCAGGATCTTGTTGATCCCGCTGCGCAGTTCGGATTTCACCAGGGTGAACTTGCTGGCCTCCTCGGCCAGTTTGGCGGCGTAGGCTTCCCGGCCCACCTTTGTGGCGCGGTAGGCCCCTGTTCCGGCGACGACGAAGCTGCCCGACATCACCGTGTCGCCGACATGTTTGGCGATCGCGTCGGCTTCACCGGTAAGCAGCGACTCGTCGACCTCCAGGTTGGCGGCCTCAAGCAACTCCCCGTCGACGATGATCTGATCGCCCGGCCCGAGCTCGATAACGTCGTCGAGGACTACCTCGTTGGGCGGCAACGGGTTTGTCCCGGATTGCCGGCGCACGGTGGGCTTGACCTGCCCGACGATAGCCAGATTGTCGAGCGTCTTCTTGGCCCGCAGTTCCTGGATGATGCCGATACCGCTGTTGGCGATGATCAGCAGCCCGAACATTCCGTTGATCAGCGACCCAGTGGACAGCACGATGAGCAGCAGCACGCCCAGGATCGCGTTGATCCGGGTCAATACGTTGGCCCGCACGATCTCGACGACGCTGCGCGACGCACGGCTGGGGACGTCGTTGGTCTTGCCCTCGGCGATCCGGGCGGCCACTTCGTCGGCGGAAAGACCCAAGCCGCTCATCGCGTAAACGTTCCCATCTTCTCGGTGTCGTAGTACTCGAGTGTCAGCTTGTCGCCGTTGAACGTCGCCATGGAAATGCTTCCGGGCGGGAAGTTTTCGCTGGGGAAGCCGAAGGTGAACACGTCGCCGCCCCAGTGGGTGAGCTCGACGGTGTCGGGTCGCGGACCCATCGACAGCGTGAGCTTGCCGCCGGACTCGGCGACCACCGCCGAACCCCAGTAGTCGTTGCGGTAGCTGCCGACGTAGCTGGCCGGCGGCTTGGCCGGAACCGGGTTGGCCGGTGGCGTCTTGCCTGCCAGTGCGCCGAAGGGTTTGTCCATGTCAGCGAACGCGTGCGCGTAGAGCGTGCGCCAGTCCTCGCGAACCTCGCCGAACTGGACCAGGTCGGCGAATTCCGCAGTCAGCGTTTCCGGGATACCGGCCGGGGTGGCGTTGGTCAACGCGACGATCGCGACATCGGCCGACGGGATGATCACAAAGTTGGTTGCGGCGCCGAGGTCGAAGGCCCCCGAGTGACTCAGTTGTACCCGGGCCGCCGACGTGGTGCCGACGTTGAATCCGTATCCGTAGAAACCCGAGCGCATCGCCGGCTCGCTGGGCGGGCTCGACACGATCTGCGGTGACACCGCAGGCAGCAGGGCGGCGGGGTCGACGATCTGCTGCCCGTTGTACGTTCCGTTGGCCAGCATCATGGTCAGCCAGTGAGTGAGGTCGTTCACCGATGAACTGACCCCGCCCGCAGGCGCTTCCGGATCGGCGTCGCGCTTGTAGAGCGGTTCGTATTTCCCGTCGACGCGGATGTGCCCGAGCGCCTTGTCCTGCCTGGCCTCGTAATCGGCGAACCGGGAGCTGGTCGACGCCATCCCCAGCGGCCGATACAGCACCTGGTCGCTGAGGTCCTCCCAGGACGTACCGGCCGCGACAGCCACCGCCTCGGCGGCGGCAGTCAGCCCGAAATTGGTGTAGGCGTATGAGATCCGGAACGGAGCCAACGGAAGCTGGCGCAGCCGCTCCAGTACGTAGCGCCGGTCGTAGCCGAGGTCCTCGAGCTGGTCACCGGCATGATCCGGCAGCCCGGAGCGGTGCGAGTACAGGTCCCCGACCGTGACCAACTTGGTGGCCACCGGATCCGAGAGCGCAAACCACGGGAGTTTGTCGGTCACCGGGGTGTTCCAGCTGATCGCATTCTGGCCGACCTGATGGGCCACCACGGTGGCGCCGATCGGCTTGGACACCGACGCCAGCTGGAAGACCGTGTCCGCATCGACGCGGTTGCCGGGGTCATCCGCCGGGCGGTTGACATCCTTGACACCGAATCCCTTGGCGTAGACCGTCTTTCCTTCGTGGACCACGGCAACCGCCATACCGGGGATGCCGGCGGCCTTCATCAGATCGTCGGCGATACCGTCGAGCTTGCCGACGGCGTTGGTTACGGCGTTGTCCGGCAGCGCCAGCGCGGGCACCAGCGGGGGCGGCTGATCGGACAGCGGCTTGACGGTCTCCGGTTTGGAGGCCGTGCTACTGCATGCGGTGAGCGCAGCCACCAGAGCAACGATCGCGGCACGCACTGCCAGAGCGGTCATGGGTTGCACCGTAGTGGCTCACAGCTCCCACCATCGGTCTATTGCCCCCGCCGTGGCGGCGACGACCCGGCCGCCGGGACGTGGAACCGCGGTCCGCACGCCGGCATCGTCAGCGGATACCAGCAACCGTTCGACCGGCTCGGCCCACGGATGTGGAGCCAGCCGGAATGTGCACCAATGAATCGGGACCAGCAGCCCGGCATCGCTGACATCGCGATGGGCGCGCACTGCTTCCTCGGGATTCATGTGGATGTCTGGCCAGGCGGTGTTGTACGCCCCGATCGGCATCAGCGTCAGGTCGAACGGGCCGTGGTCGGCGCCGATCTGTTCGAAGCTGCCGGTGTAGCCGGTGTCTCCGCCGAAGTAGGCACGGTGCCGCGGGCCGATGATTGCCCAGGACGACCACAGCGTGGTGTTACGGGACAGGAACCGGCCGGAGAAATGTCGGGCGGGCGTGCACACCAGGGTGAGGTCGCCGATCCGGGCCTGCTCGTTCCAGTCCAGCTCGATGATGCGCTCCGGCGGGATGTGCCACTGCCGCAGATGTGCGCCGATGCCGAGCGGGACGACGAACGGTGCCCGCTGTGTGCGGGCCAGCGCCAGCACCGTGTCCATGTCCAGGTGGTCGTAGTGGTCATGGCTGACCACCACCGCGTCGAGGGCCGGCAGCGATTCCAGCGGCGCGGGCACCGGATGCAGCCGCTGGGGACCCACGGTGCGCGAGGGCGAACAGCGATCGCTCCACACCGGATCGGTGAGCACCCGGTAGCCGTCGATCTCGATCAGGGCCGTCGAGTGGCCGAGCCAGCTGACTGCGAGCGGCTCTGAGTTGATCGGGGCGGCCGAGTGGGCCAGCGGAATGGTTCCAGGCGGGCGGCTGGCCGAGCGGCGGCTGAGCATGTCGAACAGCACGAGGCGGTTTTCCTCGGCGTCCAGTCGCATCGGCGAGGCGGGCTCCAGGTTGTGGAACACGCCTTCGCGGTAGTTGGGCGAGCCGTCAGCGACCGACTGGATCTCGCCGGGCCGCGCCCCCAGGGATGCGGGAGCGTCGTTCAGGGCCCGCAGGACCCAGCCGCCAGCGGCCAGCGATGCGGTGCCGGCAGCCAGTCGCAGGGCCTCTCTCAACAAGGTGCTCAGGCCCCCGTGAACTTGGCGGCGCGCTTCTCGATGCGGGCCACCTGGGCCTCGATGACGTCCTGGCTGCCCCACGCCTTGTCGAAGAGGTCCTTATGGGCGGGCCACTGCTCCTCGAAGGCGCCGTCGTCGTTGAGCACCCGCTTGGATGCCTGTAACGACAGCGGCGCCAGACCGGCGATCTCGGCGGCCCAGGCCTGCGCGTCGGCCAGATCGCCGAGCCGGTTGGCCATCCCGGTCATCAGCGCCGTGTCGGCGTCCAGCTTCTCGGCGCCCAGCAGCATGCCGCGGGCACGCCCGTAACCGGCCAGCGAGCTCAACCGGCGGACACTCCAGTTATCGAGCGCCAGACCGTATTTGGCGATCGGGAACTGGAAGTACGCACCCGGGGCCACCACGCGCAGGTCGCAGATCATCGCCAGTTGCACACCCGCCCCGATCGCCGGGCCGTTGATCGCACCGATCACCGGCATCGGGACGGCGTCGATCGCCTTGTTCAAGGCGATGGCCTTGTCCGGGAAGTCGGCGGCGAACACGTCCCCGGACAGGTCGGCTCCGGCGCAGAACACCGTGCCCTGGCCGGTCAGCACGATCGCGCGGACATCGTCAGCGGCCGCCTTCTCCACCGCTTCGCGCAGCGAATCGACGAGTTCGGAATTGAGCGCGTTGCGTCTTTCCGAACGCTGCAGCTCGATCGTGGTCACATCCCCCACGCGGTTGATACCGATCATGGTTCGAGGGTACTGGCCGATTAACCTCGCTTCATGAGCCGCATCGGGGCCGCCGAACTACGCGACGCCGCACTGGACCCTGGGTCGTTCCGAAGCTGGGATGACGCACCTTTGCTCGTCGACGCCGACGAGGCCTACACCCGTGAACTCGAGCAGGCCCGAGCCGCCACCGGTTTCGACGAGGCGGTGCTAACCGGTGAGGGCACCGTGTTCGGCCGTCGGGTGGCTGTGGTGGCCTGTGAGTTCGACTTCCTGGCCGGGTCGATCGGAGTGGCCGCAGCCGAACGCATCACCGCAGCTGTCGAGCGTGCGACGGCCGAGAAGCTGCCGCTGCTGGCGTCGCCGAGCTCGGGTGGCACCCGCATGCAGGAGGGCACCGTCGCCTTCCTGCAGATGGTGAAGATCGCCGCGGCCGTCACCCAGCACAAGCGGGCGCACCTGCCCTATCTGGTGTATCTGCGGCACCCGACCACCGGTGGGGTGTTCGCGTCGTGGGGTTCGCTGGGGCACATCACCGCGGCCCAGCCGGGCGCTCTAATCGGCTTCCTCGGGCCGCGGGTGTACGAGCAGCTCTATGGCGAACCGTTCCCGCCCGGCGTGCAGACCGCGGAGAATCTGCTGCGGCACGGCGTAATTGACGCGGTGGTCGGCGTGGAGGCGCTGCGCGCTACGTTGGATCGCGCGCTGACCGTCATCACCGACGCACCGACGGCACCGCCGGCCGCAGCCCCCGCCGAGCCGGTGCCAGACGTGCCGGCGTGGGAGTCGGTGATCGCCTCCCGGCGCCCCGATCGGCCCGGCGTGAGCTGGTTGCTGCGGGAGGGCGCCACCGACCGCGTGCTGCTGTCCGGCACGCACGGCGAGGCCGCCACCACGGTGCTGGCGCTGGCCCGTTTCGGCGGCCAGCCCGCCGTCGTCGTCGGCCAGCGACGAGTCGTCGGCGGCGTGGTGGGCCCCGCTGCCCTACGCGAGGCCCGCCGCGGCATGGCGCTGGCCGCCGGCCTGCAACTGCCGTTGGTGCTGGTCATCGACACCGCCGGGCCCGCGCTGTCGGCCGAGGCCGAGCAGGATGGGCTGGCCGGCGAGATCGCCCGGTGCCTGTCCGATCTGGTCACGCTGGACACCCCGACGGTGTCGGTGTTGCTCGGCCAGGGCAGCGGCGGGCCCGCATTGGCGATGGTCCCGGCCGACCGGGTGCTGGCCGCCCAGCACGGCTGGCTGGCCCCGCTTCCGCCGGAGGGCGCCAGCGCCATCGTTTTCCGCGACACCGCGCATGCCCCGGAACTGGCTGCGGCACAAGGAGTTCGATCAGCAGATCTGCTGCGCAACGGCATCGTCGACGCGATCGTGCCCGAACACCCCGACGCCGCCGACGAACCTGTCGAGTTCGCCCGCCGGCTGTCCAATGCGATCGCCAGGGAGATTCACGACCTACGCGAGCAGCCGTCGGACCTGCGCTACACGGGCCGCCTTCAGCGGTATCGGCGGATCGGCTTGCCCGGCTAGGGATTCGGCTCCAGCAGCGTCAACATAGCTTCGGTGACGGCGCTGAGATCCTTCTTCGCAGCAGGGTTGTTCGTCGAGGTGCTGTTGAGCGCCCCGACGACCAAGTCTCGCAGGATCCGCGGGTCGACGTCATCCCGGACCACGCCGGCGTGACGACCGCGGTCAAGCACGTCCTGCCAGACCCGGGCGAAGCGGCGCTCGTGCACGACGTGTTCGGAACGCAGGTTCGGCGGGAGCGTCTCGACCATCCGAACCACTGCCGCAGCGCGCTCGTCGCTGGCATGCAGCGCTTCAAGATGCCCACGGATCGCCGCCCTCAGCCGATCAACCGCCGCGGCGTCCTCGGGGACCGAGGCGATTGCCTCCTCCAACGCAATCCGTGCCGACTCGACACCGTCCACCAAGGTGGCCGCGACCAGTTCGTCCTTGGTGCGGAAGTGAAAGTAAAGGCTCCCCACCTGCAACCCAGCCTCGGCCGCGATCCGGCGCAGGCTTGCCCCGCCGTAGCCCTGTTCGGCGAACACTCTGGCTGAGACGTCGAGAATTCGGCGACGAGTCCTGGCGGCCTTGCTGTCGAGAATCTCCACAAACCCACTCTATCAAATCAGACGATCGTCCGATTTAGTACTATTCGTACGATCGTCTGATTCCAAAAGGAGCCGCACCCATGGCCGTCATTCCCCGCCGCACCCAAGACCACATGTCCCATGACGTCTTCCTTCCCAATGAGACGGTCGAAGTGCGGGCGCGGGCGCGGGAGTCTGTCGCACGCCACCTCGCGCCCGTGGCGCGCGAGATCGGGTCGCAGCAGGAGTCCGTCGACAGCTTTCCCTGGCAGGCGTTCCGCGGCCTGGCCTCCGACGGGTTGTTCGCCGTACCGTTCGGGCCCCAGCACGGCGCTGGACTGGAATACCCGATGTTGGGCACCTGCACGGTCGCCGAGGAGATCGCCTACGAATCGTCCTCGATTGCCGGCGTCTATGACGGGCAGTGCATCCTTGTGCCTGCCACACTGCGCCACGCAAGCACCCGACTACACGACATGCTGGTCCCCGACTTGGTCTCCGGCAAGCAGGCCTTCGCGTTCGCCACGACCGAACCCGAGACGAGTTCGGATCTGACCGCCGAGCGACTCGGCACGTTCGCAGAAGAGACCGATGGCGGGTTCATCGTCAACGGCCGGAAACGCTGGATCACCAACAGTGTTGTGGCCAATTGGGTTTCGATGCTGGTGCGCGACGGGCGGATGGGAAACCGGGCGCACATGCTTTTGATCGACCTGAGGAGCCCAGGGGTTCGGATCGGCAGCCCTGATCTGAAGATGGGCCACCGCGGGCAGATCACCGCCGACATCGTCCTCGAAGACGTGCGCGTTCCCCGCGAGAATCTGCTCGGCGAGCCGGGCCGTGGAATGGCGGTCGCGCTGTCTGCACTTGTCCGCGGCCGCATCGGCATCGGCGCGGCCGGTGTCGGAGTAGCGCAGGCCGCCCTCGACCTGGCGGTGCACCGGCTACAGACCCGTCATGTCTTTGGCAGGCCGCTGGGGGCCATGCAGCACTGGCAGTTCCAGATGGCTCAGCGCGCCACCGAACTCGAGTGTGCCCGCAGCCTTTATCAGAAGGCCGCGATGCTGCTGGACACCGGCGATGCCACCGCCGAGCCCGAGGCCGCGATGGCCAAGGCTTATGGCACCCGATTGGCGAACGACCTCGTGCGGGAAGCCATCCAGATCCATGGCGCTCTCGGCTTCGCCCGCCAGGTGGGCGAAACCGGCGAGTCGCTTCGCCTCGAAGAAATGTACCGAGACGCCAAGATCCTCGAAATCTTCGAGGGCGCAAACGAACTTCAGCAATGGATCGTGGCTCGCCGGCTGATCGGCCGCGACATTACCGGCTGAACTCGGTCAGGGGTTGCGCCGGAACAGCTCCGCGGGCCTGCCGCCGGTGCCGGTGATCAGATGACCGGTGGGCCGCAGCAGCGGTTTCATCAGTCGGCGGAACCCGTCGCGCTGCAGCGGCCGCCCGGCCACCGCCTGATGCACCCGGTGCAGCTCGCCCAGAGTGAATTGCCGCCCGAGCAGATGGCCGGGGTCGGGCTGCTCGGCATAGCGGTCGCGGACATGCTCGACCGCGCGGGTGATGATCTCGCCGTGCCCGTGGCGCAGCCGGCCCGGTCGGGCCGCCGCGGCCAGTCGCGTCTGGCCCGGCCTGCGGGAGTCGAGTCGGCGTATCGGCACGATTTCAACGTGCGCCACCGACAGTGTCCAACCGCGGCTGTCCCGCCCGGGGTCGTCGAACACATGCAGCTGACGTGGGCGCAGCCCGCGCACATCGGCCTTGGCTTGTAGTGACCGCTCGACCGCGTCGGCAAGCCGCTCGCCGGGGTGCAGGAAGGTTCCCGGCAGCCCCCAGCCAGGGGCGTCGGCGCGACGCACCTGCAGAACCATCAACTCCGGGTCGGCCGGATCGAGGGTCAGCAGTGCGGTGTCGACCGCCACATTCGGGCGCGGATAATCACTCAGAGGCAGTGCCCCTGTTTCACCTGTATCGCTGATTAACTCATTATTGCGTAAAGCCGTGCTCGGCGCACCGCAGTAGGGTGCCGACTTCCTCGTCGGAAGTCTGCTGGAAGTTGTCGTAGCCTTGGCCCACCGCGCTGAAATGAGCTGGGGCACCCGGACATACGACGTCGTCGGCGTAGTCGCGCAATTCGTCGATCGTGCCGGGCGCGCCGATCGGGGCGGCCAGCACCACCGTGGCCGCGCCGTGGGCGCGGGCCACCAGACACGCCGCGCGGGCGGTCGAGCCGGTCGCGAATCCGTCGTCGACGATCACCACCACCCGGCCGGTCAGCGGAATCGGGGCCCGGTCACCGCGGTAGGCCTCGACGCGACGTCGCAGTTCGGTGCGCTGGCCGGCCTCCACCTCGGCGATCTCGGCATCGCTGACCACCACATGCCGCAGCACCGAGTCGTTGAGCACCCGCACGCCACCCTCACCGATGGCGCCGAACGCCAGCTCGGGTTGGCTCGGTACCCCGAGCTTGCGCACCACGAGCACGTCCAGCGGGGCCGCCAATGCCTTGGCCACCTCATAGGCCACCGGAACGCCGCCGCGCGGGAGGCCTAGCACCACCGGGGCTCGCCCGGCGGGCAGGAGCGGAGCGACCCGGGGATCAGCACCTCGATAACCCAGCAGCCAGCCGGCCAGCCGCCGGCCGGCATCAGCGCGATCGACGTAGCGCCGCATACTTCGCAGTCTGCGCTCGCGCCGGGCGTCAGGCCAGCGATTCCAGCCAGGCCCGGTGCAACGCGGCATAACGGCCCTGGGAGTCGATGAGCTCACCCGGCGGGCCGTCCTCGACGATGCGGCCGTGCTCGAGCACCAGCACCCGGTCGGCGATCTCGACCGTCGACAACCGGTGGGCGATGATCAGCGCCGTCCGGTCGGCCAGCACCGTCCGCAGCGCCCGCTGTACCAGCCGCTCGCTCGGGATGTCCAGCGATGAGGTCGCCTCGTCGAGGATCAGCACCGCCGGGTCGGCGAGGAACGCTCGGCCGAATGCGATCAGCTGTCGCTGTCCGGCGGACAACCGTCCCCCACGGGTGGCCACGTCGGTGTCGTAGCCCTCGGGCAGCGCCGCGATGAACTCGTGCGCCCCCACCGCGACCGCGGCGGCGTGCACCTCGGCGTCCGTCGCCGTCGGCCGACCGAAGCGGATGTTGTCGGCGACGGTCCCGGAAAACAGGAAGTTCTCCTGGGTGACCATCACGACGTGGCGGCGCAGGTCGCTCTGCGCGAAATCGCGCAGAGCAACGCCGTCGAGGGTGACTGCCCCCGATGTCGGGTCGTAGAACCGCGCGATGAGTTTGGCGATGGTGGTTTTACCCGCGCCGGTGGTGCCAACCAGCGCGACGGTCTGCCCGGCCGGCACGACGACCGACAGCCCCGGCAGCACCAAGCGATCCGGCACATAGCTGAATTGCACGGTGCCGAAAGCGATCTCACCGCGTATGCGCTCCGGGTGCACCGGCACCGGCGGGTCGGCGATCGCCGGCTCCTGGGCTAACACCCCGGCGAGCTTCTCCAGCGCCGATGACGCCGACTGGAAAGTGTTGAAGAACTGCGAGATCTCCTGCATCGGTTCGAAGAACATCCGCAGGTACAGCAGGAACGCCGCCAGGGTGCCGACCGTCATCTCGCCGTGCAGCACCCTGGAGCCGCCGTACAGCAGCACCGCGCCGGTGGCCAGATTGCCGACGAGCTTGACCGCCGGCATGAAGATCGCCAACTGCCGAAAGGTCTCTTCGTTGTCCGCGCGGTACCGATCCGCGACCTCGTCGAAGATCTCCTGATTGCGCGGCTCGCGGCGATAGGCCTGCACCGCCTTGATGCCGGTCATCGTCTCGACGAACTGCACGATGACCAACGCTGCGCTTTCCCGAACCCGGCGGTAGGTCTTGGCCGACGCGGACGAGAACCACCACACCAGCGCGACCAGAATTGGGAAGGCGGCCAAGCACACCAGCCCCAGTCGCACGTCGAGGACGACCAGCAGGATCGCCGTGCCGAACAACGTCAGGACAGCGGTGATCAAGCTGTCGAAACCCGTCTCCAGCATGTCCTGGATCGCCTCGACGTCGTTGGTCAACCGGCTGACCACCCGCCCGGACGTGTAGCGGTCGTGGAACGCCACGTCGAGGCGCTGAAAATGCCGGAAAACCCGACGGCGCACTTCCAGCAGCACCCGCTGGCCGATGCGCCCGGAGCGATTCAGGAACATCAGCCGACTGATCGCCTGGACGCACACCACACCGCACAGCACCACAACGACGATGATCAGCTCACGAGCCGAGCCGCCGGCCACCAGCGGCGGGATGGCGTGGTCGATACCGCGCTGAACCAGTAGCGGAACAGATAGCCGCGCAACGTTTTCCACAATGACCACCAGCGCCAGCAGCCCAACGGTCATTGTGAACGGTGCAAGCAACGAGCCCAGCAGCGCACGGGCCTCCCGGCGGCGCGGGCTGGCCTCGTCGATCGGCAGGTCGTCGGGCGCTTCGTCGAGGCGGCCCCGCCACTCGGTCGCGGTCATCGTGGCCTGCCTTCCGACCCCGAGTAATCGGCGGCCCGGCGCACAGCGTCACGCTGCTCGCAGGCCTCCTCGTACGCACGGTCGAGCCGTCGGCGCTGGTCGTCGTCCTCCCACCCGGGCCTGGGCTCACAGCCGTCGTCTAGCTCGTCGTCGGCCGCCAGCAGGAAGCGGTAGCGCGGCACGGTGGCCAGCAATTCGGCGTGGGTGCCGATGTGGGTGATGGTGCCCGCGCCGTCGACCGTGTCGAGCAGCGCGACCTTGTCGGCGAGCAGCACCGTCGAGGCTCGGTGGGCGACCACCACCGCCGTGACACCGACCAGCACTCGCCGTAACGCCGCGGTGACCTGGGCTTCGGTATGGACGTCAAGGGCCGACAGCGTGTCGTCGAGCACCAGGATCCGCGGCGCGGCCAGGATGGCGCGGGCCAGTGAAAGTCGTTGCCGCTGACCGCCCGACAGGCTCATGCCTTGTTCCCCGATCCGGGTCTGCAGGCCGAATGGCAGGTCGTAGACGAACTGGGCGGCGGCGATCTCGATGGCCCTGGTGAGGTCGTCGTCGGATGCCTCGGATCGTCCGAGTCGCAGGTTCTCGGCCACCGACATCGAGAACAGGGTCGGGTCCTCGAAGGCGGTGGCGACAGTCTCGCGGAGCGCCTCAAGGGACAGCTCGCGGATATCGATGCCGTCGATGCGGATCGCGCCTTCGGTGACGTCGTAGAGCCTGGGCAGCAGCGACGCCAGCACCGACTTGCCGGAACCGGTGGCGCCCACCAGAGCCAGGGTCTCCCCCGGTTCGACGGTGACGTTGACGTGGCGCAACGCGAAAGCGTCGCTGTCAGGGAAACAAAAACCGACGTCGGCTAGCTCCAACCGGCCGCCGCGCGGCACGGCCGTGCCAGGCCCGTCGGTGATCTCGCGGGGGGCATCGAAGATCTCGGCGATCCGGTTGGCCGCCGTCATCGCCTCCTGGGTCATCGACAGCAGGAAGCCGAGCGAGGCGATCGGCCAGACCAGCGACAGCATCATCGTGATGAACGCGACGAGGGTGCCGAGGGTGACCAGCCCGTGCCCAGCGGCGTAGGCCCCGAAGCCCAGCACGACGATCAGCGTGAGGTTGGGAATCACCTCGAGCATCGTCCAGAACTTGGCCGACACCGCGACCTTCTGGATCTGGGTGTCATAGAGCCCGCTGGCCTGCTCGTCGAACCGGTCGTAGACGTAGTCTTCGCGGCCGAATGATTTCACCGCGCGCAATCCCAGCGCCGATTCCTCGACCTGGGTGGCGACGTGGCCGGCCTGGTCCTGGGCTTGGCGGGACAGCCGGGTGAAGGCACGCTCGAAATGCAGCACGGTAACGGTGATCGGCGCGATCGAGACGAGCACCACCACCCCGAGCGGCCAGTACATCGCCAGCAAGATGATCGTGACGATGATGATCTGCAGGACATTGAGGATCAGAAAGACCAACCCGAACGAGAGCAGCCGTCGAATAACGCTGAGGTCGTTCATGATTCGCGACAACAGCTGGCCGGATTGCCAGCGGCCGTGAAACGACATCGGCAGGATCTGCAGCCGGGCGTAGAGATCCTTGCGGATATCGACCTCCACCCCCATGGTCGCCCGGGCCACCAGCCAGCGGCGGATGAACCACAGCACCGCCTCGGAGACGCCCACCGCCATGGCCGCCGTACCGAGCACCCACAAGCCCCGCTGGTCCTGGTGGCGGACCGGCCCGTCGATCACCGCCTTCGTCATCAGCGGGATGGCGACAGTGGCCACCAGACTCGTGATCGCGACGGTGATCATCGTGATCCAGCGCGCGCGATAGGGCATCAGATACGGCAGCAACCGGAACAGATCGGAGGCGGCCCGTGGCGCTGGACGTGGCGCGGCGATAGCCGGATCCGAGCGCACCCGGGTTTCGCGCAGCCCACCTGGAACAGAAGGCACCACATCCACCGCGTCAACCATTTCCTCAGTTACCGACCACCACTGAACATATGCGGCTAGTACGACACGACCCCCACGTTCGATGATCGCACGCACGGCAATCGGTTATCGGCCACGTCGTCACCACGCTAAAACCTGAACGATGATTGAGGTCAAACCCATCCCCCGGATGTCGCCGTGTCGCAGCGGCCTCCCACTGGTACGGCCGTCGATCAGGCAAGATATGGGCCATGGACAGTAGTTCAGCGGCACCCCGAGTACTGGTGGTCGATGACGATCCCGACGTGCTCGCATCGCTGGAGCGCGGGCTGCGGCTATCCGGATTCGAGGTGGCCACCGCCGTCGACGGCGCCGAAGCCCTGCGCTCGGCCACCGAAACCAGACCCGACGCGATCGTCCTCGACATCAACATGCCGGTGCTGGACGGCGTGAGCGTGGTGACCGCGTTGCGCGCGATGGACAACGACGTGCCGGTCTGCGTGCTCTCGGCCCGCAGCTCGGTCGACGACCGGGTCGCCGGCCTGGAGGCCGGGGCGGACGACTACCTGGTCAAACCGTTCGTGCTGGCCGAGCTGGTGGCCCGGGTCAAGGCGCTGCTGCGCCGACGGGGCGCGACGGCGACGTTCTCCTCGGAGACCATTCAGGTCGGCCCGCTCGAGGTCGACATCCCGGGCCGGCGGGCCAGGGTCAACGGCGTCGACGTCGACCTCACCAAGCGTGAGTTCGATCTGCTTGCGGTGCTCGCCGAACACAAGACCGCCGTGCTGTCCCGTGCCCAGCTGCTCGAGCTGGTGTGGGGTTACGACTTCGCCGCCGACACCAACGTCGTCGACGTCTTCATCGGTTATCTGCGCCGCAAGCTTGAAGCCGGCGGCGCGCCCCGACTGCTGCACACCGTACGCGGCGTGGGCTTCGTGTTGCGCACTCAGTGACGTCGTGAAGCTCGCGCGCATCTTCCGCCGCACCCCTTCGCTGCGCACCCGCGTGGCGTTCGCGACGGCAATCGGCGCGGCGATCGTGGTGACCATCGTGGGCACCATCGTCTGGATCGGCATCACCAACGACCGCCTGGAACGCCTGGACCGGCGACTGGACGAAGCTGCGGGCTTCGCTGTTCCGTTCGTCCCGCGCGGGCTCGACCAGATCCCGCCGTCACCCAACGACCAGGACGTAGTGATCACCGTTCGCCGCGGCGACGCGGTCCGGTCCAACTCCGACGTCGTGCTGCCCCGACTGGACTCCGACTACGCCACCACCGAGGTCGACGGCGTCCGCTACCGGGTGCGCACGGTTGAGCTGTCCTACCCGGAGACCACCACACTCGAAGTCGGCGCCACCTACGACGACACCATCGCCGACACCAACAACCTGCATCGCCGGGTGTTGATCATCTGCGCACTCGCCGTCGGCGCGGCGGGTCTGCTCGGCTGGCTGCTGGCCACGTTCGCGGTCCGTCCGCTGCGGCGACTGGCCGCCCAGACCCGACAGATCCAGGCCGGTGACAAGGCGCCCGATGTCGAGATCGGCGGCGCCACCGAAGCAGTGGAGATCGGCGAGGCGATCAAAGGACTGCTGGAGCGGATCTGGACCGAACAGGAGCGGACCCAGGCAGCACTGGCCTCGGCCCGCGATTTCGCCGCAGTGTCGGCCCACGAGCTACGCACGCCGCTGACCGCGATGCGCACCAATCTCGAGGTGCTGACCACTCTGGAGGTGACCGAGGAGCAGCGCAAGGAATTGCTCGGCGATGTCGCACGCACCCAGAACCGCATCGAAGCCACCCTCGGTGCACTGGAACGCCTTGCCCAGGGCGAACTTTCAACGGAAGCCGATCACGTTCCCGTCGACATCACCGAGCTACTCGACCGCGCCGCGCACGACGCGATGCGGGTGTACCCCGACCTCGACGTGTCACTGGCGCCCTCGCCAACGTGCATCATCATCGGTCTGCCTGCCGGTCTTCGGCTGGCGGTCGATAACGCGATCGCCAACGCGGTCAAGCACGGTGGCGCCACCCGGGTGCAACTGTCGGCGGTCAGCTCGCGCGACGGTGTCGAGATCGCCGTCGACGACAACGGCTCCGGCGTTCCGGAGGCGGAACGCTCGGCGGTCTTCGAGCGCTTCGCTCGCGGATCGACGGCCTCGCATTCGGGTTCCGGGCTCGGCCTGGCGCTGGTGGCCCAGCAGGCCGAATTACACGGCGGGACAGCCTCGTTGGAGGACAGCGCACTCGGTGGCGCGCGGCTGGTGCTGAAGCTGCCCGCACCGCACTAGGCCGCTGGCGTCGCTCCGGCGATGGCGTTGCCGCCGTCGATGATCAACGTCGTGCCCGTGACGTACGAGGCCCCTGGCGTGGCCAGGTAGGCGACGCCGGACGCGACCTCGTCGGCGGTGGCCGACCGCCCGATCGGCGTGGCCTCTCCCGCGGCGACCTCGGAGGGCAACTGGGCCGCCGTCGCGATCCAGCCGGGCAGTACCAAGTTGGCGGTGATGCCGTTCTTGGCGTAGTCCACGGCCAGCGACCGGGTCATACCCAGCATCGCCGCCTTGGCGGTGTGATACCCGACGTCGCCGGTGTAGGCGGTCAGCACACCGGCCGTCGAGCCCACGTTGACGATGCGGCCGTATCCGCGTTCCACCATCCCCGGCAGTGCGGCCCTGGTGACATAGAACGCGCTGTCGAGGTTGCGGCGCAAAGCAAGTGACCACTCGTCGTCGGTCATCACCATCAGCGAGTTGGGCTCTTCCGGGCTGTGTACCGATGCCAGGCCGGCATTGTTCACCAGGATGTCGAGCTTGCCGAACGCCGCGACTGCGGCCGCGACCAGCCCACTGGCAGCGTCGCGGTCGAACAGGTCCGCGATATGCGCATCGGCCGCAATGCCAATACTCGCAAGCTCCTCGGCACGCCGGTGGACCCGGTCGGTGGTGCCGGTCACCATCACCGCGGCCCCGAGTTGCCCCAGCAGCCGCGCCGAGGCGAAACCAATACCGATCTCGCTGCTCGACCCGGTGACCAGGGCAACCTGACCGGTGAGATCGAACGCGCCTGGCGTAGCGGGCATTATGTTTGGTCCCTTCGATTTTCAGCCGTCCACGCCGACAGTAAAGGGCCACGGCGGGCATTTCTAGGTCGCACGTCCAAATCTTGGACGTTCGTACAACGTAGTAACCGCCATGTCACACCGCCGAAATCAGTCGCCCCGAAACTGGGCCGATGAGACTCACGTCGGGAATCGCGCCCCTGGCGATCGCCGCGGTCTTGCTGGCCGGCACGGCTTGTTCGGGAAAGACGAACAGCGCACGCGACAGTACAACCGTCGCGTCGACAGTGCGCACCCCGTTGATGTCTGATCCGCCGCCCCTGGACCCCGACACCTTCTACCAGCCCGAGGGCCTGCTGATCATGACCTCGACCTACCAGGGACTGCTGCAGTACGCGCCGGGGTCGACGAAGATCGCACCGCTGTTGGCAACGAAGTGGGACGTCACACCGGACGGACTGACCTATACCTTCACCCTGCGCGACGGCGTCAAGTTCGCCGACGGGACACCGTTTGATTCCGCGGCCGCCAAAGCCAGCTTCCAGCGCCGCATCGACATGGCGGCCGGCCCGGCCTACATGCTGGCCGACGTGAAGGACATGCAGACTCCGGACCCGCACACCTTCGTCGTCACACTCACCAAACCTGTTGCGCCATTTCTCGATTACCTCGCCTCGCCCTACGGACCACTGATGACCAGCCCTACCGCGGTGGCCCAGCACACCAGCGGCAACGACCACGCATCGGCGTGGCTGGCATCGCACACCGCCGGAACCGGCCCCTACGAGCTGACCGAGGCGGTGCCGGCCAGTCACTACACGATGAGCGCGAACAAGAACTACTGGGGCACCGCTGGCCAGATCACCTCGGTGCAGATGCCGGTGATCACCGCTTCCGCCGTGCAGCGACTCGAACTCGGCAACGGCCAACTCGACATGGTCTTGCACGGCTTGTCGAAGGGCGACTACGAAGCACTTGCGGCCGGCCCGGACACCGAGGTCCTCCAGGAAAGCGCCCTGGTCAAGGCGGAGGTCATGGTCAGCCCGAGCTCGCCGGTCTTCGCCTCACGCGACGCGCGAGCCGCGCTGTCGGCCGCGCTCGACCAGACCGCTTTGACCACACAGATATTCGGTGCGCAGGGCGCTCCGTCGACGCAGTTCTACCCGATCGGGATGCTGCCCGACGGTGCGGTGCCCGACAAGCACGACTACGACCCGTCGAAGCTGGCCGCAGTGGGCAAGGCCGGCGGCGACGTCGTGATCGGCTTCCCCACCGGTGACAGCAGCCTGCAGGATCTGGCCAATCAGATGCAGGTGATCCTGCAGCAGGCCGGGCTCAAGGCCACAGTCCGCGACTTCCCGCTGGCCCAGTTCTTCGCCCTGCCCCAAAACCCGGACCAGCGACCAGATCTGCTGCTGGCCTCATTCAACCCCGACGCAGCCCATCCCGATACCTGGTCACGGATCTACCAGTACACCAATGCGCCGGTGAATCTGCAGGGCTGCTCGGTTCCCGAGGCGGACAAGCTTCTCGATGCGGGCAGCGCCGAACCTGATGCGGCCAAGTCGCAGGCCCTGTATATCGAAGCCGCCAAGGCCTATCGGGATTCGCTGTGCTGGATCAATCTGTCTGACCTACACAACACCGTCGCCGCCCGGAAGGGCTACTCCGGCTGGCAGAGTCAGCCCGCCTGGATGTGGGACACCGACTTCTCCACTCTGAAACACCAGGGATGACGGCTGGCACCACTGCACGAGGCGCGGCGCGGCGCACCGAGATTATCGACGCCGCGATCGAGGTGATGGCCCGGGTCGGCCTGGCCGGGCTGTCGATGCGTCTGGTGGCGAACCAGGCCCAAATACCATTGGGTGCGCTGAGCTACTACTTCGACGACAAGTCCGATCTGATCGCACAGGCCTTCGCCCAGCTGTCCGATCGCGAGATCGACCGCGTCGTGCGCACGGCGGAGCGCCTCGAGCCGTCGATGTCGCCGCCAGCGCTCGCCGATCTGGTCGCCGACATGATCATCGACGGATTCAACTCACCTCGCGGCGCGATCGTCACCCGCTACGAACTGGTCACCGAGGCAAGCCGCGACGAGCGGCTACGGCCGATGTTCGAAGCCTGGTATGCGGCAATGGTTCCCGCGCTGAGCCGACTCTTTCGCGAGCTCGGATCCCATCAGCCCGAGCTCGACGCCCGCACCGTCATGGCGGTGATGGCGGGCCTGGAGATCGACAACCTGTATCGCCCGCTGGGACCGGTCGACAAGCGCCGGATCCGGGCCACACTGCGGCACGCGTTCACCGCCGTTATCGCCCTGCACAACGCCTGAGTAACCCGAGAGGAAGACGAACGACAGATGGCAGGCACCCCGTTCGGTCGCGACGCCTCCCGCCCGCCGGTCGGCGCCACGCCGTCGACCCAGGTCCCGCGCTACGCCGGCAAAGGCACCTTCGCCCGCATCGCGGATATCCATGAGGTAGCCGACTACGACATCGCCGTCGTGGGTTTACCTTTCGACGGCGGCACCTCCTACCGGCCGGGAGCGAGATTCGGCCCGATGGCCGTCCGTCAGGCGGCCCGCACGTTACGCCCGGGATATCACGTCGAATTCGGTGTCGCCCCGCTGGAGCAGGTCCAGATCGTGGACGCCGGCGACGTGACGATCACCCCCTTCGATATCCCGCAAGCATGCACCCAGATCGAGAACGGCATGCGGGAACTCATCGGCGAACGGGGGCGCAAGGTCGTCGCCATCGGCGGTGACCACACCGTCGCATTGCCGAATCTTCGTGCACTACACGCATTCCACGGTCCGCTGGCGCTGGTGCACTTCGACGCGCATCTGGACACCTGGGACACCTACTTCAACGCACCCGTCACGCACGGCACGCCGTTTCGCCGCGCGTTCGAGGAAGGGCTGCTGATCGAGGACCACTCCATCCACGTCGGCATCCGCGGCCCGATCTACGACCGGATGGACCTTGCCGATGACGCCCGGATGGGATTCCACATCATCCGGGCCGGCGATCTCGACGTCATGGGCGTCGAGGCAGCCGTCGATATCGTCGCCCGCCGAGTCGACGATCTGCCGGTATACCTCTCGATCGACATCGATGTGCTGGACCCCGCATTCGCTCCCGGGACCGGAACACCGGAGTCGGGCGGGCTGACCTCACGGGAACTGCTGCGAATGCTTCGCCGACTCAACGGGATCAACGTCGTCGGCGCCGATGTCGTTGAGGTCGCACCGGCCTACGATCACGCCGAGATCACCTCGATCGCCGCCGCGACGGTGGTGTTCGACCTGTTGAGCCTGATCGTCGCCAACGGGTGAGATTCAGTTCGCTTCGGGCACGTACGTTCGTTGCGCCCATTGGAAGACCTGCCAGGCCTCGCGCTCGTCAAGCATGTCGTGTACCCGTCGAGCGGCCTGCGGCCCGATCGGTTTGGCATCTCGCGCCTTCACCTGAACCTCGGCACTGCGCTCCATCATCAGGAAGTAGCCGACCGCCGCGTCGACGCTGGTAGCCACCGTCAGCAGCCCGTGGTTGCGCAGAATCGCAGCCCTGGTCTGCCCGAGGGCGGCCGCGATCCGCTTACCGCCATCGGTCGACCCGATATTGACTTCGTGGTCATCGAAGATCTCGTGGTCATCAAAGAATGCACACGCCTCCTGCGAGATCGGCGCCAGCTTGGTGACCTCAGCGGAAAACGGTGTCCCGTACGGGGTATGACAGTGCGCGGCGGCGATGACGTCGGAGCGGGCCTCGTGCAATGGGGCGTGAATGTAGTAGGCGGCCACGTTGATGTGGCCACCGCCCTCGACCGAGCCGTCGGCATGGACCAGGACCAGATCGTCAGGGGTCATGAAACGGAACGGAACCCCGTAACGCCCGAGCCAGAAACAGTCCAGCCACTCAGGGTCGCGGGCCGAGATATGACCGTCCCCCAGCGATCCCCAGCCCATCGCGCCGAATACCCGATAGGCCAACGCCAGACGCCGCTTGCGGTGCGCCCGCAATTCAGCGGGATCGGTGAGCACCGGCTCGTCGGCAGCCGGATCGAGGAAAGCGCTGTCAGCGTCCATCCTGTACCTCGCTCAGGCCGTCGAATGATCCATCAGGCGATGGTATTTCGTCTGCAATAGACTACCGAGATCGACGTCATTGAGCGCCCTATCGTGGTGGTCGTCACCGAGCCCGACCCCGAACTGCCGCCTCCACCGCTCGAGCTGATCCCTGCCTGCGTAGAAGTGGTCGAGGTCGGCGCGACACCCACCGACGAGCAGCTGTCCGGGGCCCAGGTGCTCTATATCTGGGACCATCGCTTCGCCGAGCTGGGCGCGATGCTGCGCCGCGCACGTACGGTGCGCTGGGTTCACGCCGCCTCGGTCGGGGTGAACCGACTGCTGTGCCCCGAGCTGGCCCCGGTCACCTTGACCAACTCCCGCGGCGTATTCGACGTTCCGATCGCGGAATGGGTGCTCGGCGCGGTGCTCAGTCACGTCAAGGGGCTTGGCGACAGCTGGAGCCTGCAGCGCGAGCGTCAGTGGCAGTACCGGACTTCGGGGCGGCTGGCTGGAACCCGCGCGGCCGTGGTGGGCACCGGGTCGATCGGCCGGGCCATCGCGGAACGGCTGATGCGCCTCGACGTGAACGTCACCCTGGTGGGCCGTACCGCGAGTGCCGATCCTGCGTTCGGTGCGGTCAGGGCCAGTACGGAGTTGGTCTCGGTGGCCGGCGAGGTGGACCTGCTGGTCCTGGCCGCACCGCTGACCGCGGCCACCACCGCAATGGTCGGAGCCGCAGTGCTCGACGCGCTGGGGCCGCGCGGATTCCTGGTCAACGTCGGTCGCGGGCCGACGGTCGTCGAGTCGGATCTCGTCGATGCGCTGCGCGGCGGGGTGATCGCGGGTGCGGCGCTCGATGTGTTCGAGGTCGAGCCGTTGCCGGCCGAGTCGCCGCTCTGGTCGATGCCCAATGTGCTTGTCTCCCCTCACATATCGGGGGACTACGCCGGCTTCGAAGCCGACATGATGAGGGTGTTCACCGACAACCTCGCCCGCTGGCTGCGCGGCGAGCCGCTACATAACGTCGTGGACCCGGCCGTCGGGTACGTGCCGAGCTAAGCGCCATCTGGCTGGCGCCACTCGATCGGACGCAGCAACACGATCTCGGGCACCACACAACTGCGCGACACCCTGATCGTCATACGGATGGCTTCGGCGATGTCACTCGGGGCGATCATCTCGTCAGCGCCCACGGTCTCGCGGTAGTCGTCGGCCATCGGGGTGTTCACCAGACCCGGACAGATCGCGGTCGCCTTGATACCCGTGGTCGAGAGTTCGTCGTGCAGCGATTCGGTGAAACCGACGACGCCGAACTTGGTCGCCGAGTACGACGCCAAGCTCGCCTCGCCCCGCTTACCGGCGTTCGAGGCGATGTTGACGACCTGTGCCGATTTACGCTCCTGCACAGCCGCCTTGAGTAACGGGAGGCATTTACTGGTCAGCAGTATCACCGCGCGCAGGTTCAGCGCCAGCTGCTCGTCGAGAAAGTCCGCGGTGATCTCGCCGACGGTCCGGTTTCCCGCGACGCCGGCGTTGTTCACCAGCAGATCCAGCGAGCCGTGCCGCACGGCGTGGTCCTCAACGATCTGGTCGAGGAACGCGTCCTCGGCCAACGACCCGGCCAGAGTGCGCACCGGCGGCCCCTCCTGGAGCGCCGACGCCACCGCCGCCAGCTTGCCCGGATCGCGCCCGACCAGGGTGAGGTCGAAACCCTCCTCGTGCAGCATCGCGGCGATCGCCGAACCGATCCCCCCGGATGCGCCGGTGACAATCGCAGTGCGCGGTTGGCTACTCACACCGGCATTACACACGCCGACAGTGCACCGCGCTCGGCGAATGCACGGCTAGCGGGTGGCCAGCAGGTCGATGACGAAAATGAGCGTCTTGCCGGACAGCTGATGTCCGGAGCCGGCCGGGCCGTAGGCCTGCTCGGGCGGGATCGTCAGCTGACGCCGACCGCCAACCTTCATGCCCGGAATACCGTCCTGCCAGCCCTGGATCAGCCCGCGCAGCGGGAAGGAAATGGACTCCCCGCGATTCCACGAGCTATCGAACTCTTCACCGGTGTCGTACTCGACACCCACATAGTGGACATCCACGACGGCACCGGGGGTGGCCTCATCGCCGTCGCCGACCACCAGGTCTTTGATGACCAGTTCGGTGGGCGCCGGGCCGTCGGGGAATTCGATCGCGGGTTTGGTCGTCACCGCACTCACATTAGCGCCTCAGGCGCTGCTGACCGAGCGTTCCACCCGGCCGTCCGTGCCGCGGCGTTCCCGTGCGGTGACCGTCGACGTCGTCGCCGTCAACCGGACCCGGTCGGCGCGGAAGAGGTCGTAGGCGTATTCGAAGGGCCGATCGGCAGCATCGCGGGTGACCCGGGTGATCGCCACCAGCGGGCGCCGGTGCGCAACTCCGAGCCACTGCGCCTCCCGAGGGCTAGCGCTGACGACCTCGATGGTCTCGCTGGACGTGGCGGGCACCAGGCCGTAACGGACGGCGAACAACTCGTAGAGCGAGCCGCCCAGTGGTTGCTCCAGCAGATCGACGACGTGGTCGGCGACGAAGCAGGAAAAGTCAACCGACAGCGGTACCCCATCGGCGTAGCGCAGCCTGCGAATCGCGAAAACCTCTCGGTGATCGCCGATTTCCAGCGCAGCGGCCTCCGCCGGAGTGGGCGGCCGGCGATCGGTGGACAACACGCGGGTGGCGCTGGTGTGACCGCCGCTGCGTAACCGGGCCGGCAGGCCGGCCAACTCGGCGGCGTTGCGTTCCACCACGTCAGCGCGGACGAAGGTGCCCCCGTTGCGGCCGGTCCGCCGCTCCAGTACTCCAGCGCGGCTCAACGGCAACAGCGCGCTGCGCAGGGTGGACCGGGAAACCTCGAAGCGATCGGCCATTTCACGTTCGGTGCCCAACCGCGAGCCGGGCCGCAGCGTGCCCTGCGCCAGCATCGAGAGGATGCGCCGTCGCACATCCTCGGCTATCGGGCCCCCCTCCGACTCTTCCATCGGCCTAGAGGCGCACCGCATCCGGAGACTCCGGCAGCACCTGTCCGCCGTCGACGGCGATGGCCTGGCCGGTGATGTAGCCGGCCTCGACCGTGGCCAGGAACGCGGCGAGGTGACCGATGTCCTCGGGCTTGCCCAGCGCGCCGGCCGGGATCGCGCGGGTCATGCCCGCGATGTACTCCTCGCCCATATCGGCCAGGCCTTCGGTGAAGATGTTGCCCGGAAGCACCGCGTTCACGGTGATCCCGTGCGGAGCCAGTTCGATCGCGGCCGTGCGCATGAACCCCAGCTGCGCGGCCTTCGACGCCCCATAATGCGACCAGCCCGGAAATCCGGTGATCGGCCCGGTGATCGACGAGGTCAAGATCACCCGACCACGCCCGGAGGCGATCAGCGCGTCCAGGCAGGCCTGAACGGTGAAGACGTTGCCCTTGACGTTGACGTCGAGGACCTCGGCCAGCTGCGCCGGGGTCATGGTGGTCAGCGGCGCCTCGGGGAAGATGCCGGCATTGGCGCACACGACATCGATACCGCCGAACGCATCCAGCACTTGGGCGGCCAGGCCGGCACAGGCCACCGGGTCGGTCACGTCGGCCTGCACGCCGATCACCTTCCCGGTGCCCAGCGTCGCCAAATCAGCCACCGCCGTGTCGAGTTCGGCCGCTGACCGCGCGGCGATCGCCACGTTGGCTCCAGCGGTGGCGAACACAGCGGCGATACCTCGCCCGATGCCCTTGCTGCCGCCAGTCACCAGAACCGCCGTCGACTGCAGATCAAACACGTGCAATCCTCTCTGCTATGCCGTGATTCAGACCCGCGACCCGAAGATCGCATCCTGCAACCACGTGCGGTCTTCTAGATACCGATGCGCCAGCTGCGCGGTGTCGGGCGCGAACTGCTCGCCGACACCGATCGCCGCGTCGGCGTCGTGGTGGGATGCGATCCAGGCAGTGAGCATGATTCGACGCATCATCACGAATGACGGAATCAGCGCAAGGTGATCGGCGGAGAATGACCCGGCTTCGAAGTAGCCAGTGAGCCACTCGGCGATGATGCGCTCACCGGCCGGGGTGTCCTCGATGAACGACACCGCCGCCCCGAGATCGGCCAGGTACCACGACCATCCGCAGTCATCGAAGTCGATCACGGTGATCCCACCCGCTGCGTCTGTCGGGTCGACCATCAGATTGGCCAGCCGGAGATCGGCGTGCACCAGGCCGAACCGATCTGGCGCGCAGCCGAAGTCGGTCAGCTTCGCGGTGATCTGGTCGGCAGCGCGCTGGATCAGGGCCCGGTCGGCGTCGGTCAGGCCGGGCGCCAAGCGCCAGTTACCCCAACGGGCCTGCGGGCCGAGGATCGTCTCGAGATCCCAGCGGAACCGGGTGAAGTCACCGGGCAACGTCCAGTTGCGCGCGTGTTCGTGCATGACGGCGGTTAGCCGGCCGAGTTCGTCGAATCCGACGGCCTCGGGATCCTCCTCCGCCGTGCAGCCTGCCACGAACGTCACCGCGTCGACGTGCAGCGCAGCGCCGTCGACCTCGGCGACCACGACGTCGGCACCGTCGCGGGCTTCGATCACTTCCGGCGTGGCAACTGGGGTTTCGGTGCGCAGCGCCTGCATCCACGCCAGCTCCGAGCGAATCGCCTCCAGCGAGTGATAACCGGGACGATGCACGCGCAACACGATGGGCTTGTCGTCGTCGACCAGGTAAGTGGCGTTCTCGGAGAGGCTGAGCAGCCGCAGCGGCGTCTCGCTGTTGCGGCCGTAGGCGGCCAGGGCAGCGCGCGCGAACAACTCATGGGTCGGCGGCAGTCCCGGCATGCGCTCAGTGTGGACCATAACCGTTCAACGAGCAGACCAAATCGGCAGTTTTAACGCCGTTGTTTCGTTGCCGGGCCCAGGGAAACACGGCCGAAACATTCGGCCGACATTTACCCGATTGTTCCTGTTGACCAGGCGATCTGGCGGGGGTAACAATGTCGTCGTCGCACCACAGAGCCGTTGTCGACATTGCCCTCGCTCCCCGGGTACATATGCACCCGGGCTAAACCAGACCAACTGAACCAGACCAAAAGGCGAGCGCGACCCCCAGTCACGTTCGAGACGGGATATTCACACTATGAGCGACATCATCGATCCGCCCGCCACGGCGAGCACCGATACCGTCCAGCGGCTCAAACCCAATGCCGTCGGGCTGATCGGCGTCCTGTTCATGGCAGTCGCCACCGCTGCACCGATCACCGCGATGGTCGGCAACGTTCCGATCGCGGTCGGATTCGGCAACGGTGTCTACGCCCCCGCCGGGTATTTCGTCGCCACCATCGTGTTGACGCTGTTCGCGATCGGCTACGCCGCGATGAGCAAGCACATCACCGCGACCGGGGCCTTCTACGGGTACATCTCGCACGGCCTGGGCCGAATCGTCGGGCTCGGCGCCGGCTTCCTGACCGCCATGGCCTACATGGTTTTCGAGGCGTCGCTGATCGGGATCTTCGCCTTCTTCGGTAACGACACGTTCAATTCCCTTTTCCACGTGAACATCCCGTGGATCGTGTTCGCGATCGCGATGCTCGCGATCAATGCCCTGCTGACCTACTTCGACATCAACGTCGCCGCCCGGGTGCTGGGGGTGTTCCTGATCACCGAGATCGTCATGCTCTCGCTGATGGCGCTGTCGGTGCTGTTCACCGGCGGTGGGCCGCAGGGCTGGTCGTGGGGATCACTCAACCCGCTCAACGCATTTCAGAACCTGTCTGGTGCGGTCGCCGGCACCGACGGCAGCATGATCACAGTGGCCGGCTCGGCTGGCATCGGCCTGTTCTTCGCGTTCTGGTCGTGGGTCGGTTTCGAGTCGAGCGCGATGTATGGCGAGGAGTCCAAGAACCCGAAGAAGATCATCCCGATCGCGGTGATCAGCTCGGTGATCGGGATCGGCGTGTTCTATGTCATCATCTCGTGGCTGGCGATCGTGGGCACCGGACCGCAGAATGCCGTTGCGCTGGCCCAGGATTCGACGACGGCCGGTGACATCTTCTTCGGCCCGGTCGGGGCGCATCTTGGCACCTGGGCTGTCGATCTGTTCAAGATCCTGCTGATGACCGGTTCATTCGCCTGCGGTATGGCGTTCCACAACTGCGCCGCCCGTTACATCTACGCGATCGGCCGGGAGAACGTTGTCCCCGGTATGCGTAAGACGATCGGCGCCACCCACCCGTCGCACGGCTCACCGCACATCGCCGGTTTCGTGCAGACCGGTTTCGCCACCGTCGTGGTGCTGTTCTTCGCCCTGACCGGCCGTGACCCCTACACCGGGCTGTACGGGCTGATGGCACTGCTCGGCACCACCGCGATCATGCTCGTGCAGGCGCTGGCCGCGTTCGCGGTGATCGCCTACTTCCATGTGAGCAAGAATCACCCCGAGACTGCCAACTGGTTCCGCACCTTCCTTGCGCCGCTACTGGGTGGACTCGGCATGCTCTACGTGATCTACCTGCTCGCCAAGAACGCGTCGTTCGCAGCGGGCACCGCCGCCTCCGACTGGGTCTTCGCCGCGATACCGTACGTGGTGGTGGTGGTCGGCATCGGCGGCATACTGCTGGCGGTGGTACTGAAATATAAGTCGCCGCAGCGCTATTCGGAGCTGGGCCGGACGGTGCTCGAAGAAGCACACGAACGCTAGTCAATACAGTCACGGGTCGCGTCAACGAGGCGAAGGAATAGCGCTATGAGTTTCTCGAACATCATGGATTCCAACAGCTATTCCGCGGATCACCCGGTCGATCCCGCCACCGAATCGTTGATCGCGGCCCGTGACCGCATGCTGGGGCCGGCCTACCGGCTGTTCTATCAGCGGCCGGTACACCTGGTCCGCGGTGAGGGCACCCGGCTCTACGACGCCGACGGCGCTTGCTATCTCGACGCCTACAACAACGTCGCCAGCGTCGGCCACTGTCACCCACACGTGGTGGAAGCCGTCAACAGGCAACTGTCCACCCTGAACACTCACACCCGCTATCTGCACGGCGGCATCGTCGACTACAGCCAACGGTTGCTCGACACGATGCCCGAGCAGATCGATCAGGTGATGTATGCATGCACCGGGTCAGAGGCCAACGACCTGGCCCTGCGTGTCGCCGAAATGCACACGGGTGCAACGGGTGTCATAGTCACCAGCGACGCCTACCACGGCAACACCGCGGCGGTCACCGCGATCTCGCCGTCCATCGGCGGGGCGACCGTGCTCGGTCAACACGTCCGCGCGATCCCCCCGCCGGACAGCTACCGGATCACGTCGGGCGAGCTGGCCGCGCGGTTCACCGACGACGTCGTCGCCGCCATCGCCGACCTGACGGCCGCCGGTGTCGGATTTTCCGCCCTGATCGTGGACACCATCTTCTCCTCCGACGGCATCTACCCCGACCCCTCGGTGCTGGCTCCCGCGGTGGCTGCGGTCCACCGCGCAGGCGGGGTTTTCATCGCCGACGAAGTCCAGCCCGGGTTCGCCCGCACCGGCGAGGCGATGTGGGGCTTCCTGCGCCACGGTGTCGTCCCTGACCTGGTGACGATGGGCAAGCCGATGGGCAACGGGCTGCCGATCGCCGCGATGGCGGCCCGCAGCGACATCCTCGACGCCTTCGCCCGCGAAGTCCCATACTTCAACACCTTCGGCGGCAACCCGGTGACAGTCGCCGCCGCCGCGGCCGTCCTGGACGTCATCGAGGACGAGAAGTTGATGCGCAACGCCGGTGAGGTGGGCACCCAGCTGCGCACCGAACTGGCCCGGCTCGGCGCCGAGCATCCGCGGATCGGCGATGTGCGCGGCACCGGCCTCTACGTCGGTGTCGAGGTCATCGCCGAGACCGGTGCACCGGATCGGGCGGGTGCGCGGGCGCTGGTCAACGCCATGCGGGAACGCCGGGTGTTGATCTCGGTCTGCGGCCGGGACGGCAATGTGCTGAAGATCCGCCCGCCGCTGGTCTTCTCGAGTTCCGATGTCGACTGGTTCTGCACCGAGTTCGCCGCGGTGCTGTCAGCGCCATTCTGACGAAGCTATCGCTTCGCCGTTCTGACGAGCGCAACCTCGGGCACACTGGAGCCGTGGCATCAGACAACGAAACACTCGCCCGCATCCACGACCTCGTGGCCCAGGAGCGCGAACTGCGTGAACGCTTGGTAAATCGACAGATCGACGAGTCGGAGGAGAACACGCGCCTGCGGGCCATCGAGGTCGAGCTCGATCAGTGCTGGGACCTGCTTCGCCAGCGTCGGGCGCTGCGCGAGACCGGCGGCGACCCCAGCGGCGCCAGCGTGCGACCCGGCGACGAAGTCGAGGGCTACCTCAGCTGATCAGGCGCGCCAGGATCGTCCGCAACATCTGAAGATCCTGGTCGTCCAGTGCGGCCAGCCTCTCGGGGGCCGGATCGTCGGTCTCGTCCAGCACGGCGATGACGTCGCGGCCCGACTCGGTCAGCGACACCAGCTTGCAGCGCCGGTTGTCCGGATGCGGTTGGCGGACCACCAGGCCGCGCGCCTCCAGATCGTTGACCGCCACTGTTGCGGCCGGGGCGTCGATGGTGGCCGCCTCAGCGACCTCCTTGACGGTCATCGGCCGCGACGCGAGTCGGCGTAGGATCCGAATCCTGCTGAACGGCAATCCAGTTCGGTCCACCACCGCGCGACGCCAGCCGTCCTTGTTGTCCAGCACCAGGCTCGACATCGACCGCCACACCTGATCGGCCACCGGATTACGCGACACGGGCAGGCTCGATTCGATCGGCGTCGATCAGCGGGGCCAGCCGTTGCGCGGACAACCTCGCGCGCCCGGACGTCGACACGACGGCCAGCACGGTGATCACCACACCCAGCCCGATGCTGACCCACCACAGCGGCCGGGCCGCTGCGGTGAAGTCCGCCCCGGCGACCGCCATTGCCGAGCCTGCGACCGAACCACACAGCGCTACACCGATACTCACGCCGACTTGTCTACTGGTGGAGGTCACCGCGGAGGCGGCGCCGGCCCGGTCTCGGGGCATACCGCTCACCGCGGCGTTCGTGATCGGCGCGTTGACCATGCCGAAGCCGATTCCGTAAACCGCGAAGATCGCCAGGATCGCCCAGACCGGGGTCGTGGCGGTGAGGAATGCCAGCATCACCGACGCAGCGGTGATCATGATCCCCGACACCAGCAGTGACGGGCGTGCGCCGAACCGGCCGACCAACCGACCCGACAGCGGCGAGAAGAACAGGGCGCCGATCGCGATCGGCAGGTAAATCAGGCCGGTGTGGGCGGCGGAGTAGCCGCGCTCGCCCTGCAGATAGAGCGACATCATGAATAGGAAGGCCCCCCAGGCGGCGAAGGCGCACACGGCAGTGACCGTAGCCGACGAGAACGGAATGCTGCGGAAGAACCGCAGATCGATGAAGGGGTCCTTCCGGCGCGACTCGTAGCGCAGGAAGCCCAGCAGGGCCAATGCCGCAGCCGCGGCGATGGCAAGAATGCGTGGATTCGTCCAGCCCATCCCCGGCGCCTCGATGAGCACGAACACCGCGCCGAACAACGCCAGCACGGCCAGCAACTGGCCGATCGGATCAATGCCGCGCATGGTGGCCGACTTGCTCTCGGGCACGAAGATCGCCGTGAGGATCAGCGCCGCCGCGCAGATCGGCAGGTTGATCCAGAACACCGCGCGCCAGCTGATCGCCTGGATCAGGAAACCACCCACGATCGGACCGAGCGCCATCGAGATGCCGACCACCGCACCCCACAGGCCCAGCGCACGGGCACGCTCCACCCGCCCGACGAAGATCTGCGAAATGATGGACAGTGCAACGGGATTCATCATCGATCCGCCGAGCCCCTGGATCAGCCGAGCGCCGATCAGCGTGTCGATGTCCGGCGCCAGACTGCACAACAGCGAGCCCAGCGCGAAGGCGGCCAGGCCGATCTGGAACACCCGGCGGCGGCCGAACCGGTCGCCGGTCGCACCCGACAGCATCAGCAGCGACGCCAGCACCAGGGTGTAGATGTCGATGACCCATTGCAGCTGGGACGGCGAGGCGTGCAGGTCGGAGCGGATCGCGGGGATCGCGACGTTGACGATCGTCGCGTCCATCGACACGATCAGCAGGCTCAGACAGCAGGTCGCCAAGATGATGGTCTTGCGCCGCGCGCTGAGCTCACCGACAGTTGTAATCACACAACTATTGTGAAACCACAATCGTTCGAAGGTCAAGCAGGGACCGCGTCGAAATCGACGAAATGGCGAAGATCACTCGACCTTTCCCGCCCAAATGCCGATGTGGGCGGGAAAGAAAAAGCTAGCGCCCGTCGATGGGGGCGTAGTCGCGCTCGGTGTAGCCGGTGTAGATCTGGCGCGGACGGCCGATCTTGCTGCTGCCCTCGTCGTGCATTTCCCGCCAGTGCGCGATCCAGCCCGGCAGCCGGCCCAGGGCGAACAGCACGGTGAACATCCGAGTCGGGAAGCCCATCGCGCGGTAGATCACGCCGGTGTAGTAATCGACGTTCGGGTAGAGCTTGCGCTCGATGAAGAAGTCGTCGGTGAGTGCGATCTCTTCGAGCTGCTTGGCGATGTCCAGCAGCTCGTCGTCGCCGCCGAGCTTGCCCAGGATCTTGTCGGCCTGTTCCTTGACGATGCGCGCCCGCGGGTCGTAGTTCTTGTAGACCCGATGCCCGAAGCCCATCAGCTTCACACCGTCTTCGCGGTTCTTGACCTTCTTGACGAAGGTCTGCACGTCATCGTCACCGGCGCGGATCTTCTCGAGCATTTCCAGCACCGCCTGGTTGGCGCCGCCGTGCAGCGGGCCCCACAGCGCGTTGATACCACCGGAGATCGAGGTGAACAGGTTGGCCTGCGAGGAACCAACCAGCCGGACCGTCGAGGTCGAGCAGTTCTGTTCGTGATCGGCATGCAGGATCAGCAGCATGTCCAGCGCGCGGACGATCTCGGGATCCACCTCGTAGGGCTCGGCGGGGAAACCGAAGGTCATCCGCAGAAAGTTCTCCACCAGGGTCAGCGAGTTGTCCGGGTAGAGGAAGGGCTGGCCGACCGACTTCTTGTAGGCATAGGCCGCGATCGTCGGCATCTTGGCCAGCAGCCGGATCGTCGACAGCTCGACCTGCTCGTTGTCCAGCGGATCCAGCGAGTCCTGGTAGTAGGCCGAGAGCGCGTTGACCGCGCTGGACAGCACCGGCATCGGATGGGCGTTGCGCGGAAAACCGTCGAAGAACCGCTTGAGGTCCTCGTGCAGCAGGGTGTGCCGCTGGATCTGGGTGGTGAACTTCTCCAACTGCTCGGTCGTCGGCAGCTCGCCGTAGATCAGGAGGTAGCTCACCTCGATGAAGGTCGACTTCTCGGCGAGCTGATCAATCGGGTACCCGCGATAACGCAGGATGCCGGCGTCACCGTCGATATAGGTGATAGCGCTCTTCGTCGACGCGGTGTTCACAAAACCCTGATCGAACGTGGTGTAGCCGGTCTTGGCCAGCAACGAGCCCAAGGCGATTCCGTCAGACCCCTCCGTCGCGTGCACGACGTCCAGATCCAACTCGCCGCCCGGGTACTTCAGGGTGGCGGTCTCGTCGGTTGCGGCCACAGGAACCCCTTCTGAGCTCTTCGACGCCGGCAGCGGCGTCCGTACTAGGTGAAGGTAGTCGTTATTCTGCCGCTACGCCCGCGGGGGGTTGGCGCGGGGTAGGCCACGGCCTCCAGAGCCGGGTGAAAAGGCCGTACACCGACTCGATCCGGCTGCACAGGACCTCGGGCTCGACCGGCGGGCCGCCCGGGGCGCCGAGGCCGTGACAGGCCACCCCCATCACCACCGCCCAGGTGTCGAACAAGAGGCGGATGGTCGGGTGACCCGCGGGCACACCCATCCGCCGCGCCGCGACATCGATCGCGTCGTCATGAAACCCGTCCGTGCGGAACATGAACGGGCCCAGCCCGATCGCCGGGGCGGAGTTCACGATCGTCAGCAACAGTCGCATCCGTTCGAAGGCCGTCGAATTCGGGTCGCCGTACTGCGGGCTGCGGAAGGTCTCGAGATGAGCGCGAGCCAGGGCCTCGTATTGGGTGATGTCGGTCGGCTGCCTGGCGTAGCAGGCGGCCACATCGTCGGCGACCTCGCCGAGGATGGCGACAATCACGGCTTCCTTGCTCGAGAAATACCGGCTGAAGGTGCGCGGGGCGATCTCGGCGCCCGCGGCGATCTGCTCGACGGTCGTGTTGTCGTAGCCCTGCTCGATGCACAGATGGATGGCCACCTCGATGAGCGTCGCGCGGGTTCGTTGTTTCTTCAGTTCGCGCAGGCCAGTGGCGGCAGGGTTCGCGACAACCACCACGTCGCGCCACCCCCTCGCCTCTCGCGAGCCCCCGGCCGTCAAGGGGTAGAGGGTAGCCCCGATTCGACTTCCATGACGGCGATATCGACGAATTCACCGAAGGTGAGCTCCAGCCGCTCAGCCATGATGGCCGCGCATTCGTCGTAATCGTCGGGGCCGATCACCAGCTGACCCCATGCGCCGGCGGTGATGGCGCCCCAGAGCGACACGATCAGCGCCACCTGTGCGTCCCTGGCGTCAACACCGAGGCGGGCAGCCACCCCGATCACCAATGGCAGCAGCCGGGTCGCGGCCGCCGCCAACCGCAACGCGCTCGACGAGGAGATGACGTTGATCATCAGCACCAAGCGGTGGGTGGTCAGCTCTGTCAGCTCGCCGGACGGAACCCGGCGCAGCGCTTGAGTGTGGGCGCGGGCCAGCGCGCTCAACGGCGGAACGTCAGCCGCGATCGTGGCCAGCTCGGCCACCGCGGCGTTGACCAAGTCGTCGAGCACGGTCATCATCACCGACTCTTTGGTCGGGAAATACCGACTGAAGGTGCGCGGCGACACATCGGCGGCCGCGGCGATCTGCTCGACGGTGGTGTTGTCGTAACCGCGCTCGATGCACAGCTGCACAGCGGCATCGACCAGCACGGCGCGTGTGCGTTGCTTCTTTCGTTCGCGCAGCCCAGGACGTGCCTGCGCGATGCCCTCGGCCACCCGAGCAATCGTAGTCGGAATGCGCCGGCTTACGGCTTTACCAGCTGCACCCGGTAGCGAACAAACACGGGGACCGCTACCGCCGCGATGAGGACGCCGACCACCACAAGCACTCCCCCGCCGGCGGCGGCAATCGTAGTGCCGACCAGAGCGGCGGCCACGCCGTGCGCGGCGTCGGCCAGCCGGGGACCGCCGGCGACGACGACCGTGAACACTCCCTGCAGCCGACCACGCAAGTCGTCGGAAGCCACCTGCTGCAGGATCGTCGACCGGAATGCCGCCGACACCATGTCCGCGGCGCCACCAATGGCCAGGAATGCCACCGCGATCCACAGCATCGTGCCGGCGCGGCCATGCGCCAGCCCGGCGGCCACACCGAAACCGATCATCGCCGCGCCCCACACCACGATCGCGATCACCACCGCCAAGCCCTGGCGCTGGATGCGAGGAAACCAGCCGGAGAACACTCCGCCCGCGACCGCACCGATCGACATTGCGGCTGCCAACAACGCCATCGTTGTGCCGCCCTCGATCGGTCCGCCGAAACTCTGGTGCGCCATTTCGGGGAACAACGCCCGCGGCATGCCGAGGATCATCGCGATCAGGTCGACGACGAACGACATCAGCACCACTTTGTTCCCGGACAGGAAGCGGAAACCCTCCAGAACGGAGCGAATGGCATCCAATCCCATCCCCCGCCCGACGGCTGTCGGCGGTATCGGTGCGAGTCGGCACGCCACCCAGATAGGCACCACACAAGTCAGCGTGTCGATCAGATACAGCGTGGACAGGTCGACCCAACGCAGCATCACACCGGCCATCAACGGGCCGACGATGGCGCCGAACTGGAACACCGTGAAGTTCAACGAGTTCGCCGCCGGAAGCTGATCACCGGGGATCATGCGCGGTATCGCTGCCGCACGGGTAGGGCTGTCGATTGCATAAAACGCCTGCTGAACCGACAACAGGCACAACACCACCCACACGTTGTTCAGCCCGAGCGCGGCCTGCAACCACAACAGCATCGAGGACACGCCCAGCCCGCACGAGGTGATGATCAACAGCAGGCGCCGGTCCATGGCGTCGGCCCATGCCCCGCCCAGCAGGCCGAACACAATCAGCGGAACCAGGGCGAACACCCCGGACAGGCCGACATACGCCGAGTTCTGGGTCAGTGCGTACAACTGCACGGGGACGGCGAAGATGGTGAGGTTGGCCCCGATAACCGTGACGATGCCGGCCACCCACAGCCGACGGAAATCCGGCGTTCTCAGCGGGGTGGTGTCGGCGAAGAGCCGCGCCACGTCTAGGGCTGCAGCCGCTCGATGCTTACGCCCGATGTCGCCGGCCCAGCGGCTCCGGCCCCAGCAACACGAATCCGGTTGTGGACCCGGTTCTCCCGGCCCTGCCAGAACTCCACGACCTCGGGAGCGATCCGGTAGCCGCCCCAGTGCGGCGGCACCGGAACCTGGTCGTCGCCGGCGAAGCGTTCGGTTACTTCGGCGAGCTGAGCCAGCAGCTCGGCGCGCGAGCCGATCGGGCGGGACTGCGCCGACGCCCACGCGCCCAGCTGGGAGCCGCGCGGCCGCCATGACCAGTACTGCGCGGTCTCCTCGGCAGTCACCTTCGTCACTGCGCCGCGGATGTGTACCTGCCGCCCCAGGGCGAACCAGGGAAACGTCACCGCGGCGTACGGTGTCGCCGCCAGTTCGGCGCCCTTGGCGGAGTCGTAATTGGTGTAGAAGGTGATGCCGGTCTCGTCCACGCTCTTGCACAACACCGTGCGGCTGACCGGTCTTCCCGCGTCGACGGTGGCCAGCACCATAGCGTTGGGCTCGGCGATCCCAGCCGCCTCGGCGTCGGCGATCCACCTGTGCAACAACGCAAGCCAGCCGTCGGCCAGCCAGTCGACGTCGAGGTCGCTACTGCCGTCCTTCTCGACCGAGCCGTACTCCACTCGCATCGCCGCCAGGCGATCCCCGTCTGGAATTTCCACGGGGTTACGGTACGCCGGAAGCCTGCGACCGGCTGTTACCGACCGGTAGCGAGCGTCCGATCGGCGGGTGGGAGAATCCAGGTCATGACTGTGGTACCCGACGATTTCGTGCCCGGCCTTGAAGGGGTGGTGGCCTTCACCACCGAGATCGCCGAGCCTGACAAAGATGGTGGTGCGCTGCGGTATCGCGGTGTCGATATCGACGATCTGGTCGGTAATCGCGTCACGTTCGGCGACGTCTGGGCCCTGCTGGTCGACGGCCGGTTCGGCAACGGCCTGCCGCCCGCCGAGCCGTTCCCGCTGCCCATTCACACCGGCGACGTGCGAGTCGACGTGCAGGCCGGCCTGGCAATGCTGGCACCGATCTGGGGCTATGCACCGCTGCTGGACATTGACGGCGAGACCGCCCGCGATCACCTCGCCCGTGCGTCGGTGATGGCGTTGTCGTATGTCGCCCAGTCCGCTCGCGGGATCTATCAGCCGGCGGTTCCCCAGCGTGTGATCGACGAATGCTCCACTGTCACAGAGCGTTTCATGACGCGCTGGCAGGGCGATCCGGATCCGCGGCACGTCGAAGCGATCGATGCCTACTGGGTCTCGGCGGCCGAACACGGGATGAATGCCTCGACGTTCACCGCGCGGGTGATCGCCTCAACCGGGGCCGATGTCGCGGCCGCGCTCTCGGGTGCGATCGGCGCGATGAGCGGGCCACTGCACGGCGGTGCGCCCGCCCGGGTGCTCCCCATGCTCGAAGAGGTCGAACGCACCGGGGATGCCCGCGCGGTCGTCAAGGGTGTTCTCGACCGCAACGAAAAGCTGATGGGCTTCGGCCATCGGGTCTACCGTGCCGAGGACCCCCGCGCGCGCGTGCTGCGCGCCACGGCCAAGCGGCTGGCAGCGCCGCGATACGAAGTAGCCATCGCGCTGGAGCAGGCGGCGCTGGCCGAACTGCACGAGCGCCGCCCCGACCGCGCCATCGAGACCAACGTCGAATTCTGGGCGGCGGTCATCCTCGACTTCGCCCAGGTCCCGGCCAAGATGATGCCGGCGATGTTCACCTGCGGCCGCACCGCGGGATGGTGCGCCCACATCCTCGAGCAGAAGCGGCTCGGCAAGCTGGTGCGGCCGTCGGCGATCTATGTCGGGCCGTCGCCGCGTCCAGTGGATGCGGTTGAGGGCTGGAACGAGATCGCGCATTCGGTCTAGCGACATTGCCGAACCCCGGCTAGCTTCGTTGTGCGGCCCAGGCACGCCACAGTTCGGCGTAGCGGCCGCCTGCCGATACCAGCTCGTCGTGGGTACCTGATTCGACGACACGGCCCTGCGCCATCACGACGATCCGATCCGCGCTGGCCGCTTGAGTGAGCCGGTGAGCGATGACCAGCGTGGTGCGGCCTGCCGTCGCCGCGGCGGCCGCGCGTTCCAGCTCGCGGGCGCCCTGGCTGCCGGCTTCTGCAGTCGCCTCGTCAAGAATCGCTACCGTCGGATCCGCGAGGAGCAGTCGCGCCAACGCGAGTTGCTGTGCCTGCGCGGACGTCAGCTGGTGACCGCCTTCCCCGACGATCGTGCCGACACCGGCGGCGAGGGCGCTCACCCACTGGTCGGCGCCCACGGTGGCCAGCGCGGCACGCACCTCTGCTTCGGTCGCGCCCGGGCTGGCCAGCCGGAGGTCGTCGATGAGTGGGCCGGCAAAGACATGAACTTCCTGGCTGACGATCGCAATATGGCGGCGGCGCTGCTCGGGTGGCATAGCCGCCAGTGACACACCGCCGATACGGACACTCCCCCGTTGCGGCACAAGCGATCCCGCGGCGATGCGAGCGACAGTCGATTTTCCCGCGCCTGTCGAACCGACCAGGGCTACTCGGGCACCGGGCTCGACCCGAATGGTGACACCGCGCACCACCGGGTGCTCGCCGTCGTAACTGAATTCCAGATCAGCCAGCTCCAGCCCGCCATCCCGTGGCTCCCGACGCTGTTCGGCAGTCGGCGGCGGTGCGGGCCGATCGGCTCCGCCGAGGCTCACCAGCCCCACCAATCGCGCCAAACTTGCACCGGCATCCTGAGCTTCGTCAAACGTGAAGAGCAGAGCGCTGATCGGATTGAACAGCCGATGAAACAGCAGCGCTGCCGCGGTGGTCTGACCAACCGTGACCGAGCCGCTCTTCACCAGCCAGAAACCGGCGATCACAATGACCGCGAGACCGACGAATTCAGCGCGGTTGATGCGGCCGACGAATCGGGTGAACAGCGTGAACACCCCGATCGAGATATCGCGCACCCGTGCCGAGGCAGCTTCGATAGTGCTCTGGTGTTCGGCGTGCATGCCGTAGGCGTGCACGGTGGCAGAACCGGCCATGCTTTCCATCAAGACCTGCGAACGCTCACCAATCGCCTGCCGCTCCTGCGCATAACGGGGCGCCGATCGCGGTAGATACCAGCGCAACGCCAGCACGTAGAACGGGATCGCCACTGCGCCAGCCAATCCCAGCCGCCAGTCCAGACCCAACATGGCAATCAACGACACCAGCCCCAGCAGAACCGAGGCGAACATCGTCGGGATCACGTCGGACACTGCTTTGGCGATCGTCGCGACGTCGGTACTGACTCGGGTGATGATGTCTCCCCGGCCAACTCGTTCCACCGTCGTCGTCGGCAGGGACAGTGCAGTCTCGACGCACGCCTCCCGCAGATCCGCCAATGCGACCGCGCCGAACCGGCCGATCACATAATTCGACACACCACTGGCCATCCCACCGACGAGGGCGGCCACCGTGACGATGATCCCGATCGTGACGATGACCGATACCGGTGAGCGGTCGATGATGCGATCGACGAGCACACCGAGCACGTACACCGGCACCACCGCGGTGGCCGCGGCGACCAATCCGGCGATCACCATCACGGTGACCGTGCCAGCACGAGAACGTAATTCGCGCCGCAACCACTGCCATGTCTGCCGCGCGGTGGCGACAGGCAGAATGTCCGGGGCGTTCATCGCAACACTGCCGCTTGGTAGTCCGCGCGTTCCATCAGCTCCTGGTGTGAGCCCGTTGTCACCACTCGTCCAGCGTCCACCAGCACAACGCGATCACTGGCCGCCAGCACGGCCGGGCTGCACGTGACGATCATCGTGGTGAACTGCCGCGGGGCTTGACCGTGTCGCATCTCAGCAATGCCTTGGGCCACGGCGCTTTCAGTCATCGAGTCGACCGCGGTGGTGGGCTCGTGTAGAACCAGAACGGGGGTCCTGCGCAGCAGGGCCCGGGCGAGCGTCAATCGTTGGCGCTGTCCGCCGGACAGACTGGCTCCACGTTCGGTGACTGTGTGATCGAGACGCTCGCGATGCACGTCGACCACGTCAATGGCGCACGAGCAGCGCAACGCAGCGTCCACCGTCTCCACGTCGGGCGCTGCGTGGGCACCTGCAGTCAGGTTGGAGCGCAGTGACCCGGTGAACAGGTCGGCCTTGTGCGGCTCCACGAGCAGCGCCCGGCTGGACTGGGCCGGGTCGATCTCTTCCAGCGGCACACCCCCGACCAGCACCCGTCCGCTGTACTCATCGGGCGTCAACTGTCCCGATAACACCGCGACGATGGCATCGGCGTCAGCGGACCGGACCGCGACTACACCGACCATCTCACCGGCACCCACCGACAGCGTGACGCCGTGGAGCGGCCCGTGTCGCACATCGACGAGTTCGAGATCCTGTGGCCCGGGGCCAAGGTCCCCGGCGCCGGGCGAGAGCGCAACAGGCGCATCCTCGACCCGACCGACCCGCTCCGCCGACGCGCGCGCTTCGGCGATCCAGCTGGGAACTTCAGCCATCGTGTTGAACGGTTCGAGAAGAAACTGTGCCAGCCCGATCACAGTGATCAGCTCGCCGATCGAGATATCGCCGCGCAGTGCGAACCAGCCTGCAGTCACCGCGATCCCGACCGCCAGCAATGCACTCATGGCAGTGGAGAACCCGATGAAAATGCTCTGCGACCGGGTGGCCCGAAGGGTCGCCCTCAGCGCCTCCTGGCTGACGGCCCGATAACGGCATGCGGCTGCATCCTGAGCACCGATGCCCGTCAGCGCGCGAAGGCCGGCGATCAGATCTGCCGACACCGCCGTCGCCTGGCCGGCCAGTTCCTGTTGTTCAGCGACCCTGCGGGTGATCACCGGCCCGCCGAACTGGAGCACGGCCAGGATCACTGGCGTGCCGATAAGGACCAGCAGCCCCAACGGTACGTCGATGGTCAGCAACACAGCAGCACAGACCACGACCGCGGTGACCGCACCGGCGATCCGTGGCACGTAGTCCAAAAGATAGGAAGTGTTGTCCGCGTCCGTGCTGGCTATCGACAGCAGTTCGCCGCTCCGCAACGGCGTACGTAGCCGCCACGGGTGCAGGATCCGCACGGCGAGGTCGACACGAAGCTGATGTCCCTCGGTGGCGATCGCGCGCATCAGGAACCGCGCACCACTTTGGTAGCAGGTGGTCAACAGGACGAACAGCACAGCCAGTGCGGCCATCCAAGAGACCAGTTGTCGGAAGTCGCCAGTCTCGACCGCGCGACTTATCACCAGTCCGATCAGGATCGGGACCGACACCTCACAAAGCTGGTGTCCACAGATCAGCAGGGAGCCTACGGTCAACAGCCGAGCGTTACGGGTGACCGTCCGCCGAAGGATCGCGGCGCCGCTCTTCGATGGCGGGACGGCTGTCGGTGCCTGATCGGTGCTCATCCCATCGCCAAACAGGTTGTCCGACAAGCACTCTCCCCAGTGTTGAAATCTATACCTACGTAATCGCCAAACGCCCTGGTCGTGCCCGGCAACACCAGGTGCCCAACCCCGCCGATTTGGTCAGACGCGTACCATCGGCACCCAATGCAGGCCCGCCTGATCACTCGTGACGCGATACACCGTGCCGCCCAGCATCATTCGATGCACGATTGCCGCTGGCCGAACCGACACCGCCGCCCACCCTACATATCTCACAGCACACCAGTAGGTTATCCTAACCTAATGTTTATCGGGCGATTGGGTGTATCCCTGCGACGAAGCGGTACGTACCTGGCTGTTTTCGCGATCGGAATGACGGTACTCACCGGCTGCGGCGGCACCACGAAGTCCCAATCCGCGAGCGTCGCTGCAAGCTCCTCTGTAGCGGCCGAGCCGGTGACCATCTCGCATAAATTCGGTGAGACAAAGGTTCCAGCTAATCCACAACGGGTGGTGACCGCGGGTTGGACCGACCAAGATTACGTCCTGGCTCTCGGGGTCGTTCCAGTTACCACCCGGGCCTTCTTCGACAACTACAACGATTTCCCCTGGGTCAAAGCGGAGACCGACGGCAAGGGCGTCCCCACCATGGCGGGCGACCAGATCAACTTCGAGGCCATCGCCGCGGCCAAGCCCGACGTCATCTTCGCGATCTACGAGACAATCGACCAAAAGACCTACGACCGCCTTTCGCAAATCGCCCCTACTGTCATCCAGTCGGCCGACTACCCTGACGAGGAAACCCCCTGGGAGGTACAGCTTCTGACCACCGGGAAAGCGCTCGGGCGTACCGACCAGGCCAAGAAACTTGCCGACGAAGTGAACGCCAAGATCTCCGAGGCAAAGGCCGCGCACCCCGAGTTCGCCGGCAAAACGCTGGTCAACGACTACACCTCGGAACTCAATGCGCCCTATCTGATCGGCAAGGGCGATCCGCGCCGCGCCCTGTTCGATTCGCTTGGATTCAATGCGCAGGACACCGTCGGTGATGTCTCCCAGGAGAAGCTGGACCTGCTTGAGGGCGATGTGCTGTTCGTCAACGGCCTCACCAAGGAGCAGCTTCAAGATTCGCCGGCGTTCCAGCGACTCGCTGTGGTCAAGGACGGCCGAACCCTGTATGCGGGCCCGGACTCCACCCTGTCCGGCGCACTGACCTACACCGGACCCGGAGCCATGCTGTACGCATTGAATCTGCTTGTCCCGCAGCTCAGTAACGCGCTAACGGGTAAGCCGGTCGAGGACCTGTCCCATTCCTGACCACGGCGGATAACGCCGTTCACCCAGGAACGCCGCCGCGCTTGCGGGCGAGTGACTTTCCCGATGACCGGGGTATCACCAGTGGTGTACCCGTCTCTGGATCCTCGATGATCCGGCAGCGCAGACCATAGACCGCCTCGACCAGGTCGGCGGTGATGATCTCCGACGGGTCCCCCATGGCGACAATCGATCCGGCTTTCATGGCAATGATCTCGTCGGCGAACCGGCAGGCGTGATTCAGGTCGTGCAGGACCGCGACGATAGTGCGGCCCTGCTCGATATTGAGCTCGGTGAACAAGTCCAGCAGGTCGATCTGATGAGCGATGTCCAGATAGGTGGTCGGCTCGTCGAGCAGAATCAGCGGAGTCTGCTGCGCCAGCACCACAGCGACCCAGACCCGTTGGCGCTGCCCACCGGAGAGTTCATCCACTGGGCGGCCCGCGATCGGGGTTACTCCCGTTGCGTCCATCGCTTCGGCAACGGCCTGCTGGTCCGCTCGGGAGAACTGCCGCAACATCTTCTGATGCGGGAAGCGTCCTCGCGTCACCAGATCGGCAACGGTGATGCCTTCCGGTGCGATCGACGACTGGGGCAGCAGTCCAAGGCGGCGAGCAACGTCCTTGGTTCGCAATCCGCTGATATCGGTTCCATCGAGAACCACCTGCCCGCCGGCCGGGCTCAACAGTCGGGCCAAGCCACGCAGAAGTGTTGACTTCCCACAAGCATTCGGGCCGACGATCGCGGTGATGGCACCGGGAGCGATATCGACGGTGAGGCCGGCCACGATCGGCAGAGCACCGTATCCGAGCGAGAGATCACGCGCTCCGAGGCGAACCTGGCCGTCCGCCGACTCTATGGTCATCTCACACCTTCCGCGCCTGCGCGATGAGTAGATAGATCAGGTACAGCCCACCCAGCGTCACGGTGACGGCGCCAACCGGAAGTTCAGTCGGGGCAAAGATCTTCAGTGCAATCACATCGCTGCTCAGCAGCAGCACGGCACCCATGGCGCCCGCCGAGATCAGCCCCACCCCTGGCGCGCCGGTGAGCCGGCGGGCCAGCTGCGGTGCGGCCAGTGCCACGAAGGAGATCGGGCCCGCAGTAGCGGCGGCGATGGCAATCAGCAGCACCCCGATCCCGAAGTAGGCCAGCCGAACTCGTTCGGGCCGTACACCGAGCGCTCCGGCCGCATCGTCGCCCAACTCCAGGATCGGCAGCTGAGGTCCGACGACCGACAATAATGCGACGGCGACCACCAGAACGCCGGCCATCGGGTACACCTGAGCCCATTCCAGGCCGTTGAGTGATCCCTGCTGCCAGATCGCTGCCGTAACCGCCTGATGCAGCTTGATCTTGAGGATGATCCACTGGCTGACCGAACTCAACACGGCGCTGACCGCGATACCGACGATGATCAACCGGAACCCGGCGAGACCGTTCTTGTAGGAGAGCAGGTACACGACGACCGCCGTGGCGAGGCCGCCGATCACCGCACTGCTGGCAATTGCGGCGTAGCCGCCGCCAAACACGGCGATCGCTATCAGCGCGCCGGTATAGGCACCGAAGTCGAAGCCGATGACGTCGGGACTGCCAAGCGGATTACGGGTCAAAGCCTGAAAGATCGCGCCAGAGAGGCCGAGTGCGACACCGATCAACAGTGCCAACAGAATTCGCGGCATGCGCCACTGCAGAACCAGCACACTGGCAAAGCTGTCATCGTGACCCGTCAGTATTGCGATCACCTGCGTCACCGAGACCGGGTACTGGCCCACACCGACGGCGTATACCGCCAACGCCAACGCACAAGCACCGAGGGCCGACACCGTGGCGATGCTGCGCCACGACGCCCGTAGCGCCAACGCCGGCTCGCGGCGCAGCACCAACTGTCGACGACCGAAGTCGATCGGCTGCGGCGCCGTCATAACGCGGCCGCGTTCCTGCGGCGCACCAGCCAGATCAACACCGGTGCACCGACGAAAGCGGTCACGATGCCAGCGGGCAGCTCACCCGGTTTTACGACCACTCGGCCGAGGACGTCGGCCGCAAGTAGCAGCGCTGGAGCGGCGAACACGCAGTACGCGCAGATCCAGCGCCAGTCGGGGCCGGTGAACCACCGCACCGCGTGCGGAACCATCAAGCCGACGAATCCGATCGGTCCCGCCGCCGCGGTGGCGGCGCCGGCCAGCAACGCGACTGCGACGAGCCCCACCACTCTGGCGCGAACGACGTTGACGCCCATGGCAACAGCGAGGTCATCACCCAGTGCTATCGCGTTCAGTCCCCGAGAGACATACAGACATGCCAACGCGCCGAGCACGATGAGAGGTGTGACCACGGCGACCACAGACAGTGATCGGCCGTCAAGTGCACCGGCATCCCAGTACCGCATCGAGTCGAATGCCCTCGGATTCCGCAGTCGAATCGAGAACGAGACCCCCTCCATCACCGCACCGACCGCGACACCGGCCAGCAGCATCCGTACCGGTGTCACCATGGTTCGGCCCGTCATCCCGATCAGATACACCAACGTCATCGCGAACAGGGCACCCAGAAATGCGCACCAGATCTGGGACCACATCGAGCGCAGACCGAGGAAAGCGATGGCGGCAACGACGAAAAGCCCTGCTCCCGAGTTGATCCCCAGAATTTGGGTGTCGGCAAGTGGATTGCGGGTGATCCCCTGGATCAGGGCGCCACTGAGCCCCAGCGCGATCCCCACGACGATGCCGAGCACCGTGCGCGGGATCCGCATATCGTGCACGATCCACTGATCGCCGGTATCCGTGTAGTCGGTCACCGCCTGCCACACCGTGCTGAGGCTGACGTTTTGCGTGCCGACCGCCAGACTCAGCGCACACGCCAGCAGTAGGGCAGCGACGACCGCCAGCAGACCGACGACACGGCGTCTGCCGTGGCCGGTTCGGGACGTCGCGAGCTTGGCCGCGTCGTCTACCGCTGTCGCGATACCCACATAGCGCAGGCTAACCTAATATCTCGTTTCGGAGGGAATCGACCGACAGTCCAACCCGCGTTGGCCCCGAACCTGGTCGGCGATGCTGCGCCCGCGGTGTTGAACTACTTGCGGGACAAGGCCTAACGCAACAGCCCGGCCAGCAACCGTCTGACCACCGGCGGGTCAGCCGCGGCGGCGGCCGCCGCTACCATGTCGGACACCTCGGTGAACTTCACCCGGGGCCGGCCCTCGGCAGCGCCGCGAGCAGTCTCGGCGGTGTCGATGGCGCGCCAACCGGCCGCGTCGATCACATCGGGCCGACGCGAGCGGATCAGTTTGTCCAGCATCCCCGGCCGCGCGGTGGGGTCGGTGAGCAGCCCGGCATTGAAGTCGTCGACCAGTCTCGAGACGGTCTGCATGGCACAGGATTTGTTGGTTCCGATGAATCCCGTTGGGCCGCGCTTGATCCAGCCCGCCACGTATGCGCCGGTGACGGCCGCGCCGGTGACGGGGTCGATCACCCGACCGTCCCGGTTGGGGACGACGGCGGCGGCCTCGTCGAACGGCAGGCCGGCGATCGGGGCGCCACGGTATCCGATCGAGGTCAGCACCATTCCGGCGTCGAGCTGTACCGCCTCGTCGGTGCCGGTACGGCGGAACTCGATCCCGCTCACTCGCCGTGTGCCGAGTACCCGGTGCGGAGTCAGCCGGTAGGCCAATCGGATTCGCGGGCGCGCGGCGATATCGGCGGCGACGGGCAATTTGGCCAGGATCTCGAGCTTGCCCACGGTGACGGGGTCGGTGGCGCTGGCCAGATCCTGCACGACGAGGTCGTGGTCGTCGGTGCTGAGGACCACCTCCGCCGTCGACGTCAGCCCGATCAGCTCGGGCAGCGTGAAGGCCGAGTCGGCCGGCCTGCGCCTCGCGGCGATGACGACCTCGCGCACTGCGGAATCACACAGAGCGCCCAGCGCGGTATCGGAAATATCGGTGCGGGCCAGGTCATCTGGGTCGGCGGTCAAGATTCGTGCCACGTCGAGCGCGACGTTGCCGTTGCCGATCACCACGACACGTTCGTGGCGAAGGTCGACCGTCAGCCCGGCGAAGTCCGGATGGCCGTTGATCCAGGCCACCGTCTCGGTAGCGGTGCCGGTTCCTGGCAGCTCCATCCCGGCGATGTCGAGCCTACGGTCGTTCGGCGCGCCGACGGTGTACAGCACGGCATGATGGTGATCCAACAACTCGGCATGCGAAATATGCCGCCCTGCTTCAACATTGAGGTAGAAGTTGAAGTTCGACCGCGCGCTGATCTGCTCGAAGACCCGCGTCACGCCCTTGGTGTTCTGGTGATCGGGCGCCACCCCGGCGCGCACCAGCCCGAACGGGGTGGGCAGCCTGTCGAAGACGTTGACCCGCACGCCTTTCTGGGTGAGCAGTTCGTCGGCGGCATACATCCCCGCAGGCCCCGAGCCAACCACGGCTACCGTGAGATCCGCCCGGCCGCGGCGCACCTGGGGCGCGGGCAGCACCGGTGCGAGCTTGGACGTCGGCGGCAGCTTCACGCCGGCCGGCCGCTCAGGATAGAAGGCGGCGTTGAGGGCGACGAACGGCAACTGCTTATCGGTCAGTCTGGTGTCGGGCGCGATGGCACCGACCGGGCACGCACTGACGCAGGCGCCGCAGTCCACGCAGGCCACCGGATCGATGTAGAGCATCTCGGCGGTGGCGAAGCCCGGCTCGTCGGGGCTGGGGTGGATGCAGTTGACCGGACACGCGTAGACGCAGGACCCGTCGCTACAGCACGACTGGGTGATGACGTGAGGCATAGGCGTGCTCTTACGCGGCGCTCACGACGTGCCGGCGCTGCGGCTCGCTACGGTAGCGGCTCGGCGGTCCGTCAATTCGGCAGATCCGCCAGATGAGCTTGGCCAACGGGTTCATCAACCCGGTGTCGGTGGCGAGCATCCGGACATCTCCGAACATGTCACGCAACATCTGTCGCGATGGCGGCGAGGAGAAGAAGATGTCTTTGCGCACCGAACGTGGGATGTCGAACTCCTTCCAGAACGCCTTCGGCGGCACGATGATGGCCGAACACAGCACCCGCATCACCACCGGCACGTAGAGCGACAACCAGAATCGCTTGCGTCGAGGCAGGTGCGGCACCCGCTTGCGCAGATACTCATGCGCGAACGAAATATGCCGGGCCTCTTCAGCGACGTGAATGGCCATCACCCGCTCCATGATCGGGTGCAGCGCCTTACCCTCGCGCAGAACGTTCTTCTGCGTGTGGTCGATGGGCTCCTCGCCGGCGAGGATGCCGAACCAGAACGGAATCGGCAGCGGCCCCGCGACAAGAGGAATCGCCGGTTGTATCCACTTCAGCAAGCGAGGCATGCCCGGCACATCTGCCCCGATGTGGTTCACCATCTCCTGAAACATCATGGTGTGGTTGCACTCTTCGACCGCCTCGTGCAGGCAGTACCGGTATTCCGGCGAACCGTTGGGCGTCCAGAAGGCGTACTCCATCAATCCTCGGATGAGGATCGACTCGAAGTGCAAGCCGACCTTGGCGACGTTGGATTGACGCCACATACCGATTTCGATCTGCCGCTCTTTGGGCTGCGACTGGTACCAGGGGTGCTGTCCGATCGGGTCGGTCGCCGGCAAAATCCAGCGCTCGTCGTTCGGAACCACGGCGAACTCAGGCGAATCCCAGTCGATATCGGTGTAGGGGTTGAAGTTTCTGCGCACTGAAGCCTCGGAGAGGGTGGTCAGCGTCTCGACATACGCGATGTCGTCCTGCACGTCCATGTTGCGGCGCCAGCGCCGGATGATCTTGGTTCTCGCCATGGCAGTCTCCTCAGAGAGGTTTACATTTGGGCGGGTGTTGTCCACACAGTACCGTCGGTATCGCATACTTGTCCATACCCGTTTTCGGGTGTGCTGAACGCCTTGGAGTGCGCCTCGGTGTCAAAAGCACTCGCGCGGACTCCTAGGCTTGAGGCATGGCTGATCTCGTGATCCCCGATTCCCTCAAGCCCGTCGACGGCCGCTTCGGCTGCGGCCCCTCGAAGGTGCGTCCCGAGCAACTGCAGGCTTTGAGCGACTCGGCCGCCCTCTTCGGCACCTCGCACCGCCAGGCCCCAGTGAAGAACCTGGTCGGACGGGTCCGTGACGGACTGCGCGAGTTCTTCTCGCTGCCCGACGGCTATGAGGTGATCCTGGGCAACGGCGGCGCGACCGCATTCTGGGACGCCGCCGCATTCGGCCTGATCGAGAAGAGGTCGCTGCACCACACCTACGGCGAGTTCTCCGCGAAGTTCGCCTCGGCCGCCACCGCCAACCCGTTCATCGACGACCCGATCGTCATCAAGGCCGACGCCGGCAGCGCCCCCGAGCTCCAGTCCGACCCCTCGGTTGACGCCATCGCCTGGGCGCACAACGAGACCTCGACCGGCGTCGCTGTCCCGGTGCGCCGTCCGGCGGACTCCGGGAACGCCCTGGTCCTCATCGACGCCACCTCGGGGGCCGGCGGGCTGCCCGTCGACATCCATGACGTCGACGCGTACTACTTCGCACCGCAGAAGAACTTCGCCAGTGACGGCGGACTGTGGCTGGCGGTCGTGTCCCCCGCGGCGCTGGCGCGCATCGAGTCCATCGCCGCCGGCGGCCGCTGGGTACCCGACTTCCTGTCGCTGCCGATCGCAGTGGACAACAGCCTGAAGAACCAGACCTACAACACCCCGGCGATCAGCACGCTGGTGCTGATGGCCGAACAGATCGACTGGATGCTCGGCAACGGCGGGCTGGACTGGGCGGTCAAGCGCACCGCCGATTCGTCGCAGCGGCTGTACTCGTGGGCGGAGGCGTCATCGTTCGCCACCCCGTTCGTCACCGATCCCGCCCTGCGTTCGCAGGTGGTGGGGACCATCGACTTCGATGATGCGGTCGACGCCGCCGCGGTGGCCAAGGTGCTGCGAGCCAACGGCATCGTCGACACCGAGCCGTACCGCAAACTGGGCCGCAATCAGCTGCGCATCGCGATGTTCCCGGCAATCGAGCCCGATGATGTCTCTGCGCTCACGCAGTGCGTGGACTGGGTTGTGGAAAGCCTGTAAGAAAGCTCGGCGTGTCCTAACCGTTATATTCCATCGCCTGGGTTAAATTCCGGACGGAGAAGGAGGTCGACATGCGGGAACTCAGGGTGATCGGACTCGATGTCGACGGCAGGCACATCATCTGTGAAGGTCCCGACCCGGCCGACAAGTTCACCCTGCACGTCGACGATCGACTGCGCGCCGCTATCCGCGGCGACCGGTCACTGGGCCAGACCCTGAGGGACAAAGAGGTCAAAGGCATGTTGCGGCCCAGAGACATTCAGGCGCGCATCCGTGCGGGTGCATCCGTCGAGCAAGTTGCCGAATCATCCGGCATGGACATCACCAAGGTCGAGCGTTTCGCCCACCCGGTGCTTTTGGAGCGCGCGCGAGCAGCCGAGCTGGCCTCCGCCGCCCACCCGGTCCTCGCCGACGGGCCGGCGGTGAGATCGCTGCAGGAGTCGATCACGAGCGCCCTGGTGGCGCGCGGCCTCAACCCTGAGGCGACGGAGTGGGATGCGTGGCGCGGCGAAGACGGCCGCTGGGTAGTGCAGATAGCCTGGCAGGCCGGGTTGTCCGACAACGCCGCCCATTTCCGCTTCAGCCCGGGTGCACACGGCGGCACGGTCGCTGCCCTCGACGACGCCGCCAGCGAGCTGATCGACCCGGGGTTCGAACGTCCGGTGCTGCGGCCTGTCGCTCCCGTCGCACAGCTGGATTTCGAGGAGCAGCCGCAACCCGCACCGGCTCCGGTCGAGGAGACGCCGGCCCCAGCACCTGCTCCCACTCCGGCCCCCCGCGCCAGGCGCGCCAAGGCCAAGCCCGCAGTACCCGGCTGGGAGGACGTCCTGCTGGGCGTGCGTTCCAGCGGCGAGCGCTGATCTCCAGCTAGCGCGCCGCGACCAGCGCCAGTAGCGTCACCCAGCCGCCGGCGACACCGATACCGGCGCCAAGAACGAACCAGCGCCGTACCGGAATGCCTCGCCAGCCCCACAGTGTGGGTGCCAGGCCGCCGACCGCAATCATGTTGAGCACGATTGCCACCAGCGGATGCACGCGGATCATGCCCAGGCTGAGCACCACAATCGCGGCGCCGGTGATTCCGGCGACGAATGCCGACACGGTCAGGCCGGTCCCCCATGGCGTCGATTGGTCATTCATGCGGGGCCTCCTCCCGGGTCGCTTCGCTCCTGCCCGCCGGAAGAAGCCTAGCCAGCGCGCGCCCGTTCGTAGAACGCCAACGCCGCCGCGGTCGCGACATTGAGCGAATCGGTACCCCGCGACATCGGGATACGGACCCGGACATCGCTGGCCCGCATCGCCGTCTCGGTAAGCCCCGGCCCCTCGGCACCGACCAACACCGCGACCTTCTGATCGGACAGGTCGGCCGTCGCCTCGGCCAGGGTCTGGGCCGCTGGATCGGGCGTCATGGCCAGCAGCCGGAAACCTCTCCGGCGTAGTTCAGCGAGGTCGGCCGGCCACTGCTGCGCACGCGCGAAGGGCACCAGAAGGGCATGGCCCATCGACACCCGCACCGCGCGCCGGTAGAGCGGGTCGGCACAGCCGGTGCCGAAGATGACCGCGTCCACGCCAAGCCCGGCCGCGTTGCGGAAGATCGACCCGAGGTTCTCGTGGTCGTTGACGCCCTCCAGGACGGCGACCGTCCGGGCGCCGTCAAGCACCTCGGTCGGCGTCAGCTCAGGGGGCCGACGCGCCGCGGCCAGCACACCCCGATTGAGGTGGAAGCCGACCACCTCGGCCATCACCTCGGCTGAGGCGCGATAGAACGGGGCCCGTACCCAGCTGCGATCGTCGCCCAGTTCGGCCAGGCGGCGGTCGGTGCCCAGAAAGGCGTGCGGGGTGAACCGCGAGGCGATCATGCGCCTAGCCACCAGCACGCCCTCGGCGATCACCAGCCCTTTGCCGCTCGGCAGATCCGGTCTGCGGTCGACACTGTTGAGGTCGCGAAAGTCGTCGACCCGGAGATCAGCGGGGTCGGTGATGTCGACAACATCGAACGCCCCAAAAGCGTTGCCGCTCACGCGTCTTCGTCGACGAGCACGGTCATCAGGTCCGCGGCGCGCAACAGGGTGCCGCGATCCTCGCTGTTCAGGGTCGCCAGCCGGGCGCGCAGCCACTCCTGGCTGGCCTGGCGCTCGCTGTCGACCAGCTCGCCACCGGCCTCGGACACCGCCACCAGCACCTGGCGGCCGTCGGCGGGATGCGACCTGCGCACCACCAACCCAAGGTCGACCAGCGAGGCGATCACCCGAGTCATCGACGGCGGCCGAACCCGTTCCTTGACGGCCAGCGCGCCGGGCGTCATGGCCCCGTCTTTGGCCAGGGTGGCAAGAGCGGACAACTGCGAAAGGGTGACCGGCGACTCGGGCCGGCGGAAGCGCAACTGGCGCGCCAACCGCATGACAGCCAGCGACAAATCACTGGCAAGCCGCAGGTCACCGTCCAACACAATCGCAAACACTACGACACACCAACACCCGATCAATGATGAACCAGGCAACTGCCGCGGTGCTGAGCGGGCCGCCCACCCGATCGGTTACCTTGGACGACAATGCCTTCCGAACAGCGCGAGCCCAGCCCGCCACCGACGGCCGAACCTGCGCCGCCGGCGCTGCCCGCGGCGCTGCTGGATCCGTGGCCGGTCATCGTCGCCGGCGCTGCGCTGTGGGCGCTTGCCACCATCGCCGCGTTCACCGTCGGGGCCCTGGAATCATGGCGACCCATCGTGATTGCGGGACTGGGCACCGGAGTTGTCGGCACGTCGATATTCCTCTGGCAGCGCACCGCTGCCCGGCGCGGTGCGCGGGGAGCGCAGACCGGCTTGGAAACCGGGCGGGCGCCGCGCACCGATTGATCAACCAACAACAAGGAGAAGTGATGGCAGCGCCGCTATTACAAGCAGAGATCGACATCAATGCTCCGGTGAGCAAGGTGTGGTCCCTGATTTCGAACCTGGGCAACATGCCCAAGTGGAGCCCGCAGTGCCGGCTGATGAAGCCACTCGGCGAGGTCCGCCCGGGCACTCGCACCGTCAACCTCAACCGCCGCAACAACCTGTTCTGGCCGACGACGTCGACGATCACCGAGCTGATCCCGGAGCGCAAGTTGGCATTCCGGGTCAATGCCAACAACACCGTCTGGTGCTATGAGCTCGAGGCGACCGCCACCGGCACGCGTGTCGTCGAGACCCGGCATGCCGAGAACGGCGTCAAGGCCGTCTCGACCATGACGGTCAACGCGGTCTTGGGCGGGGTCCCGGGCTTCGAGAAGGAACTCGTCGAAGGAATGAACACGTCTCTGGCGCGCATCAAGGCCGCCGCCGAAGGCTAAGTCTGTTCGACCGTCTCGGGACTCTCGACCGTCTCGACACTCTCGACCGTGTCGGCACTGTCAGCGACCGTCGGGACTTCGGCGACCGTCTCGAGACTCTCGGCGACTTCGACGACCTCGATCACCCCGTCGTCATAGGGGTCGTACAACGGCGATCCGCTGCCCGGGGCAGGCGGGGTGTCCGAATGCGCGCCGCAGCCGTACTCGAAATCGACGACGCGCGCGTCGGCGGACATCTCGTTGCAGCACACCCCGAACATGGCGCCGAGCCCACCGGCGAGCGGAACCATGAATCCGCAATCGCGGCACACCCGCTTGGTCCCGCGGGCCATCGGTGCGCCGGGGCCGTGGTCGCCGTCATGCCAGCGCTGCGCGGTCTCGTCGCGGCCGAAGGCGCTGAGCACCTGGCGGCGGCCGAACCCGACTTCGTAGGCGACGTCGTCGATCGCGGGGTCACCGGTCGCGGTATATCCCGGCGCCAGCCGCGGATCGTCCTTGAGCGGCGCAAGGAGGTCACCCGGGCCCAGGTCGCCCGGCTTGATGCGCTCCTCCCACGGCACCCAGGCCGGAGCCAGCAGTGCCGTCGGGCCGGGCACCAGCACGACTTCGCTGACCGTTGCGTGATCGGCGCCGGGGCATGCCACCACCACCGCCCACTGCCAGCCCTGATAGCCGGGCATTTTCGCCAGGAAGCGGTGGGTTGCCGCGGACTCGTCCTCGAAGCTGACGCCGAGGTACTCGCCCACGGTGTCGCCACTGAACTCCACGATCGCCTGCCGCGCCTGGTCCACGGCGCCGCTCAGTACGGCGGCAGCCGCGTCCGACGGCGCGCCGTCGTGGACCGGAGCCGTGGGTTCTGCGGAGTCGATCGAGCTGTCCATCGTCACTAATCTTGCCTCACGGCCCGTGTCCGCAGCCACACCGGTCACGTGCGCGCCGCACATGCCGCTATGGGGGACAATCGTGGCGTGTCTGGACGCCGGCGTGACGAACCCCGCGGGAATCCGGCTTTCGGGCCGGATCGCCGCTCGTCGGCCGGCGCCCCCGACGAACACCCCGGGATGGCCAACTACCCCAGCGACGGGGAGGGCTTCCGCCGTTCCGGAGCCACCCGGCGATCCAATCCGATCCCCAGCGCCAACCGCTACCTGCCGCCACTGGGCGATCAGGATCAGCGCACCGAGAACCTGTCGGGTCCGCCGCCGGGCTCGCGTGGCGGCGGCGGCAGTAATTCGGGCGAACGCGTCACCGTCACCCGCGCCGCGGCGATGCGCAGCCGCGAGATGGGGTCGCGGATGTATTCGATGGTGCACCGGGCCGCCACAGCCGACGGTGCCGACAAGTCCGGCCTGACCGCACTCACGTGGCCGGTGGTGGCCAACTTCGCAGTGGACTCGGCCATGGCGGTCGCCCTGGCCAACACGCTGTTCTTCGCCGCCGCTTCCGGGGAGAGCAAGGGCAAGGTCGCGCTGTACCTGCTCATCACGATCGCACCGTTCGCGGTGATCGCGCCGCTGATCGGGCCCGCACTGGACCGCGTGCAACACGGCAGACGCGCGGCGTTGGCGATGTCGTTCATCCTGCGCACCGCGCTGGGGATCGTGCTGATCATGAACTACGACGGCGCCAGCGGCAGTTACCCGTCGTGGGTGCTCTACCCCTGTGCGCTGGGAATGATGGTGTTGTCGAAGTCCTTCAGCGTGCTGCGCAGCGCGGTCACCCCGCGCGTCATGCCACCGACGATCGACCTGGTCCGGGTGAACTCACGACTGACGATGTTCGGCCTGATCGGCGGCACCATCGTCGGCGGCGGGATCGCCGCCGGGGCGGAATATCTACTCACCACGGTCTTCCAACTGCCCGGCGCATTGTTCGTCGTCGTCTTCATCTCCGTCGCCGGCGCCTCCTGGTCGATGCGGATCCCGCGCTGGGTGGAGGTGACCGAAGGCGAAGTGCCGGCCACCCTGACCTATCACGGCGACACCGGGGCGTTGCACCGGCACGACCACGAACCGGCCACGAAGGCGGGCGCACGGCGACAGCCGTTGGGTCGCAACATCATCACCTCACTGTGGGGTAACTGCACGATCAAGGCGATGGTGGGCTTCCTGTTCCTGTACCCGGCCTTCGTCGCCAAGTCCCATAACGCCAGCAGCTGGGAACAGTTGGCCATGCTGGGCCTGATCGGCGCGGCGGCCGGGATCGGGAACTTCGCGGGCAACTTCACTGCGGCTCGGATGAAGCTGGGCCGGCCGGCGATGCTGGTCGCACGCATGACGGTGGCGGTGACGGTGGTGGCTCTGGTGGCCGCGGTGACCGGCAACCTGATCGTCGTGGCGGTGGCCGCGTTGATCACCTCGGGATCGACCGCGATCGCCAAGGCGTCACTGGATGCGTCGTTGCAGGACGACCTGCCCGAGGAGTCGCGGGCGTCGGCGTTCGGACGTTCGGAGTCGGTGCTGCAGCTGGCCTGGGTGCTCGGCGGTGCGCTCGGCGTGCTGGTGTCCACCCAGCTGTGGGTGGGCTTCACCGCGATCAGCGCGCTGCTGATCCTCGGCCTGGCCCAGACCATCGTCAGCTATCGCGGCGATTCATTGATCCCTGGTTTCGGCGGCAACCGTCCGGTGCTTGCCGAACCGGAAGGGGCATCGGCGGTGACCAACCGGTGACGAAGTTGACCCGCTGGCTTCTGGTGGTGATGGTCGTGCTGGCGTCGATCGGCGCCGGGGTCGGCGCGTGGGCGCTGACTCGCGACTCCGGATCGAAGCTGCCCGAGATCAGCGCGTACTCGCATGGGCAGTCGGTGCGGGTCGGGCCGTTCGTCTACTGCAATGTGGTGAACCTCAACGACTGCCAGAACCCGCGGACCCAGGGCCAACTGTCGGTCACCGAGCGCTATCCCGTCCAGCTGTCGGTGCCGACCTCCATCGGGCGGGCACCTTGGCGGCTGCTGCGGGTCTACGAAGACGAGCGGAACTCGACGACCACCCTCTTCCGGCCCAATACCGAATTGGCCGTGACGATTCCGACTGTCGACCCGCAACGCGGCAAGCTCACCGGGGTGGTCGTTCAGCTGCTCACCCTGGTGCAGGACCCGAGTGGTGATCTGCGCGACGCACCGCACGCCGAGTGGTCGGTGCGACTGGTCTGGCCCTAGGCGACGGTCGCGCCGTGCCCGGCCGGCACCCGCTCACCCGCGCGCGTTGGCCCCGGCGGGGTGCCGTCGCCGAATGGCCTGCCGCCCAAGGACTCTCGCCCGTGCGGTGACAACCAGCCGGACAGTTCAGGCCCCTTCGGGACAATCCGGGTGGGATTGATGTCGGCGTGCACGATGTAGTAGTGCTGCTTGATCTGGACGAAGTCGGTGGTGTCGCCGAACCCCGGAGTCTGGAACAGGTCTCGGGCATAAGCCCACAGCACCGGCATCTCGTCCAGCTTGGCCCGATTGCACTTGAAATGCCCGTGATACACCGGGTCGAAGCGGGCTAGCGTCGTGAACAGCCGCACATCGGCCTCGGTGATGGTGTCACCGACCAGATATCGCCGGTCGGCCAGCCGCTCGGTGAGCCAGTCCAGCGCGGCGAACAACCGGTCGTAGGCCGCCTCGTAGGACTCCTGTGAACCGGCGAACCCGCAGCGATACACGCCGTTGTTGACCTCGGTGTAGATCCGCTGGGCGACCTCGTCGATCTCGTTGCGCAACGGATCGGGGTACAGCTGCGGCGCGCCGTCGCGATGGTAGGCCTGCCACTGCGTGGAGAAGTCCAACGTCATCTGGGCGAAGTCGTTGGTGACCACCTGGCCGGTGGCGACCTCAACGATCGCCGGGACGGTGATGCCCTTGGGATAGTCGGGATCGCGGGCGAAGTACGCATCCTGCAGCCGCGGAATCTTGAGCACCGGGTCGACGCCGCCGGGATCGAGATCAAAGGTCCAGCTGCGCTCGTCGTGCGTCGGCCCGCAGAACCCGATCGACAGCGCATCTTCCAGGCCGAGCAGCCGGCGCACGATGATCGCCCGATTCGCCCACGGGCATGCCCTGGCGACGATCAGGCGATAGCGACCGGGCTCGACGGGATACCCGTCGGCACCGTCAGCGGTGATCCGGGTGGTGATGTAGTTGGTATCGCGCTTGAATTCGCCGCCGCCGGCAACATAGGCACCCACCCGGCCAGTCTCCCCTGCCGCAGGCTAGGCGTCGAGCTCCCGGGCAACCGCCTTGACCACCTCGGACACCCGCCGGGCAACCTTGCGATCCGGATAACGCCCCTTGCGCAGCTCGGGCTGCACCGCGCCTTCCAGCAGCGTGATCATGTCCTCGACCATGCCGTGCAATTCGTCCGGGGTGTGCTTGCGTTCGACCGGGGTGGCCTCACGTCGCGTCCGGGTCAGGCTCGGCGGAGGGTCAATCAACTTGACGCTCAGCGCTTGCGGCCCGCGGCGCCCGGAAGCGAGACCGAACTCGACCTTCTGGCCGGCCTTGAGACCCTCGATGCCGTCGGGCAGGGCCGACGCACGGACATAGACGTCCTCGCCGTCCTCTTGGGACAGGAAGCCGAATCCCTTCTCGGCGTCGTACCACTTCACCTTGCCGGTCGGCACTGGTCTCACCTGCTTGTCTAACGGGTCCATGACAACATGACGAAGCGTCCCGCCGGTGCAGGACGCGTGTCGGTGATCCTACTCGGGAAGAGGGGGGCCCAGCACCCCCGTTTAGTTCGGTAGGCTGGGCAAACCGCTGGAGGAGACATGCGCCTGATCTTGAACGTCGTCTGGTTGCTATTCGGCGGGCTATGGCTTGCCCTTGGCTACCTGCTGGCCGCGCTTGTCTGCTTCGTTCTGATCGTCACCATCCCCTTCGGCTTCGCCGCGCTGCGGATCGCCGACTACGCGCTGTGGCCGTTCGGGCGAACCATCGTCGATAAGCCCGGCCCGCGCCCCGGCGCTCTCGTCGGCAACGTGATCTGGGTGCTGCTGTTCGGGCTGTGGTTGGCGATCGGGCACCTGGTCAGCGCGGCCGCGATGGCGATCACGATCATCGGAATCCCGCTGGCGCTGGCCAACCTCAAACTCATTCCGGTCTCGCTGATGCCGTTGGGCAAGGAGATCGTCCCCGCCGGCCAGCCTCGGGTGGCGGTATGACAATGACGTCGCTCGGTCTGCCGGCAATCCGCCGCGACGCCGAAGACTTCTCCGCCGAGATGCCCCGCAGCGGCCCGCTGGTCGACACCTTCGGCCGGGTCGCCACCGACCTGCGGGTATCGCTGACGGATCGGTGCAATCTGCGCTGCACCTATTGCATGCCGGCCGAGGGGCTGGACTGGCTGCCCGGCGAGGAGCTGCTGACCCGCGACGAGCTGGCCAGGCTGCTGGCGTTGGCCGTCACCCGGCTCGGTATCGACAGTGTCCGCTTCACCGGCGGGGAGCCACTGCTGTATCGGGGACTGGAGGAGGTGGTGGCCGAAGTGGCCGCTCTGCGCCCGCGCCCCGAGATCGCGCTGACCACCAACGCGGTGGGGCTGGCCCGGCGCGCCCAGGCCCTGGCCGACGCGGGCCTGGACCGCGTCAACGTCTCGCTGGACAGCCTCGACGCCGCTCATTTCGCCGCCATCACCCGCCGCGACCGGCTCGCCGATGTCCTCGACGGCCTGTCTGCGGCGGCCGCTGCCGGGCTGGGGCCGGTGAAGGTCAACGCGGTGCTGGATCCGGTGAGCGGTCTGTCGGATGCCGTCGAGCTGCTGGACTACTGCCTGCGGTACGGCTACCAGCTGCGCATCATCGAGCAGATGCCGCTGGATGCCGGACACCAGTGGCGTCGTGACACCAACCTGGGGGCCGACCAGATCTTCGCGGCCCTGGCCGCGCACTTCGACCTGACCACCGACCCGGCGCCACGCGGATCCGCGCCGGCCCAGCTGTGGCACGTCAACGGCGGACCAGCCACCGTCGGCATCATCGCGTCGGTCTCGCACGCATTCTGCTCGGCCTGCGATCGGACCCGCCTGACCGCGGACGGGCAGATTCGTAACTGTCTGTTCGCCGCGGAGGAAACCGATCTGCGGGCGCTGCTGCGCAACGGCGCCGACGACGACGCACTGGAGTTGGTCTGGCGCGCCGCGATGTGGCGCAAGGCGGCTGGCCACGGCATCAACGACCCGGGATTCGTACAACCCCAACGGCCGATGAGCGCGATCGGTGGCTGAGGTGACGGCGCCGGTGGAAGTGACTGTGCGTTTCTTCGCTGCGGCTCGGGCCGCCGCGGGCGCGGACTCCGACCTGCTCAACGTGCCCCACGGCGCCACCGTCGCCGATGTGGTGAACGAACTGCGTTGCCGCAGTGACAAATTGGCGGAGGTGTTACAGCGGTGTTCATATCTGTGCGACGGCATCGCGGTCCGCAATCAGGCCACTGAACTGCGATCGGGCCAGACCCTCGACGTGCTACCCCCGTTTGCCGGGGGATGATCGTGATTTACGTCACATCACGATCAGGTAACGAGATGGCCGCGGGGGAATTTTCCGTCTGACCTACCTGGGCGAACGCCGAATTGTCATGGGGCTTTAACCTTTTCTAAGGTTTGCCAGTAGCAGAAACGCCCGAAAACGCAAAAGGTGACGGCACTCTCGGTTGCCGTTAGCGTCTCTGCAAGGTCCACCCCCTCAACCGGGGGAAGACCCTCTCCGCTCTCAGCGCTGAGCTCCATCCAAGGAGCGGAGGGACCAACGAGAACCATGGATGGAGGCGGGGGACCCACCGGTCCACCGATAGGACCAGGAACCGCTCGCGGTTCCTTGGGGTGAAGCCGACATCGTTTCCACCAGAGACGACGACGGCCGGGCGACCTCTCCAGCCCGAACCCGACAGCTGACCTCGCAGGCGCATCGAAGAGAGGAATACATCGCCATATGAGTGGACGGCATCGCAAGCCCACTTCATCGTCTGTCAGTGTCGCCAAAATCGCGGTTACCGGTGCGGTCATCGGAGGCGGCAGCCTGGCCTTCGCCGGCCAAGCCCAAGCGGCTCCCGATACCGAGTGGGATCAGGTAGCCCGCTGCGAGTCCGGCGGCAACTGGGCCATCAACACCGGTAACGGTTACCAGGGTGGCCTGCAGTTCTCCCCCGGCACCTGGGCCGCGCACGGTGGCGGTCAGTTCGCCCCGGCTGCCAACATGGCCACCAAGGACCAGCAGATCGCCATCGCCGAGCACGTGCTGGCCACTCAGGGCCGCGGTGCCTGGCCGGTGTGCGGTCGCGGCTTGTCGGGTGCGACGCCGCGCAACGTGGTGAACGAGCCCGCTCCCGACGCCCTGCCGGTGCAAGCCGCGGCGTTCGACACGCCGGCCCCCGACGCTCCGGCTCCGGATGCTCCGGCCGACTTGCCGCCCGCGCCGCAGGATCTGCCCCCCGCGCCGGTCGACCTGCCGCCCGCCCCGCAAGACTTGGCGCCCGCGCCCCAGGATCTGCCGCCGGCCCCCCAGGATCTGCCCCCCGCACCGGTCGACCTGCCGCCCGCCCCGCAGGACCTGCCGCCGGCACCCCAGGACCTTCCCCCGGCCCCCCACGATCTCCCGCCGGCCCCCCAGGACCTGCCGCCCGCTGGGCATCCGGACGTCGTCGCGGTCTCCCAGGAGATCGCCCCGCCGGCCGCCGAGCCCGTCGTCGATACCGCTCTGCAGGTGCCCGCCCCTGACGAGCAGACCATCACGGTTCAGGCGTCGTCGATCCATTTCCTCCCGCAGGCCCCGGGCGACCCGGCCGACCCGGCGGTTCCGCCCGCGCTGCCGCCGGCCCCCGCCCCGGCTGATCCTGCCGCGGCACCCACGGCCGGCACCACCGTGGTGGCGGCCAGCCCGGCCGGCCAGCTGCCCGACGGTGTTCCGCACCTGACGAGCCCGGAGAACCTCCCGCCGGGCACCAGCGACCAGCCTGAGGGCCCGCAAGACGGTCCGAATGTCACGTATCTCAAGGAGCTGTGGCACGCGATCCAGACTCAGCAGGTCAGCAAGGGTGACGCACTGCTGGCGCTGACCCAGCGGCCGCTGAACACTCCGGTGACCAACGACCCGAGCATGGGCGTGGCTCCTGGCGACCCGAACGCTCCGCTGCCGGGCCCCGGTGCTCCCGCACCGGCCCCTGCCGCACCCGCGCCCCTCGTGGACCCTGCTGCCGCACCGGCTCAGTAAGAGCGGCTCAGGCCGAGTTCACCCACTCGTCGGTTCCGTCGGCGAAGAACTGGTGCTTCCACACCGGTAACCGTGCCTTGACGGTGTCGACGAGTAGCGCACACGCCTCGAACGCCGCCCCGCGGTGGTCGGCCGCCACGGCGGCCACCAGGGCGGCATCCCCGATGTGCAGCGTGCCAACCCGATGGCTGGCGGCGATCGCCCGCACGCCGGGAGACTGCGCGGCCACCTCCGCGAGCGCCTCGAACAACGTCTGCTCGGCCAACGGGTGCGCGGAGTAGTCCAGCTGCACCACATCCCGGCCACCGTCGTGGTTGCGCACCACCCCGGAGAACCCGACCACCGCGCCGGCGGCATCACTGGCGACGAGTTCCTCGTGCTCAGTCAGTGAGATCGGGCCTTCGACGAGCGCGGCCCGCAGGATGCGTGTCATGAGCGGTGGTCTCCTCCGGAGAGTTGGTCCAGCGCGTGGTCGAGAACGTCGGCGAGCACCGACAGCCCGTCGCGTACGCCGCCAGGGGAACCCGGCAGGTTGACCACCAGTGTGCGCCCGGCGACGCCGCACACGCCGCGGGAGAGCACCGACGTCGGCACCTTGGGCAGCCCGGAGCGGCGGATCGCATCGGCAAGTCCAGGGATTTGGTAGTCGAGGACGCTGAGCGTGGCCTCCGGGGTGGCGTCGGTCGGTGATATCCCCGTGCCGCCGGAGGTGATCACAACGTCCGATCCCGCGTCGACCGCCCCGCGCAGGGCGTCGCCGACAGCGCTGCCGTCGACCACCACGATCGGATCGGGGACGTTGAATCCGCGCTCGGCAAGCCAGGCTACGACGACGGGCCCGCACCGGTCCTCGTACACACCGGTCGCGGCCCTGGTGGAGGCGATCACGACCCGTGCGGACCGAGTCACGTCGGACGCACCCACAGGCCGGTCTTGCCGCCCTCCTTGCGGAGCACCCGGATGTCGTCGAGGCGGGCGGCGGGGTCGACGGCTTTGATCATGTCGTAGACCGTCAGGGCCGCGACGCTGACGGCGGTCAACGCTTCCATTTCGACACCCGTGCGATCGGTGGTGCGCACCGAGGCGGTCACACCCACCTCGGTCTCGCCGATCGCGAACTCGATGTCCACCCCGGTCAGCCCGAGGTGGTGGCACAGCGGGATGAGGTCACTGGTGCGCTTGGCGGCCAGGATGCCGGCCACCCGGGCGGTCGCCAGGGCGTCGCCCTTGGGCAGGCCTCCGGAGGCGATGAGGACGACCACCTCGGCGGTGGTGTGAACAGCGCCGGCCGCCACCGCGGTGCGGGTGGTCGCGGCCTTCTCGGTGACGTCGACCATGCGCGCCGCACCGTGCTCGTCAAGGTGCGAGAGGCGAGGCTGCGGTCCGCTGGTCACCGGTTACTTGTTGACGACGGTGACCGGATGCAGATACGGCAGTTCGGACGCGGGCAGCGGGAACGTGACGTCGCCGAACGGGGACAGCGCGCCCACCCGATCGGCTGCCAGCTCGCTGACAGCGTGGTCATCGGGATCGCGGGTCGGCCAGCCGTTGTCGACGTACGGAGTCTTCTTCTCAGCCACGGCAACATTCTGACACTCCTACGGCCGGGTTGTGCACACAGGCGGCTGTTTTACGCTGGTCAACAATGACTGACGAGTCCGGACCGGCGGGCAGGAGCGAAGCGACCCGGGAAAAGGCCCACGCGGGCAGGAGCGAAGCGACCCGGGAAAACAACCCCGGTGTGCCACTGGGTGCCTGGCTGGCCGATCTGCCCGACGACCGGCTGATCCGCCTCCTGGAACTACGGCCCGACCTCGCCCAACCCGCACCCGGCAGCATCGCGGCCCTGGCTGCCCGGGCGGTGGCCCGCCAGTCGGTCAAGGCTGCCACCGACGAGCTGGACTTCCTGCGGCTGGCGGTCCTCGATGCGTTGTTGGTGCTCCATGCCGAGACCACGGCCGTTCCGGTGGCCAAGCTCGTCGCCCTGATCGGCAAACGGGCGGACAAGCAGTCGGTGCTGATCGCACTGGACGATCTGCGCGAGCGGGCCCTGGTGTGGGGCAACGACGCCGCAGTCCGGGTATCGGCAGAGGCCGCCGCCGGGCTGCCCTGGTACCCCGGGCAGGCCATCCTGGAGGACTCCGCGAAGTCCGGCGCCGAGATCTCGGCGGCCATCGATGCGCTCGACGAACCACAGACGGAGTTACTGGAGCGGTTGCTGATGGGCTCACCGGTCGGCCGCACCCGCGACGCCGCGCCGGGCACGCCCGCCGACCGTCCGGTACCGCGGCTACTGGCGGCCGGACTGTTGCGCCAGCTCGACGCGGAGACGGTGATCCTGCCCCGCCACGTCGGTCAGGTGCTGCGTGGTGAGGAACCCGGCCCGGTGCATCTGAGCGCCCCTGACCCGGTGGCCAGCACCACCACCGTCGCCGATACCGATGCCGCCGCCGCAGGTGCCCTGCTTGACGTGATCCGCGAGATCGAGCTCGTGATCGAAAGCCTCTCCGCCGCACCAGTTCCCGAGCTGCGCAGCGGCGGGCTTGGGGTACGCGAAGCAAAGCGGCTGAGCAAACTCACCGGGATCGACGAACAACGCCTCGGGCTGGTCCTCGAGATCAGTTCGGCCGCCGGTCTGATCGCCAGCGGCACGCCCGATCCGGAACCACCGGACGGCTCCGGCCCGTACTGGACACCGACGGTGGCCGCCGACCGGTTCCTCGAGACGCCGACCGCCGCACGCTGGCATCTGCTGGCCACTACCTGGCTCGAGCTGCCGTCCCGACCGGGCCTGATCGGCAGCCGCGGGCCCGACGGAAAAGCCTATGCGGCACTGTCCGATTCGCTGTACTCGACCGCGGCTCCGCTGGACCGGCGGCTGCTGTTGGAATTGCTGGCCGGGTTGCCACCCGGGTCGGGCGTGGATGCACTGCACGCCTCGCAGGCGCTGATCTGGCAGCGGCCCCGGTGGGCGGCGCGCCTGCAGCCTGAACCCATCGCGCACCTGCTCGACGAGGCGCACGCCCTTGGCCTGGTCGGCCGCGGCGCATTGAGCACACCGGCACGGGTGCTGCTCACGGGCGGCGACGATGCCGCCGTCGACGCAATGGGCAAGGTCCTGCCCACACCGATCGATCACTTCCTGGTGCAGGCCGACCTGACCGTGGTGGTTCCCGGGCCGCTGCAACGCGAGCTGGCCGACGAACTCGCAGCGGTGGCTGCGGTGGAATCGGCCGGCGCCGCGATGGTGTACCGGGTCAGCGAAGCATCGATCCGGCACGCGCTGGATACCGGCCGCACCGCGGGCGCGCTGCACGCGTTCTTCGAGCACCATTCGAAAACCCCTGTTCCCCAAGGTTTGACGTACTTGATCAACGATGTCGCCCGGCGGCACGGTCAGCTGCGTGTCGGGATGGCTTCGTCGTTCCTGCGGTGTGAGGACCCGACCCTGCTCGCGCACGCGGTGGCGGCGCCGGCCCTCGAGCACCTCGAGGTGCGGCAGCTGGCCCCGACGGTGGCGGTGTCGCAGGCGCCGATCGGCGAGCTGCTCGCCGCGTTGCGGGCGGCAGGGTTCGCACCGGCTGCGGAGGACTCCTCGGGCGCTATCGTCGACCTCCGCCAGCGCGGCGCCCGGGTTTCCACACCCACGCATCGTCGGCTGTTCCGCGCGCTGCCCAAGCCGAGCGTGGAAACCCTGGCCTCTGTGGTGGCGATCCTGCGTCGGGTGGATTCCGCCACTCCGTTCGCCAACGTCCGCCTTGACCCGGCGGTATCCATGGCTCTGCTGCAGCAGGCGGCCATGGACCACAAAGATGTGGTGATCGGCTACGTCGACGCCGCCGGAGTGGCTACCCAGCGGGTGGTGCGCCCACTGACCGTCAGCGGTGGCCAGCTGCTGGCCTGGGACCCCACCCAGGGGCGCCCGCGGGAGTTCGCCGTGCATCGCGTGACATCGGTGATGTCGGCCGACGCTGGATAATGGGGAAATGAGCTTTAGCCAAGTGGGCGCGAAATGACCGACGGCCCCTTGATCGTGCAGTCCGACAAAACCGTGCTGCTCGAGGTCGATCATGAGCAGGCCGGCGCCGCCAGGGCGGCGATCGCCCCGTTCGCGGAGCTGGAACGCGCACCCGAGCACATCCACACCTACCGCATCACTCCCCTGGCGTTGTGGAACGCCCGCGCTGCCGGCCACGACGCCGAGCAAGTGGTCGACGCACTCGTCAGCTTCTCGCGCTACGCCGTACCGCAGCCGCTCCTGGTCGACATCGTCGACACCATGGCCCGCTACGGGCGGCTGCAGCTGGTCAAGAGCCCGATCCACGGCCTGGTTCTGGTCAGCCTCGATCGCGCGGTGCTGGCGGAGGTGATGCGCAATAAGAAGATCGCCCCGATGCTGGGCGCGCGCATCGACGACGACACCGTGATCGTCCATCCCAGCGAGCGCGGCCACATCAAGCAACTGCTGCTCAAGATCGGCTGGCCGGCCGAGGACCTGGCCGGCTACGTCAACGGCGAGGCCCACCCGATCAGCCTCAGCCAGGATGGCTGGCAGCTGCGCGACTACCAGGAGATGGCCGCCGACTCATTCTGGGCGGGCGGCTCGGGCGTGGTGGTACTGCCGTGCGGCGCGGGCAAGACGCTGGTGGGGGCGGCCGCCATGGCCAAGGCCGGGGCGACGACGCTGATCCTGGTCACCAACACCGTCGCAGGCCGGCAGTGGAAGCGCGAGCTGATCGCGCGGACATCGCTGACCGAAGAGGAAATCGGCGAGTATTCCGGCGAGCGCAAGGAGATTCGGCCGGTCACCATCGCTACCTATCAGGTGATCACCCGGCGCACCAAGGGCGAGTACCGGCATCTGGAGCTGTTCGACAGCCGCGACTGGGGGCTGATCATCTACGACGAGGTCCACCTGCTGCCCGCACCGGTGTTCCGGATGACCGCCGACCTGCAGTCCCGCCGGCGACTCGGACTCACTGCGACGCTGATCCGAGAGGACGGCCGCGAGGGCGACGTCTTCAGTCTCATCGGCCCCAAGCGCTACGACGCACCGTGGAAGGACATCGAGGCCCAGGGCTGGATTGCGCCGGCGGAGTGCATCGAAGTCCGGGTCACGATGACCGACAACGAGCGGATGCTGTACGCGGTCGCTGAACCCGAGGAGCGCTACCGGCTGTGTTCGACCGCGCACTCGAAGATCGCGGTGGTCAAATCGATTCTGGCTAAACACCGCGACGAGCCGACGCTGGTGATCGGCGCCTACCTCGACCAGCTCGACGAACTGGGCACCGAACTGGACGCACCCGTCATCCAGGGTTCAACGAAGAATGCCGAGCGCGAGGCGCTATTCGACGCGTTCCGCCGCGGCGAGGTGAAGACGCTGGTCGTGTCCAAGGTGGCGAACTTCTCCATCGACCTACCGGAAGCATCGGTGGCCGTGCAGGTTTCGGGGACATTCGGCTCGCGTCAGGAAGAGGCACAGCGACTGGGCCGGTTGCTTCGCCCCAAGCACGACGGCGGAGGCGCAGTGTTCTACTCCGTGGTCTCCCGCGACAGTCTCGACGCCGAGTACGCCGCGCACCGGCAGCGGTTCCTGGCCGAACAGGGCTACGGCTACATCATTCAGGACGCCGACGACCTGCTCGGCCCCGCGATCTGACGTCCAGGCAGCCAAAGTTGCCACAGCTCCCTGATAGCAAAAGTTCATCACGCGATTCGATGAACGCTGCGATCGCGCAACTAATCTGACAGCGAACGTCGCAGCGACGCGTTAGTCTTCGCCACGATACGTGGTCGGGTGACAACAGGGGGCGTTCGTGAGCGCAGCAGGCTTCATTGGTCGAGTTGGCGGGTTGGCGATTGTGCTGGGCGTGGGCGCCGCGGCGTTCAACGGCGCGACGGCCTGGGCCGACGGTCCCGGCTCGGGCGACTCGGCGACGCACGCCGGCTCCGCACGCTCGGTGTCCGGCGACACCGGTTCGGTTGCCGGCCCGGCCAAACATGGTGCAGCCAAGGCGTCCTCGGCCCGCTCGCGTCCCACCACGACGCTGCAGGCTCAGTCCACCAGCGCGGCCGGAACGCTGACCTCGGTGGCAGTCGTGCCCTCCGCCACGGCCGACCCGTCGGCACCCCAGTCCCCCGCCGTGCCGGCCGGCTCACCGCTGGAGTTGGCGGCGCTGGCCTACAGCCGGCGCGATAGCGGCGTCTCGGCGCGCGCCGCCGCGGCGTCGTCGGCACCAGAGGGCTCGGTCCAGACACTCAGCGCGCAGAACACGGCAGTGATCATGGGGCCCAGCGGCGTTCCGATCCCGAAGCCCAGCTATATCCAGAACGTCTTCAATCTGTACATCAACCCGAGCTACCCCGGTTCCATCCCGTTCCAGCTGGACACTCCCGAGGGGCTGTACCCGATCACCGGGGTGAAGAGCCTGCCGCTGAACGTGTCGGTCCAGCAGGGATTGCAGATCCTCGCCGCGGCGATCGCGAGCCAAGTCGCCGCCGGCAATACTGCGACGGTGTTCGGCTACTCGCAGAGCGCCATCATCTCTTCACTGATCATGAGTCAGCTCCCCGCGGGTACCCCGGTCAACTTCGTCTTGGTCGGCAATGAGATGAATCCGAACGGCGGCTTCCTGTCTCGCTTCCCCGGGCTGAAACTGCCGAGCCTCGGTCTGGACTTCTACGGCGCGACGCCCGAAAACCTCTTCCCGACAACGAACTACACCCTCGAGTACGACGGGTTCGCCGACTTCCCGCGCTACCCGCTCAATGTCTTGTCGGTACTCAATGCCGGCCTTGGCATCATCTTCGTGCACACCAAGTACGCCGATCTGACTTCAGCGCAAGTCAATTCGGCGATTGCCCTGCCGACCACCGACCCGACCCAGAAGTACTACATCATTCCCACCGAGAACCTGCCGCTGCTGGAGCCGCTGCGGCTGATACCCGTCATCGGCACCCCGCTGGCCGATCTGCTGCAACCGGCGCTGAAGGTCATCGTGAACCTCGGCTACGGTGACCCGAAATACGGCTGGTCCAACGAGGGATTCGCGAACCAGCAAACAACTTTCGGCTTCATTCCTGACGTCAACTGGGGCGAGGTGGCAAGTCTGTTCGTCGCCGGCGTCGAGCAGGGTGTCAAAGACTTCGTGGCCGACGTCAGCCCCGGTGGGGTGATGTGGCAGGAGCTGGCGGCTCTGCATGTACCGAAACCGGGTCCTTCGCCGGTACTCCCAACCCCCGCGGGCGTCATCTCGGCCCTGCAGACCGCCGTCACCGACATCGCGTACAACATCTCCAACTCGTCGGCGGCGGTTTACGCGGCTGCGCTACCGACGGCCGATATCGTCAACGCGATCGTCACGATGCTGCCCGCCTATGGCGTCACCCTGTTCCTCGGGGGCATTGCGCAAGCGCTGTCCGGTGACGTCATCACCGGTCTGGCGAATGCCATCGGCCTCCCGATCGCGGCCGTCACGGGGTTGGCGACCACCGCCGGACTGATCGAAGTGCTCGTCCTACTGCAGGCCGTCGAGGGTTTCTTCGGCCAGCAGACCAACGTCTAGCAACCCACAGGGCCGCTTACAGCGAAAGTATTGTCGCTGAGGCGGTTCCGGGCGCACCGTAAACCTGAGCCAGCCCGATGCGGGGGTTACCCGGCACCTGCCTTTCGCCAGCCTCGCCGCGCAGCTGGCGCACCAACTCGTGCATCTGGCGCAGGCCCGAGGCGCCGATCGGCTCACCGTTGGCGATCAGGCCGCCGTCGGTGTTGATCGGCAGCGAGCCACCGATCTCGGTAGCACCGTCGGCCAGCAGTTTCTCCTGGTCCCCGTCAGCGCACAGACCGGTCTCGGCCATGTGGATGATCTCGGCCCCGGCGTCGGTGTCCTGCAGCTGGGCGATGTCGACGTCCTCAGGCCCGATACCGGCCGCCTCGTAGGCGGCCTTGGCGGCGTAGACGGTCGGCGAGACGTCCTCGTCGAGCGGCGCGGAAGTGCCGTGCACTTCATAAGCGCCGAACGTCCGAGTGCGAATCTCGCTGGCACGCACGTAAACCGGCTTGTCGGTGAACCGGTGGGCGATCTCGGCGCGGCACATGATGACCGCGGCGGCACCCTCGTCGGGTGCGCAGAACATGTATTGCCGCAACGGGTAGTTCAGCACCGGCGACGCCATGATCTCCTCGATGGAAATCTCCTTGCGGCGGAACGCATTCGGGTTGAGCACACCGTTGCGGAAGTTTTTGTTGGCCACCCGCGCCAGCGTCTCTTCGGAGATGCCGTGATCGTGCAGGTAGCGGTTAGCTTTGATACCGAAGAACTTGGTGGTGACGAACTGGCCGTTCTGCGCATACCACTGCGGCAGAGCCAGTTTGGCCGGGTCGTCGGTGAACGCACCGCGCGGGTGCTTGTCCAGACCCACCGCGATGCCGATGTCGTACTTGCCGAGCCGGATCGTGTCCGCGGTCTGCTGGATGGCGCTGGCCGCGGTGGCGCAGGCGTTGAAGACGTTGGTGAAGGTGATCCCGGTCAGCCCGACCAGACGCGTGACCGCGTCGGGGTTGGACACCTCATAGCTGCCACCGAAGCCGAACTGGATGTCCTTCCAGTCCGCACCGGCGTCCGCGAGCGCCAGGGCAATGGCCTCGGCGCCCATCTCCATGGCGGTCTTGTCGAACCGGCCGAACGGGTGCAGGCCGACACCGATGATTGCGACGTCATTACTCATACTCTTAGGCCTCCGCCGGCTGGAAGGCGAAGGTGACGACCTCGTTGCCGTCGGCGTCGGTCGCGAAGGGGATCATCGTGAGCTCGACGTCCATGCCCCACTTCAGCTTCGCCGGGTCGTTCTCGGTGAGCCGGCCCTCGACACGCACGACGTCGTCCAGCTGCACCAGGCCGACACCGAACGGGACGAAGTCCTTACCGGTCGGGCCGATGTAGGGGGCGCCGGGCGCGAAGCCCTGGGTGGTCCAGGCCACCAGGGTGCCGCGGCGGGGCAACTTGACCTCGGCCATACCGGCCGCGCTGCAACGCGGGCAGCGTTCCTGACTAGGAAAGACCACCGCCGAACAGCTGGCGCATTCACTGCCGATCAGCTGCGGGTTCTCCTCCGGCCAGGTGGAGATTTCGGGCGCCAGGGCCTTTTGCATAGCGGCATCCTTCGTAGTCCAGGGCAGTAGCGGGATCGTACAACACTGTTAGCCGTGGACGGAAACCACATTCTCATCTAAATGCACGCGCTTCTCATGCGAGCGCGGGGATCACCTCGCGCTCGAACAACTCGATGCCGGATCGGTCATAGGCCGCCTCCGGGAAGTAGCAGATCACGTACTCACAGCCCAGGTCGCGCAGCGCCGTCAGGCTCTCGATGACCTGCGCGGGAGTGCCAGCCGCCGACCCCGGCGCACTGACCGTCGTCATCATCGCGTCGGCGGCAGCGTCTCCGCACACCCCGGACAGTCGGTCGCGTACCCGCTGCACCCGCTGCGTGACGTCGTCGTTAGAGGTGCCGATGATCGCGTTCACATTCGCCGAGCGCACGATGGCGTCGAAGTCGGTGCCCACCTCGCGACAGTGCTCGGCGAGAACCCGTGATTTGTGCGCGAAGCCATCGGGCTCGGAAGTGAAGTTGGTGTACTGCGCGTACTTCGCGGCGATCTTGAGGGTCACCTTTTCGCCGCCGCCGGCGATCCACAACGGAATACCGCCCTCCTGCAACGGCTTAGGGGCAACAATCGCCCCGTCGACCTGATAGTGCTTGCCGGCGAAGCTCACCTTCCCGTCCCGCCAGGCGTCGCGCATGATCTGTACGCCCTCGTCGAGGCGGCCCAGCCGCACACCCGCGGAGGGGAACCCGTAGCCGTAAGCGCGCCATTCGTGCTCGTACCAGCCGCCGCCGATACCCATCTGCACCCGACCACCGGAGATGATGTCGGTGGTCGCAGCGACCTTGGCCAGGTAGACGGGGTTGCGGTAGCTCATCGCGGTGCACATCTGGCCGAGCTTGATCCGCGACGTGCTCGCGGCGTACGCAGCCATCAGGGTCCATGCCTCGTGAGTGGCTTCGTCGGTGGGCATCGGCACGGTGTGGAAATGGTCGTAGACCCACAGCGAGTCCCACGGTCCTGCGTCGGCGTGATCGGCCAGATCACGCATTACCTGCCAGTGCTTTTCAATGGGGATGCCGACCAGATCCAATCGCCAACCCTGAGGAATGAACAGTCCGAATCGCATGCCCCCGACTCTACGGCGGCGGCCGCCAGCCGCCGAGGGTTGCCTCGAGGTGTGCCGCCACCGCCAGCGCCGTGGCGTCCTGCCATGGCCGGGCGGCAATCTGGACTCCGATCGGCAGACCCTCCGAAGACGTTCCACACCGGACCACGACAGCGGGCCAGCCGGTGAGGTTGTGCGCCATCAGGTGAGAGAAGTCGCTGATCTCCACCAGCCCGTGGTGGTGTGGCTTGGCCGGAGTGGGCATCGCCGGCCCGATGATCACGTCGTAGCCGTCCATGAACGACAGCATCTCGAGGCGGAACGTGTCGATGTCGACCAGCCGGCGCCGGGCATCGGACAACGTGAACTCGATGCCGCGAGCCTGCCGCAGGAACTCGGCGAGTTCCTCGGAAGGATTGGTGGCCCCGATCGCGGCCAGGTCCGCTTCGAAGCCCTCACCCCGATCCCCACCGAGAAACACCGATTCCCAGAGCAATTCGATGGTGCGGTTGAGACACGCGGGCTGATCCCATCGGACGGCCGCCCCGGCGTCGGCAACGGCCTGCGCAGCTGCGGTGACGACAGCGGCGACCTGGGCCTCCGGTGGCGAGATGCCGTCCAGCAGATAGGTCGCCACCCGCAGGGAGGCGAGGTCGACGTCATCGGGGTTGGCTAGTGGCGCGGCCGTGGCGTACGGATCGCCCAGATCCGGGCCGCCCATGATCGACAGGCCCAGCTGCAGGTCGGCTACCGAACGGGCCAGCGGTCCATAGCAGTTGAAGGGTCCGAAGATACCTGGGGCGTCGCCGAAGACGCTGCCCGTCCTGGGGATTCGTCCATGCGTGGGCTTGAGCCCGGCGATACCGCAATTATGCGACGGCTGGCGGATGCTGCCACCGCCGTCGGAGCCCACGCTCAGCGCCGCCCCGCCTGCACTGATCAGCGCGGCCGACCCGCCACTGCTGCCGCCAGGGGTGCGCTCGAGATCGAACGGATTGGTGGTTCGCCCGTACAGATTGTTGTTGGACTCGCCGCCACGCCCCATCTCTGGCACGTTGGTCATCCCCAGCACGATGGCGCCCTCGGCGCGTAGCCGAGACACCACCGTCGCGTCCCGGTTGGCCACCGCCCGCAGTGCCGGACTACCGCCCGAGCAGACCAGCCCGGACACCAGCATCACGTCCTTGACCACCACCGGCAGCCCATGGGCCCGGCCGAGCGGTTCACCCCGCGTGAAGCGCTGGTCGGCGTCGGCGGCAGAGTGCCGGAGCAGGTCTGGATCGGCGGCCACGATCAGCGCGTTGAGCCGGGGGTTCACGGCATCGATCCGGGCTAGATGGGCGTCGAGGACCTCCCTGCAGGAGACCGCACCCGCCGTGGTCAACCGGACGAGCTCATGGGCGGGCAGATGACAGAGGTCGGCCATGTCCGCAATGGTGATACGCAAAGGGCGCGACTTCCCCGGTTTGACCGAGGAACTCGCGCCCTAGACGGCAATCGACCCCTCCCATCCGGGAGGGGTCAATGCTCCCCCTTGCCTCCTCATTCCCCTGGCGTAATGCCCATCACACCGCAAAATCCAGCTGAGAGCAAGCTGAGATGCTGCAATTCAGCAAAAATTTTCCATCGCGTAGGCGAACGAACTCCAGACGGCCGTCCGATTATCCGTTTTTGACAAATGTCGAGATCAGAAGCATTTCCCCGAATCTCATGCGGCGGCAAATGGTGCGCCAACGCGGCGATAGGGCAATTCGCCCAGCAACCGACGTCTCGGGACGGTATAGACGACAATGAACCAATGTTTGCTCATGTCGTCGACAACTACATTTGTCGCAGGTCATGCCGCCACAAGAGTCCGCATAACGGATTTGCGATCCGGCAGAGCTGCGCGGGCGGCGAACACCGGCCGTGCCGCCTGCCCTCAGTACCCGAACCGTTGTCCTGGCAATGACCGGAGGGGGCTCGCCCGCTACGGCGCGGCACTGGTGTACATCGCGGCCACTTCGCGAAGTGCGACCTTCAGCGATGGGTTCCGCGGCAGCTCGGCAACCACCACCACCGCGACAGGCACACAGTGCTTGGGAAGAGCGTCGCGGACCAAGCCGACGAGTTCGGCCGGATCGGGCGCCGGACAACCAGAGATCGTCTCGACCGCCGCGAACGGCACCTCGCCCAGCCTGCCATCGGGAACGCCCACCACGGCGGCGTCGCGCACCGCGGGATGGGAGACCAGCACCCGGCGAACGGTCTCCGGCAGGACCTTGAATCCTCCGCGGTTGATCGCGCCATCTGCGCGCCCATGCAGCGTGATGAACCCGTCAACGTCGACGGCAGCGAGGTCATTGGTGCGGATCCAGTCCGGACTGATGGCCGCGATCCTGGCCTCCAGCATGCCCTGCACGCCGACCGGCACCTCGGCTCCGCTGTGCGGGTCGATAATGCGGACCTGCGTGTCGGGCATCACCCGACCCGAGCTCGCCCGCTTGGCGGAGCCGAACTCGCGGTAGAGCTCGGGCGTCCAGGTACACACTGATCCAGCGAATTCCGTTGCGCCGTAAGCCAACAAAACCGGTACCCGGTAGCGCTCCTCGAAGCCATCACGGGTCTCGGGATCCAGCGGGCCCGCGGCACTGATCACGTATTCCAGCGAGGCGAGGTCCCCGGGCGGCAGGTCGGCGTCAAGCAGCATCCGCACCGCCGCCGGCTGCAGGCCGCAGCGGCGGACGCCATACGTCTTCACCACACGCACCCATTCGGCCACGCTGAATTTCTCCAGCAGCGCGATCCGCTTGCCGAGGTAGGCGCCGGTAATCAGTTGGCACACCCCGCCGATCCCGCCGAGCGGCCAATACATCAGTTCTGGTGGATCGTCGGCGGTCGCGCCCCCGATCGCCACGCTCGCCACAGTGTGTTCCAGCACGGAAGCGGGGATGACATGCCGTTTGGGCGGGCCGGTGGTCCCGCTGGTGAGCACCCGCAGGCCGGTGGAACCGTCCCGGCCCGCCGCGCGCAACCGGCCCGACACCCGTTCGATACCGGAAACATGTTCTACGGTGGGCGGTTTCATACCGACCGCGATACCCGCTGTGCCCGCGTGGCGCGCCGCCGCAATCGCCGGCCCGGTCCAGTCGTCACGGTCGGCGACGACGGCGGCCAGCTCCAACTGCTCGATGTCGCGGCCGATCGCCTCCGCCGACTGGAACGAATAGATCATCGAGACCCACCGGCCGGCGCCGAGCAACCCCACCACAGCGGCCGCCAGCGGCGGCCGGTTGCGGGCCACCACCCCCACTGCCGCGCCGTCGGCGACGCCGGCCGCCCGCAACGCACCCTCGACGCCGTCGGCGTAGGCGGCGATCTCGGCACCGGAGTACCACCGGCCGTTGAACTCGATGCACGGCGCGTTGCCATACCCGGCCAGGCTGGTGGCCAGCGTGCTGCTGATCGTCGCGGCGCCCTCGCTCACGGGCCCACGCTAACCGCCCCAGCCACGTAGCTGTGACAGGGCAGGTCCCATTGGGTCATAGTTAGGGTTACTAACTTAGGAGCGTGAATGGCGACGACATTCCTCGACTCACTGCTGCGGCGCGCCCGCACAGGCATCGGAACCTTCCCCTACCCCCATCAGGCCGCCGCACTACTGGACAATCCGCTGCGTCGCAGAATGGAGAACCCCGGCCAGTCGATCGATGTGCTGGAGCTGGCCGGCAGCGAGCGGGTCCTCGAAATCGGCCCGGGTGCAGGTTATTTCAGCGTTGAACTGGCCAGCCGGCTGAGCTCGGGGAGACTGGACCTCTTCGACATCCAGCCACAGATGCTGGCCAAGGCGCGGCGCAAGCTCGAACAGGCCGGCCATCGCGATGTCGGCTACACCGCCGGGCAGGCCGGCGCGGCATTACCGTTCCCCGCAGGCACATTCGACGCCGCCTTCCTGGCCGACGTCATCGGCGAGGTGCCCGACAAGCAGGCGTGCGTGCGATCTCTGGCAAGCGTCCTCAAGCCGGGCGGGAAGCTAGTGTTCCACGAGGCGTTTCTCGACCCTGACCGCCTCAGCGTCGCCGAGCTGCGGACATTGTGCGAGCCGGCCGGGTTCGTCCTGGACCGCTCGGCAGAATCCCGCTGGAAGGACATCGTCCGCTTCCGCCGTACACCATAGGCCGCCGGTTCACAGCAGACCTCCAGCTCATCGATACACAGTCGCCTTGCCGCTGTGCCACGATCTGCCGGTGTCGTCGTCCGATGATCCCGGGGATCGCATCGGGGAGCTCGAGCTCGCGGCCGCCCCGCGACAGGTGCCCGCCGGCTTCCTGCTCGCCGAGCTCTTGCCGTTCCGCTGGTGGTATCTGTGGGGCATGTTCATGATCGCGGTCGCGCTGATCGCGGTCTGGGCCGCAGCGCCGCTGGCGTTTTCGATCACCGCGGTGGCGGCACTGGTGCTCATCTACTCCTATCAGCTCTACGGCGCGTCCCGGCGGCTGACGCTGCTGAGATGGGGCGTGGTGGCGACCGTCGATGGTGCCGAAACCCTAACCCGGGGAACGTATTACAGCGGTACCACGTGGTACAACGCCTACTTGCCGGTCGCCAGCGGCTGGACCGTGCAGCGGCCCCGCTACAGCGGGCCGAGCACCAGGACCAAGGTCAGCTACCGCCTGGGCGACTATCAAGGCGACATCGTGGTGCGAGGCCGCGAATACACCGACGGCGTTGTACTGGCCGACCCGCGCAAGCCCAGCCGGGCATTGTGCGTCACCGCGTTCGCCTACGACCTGGACCGCGACGACTCCGGCAATTGGGTTGGCCGGCTGCGGCCCCGGCTGGTCGTCGGCATGGTTGTCTGGCTGGTGGTGATGGTCGGCTGGCTGGCGCTGGCTGGGTTCGTCGCGGTCGCCGCGGCGAATCATACCGACAGCACACCGACCGCCACGCCCGGTCATGGACTCGACGTCGTCGGCAACGACAAGTTGGCCACGTACGCCTGCGCGGGCGGTGACATCGACATCGTCGGTAACGACAATGCCGTGACCGTCACCGGCCACTGCCGCAGGGTGCGGGTATCCGGCGACGACAACTCGGTCACCCTCGAGACCGCGGACAGCATCCGCACCTCAGGCGACCACAATGTCGTCAGCTATCGGACCGGTTCACCCGCCGTCACAAACTTCGACGACTCCAACACGGTCGTTCAGAAGAGCTAACGCGAAAGGCCCGGAGAGACTTGAGGTTTCTCCGGGCCCTTGCGTCGTACACAACTAGAGCAGCGACGCCGGCGGGTTGAACCGCTCACCGTACTTGGCCGCCAGTTCCTTGGCTCGCGCCACGAAAGCTGCCTTGCCGGTGCCCAGCGGACCGGAGTATCCGACGATGAACTGCGCACTGCCACCCGTCCAGGCCGGGTAACCGATACCCATGATGGAGCCGATATTGGCATCCGCCGTGGTCTTCAGCACGCCCTCGTCGAAGCACTTCTGGGTTTCCAGTGCCTCGGCGAACAGCATCCGATCGATCATGTCCTGCAACGGAATCTCGGTGGTACCGGAGTTGAAGGTGTCCTTCAGCCCCGACCACAGGCCGGTCCGCTTGCCGTCGACATACTCGTAGAAGCCGGCACCCTTCAGGCGCGACGGACGACCGATCTCGATCATCTTCTCCACGACCGCCTCGGCCGGGTGCGCTGCATAGGTGCCACCGGCATCCTCGACGCCCTTGCGTGAGGCCACGGCGATCTTGTGCATCAGCTCGAGGTTGAGCTCATCGGAGAGCTGCAGCGGCGGGGCCGGGTAGCCGGCCTGCGAGCCGGCCTGCTCGATGCTGGCCGGCGCAACGCCCTCGCCCAGCATGGCGAGCGCCTCGTTGATGAACGTCCCGATGACGCGGCTGGTGAAGAAGCCACGGCTGTCGTTGACCACGATCGGGGTCTTGCCGATGGCCAGCGTGTAATCGAACACCCGGGCCAGCGCCTCGTCGGAGGTCTTCTCACCCCGGATGATCTCCACCAGTGGCATCTTGTCGACCGGCGAGAAGAAGTGGATACCGATGAAGTCGTCTTGGCGCTTCACCCCGGTCGCCAACTCGGTGATCGGCAGCGTCGAGGTGTTCGAACCCAGCAGCGCGTTCGGCTCGACGATGTCCTCGATCTCACCGAACACCTTGTGCTTGAGCTCAACCGACTCGAATACGGCCTCGATCACGAAGTCGACGCCCTTGAAGTCGGCGGCGTCAGCACTCGGGGTGATGCGGGCCAGGAGCGCGTCGCTGCGCTCCTGGGTGGTCCGGCCCCGCTCGAGGGCCTTGGCCTCCAACTTCTCCGAGTAGTTCTTGCCCTTTTCGGCGGCCTCGATGGTGACGTCCTTGAGCACGACCTCGAATCCGGCCTTGGCCGAGACGTAGGCGATGCCGGCGCCCATCATGCCCGCGCCCAGCACACCGATCTTGGTGATCGGGGTCTTGCCGATACCCTCCGGACGTGAACCGCCGGCGTTGATCGACTGCAGATCCAGGAAGAACGCCTGGATCATGTTCTTGGCCACCTGACCGGTGACCAGCTCGGTGAAGTACCGGCTCTCGATGCGGCTGGCGGTGTCGAAGTCGACCTGCGCGCCCTCGACCGCGGCGGCCAGGATGGCCCGCGGGGCCGGCATCGGCGCACCCTTGAGCTGCTTGCGCAGCAGCGCCGGGAACGACGGCAGGATCGCGGCCAGCGCCGGGCTGGACGGAGTGCCGCCGGGCATCTTGTAGCCCTTCTTGTCCCACGGCTGCTCGAAAGCGTCGGGGTTGGCCTTGATCCAGGCCTTCGCTGCGGGCACCAGTTCCTCGACGGTGCCGACGAGCTCGTCGACGAGACCGATTTCCTTGGCCTTTGCCGGCTTGAACCGGGTGCCCTGGCTCAGCACCTCCATGAAGGCTTTCTGGATACCGAACATCCGCACCGTGCGGGCCACGCCGCCGCCGCCGGGCAGCAGACCCAGCGTCACCTCGGGCAGGCCTAGGACACTGCCCTTGACATCGGCGGCGATCCGATGATGCGTCGCCAGCGTGATCTCCAGGCCGCCACCGAGGGCGGCACCATTGATGGCTGACACCACGGGCTTGCCGAGGGTCTCCAGCTTGCGCAGATCAGCCTTGATGGCCTCGACCTGGTCAAACGCCTGCTGGGCGTCGTCGGGGCCGACATTGATCATCGCTTTGAGGTCGCCCCCGGCGAAGAAGGTCTTCTTCGCGCTGGCGATGACCACACCGGTGATCGAATCCTTTTCTGCCACAAGCTTTTCCACAGCATTGTGCATGGATTCCTGGTAGTGCTCGTTCATCACGTTGGCCGACCCGGTGGGATCGTCCAACGTCAGGGTGACGATGCCGTCGGCATCCTTGTCCCACGCAATTGTGTTCTCAGCCATGTCTTTACGTTCCTCTTCTTAGACGCGCTCGATGATGGTGGCCACGCCCATGCCGCCGCCGACACACAAGGTGATCAGCGCGCGCCGAGCGCCGCGGCGCTCCAGTTCGTCGACCATGGTTCCGGTGATCATGGCGCCGGTGGCGCCCAGCGGGTGGCCCATCGCGATGGCACCACCGTTGACGTTGAGCTTCTCGTCCGGGATCTTCAGATCCTTCTGGAACTTCAGCACCACCGAGGCGAACGCCTCGTTCAGCTCGAACAGGTCGATATCGTCCACCGTCAGACCTGCGCGGGACAGCGCCTTCTCGGTGGCCGGACGCGGGCCGGTCAGCATGATGGTCGCGTCGGCGCCGCTGGTGGCGGTAGCCACGACGCGGGCACGCGGGGTCAGACCCTGTGACTTGCCGGCCGCTTCGCTGCCGATGAGCACCAGGGCAGCGCCGTCGACGATGCCCGAGCTGTTACCACCGGTGTGCACGTGGTTGATCTTCTCGACCGCGTGGTACTTCTGCAGCGCCACATCGTCGAAGCCACCCATCGAGCCGATGCCCTCGAACGCGCTGCGCAGCTTGCCCAGGCTCTCGACGGTCGATCCGGGACGCATGTGCTCGTCGTGATCGAGGACAACCAGACCGTTCTGATCCTTCACCGGCACGACCGACTTGGCGAAGTAGCCGCCCGACCAGGCCGCGGCGGCCAGGTTCTGCGAGCGCACGGCGTAGTTGTCGACATCCTCGCGGGAGAAGCCCTCAATGGTGGCGATGAGGTCGGCGCCGATGCCCTGCGGGGCGATGTAGTTGTCATAGACGATCGCGACATCGTTGAACATCGCGCCGCCGTCGGATCCCATCGGCACCCGGCTCATCGACTCGACACCGCCGGCCAGCACCAGATCGTCCCAGCCGGAGCGGACCTTCTGTGCGGCGAGGTTGACAGCCTCCAGGCCGGAGGCGCAGAAGCGGTTGAGCTGGAAACCACCGGTGGTGTCGGGCAGTCCGGCTTGCAACACGGCGGTGCGGGCAATATCGCCGCCCTGGTCACCGACCGGCGCGACGCAGCCGAGGATGACGTCGCTGATCAGGTTCTCGTCGAGGTCGGGGAATCGGGTGCGAATCTCCTCGATGAGTCCCACGACCAAACTGACCGGGCGAATCTCGTTGAGGGCGCCGCCGCGCTGCTTACCGCGCGGTGTGCGGATGGCCTCGTAGATGAAAGCTTCTTCGGACATGTGTGTTCTCTCCAGGTCCTGTTCGGAATTGGGTGTGACGATCCGTCGTCCGACGGTAGTCCTCTGAACGCGAAGCTTAGCAAGACCGCCCAACCGGATGGTTGGGCGGCCTTGCCGCGTCAGGCTGGGGCGGTGACGATGATCGAATCATTGGAGGTGTCCCAGGCCTTCATGAAGCTGGGCACCGAGATCTTCGTGTTCGCCTCGTCGGCGCCGGGATCGTTGAGGTGCACGACGTTCTTGTTGGTGTCCACACCGGTGACCACGACGAAGTGATCGGCGGCGGTCCGCTGGTCGCTGGTGTCCCAGACGATCGCGGAGTTGACGTAGGCGATGACCTTGCGGCCGGCGCCGAGGTAGTGCTCGAGCGCGTTCAGGCCGGTCGCCTCGGGGCCCGACGAATCGCTGTTCACCGATTTGATGCCGTAGTGCTTGAGCAGGACCGGCAGGTCGCCGACCGAGATGCCGCCGTTGTTCGGCTTGTAGATCATGGCGCCCGGGTTCATCTCCGATGGCGTCTGCTCGGCCACTAGCAGGATCTGCGCCTCGGTCGGCCGCTCGCCGGTGAGTTGGCCGACGATATCGGCCACCGACATGGCCCCGCAGTTGTCCTCCAAGGACTGCGCCGCCCAGTAGGGCGCCGCTGCCGCGGGGTCGCCGTAGACACCGCTTGAGTAACCCGACGGATCGGCCAGCGCCACCGGCTGACCAAGCGCGATTGCGAGCGCAGCGACGAGCGCTACCGCGCCCGATCGCAGTAGTGATCCGACCACCCGGACACGGTAAAACGCAATTGCCTAAACCGCAGATAATCAGTGCGAACTGATAACTGACTGCCAGTTAGGCTCAGCCGCTATGACGGGTTCCAATGTCGCCGGCCGGCCGGCTCCGGTGTCACGGCTGCAGCCGTACGCGGTGACCATTTTCGCCGAGATGTCGGCACTCGCCGCGCGCATCGGCGCGGTGAACCTCGGCCAGGGCTTCCCGGACGAAGACGGTCCGGCGAGCATGCTCGAGGTTGCCCAGAAGGCGATCGCCGAGGGCGTCAACCAATACCCGCCCGGACTGGGCATCGCCCCGCTGCGCGAGGCCATCGCCGCCCAGCGCAAGCGGCAGTACGGCGTGGAGTACGACCCTGAGTCCGAGGTGCTGGTCACGGTCGGCGCGACCGAGGCGATCGCGGCTGCCGTCATCGGTCTGGTCGAGCCGGGCTCGGAGGTGCTGCTGATCGAGCCGTTCTACGACTCCTACTCCCCCGTGATCGCGATGGCAGGTTCGCAGCGGGTGCCGGTGCCGCTGGTGCCCGACGGCCGCGGTTTCACCCTCGACATCGATGCCCTTCGGGCCGCGGTGACGCCGCGGACTCGGGCGCTGATCGTCAATTCACCACACAACCCCACCGGCATGGTGCTCGCCGAGCATGATCTGCGGGCTCTGGCGGCGCTGGCCGTCGAGGCGGATCTATTGGTGATCACCGACGAGGTCTACGAGCACCTGGTGTTTGACGGCAAGCGGCATCTGCCGCTGGCGTCCTACCCCGGGATGGCGCAGCGGACGCTGACGATCTCGAGTGCGGCCAAGATGTTCAACTGCACCGGGTGGAAGATCGGCTGGGCCTGCGGCGCTCCGGATCTGATCGCCGGGGTGCGTGCGGCCAAGCAGTACCTCACCTATGTGGGAGGTGCCCCATTCCAGCCCGCGGTGGCGCATGCGCTGAATTTCGAGCAAGCGTGGGTGGGTGCGCTGCGGGATTCGTTGCAGGCCAAGCGTGATCGGCTGGCGGCGGCCCTGGCGGAGTTGGGGTTCGGGGTGCACGACAGTGCGGGCACTTACTTCTTGTGCGCCGACCCGCGACCGCTGGGCTACTCCGACAGCACCGCATTCTGCGCCGAGCTTCCGAGCCGGGCTGGGGTGGCGGCCATTCCGATGTCGGCGTTCTGCGATCCTGCTTCCCCGCATTTCGGGGCATGGAATCACTTGGTGCGCTTCGCTTTCTGTAAACGTGACGACACCCTCGACGAGGCCATCCGGCGGCTGGGCGCGCTACAGGGCGGCCGCGACCTCCCATAGCGCCTGCGGCGCGAAGTCCTGCGAGCGCAGCGGGCTCAGCACAAGATCGGTTGCGCCCGCATCGAGATAGCGGCGCAATTGGCGCACCACAGCCTCCACCGACCCGACGGCGGCGAGGTCGGCAACGTCGTCGACGCCCTCACGCGCAATCACGTTCCGATACGACGGGATCGTGGCGTAGAAGGCGAGTTCCTCGGCGGCAACGGCACGCCCGGCCGCCTCGTCATCGGTGACCAGAACCGGGACTGCGGCGATGACGCGCGGGCGAGGCCGGCCCGCCTCGGCGGCGGCCTTGCCGATGGTGGGCACGATGTATTCGCCGATGGTGCGCGGCCCGGCCAGATACGGCAGTGTGCCGTCGGCCAGTTCACCGGTGACGGCCAGCGCCTTGGGGCCCATCGCCGCCACGTACACCGGCACCGGTCTGCCACCCGGTACCGCGACGTCCCATGCCGGGGCGGCGGACAGCTCCGATCCGTGGAAATCGACTGCGCCGGTGTCGAATACCGATCGCAGCACGGTCAGATGCTCACGCAGCCGGGTGATGGTGTTGGGCCAGGCCTGGCCGAAAGCCACCCGCTCGGGCTCGTGAGCGCCGAGCCCGAGGCCGAGGCTGAAGTTGCCGTGACTGGCCGCCTGCGCGGTCTGCGCCAGCGAGGCAACGATCAGCGGGTGGCGCGGATTCAGAGGCACCACCGAGGTTCCCACCCCGAGCCCGGGCACCGCGGCGCCGACCACCGCGGCCAGGGCGATGGCGTCAAGATCGAATCGCTGGGCGAACCAGACCTGGCGAACACCCGCGGTGTAGGCACCCCGGGCCTGCTCGATGACATCGTCCACGGCGTTGTCGGCAGAGGGATTCGGTAGCAGCACCACTCCGGTTGTCATACCTGCGACCAACACGACCAAGACCCGCGGGCATTCCGATCTAATCGGGTTGAAGTGAACCCTTGCCGTTCAGGACGTAGGTGCGCAGGCCTTCGGTCGCCGCCGCGAGTACCGCCTTCTTGGCACGCTTGACCAGGAAGAGCGGCAGCGGCGTTGACGGTTCCAGGGTGAGGTCGAACCGGACCCGGGTCGCCTCCCCCTCCCGCTGCAAGGTGTATTCGCCGTGCTGAGCATGTTGTTGTGCGGTCCGGTCGGCGTCCCAGACCACCCAGTCCCGACCCCAGTGGTACTCGAGGATCTCGTGATCGACCAGCCCGAGCAGTCGGACGGTGACCTTGACCAGCCGCGGCCGGCCGTCGGCGTAACGGTCCACGACATGGGCATGCCGATGGATCGACGACCACGTCGGCACCGCCTCGACATCGGCGAGCGCGTCGAGAACAGCCTCCGGCGGGGCGTCGATCACGATCTCGCGTGATGCCCGAACCGCCACACCAGCAAACATAACTACCGAAGCGTCGCGCTGGGTCGGCTTTGGCTCAGTTCGCCGATTACCAGCCGATCTCGGTCAGCGGCGTGGTTTCCTGCGGCGGCGGACCGACCGCGCCGGCGACGCTGCGGGAAAACCGCGGCGCGGGCGCGGCCTGCTCGGTGCCGTCGACATCGATGACCGTTCGGCGCGCCAAGAGGTGTTCGTTCGAGGCAGCCTCGGTCCAGCTCAGCACGGGCGTAACGCACGCGTCGGTGCCGGCGAAGATCGCCGTCCACTCGTCGCGGGTCTTGCTGGCGAAGACCGACGTGAATCGCTCTCGCATCTCGGGATAGCGGGCGACGTCGAACTGGTTGGGCACCTCGTCGGCCGACAACTGCAGTCCTGCCAGCAACTGGGCGAAGAACTGCGGTTCGATCGCACCGACGGCCATGAACCCGCCGTCGGCGGTTGAGTAGGTCCGGTAGTAGGGCGCCCCGCCGTCGAGCAGGAACGACTCGCGCTGATCCTTCAGCGAGCCGGTCGCCTTCATGGTCCACATCATCTGCGACAGGATGCTGACCCCGTCGACCATCGCGGCGTCGATCACCTGGCCCTGGCCGGACTTCTCCCGCTCGTAGAGGGCGGCGACGATGCCGAGCAGCACCAGCATCGAGCCGCCACCGAAATCGGCGACGAGGTTCAGCGGCGCGACCGGCGGACGGTCCCGGTATCCGATCGCACTCAGCGCACCGGTCTGCGACAGATAATTGATGTCGTGGCCCGCGGTCGACGCCAGCGGACCGTCCTGCCCCCAGCCAGTGATGCGGGCGAAGATCAGCCGGGGATTGACCGCCGCACAGTCGTCGGGTCCGATGCCCAGGCGTTCACAAGTGCCGGGCCGAAAGCAGTCCAGCAGGACATCGGCTTTCGCCGCCAGGTCGAGCAGCACCCCAGGTTCGGATTTGACGTCGAGATCGACCACCCGCTTCCCGCGGTGCAGGAGGTCGACGTTCTCCGCGGGCATCACGAGCCCACCGGGCCTGCGCACCCGCACCACGTCCGCGCCAAGGTCGGCGAGGATCATACCGGCGTGCGGCCCCGGGCCGATCCCGCCGAGCTCGATCACTCTCACCCCGGCCAGGGGTCCGGTATTCGTCACAGCCGTAAGGTAACTCAGCCGCCCTTTTGGACCTTCAGCACCTGCTTGCGCAGCCCGTCGGTGGCGGTTTCCATCGCGCCCTTGATGGTGCGCTTGACGACGAAGCCGGGCAGCGGTACAGCCAAATCGATGGACAGATCGAAACGCAGCTTGGTCGTGTCGCCGTCGGGGGTCAGTGTGTATTTTGCATCCTGCGACCGCAATTGACCGGCCTTGACCAGCGTCCAGCTCACCACGTTGTCGGCCCAGGTGTATTCGACGATCTGCTCGTCGGTCAGCCCCGCCGCCTTGATCTTCATCTTGACCTTGTGCGGTCTGCCGTCGTCGTAGGCCTCCAGCACCTCCGCACTCTGATACTGCGGCGACCACGTCGGCGTCGACGCGACGTCGGCGATCACATCCAGAATTTCGTCGGGGGTTGCCTCGATCACGACCTCACGGGAATCTTTGACTGCCATGGCGTGACCATAGCGAGGCGGGCGGCGTCCGGGGAAGATATTGACCGTTACGAGCCCGGCGGCGCCAGCATCGACTGCCAGGTCTTGTTCCCTGGGTGAGCCAGGTCGCCCTGGGTGTAGCGCTTGCCGTCGGGGCCAACGTAGTCACCGGTGGCCGGGTCGTACGGCACGAAGGCCACGGGCGGCGGCGCGGTACCGGTGCCCTGGGGCGGCGGCAGCCGCGGGTCGGCGCCCGGCGGATACTGCGGCACCCCTTGACCCGAGAACGTCGCGTTGGGGTCGCCCTTCCAATTGAAGCCGTCGTTCAGCGGCACGTAGTTCTCGTTGCTTTCGCACATCTCGATGGTCGGGGCCCGCTTGGCTGGGTTGTTCTCACACGGAATATTGCGCACACCGCGGACATTCATGTCGGAGTCCGGTGGGATCCGGCAGTACAGGTCGCCCGCGGGACGTTCCGGGTAGTCGACGTCCGACGGTGACCGCTGCTGCTGCACGGGCAGGAAGCCGGTGTTGCACGGGGGCGGCAGGTTGAGGTTCAGATTGAAGTCGAGGTAGATACCGCGGTAGGGCTGTTTGACTCCGGAGTCGGCCACCGCGATCGCCTGCATCACTGAGGTGCCCTGGGGGAACAGCACCAGCAGCTGTTCGATGTCGTTGCGGTAGGTGACCGCGATGTCGCCGAGGCTCACCAGGTTCGCCAGCAGCACCGGCAGGGCTGGCGCGACCCGGTCGAACAGTGCCCTGCCCTCCTCGAGCGCGGGGGCGCCGGTGTTGAGCAGGTCGGCCAACGCACGGTCCTGAGCCTTGAACTGCCCGGTGATCGAGGCCATGTGCGCGGCCCACGCGGCGATCGAATCAGAGGTCTGCACCTGGGAATTCAGCACCGGCGGAGACTGGTCGATCAGCTGAGTCAGCGGGCCGACGGCCTCACCACCCTCGATGGCCAGTGCCGTGGATCCGTCGACGATGCGGGACAGTTCTGGTCCCAGCCCGCCGACGGCGGTGGCCGCCTCGTCGACGACGGTGCGCAGGTTGTCCTGCGGGATCGCTTGCAGCGCTGTATTGGTCGCGTCGAGCAGGCGGCCGATGTCGGGCGGGGTCTGGACCACGGCGGCGGGAATCACATCGCCATCGCGCAGTTTCGCGCTTGCGCCGGGTTGCGGGGTCAGTTCCAGGAACTGTTCGCCGACCGCCGAGCGGCTGTGTACCGCCGCGGTGACGGGCATGGGAATCGGTTGGCCCGAGTCCAGTTTCAAGACTGCGCGAACCCCGGTTCGGGTGACGTCGATCGATTCGACCCGGCCGACCTCGGTGCCGCGATAGGTCACCACCGACGTCGGGTACAGCCCGGCCGAGGCGGGTAACTCCACGGTGACGTGGTAGCGCCCGATCCCGAACAACGCCGGCAGGTGGATGAACCCGAAGGCCATCACCCCGACGGAGATGAGGGTGACGGCACCCAGGATCGCCAGCTGAGTCCAGACCTGTCGTGACAGCCGCAGCATCTCAGTACCCGCCGAAATGGTAGGGCACGATCAACGGATTGACCGCGGTGTACGGACTCGGCATCTGGCCGATGGTGCGGCCCCACTGCATTTCGAGTTCGGTCAGGTTGCCCTCCCACCTGGTGCCGGTGAAAAGGCTGCTGTCGATGCGGCTCAGAGTGAGGTCGATGACCAAGGTGATGTTGGCGAAGTCACCCCGAAACCAGTTGGGGATAGTGCTTTTCACCCACGGATAGGTGGACAGGAAGTCCAGCCCTCTGGTCAGCGCCGGCCCGGCGTTGGCCAGCTCGCGCAGGACGGGGGCGATATTGCGCAGGTTGTCCACCAGCGACTGCTTGGTCTGGTGGACGGTGTCGGCGGCGATGGCACCGAACTTGCCCAGCGCGTCGATCGCGTTGGCGAGCTTGGTACGCGAATCAGACAGCACCGCAAGCGCTTGCGGGATCGTGGTGAGTGCCTTGTCCACGGTGGCATCCTTGGCGGCGACCTGCCCGGCCAGGTTGTTGAGCCGTTCGGTGGCGGTGATGATGTCGTCGGTCTGGGCGTTGAGCTGGTCGATGAACGTATCCAGCTGAGTCAGCAGGCTTTTCATATCATTCTCGCGGCCGGACAACGCGGTGGCGAAGGCCTGGTTGATCTCCTGCAGCTGGCCCAGCCCGCCACCGTTGAGCAGCACCGACACCGAGGCCAGCGTCTGCTCGGTGGTCGGATAGGTGCTGGCCTTCGACAGCGGAATCAGCGAGCCGTCCTTGAGCTGCCCCTGGGGTGGTTCGTCGCTGGGAGGGGCCAATTCGATGTGCATCGAGCCAAGCAGGCTGGTCTGTCCAACCTTGGCGGTGCTGTTGGCCGGCAGGTGGACGTCGCCGTCGATGCGCATCGTCACCAGGGCGTGCCAGTCCTGGACTTCGATCTTGGTGACGTTGCCGACGTTGACGTCGGCGACCCGCACCCGGGTGTTCTGCTGGATGGTCACCACGTCGGGCAGCTGCGCCGCAATTGTGTAAGAGCCAGGCCCCGTGCCCGTGGTGCCTGGCAGGCTCAGCGAATTCAGCCCTCGCCATTGGCATCCCGGGACCGCCGACAGGCACGCGACACCGAGCACGAAAGCCACTAGCCGCTTCATGGTTGGCCGCCCGGCACCATCAGGCCTGCGAGCCCCTGACTCGGATCGGTTGAGGTGGCCAGTGCGCCCGTAGCACCGGCGGGCGGTACAGGCGCAGCCGGCGGCAGGTGCGGGTTGAGCCGGTCTTCGCTGTAGGTGATCTCGTTGGGGCGCGCGACCGTACCGACGAAGGGGTTGATTCCGAGCGGCGGGTAGTTGTACTGCCGATTCTTGATGATCGGCGCCAGGTACTGCGTGCACAACTTGGCAGACTGCTCAGCGCCTTCGCGTGCCGCGGCTTGAATTGAGCTGCAGATGAATTGGACCGTATCGGCGAAATTCACCGGGGCCAGGATCCCGGTGATGGCGCTCTGGGCCGGCTGATAGATGTTGGTGAAGTTGGAGAAGACCGTCGGTGCGATGTGCAGGGCCTGCTTGATATCGCCGCGGCTGTCGTTGAGTGCGGTGGTGATCGCGTTGAGGTGATCGAAGGTCACCCCGAGGCCTTCCCTGTTCTCGGCGACGAAGCCGCGCAGATCGTTGACCGCGCCGTCGAGGCCGTGGGTGGCGTTGGCGATCTCGTTGGGAGAGTTGGACAGCACGGTGGTGACGTCGGCCAGATTGGTGTTGAACGAGGCGAGCAGATCGCTACTGGACGCCAGCGCCGACACCAGCAACTGCAGGTTGCGCACTGTGCTGAAGATGTCCGTGGCGTGGTCGCCCAGCGCGGAGGCGGCCGCCGATAGCTTGATGACCGTGTCGCGGGCGGTCTCGCCCTGCGCGCGCAGGTTGTCGGCGGTCGTGTTGATGAATTCACCCAGCGAGCTCACTCCACCTGGGGTGGTGGGTTGCAGTGTGTCGGTCAGCTTTTCCAGCTGCCTGCGCAGGTCGTCCCACTCGATGGGAACCGCGGTGCGCTCGATCGGGATACTCGCGCCGTCGGCCAGCGTCGGCCCGCCGGAGTAGGCCGGAATCAGTTGGATCGCCCGCGCCGAGACCAGCGACGGCGACAGGATCGCTGCCTTGGCGGCGGCGGGCACCTGGTACTGGCTATCGACGGAGAACGTGACCTTCGCCGAACTCGGTTGCGGTTCAATCTTATCCACTGTCCCAACAGCCACTCCGAGGATGCGGATCTCGTCGCCGGTGTAGAGGCCGTTGGTATTGGAGAAGTAGGCGACATAGGTATTGCGCGCGACGTGGCGCCCCCACGGGGTGGCGACGACAACGATCGCGACGGCGAGCATGACCACGAGGCTGATCCCGGTGACGATCTGGGTGAAGCGCCGATATCGGTTCAGCATCGTCAATTCCCTCCGGCGGCCGGGGGCACCGGCGGAATGGACGGCGGCGGCAGTTCACCGGGCGCGGGTGCTAGCGCCGGCGGCCCAGGCGGTGGGCCGCCCGGCGGCGGTGCAGGCAACGGCTCGCGGTAGGGATAGCGGCCGGGGAACTGCGCTGGGAGGTTCGGATCCTGGTTACCTGTGATTGCTTCGGGCAGCGTCAGATTCGGTTCCCCGCCCTGCCCGGTTCGAGGGAACGGCACCGGCAGCGGTGGGGTTGCCGGCTGGCCGACACCGGGGTCGACCAGTTGCGACGGTAGCAACGTATTGGGGTCCAGCCCCAGGTCGGAGAACGCCGCATCGATGAACGGCTGAGAAAATTGGCCGGGCGCCAGGTTGACCAGCGAGGCTTTGAAGAACGGTCCCGAGCCGAGCACTTCACCGAACGACATCGCATAGCGCCGCAACAAGTACAGGGTCCGCTGCAGTTCCTGCTTGCGGTTGTCCAGGATACCGAGCACCCCGTTGAGCTTGTCGACGGCGGGTTTGAGCTGGGTCCGGTTGTCGTTGACGAGGCCGGAGATCTGCGCGGACACCGCGCTCAGGTTGCCCATCAATGCATCGACCGAATTACGCTGTGCCAGAAGCTCGGCCAGCAATGCGTTGGCGTTCGCGACCAGCTGGGCGATCTGGTCACTGCGCTTGGCCAGCACCGCGGTGACTTTGTTGGCGTTTGCCAGCAGGTCACGCAGCTTGGCATCGCGAGTGTTGAGCGTGTCGGAGAAGCGGGCGACACCCTCCAGGGCGAGTTTCAGATCGGGCGGGGTGTCCTTGAAGGTGTCGGCCAATGTGGTCAGCGCCGACGACAACTGCGTGGTGTCCAGGCCGCTGATGGTCGTCGTGAGGTCACCCAGGGCGTCCGTGAGATCGTAGGGAGATTTGGTGCGTTCCAACGGAATGGGACCGGCCAGCGACCCGTCGCCCCGTGGCGTCAGCTCCAGATACTTGGTGCCGAGCACGGTTTCGGTCTTGATCGCGGCCTCGGTGCGATCGCCCAGCTCGACACCGTCGCGCACGGTGAAATCCACCAGCACCTTGGCGCCCTGCAGCTTGATGTCGGAGACCCGGCCCACGCCGAGCCCGGACACCCGCACGTCGCTGCCGGTCTTGATGCCGCCCGCCTCGGCGAAGTACGCGGAGTAGTCGCTGGTTCCCTTGATGAACGGGATCTTGTCGTAAGAAAAGACCGCGACCACCAGCGCGGCAATGACAAGGACACCGACGATGCCCACCGTCAACCGATTACGTTCGGCCAGTGGCTTGATATTCGGGCGCTTGAGGCTGATTCGCGTCATTTGGGTGTGCACCGTCCCGTGTCCTGGCCCGCGAGTTTGACGTAGACGGGTTGGCCGCCCTTGCCGTTGACCTTGAGGATGGCATCGCAGAGGTAGAAGCCGAAGTAGTCGCCGTACAGGCCGTTGCGGGACAGCACCTGGTAGGCGTCGGGCAGCGTCTTGACCAGATCATCGACGTAGTCGTGGTCGGCCATCACCTGGCCGGCGAACCGGTCGGTCTGCACCACGGTGTCCTTGATCGGTTGTCGCGCGGCGGTCAGCAGGTCGGCGACCGACCCCGCCGCGGCGTTGATGTAGGCCACGCCGTTGCCGATGTCGGTTCGGCGATCGGCCAGGCCCTGGACCAAGTGGGACAGCTTGTCCAGGCCGGTGGAGAACTGGTCGTCGCGGGCGGCGAAGGTGCCCAGCACGGTGTTGAGGTTGGTGATGACCTCGCCGATCAGCTGGTCCCGCCCGGCCAGCGTCGTGGTCAGCGCGGAGGTCTGGGCGAGCACCGATGAGATGGTGCCGCCCTGCCCCTGGAACACCCGCAGCAGTTCACCGGACAGCGCATTGACCTGGTCGGGGTCCAGCGCGCGGAACAGCGGCCGGAACCCCCCGATCAGTGCGTCGACATCAAGTGCCGGCGACGTGCGCGCGAGCGGAATGGTCTGGCCCGGTACGAGTTTGCGCACCGATCCCGCGCCCTCTTCCAGGGACAGGTACCGGTCGCCGATCAGGTTCTCGTAGCGCACCACCGCGCGGGTGCCCTCGGTGAGTTGCAGGCCTTTATCGATGGCGAAGTCCACGGTGACCGTGCCGTCTTTGTGCAGGGTCATGTCGGTGACCTTGCCGACTTCGACGCCGGCGATGCGAACGAAGTTGCCGCCCTTGAGGCCTGACACGTTGGTGAACACCGCGCTGTATGCAGCGCGGGAGTCGAACCTGAATTGCCCGAACACCGTCACAAGAATGAACGTGAACAGCAGGCACATCGCGGTGAAGAGCGCCACCCGGATGACCGAGCGGATAGTCCGGGATCTCATGGCTGGCCCCCGGGCGGCGGCGGGCTCAGCGGAGTGCCGTCCGGCGCGTATTCGGGTGCGCCGTAGGCCGGTTGTCCTGGGTAGACCGGCCAGGGGCCCGGAGCCGGACCGCCCGGATACCGGATCTTCGGGTCGTCAGGTACGCCCTTGGTGACCGGGAAGTAGTTGGCGAAGCCGGGGAATCCGATGCCCGGGTTGGGCCGCACGTCCAGGCCGGTACCGAAGCCGGTGTCGGTGACCAGATACTTGACCGGGAAGTTCTTGCTGGCGTCGGGCAGCGAACCGCAGCTCGGCTTCCCGCCGGGGCCACCCTTGGCGTTGACGATCGGCAGATTGTCGGGATAACGGTAGGGGTCGTCACCGGCCAGCAACGCCGCATCCATGATCACCGATTTCCCGTTGCCGCCCAACGCCTCTCGTCCGCCGTTCTCGAGGAACCATTGGGCGCCCTGAAACAGGCAGGTATAGGTCGGCGAGTACTTCATGAACAGGGCGGTGGTCGGGTCGAGGATGTTCATTGCGCGCACCAGGTTGGGCTGGTTGGTTCCGATCGTGTTGATCCCCGATTGGGAGAAGCCGACCGCGGACAACAGCAGGTTATCCAGCGCACCTGCTCCCGCGGTGATCGTCGCGCTGGTGGTGGTGAAGTTGTCCAGAATCCCCAGGATATCCTGTGCGGCATCCGAATACGCCTGAGCGGTCTTCCCGAACAGCTGCCAGTCCCGTTGCACGGTGGGCATTCTCGGGTTGACAGCGAGCAACACAGTGTTTGCGGCGGTGATGGCCTGACCGATCCGATCGCCCTTGCCGCGAACGGATTCGGCCACCGCTGACAGCACCGCGTTCAGCTTGGCCGGGTCGAGCGAATGCACCACGGATTGCAGGTTCTCGAAGACGGTGTTGACCTCGACTGTCACATTGCGGGAGCGCACCACTGCGCCGGGTTTCAGCGACCCGGCGCCGTCCGACGGGACGATGAGGTCGACATACTTGGCGCCAAAGGCGGTGCTGGACTTGATCTCGGCCTCGACGTTGCTCGGCAGGTATTGGAACGGCCCCGGGTCGATCTTCAGGTTCAGCGTGGACAGAGTGACGCCGTTCGCCCCACGTTTCGTTCCGACTCCAGACACCTCACCGATCTGTACACCGCGCAGCTTGACCTTCGCGCCGTCCTCCATGACCAGCCCGACCCGGTCCGAAATCAGCGTCAGCGGAATGGTTTTCCGCAACGTGCCGGTGAACAGCAGCGCCGTCAACGTGGTCAACGCCGCGATCACCAGAATCAGCACGGGTGCCCACCAGATCGGGTCGATCTTGGCCCGCCGAGATGAATTCGCCACCGCTACCCCGACAGATGGAAATTGCCGGACTGCCCGTATACGGACAGTGTGATGGTCAACAGAATGAAAACGCCCGCGGTGATCGATGTCCGCACCGCACGGCCGACCGCTTCGCCCACCCCCGCCGGGCCTCCGGTGGCGGTATAGCCGTAATAGGTGTGCACCGCCATGACCGCAGCGGCCATCGCCAGTGCCTCGACGAATGACCACAACAGGTCGGTGGGGTGCAGGAACGTCGTGAAGTAGTGGTCGTAGACCCCGCGGGACTGGCCGTAGATGATCGTCGTGCCGAACTTGGTGGCCAGAAACGACATCAGGACGGCGACGGTGTAGATCGGAACGACCGCGATGATGCCCGCGACGATGCGGGTGGACGCCAGATAGGTGACGGCGCGGATGCCCATCACCTCCAGCGCGTCGATCTCCTCATTGATGCGCATGGCGCCCAGCTGCGCTGTGGCACCGGCGCCGATGGTCGCGGCCAGCGCCACCCCTGCGGTGGCCGGGGCGATGAACCGGACGTTGAGGAACGCGCCGAGGAAACCGGTGAGGGCCTCGATCCCGACGTTGGACAGGGTGTTGTAGCCCTGGACGGCGATCAGTGCGCCGGTGGACAGGGTGAGGAAGCCGACGATCACCACCGTGCCGCCGATGACCGCCAGTGCGCCGGTGCCCATCCCCATGACCGCGATCAGCCGCAAGACTTCGGCCGGATAACGTCGGATGGCCTCTCCGGTGGCGGCCAGTGCGTTGCCGTAGAACGCAGTTTGCTCCCCCAGCCTGCGGGTGGATTCGACGATCCTGGCCGTCATGGCGCCACCTTCACGCCGAACGCAGTCGCCAGGATGTTGATCAGGAATAGCGCCATGAACGCGAACACCACGGTCTCGTTCACGGCGTTGCCGACGGCGGTCGGTCCGCCACCGACCGACAGTCCCTTGTAGCAGGCGATCAGACCCGCGGACAGGCCGAACAGAAAGGCCTTCGCCAGCGAGACGACCACCTGCGGCAGGCCGGTCAGCAGGGTCATCCCGGCGACGAACGCCCCCGGGGTCACGTGCTGGAGGTAGACGACGAAGAAGTAGCTCCCGGCCAGCCCGACGACGGCGACCACCGAATACAGCATCAGCGCAACGAAAGTCGCGGCGACCACCCGGGGAACCACCAGCGCCTGGATGGGATTGACGCCGATCACCTTCATGGCGTCGATCTCTTCGCGGATCGTGCGGGCGCCAAGATCGGCGCACATCGCGGTGGAGCCGGCACCGGCGACAACGATCGCGGTCACGACCGGACCCACCTGCGTCACCGACGCCAGCGCGGCGCCGGCACCGGCGAGGTCGCCAGCACCCACCTCCAGCAGCACGATGTTCAGGGTGAACACGATGAGCACGGTGTAGGGGATGGACAGCACCACCGTCGGGACGATCGACACGCGCGCCACGAACCAGATCTGGTCGAGCAGCTCACGCCAGGCGAAGGGCCGGCGGAACATTGCCGCGAAGGTCTCACCGACCAGGACGACGAAGTCCCCCACCGATAAAACCGGCTTGGACCACGCGATGCTCATGGATGCAGCAGGGGTGAGGAGCGGCGCGGCGACGGCGGCGTCATCGCCGCCTTACGCCAGCACCCCTCTGCGGATCCCACATGCGTCCTCTCGTCGTCAAGCCTGCGCCGGACGCTAAGAGGGCGATGATTAGCTGTCAATGCAACTGGTTGCACGAATGCGTACGTCAATACCGGGTATCGGCTGGTTGCCCCAACGCTTTTGATTCCACTCAGACGGATTAAATCGGGGCGAGCAGAAAACTTGCCGCGCGCCCGTTCTCGCCGCCAGTAAGCTCACAGACATGGCTGAAGCGGTCGATCCATCGGTTCCACCAAGCGGCACGGGCTGCGTCGAATGTGAAGCCGCCGGTGGCTGGTGGGTGCACCTGCGTCGCTGTGCGGCCTGCGGTCACATCGGCTGCTGCGACGATTCGCTGATGCGGCACGCTGCCGCGCACTGGCGCGAGAGCGGGCATCCGATCATCCGGTCGTTCGAGCCGGGTGAGGACTGGTTCTGGGACTACCAGACAGGCGAGTACTACGACGGGCCGGACCTGGCCCCACCAGAGAGCCGGCCATCGGAGGAGACCACCCCGGGCCCGCGCGGGCGGGTGCCGACCGACTGGGTGGAGATCCTGCGCAACCGCGCGGACTGAATCAGTGCATCGGCGCCGCCGCGGCGCCGCACGCGTACCGTCGCGCACGCGTCGTCGGTCAGGGTGTTGTCGTCGACCACGACCCGCTTCTTGCGTAGCACCGAGCGGCCGCAGGCGATGAACGGAACCGGAGTCGCGACGCTGTCCGCGCAGATCTGCACCGAGTCGGCGAAGCGCGTCCCGAGCTCGCCGGGCTCAAAATGCACGATGTAGCGGATGGTGAAAAGCCAAGTGCCGTCGGGGCGCTGCTCCCCGCGAACGATCAAGGAGTCGTCACCGATCCTGGCCATGCACTAGATAGTCCTCCGGTCGGCAGCCGAAGTGCGGAGCACACGCCGAGGCGTTTACGTCAATCCGGCCGCGGCCATTTCCTTTTCAAATTCGACAGCCATCCGCTCGGCGAATGCGGTAACCGCCTTGAGCGGGCGCAGCATCACGGTGAACTCGTCGATCAGCCCGTCCTCGCGGACGTGCAGGAAATCGCAGCCGTTGATCTCGAGGTCGCCGACCTTGGCGGTGAACACCAGCGCATGGTCGGCCTGGCCCTCGCCGCCGATCTCCTTGATGTAGGTCAGGTCGGCGAACACTCGCGATACCGCCCGCAGGATGACGCCGATCTGGTCGCGGCCGTGGTACGGCTTGTGGGCGATGGGGCTGCGGAAGACCACGTCAGGGGCGCACAGGGCGGGCAGGGCACCGAAATCACCGGCTTCGACGGCGGCGCGAAATGCATGCATGGCCTCAGCATGCCACGGTGAAGATCACGTCGGCACCGGTGCCCAATCTGCCCGGGAGAAATACGAATGCGACCGCCGGCGCGATATGACAACGTCGGGGCGTGAATCTTGCGATCTCCCCTCCCCAGGGTGTGACACTGCGCAGCGCCGGCGACGAGGACTGGTCGGCGATGAGGAGGTTGGCGGCCACGTCGTTCGGGTCCTTTGCCGACCCGGACACCGTGGCCACGTGGCAGGCCATGACGTCACCGGAGAGTGTCGTGCTGGCTTGCGACGGAGCGGACGTCGTCGGGATGTCGATGGTGCTGGACCTGGAGATGACGGTGCCCGGCGGCCAGCTGCTGCCGATGGCGGGTGTCACCTGGGTGGCGGTCGCTCCCACCCATCGGCGTCGCGGCGTGCTGCGCGCGATGTTCGCCGAATTGCACCGGCGGATGGTCGATGCGCAGTACCCACTCTTGGGGCTGCTCGCCAGCGAGGCCACCATCTACGGCCGGTTCGGCTACGGCCCGGCCACCATCGAGAACACCCTCCGCGTCGATCGGCGCGCGACGCAGATGCATCCTGGTGTACCGCAGCCCGGCGGGGTCCGGATCGTCGACCCGGCCCAGCACCGCGACGCATTGGTCGACATCTACGACCGCTGGCGACGGCACACGCCGGGTGGATTGCATACCCCGGCGGTGCTGTGGGACGAGGTCCTGGCCGACCGCGAATCCGGACGGCATGGCGGCAGCCAACTTTTCACGCTCCTGCACAGCGACGGCTTCGCCATGTACCGGACCCACACCACCGACACCAGCAGGTCGGTGGAGATCACCAAGTTCACCGCGGTCACCAGCATCGCCCGCATCGCCCTGTGGCAGGCACTGCTCGGGCTGGACCTGATGGAAACCATCACCGTCAACACCTACCCAGAAGACCCGCTGCCCTACCTGCTCACCGACCCACGACAGGCGCGCATGGTCGGCAGCGAGGACGCACTGTGGCTTCGAATCGCCGATATACCAACAGTTTTGGAAGCCCGCTCGTATTCTCGGGACGTCGCAGTCACCGTGGAGGTGTCCGACGGAGAGCTCGGCGGTGGCGGACGGTTCGATCTGTCCATCGACGACGGACGGGCACGCTGTGTGCCGAGCGAGGCCAGCCCCGATGTGCACGTGGATCTATCGGTGCTGGGCAGCATCTACCTCGGCGTTCATCGGCCGTCAGCGTTCGCGCGCGCGCATCGACTCCGGTGTGACAGCCCAAGCCTGCTTGCTCACCTTGACCTCGCGTTCGCTTCCGCGGTTCCCGCCGAGCTGGGTTACGGGTTCTGAAGCGCTAGTCTCCGACGATCCCGTCACGAAGCGACTCCAGCGCGGTGCGGCACAGTCGCGCGAGCTCGGCCAGCGAGGTGTCCTCGCCGACCATCCACAGCTCCATGGCGCCGAAGACGGCTGCGGCGATGCACCGGGCGGTGACGATGACGCGCAGCCGCTCGTCGGGTGTGGCCGGTGGGGTGCTCATCGACAGCTGGTCGGCGATCGCATCGGCGAACTCGGCCTCCACCTGCCGGGTGTGGCGGACGATGCGGCCGGCGTCGAGTTCCTTGGCCCGCAGCGCGGCGATCTGAGCGACGGCCTCCGGGTCATACGGCGAGGCGTCAATGGCCGATTGCACCGATTCGATGATCGACTCCCCCGGGGAGCGGGCCTGTAGTGCGGCACGGAACCACTCCAGGCCGACGTCGTAGTCGGCGAACAGCAGATCGTGTTTGGAGGTGAAGTGCCGATAGAAGGTGCGCAGCGAGACGCCGGCGTCATCAGCGATCTGCTCGGCCGAGGTGTCTTCGACACCTTGAGCGAGGAAGCGCACCAGGGCGGCACGCCGCAGCGCGTCGCGAGTGCGCTCGCTGCGCGCCGTCTGAGCAGGTCGAACCACGGGGGTAACGTACCGCAAAACGTATTGTCAAAATTGACAAAACATGCGGCGATCTTCACTACAGTTACGAAGCCATGACGCTCCTCGTGCATGCAGTGTTGGCTGTCCTCGTCATCGCATGGATCATCGGGTCCAATTCATCGATCTTCCGGCGGCCCGCCAGTGGGCCCGCGGTCAGTGCGCTCGAGATCCTCTACTACGTTGTCGGACTCGCGTCGATCGTGCTGGGCTGGTACTTCAACATCCAGTTCGTGCACCAGTACGCCGACGGCAGCGGGAACGTCTTCACCGGCGCGGGCAGCTGGTGGCAGTTCATCACGCTGGGGTACGACAACCCCGCCGCGGCATCAGCCAGCCAGGACTACACGATCGGCAATGTCATCCTGCTGCCGTTGTTCACGATCATCGACGGTTACCGCCGCGGGATTCGCCGGCCGTGGCTGTTCTTCGTCTCCAGCCTGTTCACCAGCTTCGCGTTCGCCTGGGCGTTCTACCTCGCCACTGTGGAACGCCAGCGGCTACAAGAGAAGTCAGCTCAGACGGTCGGCGCCAGCGTCGGGTAGTCGACGTAGCCCGCAGCACCCGGCGAGTAGAACGTAGCGACGTCCGGCGCGGTCAGTTCGGCGCCGGTGCGCAGCCGGTCGATGAGGTCGGGGTTGGCCAGATAGGCCCGGCCGACGGCGGCCGCGCTGATGACACCCCAGTCGACGAGATTCTCGAGCTGACAGAAGCTGGTGTCGATATCGCGGCCGGTGTTGAGGACGAACGGCCCTGGCCATAGCGCCCGCACCACGCCGAATTCAGCGGCGTCCGGGTTGATCAGGACGTGCAGATACGCCAGCTCGAGCGGCGAGATCCTGTGCAGCAGAGCCTCGTAGGCCGAGACGGCGTCAATCTCGTTGACACCGCCGGCGCCGTTTCCCGGCGAGATGCGCAACCCGACCCGGCCAGCCCCGATCTCGTCAGCCACCGCTTCGACGACCTCGGCGGTCAGTCGCGCGCGGTTCTGCGCAGAGCCACCGTAACGGTCGGTGCGGGTGTTGGCAGTATCGGAGAGGAACTGGTGTAGCAGATAGCCGTTGGCGGAATGGATTTCGACACCATCGAGTCCGGCATCGACGGCACGACGCGCGGCGGCGCGGAATTGTGCCACCACACCGGGGATTTCGTCGCTGCCGAGGGCTCGGGGCACCGGGAGCGGTTTCTTGCCGGACGGCGTGTGCGCCAACAGATCGGCTGCGATCGGTGAGGGCGCCACCGACTCGGCGCCGTTGATATCTGGGTGGGCCATCCGGCCGACGTGCCAGATCTGCATGAACATCAGCCCGTCCCTGGCATGGACGGCCGACGCGACCTCAGCCCACTTCTCCTGGTGTCGATCGGTGTAGATGCCAGGGGTGTTGACGTAGGCACCGTTACCCACCTGGGAGATGGCTGTGGCTTCGGTGATGATCAGCCCCGCGGACGCACGCTGTGCGTAGTACTCGACCTGCAGGTCGCTGGGCGTGCCGTCGGCCTGGGCGCGCGAGCGCGTCAACGGCGCCATGAACAGCCGATTCCGGGCAGTGCTCGACCCGATGGTGATCGGCTGGAGCAGGGCTGCATCGTCGGCCAGGGTGAACGTCATGCTTGGCTACAAGTGCCAGAACGCGCCGATTCATTCCCTCAGCTCACGGATCGAGAGCTTTGGGCAGGAGGCGGTCGGGGTGGTGGTAGGTGTTGGTGCCGCCTTTGAGCATGGGCAGCCCTGGTGGTGGGATCCACTCGGTTTGACCGTTGGGCAGTATTCGGGTGTCCCAGCCGCCGGTTTCGACGAGTTGGTTGTCGGGTGGGCAGGCCAGGGTGAGGTCGTTGATATCGGTGGTGCCGCCGTTCTTCCAGTCTTGGGCGGCGTGATGAACCACGCTGTGATATCCGGGCGCATCACAACCGGGCCTAGTGCAGCCACGATCCCTGGCGTGCAGGATGATTCGTTGATCAGCAGACGCGATCCGCTTGGTGCGGCCCAGCCACAACGGCCGTCCGTTGACTCCGTCGAAGAGCGCCAGGTAGTGGTACGCGTGGGCACCCGTGCGGATCACGTCCGAGATCGGCATCACCACTCCGCTGGCGGTGACCCCGTGTCCGGTTTTGTTCTGGATGTCCTGCAGCGTGGCGGTCACGATCACCGTGACCGGTAAGCCGTTGTGCTGACCGAACTTCGGATCCCCGAGTTGTCCGCGCACCAGCGCTTTAAGAGCGTCATGCTGACGCTGGCCATAACTGCGCAGATCCCGCCCGGCCACCTCGTCAGTGGGAGTGACGGTCGGAGACCCATCGGCGGGGTTGCACACACCCGGGGCGGCGAACTTCGCGAACCACGCGTCCAGTTCCGAGCGCAACTCCGGGTCGGCGATCAGCCGGCCCACGCTCATCCCGTCCACCTGCTGGCCGCCACACCACACGAACCCGCGCTTGCGGGCCCGGTCCTCGTCGGAGAACGTGCCATCCGGGTTCAGATGCAGCGCCAGCCGGTAGGCGACCTTCTCCAATTGGTCGGGCCGCAGATTCACGGCATGCTCTGCCAACGACGCCTCGGCCTTCTCGACCTCAACCGGGGGCACGTGATCGGGCAGGTCGCGGAAGAACTTCTGAATCACCCGCAGATGCTCGCCATCAAGCTGCCCGTCGCGCCAGGCCGTCGACGTCTCTTTCAGCACCGGCGCCAACGGCTCCCCGATCAACGTCGTCCGCGGTGCCAACTGCTCGGCGTCGCGGATCCGCCGCCGCGCTTCCCGCGGACTGATCCGCAACACATCAGCCAACGCAATCCCCACCGGCGGGCAGCCCTCGAACTGCTCCAACTTGGCCACCCCGGCATGTGAGATCGCCGTCAGGCGACGCTGCTGGGTCTCGATCAGCTCCAACGCTGCGAAGCGTTCGGGCGGGTCGAGTGCGTCGAAATCGAGAGCGGCCACAATGTCGACCGCAGCGGTGAGCGCGTCGCGCACCGCATTACTCGAACCCATGTTCGAACACTATGCCCACCCACCGACAAAACCGTCGCCCAAAGACAATCTGGGGATAAATCCGAGTCTGGGGATAAAGCTCACAGCCACAACGAAACTCAGCTGGCGCGGACCTCGTCCAGGAACGCGCGCACGGTCTCCTCCGACGCCGATGACGGCAGCCCGACCATCACCCGGTCGATGATGCCGTCGCAACGCTCGCGCAGCGCCGCCGCCAAGTCGTCGAGCGGCGCCACAACGGCGAACGTCGACAGAATCTCGTCATCGATCAGCGTGGCCATGGCATCCCACTGGCCTTCCAGCGAGAGCCGGTGCAAATCGGTCTGCAATTCGCCCCAGCCGTGGAGCTCCAACACCTTCCGGTACGCAGGCGTGGACGCATAGAACGCAATCTGCTTGCGACTCGCCGCCGCGGCCGTGGCGATCTCCGCCTCGTCGAAACCCGTGACCACGAAAACCGGTGCCATCACCTGGAAATCGGCCCGCGCGCGCCCGGTTTTGGCCATCCCCCGCTGCAGCGCCGGGATTGTCACCTCGTCGAAATACCGCTTGGTCGTAAATGCATGCGCGATCAGTCCGTCGGCGACCTCGCCGCACACCTCCGTCATCAACTCACCAACCGCCGCGATCACGATCTTCGGTGACCCATACGGGTGCCACTCCGGCACGAACATCGGTGTCATCAGGCGGTGGGTGTAGAAGTCGCCGTCGAAGCTGAGTTTGGTGCCGTCCCGCCAGCAATCCCAAATCGCATGCAGCGCAAGGATGAACTCGCGCATCCGGCGGGCCGGCCGGCTCCACGGCATACTGAACCGCTTCTCGATGTGCGGCTTGATCTGGGTGCCCAGCCCGAGCAGCAGCCGCCCCTGGGAGAAGTCCTGAAGATCCCAACCGATGGTGGCCACCGTCATCGGATTTCGGGCAAACGCCACCGCGATGCTGGTCCCCAGTTCAATCTGAGTGGTGTGCTCGGCAGCCAGGGTGAGCGGCAGGAACGGATCGTGATTGATCTCAGCGGTCCAGCATCCGTCGTAACCGAGTCGCTCCGCCTCGCGCGCCGCAGCACTGACGGCGGAGAGCCGGCTGATCACACCCCGGTCGACCTTGAGACCGCCGACCTCGCCCATGTCGGCAGAGGCTACAGTAAGCACTTCAGTATGGTCAACGCCGCCAGGGTTAGGACACGTCGATGAGCAACGCGCAGGACTGGCAGGAGACGCTCCACGACTTGAGTCGCCGCCGTCAACACGCGCACGCGATGGGCGGTGAGGAGCGCGTCACCAAACACCACGCCAAGGGAAAACTCGACGCCCGAGCTCGAATCGACCACCTCCTCGACCCCGGCACGTTCCAGGAGTTCGGCACCCTGGTTGGTGGCGAGATCGCCGCCGACGGACTCGTTGCCGGCGCCGGTCGCATCGACGGAACGCCGGTGATGGTCGGCGCTGAGGATTTCACCACCCTGGCCGGCAGTATCGGCCCCGGCGGCAACGCCAAGCGTTATCGCCTCGCCGAACTCGCGCTGCGCAGCAAGATCCCGTTGGTGATGCTGTTGGAGGGCGCCGGTTTCCGCGCCGCGGGCGGTGAGCACTACGGCCGCACCCCGACCGATCTGATCGCCCAGGCGCGATGCTCCGGCAAGGTCCCCACCATATCCGCGATCCTCGGCCCGTCCGCCGGCCACGGCGCACTTGTCGCCCCAGTCTGCGACTTCTCCATCATGAGTAATCAGGGGGCGATCTTCACCGCCGGTCCCCCGGTCGTGAAAGAGGCTACCGGAGAGGATATCTCGAAGGAGGAACTTGGCGGTCCGACCGTCGCGCTACCCAGCGGCGTCGTGCACAACTATGCCGAGACCGACCAGGCGGTACTCGACGACATCCGGCGCTATCTGTCTTATTTCCCTTCCAGCGCATGGTCGTATCCCCCAACGCGGCTGTTCGACGAGAACGCTGGTCCGCGCCCCACCCCGGAACTACTCGACATTGTCTCCCGGGACAACCGCAACATCTACGACATGCGAGGCGTTCTCGACGTCGTTTTCGACGACACGGACTGGCTGGAGATACAGCCGAAGTTCGGCACAGCCATCATCTGCGCACTCGCCCATCTGGGCGGGTATCCGGTCGCGGTCGTCGCGAACCAGCCCACCGAACTGGCTGGCTCCATCGACTCCGATGCTGCCGACAAGGCCGCGCATTTCATCATGGTCGCCGACTCCTTCCACCTGCCGCTCGTCTTCCTAGCGGACAATCCCGGCATGCTGCCGGGCGGCCAGTCCGAGCGCAGTGGCGTACTGCGAAGCGGCGCAAGGATGTTCGTTGCCCAGACCGCGGCCACCACACTGAAACTCCACGTCACGCTGCGGAAGGCCTTCGGCTTCGGCTCAATGGTCATGTCGCTGCTGGGTTTCGACAATCAGGTGGCGACATTCGCCTACCCGGGGGCAACCATGGGGGCGATGAGCGCGGCCGCGCTGAGCCGGGCCTCGCACGCCGACGAGGATGTCACGGAGACCCTGAAGAACATGGAGCTCGAGGCGTCATACCGCTCGGCGGGCAGTCTCGGCTTCGACGAGCTGATCGCGCCGGAGGAAACCCGCAACGCCCTACTGCTCGCACTGCAGCGCGGTGTCTTCAGCCGTCAGGAAGTCGCTGAACCGGTGAACCGGACAGCCATCACACCCTAGGGTCACAACCGGCGGTAGGCCGTGACAACCGGTTCCAACTCGTCGGGGGTGGCGCCGTGCATGATCACCGCGTCAGCGCCGTAGTCGAATTCCTTTCGGATCCTCGCCGCACACTGCTGCGCCGATCCGGTGGCCGACGGTTCCAGCCACTCCTCGGGAATCAATGTGGCGATCTGCTCGATCTGCTCGGCGGTCGCCTTGTGATCGATACCGCCACCAACGGACTGCACCACCGAATCCGCGCGGAAACGTGCCAGCACAGCGGGATCCCAATTGTTCGTCGTGACGAGGAGATCGCCGTAACCCTGCAGATAGGTGGCCAGCCGCGCGACCGTCTTCTTCAGCCGCAGTTCCTCGGGGAGGTGATCGCCGACCGTGGCAAAGCACGACCACACCCGCACACTGTCTGGATCGCGGCCGGCCTGCTCGGCAGCATCCTTCACGGTCTTGACACTGCGCGCCAACGTCTCCGGGGTGAAGTAGGTGTGCAAGATGACATCGTCAAACGCCCGCCCGCCGAGCTTCAGCGTGTTGGGCCCGAACGCCACGAGGGCCAACCTGATGTCCTCGTTGAAATCCGGATCCAGGAACAGAATCGGGTACTTTCCCAGCGGCCCATCATGATTGACGATCAACTCGCCGTGCCACAACCGGCGCATCACCTGGGCGAAGTCTTCCATCTGCGCGGTGGTCACCGGCGGGATGCCGAAGGCCCCGTAGATCGCCGCGATTCCGCGTCCGATGCCGAGAGTGAATCTCCCGCCGGAGAGCCGGTGCATCGTGGTGGCCCACGAGCCGGTGATCAGCGGGTGCCGGGTGTTGTGATTGGTGGCCGCCGTGGCGATCTGCATCCGGCTGGTCACCGCGCATGCCGCACCGACCAGAGACGACGCCTCCTTGACGTTCCAGCGCTCGGAGATGAAGCCGGTGCCGAAGCCCAGCTCCTCACCCCGGCGCGCTTCTTCCATCAGGGTGGCCGGGCCCTCCCCGCCGGCGCCGGCCAGCAGGTAGTAACCCAACTCGTCGAGCACGCGCGTGTCTATCCCCATGTCGCTTAGCTCCTGCCCGCCGGATCCGTCACGCCCAAACTCCTCGTTTATAGCCGCAGTTCCACACTTCGGTGATCCTGCCATCGACCACACGGAAGATCTCCATACTGCCGATGGTCGTTTCCATGCCATCCTTGAGCGTCATCGGCGACTGGTAAACGATCGCGACATGCTCACCGTCGTCGCCGGCCACGACCAGGCTCAGGTCGAACCGGATCTCGTCAAACATCTCCAGGTGATCGACCACGCGCTGGACGGCCTCGTCATGGGTCAGCACCACAGATTCGCCGACCTCATGGCGAATCACGTTGTCGCCCAGCAGCTCCTCGGCCAGCACGACGTCCCGATCGTTCCAGACCACCAGGTTGTACAACTCTACGACCTCACGCGCGGTGCAGCTCATCAGAACACCTCCACCGCGTTGATGTCGGCGATCGTGGCCACGGCCCGGTCGGTGAGCGTCAGGCAGAGGTCCCGTGACCGTTGTGGGAGTGCGCCCCAGCCGATCAAGATGATGACGGGCAGCAGCATGAGGAAACCGGCTGCCAGCCGGTAGTGTCGCCATGTAGCAGCATGGACCGCTCGGGTCAGGCCGGCGAGCGCGGTGGCGGCGTGCTCGGTAAACCGCGCCGCGAAGCGCGCGACGGGTTCAGGCACAGGTACCGCCGAGTGCGTACGGTAAATGTCCCACCCCGGCTCGAAGGCAGGCACCAGCAGATCGCGGACCGCGGGCATGTCGAAGCGCGGAAACACTTGCAGCGCTGCGGTGGTCGACGCTTGCACCGACCAGGCATGCAGACCGGCCAGTTGCCCGATACACAGCCGGGCGCGCTCGAGCGACAACCCAGCAAGGTGGTCGGCGTTGTCCCACTCCCGCAAGTCCTCCAGCACCAGCACAAAGTCGGCCGAGTCGTCAGCCATCCGCGCGGCGTAGACATGCGGTGCGTCCATCGGGGCACGCCCGGCGATATCGCGATAGAAGGCGAGTTCGCGCCGGTATCCGCCGAGCAACTCCATCGCGCCGCGGGCTTGCGACTGTGCGGCCAGCTTGGCGATCACCGTCGCGGGTAGGCCAGGGCTGCCGGTCAGGTGCAAGCGATAGAGCAGCGACGAGAACCCGCTGTCCTGAGCGATCTGCTCGGCCATGACGGCAGTCACTGTGGCGTCGTCCGGAATGGTCGGGTCCGACCGCAGTGCGTCGGTGAGCCACGCCGAGTCGACGGCGTCGATGCCGGACGGCACCGCTGCCGTGGCTGAAGTCACCCTTGCAAGATAGTTGTCGTGTGTTTAATATGCAAGGGTGCCCTCTCCCGCACGCGGTTTGACGCAACCTGAACGGGTCGAGACTTCCCGACGCCGACTGATGGAGGCTGCCGCCGAGCTGATCGTCGAGAAGGGTTGGGAGGCAACCACGGCTGCCGAGATCGGCCGCCGAGCGGGCTACAGCCGCACGATGGTGCATGCCCGCTTCGGCGGCAAGGAGGCCATCCTCGAGGACTTCCTCCAGGAGTACGTCGGGCGGCTCAACCCGAACCCCAACCCCCAGGCGACGGGCATGGACCAGGTGCTGGCCCATATCGACCGCATCCGCGACCTCTACGCCCATGACCCCGACGTGCTGCGCGCCATGTTCGTCTCCACCTTCGAGTCCATGAAGACGACCTCGCCGTTGCGCGAACGGGTCAGCGACCAGCTGACCGGCGGGATCGCCAATGTCGCGGATGGCTTGCGAAAAGGCCAGCGGGACAATTCTGTTCGCCAGGGCATCGATCTGGGCCGAGCGGTCAGCGATATCACCGCGGTGTTCTTCGGCATCGCCTTCCTGTGGATCGCGCTTCCCACCGGCTTCGATCTGGACACCGAGCTGACGCACGCACGCGATCGGATTCTGCGGGACTACGGCGCCTGAGTCAGCGCAGCCAGGAAACGTTCGGTCTGCGTCTGTACGGCACCCGAGAACAGATGCCCGACGTGCCCGCCGTCGTGCCAGTACAACTCGCCGCCCCACCGGTCGTGCATCGCCAGTGCGCACTGCCGGTACGCCATCTGGTCATGCCAGGCACCGACGATCAGCCGCCGGTCCGCCGGCGGTAGCGGCTCGATGGCCAACGGGTCGATCACCGACGTCAACTCCATCACGATGTCGGATGCCATTGCCGCGCCGACGATATCGGCCGCCGGACCCCACCGGTGCAGATGCCGGGCGATCATCCCGTTGAGGCCGAGGATCGGCGTATACAGGGCGACGGCGTCGACCCGGTCGTCCAGTCCCGCCACCAATGCCGCAACCGCGCTGCCCAGCGACAGCCCGGACAACGCGATCGTCGTCGCGTCGGGCTCGATCCAGCTGAGCACCGCCCGGACCTCCGAGACAGCCCGGACCATCCCGGCGACGTTGGCGACCGGATCAGTCCCCGGATAGGCCGGCCACCGATCGCGGCGGGGCCCATGCCCCGGCTGGACCGGCAGGGCGACGTTGAAGCCGAGTTTGTGATGGATGCGGCCGACCCTGGCGACCAGAATGTCCGACATCCCACCCTGACCCGCGCCATGTACCCATACCAGCCATGGCCGCGGGCCGTCCTCGTGGCGGAACAGCACCACCTCGGCGCAGGCCGGCCCCTCGTGTCCTTCGGCCAGCGCCGGAACCAACCGAGGGTCATGGTCGTAGCTCATCCGCTCGTAGGAGAGCACACCGGCGTTGATCGGCCGGATCCTCTTCACCTGCAACGGCTCCGGGTCACGATGCACGCCGGCCACGCCGAGGGCCGCCAACTCCGCCGCCACCCCGGCGTACTCCTCGACCGGCCGGTCGAGCTGCGGCGGCGAGGACATCAACGTCATCCCGGTGACCACCAGCTCGTCGAGCGCGACCTCGGCGACCTGCCGCATCCCGCGCCCGGACAGCGGATTCCAGCCTGCCTCGCCCTGCAGCGCAGCCACCGATCGCGGCAACAGACCACCGAGCTGGGTGACCAGACGGTACGGATGTGCGCTCAGTCGCATCGTCCTCACGCCAGCTTGAAGCCGACGTAGCCGCCGTCGGCGATCTCTTCGCAGCGCCGACGGCATTCGGGGATACCCGCCGTGTAGCCCATGTACATCCGTTTCTTGCCGGGAACGTTCGCGCCGTTGTACCACGAATTACAGCTCGGGTGTACCAGGACCGTGGCCGCCACAAGGGAGGTGGTGTGTTCGATCCACTCCTGCTGTGCGGCCCGCAATGCCTCGATGGTGCGATAGCCGCCCGCTCTCAGATACGCGATGCAGTCGCCGATCCATTCGATGTGTTGCTCCAGCGCGGTGACGAAGTTGGTCGCCGCCGACGGGCTGCCCGGCCCCTGGACGGTGAACAGATTGGGGAACCCGGCGACCGCGAGCCCTAGGTAGGAGACCGGCCCCTCGCTAGCCCACACGTCGCGCAGTAAGGCACCGCCCCGGCCCCGAACGTCGATGCGGGTGAGCGCGCCGGTCATCGCGTCGAACCCCGTGGCGTAGATGATGGCGTCGAGGTCGTAGTGCCGCATGGGAGTGTCGATGCCGTTCGCGGTGATCGCCCGGATCGGCTCCCTGCGAAGATCGACCAGGGTGACGTTGTCACGGTTATAGGTCTGGTAGTAGCCCTGGTCGATGATCGGGCGCTTGCAGCCGAAGGGATGGCTCGGCACCAATGCCGCAGCGGTTTCGGGATCGGTGACGATCCGGGCGATCGCCTCGCCGTACAACGTGGTGGCCATCCGGTTGGCCTCGATATCGAAGAAGATGTCGCCCCAGTTGAGCGCTCCCATCACGCCGTGCTCCTCGACGGCGCGCAGCTGTTCCTCCCGGGTGGCCGCCTTGATGGGCGGGCTGCCGAGCATGTCAATAAGGACCGAGAACGCCGACAACCGGGCCGCACCGACCGGGTGCTGGCGCTGAGCCTCGCGGATCTCGACGTAGTTCGCCTTCATCTCGTCGAGCTCGCCGGGTGCGAACGGTCGCACCTCCCACGGCAGGGTGAACGCGGGCGAGCGCTGGAAGACGAAGAGCTGGTGGGCTTCCCGGGCGATCACCGGAATCATCTGCACACCGGTCGAGCCAGTCCCGATGACGCCGACCCGCTTACCGGTCAGGTCGAACCCGCCCTCGGGCCATCGGCTGGTGAACAGCGACTCCCCCGCGAAGGTCCCCATGCCGTCAATGTCGGGTTCCAGCGGAACCGACAGGATGCCCGAGGCCGCGACGACAAACGGCGCGACGAACGTCTCGCCGGTGGCGGTCTGCAGCGTCCAGGTCGCGCTGTCCTCGTCGAAGGTCATCGCGGTGACGTCGTTGTTGAACCGGATATTGCGGAGCAGGTCGAGCCGATCGGCGACGAAGTTCAGGTATGCCTCGATCTCCGGCTGGGCCGGCATGGTCTCGGTCCAGACCCATTCCTGCTGGATCTCGTCGGAGAAGCTGTAGGAGTATTCGATGCTCTCGATATCACAGCGGGCGCCCGGATAGCGGTTGAACAGCCAAGTGCCGCCTACCTTTTCGGCCTTCTCCAGCACCTGGACCCGCATCCCGAGCTGCCGCAGCCGGTACAGCAGGTAGAGACCGGAGAATCCGGCCCCGATCACGATCACGTCAGCACTGTCCATCCACGGGCCCTTCTCTTCCTCGCACGGCGGATGTTACTGTAACTCTTACAGTAAAGAACTAGCAGGGGGACCCGTGGGAAGCCAGACCCAGGACACCGGCGCCGCTGCGCCGCCGCTGGCAGCCGACTACCTGCGCGATCCCTACCCCTTCTTCGCCGAGATGCGCGGCGGAACAGGGATCTTCCGGGGCACGGTCATCGACCATTCCACAACCCCCGAATCACTTCGGCCCAAGAATGAGTACGCCGCGGTGTCCTTCGACGCCGTCAACACGGTGTTCCGTGACGGCAAGGTGTTCAACTCCAAGATTTACGACTCGACCATCGGCTTGTTCATCGGCCCGAGCATCCTCGGCATGGAAGGTAAGGCGCATTGGGAGCATCGCAACCTGGTGTCGGCCGCGTTCAAGTCGAAATCACTGTCCCGGTGGGAACCCGAGATCGTGCGGCCCATCGTCGACGGGTTGATCGACGAGTTCATCGACGCCGGTGAAGTCGACCTGGTCCGGGAGTTCACCTTCGAGTTCCCCACCCGTGTGATTACCCGCCTGCTGGGGCTACCTGAGGAGGATCTGCCCACCTTCCGCCGCCGGGCGGTCCAGCTGATCAGCTATGCGGTCAACTACGAGAAGGCATTTGAGGCCTCGGCGGCCCTCAAGGAGTACTTCCTCGAACAGATCGACAGGCGCCGGTCGGTGCCCACCGACGATGTCATCGGCGATCTGGTGACCGCGGAGATCGACGGCGAGAAGCTCACCGACGAGGCCATCTATTCGTTCCTTCGGCTCCTGCTGCCCGCCGGCCTGGAGACCACCTACCGGTCTTCGGGCAATCTGCTCTACCTGTTGCTCACTCACCCCGAACAGCTGGCCGCGGTGCGGGCCGACCGTGACCTGATCCGTCCCGCGATCGAAGAAGGTCTGCGCTACGAGACGCCGCTGACCACGGTGCAACGGTTCGCCAGCGAAGACAGCGAGCTGGCAGGTGTTGCGATACCGGCCGGTTCGGTGGTCGACGTGTGCATCGGCTCGGCCAACCGCGACGAACGACGATGGGACAAGCCGGAGGAGTTCGACATTTTCCGCAAGCACGTGCCGCACATCTCGTTCGCCGCGGGTGAGCACACCTGCATGGGCCTGCACCTGGCCCGCATGGAGACCCGGGTCGCCGTGGAGTCGTTGTTGGATCGGCTGACGAACATCAGGCTGCGGACCGACGACGACCCGCACATCCACGGCCAGCCGTTCCGGTCACCGACATCGTTGCCGGTGACCTTCGACCCCGTCCGCTAGACGGTCACCCTTACTCATCCCCTCCAGGGCTTGGCGTTGGCGACGACGATGTCGAGTGGCCCATCTCCTCGACCGCCTCGGCGATCGTGTCCCATACCGCACCGCGCTCGCGGACGTCGCAGATCGCGCGGGGTCCCTTTCGAGGCGGGAGGTCAGGATGTGCGCGGAGCGCGGAACGCGACGGTCTTGGTTTCCAAGTACTGGCCGAAACCCTCGATGCCGCACTGGCGCCCGACACCGCTGTTCTTGTAGCCCCCGAACGGCGCGTCGGCCCCGTAGAACATTCCGCCATTGACGCCGATCGAGCCGGTCCGGATCCGGCGGGCAACCGACACGCCCCGCTCAAGCGACCCCGACAACACCGCACCGGCCAGCCCGTAGGCGCTGTCGTTGGCGATGCGGACGGCGTCATCGTCGTCGCGGAACGGCAGCACCACGAGGACGGGGCCGAAGACCTCCTGCTGGGCGATCGCGGAGCGACTGTGGACGCCGACGATCACCGTGGGCGCCACGAAATGCCCGCCGGCCAGGTAGTCCGGCAGGCCCTCGACGCCTCCGCCGCCGATCAGGATGTCGGCGCCGTCGCGGCGGGCTTGATCGCATGCTTCGAGCACCCGCCGCTTCTGCTTGGCGCTGACGACTGGGCCGACGAGTGTTCCCGGCAACGCCGGATCACCCACCGGCACAGCCTGATAGGCCGCGGTAATGGCCGACAACGCATCGGGGTAGAGCGATTCGTGGATCACCAGCCGGGTGGTCAGCGCACAGGCCTGCCCGGCGTGCACACACACCCCGACCGCACCGCCGATGATGTGGGCCGGGTTCGCGTCGTCGAGCACGATCAGCGCGGACTTGCCGCCGAGTTCTAGGAAGGTGCGCTTCATGGTGTCGGCGCCGTCGCGCATCAGTTGTTTGCCTACCGCGGTAGAGCCGGTGAACGACACCATGTCCACCCGGGGGTCGGTGGCCAACAGCCCGGCCACCTCGTTGGACGGGGTGGGTACGACGCCCAGGACGCCGGGCGGGATGTCGGTGTGCTCGGCGACGAGTCGGCCGATCCGGGTGGCGTTCCACGGGGTGTTGGGGTCCGGCTTGAGGATGACAGTGTTACCGGTCGCCAGCGCGGGACCGAGTTTATTGAGGATGACTTCGACCGGGTAGTTCGACGGGGTGATGGCGGCGACCACGCCGACCGGCTCCTTGACGACGGTGCGCACATTGCGCTCGCCGAACAACCCGCCACCGTCCAGCATTCGCTCCCAGTCGAATTCGTCGATCAGCCGACTCGGATAGCGCAGCGATTCCGCCAACGGCCAATCCAGCTGGGCGTCGCCGGTCGACATCACCGGGCAGCCGACTTCGGCGACCAGTTCTTCACGCAGGTCTTCTTTTTCGGCTTCCAGCGCGTCTTGCAGCTGAGCCAGGCCGCGCCTGCGCAGCTCGCGATTGGTGGACCAGTCGGTCTCGTCGAACGCCCTCCTGGCCGCGGCGATGGCACGGTCCATGTCGGCGGGCCCGGCGGCGGAGGTCACTCCGAGCAGCCGGCCGGTAGCCGGGCTGAGATTGTCGAACTCGGCGCCGTCGGCGGCCCCGGACAGTTTTCCGTCGATGAGCATTCGGGTCTCGGCCCGCTGCCCAGCGCGCAACCCCACCTCGACGCTCGTCGCACCTTGCTCGCCCACTACGGGCACCACCTTCTTGTTCCAGGAAACTCAACGGTAATGGTTACAGTACTATTCTGTAGTGGCGTTGGACCGATTCCCCGGCTCGCGGCGGCCGGGGCATGAGAATGTGGATACCACCGCTCACGAAAGGGGCCTGACGTGATCAAGGTGATGGACGGCATCCGGGTCTTGGAGGTCGCACAGTTCACGTTCGTCCCGGCGGCCGGCGCCATCCTGGCCGACTGGGGCGCCGACGTCATCAAGGTCGAGCACCCGGTGCGCGGCGACACCCAGCGCGGGTTCATCAACATGGGCGGCTTCCAGCTCGATCCCAACCGTCACCCGCTGATCGAGCATCCCAACCGCGGCAAGCGCAGCGTCGGCATCGATGTGTCCACGCCCGACGGCCAGGAGGTGCTCTACGAAATCGCGAAGACGGCCGACGTCTTTCTGACCAATTACCTGCCTGCGCAGCGTCAGAAGAACAAGTTCGACGTCGAGCACATTCGGGCGGCGAACCCGAACATCATCTACGCGCGCGGCAGTGCCTACGGCGACAAGGGGCCCGAGCGGCTGGTCGGCGGCTTCGACGGAACCGCGTTCTGGACGCGCAGCGGCGTTGGTCACGCCTTGACTCCCGAAGGGCTCGGCGGCGCGCTGCCGCAGGGTATCCCGGCGTTCGGCGACTCGATCGGCGGGATGAACATCGCCGGCGGTATCTCCGCGGCGCTGCTGCACCGGGAGCGGACGGGCGAGGCGGTGGAGATCGACGTGTCGCTGTTGAGCACCGCCTGGTGGGCGGCGGGCGCCAGCGTCACCCAAGGTATGGAGACCGGGGAAACCATGCGGTCGCTGATGCCCGGCACCACGACATCGGTGAACCCGTTCATGGCCAACTACTTGACCTCCGACGGCGGCACCATCAACCTGTGCATCGTCAGCCCGACCGGCTACATCCGCGACACCTGGGAGCATCTCGGTTTGCCCGAGCTCGCCGACGACCCGCGGTTCTCCGATGTGCTGCCGCTGATCCAGAATGCCGAAGCGGGTGTGCAACTCATCACCGAGGCGATCGCCAGTAAGCCGTTCGACTATTGGCGCCAGCACCTCAAGACGATGAAGGGCCAGTGGGCGCCGTTCCAGAGTCTGGTCGATCTCGCCAGCGATGAGCAGGCCATCGCCAACGACATGATCGTCGAGGTGGAGGCCGCCGACGGCGGGGCGCCGTTCAAGGTGGTTCGCGGGCCGGTGCAGTTCAATCATGAACCGCTGGAGACCACCCGCGCGCCGCAGGCCAGCGAGCACACCGAGATCGTGCTGATGGAGATCGGCATCGACTGGGACCGCATCGAGGCGCTCAAGGAGTCGGGCGCGATCGCCTAACCGGGCACCCGCTCGATGCGGACCGGGACGCCCGTCAGCCAGGCCATCCCAGACAGCGCCTCCACGTCTTCGGGTGCGCTGGACGTCAGCCGGTTGACGTTGGACCCGCCGGCGCGATTGGCCAGTTTCCACGTGCCGGTGCCGGTGTGCCCCCACCCATGCGGGACGGCGATCACGCCGGCCATCAGGTCCTTGGTCGTCATCACCTCGACGGTGATCTCGCCGTACGGGGACGACACCCGCACCACATCACCGTCAGCGATGCCCGATTTGGCCGCATCATCGACTCCGATGAGCGCCCGGTGCCCTCGCTCGCCCCGCATCAGCAGCGGAGAATTGTGCATCCACGAGTTCTCCGAACGCGGCTCGCGCATGCCGATCATCCGCAACGGATAGCCCTCGGGATGGCAGGCGCGGGTGAGCTTGTCGACTTCGGCGGCGATACCTGCGTGGGTCAGCCGGATCCGCCGGGACAGGTAGGCCACCGCATTGCGCAGCGCACCGGTGCGGATATTCGGCGCCACGACGACACCGTGCGGATGGTCCTCGGTCAGCCGGCGATGCGTCAGTCCCCCACGCCGCAATCCGAACAGGTCACCGCCCTGTGACATTCGGATCAGGGCATCGATCATCATCCGCGGCTTGAGCGCTACCCCGAAGCGGTCCAACGCCTTTCGCACGGTGCCCAGTGCGGCGAACGCGCGAACATTGGGCGCCAGCCGGACGGTGAGGTCTTCAACGATGTCCCACTCCGAACGGGCCTCACCCGCCGGTGCGACCACCGCCTCGGTGGCCTGCCGGAACGGCGTGGCCTGGAAGGCCTGGAAGGTGTACGGGAAGTCGTCGCGTTCGTACATCGTGGTCACCGGCAGGATGTAATCGCACCGGCCCGTCGTCTCGGTGACGTAGAAGTCCAGTGCCACAGACAGTTCCAGGGACTCGAAGGCTGCCTCGAGTTCGTCGCCGTTGGGCACTGACAGCACCGGGTTGCCCGCCGAGACGAACATCGCCCTGATCTGCCGGTCGCCCGGCGTCATGATCTCCTTGGCCATCAGCGCGGCCGGCTCCATCGCGACGGCGATGGGGATCCCGCCGATCCGGGAACGGTTGCGATACGAGCGGCGCATCGCAAGCCCCATCATCGTGGCCTGCCAGCGGCCGCCGACGGTCTCCATCGAGCTGAACACCGACCCGCCGGGGACATCGAGGTTGCCCGCGACGAGATTCACCGCGTCGATCAGGTAGGTGGTGAGGGTGCCGTACCGGCCGACGCAGGTACCGAGCCTGCCGTAGACGGCCGCCCGCGGTTCGCGCACCAGATCCCGTGCGAGTGAGGAGACACTGTCAGCGTCGATGCCGGTGTGGGCCGCGGTGAGCTCCGGGGTGAACGGCGCGCACAGCGACTGTAGCCATTCGATGCCGTCGGCCTGAGCCGTCACCCGCGCGACGTCGACGAGGCCCTCGGCGAACATCACCTGCAGTAGCGACAGCAGCAGGAAGGAGTCGGCGTCGGGCACGATGCCGAGCCACTCGAACGCCGCCGCCGTCTCGGTGCGGCGTGGATCGACGACCACGACACGCCCGCCCCGTTTGACGATATCGTGCATACGGTCCTTGATCCGCGGCGCAGTCAGGAAACTGCCATGGGAGACAACGGGATTAGCTCCCATCATGACCAGGAGATCGGTGCGCGTCAGATCGGGGATCGGCACCGAGGTCGGCGCCCCGTACAGCAATTGGCTGGCGATCAGCCTGCTGTTGGTGTCCTGCGACGACGCCGTGAAGTAGTGGCCGTCGCGGCCGAGGCCTTTGATGAACATCAACGCCGCGAAGGTGTGCGCATAGCTGAAGGCACCCGGGTTGCCCATGTACCAACCGACCGCGCCCGACCCGTGGGCCTCCAGAACCTGGGTCAACCGGCCGGCGATATCGGAGAGTGCCTCATCCCAGCTCACCGGCTCGTACCCGGAGGCTGTTTTGCGAAGCGGCGTGGTGACCCGATCCGGATCGTTCTGGACTTCGGTGAAGGCGATGCCCTTCTGGCAGGCGAAACCGGCCGACAGCGGGTGGTCCTTGTCCGGGCGCAGGGCCGTCAGGCGGCCGTCCTCGACGGTGGCCACCATGCCGCACAGCGGCTCGCAGATCCGGCAGAACGTGGTCTTGTGCTCGATGGTGGACGCCACACTAGCCACGATACTGTAAGTGTTACAGTTTGAACCCGTCTCCGGCGGATCCCCCGAGAGGAAGACCATCGATGAACGATGTCGCCATCATCGGCGTGGGCCTGCACCCGTTCGGCCGGTTCGAAGGCAAGTCCGCGATGGCGATGGGAGTCGACGCCATCTTTGCCGCCGTCGCCGACGCCGGCCTGGAATGGCAGGACATCCAGTTCGCCACCGGCGGCAGCTGGACGGTCGCCAACCCCGACGCCATTGTCGCCATGGCGGGCCTGACCGGGATCCCGTTCACCAATGTGTTCAACGCGTGCGCGACGGCCGCCAGCGCGGCCAAGGCCTGTGCCGACGGAATCCGGCTGGGCGACTACGATATCGGCATCGCGATCGGCCTGGACAAGCACCCGCGTGGCGCGTTCACCGAGGATCCCGCCCTGGTGGGCATGCCGCGCTGGTACGCCGAGAACGGCCAATACCTCACCACCCAGTTCTTCGGCATGAAGGCCAACCGCTACCTGCACGATCACGGCATCTCCGAGGAGACGCTGGCGCGGGTGGCCAACAAGAACTTCCGCAACGGTGTGCTCAACCCGAATGCGTTTCGCCGCAGGGAGATTTCCATCGAGGAGATCATGGCGTCGCCGGTGCTGAACTACCCGCTGCGGCAGTACATGTTCTGCGCGCCCGACGAAGGTGCCGCAGCGGTCATCATGTGCCGCGCGGAGATCGCGCACCGCTACACGTCCAAGCCGGTCTATCTCAAGGCCGTCGAGGTCCGCACCCGCCGCTACGGCGCCTATGAGGTCAACACGACGTTCGCCCCGGTCACCGAGGACGTTGCGCCCACCGTTCATGCCGCCCGGGCCGCGTTCGAAAAGGCAGGTGTCTCACCACAAGACGTCGACGTCATCCAGCTGCAGGACACCGACGCCGGGGCAGAGATCATCCATATGGCCGAGTGCGGGTTCTGCCCCGACGGCGACCAGGAGCGGCTACTGGCCGACGGGGAGACCGAGATCAACGGCTCCATGCCGATCAACACCGACGGCGGCCTGATCGCCAACGGCGAGCCGATCGGCGCGTCCGGGCTTCGGCAGATCCACGAGATCGTCCGTCAGCTGCGCGGCCAGGCCGGTGAACGCCAGGTGCCCGGCGAACCGAAGGTCGGCTTCACCCAGCTCTACGGCGCGCCCGGCACTGCCGCCGCGACGATCCTGACCCGCTAGCAAGGCACATCGCGCAGCTGTACGGAGGTCACGACACCTTGTTCACCGGCGGAGCGTAGGCCGGCTTGCCCAGCCCCAGGAAGTACTGCGCGATCATGTTGCGGAACACCTCCAGGGTTCCGCCGTAGATACCCGACAGCGGCGCGAAGCGGTACACGTACTCCGATGCCCCGTCGTCGCCCGCGCCGTCGGTGCCCACCGGGAGCGTTGCGGCAGCGCCCAGTACGTCCATCAAGTCCGGGCCGATGTCCCGCATCGTCTGCGCGATCGCCACTCGGCCGAAGATGCTCGGCGCGCTCAGCGCCGCCTCCACCCGTGCCGCACTGCGGCCCAGTCGATAGGCCACCGCACCGTCGTCGACCGGACGCTTGCCGCTCGTGTCGGGCCGGCCGACGGTGGCGGCGACCTTGTCCACGGCGGTGGCCATGAAGTTGGCCTGGTGCATCATGATCGACACGTCGGCCAGGCCGTCGGCGGCCGCGGCCACCGCGCCGTGCTCGACGTTGAGCGGTTCCCGCAGCACCGTCCAGCCACCGTGGACCTCGCCCAGGCGGTACTTGTCGTCGACGCGCACGTCGCTGTAGTAGACGATGTTGGTGCGGTCACCGTCGACCGTGCGGACGCCCTGGATCTCGATGCCCGGTGAATCCAGGGGTACGAGAAACATGGTGAGGCTCTTGTGTTTCTGGGCGTCCGGGTCGGTGTTGGTCAGCAGGAAGACGTACTGGCAGTTGTGCGCGCCGGTGGTGAACATCTTCGATCCATTAATGATCCAGCCGTCCCCGTCGCGCACCGCGCGGGTTTTGCAGGTGGCCACATCGGAGCCGCCCTCGGGCTCGGTGTAGCCCAGGCACAGCCGCACGTGCCCGCTGAACACCCGGGGCAGCACCTCTGCTTTGAGCTCCTCCGAGCCGAAGCTCTCGACCGAGCGGGCCACCATCGAGGTGGTGCCCCAGGTGACCCACGGCACGTGGAACCGCCGCTTCTCCAGCTCCCAGATGCGGCGACGAACCCGGCTGAAGCCACCCTGGGCCTCCGGCTTCCACTCGGCCTCGAGGTACCCGGCCGCACCCAGTGCCAGGTGCACGCCCTCGTGGAAGTTGTCGCCGGTCTCCCGGTCGTGCTGGATCACCTCGTCGGTGATGTGCGTCTTCAGGAAGCTACGGACCTCGCCGAGGAACTCCTGGTCCTCGGCGGCGAGCTCGACCTGTGCGAAGTCCATGGTGATTGTCTCCTAGGCGGTTTCGCGGTCGGCGATGATGTGGGCGATCTGCTTGGCGCTCGCGCCCGGGTCACCCCCGGCTAGCGGCCAGCCCCTGGCCCGCACCAGGTAGGCGGTCGCGGCAGCCTCCGACGACACCCCGAGACCACCCTGGATGTGCACGGCCATCGTCGCCGCCCGCGATGCTTCGTCGGCCATGAACACGAACGCGGAGGCCGCCAGTTCGGGCCGTGCGTCAGGCTCGTTATCTCCGAACCAGGCGGCGCGCCGAGCCAGGTTGCGTCCCGCCTCGACGGTGATCACCATGTTGGCCAGCGGGTGCGAGATCGCCTGCAGAGTGGAGATCGGCACGCCGAGGGTGTACCGCGACTTGGCGAACTCGGCGGCGATCGTCATGGTCTCCTCGACCAGGCCGACCAGCGCCGCGGCCGTCAGCAACCGCCACTCATCCAGCGCGCGAGCATATTTGGCCAGCGCCTCCGGTCCACTACCCAGCACGGTGCGGCTGTCCGCGGCCGCCGGATCGACCCAGGCCATCGGGAGTCGGCCGATGTTGTCGACCTTGGTGGGCGGGCTGGAGAAGGTGAGAAGCACCACCTCTTCCCCGTGAGGACCGTCGCGGACGACGATCTGGTCGGCGATGGAACCCGTCGGGATCAGCCGCACACCCGAGACGCTGTCCAGCGACGCGTCCAACCCGGCGATCTGGTTGCCGCTGGTCACCTCGTTGGTCAGTGCCCCCAGGTCCGCCAGCAGGCGGGCCGCACAGACGTGGTCGATCCACGGCACCGGCGCGATGCAGCGGCCGATCTCTTCGGCCACCAGGGTCAGGTCCACCAGGGTGGCGCCGTCGCCACCCACAGATTCCGGTACCGCCATCGTGGTTGCACCCATGGCGCACAGGCGTTCCCACAGGCTCTCGTCGAAGCCGGTAGCCTCGGCAGCCCGCACCCTGTCAATCGGGCTGTGGGTCTTGAAGAACTGCCGGTAGGCGTTCTGCAGATCGGTGTGATCCTCGGAGAGGCTGTAGTCCAGCCTGCGCAGTTCGTAGCGGTCCATTCAGCGCTCCCTGAAGAAGAACTCGTCAGCGTTGTTGTAGAGGTAGTTGTCGAGGACGTCGGGTGGCAGGTCCAGTGCTTCGGCTTCCGGCACGACGCGCGTCATCTTGAGTACCGGCCAGTCCGAGGCGAACATCACCTTGTTCGGCCCGCGGGTGCGCATGTAGTGAAGCAGGCTCTCCGGCAGCCGCTTCGGCGACCACGCCGAGGTCATCAGGCGCAGGTTCTCGTACTTGATCATCAACCGGATGGCGACATCCCACCACGGATCGGCACCGTGGATCATGCACAACCGTAGTTCGGGAAATCGCACGCACACCCGGTCCAGGTGGATCGGGTTCTGCACCTCGCCGGGGATCGGTGGACCGGGCAGCCCGGTGTTGAGACATAACGGCAAGTCCAGCTCGGCGCACTTGGTGTAGAGCGGGTAGTACACGGCGTCACTCGGCGGGTACATGCCGTCGCCCCAGAAGCTCGGCCCCACAGCGGCATACACGACCGGCAGGTCGGCGGCGATCGCCGTCAGCTCCCGCAAGGTGGGCATCGGCTTGAGCAGATTGAAGCCACCCATCGCCAACGCGAACCGGTCCGGGCGCGCTTCGGCGAACTTGCGCGCGGTGATATGCGGCTTCGCGATGCTGTCCATCAGGACGGCCTTCTGCACACCCTGGGCGTCCATCTCGTCGAGCAGTTCGGCCATGTCCACCGGGGCGAACATCGACGCCGGCCCCTTGAAGTAGTCGTCGCGAACCTTGAGCATCCACGTCGGCTGCTGTTCGGCCTCACCGAAGTGGACGTTGACCAGTCCGTCAATCACCTTGCGTGTCATGACAGCGAAACCTTGCTGGCAGCAGTTTCTTTGGCCCACCGGTAGTCGGCCTTACCGTTACCGAGGCGTTTGACCTGATCGACGACGATGAACTCCTTAGGCGCCTTGTAGCGGGCCAGCTGCGCGGTGCAGTGTTCGTGCAGAGCATCGTGCGCGACGTCATCATGCGGTGAATCGAAGGCCACTATTGCCACGATTTCCTGCCCCCAACGCTCACTGGGACGGCCCACCACCAGGGCGTCGGCGACGCCGGGATGGGCCCGCAGCACCTCTTCGACCTCTTCGACGAAGACCTTCTCTCCTCCGGTGTTGACCACCAGCGAGTCCCGTCCGAAGAGCCGCAGTGTTCCGTCCGGGGCCAGCGAGCCACGGTCACCGGAGATCACCACCCGCGCGCCGTCGACCTCGGGGAACGTCTTGCCGGTGGCATCCTCGTCGTCGAAGTAGCCCAGCGGGATCCGTCCGGCGCGAGCCACCCACCCGACCTGGTCCTCACCGGCGTCCAGGAACCGGCTGTAGTCCTCAGCGAGTACCAGTGCGCCCTCGCGTAATTCGAAGGTGTCCCTGTGGTCTCCACGCATGCTGCGGCCGAACCCGACATTGCCGGTCTCCGACGACCCGTAGCCGTTGATCAGGATGATGTTGGGCAGCAGCTCCAGCAACGCGTGCTGATGCTTGGGGTTGGTCGCCGCTCCCCCCGTCGCCAACGCGAACAACGAGGACAGGTCGTAGTCGCCGCGCTGCAACTCCTCGACGAGCGGGGCGGCGTAGGCGTCGCCGACCATCGTCATCATCCCGACCTTCTCGCGCTGGGCGGTGGACAGCACGCGGCGCGGGTCGAACTTCGGTGAGTCATAGAGCACGACGGTCTGCCCGTTGAGCACGGCGGCGAACGCGGTCCACATCCCGGCCGCATGCATCAACGGCGACACCGCGAACCACGGCGCTCCTGGAGCGCCGAGCTTGGCGCGGATCTCACTGACCGACGCGTGGTCGGCCCCGTTCATCGAGATGGCGTAGGTGTCGGCCTGCCGCCACATCACCCCTTTGGGTCGTCCCGTCGTCCCGCCGGTGCAGATCATCAGCACATCGTCCGGCGACGGGGTGATATCGGCGGTCTGATCACCTTGCGCCAGAGCATCTTCCAAGGGAGTCGCACCGGGAAGCTCCGCCGCGTCACTACCATCGTCGATCGACAGCAGCAGTTCGGCGCCGTCGGGTGGCAGCACATCGGCGAACGTGGCGCCCAGTGAGCGGTGGTAGATCACGCCGCGAGGTTTGACGTAGTCGAACAGTTCGGCGACTTCGCGCGGTGTGTAGTGATGGTTGACGTTGACCGGCACGACGCGCGCCTTGAGACACCCGATCACCATGTCGGGATACAGGTCGTTGTGCATGATCAGCGCAACGCGGTCCTGGCCGCACTCCCAGTTCCGCAGTTCGTGCCGCTCACGGTGCGCCCCGAAGCCCTTGCCGGCCAGGAAGTTCGCCAGCCGGCGCGTGCGATCCGCCGCATCGGCGTAGGTGCTCCTGCGGTCACCACAGATGGTCATCGTCCGGTCTCCGATGACGTCGGCGATGGCGTCGAGCACCGCGCCGATCGTCCATTCGGGCATCGCTCAGGCCACCGACGACACCGAGCGGCCCAACAGGTTCAACGCGTTGTCCCGCATGACCTTTCGGGTATCGACTGCACTGAACTCGGGGAACTGGGGAATGTCGGCAGTGAACGCCATCGGGTCGGCCAGCCCCTCGCCGTGCGGCCAGTCCGAGCCGAACAGGATCTTGTCCACACCGATGGTGTCGGCCAGCAGCATCACGTCGTCCTCGTAGTAGGGGGCGATCCAGACATTGTTCTTCAACTGCTCGACCGGGTCTTCCTTGAAGTGGTAGGGCGCGGTATTGGCGGCCTTCTTCAATCGCTTGATCAACCGGTACACGAAGTACGAGCCGTTCTCGATGCTCGCCACCTTCAGCTTGGGGTGCCGGGTGAAAACCTGGTGCACGATCATCGACGCCATCGAGTCGTGGATGGCGCGGTCGTCGAGCAGGACACTGTCGAGCGGATCGCGCTTGCCGAATCCCTCGAACGTGCCCGTGCCGCCCCACAGCGCCGAAATGGCAAGGTAGCCACTGTCGGACAGGTGGAAGACCACCGGAACGCCGGCCTCGGCCAGCCGGGCCCACACCGGGTCGTGCAGCGGATCGCCCAATGAGCGCGGCTTGACCCGGCCCGGCACCGGCGCCGGCCGGACACAGACGATCTTGGCGCCCCGGTCCAGCACGAACTCGACTTCGGCCAGCGCCGCATCCGGGTCAGCCAACGAGATGATGGGTGCGGACAGGAATCGGTGGTCGGGCCGATCGAAGCCCCAGTCTTCGTCGAGCCACAGGTTGAAGGCATGCACCGACGCCATCGTCGCTTCGATATCGTGTTTGAGGGCTTCCTCGACACCGCACGCGAATGTCGGCAGCATGAAGACGGTTTCGAGGTTCTGCTTATCGAGGATCTTCACCCGGGCGTCGCGCTGCTGGTATTCGGGGTGTTCGCTCAACCGGTCGACTTTCATCAGCGATCCGGGATCGACGCCTTCGGGGATCTCGCCGCGGAACAACAGGTCCAGGCAGCCCGGCTCGATGATCGGGTCGAACGTCGGGTTCGGGATGAACTGGTTGATGACCCCACCCATGACGGCGAACGTGCGCTTGCCCTCGGTGAGCATCTGTACACCGCGGCGCTTGAACTCCTTGGGCAGATGCCGGGTGAACGAGTCGGTCGGCTCGTAGTAGTGGTTGTCGACGTCAATCGCCCTGTAATCCAAAGTCATCGGGGTCGTCCTCTCAGCTCAGTGGCGGGAAGTTCGGGGGCCGCTTCTCGAAGAACGCGGTGATGCCCTCGATAAAATCGGGGCGCTGCATGGATTCGTGCATGAGGGTCTCGGCGCGCTGGCTGGCGTCGGCCGCCTCGCGCAGCGCGTCGCCGTAGACCTGCCGCTTGATGACGGCCAGTGAGTTCGGCGCGCAGTTGGCTGCGATGTCTTCGGCGTATTCGACTGCGCGCGCGAGCAACTCGTCGGGGGCGACGACTTCCTTGACCATCCCGAGTTCGAGGGCTTCCTCCGCGTAGAACACCCGGCCGCTCATCAGCAGATCCAACGCGGCGCCCCAGCCGACGACCTTCGGCAGGATCCAGGAGATGCCGTATTCGGCGATCAGGCCGCGGCGCACGAAGGAGGTGGTGAACTTGGCCCCGGCCGCGGCGAATCGGATATCGCACATCAGCGCCTGAGTCAGCCCGATACCGGCGCAGGCGCCGTTGATCGCGGCGATGACGGGCTTGCTCACGGTGGTGACGAACAGCGGATGGCGCTGCCCCACCAACTCGGTCAGGTCGGCCTCGCCCGCACTGTCGACGCTGGCCGAGCTGATCGACGACAGGTCACCCATATCGGCTCCGGCGCAGAACGCGCGCCCCGACCCGGTCACCACAATCGCCCGGACACCCCGGTCAGCCTCCGCCGCGTCCATGCCCGCGTAGAACCCGGCTGCCAGTCCACCGCCCCAGCCGTTCATCCGCTCGGGACGGTTGAACGTCAGGACCGCGACGCCGCTGTCTCGTACCTCGTACAGAACAGGTTGGGCGGCAGCGGAATTCGCGGTGACATCAGCGTGGGTGTCGGTCACCTAGGGGTACCTCCAAGAATGGCGCGCCAACATGCGAATGCGTCCATACTGTACACCTATCGGTATCGCCTTCCGCAATCAGTGTTCGAGGAGGCCGAGCCGCTGGTCAACGTTCTCGATCTGAGCCTTTCCAGCCGCGGGCAATTCGGTCTGCGGCGGGCGCGAATGCGGATAGTCGCCGATGGGGACTTCCCGCAGACCCGCGGCGGGCTTGACCGCTCCGCACTCAGGTGAAGTCGCTACCCCCGTCGACGTTGATATTGGCTCCGGTCATGTACGAGTTGCGCTTGGACGCCAGGAAGGCGACGACGGGCCCGATCTCTTCGGTCAGTCCGGCTCGCGGCAGGTGGGCCGGGTGGCCGAAATGCTCGTCGATCGCGGCCATCAGCGCATAGGGGTCGGATCCGTCGACGCCGACAGACTCGGCCCAGCCCGTGAGCGCTTCCGAGGCGATGCTGCCCGGTGAGACGACGTTGACCAGGATCTCGTCGGGAGCAAGGAACAGCGACAGGTTCTTGGAGACACTGGTGACCATCGCCTTGGCCGCGGTATAGGCCGACAACCGCGCGCTCTGACGCTGCGTGGACTGGGCAGAGAAGTTGACGATGCGCGCCCACTCCGCGGCCCGCAGCAGGGGCAGTGCCGCGCGCACACAGCGCACCATGCCCATCGCACCCTCATCGAAGGCCGTGCGCCACTGGTCGTCGCCCAGGTCGTCGAAAGTGCCTTGCACACTTGGCCCGACGGCGTTGATGAGGATGTTGAGTTCACCACCCCACCGGTCGCCGATCTGCTCGAACACCCGTCTCACCTGGCCACCATCCCCGGTGTCGGCCACCAAGCCGACGGCATCCGGGCTGCCGCGCCCGGCCAGCTCCTCGGCTGCCGCGTCGAGCACCGCCGCCGTGCGGCCGATCAGCGCGATCCTGGCGCCGTCGTCGGCTAGGCACCGGGCGGCGGCCAGCCCCATACCGCGACCACCGCCGACGACGACGGCGGTAGCGTTACCGAGTCCGAGGTCCACGGCCGGTGCGGGCCTACGTCCCGATCCAATTCGGCGCGCGCTTCTTGGCAAACGCGAAGGCAAGTCCTTGGCCCACAGCACGATTGACCGCATAGTGGGCCTCGGGGTGATTGATCGTGATGACCAGAATCCGGCCTTGGCGTTCGCGCAGCACTGCGTCCGGCACCCGGTGCTCCTCTATGTGCGATTCGCTGGTATCGGTAAAACCTACTATAGGATTTACAGTAATGGGTATAGACCAACTGTCCTGGAGCGGAGACGCAGACCACAGCGCCACGCCGGAGTAGATTTCGCGCTACCGGTTCTTCAAACGGAAGGTGGACCCTCAGTGGCCAAGCCAGCGACCGCTACCAAGCGCCCCCGGCGCGAGCGTGGGTCGATCAATCCCGACGACATCATCGCGGGTGCCTTCGAACTCGCCGAACAGGTGTCGATCGACAACCTGAGCATGCCACTGCTGGGCAAGCACCTCGGCGTCGGCGTCACCAGCATCTACTGGTATTTCCGCAAGAAGGACGATCTGCTCAACGCGATGACCGACCGGGCGCTGCGCGAGTACGTGTTCGCCACGCCGTATGTCGAAGCCGCCGACTGGCGGGAGACCCTGGCCAATCACGCGCGCGCGATGCGCAAGACATTCATGGGCAGTCCGATCCTGTGCGACCTGATCCTGATCCGCTCGGCGCTCAGCGCGCGGGCTGTCCGCGCGGGTGAGCTTGAGGTGGAGAAGGCGATCGCCAGCCTGGTCGAGGCTGGGCTGTCCACCGAAGACGCGTTCGACACCTACTCCGCGGTCTCCGTGCACGTGCGCGGTTCTGTTGTGCTGCATCGGCTTTACGAGAAGAACGTGGCTGCCAACGAGGATGCGCACCCGCTCGAGGACGCGATCGTCGGCAACGCCGACAGAACGCCACTGCTGGCCCGGGTCAGCGCCGAGGGGCACCGGATCGGTGCCGCCGACGAGCGCAACTTCGAGTTCGGTCTTGAGTGCATCCTCGATCACGCGGCCAAGCTGATCGAGGAGGGTAAGAAGACCCCCTCGACCAAAGCTCGCCGCAAAAACTAGACCTCGATGATGACCGCACCGCCCTGGCCGCCGCCGGCGCACATCGCCGCGACACCGATGCCGCCGCCACGACGGCGCAGCTCGTAGATCAGGGTGGTGATCATCCGGGCGCCCGACGCCGCGATGGGGTGGCCCAGGCTGCATCCGCTGCCCGAGAAGTTCACCAGCTCCTCGTCGATGCCGTACTCCTTGCAGGCCGCGATCGGCACCGAGGCGAAGGCCTCGTTGATCTCCCACAGCGTCACGTCCGACGGCTTGAGGCCGGCCCGGTCGAGTACTTTGCCGATGGCCGCAACCGCGCCGAGCCCGGTGTCACGCGCAGGCACGCCCGCAGCTCCCCACGCCTTCACCGTGGCCAGGACGCCGAGCCCGTTGGACGTCGCGTAGTCGCGGTCGGCCAGGGCGACAGCGGCCGCCGCGTCGTTGGTACCGCTGCTGTTACCTGCGGTGATCGAGAAGCCCTCGATCTCCGGATGCAGCACCTTGAGGCCGGCGAGCTTCTCGGCTGTGGTGTCGCGGCGCGGGTGCTCGTCGACGGCGAACTCGGTGACCGAGCCATCGAACTGCTCGACCTTGAGCGGGATGATCTCGTCGAGGAACTTGCCGGCGTCCTGCGCGGCGACGGCGCGCTGGTGACTGCGTGCGGCCCAGGCGTCGAGCTCCTCACGGCTGATCCCGTAGGACTGCGCGGTGTTCCACCCGACCGTGATCGACATGTCGCGGGCCGGCGCATCCGGCGTCTCGACGTGGATGGGCGGCAGCCAGCGCTCCTCGAACGTCAATTCCGGACCGGGGATGCGCTGGCTCATCAGCGGTGTCATGGACAGCGACTGCACACCGCCGGCGATGAGCACGCGCTCCATCCCGGAACCGATCTGTGCCGACGCGTTTCCGATGGCCGTGAGGCTGCCCGCGCAGTGCCGGTTGACCGCCTGGCCGGGTGCGTTCTCGAAGCCCACGGCTAGCGCCACGTAGCGGGCGAGATCCCCGCCGCCGTAATGCGATTCGGCAATGATGATGTCATCGATGGCAGCGGGGTCGACGCCTGCGCGGCGAACCACCTCGGGGAGCACGGCACCGAGCAGCGTCTCGGGCGCAGTGTTGACCAGCGTCCCCTTGAAGGACCGGCCTATTGCGGTCCGGACGGCGCCGACAATGACTGGTTCGGGCATATTCTCCACCTCGGAATCGGTAGCTCTACGGCGTCACTCTGTGACGACTTTACAAAAGTAGCAGATATTGTATCGGCGACCACCGGAGGTCGATCAGTTCGGTTCGGGCACGTGGAAATGCTCGTCACGCAGGCGGAACGCCTCCTTGGTTCCGACCTGAGCCCGGGTTTTGACGAAGTTGAACTCCCCCGGCGCGAACTGCAAGTTGGTGCCGTACGCGTGGAACAGATAGCTGGCCACCTCTTCACCTTGGTAGGCCTGGCTCTGCTCGACGAGGCGGAAGGCCTCCTTGGCGATGACGACGCCGTCGGCCGGCATCTTGGCCGCCTTCTCGGCCCAGTACCGGGCCCGCGCGCTCACCGAGCCGGCGTCGCAGGTGTCGGTGAAGACGCCAAGATGCTCCACATCGCCCGCGGTGATGATGTCACCGGTCAGCAGCAGCCGCCGAGCCAGCACCGGGCCGAGCCGATGGAAGAACATGTGCAGGCTGCCCAGCGCCGGCCCGAGGAACCGGGTGGCCGGCATCCCGATCTTGGTGTCGCGGCTGATGACCGAGATGTCGGTCATCAGCGCCATCTCGAATCCGCCGCCGAGCGCGTAGCCGTTGATCTCGCCGACCGTGACCTTCGGGAAGCCCATCAGGTTGTGGTAGAAGCCGAATGACTTGCGGTCTACCGTAAGTCGGCGCCGCTGACTGGGCCGGCTCCTCTTCTCCTCGTCCTCGGCCCCATCGCCGTACCAGCCGTAGGCGTTGTTCATGTTCGCGCCGGAGGAGAAGACCCCTTCAGCGCCGCGTAACACCACAACGGTGATGTCGTCGTCCTCGGCCACGACGTCGAGGTGCCGCGCGACGGTCTCGCGCATGGCCGCGTCGTAGGAATTGCGCTGGGTGGGGTTGTTCAGTGTGATGGTGGCGATCCGCTTGTCGCGGTCCACCTCGAACAGCACCCGATCATCGTCTGGCATGTCGCTTCCTCACCTGGGGTCCGCGTTCGCAATGAGCTTGGCCTCAATGGTTTTGCCCCGGCCGAAGGCCAAGGTGTTGCGTCGCGCGGCGGCCAGGTGGTCCTGGGCCAGCCGTACCGCGCGGTCGGCGTTGCCCGCCCGGATCGCATCGAGCATCTTGTGGTGGTCGCGCAGAGCCGCCCGCATGGTCTTGTGCCGCATTGGGTCGGGCTCGTCACTCCACACCGAGGATTCGTGAACCGACCAGATCAGCTCGAGCGAACCGATCAGCAGGATCATCGGCTCGTTACCGCACCGCGCGACCAGTGCCTCGTGGAAGCGCCGGGCATTCGGGACATAGTGCGAGGTGTCCTCGAATTGCTCCTCCTGACGGTCGATTTCGGCCTGCAGGTACGGCACGACCGCGCCCAGGCGGTCCTCCCGCGCGGCGCACATACCGGCGCAGATCGGTTCGAGGTGCATCAACGCCCCACTGACGTCAGCCGGGGTCGAGGACCGCGATTGCAACACCATACTGATCGTGTGCGCGGTGCGATCGGTGGACGGACGATGCACGACGGCACCGCCCATATTGCCGCGGCGCACCGACACCAGACCGTCGATCTCGAGGATGTGGATCGCTTCCCGCAGCGCGGGCGGACTGACGCCGAACTGGGTGAAGAGACTCTCCTGCGATGGCAGAACGTCTCCTTCGCGCAGCCGTCCGGACAGGATGTCGTCGCGCAGGCGGGAGGCGACGATCTCGGCGACGCGGGGTTGGCGGAAGCGCGGGGCGGCGGCCACCGTCAACCGGTCCTGCGCCGGCCGAACCGGCTCGCCGCCAGCTGATCCGCGGGCATCGCGACGGTGTCCGCCTCACCGATGCAGAGCACCGTGTCGCCGAGCGTGAGGCGGGCGATGGCGGTGACTCCACCATCTCCCTCGGTGCGGGCGATGTCGAAGCCCAACTCGGTATCCAACGGAGTCGGCCTGCGATAGCTCACCGTCAGGGACCGGGTCTTGCCGGCCCGGCCGACCGCGCAGCTGTGATGCTGGATCACGCAGTCGAAGAACACGCCGATGAAACCACCGTGCACCAGCCCGGGCGGGCCTTCGTACACCACCGGGAAACCGACTCGGCCCCAGGCGGATTCGGCGTCGATCGCGTCGAAGTGGTACTCCGGAAAACACGGGTTGTAGGTGCCGATATCGAACGCCCGTTGAAGGTAGATCCGTTTTGATTCATCGTCCGTGGCCATCCGCGGCCTGGAATCAGTGGGCAGCGCGGGCTCGAGCTGGCGTTCCCAGTCAGCGAACTGCGCGAGCATGGTGTCGACAACTGCGCTGCGCTGCTCCAGTGACAGCAGCATGCCGGTTAATCGGCGCATGGCTGCCGCGGCCTCGACCGTCTGCGCAAGTGGCAGTTCACCGAACCGCCGGTCCTTGCCGTCGCCCATGTGTCCCCTCGTCAGGCTATCCTTGCCATCTTGTACAAGATAGCACTACTGTATGGCTTTCCGTAAAGTCGCGAAGGGCGGATTCTTCGGTGGGTGACGAGGCTCAGTCGGTCGATGGTCTTGTAACGACATCACGGGATGGCGCCGTACTGCACATCGTGCTCAACCGCCCCGATCGGCGTAACGCCCTCAGCCACAGCATGATCGACACTCTGGTCGGCGTTCTGGTGAGCGCGGCGAGTGACGACGGTCTGCGCGCGGTCCACGTGAGCGGAGCGGCTTCGGACTTCTGTGCCGGCGTGGACTGGGTCGGCACCAACAGCGGCGGCCAGCGGCCCCGCACCGGTGACCTGGTGCGCCGGATTCCGCACACCGCGCACCGGGTGATCGAGCTGGTGCACACCCTGCACCTACCGGTGGTGTGCACAGTGCGCGGCTGGGCCGCCGGAATGGGCTGCAATCTGGCGCTGGCAGCGGACTTCACCGTCGCCGCATCCGATGCGGTGTTCTGGGAGCCGTTCCTGGACCGCGGTTTCACCCCGGACTCCGGCTCGACGTGGCTGCTGCCCCGACTGGTGGGGATGGCCCGCGCCAAGAACATCCTGCTTCTCGGCGAGAAAGTCGACGGCGCGACTGCAGCGCAGTGGGGCCTGATCCACCGCAGCGTCGACGACGCCGATCTGGACAGCACCGTCACGGCCCTGCTGGACCGGCTGGCATCAGGCCCGACCGTAGCGATCGGCCTGGCCAAACAAGCCGTCCACTACAGCCAGTACGCCACTCTGAGCCAGGCCATGACACAGGAACTGTTCAACCTCGAACTATCCTGTCGCGCTGATGATTTCAAAGAAGGACTGGCGGCTTTCCGCGAACGACGCAACCCCGACTTCACCGGGCGATGAGAGATGAGGAAACACAGATGTCGCCACGTTCGTACGACACCATCGGCTACGAGGTGCAGCGCCATACGGCCACGATCACCTTGAACCGGCCGGAAGCGCTCAACGCGCTCAGCCCACATATGATCACCGAATTGCGCGCGGCCTACGACGATGCGGAGAACGACGACAGCATCTGGCTGCTGATCGTCACCGCGACCGGGCGGGCGTTCTGCACCGGCGCCGACGTCAAGGAGATCCCCGAAGACGGCAAGGTGATCAACGAACGGCCATACCTGTCCAGCTACGACCAGTGGGAGGCACCGCAGGAGGGCACCCCACCGTTCCGCCGGATGGCCAAGCCCGTGATCGTGGCGATCAACGGAATCTGTTGCGGGGCAGGTTTGGACTGGGTGACCACCGGCGACATCGTGATCGCCTCCGACAAGGCGACATTCTTCGACCCGCACGTGTCGATCGGCCTGGTGGCGGGCCGGGAGATGGTGCGACTGGCCCGGGTGCTGCCTCGCACCGTGGCACTGCGGATGGCGATCATGGGCAAGCACGAGCGGATGGACGCGCAGCGCGCGTACGAACTCGGGTTGATCACCGAGATCGTCGAACACGACCGGCTTCTCGAGCGCGCCCACGAGATCGCCGACACCGTGAACCGCAACGCGCCGTTGGCCGTTCGGGGAACCCGGCTCGCCGTCATCAAGGGCCGCGAGATCCCCATGCACGAGGCCGAGATGCTGGCCGAAGCGTTCCGAGAGCGCAACCTGCACACCGTCGACTCGCTGGAAGGGCCCAAGGCTTTCGTCGAGAAGCGCGCCCCGGAATGGCAATGCCGATGACCGCCGCGTTCGAGACCATCCTGCTCGACTTCGACCGGACCGACCACGTCGCGACCATCACCCTGAACCGGCCCGATCAGCTCAACGCGTTCAACCGCACGATGTGCGAGGAGGTGGCGGCCGCCTGGCGGATAGTCAAGAACGACAACGCCATCAACGCGGTGGTGCTGCGTGCGGCCGGCGACCGCGCGTTCAGCGCCGGGCTGGACATCAAGACCCCGTACGGCCAGCCGCAGAATGTATGGAACCACGAGGATCCCGGTGAGCTGCTCAGCCCGAAGTGGCAGAAGATGTGGAAGCCGGTCGTGTGTGCGGTGCACGGTGTGTGCACGGCCGGGGCGTTCTACTTCGTCAACGAGTCCGACGTGGTGATCTGCAGCTCGGATGCCACGTTCTTCGATTCTCATGTCAGTGCGGGCCTGGTCTGTGCGCTCGAGCCGATCGGGCTGATGCGCAGGATCGGCCTCGGGGAGGCGCTGCGGATCGCGTTGATGGGCAACGACGAACGCATCAGCGCCGACACCGCGCTGCGGATCGGGCTGGTGTCCGAGGTCGTGGCCCCCGACGATCTCTGGTCGCGGGCACACGAGATCGCCGCCACCATTGCTGCCAAGCCGCCGTCCGCCACCCAGGGCACGGTCAAAGCGATCTGGGAGTCACTGGACAAGCCGTATCGGGCGGCCATGGAGCAGAACCTGATCTACACCCGGTTGGGCAATCCCTTGGGACAGGCTGAGCTGGCCGAGCAGGAAAAGACCCGGATCACCCCGAAGGTGCGCTAGTGTCCGTCCACGCACTGAGCCGGCGGATCGACGAAATCCTCGCCCTGGACCCCGCGGCCAAGGCGATCGAATATGACGGCCACTGGTTCACCTGGGCACGGCTCGGCGGACTCAGCCGGCAGATCGCCGCCGCGGTGCAACCGGGCCCCCAGGTGGGAATCCTGTTGCGCAACACACCCGCCCATGTGGCGGCGGTGCTGGGCGCGCTGTCGGCCGGCGCATGTGTGGTGGTGATCAACCCATCCCGTGGTGACGAACGTATCCGGGCCGACATTGCCGAACTCAACCTGCCAGTCATCATCGGAACTGGAGACGACATCACATTGCTGGCACGGCCCGCCGAGTCCACCACCGTAGTGTCGATCGGCGACCTAGACAGCTCTGTCCAGATCCGGCCCAGCATGCCAGGGCGCCCCGGGCCCACCCCGGTGGCGGTACGGATGCTGACCAGCGGCACCACCGGTCCGCCCAAACGGGTCGACCTCACCTATGACATGCTGGCGGTATCGGTCATCGGGACCGACTTCGCGACCGCCACCGCGCCGTCAACGGTCTCCGGCAGTGTGGCGATCGTCAACGCGCCGCTGGTGCACATCGGCGGGCTCTACCGGGTGCTGCAATGTATCTGCCAGGCAAGGCCGTTCGTGCTTCTTCCGCGCTTCGAGCTCGCCTCATGGGTCGAGGCGGTGCGCCGCTACCGCCCTAAGGCGGTGTCACTGGTGCCCGCAGCACTGCGGATGGTGCTGCATTCGGACCTCGGTCGCGACGATCTCGCCGGGGTGCGGGCGGTCACTTCGGGCACCGCGCCGCTGTCGGCCGAAGACGCCGATGCATTCACCGACAAGTTCGGCGTCCCCGTGCTGACCTCCTACGCAGCAACGGAATTCGGCGGCGGCGTAGCCGGCTGGACGCTGGCCGACCATCGGGCGTACTGGCAGTCCAAGCGGGGCAGCGTCGGCCGGGCCAGCCTGGGCGCCCAACTGCGGGTGGTGTCCGACGACGGCACCCCTCTGCAACCCGATCAACGGGGTCTACTGGAGGTGAAGCCGGGCCAGCTCGGGGCTAGCGCACCATGGGTGCGAACCACCGATCTCGCGCGTATCGATGCCGACGGTTTCCTGTGGATCCTCGGCCGAGCCGATCAGGCCATCATCCGCGGCGGATTCAAGGTGCTGCCCGACGACGTGCGGGCCGCGTTGGAGAGCCACCCCGCCGTGCTGGGCGCCGCGGTGGTGGGCCGGCCCGACGAGAGACTGGGCGACACCCCGGTCGCGATGGTCGAACTGAGCGACGACGGTTCGGTCAGCGGTATCGAGCTGACCGCGTACCTGCGAACCCGGCTGGCGCCGTATGAGATTCCATCGACGATCGCAGTCGTCGAGTCGATTCCGCGGACGGCGTCCGGGAAAGCCGATCTGACCGCGGTCCGGCAACACTTCACCGGCCGTGAACGCTGACACCGTCGGGGCGCTGCTGCGCGAGCAGGCTGCCGCGCGCGGCGATCATCCCCTGCTGGTGTGCGATGCCGAGCGGCTCAGCTACGCCGAAGCCGAACAGCACTCGGCGGAGCTGGCGCGCGGGCTGATCGCGCTGAGCGCCGGAAAGGGCACGCACATCGGGCTGCTCTACCCCAACGGAGCCGCGTTCGTGATCGCGATGCTGGCCGCAGCGCGGATCGGTGCAGTCGTGGTGCCGTTCTCCACGTTCTCCACCGAGCCCGAGCTTCGCGACCAACTTGTCCACAGCGATACCGAGATCCTGCTGGCCACGCCGTCCTTCCGCGGGCATGACTATGCCACGAGGCTGTCGCGCGTGACGGCGCCGTGGCTACGCCACGTGGCGTTCGGCCACCAGATCGCCGACGCGTGCGCACCGGAGCTGGCCGCCGCCCTCGAAGACGACGTCGACGGCTGCGACCCGCTGACGATCGTCTATACGTCGGGATCCACCGGCACCCCCAAGGGGGTCGTGCACACCCACGAGTCGCTGCTCGATCACCAGCGCAATCTCAACGAGATTCGCGGCCTGACCCCTGGAGACCGGCTGTTCTGCAACTCACCGTTCTTCTGGATCGGCGGCCTGGCGTTCGGTCTGCTGGCGACCTTGGTCGCCGGCTCGACACTGGTGTGTTCCAACGGCGAACCCGGTGCGGTCCTCGACCTGCTGGAAGAGGTACAACCGACGATGACTAACGGATTCGCCGCCGGCGCCGCATATTTGGCCCGCCACGAGAGCTTCGCAGGCCGCGATCTATCGTCGATGCGGCGCGGCAATCTCTACCCGATCATGGCGCCCGATGCCCGCCCATGCGATCCGGAACTGCGCCACAACATACTGGGCATGACCGAGGCCGGCAGCGTCCTACTGCTCAGCGGGGACGATACCGACCAGCCCGAGCACCGCCGCGGATCGTTCGGCAAGCCCGCACCCGGATTCGACGCACAGATCGTTGATGGCGAACTGTACATCCGGGGCCGTTATGTGATGCAGCAGTACTACAAGCGCAGCCGCGAGGAGTGCTTCGACGCCGACGGCTGGTTTCACACCGGTGATCTTTTCCGGACCGACGCCGACGGGTTCTTCTACTTCCTCGGCCGGCGCGGATCCATGATCAAAACCGCGGGTGCCAATGTCCTTCCTGCCGAGGTGGAGAAGGCGATCGCACACGTCACCGGCGGTCTGGTCGCCCACGTGCTCCCGCTGCCCGATCCCGGGCGCGGGCAGCTCGTCGCCGCGGTGGTGCTCGTTGCCGACAGCGAGACGTTCGACGAAGACGCGGTGCGGGACAGACTCAGGACCGAACTGTCGTCGTACAAGATCCCGCGGCGGTTCGCCACACTCTCGCCCGGCGAGCTGCCCCTGACCTCCAGCGGCAAGGTCGACCTGCCCCGGCTCGCGGCGGTGTTCGATGACTGACACCATCGACGCGCTGATCCGCGCCCAGTCCGCCCGGTACGGCGACAAGACATTCGTCATCGACCCGGCAAGCCGGATGACCTACACCGAACTCGACACTGTGACAGGCACTCTGGCGGGCGCACTGGTCGACGCGGGCATCAGCAAGGGCAGCCGAGTCGGGCTGATCATGGGAAACAACGTCCGATGGGTACAGCTGGCTCTAGCGCTGACGCGTGTCGGCGCGGTTCTGGTTCCGCTGAGCACACTGCTGACCGCGCGCGAGCTGGTTGCCCAGCTCAAGGCAGCCTCAGTGCACTACCTGATCGCCGTCGACGAGTTTCGCGGCCACCGCTATCTGGATGAGCTAGCCCCACAGCGCGCGAAACTGCCTGCACTGCACCATGTATGGCGAGCCGATGCACTGCCGGGAAGCACCGGCCGGTCGCCGATAGGCGAGCTCGCCGACACCGTGACCCCCGCCGACCCCATGGTCATCATGTTCACCTCCGGCAGCAGCGGACCCCCGAAGGGGGTGATCCACTCGCACGGTAATGCGTTGGGCGCCGTGCGATCCGGCTTGCTGGCCCGCTGCATCGACGCCGACACCCGGCTCTATCTGCCGATGCCGTTCTTCTGGGTCGGCGGTTTTGGCAGCGGCATCCTGTCGGCGCTCATCGCGGGGGCAACGCTGATAACCGAGGAGATCCCCGAACCCGAAGCGACCCTGAGGTTGCTGGAGCGGGAGAAGGTCACGCTGTTCCGCGGCTGGCCCGACCAGGCCGAGACACTGGCCCGCCGGGCCACCGATGTGCACGCCGACCTGTCAGCGCTGCGGCCGGGCAGTCTGGATGCGCTGCTGCCTGCCGATCAACGCGCCGTGCCCGGCGCGCGGGCGAAGCTGTTCGGCATGACAGAGTCCTTCGGGCCCTACTGCGGTTACCTCGCCGACACCGATATGCCGCGATTGGCGTGGGGCAGCTGCGGAAAACCGTTCGACGGCATAGAGGTTCGCATCGCCGACGTCGACGCCGGCGACCCGCTGCCCGCAGACGCCATCGGCATGATCCAGATCCGCGGGCCCCACACGCTGCGCGGCATGTGCCGGCGCAGCCGGGAGGAATTGTTCACCGCCGACGGCTTCTACCCCACCGGTGACCTGGGACGCCTCGACAATGACGGTTTCCTGTTCTACCACGGTCGTTCCGACGACATGTTCAAGGTCAGCGGCGCCACCGTGTACCCCAGCGAGGTGGAGGCCGCCCTGCGGGAGATCGATGGGGTGCGGGCCGCCTTCGTCACCGACGTGGACGGGCGAGTGGGTGCCGCGGTTCTCTGCGACGGCCGCGCCGTCGATGATCTGCGCGCCGAGGCACGGTCGAAGCTGAGCGTGTTCAAGGTACCCACGGTGTGGCTGCTTCTCGATTCCGACGACGACATTCCACGCGGCACCACCGGGAAGGTCGATCTCCGCCGTCTGCGTGAGCTGCTCACCGGGCAGGCGTAACTTTCCTAGCGATGAACGACCACACCCTCGCCGAGCGCATCGCCCTTTACCGCCGGGCCGGTGACCACGCCGTGTCGGTGGTCGCACAGGTTCCCCTAGACCGCTGGGACAGTCCGGCGCTCGGGACGTGGTCGGTGCGAACGCTGGTCGGCCACATCGGCCGGTCATTCACCACCGTCGTCGAATACTCGGCGCGGCCGGCGGATCGAATGGACATCGCCGATGCCGCGCATTATTACCTCGCGATCGCCGAACTGCTCGCCGACCCAGGCCAGATCGACGCCCGGGCTGTCCAGGCCGGGCTCACGCTGGGCGATCATCCCCTCGACGCCATCCGCGAACTGCAGGATCGCGCGACCGTTGCGCTCGACACCGACGACCGCGTCATCCAGACCATCGCCGGCGGGATGCGGCTGTCGGACTATCTGCCCACCCGCATCGTCGAACTCGGGCTACACAGCGTCGATCTGGCCCGCGCGATCGGGGTGTCCGAGCCACTGCCGCCCGAGGTCGCCGACGCCATCCTTGCCGTCACCGTCGAGGTCGCCCGGCGCCGCGGCGACAGTCAGACGCTGATGTGCGCCCTCACCGGCCGCGGACCGCTTCCACCGGGTTATTCCATCGTCTGAAAGCGCTGCACCACACCGTTTTTCACCAGGTGTTCGATCAGCGGCACCGCCCCTGCCGACAGGTGCTGCGACATCGCGGCCCTAGCCCGCTCCTCGTCGTGCGCCTTGAGCGCCGCCAAGATCCGCTTGTGGTCGGCCACCGACTTGTCCGGCCAGCCCTCGATGGTGGGGAACACCGATTCCGGTGCATACCGGGTGATCTGGGACATCAGCTGCGCCAGCTTCGCGGAGTCGGCCGCGACGTTGATGGCGCGGTGGAATTCGTGGTTGAGTCGCACCGCGCGGTCACCGTCGTCGGCGGCGTAGGCGGCGACCAGTTCGTCGTGGAACGTCGACAACTCCCGCAGTTGGCCGTCGGTGATGTTCAGCGCCGCCCGGGCGGCCAGTTCACCGCCGACATAGGCCTGCAGGTTCGAGACGTCGGTGATATCGCGGTCGGTGAACGGGAGCACTACGAAGCCGCGCCGCGGCAACTGATCCAGCAGGCCTTCCCCGCGCAGCTCGAACAACGCTTCGCGGACCGGAGTGACACTGATGCCCAGTTCGGCCGCCAGCTGGTCCAGCCGGATGTACTCACCGGCGGGGTAGGTGCCGTTGAAGATCCGGGTGCGCACGAACCGGGCGACATCCTCGGCCAGCTGCGGGCGTGGCGCGAAATCGGGCGCGCTCATGTCAGATCCGGTAGTCCGCGAGCAGCCGCTTGCTGATGATGTTCTTCTGGATCTCGCTGGTGCCCTCACCGATGAGCAGGAACGGCGCGTCGCGCATCAGCCGCTCGATCTCGTACTCCTTGGAATACCCGTATCCGCCGTGGATGCGGAAGCTCTGCTGGGTAACCTCCGCGCAGAACTCACTGGCCAGGTACTTGGCCATCCCAGCGGCGACGTCGTTGCGCTCGCCGGAGTCCTTCAGCCGCGCGGCGTTGACCATCATCAGGTGTGCCGCTTCGACTTTGGTGGCCATCTCAGCCAGCTGGAAGGCGATGGCCTGATGCTCGGCGATCGGCTTGCCGAACGTGCTGCGCTGCTGGGCATATCGGACCGCCAGCTCGAAGGCTCGGATGCCCACCCCGCACGCCCGGGCTGACACGTTGACCCGGCCGACCTCGACGCCGTCCATCATCTGGAAGAAGCCCTGCCCCGGTTTGGCACCGAGGACGTCGTCGGCGCTGGCGATGTACCCGTCGAAGATCAGTTCGGTGGTGTCGATGCCCTTGTAGCCGAGCTTGTCGATCTTTCCGGGGATCGTCAGGCCCGGAGCGACTTCGCCGAAGCCCGAGGGCTTTTCGATCAGGAAAGCGGTCAGGTTGCGGTGCGGCTTGTCCGCACCTTCCTCGGTGCGCACCAGTGCGGCGACCAGAGTCGAGCTGCCGCCGTTGGTCAGCCACATCTTCTGGCCGTCGATGGTGTACGTGCCGTTGCCGTTGTCCCTGGCCTTCGTGCGAATCGCGGCGACGTCGGAACCCAGCTCGGGCTCCGACATCGAGAACGCGCCCCTGACCTCACCGGTGGCCATCCGGGGCAGGTACCGCTGCTTCTGTTCGTCGGTGCCGTGCTGGCGGATCATGTATGCGACGATGAAGTGGGTGTTGATCACCCCAGAGATGCTCATCCAGCCGCGGGCGAGTTCCTCGACGCACAGCGCATAGGTGAGCAGTGACTCCCCCAACCCGCCGTACTCCTCAGGCACCATCAGGCCGAAGAGCCCCATCTCCCGCATCTGGTCGACAATGGCCTGCGGATAGGTGTCGGAATGCTCGAGTTCCTGTGCGTTGGGAATGATCTCTTTGTCGACGAATTGTCGAACGGTGGAGACGATTTCGGTCTGTATCTCGGTCAGGCCGAGAGTCTGGGCCAGTCGTGTCATAGGGTCACCCTTTCGAACACCGCGGCCAGCCCTTGGCCGCCGCCGATGCACATTGTCTCCAGCCCGTAGCGGGCCTCCCGCCGGTGCAGCTCGCGGGCGAGCGTGGCCAACATCCGTCCGCCGGTGGCTCCCACGGGGTGGCCGAGCGAGATTCCCGAACCGTGGACATTGGTGCGCTGGTGGTCGGTATCGGTGAAACCCCATGCCCGCATGACGGCCAAGGCCTGCGCGGCGAACGCCTCGTTGAGCTCGATGAGATCGATATCGGCCAAGCTCAATCCGGCCTTGCCCAGGGCGACCTCGGTGGCGGGTACCGGCCCGATGCCCATCACCTCGGGCCCGACTCCGGCCGAGCCCCAGGAGACCAGCCGCACCAGCGGGGTCAGGCCCAGTTCAGCGGCCCGTTCCGGCGTGGTCACGATGCACATCGAGGCGGCGTCGTTCTGCCCGCTGGAGTTACCCGCGGTGACGGTGGCCTCCGGATCTTGCTTGACAAGAACGGGTTTGAGCTTGCCCAGCGAGTCGAGGGTGGTGTCGGCCCTGGGGTGCTCGTCGGTGTCGATCACATCCTCGCCGCGGCGGGTCGCGACCGTGACGGGGATGATCTCCTCGGCGAGGATGCCGTCTTTCTGCGCGGTGACCGCCCGCTGATGGGAGGCCACCGCCAGCTCGTCCTGCGCCTGGCGGGAGATGCCGTACTCGCGGCGCAGGTTCTCGGCGGTCTCCAGCATGCCGCCCGGTACCGGATAGTGCTTGCCACCGGCGGTGGTCCGGCCGCGGGCCAGGCCGTCGTGGACCTGCACTCCGGTCCGTCCGCCACCCCAGCGCATATCGGTCGAGTAGAACGCGACGTTGCTCATGCTTTCCGCACCACCGGCGACGACGAGATCGTTGTCACCCGAAGCGACTTGCAGACACGCCTGGATGACAGCCTGCAGACCCGAGCCACAGCGCCGGTCGACCTGCATGCCGGGCACCGTCACCGGCAGGCCGGCGTCGAGTGCCACCACCCGGCCGATCGCCGGTGCCTCGCTGTTGGGATAGCAATGCCCGAGGATCACGTCTTCGACGGCGTCGGGGGCGACCCCGGTGCGTGCCAGCAGACCCGTCAGCGCGGCCACCCCGAGGTCGACGGCCGTCAGCGACGCGAACATGCCGCCGTAGCGCCCGATCGGCGTGCGGACCGGCTCGCAGATGACGGCCGTGCGCGTCACAGGTGCCGTCCGCCGGTGACCTCGAGGACCGTACCGGTCATGTACGACGACAGGTCGGAGGCCAGGAACAATGCCACCTTGGCGACCTCCGAGGGCTCACCGGCACGGCCCATCGGCACCTCGGCTACCTTCGAATCCCAAATACGTTGCGGCATAGCCTCGGTCATCGCCGAGCGGATCAGGCCCGGCTGAATGGCGTTGACCCGCACACCCAAGTGCGCGAGTTCCTTGGAGGCGGCTTTGGTGATCCCGACGATGCCGGCCTTTGCCGCCGAGTAGTTGGTCTGCCCGATCATGCCGACCTTGCCGGAGATCGAGGACATGTTCACGATCGCGCCGCGCTTCTGCTCGCGCATCACCGTCGAGGCCTTCTTCAGGCCATTCCAGGTGCCCTTCAGGTGCACCGAGATCACCTGGTCGAATTCATCCTCGGTCATCTTGCGCAGGGTGGCGTCGCGGGTGATCCCGGCGTTGTTGACCATGATGTCGAAGCTGCCGAACTGCTCGATGGCCGCATCGACCAGCGCGTCGACATCGGCGTAGGTGGTGACATTGCACTTCACCGCCCGCGCGACATCGGCACCGCCGAGCTTGTCGACCGCTTCCTGGGTGGCGTCGACGTTGAGGTCGCCGAGCACCACGCGGGCACCCTCGGCGATGAACTGCTCGGCGATCGCAAAGCCAAGGCCCTGCGCTCCACCGGTGATGACCGCGGTCTGGCCAGCCAGCAACGACATCTGATCTCCCTCTTCCTTCGACGGACCCCGAATCGGCAACATCATATTTCATATATGATCTCTCGAGCCAGTGCCCCCGACCCAAGGAGCCTGATGACCAGCCCGACGTCCGACGTCAGCGACGACGACTTCCGCGAGATCCTGGCCCAAACCCGCCACTTCGTGCGATCGGCGGTAGTGCCGCGGGAAGCGGAGATCCTTGCCGGGGACAAGGTGCCCGACGATCTGCGTGACCAGGCCAAGAAGATGGGCCTGTTCGGGTACGCGATCCCGCAGGAGTGGGGTGGGCTCGGTCTGAACATCGCCCAAGACGTCGAGCTGGCGATGGAGCTGGGTTACACGAGCTTGGCGCTGCGATCGATGTTCGGCACCAATAATGGCATCGCCGGTCAGGTGCTGGTCGGGTTCGGCACCGACGAGCAGAAGGCACGCTGGCTGGAGCCGATCGCCTCGGGCGAGGTGGTCGCGTCGTTCGCGCTGACCGAGCCGGGCGCCGGCTCCAATCCGTCCGGGTTGAAGACGAAAGCCGTTCGCGATGGCGACAGTTGGGTGATCAACGGCAGCAAGCAGTACATCACCAACGCACCAGTGGCGAACCTGTTCATCGTGTTCGCCCGCACCCGGCCCGCCGATGCCAACGGCGCGGGCATCGCAGTGTTCCTGGTACCTGCGGACACTGCCGGCGTCGAAATCGGTGTCAAGGACGCCAAGATGGGCCAGGAGGGCGCCTGGACCTCGGATGTGAACTTCACTGATGTCCGGGTCGGCGACGACACCCTGATCGGCGGCAGCGAGGACATCGGGTACCGAGCGGCGATGACCTCCCTGGCCCGCGGTCGTATCCACATTGCGGCGCTTGCGGTCGGCTCCGCCCAACGTGCGCTGGACGAGTCGGTCGCCTACGCGGCCACCGCGACACAGGGCGGCACGCCAATCGGGAGTTTCCAACTGGTGCAGGCGATGCTGGCCGACCAGCAGACCGGAGTGATGGCCGGGTGCGCTCTTGTTCGCGACGCCGCACGCAAGTGGGTCGACAATGAGGACCGCAGGATCGCACCGTCGGTGGCCAAGCTGTTCTGCACCGAAATGGCAGGCAACGTTGCCGATCTCGCGGTCCAGGTGCACGGCGGGGCGGGCTACATGCGTGGCGTACCGGTCGAACGGATCTACCGCGAGGTCCGGCTGTTACGGCTATACGAAGGCACCAGTGAAATTCAGCGCCTGATAATCGGCGGCGGACTAGTCAAGGAAGCGCAGCGCAAGCCATGACCGGAAAGCTCAGCGGCAAGGTCGCATTCATCACCGGAGCCGCCCGCGGGCAGGGCCGCGCGCACGCGGTGAAGATGGCCCGCGAGGGTGCCGACATCATCGCGGTCGACATCGCGGGCAAGCTGCCGGAATGTGTTCCGTACAACCCAGCCACCCCGGAGGACTTGGCCGAGACCGTACGACTGGTCGAGGCGGCCGGCCGGCGGATCGTGCCGGCCGTCGTGGATGTCCGCGACCACGACGGGCTCAAGGAAGCTGTCGCCGACGGTGTGTCCAAACTCGGCCGGCTGGACATCATCGTCGCCAACGCCGGTATCACCTCGCCCGCGGCGTGGGATGAGATCCGGCCGGAGGATTTCCGGGATGTCATGGACGTCAACGTGACCGGCACCTGGAACACCGTGATGGCAGGTGCCCCGGCGATTGTCGAGGGCGGTCGCGGCGGCTCGGTGATCCTGATCAGCTCGGCGGCCGGTATCAAGCTGCAGCCATTCATGGTGCACTACACCGCCAGCAAGCATGCGGTCACCGGCATGGCCAGAGCATTCGCCGCCGAACTCGGCAAGCACAACATCCGGGTGAACAGCGTGCACCCCGGACCGGTCAACACCGACATGGGCACCGGCGACATGGTGGCCGCGCTGGGCAAGGCGATGGAAACCAACCCGGCGCTGAACAACATGATGCTGCCGTTCCTGCCGATTTACATCGCCGAGCCGGAGGACATCGCCGACACCGTGTGCTTCCTGGCCAGCGACGACGCCAAACTGATTACCGCTGAGGCGATTTCAGTCGATCAGGGCTCGACCAAGTACTGAGGGACCGGGTCCTAGCGGGCAATCAGCTCGAGGGTGCCCAGTTCGCGGATGGCTTGGCAGCCGCGGCGTAGCATCGCGGCCATCATGTCGTCACCACGTTCGGTTTCCACCGCGAATGCACAGCCCAGTGCGGAGATCAGCGGCACCTGAATCATGCCCAGAAGGTAATCGTGCCAGCAGGTTTCCGCGTCGTAGTCGTTCACGCCGGTGTCGAGCAGAGCCCGGTGATAGTCGGCGACCAGGTCCCGTTCGGCCTCGGCCCGCAGGCCCGGCTCCAGGCTGGTCCCGGTGAAGTAGGCCAAGTCGCGGCCGGCCAGTCCGACGCCGAGGGTCTGCCAGTCGACCACGCTGACCCGCTCGCCGTCGAAGAGCAGATTGTCCAGCCGGTAGTCACCGTGCAGCAGGGCGAACCGCTCAGGCGCGTTCAGCAGCCACGGCGTCACCAAATCCATAGCAGCAACCAAGGTTTCGGAATCTTCGGCGTTCAGCCTGGTCCCGAGTTTCTCGATCGTGATGCCGGCGGCCATCTTGGAGATGTCGCCCAGGCCGCGGATGGCGTCCTCACCGGTGACCGACATGGCCAGGCCAGGAAAGTTCTGCCACCGCGGATCACACCAGGTGGGCCCGTGCAGGCCCGCCAGTGCACGCACCGCCAGCCGAGCCTCGGGCAGGTCGCAGCCGGCGATCTGGTCGCCTTGGACGGCCGGGGCCTGGTCAGCCAGCAGCAGTGCGTAACTGGCTCCTTCGTCGGCGATATCGACGTGGTAGCACTGCGGAATCGGGATCGTCACCAGCTCGGCGACCGATTGATAGAACGCGCATTCGCTGCGGTAGCCAAGGGTTACCCGGTCCCGGACGGCATCGTCGCCGGCGGGCAATTTCAGGATGAAGCTGGCGGGCAGGTTGTCGACATTGGTGGCATAGGTCGCCTTGATGCGGAAGGTGGCACCCGTCTGACCCGTACCCACCGGCGTCACCTCGACGGCGTCGACGGCGACGGGTGCACCGGGACGGCTCAGGATGCCGGCCAGCCAGCCGCCGGTGACATCAGAGGGATAGCGGGGAATCGCGGTCGCGGCGCTCATGGTGTCAGTTGCCTTCTGTCGGTGCGTTGTCGGTCGACGAACCGCACAGCCATCCGGTTGAGCAAGCCGGGCGCCAGGCGCGCGAACAGCCATGCCATGCGGGCCTGACGCGGTGCGACCAGGAGGGCCTTGTTGCGTTCGATCGCCCGCAGCGTATCGGCGGCCAGCTGATCCGGGCTATAGAACGTCTCACTGCGCTGGCCCATCTGATAGAACTCTCGGCCGTTGAAATCGCCGAGCCACCCCTTGTCCAGAATCGGGGTGTCCACCGCGGTCGGGCAGATGGCCAGCACCCCGACCCCGTGGCCGACCGCCTCGGTGCGCAGCGCCAGCGACAGCCCGACAATCGCGTGCTTGGTCATCACATAGCTGGTGATCCGGCCGGCAGCCGCCAGCCCCGCCATCGAGGCGGTGTTGATGATGTGGCCGCTGCGCTGGCGAACCATATGCGGGTAGGCGGCATGGACCCCGTGCACGACCCCGCGGATGTTCACGTCGATGATCGCGTTCCACTGGTCCAGGGTGAGAAGTTCGGTGTCCCCGCCCCAGGTGATGCCGGCGTTGTTGAACAACAGGTCGATTCGGCCGGTGCGCTCCACGACGTCGTCGATCGCGCGTGCGACGGCAGCCGCGTCGGTGACGTCCAGCTGGCGCGCGGTCCCCAGCTTCGTCAACGACGCGGCGGTGCGCTCGGCGGCCGCCCCGTCGATATCGGTGCACAGCACGTCGGCGCCGGCGGCCGGCACAGTGCCGCGCCGATTCCCGAGCCCGCTCCGGTGACGATCGCCTGCTTGCCGGCGAACCGCATCACAGGCAGGCCATCCGGTCGACGTGGGTGCGTTCGATGTAGTCCTCCAGCACGCCGTCGGCCAACCCTTTGGCCACCGCCCAGCCGATTCTCGATGCGCTACCGATGACCACGCCTCGCTGCGCTGCAATTTCCGACATCCGGCCTCCGGTGAACGCTCGCGCGGTTCCACTCAAGTCGTATCAACTGTAATCGATACGGCAAGATTCGCAGTAGGCCAACCGGCGGCTCTCTTGTGAGGGCGGCCTGGATGGCCGCTACCGAGTGACCAACGACGGCCAGACTTCGACCGCCTGATTCTGACGTTTCAACACCTAGGAATTCAGGATTCGCTTGCGCAGGAGGTGGGCTCCCCGTCCGTCCAGCTCGCTCGCGACCGCGGAATGCCTACCTGTCATCGCCAACAGCAACGCTTCGCCTGTACCGCGCACCTCAGGGCCCTGCCCGGCACACCAGTCCATGTCCGTGGCCACCAGCCGTAAACCACGCGTGCGGCGCGCGCCAGCGATCACCGGACTGACCCGGGCGAAGTTAAACGACACTCGAAGCCGGTCCGGCGGGATCGTCCGGGACAATCCCAGTGGACGGCGAACGTCTTGCTGGTGGACGAGGCACTCAACGAGCGCTACGCGGCCACCGAAGAGTGCCCCGGCACCAGACGGCTCGATGCCCCTGCACATCAGCCCCACAATCTATTCGGGCGCCACGCCGGCGAAGCTGCCGAAAGCATCCGAGTTGAGCCGATCGACGTCCCAGCGATGGCGAACCATCTCGATGAACAAACTCCGCCGGCTGTGACCGAGATAGGTAACGGTGTGCACGACCACATCCCGCACGGTCCATCCTTCGCACAGGCTGGCGGCGCTCCACTGCTGTGGCGCCAACGTGTCCAAGAATTCGGCGAACTCCGCACGCTCCTGCCGGGCAAGCGTATGGACTGTCGACATACCGGACAGTTTCACCGAGACCGGACAGAAACCGGACGAATCGATCGAAAGTGGCCAGGGCCGGGATCGAACCGGCGACCTTCCGCTTTTCAGGCGGACGCTCGTACCAACTGAGCTACCTGGCCGGAGGGCACTGCGTTCAATCAACGACACGTGCCTCGCCGAAATGGCGACCCTGACGGGACTCGAACCCGCGACCTCCGCCGTGACAGGGCGGCGCGCTAACCAACTGCGCCACAGGGCCTTACTTTCCTGCGTGTACTGCTCGCTCCGACTTTACGTCGTCACGCGTACCCCCAACGGGATTCGAACCCGTGCTACCGCCGTGAAAGGGCGGCGTCCTAGGCCACTAGACGATGGGGGCCAGAACCGAATCACTCCGGGGTACTCATAACGAGTGCTTGTTAGAGCGTCGTTAGCTTAGGGCACAGCACGCCCAATCCCAAAACCAGTGACTCCACCGAAGGCAGTATTGTGTGCGTCGCGCCCCTATAGCTCAGTCGGTAGAGCTACGGACTTTTAATCCGCAGGTCCCAGGTTCGAGCCCTGGTGGGGGCACCAGCGGTTGAGCCGCCATCTGTTGGCGGCGGCTCCACCTCGACCTCGGGCAACAGGTCTGCCACCGGAATCTCCAGCGCCGCCGCGATAACACTCAGCTCGCCCGCGAAAAACGGTCGGCGACCCCGCAGCTTGGACGACAAAGCCGACTGTGTGATTCCCAACACCTGCTCAGCAAACGCGGGTTTGCCTGATTCGCCGACGCCATAGCTCTTGGGGGATCGCCTCGCCCAGATTCTCATCGAATGTGCGGTTCGCCGGAGCGGCCCCAACGTCGATTGTCATAGCTGTGCTGAAAGGGCGGTTCTGCCGCTGCGGATCAACGTGACCGTGTCCGGCAGCTCCGGTGGCGCCTACACCGTCACCCTCGCCAAGGGGCGGTGTCTTGACCGTCAACAGCGCCGGCCTGACGCGGGGAGGCCCCCGCGGACCGCAGGAACCTGGCCGATCTCGAGCAACGGGTCCAGCTGACAGTCAGGCGGGATACAAAATTTGCCCCGCCACCCGAAGGTGGCGGGGCAAATCTCGTCGTTCGCGCCGAATTATGCTCCAGCGTGCTCGGCACCATATGCCGCCTGTTCAGGCGTGAATCCGTCGCCCTGTTCAAGCTGCCCGGCCAGGCCGGCGCGCGAGAATCCAGACATCTCCAGATACGTCTTTCCCGCCCTCGTCGCTTGTTCGTTCCAGTCGACGGTGATGTGGTCAGCGGCGTAAGTGGCGTCGCTGGTGGAGAATCCCTCGAATTCGAGCTGTGTGATGAGCCCGGAGCGCGAGAACCCCTTCATATCCAAGTAGTCCTGAGCCTTACGCATGGCGTTGCGTTGGCTTGCCGTCTCCGTGTCGGCGGGTTCTGTCGTCGTTGTCTGCGCGCTCGGCGACGGCGGTTCGCTGGCCGCGGCGTTCGCAGTCGATGAAGTCGGCGCGGCCGTGCCCTTGTTGGTGTCGTCGCCTCCACCAACGATGGCACCCACGATCAGGAGAACGACGACCGCGCCGACCGCGCCGAGGATGATTTTTCCGCGGTTGCTCTTCTTCGGCGGCGGGCCGGGGACTACCGCGCCGGCTGGCGGCGCATCTTGGTCGGTCCAGTTCGTTCCGTCGAAGTATCGTTGCTGGCCGGTTCCTGCTGGATCTGGATACCACCCTGCCGGTGTTGTCGGCGTGCTCATCACTCCCCTATCTGCTGTTTCGCTACTCAGCGTGGAATTAACCACCCTGTCAGCAGCTTTGCAGATTCTCCCCAGGTATGGCACAGCAGATGCCCAGAATTGGGCTTTCGCGGCAGTGCTGCGGCCAGTCAGGCGGCGGTGGTAGCACTCGTGGCGGCGGGGGTTCAGGACTGTTTTCGCGTGGTGCTGGTCGACGGTCCGGGGGCGATGTGGTCAAGCTGGCCGCTTGACGTTGTTGCCGGTGACGTGCATTTTCGCTGCCTGTCGGCCGATCCGCATCCGTTCCACGATCAAGTCGGCGTGGCTGGACATGTCCTCCCGCGGGGTGTCCTCGCGATCTCATGGCCGCGCTCGGCCAGCAGCCGAACGAGGAGCTGAGCGCGGTCGTTCACTCACGGCGAGCGACGTGCAGCCCATCGCGCCGGGCTGCAACGCGGTAGGTAGGCCTGCCCGGGTATTCGGGCAAAGCGCACGCCAAAGGCCGAGAGCCGCAACGGCTTCGCGCCGACGACCGCCGCGAGTTCGCTGTATCGAAGCATTCTCGATACACACCTGTTGGAACCGGACGCGCTGGGCCATCCAGCCGGACGGTGATCACGCTGCGTCGCTAAGTGACGGCCGGACAAGGGTCAGTTCAACGGACTTTTAATCCGCAGGTCCCAGGTTCGAGCCCTGGTGGGGGCACCAGCGCATCGAGGAAATCTCCTCGGGAGCCGACCTTTCCGAGATCACCCGTCTCCGCCTGGGGTGACCTATCGTGAACGGCATGAACGACACGGCGCCGCAACCCGCGGACAGCGCTGGACGAGGTCCGCGCCGTGGCGTCGACCGAACCACCGGCCGACACGTGATCGCTCGACTGGCCGGGCCCGAACACGACCAGACAGTGCGCGCCGTCGTCGACCTGTTGTCCGGCGAGCAGAGTGCGGTCGATGCGATCGTCGAAGACGCGGTATCCGATCCCGCGCGCCTGGAGTCTGTTGAGCGCCTCGGAAATTACGACGACACCCGCAGCTCGACACTTGATCGCGTCGCGGTATTGGTCGCCGAGGCTCTTGGCACCCCGATGGCGGCGGTGTCCATCGTCTACCCCGACCGGCAGGTTCTGGCGGGATCCAACGCGAGCGACGAAGTGCAGCCGCGGGTCGCGCCGCTCGAGATGTCGATCTGCAAATTCACCGTGGCGAGCGGGGAGCCACTTATCGTCGATGACACCAGGGCACATCCCCTGCTGTCGGATCATCCGGCGGTGCGCAACGGCGGGGTGCTCGCGTACGCCGGAATTCCGTTGATCGACAACAAGGGTTATGTGACTGGGACGCTGTGCACCTGGGATACTCGCCCGCGGCATTGGTCCAGTGGCCAGGTCCAGATCCTCAATGATCTCGCCGACGTCGCGCGCCGGAGGCTACTCGCCGACCCGCGCAACGTCTGATGTTTGCCAATGTTCGCGACACGGGGGATAGATGACTCGGCGGGTAGCAAAACCGGGTAGCGTCCGCGATGTGGTTCGGCAGGTGAAGTGAGCGGATCATGGCGATACGGATCCTTCACCTTGAGAATCAGCCGGCGTCGCCGCTAGGTAGTGGCACGCAGCCGGTGCACCGGAAGACGTTTTCCGAGCTGGTGCGCACCGACCCGCTGAGCACCATCATCACCGTCTCGATCGACGTGCTGTCAGCCTCGGTTGCGACGATCATCGGCGCGCGATGGGCGATGTCGACCCATATCTATTCACCCGGCCTCTGGATGACCCTTCTCTATGTGCCCGTGGTGATCGCCATGCTCGCCATGCGGGGGGCCTATCGGCGGCGTCTCAAACGGGAGTTTCTCGACGAGATCGGGCCCATCGAGGCGACGGTCTCCATCGCATCGATGTTCTTACTCAGCGGCATGCTGATCGTTTACGACACTGGCCGGCCGGGCGCGACAGTGCTGAAGATCTGGTTCTGCGCCGCGGTGCTCATGCCATTCGGACGGCTGGTCCGGGTGATCATCCAGCGGAGCTTGCGGCGACATCGTCACCTCGTCGCACCGACCCTCATCGTCGGCAACGGCCGCGTCGCCGGACACATCATCAACCGCTTGGAGGAGTTCCCCGAATACGGACTGGCCCCGGTCGGCATCGTCGACGCCGAGCCGTGGTTCGGCCGGCCGGGCGATCCGCGCCCCAACCTCCCCTGGCTGGGGCCACCGGAGAACATCGACCAGGCAATCCGGCTGACCGGCGCTCAGAACGTCGTGATCGCGTTCTCCCGCACGCAGGACCAGGTGCTCACCCATGTGGTCCGGACAGCTCATCAAAACGGCCTGCGCGTCTGGGTCGTACCGCGAATGTTCGACACGATCGGCGAGCGCGCGCGGATCGAGCATGTGGGCGGCACACCGCTGCTCGCATTGCCCCACACCGATCCCCGGGGATGGCAGTTCCTCGTCAAGCACGTCTTCGACCGGGTGATGGCAGCCTTCCTGCTGCTGTTGATCTCGCCGGTGTTCGTGACCCTGGTGCTGCTCGTGAAACTGAGTTCGCCGGGCCCGATCTTCTTCAGCCAGCCGCGAGTCGGCCGCGACGGACGGGTTTTCGGATGCCTCAAGTTCCGTTCGATGCGGGCTTCCGACGCCTCCGATACCGCATTCCAGCTGAAAACCGGAGCGGCACCCGGCGGTGTGGAAGGCGTCGACCGGCGCACCAAGATCGGCAGAATCTTGCGCGCCACATCGCTCGACGAACTGCCACAGTTGATCAACGTGCTCCGCGGGGAGATGAGCCTGGTGGGCCCACGACCGGAGCGGCCGGAGTTCGTGGAGCTGTTCGAGGCACAAATCCAGCGTTACGGCGAGCGTCATCGAGTGCGAGCCGGTGTCACCGGCTGGGCCCAGGTGCACGGGTTGCGCGGACAGTCATCCATCGCCGATCGCGCCGAATGGGACAACTACTACATCGAGAACTGGTCGCTCGCTCTCGACCTGAAGATACTTGCGCTGACCATCCCGGCCGTCCTGCGGCGGGCCGAATAAAGGTTTGGTAACAACGGGGTTAGCTGGCGTGTGGGATATACCCCGAGTGGGTAAAGGACAGCTAACGCATTGGGGGAGCTGAGAGTCCCGATTCACCCGCGCCACAGGAGTAGCCATGAGTCACCCCTTGCTCACATCGACCGACGTCATTCGTTACGCCATCGCCGACCAAGTTCGGCGCATCGGCGGCAGTGAAGAAGACGTCGACGACATCGCTTTTGCCGCGTCGTACGCGGTGATGTGTTGGGGTTTGGCTGCCCCACAGAGCATTTGACGCCTACGTCATTACGACGGCCACCGCAGTCCCGATCCGACAGAAGTAAGCCCGCTCGAGAGAATTGCGCCGGCAAGGATCACGGACGCCGACGCGGAGGTTGCTGATGCGGGCTCAGAAGGCAGCACATCGATCACCCGCTCGAGCGGGCTACCCCGAGGGCGCGGACTCGGCCGGGCAAACTCCACCCAGATAGTGAATCCCCTTGTCCCGCTCCCCCGCTGGCGGCAGGTTGCGCGCAGGGGTGTGGATCAACGGAGCATCGGCCGCAATCCTGCCGGTGGCCCGGTCCCATCCGGCACGCGCGCGTGGGTGCATCCGGCGCCGTTTCGGTAGCAGCTTGAATGCCAGATTGGCGGACCGGCCGAACAGCCAGTGCAAGCGCTCATCGCGCTTCGACCACGTGTAGCCCATCAAGTCGCGGACCGGCTGGTCGTAGAGGCCTACCGTCACCCAGACCGCGAACGGCCCGAGCGCCTTGAGGTAGGCCGACCACAGGAAATCGGGAATCCACTGCAGGGAAGGATGTTTGGGCATCGTGGACAGGTCGAGGACCTGCCGGGTGGCCCAGTTGTTCTCCAGAACATTGCGACACATGTGATCCCAGTAGATCTGGAACTCTTCCCAGCTGCCAGGGACTGGGCGCATGCTCATGCCGTACATCCGATACCAGGTGACGTGCTCGTCGAACAGCTGGCGCTTCTGGTCTTCAGTGAGTCCGTCGCCGAAGTACTCGGCCGTCAGGACGGTTCCCATGAAAAACGTTGAGTGCGCCCAATAAAAGACGTCGGGGTTCAGCGCGCTGTACCGACGTCCTTGGGCGTCAACACCTTTGATCGGGATGTGGTAGTCGCGCACCTCAGCGCCGGTAATCGGCGCCCGGTCGCCGTCGAACACCACGCCGCCGATCGGATAGAGCGATCGCAGCAGGCGCGGCAAACGCTCGATGAAGAAGATCGAGTGCTCCTCGACCGCGGCGCCGAGCTGAGGATGCATGTTCTGCATCGAACCGGCCCACGGCCCCTGCAGCAGGCCGCGCCAGTCGCCGAAGTACTTCCACGTCAGCGAGTCGGGGCCGAGCACGTCGGGCGGGGCGTCATACGTTCCCCCGGTCACCGGGCAACCAGGGGCCGCCTGCGCGCCTTCGCTGGTGACGGGGCACACGTCGGACGTATCTTGGCTCAACTGGTGACCTTCCCAATGGCGTGCGGGATACTTTTGACTACACGCGTTGTCATCACGAGCTTAGGAGCGATGTGACGTCGGGTCAACGACGGGGCCGCTGGTCGGGCGTCCCTCTGCCGGACCGTCAGGCGCTGCGCCGCGACGAGCTGGTCGCCGCCGGGGTGACCCTGCTCGGCAGCGCGGGCGGCCCGGCGCTGACGGTGCGCGCGGTCTGCAGGCATGCCGGCTTGACCGAGCGGTATTTCTACGAGAGCTTTCCAGACCGGGACGAATTCGTCCGGGCCGTCTATGACGACGTGTGCAATCGCGCGATGACGGCGCTGATGTCGGCGAGTACGCCGCGTCAGGCGGTCGAGAGGTTCGTGGCCCTCATGGTCGACGATCCGGTGCGGGGTCGCGTGTTGTTGTTGGCGCCGCAGGTGGAAGCCGTGCTGATCCACTCCGGTGCGGAATGGATGCCGAGTTTCATCGACCTACTGCAGAGCAAGCTGACCGCGATCGACGATCCGGTACTGCAGAAAATGATGGCCACCGGCCTGATCGGTGCGCTTACCGCGCTGTTCACCGCCTACCTGGACGGCCGACTGGTGGCTTCCCGCGAGCAGTTCATCGACTACTGCGTCGAACTGCTTCTCAACCGCACGGCGAGTTATCCGCCTGCGACCTGACCCGCCTCACCCGGAACGTTGCCGGTCTGGTCCAGTTCGGCAGACTCGCTTTGCTGCTGCTCGGCCTGCGCCTCGGCGACCTTCTGCTCATAGGCGGACCGGGCCGCACGGCCTTCGGGGCTGCCGACCGAATTGCCCGGCACGCCGGCAGTCGCGAACGTGTTGTTGCAGTTCAGATAGAGCAATACCCGGCCGCCAGCGTTCGTGCCACTGGAGTCGAGGAAGTCGGCAGTGCGTGATCCGGTGACGATGCACTGGTCCGTGGGCAGGAAGCTGCCAACGCGGGTCGCGATCGTTGCCGACTGGCCCGCGCCGCTGATCTGCTGCGACGCGTCCGCGTACGTCATCCCCACATATTCGTTGGTCGCCGACGCGACGCCGGAACCAAGCAACGCGAACGATGCCGCCGCCGCACCAACAGCCCCCATGCAGATGGCTAATTGCTTCTTCACGTCTCACGACCTCCGGACATGTGCGTTGCCTGTGCATTTGCGTACCAAATGCTGGTGGCATCAGTGCGCAAATGGTACTCCGCCTCGCTGGAGTCCGCAGGGCAGCAGCAGAGCGGCCCTCGCTTTACCGGGCCGCTGTGAACTACCTGCCTAGGCAGTTCGCACGTGTCGAACGCGGCCTAGGACGCTGCCAAGTGATTCAAGAGATCGTTCGAACACGAACCGGGGTACTTGTCGCAGAGCGACTGACACCAGCTAACCGCCGAATCGCAGTTGTCAGGGTGCTCGTTGATATACGCGATGGCGACCATGTCTTTATGCACTTTTCGGCCCTCCGGGGTTGCAACAGAATTGCCCGGCTTGCCTGGCGCTGCCAGCGCTTGATTGCAGTTCAGATGCAGCAGGAACTCGCTACCCCGAGACCGCCCACTTGAATCCAAGTTAGTGGCCTTCGATCCGCTGGTCACCACGCAATCGTTCATAGCAAGCTGATCCCCGACGACACTGGCAATAACTGCCTTAGAGCCCCAGCTTGAGATCTTCTCGACTGCCTGTCCGTAGGTCATCCCCGAAAAATCCGGACCCGCCGCCGCCAATCCACTGCCGAAAGACGTCGCCGCGATCACCCCACCCGCCAGGGCTGTCATGCCAGACACCAAGAGACGCTTCATATTTCCCCCCGCCACGGGGCAAGTTCGCCCCCACTCATCCCAAGGGCAGCTTAGCGCGCCGTCCATGTCGCCGGAACCGGAACGACATGCCGACAGCCGAGAACTTGAATGTCACCGGGATACACAGATATATTGACTGCTACCACAAGGAACAGATAACTGGAGGGTTCATGTCGCAAGACCTGACCGACCTCGATCTCCTGCGCGAGCTGGAACCGGTAGCGGAGAAGCTCATCAACCGCCACCTCACAATGGCGAAGGACTGGAACCCCCACGACTACATCCCGTGGTCGGACGGCAGGAACTACTACGCCCTCGGCGGTCAGGACTGGGATCCTGACCAGTCCAAGCTCTCCGAGGTCGCCCGCACGGCGATGGTGCAGAACCTCCTGACCGAGGACAACCTGCCCGCCTATCACCGCGAAATCGCGATGAACTTCTCCATGGACGGCCCCTGGGGCTATTGGGTCAACCGGTGGACCGCCGAAGAGAACCGGCACGGGATCTCGATCCGTGACTACCTGGTGGTCACCCGCAACTGCGATCCGGTCGAGCTTGAAGAGCTGCGCGTGGAGCAGATGACCCGCGGCTTCTCGCCCGGCCAGAACCAGCAGGGCGACCTGTTCGCCGAGAGCCTGTTCGACTCCGTCATGTACGTCAGCTTCCAAGAGCTGGCCACCCGGGTGTCGCATCGCAACACCGGCAAGGCCTGCAACGACCCAGTCGCGGAGCAATTGCTGGCCAGGATCTCCAACGACGAGAACCTGCACATGATCTTCTACCGCGATGTCAGTGAGGCCGGCTTCGACGTTGCCCCGAACCAGGCAATGACGTCGTTGCACCGGGTGCTGCGCAACTTCAAGATGCCCGGCTATACCGTCCCGGACTTCCGGCGCAAGGCCGTCATCATCGCCATGGGCGGCGTCTATGACCCGCGCATCCACCTCGATGACGTCGTGATGCCGGTGCTGAAGAAGTGGCGCATCTTCGAGCGCGACGACTTCACCGGCGAAGCCGCCCGGATGCGTGACGATCTGGCCGTGCTGCTCAAGGAGCTCGAAGAGACCTGCGACAAGTTCGAAGAGGCAAAGGTCCGCAAGCTGGAGCGCGACGCGAAGCTCGCCGAGAAGCGCAGCGCCAAGGCATTGGCCGGGGCGGCGACATAGTCGACACCACACAGACTGCCTCCGGGCTGCGGATCGGGCCCTTCGCCCTCCGCAGCCCGGTTGTCTTGGCACCCATGGCCGGTGTCACCAACGTCGCGTTCCGCACCCTGTGCCGCGAACTCGAAGAAGCCCGAGCCGGAACGGTCAGCGGGCTCTACGTGTGCGAGATGGTCACGGCCCGGGCGCTCGTCGAGCGTCATCCCGTCACCATGCATATGACGACGTTCGCCCCAACGGAGTCACCCCGTTCGCTGCAGCTCTACACCGTGGACCCGGCCACCACCTACGAGGCCGCCCGGATGATCGTCACCGAGGACCTCGCCGACCACATCGACATGAACTTCGGCTGCCCGGTGCCCAAGGTCACCCGACGCGGTGGCGGCGCGGCCCTGCCCTACAAGCGGCGCCTCTTCGGCCAGATCGTGGCCGCCGCGGTCCGCGCCACCGAAGGCACCTCGGTCCCTGTGACGGTGAAGTTCCGGATCGGGATCGACGACGCCCATCGCACTCACCTGGATGCCGGCCGGATCGCCGAGCAAGAAGGTGCCGCCGCGGTGGCACTACACGCGCGAACCGCTGCTCAGCGCTATTCGGGAACCGCCGACTGGGAGCAGATCGGACGCCTCAAAGAGGCTGTGACGACGATTCCGGTGCTCGGAAACGGCGATATCTTCGAGGCCAACGACGCCTTAGCGATGATGGCGTCGACGGGGTGTGACGGAGTCGTCATCGGCCGCGGATGCCTGGGGCGGCCATGGCTGTTCGCCGAACTGTCGGCGGCGTTCACCGGCTCGCCCACCCCGACTCCACCGACCCTGGGTGAAGTCACCGATATCGTCCGCCGCCACGGCGAACTGCTGGCCGATCACTTCGGTGAGGACAAGGGCATGCGGGATATCCGCAAGCACATCGCCTGGTACCTGCACGGCTTCCCGGCCGGCGCTGAGATCAGACGGGCATTGGCACTGGTCAAGACGCTGGCCGAGCTGGACATCCTGCTCGACCAACTCGATCGCGACGTCCCGTTCCCGATGGCCGCCACCGGGCCGCGCGGGCGTCAGGGATCCCCGTCGTCCGTCACGCTCCCCGAGGGCTGGCTCGACGACCCGGATGACTGCACCGTGCCGGCGGGGGCCGACGTCATGAACTCCGGAGGCTGAACCGAGACGGTCTCGACATCTGGGCGCGCTAGCGGTCAGCGGGGTTGTCTCAGTACGATGATGATCTTGTCGTGTGACCCACTGGAGTGGCGAACCTCCACCAAGTGCTGCTACAAGACATGGGACGGTTGAGACGGCCGCGCATCGGCGCCCGGCCGAGGTGACGAGACAACCGCACCGGAATTTATGAGCGCGTCGACGCGCTGGACCGCATCAGAGTCGGAGGCGACTGGAACATGAGTGACGGCGGCAACGCCACTCCTGGCCAGCACCGCGCCCCCGACGAGGGTGAGCGGGTGACCCGGGCACCCCAATCGGGCGCCGGAGCCGCGCCCTGGGAGCGCGCACCTGCACCCTCGCACCGCGCGCCGGACACATCCGCGCCGGGCGGCAACCACGCCCAGGGCGTGACCGTCGCCGACCTTATCGCCAAGCTTTCCGGCTCCACACCGACCATCGAGCCCACTCGCCACCGCACCGAAACGCCGCCGGCCGCCGACGACTCCGCCGATCCCACCGTGCCCATTCCGGTGGTCATCGCCGCCTACGCCGACGAAGTTCCCGACCTCGAGGCGCTCAACCGGGCCAGGGGCCCCCTCGTGGCCGACCCCAACCCGGCTGCTGCGCCCGCGCCGAAGGACACCAAGAAAAAGAGGACCAAGGCGTTCAAGCCGGTCCTGTTGGCCGGCCGGTCCGCGGCGGCGCTGTTCGCGGTGTCCGCTCTCGTGTTGACCGGCGGTGCCTGGCAGTGGCAGTCCACCAAGAACGATCTGCTGCGCAATGTCGCGGCGCTGGATCCCGACTCGCGCGACATCCTCGATCCCAACGCGCAGTTCGGCGACGAGAACTTCCTGATCGTCGGGGTCGACAGCCGCACCGGCGCCAACGGGGAGATCGGTGCCGGTACCACAGCGGACGCCGACGGTGCCCGGTCCGACACCGTGATGCTGGTCAATATCCCCGCCGACCGTAAACGCGTCGTCGTGGTGTCCTTCCCCCGCGACCTCGCCATCACCCCGGCCTACTGCCAGGCCTGGGACCCCGACAGCGGTAAATACGGCCCGGTCGTCGACAAGTACACCGGTCAGACGAGCGACGACTACCGCTATACCGAGACGAAACTGAACTCGGCGTACGCATATGGCGGGCCGAAGTGCCTGGTGAAGGTCATCCAGAAGATGTCAGGGCTGTCGATCAACCGATTCATGGCGGTCGACTTCACCGGCTTCTCGAAGATGGTCGACGCGCTGGGCGGGGTTGACGTCTGCAGCACCACCCCGCTATCCGACTACGAGCTGGGCACGGTGCTCGCCAGTGCCGGGCATCAGACGCTCGACGGGCGCACCGCACTGAACTATGTCCGCGCCCGCCAGGTCACCACCGAAGTCAACGGTGACTACGGCCGGATCAAGCGCCAGCAGCTGTTCCTGTCCTCGCTGCTGCGCTCGATCATCTCCAAGGACACGCTGTTCAGCCTGAGCAAGCTCAATAACGTGGTGAACATGTTCATCGATGACACCTACGTGGACAACGTCCGGACCAAGGATCTCGTCGATCTCGGGCAGTCCCTGCAGGGCGTCAACGCCGGTCGGATCACCTTCGTCACCGTCCCGACTACGGGAATCACCGACGCCGACGGCAACGAGCAACCGCGCACCGAGGACATCCGGGGGTTGTTCGACGCGATCATCAACGATGACCCACTGCCCGGTGAGAACGACACCAACGCGACGACGAGCCCGATGACCGCGGCGCAGAAGACACTTCAGGCCGCTAAGCCCAACCCCGTCCAGCAGTCTGCCGACGGGACACAGACCGAATTGGTCAACGCGGTGACAACCGATCCGCATGACATCAGCGTGCGGGTCTCCAATTCCACCGGCCGGGACGGGCTGGGCGCCACCACCGCGGCCGCATTGCGCGAACACGGTTTCCATGTGCTGGACCCCGAGGACTATTCAGGCGGCACCGTCACCACAACGACGGTGATGTTCTCGGCGGGCAACGAGCAGGCCGCCGCCACCGTCGCCGCAGCGTTCCCCACCGCACAGATGGAGCGGGTGGACGGCCTGAAGAACACCGTCCAGGTGGTGCTCGGACCCGACTTCAGCGCCGTCGGAGCGCCGCCGCCGAGCGGATCGACGGTCAGCGTGCACGTGAGCCACAATTCCAAGAGCACCCCGACCGAGTTGCCCGAAGACCTGACGGTTACCAACGCCGCGGACGTCACCTGCGAGTAAGCCGGGCGGGGCATGGCGGGCGTTTGCTTTCATTCACCGTTCGTTCACCCCGCCTGGGCATACTCAGCGCGCACGCAGAAAGTAGGGTGAATGCCATGCGCACCGCGTACCACGAGCAACTCGATGCTCTGACCAATCAGCTGGCCGACATGTGCCGCTTGGCCGGGCTTGCGATGGAACGGGCGACCCAGTCGCTGCTGCAAGCAGACCTGGTGCTTGCCGAGCAGGTCATCACCGACCACGACCAGATCTCGGCGGCCAGCGCCCGGGCAGAGGAAGCGGCCTTCGTGCTGCTTGCGCTGCAGGCGCCGGTGGCCGGCGATCTGCGGGCCATCGTCAGCTCGATTCAGATCGTCGCCGACGTCGACCGGATGGGAGCGCTGGCACTGCACGTCGCCAAGATCGCCCGTCGCCGTCACCCGCAGCATGCACTGCCCGAGGAAGTGAACGGCTACTTCGCTGAAATGGGCCGTGTTGCAGTCGAATTGGGCAACAGCGCCCGCGAAGTACTGCTGTCCCGGGATCCGGAGAAGGCTCGCCGCATCCGCGAGGAAGACGACGCGATGGACGACCTGCACCGGCATCTGTTCACCGTGCTGATGGATCGGGAGTGGAAGCACGGCGTGGCGGCAGCGGTGGACGTCACGCTGCTGGGCCGGTTCTACGAGCGCTTCGCCGATCACGCCGTGGAGATCGCCCGACGAGTGATCTTCCAGGTGACCGGCCGGCTGCCCGAAGAAGAGGAAATCGCGACCTACTGAGGATTCGCCTCACACCAAAAACCCGGTATCGCTGAGCGATACCGGGTTTTTGGTGCTGTAGGTGGCCTAGCCGAACCGCCCGGAAATGTAGTCCTCGGTGGCCTTCTGGCTCGGGTTGGAGAAGATCTTCTCGGTGTCGTCGATCTCGACCAGGCGCCCTGGCTTGCCGGTGGCCTCCAAGTTGAAGAACGCAGTCTGATCGCTGACCCGCGCGGCCTGCTGCATGTTGTGGGTGACGATGACGATGGTGAACTCCTGCTTGAGTTCGGAGATCAGATCCTCGATGGCCAGCGTGGAGATCGGGTCCAGCGCCGAACAGGGCTCGTCCATCAGCAGGACGTCGGGCTGAACGGCGATGGCACGGGCGATACACAGCCGCTGCTGCTGACCGCCGGACAGGCCGCCGCCGGGCTTCTCGAGCCGGTCCTTGACCTCGTTCCACAGGTTGGCGCCCTTGAGTGAGCGCTCGCAGGTCTCGTCGAGTACCTTGCGGTTGCGGACACCCTGCAGCCTCAGACCGGCCACCACGTTGTCACGAATCGACATGGTGGGGAACGGATTCGGGCGCTGAAAGACCATGCCGATGGTCTTGCGAACGCCCACCGGGTCGACCCCGGAGGCGTAGATGTCCTCACCGTCGAGTAAAACCGAACCCTCGACCCGGGCACCAGGGATGACCTCGTGCATGCGGTTGAGCGTGCGCAGCACCGTGGATTTGCCACAGCCCGAGGGCCCGATGAACGCGGTCACGCTGCGCGGCGGCACCGCCATCGACACGTCGGCGACGGCGTGGAACGAGCCGTAGTAGATGTTGACGTCTTTGAGATCTAGCCGTTTGGCCATCGAAGTCTCCTAAACCTTTTTCGGGGCAAAGAATTTGGCGATGAAACGAGCGCCGATGTTGAGGACCGCGATGAGCACGATCAATGTCAGCGCCGCGCCCCAGAGCCGATCGGTCGGAACAGGATTGGCGCCCGCACCGGCCGAGGTCTGGTCGTACATCATGCCGGGCAGCGAGCCCATGAAACCGTTGAACATGTCGAAGTTCATCGCCTGCGAGTACCCGACCAGGATCAGCAGCGGTGCCGTCTCCCCCATGACTCGGGCCAGCGCCAGCATGATTCCGGTGACGATGCCCGACAGCGCGGTCGGAATGACAATGCGGGCAATGGTTTTCCACTTCGGAACGCCGAGCGCGTAGCTGGCCTCACGCAGGTCCATCGGAACGATCCGCAGCATCTCCTCGGTGGAGCGCACGATCACCGGGATCATCAGCAACACCAGGGCCAGTGACACCGCAAAACCGGAGCGCTGGAAACCAAGCGTGGCAACCCACAGGGCGTAGATGAACAGTGCCGCCACGATCGAGGGCACACCGGTGAGGATGTCCACCATGAACGTGGTGAGCTTGCCCAGCCTGGTGCCGCCGCCGTACTCGACCAGATAGATGCCGACGAAGACGCCGACCGGAATCGAGATCACCGCGCAGAAAAGGCCTTGCAGCACGGTGCCCACCAGGGCGTGGTAGACGCCGCCACCAGCCGCGAAGGCCGTCATTCCGGCCTGGGAGTTCATCCACCACGTGCTGTCCAGAACAACGCTCAAGCCCTTGGTGACCACCGAGTACAGCACCCAGATCAGCGGCACCACAGCGATCGCCACCGACAGCGTCACCAAAACGGTGGCGGCGTTGTTGGTCAGCTTGCGCCGCAGGCTGACCGCCTGGAACGTGGGCGCCTTGACCGGCTGGTCCAGAGTCGAGGTCATCGGGCACCCCTTCCGGCCACCGCGGCGCGGGCTGCCGAGTTGACCACGAACGTCAGGATGAACAGCACCAGGCCGGCGGCGATATACGCCCCTGCCTTGTACTCGTCATTGAATTCCGAAGCGGCCGAGGCGATCTTGCTGGCGAAGGTATAGCCAGCGTCGAAAAGCGACCAGCCGAACGCCTTCTGCGTGCCGCGCAGGATGATCAGCAGTGCGATCGTCTCACCCAGCGCGCGGCCCAGGCCGAGCATCGCACCGCTGATGTAACCGGACAGCCCGAACGGCAGGACCGTGGTCCTGACCACTTCCCAGCGGGTGGCGCCGAGCGCCAGCGCCGCCTCGATCTGCCCGCGTGGCGTCTGGACGAACACCTCACGACTGACCGCGGTGATGATCGGCAGGATCATCACCGCCAGCACGATCCCTGCGGTGAAGATCGTTCCGCCGCCGGCCACCGACGCATTTCCGGTGTCGAACAGGAAAATCCAGCTGAGATTGCCGTTGAGCCACATCGCGAACGGCTTGATTACCGGGGCCAGCACGTACAGGCCCCAGACGCCGTAAATGATGGACGGCACCGCGGCCAATAGATCCACCATGTAGCCCAACGGCCCGGACACCCGGCGTGGGGCGTACTGCGTCAGGAAGATCGCGATACCCAGCGCGACCGGCATGGCCAGGACCAATGCGAACAGGGAGACGAACACCGTCACCTGCAGCAGATCCAGGATGCCGAACTTCATGTGGGCGGTATCGGTGGTGACCCAGTTGCCGCCGTAGGTGAAGAAGTTCGCGTCGTTACGCCCCAGCGCCGGTACCGCACGCCAGACGAGGAACAGGCCGATCGCGGCGATCAGCGCGATGACGAGAATGCCGGAACCTTCGGACAACCCTCGGAAGATCCGGTCGCCGAGTCGCACCTTGGCGCTTCCGGACGGATTCGTCGGGATCGAAGGCTTGTCAGGGAAGGGTGCGGCCACAACCTCTCCGGATCCAGCGTCTGCTGGATTAGGTCCGGGTACGTCTTGGGTCACATCCACCCCATCGCTCACTGATCTCTCCATCGTCACCGCAATCGACCTGCCTCGCCAGCGCTGTTACTGAATTGCTTTGACGGCGGTCAGGAGCCGCTGCTTGAACGCGTCAGGCAGCGGGACGTAACCGGCCGCCGGGAGTCCCGCCTGGCCGTCGTTGGCCGCCACGGTCAGGAACGACTTGACCGCTGCGGAGGTGTCGGCGTCGTAGCCCTTCGAGCAGACGATCTCGTAGGTCGCCAGCATCAGCGGGTAGGCGCCGGCGGCCTTGGTGGAGTACAGGGCGTTCAGGTCCAGGACCAGATCGTTGCCGGTACCCGAGATCTTCGCGGAGTCGATCGCCGCCTTGGCGGTGTCGTCGGTCAGCGCGACGGGTCCGCCACCGTTGTCGATCTGAGCGACCGTCAGCTTGGCCTGGTCGGCGAAGCCCTTCTCGACGTAGCCGATCGCACCCGGAGTGGCCTGCACAGCCTGCACCACGCCGGCGGTCTTCTGCGCGCCTTCCCCGGCGCCGCCCTGGAACTCCTTGCCCGCACCCTTGGTCCAGGTCTGCGGAGCAGCGGCGCCCAAGTACTTCTGGAAGTTATCGGTGGTGCCTGAGGAGTCCGAGCGGTAGATCGGGGTGATCTTCTGGTCAGGCAGCGAGACACCACTGTTCAGCGCGGCGATCGCCGGATCGTTCCAGTTGGTGACGGCACCGGTGAAGATCTTGGCGAGCACGTCGGCGTTGACCACTAGCTTGTCGACACCCGGCAGGTTGTAGCCCAGCGCGACGGGACCGAAGACCAGCGGCAGGTTCCAGGCCGGGTTACCGGCGCAGCGCTTGGCGGCGGGGTCCACCTGATCCTTGTTCAGCGCCGAGTCGGAGCCGGCGAAATCGACCTGGCCGGCGATGAACTGCGTGACACCCGCGCCCGAGCCGGTCGGGTTGTAGGAGAGGTTCTTGCCCGGGCACTTCTGGCCCCACACCTGGTTGAACACCGCGATGGCGTTCTGCTGCGCGGTCGAGCCCTCGCCGGTCAGGGCATTCTTGCCACCGCAGTCGGCGGACGAGCCGGACGCATTGGTCGACGACGACGTTCCGGCATTGTTGTCGCTCCCGCAGGCGGTGAGCGTCAGGCCCGCGATGGCCGTTGCTGACACGGTCACAAAGAACGCCTTGCCAAACCTGTTCAGATTCACCTATCCCACTTTCTCCAGTTGCCCCGTTCGCCCCGGTAGGGCGCATGCACCACCCCGGAAGTTAGGCGTTCGGAGTGGACGGAACCCACCCGGAATATGAACGGAAGGTGAACAGGTCGATGAACGCAGTATTGCGAAATGCCGCTAACTAGCCGCAAGTGCCGCCGGCGTGAATATTCGCTGCCAAGGCGGGGCGGTATGCGGTGTCGACGCTGGACACAGCAAAGCCCAGTCGCTCATAGGTTTTCACGGCCGCGGTGTTGTCAGCCTCGACGTAGAGCATGACCTCCGGCGGGCAGGAGCGCAGCGACCCGGGAATGTCTCCCGGCGGGCAGGAGCGCAGCGACCCGGGAATGTCTTCCGGCTGATCCTGGGCGGTCAACTTCCCAGCCAGGTGCTGTAGCCCCACCACGGTCAGAACCCGGCCCAGACCGCGCCCCTGCGCGGCAGGGTCCACACCGACGACATACACCTCGCCGAGCCCGGACTGGTCGGCATGGACCTTCGTCCAATGGAAACCCAGGAGGGCGTCAGTGTCGTCATCGACGGCCAAAAACAGGCCCTCGGGATCGAACCACGATTCGCCGCGTCGCTCATCGAGGTCGGATTCCTGCCAGCCCCCTTGTTCGGGATGCCACGCGAAAGCGGCGTTATTGACCCGCAACAGCTCGGCATCGTCGGACGCGCCCCGGTAGGTGCGAATGCTGATGCCCTCGGGCACAACGAGTTCGGGCACATCGCGCAGCGTCCGGCGCATCTGCATCAGTTCACGAACCACGGCCATCCCGAGCGCATCGGCCACCGCTCGGGCCACGGGCAGGGTGCCGTGCGCCCAGAACCGCACCGCACCGTCGGCGTCGTTGGCGGCAGCCCGCAGCAGCGCCGTCCCGATACCGTGACGACGGGCGTCGGGGTGGACGACGAGTTCGCCCATCGCGTCGGCGTCATCGCGGCCCGGTGTCAGATTGAGATAACCGACCACGGCCTCGCCGTCAGCGGCGATCAGATGCCTGGTGCGATCAAGCGGCAGCTCGCGCAGCACCTGCTCGCCGACCGGCGCGACACCGTCATTACGGGTGGCGGCCTCGATCACGGCGCGCACCTGCTCCTGCTCGACCGGGGTCAGGGCGGTGCGCCAGCGCGGCGCCGTCACTGACTGCGAAGCGGGTGGGACAGGGTTCCGGACCGCACTGGGTTGCGCACCCCGTCCGAGATGACGTCCTCGCCGTCGTCGAAGCCGTCCTCCTCGTCGTCCTCGGTGTATTCCGGCTCGGCCGCGGCAGGACGTCCCCGAGCCGGGCGCACCGCCTTGTAGCCGACGTTGCGGACGGTCCCGATCAGCGACTCATATTCCGGGCCGAGTTTGGCGCGCAATCGCCGTACGTGCACGTCGACGGTGCGGGTGCCGCCGAAGAAGTCGTAACCCCAGACCTCCTGCAGCAATTGCGCGCGAGTGAACACCCGCCCGGCGTGCTGCGCGAGGTACTTCAGTAGCTCGAATTCCTTGTAGGTCAGGTCAAGGGGGCGACCACGCAGCCGCGCGGTGTAGGTGCCTTCGTCGATGACCAGTTCACCGAGGCTGACCTTGCCCGCGCTCTCCTGGCTGGCCATGCCTCCGCGCCGACCGACGAGCAGGCGCAGCCGGGCATCGATCTCGGCCGGGCCGGTGCTGGGCAGCAGGATCTCGTCGAGGCCCCAGTCCATGTTGACCGCGACCAGACCGCCTTCGTTGACGACGGCCACCACGGGGACCGAGGTGCCGGTGGTCCCGAGCAGCCGGCACAGGCCACGCGCGGCGGCCAGATCGGTCCGCGCGTCGACGATCGCCACATCCGCGGTGCCCGCTTCCAGCAGCGACGACACCTCGGTAGGCGCGGACCGCACGGTGTGCGCCAACAGCGCCAGCGACGGCAGCACCGATTCCGGATGCGGGTCGACTGTGAGAAGTAGCAGGTCCAACACACTCTCCAATGCCCTGGATACTCATCGCCGACAGCGCCGTCGCGTTGACCCACCAGACTCATGGGCGACATATGGCCGTTACCCGACCATGGGTCATCTAACTTTAACCCGCTACCTGCTATTTAGCCGATCTGGCGGGTTGGCCCCGCTACCCAAGGGGTGCGCGGCGGTGGCTCCCGAGCGATGGTGGGCCAGAATATGCAGGTGCGAAAGCTGCTGATCACTCTGGGGGCCGCGGTCATCGCCGTCGTCGTCGGGGCAGTCGGCGCAGATTTCGGGGCGACTATCTACGCCGAATACCGGCTGGCACGCACCGTCCGGGCTGCCGCGGGACTCTCGTTCGACCCATCGGTGGCGATCCTGGGCTTCCCGTTCATCCGTCAGGCCGCCCGGCACCATTTCAACGAGATCGAGATCAAGGCCAACGGGGTGGAGCACCCGGTGGTCGGCAGGGCATCACTGGAAGCCACCCTGCACAACATCGACCTCACCGAGGCATCGTGGCTGATCAGGCCGGACGCGAATCTGCCGGTCGGCAAACTGGAGAGCCGCATCATCATCGACTCCGGCCATCTCGGCAGGTTCATGGGGATCAAGGACCTGATGGTGGAGGCCCCGTCGAAAGAGACCAACGACGCCACCGGCGGCACCACCGAGTCGGGTATCTCCGGTAGCAAGGGGCTGGTGTTCACCGGAACGCCGACCAAGGCCGGCGTCGACAAGCCGGTCAGCGTCGCGGTCGACCTGTCGATCGGCGGCGCGGACCAGACCACGCTGGTCTTCACCGCCACGGACGTGCAGACCGGCCCGGGCACAGCTGATCGGGCGGTGCCCGACGATAAGAAGCCGGCGGTGTTAGCGGCGTTCAGCGGCAACCTGCCGGATCAGAAGCTGCCGTTCGGGGTGCGCCCCACCACCGAAGGTGCCCGCGGGTCGGACATCATCATCGAAGGCATAACCGAGGGAGTAATCGTCCGGCTCGACGGGTTCACACAGTCATGACCCCTGCATTTGTCACCGCGATCGTCGCCATCGCCGCCGCATTGGGCGTGGCCGGCGTCGCGGGCGTGCTGCACGCCCGTCGTTCGGGCGTCGTGCGCGAAGCCGAACAGCTCGATGTCGACGTCAGTGACCTGGGCCTTTCCTCGACCGGGCCGACGATCGTGCATTTCAGCGCAGTATGGTGCGGACCCTGCGCAGGGGTGCGCAGGGTGGTCAACCAGGTCTGTACCGACATGGGTGAGGTAGCTCACGTCGAGATCGATATGGATGCCAATCCGGCTGCCGCACGCAAGCTTTCGGTGATGTCATTGCCGACGACGTTCATCTTCGATGCGACCGGCCGCCAGCGATACCGCACAGCAGGGGTTCCCAAGGCCGCTGACCTGCGCTCGGCGCTGCAACCTCTGTTGGCCTGAGACCCTGGTTATTGGGTAGCATGTCTGGCGTGTCGGCCCGCCTCGAGCTATCGCTCACCAAGCGTCGCGCAGTTGATCTGTGCCGCGTCGCGGGTTGTTGCTGTTGTTGCTGTAGCTGCTGAGTAGCCGCGCCTTTCTTTCGCGCCGCCACTCTGGAGCGGCCGTGTGCGGCTTGCCTCCGTCCAGCCCGAATGAGCAACAGGAGTAGATGAATGTCGACGAGAAACAACACCACCGACCCCGCGCAGGTGGACGTACGTGGGCCCCGCTTCGCGGCCTGGGTCACCACCGCCGTCCTGATCGCGGTACTGGCCGTCTCGGGGTTCAGCCAGATCGCCGCGGCGGTCCTGCTGGCGCTGCAGGCCGTCGTATTCGCGATCGGCGCGCTGCGCGGGCCGCGTCAGCACCCGTACGGTCTGATCTTCGCCAAGCTAGTGGCCCCGCGGCTCAGCCCCGTCTCCGAACGGGAACCCGTACCGCCGTTGAAGTTCGCACAGTTGGTGGGGCTGGTGTTCGCCGTCGTCGGCGTGGCCGGCTTCGCGTTCGGCGTGCCGCTGCTGGGCGTCATCGCCACGGCCTTCGCTCTGTTCGCCGCGTTTCTGAATGCAGCCTTCGGCATCTGCCTCGGCTGCCAGCTCTACCCACTCGTGGCGCGGCTGCGGCCCGTCGCTGCCAACCCCTGAGCCTTCTTCACACGCAACCGAAAGGAACCATATTCATGGCACGTTCCGACGTCCTGGTCTCTACCGACTGGGCCGAGGGCAATCTCGACGCGCCGAACACCGTGTTCGTCGAGGTCGATGAGGACACCTCGGCTTACGAAGGCGGCCACATCGCCGGCGCCGTCAGGCTGGACTGGAAGACCGAGCTGCAGGACCAGGTCAAGCGTGACTTCGTCGACCAGCAGCAGTTCTCGAAGTTGTTGTCCGACAAGGGAATCAGCAACGACGACACGGTGATCCTGTACGGCGGCAACAACAACTGGTTCGCCGCGTACGCGTACTGGTACTTCAAGCTGTACGGCCACGAGAACGTCAAGCTGCTCGACGGTGGCCGCAAGAAGTGGGAGCTCGACGGACGCCCGCTGGTGACGGAGGTGCCTACCCGTGCCGCCACGTCGTACTCGGCCAAGGCGCCCGACAACAACATCCGCGCGTTCCGCGACGAGGTGATCGCCGCCATCGGCGAGAAGAACCTGGTCGACGTCCGCTCCCCCGACGAGTTCTCCGGCAAGATCCTCGCGCCCGCCCACCTGCCGCAGGAGCAGAGCCAGCGGGCCGGCCACATCCCCACCGCCATCAGCGTGCCGTGGAGCAAGGCTGCCAACGAGGACGGCACCTTCAAGTCCGATGAGGACCTGGCGAAGCTTTACGCGGCAGCGGGCTTGGACGGCGAGAAGGAGACCATCGCCTATTGCCGCATCGGTGAGCGGTCGTCGCACACCTGGTTCGTGCTGCAGGAACTGTTGGGGCACAAGAACGTCAAGAACTACGACGGTAGTTGGACCGAATACGGCTCCCTAGTGGGGGCCCCGATCGAGTTGGGAAGTTGATCATGTGCTCTGCACCTAAACAAGGACAGACCCTGCCTGCCGGTGTCGACCTGGAGAAGGAGACCGTGATCACGGGGCGCGTCGTCGACGACTCCGGTCAGACGGTGGCGGGCGCGTTCGTGCGCCTGCTGGACTCCAGCGACGAGTTCACCGCTGAGGTGGTTGCCTCGGCAACCGGCGATTTCCGGTTCTTCGCCGCGCCGGGTACCTGGACGGTCCGTGCGCTGTCCAAGGTGGGCAACGGCGACGCCACCGTGGCACCGTCGGGAGCCGGCATCCACGAGGTTGATATCAAGGTTGCGTAGTCTCCGGGAGGCTCGGGCGGTAACCCGCCCGAGCCCCGGATAGACTGACGATCGTGGTTCTTTTCTACGAGATCCTTCTGGTCGCAACGGTCGTGCTGATCACCTGGTTCGCGTTGTACGCGCTCTACCGACTGATCACCGACGAGTCGTGAGTTCCGAGGACGCCTCCGGTAGCGGTGATCGCGCGGTAGCCGCGGCAGTCGAACGTGCCAGGGAGACGGCCGGCCGAAACATACCGGTCTTCGATGACCTGCCGCTGCCCGCCGACACCGCCAATCTGCGTCTGGGCGCCAACCTGCACGACGCATTGCTGGCCTTACTACCGCTGGTCGGAGTGTGGCGCGGCGAGGGCGAAGGCCGGGGGCCGGCGGGCGACTACCGCTTCGGGCAACAGATCATCGTTTCGCACGACGGCGGCGACTATCTGAACTGGGACGCCCGGTCCTGGCGCCTCGATGAAGGCGGCGAGTACCACTCACCTGGCCTACGGGAGACCGGCTTCTGGCGGTTCGTCGATGACCCGGCCGACCCGGGCGAGTCGCAGGCCATCGAGCTGTTGCTGGCCCATTCGGCCGGCTACGTGGAGTTGTTCTACGGCCAGCCGCTCACCCAGTCGTCGTGGGAGCTGGTGACCGATGCCCTGGCGCGCAGCAAGTCCGGTGTGCTGGTGGGTGGCGCCAAACGGCTCTACGGGATCGTCGAGGGCGGTGATCTCGCCTACGTCGAGGAGCGCGTCGATGCCGACGGCGGCCTGGTTCCGCATCTGTCCGCACGGCTGACGCGACACGTCGGCTGATGCGCAGCCGCGTATTGGTGGCCGCCGCGGCGGCCACCGCGATCCTCGCCGGCTGCGCACCGGCACCGAGCCCGTCACAGCCGACGGTGATCAGTCCGGCGCCGAGCACCACAAGCGCCACCACCGGCACCAGTCCGGCCGAGCATGGATCACTGGCGCAGTGCCTGCACCAGCACGGCGTGCCCGACTCGGCCGGCCCCGCCGTTCTCGGCCCACCCGCCGGTGTCGACCCCGGTCTCTGGGACCAGGCAAGGAAGGCGTGCTCACCGCTGGAGCCAGGGCCGGCGAGCTAGACACCGCGGTTCGGGGTGCTCACAGCGACCGCATAGCCCGGTGCTAATCCGCACCCACGCGGGCTGCATACGGTCGGGTTTCGCTTCGAACAAGGAGATCACGATGATTCTGCGACCGCTATCTGCTGCGGCCGTGACCGCAGCGGGGGCCGCCCTGATCGGCACGGTGATGGCCTGCTCACCGGTGAGCGAGGCCGCGCCGGGCAATCCGGGTGGTCCCAATGACCCGTTCGTCACATGCATGACCGAAAACGGTGTGCCTGCACCGCCTCAGGGCCCGCCGCCGCAAGGTGGTCCCGGTGGGCACGGCGGTCAGCCGGGCGGACCACCGCCGCAGGGCGGACCGGGCGGTGGCCAGCTACCGGCACCGCCGGGGATCGATCAATCCGTGTGGGACAAGGGGCTACAGGCGTGCGCGTCGCTAGCGCCCACGCCGCCACCGCAGCACTGACGGCGTCACGCAAGCAGTCTGCAGAAATGGGTCGGCCCCCGAGCCGTTATCCCTGGTTGGACAAACCAGGAGCTCGGGGGCCGGGTAGCTGCCGGGAATTCGCCAGCGCGCGCAGGGCGCAAGTGATTCCACCGCACCTGGTGCTGCTAGCTGGCAGCCACCTCACATGTCCTAAAAGCTATCAATTTTCCGGACCACCTCCTTCCCTGTGTACGGCCGACCGTACCCGCGCCCACCGGGGTGTGCCAAGAGTTTTTCGCGGTCAGCGATCGCAAACGATCGCCGCGTCCACCAGCGCGGCGACGTCGGCGGCCAGCCGGGTAGGTGGCAGTGGTTGACCATCGAGAGTGTGCACCCGGGCCGCCAGCGTCATGCTGGACACCAGCCAAACCCCCTGGGCAGCAGTCAAATCCGACGCCCTCAGCGCGCGATAGTCACAGTCATAGCCCTTGTCGCGGGCAACCTGGAACAGGGCTTGCTGGGTGGTTCCGCGCAGAATCGGATACCACGGCGGCGGGGTGAGAAAGCATGTCCCGCCCGAGCCGTCATCGGCGGCGACCACCACCGTCGAGCGCGGGCCCTCAAGCAGATACCCATCGGAACTGACGAAAATGACGTCCCCGGCGCCCTTTTCGGCGCCATAGCGCAGTGCGGCCATGTTGACCGCATATGACAACGTCTTAGCGCCGGCCACCAGCCAGGGCATGGAGTCCACCCCGGTGGCGGGCAGTCCACGATCGAGCAGCACCACGGCGATTCCGTCGCGGCGGGTGGCGGCGACCCGCTCCGGCACGGGGTTGACTGTCAGGTAAGCCGTCGGGGTGGTGCCGCTCTCCCGGCCGCGGCTGTAGACCAGTCGCAGGGCGCCCTCGCCAGTGGCGGCTGCCGTCCATTGCCCGACCGCGATGCCGATGGCGCGCCGCCAGGCCGGCAGGTCCGGCTCGGGCAGGCCCATCATCTTGGCTGACTGGACCAACCGGTACAGGTGGGCTTCCACCAGACAGGCACGGCCGTCGCGGATCAGCAGCGTCTCGAACACGCCGTCGCCACGCACGGCGGCCAGGTCGTCGGCGAACAGCAGCGGCTGGCCCGGATCATGCACCTCGCCGTCGAGTGTGACGACCACCGATGGGTGGGTAGGCATGCCAAGCATGAGGTCACAGCGTACTGGCAGCCCCGTAGAGTTGATGTGTGTCAGCCGTTCCCGCCCCCGCCAGCTCCCCCGACGCCGGCACGGTCTGGCATTACGGCGATCCGTTCGGCGAGCAACGCTCTGCCGCCCACGACGCCGTCGTGGTGGATCGGTCCAACCGTGCCGTGCTCACGCTGACCGGAGCCGACCGGCGCAGCTGGCTGCATTCGATTTCGACGCAACACGTCAGCGAGCTGCCCGACGGCACGTCCACTGAGAACCTCAGCCTCGACGGGCAGGGGCGCGTCGAGGACCACTGGGTGCAGACCGAGCTGGACGGGGTCACCTATCTCGATACCGAAGCGTCGCGCGGCGAACCGCTGCTGACCTACCTACGCAAGATGGTGTTCTGGTCCGACGTCGTCCCCGAACCCGCCGACCTTGCCGTGTTGTCACTGCTCGGTCCGCGCCTCGCCGAGCCCGCCGTACTCGCCGCCCTTGGCGTCGACGAACTGCCAGCCGAGTCCAGGGCGGTACCGATCGGGATTGATCCCTCGGTCGCTTCGCTCCTGCCCGCCGGGGCTGGTTACCTGCGCCGGGTGCCCACCGAAGCCGGCCAGATCGAACTCGACCTGCTGGTGCCGCGCGCCAGCGCGGCCGACTGGCTGGCCCGGCTGGAGGCTGCCGGCGTACGTCGCGCCGGCGTGTGGGCCTACGAGGCGCAGCGGGTCGCCGCGCAGCGACCCCGGCTCGGGGTGGACACCGATGACCGGACCATCCCGCACGAGGCCGGCTGGATCGGTGCACCCGGGCAAGGAGCCGTGCACCTCGACAAGGGCTGCTATCGCGGCCAGGAAACGGTTGCCCGGGTCCATAACTTGGGGAAGCCGCCTCGGATGCTGGTCCTGGTCCACCTCGACGGGTCAGGGGAGCGTCCCGTCACCGGTGACCCGCTGCTCGCCGGTGGGCGTGTCGTCGGGCGGCTCGGCACCGTCGTCGATCACGTCGATCTCGGCCCGATCGCCTTGGCTCTGGTGAAGCGGGGAATTCCGGCCGATACCGCGCTGACCACGGGTGGCGAGCATCAAGTGGCGGCTGAAATCGATCCGGACTCGCTCCCGCCGACCGACTCGGTGGGAGCCGGCCGGCTGGCCATCGAGCGGTTGCGGCGCGGCGCAGTGTGACGTTCGTCCTCCGGCGAACGGGCCTGCCAGCACTTCGCAACCGGGCACGGTAAGGTGTTGGCAGGACAATAACCAATACACAGATCGGAGCCGCCTGCATCCCGGGCCGCTCCGTTATTGCGCGAGGGGGTTCCCCCATGGGCCGCGGCCGGGCAAAGGCAAAGCAGACCAAGGTTGCTCGAGAGCTGAAATACAGCTCTCCGCAGATCGATGTCGATCGGCTCCGTAAGGAGCTGGCCGGTTCGGGCGGGAGCGAACCCGAGAAGTCCGAGAACGGGTTCGGCGACGACTCGTGGGCAGACGAGGACGAGTGGCGGCCTTGAGCCGCCTCCCCTCTTAAAAGCGTGGGTGCTGTCCCACGAGCTTGGCTCGTGGGCCGTCCTTCCCTTTGGTGACAGTGCCCAACGTCCAGCAGTTCAGGTGGCGTGCAGTCAGAATCGCCAGTGCGCGGTCGGTGTCCTCCGGCGCGACAACGGCGACCATGCCGACACCCATGTTGAACGTCTTTTCCATCTCGACGCGGTCGATCCGGCCGCGCTGCTGGATCATGGCGAATACTGGCGCGGGTGTCCAGGTTCCACGGTCGAGTTCGGCGACCAGGCCGTGCGGGACGACGCGTTCCAGATTGCCTGCAAGCCCGCCGCCCGTGACGTGGCAGAAGGTGCGGACCTGCGTTTCGGCGGCCAACGCCAGGCAGTCCTTGGCGTAGATGCGGGTGGGTTCGAGTAATTCCTCACCGAGGGTGCGGCCGAACTCCTCGACATGCCCGGCCAGGTTCATCCGGTCGATTTCGAGCAGGACCTTGCGGGCCAGCGAATAACCGTTGGAATGCAGGCCTGAGGAGCCCATTGCGATGATCACGTCACCAGGGCGTACCCGCTCGGGCCCCAGCACGTCATCGGCCTCGACGACACCGATGCCGGTCGCGGAGATGTCGTAGTGATCGGGTTCCATCAGCCCCGGGTGTTCTGCGGTCTCCCCACCCAGCAACGCACAACCGGCCGCCACGCAGCCCTCGGCGATGCCGGCCACGATCGCGGCGACCCGCTCCGGAACGGTGCGACCGACCGCGATGTAGTCCTGCAGGAACAAGGGTTCGGCGCCGCACACCACGAGGTCGTCGACGACCATCGCGACCAGGTCCAGGCCGACGGTGTCGTGCTTGTCCATCGCCTGCGCCACGGCCAGCTTGGTCCCGACACCGTCGGTCGACGCCGCCAGCAGCGGCTCTCGATAGCCGCCACGCAGCGCGAACAGCCCGGCAAAACCGCCAAGCCCGCCTCGCACCTCGGGCCTGGTGGCCCGCTTCGCCAGCGGCTTGAACAGCTCGACCGCGCGGTCACCGGCCTCGATGTCCACCCCGGCCGATGCGTAGGAAATGTGGTTGTCTTCCTCGCGTTCCGTCATCGCGCATAAGGCTACCGGTCCCCAGCCGTCGCCGAAACGGGCCACCGTCAGCCGACGTTGCGGGTCAGCCACTCGCGCAGCGGCGCCCCGGCCCGCAGGGCGGTGACCACCCGGTCCTTGGCCTTCGCCGTGCCCAGCCAAGCGCCCACGGGCCAGGTCTTCATCATCGCGATGCCCTTGTGCCGGAGCAGCTCGATGCGCGGATGATCCTTCGGATATCCCCTTGGCGCCGTCTTGAGGACCTCGTGGGCCATGGTGTCGTAGCCGCCCCGGTGCAGTGCCGCCACGATTTCGGCGAGCTCGGCCCCGGACTTCGCGTCGTCGACGGCGTCCCGGTAGCGGGCCAGCGCGGCTGGATCAGGCATGTATAGGCCGCTCCCCACCGAGAGTCCGTCGGCCGAGAACGACACGTATCCGGAGCCGACCATCGCCGCGCAGTTCGTTTTGTACGGCACCTTATCGGCGCTGAACCGCACGTCGCGGTAAGGACGGAACAGCTTGCCTGCCCCGAACTCCTCGGCCAGTTCGGAAAGCAACTCCTCCATCGGCGCCTTCACCTTGCGGTCGTAGACACCTCTGTGCTCGGTCCAGTAGACCTTGGAGTTGTCGGCCTCCAGGCCCTCGTAGAACTCGACGGCCTCGATCGGCCAGCCTCGAAACGCCATGGGGACATTGTGTGACACCCTGACTCCCGATGAAACCGTTGAGAGTGTCGCTGGCCGCGTCCGTCGCACTGGGCATGGTGCTGATGGCGTCCGGTTCGGCCGCGGCCACGCCCGGCGAAGGCGTCGAGGGCGTTGTCATGTCACAGGCCACGCGGGGCGGCAAGGACTACATCAGCCGGGAGATCACCATCGCGCCGGGCGGAACCACCGGGTGGCATTACCACCCCGGGCAGGTCTTCAGTGTGATCAGGGAAGGCACGCTGACGCACTACGACGGCGACTGCTCGGTGGACGGCGTCTACAACGCCGGCGACGCCATCACCGAACGCAGTGGCACCGGTTACGTGCACGAGGGGCGCAACGAAGGTTCCACCCCGTTGGTGATGTGGGTGCTCTACATCGATCCGGCCGGCAGCCCGCTGGCCGTGGACATGCCCAATCCGGGTTGCCCTTTCCAATAACGGGCAATCCCTCCGGTCATAGGCTCCGAATTCACGGATCCGGCGAACGGAGGATGTATGTCGGTGCAGCGAACTCGGTGCCTGGTGACCGGTGCCACCGGATACGTTGGCAGCCGTCTGGTATCTCGCCTGCTGGACGACGGCTTTGCAGTGCGTGCGCTGGCGCGCACGCCGGACAAGCTGGCGGGAGTGCCATGGCGTGACCGGATCGAGGTCGTCCGCGGCGATCTGGGCGACGCCGGCTCGCTCTCCGATGCCTTCATCGGCGTCGACGTCGTCTACTACTTGGTGCACTCGATGGGCACGTCGGAGGATTTCGCCGCCGAGGAGCGTCGCGCTGCGCAGAACGTCGTGACCGCCGCCCGAAGCGCGGGCGTCCGGCGCATCGTCTACCTCAGCGGGCTACATCCCGAAAGCGCCAAACTGTCAACACATCTCGCGTCGCGCACCACGGTGGGCGAGATTCTCATCGCCTCGGGCATCGAAACGGTCGTACTACAAGCCGGCGTCGTGGTGGGCTCCGGCTCGGCATCCTTCGAGATGATCCGTCACCTCACCGACCGGCTGCCGGTGATGACGACGCCCAAATGGGTGCACAACAAAATTCAGCCGATCGCCATCGGCGACGTGCTGTACTACCTGGCCGCCGCTGCCACCGCCCCGGTGCCGACATCGCGTGCCTGGGACGTCGGCGGCCCGGACGTCCTGGAATACGGCGACATGATGAAGATCTACGCCGAGGTCGCCGGGCTGGCCCGCCGGCACATCCTGGTGCTGCCGGTGCTGACTCCCCGGATCGCCGCGCTGTGGGTGGGGTTGGTGACGCCCATTCCGTCCGGGCTGGCCCGGCCCCTGGTCGAATCCCTGCACTGTGACGCGGTGATGAACAACCACGACATCGACACCATCATCAAGCCACCAGCCGGGGGGCTCACGCCGTACCGACAGGCAGTCTCGGCGGCACTGGCCCGCGCCGCGTTCCGGCCCAGCTGGGACACCGGCGAGGCCGCGCAACTGCCGAGCGATCCGGACTGGGCCGGCCCGACACGACCGCCGCAACGGTGAACGGTTAGGGCCGGCTGAGGGCCGAGACGTTGGCGTTGTCGGCTTGCACCGGCTGAATGGGGAGGCCGGTGCGGGCGGCGGTGGCCAGCATGTGCTCAACGACGTTCTTGCCGAGCGCGGTCTCACCCGGCAGTTCGATCGGGTAGTTGCCGTCGAAGCAGGCGCAGCACAACCGGGTCGGCGGCTGTTCGGTCGCCGCGATCATGCCCTGCTGCGAGATGTAGACCAGTGAGTCGGCACCGATCGCGTGGCGCACCGCTTCGAGCATCTCGCCCTCGTCGTCCACCGCGTTGGCGATGAGTTCGGCGGGGGTGGCGAAGTCGATGCCGTAGAAGCAGGGCCATTTCACCGGCGGTGAGGCGATGCGCACGTGCACCTCGACGGCGCCGGCTTCACGCAGCATCCGGATCAGGGCGCGCTGGGTGTTGCCGCGCACGATCGAGTCGTCGACGACGATGAGTCGCTTGCCTCGGATCACCTCTTTGAGCGGGTTGAGCTTGAGGCGAATACCCAGTTGCCGAATCGTTTGGGACGGCTGGATGAACGTGCGCCCGACGTAGGCGTTCTTCATCAGGCCCTGACCGAACGGGATACCGGATTCTTGGGCGTAGCCCACCGCGGCGGGGGTGCCGGATTCCGGCACGCCGATCACCAGGTCGGCTTCGACCGGCTTCTCCCGGGCCAGCCGGCGGCCGATGTCCACCCGGGTGGCGTGCACGGAGCGACCGACCAGCGTGCTGTCGGGCCGGGCCAGGTAGACGTACTCGAAGATGCAGCCCTTGGGGGTCGGATTGGCGAACCGGGTAGAACGAACGCCGTCGGCATCGATCGCCAGCAGCTCACCAGGCTCGATATCGCGGACGAAGGACGCGCCGACGATGTCGAGCGCGGCGGTCTCGGAAGCCACGACCCAGCCGCGGTCCAGCCGGCCCAGTGACAACGGTCGCACCCCGTACGGGTCGCGGGCGGCGTACAGCGTGGTCTCGTCCATGAAGGTCAGGCAGAACGCGCCACGCACAGTGGGCAGCAGCGCAAGGGCGGCCTGCTCGATGCTGGAGTCCGCCGCGCCGTGAGCTAGCAGGGCGCCGAGGATGTCGGAGTCGGTGGTCGCCGCACCCGGCATGTTCGGGTTGATCAGCCCGGCGTCCCGGGCCCGCGCAGCCAGGTCGGTGGTGTTGACCAGATTTCCGTTGTGACCCAACGCGACTCCGGTGCCCGCCGCGGTGTTGCGGAACACTGGCTGGGCGTTCTCCCAGGTCGTCGAGCCTGTCGTCGAGTAGCGGCAGTGCCCGATGGCGACGTGGCCTTCCATCGCAGCCAGCGTCTGCTCGTCGAACACCTGGCTGACCAGGCCCAGATCCTTGAACACCAGTACCTGCGATCCGTCGCCGACGGCGATACCGGCTGCCTCCTGGCCCCTGTGTTGCAGGGCATAGAGGCCGTAATAAGTGAGTTTCGCAACATCTTCGCCCGGAGCCCAGACTCCGAAGACGCCGCATTCTTCCGCAGGTGGGTTTTCGACTTCTTCGGTCACGATATTGGCTGCTCCCTGGCGGGGGTTCGGTGACGTAACTGAGTTTACGGGCATCGGCGGGAATCGTGGAATTGAACGCCGAGTGTCGGGCCGACTACTCGCCGATTGTCACCAGGGGAAGCCACGCCGCGATCTCGCCGGCCCGCGATCCCGACAGCCTCAGCGCCCCGCGATCGGCGGCCGCGTCGATGCCGAGCAGGCCCGTCACCAGCAGAAGCCACGTCCGTGGATCGGTCTCGACCACGTTGGGTGGCGTACCGCGGGTGTGTCGGGGACCGGAGATGCACTGCACCGCAACAAAAGGTGGGATGCGGACCTCCACGCTGGCACCCGGCGCGAGTCCGGCCAGGGTGCGCGCCGTCAGCCGGACCGCCACCCCGATCGCGGCGCGGTCGGGGGCAGCCGCGTTCTCGTCGTGCAGCCAGGGCGCCACGGCGCGCACAGCAGCCACAGTGGCCTCAGGGTCGGCATTGCGACGAGCGGGCATGGTCACGAGTATGGCAATGCGCGGCTGCGCTCTTGACGTCAACCGAACTTGAGGTCCTAGCGTGGCGAGATGTCCTTCAAACCGCACGAAATCGAATACCTGAAGTCGGCGGATCTCGGCAGGCTGGCCACCATCCAGCCGGACGGCACAGTGCAGAACAGCCCCGTCGGCTTCACCTACAACGAGGCGCTCGGCACCATCGACGTCGTCGGCTACAACATGTCGAAGAGCCGAAAGTTCCGCAATCTCGCCACCAACAACACCGTCGCGTTCGTCGTCGACGACATCGCCTCGCGCGACCCGTGGCGGGTGCGCTGTCTGGAGATCCGCGGCACCGCCGAACAGGCTGAGGCGGCCAGCGGTGACGGCATCATCCGGATCACCCCGAAGCGCATCATCAGTTTCGGCATCGACGACACCGAGACCGAACCGCACGACCTGGTGCCCGACAGCCGCGACGTGCCGACGACGGCCGACTAGGACCCGGCTCAGCCGCCGGCCAGCGCGAGGAACATGCCGCAGCCGGCGGCCACCAACACCGCGTCGATGAGTAGCGCGTAGGTGCGATCCTGGAGTCGTTGCACGAATCGGCGAGTCAGGAACGGGCCGATCATCAACGCTGCACCGATCGCCAGCCCGCGGACAACGAGATCGGTTTTCAGAGAGCCCGCTTGACCGAAGGTGGCGAGTTTGGCCGTGTATAGCCCCAGCGCGCTGGCTGCTTCGGATCCCAGGAAGGTGCCGCCGCTGAGCCCGTATCCGGTGAAGATCGGCACGCTCAGCGGTCCGGTCGACAAGACCACACCCGTCAAGAATCCGACGACCGCACCGGCGAGGGCGAGGTGCCACAACCGAAGTCGCCACGCCCGCGCCACCATCGCTCGGCGGATCGGGATCATCACCAGGAAGAACACGCCAAGGAAGCCGTCGATGATCTTCGGGGAGATCGTCAGCAGCGTGTGTGCGCCCAGCGCGGCGGCCGGCGCACCGGATGCCGTGTAAGCGAATACCGGTCGCCACCTGATCCGCGACCACCAGGCGACGACTCGTCCGACGTTGGCCAGCACCGCCGCGATGCCCATCATCGGGACCGCAGCGCGTGGCCCATACAACACCACCAGCACCGGCAGCAGCACCAGCGATGATCCGGTGCCGACCAGACCGCCGAGCGCACCGGCACCGAGCGCGAGAACGAAAACACAGACGAGAGCCACCATCGCAGGACCTTCTCGCCGACGTGGGGCACGCCGACGGAGATCCTCCAGGCTTTTATCCGTTCAGATGACCGCAGTCCGTTGGGAACCACAGTGGCGCCGCTCGGACCAGACGCACAGAAATGCCGGAACCCTAGGCGCTATCCCCTTCACCGTACCGACCGGCGCTGCACCCGCAGGGCGGCCACCGCGGCCGACTCGTTGAACGCCGTATGCGCCAGCACCGGAGCAAGCACGCTCCCCGACTGCTGGGCCAGCCAGCCGAACACCCAGCCGGCCACGCCCGTCACCAACACGGTGCCGAGCACCGGATCGCCGACCCTCCTGGCGTCTGGGATGTGCCAGAGCCCGAAAGCGACGGCCTGCACCAGCGGGCCGGCGGTCGGCCCCATCGCTCGCACGGCGACGGTCTGAAGAACGCCCCGAAAGAGCATCTCTTCGGTCCAGGCCGTGGCGATCGGAATCTCCAGCGCCAGCCAACGGACCGGATCCGCGGGGATGTGGCGGGCCTCCATCCCGGCGCGCACTCGGGGCACCGCAGTCAATGCCGCGACGGTCGTGGCCACCAACCCGACGGCCACAGCGCCGGTCCGCAGTCCCGTCCACAGCTGCGGAGGCCGCAGGCCCAATGGCGCACCGACGGCGGCCGCCAACGCGGTACTGACGATCGCACGCACGCCCGGCGCACCGGAATCCTTGGTAATCACTGGAATTCGGGACCGCCGGCGGCGACGAGCTTCTCCAGCGCACCGCGGATCCGCTCGGTGTCCGCAGGAGTCCAGCCATCCGGAGCGGCGACCGCGACCCAACCGTCGAGCTGGCTGTCCCCGTAATTGTGGCCATGCCCGATCGGTGACGCTTGCGCACTGGTGACATTGCCGGCCATATCGGCGCTGACTTGCCAGAACGTGACGATCGGGTACCAACGCATGGCCGCGCTGCGGTCGAAGCCCGGCGGTTCCTTCAACCAATCCGGCCGCCCGAAGATCAGCTCCGGCGTCCACCACACGACCGGATCCGATGGGTGCTGTAGGTACAGCACCCGGGTGCCCTTCCACGGCGGCGACGCCGCGACCCCGGCGATCTCGGCCGGGCTGGCCGCCTGAGCGAACCGGACGGTGCGTCCGGCGTCGTACCACGGCTGAACCTCCGGGGTGCCCGGGTCGCGCCGGACAGTCAGGGCCTTCCACAGGCTGCTGGCGTTGGGCGGACCCACCCAGAGCACCGAGGAGAACCCCAAGGCGTCGACGTCGGGCAGGTAGCCGAACGCACCCTGGCCGGCCAACGAGCCCAGGCTCTCGCCGTAGAGCACCAGCTTGGGCCGACTGTTCTCGGGCCATTGCAGCCACCGTTGGTGGATCCCGTCGATCATCGCCTTGCCCGCCTGCACCGACTTCTCCTGATCGGCCAAAAACGAGATCCAGCTCGGCAGGTACGAGTACTGCATGGCCACCAGCGCGGTGTCGCCGTTGTACATCGACTCGATCGAACGCGCGGCCACCGGATCGACCCAGCCGGTGCCGGTGGTGGGGATGATCACCAGCACCTTGCGCTCAAAAGCCTTGGTGCGCTGCAGTTCCGAGAGCAGAACGGCGACCTGGCCCTCGAGGGTGTCCGCGGTTTGCAGGCCGGCATAGATGCGGATGGGTTCCTTGGCCGGCCGCCCGTTCAGTTCGGTCAGCTCGGGTGCGTGCGGACCAGTGGCCACGAAGTTGCGGCCTTGAAACCCCAAGGTATCCCAGTCCGCAAATGACGCGCTGCTGCCTGATCTTTCGGGCTGGACAGGTTGTTCGATACCGGGTCGGGTGGTGTCGTTCACGGGCTGGAACATCGCACTGGCGCCGGCGATGAAGCCGCGGTAGAGCACGCCGTTCACGAGGGTGATGATCAGCACCACCACGATCGCGGTGCCGATGAACATCGCCACCTCGTCGTTGAGGTTCCAGCGCCGGATCATCACGCGGGCCAGGAACTTGATGGCATCCTTGATCACCCGCGCCAGGCCGACCAACAGGCCGCCGGCGATCAGTGCGACGACCAGGGTGCGCAGGTAGACCAGCGTGGACAGACCCTCGATCCCCATCACCGTCGAGATCTGGCGCTGCCAGGCAGCCGCCGGCACGAGCATCAGCAGGCTGGCACCGATCGACAGCATGACCGTCGCGGTCTTCAGCAGGGAGGCAACCCTGGTCCCGAGTGGCCACCACGGCCGGTGGACGAGGAACAGCCGGCGGACCAGCCAGCCCACCAACACGCCGATGCCGTAGCCGATGGCGGCGTTGATGCCACCGATCACCCCGGCCAGCACCCAGTCGCGCGGTGTCAGTGACGGGGTCAGCGACAGGCAGAAGAACAGCGCGCCGAAAGCCACGCCGGCGAAGTCCAGCCGGACCAGGCTCCACGCCCATTCGATCAGCGATTCGCGGTGACGCCGACGCGTCGGCGGGGCCTTGGCCTCACCGGTGACGTCGTCGACCGCGCTGGTCATCCGAAGAGCCCGGGCAGCACTTTCTCCGAGGTGGTGCGCAACTCTTCGAGAGTCACCGTGAACAGGCCTTGGACCTCAACGGAATCCGAACCAGGGTCGGACACCCCGATGCGTGTTGCCGGCAGTCCGCGGGCTTCGCACATCGCCGTGAAACGGCTCTCCTCGGTGCGCGGTACGGCGACCAGCGCGCGCCCTGCTGATTCCGAGAACAGTGCGACGAAGGGGTCGGCCTGTTCGGGAAGGACGATGCGACAACCGGTTTCACCGGCCAGGGCCGCCTCGATCACCGCCTGGATGAGGCCGCCTTCGCTCAGATCGTGGGCTGCCGATGCCAGACCGTCGCGGGACGCTGCGGCCAGCACCTCGGCCAACAGCTTCTCGCGGGCCAGATCGACCGTCGGTGGCACGCCCCCAAGGTGATCGGCGGTGACCTGCGCCCAGATCGAGCCGTCGAACTCATCGCGGGTGTCACCGAGCAGAAACAGCGTCTCCCCCGGCTCGTTGCCCAACCCGGTGGGAATGCGCCGGCTGACATCGTCGATAACGCCGAGCACACCCACCACTGGCGTCGGCAGAATCGCCGTCGCCCCGGTCTGGTTGTAGAAGCTGACGTTGCCGCCGGTGACCGGAATCCCCAGGGCCGCACAGCCATCGGCGAGACCACGGACCGCCTGGGAGAACTGCCACATCACGCCGGGATCTTCGGGCGAGCCGAAGTTCAGGCAGTTGGTCACCGCGATCGGGGTAGCGCCGGTGACCGCCACATTGCGGTAGGCCTCGGCCAGCGCCAGCTGCGCGCCGGTGTAGGGGTCGAGTTGGGTGTAGCGGCCCGAGGCGTCCGTGGACAGCGCGATGCCGCGGCCGGTGGCTTCGTCGATGCGCAGCACGCCGCCGTCGGCATGCTCGGCAAGGACCGTGTTGCCGCGCACGTAGCGGTCGTACTGCTCGGTGATGAACCCCCGGCTGCATAGATGCGGGCTGCCGATCAGCGCAAGCAAAGTCGCGCGCAGCTCGGCACCGGTCGATGGCCGTGGCAGTGCGGCTGAGGTGTCGGCGATCAGCGCGTCCTGCCAATCCGGGCGAGCCACCGGCCGCTGATAGACCGGGCCCTCATGGGCGACGGTGCGGGGCGGCACGTCGACGACGGTCTCGCCGTGCCAGGTGATCTGGAGCCGGTCGCCGTCGGTGACCTCACCGATCACCGTCGCCAGCACCTCCCACTTGCGGCAGACCGCCATGAACGCATCGACGTTGTCCGGGGACACCACCGCGCACATACGTTCCTGCGACTCGCTGGACAGGATCTCGGCCGGGGTCATATTGGCCGCCCGCTGCGGCACCTTGTCCAGTTCGATGGCCATGCCGCCGTCCCCGGCGGACGCCAACTCCGAAGTGGCGCACGATAATCCGGCACCACCGAGGTCCTGAATGCCGATCACCAGACCGGCGGCGTACAGCTCGAGACAGCACTCGATGAGCACCTTCTCCATGAACGGGTCGCCGACCTGCACGCTGGGCAGTTTCTTGCGGCCCGGCCCGGATCCCTCGTCACCGCCGAAAGTGTCGCTGGCCAGCACCGACACCCCGCCGATGCCGTCCAGACCGGTGCGCGCGCCGAACAGGATGATCTTGTTGCCGGTCCCGGAGGCGAACGCCAGGTGCAGGTCCTCCTTGCGCAGCACCCCCACACACAGCGCGTTGACCAGAGGATTGCCCGCATAGGACGGGTCGAAGATGGTCTCGCCACCGATATTGGGCAGGCCGAGAGAGTTGCCATAACCGCCGATGCCGCGGACCACGCCGTCGAGCACCCGGCGGGTGTCGGGGGCGTCGGCCGCACCGAAGCGCAGCTGGTCCATGACCGCCACCGGCCGCGCACCCATCGCCATGATGTCGCGAACGATGCCACCGACACCGGTGGCCGCGCCTTGGTAGGGCTCGACGTAGGACGGGTGGTTGTGCGACTCGACCTTGAATGTCACGGCCCAGCCGTCGCCGATGTCGACCACGCCGGCGTTCTCGCCGATGCCGGCCAGCATCGCCTTGCGCATCTCGTCGGTGGTGGTCTCGCCGAAGTAGCGCAGGTGCACCTTGGACGATTTGTAGGAGCAGTGTTCGCTCCACATCACCGAGTACATCGCCAGCTCGGCGTCGGTGGGTCTGCGGCCGAGAATGTCCCGGATCCGCTGATATTCGTCGTCTTTGAGGCCGAGTTCGCGATACGGCTGCGGGTGTTCGGGGGTGGTCGTCGCATGGTCGACAGTGTCGACAGCTCCAGTGAGCCCAGATGTCACGCCAAACAGTCTAGTGGCGCGGCTCCGGTGTGCTGCTCCGTCGCGCTTCTGAACGCGCGGAGGCCGTACACCACGGCGTCGCTGAGTACCACCGGCACCATCACCAACAGCACTCTTCTCGGCCGCCCTTCAGCGGGCATGCGTCCGGGCGGCCGTGCCTGGCTTACCGAGGCCTGACGGCGACCAGTGCACCCTTGGCGGGCGCGATAGCCACTCCTCGGGACATCTGCTTTTCCCCGCGCGCATCCGACGGGCTGATCGTGTGATCGCGCAGCAGGGTCCGCAGGACCACCCGCATCTCCATGTTCGCGAACGCGGCGCCGATACAGCGGCGGATGCCGCCGCCGTAGGGAATCCACTCGGCCGGGTCGGGCGACCGGGACAGGAACCGATCGGGATCGAACCGGCCGGCGTCGGGGAAGACGGCTTCATCGGCGTGTACGAGCCCGATGCTCGCCACGATCGTCAGCCCCTGCGGAATGGTCCACGGGCCAAGGGTCAGCGCCGGTGCGGTCACCTGCCGAAAGGTCACGTCGATCACCGGGCGGGCGCGCTGGACCTCAAGGATGGTGGCATTGAGTAGCGCGTCCGATCCTGCGTCGAGGTCAGCGACCAGGCGGCCCAGTACCGCCGGGTGTCGCTGTAGCCGCTCCACCGCCCAGGCCAGCGTGGTGGCGGTCGTCTCATGACCGGCCGCGAGCAACGTGATCAGTTCGTCGGCGATCTCGGCCCGGGTCATCGGCGAACCGTTTTCGTAGCGGCTGCCCAGCATCAGCGCCAACACGTCGTCGCGGGATTCCAGATCGGGATCGGCCAGTGCCTTCTCGATCAGCCGGTCGACGATCTCGTCGTACTCACGACGGTAGATGCCGAATCGCCCCCAGGGGCTCCAGCGTCCCCAATCCCATTGGGGCACAGGGATGAGCGATAGCTTGGACCCGAGTTGGATCGCCCGCGGCAGCATTTCTCGTAACCGAGTGAACTCCTCGCCGTCCGCCCCGAACACCGCCCGCAGGATGACGTTCAGGGTGATGCGCATCATCGACGGCAACACCGCGAATATGCGGTCGGCGGGCCAGGCACCGAATTCGGCGACGGCTTCGCGTTCGACGATGGCCTCATAGGCGCCCAGCCGCCGCCCGTTGAACGGCGGTGTCAGCAGCTTGCGGTGCGCGCGATGGCGCGGACCCGCCAGCGCGAACATCGAATTGGGGCCCATGACACGGCCGAGATTGGCGTCGGTCGTGTCGGCGACATCGGTGCCTGCCCTGAACAGCTGGCGGATCTGGCCCGGGTCGCTGAGCACGACGACACGGCCAAAGATGGGCAGATTGAGGGTGAACGCCGAGCCGTAGCGGCGCCGCACGATGTGCAGGGCGGTCCTGCGGTCGGCCACCGCGATTGCGGCTTGCAGTGCCCGAGGAAGCGGCGGAGCGGGCGGCAACGCGGTTGTCGGCACCGGCGGATGATAGGCGGCGGCGACGTTTCGCGGCCGTCCGGAAAGCGTCTAGTTGATGAACGAGGCCACTTAGGACGGTGACAGAAATGCTTGCAGCGCAGCCGCATACGCACTGACGTCGGCCGCACCCATCAGCTCGCGGGCGGAGTGCATGGCCAGCTGGGCGGCGCCGACGTCCACGGTGGGGATACCGGTGCGCGCCGAGGTCATCGGCCCGATGGTCGAGCCGCACGGCAGATCGGCGCGGTGCTCATACCGTTGTAGCGGCACGCCCGCCTGCCGGCAGGCCAGTTCGAAGGCCGCCGCGGTCCGGCCGTCGGTGGCATAGCGCAGATTCGGCTGTACCTTGAGCACCGGCCCGGAGTTGACGGCGATCAGGTGTCCGGGTTCGTGACGGTCGGGATAGTTCGGGTGCGTGGCGTGGGCCATATCGCCGGAGGCCACCATCGACGCCGTCAGCAACCGCAGGAAGTCCTCCCGGTCGCCGCCGTCGGCGAGGACGATGCGCTCCAGCGTCGTCAGCAGCAGATCCGACTGTGCGCCGTGATCGGAGGTCGAGCCGACTTCCTCATGGTCGAACAGGGCCAGCACCGGCAGGTAGGCGCGCGGTTCGGCGGCCAGGAACGCCTCCAGCCCGGCGTAGCAGGTGCCCTGGTTGTCCAGTCTGGGAGCGCTGACGAATTGATCGTCGACGCCGGTGAGCGCGGACGGGGTCAGGTCGTGGGTCATCAGATCGGCGGACAGCAGGTCGGCCGCGGGCACTCCGGCCCACTCGGCGGCGTAGCTGAGGAATGCTCGGGGTTCGGTACCTAGACCCCACACGGCATTGACGTGACGCTGGGGATCGAGCTTGACCGCCGCACGGTCCTCGGCGAGGTGGATGGCCAGCTGCGGCACCCGCAAGATCGGCTCGTCGATGCGCACCAGCCGGTGCGATACGCCACCGACGGCAGCGGGGTCGCGCACCGAGAGGCGGCCGCTGATCCCGAGGTCGCGATCCAGCCAGGAGTTGAGCCACGCCCCGCCGTAGGGTTCCAGCGCGACGACCTGCCAGCCGGCCACCACCCGGTCCGGATGCTGCTTGACGCGCAGGTTGGGGCTGTCGGTGTGACCGCCGATGATGCGGAACGGCCGATGAGGATTGCCGGCGCTCGAGTGCTCAGAGTTATTCCAAGCGACCAGCGAGCCGGCCCGCACCGTGAAGTACCGACCGGCCTCGGCCGGCCACCGATCGGTCTCGGCCAGCTCGGTGTACCCGGCGGCCTGCAGGCGCTGTGCCACCGTGTGACAGACGTGGAAGGGTGACGGCGACGCGTCGATGAACTCGCACAACCCGTGCGCACTGGCACCTGTGGACATGTTCACCATCATCGCCGACATCATTTTCGTTAGGGTCAGATGGTGCCCTCCCCGCTACCCCAACCGGTACTGGCTCCCCTGACACCTGCCGCGATCTTTTTGGTGGCCACCATCAACGAAGGCGGCGAGGCCGCCGTGCACGACGCGTTGCCCGATCTGGGCGGCCTGGTCCGGGCAATCGGGTTCCGTGATCCGTTGAAAAATCTGTCGATGGTGACCTCGATCGGGTCCGACGCGTGGGATCGGTTGTTCGCCGGGCCGCGCCCCAAGGATTTACACCCGTTCGTCGAGCTGCGTGGCGCCCGCCATCACGCCCCGTCCACGCCGGGTGACCTGCTGTTCCACATCCGCGCGGAGACCCTCGACGTCTGCTTCGAGCTGGCCGGCCGGGTGGCCAAGGCGATGGCCGGCGCGATCACGATCGTCGACGAGGTGCACGGCTTCAAGTTTTTCGACAACCGCGATCTGCTCGGCTTCGTCGACGGCACCGAGAATCCGGACGGCCCGCAGGCCGCCAGCTCCACCGAGATCGGCGACGAGGACCCGGAATTCGCCGGTGGTTGCTACGTCCACGTGCAGAAGTACGTTCATGACATGCCATCCTGGGAGTCGCTGTCGGTGACCGAGCAGGAGAACGCCATCGGCCGCAGCAAGCTCGAGGACATCGAGATGGCCGACGATGTGAAACCGTCCAACTCGCACATCGCGCTCAACGTGATCGAGGACGCCGACGGCAATGAGCTCAAGATCGTGCGGGCCAACATGCCGTTCGGTGAGGTCGGCACGGGTGAGTACGGCACGTATTACATCGGCTACTCGCGGTCGCCCGACGTGACCGAGAGGATGTTGGAGAACATGTTCATCGGCGACCCGCCGGGCAACACCGACCGCATCCTGGACTTCTCCACCGCCCTCACCGGCACGATGTTCTTCACCCCCATCGTCGATTTCCTGAACAATCCGCCCCCGAGGCCGGGCTTCGGCGAGACCGAGGCGGCTCCCCCGGCACCAGCCACCACCTCCGACGGCTCATTGGCGATCGGCAGCCTGAAAGGACAGTCCTGATGAACAACCTCTACCGCGAGCTCGCTCCGATCACCGAATCCGCTTGGGGCGAAATCGAACTGGAGGCAACCCGGACGTTCAAGCGGCACATCGCGGGCCGTCGCGTCGTCGACGTCAGCGAGCCGGGCGGGCCGGTGACGGCCGCGATCAGCACCGGCCATCTGCGCGACGTGCCCGCGCCCGCCGACGGTGTGGTGGCCCACATTCGGGAGTCCAAGCCGCTGGTGCGGCTGCGGGTGCCGTTCACCGTGTCCCGCACCGCGATCGACGACGTGGAGCGCGGCGCCCAGGATTCCGACTGGGATCCGGTCAAGGACGCCGCCAAGAAGCTGGCGTTCATCGAGGATCGCGCGATCTTCGAGGGTTACGCGGCCGCATCGATCGACGGAATCCGCAGCTGCAGCTCCAACCCGGCGCTGGCGCTGCCCGAGGATGCCCGCGAGTATCCCGACGTGTTCGCCCAGGCGCTCTCGGAGCTGCGGCTGGCCGGTGTGGACGGTCCGTATTCGGTGCTGCTGTCGGCCGATGCCTACACCAAGGTCAGCGAGACCACAGAGAACGGTTATCCGCTGCGGGAGCACCTCAACCGGCTGGTGGATGGCGAGATCATCTGGGCGCCCGCTATCGACGGGGCGTTCTTGCTGAGCACCCGCGGTGGCGATTTCGACCTTCAGCTGGGCACCGATGTCGCGATCGGGTACTTGAGCCACGATGCCGATTCCGTGCAGCTGTACCTGCAGGAGACGCTGACGTTCCTCTGCTACACCGCCGAGGCGTCGGTCGCGCTGACCACCTAACCGATGCGGTTTCGGCGCGCTGCCGTTCGCCTGGCGACGGTTTTCGCGCCGAAATCGCGTTAGGCGGCCAGCACCGCGTCGAGTGCGGAGTAGAACAGGCCGAGCCCGTCGTCGGACGGGCCGGTCAGCGCTTCGGTGGCGTGCTCGGGGTGCGGCATCAGCCCGACGACCCGGCCGTTGGCCGAGCTGACGCCGGCGATATCGCGCATCGAGCCGTTGGGGTTGTCGGCGTAGCGGAACACCACCCGGCCCTCGCCCTCGAGTTCGTCGAGCACGGCTTCGCTGGCCACATAGCGGCCCTCACCGGATTTCAGCGGCACCAGCAGCTCGGCGCCCGACTCGTAGCGCGAGCTCCAGGCGCTGGTGATCGAGTCCACGGTCAGCCATACGTCGCGGCAGATGAAGTGCAGGCCGGCGTTGCGGGTCAGCGCACCGGGCAGCAGCCCGGCCTCGCACAGCACCTGGAATCCGTTGCAGATACCCAGCACCGGCAGGCCGGCCTTGGCCGCGGTGATCACCTCACCCATGACGGGTGCGAACTTCGCGATCGCACCGCAGCGCAGGTAGTCGCCGTAGGAGAAACCACCCGGCACCACCACCGCGTCGACGCCCTTGAGGTCGGCGTCACCGTGCCAGAGGCTGACCGCCTCGGCACCGGCCAGTCGCACCGCGCGGGCGGCATCGACGTCGTCGAGCGTGCCCGGGAAGGTGATGACCCCGATCCGTGCGCTCACGACGGCTCCCGGGTGACCGACCAGTCCTCGATGACGGTGTTGGCCAGCAGCGACTCGGCGATTTCGGCGAGTTCGGAATCGCTGACCGAGTCGTCGACTTCGAGTTCGAATCGCTTGCCCTGCCGGACATCTGAGATACCGGCATGTCCCAGCCGGCCCAGGGCACCGACGATCGCCTGACCCTGGGGATCGAGAATCTCGGCTTTGGGCATCACGTTGACCACCACACGGGCCACGGGCTCTCCTGCTGACGTCGGGGAATGTTGCGGTGGTAACTCTACCGGCGGCTCATGGGCACGACCCGATATAGGCGGTGCACAGCGGCGCGCCGAGTGCGTCGAGCACGGTTTCGTCGGCGGCCGTCGGCCACGCGGTCAGTGGCGGTGCGGTCGACCACAGCGCCAGCTCAGTGACCGTGCTGTTGGCGGGGCTGGCCACCACGTACTGGTGCAGGATCACCGGTCCGCTGACCACCGCGGCCATCCGGTCCTGCTGGTCGATGGTCAGCGAGGGGGAGGCCAGCGGATTGGTGCGCTGGCAGGACCGTAAAGCGGCGACCGCGTGGTGGAAGACGTCGTCGACGAGTTGGCCGCCCCGCCAGGTCTCTCCCCGCCAGTGCATCACCGTCGCCTGCAGCTGCCACTGGCCATCGGGGTTGACCACGGTTGCCCGTTCAGCCACGGCGTAGGCGCGCGGATCCTGGGCCATCGGCGGCGTACCGCACAATTCCTCGAACCGGAACCGGGGCGCGGTAGCGGTCACCGCCACACCGCCCAGGCGCGGCCAGGTATAGCGGGCGTTGAGCGGCATCGCCCACGGCGCGATCCACGCCGCGTCGGGGATGCGGTCACAATTGGGCGGGCACAGGCCAGGGTCGGCGGCAGCAGGCGGCGCGACGGCGAGCCCGCAGGCCACCAGCGTCACTGCGACGAGCCACCGCACGTTTTGCCGCCTCCCCCTGCGCGCACAATCGTAAACATGGAACTGACGCATTTCGGGCATTCCTGCCTTCTCGCCGAGTTCGACGGCGCCACGCTGTTGTTCGACCCGGGAAACTTCTCCCACGGTTTCGAGGGCGTGACCGGCCTGTCGGCGATCCTGATCACCCATCAACACCCAGACCACGCCGACCGGGAGCGGCTGCCCGCGCTGGTCGAGGCCAACCCGAACGCGGTGCTGTACGCCGATCCGGCGACCGCGGCCGAACTCGGTGAGCCCTGGCGCGCGGTGCACGTCGGCGACGCATTGAACGTCGCCGGGCTGACGATTCGCGGGGTCGGCGGCCGCCACGCCGTCATCCATCCCGAGATCCCGGTGATCGACAACATCTCGTATCTGGTCGGCGACGACGACCACCCCGCCCGGCTCATGCATCCCGGCGACGCGTTGTTCGTGCCGGGCGAACCGGTGGACGTGCTGGCCGCCCCGGCGGCCGCGCCCTGGATGCGGATCTCCGAGGCGGTCGACTACCTGCGGGCGGTGGCGCCGGCGCATGCGGTCCCGATTCATCAGGGCATAGTGGCTCCGGAGGCTCGGGGGATCTATTACGGTCGGCTCACCGAAATGACCGACACCGACTTCCGGGTATTGCCGGAGGAGAACTCGTTCCGGTTCTGAGGTCGCAAGGCAGACAGGCGAATTCATCATCGACGGTCACCCCACGGCGGCGACCCTCTCTACGACGTCAAACCCCTTCGGGCGCATCAAGAATCGCAGTGCCGACACCTACTCGACCAGCCGCTGGAATAGACACCCCAAGGAGAACCTGTGAGCGCAAACGATCTCGAGAACCTGTTCGGACTGTCCGGCAAGACCGCGTTGGTCACCGGCGGGAGCAGTGGCATCGGGGTGATGATCGCGCGCGGCCTACTGCAGGCGGGCGCCAGTGTGATCATCAGTTCCCGCAAGGCCGACAAGTGCGCGCAGGCCGTCGAGCAGCTCTCGGAGTTCGGCAGCGTCCGGGCCATTCCGGCGGACCTGTCGAAGCAGCAGGAGTGCAAGCGGCTGGCCGCCGAAGTCCTTGCCGACACCGACGAGTTGCACATCCTGGTCAACAACGCCGGCGCGACATGGGGTGAACCGCTGGAGTCGTTTCCAGCCGCGGCCTGGGACAAGGTGCTCGACCTCAACGTGAAATCGCCGTTCTGGGTTGTGCAGGAGCTGGTGGGTGCGCTGCGTAAGGCCGGTACCCAAGACGACCCCGCACGGGTGATCAACATTGGCAGCATCGACGGGATTCACGTCCCGGCCATGAACACCTACTCCTACTCCGCCAGCAAAGCCGCGCTGCACCAGCTGACCCGGGTGCTCGCTAAAGAGCTTGGACCGCAACACATCACGGTGAACGCGGTGGCACCGGGCCCGTTCCAGTCGAAGATGATGGCCGCGACACTGGACGCCTTCGGGGATGCGATCGCGGCCTCGTCGCCGCTGCGGCGGATCGGCCGCGACGACGATATGGCCGGCATTGCGATCTTCCTGGCCAGCCGGGCCGGCGCGTACGTGAACGGGGCGATCATCCCGGTCGACGGCGGGATGGCGACGACGGCGAGCGGCTCAGGCCGCTAGGCCGCGGATCTGGCGGGGACCGTAGATCCCCAGCGGTACACCGTCGGCGCACAGCCGTGCATCAGGGCCAGATCGATCGCGTCGAGCATGGCCTGGCGAGATCCGACCTTGCCGAGTTGCCGTGCAGTGACTGCCAATCGGACGATGCCGCCGCGCCGCGCGGTGCGTTCTGCGGAGAGCACCAGCGTGCGACACCACCACGGTTCGGTGACGAACCCTCCGCCGATACCGACCACCCGTGCGCGCACCGTATCGCCGGACACCAGGTCGGTGACACCGTGCAGGTCGACGAGCAGCCGGAAGCCGTTGCGCGGCAGGGCAAATTCTGTTCCCGAGGAGACTGTCCAACCCGGAGCGGCGAACAGCCTGGTTCGCAGGCCGACGTGTTCGAGGACCCGGTCAGCGCCCATCAGCCGCAGGTTCGCCTCGTGCGCGGGCAGCGCGGCGAACTCGCCGCGACGCTTCTTGGTGGCAGCCGCATCGAATCCGTGCAACACCACCGCGTCGCCTTTCGCGCGGCGGCTGGTCAGCCAGCCGATCGTGCGCGGGTCGGATTCCAGGCGGTAGCCGTCCTTTTGCCGCGGCGCGACTAGCAGCGACACCGGAACCGTGCGGGCATCGAGTGCGTCGCAGAACTCTGTGACGTCGCGCAACGTCCGATTGCTGATCCCGGACACCGACACCATGAGTTGTCCAGCCACCGTCGCAGTGTGGCAATTTCAGGTGTCCACACGGTGACCGGCACCCGGATGTCAGGCGTCTATCGGTGTTCAGCCCGGCAGGACAGCCTCGATCGCCTCGACCACTTCGGGGGCATCGGGCGTGGTCTGCGGGCGGAACCGGTTGACCACCGTGCCGCCGGGCGCAATCACGAACTTCTCGAAGTTCCACTGGATGTCGCCGGCCTGGCCATCGGCGTCGGCGAACGTGGTGAGCTCGGCGTACAGGGGATGCCGCTCCGGGCCGTTGACGTCGGCCTTGGCCAGCAACGGAAAGGTCACGCCGTAGGTGGTCGAGCAGAAAGTCTGGATTTCCTCCGGCGTTCCCGGCTCCTGCCCCATGAACTGGTTGCACGGCACCCCGATCACGGCCAGGCCACGATCGGCATAGTCGCGGGCCAGTTGCTCCAAAGCGGCGTACTGCGGGGTCAGGCCGCACTTGGAGGCAACGTTGACCAGAAGTACCGCGCGGTCGGCATAGTCGGCCAGCGAGGTGGGGACTCCGGCGAGCGTCGTGAGCGGGACGTCGGTCAGACTCATGCGGCTGACTGTAGTCCCTAACCGTGAACTGACCCCAGCCGGGCGCAGCCCTCGTCGGCTCGTCCCGAGATCACCTGTCACGTGGGAATTCATAGGCGCGCAGCGACCGGGATTTGCCGGCGTGCTGCCGCGACAACAGGCTTGTGAGGTGCGTTGACACCACCAGATTGCGGACCAAGATGCCCGGGCGCGTCTTGGGTACGGAAAACCCGGTGAACAAATGACTTTGTTTGCTTGCCACCAAAGGGCGTTGAGCACTTTCGTACCGCATGAACGCCGCTTGGGGTTGGTCGCCCGCGGCGAGTTCGCCGGCGAGGCGGTAGGAGCCGGAGAGCGCCAGCAACGCTCCTGCCCCCGACGCAGGGGATGCACAGTAGGCCGCATCGCCCACGAGAACCACTCGGCCCTTCGACCAGGACGGCATCTGAACCTGGGCCAACGCGTCGAAGTAGAAATCAGGCGCGCTGTCGACTGCGTCGAGCATGGCCGGCACATGCCAGCCGAGCTCGCCGAAGGCCTGGCGCAGGAGCCTTCGCTGCGCACCCATGTCGCGGTAGTCGTAACTCAGTGGCGATGGGCTGCGGAACGTGAAGTTGACGAGTCCGCGGCCACGCTCGGGTGCCCGGTAGATCGCTGCAGATTTTCCGGGTTCGTTGTAGAACGTAGTCCAATAGTCTTGGCCTACAGGCAGATCGGCGCTGGCTATGGCGTAATAGTGTTGCTTGAAAACTCGGAAGTCTTCTTCTGGTCCGAACACGAGCCGGCGTACAGCCGAATGGAAGCCGTCTGCGCCGACAACCAGGTCGAAACGTCGTTGTGATCCGCTGGCGAAGGTCACGTCGACACCGCCTGAATCCTGAGTCAGGGCGGTAATACTATCGCCGAACACGTATTCGACGTCACAGCCGGTTGCGTCGACCAACAGCCGAGCGAGATCGCCACGTCGGACCTCGATGTCCTCGGATCCGACCATGCGCTCCAAACCTGCCGTTGCGATGCTCGCACGCTGACGGCCATGCCTGTCGACGAACCGCATACCGTGCGTTTCGAGCGCGTGCTCTCGGGCAGCCTCGGTTAGCCCCATACGGTCGATCACCGTCAACGCCTCAGACCGTATGTCGACGCCATTACCTCCTTTGCGGAGTTCGGCCGCTTGTTCGACCAGGGTCACCTTGAAACCAGCTCGCACCAGCCAGAACGCAGTGGCGGGGCCAGCCAGGCTAGCTCCCGAGATCAGGATCGTTTTGGTCCGCATACGCTGACGGTAACCATTCACTGCCCATTGTGCAATATTGCGCATTGAGCAGTTTCTGGCGGACATCGTCACCGGTGTCCCCCGAGCTTGCCAATGCACGGAGCACAGAAGGCACTGATGCAGCCGGTAGCGGATCCCTGCGAGGCCGCAGCGCAATTACTTGGCGCAGTGCGCAACGAAGTGTCACTATGACGCCTATGCGCCCGGGGTTCCGCGAGCAGAAGAAGCAAGACATGCGTGACCAGCTGAGCTTGACCACCGTGTTGATGGCGCGCGAGCGCGGCCTGGCAAATGTCCGCGTGGAGGACATCGTCGATCGGGTGGGCGTCTCGCGCCGAACCTTCAGCAATTACTTTGCGAGCAAGGAGGAAGCGGTCGCAGATCGCCATCGACAGCGGGCCGCGCAGGCCGCTCGCGTGCTGAGCCAGCGACCACCCGAGGAAGACCTTTGGCAGGCGGTGACTGCAGCCGTTCTCCAGCCATATACTGCGTGGTCTGGGGCACGAAGTCCCCAGCCAAAAGAGGAGCAAGACAGCCTGTTGACGGCGCTGAGCGACCCCGCCATGCAAACCGCCATCGCACGAGGGTCACGTTTGGCCGCAGAAGAATTCGCTCAGGCTATCGCAGTCCGTAGCGGAGGTGACGTCAACACCGACTTCTACCCGCGATTCATTGCTAATGCGGCTCTGTCGACCGCGCTGGTCACCCTCGAATTCTGGCTGAACGCGCAGCCCCCCATCGAGCTACTGCCGTTGATGGAGGGGGCGTTCCATCAACTCGGCCAAGGCCTCAACCACCAAACCGGTTCCGGAACAACCTGATTCCGGCGAAGGCGTCGCCAGCTTGTCGGCGCGAAGTAGCCGATTTGGTCAGTGTATCGAGACACTAGCAAGCACCGGCGGTGGCCAGCAGCCACGAGTACTGGAAGGCCGCCTCTTTCCAGCGCTCGTAGCGGCCGCTGATCCCGCCGTGGCCGGCGGCCATCTGGGTCTTCAGCAGCACCGGATGCCCGTCGGTCTTGGTGTGCCGAAGCGCGGCAACCCACTTCGCGGGCTCGACGTAGAGAACCCGGGTGTCGTTGAGCGACGTCATCGCCAGGATCGCCGGATACTCCTTGGCTTCGACGTTCTCGTACGGCGAGTAGGACTTCATATAGAAGTACACGTCCTTGTTCTCCAACGGGTTTCCCCACTCGTCCCACTCGGTGACCGTCAACGGCAACGACGGATCCAGAATGGTGGTCAGCGGATCCACGAAGGGCACCTGCGCCAGGATGCCGGCGAACAGCCCCGGCGCGAGGTTGGCGACGGCACCCATCAGCAGACCGCCGGCGCTGCCGCCGAGTGCCACCAGGTTCTGCGGCCGGGTCAGGCCGGTGTCCACGAGATGCTGTGCCGCCGCGATGAAGTCGGTGAAGGTGTTCCGCTTCTCCAGCAGCTTGCCGTGCTCGTACCAGAGTCGGCCCATCTCACCACCGCCGCGGACGTGGGCGATGGCGAAAACCATGCCCCGGTCGAGCAGCGACAGCCGCGCGACCGAGAAACGGGGATCCTCGGACGACTCGTAGGCGCCATAGCCGTAGAGCAGTGCGGGAGCGGGGAATTCGATACCCGCCTTGTAGATGACGGAGATCGGCACGCGGGTGCCGTCGTCGGCGACAGCCCAGTCCCGGTGCTCGACGTAATCCTCACTGTTATAGCCACCCAGCACCGGCTGCTCGCGCAGCAGCGTGCGCTCGCCGGTGGCCAGGTCGAGGTCGTAGATGCGCAGCGGGGTCACGAACGAGGTGGTGCCCACCCGCAACTTCGGGGTCGACCAGTTGGGGTTTCCCGCCATGCCCGATGACGAGAGTTCCGAGTCGAACGTGATCTCCTCAGGCGTGCCGTAGCCGTCGGTATCGATGGGCCACAACTGGATCCGCGGCAATGCCTCCCTGCGGTAGCTGACCACCAGGTGATCGGCGAAGGCGTCGACGCCGTCGAGGCGCACGTCGTCACGCGCGGCGATCAGGGTGCGCTGGTCTGCTGCGTCGGCGACCGGCGCTTCGACGAGGGTGAAGTTGACCGCACCGTCGTTGTGCAGGATGAGGAACTTGTCCTCACCGCCGATGACCGCGTGCTCCACCGAGTACTCGACACCGTCACGGCGTGGCAGCACGCTGGTGAATTCGGTGTTCGGGTCAGCGGCGTCACCGAACCAGACTTGCGAGGTGATCGCGGAGCCGGCGGCGATGATCACGTACTTGTTGCTGCGGGTGCGTCCCACGCCGATCCAGAACCGTTCGTCGGGCTCGTGGAACACCTGCTCATCGGGCTCATCCGAGCCGAGCCGATGGCGCCACACGGTGTCCGGGCGCCACGCCTCGTCGACCGTCGTGTAGTACACGCATGTGTTGTCGGTCGCCCAGGTCACCCCGGACGAAATCCCGGCAATCTCGTCGGGATAGAGCTCACCGGTGCGTAAATCCTTGAACCGCAGCGTGTATCGCTCATCGCCGACGACATCGACCGAATAGGCGAGCAGGTTCCCATCCAGACTCACACTGCTGGCGCCCAGCGAGAAGAAGTCGTGGCCGTCGGCCTCGGCGTTCTCGTCGAGCAGCACCTGCTCGCCCGGGACGGCGGTGTCCTCGTCGAACACCGGCGGATCCCAGTCATCCGCGCCGGCTATCGGGCAGCGGCAGTGCGCCCCGTACTGCTTGCCTTCGAAGCTGCGCCCGTAGTACCACCAGTCACCGCGGCGCGTGGGAACCGACATGTCGGTTTCCTTGGTGCGTGCCTTGATCTCCTCGAAAATCTTCTGCCGCAACGGCTCGAGGTGTGCGGTGGCCTCATCGGCGTAGGTGTTCTCGGCTTCCAGGTAGCCGATGACCTCCGGGTCGGACTTTTCGCGCAACCACTCGTAGGGATCGACGAAGACGTCGTCGTGGAAGACACGCTCGGTGTCGACCCGCTTGGCAATGGGAGGAATCATGGGTTGGGTCCGATCCAGTCGGCGAACGACAAACCTGAAATGCGTTCGTAGGCTTCGATATAGCGGGCACGGGTCGCTTCGACGATATCGTCGGGCAAAGCTGGTGGCGGGGCGGAACCGTAACGGTCCCAGCCTGATTCCGGCCCGGTGAGCCAGTTGCGGACGAATTGCTTGTCGAAGCTGGGCTGCACCACGCCCTGCTGGTAGGTGTCGGCCGGCCAGTACCGGGACGAGTCCGGGGTGAAGACCTCGTCGGCCAGGACCACCCGGTCGTCGGCGTCGACGCCGAACTCGAACTTCGTGTCGGCGATGATGATGCCCTTCGTCAGGGCGTGGTCGGCGGCCTGCAGGTAGATCTGCAGGGTGCGCTCCCGTAGCTGGTTGGCGCGGACTGCCCCAACCAGCTCGATGGTCTTGTTGAAGGAGATGTTCTCGTCGTGCTCGCCGATCTCGGCCTTGGTCGCCGGGGTGAACAGCGGCTCGTCGAACTTGCTGGCCTCGACCAGGCCCGGGGGCAGCGCGATACCGCAGACTCTGCCGTCGCGCTGATAGTCGAGCAGGCCCGAACCGGTCAGGTAGCCGCGCGCCACACACTCGACGGGCACCATCTCCAGCCGGCGCACCACCAGGGCACGGCCCAGCACCTCACCGGGGATGCGGGGGTCATCGGGCGGGCCGGCGAGATGGTTGGGCGCGTCGATGTAGTCGAAGAAGAACACGCTCATCGCGGTGAGGATGCGGCCCTTGTCGGGGATCAGGCTGTCGAGGATGTAGTCGTAGGCCGAGATCCGGTCGCTGGCGACGAACAACAGATGCTCGTCGTCGATGGAAAAGATCTCACGGACTTTGCCGCTGGCCAGATGTTGGTAGTCGCTCAGAGCAGGGCGCATCGCGTCAGCCTAACGGCCGCTGAAGGGGCGCGACTGTGCTGGGATCAAGCGATGAGATCGCGGTTCCTGCCCTACGCCACCACCCCAGGCCGGCTTATCGCGCAGTTGTTCAGTGACCTGCTGGTCGCGTCATGGATCACCGTGTGGGTGCTCGTCGGGCTGGCAGTGCATACCGCGGTCGCGACGATCGCCGAGGTCGGCCGCCAGGTCAAGGACGGCGCGACCGGGATTTCCGACAATCTGCACTCGGCCGGCGACAGCGTCCACGGCGTCCCGCTGATCGGCGACAGCATGTCCAAACCGCTGCAGGCGGCCAGTGAAGCGGCCCTGGACCTGGCCGGCGCCGGGCACAAACTGGACAGCACGGCCTCCTGGCTGGCGGTTCTGCTGGGCATCGCGGTGGCCGCGCCGCCGATTCTGGCGATCGGGATGCCGTGGCTGTTCCTGCGCATCCGGTTCTTCCGCCGCAAGTGGACGGTGATCGCGCTGGCCCGAACGTCGGCCGGCGAACAGCTGTTGGCGCTGCGCGCACTGGCCAACCGGCCACTGCGCAAGCTGACCCAGGTCAGCCCCGATCCTGTCGGGGCGTGGCGGCGCGAGGATCCGCTGGCGGTTCGCGGGCTGGCCGCATTGGAGCTGCACTCGGCCGGTGTGGCCGTCCCCCGCTACTGGCTGAATCGTGCGCGCTGACGGGCGTCAGTGCCCACCAGAGATTCAGTGCCTACCAGAGATGCAGAACTCGTTACCGTCGATATCGGCCAGGGTGGTCCAGGTGAAGGTGCCCGGCAGCTGCCGGTCCTCGATCTTGTTGGCACCGTTGGCGACAAGCCGATCGACGATCGCCGGGTACTCGGGCGACACCAGATCCAGGTGCATTCGGTTCTTTCCCGGAGTTGGGCTGTCGACCTTCTGGAACGCCAGATACGGCACCCCCTCGCCCAGGGAGACGACCACGAAGTACCCGTCGTTTTCCTCGATGATCGAGCCGTCGAGCTGAGTTGCCCACCACCTGGCCAACCGAAGTGGGTCGGTGGTGTCCAGCGTGATCATCGCCAGTGCAGTAGCCATGCCGATAACGTAGCGCTCCGTTTCCAGTGGACTTACGACGGCTCGAGCGCTGCGCGGTCAGGGTCGTTCGCGATCGAGGTCGGCGGGGGCTAGCGTCCGCAGCCGCGGCTGACTACGACTACATCGTGATCGGTGCCGGATCTGCGGGCTGCGCATTGGCCGGCCGATGAGCGTGTTCGATGCCCACTTCTTCGGCAGCGACTTACCGTCCACGCGCGCGGCGATTCCGTTCCAGGGCAGCGATATCGACCGCATCGCTGATGCCGTCGGCGCTGAACACGTCGATGCTGTCCTCGAGGGCAATGCGCGCCGTTTCGATCGACTCATCGAACAGATCGGTTAGAGTCCGGGTCGTGCCAGAGCTCATCGATACCGTCGCTGTGGTCACTGGCGCGGCCCGTGGCCAGGGCAGGAGCCATGCCGTGGCACTGGCCGCCGAGGGCGCCGACATCATCGCCATCGACCGCTGCGCCGACATCGACTCGATCCCTTATCCGCTGGCGACCAAGGAGGATCTCGACGAGACCGTCCGGCTGGTCGAGGCGCAGGGCCGTCGAGTTGTGCCGGTGGTCGCCGATGTCCGCGACCTTGCCGCCCTGCGGGCCGCTGTGCAGGGCGGTGTGGACGCACTGGGCGATATCGACATTGTCGTGGCCAACGCCGGGGTGGTCGCGATCGGCCTCAAGGATCCGCTCGACGAGCAGCTCTACCGCGACATCGTTGAAACCAATCTGGGCGGTGTCTGGCACACCATTGCGGCCACGGTGCCCTCGATCATCCGCAAAGGGCGCGGCGGTTCCATCATCCTGACCAGCTCCGCGCAGGGGCTGGTCGGAAAGGGCGGCGATGGCAGTGCGGCGATGTTCGCCTACGCCGCGGCCAAGCATGGCGTGGTCGGCCTGATGCGCTCAGCGGCCAACGCCTATGCCCAGCACAGCATCCGGGTCAACACCGTGCACCCCAGTGGGGTCGGCACTCCGATGATCCTCAACGACCACACCATCCGGACCTTCCAGGAGAACCCCAACGGCGCCGCGCTGTCGGCCAATCTGCTGCCAGTCCCCTTTGTGGAGGCCGAGGACGTCACCAATGTCGTCGTGTTTCTGGCCAGCCCGAAGGCGCGCTATATCACCGGCGTCGCGCTGCCGGTCGATGCCGGCCACGCGGTGATGTGACCGCAGCGAGAACCTCGGACGGCGGGCTGCTACAGGATCGCACCCGGGGTGTACTTGGCGGCGTCAGGGTAGGCACTGACCAGCTCCTCCACCGCGGCGACCACCTGGTCGACCTGACTCGCCGCCGCCCCAGTGAAGGCCTGCTTGTCGGCCAGTGCGGCGTCCAGCGCCGCCCGGTCCAGTGGCAGTCGCTCGTCGGCCGCCAACCGGTCCAGAAGGTCTGGTTCCAAACCCTTTTCGCGCATCGCCAGCGCGACCGCGACCGCGTGTTCCTTGATCACCTCGTGGGCGGTTTCCCGCCCAACCCCGGCCCGCACCGCGGCGATCAGTATTCGGGTGGTCGCCAGGAACGGTAGGTAGCGATCCAGCTCGCGCTGGATCACCGCGGGATAGGCACCGAACTCGTCGAGCACCGTCAGGAATGTCTCGATCTGTCCATCGATGGCGAAGAACGCATCCGGCAGCGCCACCCGGCGCACCACCGAGCAGAAGACGTCGCCCTCATTCCATTGCGCGCCAGCCAGTTCCGCGGTCATCGAGGCATAGCCGCGCAGCACTACCTGCAAACCGTTGACTCGCTCGCAGCTGCGGGTGTTCATCTTGTGCGGCATCGCCGACGAGCCGACCTGCCCCGGCGCGAATCCTTCGGTCACCAGTTCGTGACCGGCCATCAGCCGCACGGTGTGTGCGAACGACGACGGACCGGCTCCCAGCTGAACGAGCGCCGAGAGAACGTCGTGATCCAGCGACCGGGGGTAGACCTGCCCGACGCTGCTGAAAACGGCGTTGAAACCTAGGAATTCGGCGATGCGGCGTTCCAGCTCCGCCAGCCGGGCGGCATCGCCGTCGAACAGATCCAGCATGTCCTGTGCGGTGCCCATCGGGCCTTTGATGCCGCGCAGCGGGTAGCGATCGATCAGTTCGGCGATGCGCTGCAACGCAATCAGCGTCTCCTCGGCGGCCGACGCGAACCGCTTACCCAAGGTGGTGGCCTGCGCGGCGACGTTGTGGCTACGTCCAGCCATCACCAGGTCTCGATAGTGCACCGCACTTTCGGCAAGCCGCGCCACGACGGCCACGCCGTGGGCGTGCACGAGTTGCAGCGACCGGCGGATCTGCAGTTGCTCGACATTCTCGGTGAGGTCGCGGCTGGTCATGCCCTTGTGCACGTGTTCGTGGCCGGCCAGCGCGTTGAATTCCTCGATGCGGGCCTTGACATCGTGGCGAGTGACACGTTCCCGCGCAGCGATCGACGCCAGATCGACCTGTTCGAGCACTCGTTCGTAGTCCTCGAGAACACCATCGGGAACGGCCACGCCGAGTTCGGACTGCGCGCGCAGCACCGCGAGCCAGAGCTTGCGTTCGGCGACGATCTTGGCTTCGGGCGACCAGATCGCGACCATCTCCGCGCTGGCGTAGCGGCCGGCAAGGACATTAGGGATCGTCACAACGCATTAGCTTACGGCCCGGGTACGGCAAGCTAGACGGATGCACTTTGTCGGCCTGGACCTGGCCTGGGGTGAACGCAAGCCCACCGGAGTCGCGGTGCTCGACGCCGACGGCCGGCTTGTTCATATCGCCACCGCCCAAGACGATTCGAGCATCCTCGCGCACGTGCAGCCTTATGTCGACGGACCCTGTCTGGTCGCCATCGATGCCCCGCTTGTGGTGACGAACCCGGCCGGCCAGCGGAGTTGTGAAACGGAATTGAACCGCGACTTCGCCAAGTTCGAGGCCGGCGCGCACCCGTCGAACACGGGAAAGCCCGAATTCGCCGGCATACCGCGCGGCGCGCGGATCGCCGAAGCGCTCGGGTTGGACATGGACCCGCAATCGCGGGCGTCGCGGCGGGCCATCGAGGTCTACCCACATCCGGCCACGGTGGTGCTGTTCCGGCTCGGCCGCACGCTGAAATACAAGAACAAGCAGGGCCGCGACTTCACCCAACTGCGTACCGAACTGCTGCGGCTGATGGACGAGATCGAAAGGCTTGCACAGGCCGCGGTGCCGCTTCGAGTCGGCGATCACCCGGAATGGATCGCCATGCGCGGCGCCGTCGAGGGCGCGCAGCGCAAGAGCGACCTCCGCCGTGCCGAGGATCCGGTCGACGCGGTGGTGTGCGCCTACGTCGGGCTCTACGCGACGCGGCGGCCCGCGTCGGTGACCACCTATGGCGACTTCACAGGCGGCTACATCGTGACGCCGACGCTGCCGACAGACCTGACGCCGGCGCCGCCGGAGCCGACACCCGGTGTGGTCAGCGACGCCGTCGCCCGCTATGCCGAGCAGCGACCCGCCCTGATCGCCACCACCGAGCACTACCTCGCATTGGTGAAGCGCCTGCTGGACGACGCGGGCATCAACTACCTGAGCGTGACGGCCCGCACCAAGAGCGTCGCGTCGTTCGCGGCCAAGGCCGATCGCAGCAGCCACGGGCAGCGGCTCTACACCGACCCGTCGACGCAGATCACCGACCAGGTCGGCGTGCGGGTCATCACCTACCTGCGCGAGGACGTCACCGCGGTCGGCACGGTGCTGTCGCAGGAATTTGAGGTCCTGGCCGACCTCGACATGGGACAGGTGACCGCTCGCCAGGGCCGTTGGGGCTACGCGAGCCGGCACCTGCTGGTCGCGATCGACGGTGAGATACAGCCAGCATCGGTTCAGGTGCGCACCGTCCTGCAACACGCGTGGGCGGAGTTCGAACACGACATCCGGTACAAGGGCACCGTTCCCGAGCAGGACGCACCCGAGCTCGACCGCCGATTCACGCTGGCGGCGGGACTGCTCGAGTTGGCCGACCGGGAGTTCACCGAGATCCGGGACCGACTCCGGACGTCGATGGCCGACGACCACACCCCGACCGTCACGGGCACAGGCATCGCGACGCCGGTGCTGGCCACCTATCTGGGGCACCGCTTCCCCGAAGCGGGGTGGTCGCGCACCGAGCATTACGCCTGGATCTCCGACCTGCTCGGCGAGCTGGGCATCTTGACCCTGGACGCCCTCGAGGAACTGCTGACCAACCTCGATACCGACGCCGTCAACGAGAAAATGGACTACCGGTTCCCGGCGGGCGCAGTGCGCCGCTTGGACGATGCCCTGCTGGCCGCTTTCGCCGACCGGTATGTCGGGCTGGCGGGCAACGCACATCGGGTGGCGCTGCTGCAGACCCGCCTGAAACGGTTGCAGCCCGGCCCTGGCTAGGCCCGCAGGCCCGGCCACGCTTCCGATGTGCCGGTCAGCCGACTGACCTGCTCCAGGAAGCGGCGCACCTTCACCGGATTTTCGTGGCGTTGCCAGCCGAACGTCGTCGGCCGTTGGCTGCGGTCATGCCAGAAGTGCCCCGCCTTGGATTCCGGGCGGGTGGCCACCAGCCACACCGCGGTGTCGGCACCATCGGTCACATCGCGCAGCAGCGGCTTGGTGACGGCGCGAAAGCGCGGCAAGTACTCGGCCACCCCCGGGGTGTCGACCCAGCCGGGGTGCATGCTCTCGACCCGGATGTCAGTCCCGGCCAACCGGCGCGCCCACGAATCCGCCAGCACCACTTGCATCTTCTTGGTCCGCGCATAGATCCGCACCCCGTTGTAGCCGCGCCGGGACTCCAGATCGTCGACCACCAACGGCGAGCCGTACATGCCGCCGGAAGACACAAATACCACCGAGGCTCCGCCGGCGGCCCGCAGCAGCGGCAGGAGTCGTTCGGTGATCAGGTGCGGGCCCAGGACGTGGGTGGCCAGCTGCACCTCATGGCCCTCACGCGTCAGAGTGCGGTCCTTGGGCATCAGCCCGGCGTTGTGCACCAGGCCGTTGAGGGCGGGCACCCGGTCGGCGAAGTCGGCCGTCCATTCCCGAACCGCGTCGAGGTCGGAGACGTCGCAGACTTCCGTCACGAGGTGGGCGTCGACAACCGAGTCACCGATCATGGCCGCAGCGCGATCCACCTTGCCGGTATTGCGGCCCAGCAGGTGGACGGTGGCGCCCAATGCGGCAAAGGAGTGCGCCATCGCCAGGCCGATTCCCGCGGTCGCGCCGGTGATCAGCACCCGTTTCCCCAGGAGTGCCTGCGGCCCCGCGTCAGGCGCCCACCAGCGCCGGCGCAATCCCGACCCGATCTTGGTGTAGCCGACGATCAACGCCCGGTCCAGCACGCCGTCCAGCAGTTCCACGGCCGGCCGGGCGAGCCCGGAGAAATCCATGTCTACGAACGTAACCGCTTACACCCGGACAGTGCGCTCGTCGATCGGCGCCAACACATCGATCACATTCATCAGCGTGGCCCTGGCCAGCTCGCGCGGGCCGTCTCCGTCGCTGACCAGTGCCGAGACCACCGCGCCGTCGACCGCATTGACCAGCGCGGTCACCACGTCGATCCGCATATTGCGTCCCGAGCGGCCGATCGCCTCCACCACGGCGTCGACCCGCTGCTGCAGCAGGCGACACTGGATTTCCCGGAGTTCGGGCTGGCGGGCGCAGGCGATGTAGCGCTCGTAGCGGGAAATCAGTTCTTCGCTGCTGGCCTCGCCGTCCGCGTCACCGACCAACAGGTCGACCAGCACATCGGCGGTCGCCTCGGCGCCGCGCCGCCGGCGCGGTAGCGCGTCGACCCGGGCGCGCAGCTGCGCGGTCTCGACGGCGCAGATGTACTCGACGGCCTTGTGCACCAGATCGTCGAGTGACGAGAAGTAATAGGTGGTCGAGGCCAACGGCAGACCCGCGCGACGCGCCACCGCACGATGGCGCACGGCCTCGAATCCGGCTTCGCGCAGCAGCTCGGCGGCAGCGCTGATCAGCGCATACCGTCGTCGTTCCCCCTTGGGGGTCATCGCTGCCGTCACGTTCAGCAATGCTGCCAGCAGCGTCGAGCCGGCATCACTCTTTCAGAAGAATCATTAACCTGGCTTTGACCTGCCACTAGGCTTGATCGCCCACGATGGCATGATGAGCCGAATGGCGAACCTGAGCCGTCGCGCTGTTCTGCGACTTGGCGCCGGAGCCGTCGTAGGCGCCGCGGGTGCCTCGGCCGCCTGCCGAATGCTGGAATCCACCGCGCACCTCCTGGGGCCGGATATCGCGATGGCCGGTGTCGGCGCGCCATTGCTGCCGCCGGCCCCGCTGGAGCCGACACCGGCGGGTGCCCCCGCTCCCACGATGGTCACCGGCTCGTTCGTGTCGGCCGCGCGCGGCGGCGTCAACACCAACTGGGCCATCGCCCGCCCGCCCGGACAGACTGCGCCCCTGCGCCCGGTGATCGCGCTGCACGGCAAGGGCCAGGACGCGGCGGGCGTGATGGCCGGCGGGGTCGAGCAAGGCCTGGCCCAGGCCGTGGCGGCCGGGCTACCACCGTTCGCGGTGGTCGCCGTGGATGGTGGCGGCAGCTACTGGCACAAGCGCGCGTCCGGCGAAGACTCCGGGGCGATGGTCCTCGACGAACTGATCCCGATGCTCGGCGGTCAGGGCCTGGACACCTCGCGGGTCGCCTTCCTCGGGTGGTCGATGGGCGGTTACGGCGCACTGCTGCTGGGCGCCCGTCTCGGTCCGGGCCGCACCGCGGCGATCACCGCGGTCAGCCCGGCGCTGTGGCTGTCGTCGGGCGCCGCGGCACCCGGCGCGTTCGACGGTCCCGACGACTTCGCGGCCAACAGTGTCTTCGGCCTGCCCGCGCTGGCGTCGATCCCGATCCGGATCGACTGCGGCAACAGCGACCCGTTCTACGCGGCGACCAAACAGTTCATCGCCCAGCTGCCCCATCCCCCTGCCGGCGGCTTCTCGCCGGGCGGGCACGACGGCGGCTACTGGAGCTCGCAACTCCCCGGCGAGCTGACCTGGATGGCCCCCTTGCTGACGGCTTAGACCACGTTGACGGTGTCGAGAAACACTTCCGCGTAGTCGGCGTCGCCACTGATCCGCACGTCGCGATCACGCCAGCCGACCCGTTGAGTCCCCCACTCCGGAAACTCACACGCCACACCGGTGATCTGTGCGACCGATCCATTCGGCGAGCCCGGTGTGACCGAGCCGTCGGGCGCGACGCGCCAGGTGCCGCCGCCAGGCCCGGTCAACGTGATCGCCAGGGGTCGGTCCAGCCACGCCGGCGCCGCCGTGCGCATCTGGTTCGACAGCACCGCCATCATCCATTCCAGGACGACGGACATCCGGTTGGCGTCGGTGCCTGGCGCGGGCCGCCCCAACGCCGGCGCCATGTCGTGACGAAGGTGGGTGTGGTGGTCGAAGACCATCGCGCTGGACAGCAGCTGGACCGGGAATCGGCCCAGTTCAGCCAGCGGCATCCGGACCCGGCCAAGCGGGCTGCCGCCGACGAGCGGGAACACGACGGCGACCACACCGCTCCACCGGCGGTACTCGGCGAGGACTTGTGACACCGGCCAGTCCCGCCGGGTGTCGACCATCAGATCGTTGGCGTTCTCGATGTCGTTGCCCCGCATGAACTTCACCGCACCAAGGCTGAACGGCGCGCGGCAGCCGGTGCCCATGTGGGCGAGGACATCCTGGATGCGCCAGCCCTGGGCACGGCTGTCCATCCGCCACTCGACGGGATCGAGACCGCCGCAGAAGGCCAGCATGTCGGCACGCTCGGCCGTGAACGCCGCCCGGCGGTCCGGTGCCACGTCGGCCATGATTGTCTCCCGTTCTAGAATTGTCTACAGTCGCTGTTACTGTCAGCCATTCGATAAGCCTTTCGGAAGCGCCACCGAGGAGATCATGACCGTCGACAGCCTGCCGCTATCTCCCCGGCCTTACCACCCGCTGGACATTTCGGCACCGAACTTCTGGACCGCCGACTTGGCCACCCGCGACCATACATTCGCGCGGCTGCGCGCCGCCGACGGGCTGTCCTGGCATGCGCCGGTGTCTTCGGTCTTCCCACACACAGAGACCGGCTACTGGGCCATCACCCGCCACGCCGACATCAAGTACGTCAGCCAACACACCGAGATCTTCAGCTCGGCACTGGGCATGAGCGTCGACCCCCTCCCTGCCGAGGTGCAGCAGGCCACCAGTTTCTTCCTGGCCATGGACCCGCCGGAGCACACCGTGTATCGGCGCCTGATCAGCGCCGCGTTCACGCCGAAGCAGGTTCGCCGCATCGAGGCCCAGATTCAGGCCAATGCCGCCGATATCGTCGACCGGCTGATCGAAAAGCTTTGCGACGGTGCGGAAATCGACTTCGTCACCGAGTGTTCGGCCAAGCTCCCGATGCGGACCGTCTCGGACATGATCGGCATCGCCCCCGCCGATCAGGAGGCTGTCGCGTATGCGGCCGAGAGTCTGTTCAGCGCCACCGACGACGACTACGCCAGTTTCACCGAACGCGCCACTCACGCGCTGACCCAGATCGGCATCCTGACCAGCTCGGGTATCGAGCTGGCCCAGCTGCGCCGCCGCGAACCACACGACGATCTGATGACCAATATCGTCAACGCCGAGGTGGACGGCCACCAGCTCACCGACATCCAGATCGGGTCGTTCATGGTGCTGCTGGGCGCCGCCGGCAACGACACCACCAAGCAGACCACCTCGCACGCGTTCAAGGCGCTGGCCGACAATCCAGACCAGAAGGCTTGGCTGCTCGAGGATTTCGACGCACACATCGGTCCGGCCGCCGAGGAGTTCATCCGCTGGGCAACCCCCGTGCTCAACTTCGCCCGGCATGCCACGGTCGACACCGAGGTGGCCGGCACCACGATCAAGGCCGGCGAGAAGGTCGCGCTGTTCTACTGTTCGGCCAACCGCGACGAAGCAGTGTTCGACCGCCCGGGCGAGTTCGACATCACCCGATCACCCAACCCACACTTCGGTTTCGGCGGCGGTGGACCACACTTCTGCCTCGGCGCCAATCTGGCCAGGACCGAGCTACGGCACTTGTTCCACCAGCTGCTCACCCGGCTACCGGAGGTCGAGGTCGGCGAGCCGGAATACCTGCACAGCAACGTCATTCACGGCGTGAAGCGGTTGCCCGTCAAGCTAGCGTGACCCGCCCTTGCGCTGCCGCCAGGGCAATATCGGTGCGGAAATGGCTGCCGGGCAAGCGAATCGCTGCCGCCGTTCGGTAGGCGACTTCGCGCGCAGCGACCAGGTCGGTGCCAGTGCCCACGACCGAGAGCACCCGTCCACCAGACGAAATGACGGCGCCATCGTCACGCCGGGCGGTGCCGGCATGAAGGACACCATCGACCTCCGAACCGGTGATCACGTCACCGAGCCGCGGGCGGCCCGGATAGTTCTCGGCGGCCACCACGACGGCGACGGCGTACCCATCGCGCCAGTTCAGTGGGCCGAAGTCGGCGAGCGTTCCGGTAGCCGTGGCGTGCAGCAGCTGGCCCAGCGGGGATTCGAGCAGCGCCAGCACAGCTTGGGTCTCGGGATCCCCGAACCGGCAGTTGAATTCGACTACCGCGGGGCCGGAAGACGTCATCGCCAACCCCGCATACAACAGGCCGGAGAACGGGCAACCACGCCGAACAAGCTCGGCGGCAACGGGTTCGACGACACCGCTGACTATGGCGGCCGTCGCTTCCGCAGGTAGCCACGGCAGCGGCGAATACGCGCCCATACCACCGGTATTGGGTCCGGCGTCGTTGTCACCGACCCGCTTGAAGTCCTGGGCTGGCAGCAGTGGGACCACGGTCGCACCGTCGACCAGACAGAACAGCGATACCTCGGGCCCGTCGAGGAAGGACTCCAGCAGTACCGGATGCCCGGAGTCCAGCAACGACGCGGCATGCGCGCGAGCTACATCACGGTCGGCGGTCACCACCACGCCCTTGCCCGCGGCCAGCCCGTCGTCCTTGACCACCCACGCAGGTTGACCGACCGCCGGCCCGAAGCGGTTCAGCGCGGCGTCAAGACGGGCCGGGTTGTCGACCGTCTCGCTGCCGGCGGTGAGCACACCGGCGGCGGCCATCACGTCCTTGGCGAACGCCTTGGAGCCTTCGATTCGGGCGGCATCCTTCGACGGGCCGAAGCAGGCGATGCCTGCCGCGCGCACCGCGTCGGCCACCCCGAGAACCAGCGGCACCTCGGGGCCGATGATCACCAGGTCGACCGCGAGCTGTCGGGCCAATGCGGTGACAGCTTCGGCAGAGGTGACGTCGACATCGTGCTGCTCAGCAACCGCCGAGGTGCCGGCGTTGCCGGGCGCGACGGCCAGGAAGTCGACGCAGGCGTCTTGGCGCAGGCCCAGTAGCAGGGCATGTTCGCGGGCACCAGATCCGATCACGAGGACGCGCACAGGTTCACACCCTATCGCTCACCGCTGCTACCAGGTGTCGACGAACCGCCTTAACGGCGGGAGTTCGCCGCGCGCCGTCGCGGCGGTCAGCGTCGCGGCGATCACGCCACGGGTCTGCGCCGGGTCGATGACGTCGTCGACCTCGAACATCTGCGCGGCGTTGAGCGCTTTGGCGTTCTCCTCCAGGGCCGCAGTCGCCTCCCGGACCAGCTGTTCGCGCTCGGCCTCGTCTTCGATGGCTTCCAGCTCCTTGCGCATGCCCAGGCGCACCGCACCCTCGAGCCCCATCGGGCCGAGGTGTGCGCCGGGCCAAGCCACGGTCAGCAGTGGTTCGTGCAGGCTGCCCCCGGCCATCGCTTGCGCGCCCAGCCCGTAGCCGCGCCGCAGTATCACCGCCACCAGCGGCACCCGAATCGCGGCACCCGCGACCAGCATCCGGGAGGCGCGCCGAACCAGCGCCTCGGCCTCGGCGGCCGGGCCGACCATGTAGCCGGGGCAGTCGATGAGGGAGACAACGGGAAGACCGAAGGTGTCGCACAGCTGCAGGAAGCGCGCTGCCTTGTCGGCGGCCGCCGCAGTGATCGCGCCTGCCATGACCATCGTGTTGTTGGCGATGACGCCTACCGGACGGCCCTCGATCCGGGCCAGCGCGGTAACCATCTCCGGGGCGAACTTCTCCCGCAGGAAGGTGACCGAGTCGAGGTCGGCGAGGGTCTCGATGATCGGTGCGATCGGGTAGGCACGCCGGGCTCGTTCAGGAATGACTGTGCGCAACGAGGTTTGGTCCGCAGCCGGGCCGGGCGCTGAGGGGCCATGGAAGTACCCGATCAGGCGCTTGGTGACGGCCACGGCCTCGGCTTCGTCGGCCACGACGACGTCGACGACACCGTTGGGTGATTGCACCGAGATCGGGCCGACGGCGTCGGGCGCGACATCGCCGAGTCCGCCCCCGGTGATCATCGCCGGCCCGCCCATGCCGATCGAGGTGTCGGCGGTGGCCACGATCAGATCTGAGCAACCGGCGATGACCGCGTTGCCGGCGAAGCAGCGCCCCTTGACGACCGCGATGCGCGGCACCACTCCGGAGAGCGCCGCCCACAATTTGAAGGCCCGCGTCTGCAGCGACGACACCGTGGGGTAGTCGGTGTCGCCGGGCCGGCCGCCACCGCCCTCGGCGAAGAAGACGGTGGGCAGTCGCATCCGCTCGATGAGCTCGAAGAGCCGGTCCTTCTTGCGGTGCCCGAACTCACCCTGAGTGCCGGCCAGCACCGTGTAGTCGTAGGACAGCACCGCACACGCGTGACCGTTGATCGTCGCCGTTCCGGCGATCAGCCCGTCGGCCGGCGTCCGAGCGATCAAGTCGTCGAGGTCGCGACGGCGGCGCTGGGCGGCGATCGTGAATCGCCCGTACTCGACGAAGGAATCCGCATCGACCAGGTCGGCGATGTTCTCCCGGGCCATGCGGCCGCCCGCGGCATGCCTGCGCGCCACCGCGCCGGGGCGCGCGGCGTCCTCGGTCAACGCACGCCGGCGTAGAAGTTCCGCGAGGTCGGGGGGAAAAGTCATCCACCGAAAGTAGCGGGCATACACTCAACTTCACAGTGTATGGTCAATGCCAAGGTGCGCTACATCACATGAACAGCGAGGGAGACCATGACCACCGCGAGCGTGTGCCCGTTTGGAGCGGGCTTCGACTTCACCGACCCTGACCTGATCAAAGAGGGCATGCCCGTCGCCCAGTTCGCGCAGCTCCGCCAGACCGCACCGGTGTGGTGGAACGAGCAGGCCCCGGGCAGCACCGTCTTCGACGACGGCGGCTATTGGGTGATCAGCAAGCACCGCGACATCCGCGACATCTCCCGCGACAGCCACCTGTGGTCGACCAACGCCCAAGGCGTGGTGATGCGCTTCGCCGACGACATGACCAAAGACCAGGTGGAGATCACCAAGGCGCTGCTGATCAACCACGACGCACCCGAACACACCCGGCTGCGCAAGCTGGTCTCGCGGCTGTTCACCCCACGCGCGGTGGCCAAGCTCGAGGAGAAGCTGGCCGATGCCGCCCGCGACATCGTGGCCGCGGCCGCAGCCAAGGACACCGGGGATTTCGTCGACGACATCGCGATGCAGCTGCCGCTGCTGGCGATCGCCGACCTGCTCGGCGTGCCGGAAGCCGATCGCCAGAAGCTCTTTCACTGGACCAACAGCATCATGAACACCGACGATCCGGACTTCAACGACGTCGACCCGATCGTCGCCAACGCCGAGCTGATGGGCTACGCCTACTCGATGGCCGAGGAGCGCAGGAAGTGCCCGGCCGACGACATCGTCACTCGGTTGGTAGAGGCCGATATCGATGGTGAGGCCTTGAGCGAGGTCGAGTTCGCGTTCTTCGTGATCCTGCTCGCGGTGGCCGGCAACGAAACCACCCGCAACGCCATGACCCACGGGATGAACGCCTTCTTCGAAAACCCGGATCAGTGGGAGCTTTTCAAGCGCGAGCGGCCCGAGACCACCGCCGATGAGATCGTCCGCTGGGCCACCCCGGTGCACTGCTTCCAGCGCACCGCGCTGCAGGACGTCGAAATCGGCGGCGTCACGATCCGCGAGGGCCAGCGTGCGGGCCTGTTCTACAGCTCGGCGAACTACGACGAGGACGTCTTCGACGCCCCGTTCCAGTTCAACATCCTGCGCGACCCGAACCCGCACCTCGGGTTCGGCGGCAACGGCGCGCACTTCTGCATCGGGGCCAACCTCGCGCGCATGGAGATCAAGCTGATCTTCAACGAGATCGCCAATCAGATCCCGGATATCAGCAAGCTCGGTGAGCCGGAGCGGCTGCGGTCGGGCTGGCTCAACGGGGTCAAAGAACTGCCCGTCGCGTACCACTAGCGCAACGGCCCCGATAACATCCCGGGTCATGGGCTATCCGGGCTATCCGCCACCGCCCGCCACGCCGCCGCGGTCGGCGGCCGACCTGACGATCTCGATCATCCTGATGGTGTTGACGGTGTTAATGGGCGCGTGCGGAGCCTTTCTCGGCCTATTCATGCTCGCTTTCCTGGACTACTGCCCGCCCGCCACGTGCAGCGTCGAGGGGGCCGTCACCTCGGTGCTGAGCGCGGTGGCCATCGCCGCGCTGGTGGTGGTGGCCGGCAGCATCGTCACCATTGTCGCGCTGGCCCGGCGCAAGCGGGCCTGGCCCTTCGCTGTTGGCACTCTTGTGCTGTGCCTCGCGGCGCTGTTCTTCGGTGGCGTGGCATTCTCCGTGGCAGTGGGCGGGTAGATCATGCGAACCCACGGCTGGTCGGGATCGGCGCCCGCCACCGACGAAGAGGCCGTCGCCCGGATCCTGGCCGCGGCGAACAAAGCCATCGACGCCCGCGGCGCAGACCTGAGCATCGCCGACGTCGCCCGCACCCTTGGGGTGACCCGTCAGACGGTGTATCGCTACTTCCCCAGCACCGACGCGCTGTTGCAGGCCGCGGCCATGGCGTCCGCGGCGGGATTCCTCGACCGGATGGCCAGCCACCTCTCCGGCATCACCGATCCGGCCGAGGCGGTGACAGAAGGTATTGCGGCCGCGGTGGAAGCGCTGCCGCACGACAAACATATGGGCCTACTGCTCGGGCCTGAGCGCGTCGGCGCGTTCAGTGCCGAGGTCACCTCGGATGTCGCGCTGGCGTTCGCCGGCTCGCTACTGCGCCGCTTCGATGTCGATTGGGCCGCACACGGATTCAGCGATAGCGATCTTGACGAGCTCGGCGAGCATCTGCTGCGGATCGTCCAGTCGTTCATGGTCGACCCGGGGCGGCCACCGCGACGCGGGGACGAACTGCGCCGGTATCTGCGCCGCTGGGTGGGTGGGGCGTTACTCGGCCTGGATCACCCGTCGACCAGCCCAAGCGGTTAGGGAGCCGGGGCGCCGTCCTGCAGCTGCGCATTGATCGGCGTCGCCGCGTGCCCGATGTTCTCGGCGAGCACAGGGCCGGGCCACATCATGGCGGCGAAGATCGCACATACCGACACCACCGGCGGGCAGAGCACCGTCACGGTCGTGTCGACGACCTTGACCAACTGCGAGACTTGGCGAACGATCCTGGCCTGCTTGGGCGCTGGTTCGGTCCACAGGCTGAGCATGGTCGGGGCAGTCCACGAGTCGGCAGTCCACGATTCATACGCGGTCATAGAAGTCATTGCCACTCCTGCCCTTGGATCGAGGCTCTAGCCCCTCGATTTCACTTTGGTAACACTGGTCCACAAATGTCACATTTGAGACACGACGCGATAACCGTTTGCGATCTGCCCGTTTCCTTACCGTTGTCTTACGGACCTCTTTGTTATGCGGGCGGGATTGCGCTGGCCATGCCGCGGGTGCTTACTTCGCGCGATGGCCGGGCTGACACCATCGGGGGGATGGGATCCAGACGAGACGCGGTGGCCGACACTGCACTGTTGGTGGCGGCGATCCGCGCCCGCGAATCAGCCCGGGAGGATCGGCTGTTCACCGATCCGTTCGCCGACAAGCTCGCCGGCGAGACCGGCCACCGGATCCTCGAAGCGGCGCTGGCCACCTCAGGTGAGCGCACCACCATGCAGATCGTGGTACGCACCCGATTCTGGGACGATGCCCTGCAGCATGCAGCCTCATCCTGCCGACAGGTCGTGCTGGTCGCCGCGGGTATGGACGCCCGGGCCTATCGGCTGAACTGGCCGGCAGGCACAGGAGTGTTCGAGCTCGACCAGCCGGCTGTCATCGCCGCGAAGAACGCGTTACTCGCCGACACCACCCCCTCGTGCACGCGGGTGCCGATCGGGGTCGATCTCGCCGACGACTGGCCCGCTGTGCTGCGTGCGGCAGGCTTCGACGCGACGGCACCCTCGGTGTGGCTGACCGAAGGCCTCTTGCAATACCTGGACGAAGAGGCGGTGCATCGACTCTTCGAGCGCATCGACGCGCTGGCGGCGCCGGAGTCGGTGCTGTGCTACGACGTCGTCGGGAAGTCGTTGTTGGAGGCGCCGTTCATGGCGGAGCTGCTGAAGTCGATGGCCGCCAACGGAGCGCCCTGGCTGTTCGGCACCGACGATCCCGCGGAATTGCTGCGCGATCGCGGGTGGTCAGCCGACGTCACCGATATCGCAGAACCCGGCAACCGGTGGAATCGCTGGTACGCCCCGGTCACACCCGCAGATGTACCGGACACGCCGCGTGGATACTTCGTCGTGGCGAAGAAGCGCCTCGCCGAACCTGTTGTCATCGAGCAAAAGTCCGAGTAGACGTGTCGACAGCGACAGGCTCGCCGAGCGACTAATCCTCGAGCTTCTTACCGCTGTGCATCTTGAGGGCGTCGTTGACGTTGGCCTTCTTGTCTTCGGCCTGGCCGGCCTCGGCGGCCTTCTTGCGCTTGGACACGACCTTGGTGACGACGCCGTCGAGCTTCGAGCCCAGCGGGAAACCGAGGTAGTGGGTCAGGAAGATCGCCATCTCCTTGAGTTCCTCGGGCGTGAGCTCCTCGTTGTGCAGGGCGGCGTTGGCCTGGATCTCGGCCAGATCCGAGATGCCCAGGGCAGTGACGACGGTCAGCGTCATGATCCGCTTGTCCCGCATGGACAATCCCGGCCGCGTCCAGATCGTGCCGAACAGGTGGTCGGCGGTGAGCGCGAAATAGTCACCCGGCGAGTCCGGCATCTCCCAGCCGTAGACCTCGTTCATCTTGTCCAGCCCCTTGCGGCGCAACTCGTCCATCGTCACTCCTTCGTATAGGGGACACCGAGACCGGCGGCCAGGTCCCGTAGTGCTATCTGCGCCAACGGCAGTTCAACGCCGTTGGCCTCACCGAGACCCAGCGCCAGCGTCAGATCCTTCTCGGCCAACCCCCGGGTATGGATGAACATGTCGTAGACGAAGTGGTCGGGCTGCAGCGGTTTGGTGTCGTCACGGACCATGATGGCACCGGGGCCACCGCTCTGTGCGTCGCTGTGCCGGACCACCCGGCCGAGTTTCTGCAGGTCGATCCCGGCTGCCTCGGCGAGCTTCGCTGCCTCACACGCGGCGGCAAAACCGATGAAGGTCAACATGTTCCGGGCCAGCTTCATCCGGGTGCCTGCTCCCGGCTCGCCGGCGCGGACCACCATCGATGCCCACTGCTTGAACACCGGCTTGACCAGTTCGTACGCGTCGTCATCGGCGCCGACCATGACCGCGAGCTCGCCCTTGCCTGCGGCCCCCGCGCCACCGCTGACCGGCGCGTCGACGACGTGAATGCCTTTGGGGCGCAACTGCTCCGCCAGCTCGGATGCGGTGTCCGGCTCGATCGTGGAATGAATCGCGATGACCGTTCCCGGCTTGGCGTGCTCGGCGAGCTGACCGACGACGTCGCGCACCTGCTCGTCGTTGAGCACGGTCACTTCGATGACGTCGGCTTTCGCCACATCGGCGACGCTGTCCGCCAGCGTGGCCCCGAGTTCGGCCAGCGGCGTCATGGCCTCGGTCCGCACATCGAAGACGATGAGTCCACCCGGCCATTCGACGAGCCGCTTGGCCATCGGCGCACCCTGGTTTCCCAGCCCGATGTAGCCGACCTTGAGGTCGCTCATGAGCGGAAGATCTGTCCGCCGTCGACGTTGAAGATCTGGCCGGTGATCCACTTGGCTTGATCCGACAGCAGGAACAGACACATGCCCACCAGATCGTCGACCTCACCCATCCGTGACAACGGGATTCCCTTGACGATGTCGGCGACCATCTCCTGCGGAGTGGTGGTGCGGTTGGCCTCGGTGTTGATCGGGCCGGGCGCGATCGCGTTGATCCGGATGTTCTGGCCACCGAGTTCGGTCGCCAGCTGTTGGGTGAGGCTGTTCACTCCGGCCTTGGCCAGGCCGTAGAAATTCGAGTACAGCCATGCCGCCGTTGACGATTGGTTGATGATCGCACCGCCGCCGCGCTTGGCCATCTTCCGGTAGACCGCGCGGGTGCATACCAGCGCGCCGTCGAGGTTCACGCTCATGAACTTCTTGTAGTAGTCCCAGTCCACGGTGATCAGGAAGTCCAGCTTCATCCCGCCGAAGATCGCGGCATTGTTCACCAGGTAGTCGATGCCGCCGAACTCGGCCAGCGTCTGATCTGCCATCGCCTTGGCCGACACCGGGTCGCTGACGTCGACAGGCAGCGCGAGCGCGGTGCCGCCCTCACCCAAGATCCCGTCGGCGACTTTCTGCGCGCCTTCGATATTGATGTCGGCCACCACCACGGCCGCACCCTCCCGGGCGAGGGCCTCGGCATAAGCCTGGCCGATCCCGCCGCCCGCGCCGGTGACGATGGCCACCTTGTCGTCGAACTGTCCCATGTAGGTTCCTCTCTAAGATTCGCGTGCCAGTGGGGCCACTCGAAGTGACTACACCGCTGTGGCAATAACTTTCAGCTCGAGGTACTCCTCGAAGCCGGCCAAGCCCATTTCCCGGCCGACCCCGGACTGCTTGTAACCGCCGAACGGCGCGTCCGCGGAGTACCACACCCCACCGTTGACGTTGACCGTGCCGACCCTCAGCCGGTCCGCGACCGCTTGGGCGCGCTCGGGATCGCCGCTGAACACGCTGCCCGACAGGCCGAACGGCGAATCGTTGGCGATGCGGATCGCGTCGTCGTCGCCGTCGTGCGCGATGACCGTCAGCACCGGGCCGAAGATCTCCTCGCGCGCCACCCGGGCACTGTTGTCCAGTCCGGCGATCACCGTCGGCTCGATGAAGTACCCGGTGTCGCGATCGGCCGGCCGGCCACCACCGCACGCGAACCGGCCACCTTCTTCGATCGCGAGGTCGAGGTAAGACTGCACCCTGTCTCGTTGACGCTCGGAAATGACTGGGCCGCAAATGGTTCCGGGATTCGTCGGATCACCCGGCTTGATACCAACCATGGTCGCCGCGGCGGCCTCGACCGCTTCGTCGTAGCGCGCCCGCGGCACCACCAGGCGGGTGGTGATCGCGCAGCCCTGGCCGGCGTGCATCGAGGCGGTGAATGCTGCCATCGAGCACGCCCCGGCCAGGTCGGCGTCGTCGAGCACCAGGAATGCCGACTTGCCGCCGAGCTCCAGAAAGACCTTCTTGATGGTGGCCGCGCCGGCGGCCATCACCGCGCGGCCGGTATTGGTCGAGCCGGTGAACGACACCATGTCGACCCGCGGGTCACTGGACAGCAGCGCCCCGACCGAGTGGTCGTTGGAAGTGACGATGTTGACGACACCCGGTGGGATATCGGTGTACTCGGCAATCAGTTCGCCGAGGACCGCGGCGCACCACGGGGTATCGGGTGCGGGCTTGAGGACGATTGTGTTGCCCGCCGCCAGCGCGGGGCCGAGCTTGGCGAGGTTGATCTGGTGCGGGAAATTCCACGGGGTGATGGCGCCGACGACGCCGACCGCCTCCCGGACGATGGTGCGCTGGGTCTTGATACCCATCGGCGAGGCGACACCGAGATCTTGCCGCCACGAGTAGGCCTCGGCGGTGTCGGCGCTGAAGGACAGGTCCTCGACCGGCCCCTCGAGCTGAGCGGCCGCGGTCAGCATGCGCGGAGCACCCACCTCAGCCATCGTCATTTCGCGCAGCTCCTCGACGTTGGCTTTCATCGCGTCGCGAAGCTGACGGATGCCCCGCACCCGAAGTTCGGTGTTGGTCGACCAGTCGGTGGTATCGAAGGCACGGCGCGCGGCGTCGATGGCCCGACTCATGTCCTCGGCATCACCGTCGGCGGCCGTCCCCAAGATCTCCTCAGTCGCCGGGTTGATCGTCGGATATCTGCCGTTGCCACCCGGCGCCAGCTTCCCGTCGATGAAGAGATCGCTGTTCCTGTCGGCCGCAATCGCCATCCCGACTCCCGTCTACTTCGTTGGACACGTGTCCGAGATTCCGTCTTCCGCACCATAGTCGCAGACGCGTCCGTGGTGCAAGACTCTTCAGTAAAGCCACCTCGATTGTGCTTATGAACTGGCACTTCAGCGCAACCACTTGCCTACGGTGGCATCAGTCCGATAACTTGGACATGTGTCCAGCGATGCCGTGCTAGCCGTCACCCCAGATGGTGACGACGCACCGCGCAATCGCCGCCAGGAAGAAACGTTCCGCAAGGTGTTGCGGGCCGGCATGGAGATGCTGCGCGAAACGTCGTACGCCGATCTGACGGTGCGGGCCGTCGCGGCTCGCGCGAAGGTGGCACCGGCAACGGCCTACACCTATTTCTCGTCGAAGAACCATCTGATCGCCGAGGTGTACCTCGATCTGATGCGACAGGTTCCCTACTTCACCGACGTGAACGACACCCGCCTGCACCGCGTCCAGCAGTCGCTTCGCAGCCTGGCGCTGATGGTGGCCGACGAGCCGGAGTTCGCCGCGGCCTGCACCACCGCTGTGTTGAGCAATGATGCCGGCGTGCACCCGGCGCGCGACCGCATCGGGGCCGAGATTCACAAACGAATCAGGTCGGCACTGGGGCCGGACGCCGATCCGCAGATCGTGTCCGCATTGGAGATGACCTACTACGGCGCACTCGTCCACGCTGGTACCGGTGCCATGAGCTACCACCAGGTCGCCGACCGGATTGGCTATGTCGCGGGACTTATTTTGGGAGAGAACGAATGAACGTACAGAGTCCAGACGTGGTGCTGGATCCCTACAACTACGACTTCCACGAGGACCCCTACCCGTATTACAAGCGGCTGCGCGACGAGGCTCCGCTGTACTACAACGAGGACCTCAAGTTCTGGGCGCTCTCCCGGCACCAGGACGTGATTCAGGGTTTCCGTAACAGCACCACGCTGTCCAACAAATACGGCGTCTCGCTGGACCCGGTCTCCCGCGGCCCGCACGCATCCAAAACGATGTCGTTCCTGGCCATGGACGATCCCTCGCATCTTCGCCTGCGGACCCTGGTCTCAAAGGGGTTTACCCCTAGGCGGATTCGTGAGCTGGAGCCCCGCGTCACCGAGATCGCCGTCAAACACCTCGACACGATGATGGAGAAGGCTGCCGCCGGCGAAACCGTGGACTACGTCGACGAGTTCGCGGGCAAGCTGCCGATGGACGTCATCTCCGAACTGATGGGAGTGCCCGAAGCCGACCGTGTTCAGGTCCGGGCCTGGGCCGATGGCGTGATGCACCGTGACGAGGGTGTCACCGATGTGCCGCCGGAGGCCGTCGAGGCGTCGCTCAACCTGATCGTCTACTACCAGGCGATGGTGGAAAAGCGGCGCAAGAACCTGACCGACGATCTCACCTCGGCGCTGCTGGAGGCCGAGATCGACGGCGACCGGCTCACCGACGACGAGATCCTCGGCTTCATGTTCCTCATGGTCATTGCCGGTAACGAGACCACCACCAAACTGCTTGCCAATGCCGCGTTTTGGGGCCACAAGAACCCCGATCAGCTGGCCGACGTCTATACCGACCTGTCCCGGGTGCCGCTGTGGGTCGAAGAAACCCTGCGCTACGACACGTCCAGCCAGATCCTGGCCCGCACCGTCGCCGGTGAACTGACCCTCTACGACACCACCATTCCCGACGGCGACGTGGTGCTGCTCCTGCCGGGATCGGCGCACCGCGACGAGCGGGCATTCGAGAACCCCGACGACTACCTCATCGGCCGTGACATTGGCGCCAAGCTGCAGAGCTTCGGCAGCGGTGCGCACTTCTGCCTGGGCGCCCACCTGGCCCGTATGGAGGCACGAGTGGCCTTGGAGGAGTTGCTCAAACGCATCCGTGGTTATGAAGTCGACGAGGCCAACTCGGTACGCGTCCACTCCAGCAACGTCCGCGGTTTCGCCCATCTGCCCATCACAGTGCAGTCTCGCTAGAAGGAGCCGTTGAATTGCCCCGTTTTGCTCCCCTTCCCGACCGCCGGCCCGCCATCGTCGCCGGCGCCTCGTCCGGCATCGGAGAGGCCACCGCGTTCGAGCTCGCCGCGCACGGGTTCCCCGTCGCGCTGGGTGCCCGCCGACTCGACAAGCTCGCCGACATCGTCGGCAAGATCAATGCCGACGGCGGCGAAGCAGTCGGCTTTCACCTCGACGTCACCGACCCTGATTCAGTGAACTCGTTTGTCGCACAGTCAACTGAGGCGCTCGGAGAGATCGAGGTGCTGGTGGCCGGCGCCGGGGACACCTACTTCGGCAAGCTCGCCGAAATCACCACCGAGGAGTTCGACTCACAGCTGCAGATCCACCTCGTCGGCGCGTTCCGGTTGGCCAACGCGGTGCTGCCGGGCATGCTGGAACGCCAGCGCGGCGACGTGATCTTCGTCGGCTCTGATGTGTCGCTGCGCCAGCGTCCCCACATGGGCGCCTACGGTGCGGCCAAAGCCGCGCTGGTCGCGATGGTGACCAACTTCCAGATGGAGCTCGAAGGCACCGGTGTGCGTGCCTCGATCGTGCACCCCGGCCCGACGAAGACCTCGATGGGCTGGAGCCTGCCCGCCGAGAAAATCGGCCCCGCACTGGAGGATTGGGCCAAATGGGGACAGGCCCGACACGATTACTTCCTGCGTGCAGCCGACCTGGCCCGCGCCATCACGTTCGTCGCGGAGACGCCGCGCGGCGGGTTCATCGCGAATATGGAGCTCCAGCCCGAAGCTCCGCTGGCCGACAACAGAGACCGCCAAAAACTCGCCCTTGGCGAGGAAGGGATGCCGTCGGCGGGCACGAGCGAAGCGAGAAGGGAATCGGCACTGTGACGATCACCAAGGAAGTGCAGCGCGTCTCGGGTGGCGAAGAGGAACACGGCCATCTCGAGGAATTCCGCACCGACCCGATCGGCCTGATGAAGCGCATTCGCGAGGAGTGCGGTGACCTCGGCTGGTTCCAGCTCGCCGACAAGCAGGTCATCCTGCTGACCGGCACGGAGGCCAACGAGTTCTTCTTCCGCTCCCCCGACGCCGACCTCAACCAGGCCGAGGCCTACCCATTCATGACGCCGATTTTCGGTGAGGGGGTGGTGTTCGACGCCGACCCCGAGCGTCGCGCCGAGATGCTGCACAACACCGCGCTGCGCGGCGAGCAGATGAAGGGCCACGCCGCCACCATCGAGGGCGAAGTCCGCAAGATGATCGAGAACTGGGGCGACAGTGGAGAAATCGACCTGTTGGAGTTCTTCGCCGAGCTGACTATCTACACCTCGACGGCGTGCCTGATCGGGTGCAAGTTCCGCAACCAGCTCGATTCCCGGTTCGCGAACTACTACCACCTGCTCGAGCGCGGCACCGATCCGCTCTGCTACGTCGACCCCTACCTGCCGATCGAGAGCTTCCGCATCCGCGACGAAGCCAGGGTCAACTTGGTGGCGTTGGTTCAAGAGGTCATGAACGGGCGCATCGCCAACCCGCCGACCGATAAGACCGACCGTGACCTGCTCGACGTGCTGGTCTCGATCAAGGACGAAGAGGGCAATCCACGCTTCTCGGCCAACGAGGTCACCGGCATGTTCATCTCGCTGATGTTCGCCGGCCACCACACCAGCTCGGGCACCTCGTCGTGGACGCTCATCGAACTGCTGCGCCACCCCGACTACTATGCCCAGGTCCAGCAGGAACTCGACGACCTGTACTCCGATGGTCAGGAGGTGAGTTTCCATGCGCTGCGCCAGATTCCGAAGATCGACAACGCCCTCAAGGAGACTCTGCGGCTGCACCCACCGCTGATCATCCTGATGCGGGTGGCCCAGGACGAGTTCGAAGTGCAGGGCTATCCGATCCACAAGGGTCAGATGGTCGCCGCCTCACCGGCGATCTCCAACCGCATCCCCGAGGACTTCCCCGATCCGGACTCCTTCGACCCGGACCGCTACGAGAAGCCCCGGCAAGAGGACATCGTCAACCGCTGGACGTGGATTCCGTTCGGCGCCGGCAGGCACCGCTGCGTCGGTGCGGCGTTCGCCCAGATGCAGATCAAGGCGATCTTCTCGGTTCTGTTGCGCGAGTACGAGTTCGAGATGGCACAGCCGCCCGAGAGCTACCGCAACGACCACTCCAAGATGGTCGTCCAGCTGGCTCGGCCCGCTCGGGTCCGGTACCGCAAGCGCACATCGTAGGAGTCAGCCATGGGCAGTTACCGTGTGGAGCTTGATGCCGATCTGTGCCAGGGGCACGCGATGTGCGAGCTGGAAGCGCCCGACTTTTTTCGGGTTCCCAAGCGCGGTGCGGTGGAGATCCTCGACACCGAACCGCCCGACGACGCACGGCCCGATATCGAACGGGCCGTCGAGATGTGTCCCACCCGTGCCCTAGCCATTACCGAGAAAGAGAAGGCGGAACAATGACTTCATCCTCCAAACGCGAAGCACTCGAAGACTGGGCCGACCGCTGGCTGCAGGCCAACAAGGACAGCGAGAAGGCCGGCGACTGGAAGAACCTGGCGGAGTTCTACACCGATGACGCCACCTACGGCTGGAACATCGGGCCCAAGGAAGACGTCATGTGCGTGGGCAAGGACCAGATCCGCGACGTCGCGCTGGGCCTGGAGATGGAAGGCCTGGAGAACTGGGTCTACGAGTACCAGAAGGTCCTGATCGACGAGAAGCAGAACGAGATCGTCGGCTTCTGGAAGCAGATCGCGCACAAGAGCGACGGTGGCACCGACGAGATCTACGGCATCGGCGGCAGCTGGTTCCGACTCAATGACGACCTGTTGATCGAGTGGCAACGCGACTTCTTCGACTTCGGCCACGTGCAGAAGGCCTTCGTCAAGCTCATCTCCTCCGGTGACCTCACGCCGACCATGCAGAAGCGCATCGAGCGCAGCGTCGCGGGCGAGAAGCTGGCTGGCTACTACCCCCTCGGTGAGGCCCCCGTTCCGATCTGGTGAATACTCGACAGGTGTCAAGTAATGGCCCCCGGCGGCGACGCGGAAGGTGACGGAGGTCATAATGGTCAACAGAGCAGGAACACGTTCTAATTTTGGCCTAGATTGACCATCCGGCACGGCCGGCCGCCCTGGAGGAGACCGGGGTCGGGTTTCGCGAGTGGAGGTTCGCTGTGAAGACAAAAGGTGCTCTCATCTGGGAGTTCAACCAGCCGTGGTCGATCGAGGAAATCGAGATCGGCGACCCGGTCAAGGACGAAGTCAAAATCCAGATGGAAGCTTCGGGCATGTGTCACTCGGACCATCACCTGGTCACCGGTGGCATCCCGATGTTCGGTTTCCCCGTGCTCGGCGGGCACGAAGGCGCCGGCGTCGTCACCGAGGTCGGACCGGGTGTTGAGGGTCTCGAGCCCGGCGATCACGTCGTGCTGTCCTTCATCCCGTCCTGCGGTGCATGTCCGTCCTGTCAGGCCGGTATGCGCAATCTCTGCGATCTGGGCGCCGGGCTGCTCGGTGGGCAGGCCGTCTCCGACGGCACCCACCGCATCACAGCCAAGGGTCAGCCCGTCTTCCCGATGACACTGCTGGGCACGTTCTCGCCCTACATGGTCGTCCACAAGAGCTCGGTGGTGAAGATCGACAAGTCCATCCCGTTCGAGGTGGCCTGCCTGGTGGGCTGCGGTGTCACCACGGGCTACGGCTCAGCGGTACGCAGCGGCGATGTCCGTCCCGGTGACGACGTGGCGATCGTCGGCGTCGGCGGCGTCGGTATGTCCGCGCTGCAGGGTGCGGTCAACGCGGGCGCCCGCTACGTCTTCGCGATCGACCCGGTGGAGTGGAAGCGTGATCAAGCGCTGAAGTTTGGTGCCACCCATGTCTACCCCGACATCGAGTCGGCGGCCGCGGGCATCGCGGAGACCACGTGGGGCTTGATGGCCAAGAAGGTCATCGTCACGGTGGGCGAGCTGCACGGCAAGGATGTCGACAGCTACCTGGGCATCACGTCCAAGGGCGGCACCTGCGTGCTGACCGCGATGGGCAGCATCATGGAGAACGAAGCCAATATCAACCTGGCCATGCTCACCCTGATGCAGAAGAACCTGCAGGGCACCATCTTCGGTGGCGGCAACCCGCACTTCGACATCCCGCAGCTGCTGTCGATGTACAAAGCGGGCAAGCTCAACCTCGACGATATGGTCACCCGCCAGTACAAACTCGAGCAGATCAACGACGGCTACAAGGACATGCTCGAGGGCCGCAACATCCGCGGCGTCATCCGCTACACCGACGAGGACCGCTGACCTGCGCGTCTCGCCCGAGGACCTTCCGGGCCGTGCCCGCCTTGCCCTATGGCGCGGGCACGGCCCGGAATTCATGAAACGCCACCCATGAATGCCTTCCCGAATCTGTTGCGGCCCGGCCAGATCGGCCGGATGGAACTGCGCAACAGGTTCGTGATGTCTCCGATGGAGACCATGTACGGCGCCCCCGACGGGCTTCCGTCGGAACGCACCTGCGACTATTTCGCCGCCCGCGCCAAGGGCGGGGTCGGATTGATCACCGTGGGCGCCACCGGCATCGACCCCCTGCACCCGGAGACTCCGGGTGGGCTGCACCTCGGCACCGACGAGGCGGTGAGTGCGCACCGCGCGCTGGTCGACGCGGTTCATGAGCATGGCGCGAAGATCCAGCCGCAGATCGTGCACGCCGGCCCTGATGGGCTGGGCCCGGAGATGCACGGCGTCACTTCCCTTGGCCCGTCGGTGATTCCGTCCTACTTGACCGGGCGCCCGTCTGCCGAGGTGACCACTGCGCAGCTGACCGAAATCATCGACCTGTTCAAGGCAGCGGTCCGGCGCGCCGCAGAGGCGGGCTACGATGGCATCGAACTGCACGCCGCCCACGGCTATATGTTCCTGGGCTCCTTCCTTGCCCCGCAACGTAACCGGCGCACCGATGACTACCGCGGCGATTCGGTCAACGGCCGGATCGCGGTGGTGCTGCAGACGCTGGCGGCCATCAGGTCCGAGATCGGTGACGCCCTGCCCATCACCCTGCGGATCTCGGGCTACGAGCGGGTGGCCGGCGGGCGCCCGAGCTACGAAACTGCGCAGGTGGCACCGCAACTGGTGGCCGCCGGGGTCGACGCCTTTCACGTGAGCGGCGGTGTGATCGACCGGCTGGTCACCGGGATGGTCAACGCCGCCGACGACGGCGATGCGATCAATGTCGGCGCCGCCGCGGCAGTCAAGCAGGTGGTCGACGTGCCGGTGATCGCGGTGGGCCGCATTCACGACCCAGTTCGCGCCGAGCAGATCCTGGCCGAGGGCCGGGCGGACTTCATCGCCATGGGACGACCTATGCTCGCCGACCCCGAACTGGCCGCCAAGGTCCGGGCCGGACATGTCGACCGGGTTCGCCGCTGCATTTCGTGTGAGAACTGCATCGACGCCATGGAACAACGGTTTTCGGTCGACTGCGCGGTCAACCCCCGCACCGGCAAGGAACGGGAGCTGGCAGCGCACCCCGTCACCCACCGCAAGCGTGTCGTGGTCATCGGCGGCGGGCCGGGTGGCCTCGAAGCCGCCAGGGTGGCCGCCGAACGCGGGCACCGGGTCAGCTTGTTCGAGCGGAACGCGCAACTCGGTGGGGCGTTGGTGTGGGCGTCGATCCTGCACCCCGAGAACGAACCGTTCCTGAACTACCTGCGTAGCGAAATCGCATGCAGCACGGCGTCGGTGGAGCTGTCGCACCCGGTCGACGCCGAGGAGATCGCGGCCCTGGATCCCGATGCGGTCATCGTGGCGACCGGCGCCACCATGGTGGTGCCCGCCATCGAGGGCGATCACTGTCCGGGCGTACACAGCGGCCCCGCCCTCAACGAGCTGCTGGCCAGCGGAGCCCGTCCGCCAATAGGCCGGCGCGTCGTCATCGTGGGCGGCGGCCTCGCCTCGATCCAGCTCGCCGAATTATTGGCGGCCCAGGACCGATTCGTCACAGTTCTGGAGGCGGGTCGCACCATCGCCCCCGAGGTCGGTCTCAAACGCCGCACCGAGCACATGGACCGGCTCGACCGCCTGGCCGTTCCGGTGCATGTCCGCGCCGAGGTGCACCGCATCACCGACGACTCAGTGGCGTTCACTCCGTACGGCGGCACCCACCGGGAACTGTCTGCCGACAGCGTGATCATCGCCGGGTATCCCGAGGCGGACACCGCGCTGTTCGACGCGCTCACCGACCGGCTGCCCAGCGCCAAGCTGCATGCCGTCGGCGATTGCGCCGGGCTGGGACTCATCCGCAAAGCCACTGAAGATGGCGCTCGCGCCGCCTGCAGTATCTGACAACCAAGGAGAGGAATCATGACCACTACCGAACTGACACCAGCGCTGGCCGCCTCGCAGGCATCCTGGAAGTGCGTGATGTCGCACAACCGGGAAGGGTGGCTGGCCCTGATGGCCGACGACGTCGTCATCGAAGATCCGATCGGGCAGGCCATCACCAACCCTGACGGGGACGGTGTGCGGGGCAAGGAGGCCGTCGCGGGCTTCTACGACTCGAATATCTCGATCAACAACCTTCGCGTCACCTGCGAAGAGACGTTCCCGTCCAGCTCACCCTACGAGGTGGCCCACATCCTGGTGCTGCGCAGCCAGTTCGAGGGCGGTCTCACCAGCACGGTGCGGGGCGTGTTCACCTACAAGGTCAACGACGCCGGTCTGATCACCAACATGCGCGGCTACTGGAATATGGACGGCATGCAGTTCGGCCAGGCTTCAACCGACGGTGAATGAGAAGCCGCTAGCAGGGTTCGGCACGGTCGTCGTCGGCGGCTCGCGAGGTATCGGCGGCGCCGTCTCGGCATTGCTGGCCGACCTCGGTGCGGGTGTGGTGGTCAATGGCCGCGATGCGACGGCCGCTGAAGTGACAGTCGCCACCATCAACAACGCCGGTGGGCGTGCCGTGGCTCACGCCGGTTCGGCGGCCGACGAGGCCGTCGCCGAGGACTTGATCACGCTGTGCGAGAAAGAGTTCGGCGCGGTCGACGCGCTGGTCAACTGTGCGGGGGCACCCGAGCCCCCTGGGTCGTCGATCCTGCGTGTCACACCGGCCGAGTTCCGCGACCTCATCGACGTACACCTTGGCACCGTGTTCGCCACCTGCCGTGCGGCAGCACCGAAGATGGTGGCCAGGGGCCGCGGCGCCATCGTCAACACCAGTTCCTTTGCGTTCCTGGGTGATTACGGTGGCACCGGATATCCGGCAGGCAAGGGCGCGGTGAACGGGCTGACCATGGCCATCGCAGCGGAATTGGCCGAGCACGGGGTGCGGGCGAATGTGGTATGCCCGGGCGCGAAGACTCGGCTGTCCAGCGGAACCGACTACGAGGAACAGATCGCCTCGCTGCAGCGGCGTGGCATGCTCGACGAGGTCAGCGCTCAAGGAGCCCTCGACGCGCCCGCGCCCGAATATGTCGCCGCGATGTACGCCTACCTGGTCAGCGACCTCGCCAGCAAGATCACCGGACAGATCTTCATCGCCGCAGGCGGTTTCGTCGGTCGATTCGATCGACCCTCCCCCAGTCTGATCGGCTACCGGGATCACCACGGCAGCCCACCCTGGTCGATCGACGAGATCGCGGCGATGTTGGCCTGAGCTACGTCGTCAGGTCGTAGATCAGTACCCTGCCGACATACATGGGCGTGAAGTTGCGCTGAACCCATTGCTGGATGAGCGCATTGGAGTCCAGGTGCCCCCAGCGGTCCTCGTGCACCGGGTTGGTGACGATGAAATAGTGGATCCGCTTGGACAACGCGAGACGCAGGAAGGCATCGGGTGCCGGCGATGGATCGGTGCCGTTGAAGCCACCGACAGGCATCACCGGGTAGCCGCTGGCCAGTTGATAGCCCGCCGCACAGACCGATCCGATGGTGGCGGCCACCCAGGTGTACCGCTGCGCATTGGCGTCGAGTAGGTCGACCAGGCGCCGGTCGGGCACACCCGAGTCCAGCAGCGTGCACCCCGCCAGATGCATCCCAGAGCCGGGTGATCCTGCTGGCAGCAGGAATCCGGGTCCGGTGGCCGCCCGAATCTCAGCCCGCTGGACTGGTCCGATGCCCTTGGTCATCGCGGTCACGACCCGGGGAACCGGTCCGGCGATCGGCATCGCACCAACGTTGCCGCGTACCACCGTCGTGACGCTGTAGGCGGCCTGGCCACCGAGAGCAACCAGCGCCGCGACCGCGACGATCAGCGGTGTCGGGATGCGGCGGATCATCGCGGCCAGCAGCACGACCGCACCGACCGGGACCGCCCACCGCAGCCATGGATGGTAATCGCGCACATGCCGCAGCACGAGCACCGATGTCGCCGTGGTGAGCACCACAACTGTCGCCAATACACCCTTGGCCCAGCTTTTTTCACGTTCCCGCCAACACACGACAGTCCCGATGCCGATCAACGCCGCGAGCGGCGGGGCCAGCGCAACCGTGTAATACGGATGGAAGATACCGGCCATGAAGCTGAACACCAGCCCAGTCGTCAGCAGCCACAACACCCAGACACCCACCGCGGCCCGCTGCCCGTCTCGCCGCGGCGCGCGGGCGCACCAGACGAGCAGCGCGATCGCGAAGACCAGTGCGGCAGGCAACAGCCAGCCGATACCACCGATCTGCTCCGGTTCGAACAGCCGGCCGATCCCGGGCTGCCCCCAGGGATGTCCCGACGTCCGGCCACCCAGGTGGACCGGTGAGATGAAACCCGGTGAACCGGTGCTGCCCGGCTCGTCACCGTTGAGCCGGCCGATCCCGTTGTAGCGCAACGTCAGCTCGAGAATCGAGTTGGTCTGCGTCCCACCGATCCACGGCCGCTTGCCCGCCGGCCACAGCTGCACCAGCAGCACCCACCACCCCGCGGCGACCACGGCCGCACCGAGTCCGAGTATCAGCTGCCCGGCGCGGGCGAGCAGCGATCGCGGTCCGGCCAGCAGATAGGTGACCGCCAGCGCCGGGATCACGAGTGCGACCTCGAGCTGTTTGGTCAGATACCCCAGCCCCAGGCAGGCACCGCAGAGCAACAGCCAGCGCAGCCGGCCGTCGTCGACTGCCCGCAGCAGCGCCCACACCGCGGCGATCATCAGCAAGACCAACAGAGCGTCGGGGTTGTTGAAGCGGAAGATCGTCACCGCCACCGGAGTCAGCGCCAGCACCGTGCCGGCGATCAGTGCGGCCGTCTCCCCGAACGACCGGCGCACGGTGCCCCACAGCAGCGCCACCGACCCGACCCCGATGAGGGCTTGGGGTACCAGAATGCTCCACGTGTTGAGGCCGAACATGCGGATGGCCAACGACGGAAGCCACAGTGACAGTGGGGGTTTGTCGACGGTGATCGAGTTGGCCGCATCCGACGAACCAAACAGGAGTGCTTTCCAGGATTGTGCGCCGGCCTGGGCGGCCGCGGAGTAGAACGCGTTGGCCCAGCCCGACCGGTCCAGGTCCCACAGGTAGAGTACCGCCGTGCCAGTCAACAACATCAGCAGCGCCCACCGGTGCGAGGTCGTCGGCGCGCGGCGCGGAATAGCCTGGTCTGTACCAATTCTCGGTGGATCGACCGCGACAGTCATCGCGTCAGCGGGTCGAGGCGCCGAACACCCGCCGAAGCGCCACAAAGCGCACAAGGGTGGCGACAAGATTGGCCACGACCAGAATTGAGAGTTCGACACCTTTGCCGACGGTCGGGTCGAAGCGGTGTAGCAGGTAGAGCGAGCCACTGGTGATGGCAAGTCCGAAGCCGAAGACCAGCAGGCCATGGACGTGATGGCGGGCCGCACCGGCACGGCCGCGGATACCGAAGGTGAAGGCCCGGTTGGCGGCGGTGTTGGCCAGTGCGGTCAGCAGCAGTGCCGTCAGGTTGGCGGCCTGCGCACCGAGTTCGGGATGCAGCGAAAGATAGAGCAGCGCATAGGCAATGGTGCTGGCGATGCCGATCAGACCGAACCGCACCATCTGACCGACCATGCCGCGAGGTACCCCGGGCACCAGTGGTTCGCGGCCGAGTGCGGCCTGCAGGTCGCGCAGCGGCAGGGCGCCGGTGGTCAGCGCCCGGCCCACGCGCCAGCAGCCTTTGAGGTCTTCGATCGCGGTGGCCAGGATGTCGACCCGGGAGTCCGGGTCGTCGATCCAGTCGACCGGCACCTCATGGATCCGCAGGCCGGCCTTCTCGGCCAGCACCAGCAGCTCGGTGTCGAAGAACCACCCGGTGTCGGCGACCAGCGGCAGCAGCTGGCGCGCGACGTCGGTGCGCACCGCCTTGAAACCGCACTGGGCGTCGGAGAACCGGGCGCCGAGCAGCCCGCGCAGCAGCAGGTTGTAGCCACGGGACACCACTTCACGTTTGATTCCGCGAACGACCCGTGATGAGGGGGCCAGTCGCGAGCCGATGGCGATGTCGGAATGTCCGGATACCAGCGGAGCCACCAACGGCATCAGTGCCGAGAGATGGGTGGACAGGTCGACGTCCATGTAGGCCACCACGTCGGCCGACGAGGAAGCCCACGCGGCGGCGAGCGCTCCACCGCGACCCTTTTCGTCGAGATGAAGCACCTCGACGTCGGACAGTTCCTCGCTGAGCTGGCGGGCCACCGCCAGTGTGTCGTCGGTGCTCGCGTTGTCGGCCACCATGATTCGCGCGCGGTACGGCACCTCGTCACGAAGATACTGGTGCAACCGGCGTACGCAGCCCGGCAGGTCGTCCTCCTCGTTGTACACCGGGATGACGATGTCGAGAATGTAGCGACCCCGCTGGCCGGTCTGAGCAGTGCGCTGCTCGGCCGGCAGGGTGTCGGTCATGGGACTGATACTCCTGCGTCAAGCTGCCGCCACACTGGGCCGGATCTGACGGGTTGCTGTGAGCCAGCTCCATGAACAACCACGGTTGCCTCCTCATATGCTTGGCGCCATGGCCTCCGTCTTCACCAAGATCATCAACCGCGAACTGCCGGGACGATTCGTCTACTCCGACGACGACGTCGTCGCTTTCCTGACGATCGAGCCGATGACCCCCGGGCACACGCTGGTGGTTCCCCGCGCCGAGGTCGACAACTGGCAGGACGTCGACCCGTCCTTGTTCAACAAGGTGATGGCGGTGTCTCAGCAGATCGGCAAGGCGGTGTGCGCGGCGTTCGACGCCGAGCGGTCCGGCGTGATCATCGCCGGGCTGGAAGTGCCGCACCTGCACGTGCACGTGTTCCCGGCACGGAATCTCGCCGACTTCGGTTTCGCCAATGTCGATCGCAACCCGTCACCCGCGTCACTGGACGATGCCCAGGCCAGAATCAAGGCCGCACTGGCCACACTCAGTTAGACGGGACAGGCGCCGGTACGTCGGCGATGCGCGGCAGGCTGACCGAAAAGCAACAGCCCTGCCCCGGCGCGGTCCGCACCGTGACCCGGCCACCGTGGGCGTACACCAGGGAATCGACGATCGACAGGCCCAGCCCCGTCCCGCCGCTGGTGCGGGCGCGGGAGGAGTCGGTGCGGTAGAACCGCTCGAACACCCGCTGCGCGTCCTCGGGTGTCATACCCGGCCCCTCGTCGACGACCTCGAGCACCGCATCGTCGGCGACGGTACCCACCCGAACGGCGATCCGCGCGGTTTCCGGGGTGTGCTGCAACGCATTGGCCACCAGGTTGCTCAGCACCTGGCGCAACCGAGCCTCGTCGCCCAGGACTTCGGGAGTGCCGGGGCCGTCGAACACCTCCATGGCGATGGTGCGCTTCGGGGCGATGGACTGGGCGTCGTGCACGGCGTCGGTGGCCAGCGTCAGCAGGTCGACCCGGCGTTGTTCGAGTGGGCGCTGCGCATCAAGACGGGCGAGCAGCAGCAGATCGTCGACCAACAGGCCCATCCGCCGCGATTCGCTTTCGATGCGCGACATGAGCATTTCGACATCGCGGGCCGCACCCTGCCGATAGAGCTCGGCGAATCCGCGGATGGTAGTCAGCGGGGTGCGCAGCTCGTGGCTGGCGTCGGTGATGAACCGCCGCATGCGTTCCTCCGACGTCCGCGCGGCCTCAGCGGACTCCCCCGACGACGCCATCGCACTCTGGATCTGAGCGAGCATGCCGTTGAGCGCCAGCGACAGCCGGCCGACTTCGGTACGCGGATCTCGTTCTGGCACACGGCGATCGAGCTGTCCGGCGGCGATCGCCGCGGCAGTTTTCTCGACTTCGACCAGGGGCCGCAGGCTGCGGTGCACTACCCAGTATCCGGCGACGCCGAGGATCACCAGGACCGCGGTGCCGATCGCGACCTGCGACCAGGCCAGGCTGCGCACGGTGGATTGGATATCGGAGAGGTCGATGGCCACGGTGGTCAGTTCCCCGTTAGGCCCCTGCACCGATACCGCGCGCCAGTGGACCGGCGAGTGGTCCAGCGAGCCAACGGTCACCGGCGCGGAGCCCACGTCGTTGTCGTCGGGAAGGGCCGGTTCGGCATCCCGGTCGTTGACCGCCATCCAGATGTGGCCGTCGGCGTCGACGCCGCGGACGTAGAAGTTCGACGGCGGGCGGGCCGGATTGGGACCTTCGTCGGGTGGCGGCATTCGTCGCGGGGCCTGGGCCCAGCCCCGCGAGGCGTCCAGCAGGGTTTGGTCGGCGCGGTTGATGAGGTCGTGCTGCAGGGTCGAGGTAACGGCGATCCCGGAGGCCAGCAATCCGCAACCCACAAGCAGCAACATGGCGGCGACCAGGCCGACCCTCAGCGGCAGCGCGCGGTGGTACGGAGTGGGCATTTCTCTATTGTTCGCGCCGAGCGGCGCGACGCGCCGGATTACCGCGGCTCCCGCAGCACGTATCCGACCCCGCGCAGGGTGTGCAGGAGACGCTTGTCGCCGGTGTCGATCTTGCGACGCAGGTAGGAGACGTAGGACTCGACGACGTTGACGTCACCGCCGAAGTCGTAGCGCCAGACGTGGTCGAGGATCTTGGGCTTACTCAGCACGGTGCCTGCGTTGATGACGAAGTAACGCAGCAGAGTGAATTCGGTGGGCGACAGCGAGACGGGTTCGCCGGCCTTCCACACCTCGTGGGTGTCCTCGTCGAGCTCGATATCGGCGAAGCTCAGGCGCGAGTTGCGCGGCTCCTCGACGCCCTTGCCGGCGCGGCGCAGGATGACGCGCAGCCGCGCGACAACTTCTTCGAGGCTGAACGGTTTGGTGACGTAGTCGTCACCGCCGAGCGTGAGGCCGGCGATCTTGTCCTGCAGGCTGTCGCGGGCGGTCAGGAACAGCGCGGGCGCGTCGATACCGTCGGCACGCAGCCGGCGCAGGACACCGAACCCGTCCATGCCGGGCATCATCACGTCGAGAATCACCGCGTCAGGACGCACTTCCCGGGCCCGGTCCAGGGCGGCTGGCCCGCTGGAGGCGGTGTGGACCTCGAAGCCCTGAAACTTCAGACTCACGGAGAGCAGTTCGACAATATTGGTCTCGTCGTCGACGACGAGGACGCGTGCCTCGGGTTTTGCTTCGGGTGCAACAGGTGCGGCCATGCTGTTAATTTCCTCTTACCTTGTTGAACTCAGCCTGCCCGCACGCTGTGAGCTTGCTGTGAGTTCGTGTTCATATGGGATAACCGATACCGCCGGTTACAAACTTCCCCCGCTCTTACACTTGTGCGATGGACCTGGCGAAGACCCTGGTTGGGATCGCGACCACACCGGTGCGGGTGGGGCTGGCCGCGGCCGAGGCGGGGCTCGATGTCGCCAAGGCTGGCCTTGACCTCACCAAACGGACCCTCGGCGAGGCGGGGATGTCGGCGTCGCCGAACTCGGTGGCGCAGATGTTCGGTCTGGAGGACACCATCGCGCGGGCGAACAAGCTCGCCCAGCTACTCGACGACGACGCCCCGCTGGGCCGGGCGCTGGCCCCCGACGGACCGCTCGATCGGCTGATGCGCCCGGGTGGGCTGATCGACCGGGTGACTGCGCCCGACGGAGTGCTCGATCGGCTGACCGCCGAGGGCGGCGGGCTGGAGCGATCGCTGGCGCCGGGTGGGCTGGTCGACCAGCTGCTTGACGAAGACGGCCTGATCGAGCGGATTCTCGGCGAGGACGGGCTGGCCGATCGGCTGCTGGCCGATGGCGGTCTGGTCGACAAGCTGACCGCGCGCAACGGTCCGCTGGAGCAGCTGGCCGACGTCGCCGACACGTTGAATAGGTTGGCGCCCGGGCTGGAGGCGCTGGCGCCGACGATCGAGACGCTGCGCGAGGCAGTCACCACGCTGAGCCTGGTGGTCAACCCGCTGAGCAATATCGCCGACCGGATCCCGCTACCGGGCCGGCGGCGGAGCTACACGCCACCGCGGACCGTTACCTCCGAACGGGTGCGCGGCGACCGGTTGGTCATCGACGAGGACGAGTAGTGACTTCGCTAGTCTGTTAGATGGTTCGGGCCCTTGGGCCCTGCCACGCCTCCTTAGCTCAGCGGTAGAGCAACGCTCTTGTAAAGCGTAGGTCGTCAGTTCAATCCTGACAGGGGGCTCCACGCGTTCTAGTTATATCTGCAGTTAAACAACCCTATTTGGCACTGCACCGACCTCTATCATCCCGCTTTAGGCTGACCATCATCCAACTCTCCAGCAAACGATGATCAGTACGACTTGCCATCGGCGTAACGCTGCCGTCGGTAATAGCGCCCATTACCGCGATTCTTCGCTTTGTATGTCGGCAGCTGCGAGTCGCAGTTCGGACATATGAGCCGAAGATTCGTGTGACGGTTGTTGGTCGCGTCTCCGTCGATGTGGTCGATGATCATCGCAAGGCTCACGCCATTCCAGTTGCTCTCGATTCCACAGATCGAGCAGCAACCGCGCTGCTCCGCGTGCAGGTAATCCCGAACGAAGTGACCTTGATGAGACATCCCGCCACATACGCCAGTCTCGAGCCAGGCTTTCAGGAGCAAGTTCCGCCGGTAAACCTGCTGACATGCATTCGAGCAGAAGACCCTCGCCTGACGGCCTTCGATATCTACTCCGCATCCGACGCACTTGGTCGACATGGGGCGACGCTAGCGCTAGGTACCGACAAGCGCCGAAGCCGAAATCCCCTACTACCACTAACGTCTGACTCACAGGCATTGCCCGCGTGCGAGGAGACAAATTCCATGGCCGAAACCAAGATCACCGTCATCTACGACAACCCCACGGACCCGGAGGCCTTTGAGGCCGCGTTCGGGGCTGAGCAGCTCGAGGCCGCTCGTCGCATCCCGGGTCACATCAAGTTCGAGGTGTCGAAGGTGTGGCCGAAGGAAGACGGCAGTCCCACGCCGGCGCACCGCATGATCGACCTCTACTATCCCGACTACGACGCCGCGAGCGCAGCCATCACCACGCCGGAGGCGGGCGCATTCTTCGAAGCCTTGGCACGACTGGCTACCGGCGGGGTGCGAATTCTGTTCTCCGACATCGAGGTGCCGCAACACTGACCAAGCAGTCCTTGAGTGGTGACCCAACTTCGGCGTCCCCCCGCCCCGGTATCCGACACCGCCCATCAGGTCATCCGCGACGCACACATCATGCAAGCCCTGCATCCGGTTGACTGACCGGCTTGCCCACGCAAACAGTCCGGCTAACTTCTCCCGTAACCATTCCCTCCAGGTGCTGTCTCAGCTTAAGATTCGCTGAGACAGCAAACGGGTGTCCGGCCGCCATACCGGTTTGACGCCCCGACCGGGGGGTTTGCCTGAAGTTCGCCAACTTCACGGGCAATTCGGAACTGCGCGAAGGTGGTGCGTACATGGCGAACGTTCAGCGTGGTGCAAGGGCAGGAATTGCTGCTCTTGCACTCGGATTATCACTTGCGGGCCCCGTCGTCGCCGTTGCCAGCGCCGATGACACCGACCACAGTTCCTCGTCAAGTTCGGGGAGTTCGGCAACGTCGAGTTCCGGTTCCGCGAAAAAGACGACGGGCCACACCGCTCGTGGTCCCAAAGCCACCACCGGGACTTCCACGTCGACGTCGTCGCCAGCTGACGACACCACCAGCAAGTCAACAACCACCGCCAAGAAGACCGCAACCGGCACGCCATCGACGGCCTCGAGCGCCGGCTCTTCACATCGCCCCGAGGCACAGTCCCGACTGGCGTCGAGCAACTCGACGACCTCGACGGCGGACAGCGGCACTGTCGCCGATGCGACGGTCGCGACCGCCGACCCGGCCACCAACGAGCAGACGTCCACGGATTCGACGACCGAAAGCGCTACCAGCACCCCGGTGGCGGCCAGCACCTCCGCCAAGATGACGGCGGCCAGCACGACCGGCAGTAAGACCGCCTCAGCGAACGCCGACCCGATCACCGCGCTGGTGAACGCCCTTCAGAGCTACGTCGCCGGTGCCACCCTGCTGGTCCGTCGCACGTTCTTCAACGAGGCGCCCACCGTTTCACCGGTGCAGATCACCGGGCAGACGACCGGGCCGATCACCGGCAGCATCGGCGCGACCGACCCGGAGGGCGATCGCCTCGTCTACAAGGTGACCCAGCAAGCCCACTACGGCACTGTTGCGCTCAACCCAGACGGCACGTACACCTACACGCCGACGCCCGGCGGCCAATGCAGCAACACCTGTATCGACTCCTTCACCGTCGCCGCCACCGACACCGGGACGCACATCAACCTGCTGAACTGGTTCCGGAGCGCCAGCACCTCGGCCGCGGTCGGCGTGTACCAGCAGCCCGCCGGCACCCCACGAATCACGTTCACCTTCGTCTACGGAAACGGGTCACAATTCTGGTCCAGCGCAGCTCGGGCAGAGTTGGCGGCGACGGCCATCTATCTGTCGAGCTACTTCGTCCCCGCGTACAACGTCGATATCACCTACAAGGTCACCGGCCAGTACTCGGTGATGGGCGGGACGCTTGCATCGTCGGGCAGTGATCTGATCAGCAACGATCCCGGTTTCTATTCGACCGTGGTGCAGGACAAGATCCTGACCGGTACGGATTCCAACGGGTCGGCCGCCGACGGCACGATCGACTGGAACTTCGGCTACGCCTGGGGCTACAACACGGTGTCCAGTAGCCAGTACGACTTCCAGTCCACCGCGATGCACGAGTTGCTGCACACGTTCGGCTTCATCTCCGTCGTGGACAAAGCCGGCAACAACACCAACCCGAACTGGACCACCTTCGACAGCTTCATCGTGAACCAGAACGGCACCTCGGTGTTCAACGGCAGCACGTTCAACACCGCCTACAACTCGAACCTCACGGGGGGTAACAGCGGCCTCTACTTCGGTGGCGCCAACGCGGTCGCGGCCTACGGTGGCCCGGTGCCGCTCTACACGCCGAACCCCTGGCAGTCCGGCAGCTCCATGTCGCACCTGGACGACAACACATTCACCGGGTCGCTGGAGAAGCTGATGAACGCCGCGTCCGACACCGGGCTCGGAGTCAGGACGTTGAGCGCGGTCGAGATCGGCATCATGAAGGACCTCGGCTACACGATGGTGTCTCAGTCCGCCGCTGGCGCAGTGCTGTTCATCGGCATGATGTTCGTCCGCCGCCGGAAGCAGCGGGTGGCCCGTTAGTTGTTGCTGTTAGGGCAGGACAGCGTGAGGAACACAGTGGTGTTGGCCGGCGGGTGATCACCGCGCAGCCCATCGACCCCGCTGATCTTGCATGCCGACAGCGGGCTGTTCTTGTCGCCGGCGCCGATTTGGGTCTGGACCAAGTAGCCCTGGCTCTCCAGCGCCAGGACGCCGTCGGCGGCGTTTTGGTTCTGGTTGAAGGCCCTCGGCGGCATCTGGATGGCGCCTTTCTCGGTGGGCGACGGGGCCGGCGTACTGCTCGTGGACGTGGTGCTGGACGGGCCCTCCTTGGAGGACTGCCCGCAACCCGCTGAAAGGCCCACAGCGGCAACGACTGCCACGAAGCCCGCAGTCAGCGCGAACTGACGAGAAAACGTGACCGATCGATTCATGCCGTCCGTGCCGGCGCACCCATTGACCATGATCGGCAACCTAACCTCCGCTGAGCGCACGTCAAAACAAATCTGGCTGATCCAACACCGGTTCAGACAAAATTCTTCCGCGCGCAACCTGCTCGACATCACCACTCGAGCGCAGCGCCGCGCTATCGTCGGGCATGTCGATGACGGCGCGAGCGACGAAGTGGTTGTCGCTGTGTTTTGTCGTCGTTGCGGCGGTCGGGCTCAGGTTCGCAACCGGCCAGCCAGACAGGACGACGCTACCCGCCGGCGCCATCACCGGTCCGTACGCGTCGCTGCTGGCCGCCTCTACCGATCTGGGGCCGGCCGGCGGCCAACGCGTGCGGCTTGTGGCGGGACTGCACACCGATTCGCGGCCGGCGGCGCTGATCGACTGGGCGCAGCAGCACGACCTGTCGGTGCGGTGGCAACCCGGAAATCGCTGGGCCGCCATCGACGGGCCACCCGCCGCTGTCAGTGCTGCGTTCGGCGTTGCTGTGCACGACTACCGCGGCCGTCTGGGCCAAGTGTTCTACGCCTCGCCCGAGCAGCCGCACGTCCCTACCGCGACTGCCGGTGAGGTCAGCGAGCTCGGCCGAATCCTCGGCTACATACCGTATTACGAGTCGGTGCCGTTCATCGTGCCGCTCGATGTACCCGATGAGGGTCTGGCGCCCGCTGGACTGCTGCGCACCTACAACGCTGCACCGCTGCGGGACAGCGGCTATACCGGCAAGGGCACCACGGTCCTGGTATTCGCCTTCGACGGGTTCGACCAAGAAGACCTCGATATGTTTGCGACGTCGTTCAATCTGCCCAAGTTCACCCCAGAGCTGCTGGGCGACATGCCTTCTCAGCGCAGCGGCGAGGCGACGATGGACCTGGAGGCCATCCACGCGGTCGCCCCCGACGCCAAGACCGTTCTGGTCAACGCCCGCGACACGGTGTCCGGTGATGCCACCTATCAGAAGATCGGCGCCTTGATGGAAGCGGCCGACCGCCGTTATCCGAGCGCGGTGTGGAGCTTCTCGATCGGTTGGGGCTGCGACAGGATCGCAACCGCGGCCGACCTCCTGCCGGTCCGCTCGGCGCTGAGCGCGGCGATGCGGCACGGCACCACGGCATTCAACGCCAGCGGTGACCTCGCCGGCCTGGAATGCAAGGGCGGCCAAAACTGGTCGTCGCCACCGGCGCCCGACGATGTCGGTCTGGACTCGGTGGCATCGGTGCCGGAGATGACCGACGTCGGCGGCACCACCCTGTCGACCGACGCCGAGGGACACTGGCTGGCCGAACAGTCCTGGTTCGCCCCCGCGATCTCACAGGGCACCGGCGGTGGCGTATCCAATCTGTTCGAACGTCCGCCGTGGCAATCGGAATTGCGGGTGGCCGCCCCGCCGGGCCGGCGGCTGACCCCCGACATCGCGGCGGTCGCTGATCCGTACACCGGTGTCCGAATCGTCTTCAAGCGCCAGCATGTGGTGGGTGGTGGCACGTCGCTGGCTGCGCCGATCTGGGCCGGTCTGACCGCCTTGATGACCGACTACCTCGTGCGCAACGGAGGTGGACCGATCGGCGAGTTGAACCCGCTGCTCTACGAAATCGCCCAGGGAGCAAGACTTCCAGCGTTCCGGGACGTGACACTGGGCGGCAATGCCGTCGATGACGCGGGGCCGGGCTACGACCTGGTGACCGGGCTGGGCACTCCAAATGTCGACCATCTGGTCAAGGACATCCTGGCGCTACAGAGATGCGGCGTGGGATGCGGATGACCATGGACTGCCCGGCCTGCGGTGCCGAGGTACCCGCCGGTGTGTTCTGCGGAACATGTGGCGTGCACCTGAATCCACAACCCGGAGATGGCCCGCGGTGGCTGCGCCCGCGGGCCTTCTGCGCCGCGCCAGACGAACACGTGCTGCGGCCCTCGATCGCCAGCTCATTGTTTCCACACCTGTCTCAGTTCTCTCGCTCCCCTGTCAATCTCGGACTGGTCCTGGTCGTCGTCGCAATGGCGTTAGCGGTCCAACTGCGACTGCCCGGGGCGTTGGTGACCGTCGCGGCGCTCGGTCTGCCGGTGCTGTTCGTGATCCACCGCCATCAATCCGGTATTTACCGGGACATCCCGCGCGGCTCGCTGGTGATCACCGTTGCGCTCGGCATAGCGATCGGCGTGGGCTGGGTACTACTTACCGGCGATCTGGTGATCCGGGAAACTGGTGCACCGTTCGACGCCGGGATCGCCGGCAACCGAGTGCTGCGCGACGGCCTCGGTGTCGCCGAGGGTGGCGCCCTGCTGATGATGATTCCCGCCATCGTGGTCCGGTTGATCCGGCCAGGCACCCGGGAATCGTTGAACGGCTTCGTGATCGGCGTGCTGTCTGCCCTCAGCTTCACGGCTGCTGCGACGTTCACCAGACTGGCGCCTCAATTCGCCGCGGCTACGGTGGCCAAGAATCGGCCGGTGGAGTGGCTGCTCGTCGAAGCCGGTATTCGCGGCGTGACGATACCGCTGACTGCCGCCTGTGCAGGCGGATTACTTGGTGCCGCAATGTGGTTCGGGCGTCCGGCGGGCGACACCCCGTTGCGCCGCTCGCTTGTGGTGAATGTGGCACTGCTGTTCTTCGGGGTCGCCGTCCTGGGGGTGTACGCGATCGTGGGCATCACCGATGTCGCGGGCCTGCCCCAGGAGAAGATGTTGGCCTGGCATATCGCGATGGCGTTGGTAGCACTGCTGGCGCTGCGGATCGGCCTGCAACTCGCGCTTCTACACGAAGAGCCTGGCCCGATCGGCGGGCAGCCGCAGCTGTGTCTGCATTGCCGAAACGTGGTGCCGGAGATGGCATTCTGCCCAGCATGCGGCGCGGCCACGCGCGCCTCGTCGGAAAGGTCACGGGCCGAGCGCCGCGAGGTGGTACCGCAGTCGAACCCGCCATCGGATGCTGGGACGGCCGTCTGGCCGGGTTACGCGGTCGAAGCGGAGACCTACACCTCAGGGCCGTTGTCGCGCACGACGAGCGTCCGCGTTCTGAGCATGTGGACGGTTGCGATCGTCGTGGTCACCGCACCGCTGATCGCGCTCTCGGCGCGCGTCTCCGAACCGGCTGTCATCTTCAATTGCCCCCCGGACTGCGGCAGGCCACCCACCGGCACACCGGTGGCGGCGTTGCCGAGGTTCACCGCGCCCGACGGTGGGTTCTCGGTGGCCTATCCCGCTCCGGGATCCGCGTATGAGATCGCCTTCGACGCCGACGGCGTCAGAGCCAGCTTCACCGGCGGGGACGGCGGCACCCTGAAGCTGTGGGGTAAGCCCGCGGCAGGGAAGTCGGCAAAGGACGTCGCCGAAGCTTTTCTGGCCGAGCGCTATCCCGACGCGCGCACCGCCTATGAGATCCCCAACGCAATGGTCGGTTACCAGCACGGGTACGGCGAGGTCGCCGACCTCTGGCCACAGGACGGCGACGCCAGCTACCGGCATCTGCGGGTGATCATCCTCGTCGCCGTCAAGAACGATCTCGCCCTGATCGCGGGTGCGATCGGGCCGTATCGCGAGTTCGGCCCGACGTTCGGCCCGGGCCGGCCCTCGAGCGCCAACCTGGAGCTGGCGATGGATTTGGACAAGTACGTCAACAGCTTCGCCTGGCGCGGAGATCCACCCCGCTAGCGGCAACGGTTGAGGATCGAGCGGCGCGTCCGTGCCCTCCTGGAAGAACTGGGCGTGGCAATACCTCTCGACAGCGACTAGCGCTTCACGCGGTCCGGAAGTGGATCAGTGCCCGCCCAGAGCAGTCAGAATCAACACCAGCCCGATGACCAGCAGTGCGACTGCGCTGATCTCGGCCTGGCGGCGTTGAATCCAGGAGCGCAACTGGTCCAGCACGTGGTCGAATCGCTTGGCCGCCACGACGTGGGCCAGCACCGGTAACGCCGTCGTCGAACCCGCCAGCACCACGAAGTAGATCACCGCGACGTCCCGGCCGGCGGCGTCCAATGGTGCGACGGCAATCGCCAAACCCGCTGCAGCACAAGCCACGATGATCTTCGGATTGATCAGGGCGAGCACCAGTCCGATCAGTGCGGTGCGAGTCGGTGACAGCTTGCCGACCGCATCGAGCCAACGCGCTGAGCGCGCGGAACGCTTGCGCCGCAGCCACAGCACCACGCCACTCAGAATCAGCACGGCGCCGCCGACCAGGCGCAACCACAGCTGCGATGACGAGGTCGTATCTGCCGACGCGCCAGTCAGCTTCGGCGCGTTGACGAACAACACCGTCAATGCCGCCAGACCTACCACCCAGCCGGCAGCGAATGCCAGGCCGGCCGCGCGGGGCCGCGTCGAATAGAGCACTAGGAGCAGCGCGGGTAACACCGACACCGGCGATAGGGCGACTACCAACGCCAGTGGAATCAGCTCGGCAGACACCGACGTCCAGTCACCCGACACCAATCACCTCCGCTCAGCAGCGCCAAGTTACGCAGTCAACTCCGACGATGCCAGCATTGCGCGCAGCGCAATTGAAGAAGCTGGTCACTCCTCGTCGGCGATGTCGGGCCTCGGGCGCTGCTCGCCGAACAGCGGGCGGCGCAGTGGCTGATGCCCGTGCACACCCTCGGCGTATGCGGATTCGGCGTGCTGGGTGAAGTCCACGCCCGCGGTTTCGTCCTCCGGGCTGAGCCGGAAGCCGATCGTCCGGTCGATCAGCTTGCCCAGCGCGAACGACATGATGAAGGCGTAGGCCGCCACCACGACCATCGCGAGCGCCTGCTTGCCCAGCTGGGCCAACCCGCCCCCGTAGAACAGCCCCTGCGGTCCACCGGTCATCACCGCGGTGGCCAGGAAGCCGATCAGCAGCACGCCGACCACGCCGCCCACGAAGTGCACCCCGACCACATCGAGGGAGTCGTCGTAGCCGAACCGGAACTTGAGCCCGATCGCGAACGAGCACACGATGCCCGCCGCGACTCCGACCACCGCAGCGCCGAGGGTGTTCACCGTCCCGCACGACGGCGTGATCGCGACCAGTCCGGCGACCACCCCGGAAGCAGCACCGAACGTGGTCGGCCGCCCGTCGCGGATCTGCTCGACCGACAACCAGCCCAGCATGCCCAGGCAGCCCGCCACCAGCGTGTTGAGGAAGATGGCCGCGGCCGTCCCGTTGGCGGCCAGCGCGGACCCGGCGTTGAAGCCGAACCAGCCGAACCACAGCAACCCGACGCCCAGCAGTACGAAGGGCAGATTATGCGGGCGCATCGCGTCGACTTTGAAACCGATCCGCGGCCCGAGCACCAGTGCCAGCGCCAATGCCGATGCTCCGGAGACGATTTCGACCACCAGCCCGCCGGCGTAGTCGAGCACACCGAGCTTGAACAGCCAGCCTCCCGGCGCCCAAACCCAGTGCGCCACAACGGCGTACACGACTATCGACCAGACGGGCACGAAGATCATCCAGGCGGCGAACTTGGCCCGGTCGGCGATCGCGCCGCTGATCAGGGCCGCGGTGATGATCGCGAAACTGAGCTGGAACGTGGAGAAGAGCAGTTCGGGAACCGACCCGTGCACCGTGCTCGGGCCGATCCCGGCCATCCCGATGTGCGACAGGTCGCCGATCACGCCACCCAGGCTGCTACCGGAGAACGCCAGGGTGTAGCCGAACAGCAGCCACGCGACCGTGACGAGCGGGATCGCGATGAAGCTCATCATGATCATGTTGAGCACACCGGTGGTGCGAACCATGCCGCCATAGAAAATGGCCAACCCGGGGGTCATCAGCAAGACGAGCGCTGTGCTGGCCAGCAGCCACGCGGTGGCGGCGGGATCGATCGCATCCAAGTCCGGCTCCTTCGACGGTCCCGACGAGAATGTCGGCGCGGTGTTTCCTTGATGCGGCGATCGTGTTTCGGCCGTGTTTCGGCGGGCGGGAGCGAAGCGACCCGGGGATTCTTCCCGTGCTACCAACCCATCGAGCCGGGCACCCCCTTGAAAGGCCCCACCACCCGGCTGGTTATCCAACCACCGTAGAACCCGCCCGGTTGGCCCACGACCGTTTCACCGTCGACGGTGCATCGGCCGACCAGGCTGGCCATCACCGCTATCGCTCCGGCGATCTCGGCGAACGCAGGCGTTGGCCGGGGATACGTCCACGCCGCTCGGGCGGCCACAGCCGTGCCCGAGACCAGATCGAAATAGCGCGCCTGGCCTTTCCATTCACACATCGATTCACCCGGCGCGTCGCGCAGCACACCCGCCTCGAAGGCCGCGCGCGGCAGGTAATACGTCGGTGGATGGCTGGTTTCAAGGACCCGCCAGCCGCGCTCCGTCGACGCGATCACCCGGCCACCCAGTTCGACGGTGATGGCACCGGCGAACGGCTCGAGGCGGGGCGGGCGCGGGTAGTCCCATACCGATTCCTGGCCGGGGCCTGCTGTGTGTGGTGTCGGCCAACGGCTCATATCTCGACAATACGAAGATGCACGGCGTGCTCGACAGAGGTGGCTGATCCCGGCCGCCAGGAACATCCGACCGACTGGCCGCGCTGCGCCGCCTGTGCGGATTGCCAGCCTCGGTATGACCAACCTTCTCGGTGACTGCGCCGCAGCACTTCGGTACGCTCTGCTGAGCAACTGCTTAGCCCGGCATGTCGACGACGCATTGGAGCTCACGCAATGGCCGCACCTGTCACCCGTTACGCGGGAACGCGCGTCCCCCGGGTCGAAGACACTCGCCTGCTCACCGGCCACGGCACCTACGTCGACGACATCGTCCGGCCGGGCATGCTGCACGCCTGTTTTGTGCGCAGCCCATTCGCCCACGCCAGGATCAACAGCATCGACGTCTCGGCGGCGCTCGCCTTGCCCGGCGTACACGCGGTACTCACCGCCGCAGACCTCAACGCGGAAGTCAAAGAGGCTTGGCATGCGGTGGCTGGAAAGGATGTCGCTGACACTCCCCGCCCGCCGTTGGCCGAGGATGAGGTCAAGTTCGTCGGCGACCCGGTCGCCATCGTCATCGCCGAGAACCGCTACGTGGCCGAGGACGCCATCGAGCTCGTCGACGTCGACTACGACCCGCTGCCCGCGATCGCCGATTTCACCCGGGCGGTGAACTCCGAAGCGGTGGTTCACCAGACGTATCCCGACAATGTCGCCGGCGGTCTGGCCGGGGCACCGCCGGACGAAGAGGCCTTCGCCGCCGCGGCCTATGTCGCCGACGAGCAGATCTATCAGCAGACCCACGTGCCGGTACCGATCGAAACCCGCGGACTGATCGTCGAGTGGGTTGCTGCCACTGACGAATTGACGCTGTGGGCCTCCACCCAGACGCCGCACGAATTGCGTGCGTTCGCCGCACGTCTGCTCGGCATCCCAGCTCAAGGGGTCCGCGTCATCACCCGGGATACCGGCGGCGGCTTTGGTCAGAAGGTCGTCCCGATGCGGGAGGACATGTGCATCATGCTGGCCGCCCGCAAGGTGCCTGTGGCGCTGAAGTGGATCGAGGACCGGCGCGAGAACCTGATGTCGGCCGGGCAGGCCCGTCACGTCGATGGGCGCGCACGAATGGCGTTCGACGCCGACGGCGCCATCACTGCGGTCGCGATCGACTTCCTCCAGGACATCGGGGCCTACCCAACCCCCTATCCGGTGCTGACCACCGCGGCGATCGGGATGTTCTTCCCCGGCCCCTACCGGGTGCCCAAGTCGAGTTTCAACTACAAGACGGTGTTCACCAACACCGCCGGCCTGGCCGCCTACCGCGGGCCGTGGCAATACGAAACCCTCACGCGAGAAATACTTCTCGATATCGCTGCCCGCAAGATGGGCATCGATCCGGTCGAACTGCGCCGCAGGAACCTGTTGCGCCGCGACGAGATGCCCTACTTCAACCCCAACGGAATGCCGTATGACCACGTCGCCCCGATGGAGACCTTCGAGCAGGCGGTCAAGATCCTCGACCACGAAGGGTTCCGCAAGGAGCAGGCCGAGGCGCTGGCCCAGGGTCGCTACCTCGGCCTGGGATTCTCCGCCTACATCGAGCCGACCGGTGCCGCCACCGGGCATCTGGCCACTGAGGGCTGCACCATCCGCATGGAGCCCACCGGCAAGATCAACGTCTACGTCAACGGCGGGTCGAGCGGCAACAGCATCGAGACCACCGTCGTGCAGCTCACCGCAGACGCACTCGGCGCCGATATCAATGACGTGTCGACGATCCAGGGCGACACCGCGGTAACGCCGTACGGGGCCGGTACCCAGGGCAGCCGCAGCGGGCCGATGACCGCCGGTGCGGTCAACGAGGCGGGCACCATCCTGCGCCGGCAACTGGTGGCGATGGCCGCGCACCTGCTCGGCGTCCAGGAGACGGACATCGAGCTGGCCAACTCGCGGGCGAGTGTTATCGAAGACGCCACCAAGCCTTCCAAGAGCGTCAGTTTCGCCGATCTGGCCTACCGGTCCTACTACGAGCCCCAGGCGCTGGCCCCGGGAATGGCGGCCACACTGGAGGCGACCGCACGCTTCACCTCGCAGACGATGATCCACTGGGCCAACGCAACTCACGCATGCACCTGCGAGGTGGATGTCACCACCGGCCGGGTCACGCTGATTCGATACATCGTCAGCGAGGACGTCGGCCCGATGATCAACCCGAACATCGTGGAGGGCCAGATCGCCGGCGGAACCGTCCAAGGCATCGGCGGCGCCCTGCTGGAGAATCTGGTCTACGACGACGACGGGAACCCGTTGTCCACCACGTTCGTCGACTATCTGCTGCCGACGGCCACCGAGGTGCCGCCGATCGAGTACGGACATGTGGAGGTCCCCGGCCCGGGAGTGGGCGGCTACAAGGGCTGTGGTGAGGGCGGGGCCATCGGCTCCACCCCTGCGGTGATCAATGCGATCAACGACGCCCTGGCCCCGCTCGGGGTGACCGTCACCAAGCTACCGGCAACCCCGTCGCAGATCGTGGCACTGATCGAGGCGGCCGCGGGAAACTAAGCCTGACCTATTTCAGCGGCCTGATGAACCGCGTTGACGATGCCCTGGTAACCGGTACAACGGCAGAAGTTCCCGGACAGGCCCTCGCGGATCTCCTCGTCGGTCGGATGCGGGTTGTCCCGCAGCAGCGCCGTGATCGACATGACGAAACCCGGAGTGCAGAAACCACATTGAAGTCCGTGGCAGTCGCGTAGAGCGGCCTGTACCGGTGAGAGCTCGCCGTCAGCCGACGCGACGCCCTCGACGGTCGAGACCTCCGCACCCTCGGCCTGCACCGCGAACACCAGGCAGGACCGCACCGCCGCCCCGTCGAGCAATACCGTGCAGGCACCGCAGGAGCCGTGTTCGCAGCCCAGATGCGTGCCGGTCAGACCGCACCGCTCGCGCAGGAAGTCGGCCAGGGTCAGCCGTGGATCGACAATCGATTCAACGGGAATTCCGTTGACCGACAAATGGATCGGACGCTCATGCATCGAATGCCTCCTTGACCGCTGCCCGCCACGCCTGTGCGGCCATCGCCGCTCCGACCCGTCGCCGATAGTCGGCCGAACCCTGAAGGTCGGCCGGAATGTCGTCGAGCCCGCTCATCGCAAGTTCACCGATCTCTTCGGCGGTGACGTCACCGATCGGGCGCCCGGCGATCGCCGCCTCGGCGGCCGAGGCGCGCCGCGGTGTGGCCGACAGTCCCAGCAATCCGATGCCGCTGCGCCGCACGCGGTCGTCGTCATCGAGTTCGATAGCCGCCACGGCCCCGGCAATCGCGAAATCGCCGTGGCGGCGGGCGAATTCCTCCACTCCGAAGCCACACCGGCCGGACCAGATCGGGAATCGCACGCCGACCAGGATCTCGTCGGGCTCCATCGCCGTCTCCCACACGCCCGCGAAGAACTCGCCTGCCGCGATCTCGCGGCCGCCCGATGCCGACACCGTCTCCATCGTGGCATCGAGCGCCAGCGCGACGGCCGGATACTCAGCGGCCGGGTCGGCGTGGGCGATCGAGCCACCGATAGTGCCACGGCTGCGGATCTGGAAGTGCCCGATCAACGGAGTGGCCCGGGCGAGCAGCGGCACGGTCACGCGCACCCGCTCATCGGCCCCGACGGCGGCATGGGTGGTACCGCCACCGATGCGCACCTGGTCGTCACGCACCTCGATGCCCTTCATCTCCTGCAGTCGCGAGATGTCGATGAGGTTGTCGAAGAACGCCAGGCGCATCGACAGCATCGGCACCAGGCTCTGTCCCCCGCCCAGCAGTTTGCCGTCGTCGCCGTATTCGGTCAGCATCTGCGCCGCCTCAGCGACGCTGTCCGGCCGGTGATAGTCGAACGGCGCCGGCTTCATCGCGGGCCGTCGCAACGCATCATGCTAAGCACATGCACAGCATAGCGGTGCGGCGATCAGTTACCACCCCGGCGACAGCCGCCGAGGCGTGCGGTAGCGACGCCGAGTGTGAGAAATACCGCTGCCGAGGGCGTCGGTGGCAGTCCGCAGCGCCGCACCCCGTCCAGATCGTCGCAGCGCTTTGATCTGCGCAGAACACCATGAGCTCGGCCATTGGGTATGCAGGCCATTCGCACTGCGGTGCCCAGCCCGCGCTGGGGCCGCACCAGCATTTGCCCGCATACTGTCGATCATGGATCCCTCGCCGCCCCCGCGAGTGGCCGCTGCGGGCAACCGCCACGGCCGGCATCGAGGGCGGTCCGGCACCGGCCGGCGGGCGTGGAAGATCATCGCCAGATCCGCGATCGGACTGGTTTCGGTGATCGTGGTCATGCTCACCGGCTTCGCCTATTCCCAGGCTCACGGGTTGCTGAGCGGAATTACGGTGTCGCAGGCACTGGGCTCGGACGAACCGCGTTCCAGCGGCGGCGCGATGAACATCCTGCTGATCGGGCTCGATTCCCGCAAAGACCAGGGGGGCAACGAGCTCCCGGACGAACTCCTGGACAAGCTGCACGCCGGGGACTCCGACTCGGGCGGCTACAACACCAACACCCTGATCCTCGTGCACATCAGCGCCGACGATCACGTCGTCGCGTTCTCGATACCGCGCGACGACTACGTGGCGGTGAGCGGCATCAAGGGGTACAGCCACATCAAGATCAAGGAAGCGTACGGGCTGACCAAAGCACAGACCGAGCAGAAGCTGGTCGACGGGGGCATCTCCGATCGCGCGGAACTGGAGCGCGCCGGGCGAGAGGCCGGACGCAAGGCGACCCTCCGCGCGGTGCGCAATCTGACCGGCCAGCCCATCGACTACTTCGCCGAAGTCAACCTCGCCAGCTTCTACCACCTGGCCGACAGCCTCGGTGGTATCGACGTCTGCCTCAACCATGCCGTCCATGACGACTACTCGGGGGCGAACTTTCCGGCCGGCCGCCAGACACTCAATGCCGAACAGGCGCTGGCCTTCGTGCGGCAACGGCACGGCCTGGAAAACGGGGACCTCGACCGCACCCACCGCCAACAGGCCTTCCTGCTCTCGGTCATGCATCAGCTACAGGAGTCGGGTTCGTTCACCGACCTGGACAAGTTCAAGCGGTTGATGGACGTCGCCCGCCAGGACATCGTGCTCTCACAAGGCTGGGGCGAGGACCAGTTCCGCAGGATGGCGGCGCTGGCCGGCGGCAGTGTCGAGTTCCGGACATTGCCGGTAGTGCGCTACGACAACATCAACGGCCAGGACGTCAACATCGTCGACCCAACCAAGATCCGCGCCGAGATCGCCAGGGCCATCGGCGGCAACTCGCCAACGGCGACCACCAGCGCTGTGCCGCAGCCGCTTCCACCGCCCAGCCCCAAGACCGTGATCAGCATTGTCAACGCCAGCGACACCTCAGGGCTGGCCTCAGAGGCGGCTGGGGTGCTGGGCAAGCACGACTTCACGGTCGACGAGGTCCGTGACCGCGAGTCCGGCGAACCAATAGACACCGTGATCACCTACGGCCCCGGCGGACAGACCGATGCGCAGTCGGTGGCCACCCTGCTCGGCGTCGAGAACGCTCCGCAGGCCACCAGCGCGCTGGCCGCCGATCACGTGCGGGTCGTCCTCGGCCAGGGTTACGACGTCCCGCAGGATCAGCCTCAGACCCAGGATGCCGTCACGACCTCGACGAGCAGCCGTAGCTGGTCCGACATGACCATCACGCCCACCCCCGACCAGGGCGCGCCGATCGACGGCGGCAAGGTCCCGTGTGTCAATTAGGGCGATGCCCTGGCGCTGAGCCGCTCGCATGAGCACGATTGACGTCATGCGCGTAGGAGTCATCGGATTGGGCAACATGGGCGCGGGTATCGCCGCGAATCTGATCAAGGCCGGCCACGAGGTGACCGTCTACAACCGGTCCCGGCCGAAGGTGGATGCACTGGTTGCCGCGGGCGCCCGGCCGGCCGATACCGTGGCCGACGCGTGTGGTGGCGACGTCGTGCTGACGATGCTCGCCAACGACGACGCCGTGGCAGGGGTGGCGTTCGGCGACGGCGGCATCATCGCGTCGGCCGCACCCGGTACCGTCCACATCTCGTCCAGCACGATCAGCGTCGGTCTCTCGAAACGCCTGACCGAGGCGCACGCCACCGCCGGGCGGGGATTCGTGTCGGCGCCGGTGTTCGGCCGACCGGAAGCCGCCGCGGCCGCGGCCTTGTTCGTCGTCGCCGCCGGCCCGGCCGACACCGTCAACTCGGTGACGCCGGTATTCGATGCAATCGGCCAGCGAACCTTCGTGGTGTCCGAGGAGCCGGCGGCGGCCAACTTGGTCAAGCTCAGCGGCAACTTCCTCATCGGTTCGGTGATCGAGTCACTCGGTGAAGCGATGGCACTGGTGGACCGGGGTGGGGTCGACAAGCACCAGTACCTCGACATCCTGACCTCGACGCTGTTCTCCGCGCCCGTCTACCGGACCTACGGCAGCCTCATCGCCAGTGAACAGTTCGAGCCGGCCGGTTTCGCAGCACCCCTGGGCCACAAGGATATTGGGCTGGTATTGGCCGCCGCCGAAGAACTGCGGGTGCCGTTGCCGATCGCCAGCCTGCTACGCGACCGGTTCCTGCGACTGCTCGCCGAGGGCGGCGAGCAGCTGGACTGGTCGGCGATCAGCAGCCTTGCGGCCCGGGATGCGGGAGCCTCAGACCACTCCGCGTAGCGCGTCGGCACCCAGGGCAGGCTCCAGCATCGCCGAGTAATCCGGGCCGCGGCGCAGGTTCTGCCCGCCATCGACGCCGATGATCTGTCCGGTGATCCACTGGGCGGCATCGCTGAGCAGGAATAGCGCCGTGTTGGCGACGTCGGAGACCTCGCCCGGGCGCGGTAGCGGTGTGCACTCGGCATAGTCGCCACTGAGTTCGGGTGAGTCGAGTACCAACTGCACGAGCTCGGTGCGGATCAATCCGGGCCGGATGCCGTTGACCCGCACCCAGGACGCGCCGAGTTCGTCAGCCGCCAGCTTGATGAGGTGGTCCAGGCCCGACTTGGTGACGCCATACGGGCCGAACCAGCGGTGGGTGTTGCTCGCCGCGATCGAGGAGATGCCGACGAACGAGCCGCCTCCGCCGCGGACCATCTGGCGGGCCGAGTGCTTCAGCACGTACATCGAGCCGTTGATGTTGAGGTCCACGGTGGCGCGCCACGCCTCGGAGTCCATCTGGGTGATCGGGCCGATGGTCTGCGAACCACCTGCGCAGTGCACGACACCGTTCAACCGGCCGTTCCACGCCGTGGTCGCGTCGACGACCGCGGCGATCTGGTCTTCGTTGGTGACATCGGCGGGCTCGTAGTTGACATTGCCTTTCGGCGCGACGGCCTTGATTTCGTCGGCGGTCGCGGCCAACCGATCGGCGTTGCGGCCGACGATCATGACATTGGCGCCGGCCTTGGCCAGCCCCTCCGCCACACCCTTGCCGATACCGCTGCCACCACCGGTGACCAGGTACGTCCGATCCTCGAACGAGAGCTGCACGCCGCACTCCTCACACAAAACTCCGAACAGGTTCCACGTATCGAACCACGGCGCCGCGTCGTCGCATAGCGCTCGTCCCACTGCCCCATCTCGTGCGATAGCCGCTCGGTTTCGCGATCGTCGCCAGCGAACATCTGACAGCACAATCCAACCCGATTCTGCCGCCATTGGGTACGTCGCAGGGCGGCGATATTCGGACTGACTGAAGCGGGCCGGCTCGGCCATTTCGTTGCGGCACAGACGTCGCCGATATTCCGGCATCCGCATTCCAGTGCACCGGTATTGCCCGTCGTAAGACGGGGTGAGGGGCGCCGGTACTTTCGGATCGAAAATATTGACCCGGATGTAACGGATAGCCGCCGGGTTTCGATAAAACGGCCGAACAACTGCGAGACGCAAAGGGCGCCAATATGCTGCCCGGACACGGCTGATCAGCAAACCAAGTAGAAGGCACAAGCATGGCTAATCTGAAGAATTCGGCGCAGCGCCTGGCCCTGGCCGGCGGCTTCGCGCTCGTGGCGGCGGCGGCGCCGGCACTAACCGCTTTCGCCGTCCCGGCGACCGGATCCCTAGCGGCCTGCCCGCCCGGCCAGGTGGTCAACCCGGCAACCGGCGGGTGCGATGCACAGCCCGCCGGCGGCCCGCAGGGCGGCCTGCCTCAAGTTCAAGGGATACCTTGCACAGGCGCAAACACTGGTCAGTGCATAGGATTGCAGCAAGAGCAGCAGGCTCCCGCAGTACAACCCCGCTCCACTGTCTCGTCCAGTCCGTAGAAACGGAGGGCCGGCTTCGGAACTCCGTCGACTTCTCCAGGAAGTGTGAAGTATGGCGATTTCCTCCTCAGTCGGCCGCCGCGTTCTCCTCGCCGGTGGATTCAGCATCGCGATCGCGGCCGCGCCCGCCGTCGCCTTCTTGGCGTCGCCCGCGGATGCACCGGCGGGTCCCGCCATTGCCTGCCCGGCCGGCGAGTCCGAGGATCTCTACACCGATCAGTGCATTCCGGAGATGGTCCCCAACCAGCCGGGCGGCAATTACCCCACGCCGACGAGCAGTAGCGGTAATGTGACCAGCTCGACGCCGGGCGACTCCAGCAGCCTGCCCGAGGTCCAGGGGATTCCGTGCACGGGCGCCAACACCGGCCAGTGCATCGGTCTGCAGGAAGACCAAGTTCCTGCTGTCACGCCGCATTCGAGCATTTCGTCGAGCCCGTAGTCAGCGGATGAATCAAGGAGGGCAATGATGCCGGTCCACGCGACCTGGGTGGCAAAGCTGCTGACCGTGAGCGCGTTCGCGCTCGCGGCCGCCAGCGCTCCGATGGCACACGCCGAAGGCGGCGGTGGAATACCCGAGCCAGCGCCGGGGCCCCAACCGGTGGCATCGCAACCTGGTGGATCGTCCGGATGCCAATCGGGCGAGTCGCTGGATCCGTCGACCGGCAACTGCACGCCAACTATGACCTCGGTGGCGACCACCAACGGCGACCAGTCATTCGAGGATCTGCAGCCGCGCACCACGCAAGATACGACCAGCACCACGGAGACCGGCGTCGCAGCCGACCTGGTGCCCAATATCAACGGTGACTCCTGCACGGGCTACTGGCAGTCGACGGTCTGCTATGAGGAGGATCAGGACAACGTGCCGATTCAGCCCAAGTCGACGCTTTCGTCGAGCCCGTAGCGGCGATTTACCCCTTCGATAAGGTTGAGAGATGCCTGCAAAATCTGATCCCACGGACATCGACGACGTCGAACCGCTGGCCGACAGCACGGCGCGCCAAGCCCGGCGCGTAGTCGCGGCCTATGCCAACGACGCCGACGAGTGTCGAGTCTTTCTGTCGATGCTCGGTATTGGACCCTCAAAGCTCGAGGCGTAGCCCGTGGCCGGGAGCCGGAAAGCCCGCTCCGGGAACTCCGATTTCGTGGTCGTGGCCAACCGGCTACCGATCGATATGGAGCGGCTGCCCGACGGCAGCCTGACCTGGAAGCGCAGCCCCGGCGGTCTGGTCACCGCACTGGAACCGCTGCTGCGGCGGCGACGCGGCGCCTGGATCGGCTGGCCGGGCATCATCGACGGTCCAGAGGAACCCATCGTCGAGGAAGACCTGCAGCTCTTCCCGGTTCGGCTGTCCGCCGACGACGTCGCTGAGTACTACGAGGGTTTCTCCAACGCGACGCTGTGGCCGCTGTATCACGATGTGATCGTCAAGCCGATCTATCACCGCGAGTGGTGGGACCGCTACGTCGACGTCAACCGGCGGTTCGCCGAGGCGACATCGCGCGCGGCAGCCGAAGGCGCCACTGTGTGGGTTCAGGATTACCAGCTGCAACTGGTGCCCAAGATGCTGCGGATGTTGCGGCCGGATCTGACAATCGGGTTTTTCCTGCACATTCCGTTTCCGCCGGTGGAGTTGTTCATGCAGATGCCGTGGCGGACCGAGATCATCGAAGGCCTCCTGGGCGCGGATCTGGTCGGGTTCCATCTGCCCGGCGGTGCGCAGAACTTCCTGTTCCTGTCGCGACGGCTGGTCGGCGCCAACACATCTCGGGCCTCGGTCGGTGTGCGCTCGAGGTTCGGCGAGGTGCAACTGGGTTTTCGCACCGTGAAGGTCGGCGCCTTTCCGATCTCCATCGATTCCGCAGATCTGGACCGCAAGGCGCGAAATCGTGACATCCGCCGGCGCGCGAAGGAGATCCGCGCCGAGCTCGGCAACCCCCGCAAGATCCTGCTGGGCGTCGACCGATTGGATTACACCAAAGGCATCGACGTTCGGCTTAAAGCGTTTTCGGAGTTACTCGCCGAGGGCCGCGCCAAGGGCGACGACACCGTCTTGGTGCAGCTGGCCACCCCAAGCCGCGAGCGGGTGGAGAGCTATCGCATCCTGCGCAACGAAATCGAGCAGCAGGTCGGCCACATCAACGGTGAATACGGTGAAGTCGGCCACCCGGTCGTGCACTACCTGCACCGGCCGGTTCCCCGAGACGAGTTGATCGCCTTCTTCGTGGCCGCCGACGTAATGCTGGTGACGCCCTTTCGCGACGGCATGAACCTAGTGGCCAAGGAGTACGTGGCCTGCCGCAGCGATCTCGGTGGCGCCCTCGTACTGAGCGAATTCACCGGTGCCGCAGCCGAACTCCGCCAGAGCTACCTGACCAACCCCCATGACCTCGAGGGGCTCAAGGACACTATCGAAGCCGCCGTCAACCAGACGCCCGAAGAGGGCCGACGGCGGATGCGGGCGCTGCGACGCCAGGTGCTCGCCCACGACGTCGACCGCTGGGCGCGGTCTTTCCTCGACGTGCTGGCCAACGCCAACAGCAAGGGCGACCCCGACTAACTCCCGGTCGCGGCCAGAAAATTGGCTAGTCGCCCATCAAGCCCATCACGCCGAACGTACGTTCCGGGTCACGATCAGCAAAGTAAGCCTGCATGGACGTCCCCAACGTCGACGGATCCCACGCGGCGCCATCGGCGTGGAATCGATGTTCAGCCGTTGGGGCGGCCACCAGCGTGACCGTCGGCCCGTAGACGACGAACACCTGGCCGTTGACCTTGTCCGAGGCGGGCGCGGCCAGGAACCGCACCAGCGTCACCACGTGTTCGGGCGACAACGGGTCGACCTCGCCCTCGGCGAGCTCGGGAGCGTCACCGAACACGTCGGCGGTCATCGCGGTACGCGCCCGCGGGGCGATCGCGTTGGCCCGCACGCCGTAGCGCCCGAGCGCTCGCGACGCCGTCAACGTCAGCGCCGTGATGCCCGCCTTGGCAGCACCGTAGTTGGCCTGGCCGATCGGCCCCGACAAGCCGGCTTCCGAGGTGGTGTTGATGATGCGGCCGTACACCGACCCGCCGTTGTCCTTGGCCTGGTTGCGCCAGTAGGTCGCCGCATTGCGGGTGAGCAGGAAGTGCCCACGCAAGTGCACTGCGATGACCGCGTCCCAGTCCTCGTCGGTCATGTTGAACAGCATGCGGTCGCGGGTGATGCCGGCGTTGTTGACGACGATGCTCAGCCCGCCAAGCCCGTCGGCGGTCGCCACCAGCTCGTCGGCCGTCGAGCGCTGGCTGATGTCACCGGCAACCGCCACGCCCTTGGAGCCCGCGGCGCTGATCTCGTCGAGCACATCGGATTCATCCAGCGCTTTGGGCATGTCATTGACGACGACCGTCGCACCGGATTTAGCCAACCCGATCGCCTCGGCACGGCCCAGGCCCGAGGCGGCACCGGTCACTACCGCGACACGTCCGGCCAGGTCGGTGGAGTCGTCAGACACGTTTTGTGCAGTCAACTTACGAATACCTCTAGTCTTTGCGGGTCAGGGCGGCGCGGGGGCACTCGGCGATGGATTGCTCGGCCACGTCTTCCTCGTCTGCGGGGATCGGATCCTTGGTGACGATCACGTAGTCCTCATCGTCGAGTTCGAACAGGTCCGGGGCTATTCCCACACAGACGGCGTTACCTTCACAGCGATCACGGTCGACTTCGACTCGCATGACAACCTCCTAGCCTGGCTGACCCCGAGGGCGGGGCGTTCGCAGCACCACGATACGACCAGATGGAGCGAAACCTGGCCCAAACCGGCGCTGGACCACAAGACTAGAACGTGTTACAACCAGGAGTGTCGGCGGGTCGCCGCCAGCTTGCCAACTCCAGCGAAGGATCGAGTCGATGCGGATCAGTTACACGCCCGAACAAGAGGAGCTGCGCCGCGAGCTCCGGACCTATTTCGGCAAGCTGATGACGCCGGAGCGCCAGGAAGCGCTGATGTCGACGACCGGGGGCGAGATCGGCACCGGCAACGTGTACCGCGAGACCGTTTCCCAGATGGGCAAGGACGGCTGGCTCACGCTGAACTGGCCGACGGAGTACGGCGGCCAGAACCGCGCCCCGATGGACTCGCTGATCTTCACCGACGAGGCGGCCATCGCTGGAGCGCCGGTGCCGTTCCTGACCATCAACAGCGTCGCGCCGACGATCATGGCGTTCGGCACCGACGAGCAGAAGGCGTTCTATCTACCCAAGATCGCCGCCGGTGACCTGCACTTCGCGATCGGCTACTCCGAGCCGGGCGCCGGCACGGATCTGGCGGCCCTGCGCACCACCGCGGTCCGCGACGGCGACGACTACGTGGTCAACGGCCAGAAGATGTGGACCAGCCTGATCCAGTACGCCGACTACGTCTGGTTGGCGGTGCGCACCAACACCGAGGCCAAGAAGCACCGCGGCATCTCGGTGCTGATCGTGCCGACCGCCTCGGAGGGTTTCTCGTGGACGCCGGTACACACGATGGCCGGTGTCGGCACCAGCGCCACCTATTACCAGGATGTACGCGTTCCGGCGTCCAGCCGGGTCGGCGAAGAGAACGCCGGCTGGAAACTGGTCACCAACCAGCTCAACCATGAGCGGGTCGCCCTGGTGTCGGCCCAGCCGATCTTCCTGGCACTCAACCAGGTTCGCGAGTGGGCACAGAACACCAAGGATGTGCACGGCAATCGCCTGATCGACTCCGAGTGGGTGCAGCTCAATCTCGCCCGCGTGCTGGCCAAGGCTGAGTACCTGAAGCTGATCAACTGGGAGCTGGCATCGGCCGAGAGCGGAACGCTCAACCCCGCCGACGCCTCGGCGGCCAAGGTCTTCGGCACCGAGCTGGCCACCGAGGCATATCGGCTGCTGATGGAGATCCTCGGACCGTCAGCCACGCTGCGCCAGGACTCCCACGGCGCCCTGCTGCGCGGTCGTGTCGAACGGATGCACCGCGCGGCGCTGATCCTCACTTTCGGCGGCGGTACCAATGAGATCCAGCGCGACATCATCGGCATGGTCGCGCTGGGCCTGCCCCGAGTCAACCGCTGAAACGACCGAGAAGACCTCGAGAGATTTAGGACCGAAATGGATTTCACCAAGACAGAAGCCGCGCAGGACCTCTCGGGGCTGGTCGGCACCATCGTCGACGCCGTCTGCACACCGCAGCATCAGCGTGCGCTCGACGACCTAGACCAGCGGTTCGACACCGAGCTATGGCGCAAACTCATCGACGCTGACATTCTGTCCACCGCCGCGCCGGAGTCCGTCGGCGGCGGCGGATACGGCGTCCTGGAGCAGACGGCCATCCTGACGGCGCTGGGCCGCCAATTGGCTGCGGTGCCGTACTTGCAGTCGGTGGTCCTGGCTACCGGCGCGCTGGCCCGGTTCGGTACGCCCGAACTGCGTGACCAGTGGGCGGCCCCGGCGGTGGCCGGCGAGAAGATCCTGACCGTGGCCCTCGACGGGGAGTTCGGTCAGGGCCCGGTGCAAGCGACCGCATCCGGCGACGGCTTCCGGCTGACCGGTAGTCGCACCCAGGTCGAGTTCGGCCCAGTCGCCGACGCGTTCCTGGTACCGGCCGAAACCGATTCCGGCACCAAGGTTTTCCTGGTGGCCGCCACCGACCCTGGGGTCTCGGTGACCCCGCTGCTGACCACCGGGAAGAACAGTGCCGCCGAGCTCGACCTAGCCGGCGTCGAGGTCGGAGCCGACCGGATCCTTGGCGATGCCGACGCGCTGGCGTGGCTGACCACCCACAAGACCTTGGGGCACACGGCTTTCCAGCTCGGCGTGCTCGAGCGCGCGCTCGAGCTGACGGCCGAATATGCCCGCACCCGCGAGCAGTTCGACCGGCCGATCGGCAGTTTCCAGGCGGTTTCGGCTCGGCTCGCCGACGACTACATCGAGATCAAGGGCTTGGGGCTGGCACTCGTGCAGGCCTCGTGGCGGCTCTCCGAGGACTTGCCCGCCGATGTCGAGGTGGCCACCGCGGCGTTCTGGGCGGCCGAGGCCGGACACCGCGTCGCCCACACCACCGTGCACGTCCACGGCGGCGTCGGGATCGACATGGATCATCAGGTGCACCGCTACTTCCTCACCGCCAAGCAGGTCGAGTTCGCACTCGGCGGCGCTACCGCTCAGCTGCGGCGCATCGGCCGCGAGCTGGCCGACACGCCGGCTTGACCGGACCGGTGAGCGACGAGCAGACCGTCACCGATCTGCTCGCGCGGTTGGCCGACGTCGACGATCGCGGGATCCACGCCGACGACGGCTCGTATTCGACCTGGCGTCAACACATCCAGGATGGTGCCGACCTGGCTGCGGCGTGCAAAGACAGGCTCGATCCGGACCGGCCGCCGCACGTCGGTGTGCTGCTGGGCAACACGCCGTTCTTCTCCTCACTGCTGGTGGCAGCCGCGTTGTCCGGACTCGTTCCGGTCGGGCTGAACCCCACTCGCCGCGGCGAAGCGCTGGCGCGCGATATCCAGACGGCCGACTGCCAACTGGTACTCGCCGATGGCGACAACGTCGGCCCGGAAACCTACGGCGCCGGGTTCGCCCCCGAGGGCATGGCCGTCATCGATGTCGGAACGACCGCCTGGGCCGACGAGCTCGGGCAGTTTCGTGGGACACCGATCACGTTCGCGCCCAGCCACTTCGATGACCTCTTCATGCTGATCTTCACCTCGGGTACCAGCGGCGACCCGAAGGCGGTTCGGTGCACGCACGAGAAAGTCGCCTTTCCTGGCGTGATGCTGGCGCAGCGGTTCGGGCTGGGCCCGGCCGATACCTGCTACCTGTCGATGCCGTTGTTCCACTCCAACGCGGTGATGGCGGGCTGGGCTCCGGCCGTCGCGGCCGGTGCTTCAATTGCATTGCGCCGCAAGTTCTCTGCATCGCAGTTCATCCCCGATGCGCGCCGGTTCCACGCCACCTACGCCAACTACGTCGGCAAGCCGATGTCCTACATCCTGGCCACCCCACCGCGCCCGGACGATGCCGACAACCCATTGCGCGTCGTCTACGGCAACGAGGCCGCGCCGCGCGATATCGACCGGTTCGCGCAGCGTTTCGGCGTGATGGTGGTCGACGGCTTCGGCTCGACCGAGGGTGGGGTGAACATCGCCCGAACCCCGGACACCCCGGAGGGAGCGCTTGGGCCGCTGCCGGAAGGTCTCGAGATCGTCGACGTCGAGACCGGCCAGCCGTGCCCGCCAGGGGTCATCGGCGAGCTGGTGAACCTCACTGGCCCAGGCAATTTCCGCGGTTACTACAACGCCCCTGACGCTGAGACCGAGCGGATGACCGGCGGGGTCTATCACAGCGGGGACTTGGCCTACCGTGACGACGCCGGCTACGTGCACTTCGCCGGCAGGCTGGGCGACTGGATGCGGGTCGACGGCGAGAATCTTGGCACCGCGCCGATCGAGCGAGTGTTGATGCGCTACCCCGACGTGACCGAGGCCGCGGTCTACGCCATCCCTGACCCGGCGGTCGGTGATCGGGTGATGGCCGCGCTGGTTCTACCGGAGGGCACCGAATTCGACCCGGCCGAGTTCCGCGAATTCCTGGCCGCCCAAGACGATCTCGGGCCCAAGCAGTGGCCAGCATTCGTGCGGGTGAGCACCGCCCTGCCGCGCACCGAGACGTTCAAGGTCATCAAGCGCAGGCTGTCCGCCGAGGCGCTGGAGTGCGCTGACCCGGTCTTCGAGATACCGCGCTAGCCCGCGATCGACGGCATGACGGCCTCGATCAGGTGCGGTCCCGGTTCGTCGAATGCCCATTGCAGTGCGTCGGCGAGTTCCTCAGCGGTGCCTACCCGGCGCGCGGGAACTCCCATGCCCTTGGCGATACGAACGAAATCCAGTGTGGGCCCGGTCAAATCGAGCAACGCCTCGGCCTTGGGCCCAGGCCCCTGCCCCGCAGCCTCGGCTCCGACCCGCTGAAGTTCGATTCGCAGGATGTCGTAGGACCGGTTGGCGTAGACGACGGTGGTGATGTCGAGCTGCTCACGGGCTTGGGTCCACAGCGCCGAGATGGTGTACATCGCCGAACCGTCGGACTCCAGACACAGCACCGGACGGTCAGGGGCCGCGATCGCGGCGCCGACCGACACCGGCAGCGCATAGCCGATCGCGCCACCGGTCAGGGTGAGCCAGTCATGTGCGGGGGCGCCCGCCGTCGCCTGCGCCAGAAGCACTCCCGAGGTGTTCGACTCGTCGACCACGATCGCCCGTTCAGGTAGCAGCGCACCAATGACGTCGGCCGACGTCACGACGGTCAGCGGACCACTCGGAAGCGCAGGCCGCGACAGCGGTGCAGTGTCGGCGATCTCGGACGGCGCGATCCGGTCCGCCAGGACCTCCAGCGCGGCACCGGCGCCGACCGGGCCGGCCAGCGTGTGCACGGCACAGCCATCCGGCACCAGGTCACTGGCCTTGCCCGGATAGGCGAAGAACGACACCGGATGAGGCGCCCCAGCCAAAACGAGGTGTTTCGCGCCCGCGAGCTGCGCGGTGGCCGCCTCGGCGAAATAAGCCAACCGCTCCACTGCCGGGATGCCGGCCCCGCGTTCCAGCCGGGTCGGGAACGTCTCGCACAGCACCCGCGCCCCACTGGTCTGCGCGAGCCGGACCGCCGCGGACAGACCGGCCGCGCCGGTGGCGTCGCCACCGACCATGATCACCGTCGGCTCACCTGAGCGCAGCGCGGCTTCTGCCTGGCCAAGATCAACGTGGGGCGGCTCCACCTGCACCACAGCACTTTCCAGCGTGGCGGCACCGGAGTCCCAGGAGACGTCGGCGGGCAGGATCAGTGTGGAGATGTGCTTGTGAGCGCGCGCGGTTGCGACAGCCTCGCCGGCATCGGCAGCCACATCGGCGACCGCGAGGGTGCGCCGCAGCCAGCCGGACACTGTGCCGGCCACCGCGTCGATATCGGACTCGAGCGGGGCGTCGTACTTCTTGTGATACGTCGCGTGATCGCCGACCACCACGACCACCGGCACATGCGCCCGTCGTGCGTTGTGCAGATTCGCCAGCCCGTTACCCAGGCCGGGGCCCAGATGGAGCAGCACCGCAGCCGGTTCACCCGAGATCCGGGCATAACCGTCGGCCGCCCCGGTGGCGACCCCTTCGAAAAGGGTGAGCACACCCCGCATCTGCGGCACGGTGTCCAGCGCGGCGACGAAGTGCATCTCCGAGGTGCCCGGATTGGCGAAGCAGACCCGCACCCCGTTGTCGACCAACGTGGTGATCAGTGCCTGTGCTCCGTTCACCCGACCGAGCATAACCAGATCAGCTGGGCGAGCAGCTAGCTGTCGCGGATCGTGTCCAGTTTCCGCGTCGCCGCGTCGAATCCGGCAACCAGTTCGGCGATGATGTCGGCGACCGGACGGATCTCGTTCATCCGGCCCACGATCTGGCCGACCGGCATCGCGACGGTGTCCGGATTGTCCGACTCGTTCATCCGCTGATGTGCCTCGCTGACCAGGATGTTCTGCAGCGGCATGGGCAGCGGATCCGGCGCGCCCTCGGCATCCCACGCGTCCGTCCACTTGGTCTTCAGCAGCCGAGCGGGCTTGCCGGTGTAGATCCGGCGGCGCACGGTATCGCTGGAGGTGGCCCGAAGAAGTGCGTCCTGAATGGTCGACGTTCCGCCGGGCTCGCGGTGGCCGAGGTCGTATTCGGCGGAGGTCAGGAACGCCGATCCCATCCAGACGCCAGACGCCCCGAGCGCCAGCGCGGCCGCCACCTGCCGACCCGAACCGATACCGCCCGCCGCCAGCACCGGTGCCCTGCCATCAAGCGCATCGACAATCTCTGGCCAGAGCACCACAGAGCCGATCTCCCCGGTATGGCCACCCGCCTCATGGCCTTGGGCAACGACGATGTCGACGCCGTTGTCGACATGCCGCCCCGCATGTTTGGCCGAACCAGCCAGGGCCGCGACCGGCACGCCGTGTTCGTGAGCCTGGTCGATGACGTCCTTCGGCGGTGACCCGAGCGCATTGGCGATCAGCTTGATCGGATGCTTGAGCGCCACCTCCACGTGCGAGCGAGCCACCGAATGCAGCCAGCCCAGCACACCTTCGTTGCGCTCGCCTTCCTCGGGAAGCGGCGGAACCCCAAGATCTGCGAGCGTCTTGGCGATGAAGTCCCGATGCTCCTGCGGAATCAGCTTGTTGATATCAACGGCGGTGCCCTCGGTGGGGACCTTCGCCGGCATCACGATGTCGACCCCGTACGGCTTACCGTCGGTGTTCTCGTCCATCCACTGCAGCACGGCATCGAGGTCGTCGGCATCGTTGAATCGCACACAACCCAAAACGCCCATACCGCCGGCCCGGCTGACCGCAGCGGCCACCTTCTCCGACGGGGTGAACACGAAGATCGGGTAGTCGATACCGAACCGGTCGCACAGATCTGTGTGCATCAGCTGGCGGCACCCGCATGCTTGGCGTGTACCTCGTCGGCCGGCCGCAGTTCGGTCTGATCCTTGGCCCACTTGTAGTCCGGCTTGCCGGCTGGTGAGCGCTTCACCTCGTCAACCAGCCAGAGGCTGCGCGGCACCTTGTAGCCCGCGATCTCCTTGCGCACGAACGTATCCAGGTCGGACAGCGTCGGACGGGCACCCTTGCGCGGCGCCACCACAGCGGCGACATGGCTGCCGAAGCGCGGATCGGGCACACCGACGACAAGGGCGTCGAACACGTCTGGGTGGCCCTTCAGCGCGGCCTCGACCTCTTCGGGGTAGATCTTCTCGCCGCCGCTGTTGATCGACACCGAGCCACGCCCCAGCATCGTGACCGTGCCGTCCGCCTCGACCTCGGCGTAGTCACCGGGAATCGCGTAGCGCACGCCGTTGTAGGTTCGGAAGGTCTGCCGCGTTTTCTCTTCGTCCTTGTAGTAGCCGACCGGGATGTTGCCCTTCTTGGCGATGACACCGCGCACCCCGGAGCCGGGCTTGACCTCGTTGCCCTCCTCGTCGAGCACGACGGTGCGATGGTCGATGGTCACCCGGGGGCCACCGTTGTGGTGCTCACCCTTGGCGACGATGCTGGTGCCACCGAAGCCGGTCTCCGACGAGCCGATCGAGTCGGTGATCACCCGGTTGGGCAGCAGTTCGAGCAGCTTCTCCTTGAGACTGGTGGAGAACAGCGCAGCCGTGCTCGCCAGCAGGAACAGCGAGGACAGGTCGTAATCTTTGCCGCTGTCCTGAGCGGCCTGCAGCGCGTCGAGAAGCGGGCGGGCCATGGCGTCGCCGGTGAAGAACAGCAGGTTCACCTTGTGGTCGTGGATGGTGCGCCAGACCTCGTCGGCGTCGAATTCCGGTGCCAGCACGGTGGTCTGGCCTGAGAAGATGGACATCCAGGTCGCCGACTGGGTCGCGCCGTGGATCATCGGCGGGATCGCGTAGCGGACCATCGGCGGGTTGGCGACCGCCGCCCGGGACAAGTCGTACTCGTCCTTGACGAATTCACCCGTGGCGAAGTCGGTACCGCCGAACAGAACCCGGTAGACGTCCTCGTGGCGCCACATCACGCCCTTGGGGAAGCCGGTGGTCCCGCCGGTGTAGAGCAGGTAGATGTCGTCCTCGCTGCGCTCCCCGAAGTCCCGCTCCGGTGAGCTCTCGGCGATCGCCTGATAGAACTCCACGCCGCCGTAGCGCTGGTAGTCGAGATCACTGCCGTCTTCGACGACGAGGATCGTCTTGACGTCGGGGGTGTCGGGCAGCACGTTGGCGACGCGGTCGGCGTACTGGCGTTCGTGGACCAGCGCCACCATGTCGGAGTTCTCGAACAGGTAGCGCAGTTCGCCCTCGACGTAGCGGAAATTGACGTTGACCAGGATCGCGCCGGCCTTGATCGTGCCGAGCATCGCAATGACGATCTCGATGCGGTTCCGGCAGTACAGCCCGACCTTGTCGTCCTTCTTGACGCCGTGGTCGATGAGGTAGTGGGCGAAGCGATTCGCCTTGTCCTCGAGCTCGGCGAACGTGATTCGGTCGTCACCGCAAATGAAGGCCACGCGCTCAGGCACGGCGTCGATGGCGTGTTCGGCTAGGTCGGCTATGTTCAGGGCCACGGACCCAAACTAGAACGTGTTACATTTCGACACAAGTCTGTGGCAAAGATGCTGGAAGGCAGGTACCCGTGAGCGAGCCCGAAAAGAAGGCCGACGCCCTCATTGAGCAGCGCGGACACACCCTCATCGTCACGCTGAACCGGCCCGAGGCCCGTAACGCGCTTTCGACTGAGATGCTCTCGATCATGGTCGACGCGTGGAACCGCGTCGATGAGGATCCCGAGATCCGTACCTGCATCCTGACCGGCGCGGGCGGCTACTTCTGCGCGGGCATGGACCTGAAGAACGCCACCAAGGCGCCCCCCGGGGATTCCTTCAAGAGCGGCGCGTTCGACCCGACGAAGATCGAGGGGCTGCTGAAGGGCCGCAGGCTGACCAAGCCGCTCATCGCCGCCGTCGAAGGCCCCGCCATCGCGGGCGGCACGGAGATCCTGCAGGGCACCGACATCCGGATCGCCGGCGAGAGCGCGAAGTTCGGTATCTCCGAAGCCAAGTGGAGCCTGTACCCGATGGGTGGCTCGGCGGTGCGGTTGCCGCGGCAGATCCCGTACACGATTGCGTGCGACCTGTTGCTGACCGGCCGCCACATCACCGCAGCCGAGGCGCTGTCCTACGGGCTCATCGGGTACGTGGTGCCCGACGGCACGGCATTGGCGAAGGCCCTCGAGATCGCCGAGGTCATCAACAACAACGGCCCGCTGGCCGTGCAGGCGATCCTGAAGACCATCCGCGAATCCGAGGGCATGCACGAACTCGACGCGTTCAAACCCGACACCGCCAACGGCATCCCGGTATTCCTGTCCGAGGACTCCAAAGAGGGCCCGCTGGCGTTCAAGGAGAAGCGGGCCCCCGTCTGGAAGATGCGCTAGCCGCTGGCCGTGTTGACCACCGCCGCGCTGGTGACCTTCTGCGCTGCGAACGCCGCCGCCTGAGCGGTCATTCCGTTGTCGGCGTAGGCCCCGTGGGCGCCATTGTCACCGCCCGTCGGTGAGCAGATGGGGTCTTCGGGGATGCACTGATCAATGGTCTTGGGCGCGTAGAGGCCTCCGACGGTGATCGGCGGCGCACTGCGGTCAATGCTGTTCAGGAACCCGTTCGACGGCTTGCCGAACAAGGCGACGGCCGCGACGTGCTTGGCGATCTCGGGCGGCATGGGCCCGTTGATCCCGTTCGGCGGAACGTAGCCGTCCGGAATCTTGTCCGCAGTGACGTAGCCGGCGACCGCGGCGCCCTGCGAGTAGCCACCGAGCACCATCTTGGTGTCTGGACATCTGCCGGCCATGTCCCGAACACGATTACTGGCGTCGACGACACCATCAGCGGCGGCCGGGAAGTTCAGCGACGCAGGGTAATTCACCGCGTAGACGTCGATCGACTTGCCGCCCAGCTGGGGCTGCGCTTTCAGCTGGTCGACGAACGCCTGACCGATGCCACCGACGCCGGGCGGTTCGAAGGTGCCGCGAGCGAAGACCACTTCGACGTCGGGACAGTCTTCGGCCGCCGCCGTTGGAATACCTGGGGGTGCGACCACCAGCGCCGTGACGGACAGCATCGCGGCGAAGAAGAGGTTGCGGATGTACTGAGCCTGGCCGGACCCGATGACACTCATGTCGCCCCAAAAATCTCGTGATTGTGCTGTATTGCCTCGGGTAGCGGCACTGCTTGCACCGAGGTTGGTTCGTGATTCCCGAAAGTGGGACAGCCCAAACACAACCGACGTCGAAGCTGTGGTTATCGAGGACAAGCTCGAGTAACCAGCGCGACAGCGACGGGCTCGCGGTAGCGAGGTTCACGTGCGACTGCGACGACGCAGGCTCAGGCCAGAACCGGCTTGGACGCAGTGAACACCACCGGCATTGCCTCCAGGCCGCTGACGAAGTTCGCCGGCCGCAGCGGCAGGGCGTTCTCGTCGGCCAGCCGCAGGTCCGGCAGCCGCTCGAGCACCTTGCGCACCATGGTGCTCAGCTCCAACCGCGCCAGCTGATTGCCCAGACAGAAGTGCGTTCCGAAGCCGAAAGCCAAGTGGCTGTTCGGGTTCCGGTCGATGCGGAAGTTGTGCGGGTCACCGAAGACCGACTCGTCGAAGTTCGCCGCCTCGAACATCAGCAGCATCTTCTCGCCCTGGCGCAGCTGCGTGCCATGAAACTCGACGTCGCGCATGGCGGTTCGCGCCATATTCTTGACCGGGGAGGTCCAGCGCAGCATCTCTTCGATCGCGCCGGGCAGCAGGCTCGGGTCGGCCACCAGGGCCTGCCACTGATCCTTGTGGCGCACAAGCTGTTCGGTGCCGCCCGACAATGTGTGCCGGGTGGTCTCGTCCCCGCCGATGAGAATGAGCAGGGTCTCCATGATGATCTCCTGATCATCCATCCGCTGGCCTTCGACCTCGGAGTTGACCAGAATCGAGAACAGGTCGTCGGTCGGCTCGGCCCGGCGTTTGGCGATGGTCTCGGTGGCGTATGCCGAATATCCGGCGAACGCGTCCATGACCGCCTGCAGGGTCTCGGCATCGGCGGCCGAGTTCAAGCCGCAGACCAGGTCATCGGACCACTTCAACAGCGTCGAGCGTTCCTCGGGCAGCACGCCGAGCATGTCGCCGATGACGGCCATCGGCAGCGGCGCGGCGATATCGCGGACGAAGTCGCACTCCCCTCGCTCGCAGACCGCGTCGATCAGGGTGTCGCACAAGATGTCGATCCCGGCGACCTTGTCCATCACCCGCTTACGGGTGAAGCCGGCGTTGACGAGCTTGCGGCGCAAGAGATGTCCGGGATCGTCCATGTCGATCATGTAGGGCATGCCCGGGTTGTCCGGCCGGATACCGCCGGTGTTGGAGAACGTCTCGGGGTCGCGCTCGGCGTCGATGACCGCCTGATAGGTGGCCGCGGCGGCCAAACCGTTGCGATCGCGGAACACCGGCTCATTGGCCCGCATCCAGCGGTATGCCTCACGCGCGGCACCGTCGGCGTAGAAATTGCCATCGGTCAGATCAACATTCGGCTTGGCCGGAGCCAGAGTGCCTGTCATCTAATTCCCTCCATACTTCTGTCCACGCCAGGTCTCGAAGCGGATTACAGTGTCCGCATGTCTGATTCGCAGCACACCATTGCCGGCACCGTGCTCACGATGCCGGTGCGAATTCGCAAGGCCGACGTCCACACGGCGATGTTCTCGGTTCCGGCCGACGCCGCACAGCGACTCGTCGACTACAGCGGATTGCAGGTCTGCCAGTTCCGGCCGGGCCGCGCGGTGGTGAATCTGATGCTGGCCCGCTACATCGACGGCGACCTCGGCAAGTACCACGAATTCGGCACGTGCGTGATGGTCAATCCACCGGGCTCGGATGCCCGCGGCCTCAAGGCGCTCGGCGATGCCGCGGCGTTCATCCACCATCTGCCCGTCGACCAGTCCTTCACCCTCGAGGCTGGCCGCACCATCTGGGGCTTCCCCAAGATCATGGCCGACTTCAACGTTCGCGACGCGAACCCGTTCACTTTCGACGTCAGCGAGGGTGGATCGCTGATCGCCGGAATCGAGTTCCACCGGGGTCTGCCGTTGCCGTCGCTGCGGCCGCGCAGCCAGGTGCTCAAGACTTACACCTTCTCCGAAGGCACCACTCGGGAGGTGCCCTGGGAGATGAAGAACTCCGGGGTGCGCTTCCGGCCGGGCGGCGCCACCCTGCGCCTCGGCGACCATCCGTACGCCAAGGAGCTGGCCTCGCTGGGGCTGCCCAAGCGCGCGATGGTGTCGGGATCGGTCGCCAACGTCGAGATGACGTTCGGCGACGCCCATGTCCTGCGCTAGGCCGAACGTCATCCGGTCAATCTAGGGCCCGGGCTAGACAACTCGCAAGAAGTGTCTACAACAGCGCGGCGGCCTCGTGGATCTGTTCGGGGGTGCGGGCGCCGATGACCATCATGGTGACGCCGGCGGCTTCCCAGGCGACGATCTGTTTGCGCACGTAGTCGATGTCACCGACGATGGCCGAGTCGTCGACGAGTTCGTCGGGAACGGCCTTGGCCGCATCGTCCTTTCGGTCGCTTCGGAACAGTCGGGTGACTTCGTCGACGACCTCCGAATAGCCCATCCGGCGGTAGACATCGGCGTGGAAGTTGGTGTCCTCAGCGCCCATTCCGCCCATGTAGAGCGCCAGGTGCGGCTTGATCAGGTCCATGATCGAGGCCCGGTCGTCGGTGACCACCACCTGCGCGGTCGCACAGATCTCGAAGTCCTCGCGGGACCGACGCGCCCCGGGGCGGGCGAATCCCTCGTCGAGCCACTCGTTGTACATCGGCGCCAGGCGCGGGGAGTAGAAGATCGGCAGCCAGCCATCGCAGATCTCGGCGGCCAGTGCGACGTTCTTGGGGCCCTCGGCCCCGAGCATGATCGGGATGTCGGCGCGCAGCGGATGCACGATCGGCTTGAGCGGCTTACCCAAGCCGGTGGTGCCCTCCCCCGACAGTGGCAACGGGTAGTGCGGGCCGGCGCTGGTGACCGGGGCCGCACGCGCCCAGACCTGCCGGATCACGTCGATGTACTCGCGGGTGCGCGCCAACGGCTTGGGGAACTTCTGCCCGTACCAGCCCTCCACCACCTGCGGGCCGGAGACACCCAGCCCTAGAATGTGGCGGCCACCGGAGAGATGGTCCAGGGTCAGCGAGGCCATCGCGCACGCCGTCGGAGTCCGCGCCGAGAGCTGGACCACCGAGGTGCCCAACCGCATCCGGGTGGTTTCCCGGCCCCACCACGCCAGCGGAGTGAACGCATCCGAGCCCCACGCCTCGGCGGTGAACACGGTATCGAAGCCGGCCTCTTCGGCCACCGCCACCAACTCCGCATGGTTCGTCGGAGGTTGCGCGCTCCAGTATCCGAGTTGCAGACCAAGCTTCATCGGTGCCGCCTTTCTGTCCGGGACACGGTCCTTGCCACGATTCTTAGAACCTGTTCTACTCGATGCTGTGACCACCAGCCAAAGCAGCCCGGTGCAGATCGACACGCATCAGAAGCCCCTTTCGGCACCGCTGAAGCTGTCATTCGACTACACCCGTTCAGTCGGACCACTCCTCGGCCAGTTCTTCACTGCCCTGCGCGGGCGACGCATTCTTGGCGTCCGCGGCTCGGACGGCCGAGTGCTCGTTCCGCCCGCTGAGTATGACCCCGTGACCTACGCGCCATTGACGGAGGTGGTGCCGGTCGCCAGTGTCGGCACGGTGCTGTCGTGGACCTGGCAGTCCGAACCACTGGAGGGGCAGCCGCTCGACAAGCCGTTCGCGTGGGCGCTGATCCAACTCGACGGCGCGGACACCGGCCTGCTGCATGCGGTCGCCGCGGATTCCTCGGACGCGATCAGCACCGGTGCACGCGTCCATGCGCACTGGGTCGACGAGCCAGTCGGCGCGATCACCGATATCGCGTACTTCGAGCTCGGAGACTCCCCCGAACCGGTATCGGATGAGCCCGACGACCGCGAGCCGGTGACCATCCTGGTGTCACCGAGCAGCATCGAGATCCAGCACACCGCATCGCTTCCGGAGAGCGCATTCCTGCGCGGGCTGGAAGACGGCAAGCTGCTCGGCGCTCGCACCGGCGCCGACGGCAAGGTGTACTTCCCACCGAAGGAAGCCGATCCGGCCACCGGCCTGGAGCTCGACAACTTCCTCGAGCTGCCGGACGTGGGCACCGTGACGACGTTCGCCATCATCAACATCCCGTTCGCGGGCCAGCGCATCAAGCCGCCGTACGTCGCGGCCTATGTGCTGCTCGACGGCGCGGACATCCCGTTCCTGCACCTGATTCAGGAGATCGACATCTCCGATGTGCGGATGGGTATGCGGGTGCAGGCGGTGTGGAAGCCCCGTGACGAATGGGGCCTCGGCATCGACAACATCGAGTACTTCAAACCGACCGGCGAACCCGACGCCGATTACGACACCTACAAGCACCATCTCTAAGGGACTCGCCACATGACATTTCGCGATGTAGCGGTCGTCGGTTTCGCCCATGCCCCGCATGTCCGACGTACCAGCGGCACCACCAACGGCGTCGAGATGCTGATGCCGTGTTTCCATCGGCTCTACGAAGAACTCGGCCTGAAGCAGACCGACATCGGCTTCTGGTGCTCCGGCTCATCGGATTACCTTGCCGGGCGCGCTTTTTCGTTCATCTCGGCCATCGACTCGATCGGGGCGATCCCGCCGATCAACGAGTCGCATGTCGAGATGGACGCGGCGTGGGCCCTTTACGAGGCCTACATCAAGATCCTGACCGGCCAGGTCGACACCGCGCTGGTGTACGGCTTCGGCAAACCGTCGGCCGGCACGCTTCGCCGGGTCCTTGCGCTGCAGACCGACCCGTACACGGTCGCACCGCTGTGGCCCGACTCGGTATCGATGGCCGGCCTGCAGGCCCGGCTCGGCCTCGACTCGGGTAAGTGGACCGCCGAGCAGATGGCGCAGGTGGCGCTGGACTCCTTCGCCGCTGCCGAACGCACCGACTCGGAGAAGCCCGCGAAAAGCATCGACGAGCTACTGGCCCGGCCGTACTTCGCAGATCCGTTGCGGCGCCACGACATTGCGCCGATCACCGATGGCGCATCGGCAATCGTGCTGGCCGCCGGCGACAAGGCCCGCGAGCTACGGGAGAACCCCGCCTGGATCACCGGTTTCGAGCACCGCATCGAGACGCCGGTGCTGGGCGCTCGCGACCTGACCACGTCGCCGTCCACCGCCGCATCGGCCAAGGTGGCGACCGGCGGTGACGCCGGCTCCATCGAGGTCGCCGAGATCTACGCTCCGTTCAGCCATCAGCAGCTGATCCTGGCCGAGGCGATCGGTCTGCCGGCATCGACGAAGATCAACCCGTCGGGTGGCGCGTTGGCCGCCAACCCGATGTTCTCGGCCGGTCTGGAACGGATCGGTTTCGCCGCTCAGCACATCTTCTCTCGTTCGGCCGGCCGCGTATTGGCGCACGCCACCAGCGGCCCTGCGCTGCAACAGAATCTCGTCGCGGTCATGGAAGGCAAGAACTGATGGCCAAAAAGCTCGCTGCCGTTCTGGGTACCGGACAGACGAAGTACGTCGCCAAGCGCAAAGACGTCTCGATGAACGGCCTCGTGCGCGAGGCGATCGACCGGGCGCTCGCGGACTCCGGTTCGACGTTCGACGATATCGACGCCGTCGTCGTCGGCAAGGCGCCCGACTTCTTCGAGGGCGTGATGATGCCCGAGCTGTTCATGGCCGACGCTGTCGGAGCGACCGGCAAGCCGCTGATCCGCGTGCACACCGCGGGCTCGGTCGGCGGCTCGACCGCGATCGTCGCCGCCAGCCTGGTGCAGTCGGGTAAGTACAAGCGCGTTCTGACCATGGCTTGGGAGAAGCAGTCCGAGTCGAACGCCATGTGGGCGTTGAGCATTCCGGTGCCGTTCACCAAGCCGGTCGGAGCAGGCGCGGGTGGGTACTTCGCGCCGCACGTGCGCGCCTACATCCGGCGTTCCGGCGCGCCCACGAACATCGGCGCGATCGTGGCCGTCAAGGACCGGCTCAACGGCGCTAAGAATCCGCTGGCGCATCTGCACCAGCCCGACATCACCGTCGAGAAGGTGATGGAGTCGCCGATGCTGTGGGATCCCATCCGCTACGACGAGACCTGCCCGTCGTCAGACGGCGCAGCGGCCATGGTGATCGGCGACGAGGAAAGCGCCGACGCCCGGGTGGCCGCCGGACATCCGGTCGCCTGGATCCACGCCACGGCGCTGCGCACCGAACCGCTGGCATACGCCGGACGGGACCAGGTCAATCCGCAAGCCAGCCGGGACGCGGCTGCCGCCCTGTGGAAAGACGCCGGGATCAAGAGCCCGATCGACGAGATCGATGTGGCCGAGGTGTACGTGCCGTTCTCCTGGTACGAGCCGATGTGGCTGGAAAGCCTGGGCTTCGCGGCCGAAGGCGACGGCTGGAAGCTCACCGAAGCCGGCGAGACGGCGATCGGTGGACGGATCCCGTTCAACCCCTCCGGCGGCGTGCTGAGCAGCAATCCTATCGGCGCATCGGGCATGATCCGGTTCGCCGAATCGGCGATCCAGGTGATGGGCAAGGCCGGCGACCACCAGGTCGAGGGTGCGCGCAAGGCGCTGGGTCACGCCTACGGCGGCGGCGCCCAGTACTTCTCGATGTGGGTGGTCAGCTCGGATAAGCCCGCCTCGAAATGACGCGCATGCAGTACACCGTCAGCATCGCGTTCAGCCCACTCGACCAGCTCATCGAAATCGCCAAGGCCGCTGAGGAACTCGGCTTCGACAATATCGCGCTGCCAGACTCGATCTTTTATTTCGAGAAACAGTCCGTCGACTATCCCTACACCGCTGACGGCAAGCGGATGTTCGATGAGAACTCGCCATGGGTCGATCCGTTGATCCTCGCGGGCGCCTTGGGTGCGGTGACGTCGAAGCTGCGCTTCTACACCAACGTGATGAAGCTCGGTTCGCGCAATCCGCTGCTATTGGCCCGCCAAGTTGGGTCGGTGGCGAACCTGACCAATAACCGGTTCGGCTTCGGTGTCGGGATCGGCTGGGCTCCTGAGGAATTCGAGTGGTGCGGAGTGCCCTACGCGAAGCGGGGCAAGCGCGTCGACGAGATGATCGACGTCATCAAGCTGGTGCTCGCCGGCGGCATGGTCGAATTCCACGGCGACTTCTACGATTTCGACCGGCTGCAGATGAGCCCGGCGCCGTCCACGCCGGTGCCGTTCTACGTCGGCGGACACACCGAGGTGGCGCTCAAGCGCGCGGTGCGGGTCAGTGACGGCTGGACCAGCGCGATGATGACGTGCGATCAGCTGGCCGAGACGATCAACCAGCTGAAGAAACTACTGGCCGACGCCGGGCGCGCCGACGACCCGTTCGAGTACCAGGCCGTCTGCATCGACAAATTCGGTGTCGACGGCCACCGCGACCTGATTGCGGCCGGTGTCACCGACTACATCGGAATTCCGTGGGTCTTCGAGGGCCTGCCCTTCGACGCCCCGGTGGACAAGAAGATCGACTCGATGAAGCGGTTCGCCGACACCTACATCCACTCGGGCTGGCAGGACTGATGGTGGGAGTGAGTGAGGTAGGACGGTGATGAGCACCCAGGCGCACGAGGCGGGACGGCGCTCACGCGAGGCCGCGATGGCTCACGACAAAGAAGCCTGGCTGGCGGTGTTCGCCGACGACGCGATCGTCGAAGACCCCATCGGCCCATCGCATTTCGATCCCGAGGGCAACGGCCACCGCGGTAAGGAGGCGATCGCGAAGTTCTACGACATGGCGATCGCGCCGAGCACACTGACCTTCAACTTCGAGAAGACCTACCAGTGCGGCGACGAGGAAGCCAACGTCGGCCACATCGTGATCGAGTCCAGCGGCTACCGGGTAGTCGCCGAGGGCGTGTTCACCTACCGGGTCAACGCCGAGGGCAAAATCATTGCGCTGCGCGCCTACTGGGAGCTCGACAAGGCCACCGCGAGCGCGCAGAAGATCTGATTCAGATCTCGCCGAAGCCCGCCAGGTAGCGCTGGGCGAGATCCTGATACGCCTTGGGGTTGAGGTTCACCCAGACCTCGGCACCCGTTCCGGCGATCGGTCCCTTGACCTTCGCCGGCGATCCGGTGACCAGAACCTCGTCGGGGATATGGGTGCCGCCGACCACCAGCGAGTGCGCGGCGATCATGCTGCGGGCCCCGATGACCACGCCGTCGAGCACCGTGCAGTGATTGGCGATCAGCGCCTCGGCGCCGACATGGACGCCGTGGATCGTGCACATGTGCGCGATCGTGGCCCCCGGTCCGATGTCGACCGGGATGCCGGGCGGGGCGTGCAGGACCGAGCCGTCCTGCACGTTCGCACCTTCCCGGATCACGATCGGCGCGTAGTCCCCGCGCAGGACTGCGTTGAACCACACCGACGCGCCGGCCTCCACGGTGACGTCACCGATGAGCACGGCGGTCGGTGCGACGAACGCGGTGGGATCCACCCGTGGTGACCGGCCCTCGAACGAATACATCGGCATCGTTCACATATACCGCAATTCAGGTGGGTAATCCCCAGGTAAAGCCACTGAAGATTGCGCGATCAGACGTTAAAACTGTAACGTGTTCTAGTTAGAACCTATGAGTGGAGGCATGAGGGTGACTACCGGCATTCGCGAGATCGACACCGGGACCCTGCCAGACCGGTACGCCCGGGGCTGGCACTGCCTGGGTCCGGTCACTGATTACCTGGACGGCAAGCCGCACCCGATCAACGCATTCGGGACGAAACTGGTGGTCTTCGCCGATTCCCAGGGAGCGGTCCACGTCCTGGACGCCTACTGCCGTCACCTCGGTGGAGACCTGTCCCAGGGCACCGTCAAGGACGACGCACTGGCCTGCCCGTTCCACGATTGGCGCTGGGGCGGCGACGGCCGCTGCCGTCTGGTGCCCTACGCCAAGCGCACCCCCCGGCTGGCGCGCACCCGGTCCTGGGAGACCGATGTGCGCAGCGGGCTGCTGTTCGTCTGGCATGACCACGAGGGCAACCCGCCGCAGCCCGAGGTGCAGATTCCGGAGATCCCGGAGTACACCAGTGGCGAGTGGACCGAGTGGAAGTGGAACTCGATGCTGATCGAGGGCTCCAACTGCCGCGAGATCGTCGACAACGTCACCGACATGGCGCACTTCTTCTACATCCACTTCGGATTGCCGACGTACTTCAAGAACGTCTTCGAGGGCCACATCGCCTCGCAGTATCTGCACAATGTCGGACGGCCCGACGTCACGCTGGGCGGCTCGGCCTACACCGAATCTCATCTGGATTCGGAGGCCTCGTACTTCGGGCCGTCGTTCATGATCAACTGGCTGCACAACAACTACGGTGGCTTCAAGGCCGAGTCGATCCTGATCAACTGCCACTATCCGGTGACGCAGGACTCGTTCATGCTGCAGTGGGGCGTGATCGTCGAAAAGCCGCAGGGCATGGACGAATCCATGTCCGACAAGCTCTCCGACGCGATGGTCGTCGGCGTCAGCAAGGGCTTCCTCCAGGACGTCGAGATCTGGAAGCACAAGACCCGCATCGACAACCCGCTGCTCGTCGAGGAAGACGGCGCGGTCTACCAGATGCGCCGGTGGTATCAGCAGTTCTACGTCGACGTCGCCGACGTGACCCCTGATATGACCGACCGCTTCGAGCTCGAGGTCGACACCGCACCGGCCAATGAGAAGTGGCAGGTCGAGGTTCAGGAGAACCTCAAGAAGCAGGCCGATGCTGAAGGACAGCCGACCCAGGTGTGACTATGACCCCCGACGAACCGCCTGACGTCGACGATCTGGCGCGGTCCATGCTCCAGCTGCTCGGCGTGCACGAGCACGATGAGCCGCACGGGCACGACGACGGCGCGCCCGGATCGTGGTCCAAGGCACCCGATTTCGCCTCCGACCCGCAGCGGGCTGCCGCCATGCACGAGGCCACTCGCCAGGACCGCGAACGCTACCTGTCGGCAGGCCTGGCCGACGTGGATTGCCGGTACTGCCATATCGCGGTGAAGGTCAAAAAGCTCGGCGCCGCGCACACCGCGGTTCAGTGGAGCAGCGAGGCCCAGCAGCGCTGCGCCTACTTCGCCGAGATTCGCGAGGCGGGCGGGTCTAGTGCCCGCACCCGGTCCTGCCCGAAACTGTCCGACAGCATCAAGCACGCGGTGGCGGAGGGCTGCCTGGAAGAGTACTCCAGCGCCCCCGCCCCGGGCGACGGCTGAATCTTATTGCCGCACTGTAGCGCCCACGCCAATGTGTAGAGGCGCGGTCGTTGTGACCGGTGATCGTCCAGTGCGCTAGGGCCGGTCAGCCGCGGTCGTGGAGAGTGACGTGGTAACCGTCGGGGTCGGCGAAGGTGAATGTCCGGCCGAAGGGCCCGTCAATCGGTGCGGAAACGATGGGGTGACCGTCGGCGACGAGAGCATCGTGAATGGCCTGGACATCTGTGGCGTGGAACCAGATCGCTGCACCGATGCCCGGCTGAGCAACGGATCCGAGATCGGTGCCGGGTATGACGTCGCGGAGCGCGAACGCAATCGGCTTCGTCTCGAAGACCACGGCGTGCGGAGGTCCGGCCTGCGATCGAACGAGGCCGAGGTACTGCTCGTAGAACGCCTGCGAAGCGTCGAGGTCGCGCGCTTGTAGCGAGATGAAGTCGGGGCCGGTGGCGGGCATGAGGATGCTCCTTCTCTTTGTGTCAGTTTACTGACACGGCGCACACTATGTCAGAATACTGACATGAGTCAAGACGGCGTCGACCTCGAGACGTCACTGGGATACCTGCTGAAAGAGGCGTCGAGCGCGCTCCGCGCAGCCATGGAGGAGGTGCTGCGGCCGCTCGGGATGAGCGTGACGCACTACTCCTGCCTCGAGCTGCTGGCTCAACGGCCGGGCTTGTCGAACTCCGAGCTTGCGCGGGGCGCGTTCGTGACACGGCAATCGATGAACGTGCTGCTCCAGGCCCTGGAACGAGACGGGTACGTGACCAGGCCCGCAGCGGCGCCCGTCGGGAAGGTTCTCCCTACGCGGCTCACACCGCGCGGCCGACGCAGCCTCGAGAAGGCGACCGTAGCGGTCCGGTCCGTCGAGGTCAGAATGCTGGCCGGCCTGACCGAGACCGAGCAGTCAGGCGCGTACCGGATCCTGCAGAGCATGATCCGTTCCCTGCGCGATGGCAACGACGGCGCATAGCTCGACGACACCTTCTCCTCGAGGAGGCTCACAGCCCCCTGAAGCGCTCCTTGACCTGCTCCTCGGTCAACCCGTAGTCGGCCAGCGAATAGGTGTGTTTGGGCGCCCGCGGGCCCTGCTTACTCTCCTCGTCGGTGCGCTGGATCGCTGCGCGTGCGTCGTCAGTCATCTCGATGCCGAAGTGCGAGTAGATGTTCTCCACCGTGCGAATCGGTTCCTTGATGAGCTCGAAATAGTCCACATCGTAGAACTGTGCCGGATTCTGCTTGGCGCGTTCGGTGTTGAACCGCTCAAGCCCGCGCGACCAGGTCTCCAGCGAGTCGGCACCGATCACGTCCCCGACAAACGTATTCGACCAGCCCTCGGTGGTGTGTTGAGCCAGCGAACACATCGACGCCATGATCGTCTCGGCCGGCCGATGGCACTGCAGGATCAGCGCATCAGGGTAGACGGCGAACACCGCATCCAAGGCGAACAGGTGACTCGGATTCTTGAGCACCCAACGCTTCTCCGGCTCGTTGAGCCCGATCAGTTGCAGATTCTTGCGATGCCGCGCATAGGACTTCGTCCAATCCTGACCTGCCAGCCACTGCGCGTAGGTCGGCACGTGCGCGAGCGTCTCGTAGGACACCGAGTGCAGCGACTGCCGCAGCAACTGCCAGCACTCCTCCACCTCGTCGGCGGTCATGTAGTGCAAGCCCGTGTAGTCCGGGTTCTCCTCATGAGCCTTGGCGAACTGCGCATCGATCTGCTGGAAGACCGGGTTGTCCTTCCAGGTTTCCCGGGGCGGCCGGGGCTGCGGGAACTCGGCCAGCCACAGCTCCAATCCCTGATGCCGCGGGTCGCCGCACAACAGCCGATGCAGCGCGGTGGTTCCGGTGCGCGGCAGCCCGGTGACGAAGATCGGTCGTTCGATCGGCACGTCGACATGCTGCGGATACTGTTTGAAGGCCGCCTCGGAAACCAGCCTGGCCACCAATGCATTTCGCACGAAGAACCGCTGCATCTTGCTGCCGACCTCGGTGAGGTCCGCATCGTTGCGAAACGATTCGAGCAGCACACTCAGCGCTTCTCGATAGTTGTCATCATCAACGCCGAAATCGTCCATACCCGTGGCCTTGACGGCCGAGGCGAGCAGGCTCTCGACGCTGAGGAAATCACTCACGGTCTTTTCACTCATCAGTTGTGATACTCCCCGCAGTTGACGTCCAGCGTCTGGCCGGTGATTCCATTGGACAGATCACTGGCCATGAACAGGATGGCCGAGGCGACCTCGTCCTCGGTGGGCAGCCGCTTGAGATCGCTGTTCACCGCGGCAGCCTTGTAGATCTCGTCGACGGTCGTGCCGTACTTACTGGCCTGATGCTCGAAGTAGCCCTGCAAGGTTCCGCCCCAAATATAGCCGGGCAGAACGGAATTGACGCGGATACCCTGTTCTCCCAGCTCACTGGCCAGCGACTGCGACATGGCCAACAATGCCGACTTCGCCATCTTGTATGCGCCCTGCTTGGGGTCGGAGTGCCGCACCACCATCGAGTTCACATTGACCACCGATCCTTTGGCCTCGACCAGAGCCGGGGTGAAACCCTGGATCAGCCGCAGCGCGCCGAGCACTGTGAGCTCCACCGTCTCGCGGATATGGTCGAACGTCGTATTGGCGAAGGGCTTCATCGACGGCACCTTGAATGCGTTGTTGATCAACACGTCGACCTTGCCGTAGGCGTCCAGCGTCTGCTTGACCAGATTGTCGACCTGGCCCTGGTCGGTGATGTCGGTGCCCACCGACAGCGCGCGGCGGCCAAGGTCGGTGACCTGTTTGGCCACATCGTCCAGGCGCCCGACCGTCCGTGCCGCAAGCACCAGGTCGGCGCCTTCCTCGGCACATCGGCGCGCCAGCGTCGTGCCCAGCGCCGGACCAACGCCACTGATCACGACGACCTTGTTCTCGAGCAAGCCGGCCATGTGTTTATCCCACCATCCTGTTGCCAATTAATTGCTGACGCAGCGCGATTCGCTGGCGCCAGTCGTCGTCGGAGATCTTGTTGTGCTCGTAGTAGGGCAGCTTGCCCGCCACCGCGTCGAGATCGACCAGCTCCAGGGTGGGGCCGTCAGCCTCGGTCAGTTCGCGGGATACCCGCTGCCAGCGGAACTGCAGGTAGCCCTTGGCATGCCCGAGCGTCTCGACCCAGTTGGTCACCCCGGGGTTCTGGTCGGCGACGACGATGCGAATCTTGCCGTCCGGATCAGCCTGTGCCTGAGTGCCATTCAGAGAAGTCTGGTGGTTGATGTAGTCCAGCGAGATGTACCACAAGCTGCCGAGCTGGAACCCGAGGTACGGGGCGTCGGAGACCGGCAGCGTCAGGATCAGTGCCTGATCGGGCGTGATGTCGTAATGGCCCACCGACGAGTACTGGGTGGCCAGCCCACCAGGTGTGAGACGCGGTGCCGTCAGGGTGTTGACCGGCAGATTGTCATAGAACCATTTCGGGAACTGCAGCCAGGTCTTGACGCGCTGCACCAGTTGTTTGCCCGCGGTCGCCCAGCGCCTTTCGATCAGATCGTTGGTGAGTGCCGGCGGCGCAGTGCCTGCGGTGTCAGTGCGAGCGATCGCAAAGCTGCCACGCTGGGCGGACCAGTCGTTGTAGACCTCGCGAATCACCAGCTGCGCGTTGGTGTCCGGGGTGAATCGCCACTCGAAGGTGCCGTCGGCGGCGATGTCCAGCTTGCGGTCGTCGAACGCCGTCTCACTGTCGGGGACCACCGCATCGGTGTACTCACCGCCGAGTAATTGGAAGCTGACGTCGGTGGTGGTGCCGCGCTTGCCGGTGACGACGTACTCACGGCCGGCCACCACCCTGGTGCCGAAGTACATCGTGTCCGGGTTGTCCAGACCCATCTTGGTGAACGGTCCGGTACCCGAATGCAGGAACGGATGGTCGCGGTCGTAGTCGAAGGCGACGTGTGTACAGGCCGCGACGCACCCCGCCAGATATTGCAGCCCCTCGAGCAGGTCGGCCTCCGACTCGATGAACGGAGCTTCGGAGACCAGACGTTCGGACTCGGCAATGGCGTCCACTAGTGGCTGGGTGTACATCGACCGCCTCGCGTTTCAATATTGGACCGCATTGGTACGTTCTCCGACTGAGACTAGAACGCGTTCTAATTCCAGTCAACCAAGCTAATGGTCCATATCTGGAACGTAGAGGTAGGATTTTGCAATGGCGGACCCGTCCACTCCCGGTCGATCATCTCCCCCGACGCAGCGCGTGGTGGCGATTCTGGACTTTCTCGCCAAACACCCACACGACCGCTTCGGTCTCTCGGAGCTGGCCCGCCGACTCCGCCTGGCCAAGCCCACCTGTCTGGGCATCGTCACCACCCTGACCGAGTCGGGCTACCTGGTGCGCGATGCTGCCGACAAGACCTACCGGCTGGGCCCCAGCCTGATCGCGCTGGGCCACCTGGCGCAGGAATCACTGCGGGTCAACCCGGCCGCGCGTGCCGAACTGGCCACGCTGTCGAAGTCCTTCGACACCACTGCGGCGCTGGCCGCCGTCGTCGATGACCGGATCACGCTGCTGGAACTGGTCGAACCGCCCGGCTCCGACGTCGGGGTGCGCGTCGGGCAGAGCTACCCCTTCGCCCCGCCGGTGGGCCTGATGTTCGTGCTGTGGGACGACGATTCCCTGCGCAACTGGCTGGACAGGGCCCCGACAATCCCGCTGCGCACCGAAACGCAGCGACTCGACCGCGTGATCGCCGAATGCCGGACGACGGGATATCTCGTCGAGCGCCTCACCCCAGGGGGCAGACGGCTGTACGCGATGATGGCGGGGATGTCGAGCACACTGCCCGACGAGCTGCGCGCGCTGCTGGGTGAGTTGATCTCCGATATCGGGGAGCGGGTGTACCTGCGCAGTGAGGCCGAGGGCACCCGTCAACGCCACGACGTCAGCGTCATCTCCGCGCCCGTCTACGACCACTACCACCGACAGGCGATGGTGGTGTCGCTTCAGATCGGCCGGGCGCTCACCGACTCCGAGATCGCCAAGCACGCCCGCGGATTGGTCGCCGCCGCCGATGCGCTCACCGCACAGCTCGGGGGCACCAAACCGCAGTGGTGATCACAGCTCGCCGATGACGACCGCCGGCGTTACCCGCCCTCAGCTCGTAGCCGCGAGCACCAGCGGCAGCACGGCGGGCGCACCGGCCTCCTTCACTACCCGCGCGGCCATCGTCAGTGTCCACCCCGTATCGGTCAGATCATCGACGAGCAGCACCGGGCCGCCCGCTGCCGCAATAGCCGCCGGATCCGGCGGCAACCACGCTCCATCCAGGGCTGCGACCCGATACGCGGAGTTGGCCGCGCCAACCGGCCGGTGGCCCGCCGCGTAGCGCAACACCCCGAGGTCGGTCAGTCTGCCGAGCCGGGCCAGTTCCCGAGCCAGGGACGCGATCAGGGCGGGATGCCTATCCGAGTCCAATGCCAGCACAGCAGCCGGACGAGTTGCCCAGTCCCAGGCGGCCAGCACCTTGACCGCAGCCTGCACCACATCCGGTGGCACCTCACCGTCGGGTTCGTCGATCAACCGCCGCAGGCGCGGGCCCCAGCCCAGGTCGGTCAGTCGCCCAATCGCCCGGCCCGGCTCCGGACCGTCGCCGATTCGGCCGCTGAGAGTGACACCGAGCTTTCCCAGCCCCGACGGCCACTGCTTGCGCGGGGTGATCTCCACGCCGGGTCGCATCAGCCGCTCCTGGACGAGCACGGCCGCATCTTCGTCCACCGCGGCACCGAAATGGGCACCGGCGCAGTTGTCGCAGCGGCCACACCGCTCGCCGTCGATGAGATCAGGATCGTCGAGTTGCCTGCGCAGGAACGTCATTCGGCATTCGCCGGTGCTCTGGTAGTCGAGCATCGCCTGCTGCTCGCGGCGGCGGGCCTCGTCGAGTTGGCGGTAGCGGGCCTCGTCGTAATGCCATGGTTCGCCGGTGGCGAGCCAGCCACCTTTGACCCGCCGTACCGCACCGTCGACGTCGAGCACCTTCAGCACCATCTCCAGCCGGGTGCGGCCCAGATCCACCAATGGCTCCAAGGCGGGCGTCGACTGTGGGCGGTCGGGATCGAGCTCACGAATCACGTTCCGCACCATGGCCTCCGAGGGAAACGCCACCGATGCGAAATACCGCCAGACGTCCTGATCTTCACGACCAGGCAACAGCACCACCTCAGCGTTGTCCGTCGAGCGACCCGCACGCCCGACCTGCTGGTAGTACGCGATCGGCGACGAGGGCGCTCCGAGATGCACCACGAAGCCCAGATCCGGTTTGTCGAATCCCATCCCCAGCGCCGAAGTGGCGATCAGGGCCTTCACCCGGTTGCCGAGGAGGTCCGCCTCGAGCTGTTCTCGCTCAGCGGTTTCCGTCGACCCGGTGTACGCGGCCACCTCATACCCGCGCTCGCGTAGCAGCGCGGCCACATCGTTCGCCTGGGCGACGGTCAGGGTGTAGACGATTCCAGAACCCGGCAACGAATCGAGATTCTCGGCCAGCCAGGCCGTACGCTGTGCGCCGCCGCCGGCCTGGACCACCGACAACCGCAACGACTCACGATCAAGTCCACCGCGCAGCACCAGCGTGTCCCGGCCGCCACCCGACACATTGTCGGCGCGGCCGACGCCCAGCTGCGCCGCGACATCGTTGACGACACGATCATTGGCGGTGGCGGTCGTCGCCAAAACCGGTATATCCGAACCGAGTTCGGCGATCAGCGTTCGGATCCGCCGATAGTCGGGCCGGAAGTCGTGGCCCCAGTCCGAGACGCAGTGCGCCTCATCGACCACCACCAGTCCGGCGTCGGCGGCAAGCGCCGGTAACACGGTGTCGCGAAACTCCGGATTGTTCAGCCGTTCCGGGCTGACCAGCAGGACATCAAGGTCGCCGCTGTTGACCCGCTGGTGAATCTCGTCCCACTCGGTGACGTTGCCCGAGTTGATGGTGGCCGCACGAACTCCTGCTCGTTGCGCGGCGGCGACCTGGTTGCGCATCAGCGCCAACAAGGGCGACACGATGACCGTCGCACCGTGGCCCCGCTCGCGCAGCAGCTTGGCGGCGATGAAATACACCGCCGATTTGCCCCACCCGGTGCGCTGCACGACCAGCGCCTGGCGGCGATGCACCACCAGTGCTTCGATGGCCGTCCACTGGTCGTCGCGCAGAACCGCGGTGGGCCCGGCCAACTGTTCCAGGATGGCCTGGGCGTCGTCTCGTGTCAGGAAGTCCCCTACTTGGCGGCAGCCGCTTCTTGTTCGCGCTTGATCTCCAGCGCGATATCGATCAGCTGATCCTCCTGGCCACCGATCAGCTTGCGCTGACCGGCCCGGTGCAACAGCTGGTGGGCCGGCACGCCGTAGCGCTCGGACTGCCGGATGGCGTGCTTGAGGAAGCTGGAGTAGACGCCGGAGTAACCCATGATCAGCGCATTGCGGTCCAGCAGGCATTCGGCCGGCATGGCCGGTGCGACGACCTCTTCGGCGGCATCGGCGATATCGAAGAAATCGATACCGGTCTTGACGCCGATCTTGTCGAACACCCCGATTAGCGCCTCGACCGGAGCGTTGCCCGCCCCCGCGCCGAACCGGCGGCACGATCCGTCGATCTGCTTGGCACCGGCGCGGACGGCCTCGATCGAGTTGGCCACGCCGAGGCCGAGGTTCTCGTGGCCATGAAAACCGACTTGAGCGTCGTCACCGAGTTCAGCGACCAACGCGGCGACTCGGTCGGCCACCCCCTCGAGCACCAGGGCACCGGCGGAATCGACGACGTAGACGCACTGACATCCCGCGTCGGCCATGATCCGCGCCTGCGCAGCCAGCTTCTCCGGAGAGATGGTGTGGCTCATCATCAGGAATCCCACGGTCTCCAACCCGAGTTCGCGGGCCAGGCCAAAGTGCTGGATCGAGACGTCAGCCTCGGTGCAGTGGGTGGCGATCCGGCAGATCGAGCCGCCATTGTTCTGCGCCTCTTTGATGTCTTCCTTGGTGCCGACGCCGGGCAGCATCAGGAACGCGATCTTGGATTCCTTGGCCGTCTCGGCGGCCAGCTTGATCAGCTCCTGCTCCGGGGTCTTGGAGAACCCGTAGTTGAAGCTCGAGCCGCCCAGCCCGTCGCCGTGGGTCACCTCGATGACCGGAACGCCCGCGGTGTCGAGGGCGGCGACGATGGCACCGACCTCTTCCTTGGTGAACTGATGGCGCTTGTGGTGGCTGCCGTCACGCAAGGACGTGTCCGTCATCCGGACGTCCCACATCGGGTTGAAGTAGATCTCTTCGGTGCTCATGCCTGCGCTCCTCCGGCCGCTGCTGTCTGCTCTTCGCGCGAGCGCTCATCGCCGCGCGACGCGCGCTCTTTCGCGATTTCTTCGCCGACCTTGGTGGCCGCGGCGGTCATGATGTCCAGGTTTCCAGCGTAGGGCGGCAGGTAGTCACCGGCACCCTCCACTTCCACGAACGTGGTGACGAGATGGTTGCCGCCGTTGTAGACCGTCGGCTCGTCGAACTGCGGCTCGTTGAGCAGCCGGTAGCCCGGCACGTAGGTCTGCACCTCCGCAACCACGTCCTTGATCGACTGGGTGATCGCGTCGTGGTCGGCGTCCTCGGGAATCGCGCAGAAGATGGTGTCTCGCATGATCATCGGCGGATCGGCCGGGTTCAGGATGATGATCGCCTTGCCGCGCTTGGCACCACCGATCACCTCGACACCGGCACTGGTGGTCTTGGTGAATTCGTCGATATTGGCCCGCGTGCCCGGACCGGCCGATGCCGACGACACCGACGCGACGATCTCCGCGTACGGCACATCGACCACGCGCGAGACTGCGTAGACCATCGGGATGGTGGCCTGGCCGCCGCAGGTGACCATGTTGACGTTCGGGGCGTCCAGGTGCTGACGCAGGTTGGCCGGTGGAATCACGCCGGGGCCGACGGCGGCCGGCGTCAGGTCGATGGCCCGAATCCCGGCCTCGGCGTAGCGCGGCGCGGCGGCCTTGTGCACGTAGGCACTGGTGGCCTCGAACACCAGATCCGGCTTCTCCGACTGAGCCAACAGCCAGTCGACGCCCTCGTGACTGGTCTCCAGCCCCAGCTTGCGGGCGCGAGCCAGGCCTTCGCTCTCCGGATCGATGCCGATCATCCAGCGCGGCTCGAGCCACTCCGAACGAAGGAGCTTGTACAGCAGGTCGGTGCTGATGTTGCCCGACCCGACGATCGCAACTGAGCTCTTCTGGCCCATTAGGACGCTCCTCTTACTCGAATGACAGCCGGACTGAACCCAGCCCGGCGAAGTCGGCGATGAACTGGTCGCCAGGGCGGCAATCGATGGCCCTGGTGCACGACCCCGGCAGCACGATGTCGCCGGCCTTGAGGCGCACCCCGAAACTCTCGACCTTGCGGGCCAGCCACGCGACCGCGGTGACCGGATTGCCCAGCACGGCGTCGCTACGACCTTCGGCCACCACTTCCCCGTTGCGGGTGAGCACCGCGTCAATGGCCCTGATATCAACGTCTTTGGGCGACACCCGCTCCTTGCCGAGCACGTAGCCCGCCGAGGACGCATTGTCGGCGATGGTGTCGCACAGCGCGATCTTCCAGTCCTTGATCCTGGTGTCGATGAGTTCGATCGCCGGCGCGAAGGCGGCGGTAGCTGCCAGCACGTCGTCCTCGGTGCACCCCGCGCCCGGCAAGTCGTCGGCGAGGATGAAGCCGACCTCGACCTCGACGCGCGGGAACAGGTAGCGCCCGGCGGGCACCGGCCGGTCCTCGAACACCTCCATATCGGCCAGCAGATGACCGTAATCGGGCTCGTCGACGCCCATCATCTTCTGCATGGCCTCCGACGACAGCCCGACCTTGTGACCGACCACCCGGGCCCCTTCGGCGATCCGCTGCCGGATGTTGATCAGCTGGATCTCGTAGGCGTCGACCACATCGATATCGGGGTGATTGGACGTCAACGGAGTCATGGGGACGCGGCTGCGCTCCGCCTCGGCAAGTTCGGCGGCAAGCTCGTCGCGCGTCGAAACGCTCAGCATTCCGGGGAGTCCCATCGTCGGTGTGACCGGGGCTAACGGCACCCGGTGCGGCAATTCTAGTGCGGTCCGAGAGCCCTTGGGGTAAGCGTTCCGCTGATCGGAAAGGAGGGGTCAGTAGCGCCCGGACGGGGCAATTCTATAACGTGTTCTAGTATGACAGCTCAGGAGTTCGACGTCGTCGTCGTCGGGAGCGGCGCTGCCGGGATGGTCGCCGCACTCACCGCCGCTCACCAGGGACTATCGGCGGTCGTCGTCGAGAAGGCCCCGCACTACGGCGGCTCGACCGCGCGCTCGGGTGGCGGCGTATGGATCCCCAACAACGAGATCCTCAAGCGTGACGGGGTCACCGACACCAAAGAAGCCGCGCGGAGGTATCTGCACGAGATCGTCGGCGACGTGGTGGAGCCGGAGCGCATCGACACCTACCTTGAGCGCGGACCCGAGATGCTGTCGTTCGTGCTCAAGCACTCGCCGCTGAAGATGTGCTGGGTGCCCAACTACTCCGACTACTACCCGGAGACTCCCGGCGGGCGCCCAGGGGGACGCTCGATCGAACCGAAGCCGTTCAACGCCAAGAAGCTGGGCCCCGACGAGAAGTTCCTGGAACCGCCCTACGGCAAGGTGCCACTCAATGTGGTTGTCATGCAGCAGGACTACGTGCGTCTCAACCAGCTCAAGCGCCATCCCCGCGGTGTGCTGCGCAGCCTGAAGGTCGGCGCGCGCACGATGTGGGCCGGTGCGCGCGGCAAGAACCTGGTCGGCATGGGCCGCGCGTTGATCGCCCCGCTGCGGATCGGCCTGCAACAGGCCGGGGTTCCCGTACTGCTCAACACCGCGCTGACCGACCTGTACGTCGAGGACGGCGTCGTGCGCGGTATCTATGTGCGTGACACCACCGGACCGGAATCAGCTGACCCGCAACTGATCCGCGCCCGCCGCGGCGTCATCCTCGGCAGCGGTGGATTCGAACGCAACGAGCAGATGCGCGTGAAGTACCAGCGCGCACCGATCACCGCCGACTGGACGGTGGGAGCCGCGGCCAACACCGGCGACGGCATCGTGGCGGCCGAGAAGCTCGGTGCGGCACTGGAACTGATGGAAGACGCATGGTGGGGCCCGACGGTTCCGCTGGTCGGCGCGCCGTGGTTCGCGCTGTCGGAACGCAACTCCCCCGGATCGATCATCGTCAACCTGGCCGGCAAGCGCTTCATGAACGAGTCCATGCCCTATGTCGAGGCCTGCCACCACATGTACGGCGGCCAGTACGGCCAGGGACCCGGCCCGGGTGAGAACGTCCCGGCGTGGCTGGTCTTCGACCAGCAGTACCGCGACCGGTACATCTTCGCCGGATTGCAGCCGGGACAACGGATTCCGAAGAAGTGGATGGAATCCGGCGTGATCGTCAAGGCCGATACGCTCGAGGAGCTGGCCAAGGTGACCGGACTTCCGGCCGACACCTTCCTGGCGACCGTCGAGCGGTTCAATGGCTTCGCCCGCTCGGGGACCGATCAGGACTTCCACCGTGGCGAAAGCGCCTACGACCGCTACTACGGCGATCCGACCAACAAGCCCAACCCCAACCTCGGCGAGATCAAGAACGGGCCGTTCTATGCCGCCAAGATGGTGCCCGGCGATCTGGGCACCAAGGGCGGCATCCGCACCGATGTGAACGGACGGGCGCTGCGCGACGACGGTTCAGTGATCGAGGGCCTCTATGCGGCCGGTAATGTCAGTGCCCCGGTGATGGGTCACACCTATCCGGGTCCCGGCGGCACCATCGGCCCCGCGATGGCGTTCGGGTACTTAGCGGCATTGCATATCGCCGGAGCCGCTGGGCCGGCGACGTCCAGCACAGGAAAGAGCTGACATGCCGATAGATGTGTCCGTCGCACTTGCGGCTGAACTGGAACCCATCGAGTTCTCCTGGACCAGTAGCGATGTCCAGCTCTATCAGCTCGGTCTCGGCGCCGGTGCGGATCCCATGGATCCCAAGGAATTGCGCTACCTCACCGACGGCACCCCACAGGTGCTGCCGACCTTCGGCAACGTCGCGGCCAGCTTCCACATGACCGAGCCCCCCGAGGTGAAGTTCCCCGGCATCGAGATCGAGCTGAGCAAGGTGTTGCACGCCAGCGAGGCAGTGACCGTGCCAGCTCCGCTGCCGCCGAGTGGCACCGCGCGATCGGTTCAGCGGTTCACCGAGATCTGGGACAAGGGCAAGGCGGCCGTCATCGTCAGCGAGACGACGGTGACCGACCCGGACGGCAAGCTGTTGTGGACCACCAAGCGATCGATCTTCGCCCGCGGTGAAGGCGGTTTCGGTGGCGAGCGCGGCCCGTCGACATCGGTGGCTGCCCCCGATCGCGCGCCGGACTACGAGATCTCGGTACCGGTACTGCCCCAGCAGGCGCTGCTGTACCGCCTGTGCGGTGACCGCAACCCGCTGCACTCCGATCCCGAATTCGCCGCGGCGGCAGGCTTTCCCAAGCCGATCCTGCATGGCCTGTGCACCTACGGGATGACCTGCAAGGCGCTGGTCGACACGCTGCTCGATTCCGACGCATCGGCTGTGAAGACCTACGGCGCGCGGTTCGCCGGGGTCTGCTATCCGGGTGAGACCATCAAGGTCAGCGCATGGAAGGAAGACGGCCGCTATGTCGGCATCGTCACCGCTCCGAGCCGCGACGATGCCGTCATCCTCTCCGACGTGGAATTTATCCCGGTCTGAGTTCTCGCGGGCGATAGCGGGTCGGTGCGTCACCACCGTCAGCAGTCCGCGATCCAGATTACGCAGTGGTGTGATTTGGACGTCTTATTTGTCGATCGGTCGGACTTTCAGCCAGCTCCAGGGTAGGAACTTAGGCAAAGCAAACTTTGGTGCTTCTACGAAAGGACGTCCCCATGAAGATTGCCCCTACCAAGACCGTCGGCCTCGTCGCCGCCGCGCTGCTCGTGGGCGCCGCAGCAGTCGGCTGCGGCAGCGACGACAAGGGGTCCTCATCGTCGTCGTCGGCTGCGTCGAGCTCCGCCAGCAGCTCTTCGTCCGCCGCGTCGGAGACCTCCAGCGCTGCGGCCACCGCCGCCCCCGCGGGCGACTACAGCAATCTTCTGCTGAAGGCCTCTGACATCGATCCGAGCTTCGTGGCCAGCCCGCCGGAGACGCCCCCGGCCGGTATCACCGGAATCGGCCAGACCATGTCCAACGCCGCGCAGAACCAGACCATCACCTTCCAGATCATGATCGAAACGGATCCCGCTGCGGCGGTCAAGAGGCTGGATGATGCAAAGTCAGCGGTCTCCAAGGACGTCGACGGAGCGCCGCAGCCCGCTGACGTCGGCGACGGCGGCTTCATCGCCACCGGCAAATCGCCCGACGGCTCGAAAGCCATCACCGAGGTGTACTTCACCCAGGGTAAGGCAGTCACGAGCGTCGAGTTCTCCAGTGCGCCAAACGATCCGGTGCAGAACGAGACCGCGCTGGCCATCGCCAAGATGCAGGATACTCAGATCAAGAACAACCTGACCTAAGCCCTCTCGGGCCTTAGTTTTTTCGCCGAGCGTCACACCAGAGTCACGCTGAACGTCGAATGTGACCCTGGAGTGACGCTCGGCGTGCAACAGCGGCCCGCACCCGCCGGATGACATCGGCCGGCTGATCCCCGGCCAGGACCCGAATGACGATCCATCCCAGCTCTTCCAGCTTTTCGCGGCGCCGCGAGTCCCAGGCGTACTGCATCCGATCGGTGCGGTGCTGCTGTCCGTCGTACTCGGCGGCAACCTTGACGCCCTCCCACCCCATGTCGAGGTAAGCGATCAGTTCACCGAACGTGTCATAGATGGCGATCTGGGTCTGCGGCCGTGGCAAGCCGGCCTCGAGCCCAACCCTGGGCGTTCAATTCGGTGCCGGCCGCGACATACCCGTCGGGAAGAAGACGAGTGAAGCGACGCCGCAGCGCACTCTTGGGGATGTCTCCGGCGGCGACGGCCTCGCTACCGATGAACGGCTGACTCATGGCGGCAGTGTGCCGCTAGCCACCGACAACCACCGCGAACGTCACGCCACAGCCACGCTCGACGCCGAACGTGACTCTGACGTGACGCTCGGCGGGAAATCAACCCAGGATCAAGCCGGACGTCGGGACGCCGGTGCCTGCGGTGACGAGCACGTGCTCGACGTTGTCCACCTGGTTCACCGAGGTGCCCCGCAGCTGGCGCACACCTTCGGCGATGCCGTTCATGCCGTGGATGTAGGCCTCACCGAGCTGACCGCCGTGAGTGTTGATCGGCAGCCGTCCGCCGATCTCCAGCGCCCCGTCCTTGACGAAGTCCTTCGCATCACCCGGCGCGCAGAACCCCAACTCCTCCAACTGAATCAGCGTGAACGGGGTGAAGTGGTCGTAGAGGATCGCCGTCTGGATGTCGGCCGGGGTCAACCCGGACTGTTCCCACAGCTGCCGGCCGACCAGCCCCATCTCGGGCAGCCCAAGTTCGGGCCGGTAGTAGCTCGTCATCGAGTACTGGTTGGGGCTCGACCCCTGCGCCGCCGCCTCGATGATCGCCGGCCGGTGCTTGAGGTCCTTGGCACGCTCGGCCGAGACGATCACCAGCGCGACACCGCCATCGGTCTCCTGGCAGCAGTCCAGCAGCCGCAGCGGCTCGGCGATCCACCGTGAGGCCTGATGATCCTCGATGGTGATCGGCTTCTCGTAGAAGTACGCCTTCGGGTTGTTGGCGGCGTGCTTACGGTCCGCGACCGACACCGCGCCGAAATCACGGCTCGTTGCCCCTGACAGATGCATGTAGCGCTGGGCGATCATCGCCACCTGAGCCGCCGGCGTCGACAGCCCGTGCGGATAGGAGAACGAGTTGTCCACACCGGTGGAGTCGGCATTCTCCACCAGGCGCATCTGCACCTGGCCGAACCGCATCCCCGAGCGCTCGTTGAAAGCGCGATATGCCACAACGCAATCCGCGACACCGGTGGCCACCGCGATGGCTGCCTGCTGGACAGTCGCGCAGGCCGCGCCCCCGCCATGGTGGATCTTGGAGAAGAACTTCAGGTCGCCGATACCGGTGGCCCGCGCAATGGCGACCTCGGTATTCGAGTCCATCGTGAACGTCGTCATGCCGTCGACGTCGGCGGGCGTGAGGCCCGCATCCGCCAGGGCGTCCAGCACGGCTTCGGACGCCAACCGGAGCTCGCTGCGACCGGAGTTCTTCGAGAAATCGGTCGCGCCGATACCGACGATCGCGGCTTTGCCCGACAGCTCGCCCGGCATCAGGCGGCACCAATCGTGAGCGTGGCGTTGGCAATCACGTGGTCACCAAGACTGTTGTTGCCCACGATCTTCAACGTGATCAATCCGTCCTCCACTGCGGTGACCTCACCCGAGAACGTGACCGTGTCGTAGGCATACCAGGGCACGCCCAAGCGCAGACCGATCGACTTGATGACCGCGGTCGGCCCAGCCCAGTCGGTGATGAACCGCTGGACCAGACCGGTGTCGGTGAGGATGTTGACGAAGATGTCCTTGGAACCCTTGGCCTGCGCCTTGTCCCGGTCGTGATGCACATCCTGGTAATCCCGGGTGGCGATCGCCGTCGAGACGATGAACGTCGGGTCCCCGTAGAACTTGAGCTCGGGCAGCTTGGTGCCGACCTCGATTGCAGGCGCGCTCATGTGGCGGGCTCCCACGCGTAGTTGGTCCAGGCCGGGCCGACATCGTTGGCCGGGAAGTCGATATACATTGCGCGCACTGGCATTCCGATCTCCACGGTCGAGGGGTCGACGTTGCGCAGCTCACCGAGCATCTTCACGCCTTCGGAGAGTTCGACGAGGGCGATGACGAACGGCAGCGTGCGACCGGGCACCTTGGGTGCGTGGTGCACCACGAAGCTGAAGACGGTGCCGTTGCCGCTGGCGACGACGTAGTCGGTCTCCTGCTCTTTGTCCAGCCACAGCGCGGGAACCGGCGGATGAACCAGCGTTCCGTCGTCCCGTTTCTGGATGCGCAGCTCGTGCGCGTTGACACCGTCCCAGAAGAACTTGGTGTCCCGCGATGACGCCGGCCGCATCGCGGAATCCGCATCGAGGTCGTCCGGCACCGAAGAAACTGCGGACTCCTTAGCCCCATCCTTTTCTGCTGGGATGAATTTCATGATGCGCCACATCATTTCGGCGACATCCTCATCACCGACAGACCAGGTGATGGTCTGCGTGACAAAGAATGCCTCACCCAATGCCGTACGCTTCGGGCCCACCACATCGGTCAGCTCGGCGGCGACGCTGACCTCTTCGCCGGGCCGCAGGTAGCGGTGATACGTCTGCTCGCAGTTGGTTGCGACGACGCCGATATAGCCTGCCTCGTCGAACAATTCGAGGATCTTGCCCAGCGGATCGTCGTCGGGGCGAACACCACCGAGACCCATCATCGTCCAGACCTGGATCATCGCGGGCGGTGCAACGAGGCCGGGATGACCGGCCGCCTTGGCGGCGTCGGAGTCGACGTAGATCGGATTCTTGTCACCGATCGCGTCCAGCCAGTGATCGACCATCGGCTGGTTGACCGGATGCCGGCCAACCCGCGGCTTGCTCCTGCCTTCGGCCTTGACCCGCTCGGCCGCGGCCTTGATGTCGTCGACGGCGCTCATCGCTGTCCTCGGCTCTTCGCGCAAGCGCTCATCGCGGAACCCTCGGGACCTTCAAGCCGGACGCCGCGATCATTTCCCGCATCACTTCGTTCACTCCACCACCGAATGTGATCACCAAGTTGCGCTTGGTCTGGCTGTCCAGCCACTGCAGCAGCTCAGCGGTTTCCGGATCAGCCGGATTGCCATGTGTACCAACGATTTCCTCGGCTAACCGGCCCGCGTACTGGATGCGCTCAGTACCGAAGACCTTGGTGGCGGCCGCGTCCGCGACGTCGATGGTCTCGCCCGACGCCGCAACCTGCCAGTTGAGCAGTTCGTTGATGCGCCACATCGCCTTGAGCTCGCCGAGCGAGCGCTTGACGTCGTCGTGGTCGAGCGGAGTGTCCCCATTACTGCCGGGCTTGGACGCCCACGCATGCACCCGGTCGTAGAGCGCAGCGAAGCGTCCGGCGGGCCCGAGCATGACCCGCTCGTTGTTGAGCTGGGTGGTGATCAGCCGCCAGCCACCGTTCTCTTCACCGACGAGCATGTCGGCCGGCACCCGCACGTCGTTGTAGTACGTCGCGTTGGTGTGATGGGCGCCGTCGGACAAGATGACCGGCGTCCAGGAGTACCCCGGATCCTTGGTGTCGACGATGAGAATCGAGATGCCCTTGTGCTTCACCGCGTCAGGGTCGGTGCGACAGGCCAGCCAGATGTAGTCGGCATCGTGCCCGCCGGTGGTCCACATCTTCTGACCGTTGACGATGTACTCGTCGCCTTGCTTGACCGCTGTGGTCCGCAATGAGGCCAGGTCGGTGCCGGCGTCCGGTTCGCTGTAGCCGATGGCGAAGTGGACCTCGCCGGCCAGGATCGCCGGCAGGAACTTCTTCTTCTGCGCCTCGGTCCCGTACTGCTGCAGGGTCGGTCCGACGGTCTGCAGAGTCACCGCGGGCAGCGGCACATCGGCACGCTGCGCCTCGTTGACGAAGATCGACTGCTCGATGGGGCCGTAGCCCAGGCCGCCGTACTCTTTGGGCCAGCCGGCACCCAGCTTGCCGTCGGAGCCCATTCGCTTGATGATTGCCCGGTAGGCCTCATTGTGCCGGTCGGACTCCATCGCCTGGGTCTCCTCAGGCGAAATGAGATTTGAAAAGTACTCCCGCAGTTCGGCTTGCAGCTGCTTCTGCTCGGGCGTTAGCTCGATAAACATTTACGCTCCAACCAGTTCGAGGCGGTGTGCCTTACCGCCCAACAGCCGGGTCAGGTCTTTGATCGACGAGTAATAGCGGTGCATGGGATAGGTGATGTCCATCCCCATCCCGCCGTGCAGATGGTGGCACAGTTGCATGACCGGGGGCGCCTGCGATGTCACCCAGTAACCAAGGACGTCAAGATCATCCGACGCGTCCCGGCCCTCCGACAGCAACCAGGACACCGATGTCGACGCCAACGTGATGGTTCGCGAGGCGATATAGATTTCGGCGAGCTGGGCGGCGACGGTCTGGAACGTCGACAACGGCCTGCCGAATTGTTCGCGGGTGGCGACGTAGTCGGCGGTGAGCCTCAGCGCACCCGCCACCAGACCGGCCGCGTATGCGCCGACGGCGGCCAGCACCAGCTGATTGACCCGATGCACGGAGTCGTTGCCGCCCAACACATCGGCGTCGGCGACCGGAGTGTCGGTGAAGGTGACGACGTACTCGTCGGAGTGAGTCGCCGTCGGAGTCTTCGTCAAGCTCACGCCGGCGGCCTTGGGCGAGACCACGACCACACCGCTGTCGGTGCTGACGACGATCCAGTCCGCCTGCTCCGCATAGGGAACGGCGACCTTGGTGCCGTTGAGCTTGCCGTCCGTCAGCCGCGTGGCGGGCCGCTCCGGCAACGAGCGCCCCGGCTCGTTCAGCGCGGCGGTCAGCACCGCGCCCTTGGCGACACCGGCCAGGTAGCGATCCTGTTGAGAGTCGGAGGCCAAGTCCAGCAACGGAAGCAGGCCCAGACCCAGGGTCGCAAACGCAGGACTGACGTTGCCGAACCTGCCGATCTGAGTGAGCGCCGAGGTGATCTCGGCTAGCCCCAGACCGTCACCGCCGAGCCGCTCCGGGACGCCGAACGCCACGATGCCGCCCGTGACCAGCGCGTCCCAGCTGTTGTCCCGCTCCAGCGCGGACGTCACCACATCGGTGACGGCCTGCTGCCCTTCGTCCGGACTGAAGTCCACGGAGAATCCTCCTTGATTCCTACGAAATGCTTAGGCCGATGTGCCGACGTAGTCGACCTGCCAGTGCTTGATGGCGTTGAGCCACCCCGAACGTAGCCGTTCGGGTGTGCCGACCGAGGTGAGATCGGGCATGTGGTCGGCGATGGCGTTGAAGATGAGGTTGATCGTCATCTTGGCCAGGTTCGCCCCGACGCAGTAGTGCACCCCGGTGCCGCCGAAGCCGACGTGCGGGTTCGGATTGCGCAGGATGTTGAACGCGTGCGGATCCTCGAAGACGTCTTCGTCGAAGTTGGCCGAGCGATAGAACATCACCACCCGCTGGCCCTGCTTGATCTGCGCGCCGGACAGCTCGACATCCTCGGCAGCGGTGCGTTGGAAGGCGGTGACCGGGGTGGCCCACCGGACGATCTCATCCGCCGCGGTTTCCGGGCGTTCCTTCTTGTAGAGCTCCCACTGGTCAGGATTGTTGGCGAAGGCGATCATCCCGTGGGTGATCGAATTGCGGGTGGTCTCGTTGCCGGCGACGGCCAGCATCATGACGAAGAAGCCGAACTCGTCATCGGAGAGCTTCTCGCCGTCGATGTCGGCGTTGATCAGCGCGGTGACGATGTCATCGCCAGGATTCTTGCCCTTCACCTCGGCCATGTGCATGGCGTAGGCCAGCACCTCCATCGAGGACTGCTTGGGGTCGACGTCGAATTCTTCGTCGCCGTTACCGGTCATTTCGTTCGACCAGCGGAACAGCTTGGCGCGATCGTCCTGGGGCACGCCCAGCAAATCGGCGATCGCCTGCAGCGGCAGCTCGCAGGCCACCTGCTCGACGAAGTCGCCGCCGCCCTGAGCGGAGGCTTCCTTGGCGATGATCTGGGCCCGCCGGTCGAGCTCCTCGCGCAGCGCCCCGATGGCCCTCGGGGTGAACCCCTTGGAGATGATCCGGCGCAACCGGTCGTGGTACTCGCCGTCCATGTTGAGCATTACGACCTTTTGCAGGTCGATGTCTTCACGCGCCATCTCATCGGGGAACTGCGGGATCGCGGTGTTGGGCGAGCTGAGGAAGACGTCGTTACGGCGCGAGACCTCTTTGACGTCCTTGTGCTTGGTGACGACCCAGTAGCCGCCGTCGTTGAATCCGCCCTTGCCGATAGCCTGTTCGCACCACCAAACCGGCGCGACCCGCCGTAGCTCGGCGAGTTCCTCGACTGGCAGCCGCTGCACACACAGATCCGGGTCCAGGAAATCGAAGCCGGGCGGGATGTTGGGGGTTGGCATGCTCATGCACTCCTCAATATGACGTGTTCTAGTGCCAGTAAAACATGGCTTCACCGCAGACAAAAGGCGCAAAAGCATCCTCGCTTGTCAGAGTAATGAAACGTGTTCTAGCCTGACCTCATGGGTAATCCTGTCATCGTCGAAGCCACCCGCAGCCCGATCGGCAAGCGGGGCGGTTGGCTCTCGGGTCTGCATGCGACCGAATTGTTGGGCGCCGTTCAAAAGGCAGTGATCGACAAGGCCGGCATCGACGCCAACGAGGTCGAGCAGGTCATCGGCGGTTGCGTCACCCAATACGGCGAGCAGTCCAACAACATCACCCGGGTGGCGTGGCTGACCGCGGGCCTGCCCGAGCAGATCGGCGCGACGACCGTCGACTGCCAGTGCGGCAGCGCACAGCAGGCCAACCACCTGATCGCCGGCCTGATTGCCACCGGCGCCATCGACGTCGGCATCGCTTGCGGTATCGAGGCGATGAGCCGGGTCGGTCTGGGTGCCAACGCCGGGCCGGACCGCTCGCTGATCCGCGCCGCATCGTGGGACATCGACATGCCCGATCAGTTCACCGCCGCCGAGCGGATCGCCAAGCGCCGCGGTATCACTCGCGACGACCTCGACCACCTCGGATTGCTCTCGCAGCAACGAGCCAAGCGGGCCTGGGACGAGCACCGCTTCGACCGGGAAATCTCCCCCATCGAGGCCCCGGTGATCGACGAGAACAAGCGGCCTACCGAGGAGCGGCACATGGTCAGCCGCGACCAGGGGCTCCGGGAGACCACGCTCGAGGGGCTGGCGGGGCTCAAGCCGGTGATGGAGGGCGCCATGCACACTGCGGGCACCTCATCGCAGATCTCCGACGGCGCCGCGGCGGTGCTGTGGATGGACGAAGACAAGGCGCGTGCGCTCGGGCTCAAGCCGCGGGCTCGGATCATCAGCCAGGCTCTCGTCGGCTCCGAGACCTACTACCACCTCGACGGCCCCGTGCAGTCCACCGCACGGGTGTTGGAGAAGGCCGGCATGAAGCTGGGCGATATCGACCTGGTGGAGATCAACGAAGCGTTCGCGTCGGTGGTGCTCAGCTGGGCCCAGGTCCACGGCGCCGATATGGACAAGGTCAACGTCAACGGCGGCGCGATTGCGCTCGGCCACCCCGTGGGCAGCACCGGCAGCCGGTTGATCACCACCGCGCTGCACGAACTGGAGCGCACCGACCAGAGCACCGCCCTGATCACCATGTGTGCCGGCGGCGCGCTGTCGACCGGCACCATCATCGAGCGGATCTAGTGCTCGCGTGACCCAACCTGTTTCGGACGATGCACGGATTGCGGCGGCGCGCGCCTATATCGAGGCGCTGGCCAGCCATCGGGCCGACCAGGTGCCGTTCGCCCCGGGCTGCACGCGCGTCGAGGTCGGGCTCAAGACCGGCTTCTCCGGAGATCACTTGCGCCGCAGCCTCAATAACGGTCTGCAGTACAAGGTCATCGCGTCAGTGTCCGAGCCGGAGTTCAGGGTGGTCGGCGACGAAGTCCACGCCCGCTTTGATCTGGTCACCAAACCGTCGTTGGCCGGACGGCGAGTCGGCGCACACATCGACGAGACGTTCTTGATCCCCGCCTCCGACGGCTTGATCCACCACATCCGGGCAGGTATCCGCCCGTTCATCACGCGCTAGCACGCACGAGGAGTGCCGCATGTCCGCCAAGCCGCCACCCAAGTCGCTGAACTCGCCGCAGACCAAATTCATCATCAAGTGGATGTCGCGGGCGCAGACCTTCTTGTACAAGCGCAGCGGTGGCAAGGTCGCCGGCAGTTTCCTGCAGGGCGCACCGGTGGCGTTGTTGACCACCACCGGCCGCAAGACCGGTGAGCCACGGGTGAGTCCGCTGTTGTTCCTGCGCGAGGGCGACCGGGTGGTTCTGGTGGCCTCGCAGGGCGGCGCCGCAAAGCATCCGATGTGGTACCTCAACCTCAAGGCCGACCCGAAGATCACCGTCCAGATCAAGGATGAGGTGCTGTACCTGACCGCCAGGGACGCAACCGAGCAGGAGCGCGCCGTGTACTGGCCCAAGCTGGTCGAGATGTACTCGAGCTTCCAGGATTACCAGGCGTGGACCGACCGGGTCATCCCGATTGTGATTTGTGATCCCTAAAGCCGTTCAGCGCGCCTAGCGTTCGGCCGGCCATCCGATGGCATCAAGACCACAGGGCTCCCGCGGTGAGTTCGGCAGCCTGAACGCCCGCGGCGAGGTCCACCGCAGCCACGATCAGGTCGGCGCCGTCGCTGTCGCCAACCCGCCGTGCCTGCGCCACGATCGCCCCGTCCGGCGCGATGATCCGGCTCTTGCCCAGTAGATCGTCACCGCACTGATTCGCCATGATCCACCATTGGCCGTTGGCCAGCGCGTTGGCGGGATACAAGATATCCCACCACGATTCGGTCGCGACCTCGTAAGCGCATGGAGCAATCACGACGCGGGCGCCGGCGTCGTGCAGCGAACGCGCGTACGCGGGATGATCACCGTCGAAGCAGGTACTCATGCCCACCGCGCCGACGCCGTCGACGTCGATAACCGTGGCTCGCTCGCCGGCCGCGAAGACCTCGTGCTCGCCGAGCGGTGTGTAGAGGTGCACCTTGCGGTGTGTGCCGACGAGCGCACCATCCGGTCGATAGCACAGCGCGGTGTTGTAGATCCGGTCCGCGCTCAACTCCGGCACCGTGCCCGCGAACAACCACACGTTGTGGGTGCGCGCAGCGTCCGCCAATGCCAGACCACGCGGACCATCAAGTGGCTCAGCGGCATTGCGCGCGTCACTGGCCACCGTCGCCGGGTTGTATCCGCAGGGCCACAGCTCCGGCAGCACGATGAGGTCGCAGCCCCGTTCCCCGAGCTCCCCGACGAGTCGCAGCGCGTCGTCCAGATTTCGGGCCGGCTCACCGCATCGCGCCAGCCACTGTGCGATGCCGATGGTCACGATGCCCGTCATCAACTGCCCCCGTGCCGCGGCCCGGTCAGATTGTGCGGTTGCAGAATCTTCTCCAGCTCCGAGGCTGTCAGCAGCCCGCGATCGAGGACAAGTGATGCGATATCGGAATCAGAGTTCAGTGCATCGGCCGCAAGCCTGGTCGCTGCCTCGTAACCGATATACGGGTTGAGCGCCGTCACCAGACCGATGGACTGATCGACCGTGGCGCGCATACGAGCGACATTGGCCGTTATCCCCACCACACAGCGCTTCCGCAGGGTGTCACATGCGGCCGTCAGGTGGGTCAAGGATTCGAACAGGCTGTGCGCGATGATCGGTTCGAAGGCGTTGAGCTGCAACTGACCGCCCTCGGCAGCCATGCTGATCGCGACATCATTGCCAATCACCTCGAAGGCCACCTGATTGACGACTTCGGGAATCACCGGGTTCACCTTGCCCGGCATGATGCTCGAACCCGCCTGTACGGCAGGCAGATTGATCTCACCCAGGCCGGCCCGCGGACCCGATGACAGCAGCCGCAGATCGTTGCAGATCTTCGACAATTTGACCGCGGTTCGCTTCAGCACGCCAGACAGTTGTACGAACGAACCGACGTCCTGGGTGGCTTCCACGAGGTTCGATGCGGTCACCAACGGCAATTCGGTGGTAGCGCACAACTCCTCACACACCGCCTCGGCATATCCACGGTGCGCGTTGAGGCCGGTGCCGATCGCGGTGCCGCCCAGATTGATCTCGCAGATCAGTGTGGCGGCCTCACCCAATCGGTCAGCATCCTCACCCACCATCACCGCGTAACTACCGAACTCCTGACCGAGCGTCATCGGGACCGCATCCTGCAGCTGGGTACGCCCCATCTTCAGATGTCCGCCGAACTCGACAGCCTTGTCCGCGAACGCCGCAACAAGTTCAGTCATCGCACGTTGTAACCGGTGAACCGCGAACTGAAGCGCGATCTTCAGCGCAGTCGGATAGACATCGTTGGTGCTCTGTCCGAGGTTGACGTGTTCGAGGGGGTGCAGATGCGCGTACTGCCCCCGCTGGTATCCGAGTAATTCCAGGCCCCGGTTGGCGATGACCTCATTGGCGTTCATGTTCGTCGACGTGCCGGCACCACCCTGGATGACATCGACGACGAACTGGTCGTGCAACATGCCGGACTTGAGCTCCTGGCAGGCCGAAACGATGGCATCTGCCCGTTCGGCGTTGAGCAACCCCAACCGGTGGTTGGCGCGGGCGGCTGCCAATTTCACGCAGCCCAGCGCAACGATCAGTTCCGGGTACCGTGCGATGGGGATGCCGGTGATCGGGAAATTCTCGACAGCGCGCGCGGTGTGCACCCCGTAATACGCAAGGGCGGGGACCTCGCAGTCGCCGAGCAGATCGTGTTCCACGCGTACGGTCATCGCACATCGCCTTCCGCCGCCTCTATCAGGCGCTGCCGGGTTTCGGGGTCGGACGCCGCGTCCAGAAGGGTAAGCGCCAGCGCCTGAGCGCCGTCGACTGCGGCTCTGTCGGCGGCCGCAGAGATGGCCGCCGCCGCGAATTCGACTTGGTGGTTGACCGCGGGTAGCGAGTCGATCCCGATGTAGGGGTGAATCGCCGGAATATGTTGGGAGACATTGCCCATATCGGTGGATGCACGGTTCATCAGCGAATCGGAACCGGAACTGAAGCGCCTGCCGAGCTCTTCGGCTCGCCGCACGTAGCCGGCCAGCAAGCCCTCGTCGGTACGAAACTCGGCGTATGGCTTGCTTTCCGGAGTGATCGTCAGTTCGCAACCCGTCGCGAGCGCACCGGCCTCGAAACACCGGTTGACTCGTTGCTCGAGGCCCGCGAGTTCGGCCAGCGTGCCCGCCCGCACGTACCAGCGGCCCTCGGTGCGCTGCGGGATGGCGTTCGGCACTTCTCCGCCATTGGTCATCACTCCGTGCACGCGGACATCGTGAGGGAACTGCTGGCGCAGCAAGCCGATCGCCACCTGAGCGATGGTGAAGGCGTCAGCGGCGTTCACTCCCCGATCCGGATAGGCTGCCGCGTGAGCGGCCCTTCCGTCGTACTGGATGTGACTGTGCGACACGGCGTACGGCTCGGCACGGGCCACGTCGACCGGCCCGGGGTGCACCATGGCAGCCGCGTGCACACCGACGAATCCACCGCGGTCCAGTATCTCGATCTTTCCGCCACCGCCCTCCTCTGCGGGGGTGCCGAACACCGACAGCGTGACACCGAGGTCATCGACGTACGGTGCGAGGGCGACTGCCGCACCCGTTGAGATCGCGGCGATCACGTTGTGACCGCATGCGTGCCCCATCCCCTTCAGCGCGTCGTACTCGGCGCACACCGCGAGGTGGAGTGGCCCGGTTCCACGCCGAGCCAGGAAGGCCGTTGGTAGACCGGTGAAATTCTCCTCGATGGTGAATCCCGCATCAGCCAGGTCGCTCGCCACCCGGGCGCAGGACCGGACCTCTTCCCAAGCGATCTCGGGATGTGCGTGCAAATCGTGCGACAGCGCGAGGATTCGATCGCGCGCGCGATCGATCGCGGAGCGGACGGTCTCGTCGAGTGCGGCGATCATAGATCCCCCGGCACTCCATACGACGGTGCAGCAGTGGGATCGATTGCGCGCGTGCGGTAGTCGGCCTTCTGCTCCTCCCAGACCTGCCACAACCGGTGCAGCTCACCGATCGGATCATCGTGCCAGTCGACGCGAAGGTCGGTGACCGGCCACGGCACGTCCTCGACCACCTGGAGTCCGGCGGAATGCACCGGTCCCGCCTCACCACCCGCTGCCAGAGCGGCGGCGAGACCGTCCAGCATTCGCCGTTCAGTCGTGGATGCGGCGGAGTCGCGATAACCCTCGAGTAGCGCATCGATGACCGCGCGGTCGGCGAGCATATTGCCCGCGGCCGCTGCGTTCTCGGTCTGCCTCTCGTGCCGGGTGCCCAACGCCTTCGCACCGGTGTGGATCGCGGTGCCGCCCGACGAGTCGACGACGATCAGTTGCCGGTGGTCGGCGTATGGCTCACCGGCGACGGTCTTCTCGAGTGCGGAAGCCGCATCGGCCCCGCCGGCAAGCGCATTCAGTGTCAGCACGCCCAGATGCGGGTTGGTGACGTTCTGACTGGCGACCGCTCCTACACCGGCGCGCAGGTGCACACACCGGGAGGCGACCGCGGGACTCGACGAGCACACCACCATGCCGAACGCTGCGCCGTCTCGTACCACCAGTGAGAACGTCACGACGGATCCCGGCTGAGTACCGCGGTGGCGTCGATCTCCACCAGCCATTCGGGGCGGGCCAGCGCGTCGACGACCAGCCCGGTGGAGACCGGGTATACGCCCTTGAGCCAGCGCCCCATCACGCGGTATACCGTTTCGCGGTAGCGGATGTCGACGAGATAGACCGTCACCTTGACGATGTCCTTGAGGCTGCTCCCCGCCTCATCGAGCAGCATCGCGATATTGGCCATCGCCTTCTCGGCCTGCGCTTCGACGTCTCCGATGCCTACCGACTCGCGGGTGTCGAGATCCTGACCGATCTGCCCGCGGAGGTACACCACACCACCTGCAATCACTGCCTGGCAGAGATCATTGTCGAGGTTCTGCTCGGGGTAGGTGTCTTTGGTGTTGAACGGCCGGATGCGCGTGTGCGTGGCTCCAGTCGGTGTCGCGTCACTCATCGACCACAATCCTCTCTAATCATTTTGGCGCAGTTAGTGATCGGCGAGCAGAGGTGCATCGTAGGCAAGATAGCTGCGCTGGATCGCGATCTGGTCGGCCAGATATTTGGCGTCATGCCAGACACCCCAGATAAAGCTCGATCCGCGACGGGACTGCCACGGCAGCCCCAGGAAGTAGACGCCGGGCTCGGCTGACACACCGCGCTGATGGCGGGGGCGGCCGGTGTCGTCAAAGGCGTCGACCTGAAGCCAGCCGAAGTCAAACGCGAAACCGACGGCCCAGATGATCGACGTGATGCCGGCTGCGCCCAGGTCGAGTGAACCGATCGGGTTGGTCATGCAGTCAGGATCGGGGCCGAAGACGCGTGCCTGGGGTTCCTCGGGCAGGTCCAGTCCGTTGCGGGCGATGTAGGCATCCGCCTCGTCGAGCATCGAAAGGTAGTTCGCGTCACCACTTTCGATGTTGGTGCGCAAATCCGGCGCAAAGCTCATGACACCGTTTTCGTACGGACCAGCCATCCCCAACAGCGTGATCCCGCTGGCCGCCAGGTTACGAAAGTCGACGGTGTGTCCGCCCTGCGCGCCACTGACCGCGATCGTCACGTGTTCAGCGCCGCGTGGGGGCGCGGCCATGTCCCACTTGCCCAGAACTCCCAGCCACCAGCAGAAGTCGCGGCCCCGATAGCTTCGGGGCGGGCGGTCGTGTGGACCGACCGCGAGATACACGTCCCGGCCGGATTGCCGCAGCTCGTCGGCGATCTGCACCCCGGACGAGCCGGCACCGACCACCAGCACGGCTCCGGCAGGTAGCTGCTGTGGGTTGTGGTAAGAGCTGGAGTGCAGCTGATGGATCCCGGCGCTGTCCGGGACGACCGCCGGGATGACCGGTTTCTGAAAGGCACCGGTGGCGGCGACGACGAACCGGGCATCGATGGTGCCGTCGGACGTCTCGACGCGAAAGCCCGCCCGCCCCTGCAGTTTCCGCACCGACGTCACCGTGACGCCCGTGCGAATCGGAGCAGCGATCTTGTTCGCGTACGCGACGAGGTAGTCGGCGACTTCGTCCTTGCCGGCGAAAGCATCAGGGGCCAGCTCGAACTCGAGTCCGGGAAAGCGGTCGTGCCACGCCGGGCCGTTGGCCACCAGGGAGTCCCACCGCCACGACCGCCATCGTTCGGCGATGCGGTCGCGCTCCACGACGAGGTGCGGCACGCGCTGCGCACCGAGGTGCTCGCTCATCGCGATCCCCGCCTGCCCCGCCCCCACGACGAGAACCTCGACCTCTTCGATCGACAACTTGACCTCCACGGATTCGGCACATCTGCTCGCGCCTTCCATGGTTCAAGCCCAGCCTGCATCTGTACAGCGCGTAGATCCGATGTATGGCATCGGGGAAAACGATCCACGCACGTCGGAGGTCAGATTTTGGGTGGACTCGCAAACAGGTTGCGACACAGGTCGGCAACGACGCTGGCTCGCCGGGTAGGACGGGCCGCGATGGCGTCGAGCAGGACCACGGTGAGGCTGGGCGGGTCACCGCTGATCGGAACGGCGGCGACCGCGTGGCCGTCGAGTGCGGTCGGCACCGCAGCCCGCAGGTTCAGCACGCAGTAGGCCAGGCCACGCCCGACCAGTGCGCGACACGTTTCGACTGTCGTCGAGCGGTAGCGAATGTTCGGTGTGACACCGGCCGCACTGAAGACGCTCTGGAAGTAGTCGCGGCTGTGCGGCAGATCCAGCAGGACCATCGGTTCGTCGGCGAGTTCGGCAAGATCGACGCTGTCCCGGGTCGCGAAGCGATGCTGTCCCGAGACCAGGACATAGGGCGGCAGCGTGTACAACGGCCAGCGCTTCAGCCGCGGGTCGTCGACGAGGTCGTATCCGATGCCTAGTTCGAACGTCCCGTTGGCCACCCCTTCCGCCAGATCTGCGAGATCGACTTCGGTCGTGAGCAAGTCGAGTTTGGGCAGTTTCTCGGCGGCGGTGGCCAGCAGCTCCGGCAGCAGGTAGGGCGCTACGACCTGGAAGCAGCCGATCGAGAGTGTGCCACTGAGGGAGGTGCCCAATCCCTGCGCGACGGCGCGCAGGTCGGCCGCGGACGCCAGCAGTTGGCGGCTGGCGACAAGCAGTTCCTTGCCCGCGGGAGTCAGGCTGATTCCTCGGGCGTGATGACGCACCAGCAGCTGCACCGACAACGCGTTCTCCAGGTCGGCCAACGCGGCCGACATAGCCGACTGCGACAGGTGAACCTGTGCCGCCGCTCGCGTCACGCTGCCCGCCTCGGCGACCGCGACGAAGTACTCGAGTTGCCGCAGTGTGTAGTCGGACATATCGAGAACCTCTCGCATCAGGAAAATCGATCCTAGGGTTCGGAAACACCTGCTGTACAGGTGCATGTCGTCGGTGCAGGGTGGAGCCGTGACGACGACAGCAGATATCCGCCCCGCGACTCTGGCCGACTGGACCCGCCACGCCGCCGACATCGAGCCCCGCGACGGCATTTTCCTGGACGGCGCTTTCCGCCCCGCCCAATCCGGGGCGACCTTCGATTCGGTGAATCCGGCCACCGGGGATGTCATCGCGACAGTGGCCTCGGCACAGGACGTCGATGTCGATCTCGCCGTGCGATCCGCTCGGCGGGCATTCGACACGGGCGACTGGTCGCGTTCCTCGATCGGGGAGCGCAAGCGCGTGCTGTTGCGACTAGCGGACTTGATCGTTGAGCACAGCGTCGAGTTAGCCCTGCTGGACTCCATGGATATGGGCAAGCTCGTCACCGAGGCCTACACCGTCGACGTCCCTTCGGCTGCAGGCTTAGTCGCCTACTACGGCGAGGCCCTCGACAAGATCAACGGTGAGATCGCACCGACCGAGCCGGGAAACCTCGCGTTGGTGACCCGTGAACCGCTTGGTGTGGTGGGCGCCGTGACGCCGTGGAATTTCCCGCTCGACCTCGCCGTCTGGAAGGTGGCGCCGGCACTGGCCGCCGGAAACTCCGTGGTGCTCAAGCCTTCCGAACGTGCACCGCTGTCTTCGCTGCGGCTGGCCGAATTGGCCACCGAAGCCGGCCTGCCCAGCGGAGTGCTCAACGTCGTTCCCGGCCTGGGGCAGACCGCGGGTGCAGCTCTGGGCCTGCATCCAGACGTCGACGTCCTCGCCTTCACCGGCTCGACCGCCACCGGGAAGGCGTTCCTGCGGTACGCCGCCGATTCCAACCTCAAGCAGGTCTGGCTCGAATGCGGCGGTAAGAGCCCTAATCTGGTGTTCGCGGACGCCGATCTCGAGCAGGCCGTCGACAAGGCACTGTTCGGCGCCTTCTACAACCAGGGCGCGGTGTGCTCGTCGAATTCCCGTTTGCTGGTGCAGAAGTCGATCGCCGACGAGTTCGTTGCCGAGCTGGTGGTCCGTGCCGGACAGCTGCGTCCGGGCAATCCCCTCGATCCGGCAGCAGCGCAGGGCGCCATCGTCGACGTCGCCCACACCGAGCACGTGCTCGGCTTTGTCGACCGCTCGCGCAACGACGGCGATGTGCTGGTCGGCGGGAGGCGGGCCGGCGACGGCTGCTTCATCGAACCGACCGTTGTGACCGGACTCGGTCCGGCCGCCGAACTGATCACCGAGGAGGTGTTCGGTCCGGTTCTCGCGGTCCAGACGTTCGACGATCAGGACGAGGCGATCCGGATGGCAAATGACACTGTGTACGGCTTGGCCGCGTCGGTGTGGACCAACGACCTGCGCCGCGCTCACACGGTGTCCGCCGCGCTGCGGGCCGGCACCGTGTCCGTCAACACCGTCGACGCCCTGAGCGCGCAGACGCCGTTCGGCGGCTTCAAACAGTCCGGCTTCGGCCGCGACTTGTCCTTGCATGCGCTAGACAAGTACACCGGACTCAAGACCACGTGGATCGCACTCTAGAGCGAGGTAGCGCCGTGCGTTGTCCGCGGTGATGAGCAGATGGCTGCCGCGCCCCGGCCAGGCGGTGCGGCTCGTCGGCGGGCAGTGGCTGTTCGGCACCGGCGAGGCGATGCTTGTCGCGGCGCATCTGGGCAATTCACCGTGGACGGTCTTCGCGCAGGGCACCGCGGCCCGTGCCGGGCTATCCATCGGCATGATGACCAACCTGATCGGCGCGGCCGTACTGCTGCTGTGGATTCCGTTGCGGCAGCGCCCCGGTCTGGGCACGCTGGCCAATGTCGTGCTGGTTGGCAGTGCTCTCGACGTGGTCCTGCGTTGGCTACCCGACGTCGACGTGCTGCCCCAACGGGTTGCCCTGTGTATAGGCGGGATACTGGTCGTCGCGCTCGGCAGTGGTGTCTATCTCACGACTGGACTGGGCCCAGGGCCGCGGGACGGACTCATGACCGGCATCGCCAGAACTGCGGGCTGGCCACTCGGCGCGGCGCGTGCCGCAGTGGAGGGCACTGTGCTGCTCGCCGGCTGGCTGCTCGGTGGTGTCGCGGGAATCGGAACGGTGCTGTTCGCGGTCTTCATCGGGCCCTGCGTCCACCTCGCGATCCGATTGATCAGCCGGATTCCCGACGACCAACTGTGAGGCCTGGCGCAAAGCGCAGCCACGCGAGGACTTCTGCCCCTCGCGCGACTGCGGCAACCGGTCCCGGTCACGGCAACGCAGGTTCGCCCTCGACGGCAGCTGCCGGCGTTCGCTGTCCGGTTCCTCGTTCGGTTCGCAACGGTCTGGCTGCCAGATAACCCACCAGTCCAAGGGCGGTGAGGGCGGCGAGCGTGCCGAGCGTGAACAGTTCGAAGACGCCCGCACTCACACCCCAGGTTTCCTGGAAGTCGTAGTCAAGGCCGAAGAGGCGATCGAGCGTACCGGGGAAGACGGCTACCCAACTGCCCAATGCCACCCAGCTGAAGCACAGTGCACCCAACGCACGGAACACGCTGTCGGACACCGGCACCTTGAAGGGCCGAACTACATCGGGAAATGCCGTGCGCAACCGAACCGCGGCCGGGATCGTGATCAAGTAGCTGAGCAGGAACGTCGACACCGAGATCGAGAGCACAACTCCGAATACCGCTGCGGCCGATCCGCTGACAGCCATGGCGGCCAGCATGAAGATCGTCCCCACGACGCCCGACAGCAGGTTGACGCGGATCGGCGTGCCCAGCTTGGGATGGAATCGGCCGAAGAACCCACGGAAGAAGGCTCCGTCGGCCGCAGCCATCGCCTGCATCCGGTCACTGATGATCATCCATGCGGAGCCCTGCGTCATCAACACGAGGGCGAACACGATGCCCGTCACGGTCAGCATGGCCGGAGCAGCCGAACCGTAGACGCTGTAGACAGTGGCAACGGCTTCCATGAGACCACCGATCCCGGTGATCTGGTCGGCGGGCACAACGAGCAGGATCGCCGCGATCGGCAACAGATATGCGGCCGCAGCGATCGCCGAGGACCGCGCGATGGCGACGGGCACGTCCCGTGCCGGCTTCTTCATCTCTTCTGCAGCACTGTTTCCCGACTCGAAGCCGAGATAGGAAAACAGCAGCAGCGGTGTCACGCCTAGCAGGCCGGCCAGCGTCGGCGAGAAGTCACTTGTCGTCAGTCCGGCGAAACCGTTGCGGGCGGCGTAGATTCCGGCGGTCACGACGAAGCTCAGCAGGAAGATGATCTTGAGGATTGCACCGAGGTTGGGGATCCATTTTCCGTGACGCAGGCTGATGACCGCGGCCAACACCGTCATCCAGATGAATACCGTCTTGAACAAGTAGTCGGTCAGTGACCCGTGCTCGAACGGCAGGACGTACTGACTCCATACCTCGGCGGCGATGAACGTGCACGAGCCGCCCACCCACACCGGCTGTGTCACCCACGTCAAGAGCGCGGCAATGGCCGCCATCGGACGGCCGAAGGCGCGCCGCACCCACACGTACACACCACCCTCGTCGGTGAACGTACTTCCGATCTCGGCGAAGATCAGGCCATAGGGCACCAAGAAGAAGACGGCGAGCACGAGTGCCCAAGTGAAGGTCTGCCCGCCGAAGCTGGAAACCTGTCCCAGCACTTCGATGGATACCACCGCCGCAACGATGAGGAAAATGATGTCCAGCCGGCCGAGCGACTTCTGGAGATGCTTTGTCTCGCTGGCGGCCAGGACAGTCTGCTGGTCCGCCGATACTTCGAATAGCTTGTCTGAGGCCATTTATCGCACCTTTGCTTGTGATCGCATCAGCGAGCGATACCGCTGCTGTGAGATATGACACTGAGGCCGGCGCAGCCACGTGTAAAGCACTCTTTTCCTGGCTAGATAATCGCATAAATCGATGCAGCACAACATATTTCGGGGTCGGCGAAGTGCCCGCAGCCTGTGACTGCGGGCACCGTCACCCGAACCTCTACCGCACGCGCGCGGTCAGCTCACCCAGGAGCCGCCGCAGCCGTCCGACGAGTTCATCGATATCGTCGCGACCGAACACCAGCGGCGGCGAGAACTGGATCAGCGGCGCGCCCTCATGATCCACCGCCGCACGGCAAAGGATCCCGGCCTCAAGGAGGGCTGGCTGCAACATGCCGGACACGAAGTCGTTGGCCGTCGTCTCGGCCGTCCAGGTGCGCCGCTCCTTGTCAGTAACCAACTCCAGTGAGTAGTGGTAACCGACGCCACGGACATCGCCGACCAGACGCTCATTGAGCAGTGTGTCCAACTGGGCGCGGAAATAGGCTTCGTTACGCTTGACGTTACCGAGAACGTCCTCGCGCTCCATTACTTCGATATTCGCCAGGCCGGCGGCGCACGCCACTGGGTGACCACCAAATGTCAAGCCGTGAAGGTACATTCCGTCGGGTCCGTTGTTGACCGCATCCAGGATCGCGCTCTTGGTGATCATCCCGCCGAGCGGCACGTGCGCCGACGACACACCCTTGGCGAAAGTGATGATGTCGGGCTGGACGTTGAACCGGGTGGATCCGAACCACTCGCCGAGCCGGCCGAATCCGCAGATCACCTCATCGGCGACCAGGACGATGCCATAGCGGTCGCAGATCTCACGTACGCCTTCGTGATAGCCCGCTGGAGGCACCAGCGACCCACCGGCGTTCTGCAGCGGCTCGAGGAAAATCCCCGCCACCGTATCCGGCCCCTCCTGCGCGATCAGCGTCTCGATCTCGTTGAGCAGCAATTCGGTGAACTGCCGCTCGGTCTCCCCGGCGGGACGCTTGTAACGCTTACTGTTGGCGATATGTCGCGACCCATACATCAGTGGCTCAAACTGCTTGCGCAGGTTGGTCATTCCGTTCAATGAAAGGGCGGCATACGACGTGCCATGGTAGGCCGCGCGCCGCGAGAGGAACTTGATCCGGGCGTGTTCGCCGCGGGCCTGGTGGTACTGCCGGATGAGCTTGACGGCAGCCTCGTTGGACTCGCCGCCGCCAGAGGTGAAATACACCCGGTCCAGTCCACGCGGAGCCAATTCGGCGATCTTGGCAGCTAGTTTCACGGCCGGCGGATGCGCCGCACCCCAGTTGGTGTAGTACGGAAGTTGGGCCATCTGATCCCGTACCGCCTCGCCGATCTCTGCGCCGAAGCTGTATCCGACGTTGACACAGAACAATCCGGCGAGCGCATCGATGTACTCGTGACCCTCCGTATCCCAAAGACGACTGCCCTCGCCGCGCACCATCACCGGCGGGGGCACTTCGGTGTAGACCGAACCCGCGGTGAAGCTCATGATGAGGTGCCGCTGGGCAAGTCGCCCGAGGTCGCCCATCGACCAGTCCGTTGCCGGGGCCGATGATGTGGGACTTTCGATCGTCTCGGTCATGGGTGATGCCGTCCTCTCCATTGGTCTCGCCTGTCGAAGTGGCGCATGCGACGAACCACGGTGCTATGTCGCGCCGTTCACATTCTTTGCGCTATACCGCAAAGAATGCTCCGCTAAGAGTCGCGCGTCAAGAGGTGGTGCGGATTTCTCAGATATCGGCGCCGGTGACCGAGCGCGCGTAACTGCGCAGCAAAGCCGCGGCACCGCTGGTGTCCAATGAGGAGTTGCCGCCGTTGAGGTACATGCCGAACGCATCCTCGAGCGCGACGAAATTCTGTGCGATATCGAGGACGGACTCGGTGAGCGCGAAGTCCCCCGACGCCTGGCCGGCCTCGAGCACAGCGGCGTACAGCGACACCTCGCGCTCGAATAGCAGCGTCATCAACGTGCCATGGGTGGGCTCACGGCCGGCATTGACGGAGAACTCGTACAGCGCGCGGCTGAGCATGTCGCTCTCGCCAGCGGGTAGACCTGACTCGATCAGGTTGACGAGCCGGTCAACCGGGCTGTCGAGCTTGTTGATCGCCTCCAGCCGCTGCCAGTAATACCGATCGACGGCGCTGCGGTAGACCTCGTCGATGAGATCGTCGATCTCCGGGTAGTAGTAGGCCACCAACCGCGGAGATATCCCGGCGGCCGCGGCGATGTCCTTGGCGCGTACGGCGCCCAGGCCACGGTCGGCGATGACCTCGATCGTCGCAGCCACCAGCTGGCTGCGCCGCGCGTCCTGGTTGCGCGCTCGCGCCACGGCATGCTCCTACCCGTCCCAAGGTCTTCGCCAAGGGTAACGGTAGGCTCGCACACTCCACCGGTCAGTCGAATAATCTGCGCATCATCGCAAGGAATGGCCGCCTAGCGGGGCCGCCACCACATTGTCCTCGGTGATCAAGTCGCTGGCACGCTCGGCGATGGCCATGATGGTCCCGACGGGATTGACCGAGGGGATGGTCGGAAGGACCGAGGCGTCGACGACCCTCAACCCACGAACGCCACGAACCCGCAACCGCGAATCACACACCGCTAGTGGGTCTTCGGATGCACCCATTCGGCACGTGCCGGACACGTGGTAAACGGTCTGGTGGGTTGCGCGCAGCGCGGGCGACAGCTCGTCGTCGGTGGTCAGATCCGCACCGGGGAACACTTCGTCGCCGATCCACTCGGACATCGGTGCCGTTGCGGCGATCCGTCGAGCCAGCCGGATGCCGGCGATCAACGTCGCCTCATCGACGCCGCCGGCGTCGGTGAAATACCCGTAGTCGATGCTGGGCGGCGCGTCCGGATCCGCAGTGGTGATCCACACGCGGCCGCGGCTCGCCGGTTTGGCGACGTTAGGCGCCAGCGCCACAATCCGATCGGGGAGCTCGGCGCCGTAGGCCACCGCATGATCGGCGACGGCCTCCACCGGAAAGTGCATGAGAACGTCGGGCCGCACCGGACCGTCGGTGCGCAGCCGTACCGCAGCGCCGGCGTCCCAGCCGGTGGCACACGTGTCGGGAACCTCGCGACGAGCCTCCCAGACGATCAGGCCCTCGGCGTGATCCATCAGGTTCTCCCCGACCCCGGGGCTGTCCACGACAGTATCCACACCAGCGGCCGACAAGACCGCCCGTGGTCCGATCCCGGAGAGTTGCAACAGTTTCGGCGAGTCGATGGCACCACAGCACACGATCACTTCACGGGACGCGCGGATCTCGTGCTCGAGTCCGTGCTCGTCGACAGCGAGCACACCGACAGCGGCCCCGTCCTCGAGCAGGATCCGCACGCTCCGCAGCCCGTGCCGGACGGTGAGGTTGTCCCGCGAGCCCATGACGTCGTGCAGGTAGTACACCGATGTCGACGAGCGCAGATGGCTCTCGGGCGTGTAACCGATCTCGAAGAAGCCCGCTCCCACGCCGCTACGGGCGAAGTCCGCATCGCTGTTCCAGTTCGAGCGCGCGGGCAGGCCGAGCGCCCGAATTGCCGACGCAACGACGTCGGCGACGTAGGGGTTCTGATGCTCGGCAGGTATCGGAACGATCGGTGTCGCCAGCCTGTCGAAGCACGTGTCGACCGTCTCTGGGTCCCAGCCCTCGACGCCGAGTGCCGCCCACTCCTGCAGATCGGCCGCCAACGGTCGCCAGCTGATCATCGTGTTGGCCGTGGAACAACCACCCAGGATGCGCATCCGCGCCTGACGGATGTTGGAGTTGCCCCGCTGCTGCGCGATGCTGCGGTAGTCGAGGTCGTACTCGCTCTCCACCATCTCGGGCCACCGCCGAATGTCCAGAGCGCGTGGTTCGTTCACGTCGGAGGGTCCCGGCTCGATGAGCGTGACCCGGACATCGGGGTCTTCCGAAAGACGGCCGGCGACAATGCATCCCGCCGTTCCCCCGCCGACGACGAGATACTCGCAGCGACTCACGCTGCACTCGGTGCCGCGCTGGCGAGGGATGCAGCGACCACCCGCGGTCGCATCAGCACGTAATACAGCGGACAGATGACGGCGAGGCCGACGATCCAGGACACATCCACCTTGTTGATCGCCTCGGCCGCGAACCCGGTGAACAACGTTGTCGACAGGAACGGGATCTGCACCAGAATGCCGGCGAAATAGCAGCCGATGGCGACCCAGTTGAAGCGGCCGTAGATACCGCCGTCACGTTCGAAGAGTGCGTCGATGTCGTAGTGCCCGTGCCGCAACAGGTAGTAGTCGACCAGGTTGACCGCTGTCCACGGGATCAACACGCACAACAGGAGCGCGAGGAAGTTGGCGTAGTTGGCCAAGAAGTCGTCAGCGCTGATGAGCGCGGGAATCAGCGTCAGAACGAACAGGGCGATCGCGACCGCCGCTCGGCTGCCGGCCTGAGGATTCCACCGCGGAACGATGTTCTGTCCGATGGTGATGGTCGACAACGTCCCGCAGTACAGGTTCATCGCATTGGTGGCGGTGATACCGATCGCGAAGATCGCGAACACCCCGGTGGTCACGCCATGCGTCAGCGTCGAAAGCCCATCGAGCGTCTCGGCGTTGGGTAGCGCGGCACCCACCAGCACACCCAGCAACATGGGCAGCACCGAACCGAGCACACACCCCGCGTACGTGCCCCAGAACGCGGCCCGCTGGCCGGTGTCCTTGGGCATGTACCTGGTGTAGTCGGAAACATATGGGGCATAAGCGATCTGCCATAGGGCGGCCACCGAGAGCGTGGCCATGAAGCCGGCCCAGCTGAATCCGTCGGTGTGCCATGTCCCAGCGGGCACGCCATTGACACCGATGATCCACACGAATGCCACGATCAGCGCACCGCCGGCCACCACCGACAACACCGCCGTCACCCGATGAATCAGTCGGTAGCCGACGATCGTCGCGACCACACTGATCAGCCCGATGATGACGATGGACCAGTTGGTGGGCAGGCCAGTGACGTGCGAGAGCGCCTGGCCGCCCAACACCGCGTTGGAGGCGAAGAAGCCCAGGTACATGAACACCACCAGGACCACCACGAGCAGGCTCCCGTACGACCCGAACTGGGCCCGGGTCTGCAGCATCTGGGGCACGCCCATCTGCGGACCCTGCGCCGCGTGCAATGCCATCACGACTGCACCGACGACGTTGCCGAGCACCACCGCGAGCGCGCCGGCCCACCACGGCAGACCGAACACCGTGGTGGACAACGCCCCCGTGATGATCGTCAACAACATGATGTTGGAGCCGAACCACACGGTGAACAGATCACGCGCGCGACCATGACGTTCGTCCACTGGTACATGGTCGATCGTCCGGCGTTCGACGGATTCCGGTCTGGAGCTGGGTGCGGTCATGGACACCGGCCTTCACATACGACGTTTCCGCGGCTGTGACCGCGATCGCTATCAGTATTCGGCCAGGATTGAAACGGATAAATCACAAAGAATCGGATTGCTAGATCTGTTTCATCGATGTAGCGCAGCGAGAAGTCCACGTTGACCGCGTACCGGAACGGCGTGACGATCTCCCGGTGCACGTCGACTACGTCTTCGCCAACGCGTCGGTCTTCCGCCCCGACGGCAGCCGTCCCGCCGACAGCGTCGCCGTGTTGGACGGGCGCATCGTCGCCGTCGGCCACGGTGTCGACCGCGACCTGATCGGCGCCGGCACAGAAGTGGTCGACCTCGGCGGCGCGACGCTGCTGCCGGGCTTCATCGATGCCCACGTGCATCCCGTCGCTGCCGGTATGCAAGCTCTCCGTTGCGATCTGTCGATTCTTCCGCACGACCGGGCCGGCTATCGGACGGCGATAGCCGGCTACGCTGCGGCCCATCCCGAGGACGACGTGGTCGCGGGAAGCGGGTGGTACGGCGACGCCTTCGACGGTGGATTCCCGACCGCAGCCGACATCGACGACGTGATCGCCGACCGACCCGTGGTGTTGTCGAGCCACGACGGCCACGGCGTGTGGGTGAACAGCCGCGCCCTCACCCTCGCTGGAGTCGACGCCACCACGCCCGATCCGCCGGGGGGATGCATCGTGCGTGACCCAGACGGCAAGCCGACGGGGATGATCTTCGAAAGCGCGGCCGAACCACTCAACCGCCTGATCCCGGAGGTCACGCCGAAGTTCCTCCGGCGTGCCCTGCTCGAAGCACAACGACGGTTGCACTCTGTCGGCGTGACAAGTTGGCAGGACGCCGGTGTCGGCATTCCGGCGTTCGGACTCACCGACATCCTTTCCACCTACCTCGACGCAGACGCCGCGGGTGAGCTGACTGCGCGTGTGGTCGGGGCGCTGTGGTGGACCGCTGACGCCGGACTTCCCCAGTTGGACGAGCTCCTGGCCCGCCGCGCCGCTGCTGGGCAAGGCCGGTTCAGTGCCTCGACCGTCAAGATCATGCAGGACGGCATCTGCGAGAACTGCACGGCAGCGATGCTTGCGCCCTATCAGGGCACCTCGGGTGATGCACTGACCGGGATGTCGTTCATCGACACGAGCGAGCTCACCGAAATCGCGACTCGCCTTGCTGCCGAACGCTTTCAGATCCACATGCATGCAGTCGGCGACCGCGCCGTGCGCGAGTGTCTTGACGCACTGGAAGTCGCGATCCGATCGACGCCGCAGTTCGACGGGCGACACCACATCGCCCACCTCGATGTCGTCGACCCGAGCGACATCCCGCGGTTCGGCGCGCTCGGTGTGATTGCCAACATCCAGGCGCTCTGGGCACGTAGAGATACCGAGATCGTCGAGCGCAAGCTACCGCTGCTGGGACCCGACCGGGAACTATGGCACTTCCCATTCGGATCACTGCAGCGGCACGGCGCTCGCCTGGCGATGGGCAGTGACTGGCCCGTCACCGATCCGAATCCGATGTGGGCCATCCACACCGCCGTCCACCGCACGGGTACGCGCGCCGACCCCCACGCGGTCGGCGCAAACGTCTTCGACACGCCACTTCAGGCGCAGGAGACGCTCGACCTACGCACCGCCTTGACGGCGTACACCGCCGGCTCGGCGTACGCCAACCACGACGAGGACCGCGGCACCATCGCCGTAGGCAAGGTCGCCGATCTGGTCGCCCTGGACTGCGACGTATTCCGCGCCGAGGACATCGGGACCGTCCAGGCGGCGCTGACGATGGTCGGCGGTGAGGTTGTGCACCGCACGGGCTGAATGCTCAGGGCACCGGGGGCGGGGAAGCTGGCTAGGCGCCGAACACCGGCAGCGGGGTGCGCGACTTGGCCAGTAGATCGTTGACGACCGGGCCGAGCTCGACGGGATCCCAGCGGGCGCCCTTGTCAATGGTCCCGCCGCGGTTCCAGCCTTCAGCCACCCGGATGATGCCGCCTTCGACCTCGAACACCCGGCCGGTGACGTCCTTGGACTCGACGCTGCCGAGCCACACCAGCAGCGGCGAGACATTCTCCGGCGCCATGGCGTCGAAATCGCTGTCCTGCGTGGCCATCATGTCGGCGAAGACCGTCTCGGTCATCCGGGTGCGCGCGGACGGTGCGATGGCATTGACGGTCACACCGAAGCGGCCCATCTCGGCGGCGGCCACCAACGTCAGCGCGGCGATACCGGCCTTGGCGGCACTGTAGGTCGCCTGCCCGACGCTGCCCTGCAGGCCGGCACCCGAGCTGGTGTTGATGATCCGGGCGTCAACGGCATTGCCGGCCTTGGACTGCGCCCGCCAGTACGCACCGGCGTGCTTCATGGTGGCGAAGTGCCCCTTGAGGTGCACGGCGGTGACGGCATCGAACTCGTCTTCGGTGGCGTTGACGAACATCCGGTCCCGGACGATGCCGGCGTTGTTCACCAGGACGTCGAGTCCACCGAAATTGTCAATCGCGGTCTGGATCAGCTCAGCCGACTGCGTCCAGTCGGCGACGTTGGATCCGTTGGCGACGGCTTCCCCCCCGGCCGCGGTGATTTCGTCGACGACGCCTTGGGCGGCGCTACCACCGCCGGCCGGCGAGCCGTCAAGGCCGACGCCGATATCGTTGACCACCACGCGCGCACCCTCGGCGGCGAACGCCAGCGCGTGCGCCCGCCCGAGGCCGCCGCCCGCACCCGTCACGATGACCACGCGACCGTCGAGAAGTCCCATTTGTCTTGTCTCCTTATTTGATGTCGGCAGTCGTGGTCGACAGGTAGTGCGGCGGTTCCCCGCCGCCGTGCACCTCCAGCGACGCACCACTGATATAGGACGCCGCGGGAGAAGCGAGAAATGCTGTGGCCCAACCGATGTCCTCGGGTTTGGCCAGCCTGCCCAGCGGCACGTTCGCCGATATCGCCGCGATCGAATCGGCGTCACCGTAGAAGAGTTCGGATTGCTCGGTCTCGACCATGCCGACGACGACGGAGTTGACCCGGACCTTGGGGGCCCATTCCACCGCGAGCGTGGTGGTCATGTTCTCCATACCGGCCTTGGCCGCGCCGTAGGCGGCGGTGCCCGGGGTCGGGCGCCTACCGCTCACGCTGGTGATGTTGATGATCGACCCACCGGAGTCCTGAGACTGCATCACGGCGTTGGCATGTTGCGAAACCGACAGTGCGCCAAGCAGGTTGAGCTCGATGATCTTGGTGCTGAACTTCGCCGACGCGTCGGCGGCGAGGACATACGGTGAGCCGCCCGCGTTGTTCACCACGACATCGAGGCGGCCGTGGTCGGCGACGATGCCGTCGATGAGCGCCTTCACGGCCTCGTCGTCGCGAATGTCGCAGGCGCGAAACTCGTACGGGGATCCCTCGACGGGACGGCGGGCGCAGGTGATGACGGTGGCGCCCTGCGCGGCGAAGACTGCGCTGATTCCGGCGCCGACACCGCGCACACCACCGGTCACGAGGACGACTCGACCACTCAGTTGCAGATTGATGCCAATGTCAGCCGCGTCGGTCACTGTGCTAGCGTACCAAGCAAGTGCTTGCTTAGGTATCCACCCCGTCAGGAAGCGGCTCAGGTATTCCGATGACCATCACCACCAGCACCGTCGAACCGGGCATTGTCGCCGTCACGGTGAACTATCCGCCCGTCAATGCCATCCCCTCCCGCGGCTGGTTCGAGCTCGGCGACGCCATCACCGCCGCAGGCCGCGACCGGTCCACCCACGTGGTGATCCTGCGCGCCGAAGGCCGCGGATTCAACGCCGGTGTCGACATCAAGGAGATGCAGAACACCGAGGGCTTCACCGCATTGATCGACGCGAACCGCGGGTGCTTCCACGCGTTCCGCGCGGTGTATGAGTGCGAGGTGCCGGTGGTCGCGGCAGTCAACGGATTCTGTGTCGGCGGCGGCATCGGTCTGGTCGGCAACGCCGACGTGATCGTCGCATCCGACGACGCCAAGTTCGGCCTGCCCGAGGTGGAGCGCGGCGCCCTTGGCGCGGCCACCCACCTGTCCCGGTTGGTGCCCCAGCACATGATGCGCCGGCTGTTCTTCACCGCCGCGACAGTGAGTGCTGAGACACTGCACCACTTCGGATCGGTGCACGAGGTAGTTCCGCGTGCCGATCTCGACGAGGCCGCATTGCGCGTCGCACGCGATATCGCTTCCAAGGACACCCGGGTGATCCGGGCGGCCAAGGAGGCGCTGAACTTCATCGACATCCAGCCGGTCAATGCGAGATACCGCATGGAGCAGGGCTTCACGTTCGAGCTGAACCTGGCCGGCGTCTCCGATGAGCACCGCGACGCGTTCGCGGGCACGGAGAAAGGGGCGAAATGATCCGGCGGGCACGAGCGAAGCGAGCGGGGAAATAATGGCCGATAAGAGAACAACCCTCGACGAGGCCGTCTCGGTCGTCGAAAGCGGGATGACGATCGGCCTCGGTGGCTGGGGTTCCCGGCGCAAGCCGATGGCCTTCGTGCGGGCGCTATTGCGCACCGACGTCACCGATCTCACCGTCGTCACCTACGGCGGACCCGACCTCGGACTGCTCTGCTCGGCAGGCAAGGTCAAGCGCGTCTACTACGGCTTCGTGTCCTTGGACTCGCCGCCGTTCTACGATCCGTGGTTCGCCAAGGCCCGCACCACGGGCGCGATCGAATCGCGCGAGATGGACGAGGGCATGCTGCGCTGCGGGCTGCAGGCCGCTGCACAGCGGCTGCCGTTCCTGCCGATCCGCGCCGGCCTCGGCAGTGACGTCAGGGCGTTCTGGGGTGACGAACTCAAGACCGTCAAGTCTCCCTACCCGACGGGTTCTGCCTATGAAGAACTCGTTGCGATGCCCGCACTGAACCTCGATGTGGCGTTGGTCCACCTGAATCTCGGTGACGAACAGGGCAATGCCGCCTACACCGGCATCGACCCGTACTTCGACGACCTGTTCCTGATGTCGGCGCAGAAGCGCCTCTTGTCGGTGGAAAAGGTGGTATCCACCGAAGAGCTGGTGAAATCCGTTCCGGTGCAGGCACTCCTGATCAACCGGATGATGGTCGACAGCGTCGTCGAGGCACCGAACGGTGCGCACTTCACCACCGCGGAGCCCGATTACCGCCGCGACGAGAAGTTCCAGCGCCACTACGCAGAAGCCGCGGCATCCGACGAGACCTGGGCCGAGTTCGTCTCGACCTACCTGTCGGGCAGCGAAGCCGATTACCAAGCCGCCGTGCGGAAGTTCAAGGAGGAACAAGCATGATCTCCGCGACCCGCGCCGAGGTGTGCGCCGTCGCCTGTGCCGAGTTGTTCCGCGACGCAGGCGAGATCATGGTCAGCCCAATGGCCAATATGGTGTCGATCGGCGCCCGCCTGGCACGCCTGACCTTCGCTCCCGACATCCTGCTGACCGACGGCGAGGCTCGCATCTTCGCCGACACCCCGGCGATGGGCGCCACCGGAGCCATCGAAGGCTGGATGCCGTTCGGCCGCGTCTTCGAGACGCTCGCCTGGGGCCGACGCCATGTGGTGATGGGCGCCAACCAGATCGACCGCTACGGTAACCAGAACCTCTCAGCCTTCGGCCCATTGCAGCATCCGACCCGACAGATGTTCGGCGTGCGCGGCGCACCGGGCAACACCATCAACCACGCCACCAGCTACTGGGTCGGCAACCATTCCAAGCGGGTGTTCGGGACGGGAGTCGACATCGTCTCCGGAATCGGCTGGGACAAGGTCGATCCGAACAACCCGGCGTACCGCTTCGTCAACGTCTTCCGCGTGGTGACCAACCTCGGCGTCTTCGACTTCAACGGGCCCGACCATCAGATGCGGGCGGTGTCGCTGCACCCCGGCGTGAGCCCCGAAGAGGTCGCCGAGAACACCTCGTTCGAGGTGCACGGCCTGGGTGAAGCCGAGACCAGCCGCCTGCCATCCGGCGACGAGCAGAAGCTGATCCAAGAGGTCATCGATCCAAAAGGCCTTAGGGACCGAGAGGTGAAGTAGGGAGATGTCCGCTTCGTTGAAGACCCCGCTGACCGAACTGATCGGCATCGAACATCCGGTCGTCCAGACGGGGATGGGCTGGGTCGCGGGCGCCCGGCTGGTGTCGGCCACGTCCAACGCCGGGGGCCTGGGCATCCTGGCCTCGGCGACGATGACCATCGATGAACTGGCCACCGCGATCAAGAAGGTGAAGGCCTCTACCGATCGGCCGTTCGGCGTCAACATCCGTGCCGACGGCGCCGATGCCGGTGATCGCGTCGACCTGATGATCCGCGAGGGCGTCAAGGTAGCGTCCTTCGCGCTGGCCCCCAAGCAGGAACTGATCGCGAAGCTCAAAGAAGCCGGCTCGGTGGTGATTCCGTCGGTGGGCGCGGCCAAGCATGCCCGCAAGGTTGCGAGCTGGGGCGCCGACGCCGTGATCGTGCAGGGCGGCGAGGGCGGCGGTCATACCGGTCCGGTAGCGACCACTCTGTTACTGCCCTCAGTCCTCGACGCGGTCGACATCCCGGTGATCGCCGCGGGCGGCTTCTTCGACGGCCGCGGCCTGGCTGCCGCGTTGTCCTACGGCGCTGCCGGCGTGGCGATGGGCACCCGGTTCCTGCTGACCTCGGATTCGACCGTGCCCGAGGACGTCAAGCAGCGTTACCTCAAGGCCGCACTCGACGGCACTGTCGTCTCCACCCGAGTGGACGGCATGCCGCACCGCGTCCTGCGCACCGAGCTCGTCGAGAAGCTCGAAAGCGGCTCACCGATCCGAGGTTTCACCGCAGCGGTGCGCAACGCGGCCAAGTTCAAGAAGATGTCGCAGATGACCTGGTCCGGAATGATCCGCGACGGCCTGGCGATGCGGCACGGTAAGGACCTCACCTGGTCGCAGGTGCTGATGGCCGCCAATACCCCGATGCTGCTGAAAGCCGGACTGGTCGAAGGCAATACCGAAGCGGGTGTGCTGGCCTCCGGACAGGTCGCCGGGATCATCGAGAACCTGCCGACGTGCGCCGAATTGGTCCCCACCATCGTCGCCGACGCCATCGAGCACCTGCGGGCAGCCGCCGCGTTCGTCCAATAAAGCTATTTACTTCATTTTGACGAAATGAAGCTATACTCTTCATATGGCTGGAGTGAAGCGTAGCGCTTCATCGGAGCGTGCTGCACTGATCGGCGATGTCGTGGACTCGCGGCACGCGTCCGACCGCGGCCACTTGCACCGCCGCATCACCGAAGCGCTCACCGGCACTCCCCTGGCGTTCACCGTCGGTGACGAGTTCCAGGGCAGCTATCCGACGGTCGGCGACGCGATCCACGCCGCCCTAACGGTGCGGCTGGCCGTGGCGCCCGAGATCGATGTGCGGTTCGGCATCGGCTGGGGTGAGGTGACCGTGCTCGACGCCGGCACCGGCATTCAGGACGGGCCAGGCTGGTGGTCGGCACGAGAAGCGATCGAATGGACCGCTTCCGCCCAACAACAGCCAGCATTGGCGACCGTGCGCACGGCATACCGCCGCCACGGCGACACCGGGCCGGATCCCGCCGCCGTCAACGCCGCGCTGTTATGTCGGGACCACCTGCTTGGATCGGTGGATGCCCGGTCCGTGCGACTGCTGCGGGGGCTACTCGACCACAAGACGAAGAAGGAATTAGCGGCGATGGAAGGGATCAGCGCCTCAGCGGTGTCGCAGCGGACCGCGCGCGACGGGCTGGACCTGCTGGTGCTGGCCTGCGAGCAATTGGGGGCCGTTCGGTGAGTGGCGTCGCTGTGCTGCTGATCGCCATCGGCTGCGCCGACATCATGCGGCGCTTGGCCACCCGGCTCTGGCCGGCGGTGGTCACCGGTCCGATGGTCGCGGTCGCGATCGCCGCGCTGTGCGGACTCTGGCGTCCCGGTGATCTGCTGCTGGTCGTTATTGCCGCGGCGGCGGCTGTGGCGTGGGAACTGTCGTGCAACCACGCCGAGCGGGTCGGGGGCCGTGGTCAGGTCACACCCCTGGTGTTGTTCGCCGCCGTCCTCGCGATGATGATCGTGCTGTCCGGATTGGGCTCACCGTGTGCCGGGCTGGTCAAGGCCTGGGCTGGCTGGGCCCCGGTGACCGGGCTCGCGACAACCGACCCGACCCGAATCATGTTGGTGGCCGGGGTGATTCTGCTTCAAGTCACGACGGGCAACCAGCTGGTCCGGCTGCTGCTCGGGGCGGTGGGATCGGTCAAACCGGCCGGCGAACCGCAGCCGTCGGATCGACTCAAAGGCGGGCGTCTGCTGGGCCCGATGGAACGGCTGCTGATCTTCGGGCTGGGCCTGGCCGGGCAGCCGGCCGCCGCGACGGCGGTGGTAGCGGCCAAGAGCATCATCCGGTTCCCGGAGATCAACGCCCAAAAGGCCCGGGAGAACGGCGGTATCGGCCTCGGCGGGCAGGAGCGTAGCGACCCGGGAATAAGCCTCGGCGGGCAGGAGCGTAGCGACCCGGGAATAAGCCTCGGCGGGCAGGAGCGTAGCGACCCGGGAATAGGCATCGACGATGTCACCGAGTACTTCTTGGTGGGCAGCTTTGCGAGCTGGATCGTCGCGCTTGGCGGCCTGGCACTCACGATGGCGGGCTAGTTCCCAATTCGTCATCGGTGGACGGCGGCGGCGTCATACCTTGGGCATCATGAAAATGAATGCCGCCATCCTGTGGGAGTACGGGCGAGACTGGAGCGTCGAAGAAGTCGAGCTCGATCCTCCAAAGGAGGGTGAGGTTCTCGTCTCGTTCGAGGCCACCGGCCTGTGCCACTCCGATCACCACATTCGCGACGGTGACCTGGTGGCGCCGATCCCGTTGATCGGCGGGCACGAGGGTGCGGGCATCGTGCGGGAAGTCGGTCCAGGAGTGCGCGACCTGAAGGTCGGCGATCACATCGTTGCCGCATTCCTGCCCGCCTGCGGGCGCTGCCGCTGGTGTGCGACCGGCAAGTCGAATCTGTGCGATATGGGTGCCGAGATCCTGATGGGCCTACAGCCCGACGGCACATTCCGACGGCACGCCCGCGGCCAAGATATCTACGCCGCAATCGGTTTGGGCACGTTCGCGCCCTACGGCACAGTGCCGGAGGCGTCGCTGGTGAAGATCGACGACGACATCCCGCTGACCCGGGCCTGCTTGCTCGGCTGCGGTGTGACCACCGGCTGGGGTTCGGCGGTCAACACCGCCGACGTGCGTCCCGGCGACACCGTGGTGGTGATCGGCTGCGGCGGGATCGGCAGCGGAGCCATCCAGGGCGCCCGGCTGGCCGGCGCGGAGAAGATCGTCGTGATCGACATCGTGGAAAGCAAGCGGGACAAGGCGTTTCTCTTCGGCGCGACCCACTTCGCGACATCTATTGAGGAAGGCACCGAACTGGTTCGTGAGCTGACCCGAGGCGTGATGGCCGATTCCGCGCTGCTGACCGTCGGGCTGGTCAAAGGCCCGATGATCAACGACGCGCTGGAACTCGTCAGCAAGGGTGGCACCGTGGTGCTGACCGCACTGGCCGCGATGACGGACGTGACGCCGATCCTGCCGATGACGATGTTCACGCTCTTCCAGAAGCGTCTGCTCGGCAGCCTGTACGGACAAGCCAACCCGCGCGCCGACATCCCGAAACTGCTCAGCCTCTACCGCGAGGGCAAGCTACTGCTCGACGAGACCGTCACCCACGAATACAAGTTGGGCGAGATCAACGACGCCTACGACGACATGCTCGCCGGCCGCAACATCCGCGGAGTCGTCCTGCACGACACCTGACGCTTCTCCCGCGAACTGGGCTCACCCACGGCGCATACCGTCGGCCCGAGCTTCGTTGATCTGGTGGACCCGAACGCTGACCTCCAACTGGAAGCGGTCGGCGGGATTCTTCAGCGACAAGCCGGTGAGCTCCTCGATGAGTTTGATCCGGTACAACAACGAGTGGCGATTCAGGTAGAGCGCTCTGGCAGCCGCGCTGGTGTTCGTCGCTTCGTTGAGCACGATCTCCAAGGTGTGCACGAGTTGCCCTCGCCGCGTGGTGTCGTAATCGATCAGTGGCTGCAATGTCTGCAGCACCATCGCCATACTGCGCGGGTGGTGCCGCAACACGTCGGCGAACTGTCGCGCGCCCACGGTGCTGTCGACGGCAACCGACGACCCCGTCGCAGGCGGGGCAGGAGATGGCCCGTAAGCGGCGGGGAGCAGTGCCCAGCTGACCAGGTCATCGGACAGCCCGCTGAGCTGCTGGGCGCACGCCACCAGCTCGGTGATAGTGGAAGCCGTTGGCGCTGAGGCGAAATGACTCATCACAAGGTCGTCAGTGACTGACGACCGCACGGCGATGTCGGCGGACCGTGCCAACGCCTGCAGTGAATCGGCGAACGCGCCGGCCAGATCCGTCCAACCGTTGCCGGCACATTCACTGCGACCGACGGCCATGCGGAACCGCTGGTCCGACGGTGACAGGCTCAGCAGCGGGAGCAGACTCTTCTGCACATCAGCGAACGCGATCTCCCACGGTAACAACACGAACGGGCACGCATGCTGCTCGGCGAGCGGGATCAGCAGCTCGAGCAGTTCGTCGACGGCAACCTCGGGTGGAGGGCTCAACACCACTCCGGCCGCTGCAGAGGCGAATAGCGAGACGAGGAAATCGCGGACGCCCGGCTGACTGATATCGGCACCCGTGGTAAGCACCAGGTCACCGGCACGGACGAAATCCTCGGCCGGGGCGTGGATGATATCGACCCAGCGAACCTCGCGGGTCAACCCGCGGCGGCCCGCGACGACAGAACCATGATCGAGGGGCGGAACCATCAGGACCGCCGCAACGCTCAGAGACGACTCCCCGGACATGCCCGCTTCACTCACCTGATCCACTCTCCGCGCCGATTCAGCGCCGAGAACCGCAGATGGGCGCTGGTACTCCCGAAATCCGACGGTACCAGCGCCCATGCTGCTCTGATCAGTTCGTTGGCCGGCCCGTCGGGGTCAGGACACCGACGAAATCGACGCCAGCTCACCCTTGGATCGCCGGCTCAGCAGCATGCCCACTCCGAAGAACGCCAACGGCATCACGCCGAAGACGGCCGCAAGGGTGGGGTTGCCCCCAACGATGAGAGTCAGGTTGGACACCACCAGAACCAGGGCCGCGGCCAGCACCAGTGTCGCGGCCACCGCGAGCACCACGGTGCCCGTCGAGCCACCACGACGCACGAAGAACATCACCACGGAGATCGTCGTCAACAACCACAGGATCGCCAATGCGAGGATTCCCAGCCCACCCAGCGGGCCGAAGATCTGCAGCACCGGATCGAGCCCGAACGCAACGAAGATCGCCATGATCACGACCGACGCCGCGGTGATGACCAGCGACGCCACCGCCGGCGAACCGTGACGGGAATGCACCTGGCCGATCTTGGTCGAGAAGACACCGCTTTGCCCCAGCACGAACGCGTAACGCGAACTGATGTTATGGAATGCCAGGGTGCAGGCGAAAACGCTGATGAACCACAGGGCAGTGGTCAGGTCGCGCCCAACCATACCGAGGTACTGCTGGGCGGTGTTGACCATGAAGTTATCGGGGTCGTCCTTGGCGGCCGCAATGGCATCCGGTCCTCCATTGCCTTCGATGAGTGCCCAGCTGGAGAATGCGTAAAAGCTGGCCACGATGCCCACTGCCCAGAACGTCGCGCGCGGCACCGTGCGATCGGGGTCGCGGGCCTCGTCTCGAAACACCACCGTCGCCTCGACACCGACGAAGCCCCACAGTGCGTAGAGCAACGCGATCCCGAACCCTCCGGCTATCCCCTGCGGCGTGAACGAGTCGCCGGTCAAACCGTGCTCACCGCCACGCAGCACGATGACGAAATCCAAGACCAGCAGGATGGCGACTTCGGACACCAGGAACACACCTAGCACCTTGGCGCTGAGGTCGATGTCGCGATATCCGAGCCAGGCGACGACGGCGAGCACCCCGCCGGTCAGCAGCCACCACGGAATATCCGGTCCGCCGAAGCGGGTGATGAGGCCGTTGAGGATGACGCCGTCGTAGGCGGCCACGGCCAGCAGGGTCGCCATGTAGGCCGGTAAGGCGAGAACGGCCGCGCCGGTCCCGGCCGCACGACCGAGCGACGTGCGGATGTAGGCATAGAAGGCGCCGGCGTCCGTGACGTATTTCGACATGGCGACGAAACTCGCCGCGAAGAGAAGGAACACCAGACCCGCGACGATGAACGAGACCGGGATACCAGTGGTCTCTCCCAGCACCATCGCGATCGGCACGTTGCCGCCGATCGTGGAAAGCGGCGCCGCAGCGGCCACCACCATCAGCACAATGGCGGGGACACCGAGGTGGCCGCGCAGTTTCGCGGCCGCCGTGGTCTGGGAAGTGTCACGGCCTGACCCGCCGCTGGTATCGAGAACCTCGGTCACTGTTACTCCTCTTCTCACCACGGAGCGACAGCTGGACCACTCCGACGTCCGGTCATTGTGCGAGAAGGGCTGCCCGCTCGCCAGAAACGTCGGCCGCTTTCCAACACGTTGTGGTAGAGCAGATCGTCCAGAGGCGGTGCTACCGAACAGATCAGACACGTTGTTGGAAGTTCTGGGTGCGTTCTTGCCTGCCATGGCAGATACCCCAATGCTGTGTGCCATGCACCCGAATAGTGACGAGGCCGGCCATGACCACCGGCTGGGCCGCATCCGACTGTTGGACCAGCAGACAGTCAACCTGGACGGGTTCGCCGCACCCGATCCAGAACTCGGCATGATCTCACACCTGTCGCCTTATGACCCCGAGCCGTCCTGGCGCGTGGCCGACGACGGCACTGTGGTCGAGATGGACTCCAAGCCGGCCGCCGACTTCGACACGATCGATGAATTCGTTGTGCGGTATGCGATCGACCATTCCCAGGCGTGGGCGTCGATGGCCATGAGTGAGGTCGAGCTGGCTCGGCTGATCGTGGATTCCAGCGTGCCGCGCGACGAGGTACTTCGGGTCTGCTCGGGCCTGACCCCGGCGAAGATGGCCAGGGTCGTCGCGATGCTGCAGCCGGTGGAGATCCAGATGGCGATGATGAAGATGCGCGCGCGCCGCACCCCGGCCAATCAGGCCCACGTCACCAACCGGCTCGACGACCCACTGTTGATCGCTGCGGACGCGGCGACCGCGGTGGTCTATGGCTTCCGCGAACTGGAGGCGACGGTGCCGGTGCTCGACGACGCTCCCGCCGTCGCGATGGCTCTGCTCATCGGCTCCCAGGTGCCGGCGGCCGGCGCGCTGACACAGTGCTCGGTAGAGGAAGCCCGAGAACTCGAGCTCGGAGTCCGCGGGCTGGTGTCCTACGCCGAGACGGTGTCGGTCTACGGAACCGAGCAGGTCTTCACCGACGGCGACGACACTCCGTGGTCCAAGGCGTTTCTGACCTCGGCCTACGCCTCACGCGGGATCAAGATGCGGCTGTCCAGCGGGGCCGGCTCCGAGGTGCTGATGGGCCAGGCCGAACGAAAGTCGATGAACTATCTGGAGTCCCGCTGCGTCGCCCTGGCCAAGGGAATCGGGGCACAGGGTGTTCAGAACGGCGGCGTCGACGGGGCGGCGATCACCGCCTCGGTGCCCGGTGGCGTCAAGGAACTCATCGCCGAGAATCTGATGGTGATGCTGCGCGGGCTCGAATCATGCAGTGGAAACGACTCGCTGATGAGTGAATCGACCATGCGCCGCACCAGTCGGACGTTGCCGACGCTGCTGTCGGGGTCGGACTTCATCTTCTCCGGCTTCGGCTCGATCGTGTCCTACGACAACATGTTTGGCCCGTCCAACTTCAATGCCGCCGACCTCGACGACTATCTGGTGCTGCAGCGCGACTGGGGTGTCGACGGCGGATTGCGTTCGGTTGACCCGACCACGCTGGAGGCGATGCGACGGCAGGCCGCCGAAGCGACCCGGGCGGTATTCGAATACCTCGGGCTGGCGGACTTCGACGACGAGCACGTCGAAGCTGTCGTGCAGGCCGAGGGTTCCAAGGACCTCCCGGACACCGACGGAGTGACCGTATTGAACGCTGCCCGGATGATCGAACAATCCGGACTGACGGTCCTCGACGTCGTCGCTGCGCTCGCCGAGACCGGGTTCACCGATGTCGCCGACCGCGTGCTGGGCATGGCCAAAGCCCGCGTCACCGGTGACTATCTGCAGACCGCTGCGATTTTCGACGAGCAGATGAATGTGCTCTCGGCACTGCAGGATCCTAACGACTACTGCGGACCGGGAACCGGATACCGGCCGTCGCCGGAGCGCCAGGCTCAGATCGACTCCGTACGACAGGCACGCTCGGTGACCGACCTGGTCAAGGAACAGGCCAACTATTGCCAGCCCGGCCGGGTGGTGGAGCTGGGGCCAGCCTTACCCGGCACCGATCCGCGGGAGGTCGTGGTCGGCGTCTCTCCCGCCTTCGCCACCAAGCTGTTCCGCACGCTGTCGGGCATGACGATCTACGACGCGCTCGAGCAGATCCTCGCCGGCCTGGAAGAAGAGCAGTGCGTGCCGCGGCTGGTTCGCATCACCAACACCGTGGATCTGGGATCGATCGGGAAGACCGCGGCCGGACTGTCCGGCTCGGGAGTTAGCGTCGGCCTGCAGGCCAAGGGCACCACGCTGATCCACCGCCGGGACCTGCCACCGCTGGCTAACCTCGAATTGCTCAGTGTCGCACCGCTGATCGCTCCCGATATGTACCGACTGATCGGTATCAATGCCGGTAGACATGCGAAGGGCGCGACCCCAGCCCCGATGCGCAACGCCTACACCGACGAGGCCATCACCGCCCGCTACCACACGAAGGTGGTGTCGATGGTCGCGATCGAGCGAGCCGAAATCGCCGCCCGCACCGGGCCCAACGTTGAATTGGAGTTCCTTCGATGACCATCTCCGCCCACTCCGGCCGTGCTCTCGACGAGATCACCGTCCAAGCCGCGCGAGCCGGTCAGCTCGATCTGGACGACATTCGCATCAGCCGGGATACGCTTCTGAGCCAGGCGGAGACCGCTGAGCGGTCCGGCTCGGCACAGCTCGGCATGAACTTGCGCCGGGCGGCCGAGATGACGGTGCTTTCGGCGTCCGACATGCTGGCTGCCTACGAGGCGCTGCGCCCCAACCGCTCCACGTTCGATGAATTGCAGGAATTGGCAGCGCGACTCGCTGCACACGAAGCACACGCGTGCGCGCAACTCGTCCGGGAGGCCGCAGCGGCGTATCAGCGTCGCGGCCTGTTGCGATGACGGTGTGGGCCGGTGTCGACATCGGCAACGCCACCACCGAAGTGGTCCTGTGCAGCGGGATCGGTGATTTAGACGTGTTGTGCAGCGCACGTGTCCCGACTCGAGGTGGGAAGGGATCGCTGCGCGCCATTGACGCTGCCGCGCAACTGGTTCGCCAATTGAGCGCTACTCACGGCCTCGTAGTCGATCGGGCCGCGTTCGCTCCGACGCCGCCGGTGACATCGGTGACTGAACAAATCCAGCTTCAGACCAGGCGAACCGGACGACTGTACATTGCCACCCGTTCGGCACCCACGACCGCCGGTGACGCCGTCGGGGTTGGGGTACCGGTACCAGTCGGACGCCTCCAGGAAGTGGACCGCCACCAGCCGGTCGTCGCCTGCGCGACCCGCGACCACGACTACCGCGACGTAGCGGGATTGGTCAACGCGGCAATCGATTCCGGCCGCGACGTAGCAGCCGTGGTTACGACCAATGATGAGGCTGTTCTGGTATCCAACCGGCTGCTTACGGCATTGCCCGTGGTCGACGGCGTCGAAGTGGCAGAGCTGTTGTCGGCCGCGCTGGTCGCCGTCGAAGTGCGGCAAGGTTTCTCATCACTACAGCGACTCACCGACCCGTATTGGCTCGTCGACGCGTTCAGCCTCCGCGACGACGAGCGCCCTGACGCGACACTGGTCGCCGACCAGCTCTACGACAGCGCCTGCGCGGTGGTGTGCCTTCACGACGTCGCCCCCGAGGACATCCGACCTACCGAGCCGGTCGCTGACCCCGACAAAGACGAGCGCACGCACGCAGTACATCTTGCTGACATTGCGGCGCAGGCGAATTCGCGTCGCGGTTCGGTGGCAACCGACAGTGTGGTGCGAGCGACGATGGGCGACGACGTGCACCAGCCGCCCGCCGGTGCTGATGCGCTGAGCGAGGCGTTGGGGGTACCCGTGATACGGATCGACTCCGAGGCCGCTGCCGCCAGGGTGGGCGCGCTGACCACCCCCGGCGTCACCGAGGACATGGTGGTCGTCGACGTCGGCGGCGGCACCGTCGACGTGGTGACCGCAACGGCACGAGTCGTCCTGCCCGGCGCCGGCCAACTGCTCACGACCGCGACATCGGCTGCCCTGGATATTTCGCGTAGCACAGCCGAATACGCGAAACGCGCCGAGGCGCTCAGCGCGGTCACCGTCCAACTCGTCGAGGACGAGCATGGGCGCCGACACTTCCTCGACAGCCCGATCGACGGCCGCTGTACCGGCTGGCTGCTGGCATCGGCGCCAAACGGGCTGCTGCCCTTTACGTCGCGATTATCCGGTTCCGAATGGCGCAACTGGCGCCTGGCGGCCAAACGACTCGTTATCGGCGCCAACGTGCTCCGTGGACTCGCCCAGGTGGCACCGGATGCTCGCGGGCTCGTTCTGGTCGGCGGCGGAGCGGGTGACGACGAACTCGTCCGCGCCGTCAGCGAACAGCTCGGCGGGGTAGCAGTCGGGCGCGGCAACGTCTGCCGCAGACTAGGCCAGCGCTACGCAGTGGCCTACGGCCTCGTCGCTATGGCTGCCGCTGGCTGAGGCGACGAGCGTGGGCCTTATGCACAGGTTTTCACTGAATTGCGTGCATAAGGACCACATTCGAGGCAGGACTAGAGCCGTTCGACGATGGTGACGTTCGCGGTGCCGCCACCCTCACACATCGTCTGCAGGCCATAGCGACCGCCGGTGCGCTCCAACTCGTTGAGCATGGTGGTGAACAGTTTGGCGCCGGTGGCGCCCAGTGGATGACCCAGGGCGATCCCGCCCCCGTTGGGGTTGACCTTCGCCGGGTCGGCCTTGGTCTCCTTCAGCCAGGCAAGGACGACCGACGCAAAGGCCTCGTTGATCTCGACGACGTCGATGTCGTCGATGGTCAGGCCGGCCTTGTCCAGCGCGTACTTCGTCGCCGGAATCGGACCGGTCAGCATGATCACCGGGTCGTCGCCGCGGGCGCTGATGTGGTGGATGCGGGCCCGCGGGGTCAGGTTGTGCGCTTGCACTGCGCTTTCTGAGGCCAGCAACACCGCGCTCGCGCCGTCGCAGATCTGGCTGGCCATCGCGGCCGTCAACCGGCCGCCCTCGACCAGGGTTTTGAGCCCGGCCATCTTCTCCAGGGTGGTTTCGCGCGGGCACTCGTCGACGGCGAATCCGTCGATCGGCAGGATCTCGTTGTCGAAGTGCCCGGCACGGATCGCAGCGAACGCGCGCTCATTGCTGGTCAACGCGAACTGTTCCATCTCCTCGCGAGTGATCCCCCACCGTTCGGCGATCATCTCTGCGCCGCGGAACTGCGAAACCTCTTGGTCACCATAGCGTTTCAGCCAGCCCTTGGACTCGTTGGTGGGCGAGGTGAAACCGAACTGCTCGCCGACGGTCATCGCCGAGGAGATGGGGATCTGGCTCATGTTCTGTACACCGCCGGCCACGATGAGATCCGCGGTGCCGGCCATGATGGCCTGCGCCCCGAACGAAATCGCTTGCTGGCTGGACCCGCACTGACGGTCCACGGTCACCCCGGGCACGGCTTCCGAATAGCCGGCGGCCAGCCAGGACAGCCGCCCGATGTTGCCTGCCTGGCCACCGATCGCGTCCACGCAGCCGGCGATCACGTCATCAACGGCGTCCGGGTCGACATCGTGGCGGCCCAGCAGTCCCTGCCAGGCGGCGGCAGCCAGGTCGATCGGGTGCACGCCGGCCAGCGATCCGTTGCGCTTGCCCACCGCGGTCCGCACGGCGTCGATAACGTAGGCCTCAGGCATGTCGATCTCCTTATCGGTTGTTGGGCGCGGCTATGCCGCCCAGGACGATGGCGAGGTATTGGCGGCCGACTTCCTCGGCTGTCAGCGGTCCGCCTGGTTGATACCAACGCACGGACACCCACGTGGTATCCCGGATGAACCGGTACACCACGTCGACGTCGATATCCGGGCGGAAGTACCCCTGCTTGACACCCTCGTTGAGCAGGTCAAGCCACATCTTGCGTTGTTCTTTGTTACGAACCTCGACGAATTCGAACTGCGGCAGCGACGACAGCCGCTTGGCCTCGTCCTGGTAGATCACCACCTGCGCGTGCCGGTCTTCGATCGCTTCGAACGACGTCATGAACAAGCCCTTGAGCCGCTCGAGCGGGTTGGGCTCGGTGGCGATGATCTGCTGGTAGCGCTCGAACAGCCAGTCCAGGAAGTCCCGTAGGACCTCCTCGACCATCTGCTCCTTGCTCTTGAAGTGGTGATACAGGCTGCCGGACAGAATGCCCGCCGAGTCGGCGATGTCGCGCACGGTGGTCGCGCGCAGACCGCGTTCGGCGAACATCGTCGCGGCGAGCACCAGGAGCTCGTCACGACGACTGACCGGCTGCTCGGTCATGCGCGTTGGCTCGACACCGAAATGACTTCGCCGGTCAGGTAACTCGAGTAGTCGCTGGCCAGGAACGCGATAGTGGCGGCGACTTCCCACGGCTCGGCTGCACGGCCGAACGCTTCTCCTTCGGAGAGCCGGTCGAGCAGGTCGGTCGAGCTGACCTTCTCCAGAAACTTATGCCGCGCGATGCTCGGTGAAACGGCGTTGATGCGCACCCCCTGTTCGACGGCTTCGATTGCGCTGCAACGGGTCAGCGCCATCACACCGGCCTTTGCGGCCGCGTAATGCGACTGCGAGTGCTGTGCTCGCCAGCCCAGGACGCTGGCATTGTTCACGATCACGCCGCCGTGGCCGGCATCACGGAAGTACCGCAGCGCCGCGCGCGTGGCTCGCATCACCGACGTCAGGGTCACGTTGAGCACCCGGTCCCAGTCGTCGTCGGTCATGTCGATGACGGGGGTTTCCCCGCCGAGGCCGGCGTTGTTCACCAGTACATCAAGACGACCCAGGGCGGCCACGGAACTGGCGATCAGCGCGTCGACCTGTGCGGTGGATGTGACATCGCAGACCACGCTCTCGACCCGGCCGAGGCCCAATTCGGCCAGCTGGTCCCGGGTTTCGCCGAGACGACGTTCGTGGTGATCGGAGACGACGACGTCGGCACCTTCGAGCAGCGCGCGCCGTGCGGTGGCCGATCCGATGCCGGTTCCCGCCGCCGCGGTCACCACCACGACCTTGCCAGCCAGCAGACCGTGGCCCTCAACCTCTTTGGGGACCTCCGACAATGGCGCCACTAGCCCTTCACCTCTCGAGGTAGGCCGAGCACCCGCTCGGCGATAATGTTGCGCTGAATCTCGTTGGAGCCGCCGTAAATCGTGTCCGAGCGGGAGAACAGGAACAGCCGCTGCCATTCGTCGAATTCACCGTCGGCCAGCAGCAAGCCGGACTTGCCTTTGATGTCCATGGCCAGCTCGCCCAGATCGCGGTGCCAGTTGGCCCACAACAGCTTCGACACATTGTCCTGGCCTCCACCGATGTCGCTGGCCCAGCGGCTCCCGCGTTGCTCAACGTCCATCGTCGCCAAGGCGTAGGACCGCATCGTCTGCAGGCCCGCCCAGGATCGGGCCAGCCGCTCCCGGATCAGCGGATCGTCGATCGCGCCGGTGGTCTTGGCAAGCTCGGCGATGCCGGAAAGCTCACGGGCATAACGGATCTGCTGGCCCAGCGTGGAAACGCCGCGTTCGAAGGTCAGCGTTCCCATCGCCACCCGCCAGCCGTCGCCCGGCTCGCCGACCACCAGGCCGGCATCGGTGCGGGCGTCAGTGAAGAACACCTCGTTGAATTCCGAGTCGCCGGTCAGCTGGATGATCGGGCGGATCTCCACACCCGGTTGATCCAGCGGCACCAGCAGATAGGACAGCCCGGCGTGCCGCTTGGAGCCCTTCTCGGTGCGGGCCACCACGAAGCACCACTGCGCCCAGTGCGCCAGCGACGTCCACACCTTCTGGCCGTTGATAACCCACTCGTCACCGTCCAGAACCGCAGACGTGGCGACGTTGGCCAGATCGCTGCCCGCACCAGGCTCCGAGTAGCCCTGGGACCACAGCTCGGTGACATCGAGGATCCGGGGCAGGAACCGCTGCTGCTGTTCGGGGGTACCGAAGGCAATCAGCGTGGGCCCGAGCAGTTCTTCGCCGAAATGGTTGACCTTGTCGGGAGCGTTCGCCTTGGCGTACTCCTCGTAGAACGCCACCCGGTGCGCAACCGAAAGGCCGCGACCGCCGTGTTCTACCGGCCAGCCCAGGCAGGTCAGCCCCGCCGCCGCCAGATGCCTGTTCCAGGCCAGCCGCTCTTCGTAAGCTTCATGCTCGCGGCCCGGGCCACCGAGGCCCTTGAGCGCGGCATATTCACCGACGAGATTGTCGGCCAGCCACTGGCGTACCTCCGCCCGGAACTCCTCGACCGTGATCACCCTTGTAGGCTAACCTACCAAGCACTTGCTTTGTTAGCCCGGGGACCATCCGCGGGCATCAAGCCCCAAGGAGTCTCGATGACGAGGTACGGAGGGCAGGAGCGCAGCGACCCGGGAATGTCACAGTCGCGCACCACACCCGCGGTGTTGGACCGGATGGCACTCGACTTCGCCGACCACGACGCCCTGGTCACCGCCGAGCGCACCCTCACCTTCGCCGAACTGCGCGACGAGGTTCGCCGCGCCGCGGCGGCGCTCATCGGCCTCGGCGTCAACGCGGGCGACCGCGTCGCGATTTGGTCGCCGAACACCTGGCACTGGGCGATCGCCTGCCTGGCCATCCAATACGCCGGTGGCGTAATGGTGCCGTTGAACACCCGCTACACCGCCGCCGAGGCCGCCGACATCCTGGCCCGCACCGAGGCGCCCCTGCTATTCGGGATGGGCCGCTTCCTCGGCGCCGACCGGGTGGCCGACCTCGACCGCGCCGAGCTGCCCGCGCTGCGGCACATCATCCGCATCCCCATCGACGAAGACGACGGCACCTGGGACGAGTTCCTGGCCGGCCCGCGAGCAGAGCTGTCGGAGGTCGACGCTCGCGGGACGGCGGTGCGTCCCGACGACCCGTCCGATGTCCTGTTCACCTCGGGCACGACCGGGCGCAGCAAAGGCGTGTTGTGCGCGCACCGGCAGTCACTGGCGGCGCCGGCGGCCTGGGCCGAGTGTGGCCAGCTCACCAGCGCTGACCGCTACCTGTGCATCAACCCGTTCTTCCACAACTTCGGCTACAAGGCCGGCATCCTGGCCTGCCTGCAGACCGGGGCCACCCTCATCCCCCAGCTCACCTTCGACCCTGAGCAGGCGATGCGGGTGATCGCCGAACAGCGCATCACCGTGCTGCCCGGCCCGCCGACGATCTTCCAGACGCTGCTGGACCACCCGGCCCGCAAGAACTACGACCTGAGCTCGCTGCGCTTCGCGGTGACCGGTGCGGCGACCGTGCCCGTCGTACTGATCGAACGGATGCAGGCCGAGCTCGACTTCGACATCGTGCTCACCGCCTATGGGCTCACCGAAGCCAACGGCTTCGGCACCATGTGCCGCGCCGACGACGACGCCGTCACCGTCGCCACCACCTGTGGGCGCCCGATCGCCGACTTCGAACTGCGGATCGACTCCCCTTCCGGAGCCGCGGGGTCGGCGACATCGGATGCGGTCGCCGGAGAGGTGCTGTTGCGCGGGCCGAACGTCATGCTGGGCTACCTCGACGACCCAGCCGCCACCGCGGCCGCGATCGACGCTGACGGCTGGCTGCACACCGGCGATGTCGGCACCGTCGACGAGGCGGGGAATCTGCGCATCACCGACCGGCTCAAGGACATGTACATCTGCGGCGGTTTCAACGTCTACCCCGCCGAGATCGAGCAGGTACTGGCCCGCCTCGACGGAGTCGCCGACACCGCGGTGATCGGCGTACCCGACGAACGCCTCGGCGAAGTCGGGCGGGCGTTCGTCGTGCGCCGCGACGGCAGCGAGCTCGACGAACAGGCTGTCATCGACTACACCAAAAAGCACCTGGCCAATTTCAAGACCCCGCGCTCGGTGGTCTTCGTGGCGACCCTGCCACGAAACCCCGGCGGCAAAGTGGTCAAACCCACACTGCGAGAGATGGTTTGATGGATCTCAGCTACGACGACGCCACCGAAAAGTTCCGCAATGAGGTGCGCACCTTCCTTGCGGCTAACAAGGATTCGTTCCCGACGAAGTCCTACGACACCGCCGAGGGCTTCCAGCAGCATCGGGTCTGGGACCGCGTCCTGTTCGATGCCGGCCTGTCGGTGATCACCTGGCCGGAGAAGTACGGCGGCCGCGACGCCAGCCTGCTGCAGTGGGTGGTCTACGAGGAGGAGTACTTCCGCGCCGGGGCGCCGGGACGGGCCAGCGCGAACGGCACCTCGATGCTGGCGCCGACGTTGTTCGCCCACGGCACCGACGAGCAGCTCGACCGAGTCCTGCCGAAAATGGCCAGCGGCGAAGAGATCTGGGCTCAAGCCTGGTCGGAGCCGGAGTCCGGCAGCGACCTTGCCTCCCTGCGGTCGACAGCGACCGCGACCGACGGCGGCTGGTTGCTTAACGGTCAGAAGATCTGGAGCTCACGGGCGGTGTTCGGCGACCGGGCCTTCGGCTTGTTCCGGTCCGACCCGGCCGCTGAGCGTCACAAGGGTTTGACCTACTTCATGTTCGACCTCAAGACCGACGGTGTGACGGTCCGCCCGATCGCCCAGCTCGGCGGTGATACCGGGTTCGGCGAGATCTTCTTCGACAACGTCTTTGTGCCCGATACCGACGTCATCGGCGGCGTGCACGACGGCTGGCGCGCGGCGATGAGTACGTCGAGCAACGAGCGAGGCATGTCGCTGCGCAGCCCGGCCCGCTTCCTGGCGCCCGCCGAGCGGCTGGTGTCGCAGTGGCATGACCGGGGCGCCGACCCGGCGTTCACGGATCGGGTGGCCGACGCCTGGATCAAGGCCCAGGCCTACCGGCTGCACACTTTCGGCACCGTGACCCGCGTAGCCGCCGGCGGTGAACTGGGCGCCGAGTCGTCGGTGACCAAGGTGTTCTGGTCCGATCTCGACGTCGCCCTGCACCAGACTGCATTGGAGCTTCGTGGCGTCGATGCCGAACTCACCGACGGCTGGACCGACGGTCTGCTCTTCGCACTCGGCGGACCGATCTACGCCGGCACCAACGAGATTCAGCGCAATATCATCGCCGAGCGGTTGCTCGGGCTGCCCCGAGAAAGCTCAGCGAGCGCAGGAGCGAAGAAATGAAATTCGCACTCGACGAACAGCAGCGTGACTTCGCCGCCAGTATCGACGCCGCACTGGGCGCTGCCGACGTACCCGGCGCCGTCCGGGCCTGGGCGCAGGGCGATACCACTGCAGCCCGCAAGGTGTGGTCGGCACTGACCGACCTCGGTGTCACCGCCCTGGCCGTGCCCGAGAAGTACGACGGCATCGAGGCCCACCCCGTCGACCTGGTGGTCGCCCTCGAGCGGCTGGGCCGCTGGAATGTGCCCGGCCCGGTCGCCGAATCCATTGCCGTGGCACCGATTCTGCTCGCCAGCCAGGAAGACTGGGCTGATCGGTCCGCTTCGTTGGCCGCCGGCGAACTGATCGCTACGGTGGCGCTGCCGCCGGCCATGCGGCGGGCAGTCAACGCCGACTTCGCCGGCCTGACTCTGCTGGCGCAAGACGGCCAAGTTAGCGATGCCGAGATCGGCGACGGGCACGAATCCGTCGACCCCAGCCGCCGGCTGTTCGACGTCACCGCCACCGGCGACGCCCGCAACGCCGACATCGCACGAGCCTACGAATTCGGTGCACTGGCCACCGCCGCCCAGCTGATCGGGGCAGGCCAGGCGATGCTGGACATGTCGGTCGAATACGCCAAGCAGCGCAGCCAATTCGGCCGCGTCATCGGCAGCTACCAGGCGCTCAAGCACAAGCTCGCCGACGTCCACATCGCGGTGGAGCTGGCCCGTCCGCTCGTCTACGGCGCGGCGCTGTCGCTGGCCGACGGATCCCCCGATACCGCACGGGATGTCAGTGCCGCCAAGGCCGCCGCCTCGGACGCCGCACTGCTGGCGGCGCGGGCCTCGCTGCAGACACACGGCGCCATCGGGTTCACCTCCGAACACGATCTCTCACTGTGGCTTCTGCGGGTACAGGCACTGCACTCAGCGTGGGGCGATCCGACCAGTCATCGACGTCGAGTGCTGGAGGCGCTGGCATGACATCCTCTGAAGAACGGCAGATGCTGCGCGACACCGTCGCGGCGCTGATCGACAAGCACGCCTCCCCGGCCGCCGTGCGCGAAGCGATGGAGTCACCACGCGGCTACGACGAATCGCTGTGGACGAAGCTGTGCGAGCAGGTCGGCGTCGCCGCCCTGGTGGTGCCTGAAGAACTCGGTGGCGCCGGCGGCGAGTTGGCCGACGCTGCAGCAGTTCTCGAGGAGCTGGGCCGCGGCCTGGTCCCGACACCCCTGCTCGGCACAACACTCGCCGAGCTGGCGCTCCTCGCCAGCGACGAGCCCGATACCGATGCACTCGAACAGCTGGCCGCGGGCGAGGCCATCGGCGCGGTGGTGTTCGATGCCGGTTATGTGGTGAACGGCGATATCGCCGACGTGGTGGTCGCTGTTGAGGGAATCGGGGCTGACGGCCGCCTCGTCTTGTGGAGCGATGTCACCGCCGAGTCGGTGCAGGCCATGGACCCGACCCGCAGGCTGGCCCGGCTCACTCCCGGCTCCACCACGACGATCGGCGCCGATCCCGGACTGGCCGATACCGCGGCGATCCTGCTCGCGGCCGAGCAGATCGGTGCCGCCGCGCGGTGTCTGGAACTGACCGTCGAGTACACCAAGGAACGCGTGCAATTCGGCCGGCCGATCGGCAGCTTCCAGGCGCTCAAGCACCGGATGGCCGACCTGTACGTTGCGGTGCAGTCCGCGCGGGCCGTCGTCGGCGATGCGATCGCAGATCCCACGCCGGTGTCGGCTGCCCTGGCACGCCTGGCGGCCACCGAGGCGTTCACCAAGGTGGCCGGCGAGGCGATCCAAATGCACGGCGGCATCGCGATCACCTGGGAACACGACATCCAGCTGTACTTCAAGCGGGCGCACGGCAGCGCCCAGTTGCTGGGTTCGGTGTCCGATCAACTCCGTCAGCTCGAATCGCAGGTGCTCTAGCCTGCTCGTATGCACACCGACACCGTCGAAGGCCTGCCACGGCCGATCGGGTATGTGCTCGGCGGGGGCGGCAGCCTGGGAGCGGTCCAGGTCGGCATGCTGCAGGCGCTCAGCGAACGGGACGTCCAGCCCGACCTGGTGGCAGGAACCTCGGTGGGATCGATCAACGGGGCGGTACTGGCATCGGATCCCCTGGGAGCAGCCAACCGGCTGTCCCACGTATGGGCCCGGTTGACGAGGGCGAAGGTATTCCCGGGGAACCTCATCGCGCAGGCACTGCTGTTGCAGCGAGCCAAGACCCACCTGTTCCCCAACACCGGACTGGCCGAGATGATTGTCGACTTCCTCGGCCCCACAACTGATTTCGCCGATCTGACGGTGCCGTTCGCGGCAGTCACCATGGACGTCGCGACTGCACGACCGCACGTGATACGGCGGGGCCGCTGCTGCCGGCGCTACTGGCCAGCGCCGCCATCCCAGGTATCTATCCGCCCGTCGACCATGACGGCCTGCATCTGTACGACGGCGGCGTGGTGGCCAATGTCCCCATGCGCCAGGCCGTCGAGATGGGCGCACGCTCGTTGATCGTTCTCGACTGCTTCTTTCCCGGCCAGCTGCCCGGCTCAACCGACACCCTCGCTGACATCCTGCTCTACACCGCGCTGGTCACCATGCGCTCGCAGGCGGTGGCCGAGGCCACCCTCGTCGCCGAGACGATGCCGGTGGTGTATCTGCCTGGGCCGGCACCCAAACTGGTCTCGCCGCTCGATTTCACCCACACCACCGATCTGATCGCGGAGGCGTATATCTCCGCGCGACGGTTCCTGGAGGACGTCCGGATCATCGGCCCCGGGCTGTACCATCAGCTGCCGCCCGGGGCAGGTGCTCTAGCCTGACTGGAGTGAACAATCGCGTTGCGCTGCGAGCCGGGATACCGCCGTTCTATGTGATGGACGTGTGGCTGGCCGCCGCTGAGCGCCAGCGCACCCACGGCGACCTGGTCAACCTCTCGGCGGGCCAGCCCAGTGTCGGCGCCCCCGAACCGGTGCGCGCGGCCGCGGCGTCGGCGCTGGAAGCCAATCAGCTCGGGTACACCGTCGCGCTCGGCATCCCCGAGCTGCGGGAGGCGATCGCCGGGTCCTACGCCGGCCGCTACGGTCTGGATGTCAGCGCCGACGACGTGGTGGTGACCACCGGTTCCTCGGGCGGCTTCCTGCTGGCGTTCCTGGCCTGCTTCGACGCCGGTGACCGGGTCGCCATCGCCAGCCCCGGCTATCCCTGCTACCGCAACATCCTGTCCGCGCTGGGTTGTGAGGTCGTGGAGATCCCCTGCGGGCCCGAAACCCGCTTTCAGCCGACGGTGCAGATGCTGGCCGAACTCGATCCACCGGTACAGGGCGTGATCGTGGCGAGCCCGGCCAACCCCACCGGCACGGTGATCCCACCGGAAGAACTCGCCGCGATCGCATCCTGGTGCGATGCGACCGGGGCCCGGCTGATCAGCGACGAGGTGTATCACGGGCTGGTCTACCCGGGCGCGCCGGAAACCTCGTGCGCCTGGCAAACCTCACGCAATACCGTTGTGGCGAATAGTTTTTCGAAGTACTTCGCGATGACAGGTTGGCGGCTGGGCTGGCTGCTGGTGCCAAGGGAACTGCGGCGCGCGGTGGACTGTCTGACCGGAAACTTCACCATCTGCCCACCGGTGCTCCCGCAGTTCGCGGGTGTGGCGGCGTTCACACCCGAAGCGATAGCCGAGGCCGAAGGCCACCTGCAGCACTACGCGGCCAACCGGGAGACGCTGCTGGCCGGTCTGCGCCAGATCGGGGTCACCCGCCTGGCGCCCACCGACGGGGCGTTCTACGTCTACGCCGATGTCTCGGACTTCACCTCGGACTCGTTGACGTTCTGCGAAAAGCTTCTGGCCGATACCGGATTGGCGATCGCGCCCGGTATCGACTTCGACCCCGACCGCGGCGGGTCGTTCGTGCGGCTGTCGTTCGCCGGACCGTCCAGCGATATCGACGACGCGCTGCGACGGCTCGGGCCCTGGCTGTCGCGCTGAGCGTAAATATTGCGCGTGGCCGTCGCAGCTGGTGGGCTCATGCCATGCCTTTCATCGACCATGAGCTTGGCCGCGCCTACTACCGGCACTGGGCCGCACTGGAGCCCCGTGCCGCCGTCATCTTCCTGCACGGGTTCGGTGAACACACCGGCGTCTACCACCGGCTGGGTTTCGCCCTCAATGCCGCCGGGGTCGATCTGTGGGCCGTCGATCAGTTCGGTCACGGCCTCTCCCCCGGCGCGCGCGGAGACTTCGGCAGGATCGAAGACAGCTCCGCGCTCGCCGAGCGTCTCACCGCGTTGGCCGAGGAAGCAACACCGGGGATTCCCCTTATTGCACAGGGACATTCGTACGGGGCGGTGGTGACGTTGTTCCGGCTCCTCGACCAGCCGCAGCGCTATCGCGCCGGGGTCATCTCCGGCGCGCCGGTGGTCCCGGTGCCCGAACTGCTCGACACCGATACTTCACTCGACCTCGACCCGCACTGGCTGTCCGACGATCCGTTCTACCTCGACGCCATGGAGAACGATCCCCTGGCGTTCGTCGAGGCCGACAGCGTGCCGCTGGCGCGTGAGCTCGATCGGGCGTGGGACCGCTTCGGCAACGAGCTGCCGAAGCTGACGGTGCCGACGCTGGCCATCCACGGCGAACTCGACCCCATCGCCCCGGTGAGCGCGCTGCGGGCCTACGCCGAGCAGATCGACGCGCTGCGGTTACTGGAATTCCCCGGCGCGCATCACGACATCCTCAACGAGACCGTGCACCGCGAGGTGGCTGCGGCGATCCTCGAGTTCGTTGGCGAGCAGGCCTGAGAACTACAGCCAGGTGTCAGAAGTCGTGGCGGTGAGGAAGGCGTCGAGGTCGTCACGCCACTGCGCCGGGGTGTTCTTGTCCGGCTCGATGCCGGTGTACTCGCCGCGATAGAACAGCAGCGGCCGTGGCTTCTTCTTCGGCACCTCCGACAGCGAGTGCACCGCACCGAACACCACGAAGTGGTCGCCGCCGTCATGCACCGAATGCACCGTGCAGTCGATGTGAGCCAGTGTGCCGTCGATCACCGGTGAGCCGAGCGCACTTGGGCTCCAATCGATTCCGGCGAACTTGTCTGGCTCCCTCGATCCGAACCGAGCGGATACATCCTGCTGCTTCTCATGCAGGACGTTGACGCAGAACTGTCCGCTGGCCTCGATGGCCGCCCAGGACCGCGACAGCTTTGTGGGACAGAACAGCACCAACGGTGGATCGAGCGACAGCGCAGCGAACGACTGACAGGCGAATCCGACTGGAGCGTCGTTGTGAACCGTCGTGATGATTGTGATGCCGGTGCAGAACTGGCCCAGCACATGGCGGAATGTGCGAGGGTCGATCTCGGCTGCGGACATCGGTTACTTGAACCCGACGGAGAAGTCGTGGCCCCACAGACTGACCGCGGTGCTCTCCCGAGCGATCCAGCCGTCATCTTCGACTTCGAGTCCTTCACAACCGAATTCGACATCGAAGCCGCCGGGGGTCTTCATGTAGAACGACAGCATCTTGTCGTTGGTGTGCCGGCCGAGCGTTGCTGACATTTTCACCTTGCGACGATTAGCGCGGTCCAGGCACAGACCGACGTCATCGGAGTTCTCCACCTCGACCATCAGGTGCACGATGCCGGTCGGGTTGGGCATCGGCATGAAGGCCAGCGCGTGGTGACGCGGATTGCAGCCGTAGAACCGCAGCCAGACCGGATCGCCGTCGGCCGGACGGCCGGCAATCTGCGGGGGCAGGCTCATCGAGTCGCGCAGCCGGAAGCCCAGCACATCCTGATAGAACGCCTGTGCGGCAGCGTCGTCGTCACAGGTGAGGACGACGTGCCCGAGGCCCTGTTCGGCGGTGACGAACTTGTGGCCGTAGGGGCTGACGAACCGGCGGCCCAGGTACTGCGCACCATGGAACGCCTCGAGAACGTTGCCGGCGGGATCGGAGAACCGAATCAGACCCTCGACTCGCCGCTCGGACTTCTCCTCGCGGTTGCCTTCGACAAAGTCGACGCCCGCCTTGGCCAGCGTCTCGCGCAGGCCCTGCAGCGCAGGCGCATCGGCGACCTCCCAGCCGGAGATCAACAGCCGGTCCCGATCGCCGGGCACGATCACCAGGCGGGCGGCGAATTCATCCATGCGTAGATAGAGCGCACCTGGGACAGCCCCGTCACCCTCCACCATGCCGAGCACCTTGAGCCCGAACTCTCGCCAGGCCGCCACATCGGTGGCCTCGATTCGCATGTAGCCGAGCGCCTTTAGCGTCATGCCCCACCTCCGAGGAAATCAACAGTGAGCTTGTTGAACTCGTCGAATTTCTCCAACTGAGCCCAATGTCCACATTGCCCGAAAACATGCAGCTGCACGCGCGGAATCTGTTTTACCGCCACCAGCGCGCCGTCGAGCGGGTTGACCCGATCCTCGCGGCCCCAGATCAGCAGCACCCGCTGGCGCAGCTTGTAGACGTCACGCCACATCATGCCGAGCTCGAAATCGGCTCCCGCGAACGACTTTCCCATCGCCCGAGCTGCTGCCAACGACTCGGGAGTGCTCGCGATCGCGAAGCGCTCCTCGATCAGCTCCTCGGTGATCAGCTTCTGGTCGTAGACCATGATGCGCAGGAACTTCTCCATGTTCTCGCGCGTCGGGTCCGCGGTGAACCGGCCCAGCAGCTTGACACCCTCGGTGGGGTCGGGCGCGAACAAGTTGACCGACAGCCCGCCAGGGCCCATCAGCACCAGTCGGCCCGCGCGCTTGGGGTTGTCCAGAGCGAACCGCACCGCGGTTCCACCGCCAAGTGAGTTGCCGATCAGGTCAGCGCGCTCGATCTTGAGATGATCGAATAGATTCAGCAAAGCCGTTGCGCTGTAACGGTTGTACTGCTCGTGCTCGGCGTGCTTGTCCGAGTGGCCGTAACCGGGCTGGTCGACGGCAAGCACGTGGAAGTACTTGGCGAGTACGCCGATGTTGCGTGAGAAGTTCGACCAGCTGGATGCACCGGGCCCGCCGCCGTGCAGCAGCACCACAGTCCGTGGATTGCCGACGCCCGCCTCGTGGAAGTGCAGCCGCATGTCGTCACGGACCTGCGCATAGCGGGAGGTGGACGCGAAGGTCAGCTCCTGCTGGGCCTCCACTTCCTGGATAAACGACGTCATCAGGTTGGCCCGTTAAACCATCGTGTCGCCGAGCGGCAGCCCGAATGCCTGATTACCGAACATCACGTAGGCGCGCTCGGCGTCGTTGGCGGCATGCACCCGGCCGGCGTGTGCGTCACGCCAGAACCGTTGCAGCGGTGTATCGGTGCCAAGAGCGGTGGCCCCGGCGCTCTCGAAAAGCCGGTCGACGGCCGCGATGGAGCGCTGGGTGGCGCGCACCTGGTCACGGCGGGCCTTTGCGCGCAGCTCCAGCGGAATGCCTTTGCCCGCCAACAGCAATGCGTACTCGGCGGCCAGGTTGCCCGAGAGCTGGCCCCAGGCCGCGTCGATGTCGCTGGAAGCCTCCGCGATGCGGACCTTGGCGAACGGATCGTCCTTGGCCTTCTCGCCGGCGTAGGCGGCACGCACGCGCTTGCCCTGATGCTCGACGTGAGCATCGTAGGCGCCGTAGGCCATTCCCACGATCGGCGTCGAGATGGTGGTGGGATGCATGGTGCCCCAAGGCATCTTGTACACCGGCGCGGTGTTGGTCTGCAGCCCAGGCGAAGCCAGGTCACCCATCGCCTTGAAGGAGGTGAACCGGTGCCGCGGCACGAACACGTCCTTCATCACCAGGGTGTTGGAGCCGGTGCCCTTCAGACCCACCACGTGCCAGTCGTCCTCGATGAGGTAATCGCTGATCGGCACCAGGAAGCTGCCGAAGTCCACCGGCCTGCCGTCCTTGATGACCGGGCCACCGACGAACGTCCAGGTGGCGTGGTCGCATCCCGACGACCAGTGCCAGGCGCCATTGACCAGATAACCACCGTCGGTGACGACACCGGCACCCATCGGGGCGTAGGACGACGAGATCCGCACGGTCGGATCCGCGCTCCAGACGTCTTCCTGGGCCTGCTGGTCGAAGTGCGCCAGGTGCCAGTTGTGCACGCCGAGGATGCCGGCCACCCAGCCGGTCGACCCGCAGGCACTGGCCAGCCGGCGAACGGCCTCGTAGAACACCGTCGGGTCGCTCTGCAGGCCGCCCCATTGCTCGGGCTGGAGCAGCTTGAAGAAGCCCACCTCGTCGAGTTCGGCGATCGTGGCGTCGGGGATACGGCGCAGGTCTTCGGTCGCCTGGGCGCGCTCGCGCAGCTTTGGCAGCAGTTCGTCGATGCCGGTGAGAACCGACTCCGCGTCACGCTGTTGAATGGACGTCACTGCATGCCTCCCGGAAGTGCGTTACTCCGACCAAGACTAGAACACGTTACGATTTGTGTCGAGCAGCGCGAGCCTGCGGCTGGTAGCGATATGCAAACCGATTTCTGTAACCTGTTCTAGTTGGGCTGGAGGGAAGGCTAAGCAACGTGACGCAGGTTCCACCGGACGAGCCACTGGGTAGCCACGTACTCGAATTGGAAGTGACCGACGTTGTCGAGGAGACCGACGACTCGCGGTCGCTGGTGTTCGGCGTGCCCGCCGGCGCGGACATCCCGGCCGACCGTCTGCGCTACGCGCCCGGACAGTTCCTGACGCTGCGCATCCCGAGCGACCGCACCGGCTCGGTGGCCCGCTGCTACTCGCTGTGCAGTTCACCGTTTACCGACGACGCCCTGGCCGTCACCGTCAAACGCACCGTCGACGGCTACGCCTCGAATTGGCTGTGCGATCACGCGCACCGAGGCATGAAGATCCACGTGCTGGCGCCGTCAGGCACCTTCGTCCCCAAAACTCTCGACGCCGACTTCCTGCTCATCGCCGCCGGCAGCGGGATCACCCCGATGCTGGCCATCTGCAAGTCGGCACTCGCGCAGGGCAGCGGCCAGGTGACGCTGGTCTACGCCAACCGCGACGAGCATTCGGTCATCTTCGGCAGCACGCTGCGTGACCTGGCCGCCAAGTACCCCGACCGACTGGCGGTTGTGCACTGGCTGGAATCGGTGCAGGGCCTGCCGAGTGTCCCGGCACTGAGCCAGCTGATGGCGCCCTACACCGACCGCCAGGCATTCATCTGCGGACCCGGCCCCTTCATGAAGGCTGCCGAAGAGGCGTTGGAGTCATTGAAGGTGCCGGCCAAGCAGGTACACATCGAGGTGTTCCGCTCGCTGGACACCGATCCGTTCGCCGCGGTGAAGATCACCGACGACGGTGACGAGCCGCCGGCCACCGCCGTCGTCGAGCTCGACGGGCAGACCCATACCGTGTCGTGGCCACGCAGCGCCAAACTGCTCGACGTGCTTCTCGACAAGGGACTCGACGTGCCGTTCTCCTGCCGGGAGGGGCACTGTGGCGCATGCGCGGTGGTCAAACGCAGCGGCGAGGTCGAGATGGACATCAACGACGTCCTCGAGCCCAGCGACATCGCCGAGGGGTTGATCCTGAGCTGCCAAGCCCGGCCGAATTCCGATTCGGTAGAGGTCACTTACGACGAGTAGTTCGGTTCTCCCAGCGCTTCCTTGCACGAGTGTGCGTCCTCATCCGCCGACGGCGGCGTGTTGTGGACGAAAAACCGCACGCTCGCGGGAAGTATCAGCGCGGCAGGCCGAGCAGGCGCTCGCCCGCCAGGGTGAGCAGGATCTGCTCGGTACCACCGGCAATAGTCAGGCACCGGGTGTTGAGGAAGTCGTGCACGAATCCATCGATGACGAGCCCGCCCGACTCACACAGCTCCTGGCGGAACTCGGCCAGCGCCTGCCGGTGGCGCACGCCAATCAGCTTGCGCGCACTGGCTTCTGCGCTGGTGTCGTGTCCCCCGACGGCCAGCTGGGCGATCCGCTGATCGAGCAGCGAGCCCGCCTGCGCGGATAGGATCAGCTTGCCCATCTGGTCGGCCAGCGCGGTGTCGAGCTCTCGCTCGGCGACCATACGCAGCATCTCCTCGACCGGATTGCCCAGCGCGGTGCCCTGCGCCATCGCGACCCGTTCGTTGGCCAGGGTGGTGCGGGCCAGCCGCCAGCCGTCGTTGACCGTGCCGACCACCATGTCGTCGGGTACGAAGACGTCGTCGAAGAACACCTCGTTGAACAGCTCGTCGCCGGTGATCTCGCGCAGCGGCCGAACCAGCAGGCCCGGCGAGCGCATGTCGATGAGGAAATAGGTGATGCCCTTGTGCTTAGGAGCGTCGGGGTCGGTGCGGGCCAAGCACACACCCCAGTGCGCCTTCTGCGCGGCCGATGTCCACACCTTCTGCCCGGTGAGCTTCCAACCACCTTCGGCGCGAACGGCTTTGGTGCGCAGGGCGGCCAGATCCGAGCCGGCACCGGGCTCGGAAAACAGCTGGCACCAGATGATGTCGCCGCGCAGAGTGGCCGGCACGAAGCGTTCGATCTGCTCGGGTGTGCCACCCTCGAGGATCGTCGGCACCGCCCACCAGCCGATCACCAGATCGGGGCGCTGCACATCAACCTTGGCCAGTTCGGAATCGATGAGCAGCTGCTCGGCAGGCGAGGCCTCCCGCCCGTACGGTTTGGGCCAGTGCGGTGCCAGCAGTCCGGTCTCGGCCAGCGCGGGCTGACGCTTGTCGGCCGGCAGGGCGGCGACTTCGGCAGCGGCGGCCGCGATCTCGGGCTGCAAGTGCGCCACAGAGTCCAGATCGATGTGCAGTTCGCGGCGCACCCCGTCCAACGTCAGCGCGCCAACGCGGCGCAGCCACGCCGGCCGGCCACCGAGGATCTGGCCGATGCTGTAGGCGCGGCGCAGGTAGAGGTGGGCGTCGTGTTCCCAGGTGATGCCGATACCGCCGAGCACCTGGATGCAGTCCTTGGCGTTGACCTGAGCCGACTCGATACCGATAGCAGCGGCGATGGCCGCGGCGATCGACAGCTGCTCGGCGTCCTGCGCGGAGGCGGCCACGGCCGCATCGGCAGCGGCGACCGCGGCCTGCTGGGAGCGCAACAGCATCTCGGCGCACATGTGCTTGATGGCCTGGAAGCTGCCGATCGGCTTACCGAACTGCTCGCGCACCTTGGCGTACTCGACGGCGGTGTCCAGCGCCCAGCGGGCCAGGCCGGCGGTTTCGGCGGCCAGCACGGTGGCGGTCAGGTCTTCGAACCGGCGTCGCGACACCGCAAGCGTGGCAGCCGGGACGGCGTTCAGCCTCACCGTCGCCAACGGGCGGGAGAAGTCGGTGGCCGCCAGCAGCTCGACCGTGACGCCGTCGGCGGCGGCGTCGACAACGACGACGTCATCGCCCAGCGGTAACAGCAGCACGCCGGAGGTATCCGCGCCGAGCACATATTGGGCGGTGCCCGACACCCGGTCGCCGTCCAGCGTCAGGTCCGCAGCCAGCGCCAGCCCGGCCGTTGCCTCGCCGGAAGCCAGTGCTTCGAGCAGCTCGGGATCGGTGACCAGCAGTGTCGCCACCGCCGTCGTCGCAACCGGCCCCGGGATCAGCGCCCGCGCCGCCTCCTCGACCATGGCGCACAGGTCCTGCACGGACCCCCCGGCCCCGCCGGCGTCCTCGGCCACCGCGACACCGAAGAGTCCCAGCTCGGCCAGGCCGCGATAAACCGGACGCCAGGCGTCCGGCGTGCCGTGTTCGACGTCGCGCACCGCGGCAAGGGCGCCAGACGATGCGGCCCAGCTGCGGACCAACTCCCGGGCGGCAAACTGTTCGTCGGTGATGGTCGCAGACAACGTCGGCTCCTAGGTTTCACAAAGAGAGGCCGCTGAAAATCTCGTAGGCCCACTAGAACGTGTTCTAATAGTGCAAGCGATCAACAGTCAAGTCGACCAGCATCGCAGCAGGACACGCGGCTGTCCGGGGGACGCAGAGATACGCGACGCAATCTATCCATGCGTATCGTTTCCTCCAGAAACGGCCCTTGGAAGGAGCTGACCGAGCCCATGTCATCGCCAGCGCAGAAATCGTCGGCCGGTGGGGCGGGTTCGCAGCCACGCGAGGTGCTGCCGGTGTCAGTTCTCGCCGAATCAGAACTCGGCTCAGAAGCCCAGCGCGAGCGCCGCAAGCGCATCCTCGACGCCACCATGGCCATCGCCTCCAAGGGGGGGTACGAGGCCGTGCAGATGCGCGCGGTGGCCGACCGTGCTGACGTGGCAGTCGGCACCCTGTACCGCTATTTCCCGTCGAAGGTGCACCTGCTGGTCTCGGCCCTGGCGCGGGAGTTCGAACGCATCGATTCCAAGACCGACCGGTCGGTGGTTGCCGGCGGATCGCCGTTCCAGCGGCTGAACTTCATGGTCAGCAAGCTGAACCGGGCGATGCAGCGCAACCCGCTGCTGACCGAGGCGATGACCCGGGCCTACGTGTTCGCCGACGCCTCGGCGGCTGGTGAGGTTGATCACGTCGAGAAGATCATCGACAGCATGTTCGCCCGGGCCATGAGCGACGGCGAGCCGACCGAAGACCAGTACCACATCGCCCGCGTCATCTCCGATGTGTGGCTGTCCAACCTGCTGGCCTGGCTTACCCGGAGGGCCTCAGCGACCGACGTCAGCAAACGACTCGATCTTGCGGTGCGCCTGCTGATCGGCGACGAAGGCGAGTCCTAGGACCCCGTGCCTGGCTTCGGTGAGGATCTGCACCGCGCGCTGACCGACGTCACCCGCGTCCCGCGACTGCTGGTGGCCTCCGACTTCGACGGCACCATCGCGCCGATCGTGTCCGTCCCGGCCGACGCCAGGCCGATTCCGGCCGCCGCCGAGGCTTTGGCCGCGCTCGCGACGTTGCCGTCGACCAGTGCGGCGCTGATCTCAGGGCGGGCGCTGCGCGATCTGCGGGTGCTGTCCGGCGCACCTGCCGACGTGCACCTGGTCGGCAGCCACGGCTCGGAGTTCGACGCCGGCTTCCTTGAGGCGATCGACGAACAGGCCAAGGCACTGCTGGCGGAGCTCGAGCAGACGATGACCGCACTGACCGCGCGATATCCGGGCGCGACAGTCGAGATCAAACCGGTCAGTGTGGCATTCCACGTCCGCAACGCGGCCCCTGAGCACGCCAAGCAGGCGCTCGATGATGCACTGAATGCGGTGCGGGACTGGGATATTCACGTCACCGAAGGCAAGGCGGTCCGCGAATTCGCGGTCATCGACACCGACAAGGGCGAGGCGTTGGAACAGCTACGCCAATCGAGCGACGCCAGCGCGGTGGTGTTCTTCGGCGACGACGTCACCGACGAGAAGGCGTTCGCCCGGCTGACCGATACCGATATCGGCGTGAAGGTCGGGCCGGGTCAGACCCTCGCGCGCTACCGCGTCGACTCCCCCGACGACGTTGCCACCGCGCTGCGGGTTCTACTGCACGCCAGACGGGGTTAGGCCGGCGGGCCTGCCGTGCGCCCGCGCACCAGTTCGGTGGGCAGCACGTCGATGACCGGCAGGCCATCGCGCGGTGGGCTGTGCAGCAGCCGACCGGCGCGCTTCCCTTTCTCCAGGCTGGGTTGCGACACCGTCGTCAAGCCCCGGCTCAGCGCCTCGGGAATCCCGTCGAACCCCGTGACCGTCATCTGGCCTGGCACATAAATACCATGTGCTCGTAGGTAATCCATCGCCGAGATGGCCAGCACGTCGGCGGTGCACATCAATGCGGTGATCCGCGGATTGGTCTGCAGAGCCAACTCAGCGGCCACCCCGCCGGAGGCAGGTCGGTGCTCATAACTCTCGACGATCGTCAGGGTTTCCGGATCCAGCCCGGCACCGGTCATCGCGTCCCGCACGCCGGCGATCCGCTCGCTCTGTGCGTGAAAGTTAGAACTTTGCAGACGTTCTGCGGTCACCACGCCGGCTGTCTGATCGCCCACGCGCCGTTCGGTCCCCAGACGCATGGTCAGCAGGCCGATCTCGTGGTGCCCCAGACCGATGACGTAATCAGCGAGTTCCCTTGTGGCAGCGCGGTCGTCGATGCATACCCGGGACGCACCCGGCACATCCTCGGGCTGGTCGACCACGACGATCGGTACATGGCGCTGCAGCACGGTTTGCAGGTAGGGGTCATCGTCAGACGCGGCATACACCACGAATCCGTCGACTCCCGCACCCAGCACCGCATTCGTTCCGTCCGACAAGCTCCGGTCCGGTCCGGCCGCCACCAATAGCAGGCCCTGGCCGACTTCCTCGCACGACTCAGCAAGTCCGGCAACGAAATTCAGCGCTGCCGGATCACTGAACGCGTACGTCAACGGCTCGGTGATCACCAACCCGACCGCACCGGCCCTGCGCGTGCGCAGTGAGCGGGCCACCGGATCGGGGCCGGCGTACCCCAGCCGCTTGGCGGTGGCGAGCACCCGCTCTCGCAAATCGGCCGACAACTGATCCGGGCGGTTGTAGGCGTTCGAGATCGTGGTCCGCGAAACCTTGAGCTCGGCGGCCAATGAGGCCAGGGTCGCCCGCCGCCGCGGCGCGGGACTTCGGGACATGCAACGTGAGGCTAGCGCATCGACTTGCGTTCGACGGGTACTGATGACATAGAGTTATTGGAAACGGTTTTCATTTGTATTAGGTCACCTGAGTTGAAGAGGAGAGATCGTGCGTACTGCTGCGATCCGGACGGTCATCGGTGTGTCGGTGCTGGCGCTGACGGCGGGACTCACCGCCTGCGGTGGCGACAAGTCGCCCGGGGGTACACAAGGCCAAACCCCGACCGTGGTGGCCTCCACCGACGTCTGGGGCAGCGTCGCGCAAGCCGTCGCCGGTGACCACGCCAAGGTGACCTCAATCATCACCAGCGCCTCAGCCGACCCGCACTCCTTCGAAGCCAGCCCCGCGAACGCGGCGGCCATCGCCGACGCGTCGCTGGTCGTCTTCAACGGCGGTGGTTACGACCATTGGGTCGACGACGTCCTGGCCAGCCACCAAGGGGTGGCCTCGGTCGACGCCTACTCCCTGCTGCAGGCGCCCCCCGGCGAATCGCAGCCGGCCAATGAACACGTCTTCTACGACCTGGACACCGCTAAGGCCGTGGCCGCCAAGATCGCCGACAAACTGGCCCAGGACGACCCTGCACACGCCGCGGACTTCCACACGAACGCCGAGACGTTCAATCGCAACGCCGACGCCATCGCCCAGACCGAGAAGGCCATCCGCACCAGCCATCCTGGCGCCGCCGTGGTTGCCACCGAGCCCGTCGCCCACTACCTGCTGGTGGCAGCCGGTCTGACAGACAAGACACCGGCGGGGTTCGCCAGCGCCGCCGAACAGGACACCGACCCCGCCCCCGTCGACGTGGCCGCGATGCTGGACCTCATCAAGGCCCGGCAAGTCGCCGCGGTGGTCTTCAACGAACAGACCGTCACCGAAGTGACCAAGCAGGTCCAGGCGGCCGCCCAGAGCGCCGGAATCCCGGTCGTCGGCGTCACCGAGACACTGCCCGAGGGCGAGGACTATCTGGCCTGGCAGCGCGATACCGCCGACCGGTTGACCGTCGCACTCCAGCAGAACCGATAATCACTGCTTGTGGGTGCCGACGAGATCGTGTGTTTGTCGAGTGCCCGGCTCGCCTTCGGGGACCGGGTCCTGTGGGACCACCTCGACCTGAAGGTGGCCCCCGGTGAGTTCATCGCCATCCTCGGCCCCAACGGAACCGGTAAAACGTCCCTGTTCAAGGTGCTGCTCGGGCAGCTGCCGCTGAGTGCGGGCACCGCCACCATCGAGGGCCGCCCGATCGAGGCGGGCAGCGAGCGTATCGGCTACGTGCCCCAGCATCGATCGGTCGACCGGGGGCTGAGCCTGCGCGGCCGCGACCTCGTGCGCCTCGGCGTGGATGGCCATCACTGGGGCATCGCGCCGCTGACCCGAAAAGAGCGGAATCGCCGCCGCGAGATCGTCGAGCGGGCGCTGGCTCAGGTGCGGGCAACCAAGCTGGCCAAAGTCCCGATCGGCGTGATGTCGGGCGGCGAGTTGCAGCGCCTGCGCATCGCCCAGGCACTGGCCAGCGATCCGTCGTTGCTGCTGTGCGACGAACCGCTGCTCAACCTCGATCCGGCCAGCGCCCGGTTGGTCGCCCAGCTGATCGACCGGCGCCGCCAAGCAGGCACGGCGGTGATGTTCGTGACGCACGAGATCAATCCGGTGGTGCCATACGTCGACCGGGTGCTCTACCTGGTCAACGGGCGATTCCGGATCGGCACCGTCGCTGAGGTGATGACCTCGGAGACCCTGTCGGAGCTCTACCAGGCCGACATCCAGGTGGTGCAGGTCGGCGATCGCTACGTGGTGGTCGGCGAGCACCTCGACCACTCCGGCCACCCCTATGGACACACCCATGAATGACCGATTCGCCCACCTGCTGGATCATCTGTTCGCCTTCGACATCACCGCCGATCTGCTGGGGCGGGGGTTCGTGCAGCAGGCCCTGATCGCGGCCGCACTACTGGCCCTGGTGGCCGGGCTGATCGGGCCGTTCATCGTGATGCGTCAGATGTCGTTCGCCGTCCACGGCTCCAGCGAGTTGTCGCTGACCGGCGCGGCGTTCGCCCTGCTGGCCGGGTTCAACGTCGGGCTCGGCGGGCTGGTCGGCAGCGCGCTGGCCGCGGTCCTGTTCGGCATCCTGGGCCAGCGGGCCCGGGAACGTGATTCGGCGATCGGCGTCGTGCTGGCATTTGGGCTGGGCTTGGCCGTGCTGTTCATCCACCTGTATCCGGGCCGCGCCGGCACCAGCTTCGCCCTGCTGACCGGTCAGATCGTCGGCGTCGGCTATTCGGGACTGGCGCTGCTGGTGGCGGTGACGGTGCTGGTGACCGGCGTCCTGGCCGTCAGTTATCGGCCGCTGCTGTTCGCCACCGCCGACCCGGAAGTGGCCGCCGCGCGCGGGGTTCCGGTGCGGGCGCTGGGCATCGTGTTCGCGGCGCTGGTCGGCGTGGTGGCCGCACAGGGCGTACAGATCGTGGGGGCGCTGCTGGTGATGTCGCTGCTCATCACCCCGGCCGCCGCGGCGGCCCGGGTGTTCAGTTCACCGGTCGCGGTGATCGCGGCGTCGGTGGTCTTCGCCGAGTTGTCCGCGGTGCTCGGCATCGTGCTCTCACTGGCACCCGGGGTGCCGGTGTCGGTGTTCGTCACGACGATCTCGTTCGTGATCTATCTGGTGTGTTGGGCCGTCAGCCGCCGCCACCACGACCCCGCCGCCGCCTAGGCTGGACCGCTCGCTCCTCCTCCGCCTCGTCCCTCGGCGGCATCGGTCGACTCGCCTAGGCTGGACCGCTCGCTCCTCCTCCGCCTCGTCCCTCGGCGGCATCGGTCGACTCGCCTAGGCTGGACGCGTGCCGTCAGTCGACTTGAACGCAGACCTGGGCGAAGGCTTCGGGGTGTGGGAACTCGGTGACGACACCGCCATGCTCGACATCGTGACCAGCGCCAACCTGGCCTGCGGATTCCACGCCGGAGATCCCGCTGGCCTGGCACGCACCTCCCGAGCCGCCGCCGAGCGCGGTGTGCGCATCGGCGCTCAGGTGAGCTACCGCGACCTCGCCGGGTTCGGCCGCCGCTTCATCGATGTCGCGCCGGCCGAGTTGACCGCCGAGGTGATCTACCAGATCGGTGCGCTACAGGCCCTGGCCCGCGTCGCCGGATCCGACGTCGGCTACGTCAAACCCCATGGCGCGCTGTACAACACTGTCGTCACCCACCGCGAGCAAGCCCGCGCGGTCGCTGAGGCGGTGCATGCCGTCGACCCCGGTCTGCCGGTGCTGAACCTGGCCGGTTCGGTGTTCTTCGAAGAAGCCCAACGACTGGGATTACGCACCGTCGCCGAGGCGTTCGCCGACCGCGCCTATCGCCCGGACGGGACGCTGGTGCCCCGCCACGAAGCAGGAGCCGTGCTGCGCGACCCCGAGCAGATCGCCGAGCGGGTGGGCCGGATGGTGCAGAGCGGACAGGTACCGGCGGTCGACGGATCGAGCATTGACGTTCGAGTGGAATCGATTTGTGTACACGGAGATTCGCCGGGCGCGGTGGAGATCGCCACAGCGGTCCGCGACCGCTTGCTGCGAGACGGCATCGAACTGACGGCATTCGCCTGATGCGGCTCAAATTCGGCAGACCCGATATCGCCAACTACCGCAACCATTTCGATCTGCCCGACGCCGACCAGGACACTGCACTGTCGATCACCTGGCTCGGAGTATCGACACTGCTGGTCGACGACGGCACCTCGGCGCTGCTGACCGACGGCTTCTTCTCCCGCCCCACACTGCTCGACGTCGGGCTGCGGCGGTTGACCCCGTCGGAATCGCGCATCGACTACTGCCTGAACCGGGCCAAGATCAACCGGCTCGCCGCGGTGCTACCGGTGCACACCCATTACGACCACGCCATGGACTCTCCGCTTGTCGCCGCCCGCACCGGAGCGCGGCTGATCGGCGGCGAGTCGGCTGCCAACATCGCTCGCGGCCAAGGACTTTCGTCTGACCAGATCGTCGTCGTAACCTCGGGTGAGGAGCTGACGCTGGGGCCGTTCGGCGTGACGCTGATCGAATCGCACCACTGCCCGCCTGACCGCTTCCCCGGCTCGATCACCGCACCGGTCGTCCCCCCGGTGAAGGCCTCGGCATTCCGCTGTGGTGAGGCATGGTCGACGCTGATCCAGCACACCCCCAGTGATCGCCGGCTGTTGATCCAGGGCAGTGCGGGCTTCCTGCCCGGCGCCCTCGATGGCAGCCGGGCCGACATCGTCTACCTCGGCATCGGTCAGCTCGGTGTACAGCCGCAGGACTACATCGAGCACTACTGGGAGCAGACGGTGGCCGCCGTCGGCGCGCGCCAGGTGGTGCTCATCCACTGGGACGACTTCTTCCGCCCGCTCACCGAACCGATGGTTGCGCTGCCGTATGCGGGCGACGACCTCGACGTGTCGATGCGCGTGTTGTCGAGGCTGGGCGAGCGCGACGGGGTCGGCCTGCACCTGCCGACGGTGTGGCAACGCGCCGACCCGTGGATCTGATCGCCTCGTGCTAATCGTCGCTCTGGTCGCATTGGCGGTCGTGCTGGTCTCCGCGGTCGTCCGGCCAGCGGGCTGGTCGGAGGCGGTGATCGCCGTTCCGGCGGCCGCCGTGGTCGTCGGCGTCGGTGCGGTGTCCAACGCTGACGCGATTGCCGAAGTGACCCGGATGCTTCCGGTGGTCGGGTTCCTGGCCGCGGTGCTGGTGCTGGCCCGCCTCTGCGACGACGAGGGACTGTTCCAGGCGGCGGGCACATGGATGGCCCGGGGCAGCAACGGTAAACCGCGCCGCTTACTCGGTCAGGTGTTCCTGATCGCGGCCGCGACGACGGCGATCCTGAGTCTGGACGCGACGGTCGTGCTGCTGACCCCGGTGGTACTGGCCACCGCGCGGACGATGCGGGTGCCGGCCCGCCCGCATCTGTACGCCACCGCGCACCTGTCCAACTCCGCCTCGTTGCTGCTGCCGGTGTCCAACCTGACCAATCTTCTGGCGTTCAGCGCCGCCGGGCTGTCGTTCACCCGGTTCAGCGTGTTGATGGCCGCACCGTGGGTGGCCGCGGTCGCGGTCGAATACCTGGTGCTGCGACTGGTGTTTCGGCGCGACCTCACCGACGTGCGGGCCGAAACCCCGCCCCCGGCGGCGGAACGGCCGGTGTTCGTTCTCGTCGTGCTTGGGCTGACGCTGGTCGGGTTCGCGGTGACATCGTTCCTCGGATTGTCACCTGCGTGGGCAGCGCTGGCCGGTGCGGTGGTGCTCGGCGTGCGGTCATTGGTCCGGCGGCGCAGCACAATTGGCGTGATCACCCGCTCGCTGCACCTGCCGTTTCTGCTCTTCGTATTGGCGCTGGCCGTAGTCGTCAAGGCGGTGATGGTCAACGGCCTCGACCACGCCGCCGCGGACGTCTTGCCCGCCGGCGGCGGGCTGGCCGCCCTGCTCGGCATCGCGGCGGTGGCCGCACTGTTGTCCAACCTCGTCAACAATCTGCCCGCCGTGCTGGTGCTGCTTCCGCTGGTCGCCGGCTCCGGGCCGGCCGCGGTACTTGCGGTGCTGATCGGGGTCAACATCGGGCCGAACCTGACCTACGTCGGGTCACTGTCCAATTTGTTGTGGCGCCGAGTGCTGCTTGGGCAGGGTGAGCCGACCAGCGCGCGCGAATTCACCTGGCTGGGTGCGCTGACGGTTCCCGCCTGCCTGGTGGTTGCCGTAGTCGCGTTATGGGCCGGGGTCGAGCTGATCGGCGTATAGCCGGCGTGATCAGTGCCGGCGCTGGCGGGCGACTTCAGCCAGCACGACGCCGGCAGCCACCGACGCATTCAACGATTCGGTGGGTCCAGCCATCGGAATCGACAGCACCGCATCGCAATTCTGCCGCACCAGCCGCGAGAGCCCCTTGCCCTCCGAGCCGACGACGACCACCAGCGGCCCGGACGCGTCGAACTCGTCGATCGTGGTATCACCTTCGGCGTCGAGTCCGACGATCTGCAGACCAGCGTCGGCCCATTCCTTGAGCGTGCGATTCAGGTTGGTCGCGCGTGCTACCCGAACACGGGCAGCCGCGCCGGCACTGGTGCGCCACGCCACGGCCGTCACCGACGCCGAGCGCCGCTGCGGGATCAGTACACCGTGGCCGGCAAAGGCCGCCACCGACCGGATGATCGCGCCCAGATTGCGCGGGTCGGAGATGTTGTCCAACGCGACCAGCAACGCCGGCTCGATATCGGACGTGGCAGAGGCCAGCAGATCATCGGGATGGGCGTAGTCGTATGGCGGCACCTGCAGGGCGATGCCCTGGTGTAAACCGTTGGCGCTCAATCGGTCCAGGTCACTGCGCGGTACTTCGAGGATCGCGATGCCGCGGTCAGCGGCCAGCGTGACCGACTCGGTCATCCGCTCGTCGGCCTCGGCACCCAGCACCACGTACAACGCGTTGGCCGGGGCGTGCGCGCGCAGGCACTCCAGCACGGGGTTACGACCGAGGACCATCTCGGTCTCGTCGGTGGGCTTGCTGGGTTTACGCGCGTGCTTGGCGGCCAAGGCGGCGCGTCGGGCCGCCGGATGGTTGGTCCGCATGTGGGCCGGCGGGGTGGCGCCGCGGCCTTCCACGCCTCGCCTGCGTTGGCCACCGGAGCCGACTGTCGGGCCCTTCTTGGTGCCTTCCTTGCGGATTGCACCACGGCGCTTGGAGTTTCCAGCCATTTACTTGCTGCTTTCGTCGCGTAGCGCCCATTGTGGTCCGTCGGAGGTATCGGTGACCTCGACGCCGGCTTCCTTGAGCCGGTCACGGATCTCGTCCGCCAGAGCCCAGTCTCGAGTCTGGCGAGCCCCGTCGCGGCGGTTCAGCTCCGCACGCACCAGCACGTCCACGGCACCCAGTGCCGCCGACGTCTCGTCGCGGGTCTGCCAGCGCTCGTCGAGCGGATCGCAGCCGAGAATGCCCATCATGGAACGGATCTCGCCGGCCTTGGCCAGCGCCGTCTCGTGGTCACCCGACTCCAGTGCCCGGTTGCCGTCGGCGCGCGCCGCGTGCACCTCGGCCAGTGCGGCCGGCACGGCCAGGTCGTCGTCGAGTGCGGCGGCGAACTTCTCGGTCCAGGTGCTCGGCAGCACAGCTCCGACCCGAGTGCGCACCCGGTGCAGGAATTCCTCGATCCCGGTGTAGGCCTTCACCGCATCCTGCAGGGCGTTCTCGGAGAATTCCAGCATCGACCGGTAATGCGCGCTGCCCAGGTAATAGCGCAACTCGGCGGGCCGAACCCGTTGCAGCACCGCTGGTATCGACAGAACATTGCCCAGAGACTTGCTCATCTTCTCGCCACCCATGGTGACCCAGCCATTGTGCAGCCAGTACTGGGCAAAGCCGTCACCGGCGGCACGCGCCTGGGCGATCTCGTTCTCATGGTGCGGGAACACCAAATCCATTCCACCGCAGTGAATGTCGAAATCGGCACCGAGGTACTCGTGGGCCATCGCCACACATTCGGAGTGCCATCCCGGCCGGCCGCGCCCCCACGGCGTTGGCCAGGACGGCTCGCCGGGCTTGGCGCCTTTCCACAGGGTGAAGTCACGCTGGTCTCTCTTGCCGGTGCCTGCACCCTCACCCTGGTGTACGTCGTCGATCTTGTGCCCGGAAAGCTTGCCGTAGTCCGGGAAACTCAGGACGTCGAAGTAGACATCGCCGGATCCGGTGTAGGCATGGCCGTTGTCCACCAGGCGCTCGATCAAGTCGACGATCTGGGTGATGTGACCGGTCGCGCGGGGCTCCGCCGAAGGCGGCAGTACACCCAGTGCGTCGTAAGCCGCGCTGAACTCGCGCTCATGGGTCGCCGCCCACTCCCACCACGGCCGGCCGGCGTCCGCAGCCTTGGTGAGGATCTTGTCGTCGATGTCGGTGACGTTGCGGATAAATGCGACGTCGAACCCCTTGGCCATCAACCAGCGGCGCAGCACGTCGAAGGCGACGCCACTGCGCACATGGCCGATGTGCGGCAAGCCTTGCACCGTGGCACCGCAGAGATAGATCGAGGCGTGGCCGGGGCGCAGCGGCACGAATTCGCGCACGGCACCGCTGTAGGTGTCGTGGAGCCGCAGGCCGGTTGAGGTCACGACGCGCCAGCTTACCGGCCTATTCGGGGTTATTTGGCACCGAGGCTGATCCAGGGACTACCAATGCGGTGGCAATCGCCGCCATTCCCTCGCCGCGACCGGTCAACCCGAGACCATCAGTCGTGGTCGCCGACACCGATACCGGCGCGCCCAGCAGCTCGGAGAGCACGCGCTGAGCCTCTTCCCTGCGCGGGCCGACCTTCGGCCGGTTGGCGATGACCTGGACGGTCGCGTTGCCCACCGTGTAGTCGGCGGCAGCGAGCAGATCGCGGACGTGGTCCAGCATCTTCGCGCCGGTCGCGCCGCGCCACTGCGGCTGGTCCACCCCGAACACCGTCCCCAGGTCGCCCAGACCGGCGGCGGAGAGCAGCGCGTCGCACAGCGCATGGACCGCGACGTCGCCATCGGAGTGTCCTGAGCAGCCGTCGGCGCCGTCGAACAACAGGGCCAGCAGCCAGCACGGCCGGCCGGGCTCGATCGGATGGACGTCGGTACCCAGCCCGACACGAGGGATCATCATGCGTGCAGCAGAGCCAGCGCCAGCTGGAGATCCAGCGGCGTGGTGATCTTGAAGGCCATGGTGTCGCCGTCGACGGTGTACACCGGGGTGCCCAGGTACTCCACCAGGGAGGCGTCGTCGGTAACGGTGGCGCCGCCTGACCGTTCGTAGGCGCGGCGCAGCAGTGCGGTCTCGAATCCCTGCGGGGTCTGGACGGCGCGCAGACCTGATCGCTCGGGGGTGCCGAGCACCACGCCGTTGGCATCGACGGCTTTGATGGTGTCGGTGACCGGCAGCACGGGGATGACCGCACGCAGGCCATCCCGCAGGGCGGCGACCACCCGCTGGATCTGTTCGACGGGTGTCAGCGGCCGGGCAGCGTCGTGGACGAGAACGAATTCCGGATCCCCGATGGCGTCCAACGCACGACGCACGGTTTCCGGGCGCTCAGGGCCCCCCTCGACGACCGTCGCACGACCGTCGAGCATCAGTTTGGTTTCATCTACCCGATCGGCGGGAGCGGCGACGACCACGCGGTCGACGACGCCGGATCTCAGCAATCCGTCGACAGCGCGTTCGAGCATGGTTTGACCATCGAGATCCACGAATGCTTTCGGAATACCCGCACCCAGCCGTTCACCGGAACCGGCGGCCGTGACGACCGCGACCGTGTCCGACACCGAACCCCTCAGGGCAGTCAGGACGCGGCGGCGAGAACCTCATCGAGGATGATCTCGGCCTTGGCGTCATCAGTGTTCTCGGCCAGGGCGAGTTCGCCCACGAGGATCTGCCGAGCCTTGGCCAGCATGCGCTTCTCGCCAGCGGACAGACCGCGCTCCTGATCCCGGCGCCACAGGTCGCGGACAACCTCCGCGACCTTGTTGACGTCGCCGGATGCCAGTTTCTCGAGGTTGGCCTTGTAGCGGCGCGACCAGTTGGTCGGCTCCTCGGTGTGCGGGGCGCGCAAGACCTGGAAGACCTTGTCCAGGCCCTCCTGCCCGACAACGTCACGGACACCGACGTATTCGGCGTTTTCCGCTGGAACTCGAACGGTCAGGTCTCCCTGGGCGACCTTCAAGACGAGGTATTCTTTCTGTTCGCCCTTGATGGTCCGGGTTTCGATCGCTTCGATCAATGCAGCACCGTGGTGTGGATAGACAACGGTGTCTCCGACCTTGAAAATCATCAGTTTCGAGCCCCTTTCACACTGCAATGTTAGCACGGAGGCCGACAGCGCGCGGAACAACGATGCAGGTCAGGGGCACCATAGGTGAAGAGTGGGGGTTGACAGGGTGACGAAAGCGTGCAACACGCGGGCCTTTTTGGGCCCCCAGCACACCCCGTCCCGAGCCCTGTCACCGACTTCGGCCACCGCACCACGAACCCTCAGCTACCGCGCGGCGACGCTACCTACTACTGTGCATAGTCGAACCGCGGCGGCGCGCCTGCGCCGCCAACACAGGCCGAGCAGGAGGCTGTTGTGAACCGCTTGAAGAAGCGCCTCGTGGCTGCATCCGCTGGCCTTGCCGCCTGCGGCCTGATTCTGACGGGCTGTGGTTCGGGTCAGATCTCGCAGACCGCCGACCAAGAGTCGGCCGTCAACGGCTCCACTGCCAATGTCGCCAACATTGCCCTGCGCAATATCCATATCCAGGCAGTGCAGACCGGTGACGCCCTCAAGCCCGGTCGCACGGTCGAGTTGATCTTCGCGGCGGCAAACATCTCCCCGGACACCAACGACAAGCTGGTCAACATCAGCTCCGAGGTGGGCACGGTCGCGGTCACCGGCGCCACCGCCATTCCGGCGGGCGGCTCCCTGATCGTGGGCAGCGCCGACGGCCAGGCCGACGCCACTCCGCTGGGTAGCACGGAGCCGACCAAGGCCGAAGTAACGCTCAGCCAGCCGATCACCAACGGGCTGACTTACCAGTTCACGTTCGACTTCGAGAAGGCCGGCCAGACCACCGTCGCGGTGCCGATCTCGGCCGGCGGCGCAGAGCGACAAGACGGCGATCCCGTCGGCGGCCATCACTAGGCACTGACACGGCCGGTTTAACCCAGTTAATCCGCCGATCTGTCATACCCACCCGATAGCGTCACCGCGTGGCCAAGGCACGTTCGCAGTACCGCTGTTCAGAGTGCCGCCATGTCATGACCAAGTGGGTCGGCCGCTGCCCAGAGTGCGGGACCTGGGGAACCGTCGACGAGGTCGCCGGTTCGGCTAGCGCCGGCGGCGCAGCGCAGCGCACGGTGGTGCCGTCCTCACCCGCCGTACCGATCAGTTCCATCAATCCGGACCGCACCCGCCACTTCCCCACCGGAGTGGACGAGCTCGACCGGGTACTCGGCGGCGGGGTGGTGCCCGGCTCGGTGAGCCTGCTGGCCGGCGATCCCGGGGTCGGGAAGTCCACCTTGCTGCTCGAGGTGGTACACCGATGGGCGCAATCGGGACGCCGCGCGCTGTACGTGTCCGGTGAGGAGTCGGCCGGCCAGATCCGGATGCGCGCCGAACGCACCGGCTGCACCCACGACGAGGTGTTCCTGGCCGCCGAATCCGACATCGGGACAGTGCTCGGTCATATCGAGGCGGTGCAACCCAGCCTCGTGGTGGTCGACTCGGTGCAGACGATGACGGCCGGCGACACCGACGGTGTGGTGGGCGGGGTGACCCAGGTGCGGGCGGTGACGACGGCGCTGACCGCGGTGGCCAAGTCCACGTCAGTGGCGCTGGTGTTGGTCGGCCACGTCACCAAGGATGGCGCGATCGCCGGACCCCGTTCGCTGGAACACCTGGTGGACGTGGTCTTGCACTTCGAAGGCGACCGCAATACGAGTCTCCGGATGGTCCGCGGTGTCAAGAACCGGTTCGGCGCCTCCGACGAGGTCGGTTGTTTCCTGTTGCACGACAACGGTATTCAATGCGTCTCCGATCCTTCCGGGTTGTTCCTCGACGACCGCCCCAACCCAGTTCCCGGCACCGCGGTGACGGTGGCGCTAGACGGTAAGCGCCCACTGATCGGCGAGATCCAGGCCCTGCTGGCCTACCGCCCCGAGAACGCGCCGCAGCGGCGCGCGGTCAGCGGCGTGGACAGTTCACGCGCGGCGATGATCGCCGCCGTGCTCGAGCGCCGAGCGAACCTGAAAGTCAGCGCGACTGATATCTACCTGTCCACCGTCGGTGGGATGCGACTGATGGATCCGTCGTCGGATCTGGCGGTCGCGATGGCGATGGCGTCGGCCTATGCCGACCTTCCACTGCCCGCCACGACCGTGGTGATCGGCGAGGTGGGTCTAGCCGGTGATCTGCGACGGGTCACGGGTATGGACCGCAGGCTTGCCGAGGCGGCACGCCTTGGCTTCACCGAGGCCCTGGTGCCGGCCGGATGTGGCGCGGTACCCAAGGGCTTCAAAGCCATCGAGTCGGCCACCATCGGGGACGCGTTGCGCACGATGCTGACGATCGCCAAGCGGCCTTATGACAAGGTCGTGACGCAGCTTAGGCGGGAGGGGTCGAGTAACGACCTCGGCGACGTGGACAATAAGTGGCTGTGAGCATCGCCAACCGCAACGGCTCGGCCCAGCCGACTGGCGCCACGCTGCGCGAGACGATCGGGCGGCTAGCGCCGGGCACCGCCCTGCGCGATGGCTTGGAGCGGATCCTGCGCGGTCGCACCGGCGCGCTCATCCTGCTCGGCTACGACGAGCGGGTCGAAGCGATCTGCGACGGTGGGTTTTCGCTGGACGTGCGGTTCGCCCCGACCCGGCTGCGTGAGCTGTCCAAGATGGATGGCGCCGTCGTGCTGTCCACCGACGGCAGCCGGATCGTGCGGGCCAACGTACAGCTGGTCCCGGATCCGACCATCCCCACCGACGAATCCGGAACCCGGCACCGCTCAGCCGAGCGCGCCGCGATCCAGACCGGCTACCCGGTGGTCTCGGTCAGCCACTCGATGAACATCGTCACCGTCTATGTGTCCGGGGAGCGTCACGTCGTCGCCGACTCGGCCACCATCCTGTCGCGAGCCAACCAGGCGATCGCGACGCTGGAACGCTACAAGGCCCGCCTCGACGAGGTGTCCCGGCAGCTGTCCACCGCCGAGATCGAGGACTTCGTCACCCTGCGTGACGTCATGACGGTGGTGCAGCGGCTGGAGATGGTGCGCCGCATCGGACTCGAAATCGATTATGACGCAGTCGAACTCGGGACTGACGGTCGGCAGTTGCGACTGCAGCTCGAGGAGTTGCTCGGCGGCAACGACACAGCTCGCGAGCTGATCATGCGCGACTATCACGCCAACCCCGACCCGCCGTCCAAGTCTCAGGTGGCCTCGACGCTGGCCGAACTGGACTCGCTGTCGGACACCGAGCTGCTGGACTTCACCGCGCTGTCGCGGGTGTTCGGGTACCCCTCGACTGCTGATGCGCAGGACTCCGCGCTGAGTGCGCGTGGCTATCGGGCGATGGCCGGCATCCCACGTTTGCAGTTCGCCCATGTCGATCTTCTGGTGCGGCGCTTCGGCTCGCTACAGGGCTTGCTGGCCGCCAGCGCCACCGACCTGCAGTCCGTCGAGGGCATCGGTGCCATGTGGGCACGGCACGTTCGCGAGGGTTTGTCGCAGCTGGCCGAGTCGACGATCGCCGATCGCCTGGTCTAACGCACTGAAGGCGAACTCAACGTGACAGGCGTGGAGCTGTCTACCCGGCGGGAGCGGGTGGCGGCGCCTCGCCAGGAGCCCCAGCAGGCGGCTGCTCACCGGCAGCCGGCGCGGCACCGGGTGCGGGCGCGTCGGCGAGGATGAACGGCACCGTCGCCGACCGCAGATTGCCCAACTGAACCATCAGGTTGTAGGTGCCCGGACCGATCGGCTGGCGCGGAAGCGGGCATTGCGGTGCCGAGCCCATCCCGGTCCAAGTGACCTCGGTGGTCACCTGCTCGCCCGGGTTGAAGGTCTTGACCAGCGTCTCGTTGGACGGCGCGCAGTCCAGGTTGGACCAGAGCCGGTGGCCGTCCAGCGAGTAGACGTAGGCGGCCAGCACGGCCGCGCCCACGTCACGCTTGCAGGCCACCAAGCCGATATTGGTCACGACCATGGTGAACTTCGGCTGATCGCCGATGACGTACTGCGGCTGGTTGGTGATGCCCTTGACCGCCAGGTTGGAATCCGGGCAGTCATCGCCTTCCTTGAGAACCGGCGGCGGCATGACGGCCTCGGTCGGAGTTGCCATCGGCGCGGCCACGACCGGGCCAGCGGCCGGGGCCGGCGGCGCGACGACGGGAGTCTTGTTCTCCGGCTGAGGATTTTGCGACCCCGCCGCGGTGGTGGTCTTGACGGTGCTCTTCGAGTCGGAGCCACCGCTGAAGATCACGAAGGCAATTCCGACAACGATGGCAGCGACCACAGCGACGATGCCGATCGCAAGGCCACGGCGTCGCCAATAGATTTGCGAGGGTAGAGGTCCACGCGGTTCGAGATCCAGCACGTTCTCACGGTAAGCCCAGGTCACCGCGAGTTGTCCGACCCCGCCCGGCGTGTCGCCTTGTTCGCTAGCTGAAAAAGTGGTTATTCGCCGATATCGCCGAGGTGATCACGCAGCGCAACCTTGCCGTCGGCCAGGTGATACGTGAGCCCGACGATCGCCAGACTCCCGGCCGCGACCCGCTCGGCGATGAGGACGGACCGGCCCAGCAGCTGGGTTCCGGTCTCGATCACATGGCGGGCCTCGAACTCGTCGACGCGGGTCAGCCCGTCGCGGCGGCCCAGCAGAATCGACGGCGTGACGCGCTCGACCAGATCACGGATATAGCCGCCCGGCACCGCCCCCTCGTCGAGAGCGGACAGGGTTGCTTTCACCGCGCCACAGCTGTCGTGTCCGAGTACGGCGATCAACGGCACGTTGAGCACGCCGACCGCGTACTCGATCGAGCCGAGCACAGCGGAGTCGATGACATGACCCGCGGTGCGCACCACGAACATGTCACCGAGGCCCTGGTCGAAGATGATCTCCGCGGCAACACGGCTGTCGGCGCAACCGAAGACGACGGCCGTCGGGCGCTGCTCACCAGCCAGCCTCGCCCGGTCCTCGATGCCCTGGCTCGGATGCTCGGGCCGGCCGGCGACGAATCGCTCGTTACCCTCCTTGAGTGCCTTCCAAGCGGTTACGGGACTGGTGTTCGGCATGGTCCACATTCTGCACTCTCTTTCACCGCAAAACGATATGAGTTCCATTTGTGCTGAGCTCGTCGACTGGTATGAGCGCGAACGCCGCGACCTGCCGTGGCGTGAGCCCGATGTGACGGCGTGGCAGATCCTGGTCAGCGAGTTCATGCTGCAGCAAACCCCGGTCGCCCGGGTCGCACCGATCTGGCTGGACTGGGTGGCGCGCTGGCCGACACCGTCGGCGACGGCCGCCGCAAGCGCTGCCGACGTGCTGCGGGCGTGGGGCAAGCTGGGCTACCCGCGCCGGGCCAAGCGGCTGCACGAATGCGCCATCGCGATCGCCACCGAACACGACGACCGGGTGCCCGACGACGTCGACGTCCTGCTGACCCTGCCAGGAGTCGGCGCCTACACCGCCCGCGCCGTCGCCTGCTTCGCCTATGGACAGAGCGTGCCCGTGGTGGATACCAACGTGCGCCGGGTGGTCGCCCGCGCGGTGCACGGACTGGCCGAGGCCGGCAATCCGTCCGCCGTCCGTGACCTCGCCGACGTGGCCGCACTGTTGCCCAATGATCAAACAGCTCCGGTGTTTTCCGCTGCACTGATGGAACTCGGCGCGACTGTGTGCACGGCTCGGTCGCCCAAATGCGGCGTCTGCCCGCTCAGCGTCTGCGCATGGCGGGCGGCTGGATACCCACCAGCCACCACCGCGCCGCGCCCGTCGCAACGCTATGCGGGTACCGATCGGCAGGTGCGCGGGCGACTGCTCGACGTACTGCGGGGCAGTTCTTCGCCCGTCCTGCGGGAACAGCTCGATGTGGTCTGGCTGACCGACACCGCGCAGCGGGACCGCGCACTGGACTCGCTGCTGGTGGACGGGCTGGTGGAGCAGACGGCCGACGGCCGGTTCGCGCTTGCAGGCGAAGGCGACAATGCAGGGCCCGCCGATTAGGCCGAACGAGCGAAGCGGCGCCGGTAGTCCGACGGCGTGACGCCGACGATCCGGCGGAAATGGTGCCGTAGCAGCGTGGCGGTGCCGAAACCGGCCCGCTCGGCGATGCGGTCGACATCCAGATCGGTTTCCTCGAGCATCCGGCGGGCGTAGAGCACCCGCTGATCGGTGACCCACTGCATCGGTGTGGTGCCGGCCTCTTCGACGAAGCGCCGGGCGAATGTGCGCGCTGACATGTTGGCCCGCCGGGCCATGCTGGCCACCGTATGCGGCTTGTCGAGATTGGACAGTATCCAATCCAGTTGTGGAGCAAAGCCTTCCGAACATCGCACTGGTATCGGTTGCTCGATGTACTGGCGCTGACCGCCGTCGCGTTGCGGCGGCACCACCATCCGCCGCGCGATGATGTTGGTGACCGTGCTGCCGAGTTCCCGGCGGACGAGATGCAGGCTGGCGTCGATGCCGGCTGCGGTGCCCGCGCTGGTGACCAGATCACCGTCGTCCACGAACAGCACATTGCGGTCGATGATCGCGGTCGGGTAGCGGCGGGCGAGTTCGTCGGCATGCATCCAGTGCGTGGTGCACCGTCGACCGTCGAGCAACCCCGCCTCCCCCGCGACGAAGGCGCCCGAACAGACGGTCAGGATCGTCGACCCGGCGGCATGGGCGGCCCGCAGCGCTGCCAGCGCCTCGGGCGGGTACGCCTCGACCGGGCCCGTCACCGCCGATACCGCCACCACATCAGCGCCCACCAGGGCATCCAGGCCGTGATCGGGCACCAGCTGGGCCCCGACGCTCGTACGCAGCGGTTTGCCCGGCTGCGGTCCGCAGACCTTGAAATCGAAGTTGGGTACGCCGTCCGCGGATCTGTCGATGCCGAAGACCTCGCAGATCACCCCGAACTCGAACACCGCGAGACCTTCGAGCACCAGTGCCGAGACACTCTTCAAGGTCATGGCAGAATATTATCCCATGCTGTCATTACTGCCACTGTTGGCGGTATCTTTTCTGTCGGAGCATTGCTGCCATGGCTGCGTTGATCACCATCCTGAAGAAACTCCGGCTGCATGCCGATCAATTCCGGATCAGCGCGCCGATGGTCGGTCCGCTCTTCGACGACGCCGACGAGCGCCGGGTCACCCACGACCTTGACGCCGTCCGCACCCGTTTCGAACAACACCCGGCATGGCCGTCGTCAGGTGTGCTCGGGGAGCGCCGCTAGGAACGTCTCGACGGCCTCCCGGTAGCGGTCCGGTGCGTCGTCGTGCACGAGGTGCCCTGCGCCCGGCACATGGACATACCGACTGGCCGGCCCGGCCAGCTCAGCCATCCGGCGCATCTGCCCAGCCGGTGCCACCGAATCACCCGCCTCGATGAGCAACACCGGCGCACGGACCGACTGCCACTGCTGCCAGTAGTCCCTCGTCCCCCACTGCGCGGCGATCTCCAACCAGCGGGCGGGCTGGCCATGCAGGCGCCAGCCGGTCGCCGTCCGGTCGAACGCCTCCAGGAAGTACCGTCCCGCGACCGGCCCGAATTCGTCGTAAACCTGTTCGGCAGTGGAGTATTCGACGGGCAGCGCATGCACCCACGGCTCCCACGCGCCAGTGGTGCGGCCGACGAAGTCCGGTGCCATGTCCTCGACTACCAGCGCGCTCACCAGATCCGGGCGCTGTGCGGCCAGACACCACGAGTGCAGCCCGCCCATCGAGTGGCCGATGAGCACCGCCGGACCGCCCAGGGTGTCGACGGCGTCGCCAAGGTCGGCGACGAATCGTTCAGTGCTGACCGGAGCGGGATCGTCGACGTCACGGCCGCGGTGCCAGGGCGCATCGTAGGTGTAGACCGCACCGAATCCGGTCAGCCAGGAAACCTGCCGCGACCACGTGGTGCCGCGCCCCATCAGGCCGTGCACCAACACCAGCGGGCGGCCGGCACCGCCCCGGTGCGTCAACGATTCGGAGCTCACGGTTTCATCTTGCGTGGTCGGCCACTGCCGTCTGCGGGCGCGGTAACCTTGCGCCATGTCCGTGGTGAAGATCAACGCAATCGAGATTCCACCGGGTGCCGGCCCCGAACTGGAGAAGCGGTTCGCCAACCGCGCCCACGCCGTCGACAACCAGCCGGGGTTCCTCGGGTTCCAGTTGCTGCGACCGGTCAAGGGCGAGGACCGCTACTTCGTCGTGACCACGTGGGAGTCCGAAGAAGCCTTCCAGGCGTGGGCAACCGGACCGGCGATCCACGCGCACGCCGGTGAACGCGCCAACCCGGTGGCCAAGGGTGCCCATCTGCTCGAGTTCGAGGTTGTGTTGGACGTTGCCGGGACCGGCGCCAAGGCGTAGCGCACGCCAGGTGCGCCGGACCGCGGTGGCTGTTGCCACCGTGATCGCATCCGCCGCCGCCCTGGCAACGAGCTGCGCACCGGCACCCGCACCACCGGCGAACGCCGGCGCGGGTGTCCGGATCGACCTCAACACTCCCACCGCAGTGCGGGCCAAGCAGGTCATGGACATGCTGAACTCGGACTGGCCGATCGGACCGGAAAACGTCAAGACGCTAGCCACCGCCGACATGGTGGACCCGGTCGCGCACAGCATGGACTCCCTGTGGTGGGACCGGCCCTACACGCTGGCCGGGGCGGACATCGGCGCGAATGTCGCCACCCTGCATCTGCTGACCTCTTACGGTGCGCGCCAGGACATCGACCTGCGGATCGGGGACGACACTTTCGTCAGGCGATTCGTGGTCGACACCGTGAAACCCAAGATCGACTCGTGGCAGGATGTCGACACGGCATTGAGCCGCACCGGGGCCCGCTATTCGTGGCAGGTATCCAAGGTCAACGACGGCCGCTGCGAAAAGGTCGCCGGCACCAACACCGCTGAATCCCTGCCGCTCGCTTCGATTTTCAAAACGTACGTGCTGTACGCGGTCGAAAGTGCGATCACAGCAGGCACATTGAACTGGGACGACAAACTCACCATCACCGCCGAGGGGAAGAAACTCGGTACGTCGGGCTTCGACAAGCTGCCACCCGGCTCGCAGATCACCGTGCGCCAGGCCGCGGGCAAGATGATCGCCACGAGCGACAACATGGCCACCGATCTACTGATCGGGCGCCTCGGCACCCACGCGATCGAAGAGGCACTGGTCGCTGCGGGCCACCACGACCCGGCGAGCATGACACCGTTCCCCACCATGCGCGAACTGTTCGCGATCGGCTGGGGCAACCCCGACGTGCGGCAAGAGTGGAAGACCGCCGCCATGCCGCAGGAACGTGCAAACCTGTTGCACGACGCCGATTCCCGGCCGTATGACCCCGACCCATATCGCACCCACGCGCCGGGCTCGGCCTACGGCGCCGAGTGGTACGGCAACGCCGAGGACATCTGCCGCGTGCACGCCGGCTTGCAGCGCAACGCCGTCGGGCGCGCGGCCCAGGTCAAGGACGTCATGTCCGAGACCGCGGGCATCGACCTCGACACAGCCGAATGGCCCTACATCGCCGCCAAAGCCGGAAATCTACCCGGCGACATGACATTCAGTTGGTACGCCGTCGACCGCACCGGGCAGGCGTGGGTGGTCAGCTTCCAGTTCAACTGGCCGCGCTTCCATAGCGCCAACGCCGGCGGCTGGGCGATGACGATCATCAAGCAGGTCTTCGGGTTACTGCCCCGGTACCGCTGAGCGAAGCGCCCACACCATTCCGCGATGGTGCAATGTGGTGCGGCTGGCCGGCGCAATATCGATGCGCCAGAACGATTTCGGCGGTGCATCCAGCGCATTCAGGATTACCGCACGGATCACAGCGGGGTGAGTGATCGCCACGACGCGGCCCGGCGTCCGGCTGATATCGGCCAGCCAACCGCGCACCCGGCCGATCAACGCGACAACCGATTCACCGTCATGCGGGCAGCTGTCGGGTTCGGTGAGCCAGCGCGCGAGTTGCCCGGGCTGCACCCTGTCGAGGCTCAACCCGCGCCAGTGACCGCAATCCAGGTCAGCGAGCCGGGCATCGACCAGCGCCGACAAGCCGAGCAGTTCGGCGGTCTGGCGGGTCCGCGTCTCGGGCCCGCACAGCACCGTGTCGACAGCGCCGACATCAAGCCCGTCAAGCTGACGGGCGCCAAGCGCATTTAGCGCTTCGTCGGCCGGAAATCGCCCGGCTGCCATGGCATCGGTCATGGCATGTGACACCACGGTCAGCCGGACGACCTCACTCACGCTGCTCCCTCGCAAGCGAGGTAGCTGTGTATCCGCCTATGGTTCGCTCCGCAAGCGTCGCTCACGCAGGGATGGTCTCCCGTTGCTTGCTATCGAGCAACCGGGACAGCATTGCCGCACCGGCCAGGCCGATCGTCGTCCAGACGATCACCTGAGTGCCAAGGGCATACAACCGGAACTCGTACAGATCGACCGCGGGGAATCCGCCGAACACGATCGTCCCGGCCTCGTTGACCATCGGGCCGGGCGTCTCGTTGATCGTCGGCAGGATGAGCATCACGATCGCGACCGCGACAATGTAGGCACCGCCCGCCGCCAGAGTCGCGTTCCAGGCGCCCAATTTCGGCGTGAGCTGGAAGGCGAGGTAGACCGAGGCAACCATGAACAGCGCGGACAGCGCAACCATCAGCAGGTAGAGCAGAGCGCGCTGCTTGATGGTTTCGTCGAGGCTAGTCGCCGGTGGGCTGGGCGGGTACTTGAGCGCGGGAACCACCCACAGTGCGATGAGCATCGCGCCGGCGGTCAGCACTGCGAGCTTACGAGCCGACACATTGCTGATCCGGCTGTACGCCACGCAGAACACCACCGCGAACAACGCGCCCAGAGCCACGCTGAAGAGCAGCACGCCCAGGCCCATACCGATGTTGGACTGCACAGCCCTGGTGAAGAGCTCGCCGCCTTCTTCATGGGCATGCCCGTGCCCGGACACCGTCTCCATGGCCTCGTGAGCTGCGGCAGTGCCGTCCTCGAAATCGATAGCCCGCCCGATGATCGGCTCGATGAAGATCTTCGACCAGACAAATCCGAGCACGCCAGCAAGGGCGCCGGCCAGAATGCCGCGCCAGATTATTGACTTTTCCATTTTTTTAGCTGGATTCCTCTGACTCAGTGGCAGGGGAAGCCGAGCAGATGGCGGGCGTCATGCACGAATTCGTGGATGTACATGTTGTCGCCGAATACCGAGGTGGCGCCTTGGTCGACGCCGACGAAGTACAGGACCAGCAGCGCGAAGAACGCGGTCAGCGAGAGCCAGACGACGGCCTTGGTGGCCGACAGGTCGACGGCCCTGGACCGGCCTGACTGTGTTTGCGGAGTTGTCATCGGAGTCCTTTCAGGGAGCTGCGCGTCCCAAGATGAACACTGACGAGCTTCGGGTCTGACTGTCAACAGTGGCGCGACCGTTCTGGAGTTTCACCAGATTCCTCGACTCGTCCTTACCCCGAGGATGCTATACCCGCGCGGGTTTAGCTGGCGCCGTAACCCAGCTGCTGTGCGGTGTACTTGGCGCCGTCGCTGATTGGGACGGCCTGCACGGCGGTGCCGTAGGCACAGATCTCGGTCCAGACATCGCCGAGTTCGGTGGTGTCGAAGCGCATACCGATGATCGCGTTGCCGCCGCGGTTGCGGGCCTCGTTCATCAAGCGGTTCATCGCCTCGTTGCGGCTCTCGGCGAGGTTCTTGGTCATGCCCTGCAGCTCGCCGCCGAACATGCTCTTGAATCCCGCACCCATCTGAGAGAAGGCATTGCGCGATCGCACAGTGAGGCCGAACACCTCACCGCATACCCGCTGGATCTCCCAGCCCGGAATGTCGTTCGTGGTAACCACAAGCATGAGCAGAGGGTAGCGGTCGCGGGCGCGCGAATCGATACAGTCGCACAGTATTTACCGACCACCCGGCGGGGCCGCACGAAAAGGCCCCCGACATTGTCGGGGGCCTTTGTCGTTGCTCGGTTACTCGCTGGCGGTGCCGGCGCTGGCCAGGTCCGGCTCGACGGGCTCGACGCGCTTGGGTCCACCGATGAAGGTGAACTTCGCGTCCTCGCCGGCGCCTTCGCCGTCCCAGTTCTCGACGTCGACGGTGACCAGCTGACCTGGGCCGACCTCCTCGAAGAGGATCTTCTCGCTCAGGGCGTCCTCGATCTCGCGCTGGATGGTCCGACGCAGCGGCCGGGCACCCAACACCGGGTCGAAGCCGCGCTTGGCCAGCAGCGCCTTCGCCTTGTCCGTCAGCTCCATCTCCATGTCCTTGGCCTTGAGCTGCTTGGACACTCGGTTCACCATCAGATCGACCATCCGGATGATCTCGTCGCGAGTCAACTGGTGGAAGACGATGATGTCGTCGATGCGGTTCAGGAACTCCGGGCGGAAGTGCTTCTTCAGCTCGTCGTTGACCTTCTGCTTCATCCGCTCGTAGTTGTTCTCACCGCCACCCTGGGTGAAGCCGAGACCGACGGCCTTTGAAATATCAGATGTCCCGAGGTTGCTGGTGAAGATCAGCACGGTGTTCTTGAAGTCGACCGTGCGGCCTTGACCGTCGGTCAGACGGCCGTCCTCGAGAACCTGCAACAGAGTGTTGTAGATCTCCTGGTGGGCCTTCTCGATCTCGTCGAACAGCACGACCGAGAACGGCTTCCTTCTGACCTTCTCGGTGAGCTGGCCGCCCTCTTCGTACCCGACATATCCGGGCGGGGCACCGAACAACCGCGATGCGGTGAAACGGTCATGGAATTCGCCCATGTCGATCTGGATGAGTGCGTCGTCGTCGCCGAACAGGAACTCCGCCAGCGCCTTGGACAGCTCGGTCTTACCGACACCGGACGGGCCGGCGAAGATGAACGAGCCCGACGGCCGCTTGGGATCTTTCAGGCCGGCACGAGTACGGCGGATGGCCTTGGACACTGCGCGAACAGCATCCTCCTGCCCGATGATCCGCTTGTGCAGCTCATCTTCCATGCGCAGCAGCCGAGTGGTCTCCTCCTCGGTCAGCTTGAACACCGGGATGCCGGTCCAGTTACCAAGGACCTCGGCGATCTGCTCGTCGTCGACCTCAGCCACCACGTCGAGATCACCTGAACGCCACTGCTTTTCGCGCTCAGCACGCTGAGCGACCAGTTGCTTCTCCCGGTCCCGCAGGTTGGCGGCCTTCTCGAAGTCCTGCGCGTCGATCGCGGACTCCTTCTCCCGGCGCGCGTCGGCGATCTTCTCATCGAACTCGCGCAGGTCTGGCGGAGCGGTCATCCGGCGGATTCGCATCCGGGCACCGGCCTCGTCGATCAGGTCGATCGCCTTGTCGGGCAGGAACCGGTCGTTGATGTAGCGGTCGGCCAGGGTGGCCGCCGCGACCATCGCGGCGTCGGTGATCGACACCCGGTGATGCGCCTCGTACCGGTCGCGAAGACCCTTGAGGATCTCGATGGTGTGCGCCACCGTCGGCTCACCAACCTGAACCGGCTGGAACCGGCGCTCCAGGGCGGCGTCCTTCTCGATGTACTTGCGGTACTCGTCGAGCGTGGTGGCGCCGATCGTCTGCAACTCGCCACGAGCCAGCTTGGGCTTCAGAATCGAAGCCGCGTCGATGGCGCCCTCGGCGGCACCCGCCCCGACGAGCGTGTGCAGCTCGTCGATGAACAGGATGATGTCGCCGCGGGTGTTGATCTCCTTGAGCACCTTCTTGAGGCGTTCCTCGAAATCACCGCGGTAACGGCTGCCGGCCACCAGCGACCCGAGGTCAAGGGTGTAGAGCTGCTTGTCCTTGAGCGTCTCGGGAACCTCACCGTGCACGATCGCCTGGGCCAGGCCCTCCACCACGGCGGTCTTGCCGACGCCGGGCTCACCGATCAGCACCGGGTTGTTCTTGGTGCGCCGGCTCAGCACCTGCATCACCCGCTCGATTTCCTTCTCACGGCCGATAACCGGGTCGAGCTTGCCCTCCATGGCGGCCGCGGTCAGATTGCGGCCGAACTGGTCGAGGACGAGCGACGTGGACGGGTTGCCCGACTCGCCACCGCGGCCGCCGGTACCGGCTTCCGCGGTCTCCTTGCCCTGATAGCCGGACAGCAACTGGATGACCTGCTGACGCACCCGGGTCAGTTCGGCGCCGAGCTTCACCAGCACCTGGGCGGCCACACCTTCGCCCTCACGGATCAGGCCGAGCAGAATGTGCTCGGTGCCGATGTAGTTGTGGCCGAGCTGCAGCGCCTCGCGCAGGCTCAGCTCCAGCACCTTCTTGGCGCGGGGGGTGAACGGGATGTGCCCGGACGGCGCCTGTTGGCCCTGCCCGATGATCTCCTCGACCTGGCTGCGAACACCCTCGAGCGAGATGCCCAGCGACTCCAGCGACTTGGCGGCTACGCCTTCACCCTCATGAATAAGGCCCAACAGGATGTGCTCGGTCCCGATGTAGTTGTGGTTGAGCATCCGGGCTTCTTCTTGAGCCAGGACGACGACCCTGCGGGCACGGTCGGTAAATCTCTCGAACATCGTCGGTTACCTGCTCTCCTCACGATTAGGTACAGCGGTAGTCACCACGTACCTGTCGTCCACTCTAATGGGAGGCTCCGGGAGGCGTCCTCCCTTGCCCACCCATACCGCGTCTCTAGCGGTGCAGACCTAGCACACCAACGCGGCAGGGCAACGAAACGTTTCCGGTAATCACCGACGGCCGCTTCGCCGCAAGCGAACGGGGCTGACACGTGCGCTTGCGGCAAATGGCCGAGAAGGCCAGACAGGCAAAAGCCCGATGCGGATCTACGTTGCGGCGTGGAAGGCGTCGATGATGTCGGCCGGGATGCGTCCCCGCGTCGACACCTTATGACCGTTGCGGCGTGCCCAGTCGCGGATCGCGGCGCTCTGCTCCCGGTCGATCGAGGCACGCCCACGGCCCGCCGGACCCGAGCGGCCACGGCGACGGCCACCGACGCGACGGCTGGCCTCAACCCACTGCTTGAGATCATTGCGGAGTTTCTGGGCATTCTTCGAGGAAAGATCGATCTCATAGCTCACACCGTCGAGCGCGAATTCGACCGTTTCATCCGCGGCGCCTGCCCCGTCGAAATCGTCGACGAGAGTGACGGTTACTTTCTTGGCCATTTCTCACTGAATCCTTATGCCTGCGCACAACAACCGATGGTTGAGCGTCTTCCTCACTGTGCCACCAATCTGCCACATTGGCACACGGCATTCAACAAGGATTGGATAAGTGCACTTCAGCCATGTCGGCGAACAATCGGGAACAATACCGTTTCCCTAATTGACAAGCCGGTGAGAACCATCAGCAGGCGATCGATGCCCATTCCGGTTCCGGTAGTCGGCGGCATCGCGTACTCCATCGCGGCCAGGAAGTCCTCATCAAGTGCCATCGCCTCGTCGTCCCCGGCGGCCGCGGCCCTGGCTTGGGCCTCGAAACGCTCGCGCTGAACAATCGGGTCGACCAGCTCGGAGTAGCCCGTCGCCAACTCCATTCCGCGCGCATAGAGATCCCACTTCTCGGTCACGCCAGGAATACTGCGGTGCTGCCGGGTCAGCGGTGCGGTCTCGACGGGGAAGTCCTTGACGAATGTCGGGGCCCACAATGTGTCCCCGACCGTGTGCTCCCACAGTTCTTCGACGAGCTTGCCGTGCCCGTATCCACGATCCCGCGGGATCTCCACCTCAAGTCGGTCGGCAATAGCGAGTAAGTATTCGACCGATGTGTCGGGTGTGATCTCGTCACCAAGAGCTTCGGACAACGATGGGTACATTTGTATCGACGCCCATTCACCGTCGACGTCATAGATTGTCCCGTCCGGCAATGGGACTTGCCGGGTGCCGATCGCCTCGTCCGCCACTTCTTGAATAAGTTCGCGGGTGACGATCGCCGAATCGTCATACGTTCCCCACGCCTGATAAGTCTCGAGCATCGAGAATTCCGGCGAATGTGAGGAATCCGCACCTTCGTTTCGGAAGTTCCGATTCAGCTCGAAAACCTTCTCCAGGCCGCCGACCACACACCGCTTCAGGAACAACTCCGGGGCGATCCGCAGGTACAAGTCCGCGTCGAGGGCGTTGGAGTGGGTGACGAACGGACGAGCGGCCGCACCACCGGCCAGCGTCTGCAGCATCGGCGTCTCGACTTCGAGGAAACCTCGACGCTCCAACGCGTTACGCACGGCCCGGACAACCGCGATGCGCTGTCGGGCCACATCGCGGGCCTGCGGGCGCACGATCAGGTCGACATAACGCTGCCGAACCCGGGACTCCTCGCTCATCTCCTTGTGGGCGACGGGCAGCGGGCGCAAAGCCTTGCTGGCCATCAGCCAGGAATCGGCCAGCACCGACAGCTCACCACGGCGGGAACTGATCACCTCGCCGTGCACGAACACGATGTCACCGAGGTCGACCTCGGCCTTCCACGCCTCCAAAGCCGCCTCGCCGACACCGGCGAGGCTGATCATCGCCTGCAGCTGGGTGCCGTCGCCTTCCTGCAGCGTGGCGAAGCACAGCTTGCCGGAGTTGCGGGCAAACACCACCCGGCCGGTGACGCCGACGAAATCGCCGGTCGCGGTGTCGGCGGCCAGGTCAGGGTAGGCCGCGCGGATCTGCGCCAGCGAATGGGTGCGGGGCACCGAAACCGGGTACGGATCCTTCCCAGCGGCCAATAGAGCCTCGCGCTTGCCCTGGCGGATCCGGAACTGCTCGGGGACGTCCGTGCCTGCATGGTCGGTATCCGGGGTATCTGCAGAGCTCACGACATGCCAGCTTAAATGAGGTCATGAGGTCCCTCCTAAACGCGACCGCGGTGGCAGCACTGGCCAACGACCCCGTCGACTGGCGATTCAAGGGTCTGCCCACCGCGTGGGCGGGCCAGACCGCGGCCCAAATCTGCGCCGGCGCGCCCAATCTGTTCGACGCAGGGCCGCTGGGACCGGTGTGCGTTCTGTCCGCCGAGGCGCTGAGCCACAACCTGGCCACGATGGCGGGCTGGTGTGCGCGGCACGGTGTCGAGCTGGCTCCGCACGGCAAGACGCACATGTCTGTCCAACTGCTGGCCCGGCAGTTCGATGCCGGCGCGTGCGCGGTGACGGCCGCGACGATCAGCCAGGTGCGGACCTACCGGGCGTTCGGGGTGCGCGAGGTGGTGCTGGCCAATGAACTGGTCGACGCCGCGGGACTGGCCTGGCTGGCCACCGAGCTGGACGAAGACCCCGAGTTCCGCCTCATCTGCTGGGTGGATTCGGTTCGTGGCGTTTCGCTGATGACCGAAGCACTGCAGGCCGCAGGCGCCCGGCGCCCAGTCGATGTCTGCGTCGAGCTCGGCGCGGCGGGCACCCGCACCGGCTGCCGCGACGACGCCGCCGCCGACGCAGTGGCAGCCGCCGCGGTGGCCAGCCCGCGGCTTCGGCTGGTCGGGGTGGCCGGCTACGAGGCCGCACTGGGCCACGACGTGTCGACCGACGGAGTCGAGCGGGTGCGGGACTACCTGACGTGGATGCGCGCGACCGCGCTGCGGCTGGCGTCATTGTGTGAAGCGGCTGATGTCATCGTGACCGCAGGCGGCAGTACACATTTCGACCTGGTAGCGCAGGCATTGGCCGGTGATTGGCGCACGATTATGCGCAGCGGCGCGTATCTGACCAATGACGATGGGCTGTACCTGCGGACCTCACCGTTGACCAGGCCGGGGGCGCACCCCGGCGGGTTCACGGCGGCGATGCACGTGTGGGCGCAGGTCTGCTCGCGACCCGAGGCAGGACTGGCGCTGCTGACGATGGGCCGCCGTGACGTTTCTTTCGATCAGGGTTTCCCTGTGCCACAACGACTTCGGTGTGGACCGGGCTGGGTGGATGACGCCTTGGCGGGGTGTGAGGTCGTCGCGCTCAACGATCAGCACGCGTTCCTGCGCTTGTCGCCGACCGCCCAAGAAATCGTCGACGTCGGCAGCTGGATCTCGTTCGGGGTGTCCCACCCATGCACGGTGTTCGACAAGTGGCAGCTGATTCCGGTGCTCGACAAGCACGGCCGGGTGACCGACCTGGTGCGCACATTTTTCTAGTGATCTCGGCGCGCAGACCGCCGGTCGGCGAACGAAAACGCGCCGAAATCGTAAAGAATCACCGGGGCCGGCGCTGGTTGTCACGGTTGCGTTCGTAGACCATCCGTAGCCCATCCAGAGTCAGGTGTTGGTCGTAGTGCTGCACGGCGCGCAGGTCGGGCAGCATCAGCGGCGCGGAATGACCGGTGGCCACCACGGCGACATCGGAGCCGGCGAAGCCGTCGACATCCTCCCGGATCCGGTTCACCAATCCGTCCACCAGCCCGGCGAATCCGAACAGCGCCCCGGCCTGCATGCACTCCACGGTGTTCTTGCCGACCACCGACCGCGGCCGGGTGAGCTCGACCCGGCGCAAGGCCGCCGAACGCGCCGCCGCCGCGTCCGAGGACACCTGGACGCCGGGAGCGATTGCCCCGCCGAGGAATTCGCCCTTGGCCGAGACGACGTCGACGCAGATCGACGAGCCGAAGTCCACCACGATAGCGGCCGACCTGAACTTGCCGTAGGCGGCCAAGCAGTTCACTATTCGGTCGGCGCCGACCTCCTTGGGATTGTCGACGAGCAGGGGGATCCCGGTGCGCACGCCGGGCTCGATGAGCACATGCGGCACGCTGGGCCAGTACTGGTCGAGCATCACTCGGACCTCATGCATGACCGAGGGGACGGTGGACAACCCGGTCGCGCCGGTAAGGCGCTCGGAGTCGTCGCCGATCAGACCCTCTATGGTGAGCGCCAACTCGTCGGCGGTCACTTCCGATTCGGTGCGAATCCGCCACTGCTGCGTCACTTTTGCATGATCACCGGAGCCGGAGATCAACCCGACGACGGTGTGGGTGTTGCGGACGTCGATGGCCAGCAGCACGGCTATCCCACCGTCCGAGGCGACAGCAGGTCGGTGACGTCATCGGGCACGAATGCCGGGTCGTCACCGATGTCGATCTGCCGATTGTCGGCGTCGACGAACACCACCCGCGGCCGGTAGGGTCGCGCCTCCGCATCGTCCATGACGCCATAGGCGATCAGAATGACCAGATCACCCGGGTGGACCAGATGAGCTGCCGCACCATTGATTCCGATCACTCCAGTGCCGCGCTGCCCGGTGATTACGTAGGTCTCGAGGCGCGCGCCGTTGTCGATGTCGACGATCGTCACCTGCTCACCTTCGAGCAGGTCGGCGGCGTCCATCAAGTCGGCGTCGACGGTGACAGATCCAACGTAGTGCAGATCGGCGTGCGTGACGGTGGCGCGGTGAATCTTGGACTTCAACATCGTCCGAAACATCAATTTCTCCAGGTTATTTCGTTGCGCTCACCATTGCCGACACCGTGCGGAGCGGTGTCGGTCGACAGGTCGACAGCGATGTTGTCCAGCAGCCTGGTGGTACCGAGGCGGGCGGCGACCAGCAGCCGGCCCGGACCGTAGGCGGGCGCGGGTTCCAGTTGCGGGCCACGCACTTCCAGGTAGTCGAGCTCGAAGGCGGGGACCTCGTCGAGGACCGCTCGGGCCGCATCCAGCGCCGCGTCAGCACCTCCGGCGGCGGCGTACATCCCGGCCAGAAGCGCCGCCGACAACGCACCGGCTTGCTCGCGTTCATCGGCGGTGAGGTAGCGGTTGCGCGACGACATGGCCAGACCGTCGGACTCCCGCACGATCGGCACACCGACGATGCGGACGTCGACGTTGAGGTCGTCGACCATCTGCCGGATCAAGGCCAGCTGCTGGTAGTCCTTCTCACCGAAGAACGCGCGATCCGGCCGCACGATCTGCAGCAGTTTCAACACGACTGTCAGCATGCCGGCGAAATGCCCTGGCCGCGAGGAACCTTCGAGTTGGACGCCCAACGGACCTGGGTGCACCGTGGTCCGCGGGCCGAACGGATACATCGCCGATACGTTCGGCGTGAACACCACCTCGACTCCTTCGGCGCGCAACAGCTCGAGGTCGGAGTCCAGGGTGCGCGGATAGGCGTCGAGGTCTTCGCTGGGCCCAAACTGCAAGGGGTTGACGAAGATCGACACCACGACAACCGCGCCGGGCACTCGCTTGGCGGAACGAACCAGCGCCAGATGACCGTCGTGCAGCGCACCCATGGTCGGCACCAGCATCACCCGCCGTCCGGTGTGTCGCAGCGCGCGAGTGACGTCGGATACGGCCGTCGGCGACGGGTACACGTTGAGCTGCCCGGCGGTGAACTGTGGGCCGGCCTTCACCGCCGCCGTCCTTGCCCTGACCATTCGGCCAACACCTCAACAACCTCCTCCGGAGCGTGCGCACGCTGGGCGGTGCGCAGCGAGTTCGCGCAATATGCTTGCGCCAGTTCAGAATCCACCTTGTCAAGGGCGGCGAGATGACTCGCGACAGCGGCGGCGTCGCCGCGCGCCACCGGTCCGGTCAATGCCGCCTGGCCGCGCTGCAGAGTGTTCTCCAGCGCGGCGCGGGCCAACGGTCCAACGATCCGTTCCGCCAGTCCACCGGGGGCATCGACGACGAGTTCCTGTCCGAGCAACTCCTGCCCGGACAGGGAAGAGCGAAGTGCTGCCAGTGCGTCAGCCAGCACTGTGACGATGTGGTTGCTCGCGTGCGCCAAGGCCGCGTGGTAAAGCGTTCGCGCGTCTTCCCGGACGCCGAACGGCTCACCGCCGATCTCCAGCACCAGCGACTGGGCGATGGCGTAGCCGATCTCGTCGGCCGCGGTGACGCCGAAGCAACTGTCGGACAGCCGCGCTATGTCCTCGTCTGCACCGGTGAACGTCATCGCGGGGTGAATGGCCAGCGGGACACAGCCCTGCTCGGCCAATGGAGCCAGGATCGCCACTCCGTTCGCGCCCGAGGTGTGCACGACAATGGTTCCGCGGCGCACCGCCCCGGTCGTGGCCAGGCCGTTGATCAACCCGGGCAGTTCGGAGTCCGGCACGGTGAGCAGCAGTAGCTCGGCCCGGTCGGCGACGTCTGGGACCGGCAGGATCTCGGTGTCGGGAAGTCGCCGCTCGGCGAGCCCGCGCGATGTCGCCGAGATCGCGCTGCACGCGACCACCACATGCTCGGCACGTTCCAGTGCCACGCCGAGTGCGGTACCGACGCGTCCGGCTGAGACGATGCCGACCTTGAGCCGAGCCGGGCGCAAGCCGCTGGGGGTCCCCACGTAGACGACCTCGCTGACGTCAATGAGTGTGTTCGTTCCGGTCCTGTGGCGGGTACCGGACGGTCTTCACAACTCTAACCTGGCCCACTTGACTGTCTTGCTCCTCCTGCGCCGGAGGTCAATCTTCGCGCCGCCGGCGGCCGCCACCATCCTGTGTGCCGTTCGCCTGCAGCCGGGCCAGCAGGTCGGCGACCGACGGGCCACCAATCTGCTCGCCGTCGCGGGCCCTTCTCCGCGGCGGCTCTTCCTCGGGCGCACCGCGGTGCCGCGCGGGTGGCTGTGGCACCTCCGTGTCCGGCTGGCCGTAACTGGAACCGCCGACCGAATGGCGGGCCCGCGGGCCGACGGGTTCAGACTGCGGTCCGGCGGCCGGTGCGGCTTCTTCCGGCGGGGTCCAGTGCCTGCCGCGCGGCTCGGCGGCCGGCGTGCCGGCAGCAGCCGACGGGACGACGATGCCGCTGGCGGAGTTCGCCACCCAATTGCTGTCGGGCGCGCCCGGCGGCAACCATCGGCCGTCGGCATTCACCGGCCGCCATTCCGGTGCCTCGCGGGCGGGAGGTTTTTCTGCCGCCAAGGCCGCGGCCGCAGCCGCGACATCGGATTGTGGTTCCGGCCCCGGGGGCTCAGGCGGGGGCGGCGCAGATGGCCGTTGATCAGGCTGTTCACCGTTCTCCGACGGCCGGCGATGCGATCCCCCCAGCGTGGGCTCGGGCTCGGGCGCGGGCTCAGCCCGGCGACGACGACGCGGCGAGGGCGGCGGCGGGGCATACGGCGACGGCGGGACCAGCGGTTCTTCGGGAACGTCGATGATCGGGCTCTCCGCGGTCACAGGGCGGCTGCCGGTGTCCTCGGGGCGCACCGGTGTGATGCGGCTGCTCTCGACACGCCCGGGCACCGGCGGCATGGTCGTCGTGTCACGGGTCCAGTCCCCGCCCCGATCGCCCTCGAGTGCGGGCCGGTCGCCCAGGTCGGCATCGAACAGGATCTCCAGGTTGGCCCGCAGTGCGGCCAACTCCGAGCGCAAGGCTGCGACCTCATCGGCAGCCTGCGCGCGCAGCTCGGAGGCCAGCTCACGGCGCAGATGCGACTCGACGCTCAGCTCGTATTCGCGGCGCGCCGAGATCTCGCGGTCAAGCTGCAGGTCGTAGACCAGTTTCAGGTCGCGCGCCCGGGCGGCGTCGAGATCGCTTTGCCTGCGGTAGATGACCGATACGAACGCCGCGATCACGGCCGCCCACAACGACAGAATGACCGCCAGCTTGAGCAGCTCGGCGCGGTTGGTGAAGACCAACGCGGAACTGGCCGCAATGGCTAGGACTAGCAACACCGTCAAGAGCAGCCAACCCGGCCTGCGGCCGCCGCGCCGATTCCTGGCGCCGCGGGACAGAACGGTCATGGGGTGACTGTACCCGCGCGATGTCCTCCCGCGTGTCGTCGAGCTGCGGCGATTCGCCCCCAGGGACCCCCAGAGAGCTCTGTGGGACTACTCCGGGGCAGCGTCGGGGTCGTCGGTCGGGTCGCCGGGCGACTTGCAGCAATGCTGCAGCCAGACCGCCGCCACGACCAGAGCCAAGGCGCTCAAGGCCGCTATCGCAGCACCCGGGATGAAGCTGGCGGCCACCTGCTCGCTACGGCGGAACAACAGGTAGACCAGCACGCCGCTCCACCAGCCCAGCATCAGCGCCCCGACCCACGCCGAAGCCTTGGCCACCACCACGCTGCGCGCCACGGTCAACGGGTGCAGCCGGCCGACACCGACACCGATCTGCCCGTCACCGATCTTGGCTCGCACCGACACCGCCCAGCCGGCCTCGATCGCGGCGACGGCCAGCAACGACAACCCGGTCCAGAGCGTGATCGGCGGGAAGTAGCGGTAGAGGACCCGCATCAGTAGCCAAGTCAGGATCGCGACGCCGACGACAGCGGCGGTGAGATCGCGTTTGCGTGTCGGCCCCATCAGGCCTCGGGTTCTGGGTCGGTTGGGGCGTGGTGGCCCAACCCCAGCACCAGGCCGGTCAAGCGGACACCGTCCCGGTCGACTGGCTCGAGCTCGGTCAGCAGGCGGTCGACGCGCTGGGATTCACCGGCGACGGTGAGTTCGGCGTCCGGGTCGACGGCCAGCCACGGCACCATCACGAAGGCCCGCAGATGGGCCAGCGGATGCGGCAGCGTCAAGCCCTCGTCGCGGGAGAACACCTCGACGCCGCCAGCCGGAGACGTGTCGTAACAGGCGACGAGATCGACATCGAGGGTGCGCGGTCCCCACTTCTCCTCGCGGACGCGTTCGTTCGCATCTTCCAGCGCCTGTGCGCGCCGCAACCATTCGTGTTCGTCGGCACCGGGGTCGTCGGCGATCACGATCGCGTTGAGGAACGCTCCCTGCTCCACACCACCCCAGGCGTCGGTCTCGTAGACCGGTGAAAGTGCGCGCACCGAGACACCGAGTCCGTCGACGGCGGCCTGCAGCCGCGCCATCCGGTCGCCGAGGTTGGAGCCGATGGACAGCACCACCCGCGTCATAGGCCACCTCCGAGCGGCACGATCTGGCCCCGTCCCCCACGCCGAGATCGGCGCGCGACGACCGCAACATCTTTGAACGACAATGGGATTGGCGCGTCAGGTTTGTGCACGACCACTTCGACCGCGTGCACTCGCTGGTCGGTCATCACGTCCTCGGCTATCTCCGCGGCGACCGTCTCGATCAGATTGCGCGCCGGCCCGCCGACGATCGCGGCGGCCCGCTGGGCGAGCGTGCCGTAGTCGTAGGTGTCGCCGAGGTCGTCGCTGGCGGCAGCCGCGGCCAGATCGATCCACACGGTGATGTCGATGACGAAGTCCTGCCCGTCACGGCGCTCGTGATCGAACACGCCGTGATTGCCGCGGACGGTGAGACCACGCAGTTCGATGCGATCAGCCATCCGCGTCCTCCCATGCCCGTACCACTTTCAGCGCGTCCGCACTGGCGCGCACGTCGTGCACGCGGACACCCCACACCCCGCCCTGCCCGGCCAAGGCCGAGATCACCGCGGTGGCGGTCTCGCGTCCGTCCGGTGGCCGAATGGTCCCATCGGCTTCGGCGAGCAGCGCACCGAGGAACCTCTTGCGGCTGGCCCCGACGAGCACCGGAATGCCGGTGGCGACAAACTCGGGAAGCGCGCGCAACAGGGCCCAATTGTGTTGCGCGGTCTTAGCGAATCCCAGTCCCGGATCGATGATCAGGTTCTCGTGGTCGACCCCGGCGGCGACGGCCGCCTCGACACCGGCGAGTAGTTCGTCGCGCACCTCGGCAACGACGTCCCCATAGACCGGCGCCTCGTGGGGATGATCGGCGCGCACCGAACGCCAGTGCATCAACACCCACGGCACCTTGGCCTCGGCCACCAGCGGGGCCATGGCCGGATCAGCCCTGCCGCCCGACACGTCGTTGACGATGCTCGCGCCGCTGTCGAGGGCGGCGGCCGCCACTGCCGCGTGCATGGTGTCAATGCTCACGGTAATACCTTGAGTGGCAAGCTCTTTGATGACAGGGACGACGCGGGCGGCTTCCACGGCGGCGTCGATACGTACCGCACCCGGCCGGGTGGATTCACCGCCGACGTCGACGATGGCGGCACCCTGGGCAGCCAGGGCCAGCCCCTGCTCCACGGCGCGGGTCGGATCGAGATAGCGTCCACCGTCGGAGAAAGAGTCGTCGGTGACGTTGACAACCCCCATCACCAGCGTGCGCGGCCTGTGTGAATGCGTCATTTACGCAGGATGAGATCCAGCGCCTCGGCTCGGGATGCCTTGTCGGTCTTGAACTGTCCACGCACCGCCGAAGTCGTGGTGATGGCCCCCGCCTTGCGCACGCCGCGCATCGCCATGCACAGATGCTCGGCCTCGATGACAACGATGACCCCGCGGGGGTTGAGCTTGCGCATGATCGCATCGGCGATCTGCCCGGTCAGCCGCTCCTGCACCTGCGGGCGCTTGGCGTACAGGTCGACCACCCTGGCCAGCTTCGACAGACCGGTGATGCGTCCGTCCTTACCGGGGATGTAGCCGACGTGCGCCATTCCGTGGAAGGCCACCAGGTGGTGTTCGCAGGTCGAGTACATCGGGATCTGCTTGACCAGCACCAGTTCGTCGTGCTGCTCGTCGAACGTGGTCTCCAGCACCGCATCTGGGTCGGTGTATAGGCCGGCGAAGATCTCCTGGAACGCCCGCGCAACGCGGGCCGGGGTATCCACCAGACCGGGCCGATCGGGATCCTCGCCGACCGCCAACAGCAATTCTCGAACGGCCGCCTCGGCCCGCGGCTGATCGAACACCGGGCTGTCCACTGTGACCGAATTCGGCTGCGGCATCGAAGCTCCGTCCGTCATTTAACCGTTGTCCGGTGCTTTCGACCGACCACCGTCGTCGCCCGGATCCTGTTGAGGCCCATTAGGACCGGCGTGGCGCGGGGCAGGCTGCGGCTGATACGGCGGATATGGCTGGCCCTGTTGCGGACCCGGCGGTGCCCACCCCTGCGGCGGCGGGTACCAATAGCCGCCCTGCGGCGGCGGTCCCCCGGGCGGCCAGCCGGGGGCGTGCCAACCGGCCGGTGCCCCGTAGTCGGGCTGAGTCGAGCCGGGCTGGGCGGGGGGCTGCGGGCCGCTGCGCGCGCCGTTACCGTTTCCGCCGTTGCCACTGCTGGTCTGCTGGGCCTGTGCCGCGGCGCTGGCCTGGGCGATCGCCTTCTTGAAGGCCGGCTCGGGCATCGGCTTGGGCCACGGCTCACCGCGTTCGATGGCCAGTTCGCCGGGCGTCTTGATCGGCGGTTTGTCGGACGGGATGCGCCCACCGAAGTCGTCGAACACCGTCAGGCGGGGCCGCTTCTTCACGTCACCGAAGATGGCTTCCAGCTCCTTGCGGTGCAGTGTTTCCTTCTCCAGCAGCTCACCGGCCAGCGTGTCCAGCACGTCGCGGTACTCGGTGAGAATTGTCCACGCCTCGGTGTGGGCGGCCTCGATGAGCTTGCGGACCTCGTCGTCGATGTCGCGGGCGACCTCGTGGGAGTAATCGGACTGGGTGCCCATCGTGCGGCCCAGGAACGGATCACCGTGTTCGGTGCCGTACTTGACGGCGCCCAGCTTGGCGCTCATGCCGTACTCGGTGACCATCGCGCGGGCGATCTTGGTGGCCTGATCGATATCGGACACCGCACCGGTGGTCGGCTCGCGGAACACCAACTCCTCGGCGGCGCGGCCACCCATCGCGAACACCAGCCGGGCGATCATCTCCGAGCGCGTCATCAGGCCCTTGTCGTCCTCGGGCACCGACACGGCGTGGCCGCCGGTGCGCCCGCGGGCCAGGATCGTCACCTTGTAGATCGGCTCGATGTCGGGCATCGCCCACGCCGCCAGGGTGTGACCACCCTCGTGGTAGGCAGTGATCTTCTTTTCCAGCTCACTGATGACGCGACCCTTGCGGCGCGGCCCACCGATCACCCGGTCGACGGCTTCCTCAAGCGCGGCAGCGGTGATGATGGTGCCGTTCTCGCGCGCGGTGAGCAGCGCGGCTTCGTTGATGACGTTGGCCAGGTCGGCGCCGGACATGCCGACGGTGCGCTTGGCCAGGCCATCAAGGTCGGCATCGGGAGCCATCGGCTTGCCCTGCGAGTGCACCCGCAGCACAGCCTTGCGGCCGGCCAGGTCCGGGCTGGACACCGGGATCTGGCGGTCGAAACGTCCGGGGCGCAGCAGCGCGGGATCGAGGATGTCGGGGCGGTTGGTCGCCGCGATCAGGATCACGCCCTGCCGGTCGCCGAAGCCGTCCATCTCCACGAGCAACTGGTTGAGGGTCTGCTCGCGTTCGTCGTGGCCGCCGCCCATCCCGGCGCCGCGCTGACGGCCGACGGCGTCGATCTCGTCGACGAAGATGATGCACGGGCTGTTCTGCTTGGCCTGCTCGAACATGTCGCGCACCCGCGAGGCGCCGACACCGACGAACATCTCGACGAAGTCCGAACCAGAAATCGTGAAGAACGGAACCCCAGCCTCACCAGCCACGGCGCGGGCCAGCAGCGTCTTGCCGGTACCGGGCGGGCCGTAGAGCAGCACGCCCTTGGGAATCTTGGCGCCCAACGCTTGATAACGCGACGGGTTCTGCAAGAAGTCCTTGATCTCGTAGAGCTCCTCGACAGCCTCATCGACACCTGCGACGTCGGCGAAGGTGGTCTTGGGCATGTCTTTGCCGAGCTGCTTGGCCTTGGACTTGCCGAACCCGAAGCCCATCCGGCCACCGGTCTGCATGCGGGAGAACAGCACGAACAAGCCGACCAGGAGCAGCAGCGGCAGCATGTAGACCAGTAGCGAACCCAGGATGCTGCCCTGGTTGACGGTGGTGTTGGTCTTGACGTTCTTGGCGCTCAGCGCGTTGAACAGGTCGACCGCGTACCCGGTCGGGTACTTGGTGATGACCTTGTTCGAGTTTTCGGTGTCGCCGTTACCGTTCTTGAGTTCGAGACGCAGCTGCTGTTCGCGGTCGTCGATCTGCGCGCTCTTGACGTTGTCACTGTTGATCTGCGTCATCGCAACCGAGGTGTCGACGGGTTTGAAACCCCTGGTGTCGTCACTGAAATAGAAGAATGACCAGCCGAGCAGCAGCACGACGGCGATTACCGTGAGTGTGCGGATCACGTTTTTGCGGTTCATCAAGCATCGGCCTGTGCGGCCCGGTCCTTCCGATATGCGCAGCTGGGATAGTTCAGGCTACCGCTTGACCAACGTCGGCAAGTGCCCCCAGGGTTTCCACCCTCCGCTAGTCGGTGTTCGCTGTGCGCCGAATCGGCCCTTCCGGGTAGATCGAAGCTGTGCTTGGCTGGCACGGTGCTCGCTCCAACCGAACAGTTAGTTGACGGTGACGGAGTTCGGCTGCGGGTCACCGAAGCCGGCGATCGGGGCGCACCCGTAGTGATTCTGGCGCACGGCTTCCCCGAGCTGGCTTACTCCTGGCGACACCAAATCCCGGCGCTGGCCCAGGCCGGCTACCACGTGCTTGCTCCTGACCAGCGCGGCTACGGCGGATCGTCGGCTCCGGACGCGGTCGAGGCTTACGACATCCATGCCCTCACCGGCGACCTGGTCGGGCTGCTCGACTCGGAAATTGGCGGAGGCGCCGGCCGAGCCGTGTTCATCGGCCACGATTGGGGCGCCATGGTGGTCTGGTACACCGCGCTGCTGCACGCCGACCGGGTCCGCGCGGTTGCGGGCCTGAGCGTCCCGCCGATTCCCCGGGCGCGGACCCGCCCCACCCTGCGGTGGCGGGAGAAGTTCGGCGACGACTTCTACATGCTGCGCTTCCAGGAGCCGGGCAAGGCCGACGCCGAGATGGCCGCCGACGTGGCCACCACCATGCGCGGGACGTTCAACAACCTGACCGGACCGGATGCACCACCGGGCTGGCTCAGCGACGAGGAGTTCGAGCACTACGTGACCGAGTTCAGCAGAACCGGATTCACCGGAGCGCTGAACTGGTACCGGAACTACGACCGTAACTGGGAGTCCACACCGGCGCTGGCCGACGCCCGCATCGGGGTACCCGCGCTGTTCGTCGGCGGTACAGCCGACCCGATCGGGCCGACGATGAACCCGGCACGCGCCCGCGAGGTGGTCGCCGGTCCCTACACCGAGAAGTGGATCGAGGGCGCCGGGCACTGGTTGCAGCAGGAGCGCCCCGACGACGTGAACCGGATCTTGCTGGAATTCTTGACCGAAGTGGAGTCGTCATGACGAACAGGCCGCTGAACTTCGGAGTGTTCATCACGCCGTTTCACCCGGTCGGCCAATCCCCCACCGTCGCACTGGAATACGACCTCGAGCGGACCGTCGCACTGGATCGGCTCGGCTTCGACGAGGCATGGTTCGGCGAGCACCACTCCGGTGGATATGAGCTGATCGCCTGCCCGGAGGTGTTCATCGCCGCGGCCGCCGAACGCACCAAACACATCCGACTGGGCACCGGGGTGGTGTCGTTGCCCTACCACCACCCGTTGATGGTGGCCGACCGCTGGGTGTTGCTCGACCACCTGACCCGCGGCCGGGTCATGTTCGGCACCGGACCCGGCGCGCTGCCGTCGGATGCCTACATGATGGGCATCGATCCGGTCGAGCAGCGGCGGATGATGCAGGAGTCGTTGGATGCCATCCTGGCGTTGTTCCGCGCTGGACCCGACGAGCGTGTCGACCGACAGTCCGATTGGTTCACCCTGCGCGATGCGGCGCTGCACATCCGGCCCTACACCTGGCCATATCCCGAAATATCAACCGCAGCAATGGTTTCCCCTTCCGGGCCACGACTGGCCGGCCAGCTGGGCACCTCGCTTCTGTCGTTGTCGATGTCGGTGCCCGGCGGTTTCGCGGCGTTGGAGGACGCCTGGGGAATCGTGGTGGACCAGGCCGCCAAATCCGGTCGGCCGGAGCCCGACCGCGCCACCTGGCGGGTGCTGGGCATCATGCACCTGGCCGACACCCGCGATCAGGCCATCGACGACTGCACCTATGGGCTTCAGGATTTTGCGAACTACTTCGGCGCCGCCGGCTTCGTCCCGCTGTCCAACGAGGTCGAGGCGGCCGAACAGTCCCCGCGCCAGTTCGTCGCCGATTACGCCGCCGGCGGTGGCTGCTGTATCGGAACCCCCGACGATGCGATCGCCTATATCAGTGACCTGTTGGAGCGCTCGGGTGGCTTCGGCACCTTCCTGATGCTCGGCCACGACTGGGCCGACCCGCAGGCCACCTACCATTCCTATGAGTTGTTCGCCCGTAAAGTCATGCCGCACTTCAAGGGCCAGTTGCGTTCCACCGAGGCGTCACATGATTGGGCGCAACGCAAGCGCGACGACCTGTTCGGCCGCGCCGGCGAGGCCATCATGAAGGCCATCGGCGATCATGTGGGCGAGCAGTCCACTAGTTGACTTCCGGCGGAAGAATTGCCGCACACAACTGTTGGATGTAACTCAGATGACCAAGCTCGGCCAAAATGCGGCGCGCGATCGCGCCCTCGGCCCGGCTTACCGCCAGCCACAGGTGATCGAGGCCGGTCACCGGGGATCGGGCATCCCGGGCAAGGTCGGCAGCATCGACGAGCACCGCCTTGGCATGTGAGCTGAAGGTCAGGTGGACGTAGCGGGGCGACTCCCGCCAGCGAGCGCCGGTGATCTGCTCGAACTGCTGTTGAATCGTCTCGACGGTTACCGCACGTTCGTGAAGTGCCGAGCTGACCGCATTTGCGGGGTCGGCAACCAACCCCATCAGTACGTGTGCGGATCCAACGACGTCACTGGCGTAACCGTAGGCCGCGTGGTGCGCCCGGCTTAGCACAACCCGACCTTCAGAACTCAGACCGAGGAGCGCACCCGCAACGCGCGCCGCCGCGATTTCCTCACCAGGAAATGGCTTTCCAGCAACCATACTTACGTATTGTACAATATTCACATATGGTGCCGCTCCCGGGACTGAGCCAGGCCTGGCGAGACCCCGGCGCGGGGCATTAGTTTCTGAATTCACCGTAACGAAGCAGCGTATTCACCGACTCTTCCCAGCGGCGCAGCTGCTCCGGTGTCCAGAGTGGTTCTGGCAGGTGACGGTCGATATGCCGACGGAGGATGATGGCACCGAACACCAGGATCGTCGGGTTCAACGCCGCCCAGACCAGATCGAGATCCTCTCGTGTGACTCCGCTCTCAGCCAGCTGCCGCCAATGGCTCAACACGATAGTCACCGTCGCGTCAAAAAACGCTATGCCGGACTCAGTGCCATCAACTAGCAAACGAGCGAGATAATCGACGACAGCCCGGTGGTCGGATAGCAGCGACCCCACCCTGCGGCCCATTTCCAGCACCGCGTCGGTGGGCGATTCGGGCAACGACTGAGTCATCGCGGCACCGATCACCGTCATCGCATGCGCATCGACAGCCCCGATCAACCCGTCCTTCGAGCCGAAATGGTGCTGTACCAATCCCACCGACACACCCGCGGAGTCCGCGATCATCTGCAGTGTTGCCTCGGAGGCGCTCTGTTGGGAAAACACCTCCATCGCAGCGTCGAGGATCCGGTCATACCTCGACTGGTCAGAGCGACTCCGGGAGTTCACAGATCTCCTTTCACGTTGCCGAGCGTTGGCCTGTCCTCGATAACGACCATAGGGGTCCGCGATTTGCGCCGCAGCTACACCACGAAGGGCAAGCAATGTAGTTGACGACGGGCGATCACCCGCTCAGCCGTGCCAGCGGCCGGTCCTAAACCCCGGTTGGCTCGCCCGGGATGAGCCAGCGGACCCGACCGCCGATATCGGCGTTCGACAGTATCTGGCGCGCACCGGTTTCCGGATCCCGAAAGTGGGTCCAGCCCTCGTAGTGCACCGGGACGACGACCCGCGGGTGTAGCAGGCGGATCAACTCGGCGCCGTCGCGCGCGGTCATCGTGAAGCGGACCGGCCCGGTGAACCCGAACCGCACGCCGCCGAGGTGCAGCAGGGCGACATCGATCGGTATCCGCTGCGCGACCTCGCGCAGGCCGTCGTAAAGCACAGTGTCCCCCGACATCCACAGCGCGGCGGTGTCCTCGCCCTGGCGGTACAGCGCAAAACCGTTGACCTTGCCCGCGATCAGCCGACTGAACTTCGGGCCGTGCCGGCCTGGCGTGGCGGTGACTGTCAGCGGTGCGCGGCCCGGCGCTTCCAGAGTCGTCGACTCCCAGTCCGCCAAGCCGCGTGCCGTCAGCGGAGCCAGCCGGCGGGCAGCAGGCACCGTGGTGATCACCGTGCCTGCCTGCCCGAGCATTGCGCGGCCGGCGTCGTCGAGATTATCGGCGTGCTGGTCGTGGCTGAGCAGCACCGCATCGACCGGTGCCACGACTTCGAGCGGCCGGGCCGGACCGGCGACCTTGCGCGACGACGTGCCCCAACCGAACGTGTAACGCCGGCCTGGCGGATCGAACGTCGGATCGGTCAGGATGCGCCACCCGTCGATCTCGATCAGCGTGGTGGGGCCGCCGAGGTGGGTGAGCACAATCTTCGACATGTCAAAAATCTAGTGCTGCACGCTACGGTGTCAGGCATGCCGATCGCCGGACGTCGTGTCGTTGTTGCGCTCGCCGCGATGGGGACGGCCGCCGCCGTGCTCACGGGCTGCGATTCCACACCCGCTGGCCCTGTCGGCGCCAACCCCCGTCAGGTCACCGTCGTCGGGGCGGGCGAGGTGCAGGGGGTGCCCGACACCTTGACCGCCGACGTCAGCGTCGAGGCCGGCGCCGCCGATGTCACGACGGCGATGAATCAGGCCAACGACCGCCAGAATTCGGTGCTCAACGCCCTCAACGCCAGCGGGATCGACCCCAAGGACATCAGCACCACCGGAGTCAGCCTGCAACCGCAGTACAGCGACAACTCGGTGATCAACAGCTACCGGGCCAGCAACTCGATCCAGATCAAGATTCGCAAGCTCGACACCGCCTCCCAAGTGCTGGCCAACGTCGTCAGCGCCGGTGGCGACGCCACCAGGATCAACTCGGTGAGCTACTCCATCGAGGACGACTCCAAGCTGGTCAGCGACGCCAGGGCGCGGGCATTCAACGACGCCAAACAGCGCGCCCAGCAGTACGCCGAACTGTCCGGGCTGTCGCTGGGCAAGATCATCTCGATCTCAGAAGCGCCGGGTGGTTCCCCGCCGGCACCCACGCCGATGCCGATGCCGCGCGGAGCGATGGCCAGTTCCGTTCCGCTGCAACCCGGCCAGCAGACGGTCGGCTTCTCGGTGACGGCAGTCTGGGAGCTCAGCTAGCCGGCGAAACCGTCGAAATCCTCCGGCGAGTACTCGCGTGCCTCCACCAGCACCATCCCCTCGCCGGAGGTGTCCCGCATCAGCGCCTCGACCCGTGGGGCCGCTCCTCGGGTGGTTGGAGGAACTCGACGCCGTTGGCTGTGAGCTGTTCGTAGGTGGCACGACAGTCCTCGACGGCAGGGCCGAGACCGGGCAGACCGCACTGTGCACCAACGGAAGTGGGGCCCGAGCTGGAGGTCGTCCTTCGCCTCGAAGCCGAACGATATCGGTGTAGAACACCAGCGATTCGTCGACGTCGCCGGGCTTCTCCTCGATTGCTCTACCGAGGCCGGCCGGCGGGTACCGCTCGGCGAGGCCGGCCGGCGGGTACCGCTCGGCGAGGCCGGCCATGAATAGGTAACAGCCCGGGATCCGCGGCGCGCCATCGGAATAGCGGCGGCGAAACTCGCTGGGGCTCACTCCCACCAGCTCGCGGAATCTCGTGGAGCACGAGCCAAGACTGGTGAAGCCGACCGTCATGCAGACCTCGGTGACGGTCACATTCGTGGCCCGCAACAGATCGCACGCCGTTCCACCCGCCGGCGGGACATGACCGTCGGTATGCGCTTAGATCTGGTAGACCTTCGGGTCCAGCGTGCCGATGTACGGCAGATCGCGGTAGCGCTCGGCATAGTCCAGGCCGTAGCCCACCACGAACTCGTTCGGAATATCGAAGCCGACGTAGGCGATGTCGACGTCGGCGCGCACGGCATCGGGCTTGCGCAGCAGCGTGCACACGCGCAACGACTTGGGATGGCGGGTGGCCAGGTTCCGCAGCAGCCAGGACAGCGTCAGCCCAGAATCCACGATGTCCTCGACGATCAACACGTCCCGGTCGTGAATATCGCGGTCGAGGTCCTTGAGAATGCGGACCACACCCGACGACGATGTCGACGACCCGTAGGAGCTGACCGCCATGAACTCCAGCTGGGTGGGCACCGGGATTGCCCGGGCCAGGTCGGTGACGAACATCACCGCGCCCTTGAGCACGGTTACCAGCAGCAGATCCTGACCGCCAAGGTTGTCGGCGTAGTCCTGACCGACGGACGCCGCCAGCTCAGCGGTACGGGCGTGAATCTGCTCTTGTGACAACAAGACCGATTTGATGTCCCCGGGGTACAGCTCGTGCGCCGACACGCCCACACTGTGCCACGACCAGGCCGTAACAACCAATCTCACACCGGCTGGGTGTACAGCGTCAGCCTGCCGTCCCGGCGGCCCGCGAACAATCTTTGCTGCCGCAGATCCGAACCGACCGCCACCCCACCCTGGCCGTGCCAGGCGGTGACCAGCGCGTCCACCGCTCGGATCTGCTTATCCGACAGGTTGGCCGCCCCGCCGCGCAGCAGCCAGCGGCGGATCACCCGGCGGCGCACCGCGGTGGGCAACCTGGTCAGTGCGGCGACGGCAATGATCTCGGCGGGGTCGCCGGTGTCGGTTGTGTTCTCCAAGACCGTCTCGGCCCAATCGTCCAGGGCTTCGGTGTCTTCGCGCAGCGCGGCGGCGGTGCGGGCCAGTGCCTCGGCGACGCCACCGCCGAGCACATCCTCGAGCAGGGGCAGCACCTCGGTGCGCAGCCGGACCCGGGTGAAGCGGGCGTCGTGGTTATGCGGGTCGTCCCACGAGGCCAGTCCCAGCTCGGCGCACGCGTCGTGGGTGACGGCGCGGCGCACCCCCAGCAGCGGCCGGTACCAGGGCGGGTCGGCCGCCCGCATCCCGGCGATCGAGCGGGCCCCAGAGCCGCGGCCCAGCCCGAGCAGCACGGTCTCGGCCTGGTCGTCGAGGGTGTGCGCCAGCAGCACCGGCGCCTGGCCGCGGGCGGCGTCCAGGGCGGCGTAGCGGGCGGCGCGGGCAGCGGCCTCCGGGCCGCCGCCCGTGCCGACCGCCACCCGCAGCACCTGAGCGTCGACACAGCCGAGGTCGTGGGCCTGGCGACGCGCGGTTTCGGCGACCTCTGCGGAACCGGCCTGCAGTCCGTGGTCGACGATCAGTGCGGTCGTCGGCAGGGCGGCGGCGGCCGCAGCCGTCAGCGCCAGCGAATCCGGACCACCGGACAGCGCCACACACCACGACGAGGCGCCGGGCAGGCAGTCCGTCGCGAAGCCGGCCACGGCGGCCCGCAGGGCGGCTACAGCACTCGGTCGATCCACCGCTGCGGATCTTCGATCTCGTCGGGCAACGGCAGGGTCTGCGCGCTGGTCCACACCGTGTTGAACCGGTCCATCCCGACCCGGTCCACCACGTGGTCGACGAACTTCTTGCCGCGGGTGTACTGGCTGAGCTTGGCGTCCACGCCGAGCAGCGCCCGCAGCAGCCGCGCAAGCGGCGGCTGCTTGCGCTGGCGGCGTTGGTCGAACCGGTTGCGGATGGTCTGCACCGACGGCACGACGGCCGGGCCGACCGCGTCCATGACGTGGTCGGCGTGGCCTTCGAGCAGTGTGCCCAGCACCAGCAGCTGATCGAGTGCCTGCTGCTGCGGCTCGGATTGCACCGCCCGCATGAGCCCGAGGATGCCCAAGTCGTTGGGCCCCTGCGCACCGCCGTCGCTCACCCCCGTCCCGGGTCGCTGCGCTCCTGCCCTCCGGCGCTTCTTCACGAAGTCCGCCAGCCGCGCCACCACCTGCGTCACGTCGTCGGTGGAATCGGAGGTCAGCACCCCGAGCGCCTGCGACATGTGCTGTGCCAGCCAGGGATTGGCGGTGAACTGCACCCGGTGCGTCACTTCATGCAGGCACACCCACAGCCGGAAGTCGGCCGGGGAGACCCGCAGCTGGCGCTCGACGGCGATGACGTTCGGATAGACCAGCAACAGCAGGCCGGCGTCGGTGTTCTCGGTTTCGGCGAACGGGTCGTACTGGCCGAGGATGCCCGAGGAGATGAAAGCGAGCACAGCACCGGTCTGGGCTCCGGTGACCCGGCCGGTGAGGGGGTTGGCGGGCGTCTGGGTGCCGCCGGTCATCACCCGCATCGAGTCCGAGGCCGCCCGGACCCAGCCCTGGCGGTCGACGATGCGCGCGTCGGGCACGGGGGCGTCGCCGCCCATCCGGGTGACCTCACGAACCGGGCCTTCGGCCTTGATCGCCGCAGCGGCCAGCTCGTCGATGGCCTGGTTGCGGGTGTAGTCGGTGGACGCCGGCCCAGGCCGGGTCAGCCAGGCGCCGACGTTGCCGGCGAACGACCAGTCGACAGCCCGCCCGACGGTCAACTCCGCTGCGCCGATGCGCGATCCGCCTTCGCTACTCGTTGAGCCGCTCATCAGCCACATCCACACGTGCGCAGGGCGCCGGCCAGGGTATCGAGGGCGACCCGGCCCATCGGCCCGGCATCGTTGGAGATGAACGCGAACGTCAGGACGCGGCCGCTGTCGTCGGTGACAATCCCGGCCAATGAGTTGATGGCGGTCAGCGACCCGGTCTTGGCGCGCAGCCAGCCCGCCGACGACGTCTGCGGATCACCACCGAGGAAACGATCCGACAGCGTCCCGCTGCCGCCGGCGATCGGAAGCACGTCGAGCAGCGGACGCATCGCCGGCTGATCGGGCCCGGCGGCGGCCTGGACCACCTCGTCGAGCGTCTTTGCGGTCAGCCGGTCCAGCACCGACAACCCGCTGGAGTCGAACAGAGCGGCGCCGGTCATGTCGACGCCGGCACCGGCGAGTTTGTTGGTCACCGCGTCGACGGCTCCGGCGAAGCTCACCGGACGACCGGTCGCCTTGGCCACCTCCCGGCCGATCGACTCGGCCATCACGTTGTCGGAGGCGTTCATCATCTGCCGCAGCCGTTCGATCAGGGGTGCCGATTGCACCGAGGCCAGCTGCCGGCCGGACGGTGGAGTCGGGGCCATGGTGACCTTCGCCGGGTCGAGTCCCAGGGCGCTGGCCAGCGCGCGTCCGGCATCCAGCGCGGGAAACCTGGACCGCGCCGAGTCGACCGTCGTCGGCTGGATGCGGCCGGCGTCGATCATCACCGACTGCATCGGAGCGATGTCACCGCCGTCGATGTCTGCGGGATCCCAGCCGGGCGCGAAATCGGGTCCGCTGTAGAGGGAATCGTCGACCTGAACGGCCGTCGCGGTGACGCCGCTCTTGCGGACTTGGTCGGCGAGATCGCTGATCCGGGCCGCCCCGCGATACCAGGTCTCCTGACCCGGCGGGGCGGCCGACAGGATCGGGTCACCCCCGCCCACGAGCACGACGACCCCGGGCTGGCTGGTCTGATCCGCCGCGACGACGGTGGTGGTGATCCGGTCGTCGCGGTTCAGTGCCAGCAGCGCGGCCCCGGTAGTGAGCGTTTTGTTCGTCGACGCCGGCAGGAGCGGCACATCGGATCGGTGCTCCCAGATCTGCTTGCCGGTCTTGGCGTCGGTGACCCGGCCGCTCACGTTGCCCAGATTCGGGTCGGCGACTGGAACCGCCAGCGCCGCGGTCATACCTGCCGCCGTGGGGACCCCAGCGGAGTCCGACACCGGCACGACGCCGGGGTTGGCGGTGACCAGCGGGTGCCCCGGCGGCGCCTGCGCGCTGCTGGTGTTGCCACCGTCGGTCAGGACAGCGGCGACCGCCACGACGGCGGCGACCAGCACCATCACCGCCACGGCGAGCACCACATGCGTGGAGCGCCGCCACCGAGTCGGCTTCATCGCTCTCCTGACGTTCTCGTTGGTCTCATTGTGCCCAACCACCCTGAAGCGCAGGCTATCGCTGGCGTTAGGGTTAGGCCGCGTCGCCGCACCCGGCGGGCAGGAGCGAAGCGACCCGGGGATAACCGGGCGATCGGAGTTCAGGGAAGAAGGAGTCGCACGGTGCAGTTCGACGTCACCATCGAGATCCCGAAGGGCCAGCGCAACAAGTACGAGGTCGACCACGAAACCGGCCGCGTCCGCCTGGACCGCTACCTCTACACCCCGATGGCCTACCCCGCCGATTACGGCTTCATCGAGGACACGCTCGGCGAAGACGGCGATCCACTGGACGCGCTCGTGCTGTTGCCGGAGTCGGTGTTCCCCGGGGTGATCGTGGAAGCCCGGCCGGTGGGCATGTTCAAGATGGTCGACGAGGCCGGCGGCGACGACAAGGTGTTGTGTGTGCCCGCGGGCGACCCGCGCTGGGACCACATCAGCGACATCGGCGACGTGTCCAGCTTCGAGCTCGAGTCGATCAAGCACTTCTTCGTGCACTACAAGGACCTCGAGCCGGGCAAGTACGTGAAGGCCGCCGACTTCGTCGGACGGGCCGAGGCCGAGGCCGAGGTGGAGCGCTCGCGGGAGCGTTTCGCGGCCGAGGGTCACTGAGCAAGAACGTCCCCGGCCAGAAATTAGCCTGGTCGTAACAATCAGTAACGCGGTTGTGGTTTGGCTTTTCGATGATGAGCGGGTGTTACTGCACCAGGGCATCGGTCTCGAGGCCTTCAACGAGCTGCCGGACAAAAAAGCTGTCCATGCGCTCTACGAGTGCTGCAACAGCGTGACGCTGGCCCGCGACCTGTCGCGTGGCCGCCCCTACGCCGATCACACCGCGCTGTTCCGCCGGGCTGACGCCCTGCTGTTCTCGCTGTCGGAGTCCTCGATCGACGACATCCTGCAGGCCTACCCACACGTCGGACGGCGGCCGGGCAGCACTAAGTCACAGGCCGAGCAGTGCTCGGTGTGGGACGAGTCGCCCGAGGTGATGGCCGAACTCGCAGCGGCCGTCAAGGATTACGCCGACCTGTTCGGTTTCGACTTCGTCATGCACATCGGCGGTCTGGCCCGCGAGGTCTGCGCTAAGTCGGTCATCTCGGCGGTACGCGACCGAATGCATCACGACCCAGAGACCGAACGCAAGGTCGTCTGCAACGAACTGGCCCGGATCAACCGCAGCCGGCTCGAGCGGATGCTCGGCCCCGAGGGCGGCTACGACAACTGGGGTTGATTCGCCCCCTCGGCTCACACCCCGGCACCTAGGGTTGGCAGGCGTGACCCTGCCGATGGATCCTGAACTTCTCACCCTGATGCAACCGCTGATGGCCGCAGCCGCCGCGCTCGAGCCGCCCGCGATCGGGGACGTCGCCACCACACGCCTTTGAGGCGCTGGCGCCGACGGCGGCGGTGTCGCAGCGGGTGGTCGCCGACCGGATCCGGCGGCTTCGTTCCATCTGATCTAGCAGCGATCGGCGTCGCGACCGACAGTACTTGTGGCCGAGGCGAACTCAGCGATGAGCGCGGCCAGTGCGTCGGGGGCGTCGAGCATCGAGAAGGTGCGCGCGTTCTCGATGTACTCCAGCCGCGAATGCGGCAGCGCATCGGCGAGCCGTTGGCCGTCGGATTGCGGGAACAACAGGTCGTCGGCCGACCACGCAATCAGCGCCGGCTTGGTGAACTGGGGCAACCGCGCGGCGGCGTCGAGAGTTGTCTGCCGGCTCAGCGATCCGGTGAAGCGACGCAGGTTCTCGGCGATCGCGGAGTCGCGCACGGCGCGATGGGTCCACTCGACGGTCAGCGCGTCGAGGTTGGTGTGCGCCAGCGCGCCGTAAGCGCGCCGGCGCACCAGACGGGAGCGCATCGCCTGTACGGCGATCCGGAACGCCACCGGCACCTTCGCCGCGGCGATGAACGGCGCCAAGATCGGCGGTGGAAAGTGTTCGAACGCATCACAACTGGTGAGGACCAGGGCCCCCAGCCGGTCAGGGAATTCGGTGGCGACCACCTGAGCCACCGCCCCGCCGGTGTCGTTTCCGACCAGCACGACATCGTCGAGGCCCAGCGCGTCGAGGAACTCGTCGACCATGGCTGCGACACCGCGCATGGTCATCTCCGCCGACGGCTTCATCGCCTGCTGATGCGCGCCGAGCGGCCAGGTCGGCACGATGCACCGCAGGCCGTGTCGGGCCAGCCGTGCGCTCAACGGTCGCCACAGCGACCCGCCCATCGCGTAGCCGTGGATGAAGACGACCGGCCTGCCGGTCGGCGGTCCGGCCGTTTCGTAATGGATGGTTCCGCCGCGCAGATCTACGGTGTCCATGACAATCTCCCTTGATAGCGACAAACAAACAGACAGTCTGCATGTAAGATACCGACAGGATGCACGGAAATACAAGAGATGACCACCAAACGCACCCAGGCACAGCGATCCGCCACCACCCAGGACGCGCTGCGCAGCGCCGCGCGCACGTTGTGGGGTGAACGCGGCTACGCCGAGGTCGGAACACCGGAGATCGCCCAGCGAGCCGGCGTCACCAGGGGCGCGATGTATCACCAGTACGCCGACAAGGCAGCACTGTTCCTCGACGTGGTCGAGACCGTCGAGGCCGATGTGATGAACCGGCTCGCCGCGGCCACCCTCGCCCAGCAGCCGGAGACCCCGGCGGCAGCTCTCCATGCGGCAGTGGACGCCTGGCTGGACATCAGCGCCGAGGCCGAAATCCGCCAGCTGATCCTGCTCGATGCGCCAAACGTGCTGGGCTGGGATGGTTTTCGGGATATCGCTGAGCGCTACAGCCTGGGCATGACCGAACAATTGCTGCAGGCCGCGATGGACTCCGGTGAACTCGAGACTCAGCCCGCACGCCCGCTGGCGCACATCCTCATCGGGGCGCTCGACGCCGCGGCCATGACGATCGCCAATGCCGCCGAGCCCGACACCACCGGCGCCGAGGTCCGCCGAGCGCTGCACTCCATCGTCAACGGGATGCTCGCCAGCCGGCAGTGAGCGTCGGGTGGTGACGACCATCCACGGCACTTAGGCTCGTGAGGTGATCGGCGGAGCGCAGAACCCAACGCAGTCGCAGCCACACTTCCTGTCATTGCCCGATCTGGCGGCTCGGCCCGCCGGTGGTGCGGTGCTGTGGGCGAACGACGACCTGTTCGCCGAACGGGAGAACCTGATCAAGCCCCAATCCGCGGAGTTCCGCCCGGCCACCTTCGGGCACAAGGGTCAGATCTACGACGGGTGGGAAACTCGGCGCCGGCGCGACCTGAGCCCCGAGGACTGCGACAGCGCGATCGTGCGGCTGGCGGCGCCGGCCATCCTGGGTGGCGTGGTGGTCGACACCGCGTGGTTCACCGGCAACTACCCGCCGCAGATTTCGGTCGAGGCAGCCAGCGTCGAAGGCTATCCACCGGTCGAAGATCTTGTGCATCGGACCGAATGGACCACCATAGTCGAGCGGGCAGCAGTCAACGGCGATACCCGAAACCCGTTCAAAGTCAATTCATCTCACCGCTGGACTCATGTGCGGCTGTCGATCTATCCGGACGGCGGCGTGGCGCGATTTCGGGTGCATGGCGAAGGCCTGCTCGACCCGCGACTCGCGGACGGCCTGCCGATGGACCTCGCTGCCCTGGAGAATGGCGCCCGGGTTACCGCTTGCTCCAACATGTTCTACTCGTCGCCCAACAATCTCCTGCTGCCAGGAACCGCGCGCACCATGGGTGACGGGTGGGAGACCTCCCGCCGGCGCGACCAGGGCAACGACTGGGTTCAGGTTCGGCTGGCCAGCCAGGGAGTGCTGACCGCCGCCGAACTGGACACGTCGTATTTTCTCGGCAATGCCCCCGGTGCCGCCAGGCTGATGGGTCGCGACGGCGCAGGGGACTGGTTCGAGCTGCTGGGAATCACCACGCTGCAACCCGACACCAGGCACCGCTTCCTGTTGGATGTCCAGCGACCGCTCACCGATGCCCGACTCGACGTCTATCCCGACGGTGGCATGGCGCGGCTTCGACTGTTCGGCCGGCTGACCGACGAGGGGCTGCGCAGCGTTCGGGAAAGGTGGGCGGCCAGCGCCTGACATGCCATGAGCTATCCGAGAGATATGGTCGGCTACGGCCGCACGCCGCCGCACCCGCACTGGCCCGGCGATGCGGCTATCGCGGTGCAGTTTGTGCTGAATTATGAAGAGGGTGCCGAGAACTCAATTCTTGACGGCGACCCGGCCTCGGAGACTTTTCTGTCAGAGATGACGCCCGCGGAGGCCTTTCCTGACCGGCACATGAGCATGGAGTCCCTCTACGAGTACGGGTCGCGCGCCGGGTTGTGGCGGGTACTTCGGGTGTTCGAGCGGCGCGGTATTCCGCTGACCATCTTCGCGGTGGCCGTGGCCATGCAACGAAATCCCGACGCGGCCGCCGCATTCGGTGAACTCGGCCACGAGATCGCGTGCCATGGACTGCGGTGGAAGTCCTACCAACACACCGACCGGGACACTGAGCGCGCCCATATGGCTCAGGCCGTGCAGATCCTGCGTGAACTCACCGGGGCGGCGCCACTGGGCTGGTACACCGGCCGCGATTCACCCCACACCCGCGAACTCGTCGTCGAACACGGCGGCTTCGTCTACGACTCCGACTCCTACGCCGACGACCTGCCGTATTGGGTGCAGGTGCACGGCCAGGACCACCTCGTAGTGCCCTATGCACTGGACACCAACGACATGCGCTTCACCTCTGCCGCAGGGTTTTCCAACGGCGAGGAGTTCTTTGCACACCTTCGCGACGCGTTCGACGTGCTCTATGCGGAGGGCAGAGCAGGCAGCCCGAAGATGCTCTCGGTCGGCTTGCACTGCCGGGTGGTCGGGCGGCCGGCGCGCGCCGCAGCGCTCGAACGGTTCTGCGACCACATCCAGTCCCACGACGGAGTCTGGATCGCCCGGCGAATTGAGATCGCCGAGCACTGGCGCAGAGTTCACCCCGCCGGAGGAACTCCCGACAGATAGCGCTTCACCGGTGGTGTTGCATACTCCCCTCGTTTCGAGGTTCGCAAACCCATGGTCACCAGCGACTGCACCGTCAGCGTCGCGGCGCTCACCCCGTCCACCACCGGTACACCCAACTCGGCCGAGATCTCCCCGCACATATCGGCCATCCCCGCGCAGCCAAGCACAACGGCGTCCGATCGATCGGCCTCGATCGCGTCACGGCACGCCTCGGTGATGACCTTGCGTGCGTTCGGATCCCTGTCGAGGTCCAAGACCGGTATCTCGCAGGCATGGATGCCACGGCAGAACCGCTGCATGCCATAGCGTTCCGCGAGATGAGCCGATTGTCCGATAGTGCGCGCCAGTGTGGTGATGATGCTAAAGCCACGGCCGAGGTGGCTAGCGGCCTGCATCGCCGCCTCAGCGATACCGATGACCGGTCCAGCAGCGATCTCACGAGCGGCCTCGAGGCCGGGATCACCAAAACAGGCGATCACGTAGCCGTCGACGCCTTCTTGCTCGCCTCGCTGGATTGCCCGCAATACGCCGGGCACCGCCAGTGCCTCGTCGTAGTGACTTTCGATCGACTCCGGCCCTATCTCGGAGGTGACACCGGTGAGGGTCACCTCCGGCCCGGCGACCGCCGCAGCGCATTTCGCGATCGTGTCGGTCATGGCCTGGGTGGTGTTGGGGTTGATCACCCAGATCCGGATCACGGAAGCGGCGCGACGGCCAGTTTGGTGCGCGTCGCGAGCACGTAGTAGATCGCCAATCCCAGCCCGCAGCCGATGAACCAGCTGTACTGCGCGGCGGTGTGCATGCCGGGCAGGCCGCCGGCCAGCACCGGGATCACCGCGGCCACCGCTGAAACGGCAGTGGCGACGACGGCGGCCGGGTTGTAACCCTTCTGGTACCAGTAGGTCCCGTCCTCGGCGAGGGTGAACAGGTCGTCGACCACCACCTTCTGCTTGTGGATCAGGTAGTAGTGGCCGATGAGCACGCCGAACAGCGGGCCGATGAACGCACCGAGGATCTCCAGCGTGTAGTGGATGACCTCCGGATTGTTGTACAGGTTCCACGGGGTGATCAGCACCGAACCCACCGCGGCGATCATGCCGCCCGCGCGCCAGCTGATCCGCTGCGGGCTGACGTTGGAGAAGTCGAAAGCGGGCGAAATGAAGTTCGCGACGATGTTGATGCCGATCGTGGCGATGGTAAATGTCAACGCGCCCAGGACGATCGCGAATGTTGAGTCAATCTTGGCCACCGTCGTCACCGGATCGGTGATCAGCTCGCCGAACACCGGAACGGTGAGCGACGCGGTGACGACCACCAGTATCGAGAACACCAGGAAGTTGACCGGCAGACCAAGGAGGTTGCCCCGCTTGACTGCGTCGAACGACTTACCGTAGCGGGCGAAGTCGCCGAAGTTCAGCATCGGGCCAGAGAAGTAAGAGACCACCAGCGCGATCGCGCCGAGCATGACCGGAATCGAGTCGAAGCCGGTGTACTTCACGTCGCCGAGATTGAGATCGATTGCACCCCAGCCTGCCTTGTAGATGAGGTAGCCGCACAACAGGAACATGACCACGTAGACCGCAGGACCGCAGAAGTCGATGAATCTGCGGATGGCCTCCATGCCGCGCCAGAAGACGCAGGCCTGCAACACCCACAGCAGAAGGAAGCTACCCCAGCCGAGGAACGGCAGTCCGAGGAATCCGTTCTGATTGACGTCGGCGTACGGCGCGAGCCCAGGGAACAGCTTGAGCAGGACGACATCCAGTGCCGCGGACGCCAGGTAAGTCTGAATGCCGTACCACGCCACCGCGATCAGACCACGGATGATGGCGGGAATGTTCGCGCCGAGCACACCGAAGACGCTGCGGCAGATCACCGGATACGGCACTCCGGTGGCCTGGCTCGGCTTGGCCACCAGGTTGCAGAAGAAGTTGACGATCACGATGCCGATCAGCAGCGCAACAAGCACCTGCCAGCTGGCGAGGCCCAGGGCAAATAGGCTGCCTGCGGTGACGTAGCCGCCGACGCTGTGCACGTCAGACATCCAGAACGCGAAGATGTTGTACGAACTCCAGCTCTGCTTGCGCAGCGGAGCTAGGTCTTCGTTGGTCAACCGCGGGTCGTAGCCCGGCTTGATCAGTCCGCCGCCGACCGGGTGACCGGCGGCTTCAACGAGATCGCCCGCGCCGACAACGGCGCCAGGCGGCAATTCTTTCGCACTCTGGGAGGTGTCGATGTCGGTCATGGCCGGACGCTATCGACGGTGCGTTTCCCCCGTATTTCCGCCGAAATACCCGGCTATTGCGTCGAAGATATATCCGCCGACAGCAGGCCGGTGTCGGTGGGCAAGGTGGCGATGACGGAGTTGAGCCGCTGGGCGTGCAGTTCTGCGACCGTCAAGAGTTGCTCGACGTCACCGGCAAGGAATGCGTCGACCATCTGACGATGATCCGCGTGCAGCGCGGCACGATGCGACGGTGCGACATGCACCATGGTTTGCACGGGTTCGGTCACGTTCCAAGCCGATTCGAGCATGTGCAGCAGACGGAACATCCGCGACGGACGGGTGAGTGCGAGGTGGAAGTGTCTGCTCTCGCGGTGATAGGTCAGCGGATCGTCGTTGTCGATCGCCTGCTGCAGAAGGTTGTTCGCGGCCACGATGGCGGCCCGGTCGGTATCGGTGGCGTTGGCCACCGCAGAGGTCAGCGACGCTGCCTCCAAAGTCTCACGCACGATGTACATTTCGCGCAGTTCCTGGACCGTGAGCTGAGCGACGGTGTATCCCGAATTGGACCGATGCGCGACCAGCCCCTCCCCGATCAGAGTTTTCAGCGATTCCCGCACCGGGATCTGACTGACCCCGAACAGGTCTGCCACCTCCGCCAACGGGATCGGTGTGCCCGGCAAAGTGGCGCCCTCGAGGATCACCCGGCGCAGTTCGTCGAGGATGGCCTGCTGCGGGCTGCCCGGTTGGTCGGCCACCAGCCTGCCGACCAGCGCCGAACGTCGTCGCTGCATCCGGTCACGGTATGCGCCGTTTGTTTCGACGGTGCTACGCCTCGACTAGCCCGCCGCCCACTCCTTGGCTTGCTCCAGCTCACCCAGCCCGAACACCGCGATCTCACCGGGCACCAACCACCCCACCAGATGAATGGTGTGGACAACCCACTCCTTGTCGCTGACCACCGCGACGCGCTTGAAGGCGGCGTGGCGGGTGAACAGCGTGCCCAGCCCGAGCTTGAGATCCTCGACCATACCGCCGGGGCCGAATCCCTGGTAATCGGAGTCGATGACCTCGACGATTCTGATGTCCTCGCCGGACCTCAGCAGCTCGTTCATCGTGGTCTTGAATGCCTTCAGGTCGTCACCACTGACCCGACCCGACACCTTGATACCGGCCACACCCTCGGGCATGTCCGCAAGCACGTCGATCATGGAACCGCCTCCTCTGTCGAGCACCCTTTTCCAGGGTAGAGGCGGGTTCGCTCAGGCGGCCCGGATCCGCAATCGGTCCTGGATACGGCTGAGGGCCGCGTACGCCCGAGGACCCAAATCGTCGGTTCCCACCGGAATCAGCGTCACCCCGTCGGCTACCCCGGCGACGACGAGGTCGGCGACCAGCCCGGCCAGCCCGTCGACCGTCCCGGCGTACCGCACTCCCGCGCCGGCGTCATGATCGGAGATCGCGGCCAGCGCAGTGCGCGGGTCGTCGGCAACCGACACGGCCAGGTCGAGCACCACGGCGACGTCGGCCGGCAGCCTGCGGCGTCGCCGGGCAGCCTCTTGCAGGTTCGGGGCGCTCAGTCGTACCACCGGCCGCTCGCCCTCGGTCAACTCGGTCAATTCCGTCCAAGCACCGTCGTTCTCAGCGATGAACACCCGCAACTCCGGCATATCGGCCACGCTAAGGGACTCGAAAGAGAACCGGCAATGGTTGCGCTCAGGGGGACCCGAAGGGAATCGCACGGTCACCGTTCAGCGTTTGTCGACCACACGTGTCTTGATCAGGCTGGCGACCATGGTCAGGAACAGCGTCAACACGATGACAGCCAGGCTCAGCAGCGTCGGAATCTCGGGGACGTGCACGCCTTCACCACCGTTGATGAACGGCAGTTCGTTCTCGTGCAGGGCATGCAGCACCAACTTGACGCCGATGAAGAACAAGATGAAGGCCAGGCCCTGCGACAGGTAAACCAGCCGGTTGAGCAGATCACCGAGCAGGAAGTACAGCTGGCGCAACCCCATCAGCGCGAACAGGTTTGCCGTGAACACGATGTACGGCTCGCGGGTCAGGCCATAGATCGCCGGGATGGAGTCCAGCGCAAACAACAGATCGGTGGTGCCGAGGGCGACGATGACCAGAAACATCGGGGTCATCAGTCGCCTGTTGCCCTCCTTGAGATAGAGCTTCAGACCGTCCCACTTGTCGGTGGTCGGGAAGTACTTCCTGGCCAGCCGCACCACGGTGTTCTCACCGTCGTCGCTGTGATCGGTGTCGCGCACCAGCCTGATCGCGGTGTACACCAGGAACGCACCGAAGACATAGAAGATCCACGAAAACTGCTCAATGGCAACGGCACCCAGTGCGATGAAGATGCCTCGGAAGATCAGGGCCAGCACGATGCCGACAAGCAGCGCCTGCTGTTGATACACCTTCGGCACTTTGAAGCTGGCCATGATGATGATGAAGATGAACAAGTTGTCCACCGACAGGCTGTATTCGGTGAGCCAGCCGGCATAGAACTCGAGGCCGAATTGCGGGCCGTGGAAGTTCCACACCCAGAGGCCGAACGCCAGCGCCAGGCCGACGTAGAACGACAGATAGATCCCGCACTCACGCATCGTGGGTTCGTGCGGGCGGCGGGCGATGAAGACGATGTCGAACAGCAGTACTGCCACCGTCACACCGATGGTGATCAACCACTCGAGCGAAGACACGTTCACAGAAAGGAACCTCCGGGCGCCGAAAAACGTCCGAGGTCTCTTCCGCCGCCGAGACGGCCCGCGGTACCGGACGGCCAACGTTGGCCGCCGTGGTGACGACACCGCGACGAAGGAATACTCCCCTCTTCTCAGGCAGTCTGTCAGGTGGACGCACCGCGCAGCAAACCGGGCCGACTACCGGCCGCGTCCGGCGCCGCGATGTCAACCACGCGGCCTAGGATCCAGTCTCGTGGCGACGCCGGAAATTCCCCCGCAGTACCTCTTGTCGGAGCAGGCGCCACCCCCGCGCACTCTCATCGACATCCTCTACGACACCGCCAATCGGTACCCCGAGGCGGCGGCCATCGACGACGGGACGGTGCAGCTCACCTACGCCGAGCTGATCGCCGACATCGAGGAGAGCGTCGAGTGGCTGGCGGCCCGGGGTATCGGCCGCGGTGACCGGATCGGCATTCGGATGCCGTCGGGCAGTTATGCCCTGTACGTCGCGATCCTGTCGACGCTGGCCGCCGGCGCGGCCTACGTCCCGGTGGATGCCGACGACCCCGACGAACGGGCCGAGCTGGTGTTCGGCGAAGCCGGTGTGGTCGCCATCATCACCGAGGCCGGCCTGTCCCGGGGCCCGGGTTCCTCGCGCGGATGGCGCGCCACCGCACCGCTGGGCCGCGACGACGCGTGGATCATCTTCACCTCGGGGTCGACGGGCACCCCCAAGGGGGTGGCGGTGACACACCGCAACGCCGCGGCATTCGTCGACGCTGAAGCGCGAATGTTCCTGCAGCGCAACCCGATCAGCCCGGGAGATCGGGTGCTGGCGGGTCTTTCGGTGGCATTCGACGCCTCCTGTGAGGAGATGTGGCTGGCCTGGCGCTACGGTGCGTGCCTGGTGCCGGCGCCGCGCGCCCTGGTGCGCAGCGGCATGGACCTCGGGCCGTGGCTGGTGGCACGGGACATCACCGTGGTGTCCACGGTGCCGACGCTGGCGTCGCTGTGGCCGGCCGAGGCACTGGAAGCGGTGCGGCTGTTGATTTTTGGCGGCGAGGCCTGCCCACCTGAACTGGCCGAGCGGCTGGCGGTCGAGGGCCGCGAGGTGTGGAACACCTACGGACCGACCGAGGCCACGGTGGTGGCCAGCGCGGCGAGGCTCGACGGTCGAAGCGCCGTCAGCATCGGCCGCCCGCTGCCCGGCTGGGACCTGGCCGTCGTCGACAGGGACGGCGCCCCGGTCGGCCTCGGCGAGGTCGGCGAGCTGGTGATCGGTGGGGTCGGCCTGGCCCGCTACCTGGATCCGGAGAAGGACGCCGAGAAGTACGCGCCGATGCCGTCGCTGGAGTGGGCTCGCGCGTACCGCAGCGGTGACCTGGTCCGGCTGGAGAACGACGGGCTGTACTTCCAGGGGCGCGCCGACGACCAGGTCAAGGTCGGTGGGCGCCGCATCGAACTCGGCGAGGTCGATTCCGCACTGGTGAACCTGCCCGGCGTCAGTGCCGGCGCCGCAGCGGTCCGGCGCACCGCCAGCGGTACCCCGATGCTGGTGGGCTATATCGCCAGCGCGGACCCGGATTTCGACCTGACTGCCGCCCGGGCCCACCTGGCCGAGAGCCTGCCCGCGGCCCTGGTGCCCCGACTCGTGCTGCTCGAGGAGCTGCCCACCCGAACCTCGGGCAAGGTCGACCGCAATGCGCTGCCCTGGCCGCCGCCGGGCTACCAGGACTCCGAACCGGATCTGGGCGGCACCATGGGCTGGCTGGCCGGGCTGTGGCGCGATGTCCTCGGTGCCGTGGTCGACGGCCCGGAGGCCGACTTCTTCGCCCTCGGCGGCGGCTCGCTATCCGCGGCACAGCTGGTGGCCGCGCTACGGGGCCGCTACCCGCAGCTGACCGTGGCCCAGCTCTACGACCATCCCCGGCTGGGGTCGCTGGCCGAGTTCCTCGAAGAGCTGGCCCCGCCGCCAACGGTCACGCCTCGCGAGGTCAAACCCACCCCAGTGTCGACACAAGCCGCTCAGGTACTGCTGTCGGTCCCCCTGGCCACCCTGACCGGCCTGCAGTGGGTGACGTGGCTGGCGCTGGTCAACAACATTGCCGCCGCCGTGCATCCGCTGCCGTGGCTGGTCACCATCAACTGGTGGCTGGTCGTGGTGGCCTTCGTCTTGTTCATCAGCCCGATCGGCCGGATGGCCATCGCCGTACTGGGTGCGCGGACGTTGTTGTCCGGCCTGGAGCAGGGCACCTACCGCCGCGGTGGGCCGGAGCACGTGCGGGTGTGGCTCGCCGAACGGCTCGCCGACGCCAGCGGCGCGGAAAACCTCGCGGGGGCGCCGTGGCTGGTGTACTACGCGCGGGCGCTGGGTAACAAGATCGGCAAAGGCGTGGACCTGCACTCGGCGCCTCCGGTGACCGGGATGCTGCAGCTCGGCCACCGGGTTTCCATCGAACCGGAGGTCGACCTGACCGGGCATTGGATTGACGGCGATCTCTTCCACGTCGGCCCGATCACCGTCGGCAACGACGCGTCCATCGGGGCGCGCACGACTCTGTTCCCTGGTGCGGTCATCGGCAAGAACGCCGACGTGGCACCCGGTTCAGGCGTCCTCGGCAAGGTGAAGAACGGGCAGTACTGGAAGGGTTCTCCGGCGGTCAAATCGGGCAAGGCCCGCCACCCGTGGCCCGAACACCGGCCCCCGCGGGCCGCACACTGGGTGGCCATCTATGGGGTGACGTCGGTGCTCCTCGGCGCGGTTCCGTTGGTGTCGCTGGGGGCCGGCCTGGCGGTTCTGGTGTGGCCCGCGCGGCACAGCGCCACACTGGTGTCGGCGATCGGCGCTGCCGCGCCGTGGCTTCCGGTGGCCGCGCTGGCGTCGCTCGTCATCTACGCCGCCATCACTGTGCTCGGCGTACGGATGCTGGCACTCGGCCTTGGCGAGGGCTACCACCCGGTGCGCAGCCGGGTGGGCTGGCAGCTGTGGGCCACCGAACGACTGATGGACGCCGCCCGCAACTACCTGTTCCCCGTGTACGCCAGCCTGCTCACTCCGTGGTGGCTGCGGATCCTCGGCGCGAAAGTGGGCCGCAACACCGAGATCTCGACCGCGTTGCTGACGCCGAAGTTCACCGTCGTCGAAGACGGCGCATTCCTGGCCGACGACACCATGGTTGCCTCCTACGAGCTCGGCGGTGGCTGGATTCATGTCGCCAAGGCCACGGTCGGCAAGCGGGCGTTCCTGGGCAACTCCGGTATCACCCAACCCGGCCGCCGAGTGCCCGACGATGGTTTGGTGGCCGTCCTCTCGGCCGCACCGCACAAGGCCAAGGCCGGTTCGTCATGGCTGGGCAGTCCGCCAATCCGGTTGCGCCGCCGCGCCGATGAAGCCGACGCCTCGCTCACCTACAGCCCGCCGATGCGATTGAAGATCATGCGCGCCGCCGTTGAAACCTGCCGGTTGATCCCGGTGATCGTCACCTTCGCCATCGGAGTCGCGGTTCTCGCCGCGCTGCAGGGGCTGGCCGTCAGGTTCGGCTACGGCTGGGCCGCACTGGGCGGCGGCATCGTGCTGCTGATCGCCGGCGCGGTCGCGGGCGGGATCGCAGTGGGAGCCAAATGGCTTGTAGTAGGCCGGATTCGGACCGGCGAGCAGCCATTGTGGTCGTCGTTCGTATGGCGCAACGAGGTGTCGGACACGTTCGTCGAGACGGTGGCAGGCCCGTGGTTCGCCCGGGCGGCCAGCGGCACCCCGGTGATGAACCTGTGGTTGCGCGCACTGGGAGCCAAGATCGGCCGCGGCGTGTGGTGCGAGACGTACTGGCTACCCGAAGCCGACCTGGTGACACTGCAGCGCGCCAGCACGGTCAATCGGGGTTGCGTGGTCCAGACACATCTTTTCCATGACCGGATCATGCGGATGGACACGGTCGTGCTCGAGGAGGGCGCCACCCTGGGGCCACACTGCGTGGCGTTGCCCGCCGCCAAGCTCGGCGCCGGCGCCACGGTCGGTCCGGCCTCGCTGGTGATGCGCGGCGACGAGGTGCCACCGTCGACGCGTTGGCAAGGCAATCCCATTGCCCCCTGGGTGATTTCACGCAAGAAGTCAACGGAGGAAAAACCTGCTCCTAAACCCGGGGACAGCGCCGCGTGAAAAATCCCGCCAAGAAGGCCGCCAAGAAAGGCGGCCAGCCCGTCATCGACCCGTACCTACCGAACAACGGCAACTTCGGCTACCGGGTGTCGCGCTACGAATTGGACCTGGAGTACAAGGTCGCGATCAACCGGCTCACCGGGACCGCCACGATCACCGCCGCGACGCTAGCGTCGCTGAAGACCTTCACCCTGGACCTGTCCGACGCGCTGTCTGTGACGAAGGTGATGGTCAACGGCCGCCGCCCATCACAGTTCAGCACCTCGAACGCAAAGTTGCACATCACGCTGTCCGCACCGCTACCGGCCGGCGCGGCGATGTCGATCAGCGTGCGCTACGGCGGATCCCCGCGTCCGACCCGAAGTTATTGGGGCGAAGTCGGTTTCGAGGAGCTGTCGAACGGAGTTCTGGTCGCCGGGCAACCGAACGGGGCTGCGTCGTGGTTTCCCTGCGACGACCACCCCAGCGCAAAGGCCAGTTATCGCATCCAGATCAGCACCGACAGCCCGTATCGCGCGGTGGCCAACGGCGAACTGGTGTCACGTCGGGTCCGTGCCGCGCACACCGTGTGGACCTATGAGCAGCCCGAGCCGACGTCGACCTACCTGGTGACCTTGCAGATCGGCATGTATGGCGCCAGCAAGCTGCCCAAAGAAAAGGTGCCGATGCAGGCGGTGTTGCCAGATCGGTTGCGCGCCAACTTCGCCAACGACTTCGGCCGCCAGTCGCAGATGATGAAGTTGTTCGTCAAGCTGTTCGGCCCCTACCCGCTGAGCAATGGCTACACCGTGGTGGTGACCGATGATGACCTCGAGATACCGCTTGAAGCCCAGGGCATTTCGATCTTCGGTGCCAATCACTGCGACGGCAGTCGCCGTTCTGAGCGGCTGATCGCCCACGAACTGGCACACCAATGGTTCGGCAACAGCGTCACCGTACGGCGCTGGCGCGACATCTGGCTGCACGAGGGATTCGCCTGCTACGCCGAATGGTTATGGTCGGAGAACTCTGGTGGACAGAGCGCCGACCGCTGGGCGCGCCACTACCACGCCAAGCTGGCCGCTTCGCCACAGAATCTGTTGCTCTCCGACCCCGGCCCGCGGAACATGTTCGACGACCGGGTCTACAAGCGCGGTGCGCTCACCCTGCACGTGCTGCGTAACACGATCGGCGACGACAAATTCTTTGCCCTGCTGCAGGATTGGACCAGCCGCTACAAGCACAGCACTGTCGTGACCGATGATTTCAAAGGTCTTGCGGCCAACTACGCCGAGGTGTCACTGCGCCCGCTGTGGGATGCCTGGCTGGACTCGACCGAGGTGCCACGGCTGTGACCGACGCGGGCGCCTCCTTCGAGGCGCTGAGCGCCTCCGGTGCCGACCAGATCAGCGGCACTGGAGCAATCACACGCGGCAGTGTGGCCCGCGTCGGCGTGGCAACCGCGATTTCGGCGGTGTGTGGATACGCCGTGCTCTACCTCGCCGCTCGAGCGCTGAACCCAGCCGGCTTCTCCGTATTCGGGGTGTTCTGGGGCGCGTTCGGGTTGGTCAACGGTGCGGCGTACGGACTGCTGCAAGAGGCCACCCGCGAAGTGCGGTCGGCGAGCTATGTCGAGATCGCCGACGGGCCGCGCACCCACCCCATGCGCGTCGCGACCGGCGTCGGCCTGGTGGCCGCCGTCGTCATGGCAGCCGCTTCCCCGCTGTGGGCACCCCACGTATTCAGCGAATCCCGGCCGCTGTCGGTGGGCCTGCTGTGCGTGGGTCTGGCCGGATTCTGTATCCACGCCACGCTTTTGGGCTTGCTTGCCGGTACCGGGCGCTGGGGTGGCTACGGCGTGCTCATGGTCATCGACGCCGTCATGCGGGTGGTGATCGCCGTCATCGCATTCGTCATGGGGTGGGGGCTGGACGGTTTCCTCTGGGCCACCGTCGCTGGTGCCGTCGGCTGGCTGCTGCTGCTGGCCGTCTCGCCGGGTGCCCGCACGGCGGCCCGGTTGCGCACACCCGGCGGCACCGCGACGTTCCTGCGCGGCGCCGGGCACTCCATCGCCGCCGCCGGCGCCAGCGCGATCCTCGTGATGGGCTTTCCGGTGCTGCTCAAGGCGACCTCCGGCGGCGACCTCGGTGCGGCGGGCGGCGTGGTGATCCTGGCGGTGACGTTGACCCGGGCTCCGCTGCTGGTGCCGCTGACCGCAATGCAGGGCAATCTGATCGCCCACTTCGTGGACCAGCGGGGGCATCGGCTCAAGGCGCTGATCACTCCCGCTGCCGTGGTGGTCGCGCTGGGCGCCGTCGGCGTGCTGGCGGCCGGACTGCTCGGACCCTGGCTGATCCGGGTGGCGTTCGGGGACCAGTACGGGCCCGGCGGAGTGCTGTTGGCCTGGCTGACCGCGGGCGCGGTGGCAATCGCACTGCTGACCGTCACCGGGGCCGCGACCGTCGCGGCGGCGCTGCACCGGGCCTATTCGATCGGCTGGGTCGGGGCCACCGTGGTCTCGACAGCACTGCTGACCCTGCCGCTTCCCCTGACCGACCGCACCGTGCTGGCGCTGCTGTGCGGGCCGCTGGTGGGAATAGTCGTCCACACCGCAGCCCTGGCCCGCGCCGCACGCTGAACCAACGACCGTCGGCGTGTACTTTGTGGACATCGACACGCCCTACCCCGACGCCTGGATCATCGTGCCAGCGTTCAACGAAGCGAAGGTCATCGGCGACGTCATCGCCGACCTGCGCCAGGTCTTCGACCACGTGGTGTGCGTCGACGACGGCAGCCGCGACGACACCGCCGATATTGCGCTGCGCGCCGGCGCCCACGTGGTGCGGCATCCGGTGAATCTCGGGCAGGGCGCGGCCATCCAGACCGGTGTGGAATACGCCCGCACCAAACCGGGTGCGGAGGTGTTCGTCACGTTCGACGCCGACGGGCAGCACCGCGTCAAGGACGTCCTGACGATGATCGACCGGCTGGCCAAGGGTGACGTCGACATCGTCATCGGCACCCGTTTCGCCGGCAGCACCGTCAGCCGGACCCCGCCGCTGAAGCGGCTGATTTTGCGCACGGCAGCCGTGTTGAGCCCGAGCAGCCACCGACTGCACCTCACCGACGCGCACAACGGGCTGCGGGTGTTCAACAAGACCGTGGCCGACAACCTCAGCCTGACGATGAACGGAATGAGCCACGCGGGAGAATTCATCGCCCTGATCGTCGAAAACCATTGGCGGGTGGCCGAAGAGCCAGTTGAGATCCTCTACACCGAGTACTCGATGTCCAAGGGCCAGCCGCTGCTGAACGGGGTGAACATCGTCTTCGACGGGTTTCTGCGAGGAAGGATGCGGCGATGAACTGGATCCAGGTGCTGCTGATCGCGGCGGTGATCGCCCTGCTGGTGTACCTGTTGCGCTCGCGCACCAACGCCAAGGCCAAGGCGTGGGTCAAGGTCGGCTACGTGCTGTTCGTGTTCCTCGCGATCTACGCCATCCTGCGCCCGGACGACACCACCGTGCTGGCCAACTGGCTAGGTGTGCGACGCGGCGCTGACCTGATCACCTATGCGCTGATCATCGCGTTCGTGTTCACCACGATGAGCACGTATCTGCGGTTCAAGGAGCTCGAACTGAAGTACGCCCGGCTGGCGCGCGCGGTCGCGTTGGACGGCGCGCGGGTTCCAGAGAGCTAGCCGCGGAAGTAGTCGACGGTGCGGCTGATGCCCTCTTCGAGGCGCACCTGCGGATGCCAGCCCAGCACCATCTGGGCCTTGCGGACATCCAGGCACGACCGCTTCAGATCGCCGAGACGCGCCGGCCCGAATTCCGGATCGTCGGGCGCACCGACCACCTTGGCGCACACCGTGTGCAGCTTTCTGTCGCTGGTCTCCACCCCGGTACCGACGTTGAATCGCTGCCCACACCCGCCCGCGCCGGAAGCCCGGACGAAGGCGTCGACCACGTCGTCGACGAAGACGTAGTCGCGGGTGTTCGAGCCGTCGCCGTAGACCGTCGTGGGCCGGCCGGCCAGCATCGCGTTGACGAAGATCGCGACCACTCCTGCCTCGCCGTCTGGATCCTGCCGCGGGCCGTAGACGTTGGACGGCGCGATGAACGAACAGTCCACACCGTAAAGATGGCGAAAGGTGTTGAGATAGATCTCCCCGGCGACCTTGCTGGCCGCATAGGGCGACGCCGGATCGACCGGGGTGCTCTCGTTGGTCGGGTAGTTCTCCGGCACGCCGTAGATGGACCCACCCGAGGAGGTGTGGACCACCTTGCGGACTCCGGCCCGCCGAGCCGCCTCAGCCAGCCGCACCGTACCGATGACGTTGACCGCCGCGTCGAACTCGGGGTCCTCCACCGAGCGTCGCACGTCGATCTGGGCGGCGAGGTGGTGGACCACCTCGGGCTTGTGCTTCTCGAACAGGCCGATCAGATCGGCATTGGCGATATCTGCCTCAATGAACTCGAAGCGGTCATTGGCACTGGCCCCGGCCAGGTTCTCGGTGCGTCCCCGGCTCAGATCGTCGAGCCCGATTACGGTGTGCCCGTCCGCGAGTAAGCGATCGACCAGCGTCGAGCCGATGAAGCCGGCCGCCCCCGTGACCATTACCTGCATTGCAATTACCCTACCGCCACGCCGTACAGTCGAGCCGATGGCAGTTCCGATCCGGGTGGCACGCATGCCACCGGTCGCGGTGGCGGCCGTCCTGCTCATCGCGGTCCAGCTGGCGGTCCGCGCGGTCCTGGCGTTCGGCGGCTACTTCTACTGGGATGACCTGATCCTGGTGGGCCGGGCCGGCACCCAGGATCTGCTGTCGCCGTCGTATCTGTTCGACGACCACGACGGGCACGTCATGCCCGGCGCGTTTCTGGTAGCCGGCATCATCACCCGGCTGGCTCCGCTGGTGTGGGCCTGGCCGGCCGCGAGCCTGGTGATCCTGCAGCTGCTGGTGTCATTGTCAGTGTTGCGGGCCTTGTACGTGATCCTCGGCTGGCGTCCGGTGCTGTTGATCCCGTTGTGCTTTGCCCTGTTCACCCCGTTGGGGGTGCCCGGATTCGCCTGGTGGGCAGCGGCTCTGAACTCGCTTCCCATGCTGGCCGCGTTGGCCTGGGTGTGCGCCGACGCAATCCTGTTGGTGCGAACCGGGAATCGTCGCTATGCGATCACCGCTGTGCTGGTGTATCTGGGTGGGCTGGTGTTCTTCGAGAAGTCTGCGGTCATACCGTTCGTCGCGTTCGCGGTAGTCGCGTTGCTCTGTTACGTGCAGGGAGACAACGCCGCGGTCCGCACGGTCTGGCGCCGCGGCCTGGCGCTGTGGGTGGCCGCGCTGGCACTAACGGCGGCGTGGGTGGCGTTGTACCTGCTCGTCGTCGACCACCGGCGGTGGAGTTCTGATCTGGCGATGACGTGGGATCTGTTGCGTCGCTCGGTCACTCACGGGATCGTGCCAGGGTTGGCCGGCGGTCCGTGGGAGTGGCAGCGGTGGGCGCCGGCCTCACCGTGGGCGGTCCCGCCGGTGTCGGTCATGATTCTGGGCTGGCTGGCATTGGCCGCGGTCCTGGTGGCGTCGCTGTTGCGCAAGCGGCGCATCGGGCTGGTCTGGCTGGTGGCCGCGGGGTACGCGCTGGCCTGCCAGATCCCCATCTATCTACTGCGCTCATCGAAGTTCACCGCACTGGAACTGGCCCAAACCTTGCGGTACTTCCCCGATTTGGTGCTCGTGCTGACCCTGCTTGCCGCAGTGGGATTCTGCGCGCCCAACCGCGGGACCTCGGGCTGGCTGGACGCCTCGCGTGCCCGCACCGCAGTGGTCGCGACCGCAGTGGTGGCGTTCTCGGCCAGCAGCCTGTTCTCGACATCGACGTTCCTGACCAGTTGGCGCGACAACCCGGCTCAGCCCTATCTGCAGAACGCAATTCGAGGGCTGGCCCAGGCGCGCGCATTCTCGTCGGCCCCACTACTGGACCAGGAGGTCGACCCGCTGGTCCTGCAGCGGGTCGCCTACCCGGAGAACCTGGCCAGCCATATGTTCGCCCTGATCCGAGACCGGCCCGAATTCGCCAAGTACACAACACAATTGCGCGTGCTCAACTCCAGCGGTCAATTAGTGGACGCCAACGTCACCTGGACGCGCACCATCGTGGTTGGCCCGGTGCCGGGTTGCGGCTATTTCGTGCAACCGGACGCCGCGGTACGGATGCCACTGGACGGGCCGTTGCTGCCCGCGGACTGGACGGCCGAGATCAACTACCTGGCCAACAGTGAGGGCTCGATGCAGATGTCGCTGAACGAGGGGCCCGAAACCAAGGTGCCGGTGCACCCCGGGCTGAACCGGGTCTTCGTCCGGCTGCCCGGGGCAGGCGACGCGATCACGGTCCGGGCCACCACCGCGGCACTGTCGTTGTGTCTGGCTTCCGGACCGGTGGGCTATCTGGCGCCGCGACAGTAACGCCATGGCGGGCCGCGGCCGGATTTTTGACCCTGGCGTTACGCTCGCCGGCAGCGCGGTGTGCCAAAGTAGTTTGCATGTCTAACTTGCGTGAGGATGGTCTGCGCGTTTTCCGGGAGATGCTGCCCGGAACCCTGCCCGACGGCGACGTCGAATTCGGCGGCTTCGCCCCGGAACTGATGGAGATCGGCGTCGAGAGTGTTTTCGGCCGGCTGTGGACCCGTGAGGGGCTCAGCCGCCGCGATCGAAGCCTGGTGACGCTGGGCATCTTGATTGCGCTGCGGGCCGACCACGAGATGAAGGCGCACTTCCGGATCGCGAAGCAGAACGGGCTGACCGAGGACGAGATCGCCGAGGTCATCTATCACGCCAGCGGCTACGCCGGTTTTCCGGCGGCGGCCACGGCGCGCAATATCGCCGCCGAGGAACTCGGTAAGGCATAAAGAGAGCCGCCCAGGGGAATCGAACCCCTGACCTTCTCATTACGAGTGAGATGCTCTACCGACTGAGCTAGGGCGGCGCGGTTTGAAGCCGCAGTGAGTCTACAGGTCCGAGCGCAGTGCCTGACCCACGGTCGCCACCATCGCATCGACGGCAAACTTGGGCTTGACGTTCATCGCCAGCGCCTCGCGACACTCGAGCACCGCCTCGATACAGCGCAGCAGCCGCTCCGGGGACGCGTGCGCGGCCAGGGCCGCCACCCGGTCTTCCATATCGGGGTGATTCGGCGCCACCGCGCCTGCGCCACCGGCCACCACGAGCGCATCTCGGAAGTACGTCGCCAAATCGATCAGCGCACGATCCAATGCATCGCGCGAAGCCCGGGTCTGGCGGGATTTCTGCCGCTTCTCGAGGTCCTTGATCGCGCCGGTGGCCCCACGCAGTGCACCCGCGGTGCCCTTGCCGGTGCCACCCGCACCCAGCGCGGTGCGCAGTTCCTCCGTCTCGACCTCGTCACGGCCGACATTGAGCGCCTTCGCCTCGGCCTCCGCGGTGGCCACCAGCTCTTCTGCCGCCGCGTACGCGCGCGACGGGGTGGCGGCATCGCGGGCCAGCCCAAGTGCCCGGGTGCGCCGATCGCAGGCGTCGGGATCGGTGGCCAGCCGGCGGGCCCGACCGACGTGACCGCCGCTGACCGACGCCGCCCATTGCGCCTTGTCGGCGGGCAGCCCGTCGTTGTCGATGAGCACCTGCGCGATCGCCGCGGTCGGTGGTGTCACCAGCGCCACGTGCCGGCACCGCGACCGCAGGGTGATCGCGATGTCCTCGGGGTCCACCGAAGGCGCACACAGCAGGAACACCGTCGATGACGGCGGCTCTTCGACGACCTTGAGCAGAGCGTTGGCCGCACCCTCAGTGAGACGGTCAGCATCTTCGATCACGACGATCTGCCAGCGGCCGGTGCTGGGCCGCCGCGAGGCGATCTGCACAATGTTGCGCATTTCGTCGACACCGATGGACAAGCCCTCGGGGACGATGCGGCGCACGTCGCCGTGGGTGCCCGCCATCGTCGTCGCACAGGCCCGGCACTCCCCGCACCCGGGCACGCCGTCCGCGGTGCACTGCAGGGCCGCCGCGAAGCACTGTGCGGCCACTGAACGCCCCGATCCGGGCGGGCCGGTGATCAGCCAGGCGTGCGTCATGGTCCCGATGGCGACCGCATCGTGAGCGGAATCACCGCGGGCCGCTCGGGCGGCGCCCACGAGCTCCGCTTCCACCGCGCTTTGGCCCACCAGCCGCGCGAAAACTCCAGACATCGACTCAAACACTAGTGCTCAGCAACGACACAACCGCTGCCCACCGGCTTGAAGAAGGTGCAGATCGGTCGTCCTGTACCGATACGGTGGGCTGGTGACCACCGCGCAGCTCAGCCCGGGGCGAATCAGTGGATTCGTCCGGTGGGTTGCGCGCACACCGTGGCCGGTGTTCACGCTGGGCATGCTGCAGGCCGACATCATCGGCGCACTGCTCGTCCTGGGCTTCCTGCGGTTCGGTCTGCCCCCGTCTGATCGGGTCATGCTGCAGGATCTGCCGACGCTGAACCTGGTCATTTTCCTGAGCTATCTGTTCATCTCATTCGGCGTCGGCGCGTTCGTCAGCCTCAAGCTGCTCGTTCCGGTCTTCCGCTGGCAACGCCGCGACGCGTTGTTAGCCGAGGACGATCCAGCCGTCACCGAAGACGCGCGATTGCGGGCGTTGCGAATGCCCGTCTACCGCTCGGTGATCAGCATGACCAACTGGGTGCTGGGGGCGGTGGTGTTCATTGCCGCCAGCTGGCCGGTGGCCAGCCATGCCGCACCTGTGCTGGCGGTGGCCACGCTGCTCGGCGCGACCGCCACCACGATCATCGGCTACCTGCAGTCCGAGCGGGTGCTGCGGCCGGTGGCTGTCGCAGCGTTGCGCGGCGGCGTGCCGGAGAAATTCCACCGCCCCGGCGTCATCCAGCGACTGGTGCTGACCTGGCTGCTGTCCACCGGGGTGCCGCTACTGGCCATCGTGCTCTCGATCGTGGCGAGCAAGTTCTCGCTGCTGGCGGCCTCCGCGGACGCCCTGTTCACACCGATCCTGCTGATGGCCGTCGCTGCGCTGGTGGTCGGGTTGACCGGCAACGTGCTGGCCGCCATGTCGATCGCCGACCCGCTGCGCCAGCTGCGCTGGGCGCTGGGAGAGGTTCAACGCGGCAACTACAACGCTCACATGCAGATCTATGACGCCAGCGAGCTGGGCCTGCTCCAGGCGGGCTTCAACGATATGGTTCGCGATCTGAGCGAACGGCAGCGGCTGCGTGACCTGTTCGGTCGCTACGTCGGCGAGGACGTCGCCCGACGCGCCCTGGAACGCGGCACCGAACTGGGCGGCCAGGAACGCGATGTCGCGGTGCTGTTCGTCGACCTGGTCGGATCGACCCAGCTGGCCGCGTCGCGACCGCCGGGCGAAGTCGTCAGCATGCTCAACGAGTTCTTCCGGGTGGTCGTCGAGACCGTCAAGAAGCACGGCGGCTTCGTCAACAAGTTCCAGGGTGACGCGGCGCTGTGCATCTTCGGCGCGCCGATCGAGCACCCCGACGCCTCCGGTGCGGCGCTGGCCGCCTCTCGGGAACTGCACGACGAGCTGGTCAGCGTTCTGGGGCAGACCGATTTCGGGATCGGGGTATCGGCTGGGCGGGCGATCGCCGGCCACATCGGCGCGCAGGCCCGATTCGAGTACACCGTGATCGGCGACCCGGTCAACGAAGCCGCCCGGCTAACCGAGTTGGCCAAGATCGAGGGCGGTCACGTGCTGGCGTCGGCGATCGCGGTCAGCGGCGCCCTGGACGCCGAAGCGCTGTGCTGGAACGTCGGCGAAATCGTCGAGCTGCGCGGCCGACGGGCACCGACACAGCTGGCCCGCCCGACGAACCTTCGACTGCCCAGCGAGGCCAGTCCGGCCAACGAAAGCGAAAGCGTCTAATCCCCGTCACGTCGAGATCGACGAAATAGCGCGATCTACTTGCACTCTCGCGCCCGTTTGGCGGTCTGAGTCAGCGGGTCACGCCTTCTTGGCGGGGGCCTTCTTACGCGCCGCTTTCTTCGCGGGAGCCTTCTTCTTGACCGGGCCACGAGCGCGCCGGTCGGCGAGCAGCTCCGAAGCACGCTCATCGGTGATCGACAGGACGTCATCGCCCTTGCGCAGGCTGGCGTTGGTCTCACCGTCGGTGACGTAAGGACCGAAGCGGCCATCCTTGATCACCATCGGCTGGCCCGACGCCGCATCGACGCCCAGTTCCCGAAGTGGCGGAGCGGCAGCGCCCTGGCGGCCACCGCGTTTGGGCTCGGCGTAGATCTTCAGGGCCTCTTCAAGGGTGATGTCGAAGATCTGGTCCTCGGTGGCCAGCGAGCGAGAGTCGGTGCCGCGCTTGAGGTACGGGCCATAGCGGCCGTTCTGCGCGGTGATCTCCTCGCCGTTGGCGGGATCCACGCCGACAACCCGCGGCAGCGAAATGAGTTTGAGGGCATCCTCGAGCGTCACGGTCTGCAGGTCCATCGACCGCAGCAGCGAGCCGGTGCGCGGCTTGGGGCCGGTCGGCTTCTTGCCCTTCTTGGCGCCGACACCGCCCTCCTCCTCCGGCGGCGGGGGTAGCACCTCGGTGACATAAGGCCCGTATCGGCCGTCCCTGGCCACAATCTCGTGACCGGACTCCGGATCCACGCCGAGTACACGACCCTCTTGCGGTGTGGCGAAAAGGGTTTCAGCCAATTCCAGGGTCAGCTCGTCGGGAGTGATCTCGTCGCTGAGGTTGGCCCGTTGCGGTTTGAGCTCACCGTCCTCGCCGATGACCATCCGCTCCAGGTACGGGCCGTTCTTGCCGACGCGTACCACGACCGCGCGGCCCTCTTCGTCGTCAAAGAGCTTGATGGAGTTGACTTCTCGAGCGTCGATACCCTCGAGATTGACACCCACCAGCTTCTTCAAGCCCCCAGCGCGGGCGATCGAATCCGCGACCCCGTGCTCGCCGCCGAAGTAGAAGTTGGTCAGCCAGTTGGTGCGCCGCTCCTGCCCGCTGGCGATTTCGTCGAGCTCGTCCTCCATGGCGGCGGTGAAGTCGTAGTCCACCAGCCGGCCGAAATGCTGCTCGAGCAGCCCGGTGACGGCGAACGCCACCCACGACGGCACCAGAGCGCTGCCCTTTTTATGGACGTAACCGCGATCCTGGATCGTCTTGATGATCGAGGAATACGTTGAGGGACGGCCGATTCCGAGTTCTTCGAGCGCTTTGATCAGCGATGCCTCGGTGTAGCGAGCCGGCGGGTTGGTGGTGTGCCCGTCGGCAGTCAGCCGGGTGGCGTCCACGCGCTGCCCCTGCCGAAGCTGCGGCAACCTGCTCTCGGCGTCGTCGGCCTCACCACCGGCCTGCTCGTCGACGGTCTCGACGTAGGCCTTGAGGAAGCCGGGGAAGGTGATGGTGCGGCCGCTGGCAGCGAAAACTACGTCGCGGCCACCAGTGGACGTGGCTGAATCCAATGTCGTCGGCCCAGCGACTCCGGCATCCAATGTCGTCGGCCCAGCGACTCCGGCATCCAATGTCGTCGGCCCAGCGACTCCGGCGATGCGCAGGCTCAGCGTGGTCCCGCGGGCGTCGGCCATCTGCGAGGCCACGGTGCGCTGCCAGATCAGCTCGTAGAGCCGGAACTCGTCGGTGTCGAGCTCGCGGTGCAGTGCGCCGGGGGTGGCGAAGGTGTCACCGGCGGGCCGGATGGCCTCGTGCGCCTCCTGCGCGTTCTTCACCTTGCGGGTGTACTGCCGCGGCGACGGGTGGACGTACTCGTCGCCGTAGAGCTGACGCGCCTGATTGCGCGCGGCGTCGATGGCCGACTGCGACAGCGTCGTCGAGTCGGTCCGCATATAGGTGATGTAGCCGTTCTCGTAGAGCCGCTGCGCGACGCTCATCGTGCGCTCGGCGGAGAACCGCAGCTTGCGGCCGGCCTCCTGCTGCAACGTGGAGGTCATGAAGGGCGGATAGGGCTTGCGGGTGTACGGCTTCTCCTCCACCGACGCCACGGCGAGGCTGGAGGCCTGTAAACCGGTGGCCAGCGAGCCCGCGGCGGCCTCGTCGAGCACCACGACCTCGTCGGGCTTGCGAACGACGCCCAGGGAATCGAAGTCCCGGCCGGTGGCCACCCGCTTGCTGTCGACGTTGACCAGCCGGGCGGTGAAGCGGGGCGGGGTGGCGTTGGGGTCCGAGACGCTCGCGTCGAGCTCGGCGATCACGTCCCAGTAGGAGGCGCTGCGGAAGGCCATCCGGTCGCGTTCGCGCTGCACGATGATCCGAGTGGCCACGGACTGCACCCGGCCCGCCGACAGCTTCGGCGCGACCTTCTTCCACAGAACCGGGCTGACCTCGTAGCCGTAGAGCCGGTCGAGGATGCGCCGGGTCTCCTGCGCGTCAACCAGGTCGTTGTCCAGGTCGCGGGGATTTTCGGCGGCCGCGCGGATGGCCGGCTCGGTGATCTCGTGGAAGACCATCCGCTTGACCGGGACGCGGGGCTTGAGCGTCTCCAGCAGGTGCCAGGCGATGGCTTCACCCTCGCGGTCACCGTCAGTGGCCAGATAGAGCTCGTCGACATCTTTCAACAAGCCCTTGAGCTCGGTGACAGTGCTCTTCTTATCGGGGCTGATGATGTAGAGCGGCTCGAAGTTGTCCTCGACGTTGACGCCGAGACGCGCCCACGGCTCGGATTTGTACTTGGCCGGCACGTCGGCGGCGTTACGCGGCAGGTCACGGATGTGCCCACGGGACGACTCGACGATGTAATTAGCACCCAGGTAGCCGGCGATCTTGCGCGCTTTGGTGGGCGACTCGACGATCACGAGCCGCCGGACGTTGCCATTACTTCGGCCATCGCCGCCGCTTAGGCGGGTTCCGTCGTCAGCCAACTGCGCTTACGCTCCACTTCTGTCTTGCCCACAGGTACCCCCGACCCGCGGGCAACTGACAATTTTGCACTCCGGACGGGTCAACGCAAACCGACCCCCGCAGGGCAATGTCTCAGATACGGGGCCATGCTGACAACGCTTCGATCAGATCCGGCGGTTCCCCAACAGTCTCTACCAGCCGTGATAGCCGTCGGCGACCACTTATTCTCAGGGCCGGACGGGCGCCTCGAGTGCCAATCAGAGTCGGTGCGATTCCCACCCTCATCAACGCCGATGCTAGCGGCGAATGCGTGTCCGGTGCGTGCGGATCCAATCCCAGCAGATAACGGTCGGCATCCGGGACGCCGGCGGCCAACGTCCAGGCCCGCAGCTCGCGGGCACCGGGCAGCCATTGGGGCGGCACCGTCTTGACCGCTCCCCTGGTCCAGCCGGTCGCGATCCCCATTAATCGCACGTCGACGGCGGTGCGCACCAGTGGGTTGTCCTCATCGGTGCGGGTGATCTCGGCGTCCAGCCCCGCCTCGGTGATCATCTCGGCCAGCGCCTGAGCCCGCCACTGCTCATCGACCACCACCGACAGTCGCGCCCCGCCGCCGACCACCACCACCTGTCCAGCCGCCGCAAGCAACCCGGTGAGGTCGGCGACCGCGGGCGGCACCGACTCAGCCGAGAAGAAGGACAGCTGGCTCACGTTTCGACAGTAAGGCAGTCAGCGACCAGCAGCCGTACGGCTGTCGACGGGCGTGGCGAGTTCCCCAGAAGAAAGCCTCCCGCGGGACACCCACCAACGAAAGCACCCCCGATGCCCGTCACCGGGACACTCGGGGGTGTTTCGTGATGTCGTTGTTGATCAGACGGCGCGAACGCCTGTGGCCTGTGGGCCCTTGGGGCTCTGACCGACCTCGAACTCGACCCGTTGGTTCTCCTCAAGGGTGCGGAAGCCCGACCCCTGAATTTCCGTGTAGTGGACGAACACGTCGGCAGAGCCGTCCTCGGGTGCGATGAACCCGAAACCCTTCTCCGCGTTGAACCACTTCACAGTTCCCTGTGGCATCTTTCGTACTTTCCTTCTCTTCCAACCGGGAGCGGCCGACCGAGTTTTCGGCAGACCGGGCCCGTTCCGACCGCCATCCTTCGTGGAGTCGTCGGAACTCACCCGACCTACAGACCCTCGCAGGAACCGCGACCGCAACGTCGATCCTGCGAGTGCTGACACACGAACACAGAAGCTGCGACCGCCCTTATCCAATCATGTCTGAGGCTCTTGCGACAGTCTCGGTGCTACTAACTGATGAACAATTCGATACGGGGCTGTAGATATTTTTTCGAAAGGGCTGATTTCAAATGATGAGTTTCGGCAGCGAGCTGCTTAACGCTGCCGTCGCGGGCGCCGAATCATCGCCAGCTGCACTGCGCCACGTCGCCGAGCTTCCGGCTCGCCAAGCCGACGGCGCGGACTGGCCTGCCTGGGCTGATCCAGATGTGCTCCGCGCGTTCCATGATCACGGAATCGCCCGCCCGTGGTCGCATCAGGTCCGTGCCGCCGACCTCGCCCACTCTGGACATCATGTCGTGATAAGCACCGGCACGGCATCGGGAAAGTCGCTGGCGTTTCAATTGCCGATCATGGATGTGCTGGCCCGTGATCCGCGCGCGAGGGCGCTTTATTTGTCCCCCACGAAAGCGCTCGGCCACGACCAATTGCGCGCCGCCCATTCATTGACCACAACAGTGGCCGCACTAGCCGAGGTGGCGCCGACTTCCTATGACGGCGACACGCCGGCCGAGGTACGCAGATTCGCCCGCGAACGCTCGCGGTGGCTGTTCTCCAACCCCGACATGATCCACCTGTCGCTGCTGCGCAACCATACCCGCTGGGCGGTGTTCCTGCGCGGCCTGCGCTATATCGTGATCGACGAATGCCATTACTACCGTGGGATTTTCGGCTCGAACGTGGCGATGGTGTTGCGCCGGCTGCTGCGGCTGTGCGAGCGCTACGCACCGGCCTCGGCGCCGGGGCCCACGGTCATCTTCGCCAGCGCGACCACCGCCGCACCCGGCGAGACCGCGGCGGAACTGATCGGTGACATCGTGACGGCGGTGGCCGAAGACGGTTCACCGCACGGCGCCCGAACCGTGGCGCTGTGGGAGCCCGAATTGCGCACCGACCTGCTGGGCGAGAACGGCGCGCCGGTGCGACATTCAGCGGGCTCCGAAGCCGCCCGCATGATGGCCGATTTGGTTGCTGAGGGCGCGCGAACGTTGACGTTCGTGCGGTCCCGCCGCGGTGCGGAGCTGACGGCGCTGGGCGCACGGGCCCGCCTCGAGGACATCGCGCCGCAGTTGCAGGACACCGTGGCGTCCTACCGGGCGGGCTACCTCGCCGAGGACCGGCGCGAACTGGAACGTGCGCTGGCCGACGGCGAACTGCGCGGACTGGCGACCACGAACGCCCTCGAGTTGGGCATCGACATCGCCGGTCTGGATGCGGTGCTGCTGGCGGGGTTCCCGGGGACGGTCGCGTCGTTCTGGCAACAGGCCGGCCGGTCCGGCCGACGCGGTCAGGGCGCGCTCGTAGTCCTCATCGCCCGCGACGACCCGCTGGACACCTACTTGGTACACCACCCTGAGGCGCTGCTCGACAAGCCGGTCGAGCGCGTCGTCATCGATCCGGGGAACCCCTACGTTCTGGGTCCGCAGCTGCTGTGCGCGGCAACCGAAATGCCACTGGACGAGGCGGAGGTGCGCCGCTGGGAGGCCGAGGCGGTGGCCACCGAACTGGTCGAGGACGGGTTGCTGCGCCGTCGCGGCGGCAAGTACTTCCCCGCCGCCGGGCTCGACCCGCATCCGGCGGTGGATATCCGGGGTTCGGCCGGGGGCCACATCGCGATCGTCGAGGCCGGTACCGGTCGGATGCTGGGCAGCACCGGCGCGGGTCAGGCCCCGGCCACGGTTCACCCCGGGGCCGTGTATCTGCACCAGGGCGAGAGTTACCTCGTCGACTCGCTGAGCTTCGAAGACGGGGTGGCGTTCGTCCACGCCGAGGATCCCGGCTATACCACCTTCGCGCGGGAGCTCACCGATATCGCGATCACCGGAACTGGCGAACGCGTCCACTACGACGCGATCACCCTGGGCCTGGTCCCGGTCTCGGTGACCCACCGGGTGATCGGCTACCTACGCCGGCGATTGTCCGGCGAGGTCATCGATTTTGTCGAACTCGACATGCCCGAGCACTGCCTACCAACTACCGCGGTGATGTACACGATCACACCGGAAGCGTTGTTGGACAGCGGAATCGAACCCACCAGCGTACCGGGATCGCTGCATGCGGCCGAGCATGCCGCGATCGGCTTGCTGCCGCTGGTGGCCAGTTGCGACCGCGGCGACATCGGCGGGCTGTCCACGGCCGTCGGCGCCGATGGATTGCCCACCGTGTTCGTCTACGACGGGCACCCCGGCGGGGCGGGCTTCGCTGAACGCGGCTATCGACTGGCCAGCACCTGGCTGGGCGCGACTGCGGCGGCGATCGAGGCGTGTGAATGCCCGCAGGGCTGCCCGTCATGCGTGCAGTCACCCAAGTGCGGCAACGGGAATGACCCGCTGGATAAGGCCGGCGCGGTCCGAGTTCTCAAACTCGTTCTGGCAGAGTTGGCCGGCGGCCTTGCCTGATCGTCGTGCCGACCGGACCCCTCGAACGGTCGACTCCCACGATGCGAGCACACCCGCCGGCAGGTGCCCCGCACTGCTGGAGGCGTAGCGAAAAATACCCAACGACCACAGCGCGCGCAAGAAAATCGATAGCGTGGCGGTTTGCTGCACAATATTGCCGCAGCTCACCTGCAAATTCTCGGGCTTGGCATCCCAATGTGTACGCAAGGTCGCGCCGTTAAACTGCGACCATGACCCACGATTGGCTGCTCGTGGAGACACTCGGCACCGAACCGGTCGTGGTGGCGCAGGGCCGGCAGATGAAGAACCTGGTGCCGCTGGCGATCTATTTGCGCCGGAGTCCCTATCTGGCGGCGATCCAAACCGCCATCGCCGAAACTGTGGCGACCGGCAACAGCCTGGCCAGCATCACCCCGAAGAGCGATCGGGTGATCCGGACCGAGCCGGTGCAGATGCCCGACGGCCGGATGCACGGCGTGCACATGTGGATCGGGCCCGCCGGTGCCAAGCCCCCGGAACGGCCGATACCCGGGCCGCTGAAGTGGGACATCACACTTGGCATCGCCACCGACACCGTCGAGTCGCTGGCCAACGCCGGCCGGGATCCCATACAGGAACCGACCCACGACATCGCGTTTGCCGAGGATCTTCCCGTCCGGAGCTTCAATAGTGACGAATCCAATGTGCTGGCCCTGGCCAAGGACGAGGCTCCTGGTCGAACATATTGCACCACTTGGACTTTCACCGATAGCGGTGAAGTCATTCGGACCGGGTTCGTGGCGCGCACAGCCATTGAGGAAGCCGAGGACGGTGCCCAGCACCTGATCGCGCGCGCGATGAACCTGCGCTGCGACGTCGACGAGGGCGCCCTGCCACCCGACCAGCTGACGCAACGGATCCTCGACGGCCTTTCGCAGACGGGCGTGCACCGGGCACTCGTCGATCTGGCGACGTGGAAGTTGCTGAAGTGGCTCGACGACCCGAGCCCGCATTACGACTGGCGGCACAGCGTCCAGTTCCACCCGGACGACCGCGGCGAGCTGATCCCGATGGCCGAAGAATTCGAGACCGGCAGCACCAGCAGGGTCTTGCGGCTGCCCGCGGTCGGCAGTGGGTGGGTGCCGATGCACGTCACCGTCAACCGTATCGAGGTCGACAGCGGCAGCTTCGCCGGTCTGATCACCCTGCGACTGCCCACCGATACGGAATTGGCCGAGGCCAAACTGAAGAACGCCTAGCCAGCGGGTCCGGCTCGCGCCGCCGCGTGGGCCCGCCCACCGAGTAGCCGGCCGGTCGCGACGTCGACGGCAACGACGACGTCGAGCTCGTCGACATCGCAGTCGCTCAGCACCGCGCCCATGGCGCGGCTCACCGCGGCTGCTTGCCGGCACGCGCTGTCGGCGCCACGCGGTAGCCACAAGGCCGCGGCCAGCGCGGCCATGTCCGCCCCCGCCTGCGCACGATGTCGCGCGACCACGGCACTGCCAATCTGGACACCGGCCAGGCTGATCGCGACCAGACCGGCGATCAGAATCGCGGCCAATACCGTGGCAGCGCCGCTGTCGTCACGAGCCAGGCTCCGCGGCTGCGACCGCCTCGGCTCTGATGATGACGCCCGGCAGCAGCGGGGAGTGGCCGCTGACCGTCGCGACGACGAAATCGCCGTCGCGACGTAGCTGCACCGACGCCCCGGCGGGCCCGACTCCGCGGGCCGCGCTAACCGCGCTCGTCTCGTCGCCGCGGGCCGCCAGCCGTGCGGCCTCCCGGGCGGCGTCGATGCAGCGCACCTGCATCGCCACCGCGGTGAGTCCGCCGGCGCACACGACGAGCACCACGACCAGTGCGGCGATGGCAAGAGCCGCTTCGACGGTGGCGAAACCGGCATCACCGCTTAAACGTTCGTGTTGAGCGCGCGGTTGATGATGTTGGTCAATGCGCCGACGATCGAGTCGCCGGTGACCACGCTGTACAGAATGGCGCCGAACGCAGCGGCGGCAATCGTCCCGATCGCATACTCGACCGTCGACATGCCGGCGTCGTCGACCGCCGCCATTGCCATTCGCGCCTTCAACTCTCGAATCATATTGGTGAACAACATCTTTCCTCTCTCTCACACGATTCCCGACGCGAACACGTCGCCGGCCAACCCGGCCACCACGGGCACGATGCCCAGGCAGATGAATGCGGGCAGGAAGCACAGCCCCAGCGGCCCGGCGATCAGCACCGACGCCCGCTCGGCGGCCGCCGACGCAGCGTGGTCGGCGTCCTGGCGGGATTGTTCGGCGAGTTCAGCCACGCCCTGGGCCAGGGCACTACCCGACGAGGCTGACCGACGCGCAAGCCGAGCCAGCGCTTCGCCGCCATCGGTCGTCTCCGCCGGCCGCGACCAAGCGGTGTCCGGGTCAGCCCCGAGCGCCAGCAGGTCGGCCGCTCGGCGTAATAGCGCACCAAGCCGGTCCGGGGCCGACGGTGCCGTCGCCGCCGCCGCCGCGGACACCGACATCCCGGCGGACAGACATACCGCGAACACATCGAGCGCTGACGCGGTGGCCAATGGATCATCGACGCGCCGGTGCCGAACCGGCGCGGCGCGAGACGCACCCAATCCGATGCGGCGACGCACCGCAGCAGGGCCCGGCGCGATGAGTAGCGCGACGGTCAATAGCACTGCGGCGACTGTCATGTCAGCAGTCGATCCGTGATGCGGTCGGCCCATGCCAGTCCCGCACAGACCAGGATTGTGCCCGCGATCAGCAGCCCGCCGCCCACACCGCCACCGAGCAGGAACCGGACGGGATGTGCGCCGATCAACTCCCCCAGCAGCACCCCGAGCAGCGGCAGGCCAGCCAGGATTGCGGCGGTGGCCCGTGCCCCGGCCAGGCCGGCCTCGACCCGGGCGGTGAACCGCTGCCGTTCGACAATGTCGCGTTGGGCCGCGCGAAGCAGTGCCGCCATCCCCAGACCGTGATCGGCGGCCAACTGCCAGCAGACCGCCAACCGATCCCATTGTGCGGGAACCGATGTCGAGTCGGTCACGGCGCGCAGTCCGGCTCCGACGTCAGCGCCCAACCCGGCACGGGCGGCGACCGCCCGCAATGCGCTGCCGATCGTGCCGTCCGACTCACCAGCAGCAATGGCGAAGGCGCGCACCGGATGTGCGCCGACCCGCAACTCGCCGACCAGGGTCTCCAGCGCACCCGCCAAGGTCTGGCCGGCCCGGACGCGGTCTTGGCACCGCTGGCGACGACGCCTGCGCGTGATCAGCGTCGCACCAAGTACTGCCGCGGCAAGCAGCACCGCGGGCGGCAGGACAACTGCGATGACGATTGCTCCGACGACCAACACCGGGCCACGCACACCGATCCGCGGTCCCGCGAGGCCCAGCCGCCACCGCGGCGGCGGTGGTGCTGCAAGCATGGCCGTCGCCAAAAGCATTGCCGACAGCGGTATCTCGTTCACAGTCGCCGCGCTTCGATCAGCATTTCCAACTGCCGGCGACCGCGCTGCCAGCCGCGGTCGGCGTGCCACGCGCTCACCGCTTGCACCGCACCGCTGTCCGCGCGGGACAGCACCGCGACCTCGCCGAGCCGGCGCGCCCCGTCTCGGCCACGGCTCACGTGCACCACAACCTGCAGCGCCGCGCCCAGTTGACTGTGCAAGGCGGCGCGGTCGAGCCCACCGAGAGCGGCGAGCGCCTCCAAACGTGCCGGCACCTCGGCCGGGCTGTTGGCGTGCACCGTCCCGGCCCCGCCGTCGTGACCGGTGTTCAACGCTGTCAGCAGATCGACGACCTCGGCGCCGCGCACCTCGCCCACCACGATCCGGTCGGGGCGCATTCGCAAGGCCTGGCGGACCAGCTGGCGCATCGTGACTTCGCCGGCGCCTTCGACATTGGCGGCGCGAGCTACCAACCGCACGAGGTGGGGATGCGCCGGCGCGAGCTCCGCAGCGTCTTCCACACACACGATCCGCTCATTGCATGACACCGCGCCGAGCGCGGCCGCCAGCAGTGTGGTTTTGCCGGCGCCGGTACCACCAGAGATAAGGAAGGCCAACCTGGCATCGATGATCCCGTTGAGTAGCTGAGCCGCCTCCGGCCCGATCGCACCGGCCGCGCTCAATGCGGCAAGGTCCTGGGTGGCCGGGCGAAGCACCCGCAGCGACAGGCAGGTCCCCGCAGCTGAGACCGGCGGCAGTACGGCGTGCAGCCGAACCGAGAACTCTCCGGTGCCGACTCCGGTCAGCTGCCCGTCGACCCAGGGCTGGGCGTCATCCAGGCGCCGGCCGGCGGCCACCGCGAGGCGTTGAGCCAGGCGCCGGACCGCAGCTTCGTCGGCGAATCGCACCGTGGCGGGCCGCAGCCCGTTGCCGTCATCGATCCACACCGCATCAGGGCCGGTGACGAGTACGTCGGTGGTTCCCGGCGCGCGCAGCAATGGCTCCAGCACGCCGGCGCCGGTCAGCTCCGTCTGCAGCACCCGCAGGTTGGTCAGCACCTCGGTGTCCCCGAGCACTCCCCCGGACTCGGCCCGGATCGCGGCGGCAACGGCTGCGGGCCGCAACGAGGACGACTCGGCAGCCAGCCGCTCGCGGACCCGGTCGACCAGGGATGCGCTCATGCCGCGCGAACCTGAGCACCGGTCGGCAACACGCTGAGGACCGCACGGGCCGAGGCGCCCAGTGGAGACCGCCGCCGCAGCCGCAACCCGCCGCGCTCAAGGCGTTCGGCGAGCATCGGCTCGGGACGCATGGCCGCCAGCAGTGGTAGCCCTGCGACGTCGGCCGCCTCGGCGGCCCGCAGCCCGCCCGGGTTTGGCCCGCGCACCACGAGGCCGACGTTCGGATTGACGCCACGCAGCACTGGGGCCAACGCCGAGGCGCCCGCGACGCCGCGGACATCGCACGTGGTGATCACGACAATCAGGTCAGCGCGGTCGAGGGTGCTCGCAACCGCCGAAGTCATTCGCCGCGGTGTATCGCAGATCACAACCATTCCGCCCCGACGCCCCGCGTCAACGACCGCTCCGGCCGCCCCGGGATCGATCTCGTGACTGTGCCGCGCGCCCGACAGCACGCTCACCCCGCGGTGATTCGGCAGTGCGTCCCGGACGGCGGGCCACGCCAGCCGGCCGCCGCGCAGGCTCAGGTCGGGCCAGCGCAGGCCCGGCACCGACTCACTTCCCAGGAGTAGGTCGATCCCGCCGCTCCAGGGATCGAGGTCGACGAGCAGAGCTGCCGACGCGATCTGCGCGAGGGCAGTCGCGAACGTGGAGGCTCCCGCACCACCGCGACCTCCGGTCACGGCGATGACCCGGCCGGCACGTGGACCCTCCCTGGCTGTCTCGACGGCGTCGGCGAGATGCCGAACCAGCTCGTCATCCTGCGCTGGAAGAGCACAAACGTGCTGCGCACCGACCGCCATCGCGACCGCCCAGGTCGGCCCCTCCGGTTCGGTCGAGGCGATCAGGATCACGCCGTCACGCCGCGGCAGCCCGTCGCGTTCGCACCGCCGGGCCGATTCTTCGTCGAGCAGGATCGCGACCGCGGCCGTCCACGCCTTGCGGGTCAGGGGTGTGGACGCCGCTAGCGGTCGGAGCCCAGCGGCCGCGACCACCCGATCCGCCTGGTCACGCAAATCGGGTTCGGCAACGAGGATCACGGCGACACCCGGATTGGTACTCACGAATGCAGCGTCGGATGCCCGGACGCCGCGCGCCAGGGGTCTCAAGCGCAATTGTGGGCGAAGGCCGATCTGGGGATAAGCGACAGCACCCGCGTGTGGCACAGGCCGGAATCGACAGAAAAAATTGATCCCGGCAACATTTCTGAAGTTTGCCGGGATCTACGAGATTTCTTACTGGAGATAAGGGACGACCCCCGCCAGGGGGGGAGGAGGCGAGGGTCGTCGTGTATCAGCCCCGGGGGGTCGGGCTGATGCACACCCGGCATAAGCCGAGTAATAGTCACTATACACACGACGATGTGGAGTCGCGCAAGTGTTGCTGCCACTTCGAAACCATGTATTCGCTGTGAAAATGCAGGGTGCGACACGTGGCTTGGCCTGCCACTTTGTGGTCGCCCTCAGACCTGAGACCGCACCGGCCCTATCCTGAGGGCGTGACCGTCCCCGTCCCGGGCACCGACCAGCGAATCAATCCTCAATTCAGGCCGGTAGCCGGCACCCCATCTCGCACCGCGGCCTTCTTCGATCTCGACAAGACCGTGATTGCCAAGTCAAGCACGCTCGCTTTCAGCAAACCCTTCTTCAACCAAGGGCTGCTCAACCGACGGGCCGTACTCAAGTCGAGCTACGCCCAGTTCCTCTTTCTGATGTCGGGCGCAGATCACGACCAGATGGATCGGATGCGTTCCTATGTCACCGCGATGTCTGCCGGCTGGGACGTCGAACAGGTCCGGGCCATCGTCACCGAGACACTGCACGACATCGTCGACCCGCTGGTCTTTGCCGAAGCCGCCGAGCTGATCGCCGACCACCGACTCTGCGGGCGTGACGTGGTGATCGTCTCGGCATCGGGGGAAGAGATCGTCGCCCCGATCGCCCGAGCATTGGGCGCCACCCACGCGATGGGTACCCGGATGGTCATCGAGGACGGCAAGTACACCGGCGAGGTCGCCTTCTACTGCTACGGCGAGGCCAAGGGTGCTGCGATCCGCGAACTGGCGGCGCTGGAGGGCTACTCACTCGAACACTGCTACGCCTACAGCGATTCGATCACCGACTTGCCGATGTTGCAGTCCGTCGGTCACCCGGCGGTGGTCAACCCCGACCGCGCGCTACGCAAAGAGGCCGCCGCACAAGGCTGGCCGGTGCTGACATTCTTGCGGCCCGTGCCGTTGCGCGACCGGATTCCGGCGCCGTCGGGGGCCGCGGTGGCGACCACCGCGGCGTTGGGCATCAGCGCGCTGGCCGCCGGAGCGTTGACCTACTCGGTGTTACGACGGTTGTCTTTCTAACGCGACCAATCCGTTGCCTACCAACCCCTTGCTGTGATGGGGGTCACGGAGTACAAAGGAAGCACGGACGCCTGGGAAGGCCAAGATAGCGCCGGAAGAGAAGGCACTATCTCCCGACTCAAGCGGCCCAGCACGGTTCCCGGCACCCACGCGGAGCACGCCGCGATATGGCAGAAGTGTTGCGGGCCTGCGTAATTGCGGAAAGCGGACGGGCATAATGCCCCCTTGGGTGGGGATGTCAACGGAGCGCATCGCAAGACCGCCGAGGCCAACCCACGCAGCCCACCTGGCACGCTTGGTAACCAGGTAACCGTGCTAGCGGGCGGCGAGCTGAAGAGATTCGGGTCGCCGCCCGCTTCGCTGCGTGCAGCTCATTTCGAAGCGGCCTCTGCGATCGACATCGCCTCTCGTGCACCGTCTTCCAGCGCCTGACAGCACATCAGCACCCAGGCCCCGACTGCCTCCGGCGCGCCCGTCGCGAACGCCTGCGCGCTCGAGGCGTATTCCTCGGCGCGGCGCATCCAGTACACCTCGGGCACCCCGAGGCCATGCGGGTCGAGACCGGTCGCCATTGTGACGAGGCGCGACACCGCGCGGGCCACGACACCGTCGCCCGCGCCGAAGGGCGCCAGGGTCAGCAGTTCCCCGTGCGCGACGGCGGCCAACACGGGCGCCGGCGCGGTGCTGGCACCGGTCACCAGCCGGGTGACCAGATCCAGCCGCGCGGCCACCTCTGGATCCTGTCGCGGACGGCCGAGCGCATCCTCATCGATCAGGTCGGCAGCCGCCAGCGCATGCAGACGGGCCAGAGCTTGCAGCGGAGCGCGCTGCCACACTCCGACGAGGTTGGTGGTTCCGCCCTCCAGCGCCTGGCCGACGCGCAAGGCACCCGCCAGGACCGGATCGTTGGGCTCGACACCGGCGCCATCCAGTTGCACGGCGCCGCCATCGATGGCTGATGACGACCTCGCCCCACGCACCGCGGACTCGGCCGCGGTGACGGGCCAGTTCCGCAGATTGGTGCGATGCCGGTGGGCCTTGGCCAAGGCATCCCGAGCCGCCTCGGCCGCTCCGGCCACCCCGGGCAGATCCAGCAGCGGTGCCAGGAGATCAGTCACGGTCGGTCACGCTATCGGCGGCGATGAACTCACCAGTAACCGGGTGTTCGCGTGCCGTTCGGCGCGCAACAGGAACCGCCCGCCGACGAATGTGACGTGCCAACGCCGATGCAACGTTCGGTGACTACGCTCACAGGCATGACAGAGACGCACACCGAAGTTCCGTCATGCTATCCACCGTCGGCGGATTTCGCCGCCGCCGCCAACGCGACCGTCGATCTTTACGACGAGGCCGAGGCCGACCGGTTGGCGTTCTGGGCCAAGCAGGCCAACCGGTTGGCGTGGGAGACACCATTCACCGAGGTGCTCGACTGGTCACAGGCCCCGTTCGCGAAGTGGTTTGTCGGCGGCAAGCTCAACGTCGCCTACAACTGTGTCGACCGGCACGTCGAGGCGGGCAACGGGGATCGGGTCGCGATCCACTGGGAGGGTGAACCGCTCGGCGATTCGCGGGTACTCACCTACGCCCAGCTCAAAGACGAGGTCTGCAAGGCTGCCAACGCACTGACCGAGCTGGGTCTGACCGCCGGCGACCGGGTGGCCATCTACATGCCGATGGTTCCCGAGGCGATCGTGGCGATGCTGGCCTGCGCACGGCTGGGCGTGATGCACAGCGTGGTCTTCGCGGGCTTCTCGGCGGCCGCGCTTCGGGCCCGCGTCGAGGACGCCGAGGCCAAGCTGGTGATCACCACCGACGGTCAGTACCGGCGGGGAAACGCGGTGTCGCTCAAGGAAGCTGTCGATGAGGCAGTCAAGGGCCAAGATTGCGTGCAGCACGTCCTGGTGGTGCGCCGCACCGGTATCGACATCGACTGGACCGACGGCCGCGACCAGTGGTGGCACGAAGCGGTTGACGCGGCGTCCACCGAGCACACACCCGAGGCGTTCGACGCCGAACAGCCGCTGTTCCTGCTGTACACATCCGGGACCACGGGCAAGCCCAAGGGCATCATCCACACCTCCGGCGGCTACCTCACCCAGGCGTCCTACACCCACTCATGCGTCTTCGACATCAAGCCAGAGACCGATGTCTACTGGTGCACAGCCGATATCGGCTGGGTCACCGGCCACACCTACATCGTGTACGGCCCATTGTCCAACGGCGCGACCCAGGTGGTCTACGAGGGCACCCCAGCCTCCCCGGACGAGCACCGACACTTCCAGGTCATCGAAAAGTACGGTGTGACAATCTATTACACCGCGCCGACGCTGATCCGCACGTTCATGAAGTGGGGCCGCGAGATCGCATTCGCCCACGACCTGTCCAGCCTGCGGTTGCTCGGGTCGGTCGGCGAGCCGATCAATCCGGAGGCCTGGCGGTGGTACCGCCTGGTGTTCGGCGCCGACGCCACGCCGATCGTGGACACCTGGTGGCAGACCGAGACCGGCGCGGCGATGATCTCACCGCTGCCGGGCGTGACGGACTGCAAACCGGGCTCGGCTATGCGCGCGCTGCCGGGCATCTCGGCCAAAATCGTCGACGACGACGGAAATGAATTGCAGCCCAGCCCCGAACACGGTGAACACATCACCGGCTATCTCGTACTCGACAAGCCGTGGCCGTCGATGCTGCGTGGTATCTGGGGCGACCCCGAGCGCTTCCGAGAGACCTACTGGGCGCGTTTCGCCGAGCAAGGTTGGTACTTCGCCGGTGACGGTGCGCGCTACGGCAGCGACGGCGAGGTGTGGGTGCTCGGCCGCATCGACGACGTGATGAACGTTTCGGGACACCGGATTTCGACCGCCGAGGTGGAGTCCGCGCTCGTCGGACATGCCGGTGTCGCCGAGGCCGCGGTCGTCGGCGCCTCCGACGACACCACCGGGCAGGCGATCTGTGCCTTCGTGATCCTGAAGGCTCATCACGCCGAGATGTCGAGCGAGCAGATGGTCGACGAGTTGCGCGCCGAGGTGGCCCGCGAGATTTCCCCGATCGCCAAGCCGCGCGAGATCCACGTCGTGCCCGAGCTTCCCAAGACCCGCAGCGGCAAGATCATGCGTCGGCTGTTGCGCGATGTCGCCGAAGGTCGCGAGCTCGGCGACACCTCGACGTTGGTGGATCCGACGGTGTTCGAAGCGATCCGGGCCAGCAAGAGCTAGTCTGTTCAAGGCCTCAACGGTTCAACTCCTAGGACGCGAGCGCGTCCTGGGTCGGAACGAACCCGGTGCCGGGGCGATTCTTGGCGGCGACATCGCCCAGGATGGCGTTGATCGACATCGTCACCGCAGGCGTGTGCAGCGGAATGAACTTGACGACGCAGGTCGGCAGGTCTTCGCTGAACGCGCCGTGAATCATGCCGACCAGCTTGTTGTTGACCGTCACCGGTGCGCCGGAATCACCCGGCTGGCCGCACACCTGGTTGACGATCGTGCCCGGATTCTGTCCCGGCCCCCAGGTGACGCCGCACGAGTAGCCGGTGGTGCGGCCCAGCTTGCACGCAATCTCCCCGAAGGTCGGATCGGGACCGATGCCGTCGATCACGAAGCCCTTGTAGTTCGAGACCGGCTGCACCTTGGCGGGATCGAATCGGATCACCGCATAGTCGAGGTTGTCGTTACCGGCGACCATCGTGCCGATCACGCCGTCGTCCGGCCGGTCCTCGGACCCGACCTGGGCACCCGGGCCACCGCAGTGCGCGGAGGTGAACCCGATGAGCGCGCCCGTGTTGTCGGTGCCGATGGAAGTCAACGTGCAGTAGGTGTCACCGTTGACGACGATGCCCGCCCCGCCGCCCATCGGCACCTTGCCGTCGGCTGCCGCAGCCGGCGCCAGGGCGACGAGCGCACTGAAGGCGCTGAAGGCCGCGACAACAGCCCCCGCCTTCAGCCGAACACGCTGCGCGGTCGTCACTGGCAACCTCCATTACTGTCCGCCCCGACACGGCGAGTCTAGCGTGGTCACACCCGTAACTTGCGTAACAGCTCAGTGGGTATCCGGCTGCGAGCCCGGCATGGCAACATGAACCGCGACGACAGCGAACAGTTGGAGGACAGCCGTGAGCAATGGCGATCGCACGAACGGGGTACCCACCACCGTCACCTCGATCCCGCTGGTGGACCCGAACGCGGTACCCGCCAATCCCTCCATCGGCGACCTGGTGAAGGACGCCACCGCCCAGGTCTCCACCCTGGTGCGCGCCGAGGTCGAGCTGGCCAAGGCGGAGATCACCCGCGACGTGAAGAAGGGCCTGACCGGCAGCGTCTTCTTCATCCTCGCGCTGGTCGTGCTGTTCTACTCGACGTTCTTCCTGTTCTTCTTCCTCGCCGAGCTGCTCGACACCTGGCTGTGGCGCTGGGTGGCGTTCCTGATCGTCTTCCTCTTGATGGTGGTCACCACCGCGGTGTTCGCCCTGTTGGGTTATCTCAAGGTGCGCCGGATCCGCGGCCCACGGCAGACCATCGAATCGGTGGGTGAGCTCCGGGACGCGCTGGCACCCGGCCACGACAAGGCGGCCGACAAGATCATCACTGCCGGCAGCACACCACCTAAAGACCCATCGGGCTGGTGATGACCCAACCGGATCCGTCGGTCACCCGCATCGCGGGTCCGTGGCGTCATTTCGACGTTCACGCCAACGGAATTCGGTTCCACTGCGTCGAAACGACCAACGGCGACAACCCGTACAACGGCTCCGAGCCGGCGGCGGGCGCGTCCCGACCGCTGGTGATTCTGCTGCATGGCTTCGGTTCGTTCTGGTGGTCCTGGCGCCACCAGCTGCGCGGCTTGTCCGGCGTCCGGGTGGTGGCCGTCGATCTGCGCGGCTACGGCGGCAGCGACAAGCCACCCCGCGGCTACGACGGCTGGACGCTGGCCGGGGACACCGCCGGACTGATTCGCGCGCTCGGCCACGGCTCGGCCACCCTGGTGGGCCACGCTGACGGCGGGCTGGTCTGCTGGGCAACCTCGGTATTGCACTCGCGGATGGTGCGAGGCATCGCGCTGGTGAGCTCACCGCATCCGGCCGCGCTGCGCGCATCAGCGCTGACCCGGCGCGACCAAGGCCGGGCACTGCTACCCACGTTGTTGCGTTACCAGCTGCCCGTGTTTCCCGAACGGGCACTCACCCGACATAACGCGGAAGCGCTCGAGCACCTGGTGCGCAGCCGTGCGTCGGGAAAATGGCTTGCCTCCGAAGATTTTTCGGAAACCATCTCGCACATGCGACAGGCAATTCAAATTCCTTCGGCGGCGCATTCCGCGCTCGAATATCAGCGTTGGGCGGTACGCAGCCAATTACGCAGCGAGGGTTGGCGATTCATGAAGTCGATGGACCGCCAGCTCGATGTTCCACTTCTGCACCTGCGCGGGGACGCCGACCCGTACGTGCTCGCCGACCCGGTGGGCCGGACCCAGCATTACGCGCCGCGCGGTCGGTTTGTCTCCGTCGCCGGCGTCGGCCACTTCGCTCACGAGGAAGCGCCCGACGAGGTCAACGAACACCTGCGACGGTTCCTGCACCAGGTGTACGGCCCGATCAGGTGACGCAGGCGCCGGTGGGCACCTTCGCGGTATTGCCGATCTTGGCCAGCTGACGCGACACCTCGTTGGCGGTCATCACGAACCCAGTGTCGTTGTCGTCCACCGCCGCACCGAAGACCACGCCGAGCACCTGACCGGCCCTATTGATCATCGGCCCACCCGAATTACCTTGGCGCACAGTACCTCTGATGGTGTACACCTCACGGTTGACCGTGGTGGTGCGATAGATGTCCGGCCCATTGAGCTCGATGGTCTCCCGCACCCGCGCGGGGGTCGCCGCGAACTCACCGCCGCCGGGGTAGCCCAGCACCACCGCGTCGGTGCCGGACTTGGCCGGCTGGTCGGCGAACACCAGCGGGCGCTGCGGCAGGTTCGGAACATCCAGGATTGAGATGTCTTCGTTGGGGTCATACGAGACGACGGTCGCGTCGTACGTCTGCCCTTCGGCTTCCACGGTGACGCTGTCGGAGCCGGCAACCACGTGCGCATTGGACATCACCCGGTTAGGGGCGATCACAAAACCGGTGCCCTCCAAGACCTTTTGGCACCCGGGCGCCACACCGCGGATCTTCACCACGCTGGGCTTGGCGCTAGCGACGACCAGGCTGTCGGCCAGCGACGCGTCCGGAGCGTCGACGGCCTGGATGGGAGTGCGTCCGAAGGGCTGCAGGACATCCGGCAGCCCGGAGGTGCGCAGCAGCGCGGACATCCGCTTGGGCACCGTCTTGAGCCATTCGGGCGCGAACTTGTCCACCTCGGCAAGCACTTTCGAGCCGCGGGTGGCCGCGGCCAGGTTGGGTTGATCCGATGTTGTCAGCGGGCTGGCCAGCAGCCACGCCGCGACCATCACCACCACCATTTGCAGCGCAATGCCGATCACCGAGTCGACGGTGCGCACCGCTTTGTTGCGGATCGCGCCGCGCACCGCGCGGCCCAGCACCACACCGGCCACCTCACCGACCACCACCAGAGCCAGGATCAAGAACAGCGCGGCAAACAACTTGCCGCGCGGCGAACTGATGTGGCTGACGATGTGTGGGGCGAGCATCACCCCGGCGATGGCACCGAGGACCACGCCCACGAACGACATCAATGAGCCCAACGCGCCGGACCGCCAGCCCGAGACGGCTGCGACGAACGCCACAGCCAGCACGGCGATGTCCAGCCATTGTGAACTCGTCACAGGGGCTCCTCACTGCTACCCACGAGGGCCATCGCCTCGTCCAATTCTCGGACGTCTTCGGTGTTCCACGGTTGTGACCAGCCGGCCACGTCGAGCATCGCAGAGATTACGTGACCGGTGAATCCCCACACCAACATCTGGTTGAGCAGAAATGCCGGCCCGGCGAAGCCGGGACCCGTCCCCGTCCGGTACACCATCAGCCGGTTCTCAGGATTCACGAAGGCACGCACAGGAACCCGCGCGACGATCGCGGTCTCGGCCTGGTCGACGACAGCCACCGGCCCAGGATCCGGCGAATAGGCCAGCACTGGCACGACGTGAAAACCCGAGGGCGGGATGAACATTCGCTCCAACAAGGCCAGCGGATGCAGGCGACCCGGGTCAATCCCGGTCTCTTCCCGGGCTTCTCGCAAAGCAGTGGCGACCGGCCCGGAATCTTGCGCGTCCGCCGCCCCACCGGGGAACGCGGCCTGGCCGGCATGGTGACGCAAGGTGCCGGCCCGAACGGTCAGCAGCAGGTCGGCGTCGCGGGGCAACTGTCCATTCGCGCTCTCGGCATTCGGTCCGGAGAACAACACCAGGACTGCTGCGTCGCGCCCACCGGAGCCGGCGACCCGAGCCTTGGTGACCGCGGCCAAGAAATCAGGTGGCACCTTTCGGCGGTACGCCTGCGGCACCCGGTCCACATTGTCGACCAAGGGCGCCAGCCAAGGCGGCCGGAATTCCGGGGTGAGCGCGACCGATCCTGCCGAGCGGAAGGAACCCCCAGAGGTCACCGGTGCGTCTCTCTCATCTGTTGTCACTGCAATGCATTCTTCACCGCGGCGGCGATCTCGTCGGAGCTGGTGAACGCTTGCGGCAGGATTTTGGCCACGCTACCGTCCGCCCGCAGTACGACCGTCGCGGGCATCACGTTGGGTACGCCCAACGCCGCCGCGATCCGGCGCTGACCGTCCTGCAGCGTAGGCAGCCGCACGCCCAGCTCGGCGAGCCGCAGCAATGCCGCGGTCTCGTTCTCGTCCTGATGCACCGTCACCACCGCGACGTCCGGACCTACTCGGCGCTGGTAGTCCGCCATCGCAGGCAATTCCTCGGCACACGGCCCGCACCAGTAGGCCCACAGGTTCAGCACCACCGGGCGCCCGGCCAGGGCCCGGGCCACGTCCACACTCGCGCCGTCGGCGGCGCACTCGACGATGATGCCGCGCAGTTCCTTAGGGCCGGGATTGTCGGCCGCCGCCGGGCACGGTGGCAGGTCGGCCCGCTGCCGCGGCCCGACGAGCGCCTCGGGCGTGTCGGCCTCGCGGTGGGTGCGGGCCGTCTGGACGCCCGGCGAACCCCCGGTCCCCGACGGGGGGTCATCGAGTGAAACGACCAGCGCCGCGATCAGCGCCGCCACTACGGCGAGCACCAGCAGCGTCCAACGGGTCGATGTCGTCATCTGTGCAGAGCTCGAAAGGTCAGAGCCCGGCCAACGCAAGCAGATGCTCGGTCTCGGGTCCCTTCACCAGCGGTGCGGCGATCAACGGATCGGTGGGCCCCAGGCCGAACGATGGGCAGTCCTTAGCCAGCACGCACACGCCACACGCAGGCTTACGGGCGTGGCAGACGCGGCGGCCGTGAAAGATCACTCGATGACTCAACAACGTCCACTCGCTGCGCTCGATCAGATCGCCGACGATGTGTTCGACTTTGACCGGGTCTTCTTCAGCGGTCCACCGCCAGCGACGCACGAGCCGGCCGAAGTGGGTGTCGACGGTGATGCCGGGGACGTCGAAGGCATTACCCAGGATCACGTTGGCGGTCTTGCGGCCCACCCCGGGCAGGGTGACCAGTTCCTCGATGGTGCGCGGCACTTCACCGTCGTACCGCTCCTCGAGCTCCTGGCCCAGCCGGATCAGCGAGTTGGCTTTATTGCGGTAGAAGCCGGTGGGACGGATCAGTTCCTCGAGTTCGGTCCGATCGGCTTGCGCGTAATCCCGAGCGGTGCGGTACCGCTTGAACAGCGCCGGGGTGGTGAGGTTGACCCGCTTGTCAGTGGACTGCGCCGACAAGATGGTGGCGACCGCCAACTCCAGCGGGTTGGTGAAGTCGAGCTCGCAGTAGACATGCGGAAAGGCGGTGGCCAGCGTCCGATTCATCCGACGGGCGCGGCGGACCAAGCCCAGGTGAGTTTCCGAATCCCACTTCTTTGACGCTGCCGTCGGTGGCGGTGTCTTGACCGCGGCGCGTGCGGTTTTGCGCCTGGTCGGCGGGCTGTCGGTGGTCACGTTGCCAGGGTACTGACTCCGGTCCGTCAAGCCGCGGGCTGACCGGTGACAATTCGTGATCGCGCTGAGACCTTGCCCGTGTTTACTTTCCCCCGTGACCTGGTTGCTCGCGGTGTGTGTCCCCGGGCTGTTGATGCTTTCAACCTTCGGATTGCAGCGCCTCGAAGAGGCCTTGCACACCGACCGCACCGCCGCCGACGAGGTCACCGAGTATCTGGAGCGGGCAGCCAAAGCAGCACCCACGCAGGCCCTGCCCGGTGCCGAAACCCAGCATCAACGGGTCGAGGTGCATTCCCGCCTGACCGACAACGAGCCCGGTTTGCCGACTCGGCCATTTGCCCATGCACGGCCGAATACGCAGTTTCACCGGACTCAGTACGCCAATCGTGTGTAGCGTTGGCACGTCGCAAGACCGGCTACCACTAGACTGATATTGCCCGGCAATACAGCTGGCCTGCGTATTTCACATCATCGAAGAGTTTAAGAGGGGCGACGTGGACGAGATCCTGGCGAGGGCCGGAATCTTCCAGGGGGTTGAACCCAGCGCGGTCTCCGCGCTGACCAAACAGCTGCAGCCGGTGGACTTCCCGCGTGGACACACCGTTTTCGCCGAAGGCGAGCCTGGCGATCGGCTGTACATCATCATCTCCGGCAAGGTGAAGATCGGCCGCCGTTCCCCAGACGGGCGGGAAAATCTGCTGACAATCATGGGCCCGTCGGACATGTTCGGCGAGCTGTCGATCTTCGACCCGGGCCCGCGGACCTCCAGCGCCACCACGATCACCGAGGTGCGCGCCGTGTCGATGGACCGCGACGCGCTGCGGGCGTGGATCGCTGATCGCCCCGAGATTGCCGAGCAGTTGCTCCGGGTGCTGGCACGCCGGCTCCGTCGCACCAACAACAACCTCGCCGACCTGATCTTCACCGATGTGCCGGGTCGTGTCGCCAAGCAGCTGCTACAGCTCGCTCAGCGCTTCGGCACTCAGGAGGGCGGCGCCCTGCGCGTCACGCACGACCTCACCCAAGAGGAGATCGCCCAGCTGGTGGGGGCGTCCCGTGAGACGGTCAACAAGGCGCTGGCTGATTTCGCCCACCGCGGGTGGATCCGCCTGGAGGGTAAGAGCGTGCTGATCAGCGATTCCGAGCGACTCGCTAGGCGCGCGCGCTAACTCCGCAGGTAGTCCAACTGGGCGCGCACCGACTTCTCGGCGGCGTCCCACAGTTCCTGGTCAACGTCGGTATAGACGTGCTCAACGACCTGGCGCGCGGTCGCGTCGTCGCCAAGCACCCGCAGAGCCTGCCGCACCTGGTCGAGCCGTTCCTCACGGTGCGCCAGGTACATGGCGGTGACGGCCTCCAGATCGTCGAGATCTGGCCCGTGCCCGGGCAACACCGTGCGGCGTCCCAGGCCGTGCAGCCGGCGTAGTGAATCCAGGTACTCGCTCAGGCTGCCGTCCTCGTCGTCGATAACGGTGGTGCCGCGACCGAGCACCGTGTCGGCGGTCAGCACCGCGCCTTCCCCGTCGCTGACACCATCGACCAGGAACGACAGCGAATCCGCGGTGTGCCCGGGAGTGGCCATCACGGTGATCCGCAGCCCCGCAGCGTCGATGACCTCGCCGTCGGTCAGCGGGCCGCCAAGGCCGCGCAGAAATCCGCTACCCACCGAGCGCACCACGGCGCCGGTAAATGCCACGATCTTGTCGATACCGCCGGTGTGGTCCTCATGCTTGTGGCTGATCAGTACCAGCGGGATCTTGCCGAGTTCGGCCAGCCGGCCGATGTGTTCGTCGTCGTCGGGACCGGGGTCGACGATCACCATCTCGTCGCTGCCCGGCCCGCGCAGCACCCAGGTGTTGGTGCCGTCCAGCGTCATGATGTTCGGGTTGTTGCACAGCAATACAGAGGCCGTGCTGGTGACCGGCCGCAGCACCCCGTACGCCGGATGGGTCACGGGATTTTCCGCCTGACCGGCGCTCACCCCACCTCGACGATGAGCTCTACCTCCACCGGCGCGTTCAGTGGCAGCTCCGACACCCCGACGGCCGACCGGGCGTGCGCGCCGGCCTCACCGAAGACCTCGCCGAGGAACTCCGAGGCTCCGTTGATGACGCCAGGCTGACCGCTGAAGCCCGGTGCCGACGCGACGAACCCGACGACCTTGACCACTTTGGTCACGTTGTCTAGGCCCACCAGGGCGTCGATGGCGGCCAGCGCGTTCAGGGCGCACAGACGGGCGGCGTCCCTGGCTTGCTCCGGGGTCACGTCGGCGTCGACCTTGCCGGTGTGAATCAGGCTGCCCGACTCGATCGGCAACTGTCCGGCGGTATAGACGAGGTTGCCGGTGCGCACGGCGGGAACGTAGGCGGCCAGCGGCTTGACGACCGTCGGCAATGTCAGGCCGAGTTCGGCGAGACGCGCGGAAGCACCCCCCGAGTCGCTCCGCTCCTGCCCGCCGGAAGCACTCCCCGCGTCGCTCCGCTCCTGCCCGCCGGCCTTGCTCACTTGGGCCGCTTCAGGTAGGCGACGTGTTGCTCCCCGGTGGGACCGGGCAGGACCGCGACGAGTTCCCAACCGTCGGCACCCCACTGGTCGAGGATTTGCTTGGTCGCGTGGGTCAGCAGCGGGACCGTGGCGTATTCCCATGTCGTCGGTTGGCTCATGGCCGAAGCTTATCGCTCGACACCAAAGCCACGGGGGGCTGCGTGGGCTTGGCTAGCATGCACTGATGGCGACCACACCGAGCGATGGCAGCTCCCTAGCCTGGCCTTCCCGGCTGACAAAGGCCCGCTTGCACTTTGTGACCGGCAAGGGCGGCACCGGTAAGACCACGGTCGCGGCCGCACTTGCGCTCACGCTGGCCGCCGGCGGGCGCCGGGTCCTGCTCGTGGAAGTAGAAGGGCGCCAAGGCATTGCGCAGTTGTTCGACGTGCCGCCGTTGCCCTACGAGGAGCTGAAGATCGCCACCGCCGAGGGCGGCGGCCACGTGAATGCACTGGCCGTCGACATCGAGGCCGCATTCATGGAATACCTCGACATGTTCTACAACCTGGGCCTGGCCGGCCGCGCGATGCGCCGCATCGGCGCGATCGAGTTCGCGACCACGATCGCCCCCGGCCTGCGTGACGTCCTGCTCACCGGCAAGATCAAGGAGTCGGTGGTGCGTCAGGACGGCAACAAGAAGCCGGCCTACGACGCGATCGTCGTCGACTCCCCCCCGACCGGGCGCATCGCCAGGTTCCTCGACGTCACCAAGGCCGTCTCAGATCTGGCCAAGGGCGGACCGGTGCACTCCCAGGCCGACGGCGTGGTCAAGCTGTTGCATTCCGATCAGACCGCGATCCATCTGGTCACCCTGCTCGAGGCACTGCCCATCCAGGAGACGATCGAGGCCATCGACGAGCTCAAGGAGTTGGGCCTGCCGATCGGCAGCGTGATCGTCAACCGCAACATCCCGCCGTTTCTGCCTGCCGCCGACCTCGCCAAGGCCGCCGAGGGAGACATCGACGCCGACGCGGTGCGCGCCGGCCTCGACAAGGTGGGAATCACGCTGTCGGATGACGACTTCGCCGGCCTGCTGACCGAGTCGATCGAGCACGCCAGCCGCATCAAGGCCCGCACCGAGAGCGCCGAGCAGCTCGACCGGTTGAAGGTGCCCCGACTGGAGCTGCCGACGATTCCCGACGGCGTTGATCTGGGCAGTTTGTACGAGTTGGCGGAAACGCTTGCACAGCAAGGAGTCCGATGAACCGTCCGATGAGCGAAGCGAAGAGGACAGATCGGGCGGAAGCGAAGAGGCCAATGAGGGGAAGTCGGTAAATGAGCGGCACACCGCCAGCACTCGACATGAAGTCGATCCTGGAAGACAGGTCCAACCGGGTCGTAGTGTGCTGCGGCGCAGGCGGAGTCGGCAAGACCACCACCGCTGCGGCGATGGCGGTGCGGGCCGCCGAGTACGGCCGCGCCGTCGTGGTACTGACCATCGACCCCGCCAAACGGCTGGCACAAGCGTTGGGAATCAAAGAACTCGGCAACACCCCGCAGCGGGTGTCGCTTGCGCCCGAGATAACCGGCGAACTGCACGCAATGATGCTCGACATGCGCCGCACATTCGACGAGATGGTCATCGAGTACTCGGGAACCGAACGCGCACAAGCGATTCTGGACAACCAGTTCTATCAGACGGTCGCCACGTCGCTGGCAGGCACGCAGGAATATATGGCGATGGAGAAACTCGGCCAGCTGCTCGCCCAGGACCGATGGGACCTCGTGGTGGTGGACACCCCGCCGTCGCGCAACGCACTGGACTTCCTCGATGCCCCCAAACGGTTGGGCAGTTTCATGGACGGCCGGCTCTGGCGGCTACTGCTGGCCCCGGGGCGGGGTTTCGGACGCCTGGTGACCGGCGTGGTCGGCCTGGCGATGAAGGCGATGTCGACCATTCTCGGTTCGCAGATGCTGTCCGACGCGTCTGCGTTCGTGCAGTCACTGGATTCGACGTTCGGCGGTTTCCGGGAGAAGGCCGACCGCACCTACGAGCTCCTCAAGCGCCGTGGTACCCAGTTCGTGGTGGTCTCGGCAGCCGAGCCCGACGCACTTCGGGAGGCGTCGTTTTTCGTCGATCGACTCTCTGCGGAGGGCATGCCGTTGGCGGGGCTGATCCTCAACCGGACCCACCCGACACTGTGCGCGCTGACCGTGGAGCGGGCAGTCGATGGCGTCGCAGAATTGGAAGCCGCCGCCTCAGACAACGACGGCGACCAGCTTGCGGCTGCGGTGCTGCGGATTCACGCCGACCGGGCGCAGACCGCCAAGCGCGAAATACGGTTGCTGTCGAGATTCACCGGAGCCAACCCGCACGTGGCGGTAGTCGGCGTCCCATCGCTGCCATTTGACGTGTCCGATCTGGACGCCTTACAGGCGATTGCCGATCAGATCACTGGCGAGACCGCGTAACGACCGCGGCCGGGGCGCCGTCGGGGCCCACTTGGCGCCGCCAGCGCCACGGCTCGAAAGTTAGCTGACGCTTCGGTGCTTGCGCTGCGCGGCGAAGAATTCCGCCCAAGACACCACCTCTGGGTGCTGCTTGAGCAACGCACGGCGCTGACGCTCGGTCATGCCGCCCCACACACCAAATTCCACACGGTTATCCAGCGCGTCCGCGCCACATTCGGCCATCACTGGACAGTGACGGCAGATCACTGCGGCTTTACGCTGCGCCGCACCACGGACAAACAGCTCGTCAGGGTCGGTTGACCGGCACAAAGCCCGCGACACCCATGCGATCCGAGCTTCCGCCTCCAGTCCTTGGACGGAACCGTTCAACAGCGCTGCGCTTGGCTTGCGGGCAGCAGTCCGAATACCTGACACCGACGATCCCCTTCGTCCGGCCGCTACTGCGGCTGACAATCTTCTGGTGTAGGCCGCGTATGCGATCTACGCCACATCGCGACTCGGAGTGTTACCTGAATCGCACTGTCTGTTTAAGTTAGGTGGTCAGGTATCTTTTGCGCAACAGTTAGATCTCAGGTTTTTTGGGACGACCGTCCAGACCGATCATGAACTGGCATTTTCTTACCCCCCCGTAAATACCCTTCGATATGATCTGCCCCGCAGGGGACGCTCCGCAAGACCCCTGGAGCCCTAGTTACTCTGTTACTCATGTCGGAACGCCCTCCGGCCGGCGCGACAATCATCAAGCTGGCCTGGTGCTGCCTATTGGCCAGCGTGATACTCGCGGCGCTCCTGTTTCCGGTGGTCGGCGGCGTGGGGCTGATGTCCAACCGCGCGTCCGACGTCGTCGCTAACGGCTCTGCCCAACTAGTCGAGGGTGAAGTGCCCGCGGTGACGACGATGGTGGACGCCAAGGGCAACCCCATCGCATGGCTGTATTCGCAGCGTCGCTTCGAGGTTCCCAGCGACAAAATCGCCGACACGATGAAGCTGGCAATCGTTTCGATTGAGGACAAGCGGTTTGCCGAACACAACGGTGTCGACTGGAAGGGCACGCTGACCGGGTTGGCCGGCTACGCCTCAGGCGACCTCGACACCCGCGGCGGATCGACCATCGAACAGCAGTATGTGAAGAACTACCAACTGCTGGTGATCGCGCAGACCGACGCCGAGAAGCGCGCGGCGGTGGAAACCACCCCCGCACGCAAGCTGCGCGAGATCCGGATGGCGCTGACACTCGACAAGACGTTCACCAAGCCGGAGATCCTGACCCGCTATCTGAACCTGGTCAGCTTCGGAAATGGTGCCTTCGGCATCCAGGACGCCGCTCAGACCTACTTCGGTATCGACGCCTCGCAGCTGAATTGGCAGCAGTCCGCACTGCTCGCCGGGATGGTGCAATCGACCAGCACCCTGAACCCCTACACCAACCCCGACGGCGCGCTGGCCCGCCGCAATCTCGTGTTGGACACGTTGATCGACAACGAGCCCAAGTACGCCGACGAGCTGCGCGCGGCCAAGCAGCAGCCGCTGGGCATCCTGCCGCAGCCCAACGAGCTGCCACGTGGCTGCATCGCCGCCGGCGACCGGGCCTTCTTCTGTGACTACGTGCAGGAGTATCTGGCCCGGGCGGGTATTAGCAAGGACCAGCTCTCCCGGGGCGGGTATCTGATCAAGACCACGCTGGACCCTGACGTCCAGAACTCGGTGAAGTCGGCCGTCGACTCGCTCGCCGCCCCCGACATCCAGGGCATCGCGAGCGTGATGAGCGTCGTGCTACCGGGCAAGACCGCCCATCCGGTGGTCGCGATGGTCAGCAACCGGACGTACGGTCTGAATTCGGCGGTCGGGGAAACCATGCAGCCGCAACCGTTTTCGCTTGCCGGTGACGGCGCCGGGTCGATCTTCAAGATCTTCACCACGGCCGCTGCCTTGGATATGGGGATGGGGATCAGCGCCAACCTGGATGCCCCGGTGCGTTTCGAGGCCAAGGGCCTGGGCAGCGGCGGAGCCAAGGGCTGCCCGAAGGACACCTGGTGTGTGCAGAACGCGGGCAACTACCGCGGTTCGATGAGCGTCACCGACGCGCTGGCCACCTCCCCCAACACCGCCTTCGCCAAGCTCATCTCGCAGGTGGGCGTGCAGCGCACGGTCGATATGGCAGTCAAGCTGGGTCTGCGCTCCTATGCCGAACCGGGTACCGCGCGCCCGTACGACCCGGAGAGCAATGAGAGCCTCGCCGACTTCATCAAGCGCCAGAACCTCGGTTCGTTCACGCTGGGCCCGATCCAGGTGAACGCGCTCGAGCTGTCCAATGTGGCGGCCACCCTGGCTTCCGGCGGCACGTGGTGCCCGCCGAGCCCGATCGACAAGCTCTACGACCGCAACGGCAACGAGGTGTCGGTTACCACCGAGACCTGCGACCAGGTGGTGCCAGAGGGGCTGGCCAACACCCTGTCCAACGCGCTGAGCAAGGACGACGTCAGCGGTACCGCGGCCGGATCGGCCAGTTCGACGGGCTGGAACCTACCGATGTCGGGCAAGACCGGCACCACCGAGGCGCACCGGTCTTCGGGCTTCGTCGGCTACACCAACCACTACGCGGCAGCCGCCTATATCTATGACGACTCGCCCACCCCGTCGGACCTGTGCTCGTGGCCGTTGCGGCAATGCGGTGACGGCAATCTGTACGGCGGCAACGAACCCGCCAAGACGTGGTTTACCGCGATGAAGCCGATCGCCCAGAGCTTCGGCGACATCGCGCTACCGCCCACCGATCCGCGCTACGTGGACGGCGCGCCGGGCTCGCGGGTGCCCAGCGTGTCGGGCCTGCCCCAGGGCTCCGCGCGCGACCGGCTCAAGGACGCCGGATTCCAGGTCGCCGATCAGGCCACCCCGGTCAACAGCGTGGCGCCCGCCGGCGAGGTGGTCGGCACGTCGCCGAGCGGGCAGACCGTCCCCGGGTCGATCGTCACGATTCAGGTCAGCAACGGGATCCCACCGGCACCACCACCACCGCCGCCGGGAGCGCTGCCGATACCCGGTCTGGACGGCGCCCCGTTCGGCCAGACCGTTGTCGAGATCCCCGGATTGCCACCGATTACGGTCCCGCTGCTGGCCCCGCCTCCGCCGCCCCCGTAACTTCACCGGCCGCTCGGCCCAATGAACCGCAGCGACGGGCAGTATTCTGGCCGGTATGGCTGTGCCGTCCGCAGTGAAGTCGTCCGCTCTCGCCGCCGCCGGCTCCGCCGTGCTCGCGCTCGGTTACTCCACCGTGATCGAGCGCAACGCGTTCGTGGTCCGTGAAGTGACCATGCCGGTGCTCTCCCCGGGTTCCACTCCCCTGCGAGTGCTGCACCTCAGCGATATCCACATGCGCCCGACCCAGCGGCACAAGCAGGCCTGGCTGCGCGAGTTGGCCCGCTGGGAACCCGACCTGGTGGTCAATACCGGCGACAACCTGTCCCACCCCAAGGCCGTGCCTGCGGTGGTGCAGGCGGTCGGTGATCTGTTGTCGGTGCCCGGCGTCTTCGTGTTCGGCAGCAACGACTACTTCGCCCCGAAGCTGAAGAACCCCGCCAAGTACCTGTACGACGGCGACAGCCGCATCCACGGCAAGCCGCTGCCATGGCAGGACCTACGGGCGGCCTTCACCGAACGCGGCTGGCTGGACCTGACCCACAATCGGCGCGACTTCGAGGTCGCGGGGCTGACGATCGCGGCCGCGGGCGTCGACGACCCTCATCTGGGTCGGGACCGCTACGACACCATCGCCGGTCCGCCCAACCCGACGGCCAACCTGTCCCTGGGCGTCGCGCATGCGCCCTACACCCGGGTACTGGACCGCTTCGCCGCCGACGGCTATCAATTGATCATGGCGGGTCACACCCACGGTGGACAGCTGTGCCTGCCGTTCTACGGCGCCATCGTCACGAACTGCGACCTGGACCGCTCCCGCGCCAAGGGGGCGTCGCGCTGGGGCGCGAACACCGGGCTGCATGTGTCGGCGGGCATCGGCACGTCTCCGTTCGCGCCGTTCCGGTTCTGCTGCCGCCCAGAGGCAACCCTGCTGACGCTGGTGGGTGCGCCGACTGGCGGGCACGATCAGACGCGAAATGTGGTGCGCTCCAGCCCAACCGCCTCGGTTCGGTGAGCCCCGCCTGCTGTAGCACCCGGCGATGATGACCGTCGCCGCTCATACCCGTCCCCGCGACTGGGTGGACAACGCCATTCGGCTGATCGAGGCCGACTCCCGGCGCAGTGCCGACACTCACCTACTGCGCTACCCGTTGCCGATGTCGTGGTGCGCCGGCGCCGATATCGCGCTGTACCTGAAAGACGAATCGACGCACATCACCGGCAGCCTCAAGCACCGGCTGGCACGCTCACTGTTTCTGTACGGGCTGTGCAACGGCTGGATCGGCGAACACACCACCGTCGTCGAAGCCTCCTCCGGGTCGACGGCGGTATCGGAGGCGTATTTCGCCGCCCTACTGGGCCTGCCGTTCGTCGCGGTGATGACGGCATCGACCAGCGCCTCGAAGGTCAAGTTGATCGAAGCGCAGGGTGGGCGGTGCCACTTCGTTGAGCGGCCCGGTGACGTCTACACCGAGGCGCAGCGGATCGCCGACGAGACCGGCGGGCATTACCTGGATCAGTTCACGAATGCCGAGCGAGCGACCGACTGGCGCGGCAACAACAACATCGCCGAATCGATCTACCAGCAGATGGGCAATGAACGTCATCCGGTGCCCACCTGGATCGTTGTGGGCGCGGGCACCGGCGGCACCAGCGCCACCATCGGGCGCTACATCCGGTATCGGCGCCACGACACCAAGCTGTGTGTGGTCGACCCGGAGAACTCCGCGTTCTTTCCGTCCTACGCGCAGGGCCGGCCCGACATCGTCACCGCGAGGCCGTCGCGGATCGAGGGGATCGGTCGACCGCGAGTAGAGCCGTCATTTCTGCCTGACATCGTCGACCGAATGGTCAGCGTTCCCGATGCCGCGTCGGTCGCGGCGGCCCATCATGTATCGCGGGTATTGGGACGCCGGGTAGGCCCATCGACGGGGACCAATGTGTGGGGTGCGTTCGGCTTGCTGACCGAAATGGTTGCTGCCGGGGTGGGCGGCTCGGTGGTCACGTTGATCGCCGATAGCGGCGACCGATACGCCGACACCTACTACGACGCCGACTGGCTAGCGGCTCACGACCTCGACCCGAGCGTGTATGCCGGCGCGCTGGCCGAATTCGAACGCTCCTGCGGGTGGGTCTGGTCCGGCTCGTCGACAGCGTCGTAATCGCCGGTCACGACCAGCCACAGCGCAGCTAGCAGGAAAAATCCCCCGTATACAACGGCCCCCAAAGCGGTCATCATCCGCTCCACCTTTCGCTGCTCGGCGCATCTGTTCGCACCGACAGTGTGCATAACGCCACCGACAGCCCCGATCCATCCCGCGACACGACGCGAGTTGGTCGCTCGGGCCAAACTGGCCGTTTGGCTTCTCACGGGTCAATTGCGATACGCTGTCGTGGCTTCACGCGGGGTGTGGCGCAGCTTGGTAGCGCGCTTCGTTCGGGACGAAGAGGTCGTGGGTTCAAATCCCGCCACCCCGACTCGTGTTTCGCAGTAGGGCCTTGATCGAGTAATTCGGTCGAGGCCTTTTTACTTGTGTCCGCGCGTCACAGTCCGAGGGCTTGATAAATGCCGGACCGCTCCCGGTAGGCGTCGGGCAGCGGCGCAAAGATCGTCCAGTCGTGGAACTGACCTTCCCGGAGCACGAACGTGAAGTCAGCACTCGACGCGATGGCCTTGTCACGCAGGCGCAGCGCCTGCTGGGTCAGCAAATCCCTCGAACTCGTGTACACGGTGGTCGGCGGCAGACCCGCCAGCGAGCCGTAAATCGGGCTGACGAGGGGATCGCTCGGATCGAGGTCGCCCGCCCAGCTCAGCACGTTGTTGCCGTGCGAATCGGCGGGATTGCCAAGCAGCGGGTCATCCACCGGGTTGTCGAACGTGTCCGCCAAGTCGAGGGCCGGCGCCAGCAGGAGTAGACGATGAGGCTGGATGCCGCGGCGCTTGACGATCTCCTGGGCGGCGGCCAGCGCAATGGTGCCGCCGGCCGAGTCGCCGACCACGCTCACGTTGTCCGAGCCGTGCGCGGCGACTTGCGCGCTGATGAAATCGGCCATGACGGGAATGTCGGTTGCCGCATTCCCCAGCGGTGCAAGGGTATAGAGCGGGACAACGACGGTCGCGCCCGTGCCACGGGCCATGTCGGTGTAGGTCCACCAGTGGAAGATGCTGATCTGCCCGATGAACGAGCCGCCGTGAATGGCCACAACGTATTGACCGCTCGGATCGCGCGGCGTCAGCGTCCACACGGCCATGCCCTCGTATTCGGTCTTCTGTGCCTTGATTCCGGACAGCAGGAAGAAGTCAGGCACACCGTCGGTGAAGAACGGGATTTGCGCGCTGGTACCACTGAGACTGAACGGCAGATTCAAGGTCTTTGTCACGAAATTGATGAGACGCAACCCGGCCACCACCGCACGTTGCACCAGCGTCGGCGGCGGGCCGGTGTACAGGCTTTCGTCGATGGGCGGCGTGTCGGCCGCGACCACCGCTACCGGCTTCGCAGTCACTCGGGCCGACGTCGCACGATTGACCAAAAACGTTGTGTCAGAGGGTTTTGCAACTGAAGTTGCAGAAGAAACGCCCGCCTCATCGTCGCGACGGGTGACGCCCAGCACCGTAAGTGCCGTCACGACGTCATTCGGCGCCTTGGGGAGCTGGTTCGCGGTCGCGGGTTTCGAAATCGACATCACCGCTTGCCCATTGGTCGACGTGCGTGCCTTGTACCGTGCGCTCGATGCGGCCGACGCCGCACCGGCCGACGAGGATGACGCCGCACCGGCCGACGACGACCCGGTATCCGCTGATGCGACACCTTGCGCGGCAAAAAGAATCCCCGCCCCCACACCAAGGACGGCGGCAAGCCGTCCGATTCGCCCCACGAACGCTGCTGCAGCCACGGCGCGAACGTAACACCGGCCACGTGCCCATAACGGCGAATACGAGTGCGCCAACGACCTCAGCGCCATTACTCAGCCGTTTATCAGCGTCAGCGCCTCCAATGGCATCGATCGGTTCATCCGAAGAATGGTTGCGCCCCAGGACTATTCGTAGGACACGTTGAGTTCGGTCAGCGCCGTATGCGCTCGCCGCTCGACCAAGAGCGGAACGTACTCACGGATTCGCGCGCCGTTGAAACGGGCGCGCAATTCATCGACCACCTCCGCGATGGTCGATGACGACAGCCTCGGGTAACTCAGTGCGAGCCGTTCAACGACTTCCCCGAGTTGCGTCGTTTCGTCCAACGCCCTAGTCATCGCACTCAATTTCGCACTGCGTTCACCGAGCGTCAACCCTGGCGAGTCTAAGAAATAGTTCACCCCCGGGCCAGGAGGCCCGGGGGTGAACTAATCGACTCCGCGTCAGAAGGGCGGCGGCGGCAAGGCCGGCGGCGGCGGCAAAGCCGGTGGCGGCGGCAGCGGCGGTGAGCCCGGCAGGAACGGAATCCACGGTGGCGGCGGCAAAGCCGGTGGCGGCGGCAGCGGTGGCGGTCCAATCGCCGGCGGCGGAGGCAGCGCAGGGGCCGCCGGCAACGCAGGGGCTGCCGGTAACGAGGCGGCTGCCGGCAACGAGGCGGCTGACAGTGCTGACGGAGTGGCTGCGGCCGAGAGTGCGGACGGAGTTGACACAGAGGTCAGGCTGCTGAACGGATTCCAACCGCTCTGAAATGCGGAGTACACCAGAGCGGAGCCCACGCTTCCGGCCACGGCGGTAGTGCCGCCGATCGCACCATTGGCAATCGGTACCCCGATCGCCAGCCCGATGTTTTGCGCCGCCTGGTCCTGGGCTGTTTGACGGGCCTCATCAACCGAACGACCGATGGTCTTGTTGTACGTGCTCGTCAAGCTGTCGAGGTACGTCTGCAGATCCGACCCTTGGTCAGCCGGCTGAGGGGCGGCTGACGCTGTGCCAGCCGCCGCAAACAGCGCCCCCAGCGACAACGATGTCGCAGCGACCACTCGAAGCGATGTGTGTCGAAGGCTCATGTCGGCCCCCTTCCTGATGAAGCCATACTATCGGGCCTCAGCCCAGATAGACATCCCTCCATATTGCCGCCGTAGTCAAATATGCCAGCAACTGCAAAGACTCAGTTCAGGTTGGGTGCGAGCGTGCCGCCTCGGCAGCTTCGATCGCCGCGGTCAGCACCGGCTCCGGCCGGCATCCCCGCCTGGCTATCACAATGCCGTCGCTGCTGCCCTACCCGCGGCGCGACCCGAGAACAGGCAGCCACCGAGGAACGTTCCCTCCAGCGCGTTGTAACCATGCACGCCGCCGCCGCCGAATCCGGCCACCTCGCCCGCCGCGTACAGGCCGTCGATCGGATTGCCGTCAAGACCGATCGCCCGCGACGACAGATCGGTCTGGATACCGCCAAGGGTCTTTCGGGTCAAGATGTGCAGCTTCACCCCGATCAGCGGCCCGGCCGCCGGGTCAAGAATGCGGTGCGGGGCGGCGGTGCGGCCGATCCGGTCGCCGATGTACCGCCGTGAGTTGCGGATCCCCTGTACCTGAGCATCTTTGGCGTAGGGGTTGGCTATCTGCAGATCGCGGGCTTCGATCTGCGCCCGGATGCGCCCGGGATCGAGCAGCGGTTCGTCGGTAAGCGCATTCATCTTCGCCACCAGTTCGTCGAGCCCGTCGGCGACCACGAAATCCGCACCGTGCCGCTTGAAGGCCTCCACCGGCGCGGGCGCGCCCTTGGTCAGCAACCGCTCTTTGAGGAACCCGGCGCGATCCTTGTTGGTGATGTCCGGATTCTGTTCGGAACCCGACAGGGCGAACTCCCGCTCGATGATCTTCTGGGTGAGGATGAACCAGCTGTGGTCGTAGCCGGCAATCTCCGGGGTGGTGCGCAGGTAACGCAGCGTTCCCAGGGTGTCGTAGCCGGGCAGGTACGGCGCAGGTAACCGTCGGCCCAACGCGTCGAACCACATCGACGACGGCCCCGGCAGGATCCGGATGGCGTGAGCCGGCCAGATCGGATCCCAATTCCGCACGCCCTCGGTGTAGTGCCACATTCGGTCCCGGTTGACGGTGCGCACCCCGGAGTCGGCGGCGATGTCGAGCATCCTGCCGTCGACGTAGGCGGGCACGCCGGTGATCATCTCCCGTGGCGCGCTGCCCATCCGCTGCGGCCAGTACCGTCGCACGACGTCGTGGTTTCCGCCGATGCCCCCGGTGGTGAGAATGACGGTCTGAGAGGAGAATTCGAACTCTCCAACAGCCTCGCGGTTGGACGGAGCGCCACGGGGGGCGTCGTCGGGAGCCAGCACCGTACCCCGGACACCGGTGACGGCGCCGTCGGCGATCACCACTTCGTCGACCCGGTGCCGGTGCCGAAATGTCACCAGCCCGCGGTCTGCGGCGGCCAATGCAGACTTGACGAACGGCTCCACCACCCCGGTCCCGGTACCCCAGGCGACGTGGAAGCGCGGCACTGAATTGCCGTGTCCGTCGGCGCGCAGGTCGCCGCGTTCGGCCCAGCCGACGGTGGGCAGAAACGTGATGCCGTGTCCGAGCAGCCAGGAGCGCTTCTCCCCCGCGGCGAACTCGACGTAGGCGCGGGCCCAGCGCACCGCCCAGCTGTCCTCGTCGTCGATCCGGTCGAACTGGGCACTGCCTGACCAGTCGTTCCACGCCAGTTCGAAGCTGTCCTTGACACCCAGGCGCCGCTGTTCGGGGCTGTCCACCAGGAACAGCCCACCGAACGACCAGAACGCCTGCCCGCCGAGGTTCGCCTCGTTCTCCTGGTCGATCAGCACGACCTTCTTGCCGCGGCTGGTCAGTTCGTGGGTGGCGACGAGACCGGCCAGGCCGGCCCCGACCACGATGACATCTGCGTCCATTGATTGAGCGCCCTTCGGTGTCGAGAAAACCCACGCTACAACGAGGTACTTCTACCTATCGCGCCGCTGGTCGAAGCACTATCGTCGCCACCATGACGGAGATCCGTTTCGACAGCTGGTACAAACCGCTGGCCACGTCGCTGGGCCTCGGTCCCGGCCGCAGCGACGTGAAGGTCGCCGACGGCCGCTTGCACGTGTCGATGGGTTGGGGCTTCTCGGCTGACATCCCGCTGACATCCATCACCGAAGCCAAGCCGGCCAAGGGTCCTTTCCTGGGCTGGGGTGTCCATGGCTTTCGTGGGCGGTGGCTGGTCAACGGTTCCTCGAAGGGCGTCGTCGAGCTGACGGTCGACCCGCCGGTGAAGGCCACGATCATCGGCGTCTCGACGACACTGCGCACCCTGCTGATCAGTGTCACAGACCCCGACGCTCTGATCGCCGCTTGCGGCCGCAACTAATGTGGCGCACGGGGTTTAGGTCCGCCCGGGTTCCGGGAACACGCCATGGGTGACACTGGCCCCTATTGCCCTCGAACCCCGCCTGCCGGAAGCTCGAGGGCCTCTCTCGCTGGCTGTCCTCGACCTCCTGACCGAGCGAGCGCCGCGAAATTATCTTCATCGCGTCGAAGCTCCGGTGCGCGAAGCCGACCCTTTCGGCATCGACCTGCAACTCGCTCTGTACGTCTGCTACGAGCTGCACTACCGCGGGTTTGACGGCGTCGATCCCGCGTGGGAGTGGAACCCCGGGTTGTTATATCTGCGGGGTCAGCTCGAGGAATCGTTCCTGTCCGCCGTGCAACGCGACGTCGCCGATATCAGCCCCGAGGACTCCGCGGCGTCCGAGATGGCGCGGCTGTCGGTCGAACCCGTTGACGGCACCGGCCCGTCGTACTACTTGCGCAGCACCGGAACGTGGGAGCAGATGCAGGAGTACTTCGTACACCGCTCGATGTATCACCTCAAGGAGGGCGACCCGCACGCATGGGCCATCCCCCGGCTGACCGGCCAGGCCAAGGCCGCGTTCGTGGCCATCGAGTTCGACGAATTCGGCGGCGGTCGAGGAGATCTCGTGCACCAGCAACTGTTCGCCGATCTGATGGTCGCGGCGGGCCTGGACGCCTCGTATCTGGGTTACATCGACGCCGTGCCCGCTGTGTCGCTGGCTTTGGTCAACTTGATGTCTCTGTTCGGCCTGCATCGCGCGCATCGCGGTGCTGCGATCGGGCATTTCGCCTCCACCGAGATCACCTCGTCGCCGGGATCGCGCCGCCTCGTCGACGCGCTGGATCGCCTGGGCGCACCGGAGATCTGCACGCGGTTCTATCGCGAACATGTCGAGGCTGACGCCGTACACGAGCAGGTGGTCCGCACTGATGTCGTCGGCGACCTGGTGAGCCGGGAACCGGCCTTGAACGACGATATCGTCTTCGGCATCCGGGCACATGAGCTGTTGGAGGATCGACTTGCCGATCACCTGATGCGGTGCTGGACCAGCGGGCGTAGCTCGCTACGCAGGCCGCTGGACTGACGGGTCGTCGCAGATGCGCTCGCGACGCCGATGGCTGGTGTCGCACAGCGGATAAGTCTTGCTGCGCCGGCACATACAGATGGCGACCATGAATCGGTCGGATTCGATGACGGCTCCGTCAGGCATTTCGATGCGCACCGGACCCTGAACCATCATCGGCCCGCCGGAAACGATCCGAATGTGCCGGGGGTCATCCCCGCTCATCGTTTCTCCGCGCGGATAACCACGATTTCCTCTTCCCGCCGGCCGACGGGAAGCATGCCGATGCTCTCCATCCACCTCGCCCGCGCCCGCAGCACCGGGCCAAACGGAATGAGTTGACTGAGAACAACTTCGGCGCGCAGGCCGCCGCTACGAAGGCGCTTCAGCGACTGCTCGGTGTCGGCGAACTCGGACTGCACGATCAGCATCGAGCCGCCCTCGGTGAGCAATTCCGGCGCGCCGTCGCACAGCGGGTTCAGCACCAGACGGCCGTCGGCACCGGCGTTCCACGCTGTCGCGGGTCCTATGTCAACGGAGATGTCCTCCAGGTGAGCATCCGGGCTCGTAGGAACGTAGGGCGGATTCGACACCACCACGTCAAAGGGCCCGGCCACCAATGCCTCGACCCAGGTGCCCACTCGCGCGTCAATGTGGACGCCGGCTTCGACGGCGTTGTTCCTGGCACAACCGACGGCCCGCGAGGAGACATCGAGGGCGGTGACACTGCAGGCACCCAACTGCGCGGCCGCGATAGCCACGGCGCCGCTTCCCGTACACAGATCCAGCACCCGACGACCCGCCAATGCACCGCTACGTGTCATCGCCTCGATCAACAACTGTGAATCATGTTGCGGTGCATAGACACCCGATACGACACTCACTGCGTCGCGGACGTCGGGAAAAAGAATGGTCAATGTTGGCCTTTCGAGCAATCGCCCACGCATTGTTGGTACGTCGGCGTTGGGCACTAGATGCCCGCTGACCGCCTCGTTAAAACCCGAGGAACACTGCAACTTCAGATGTCAGTCGGGGGGTTCCTGGTCGGGTGTATCGGCCACATCAGGGGCAATCTCACGCATGTCGTCGTTGCCCGTGAGCTTGGCCGCGGGTCGGTCGATTCTGCGCTCCTCCTGGTGATCGTCCGTGTAGTCGGCGTGGTCGTCTTCGTCGGACGTCCAATCAGTCATAGGCGGCTTGATTACCCTGCGAAATCGGTTTCAACCTCGCAGTGGTGGGCGTCACGCGCTCAGTTCGCCGCTTCGCGGAGTTTGTCCAGCAGGGGTCCGGCGGCGTTCGCCAGAAACTCGTCCTGTCCCTCGTCGCCGATCTGCACCAAGGCGATGTCGGTGAATCCGGTCTGCCAATAGGGGCTCACCGCTTCGACGATGGCAGCCAGATCGGGCCCGCAGGGGATGTTCTCGGCAACCGCGTCCGGGCTGACAAACTGGGTGGCGCCGGCGAAGCCCGCGGGTGTAGGCAGGTCAGCATTGACGGCCCAGCCACCCCCGAACCAGCGGAACTGTTCATGAGCCCGCGTGACGGCGGCGTCACGGTCGGGATCCCAGCAGATCGGGATCTGCCCGATCACCCGGCCGCCCGCCGGCAGGCCGGTGGCCTGACGGGCAGCGTGCCAGCCGTCGACGAGCTTGGTGTCCGGCTCGACGGCGATCATGTGGTCACCCATGGTGGCGAACGCATCCAGCGATCGCTCGCCGGACACGGCGACACCGATGGTGACCGGCTCGTCGGGGACATCCCAGATACGGGCGGAGTCAACCTGGAAGTACTCGCCTTTGTGGTCGACGAGCTCCCCACTGAGCAGCTGCCGGATGATCACGATCGCCTCGCTGAGCATGTCGTGGCGGCGCTGGATGGTGGGCCAGCCCTGGCCGACCACGTGTTCGTTGAGGTTCTCGCCGGCGCCCAGCCCGAGGATGAATCGGCCGTCTGCCAGGATCTGCAATGTGGCGGCCTGTTGCGCGACGACGGCAGGGTGGTATCGCATCGTCGGGCAGGTCACGTAGGTGTACAAGGCGACCCGTTCGGTGGCCTGGGCGACTGCCCCGAGCAACGTCCAGGCGTTGGGCGCATGCCCCTGGGTTGTCAGCCAGGGCGAGAAATGATCGCTGCACACTTCGAAGTCAAAGCCGACGCGCTCCGCCGAAACGGCATAACGCACAAGGTTTTTGGGACCGCTCTGCTCGGTCATCAGGGTGTATCCGAAGCGTGTCATGCGCCACGGGTACCCCAGGTTTACCCGGTGAAACGGGGCACGTCTACAAGCGTGCCTTGACGGCCGCCGACAGCCGCGACCCGTCGGCCTTGCCCGCGGCGATTTCGGCGGCCGCCTTCATCACCAAGCCCATCTGCTTGGTCGACGGGCGTTCGCCGATCTCCTCGGCCACCTGGGCGATCGCAGTGTCGGCCACGTCGGCCACCTCGGCGTCGGTCAACGGGGTCGGCAAGTACTCGTCGATGATCCGGGCCTCGGCGTGCTCCTCGGCGGCGAGCTCACCGCGACCGTTCTGGGTGTAGATCTCGGCGGACTCGCTGCGCTTCTTGGACTCCCTGGCCAGCACTTTGAGTACCTCGTCGTCAGAGAGATCACGCGCCTGCTTGCCCGAGACTTCCTCGGTCTGGACCGCCGCGAGCAGCAGTCGCAGCGTCGCGGTCCGCAACTTGTCCTGGGCCTTCATCGCTTCGGTGAGATCTGATCTCAGCCGATCCTTGAGCTCCGCCATGGGGGAAACGCTACGCGACCGAGATGGGCGGGACGTTGAGAAATAACCCGTCGCTCGACAGGATGGGCTCATGAGCAACGACGTCGGGGGCGTTGACCGGTGACCACACCACCTGGCCCCCCGCCCGGATGGCCTGATCAACCACCATTCCCGGCGCCGGGGTATCCACCGCCTGGGCCGGCCGTCGGCTACCCGCCACCGGGCTACCCGCCGCCCAGTTACGGGCCACCCGGCTACCCCCCGCCCGGGTACGGGCCACCCGGATACCCGCCGCCGGGCTATCCGCCCCCGAGCTACGGCCCACCGGGCTATCCGCCCCCGGGTTACGGCCCGTCCGGGTATCCACCGCCCGGATACGGGGCCCCGGTACCGATCGCGGCCAAACCGGGTGTCATTCCGCTGCGCCCGCTGTCGCTCAGCGACATCTTCAACGGCGCTGTCGGCTACATCCGGGCCAACCCCAAGCCCACGCTCGGCCTGACGACCGTCGTCGTGGTGATCACTCAGATCCTGGCGCTGGTCCTGCAACTGGGTCCGATCATCTCCATGGGCGGAAAGGTCGCCGGCGAGACTGGCGAGGAGCTGTCCACACCGGTGCTGGTGGGCTCCGTCCTGTCCAGCCTCACGGGCGCGGTAGCCACCTTCCTGGGCGGAATACTGCTGTCCGGCATGCTCACCGTCGTTGTCGGGCGGGCGGTGTTCGGCTCCAAGATCACCGTCGGCGAAGCATGGCAGCGGGTGCGTGGCCGGTTGCTTGCGCTACTCGGTTTCAGCGCGCTGGAGATCCTGGCCGCGCTGTTGTTGGCCGGGGTGGTCGTGGGTGTGATCATCGGAGTCGGGGTGGCCGCCAGCGGCACCGCCGCGGCGATCGTCGGCATTCCGCTGGTGCTCGGGCTGATCGCCGCGCTGACCTACCTGTACACCGTCCTGTCGTTTGCGCCGGTCGCAGTCGTGCTGGAGCGAAAGCCCATCATGGCGTCAATCCGACGGTCGTTCGGCTTGGTGCGCAACCACTTCTGGCGAGTTATCGGCATCCGGCTGCTCGCCGCGTTGGTCGCCGCGGTGATCGCCGGAGCGGTCTCGGTGCCGTTCAGCATCGCCGGGCAGGTGCTGCTACTCGGGGAGACGACCGCGGGACCCATCGTCCTGGCGACCACACTGATCGCCATCGGCGGCGCCATTGGCCAAATCGTCACCGCGCCGTTCACCGCCGGTGTGGTGGTGTTGCTCTACACCGATACCCGCATCCGCGCCGAGGCGTTCGATCTGGTGCTGCAGACCGGGGCCAACGCCGGGCCCGCAGATACCGTAACCGCCGACAACCTGTGGCTCACCCCGTCTCGGTGACGCCGGAACACCATGCCCACCATCGATATTGACCGCGAAACTGCCCACGAGGCGGCCCAACGTGAACTGGCCAAGCCGATCTACCCCAAGTCGTCGTTGATGGACCGGCTCGGCGATTGGATCGAGGAGCTCATCTACCGGCTGATCCTCAAAGGGTCGTCCATCCCCGGTGGCTGGCTGACCATCACGGTGCTGGCCATTGTGGTGCTGGTGGCCTTCATCGTGGCGGTGCGGATCGCCAGAAGCACGATGCGGACCAACCGGGGAGGCGACGCCGGTCTGTTCGGCGTGAGTGAACTCAGTGCGGCCGAGCATCGCGCGACAGCGCAAGCATGTGTGGCCCAGGGCGACTGGGCTGCCGCCATCCGGCACCGGCTTAGAGCGGTGGGCCGCCAGCTTGAGGAAACCGGGATGCTCAACCCGGTGCCGGGCCGCACCGCCAACGAGCTAGCCCGCGACGCCGGTGAGCTGCTGCCGGCATTCTCCGGCGAGCTGCGGCGCGCGGCAACGGTGTTCAACGACGTCACCTATGGCGAGCGCCCCGGCACCGAACCCAACTATCGCATGGTCGCCGACCTCGACGAGGCACTGCGCCGGCACGCCGCCCCGAGCGGGGCCGACGTGACCGCAACCGCTATCACCGACACCTGGGCTCCGCTGCGGTGAGCACCACCATCGGCCAGCGTTGGCAGACCGGACGCTGGATTGCCCTGGCGCTGATCGTGATAACGGCCGTCGCCGCCATCGGGGCCTACTTCACCACCGCACGCCCGGGTGGGCGGATGGATCCGGAGTCCACCAGTTCCGACGGCGCGCACGCACTGGTGACTCTGCTTCGGGACCGGGGCGTCGACGTCATCGTCGCGACCAATGTGGCCGACGTCGAGCGTGCGGCCCGACCGGACACGCTGCTTCTGGCGGCCGAAACCTACTACACGCGGGGTACGGATCTGCTGGGCCGACTGGCCGACGTTCCCGGCGACCGGCTGTTGCTCGAACCGACGTCGCGCGCCCGGCAGGCGTTGGCCCCCGACGTCCGGCTCGGCGGCGCCAGCATGCTGACCATGGAGCCCGATTGCGATCTGCCGGAGGCCAATCGGGCCGGGACGGTGGAACTGGGATCCACCGACACTTACGAGAAGGCCGGTGACGCCGACCTGACCCGGTGTTACGGCGGGGCGCTGGTGCGCTACCACGCCGACGGCCGCACGGTCACCGTCGTCGGCAGCGCGGACTTCATGACCAACGGCGGGTTACTCCAAGAGGGCAATGCCGCGCTGGCGATGAACCTCGCCGGCAACCGGCCGCGACTGATCTGGTACGCGCCGCAGCAGGCCGAAGGCGACAGCGTCGCGGGGGGCACGACGCTCACCGACCTGATGCCCGACACGGTGACCTGGATCGTCTGGCAGCTGTGCCTGGTCGTGCTGCTACTGGCCGTATGGCGGGGCCGCCGGTTGGGTCCGCTGGTCGCCGAGAAGCTGCCCGTGGTGGTGCGCGCCTCGGAGACCGTCGAGGGACGCGCCCGTCTCTACCGGTCCCGCCGGGCGCGCGGCCAAGCGGCCGAAGCGCTGCGCACCGCAACATTGCAGCGGCTCATGCCACGACTGGGGCTGGGCCCCAACGCTTCTCCCACCGCAGTGTTGGACGCGGTCGCTGCCCACTACGGCGCAGATGCCAACACCGTGCACCACCTATTATTCGGCCCGCCACCACCCACCGATTCCGACCTGCTCCACCTCGCCCACGCACTCGACGACATCGAAAGGCAGGTCACGAAGTCGTGACGCACATTGCCCCATCTCCCCCCTCCACCGCCGAGAGCGATGCGGCCCGTGCGGCGCTGCTGGCCCTGCGCAGCGAAATCGGTAAAGCCGTCGTGGGTCAGGACGCCGTGGTAAGCGGGCTGGTGATCGCCCTCTTGTGCAGGGGTCACGTTCTGCTGGAAGGCGTTCCGGGCGTGGCTAAGACGCTGCTGGTGCGAGCGATGTCCGCCGCTCTGCAGCTGGAATTCAAGCGCGTGCAGTTCACGCCCGACCTGATGCCCGGTGATGTCACCGGGTCGCTGGTGTATGACGCCAAGACCGCTGCGTTCGTCTTTCGTGAGGGACCGGTGTTCACCAACCTCATGCTGGCCGACGAGATCAACCGAACTCCACCGAAAACCCAAGCGGCCCTGCTCGAAGCGATGGAGGAACGCCAGGTCAGTGTCGACGGCGAGCCTAGGCTGCTCCCGGATCCGTTCATCGTGGCCGCCACCCAGAACCCGATCGAGTACGAGGGCACCTATCAACTGCCCGAGGCGCAGCTGGACCGTTTCCTGCTGAAGCTGAACGTACCTCTGCCGCCGCGTGATCAGGAGATCGCGATCCTGTCCCGGCATGCCGGCGGGTTTGATCCGCGCGACCTGAGTGCGATCCGCCCAGTGGCCGGCCCGACCGAACTGGCCGCGGGCCGTGCGGCGGTGAAGCAGGTACTGGTCGCCGCGGAGGTGCTTGGCTACATCGTCGATATCGTCGGCGCGACAAGGAATTCGCCGTCCCTGCAGCTCGGGGTGTCGCCACGCGGTGCCACGGCACTGCTGGGGACGGCACGGTCGTGGGCGTGGCTGTCGGGCCGCGGCTACGTCACCCCGGACGACGTCAAGGCCATGGCCCGGCCGACGCTGCGCCACCGGATCGGGTTACGCCCGGAAGCCGAACTCGAAGGAGCGACACCCGACGGCGTGCTCGACGGCATCCTGGCCACGGTGCCGGTGCCACGCTAGTGGTCCTCACCGGACGCACCGGCCTCATCGCCCTGTTGGGCGTGCTTCCGATTGCGCTGTCACCCTGGCCTGCAACGACTTTCGTTGTTCTGCTGCTGGTGTTGCTGCTGGTGGTGGTCATCGACGTGGCATTGGCGGGCAGCCCACGTGCGCTGGGTTTGACTCGGGCCGGTGACACGTCGGCACGTCTGGGTCAACCCGTGGACGCCGTCCTGCGTGTCCACAATGCCGGCGCCCGCCGGTTCCGCGGCGCCCTTCGCGATGCCTGGCCACCAAGCGCCTGTGCCGAACCCCGCGCACATACCCTCGGTGTTCGCGCCGATGAAACCGTCACCGTCACAACGCTGCTGCGGCCGGTTCGCCGTGGCGACCTGCGTTCTGAGGGCGTGACCGTCCGCTCGATCGGGCCACTCGGCCTGGCGGGCCGGCAGGGGTCGCACCCCGTCGCCGGACAGGTACGCATCCTGCCGCCGTTCTTGTCGCGTAAACATCTGCCGTCCCGGCTAGCCCGGTTGCGTGAGATCGACGGGCTGCTGCCCGTACTGATCCGAGGCCAGGGCACCGAATTCGATTCGCTGCGTGAATACGTCGTGGGCGATGACGTCCGCTCGATCGACTGGCGGGCCACTGCGCGTCGCGCCGATGTGGTGGTCCGTACCTGGCGACCCGAACGCGACCGGCGGGTGGTGATCGTGCTCGACACCGGCCGCACCTCGGCGGGCCGGGTGGGCGTGGATCCCACCGCCCGCGACCCGGGTGGCTGGCCGCGGCTGGACTGGTCGATGGACGCCGCACTGCTGCTGGCCGCACTGGCCGCGCGCGCCGGCGACCACGTCGACTTCCTCGCGCACGACCGGCTCACCCGCGCAGCGGTGTTCGGCGCCTCCCGCACCGAGCTGCTGGCCCAGTTGGTCGAGGCGATGGCGCCGTTGGAGCCGGCGCTGATCGAATCGGATGCGACCGCGATGGTGGCCGCCGTACAGCGACGGGTGCGCCGCACCGCACTGGTGGTGCTGCTGACCGACCTCAACTCTTCGGCTCTCGACGAGGGCCTACTGCCGGTGTTGCCGCAACTGTCGGCTAAACACAAGGTGATCGTGGCGGCAGTATCCGATCCGCGCGTCGACGAACTCGCGGTCGGCCGCGCGGACGCCGCCCAGGTCTACGACGCGGCGGCAGCCGAGCGCGCACGCAATGATCGCCGGACCATCGCCAGCCGGCTACGGCACAAGGGTGTCGAGGTCGTCGACGCTCCGCCGGAAGAGCTGGCGCCGGCCCTGGCCGACCGCTACCTGGCGATGAAGGCCACCGGCCGCCTCTAGGGCCTATCCGGTGGGCACGACGTCGGGGGCATCCTCGACGTCTCCGGTCTCCCCCGCGCGGATGGCTTTACGGCCGAAATAGACGACATAGGAGAGGAACGCGACCTCGGCGGCCACCCCGATACCGATCCGAACGAGGGTCGGCAGCGGCGACGGCGTCACCAACGCTTCAAGCAACCCCGACACGAGCAACACGCCGGCCAGCCCCACCGCGGCTGCCACCACTGCCCGGCCCTGCTCGGCAAGCACCTGGCCGCGAGGCCGATCACCTGGTGAGATCACTGTCCAGCCCAGCCGCATGCCGACCGCCCCGGCCAGGAACACCGCCGTCAGCTCCAGCAACCCGTGCGGAATCAGCAGCCCGAACAGCACGTCGCCCTTGCCTGCGTCGACCATCAGCCCGCCGATGACGCCGAGGTTGGCGGCGTTCTGAAACAGCACCCACGGGATCGGGATGCCCAGGAGAATCGCATACGCGATGCACTGGGCGGCCACCCACGAGTTGTTCACCCATACCCGCAACGCGAACGAGCCGGCCGGGTTCTCGCTGTAGTACGAGGCGAAGTCGTGATTGACCAGATGCTCGATTTCCTCGGGCGTGCTCAGCGCCGACTGCACCTCGTGGCTGCCGCCGACCCAGATGCCGATGATCACCACCACCGCGAAGAAGAGGACAGCCGTGGCCAACCACCACCGCCACGCCCGGTAGGCCACCACCGGGAACGAGACCGTCCAGAATCGGGCGAACTCATGCCACATCGGGGCGTGCGCGCCGGTCACAGCGGCCCGAGCGCGGGCCACCAGGCTGGACAGCCGCCCGACCAGAACGGAGTCCGACGAGGCCGAGCGGACCATCGACAGATGGGTGGAGACCCGCTGGTAGAGCTCGACGAGTTCGTCCACCTCGGCACCGGACAGCCGGCGGCGCCGCTTCACCAGCTCCTCGAGCCGCTTCCAGGTGTCCTGGTGAGCCAGCACGAAAGCGTCGACGTCCATCCGGCCGATGCTAGTAGCGTTGGTCGGCATGGTGTCCGAGACCGTGGTGACGGGGGACGCGGTCGTCCTCGATGTACAGATCGCGCAGCTGCCGGTGCGGGCCGTGAGTGCGCTGATCGATATCGCCGTCATGATCATCGGCTACATCATCGGCGTGATTCTGTGGGCAACCACGATCACCCAGTTCGACGAGGCGCTGTCCGCCGCGGTCCTGATCATCTTCACTGTGCTGGTGATCGTCGGCTACCCCGTAGCGTTCGAAACCGCCACCCGCGGAAGAACGCTCGGCAAAATGGCCATGGGCCTTCGCGTGGTGTCCGACGACGGCGGCCCGGAACGGTTCCGGCAGGCCCTGTTTCGCGCCCTTGCCGGGTTCGTGGAGATCTGGATGCTGACGGGCGGCCCCGCCGTGATCTGCAGCCTTATCTCGCCGCGCGGCAAGCGCATCGGCGATGTGTTCGCCGGCACCGTGGTGATCAGCGAGCGAGGCCCGAAGTTGCCGCCTCCGCCGGTGATGCCGCCCGCACTTACCTGGTGGGCGTCGTCGCTGGAGTTGTCCGCGCTGACGCCGGAACAGGCTGAGCTGGCACGCCAATTCCTCGCTCGAGCACCGCAATTGGCGCCCGATGTGCGTAACGAGATGGCGTACCGGATCGCTGGCGATATCGCCAGCCGGATTTCACCACCACCGCCGCCAGGCGTCCCACCGCAGTACGTACTCGCGGCCGTACTCGCCGAGCGGCACCGCCGCGAACTGGCCCGGCTGCGCCCGTCCGGGCCGGCCGCGCCGCCGAACTTTTCGGTGCCCCCGCCGTCGTATCCGGCGGTCTCGCCGTCGTCCTACCCGGCGGTCCCGCCGCCCGTCGCGCCTGCGCCCACGCCGCCTACGGACGGGTTCGTGCCACCGAGCTAGGAGAACGTTGCCGTCAGGATCGCGACGTCCAGGATCAGCAGCAGCCACGCCACCAGCGGCACCAGAAACCCGCGTCGGCGCCCCGCGGTGAAGAACGTCACCACGATGGCGGCCACTGCCACCACCGGCGCGCCGTAGGTGAGCAGGCCGTAGATGAATCCGCTTGGCTTCGGGCAGTTGGGGGCGCTGCACGCCGAAGTACTCATCACCGCGCCCATGGCGAACAGCTGCACAGCCACCGCGCCCAGGATCGTGGACAACGCCAGCAGCCAGTTGACCCACAGCCGCGCCCGGGGTGCCTCGTCGGGGTGAGTCTCGGCGGTGTTCGATGCGGTCATAGACGTCGGCTACCCGCAGCGGGCACCCGGCACACGTGTTGGAGTTACGCCGGCGGCGGAGCCGGCGGTGTCGGCTGAACCGGTGGCACCGGCTGGCGGCGCGCCGCAATCACGCTGGCCACCGAAGTGACCCCGATCGTCAGCAGCGCACCGAGCATCAGCGCCGATGGTTCGCCCGGCGAGAGCAGGTGGTTCTGGGTGCCCAGAGTGGCCGCAGCCACCGGAACCCCGAGTTGGGCCGCTGCCAGCGCGGCCAGCGCCAGGGGTTGGCCGGTCAGCCGGCCCACGGAGTGCGCCAGCACCGCCCCGACCCCAAGGCAGACGCCCAGCAAGATGTAGGCGGGACGGTCGCCGAGCTCGCGCACTTGTAGGGAGGCCCCGAGCCAGACAAAGAACAGCGGAGCGAACAGCCCTTCGGTGATGCCGAACAGCTGGCGCGCTAATCGGCGCGGCTCCCCCGCCGCCCTGACCGCAAGACCGAGCGCGAAACCGGCCAGCATGATCGACACGTGCGTAGCGACCGCGAGCGTGGCGAGCGTGAACAGTGAGATAAGACTGGTCCGTAGCTCCAGTGCGAAGCCGTGCCGCTGGGAATAGCGGTGCATTCGCTTGCGTAGCCCACGCCGATCAGACCACCACAACGCGGCGAACAGAACCGCAGCGCACAACGCGATCACAACCGCCCCGGTGGCAGCGGTCAGGGCACGATCCGGGTCGATAACCAAGGGCAGCAACACGATCGACGTCGCATCAGCGATCGCTATCTGCGCGGTGACGCCCTGCACTGAAGGACCATCGATGCCGAGCGCCTGGATGACCGGCAACGCCAGTGCCGCCGACGACGATGCCATCAGTACCGCGTACACCGCGGCATGCCCGGTGTGGAACGCTCCTGCCAGTCCGACTGCGATCACCGTTGCCACCGCACCGACGAGGACGGCCCGCAGTACCGCCCCCGGAATCGAGGACCGAAGGGTGACGTCCCGGATGGGGACGTGGGTACCCACTACGAACATCACCAACGCGAACCCGATGTCGGCCAGCAGACTGAAGGTCGGATCAGCGGGGTCGACGAGGCCGAATCCGGTTCTGCCGATGAGCAATCCCACCGCGAGCTCACCGATGACTACCGGGATGCGCAGCCGCGGCACCGACGCGAGCAACGGCCCGGCCATGCCGACGACCGCCACGAGTGCCAGCGTGGAGAAGCCGAAACTCACGTCTTGGACACCCACGACGCGAGCCGGCACGGTATCGGGGTGTTCTCGTCGGTGAGGTAACTCGCGCACACGCGGTGATATCCGTCGGCGATTTGCAGGGCATCGGCCGGCGTGCCGCGCACCAGCAGAATCGGCGACAGCTTCTTACCGTGGTTGATCTTGTCCAGGTCCGAGCGGACGTGTGGGTTGTCGGGGGGCAACAGCGTCAGACGGGCCGCGCGCAGGATGTCTTTCGCCTCGCGGTACACCGGCTTCGCCGATTTCAGCGCCGTGATTGTCGCTGCCACGGTGGCGTCTTCGGCGAGCATGCTCAGGTAGTTCGCCGCAGCGTCATAGTCGTGTCCTTCAGGCTCATCGAACCATTTCACCGCCATGGTGTGGTGAGGGTACTCGCACAACCTACAGGTCAAAGCGTTTCAGGAGGACGGACAGCGGATCGTCAGCGCCGCGCCGGCCGCGGGGGCCGGGACGTTCGGCTGGGACGAACACATCAGGACGGGTCCATTCGCGCACGGCCCAGCGTTCGGCGATCGCCCATCGGCCGCCTCGGCGTTCCATCAGGTCGACGTAGCGTGCACCGGTGGTGAAGTTGGCTCGCTGATCCTGGTCGGGGCGGCCCCAATGCGTTGCCATCAAGTATGTCTCGCTGACGGCGACATCATCGCCGGCGAAGTCGACATGATGGTTTCCGATGAAATGCATTGTCCCCGCGATGAACTCAAGATTCTTACGGAGCCACGGCACGAACTCCTCAACCGTCCCGTCGAAACCGGTGTGGTGGTCGATCCCGTCAGGGTGGTAGGCCTGTCGCACCAGGTCGAGGTCGAGGCGGTCGACGCCACGGCAATACAGTGCGACCACATCGCGAATCGCATGGATATCGGCCCGCCGATCAGACACCGTAACCTCCGTCTACATCGAGCTTTTGGCCGGTCACGAACCCCGCCCGCGGCGAGGCGAGAAAGCACACCGCTTCGGCGACGTCGGTGGCAGAGCCGAAGCGGCCCAAGGGGGTGTTACGGCGCGCGGCATCGAGCGCCTTCTGGTCGAGGTCGCCGTCGGCGATCAGCCGCTGCGCGTTACCCTCGACGAGCATGCCGGGGCCGACACAGTTGGCGCGCACCCCGAATCTGCCCTCCTCGGCGGCGATACCGCGGATCAGAGCCTCGATCGCGGCTTTGGGGGCGACCGATAGTCCGTCCCGCACGGCGAAGCGCCGCGTCGCCGCGGTTGTCACCGCCACCAGATTGCCCTTTGAGCTCCGCAGGTGCGGGAGAGATGCCGCGACGACGTTGAAGAAGCCGCCGGCATCGGTGCCGAGCTGCTGATCGAAGCGATCCGGCTCGACGGTGCTGAGGTGACGCATGGGCACGTGGGATCCGGCAGCGTGGACCACGGTGTGCACCCCGCCGGCCTGCTCCGCGAACGAATCGATCACCCGCCGAACCGCCGCGGCGTCGGTGATGTCCAGCCGCTGCGCGCTGACGTCACCGGTAGCGATTTCGGCTGCCTTGCTTTCATTGCCGTAGTAGGTGAAGGCCACCCGCGACCCCCGCGCGGCCAGCATCGCGACGATCGCCGTCCCGATCCCGCCGCTGCCGCCGACGACGATCGCGGTGCCGGGCAGCGCACTGAAGTCACCCATGGGGTCACATCGTTCCAACATGGGGCTCGGCGTGCGCGACGCGGTACCGCTAGGCAGGAATCAGACTCTGCTGCGAATGCAATCGCACCCCACCCACATTTATCCCGCCGGGCCAGCCACGCACGCGACATCCACGCCGAGACGAATGCCGCGGTCCAAGGCGGTCGGCCTGATCGTTGGTGCGGGCGTCGCGCCAGCGAGGTTAGGTCGCCCTGACTTAACCCCTACCGAATCACTCGCTCAAGTCAACGACAGCAGCGTCGGGCGCGTTCTTCTTGACCGACTCGATGCCGTTGTTCGCGCTGGCCTTCGTCTCGTAAGCCTCTGATACCGCGATGATCTCACCGTTGCCGGCCTTTAGCCGGAACCGGAACTTGCCCGCCTTGTCCTTCGTGATCTCAAACTTCCCGGCCATGCTCGCCTCCATCGATCTTCATTGATACCAAGGGCGATCAACGTAGCGACCGAGGCTTGCGGCCACCAGAGGGACAGTTTCCACGGTGGGGCGCGGCAGACGATGGCAGCGCAATGCAGCGCGAAAAGACGCCGCCCCCAAGGTGGGCCGTGGTCCGCGGACGGGATTGCCAAGTTCTCCAGCCTGTGAAGATCCTGCACGTTTCCACTAGAGGTACTTTGAGTCGAGTGGACCAGGCGTAGCTTTGACGGCGACAACATTGAGGATCGGCGCCGGGGGGTCGCTGTGGTTGCTGGCGTTCAGTCGATTTCGCGGAGCAAGACCAAGCATTGGTTGGCCACCGGTGCGCTGACTATCGGCTTGGGTACTGCGGCACTGAGTTTTGGGGCGGGGGTGGCGAACGCCGACACCGCTGGCGCAGGAAACAACAACTCCCATCACACAGTCTCGTTGGCTCACTCCCCTGGCAGCGCATCCAAACCGATCGCGGCTGCCCGCCCACGGCACAACGCGTCAACGGCTCTGATCACGGCGAGCACGCTTATCGGGGTGGCTACCCCCGCCCGTGAAGTCAGCTCCGTTCCAGCGCCCCGCACCGTCCATGAATTGTCAGCCGGCCCGCCCCACCCGGCGAACCAGCCATCGGCCCACGAACAGGCGGCATCCACCGCAACCGCGACTGCCTTGAACCCACTCACCGCGGCCATCACTGCATTGTCCGATGCCATTCATTCGGCCGTCGTGCACATCAGTGCAGTCGTGACCGGAGCCGTTATAGACGTGTACATCATTGGCGTCGTTATCATCTTCCAGATACTGGGGATTCAATTTAACTAGCGAATTCCCCGCGCACGCCCGCGGCCACATCGCCCGCTCAACAACATTGGATCCCTTTGCGCTGCCGTCAGCACACAGGTGACGGTCGGTGCCGACAGTCAAGTGCCGTGAAGGATCTGGACAGTACCTTCGCTTGCTGACAACTCGGCGCGCTGGGCAACCGGGAAAGAGGTCGCTGACTATTAGCGGGTCTGTGAGGATTCCGTCCGCGGCGTCGCTACGGCGACCTCCCGGCCCGCGTCATCGGTAAGGGCGCGCCCGACCGTTCTTCCACTGCGGACGCACTGCGGCCGGAAGGCCCGAAACCATCTCCGCTAAGCAGGAATCCAGTTGCCGTGGAAGCCGTAGGGAACGCGGCGCGGCAGCTGGATCCGGGCGATCGGCTTACCGGCGAAATCGGAGGCGTCCAGGATCACCAGATCACTGCCGTCGCGCACGGCGTCGTACACGTAGCCGAGATACCAGCCGTTGCTCTCATCGGCAGGTCCCGACGCCGACGGAACGAAGACTGCCTCCCCCGGACCACCCGGCACCAACCCGGTGGCGAAGCGATGTTCGACGGCACTACCGGTGGTCAGGTCGTGGCGCACCAGGCTGGCGTCGCCGACCGAAACCGAGTAGCGGGCCGGCAGACCCGCCAGCCGGTCGTCGATCCGCGGGAACTCCACCGCCCGGTCGTCGAGCTGGCGCTCGCTGACGGTGCCGTTCTGCAGATCGATGGTCCAGCTCCACAGCACCGCGTTCGCGTCGAAGCCGCCGTTGTCACGCCACAGCTCAGCGTACCGAACTGCTTGCAGGACAATCGATTTACCGTCGGCACCCTCGTGGGCATTGGCGACGTGGAAGACATAGCACGGATCGATCTCGAACCAGCGGATCTCGCCGAACGGATCGTCGCGGCGCAGCACCCCCAGCCGGGCGCCGTAGTTGTCGTCCCATCGGTAGGGCATATCACCCTCGCCCGCCAGGGCGATGTCGAGGTTGAACACGATCGGCAGGTCCATGAAGATGACGTGCTTCGCGGTCAGGGCGAAGTCGTGCATCATCGTCAGCGCCTTGACGTCGACCGGACGGTTGATCGTCAGCTCGCCGCTGGCGTCGGCACGGTGATAGGTGACGTGCGGGGCGAAGATGCTGCCGTAGCCGAAGAAATGGAGCTCGCCGGTGGTCGGACAGATCTTGGGATGGGCGGTCATCGAGTCGACCAGCTTGCCGCCGAAGTCGTAGCAGCCGACCGTCTCCAGGTCGTTGGTGACCTCGTACGGCAGTGACGATTCGACCAGCGCCAGTGTCTTGCCGGCGTGGTTGACGACGTGGGTGTTTGCGACCGCGGCCCGCAAGTCGCGGGTCCCGTCCTCGCGGTAGAGGGGAAACGGATCGATGAAGCTGTCGGTGCGCACCCAGCGGTTGCGGTACCACTTGGCCGCGCCGCCCTCGATGCGAACACCGTGGATCATCCCGTCGCCGGTGAACCAGTGGCCGGTTGCCTCACGCGGGTTCGGCCCGTTGCGCAGATACCAACCGTCGAGCTCGGGTGGAATCGCTCCGTCGACGGGCAGGTCGTATTCGGTGAGTTCGTCCGGCACCGGCGCGTAGTTGCCACGCTCAAAGAACTGGCCCTCGGTAGGCAAGTTGGCTGAACCGGTGGTGATGTCCGTCATGCCGACAACTTTGACAGTCCATTGCTGACATGTCAATGATGAACTATCAGATACTCCACAACTGACATGTCGAGCTCTACGATGGGTCGGTGAGTCTTCGGTACGCGGCACTCGGCCTACTGGCCCAGCGGCCCGGCAGCGGGTACGACCTGCTCAAACGGTTCGAAATCTCGATGGCCAACGTCTGGCCCGCGACCCAGAGCCAGCTCTACGGCGAGCTCAACAAGCTGGCCGACGGCGGGCTGATCGAGGTCAGCGACATCGGCCCGCGCGGCCGAAAGGAGTACCGGGTCACCGACGCCGGCCGTGCGGACCTGCTGCGCTGGATGACCAATCCACAGGACGACCCGCCCTACCGCAGCGCCGAGCTGCTCCGGGTGTTCCTCCTTGGCGAGATGACAACGGAGCAGGCCAGGGCCTACGTGGTGTCAGTGGCCGAGCGCGCCGAAAGCGAACACGCCCGCTACGAGCAGCTGCGCGACACCCTCGACTGGGACGCCAACCCCGCCGGCTTCTACGGGCGCGCAGCCCTGGAGTTCGGGCTGCGCGCCGAAGCGATGGAGGCCGACTGGGCGCGCTGGTTGGTCAAGGAAATCGACAAAAAGTCAAACTGACCGTTGCATCGCGATAGTTTCCGATATATCGTCAACGTATCGGAAGCGCATTCGGCGTTCCCTGACCAGAAACGAGAACCTCTATGAACACCCCATTTCCCCAGTTCGGTGGCCCTGACATGGGCCGCCCCGGCTTCGGCCCGGGTTTCGGCCCCGGCTTCGGTCCCGGCTTCGGCTTTGCCCCCGCGGGTCGCGGACACCGCCGCGGCCGTCGCGAGCACCGCGACCAGTTGCGTGAGGAACTGCGCGAGCAGTTCCACGAGCACGGCGACCACCACGACGGTCCCCCCTTCGGCCCGCGCGGCGGGTTCGGTCCGGGCTTTGGCCCAAGTTTCGGCCCCGGCTTCGGCCCGGGTTTCGGCCCCGGCTTCGGCCCCGGCGGTGGACGCGGCGGTCGCCGCGGACATAGCCGTGGACGCGGTAAGCGCGGCGACGTGCGGGCCGCAATCCTCAAGTTGCTGGCCGAACGGCCGATGCACGGCTACGAGATGATCCAGGAGATCGCCGAACGGAGCCAGGACCTGTGGAAGCCGAGCCCCGGCTCGGTGTACCCCACCCTGCAGCTGCTGGTCGACGAAGGTCTGCTGGTGGCAACCGAATCCGAAGGCAGCAAGAAACTTTTCGAGCTGACCGACGAAGGACATGCCGCCGTCGAGAAGATCGAGACCGCACCGTGGGACGAGATCACTGAAGGCGCCGACCCCGGCCAGATCAACATCCGTGCCGCTGTGGGCCAGTTGTTCGGCGCCGTACGGCAAGCCGCTTTCGCGGCCAACGCCGAACAGCAGCAGCGCATCGTCGACATCGTCAACAATGCGCGTCGCGAGATCTACCAGATCCTCGGCGAATCGGAGTAACCACGCTGGCTTGGGCGCGGTTTCGGGCGTACAGCGCACGTAACCGCGCCCAAGTCGTCAGACCTCGACCCAGTCCAGCGTGCGCTGGACGGCCTTGCGCCAGCCGGCGTAGCCAGCCTCGCGCTGCTCGGAACTCCAGGCCGGTGACCACCGGCGATCCTCCTGCCAATTGGCCCGAAGGTCATCGGGATCCGCCCAGAATCCGACCGCGAGCCCAGCTGCGTAGGCCGCTCCCAGTGCCGTCGTCTCGGCGACGACCGGACGCACCACGTCGACCCCGAGCACGTCGGCCTGGATCTGCATGCACAATTCGTTCTGGGTGACACCGCCGTCGACCTTCAGAACCTCAAGGTGCACACCGGAATCCGCTTCCATCGCATCGACGACGTCGCGGCTCTGGTAGCAGATCGCCTCCAGCGTTGCCCGGGCCACATGCGCATTGGAGTTGTAGCGGGACAGGCCGACGATCGCCCCGCGCGCATCCGAGCGCCAATAGGGCGCGAACAAGCCCGAGAACGCAGGCACGAAGTAGACGCCGCCGTTGTCGTCGACCTGCGCGGCGAGCGCCTCACTCTGCGAGGCACCGCTGATAATGCCCAGCTGATCGCGCAGCCACTGCACCGCCGAGCCCGTCACTGCTATCGAACCTTCAAGGGCGTAAACCGGTTTGGCGTCCCCGAACTGGTAGCACACGGTGGTCAGCAACCCGTTCTCGCTTCGCACGATCTTCTCGCCAGTGTTGAGCAGCAGGAAGTTCCCAGTGCCGTAGGTGTTCTTTGCCTCCCCCGGCGCCAGACACACCTGCCCCACCATCGCCGCCTGCTGGTCGCCGAGGCTGGCCGTCAGCGGCACCTCCCCGCCAGCAGGACCACCGGGGTGGGTGATCCCGTAGGGCTCCGGGGACGACGACGGCCGGATCTCGGGCAGCATCGCACGCGGAATCCCGAAGAGCCCCAACAATTCGTCGTCCCAGTCCAGGGTCTCCAGGTTCATCAGCATGGTGCGGCTGGCGTTGGTCACGTCGGTGACGTGCACGCCACCTTTTGTTCCGCCGGTGAGGTTCCACAGCACCCAGGTGTCGGGGGTGCCGAACAGGGCGTCACCGCGTTCGGCGTCGGCGCGCACGCCGTCGACATTTTCCAGGATCCACTGCAGCTTGCCGCCGGAGAAGTAGGTGGCCGGGGGCAGCCCGGCCTTGCGCCGGATGATGTCGCCGCGGCCGTCGCGATCCAGCGCGGCCGCGATCTTGTCGGTGCGGGTGTCTTGCCAGACGATCGCGTTGTAGTACGGCCGGCCCGTCTTGCGGTTCCACACCAGCGTGGTCTCCCGCTGATTGGTGATGCCCAACGCCGCAAGGTCACCAGCGGCCAGCTTCGTGGTGTTCAGCGCCGACTGCACCACCGTCTGGGTGCGCTCCCAGATCTCCACTGGGTTGTGCTCGACCCATCCGGACTGCGGCAGGATCTGCTCGTGCTCGAGCTGGTGGCGGCCGACCTCGGTGCCCTTGTGATCGAAGATCATGCAGCGGGTGCTGGTGGTGCCCTGGTCAATCGAGGCGACGAAGTCAGCCAACGGTGCTCCTCAAAGGTCGACGGTAGCCGATGTGGCCAGCATGCCAGCTTCGCGAACTCATGCAGCAAACACGCCAGGTGAAGTGACTCGGAGCGACAATTCGACATAATTGGTCCAGGTGACGAAGGGGGACGACGATGCCGGACAAGTTGTCTGTCAATGTCAAAGGAGTACATGCGTCCGCGACCCAGGTGCAGGGCCACGGCGATGACTTCGCTGCCGGCCACAGTGCCGCCGCAACGCGCATCTCGGCAGCTCACGGCGGCTGGGCCGGCCAATCGGCGCAATCGTTGGGTGCCTGGGCCGCGACGCTGAACAAGCGCGCGGAAGCGCTGGTAACCAACGTGGATGACCACGGCCAGCACTTGCACACGACGGCCCGCACCTTCGCCGTCACCGAAGAGCAACGCGCCGACAAACTGGCTGACGTCTACCGGGGATAAACCACGATGAGCATGTCCCTGGCCGACCTGGACCGGTGGGACCCCAACGCCATCCATGAGGTCTTCTCCGCGGTGACCGGCCACTCCGAGGCGACCCGACAAACATCGCAAGGCCTCGGCCAGGTGATGGCGTCGGTGCCCTTGGAAGGCGCGGCACACGATGCGGCCATGCGGGCGAGCTCCGGCATTCAACGGGATCTCGATCTGCACGCCGACCAACTCGATGCCGTCGCTAACGCGGCGAGCACCGCCGAGACCGAGGTCCGGGGAATCAAGTCGGACTGGCAGAAGATCTGCCGGATGGCCGACCGCTGGGGAATCACCATCGATATCGAGACCAACGAGATCCTGCCGCCGAATCCGCAGCCCACCGATCCCGATGACATCGCCGAGCTCGAGCGCCGGATGGACATCATCCATGACGAAATTGTCGAGTTGCTTGACCGAGCGAACAACGCTGACCGCGACCTCGCAGCCGCGATCGACGGCGCGAACGGGACCATGTCGGCCGCCGACGTCGACCGTGAACTGCACGATGGCCCGCACACGCCGATGGACAACGGGTTGGGCGCCGGCGACGGTCTGGCCCTGCAGAGCGGCCAGCTCACCGATCAACAGCGGCAGCGCCTTACCGAGGCCACGACCTTGTCGCCGAGTCAGCTCGAAGCACTCCAACGCGGCGATCTGGTGCTACCGCCCGACCAATTGGGTTATCTGATCGGCGTGTCACAAGCTCTCGGCGACAAGACCCCGCAACAGGTGTCCGACTTGATGGGCAAGCTGGGGCCTGACGGTGACAAGCTCGCTTCGGCGCTTCATCTGGCGTCCAATCCCTACATCAGTAGCGGAGTGCCCGGCCAGGGCAAGCCGGGAACCGTGGGGTACGTCCCCGACCGGGGCGGCAAGTTCGCGCTTCCGCCGGGCCTGGCCAACGCGCCGGTGATGCAAGAGTTCTATCCGCCTCCCGGCATGCCGGGGCAGCCCGGCGGCGGTATGCCGAAACCTCTCGCACCACCGATGGCCAACCAGCAACTGATGGCTCTGGCCAATATCGCGGCGAAGGGCGATCCCGGGGTGAAGATGGGCTCTGGTCTGGACGCTCTGGTGCTGGACAAGGCGCACGCGCTGGTCACCGCGTCGAACGACCAGGCGCTGCCGACGGGGCCTGCTGGCGCCGAAATGGATCGAACAATATGGGCCAAGAACAGCGTTGACCCCACACTGCAGCACATGCTCGATGTGGTGCATGGCGATTCGTTGGTGGTTCACGACGCCGTGACGGGCGCTGCGGTGGATGGTCTGTCAGCGGATCCTGCTCGGGGCCAACAGTTCCTGGGCGACATGTTCAATCATGACTACGCCGACGGCGGCAAGGCGGTCGGGAGCCTGTTCGACAACATCGAAGGCCAAGCGGTAGTGCATGACCCCGGTAACGCGACCGAGGTTGCACTCGCCGAGCGGGCGGGTCAAACCGCCCACGCTGCGGCCTTGAAGCTCTCCGACGAGCACCTCCTGAATCTCAACGGTGCAGGAGACAGTCTGGGACAAATGAATCCTGAACTTACACAAAAACTTTCGCACGCTCTGTCGCACTACATTCCGGACATGATGAACAACCGCTTGGAGGACACCCGCGGCTTCGGATTGCTCGATGACGCACTCGGCATCGGGGAAGGACACCTCCCACTAACACAGGGCGTCTTTGCGGTACTCGACAGCGACGACACAGCGTCGCAGTACATCAACAAGGCGGCAGAAGGCTATACAGCTCTTTGGCACCAAGAACTGGCTCAGTCGATCGCAAAGTCCTTGACCACAGGTGACTCCAGCGCGATTGACTACGCCGACGCGACCACCATCGGTGAAATGTATGGAATCCGTGACCACGCCAACCTAGTCGAAGCCAACGATAGAATCACCGATGACAATCTCGCGGCTCAAGCGGCTTACGACAGGCGTAAGGCGTGGATCGACGGCCTCGATGGCGTCGGATCCTCGGTGCCGGTTGCTGGCCAGTACGCCAGTACGGCTGCGTATGCGTTAAACCAAATGTTTCTCGGTGATGCGCCAACGCCCTTACCCCTAGGTGACACTGAACTCAGAGGATCTATACCGGCGCAATACGCGCTAGCGGCGGAGCTGTACAGCGCTGGGGTCGGAGATACGAGCGGGCTGGCGCCGTACGCGCTGCCCGATGGTTCGGGATTGCAGGACTATCGATCTCAAGCTTCGAAGGCCGACGGAGGTGCATTCAGGAATGCGGTACAAGATTACCTAAATACCCTGGGGATACCCAATTCACAGATCTGGGCAAATTACACCGAGGGGTACAACAATGCGCTCAAGTAGCACCAATGCGTGCGCCGCTTTGATTATCGCGCTTGTTGCATTCACGATTAGCAGCTGCAATTCGCGCCACGACTCGGCCCATGAATCGCCGACTGCCCCTGCCGCTGAATTTCCGAATCTTACACCGCTAGCGGCGAACATGCGTTTCCATTGGAGCGCGGACCCTGGCATCGACTTGTACAACGGGCCAGCCGTACCCATTCGCGCCTATTTGGAATCGTTTTTCCTCATCAATCTCCTTTCGAATCCCGATGCGGGATACCCGGGTTTTAAACGCGCGGTTCCGTATCCGCCCGACGGGGTCTTCGATATCAAGCGCATCAACAATCCGGCTCCGCGCATCGACCAATCCACTTCCGTGATCGGCCCCTACCTGGATAAACCTCTGTATGGCGTGGATTATCTACACATCCTGCGGATCACGCCGATTCCCGACGGCTTTTCCACGCGGGTATGCGTCGCCGAACAGGGGTTGTACATCGTTACGCCCGAAAAGAAGTACCGGCCGATGTTCAGCGGTAGCGAGCTGAAACCATGGGTCATGCGCGTCGATTTCAGCGACCAGACACCCACAACTGGTCCACCGGCGCCCGCAAGCCCTACCGCTCCCCAACGGGGACCTCTGCCCGCTCCTGCCGAAGACGTGTTCGGGCCGTGGGTTGCAACTGCAGGACGGCCATTGCCGGAGTGGTTCACTCCAGATGGCAGGTCCGGCAAAGATCCTGAAACTGATGCCCTTGAGCAGCAGTGCGCAACCAGCATGCAGACCCCCGGCCTGCAACTGCCGGGCCCCACATTCGACAATCCCCCACCCGCACCTGCTCCGGTGCCCGGCTGGCCGGCACTACCCGGATGATCGCCGACATGCCCCGCGGCGGCCCGGATGCCTCCTGCCTGGACCGGCTACTGCAGACCAACCGTCAGGAGTACCTCGACCGCGACGACATCGGCGATGACGTCAAACGCGGCATCGTGGCCGCGCTGGACCGGGTCGGCACGATGTTCCGCGAGCACGATCGCAACGCCGAACTCGTACTGCGTGAAGTGGCCGACATCGTCGACCCCAAGATCCTCGAACTCGGTGCCGGCCACGGCGCGCTGAGCCGCACCGTGCTCGAGCAACATCCCACCGCCCACGTCACCGTCTCCGACGTCAACTCTGAATCCGTCGCGGCGATGGCGGCCTCCGACCTCGGTGACCACCCCCGGGCAAGCGTGCGCACTATCGACGCGACCGCGATCGACGCCGCTGACGGCGAGTTCGACCTCGCCGTCTTCGCGCTGTCGTTCCACCACCTGAACCCCACCCAGGCCGCACAGGCCCTCGCCGAGGGCACCCGGGTAGCCAAGGCGATGCTGGTCATCGACCTGCCACGAATGCCGTCGCCGCTGCACATCGCCAAACTGGCGATCATGGCGCCGCTGGTGTGGTGGCCGTTCGCCCACGACGGGTTGATCAGCTCGCTTCGCTCCTACAGCCCCTCGGCGCTGCGGGCGCTGGGTTCCCACGCCGATCTCGACGTCGACGTCAGCACCAACCCGTTCGACCGGCAGGTGCTGGTAGCCCGGCGCCGCACCTGATCTGGCCGATTTGCTTGCGCAGCCTCCGCTGAACAGGTTGCATCGACGACGTGGGGGAAGAAGTCAAGCACGCCAGCTTCAACCGGGCGCACCGGCAGCAGTACCGGCGCAAGGTGCAGCTGTGCCTCGACGTGTTCGAAACCATGCTGGCGCAGTCCAGTTTCGAGTTCGACCGCCCGCTGACCGGCATGGAGATCGAGTGCAACCTGGTCGACGATGACTACCAGCCTGCGATGTCCAATCAAGAGGTGTTGGCCGCGATCGCGGATCCGGCCTATCAGACCGAATTAGGCGCCTACAACATCGAATTCAACGTTCCGCCGCGCCCGCTTCCCGGCCGGACGGCGCTGGAGTTGGAGGACGAGGTACGCGTCAGCCTGAATGCCGCCGAAACCAAGGCCAACACCGACAATGCGCACATCGTGATGATCGGCATCCTGCCGACGCTGATGCCGCAGCATCTGGCCGGCAGCTGGATGAGTCCGTCGCTGCGTTACCAGGCGCTCAACGACTCGATCTTCACCGCCCGCGGCGAGGACATCCTCATCGACATCACCGGACCCGAGCGGCTGAGCCTGCACGCGGAGTCGATCGCCCCCGAATCTGCCTGCACCAGCATGCAATTGCATCTGCAGGTCTCGCCAGCCGACTTCGCGGCCAACTGGAATGCTGCGCAGGTACTGGCCGGCCCGCAACTGGCACTCGGCGCCAACTCGCCCTATTTCTTCGGCCACCAGCTGTGGGCCGAGACGCGCATCGAGCTCTTCGCACAGGCCACCGACACCCGCCCCGACGAGCTCAAGGCCCAGGGGGTGCGCCCGCGAGTGTGGTTCGGCGAGCGCTGGATCACCTCGATCTTCGACCTGTTCGAAGAGAATGTCCGCTACTTCCCGTCGTTGCTGCCCGAGCTGTCCGACGAGGACCCGGTTGCCGAGCTGGCCGCCGGGCGTACCCCGCAGCTGTCCGAACTCCGGCTGCACAACGGGACGGTGTACCGCTGGAACCGGCCGGTCTACGACGTCGCGAACGGCCGACCACACCTTCGGGTGGAGAACCGGGTGTTACCCGCCGGGCCTACGGTCGTCGACATGATGGCCAATTCGGCGTTCTACTATGGCGCGCTGCGCGTACTGTCCGAAGAGGACCGCCCGCTCTGGACGAAGATGAGTTTCACTGCGGCACAGGATAATTTCATCGAGTCCGCTCGGCACGGGATGGACGCCCGGCTGTACTGGCCCGGCCTGGGCGAGATCACCCCCGACGAACTGGTGCTACGCACTCTGCTGCCGATGGCCGACGAGGGTCTGCGCCGCTGGGGGGTGGCCACCGAGGTGCGCGACCGCTATCTCTGGGTGATCGAGGGCCGGGCCAAGACCGGCCGCAACGGATCGGCATGGCAGGTCGCCACGGTGCGGGCGCTGCAGAGCTCTGGCATGGCCCGTCCGCAGGCGCTGGCCGAAATGCTGCGCCGGTACTGCGAGCTGATGCACAGCAACGAACCGGTCCATACCTGGGACGTGATCGCGGAGTAGGTTGGGGGCCATGGATTCTGAGGTGATGGATTGGGACAGCGTCTACAAAGAAGAAGGCGGGTTCGCCGGGCCGCCGCCTTGGAACATCGGCGAGCCGCAGCCCGAGCTGGCCGCGCTGATCAGGGACGGAAAAGTCACCGGTGAGGTACTCGATGCCGGTTGCGGGCATGCCGAACTGTCCTTGGCTCTCGCCGCGGCCGGCACCACCGTCGTGGGCATCGACCTGTCCCCCACGGCCATCGCGGCGGCGACCGCGGCCGCACAGGAACGGGGGCTGACCAATGCGACGTACGTGTGCGCCGATATCACCTCCTTCACCGGATACGACGAGCGATTTTCCACGATCATCGACAGCACGCTGTTCCATTCACTGCCGGTGGACCGCCGTGACGCCTACCTGAGTTCGATTCACCGGGCCGCCGCACCAGGGGCGCGGCTGTTTGTGCTGGTGTTCGCCAAGGGCGCGTTCCCACCGCACGCGGAAACCAAGCCCAACGAGGTCGACGAAGACGAGCTTCGGGCAGCGGTGTCCAAGTACTTCGTGATCGACGACGTCCGCCCGGCTAGGATCCACTCGCACAAGCCGGAAATGGCCGGCATGCCCGACCTCGATATGCCCGTGGACCTGGACGAGAAGGGCCGGGTAAAGATGCCCGCCTTCCTGGTCAGCGCGCACAAAGAGGGCTGAATCTGTTTACCGCGCACGAAATAGTGGTCAATCCAGCGGAAACGGCCGCGTAGCGCGTTCCGGTCATCACATGATGGGTAACACTGACATGCGATGAAGGGTGGATGACGACCGTGCAACAGGAACTGCCCACAAAGTCAGTGGCGAGCAACGTGATTCGGGGATCGCTGGGCAATCTGATCGAATGGTACGACTGGTATGCGTATGCCGCATTCAGCGTCTATTTCGCAAGCGTGTTCTTCCCGTCGGGTAACCAAACGGCGCAACTTCTGAACACCGCGGGTATTTTCGCGGTCGGCTTTCTGGTCCGGCCATTGGGCGGGTGGATCTTCGGCCGCTACGCCGACCGGTTCGGCCGTCGCGCGGCCCTGACAGTGTCGGTGCTGCTGATGGGCGCGGGCTCATTGGGAATCGCGGTGCTGCCGGGCTACGCACAGATCGGCACGCTGGCACCAATCCTGCTGGTCGTTCTCCGGTTGCTACAGGGGTTGTCGCTGGGCGGCGAGTACGGCACGTCGGCCACGTATCTGAGCGAAGTGGCCTCCCCCAACCGGCGCGGCTTCTATTCCTCATTTCAGTACGTGACGCTCACCAGCGGTCAGCTGCTGGCACTGGGCATTCAGATCGTCCTCCAGCAGCTGCTCTCCCCGGCAGAGCTGCACTCCTGGGGATGGCGCATCTCCTTTGCCGTTGGGGCATTGGCCGCACTGACGGTCATGTGGCTGCGCCGCACGATGGACGAGTCGGAGAACTTCACCCTCGCCGCCGAGGAGTACACCGAGCGCGGCACGTTGCGACTGCTTCTGCGCTATCCGCGGGAATGTCTGACCGTGGTCGGTCTGACGCTCGGCGGGACCATTGCGTTCTATACCTTCACTACATACATGCAGAAGTTCATGGTCAACACCACCGGCCTGCCGAAGGAACAGGTGACGTGGATCAATTTCGTCGCGCTGGTGATCTTCGTCGGTCTGCAGCCGGCTTTCGGGGCACTCTCCGACCGGGTGGGCCGTCGCCCGCTGCTCATCGCCTTCGCGGTGAGCACGACCCTGTTCACCGTTCCGCTGTTGTCGGCGGTGGCCCGAACGGACTCGGGCATGACCGCGTTCCTTCTGATGATGGCGGGCCTTCTGATGGTGTCGGGTTATACCTCGATCAACGCGGTGGTGAAGGCGGAGTTGTTCCCGGCCCGGATACGCGCACTGGGAGTCGGTCTGCCTTACGCGCTGACGGTCGCCATCTTCGGCGGCACCACCGAGTACGTCGCGTTGTGGCTCAAGAACGTCGGCCACGAGGCCTGGTTCTTCTACTACGTGGCCGGCGCCGCACTGGTCTCACTGCTGGTCTATGCATTCATGGGCGAGCCCTCTAAACGCTCGCAGCTCGAGCGCGAGGCCGACGAACTGCGTGAACTCGAACTCGCCAACGGCCCGGCAACTTCAGTTAAGGATTCCTAGCATCAGCGCTACGCACGTGCTGGCGCACTCGACGAGTTGTTGAGCTGAGCCACTTCAGGTTACGGCGCGCAGCGCCGTAACGAACGCCTCGATATCCTCGGTGTAGGCGTCAACGTGCGGCGAGACCCGCAGCACCGCCGTCGTCATCTCCAGCGGTGCCCGCTCAATGCCGGCCGCGGTCGTCACGATGCCGTGCTCGGCTATCAGCCGGGCCCGCACCCGCACCGGGTCGGCGCCGTCAGTTGGCGCCAAGGTGGTGATCGCGGTGGGCTCGTCGGTGGGTTCCACCACCCGCCAGCCGGGAACGTCGGCGAGCAGGGTGCGGGTGAGGCGCCCCAGCGCAGCCAACCGCTGCCGCACCGCCTCCGGTCCCGCCGCGAGGTGCAACCCCACCGCCACCGAGAATCCCACCCGCGCGGCAATATTGGCCTCGCCGAATTCCAGGCACTGCAGCGCCGACAACGATCCCGCCCACTGCGGGGACTGCAGCAGATCGGCCAACGCTGGACGGACGGCCAGCACGCCGACCCCGCGCGGACCGGCCAGCCACTTGCGCGACGAGGAGTAGACAGCGTCAGCGTCGGCCACACAGTCGATATGGGCCAGCGCTTGTGCGGCATCGACGACGAGTGGGACGCCGATCTCCCGGCACACTGCCGCGATCGCGGCGACCGGTTGCACGACACCACGGTGACTGGCGACCGCGGTCAAGTGGACCATCGCCGGCGGATCGTCCGCCAACACCGCGCGAGCCGCGTCGGGATCGACCCGGCCGAGGCCGTCGACCGGCAGTGTCCGCCGGGTGAAGCCACAGGAGGCGAATTCAGCGAGGTTGGGTCCGTACTCTCCGGGCAGGCAGGCCACGGTGCGCTCCATCGGCCACCCGCCGAGCAGCAGCTGCAGCGCATTACCCGACCCGGTGGTGAAAACGACGTCGTCGGAGGACATCCCAGTGAGCGCCGCGACACCGGCTCGGCCGGCGTCCAGCACCGACGTTGCCGCCTGCGCGGCGACGTAGCCACCGACCTCGGACTCGTGGCGGGCATGGGCCGCGGCCGCGTCGATCGCCACCAGGCTCTGGCGCGAACACGCGGCACTGTCCAGATGCACACCGGCAGCGGGCAGCCGGGCATCACGCCAGCTCTGCGCCAGGGTCTGCGGCGCGCTCACTTCACCGCCAGCGAGAGCCCGAAGTCGCCCGCCGGGTCGGTCCACCAGTGGGTACGTCGCAGCCCGGCCTCGGCGAGTTCCTGCGTGACGGTATCCGGGCGGAACTTGCACGACACCTCGGTGAGCATCTCCTCGGCCGCTGCGAAGTCGACTCGCAACCCGATCCCGCCGACTGTCACCTGCTGCGGAGTCGTTGCCCGCAGCCACATTTCGATGCGCTCCTCGTCGGCATTCCACCGGGCGATGTGTTCGAAGGCCGTCGGGTCGAAATTCGCGTCCAGTTCGCGGTTGACCACCGCCAGCACGTTGAGGTTGAACCGCGCGGTGACACCGGCGCTGTCGTCGTAGGCACGGACCAGCCGGCCGGTGTCCTTGACGAGATCGGTGCCCAGCAGCAGGCTGTCCCCAGGATCGAGCACATCGGCGAGCGCGGCCAGGAACTGCTTGCGTGGGCTGGGCGTGAGGTTGCCGATCGTAGACCCCAGGAAGACGAACAGCCGCCGCCCGCCGGACGGGATTTTGGCCAGGTGTTCCTCGAAATCACCGCACACGGCCTCGATCTCGAGACCGGGATACTCGCTCCCCAATGCCGCACCCGCGGACTCCAACACACTCGAGTCGACGTCGAAGGGCACAAAGCGGCGCAGCGAGCCGTTGTCGCGCAACGCGGTCAGCAGCTGCCTGGTCTTCTCCGAGGTGCCGCTGCCGAGCTCGACCAGGGTATCGGCGCCACTGGCTGCCGCGATCGCCGGTGACTGGGCGCGCAGGATCTGCGCCTCGGCCCTGGTCGGGTAGTACTCCGGAAGCCGGGTGATCTGGTCGAACAGGTCGCTACCGACTGCATCGTAAAACCACTTGGGCGGCAATGACTTTGGATTCTGCGTCAGCCCGCTTCGCACATCGTTGCGCAGGGCCTGGGCAGCGGAGTCGGCAGCCAGATAGTTCGACAGCGTGAATGTCACGAAGATCCTCTCAGCGGCGTCAGCGACACCCGTCCACCACTCACCTCGACAAGGTGTCGGTCGGGAATGTCCTGCCAATCGGGATGGTCGTCATAGGGCTCGCTGGCCAGCACCACGCCGTCGTCGCGGCGCAGCATCGACAAGGTGTCCCCCCACGTGGTGGCCATTAGTCGAGATCCGTTGGCCGCCATAATGTTCAGTCGTGCGGCTGGATCAGACGCGCCAACCTCGACGATGGTGTCGGCAAGGTTCTGCAGACCTCGGTCGAAGATCAGGGCGGCCAGAACCGCGCTGTCGACCGTCGATTCGGCGGCGCGGCTCACCGGCAGCACCCCGCGGTCAACGACCCCGTTGTGCGACAGCAACCAGCTACCGTTGCTGAACGGCGCCGACGCGCTGGCCTCGATGGGCATCCCCACCGTGGCCGAGCGCACCGCGGCGATCACGCAGCCGCTGCGCAGCGCCGGCGCGACCGAGGCGAATGACACGTCACCCCACAGCGGTGACGCGCTGCGCCAGCGCCGTACGTCCCCGCCGTGCTTGTCCCCCGAGCCGCGTCGATCCTGCCCGCCGGGATCGAAGAAACCCACCCCCCAGCCGTCGGCGTTGATCAGTCCGTGCTTCTGCCGGCGCGGGGCGTAGGACTGCACTCGCAGACTGCACGGTGGATCGAGGACCAGCGAGGCGACCGATACCGGCTCACCCAACCAGCCGAGATGCCGGCACATCAGACGTCCCACGCCAGGCGCACACCGGAGAATATCTGCCGGCGGATCGGGTGATCCCAGTTGCGGAAGCTCGGCCGCAGTGTGTCGGCAGCCACCGCCCACGAGCCCCCGCGCAGCACGTGAAAGTCCCCGTCGAAGAACGGCTCCGAATAGCGCCGATAGATCATCGGGGTGAAGCCGGGCCACGGCCGCAGCGGCGAGGTGGTCCACTCCCACACGTCACCGAGCATCTGCTCGGCGCCGTAGGCTGATGCCCCGGCGGGATAGGCGCCGACGGGTGCCGGCCGCAGCGCTTCACCGCCGAGATTGGCCAGCCGGCCGCTCGGCTCGTCGGAACCCCACGGATAGCGGCGCCGCACACCGGCACCGGGATCCCAGGCGGCGGCCTTCTCCCACTCCACCTCGGTGGGCAACCGGGCGCCTGCCCACGCCGCGTAAGCCTCGGCTTCGAAGAAGGTGACATGTTGCATGGGTTCGTCACCGGGAATCTCCTCGACGTGACCGAACCGGGTCCGGGTGCCGTCGCGGTTCCAGAATTCCGGTGCGTTCAGGTCGGCCTGGATCCGATGCCCCCAGCCGCGCGGTGACCACCAGCGCTGCTGGGTGTAGCCGCCGTCGTCGACGAACTGCCGCCACTCGGCATTGGTCACCGGCACCCGACCGATCCGGAAGGCCGGCACGTCGACCACGTGGGCGGGGCGCTCGTTGTCCAGCGACAGCGGTTCGCTCTGCGCATCGACACCCAGCACGAACGGACCACCGGCCACCAGCACCGAGGTGCCGGCCAGGCCGGACCGCCCGGCGGGAAGGGAGCCTCGCTGCGCCAGGATCGGAGCTCCGCTGCGGAGATTGAGCGCCTGCAGCATGGTCTCGTCGTGCTGGTTCTCGTGACTGATCACCAGCCCGAACCGAAACGCGACCTCGGCGTCGTCATCGCGGTCAGGCAAGGTGTCCAGCACCTCGAGCGCGGCCGCCCGCACGCTGCTGCAGTAGGCGCGTGATTGCGCAGGCGACAGCAGCGGCAGGTCGACGCGGCTGGCTCGGGTGTGCACGAATGCGTCGTAGAGACCTTCGATGTTGGCCGGCAACATGCCTGGCCGGTGCGGGTCACCGTCGCGCAGCAGCCACAGCTCCTCCTGCTGGCCGATATGGGCGAGGTCCCACACCAGCGGGCTCATCAGCGGGTTGTACTGGCGATGCAACTCTGCGTCGTCGAAGTCGGTGAGAGCCAGGGTGCGCGCGCGGACCCGATCGAGATCGCGGGCCAGAGTATCCCGCCCGATCATGGTGTCGCCCTGGCCATCTGCAGGACGGCACCCTCAATGCCACTGCTGATGGCCTGGTCGGCGAAATCGTCGGCGGGACAGCGGCCATTCTCCACGCTCTGCACCAACCGCTGCATCGACTCGGATAATTCCGCTGGTGCCCGTTCGGCGGCCACGGCCACGCAGCGATTGGCGGCCTCGTAGAGCCGATTGTCGGCCAGACCGACCCGGGCGGCCAGATCCCATGCCGTGGCGACCGGCTCGACGGCCTCGGCCGCCAGCTCCGCGGCGACCGGATCGTCGAGCAGCGTGACCACCAGGAACACCACCGCCGGCAACAACTCATCAGGCACGCTGTCGAGGTAACGGATCTCCAGCCAGCGCCGCGGGCGCACTGGCGGGAACAACGTGGTCAGGTGGTAATCGAGGTCGGCGGTCGTGGGCCGACGACCGCCCAGCAAGACGAGCCCGTCGGCCCAATCGGCGAACGGGACATGCTCGGTGACCGCAACCGCCTCCGGACTATGCACCAGCATCACCGGCGCTTTGAGCGCATAGCGGGCCCAGTCGGTGCATGGGTCGTCACCGCTGGCGCCAAGAATTGGTCCACAGCGCGCCGAATCCAATTGGCTCCAGACTCGCTGGCGGGTGGAGACCCACCCGGTGAATCGGCCGGCAAGCAGCGGCGAATTGGCGGCGATCGCGATCATCGTCGGGCCGAGCGCATGCGCCAGCCGCACCCGGTCAGCCCAGCCGTCGCGGGGACCGGCGTCGAGGTTGATCTGGATCGAGGCGGTCGACGTCATCATCGCCGCGCCCGCACGTCCGGTACGCGAGGCGGTGAAAAACCGCTCCATAGCCTGATAGCGGGCGCCGGGGTTGACGCGGTGCGGGCGGCGCAGCGGGTCTGCCCCCAATAGGGCAAGCCCGAGGCCGGCCTCGGTGAACGTCGACCGCAAGGCTTCCCGGTCGGCGACCAACGCCGCGATCGCCGCCGACGGCCCGTCGGCCGGTGGACCAGACAGTTCCACGGCGCCGCCGGGCTCCACGGTGACGGCGCTGCCGCCGGGCAGCGGCCCCACGGTGGCGATCACGTCGTTGAGCTCCGACCAACCCGGCCGCCGCCGCGGATCATGCAGGTCGAAACAGTGCGCCTCAAGTTCCAACCCGACCCGACCGGTCGGGCCGTGTTCTAGAGAAGCGCCCGCGATGTGCAGTGCTGCCGAGGTTGCGCTGTTCAGAACACGCTCACCGGCGGCCGGGCCGCTACGTGCTCGACCCGGCTCAGACGTGACGACGAACGTCATGAGATCCATTTTCCAGACCGCACCGACAAATTTCCTCGATCCACCGCTGACATGTCCGTGACGTGGCTATTGACCCAGCGTGTTCTGCATGGCACCGGCTAGAACGTTGACCGCGGGCCCGCCGTTACCCGACTGACAGACCTTGGCTTGCAGGAGCACGTTCTCCCGCAGCCGGGTCTGGGTGTAGCAGCGGCGATCAGTGCCCGCTTCCTGTTTGACCCAGACCGCATCGGTGGCCGTTGGCGCGGCCCCACCGAACGACCACACCTGCGTGGTTCCGTCGTCGAGGTGCATAGCCGTGGTCTGGCCGGCGCAGCCGACGGTGCGATCGGTGATGCGGTGGAACGCACGGTTGGCGGCCTCGACCGTGGCGAACACCCCGATGGCCTGCTTGACCAGGTGGTTCTGGTCGGTCGCCGACGTCTGGGTCACCGCACTGTTGAATGACGCCAGGTCGGGATCGAGGTACACCTCCGGCAGCCCGATATCGGCCCAGTTGTTGCACGCCGGCAGGTCCACCCAGTACGTCTGAACCGGATCGGTGTTCACCGATTCCCAGGTCATCGGGGCGCCGACGATGTTGCCGACGGAACCCTTGCCGAGCACGGCATAGGACACCACACCCGGATCCGACGGACGAGCCTGCGCCGGAGCGGCCGCGGCGAAACCGGTGATACCGGCGGCCAACGCCGCAGCCGCCGCGACAGCGGTGCGCATCGCCTCAGACCTTGGCGGTCAGTGTGACGTCGATATTGCCGCGGGTGGCCTTGGAGTACGGACAGACCTGGTGTGCCTTGCCCATCAGCTCCTCGGCCTGCCCCTGCGTCAAGCCCGGGAGGTAACCGATGAGGTGAGCGTTGATGCCGTAACCACCGTCGTCGTCCTTGCCGAATCCGACCTGCGCGGTGACCCCCGATGCGCTATCGAGTGCGATCTTCTCCGTTCGGGCGACCACCTGAATCGCGCCCAGGAAACAGGCGGCGTAGCCCGCCGAGAAGAGCTGCTCGGGATTGGTGCCTTCACCGCTGCCCCCTGCCGCCTTCGGAGGTCTGGTCTCCAGATCGATTCGCTTGTCCGAAGACTTCACATGTCCGTCGCGTCCTCCGCCGCTGGCGGTCGACTCCGCGGTGTAGATGACATCGATACTCATGGCGTCGATCATGCCAGCTCGGCGCGCACACCTTCCTCGATCTTCTTACCTAGGTCAGGGTCGACGTTGCGCCAATACTCAAACACCCTGGACAGCACCGGTTCCTTCACACCGTCAGAAACATGCCCGATAACGTTGCGCACCAACCGATCTCGGGCGGCGTCGTCCATCACTTCCCGCACCAACGTGCCGGCCTGACCCCAGTCGTCGTCGTCTGGCCGCAGCGTATACGCAGTGCGCACCATGTCGCCGTCGGAGGTCCAGTGCACTTCAGCGGCCCGCGCGGGATCGGCTTCTGGGCCGCCCATCGAGTTGGGCGCGTACACCGGATCGGTCGCGTTGCGGATACGCATCGCGCCGTCCTTGGAGTAGGCGTTCACCTCGACCTTGGGCTCGTTGACCGGGATCTGCTTGTAGTTGACGCCGAGCCGGTGACGATGGGCGTCGCTGTAGGAGAACCCGCGGGCCAGCAACATCTTGTCCGGGCTCAAACCGGTCCCCGCCACGATGTTGTTCGGTTCGAAGGCAGCCTGCTCGATTTGAGCGTGATAGTCGACGACGTTGCGGTTCAACGTCATTCGTCCAACCTCGTGCAACGGATAGTCGCTGTGCGGCCACACCTTGGTCAGGTCGAACGGATTGAACCGGTAGGTTCTGGCGTCTTCGAACGGCATGATCTGCACGTGCAGGGTCCAACTCGGGAAGTCGCCGTCCTCGATTGAGTTGTACAGGTCGCGCTGGTGGTAGTCGCCATCCTCGCCCGCCAACCGGTCGGCATCCTCCTGGGTCAGGTAGTCGATGCCCTGGTCGGTCTTGAAGTGGTACTTCACCCAGAACAGCTCCCCGTCCGGGTTGAGCCAGCTGTAGGTGTGACTGGAGTAGCCATTCATGTTGCGCCAGGTCTTGGGGATGCCCCGATCGCCCATCAGATACGTCACCTGATGCGCAGACTCGGGCACCAGCGTCCAAAAGTCCCACTGCATGTTGTGGTCTCGAAGGTTGTTGGCGGCCATCCGTTTCTGACTGCGGATGAAGTTCTGGAACTTCATCGGGTCGCGCACGAAGAACACCGGTGTGTTGTTGCCGACCATGTCGAAGTTGCCCTCGCTGGTGTAGAACTTCAGCGCGAAGCCGCGCGGGTCGCGCCAGGTGTCTGGGCTGCCCCGCTCGCCGGCGACAGTTGAGAATCTTGCGACCATCTCTGTCTTGATGCCCGGCTGCAGGAACGCCGCCTTGGTGTACTGGCTGACATCGTTGGTCACCTCGAACGAGCCGAACGCGCCGCCGCCCTTCGCGTGGGGTTGGCGCTCCGGGATGCGCTCCCGGTTGAAATTGGCCATCTGCTCGATCAGGTAATGGTCCTGGAGCAGGATCGGACCATCGGGTCCGACTGTCAGGGAATGCTCGAAACTTGGGACCGGCGCACCAGCATCGGTCGTCGCGTACTTCTCTGTCATTTCTCGTGCCCCTCTCTCAGGCTGTGGGCCTATCGAGGAGCGAGTACCCGCGAAGCACGTTCCCATCACAGCCGAAAGCCCAGCGCCCTCTGGGGGGGTGAGGGCGCTGGGCGGCTCGGTGGAGACGTCAGGGACGCGGCGTGGGGTTGGCGGCAGCACCAGGGCCGGTACCGCCCGGTCCAGCGGGTCCGGCATTGGGCCCAGCGGGACCACCGGGCCCCATCGGACCTGGGCCGCCGGGCCCACCGGGCCCCATCGGACCCCAGGGTCCCATGCCCGGCATCATCCCGGGTCCACCGCGGTGATGAAACTCCTGTGAATCACCGCCGTGTTGGTGCCAACCGCCTCCGTGACCACTGTGGCGTCCGAGGGCGAATCCTGTAAAGAAAACGGCGCCGACGATGAAAATAGTTCCCGCCGCGATCGCCACCCATGCGGCAGCCTGGTAGAGCCGGTTTGGTCGGTCCGCGACGGGAGCCGGCCCGTAGTACGCGGGCGGTGGCGGTGGCGGCTCAAGCGTGGCGACAGGACTGGTGGCGGGCTCGTCGGCCCGCTCTGGTGTTTCGGTCATAAATCGATCATCCGAGCCTGCTACCCAGCGTGGGCTAGGTCGGACCTTTGAGTTGGCTATGAATGACGTTCCGGAGCGTCGGAGTGGCCTGGTTTCATCCTGCGGCTGCAGGACTGGACAGTGCCAGCGAACTTTGCAACCATATCGCAGGGGTTGCTCAAAAGGAGTTTTCGCGGTGCTGTTCTATCTCTACCTCACCGGCATACCGTTGTTCGCTGTCCTGGCATGGGCGTTCTCCGAAGCCTTTCATACAGGTGACGCCGTACGCGGCCGAGTCCGCATCGCGCTTACCGCGGCGTCTGGGTTGCTGTGGCCGGTGTTACTCTTGGGTGTTGCTCAAATACAGATCTTGCGTATACGGGCGAAGCTCCTGAAGCCGGTCACCAGGGTTTAATCGGGTTCACCGCAAATCCGTCGAATCAGAAATAGTCGGCACCGGCTCGACCCACTCACTCGGCCCACCATCGGAATGCCAGGTGATTGCGGCGTAGCAGCGGTCGGCGTGTTCTCCGTCAGAGGAAGCGAGTTCGACTTCCCGCCCGCCCGTCCAGATGCGATAAGACCAGCGGTGACGCTTGCGGGATAGCCGCCGACGGGAGGTCTGCATGGCACGGTTCCTATGGAGAACTCCGCTGTAGCGAAGTCGAGCAAGATCATCACGGTCGTGACCGACCATGGGCGCAGCCTGGCGACTGAATACAAGAAGGGCGGCCCCGCAGGAAAAACGGCCCTTTTCGGTAGGAGCGAGCCTACCGAAGAACTGCTCGTTGATTGCGGTGGTTCGCGGCGATCTCGCGACCCCTCGCAGAACGCTGAGTTAAGAGGCCTCTCACCACGGTTTGATTGGGTTCACTGCGAACTGGAGCACTCGGTAGGGCGCTCGGTCACGCGGCGCCGTATTCCACTGGCTGATGAACACCCGCACCTCGTCGAGCGTCGAACCCGGCGAGATGTAGCCGCCGTACGGCTGTGCGAGCCGATTGTCATCGGGTGACGGCAGGCTCTCGACCGGATCCGGCCAATCACCCGCCTGCACCACCGTCGTGACCGGGGCAGTGCCCAAACCGGTCGGGTCGTAGGCCACCCGGATCTCCATGTTGCCGGTGCTGGCATTGAAATAGGACAGCACCGGCTTGCCGTCGACCTCGCGCATGCTCATCTCCCCGACCCGGTCGGGCCACAACGGCGTCGGCGGCTTGTTCCAGCCGCCGCCCACACCGGCGGCCCAGCCCTGCCATCGGGAGCGATCGGTGAAGGTCTCCGGGGTGGCGCGGTAGAGCACCGTCGAGCCGGACCGGTCGAAATTGTTGGCCACGATGTACACCCAGCCGGTTTGCGAGTCGGGTGTAGGAATCGGGTCGTAGTAGCCGCTGATCTGTGTCTGGCGACCGGCCGCATAGGCCGCGGGGCGTTGCGAACCGGCGATGGTCTGCCAACCACCCTGTCCAGCTTGAGCTTTCACCAGCCGCGAGGTTTGCGGTGCCAGGTCTTTGGTGGTGGTCACCAACAGGTAGTTCTGCCGGTTGATCTGCACCACCCCCGCCGGGAGCTGCGACGAGCCGGCAGGCGTGGGGTCTGCCAGTAGCGGCTTGTCCACGCCGGTGACCCCGGTGTAACGCACCCCGTCGGGATCGTCGACCGAGTCGCCGGACACGCGCAGAGCCACCGGCGAGAACCAACCACCGAATCCGACCCCCTGACCGGCAAAGCTGTCACCGCAGATCTGCAGCAATTCGGTTGGGAATTCCATGAATTCGCACAAATCAGTGGCTCCGATACCGTAGTCGCGGGTCGGAGTCCCGGTGCCTGCGATCGGCCCGATGCGCACCACCTGGCCCGGCGCCAGCGGCGACAGGATCGGATCGGGCGCCGGGCTCGGCGGGTCAGCGGCCGCGCTCGGAGCCAACACCAGCGTCGAGATCGACGAAATGGCGCAGACCACTCGCAGTTTCACGCCCAAACTGCTGTTTCGGCGCAAAGCGAATCAGAGCTCGGCGGCCAGCAGCTCGGCGATCTGAATGGTGTTGAGGGCAGCACCTTTTCGCAGGTTGTCCCCCGAGAGGAACAACGCCAGTCCACGCCCTTCCGGCACGCCGGGATCCTGGCGGATCCGCCCGACGAGGGTCTCGTCGGCGCCCGCGGCAGCCAGCGGCGTTGGCACGTCGACCAGCTTCACCCCGGGCGCACCGGCAAGCAGCTCCGCGGCACGGGCAGGCGAAATCGGTTGGGCAAATTCAGCATTGATCGACAACGAGTGCCCGGTGAACACCGGCACCCGCACGCAGGTCCCGGACACCGCCAAATCAGGGATGCCGAGGATCTTGCGACTCTCGTTGCGCAGCTTCTGGTCCTCATCGGTCTCTCCCGAGCCGTCGTCGACGAGTGACCCGGCCAGCGGCACCACGTTGAAGGCGATGGGCGCAACATATTTCACCGGTGCCGGGTACTCCAGCGCGGAGCCGTCGTGCACCAACTCCTCAGCACGAGAGATCACCGCGCGGGCCTGGGTGGCCAGCTCGTCGACCCCGGCCAGGCCACTGCCCGAAACCGCCTGATACGTCGAGGCGATCATTCGCACCAGCTGCGCCTCGTCGTGCAGCACCTTGAGCACCGGCATCGCGGCCATGGTGGTGCAATTCGGGTTGGCGATAATGCCTTTGGGACGGATACGTCCGTCGCGTGCGAAGTTGACCTCCGACACCACCAGCGGAACTTCGGGGTCCTTACGCCACGCCGACGAGTTGTCGATGACCACCACCCCGGCGGCGGCGAACCGCGGCGCCTGCACCCGCGACATCGTCGCGCCCGCCGAGAACAACGCGATGTCCAAGCCCGAGGGGTCGGCCGTCGCAGCGTCCTCGACCTCGATCTCCTGACCGCGGAACGGCAGCTTCTTACCCGCCGAACGGGCCGAGGCGAAGAACCGCACGCTGGTCACCGGGAAGTCGCGCTCCTCCAGCAGGGTGCGCATCACCTGGCCGACCTGGCCGGTGGCACCCACTACGCCAATGTTCACCATTTCTACCGCCCCGTTCCGGCGTAGACGACGGCCTCTTCCTCGCCGCCGAGGCCGAACGCCTCGTGCAGCGCAGCGACGGCCTTGTCCAGCTCAGTGTCCTTGACCAGCACCGAAATTCGGATCTCGGAGGTCGAGATCAGCTCGATGTTCACCCCGACGCGGGCCAGCGTCTCGCAGAACGTGGCGGTCACGCCCGGGTGGCTGCGCATGCCCGCGCCCACCAGCGACACCTTGCCGATGTGGTCGTCGTAGAGCACCTTGGTGAAGCCGATCTCGTCCTGCAACGCGGCGAGCTTCTCGACCGCGGTCGGGCCGATGTCGCGCGGGCAGGTGAAGGTGATGTCGGTCTTGCCGTCTTCGACCTTCGAGATGTTCTGCAGCACCATGTCGATGTTGATGTCGGCGTCAGCGACGGCGCGAAACACCATTGCCGCGTAGCCGGGTACGTCGGGCAGACCGACAACGGTGACCTTGGCCTCGCTGCGGTCGTGGGCAACTCCGGTCAGGATGGCGTCTTCCATGGGGATGTCCTCGATAGATCCAGTGACAATCGTGCCGGGCTTGTCGGTGTATGAAGACCGGACGTGAATCGGAACGTTGTAGCGGCGGGCGTATTCCACGCACCGAAGCATCAGCACCTTGGCACCGCAGGCCGCCATCTCGAGCATCTCCTCGAAGCTGACGGTGTCCAGGCGGTGCGCGTTCGGCACGATGCGCGGGTCAGCGGTGAAGATGCCGTCGACGTCGGTGTAGATCTCGCACACGTCGGCGTGCAGGGCGGCGGCCAGCGCGACGGCGGTGGTGTCCGAGCCGCCGCGGCCCAGGGTGGTGACGTCCTTGGTGTCCTGGCTGACGCCCTGGAAGCCGGCCACCAGCACGATCTGACCCTCGTCGAGCGCCGACCGCAGCCGGGTGGGCGTCACGTCGATGATCTTGGCGTTGCCATGGGTGCCGGTGGTGACGACACCGGCCTGCGAGCCGGTGAAGCTGCGGGCTTCGGCGCCCAGCGACTCGATGGCCATCGCCACCAGCGCATTCGAAATCCGCTCACCGGCGGTCAGCAGCATGTCCAGCTCACGGGCGGGCGGGGCCGGGCAGACCTGTTTGGCCAGGTCCAGTAGTTCGTCGGTGGTGTCCCCCATCGCGGAGACGACGACGACGACGTCATTGCCGGCCTTCTTGGTTTCGACGATGCGCTCGGCGACGCGCCGGATCCGGTCGGCGTCAGACACCGAGGATCCGCCGTATTTCTGCACGACGAGCGCCACTGTCTACCCTTTCGAAAGCGCGGGATGTCGGCTACAAGGATAAAGGGTCGAAGCACCTGCTTTTCCCGCCCGGATCGGCGGTAACGTCGCGGCCGTGCCGGATCAACCCAGTGAACGCCGCGCCCGGACCCGGGTACCGATCCACCCAGCCATCGCCGCCAGGTGGAGTCCGCGGGCCTTCGACCCCGACGCGGTGGTCACATCCGAGCAGCTGACCGCCCTGCTTGAGGCGGCTCGCTGGGCCGCTACCTGGGGGCATGTGCAGCCGGTTCGGTTCGTGGTGGGACTGCGCGGCACCGCGACCTTCACCGCGGTGGCAGGCCTGCTGCGCCGCGGGAACAGCTACGCCCATGCTGCCGGCGCACTGATCCTGGTGTGCGCTGACCAGGGCGAGGACGACCGCACGGCCCTCTACTCCGCGGTCGACGCGGGTGCGGCGATCGCGAACCTGTCCATCGAGGCGGTGGCCCGGGGCCTGATCGTGCATCCGATGGCCGGCTTCGATGTCGACGGTGCCCGTATCGCGTTCGAGCTGCCGGACGGGGTGCGCCCGCTGGCCGTGGTCGCCGTCGGATCCCCGGGCGACTACGCGCGGGTGACGCCGGAGATCGCTGAACGCGACGCCCGGCCGCGGGAGCGGCTGCCGCTGGACCAGATCGTGCTCAACTGGTCAGGAGCATTCTTTACGCATGTCCCCGAGCTTGGCAACGATCCTGTCGTTGAGCAGTGACATCTCGTAGACCTGGGGCGGCGCGGGCGCACCGGGGGCCCGCGATTGGGTTTGGGCGCGCAGCGTCGGCAGACCGGAGACGAACTGGTTGGCCAGCTGGGCCACCTCGGTGGCCTGCGCCGCCAATCCGGGATCGGTCACCTTCTGCGCCCGCTCGGCCAGGCCGTCGGCCCAGTCCTTGTAGTTGGCGTCCTCGGCGACCGTCGGCACGCCTTCGTTTCCTTTGGAGTCGATCTTCGCCGCCTGCGACCGGCTGAAGTCCAAGAAGTCGATCACGGGCTTGCACTTCTCGGGCGGGCCGTCGAAGTACTTCGACCACACGGCGACACCAATCGCAATGACCACCACGGTGATGGTGAGGACCCAGCGCGGTCGTCGTTGCATGGTGAGCCAGCGTAGCCGTGCGCGCCAACGTTTAACGCGGCGGCAACACCCAACAGCCGTCTACGTAACAGAAACAAAGTTCACTGCTAGTGAACGGCCCAACCGTCTAGGGCCGCCCACCCCGCAGGAGATTAGATGGATACAGGGACCACAGCCTTCATGCTGTGTTGCATCATCGGGCTGACGATGATGATCCCGGGCCTCGCGCTGTTCTACGGCGGCATGGTCTCGGTCAAGAGCTCGACCAACATGATGATGATGACGTTTGGCGCAGTTGCCATCGTCGGTGTGCTGTGGATCCTGTTCGGATTCTCCATGACATTCGGCACCTCCTACGGCGGATTCGTCGGCAGTTTCACCGAATTCGCCGGGATGAAGAACCTGATGGAGTCACAGACCACCATCTCCGGCCTACCGGTCAGTTTGTTCGCGTTGTTCCAGGCACTGTTCGCCGCGATCACCGTGGCACTCATCTCCGGCGCTGCGGCCGATCGGATGAAGTTCGCGGCCTGGATGGTCTTCGCAACCCTGTGGGCAGTTCTGGTCTACTTCCCCGTCGCCCACTGGGTGTTCGCCTTCAACGGCGTCGTGACCCCGGACTCGGTCGGTGGCTGGATTGCCAACAACCTCAAGGCAATTGACTTCGCCGGTGGGACCGCGGTGCATATCAACGCCGGCGCGGCCGCGCTGGCGGTGGCCATCGTGCTCGGGAAAGGCGCCAGCTGGGGCAAGTTGCGCAAGCCGCACAACGTCCCGCTGACCCTGCTCGGCGCCGGCCTGCTGTGGGCTGGCTGGTACGCGTTCAACGGCGGCTCGGCACTGGCCGCGGGCAACTCGGCAGCCATCGTCATGGTCACCACGTTCGTGGCCACCTGCGCTGCCACCCTTGCCTGGCTGGCGGTCGAGAAGATCAAAGACGGCCACGTCACCGGTGTCGGCGCCGCCGCGGGTGCGATCACCGGCCTGGTCGCGATCACCCCGGCCTGTGGATCGGTGACGCCGGTCGGCGCGATCATCCTCGGCCTGGTCGCGGGCGCCATCTGCCCCTACGCCGTGGGACTCAAGGAGAAGTTCGGCTACGACGATTCCCTTGACGTCGTCGGCGTGCACCTCGTCGGTGGTGTCATCGGCACCCTGCTGATCGGCTTCCTGGCCAGCGACAGCATGCCGAACAAGGTCAACGGGCTGTTCTACGGTGGCGGTCTCGACCAGCTGTGGCGGCAGGCGGTGGCCGCCGGTGCGGTGATGGTCTATTCGTTCACGATTGCCTTCGTCATCGCATGGGCGATCAAGAAAACGATGGGCATCCGAATCCCCTCCGAGGTCGAGGAGAAGGGTATCGACGCCCACGTGCACCGCGACTTGGCGTACGAGCTCGAGTACGCCTAAGGAGGACCCGAGCCGGGCGCGGCCTCCTTCCCGCGCCCGGCTCGACCTACCTTCTTCCCGTCGACACCACGAAAGAGTCTGTTAGAGAACATGTCCGCCACCCTCGCCGAGCTGGCTGAGAAGTCCGCAACCACATTCATCCTTGCGCTGTTCGTCGATCTGCGTGGAAAGCCCTGCGCCAAACTGGTTCCCGTTGAAGCCATTGACCTACTGGCCACCGACGGAGTCGGCTTCGCGGGCTACGCTGTCGGGGCGATCGGTCAGGAGCCCAAAGACCCGGACCTGATGGCGATCCCCGACCCCGCGTCGTTCACCCCGGTCCCGTTCATCAAAGAGGGCCTGGCGATCGTGCACTGCGATCCGTATGTCGAAGGCCAGCCCTGGCCGTACGCACCACGGGTCATCCTCAAGTCGCTGATCCAGCGAGCCGCCGACGCCGGCTTCGAACCCTGGGTGGGTGCAGAAGTCGAGTACTTCTTGCTGACCCGCGCCGCCGACGGCACTCTGGCGACCGCCGACACGGCCGACACCGCGGCCCAGCCCTGCTACGACGCTCGCGGTGTCACCCGGATGTACGACCATCTCACCGCCATATCGACCGCGATGAACACCCTCGGCTGGTCCAACTATGCCAACGACCACGAGGACGGCAACGGCCAGTTCGAGCAGAACTTTCAGTTCGCCGACGCGCTGACCACCGCCGACCGGGTGATCACGCTGCGCTACCTGCTGTCGATGATCGCCGCCGAACGCGGCATGGTCGCCACCTTCATGCCCAAACCGTTCGCCGACCGGACCGGCAGCGGTCTGCACCTGCATCTGTCGCTGACCAGCGGCGGCACCCCGGTGTTCCCCGAAGACTCCGACGACCGTGGGCTGGGCTTGTCGTCTACCGCGTATGCGTTCATCGGCGGGATCCTCGACCACGCCTGTGCGCTACAGGCAGTCGTCGGACCAACGGTCAACTCCTACAAGCGAACCGGCGCACTCACCACTGCTTCGGGAGCGTCCTGGGCGCCGAAGTTACCGACCTACGGCGGTAATGACCGCACCCATTACATCCGCGTCCCGGACTCCCAACGGGTCGAGCTGCGCGGCGGGGACGGATCGGCCAACCCGTACCTGGCCATCGCCGCGGCGCTGGGCGCAGGCATCGACGGCATCAAGCGCAGCATCGACCCCGGTGCGATCGGCGGCACCGACGGCCGTACCGCCCTGCCGCCCACCCTGTTGCACGCTGTCGACGAGTTCGAGGGCGACGCGGTGATCACCGGTGTGCTCGATGCCGTCGGAGACGGCGTGGCGACCTACTTCGCCGGACTCAAGCGCGACGAGTTCTTCGCCTACCACAGCGCGGTCAGTCCGTGGGAGGTCGACCAGTACCTGACCGCATTCTGACTTCACTTCTGACTTCGCCAGAAAGGAAAACTATGTGCGGGATCGTGGGTCTGCACCTACGCAACCCGGAGCTCTACCCCCGGCTTGGTGAACTACTGACCGGCATGCTCTGTGAAATGTCCAACCGTGGAAGCGATTCCGCTGGGGTGGCGGTCTACGGCGACCCTCACTGGTCACCACCGGGGAAGGGCACCGTCTCGGTGCTCGACGTCGATGACAGTCCGGAACAGATGGCTGCGGCGCTGCGCGCGGCGCTCGGCGAGGTGTCCGTGCACCGCGTCGACGAGACGCTGCTGGTATCGGCCGATGTCACGCCCGAGACCCTGCACGCCGCGGTCACGGCGCACTACCCGCACGCACTGATCGCCGGCTTCGGGGCAAACGTGGCTGTGCTCAAGGGCGTCGGTCATCCCCGAGCACTCGCCGAGGCGTGGGGGCTGGCGAACGCCCAGGGCTGGCAGGGGGTGGGCCACACCAGGATGGCCACCGAATCGGCGGTGATCCCGGCCGGGGCACACCCGTACGCGGTGGGACCGGATCAGTGTTTGGTGCACAACGGTTCGTTTGCCAACCACGCCACGATCCGCCGCGACCTGCAGGCCGCCGGGGTGGTATTCGACAGCGAGAACGACACCGAGGTCGGCGCGCGTTTCGTGGCCGACCAGCTGGCCCACGGCCGCGACGTGGAGTCGGCACTGAAGGAACTGTGCGCCACGTTCGACGGCTTCTACACACTGCTGGTGTCCAACCACGACTCGTTCGCCGTCGTCCGCGACGCGATCGCCTGCAAGCCTGCGGTGATCGCCGAGACCGACGACTGGGTGGCGATGGGAAGCGAATATCGCGCGCTGGCAGGACTTCCCGGCGTCGAGAAGGCGGCTATTTGGGAGCCCGAACCGGAGGTGGTCTACGCATGGACGAGGTAATCCGATTCGACTTGGGCACCACGCCGTTGCGTGAGGTCAACGCCGCCCTGCATACGCCTGGCCTGTCCGGCGCGTTCCAGATCGCCAATCCCGCCGGCGCCCACAATGTGGCAGTGGGTCTCGACGCCCCGGTACGCGTCGGAATCGACGGTCACGTCGGCTACTACGCCGCCGGGATGAACCAGCATGCCGAGGTCATCATCGACGGCAATGCCGGGACCGGGGTCGCCGAGAACATGATGAGCGGCACGGTCTGGGTCAAGGGCAACGCCTCCCAGTCGGCCGGCGCCACCGCGCATGGCGGGCTGCTCGTCGTCGAAGGCAACGCCGCGGCACGCTGCGGGATCTCAATGAAGGGAGTCGATATCGTCGTGGGTGGCAGCGTCGGACACATGAGCGCGTTCATGGCACAAGCCGGCCGATTGGTAATTCGTGGCGATGCCGGTGAGGCGCTGGGTGATTCGATCTACGAGGCTCGCCTGTACGTCCGCGGTGCGGTGGCCTCACTTGGCGCCGACTGCATCGCCAAGGAGATGCGCGCTGAACACCACGAGGAGCTTGGCCGCCTACTCAAGGCCGCCGGCTTCGAGGACGATGACACCAGCACCTACACCCGCTACGGCTCCGCCCGGGCGCTCTACCACTTCCACGTCGACAACAGCGCGGTTTACTAAATGACATACACCCACGACGAGCGGGCCCGCCTGGGCCTGCGCGAATCAGCCACCTTCGACCGCGCCACCATCGCAGGTATTCAGCGGGCCGCCGAGACCGGCATCTACGACATCCGCGGTTGGGGCGCCAAACGGGCACTCCCCCACTTCGACGACCTGCTGTTTCTGGGCGCGTCGATGTCGCGCTATCCGCTGGAGGGCTACCGTGAGCGCTGCGGCACCGATGTCGTACTCGGCAACCGGCACGCCAAACACCCTCTGCATCTGGAGATTCCGGTCACCATCGCCGGTATGTCGTTCGGCGCGCTATCAGGCCCGGCCAAGGAGGCACTGGGCCGCGGCGCCAGCGAGGTCGGCACGTCGACCACCACCGGCGACGGGGGCATGACAACCGAGGAACGCGGTCAGTCCAAGTACCTGGTTTATCAATACCTTCCCTCCCGGTATGGGATGAATCCCGACGACCTGCGCAAGGCCGATGCCATCGAGGTCGTTCTTGGCCAGGGCGCCAAGCCGGGCGGTGGCGGAATGCTGCTGGGACAGAAGATCTCCGAGCGAGTCGCGGGGATGCGCACCCTGCCCGAGGGCATCGACCAGCGCTCCGCCTGCCGGCACCCCGACTGGACCGGCCCCGACGACCTGACCATCAAAATCAACGAGCTGCGCGAGCTCACCGATTGGGAGAAGCCGATCTACGTCAAAGTCGGTGCCACCCGCACCTACTACGACGTGAAGCTGGCGGTGGCCGCCGGCGCCGATGTGGTGGTCGTCGACGGGATGCAGGGCGGTACCGCCGCCACCCAGGATGTCTTCATCGAGCACGTCGGCATCCCGACGCTGGCCGCGGTTCCACAAGCCGTGCAGGCACTCTCAGAGCTGGGGGTGCATCGCAAAGTCCAGCTGATCGTGTCCGGCGGCATCCGCACCGGCGCGGACGTCGCCAAGGCGATGGCCCTGGGCGCCGACGCCGTGGCGATCGGCACGGCCGCGCTGATCGCGCTGGGAGACAACAATCCCAAGTACGCCGCCGAGTACGAGAAGCTGGGCAGTGCGGCCGGTTTCTACGACGACTTCCAGGATGGCCGCGACCCTGCCGGCATCAGCACCCAGGACCCCGAGCTGGCGGCCCGGCTGGATCCGGTGGATGCCGGCCGGCGACTGGCCAACTATCTGCGAGTGCTCACCATGGAGGCCCAGACCATCGCCCGTGCCTGTGGCAAGGCACACCTGTTGCACCTGGAGCCCGAGGACCTGGTCGCGGTGACCATCGAGGCGGCGGCGATGGCCCGGGTTCCGCTGGCAGGCACCTCGTGGATTCCCGGGACAGGCCGATGACCGAGACAGCCGATGTCGTTATCGTCGGCGGCGGGATCGAGGGGTGCGCGGCGGCCTGGGCGTTGAGCCAACGTGGCATCACCGATGTGGTTGTCGCCGAACGTAATACCGTGGCATCCGGGATGACCGGTAAGTCCAGCGGAATCGTGCGTTGTCACTACGGGGTGAGCTCGCTGGCCGCGATGGCAACCGTCGGCCTGGAGGTTTTCGAGAAGGCCGACGAGATCTTCGGCGACGATATCGGCTTTCGGCAGACCGGATACGTCGTCGGCGTCGGCGAACCCAACGTCGATTCCTTGCGCAAAAGCATGGCCGCACAACGCGCGGTCGGTGTTCAGACCGAGGAGATCGACGCCGCCGAAGTGGCCCGGCTGTGGCCGACCGCAGACCTGTCGCCGTTCGCCGCGTTCGGCTGGGAATCCCGCGGCGGCTACGGCGACGCCTACCAGACCGCCCAGGCGTTCGCCGTCAGCGCTCGCGCGGCCGGCGTACGAATCCGCCAGGGCGCCACGGTAACCGATCTGCTCACCGACGGAGATGCCGTCACCGGCGTGCGGCTGGCCGACGGCTCAGAGATCAGCGCGGGCAGCGTCGTCGTCGCAACCGGGGTATGGACGAGTGCGTTCCTGGCGCCCTACGGCATCGACGTGCCGATCCGGGTGGTCCGCGAGCAGATCGTCATGATCTCCCCCGGCGTCGAATTGGGGCCGGTGCCGGTGTTCTCTGATCTGGTGTCGCTGCAATATGTGCGCCCAGAAGTCGGCGGTGACGTGCTGTTCGGCAACAGCGATCTCTCCGATGTCGTGACCGCCGATCCCGACGACTACCTCAACCGGGCCACCGAGGATTTCATCGACCTCACCGTCGACAAGGTGGGCAATCGCTTCCCCGGCTTTACCGGCGCGGCGATCACCACCAGCTACGCCGGATGCTATGACGTCACACCGGACTGGAACCCGGTGATCTCGGCCAGCGGTCGCGACGGGCTGTTCGTCGCCGCCGGCTTCAGCGGTCACGGGTTCAAGATCGCACCGGCCGTGGGCCGACTGGTCGCAGACCTGGTCGTCGATGGCCGCAGCAGCGATCCTCGGATACCCGAGACAGACTTCCGGTTGTCCCGCTTCGCGCAGGGTGCGCTGTTGAAGAGTCCGTATCCCTATGTCGGCGCCGGGCAGATGAGATAGATACTGCCCTTGTGACCGATCTGCTGCGCAACCAATCGGGTACTGCCCGCGATCGCGAACCGCACGAGCCGGTCGCGGAGCTGGAATTCGAGGCCGCGATCGCGCACAACGTGCGGCTACTGCGTCAGCAGTTGGGCTTGTCGGTGGCCGATATGGCGACCAGGGTCGGTATCTCCAAGGCGATGATGAGCAAGATCGAGAACGCCCAGACCTCACCGAGCCTGTCCACGCTGGCGCTGTTGGCGAAGGGTTTCGACGTTCCGGTGACCACGCTGTTTCGCGGTGCCGACGTCGAGCGTCCCGCCGCCTTCGTGAAGTCCGGCACCGGCGCGCGGATCGTGCGTAACGGCACCAGGGAGGGCCACGAGTACGAACTGCTGGGCTCGCTGCGGGGCGAACACAAGCGCCTGGAATGTCTGCTGGTCACCCTGTCAGAGAAGAGCAAGACCTACCCACTGTTCCAGCATCCGGGCACTGAGTTCATCTATGTGCTCGAGGGCGTTATGGACTACGCACACAGCCGCTCGGTGTACCGGCTGCATCCGGGCGACTCCCTGCAGATCGACGGGGAGGGCGCACACGGACCAGCGGACCTGATTGAAGTGCCGATCCGGTTTCTGTCGGTTATCGCGTTCCCAGACTCCCAGGTTTGACGGCTCGCGCCGACTTCCCCTTGCCCGACCACGACGTCTCCGGAGCGTTCGCGCCCGCCTTGCGCCCGGCACCGGACCGCTCGGTGGCCGCGGATGCGGTCTTGGAAGCACTGGCGGCAGCTTGCGGCGCCCGAAGGGTCCGGCTAACCGCGGTAGCCAGGGACGACTGCGCGGCCGCAGGCGAAACCGTGTCTTCGGTCGGCCGCGGTGCGCTGGCGGACGGCTCAGACGACGAGGGTGTCGTTATCCGTAGCGCCGCCGCGATCGCCGACCGCACCTGCAGCAGATAACCCAACGGCCCGGGGTTCAGCAAGCCGAAGGACAGCTGGAAAAGGGGGCTGGAGCAGCAGTTCAGGGTGGTGTTGAGATACACGGCCGGCACGTCGATGAACGCCTGCAGCACGGTCTCTGGAGTAGATGGGTACCTGGCCGTGTCGGCGACCAACTCGATGATCGTGACGGCGGGCGCGATGAACGGCCCGATGAAGCTGAGCGGCACCAGAAGCGCCAGACTGGTCAGTGTGGTGCCGACCGCGACAACGTGTTCGCCGATCGTCTGCACGACCTTTGCGGGACTGCCACCGTCCTGGCCGGCCAGCCAACGCCCGTAGGTGGTGACGTTCGATGCGAGCTGGGTCAGGATCGGCGTGGAAGCGGAGCTGGCGAGCAAGGCCTTCAGGTTGGTCAGATCCTCGGTGACATTGGCGTCGAGGTCCTGCCAGGCGCCGGCGAGGACGACGGGTGAGGTGCGCGTCACCGGCAGCGGGGCGGTGACGGGCAGCGGCGCCAGGACGATGGTGGTGGCAGCGGTCATCGCGAACCCGGTAGCCAGCATGGAGCGAACGCTCAATTGCACGAATAAACCCCCGATCACGGCTTACGACGCCGTCAATTTACCTTGTCGGCGAATCCTTGGGCGCAGAACGGGCGCTGCGCGCCTGGCTGGATCGACGTTCGGCCGCGGGGCGCTTCCCGACCGTTTTCGAACCCGTCTGGCTCGCCGCTTCAACCGGGCGCTTGGCTGAGGGATGTACCGCGGCAGGGTGCACGCGGGGAGCCCGCGACCCAGGCTTTGGTCTCAGAAGCGGCGGCACATTCCGGCGCGGCCGCACAAATTCACCAACTCGACTTTTGGCCAGTCGGCACCCCGGGAGTACAGTACGAAACTGTGCAGCGGGTGCTCCTTCTCGGACGCCGCGACGGGGTCTGATCCAGACTGGCTTCCCGTCGCGGGTATTCGCGATGCGCCGGTCTGAAGTCCAATCCAAGACATCCCGGAGCCAATCGTGACCACCCAGAAACCGTCCACTGAATCTGTAGACGCCTACGTATCTGCCCGCACCATCAAGACCCCCGCCGGCCCGCGCCGTGCCGGCCAGCCGTCCTGGAACACCCAGCGCGCGTCGTCGATGCCGGTCGACCGATACCGATCGTTCGCTCACGAAGTTGAGCCGATCACCCTGCCGGACCGCACCTGGCCAGACAAAGTCATCGAACACGCGCCGATGTGGTGTGCAGTTGACCTGCGCGACGGCAACCAGGCACTGATCGACCCGATGAGCCCGGCCCGCAAACGCCGCATGTTCGAGCTGCTGGTCAACATGGGCTACAAGGAGATTGAGGTCGGCTTCCCATCGGCCAGCCAGACCGATTACGACTTCGTCCGCGAAATCATCGAGCAGGGCGCCATCCCTGACGACGTCACCATCCAGGTGCTGACGCAGTGCCGCCCCGAGTTGATCACCCGCACCTTCGAGGCGTGCGCCGGAGCGCCGCGCGCCATCGTGCACTTCTACAACTCGACGTCGATCCTGCAGCGCCGGGTCGTATTCCGGGCCGGCCGTGAGGATGTCAAGAAGATCGCCACCGACGGCGCGCGCTTGTGCGTCCAGGAGGCGGCGAAGTATCCCGGTACCCAGTGGCGCTTCGAGTACTCCCCCGAGTCCTACACCGGCACCGAGCTGGAGTACGCCGTCGAGGTGTGCAATGCCGTCGCCGACATCGTCAAGCCCACCCCAGAGGTGCCGCTGATCGTCAATCTGCCCGCCACCGTCGAGATGGCCACTCCTAACGTGTACGCCGACTCGATCGAGTGGATGCACCGGCACCTCAACCCTCGCGACTCGATCATCTTGAGCCTGCATCCGCACAATGACCGCGGAACTGCTGTTGCGGCAGCCGAATTGGGCTATCAGGCTGGCGCAGACCGCATCGAGGGCTGCCTGTTCGGCAACGGTGAGCGCACGGGCAACGTATGTCTGGTGACGCTGGGACTGAACCAGTTCTCCCGCGGGGTGGATCCACAGATCGACTTCTCCAATATCGACGAGATCCGCCGCACCGTCGAGTACTGCAACCAGCTGCCCGTGCACGAACGCCATCCGTACGGTGGCGATCTGGTGTACACCGCATTCTCGGGCAGCCACCAGGACGCCATCAACAAGGGCTTGGATGCGATGAAAGTCGCAGCCGACGAGGCGGATTCCGATGTCGACGACATCTTGTGGCAGGTGCCGTATCTGCCGATCGACCCCAAGGACGTCGGCCGTACGTACGAGGCCGTGATCCGGGTCAACTCGCAGTCCGGCAAGGGCGGGGTGGCCTACATCATGAAGGCCGATCACGGGCTGGTGCTGCCACGCCGGCTACAGATCGAGTTCTCCCAAGCGATCCAAGCGATCACCGACGGTGAGGGCGGCGAGGTGTCACCCAAGGAGATGTGGGACGCGTTCGCCGACGAATACCTATCGCCCGTCCGGCCTTTGGAGCGAATCCGCCAGAAGGTGGTCGGCGCGGAGGTCGACGGCGGCACCGACGTCATCGAGGCCGTCGTGAAGATCGACGGGGTGGAGACCGAGATCAGCGGCGAGGGCAACGGTCCGTTGGCGGCGTTCGTCGACGCGCTGGGCACGGTCGGATTCGACGTGAGTGTGCTGGATTACTCCGAGCACGCAATGTCCGCCGGCGAGGAGGCCGCGGCGGCGGCCTACGTCGAAGCGTCCATCGGTGGGCGCACGGTGTGGGGCGTCGGCATCGCGACGTCGATCACCACGGCGTCGCTGCGGGCCGTAGTCTCAGCGGTGAACCGCGCAGCGCGAATCGGTGTTATCCCAACAAGTTAAGGAGTAAGCCGTGGACTGGGGTTCGACATGGGATTTCCTCTGGCACTTCCTGATCATTTTCGCCTGGATCGCCTACCTGCTGGTGTTGTTCCAGATCCTGGTCGACCTGTTCTGGCGTGATCACACGACATCCGGCTGGCTCAAGGCCGTCTGGGTGATCTTCCTGATCGTGTTCCCATGGGTGACCGCGCTGATCTACCTGATCGCGCGGGGTCAGGGGATGGCCCAGCGCGCTCGCGACGCTGCGCTGGCTGCCAAACAGGAGACCGACGACTACATCCGGGACGCTGCCGGGCGTTCGCCCGCGCAGGAGATCGAGCACGCCAAGCAGCTCTTGGATGCCGGGACTATCTCGCAGCAGGAGTTCGACGCACTGAAGACCAAGGCCCTCAGCTAGTCGAAGAACACCGCGTCGAGCACGCGGTCGATCAGCCCGGCTTGGTCTTGCCCGTCGGACTGATCGACCGTGACGCTCAGCTCTGAACTGGTCCCGACGAGTTGTCGGCGGGTTTGACGCCACAGCAGTACTGCACCTGCCCGACGAACCGCAGCCGACGAGCTCCCGTTACGGAGCAGTGAAATCCGCTCAGCCGGATAAGTTCGGGCACCTCGCCGGCCGTCGTATGCACGCGCCCGTGTGTGTGGACGACGTCGACGACGTGTATCTCACCCCCTGGCTTGAGGACCCGGAACGCCTCAGCCAGCGCGGCCGCCTTCACGTCGTGGTCGAGGTGATGCAGCATCATCGACGACAACACTCGATCGAAGGCGCCCTCGGCGTAGCGCAGCTGCTGGGCGTAACCCTGCTCAAAGTGAACCCCGGGTCGGTCACCGGCCTTGCGGCGGGCCCGGTTCAGCGCGCGTGGATCGGGATCCAATGCGGTCACCTCGGCGGCTGGGACGGCCCGGATCGCTCGGATCGCTACATTGCCCGTCCCACACCCCACCTCGAGCACTCGCGCACCGTCGAACAACGAGGCCTGTGCGATCAGCTGATCGTAGATCGGACCTGCGCCCAACACCCAGGTCAACAGGTCGTAAGCGGGTAGCAACCGATCGTGGCCGGCGGCAGGAAGGTAATCGTGATCGTTACCCCACCTGCCGACCACCGAATGTGGACGATTTTTGGTCATGTAATCCATCGTGGCTGCACTGATCGAACAAGTCTTGTGCGATCTTCGGCAAAAACCGGACTATATTTGGCCAATGGTCCCGGCCCCCCGCCGGGTACGCCATCTCGACGGTGTACCCGTCTACGAGTACCCCACCGACCCAGCGTTCCCGCCGGTGTCCGTATTGCGCCTGCACCCCGATGGGCCGCCCGAGAAGTCCCGGCACATCCACGGCTTCCCGATCATGACGTATCTTCCGGACACGGGATCGGTGTGCATCGTCGCCGCAGGCGAGACGATCGACCCAGCGGCCGTTGACGATTCCTCGAACGGCTTCGCGGTGTTATTCGACCCCGCCGCACTCGGTGACGGGGCCCATTCGCCGTTTCCGGCCTGGCGGCGTCATCCGCTGCTGTTTCCGTTCCTGCACGGACGACCGGGCGGGATTCTTCGTCTCCGTGTTCCGAATGATCGGAAACAATTTTGGGACAGTACGATCCATTCCATCGAAGCCGAAATCACTGCTCGCCGCGACGGTTACCGGCCGGCGGCGCTGGCTCAGCTCACCTTGCTCCTCATCGACCTGGCCCGGATGACCGGAGACATGGCCGACGATCTGCGCCGGTGCGGCGAGCCGCTGATTGCCGACGTGTTCACGGTGATAGACCGGCGAATCGAGAAGCCCACCTCACTGCGGGACGTCGCACGGGAACTGGGCCTGACTCCAGGGCATCTCACCACCGTTGTCCGCCGTCGCACCGGCCGCACCGTCGGTGAGTGGATCGTCGAGCGCCGGATGGGTCAGGCGCGAATCCTGTTGCGCGATACCGACCTCAGCATTACCGAGGTCTCCCGACGGGTCGGAATAGCAGACGCCGGCTACTTCGGGCGGGTATTCCTTCGCAACCACGGTGTTTCGCCACGCCAGTGGCGCAACCAGGAGGCCCCGCCAAGCGGTAGATAGCGGGAGCTCAGTGGATCGACGAAGCTGTTGTTGTGGTTACACCCCCCGAAACCTCCGCCGGCGACGGCGCTGTGGGCGTGGGGAATTTCGACTCCTGCCCGGAATCTGCGGAGGTGCGGTTGAAGGTGGAGCCGCTAATGGCGGCGGTGACGGCGAATATCGCGAGCAGCGCGATTGCCGCCGCCCCTACGGTGGCGGCGAGTAGTTTTTTCATGTCGGAGCTGCCTTCTGTCAAGAAACACATTGTCAGTGGGCCCAACGTCACGGTACGCCAGCATATTTCGATTACAAATAAACCTCAGGGGGTTGACCAGAGACACACAGGAGGCTCTGAGGGTCAGCCCGCGGTCCAGCTAAGGGCGTTGCGGCGCATGCTGAGCCATCAGGGGTGGGATCTCGGCGGCGGGGACAGGCTTACCGAAGTAGTAGCCCTGTCCGATGTCGCAGCCATGCTCGCGCAGCCATGCCGCTGTCTCGGCGTCTTCGACACCTTCGGCGACCACCGTGATCCCGAGGTTGTGGTTCAGTTCGATGACTGCACCGACCACCGCGGCAGCCCGCGTGTCGGTGGCAACCGACGCGATGAAGTGGCGATCGAATTTCACCTCATCAATCGGCAGATCGCGCAGATAACTCAAAGCTGAATAGCCACTGCCGAAGTCGTCGATGGCGATCCGAACCCCGTCGTCGCGAAGTTGTTGCAGTACTGCGGTAACCCGACCCACCTCGTCAAGGACCAGATCCTCGGTGATCTCGATGGTCAGCAGCCGCGCCGGAAGATCACGTTCCCGCAGGGCCCCACTCACAGCCTCGGGCAGTCGCAGATCGCGGAGCAGTGGCGCGAACAGGTTTACCGCGACAGGGACATCCAGCCCCATCGACATCCATCGGGCCGCGTCATCGAGCACCTTCTTGAAGACCAGATCGGTCACCGGACGCATCAGACCATGCCGCAGTATCAAGGGCAAAAATGCCGCTGGCCGAAGAACTTTCAGCCGTGGATGGGGCCATCGCAGGAGCGCCTCCACCCCTACTATTCGACCGGTTCTCAGGTCCAACTTCGGTTGATACACCATCTCGAGACCACCGCGGTCGATGGTGCGCCGCAATTCGCCCAGTAACCGTACCTGTGCCGCACCATTCCCAACCGAACGGTTCTCGCCGGTGCTCGTCACTTCCTCGATGCCTGGATCGAGCAGCGTCATGTCCGAGCTGAACGTGTGCACCGTCGAATCGCGCGAGCGTTTGGCGAAGTACATCGCGATATCGGCGCGCTTCACCAATTCCTCTGGCGCCAGTTCTGTTTCAGCCAGAAGTGTGACCGCCATGCCGGCGCTCGGACGCATCAGCACTTCGTGGCCGTCGATGACGAACGGGGTATCGAACGACGCGATCACCCGCTCGCAGACCAGGTGAGCCTCGTCGGCTCCACCCTCGATCAGCAAGGCGAATTCATCGCCGCCGAGCCGTGCGACGGTATCGCCGGGCCGCACACAACCGGCGATGCGTTCACCCACCCGGACCAGAAGGCTGTCGGCGGCAGGATGCCCCATGCTGTCGTTGATCAGCTTGAAGTCATCGAGGTCCAGCGAAACCACCGCCACCGCACGATCGTCGCGGCGGCGCAGTGCCATCGCGTGCGCCAGCCGGTCCTGGAACAGGGTGCGGTTAGCCAGCCCGGTCAACGGATCGCGCAACGCCTGATCGGCTGCGGCCGTGAGCAATCGGCGGTTCTCCCACCCCGAAAGCACCTGCCGGACGCAGATGAGCGCCATCAGCACCGGAACCCCGATCTGCAGGACTCCGGTGAGAGCCAGTGCCGGCCCGACGGTGCCGGCGATGAACAGCGGCACGTAGGGCAACCACAACGGGATCGACGATTGCGCTGTGTTCGACGGCGGACTGGGTAACCGCGGTTGCCTACTGAGCAGTGCGGCCGCACCGAAGCACACCATCCCCAGCACCCAGCCAAGACTCGTGAGGTGCCCGGGGTAATAGCGGTTGGAGAGTTGGAGAAAGGCGAACGCGACCCCGGAAAACGCCATCAGCGTGACCGCAGCCATGAGCAGCCACATCACCACGCTGTTTCCGGCGCCGGACCGGGCGACGAACACGACCGCGGCCACGAAGATGAACAGGATGAACAGCGGATACAGCAGCGCGCGAGCCTGTGCGACGCTGTCCACCCGGGTGGCTTGGTAGACGTTGCCGAGGACTGCCACCCACAGCACCAGAAACAGAGCCACGGCGGCGATCAGCGCGTCGAAAAGCACTCGCGTCCGTGAGCCCTGCATCGGTTCGGCGGGAAACCGCACGAACGCGACGCAGACCAGCACGACGAAACCCAGGTAGAGGAAGTCCGCGGGAGACGGGAACAGCGAGCGATGCAAGACAAGGGTGTACAGCGCCCTGGTCAGCTCCCCCGCCGTCCACGCTGCCAGGGCGATCGTCAAGCTGGTCCAGGCGGTGCGGTTTCGCCCGTGGGCGGCGCGAGCCGCAACTCCTGAGCACACCGCCGCGTACGCCCCGTATGCGGCGAAGGCCAACGCGTCAACGATCCGAACGGTGTTGTCGCCGCCCCATTTGAAGGCAAACCCCAGGGCGAGTAGCAGACAACTGACCGCCGAGGACAAAATCGGCAAAGCCGATCGCGGCGTGCCCCTGCGATCGTCCACCTATATCACCACCCGCTGGCGATGCTAGCGAAGCCGACCCTCAGAACAGCGCGAACTGCTGACCTTGATCGACCGAGGGGACGAACTCGTCGATCCCGGTGCCGTTGGCCACCGAGGCGACCGAATCCATGAACTGCCCGTCGGAGACCACCGGTACCCCGAGCTCACGGGCCAGATAGCCCTTGCCCTGTTGAGGGGTCCGTTCGTTGCAGATCACCAATGACGTCTGTGGGTCGACGGCATCGGCGTAGGCCAGCCCGGCGTGAATGATCCGCTCGACAAGTTCCTCGTGCGTGCGGTTCACCTCGGCCGACAAGGCAACCCGCATGCCCTGGACCAACGGTCCACCCCGCCGGTACGGCCCGGGGTTCAGGTAGGGACAGGGCATCCGGGAGGCCAGCATCTTCAACGGCCGCAGTTCGTCGTGGGTGACCCGGCCGTTGGGCCAGCGGCGCCGGGTCGCGGGACGCACCGGCAACCACGTCTCGCGTTCGCGAGCCCGCTGCAGCGCGGGAGCGAGCACCCGGGACAACACCAGGGCGTCATCAAAAGCGTCGTGGGCGCGGGTCTGCGGCACGGCCCAGTGCCGGGCCAGGGTCTCCAGCCGTAAGTTCTCCAGCCCGAGGTCCAGGCGGCGGGCCAACTCGACGGTGCACATCACCGTGTCGACCGGCAGCGCGGTCTCGGCCAGCTCGGCCTCACTGGCCAGGAATGCGTAGTCGAACGCCACGTTGTGGGCGACCAGGGTGCGGCCGTGCAGCAACTCGATGACGTCGGGGGCGATATCGGCGAACGTCGGCTGATCCTCCAACATCTCGGCGGTCAGGCCGTGGATGTGGGTGGGGCCGGGATCCACGCCGGGATTGAGCAGACTGACCACCGAGTGTTCGACGCGCCCTTCTGGGTCTAGCGCGAGGGCAGCCAGGCTGATGATGCGGGCGTGGCCGGGCCGAAACCCCGTGGTCTCGACATCGACGACGACCCAGCCATCGCCCGGCTCGCGGGCGGGTCGACCCCAGGTGTGGCTCACACAGTCAGGATGGCACGCAGGTCCGACAGCGCCCGGGACATCGAATCCGTGTCGGCCGGCCGCGTGGAGTCCGCATAAACTTGCATCCCAATGCCCAAGCCGACGATGACACTGCGGGGCCGCGCTGCGCTGGCCGCTGGTTCCGCCGCGCGTTGGGCCTCCCGGGCGACCGGACGCGGTGCCGGCGCCATGATCGGTGGCCTGGTCGCGATGACCCTGGATCGCTCGATCCTGCGTCAACTCGGCGCCGGCCGTCGCACTGTCGTCGTGACCGGCACGAACGGCAAATCCACTACCACCCGGATGACGGCAGCGGCGCTGGCCACCATCGGCCCGGTCGAGCCGCAAGGGCGACGACATCAGACCGTCGCCACCAATGCCGAGGGCGCCAATATGGACGCTGGCCTGGTGGCCGCGCTGGCCGGCTCCCGCGACGCGTCGCTGGCCGCGCTCGAGGTCGACGAGATGCACGTCCCGCACGTCGCCGATGCGGTCGACCCCGCGGTGATCGTGCTACTGAATCTGTCGCGCGATCAGCTGGACCGGGTGGGTGAGATCAACCACATCGAGCGCACCCTGCGCGCCGGCTTGGCCCGTCACCCCGATGCGATCATCGTCGCCAACTGTGACGACGTACTGATGACCTCGGCGGCCTACGACTGCCCTCGCGTGGTGTGGGTGGCTGCCGGCGCTGGTTGGGCCAACGACTCGGTCAGCTGCCCGCGTAGCGGCGAGGTGATCGTGCGCGACCACTCGCACTGGTACTCGACAGGAACGGATCCCAATGTCGGGCCCGGCGGCCCTGCGTCCTTTAAGCGCCCTGATCCGCAGTGGTGGTACGACGACGCGAAGATCTACGGGCCAGACGGCCTCGAGCTGCCGATGCGACTGTCGCTGCCGGGAAAGGTCAACCGAGGCAACGCCACTCAGGCTGTGGCGGCCGCAGTCGCGCTGGGCGCGGATCCCGCTGCGGCAGTGGCCGCCGTCGCCACGGTGGACGAGGTCGCCGGCCGCTACCAGACCGTGCCGGTGGGCGAGCACACCGCGCGCATCCTGCTGGCCAAGAACCCGGCCGGGTGGCAAGAGGCGCTGTCGATGGTCGACGCCACCGCGCAGGGGGTGGTGATTTCGGTCAACGGTCAGGTACCCGACGGTGAAGACCTGTCGTGGCTGTGGGACGTCAACTTCGAGCATTTCGAGGGTGTCCCCGTCGTGGCCGCCGGGGAGCGCGGAACCGATCTGGCGGTGCGGCTGGGCTATGCCGGTGTGCCGCATACGTTGGTGCACAACACTATTGATGCGATCAAGTCATGCCCGAAGGGGCACGTCGAGGTGGTGGCGAACTACACCGCTTTCCTGCAGCTGACGCGCGCTTTGGGGCGGATGCAATGACGGATTCAACGGTACGGATTGGGCTGGTGTTGCCCGACGTGATGGGCACCTACGGTGACGGTGGGAATGCCGTCGTGCTGCGACAGCGGTTGCGGCTGCGCGGGATTGCCGCCGAGATCGTCGAGATCACGCTGGCCGACCCGGTGCCCGACTCGCTGGACCTCTACACCCTCGGCGGCGCCGAGGACTACGCGCAGCGACTGGCTACCAAACATCTTCTGACCCATCAGGGTTTGCAGCGCGCTGCGGCCCGCGGCGCTCCGGTGCTGGCGATCTGCGCGGCGATTCAGGTGCTGGGTCACTGGTACGAGACGTCGGCCGGCGAGCGGGTCGAGGGTGTCGGCCTGCTCGATGTGACGACGTCCCCGCAGGCCAGCCGGACCATTGGCGAAGTGGTGTCCACTCCATTGGTCGACGGTATGACGCTTGCGCTGACGGGCTTCGAGAATCACCGTGGTGGAACGGTTTTGGGACCGGATGCGCGGCCGCTGGCTGCGGTGGTCAAGGGCGCGGGCAACCGCGCAGGCGACGGCTACGACGGTGCGGTGCAGGGCAGCGTGGTCGCAACCTATCTGCACGGCCCGTGTCTGGCGCGCAACCCCGAACTGGCGGATCTGCTGCTGTCGCGCGTCGTCGGGCCGCTGGAGCCGCTGGAGCTGACCGAGGTCGAGCAGTTGCGCCGCGAGCGGCTGGCCGCCCCCCGCCGCGCTTGATCCCTCTGCGCCCAAACCGACATTACGCAGCAAAAGTGCGAGTAGATTGGGACATTTCGTCGATCTCGGCACCACCTCGACGAAGAAAAGCCTCCTTCGCCCGCCACAGCACCTCAGCTTGTCTGTCTTCTGCGATGACCCGAATGACTTCCCACCCGTGCCGTTCAATCATCGGCAGACGTCGAACGTCTCGGACGTATTGACGACGGTCGCTGCGGTGTTGGTCGCCGTCGTATTCGAAGGCAAGCTTGAGGTCGCGATATCCCATGTCGAGAAAGGCGATCGGAACCCCGCCCTCGAGAATCGGAATCTGGGTCTCGGGTGCCGGTAGTCCACCGTCGATCAGAAGCAAGCGCAGCCAGCTTTCCTTCGGCGACTCCGCGCCATTATCAATCAGCGGTAGCAGGTCCCGAAGTTGACGTACACCCCTGACAGGCCCGTACCGGTGGATCATCATCTCCACATCCGCGGCTGCGAATGGGGCTGCTCGCGTCAGCGCGTCCAGGCGCGCCAACGCCGCTGCGCGCTTGAGGTACCTACCCATGTCGAAGGCAGTCCTCGATGGCGTTGTGACGAGAAGGCCGTCGACGCTTTCGACTTCGTCGTCGGCGAGACGATCCATTCGAACGATCAGCCCGGGCTGTCGCCGTCGTTCATTAACGAGCACTTCGATCGGTTCATCGTCGTCGACCCAATTCGCCCCGTGGAGCGCAGACGCCGCCACGCCGGCGATCACTCCCGTCCGGTCGGTGTAAAGCCACGCCCCATACGCGTAGTCACGCAGTGACGGCGAGACGTACTTCGGGACGTACACGCCCCGGAACATCGGTCGATACCAGCGCTGTAGATCATGGCGTGACAGGCCGTCGGCCAGCGCTTCTCTGCCTAGAAACACTTCACTCATGTCGGCATCGTTGCTGCAGGGTCTGACACCTTGCCCAGATCGACGAAATGTCGCGATCTACTCGCACTTTTGCTGCGAAATGTCGGTTTGGGCGTAGAACTAGACCATCTGGCGGCGGCCGGATAGGGCGCGGCCCAGCGTCAGCTCGTCGGCGAACTCCAGGTCACCGCCCATCGGGAGGCCCGACGCGATGCGCGACACGGTGAGCCCGGGGATATCGCGGAGGATCCGCACCAGGTAGGTGGCCGTCGCCTCACCCTCGGTGTTCGGATCGGTCGCGATGATCACCTCGGTGATGTCCACTCCGTCGACTCGTTCACCAATTCTGTTGAGCAACTGACGAATTCGCAGCTGATCCGGCCCGACTCCGGACAGCGGATCCAGTGCGCCGCCCAGCACGTGATAGCGCCCGCGGAACTCCCGGGTGCGTTCGACGGCCTGCACGTCCTTGGGTTCTTCGACCACACACACCTGCGTCCCATCCCGGCGTGCGTCGCTGCAGATTCGGCAGCGCTCGGCATCGGAGACGTTGCCGCACACCTCGCAGAACTGCACCCCGTCGCGAACCCTGCCCAGCGCCGCGGTCAGTCGGTCAATGTCCGGCGGCTCCACCGACAGCAGGTGGAACGCGATCCGCTGCGCACTCTTGGGACCGACGCCCGGCAGCTTGCCGAGCTCGTCGATCAGATCCTGGACCGGGCCCTCAAACATGGCGGTACAAAGAAGTCAGGCCTCCGGCAGACCCGGTGCAGCCTGCCCGGCCAGCGGACCGAGATGGGTCTGCGCCAGGATGGCGAACTGACGCGCCGCGTCGGCGATCGCGCCGACGATCAGGTCCTGCAGCGTTTCGACGTCCTGGGGGTCGACGACCTTCGGGTCGATCCGCACCGCGGCCACTTCCCCGCTGCCCTTCATGGTCACCTGCACCAGCCCACCGCCGGCCTGACCGTGTACCTCGGCGGCCGCCAGCGCCGCCTGGGCCTCCATCAGCTTCTGCTGCATTTCCTGGGCCTGCTGGAGCGCGGCTTGCAGACCTGGCATCAACTGGTCACGCATCTCCTCGGCCCGCTCGCGAAATCCCTCCAGGTTGGGTATCTCACCGGGTTGCATGACAGTCTCCTTGCGTCTAGGTCTCGACTTGGTTGCGCCTGCGGATTTGGGCGGTCAGCGACTTCAAGCCTAGACGGCGAAGAGTTACGGTGACGCGCGTGCTTATGTCCACCCGCACGCGTGTCGTCGCCGCAGCATGCACCGCCATGCTGCTGGCCGCGTCGACGGTGACCAGCCCCCTCGCCCACGCCGTACCCAACATCGCCGGAATGATCGTCTTCCTCGACCCCGGCCATAACGGCGCCAACGACGCATCGCTGACCAAACAGGTCCCCACGGGCCGCGGCGGCACCAAGGACTGCCAGACGTCGGGCACCACCACCAACGACGGGTTCCCCGAGCACACCTTCAACTGGGACACCGTGCTGTTGATCCGCCAGATGCTGAGCCAGCTCGGTGTCCGGACCGCCATGTCCCGCGGTAACGACAACCAGGTCGCGGCGTGCGTCGACGAACGCGCGGCGATGGCCAACGCCCTGGCACCCAACGCCGTGGTGTCCATCCACGCCGACGGCGGCCCGGCGACCGGCCGCGGCTTCCACGTCAACTACTCCAGCCCGCCGCTGAACGAGGCGCAGGCCGGGCCCTCGGTGCAGCTCGCCAAGATCATGCGCGATCAGATGGTCGCCTCCGGGCTGCCGGCCGCCAACTACATCGGCTCCGACGGTCTGTACGGGCGCTCCGACCTCACCGGACTGAACCTGGCCCAATACCCCTCGGTGCTGGTCGAATGCGGAAACATGAAGAATCCGGCCGACTCCGCACTGATGGAAAGCCCCGAGGGCCGTCAGAAGATCGCGTCCGCGGTGGTCCAGGGCATCGCGGCGTTCCTGGCCACCCAACCGGCCAGGACCAGTTAGGCCGCTACTTGCTCTCGATGGCCTTCTTCAGGTTGGCCAGCACCTCGTCCTGAATCCGGCGCAGCCCCAGCGGCGCGAAGGTCTTCTCGAAGAAGCCCCCGATGCCGCCCGCACCGTTCCAGGTGGTCTTGACGGTGACGCTGGAGCCGGGGCCGGCCGGTGCGACGGTCCAGTTGATCACCATCGACGAGTTCGCGTCCTTCTCGATGACGGTGTGACCGGCGACGTCAACGGCGACCTGCACCTCACGCACCCGCGACTTGGTGGCCTGCAGCTTCCACTTGGCGACAGTGCCCTGACCCTGGCCACCCTGCAGCACCTGATACTCGCTGTACTGCGGCGACAAGATCTTCGGGCGCACGCCCTGGTAGTCGGCGATCGCGGCGAGCACGGTCGCGGGTTCGGCGTCGATCAAGATCGTGCTTGCGGCGCTGACCTGTCCCATCAGGTAATACTCCTCGGGTGACGGCGGTTTTGAGTGTGATCCACCAGCCATGCGGTCGCATCGGCTGTGGCTGCGGACTAGCGTAGTCGTGTGCCTGTTTCCACAGCACTGACAGCTCACTCCGAAGGCGTGGACCGGCTCCTGGCGAGCTACCACGCCATTCCTACGAACGCCTCGATACGCCTGGCCAAACCCACGTCCAATTTGTTCCGCGCCCGCGCCAAACGCACCGCCCCAGGCCTGGACGTCTCCGGTCTGACGGGCGTGATCTCCGTCGACCAAGCCGCCAAGACCGCCGACGTTGCCGGTATGTGCACCTACGAAGACCTGGTCGCCGCGACCTTGCCCTACGGCCTGTCGCCGTTGGTGGTCCCGCAGCTCAAGACGATCACCCTGGGTGGCGCAGTCACCGGACTGGGGATCGAGTCCGCCTCATTCCGCAACGGCTTGCCGCACGAATCGGTCATCGAGATGGACATTCTCACCGGGTCCGGCGAAGTGATCACAGCCAGCCGCGAACAGCACCAGGACCTGTTTCGAAGCTTCCCCAATTCCTATGGCACGCTCGGCTATTCGGTGCGACTGCGGATCGAGCTGGAATCGGTCAAGCCGTTCGTGACGCTCAAGCACCTGAGATTTCACACGTTGGCCGACCTGATCGCCGCGATGGACCGCATCATCGAGACCGGTGGATACCAAGGAGTCCGGGTCGATTACCTCGACGGCGTGGTGTTCAGCGCCGACGAGAGCTACTTGTGCCTGGGCATGCAGACCGCAACCGCCGGAACGGTCAGCGACTACACCGGTCAGGACATCTATTACCGATCCATCCAGCACCCCGACGGGGTGAAGGACGATCGTCTGACCATCCACGACTACCTGTGGCGCTGGGACACCGACTGGTTCTGGTGCTCGCGGGCGTTCGGCGCGCAGAACCCGAAACTTCGCCGGTTCTGGCCACGGCGCTACCGGCGCAGCAGCTTCTACTGGAAGCTGATCGGCTACGACCAGAAGTACAACATCGCCGACCGGATCGAGGCCCTGGGCGGCCGGCCGCCCCTGGAACGGGTGGTCCAGGACGTCGAAGTGCCGATCGAACGCACCGAAGAGTTCCTGAACTGGTTCTTGACCGACGTCCCCATCGAACCGGTCTGGCTGTGCCCGCTACGACTACACGACGCGGGGGGCTGGCCGCTGTACCCGCTGCGGGCCGGGCACACCTATGTGAACATCGGATTCTGGTCATCAGTCCCGGCCGGGCCGACACCCGGCCACACCAATCGGCTCATCGAGGAGAAGATCAGTGATCTCGACGGCCACAAATCGCTGTATTCCGACGCGTTCTACAGCCGTGAAGAATTTGACGAACTCTACGGCGGCGAAACGTATAACACCGTAAAGAAGACCTACGACCCCGATTCACGGCTGCTCGACCTCTACGCAAAGGCGGTGCAACGACAATGACGACCTACCGTGACAACGCGGCCAACGCGCCGCGCAAGTTCAGCCTGGCCGAGATCCTGGAGATCCTCGCTGCCGGCGGCGAGCTGCCCCTGAAGTTCAGCGCCTACGACGGCAGTAGCGCAGGCCCTGCCGACGCCGCGCTGGGCCTGGACCTGCTCACGCCGCGCGGCACTACCTACCTGGCCACCGCACCCGGTGATCTGGGCTTGGCCCGCGCCTACGTCGCCGGCGATCTGGAGATGCATGGCGTGCACCCCGGCGACCCGTACGAGTTGCTCGTGGCACTTGCCCAGAATCTCGACTTCAAGCTGCCGCCGCCGCGGGTCCTGGTCGACATCGTGCGCTCTATCGGCATCGAGCACCTCAAGCCGATCGCCCCGCCGCCGCAGGAGGCGCTGCCGCGGTGGCGGCGCTTCGCCGAGGGCCTGCGCCACAGCAAGCGGCGCGACGCCGACGCCATCCACCACCACTACGACGTGTCCAACACGTTCTACGAGTGGGTGCTCGGCCCGTCGATGACCTACACCTGCGCCTGCTATCCCAGCGCCGAGGCGACGCTTGAGGAGGCTCAGGAGAACAAGTACCGCTTGGTGTTCGAGAAGCTGCGCCTGCAGCCCGGTGACCGGCTACTCGACGTCGGCTGCGGCTGGGGCAGCATGGTGCGCTACGCGGCCCGCCACGGAGTGAAAGCCATCGGGGTCACGCTGTCACGCGAGCAGGCCGCCTGGGCGCAGAAGGCAATCGCCGAACAAGGTTTGGCCGATCTGGCCGAGGTACGCCACTGCGACTACCGCGATGTGCTGGAGAGCGGTTTCGACGCGGTGTCCTCGATCGGCCTGACCGAGCACATCGGAGTGGCCAACTACCCGGCATACTTCGCGTTCCTGCAAACCAAGCTGCGCACCGGTGGTCTGCTGCTCAATCACTGCATCACCCGCCCGGACAACAAGACCGGTCCCAGCGCCGGCGGTTTTATCGACCGCTATGTCTTCCCCGACGGGGAGCTGACCGGTTCCGGGCGCATCATCTCCGAAGCCCAAGACGTGGGTCTGGAAGTGGTGCACGAGGAGAACCTGCGTCACCACTATGCGATGACGCTGCGCGACTGGTGCCGCAACCTTGTCGAACACTGGGACGAGGCCGTCGAGGAGGTCGGCCTGGCCACCGCCAAGGTGTGGGGCCTCTACATGGCCGGGTCACGAGTTGGCTTCGAAACCAATGTGGTTCAGCTGCACCAGGTGCTGGCGGTCAAACTCGACGAGCGGGGCGGCGACGGCGGGCTGCCGCTGCGTCCGTGGTGGAGCTCCTAACCTTTTGGTTAGGAGTTAAACCGCCGAGCCGGGTAGCTGACCGCCGCAGCGATTCTTGATGTCCACCAACGGTTGTCGAATGCCGGTGATGTCGGACGCCGTCTGCGGGTTGGCGGCCATGTAGGCCTTCACCCTGGCACGCACCTGATCACGCGGTAAACCGGCCATGCTCGTGAAGAAGGCGTTGACGTCGGGATGGGTGAACAGGTAGGCCGATGTCGCGGCCTGCACACCCATGCGCACGCCTTCCATATCGGCGGCCGTACAGTTGGGCGGCGCATCAGGATCTGCTGCCGCAGATGGGATCTGGCCGAACATGGCGGCGGCAATCGCGCCGCATCCGGCCAGCGCAGCCACCAGCCGGCGAGTGTCGATGCTCATGCGTCGACGGTAGGGGCCTGCGGACAGGCGCGCTTCACAGCACAGGAAAGCCACAGGGCGTGGCGAGACCTCTCACAGGGCCCTCAGCCGTCGATCTTGCGGGCGCCCAATTCGCTTTGCAACAGCTCGAGGGCAACTTCCTCGGGATCGCGCCGCGGCGCAGCGTCGTCGCGACCAACCTCGGCGATCATGCTGTCCTCTTCGGCGCGCTGCGCATCCACCGGGTCCGGCTCGGGCTCCGGCGGCAGCGGCTCGGCCTCCTGAACCGGCTGGCCGACGCCAACCTCGCAGCGCACCCGCCAGTCCACGCCGAGCGCGTCCTTGAGGGCATCACGAATCACGTCGGCGTTGCGCTGCTCACCCAGCCGCTTGGCCAGTGGCGCCGACGGGTGTCCCAGCACCAAGGTGTCACCATCGACTGCCCGAACGATCGCGGCATCCAACATGGCGTAGAGAGGCTTACTGCGATCACGGACTTTCTCCCGCACCGTCGGCCACATGCTGCGCACGGCCGCCGCGCCGGGCTCCCCCACGGCAGCAGCAGGTGGCGCGGCGGGCTCGGGTGCCGGCTTCGGGGGCTCTGGTGCCGCCGGCGGCGCCGGCGCGATCCTGGGCGCTTCAACGACCGGCTCCGCTTTCGGCGCCTCGACGACCGCGGCAGGCCGGGCAACGGGTTCGGGCCTCGCAACGGGTTCGGGCCTGGCAACGGGCTCCGGTGAAGCGACGGGCTCGGGCGCCGCAACCGGCTCGGGCGTGGGCTGCGCAGCGGCCGGTGCCGCCTGCGTCTTGCGTACGTATTGCTTGACCGGCGCGGCCGCCGGCGCGCCGGAACTCATCGCGGCCTCGCCGGCGGGTATCGAGATGTCCATCCGGGTCTCGATGCGTTCGATGCGCTGCAACAGTGCTGACTCGGTGTCGCTGGCCGACGGCAGCAACAACCGGGCGCACACCACCTCCAGCAACAGTCGTGGAGCCGTCGCACCGCGCATCTCCCCCAGGCCGGCGTGCACCACCTCGGCGTAGCGCGTCAGCGTCGCGGGGCCGACGCGAGTGGCCTGGTCACGCATCCGGTCCAGGATGTCATCGGGCGCATCGACGACGCCTCGGCTGGCAGCATCCGGAACTGCTTGCAGCACAATCAAATCCCGGAACCGTTCGAGCAGGTCGATGGCGAACCGACGCGGATCGTGACCGGCGTCGATCACCGACTCCACGGCGCCGAACAGCGAGGCGGCGTCGCCGGCGGCCAACGCGTCCACCGCGTCGTCGATCAGGGCGACATCGGTGGCACCCAGCAGCGCCAGGGCGCGCTGGTAGGCGACATGATTGCCCTCCGCACCGGCGAGCAGCTGGTCGAGGACGCTCAAGGTGTCACGGGGCGAGCCGCCACCGGCGCGGATCACCAGCGGATACACCGCATCGTCGACCTCGACGCTCTCCGAGGCGACGATCTTCTCGATCAACGCGCGCATGGTCTTCGGCGCCAGCAGCCGGAACGGGTAATGGTGGGTCCGCGACCGGATCGTCGGCAGCACCTTCTCCGGCTCGGTGGTGGCGAACACGAAAATCAGATGCTCGGGTGGCTCCTCGACGATCTTGAGCAGCGCGTTGAAGCCGGCGTTGGTGACCATGTGCGCTTCATCGATGATGAAGATGCGGTAGCGCGATTGCGCGGGCGCGTAGAACGCCCGGTCACGCAGTTCGCGAGTGTCGTCCACACCGCCGTGGCTGGCGGCGTCGAGTTCGGTGACGTCCACGCTGCCGCCGCCGTTGGGGGCCAGTGCCACGCACGAGCCGCACACCCCGCACGGGGTTGGCGTCGGGCCCTGCTCGCAGTTCAGCGAACGGGCGAGGATGCGCGCGGAGGATGTCTTACCGCAGCCGCGCGGACCGGAGAACAGATACGCGTGGTTGATCCGATGCGCCGACAACGCGGTCGACAGCGGTTCAGTGACGTGCTCCTGGCCCACCACCTCGGCAAAAGTTGCCGGCCGATACTTGCGGTAGAGCGCCACGGGTGAAGGCTACCGACCTTGTGTGACAGCGGTGGACCCCAGCAGGGACTCGGTGGCCGCCAGCAACGCACAGGTGGCCAGTCCGTCGATCGCGTCGGTCAGATCCGACACTGGCGGGAACGTCGGAGCGATGCGAATGTTCTTGTCGTCCGGATCTTTTCGGTACGGGAACGATGCGCCCGCCTCGGTGACGGCGATACCGGCGTCCTTGGCCAGCGCGACGGTGCGCTTGGCCGTCCCGGGCAATACATCGAGGCTGATGAAGTAGCCGCCCTTGGGTTCGGTCCAGGACGCGATCTTGGAATCCGAGAGCCGCGTGTCGAGGATGTCCAGGGCCAGCGCGAACTTCGGCGCGAGCAGCTGCTGATGGCGCAGCATGTGCAGGCGCACCCCGTCGGCGTCGGAGAAGAACAACAGGTGCCGCAGCTGGTTGACCTTGTCGGGACCGATCGACTTCTTCCCGGCGTATTGCAGGTACCACGCGATGTTGCCCAGCGAGCCACCGAAGAAGCTCACCCCGGCTCCGGCGAAAGTGATCTTCGACGTCGAGGCGAACACATAGGGCCGGTTGGGATGACCAGCCGCCTCCGCCAGGCCGAGGATGTCGACCTGCCGGGGGAAATCCAGCGTCAGAACGTGCACCGCGTAGGCGTTGTCCCAGAACAGCCGGAAATCCGTTGCGGCGGTGTGCATTTGCACCAGTCTGCGGACGACTTCCCAGGAGTAGGTGGTTCCGGTCGGGTTGGAGAACATCGGTACGCACCACATGCCCTTGATCGCCGGATCGGCGGCGACGAGTTCCTCGATGAGGTCGACGTCGGGGCCGTCCTCGAGCATCGGGACACTGATCATCTCGATGCCGAAGCTCTCGGTGATCGCGAAGTGGCGGTCGTATCCCGGTGCCGGGCACAAGAACTTCACCACCGGTTCTTCGATCCACGGCCGCGGCGAGTCCACGCCACCGTGCAGCAACGAGAACACGACGATGTCGTGCATCATCTCGAGGCTGGCGTTGTTGCCGGCAATCAGGTTGGGCACCGGGATGCCGAGCAGTTCGCCGAAGACCGACCGCAGCCCGGGAAGTCCGTGCAGGCCGCCGTAGTTGCGGGTGTCGGTACCGTCCTCGTCCCGGTACTGCTCGCCGGGCAGGCTCAGCAGCGGGTTCGACAGATCGAGCTGCTGGGCCGACGGCTTACCGCGGGTGAGGTCCAGGGACAGCTTCTTGGCCTGCAGGTCGGCGTAGTTCTGCCGCTGCAATTCATACTGGGCCTGCAATTCGTCGGGGCCCAGGGACAAAAACGACACCATGCGCCTTTCAAGAGGGGGACCCCGCGCACCCGCCAGAGCCCATTGACCCTTGCTGCCTTCCGGCCCTGGGGGAGTTCACAGGATAGACGCCGCGCGGGGTCCATCGCGAGTGTAATACCCACCGGGTGCCGGCCCGCCGCGGAGGCCGCAAGACCAGCCCGAGTCAGGCAGCCGGGGCGAGGCACTTCCCAAGTCGGTTACCATTGCCGACGGAGGATTCGCCTAGTGGCCTATGGCGCTCGCCTGGAACGCGGGTTGGGTTAATAGCCCTCAGGGGTTCAAATCCCCTATCCTCCGCCACCTGTCCGAGGTGCGATCGGGGGATCAAAGCGCCTGGTCGCACCTCGGATTTTCGCCATCAGACGAGCTGGGCTAGGAGGGGCATGCGCGCCGCCGCGACTGCAGCGCACCTCGTGTTGTGGGTACTGTCCGGCGCCCTGTACTTCCTGTTCGTCCTGCCCCGGTGGTGGGAGCTGATGGGCGACACGTCCCACACCCTGGGCACCGTGCTGCGCATCGTCACCGGTGTCGTGATCGCGCTGGCCGCGCTACCGGTGCTGGCCACCCTGCTGCGCACCCGTAAGCCCGAGCTCGGAACACCACAGGTGGCGCTGCGGTTGCGGGTGTGGTCGATGAGCCTGTACGTGCTGGCCGGTGTATTGATCGTCGGGGCGGCGGTTGCCGAGATCTGGGTCAGCCTGGACAAAGACGGGAAATGGTTGTTCGGGATCTACGGCGCGGCCGCCGCCATCGCGGTCCTGGCGCTGCTGGCCTACAACCTGGCGCACACCGCCGAACTGCCGGCCAAGGCGCCGAAGCCCAAGAAAGAGAAGGCGAAGCGCAACAAGACGGCCGAGTCCGTCGAGTCCGGCGAAGATTCGGCCGGCGAGCCCAATGAGCCCGAGGCCGTATCGATCGAAAAAGCCGTCGCGATCGAAGAGACGGTCGAGGTGTCGACCGAAGCCGGACCTGAAGATTCTGCCGGCGGCCTGCGTAACAAGCGCCCGACCGGAAAGACGAACCACCGGCTGCGTCGGCGCAATCGCGGTGCCGTCGCCGTCGACGAATCGGAGTAGGCCCGGCGTCGAGATCGACGTTTCAGCGCCATTCTCTCGAGCTTCTTCGCCCAAACGTTGGTTCGGGTGACGCTTGCGCGCCCTATGCTGAGCGAGTGCACAACACTTCCCCCTATCGGGTCGTCCAGTGGACGACCGGCAACGTCGGCAAGAGCTCCGTCCAGGCGATCGCCGCCAATCCCACCCTCGAACTCGTGGGCTGTTATGCCTGGTCAGACGCGAAGTCTGGCCGCGATGTCGGGGAACTGGTCGGCATTGAACCGCTGGGAATCACCGCGACCAGCGACATCGACGCCCTGCTGGCGCTGAAGCCGGACTGCGTGGTCTACAACCCGATGTGGATCGATGTCGATGAGCTGGTCCGAATCTTGTCGGCCGGCGTCAACGTGGTCGCCTCAGCCTCGTTCATCACCGGACACAACCTCGGCGAAGGCCGCGCTCGCCTCGAAGCGGCGTGCAAGAGCGGCGGGTCAACGATGTTCGGCTCGGGTGTGAGCCCCGGCTTCGCCGAACTGCTGGCGATCGTCGCCGCCACCGCCTGCGATCGCGTCGACAAAGTCACCATCCAAGAAACGGCGGACACCACCCTGTACGACTCCCCCGAGACCGAGCGTCCGGTCGGATTCGATATGGCGATCGACGATCCCGAACTGCAGCCGATGGCCGCCAAGGGCACAGCCGTCTTCGCCGAGGCCGTGCAATTGGTCGCCGACTCGCTCGGCGTCGAGCTGGACGAGATCACCTGCGTGTCCGACTACGCCCAGACCACCGAGGATCTGCCGATGGCGTCGTGGACCATCAAGGCCGGCCACGTGGCCGGTGTCTACGCCAGCTGGCAGGGCTTGGTCAACGGCAAGACCGTCATCGACATCAATGTGCGATGGAAGAAGGGCCAGACCCTGGAGCCGGATTGGAAACTCGACGGTGACGGCTGGAAGATCACCATCGACGGGCGTCCGACAGTGACCATGAACGTCGGCTTCCTGCCGCCGCCCGATCTCATCGAGAACGCCACCTCGATCGAGGACTTCTTCGTCCTCGGCCACATCATGACCGCGATGCCACCGATCCACGCCATCCCCGCTGTCGTCGCGGCGGCGCCGGGAATCGCGACCTACAACGACCTCAACCTGCCCCAGGCCCGCGGCGTGGTGCCGTCGAGTTAGAGGACGCTCGATGCAGGCGCCAAAGCCAAGGCGACCTTGAGTCGAATTCCCGTACCCACCAACAACTTAGGCGCCCCTAACTGCCCCTAGGCAACGCTGTGGATTTGCCCACGACTTGCCGTCCGTGTCGGCGCGCCTGGGACGTCTTCGCCCCAACGGTGTCAACATGCGCCCGTGCAGAACAGCCACGCCGCACGGATTTTTGCTGCTGCGTTCCTCATGACCGCTGCACATCTGGCGTCCGTACCAACACCGGTCGCACGTGCCGACAACTGCGCCGATATCCAGGTCGTCTACGCGCGGGGAACCGACACAATTCCGCCGGTCGACCAGGTCGGGCAGGCTCTGGTCAACGCGTTGAGTGCACGACTGCCAGGCAAGTCCCTGGCCATCTATGGCATCAATTACCCGGCCAATCTGGATCTCGCCGGCGGGTCCACCACCGGTGCCACCGACGGGTGGGTGCATGTCCAGAACCTGGTGGCCGCATGTCCGAATACCCGAGTGGTACTCGGCGGGTATTCACAGGGTGCTGACGTCATCGACCTGCTCACCACCACGGCGGGCGCCGCGTTCGGCACCCCCACCCCGATGCCCGATGCCGTCGCAGGCCACATAGCGGCGGTCGTGGTCTTCGGTAACCCGTCGAGAAAGGTCGGCGGCGGACCGCTGCCGACCCGAAGCGTTCTCTACGGCTCCAAGGCCGTCGATGTCTGCCTGACCGGCGACCCGATCTGTTCGAACGGGACGGACCTGACCGCTCACGGCAGGTACGTCAGTTCTGGGCTGGTGGCCCAGGCTGCGCAGTTCGCGGCCGGCCGGCTGACATCGAGCGCCGGCTGACCGGGATCGCCAGTGGCCTACGGCTCCGGGGTGACGGTGGCCGGCGTCTGCAGTGTCAGGCCGATGTTGGAGATGTTTATGACACCGAACGCGGTGAAGTTCTCGTACGCCGTGGCCGAACTGGTGATCTGCAGCGTCAGATCACCCGGGGTGACCGGATCATCCGAGGTGTAGACGATGTTCTCCATGTTGAACGTCACGCTGTGCGTGCGCCCGTCCAGGGTCACCGGTACCGGCGTGACGAGGTTGCCCACCACTAGGCCGGTGTTGTTGTCCACCAACTGCGCGTAGACGAAGCGGCTGGTCCCCAGGCCCTGGTAGTCGAAGGTCAGCGTCGGCGCCCCAACCGTCTGATCCAGCCCGGTCAAATTCAGCTTGACGTTGATCGCATTGCTGGCCTTCGACGCCAACCCCAGCGAATACGGAATCGAGGCCTGCGGAGCCGGGCCGGAGCCGCCGACGATCGGAACGATGCCCAATGTTCCACCCGATGCCCCACTGGCGGCGGTGAAATTCGAACCGAAGAACGCGCTGCCCGCGGTCGGCAGATCGTTGGAGGAGAACCAGTTCCCGAACTGGTCGGTGTACTGGAAGTTCGGCGCCGCCGGCACCACCTTGCCCTTGACGTACTTGTCGAGCCAGTTCAGGGTCGCATCCAGGTTGCGGGTACCGGTGGTGTCGGGGGTCAGGCAGACCCCGTGGCCGGTGCAGGACCAGATCATCTGGGCGGGCACGCCCGGCTTCAACGCCTCCGCGTTCTGGATGGCTTGCTGCAGGGTGAACAGCACGTCGATCGTGCCCTGCAGGAAGAGCGTTGGCGCGCTGATGTTCCCGACCACGAAATCGGGCCCGCTGCTAGCCAACACGGCTTGCGCGGTGTTACTGAGGAAGCCGGTCAGCAAGCCGCTGATGACGCCCAGGTAGATCTGGTTGTTGATGCGCGCGTTGCTCAGGACCAGATCCAGTAACAACAAGGTCGAGTAGGAGGTCTTGAACGCGCCGCTGGGGTAGAGCGCTTGGTTCAGCGAGTTCCACGCGATGCCAGGCACGATGGCGTCGATGCGGGAATCGGTGCCCGCGGACGTCAGCTGAATGCCACCGCCATAGGAGCCGCCGACCATGCCGACCTTAGGATCGTTGGGCCCGTTGAGATCTGATGTGGGTTGCGTCGCAATCCAATTGATCATCGCGGTGACATCGCGACCCTCGAAAGCCGGGCTGTCGAGCTGCAGGATGCCGCCGGAGTTGAACTCGCCGCGCGGATCCCAGGTGACGACGTTATAGCCGTCGTTGCGCAGCGATTGCACACCGGGAGTGAGTCCGCTGATCCCGTACGGCGTGTACGGATCAGTCTGACCGGCGGTGGCCAAGCCCGGGCCGTTGAGGATGGTCGGTGCCACGTCACCGGCCGGAACTCCGTTGGCGCCCACCGTCGATGCCGGGAACCAGTTGAGGCTGATCAGTGTGCCGTCGAACGACGGCATCTTGTACGTGAACGCCAGCGGGTTGCCGAGCGGGTTGTCGGCCGACGGATTCGGCGCGAACGTAACGACCTGCGAGTAGCCGATGATAGGGGCCAGCAGGCCACCGAGGATCGGGGTCTGGTGCAGGACGAGGATCACCTGTCCAGCGAGGCCGCCCAGGAGCGGGATCCCTTCGACGATCTTGTCGAACTGGGTCTTCTCGGCCACCAGGACCTTGAACGTCTCGCTGCCCGAGGCAAGGATCGACTGATTCGGCAGGTAGCTGAAATTGCCGAGCACATAGTTGGTGTCGTTCGAGCTCGAGAAGGTGACCTTGCCGCCAGCACTCGGACCACTGATCAAGGTGTAGGTGAGCGGGTTGGTCGACGTTGTCGTCGCCCCGGTGCTGCCGTTGTAGATGCCGTCAACAATGCTCAGCGACTGGTTGATGGTGATGGGGTTGCTGAGCGTCAGCGACGCCGTGGACAACGCCGACGTCACGCTACTGGCCGTCGCACTCCCCCGGCGCTGGAGCGCCACAAAGCCAAGTGCGAGTGGCGAATCCGCGGGCACCGCCGGCAATCCACCGGTCAACTGATCGAACGCATCGTGCACCGCGGTGGTCAGGCGCGTGGCGACCGGGGTCGCCGACAGCGTCTGGGCGCTGGCACTCGGTGAGGTGTTTGCCGTCACCTCAGCCGAACTGGAATCCGCCGACGACGATGTGGCAGCAGTCTGGTTCTGGCTTGACCCTGAGTTCGAGTGCTTCGAACTCGTCTTGGCACCGCCGGTGCTGACAGCCTGACCCGATCCAGCCGTCCCGGACCGCTTCGACAAAGCGGTGGAGTGGGACGAGCTCTGGGACCCAGCACCTGGAGAACTGGCCGTCGAGGAATTCCCGCCTGCCGCCGACGATCCCGTCGACGCGTCGGCCCATGCGACGCCGTATCCCGTTGAGAACAGTGCGGCGCCCACACCGAGGGCCACCGCCAATCCGCCAACCCGGCCCACAAAGCGTGAAGCACCCATGATTGTCTACCTCCCCGACCAGCGGCCACTATGCCTTTGCGGAGGGTAAACCCGTCGAGCGGCGCAAGACCGCAAATTGCCGAAACTGTCAGATATGGGTTTGCTGAAGTTACCGAGTCGCGTTGAACGCCAAAGAATCAGGCGTAGTCAAAATTAGTCGAACCCATGCCGTCGGGCGTGGTGTAGTCGATGTAGACCGGGCCTTGCTGGAACGGCACATAACCGGTGTTGATCAACCCGCTCGAGATCACCTCCGGGCGGTTCTGCGAAGTGACGATGTAGGAGTACAGAAACACCCCGTCCGCGGTGTACACCGAGATCTTCGTCCCGACCGGCACACTGCTGCCCCCGCCGATCATCGAGGACAGGATGGTGCCGTATACGCCACCGGAGTCGATGATCGCCCCGACTTGAGTCGGCGTGCCGTTGTTGATCTTCACCTTGAGATACGCGTCAGGCGCGCCGGATACCGACGTTCGGGTCGGCAGCGGGTTCGGGCCGAAGACCATCACGCCGGCGAGGCCGAAGAACAAGCCCTGATAGAGGAATACGCCTTGGCTGAGGTCACCGGGCAGCGCGGTGGTCGGAATACCAACAGGACCGGGGCCGGCGGCGTTCGCCCCGATCCCCAGCACTCCGGAGGCACCACCAAGCTGGTGGAAGAAGGCCAGGGCCGCCGCCGCGTCGTTGGCGTCGACGATGTTGACGCTGGTCGGCCCGGAGACGATGCCGCTCCCGAAGTTCACCGTCGTCGTGTAGGTCGTGTAGCTATAGCTCAGCCCGCCGCTGTAACCACTCGTACCGCTACCGGTCGAAGCGCCAAGAGGCACAGCATCGCCCACCGATGCGGCGGTGAGCACCAGTCCAGACGAACCGGTGTCGACCAGCACCGGCGTGCTCGGGCCGCCGTTGACCGTGATGTAGACGATCGGCTCGGTGGTGGACCGCATGGTCACCGGGACCAGGGCGTACACCCGACCGTTGAGCGCCGCCGTGCTGACTGCGTTCTGCACCGGCGTGATGGCGCCGGTTCCCTCGAAGGCACCGACCAGCGGGAGGATCAGTCCCGTGCTGTTCAGTGCGGTGGTGGCAAGCGTCGGCAGCAACAACGCGCCCAGCAAGGTCACCCCGGCCAACTCGTGCACGATCGGAACGCCGGATGTCTTCGCGTAGAGCTCTTGGGCCGGCGTTATCGCGGCCCCCCAGGTGTTCAATGCCAATGCGGCCTGCGCGAGCAGGATCTGCGGGGCGATCGACACCAGGCCCGCGGCGATATTGCCACTGCCCCAGGTCTGTTGCTGCAACAGCGACTGCGCTTCAGAGATCTGTTCTTGGGCCAGACTCACCGCGACATTCGCCACAACCGGCGGCGTCGACGGCAACCAGGAGGTGCTGCTCGGGGTCGAATTGGCAGCGGCGGTCGACGAGCTGTCGCTCGCTGCGGCGCTTGCGGCGGCCCCGCGCGCGGAATGGCCCGTCGACGACGTCTCCGCGGCCGTGGCCGTAGCCGTCGCGGTCTGGGTCGCCGTGGTGTCGACAACGGCGGCCGCTGGGGCGTTGCTCGCCGCAGCGGTCGACGCCTTGCGCGAGCTGACGTTTCCACCCGATGAGGTGGTGGCACTGCTGCGCGCCGAATGGGCGGTGGCCTTCGCCGCGGTCGACGAACCGGTGGCGGTCGAGGACGATGAGCCGCTTTCGGAACTGGCTGACGATGTCTTACCGGCACCCGAGCCGGCGCCGGTGTCGGCGTAGGCGACCGCGGATCCGCTGGCCAGGGCGGCGCCGAGGCCCAGGGTTACGGCACCGGCACCCAGCCACGCGTACGGCCGGCGGCGATTGCGCCGGGATCGATGCTTGCCGTCCCCGCGGGGCTGCCCGCTGTCACTGTGGCTCATCGCTTCCCCCTCATGCACCAAAGGCGGCGACAGCCCATTGCGCAGTCGCTAGTTTGCTGAGTGTCTACCACAGGAGGCCGGGGCGGCAATAGCAAACCCGCCTGGCAGTCGCGTACGAATCTGCCAGCCGGTGGACAGATCGACCAGAATGCCGGACACATCAACGGCGTCGAGACGAGCTGGGTCTTCTGAGAGTCAGCGACAAGGTCGACAAGACACTGGATGCTCGAGTGTATGGTCCAAGTGACGAGGCTGCCGGAGGATGCGATGCCGAAGTTGGACGACATTGACCTTGCCGACCTGGACCGATTTACGGCCGGGTTCCCTTACCGCGTCTTCGACGATCTGCGTCGAGACGCTCCGGTTTGGTGGCATCCGCCAACCGCCCACACCCCGGGAGGCGAGGGTTTCTGGGTACTGAGCCGCTACGCCGACATCGTCGCCGCGTCCGCAGACGACGCGACGTTCTCGTCCGAGACGGGCGGTAACCGCGTGGGCGGCGGCACCACGTTGGAGGACATGCCGATGGAGTTCGCCGTCGGTGCCCTGCTGAACATGATGGACGACCCACGTCATGCACAATTCCGCCGATTGCTGACCCCGAGCACGACGCCTCGGGCCCTCCGCATCATCGAAGAGGACCTGCGTCGCCGGGCCATCGACATCGTCGACGCGGCGATCGCCAAGGGCGACTGCGACTTTCTCATCGACGTCTCTGCCGAGTTGCCGCTGCAAGCGGTGGCCGACTTGGCGGGGGTGCCGCAATCCGATCGGCATGAGTTGATGAACTGGGCCAACGTCACCCTCGACTATGAGGGACGCGAACTCGGCGAGGTCAACGAGATCCTCGCTCAGGCGCAAGCCCGGATGTTCACCTACGGAACGAATCTGCTGGCGCGCAAGCGATCCGAGCCACCCACTAGCGATCTACTGTCCATCGTGACGCACGCGCTGATCAATGACGAGCCACTCAGCGAGAACGAGCAGCGCCTGTTCCTCAGCCTGATTATCGCGGCCGGTAGTGAGACGACGCGCAACTCCATCGCCATCGCGATGTCGGCCCTCAGTGAGCGGCCGGAGACGTGGGAACGACTGCGCGACAACCGCGAGCTGCTTCCAACGGCGGTCGAGGAGATGCTGCGCTGGGCATCGAGCACGCCCTACAACCGGCGCACCGCCACGCGCGACATCGAGATGCACGGCCAACAGATCAAGGCCGGCGACAAGGTCTCCCTGTGGTGGGCGTCAGCTAACCGGGACGACGCAGTTTTTGCGGATCCCTACGCCTTCGATATCGACCGAAATCCCAACCCACATCTTGCCTTTGGACGCGGAGTCCACTTCTGCCTCGGCGCATCGCTGGCCCGCATCGAGATGCGGGTGATGTTCGACGTCCTGCTCGACCGCGTCGCCTCGGTGACACTGACCGGACCCATCGAATACGTTCGCAGCAACAAGCACAGCGGAGTCCGGCACATGCCCGTGACGATCAATCCGCGGAAGGATTAGCCCATGTCGATTTCCGAGCAGTACATCGAGGCGGTCAACCCGGGCTGGCCATCTATTACCGCCAGGTGTTGATTGAGCGCTCAATCGATCTGCATTACCGGGCGAACTGCAAGGTGATGACGGCATCGCTAGCGATGACTTGGCCGGGGGCCGGCACCTGCGCGGCAATGTGATTGCTCTGGTATTGCGAGTTCGCCAGATCAGGGGCCTTCGACAGCACACCCGTCCAGCCGAGCGTACGAAGAGCTGGATCCGCGTCGGTCCAGTACATGCCGCGCAGGTCGGGCATGACCAGGGAGTCGCGCGGATGCGTCGGCGGACTCGCCGTGTAAGTCGGTGCGAGCGCACTGGTGACACTCGCATCAGTCGCGACGACGGCATGACCACCCGATGAGCAGCCTCCGACCACGCAGACCGTGCAGCCCGCAATAATCACTGCGCGTAGTGCTTTCACTTCTTGGGGTTACCGTCCTCATCCCAGTTCGCCGCGACTTTTTTACTCGGCTGCACGCGCGGCGGTTCGCCCGGCATCTTCGGATAGTTCGGCGGGTAGGGCAGATCCGCGAGACCGCGATCCTCGTCGGCGGCCACCATCTCCAGCAGCGGATCAATCGACTGGACAACCGAATCCAGCTCGGCCATCGGGTCACCACGCTCGGCGATCAGTGCCGGCACGGTGGCCATGGTGAAATCATCGGGATTGGCGCTTGCCAGCTCCTGCCACGTCAACGGTGTGGAGACGGTGGCGATCGGGGTCGCCCGCACCGAGTACGCGCTGGCGAACGTCCGGTCACGGGCATTCTGGTTGTAGTCGATGAACACCCGCTTGCCGCGTTCCTCTTTCCACCACGAGGTGGTCACCAGATCGGGTGCCCGGCGCTCCAATTCACGCGCCAGCGCGATCCCAGCTCGGCGCACCGCGATGAAATCCCAGTCCGGCCGGATCCGCACGTACACGTGCACCCCGCGCCCGCCGGACGTCTTCGGAAAACCGATCAACCCGAGTTCGTCGAGCACCGGCTTGAGGATGTCGACAGCGATCGTGCGCGCCTCGGCGAAGCCCGTGCCCGGCTGCGGGTCGAGGTCCACCCGGAGCTCGTCGGGGTGGTCGGTGTCCGGGCAGCGAACCTGCCACGGGTGCAACGTCACTGTGCCCATCTGCGCCGCCCAGACGATCGCCGACGGGTGGGTCACCTTCAACGCATCGGCGGTACGCCCGGACGGGAATGTCACCCGGCAGGTCTGCAGGTATTCGGGATGTTTTTCGGGGACGCGCTTCTGGTAGATCTCTTCGCCCTCGATACCGTCGGGGAAGCGCTGCAGATGCGTCGGCCGATCCCGTAGCGCCGTCAGCAACGGGCTCAGACCACTCCCTGAGTCGCTGCGCTGCTGCCAGCCGGCTCCCACTGTCCGGTAGTACTCGACCAGCTTCCCCTTGGTGCCGTTCGAACCCAGCTTGGGGAAGTACACCTTGTCCGGGTTGGTGAGCCGGACGGCGACACCGTCGACGTCGATCTCTTCAGCCTTGGCCGCCATCAGCGCGACGGGTTGAATTGGAATCCGCTCACGCTCTTCAACCTACCGACACGAAGCCAACCCGGACGAGACGAGAATGAACCGATGCAGCTGCCCGTCAATCCCCCGGTGTCGCCGATGCTCGCCAAGTCGGTGCCCGCCATACCGCCCGATGCCTCCTACGAACCGAAATGGGACGGGTTTCGGTCGGTGTGCTTTCGCGATGGCGACGACGTCGTCCTCGGTAGCCGCAACGAGAAGCCGCTGACGCGGTACTTTCCAGAGCTGGTCGGCGCCGCCCTGGCCGAGCTGCCGCAGCGCTGCGTGATCGACGGTGAGATCGTCATCGCCACCGGGACGGGTCTGGACTTCGATGCCCTGCAGCAGCGCATCCATCCCGCCGACTCCCGGGTGCGCATGCTCGCCGAGAAAACCCCGGCGGCGTTCGTCGCCTTCGACCTGCTCGCACTCGGCGACGACGACTACACCGGCCGGCCGTTCAGCGAGCGGCGCGCCACTCTGGTGCAGGCCCTGGCCGACGCCGGGCCGTCGTTTCATGTCACGCCGGCCACCACGGATCTGCCGACCGCGCAGCGCTGGTTCTCCGAATTCGAGGGCGCCGGCCTGGACGGAGTGATCGCCAAGCCGCTCATGATCACCTACCAGCCCGACAAGCGAGTGATGTACAAGGTCAAACACGAGCGGACCGCCGACTGCGTGGTCGCGGGTTACCGAGTGCACAAGTCGGGAGAGGATGCCATCGGTTCGCTACTCCTCGGGCTCTACAAGGACGACGGCACCCTGGCGTCGGTGGGTGTCATCGGCGCATTTCCGATGGCCGAACGCCGCCGGCTGTTCACCGAATTACAGCCTCTGGTAACCGAATTCGAGCTTCACCCATGGAACTGGGCGGCGCACCAGGCAGGCGAGCGCACGCCCCAGAAGAATGCCGGATCCCGGTGGAACGCGGGGAAAGATCTCTCGTTCGTGCCACTGCGGCCCGAGCGGGTGGTCGAGGTGCGCTATGACCACATGGAGGGTGAGCGGTTTCGGCACACCGCGCAGTTCAATCGCTGGCGGCCCGACCGCGACCCGCGCTCGTGCACCTACGAGCAGCTCGAGCGCCCGCTGACGTTCAGTCTTGCCGACATCATTCCTGGGCTCCAGGCCCGCTAGCCCAGCGCGCCCGGCGGCCGGGAGACGCACTGCGCCGAGTACAGCTCCACACCAAGCTTGTTCATCAGCTCGAGCTGAGTCTCGAGGTAGTCGATGTGGTTTTCCTCGTCGGACACGATGTCCTCGAACAGATTGGCCGTGGTGGAGTCCTGCTTCTCGCGGCAGAGCACGATGGCCGGCTTCAGCCGGTTGACCACCTCGTACTCGAGGGCCAGGTCGCTCTCGAACTGTTCGCGGATCGTCTGGCCGATGTTCAGCGTGCCGATCCGCTGGTAGTTGGGCAGCCCGTCGAGGAGCAGGATCCGGTCGGTGACGCGCTCCGCGTGGCGCATCTCGTCGAACGACTCGTCCCTGGTGTGCTTCGCAAGCTCGGTGAAGCCCCAGTTGTCCTGCATCTTCGAGTGCAGAAAGTACTGGTTGATCGCGGTCAGTTCGCTTGTCAGCTGTTGATTGAGGAGAGTGAGAATCTCGCTGTCGCCTTGCATGGCTTTCTCCTGTCAAATATCGCAGACCGCAAGCAAATCCGTATTCGATGAACGTAATACAGATTCGCCGACGGTGCACCGCTTATCGTGGTCAGACGGGTTGTGTTGCTTGAAGATTGGCACATTTCGACCCGCGACGGCAAATAAGATAAGGCTTGGCTGACTTCAGCTCAATTCGGTTAGTCTCGCCTTAGTTGACCGCCGAAATAAGCGGTCGGCTGAAAACTATCGAGCTCTCGAATTGCGTCCGCGGCGGGTAATCCAATTCCGCTGCACTGCCGGCATCTCGCCGACCCCGGGGAGCCCCAGGCCGTAGTTAGCTTAGGTTAAGCTAACTACCTGCAGGCCGGCTAGCAGAGGACACCGATATGGGACGAGGCATCGGAGGCGCGATGCTGCGCGGCTTCGGCGGGCGCGATCACCTCGCGACCGTGGAGCAGGTCGCCCACATCGCCCCGCACTGCGTCCGGATCACCATGTCGTCGCCGACCGTATTCTCCGATGTCAGCGTGGGGCCGACAACATGGCTACGGTTCTGGTTCCCCGATCCGGCCGGCGGAAAAACCGAGTTCCAGCGTGCCTACACACTCGTCTGGGCTGACCCCGACGCCGGCCGGTTCGCCGTCGACGTCGTACTGCACGAGCCCGCCGGTCCCGCCTGCGCCTGGGCTTCGGCGGCCGCGCCGGGGATGACCATCCCGGTTGTGTCCCTTGGGTCGACGCGGTTCGAAGTCCCGGAGGAACTGCCAGCGGGCTTCCTCCTCGTCGGCGATTCGGCATCGATACCGGCAATCAACTCCATCGTGGCTGCGCTCCCGCCCGACGTCGACATCGAGGTGTATCTCGAACGCCACTGCGACGAGGACGAACTCATCCCACTCACCGAGCACCCGCGCCGTCGCCTGCACTGGGTGACCCGAACCGACGACACCTCGCTGGCGGATGCTATCGAGGACCGGGATTGGTCGAACTGGTCGGCGTGGGCCGGCCCCGAAGCCGGCGCGCTCAAGCACCTGCGCAAGCGCCTGAAGGACACCTTCGGGTTCCCCAAGACCGAACTGAAGGCCCAGGCGTACTGGACCCGAGGCCGCGAGATGGGCAGCAGTCGCGACGACGACGCGCCAGCGCCCGCAAGGGAAGTCCCCGCCTCGTCCGCGCCCGCCCAGCCCGGCCCTGCCGCCAAGGGTAAGTGGCGCTCGCAAGCGGGCAAAGACCTACTGGCGCCGGTGAAATCGCAATTGATCGTCGCCGGCGTGCTCCAAGCGCTGCTCACCCTGCTCCAACTGGCCCCGTTCGTGGTACTGGTCGAGTTGACTCAGCAGTTACTGAGCGGCACAGACCCTTCCCGGGTGTGGAAGACCGTGACAGTGTTCGTGGTGCTACTGACCACCGGCACCACGCTGGGCGCGGTCCTCGTGCTCTGGCTGCACGTGGTCGATATGCGGTTCAGCGCCGAGGTGCGGCGCCGCCTGCTGGACAAGCTCGCTCGAATGCCGTTGGGCTGGTTCACCGATCGCGGCTCCGGCGCGGTCAAAAAGCTCATCCAGGACGACACCCTGTCGCTGCACTACCTGGTGACCCACGCCGTGTGCGACGCGGTCGCTGCGGTGGTCGCGCCGATAGCCGTACTGATCTACCTGTTCTCCGTCGACTGGCGGATCGCGCTGATCCTGTTCCTGCCGATCCTCGTCTATATCGTGACCACCGCGACGATGATGTACCAGAGCGGACCAAAGATCGCCGAAGCCTCGAAGTGGGCCGAGCGGATGAACGGCGAGTCGGCCGCCTTCCTAGAGGGCCAGCCCGTGATCCGGGTGTTCGGCGGTGCGGCGGCCTCGTCATTCCGCCGGCGCCTGGACGACTACATCGCCTTCCTCAACGAGTGGCAGCGACCGTTCATCGCCAAGAAGACCTTCATGGATCTGGTCACCCGACCATCGACATTCCTGTGGCTGATCGTGACGGCAGGCACCGGGTTCGTCGTAGCCGGCTGGACCGCCCCGACCACGCTGCTGCCATTCCTGGTGCTGGGCACCACGTTTGGCAGCCGCCTGCTGGGCATCGCCTACGGATTGGGCGGTATCAGGGAGGGCACGCAGGCCGCCAAGCGCATCGCAGTCACGCTCAACGAGACCGAATTGAGCACACAGCAGGATGTGCCGTCGTCTCCGACCATCCCCGGGGTGACGTTCGAGGGCATCAGCTTCGGTTACCGCCCGGGTGTGCCGGTGATCCACGATGTGACGCTGGGTCTGAACCCCGCGACGGTGACCGCCCTGGTCGGCCCGTCCGGATCGGGCAAGTCGACCCTGGCGGCACTGCTGGCGCGGTTCCACGACGTTGACACCGGCGCGATCCGGATCGACGGCCGCGACATCCGATCGTGGGAGCCCGACGAGCTCTATTCGAAGATCGGATTCGTGTTCCAGGACGTGCAGCTCGTGGCGGGCACGGTCCGCGACAACATCGCGCTGGCCCGCCCGGAAGCCAGCGCCTCAGAAGTGGAGACCGCAGCACGCAGCGCACAGATCCACGAGCGAATCCTGCGGCTGCCAGCCGGCTACGACACGGTCCTCGGGGCCGACAGCCAGCTGTCCGGCGGCGAGAAGCAACGCCTCACCATCGCCCGCGCACTGCTCGCCGACACCCCGATCCTGATCCTCGACGAGGCCACCGCGTTTGCCGATCCAGAATCGGAATACCTTGTGCAACAAGCACTCAGCTCACTCATCCAGAACCGTACGGTGTTGGTGATCGCACACCGGCTGCACACCATCACCGGCGCCGACCAGATTGTCGTCCTCGACCACGGCCGCATCGCGGAGGTCGGCACCCACACCGGGCTGCTTGCCGCCGACGGCCGCTACCGGCGCCTGTGGGACAGCAGGCTGGCCAACACATCGGACACAACCGGTGCGCTGACCGGTGAGGTCGCCCGATGATCCGGTCCCTGATCCGGTTGATCCCCGCACACCTACGGGGGCGACTCGTCACCTACGTTGTGCTGTCGCTGATTTCGGTCATCCTGCGCGCGGCGAGCGCGTTGCTATTGGTGCCACTACTGGCGGTGTTGTTCGGCTCAGACCCAGCCGACGCCTGGCCGTGGGTCGGCGCGCTCACCGCGGTCACCGTCAGCGGATGGGTCATCGACATGACCCTGGCACGCATCGGCTACGGCATCGGCTTCACGCTGGCGGACACCACCCAGCACGCAATGGCCAACCGGCTCACCCAAACTCCCCTGCGCTGGTTCACCGCCGACAACACCGCGGCGGCTCGACAGGCCATCGCGGCCAGCGCTCCCGACCTCGTCGGTTTCATCGCCAACCTGCTCAGCCCGTTCATCGGTGCGCTGCTGCTGCCGGCCGCGATCACCATCGGGCTGTTCTTCGTCTCCTGGCAGGTGGCAGTAGCCGCCGCGATCGCGCTGCCATTCATGCTCGGCGCACTCGCCGCAAGCCAGCGGCTGGTCCGTGCCGCCGACGCCGCCGACGCCAGCGCCCACAGCGCCCTCACCGAACGCCTCGTCGAGTTCGCCCGCACCCAGCAAGCATTGCGGGCCAGCCGCCGCGTCACAGCCGCCCGTAGCCAGACCGGGGAGGCCATCACCGCCGTGCGGGGGGCCACCCTGCGGCTGTTGCTATTCGGAATCCCCGGTCAGCTTCTGTTCAGCGTGGCCAGCCAGATCGCGCTGATCCTGTTGGCGGGCACGATCACGACGCTGACATTGCAAGGCCACCTCGGCGCTCCCTCGGCGGTGGCACTGGCGATCGTCATGGTGCGGTTCCTCGAGCCCTTCACCGTGCTCGCCGATCTTTCCAGCGCCATGGAGTCATCTCGCGGGCTGCTGGACCGGCTGAACACCGTCGTCACCGCACCGCTCGACGAACAGCCGCGACGCGGGCCGCTGCCATCCGGTGAATCCCGTCCGCCCCGAATCGAATTCCGCTCGGTGGGCTTTGGCTACCAAGACTCCGAGGTACTCAAGAACGTCACCTTCACCCTCGAACCGGCCACCACCACCGCCGTCGTCGGCCCATCGGGTTCGGGTAAGAGCACGATCCTGTCCCTGATCGCCGGCCTGCACACGCCCACGCGCGGTCAGATCTTCATCGACGGCACCGATGTCACCGAAATCGACCCCGAGGCCCGGCGTGCGCTGGTCAGTGTGGTGTTCCAACATCCGTACCTGTTCGACGGGACGATCGCCGACAACATCCGGGCCGGCCATCCGGCGGCCGACGACGACACCATTCACCGCGCCATGACCCTGGCTCGTGTCGACGATATCGTCGAGCGGCTGCCCGACGGCGCGCAGACCAAGGTCGGCGAGGCCGGCACCGCGCTGTCCGGCGGTGAACGCCAGCGCGTCAGCATCGCGCGCGCCCTGGCCAAGCCGGCCGGGGTCCTGCTGATCGACGAGGCGACCAGCGCGCTGGATACCGAGAACGAGGCGTCGATCACCCAGGCGATCAGCGACGATCCGCATCAGCGCACCCGGGTCATCATCGCGCACCGGCTCGACGCCATCCGCAACGCCGACCAGGTGCTGTTCGTCAATGACGGTGTGATCCTCGAGCAGGGAACCATCGACGAACTCAACACGCGCGGTGGGCGATTCGCCGAGTTCTGGCGTCAACAGGAGACCAGCGCCGGCTGGCAGATCGCGGCGGAGGCATCCGGTCGGGTATGAAAATTCTTGGTGTCGCCAGGCGGTTCTGGATTCCGCTGGTTCTGGTAGTGGTGATCGCGGCCGGTGGTTTGGCCGTCTCCCGGGTCCGCGGAGTGTTCGGCTCCCACCAGCTGCCGACGTATGCCGGCAGCAAATCCGACGAGAAGCGCAAGTCGGATCCCAAACGTGTGGTCTACCAGATCTTCGGCCCGCCGGGGACAGTCGCCGACATCAACTACCTCGATGACAGCGGAACCCCGCACCAGATCAACGGGGCAACGTTGCCATGGTCGGTGGAGATCGTCACGAATGCGCCCGCCATGGCAGGAAATGTGTTGGCGCAGGGCAATAACGATTCGATCGGGTGCCGCATCACCGCAGATGGAGAGATCAAGATGGAACGGACCGCGGACGCGGTGAGTGCCTACGTCTACTGCTTTGTGAAGTCGGCATGACACCGTCGTCATCGCTCAGGGATTCCCGGCCGCTGCCGCGCTGGATTCGGAGACTGGCCATCCCGATCATCCTCGGCTGGCTGGGCGTCGTCGTCGTGTCCAGCATCGCCATACCGCCGCTGGAAACCGTAGCCAAGATGCGTGCGGTGCCGATGAGCGCACCGGATGCGCCGTCGGTGCAGGCGATGACACAGATGGGCCGCGCCTTCGGGGAGTCCGAGTCCGACAGCGTTGTGATGATCGTGCTCGAAGGCGATCAACCGCTAGGTCCGGACGCACACCGCTACTACGACAACATCATTCAGAAACTTCGGGCCGATACCTCTCACGTCACGCACGTCCAGGACTTCTGGGGCGATCCACTGACCGAGGCGGCGGCGCAGAGTTCCGACGGCAAGGCGGTCTACGTTCAGCTGAACCTGGCCGGCAACATCGGTACGACCCAGTCCAACGAGTCGGTGGCCGCTGTGCGCAAGGCGGTGACCGACACGCCGCCGCCGGCCGGAGTCACTGCCTATGTGACCGGACCTGCTGCGCTGCAGGCGGATATCGAAGCTGCCGGCGAACACAGTATGGCCAAGATCGCGCTGGTCAGCTTCGCCGTGATCATCACGATCCTGCTGTTCTTCTACCGTTCGATCGTGACAGTGGTGTTGCTGATCGCGACGGTGTTGGTCCAGGTGGCGGCGGCACGCGGCATCGTGGCCGCGCTGGCCTATCACAACGTCATCGGACTATCGACGTTTGCCGTCAATCTGCTTGTCTCACTGGCGATCGCGGCGGGTACCGATTATGCGATCTTCCTCGTCGGCCGTTACCAGGAAGCACGCCAGGCCGGTGCGGACCGCGAAGCGGCGTACTACGAAATGTTCAACGGCACGGCACCTGTCGTGCTGGGATCCGGCCTGACCATTGCCGGTGCGTCATACTGCCTGAGCTTCACCCGACTGCCGTTCTTCCAATCATTGGGTCCTCCGTGCGCCGCCGGCATCGTGGCTGGTGTCGCGGTCGCCCTCACGCTGGGCCCGGCCATCGTCACAGTCGGCAGCCGATTCGGGCTACTGGAACCCAAGCGCACCATGCGAATCCGAATGTGGCGCAGGATCGGTGCCGCGATCGTGCGGTGGCCGGGACCGATCCTTACCGCCTCGCTGGCCGTCGTCCTGCTCGGGCTGGCAGCCTTGCCCGGGTACCGCACCAGCTACAACGACACTCGATACATCCCCCAGAACATCCCGGCCAACGAGGGCTTTCAGGCCGCCGACCGGCACTTCAGCCAGGCTCGGATGAATCCCGAGATACTGCTGATTCAGGCCGATCACGACCTGCGCAACTCCGCCGACTTCCTGGTCATCGACAAGATCGCCAAGTCCGTCTTCCGGGTTCCCGGTATCGCGCGGGTGCAGACGATCACCCGTCCCGACGGGATGCCGATCGCCCACACATCGCTCCCATTCCTGGTCAGCATGCAGAACGTCGGCATGGTCCAGAACATGAAGCTGATGAAGGACCGGATGGCCGACATGAAGCGGCAGGCCGATGAGATGGGCACCACCGTCGCCACGATGCAGCGCATGTACAACCTGATGTCCCAAATGACCGGCGTGACGCACGACATGGTCGGCCAGACCATCGAACTCCAGGGAACGGTTCACGAATTACGGGACCGGATAGCTGATTTCGACGATTTCTACCGGCCAATCCGCAACTATCTGTACTGGGAACCGCACTGCTACAACATCCCATTGTGCTGGTCCACCAGGTCGATATTCGACACCATGGACGGCGTCGACACGATGACCGCCACCATGGACAAAGTCATCGCCAACATGGGCGAATTGGACCGGCTCTTGCCGGAAATGCTGGTCACGGTCCCGCCGATGATCACCACAATGCAGAACATGCAGCAGATGATGCTGACCACGCACAGCACCATGGCGGGCATGTGGAACCAGCTCGATGAGCTGAGCCAGAGCTCGACGGCCATGGGCAAAGCCTTCGATGACGCCAAGAACGACGACTCCTTCTATCTGCCGCCTGATGTGTTCGACAACCCTGACTTCCAGCGCGGGATGAAGAGTTTCGTGTCGCCGGACGGTAAGTCGGTGCGGTTCATCATTTCTCATCGCGGCGATGCGGCATCACCCGAAGGGCTGTCCCTCGTCGAACCGATCAAGGTCGCCGCGATCGAGGCGGTCAAGGCCACCCCGTTGGAGGACGCCAAGATTTCCCTGGCGGGCACGGCGGCCACCTTCAAAGACATGGCCGACGGTTCGAAATACGATCTACTGATCGCCGGGATCGCTGCGCTGTGCCTGATCTTCATGATCATGGTGGTGGTGACCCGAAGCCTGGTCGCAGCGCTGGTCATCGTGGGGACCGTGGTCGCGTCGTTGGGCGCAGCCTTCGGGCTGTCGATCCTCATCTGGCAGTACATCTTCGGTATCGAACTGCACTGGCTGGTGCTGGCGATGTCGGTGATCGCCCTGCTGGCAGTCGGCTCGGACTACAACCTGCTCTTGGTGTCCCGGTTCAAAGAAGAGCTGCCGGCCGGTATCAAGACCGGCATCATCCGCTCGATGGGTGGGACCGGCAGCGTCGTCACGGTGGCCGGCTTGGTGTTCGCCGCCACCATGGCGTCGATGGTGGTCAGCGATCTGCGCATCATCGGTCAGATCGGCACCACCATCGGGCTGGGACTGCTACTGGACACCCTTGTGGTGCGGTCCTTCATGACACCGGCGATCGCCGCACTGCTGGGCCGGTGGTTCTGGTGGCCGATCAATGTCCGTAGCCGTCCCGCCCGCCCTACGAAATCCGCGACCGAGACTTCGGTTCCGGTGCACAACTGAGCTAGATTGCGGGCGTGACCCGCCCAACATCGGGCGCGGGCCGGTTCGCCCCGAGCCCGTCAGCCGACTTGCACATCGGCAACTTGCGCACCGCTGTGCTCGCGTGGCTGTTCGCCCGCTCGACCGGACGGCGCTTCCTGATGCGCGTCGAAGACCTCGACGACCGGACCCACGACGAGGTGGCGCACCAGCAACTGGCCGATCTGGCCGCCATCGGCGTCACCTGGGATGGCCAGCCGCAGTGGCAATCCCGGCAGCGAGAGCGCTACGACGCGGTGATCGCTCGCCTGGCTGATCGCGGCCTTGTCTACGAATGCTATTGCAGCCGAAAGGATATTCTCGGCGCTCCGCGTGCACCGCACGCTCCCGAAGGGGCCTACCCTGGCACCTGTCGCGAGTTGAGCGACGCCGAACGAACCGCCAAGCGCGAGACCGGCCGACCGCCCGCGCTGCGGCTGCGGGCCGACAGCGCTGAGTACAGGGTCTCCGATCTGGTGCACGGCAGCTACACCGGCGTGGTCGACGATTTCGTGTTGCGTCGCGGTGACGGCGTGCCGGCCTACAACCTGGCCGTCGTCGTCGATGATGCGCAGTCCGGCATCGACCAGGTAGTCCGCGGTGACGACCTGCTGTCGTCCTCCCCGCGGCAGGCGTACCTGGCGAACCTGCTCGGCTATCCGCAGCCGGTGTACGCCCACGTGCCGCTGGTCGTCAACACCGAAGGGAAGCGACTGGCCAAACGCGACGGCGCAGTGACCCTGGCCGAGCTGGGGGTCCCTCGGGCCTTTGGGTTGATCACCGAATCACTGGGCTGGCCGGCAGCGGACATGGCCGAACTTCTGAGACGCTTCGACCCCGCCCAAATTCCCCGTGAGCCGTGGGTATATCAACCCGTTTGATCGCAACCCTTGGCGGGCATCCCTGGCCTCATTACAGTCCCGCACATGCGTCACCTACCACGCGCTGCGCTAGTGGCCATCGCGATGATCGCCGCCGTGCTGGTGGGCGGCTGCGGATCGCAGCCCGACGGTGGCGGTCCGCTGTCCTCCGGTGTGCTGCGAGTCGGCACCGAGGGCACCTATGCGCCGTTCAGTTTCCAGGATCCCGCGACCGGACAACTTGCCGGTTACGATGTCGACGTCGCTAACGCAGTCGGCCAAAAGCTGGGCAAGAAGGTCGAATTCGTCCAGACACCATGGGATTCTATCTTCGCCGCATTGGAAGCCAACCGATTCGATGTGGTGGCCAACGAAGTCACCATCACCCCCGAACGGCAGAGCAAATACGACCTCTCCGAACCCTACTCGGTAGGCGAAGGCGTCATCATCACCCGGGCGAACGACGACTCGATCAAGTCCCTCGATGATCTCAAGGACAAGACCGTCGGTGCGAGCATCACCAGCAACTGGGCCCAGATCTCCCGCGACGCCGGCGCGACAGTGGCACCGGTGGAGGGCTTCACCCAGGCGATCACCCTACTCAACCAGGGCCGGGTGGACGCTGTTGTCAACGACAGCATCGCCTTTCACGCCTACCAGGCCGAGACCAACAACCAGTCGGTCAAGATCGGCGCGACGATCGGCGAGAAGAGCGAGCAGGGCTTCGCGGCCCGCAAGAACAGCGGCCTGCTGCCCGACCTGAACAAGGCACTCGATGAGCTGAAGGCCGACGGCACGCTGGCGGCGATCTCGCAGAAGTATCTGAAGGCCAACGCCACCGGGGCGCCGGCGGCCGGCGGAGCCGAAGCCGGCCACCGCTCAGTGTGGAAGCTCATCGCCGACAACTTGTGGCCGCTGGCCAAGGCCGCGATCACGGTGACCGTACCGCTCACCGTGATCAGCTTCATCTTCGGCCTAGTGATTGCGCTCGTGGTAGCGCTGGGCCGGTTGTCCAGGAATGTGGTGGTGTCGAACGTCTCCCGGTTCTACATTTCGATCATTCGCGGCACCCCACTGCTGGTGCAGTTGTTCATCATCTTCTTCGCACTGCCGCAGATCGGTATCAAACTCGAGCCGTTCCTGGCTGCGGTGATCGCCTTCAGCCTCAATGTCGGCGGCTACGCGGCTGAGATCATCCGCTCGGCGATCCAGAGCATTCCCAAGGGCCAATGGGAGGCCGCCGAAACCATCGGCTACCACTACGCCGGCGCGCTGCGGCGGATCATCCTCCCGCAAGCGGCCCGGGTGGCGGTGCCGCCGCTGTCCAACACGCTGATCTCTCTGGTCAAAGACACCTCCCTGGCGTCGACGATCCTGGTGACCGAGCTGCTGCGCACCGCACAGGTGGCCGCGGCGCCGACCTTCGAGTTCTTCGCGCTGTACGGCACAGCAGCTGTGTATTACTGGATCATCTGCCTGGTGCTCTCGTTCGGCCAAAGCCGCCTTGAACGCCGACTGGAAAGGTACGTGGCGCGATGACTGACACCACCACCGGCGAGGTCGAATACCGCGTCGTCGCCGACAACGTGCAGAAGGCGTTCGGCGACAACAAGGTACTCAAAGGCGTCTCGTTCACCGTGGAGCGGGGCACGGCGACCGCGATCATCGGGCCGTCCGGGTCGGGCAAGACGACACTGTTACGCACGCTCAACGCGCTCGACAGGGCCGATGCCGGGGTGATCCGGGTCGACGACATCGAGATCGACTTCTCGACGCCGACACCCAAACCCGAGGTGCGCAGATTCCAATCCCGTAGCGGCTTCGTGTTCCAGGGGCACAACCTGTTTCCGCACAAGACCGTGCTGGAGAACATCATCGAAGGCCCGGTGATCGTGCAGAAGCGGCCCAAGGAGGAGGCGGTGGCCGAAGCCGTCGAACTCCTCGACCAGGTCGGGCTGGCCGCCAAGAAGGACCAATATCCCTACCAACTGTCCGGCGGACAGCAGCAGCGGGTCGGTATCGCCAGGGCACTGGCGCTCAAGCCCAAACTGGTCCTGTTCGACGAACCGACCTCAGCGCTGGACCCCGAACTGGTCGGCGAGGTGCTCTCGGTGATCAAGGACCTTGCGGTCGAAGGGTGGACGCTGGTGATCGTCACCCACGAAATCCAGTTCGCCAAGCAGGTTTCCAGCCAGGTGCTGTTCACCGACGGTGGCGTCATTCTGGAGAAGGGGCCACCGTCGGAGGTGATCGGGAATCCGAAGGAGGAGCGCACCCGGCAGTTCCTGGATCGAGTCCTCAATCCGCTGTAGCCGAACCGGCCCTGTGCCAAAGTGTCCACCATGCCGAAGCAGAAGGACATCGACGCGGACGTCATCATTGTGGGCGCAGGGCTTTCGGGAATGATCGCCGCCCGCAAACTTCTCGAGGCCGGTTTGCAACCGGTGGTGCTGGAGGCCGACGAGCGCGTCGGCGGCCGCATCCTCACCGAGGAAGTCCTGCCGGGATTGCCGGTGGAGCTCGGCGCCCAGTGGATCGGCGATACCCACGAGCGGATGTTCGCACTGGCCGCCGACCTCGGGGTCGAGACCTACCCGCAGTTCGAGGACGGCGAGACGTCCTACGAGTTCGGCGACACCGGCGTGCTGCGCGAGAATGAGTTTCACACCCGCTACGCCGACGAGTTGGCCGAACTCGAGCGCGTGTTGCGCCGCCTCGACGAGTTGGCCGCCGAAGTTCCGGTGGAGGCGCCCTGGTTGGCGCCGCGGGCCGCGGAATGGGACGGTGTCACGGCCGGCGCCTGGTACGACGCGCAGGGCCTGTCGACGGTTGCCCGCACCCTGCTGGAGATCTGTACGGTCGGGATCCTGGCGGTGCCCACTGCCGAGGTGTCCTTCCTGCATCTGCTGTTCACCATTCAGACCTGCGGAGTGACCTCGGAGCTGTTCGCCGAATCCGAGGGTGGTGCCCAGACCACGCGGTTCGTCGGCGGCACCAGTGAAATCCCCCGCCGGCTGGCCGCGTTGATCACCGACCACATCGTGCTCAACGCTCCGGTTCAACTGATCGAACACTCCGCCACCGGCGTCACCGTGCACTGCCGCGGTGGAGTGGTCGCCCGTGGCCGACGGGTGATCGTCGCCATCTCGCCGACGCTTGCGGGCCGAATCATGTACGACCCGCCACTTTCCGGCGTCCGTGACCAGCTCACTCAACGACTGCCCAACGGTTCGTCGATGAAGGCGTTCTTCGTCTACGACGAACCCTTCTGGCGCGCCGACGGCTTGAACGGGCAGCTGATCTCCGACGCCGGCCCCGCCCGGATGTCCAACGACACCTGCATCCCCGGCGACAACCACGGCGTGATCCTGATGTTCTTGGAAGGCGACCAGGCCCGCACCTTCGGGCGTCTTCCCGAAGAAGAGCGCCGGGCCGCGCTGACCGCGGAACTGGTGCGCCACTACGGCAGCAAGGCGGCAAAGCCGGAGTTCTATGTGGACGGGGAATGGTCGGATCGGCAGTGGACGCGCGGCTGCTACAACGCCAACCTCGGCCCCCATGTGTGGACTTCGTACGGCCCCGCCCTCAGCGCACCGATAGGCGTGATCCATTGGGCGTCAACGGATACCGCCACCTATTGGAGCGCCTATATGGAGGGTGCCGTCGACGCCGGCGAGCGGGCGGCCCAGGCAGTCGTCGTCGAACTCCTTGAGCGTCGATGAGACACTGAAGGCTCGGTTCGGGTCAGGAGGGGCAATGGCAGGCACACGCGTGGTCGTGGCCGATGACGATGTGCTGCTGCGGGAGGGGCTGGCCAGCCTGCTCAGCCGCTCAGGTCTGGAGGTCGTCGGGCAGGCCGGTGACGGCACCGAGCTGCTGGACTTGGTCCGCGGGGAGCACCCCGACCTGGTGGTTACCGATATCCGCATGCCGCCCACCCACACCACCGAAGGTCTGGACGCGGCCCGGCTCATTCGCGAGGAAGCACCGAACACCGCGATCCTCGTGCTGTCGGCTCACGTCGACGTCGACCACGCCCTGGAGTTGTTGTCTGGAGGCCATGCCATCGGCTATCTGCTGAAGAGCCGGGTCACCGACGTCAACGATTTCCTCGACACGGTCGGCCGCGTCGTCAACGGTGCGTCGGTGATCGACCCGGCTCTGGTGACCGAGCTGGTCTCGGCCCGCCGTCGCAACGACCCGCTGGAAGCGCTGAGCAGCCGGGAGCGAGAAGTACTAGCGCTGATGGCCGAAGGGCTGTCCAATGGCGGTATCGGCCGGCGAATCTTCGTCACCGAGGGCACGGTGGAAAAGCATGTCCGCAGCATCTTGACCAAACTGGACCTGCCGGAGACCAACGACGACCACCGCCGAGTGCGCGCGGTGATCGTCTACCTCGAATCACTCTGAACAGCAGTCGATTACACGTCGCCGACGAGATCCCGTACCGCCTGGGTGGAGAACGCGAACTTCGGCAGGAACCCCGATACCGGGCTGACGGCAATCAGGTCGGCCAGGTCGGATTCGGCATGGGTGGAGATCAGGATCATCCCGGACGCGGGTGCCCCGACCTCGTGGAGTGCTTGTACGACGTCGAATCCGCTTTCGGCACCGAGGTCGACGTCCACGAGCGTCACGTCGGGGCGCAGTTCCTGGTAGCTGCGCAGCGCGTCGGCGGTGTTCGTCGCCATGCCGACCACGGCGATCCCGCCGCGCTGCAGAATCGTGCTGGCTGTCGTGCGGAACTGAACGCTGTCATCGACGATCAAACAGCGCATCACGAACCTCCGAAGCCGAACATGTCTTTCAGGATCGCAGAACCGGTCGGGACTTGGCATTGCTGCTAGCGGTAAACGTCGCCTTGCAGGTACCTGACCCGCGGGTGCCCTTTACCATCGATTCCACACCATGACTCCGTCCTCAGCTGCAGCTTCCCGCCCCGCCGTGCCCCTGCGTGATCGCCTGCCGGCGTTACTGATCCGGCCGACCCCGCCACCGCTGCTATGGGGCGTGCTCACCGCGCTCTCGTTCATCGCCGTGGAGACGGTGATTGTCCACGTTCTCAAGCGCGTGGCCCCCGACGACGCCTTCGGGGCGATTTTCCTGCTGGGCGTCCTGGTGGTGTCGGCCAGCTGGGGCTTCGGTCTGGCGGTGGCGACCTCACTGGCCAGTGCCATGGCCTATGTGTGGTTTCACGTCAACGAGGGCAGCGGCAGCCTGATCCCCGCGGTGGTGGTGTTCCTGACGTTGGCACTGCTGACCAATCTTCTCGTGGGCCAGGCCCGGCAACGCGGCGCCGAAGCCATCCAGATCAGCCTTGAGCTGCAGGCCTCGCGGGCACGCATCGTCACCGCGGCTGATCAGGCCCGCCGGGGATTCGAGCGCGACCTGCACGATGGTGCCCAGCAGCGGATCGTGTCGCTCGGGTTGGAGCTGCGTGCGCTCGAGGCGTCCGTGCCCGAGGAGCTGACCGAGATCCGCGAGCAGCTCAGCGAGATCATCGACGGGGTGGCCCACCTGCACGCCGACCTGCAGGAGCTGTCCCGGGGTATTCACCCGGCGATCCTGTCCAGGGGTGGCTTGGGACCCGCGATCAAGACGCTGGCCCGGCGCTCCGCGGTCCCGGTCAGCCTGGACCTCGACGTCGACCGCCGGCTACCCGAATCCGTGGAGGTCGCCGCCTACTACGTGGTCGCCGAGGCGCTCACCAACGCGGCCAAACACGCACAGGCCGACGAAGTCACCGTGTCGGCCACGGCGACCGACGCCGAGCTGACGCTGCGCATCGCCGACGACGGCATCGGTGGCGCCGGTCCCGGCGGCGGATCGGGTTTGATCGGGCTCAAGGACCGGGTTGAGGCGCTGTCCGGCCGGCTCGGCATCGCCAGCTTGGACGGCGCCGGGACGACAATCAGTGTGACGATCCCATTGCCCACTGGGGGCTAGCCCTACCTCGCGATGTACCGCTAGCGCTCTGGTCCCCGCCCGTCACGTCGCGCACACTTCAACCATGACTTCGCCTGACATCAACGGTCCACTGACCGACGGGTTCCACCTCGTGGTCGACGCGCTCAAACTCAACGATGTCGCCACCATCTACGGGGTGGTCGGTATCCCGATCACCGATCTCGCCCGGCTGGCTCAGGCCTGCGGCATCCGCTACATCGGATTCCGGCACGAGTCCGACGCCGGCCATGCCGCCGCCGCTGCCGGCTTCCTGACTGGCAAGCCCGGTGTCTGCCTGACGGTTTCGGGTCCCGGATTCCTCAACGGAATGGTGGCGCTGGCCAACGCAACGGTGAACTGCTTCCCCATGGTCCACATCGCCGGATCGAGCACCCGGGCCATCGTCGATCTGCAGCGCGGCGATTACGAAGAGCTCGACCAGATGGCCATCGCCAAACCCCTTGCCAAGGCGAGCTATCGCGTCGACCGGGTGGAGGACATCGGGCGCGGAATCGCCCGGGCATTCCGCACCGCGGTGTCCGGCCGACCCGGCGGGGTGTACCTCGACATCCCCGGTGACGTTCTGGCTCAGACCATCGACGCGGCGACCGGCGCGGCGACCCTGTGGAAGGTCACCGACCCCGCGCCTGCCCAATCCCCCGCGCACGAAGCGGTTTTGCGGGCGTTGGAGTTACTGGCCGGGGCACAGCGCCCGCTGATCGTGCTAGGCAAGGGCGCCGCCTACGCAAAGGCCGACCAGCAGATCCGCTCATTCGTCGAGACCACCGGCATTCCGTTCCTGCCGATGTCGATGGCCAAGGGACTGATTCCCGACGACCATCAGCTCTCGGCCGCTGCCGCGCGGTCACTGGCGATGGCGAAGGCCGACGTCGTGTTGCTCGTCGGCGCACGGCTGAACTGGCTGTTGCAGCACGGTGAGGCCCCGCATTGGTCCGCCGACACCAAGTTCATCCAGATCGATATCGACCCGACCGAGTTCGACAGCAATCAACCGACCGCAGTCCCCCTGGCCGGCGACATCACATCGGTCATCACCGCACTCGGCGCCGGACTACAGCGTCACCCCATCATGTGCCCGCAGGACTGGCGCGCCGAGCTGGCCGACAAGCGCGAACACAACGCTGCCGCTATGGCCGGCCGGCTGGCCGAGGACCCCCGGCCGATGCGCTTCTACAACGCCTTGCGCCCGATCCGGGACTTCGTCGGTGACCACCCCGAGGTGTACCTGGTGAACGAAGGCGCCAACGCGCTGGACATCACCCGCAACGTCGTCGACATGCGGGTGCCGCGGCACCGGCTGGACTGCGGCACCTGGGGCGTCATGGGCATCGGGATGGGGTACGCGATCGCGGCGGCCGTCGAGACCGGCCAGCCTGTCATCGCCATCGAAGGAGACAGCGCCTTCGGGTTCAGCGGGATGGAAATCGAAACCATCTGCCGCTACGGCCTTCCCATCACCGTGGTCATCCTCAACAACGGTGGCGTGTACCGCGGCGATGGTATCGACCCCTACGGCACCGACCCGGAGCCCACGGTGCTGGCACCGCGCGCCCACCACGAACGGCTCATCGAAGCGTTCGGCGGGACGGGCTATCACGTGGACACCCCCGATGCACTGGCCAGCGCCCTGGCCGCCGCGGTTGCATCCCGACGGCCCGCACTCATCGACTGCGAGCTGGATCCGTCGGCCGGCACCGAAAGCGGTCACCTGACCAACCTCAACCCGCGTAGCGCACTGCAATCCACCCGCGCCTGATCGAGAAGGACGACCGATGAATACAGAAGTCCCACAACCCCTTTCCGGCGTCAAGGTGATCGACTTCACCGGCGTTCAAGCCGGCCCGGCCTGCACCCAGATGATGGCGTGGTTCGGCGCCGACGTCCTGAAGGTGGAGCGCCTCGACGGTGGCGACGTCACCCGCCACCAATTGCGTGACATTCCCGATCACGACGCGCTGTACTTCACCATGCTCAACAGCAACAAGCGCTCGCTGGCCATCAACACCAAGACCCCGGAGGGGCTTGCGGTGATGGAGAAGCTGATTCGCGAGGCCGACGTGCTGGTGGAGAACTTCGCACCGGGAGCTCTCGACCGAATGGGTTTGTCCTGGGACCACATCCACGAATTGAACCCCCGGCTGATCTTCGGATCGGTGAAGGGCTTCAACGAGCAGTCGCCGTGGAAGGACCTCAAGGTCTACGAGAACGTGGCGCAGGCCGCGGGCGGTGCGCTGTCGACCACCGGGTTCTGGGACGGGCCGCCGACCGTGAGCTCCGCGGCGCTCGGTGACAGCAATACCGGGATGCACCTGCTGATCGGGATCCTCACCGCGCTGTTGGCTCGCGAGAAGACCGGGGTGGGACAGAAGGTTTCGGTGTCCATGCAGGACGCGGTGCTCAACCTGTGCCGGGTGAAGCTGCGCGACCAGGAACGCCTGGAAGCCGTCGGCTACCTCGAGGAGTACCCGCAATACCCCAACACACCCTTCGGCGATGCGGTGCCGCGCGGCGGCAATGCCGGCGGTGGCGGGCAGCCCGGGTGGGTGCTCAAATGCAAAGGCTGGCAGGACGATCCCAACTCCTACATCTACTTCACCATCCAGGAGCAGAACTGGGCGAAGACCTGCGAAGCGGTCGGCAAGCCGGAATGGGTGGACGATCCCGCCTACAGCACGGCCGAGGCCCGCCAGCCGCACATCTTCGACATCTTCGCCGATATCGAGAAGTGGCTGGCCGACAAGACGAAGTACGAGGCCGTCGACATCCTGCGCACCTACGACGTGCCCTGCGCACCGGTGCTGAGCATGAAGGAGATCGCCTACGACCCGGCATTGCGAGCCAGCGGCACCGTCGTCGAGGTCGAGCAGGAGGGGCGCGGCAAGTACCTGACCGTCGGCAGCCCGGTGAAGTTCTCCGACTTCTCCCCGACAATCACCGGCGCACCGCTGCTGGGAGAGCACACAATCGATGTGCTCAGCGACCTCGGCTACACCACAGACCAGATCGCAGAGCTCAAGACCGCACACGTCATCTGACCGGAGGCCGATTATGTTGCTGGGTGAACTGGTCGCGCGCACTGCCGCGACCACCCCACACGCGGTTGCGCTGGTCGTCACCGCCGAGAACCGTTGCATCACCTACCCCGAGCTGGCCGACCTGATCGAGCAGGCCGCGAACGCACTGGCGAGCACCGGGTTGACCGACGGTGACGTGGTGGGACTGCGGGCGGCGAACACCGTCGCCTACATCGTCGGACTGCTCGGCGCCGCGCGGGCCGGGTTGGTGGTCGCTCCGCTGGACCCGGCGCTTCCACCCGCCGAGCAGCAGGACCGCATGCAACGGCTTGGCGCCCGGGCCGTACTCACCGACACCCCGGCCGCAGCACTGGATAGCGCGCCCGAAATCGCCGTCGGAATCGACGGATCACAGTGCACGATCAGCGGCACCCCGGCCGCCGGTGGCGATCCGTCGGCGATCGGCCTCACGCCCGACGACGCCATGGTGATGTTCACCTCGGGCACCACCGGCAAGCCGAAGATGGTGCCGTGGACCCATGACACGCTGGCGGCGGCGATGAACAACGTCGTCTCCGCCTACGGGCTGGGCGCCGATGACGCCACCGTCGCCGTGATGCCGATGTTCCACGGGCATGGTTTGGTGGCCGGATTGTTGGCGACATTGTCCAGCGGCGGAACGCTGGGACTACCTGAGAAGGCGCGCTTTTCGGCCCATACGTTCTTCCAGGAGCTGGCCGCGACGAAGGCCACCTGGGTCACCGCGGTGCCGACGATCTATCAAGTCCTGTTGGACGTCGCACCAGCGGGAGCTCCAGCGGCGGCTCGGCTGCGGTTTCTGCGCAGTTGCAGCGCCCCGCTGCCGCCCGCGGTCGCCGCGCGCCTGGAAGCGGCATTCGGCGCACCGGTGCTGCCCGCATACGGGATGACGGAGGCAACACACCAAGCGTGCGCGGTGGCGGCGACCGCCGACACCGAGACCCGCCTGCAGACGGTCGGTGCGCCGGTCGGCTCGGAGCTGCGGATCGCCGATACCGGTGAGGTCTGGTTGCGTGGGCCCGCCGTGGCTCGCGGCTACCTCAATGACGCGGCCGCCACCGCCGCGACATTCGCCGACGGCTGGTTGCGCACCGGTGACCTCGGATCGGTGAATGCTGTTGGCGTGCTGACACTTCAGGGCCGGATCAAGAACATTATCAACCGCGGCGGCGAGAAGATCTCCCCCGAGCGGGTGGAAGACGTGTTGTTGGCCCACCCCGACGTTGTGCAGGCGGCGGTGTTCCCGGTGCCCGACGCCAAGTACGGCGAGCAGGTCGCCGCGGTGGTGGTGCTGCGGGCCGATGCATCATTCGACGGCGAAGCGCTGCAATCGTTCTGCGCGTCGCGGCTGGCACGATTCGAAGTGCCGGAGAAGATTTCGCCGGTTGACGAGTTGCCGGTGACTGCCAAAGGGTCGGTCGACCGCAACCGGCTGGCCCAGCTGTTCGGCTAGCCAACGGCGACGTCGAGGCGGGCCATGCCCCGCAGCGTGACGTGCGGCTTGTAGATCGGTTCGTCGGCCAGGCGGGCATCCGGGAACCGCTTCGTCACCGCGGACAACGCCACCGCGGCCTCCATTCGCGCCAGCGGGGCGCCCAGGCAGAAATGCGGGCCGTGCCCAAACGCCAGATGGCGAATCGTGCCGCGCGTCGGGTCGAACTCATCAGGGCGTTCGGCGACCGCGGGATCGCGATGCGCCGCGGCCAGCAACACCATCATGATGTCGCCCTTCGGAACTCGGATGATCCCCGAGTCGCTGCGCTCCTGCCCGCCGGAACCAGCACCGATCTCCATATCGGCACCCGCGACCCGGCTGGCCAGTTGTACCGGCGGGTCGTAGCGCAGCGTCTCCTCGATGATGGCCGACACCCGACTGGGGTCGGCGCTCAACGCCATCCAGTGCTCCCGATTCCGCAACATCGCCAGGATTCCGTTGGCGATCAGGTTCACCGTCGTCTCGTGACCGGCGATCAGCAGCAGGTTGCAGGTCGCGACGATCTCTTCCTCGGTCAGCTGGTCACCGGATTCCTCGACGGAGATCAGCGCCGACATGAGATCGTCGGCGGGCTGCGAGCGCCGCCGCTCGAGCAGCTCGCGCAGGTAGCCCCGTAGCCAGAGCCCGGCCGCCATGCGTTCCTCGAGACCCTGCGCCTCACCGGAGAACGTCACAAACGGATCCAGTCCCTGAGCCAGAAGTGTTGATGCCGCACTGAATTGGGGCTCGTCCTCGATCGGCACACCCAGCAGCCGGCAGATCACCGCGACCGGCAGCGGATGGGCGAGGGCCTCGACCGCATCGAACTGGCCGGCCTCGTCGGCCCGGTCCAGCAGGTCGTCGACCAGCCCGGTGATATCGGGCTCCAGCGCCTTGACCACCCTGGGCGAAAACGCCTTGCTGACCAGCCTGCGCAGCCGGGTGTGATCCGGCGGGTCGAGGAACAGGAACCCGGGCGTGCCGAACGGCCGAGGCTGTTCCCCGGCCGCAATGGCCCGCTGCGCGGCGGTGGACTTCAGCCGGTCACTGCACGAGTCGGGGTGCCGCAACACCTCGTCGCAATCGGCGAAGCTGGACAGAACGTGCAACGTGGACTCGGGCATCTGCATCGGCCCGCCATCGAGGATCTCCCGGTAGACCGGGTACGGATTGGCCCGGATTGCGGGGTCGAGCAGCTTCATCAGCAGTTCTTGCGGCTCGGCGGCAGCAGTCATCTACCTATTGTGCACGCGTCGAATGGCCGTAGTACTGGCCGAGAACGTGATCACGCAGTTCATCGAACTCACCAGCGACGATCGCGGCACGGATCTGGTCGACCAGCCGGATGACGAACCGCTCGTTGTGGATGGTGCACAGCGTCGCGGACAGGATCTCCTTGGCCTTGAACAGATGGTGCAGGTAGGCCCGGGTGTAGTGGGCGCAGGTGTAGCAGTCGCACTCGGTGTCGATCGGGGTGAAGTCGCGACGGTATCGCGCGCCGGTGATGTTGAACCGGCCCGTCGGGGAGTACACCGCCGCATTGCGCGCCACCCGCGACGGCGACACACAGTCGAAGGTGTCGGCACCGGCGGCGACGGCGGCGAACAGGTCGTCAGGCTCGCTGATCCCGAGCAGATGACGCGGCTTGTCGTCGGGCAGCTCGTCGGTGCACCACCCCACGATCGTGGCCAGGTTCTGTTTCTCGAGCGCTCCCCCGATGCCGTAGCCATCAAAGCCACGCCCCTGCGCGTCGACGATGCCTGCCAGGTCTCGGGACGCCTGGCGACGAAGGTCCTCGTACTGTGCGCCCTGCACCACCCCGAACAGCGCCTGGCTGGGGCGCTCCGGGCGCTCGGCGGTGAGCCGGCGGTGTTCGGTCAGGCAGCGCACCGCCCACGCCTGGGTGCGCGCCACCGATTCCTCTTGGTAGCCGCGGGTATTCACCAATGTCGTCAGTTCGTCGAAGGCGAAGATGATGTCCGCGCCGATCTTGTGCTGTATCTGCATCGACACCTCAGGGGTGAACCGATGCGTCGACCCATCGAGATGCGAGATGAACGTCACCCCGTCGTCATCGACATGGGCCAGGCGCTGCTTGCCTTCGGCGATCACGTCGTCGGCCTGCACCCGGTTGGCGTCCATCGACAGCACCTTGCGGAAGCCCGCCCCGAGTGAGAGCACTTGGAAGCCGCCGCTGTCGGTGAACGTCGGCCCCGGCCAGTTCATGAATGCGCCAAGGCCGCCCGCCTCGTCGACGATGTCAGGGCCGGGCTGCAGATAAAGGTGATAGGCGTTGGCGAGGACGGCCTGCGCACCGAGCTCACGCATCGTCTCGGGCAGCACCGCCTTGACCGATGCCTTGGTGCCCACCGCAATGAACGCCGGGGTGTGGATATCGCCGTGCGGCGTGTGGATGGTGCCGGTGCGCCCACGACGCCCGGGCAGCTCGGCATCGACGGTGAAAAACGGCACCGGGCTATCTAACCAGCGCCGGGCGGTAGGAACCGCACGATGTACCCGGCGAGCTCCTCGCCGGCATCCTCCTGCAGGAAGTGCCCGGCACCGTGGATGGTCGGGTGGTCGATACCCTGGGCACCTCGCATCTGCTGGAAGATCGGGGCCATGGCGCCGGTGATGGGGTCGCCGTCGCTGAAGGCCACCAGCATCGGCGCCGAGCTGGCCGTCAAAGCGGCCCACGCACTCCGGTTGGCGTCAGAGGCGGGATCGTCCGGGGTGGTCGGCACCAAGCCGGGCATGGCCCGCGGACCGGCGCAGAAGCTGTCATCGGGGAACGGCGCGTTGTAGGCCTCGCGTACCTCGTCGTCCATCGGCCGCAGACAGCCCGACTCAACGAACCGCCCCACATCGATGCGCGGCGAGGTCTGGATCGCCTCACGGAATCGCCACCACACTTCGGGCATAGCGAAGTCGCCGGTCGGCAGCCCCGTGTTGGCGACGACGATGCGGGAAATGCGGTCCGGATTCTCGGCCGCCAGACGTAGCCCGATCAGCCCGCCCCAGTCCTGACCGAACAAGGTCACCCGGCGCAGATCGAGGACATCGAACACGCACGCGCGCATCCATTCGACATGCCGGGCGTAGGTGTGATCCTCGCGGCGGGTCGGCTTGTCCGAACGGCCGAATCCGACCAGATCCGGGCAGACGACGCGATATCCGGCGGCGACCAGAACGGGAATCATCTTGCGGTACAAAAATGACCAGGACGGTTCGCCATGCAGCAGCAGAATCGGGTCGGCATCGGCGGGTCCGTCCTCGATCCAGGCCACCCTGATACGGCCGCCGTCGCCGTCGTCGAGCTCGCAATAATGCGGCACATAAGGGAAATTGGGGATCTCGGCAAATCGCTCATCGGGAGTTCGTAACGTCTGCACGACGGTGAAGATACCGACTTTTCTTGCGCCGACACGGATTTGCCCGGTACTCGAGATAATTACTGCGAGTCAGCTGTCAGGCGGATATTTCGTCCATTCCTGCCACCAGCGGAAATTCGCGACACATACTTCACTCGATGATCCGTCAATGTCGACGGATCACGCCTACCTAAGGAGACATCGGTGAAACGTGGATTGGTGGTGACCGTAGCCGGCGCCGCAGTCTTGGTGGCCGGGTTATCCGGTTGTTCCAAGGACGACAACAAGTCAACGTCGACAGCGACCGCGACCGCTACTACCTCCGCTGCGGCGACAACGAGTGCGGCAGGGTCAGCGACCGCGAGCGCCGGCGCCGGCAGCACCAAGGTCACGATCGACGGCCAGGCGCAGAACGTCCAGGGTCAGGTCGTCTGCGCGACGGCGGGCGGCAACGTCAACATCGCGATCGGCGAGGCGATGACCGGTATCGCAGCAGTGCTGTCCGCGGACGGCTCGACCGTCCAGTCCGTCGGGCTCGGCAACGTCAACGGCGTGACGCTGGGTTACACGGCCGGTGTGCCCGGTGGGGCCAACGCGACCGTCACCAAGGACGGCAGCACCTACAAGATCAGCGGAACTGCCACGGGTGTGGACATGGCCAACCCGATGCAGCCGGTGACCAAGCCCTTCGAAATCCAGGTCACCTGCCCGTAGCGGGGGACAACGAAGCGGCGGTGCCCTGAGGGGTCACCGCCGCTTCTTTATGTTCGGCTACCCTCCGACTGCCTCTTCGAGCGCGGTCAGCGAGTTTTCCAGGTGAACCAGCAACCGCTGCAGATGCGGGATGCTGCGCCGGCAGCCGACCAGCCCGAAGTCGAGGTTGTCGGCATTGTTAGACAGCGTGATGTTGAGCGCCTGTCCGTCCAGCGCGATCGACAGCGGGTAATTCCCGTCGAGCCGGGCTCCTCGCCAATACAGCGGCTCACGGGAGCCGGGCACGTTGGAGATCACGATGTTGAACGGCGGCTGGGCCGCGGCCGCGAGCGCCGGCAGCAGGGTCAACGCCAGCGGTGCAACGTTGAACGCCGACAGAGCCAGCTGCTGCAGTCTGGGCAACTGCGAGAACACTTCCTTGTTGCCGCTGATCGACGCGTGGATCGTAGCCAGGCGTTGCCCGGGATCACTGAGGTCGGTGGCCAGGCTGCACAGGATGCTGCCGACCTGATTGCCGCCGGAGTGGTCGTTCTCGGAGCGCAGGTTGACCGGGACCATGGCGATAAGCGGCCGGTCCGGCAGTGCGTCGTGCTCGATGAGGTAGGCACGTAGGGCGCCGGCGCACATCGCCAGGATGACGTCGTTGACGGTGACACCGGCGGCGTCCTTGATCGCGACGATGCGTTTGATCGGCCAGGACTGCGCCGCAACCCGGCGGGCCCCACCGATGGCCACGTTGAACATCGTCTTGGGCGCCACGAACGGCAACGTCAGCTGCTGTTCCAGCAGGCCGGCACGGGCGAAGGTCAACGCCGAGGGGCCAAGGCCCGCGATCGATCCGGCCAGTCGTTTCAGCTCGCCCACCGGCGTCACGCTGTCCTTTTCCTTGGTGCGTCGACGCGGCGCAAGGCTGTACGGCGCCCGCACCTGCGTGTCTTGCGGATCCGTGGACAGCGAGCGACGCACGAGCTTCATTGCCGAGACGCCGTCGAGCAGCGAGTGATGGACCTTGGTGTAGACGGCGACCCGCCCATCGTTGAGCCCCTCGACGAGGTGGGTCTCCCACAGCGGGCGGTGCCGGTCCAGGAGGCTGCCGTGCAGCCGCGAGGTCAGCTCGAGCAGTTCGCGAACCCGTCCGGGCGAAGGAAGAGCCGACCGACGCAGGTGGTATTCGAGGTCGATGTCGCGGTCGAAGGACCAGGTGAGGTTGGCGATGCCGCCAAGCAGCTCACCGGGATGCTTGCGGAACGTGGGCTGCACGTCGTTGTCGGCGAGCATCTCGGCGTAGATGTCGGCGAGGAATTCCGGGCCGGCCCCTTCAGGCAACTCGAACAGTTGCAAGCCGCCGACGTGCATGGGGTGTTCACGCGACTCGGCCAGCAAGAACATCGAATCGGTTGGCGAAATCAGTTCCATCAGGCACCTCCGCGTTGGTTCTAGCCCGTGTGCCCATTACACCGGTTCGCCACACGGCACGGAGCCTCGCGCAGGAGTCTGCCTATCGAAGGCTAGTGGTGGCCGCCGCCCCCACCGCCGCCGCCACTGCTGTGGGTTCCGCCGCCGTTGAAGCCTGGCTCGGCGACCTCGGCCTCGGTGAGCTGGTCGCTGGTGTCGGGGATGACGGTCGGGGCGCAGTTCATCGAGAAGCTGTCCTCGGTGTCGGTGTCCTGACACTGCGCCGCCAGCTGCGGTGCGGGGGTTCCGATCCCGGCGAACACCGCGACCGCCGGGGCAGCCGCGATCACCAATCCAATTGCGGCATAAAGTAAACGACGAGTGCTGGTAGAAGCGGTCGTCATGATCACATACCCCCAAGCGGTCCTCGATGACGTCCGGCCTACAGCGCTGCGTCTCCGGATCGCCAGGGTAGGTCAGGTTCCTGGGAATCGCGCTTCGTCCTCGTGGATTCACAGCAGGACCGCAGCCAACCGGCCTGGCGATGAAGCTAGAGATCCCAGAAGTACATGCCCAGCAGGAGCCCGAAGAGAACAACCAACCACCCACTGGTGGTCGCCCTCAACCACGCTGGGGCGCGCCGGACTTCCATGAAATGCCAGATGACGATCTGCGTCTTCACCGCAGCGATGACAAGGACGACGACGGTAACCGTCGCATTCACCAGATGCGCTGCGCCGCCGTCCCGTGCGGTCAACCACGACGCGACTGTGACCGCCGTGAGCACAGCCCACACGATCGTCAGCGGATTGCGGAGATACGTCGTCAGCGGTTCACCTCATCAAATAGAGCAACGCGAACAGGACCAGCCACACGAGATCGACCATGTGCCAGTACGTAGCCCCGGTCTCCACCAACGCGATATCGGGCGTCGCGGTCGCCCGCAGGTTGCGGATGACGAAGCCGATGATCACCAGGCCAAGCAGCACATGGCACAGGTGCAGTCCCGTCATCACGAAGTAGTACATGAAGAACAGGTTGGTTCCCGGCGTTACGCCGCCGAGGATCTCGGGAACGTACTCGAACACTTTGAGGAGCGGAAACGCCGCACCGAACGCCAGGCCGACGCCGAACAATCGGATCGCATCGGCCCGCTTTCCCACGCGGGCAGCCGAAGTTCCCAGCGCGACGAACAGCGAACTGGTGATCAGCAGGACCGTGTTCACCGCGCCGATATCGAGGTTCAGACGCGCCTGGCTCTGGAGGAACAACACATGATCTTGTCCGCGGTAATACATGTACGCGACAAAATAGAAGCCGAAGATGATCAGGTCGCCGACGACGAAGAACCACATGCTCGGCGCACCGGGAATACGGCGCCCCGTGTCGGCGTCGGCTGTCATGTGGTCGCCTTCGGCCGGATGTCAGGTGTTGTCAGTGTCCTTTCCAGCCAAGAGTTTTCGAGTTCTTCGTCGGGCTGGTTCTTGATGGCTCGATAGATGCAGACGTAGACGATGACCTGCCACGGCACGTACAACACCATCGCCAACCAGAACGTCATCAGGCCATTCCAGGCGAACGGCCCCGATCTGGCGATCCACACCGGTGCCGCCATCAGCTCGGTCATATACTGCCAAATGGTGTAGTAGCCCAACCACTTTGGCAGGACATTGTTCTGATCGAGAATGATCGCCAACGCGAACGCCATCCACATGACGCAGAAACAGCCCAGCGAGCCGATGTACGCCAGATAGCCGAAGTCGTAGAGCATCACCAAGATCGATGGCCGATATCCTGGCCGGAATGCACCGAGGCCGAAACAGAACATCGGAAAGAGCATCCCGACGATCGCACCGGTCGTCGCGCCAACCATCACGGTGTAGCGGAACACCGGACTGACCGACATCCGCTTGATCTGCATGAGGTACACCGCATTCCCCACCGCGGAGAAGCCGAAGAACAGAGTCAGAACTGCACAGGCGACCAACAGATTGTGCGACTGCATGAACGCGACGATCTGCGCCTCGGGAGCGCTCGGCGACCGGGGCGGCATCATCCAGCTCAGCGGGACGAAGACCAGGCCGAAAATACTGAAGAATGCCGGGACCATCCAGAACGCAATCCACTGATCGCGCTTCTTGCTCTTCACACGAGCACCGCCCGCTCGCTGCCCTGCCGATTCACCGCGCGCAGCAGGACGAGGAACATCACCACGATGTAGGCCGCAAACACGATGAGCCGCAGCGTGAATGACACCGAACCGTTCCATGCCAGCGGTCCCGATTTGAACAGGACCGTGAAGGCGCTCGGGATCAGTAGCGCGGCGACCACGATGTTGAAGTGAGCCACCCAGCGCGGAAAGATCGGCTCTGACCGCTCGTCGAGGTAGACGCTGAGCGCGAAGCACAGATTCTGCACGATGATGGTGCCGACCGGCGCGATGAAGAAGAACCAGGCCATGTCGTTGAGCAGACTGATCAGCTGCGGGTCACGGTCGGGCCGGAAGGCGGCCACCCCCCAGCAGTAGTCGGCCAGGATGAACGCCGTCATGCCGATACCGACGCAGATGAGGTAGGCGTAGGTGAAGACGCTGCTCGAGGTGGCGACGCGGGAGATCTGCACGGCGGTGACGGCGAACAGCGGCACCAGAGTCCCGGCGATGAGATTGCACAGGATCACGACGCCGAGGATGCCGGTGGTGTTGTCGCGGAAGAACGCCGCGATCTCCTCGGGGGTCAACGTCGGTGACAACGGTGGCCAGAACACCGGGAACACCAGGTAGGCGAGCAGGAACAACGCCACCGCCGGCGGCGCCGTCCACAACAGAATGCGCTGACCTCGGGTATTCATCGACACCGTCCCGTGTGCGTGGCCTGGGTGTTCATAGGTCTAACACGGTGGCTGACAAATGACAACGAAATGTCTCCGTTCACCCAGCATTGTGGCTGATCGTCGGCGATTTCGCCGACATATGTCAGCGATATCGGCGGGCCGACTGCATAATGAACGGGTGCCAGACACCTCGACGGGCCGCGAAGCCCAGCGCCGCCGAACGCGCGCCCGCGTGCTCGATGCAGCCATCGAGGAGTTCCAGCGGGCCGGCACGAGCTCGGCCGATATCAACGCGATCGTCGAAGCGGCCGGCGTCTCGCGCAGCACCTTCTACTTCCACTTTCCGACCAAGGAACACGTTCTCCTGGAGTTGATTCGGCTCGACGAAGATCAGCTCGCCGAAGAGCTCAGTAGATTCCTCGACACCCCGCACGACTTGCCCGCAGTTCTGGACACCCTCGTGCGGCTCGTCCTCGAACTCGAAAAGCAATGGGGCGCATCGTTGTTCCGCGACGTCACCGGAATGCTCTTCTCATCGTCGCGACCCGACGAGCAGTGGCCACGGCACCCGACGTTCGTGCTGTTGACCGCCGAGATCGAACGCGCGCGACATCGCGGCGAGGTCTACCCCGACATCACTGCCCACCACAGCGCCGCCTTCTTCCTGGTCGGCCTGTACGCGCTGCTGTCGACCAACCGGGAGTTGGGCCCTGAACGCGATGAAGTACTCGGGGCGTTCGTCACGAGCACCCTGCGCAGCCTGCTACCTTCGGCGGGTTAGACCGGTCAGGCCGACTATCGCCGCTGGGCCAGTTGCCCGTTGAGCGCGTCGAACCGCTCACGTCGCAACCACAATGAGCAAATAGACGCTGACGAGGATTGGCAGGATCGGGGCAGCCCAGAATGCCGTGGCCTTCCAAGAGCGCTTACACCGGACCGCCAACAGGACCGCGACGGACGTCAGCTGTTGGATTTCGCTCATGATCTGTTCCTTGGTCCCAGCTCGCAGATGTACTGAATTGGTAGCCATAGTGGTAACTGCCGTATCCGCCACCTGGAACTTGCGGAGTTGTGGTGTCATCCGTGGGTGCTTGTTTGAAGTCGACGAATCTCACGGCGCCCTCGTCAACGCGCTTCCGAGCATCGTTGAACGTAACATCGCCGACACCCGCTGTAGCACAGGCAATTTCAGCGGAGGTCTTACAATCTGCTGCGATTAGCTCACCGAGACGAGCGCCAATATCGGTTGCGAGAGCTTCGGCTTGCGCTCGCGAGGCCGCGACGTGCGCGGGCGTGCCTGTTCGTCGGCTGGTGACCGAAAAGTACTCGCCGACAGTGAAACCGGCCTGCTCGCCCCTTCGCACGGCGTCAAGAACCCGCTGTTTGGCATACCTGATCTGGTCGGCTCCGCGACGGGCGAGGCTCGCGGCATCATGAAGTTGATCAGCCGCGCTGGGGACCTTCAGGCGGTCCGAGTAAGCCCGCCCTTGGGCGGCCTCGGCGGCCACACCCTCCCAAGGAGTACCGCCCGGGCTGGCCATCAGAGATGGCACATAGGTGAACACGTATTCCCACGTAGTGGCGGTGTCGGTCCAGTGAGCCGCCGCCTCGCTCAGATGTGCCGTGTCCCACGCACGAACCTGCGATAACGACGGGATAGGACCACTGCCGGACATCTACACCTCAGTCACCAGGGCACGGAGGTAGGCCGCCGAAAGCTTGTCGGTGGCGGTGAACTGCCGGCTCACGGTGACCAGACCGGCGGCTGTCTGGTACATACGCGCCGCCATCACTTGAGCAGCAAGGGTGATATCGGCGTTGGCGGCGCTGACCGCCACGGCTGTCGCCCACCAACCCGCCGCAACTGGCTCAACGATTGACGCCGCCCCAATCTGGACTCCCAGCGACTGGCAATCCGCGGCAAGCTGGTCCAGCGCGGCACAGTTTATGTCCAGCAAACCCATGGAGCCGACTCTAGAAGTTGGTTGTTGCCCGGCAAGTCACCAAACGATCAGACGCAAATGCCCTCCGACCAGGCAATTCAGTCGGAGGGCTATGGCGGTGGCGGAGGGATTTGAACCCTCGGACGGGGGTTACCCGTCACACGCTTTCGAGGCGTGCTCCTTAGGCCGCTCGGACACGCCACCGCCGAAGAGCTTACGTGTCGCGGCCGGACTAACCCAAATCGCGCTGACGGGCGAAGAACCCCTCCAACAGCGCGGCGCCCTCCTGCGCCAGCACTCCCCCACGTACCTCCGGCCGATGGGTCAACCGCCGATCCCGCACCACATCCCAAAGCGATCCCGCCGCACCGGTTTTGGGCTCCCACGCGCCGAACACCACCCGTGCCACCCGCGCCATCACCAGTGCACCCGCGCACATCGTGCACGGCTCGACTGTCACCGCCAGCGTCGTCCCCTCCAGCCGCCACCCGTCGCCGTACACCCGGGCCGCCGCCCGCAACGCCAGGATCTCGGCATGCGCAGTCGGGTCGCCCAACTGCTCGCGGGCATTGGCCGCACGAGCCAGCTCGGTGCCGTCCGGCCCGAACACCACCGCGCCGATCGGCACGTCCTCGGGGCCGGCTAAACCAGCAGCAGAAATCGCCGCTCGAATCAACGATTCGTCAGATGAGATCACCGATCGAGGCGGTCGAGCACGGCTGCCAGCTCGTCGGCAAAACCCATCTCCCGCGCGATCCGGCCAAGCTGTTCGTCGGCATACAGATCGGTCTCGTCGAGGATCACGCTCAGCACCGGCTCGGGCAGCCCGATGTCGGCAAGCACAGCCAGATCACCCTCCTCGAAGGGATCGGCATCTTCGAGGTCTTCGGGAGAAATGTCGGCGTCCAACGTCTCCAGCGCCTCGGCGGCAATGTCGTAATCCAGCGCCGCGGTCGCATCCGACAGCAGCAGTCGAGTGCCTGACGGGGCGGGCCGGACGATCAGAAAGAACTCGTCGTCGATGTCCAACAACCCGAACACCGCGCCGGCGCTGCGCAATTCTCGCAACTCCGTCTCTGCGGCACTCAGGCTGGTCAGCACTGTCGCATTCATGGCCGAGCAACGCCACTTGCCGTCCTCGCGCACTACGGCAACCGCGAAGCCATCCGGGGTGTCCGACCCCGGGCTGTTCTGCGCTCGCTGTGCCGCCATGGGCGCATACGCTAGTCGCTGATCAGGCGTTTTGACCAGGTACCCCCCAGTCGTGGCGCGTTGATGTGTCAACCTGGACAGGTGACCAAGACACCCGTGTGCGTCCTCGGCCTCGGTCTGATCGGCGGGTCGCTCCTGCGCGCGGCGGTGGCAGCCGGCCGTGAGGCGTTCGGCTACAACCGATCCGTCGACGGCGCCCAGGGCGCCCGCTTCGACGGCTTCGCCGCCACCACCGACCTGACTGAAGCCCTGCAATGGGCCGCCGATCGCAACGCGCTGATCGTGCTGGCCGTCCCGATGCCGGCGGTGTCCTTACTGCTCGGCCATGTCAAGGACGTCGCCGCCGATTGTCCACTGACGGACGTCATCAGCGTGAAAGGCGCCGTTCTCGACGAGGTGCGCAGGGCCGGGCTACTGGATCGCTACGTCGGCGGCCACCCGATGGCGGGCACCGCGCACTCGGGCTGGACCGCGGGCGATGCGCGGCTGTTCACCGGCGCGCCCTGGGTCCTCGGCGTCGACGAGCACGTCGATGCGCACGTGTGGGCTCAGGTGATGGACCTGGCTCTGGACTGCCATGCCGTCGTGGTCCCGGCCAAGTCCGACGAGCACGACGCGGCCGCGGCGAGCATTTCGCACCTGCCGCATCTGCTTGCCGAAGCACTGGCCGTCACGGCCGGCGAAGTGCCGTTGGCCTTTGCCCTGGCTGCTGGCTCGTTCCGCGACGGCACGAGGGTCGCGGCCACCGCCCCCGACCTCGTGCGGGCGATGTGCGAAGCCAACACGGCGCAACTGCTGCCTGCCCTGGACCGCGCGCTGGAGCTGCTCAATCAGGCCCGTGACTCGTTGGCTCAGAAGAGTTCGGTCGCCGAGCTGGTCGAAGCCGGCCACGCCGCCCGCATCCGCTACGACAGCTTCTCGCGCCCGCAGATCGTGACGATCGCCATCGGCGAGGAGAACTGGCGTGAAGAACTGGCCGCCGCCGGTCGCGCCGGCGGGGTGATCAGATCCGCGCTGCCAGTCCTGGGTAGTCGAGGATGAACCCGTCGTTGTCGACGGTGATCGTGGTCTGGGCGACCGGCGAGTGCAGCTTGATGCCTTCCCCGCTATCCGGGCCGAGGCTGGTGTAGCTGATCGACGCCTGCTTGACGGTCAGGTCGGGCAAACTCACGTACACCACCGGCAAATTCACCGAATCGGTTCGGCGGTACAGGCCGGTGCGCCGGATAGGCAGCGCGTTGAAGAACGGGCTGAAGACGACGTCGACGTCAAGGGCGCCTTCGTAGGAGGCCCGCGTCTGGCCCTGGTGGTCGGTGATCAGCCACATGTTCTCTTCGTCGCGGGCGATCGACAATTGCCGATCCCGCTCGGCAAGGGTCACGCTCAGCGACAGCCGCTTGGTGGCGCCGGATTCATCGGTCACCAGGTCGTAGGACGCGCTGAAGGCGGGATTCGTCGCGGCGGCCGCGGCCACGATGCGGCCATAGGCTTTGATCCGGTTACCCGATAGCTGGACCCGAGCCGATTCCATCCGCGAATCGTCGTGCGCACGCCAGGTCAGGATGGCCGGCCAGGCGCTTTCTGTCGCGTCGTTGGCTGCACTCACCCGTCTACCGTATGCGACGGGCCACCCCGTTCGTAACCAGGTTGCGAACTGCGACCCTTCCGTGACGCGGGTGCTTGCGCATCGAAACTCACCTCGTCGTCGAGCAGGGGTTGCGGCATCCGCCGGAATCGCCCGGTTCCGGGTACCGAGGACCACACCGCCAGCGCCAGCAGCCCGTCGAGCACCAGGGCCAACACCGTCACCAACAACGCTCCCACCAAAGCCAGATAAAACTGGCGGACCTTGATGCCGTCGATCAGATAGCGGCCGAGCCCGCCGAGGCTGGCGTACGCGGCCACCGTCGCGGTCGCGACCACCTGCAGCGTCGCGGTCCGCAACCCCCCCAGGATCAGCGGCAGCGCATTGGGCACTTCGACGCGCAGCAAAACCCGCGTCTCGGTCATCCCCATCGACCGGGCGGCATCGACCACCGTCGGATCGACGTTGGCGATCCCCGCATAGGTTCCTGCCAGCAGCGGCGGGATGCCTAGCAGCATGAGCGCGACGGTCGGTGGCAACAGTCCTAACCCCCACAGCAGCACGCCGAGCAGCAGCACACCGAGGGTGGGCAGTGCCCGCAGTGCGTTGACCCCGGTGACGACGAGAAAGGTGCCGCGCCCGGTATGCCCGATCGCCATCCCGATCGGGATGGCGATCAACGCGGAGAAGACGACGGCCACCGCGGTGTACTGCAGGTGCTCGAGGATGCGGACCCCCAGACCGGCCCTCCCCTCCCAGTTGGCGGCGGTGAAGATGTAGGCGAGCGCCTGGTGCAAGAAGTTCATGACGACGCCTTGACCCGGGCCCACGGCGTGATGAGCCGGCCCGCCAACAGGATCAGCACGTCGATGACGATCGCCAGCAGGAAGATCGCGATGATGCCGGCGACGATCTGGTCGCTCTTGTCGGCCTGATAACCCTCGGTGAACCAGGTTCCCAGCCCGCCAATCCCGATGACCGAACCCACCGACACCATCGAGATATTGGTCACCGCGACCACGCGCAGACCCGCGATGAGAACCGGAATCGACAGTGGCAGATCGACTTTGAGCATCCGCGTCAGCCTGGTATAGCCGACCGCGGTGGCAGCGTCACGCACCTGGGCGGGTACCGCATCGAGCGCCTCGGGCACCGCCCGCACCAGTAGCGCGGTGGTGTAGAGCGTGAGCGCGACGATGACGTTGGTTTCGTCGAGGATCCGGGTCGGGATGATCAGCGGCAGCACCACGAACAGCGCCAGCGACGGGATGGTGAAGATGATGCTCGCCGTCACGGTGGTCAGCCGCCGCAGGGCAGTGGTCCGCCACACGTAGGCGCCCAGCGGCACCGCGATCACCAGACCCAGCACCACCGGAACCAGCGAGAGCCGAAGGTGGATGACGGTCAGCGCCCAGGCCTTGTCGAGATGGGTCAGCAGATAGTTCATGCTCAGCCACCACCCGAGTCGCTACGCTCCTGCCCCGCCGGGTCCCGCTGCCTGTCCAGCGCCTCAACTACATCGTCGGCTCTTACCCCGCCGATCACGTGGCCGTGGTCGTCAACGGCCACGCCGAGGCCGGACGGCGACGACAGCGCCGCATCCAGTGCCAGCCGCAGAGTGCCACCCGGTTCGAACAGCGAACCGCCCGCGATGGTGCTGTCATACAACGAACTTCCGCCCCGATGCAGCTCGACCCCCTCGGCATTGAGCCACCCGTACGGCCAGCCGTCGTCCTTGGTCACCAACCGCCAGTCGCCGGGCGTCAGCGAAAGCGCGTCGATCTCGGCCTCTTTCACGGTCTGAATATCGTGTAGCGGCAACCCGGTTGCCTGCCGGAACTGCAGGCCGCGGTAGCCACGGTCGGCGCCGATGAAGCCTGAGACGAATTCGTTGGCGGGATTGGACAGCAACCGCGCCGGCGCGTCGTACTGTTGCAGGGTGCCGCCGGGCCCGAACACCGCGACCCGGTCGCCGAGTTTTATCGCCTCGTCGATGTCGTGGGTGACGAAGACGATGGTCTTCTGCAATTCGCCTTGCAGACGCAGGATTTCGGCCTGCAGCTCGTCGCGTACCACCGGGTCGACCGCCGAGAACGGTTCGTCCATCAACAGGACCGGCGGGTCGGCGGCCAATGCCCTGGCCACACCGACACGTTGCTGCTGACCGCCGGACAATTGTGCCGGATAGCGGTCCCCCAGTTTGGGATCCAGGCCCACCCGCTCCAGAACCTCGTAGGCGGCCTTGCGGGCGGTGCGCCGTGACTCGCCCTTGAGCACCGGCACCGTCGCGACGTTGTCGATCACCCGCTGGTGCGGCATGAGCCCACCACTCTGGATGACATAGCCGATCCCGAGCCGCAGATTGTTCGGGTTCACCGTGGCGATGTCGCGGCCGTCGACGGTGATCGTCCCCGAGCTGGGCTCGATCATCCGGTTGATCATCCGCATCGAGGTGGTCTTCCCGCAGCCCGACGGGCCCACGAAGACCGTGAGGGTGCCGGTCGGAACCTCCATGCTCAGGCTATCGACGGCAACAGTGCCATCCGGGTACGTCTTGGTGACCGTATCGAAGGTGATCATCTATTTCCCGATCGGCTTGTCGAAACCGTTGTCGTGGATCCACTTTCGTGCGGCCTCGTCGGGGTCGACCCCGGAGTTCCCGGACACGGCGGTGTTCAGTTCGATGAGGCCCTCCGTGCTCAGCTTGGCCGACACCGCATCCAGCACCTTTTTGAGCTCATCGGATTTCTTCTGCGAACTGACCAGCGGCACCACGTTGGCGGCCAGGAAGTTGTTCTTCGGATCCTCCAGCACCACCAGCTTGTTCTGCGGGATCGCCGGTGAGGTACTGAAAATATCGGCGGCAGTGACGGTGCCGTCCACCAGCGCGCGCACCGTGGCCGGGCCGCCTCCATCACTGATCGCGACGAAATTGTCCGGCTTGATGTCCAAGCCATACTTGGCTTTTAGCCCCGGCAGTCCCTCGGTGCGGTTCAGGAACTCCGAGGGGGCACCGAACTTCACCTCCGGGGAATGCGCCGCCAAATCACCAATGGTCTTGAGATTCCACTTCTGTGCCGTAGATTCGGAAACCGCAACGGTGTCGGTGTCATTGGCCGGTGACGGAGTGAGGATCGACAGATCCCCCGGCAGCGCCCGGAACAACGCCAGCTCCACCTCGTCGGGTGTGGTCACCGTCGTCTTGGGATCGAAGTACTGCAAGAGATTTCCGGTGTACTCGGGCACCAGGTCGATCGAATGATCGCGCACCGCCGGAATGTAGGTCTCGCGGCTGCCGATGCCGAATTGCCGTCCGACCGTGAAACCGTTTGCTTCCAATGCCTGGGCGTAGATCTCGGCGATGATCTTCGATTCCGGGAAGTCCGCGGAGCCGACGACGAGGGTTTTCAGATCACCCGACGCCGATCCGCCGCCAAGCGGATTGGCGCTGCCGCAGGCCGCTGCCACCGGCAGGACGAGCATGAACAGAGTTGCTGCCAACCACAGTCGCTTTCCGCCCCGCGACGCGTTCATGAGCGTCCTTTCACCCCTGACGTGTTTCACCGACAGTAGCGGCAGTGACCACCAGCCGCCCAGGTTTAAACCCCGGTTGTTTCCTTATCGCTCAGAACGGGCAAAGATAGTGTGATGAGCAGTGAAGTTCCGGGCCCGCCCTACGATCCGACGCTGCCGGTTACCCCGGCGCCGCCGCCCTCGGAGCCGCCCGCACCCAGCCCGGCGGCGTCGGTCAACGAGGTCAAATTCACCCGTGCCGCGGCACTATGGTCCTCGCTGATCGTCGGATTCTTGATCCTGACGATTCTGCTGATCTTCATCGCCCAAAACACCGAATCGACGTCATTCGCGTTCCTGGGCTGGCGCTGGTCGCTGCCGGCCGGGGTGGCGATCCTCATGGCCGCGGTGTGCGGCGGCCTGGTGACCGTGCTGGCGGGGGCGGCGCGGATCTTCCAACTTCGCCGCGCGGCGAAGAAGAATCTCAAAGCCGCCAGGAGCAACTAGCTCAGCGTCTCCAGGCCGCGACTGATCAGGACGGCAACCGCCTCCCCGGCGCGGTCGTCGTTGTCGGACCGCTCGGACGCCATTCGCCGGCGGAAGTCGATGCCCGCCGCGATGATCGCCAGCTTGAAATACCCCAGCGCCATCTGAAAATCCCAGTGCGCCAGAGGATGTCCGGACGCCACCGCATAGCGGTGCGCAAGCTCCTCAGCCGACGGCATCTGCGGTGCGGTCCAGGCCGTCTCCTCGTTGAGAATCAGATTCAGTGCCGGATCGCGGTGCACGCACATCAGCGCCGCATCCGAGAGCGGGTCACCGAGGGTGGACATCTCCCAATCCAGCACGGCGCGAACAACAGTCGGGTCATCGGCGTCGAGAATAGTGTTGTCGATGCGGTAGTCGCCGTGCACGATCGAGGTGCGGCTCTGCTCGGGAACCGCGTCGGCCAGCTTGGCGTGCAGCCGCTCGACATCGCCGTTGCGCGGGTCGTCGGGCAGCCGGACATGCTGCCACTGCGAACCCCATCGCCGCACTTGCCGTTCCAGATAGCCGCTCGGCTTGCCGAAGTCACTTAAGCCCACGGCAGCGGGGTCGACCTCGTGCAGATCGACGAGAACCCGGATCAGACTGTCGACCGACGCGCTGACCACGTCGGGACCACCGAGGGCGTCCAGGTCGGTCCGGCTGCGAACCACGTTGCCCGCCACGTACTCGACCATCTGGAATGGCGCACCCAGCACGGAGTCGTCATCGCGCATCGTCACCGCCGGTGCCACCGGCACCGGGCTGTCGGCCAGCGCAGCCACCACGCGATATTCGCGGCCCATGTCGTGAGCAGACGGCGTGAGCCCGTGCAGTGGCGGGCGCCGCAGCACCCAGGTGGAGGCGTCGTCGAAGACCAGGAAAGTCAGGTTGGAACGACCGCCGGAGATGAACTTGCCCCGCAGCTCCCCGGTGCGCGGGATCCCCACTGCCCGCAGATGCCGGTCCAGTGCTGCCAGGTCGAGCCCGTCTAGTGAAGTCACCAGCTATGTATAGCTAATAGCGTTGATTGCGCGGTAGGAGGTCCCAGACGTGCTCGGTGGTGTTCACCGCCGCCACGGTGCCGAACCCGTTGCGGGCATAGAGCAGGCGGGTGATCGACACGTAGTCGATCGGGAATGACAGCAGTCGTTGGGTGCCCAGCAGCTCGTGCAGAATCACGTTGATCACCCCGCCGTGGCTGAACACGGCCACCGTGTCCTCGTGTCCGGCGGCGGCGACGATGTCCGATAGCGCCGCGCCTACCCGGCCGCGGAACTCGTGCTCGTCGACGCTGCTGGGTAGCTTGCCCTCCGCCATCCGGGCCCACTCTTCGGGCCGTTCGGTGCGCACCTGTTCGATCGGCACGTAGTGGGACATGCCGCGGTCGTACTCGGCGAGCCGGTCGTCGACGTCGAGGGTCAGCTCGCGGGCCTGCGCCACGGGTTCAGCGGTCTGGATCGCGCGCCGTTGCGGGCTGCTGACCAGCCGGGTGATCGGGAATCGGGCCAGCGCTTCTGGCAGGCGCGCAGCCTGCTGCCAGCCTTGCCCGGACAGTTCGGGATCGGCTCCTTCGCCGGCCTCGGTCCGGTGCGGCAACGCATGCCTGACAAGCAGCAACTGCATGAGTGAGATAGTCCTTTCGGTGCTGACGCCCGTGCAACGATAAGGCCCATGCGCGCCTTCGTCTGTCCGGTGTGCCGCGACTTCGTTCCCTTCGAGGGCAGCGCGTGTCAGTCGTGCGGCACCCCGGTGGGCCTGCATCTGCCGAGCAGGTCGATGGTGGCGCTGAGCGATGGGGCGGCGATGGTCGACGGCGTCAGGTGGACGCGCTGCACCCAGTCCACACCGCTGGCCTGCAACTGGCTGGCATCGGAGTCGGCGGGAGTCACGGCCCGGGGCCGGTGCCTGGCCCATGCGCTGATCCGGCGCGAACCCGACCCCGACGACACGATCGCCCGCGAGAAGCTGCTGCCGGCCACCCAGGCGTTGCGCCGGCTGGTCTACCAGCTCGACGAACTCGGCCTACCGGTCGAGCCGTACTGGCAGCGCGACGGTGGCCTGGCCTTCGACCTGTTGTCCAGTTACAGCACCAGCGAGCGAATCATGATCGGGCACGCGGGTGGGGTGATCACCATCGATCTGGTGGAATCCCTTGACGCATACCGGGAATCACTGCGGGTACAGCTGGGCGAGCCATACCGCACCATGCTGGGCCACTTCCGTCACGAAGCCGGCCACTACTACCAGAACGTCCTCGTCGAGACTGGCGTGGGCGCGCAGCGTTACCTGGCGCGCTGTCGCGAACTGTTCGGCGACGAGCGAGCCAGCTACGCCGACGCCCTGACCCGGCATTACGAATTCGGCGCACCGGCCGACTGGCGGTCATCATTCATCTCGGAGTACGCCACCATGCATCCGTGGGAGGACTTCGCCGAGTGCTTCGCGCACTACCTGCACATCACCGACACCATCGACACCAGCCGGGAAGCGGGCATGGTGTTACATGCCGACCGGGTGCGCTTCGCCGCGCCGCGCGATGTCGTCCCGCTGGAGTCCTACGCCGAGGCGCCGATCCAGCGGCTGCTCGACGACTGGAAGTGGATCTCACTGTTCTTCAACCGAGTCAACACCGCGATGGGCAAGGGCCCGCTGTACCCGTTCGAGATCAGCCAGCCGGTGGCCGACAAGTTGGGGTTCGTGCACGCCGTGCTGCGGGGGTTAGCGGCCGCCTAGCTCGGCCAGGATCTCCTCGGTGTGCTCACCGAGCTTCGGGGCGGCCGACCGCGGCGCCCATGGCGTGCCATGGAAATCGGCCGGTGTGGCGATCATCGGCAGCGACCCGCCATCGTCGGGAACGTCGACCAGACCGCCTGCAGCGTGGAACTGCTCGTCACCGAGGACGTCTTCCATCGAGTTCACCGGAGACCAGAACAGCTCGGGTTCATCGTCGAATGCTTGCGCCCACTGCGCCAGCGGCTTGGTCGCGAAGATCTCGTCGAGTGCCGCGATGAGCTCACGGGAGTTGATCGCCCGGTCGCGGGCGGTGGCAAATCGGTTGTCACTCAACCATTCCGGATGGCCCACCGCCCGGCACAGCGATGGCCAGTGCCGGTCGGCCTCCAACCCGACAATCCAGAACCGGCGCCCGTCGGCCGCCAGATAGTTGTTCATGCACGGGTTGAACATGGTCTCGCGCTGGCCGATCGCAATGGGCCGCCCGCTCAGCAAGAACGTGTTGAGGTCGAAGCTCACGGTGTAAGTGCCCTGACGGTACAGCGAGGTGGTGACCAGCTGCCCCTCGCCAGTGCGGCCGCGCGCAACGAGCGCGGCGTTGATGGCGGCAGCCAGTGTCATGCCGGTCATATGGTCACCCATACCGCCGCGTTGGAAGGGCGGGCTGTCGCCTGGACGGGTGAGCAGGTCGGCCACCCCGGACCGGGCCCAGAACGCCGCGACGTCGTAGGCCGGGCGGTTGACTTCCGGACCCGTCTCGCCGTATCCGGTGATCAGGCCGTACACCAGGCCGGGGTTGAGCGCGGCCACCTTCGGATAATCCAGGTCGAGCCGAGCCAGCGCATCGGGGCGCACGTTGGTGACGAAAACGTCCGCACCCTCGAGTAATTGGCGCGCTGTTGCCAGGCCGCCGTCGGTGGTCAGGTCAACCACGATGCTGCGCTTGGACCGGTTGTCCATCTCGAACGGCGGGTTGCTGCCGTCGTCGAGACCGAGCATCCGGCCGAACTGCCGGGCCGGGTCACCGGTAGGCGGTTCGATCTTCACGACGTCGGCGCCCCAGTCCGCCAGGATTCCCCCGGCGGCCGGTCCGGCGACCCACACCCCAAGCTCGACAACTCTGATGCCATCCAGCGGACCGGTCATCGTCGCCCCTTTCGCTCACTGCGCTCGCCAACGCTAGCGGCTCGACGTCACGAGAATGCTATTCTCCACGACGAGAGTGAGGATTTCCATGACAAGAACGGAAAACCCCGTCGACCTGGACACCGCGACACTCGGCCGGTGGCTCGACACCCAAGAGACCCCCGGTGCCGGCGAGGAGCCCGCCGCCGAGGTTCTCAAGGGCGGCTCGCAGAACATGCTCTATCGGATCACCCGCGGCGGTCAGGACATGGTGCTGCGGATGCCCGGCCCCCGCGCCGACGACCGGCGGCTGGGCGAGCTGCTCCGCGAGATTCGGCTGGAACGCGCCCTGGCGGGCACCGACGTGCCGCATGCCGAGCTGATCGCCGCCGACGAGAGCGGTGCGGTGCTGGGTAAACCCTTCTACCTGATGAAGGAGGTCGACGGTTGGAGCCCAATGGACGGCGGCTGGGAGACGCCATTCGACACCGATCTCGGCGCTCGCCGGGACCTCGCGTTCCAGCTCGTCGAAGGCGCAGCCAAACTCGGCCGACTCGATTGGAAGGCCCAGGGGCTCGAGGGGTTCGGTAGGCCCGACAACTTCCACGAACGTCAGGTGGACCGCTGGCTGTCCTTCCTATCCGCGTTTCAGGTGCGCGAACTGCCCGGCCTGGACGTCGCATCGGAGTGGTTGGGCAATAACCGGCCCGCGCACTTCACGCCCGGCATCATGCACGGCGACTACCAGTTCGCCAATGTCATGTACGCCCACGGGGCACCGGGGCGGCTGGCCGCGATCGTGGACTGGGAGATGACCACCATCGGCGACCCGCTGCTCGACGTCGCGTGGGCGCTGCTGGGCTATGACGGCGAGCAGCCGAAGGACGGTGGCTTCTACCTGCCGATGGCGGGCATGCCGACGCGTAGTGAGCTGCTGGCGCACTACGAGGCGATCAGCGGCCTGTCGACGGAAAACATCCACTACTACCTCGTGCTGGCGAACTGGAAGCTGGGCATCGTGCTGGAGAAGACATATGCTGCCGCGGTCACCAGCGGCAAGGGCGACCCGACAATGACCGAGGCATTCGGCGCCATGGTGCCCGGTCTGATCGCCACCGCCGCCGAATTGGTGCAGTCTGGGGAGGCGGCCTAAATGGGCTATGCAGATGAACTTTTCGACCTGACCGGCCGGGTGGTACTGATCACGGGCGGCAGCCGCGGGCTGGGCCGCGAGATGGCGCTGGCCGCCGCGCGCTGCGGCGCCGACGTGGTCATCGCCAGCCGCAAGTACGACTCGTGCGTAGCGACAGCCAAGGAGATCGAGGGCGAAACCGGCCGCACTGCAATGCCATACGGTGTGCACGTCGGCCGCTGGGACGAGCTGGATGGGCTGGTGTCGGCGGTTTACGACCGGTTCGGCAAGCTTGACGTGCTAGTGAACAACGCCGGTATGTCACCGACCTACGACAAGTTGACCAACGTCAGCGAAAAACTGTTCGATGCCGTGGTCAACCTCAATCTCAAAGGGCCGTTCCGGCTTTCGGCACTAGTGGGCGAACGCATGGTCGCCGACGGCGGCGGGGTCATCATCAACGTCAGCACCCACGGATCGTTGCGGCCGCATCCGTCGTTCATTCCGTACGCCGCATCCAAAGCCGGCCTGAACGCGATGACCGAAGGTCTGGCCGCGGCCTTCGGGCCGACCGTGCGCGTCAACACCCTGATGCCGGGGCCCTTTTTAACTGACATCAGCAAGGCGTGGGACTTCGGCACTGAGAATCCGTTCGGCCGGCACGCCCTGCAGCGGGCTGGCGAGCCCGCTGAAATCATCGGCGCCGCATTGTTCTTGATGTCGGACGCATCCAGCTTCACCACCGGGTCGATCCTTCGGGCCGACGGCGGCATCCCCTAAGGAGTCACGCAATGGCATGGGATTTTTCCACCGAGCCGGAGTTCGAGGAGAAGCTCGAGTGGATCCGGAACTTCGTCCGCGAGGACATCGAACCGCTCGAAGTGATCTTCCCCAGTTGCGAATTCTTGCCGCTCAATGAGGAGCGCCGCCGGATCGTCGACCCGCTCAAGCAGCGGGTCCGTGACCAGGGTCTGTGGGCGCCACACCTCGGGCCTGAGCTGGGCGGGCAGGGTTTCGGCGCGGTCAAGCTCACGCTGATCAACGAAATCCTCGGCCGCGCAACATGGTCATCGATCATCTTCGGCACGCAGGCTCCCGACACCGGTAACGCGGAGATCCTCGCCCGGTTCGGCACGAGTGCGCAGAAGGACCGTTACCTGACCGGCCTGCTGTCCGGCGAGATCTTCTCGACCTTCTCGATGACCGAACCGCAAGGCGGCTCCGATCCGCGGGTGTTCACCACCCGCGCGGTCCGCGACGGTTCAGGAGAAGACGCAGACTGGATCATCAACGGCCGCAAGTACTGGTCGTCCAACGCAACGGTGGCGTCGTTCTTCATCGTCGTAGCGATCACCGATCCCGACGTGCCTGTGCACACGGGGGCGTCGACGTTCCTGGTGCCTGCCGACACCCCCGGGGTGAACATCGAAGCCACACACCACCTGGTTGGCTCGCACCCCCACGACCCCGGCCATTCCCTCGTGCACTACGACAATGTCCGGGTGCCCGCATCGGCGATGCTGGGCGGGGAGGGGCAGGGCTTCCACGTCGCGCAGTCCCGGTTGGCCGGCGGCCGCCTGCACCACGCGATGCGCTCGATCGGGGTGGCGCAGCGCGCCATCGACATGATGGCCCGGCGCGCGAAAAGTCGCTTCACCCAGGGCAGTCTGCTTGCCGACAAGCAGCTGATCCAGGAGTTCGTCGCCGACTCCTTCGTCGAGCTGACCCAGTTCCGCCTGATGGTGTTGCACGCCGCCTGGCTCGTCGATACCGCAGGCGAACGTGCCGCGCGCGAGGAGATCGCGGCCTGCAAGATCCAAACCTCGAACGTACTCAAGTCCATCGGCCTGCGCGCGATCCAGGTGCACGGCGGCCTCGGGCTGACCGACCAGATGCCGCTGACCAGTGCGCTGCTCGGTGGGATCACGCTGGGCCTGGCCGACGGGCCCACGGAGGCACACAAGGTCAACCTCGCCCGTCAGATCCTCAAAGAGTACGAGGCCGAAGATCCGGTCTGGCCCAGCGAGTTCTTGACCAACCGCATCGAGCGGGCCCGCGAAAAGTACGGACACCTGATCGATCGCATTCCCGCGCTACCTGTTTCGCCGTGACCAGCCGGGCCGCGGCCGCCGTGGATCGGGCGCTCGACGATCGCCAGCGGGAGGCCACCGAAGAGGTGGAACGCATCCTGTCGGCTGCTATCACGGTGATGCAGCGAGTCTCCCCCGACGCCCCGCGGGTCAGCGACATCGTCGCCGCGGCCGGGGTGTCCAACAAGGCGTTCTACCGCTATTTCGCCGGCAAGGACGACCTGATGCTGGCTGTCATGGAACGCGGTGTAGGTCTTGTGGTCTCGTACCTCGAGCACCAGATGGAAAAGGAGAACACGCCGGAAGGCAAGATCACCCGCTGGATCAGCGGGGCGCTGGCCCAGGTGGCCGACCCCGAACTGATTGGCATGAGCAGGGCGCTGGTCGGGCAGATGTCGGATTCGGACAAGCGGCGACTCGGCGAGGAGGAGACCATGGCCGCCATGCGCGAGCTGCTGGTCGAGCCGATCCGCGATCTGGGCAGTGCCGATCCCCAGCGTGATGCCGACGCGGTGTTCGTGTGTACCGTCGGCACGATGCGCCGCTACGTGGACTCCACCGACCAACCGGGTCGCAAGGACATCAGCCACCTCGTCGGGTTCTGCCTGCGCGGGCTCGGCGCGCCGAAAGGAGAGCGCTGATGCGCGCCGTCGTCTGCCGCGAATACGGCACCCCAGAGGACCTCGTCGTGGATGAACTGCCCGACCCCACCCCGGGTCCCGGGCAGGTGGTGGTCAAGGTGCGCGCCGCCGCGGTCAACTATCCCGATGTGCTGCTCATCGCAGGCAAGTATCAGATCAAGGTGCCACCCCCGTTCAGCCCGGGCAGTGAGCTGGCCGGTGACGTGCTGTCCGTGGGTGAAGGGGTCGACCTTCGCCCCGGCGACCGGGTTTCGGCCACCACATTTGTCGGTGGTTTCGCCGAGCAGGCACTGGTGGACGCCCGCGGTCTCACGCACATTCCCGACGGCGCCGACTATGCCGACGCCGCCGCGTTCGGGGTCACCAACCGGACCGCCTACTACACGCTGCGCACGGTCGCACCGGTCACGCCCGGCGACTGGGTCGTGGTGCTCGGCGCCGGCGGCGGGGTGGGCCTGGCCGCCGTCGACATCGCGGTCTTGATGGGCGCCAGGGTGATTGCCGTGGCGTCGGGTGCCGAGAAGCTCGAAGTGTGCCGTCAGCGCGGGGCGCACGCCGTCGTCAACTACGACACAGAGGACCTGAAAACCCGGCTCAAGGAGATCACCGGGGACAGTGGCGCGCAGATCGTGGTGGACCCCGTCGGCGGACCCTACTCCGAGCCGGCGCTGCGCAGCCTGGGCCGCGGCGGAAAGTTCGTCACGCTCGGCTATGCGGCCGGCTCAATACCGGCGATTCCGTTGAACCTGGTGTTGTTGAAGGGAATCACCGTGCAAGGCATGGAGATCCGGACCTTCGCGACCGATTACCCCGACGAGATCGGTCGCGACGACGCCGAGCTGGCGCAGCTGTTCGCCGACGGACGGCTCCGCCCCTACCTCGGTGCGCGGTTCCCGCTGGAGCAGGCGGCCACCGCACTGCGTTACGTCGCCGATCGCAAAGCGATCGGCAAGGTCGTCATCGACGTCGGCTAGGGCGTGATGATGTTGAAGCTCGGATTGGGTTGATCCAGCGCACCGAGCAGCGTCTGAAGCGCCTGGGCGTCACCGGTGGTCTCCATGCCCGGTGAGGTGAAATCACCTGCTGCGACGGCCAATAGCCGCAGCTTGCTGACGAACCGGATGGTGGCCGTCGCCGTCGACTCGTCGGCGTCACACTCGCGGTAGACCAGCACACCGTTGCGCAGGGTGAGCCGGTAATTGGTCCCGAGGTCAGCGAAGGTGATATCGAGTGCGATGTCGAGATCCCAGGCCCGCGGGCCATTTACGCTGATCGCCAACACGTCGAACATCTGCTCCGGGGTGAGCTGAGCGAGCAGCGTCGTCGGCGACACCTGGGTGGGCGTACCGAAGTTACCGTCGCGCAACTCAGTGGAACCGGAGAGGAAGAAGTTACGCCACGTCGCGCACTCGGCGCCGTACGCCATCTGCTCCAGAGTGTCCGCGTAGAGTTCGCGGGCGTCGGCATGGTTTTCGTCTGTGAAGATGACGTGGTCCAGTAGTGTTGCTGCCCAACGATAATCACCGGAATCGGCGGCATTCCTCGCCAGTTCGACCACCCGGTCGGCGCCGCCCATCGCCTCGACGTAGCGGGGGCCGATCGCTTCCGGCGGATGCGCCCACAACCGCGCGGGATTGCCATCGAACCAGCCCATGTAGCGCTGGTAGACGGCTTTGACGTTGTGGCTGACCGAACCGTAGTAGCCGTGGGCATGCCACGCCTTGTGCAACGCGGGCGGCATCTGGAAGCTCTCGGCGATCTCGATGCCGGTGAAGCCCTGGTTGAGCTGGCGCAGAGTCTGGTCGTGCAGATAGGCGTAGAGATCACGTTGCAGGGAAAGGAAACCGACGATGTTGTCCTGTCCCCACGTCGGCCAGTGATGAGAGGCGAACACCACGTCGGTGCGGTCGGCGAAGGTGTCAATGGCCTCGGTCAGATACCCAGCCCAGCCGTGCGGGTCGCGGACCAGGGCCCCGCGCAGCGTCAGTAGATTGTGCAGGTTGTGCGTCGCGTTCTCGGCCATGCACAGGGCGCGGAATTGCGGGAAATAGAAATGCATTTCGGCGGGCGCCTCGGTGCCCGGGGCCATCTGAAACTCGATCTCGATACCGTCGATGGTGTGCGTCTCGCCGGTGGTGGTGATGTCGACGGTGGGCACGATGATCGCGACCTCACCGGTCGACGGGGTCTGGCCCAACCCGCAGCCGACCTGCCCCTGCGGCCCACGGTCCAGGACCGCTCCGTACATGTAACCGGCCCGGCGCGCCATCGCGGTACCTGCGTAGACGTTCTCCTGAACCGCGTGCTCGGTGAACCCCTCGGGCGCCAAGATGGCGACCTTGCCCGCGTCGACGTCGGCCTGCGTGGTCACCCCGAGAACACCGCCGAAGTGGTCGACGTGGGAGTGGGTATAAATGACGGCGACGACGGGCCGATCACCGCGATGCGCGCGGTAAAGCGCCAGAGCGGCGGCCGCGGTTTCGGTGGAGACCAGCGGGTCGATGACGACAATGCCGGTGTCGCCCTCGATGAAGCTGATGTTGGACAGGTCCAGTCCGCGCACCTGGTAGATACCTTCGACCACTTCGTAGAGGCCCTGCTTGGCGGCCAGCGTGCTCTGTCGCCACAGACTTGGATGGACCGACGTCGGTGCGTCACCGCCCAAGAACCCGTAGGCGTCGTTGTCCCACACCACCCGTCCATCGGCGGCTTTGACCACGCACGGCGTCAAGGCGGCGATGAAACCACGGTCGGCGTCAGCGAAATCAGCGGTGTCCTCGAACGGCAGGGACGTCAGGTGCTCGGCGTGCGCGGCCTCGATGACGGGGCTCGGCGGCTTGTGTTCCATAGCCACAATCCTCGCCTAGAGCGACGGGCTCAGGTCCAGAATCCGTTGAGCGGCTCAGCGTACTTGTCGTTGTTGGTCATCGTCGGCAACCCGAGGGCATCCTCGATGGTGCGCAGCGTGCTGTAGTGGTCGTAATGGTCGGTGACGACGAACGCGCCGCCTTTCATCCCGCCGTCACTGACCGCCAGCGGCGATGGGATCACCACTGTGACGACGTGATTGCCCTCATTACCGAAGCCCAGCGTGATGTTGTTGTTGTCCTCGTCGAAGGTGACGATCAGCACCGACTTCGTGGTCTGCCAGACCTCCGAGTTCATGATCGTCGGCACGTTCTCCTGCAAGAACTGGTCAAGCGCGGAGACGTTGTACTGATGGCGCGGGTCGACCTGCGAGAACGCGAAGTGTGCCACCCCCGCCAGGGTGTTGACCGGGCCCTCGCCGTTGGAATTCTCGTCGGCGGCGAACCACACGAAGTCCGGTGTGGTGGCGTTCGACTGGAGGTCGACGGCCATCTGGGTGAGCGGGAACATGTGCGCGGCCGCGTAGGCCTGGTTGTCGCCGATTCCGGCGAAGGCCGGCCAGGGGGTCTGGTCCGTCGAATAGTTCCCGGTCGACAACAGTGGCTGCCCGGGCGTCATGCCCTGCGCGTACGCCGCCCACGTCTTACCCGCGTTGTCGATGGTGAAGGCGAGGTTGTTCGGATCGTTGATGCACACCGACTCGCAGTTATAGGTTTTGCCGAATACCTGTCCCCCGGCGATCGCGTAATAGTTCGGCAGGCTGGGATGGGTCACGGCGTAGTAGTTGTCAGCGAACCCGTACGCGTTGATCAAGCTGTTGGTGAACGGCGCGTTGGGGCTTCCGACAATGTCGCTGTAGCCCTTGTTCTCCATATACACCAGGAACACATGGTCGAGCTGCCCAACATTGGACGCCGGCGGCTGCGGTGCGGGTGGCGCCGACTGGGCGGTGCCGATGCTGAACGACAGGTTGTCGGCGTACGCATTGTTGTATCTGGCGGTGAAACCGATCACGACCGGATTCAGGTCGTGCATGGTGAGGGTCACGACGGCGCTGCGCGTGCCTACCGGCACGGTCCCGGTGGAGGTGCGCTGACGGAATCCGGTCTGCCCCCAGCGATCCAGATTAGAGACCGGCCCGATCGTGGAACTTCCGAGGTAGAGCTGATTCTGGTCCAGGAACGTGACTTTCACCGTCGCGTAGGACGGGTCCAGGAGGTAACCGCCCAGGTAACCGCTGAGGTTGAACGGCACCCCGCCGCTGTCGATCGCGGCACTGGAAGCACCCAGGTCCACCGTCTGGGAGAGCGACGAGGTGGCCACGTCACCGCCGCCGAAGAACTGGTTGCCGCCATTGGGCGGCGCGGCTTTGACGCCGGGGAATGACACGATTGCCGGGAGATTGGGCCATGCGAAGCTGAGACCGACCGGCCACGCGTTGCGGAGTTCACCGTACTGGACGACTGTCGGTGTACCGGTCGCCGTCCAGCCAGGCACGCTCACTGCGCTGTTCCCGTATCCGGCTGCGTCGCCGAGTTCGGCACCAGGATTCGTCAGAAGGTTGGGGCCCGTGGTCGGGGTGGTGGTCACCACACCAGAGACGGGCCCGGCGGGCCGACCGCGCCCGATCCGCTGCAACTCACTGCCCACCAACTCCAGCACAGCGGTCAACGTTTGCAAAGCCCTATCGGGGGTGGGGAGCTTCGCCGCGCCAGAAAGGACCGGTGCGCCACTGCGCATGGGCTTGGCTGCCGTCAAATTCGCTTTCGGCGCAGCCACTTTCGACGCAGTGCGGGTGGTGCGGTCGGGCGCGCGGGCCGGCCCGCCGGCGTGCGGCCCCGCAGTTGCGCCAGACGCCGCTGACGGCGAATCCGAAGGTTGGGCGGCGGCGATACACGGCATGCTCGCGATCGCCGAACCTACCCCGAGCGCCACCGCCAGTGCCCCGAGCCGACCGATGCGTGCTGCGTTCCCCATGACCCGTACTCCCGCCAGCTGATACACCAGATGGTACGAAGCACGGGCCTTCTTGGGAGGGAATTGGACAGGTCAGTTCGGAACAGTCAGGTCGTATACCTCGGTGCCGCCCACATCGGTTGCGGTGAAGTGCTGTTGCACCCACTTGGTGATCTGAGTGCCCGCACCCGAGTCGCCGCCGGGCCCATGGTGGCCGCCACCGGGGCCGTCGCTCACGATGAAGTAGTGGACCTGTCCCGCGGCCACGTAGGACTGGAATTGCTCCAGTGTCGGCGAGTTGTCGCCACCACCGAAGCCACCGATCGACATGACCGAGGCGCCAGTACTCAACTCCAGCGGGCTCGCACTCATGGACCCGATAGTCGCTGCGGCCCAACGATTATCGGCCTGGGTGAGCATCGTCTTGAGTTCGGCATTATCGGATGCCCGTTGTCCACCAGGGCCACCGGGGCCGCCGAAGCCCATACCGCTATCGGAGCGGGGCGGGCCCGAGGTCGGAATCGAGCCGCTGTGGCTGGTCGCCACGGTCTCCACCGTGTAGGCAGCGCTAGCGCCGAGACCGATGAGCAGACCCGCCGCGGCCAGCACAACCGTCCAACGACCGAGGCGATGTCCGCCGGCCAGCAACACCGCGGCGACCACGATCGAGCCGGCCAGCACCGCCCATCGCAGCCAGGGCAGCCACTCGGGAGTGCGATCGAGCAGGATGAAGTTCCACACGCCGGTGCCCATGAGCATGGCCGCCAGCACTATCCGAGACGCCACAAACTGCTTGCCACGCCACAGTTCTCGAACGCTGATGGCGATCACCGCGGCGATCGCCGGTGCCAGGGCAATCGTGTAGTAGGGGTGCATGATCCCCTTCATGAAGCTGAGCACCACCGCGGTGACCAGCAACCAGCCTCCCCACAGCAGCAGCGCCGCGCGGGTGTGGTCGGTGCGTGGCGCCCGCCGGGTGAACCACAGTCCTGCCACCAGCCCGATCAAGGCGGCGGGCAGCAGCCAAGAGATCTCAGTGCCCATCGAGGCGTCGAACATCCGGGTGATGCCAGTCGACCCGCCAAACATCCCGCCACCCGGGCCGGGGCCCTCGCTGGGGCCCCCGCCGGAACTGCCGCCCGGGTTGCCGTCGCCGCCGAACACCCGGCCCAGGCCGTTGTAGCCAAGAGTCAGCTGCAACAGGCTGTTATTGGTGGAGCCGCCGATGTAGGGCCGAGAGTCGCTGGGCCACAAACTCACCAAGGCCAGGTACCAGCCGGCCGAGACCACGATCGCAACCAGGCCGACCGCGAGGTCACGCAGCCGCTGCCACACGCTTCCCGGAATGGCGACCAGCACCACCAGGGCAAGTGCGGGCGTGACCAGCAGGGCCTGCAGGAGTTTGGCCAGGAACGCGAATCCGATTGCGACACCGGCCAGGGCGATCCAGCGGGTGGTGGCCTTGCCGTCCAGCGCACGGATCACGCAGTAGCCGGCGACCACCATGAGCAGCACCAGCAGTGCGTCCGGGTTGTTGAAGCGAAACATCAACGCCGCCACCGGAGTCAGCGCCAGCGCCGCGCCGGCCAGCAGGCCTGCCCCGTAACCGCTGACACGGCGCACCGCGCCGTATACCAGCGCCACGGAGGCCACACCCATCAAGGCTTCGGGCACCAGCATCGACAGTGTGCCGAACCCGAAGAGCCGTCCGGACAGCGCCATCACCCACAACGCGGCGGGCGGCTTGTCCACCGTGATCGCGTTGCCGGCGTCGATCGAACCGAACAGCAGCGCTTTCCAGCTCTGCGTGCCGGCCTGCACAGCGGCCGCGTAGTAATCGTTGGCCCACCCGGCGGCACTCAAACCCCACAGGTAGAGCGCCGCGGTCACGGCGAGCAGTGCGAACAGCGCCGGCCGCACCCATCGCGGCCGCGCAGACTCTGGCGCCTCCTGCGGCTGCGCCGATACCGGCGTTTCTGCGTGTTCAACGAGCACAGTCATTACTTGGCTCCAACAGTCTGGCCGGTGCGACGGGGGTGGAACACCCAGCCGCGCAGCAGCACGAAGCGGACGACGGTGGCCATCAAGTTGGCCGCGATCAGCACCAGCAGTTCGATGACGCGGTGCGGCTCGCCAAGCAGGTGCAACAGAGCCAGTGCACCGCTGGTCAGGGCAAGTCCGATACCGAAGACGACGAACCCCTCGAACTGATGCCGCGCGACGCCGGCACGGCCACGGACCCCGAAGGTGAACCGCCGGTTGGCCGCGGTGTTGGCGATCGCGGTCACCAGCAGGGCGACCAGGTTCGCGCCCTGCGGTCCGATCGGACGCAACAGCAGGAACAGCACCAGATAGGCCAGGGTGGATGCGATGCCGATAGCCGCGAATCGCACGCCCTGATTCAGCAGCGACTTCGGTGCCCCGGCCTGATTGCCGAACTGGGCGCCGATCGCCTGGACCGGGATCTGGCCGGTACCGAAACCTTTGAGCAAACGAGCGATTCCCTTCAAGTCGGCGACTGCGGTGGCCACGATGTCCACCCGGCTATCCGGATCGTCGACCCAGTCAACGGGAACCTCGTGGATCCGCAGGCCGCTGCGTTCGGCCAGCACCAGCAGCTCGGTGTCGAAGAACCAGCCGGTGTCCTCGACGTGGGGCAGCAGCTCGGCAGCGACGTCGGCGCGGATCGCCTTGAATCCGCACTGGGCATCGCTGAACTTCGCGGACAACGTCGAGCGCAGGATCAGGTTGTAGCAACGCGAGATGATCTCCCGCTTCGCCCCACGCACGACCCGGGAACCGCGGCCCAACCGAGTGCCGATCGCGAGGTCGGAATGCCCGGACACCAGCGGGGCCACCAGCGGTGACAGCGCCGCCAGGTCGGTCGACAGGTCGACGTCCATGTAGGCCAGCACCGGCGCATCCGAGGTCGACCACACCGCGTGCAGCGCCCGCCCCCGGCCCTTCTGCTCGAGGCGCACCGAGCGCACCTCGGGCAGTTCGTCGGCCAGCTTGGCGGCGACCGCTGGGGTGGCGTCGATGCTGGCGTTGTCGGCGATGGTGATCCGGAACGAGAACGGAAAGTCCTCGCTCAGGTGGCGGTACAGCCGGTGAATCGAGTCGGCCAGCGCGACCTCCTCGTTGTAGACCGGCACCACGACGTCGAGCACGGGCACGCCGCGGTCGGAAGCGATCAGGGCTGCGTTGCGTCGGCGTGCCACGCGGACGTCGGTGATGGTCATATTTAGATCGTCTACGGTGGCGGTGGGCGGGGAATTTGTGTTTGCTATGTGGCCGCTGTGAATCCTTGCGACAGGTCGTAGACGGTCACGCCGTCTACCTCGCGAGGGGTGAAATTCGCGCTGACCCAGCGTTGGATCTGCTCGGCGGCGTCGCTGCCAGAGCGGTTACCGAACCCGAATCCAGGCATGCCGCTCTCCACGAACCAGTGGATACGCCGCTGCGCGACATAGGACTGGAACTGCTCGAGGGTAGGGGCGGGGTCGGTGCCGTTGAAGCCGCCGACAGCCATCACCGGCAAGCCCGTGGCCAGCTGATATCCGGCAGCGTTACTCGATCCGACGGCGGCAGCAACCCAGGTGTATTCGTCGGCGTCTCGGCGCAACGCCGCCGTCAGCTCGATGCCGGGCTTGGGCGCGTCGAACAATCCGCCCGGCGGTCCGCCGCTCCCCCCCGAGGGGCCGACGGACGGGATGGCGCCACTGTGCGGTGCGGCGACGGTGGCCAGTGAGAAGGCGACCGGCCCGGCCAGCGCGGCGACGAGGGCCAGCACGCCCACCGCAGTGCCCACCCGCCGGGGCAGACGCCCCACCACCAACAGAAGGAGCGAGCTGGCTATCGCGATGACCACAACAGATACTCGAAGCCAAGGCAGCCACTGCGAATTCCGTTGCAGCAGAATATAGGCCAGAACCGCGGTGATCACGACGATCCCGGAAAGCGTGGTGGCAGCCCGGACATCACCGCGACGCCGCCACAGCAGAGTCGTGCCGATCGCCAGACCGGCGCCGACTGCGGGGGCCAGTGCAACGGAGTAGTACGCATGCAGGATGCCGTTGGCGAAACTGAACACCACCGCGGTGACGACCAGCCACCCGCCCCACAGCAGCAGCGCCGCACGGGTGAGGTCGGTGCGCGGTGCCCGCCGGGTGATCACCAGGCCGGCGATGATCGCAAAGACCGCGGCGGGTACCAGCCACGCGATATACGTGCCCATTTCAGGGCCGAACAGCCGCGTCCAGCCGGCGTCATGATTGAGGTTGCCCAGCCCCCCGGTCTCCTCGCCGGTGAGCCGACCCAGACCGTTGTAGCCCAGCGCCAATTCCAGAATTGAGTTGTGCTGCGAACCGCCGATGTAGGGCCGCGCATCGGCCGGCCACAGCGCGACCAAGAGCAGATACCAGCCGGCCGACACGACCAAGGCGCCGACCGCGGCGGCGAGCCGTACCAATCGGCTCCTGATGGGTACGTCGGCGGCGAACAGGAACACGACGGCAAGGGCGGGCAGCACCAAGAACGCCTGGAGCATCTTGGCCAAGAAGCCGACTCCAACCGCGGCACCGGCCAGCGGCAGCCACCACCAAGCCGCGTTGCGGTCCAGCGCGCGCTGCGTGAAGTAGGCGGCGACAACGAGCGAAAGCACCAGTAGTGCATCGGGATTGTTGAACCGGAACATCAGCGCCGCCGCCGGAGTCAATGCCAGAACCGCACCGGCGAACAAGCCCGCCCACGGCCCGCTGACCCGTCGCACCGCGACGTACAACACCGCCACCGCAGCCACCCCGGCCAGCGCCTGCGGCAGCAGGATGCTCCATGGATTGACACCGAACAGCCGCGCCGACAACCCCGTCACCCACAGCGCCGCGGGGGTCTTGTCGACGGTGATGGCGTTGGCAGCGTCGCTGGACCCGAACAACCAGGCCGTCCAGCTCTCCGAACCAGCTTGGGCGGCAGCGGAATAGAACGGGTTGGCCCAGCCACTGGCACCGAGGTCCCACACGTAGAGCACGGCCGTCGCGAGCAGTAGAACCGCCAGCCCGCCGTGATGTCGGGCGCGGATCACGATTCGACAGCCCGCGGTAACCGCACTGTGAATTCGGTCCAGCCAGGCACGCTGCGCAGTTCGATGCTGCCGCTATGCGCCCGCACCACCGCCGACGCGATCGCCAGACCCAGTCCGGTGGACCCGCCCTTGCGGGATCGCGACGTATCGCCGCGGGCGAAGCGCTCGAACACCTCCGACTGCAACTCGGCCGGAATGCCCGGACCGTCATCGGACACCCGCAGTACCGCCTCGTCCGGCTCAGCATGCAGCGACAGCGTCACCGATGTCCCGGGCGGAGTGTGAGTGCGAGCGTTGGCCAGCAGGTTGGCCACCACCTGGTGCAACCGGGCATCGTCACCGGTGACGTAGAGCGGATCCGTTGGCACATCCAGGTTCCACTGGTGATCCGGCCCGGCGACGTGAGCGTCGCTGGTGACGTCGGCCGACAGCCGCGACAGGTCGACCGGTTCACGTTCCAGCGGGCGGCCAGAATCCAACCGCGCCAGCAGCAACAGGTCTTCAACGAGTTGCGTCATTCGGACGGCTTCGGACTCCACCCGGCCCATCGCATGCGCGACGTCGTCGGGCACCTGGTCGCGTTTCCGCTGCGCCAGTTCGGTGTAACCGCGGATCGCGGCCAGCGGGGTGCGCAGTTCGTGGCTGGCGTCGGCGACGAACTGGCGCACCCGGCTCTCACTGGCCTGCCGCGTCGACAGTGCAGTCGAGATGTGGTCGAGCATTCGGTTCAGCGCCAGGCCCAGCCGGCCCACCTCGGTATAGGGATTCGCGTCGGGTTCGGAAACCCGAACCGGCAACTGCACTTCACCGCGGTCGAGCGGAAGATTCGCCACCTCGCCCGCGGTCGCCACGACCCGGGTCAGCGGCGCCAGCGCGCGGCGGTTGATCCAGATGCCCACGGTCGTGGCCACCGCCATTGCGACTGCCGTCACCACCCCGAAGATCAGCGCCACCCGCCACAGCGTTGCGTTGACGTTGCCCATGCTCAGCCCGATCACCAGCGTCTCGCCGGTCAACCGACTGCGCACCGCGATCACCCGATAGGCACCCAAATTGTCAAGATTGCGAGTGACGGGGTGGCGCAGTCCGTCGTTCTGCACCAGTTGCGTGAGCGCGCCGGGCGGTACCGCCGCACGCACGCCGCCCGGGCCGAGCACTCCCGCCTCAGCCGCGGATCCGTTGGTGATGACGGCGGCGACCATTCCGATCGGTTGGCCGGGCGCGTCCAGGAACTGTGGGCCGGGCCCCGGCTGCGGCCACGGCGGCCGGTTGTCCCGCATCGACGGCGGCAGCGGAGGCAGGGGTTCGCCGTACATGATGGCCGACCGGTGCGCGGTCTCGCGAAGCTGGTTGTCGACCTCGCCGATCAGGTATTGGTGCAGGGCAAGCACCGTCACGGCGCCGATACCGACGCAGACCGCCGCCAGCAGGCAGACCTGACCGACGAGCAACCGCGCACTCAGCGACCAGGTGCTAGCTCGCAGGCTTGAGAACATAGCCCGCGCCGCGCAAGGTGTGGATCATCGGTTCGCGCCCGCTGTCGATTTTCTTGCGCAGGTAGGAGATGTAGAGCTCGACGATATTGGAGCGACCGCCGAAGTCGTAGCTCCAAACCCGGTCCAGGATTTGAGCTTTCGACAACACCCGCTTGGGATTGCGCATGAGGAACCGGAGCAGCTCGAATTCGGTCGAGGTCAGCGCGACCGGTTCGCCGGCGCGAGTCACCTCGTGGCTGTCCTCATCGAGCACTAGATCACCGACGACAATCTGAGCGCCGCTGTCCTCGGTGGTGACACCCGTGCGGCGCAACAGGGCCCGAAGCCGCAGCACGACCTCCTCGATGGAGAACGGCTTGGTGACATAGTCGTCACCGCCAGCGGTCAGGCCGGCGATACGGTCCTCGATCGCATCCTTTGCGGTCAGCAGGAGCACCGGCAGCTGCGGGTTCTGCTCACGCAGCTTGCGCAGCACGTCCAGCCCGCTCATATCGGGCAGCATGATGTCGAGCACCACCGCGTCCGGGCGTGACCCGCGCGCAGCCGCGATCGCCGACGCACCATCGGCGGCGGTGGCGATGTTCCAGCCCTCGTACCGCAGGGCCATCGACACCATCTCGGCGAGCACGGTCTCGTCGTCGACCACAAGAACTGTGATCGGGTTTCCGTCGGCTCGCCGCATCACCACACGCTCAGCCGCTGAAGAGGTCATGCTCTCCAGTATGGGAACGCCGATGAGGCATTCCTATGGCATACCTATGTGTCCGCTATGAAACCCTGCGCACATGGCGCGCTGATCGCACACACAGCGAGCGCCCAGGTTAGCTCCCCACGGTGGTGACATGAGTGCTGAACAGCAACCGGTGTGGGGTACTCCCACTGAGCGCCCGAAGACCTGGTCAACCCGAACGACGGTGGCTGCCGTCGGTATCGCCGCAGCACTGGCTGCGGTTGGTGGCGTGGTGGTCTACGCCGCTACCGGCGGTAGCGAAGGCCAAGGGAACGCGGGCGGCCCGCCCGGCTGGGGCGGCCCAGGCGGTCCCGGTAGCCCCGGTGGCTTTCAGCGGACCCTGCACGGTCAGAACGTCGTCTCCGACGACGAGGGCGGATTCAGCACCGAGCTGACTCAGACAGGCGACGTCACCGCGGCTTCCGACACCTCCGTCACCGTCCGCAGCCAGGACGGCTTCAGCCAGACCTATGTGATCAACACCGACACCCGCAAACCGCCGCAGCCACTGCAGACCGGTGAACAGGTGTCGGTACGGGCGACCCAGCAGGGCGGCGGCGCGGCAACGGCGACTGCGGTGATGCCGGCCCGATAATCTGTCGGTGAACTTCTTCGAGATCATCGAGACGGTCGGCAAGGCGATCGACGCAGTCGGCGTCGCTGTGATCGCGATCGGCGCGTTGCTCTCAGCGGCGGGCATCCTCCGGCGACTACGCACCGGCGATGCCTACCGGGCGTTTCGCCAGCAGCTTGGCCGCTCGATCCTGCTCGGCCTGGAACTGCTGGTGGCCGCCGACATCATCCGCACGGTAGCCGTCACACCCGACGCACGAAGTGTGGCCGTGCTGGCGGGGATCGTGTTAATCCGCACGTTCCTCAGTTTCTCGCTGGAGCTGGAGATCACGGGGTATTGGCCGTGGCAGAAAAACCGACAGCCGCAAGCCACGCCCGACCCCGCCGAACCGACACCTGAGACCGCCACGCATCCGCAATGATGCTGGTATGGACGAAAAACGGCGGGCCCGGCGGGCACGGATCCTCGACAAGATCCGTAAGACACCACCGGAGGCGCTGAGTCCACCGGACTCCCACGACCAGCCTGAGGTCGCCGCGATGTTGCGAGAGATCGGCATCGCTCTGCTCGAGGTCGAGCAGCCGACTCAGCTGGTATACGCGCGGCTACTGGCGATCGCCGCGCAGTACACCACCCAACCGGTGCGGATCGTCGTGCTACCGACCGTCCTGATGATTCAGGTGGGCACCGTCGGCTACGAGGTGGACACCTCGACGACGTACTCACTGCAGCTGGACATGGCCGGCCGCATTGACGACATCGCGACCCTGGCCTCCGTCGGGGCGATCACCCCCGCCGACGCGATCGGGGCGATCAACCAGGCGCGCAACCTGCGTCCGCGTTTCGGTCCGGTCGCGACGACCATCGGATATGCCGTTACGACAATCGGTTTCGGCATGGTCATCAACCCCACGTGGGCATCGCTGCCGGGATACCTGTTCCTCGGCCTGGTCGTCGGGGCGGTCGCCCAACTGGGCCGACCGTTTCCATCGCTCAGTCCGGTACTGCCCACCTTGGCGGCGACGCTCGTCACCATCCTGGCCACCTGGTTCGTCGCCGACACCGCCAACGACGGGCTGCTGCGGGTGATCGCGCCCGCACTCGTGGCGATGCTGCCCGGGATGGCATTGACCATCGGCGCGATGGAGTTGGCCAGCAATCAGCTGATCGGGGGCACCAGTCGGCTGGTTTACGGCATCGCCCAGCTGGCGCTGCTGGTGTTCGGGGTGGCGCTGGGTGTGCACGTTGCCGGAGAGGTCAAACCACAGGCGGCCTCAGCGCAGATGGGTCCCTGGTCGTTATACGTGGCGATCCTCGTGGTGGCAGTCGGGCTCTACGTCTATCTGTCCGCGCCCCGCGGCTCATTGTTCTGGCTGGCCGCCGCGATCGCTGTCGCGCTGGTTGGGCAGGCGATCGCCGGAAAGTTCGTGGCCGCAGCGTATTCCGGCTTCATCGGCGCATTCCTGACAGTTCCGTTCGCGATGCTGGCCGCGCGGATCAAGACGTCTCCCCCGGCGATCGTGATGATGCTCGCGGCATTCTGGGCGCTGGTCCCTGGTGCCCTGAGCTTCGAGTCGGTGACCCAGGCCGCCACCGGCGGCAACGTCGGTGTGGCCAGCCTCGGGGTCACCGGTGCAGCGATCCTGTCGATCGCGCTGGGCACGGTGGTCGGCTGGAGCGTGTTCCGCACTATCGACAGCCGGTTGCCGTGGCCGAAGGGATTGGCTCAACCAACCGTACGGTAGGTTCACCGGGGTGGACGACCTGAGCGCAGTGAGCGCGTGGATGTCGGAGCAGGGCCTGGGCGACGGCCCACTGGAAAACGCCTCCGAGATCGCCGGTGGCACCCAGAACGTCATGCTTCGCTTTACCCGATCGGGCCGTGAGTACGTATTCCGCCGGGGGCCCCGCCACCTGCGACCGGTGAGCAACAAGGTGATCCTGCGGGAGACCCGCGTGCTGCACGCGCTGGCCGGCACAGACGTCCCGCACCCTCGGCTGATCGCGGTATGCGAGGACACTGCGGTACTCGGCGACGCGGTCTTCTATCTGATGGAACCGGTCGATGGCTTCAACGCCGGTGCCGCACTGCCCGCGCTGCATGCCGGCGACTCTGTTATCCGCCACGAGATGGGCCTGTCGATGGCCGAGTCGGTGGCCAAGCTCGGCGCCGTCGACCATGTCGCGGTCGGCCTGGCTGACTTCGGCAAGCCAGAGGGATTCCTGGAACGCCAAGTGCCGCGGTGGCTTTCCGAGCTAGAGTCCTACAGCGGGTTGGACAACTATTCAGGTCCCGATATCGGCGACGTCGATGCCGTCGCCACCTGGTTGCAACAGAACCAGCCCGCCGAGTGGCAGCCGGGCATCATGCACGGCGACTACCACGCCGCCAACGTCATGTTCTCGCCGACCGGTCCCGAGGTGGTGGCCATCGTCGACTGGGAGATGTGCACCATCGGCGATCCCCTGCTGGACCTCGGCTGGATGCTGGCCACCTGGTTCACGCCCGGCCGCGACTCGGTGTTGACCAACGTCCTGATGGATGCCGGTGGTCTGGCCACCCCGGACGAACTGATCGAGCGCTATGCGCAGAACACCACCCGCGACCTGTCCAACATCGACTGGTACACGGTGATGGCCTGTTTCAAACTCGGCATCATCCTGGAGGGATCGAACGCACGAGCCGCTGCGGGTCTGGCGCCCAAGGAGATTGGCGATCGCCTGCATATCGCGACGGTGCGCTTGTTTGAACGAGCTTTGGCACTGATGGAGGGGCAACGATGATCGATTTCGAGATTCCCAGCGACCTGGCGGCGCAACGCGACGAGATACGCGCGTTCGTCGTCGACAAAATCATTCCCTACGAACGGGATCCACGCGTCACTCGGCACGGTCCCGACGAGGAGCTGCGCACCGAACTCGTCGGACTGGCCCGGGACGCCGGCCTGCTGACCTTTCAGGCGCCGCACCGATTCGGCGGTCGTGAGCCGTCGCACCGCGAGCAGGCCGTGCTGTTCGAGGCCGCCGGCTGGTCAACCCTCGGGCCGGTCGCGCTGAACTGCGCGGCCCCCGACGAGGGCAACATGTTCGTGCTGTCCAAGATCGCCACCGAGGAGCAGGCCGAGAAGTTCCTGGTTCCGGTGATTGACGGCAGGCAGCGGTCGGTGTTCGCGATGACAGAACCCGGCGGAGCCGGATCCGACCCGAATCAGCTTGCCACCGAAGCGGTTTTCGACGGGACCGACTACGTGATCAACGGACGCAAGTGGCTGATCACCGGAGCCAACAAGGCGCGGACCTGGATAATCATGGCGCGGGTGGCGCCGAATTCCCATGGCGCCGACGGCCCGACGCTGTTCCTGTGCGATGGACAGACACCGGGTATCGAGCTCGAGCGTGTGATGGACACGATGGATCGCAACTACGTCGAGGGCCACGGCGTGATCGGTTTCAACAACCTGCGCCTGCCGGCGTCGGCGGTGTTGGGCGAGGTTGGCCAGGCGTTGCGGTACGCCCAATTGCGGCTTACCCCAGCACGGTTGACGCACTGCATGCGGTGGCTGGGTGCGGCGTCACGAGCCCATTCGATCGCGATCGAACATGCCCGCACCCGGACCGGATTCGGTAAGCCGCTCGGCGAGCATCAGGGCGTGGGCTTCATGTTGGCCGACAACGAGATTGCGCTGCAACAGTGCCGGCTCGCTATCTGGTGGGCCTGCTGGGCGTTGGACACCGGCGCCAAGGGCCGCCACGAGAGTTCGATGGTCAAGGCCTACGTGTCCGAGGAACTGTTCAAGGTGGCCGACCGCTGTGTGCAAATCCTCGGCGGTATGGGCATTTCTGACGAAACACCGGTCGGCATGATCTTTTCCGATATGCGCGCGTTCCGCATTTACGACGGCCCGACCGAGGTGCACAAGTATGCGATCGCCCGCCAGGTCCTGAGGAACCCATCATGAGTGTGCTCGATTCATTCCGCCTCGACGGCAAGGTCGTGATCGTCACCGGCGCATCCTCGGGCCTGGGGGTGTCATTCGCGCAGGCCTTCGCCGAGGCGGGCGCGAATCTGGTGCTCGGCGCCCGGCGGGTGGAGCAACTCGCGAACACCGCGGCCCTCGTCGAACAAGCCGGCCGCAAGGTGCACACCCGAAAGACCGACGTCGCCGACCCCGAGCAATGCCAGCAGCTGGTCGATGCCGCGATCAGTGAATTCGGCCGAGTCGACGTGCTGATCAACAACGCCGGGGTGGGCACCGCCGTACCGGCGACCCGCGAAACCCCCGAAGAGTTCCGTAAGGTCATCGACGTCAACCTCAACGGGTCGTACTGGATGGCGCAGTCCTGCGGGCGGGTGATGCAGCCCGGAAGCTCAATCATCAATATTGCCAGCATTCTTGGCATCACCACCGGCGGTCTGCCACAGGCCGCATACAGCGCTTCCAAAGCCGGGGTGATGGGGCTGACCCGCGATTTAGCTCAACAGTGGGGTTCCCGCAAGGGAATTCGCGTCAATGCGCTGGCGCCGGGCTTCTTCAGGAGCGAGATGACCGACGATTACCAGCCCGGCTATTTGGAACAGCAGCTGCCACGGATCGTGCTGGGCAGACTAGGCGATCCGGCCGAATTGGCCGCTACCGCAATATGGCTGGCGTCTCGGGCGGCGGGTTATGTGACGGGGCAGACAATTGTCGTCGACGGGGGCCTGACCATCACGTAGTGATAACGGTCACACATCCATTCGATCCCTCTCAGCACCTTCACACACTTGCACCATCTCTTTTTAAGAAGTTTCTGGGACTCTCGTGTCATGTGGATCGACCTGTACCTGGCGGCAGCGTTGCTCGTAGCCGTCGCTGCCTGGTTGGTCAGCCCACACTTTCAGTCCGTTGACCCGCCCGGTGACATTGCCCGCGGCTTCTGGTCGGCGGCGGCTGGCGCGCTGTGGCCCCTCATTTTGATTGGAGCAGTTCAGGTCTACTCGGTCCGATTCATCGCGCGACGCCTTCGCCCGGCACACTCCGAGGAGCTGGATTTGGCTCCGCTGGCCGCACTGCACGACGTCAGCTTGCGTTCCTGACCGGACGTCAGGTTTCCCTCGCCGTAAAAGTGCGGCACAATTCTTCTGCCGCTGGCCGACGTCGGCGACTGTTGATGTCCTACGAGGAGGAGATCCGTTCGTGATGGTGCGCGCAAAACTGGCCTCGGCGGGGCTCGCCGCCCTGGCGATGACCGCGATCACGCTCTCTGCCGCTGCGACGGCCTCTGCCGACGACTCAGGCAGCGGCCTGTTGTGGCCGGATACCACCGACCCGTACTACTGGGACGCCAACGAGAACGCCGGTGGCACCGGTCCCGCGCCACTGCCGACCGACGACCTGTATTGGAAAGAGGGCCAGGACGCTGGCGGCACGGGTAATGCTCCCCAGCCGAACGCCCCCGAGTACACCAATGAGGGCGAGAACGCCGGGGCTGTCTAACCCGGTCGGTTACGACGACCAGACCAGCAACGATTCGCTGCGCGAGAGCTCAGCGCGAGCGCGGCGCTCGACCAGTAATGGGATGAACTCGCGAATCGCGCTGTGCTGGAAATGATCGTGCGCGTTGGCCACCACGCGAGCTACGTCGTCACGAGGCAGGTCGGAGTAGGCCGCCGCCAAGCGGTCCACCAGCTGCTCGATCAACATAACTTCACTTACGGTTCCCACTTCATTAACTCTGAGCCATCCGACCAGCCTCGTCAACCGGAAGTTCGTCACGGTGCCGGATCGCTGAGGTAGTGGGCGGGCACAGGGCATGGCCATTCCCCAGACAGCTGGTGCCAGTACCGTTCCCCGAGAATCGGGTTGTTGCTCAGGGCTTAGCGGATTCACCTTCGTCGACAGGCGATATGTGGATTGTTGCGTTACCGCCGTTGCGTTTTGCGTCGAACATCGCATAGTCGGCTCGTTCGACGATTGTCTCGAGCAATGGCACTGGATCGGTTCCGGCAGCGGTGAAATGCGCAATGACGACGCTGGTGACACCGACACTCGCGGTGATCGCATGGTCGCTCGGCGCGGCGATCGCATTCCGGATGCGGTCTGCGCTCCGCTTTGCCTGGCCGGGTCCGGCAAGATCGACGACCACGAATTCCTCACCGCCGGTCCGGGCCACCAATGCGCTGCTGCTCACCACCCGAGTGATCCGTCGAGCACTGCGAATCAGGACCTCGTCACCGACCGTATGGCCGAAGGTGTCGTTGATGTGTTTGAAGCGGTCCAGGTCGATCACCATGACGGCGACTTCGGCATCCGTCGGTGTGACGTCACGCCACAGATCTCCGATGTGCAGGTGGAGGCCGCGCCGGTTGAGCACGCCGGTCAGTGGGTCGATGACCGAGGCGTTCGCTTCGTTGCGCAGGGCCCAGATCCCGAGTTGAATTCCCAGGGGAGTCGCGACAACCGGTGCCACCGACGCGAGTGTCTTCGCCGTGAAGGCGACTTCGTCGAAGTTGTTGAGGATACTGGCGTGCACGGCGAAGGCCGCAGTCGCGAGAAGTATCCACAGGGCATGCACAACAAGCGTTTTCGGACCGTCGAAGAACATCAGGTAAACCGAGATCATCGCGAAGGCGTTGAACCCGAACAATCCCAATAGCCAGCTTGCATCCAACACTGCGACCGCTGCTATCCCGATGTCAGCGGAGATGACGAAGGCGAGCGATGTCCGCCGCGACGGCCACGGTCGATAGCACCACACCCACCCCCAGAAGAGCTGTAGCACGGCGAACATGGCGACAACGCCTCGCGCGGCGGGGGTATGCGCTGAGGGAAGCAGGACTAGCAGCGAGATCACCCCGTTGATCGCGGTACCGACGCCGATGAGCAATTTGATCGGTGCCGAGATTTCCCGCTGGGTGAAGTAATGCACCTGCGCGGCGTAGTCGACCGGCCCGCTCCACCAGTTACGGAGGTGGGGGCCGAAGACGGCGAAACGTCGCGAATATGCCGGCAAGGCGGTGCCCCCGTTAGCAGTTTCCTGCACGCGACCCGTTGTCGGGCCACCCGTCCAGCACCCCGACTAAACGGCGCAGAAATTAGTTTCGAACGAGAATAACCGCTCCACGATAGCGGTGAACACTGTGAGTGCGCCCGAAGGGATTCGAACCCCTAACCTTCTGATCCGTAGTCAGATGCTCTATCCGTTGAGCTACGGGCGCCGTACATCTTCAATTGTTCGTGGCTGACGAATCAGCCGCGGCGGAGGCGAGAGGATTTGAACCTCCGGTCCCCTTTAAGGGGGACAACTCATTAGCAGTGAGTCCCATTCGGCCGCTCTGGCACGCCTCCTGAACTACCTGAGCGTACCGGAGCCTGGTTGATGCCCCGAACCGCCGATGGATGAGAGTACACAGCGTCCACGGCTCGTGGCAAAGCAGCTTCCTTCGGGCAGGAGCGGAGCGGCCCGGGAACGAATTCGGCAGGCCCCTAGACTTGACCGAGTGACCGCCCGCCTGCGCCCCGAACTGGCCGATCTACCGGCCTATACCCCGGGTAAGACCGTGCTGGGTGCCATCAAGCTGGCCAGCAACGAGACCGTGCACGGGCCGCTTCCCAGCGTCCGCGCTGCCATCGCCACGGCCGCCGAGACCATCAACCGCTACCCCGACAACGGCTACGTGGAGCTCAAAGAGCACCTCGCCAAGCACCTGAGCAAGCATCAAGCTTTCGCCCCCGAGCACATCGCCGTGGGCTGCGGGTCGGTCAGCCTGTGTCAACAGCTCATCCAAATCACCTCATCGGTCGGCGACGAGGTGATCTTCGGTTGGCGCAGCTTCGAGATCTATCCCCTGCAGGTGCGGGTCGCCGGCGCCACCGCGGTTCAGGTGCCGCTGCGCGACTACACCTTCGACCTGGACGCCATGCTGGCCGCGATCACCGACCGCACCCGGCTGATCTTCGTCTGCAACCCGAACAACCCGACCTCCACCGTCGTCGACCCCGACGAGCTAGCCCGCTTCGTCGCCGCCGTGCCGTCGGACATCCTCATCGTCATCGACGAGGCCTACGTCGAGTACATCCGCGACGGCATGCTCCCCGACAGCTTGGGCCTGGCCCGCAGCTACCCTAATGTCGTTGTGCTGCGCACTTTTTCCAAGGCATACGGCCTGGCTGGCCTGCGCATCGGCTACGCCGTCGGCGATCCCGACATCATCACCGCCCTGGGCAAGGTCTACGTGCCGTTCACGGCAACCACCGTGTCGCAGGCTGCAGCGATCGCCTCGGTACACGCCGCCGACGAACTACTGGCGCGTACCGACGCTGTCGTCGAGGAACGGCGCCGGGTCTGCGCCGCGCTGAGCGAGCTGGGTTACACCTTCCCGCCGTCGCAGGCCAACTTCGTCTGGCTGCCCCTGTCGCCCGAGCAGACGCCCGACTTCGTCGAGCAGGCCGCCGACGCCCGCGTGCTGGTCCGCCCCTACGGCACCGATGGCGTGCGGGTGACCATCGGCGCGCCGGAGGAGAACGACACCTTCCTGGCGTTCGCCAAGACGTGGATCACGCCCCGCTGACGGGCACCCGGCCGGTGTAGGCGACGAGCCGGTCCAGCTTGGAAGCGTGCGCGGCGACGTCGACCGGGTCGTCGAACCCGGCCCTGACCCTCCCCTCCGGGGTGATGATCCGCTGGGCCAGTGCTGTCACGTACTCGGTCAGCGAGTCCGGAGCGTCGATCGGCTGGTCAATCGCTGATGCGTAATCCCAAGCGTGAACCAGGAATTCGAGCGACAGAATGGCGACCATCAATTGGGCGGGGGCCTCGTTGTCGCCGAACGGAACCGTGCCGTCCAGCCCGCGGCGGTGCCAGGCGTCCAGCGCCGGACGGGCGGCGCCGACGATCTGCCGTTCGACAGAGTCGTCGCGGTTGCGCTCCGGCAGTTCCGCACCGGCCGCCCCGCCCAACACCGTGATCGAGTTCAGCAGGTGATCGGTCAGCCCCGCAATGTCGAACTCACGGCACGGGGTCTGCTTTTTCAAATCATCGGAAGCAATACCGTGGACTACTTGTTGAAGAACCTGCAGCGTCGCCTCGGCACTGGCTAATTCGTCGACAGGCGGCGCGTCCGGTCCTGGGGAGAGTTCGTGAGCCATGCCCCAACCGTACGACTGTGCGCCGACAGAATAGTGTTCGTTGGAGTAGACCGAGAAGGGACGCGCAGCATGGGCAAGATCTATGACAACGTCACCGAGCTGGTCGGCCGTACACCGCTGGTCCGGCTCAACCGCTTGACCGAGGGCCTCGACGCCGAAGTCGCGGTGAAGCTCGAGTTCTACAACCCGGCCAACAGCGTCAAGGACCGGATCGGCGCGGCGATCATCGACGCGGTCGAAGCGTCCGGTGAGCTGAAGCCCGGTGGCACGATCGTCGAGGCCACCAGTGGCAACACCGGCATAGCGCTGGCGATGGTCGGTGCGGCTCGCGGCTACAAGGTGATCCTCACGATGCCGGAGACGATGTCCACGGAGCGCCGGGTGATGCTGCGCGCCTACGGTGCCGAGATCGTGCTGACCCCTGGCTCGGAGGGTATGGCGGGCGCGGTGGATCGGGCTAAGCAGATCATCGCCGAAAGCGACAATGCCGTCTCGGCAAACCAGTTCGCGAACCCCGCGAATCCGGCGATCCACGAAAAGACCACGGCCGAAGAGATCTGGGCGGACACCGAGGGCAAGGTCGACATCTTCGTCGCTGGTATCGGCACCGGCGGAACCCTCACCGGGGTGGGGCACGTGCTGAAGGCGCGCAAACCCGGCGTACAGATCGTCGGAGTCGAACCCAAGGATTCCCCGCTACTTACGGAGGGCACCGCCGGGCCACACAAGATTCAGGGAATCGGGGCCAACTTCGTTCCCGAGGTGCTCGATCGCGATGTCTACGACGAGATCATCGATGTCGAACTCGACGACTCCATTCGGGTTGCCAGGGATCTGGGGACCCAGGAAGGCATTCTGGGCGGGATCTCGTCAGGCGCGATCGTCTGGGCTGCACTGGAACTCGCTAAGCGTCCGGAAAACGCCGGCAAACTCATCGTTGCGGTGGTCTGTGATTATGGCGAGCGCTACATCTCTACCGTGCTCTACGAACACATCCGGGACTGAATTCATGGGGCTGCTGTCGACAGTTCGCGAAGACCTGATCAACGCGCGCGGTCATGACCCAGCTGCGCGCGGCGACCTTGAGAACGCCTTGGTCTACTCCGGCCTCCACGCGATCTGGGCTTATCGGCTGGCGCACCGGCTGTGGCTCAGGCCTTCACTGCGCGGCCCGGCGCGCGTGCTGTCGCAACTGACCCGCTTCTGCACCGGTATCGAAATTCACCCCGGCGCCACCATCGGCCGTCGATTCTTCATCGACCACGGGATGGGCGTGGTGATCGGCGAGACCGCCGAGATCGGCGACGACGTGATGCTGTACCACGGTGTCACCCTCGGCGGCCGCTCCCTGGAGCACGGGAAGCGCCATCCCACCCTCGGAAATCGCGTAGTCGTCGGCGCCGGCGCCAAGGTACTGGGCCCCTTGACTATTGGTGACGATTCGGCCGTCGGCGCCAACGCCGTCGTCACGCACGACGTGCCTGCGGATTCGATCGCAACCGGCATCCCCGCCGTCGTACGTCGCCGCACCGCGAAGCAGCGCGAACAGCTTGTGGATCCGACGACCTATGTCGATCCCGCCATGTACATCTGAGCCGGCACCCTCGAATCCGGCTGATCCGAAGGGTCTGATCGAACCCTCGCCGGGATTAGCGTCTGCAGGCGCGAACCCGTCGAAAGGGCATCATGTCTAACCAAATTGAGGAATCCAGCAGCGCTCCGGCTGCTGCGGCGACGGCCGATGGCCGCCCACACCGCAAGCTTCGGGGGACGCTTGGTGTCTGGGGCATCGTCTTCGTGGTCGTGGCTGCCGCATCGCCACTGGGGGTCATGGGTGGCCCGGTTCCCCTGGGCATCGCCAGCGGCAACGGGATCGGATTTCCCGCCATCTTCGTCGTCAGCACATTGATCATCCTGCTGTTCGCGGTCGGTTTCACCGCACTGACGCCTTACGTCCCAGACGCGGGTGCCTTCTACTCCTACATCGGTAAGGGCTTGGGCCGAGTGACCGGCTTCGGCTTCGCGTTCGTCGCGCTGATCTCCTACCTGACGCTGGAGGTCGCCGTCTACGGACTGATCGGTCAGGGCGCTCAGGCGCTGTTTGCCTCCTATGGCCTTCCGAGTATCCATTGGGGCATTTGGGCTTTCGTTGCCTTCGCGATCGTGACAGCCCTGGGCCACTTCAACATCGACCTGTCCCGCAACGTTCTCGGCGTCCTGCTGATCGGTGAAGTGGCAATCGTGCTCGCGCTCGATGCCGCCGTCGTCTTTAGTGGCGGCCAGGAAGGTCTGTCCACCGGAATCGTGACCCCGTCCGAAATCCTCTCGGGCGCACCGGGTATCGCACTTCTCTTCGCAATCCTGAGCTTCATCGGCTTCGAGGCCACCGCGGTGTTCCGTGACGAGGCGCGCGACCCGCTGCGCACCATCCCCAAGGCCACATATCTGGCCGTCATCCTGATCGGGGTGTTCTACACCGTCTCGACGTGGGCGCTCATCTCCGCAGTCGGTGACAGCAAGGCGGTCGAGCAGGCACAGGCCGACCCGTCCACCCTGTTACCCAACGCCACCGAGCAATACCTCGGCACGGTCGGACTGCACATCGTCCAGGTGCTGTTTGTCACCAGCCTGTTCGCCTGCATCCTGTCGTTCCACAACATCGTCGCGCGCTACGTGTTCACGCTGTCCAACCGCAGGGTGTTCCCGGGTCAGTTCGGCGAGGCGCACGCCACCCACGGTTCCCCGCACATCGCCTCCGGGGTGGACGCGATCGTCGTGGCGGTGGCCATCGGCGTCGCAATCCTGTTCCAGCTCGACCCGGTGACGCAGTTCTACACCTGGCTGGCCGGCATCTCCACGGTTGGCGTCACCAGCCTGCTGATCGCGACCACCGTCGCCGTGCTGGCCTTCTTCACCCGCCGCAAGCGCGCCGGCCAGCTGGAGGTGTCGACCTGGCGGGCATTCATCGCGCCCGCTCTGGGGCTGGTTGGCCTGGTGATCTCCTTCGTGCTGATCCTGCAGAACCTGCCCGGCCTGGTCGGCAACTCGACACCGATCGCCATCGGGGTGGTTGCGCTGTTGGTCGCGTTCTTCGCGCTCGGTGCCGGTATCGCGGCCCGGCGCCCCCACGTGACCCTCGAGTGACGCAGGCGGCGGCGCGCCGTAGCCTTCATGGTCATGAGCGAGCCGTATGAATCCCTCACTGTCGAGGTCAAGGACCACGTCGCCCAGGTCACGCTGATCGGCCCGGGGAAGGGCAATGCGATGGGCCCGCAATTCTGGGCCGAGATGCCGGTGGTCTTCGCCGACCTCGACGCCGATCCCGATGTCCGGGCGATCGTGCTGACCGGGTCGGGCCGCAACTTCAGCTACGGCCTGGATCTGGTCGCCATGGGCGACACCATCGGCGGCGCCATGACCACGGAGGTGTCGGCGCGCCCACGCAAGGACTTCCACACCAAGCTCAAGCGCATGCAGCAGTCGATCACCGCGGTGGCCGATTGCCGCACCCCCACCATCGCCGCGATCCATGGCTGGTGCATCGGCGGTGGCGTCGACCTGATCAGCGCGGTCGACATCCGCTACGCCAGCGCCGACGCGAAGTTCTCGGTGCGCGAGGTCAAGCTATCGATCGTCGCCGACGTCGGCAGCCTGGCCCGGTTGCCTTACATCCTGTCCGACGGACACCTGCGCGAATTGGCATTGACCGGCAAGGACATCGACGCCGCGCGCGCCGAGAAGATCGGACTGGTCAACGACGTCTACCCGGACGCCGAGGCCACGCTGGCCGCCGCGCACGAGACGGCCGCAGAGATCGCCGCCAACTCACCGCTGGTCACCCACGGCATCAAGGACGTCCTCGACGAGCAGCGCACCGCCGATGTGGCGGCCAGCCTGCGGTACGTGGCGGCGTGGAACTCGGCGTTCCTGCCGTCCAAGGACCTGTCCGAGGGTATCTCGGCAATGTTTGGCAAGCGGAAGCCGGAATTCACCGGCGAATAGCTGCTATTTGCCGGCTTTGATGGCCGGAACTGCCTTGGTGGTCGCCAAGGCGGTTGGTTCATCGGTGGGCTGCGTCGTCGTGGTCGCACCCATGTTCATACCGGCGACGGCCGGCGAGGAGTAGGGCGGGAACTTCGTCTCGTCGCCGGAGTCGGCGGTGACGTTTCCGGTTACCGAGACCGGGGCGGGGTGGGTCAGACCAAACAGGCCGAGAACGGCGATCGCGCCACCACCCACAACGGTACCCAGCAACCTCTTATCCAAAGCCAAGCTTTTCCGAAGCTTCTTGGGGGAGGACATGTTGACCAGCACCTTTCGGGACATTTTTGCGTAACGTCAGATAGCTTGGCCACTCACATGAGCCGCCAAGCAACCATTCGAACGCCTTCATTCCTTTGTATGCCCGATCGGCACCAAATAGCACGTATCCCAAGCTGATCCACAGAAGTCCGGAGCCAGCCCCACAGGTAGCTCGCAGTCAGTGATCGTGGTGACAGCATCCATGTACGACTGCCGACGGGCCCCACTGCGGGCGCTGCCCGATGCGGGCTTCGAAGCCGCCCCGGGGACTTTTCAAGCGCTACCATGTGGCGGCCTTGGAGGCCGCGCGCACGCTCCAATTACCTTGGCACAAAACCAATCTCATCTTCTGGGGCACCCAGCACTTACCGGCGCGCGGTCGCCGCGCTGGAAGCAGCGGGGCGGCGAATGGACGTTCGCTGGATACCCGGCAGCGCGCGAAAAGCGGTGGCGGAGGGATTTGAACCCCCGGACGGTGTTAGCCGTCTCTCGCTTTCAAGGCGAGTGCATTAGGCCGCTCTGCCACGCCACCGCCGACAAGCGTAGCGGTTCAGACGCGGCCGACCTTGGCCGAGTCGCCGCTGTCCTTCAATGAGGCACTGATCCGGCGGCAGCTCTCCCCCATCGCCGCCATCTGCGGACGTGACAGCGGGCCCAGGAAATTCTCCCGAACCCCCGTCGCGTACGTCAGCATCGCGTCCTCGACGACCTCGCGCCCACGGTCAGTGATCCCAGCCAAGACTCCGCGCCCGTCGTCGGGACTCGCCTCCCGATGGACCAGCCCGGCCGTCTCCAGCCGGCGGATCTGACGGGTCACCCGGCTCGGTAATGACATGAGCTGCTCGGCCAGATCCCCCATCCGTGCCGAGCCCGTTTCGGAGTTGTCCAGTATCTCTAACAAGCGAACGTCGACCAAGCTCAACTTGTGCTTGTCGACGAGTCCGCGATTCAGCGTTCCGTAGAGCCGCAGTGCTGCGTCGAGGAAGTTCTGCCAAGCTCGCTGCTCGGCTATATCCAACCCCGGCATCTCACTCGCGGTCCGCCCCCCAATGGTCCCTCCCATAGCGCAATCGTAAGCGACACAGCGCGGTACGATGCCGAAATGGCTCGGGAGTAACCTGTTCCGATGCTGGCCATCGTCGCTGAATCCGCCGACCGCCTGATCTGGCGCGAGGTACCCGATGTTGCCCCCAGACCCGGCGAGGTGTTGATCAAGGTCGGCACCGCAGGGGTCAACCGTGCTGATCTGTTGCAGGCAGCCGGGCACTACCCACCCCCGCCAGGCGAAAGCGAGATCTTGGGTTTGGAAGTCGCCGGCGTCATCGAGGCAGTGGGCGACGAAGTATCGGAATGGACTGTTGGACAACAGGTCTGCGCACTTTTGGCCGGAGGCGGCTACGCCCAGTACGTCGCGGTGCCGGCCCGCCAGGTGATGCCCATTCCCGCCGGCGTCAGCGTGGCCGAGGCGGCCGCACTGCCGGAGGTCGCCTGCACGGTGTGGTCGAACCTCGTCATGACCGCGCATCTGGCGCCCGGCGAGATGCTCCTCGTCCACGGTGGCGCCAGCGGCATCGGCACGCACGCTATTCAGGTGGCGACGGCTCTGGGCAGCCGGGTCGCGGTGACCGCAGGCTCGCAATCCAAGCTCGCGCTATGCGCCGAATTGGGCGCCAACACGCAAATCTCTTACCGCGACGAGGATTTCGTCGCGCGCGTTAATAATGCCACAGATGGTCGCGGCGCCGACGTCATCTTCGACATCATGGGCGCAGCCTATCTCGACCGGAACCTCGACGCGCTCGCGCCCGACGGTCGACTCGTGATCATCGGCATGCAGGGCGGGATCAAAGGCGAACTGAACATTGCCAAGATGGTCTCCAAGCGACTCAGCGTGATCGCTACGTCGTTGCGGGGCCGGCCCGTCGACGGTACCCATGGCAAGGGCGCCATCGTCGATGCGGTGGTGGACTCGGTGTGGCCGATGATCGGCGACGGTCGGGTCCGCCCGATCATCGGTGCGCGCTTCCCCATCACCGATGCTGCCGAAGCGCACCGAGTGCTGGCCTCCGGGGAGACGTTCGGCAAGATTCTGCTGACTATCGAAAGCTGAGCGTCAGCCCAGCGACGCCAGCGCCCGCACCAGCTGATCCACCTCAGCCATCGTCGAGTAATGCGCCAGCCCGACGGTGACCGCACCGCCGATGTCGTTGACCCCGATCAGGTCCAGGACCCGCGAATTGGCGTTGGAAACAGCCAGAATTCCGTTGTCGGCCAACCGCTGGACCACCCGCTCGGCGGGCACCCCGGTGACCGCGAAGCTGACCACCGGTATGTGCACCTCGGGCCGGCCGATCACCATGACCAAGGGCAGCGACCGCAGCGACACCATCAGATAGTCGAACAGGCCGCCGAGGTAGGAACCCGCGGACTGCATTGAGAGCGCGAGCCTTTCACGACGGGTGCCGCGCGCTGATTCGTCCAGGCCGGCCAGATACTCGATGCTGGCGACCACACCGGCCAGCAGTCCGTATTGGTGTCCACCCAATTCCAGCCGGGCCGGCCCGCTGGCGTAGGGGTTCATCGATACCGAACCGAAGGTGTCGATGAGAGACGGGTTGCGGAAAACCAGCGCGCCGATCGGCGGGCCACCCCAAGCCGGCGCATTGAGCGCAACCACGTCGGCCTCGATCTCGTTGATGTCGATCAGCTGATACGGCGCCGCCGCCGAGTGGTCCACCACAACCAGACCGCTGACGTCGTGCACGAGTTTGGTGACCGCCCCGACGTCGGTGATCGTGCCGAGGGTCGACGATGCCGACGACATGGCCACCAGCTTGGTGGGCGGCGTGATCAGGCTCTCCCACTGCCACGACGGCAGCTCACCGGTTTCGATGTCGACCTCGGCCCACTTGACCTTGGCCCCGTACCGGTTGGCCGCGCGCAGCCACGGCGCGATGTTTGCTTCATCGTCGAGCCGGCTGACGACGACCTCGTAGCCAATCCCGGCCCGCGAGGACGACGCGTCGGCCAGTGACGTCAACAGGATCGAGCGGTCGGCGCCGAGCACCACGCCGCCCGGATCACCGTTGACCAGGTCGGCCACCGCCTGGCGGGCGGCCTCCAGCACAGCCACGCTGCGCCGGGCCGCCGGGTGGGGGCTGGCGGTATTGGGCACCGAACCGCGGAACGCCGTGGAGACCGTCGTGGCCACCGACTCCGGGATCAACATCCCGGCCTGAGCGTCAAAGCGCATCCATCCGTCGCCCAGCGCTGGGTGCAGACCACGCACCCGGGCGACGTCATATGCCATGGAGAACCACCTTAAAGCGTTGGTGATAGCGCTATCGAGACAGCAAGGGCGCCTGCGGTCCCCGAGGACAGGATCACCTGGCCAGCCATACTAGTCCAGTGAGCTTCGCGTTCGGACTGGTGATCGCGGTCTTGTTGCTGATCCTGCCGGGTGCGGTGGTCGCGCTGGCCGGGCGGTTGAGTTGGCCGGTCGCACTCGGGGTAGGCCCGGCACTGACGTACGGCGTTGTAGGCCTGGCCATCATCCCGTTCGGCGCGATCGGCATCCGCTGGAACACCTGGACGGCGCTTCTTGCCCTGGCCATCGTAACGGCGGCGGTATTCGGTTTGCGGATTCTGCTCGCCCGATATCGCGACGCCGATTCGAGCGGCGGCGCGGTGTCGGTGTGGCCAGCGCTGACGGTCGCGGCGGGGGTCGTCCTCGGCGCACTCTTCATCGCAATAGCGGCCGCCAAGGGCATGCCGCACTGGCAGTCGATCCCCAGCAACTGGGACTCCGTCTGGCATGCCAACACCATCCGCTGGATCCTCGACACCGGCCAGGCCTCGTCGACCCACATGGGTGAGCTGCGCAACGTCGAAACGCACGCGGCCCTCTATTACCCCTCGGTGTTTCATGCGCTGGGCGCCGTACTAGCCCAGCTCATCGGCGCCGCACCGACCACTGCCTACACGTTGAGCTCGCTGGCGGGGGCGGTGTGGCTGTTCCCACTCAGCGCGGCGCTGCTGACCTGGCAGCTGCTGCGCAGGACCACGACGCAGTGGCGTACGGCGGGGGCCGCCGCGACTGCCGCTGCGCTGTCGGCGTCGTTCACCGCGGTGCCCTACGTCGAGTTCGACACGGCCTCGATGCCCAACATGGTGGCCTACGGCCTCGCAGTGCCAACGTTCGTGCTGATCACGTCGTCGCTGCGGCATCGAGATCGCGTCCCACTGGCCGTGCTGGCATTGGTGGGGGTGTTCTCGGTGCACATCACCGGCGGCGTGGTCGTGGTCACGTTGGTGGTGGCGTGGTGGCTGCTGGACGCGCTCAGGCGACCGGTATTGGGCCGGGCGCGCGACTTCATCACGCTGGTCGCGATCGCGGCCCCTTCCCTGGCCGTGCTGCTGCCGCAGTTCCTCGGAGTTCTGCAGCAGGCCGAGGTCATCGCCGGGCACGCCTTCCTCACCTATCAGGGCCGCAAACGGACGCTGTTCAACGCGATCGTCCAGCACACCCGGCACCTCAATGACTTCCCGATCCAGAACGTCCTGATCGGACTGGCGGCGGTGGGCTTCGTACTGCTACTGACCAAGCGCATCTGGTGGCCGGCCGCGGTCTGGCTGCTGATGATGGTGTCGATCGTGCATTCCGGGGCGCCGTTCGGCGGCCCCGTGGGGGCCATCATCGGCAAGTACAGCGACCTGTTCTACAGCGACCCGCGTCGGCTATCGGCGGTGGTGACGCTGTTGCTGGCGCCGATGGCCGGGATCGCGTTGTACGCCGCGGCGCTGCTGATCGTGGCTGGCGCGCGCCGGTTGACGCAGCGGTGGGCCGCCGCCCGGGATCCCGGCCGCGGATTCTGGATCGGCGCGACTGCGGTGCTGCTGGTGGCCGCCACCGTCGGGTTGGCCTGGCACTACTTCCCCCGACACCGCTACCTGATCGGCGAGAAGTACGACCGGGTGATCATCGACGACAAAGATCTGGAGGCGATGGCGTACCTGGCGACCCTGCCGGGGGCCCGCGACACCCTGATCGGCGATGCCAACGTCGACGGCACCGCGTGGATGTACGCGGTGGCCGGCCTGCACCCGCTGTGGACGCACTACGACTACCCCGTGCAGCAGGGACCGGGTTACCACCGCTTCATCTTCTGGGCCTACGCCGACGACGCCGACCACGATCCGCGAATCGCCGAGGCGGTGAAGGCGCTGAACATCCGCTATGTGTTGACCAGTACGCCGGTGGTCCGCGGGTTCGTCATGCCCGACGGACTAGTGTCACTAGACAAGTCCAAGTCGTGGGCGAAGATCTACGACAACGGCGAGGCCCGCATCTACGAATGGCGCGGATCTCCGCCGCCGGACACCCAATAACAGTGGGACACGAGGGAACGCTCACCGCATGACGACGAACACAGACGACGACAACATCGAGATCATCGGGCCCGACGCCGGGGACGACGACGGGCGCTCCGTGACCGACCTGGTCGAACAGCCAGCCAAGGTGATGCGGATCGGCACGATGATCAAGCAGCTGCTCGAAGAGGTGCGGGCCGCACCGCTGGATGACGCGAGCCGCGCCCGGCTGCGCGAGATTCACGCGACGTCCATCCGCGAGCTCGAAGACGGGCTGGCTCCCGAGCTGCGCGACGAACTGGAGCGCCTGGCGCTGCCGTTCACCGACGACACCATCCCGTCGGACGCCGAGCTGCGCATCGCGCAGGCGCAGCTGGTCGGCTGGCTCGAGGGTCTGTTCCACGGAATCCAGACCGCGTTGTTCGCCCAGCAGATGGCTGCGCGCGCGCAGCTCGAGCACATGCGCCAGGGCGCACTGCCGCCCGGCATGACCCCGCCCGGCCCGCCTGGAGTCCCCGGTCATGGCACCGGGCAGTACCTGTAACACACGAGACTCACGGTGGCTGCCGACGATCCCTTCATCGAAACCCGCGACGCCTGGGTTGAGTTTCCGATCTTTGATGCCAAGACGCGCTCGCTGAAGAAGACCTTCCTGGGTGCGGCCGGCGGCGCGATCGGGCGCAACACCGAGAACGTCGTCGTCATCGAGGCGCTGCGGGACATCACGTTGTCGTTGAAGATGGGCGATCGGATCGGCCTGGTCGGCCACAACGGCGCGGGCAAGTCGACGCTGCTGCGGCTGTTGTCCGGGATCTACGAGCCCACCCGCGGTTCGGCGACCGTTCGCGGGCGGGTGGCGCCGGTGTTCGACCTCGGCGTCGGCATGGATCCGGAGATCTCCGGCTACGAGAACATCATCATCCGCGGCCTTTTCCTCGGCCAGACGCGAAAGCAGATGGCAGCCAAGGTCGACGAGATCGCCGAATTCACCGAACTCGGCGAGTACCTGTCGATGCCGCTGCGGACGTATTCCACCGGTATGCGGGTGCGGCTGGCCATGGGCGTGGTCACCAGCATCGACCCGGAGATCCTGCTGCTCGACGAGGGCATCGGCGCAGTCGACGCCGACTTCCTCAAGAAGGCGCAATCGCGTCTGCAGAATCTGGTCGAGCGATCCGGAATCCTGGTGTTCGCCAGCCATTCCAACGAGTTCCTGGCCCGGTTGTGCAAGAACGCGATGTGGATCGACCACGGGACAATCAAGATGACCGGCGGCATCGAAGATGTGGTGCGGGCTTACGAGGGTGAGGACGCCGCACGGCATGTGCGAGAGGTGCTCGAGGAGCACAAGTCAGACTGGTCGGACGGGGTCGCCACCCCGTGACCGGCAAGGTGTGCGCCGTCGTCGTCACGCATCGCCGTCCTGATGAACTGGCCAAGTCGCTGGACGTGCTGAGCACACAGAGCCGCATGGTCGACCATCTGATCGTCGTCGACAACGATTCCGACGACCGGGTGCGCGACCTGGTCGCCGGGCAACCGGTGCCGTCGACTTACCTCGGCTCACGCCGAAATCTCGGCGGCGCAGGCGGATTCGCGTTGGGCATACTGCATGCACTGACGCTGGGCGCGGATTGGGTGTGGCTGGCCGACGACGACGGGCGCCCCAAGGACGCCGAAGTCCTGGCCACACTGCTGGCCTGCGCCGACCACCACCGGCTGGCCGAGGTGTCGCCGATGGTGTGCGATATCAACGACCCTGACCGGCTGGCCTTCCCGCTGCGCCGCGGCCTGGTGTGGCGGCGACGAGTCTCGGAACTGCGCGTCGACGGCTCTGGTGATCTGCTTCCAGGAATCGCGTCACTGTTCAACGGTGCATTGTTCCGCGCTGAAACCTTTGTCGCGGTTGGTGTTCCGGATCTGCGGTTGTTCGTGCGCGGTGACGAGGTGGAACTGCATCGCAGGCTGGTACGCAGCGGCTTGCCGTTCGGCACCTGTCTGGATGCGGTGTACCTACACCCGTACGGCACCGACGAATTCAAGCCGATCCTGGGCGGTCGCATGCACACCCAGTACCCCGACGATCCGACCAAACGGTATTTCACCTACCGCAATCGCGGGTACCTGTTGTCGCAGCCCGGCCTGCGCAAGCTGCTGTTGCAGGAGTGGGTGCGGTTCGGCTGGTACTTCCTGATCACTCGGCGCGATCCGGCCGGGCTTCGGGAGTGGATCAGGTTGCGGCGCCTCGGCCGTCGCGAACAGTTTGGTCCACCGGATTCTCGGGAGCAGTCTTGACATTCATTGACGCCGCAGCCCAGTCGAAGACGTTCACCCGCGCGTGGGGCGACCTTCGCGACGGGTTCCACAAGCGCGAATTGTGGCTGCACCTCGGCTGGCAGGACATCAAGCAGAAGTACCGCCGCTCAGTGCTCGGCCCGTTCTGGATCACCATCGCGACCGGGACCACCGCCGTCGCGATGGGTGGGCTGTACTCGCAGCTGTTCCACCTCAAACTCTCCGAGCACCTGCCCTATGTGACGCTCGGGTTGATCATCTGGAACATGATCAACGCCGCGATCCTCGAGGGCTCCGATGTGTTCATCGCCAACGAAGGTTTGATCAAGCAACTGCCAACGCCACTGAGCGTGCACGTGTATCGGCTGGTGTGGCGGCAGATGATTCTGTTCGCACACAACATCGTCATCTATGTGGTGATTGCGATCATCTTCCCGAAACCGTGGTCATGGGCCGACTTGGCGGCGATCCCGGCGCTGCTGCTGATCATGCTGAACTGCGTCTGGGTGTCGTTCTGCTTCGGCATCCTGGCCACCCGGTACCGCGATATCGGCCCACTGCTGTTCTCGATCGTGCAGCTGCTGTTCTTCATGACACCGATCATCTGGAATGACAACACGCTCCAGCAGCAGGGCGCCGGCCAGTGGGCGAAGATCATCGAGCTGAATCCGCTGCTGCATTACCTCGACATCCTGCGAGCTCCCCTGTTGGGCGCTGACCAACACTTGCGGCATTGGGTCGTCGTGATAGTGCTGACGCTTCTCGGCTGGCTGGTGGCGGCTTTCGCGCTGCGGCAGTACCGATCGCGGGTGGCCTACTGGGTCTAGAGGGTGTTGCCTCACGTAAGCGTGCGCGCTTGGTGACTGAAGCGGGGGTGCCGGCTGGGGTTTTACTGGTGGCCAGGGTGCCAGGGTGCCAGGGTGCCAGGGTGCCAGGGTGCCAGGGTGCCAGGGTGCCAGGGTGCCAGGGTGCCAGGGTGCCAGGGTGCCAGGGTGCCAGGGTGCCAGGGTGAAGAGCACACGTCCTCTGACCGGGTAAACGCAGCACTGCCACCAGCACTGCGAGCATGGGGGCGAGCCGTTTGCCGGCGGGCATTCCCAGCACCGTCCAGCAGACCGTCAATGCGGCGATGACCTCGGGTCTGTACGTCGCGGGCCGCCGACCGCGCACGGTGGCGATCGTGGGCATCAGCGCGGCTGTGAGCGCCTTTCGGGCATGGCAGCGATGCCAGCCGGTATTGGCGCACAACTCGTCGAGAATCCGGCTCTTCCCGCGCTTACTGGCCTGCTGATAGCGGATCGCCGCTGCCTAGCGTCACTGCTCCGCGTTCGCCCAATATCAACCCCATCAGCTGGACCTACCGAAGTCATTGCTGACCAAGCCGGCAGACGCGCCGTCTACGCGCGCATTTCCGATGAGGCAACACGGTCAGACTGGGATGTATCAGGACATCGGTGACGGTTGGTGTGTCAGGACTTCGGTGACAGTTCTTTGGTCTTGGGTTGGGGGCCGCTGGGTCGGCCGTTGCCGACTTAGTTGATACCGACGAGTCGGCCGAGGTGCCCGCGCCGCGAAGGGTTCAGCGCAGCCCCATTGTCAGACAGCAGCCGTTGGGGCACCCCGTGGGCGGCCACCGCCTTGTCGAACACCGTGATCGCGGCCGCAGCGGTCTCACCCCAGGCCACATGCGAGGCAACGGCGTAGCGGGAGTGATCGTCAATGAGCTGGAAGATCACGCATTTACGCCCGCCGGTGAGGACGTATTCGGTGGCATCGAGCTGCCAGCACGCGTTCGGGGCCGGGTAGACGAACCGTCGCCATGCCGAGCGCGGTTTCTTCTTCGGCTCAACACGGGCCACACGGGCTTCTCGGAAGATCCGTGCCAGCGACGCGGTGTGAGGGGACCTGATCTAGGCCCATCGCGTGCATCTTGTCGTGCACACTGATCGGCCCGAGGTCCAGGCCGGAGGCCTCCAGTGCACCACGCACGGCCACGGCCTGATCCTTGACTTCATCGCTCAGTTTCGACGGGCTCGATTTCGGTCGCCGCGTTTTGGGTTCGAGCACCGCGGCCGGACCGTCGCTTCTGCAGCGTTTACGCAACTCGTAGAACGACTTTCGCGAGATACCGTGCTCGGCGCAGAACGTCGAGACCGCCCCGCGGGGCGCGTCATCAGGCCACTGCGAGATCGCAAGCCGCACGCGGGGATCGATGGGTTCATTGACAGCCACCGCCCGAGCCTGGAGGCACAAGTGTCACCACCAAGACCACCCGAACTGTCACCGATGTCCTGAGAGATGACAGATTTCCGTCAGACCCCAGTGGCATACTCGAACATGTGTTCGATGTTGGGTTACGGTCCTCGGCTGATGCGGTGGTGGTGACTGCGATCAGGGACGGCGCTCGGCAGGCGGCTCAGGGTGAGGGGCTGCGGTTGGCGGCGATCGCGGAGTTGGTTCGGCGCCGTTGCGGTGACGAGGAGCGCGCATGGTGGGCCTGTGATGACTGGGACGCCGTGGCAGCCGAGGTGTCGGCCGAGCTGGGGGTGACCCATGGCCGGGCGTCGGCGCAGATGCATCTGGCGTTGTCGTTGCGGGATCGGGTACCGCAGGTGGGTGCGTTGTTGTTGGCCGGTGTGTTGAGTTATCGGATGTGTGCAGCGATCGTGTCGCGCACTGACCTGATCGGCGACCCGCAGACGCTGGCGCTCGTGGATGCCGCGCTTGCCGAGCACGCGGTGTCGTGGGGACCGCTGTCGGACCTCAAACTTCAGCGCGCCATCGATGTGTGGGTGGACGAGTTTGACCCGGGTGCGCTGCGCCGGACCCAGTCCCGGTTGCGGGATCGCGATGTGGTTGTCGATGTCGGCAATGCGCGCGACGGGGTCGTGGAACTCCGCGGTGAGCTGTTGATCACCGACGGCATTGCACTGGATCGGCGGTTGGCTGTGATGGCGCACGGGGTGTGTGAGGACGATCCGCGCACCATCGGTGAGCGCCGATCCGATGCCATAGGGGCGATCAATGCCGGGTCGGATCGGCTGGCCTGCAACTGCGGCAATCCCGAGTGCCCGGCCGCCGAGCCCGACGGCCGGGCGGCCAGCGTGGTGGTGCATGTGGTGGCTGAGGCCGACGTGATGGGCACGGTTGCCGATCCGCCGATGCCGACCGAAGGGGCCGGTACCCCAACCGAGTCGCCCGGCCCGCACACCGCTGGTGGTGTGGTGACCGGACATCGTGGGGTTGTGCCGGCCCCGTTGCTGGCGCAGCTGATTACAGCCGGCGCGAAGGTCCGGGTGCTGCGACGGCCGGACGAGGAGCCCGAGCCGGGCTATCGCCCCTCGACGGCGTTGGACGAGTTTGTCCGGATGCGCGATATCACCTGTCGGTTCCCCAACTGCGATATGCCGGCCGAGTTCTGCGATGTCGACCACACCATCCCCTGGCCCTGGGGACCCACCCACGCTTCCAACCTGGCCTGCATCTGCCGAAAACACCACCTGCTCAAGACTTTTTGGGCCGGCTGGCGCGATAAGCAACACCCTGACGGCTCAATCGTGTGGACCTCACCCACCGGACACACCTACCTCACTCAACCCGGCAGCCGATTGCTGATCCCCCAGTGGAACGTCACCACCGCGACACTGCCCGCACCCGTGGGCCAACCGCCGCCCACCATCGGCATCATGATGCCCACCCGACGACGCACTCGCGCGGCCCAGCGGGCCTATCGCATCGCCGCCGAACGCAAACTCAACGATGCCCGCGTCGCCCAGCGGAACCGCCCACCACCGTTCTAACTGGGGTATGCCCCGTGCTCGGGCTCCGGCCCGAAGACAAACCGCCTGCCGGACATATCGTTCGGAGTGATGCGGACGTAGCGCAGCTTCTCGGTGGCCACCCACGGCAACAGCTGGGCGCGGTCGGCTTCGTGGATTTCATCGGCGGCAGTCAGCACATGTGCGGTCCCGCGAATGACGACACTCCAACCTTCGACGACGTTGTGATCGTCGACCTCGAAGAGCACCTTGTCGTTCATTACCGTGCCGAATAGCTTTGTGCCTTCGGCAGTCCGAAATAGCACTGTGTGGCCCTGCGTCACGAAATTGACCGGGAAGATTTCCAGCTCACCGCCGACGTTGGTCACCAGCCGACCCAGCGCGGCGCTCTTCAGCAGGTCCCAGCTCTCGTCGTCGCTGAGGACCGTGATCGGGTCCTGTTCGCCTATCATGATCAGATTTTCCCTCGGCAAGAACCGGCGCGCATAGGGTCGAACGGCCCTCGCGGCCGGGCCGTTCAGTCGATCAGCGTGGCCAACTCGGCCCGCAGATTGCCTTGCGCAGACGCTTCCCACTCGCGGCGCGCGCGCTCGGTTCGGAACACCCCTGGACCACCTAACAATGCCGTCAGAACCTGCACGCGTCCGCGGCGGAACGCGTCACCGGGAACGTGGTCGTACTCGGCGCGGATGGCCGCGGTATTGCGTACGTAGCGGTCCCTCGGCACCGCCAACGCCGCCAAGTCGGCATCGGACAGAACTTCGCCGTTGTGGTCCCCTGCCGCGGGGTCATGCGTGATCGTCATCCGAATCAAGCGCGCCACCTCGTCGACCAGTTGCGGCTGCAGACCCAGCCGCGACAGGTCCAGCTCCGCGCGGCGCGCGCTGAGTTCCTCGTCGTCGGGACGCCCGGCGTACACCGCGTCGTGGTACCAGGCCGCGAGGCGGACAGCGTCTGCGTCGTCGGCGAAATCAGCCAGCTCCTCGACGTGGCGGAGGATGTCGCGCAGGTGCTCGACAGAGTGGTAGTGGCGGTGCGGTTCCGTCCAAGACGCGACCAAGTCGCGCCCCACCGCGGCCACTGCCGGGTTGTCGGTGTGCCGGGACAGCAGTGTCGCCCAGGCTTCAACCAGATCCTGCACCCCACCATGGTGCACCGGCGGGCAGGAGCGAAGCGACCCGGGGATTGAGACCCGCGGGCAGGAGCGAAGCGACCCGGGACAATCAGTAAGCTTCCGACGTGGCCGAACTTGCCCCGCCGACGCCCCTGAGCCTGAAGACCCAGGTGCTGCGATTCATCCTCACCGGCGGGCTGTCGGCGATCGTCGATTTTGGGCTCTACGTGCTGTTCCTCAAGCTCGGACTGCAGGTCAATGTGGCCAAGACGCTGAGCTTCATCGCCGGCACCACCACCGCGTACCTGATCAACCGCCGGTGGACGTTCCAGGCACCGCCCAGCACGGCCCGGTTCGTCGCCGTGATCGCCCTATACGCACTGACCTACGCGGTCCAAGTCGGCATCAATTACCTGTTCTATGTGAAGTTCGCCGGCCAGCCGTGGCAGGTTCCGGTCGCCTTCGTCATCGCGCAAGGCACCGCCACCGTCATCAACTTCGTGGTCCAGCGAGCAGTGATATTCCGGTTGAAGTAATCCCGCCGGGTAACCTTTGGCACTGACATGGCTACCGAACTCCCCCTGACGCAGCGTTCCCTGACCGGGTTCGGCCGCACCGCGCCCAGTGTGGCGCACGTGCTGTCGACCCCCGATGTGGACGTGATTGCCGCTGCCGTCCGGCAGGTGGCCGACGCCGATTCCGCCAGCCCGTCCTACCTGCGCCGGGGCATCGTGGCGCGCGGGCTCGGCCGCTCCTACGGAGATCAAGCCGGCAACGGCGGCGGCATCGTCGTCGACATGACGCGGCTGAACCGGATCCATTCGCTATCCGCTGAAACCGCCGTCGCCGACGTGGACGCCGGGGTGAGCCTGGACCAGCTGATGAAGGCCGCGCTCCCGTTCGGTTTGTGGGTACCGGTTCTGCCGGGCACCCGGCAGGTGACCGTCGGCGGCGCCATCGGATCCGACATCCACGGAAAGAACCACCACAGCGCGGGCAGCTTCGGCAATCACGTGCTGTCACTAGACCTACTGATGGCCGACGGTGAAGTCCGCACACTGACACCAGACGGAGCTGACAGCGAACTGTTCTGGGCCACGGTAGGCGGAAACGGTTTGACCGGCATCGTGATCCGGGCCCGCATCGCGATGACCCGCACCGAGACCGCCTATTTCATCGCCGACGGTATCGCCACGGCCGACCTGGACGAGACCGTCGCGGTCCACCAGGACGGCAGCGAGGACAACTACACCTATTCCAGCGCGTGGTTCGATCTCATCAACCCACCGCCGAAGCTGGGCCGCGCTGCGGTCAGCCGGGGCAGCCTGGCCAAACTGGACCAACTGCCGCCGAAGCTGGCGAAAGACCCCCTGCAGTTCAGTGCGCCCAAGCTGCCCGGGTTGCCAAACATCTTCCCCGTCAGCGTCATGAACAAGCTGTCACTCAACCTCGTCGGCGAGGCGTTCTATCGGATGAGCGGCAACTACCAGAACAAGATCGTCAATCTGACGCAGTTCTACCACATGCTGGATATCACGACAGGCTGGCAATACGCTTACGGCCCAGCCGGTTTCGCGCAGCACCAGTTCCTCGTGCCGCCCAACGCGCTGGACGAATTCAAAGACATCATCCGGTGGATCCAGACCCAGGGCCACTACTCCGCGCTGAACGTCTTCAAGTTGTTCGGTCCGGGAAACCCTGCCCCGCTGAGCTTTCCAATGGCCGGCTGGAATGTGGCCATGGATTTCCCCAACAATCCCGGCGTCAACGCGTTCCTCAACGAACTCGACAGCCGTGTCATGAAATTCGGCGGTCGCGTCTATACCGCCAAGGACTCTCGGGTGAGCGCCGAGAATTTCCACAAGATGTATCCGCGGATCGATGAATGGATTGCCGTGCGCCGCAAGGCCGATCCCAATGGCGTGTTTGCCTCCGATATGGCCCGCCGGCTCGAACTGCTGTAGAAAGGCATCCCCACAAACCATGATCGACGCCACAGGCAATCCGCAAACCATCCTGCTCTTGGGCGGCACCTCCGAAATCGGCCTGGCCATCGTCGAGCGCTATCTACGCAACGCCAAGGCCCGAGTCATTCTGGCCGATCTGCCGAATGCACCCAAGCGCGACACCGCCATCGCCCAGCTAGAAGCCGCCGGCGCCAAGTCGGTCGAGTACCTCGATTTTGACGCCCTTGACACCGCAAGCCACCCGGCCGTCATCGAATCCGCCTGGGCCAACGGCGATGTGGACGTGGCGATCGTCGCGTTCGGCATCCTCGGCGATGCCGAAGAGCTGTGGCAGAACCAGGCCAAGGCGGTACTGAGCGCCCAGATCAACTACACCGCCGCCGTCTCGGTCGGCGTGCTGATCGGCGAGAAGATGCGCGCCCAGGGCTTCGGGCAGATCATCGCGATGTCATCGGTGGCCGGCGAACGAGTACGGCGCAACAACTTCGTCTACGGCTCCACCAAGGCCGGCTTGGACGGCTTCTACCTAGGACTCGGAGAAGCGTTGCGCGAGTTTGGCGTTCACGTGCTCGTGATCCGGCCGGGCCAGGTGCGCACCACCACCACCTTGGACCACTGGAAAGCCACCGGCGCCAAGGAAGCGCCCTTCACCGTGAACGCCGACGAGGTCGCCGAGCTGGCGGTGGCGTCCGCAGCCAAGGGCAAAGACCTGGTGTGGGCGCCCGGGCAGGTCCGTGTGCTGATGTCGGTGCTGCGGCACATCCCGCGGCCCATCTTCCGCAAGCTGCCGATCTAGCCAACCCGATGAGGAGCGCGCTGGCCACCGCGGGCCAGATGATCGCGGCAGTTGCTGTGGCCGTGGTCGTTTCGGCGATCGCACTGATCGCGATATCCCGGGTCCAGTGGCCGGCGTTCCCGTCGTCGAATCAGCTGCACGCGCTGACCACCGTTGGACAGGTCGGTTGCCTGGTGTTGCTGCTGGGCACCGGATTCTCCTGGCGCAAGGGATATGAGTGGGTCGCACGCATCGCCGCCGCGGTGTTCCTCTCGGCGTTCACGGTGGTCACCCTGGGGATGCCATTGGGGGCGAGCCGGCTCTACCTCTTCGGTATCTCAGTCGATCAGCAGTTCCGCACCGAATACCTCACCCGGCTCACCGAGAGCCCGGCGCTGCACGATATGACCTACATCGGCCTGCCGCCGTACTACCCGGCCGGGTGGTTCTGGCTCGGCGGCCGGGCCGCCGCCCTGACCGGCACGCCGGCCTGGGAGATGTTCAAGCCGTGGGCCATTGTCTCCATCGCCATCGCCGTGGTGCTGGCGATGGCGCTGTGGTCGGCGCTCATCCGGTTCGAGTACGCGCTGATCGTCACCGTCGCCACCACCGCGGTGATGCTGGCCTACAGCTCGCCGGAGCCGTATGCCGCGATCATCACCGTCCTGATGCCGCCGGTGCTGGTGCTGGCGTGGTCCGGGCTGCGCGGCAAGACCAGGGGTGGCGGCTGGGCGGCCGTGGCCGGCGTCGGGCTGTTCCTCGGTGTCTCCGCCACCTTCTACAACCTGATACCGGCCTACACCGCATTCACCGTGGCTGTGATGGCCGCCGTTGTAGCGGTCGCGCGACGCAGCGCCGAACCGCTGCTGCGGCTCGCGGTCATCGCCGTCATCACTGGAGCTATCGCAGCAATCACTTGGCTGCCGTTCCTGGTGTACGCGACGAGCCACCCGATGAGCGGCGCCGGCAGTGCAAACCACTACCTGCCCGCCGACGGTGCGGTGCTGACGTTCCCGATGCTGCAGTTCTCGCTGCTCGGAGCGCTGTGCATGCTCGGGACACTGTGGCTGGTGTGGCGCGCGCGCACCTCAACTCGCGCGACCGCACTGGGGATCGGCGTGCTGACGGTCTACGCCTGGTCGGCGCTGTCGATGCTGACCACCCTGCTCGGCACCACCCTGCTGTCCTTCCGGCTGCAGCCGACGCTGACCGTGCTGCTGTCGGCAGCCGGGGTGTTCGGCTTCATCGAGGTGACACTCGCGCTCGCCGCACGGACCAGCCGCAGGGTCATCCCCGTCGGCGCGGCCATCGGGCTGATCGGCGCAATCGGCTTCAGCCAAGACATCCCCGACGTGCTGCGGCCGGACCTGACCGTCGCCTATACCGACACCGACGGCTACGGCCAGCGCGGCGATCGCCGACCGCCCGGAGCCGAGAAGTACTACGCGGAAGTCGACGCCGCCATCCAGCGGGCCACCGGCCGGCCCCGCGAGGACACCGTCGTGCTGACCGCTGACTACAGCTTCCTGTCGTACTACCCGTACTACGGGTTCCAGGGCCTGACCTCGCACTATGCCAACCCGCTCGCCGAATTCGACAAACGGGCCGCGGCCATCGAGTCCTGGGCCGACCTGAGGAACGCCGACCAGCTGGCCCACGCGCTGGACACGCTGCCATGGCCACCACCGACGGTCTTCCTGATGCGCCGCGGCGCCAATGACACCTACTCGCTGCGACTGGCCCAGGACGTCTACCCCAATCAGCCCAACGTGCGCCGCTACACCGTCGACTTCGACGGCAAACTGTTCAGCGGGCCGCACTTCACCGTCAAGACGATCGGGCCATTCGTGTTGGCCATCCGGAATCCATAGCGATGGACCACCCGAGCGGCCAATTACCATCTAGCTCCGTGGAACAGACGCGGGCCCAAGATGACCTGCAGGTCAAGTACCGAACCGCCCGTCTCGTCGCCGTCATCGCCGGCCTGCTGGGTGCTGCGCTGGCGATCCTGACACCGCTATTGCCGGTCAAGCAGACCACCGCGCAGCTGAACTGGCCGCAAAACGGTGTGCTCAACAGCGTCACAGCACCCCTGATCAGCTACGTGGCAACCGACCTGACCATCGACGTGCCGTGCAGCGCGGCCGCGGGCCTGGACAGCCCCGCCAAGACGGTGTTGTTGTCGACGGTTCCCAAGCAAGCACCCAAGGCCGTCGACCGCGGTCTGTTGATCCAGCGCGCCAACGACGACCTCGTCGTCGTGGTCCGCAACACCCCGGTCGTGGTCGCTCCACTGAAACAGATGCTCAGCCCGGCGTGCCAGAAGCTGACGTTCACCGCCCATGCCGACCGGGTGACCGCCGAGTTCGTCGGCCTCACCCAGGGCCCCGACAGCGACAATCCCGGCGCCCCGCTGAAGGGTGAGCGCAGCGGCTACGACTTCCGGCCCCAGATCGTCGGCGTCTTCACCGATCTGACCGGCCCGGCGCCGCCCGGGCTGAGCCTCTCGGCCACCATCGACACCCGCTACAGCAGCGCGCCGACGGCGTGGAAGATGGCAGCGATGGTGCTCGGCGTCGCGATGACGCTCATCGCGCTGGTCGCCCTGCACCTCCTGGACAGTGCCGACGGAGTGCGCCAGCGGCGCTTCCTGCCGTCGCGCTGGTGGTCGGTGAGCGCCCTGGACGGAGTGGTGTTCGCCGTTCTGTTGTGGTGGCACTTCGTCGGAGCCAACACCTCCGACGACGGCTACATCCTCACCATGGCCAAGGTGTCCGAGCACGCCGGCTACATGGCCAACTATTACCGCTGGTTCGGCACGCCTGAGGCACCGTTCGGCTGGTACTACGACCTGCTCGCGCTGTGGGCGCACGTCTCCACCAGCAGCATCTGGATGCGGCTGCCGACGCTGGCCATGGCACTGGTGTGCTGGTGGCTGATCAGCCGCGAGGTGATCCCCCGGCTCGGCCACGCGGTCAAAACCAGCCGCGCCGCCATCTGGACTGCCGCCGGCATGTTCCTGGTGTTCTGGCTGCCACTGAACAACGGCCTGCGGCCCGAACCGATCATCGCCCTGGGCATCCTGCTCACCTGGTGCTCGGTCGAACGCGGTGTGGCCACCAGCCGCCTGCTTCCCGTCGCATTCGCCTGCATCATCGGCGCACTGACGTTGTTCTCCGGGCCAACCGGCATCGCGTCGATCGGCGCGCTGCTGGTCGCAATCGGCCCGCTGCGCACGATCCTGCACCGCCGATCCCGCCAGTTCGGCCTGCTGCCGCTGCTGGCCCCGATCCTGGCCGCCGGAACAGTGACGATCATCCTGATCTTCCGCGACCAGACCCTGGTCGGCGAAGTGCAGGCCAACGTGCTGAAGTCTGCGGTCGGCCCAAGCCTGAGCTGGTTCGACGAACACATCCGCTACGAACGGCTGTTCATGGCCAGCCCCGACGGCTCGATCAGCCGCCGGTTCGCGGTGCTGGCCCTGCTCATCGCGCTCGCAGTCGTCGTGGCGATGATCCTGCGCCGCGGCCACATTCCCGGGACCGCGGCAGGTCCCAGTACGCGCATCATCGGGATCACGATCATCTCGTTCATCGCGATGATGTTCACCCCGACGAAGTGGACCCATCACTTCGGGGTGTTCGCCGGGCTGGCCGGCTCGCTGGGAGCACTGGCTGCCGTGGCCGTCACCGCGCACGTGCTGAGGTCCCGAAGAAACCGGGCGCTATTCGCCGCGGCTGTCCTGTTCATGACCGGTCTGTCGTTCGCCAGCGTCAACGGCTGGTGGTACGTGTCCAACTTCGGTGTGCCGTGGTCAAACCAGTTCCCCGAGTGGCACTTCGGCTTCACCACGATATTGCTCGGGCTGACTATCCTCACTTTGCTGGTGGCGGCCTGGTTCCACTTCTCCGGCGCCGACAACGGCACTGCGGGGCAGACACACTGGTGGTCACGCATCGTGGGCTCACCGCTAGCGATCGTGGCCTGGCTGCTGGTGGTTTTCGAGGTGGGATCGCTGACGCTGGGGATGACCCAACAGTGGCCGGCGTGGTCAGTCGGCCGCTCGAACCTGCAGGCCCTCACCGGTAAGACATGCGGGCTGGCCGACGACGTGCTGGTCGAAGAGGACCCCAACGCCGGCATCCTGGCCCCGATCGCCGGGGTGTCGGTCGGCGACGCGCTCGGTGCGACGACGGCCGAAGGGTTCACCCCCGGCGGGATACCCGCCGACATCTCAGCCGACCCGGTGTCCGAACCTCCCGGGGGCGGCAACTTCGCCGACACCGACGGCGTGATCACCAGCAGCGAAGCCGGAACCGAGGGCGGCACCGACGCGGTCGGCGGGGTCAACGGTTCGCGCGCCCGGCTGCCCTACGGCCTGGACCCGGCGCGCACACCGGTGATGGGGAGCTGGCGCGCCGGCGTGCAGCAGCCCGCTGTGCTGCGCTCGGCGTGGTACCGGCTGCCCACCGATTGGGCGTCCTCTCCGCTATTGGTGGTGACGGCGGCCGGCCGCTTCGACCAGGACGAGGTCCAGGTGCAGTGGGCGACGGAGGCACAGGCGGCCGACGGGAAGCCCGGCGGCTCAGTGAACTTCGGCGATGTCGGGGCGGCACCGGCGTGGCGCAACCTGCGTGCTCCGCTGGCCGCGATCCCACGCGAGGCCACCATGATCCGATTGGTCGCCACCGATGACGACCTGTCGCCTCAGCACTGGATCGCATTGACTCCCCCGCGCATCCCGAAGCTGCGGACCCTGCAGGACGTTGTCGGATCGCAAGATCCCGTGCTGCTGGATTGGCTTGTCGGACTGGCTTTCCCGTGCCAGCGCCCATTCGGCCATCAATACGGCGTTATCGAACCGCCGAAATGGCGGATCCTGCCGGACCGGTTCGGTGCTGAGGCGAACTCGCCGGTGATGGACAACATCGGCGGCGGCCCGCTCGGCATCAGCGAGCTGCTGTACCGCGCGACGTCCGTGCCCAGCTATCTGCGCGACGACTGGTTCCGGGACTGGGGGGCACTGCAGCGGCTCAACCCGTTCTACCCCGGCGCGCAGCCAGCCCGGCTGGACCTGGGCACCGCCACCCGCAGCGGGCTGTGGAGCCCCGCTCCGCTGCGGCCGACGTAGCGATCCCGTCTCGAATCGCTGCGCCGCCCGCAGGCCTTCCGAACCCACTCACGTTCGTCGCCTAACATCGAGCCTCGTGCCAAGCGACAGAGCCGAGTCCCCCCGGATCGCCCGGCTCATCGCGGTCGTCGCAGGAATCCTGGGCGTACTGCTGTGCGGCGTCACACCGCTGCTGCCGGTCACCCAGACCACGGCCACCATCCACTGGCCCCAGGCACCGGGGCCGGACGGCATGGTCAGCGATATCACCGCACCGCTGGTCTCCGGCGCACCGCAGTCACTCGAGGTGTCCATCCCCTGCCGGGTGATCGCGACGTTGCCCCCCGACGGCGGCCTGGTGTTCTCGACCATCCCGCCGGCCGGTATCGACGCCAGCCGCAACGGGCTGTTCGTGCGCGCCAACGCCGCCACCGTCGTCGTCGCGTTCCGGGACACCGTGGCTGCGGTCGCCCCACGCCCGGCCATCGCCGCCGGCGGCTGCAGCGATCTACGCATTTGGGCCGGGGCCGCCGGGGTCGGGGCCGATTTCGTCGGCATCCCCGGCGCAACCGGCACGCTGGCCCCCGAGAAGAAGCCAGCGGTCGACGGGATCTTCACGGATCTGAAGGTGGCCCCCGAGCCGGCCTTGTCGGCACGCATCGATATCGACACCCGGTTCATCACCCACCCGGGCACACTCAAGATCGCGGTGATGGTGCTGGGCATCGCATGCGTGGTCGCCTCGATCATCGCGCTGGGTGTGCTGGACAGGCGCTCCGGCCGACGGGCAGGAGCAACGCGACCCGGTGCCGATCGGAGTCGCCTACCGGGGGCGTGGCGGCGCTTCCTTGGGGTCGGGCCGTCCACCTGGCTGGCCGATATCGGGGTGATCGGCGGGCTGCTGCTCTGGCATGTCGTCGGCGCCATCTCTTCCGACGACGGCTACAACCTCACCATCGCCCGGGTTTCCGGCGAGGCCGGCTACACCGCTAACTACTTCCGCTTCTTCGGGGCCACCGAGGCGCCGTTCGACTGGTACCAGACGGTGCTCGCCCAGCTCGCGGCGATCAGCACCGCCGGGGTGTGGATGCGGCTGCCCGCCACCGCCGCCGGCATCGGCACCTGGCTGATTCTGAGCCGCTGGGTGCTGCCCCGACTGGGCAGGCGGTTGGCGCTCAACAGGGTCACGGTGTGGACCGCCGCCGCGGTGTTCCTGGCTGCCTGGTTGCCGTTCAACAACGGGCTGCGGCCCGAACCGCTGATCGCCTTCGGCGTGCTCGCGGCGTGGATCCTGGTGGAGAATACGATCGCCACCAGACGGCTGGTTCCAGCGGCCGTCGCGATCGTCATCGCGGTGTTCAGCGTGACGCTCGCCCCGCAGGGGCTGATCGCTCTCGCCCCGCTGCTGGTGGGGTCCCGCGCCGTCGCCAAGGTGATCACGGCGCGCCGCGCGAAAGACGGCTTGCTGGCGCCGCTGGCCGCGCTGGCTGCCTCGTTGTCCGTCATCTTCGTCGTCGTCTTCCGCGACCAGACCTTGGCCGCCGTCGCCGAATCCGCCCGCATCAAATATGTTGTCGGGCCGACGATCGCCTGGTACCAGGACTTCCTGCGGTACTACTTCCTCACGGTCGAAGACAATGTGGAAAGCTCGCTGACCCGCCGTTTCGCCGTCCTGGTGATGCTGCTGTGCCTGTTCGGCATGCTGGCCGTGCTGCTGCGCCGTGGCCACATTCCCGGTGTCGCAGGAGGACCGGTGTGGCGGCTGATCGGCAGCACCGCGATCGGCTTGCTGCTGCTGACCTTCACCCCCACCAAATGGGCCGTCCAGTTCGGTGCGTTCGCCGGATTGGCCGGAGCGCTCGGCGCAGTCACCGCGTTCACCTTCGCCCGGGTCGGCCTACACAACCGACGCAATCTGGCCCTGTATGTCACCGCACTGCTGTTCGTCCTGGCATGGGCGACTTCGGGTACCAACGGCTGGTTCTACGTCGGCAGCTATGGGGTGCCGTGGTTCGACCGTCAGCCGGTCATCGCCCACCAGCCCGTGACGACCATGTTCCTGGCGCTGGCAATCCTGACCGGTCTCATCGCGGGATGGCTGCACTTCCGGATGGACTACAGCGGCCACACCGAGGTCAAGAACACCGGCCGCAACCGGGCGCTGGCCTCGACCCCGCTGCTGGTGGTCGCGCTCATCATGGTGCTGCTCGAGGTGGGCTCCATGACCAAGGCCTTCGCCCAGCGCTACCCCGTGTACACCACCGCGTCCGCCAACCTGTCCGCACTGACGTCGGGCCTGTCCTCGGCAAGCTGCGCGATGGCCGACGCTGTCCTTGTCGAGCCGGATCCGAATGCCGGTATGCTGCAACCGGTTCCGGGCCAGAAATGGGGCCAGTACGGTCCGCTCGGCGGCGAGAACCCGGTTGGCTTCACCCCCAACGGGATCAGCGACACCCTGGAGCCAGCCGAACCGTTCGTGGCCAACCCCGGCACCGTCAACTCCGACGGCTCGCCCAACAAGCCCAACGCGGGCATCGCCTTCGCCGCGGGTACCGGCGGTGGCTACGGACCGGTCGGGGTCAACGGGTCGCGGGTGTTCTTGCCGTTCGGATTGGACCCCAAGACCACGCCGGTGATGGGCAGTTACAACGAGAACACCGTTGCGGCCAAGGCGACTTCGGCGTGGTACCAACTGCCCCCGCGCAGCCCGGACCGACCGCTGGTCACGGTCGCGGCAGCCGGGGCAATCTGGTTCTACGACGAAGAGGGCCAGTTCAACTACGGCCAGTCACTGAAACTGCAGTGGGGTGTGCAGCGCCCCGATGGCAGCTTCCAGGCGCTGAACTCGGTACAGCCCATCGATGTGATCGCCCAAAAGGCGTGGCGCAATCTGCGATTCCCGATGGCGTGGGCGCCACCGGAGGCCAACGTCGCGCGTATCGTCGCCGACGACCCGAACCTGAGCACCGACCAGTGGTTCGGCTTCACCCCGCCTCGGGTGCCGGTGCTGCAGACCGCCCAGCAATTCCTCGGCTCGCAGACTCCGGTGATGATGGACATCGCCACCGCGGCGAATTTCCCATGCCAGCGGCCGTTCGCCGAACACCTCGGCGTCGCCGAACTCCCGGAGTACCGGATCCTGCCGAACCTCAAACAGGTGGTTGTGTCGAGCAATATGTGGCTGTCCGCCCGCGCCGGTGGGCCTTTCCTGTTCATCCAGGGCCTGCTGACCACCGCGACCGTCCCGACGTATCTGCGGGGCGACTGGTACCGCGACTGGGGCGCCATTGAGCGCTACATCCGCCTGGTCCCGTCGGCGCAGGCTCCCGATGCCGTCATCGACCAGGGCACCAAGACGGTATTCGGCTGGAGCCGTAGCGGACCCATAAGGGCACTGCCATGACACAGACGCTCGCCGCCAACGCCCGCGACTCGGCCCGCGACGTGAGAATCACCCGCTGGGTGGCCACGATCGCCGGGCTGGTGGGTTTCGTGCTGTCCGTGCTGACCCCGCTGTTGCCGGTGGAGCAGACCACCGCGACGCTGAACTGGCCGCAGGCCGGTCAGCTGAGCAGTGTCACGTCCCCGCTGATCTCCCAGGCGCCAGTGTCGCTGACGGCGACGGTGCCCTGCGAGGTGATCCGGTCCATGCCTCCGGCAGGCGGCATGGTGCTGGGGCTGGCGCCGCAGAAAGGCAAAGAGGCGGCGCTGAATTCGCTGTTCGTCAACGTGAGCACCCAGCGCGTCGACATCACCGACCGCAATGTCGTGGTCGCCAGCGTCCCGCGGGCAAGGATCGACGGCTGCTCACGCCTCGAGATCACCTCGAACACCGACGGAACGTTCGCCACCTTCGTGGGCTTGACAGATCCCACGACCGGCAAGGAGATGCGCAGCGGCTTCGCCGACCCCAACCTGCGGCCCGCAATCGTCGGGGTGTTCACCGACCTGACCGGCCCCGCACCGCCAGGACTGAGCTTCTCGGCGACGATCGATACCCGGTTCTCCTCCACTCCAACGGCTTTGAAGTTGGCGGCGATGCTGCTGGCGATGACCGCCACGGTGATCGCACTGTTGGCGCTGTGGCGGCTGGATCGGCTCGACGGACGCCGTATGCATGCGTGGATCCCGCAGCGCTGGCGGACGTTCACCGCGGTCGACGTGGCCGTAGTGGCCGGCTTCCTGATCTGGCACGTGATCGGCGCCAACTCCTCCGACGACGGCTACATCCTGCAGATGGCCCGGGTTGCCGACCACGCCGGCTACATGTCGAACTACTTCCGCTGGTTCGGCAGCCCCGAAGACCCGTTCGGCTGGTTCTACAACGTGCTGGCGCTGATGACCCACGTCAGCGATGCCAGCATCTGGATGCGGTTGCCGGACTTGATCTGTGCGCTGGTGTGTTGGCTGCTGCTGTCCCGTGAGGTGCTGCCCCGGCTGGGCCCTGCGGTGATCGCCAGCAGGCCCGCCCTATGGGCGGCCGGGCTGGTGCTGATGGCAGCGTGGATGCCGTTCAACAACGGCCTGCGTCCCGAAGGACAGATCGCCACCGGCGCGCTGATCACCTACGTGCTCATCGAGCGCGCCGTCATCTCGGGCCGGCTGACGCCGGCCGCGCTGGCCATCGTCAGCGCAGCGTTCACGCTCGGCATCCAGCCAACCGGTCTGATCGCGGTCGCCGCACTGATCGCCGGCGGCCGTCCGATCCTGCGAATCCTGGTGCGCCGGCGCGCCGTGGTGGGCACCTGGCCGCTGGTGGCACCGCTGCTGGCCGCGGGCACCATCATCCTGACCGTCGTCTTCGCCGATCAAACCCTGGCAACAGTGTTGGAAGCGACCAGGATTCGCACCGACATCGGGCCGAGCCAGGCCTGGTACACCGAGAACCTGCGCTACTACTACCTGTTCTTGCCGACCGTGGACGGCTCGCTGTCCCGACGGTTCGGCTTCTTCATCACCGCACTGTCGCTGTTCACCTCGATGTTCATCATCCTGCGCCGCAAGCGCATTCCGGGTGTTGCCCGCGGACCCGTCTGGCGACTGATGGGCGTCATCTTCGCGACGATGTTCTTCCTGATGTTCACCCCCACCAAGTGGGTGCACCACTTCGGTCTGTTCGCCGCGGTCGGCGCGGCCATGGCGGCGCTGGCCACCGTGCTTGCCTCGCCGAAGGTGCTGCGGTGGTCACGTAACCGGATGACCGTTGTCACCGCGGTGTTCTTCCTGCTCGCTCTCTGCTTCGCCACCACCAACGGCTGGTGGTACGTCTCGAGTTACGGCGTGCCGTTCAACAACGCGATGCCGCGAATCGGCGGAATCACGGTCAGCACAATCTTCTTCGCACTGTTCGCGCTGTCGGCGATCTACACGGTCTGGCTGCACTTCAACACCCGCGACCACGGTGAGGGTCGGATCGCCCGGGCCGTCACAGCCGCGCCGATCCCGGTGGCCGCCGGGTTCATGGTGCTGGTGTTCATCGGCTCGATGGCCGCGGGCGTGGTGCGCCAGTACCCGACCTACTCCAACGCGTGGGCCAATTTGCGGTCGTTCTCCGGCGGCTGCGGACTGGCCGACGATGTGCTGGTCGAACCCGACGCCAACGCCGGATTCCTGGCCCCGCTGCCCGGGGATTACGGCCCGCTGGGACCACTTGGCGGCACCGATCCGGTCGGCTTCACTCCGAGCGGGATTCCTGAACACATTGTCGCCGAAGCCATTCGGATGACGAACCCGCAGCCGGGTACCGATTATGACTGGGATCAACCGATCAAGCTCGACACCCCGGGCATCAACGGGTCGACCGTGCCGCTGCCCTACGGCCTCGACCCGGCGCGGGTCGCGCTGGCCGGAAGCTATGTCGCCGGCCCGCAGCAGGTCGCCACGCTGAACTCGGCCTGGTATCAGCTGCCCCCCATCGACAGCGGCCACCCGCTGGTCGTCGTCACCGCCGCAGGCACCATCGCCGGCCGCAGCGTGCTCAATGGCGTCACCGACGGCCAGACCGTGGAACTGGAGTACGGCAGGCCCGGACCCGACGGCGCCCCGGTTCCCGCAGGCCGGGTGAGCCCGTATGACCTCGGCCCCGCACCGTCGTGGCGCAACCTGCGGTTCGCTCGCTCCGAGATGCCCGCCGACGCCACCACCGTGCGGATCGTGGCCGCCGACCGGTCCTTGACCCCCGGCGACTGGCTAGCGGTGACCCCGCCGCGGGTACCCGAATTGCGGTCAGTGCAAGAGTTCGTCGGCTCCACCCAGCCGGTCCTGATGGACTGGGCGGTGGGTCTGGCCTTCCCGTGCCAGCAGCCCATGTTGCACGCGAACGGTGTCACCGAGGTGCCGAAGTTCCGGATCACTCCGGACTACACCGCCAAGAAGCAGGACACCGACACCTGGGAGGACGGCCGTAACGGGGGTCTGCTCGGCATCACCGACCTACTGCTACGCGCCCAGGTGATGGCGACCTACCTGTCGCATGACTGGGGTCGAGACTGGGGCTCGTTACGGCAGTTCCAGACGATCGTCGAGGCACAGCCCGCGCAGATCGACCTGGGCACAGCCACCCGCAGCGGTTTATGGAAACCGGGGCCCATCCGGATCAAGCCCTAGCTGCCGCGAAGTGCAGTAGCACGCTACTGACTTCACAGCGGGCTAGTGGTGTCACCTTGGGACCATGAACCAGGACTCGCACTGCCAGCCGTTGTTCCGCATGGTGGCGGTAGTCGCCACAGGCGTAGTCATCGCGGCCACCCCCGTGGTGGCGCCGCCGAATCCGGCCGCGGAGTTGACGGGCGCCCGGATCTCCACCCAGGTCGTTCAGCTGGTTGCACTACCCCAGGCCCTGGCCAGTCAGCGCCCCGAGACCACTGTCGCGGCATCTGCCAGCCCGCTGGCGATCGGCAACCTCTTCACGACGGCGATCAGTCAGGTGGCAGCCGGCGTCAGCGCCGGACTCTTCCTCGGTTTCCTTGTCGGCGGTCAGATAGCCGCCAGCGTGATCTACCGGATACCGGTGGCGCAATCGGCACTTACACCGCTCATCTCGGTCGGTGCTCTCGTCGGCGCACTAGTGGGTGCCCCGATCGGCGCTATCGTAGGTGCGGTTTTTGCCGTCGAGAGATTGGTGCAAGGCGTTTTTTCCGCAGTGACGCCGGCCGCATCTATCCGCCCGGCCGCCGCCGGCGGAAAGGCAACTGCCACGTCGCACCGCTCGACTCAGCCAAGCTCACGGTCCAGCCGCCAGATCGTGAAGCCATCAGCCTCGACGTCGAGCAAAGCGGCACTCCCCCAACAGCGTTCGGTCCCGGCCAGAGCCGGTAGCGGCAGCGGGCGGGTCACCGCTACGAATCGAGTCGCACGGCACTGACCAGATGGCGGTCCGGATCGGGCCGTAACCACGTTTGTCGGCGATGCCGGATGGCAGAATCCGCGCATGGCTGAAGACGCGGCGATCGTCGACCCCTTGATGCATGGCCTGCGATCCAAAGGGCTGAAGAAGGGGTCGGTCTCCCTGGTCGGGGCGGTAGCGATCGGGTTGGCGGCCACTGCGCCCGCCTATTCCCTGACGGGTGCGCTCGGGCATGGCGCGGAGGAATCGGGCTATCAGCTGCCGATCGTCTTCATCATCGCGGTCATCCCGATGTACTTCGTGGCGCTGGCCTACAAACACCTCACCGACGCCGCCCCGGATGCCGGGACCGTATTCACCTGGGGCGCCAAGGCAATCGCACCGCACATCGGCTGGATGGGCGGTTTCGCTCTGGTGTTGTCGAGCATCCTGGCCGGCGTCGGCGCCGCGGGCATCCTCACCAATGCCACCGCCGTCTGGCTCGGGATGGACAGCTCGCCGGTGTGGTTCGACATCATCGTCGCCACGATCTTCATCCTGCTGACGACGTGGCTGGTCGCCCGCGGCGCGGAGGAATCGTCGCGCACGACGCTGATTCTGACGATCGTCCAATACGGCGGGCTGATCCTGTTCGCGGTCATCATGCTCGTCGCCGTCTTCCGCGGTCAGCAGAGTCCGGATGTGGAGTCGTTCTCCTGGGAGTGGTTCAACCCGTTCGCAATCCATGACTTCAGCGGACTGCTCGGCGGATTCCTGGTGGCCATCTTCATCTTCTGGGGCTTCGACGCCTCACTGGCGATGTCCGAGGAGACCTCGGGGACGTCAGCGCAGGCCGGTCGCAGCGGGGTGACGGCGATCCTGATCACCGTCGCCACCTACGTGATCTTCAGCGTGGCCGCACTGGCATTCGCGGGCATCGACCCGAACAGCCCGACGAGCCTGACGAACGAAGCCAACGTCGACGACGTCTTCACCACGCTGGCCACCCAGTCCATCGGCGAGCGCGGCGCGATGATCGCGGCGCTGGTCGTTGGGTTGTCCGCGTTCTCGGCGACGATGTCCACCGTCATGCCGACAGCCCGCGGGTTGCTGTCGATGGCGACCTACAAGGCAATACCGGATCGGTTCGCGTCGGTGAGCGAGGTGACCTCGACGCCGAAGTTTGCGACCTGGGTCATCGGCCTGACCAGTCTGGCGATCTACTGCGCGCTGGATGTGGTCAGCGACAGTGTGGTGGCGGATTCGGTGTACAGCGTGGGGATCGCGATCATGACCTACTACTCCGTGGTGGCGATCTCCTCGGTGGTGTATTTCTGGCGCACCGCTTTTCGATCATGGCGCACGGCGATGGGACAGGTGATCCTGCCCGGTATCGGCGCGCTGGTTCTGATTCCGGTGGGCGTCATCGAGGCGTACCAGATGGCGAATCCGACTTCCGGTTCCGAAGGATCCATCCTCGGCATCGGCACGGCCTTCGTCGTTGGCGTGCTCAGCCTGGCATTCGGCGTCGTAGTGATGATCGTGTGGAATCTCAAGGCTCCGGCCTTCTTCCGCGGTGAGACCCTGCCGAGGGAACGGACCTAACCGCCGTTCCGGTTGCCGAAACCATTGGGCCCGAACTGGTGATTGGGCTCCACCGTAACGGTCTGGGTGGAGGTCTGAACTGACGTCGCGATCGATGTTTCAGTCTGCGTTGCCGTTTCGGTGTTGGTGACGGTCGGTGGATCCTGGGTCTGCACGATGGTCTGCGGCGCCTGGGTCTCGACGATCGTCTGCTGCGGTTGCGGCTGACTGCCCCCTGAGCCGGAGTTGTACTGGTGATGAGTCGCCGTAGTGGTTGTGGTTGTGGTTGTCGGCGTCGAGGTGACGGTGACGGTTGACGGCGCCGTCGTCCCCTTGGAGCCGCATGCCACCGCGGCCAGCACCACCAGCGCCGAGAAGGACGCCAACAACAAGCCCCTGCGTGTGTTCACAACGGACATGATCAATTATTGACGCGCGGAAATTCGCTGCGCCACAACGGCGCAGGTTCGTATAGTCCGCTGTCAATAAACTCTTCAGCCCCTGAGAATAGGGCAAATTCGTTGAGATTGAATCGTTTTCGATACGTTACGACTCCCCCAGGCCGCGCCCACCCGCGTCACAGCTGGCACAAATCGGCGGCCCATAACGTCATGAACGAAAGGCATTGGGCAATGAAACGGAGAAGACGATGAACCTCAAACGCATGGTGCTCGCCTCGACAGCAGCCGCCAGCATCGGTGCCGCTGGACTGTTCGGGCTGGGGATCGGCACCGCCAGCGCCGATCCTGGCTGCGGTGGGCCTGGGCAACAACAGTGCCAGGGACCCAACAACGGGCCCAACAACGGTCCCAACAACAACGGCTGGCACAACGGTCCCAACAACGGGCCGAACAACGGTCCCAACAACGGTCCCAACAACGGTCCCAACAACGGGCCCAACAACAACGACTGGCACAACGGTCCCGACAACGGTCCCGACAACGGGCCCAACAACAACTGGAACAACGGACCGGCCGACTGGCAACACCGCAACGTCGACCAGGCACGCCAGGATCACCAGCCGTTCAACTGGAACGGTCAGTGGGTGCAGCCAATGCCGGCCGGCAACGGTATCGGCTGGGGATTCTGGTTCCTGGGACAGTGGATCCCGCTGTAACCACTCGGACACTGAGCAGGCCCGCGTTGCAGTGCAGAACGGGACCTGCTAGCCGGCGCCGACCCTCAGCTTCTCCGGCTGTAGCGACCAGACGGTGGTTGCGGCCCCCGCGGTCGTGTGCGCACAGTAGGCTGGCGCACCCTTCTCGCTGACGGCCGCCGCGCCCATCACAGCGCAGTTCGCGCCGATCACCACCACTGGCAGGTCCATCCGGCCCGAGACGGCGGGCGGCGGCGATGCTGTCCGCGGTGCCTGGATGGTCGCCGTGTTGCTCACATCGCGGTGGCCGAACAGAAGCGAAATCCCCGCAGCCGCGCCGACGATGATGACGACAGCTCCCAGGATGGCCGGGATCAGCAGCCGGCGGCGTGAGGGCGTCGCCTCCGGTTTGGCGTGCCGGGCACCACGCGCGGCCTTGACCGCAAGTGCCTGGCTGGTCACGTCGCTCGCGTGGTGTTCCCGTTCGGCGGTGCCCAGGCCCTGCTGCAACGCTCGCGCAAAGTCGCCGCACCGCCTGTAGCGCTTGCCGGCATCCTTGGCCAGTGCCTTGGCGAAAACCGCACTCAGGCAGGCTAACTCGGGCCGCTTGGCGCCAATAGCGGGTGGATCGGAACTCAAGTGCTGACTGATCACGATCGCTGGATTGGTGTGCGTGAACGGCGGCATGCCGGTCAGGAGGTGATAGGCGGTGGCGGCTAGCGCGTACTGGTCTGCCTGGCCGTCGACGTCCTCGCCCTTGAGCTGCTCGGGGGCGGCGTAAGCGACGGTGCCGACCGTCATGTTGGTCCCGGTCAACTGGCTCGTCTGGCCCATCCAGCGGGCGATGCCGAAGTCGGCCAGCATGACGCGTTGGTCGCCCGAGCCGGGAACGCCAAGCAGGATGTTGGCCGGCTTGACATCGCGATGCAGCAGGCCGTGACCGTGCGCGTAGTCGAGCGCATCGGCGATCCCGGAAATGACGCGGACCACCTCGTCGGGCGGCATCCCGTACGGATAGCGCTCGGCTAGCAGCCGGGAGGCGTCGGTTCCGTCGACGTACTCCATCGCGATCCAGAGCTTGTCGTCGAACTCGCCGCGGTCATAAATCGTCACGATGTGTGGGTTCGACAGCGTCGCCACCATGTCGGCCTCGAGGATGAACCGCTGCCGATACTCCTCGTCGGAGCTGACCGCGGATCCGAGCACTTTGAGCGCGTCATATCGCGGCAGCCGGGGGTGCTGGACGAGGTACACCTCACCCATACCTCCGGCCCCCAGTGTCCGCAGGATGGTGTAACCAGCAACAACCTGGCCGTCAGCTAACGGCATTGGGGCATCTTAAAGGGCAGGGTGTCGATTATCGAACCGGAGCGCCGGGGGTGGGACGGTCGTAAACCACCCGGCTGCCCAGCACGATGTCCTGCGCCGACCGGCGCTGCCGGTCGACGGCCACCCACAGCAGCCCGACCGGGAACAACACACACGTCACCGCCCGCAACGCCGCGACAGCAATCCGCAGGCGGTTGGCCTGCCGGTCCACGACACGAATGCCCAACAGGACAGTGCCCACCGTCCGACCGGACAGCGTCCAGCACCCTGTCAGGTAGAGCACCGACACCGCCAGCGTCACCGTGGTCGAGAAGATCAGGTTCGGCGCGGGAAAACGGAACGACGCCGGGTTCAGGATCAGCGTCGTCAGCGCCAACGCAAGATAGAGAGCACCCATCGTGACGACGACGACGAGGATATCGACGAGGGCGGCCAGGCCTCGGGACACGATGCCGGCGTTGGTCACTGGGGTTCCTGAGTGCCCGGTTCCCGGCCGAGCATCCGGTCGACGAAGCCGGAGATCATGTCGTCGGCCCGTGCGGTTTGGGAGCGCACATCCGTGATCACCTCGGCGGTAACGGTTCCGGTGGACTCGCGGATGATCGCGGGCAGATCGACTCCGTCGATGATCTGGTCGGCCAGCCCGATCAGATCGATACGCGCGATGATCGCATCGATATCGACATCGGTCACGATCGCGTCGATGTCGACGCTGTCGCGGACCAGAGCCGTCAGGTCGATCTGCTCGATGACCAGCTCAGCGATCCTGGTGAGCACCGCGACACCGGCCCGGGTGGCTTCCACCCGCGTGGCCCGCAGCGGCCCGCCGATCAGCGGAAGTCGTTCCCAGAACACGAGGGAATCGTAGTCAGGCGCCCACGGGCGGCGGCGCGCTCGCCTTCAGCGACGCCAGGACGGCAACGCTCAACCGGGCCAGTTCGTCGGCCTCGGCAGCGGTTAGCGCGGATCCGAAGATCTGCGCCATCCGCCGGTTGGTGACGTCTTCGACGTCGTCGTAGACGGCTTTCTTGTCCGCCGCGTCGACGAACGGCGGCTGCCAACCCATGAATGCGGCGTAATCGGTCCCATGATTGAGGATGTGCGCCTCCACGGGAGTCAAGCCCGAGATCGTGAGGGCATTGAAATGCACCGCGGCCCGCAGTTCGCGGAGTACGAACATCACCTGCAGCGCCCTCGCGGCAGCGTCATCGGCCAGCGGCATGGCTCGCCATCCCGCGTAGAGCGGCAAGCCGGGTTCGGGGGCCTGCTCGATCACCTTCTCGCCCAGCGCGGCAATCCGGTCCAATCCCTCGGCACCCGCCAGGAACGTCCGCCCGAAGTTGGCGAGCTGATCCCAATACAGGCGGCAACTCTCCGACGCGTCGTGCACGGCGACGCCCTTTTCCCAGCACGACCGCGCGAGGTTCGGTTCGAAGACCGCGAACACCGCGTTGACCGTGGTACCGGTGGCATCGCCCAGGACGCCTCCGCGGCCGGCGAAGTACGCCGCGAACGGGTCGGGGTAACCGGCCGCCAGGCTCTTCTCGAAGGTGTCCGGGTTCAGCATGAAGACACTGATGGCTTCGCCGATAGCCGCACCGGCGGCGCGGATCGCGTCGATATCGCTCATGGTGGCTGAGCTTACGGACTGGTACCCAGGTCGTACACCGTGTCGGATCCGACGGTCTTGGCAGCGAAGTTGGCCGCCACCCACGCGGTGATATCGGCGTGCTGGTTACCGCGGCCAGGCCCACCCTGATTGCCCGGCGCGATGTAGTAGCCAATCTGGTGGTTGGCGACGTCGGCCTGGAACTGGGTCAACGAGGGAACCGGGTCGCTTCCCCCGAATCCGCCGATCGCCATCACCGAGGTATTGGTCGCCAACTCGAGACCGGCCGCCGCGGACGATCCGTTCACCGCTGCCGACCATTTCGTGTCGGTGGCTTCCAGGAGGCCGTCGAGCTGGGCGTTGTCCCCATCCTGGTCCTGCCGGCCATGCCCCGAAGCGCCATTGCGCACCGGCTGCGCGGGCCCGACCTGGGCTCCGCCGCCGTCATGCGACTGGCCTATGGTCGCGAATGCATATGCGGCCGAACCGGTTCCCCCGGCGAGGACACCGAGGACCAGAGCCGCCGCCGCCAGTCGACACCGGCGGGTGCTCAGCGCCAGCAGCAGCACGACGGACGCGACGACTGTCACGGCGAGAATCGCCCAACGCAACGCGGGCACCCAGTCCGCGTTACGGTCCAGCAGCCACCAGCTCCACACACCGGTCATCAAAATCATTGCAAATAAACTGATTCGGCCGTAGATGCGGTCGCGGCCACGCCACATCTCGCGACCCCCGATCGCGACCAGCGCGACCATCGCCGGAACCACCGACAGGCAGTAGTACGGGTGGACCATCCCCTTCATGAAGCTCAAGACGAGTCCGTCGACCAGCAGCCAGCCGCCGAACAGCACGGCCCCGCCCCGAATCAGGTCGGTTCGCGGTGCACGGGCGCGCACTACCAGGACGAACACCAGTCCGAGCAGCGCCGCAGGAAGCAGCCAGCCCATCTCGAACCCGAACTCACCGGTGAAAAGTCTGGTGAGGCCGGGATTCTGCCGACCGAAGCCACCGAAGTCGCCGTGCTGGTCGAACCCAGCAGGCGGGCCGGTGCCTTTCGCGGGCCCGTCGCTTTGGTTGCGCCCGAGAATTCTTGCCAGGCCGTTGTAGCCGATGACCAGATTCATGAAGTTGTTGTCCGTCGAGCCCGCCAGATACGGCCGGGACGACGCGGGCCACAACAGTGTCAGCGCGACGAACCAGCCCGACGACAACAGGAAGGTGCCGAGCGCCGCCACCAGATGAACCAGCCGGCGGCGCAACGTTGTCGGTGCGATGAGGAGGTAAGCCAGGCCGATCGCCGGTGCGACCATCAGTCCTTCAAGCATTTTGGCCAGGAAGGCGAAACCCAGGGCGGCGCCAGCCAACATCAGCCACTTGGCGCTGGCCCGTTCCATCGCCCGGACACTGCAGTAGGCACCGAACATCATGAGTAGAACCATGACCGCGTCGGGGTTGTTGTAGCGGAACATCAACGCCACCACCGGAGTCAGTGCGAACGCCGCGCCGGCGAACAAGGCAGCTCCGGTCCCTGAGATCCGGCGTACCGCGCCGTAGAGCAGTGCCACCGCACCCACCGCCATCAGCGCTTCCGGTATCAGCATGCTGGCGCTGCTGAACCCGAAGATCTGGCCGGACAAGCCCATCACCCATTGGGAGACCGGCGGTTTGTCCACGGTGATGAAGTTGTCCGGATCGACCGACCCGAACAGCAGCGCCTCCCAGTTCTTCGAACCAGCCTGTGCCGCACCGGCATAGAAACCGTTGCCCATCCCATTGATCGTGATGTTCCACAGATAGGTGATCGCGGTGGCCAATAGCAACGCGCCGAGCGCAATTCGACGCCAGGCCGTGCTGGACAACCCGAACCGGCCGGTGACCTGCGAATCCACACCAGGAACCGGGGCGCCTGGCATGGAAAGAGTTGTGGCCATGTCACCCATTAGGACCGCTGGACTCCGGTCCGAGCTGGGTAGGACTTTTGAGCTGGCTATGAACCGTGTGCGGTCTCATCGGAGTTGGCGGTGAGATCTCATCGGCCGTCTGCGTTAGCGTAATCGATTGTGTCTGGACGGCGATTGTTCCCCGAGCCGCAGGTGTATGACCACGGGCTCCTCGATGTGGGTGACGGCAACCGTATCTACTGGGAGGTCCGAGGCAACCCGGTTGGTCGGCCTGCGCTCGTCGTTCACGGCGGCCCGGGATCTGGAAGGCCGCGCGGAGCCCACAAGGGCTTTGATCCCGATGTGTTCCAGGTCGTGTCGTTCGACCAGCGTGGGTGCGGTGACAGCATTCCCAGTGCGACCAATGCGTCGACCGATATGACCCACAACACCACCGAACACCTGCTGGCGGACATGGAAACGCTGCGCGAGCACCTCGGCGTCGACAGTTGGCTGCTCTACGGCGGATCGTGGGCGTCTACCCTGATCCTCGCCTACGCCGAACGCCACCCGGAAAGGGTGATCGGCATTGTCTTGGTGGGGGTCACCATGACACGACCACAAGAGATCGACTGGCTGTACCACGGACTACGCCTGTTGTTGCCGATCGAATGGGAACGGTTCCGCGCTGGGGTGCCCGACCAAGACCGCAACGGCAACCTCGTCGATGCTTATCGGCGGCTGATGGAGAGCCCCGATCCCGCGGTGCGAGAGCAGGCCGCTCGCGACTGGTGCGCTTGGGAGGATGCCGTCATCGCGCACGAACACCTCGGCAACCCCGGCCAGTACAGCGCCAAACCGGATGCGGCGAAGCTGGCGTTTGTCCGGATATGTACGCACTACTTCGCCCACTGCGCATGGCTGGAAGAGGGGCAGCTGTTGCGCGATGCTTACCGCCTCAAGGGAATTCCCGGAGTGTTGATCCATGGCCGCCTCGATCTGTCCGGCCCGTTGCTCACCGCGTGGGAACTCGCTCAGGCTTGGCCTGACGCCGAACTGAAGATCATTGACGACTCCGGTCACACCGGCAGTCCGGCAATGCGGGCCGCCGTCCTCGACGCCATCGCCCAGTTCGACCCAGCGCTGTCTCGCTTCTAAAGAAGCGCGCCGGCTCAGATCCTGACCCAGCTGGAACAGCCGATCATTCTTCAGGTGAGATCCTGGGCCACGCGCGCCCCGATTGCTCCAGCCAGGATGATCGCAGGGTGCGCCGCAGCCAGATAGAGCCCCGATACCCCCTCTGCGTAGCCCAGAAGCGGACGGTCACCGCGGGGTATCGGACGGTCAGCTACCACGGCATCGACCAGGTCGACCTGTTCACCACCAACCAGTTGCGTACGGAGCGCCCGCAGAGTCGGCTCGGCGAGCTCGCGAGCGTTTCCCCCGAACCCAATCGGGACATCCTCGGCCGCAATCAGTGTCGTGTTGTCCAATTGCCTGATCTCAAAATCCGGAGTCGAAAGGATCCCCTTCACCAGGGGATACGGCGTAGAGCATCTGATCAGGCAGCACGGCGAGGCATCGATCTCGACGGTGAGCCCGACCGACGCCGCGAGCCCGGGGATCGCAGTGCCGGCGGCGAGCACGATGGTCGATCCGTAGACCGGCCCATCAGAAGTAACTACACCGCAAACCCTCGCCCCTTCCGTGAGCATCGAGAGTGCAGTCTGCCCGGAATGCACTGTGGCGCCGTGCTCTTCGGCGCAACGAAGGAGTTCCCTGACGAACGCAGTCGGATCGATACCGGCGTCGCCCGGCGCGTACGCGGCCACCGACGGGATGTGGCGCAATCCCGGCTCACGAGCAAGCACCTGCTCCCCGGAGAGAAGTTCGATCCGATGGCCGAGTGCACGATGAGCGTCGACGAACCTTCGCGTCTTCGCCTCCGTGTCCTCCCACGTGATCGCGCCGCCACGGCGCAAACCGAATGGCGCGGCGAGCTCACGTTCGAGACGGCCAAACTCCTCGGCGGCGCCCCGCCGAAACGGATCGGAGTAAGTCTGTGCGGAACTCTTTGCAAGGCCGACCCAGGCGAAAGAGCTTCCGGTCACGCCCCCTGCTGCGAAGTCCCGCTCCAATACCGTGACCCGCAGACCAGCGCGAGCCAGGTAGTACCCAATCGACGCGCCGACGATGCCGGCACCAATCACCAGGACCGAGCCGTCATCTCGATGACTCGGCCGGGACATGGAATAAGACGATACCCGGGCGCCCCAATGGGCACGACGAATTTTACCGACACTGTGCGGCTGGGACAGCCGTATCTATTGCGCGCGAACGCCTTTGATAGATTTTGCGCTGGCCGAGCGGACTGCTCTAGCTCCCGGTAAGCCAGATTGGCTACGGGTCAGCTGTCGCGGCCCCGCTTCTTGCCTGCTGTGCGTACACAATCGGTGCTCGTGATCACACGGGCTGGGGCTAACTCGCCCGGTGGCGTCGCGGATCCGGTACCGCTCTGATGGCGAGGAATCCGGTCGGTTCGCGTGTCAGCCGCTCGTAGTCGTCGCGGTTGATCTCGGCCGCCTCCGCTGTCGGTCGCGGTTCGCGGAGCTGCTCAATCAGGAAGCCGGCTTCGTGCAGTTCCTCGCACGTCTTCTCCAGTGGAGCCAGCCAGTACCGAACCCGCCAGCCGCGACTCCAGATCTCTTCGATGACCCGCACGTCGAAGTAGCTCCCGCCATGACGGAGCCAGTCGCCGGTGGGATGCTGCCGCGATAGGACAAGCGCCCCTCCGGGACGGAGCACGCGCCGGAACTCGCGCAGCGCGCGAGTCCTGTCATCGACGTACTCCAGCGCCAACGCGAACAGTACGAGGTCCACGGACTGATCGGGCAGCCAGTCAAGGGGATCGGCGAGATCGTGGGCGCGGAATCGTCCTGAGGGAACTCGTTGCTCGGACAACTCGACCATACGCGGGCTCTGGTCAAAGCCGATCACCTCGGCGCCGCGTGCCGCTAGCTCCTCGGCATAAAGACCAGGACCACATGCCGCGTCCAACACAGTCAGCCCCACAACATCACCCAAGAGCGAAAGGCACGCTGGCCGGTCGTAGTGGGCGTTGTAGAGATTGTCTCGGGCGTGATCGAGGAACTCGTCGGCGAATACGTCGTATTGCGGATGGGGTCCTACGGCGTCACTCATCTCGCCATTCTGGCAAAGAAACGCCGTGTCCATTGCGACGAGACGACGTGCTGCACCTGAGGCGCCGGACGCAGTCAGGCGCCCGTTAGCGCAACCAGCCACCCCTTGATGGTTCTGGGCGGGTCGAGAATCTTGAGGAGATGAGCCGTGGTGCCCGGCAAGGGCTTTACTGATCATGTAAGCCCGCGATGAGATGCCGCGGTGATCAGTTTGACGGCAAGTGCTCGATATTGTGGGCGCTATGACACTGCCGCAGAGCGTGAGCGCGATTGTCTTCGATTGCGACGGACTGCTTCTCGACACCGAAACGTGCTGGTCACGGGCGGAAGCGGCATTGTTCGCTGACTATGGATTCGGTTTCGGACCGCAGCAGAAGGATCTGCTGATCGGCAGAACTCTTGCTGCGGCCTGTGACAACATCGCCGAGTATTTTGGTCGTCCCGGGATGGGCCCCCAGTTAGAGGCCGAGCTTCTGCCGCGGGTGGAAGCCGAACTCGCCGCCGATGTACAACCCATGCCCGGTGCACGGTCACTTCTTGAACTGCTCGGTGACAAGGTTCCGATCGCTGTGGCCACCAACAGTCCACGTGCCATATTGACCGCAGCGTTGGAGTCGTCCGGTCTCGCCGGGTACTTCGACGTGTCGATCGCTGCCGACGAGGTGGAGCGCCCGAAGCCGGATCCGCAGCTGTATCTGGAAGCGTTCGCCTTGCTCAACGCTGACCCGATGACCGGTGTAGCGCTGGAAGATTCGTCGACCGGTGTCGCGGCCGCCCGGGCAGCACACACGTTTCTGATCACCGTGCCTTCTCAGCCTGGAAAGCAACTGGACGGCGATTACGTCACTGCCGCCCTCAACGACCCCGCTCTTGTCGCCTGGGCGCAGGGCGTCACCCACCGCCCGTAATCACACCGACGAACGACAGCTCTGCCAACCCCACGCCTCGGCGGACGCCGCCAATTCAGCTACGCCGGCACACACCGAGGCGTTCGGCGATCCAGGGCAGTGAATCCGCGAACGCCCGCGCCCCGAACTGCCACGTGTGATATCCGATGCACACCCGCGGTGCGCAACCGATATTCACCGTCACGGCCGCCGCACACAGATCCGGCAACACGCCTTTCTCCCGAAACTGGTCCTCGTCCCCGTGGCCGAACTTGCCGAAGTCCGGGTCAGGCAGCCGCGGCATGAGAACCGACCATGGCAACCAGCTGAGTTGGCCCCTCGGGTGCGAAGATCATCGCCATTTCGCAGCCACGACATAGCGACGACTTATGTCGAGACCGTTGACTCAAACCATGACATCCCTGTCGAACTCCCCCAGTGACAGTCCCGTGGTGCTGGTCTCCGAAGCCGGGACCGACCACGGGTTCGCACGTGCCCGCGCGCTGCTCGCGGCCGGCTATCGGGTGGTGGCCGTCGACCGGCATGCGGGGAGCTTGGTGCGAATTGGCCACGGCCACAGAAGTGATCGTGTTTTCCTGGTGGCCGCCGATATCACCGACCCCGAACAGGCCGAACGCGTCATTAACCGGGCCCACGCGCACTTCGGCGAAGCGCCCCCTACTCTTGCGCTATGCGCCGACTCTCGGCAATCCTCGGCTGCCTAGCTCTCGTCGCCCCAACCGTCGCGGCCTGCGGCTCGGCGCCCGCCCCCGAGGCAACGTCGGCCCGCACGCCCCCGATGGGGTGGAACTCGTGGAACTCCGGTATCCCGCTGAGCGAACAGACCGTCGAGCAGACCATCGACGCTCTGGTGTCCTCCGGGATGCGCGACGCCGGCTACCGCTACGTCAACCTCGACAACGGCTGGTCGGCCAGCCACCGTGACGCGGACGGTAACCTGCAGGCCGATCCGGCACGCTTCCCCGGCGGTATCGCCGCGGTGGCGACGTATGCCCACGACCATGGAATGCTGCTGGGCCTGTATGCGAGCCCGAGCTACGAATTGTGTGGACTCGGGATCGCGAACGCGAGCGCAGGCCACGAATCGGCCGACGCGGCCACCTTCGCGCGGTGGGGCGTGGACTACTTGAAGTACGACTGGTGCAGCACCGACACCGACCACTCCGATGAGGTCAACAGATTCAGCACCATGCGGGATGCACTGCGCGCCACGGGAAGACCAATCTTCTACAGCATCAACCCCAATATCTCAGGCGATCCCGGCGCCAGGACTGACTACGACTGGTCTGGCATTGCCGACATGGCGCGCAACAGCATTGACCTGGTTCCATTGTGGCGCAGCCAATTCAGGCAGGACGGCCCGGTGTTCGGAGTGAAAGAGCAGTTCGATGCGGCCATCCCGCTGGCCAGCCGCAGCCGGCCCGGCTATTTCAACGACCCCGACATGCTGGTCGCCGGGATCTCGTGGCCGGATTTCCTGAACAGCCACCCTGGCATGGCCGAAACCCTGGCGGGTCAGGTCGGGCCCAGCATGACCGCCGACGAACAGCGCACCCACGTCTCACTGTGGGCAATGATGGCCGCACCATTGTTGGCCGGCAATGATATTCGGTCGATGTCGGCGCAGACCCGCGACATTCTCACCAACCGCGACATCATCGCCGTCGACCAGGACGGGCTCGCTCTGGCGGGCCGCCCGCTCGCCGGTGACCGCCGGGTCATGGTCAAGCCGCTCGCCGACGGCTCGGTTGCCGTCGCGATGGTGAACCCGGATTCGCAGCCGGTCACGATCGCGACCACCGCGGCAGCTATCGGGCTATCCCCGACCGCGTGTTACCGCGTGCGCGACCTGTGGACCCACACCGACAGCACCACAACCGGTGACCTTCGAGCGGGGCCGATTGCCCCGCACGCGACGGTGGTGGTGCGGGTCGAACCGCGCTGCGGCTAACCAGCGTTGGCCGGGGCGACAGTCACCGGAATCCCGTTGAGGGCACCGTTGCCCGAGGGTTCGTCGAGGAACGTCGGCGGCGACAGGATGTTGGTGTTGACGCCGGGTGATCCGTTGGCCACCGACATCCGGGTGCCAGGCTTGCCGTGCCCCCAGCCGTGTGGCATCGACACCACACCCGGTTTGATCGCGTCGGTCACCTCGACCGGCACCTCGATACGCCCCGCCGAAGACCGCACGGTGACGGTATCGCCGCCGGACACCCCGCGGCTGGCGGCATCCTTCGGATGCATGAGCAGCGTGCACCGGTCACGGCCCTTCATCAGTGCCGAAACATTGTGCAGCCATGAGTTGTTCGACCGCAGGTGGCGCCGGCTGACCAGCACCAGTTCGTCGGGTTCGCGCTCCATGCGGCGGGCCAGTCGCGGAACGTCGTCGAGCAGATACTGCGGAGCCAGTCGAATCTTCTTCTCGGCGGTGTTCAGGATCTCGGGGATCTGCGCCACCATCGGCCCGAAATCGACCCCGTTGGGCTGCCGTTTCAATTTGTCCAGGTTCAGCCCGTCCGGGTTCTCGCCGTAGCGATCACCGAACGGCCCGGTGCGCAGTGTCAAATCCAGAATGCGTTCCGGACCGCCCGCCGGACCAGTCGTGCTGTAGTGGTTGCGAATCTCCGCCCCGTCGAGTCCTTGGGTGAAACACAGGTAGTCGAAGAAGCCGTCGTCGATGGCGGCAACATCGACGTCCTCGGCAGGCACGCCCGCGCACAGGCCGGTGAGCCGGACCAGGATCTCCCACTCCTCGGGCCGGTCGGGGTCCTCGGGAGTAAACACCGGTGCCGAGTAGTTGGCGATGCTGCTGATCGCGAACATCAGGATCAAGTCGTCGTGGTGCGGCTGTTCCAGCGGCGAAAGCCCCGGCAGGATGACGTCGGCGTGCCGGGTGGTTTCGTTGAGCCACAGGTCAACCGAGATCATCGCGTCGAGCCCGGGCAGCAGCTCGTCGAGGCGATGGCCCTGCGGGGTGGACAGCACCGGATTGCCCGCCACCGTGATCAACGCCCGGATCTGGCCCTCGCCCGGAGTCTCGATCTCCTCGGCCAGGCATGACACCGGCACCTGGCCGAGCACCTCCTTGGCGCCGCGCACCCGGGTCTGCCAGCGGCCGAACTCGGGCAGCCCACCCTCCAGGCCTGGCTGCGGCTGAGCGGTGACCGTCCACGCCGCGGGGCGGGGAAACATCGCACCGCCGGCGGTGTCGAAATGGCCGGTGAGGATGTTGACGACGTCGACCAGCCAACTGGCCAAACTGCCAAACTCCTGATTGCACAATCCAATTCGTCCGTAGACCACTGCCTTCTCGGTCTCGGCGAGCTGGCGGGCCAGGCCTTTGATCCGCTCGGCATCGATACCGGTGACCGGTGCGACCCGCTCCGGGGTCCAGTCGGCGGCAGCCTCCCGCAACGTCTCGACACCGTCGATGTGGTCGGCCAACCGGCCCAACCGAACCAGGTCCTCGTCGAACAGGGTGTGCACCACCGCCAGCAGCAGGGCAGCGTCGGTGCCTGGAGTGATCGGCAGCCATTCGCTGGCCTTGGCCGCGGTCGCGGTGCGCACCGGGTCGATGACGATCACATTGTCGATGCGCCCGATGATGCCCATGACGTCCGGGGCGGCCAGCAACGAGCCCTGCGAGGCCGCAGGGTTGGCGCCCATCACCACCAGCAGGTCGGTGCGCTCGATATCGGGCACCGGGAAGCCCCACCAGTTGCCGTACATCAGGTGCGACGACAGGTTCTTGGGCCACTGGTCGACGGTGCCGGGCGAGTAGCTGACCGGGATGCCCGACATGCCCAGCAGCACACCGGTGTAGCGGCCCAGGGAGAACGAGTGCGCCAGCGGGTTGCCGGTGTAGCAGGTGACCGCCCCGATGCCGTGCTCGGCGATCACCGGTGCCAGCAGCTCGGTGCAGCGCCGGAACGCCGCATCCCAGCTGACCTCCTGCCACTGCCCGTCGACCTTGATCATCGGGGCACGGACCCGGTCGGGGTCGTCATGGATGGCACCCAGCGCCGCGCCCTTGGGACACAGGTGCCCGCGGCTCCAGACGTCCTCGGGGTTGCCCCGAATACTGGCGACGCGGCCGTTGGCTACCTGAATCTCCAAGCCGCACATGGCCTCACACAGCGGGCAGGTGTAGACGTGGCGGCCGTCCTGGCCAATGGGGGCCAGTTCGACGTCCTCGGTGGTCACCGCCCCACGGTATGTCGCCGACATATCGGGCGACCGAAGTTTCGTCAACTTTGACATCGGGCCGCAATGGGCCGAAATTACACAGGTGTGAGTAAACCCTGGGGATAAGTCGACAGTCCGGGCCTGGGCTCCGGACTAGACAGTTGCCAGGATGTCCCGCAATACGGTGCGTTCAGCCGGTTCGAGGGGTAGCAACGGTAGCCGGGGCTCTCCGACGCCTCGGCCGAGCAGCTCCAGTCCCGCCTTCACCGTCGTCGGGAGACCGCCACTGACGATGAATCGCAGCAGCGGGGCCAGCTCGTCGTAGATGGCTTGGGCCTGCTGCCGGTCGCCGCGGCGGACGGCGTCATAGAGGTCCAGGCACGGCTGGGGCCGTAGGTTCGGTGCCGCGGTGCACCAACCGGCCGCACCGGCGCTGAGGGCATCGAGGACCAACGGATTACTGCCGTTATAAAAGGGCAGCGCACCCCCGGAGAGCTCCTGGATGCGCAGCATGCGGCCGAGATCGCCCGTCGATTCCTTCACCATGGTGAGGTTGTCGATGTCGGCGAACATCTGCACGAGCAGTTCGGGGCGCATATCGATGCCACTGGTGGCGGGATTGTTGTACGCCATGATCGGGATATTGATGGCCGCGCCGATCGCACCGTAATGCCCGCTGATCTCGCGGTCGGACAGTTTCCAGTACGAGACCGGCAGGATCATCACGGCATCGGCTCCAGCAGCTTCGGCCCGGCGGGCCCTGCGAATGGTGTTCACAGTCGTCAGGTCGGAGGCGCCGACGACGACCGGCACTCGTTTGTCGACGACGCCCACGGTGGTGTCCACCACGGTGTCGAACTCGGCTTCCGTGAGATATGCGGTCTCGCCGGTGCTGCCGAGCGGAGCGATCGCGTGCACCCCGCTGGCAACGAGTGCGTCGACCAGAGCGGCCAGTTTGCCGGTGTCCACCGTGTCACCGTCCGCGGTGAACGGGGTGACCGGGTAGGCGATGATGCCGTGGATGGCGGGAGATGTGGTCATAGTGTCGAAAGTTCCTTTCTGGTAAGGGGTTCAGGAGGACAGCGCGTCGGGGTGCCGACGCAGGGCTTGGCGGGCGTAGTAGGCAAAGTTGGCCTGACTGCGCTTTGGAGTCAGGGTCCAGTCATGTGCCTCGCGCGCCAGTCGAGGCGGTAGTTCGGCGATCGTGCCGGCCGACATCGCCAATAGCTGCAGTCTGGCGGCGCGTTCGATGAGCATCGCCAGTGAGCACGCCTCCTCGACGGAAGCGCCGGCCACGACATGACCATGGTGAGCCAGCAGGACAGCTTTCTTGTCGCCGAGCGCTGCGGTGATGATCTCCCCTTCCTCGTTGCCGACGGGCACGCCCGGCCAGTCGGCCAGAAAGGCGCAGTCGTCATAGAGCGGGGCAATGTCCATCTGCGAGACGGCAAGCGGAATCTCCAGCATGGACAACGCGGCGACGTGGAGGGGATGGGTGTGCACGACACAGCTGACGTCGGGTCTACCCCGGTAGATCCACGAGTGAAAGCGGTTGGCCGGGTTGGCCATTCCTTGACCTTCCAGGACGTTGAGGTCTTCGTCGACGACCAGCAGGTTCTCTTCGGTGATCTCGTCGAAGCCCAGTCCCAGTCGCTGGGTGTAATAGGTACCTGGCTCCTCCGCCCGGGCTGTGATCTGCCCGGCCAGCCCAGAATCGTGGCCGGCGTCAAACAAGGCGCGGCACGTCAGGGCCACCTTCTGGCGGGTGGTCAGGCCAGAGTCCGCGACGTGCTGCGACAGCGCGTCGAGCGCACGGCGCATGAGGTCGGGCTTCGAGTCGTTGAGAGTGCTGGTCACGATCGGATTCCTTCCGCGGCAATAAACACTGTGTTCACTATAGGACACACTGTGTCATAGCGGCAATCCAGTAAACTGGGCCTCCGAAAGGCGGTGTGGTCATGACGCAGTTGGTAAGAGCGGTTCGACAGCGCCAGGGCCTCACCCTGGACGAGCTCGCCTTGGCGACCGGGTTGACGAAGAGCTACCTGTCCAAAGTGGAACGGGGGCAGAGCACACCGTCTATCGCCGCCGCCATGAAAGTGGCTCGGGCTCTCGATGTGGATGTGGCACAACTGTTCTCAGACGATCCAACGGTCACCACACTGACTATCGAGCGCGCAACCGACCGGACCGCCACCAAGCACCACCCCATCGCCTCGGGCATGCTCGGCAAGGCGATGTCACCCTTCGTGGTGCGACCGGGCAGGCAGTTCGGCACCCACGTCCACTTCGAGCACCCTGGGCAAGAGTTCCTGTTCGTCCACGCGGGCACGATCGAACTCAAATACGGCGACGACGTCACCGCCCTGGAAACGGGCGACTGCGCCTACTTCGACGCCTCACAACCGCACAAGCTCAGGCAGGTCGGCGAAACTCCGGCAGAAGCCATCGTCGTGACCTACGACGAGCCGCGCCGACGAGGCGAGTGAGTCTTAGATCGGGATCAGGCCGTGCTTACGCTGCACGCGGCTGATCTGCTTGTTCCGCAGAATCCGCATCGCGCTGCGCAACTGCAGCCGGGTCTGGTGCGGCTCGATGACCGCATCGACATAGCCACGCTCGGCGGCCACGTACGGAGTCGCCATGTCGCGGTTGTAACCCTCGATGAACTGCCGCCGGATCTCCTGCACCTCCGGCGCAGTGGGATCGGGGAACCGCTTGACGATCAGCTGCGCGGCACCCTCGGCACCGATGACAGCGATCCGGGCCGTCGGCCACAGGAAATTGAAGTCGGCGGTCAGCTGCTTGGAGCCCATCACCGCATACGCCCCGCCGTAGGACTTACGGATCGTGATGGTCACCTTCGGCACGTCGGCCTCGACGACGGAGTACAGGAACCGGCCACCGCGCTTGATGATCCCGTTCTTCTCCTGCTCGACGCCGGGCAGGAACCCTGGAGTGTCGACGACAAAGACCAGCGGCACGTTGAACGAGTCGCAGAACCGCACGAAGCGAGCGGCCTTGTCGGAGGCCTCGTTGTCGATGGCGCCCGACATGTGCATCGGCTGGTTGGCGATCACCCCGACCGGGCGGCCATCGACGCGGGCATATCCGGTGATGATCGCCTGGCCGGCCTGTGCGGCGACCTCGAGGAAGTCGCCGTCATCGAAGATCCGCAGCAGGATCTCGTGCATGTCGTAGGCGACGTTGTCGGCGTCGGGAACGAGACTGTCGAGTTCCAGGTCGTGCGGCGTAATCTCGGGCTCGAGACCCGGATTGATGATCGGCGGGTCGTCAAAACTGTTGGCGGGCAGGAATTCCAGGTAGTCGCGGACGTATTGGAAGGCGTCCTTCTCGCTCTCGACGACCTGGTGGACGTTGCCATACTTGGCCTGCGCGTCGGCGCCGCCCAGCTCGTCGAGGGTGACCTCTTCACCGGTGACGTCCTTGATGACGTCCGGGCCGGTCACGAACATGTAGCCCTGGTCGCGTACCGCCACGATCAGATCGGTCTGGATCGGTGAGTACACCGCGCCGCCGGCGCACTTACCCAGAATGATCGAGACCTGCGGCACCAGGCCGCTCAGCAGCTCGTGCCTGCGCCCCAACTCGGCGTACCAGGCCAGCGAGGTGGCCAGATCCTGGATGCGGGCGCCGCCGGAGTCGTTGATCCCGATGATCGGGCAACCGGCCATGGCTACCCACTCCATCAGCCGAGAAACCTTGCGTCCGAACATCTCTCCCACGGAGCCGCCGAACACGGTGTAGTCGTGGCTGAACACGCCGACCGGGCGGCCGTTGATGGTGCCGTGCCCGGTGACCACGCCATCGCCGAACAAGGCGTTCGGATCGCCCGGCGTGCGGGCCAGCGCGCCGATCTCCAGGAAACTGCCCGGATCCAGCAGCGCGTGGATTCGCGCCCGCGGGCTGGGGATGCCCTTTTTATCCCGTTTAGCCGCGACCGCCTCACCGCCCGGTTCCTTGGCCAGTTCCAGCTTTTCGCGGAGTTCGGCGAGCTTCTCGGCAGTCGTACTGGCAGTCACTTGGACTCGTTCTCCTCGGCTGTCTTGTCAATCGCTTCGCTCTGGATCCGGCTGATCGCCTCGCTCATATGGGCGCCAACCTTGGCGATGTAGGGCTCGTCGATCGCCTGGATGTGCTCGCCACCGATCGGCACAACCTCCAAGTCGGCGACGAACTCACCCCAGCCACCATCGGGTTGACGGATGGCGTAACGCGGCTCGAAGAAAATCGCGTCGTCGTGGTAACGGTCGGCCATGTACAGCGTGACGTGGCCGTCGTAGGGCTGAATCTCCGCGGTTTCGAGCAAGCGGTTATCCAAATAGGACGTGCGCTGATGTTCGATCACGCCGCCCGGAATATCGACCCCGGCACCCCTGACAGCTTCCAGCACGAACCGCACCTGAGCCTCGTCGTCGAGCTCCTCGAGTTCCTCGTATGGGATCGCCGGGATTTCGACGTTGAAGGTGCGCTGCGCGAACAGCGCGTAGCGATCCCAGCGCGCCCGGGTCTCCTCCTTGGTCTGCGGGATCTCCTCACCTGGGCGCACCATGTCGATCAGGCCGACGAACCTCACGTCGGCACCTGCGCGCTTCAGTCCGATCGCGCAGGCGTACGCCAGGGCGCCGCCCAGCGACCAGCCCACCAGAATGTAGGGACCGTTGCCCTGGATCTCCATCAGCTTCGGCAGGTACTCGGCAGCCCGCTCCTCGACAGAGCCCTCGACACGTTCGAGGCCGTACATCGGGGTATCGGCGGGAAGGCGCTTGAGCAGCGGCTCGTAGACCACCGTCGACCCGCCGGCCGGGTGGAACACGAACACGGGAACCCGCGTCGACCCCTCGGGCCTCGCCCGGATGGTGCGCACGAACCCTTCGAGCTCACCGGCCTCGAGGAACTCGCGCACCGTTGTGGCGAGTTCCTCGATGGTCTTGGCGGACCTGACGTCATCGACAGTGATGGTGCCCTCGGCGCGCTCGGAGAGCCGCTCGGCCAGCTTCGTCGCCGTCGCGTCGTCGATGGCGGGCAATTCGTTGAAGATTCCGCCAGGGGACTTGCCGGTGACGATCGCCCACGTCGCGAACGTCACGCGTTCGGCAGCCTCTCGCGGCGGGACGTCGGCGCCCAGCGCCTCGGTGACGGCTTCCTGGGTCAGCACCTTGGCAGCCACCGCTGCGGCAGAAGCAGATGGGGCCGGAGCACCAGCCGTGGACTTCACCTCTCCTGTCGCTTCGCTCGCCCCGGGCCCCGGACCCGCCGGATTCGTCGGCGGCGCTGGGATTTTCGGCTCGGATTCGGTCGCGATCGGGTGGCCCGCTTCGGCGAGCTTGGCCTCGAGTTCGGCGATCGTGCTAGCCCCGCCCATCAGCTCGGCTTGTTCGGCAGCGATCTCCTCGGCCGTCTTGCCCTTCTGCATCTCGGCCAGCTGGTTGACCTCGTCGCGGTGCTCGATGGCGTACTCGATGAGCTTCTCGACCGCATACAGGTTGGCGTCGCGCACGGCGGTCAACTGGATCGGCGGCATGTCGAAGTCGTACTCGACGCGGTTCTTGATGCGCACTGCCATCAGCGAATCCAGGCCGAGCTCGATCAGCGGCACCTCCCACGGGAGGTCCTCGGCCTCGTAGCCCATGGCCCCGCCGACGATAGCCGCAAGCCGATCGTGCACCGTCTCGCCCGTGGCCGGCGACCACTTGGCGAACCCGGCAGCCAGGCCCGCGCCCGCGGTCAGGTTGTCCTGCAGGATGTCTGCGTCGTCATCCGGTTCGGCGAGCGCCGCACTGGCCGGCGAGGTCACCGCGACGCCAGTGGCCACGGCGGCCGGCAGTGCAGACACCGCACCACCGCGTGTGACGACGGCGTCGTAGACCAAAGTAAAGGACGACTCAGCCCCGTTATCCACACGAGCGTGCACCTGCACTGAGGCGCCGCCGGGATGGCGGGTCAACGTCGTCACCAGCCGGGCACCGTCGCCGACCACCGCGCGTTGCTCGGAAGCGGTCAGCTTGGCATCCGGAAGCACCTGCACGGCAGCCGATTTCACCAATGCTGCCAGGTCGGTCTGGCCCTTGGGCGAATACTCCCACACGTGGCGGCCGTCGGGGGTGGCCACATGGTTACCCGGCATCATCGCCGAGCTGTCGCCGGTGAACTGCGCGTCCAGCCAGTGCGGCTTGCGCTTGAACCGGGTCGGCGGGATGTGGGCGTAGTCGGACGGAGTGGAACCAGGGGTAAACAGCGTCCAGAGATCCAGGTCGTGACCGTAGACGTAGAGCTGGGCCATCGCCGCGACCATCGACTCGACCTCATCCTGCTTGCGGGCCAGGGTGGCGATCAGCTGCCCGTCGTGCAGCCCCGCAGCCGCCGTGGTCAATCCAACTTGCATGAGCGCCACCGGATTCGGCGCCAGCTCCAGGAAGGTGGTGTGGCCGCTTTCGACGGCATTGCGGATGCCGTGGGTGAAGTAGACGCTGTGCCGCAGGCCCTTCTTCCAATAGTCGACATCGTGGATCGGCTCGCCGCCCGGGCGGATGTAGCTGCCCTCGTGCACGGTCGAGAAGTAGCCGGTGTGAAGCGGGTGCGGCTCGATGCCCTGCAGCTCGGCGGCCAGCTCGCCCAACAGCGGGTCCATCTGCTGAGTGTGGCTGGCGCCCTTGGTCTGCAACTTGCGGGCGAACTTGCCCTCGGATTCGGCGCGGGCGATGATCGCGTCGACCTGTTCCGGCGGACCGCCGATCACGGTCTGGGTGGGGGCGGCGTAGACGCACACCTCCAGACCCGGGAAATCAGAGAAGACGGTCTTGATCTCCTCGGCCGAGTACTCCACCAAGGCCATCAGCCGGATGTACTCACCGAACAGCATCGCCTCGCCCTCACCCATGAGGTGGGCGCGGGCGCAGATGGCGCGGGTGGCGTCGGCCAGGGACAGACCGCCGGCGAAGTAGGCGGCCGCCGCTTCTCCCAGCGACTGGCCCACCACCGCAGCAGGTTTCGCGCCGTGGTGCTTGAGCAATTCGCCGAGTGCGATCTGGAGGGCGAAGATCACCGTCTGGACCACTTCGATCGGGTATTCGCAGGTTTCGTTCGTGTAGTCGATCGCATCGTCGAGGATCAGCTCAACGACCGAATAGCCGCGTTCGTCTTGGATATGCGCGTCGACCTTGTTGATCCACTCGGCGAACACCTCGTCGCGCAGATACAGGCTCTTACCCATCTTGCGGTGCTGCGCACCGAATCCGGCCAGCACCCAGACCGGTCCGTTGGTGACCGGCCCGTCGGCGCTGTACACCAGCGGACTCTGCTTGCCATCGGCGATCGCGCGCAGACCCTTGACCGCCTCGTCGTGGTCGTGGGCCATCACCACGGCGCGCGACCGGCCGTGGTTGCGGCGCGACAGCGAGCGGCCGATGGCCTCCAGCGAGGTCGCCCGGCCCTCCGGACTGTCCACCCAGTCCGCCAGTTCGGCGGCCGTGGCCCGCTTGCGCGACGTCAGAAAGCCCGAAACAGCCAACGGCACAACCGGAACCGGCTTGTCTTCGGTCGCTTCCCATTCGGCGCGCGCGGCCTCGAGCAGCTCCAACGCCTCGTCGGTCAGTCCGGGCAGTTCCGGCTCGCTGTCATCGGCGTATGCGTCGGCCAGCGCGTACTCGTCGCCGGAGTCGGCATCGACATCACTGCCGTCGATGAACTCGCCGTACTCGTCCATCCGCACCCCGCCCACATACACGGCGTCCACGTCGGCGGACTTGGTGTTGTCGCCAATCGACTCGGATTGCGCTTGCGGCTCAATCAGATCCGTAGGCAACACTTCGCGCAGAACCAGGTGCGCGTTGGCGCCACCGAAGCCGAAGCCGGACACCCCGGCGATGGCGTGCCCGCTGTACCGCGGCCAATCGGTGACACGTTCGGCCACCCGCAGATGAATGCCCTCGAAGTCGATGTAGGGGTTGGGCCCGGCGTAGTTGATCGACGGCGGAACCTTGTTGCGGCTCAGCGACAAGGCCACCTTGGCCAGGCTTGCCGCACCGGCAGCCGACTCCAGATGTCCCACATTGGATTTCACCGCGCCCAGCAGTGCGGGCCGGTCCGCGGGACGGCCCCTGCCGATGACCCGACCCAGCGCGTCGGCCTCGATCGGATCGCCCAGAATGGTGCCGGTACCGTGCGCCTCGATGTAATCGACTGTGCGCGGATTGATTCCGGCGTTCTTATAAGCCTTGCGCAGCACGTCTTCCTGTGCGTCGGGGTTAGGGGCGAGCATGCCGTTGGAACGCCCATCGTGATTGATGGCGCTACCGGCGATGACCGCGAGGATCTCGTCGCCGTCGCGCCGGGCGTCAGACAGCCGCTTGAACACCAGCATGCCGCCGCCCTCGGAGCGCGAATACCCATTGGCGTCAGCCGAAAACGACTTGATCAGGCCGTCCGGCGCGAGCACACCGCCAACCTCGTCGAAGCCCACAGTCACCAGCGGGGTGATCAATGCGTTGACGCCGCCGACGATCGCCATGTCGGCCTGCCCGGAGCGCAGCGCCTGCACACCTTGGTGTGCAGCGACCAGCGAGCTCGAGCAGGCGGTGTCGACGGACACCGACGGGCCGCGGAAGTCGAAGAAGTAGGACACCCGGTTGGCGATGATCGCGCTCTGGTTGCCGGTTATCGCATAAGGGTGGGCGACCGACGGGTCGGACAGCGACAGGAAGCTGTAGTCATTGTTGGAAGATCCGATGTACACCGCGACATCGGTGCCGCGCAGGCTGGAGGCCGGGATGCGGGCGTTTTCCAGCGCCTCCCAGGTGAGCTCCAGCGCCATCCGCTGCTGCGGATCCATGTTGTCGGCTTCCATCTTCGACAGTGCGAAGAACTCGGCGTCGAAGCCCTTGATGTCGCTGAGATAGCCGCCGCGGGTCGCGGCCTTGGCCACCCGCTCGGCGATTCGTGGTTCGGAGAGGAACTCCGACCAACGCCCCTCGGGCAGATCCGAGATCCCGCTGCGGCCCTCCAGCAGCGCCGCCCACATCTCGTCGGGGGTGTTGATGTCACCCGGGAACCGGGTGGCTACACCCACGATCGCGATGTCCTCGACATCGGCAGCCCGCGACCAGTCCTCGCTGTCGCCGTCGAATTCCACCTCCGGCTCGCCCTCGACGATCACCGTGGCCAGCGACTCGATGGTGGGGTGGCGGAAGGCCACCGTGGCGGTCAGCGTGACACCGGTGAGGTCCTCGATATCGCTGGCCATCGCCACCGCGTCGCGAGAAGACAGGCCCAGCTCGACCATCGGGGTGGACTCGTCGATTGCGTCGGGACTCTGCCCGGTCGCGTTGGCCACCCAGTTGCGCAGCCATTCGCGCACCTCCTGCACCGTCATGTCGGTGCGCGGTGGGATATCAGGCGTATTGGGCGTTTCGGGCGTGTGTGATTCAGACATGAGGCCTCACCTCGCGCGAAGGGGTTGCCACCCCTTCGTCTTCTGAGTACTTCCTTCGGTCGTCATTCCGATTCATCGGGGAAGGCATTGGCCACCTTCCCGCTGCGCAGGGTGCCGTCCAGGTAGGCCGAACGGCAGGCTCGGCGGCCGATCTTGCCGCTGGAGGTACGCGGGATCGCGCCGGCCGGAGTCAGCAGCACGTCACGCACCGTCACACCGTGGCGAACCGCGATGGCCGCGCGGATGTCGTCGGAGATCGGTCCGAGCTCCATCTTGTGCGAACCCGGAGCCCGCTCGGCGACGATCACCAGCTGCTCGGAGCTGTCGTTGGCGTCGCGTTTGAGCCCGGCATGCGCGTTCTCGAATACCTCGTCAGGCAGCTGGTTGGCCGGCACCGAGAACGCGGCGACGAAACCGGTCCGCACCGCCTTGGTGGACTCCTGCGCGGAGTACTCCAGGTCCTGCGGGTAGTGGTTGCGGCCGTCGATGATCACCAGATCCTTCACGCGGCCGGTGATGTAGAGCTCGCCATCGTGGAAAGCGCCGAGGTCGCCGGTGCGCACCCAGGTCGCTTCATCGGCGGCACCCTCGGCGTGCGACGGGCTGGTCCGGGACTTGAGGATGTTCTGGAACGTCGCGACGGTCTCTTCGGGTTTGTTCCAGTACCCGGTGCCCATGTTCTGGCCGCTGATCCAGATCTCGCCGATCTGTCCGTCGGGCAACTCAGTGGCGGCGTCGTTGTCAACGATCACTGCCCATTCGGCAACGCCGACCTTGCCCGCCGAGGCCTGTGCGACCGCCGTCGGCGAATCGTCAGGCACCACCACGAAGCTGCCGGAGTTCAGCTGGTCGCGATCCACCGAGACGATCTTCGGCTCGTCGGCCGCCGGTGTGGTCGACACAAACAGGGTGGCCTCGGCCAAGCCGTACGACGGCTTGATGGCCTTGGGCTGGAAGCCGAAGGGGCGGAACGCGTCGTTGAATCGCTGCACGGTGGCGGCCGAGATCGGCTCGCTGCCGTTGAGAATCGCCTTGACGTTGGACAGATCCAGCGGCTCTTCGTCGTCCTTGGGCAGACCGCGGGCCGCGGCGTGATCGAACGCGAAGTTGGGGGCCACCGAGATGGTGCCCCCGGTGTCGCCCTCCCGATGGGCCAACTCACGGATCCAGCGGCCGGGCCGGCGGACGAACGCGGCGGGCGTCATAAACGTGAAGTAGTGGCCGATCATCGCCGGCAGCAGGGCGGTGACCAGGCCCATGTCGTGGAAGAACGGCAGCCAGGAGACGCCTCGGTCGCCTTCCTCACCCTCGAGCGCCTCGATCACCTGCACCACGTTGGTGGCCAGGTTCAGGTGCGTGATCTGCACGCCGCTGGGGATCCGGGTGGAACCCGAGGTGTACTGCAGATAGGCGACAGTGTCCCCGTCCATCGCCGAGTCATGGGGCACCCAGGTGGCGCCGACCTCGTCGGGGATCGCGTCCACCGCGATGACGCGGGGCCGCTCCTTGGCCGGCCGGCTACGGAAGAACTTGCGCACGCCCTCGGCGGCGTCGGTGGTGGTCAGGATCGCCGAAGCGCCGCAGTCATCCAGGACGGCGTGCAACCGGCCGACGTGGCCGGGCTCGGACGGGTCGAACAACGGGACGGCGATGCGACCGGAGTACATGGTGCCGAAGAAGGCGACCAGGTAGTTAAGGTTCTGCGGGCACAGGATGGCGACCCGGTCGCCGGGTTGGGTCACCTGCTGCAGTCGGGCGGCGACGGCGCGGTTGCGGGCGCCGAAGTCGGCCCAGGTCAGTTCACGCACGACACCGTCACGTTCGACGGAGAAATCCAGGAAGCGGTAAGCGATCTTGTCGCCGCGGACCTTGGCCCAGCGCTCCACGTGCTTGACCACGCTGGCGCCCTCGGGGAAGGTGATCAGGCCGTTCTTGATGAACGGATTGTGGAACGGCATACCAATCTCCTGTCAGACACTTCTATGTGGGCTCTGCGGCGGCCGCGCAGGACATCGCGCCACCGGTCGCCCTCGCGTCGCGGGCCCCAAACCTCCCAGATCGTACAGAGCCATCGAGGTCCCCTTGGGACCTAAGACGACCCCACCGCCCGTCGAGCCCGGGGCTCCGCTTACGCGTACAGCTCTTATTTTCTTCTTAATGTTAGGCGTAGTAGCGGCAGCGGCCAAATCGTCGGCCACCGAAGCTCCCACGTCATCCGTGTTTCGGGTGCGGCGCGTTCTCGATCAGGTTGCGCGCCCAATTCAGTGTCCACTGCGTGGACGTTTGGCCGTCGAGGTTCCAGAACTGCGGCGTGTTGTACAACGCATGCACGGGCTGGCCGGCACCACCTGCCAGCACGTCGAGCGTCGTCGGCAGGTTGGTGATGTTGAACGCTTGCTCCGGCGCCGCGCAGATCAGATCACCAGCACCACAGATCTCGTTGGTGCGGTTGTTCAGCGCACCGAAGCCGCCCGGGCGCTCCCCGGTCATGGTCAGGCCCATCTCGGACAGCGCAGGGAATTCGTGCAGCGTGATCTCGGCCCCCTGGCCGGGCGGGTTCGGACCGATGTCCTGCCCGACCCCCGCCTGGCGGCGGCCGTCGGCGATCAACATCACACCGAGAACCAAGTCCTCCTCGACCGGGCCACGCCCGTTGCCGATGTCGCTGGCAATATCGCCGGCGATCACCGCACCCTGCGAGAAGCCGGCCAGGATATAGCTGGTCAGCGGGCAGCGGTTGTTCATATCGGTCATCGCCTGTACCGCAGCCCGAGTGCCCTCGGCGCGGCTGTCGTTATAGGACATCTGCTTGTCCGACGACAGCGGATTATGGAACTGCGCGGTGTACGGCACGGTGTACACCTCCAGCCGGTCGCGGCCGAACTGTCCGGCCAGAGGCCGGGTGACGTTGCCGATCAGCGACAGCGGGAACTGAGTCGGGTTCAGCGGATCGTCGGTCGGAGACGACTCCCAGGTACCGGGGATGGCGATCATCTGCACATCCGGGCAGCTGGCGTCCTGGAACTCTGGGCGCGGCTTGTGCTGTCCAGGTGAACTGGTCGGCGGGAGCGCGGTCGGCGGCACGGCCGTCGGTGGGGATTCCGGCCGGCGCACGACGATGACGATGATGGCGACGACGAGAGCGACGACGACAGCCATCGCGCCAGCGGCGACGAGGGCGAGGATGCGATGACGTCTACGCCGGGCATTGGTCCGGGAGGTTCGAGCCATGGAAGGGGCGTTGTTCTTCCTGTTAGCAGAGCCGCTGGGTAGCGATCCGGATGTAGTCGGCAGTGGCCTGGGCCACCGGCAACTCTGGGGCCCCCTGCGGCTCGGGGGCGGTGTGCGGTGGCGCCGACGGCCCTGAATCGATGACGTCGCTGCGCACCATGGGAGCGATGTAGTCCCAGACTGCCTGATCGCTTTGACCGGCCGCATGGGCCTGGCAGACGTGGGAGCCGATGCTGAGCGCTTCCAGCTCGCTGGACGGGTGCACACCCGCAGCGCTGAGCGCATCGAGGAATCCGCGCTGAGTCGGTGTGACATCGAGCTTGGTGGATTGCAGATTCACGTCCGGACCCAAGATCGCGCCCTGGCCGTGAACGGCCCCGTAGGTGGCGGGCGGGACGGCGGTGGTCACCAAATCCTCACCGGAACTGCAGGCCACCATCAGCCAGGCCGTGGGGCCCACGAGGCTGATAACGAGCGAGCGCTGCACGCCTCCACGTTACCGGCTGCCCCTACGTGGCCCAGAGCTCCGAAAGATTGCGGAAAGCTAACAGTTCACCCGCATTTGTGACCTATTTGATAGCTGCCGCAACGTCGTTCGACATCGCAGCCAGCTGAGCGGCCCAGTTGCCCCAGTCGTGGTTGCCACCGGCAGGGAAGTCGAAGTGGCCGTTGCGGCCGCCCAGGGAGCGGTAGTGCGCGTAGAAGGTGCGGTTACTGCCCTGGGCCTGATCGCAATAGCCGATCATGGCCGGCACGTCACTGCAGGTCAGCGTCTGGGGGCTGAAGATCCACAGCCGGGTGTTGTTGTCGACCAGCAGCTGGGCGTGCACATCAGGGTCGTGCCACTTCCACCGGCCGAGCTGCGCGGCACCCCACATGGCCTGGGTGTTCACCCCGCCGAATTCGTTCATGCCGGCCGTGATCGCACCGTTCATGAAGGTGTTCGACGGGGTCAGGAAGCCCGACATCGACCCGGCGTAGCGGTAGCGATCCGGGTGGAAGGTCGCCTCCATCAGGGCTCCGGTGCCACCCTGGGCGGCACCGACGATCGCGTGCCCGCCGGGGGCCAGGCCCTTGTTGGCGGCCAGCCAGTTGGGCAGCTCGTCGGACAGGAAGGTCTCCCACTGGCGGGTGCCGTCGGCCTCCCAGTTGGTGTACAGGGTGAACGCCCCGCTGGCCGGCGCGACCACCGAGACGCCCTTGCCGGCCAGGGTGTTCATCGCGTTACCCGCGGTCACCCAGTTGCTGACCGGGTCGCCCGCGTTGAACGCGTCCAGCAGCACCACGGCATGCGGGCCGCCACCCATGAAGGCCACCGGGATATCGCGACCCATCGCCGGTGACGGCACCATCAGATACTCGACGTCGGCGGCGCGGGAGATCGGCGCGGTGGCGCTCATAAGTCCAAGCGCCAGAACTGCGGCGCAGACTCCCCGAAACAGGCCCGACAGACTCATCATGGTCACCTCAAGTCGACTAGTCACGTGTTTAACCCCGCCCCACCTGCTCATGAGTGAATCACACCGCTTACTCAGATGGGTTTGGATACGCCAACGGCGACGACCTTGAAGGTCGTCGCCGTTGGTCGTAGTTGACTGCTACTGGAGGTGAAGCTCAGGCGGTCGGCGTTGCGCCGAGCACGCGCTGGATGTCGGGCTTCATCTGCTGCAGCTGCTGGCCCCAGTAGTTCCACTGGTGGGTGCCGTTGGCCGGGAAGTTGAACACCCCGTTGGTGCCACCGTCGGCCAGGTAGGTGTCACGGAACGTCTTGTTGGTCCGCAACGTGAACCCTTCGAGGAACTTGGCATTGAACAGGTTGCCTGTGCTGGTGCCGGCATCCAGGTCCGACGGCTTACCGTCGCCGCAGTAGATCCAGATGCGGGTGTTGTTGTCGATCAGCTTCTGGATGTTGACCAACGGGTCGTTGCGCTTCCAGGCGCTGTTCGGGTCTTCGGTCGGACCCCACATGTCGTTGGCCTTGAATCCGCCGGCATCACCCATCGAAACGTTGACCAGCATCGGCCACCAGCCCTCGGACAGGTTCAGGAAGCCCGACAGCGCCGCGGCGTACGGGAACTGCTCGGGGTGCCAGATCGCCAGGGTCAGCGCGGCCGAACCGGCCATTGACAACCCGACGGCCGCACTGCCAGTCGGCTTGACCGCCTTGTTGGCGGCCAGATACGCGGGCAGCTCCTGGGTCAGGAACGTCTCCCACTTGTAGGTCTGGCAACCGGCCTTGCCGCACGCCGGCTTGTACCAGTCGGAGTAGAAGCTGGACTGGCCACCGACGGGCATGATCACCGAGAGGCCGGAGTTGTAGTACCACTCAAACGCCGGGGTGTTGATATCCCAACCGTTGAAGTCGTCCTGCGCCCGCAAACCGTCGAGCAGGTAGACCGCCGGAGAGTTGGGGCCGCCGCTCTGGAACTGGACGCGGATATCGCGTCCCATGCCGGCGGACGGCACATCGAGGTACTCGACCGGAAGACCCGGCTTGGAGAATGCTCCTGCCGTTGCGGAGCCGCCGACGACGCCGATCAGGCCGGGCAGCACGGCGGCAGCCGCGGCAGCGACCGTCAGCCGGCGCAGCCAAACGCCACGCAACTTCTCAACGAACTTCATTTACTTCCATCCTTTTTTGGGTGCCGCACCGCATGCGATCAAGGGCAGCCGTGCCCTGTCAGTCAACCACATGTGGCCTGATCGTTCTTCTTCGACAGATGTCATCGTGACCCCTTCTCACCGGCTGATTGTGGCGATGAGGTCGGGTTTCAGTGCCGCCAACTGCGCTCCCCAATACGGCCACGAATGGTTGCCGGAAGCCGGGAATTCGAACGTCGCGTTGGTGCCCCCGGCCGCGGTGTAGGCGGCCTGGAAATCCTTGTTGCTCTTGATCGCCATCGATTCCAGGCTGGTCGCACTGAGCGCCTGGCCCGGGTCGGCGCCGGAATCCAGATCGGTCTGACCGCCAGGTGCGCAGTAGATCCACAGCCGGGTGCCGTTATGGGCGATGGTGGCGGCTTGCAGCAACGGGTCGTTGCGCTTCCACGAGGGGTCCCACGGTGCGCCCCACATGTTGTCGACGTTGTAGCCGCCGGCGTCGAGCATGGCCACCCGGATGGCCTGCTGCATCAGCAGGGCCGAGGGGTTGAGGAAGCCGGACAGCGAGGCCGCGTAGATGAACTGCTGCGGATGGTAGGCCGACAGGATCAGTGCGGCGCCACCAGACATCGACAGCCCGACCACACCATTACCGGTCGTGGAGACCTGCTTGTTGGCGGCCAGCCACTGTGGCAGCTCGCTGGTGAGGAATGTTTCCCACTTATACGTATAAGGCTGCTTGTTGAAACTCGACGGCGAGTACCAGTCGCTGTAGAAGCTCGACTGCCCGCCTACGGGCATCACCACCGACACACCCGTGCCGTAAAACCACTCGAACGCCGGGGTGTTGATATCCCAGCCGTTGTAGTCGTCCTGGGCGCGCAGACCGTCGAGCAGATAAACAGCTTTCGACGCGCTGCCGGTGCCCTGGAACTGCACACGAATGTTGCGGTTCATCGACGGCGAGTACACGTCGAGGTACTCCACCGGAAGGCCGTCCCGCGAGAACGCGTTCGCGCTCGGGGTCACTGCGACGCCTGTTGCCAGCGCGGCCAGCAGTAGGGCGGCGGTGAGGGACGCTCTCACAGCACGAACCATCGGTTGCTCAACTCATTCGTTCACGGCACGGCGCAACCGCTGTCGACACTGACATTGGTTCGCCAAGCGCTGTCACACTTGACTGTGTATCGCCGCGATCTGACCGCAGCGTTACCGGCTAGAGCCCGGCTGGCAAACAAAACTACCGCGCGGCCGATGAAATCGTGAAACGTGCGGCGCTAAACCCGACGGCGGTGAGACATCGACCACAGTCCACGCGGGTTCCCCGACCTGCGATGCGTGTAACAGCTTGCACTCGGCCCACTTTGGCCCCACACCCGAGAAAAATGACGCGTCGGCCAGCCGGACACCGGGCGAGGCTAGGGACCCGTCGCGGGCAGGCCGGTATATGGCGTCCCCTTCAACGGGGGCTCCGGTAGGCCGCACCGCTGCAACTCGTACTGCGGCACGCGATCGATGCGATAGCGGGTGAATTCGAGCGCGTGCAGAACGTTTGACACGAATCGGCGGATCCCCAGCGGGCCCCGGATGGAGTTCAGCATCGCGTCAGTCTCCGGGCAGCCCAGGGCCACCCCGGCTTCGGTGATCCAACCCTCGTCCAGGTAGGGCGGGACGTACGGATGCTCCTTGAGCCAGGGCCCCTCGGCAACGGCCCAGTCCGGGAAGAGGTTCTTGTCGTGACCGATACGACCGTCGTCCAGACGCGCGGTATGCGCCGCGATCGGATTCGCCAGACCGATCTGGTCGATCACCCTGACGTTCAGCCCGACGTTCATGCCGAGCATCCCGAGGTTGGTGAAAAACACTGTGTGCGGAGCTATTTGGCGACGCCAGGTATCCATCGAGACACCGGGCGGGGGAGGTGGCGGTGGGTAGGCCGGCACCACATCCCACACGTCATAGTTTCCCGACGGCAGCAACAGCGCACCGTCGGGCGTGTTGTTGATCGCGGTCAGGACCGCGCGCATTCGCGGGTAGTCCAAGTAGTCGGCGGCAGTCAGCGGATGCGCGTGACCGGTGGCCTGTGAGTAGAACCGGCGCTCGTCGACGATGCCCGAATAGGTGACCCAGGTGGCGTCGCGACCCATGCCCGGCGAGTTCGCCGCCCACAGCGACCAGCCGACCACGCCCAGCCACAGTGCGGCGGTCGCGCCGGCCAGCACCACGCCCCGGTCCCGCGCGGATGCGATGGTGTCGGGCAGCACGACGGGGATCACCGAGATCGGAGCCAGCAGGCAGAACACCGGCGTCAGCAATACCCGGCCGTGCATGAAATCGCCGCCTTGCCGGATCCAGTACAGCGCCTGCACCAGACCACTGACGAGCATGAAAACAACCACGGCCGTGGGAGTTTGGATCCGGCTGGCTAGTCGGCCCGACTTGCCGGGCAGTGGCGCGGGGCGACCGGTGTTGCGCGCCGCGTACAGCACCCCGCCGAGCGCGATCAACAACAGCGCCGCCAGCCACAGCGCGTAGGGCGCATTGAAGTTGGACAGGTAGATCAGGCCCTGCGCCCACTTGTCACCGGTGGCGTCCTTGGCCAACGCGGTCTGCGGGAAAAGCAACCCGTAGTAACCCATCCGGAAGATCTGGTAACCCACCGGGAGCAATCCGCCGGCGACCACGATGAGCAGCCGACTGAGCCAGCCGCTGGCGGCCACGAGCATCATCACCAACGCCACTCCACCGACCAAGGCGAGCTCGGGCCGGACCAACACGCTCAACCCAGCGACAAATGCCAGCGCTGCGGTGAAAACGGGGCCACTGCCCTGGCGCCGGGGCGCTTGCGACCAGGCGACCATCATCCACCACAGCAGGCCTATCCAGGCGAGCACCAGGCCGTTCTCCAGACCTGAGGTGGCGAAGTCACGGGCGGGTGGGATCGCGATGTAGACCAGGGCACCGGCCGGCAGCAGGACGGCCCGCCGCCCCTGCAGACCGGGCGCGAATAGCCGTGCGGTGCCGAGCATTACGAGCACGACACCGGCGACGGACAAGCTCAGCGCCAGCGCCAGCGCGACATATTCCAGTCGTATCGGTCCCCCGACGACCCCGCCGAAATAGGTAAGGAATGTCCACAACGTCGACGTGTTGGACTCCACCCGCTCGCCGGCGTTGAACACCGGCCCATTGCCGGCCAGCAGATTGCGCACCGTTCGCAATACGATCAAACCGTCGTCGGCGATCCAGCGTCGCTGCCAGGCCCCCCAGGCCCACAACGCGGCGACGAGCACGACACTGAGCCACAGGCTGACGCGGGTCAGCGGGCGCAGCGGGAACGCCCGCGCCCAAGGCAGTTTCAGCGGCCCGGCCTCGGCCGGGCCTGATTCAGGAGTCAGTAGCTCAACTGAAGGCGATCGCTGCAACGACCGTTCCGATCATCACCAATCCCAGCAGCTGCAACACCCGGTCCCCCAGCACGATCTCCTCGGGTTCACCGGCAAGCCCGCCATCGACGTCGATCGCATACCGCAGGATGCCCATCGTGAACGGCACGATAGAGACCGCCCACCACGATCCGGTACTACCGTCGCGCTCAAAGGCAAACAGGCCGTAGCAGAGAACCACCGCCGTCGCCGACAGAGTCCAGACAAACCTCAGATAGGAACTGGTGTAGCTCTCCAGTGATTTGCGGATCTTGGCGCCGGTGCGCTCGGCGAGTTGCAGTTCGGCGTAGCGCTTGCCCGCCGCCATGAACAACGCACCAAACGCCATCACGAGCAGGAACCATTGCGACAGCGGAATGCCGGCAGCCACACCACCGGCGATGGCCCGGATCAGGAAGCCTGAGGACACGATGCAGATATCCAGCACCGCTTGGTGTTTCAGGCCGAAGCAGTAGGCCAACTGGATGCCGATGTAGATGCCCATCACCAGGGCCAGCTGTGGTGTCAGCCACCAGGAGATGCCCAGCGATGCGACGGCGAGCACCACGGCGATGCCGTACGCCAGACCGACCGGCAGCACCCCGGCGGCGATCGGCCGGTACCGCTTGGTCGGATGGGCGCGGTCGGCCTCGACATCGCGTGCATCGTTGATGAGATAGATCGAGGACGCAGCCAGACAGAAGACCACGAACGCGATCGACACCTTGAATCCGACGTCGACGTAGTCGTAGTGCATGTCCCGGCCCAGTGCCGCCAGCGGGGCGACCAGCACGAGCAGGTTCTTGACCCACTGGCGGGGGCGAATGGCCTTGATGATCCCGGTGAACAGATTGCTCGGCGGTCCGGCGACCTGCTTCGTTCCCTCACTCATGGGCGCTCACTTCGGCGTCTCCTTCTCACGCGAGGCAAAACAGCCGGCTGTCCGCGCGACAACGGCGCCGACCGCTGCCCCGGCGAGTACGTCGGTCGGGTAGTGCACGCCGAGTACCAGCCGCGACAGGGCCATCGCGGGCACCACTGCCAGCGGCAGCCGTGAACGGGTGGCCCGGGACAGCAGCATAGCCGCGGCGGTTGTGGAGGTGGCGTGAGCGGAGGGAAAGCTCAGCGCGCTCGGCGTGCCGACGTTGACCGCGACCGCCGGATGGTTGGGGCGCTCGCGTCGTACCACCAACTTGATCGCGATCGCGGCAGCATGCGCGGCCACCGCGCCGACGCCCACGAGCACCCAGTCGCGCCGGCGTTTCGGCATGGTCAGCGCGCCGAGCGCCGAGATCGCCACCCAGCCCTGGGCATGCTCACCGAAGTGTGACATCGACCGCGCCACCCCGATCACCGCGGGCGTACCCAGCCTCGACTGGATGGCGACCAGGGCAGCGACTTCACCGCTCGCGGGCGGTGCGACCGGTTCCGGCACGCTGCCGTCAGGCATTGGTCGAGGAATTCTCGAGCAGCACCGTTTCCCACTTCTCTTTACTGGCCAGTACCGGCAGCGCCTTCCGATAGACCCTGCGCATGCGGTTGAACTTGCGGGCCAGTTGCACCTGACGACGCGTCGAATCACGCAGCAGCGCGAACATCTTCGCGCGGTCGCGTTGCCGGTAGACCACACCCCGCCCGTCGGCCGTTGTCACGGTGACACCGTCGACACGGCAGAGCGAGAACCATCGGGCGTCCTGCGTCGCGACGTTGATCTGGGGGCGCTCGTGATGCACTGGATCGTGCCGCTTGAGCTGATGGGCCACACCGCGGGCGAGCCGCAACGAGATCGACAGCGGGTTGGTCGGGATGCTCACTTTCTTACGCCACCGCTTATCCGACGGGGTGGGCAGCGCAGTCGCGCTAGGCAGCACGACGGCATCCGGGTACTGCTCCCGCATGTGACGCACCTCGGGCAGCGCGGCCTCCAGGATTGAGAAGATGTGTTCCGGCCCGGCGAGGAAGTCGTCCATCGCTTTGTTCTGGATTGCGACAGTCGAATACTCCAGGCACAGAAGATGTTTGAGCGTCGCCTTGAGGTGGCTGCCGATCAGCCCGGCGATGCCACCGTCCCAGTGCATGGCGGCGACCACCAACCTGTTGCGCAGGTGGAAGTACGCCTGCCAGTCGATCGCATCGTCCTTGTCGCTCCAGGCCATGTGCCAGATCGCGGCGCCGGGGAGCGTGACCGTCGGGTAGCCGTGTTCGCCGGCGCGCAGCCCGTACTCCACGTCGTCCCACTTGATGAACAGCGGAACCGGCTGCCCGAGTTCCTCGGCGACGCTGCGCGGGATCATGCACATCCACCAGCCGTTGAAGTCGACGTCGATGCGCCGGTGCAACAGCCGGCTGCGGTATTCCTCTTCGTCGTTGAGCGGGTACTTGGCGAAGTTGTGGTCATATTCGGTGTTGACCGCGCCAGTCCACATGAAGTTCGCGGAGTCGACCATCTCACCCATGACGTGCAGATGCGAGGGCTCCTGCAGGTTGAGCATCTGCCCGCCGACCAGGGTCGGCGACTTGGCAAACCGGTTGAGCGCCAACGCCCGCAGCACCGAGTCGGGCTCGATGCGGATGTCGTCGTCCATGAACAGGATCTGTTCGCAGTCGGTGTTTTTCAGCGCCTCGTACATCACCCGGCTGTAGCCGCCGGATCCTCCGAGGTTGGGTTGGTTGTGGACGGTCAGCCGATTTCCGAGCCGTTGCGCCGCCGACGGGAAGTCGGGGTGTCCGCTGGCCTTGTTGGTGCCTTGGTCAGCAACGATGACCGCACTGATCACGTTGTCTACCAAGGGATCCGAGGTCAGCGCCGCTAGGGCGTTGACACAGTCCGCCGGCCGATTGAAGGTCGGGATCCCCACGGCCACGCTGGCCCGGCCCGGCGCGGCCACGGGCGCATGCCAGCCCGCACTGTGCACGGTGACCGTGGTATCGGTGGTGATGTCGAACCAGATCCAGCCGCCGTCTTCGAAGGGGTCGAGCCCGATCTCGAACTCCGCAGCGGTCGGCGTCGTCGCGTCCGGGCTGCTGACTTCGGTGCCGCCGACGGTGATTCGGGCGCCGGTGGCCTTGGACCGGTATACGTCGACCCGTGCCGATCCGGTCAGTTCCACACGCAGTACCACCGACTCCAGCGTCGACCAGCGCCGCCAGTAACTGGCCGGGAAGGCGTTGAAGTACGTCGCGAACGACACTTCGGACTCCCCGCCGATCTCCAGCGTGGTGCGGGTCGGCGCATGCGCCCGGCGTGCGTTGGTGTCCGACTCTTCGATGTAGAGCTTGCGCACATCGAGCGGCTCGCCCGGCCGCGGGAGGATCACCCGGGCCAGCAGGCTGGCCGCCTTGGATTGGCCATCCGCGATCGGACCGGACGGAATGTCGCTCATGCTGTGCTGCTTTCGGTCAACGGCGCGCCATCGCGCAGGTGCGGCGCAAGGATGTTGTCGTACATGTTCAGCGCGCTGGCGATCGCCATGTGCATGTCCAGGTACTGGTAAGTGCCCAGCCTGCCACCGAAGAGGACCTTTGCCGAGGAGGTCTCGTCCTTGGCCCGGGACCGATAGGCAGCCAGCACCGCGCGGTCGGCTTCGGTGTTGATCGGGTAGTACGGCTCGTCGTCGTCGGTGGCGAATCTGGAGTATTCGCGCATGATGACCGTCTTGTCGGTCGGGTAGTCCCGCTCCGGGTGGAAGTGCCGGAACTCGTGGATGCGGGTGTAGGGCACATCGAGGTCGTTGTAGTTCATCACCGGGGTGCCTTGAAAATCCCCGCAGTCACTCAAAACTTCCAGCTCGAAATCCAGGGTGCGCCAGCCCAGCCGGCCGTCGGCGTAGTCGAAGTAGCGATCCAGCGGGCCGGTATATACAACCGGAGCTGACGGGGACCTTTGGCGCAGTGCGTCGCGGACGTCGAACCAGTCGGTGTCCAACTGGACCTCGATGCGGTCGTCGGCGGCCATGTTCTCCAGCCACTTCGTGTAGCCCTCGACCGGCAGACCCTCATAGGTGTCGTTGAAGTAGCGATTGTCGAAGTTGTAACGGACCGGCAGACGACCGATGACGGCAGCGGGAAGGTCGACGGGGTCGGTCTGCCACTGCTTGGCGGTGTAGCCCTTGACGAACGCCTCGTAGAGCGGGCGGCCGATCAGCGAGATCGCCTTCTCCTCGAGGTTGACGGCCTCGTCGGTCGTGAACTCAGCGGCTTGCTCCTTGATCAGCTGGCGCGCCTCGTCTGGGGTGAAGTACTTGCCGAAGAACTGGGCGACCAAGCCCAGTCCCATCGGGAACTGGTAAGCCTGCCCGCCGTGCATCGCGAACACCCGGTGCTGGTATCCGGTGAAGTCGGTGAACTGCCTGACGTAGTCCCACACCTTCGTATTGGAGGTATGGAACAGATGCGCGCCGTACTTGTGGATCTCGATGCCGGTCTGCGGCTCGGGCTCGGAATAGGCGTTGCCGCCGATATGCGACCGGCGTTCGACGACCAGTACCCGCTTGCCGAGCTGGCTGGCCGCCCGCTCGGCGACGGTCAGTCCGAAGAAACCGGAGCCGACGACGAAGAGGTCGAAGGAACCCGGAGCGACCCGGGAATCAGAACCGGCGGGCAGGAGCGGAGCGACCCGGGGATTAGAACCGGCGGGCAGGAGCGGAGCGACCCGGGAATTAGAAGAGCTCATCGGGGCCTAGGTTATCGGACTCGGACGGTGTGACCCGCATCGCAAGCCGGGGTGGGGGCCGGAATTCACCTGGGCTCGCACCGAAAGCAGGTCGCAATTGGCTCACGATTCCGCATCGTCACTTCAGTCACAACAGTCCCACTCGTACCATCGATCACGTTGGCTTCGGATCCGGCGCACGGCCGCTTCCGGACCTTACGAATTAGTCAGACACGAACGTTGTCTAGATATTGAGGAGACTTCCGTGCCTAACAGCCGTCGACGCAAGCTCTCGACAGCCATGAGCGCAGTCGCCGCATTGGCCGTCGCAAGTCCTATTGCCGCTATTGGCGTGGTCGAATTGACCGCTACCCCGCAGAAGGCACCCGAACAGCGCGAGTTCGTCCGCGCCGCGGTGGTGACCGACCTGCCGAACGAGTTGATGTCCGCGCTGCAGCAAGGTCTGTCGCAGTTCGGGATCAACCTGCCACCGTTGCCGACGGGCTTGAGCCCGGCCGGAGCTCAACCGGCGCAGGCCGGCCCGACGCTGACTACGCCGAGCCTGACCACGTCCGGCCTCACCACGCCGAGCCTGACCACGCCGGGGCTCACCACGCCCAGCCTGACCACGCCCAGCCTCACCACACCGGGCCTGACCACGCCGGGGCTCACCACGCCCAGCCTGACCACCCCAGGCCTGACCACACCGAGCGTCAGCACGCCCGGTCTGACCACGCCCAGCCTGACCACGCCGGGGCTCACCACGCCCGGTCTGACCACTTCGGGGGCCACCGTGCCGTCGGCTTCGGCCTCGCTGACCGATCCTGGGCTCACCAACCCGGCGCTGACCACTCCTTCGCTCGGCACCAGCACCCCGTCGTTGTCGACCCCCGGGCTGACCAGCCCGTCGGCGACCGGCCTCGGCGTGTCGAACGAACAGCCGATCAGCGCGGCGCTGGGGCCGGCAAACGGAACGTATCCGATCCTCGGGGATCCCTCGCTGGCCATGCCCAGCACGTCGGCCGGGTCCGGCGGGATCATCAGCGATCTGAGCAGCGCCGCCAACCAGCTTGGCGTCGGGCAGGCAATCGACCTGCTCAAAGGCGTAGTCATGCCGTCGATTACCCAGGCGATTCAAGGCGCCTCGACGGCGGCCGCCGCTGCACCCGCGGCAGCGGCAGCTCCGGCGGGTTAACGAAGACCTGCGTCGGAACGGCACCGCAGGGTGGGTCAGGCCGCTAGGTCAGTGAACCCGGAGAGGCCCCTGCGGTGCCGTTGCAGGTCTCAACCATCACTTTCTTCACACTGGTCCGTGTCGAAACAGTGGTATCAGGGGGCACATACGTAACATCGCCTTGTGCCGTCCCGTCGACCCGCGCCGTCGATCGTGTTCACCGCAATCGCGGCGACCGTCGTCATCCTGCCGTGGGCGGTCACCGGGGTACCGGGCTCGGACCACAAGGACGGCCCCAGCGCCGCTGACACCGTGCTATCCCAGCAACCGCTCACCGGACTGGGCGGCGGCCAGACGATCCGCGAAATCAGCCAGACCACGCCGTTCTCGATGGTGGCGCTGACCGGCACCGACCTCACCGGAACGTCGGCGCGGGTGCGCGCCAAGCGGCCCGACGGCAGCTGGGGTCCGTGGTACGACGCGGAAACCCTCGAATCCAACGCCGACGACACCCAGCACGGCGGACCACGCGGCACCGACCCGGTGTTCGTGGGCACCACGACTTCGGTACAGATCGCGGTCACCCGGCCGGCCAACGCACCGGTCACCAGCGCACCACCCGAGACCGGCCTCGACGCAGGCAAGGAACTCGGCTACGTGCCCGCCACCGCCGAGCAGCCATTCGCCCAGAACATCTCGGCCGTGCTGATCACCCCGCCGAAGGCGCCCGTCGACTCGCAGTGGCAGCCGCCGACAGCCGCCTTGGGACCGGGTCAGCCGCCGAACATCATCAGCCGCGCCCAGTGGGGCGCCGACGATCATATGCGCTGCGGTAATACTATCTACGGCAACGGAATTCGTGCGGCGGTGGTACACCACACCGCAGGCAGCAACGATTACGCCCCGGAGGACTCCGCGTCCATCGTTCGGTCGATCTACGCGTATCACACCCGCACCCTGGGCTGGTGCGACATCGCCTACAACGCCCTGGTGGACAAGTACGGCCAAGTCTTCGAAGGCCGGGCCGGCGGCATCACCAAAGACGTACTCGGTTCGCACACAGGTGGATTCAACCGCGACGTGTGGGGCGTGTCGATGATCGGCGACTTCGAAGACGTGCCGCCGACCGACATCCTGATCCGCACGGTCGGCAGGCTGCTCGGCTGGCGCTTGGGCCTGGACCGGGTCAACCCACTGGGCACCGTAAACCTGACCTCAGCCGGGGGCGACTACACCTTCGTTCCCGCTGGGGCGACTCCCACGTTGCCGACGATCTTCGCCCACCGCGACGTCGGCAACACCGAGTGTCCGGGCAATGCAGGTTATGCCGCACTCGGTCAAATCCGAGACATCGCAGCACGATTCAACCGGCCACCCGACCTCGTCGAATCGCTGCGCGGCGGGGCGATCTTCGCCAAGTGGCAAGCCATGGGCGGCAAGGACGGACCACTCGGGGAACCGACGTCCCCCGAGGCCGCTGCCGACGGCCCCACACGGTACGTGACGTTCGAGCACGGAGCGATCTATTGGTCGCCGACCACCGAGGCGCAGCCACTGACCGGGGCGATCTATGAGGCGTGGGCATCGCTGGGTTACGAGCGCGGCGCGCTGGGCCTGCCAACCAGTGGCGAGATCCAGGAACCCGAATGGATCGTGCAGAACTTCCAGCACGGCACCCTGAACTTCGACCGGCAGACCCACAATGTCTTGCGGGTGGTCGACGCGCTGACACTGGTGATGCCACCGCCGCCGCCCGACGGGCCGCCGGTGCAGTTGGAGCGGTTCAGCCGCGCAGCGAACCCGGTGCTGGAAGCACCCGCGAGCTAACGCCCCTCAGAGCCACCAGCGTTCGAGAACGCGCGCCAATCCGTCGTCGGTATTGGTTGCGGCCACCTCGTTGGCAGCGGCAATCGCATCCGGATGAGCATTGCCCATCGCGACCCCGTGGCCCGCCCAAAGCAGCATCGGCACATCGTTGGGCATATCACCGAACGCGACGACATCCTCGGCGGTAATACCCAGCGGCCGCGCAACCTCTTCGACGCCCGTCGCCTTGCTGGTTCCGAGGGGATTGATCTCGATCAGCCCGTTATTGGTGGAGTAGGTGATATCACCCTGCATCCCAATGTGTTTGGCAAGCTCGACGGCCATATCCGAACTGCGCGCGCCGGCCTTGCGGATCAGCAGCTTCACCGCCGGCGCGCTGAGCAGATCCTCGATCGAGACCTCGGTGTTGTCGGGATTGAGCCAGGCGTGCTCGTACCCCGGCGAACTGACGAACTGCGGCGTCGCCGAGTCGTGCGCGCTGCGGCCGACCCGCTCGACGGCAAGACCCACCCCCGGAATCGTGCGGGTGGCGATCTCAGCGAGCTCGGTGAGCACGTCGACGGCCAAGGTGCGCGCGGAGACAATGCGGTCCTGGTCGGCGTCGTAGATGACCGCGCCGTTGGCGCACACCGCCATCGGGGCGAAACCCAGCGCCTCGACGACCGGCGGCACCCACCGTGGCGGGCGGCCCGTCGCCAACACGAACTGAACACCGGCGTCGACCGCGGCCCACACGGCCTGGCGGGTGCGCGGCGTAATGCGCTCGTCGTCGTCGAGCAGCGTGCCGTCCACATCGGTGGCGATCAGGGCCGGCAACATCAGTGGTGCTCCCCGGTGCGGCGCGCGCGTTCAGCCAGCTCAGCCTCGTCGCGTCTGTTGGCCTCGTCCACACTCGGAGCTCCGCCACCGAGGACTTCAGGAACCCAATACTCGCCGCGCGGATGCGGATATACCAGCTGCGCTTCCAGCGCCATCCGCGCAGCTCCGCTCGTGAAGCCCTTCAGGGCGAAGGACCGGATGCGGCGCTTGCGCCGACGGGTGCCCAGCGCAGCAGGCAGGCAGTCGACGTAGCTGGTGTGGTTGATCGCGATCACGGCACCACCGCGCGTAGGAATGTTCTCAGCTCCCTCGAAGGTGATCTTGGTCCCCGCCGCCCTCACCGCCATCGGGGCGACAATCTCCAGGGTGCGGAAAACGGGTTCCATGACAGCTACCCCGCTGGCCCCGGCGGATCACCGCGCTGCGCTCGTTTGGCCGCCTTCTCGGCGGCTTCGGCCGCTTCCATCACAGCGGCTTCCGCCAGCGTCGGCGCGCCGCCGCCCAGCCGGTGCGGCACCCAGAATTCGCCTGCCGGATGGCCGTAGCTGTCTTGTACGCGTTCGAGGAGGTGCTGCATTCTCGAGTGCAGCAAGGCGGTGAGCTCATTGGCCGGCAGCGTCGGCGCGATGGGCTCACCCACCGCGATCGAGATCGGCACCTTGGGCCGCCACATCTTGCGCGGATGACCCTTGGTCCAGATGCGCTGGGCGCCCCACACAATGTGCGGGATGATCGGCACGTCAGCGGCGATCGCCATCCGCGCCGCGCCCGACTTGAACTCCTTGAGTTCGAAGCTGCGGCTGATCGTCGCCTCGGGATACACGCCCACCAACTCGCCGGCCTTCAGGGCCTGGCAGGCCGCGTCGAAGGAGGCGGCACCGTTGTCCCGGTCCACCGGGATGTGCCGCAAGCTGCGCATGATGGGGCCGGTGATCGAGGCGTCGAACACCTCTCGCTTGGCCATGAACCGCACCTTGCGGCCGCGGTGCTGCAGATAGGTGGGCAGGCCAGCGAAGGTGAAGTCGAAATAACTGGTGTGGTTGATGGCGATGACGGCCCCGCCGGTGACGGGCAGGTTCTCGACCCCGGTCACAGTGAACTTCAGTCCCTGGACCCGCCAGGTCAGGCGGGCGAGCTGGATGACAGTCCCGTATACCGGTTCCACAGCGGTCAGCCTAGCCCGCTGACAATGCCGCCCGCCCGCGGACCGTGATCAGCGACGATGTTTCGTGATGCGGGGCTTCGGCGGTTGACGGTTAAGCTCGTGGCGGGTGCAACGACCACGGGAAAGGGGATTTGTGCAGGTCACCAGCATCGGCCACGCCGGTTTTCGGATCGACACCCAGGCGGGAAGCATCCTGTGTGACCCGTGGCTGAACCCCGCTTATTTCGCTTCGTGGTTCGTCTTCCCCGACAACAGCGACCTGGATTGGGCTGCTCTCGGCGACTGCGACTACCTCTACGTCTCACACCTGCACAAGGATCACTTCGACCCGAAGCTACTCACCGAGTACGTCAACAAGGACGCTGTCGTCCTGCTGCCGGATTTTCCGGTACCCGACCTGAGGCGCGAACTGGAGAAGGTGGGCTTCCACCGCTTCTACGAGACCGCCGACTCCGTCAAGCATCGAATCAGCGGACCCAAGGGCGAGCTGGACGTGATGATCGTCGCGCTGCGGGCGCCGGCCGACGGGCCCATCGGCGACTCCGGACTGATCGTCTCCGACGGCACCACCACGGTGTTCAACATGAACGACTCGCGGCCGCTGGCGCTAGACGTCCTGGACGCGTTCGGCCACATCGACGTGCACATGCTGCAGTACTCCGGCGCGATCTGGTATCCGATGGTCTACGACATGCCCGCGCGGGCCAAAGAGTCCTTCGGCACCCAGAAGCGCCAACGTGGCATGGACCGGTGCCGGCAGTTCATTTCGGATGTCGGTGCGACGTGGGTGATTCCGTCGGCCGGCCCGCCGTGTTTCCTGGATCCTGCGTTACGTGACCTCAACGACGACCACGGCGACCCTGCCAACATCTTCCCCGACCAAATGGTCTTCCTCGATCAGATGCGACGCAACGGCAACGACGGCGGCCTGCTGATGATCCCCGGGTCGGTGGCTGAATTTACTGGTACACAACTTGATTCGCTGACTCATCCGGTGCCGACCGCCGACGTTGAGGCGATCTTCACCACCGGTAAAGCCGACTACATCGCCGATTACGCCGAGCGGATGGCGCCGGTGCTGGCCGCCGAGAAGGCCCGGTGGGCACCAGCAACCGGGGAGTCGCTGCTGGAGCCGTTGCGGGCGAAGTTCGAGCCGATCATGCTGCAGAGCGATCAGATCTGTGATGGCATCGGCTATGCGGTGGAGTTGCGGCTCGGCTCGGAGACCATCGTGGTGGACTTCCCGAAACGCGCCGTGCGCGAACCGATTGCGGACGAGAAGTTCCGCTACGGGTTCGAGATCGCGCCGGAGTTGGTGCGCACGGTGCTGCGTGACGACGAGCCGGACTGGGTCAATACCATTTTCCTGTCCACCCGGTTCCGGGCGTGGCGCGTCGGCGGGTACAACGAGTACCTGTACACCTTCTTCAAGTGCCTGACCGACGAGCGGATCGCCTATGCCGACGGCTGGTTCGCCGAGGCACACGACGACACCAGCGATGTGACGCTGGACGGCTGGACGATCCAGCGCCGCTGCCCGCATCTGAAGGCGGACCTGTCGAAATTCGGCGTCGTGGCAGGTTCGACGCTGACGTGCAACCTGCACGGCTGGCAGTGGAACCTGGAGAACGGCCGTTGCCTGACGACCAAGGGCCACGCATTGCGGTGTTCCCGGCAATGAGCGCCCCGCCGCAGCAGTACTACGACGACGGACTGGTTCAACTGGATCGCTTCGCATTGACGTTGCGGCGCTACCACTTTCCGTCGGGCACGGCAAAAGTGATCCCGCTGCAGGCGATCAAGGGCTATAAAGCCGAGCCGCTGGGATTGTGGATGCAGCGCTTCCGGCTGTGGGGCAGTTCGGATCTGCGGCGCTGGCTGCCACTGGACATCTACCGGCCGATCAAGTCGACGCTGGTCACGCTCGACGTGCCGGGCACCCATCCGAGCCCGGCGTTCACACCGGTCAGACCGCGAGAGTTCCTGACGGTGCTGGACGCGCTGCTGCACGACTGAGACCGCCGTTCTGGGTTGCCAGATCAGCAGTCCCGCACCTAGTAGCCCCTCCACGACGGGACGAACTACTAGGTGCGGACGCTGGAGTTACTACTAGGCGCCGCTGTGCGCGCCGGCCTTCGCAGAGCTACCCGTGCTCCGGCCGCTGCCACCTACGCCCTTCTTGGTCCCCTCGCCGTGTTGGCTACCTGCCGTGCTGCCGGACCCGGATCCGGTCTCCGAACCTGTACCGGTAGCTGCCGCCGGGCTGGTGGTCGCTCCGGGAACCGCCTTGTTGCCATCGGTGACCTTCTTGAGCGAGCTACCCGCGCTGGGAGCAGAGTCGGCTACCCCCGAGCTGTCGGCGGTGCCTGCCCCTGCCGAGTCCTCGGTCGAGGTCTGCTTCGACGGGGTCGAAACCTCGGCGGGTGCGGCCGCCGAGCGCGCGGCCACTGCCGCCGCCGACGGCGGTACCGGCGCACCCAGTGCCTGGGCAATGGTGTCGCGCGCGGCCAACAGACTGGCGATCAAGCCCGACCCGAAGACATTACCCGCGTACGGGGAGAGAATGCCGGTAGCGCCCTGGGACGGATATCCATTGAGGAACGCATCAGTTATTGCCGCAGGCATCTTGAGGAGCGTGCTGATGGCCCCCACAGCATCCCCAGCCCCCAGCGCGTCGACGACGAGTTGCCCGGTGTCACCAAAAGCATAAACCGCGCCCGCTATCGGCGATAGCGCCGCAAGGCCCACGGGGAGAAGGATATTCGGCACCGCATTGATCACGTTGGTGATGTTCTGCGCAATCTCTCCGGGGATGTTGAAGATCGGCAGCAAGCCGATTGCCGGAGCCAGCACCAGCCCGAGCGCGCCCTGGAACACCGTCGACACCGCAGCACTGAACTGACCGGCCGCCAGCTGTTGGGTGGCGGTGAGGAGCGCCTGAGGCAGCGCCGTCACACCGGCTGTGAGCCCACCGAAGGCATTTCCCAACGACGTGGAGATGGTGGTGATGTAGGCGAGCTGGTTGGTGATGAGCTGCTGGATGATCGGATCTGGACTGTTCTGCACCTGCGTTCCGATTGCCGCAATATTGGCGAACGAGGTCTCGAGGACTTGCGCCCAAGTGGGCAGGCTCTGCGACGTCGATGCGAGGGCAGTCGCAAGAGTCGACATGTGGATAGCCGGCACCTGCAAGTCGGGTACCGTCACCGAAATCGGCGAAATGACGATGGCGCTCGCACCGACCAGTGCGACACCCGCGGAAACCTTCGAACGCAGCAACGCCTGCATTGCTTCTCCCTTACGATGTTGTAAACCTTACAAATAAGGCAACTTACTGGACAGTAAGTTTTTACGTCACCGTTTTCGACAAACTCCCAGCAACCAAATCCCAACGCCCTGCCGAGATCGACGTGCTGACGGGTTTTACTCGCACGTTCTCGGCCAAACGTTGGTGTGGGCGTAGGTCAAGCTAGGGCTGCCAGACCAGCTGACGCAGTTCGGATGCCGCGTCGCTGGCGGTGTCGTAGACCCGCACGATCGCTTCGTCACCCGGCTGCAGATACGTCGACTCCCCCAGCTTGGTGTAGCGCGTCGCACCGATACCGATCAGGACCTTCCGCGGCCGACCGGATGCCACCATCAGCGCGCCGACATCTTCCAAGGGTGTATCAGGAGAACCCTTTTGGTTGGCCAGCCGCTCGACGATCCAGTCCAGCAGCACCTCGCCGTAATACGAGTAGCCCAGCAGCGGGCTGTCCACCCCGTACTCATGGTGCACTCCGTCGGCGGTCCGCAGATGGCACAGCAGCCGCAGCGTCGCCGTCGGCCCGTCCGGGGTCAGGTCACTGATATCGAAGAACTGGTGCGCGACGCCCTTGGATGACGGGCCCCAGTTCTTCTTGTGGCTGATCTTGAGCGCGTTGGGGCGGCGGATCGAACAGTCGTTGAACGCGCCGAGCGCGAACGGCCGCAGCGTGACGACCGTGTCGCCCTCCCACACCACGTCGCAGGCCAACCCGACCTCAGGCTCGATCTGCAGATTGAGCGGGCCGTCAGCCTCAGTGGCCGCAGGCATCATCAGTGCGTCGTGCGAGAGCGGGAACTCCCCCAGGAAGCTGTCGTGGCCGGGCGCATACCACGGGAAGATCCCCTTAGGAGCGACGCCCTCGCTGGCGACGTTGACGAAATCGACTGCCTCACCGGCTTGTTCGAGGTGGCCGGCGAAGTTGCCGGCGACACCGAAGCCGAACCAGCTGCGGACCTCGTCGAGGTCAAGTTGGATCACGGTTGTAGGACCTCCGTCCCAACGTAAGGCACCAGGGCGGCGGGAACACGCACGCTGCCGTCTGGCTGTTGATGATTTTCCAGGATCGCCACCAGCCACCGGGTGGTGGCCAACGTGCCGTTGAGGGTCGCCGCGATCTGCGGCTTGCCGTTCTCGTCGCGGTAGCGGGTGGCCAGCCGGCGGGCCTGGAACGTCGTGCAGTTCGACGTCGAGGTCAGCTCGCGATAGGCCTGCTGAGTGGGAACCCAAGCCTCACAGTCGAATTTTCGGGCCGCCGACGACCCGAGATCCCCGGCCGCCACATCGATCACGCGGTAGGGCACGTCGATGAGTTCCAGCATCTGGCGCTGCCAGCCCAGCAGCCGCTGGTGTTCAGCTTCGGCATCCTCGGGGCGGCAGTAGACGAAGCCCTCCACCTTGTCGAACTGGTGCACCCGAATAATGCCGCGGGTGTCCTTGCCGTAACTGCCTGCCTCGCGCCGGAAGCAGGACGACCACCCGGCGTAACGCAGCGGGCCGCCCGACAGGTCGAGGATCTCGTCGGAGTGATAGCCGGCCAGCGGTACCTCGGAGGTGCCGACCAGGTACAGATCGTCGTCCTCAAGGTGATAGATCTCGTCGGCGTGGGCGCCGAGGAAGCCCGTTCCCGCCATCACCTCGGGACGCACCAGCACCGGGGGGATCATCAGGGTGAAGCCGTTGTCGGTCGCCACCCGCACCGCCAGCTGCAGCAGGCCGAGTTGCAGCAGCGCGCCGCGCCCGGTCAGGAAGTAGAACCGGGAACCGGACACCTTCGCGCCGCGCTCCATATCGATGAGCCCGAGCGTCTCACCGAGGTCCAGGTGATCCTTCGGGTTCTCGATCTCCCGCGGCTGCCCCACCACGTCGAGCACGACGAAATCGTCCTCGCCGCCAGCCGGAACGCCGGGGATGATGACATTCTGAATGCCCATGTGCGCGCTCGCGAACGCCGCTTCGGCCTGGCTTTGCTCGGCTTCGGCTGACTTGACCTGGGCAGCAAGCTCTTTAGCTGCTTCAAGCAACGCGGGTCGCTCGTCCGGGGACGCCGAACCGACCTTCTTACTGGCGGCCTTCTGCTCGGCCCGCAGGGAGTCGGCGGTCGATATCGCCGCCCGGCGCGCGGTGTCGGCGGCCAGGAGGGCGTCGACGAGGCCCGGGTCCTCACCACGGCTGAGCTGGGACCGCCGTACCGCATCGGGATCGTCGCGCAGCAGTTTCAGGTCGATCACGCCCGCAACCCTAGCTATTGCGATCGGCCGCCGCGTCGGCCCCTCCGGGGAGAACGCACAGCACAACCCCATAACAGTACAACTGCATCACTTGTCACACGGCTGTGCGCGGCTGCCACAATGGAGGCGATGTTGCAGTTATCCGAGCGCGAGGACGTGACGCCCGAGCTGCCCGAACCGGGCGCGCCGCGGCGCACTTTTCTGGGCACCTTCCAGGCCACCTCGACCCGCCGGGCACTACTGCTGACCGCACTCGGCGCCCTGCTGATCGCCGGTGTCGCGACCGCCCTGCCGATCGGGCTCAACAACCGCCTGCCCGGGTATGCCGGCTCCGACCCGCTGTCAGGTGCCAAGGGCACCGCGGCATTCGCCAACGCCAAGGCCGGCAGCTGCCTGAACTGGCCGGGCAAGGATCCCGACTCGGCCACCATCGTCGATTGCACGAACGACCACCGATTCGAGGTCGCCGAGTCGGTCGACATGCGGACCTACCCGGGAACCGAATACGGCCCCGACGCCCCGCCGCCATCGGCGGCCCGCATCCAGCAGATCAGCCTCGAGCAGTGCCAGCCCGCTGTTGAGCGCTACCTCGGCGACAAGTTCGATCCCAACAGCAAGTTCACGATCAGCATGCTGTGGTCCGGCGACAAGGCCTGGAAGCAGGCCGGCGAGCGGCGCATGCTGTGCGGCCTGCAGCTGCCCGGAGCCGACGGCCAGCAGACCGCAATCAAGGGCAAGGTGGCCGAGGTCGACCAGTCCAAGGTCTGGCCGACCGGCACCTGCCTGGGCATTGACCCATCCACCAGCCAGCCGACCGATATTCCCGTCGACTGCGGTGCGCCCCACGCCATGGAGGTCACCGGCGCGGTGAACCTGGCCGAGAAGTTCTCCGGCGCCCTGCCGTCCGATGCCGATCAAGACGCGTTCATCAAGGACGCCTGCACCCGGATGACCGATGCCTATCTGGCGCCGCTGCAGCTGCGCTCCACCACGCTGACGCTGATCTACAGCACGATCTCGCTGCCGAGCTGGACCGCGGGCAGCCACCAGGTGGCGTGCAGCATCGGCGCCACCCTGGGGAACGGCGGCTGGGCGACGCTGATCAACCCCGCCAAGGGCGCGCTGCTGATCAACGGGATGCCGCCGATCCCGCCGCCGGACATTCCGCAGGAACGGCTGAGCCTTCCCTCGATCCCGCTACTGCCGGCTGTCCCGACAACGCAGTACTCGCCGTCGACCAGTGACAGCAGTCAATCCAGTCAGTCCACGCAGTCGACCCAGACCCAGCACCTGCCGCAGCAATCGACGCCGCAATCGCAGGCGCCGACCTCGACGGCGGCACCCAGCACAACGTCCGGCGCCCCGCCGCAGGACGGCAACATCCTCAACGGACAGTTCGTGCCCGCGCAACCGGCGGGGCCGCCGCTGGACGCACCCCCGATGGACGGCCCGCCGCCGCCCGCGGGCCCGCCGCCCGGACCAGCTGACGTCGTCCCTCCTCCGGCTTAGTGCCTGTACATATGGACCCGCACCGATTCGAGGAATTGGTCGGCGACGCACTAGATCTGATTCCACCCGGACTCGCCAAGGCGATCGACAACGTCGTGATACTGGTCGAGGATCGCCACCCCGAGGACCTGGGTCTACTGGGCCTCTATGAGGGTGTCGCGCTCACCGAGCGGGACTCCAGTTACGCCGGATCGCTCCCCGATACCGTCACGATCTATCGCGAACCACTGCTGGACATGTGTGACACCGAGGCCGAAGTGGTCGAGGAAGTCGCGATCACGGTAATCCACGAGATTGCACACCATTTCGGCATCAACGACGATCGACTGCACGAATTAGGTTGGGGTTGATCCAGTTTCAGCGAGCTGGATCGCCCTGCCAGCTGAAGCTGTTGACGTACTTGCCCATATCCTGAGCGATCTGCACGTTGGCGGCCGACGGTAGGCCGGGGCCGAAATCCGGTCCGAAGGCGTGATAGGGGCCAACCGCGCCGGCCACCAGCGCCAGGTCGTTCTTCACCGAAACCAGCAGCACCGTGCGAATACGGATATAGCTGTTGCTGGTGCCTTGTGGCCACGAGTCGGCCACCTCGCCGTAGCCGGGCTGGTAGCCGACCATCGCGTTGGGGATCTCGTAGGCGATCTTGGCGTCGGGGAACTTCTGCTTCAACAGGTCCCTGGCGATGGTCTGCGCGCTGCGGCCGTTCGCGGGCTCCGAGAACAATTGCAGGACACCGGTGTCCCCGCCGGTGAACTTCGCGGTGACCCCGTTGCCCTTGGTCTCGACCTCATAGGCCGAGCCCGGCGCCGGATAGGACACCGAGAAAGACCCGTCGGGGGCGGTGAACCGGGGCAGCCCGGTCACCGGTGTGCCCATCGGCGGGGCACCGCATTCCGGCGGGCACATGTAGCGCGGCGCCTTCTTGGTCACCATCAGTGACACCCCGACCAGTGTCAGGGCGACGACGACGATTCCCGCCGCCCACGCCCCGACGGTGCGACTGAGCCGGACGCGACGAATTTCCGGGGCGATATAGGTACCCGGAGGCAGGGCGTAACCCGGGAACTGCTCCTCTCCGGGAGCAGTCGAGGGTTCGGTCACGACCCCTCCGCGGCGACCCGCACCGGTCGTGCTTCACGCCGCGCGTTGCGTGACGCGCGGGACGACGCCCGTGTGGCCACGCCGCAGGCCGGGCAGAACGCCATATCCGGCACGACATGGTGACAATGGATGCACAACAGCGGCTCGTCGCGCTCGATCGGGTCGGGCGCCTCGTGCATCAGCGCGAGTTGCACGGCGATGCGCAGCAACACCAGCACGACCATCGTCATGACGATGTGAACCGTGAGCATTCGCAGTTGCGCCATCCCCATGATGTCGGTGACGGCGACACCGGTGTGGATCAGCACGACCACGATCGCCAAGAGATACAGCGCGGCGCGAATCCGGCCGGGATGCTCATGCGGGTTGGACGGCTGACCTTTGAACCACAGGGCGATACCAATCATGCCGCCCGCCACCGCGGCGGTCAGTGGGATCGTCACGCCGCAGAGGATGGCCTCGACGAACAGGCTCAGGAACGGGCGGCTGTGAGCCAGCAGGCCGGTGGCAAATTGCGGCGCCAGCCGGGTGAGCGTCGCGGCCGCGGCGAACATCAGTGCCGCCAACGCACCGATCACGAAGCCGTCCAACGACTCTCGAGACTTGGGTCGCAGCAGGCGCACCAGGACCGTGGGCACCAACATCAGAATCATCCCACCGGCAGGGATCATGATCCCCTCACGCATGAGGTGATGGATGGCCAGGCCGGCAGCCATCGGGACGCCGTAGGCGCGGGCGACCATCTCGCCGGTCAGCAGCACCCAGCCGACGCCGAGGGCCGCACCCAGCGCACCCGCCAGCACGACCGACCAGACCGACAGGTCACGGTAGACGGCCGATTCGCTGAGGTAGAGCACGAACAGCAGCGGTAGCCCCAGGGCGGCGACGGTGATCAGCGCGGCCGGCATCTTGATGACGGAGAACAGCACCAGGCCGACGAGCACCAACACGAGCCCCACCCGAAACGGGAGGCGTGACCCCGGCGGCAGATGGGGAAACAGCGAGCTGGCGATCGCGGGCCGCAGCACGCTCTCCCCCGGTGACGCGCCGAAGGTGTCCCCGCGCAACGTACGCAGCCAACGCGGTCCCCGCGAGGGCTCCGATGCCAGATGCCCGCCGCAGTAACCGCAGAAGGCTCCGGCCGGCACGTCGATCTGGCAGACCGAACACTCCATCGTCGGCACTTCGTCGTCGTCAGCAGGCGTGCTCATCGGTCGACCACTTTCTGGGTCACAAGAATATTCTGCGCCAAGTTTTCGACGTTGGGCGTGCCAAGGCCGGTGACCAGGTCGTAGCCCGGACCGGCATTGGCCACGGCGTTACCGCCGAGGACAACGTCACGAAACGCGGGCAGCGGAGTGCCTTCGGCGATGTTGTACAAGATCGGGTTGATATGGCCGATCAGTGAGCCACCCTTATCGACCACATACTGATTCATCAGCGCGGTCAGGCCGGCCCAGACGGGCGCCGCCAGCGACGTGCCGCCGCCGATGATCACCTGTTGGTTGAATACGATTTGCACACCGGTGAACGGGTCGGCGACAGCCGAGATATCTGGGGTGAGCCGCTTGCCGGCACCGCCCTGAACGTTGAGATCCCGCTGCCAATCCGGCCGCTCGAAGAGCGCCGACACACCACCGCCGGTGCCCTGGGACAGCGGCGGGTCGAACCACGATTGCTCGGCCAGCCAAACGCCGTTGGCGTCAGTCGACACCGTCGTGCCGCCCACGTCCGTCATTTCCGGCATCGAGGCCACCGCGTCCAGCCCGACGTCGTTTTCGCTCGGCGGCGAGGACCACTCGTCGCCGCCCTTGCAGTCGAGGCCGGCCAAGTCACCGCTGGCGTCGAACGCCGTCGTCCCCGAGCGGTGCGCGGCCGACAGTGCCGCGCGCACCGGGGCAAGGTCGGCGGCGGTGATGAGCTTGTCGCAACCCCAGCCGATGGAGAAGCTCCACACCGCGCCCGGATAACTCCGTTCGGTGTCCTCCATCAGTTTCGCGATCTTCTCGTAGGACCCGTCACCCTCCACTGTGGAGCGCGCGTTCACCAGCACCTTCTTGGCGTCGGGGGCGATCGCATGGATCGCCTCGAGGTCCATGGTCGCCTCGCCGCGGCGGACCGGCGGCATACCGCCGACGACGTCCGGGGTGAATTTCGGCAGGTTGAAACTGGTTGCGAAGGTATCGAGGTCGGCTTGGTCGAAACCGTCGAACGCGAACACGACGACTGTTGTGCCCTTGCCGGTGTAGCCCTTCTCATGCAACGGCATTGCGTTGTACGTGCGCAGCAGGGCGCTGGGGTTCAGACCTTGGTCAGGGACCTCGAGCGGAAGCATCCAGACCTTCGACTCGCGGTGCGGCGTGTAGCCGAGGATGCGGCCGAGACCGGCCACCTCCACGCTGAGTGATTGTGGAACCGACGGCTGTTGGGGCGAGGCGTAGAACACCTGACCGCGCTTGCCGCGGTAGTCGTGGACGTCCACATCGAAAGCGCCGGATATCGCGCCGGGCGCGCCTTCCAGGATCGCCCAGCTGTCTCCAGGACGCCAGCGTACCGAAAGGTCTTGTTGGACAGCCCATCCCATCAGAAGGTCCGGGCGAGAATCGTCGCGCAGCGCGGCGGTCAGTTGAACGTGGTCGGTGCGTGCCGGACCGAGATCGACCGAGCTGGCGAGTAAAGACGCGTACGGGCCGCTGATCACCCCGGCTTCGACGGGTGCCGAAGACCGGTGGAGATCAGCAACCAGTACTGCGGCTGCGGTAAGCACCCCCAACAGCCCCACCACAGACAGCGCGCGAAGGCGATGTGCCCCGATCACTGTCGGCGGAGGGTCGCTGTTGACGAGTGCAGACCGAGCGGCTTAGTTGCCGCCGGTGATGACGTTGCCGGGCAGCGCGGTCGGCGCCGGCGGAGCCTTGACGGTGGGCGTGAAGGAGTTCGCGCCACCAGGCGACACCGCCTTCTCCGTGGGCGACGGGGCGGGAGCGCTCGTCGTCGTGGTGGGCGTGGTGCTCTCCGGCGCCTTGTCCTTGTCCTTGCCGCAGGCGGTCAGCGTGCCCATACCGACAATCGCGAGCCCGCCGGCAAAAAGCGCAATCTGTCGAGTCAAACGACCTGACATCATGATGAATCCTTACTTTTCATGCCGGGATTACTAAATACGTCGCTGGCTGGCCCGGCAGTTAACCAGCCCACCCCCGAAGGGCCGAGGACACTCAAGATATCTCACCTCACCAGCAATTGCATAGCAACTTTTGCTACGGGCGAAAATAGCTTGCTCTGGCCCAGCGTGGCAACGCCGCTTCGGCGGGCCTCGGTGTTAAGAACGAAGCATGGTACGAAGCTGCCGAGAATGCGCCGCTGGCCTGGGACATTGCCACGGTACGCTCATCCGTCACGCGCTGCATCGCGCGGAGTGCACCGAGGACGGCTGCGATAGTCCCGGAGTGGTATTTCACACTTTGGTCATAGATTGCGACACGGTCGGATGCGCGTGCGCTCAGCAAACAACAAACCGATTGGCCGGGTAATTCCTGTCAGCCCATGGGGTCGACAGATTCCAGCGCGTCCTCGACTGGATGCACGTCGGGCTCGGGGTAAAACGGCGGGCTGAGCGCCCCCCACTGCACGCAGCTCCAGCGGCCGTCGGTGATCGGCGACAAAACCACCGACTCGGTGTTGGCCAGGTGATGGTCCAGCACGAAACTGCTCTCCACACCGGCCAGCGTGGCCGCGACCAACCGGATCGCCGCGCCGTGGCTGACCACGACGATGTCCTCGGTCCAGGCGTGGTCGTCCAGAAAGCGCAGCCGTAGGTCGGTGATCACCGGAACGTAGCGATCCAGGACGTCGCTGGCGCTTTCGCCGCCGGGCATCGGGACCGCAAGCTCACCCTGGTGCCACCGCTGATAGATCGCGTTGAACTCCTCGATCGCGTCCTCGTCGTTGCGGTTCTCCAGTTCGCCGGCCTGCACCTCGTGGATGCCGCCGAACTCCTCGGCGGACAGCCGCAATTGGCTGCCGATCTCGGCCGCGGTCTGAGCGGCCCGACGGGCGATCGAATGCACCAGCAGCCCCGGCGGACGCGCGCGGGCCAGGGCGAAATCGCGCGCCTGTTCACGGCCGAGGTCGGTGAGGTCGGCCCCGGGCGGACGGGTGTCGAGGCGACGCTCGACATTGCCGTGCGATTGCCCGTGACGCAGCAGGATCAGCCGTCCACTCATGTCGGATTGCCCTCACGAAGTCGGGCCAGCCACCGGTCGGCCTCGTCGAGTTGCGGCGGTGTCGCACCGGCCGCCGATTCCGTCGGCCACGAGCCGAGATAGCGAACGTCGGCGCAACGCCGATGCAAGGCCTTGAGCGCCTCGGCGACCGCGCTGTCGTCGATGTGGCCGACGCAGTCCAGGAAGAAGACGTAGGTGCCGAGTTCGGTTCGGGTAGGCCTGGACTCGATGCGGGTCAGGTCGATGTCGCGGATGCCGAATTCGGTCATCGCCGACACGAGCGCGCCGGGCGTATTCGCGATACGCAGCACCACCGAGGTGCGGTCGGCACCTGTACGCGCAGGCGGTGCGCCCGGGCGACCGGCGAGGACGAACCGTGTCCTTGCATTGGGTTCGTCGACAACGCCGTCGGCCAGGCTGGACAGGCCGTAGCGTTGCGCGGCCAGCGCCGTGCTGACACCGGCGTCGGCGCGTCCGGCTGCCACCTCTTGGGCGGCGGCGGCATTCGAATTGGCCGGGACCAGAACGGCTTCCGGCAGATGTGCGGCCAGCCAGCGGCGGACCTGCGCGGCAGCGATCGGAAACGCCGCGACGGTGCGCACCGAGTCCTTCACGCTGCCGTCGCGCACCACGATGCTGAACGCGACATCCAACGTCAGCTCGGCGTAGACCTGCAGCGGCGACCCGGTGGCCAGGCTGTCCAGGGTGGGCAGGACGCTGCCCTCGATGGAGTTCTCGATCGGTACGCACGCGAAATCTGCCGCGCCGTCCCGGACGGCGGAAAGGGCCGCCGGGGTGCTGTCCACCGGCTTCGGTTGGGCCTCACCGCCACCTGGAACCACACCGGCAGCGCACATCTTGAGAAGTGCCGCTTCGGTGAACGTGCCCTCGGGACCGAGGTAGGCGATGCGGGCCACGGGTCCAACCCTATCGGGTCGGCTGTCGAGAAAAGCCTTGCGCGACCACGCGGCGATAGTTAACTTAGGCTTACCTCACTAACTGGAAGGTGCGCGATGACTTCAGCGACCCTCACTACGCCGTCCACCGCCGAACGCGTCCGCAGCGCCTGCGCGCGCGCTGCCGGAGCGATGCTGGTCGCCGACGATGTCGCTCCGGCCACCACCCCTATTCACCACCTGCTGCCAGGCGGCTCCTTCGCGGTGAGCCTGCCGATCCAGTCCGCGCTGGCCGTGCGCGCCCACGCGGCCGGTACCGATGGCGTCGCCGCCGTCTTGGAGCTCACCGACTTTGCCCCGCTGCCGTTGCGGGAACCCGTGCGATCCCTGGTGTGGATCCGAGGCCGGGTACAACACGTACCCGAGCACGCGGTTCGCACCATGGTCGACATGATCGCCACCGACCACCCCAACCCGGCGCTGCTGGACATCGGGTCAGGGCAGGCCCTGCTCCTGCTCGAGGTGGAGTCCGTGGTTGTCGCCGACGCTGCTGGCGCCGAGACCGTCGGGCTCAACGATCTGATGGCCGCCCAACCGGACCCGTTCTGCGAGTTCGAGTCGGCCTGGCTGTGCCATCTGGACAGCGATCATCCCGAAGTGCTCGCGCGGCTGGCCGGCAAGTTGCCCGCCCCGCTGCGGCGTGGCCGGGTCCGCCCGCTGGGCCTGGACCGCTACGGCGTCCGACTGCGCGTCGAAGGCGCCGACGGTGACCACGACGTACGCCTCCCGTTCGGCGAGCCGGTGCAGGACGTGCCCGGCTTGGGCCGGGCCATCCGGCTGCTGATGGGTTGCCCGTTCGTCAACGGGCTGCGCGCACGCCGGATGTAGGGCCATTACCGTGGCGGGGTGAGCACCAGCCGCGACGAGTTCCTCGCCACCGACCGGCGTGGCCTTCGCATCGAAGTCGGCGTGATGCTCGCCGTCACCTTCGGCGTCAGCGCCGTCATAGCGACGCTGCAATTGGTCGACGCGGTGCTGTCCGGACTCGCGGGACACCGAGTTCGGTTGAACCCCAATCTGTCCCGCTACGACCTGATCAACCTCGGCCTGAACCTCGCGTCGGTCGCCCAGCTGGTGGCCTGGGGGACCCTCGCCCTCTATCTGTTGTGGCGCAGCGGCATCACGCCCGCCCGGCTCGGGTTGGGACGGGTGCGCTGGCGTGTCGACGTCCTCGGTGGTCTTGGTTTAGCCGCGCTCATCGGCATCCCCGGCCTGCTGCTGTATCTGGCGGGCCGTTGGCTCGGAATGAACGCCGAGGTGGAGCCTGCGGCGTTGCACGACACCTGGTGGCGCATCCCCGTGCTGATCCTGTCGGCATTCGCCAACGGCTTCGCGGAGGAGGTCGTCGTGGTCGGCTACCTCATCACCCGGCTCAAACAGCTCGGCCTGAGCCAGAACCGGGCGATCCTGGCCTCCAGCGTGCTGCGCGGGACGTACCACCTCTATCAAGGCTTCGGGGCGGGGCTTGGCAATCTCGTGATGGGCTTGGTCTTCGGGTACGCCTGGTGCCGCACCGGCCGGTTGTGGCCCCTGGTGATCGCGCACGGCGTCATCGACACCGTCGCGTTCGTCGGCTACGTCGCACTCGCCGGTCATCTTGGCTGGCTCACGTGAGCCAGGCACGTAAATTGACCTGGTGAGCGAGGACTGGCCGCGGCGCCCCCCGCCGGATCCGCCGACCGAGCGGATACCGCGTCAAGCGCCGCCGCCGGCTCACCCGCCCCTACGCGAACCTTCCCAGGTGATCCGGCGCGACCCGGGTCGCCGGCCCCCGCCGCCGCCTCCCCCGCCACCGCCGCGGGCCCCGGTGCCGACACCACCACCGCGCCCACCGCGGCAGACACCACCGCCGCCACCGCGGCGACCTCCGCCGCCACCGTCCGCGCGGCCACCCGCTCCCCCGCCCACCGCGCCTCCGCAGCAGAAGCGCAAAAAGCGTTGGGGGCGAAGGATTTTCGTCACGCTGATCGTTGTGGTCCTACTGGCGGCGGGGGGCCTCATCGGCGGCGCCGTCTGGATCGACTCCAGCCTGCGCCGGGTCGCGGTGTTCGACTATGCCGACCGGCCCGCCGCGGGCGCGGGTACCACGTGGCTACTCGTCGGCTCCGACAGCAGAGCCGGCCTGACCCCGGAACAGCAGGCTGAACTGACCACGGGCGGCGATGTCGGCAACGGCCGCACCGACACCATCCTGGTGGTGCACATCCCGGCTCTCGGCTCCAACGCCCCCACGACGATGGTCTCGATCCCCCGCGACTCCTACGTGAACATCCCCGGCCACGGCAAGGACAAGATCAATGCCGCATTCGCCGAGGGCGGTGCGCCACTGCTGGCCCAGACCGTCGAGCAGGCGACGGGCCTGCATCTCGACCACTACGCCGAAGTCGGTTTCGACGGCTTCGCCGTGGTGGTCGACGGGCTCGGCGGTGTCCAGGTGTGTCCGGCCGATCCGATCGATGACCCACTGGCCGGGGTCAACCTGCCTGCGGGCTGCCAGATCCTCGATGGCCGCAACGCCCTGGGTTACGTGCGATCGCGGGCAACCCCGCGCGCCGATCTGGACCGAATGGTCCACCAGCGCGAGTTCATGGCCGCGGTGATGCACAAGGCCAGCAGCCCCGCGGTGTGGCTCAATCCGTGGCGCTGGTACTCGGTGCCACACGCCGCGGTCGAGTCATTGACCGTCGGCAACGACGACCACGTCTGGGATCTAGCCGTATTGGGCTGGGCGCTTCATGGCTCGACCACCGCGATCACGGTGCCGATCGGCGAGTTCACCGAAAGCGACTCCGGTTCGGTGGTGCTGTGGGACCCCGATGCGGCCGATCAGTTGTTCGGGGCGCTGCGCACCGATTCACCGATCCCGCAGCAGGTGCTCGACGGGCAGCCCTAGTCGCCGGGGACGGCCAACGGGTTCTGCAGCCAGGCTTTGGTCCGTCCGGGGTGGTTCGTGGCGATCCAGCCGACCCCGAGATCGCGGCAGTAGCCGATGTCCTCGTAGTGGTCGACGGTCCAGCAGTACATAGCGCGGCCCTGCGCAGCAGCCCGGTCGACGAGCTCGGGATGCTCCCGCAACGTCGCGATCGACGGTCCGACGGCCGTCGCCCCGACGGTCGTGGCGGCGCTGCCGCCCAGATATCGCGATGTCTCGCCCAGCAGCACGGTCGGCAGCAGGGGCGCCGCGCGGCGGATCCGCCACACCGCCGCGGCCGAGAACGACATCACCACCGCACGGGACAGATCCGCCGAGGCCGGTGCGGCGATGCCATAGCGATGCAGCAGTGCCAGCACCTTGCTCTCCACCAGTCCGCCGTAGCGCACCGGGTGCTTGGTCTCGATGAACATCTTCACCGGCCGGTTCCAGTCCAGAACCAGCCGAACCAGATCGTCGAGGGTGAGCAGGCCGGTGCCGGTCGGCGGATCGTCGGAATGTGCACTGCCGTGCCACGCCCCCCAATCGAGCCGTTTGAGTTCGGCCAGCGTCATCTCGCTGACCAGGCCGGTGCCTGTCGACGTGCGGTCCACCCGCCGGTCGTGCACACAGACCAGATGGCCGTCGCGGGTCAGCCGGACATCGCACTCGACGCCGTCGGCACCTTCGGCCAGTGCGAGCTCGTAGGCGGCCAGCGTGTGCTCGGGACGCTCGGCCGAAGCCCCGCGGTGGGCAACCACGAAGGGGTGCCCGCCGTGCGGTTCGCCGGCCGAGTGCATAGGCCTATGCTGCCGGTTCCTGTTGGTCCGGCTCAACCGATGGCGGCGATTCGGGCTCGGCCGGCGCGCGCTGCTCGGCTCCCACCACCACCCACCGGTGCAGCGGCCGTTCGACGGGCTTGCGCACGAAAGCGTCGAACACCTGCCACAGCAGCACCAGCACTCCCGCGCCCAGCAGGTAGGCGACGATCATCGTCACGGTGTTGTCAGCGATCCCCTGGGGTTTGTTGGTGAAACTCGTGGCGATCCCGAAGATCGACACGGCCGTCGACAGGATCCAGGCGATCCACCACGCCGCGATCGGCCCGCGCAGCCGCGCCTGTGTCTGCTCAGCGTGGGCGAGCTCGATGACGTACACCGGCGCCCACGCCAGGTTGATGACCGGCACCAGACATCCGGCCCACAGCGCCCACGCCGGCCGCGGGTCGTCCCGCCCAAGGTGTGCGTAGACCGCAGCGCGGCGCGCGATCAACCACGACGTCGTCACAACGGCGGTCAGGATCACCGCCACGATCGCGGCCAGGCTGAACAACACGCCGAGCCAGAGCGCCGCGCCAGCGACCAGAGGGGGCAGCAGCGACGTGCGGTTGATCAACAGCAACACATAGCGAACGATGTGGATCGCCGCGGCCAGGCCGAAGACGGTAATCGCCGAGAGCAGCGCAGCGCGGACGGTGACCGGCGCCGGTCCCTTCTTGACGGCATCCTCACCGCCCGGTGCGGCCGGCACGACGTGGTCGGCGAGACCCCACCGCGGGATGTAGGCGTAGCGCGGCGTCGGCCCGAGTGGACGACGACGTCGACGAGGCGGAGGCGGCGGCCCCGGCCGGACCGCGATCCAGCGGAATCCCGGTGGCAGGCGCGGTCCACTCCGCTGCGGTCCGGGTGGCCCGGTCGGTGGTGGGCTCGTCGCGCCGGAGTTCCAGCGCGGATCCGGCGGATTGACCGGTGCCATCAGTGCGCCGTTGCAGCGTGGGCACCAGCCGCGCTGGCGGTCGCGCACGTTCCACCGTGTCCCGCACTGGGAGCACACCTGAATCACGCGGACCAGCCTAGCGAGCGCAACCACAGTCCGGAGTGCTGCGGCCGGGCTGAGATGTGTGGCGCGCGGTCAGGGTTGTGGCACGCGGTGCATCTTCGATAATCGGGAACGTGCAGCAATGACTGGACTATCCACAGTTTCCACAGGTTTATCCACAGGCGTCCGCGCGGGTGAATGGGCATTGAGCGCACCATCTCGCCACAGAGACAGGCAGTATCTGTGGATAACCCGACGGCCCTAGACCGCGCTGATCAACAAGTTGGCGACGGATGAGCGAAATCGGTTGCCTCGCTAACCGTCTGACTATGTGTCGCGACGCGCCGCGCGACACGCCGAAACCCCGCTGGCCAACGGTGATTTTGGATTGTGATTTTGGATACCCCCGACCGCAATCACCAAACCAAGAGCGTCCGATCACGCTCAGATGCGGTGGTTGAGCCGATTTTCCTCGGGGTACATGAGGGGTTATGATCGCGCTCACAGAAGAGCTGTGACTAACTTCACTGGGGCGGTTGTTGAACATGCAGGTCAGGACGGTGTGATGGCATCCCAGTCAGTCCGGGCGCAGTCGGCGTCCCAGCCGTCGCATTGGTATGTCTCGTCGGCGACATGTAATCGCTCGTACATGCTGGCAGCCCTTCGCGCAGGCGTCATCGCCCTGGTCCTGCTGGGCATCCTCGCTGTCATCGTCTTGTTCTGACCTCTCCCGGACTTCACCGGCCGCGCCGAAACCGAGACCCGGTTAGCACTCGTGTCGTCTTGCGTGCCATGCGCTACGTGCCGCATCCTGAATCGAACCGACCCGCTGTCGTGTCGCACTGACATACCGAGTGTCGCGGAGGCGAGATGGAAAATGGTTCCGGGCGTGCGGTTGAAGTCGCCCCCTTTCACTCTCGTGGCGCCCTGAAGGGCTTCGTCGTATCCGGCCGCTGGCCGAACTCGACGAAGGAGTGGGCACAACTTCTGATGGTCGCGGTACGTGTGGCCTCACTACCCGGGCTGCTTTCCACCACAACCATTTTCGGCGTTCGGGAGGAACTACCCGATAAGCCCCACCCGGGTACCGTTGGCCTAGTCCTGGCCGAAGGCACCGTAGTGGGCGAATCCGCCGTTCCGCCAGGTCATTTCGCCGACCGGCAGCCACCGGCACTGCTGATGCTGCACCCGCCGTCGGAGACCATGCCGTCCCTCCCCGAATGCTCTGGTGCCGCATCGGGTTGCGTTCTGCTGCCGGGCATTCCGCACTTGGGCTTGGAGCACCGCGCTGCGTGGGTCGAGGCCGAATCTGACGGCACCATCACCGGCATGGTGAGCCGGGTCGGCGTCGACCCGATCAGCCACCCCGATACCGCGATCCTGGCGATGCTGCTCGCCGCGTAGCCCGCTTTGAGGGCGCCCAAACTTTCTCGCGCGGTTCACCAAATTTATTGCCGCTGTTGGGTTTTCGACTGACAAGAGTTGCACGCACCGCAGCGATGCCCGTAGAGTTGGCTCCAGCGAAGGGGAGTAGCCCCCAATCGGACAATCGACATACTGGCCTGGCGCGCATACCGCATGGCCCGGTTGTCCGGCCGGCGTAACTGCCGGTGGGCGAGACCTTCGGCCGTGAAACCGTTAGTGGTTGTCGGCCGGAGGCATCTGTACCGCCCCTGACCACAGCCACCCGAACGAGGAGTTCTGGGTGCTTGCCGCGTTGTTCTTGAGTTTCGCCGTCATCTTCGTCGCCGAATTGGGCGACAAGTCACAGCTGATGGCGATGACGTTCGCACTGCGCCATCGCTGGTGGGTCGTGCTGAGCGGCATCACCGTCGCAACAACGGCGGTGCACCTCATCTCCGTCGCCGTCGGTCACTATCTCGGTGCCGCTCTGCCCACCCACCTGCTCGGCATTCTCGCCGGTGTGGCCTTCGTCCTGTTCGGGCTGTGGACGCTCCGGGGGGACAAGCTGTCCGACGACGAGGCCACCCGGGCCCAGCGCACCACCGCGCCGGCTTTCTTCGCCGTGACGTCCGCATTCCTGCTGGCTGAGCTCGGCGACAAGACGATGCTCGCGACGATCACCCTGGCCGCGGATCACGACTGGGTCGGCGTGTGGATCGGGTCGACCATCGGCATGGTCGCCGCCGACGCACTGGCCATCCTGGTCGGCGCCCTGGCCGGCAAGCACCTACCGGAGCGGTTCATCCAAATCGGCGCGGCCGCCCTGTTCCTGGTGTTCGGGGTGTCGATGCTCATCGAGGGGGCCTTCCCCACGACGTCCGCCATCGCCTCTATCGGAATCTCGGTGGCCGCCGTCCTAGTGGTCGCGGCCGCGATTCGCGCACTGCCGGCGCGCTTGCGACCCGCCGTGCTCCGGACCGACGCCAGGCAGGTATCCGACGACGGACCGCATTCCGGATCGGTGTCGTCGGGGGTCGGGACCGAGGGCGGGTCCGCGGGAGCACCACAAGATAGGTCGGCGGCCGAACTGAAACCGCCTGGAGAGTCACCATAACGGGACTTACAGCAAAGTAGATTTCTGTGGCCGCGCTCGATAACCTCGGTTGCTCAGGCTACTCTCAGGTTCTCCAGTGAGCGATCATCGGTCACCTGCTGCACCGGCAGGCCTTCCACCATGCGTTTCTTTGCTTCACCGTAGGCTGTGAACAAGTACTGACCTGAGAAAATAGGTCCAGGAATGTTTGCCGGCAGCCCGAAAATGTCCACCTGCGTCAATTATCCGGTAGTTTGCACTTGGTTGTCGGCGGATGTGTCGCTACGATGATCAGCAAATAAGCCAGCGCAAATGACCGCTCTTCTGCATGTGGAGGTCAAAAAGATGAGCACGACATTCTCGGCCCGACTGAATCGCCTGTTCGACACGGTGTATCCCCCCGGCCGGGGTCCTCATACCTCTGCGGAAGTGATCGCCGCGCTGAAGTCTGAAGGCATCACGATGTCCGCTCCGTACCTGTCGCAGCTGCGTTCAGGCAACCGGACCAACCCGTCGTCCACCACCATGACGGCGCTTGCCAACTTCTTCCGGATCAAGCCGCAGTACTTCACCGACGACGAGTACTACGAGAAGCTCGACAAGGAGCTGACCTGGCTGGCGAACATGCGCGACGAGGGCGTGCGACGCATTGCCGCGCGTACCGTCGGGCTGTCCCCGGAGGCCCAACAGGACATCGTGTCCAAGGTCGACGAGCTGCGTCGTCAGGAACACCTCGACGATTAGCCCGTCGCTCCTATCACAGGAGCTGCGGCAACGTTAGGTTCCGGGTCAGCGCCCGGCCGCTGCGCTGTCCAGCGCGCGGTATTGGCGTGCGATCTCGAGGATCCATTCCCGGTCCGAGTAGGTTTCGGGCTGCCCCAGCCAATTCATGCCAGGGAATTGACCCTGCCCAGCCGGGCGCGCCACCCGCGGCGTGCGTCGTCCCGCATGGATCCACTTGGCGATCGCAAGAGCCTGTGCGTCTGGGCTGACTGCTTCACGCTCCGCGTCCGCCAATACCTGCACCCGGGCACCTTCGGGCTTCGTGGCCGCAAGATGCTCAGCCATCGTGGCTTCCAGGTACAGGGCGTCAGAGATCAGCGACAACCGCTCGGCCACCCGGAAAATCAGTGGCCCGCGCGGACGTTCGCCGATCCCGACGTCCGGCTGACGCCGTTCGAGTTCGGTCAGCAGCGGGTCGATGAGACGCAATTCCCGTCGTCCACCGAACCAATCCTCCACAGCGGGCAGCAGAGATCCCGCCGCGACGATCGCCATCGCGGCCCCCAGCAGCGTCGCCGCGGTCCCCACGCCCACCAGATGCGAGGTGCCCACGGCCCGGATCAGGAAGAAAGCGGTGGCTGCCACGAGCAGCGCAATGCCCAGCGTGAAGACGAATAGCGCCCGGCCCCGGCGCGTCCGGTTGGAGTGCCGCATTCCGGCCCACAACGCCAGCGTGAAGGCAAGCATCACGTAGAGCAGTGGCAGCAGCCACGGCAGCGAGGTGTTGGCCGACCCCAGATTGCGGCGAAGGTACTCCTCGGGCGACATCTCCGGCTGCTGACCGGATAAAAAGAACAGCACCAACGTGGCGACACTGATCGCACCGGCCACCGCGTACTGCACCGCCGCGATCCGGCGGATGACGGCGGGGCTGCGAGTCGACGCGACGCTGGTGATCATCACGCAGCTACCCGCGGCACACCAGACCAGGGCCACCTGGCTCAGGCCGATCGAGACGTTCGACCAGTGCAGGGCGCTGTCGATCAGAAGCGTCAGCGGCGGCCAGTTCAAGGCGGCGACCAAGGCCAGACTGCCCAAGGCCACGATCATCGCCGAGCTGACCACCGACTGCTTATTGACCAACGCCCACCCGATACGAAGGCCGGTGGCCATCCCGAGCAGACCGGCGATCAACCAAACGATCAACCAAACGCCTCTCCGAGGCGAACTTGCACAATCGAAGACCGATCCGATGGTGAGCGGCCCAGCCGGTACAAGAGCAGCGCCGCGAAATCCTCGGCCTCCTGCTCGACGTCCTCCCCGCCGGGCCCCATACATCCGGTGCGCTGGTTGAGCATGTAACCGATGAGGTCGTCGCTGGCCAGTTCCGCGACATCGCGGGCGGCCTCGGTGACCGGGATGCCGTAATGCCCGAGCACGAGGTGACCCAGCTCGTGGGCCAAGGTGCGATCCCAGGTGGGCAGGCCGTTCTGGATGAGGAAGACGTCGTGATCGGCGTATTGACGCCACTGACCGCAGACGCCGGTCGGCAGGTCGGCCATAGTGACTTCGATGGGACGTTCGCGGTCCTCGCTGACGGCGGCAACCAACCGGGTCAGCGTGATTTCGCCGTGGCGGGGCGCAAGATCCAAGACATCGTTGACTGCGGTGGTGACCCGGCGACTGGCCGACACCTCATCCCCCTTCCTCGTCGGCGACTGGGCTGCGATGCGCGGTCCGCGTCACTGCATGAACCGAGCGGTCCCCGCAGTCCGCACAACGTGGCCGGCTCTTGCTTGGCGATACCCGACGACCCCGCCGAGCGCAGTCAGGGCGAGAATTCCGGCGAAACCCGGCAGGGCCAGCGCCGCGACCTCGCCCATCTTGGCCTCTTGGAGGTACCTGGGATAGCCAACCCTAGTCGACGGGGGCATTTCTGTACCCGCTCCGGCGGACGTGGCGGGTGGACGTTCGCGGGTGGCGGCGGATTCACGACCTGGACCGGTTCGCGGTCCGGGTTCGGCACCCGGACCGATCGGGCGCGGCGCTGAGAATGCCGGCGGCAAGCCGATCAACGGCGGCATCGTGATCGGCGGCGGCTCCAGGCTGGTGGGGCCGATCGTCCCGCGTTCGGCGCTGACGACGGGCGGTTCCCCGGGCTGCCCCGGTTCACCCGGCGGAATCGTCCGAGGCTGGACGGTGATGCCACCTCCGCTACCTCCGCCACCGACCGCCGCGGGCGGCTGACCGATACCCAGACTCGGTGGGCGAGCCACCCCGACATCCCCGACACCGTCACCTGACGTGGCTCGCGGCGGCCAATGCCACGGAGGCAGTGGCGGCAGCACGATCGGCGGGAACTGCGGGAACTGCCAGTCCGGATTGAGCCAGCCGGAAGGGGGCCAACCCGGCTCCGGCCAGCCGGACGAAGGCCAACCCGGCTCCGGCCAGCCGGAAGGGGGCCAACCGTGCTGGCCCGGCAAGACGTGCTGGCCGGGCGGCCCGGGCGGCGGCCAACCGTGGTGACCGGGTACCCCGGGATTCCAATGACGGCCAGGAAGCTCACCGCCACGGCGCGAACCAGCCGCGGCTCCATCGCCCGGTCGCGTCGTCCCCGGTTTGACGTCGGTGCCGTGGGGCTTACCTGGCCCGCCAGGCCGATGCGCGCCGGGGCGCTCGCCACGACGAGCATCGTTGCTGTCGGAACGACTATCGGCACCTCGACCGCCGTGGTTGTTGCCAACCGTGCCGGGGTCGGCGGCGGCCGCCGGCGCCCAGAGCATGCCGGTACCACCACAGAGCAAACCGCACGCGATCACCCAGCTAATCGCTGCGGCCCTCATCGGCGAGCGTTTCACGACGTTCCTCGAATTAGCGGCGCAACGGGCGCCGCATCGGACGGTTTGCAGTTCATTGTGGCATATCCGCAGGTCGTGATAGTCCCCGTTGGGCCGAGCGATAGGGTTAGCTGACCCGGTCGCGAGCGCGCCTCGCCGATCGCCGACGACCTACCCGGGAGGCATCAGGAATGGGCCTGTTCAAGCGCAAAAGCCGTGCGACGCGCCGCGCGGAGGCTCGGGCGATCAAGGCCCGCGCCAAGCTCGATGCCAAGCATTCGGCCAAAAACGAGCTCCGCCGCATCAAGTCCGCCGAGCGCTCCGAGAACAAGGCGATCAAGGCCCAGCTGAAGGTCGCGCGCGACGCCGACCGAACCGCGGTCAAGGTTGCCGAAGCGCAACTTAAGGCAGCGCGCGAGGGCAAACTTTTGTCCCCCACCCGGATCCGGCGCGCGCTGACCGTGTCCCGGCTGCTGGCCCCAGTCGTCGTCCCCGTGGTCTACCGCGCCGCCATCGCCGCGCGGGGTGCAATCGACGAGCGCCGCGCCGACCGTCTCGGAGTGCCCTTGAGTCAGCTTGGTCAGTTCTCCGGGGTCGGCGGGCAGCTGTCGGCACGCATCGCCGGCGCGGAGAACTCCCTGCGGCGGGTGGCCGAGAAGAAGCCCAAGGACGCCGAGACCAAACAATTCGTCGCCGCGATGACCGAACGGCTCAGCGCGTTGTCCGCGGCCGTCACCGCCGCGGAGAACATGCCCGGGCCACGGCGTCGGGACGCACATGCCGCGATCGCCGGTCAGCTCGACGGTATCGACGCCGATCTGATGGCTCGCCTGGGCGTCATGTGATGACCGCCCAGACGACGCGCGGGCTCAAGGTGGCCGCGCTGACCACCTCCCTCGTCCTGGGTTCCTGGTTAACAGCCGCGACGGCCGGCGCGCACGTCCACGTCAACGCCGACCAGCCGGTGCGTGGCCAATACGCACTGGTCACGTTCCAGGTGCCCAACGAGTCCGAAAAGAGCTCTGCTACAACCAAAGTCACGATCTCACTGCCGAATGTCGCGTCGGTCAGCACCGATGTGATGGCGGGATGGTCCGCTGAACTGGATCGCGATGCCACCACCGGTGCGTATCGATCGGTCACGTTCACCGCGTCGCCCAACGAGGGCATCGGGGTGGGCCAGTTCGAGTTGTTCCCGATCTCGATCAAGCTGCCGGACGCCGATTCTGCGACGTTCCCGGTGGTTCAGACCTACGCCGACGGCACCATCGTGCATTGGGATCAGCCGCCGCTGCCCAACGGCGAGGAGCCCGAGTACCCCGCGCCGGTGTTGGCTCTCACGTCGGGCCCGCCGGCTCCGAAGGAACGGCACGCAACGCCCGCGGCCCCGGCCCCCACTACGGTTCCTGCGGTCAGTGCCACACCAACATCGGGTGAGCACGCCGAACCCCAGGCCAGTGCCGACAACACCGCCCGCGCCCTGGCCGGCGGTGCGTTGTTGGTGGCTGCCATCGGTGTCGGCGTCGCGGTGGCCCGCCGACGGACTTGACGGTCATCCACCGTGTCCTGGCGATCGCCCTGTTGATCGCCGGCATGGCGACGACGGGGACGGCAGTGGCCTCCGCTCACGCCGTGCGAATCGCCGCGGACCCCGCGGCCGATGCATCACTGGCGATCGCCCCGGCGGAAGTCAGTGCCACCTTCAACGAACAGTTGCACTCCGATTTCGCCGCGATGACGGTCGTCGGACCCGACGGGAACCTCTGGTCCGACGGCACTCCACAGGTAAAAGGCGCGGTGGTCAGCGTGGGGGTGCGCCCGCTCGGCCCGGCCGGCACCTACACGGTGAACTATCGGGTCACTTCGGCCGACGGCCATGTCGTGTCCGGCTCCTGGTCGTTCACGCTGACCGTGGCGGGCAATGGCACACCCGGCCCCCGGGCGTCGGCGTCGGCCGACGCCGACGAACGGGCTCTGCCCGTCTGGCCCTTCGTTCTCGGTGCGGCTGCAGTGATCGGCTGCGGCTTCGCGTGGTCGCGGCTGCGCCGGTCGTGACCCCGGACGTCGCCGGTGAGCAAGGCCGGACTGCTGATCCCGGCCTGGCATGATGGGTGCCACTGCCGGCGTTCGCGACCAGAAATTGCAAAGGAGCAGCCAGATGGCAGAAGCGCAGGACCAGCCCGACGAGGGCCGGGACGCCACGCCGCCGGGGCCGCCACCCCCCGAGAAGGCCGCTGCGAAAAAGCAGCCGGCCAAGAAAGCACCAGCCAAGAAGGCTGTGAAGAAGGCTCCCGCCAAGAAAGCACCGGCCAAGGCCGCTGGGACGGCAGGAGCGCCAGCCCCTGCCAAGAAGGCGCCACCCATGAAGGCGCCGGCGGAGAAGGTTGCGCCGCCCGTGGTGGAACCGCCCGCCACTCCCGCCACTCCCGCCGCGCTGGCCGCAGGCAATGGCTCCCCACCGGTCGCCGAGGGCGCCCGCGCCGCGGCGGCCAATGCCAAATCGTCGGTGGAGAAGGCTGCTAACCCGGTTTCGCCGCTAGCTCCGGTGCCGGTCGCCACGTCCGGGCGCTCACCGCTGCCGTTCGCGGCGGCCTTCGCGGTGACCGTGCTGATCGCTCTGCTGGTGCGCCGCCTGCGCCACCGGCACGCCGAGTGAGCATGACCGTCACCGTCCGCGCCACCGCCGACCTTGTCGACGCCATCGGACCCGAGGTGCGCAGCTGCGATGTCCAGTTCCGTCAGTTCGGTGGCCGCACCGAATTCGCCGGACCGATCAGCACGGTGCGCTGCTTTCAGGACAACGCACTGTTGAAGTCGGTGCTGTCCGAACCGGGCGACGGGCGCGTTCTGGTGATCGACGGCGACGCCTCGGTGCACACCGCGCTGGTCGGGGACCTCATCGCCGAGCTGGCCCGCTCCAATGGCTGGGCGGGGCTCATCGTGCACGGCGCTGTGCGGGACGCGGCGACCCTGCGCACCCTCGACATCGGCATCAAAGCACTGGGAACCAATCCCCGTAAGAGCACCAAGACCGGCGCCGGTGAGCGCGATGTCGAGGTCAGCTTCGGCGGCGTGAGCTTCGTCCCCGGCGAGTTGGCTTACAGCGATGACGACGGGATCGTCGTCATACCAGCGGACTAAACACCCACCGAGACATGGTGTTTGGCGAACTGCAGGGCGTCGTCGTCGACCTTCCCGTGCCGGATCAACCCTAGGTCCAGCAGATAATTCTGCTTGAGTCGCCACGGTGCCCGCGAGCCGGCCTTGGGCAGTCGGTCCAGTGCCCGCAGCACATAGCCCGGGGTGAAGTCCATGAGCGGACGTTCCTCGATATCGGCCGCCGGCTGCCCGGGTTCAACCCTGTCGTAGCCGCGGGAATCCATGTAATTGAGGACGCGGCAGACGAATTCGGAGACCAGATCGGCCTTCAACGTCCACGATGCGTTGGTGTAGCCGATGGTGAAGGCCATGTTCGGCACGCCGGAGAGCATCATGCCCTTGTAGGTCATCGTGGAAGTCAGGTCGAGCGGCTCACCGTCGCGGCGGATCTCCGCACCCCCGAACAACTGGAGATTCAAACCCGTTGCGGTGACGATGATGTCGGCTGCGCACTCCTGCCCTGAGGCCAGCTTGATTCCGGTCGGAGTGAAGCGCTCGATTGTGTCGGTGACGACGTCGGCCTGACCTTTGCGAATGGTGCGGAACAGATCGCCGTTCGGCGCCAAGCACAGTCGTTCGTCCCACACCCGGTAGCTCGGGCCGAAATGCTTGTTCACGTCGTACCCCTCGGGCAGTCGCCGCTGCGCCATGGTCATCAACTGCTTGCGCATGAAGTTGGGGAACCGCCTGGCCAGCCAATACTGGGTGGACTGAAACATGATGCTCTTCCAGCGGTTGGCGACGTAGGCGGGTTTGGCGGGCAGCAGCTTGTTCATTCGTACCGCAAACGGGTCGACGTCGGGCAGCGCCCCGATGTAGGTCGGCGAGCGCTGGAGCATCGTGACGTGCCCGGCACCCGAATTGGCGAGGGCGGGAATGAGAGTCACGGCCGTCGCGCCGCTACCGATGACCACGACCCGTTTGCCGGTGTAGTCCAGGTCCTCAGGCCAGTGCTGGGGGTGCACGATGGTGCCGGTGAAGTCCTCGGCGCCGGGGAACTCGGGCGAATAGCCCTGGTCGTAGTTGTAGTAGCCGCTGCACGCGAAGAGGAACGAGCAGGTGATGTCCTTGTGTTCGCCCCCGGCCTCAACGCGCAACGTCCACTGGTTGTCGGCGCTGGACCATTCCGCGCTCACCACGCGTTGACGAAAGCGGATGCGCTTGTCGATGCCACACTCGCGGACCGTCTCGTTGAGGTAGGACATGATCGACGGACCGTCGGCGATCGCCTTCTGCGATGTCCAGGGCTTGAACCGGAAGCCGAGGGTGAACATGTCGGAGTCCGATCGGATCCCGGGATATTTGAACAGGTCCCAGGTGCCGCCGAGACTCTCCCGGCGCTCCAGGATCAGGAAGCTCTTCGACGGGCAGCGGTCCTGCAGATGCCAGGCAGCGCTGATCCCGGAAATACCCGCGCCCACGATCACTACATCGACGTGTTCAGTCATGGCGGCCACGTTATCAACACCGTGTTGAATAGGTCAACGCTCTGTTGATTAAATCAACGCCCTGTAAAGTAACGCCCGTGCCAGCCGCCAGCCCGACCCGCGTTCGCGGCCGTCGCGCGACCCGCCCCTCCGGGGACGATCGCGAGGCGGCCATCCTGCGCACGCTGGAGGACATGCTCGAGCAGCGGCCGTTTACCGAGATCTCGGTGGACGACCTCGCCAAGGGCGCCGGCCTGTCCCGCCCGACCTTCTACTTCTATTTCGCGTCCAAAGACGCGGTGCTGGTGCGGTTGTTCGCCCGCGCAATGACGGCATCCGGCGCGGAGCAGCAGCCCGACACTGTCACCGAGCACCCCCAGCAAGGCTGGCACGCCGGTATTCACGCCTTCTTCGATTCGCTGCGCCCACACCGGGCGGTCGTACTGGCCGGGCTCACCGCGATGGCCGCCAACTCCGAGCTGCGCGATATGTGGACAACGTTCATGACCGGCTGGATCGACTACACGGCCGGGTTGATCACCAAAGAGCGTGAGCGGGGCGCGGCGCCTGACACCATCCCGGCCCACGATCTGGCGACAGCGCTCAATCTGATGAACGAGCGGGTGGTGTTCGCCGCCCAGGGCAGCCAGGAGCCGACGCTGCCGGAGCACGCCGCCCTGGAGGCCCTCGCGCACATCTGGATCGCCAGCATCTACGGCGGGACCAAGGCTTCTGCGGCCTCGGTTTGATTCCGGCTTCGCATATTGAATTCGCGTCCAGTCCGGGTGGCCCTAGTCTGGCGGCATGTCGGAGCCACACCCTACGGCGGGTGCCACCGTTGCCAAGTTCGCGTTGTTCTGCGTGCTGGCCGGTGTCTTGGTGGCGGCCATGCTCTTTCCGCTCGTCGGCGGCGCGGGCATCGTCGTCAATCACGCCTCTGACGTAGCGGCCCAGGATTCCGAAGATCTGATGACGGGCGAGGTGCCCACGGTCTCCACGATGGTCGACACTGCGGGAAACCCGATTGCCTGGATCTATGCCCAACGCCGGTGGCCGGTGCCTACCGACCGGATTGCCGACACGATGAAGTTGGCGATCGTGTCGATCGAGGACAAGCGCTTCGCCGACCACAACGGCGTGGACGTTCAGGGCACCCTGACCGGTCTCGTCGGCTACCTCAGGGGTGACCTCGACACCCGCGGTGGGTCGACAATCGAGCAGCAGTACGTCAAGAACTACAACCTGTTGGTCAACGCCCAGACCGATTCCGAACGGCGGGCGGCTATCGAGACGACGCCGGCGCGCAAACTGCGCGAAATCCGGATGGCGCTGGCCCTGGACAAGGCCCTCTCCAAGCCCGAGATCCTGACCCGCTACCTCAACCTGGTCTACTTCGGCAACGGCGCCTACGGAGTGCAGGACGCCGCCAGGACTTACTTCGGCATCAACGCCAACGACCTCAATTGGCAGCAGGCGGCGCTGCTGGCCGGGATCGTGCAGTCGACCAGTGCCCTGAACCCGTACACCAACCCCGAGGCCGCGCTGACGCGCCGCAATCTCGTGCTCGACACGTTGATCGACAACGAGCCCCAGTACGCCGACGCCTTGCGCGCCGCCCGCCAGGAACCGCTGGGCATTCTGCCGCAGCCCAACAGCCTGCCGCAGGGGTGCATCGCGGCCGGCGATCGTGGTTTCTTCTGCGACTACGTGCTGCAGTATCTGGCTCGAGCGGGACTGTCCAAGGATGATGTGGCACGCAACGGATACCTGATCCGGACCACCCTGAATCCGGCGGTCCAGAACAGCGTGAAGAAGGCGATCGACACCGTCGCCAGCCCGACGCTGGACGGGGTCGCCAGCGTGATGAGCGTCATCCAACCCGGCAAGACCAGCCACAAAGTCATCGCGATGGGCGACAACCGCAATTACGGCCTGCAGCTGGACGCCGGCCAAACAGTTCAGCCCCAACCCTTCTCGTTGGTCGGCGACGGCGCCGGATCGATCTTCAAGATCTTCACCACCGCGGCTGCCCTCGATATGGGCATGGGTATCAACGCGCAGCTCGAGGTTCCGGCGCAGTTTCAGGGCAAGGGCCTGGGCAGCAGTAACACCCCGGGCTGCCCCAAGGAGACCTGGTGTGTGAAGAACGCCGGGAACTACCGCAGCCCGATGAGCGTGACGGATGCGCTGGCTCAGTCCCCCAATACAGCGTTCGCCCGGCTGATCGGCCAGGTCGGCGTGCAGCGCGCTGTGGACATGGCGGTCAAGCTGGGATTGCGGTCCTATGCAGAACCGGGCACAGCGCGCGCCTACGACCCGGACAGCAACGAGAGCCTGGCCGATTTCATCAAGCGCCAGAACCTCGGCTCATTCACCCTGGGTCCGTTCGAGTTGAATGCGCTCGAATTGTCCAATGTTGCAGCCACATTGGCTTCGGGTGGCATGTGGTGCCCGCCCAGCCCGGTGGACAAGATCTTCGACCGCAACGGCCGCGAGGTTGCCGTCGAGACGCAGTCCTGCGAGCAGGTGGTGCCGGAAGGTCTGGCCAACACGCTGGCCAATGCGCTGTCCAAAGACGCCACCAGCGGCACGGCGGCCGGTTCGGCCAGCTCGGCGGGCTGGACCCTGCCGATGTCAGGTAAGACCGGCACCACCGAATCGCACCGCTCGTCAGGGTTTCTCGGCTTCACCAATCAGTACGCCGCGGCGAACTACATTTTCGACGACTCCACCAATCCCGGCGGGCTGTGCTCTTGGCCGCTTCGCAAGTGCGGGGGCGGGAATCTCTACGGCGGCAACGAACCTGCGCGGACGTGGTTCCTGGCGATGAAACCGGTCGCAGGAGATTTCGGCCCGATCGCACTGCCGCCCACCGACCCGCGCTATGTCGAGGGCGGCCCGGGCAGCATGGTGCCCAGCGTCACCGGCCTGAGTTTCGATGCCGCGCGGAAACGGCTGCGGGACGCCGGTTTCCAGGTCGCCGACCTGCCCACCCCGATCAACAGCTTCTCGTCGCGGGGCACGGTGGTGGGCACCACCCCAACGGGCAAGACCATTCCGGGGTCGATCATCACGATCAACACCAGCAACGGGACCCCACCCGCACCGCCGCCAGATGCGGTGCCGCCGCCACCTCCCCCGCCACCGGACGCCCCGCCGCCCGACGTCAACGTCATCAACATCCCCGGCCTGCCGCCGATCACGCTGCCGATGTGGCCGCCGCCGGCACCGCCACCGCCACCGCCACCGCCACCGGCGCCCGAACCACCACCGCCGCCACCGGCCCCGGAACCCCCACCACCTGCACCGGACGCACCGCCGCCGGCCTGACTGTCGGACCGGCATGCGAACATATGTTCGTGTCCGGCGGTGGGGCAACCATCTTGCACGCTGATCTCGACTCGTTCTACGCGTCGGTCGAGCAGCGCGACGACCCGACGCTGCGCGGTCGCCCGGTGATCGTGGGCGGCGGCGTGGTGCTGGCCGCCAGCTATGAGGCCAAGGCCTACGGGGTGCGTACCGCGATGGGCGGCCACCACGCGCGCCGGCTGTGCCCGGCCGCGGTGGTCGTCCCACCGCGGATGTCGGCCTACAGCCAAGCCAGTGCCGACGTCTTCGACGTCTTTCGCGACACCACGCCATTGGTGGAACCCCTCTCGGTGGATGAGGCCTTCCTCGATGTGTCCGGACTACTGCGCCTGTCGGGTGATCCGGCCCGGATCGGGGCCCGCTTGCGCCAGCAGGTGCGAGATCGAGTGGGGCTGCCCATCACGGTGGGGGTCGCCCGCACCAAGTTCCTGGCGAAGGTCGCCAGCCAGGAAGCCAAGCCCGACGGCCTACTGCTGGTGCCACCGGACGGGGAGTTGGCGTTTCTGCATCCGCTGCCGGTGCGGCGGCTGTGGGGTGTGGGTCCCAAGACAGCGGACAAGTTGGGCACGCACGGTATCGAAACCGTCGCCCAGGTCGCCGAACTGTCCGAGTCGATGCTGGGCTCGATGGTCGGACCCGCGATGGGACACCAACTGTATTGCCTCTCGCGCAACATCGACCGGCGCCGGGTCACGACGGTGCATCGCCGCCGCTCCGTGGGCGCTCAGCGGGCGCTGGGTCGTCAGCGCAGAACGCCCGCCGAGCTGGATGCCGTGGTGATCGGCCTCGTCGACCGGATCACCCGCCGGATGCGCTCGGCACAGCGCACCGGCCGAACAGTGTTGTTGCGCTTGCGCTTCGACGATTTCACCCGGGTCACCCGCTCGCACACGATGGCCATGGCCACCGGGTCCACCGAACCGATCCTGGCCGCCGCTCGCGGTCTGGTCGCCGCGGCCTCGCCTTTGATCGCGCAGCGGGGCATCACGCTGATCGGGTTCGCGGTGTCCAATATCGACACCGGCGGCGCTCAGCAATTGGAGCTGCCATTGCACGGTGGGCGCCCCGACACGTTGGAGCTGGATGCGGCGGTGGACCAGGTCCGTCGCCGCTACGGCAACGCGGTGCTCACCCGGGGCGTGCTGGTCGGCCGGGACCCTGGATTGGAGGTGCCGCACCTGCCCGACTGAATGCGCTGACCGCAGCGAGCCAGCGGGGCGCCAGCCACGCATTGCCGCGTCCATCTGGTCGTCTCCGGGCGCTGACCGGCAGCGGTTGCACCCCTTCCACGGTGGCGCTCCTCGGCCGGTGGTTCTGGTGGCCGCAACGGGTCCGTCCGCGCCCGGTACCGCGGCCATGGCCAGCCGAGAGCGGGCCCTGTCACCGGTGGGCAATTAGTGTGCCGCCCAGCCAGCCAATTTCTCGGCCGGCCAGGTGGTGATGATCCGCTCGAGCGGTACACCGCTGTCGAGCGCACGCTGGGCACCGTAGCCGAGGAAGTCAAGCTGGCCCGGGGCGTGCGCGTCGGTGTCGATCGAGAAGTCGCAACCGATCTCCAACGCCAGCTTGAGCAGGCGGGTCGGCGGGTCACGGCGCTCGGGACGTGAGTTGATCTCGACGGCGGTGTTGTTGTCCCGGCAGGCGGTGAACACCTTCTCGGCGTCGAACTTCGACTCGGCCCGGATCCCGCGGCTGCCGGTCACCAACCGCCCGGTGCAGTGGCCCAGGACGTTGACCCGCGCGGCGGATACTGCGCGCACCATCCGGCGGGTCATCGCCGGTTCGTCCATCGCCAGCTTGGAGTGCACGCTGGCCACCACAATGTCGAGCCGATCCAGCAGTTCAGGCTCCTGATCCAGGCTGCCGTCATCGAGGATGTCGACCTCGATGCCGGTGAGTATCCGGAACGGCGCCAGCTCCTCGCGCAGCTCATCGATGACGTCAAGCTGATGGCGTAGCCGATCGGCGGACAGCCCGTTGGCGACGGTCAGCCGCGGCGAGTGATCGGTGAGCGCGCAGTACTCGTGGCCCAACGCGGCCGCGGTGGCCAGCATCTCGTGGATCGGGGCCGATCCATCCGACCAGTCCGAATGCAGATGCAGGTCGCCGCGTAACGCGGCCCGAATTTCACCGCCACCGAGATCGACTGCCGCACTTCGCAATTCGACAAGCGAGTCGGGCTCCTGGCCAGCCCAGGCCTGCGCAATGACCTTGGCGGTCTTCGGTCCGATTCCGGGCAGCGACTGCCAGCTGTTGGCGCGGCCGTGCCGCTCCCGACTCGGCTCGTCCAACGCCTCGACGATGTCGGCGGCCTTTCGGTAGGCCATCACCCGCCGGGAATCCTCGCGCGCCCGGTCCTTGTAGTACGCGATCTGGCGTAGCGCAGCCACCGGGTCCATGGCTCCAGTGTGCCCGTACGGGCACGAGGAGTTGGCTGGCCGCGACCACCTCGGTTAAGGTATTGAGAGTTTCTTCAATCCATCAAGTATTCAATCGGAGGACCGCCGTGGCCACCAGCGTTCCCGGCGGCACCGAACGGCCGCTCTACGAAATCAAGGCAAACCTCTTCAAGGCACTCGCCCACCCTGCCCGAATCCGCGTCCTCGAGATTCTCTCGGCCAATTCCGGGCCCACCCCGGTCAGCGAGATCCTGGTCGCCACCGAGATCGAGCCCACGCTGCTCTCGCAGCACCTGGCCGTCCTCAAACGCCACCACGTCGTTTCGGCTGAACGTGTTGGCAATGCGGTCTATTACGAGCTCGCGCATCCCTCGATCCGGGAGTTACTCGTCACCGCGCGCAGCTTTCTGGCCGACACCCTGCGGGCGCGGCACCAACAGCTCGAGGCATTCGACGCACTGCCGCCGGTCGGGAATCCGCAGTGATCGCGAGGGCGGCCGGCCAGCTGTCGCGGTTACTGCCGCGGTTCAGCGACTACGCCGAGCTGCCGCGCACATGGCGACGCGACATCATCGCCGGAGTGACGGTCGGTGTGGTGGCCCTGCCGCTTGCCCTGGCGTTCGGGATCAGCTCCGGGGTTGGGGCGGCAGCCGGGCTGATCACCGCCGTGGTCGCCGGACTGGTCGCTGCGGTGTTCGGCGGTTCGCATGTCCAGGTCTCGGGGCCAACTGGCGCGATGGCGGTGGTGCTGGCTCCGATCGTCGCCCAACACGGTATCGGCAGTATCGCGCTCGTCACGGGATTGGCTGGGCTGATCGTGCTGGGCGCCGGCGTCATTGGCCTCGGTCGCGCGGTTACGTTCATTCCATGGCCCGTGATCGAGGGCTTCACGCTCGGGATCGCTGTCATCATCTTCCTGCAGCAGGTGCCGGCCGCGTTCGGCGTCACCGCGCCGGCTGGGCAACGCACCCTGCCCGCCGCCTGGGCCGTCGTCTCACACGCGAACTGGCCGTCCGCTTGGCTGACTGTGGCGGTCGTGGGCTTCATCACCGTGCTGATGGTGGGCCTGCCGCGGCTGCATCGCGGGATTCCCGAATCGTTGACCGCCGTGGTCGCGGCCACGGTGATCGTGGTCGCCTTCCACCTTCCGGTTGACACGATTGGGAACTTGCCGTCGCATCTGCCGGCGCCCGTCATGCCGCACGCTGATCCCGCCGCGCTGCGCACACTGATCGGCGCCGCGGTGGCCATCGCCGCGCTGGCTGCGATCGAGTCGCTGCTGTCGGCGCGGGTAGCGGCCACCATGTCACCTACTGGTCCTTACGATCCTGACCGCGAACTCGTCGGTCAGGGGCTGGCGTCGATGGCGTCAGGACTCTTCGGCGGTATGCCTGCCACCGGTGCGATCGCCCGCACCGCGGTCAATGTGCGCTCCGGGGCCCGCACCCGACTCTCGGCCATCGTGCACTCATTGCTATTGCTTGCGGTGGTGTATCTGGCCACCGGGCCGGTCGGAGCAATTCCGTTGTCAGCCTTGGCCGGGGTACTGATGGTCACGTCGTTCCGGATGATCTCGGCGAGCACCGTCCGCAGGATCGTCCGGTCGACCCGCTCGGACGCGTTGACCTTCGTGCTGACTGCCGTCGTCACCGTGTGCTTCGACCTGATCGAGGCGGTGGAGATCGGCGTCGTCGTCGCGGCGTTCTTCGCGCTGCGCACGGTGGCGCGCCGCAGCAGCGTGGTGCGCGAGGATCTGCCCGGCCCATACCTTCCCGGTGACGAGCGGATCGCGTTGTTGCGGTTGGACGGTGCGATGTTCTTCGGTGCGGCCGAGAGGCTCTCGAACTCGATCACCGACTACCCGGACGTTTCGGTCGTCGTCATTCGCATGTCGCAGTTGGGAATGCTGGATGCCACCGGTGCCCACACACTCGCCGAGATTGCCGAGGACCTCGAGTCGCGCGGCATCACCGTCATCATCAAGGGTGTCCAGCCCGAGCACATGGCCCTGCTGGCCAACATGGGCATCCTCGACGTCCTGCGCCACGAAAACCACCTGATCGATTCGCTCGATGACGCGATCGCGCATGCGCGCTCCCACGCCAACCCGGCGGTTTACCCCTAGCGGAGGCTGGGTATGGGCCCCCCATGTCGACTATCCAGTGGGTGATCGGGTACCTCTGCGTCACAGCGCTGGTCGCCGGCGGGGCCGTGGCATTCTCGGCCTGGTCACGCGGCGGCGAGCGGTCCACGCCGCGCATCACCGTCGGCCCGGCGCTTCTGGCCGGCGCGGTGTGGCCGCTGCTGCTCGTCGGGGTCGTCCAATGGCTGCTCGTACACGTGCTGGCCAAGACACTGCGGCCGCAACCCGAACGCACCAGCGAGGTGGTCTACTACGGGCCGCCACCCCCGGTCTCACGACGCAAGGCCAACGCCAGATAACAGCTCCGATCGTCAGATCGGACTAGGCTCGGCATAGTGCAATTCGCCTTCAAAACCTCCCCGCAAAACACCACGTGGGCCGACATGCTCGCGGTCTGGCAGGCCGCCGACGACATCGACGTGTATCACTCCGGCTGGACATTCGACCACTTCTATCCGATCTTCTCCGACTCCGCGGGTCCGTGCCTGGAGGGCTGGTCAACGCTCACCGCGCTGGCGCAGGCGACCACCCGGCTGCGGCTGGGCACCCTGGTCACCGGCATCCACTACCGGCACCCTGCGGTGCTGGCCAACATGGCGGCCGCGGTCGACATCATTTCCGGCGGGCGCCTGGAACTTGGCATCGGCGCAGGCTGGAACGAGGAGGAGTCGGGCGCCTACGGCATCGAACTGGGCAGCATCAAGGAGCGTTTCGACCGCTTCGAAGAGGGCTGCCAGGTGCTGATCGGCCTGCTCAGCCAAGACACCACCGACTTTAACGGCACGTACTACCAGCTCGAGGCGGCCCGCAACGAGCCCAAGGGACCGCAGCGGCCGCACCCGCCGATCTGCATCGGCGGTAGCGGAGAGAAGCGCACGCTACGCATCACCGCGAAGTACGCCCAGCATTGGAACTTTGTCGGTGGGACACCCGAGGAGTTCGCCCGCAAACGCGACGTGCTGGCTTCCCACTGCGCCGACATCGGCCGGGATCCAGCAGAGATCATGCTGTCGGCTCACGTTCGGCTCAGCGATGACCGCGACTACGCGAAGGTGGTTGACGAGGCCGCCGCGCTGGCTGCCGAGGGGCTCGATCTGGCGATCGTCTACCTGCCGACGCCGCACGATCCAGCAGTGCTGGAGCCGCTCGCGGAGGCGATCCGCGATTCGGGGCTCTAGATAACAACCTAGTAACGACGGGCAAACCCGAGCCGGTGTGAGCCGGCGGCACAATCGGTTGCTAGAACGCTCGCTAGATGCCGTAATGCACGAGGTCGGCGGGGGTGACCAGGCGTTCGTGCTTGGCCGGGAACTCGCGGCTCTTCATCGGGTGACGGAAGAAGCACCAGGCTATGCGCCCGACTCGCGAGCGAGATATCGGGTTGATGTACACAAGGATCACTCCTGTGGTCGATCTCGGCCTTACCGGGTCGCAACTTTACCGCAGCACCCATTCCAGCAATTAGATACAGATCCCACCGCAAACTGCAATAGGCGCGCCGGTAAATAATCCGATGATTCGGCTGGGGCAGCAGTGACCAATGAGGTCCGGCCGGACCGCCCGCTCAGCGCTGCGGAGCGGCCGTCGGCTTGATCGGCGCCGGCAACGCGGAGTGCCCCATCAAGTAGCGGTCTACGCCCGCAGCTGCGGCCCGGCCCTCGGCGATCGCCCACACGATCAACGACTGGCCGCGCCCCATGTCACCGGCGACGAAGATGCCCGGCACCGAGGTGGCGAAGTTTTTGTCGCGGGTGACGTTGCCGCGCTCGTTGAGTTCCACACCCAGGTCGGTGAGCAGCCCCGGCCGTTCCGGCCCGACGAAGCCCATCGCCAGCAGCACCAGGTCGGCATCGAGTTCGAAGTCGGTGTCCTCCACCTTTTCGAACTTGCCGCCCTTCATCTCCACTTCGTGCGCGCGCAGCCCGGTGACCTTGCCCTCGTCGCCAAGGAACTTCTCGGTGTTCACCGCGAACACCCGCTCGCCACCCTCTTCGTGAGCCGAGGCCACCCGGAACATCAGCGGGTACGTCGGCCACGGCGTCGAGTCAGCCCGGGTCTCCGGCGGCCGCGGCATGATCTCGAACTGATGGACGCTGGCGGCACCCTGCCGGTGCGCGGTGCCCAGGCAGTCCGCGCCGGTGTCGCCGCCACCGATGATGACGACCTTCTTGCCCTTGGCAGTGATCGGCGGCTCACCGTCTTCGTCGACCACCGGGTCACCCTGCTGAACCTTGTTAGCCCACGGCAGGTACTCCATGGCCTGGTGGATGCCGTCGAACTCGCGCCCGGGAACCGGCAGGTCGCGCCAATCGGTCGCGCCACCGCTGAGCACCACGGCGTCGTAGTTCAGCCGCAGCTGCGCAACCGTGAGGTCGACGCCGACGTTGACCCCGGTGCGGAACTGCGTGCCCTCGGCCTCCATCTGCTCCAGCCGCCGGTCGATGTGGCGCTTCTCCATCTTGAACTCGGGGATTCCGTAGCGCAGTAGGCCACCGATGCGGTCGGCGCGCTCGAACACCGTCACCTGGTGCCCCGCCCTGGTCAGCTGCTGCGCGGCGGCCAACCCCGCGGGACCCGACCCGACGACCGCGACCTTCTTGCCGGTCATCTTGTCCGGCATCATCGGCACGACCCAGCCCTCGGCGAAGGCATTGTCGATGATCTCGACCTCGACCTGCTTGATGGTCACCGGATCCTGGTTGATGCCCAGCACGCAGGACGCCTCGCACGGCGCCGGGCACAGCCTGCCAGTGAACTCCGGGAAGTTGTTGGTGGCGTGCAGCCGCTCGATCGCGTCGCGCCAACGGTCCCGATAGACCAGGTCGTTCCACTCGGGAATCAGATTCCCGAGCGGGCAACCGTTGTGGCAGAACGGGATTCCGCAGTCCATGCACCGGGAAGCCTGGGCCTCCAGGGTCTCGTGGGAGAAGTCCGCTTCGTAGACCTCTTTCCAATCCTTCAGCCGCAGATCGACCGGCCGGCGTACCGGCGTCTCACGCTTGGTGTACTTGAGGAAACCGCGTGGATCAGCCATTGGCCGCCGCCATGATCGCGCTGTCGACGTCCTCGCCGTTACGCTCGGCCTCGGCAATGGCGGTCAGAACCGACCGGTAGTCGCGTGGCATCACCTTCACGAAGTGCTTCAGTTGAGACTCCCAATCCGACAAAATACGTTGTCCCACAGCTGAATCGGTGGCGTCGACGTGGGCGACGAGCATGCCCTTCAGCCACTCGACGTCATCGGCGTCCAGTCGTTCCAGATCCACCATCTCGGCGTTGAGATTGTCGCCGAGATGACCATGCTGGTCGTAGACGTAGGCGATGCCACCGGACATCCCCGCGGCGAAGTTGCGGCCAGTGGGTCCGAGGATCGCCACCTTGCCGCCGGTCATGTACTCGCAGCCGTGGTCGCCGACGCCCTCGACCACCGCGTGGGCGCCCGAGTTGCGCACCGCGAACCGCTCGCCGACCTGACCGCGCAGGAACGCCTGCCCGCTGGTCGCGCCGAACAGGATCACGTTGCCCGCGATGATGTTGTCCTCGGCGACGAAGTCACTCGGGGCGGCCTCGGACGGCCGCACCACGATGCGCCCGCCGGACAGTCCTTTGCCGACGTAGTCGTTGGCATCTCCGTACACGCGCAGTGTGATGCCCTTGGGGACGAAGGCGCCAAAGCTGTTACCTGCCGACCCGTCGAACGTGATGTCAATGGTGCCGTCCGGAAGCCCTTGTCCCCCATGCGCCTTGGTGAGCTCGTGACCCAGCATGGTGCCGACGGTGCGGTTGACGTTGGCGATCGCGGTGGAAAAGCGGACCGGAAGCCCGGTTTCCAAGGCCTCATTGCACTGCACGATCAGCTGCTGGTCGAGTGCCTTGTCCAGACCATGGTCCTGGCGCGAGCTGCAGTACAGGTCCTGGTTCATGAACGCCGAGTCGGGCTCGTGCAGTACCGGGGACAGGTCCAGCTTGTGGGCCTTCCAGTGCTTCGCGGCCTGCGCGGTGTCGAGCGCGCCGACCTGACCGACCATCTCGTTGACCGTGCGGAAGCCCAACTGCGCCATCAGCTCCCGCACCTCTTCCGCGATGAACAGGAAGAAGTTCTCGACGAACTCGGGCTTGCCGTTGAAGCGCTCGCGCAGCAGCGGATTCTGAGTGGCGACGCCGACAGGGCACGTGTCGAGGTGACACACCCGCATCATGATGCAGCCCGCCACCACCAGCGGGGCGGTGGCGAAGCCGAACTCCTCTCCGCCGAGCAGCGCGGCGATGACGACATCGCGGCCGGTCTTGAGCTGGCCGTCGACCTGCACGACGATGCGGTCACGAAGTCCGTTGAGCAACAACGTCTGTTGAGTCTCTGCCAGGCCGAGCTCCCACGGTGCGCCCGCGTGCTTCTGCGAGGTGAGCGGCGTGGCTCCAGTGCCGCCGTCGTGACCGGAGATCAGCACGACGTCGGCGTGCGCCTTCGACACACCGGCGGCGACGGTGCCGACGCCGTTCTCGCTCACCAGCTTCACGTGCACGCGCGCCTGCGGGTTGGCGTTCTTCAGGTCGTGGATCAGCTGAGCCAGATCCTCGATCGAATAGATGTCGTGGTGCGGCGGCGGCGAGATCAGGCCGACACCGGGTGTCGAATGTCGCACCTCCGCCACCCACGGGTACACCTTCTTCCCAGGAAGCTGGCCGCCCTCACCGGGTTTCGCACCTTGCGCCATCTTGATCTGGATGTCGGTGCAGTTGGTCAGGTAGTGGCTGGTGACTCCGAAGCGGCCGGAGGCCACTTGCTTGATCGCGCTGCGGCGCCAGTCACCGTTGGGGTCGTGCTCGAAGCGGCTGGTAGCCTCGCCACCCTCACCCGAGTTCGACCGCGCGCCAAGGCGGTTCATCGCGATGGCCAGCGTCTCGTGGGCTTCGGCCGAGATCGAGCCGTAACTCATTGCGCCGGTGGAGAATCGCTTCACAATCTCGGCGGCGGACTCGACCTCTTCCAGCGGCACGGGAGGCCGGAAATTGTCGCGGAACTTGAGCAGACCGCGCAGCGAGGCGAGCCGCTCGCTCTGGTCGTCGACCAGCTTGGTGTACTCCTTGAAGATCGAATACTGGCCGGTGCGGGTGGCGTGCTGCAGCTTGAACACCGTGTCCGGGTTGAACAGGTGGTATTCGCCTTCGCGGCGCCACTGGTATTCGCCACCGACCTCAAGCTCGCGGTGCGCGCGCTCGTCGGGGCGATCCAGGTAGGCCAGAGCATGACGGGTGGCGACATCAGCGGCGATGTCTTCGAGATCGATGCCGCCGACCGGACAGGACAGCCCGGTGAAGTAGTCGTCGAGCACCTGCTGGCTGATGCCGATCGCCTGGAACAACTGGGCGCCCGTGTAGGACGCCAGCGTCGAGATGCCCATCTTGGACATCACCTTCAGCACACCCTTGCCTGCGGCCTTGACGTAGTTGGCCTTGGCCTGATCGCTGCTGATATCGGCGATCACGCCGCGGTCGCACATGTCCTCGATGGACTCGAACGCCATGTACGGATTGATGGCGGCGGCGCCGAAGCCGACCAGGGCAGCCATATGGTGCACCTCGCGGGCGTCGCCGGCCTCGACGACGAGGCCGACGTGAGTACGGGTGCGGTCGCGCACCAGGTGGTGGTGCACCGCAGACACGCTCAGCAGCGACGGGATCGGAGCTAGCGACTCGTTGGACTCGCGGTCGGACAGCACGATGATGCGCGCGCCGTTGCGGATGGCCTGCGAGACCTTGGCGCGGACGTCGTCGAGCGCCTCCTTGAGCCCCTGGCCCCCGCGCGCAACCGGGTACAGGCAGCGGATGACGGCGGCGCGCAAGCCGTGCTTGTGACCGCGGATCTCGTGGTCGGGGTCGACGCACATCAGCTTCGACAGGTCGGCATTGCGCAGAATCGGGTTCGGCAGAATGATCTGGCGACACGAGTCCGCGTTGGGATTGAGCAGGTCACCCTCTGGGCCGACAGTCCCCTTCAAGCTGGTGACGACCTCCTCGCGGATGGCGTCCAGCGGCGGGTTGGTCACCTGGGCGAACAACTGCTGGAAGTAGTCGAACAGCATCCGCGGACGCGCCGACAGCACCGCAACCGGGGTGTCGGTCCCCATCGAGCCGAGTGCCTCCGCTCCGGTGCGCGCCATGGGCGCGACCAGTAGGTTGAGCTCCTCGTAGGTGAAACCGAAGGTCTGCTGCCGCAGCACCACGCGATGGTGCGGCATGCGGACGTAGTCACCAGGCGGCAGGTCGTCGAGGTGGAACTGCCCCGCGTCGAGCCACTCCTGGTACGGCTCGGCCGCGGCGAGTTCGGCCTTGATCTCCTCGTCGGAGACGATGCGGCCCTGCGCGGTGTCCACCAAGAACATGCGGCCGGGCTGCAGGCGCATCTTGCGCACCACGGTCGACGGGTCGAGGTTCAGCACGCCGGCCTCGGACGCGAGGACGACGAGGCCGTCCTTGGTGACCCAGACCCGGGACGGGCGCAGACCGTTGCGGTCGAGGACGGCGCCGATCACGGTGCCATCGGTGAAGCACACCGCGGCGGGGCCGTCCCAGGGCTCCATGAGCGACGAGTGGTAGGCGTAGAAGGCGCGACGCGCCGGATCCATCGACTCGTGGCGCTCCCACGCCTCAGGGATCATCATCAGCATCGCGTGGGCGATGCTGCGCCCACCAAGGTGGAGCAGTTCGAGAACCTCGTCGAAACGCGCCGTGTCCGATGCGCCTGGCGTGCAGATCGGGAAGATCTTGTCGAGGTCCTGCGTCGAGCCGAACACGTCGCTGTTGATGAGCGCCTCGCGGGCCCGCATCCAGTTCTCGTTACCGGTGACGGTGTTGATCTCGCCGTTGTGGGCGACCCGGCGGAACGGGTGGGCCAGCGGCCACGACGGGAAGGTGTTGGTGGAAAACCGCGAGTGCACGATGCCCAGCGCACTTTCCAGCCGATCGTCCTGCAGGTCGAGGTAGAAGGCCTTGAGCTGCGGGGTGGTCAGCATGCCCTTATAGACAAATGTCTGACCGGAAAGGCTTGGGAAGTAAACGGTTTCGCGTCCGGGACCGTCCTGACCCGGACCTTTGGTGCCCAGTTCGTGCTCAGCGCGCTTGCGCACCACGTAGGCGCGTCGCTCCAGGTCCATCCCGGAGGCACCCCCGATGAACACCTGCCGGAACGTCGGCATCGCATCGCGGGCCAGCGCACCGAGGGACGAATCGTCGGTCGGCACGTCCCGCCAGCCGAGCAGCGTCAGGCCTTCGGCCTCGATGATCTTGCCGACGGACTCGCACGCCGTCGCGGCATCGCGCGACGACTGCGGCAGGAAGGCGATCCCGGTGGCATAGCTGCCCTCCTCGGGCAACTCGAAGTCGACGACGGCGCGAAGGAAGGCGTCGGGAACCTGCAGCAGGATGCCCGCGCCGTCGCCGGTGTTCGGCTCTGCGCCCTGAGCACCGCGGTGCTCCATGTTCAGCAATGCCGTGATGGCCTTGTCCACGATGTCGCGGCTGCGACGGCCGTGCATGTCCGCCACCATGGCAACGCCACACGAATCGTGTTCATAAGCGGGGTTGTACAGCCCGACACTGCTGGGCATTCGCACCTGACCCTTCACAAGCAATTTTTGCGCGGTGGTTCGTCGACGTCACCGCGCCCCGCCAGGGATTCCTCCGTGCGTCACTGGACGGGGCTCCACTGTGGTGTCAACAAGTCGTAAAACGATATGTCAAACCCTCGCTGACATGCCAACTTAGTCTAGGCTAAGTCGGTTGCGCTCCCGTTCTTCGCGCACCCGCGGCCAATGAACGATTCTGCTGCGGAATCGGTTGTCGGCGCCCCTTTTTGGTGTTGCGATCGGCCGTCTTGACGCGTCCGCGTGGATGGGGTGCTCCGTCAACGGTGTTTTGGGCTGTTTGCTGACGGCGTACGCCGGTGGGGTTCCTGGTGCGGGATAACTCACATCACCAGTTATCACTGCCATCGCGACCTGGGCTAACGGTCGATCTGGGACTTTGCGCAAACTCTGGTCGGATTCTTAGCTTTTGCGCCCCAACTGACAAATGGGCCAGCGAACGCGAGTGGAATCCGCCAAAACGTCGATCTCGCGCACCAGCGATACTGAACACGATGACCGACCGCGATGACCACCTGCGCGACCGCTACCGGCAAGGCCGGCCAGCGGAGCACTCCGCTGGGCCGCCGACCGAGCGGATCCCGCGCATCGTGATCCCGCCGTCGCCGCCCCCGGCTGCCCAACGGCCCTATCCGGCGCCGCGGGCTCCCCTGCCACCCCGGCCGGTCAAGCCCAAACCGACCCACGGCTGGCGGCGCGGTGTCTATGCAGCGACGTTCGGGCTGCTGAATCCCGGCCCGTCGCGTCAGGAGCAGCGCCAGGCGGCGATGGAGGCCATGGTGGCCGCCCCGCTGCGCGGCCACTACAAGATCGGAGTGCTCGGCAAGGGCGGTGTCGGCAAGACGACCGTGGCCGCCAGCGTCGGGTGCGTCCTGGCCGAGCTGCGGCGCGGCGATCGGGTGGTGGCTGTCGACGCCGACACGGCGTTCGGCCGGCTGGGCAGCCGGATCGACCCCCGGGCCGGCGGTTCCTACTGGGAGCTGGCCAAGAACAAGAACCTGCAGTCCTTCGCCGAAGTGCTCACCCGGATGGGCAGCAACTCGTCGGGGTTGTTCGTGCTGGCCGGGGAGAACGGCAGCCGTCGCGGGATTCTGGACGCGGCGATCTACCGCGAGGCCACGATGCGCCTGGATCGGCATTTCACGATCTCGATCGTCGATTGCGGTTCGACGATGGACGCTCCGGTCACCCAGGAGGCGATGCGTGACGTGGACGCGCTGATCGTGGTGTCCTCACCGTGGCCAGACGGTGCGTCGGCGGCCGCGCAGACGATGGAATGGCTTGCCGCCCATGGCAAGACCGGGCTGATGCAGCGCTCGGTGATCGTACTCAACGATTCCGACGGCCATTCCGACAAGCGCACCCGCGGGTTGCTGGCCGACCAGTTCCGATCCCGACGGCAGGCAGTGGTGGAAGTGCCGTTCGATCCGGGCTTACGTCCCGGCGGCGTGATCAACAACAGCAGCGAGATGTCGGGACCGACCCGGCGGGCCTTTGTCGAAGTGGCGGCGGTCATTTCGCAATTCTTCGCGACGATGCCCCACCGTGGACCCCAACCCCGCTAGCGTCGGCGGATACGTGATCCAGTCCGTCCTCGGAGCGGGCGGCACAAGCGCGGTGTACCTTGCCAGGCACGGGGCTGGTCTTGTCGCACTGAAGGTTTTCGTTTCCGGACAGCCCTCGACTTCAGCCCTTGTCCATCCCGATATCGTGCCGGTGCTTGACCGCGGCCAGACGGACTCCGGAATTCCCTGGATCACAATGCCCTACGTGCTCGGTGGCGACGCCGACACCGAGCTGCGGGCCGGGCGGATGCCGCCGGAGCGCGCGGTGCAGATCATCACCGACGTGGCCGAGGCGTTGGACTTCGCCCACGCCCAGGGCGTCGTGCACGGTGACGTCAAGCCATCAAATATTCTTCTGGCAGAACATGATCGGGCGCTGTTGGCCGACTTCGCTGCGCCCCCATTCACCGAGAACGGGGTGGCGCTGGTGTCAGCGGCCTACGCGTCACCGGAGATGTTGCGGGGCAAAGCGGTGGACGGACGCACCGACATATATTCGCTGGGCTGCTCACTGTTTCGGCTGCTGACAGGCAAGCCGCCGTTCTTCGACGCCGCGTCCAAGGACGAGGTGGTGAACTGCCACCTGCACGACGCCGCCCCACAGCCCACCCGCTTCGCGCCGTGGCTGCCGGCGGCGATGGACGACGTCGTCGCCAAGGCCATGGCGAAGGATCCGGATCAGCGCTTTGAGCGTGCGCGAGCGTTGGCCACCGCGGCCGCCGCCGCATTGAGATGATCGATCAAAGCTCGAGGGGCACATTCTTTTCCGCGCAGGCATCGGCTACCGCCGCGACGAGATCCTGGGTGCGCAAGGTCTCGAGGTCCTCGACCGTCACCGATCCACGGTTGGTCCGGTTCTGGGCGGCGACCCGGGAATCCCGTAACCGCTCGGCACGCTCAACGACGTTGCGGGCGAATCGGCCGTTCTGCATCACGTCGACGCCGTGGCTGCCGTCCGGCGCGAGGTAGGCCCGCAGCTTGCGACACGCCGCGTTGAGGGCTTCCTGCGCGGCCGGGTCGATCACCGTGGCCCGCGGCGCGCCGTAGCGGATCGCAATCTGAACCAGCTCGTCAGGGCTGTAGGACTCGAACCGCAGCTTGCGGTTGAACCGCCCCGCCAAACCGGGGTTCACGGTGAGGAATTCGTCGACTTCCTTCTCGTAGCCGGCCCCGATGAAACAGAAGTCGAAGCGGTGCACCTCCAGCGCGACCAGAAGCTGATTCACCGCCTCCATGCCGATCATGTCCGGCCGTCCGTCGTGATGGCGTTCCACGAGCGAGTAGAACTCGTCCATGAACAGGATCCGGCCCAGCGAACGACTGATCAGTTCATTGGTTTTCGGACCTGACGAGCCGATGTGCTCGCCGCAGAAGTCAGCGCGCTTGACCTCGATGATCTCTGGGTGCCGGACGATCCCCAGCCCGGCATAGATCTTGCCCAGCGCTTCTGCCGTCGTCGTCTTGCCGGTCCCGGGCGGTCCCACCAGCAGCATGTGGTTGGTCTGGTTGGTGACCGGCAGGCCGTGAGCCAGCCGCAGCGCGCGGACCTCGATTTGGTCTTCGAGTTCGGCAACCGCCCGCTTCACGTCGGCCAGCCCCACCTGATTGTTCAGCAGCGCACGGCCTTCGGTGAGCAACTCGACCCGCCGCTCGGCGTTCTCCTCTTCAGCCCGCTCGTTCTCGGACTGCTCGGTGCTGACGTCCCATTTGTTGGTGCGGCTGTTGATCGTGTCCTCGTCGGTGACGACCAGCTGCAACCTCGGATCCGCCAGCGCCTGCTTGGCCGGCTCGATCAGCGCACCATTTATCGTGGCCTTGGACAACCAGATCTGCGCCTTGTCCTCTTCACCGAGCTGCCGGTGGGCCATGCCCCGCACATAGGCCAGATCGGCGGCGATCAGCGGGAATTCCAGTGGATCGATGGCAGTGACAGCGGTGTCGAGCAGGCTGTGCCTGCGCGTCTCGGTCCCGCGCTCAGACCGTAGTTCCACCCGGTCGGCCCAGTCCAGCGCCACCCGGGCCTGCCCCAGATGTGCGGCGGCATGCGCGGCGAGCGCGTTGGTGGCCGCCGTGACAGCCGACATGATGATCGCCTGCGGCGGCAGCACCCGCGCCGCCTCGGCGATCACATCGGGCCAGCGCTGGGTGGCGAACATCAGGTAGGCCCGTACATACTGCTGCCACTGGTGGTTCTCCCAGGTGTCCAGCAGAGCCGAATCCTCCAGCACCGCTTCGGCTTTCTCGAACTGGCCGTCGTCGACCAGCCCGCTGGCCAGTGCCACTCCGGCGTGCGAGGACTCGGTGACGTTAACCGACAGATAGGGCCCGGCCTTGATCGGTGCCGAAAGCCGCACCCCGAGCCGGTTGGTCTCCCGGTGCAGGCGCGTCCCGTAGGCATACAGCTGCTGCAGGGTGTCCAGTGCATCATCGCCGGCAGCGATCCGACCCAGCCAGGCATCGGCCATCGACGGATCGATCCCGGTGGCATCCCGGAAATGCCGAAGCGCTGTCTTCGGGTCGGCGTCCAGCGCAGCCATCGCCTGGTCGAACTGCCTGCGGGCCGCCGCGGTGTCGGTACTACTGGTCATGACCTAGTCCGCCAGTTCCAGTTCCTCGAACCGAAGGCTGGTCGGTTCACTTGACACATAACGATTCTCGGCGCGGAACAGCTCAACCTCCACCATGTAGACCACGCCGGCGGCATTCACCTCGACAGTGGCCGGACCGATCTGCGTGATGACAACGTCAGCCGACCCGCGTTGTGTCTCACCGGGCCGGCCCACCGAGATCACGGTGTTCGGACGGGGCGCCGGAGCCACGGTACCGTCCACCACACTGACGGTGGTGCCCGACGCCGGCCGCGGCTGATCCGACACCGCGATGTGCGGCATGCGCACACTCTCCCAACGATGCAAATCCTTGGTGTGCACGGTGATCCGGTCACCCGCTCCCGCGGTACGGATGATGATGCGTTTGGCTATCACGTCGTCGGCCGCGATATGGATGCGGCTGAACTCACCGGGATCGCCCAGCGGCAGCAACATCCGATCACCGGCATCAACCTTGCCCAGCAGCACACCTGACGGCCCGATCGGCAGGACCAGTGTGGCCGGCGCCCGCCCGCGGGTGATTCCGCGCAGTTCCGGGCGTGGCCCACACAGATTGGCGGCGACCGCACTGGCCTGCTCACCCGGCAGAGTCTTCAAGACCACACTGGGCGGAGCGGTCGGCGGTTGTGCGCTGCGCACGGTGATCGTCGCGGTGGCGGTTCCGTCTGGGAAGAGGGTGACGTTCTGGATGATCCCGTCGGCCCGCAGCGACCAGGCCTGAGCCAGCATCTCGGCGTTGATATCGCGCGGTCGATAGGCGTAGGTGGTCAGCCAGCCGGCGTCGCTGCGCGCGGTACGCCAACGCTGATTGTGCGACTCCAGCGCGGCGCGCCCCAGCCGACGTTCCAATTCCACCATGTCGGTCGCGGTGGCCACCTTCGCACGAATCCCGTTGCAGCGTAGGCCCGCCGCGATCCGCTGGGCAGCGGCCAGCGCGGCGGTCCCCACTGTGGTGCGCCGTCGCAGGGCGTCGGCGTTCTCCAGCGCCCGCAACCGGAGCACCAGCCAGGTCTCCCGCTGACCGGCATAGGGTGGGGTACCGATGAGGGTGTCGTACACCCTCGGATAGTCGCCTGTGCTGCGACGCCGGGAGCCCGCCGTCACCACCGACAGTGACTCGATGGTCAAGCCAAGGCTCTGGTGCATCGCCGGCAGGAGGTCGCTGACGTCGATGGTGTTGCGGGTGTGAGTCGCGGTCGAGCCGGTGAAAACCGTTGGGGTATGTGCCTTCCCAAGCAGCTGGACGGCGACAATGGCCACTCCGTCCTGGTAGCGCACCCCGCCACCGGAGCGGTCGTTGGCCACCGTCACAGGCTCGGCCAGCGGGATCGGGCGGTTGCGACGCAGATAGAGACCCAGCCACGACCACAGCGGTTGGCGCCGCCACGGAATCGCGAACAGGATCAGACCGAGCGCCAGGCCCACACCAGCTCCGATGTAGCCGTAGACAATCCACCCGATCAGGCCGAACGCCAAGACCGCGATGATCACCAAGAGCTGGACGGTGTGACGCTTCACCGCGCCCGCCTCGCACGAGTGATGATGCTGGCCAGCAGTACGGCACCCACGACAGCACCGGCGAAGATCAGGGCGACGTTGCGGGCCCGATGGTCGGGCGACGCGGGGGGCGGTGGGGGCGCCATCACCCGGGTCAACGAACCAGGGGCGAGCCGGTCACCGGGTGGCACGTTGAACGTCAGCGCGGCAACCGGATCGACAACGCCATAGCCCACCTGGTTGTCCACTCCGCGGGGTGGATTGTGTGCAGTCTGCAGGATCCGGTGGATGACCTGGTTGGCCGTGAGGTCCGGGTACTTGGCCCGAACCAGTGCCGCCACGCCGGACACATAGGCCGCCGAGAAGCTGGTGCCCCAGAACGGCATGTTCTTCTCACCCGGGCGCACCGGCGGATAGGCGTTGACCGGTCCCGCGGTCTGCGGGGATAGGCCCATGACCCCGACACCGGGTGCGGCTGCGGCCACCCACGGGCCGGCCAGGCTCTTGCTGATCGGCGCGCCGGTGTTGTCGACCGCGCCCACCGACAGCACATAGTCGGAGAACCACGACGGTGACGACACTGTCTTGACCTGATGCCAGTCGCGCGGATCGGAGGTGTCCAGCGGGTCGAACGACGGATTCTGCGCACAGCCGTCCTCCCCCTCGTTCCCGGCAGCCGCGACGATGACAGCGTCCTTGACGGTCGCCGCGTACCAGACCGCAGCGCCGAGCGCGCGCTGATCAAGTGGGTCGGCGGCCGAGACGCACGACGTGACGCTGATGTTGATGACCTTGGCGCCCATGTTTGCGGCATGCACGATCGCACTGGCCAGCGTCGCCACGGTGCCGGCCTTCTTGCGTGCCTCGCTGTCACCAGGTCCCGGGTTCTCCGGTTCGTAGGCCCGCGACGACTGCCGAATCGAGATCACCACGGCATTCGGAGCCACCCCGGCAACACCATCGGGCGCTCCCGGCGGGGGTGGCGGCACCTCGGGATCGTCAGGCCCACCCGGGTCCGGGTCCCCCGGGCCGTTGGACGGCTGATCCGGCGGCGGGGGCGGGGGCGGCGGCGCAGGCATGGTTTGGGTGACCGTCACCGGTACGGGTGGTGGTGGCGGTGCAGGCGGCGCGGGCGGCGAGCCCGGCGGTGGCGGTGCCGCGGTGACTGGTGGCGGACCGGCAGGCGGCGGGAACGCTGGGGTGGGCGGCATCGGCGCCGGCGGCGGTCCACCGTGCGGTGCCGCCGCGATCAGCGAGGCGACGATCGTGCCGTGCGCATCGCAGTCCATCAGGCCGTCGCCGCCCATGATGTAGTCCCCGCCGGGCACCACGGGCAGGCGAGGGTTCGGATTGACTCCGGTGTCGATCACCGCCACCGGCACACCGTTACCCGTCGAGTACTGCCAGGCCTTGCCGATATTGAGCATCGCCAGATTCGGTGCCGGCAGTGCCACATTCGGATCGGCCACCGTGATGGTGCGCGCGCAGATGTTGCTCTGCCGCATGGGTTGATCGGGACGCGGCGGCCCATCCGGTGGAACCAGCGACGGGTCCACACTGGGCGGTGGGATTGCTTGCGCTGCCGGAATATTGGCGATGATTCCGGTCAGCAGGATGACCATCGCCGTCGCGGCGATTCGCTGTCCAGGCGCCGTCATCGCATTCTGACCCAGGTGAACAGTCCGCCGACCCACGCGGCCAGCGGGAAGGCAGCCACGATCGCCGCCAGCTCGAGCCATTCGGCGATCATCCGCACCAGCGGCGTGAAGCGGGTGACGGGAACCAATAGCGCCGCAGCCAGTCCCGCGCCGGCGAAAATCGCCAGCGCAAACGTTCCCCACAGCAGGGCCGCGCCCGAATCCGCCGGCTCGTGCAGGACGTAGCGGATCACGCCGACGCAGAGTGCAGCGGCCGCACCGCATACCAGTGCGACGGCCTGGCGCTTGTCGGCGAACGCGCGGCCACGGCTGATGAAGATGAGCACGAACAGTCCAGCCAGTACGGCCGCGGCGTTGCTCTTGGCCCGCCCGGGCATCAGCGTGGCCCACACCGCCGCGGGTAACGCGATCGCGGCGGCCACACAGATGCCGGTGAGCACGCTGTTGGCGCGTTGGGCGGCCACGGTGATGACCGAACCCGGGGGTGTGGTGTCCGGGTTCGGCTCGTCCTCGGCCTCGTCGTCGACGGGGGTAACGGTGTCGACCGGAAGGCCGTCGCTGCGGCGGAACAGATCGCGCCCAGTGATGGATCCGAAGTGCGGCGGGCGAATTCGCGCCGCCCACAACGCGAACGTGGGAGCGAGCGTCAGGAGCAACAGAAGACCGATCAGCGAGCACATGCCCAGCCATTGCGCCGGGACAGCAGCCCACATCCGGGCGATGGCCACCAATCCACCAACGCCGCACACGGTTACCACCGTCGCGGCAACTGTGAGGTGACGACCGGTCATCGTCACCACACCGACGGTCAACACGGCGGTGGCCAGGGCTGCGATGAACACGTGCGCGGCGCCGACATCGCCGGGGGCCGCAGCGGCGAAGCCGACTGCCAATAAGGGCACGGCCAGCCAGCCGAAGCCGCCGAGCAGATCGGCTCGCTGGGGCCACCATCGCCAGATCGAGCCGGCGCCGACGGCGAGAAGCAGACCGACGGCCCCGGTGACGATGGCCGGTATCACCGAGTCGGTGTGCAGGCGGGTGTGCAGACCCAGTCCCAGAACAGACAGGGCGACCATCGCCAGCACCGCCATCGCGGTGTGCGCGGCGGTCTCAGCGGTCACCGGGGCGAACAACCGCTTGCCGACCCGGGCCAGGCCCGTCGACAACGATTCGTACTGCGGTTCGAAGGACTCGCCTTCCTGCGCCGGCACCAGCACCAGGGTTGATCCGTCTTCGACGCCGAGCTCGTCCAGCGTCTTCGTGACGTCGAGCCTGGTCCCGTTGGCCCGGTTCAGTTCATAGCCGATACCGGGGTCCAGCCCAGGAACGCCGCGCCTCTTGAGCTCCTCGTTGAGCAGCTCGACGACATTGTCGATGAACACCTCGACCGGCACCGAGGCCGGATAGACCTGGGAAACAAGGTGTTGGCCACAGATCACCGCGACGGCGCAGCGCGCCGGGAAGGAGACCTTGGCCATCAGCGTGGCCTATCGGCATCCGGCGTGTACTTGTCGGCCAGCGCCGCGGTGATCTCGAAGAGCCGCAGCCGAGTCTTCTTCTGAAGCTCATGCTGGGCATCGATGATGCCGCCCTTGGCCAGATGCGGGTCGTAGGGCATGAATTCGACGGTTGCACCGGACTGGCTGAAGCGCTCGGTCAGATACTTCCGAGCATCCGAGTCGGAGCTGTTGCGACTGTCGTTGAGAATCACCATGCTGCGCGACACCAATTCGTGGTAGCCGAGCGAGCGCAGCAGATCGATCGACCGGGTGACCGGCAGCGAGGTGTCGGCGGTCAGACCCGATACGAACACCAGGGTGTCGCAGGCGTCGAAGACCGCCTTCATCACGGGATGCTCCAGGTCGTCGGCGGTGTCCACCAGGATCACGTTGTGGGTTCGACGCAGCCGGGACAGCACACCGGTGAACATCGCCGGAACCAGTGGGCGGGGCTGGTCGGAGACTCGATTTCCGGCCAGCACATCGAGCCCGATCTGATTCTGGCCCAGGTGTTCTCGGATGTCCGCGTAGCCCTGGACGTCGGTGTCATTGAGTACCGCGGAATAGTCGCCCGGGGGCGCCTCGTCAATGCGGCCGGCCAGTGTGCCGAAGCCGGGCGCGGCGTCGATCGCCACGACATTCTCCGGGCGGCATTCACGGAAGACCGCGCCGACGCTCGCCGTCATCGTCGTCTTGCCGACCCCGCCCTTGCCGGAGACGAACCCGATCACGTACTGCTTGCGGATGTGCCTGCGGATCCGTTCGCGCAATTCGCGGTAGTGCCGCTCGCCCGGGGATTCACCGAGGTTGATGGTCTTGAACGAAATGTTGTAGATGAACTTGCGCCAACCCGAGCCGGGCGGGATCTTGCGCGGTGCCACCATGTCTGAGATCCGCAGCGTGCCCGACACCGAGTCCTGCTGCGGACGATGGTGGGCCCCGAAGCCTTCGCGGCCGAGGGGATCGCGGGGATCGGCGGAACGCCCCGGCTCATTCCAGGGATTCGTCACCTAGACAACCTTTCTGTGTGAGAACCACTCGTCTTCGGCGGGCAGTCGGCGAACCATCTTCAACACCGCGGAGGCGATGTTGGCGGCTGATCCCGGCGAGACGATCATCCACGATTTTCCACCGCGGGTGACGTGTTCGGACACCAATCTGCCTTGCGGGGTATCGATGATGGTGACCGCCCCCCGATCGATGTGGGATCGCGCCGGCCCGCTGGGCATGCCGGACTGGATCGCCACCACCGAGGCCTGCGCCGAACGCTCGGTGTCAGCCGCCAGGGTCAGCATCGTGACCTGATCGCCGTCGAACCTCTGGTCGAGGAGAAAGCTCCGCAAACTCGCCTGATCATGCACGGCGGCAAGCAGTTCGGGCACATCTAGGGTGACGGGCCGCAGCGACGCAGCCCTCATCTCACCGCACAGCCGCACGATCTGCGCATTGATCAGCATGCCGGCCGATTCTTCTGAGGTCGCCGTGCCGACTCCGGACAGGCGCACCAGGATGCCGTTGCGCTCCAGCACAACCCACCACTGAGCGAAACGCGCCAGCAGCACCCGCTCCGGTTCGGTCCCCTGCACGGGTGTCTGCGCGTAGACCAGTAGGGCGATGTCCCGGCGGGACAGCACCGTCAGCCACTCCAGGACCGCGTCATCGACGGCCCCCGCGTCGGTGATGACACCCGCGGCCCGCAACTCGTCGGCGACGGGGTGCGCCAACGCCATCTCTCGAGTCTCGATACTGGGCAGATGCGGCCGCAGGCCGAGCTCGGGTGCCACTACCTCGATGCCGGACAGCACCTGCAACACCCACAGGCCGTCCAGTGTCGTCGTCAACATGGTTCCCCCAAGACAGACAGCAGGGGCGCACCGACGTGCGCCCCCACCGGCTGAGAAGTCCGGTTAGAAGAGGTTGCCCATCATCATGTCGGTCTGATGCGCACTGTCGTTCACGCTGCTGATCGTCGAGCCGTGCTGGTTCATCGTCTCGATGAGGCCCTGCAGGCCCTGCAGCATCTGCATCTGAGCCTCATGGAAAGAGCCCGCCGCGGCACCCTGGAAGAAGTCAGCAATTGCGTTGGTGCGCTGCAGGATATCGTCGTGGATTTCCATCAACTGGGCCGACCGCGAGCCGACATCGGAGGCGAAGTCGGCGACACCGCCGTGGTTATAGGTGATGTTGTCTGACATTGGTGAAGTCCTTTTCGTGAGTGGTCTGGGGATTAGGAGTTGGCGGCGAAGCTGGTCAGGCTGTGGGCGGCGTCGGCCTCATGCTGCTCCATCATCGAAGCCGCCTGGCTCAGACCGTGGGCCAAGCGAGTGCCGCCAGTGATGGTCTGCTGCAGGTCGTGGTTGATCTGTGCGGCGGTGTTGACCGACGCGAGCTGAGCCTGGCCACCCCAGACCGCCGAGCCCAGGCCTTCATGGCTGCTGAGGTACCCGTTGGCGATCGCCGTGGCGTGCTCAAGGGCGGACTCGATGGCCTGCTGCGTGCTCCGCAGCACCTCCGGTGTGACGACTAGTGTCATGTGCTTTTCCCTTTGCTGATCGTGGTCCCCGTGAGGGGTGTGTTAACGAGTATCGAGCGAAGGCAGATCTTCTGTCACTTCACCCTCTGGCAAACGTTGACGGACGCACCCCCTAGTACCAAGCCGTTAGCTGATCCGTGGGTCCCGCTGCGGAACCGGTTCCATCACGATGCGGGCGTGCGCCACATCGTCTTTGCTGTTCTCACCTTTCCCGTGAGCGAGCATCCCCGCGCTCGCCGGCGACATCGGCATCGCGCCACCGCCCATGGGCGACGCGGTCGGACCCCGCACCTCGGCCGCACTGAGCAGACCGGACTTCAGCGACGTCGGCCGACCCGAATTCTCCGGGGCAAAGCTGCTTGTGGGCCGGGTGTAGCTGGTCAGGCCCGCGCCGGGCATACCACCGCCGCCGCCACCGCCACCGCCGACGCCCCCACCGCCGATGCCGGCGCCGCCCGCCGGCGCACTGGCCTTAACGAGGTCTGCAGCCGGCACCGCGGCGTCGGCGCCCTTCATCCCGTTGAACATCCCGCCGAGTGAGCCCATCATCGACTGCGGCAGGCTCGACAGGCCTTGGAAGGCCTGCATCGGGGCCTGGAACATCCCCATCAGCGGCTGCATGGCACCCATTGCGGCCTGCATCGGCTGCATCATCATCGAGCTCATCTCACTGCCGGCCGAAGCGGGTGCGGCCGCCGTCTGGCCAGCCATCTGAGTCACCTGACCGGTCCCTTGGGTGGCGGCCTGCATGCCGGTGGTGCCGGCGGCCTGCGCCACGGCAGCTGCCGCCGCGGCGGGTGCGGCCGGTGACGCGCCCAGCGGCGCGATCGGCGGCGGCACGGCCAAAGCGGCGACCAAGGCTGCCAGTGCGGCGCCGTACGAGGCGCCCGCCCCGGCATTGTGCGGCCAGTGCTCGCCGTAGTACTCGGTGTCCAGTGCCACGATTGCCGGGGTCAGCGCCCCCAGAACCGAAGGATTGATGCCGACATCGGCAGCCTGTTCGGTGCGGTTGGCGATGGAGACTTCGGCGGGGATCATCGTCGACACCGCGGTCTCATAAGCCGAGACGGCGCTGGCGGCGATCGGTGGCTTCTCCTGCACCCAGCCGGCGAGCAGCTGCAACGCGGTGTTGAGTCCGGTGACCGCGGTCGTCGAGCTGAGGCCGCCGATGCCCTCGAAGTTCAGCGAGGTCACGGCGGTGTTCAGCTGCGACAGCGAGAAGGCCAGCTCATTGCTGCCCATCAGCGCCTGCCAGGCCGCCCCGCTGGCCATCGTGGTCGCCGTGCCACCAGCCCCCGGCCCGACCAGCCGCAGGTAATTGGTTTCAGGCGACAACGCCGGCCATGCGGGATCAGGCATCGATCTATCCCAGACCCAGCGCCGCGTTGTTGAGGACGTCGGTGGCGGTATAGGTGACCGCCGCCAGGTCCTGCGATCCGGCGAACATGCCCCGGTTGGCCAGGTGCTCGGTCGCGGTGCCGACGTAGGAGGCGCCCGCAGCGTTGAGCGCCGCAGCGAACTCGACGGAGTCCAGGTCAGCGCCCATGGGCAGGACACTCATCAGTGCTGCCGAGGCAGCCGAGGTGGCCGCGCCCATTTCTGCGCTGATGCCGGTCTCAGTTGCCGCAGAGGTCGATACCGATGCAGCGTTGACATTCAAAACCATGTTGCTCTCCCTCCGGTGATTACAGGCGTACCTGCGATCTTGCCTCATCTTAGAGTGTGCTGGCGACCTAAGGCGACTTATGTAATTGCGATTGCAGCTAACTCGTAGGCGGTCGCTCAATCCGGTGTACCAACCAATACCCCTTCCATCGCGCCGTCGGTAGTCACCAGCAGTCCGCGGCCTGGCGGCAGTTGCTGAGCGCTCGTGCGGCCAAACACCTTCACGGTCTGCGGGTCGTTGTCCATGAACAACGTCGGGGCCCGAGATCCGGTGAGCTTCTGCAGGAATGGGCTCATCGCCGAGACGCCGGCCCAGTTGCCGGGCAACCGGGTGGCGATGACGTGTAGTCCGATCTCCCGGCTCCGCTCGATCAGTGGCCACAGCGGCGCCGTCGCGGCCGCCTTGCCGATGGCCCCGCTGGGCCGTAGTTCCTGCTCGTCGTCGATGAGCACGAAGTGGTGCGGACCAGTCCACGATGAGCGGCTCATCAGCTCCTCCTGGCTCAAACCGGACGGCGGCAAGCGGTCCCGCATGATCTCGGCCAGGTCAGCGAGGACCTGATCGATATCGTCGGGCGTATAGGCGTATGCCCGCACCTGCGGTCCTTGAATCTTCCCGATCAGGCTGGTTTTCGGGTCGATGATCGTGATCTGCGCTTCTTCGGGTGACAGCCGCGCGGCGACAGCCTGCCCGAAGGCGGCCAGGCTGCTGGTCTTTCCGCAGCCCTGCCTGCCGACCACCAGCAAGTTTGGCGCTTGCCGGCTTGGCAGTGCCACCGGTTGCAGCGCACTCTCCCCCAGCGCGAACGGGATGTCGAGGGAGTCGGCGGTGCCTGGGTATGCGGCGACGATCTCCCGCAGGGCGATACGTTCCGGCAGCCGGGCCAACGTCTCCACCCTGCCGGCGCCGGTCTGGGCAGCGATCACCTGGCCGACCTGACGAGTCGGAATCCGCTCGCCGCCCGGGCCGACGATCTCGGGCAGGCCGATCAACAACTCCTGGCTCAGCCGTGTCACCCCGAAGCCGGGGCGGTCCAGGGTGTTTCGCGCTGCGCGACGATGCTCCATACCGGTACCCATCTGGGTCTCGTCGGGATTGCTCAGCCTCAGCTGGATCCGGGCGTTGGAGACACTCAGCAGGGCCTGCTTCTGGCCGACCAGCCACCCGCTGGCGCTGGTAGCGACATGGATGCCGTAGGACAGACCCTGGCGGGCGATCGCGATCGCCCGATCCCCCATGCCGTTGTCCTTGTCGTACAGGTCCCCGAAGTTGTCGATGACAAGGAAGATGTCGCCGAACTTGTCGTCGGGATCGGTGCCACCGCCACCCGCCGCCCCGAACCGGCGCTCGCGGAATTCCCCGATGTCCATTTGATAGCGCTTGAACGATGCCTCTCGCGCGCGGATCAGGCCTTCGATCGTGGCCAGGGTCCGCGATACCCCTTCACTGTCAGTGAGGCTGACGACGCCGGCCACGTGCGGCAGCTCCTCGACGGGGTAGAGGGAGGCACCCAGGCAGAAGAACGTCACCCGCTCGGGGCGGTACATCAGCGAGGCCGAGGTGATCAGAGTCATCAGCGTCGTGGACTTCCCGCGCTGAGCGGTCGCGACCACCATGATGTTGTCCATCTCGGCATCGATGATGTGCACGCGCTGCGCATGGTCCTCGGGGAAATCCTCGATACCGACCGGAATGACCAGCCCCGGGTTCTGGCCGTAGTCGACCCACCACGGCTTGCCCCGCCAGCGCTCCACCAGGGCATCGGCGGTCTCGCCGACTTCCAGTGGTGGCAACCAAATCTGGTGCGGGGCCCGAGCTGGGTGCGAGACCAACGATTCCCGAATGACGTCGAGCAGCTTCTTCTTCTTGAATCCGTCCGCGTGATAGAGGAACTCGTCGGGTTCCTCCGGTGCGTCAGCATCGGCCAGCGCGGCGTTGTCCTCGGCCGACAGCGGCTGGTACTCCCAGGTCAGCGGCCGCGGTTGGGTGAAGCTGACGTCCACTGTGGTGTCGGTGTTGACCACCTTCTTCGGCACGACAAAAGGCGCCGAGACATAGAAGCACCGGAACTGTTCAAGCTCCCGCGGCCCGACCTTGAGCAGTCCGTAGCCGGCTTCTTTGGACGGTAGATGTAGTGCGGCGTCGCTGCCGATGACATCGCGCGAGTCCTCGGCGGTCTCCGCGCGCAGCGCGACCCGGAAGGCGATGTTGCTCTTGGCTTTACTCAGCGAGGACAAATCCAGCCGCTGGCCGCCGAGGGTGAAGAAGACGTTACAGCCGCGGCCCTCCTGGCCGATGTGGATGACCAGGTCGATCCACTCGGGGTGATTGTGAAAGAGCTCGAGGTACTCGTCGATGATGACGAGCAGGATCGGAACCGGCTCAAGATCACGCCCGGCCAGTCGCATCTCTTCGTACTCGTTGGCGTCACGAGCACCGGCGTCCTTGAAAAGCCGGTAGCGCCGGGCGATTTCGCCGTCAACAGCTTTGCGCATCCGTTCAGCCAGGTGCCGGTCGTCCTTGCCAAGGTTGGACAGCGAGCCCGCCACGTGCGGCAGCCCCTCGAGGTCCTGGGCGGCCGACTCGAACTTCATGTCGACGAAGATGACGATGAACGTCTCCGGCGAGTGGGTCAGCGCGATCCCGTTGCACAGCGACAGGAAGTACTCCGACTTGCCCGAACCCGAGGTTCCGATCACCACCGAGTGGAAGCCGAATCCACCGAAGTCTTTGGCTCGCAGCACGATGTACTGAAGTTCTCCGCCGGGTTTGACGCCGACGGGCACCACTGCCCACTTCGGGTCGCCTCGGCCACGGCTTTCCGCCCACAACCGGTCGACGTCGAGACGTCGCGGATCGGTGATGCCCAACGCCCGCAACAGCTCTCCGCCCTGGCTGTCGGTCTCGGACAGCTCGCCCGCAGACATCGGTGACCACCGGGCCAGCGCACGGGCATACCGATCGGCGGTGCTCTCGGCGAGCATGTCAGCCACGGCATAGAAGGCTCCGCGGTGACGGAGCCGGCCCTCACGCAGCGAGAAGCGCTCCTCCTCGTCGGAGAAACCGACCCCGCTACCGGGTCGGGATGCCAAGCGCAACACCGTGATACCGGCCATCCCCTTCTGGCCGGTGATGCCTTCCCACTGCTCGGGGGTGCCGACGTTGTCGTCGACAATCACCCAGTGCGGGCCCAGCGCGCTGCCGGACGCCGCCTCCATGGGCGATCCCATGGTGGTGGGACTGGATCCGCTCGGTGGTGTCCACGGCCCCCTGCCCTTGCGGTGCAGCTCGGAATCCAGCGCGTCCTCGAGCTCGGTCGGTGAGGTGAACACCAGCCGCCGCAGACCGCAGGCGTCGAACATCTCGTCGTGTTGGTTGTGCGGCAACCACACCAGCCACGACCACAATTCCGGGTGCCGGGTAACCACCATGAGCTTGATGTCGTTGGGGCTGTGATAAACCGCCAGCGAGCACAGCACCGCCCGCATGAAGGAGTGCAGCTCGTCGGGATCGTCGCCGACAAAGCTGAACCCCGGGCGTGCACGCAGACTCAGCACCTTGCCGATACCGCGGATCTTGCTCTGCTCGAGGATGAAGTCGCGCAACGCCCGGCCCGTCACTGGTTCGAGCTCTTCGCCGACGGGTACTTCCGGCCACTGAAGCGACACCGCTGAGTCGGCGGTGGACTGCACGCCGATGCCGAGGCGCACATCCAGGAAATCCGCGTCGGCAGGCCGGCGCTCCCACATCCGCGGGCCGCCGATCACCGTGTCCAGCTCCTGTGGGTCGCCGTGGACGAACAGCTGACTGTGGCGCTGCTCCTGGGCGGCGCGCTGTACCTCGTCGCGGTCGTCGTCGAGCTGACGCAAGTACATTCGCCGCTGCTTTTCCTGCTCGCCCCAGCTGATGCGGCGACCGCGGCCCAGCCGGCCGCTGAACATCAGCGCGCCGAATCCGACCAGACCGATCATCGGGAAGAACCCGGACTGCAATGAGCGGACACCGGAGGTGTACATCACGACGAGCGTGCCGATGATGCCCACCAGCAGGGCGGGCAATGCGATCATCAGCAGGATGTTGCGCGGTTCCCGCTCGGGCAGAGCCAGGGGCGGCGCGACGGCCACCCGCGCCGGTGGCACACTCGGCGCCGGCTTACGTCTGCCGCGGACGAATCCCCGTTTCGACATCGCTACCCTCCCGCGTTCTGTTGGCCGGGCGCGGCCACCGGCGCCACCGCACCGCCGGGATCGATTGTGTCGCGGGCCAATAGCGCGGTCGCGCGGTTGATGGCCGGACCAGCCGCGAACGTCCGCAAGATGGGCCACGGCGCCTGGACGGCCCGGCGCGGATCCACTCCGAGCGCCTGCAGTGTGTTCTGGTCCCATTCGATGCCATACCGGACACCCTGCGGTGAAACCCAATAGAGGGCTTCGCGGGTGTCCGATGTGATGGCCCCGCTGGTGGATGCGACGAAGTTCGCCGCCCCCGGCAGCATCAGGGTCTGGTTCGCCTCGACAGAATCCGGATCGCGGCTGTCCCGGACCAGCCGCACAATGTGCGAGTCCATGCTCTCCGGTGTCGGCAGGCCACGGCCGGTGAAGAACGTCACCGCGGCCTGACGGTCGGTGGTCTGCTTCTGCCAGCCCACACAGGTCACGGGATTGGCGTCGGTGTCAACGAAATCCAGCTTGCCGGTTGGATAGAAATCGACGCTGAGCGCCGTCACCTGGGGAATGTCGACCAGCTTGTCGGGCGAGATCAGTTGCGGGGTTGTCGAACCCTGGCTGTCCGCGGTGCGCAGCAGGTCCGCGACGAAGCCGGTGATCTTCTGGACGCCATTGGGCAGCAACGCGTAAAAACCGCTGACCACGCCGTTGGAATCCTTCGTTTCCAGGACACTGCCCACCACCGATCCAGCGAGCAGCCGCGACGGGGTGCCCGCTTCCGGAATAACCGGTACCACAAGGGGTTCGGTAGCCGGCATGGCGTCAAACAGGGCGTTGGAGATGTCAATGGGCCGGGTCGATCCTGGGTCGAGCCCCAGGTTGAACGTGACTGAGCGGTCGGCCGGGTCGATCTGGGTCCGCTGGCCGTTCCAGATCAGATAGGTGCCGGTGCCATGGGTGGCCAGGACTGCCTGCGTCGGACGCAGAGGCTGGGCGCGGCCGGCGGTGGACAGCTGGCCGGCGATGGCCGTCACCACCGGCTGCTGGCCGCTGCCCCTGGCCGCGGCGGTGTCGCACACCGACCACGCCGAGACGGGGTTCGCCGACACGGTCAGGTCGTCCGGGACACCCGGGATCCCGACCATCGGGCCGGTCGGATACTTGGCGATCTCGCCGGCGTTGACCCAGGTCGGCGTCGACGCGCTACCCGTCGCCAGCCGCGCCGACGTCAGGTTGAGTGCCGGATACAGCCGGCCGTCGATCTTCGCGTAGAGGGCACCCGTGTCGCGGTTGCCGATGATGTTGGACTGGCCCACCAGCCCTGCGGGTTTCATGAAATGCAGCAGGGCCATCCAGCCACACCCGATCAGAACGAAGACGATCGACAGTGCGACCGCGGCCTGCTGCTTGCGGTCGTCGTGTTTCATCCGCACGGAAAAGCGGGTGATGGCCGCCCGCAGGCGTCGGTTGTAGAAGAGGTGACCGGAGTTCTGGTCCCGGTTGGACAGATTCAGCGGCACGGGTCACCGCAGCCCGGCGCCGTATCGCGCCTGATTGTCGGTCTCAGCCTCCTCGCGTAGCGCCGCGAACGCCAGGTTCAGCCGATCGCTGAGCTCACCATGGCTGTAATCGGTCACGACTGCGGGATGCAACGTGAGTTCGATGAGTTTGCCGTCCGAGTTTGCCACCGCGTGTATATCCCCCAGGTCGACGCTGTACGTGATGGTCTCGGCCTGCGCGACGAGCGCTTCCCACCGCTCGGCAGCCTCGCTCAGTTCCTGTAAGACCGCATCGACGAGATCCCTGTCGCTAAGCTCGCGATCGCTGCCGGATCCCGCCACTCAGCCAGTATGTCGAGCGTCGCTACCTGCGTCAATTCACCTTTGCGGTAAGCGTGACCGCCGGGGACGGAAAACGCCTCAGCAACCTCAGACCATAGGTTGAGTTACGGCGTGGCGCCCCATTGACTCGGCTGCGGCGCATTGAGGGCTTCGAACCAGGCGAAGTGATAGTTGGCAGATACCCCGTCGCCGGCGGCAATCGCCTCAGTCGCGGCCAGCAACAAACAGTTGCTCAGCAGCGCCGGGTCGACGTCTGGATACTGCGCCATCAGCTGATAGCGGGCGGTGTCGGCATGCACGCGCAAGACATCCACTTCGGCGTCGAGCACCCCGGTGCGCGCGGCACCCGCCTTCGCCAGCGTGTGCACCAGCCTCGGCAAGCCGTCGCGCCAGTGGGTGGCCTCCGCAAGCTTCCACCCCAGGTCCTCAACGCGGGGCAGCTCCCGGGCTTTCGGCGACACCGCCGTCGGCTCGCCGCGAGCCCCGGCGAACGAGTCACCCGGGTGGTAGGCCGCCGATCGCACGACATCCCCCAGGAGTTCTCCGATGCGGCCGCGACGCCTGGCCGGCGCAAGCAGTTCGACACCGGCGGGCAACGCAACACCCGGCGGGATCCAGCCGTGCGCGAGGTCGGTCACCAGCACGGGCGCGCCACCGTCGCGCTCCCCGACGGCCCATCGCAAGCCGGGCTCCTGACGGGCGACGAATTCCAGCAACCGCTCCAGATGGTGGCCGTCAGGTTCGGGTTCGGGTTCGGGTTCGGGTTCGGGTTCGGGTTCGACGACCGGTTCCGGTTCGATGACCGGTTCCGGTTCGACGACCGGTTCCGGTTCGATGACCGGTTCCGGTTCGACGACCGGTTCGGGTTCGACGACCGGTTCCGGTTCGATGACCGGTTCCGGTTCGACATCCGATGCGACTGCGGGGAGCGCCGGATCTGTATCGAATTCATCTGCTGCAAAACGTAATTGCCGAATCGTTGACTCGACACGCTGCACTGCGTACGACCTGGCCACGTCGATGATCCGGACTTCCTCGGCTCGTCGAGCGAAGTCGGGAAGATCGGCATGACGCAGCGCTCGCAACCGCTCGTTGGCCGAGTTCGCGATTCGCTGCAGATCGTTCTTCAGGTGCTCAGCGACGATCGCGGTCTCTCGCGTGACCGTCTCCAGCTCCGAGGGCCACAACCCGCCGATGACCCACGGTGTGCAATCGGCGGGGGTGTCGAACGACGGCACGGAGAGAGCGCGCTGCGTCGCCCTCTTCAGACGCTGACGCGCCGTATTCCGGCCGAAGATCGCCACTGGAAGGAGCCTACCGTCGATCGCGCCGCTGTCAGTTCGGCCAGCCGTCCGCACCAGCCCGTTCAGCTCAGCGGCTGGTTCTTCCGCACACCTTTGTAGATCCCGCGGCGCACGATCCACGGCATCAGGAACCGGTCGATCGACCAAGCCGGGAACCGGTAGGCGGTGCCGTTGGGGGCGAACACCTCCAGCCCGTCGGCCTGGATCCCGACGATCGAACCCCACCGCCGCCGCGGCGCCCGGTACTTCTTGAGCGGGCGATCGTCCAGGGTGGCGCGGATGTTGTGGGCCAGCAGGGAATCGGCCCGGGCCCGCGCCGAGGCGCGAAGCGGATCGGTGGCGGCCACGTCGCCGATCGCGAACACGCGGTGGTGGCCGCACAGCTGCAGTTCCGAGGTGACCTTCACGAAGCCCTGCTCGTCGAGCAGTTCGGGTGGCAGCCATTCGGTGTTCGGCTTGACCCGACCGATCGCCCACAGCACCGCATCGGCCTGCGCCAGCGGCTGCCCAGCGCTCCATTGCACCGGCGCATCGGTGATCTCGTCGCCGTCGAAGCCATCGGGCAGTACCGCGCGATGGCCGGGATGCACGCTGACGCCAAGCCCAATCAGCTTGCTCTGCAACTTTTCCCACGCTCGCGGATGATGCTCGGTCAGCGCCCGTTCGCCCGGGAAGTAGAGATCGACCTTCTTGCCCGGCCAAGCGGTAGCAATGTTGGCGGCCGCACTCACCGCCGCCGCACCGCCGCCGACGATGATCACCGAGGACGCCGCACCCAGCCGGTCGTGGGTGGCGGTCAAGTCGGCAGCGATCTCCTCGGGGGTCTGCAGGGTGGGCTGGCGCCAGAACCCATTGCGCACCCCAGTCGAAATGACCAGCACGTCATAGGTTTCGGCGACCGGCGAGCCGTCTGGTGCCGTTCCCAGCACAGTGCGGTTCTCCAGATCCAGACCGGTGAGGTTGGCCTGCACGGTGCGCACCCGGTCCAGCGCCCGGTATTTGTCGAACGCGACCCAGTTATCCCGGGCCCAGTCCTTCGGGCGGGCCAGTCGCAGCCCCAGCTCCTGACCGCTGAGCAGCGCGGGCTTAGCCGAGATGCCGACGACGTCGGCGTGGCGGGCCAGCTTGATCGCGGTGAGCAGCCCGCTGTCACCGAACCCGGCGATCACGATGCGCGGGCGTGCGCCATGTGGGCTCATACGCTGGCCTTTCGGGGTGGACGCGGAATGAGCATCGGCACTCGGTCGATGACGGCTTGATACTGCGGGCGCCGCGCCAGGCTGCGCTTCTCCATCAGCGGGATGCTGGCGCCCAAGAACATCGCCAGCATCGCGACGACCCCGACAAAGAGCCACCAGGCCGACGCCGGGGCGGCGGCCACCCCGAATAGCGCCATGGCGAACCAGAAGCTGATCTCCCCGAAGTAGTTCGGGTGCCGCGACCAGGCCCACAGCCCGCGGTCCATCACCGCGCCGGGCTGCTTGTCGCGCACGAAGCGGTGCATCTGGGTGTCGGCGACCAGCTCGAGGGTCACTGCCCCGATACCCACGGCGAACGCAACCCAGCTCAGCCAGACCAGTCCCGGCCCGGGCGTGGTGACCGCGATGTAGACGGGCAGCATCCCGAGAAACACCTGCACGGTGGGGACCAGATGAATGCCGAACAGGTCAGCGAGGAACTCCCACCGGCCGGCACTCTCGCGCAGGATCGGGTAGCGCCAGTCCTCGTGGTGCAGGCCCGGGAAGCTGTACGCCCAGTTGCCGGTCAGCCGCACCGCCCAGTACGTGACGACGATCGTGAGCAGCCAGCAGCGCAGCGAATCCAGGCCCAGTGGGCCGGCAGCCCACCAGTAGATCAGCAACAGCGGTGGGATCACGCTCCAATAGGCGTCGTAGAAGCTGGAGTTCCGATACGCGCGGGAGAAGATGAATACCACCAAGGTGGCCAGTAAGTCGGCAATGAGGGCATCTAGCCAGAGTCGGCCGGTCGCCGACGGACCCCACAGCAGCCAGGCCGCGCCGACCGCAACCGCGACGATGTAGGCCACGGTGACCAGATAGAAGGACCCTGCCCGGTTCGGCGTTACTGTCATGCAACCTCCTGCCGCGGCCGAACTGTAACACGTTCTAGTTACCGCATCCCGGCCGACGTTTCGCATCGATTCTGCCGTCACCTCAGAGTGGATTCTGGCGGGTCGATCCGCGGGTCGCAGAACTCGCGCGCGACTGAATCTGACTCTGCAACCCCGGCGTCGCGTCTGCTCTCACCGCGGACTCGATCCCGACCGCCGGACCAAAACTTGACACCTGCCAACAACCGACGACATGCGGTTCCTTATCGTGTCGGAATGAGCACCGTCGCTGATGCTGAGCGGGTCGAAGACCTGGCCCGGCGGGTCGTGGCCGACCACGACCCGAAGAAAGTCCCGATTCCAGAATTCCTCGGCGCCTGTTACGACGCCGGCCTGTCCTGGGTGCACTTTCCCGAGGGCTTCGGCGGCCTCGGGCTGTCGCGTGGAGTACAGGCCGTCGCTGATCGGATCTTGCAGGGTGCCGGCGGCCCGGTGCCACTGGGCCTCAACCCGATGGGCTACGGCATGGCCGCCCCCACGGTTCGTGAGCACGCCCAGTCCGACGACCTGAAGAAGGCACTCCTGCGGCCGCTGGCCACCACCGAGGACATCTGGTGTCAGCTGTTCTCCGAACCCGGCGCCGGCTCCGATCTGGCGGGTCTGGCCACCACCGCGGTGCCCGACGGCGACGAGTGGGTGATCAACGGCCAGAAGGTGTGGACCAGCCTGGCGCACCGGGCCCGCTGGGGTCTGCTGCTGGCGCGCACCAACCCCGATATCGCCAAGCACAAGGGCCTGACCTACTTCGTGCTCGACATGCACGCCCCCGGAGTGGAGACTCGCCCACTGCGCCAGATGACCGGACAGGCCGAGTTCAACGAGGTCTACATCACCGACGCCCGCATCCCCGACAGCCATCGCCTCGGCGCGGTCGGCAACGGCTGGGGCGTGGCGATGACCACCCTGATGAACGAGCGTAGCGCCCTGGGCGCCAGTGGCAGCCGCCGCGGCAGCGGCACCATCAAGGACGCGGTGACGCTGTGGGCCTCTCGTCCCGACCTACACACCCCCGTGCTGCGGGACCGGTTGGCGCAGTTGTGGTTGCGCTCGGAAGCCCAACGCCTCACCTCGGAGCGCTCCCGCGCCTCGGCGACCGCAGGCGGGCCGGGCCCGGAGGCCTCGGTCGGCAAGCTCGTCGGCGCCTTGCTGAACCAGCACATCTACGAATGGTGCATGGATCTGCTTGGGCCCGAAGGGATTCTGTACGACAGCTACGCGTTGGCCGATGGCGCCGGTGACGCAGGTGACTGGCGCGGGCCGATCCAGCAGCGCTTCCTGCGCAGCCGCGCCAACACCATCGAGGGCGGCACCACCGAAGTGATGCGCAACATCCTCGGCGAGCGGGTGCTGGGCCTGCCCGGTGACCTGCGTGCCGATGCCGGTATGCCGTGGAAGGAGATCCCCCGTGGCTAGTGAGTTCAGGTTCACCGAGGAGCAGCAGGATCTGCGTGCCGCGGTGCGCAAGTTCTGTGCCGATAACTTCGACGAAGCGACCGTGCGCCGGTTGATGGAGTCCGAGGTGCCCTTCGACACCAAGGTGTGGAACCGGCTCGGCGCTGAGCTCGGCGTGCTCGGGTTGTCGGTGCCCGAGGCCGACGGCGGTGTCGGCGGCTCGCTGGTCGACCAGGCCGTCGCGGTGGAGCAGTTCGGCGCCACCCTGGCATGCGGGCCGCTGTTCGGGACCGTCTACCTGGCGGTGCCCGCTCTGGTCGCCAGCCCCGGCGGTCCGGCGCGCGACGAGTTGCTGGCACAGCTGGTCGAGGGCACGCGCACCGCGGCGTTCGCCGTCGCCGATAAGGCCGGCGCGTTCGACCCGTCCGCGGTCACGGTGACAGCCAACGGCAACACGGTGTCCGGAACGGTCCAGCGGGTGGTCGACGGTGCTGCGGCTGACGAAATCCTGGTCGCGGCAACGAGTTCCGACGGCATCGGGCTCTACGCGGTGGACGCCAAGGACACCCAGCGCACGACACTGATGACGCTGGACCTGACCCGCCCACAGGCCACGATCACCTTCGCCGACTCCCCGGCCCGGCTGCTTGCCGGCCCTGAGGAGGCCGACCGGGTGATCACGCACGCGCTGCAGGTGGGTTCGGCCCTGCTGGCCGTCGAACAGGTCGGTGCCGCACAGCATCTGCTGGACCTGGCCGTCGAATACGCGAAGTCCCGGCTGCAGTTCGGCCGGCAGATCGGCTCGTTCCAGGCGATCAAGCACAAGCTGGCCGACATGCTAGTCGACCTCGAGCACGCCCGTTCCGCCGCTTACCACGCGGTGTGGGCGCTGTCCGACGGCTCCGACGACCCGGCTCTTGCCGTCAGCATCGCCCAGGCCACCGCATCGGCGGCGCTGAGCCACATCGCTGCCGACACCATTCAGGTGCACGGCGGTATCGGCTTCACCTGGGAACACCAGGCGCATCTGTATTTCAAGCGCGCCACCACCGATGCCGCACTGCTGGGCACCGCCGAACAGCACCGGTCCCGGGTCGCCGAATTCGTGCTCGACGATGCGAGCGCCGAGGGCGGGACACGCGTGGCCGATGGCCTACCGGTCTAAGGACTACGCATAACGAAACGTTCGGGTGCGAGAAGTGCTGAGAACTTCTCGCACCCGAACGGTTTCCGTGGTACGCCCGGCTCGTCAGCCGCGATGGCGATTCCACTGGTGGTGGTGATGGATCGAGGAGCCGGGGACCGGCTGGTTGCTCTGGTGCGGGAACGCCGGGTGCGGTGTGGGGTGGCTCATGCCGGGTCCGGCGGTGTCGGCGTAGCCGAGCGGTGCGGCTCCCAACGCGACCAGCGCGGAGCCGGTGGCCAGGATTGCGCCTGCGGCAATGCGCTTGAACCAGATCGTGGTTGATGCGGTGGTAGTTGTCGTGATGGTCATGGTGGTGCTCGTTCTCTTCGTGCTTTCGCCGGTTTGCCGACGGTGATCTAACGATCACGCACCCAAGCCCTGATGTCTGTCGGGCGACCAGGCCATAGCCGGGATGAATCCGATGTCCACCGATCGGGGGATGCCGGTCGGGGACGACATGCCAACAATTCTCACCGACGAGGTGATGAATCAGCTGGTACCGCAGGGCATCTACGACGAGATCCCCGCCGTCCTAACACTGTGGTATTCGGGACTGTGCAGGGGAATCAACCTGCCGCTTCGGCGCACTGCTGGATGCCTGCCGCCAGATCCCCACCGCCGCAAGAACCTAGGTCGGTCAGCGGAACCGTTCGAGACATTCCCGCTCGTCGAAGGTCGACAGGAACGACGTGGCCGCGTTGTAGCCCTCGTCATACAACGCGTCGATCTCCCGTTGGCTGATGTGGAAATCCAGCACACCGACCTTCGTCGAATCCACTCGGATGGTCCGGCAGCTCACCCACGGCAGGTTCAGGTAGGCCTGGTCACGGCCGACCAAGATCGTGGTGATCACGTGCTCGAGCAGGCTGGGACCGCCGAAGTGCCGCAGTGGGGCCAGTGCGGGGATCACCTTGTTGTTGTTCTGAGGGAGGTCGGGCAGCAGCGTCACGCCGAGGGTCGGCCATCGTGGCTTCTTGCCGTCGGAGCGATCCAACGAGTCGATCGGGTAGTTCGACAGCAGCCCGCCATCGACAAGCGTCGATTCGCGGCCCGTCGCGCTGGTGATCTTGACCGGGCGGAAGAAGAACGGAATCGACATCGAGGCGCGCACCGCATCGGCGACCGGCTGCTCGTCGGGGTCCAGCCCATAAAGCCGTCGATAATCCCAGGGCAGCCTGACCAGCTGACCAGTTGTGACATCGGCGACAGTCAGCACGAGCCGGTAGCGACGTTCCTCCGGCAGCTGGTCGTCGTCGAGCCGGAGGTCACCGAACGTGGTGACACCCAGCTCGCGCAGCTGGTCTGCGATGAAATTGTGGGCGTAATCACCCTGGTAGATACCGGAGCCCTGCAGGATCGCCCAGGATGGCCCGAGCAGCGGGAGACGCTCGACGGGGCCGGGGTCGAGGAACTTGCGATAGTCGATGCTCAGCGTCAGGTCCCGGACGTCTGCCGGGGTCAACCGGTCGTTCTTGGCGGCCGCGGCCACGATCGACCCGACGATCGAGCCGGCCGACGAGCCGGCGATGCGGTGGGCCCGGTAGCCGGCCTCCATCAGCTTGACCACGGCGCCGGCCAGACCGATACCCTTCACCCCGCCACCGGCAAGGACCAGGTCGATGGGCTTCCTCACGGGTGTGGGCATCGCCCAATGCTAGGAGCCGGACCTGAGGAAAACCGTCGGGCGGAGAAGCATGACGCTTCTCCGCCCGAGGCTGGGGGGGTTTGGGCGCCTACCCGGCGCGGTGCCACTGGTGATGGTGGTGCGCGGTCGATCCCGGGACCGGAACGTTGTGTTGGCCGGGGAAGGTCTGGTGGTGGCCGGGCTGATTCACACCTGGGCCGCTGTTGAACGAGCCGCTCTCGGCGAGGGCGTCGGTAGCCGAACCAAAGGCGAACAGTGCGGAACCCGCGGCCAGTGCGCTACCGGCGGCCAGCCTCTTCATCCAGGTCATGGTGGTCATGTCAGTCATATCCTCGTTGTCGTCTTCGACTTGTCTCTAGTCGGCTTTCGCATTTCGTCAGTGCGTAAACGGTCTCGCATCCGGGCGCCGATGTCTGTCGGGCAGCCGGTGGATAGTCGGAGGGAATCCGATGTCCCCCAATTGGTGGACATGGGTCAATTCCTGCCAACCGACGATCATCTGCTGCCAGCGGAATTACTGCGCCCCCTGGCGGCGTTGGGACTGTCAGCGGCGCGGAAATCGACTCCGGCCGTTGAGGAAGAGGGAATAGACATGAAGAAGTACACCGTCACCGCTGCCATCGCAGGCGCCATGACCGCCGCCGTTCTGGGCTTCGCTGGGACCGCTCAGGCCGACCTCGGTCACAACGACTGGGTCAACAACATCGGCCCGGTGGCGACAGCGCCGCACGTTGACACCACTGTGCATGGAAGTCGTTGATCCTCAACGGACTCCAACAGAGGGGCACCCGATTCGGGTGCCCCTCTTGCATGTGCGCACCGTCACGCCAGGACGGCGTCGATAGCGCGGTAGATGCGCTGTTCGCTGACCGGCCGGGGGGTGCCCAACTGCTGGGCCCACAGGCTGACCCGGAATTCTTCGATCTGCCAAGCAATGTCGCGGACATCGGCTGCGGCGGCGCGGGTGGGCGACAGCGCCTGCAGCAGCTCGGTGTAGGCGTCTTCGACGGTGTGCACGCGTTGCATCCGTTCGCGGTCGGCCTGCGGGGCCTGCGCCAGCCGGTCAAGGCGACGGCCGATGGCGGTCAGGTACCGAGTCAGGTCGCCCAGACGCGCGGCGCCCGTCTCGGTGACGAAGTTGCTGGCGACCAAACTTCCCAGTTGCGAGCGGATATCGGCAATCGCGTCGGCCTGCGCCGCAGCCGGCTTGTCCGGCAGCGCAAGCTCCACCTCCTGTAGGGCGGTCAGCACCTTTTGCACGCGGGCCACAATGTCCCGGGTGGTCACGGGCAGCGCCGCAGCCACCCGGTCGCGTAACGACGCGAAATCTGTTCTGGTCCAGACCGGCTGGGCCGCCAGCACGTCTACGGCCGCATCGGCGCAGTCTTCGAGTAGCGCGGCCAGCGACCCGTCCGGGTTGGCCCCCAAGACCAGGCGGGTGCGCGGATCCAGCGCCTTCTCCAACGCTTTCACCGGGGACGGTATCGCCAACCGGAGCAGGCGTCTGGTGCCGGCTCTCATCGCCGCATCGCGTTCGGCCGCAGTGGCGAACACCCGGACGGCCACTCCCGCGCCGGCATCGACCAGAGCCGGGTAACCCCGCACAAGATGGCCGCCGACGGTTGACTCGACGCTGTCCGGCAACCGGTCCAGGTCGTCGGGCCAGGTTCGGAGTCCAGTTCGTTCCAGGTCGCTGGCCACCGCATCGGCCACTGCCTGGCGGGCCGAGCCGGCGAGCTGGCGCTGCAGCGCCTCGAGGTCCTTGCCGCGGGCCACCTCGGTGCCGTCGACCGTTTCGACGGCGAAGGTCACCCGCAGATGAGCGGGGATCTTGTCCAGATCGAACGCGGTGATCGGTACCAGAACGCCGGTGCGCCGGTGTAATTCGCGTTGCAGCGCTTCCAGTAGCGGTTCGTGGCCCGCGTTGATGTCGGCGAGCACCACCCGCGCGGTGTCGGGCGCTGGAACGAAGTTGCGGCGCAGGTCTTTCGGCAGTGACCTGATCAACGCGGTCACCAATTCCTCACGTAATGCCGGTACCTGCCAGCCGAACTCGTCGCCGCCGAGGCGAGCCAGCACCCCGACCGGGATGTGCACGGTCACCCCGTCATCGGAGGCGCCGGGCTCGAACCGGTAGGTCAGCGGCAACGACAGGTCGCCGGCCTGCCAGTTGTCCGGCCGCTCTGCCGCATCGTCGTCGACGCGCAGCAGGTCGTCGCGGGTAAAGGTCAACAACTCCGGGGTCTGGTGGCGTTGTTTCTTCCACCAGCCGTCGAAGTGCCGCGCTGAGACCACCTGCTGCGGAACCCTGTTGTCGTAGAAGGCATAGATCTCGTCATCGCCGACGAGCAGGTCGCGGCGCCGGGCCCGCTCCTCCAGTTCGGCGAGCTCAGCGCGCAGCCGTGCGTTGTCGGCGAAGAAGTGGTGCCGGGTCTGCCACTCCCCCTGCACCAGCGCGTGCCGGATGAACAGTTCCCGGGACACCACCGGGTCGACGCTGGCGTATCCCACCCGCCGGCGCGGCACCAACGCGAGCCCGTAGAGCGTCACCCGCTCGAAAGCCATCACCGCGCCGCGCTTGGCATCCCAGTGCGGCTCACTGTAGGTGCGCTGCACCAGATGTCCGGCGACCCGCTCGAGTACCTCGGGTTCGACGCGTGCCGCGATGCGCCCGTACAACCGGCTGGTCTCCACCAGGTCGGCGACCACGATCCAGCGTGGGGGCCGTTTGGTCAGCACAGACCCCGGGGCGAGCACGAACTTGGTATTGCGCGCACCCGTGTAGTCGCGCGAATCCCCCTCTCGCAGGCCAATATGCGACAGAAGCCCGGCGACGACGGCGGCGTGCACCCGCGCCGGATCGGCTGGTTCGGGGTCGTCGGATTCCCGGATCCCGATATCACGGGCGATACTGCGCAGCTGGCCGGTCAGGTCCTGCCATTCCCGGATTCGCAGATAGTGCAGGAACTCCTCGCGGCACATCCGCCGGAAGGCGCTGCCGGATCGCGCCTTTCGTTCTTCGCCGAGGTATCGCCACAGGTTGAGGAAGGACACGAAATCCGAATGCTCGTCGGCGAACCGGGCGTGCTTCTGCCGGGCGGCCTCCTCGCGGTCGGCGGGTCGCTCCCTCGGATCGGGGATCGACAGCGCCGCGGCGAGCACCAGCACCTCACGCACACAGCCCTCGGTGTCGGCCTGCAGGATCATCCGCGCCAGCCGGGGATCGACCGGCAACTGCGCGAGCCGGCGGCCGATATCGGTGATCGCGCCTGCGGAATCGAAGGCACCCAATTCCTGCAAGAGCGCGATGCCATCCCGAATGCTGCGCTGCTCAGGCGGATCGAGGAAGGGGAAGCTCTCGATCTCGCCGAGCTGTAGCGCGGCCATCTGCAGGATCACCGCGGCCAGGTTGGTGCGCAGGATCTCGGGGTCGGTGTACTGCGGGCGCGCGGCGAAGTCCTCTTCGGAGTACAGCCGGATGCAGACACCGGGTGCGGTGCGCCCCGAGCGACCGGCCCGCTGCGCGGCCGACGCCTGCGAGATCGGTTCGATCGGCAGCCGCTGCACCTTGGTGCGCCGGCTGTACCGCGAGATTCGGGCGGTGCCGGGGTCGACCACGTACCGGACGCCTGGCACGGTCAGCGACGTCTCGGCTACGTTGGTGGCCAACACAATTCGCCGCAAAGTCCGCGACGGCTGGAATACCTTCTGCTGCTCGGCGGTGGGCAGCCGCGCGTACAGCGGGAGCACCTCGGTGTTTTTCAGATCGCGTAACGCCTCGGCAGTGTCCCGGATTTCCCGCTCTCCGGACAGGAACACCAGGATGTCACCGGGCGGTTCGGACTCCAACTCGCGGACGGCATCGACGATCGCTTCGGTCTGATCGCGGATCTCGGTGCGCACGATCTCGTGGTCTGGATCGTCAGGATCGTCCGAATCATCGTCGGCTACTGGCACTTCCAGTGGCCGATACCGGATCTCCACCGGGTAGGTGCGCCCGGACACTTCCACGATCGGCGCACCGTAGAAGTGATCGGCGAACCGCTGCGGTTCGATGGTCGCCGAGGTGACGATCACCTTGAGATCCGGCCGGCGGGGCAGCAACTCGCGCAGGTAGCCGAGCAGGAAGTCGATGTTGAGGCTGCGCTCGTGCGCCTCGTCGAGGATCAGGGTGTCGTAACGCAACAGGCGCCGGTCGCGCTGGATCTCGGCGAGCAGAATGCCGTCGGTCATCAGCTTCACCAGCGTGCGGTCGCTGGCCTGGTCGGTGAAGCGCACCGTATAGCCGATCGTGTCGCCCAGCGGGCTGCCGAGTTCATCGGCGATCCGCTGAGCCACGGTGCGCGCCGCCAGCCGGCGCGGCTGGGTGTGGCCGATGGTCCCGCGCACTCCGCGGCCGAGTTCCAGGCAGATCTTGGGCAGCTGGGTGGTCTTGCCCGAGCCGGTCTCGCCGGCGATGACCACCACCTGATTCTCGGTGATGGCTTTGGCGATGTCGGCGCGCCGGTCGCTGACCGGTAGGTCGGGGTAGGTGATCGCCGGCACCGCGGCGGTGCGGGTGGCGATCAGCGCCTCAGCAGCCGTGAACTGCTCGGAGATCTGCCGCAAGGTCGCCGCCGAGACATCCCCGCGCAGCGACTTCAGCCGCCGGCCCAGCCGGGTGGCGTCGCGAATGGTCAGTCCGTCGAGGCGGGCACGCAGTGCGCGCAGCTGGTCGAGGGACACTTCGGACACTCGGGCAAGGATAGGCGGCAACGCCGATGAAGTGCCACAGCGGCGGCGGCGGCCGCCCGCGGCGTTCCGCAGTGCGTAGGCTCGACTGCGATGACCATTTGGATCGTCGTCGGGCTGCTGCTGGTCGGCCTCGGAATCGTGGCGAGCCAGCTGTTTCGGCTGAAGGATTGGCTGAACAAGCCGCCCCCACCCAGCGAGCACCCCGACGAACCCGACACGTGATCGACCTCCCCGCCGGGGTGCGGGCGATGGCCGGCCGCGGGTCGCGGTGGGCGATGTGGGTCGAGGCGCTGCCCAGATTGGCCCATGACGTCGTCGCCGAGTGGCAGCTTCGGCCCGACGGCCCCACCGCCCACGGTTACTGCTCGCTGGTGCTGCCGGTCCGCACACCGGACGGCGTGGCCGCGATGCTCAAGCTCGGCTTTCCCGACGACGAATCCGAACACGAACATCTGGCGCTACGACGCTGGGGCGGCGACGGCGCGGTCCGCCTCCTGCGCGCTGATCCGCACCGCCGCGCCCTGCTCCTGGAACGCCTCGGCGACGATGACCTGACAGGTCTCACCGACATCGAGGCCTGCCGCGTCGTCGCCGGCTTGTACCGGCACATCCACCTCCCGGCTCTGCCGCAGTTGCGACCGCTCACGTTCTACCTCGACCGCTGGATGACAGAACTGGCCGAACTGCCGCGCAGCGCACCGATCCCGCGCCGACTGGTGGAACAGGCGCTGAGCCAATACACCGACCTGACGGCGGACCCCGCGGCCACCGCACGGGTTCTCCACTGCGATCTGCACTATGAGAACGTGCTCGCGGGTCAACGCCGACCCTGGCTGGTCATCGACCCCAAACCGGTGAATGGCGACCCGCACTACGAGGTCGCGCCGATGTTGTGGAACCGCTTTGACGAGATGGCCGGCGACATCCGTGATGGGATCCGCAGGCGCTTCTACACGCTGGTCGACGCGGCCGAGTTCGACGAGGACCGGGCTCGGGCCTGGGTGGTGGTCCGGATGGTGATCAACGCTATGTGGGCTGTGCAGGATCCCGGCGGGCTGGGGGTACCGCCCGGCCGCAGGCGAGGGGGAGAGCGAAGCGACACCGGCTGGCTGACGACCTGCATCGCGGTCGCCAAAGCCGTTCAGGATTAGCGACTATCGAGGCGGGTCGCCGCGCCACATGAAGCTGTTGACGTACTTGCCCATGTCCTTGGCGATGTCGAGGTTGGCCGGCGACGGCGGTCCCGGTCCGTCGTCGGGTCCGAATTGATGGAATGGCCCGACCGCACCGGCGACCAGCGCCAAGTCGTTCTTGACCGCGACGACGATGATGATCCGCAGATGCTCTGAATCGGCCGACGTGCCCTTCGGCCAGTCGTCGGCGACCTCGCCGTAACCAGGTTCGTATCCCAGGATCGCGTTGGGCAGCTCGTAGGCCGTCACCGCGTCGGGGAACATCTTGGCCAACAGGTCCGCGGCCACCTGACGGGCATCTCGACCCTGGGCCGGTTCACTGAACAACCGCAACGTCCCCCCGTCACCGACGGTCAACTCGGCCCGCACCCCGTTGGGTTCCATGGTGACGTCGTACGCCGTACCGGGCGCCGGGTAGGACACCGAGAACGACCCGTCGGGCGCGAAGTAGCGCGGGTTGGTTGCCACCGGCAGTCCGGTCGGGGGACGGCCGCAATCCGGCGGGCAACGATATTTGATCGGCGCCGGGGTGATCCGAGTCGCGACGACGCTCAGCGCCATCATCGCCGTCACCAGCACAACCACCCAGATGCCCAGGGTCAGGAAGTACCCCGGACCGCGCTCGTTGCGTGCCCGGTAACTGCCGGCCGGTACGGCATAGCCCGCGAATGATCCCGCATCTTCTCGATCTGCAGCCGTGTCGGTCATCGGCGCAACGACTTCAGGACGAGGATGGCTTTCATCAGGTTGTCGACGTTGGGGGTTCCCAACCCGGTGATCATGTCGTAGCCGGGCACGACGGGTGTCACGGCGTTGGCCCCGAGGTAGACGTCTCGGAATCCCGGCACCTGCGACCCGCTGGCGATCTCGTAGATCAGCGGGTTGAAGTCCCCGAGTTGCGCCAGACCGCGGGCGGTGAGGAACTGGTTGATCACTGCCGCCAGCCCGGCCCAGATCGGCGCCGCCTGCGACGTGCCGCCGCCGACCGATATCTGCCCGTTGAACACGAATTTGACGCCGGTGAACGGATCGGCCACCGCGGCGATATCGGGAACCAGCCGTTTGTCCCGTGGGCCGGAGTGCTCCGACGTGTCCTGCCACGAGGGGCGGTCGAACAGCACCGATGCGCCGCCACCGCTTCCCTGGGTCAGTGGGACGTCGTACCAGCCCTGTTCGGCCAGCCACTGGCCTTCCGAGTCGGTGGACAGCGTTGTGCCGCCGACGCCGGTCACCTCCGGCAGCGAGGCGATCGCGTCGACGCCGTAGTCGTCGGGGCTGGGCGGATCCGACCAGTCGTGGCCGCCTTTGCATTCCAGGCCGGCCAGGTCGCCGCTGGCGACGAAGGCCGTGGTCCCGTTGCGATGCGCGCGGGCCAGCGCCGAGCGCACCGGCGCCAGGTCCGCCCTGGCGAGCAGGCGATCGCAGCCCCAGCCGATCGAGAAGCTCCACACCGCGCCGGGGTAGCGGCCGTCGACCTCCTCCATCAGCTGCCCGAGTTTCACGTACGCCGCGTCACCTTCGGCGGTAGGACGAGCGTTGACCAGGACGATCCGGGCCGATGGCGCGATTGCATGGACCATCTGCACGTCCATCGTCGCCTCGCCGCGCCGCTCTGGCGGCATCCCGCCCATCACGTCCAGGTTGATCCTCGGCAGCGTGAACCAATCGGAGAATTTGTCCAGGTCACGCTGATCGACGCCGTCGAAGGTGAAGACGACCACCGTCTGGCCTTGGCCGGTATATCCGGCGGAGGTCAGCGGGCTGACGTTGTAGGCGGTGAGCAGTTCGGTCGGCAGCAGTCCGCCGTTGGGGACGTCGAGCGGTGGAGTCGGCGGCGTGCCTTCGTGATGCGGCGTGTACCCGAGAATCCGGCCCAGGTCCGCAACTTCCGCACGCAGTTGTCGCGGGACATTGGGCTGCTGTGGGGAGGCATAGAACACCGGTCCGCCGGCGCGCCGATAGTCGTGCACCTCGACGTCGAAGGCACGGGCGATCGCGCGCGGCGCACCCTCGAGGATCGCCCACGGGTCACCAGCGCGCCATCGCACCGCTATTCCGTGCGAGGTGGCCCACTTGCTCAATGCCACCGGTTCGGTGGGCGTCTGCAGTTCTGCGGTCAGCTGGACCCGTTTGGCGCCGGCCGGCCCCAGATCAACGGACTGGGCGAGCAACCGGGCAAACGGGCCCGTAATCAGGTTGTAGGGCGACGGTGGTGTCGGGCGGTCGGCAGCAAACATCGCGAGGACCACCGCAAGTGTCGCCACGAGCGCTGTCGGTCGGTGACCCCGGCGACGCCGTAGCCGTAAGCGTCTGCGCATCACGGAAACGATCCCATACTGATGCTGCGCGGTCAGTCCGGCCGCCGTCGTGGGGGTCGCAGAGGAGGTCGCGATGGCACGCTCAGGGGCATTGGTGGTGGCCGTCGGGTTGCTGGCCGTGGGATGCGGCGCGCAACACGGCGGCGACACTAAACCGGCGTCGACCAACGCCGACCCTCCGACGGCATCGGCGGTCGAGGCAACGTCGGCCGCCGGGTATCCCGCACCGAAAGCCAAGACCGGAGACAAATCCGGCCAGATGGTCGTCACCTACGAGGAGGCAACCACTCCGGAGGCCATCGCCGGACGAGATCTCATGGAGAAGACGCACTTTGTGGACGACATTGCCAAGTCGGTCAGCGATTGGTACGTCCTCCCCTACGACATCCCCGTCGTCGGCGCGCAGTGCGGAGAGGCCAACGACTTCTGGAGCCCCGGCGACAAGAAGCTGACGCTGTGCTACGAGGACATCGCCGAGAGCGAGCGGATCTTCGCCTCCGACCCCAAACCCGAGGAGACCGCACGGCGGATCGCGATCGGAGCGTTCTTCCACGAGGTCGGCCACATGGCGATCGACATCTACGACCTGCCCGTCACCGGACGCGAAGAGGATGTGGCCGATCAGCTCGCGGCCTACGAACTGCTGGCGCCGTACGCCGACGGACATGTCGACCAGGACTTCGTGCAGGCCGCCAAGGACACCGCCCGCGAATACTCGGTGCTCAGTAAGGAAGGCGGCCCCCTGGAACAGGAAGCCTTCTCCGACGTCCACACCCTCGACCAAGCCCGGGCCTACAACTTCGACTGCTGGATCTATGGATCCAACCCGGAAGCCAACGCCGACATTGTCAGCTCGGGGCTGCTCCCGGAGGGCCGGGCCGACGGCTGCCAGGGCGAATGGGATCAGCTGGTCAAGGGCTGGACCGCCCTGCTGGAACCGCACATGCGCTGAGCTGACCCACCGCCTACAGCGGGATAGCCAGCTGGCTGCGAATCAGCGGCGCGATCTTCTCAGCCATGTAGGCGTGTCCGGCATCGGTGGGGTGGACGCCGTCCGGGCCGATCAGGTCTGGTCGCCCGACGAACCACCCTTCAGCGAGCGGGTCGATGAAGACCGCGCCCGCAGCCCTGGCCTGTGCACACAGCGAGTCCCGGAGGGCTAACACCTCCGGCGGCGGGTCAGCTGTCGGCCACGGCGGTCCGATCACCAGGAACTTTGCCTTGGGGGCCGCCCGCCGCGCGATCTGGAACGTGTCGCCGACCAGCCTGGGATACGCCTGCATGTCGACGGGTTGATCGTTGCGGGACCCGAAGAACACCACCAGGGCGTCATCGCGATCCACAACGCGGGTGGTGAGGTCCTCGAACAAGCTGCCCCGGTTGCCGCGGATCCCATAGCCGGCGCCGCCCTCAGCCGCCACGTTGGCGTCGACCCTGGCCCCTTGGCTGGCCAACAACAGCCAGGCTCGGGAGGTCCATGACTGCGGCCCCTGCCCGCCCTCGTCGGTGCCGGTTGTGTACGAGTCACCGATGACCGCGATGCGGCTGAGTTGCGAGCCACGGTTAGCCAAGGCGTAACCGACCGACGGCTGCGAATAGCCGAGAATCGCAGCCAACACCACAGCGGCCGATAAACCCGCCGTGGTGACACGCACAAGGACTTCCCTGCGGGTCAACGACACCTCACTGAATTCACGCCCGACCAAGGCAGACTACAGGCACGGAAGGTGTTGGCGCACAGCAAGGCTGGGTCCGGGGCGCTACCCGGCGCGGGCCGAGGACTGCGGCGGGCGCGCATCGCGGGCCTGGTCGATGGAGGCCAGCCGGCTGCCCTCCGCCGCCGGTGGACCGGTGTGCACATCGTGCTGGACGTCACGGAAATCGACCATTCTGCGCATCCAGCGCCGGGCCGGTTCCTCAACCGCATGGAACAACAGCATCGAAAAGGCGACCGCGGCGGCGATCAGACCCACGACGACGATCTTCTGCACCGACTTGGGCAGGTCGATCTGGTACTCCTGCACCGCCCAATTCCACGAGGTGTGCACGATCTCGTGGACCATGTAGAGGCTGAACGAGATCTTGCCGCCATAGATCAGCAGCCGGGTGGACAGCAGGGCCGGCAGGCTGCCCACACCGATCGACAGCGTGACCACCAATGGCATGAACAGCAGGGCAACCACCCCACCGGGGTCGACCATGCCGGCGACGGGGTTCGCGTCGTAGTAGTAGAGGATGCCGACAATCGCGGCGGTCAGCAGCATCGCGGCGACGCCCGCAATGCGCTGTGCACCGTTGCCAAGTTGCAGACGCCGCACTGCCGCGCAGGCCAGCGCGCCGGCCGCGAACTGCGCCACGATGCGCGGCAGCCAGCTCCACGGCGTATAGAGGTGACCGCTGGCCAGCAGCAGGACCGTCGGCGGCAGGGCGGCGGCGAAGGCCAGCAGCAGCAGGGTGCGCGCCCGAGTCACCCGCGCCATCCGGAAGATCACCAGGACGATCCCGCCGAACAACAGGTACGCCAGCCATTCCGCGCTGATCGACCAGGCCGGCCCGTCCCAGCTGGTGCCGTCGAAGAACGGTTCGTACCACAGCTGCACCATGAAGAGCTGGCGCACGTAGCTGATGGCGGTGAGCTTCTCGACGTCCGGGGACGGCACGGTGCCGACGTGCAGCGTGAAGATGATCCACGCGGCCGCGATGTGCATGGTCACCAGGTACACCGGCCACACCCGGGACAGCCGCAGCCACAGGAAATGCAGGGTGGCCCGGCCGGACCAGTGCGATCCCATCCGGTCGAGATAATTCCAGGTCAGCACGAAGCCGCTGAGGATGAAGAACAGGTCAACCCCTTGGGCTCCGGCGTTGAACAGCGGCGCTAGGTCGTCCTTGAGGCGCGGGGAGGCTTCCCAGATCAGCGGGCGAAAATGGAACAGCACCACCCACATGGCGGCGACGATGCGAAGACCGGTCAGAGCTTTGATTTCTCCGGTTCGCACGATTCCCATTTCCGAGTTCTTTGCCTTGCCCGCTTTTCGACGTCACCGCAACGTCACCGCCGACGCCACCTCGTCAGACGGGCCGGACCCCGCCACACCGGGATCTTCAGCACCGGTGACCGTTGGCAGCGTATCAGCGCGTCACCTCCGGACCTGGTTTCGCAATGGTGTGCGGACGCTGGGTGCCCGGCTCGACTGGTCGTTTGCCGAACGGTGATCCTGGTAACACCGAGCGGGTGAGCACCGACGCCGTCCGGCGCCTCTCCGGCCTCGACGCGGCATTCTGGTGGGCGGACACCCAGTCCTGCCCGATGCATATCGGTGCGCTGGGAATCTGTGATCCCGCCGGGGTGCCGGGCTTCAGCTTCGACGCGGTGCGTCAGCTGATGGTGAGCCGGCTGCCCGAACTGCCGATCCTGCGCCACCGCATCGCCGGTGCACGCCACGGCCTGGACCGGCCCTGGCTGGTCGAAGACACCGAGTTGGACATCGACTACCACCTCCGGCACGTCGCCCTTCCCGGGCCGGGTGGACGACCCGAACTCGACGCGTTGGTCAGCCGGCTGATGTCCTTCCAGCTCGCCCGCGACCGCCCGCTGTGGGAGATGTGGTTCATCGAGGGTCTAGCGGGCGGGCGCATCGCCTACCTGACCAAGATTCATCACGCCGTCATCGACGGGGTATCTGGCGCGGGGCTCAGTGAGATTCTTCTCGACGTCACCGCCGAACCGCGGCCACCGGCCACCGCGGTTCCCGACGCCAACGGCCACTTGCCGGGCATCGAACGGCGAGCATTGGGTGCACTTGTGAATATCGCCGTGATGACCCCCTACCGGGTGGCCCGGGTAGTGCAGCAGACCGTGACCCAGCAGCTCGCGGCCCGCAAGGTTGCCAATAAACCGCCGAATTTCTTCGAGGCCCCGACCACCCGGTTCAACACGCAACTATCCATGCAGCGGCGGGTGACGTATGCGAGTTTGTCGCTCGACCGGGTCAAAGCCGTCAAGCAGGCCTTCGACGTGAAAGTCAATGATGTTGTCCTGGCTATCATTTCGGGTGCCTTGCGGGATTATCTGCAAGCTCGCGGTGAGCTGCCTGACCGGCCGCTGGTCGCTCAGGTTCCGGTGTCGACGCATACGGAGTCGTCTACCGCCGGAAATCAGATGACGTCGACGACCGTGCGACTGGCCACCGACATCGCCGACCCTGTCGAGCGACTCACGGCGATCTACGAAAGTTCCTGCGGAGCGAAGGAAATGGCCAAGACCCTGTCTGATCATCAGCTGGTCGGCCTGACCGAGACCACCCCGCCCGGATTGTTGGGGCTGGCGGTGCGGGCCTACTCCGCGGCCCACCTGGGCGACCACGTGGTACCCATCAACCTGGTGGTCTCCAATGTGCCGGGCCCGGACTTCCCGCTGTATCTAGCGGGCGCGCGGGTCGAGACCCTGGTGCCCATCGGTCCGCTGATGCTCGACGTCGGCCTGAACATCACCTGCCTGAGCTATTGCGGCTCGCTGGATTTCGGGGTTTCGACCACGCCCGAAATCTGCCGCGATATCGACGAATTCACCAAAGCGCTGCAGCCCGCCCTCGAGCAACTCGAGGATGCGGCCGGCGGGCGGATCCCCCCATCCTGACACCGGGTCAGGTTGCGGCCCAGCCGCCGTCGACACTGAGGATGGCGCCGCTACCGGGATCTGATCGCGCCTGAGGGCTAGCCGCCGTTCTGGGCCATCGCCCAGCAGGTGACCGAGTGCCACAAGTTGCACGGGATCCCGTTCATCGTGGGGATCTGGTTCGGCTGGATGTTGGTCGTGATGTCCGTCGGGCCGACGGCCTGGGGGATCTGGCCGCCCGACTGGCCGGCAGTACACACTCCGGGGAATCGGGTGGGGACCGTGCCGCTGGGGCAGTCTGCGGCCGCCGGGGCGGCGAACGCCACCGAGCCCGACACCAACGCTGCCGCTGCCGCCGCGATAAAGAGCCGTCGTCGTTTCACCGTCACGAGTTTTCCGCCTTTGGGAGTTACTGCCACCTAACCACGTTATCGACGGCGGGGCTAGCTCCGTTAGCGGCGATGAGCTGGACCGCAGCCCTGGTCAGGGACTGAGCACGCCAGCCGCCGAGGACGTGAGTGATGGCACCGACGACAGTCCCGGCACCGCCGTGCCGTTCAGCGTGTTGAGCGTCCCCGAAGCCTGGTTGGCGGTGCTCATGAGCGTCATGATCGGCCCGAAGTTGCCGTTGGCCAGTTGGGTCATGGCCGCGGGGCACTGCGACTTGATGGCCTGTTCCGCCACAAACCCGGTGACCTGCGAGGCGAGGCCGCCATAGCCGCTTGCGGTCGTGGCGTTGGAAACCAGGCTGCTGCCCGGCTTGGCGAGCAACGGGCAGATCTGTTGTCCGATTTGCTCGATCAGTTGGGTGATCGGGCCGCCATTGCCGATCCCGACCGCACTCAGGAGGCCGCTGGTGTCGACCGGGTCGGCGTGTGCCGCGGCCGGCCAGGTTGTGGCGGCGATGAACACCCCGGCGGTCACGGTGAGTACCTCGGCGCCGAATGTGCGAACGGTCATGTGGTTCCTCGCTATGGCTGTTAGGGCTCAAGTGCAAGAGCCACAAATGTCACTTCGGTAACAATGGGCCACTTGAGTCACAGTAGGAACACGGATCGATAAAGCTTCGAAGCCTATGCGTTTCCTTTGCGCGATCTGGCCGCGAGGATGCGAAACTCGGCCGTTTCTATAGCGCGTCGGTGATCTCGTTCTTGAGCGCCTCGGCTTGCGTGCCGAATACAGCCTGCACACTGTCGCCGATTTCGATCACACCGGCGGCGCCCAGTAGGCGTAGCCGGCCCTGATCGACTCTGCTGGTGTCGACCACCTCCATGCGCAGGCGGGTAATGCAGGCGTCAACGTTGCGTAGGTTCTCCCGGCCACCGAAGGCCGCGATAAGTTGTTCGGCCTTGCTGTCGACGGCGACCGGGGCAGCCTTGAGGGCGCCGACGGCGCCTTCCGCGTCGACCGCCGTAGCCGATTCCGCGCCCTCGCTGAGGTTGGCCCGCTGTTCGGCGTCGAACTCCGCGTCGGGCTCGCGTCCGGGGGTTCGCATGTTCCACTTGGTGATCACGAACCGGAACAGCAGGTAATACACCACGAAGTAGACCAGCCCCATCGCGATCAACAGCGGGACGTTCTTTGCCGCGGGCGCATTGCCGTAGAGCACCAGGTCGATCAGGCCCGCTGAGAACGAGAACCCGAGATGGATGTCGAGCAAGTAGGCGATGGCCAGCGACAATCCCGTCAGCACGGCGTGCACGACGTAGAGCGGGAACGCCACGAACATGAAGGCGAATTCCAGCGGTTCGGTCACGCCGGTCAGGAACGCGGTCAGCGCGGCAGCGGCCAGAATGCCGACCGCGACCTTGCGCTGCTTCTTGTTCGCGACGTGGATCATCGCCAGCGCCGCGGCAGGCAGGCCGAACATCAGAATCGGGTAGAAGCCCGCCGTGTACGCACCGCCGGTCGGGTCACCCGCGGTGAAGCGCGGGATGTCACCGGTAACAAGCTTGCCACTCGGCGATTGATAGTCACCGTAGAGGAACCAGATGTAGGAGTTCGGAATGTGGTGCAAGCCAAGCGGTATCAGCATGCGGTTGGCGAATCCGTAGACGAAAGCGCCGAGCGCGCCGGCACCGGTGATGAACTTGCCGAGGCCAGTCAGGCCTGCATCGAACACCGGATAGAAGTAGCTCAGCGCGAATGCCAGGAACAGCGACGCCACCGACACCACGATCGGCACGAAACGCCGACCCCCGAAGAAACCGAGATACGACGGCAGCGCAATGGTGTGGTAGCGGTCGAAGAGCCATGCGGTGAGCAGGCCGACGACAATCCCGCCGAAAACCTTGTAGTCGATCTGCGCCTGTTCACCGGCCTTGTTGAGCTGACCGGCGAGCACGAACGGCGACATCGTCTTGAAGACCGCCTGCATCACCAGGTAGCCGACGGCGGCCGACAGCGCGGTCGAGCCATCGGCCTTGCGGGCGAAGCCGATCGCCACGCCGATGGCGAACAGCAGCGGCAGGTTGTCGAACAGCGCCCCACCGGCAGCGCTCATCGCCTGGAAGAATGGCCCGATCACCGGCGCCTTGATCCGGCCAAGCAGGTCGTCCTGGCCCAGCCGCAGCAGGATGCCCGCCGCCGGAAGGACGGCGATCGGCAGCATCAAACTCTTGCCGAGCCGTTGCAGCTGCGCGAAGCCCGGTATACGCAATCCCGACTTTTGCTGTGCCCCTGAATCTTTGGTGGTTTCGCTCATGACGGGACGACCTCCCTTTGTCGCAGCACAGCCGAAGCTTAAACAAACCTTCGCATGTGAGACGAAGTTTTCGCCACGCCCGCGTGCGCCGAGTCTCTATTGTCTACGACCATCACCAAGCAAGGAGTCGATGTGAGCACGACACCCGTTCACGCGCCGGTTTCCGGGCGCGCCGTCGCTCTCGCCGACGTGCCCGATCCGGTTTTCGCACAGGGCATGGTGGGGTACGGCGCCGCGGTCGATCCGCCACGTGAGGTGATCGACGCGGTGGCACCCGTCAGCGGGCGCATACTCAAGCTGATGCCGCACGCCTACATCATCGTGACGAGTGAGAACGTCGGTGTTCTGGTCCATCTCGGGCTGGACACGGTGACGCTGAACGGCGCCGCCTTCAGCGCCCACGTCGCCGAGGGCGACACGGTGGCCGCCGGTCAGACAGTGATCACCTATGACGTTCCGACGGTGGTGGCGGCGGGCCTGAATCCTGTTGTTCCCGTGGTGGTTGTGGACGAGCGCGAGCCAGGTAATGTCGTCGTTGACGAGGTGGTCGCTACAGGGTCCGGAATCACCGCTGGCTCAGCACTTTTCACAGCCAACAAATAGGGCTTAGATCAATGGAAGTCATTATCACCGACGACGCGCAACAGATCGGCACCATTGCGGCCGACGCGATCGAGGCGCTGCTGACCCGCAAGCCGACAGCGGTTGTGGGGCTCGCCACCGGTTCGTCACCGCTGTCGATCTACGACGAACTGGCGGACCGATACGAAGCGGGGCGGATCACCTTTCGTCAAGCCCGCGGCTTCACCCTCGATGAGTACGTCGGCCTACCCGCCGACCATCCCCAGCGCTACCGCAATGTGATTGACGCCGCGTTCGTCTCACGCGTCGACTTCGCCCCCGGCGCGGTGGCCGGTCCCGACGGCCTGGCCGCCGACATTCCAGCAGCCTGTGCGAGCTACGAACAAGCGATCGACGAGGCGGGCGGCATCGACCTGCAGATCCTGGGGATCGGTACTGACGGCCACATCGGTTTCAACGAGCCCGGCTCGTCCCTGGCCTCGCGCACCAGGATCAAAACGCTGACGCGCCAGACCCGTATCGACAACGCTCGCTTCTTCGACGGCGATGTCGACCGGGTCCCGACACACTGCTTGACACAGGGGTTGGGCACCATCATGGCAGCCCGCCACGTGATCCTGGTGGCCACCGGCCACACCAAAGCCGAAGCGGTGCACCAGCTCGTCGAGGGGCCGGTGAGCGCGATGTGGCCGGCCACCGTCCTGCAGCACCACCACCACGTCACCGTGCTGCTCGACGGGGGCGCGGCGCGCCGACTGCAACTGGCCGATTACTACCGCGAAACCTACCTGTCCAAGCCTGCGTGGCAGGGAATCTGAGTGCTGCTCACCGCCCAGACGCTGCTGACCGGCCGAGAGTTGTTGCGGCCGGGCTGGATCGAGGTCTCGGGTACCGCGGTGCAAGCGGTCGGTGCCGGCGCACCACCCGGGCCAGCCGACCGTGACCTGGACACCGTGGTGCCCGGTTTCGTCGACACCCACGTGCATGGGGGTGGCGGGTCGGATTTCTCTGCGGCGACCCGATTCGACACGGTGGCCGCCGTCGACCTGCATCGCCGCCGCGGCACCACCACGCTGATCGCGTCACTGGTCTCGGCCGGGCCCACCGACCTGCTGCATCAGGTCGAGGTGTTGGCTGGCCAGGTCCACGGCGGTCTGCTCGCCGGTATCCATCTGGAGGGGCCGTGGCTGGCGGCCGAACGATGCGGGGCGCACGATCCTGTGCTGCTGCGCGATCCGGATCCCGGTGAGCTCGAGACCGTGTTGCAAACAGGTGGCGGGACCATCCGGATGGTCACCCTGGCACCGGAGCGGCTCGGCGGGATCGCGGCGATCGAGCAGGTCGTGGCTGCCGGTGCGGTGGCAGCAGTCGGGCATACCGAGGCGACCTACGAGCAGACGCGGGCGGCGATCGCCGCGGGCGCCACAGTGGGGACCCATCTGTTCAACGCGATGCGCCCGATCCACCACCGTGAGCCCGGCCCGGTGATCGCGCTGCTGGAGGACCCGCGGGTGACCGTGGAGTTGATCGCCGACGGAGTGCACGTCGACGCCGCCCTGTACCGGCACGCGACCCGGGTCGCCGGCTCCGACCGGCTGTCGTTGATCACCGACGCGATGGCTGCGGCCGGGGCGAGCGACGGGCGCTATCGGATCGGGCGGATGGACGTCGAGGTTGCCGACGGCGTCGCGACCCTGGCGGGCACCGCCACCATCGCGGGCAGCACCGCGACGATGGACCGGGTGTTCCGGTTCGCGGTCGCCCACAGCGGACTGCCCCGCGACGAGGCGTTGTTGGTCGCGGTGCGCCAATCCTCGGTGAATCCGGCTCGCGCCCTGGGTCTTCCCTCCCCCGAACTGGCCTTCGGCGCGCGGGCCGACCTGGTCACGCTCGATGCCGGCCTGGCAGTGGCCGACGTGCTGCACGGCGGTGCGTGGGTTTCTCGCTGACCAGACGAACGTCTGTTCGAGGATTTGTCGGACCCTCGGTGCATGGTGTCGATGAGCCGCTGAAGACAGACGAAAGGGGCACCGTCATGTGCTGGATCTGCGATCACCCGGGCAGCACCGTCACCGACTACCTCGACGAGGTGCGCGGAAAGATTCTGCGGCGGGGCTGGACGGTGCAATACGTCGAATCCCCGCAGATGCCGTTCGCGTACACGATCGGGTTGAGCGACTACGACGTGCCCGAGCTGCTGATCACCAATGTGTCGCCGCAACGTGCCCTTCGGGTGCTCGACGGGTCGGCCGAACACATTCTTCGGGGCGTGCAGCTCACCGCGGGCCAACAGTTCACTCTCTGCGGCTGTCCAATGCTGGAGGTCGTGGAGGTCGAGCATCCCGACGCGCACATGGGTTTCGCGGTCGCCCTGTATGGGCCCATTCGCGCGCTGCAACTGGTCTGGGCGGATGGCCGCGGCCGCTGGCCGTGGGCGGCGGACTTCTGCGATCGCGAGAGCCGGCAACCGGTATTGGGCGTGCGTGCCAGGGCTGCCTGATGCACCGGCCCCAATTCGTCTGATCACAAAGGCATTACGGCAGGTGTGCCAGGCCGGGCCGAGGGGCATTGCGTTGCTACCTTGCTGAACGTGATGACCTCGGTGCGCGCTGCGGTCCGTTGGGTGCGGCGGTTCGCGGTCGTCACCACGGCGGTCATGCTGGCTCCCGGGGTAGTGGGGCTGACCGGACAGACTGCACCGGCCGCCGCATACTCGCGGCAGGGCCTGCCGGTGGAGCAACTCGACGTGCCGTCCCCGGCGATGGGCCGCAACATCCGGGTCCAGTTCCAGGGCGGCGGCCCGCACGCGGTGTACCTGTTGGACGGCCTTCGAGCCCTCGATGACGCGAGTGGCTGGGATATCAATACCGCGGCCTTCGAGTGGTACTACCAATCCGGTCTGTCGCTGGTGATGCCGGTCGGCGGTCAGTCCAGCTTCTACAGCGACTGGTACCAACCCGCGGCCGGGTCCAACGGGACGGTGACCTACAAATGGGAAACCTTTCTGACGCAGGAGTTGCCGACCTGGCTGGCCACCAACAGAGCGATCACCCCGATCAACAACGCGGTCGTCGGACTGTCGATGTCGGGCAGCGCGGCCCTGACGCTGGCGATCTGGCATCCCGACCAATTCATCTTCGCCAGTTCACTGTCCGGGTTCCTCAATCCGTCGCTGGGTCTGTGGCCGACGCTGATCGGCTTGGCCATGAAGGACGGCGGCGGGTACCGATCCACGGACATGTGGGGTCCGCGCAGTGATCCGGCCTGGCAGCGCAACGACCCGATGGTCAACATCGCCAGGCTGGTGGCCAACAACACTGCGGTGTGGATCTACTGCGGCACGGGTGCGCCATCCGAACTCGACTACGGCGACGATGTCAACGCCGGCGGATTGTTCTCGGCCGGTTACCTGGAGAACATCACGCTGAATACCAATAAAGAATTCCAGCGCAAATACCTGGCCGCGGGCGGACACAACGCGGTGTTCAATTTCCCGCCCAGCGGAACCCACAGCTGGGGCTACTGGGGCGCTCAGCTCCAAGCCATGAAGGGTGACTTGCAGCGGGTCCTGGGCGCGACGCCCACCGGTTAGGGCTCAGTCGGGGTGACCGACGACATTGAGTACGTTGCCGCCCGGATCGCGAACGAAGAACCGCCGCACGCCCCACGACTCCGTCGTCAACGGGTGGACGATCTCATAGCCACGCTCAACGGCTTCGGCGTAGGCCGCGTCGACATCATCGGTCAGCACCGAGACGACGGGTGCCTCGGGCCCGGCCGCGTCGCTGGTAAGCAGCTGCACGTTCGCACCGGTCTCACAGCTGGTGTAGCGAGCCACCCACCCGAGGTTGAATTCTTCGTCGTCCAGCCCGAGGTAGCCGGTGTAGAAGCCTTTCGCCGCTTCGAGATCGGGGACCACAAGGTCGGCGATGATTCGGTTGACACGCATACCTTGATCATGCCGGGCGGCGCAGTGTCGCGGTGGCACACTGCCATTGATCAGGAGGACACCCCCGTGGCACACCCGGTGACTGTCGTGTTGGTGGATAGCAAGACCGCGGCCACCCTTGCCCAGGTGCTGCCGCTGCTTTTGCTCACGCTCGCGGTGGAATTGCGCCGCACGCAACGACATCGAACACTCAGTCGCTGGCGCATCGGGCTCTTCCTGGCGGTGTTCGGGGTGGCCGAGACCGTACTGGTGCTCTCGATCGACGGTGCGTTCTTTCCGTTCCAGTGGTTCGACATCTTCTCAGCAGTGTTCATCTTGTGGTTGATGTCATTGATCTTCCGGTTGTCGTTGTCCGACCCATCAAAAGACGACAGCGACGAGGACGATCTTTAGTCCCTTTCGTCGTCTTTGGGCAGAAGCCGTACTGGGTGGTGGTAGTCGTTGACGCCACCTTTGAGCATGGGGAGTCCTGGTGGTGGGATCCATTGAGTTTGGCCGTTGGGCAGTAATCGGGTGTTCCAGCCGCCGGTTTCGACGAGTTGGTTGTCGGGTGGGCAGGCCAGGGTGAGGTCGTTGATGTCGGTTTTGCCGCCGTTTTTCCAGTCTTGGGCGGCGTGGTGGACCACGCTGTGGTAGCCGGGGGCGTCGCAGCCCGGTCGGGTACATCCGCGATCCTTGGCGTGCAGGATGATTCGCTGATCCGCGGTGGCGAACCGGCGATCGCGACCCAGCCACAACGCCCGCCCGTTCACTCCGTCGAACAAGGCCAGGTAGTGATAGGCGTGGGCGGCCATCCGAATCAGGTCCGGGATCGGCAACAGGGTGCCGCCGGCGGTGACCGCATGCCCGGCCTTGGCTTGCAGGTCTTGGACGGTGGCGGTGGCGATCACCGTCACCGGTAACCCCTTGTGCTGACCGAACTTCGGATCCCCCAGCTGGCCGCGCACCAACGCCGTCAACGCGTCGTGCTGGCGCTGGCCATGGCTGCGCAGATCGCGTTCGGCGACTTGCTCAGAGGGGGTCATCGTCGGCGACTCATCTGCGGGGTTGCACACGCCCGGGGCGGCGAATTTCGCGAACCAGGCGTCCAGCTCCGAGCGTAGTTCCGGGTCGGCGATCAGCCGGCCGACGCTCATGCCGTCTATCTGTTGGCCGCCGCACCACACGAATCCGCGCTTGCGGGCACGATCCTCATCGGAGAACGTGCCGTCCGGGTTGAGATGCAGCGTCAACCGGTGGGCGACCTTGTCTAATTGATCCGGGCGCAGATTCACCGCGTGCTCGGCCAGCGAGCGTTCGGCCTTGTCCACCTCGGCCGGTGGGACGTGGTCGGGCAGGTCACGGAAAAACTTCTGGATCACCCGCAGATGCTCACCATCAAGCTGCCCGTCATGCCACGCCTGAGATGTTTCCGGCAGCAGCGGCGGAAGCGGTTCACCGGTCAAGGTGGTCCGCGGTGCGAGTTGTTCGGCGTCCCGGATGCGCCGCTTGGCCTCCCGCGGACTGATCCGCAACACATCGGCCAAGGTGATTCCGATGGGTGGGCAGCCTTCGAACCGCTCCAACCGGGCCACCCCGGCATGAGACACCGCCACCTGCAGGCGTCGCGCATTCTCCAACCGCTCCAATACCGCGAACCGCTTCGGCGCAGGCAAGGTATCGAAATCGACCGCGGCAAGGGACGCGACGACCTCGTCGAGCGTGTCCAGAAGTCCGTCGATCGAACTCATGTTCGAAACATTACGCTCCAGCGCCGACAGAAAGTGACCGCGAGGCCAATCTGGGGATGAACCCGAGACTGGGGATAAAGCCAATCCGCAGAACCGAATTCGAGCATCCCTAGTCCCCGAAGCTGATGACCTCGCCGCGGTTGATCGACACCCAGTCACGTGCCTCGAGATACGGCCGGAACGTCTCGGCGATCGCCTGCTCGTCGGCAGATGTCTTGGGCCGCTGAAGCTCGTAGAGATGTGGGAATTCTGTCCACGCGACGACGGCGTCCCACAACCGCAGCGCCGCCTCCCCGGTCGGCGGGTCGATGAGCACCGGGCCGAACAAACACTGCCCGTCGGGGAAGAAGAGCGTCGGCACGCCATAGCCATCAGCGGCCACCACCCGTTGGTGATCGGCGAGCACCTCATCGCCGGTGCTGGGATCGGCGATCGCCTGATCCACCAACCCCGGATCGAAACCGAGCTCCTCGAGCAGATGCCGGGCCACCGCCGGCTCGTGCGGCTTGTGCCCCTCGACATGCAAGGCCCGACCGGCCCGCTGATACCACGCCTCCACATCCGCCATCGACTGGCGGCGCAACAGCGCCCCGATCCGCATCATCGACCAGCCATAGGACCACTCGCGCTCCCACGGATGCTTCTTGCCCTCCTGGCGGTTGACCTCCTCGAGGCTGAAAAACCGCCAATTCACCACCAGACCGGTCCGGTCCCGCACCTCACACATCCACCGCGACGTCTGATACGCATACGGGCACATCACGTCGAAATGAAAATCGACGCACTCCGGCCGCCCGCTCACATCGTGAACCTCAAGTTGCGGGCCGCACGCTCACCCAACTCAGCGTCGCCGGTCCAGCTGACCGCACCCGAGTCGATCTGCGCCTGCGGATCGATACGCCCACAGGTCAGCATGATGAACGTCGTCGAGTCCGCGATCAGCGTGGCATCCGGATCGTCCAGGTGGTCAACCTGTTTGGCGCGTCCGTTGACCGCGACGTCGATCTCCCGAACGACCGGCCCCGTCAGGCGGAAAGCGATGCTGCTGCCCTCGGGCACACCCACCTTCTTGCCGGCGATATAACCGATGGAACTCTCCACCTGTGCCAGCGCCATCTCCGCCGGGACGCCACCATCGTTGGTCAGGCGCCCCAGCGGAATCGTGATATCACGCACGTGCACCCAGAAATCGAACACCCGGATCTCCAGGAACCGCCCGTAAGTGCCGGGACCGACCGGCATCCACGACGGCCGGTCCAGATCAGCGTCACTCAGCGCGGCCAGATCCCGTCGACGCTCAGCGAAGACCGCGCGCACCTTCTCGACCAGAACCGCCGGATCGTCAGTCCCCGCCAGAAACTCCGCGGCCCGCTCGAACGGTGGCGGAGTGCTGTCGTCGTGCGGCAACCAACCAGCCATGACGGCTTCGATGCTGACCACATGCTGAACCACCTCGCGCATGTCCCACTCCGGACACAGCGACTGCGCCTCCCACTCAGCATCACTCAGCTCATCGCACAGACCTTCGATCGACGTGTAACAGGCCTCCAGCGCATCGCGGATTTCGTCCAGACTCCTCATGGTCCCGATCAAACTACGCGCGACCGACAGCCGGGCCCGATCGGGCGGATCTGCTCAGCCCGCGGCGTTCGGCAGCAGCGGCGGGCAGTTACCCGCCGGGTCGGTGGCCAGCTCGAAGTGCCACAGCTCGTTGGCGTAGATCCGGCACAGCCCGAACCGCGCGCCGTTGGCGATCAGCCACTGGTCAGCGCCCACACCGCCGACGTCGACTGCCTGGCCGATGACATGTTTGGACGCCTCAGGAGTCTGCACGTACTGCCGGGCGGCAGCCAGGCTGCCGTACTGGGCAACGGCGCTGTCGAGCAGGCGTTGCTGGAACTCCGGTGAACGCCATCCGGACGTGACGGTCATGGTGATGCCGTCGGCCGCGGCCGCGGTGGCCGCCTGCTGGATCGCGGTGAGCAGTTGCGGATCGAGGCGGCCGACGGCGGGGTTCTGCACGTCGAACGGGGTCAGGACCTGACCGTCGGTCAGCGACCCATCACCGGCCGCGACTGAAGGTGGATCGACGGTGATGGTGTTGTCGGCCAACGTGATTCGTAGGTTCTGGGCTGATTCTCCGGCCGCGCCGAGTACCACCGTCGCTGTCGTGGCCACGGCCAACATGCCGGCCGCGACGAAGGTGAGATCCATCCGCATGATCTGTCCATCATCGCATCCCGAATTCGTTGTCCTCGTCGTCGCAGTAGGACAGACTGCAGCGATGCGCACCCGACTCCGGACCCTCGTGCCGGCGACGGTCATGCTGGCCGTCGCCGCGTGCGCACCCTCCCCCGCACCGCCGTCGGCCACATCCGCGTCTCATGCACCCGCTTCGTCGATGCCCGCGGTGGCGCTGGACTCACCGACGGCACCGGCCGACGCAGCTCCCGCCGGTGCGCAACCCCGGCTGGCGCCCGACCCGGCGCAGCTGGCCGATGACCTGGTCGCCGACGAGCTGGCCATCCGCGACCCGTCGACGCCGGAGCCCGCGCTGGTTGCCGCAGCCCGCCGCCAGCAGGTGGCCTACCGCGCCATCGGCCGACACCCCGAATGGGACGGCACCATCCGCCCGAAGATCCCAGCGGAACTAGTCGAGGCGTACGACCGCAACGTCGACGCACGGCGGCAGCTCGCCTCGATGGCCCACGTGCGGGACACGTTGCCGGCCTGGCGCATCGTGGCGCCGGCCCCGGCTGACGAGCTGCTCGGCTATTACCACGAGGCTGAGGCGGCCAGCGGCGTCGGTTGGAACTACCTGGCCGCGATCAACCTGGTCGAGACCCGTCTCGGCAGCATCGTCGGCCTGAGCACCGCAGGAGCGGACGGCCCCATGCAATTCCTGCCGTCGACGTTCGCCGGGTACAGCGAGGGCGGGGACATCCGCTCACCCCGCGACAGCATCATGGCCGCCGGCCGCTACCTGGCCGCCAACGGCTTCACCACCGATCCCGATCACGCGATCTACCGATACAACCACTCCGACGCATACGTGGCGGCCGTCAAGGACTACGCGGCGGTGCTGGCCGACCCCGCCTCGTTCGCCGGTTTCTACCGCTGGGACGTGTACTGCGTCACCGTCGACGGTGACGTCGTCCTGCCGATCGGCTACGTCGCCGATGCGCCCATCCCGGTCGGCGACTATCTGGCGACCCATCCGCAGTAGTCCGGCGCCCGCCGGTTGCTTGAGGCAGCCGGCCCTGGCGACGATGACCGGGCCCGCATCGCGCCGGTAACCTATCGGGCATACCTATGCCCACGAGTCCGAGCGACCTGTCGACCCTGCGCGCATTGCGTGACGATCCCGACGCGGTGTTCGCCTCGTTCGCGGCATGGGCGCAGGCCCGCGGCACCGAGCTGTACCCGGCGCAAGAGGAAGCGCTGATCGAACTGATCAGCGGCGCGAATGTGGTGCTGGCGACGCCGACCGGCTCGGGCAAGTCGCTGGTGGCCACCGGTGCGATTTACGCGGGGCTGACTGCAGCGAGCCGCAGCTACTACACCGCCCCGATCAAGGCGCTCGTCAGCGAAAAGTTCTTTGCGCTCTGCGACGTCTTCGGTGCGGCCAACGTCGGCATGTTGACCGGCGACGCCGCAGTCAACGCCGGCGCTCCGGTCATCGCCTGCACCGCTGAGATCCTGGCCAACATCGCGCTGCGCGAGGGCGCCGATGCGGACATCGGCCTGGTGGTCATGGACGAGTTCCACTTCTACGGCGACCCCGACCGCGGCTGGGCCTGGCAGGTGCCGCTGCTGGAACTGCCGCACGCGCAGTTCCTCCTGATGTCGGCCACGCTCGGCGATGTCACGTTCCTGCGCGAGGACCTGACGCGGCGCACCGGTCGGCCGACGGAACTGGTCGCCAACGCCGAACGCCCGGTGCCGCTGTATTACAGCTACGCGACCACACCGATGCACGAGACGATCGGCGACCTGCTCGACACCAAACGGGCACCGATCTACGTCGTCCACTTCACCCAGGCTTCGGCGCTGGAACGCGCGCAGGCGCTGATGAGTGTCAACGTGAGCACCAAGGAGGAGAAGTCAGCGATCGCCGATCTGATCGGCGGCTTCCGCTTCTCGACGACCTTTGGTTCGACTTTGTCTCGACTGGTCCGGCACGGGATCGGCGTCCACCACGCGGGCATGCTGCCCAAGTACCGGCGGCTGGTGGAGCAGCTGGCGCAAGCCGGCCTGCTGAAGGTCATCTGCGGCACCGACACCCTGGGTGTCGGGATCAACGTACCGATCCGGACCGTCGTCTTCTCGGCGTTGTCGAAGTACGACGGCACCCGCACCCGGCTGCTCAACGCCCGCGAGTTCCACCAGATCGCCGGTAGGGCCGGGCGGGCGGGCTACGACACCGCCGGAACCGTCGTCGTGCAGGCACCCGACCACGAGGTGGAGAATCTCAAACAGTTCGCCAAGGCCGCCGACGACAAAAAGAAGCTCCGAAAACTAGTGCGCCGCAAGGCACCCGAGGGCATGGTGCCGTGGAGCGAGTCGACACTGGATAGGTTGGTCACGGCTTCACCCGAGCCGCTGACCAGCAATATGCGGATCTCGACGGCGATGATCCTCGACGTCGTCGATCGTCCCGGCGACCCGTTTCTCGCGATGCGCCGGCTACTCACCGAGAATCACGAGCCACGCAAGCGCCAACTCCAGCACATCCGCGAGGCGGTTGGCATAGCCCGCTCGTTGCTGCAGGCCGGGGTGCTGGAACGGCTCGACGAGGCCGAGGCCAACGGCCGCCGTTACCGCTTGACCGTCGACCTGCCTGCCGACTTCGCCCTCAACCAACCGTTGTCGACGTTCGCCCTCGCAGCGATCGATGTGCTCGACGTAGCATCGGAAACGTATGCACTGGACGTGGTTTCGGTGATCGAGGCGACCCTGGAGGATCCCCGCCAGATCCTGGCGGCCCAGTTGAACAAGGCCAGGGGGGAGGCCGTGGCCGCGATGAAGGCCGAGGGTATCGAGTACGACGAACGCATCGAGCTGCTCGACGACGTCACCTACCCCAAACCCCTCGACGAACTGCTGCAGCACACCTACGAGGTCTACCTGCAGAGCAACCCATGGGCTGCCGACGCCACACTGTCCCCGAAGGCCGTCGTGCGCGAGATGTGGGAGCGCGCGTTCACCTTCAAGGAATTCGTCAGCGTCTACGGGCTGACCCGCTCCGAAGGAGCGGTGCTGCGCTATCTGTCCGACGCTTTCAAGGCGCTGCGGTCCGGTGTGCCTGCCGCCGCCCGCACCGACGAGGTCACCGACATCGTCGAGTGGCTCGGAGAGCTTGTCCGCCAGGTTGATTCGAGCCTGCTCGACGAATGGGAACAGCTCACCAACCCAGATCAGACGCAGGATGTCCCGGTCTCGGTGCCGACCCGCCCACGCCCGTTGACCGGCAACGAACGGGCGTTCACCGCGATGGTCCGCAACGCACTGTTCCGCAGGGTGGAGCTGTTCGCCAGGCGCCGCTGGCATGACCTCGGCCTGCTGGACAGCGGCTCTGGGTGGACAGCGCAGCGCTGGGCGGATGTTATCGACGCCTACTTCGCCGAGCACGACGATGTGGGCATCGGCGCCGACGCCCGTGGCCCCGCATTGCTGATCATCGACCGGCAGCCCGAGGTGTGGCGCGTCCGGCAGATCCTCGACGACCCTGCCGGCGACCATGATTGGGGATTCGACGTCGAGGTGGACCTGGGTGCCTCCGATGAGGAAGGCGTGGCGGTTATCCGGCTGGTCGATGCGGGGCGGATGGACTGAGCACGGGTAGCAGTCGACGCAGGATCGCCACCGAGGACGCGGCCACCTCGTCGACGAATGCGAGGAAGTCGAACCGGGAATCGTGTCCGGCCAGATCCGACAGTGCGCGGATGACCAGCCAGGGCACCCCGAACGATTCGGCTACCTGAGCCACGGCGCCACCCTCCATCTCGACCGCAAGGCCGCCGAAGTCGCGGTGCAGTCGCGCCCTGGTCAGGTCGCTGTGCAGATACTGGTCCCCGGACAACACCGTGCCAAACCTGATTTCCGCCGGCCGGTCCGCGCCACCGGCCGCACCGGTTAGTGCGGGAAGTGTGAAATCTGCGAGCCGGTCGATGACCCGTGTCAGCAGGTCGTCATCAACCCGGTAGCCGAGTCGGTCGGTCGGGTTGATGAACGGCACATGCCCGGCCTGGTAGGTCTGCAGGCCTTCGTCTTCGATCAGTCCGGCGTCATGCTGGATCACCCGATCGGCGATCACCACGTCACCCACTGCAAGGGCCGGGTCGAGGCCGCCCGCCACGCCTGAGAAAACTATTGCGCCACAACTGAATCTGTCTGCCAGCACCGTCGCGACCAGCGCACTGTTGACTTTCCCCATGCCGGAGCCGGCCAGCACGACGTCATGGCCGTCCAGCGTTCCGATAACGAATTCGGTATGGGCTGTCTGTACCGGCGCCGCATCGCACAGCAGCGTGCGCAGGTGGGTGAGTTCTTGAGGGATCGCGCAGATCAGTCCAATGGGCACACCGCAGTGTGCCGTCGGGGGGCGCTGCTGCGCAACGGCTTACGTCGGCGCAAAGGCCAAGCGATGGCCGACGCGAAACGCCGACCATCGCCAACTCGGCCTCAGTGCTTGAAGGCGTCTTTGACCTTTTCGCCGGCGTCTTTCAGGTTCGACTTGGCCTGATCGAGCTTGCCTTCGTTCTCGGTGCTCTTGTCGTCGGTGGCCTTGCCAACACCCTCTTTGGCCTTGCCCGCGACGTCCTCGACCTTGTTGCTGATCTTGTCTGATAAGCCCATGATGCGGCCTCTCTTTCGGTTGGCCTTGATCTCGGCTCGGGAGTGAACCGTGGTGGGAGTACCTCGGGATCACGCCCGCGAAACCCCACCGGCATTGACCTCGCCGTTAGCCTCCGCGGACGGTCCACACCACCCGGTAGGAGCCGGCCGCCGGTACCCAGCCGAATTGGCGCGAGTCGACGACCCCGGGCGCCCGCGGATTATCCGAGCATGCCTGGAACATCGCACTGCGGCCGCGGCCCCGCACCTCACCGACGCGTTTCACCAGCCAGCGGGTCGACAGCGTGGGGTCGGGAAAGACCCGAAGCTGACCCGGACGGGGATTGCCGCCTCGAACCGACAACAGCCCGTCACCTGGGCGAAGGGTTGGGTGCATGGAGTCCTCGACCACCAGAAACCGGCGCAGCGGCCAGTAACCGAGCCCATGGTTTTCGCCCATGGTGAAAGGGTAAGTTAGGGCCATGCTGCAGAGACTTTTCGCCAACGCCACCCCTGCCCATGCCCATTGCGACCTGTATTGCGGCGTCTACGACCCCGCCCAGGCCAAGATCGAGGCGCTGTCCTGCCTCAAGACCATCCAGAAGTACAACGACTCGGACGACGAGCACTTCCGGACGCGCGCCATCATCATCAAGGAGCAGCGCGCCGAGGAGGTCAAGCATCACCTGACCGTGCTGTGGGCCGACTTCTTCGCCAAGGAGCACTTCGAGCAGTTCCCCGAACTTCACCAGCTGTTCTGGGACGGCGTGCACGGTGCCGGCGACGTCAAGAAGTCGACCGACGCCGCGGTGGCTGAGAAACTGCTCGCCACCATCGACAAGATCTCCGACATCTTCTGGCAGACCGAGAAGGCCAAGGGCATGGGGGTTTACCCGCCCGCCTGACAACTCTTGTCCACGTACCGCGCGGCCACCATGGCCGCGCGGTACTTGTTTTTCGAGGGGTTCACTTCCAGGCGAAAAGTGGCTGCTCGAGCTCGTCGACCGGATCGTGGCGACCTTCCAGGCACAGCCACCGCAGCTGCAGCAGCACGGCACCCGTCGGCGCATGGATGAGGTCGTTGCCCAACGGCATCTGCACCACCGGGCGAGGGCTTTCCGGAATGGTGATGAATCGCGGCGAGTCCGGTCGCTGCAGCTGGTGTGGCCCGACTCGGTAGACGGCGACGACCTCGTCCGGGGCGGGCCGGGGGTCCAGCCGCCCGCCACCCCAGATCACCACCGGGGTGATGAGGTAGCCCGAGCGAGTCGGATAGTCGTCGAGCAAGCCGAGCACCGACGACTCGGGCAGCCGGACGCCGACCTCTTCATCGAGTTCTCGCAAGGCCGCATCCACCACGGTTTCACCCGGATCCAGCCGTCCACCAGGGAGAGCCCACTGCGCGGCATGCGCACTCAACCGAGACGCCCTGCGGCACAACAGGAATGATGCCCCGCCGGAGACACCGATCATGCGCCCGTCCAGTCCCGGCTCCATCGGCCGGCCCGCGATCCAGTCGTCGACGGGAGCCGGATCCACCCGATCCTCACCCGTCTCCGAATCGACTAACACCACCGCGACGGCGGCGTGCCGCTTGGTCGGGTCGGCTACCTCGCGGCGGTTGTGACCGGCCAGGTGCCCGCGGATCTGATCCCGCAGCACGTCGTCATAGGTGATCGTCACCGTTCGACCATAGAGCGGCGATCTTGCGGGAGTCAGTCGGCGCCCATCACCGTGGCGATCATCTCCGCCATCATCCGCGCCGCGTCGTTGCGGTCCATCGAGGCCAACAGTTGCCCGACGCCCCGCATCTGCTCACCCACAAGCACCGTGGGCCCGTTCGTCAGATTGGCGAACGCTTCATCGATCACGTCGCTGACCGGTACCGCGTCGGACGGCGACTCGTCCTCGGAGGCAAGTGTGCCGCGTTGGTGTTCAAGCTTGCGCAGCGCGGGCGTGTCGGTCTTGCCGAGGATCAGCCCGATAACGTCGACGCCCTTGTCGCGCAGTTCACTCCACAGGGCTTCGGCGAATACCATGTCGAAGGCCTTGGACGCACCGTAAGCCACCATGTTGGGGCCACCGATGAAGCCCGCGCCGGAACCGAACACCACGATCCCACCCCTGCCCCGTGCGACCATCGGCGCAGCGAAGTGGTGAGACAGCTGCATCGGCACCACACAATTGCGTTGCACCATCGCCTCGGCCGCCTCGATCGAGTTGGCCAGGAAGGGCCGGAAGTCCGGATCGGCGCCGGCGCAGTACACCAGGAACCCAACCTCGAGGTCCGCGGTGGCATCGGCCACCGCACTCGCCGCGCCCGGCCCGGCGAGATCCACCGCGAGCGTTCGGGTTTCGACGCCATGCCGGTTGCGGATATCCGTCGCGACCTCGTCGAGCACCGCTTGCCTGCGGGCGAGTAACACCACGTTGAGGCCGCGCGCGGCCAGGGCGTCGGCAAAGGCCGCACCCACACCGTCGGAGGCGCCGGCGATCAGCGCCCACGGGCCATACTTGGCCGAGAAGTCTTCGCTCATCAGTACACCACCTGCACGGTGGTGAACTTACGCCGCGCGATGCGCCAGCCGGCGTCGGTGCGCACGATCTCGTCGTCATAGAAGCCCCTGGCGTTCACCCCAGAGTTGTTGTCGGCAGCCATGATCCACGCGTCGACATAGCAGCGGGTGACCGCTGCGTCGCCCTGCAGATCGATCACGATATTGCTGATGCGATGCATGAGATATCCGAGGCCCGCATGGACGGTGTCCATGAATTCCGTCACCGCCTCGACTCCGTCCCACACCCCGATCTCGCCGTAGTCGAGTTGGCAATCGGGGGTGAACACGGTCCGGAACAGGTCCCAGTCCCTACGGTCGATACCGGTGGCGTAGCGGATCAGCAGATCCGAAACATCCTGTCGGTCTTGAAGTTCGCTCACGCGACGTCTCCGTTCGGGTGCACCCGTTCATCACGTTGCGGATGCGCCGTGTCACCGCGCTCGGAAAGCACCCCGTTGCGGCCGCGACTCACTTGGGTGCGAGCGGACTGTAGAAGACCAGGCCGTTGCCCTTGGGGTCGTAGACCACGGCGCGGCGCTCATGCGCGTCGTCGTACGGGCCCTTGACGATGCCCCCGCCGGCCGCCTCGACAGCCTTGGCCGCCGCGTCGACATCGGCGGTCTTGATTCCGACGACGACCTGTCCGGGGATCGGGTGGTCGATTTCCGTCGCCAGCGCGAGGGTGACGGGACCGCCGTCGAGCGCGGCGAAGTGGGTGCCGTCGCTGAATTTAAGTCCCATGCCCAGGGTGTCGCGGTAGAACCGGATCGACTCATCCAGGTCGTCGGTGGACAGGATGATCATCTTGACTTCGTGGTCGGCCATTGCCGCCTCCTGTGTTTGAAGCGCCAGACTACGACCGTCAGACTACGACAGGGACGCGTGCGTCAACTCGCCCCCATTGACATCGGTGCGGGTGCCCGGATGCAGCCAGTCCGCGACGTTTCGGACGTAGTCCTTGAAGATGGCCAATCGGGACGGATCCTCGCGAATCTGTGTGCCGGGCGGCTCGGTGACGAAGGACGGTGCACCGCAGTCCACATCCCAGTTGTAGTCGGCGAAGTGATGGAATGCCGATTCAGCCACCGCGCGCCCGGTCGAGGGAGCCGCTGCGACGGCATCGTGACCGCGGCTGGACAGAGCCCGCACCAGTTTCGACCCGACCAGGCCGGTGCCACCGATTACGACGATTTTCATGATGAGCCCTTTCTGGCTAGCGGGCGCTGGTCAGCTCCCTGACGGCCAGAACGGACGGGCGCTCAGAAACTCATCCCGGGGCGGATCCGACGGTGTGCGCCGTCAGCTCCCGCGACGGCGCCGGGTTAGCGGCGGCCACCAGGCTGTACAGCGGTGCACCCCACGCGTGCGGGCCGCTGAGTGCGGGCGTGTACGCGGTGTGGATGGCGATCGCCGCATCGGTCACCTTGCTGGTGTCGGGGTCGTAGTCACAGACCGGATCGCCGACATCGCAGACGCTGATGGTGCGCACTCCGATCGCGGGCGGCAACGTCGAGGTGTTGGTCGACGCCAGGAACGAGTGCTCCTGGGCGACGCCCTCACCGAGGCCTTGGCGGAGAGCCGTAGACCCAAGCTTGATCGTGGTGTCGACCGGCAGTCGGTCGCCGTCCGCGATCAGCAGTGCCGCCGCCAGATGCGGATCGTCGGCGAGCTTGTACAGGTTGCGGTGGACGATCATGGCGCCCTGCGAGTAACCGGCCAGGATCACCTTGCTGTCGGGGCAGCGTTCGGTGAACGCCGTGTACTGCTCGGCGGTCGCGTCGGCGCCGTCACCGACACTGCCGAGGAAGCCGAGCCAACCGCGCAATCCGCCATCCAACGGCACCGGCGCTGCAGGGTATTGCACGGCCTCAGCGTCCATGGTGCGGCCGTCGGCTGCCAGCTGTGCCTTCAGCTGTTGGTAGGACTGGTACACCACCGAGCCCATCCCGCCGTTGGCGGTCAAGCCCGCGCCGTCGCGTTGGCCGGATCCGGCCGCACCGATCCAGTGAAAGTCGGCGCAGCCGGTCGCTGCCGACGCGGTACCGCTGGCCAGCCCGGCCAGCCCGATACCCGCCGCCAACACGACCGATCCAACCCGCCCAATCACAATGACTTTCCCTCCACGCTTGTCATCAGGTAGATCGTCCAGAACGCCTCGTACCGTTACGCGGGCGCGACCGGCGGGCCAAACCACCTGGTGAGCGCGTCGATGAGCCCGGCTGCCGAACCCTGGCCCACCCATGCCACATGACCGTCGGGTCTGATCAGCACGGCACTGGGCGCGCTCACCGCGCCGAGCACCGGAAGCTCCCAGCTGCCGTCGTAGTCGGCTTCTACCAACCGAATTCGATCCGCCCAGCCTGCGATATCGCCAATGCCCGGTTGATCGAGGCGGAGGAGCACCGGCCGCGCGTCGTGCAGGAGGGTGAAAACGCGCACCGGTCCAGCGGCCGTGTGCAATTCGAGATCCGGCATGCGCCGGCCCAGGAGCGGATGCCCGTCGCCCAGGTCGTACTGGATGTCCAGGCCAGACATCCGTGCGGCGTACCGATTGCGGGGTTCGTCCATGCTCAGAAGTTCAGTGACGTTGTCGTGCAGGGCCTTTGTGCGGTCGTCGGTGCGCATAAGCGCGACCTGCGCCATCGTGGTCTGCAACACGCGGGCGGCCACCGGGTGTCGTTCATCATGGTAGGTGTCCAGCAAGGTATCGGGTACACCTGCATTGACCACCTGAGCCAATTTCCAGCCCAGGTTCACCGCATCCTGCACACCGGTGTTGAGGCCTTGCCCACCCGCAGGGTGGTGGATGTGAGCGGCATCGCCGGCCAACAGGATCCGGCCGTCCCGATAGGCCGCTGCCTGACGCGTCGCGTCGGTGAACCTGGCAATCGACGTGGGACTGTGTATTCCGAAGTCTGTGCCGTAGACCGCGATCAGTCCCCGACTCAGATCGTCCAGTGTGGGTTCAGTGGACGGTCCCAGCTGCTCTTCGGTGATCATGACCCGAACCGGTTCGTCATCGTTCTGGCGGTCGAGGCCGTGGATCCCGATGGCGTCGCGATGGATGCCGAACGGCGGTTCATCGCGCACCTCGACCTGGGCGATCAGATAACTCGTCGTGGGGTCCCAGCCAGGGAAGTCGATACCGGCAACCTTGCGCACTCGGCTGCGGCCACCGTCGCAACCGACCAGGTACTGGGCCCGCAACGACCGGCCATCGGAGAGCTCGACATCCACACCCGCCTCGCTCTGGATAAAGCTCATCACCTCCAGCCCGCCGTAGATCGGCACTCCCAGCTCTTGCACCCAGTCAGCGAGGAGTCGCTCGATTTCGTTCTGCCACAACGCAAGACCGTAGGGATGACGGGTGGGAAAGTCGCTGATATCCAGCCGGATCATGGCGAAACCGGCGACCTGCAGCGCCTGACCCGCCGACAGGAATCGCTCGGCGATGCCGCGCTGATCGAGTACCTCGATGGTGCGGCTGTGCAGGCCACCTGCCCGCTGCCCGGTCACGTCCTGGGTGGGTCGGCGCTCGACGACGGCAACGTCAACCCCGGCCAGAGCCAGTTCACCAGCCAGCATCAGGCCCGTCGGCCCACCTCCGGCGATCACCACGGCGCGATCTTCACTTTGACGCATTGCATACCCCCTGAGCAGTGAGTTTCGGCTTAGGGCAGCGATTCTGCGGTACACCCGGGGTCTTGCCGCAAGCCCCCCATTGCGCTATACGTTGAAGGTGGCGGGAAGTTGTCTCTCCGCCGAATCCCCACCGATTCCATGCGGCCCCTTCTTCGCGCGGGAAAACTAGACAGTCATAACTGTGCAGTCTAATCTGTAGACATGGGGAAGGTAGACGAGTCATCGATCCGGGCCGCCAGGGATCTGCGAGTGGTGTTCAGCAGGTTGCGCAGGCGGTTGCGGGAAGTCGCCACCGCTGACGACATCACCGCTCCGCAAATGGCCGTGCTGGTGCGGTTGTTCAAAGAGGGCCCCGCATCGACCAGCCAGCTCGCGGGCGCGGAACGGGTCCGCCCGCAATCGATGGCGACCACCGTGGCGGGTCTGGACCGGCACGAGTTGATCGACCGCACGCCTGATCCCCATGACGGCCGTCGCCAGATCATCACGCTGACCGCCCTCGGCCGTCGCCGCGCTGAAAACGACCGCAAGGCGCGTGAGGAGTGGCTGGTGCGGGCCATGCAGGACCGCTACACCGAGGACGAACGCCAGGTGATCAACCAGGCGTTGACCCTGCTCGGCCGACTCGATGAATGAAAGACGAGGTATTGCAATGCAATTAGGAGTTCACTACGTCGACTTCCTGCCCGGCGCGCCGGAGCGATTGGGGCCCACGTTGGTATCCACCGCCAAGGCGGCCGACGACGCCGGCGTGGAAGTGCTCACGCTGGCCGATCACTTCTTTCAGATGGAGGATCTGGGAAGGGCAACCGACCCGTTCCTGGAGGGCTACACGACCCTGGGCTACCTGGCCGGTGTCACCGAACGCATCACGCTCAGCATGTTGGTCACCGGGGTGACCTACCGGCATCCTGGCGTATTGGCCAAGACGGTGACCACACTGGATGTGCTGGCCGGCGGACGGACGATGCTCGGCCTTGGTGCGGCTTGGTACGAGCGCGAGCATCTCGCCCTCGGCATTCCGTACCCGTCGCTGAGCCAGCGGTTCGAGATGCTCGAGGAGACCTTGCAGATCTGCCTGCAGATGTGGAGCGACGACGACGGGCCGTACGAGGGCAAGCATTTTCAGCTCGCCGAGACTATCTGTCAGCCACAGCCGATCCGCAGACCTCCGATTCTCATCGGCGGCTCCGGCGAGAAAAAGACGCTGCGCCTGGTCGCTCAGTATGCCGATGCATGGCACACCTCAGCCTCCCTCGACGAGCTGCCACACAAGGTCGACGTGCTACGTCGCCACTGTGATGCGGTCGGGCGCAACATTGATGAAATTCGTTTCACCGCTGCCTATATCAACGACCCCTTCAGCGACGTCGATGAGTACTTGCGGACCATGGACCGATATTCGGAACTGGGCGTCGATTTGATCACCACCGGGCCGATACCCGGCAATCCCGACCCGCAGGGTTGGGTCAAGCGACTCGGCGACGAGGTGATCCCCCGCCTCGGGTGAACTCGATCGGCCGGCCTCTCGGGCTATCCTCGCCCGGCCGAACTACAGGAGTGCGTCGGCGAGCATGTCGACCTGGTCCAGCGATGCGACGGCCGGGTGGAACAACAGCCGGTCAAAGCCTAGATCGGCGTAGGCACGGACGGTGGTCCGCGCGTCGTCGGCGCCGCTCACCATGTCGTCTACGTTGAGTTTCGCGTAGTCCGGCTTGAACCCGTAGTAGCGGGCCAGATGGTCGCGGCCGGACTGCACCGTGTCGGCGTCGCCCAGCGCAAAGTTCACGGACGCGTGGATCTGCGGAAGCCCGGGCCGACCAGCCGCCGTCCAGCCGGTGCGGATCCGGTCGGCGAATGCCGACTGCGCCGGGAAGTCACGCAGCGCCCCGGCCACCCAGCCGTCGCCGAGCGTGGTGGCCCGCCTGATCGTGGCCTCCGACCGGCCGCCGAAGAGCAGCGGAATCTTCACCTGCGCAGGGCATAACGCCGTGTCGCCACTCCAGTCATCGCGCATGACCGCGATCTGCTCGTCGAGGACACGGCCCCGCTTGCCAAAGTCGACGCCCACCGCGGCATAGTCGTCAGGACGTGACCCGACTCCGATACCGACCGTGATTCGATCCCCCGCGCACGCGGCCAAGCTAGCCAGCTGCTTGGCGAGTACGCGTGGCGAATAGAGCGGCGTGAGAAGCACATTCGTGACCAGGCCGAGTTCACTGGTGGCACCGGCCGCGACCGACAGGGCGATGACCGAATCCAAGCTCGGATACAGCAGCCGGTCGATCGTCGTGACAGATTCAAAGCCCCGTTCCTCGGCACGCCGCGCCCACGGAACGATCACCGATCCGTCGACGCCTGCGATGTGATTCGGCAGGCCGATACCGATCTTCATGACACTTCCTTCGATTGCGTTGTTTCATCCCCAGCCTCAACTCCAAGGCACAGAATTGGCGCCTCTAACGGCGAAATGTCGCACAAATCGGCACCTAATCGGTCGAGTCCGTATCATTTTCTTCATGCTTTCGCCGTTGGACGGCCAGATTCTGCACGCGCTTCAGCTGGCACCACGTGCGTCGTTCCACCGGATCGGTGAAATCGTCGGTGCGCCTGAACAGACGGTGGCGCGCCGCTATCGGACGTTGCGCCGCGATGGCGTCATTCGCGTGGTGGGGCTGGTGAATCCCCGGGTGTACGGCGAGTGCCAGTGGGTCGTCCGGGTGCGCACCAAGCCCGAAGACCTGCCGCGGGTGTCCGAAGCATTGGCACGCCGACCGGAAGTCACCCACGCGAATGTGCTGTCGGGCGGCACCGAACTCGTGTGCATCGTGCGCTCACCGCTGGGCGACAGCAGCGACGGTCTCTTGCACCGGCTGCCGCGCACGTCATCGGTGTTGAGCATGGACGTCGACCTCGTCCTGCACGTATTCGGCGAACGCGCCGGCGCGGTGTGGACCGGCTACGGGCATACCCTCGATGTCACCCAAGCGACGGCGCTACTCGAGCCTCCGGTCGCGGTCCGCGCACATCCCCTCTCACCGACCGCCGAAGATCAACCTCTCCTGGACGCCTTGGCCGTAGACGGACGAATTCCCCACGCACAGCTGGCCGAACGCACTGGGTGGTCCCCGGCCAAGGTGAAACGGCGCATCGCTGCACTGGAGGCATCCGCCACGCTGACCTATGACGTCGACGTGCTACCCGAACAATTGGGCTTCCCGGTCCACGCCATGGTGTGGATACGGACGCCGCCACGCCACCTCGCCGAGATCGCCCGACAGCTCCTCCCGCACAACGAGATCGCATCGGTGATCGCGGTGAGTGGACCCAACAATCTGATGGCGGTCGTCATTGCTCGAGACGCCGACGATCTCTACCGGTACCTCACCGAACAACTCGGTGCCATCGATCACATCGAAGGCTATGAGATCAGCATGCGAGCCAGGCGGCTCAAGCAAGCCGGCTCACTCGTCTCACACGGCCGGTTGATCTAGGCGTGCGGGCGGGTCCGCCGTAGTCCATCATCTGGGGCATGGCTGGAGTCGCGTTGGTGACCGGAGCCGCGTCCGGAATCGGTGCCGCCGTCAGCGCCGAACTCACCGATCACGGCTGGCTGGTTGCCGGGCTTGATCTGCGGCCGGTGCCCCACCTCGCGGCGTCGGTATCGGTCGACGTCGCCGATTCCGGTCAGGTACACAAGGCCGTCAGCGCCATCCGGGACCAGCTCGGACCGATCGAGGCGCTGGTCACCGCGGCGGGCCATTACGAGACGACACCGGTGTCGCACATCACCGCCGCGGCGTGGACGACGATGCTGCGGGTCCATCTAGGCGGGCTGCGCAACGCCGTGCAAGCCGTGCTGCCGGACATGATCGAACGCCGCAGCGGAGCGATCGTGGCGATCTCCTCGGAACTGGCTATCGGCGGTGGGGACGGCGATGCACACTATGCCGCCGCCAAGGGCGCCGTCCTCGGTTTCGTTCGCAGCCTCGCCGCCGAGGTTGCCCCCTGTGGCGTGCGGGTCAATTCGGTGGCCCCCGGCCCCACCGACACCCCGCTGCTGGCCGCGGATTCGCCGTGGCGCGACCCGACATACCTGGCCACATTGCCCGCGGGCCGGCTATGCACGCCTGAGGAGGTTGCTTACGCGATCCACTTCCTGGTCGCCGGGCCCGGTTATTGCACCGGAGAAGTGCTGTCCCCCAACAGTGGAGCAGTGATCTGATGGGCATACCTTCGGTCGCACTTGTCACCGGCGCCACGCAGGGAATCGGCCGCGCGATCACCGAACGGCTGGCCGCCGAAGGGTACTCGGTGGGTGTCAACGGCCCCGAGCAGACTCCACAGATGGCCGACGTTGTGCGGGCTGTCGACGGCTTCGGAGTACCGGCGGACATCTCGGACCCCGACGCCGTCGCCGCCGCGATCACCCAAGTCGAAGAACAGCACGGTCCCGTCTCCGCGCTGGTATGCAATGCCGCGTACATGTCGATGGCGGCACTTGTCGACCACGACGCCGACGACTGGTGGAAAGTGGTCGATACCAACCTCTCTGGGACTTTTCACACCATTCAAGCGGTCCTGCCCGGGATGCGCCGGTTAGGTGGCGGCCGCATCGTGATCATCGCCTCCGAATGGGGCGTGACCGGATGGCCCCGGGCAACCGCCTACGCGGCCTCGAAGGCGGGCCTGATCGCTTTGACCAAGACACTCGGCCGTGAACTGGCCCGCGAGAACATCGTCGTCAATGCCGTGGCCCCTGGCGTGATCGACACCCCTCAGCTCGAGGTGGACGCCGCCGATGAGGGCGTCAGCGTGACCGAGATGCACCGGCGCTACGCGCTTGGCATCCCGGTCGGCCGAATCGGCCGACCCGGCGAAATCGCCGACACCGTCGCATTTCTGGTCTCACCTCGTATCGGCGCCCTGGTCGGACAGACCATTCAGATCAACGGAGGAACCACTCGATGCCGAGTATGAGCGCTACGCCGGCCGAACCCGTGGCCTGGCCATCCGGCAAACGGTCCGCCGCGTGCTTCACCTTCGATGTCGACGCCGAGTCGGCGATCCTGAGCATCGATCCGGCACACGGCGATCGGATGTCGGTGATGTCGCATCAGGCGTACGGACCGCTGGTCGGCGTACCTCGTCTGCTTTCGCTATTGGCTCGCCACAACGTCCGGTCGACGTTCTTCGTGCCCGGGTACACCGCGGTGCGTTATCCCGATGTGGTTCGCGCCATCGTCGACGGCGGCCACGAAGTCGCCCATCACGGTTACCTGCACGAGGTGCTCACCGGCAAGACACCCGAGCAGGAAGCCGCCATCCTGGATCGCGGTACTGAAGCGCTGGCGACGCTCACGGGCGAGGCCCCGGTCGGCTTCCGCGCTCCGATGTGGGAGCTCAACTGGCACTCCCCCGCGCTGCTGGCCGACCGCGGATTCCTATACGACACCAGCTTGATGGATGCCGATCACCCGTACGAACTACGCGTGGGTGAGGGCGGTCGGCTCGTCGAGATCCCGGTGCAGTGGGCGCTCGACGATTGGGAGCAATACTGCTATCTGCCAGAGATTTCCGGCAGCGGCCTGATCGAAAGCCCCCGCAAGGCCGCGGAGATCTGGCGACTGGAATTCGAGGGGTTGCGCTCGGTGGGCGGCTGCTTCGTGTTGACGAACCATCCGTTCCTGTCCGGTCGGCCCTCCCGGGCAGCCGCGCTGGAGGAGCTCGTCGAACACGTGGTGTCCTGCTCGGATGTCTGGGTTGCGCCGCTGCGTGAAATCGCCCTGCACGTGCGGGGCTTGGGCCTGAGTCCGCGTTCGGTCGTGCGGCCCGACCCCGCCGGCTTCTAGCCGGCCACCGCTGCCTCGAAGAAGGCGAGCTCCAGGCCCATGGCCCGTCGGTAGGCACCACGTACCGCAGGGGTGTCGTCTGCCTGGGTGTCGACCAACCCCTCCAGCAGGCGCGCGACGTTCTCGAACTCCGGGTCGGCATACGTCTGCACCCATTGCCCGTACGGTCCCGCCCGGTCCGGGTCGAGCGATCGACCGAGCCAGGCATACAGCCGCATACAGGGCGTCATCGCCGCGTAGATGACACCGACGTCTTGGGTCGCCGAGGTCGCGAGGAGAAATTCGGTGTAGGCCGACGTCGCCGCCAGCGGTTGTACACCGGTCATCTCGATACCCCACGACGCGGCATAGGACGCATGCAGTCCGAGTTCCTGCCGGACGCCGGCGATCAGATCGGCCAAGACGAGCAGCGTCGCGGTATCTGGGCTTCGGACGAGCGCCAACGCATAAGCGCGCGCGAAGGACTCCAGGAAAAACGCATCCTGCGCAAGGTATGCCGCGAATCGCTCCCTGGGCAGGGTGCCCTCTGCCATACCGCGCACGAACGGATGCGCCAACACTTCGGCGGCGAGGTCGGAGTTATCGGACCACAACTGAGCAGACAACGACATGTCCGCCGAGCCTAGTCGGGGCGTGCCTCCGCCAGCAGGACACGGGCCACCCACTCGACGTGGTCCAGCGATTCGTCCAACGTCAGCCGCCGCGCGCGGAATCCGGCGAGTGCCGCACTCAGCGCGGCGTTGAGACCGAAGCTCACCTTGGGGACGAGTTCGGGCGCAACGCCGACCAGCAGGCGATTGAACAGCTCGACGTTGGTGCGCTCCATCTCGTCGATCGCCGACTTCACCTCGGGATCGGTGGACCGCATCATCTGCAGCATCAGCGCTGTCATCTCGGGGTTGCGGTTGAAGGCACGCTGGGCGCGCCGCAGGTAGTCCAGAACCCCGGGGAGCGGGTCAGTGTCTCCTGCGCCACCGGCGGTCAGGATCCGCCGGGTGAGCCGCTTCTGCCAGTCCTGCAGCGCGGCGGCAAGCAGATTCTCCTTCGAACTGAAGTAGCGGTAGAGCGTGGCCAGCGCCACTTCCGAGCGCTGCGCCACGTCGCGCATCTGGACCGCATCGGCGCCGACCTCGGCAATCAAGCCGATCACTTCTTCGATGATCTTGGCTCGGCGCGCCAGCTGGCCGCTGGTCATGTCCGACAACGAGAAGACGCGGCCGGCCGGCGTCACCAAATCGGGGACTTGCGTGTTGACGGTGCACCTCCGATCTGAGAACAGCCTTCTGCGATGCTACGACATCATGCCTCAAGCCCAGTGGGTTACACCAGGTAGAACGGTATTCGAATCTTGACATCAAGTAGAACCGTGTTTCACTATGGAGTGCGCGGCGGTGTCCGTCGCGGTGATGGGAGGACACGATGCCCGGACCTGTCGGTCTGCCGGTAATCGACACGATGATCGGATTTCCGCACGAGGGAACCGCTCAGTACGACTTCATCCGCAAACAGACCAAGGACCGCGAGTCCAAAGAGGACTTCGATTTCCCGGTCGAGTACATGTTCAAGGACGTCCCCAAGGGCCTGCCCACTGACGACCCCGTTTCGCTGCTCTTGCAGCAGATGGACCGGTTCGGCATTGAGAAGTCGATGATCGGGGTGAGCGAGGGCTCCGCGGCGGAGCTGGCGCTCAAGATGTTTCCCGACCGCTTCATCGCGTCGGGCAATGTCGCCGACCCGAACGACGTCATGGGCACTGTCACCAATATCCGCCGCGAGTACGAGACCTACGGTATCCGCGCGGTGTCATGCTTCCCGTCGGGCACGTTCCCACAAGTGCCCATCGATGACCCGAAGATGTACCCGGTGTACGCCACCTGCGTCGAACTCGGCATCCCGATCTTCTGCTGTGCCGGCGTCCCCGGACCGCGCATTCCGATGGCGCCGCAGGAGGTTTCGCGGATCGACATCGTCATGTTCGACTTCCCCGACCTGGTCTTCGTCACCCGGCATGGCTGCGAGCCCTGGCAGGATCTGGCCGTCAAACTGATGCTCAAGTGGCCCAACCTGTACTACTCGACGTCGGCATTCGCGCCGAAGTACTACCCGAAGGAGATCATCGACTACGCGAACTCGCGCGGAGCCGACAAGATCATCTACGCCGGGTACTTCCCGATGGGGCTATCGCTGGAACGCATCTTCAGTGACATGCCCAACGTGCCGTTCAAGGACGAGGTGTGGCCGAAGTTCCTGTACGGCAACGCGGCCCGGATTCTAGGACTGGACAGTTAAGGACCCATGACTCTACCAATCGGCACGGCAATCACGATCGAGCAGGAGCAGCTGGCCGAGGCTGTCAGTCAGTTCGCGGCCCGGCACGCCCCGATCGACAAGACCCGGGCCGCCCTTGATTCGATCGCGGCCGGTGAATTACCCACCTGGTGGGAGGAGTTCACCGCCAACGGATTCCACGCGGTACACCTTCCCGAGGCAGCCGGTGGTCAGGGCGGCACGCTGGCCGATATGGCGTGCGTCATCGAGGCGGCCGCGGCGGCGCTGCTGCCCGGCCCGCTGCTGAGCACTGCGACCGCCAGTGCCGTCGCATCCCTCGCCGACGACTCGGCCGCGGCGCTGGTGGCCGACCTCGCCGGTGGAGCACCGGCGGCGGTGGTGCTACCGGAGGACTCGCACGTCCAGGCGGTGCGCGATGGCGCTGGGTGGCGCCTGAGTGGTTCGATCGACATCACCCTGGGTCTGGTTGCGGCACAACGTGTTTTGCTGGCCGCCCGCGGTGAGGACGGCACAGATCTGTGGTTCGCTCTCACGGTCGGTTCCGCGGCCATCGTCGTCGAGCAACAGCGCGGCACCGACTTGAGCACCGATATCGGCGTACTCACGCTGGATAACCATCCAGCGGATGCGGCGGTGACCGGGATCGACACCGAACGGGCCCGCTGCGTGGTCGCCGCGCTGACGGCATGCGCGTCGGCCGGTACGGTCCGCAAGGGCGTCGAGACCGCGGTGAACTACATCCGCACCCGCGAACAGTTCGGCAAGCCGGTCGGATCGTTCCAGGCGTTGCAGCACAAGGCCGCCATCCTTCTGGTCAACGCCGAACTCGCCTCCGCATCGGCCTGGGATGCGGTGCGCGCCGTCGACGAAAGCATCGAACAGCACCGACTGGCCGCGGCGTCGGCCGCCCTGATGGCTGTGTGCGCCGGTCCCGACCTGATGCTCGATGCGCTGCTCATGTTCGGCGCGATCGGCTACACCTGGGAACACGACACCCACCTGTACTGGCGGCGGGCCACCAGCCTGGCGGCATCACTGGGGTCGGTGACGCGGTGGGGCCGGGAAGCCGGCGAGTTGGCCCGCTCGCTGAAGCGTTCCACCGCCATCAATCTCGGTGACGTCGAATCGGAGTTCCGGGCGAATCTCGCGAAGACGCTCGATGAAGCTGCGGCGCTGCAGAACGAGACCCCGACCGACGACGTTCGAGCGCCTGGACTGGCGTTCGGCTCGCAACGTGACCTGCTGGCTCAGGCTGGCCTGGTCGCACCGCACCTGGCTGCGCCCTGGGGCATCGACGCGACCCCGGTCCAGCAGGTAATCATCACCGAAGAGTTCGACAAGCGTGCCGGCCTCGTCCGCCCCTCGCTGGGCATCGCCGAGTGGATCCTGCCGACAATTCTCAACAGTGGCACCGACGCACAGCGCGAACGATTCGCCGAACCGATCATGCGCGGCACCCAGCGTTGGTGTCAGCTGTTCAGCGAACCGGGCGCCGGCTCGGACCTGGCCTCGCTGGTAACGCGGGCGCAGAAGGTCGACGGCGGCTGGTTGGTGAACGGTCACAAGATCTGGACCTCGTCGGCCCACGTCGCCCAGTTCGGGGCCATGCTGGCGCGCACCGACCCCGAGTCGCCGAAACACCTTGGCATCAGCTACTTCCTGGTCGACATGACCTCACCCGGCATCGAGATCAGCCCGATCAAGCAGGCCAGCGGCGAGGCCCATTTCAACGAGGTGTTCCTCACCGACGTCTTCGTCCCCGACGACATGCTGGTCGGTGAACCCGGCCGAGGCTGGGAGCTGGCGGTGGCGACGATGGCCGTCGAACGCACCGCGATCGGCAACTACGTCAACATCGATCGCTCGCAGGCACTTCGGCGGATGGCCGAGATCGACGGACCCGATCACGACGCCACCTTGCAGGCACTCGGCGGGATCGAGGCGTACACCACCGCCATCAAGGCGATGGTGCTGCGCGAGACCCTGCGGCTGGTTCAGGGTCAGGGCCCCGGCCCGACGTCCAGCATCGCCAAGTACGCAATGGTGTTACTGCTGCGACGCGCATCGACGGCGACACTGGGCCTCACCGGACGTCTTGGGATGCTGGAAAATTCGGATCCCGCGGTGATCAAGCCCTACTTCGACATGCCGTCCGAGCTCATCGGCGGCGGCACGGCAGAGATTCAGCTGACCATCATCGCCTCGATGATTCTTGGCCTGCCGCGGAAATAGCAGGAAGGACGCCGCGCAATGACCACTGCACTCCCGTTCAAGTTCTTCGACTGTGACAACCACTACTACGAGGCCGAGGACGCCTTCACCCGCTACATGGAACCGAAGTTCAAGAAGCGCGGCGTCCAATGGGCCCAACTCGACGGCCGGCAGCGGTTGCTGGTCGGCGGCAGGGTGAATCGCTTCATCCCGAACCCGACCTTCGACCCGGTGGGCAAGCCCGGCGCTCTCGATGAGTACTTTCGTGGCCGCAATCCCCATGGCGCTGACCTGAATTCGCTCTTCGGTGAGCTGGAGCCGATCCGGCCCGAATACCGGGACCGCGACGCACGCCTGGCGGCCATGGACGAGCAGGGCATGGCCGGCTGCATCATGCTGCCGACCCTGGGGGTCGGGATGGAGCAGGCGCTGCTACCCGACTTCGACGCGACCGTGGAGACATTCAAGGCGTTCAACCGCTGGCTGGACGACGACTGGGGATTCGCCTACCAGGAGCGGATTTACACCGCCCCCTACATCACGATGTGCCGTCCCGACAACGCGGTGCGTGAACTCGAGTGGGCGCTGGAGCACGACGCCCGCTTCATCGTGATGATCCCCGGGCCGATCACCACCGAGGTCGGCATGCGGCCACCAGGCGATCCGCTGTTCGACGAGTTCTGGCAGCTTGCCAATGATTCCGGCATCACGGTGTGCTACCACTCGGGTGAGACGTACTACTCGAAGTTCATGCCGGCCTGGGGCGAGTCGGACTACATGATGTCGTTCAACGCGCTACTGGGCTTCCGGAGCTTGTTCAGCGGAGACGCGATCCAGGACACCTTCGCCAATCATCTTCACAACGGTCTGTTCCTGCGCTTCCCCAACCTGCGGATGGCCTGTATCGAGAGTGGTTCGACGTGGGTGTTCCACCTGTTCGAGAAACTGACGAAGTCCTGGGGCCAGATCCCGTTCATCTATCAGGAAGACCCTCGCGAGACCTTCCGGCGCCACGTCTGGGTGTCCCCATTCTACGAGGACGAACTCGCCAGCCTGCTGAAGCTGATGGGTGACGACCACATCCTGATGGGGTCGGACTACCCACACGTCGAAGGCCTGGCCGAACCCGCGTCCTATATCAAGGACCTGGAGAACTTCGACTACACACCCGAGCAGTGCCGCAAGGTGATGCGGGACAACGGCATTGAGTTGTCGGTTCGACGACCGGTCTAACTCCGCTACGTGAAGATCGCCAAGGCCAGCCTGGTCGCCATGCTCCTGGAGGCCGGTGAGGAGAACCCCGCCGTTCTGCTCGCTCGCTCGACGCTGCCCGATGAGCTTGACACCGATACCGATCTCGACGTTCTGCTCACCTTCGGGCTGGAACGCGAGCAGGTCGACGAGGTCGCGCGTATGACGATCGGCGAGATCGAGCCCGAGGACGTCACTACCCGCCGCCGGCGCGACGAGATGGACAAGGCCATCTCACGGCGCTGGGCCGATCTCGTCGATCGCTGGCTGACCTAAGGCGGGTGTGCGGTGCCGCCCCGGCCCACGCGGGGCAGGCTGCCGAGCGTGCGAGTTCCCGGTGAGATTTCGTCAAAATCCACCGACAACCGCCACGCTCGGCGGACGCTGAGGCGATGATCGAAGAACTCGCCGGCCAGACTGTCGTCCTGATCGGTGGCAGCGCCGGCATCGGATTGGAGACGGCCCGTCGGGCCCGCGCCGAAGGGGCCGAGGTCATCCTGACCGGACGCAATCCCGAGCGCTTGCGGGCCGCGGCGAACGACGTCGGTGCCCAACGCACCGCGGCATTCGACGCGAACGACTTCCGCGCCCTAGGAGAGTTTTTCGACGATCTGCCCGGTCCAGTCGACCACGTGCTGGTCACCGCTGGGGGACCCAGCTATCGGCCCATGCTCGAGATGACTGCCGACGATATCCGCGACGCGCTCAGCTCCCACGTCGTCCTCGACCTTGAGGTGGCGCGCAGCGCGAGAACCAAGATGCGACCAGATGGTTCATTGGTGCTGATGGGCGGAACCGGCGGCCGCCGGATCGACCACCGGCTGGGCATCGTCTCGGCCGCCACGGCGACCCTGCCGCCGTTCACCGCGGCTCTGGCGCTCGAACTCGCGCCGATCCGCGTCAACCTCATCGCGGCAGGTTTCGTCGACACCCCGCTATCGGCCGCGCTGCTCGGCGACCAGCTCGACCACCGCCGCGACGAGTTGCGCAACACGCTTCCCATCGGCCGCGTGGTCGGCCCGCAGGATGTCGCCGCGCTGGCGGTGCACCTGATGGTCAACGGCGCGCTCACCGGCGCCACTTACGACATCGACGGCGGACAGCAGTTCATCTGATCTCTTACCGCTAGCCGGTACACCGATTGGCGGCCAGCGGCGATGTGCCGGCCACCGCGGCCGCGGGACTCTTGGGGCAACAGTGCAGGACACCGCCTCGGGAGGAACGATCATGAAGCTCAGCAGTCTGGCCGCCGCAGGAATTTCGGTCGCGGCCCTCATGGGCCCGCAAGCCACGGCCGTTGCCGCCGCGGATAACTCATGCCCAGATGTCGAGGTCGTCTTCGCCCGCGGAACCTTCGAGGCACCCGGAGTCGGCGCCACCGGCCAGGCCTTCGTCGACGCGCTGACCGCCCGGCTGAAGGGCAAAGACACCATCGGTGTCTATCCGGTCAACTACCCGGCCTCACTGGACTTTGCGCAAGCGGGCGCGGGTGTCGCCGATGCGAGCAATGAGATCGAGTCGCTGACGTCGAGCTGCCCCGACACCAAGATCGTGCTCGGCGGCTATTCGCAGGGCGCCGCGGTCGCCGGCTACACCACCACCGAGACCGTTCCGGCCGGCTTCGTCCTTCCTGCTGGTATCAGTGGACCGATGCCGCCCGCGATCGCGACACACGTCGCGGCCGTCGTGCTGTTCGGGACACCGGCTGACTGGGTTGTCGGCCTCGCCGATCACGGTGCCCCGCCGATCGCGATCGGAGCGCTGTACGAGCCCAAGACCCTCGAATTGTGCGCTCCCGGAGACCCGGTGTGCTCCCCTGGCGGCCTGGACCGATCCGCGCACAGCGCCTACAAGAGCAACGGCATGGCCGATCAGGCCGCCGCGTTCGCCGTCAACGCGATCGCGACAGCCCCGCCCGAGCCACCGAGCCATACCGTCTGAGCCAGCCCCTCGAATTTCTCGAAGAGACAACGCGATTCGCGAAGGCCGCCGCGGTTACGCGCAACAAGATTCTTGGACCGCAATACCCACTACGGGCAGGCCCATCCCGGCCGCCACGACGTGGTATTCACATTGCAGCGCTGACGAGCAGCGTGGTGGGGCAAAGTACACGCTGTGGATACCAACCTCACCGACAAAATCGCCGTCGTCACCGGCGCAAGCAAGGGTATCGGTCTGGCGATCAGCCAGGCACTGGCCGCCACGGGCGCTCACGTGATCGCGGGTGCACGGCACAACACCGATGAGCTACAAGCCCTAGAAGCGGCCGGCTCAGTCACCTTCATCGCCGCTGATCTCTCGACCGCCGAGGGACCGAAGGCGTTGATCGCCGCCGCCGCAGAACGCGGTGGCATCGACATCCTGGTCAACAACGCAGGATCTGTCACGCCGCGCTTCGACGGCCTGCTGTCGGTCACCGACGACGACTGGCTGGCGTCGGTCGCGCTGAACTTCCTGTCCGCCGTGCGGACCACCCGGGAAGCCATTCCGCACCTGCTCGCCCGCGGCGGCGGCTCGATCGTGTTCATCGGCTCGGTCAATGCGACGCTGCCGGAATGGAACATCGTGGACTACAGCGCCACCAAAGCGGCGCTAGCCAACTTTGCCAAAAGCGTGTCGAAGGAATTCGGCCGCAACGGGATCCGCGTCAATACGATCAGTCCCGGCCCGGTGGCCACCCCGTTGTGGCTGGCCGAGGACGGGATCGCCGCGCAGTTCGCGGCCGCCAGCGGAGCCACCGCCGACCAGGTGGTCGACTCCGTGGTCGCGGGCTCGGCGACCGGCCGATTCACCACCGCCCAAGAAGTCGCCGACCTCGCCCTCTTCCTGGCGGGTGAGCATTCCGCCAACATCACCGGCTCCGACATCCGCATCGACGGCGGCTACGTCACCACCCTGTAGATCGTGCCTGTGCCCGTAAACCCTGAAAGGAACTGATCGCCATGAGCACCAAGCCCAATCCCGTTGTCTTCATCCACGGCCTGTGGATCCACTCGAGCGCCTGGCAACCGTGGCTGGATCTGTTCAGCGAACGCGGCTACGCGGTCTCGGCGCCGGGCTGGCCGGGAGATTCCGATACCGTCGCCGCCACTCGCGACAATGCCGACGCGCTCAACGACATCGGCATCGCAGAGATCGTCGACCACTATGCCGAGATCATCAACGCCGGCGGCAAACACGAGATCAAGCCAGTCGTCGTCGGGCACTCCTTCGGTGGACTGATCGCCCAGGAGCTGCTCGTCGCCGGCCACGTCGCGGCCGCCGTCGCGATCGACCCCGCTCCCATCAAGGGCGTGAAGGCGTTGCCGTGGGCCCAGCTGCGTTCGGCGTTCCCGGTTCTCGGCAACCCGTCCAACAAGCACCGCACGGTGGCACTGAACGACAAGCAGTTCCGCTACGCCTTCGGCAACACCCTGACCGAGCAGGAGTCCGACGAGCTGCACGACAAGTGGACGATCCCCGGCCCGGGCCGCCCGCTGTTCGAGGACGCCACGGCCAACTTCCACAAAGACTCCCCGGCGAAGGTGGATACCCACCTCGTCGATCGGGGGCCGCTGCTGCTGACGTCGGGAACCGAAGACCACACCGTTCCGCTGAAGGTCACCAAGGAGGTGTTCAGCCTGTACGAAAAAGGCGGATCGGACACCGAGTTCCACGAGTTCGACGGTAAAGGTCACTCGCTGACCATCGATAGCGGGTGGCGTGAGGTCGCCGACGTCGCCCTGGACTGGTTGGCGCGCAAGGGCTTCTGACCATGACCGCCATGACCGCGCTTCGGGCCCACCGCCGCGGCGGCCCCGAGGTCCTGGTCGTGGAGCGGGCACCCATCCCGGTGCCCGCTCCCGGCGAGGTCCTCATTGAGGTACACGCCGCGGCCATCACCTTCGACGAGCTCACCTGGGACGAAACCTGGACCCGCGACGGCCTCGACCGCACCCCGACGATCCCCTCGCACGAGGTGTCGGGCATCGTCGCGGTCGCAGCCTCGGACGTCACCGATATCGCCGTCGGCGACGAGGTCTATGGTCTGATCCCGTTCGACCGCGACGGCGCCGCGGCCGAATACGTCGCCGTGCCCGCCAACTGCCTGGCCGCCCGGCCCACGACGTGCTCGCACCTACAGTCGGCAGCACTGCCACTGGCCGGCCTCACCGCATGGCAGGCGTTGGTCGACCATGCCGCCGTCCAACCCGGTGAGCGGGTGCTGGTCCACGGCGGCGCCGGTGGGGTCGGCGCTCTGACCATCCAGCTCGCCGCCCGGCTGGGCGCGGACGTAACCACCACCGTGCGCAGCGACGTCGCCGACCTGATGACCGAACTGGGCGCGACGACGGTAATCGACACCCGGACCGAGCAATTCGACCGGCTCGACGCGGAGTACGACGTCGTCATCGACACGGTCGGCGGCCAGACGCTCGAACGCTCCTTCGCAATCCTGCGTCCCGGCGGGCGGTTGGTCACCCTCTCGGCACCGCCCCCGCCCGGCAAAGCCGAAGCGTTCGAGGTCATCGCAACGTTCTTCATCGTCACCCCCAACCACTCGCAGCTGACCCAGCTCACCGAACTGGTCGATGCCGCCGGGATGCACATCGCGATCGCCGGCGCTTTTCCCTTGGAAGACGGCCGCGCCGCCTTCGAGAGCGGCCAACGACCCCATCGCGCCGCGGGCAAGACTGTCCTCATCGTCCGCGACTGACCAAGGCAGGAGCCGATGCACGACCTCGAGAAAGCGATCACCGATCGGCGATCCATCCGGTTGTTTCTGCGGGACAAGCCGGTACCCCAGGAACTGGTGGTGGAGTCACTCGAGCTGGCGATTCGCGCACCGTCGAACTCGAACATCCAGCCGTGGCATGTGGTCTTCGCATCCGGCCCGGCCCGGGACCGGCTGGCCGAGGCACTGCTCGAACAAGCCGATATCGCCGCCCCGAATGTGCCCGCACTGCCCGAGTCGTTCGCCCATCTGCGCAGCGAGCTTGGCGCCCTCGTCTACGGCACGATGGGAATCGCACGCCACGATGCGGAGGCCAGACGCCTTGCCGTACTGCGTAACTGGGAGTTCTTCCGCGCTCCACTGGTCGGCATCGTGTGCATGCACCGCGATCTGGACCACGTCGACGCCGTTGGCGTCGGCATGTTCCTGCAGACCTTCCTGCTCGCGCTTACCGCACGTGGGCTCGGCAGCTGCGTGCAAGTGTCAGTGGCCGGCTATCCCGATGTCCTGCGCGAACACCTCGGCATCGGCGAGGACATGCGCATTCTGTGCGGCGTGTCGATCGGCTACCCCGATCCGGAGTTCGCCTGCAACCAGCTGACCGTGCCGCGCAGTCCGCTCGAGAATAACTTCGTCTTCAAGGACAGTTGATCAGCGGGCCAGGTCCCACTGGCCGAAGTCTGGCGCCAGCACGTCGTCGACGTCGACACTGACATCGTCGATGACCGCCCCCGGGTCCGACGCGGTCACCACCTCGCGCTGAAACATCACGGCGGCGGGCTCCCTCGCACTACCCGACCAGGCCTTGGTCTGCCACGCCCAGCGATATCCTGGCGTGGTCGAGTGTCCGACGACGCCGTCGCCGATGGCCCAGCCGCATTGGCGGGCACCACCGTACATACCGGTGCGCTCGACGCCCAGCACCGAGTTGATACCGCGAAACCATTGGATCGCGGTGCTTTTCCACGTGTCGGCCGGAATGTCCTCGTCGACACTGAAGAAGATCGGTGCGGAACTCGGGCCCCCTGCTGCGCCGTGGAGTCGCAGCGCGGTCTGCGCGTCGGCCACACCCCCATCGAAGCCGCGAGTGAAGTCCGACGGCGTGGGCCAGCCCGGCTTGCCGTATTGATAGCAGCTGACGACATGCAGGCCCGCCGCGGTCAGCCCGTCGGTGTAGTCCCGGGTGACCGGCTTGAAATCGAAGGTGGCGCCTGGACGCAGCTCGGAGACGTAGACCAACGCCCCGTCATAGCCTGCGGCTTTGATCTGTTCTGGCGTGACCAGTCGCACGGCAAAGTCGATGAGCCGCAACCCGTCTGCGGAGGCTTTCGGCGCTCTGAGGACTCCCACCGCGGTGCCGGCGAACGCCGCGGCGGCGTATCTGAAGACGTCGCGCCGTGACGCCGCCGGCGTCACGACTGGGCCGGTATCAGCGACGGGTCTCCGACTCCGATGGTGATCTGCGGGTTCGCCGCGGGGTCAAGCCAAGTCAGGACGGACTTCATCTCCTCGCGGCCGATCGCGACGCATCCCCAGGTGGGGTTGCCGTCGGTCACGTGCAGGAAGATTCCGGCGACTTTGCCTGGAATGCGTTGCGGATTGGAGGCGATATTCACCGCGTAGTCGTACACCGGTCCGGAATCGTAGAGGTTCTCCACGATCGAAGACGGTTGAGCGATACTGCGCACGTGGGTGTTGTACGTCGCAGACTTGCCGTCCTCGTCCCACCAGTCCTGATTGGTCGCCTGGAAGTACGGCATCTTGGTGCCCGGATTGGGCTCGCGGCCGAAGGCCTGGTCGAACCCGAAGGTTCCAGCCGGGGTGCGGTAGACGCCGTCTGCGGGAGCACCGACGCCAAGCTCACCGACCTTCGCCGGGGTGGGGCCCAGCACCACTTTCCATTCCTGACCCACTCGCTGGAAGGCCGTCAGCGTGCCGGTGGTGGCACTAGCGGCTGGAACGCCGACGACGATCCATTGTGTGGTCGAGAGGGCGGGCTCGGCCGCGGCCGGCGCTGCCATCGTCACGCTCATCAGCACCGCACCGATGCTCGCCAGTGTTTTTAACGATTTCACGGCAACCTCGGATGTCGGACTCGGCGGAAAGCAGGTTCATGGTAACCGCATCCCGCGGGCCGACCCGGTAGCCAAGGGCCTCAATCCCGCGCGTAACCCAATTCGACTTCACCATCGGGGTGGTGCTTACCGGCTTCGGAGAAGTCGATCGTCACGTGGTCGACAGCGCCGCCGCGCACTGGGTTGGGCGAGGTGTAGGCGGCCGACACCGAGTAGGCGACACTGCGCCCAACCGAAATGGGTTGCTTGGGGTCGAGTGCTGCCATCCGCATGCCGGTGAAGATAGCGACCTGGCGATCGTCCACCGATAACACGACGTCACCGACGACATCAAGTGGCCTCGGCCCCGATCCGGTCCGGGTGAACTCGACGCCGAACACACACCGCCCCAGCGAGATCGGCTCGCTCGAGGCGACTGTCTGCTCCTGACCGCCGACATTGCCGACATAGTGCACTCGGCCACCGGCCAGGTAGAGCGCGTGACCGCCCGACCGGCTGCCTTGAGAGAAGATCACGCCCTGCGCGGCGGTGCTGTCGATCAATACCGCCGCTCGAAGCGCGAAGCTGCGACCGCGGATCAGTCCGCCCAGCGGGGTGTGGGCAGCGGGTGTGTCCGAGTAGAACCGGACGTACTCGACTGGGTCCCCTATAGCGACCGCCCCGCGCGCAACAAGCTCCGACACGCTCAAGTCGTTGAGTGGATATCCGTTGCAACGCAACGCCTCGTCGTGCCACAAGGCCTTGAGCTCGTCGAGCTTGTCGGGATGCTCAGCGGCAAGGTCGTGGATCTGACTGCGATCGTCCTGGATTCGGAACAACTCCCACCGATCCTGGTCGAACCTCGACCAGCCCGGGAGTCCAGACGCCACGGTCGGAGGGTGCACGGTGTTGGCGAACCAGCCGTCATGCCAGATGCCGCGAGTACCCATCATGGAATAGAACTGGGTGCGTTTGCCGCTGACTGAATCCGAATTACGCAGCACTGCAGCGCAACTCGTTCCATCCAGGGGTTCTTGGACAATGCCCTTGACGAGCTCGGGAGCGTCGATGCCAAGCAGTTCGTAGACCGTTGGCGTGATGTCACTGACGTGCACATAGTGGTCACACGTCTCGCCGCGCGCAGCCAAACCCCTGGGCCAGGACAACACACACGGATCCGCGATCCCACCTTCATGGGAGGCGTAACGCTTGAACAACTTGTAGGGCGTGTTGAAGGCCATCGCCCAGCCGTTGGAGTAGTTCATCTTCGTGCCGGGGCCGCCGAATTCGTCGTACCTATCGATGCTGGGCGGCGACTCGATGCCACCACGCATCGGAGTGAACTCGTCGAGGGTCCCCGACCGTCCGCCTTCACCGCTGGCACCGTTGTCGGACATCGCGACGACGATCGTGTTGTCCAGCTGCCCGGTCTCTTCCAGATAGTCGAGGACCCGGCCGATCTGTGCATCGGTATAACTGAGGAATCCGGCGAACACCTCGGCCATCCGGCAGGAGACCCGCTGCTGGTCGTCGGACAGCGAATCCCATGGCACGACCGTGTCGTGTTCGGGCCATGGCAACCCATCCGCACTGGTGCGCTCCGCGTAGGGATTCATCGGGGACAGCTCGGTGTCCTCGGCCAGCAGTCCGAGGGCTTTCTGGTTGGCCAGGGCGATGTCGCGATAGCGCTCGTAGCCCATATCGAACCGGCCCCGGTACTTGTCGGCCCAATCGGCTGCGACCTGATGGGGTGAGTGTCCGGCGCCGGGACACAGGTACAGGAACCACGGTTTGGCTGGGGCGGCTGCCCGATGATCGCGCAAGAATCCGATCGCGTTGTCGGCGAGGTCTTTTGACAGATGGTATCCCTGTTCCGGCGTCGCCGGCGGGTCGATGGGCCGGCTGTCGCTGACCAAGCTCGGGTACCACTGGTCGGTCATGCCATCCAGAAAGCCGTAATAGCGGTCGAAGCCCCGGCTCAGGGGCCAGTACCGTCGCGACCCGGCGGCATGGCAGTCCTCTGGTGGAGCCAGATGCCACTTGCCCACGGCGTATGTCGACCACCCGCGCTCGGCAAGGACTTCCGACATCAGCGCGGTCTCTGCCGGGATCCGTCCGTTCTGCCCAGGGAAGCCCTCGGCCAAGTTCACCACCGATGAGACCCCGACCGTGGTGGCGTTGCGGCCGGTCAGCAGGGCAGCCCGGGTCGGCGAACACAGCGCCGTGGTGTGAAACTGCGTCAATCGGACACCGTGGTCGGCAATGCGTCGCATGTTCGGCATCTCGACCAGGCCACCGAAGCAGTCCCACGCCGCAATTCCGGTGTCGTCCCACAGCAGGTAGAGGACGTTCGGCGCATCCTCAGGCGCGGACGGCGCGCGGTACGGTCCCCAGTCGGGCACGGAGTCCCGGATGTCCTCGGCGATCTTGCCCTGGAACTCCACAGCGATGTCCTCCTGAGCGATGCCGAGTCGGTACTGTCCTGGACCGTACCGCCCATTCAGCTCTATGGTGGGCGCTGTGACCCGAGTTGCCGACCGCGCCATGGAGCCGTCTCCATGGACGCCGCGCGAGGCCGAACTGCTGGCCGCCACGCTGCAACTGTTGCAACAGCACGGGTATGAGCGACTGACGGTGGATGCCGTCGCGGCGACAGCCAAGGCGAGCAAGGCGACGGTGTACCGGCGCTGGCCCTCGAAAGGCGAACTGGTGCTGGCCGCCTTCATCGAGGGCTGCCGCCAGGTCTTGGTCGTCCCCGATACCGGAACGCTGCGGGGTGATCTGCTGCTTCTCGGTGAGTCGATCACCGCACACGCCGCCCAACACTCGGCCACCATCCGCGCGGTGATGGTCGAGGTGTCTCGCGACCCCGCGTTGCGTGACGCCATGCAGCACCAATTCCTCGACCAACGCAAGGCATTGATCGAATCGGTGCTGCAGCACGCCGTCGACCGGGGTGAAATCGATGCGGCCGCCATCAGTGCGGAACTTTGGGACCTGCTACCCGGCTATCTGATCTTCCGGTCGATCGTCCCCAATCGCCCGCCGAACCAGAAGACCGTGCACACGTTCGTCGACAACGTCCTGATCCCCAGCCTCACCAGGCCGCTGACGTAGTCACGTCTTGCCCGAATAGGTCCAGTACCGTACCGTACCGCCTAGGGTGATCGGTCCCCTGCCCAGTGTTCGTGTCACCGGTTATCGAAAGGCCCACGGGTGCATAGGTTTCCGATCGGAGCACTGGCCCGGCGGGGGTGGATGCTGCTGGTCGCGGTGGTCGTCGTCGCGGTGGCCGGCTTCGCGGTGTACCGCCTGCACGGCATCTTCGGCTCCCAAGACGTCACGTCCACCCCCAGCGGCGCGGGCAACGACATCGTCGCGTTCAACCCCAAGCACGTGGTCATGGAGGTTTTCGGTCCGCCGGGCACCGTCGCGACCGTCACCTACACCGACGTCAACGCCCAACCACAGCGCGCTGACAACGTCACGCTGCCCTGGGCCTACGACACCACCACCACCCAGCCGGCGGTCTTCGTCAACGTCACCGCCCAGGGCGACAGCGACTCGCTCGGCTGCCGCATCAAGATCGACGATGTAGTGAAAGACGAAAGATCGGTCAACACGTTGAACGCCTTCACCTACTGCCTGGACAAGTCCGGATGAGCGAACAGCAGGTCTCCGATCGCTCGTTCACACACAGAGCGGCGCATGCGTGCCGGGTGCTCGCCGCGCCGATTCTGTTGGTCTGGCTCGCCGTCGCCGCCCTCACCAACGCGCTCGTTCCACAGCTCGAAGTCGTCGGTGAAGCCCACAACGTGGCACTGAGCTCACCCGACGCGCCGTCGCTGCAGGCGTTCCAGCGCATCGGGAAGGTCTTCGGTGAGTTCGATTCCGACAGCGCGGCGATGATCGTGCTGGAGGGCGACCAGCCGCTCGGAGCCGATGCACATCGGTACTACGACGACCTGATCCGGCGCGTCGAAGCCGACCACAAGCACGTCCAGCACGTCCAGGACTTCTGGGGAGATCCCCTGACTGCGGCGGGAGCACAAAGTCCCGACGGCAAGGCCGCCTACGTTCAGGTATTCCTGTCCGGCAACCAAGGCGAAGCGCTGTCATTGGCTTCCGTCGACGCCGTCCGCAACATCGTCGACCACACACCGGCGCCGCCCGGCATCAAGGCATACGTCACCGGCGCGGCCGCACAGGTGGCCGACCAATTCGAGACGGGCGACAAGGACACCACGAAGGTGACCCTGTTGACCATCGGGGTGATCGCGATCATGTTGCTGATCGTCTACCGCTCGCTGGTCACCATGATCTTGATGCTGATCACCGTCATCATCGAGATGTCTGCGGCCCGAGGGATAGTGGCGTGGCTGGCCAATTCTGGACTCATCGGACTCTCGACGTACTCGACCAACATTCTCACGCTTCTGGTGATCGCCGCGGGCACGGACTACGCGATATTCCTCGTCGGCCGCTATCACGAAGAGCGGTCGGCGGGAGTCGACCGGCAGACCGCGTTCTACGACACCTACCGCGGCACCTCACACGTCATTCTGGGTTCGGGCCTGACAATCATCGGCGCGGTCTACTGCTTGAATTTCACCCGGAATCCCTACTTTCAGAGCCTCGGCATCCCGGCCGCGATCGGGGTTTTCATCGCGCTGATCGCCGCACTGACCTTGGCTCCCGCCGTGCTGACGATCGGCAGCCACTTCGGGCTGATGGATCCCAAACGCCGCGCGAAGACCCGCGGCTGGCGGCGCATCGGCACGGCCATCGTGCGCTGGCCCGGACCGATCCTCGTTGTCTCCCTTGCGATCGCCCTGATCGGTCTGCTGGCGCTTCCCGGCTACAAGACCAGTTACGACGTCGGCGCCTACATGCCCGGCGACGCCCCCTCCAACGTCGGCTACACGGCCGCCGAGCGGCATTTCTCCAAGGCCCGGCTCAATCCCGAGCTGCTGATGATCGAGACCGATCACGATCTGCGAAATCCCACCGACATGATCCTGTTGGAGAGAGTCGCCAAGGCCGTCTTCCACACGCCCGGTATTGCGATGGTCCAGTCCATCACGCGCCCACTGGGAACACCGTTGGACCACACCTCGCTGGCATTTCAGATCAGCGCAGGCAGCCTCGGACAGATCAACAACCTGCCGTTCCAGCAGGCTCGAGCCTCCGACCTGATCAAGCAAGTGAGCGAGATCGACAAGTCGATCAATATCCTGCGCCAGCAGTACACCTTGCAGCAGCAGAGTTCTGACGCCACCCACGAACAGGTCGAGGCGTTCCACAGGACCGTGGAGGTGGCCCAGGACCTGCGCAACAAGATCGCCAACTTCGACGACTTCTTCCGACCGTTGCGCAACTACTTCTACTGGGAGCCGCACTGCTTCGACATCCCGATTTGTGCCGCCTTTCGGTCGGTCTTCGACGCGCTGGACGGGATCGACGCGCTCACCGATCAATTAGCCAATGTCACAGCGAGTTTGGACAAGCTGGATGCGCTGCAGCCGAAGCTGTTGTCTCTGATTCCGCAGAACATCGACACCCAACAAGCCAACCGCGACCTGACGATGACGAACTACGCCACCCAGTCCGGCCTCTACGACCAGTCGGCGGCCGCACTGCAGAACGCGACGGCTCTCGGTCAGGCATTTGACGCCGCCAAGACCGACGACTCGTTCTACGTCCCGCCGGAGGCCTTCAGTAACTCCGAGTTCCAGCGAGGGCTCAAGCTGTTCCTCTCCCCTGACGGCAAGGCCGCCAGGATGATCATCACCCACGACGTGGATCCGGCGACACCCGAAGGCCTTTCGCATATCGACGCGATCCGGCACTCGGCGCAGGAGGCGATCAAGGGAACCCCGCTGGCCGGATCGAGCATCTATATCGGTGGCACGGCGTCAACCTATAAAGACATTTCGGACATGGCCAAGTACGACCTGGTGATCGCCGGGATCGCCGCGCTCAGCCTGATTCTGCTGATCATGATGTTCATCACCCGTAGCATTGTCGCCGCGGTGGTCATCGTCGGCACGGTGGCGCTGTCCCTGGGCGCCTCATTCGGGCTCTCAGTATTGGTGTGGCAGTACCTATTCGGCATGCCGCTGTACTGGGTCGTGTTGGCGTTGGCCGTGATCCTGCTGCTTGCGGTGGGGTCGGACTACAACCTGCTACTGATATCGCGGTTCAAGGAAGAGATCGGCGCCGGCCTCAATACCGGCATCATCCGTGCGATGGCTAGTACCGGTGGTGTCGTCACCGCCGCAGGCCTGGTCTTCGCCTTCACGATGGCGTCCTTCATCTTCAGCGACCTGCTGGTGCTGGGCCAGATCGGCACGACGATCGGCCTGGGTCTGCTGTTCGACACCCTGATTGTGCGGTCGTTCATGACCCCGTCGATCGCCGCGCTGCTGGGCCGGTGGTTCTGGTGGCCGCTGCGGGTGCGGCCACGCCCGGCGAGCTCGATGCTGCGGCCCTATGGCACCCGCGAATCCGTGCGCCAACTGCTGCTATGGGAAGACGACGAGGCACGGCAGTAGGACTGTCAGCCACAACACATCGTTTCCATACCGATATCACGGTTTATCCCATCCGCAACATGGGTAACTTTAGTAACAGGTGCCGATGGTTCGACACCTTCCTGACCAGCGGAGAAAGAGCCGAATGGATTACCACCATGAACACAGTCCTTTACTTCAGCACCCGCGGCACCGTTTATGAAACCCGTGCCTACACCAAGGCCGATATCGATCGACTCGTCCAAGATCACCAGCTGCACTGCCTGACCAGTACCGACCGCCAGTTCGACTTCTGGTTCAGCCCGTCACGACCGGGATGTCCGAGCCGGGTGAATGAGCGCGCCACTGAATTGTTCTTGGCAACAACGAACTTCACGGCGAAGTCAGTGCCTCTGCTGCCCGGGTGCATCGTCGTCGCCACCCACGACGCCGACGGCGACCTCGACGGGCTGAGCTGGCAACAGCTCGATCAGCTGGTCCACCGGAATCGCTCGTTGACCGACCGCGACCTGCGCATCCTCGGCCGCAGGATTCAGCGTCACGACCGTCGACAGGCGCATCGATCCCGTCCTGCGGCAATCAAAGTCGCTCAACTGCCGACCGCGAGCAGACAGAAAATCGCACTGTAAGCGGCGCTGATCAGTGCCCCGGCGTGAATTCCATGCGCAGTTCCGCGGGCCCGGTGATACCAGACATGGGGTTCCACCGCACTGGCCCACCAAGAACGGGGTTGGGCATCCGCCGGGTGATCACCCGCAGCGCCTCGGCCAGCTCGATGCGCGCGAGATGCGCACCCAGGCAGTAGTGCACGCCGCCACCGAAGGTCAGCGTCGCCGGCGCATCACCGCGGGCGATGTCGAGTCGGTGCGGATTGTCGTACATGTCCGGATCTCGGTTTGCCGCAGCGGAATTGGCGACCACCAGCGTGCCGGCCGGGATCGTGATCCCGTCGAGTTCAACCGTTTCGGCGGCTCTTCGGATGGTGGCCAGGACGACTGGGTAGTAACGCATCACCTCATGCACCGCGTTCAGCGCAAGTTCAGGATGCTCGGCCAGTAACTCCCACTGGTCGGGGTGGTCACCGAGGGCGTGCACCGCGGCCGCGAGTTGGTTGCGAGTGGTATCGGTGCCGGCGACCAGCAGCGCGGCAGCAAGCATCAGCAGCTCACTATGCGTCAGGCAGTCACCGTCATCCTCGGCGCGGATGAGATCCGAGATCAGATCGTCGGTCAGATTGTGCCGGCGCTCGGCAAGCATGCCCTCCAGGTAGGCATCGAGCTCCTGCCAGGCGGCCAGGACGGCCGGTCCGTCGTTTGCGAGGTTCCAGTCGAAGAGCTTCTTGATCTCGTCAGTCCAGTCAGAGAACAACTCCCAGTCCCGCCGCGGGGCACCCAGCAGCGCGCAGATGATCGGTGTCGGGTATCGGCGAGCGATATCGGGCACAACGTCGCAATGACCGACCTGGGTGAGCGGCTCGATCAGGTCAGTGATGGCGTCGGTGATCGCGTCACGCAGTCGTTCGGCACTGCGCGGTGCGAAAGCCTTGGAGACCAGTCGGCGGAGCCGATGATGCTCGGCGCCGTCCAAACCCAGGATGTTCTGCGTGGCCCTATCCCACAGCGGGCCAGAGGTAATGCCCTGAACGTCGAGTCCGAGCCCCGTGGCGGTGACGAAGCGCGGGTCGCGTAACACGGTCCGTACCAGCTCGTAGCTCAGGACTTCCGGCCCGTGCGGACCCAACGCGATGTGTGCCTGCCGGCGGGCCTCGGCAATGGCGCGGTGCGCTTCATCAGGATCGCGCAGATGGTCATAGGCCAGGCTGGGCAGGCCCGCGTCGAAGACATTGATGCACGAGCGGACGGGCTGGATGGTCATGGTGGCCTCCCTTTTGGTCGGTATCGCTCGACTATCGGGGCGGGGCCGGCCCAGACCATCGGCCAGCATGCGCAGAAAACGGCGTTGAGGGGTCGTAGATCCGCGGGTTCAGGTTGGTGTTCTACGCATTTGTGCTGATGTTTTGCCAGTCGGTACGCCGGGATGCTGGCTACCATGAGCGCAATTGATCTGCCGGCGGAAACGCTGCTGACGTGGAGCGAGCAGAGCGTGGGGGAACTTCCAACCGGAACCGTGACGCTGCTCCTTGCCGATGTCGAAGGCTCGACCCGGCTTTGGGAAACCCAATCGGATTCCATGTCGGACGCACTGGAACGGCTCAATCTCACCGTCAACGATGTGGTGGCCGCGCACGGTGGTGTGCGCCCCATCGAGCAGGGCGAGGGCGACAGCTTCGTCGTCGCGTTCGCCCGCGCCAGCGACGCCATCGCGTGCGCTTTGCAGTTGCAGTTGGCTGAGTTGTTGCCGATCCGCGTCCGCATCGGGCTGCACACCGGGGAAGTGCAGCTGCGCGATACGGGTAACTACATGGGACCCACCATCAACCGCGCCGCACGGCTTCGCGACTTGGCACACGGCGGCCAAACGGTTCTGTCCGGCGCCACTGAGCAACTGGTCGTTGACCGGCTGCCCCCGGACGTGTGGTTGTCTGACTTGGGCGTGCACCCGCTGCGCGACCTACCGCGCCCGGAACGGGTCGTGCAACTGAATCACCCCGACCTGCGCAGCGACTTCCCGCCCTTGCGGGTCACCAACGAGCTTGCCGGACGCCATCTTCCGGCCCAGTTGACAAGTTTCGTGGGTCGCGATTCCCAGATCGGCGAAGTCGAGCAGATCCTGAACGAGAACAGGTTGGTCACCCTGACCGGCTCCGGCGGTGTCGGAAAGACCCGGTTGGCGGTACGGGTCGCAGATCGGGCGGCAGACGGCTTCACCGGTGGCGCCTGGTTCGTCGACCTTGCTCCAGTGACCAATCCCCTTGTCGTACCGGTCGTACTGGCACGTACGTTGGGTCTGAGCGATCAACCCGGGCGCTCGACCATCGAGGCCGTGTCGAAGTTCGTCCGAACCCGCCAGATACTGCTGGTGCTCGACAATTGCGAGCACCTCCTGGACGCCTGCGCGGAGATCGTGGTCGAGCTTCTCGACGCCGGGCCCGGTGTCACCGTGCTGGCGACCAGCCGCGAGCCGATCGGCATTGCCGGCGAGCTGATCTGGCGGGTACCTTCACTGTCGGTCAACGACGAGGCTGTCGATTTGTTTGCCGACCGCGCCCGTCGCACGAGACCGGATTTTCGCCTCACAGAAGAGAATTCGTCTACCATCGCCGAGATCTGCCGCCGGCTCGATGGCATGCCGCTCGCAGTCGAGCTGGCCGCGGCGCGAATACGCACACTGTCACTCACCCAGATCGTCGACGGCCTGCACCACAGCTTCCGGTTGCTCGCCGGCGGAGCGCGCACCGCGGTTCGTCGTCAGCAGACATTGCGCGCGTCAATCGACTGGTCGCACACCATGCTCACCGAGCCGGAGCGGGTACTGTTCCGGCGCCTGGCGGTGTTCATGGGCGGATTCGATCTGGACGCCGCTGACTCCGTCGGCGCTGACGCAGACGTCGAGCACTATCAGCTCATCGACCTACTCGGACTTCTTGTCGACAAGTCCCTGGTGGTTGCCGAGGAAGTCCAGGGCATGATGCGGTATCGGCTATTGGAAACCGTTCGCCAGTACGGTCTGGAGAAGCTGGCCGAATCAGGCGAGGCCGAGACCGTACGCAACCGCCACCGAAACCACTACACCAACGCTGCCACTGCACTGGAAGCACAGACAGGTGGCGACGGAACGCCGCTGATTCCCTGGGCTGAACTCGAGATGGACAACCTTCGCGCGGCGCACACCTGGAGTTGCGACAGCGCGGCGTTCGAGCCTGCGCTGCGGTTGGTGTCGGCGCTGCAACGGCTTTGGGTGACACGGGGCCGGTTCCGGGAAGGTGTGGCCGGGTTTGACGCTGTGCTCGGCGACGAGCGCTTCCGCGACCAGAGTGTTGCTCCCGCAGTGTGGATACGGGCAGTGGCCAACGCCGAGCTCTTGGCCGTCTGGTTCTCGGTGCCGGCCACCCTGCAACGCGCGCAAGAAGCGCTCGCCGCGGCACGCGAGCTCAACGATCAAGCCCTCGTCGTCCACACGCTGCTGACGTGTGGCCTGTTGGCCTTGAACGAGGCCGAGCTCGCAGCGCAATATTTCACCGAAGCGGCGCAGCTGGCGCGGGCAACGGGCGACCATGCCGCGCTGTATCACGTCTACAGCTACCAATGTTTCGCCACCAACGTCGTCGGCGATCCACGCGCTTCGCAGGCGGCTGGTGAGCAGGGACGAGATCTCGCCGATGCGCTCGGCGACAAATTCATGTCCCGTTACAGCCGAACGTTCCTGACCGGTGCACTGTCGATGCAGGGCAAGCTGGCCGAAAGCCTCGCGGTCGGCCGCCGGCTGGTCGAGGAGGCACGGGCGGGCGATGACCGGCCGATGGAGGTCTTCGGCCTGATGGCCTGGGCGCAAGCGCTTTCACTCTCCGGCGATGCCGCGGCGGCCCGCGCGGCGGCCCAGTCTGCCTTGGACGTCGGGGCAACCCTCGGTGGCTTTCATGAGGACACTGCGTATGTTGCCGTGGCGACCGCCGCGCTGGCCGCCGGCGACGCCGAAGCGGCCAGGCAAGCGTGCGAGGACGCCTGGCGGCATAGGACGTCGTTGAAAGAACTGTTCGTCAGGAGCCTGACGCCGATGGCTGAGGCCGCCCTGGCCGGTGGTGATCTCGTCGCTGCGCGCCGCTGGGCGGATGACACCGTCGCGGCCGTGCCAGGGTGTTACCAGGTGCTGGCGCTGAACGCCCGCGCCCGGGTCGCCATCGCCCAGGGCGAGCCACAACAGGCGGAAAGCGATCTCCACGAAGCCATCGCCGTCGCCGAGCGTACCGGCGGGCATCTTCGGTTGTCGGAAACCCTCGAATGCCTGGGAGCTCTGGCCGCCAGCGCCAATCCCGCACACGCTGTCCGCCTTTTCGGCGCCGCCGACAGTATGCGGCGACGGCACGGCGCCGCGCGCTTTCCGTACGTTCAGGCCGCCTATGACGTCGGACTGTCGGCCGCGCGGCATGCGCTGAACGAGAACGAGTTTGATTCTGCGTGGTCAGAAGGAGCCGGGCTGTCAACCGCAGAGGCGATCGGTTACGCGCAGCGTGGCCGTGGTGCCCGAGGGAGGCCGACCAGTGGTTGGGAATCGTTGACACGCAGTGAACTCGACGTCGTTCGACTCGTCAGTGAAGGCCTGTCGAACAAAGACATTGCGACGCGCCTGTTCATCTCGCCACGCACCGTTCAGTCACATCTCACGCACGTCTACACCAAACTCGCCGTGTCCTCCCGCGTGCAATTGGTACAGGAAGCCGCCCGCCACGCCTAGTGCGAGGTTTCCGGCGGGCCTGAGTCTCGATAAATTGGGGCTGCTCGCTGCCGCGCGTCGATGTGGGAGTCGTGTTGCCGGCCTGGCATTCTGGCTCAATGATGGACGTTGTGATCGCCGAGGCCGGCGAGTTGACGGCACGCGATATGGCTGCCGCTGAGGCGTTGGTCCGAGCGGCATTTGGAGACAGTTTCCGCGCCCATGACTGGCTGCACGGCGTTGACGGGGTGCACGTGCTGATCACCGAGAACGCTGACCTACTCGCGCACGCATCGGTGGTGACTCGCACCCTGCGTTACGGCAGTGCGTCCCTCACCACCGGCTACGTGGAAAGCGTCGCCGTTGACATCGACCAGCAAGGCCGCGGTCTGGGGCGGCTGGTAATGGATCACGCCGAAGCGATCATCCGGGCCCGGCATCAGCTCGGTGCTCTCAACGCGGTCGAGAGCGCAGCACCGTTCTACGCTGCCCGGGGCTGGCAACCGTGGGCCGGGCACACTCAAGCCGACACCCCCGACGGGCTGGTCGACACCTACCACCCGGACGATCGGATCTTCGTCCTGCCGACGGCCGGGACCCGTCAGCAACTCTGCGGATCATCACCCTTGATCTGTGATTGGCGCGTCGGCGATCTCTGGTAGCCGGAGGATGCCGCGACGTCGTCGACAACACGACATGCGGCGGGTGGCAGCGCCGGGTGGCTACCGAAAGAAAGCTGGACTACTCACGCTGTGAGTCGCTATTGTCAGCGCCGACAAATTCATTCGCGGTGATGTGGGCGGGGGCCGACGTGACATCCATCAAACGCGCTGGGCGAATCACGGCATTTGGATTCGCCGTCGGCGCGGGTTTGCTTATCGCCTCCGGCGCCGGCGCAGCAGTAGCGGCCGCCGCGCCTGACGACTCCGGACACACTTCGACCGCCAGTTCCTCGGCATCGGGCAGCGCATCGCCATCGGCTCGCTCGGCCCGACCCGCCAAAGGCACGACGGCCAAGGCCAAGCCGGCCCGTGCTGTCAGCACCCGCGGCGACTACTCCGCGCCGGTGGTCCAGCTTCACACCAAGCCGACGGCGGCTGCGGTGACCGCGCCCGCCGTCTCGGCGACGGATGACATCACCGCGGCCCCCACAGCGTCGGCCAAACAGGCCGCATCGAAACGTGTCCCCGCACTTCCCACTCCGGACCAGGCACTGCGGACAATCACCGACAGCCTCGGCACCGTGCGGCGCAACCTCGATGACCTGCGCGAGAAGATCGAGACGCTCGTCCAAAACCAGATCATCGGCTTGAATAACAGCCTGCTGGACCTGCGCATCGACCTGCAGCGCCTGTTCAGCAACAAACCCCTCATCTACGGCAATCCCGCCAACTCCCAGTTTTGGGCCGCCCAGGGGATAGAGACCTCGTACCTGATGGCAGCGGCCATGGTGATCACTCGGCTCACCGGCGAGACAGTGACTGCAGATTCCATCGTGGACGAGGCGATGGCGACCAACAGCACCGTTCAATCTGGCCGCAAGATGTATCTGGGCCCGAGCGTCTTCGACTTCGTGTATCCCGCCGATGCGTTTGCGCTGATGGAGAATCACGGCATCAAGGTGACCACCACGAACTACGGCTCCAACCAGGGATTTCAGGCGTTTACCGGCATTGAAAAGGCACTGGCACAAGGTAAGTCGGTGATCGTGACAATCAATGGCCCGATCACCTCGGTCTTCTACCCCAACCTCCAGCAATCAATGGGGCACCCGGTGGTGCTGCTCGGGATCGATGTCACCAACAACGTGGTCTACCTGAACGACGGCACATTGCCACAGAGCGGGCAGAAGATGACGATGTCGATCGACGATTTCATCGACAACTGGCGAGCCTCCAACTTCAGCGCTACTGTCGCCGAGTTGGCCCCTGCCCCAGCGCAAACCGAGCGCTCTGAGACCGCGGCCAGCGCCGCATGATCGCCACTTCAGCAGCCTCAATAATTCTCATTCACGGTGATGCGGGCGGGGGCCACGATGACATCGATTAATCGCGCGGGACGAATCACCACCTTCGGGTTCGCGGTCGGCGCAGGCTTGCTGATCGCCGCGGGTGCTGGTGCCGCGGTCGCGAGTGCCGCGCCCGACGAGTCCGGTCACGCATCGACCACGAATTCCTCGGCATCGAGCAGCGCATCGTCATCGGCCCGCTCAGCCCGACCCTCGACCGGTGCGCCGGCCAAAGCCAAACCGACGAACAAGGTCAGCGCGAGCAGCGACTACTCGGCCCCCGTGGTGCAGCTGCACACCCGCAACCGCACGTCCGCCGTCGCCGCGGCAACCGCGCCGACATCCACCCCGGCGGCCGAGGAGCTCGTCTCGGCGCCCACCCCGTCGATCAAACAAGCCTCGGCCCAACGGCTTCCCACGCCGGCTCGGGTGCCACAGGCGGCCTTGGACGTGGTCCGCGATCTCAACACCATTCGCCGCAATATCGAGCTCCTGATCCGGCACCAGATCGACGACTTGCGCGACAACCTGACCGCGCTGCGCTACGACCTCGCCGCGATCATCGCTCCGGCCCGACGGCCGACCAATCCCGATATCCCGGCGGATGAAACACCGGGAGTCATCGGCACACCGAAAAGCAGGGAGGGTTACTTCATCTACCAGGGCGCTACCAATACCTGCGCCCTGTCAACGGCCGCGATGTTGATCGGCCAACTGTACGGCCGCGACACGATGCCGACCTGGGAGCAGATCGTCGACGAAGCGGCCAAAACGCCGAGCTTCTCAAAACCCGGCCAGATGGTCTACGACCGCGTGAAAGACACCTTCGTGAGTACCACCGATGTGGTCCAGTTGCTGCAGACCCACGGGGTGAACGCAAAAATCACCCAGTACACCAGGGGTCAAAGCGATCTCGCTGTTTCGAGCCTCAAGGCGGCGCTGACTCAAGGTGACGCAGTCGCCGTGTCGGTCAAAGCCGAGGTCATCTGGGGACGTGCAGCGCCCGAGACGGCATACAAGGGTGACCATCTGATCACCGTGCTGGGCATCGACACCAACAAGAACGTCGTCTACGTCAATGACAGCGCCTTCGAGCAAGAAGAAGGCATGGGCATCGCGATCCCCATGAACAGGTTCATGAGCGCGTGGGCGGCAGACTCGTACTTGACCATCACCGCCGTGGCCGCCGCAACCTCGCAAACCGCGCTCGCGGCCTGAGCATGTTCACCAGCGCGGCGATGCCGGACTGAGCAGCTACCGAAGGAAAGCGGAGCGGCATTGGATGCGACCCGCTACTGTCAGCATCGATATTTCTCATTCGCGGTGATGTAGGCGGGGGCCAGCGTGACATCCATCAAGCGAGCTGGGCGAATCACGACGTTCGGATTCGCCGTCGGAGCCGGTTTGCTGATCGCCTCTGGCGCCGACGCAGCGGTGGCCGCAGCCGCACCCGACGGGTCCGGGCAGTCAGCGAGTAACAGCTCATCGGCATCAGGGCACACATCGTCGGCCCGCTCGGCCCGCACGGCGGCCAAGCCCACGCCGGCCCGAACGGTCAGCACTCGTAGCGAATACTCGGCACCCGTCGTCCAGCTGCAGGCCGGCAAGCGCACACCGGTCGCGGCCAGCGCTGCGGCAGCCGACGAGATCGCGGCCGTCCCCACGGCGTCGGCCAAACTGGCCGCACCGAAACGCAGTCCCGCACTTCCCACTCCAGCCGAATTCCAGCAGGCCGTCGTCGCAGGGCTCAGCACCGTGCGGCAGAACCTCGATGAGCTTCGCCAGAAGATCGAAACGCTCGTCCAAAACCAGATCATCGGCTTCCAGAACAACTTGGTCGTACTGCGGATCGACCTCGAGCGCGTCTTCAACCCCAACAAGCAGATCATCTACGGCAACCTGGCCAACGCCCAGTACTGGGCGGCCGGGGGCGCCCAGACCTCGAACCTGATGGCCGCGGCGATGGTCATCAGTGCGCTCAAGGGTGAAACCGTGACTGCGCAGGACATCATCACCGAAGCGATGAACACCGATAGTGTCGCTCGCCCGGGCCGGGCCATGTACCTGGGCACCGATACCTACGACTGGGTGTGGGCCACCGATGCGGTCCAGCTGATGGAAACCCACGGGATCAAGGTGACGACTGTCTACTACACCAAGAGCCAGGAGCAACGCGCGCTGGACACTATCGAAACCGCGTTGTCGCAAGGCAAGTCGGTGATTGTGAGTATCGACGGCAAGGTCATCTCCAGCAACACCAGCAATCAGGAAGTGTGGACGACCGAGCACCAGGCGGTGCTGCTCGGGATCAACATCACCAAGAACCTCGTCTACCTCAACGACGGCGCCAATCCTGCGGGCCAGAACCTGACGATGTCGCTCGAAGACTTCCTCGATGCCTGGCAGGCCAGCCGCTACACGGCCATCATCGCCGAATTGGCCCCCGCCACAGCACAAGCCACGTCACCGTCGGCGCGTGAAAGCATCTCCGTATGACCGCCCCCTGCGTTGTGAACCGGACGCATCGGGGCACCACGTCTCGGCTATCAACTCTCATTCACGGTGCTACGGGCGGGGGCCGACGTGACTTCCACTAAGCGGGCTGGGCGAATCACGACACTCGGGTTCGCGGTCGGCGCCGGTTTGCTGATCGCCTCCGGCGCCGGCGCGGCGGTAGCCTCGGCCGCTCCCGACAATTCCGGACACTCGCCCAGCAGCTCCTCGGCGTCGAGCAGTTCATCGTCGTCGGCCCGATCGGCTCGCCCCTCGACCAGCACAGCGGGCAGGCCCAAGCCAGCCCGCACAGTCAGCACCCGCAGCGACTATTCGGCACCCGTGGTGCAGCTGCCCACCAGCAAGCGCACGCCGGTCGCGGCGAGTGCGCTGGCCGCGGCAACCCCGGCCGCCAGCGACATCTCCACGCCTGGCGCATCTGCCAAACAAACTCGGGCCCAACGTCTTCCCACCCCGGCTGAGGTTCAGCAAGCGATCGTGGCGGGCTTGGACGCCGCGCGCCGGGACCTCGACACCCTGCGCCGCAACATCGAGCTACTCGTCAAGCACCAGATCGAGGGCATCCAGGACAATCTGACCACCCTGCGCTACGACCTCGAGGCCATCATTGGCCCCAACCGGCAGCCGCAGCAGCCGGACATCCCGGCGGGGGATACGCCCGGCCTCATCGGTAATCCCGCCGCCAAAGAGGTCTACTTCGTCCCCCAGGGCAATACCAACCGGTGCGTCCTGATGTCCACCGCCATGGTGATCGGGCAACTCAAGGGCATCGACAACATGCCAACCGCACAGCAGATCACCGACGAGGCGGCCACCACCCCGAGCACCGTGACGCCCGGCAAGATGATCTACGACCCGGTCAAAGACACCTACGTCGCGTACGCCGACGCCCTGGCACTGCTGGAGAACCACGGAATCACCGCGACCTCGACCCAGTTCTCCAAGGGCCAGGGCACTGCCGCGCTCGACAACGTCAAAGGCGCGCTGACCGCTGGAGAATCGGTCATCGTGACCGTCAATGCCAACATCGCCTGGGGGCGCGCCGCACCGGGCGGAGCCGTCACGGCCAATCACGCCATCACCGTCTTGGGCATCGACACGGTCAACGACATCGTGTACGTCAACGACAGTGCCTTCCTGACCAAGGGCCAGGGGATGGCCGTCAAGTTGGACGTGTTCATGAGCGCCTGGGCGGCAAACGACTACCAGACCATCACCGCCTACGTCACTCCTGCCGCAGAAGCCACGATCGCGGCCTGAGCAGCACTGCACGATTACAGGTTTTGCGTCGTCGGCAAATACGATCGACTGCGCAATGAGTGATCACGACCTGGATATTCAGACAGCCCCTACCGGGACGGCTGCGGCAAACCGACTGGTGGCTGAAGCCGGCCGCCGGCGCACCTTCGCCGTCATCAGCCACCCAGACGCCGGTAAGTCGACACTGACCGAGGCGCTGGTCCTGCACGCCAGGGTGATCACGCAAGCGGGCGCCATCCACGGCAAAGCCGGGCGACGCGCCACGGTGTCGGACTGGATGGAAATGGAGCAGGCCAGGGGCATTTCCATCACCTCGACGGCACTGCAGTTCCCCTACCTCTCGCCGGATGGGCAGGACTGCGTCATCAACCTGCTCGACACCCCGGGGCACGCGGACTTTTCCGAAGACACCTACCGGGTGCTGTCCGCCGTCGATTGTGCCGTCATGCTGATCGACGCCGCCAAGGGCCTGGAGCCGCAGACCCTCAAGCTGTTTCAGGTGTGCAAGCACCGCGGCCTTCCGATCCTCACCGTGATCAACAAGTGGGACCGCCCCGGTCGCCACGCGCTGGAGCTGCTCGACGAGATCCAGGAGCGCATCGGACTCAAACCCACCCCGCTGACGTGGCCGGTCGGCATCGCGGGCGACTTCAAGGGCGTTCTGGATCGCCGCACCGGCAATTTCATTCGGTTCACCCGCACCGCCGGCGGCGCCACCGCGGCACCTGAAGAGCACATCGCACCGGACCGGGCCCACGACGCCGCCGGTATCGACTGGGACAACGCGGTCGAAGAATGTGAACTGATCGCCGCCGACGACGGGGATCACGACCAGGAGCTCTTTCTGCAGGGCGTGACGACTCCCGTCCTGTTCACCTCGGCCGCACTGAACTTCGGGGTGAATCAGCTGCTGGACAACTTGGTCCGGCTGGCACCCGCGCCCAGCGGGCAGGCCGACGTGAACGGCGATGTGCGCCCGGTCGACTCGCCATTCAGCGCGTTCGTCTTCAAGGTTCAAGCCGGTATGGACTCCGCCCACCGCGACCGTATTGCCTACGCCCGGGTGTGCTCGGGCACATTCGAACGCGGCGACGTCCTCACCCATGCCGCCACGGGCAAACCGTTCGTGACCAAGTACGCGCAGTCGGTGTTCGGTCAGCAGCGCTCGACATTGGACAACGCGTGGCCCGGCGACGTGATCGGTTTGGCCAACGCCGCCGCGTTACGTCCGGGAGACACCCTGTTCCGGGACATTCCCGTGCAGTTCCCGCCAATACCGAGCTTCTCCCCCGAGCATTTCTCCGTCGCCCGTGGCACCGACCCGAGCAAGCACAAGCAATTCCGCAAGGGCATCGAACAGCTGGAGCAGGAGGGCGTTGTGCAGGTTCTGCGCTCCAACCGGCGCGGCGATCAGGCACCCGTGCTCGCCGCCGTCGGTCCCCTGCAGTTCGAGGTCACCAGCCACCGGATGGCCACCGAGTTCAACGCACCTATCTCGCTGGAGGGTCTGCCCTACACCGTCGCCCGCGCCGTCGACCCCGATGACGCCGAGTTCGTCGAGAAGCAGGTGTCGATGGAAGTCCTCACCCGCACCGATGGCGTCATGCTGGCGTTGTTCACCACAAAGTGGCGACTGCAGGGGTTCCAAGAGGACAATCCGTCGGTGAAATTACGTCCGCTGGTCGCCGCCGGGGACGACTGAGACTTTTCCCGGCCGACCCTGGTCAGAGTTGGGCGTCCTAGTTGTTCGCGGAGGAGAGCCCCGCCTTCACCTGCCGAGTCAAGTCGTCGGCCAGAATCTCGGCCTGGCCGGCCAGCAGTCCCTCGACGGCCTGCTTGGCGACCAGTGCGGGGGCGGTCTTCTGGTCATCGGGGACAAAACTGGCCATATCGGTGTCCATGAAGCCGACGTGCAGCGCTGAGACGGTAATTCCTTTGGGCGCCAACTCAGTTCGCAACGCGTCGGTCATCGCCCAACCGGCGGCCTTCGCCGCCGAGTAGGCACCGAATGCGGGCACGTGGTACCACGACAGCACCGACAACACGTCCAGGACAGCACCGCCACCGTTCTTCTCGATGATCGGCACGAACTCTCGGATCACGTTCAGCGTTCCGAAGTAGTGCGTCTCCATCTCCAAGCGGATGTCCTCGATCGGTCCGGTGAGAAGATCCGCCTGGGTCGAGACGCCGGCGTTGTTCAGCAGCACCGTGACGTCGCCGGCGATGGCCGCCGCGGCGCGCACCGAAGCCAGGTCGGTGATGTCGAGCTGGATCGGCACCACGCCGGGTAGGTCCACAGTCTCTGGCCGGCGGGCCGCCGCGTAGACCTTCGCTCCCCGCGACAGCAGCTCGGCGGCCAGCTGTCGTCCTAATCCACGATTGGCACCGGTTACCAGTGCGGTGATCTGTTGTGTCATCGAAGTCTCCCTTTTCCGAGTCCTGGTGGCGACAACCCTAAAGGAGGCTGGGTTAATTCCGCCAGACCCAGCCTCCTGGGCGCCGACTTGCAAACGACCCTTTCCAGCAGTCGCCTAGCGACCAAGCCGTATCTGAACGCCGTGGGACCGCAGTTGCTCGAAGCTGTAGCTGAATTCGCCTCGGCGGCCGACGGATACGACGTAGCGGTCTTGACCCTCGGTGATGGGGAAGGTGAACGAGAACGTGCACGTCGCACTGTTCCCCGTCCCGGGGCCAAGCGATGTCGACGTGAGGACTTCGCCCTTGCCGTTCTTGACCGTCACCGCAGTGGTGCGGCCGATGTCGGCGTACCCGTCCGTTCCGTGGCACGTTTGTCCGTCGGCTTCGATCGAACCGGTGCCGAGGCTGTCCGTGAGGACGAAAACCCCCGAGATCTTGGCTGAGTCGAGAATGCGGAAACCCTGGTTGAATTGCGGGCAGAACGCGTCGACGGCGATCTTGTCGGCCAGCAGTCCCTGTTGCGGCCCGCCATGTTCCAGCTGAGTGCATACGTCATGCCCATGGGCGACGGCATTGGCCTCGGAATTGAATTGATTCATCAGTCCCGCGGTTTCCAGTGCCTGGATGTAGTCAGTGTCGGGCGGCGTCGCTGGCCGGTGTCGTGCCCACAGCAGCGCGCCGATCACCGCGCCCACCATCACGATCACCGCGGTCGTCACACCGGTCGCCAGCCAGGTCGATCGAATACTCGATCGCGCGGCCGGCACTTCGACGTAGGCGGGCAGCATCTGCCCACCGGTGGGGTCACTGGATTCGGCCCGACCGTTGCGTACTCGCTGAGTCGGCCGACCCGCGACGTAATACCGCCCTTCGTGGCGGGCAGTCGGATCCGGGCGCCATCCGGTCAAAGCAAGAGGCGTCGTCACCCCTCCGCAACGCGCGCACGTGCCAGTGCCGTCGAGGTCAGCCCCGCAATAAGGGCAGGCCGTCGGCGCTCCGGTCATCGCTCACCCCAACCGCCGTAAGCTCGGTTCGCTTAGATGGACGAATCGTATCGGCGTGTATTGCCCTGGCGTGAGCGCGTTAGTGTGCTTTGGTCGGCTTCAGCGAACCAGTGAAAAGAGAAGTTGAGCAATACATGACTGCACCAGCAGATACGTCGCCGCTTGAAGCTCGGGTCGGCCACTACTACCAGATGGACGGCACCTACCTGGTCGGCCGCGAGAAGCTGCGCGAATACGCCCGCGCGGTGCAGGACTACCACCCCGCGCACTGGGATGTTGCCGCCGCTGCTGAGCTGGGCTATTCGGACGTCATCGCGCCCCTGACGTTCACCTCGGCGCCGGGCATGCAATGCAATCGCCGCATGTTCGAAGAGATCGTCGTCGGTTACGACACCTATCTGCAGACCGAAGAGGTTTTCGAGCAACACCGCCCGATCGTGGCCGGTGACGAACTGGTCATCGACGTCGAGCTGACCTCCGTCCGCCGGACCGCGGGCCGAGATTTCATCACCGTCACGAACACCTTCACCGACGCCGACGGTGAGCGGGTGCACACCCTGCACACGACGGTCGTCGGCGTGACCGGCGAGGACATCGACGCCGGGGTCAAGGCGGCCGTGCAGAAGGCGATGATGCACGACATGAACATCCTCGACATTCCCGGATCGGATGGCGCATACGAGAAAGAGGTGCGGCCGGCCGGCGAGATTCGGATCTCGCAGGGTGGGTTGACCCGCACGCCGGGGACACCGTCTTTCGACGCCGTCAACGTCGGCGACGAGTTGACGGTGCACCACACCCGGCTCTCGCGCGGCGATTTGGTGAATTACGCCGGGGTGGCCGGCGACGCCAATCCGATTCACTGGGACGAGGAGATCGCCAAGCTGGCCGGGCTGCCCGATGTGATCGCCCACGGCATGCTCACCATGGGCTTGGGTGCGGGTTTTCACTCCACGTGGTCGGGTGACCCCGGTGCGGTGACCCGCTTTGCGGTGCGGCTGTCCCAGCCCGCTGTCGTCTCTGCCAAGGAGGGCGCCGACATCGAGTTCAGCGGCAAGATCAAATCGCTGGATCCTGAAACCCGTTCGGGTGTGGTGCTTGTCGGCGCAAAGTCCGGCGGGCGCAAAATCTTTGGGCTAGCGACGATGGGCGTGCGGTTCCGCTGAGAGGCGGCGCCAACGTCACTCCCGCCCGTGCTTGATGTGGGTGACCGGCGTGCCTTCCTCGGCGAGCGTCTCTTCCTCGATACGCATGGTCAGCTGCTCGCGGAAGCCCTTGGTCAGATACACCAGCACGATGATCCCGATGCCCAGCCAGATCCCGCCGTACAACAGCGCATCGAAATGCAGGTTGACCCACAGCGCCCCGGTCAGCACCATGCCGATCGCCGGAAGGACGATGTTGGTGAAGATCTCCTTCGGCGTGTGCCGTCGTTTCAGCCGGAAGGCGAAAAACACGATGATGGTCAGGTTCACCACGGTGAAGGCGATGAGCGCACCAAAGTTGATCATCGATGATGCGAACTCGAGGGTGAATTTCACCGCCAGCAGTGACACGACGCCGACGATGAGGACGGCATGGGTCGGGGTGAGGAAGCTCGGGTGGATGTAGGACAGGAACCGGCCGAATCGGCCCTTGCCGTTGCGGCCCATCACGTAAATCATCCGCGCCACGCTGGCATGCGAGGCGAGGCTCGACGCGACGACCGCTGCCAGAGCCGCTGACACGAAGAAGACCTTGAACAGCATGCCGCCGACCTTCAGCGCCATCTCCGGCAGCGTGTCGTCGGTGATTTCGAAACCATCGAGGGTCGGGAACACCGACTGACTGAACCACGCGGCCGCGAAGAAGATGGCGCCGCCGATGAGCAATGCCAGCACGATGGCCCTGGGCACGACATCGGGCGATTTGGCTTCCTCCGCGTACATCGTGATCGCGTCAAAGCCGATGAACGAGAAGCACACCACGGTCGCCCCAGCGATCACCGCCTGCATCTGGACGCCCTCGTGAACGAGCGGGTCGAGGGTGAAGATCGTGCCGTGGCCGACGCCCTTGCTCAGCGCCACCGATGCCAGCACCAGAAACGCCCCGATGAGCACCACCTGGAAGACCACCAGGATGCCGTTGACCCGCGACGTGCCCTTCATGCTCAGGTAATTCAGGGCCGTGATGCCGGCGACGTAGGCGACGACGAAAATCCATGCCGGCGCCGACGGGAAGAAGGATTCGAAGTAGATGCGTGCGATGACCGCATTCACCATCGGTAGCAACAGATAATCCAACAGGGAGGACCAGCCGACCACGAATCCGAAGTTCGGATGGATCGTCTCCGAGGCGTAGGTGTATGCCGAGCCTGCCGACGGATACACGCGTGTCATCCGGCCGTAGCTGATCGCGGTAAACACCATCGCGACCAGGGCGACAAGGTAGGCCAGCGGCACCACCCCGTCGGTCTCCCCCGAGACGATCCCGAACGTATCGAAGACCGTCATGGGGGTCATGTATCCCAAACCCAGGCCGACAATGGCCCACAGCCCCAGAGACCTCGACAGGTGTGACTTCGGCGGGGACGTGCTCGCAGACATGGGGTTTACCCTTCCTGACGGGGAACAACCACGAGTGGGACGTGCAAGACCCGCAGCATCTTCGCTGCCGTCGAGCCAAGGAACAGCCGCCTGGGCTGGGCCAGCCTGCTGGAGCCGACCATGATGAGATCACCGTCGCGCCAGTCGAGTTTCTCCACCGCCGCCTCCACCGTGTCGCCGTCAGCCACCATCACCGAGACGGGAAACCCCTCGGGCAGCGAAGCCCTCGCGGTCGCCAAGGTGTGGGCGGCATGGTCGAGCGCTTGTTGCCGGAGCGCCTCGGGACCGACCTCATGCCTCGAGCCGTACTGATCGAGTGGAACGAGCGACACCAATCGCAGTGGGGTGCCCGCCGCGGTGCTCACCTGGACCGCGATGTCGAGGAGATGCTGGGCACCCGGTCGCATACCGACGGCGCAGGTGACACTGCGGACCCGCTCGACGTCCGAGTGCCGGATACCCCGCGGCGCGACGACGACGGGGACCGGAGCCGAGTGCAAGAGTTCATTGACCACCGAGCCCAGCGAGAATCCCCCGGCCAGGCCACCGCCGGCGCCGCCGACGACAATCGCCGCGGCGCCCAACCGCTCGGCCTCCTCGCTGATTCCCTCGGCAAAGGACTCGTGGAAGCTCACGTGGGTGTGCGCGGTGACATCGCCGGGCACGGACTTCAGCGCTGCATCGAGCCACTGCTCGGCTTGGTCGGCAAGCTCACCCTGGTATTCCATGTTGAGGGGAATCGGAACGGGAAGCACCGCGCAGATGTCCAGTTCAGCGCCGAACGTTCGGGCCAACCGCACACCAAGGGCTAATGCGTCGGCGCCGCCAGGCGTGGCCAGGTATCCGATGAGCAGTCTCACCGGGTCAAATTAGCTGAAGCGCCGAAAATATTCAGAAGTTTGACGCGTTGCGCACGGCTTCGTCCCGAACAGCATGTGCAGCAGGGCGTTTCGCCGACGACACGCGCAGAGCGCGCAATACCACGATGGCAGCTGCAACCACGCTGAGCACCATCATCGGCGTGGTGATGCCGACCGCCGGCTCGATCGTCACCAGAAGCACGGGCAGACCGAAACCCAGATAGGTGACGGCCCAGAAAATACCGGTCAACGTTCCGCGTAACCGGGGAGGCGACAAGGTTTCCACGTCGACCAGGCCCTGCCGCAGGCACAAACCATATGCGATACCCAGCACGAGCGCGACGGCGACGAAGACCGCAAGTGGCGGTGTCGCCCCGGCAGCGGCGACGGCGCCGAATCCGATTGCGGCGGCCAACGCCCCGGCAGCGCCGGCGCTGGGACCCCATCCCCTGCGTCGGGCAACCATTTGAATGGCGACACCGGACGTCAGCGTCAACGCTGCGGCCATACCGGGTAGCAGCGGCCCGCTGAAGCGGTAATGCATCCGCTCAACCATGGTCACCATCGATACCGTCGCGCTGGCGAAGACCCACACCGCCAACGGCAGCGCCGCCCCCAGCGCCGCCGCCACACCCTGCCCACTGCCAGCGTCAGGAGAAACGTCCCGGTCGGATGCCGCACGCCCGGACGCGTCCGCGGTGCGGGCCAGCAGCGCGCCGATCAGCACGGCTACCGCCGACAAGCCGACCGAGACCGCGAACGGCACATCGACCGGCGCCGCCGTGAACTGGGCGAGCAGCGCGGAAGTAACCGGGCCACAACCGAATCCGGCGGTCAGCGACACACCAGCCAGCACCGAACCCGACCCGCCGCCGATATCGGCGCTCCACGCGGTACCTGCGCTCATCGCCACCCCGACACCCGCTCCCACGATGAGCCGACCGACGAAGACTCCCGTCTGGTCGTGCCAGCACAGCAGCGCGAGGTTACCCAGGCCCGCCACCGCGGCACCGGTCAGCAGCAGCGGCCGACGGCCCCACCGGTCGGACAATGTTCCGCCACCCAGCAGACCTGGCAGCAACCCGACCGCGTAGATACCGAACGCGCCGTCAATTGCCGTCCTGCCCAATCCCTCGCGGTGAGCCAACACCGGCAAGAGCGCCGTGAAGTGGTTGGCGGCCCAGCCGGTGGCGAACAGCACCGCCAATATCGCAGGCATCACGGTCCGCGCCGGCGTCGGCCGCTGGCCGTGTGCACGCCCCATAGATCGTGGCCTCCCCAGTCGGCGACAAGTTGCTACCCCGGCAACGCCCGTGCCGACCCCGGCATTCCAGTGCAGATCTGCTGGTGGTGGGGTTCACTGGTGGCTATGCGGTTCGAGGGGGACGGCGAGCCTCTCTCAGACGAGGGGCCAGAGCTCCCCGTCGAACTGGTCCGTACCTTGCTGGGGCTGCTGCGAACCCGGCTCGGCCTGGACACCGCGTGGCTGTCCTCGTTCCACGACGGAATGCAGACAATGGAGGTGCTCGAGGGCGATACCACCGCGATCAACATTTCGGCGGGCGACCGGGCTTCGCTGTCCGATTCGTATTGCGTGCGGGTTATCGACGGGCGGCTTCCGGCGATCATCCCGGACACGGCGGCCAATCAGACGACCGCCGCATTGCCAATCACCGGAGAATGGAATCTCGGCGCCTACGTCGGTGTGCCGGTACTCAGCCCCGCCGGCGCGACGATCGGGATGGTGTGCGCGGTCAGCCGGCAAGCCCGGCCCCACCTCGCCGATATCGACCTGAGAGTCGTCAAGCAGATCGCCGAACTCATCGGGACGCTGCTCGAATCCCCGAATAAGGGTCCGGACACTACCGCTGCCCAGCGCGCGGCAGTCCGAAAGGTGGTGTACCAGCGCGACTTCGAGGTAGTTTTCCAGCCCGTCCATGACGTGACCTCCGGCAAGGTGGTGGGCGTGGAGGCGCTGGCCCGCTTCCCCCACGCACCGTTTCGCCCGGACGCCTTTCTCGCTCAGGCGGCGCTGCTGGGGCTGGGGATCGAATTGGAGACGGCGATCCTGGCCCGCGTTATCTCCATGGTGCCGCAGTTGCCCCAAGAGGTTTTTGTGGCGGTCAATATCTCACCGGGAGCGACGCTGGTGGTTCCGTGGGCTCAGATGCTCGCCGGTGTCGATCCGTCGCGGATTGTGCTGGAACTGACCGAACATGATGCCGTCCTGGATTACGGCGCGCTTGAAGAAGCATTGGAGCCGTGCCGATCACGAGGCGTCCAGATCGCGGTCGACGATGTCGGCGCCGGGTTCTCCTCGTTCTCCCATGTCCTGGAGTTGAGCCCAGAGTTCGTCAAGATCGACCAGTCGATCACCCGCCACATCGACGCCGACGATGCCCGGCGACGACTGGCTCACGCGATCGCCGAGCTCGCCGGACAGATGGGCGCCACTGTGATCGCCGAAGGTGTCGAGAACCAAGGCGAACTCGATGCCGTCGCCGCCGTCGGTATCACTGCGGCGCAGGGCTTTTACCTCAGCCGGCCAAGGCCCATCGGTCATGGTTTTGAGCCTGCCGAGGTGACCGCGGAGCCAGCAGACCTGCTTCACGCGGAGGTCGACCTGCTCGGCGAGCGGCGATTCGGACTGGCACTTGCACATTCGCCCATCGGTATGGCTGTGGTCGGTTTGGACGGGACGTTCCTGCGCACCAATCGGGCCCTGCGCGTCATGCTCGGATACAGCAAATGGGAGCTGGCCGAGCTCACTTTCCAAGAGATCACCCACCCAGACGATCTGGACGCCGACGTGTCCTTGCTCAACGATTGCCTGGAGGGGCGCAGGCGTTCCTACCGTATCGACAAGCGCTACATCGCATCCGACGGTCGCATCGTGTGGGGTGCCCTCACCGTCGTGCTCGTGCATGCCTCCCGAGATCGCCCGCGCTACTTCGTATCTCAAATAGTAGATGTGACAGCCGAGCGCATCCGGGAGGCGGAGCTGGCTCGCCAAGCCGCCACCGATCCGCTTACTGCGCTCGCCAATCGGTCGGCCGGCTGGAACCGCCTGGAGCGGCTCCAGGCGAGCGAGTCTGGCTACGGCGTTCTGCTCTGCGACATCGAAAGGTTCAAGGCTGTCAACGCTCAACACGGGCACCGCACCGGTGATCGCTTGCTGGTCGAAGTCGCCGGCCGCCTGCGCGAGGCCGTATCAGACCGCGACACGGTCGCCCGCTGGGGTGACGACGAGTTCCTGGTGATCACCGACTCTGTCGATGAGTCGGCGTTGGCGCTCCTGGCCGAGCAGATCACCGATGATCTGGACTGCACACCGATCCCGCTCGGTCACCGCACCCAGGTAACGGTCGGACTGACGATCGGCTGCGCCGTGCACCACCCGGGCGACGGGCGCTCGATCGACTCCGTGCTCGATAGCGCCTACCGAGCCCTCTACGAGAAGCGGAGCAGCCGGCGTTAACCGCGAACCTGTCAGGTTTCTGTGAGGTCCGGGAAGATTACTTAGATCAGGTAGCGTTTTAGGGGGAAAGCATGCCGATCGAAGGAGCGACCACGTGAATCTCGGCCCGTGGGGTGACCTCACCATCCTTGCCGCCGTCATGGCCGTCGTCTTTGCCACGTGTGTGTTCGTCTACATCGGCCGGCTGGAGCGGCGGACCTCCCATCCGATGGGTGATCAAGTGGGTGCGCACAAGGCGGTGCTCGCCAAAATCCGCAAGCGCGAGCCGCTGACGCAAGACGAATTCGACTATGCGTCCGAGCTGGTCGCCGATGCGCGGTCCCCACTGGCCTACGCTATCCCCGCCGCACTGTTCACCACGGGATTCTTCTATGTGGTCGGCTGCTTGTTCATGTTGCACCTCGACGGCGGCCATCCGTCGTTCCGGACATTCATCGGCGGCATCCCGATGCTGACCTCGATGAATATCGCCGCTCAGCTTCGCCGAGTCGCCGGAATGAAGCGCAAGCTGGCCGATATCCCGGTGCTGGCGTCCGAGCCGGCCGATGAGCTCACTAGCGTTGGCAGCGCCTGACTTTCGTCACTTCTGCGCTTTACCGATGGGGTCGCCGTCTTCCCACAGCAGTAACTGACGGACCGATTGACGGGTTCCGTACGGCTGCAGCATCCGGCTGGCGGGGCGCGGACGCACCTTCAACGGCCACCAGAACCAACGGCCAAGCAGGGCCGCGACGGACGGGGTCATGAAGGACCGCACGATCAGAGTGTCGAACAGCAGCCCGAGAGCGATCGTCGTACCGATCTGACCGAGAATTCGTAAGTCGGCAAAGATGAACGACGCCATGGTCGCCGCGAACACCAGACCGGCCGCCGTCACTACCGCGCCCGAGCCGGCCATCGCCCGGATGATGCCGGTATTCAGCCCCGCATGTATCTCTTCTTGGAACCGGGAGATCAAGAGCAGGTTGTAGTCCGAACCCACTGCCAACAGCAGGATGATGGCCAGCGCCAACACGATCCAGAACAGGTGGATCCCAAAGATGTCCTGCCAGATCAACACCGACAACCCGAACGAGGCACCCAATGACAGCGCCACGGTGCCCACGATGACGAATGCGGCGACGATGCTTCGAGTGATGAACATCATGACGAGCAGGATCAGGCTCAGCGCCGCAATCCCGGCGATCATCAGATCGTATTTGGCGCCGTCCTGGATGTCCTTGTAGGTGGCCGCGGTGCCGGCGATGAAAATCTTGGACCCGGCCAGCGGTGTGCCCTTGACGGCTTCCTGGGCGGCGTTGCGAATCGAATCGATGTGCGAAATGCCTTCGGGTGTAGCGGGATCCCCGTCGTGGGTGATGATCATCCTGGCGGCCTTGCCGTCCGGTGACATGAACAACTTCATGCCGCGCTGGAATTCGGGGTTGGTGAACGCTTCGGGCGGCAGATAGAACGTGTCGTCGGTCTTCGAGGCGTCATACGCCTGGCCCAGGGCCGTCGAGTTCTGCAGCGCCGCCTGCGCCTGGTCGTTGATGCCCGAGTTGGTGGCGTAGTTGGTCAGGGTCAGATCGCGGTTGGTCTCTTGGGTCTGGATCTGCGGCGGGATCAGCGCGAGCAGCTTCGGTTGCAGCGCATCGAGTTTCGCAATGCTGCCAGCGACATTGCCGAGCTGATCGGTCAGCGCGTCAATGCCGTCGAGCGCGTCGAACAGCGAGCGCAGCGCCGCGCAGGCCGGGATGTCGTAACAGTGCGGCTCCCAGTAGAAGTAGTTGCGCAGCGGCCGGAAGAAGTCGTCGAAGTTGGCGATCTTGTTGCGCAGGTCCTGGGCCGTGGTGACGGTGTCCTGGAATGCCTTGGTCTGCTCGTCGGTGACTTCACCGGACTGCTGCTGCAGCGCGTACTGCTGACGCAGAATGTCGATCGAGTTGTTGATCACGCCCACCTGCTTGAGCAGGTCGGCGCTGCGGGCCTGCTGGAACGGCAGGTTGTTGATCTGCCCCAGGCTGCCCGCGCTGACCTGGAACGGGATCGACGTATGGTCCAGGGGCGTGCCCAGCGGGCGGGTGATCGCCTGCACCTGCGCAATGCCCGCGGTGTGGAAGACCGCTTTGGCGACCCGCTCGAGCAGGATCATGTCGGTGGAGTTGCGCAGATCGTGGTCGGCTTCGATCATCAGCAGTTCGGGGTTGAGCCGGGCCTGCGTGAAATGGCGTTCAGCGGCGGTGTAGCCCACATTGGCCGGTGCGCTGGCCGGCATGTAGCCACGGGCGTCGTAACTGGTCTTGTAGTTCGGCAGGGCGATCAGACCGATGAGGGCGATGCCGACCGTCACCACCAGGATGGGGCCGGGCCAGCGGACGATGGCGGTGCCGATCCGTCGCCAACCCTGGGTGCGCATCGGGCGGGCGGGTTCGAACAAGCCGAAGTGGCGGCCGATGACCAGCAGGGCGGGCGCGAGGGTCAGTGCCGCGATCACGGCGATGAGCACGCCGATGCCGGCCGGCACGCCGAGGCTGTTGAAATACGGCAGCCGGGTGAACATCAGACACATCACCGCGCCGGCGATCGTCAGACCTGAGCCCAGGATGATGTGCGCGGTGCCGTGGTACATCGTGTTGAACGCCGTGACGCGGTCCTGCCCGGCGTACCGGGCTTCGTGGAAGCGGCCGAGAAGGAATATCGCGTAGTCGGTTCCGGCCGCGATCACCAACAGCGTCAACAGATTGGTGGAGTACGTCGACAGCTCGATGATGCCGGCGTTGGCGAGCACGGCAACCGATCCGCGGGAGGCGGTCAGCTCGATCATCACGGTGAAGATCACGAAGAACACCGTGGTGAGGCGGCGGTAGAGCCAGAACAGCATCACCGCGATGACCCCGAGCGTGATCAGGGTGGTTTTCAGTGTGCCGTGACGCCCGACCTCGAACTGGTCGGTGACCAGGGGTGCGGCGCCGGTGACGTACGCCCGGAGGCCGGGTGGCGGCGGACTGTTGTTGACGATGGCGCGCACCGAGTCGACGGACTCATTGGCCAACGACTCGCCCTGATTGCCGGCGAGATACAGCTGCACCAGTGCCGCCTTGCCGTCCGCGCTCTGCGAGCCCGCGGCCGTGAGCGGATCTCCCCAGAAGTCCTGGATGTGCTGGACGTGTTTGGTGTCCTGCTCGAGCTTCTTGATCAGGCCGTCGTAGTAGTGGTGGGCGTCGGCACCGAGCGGCTGGTCACCTTCCAGGACGATCATCGCCGAGCTGTCGGAGTCGAACTCGCCGAACACCTTGCCGATCCGCTTGGCGGCCTGCAACGACGGCGAATCCTGCGGGCTCAGCGACACGTTGTGTTTTTCGGCGACGGTCTCCAGCTGGGGAACGAAGACGTTCGTCACCACCGCCAAACCCAGCCAGAACAACGCGATCACCACCGAGAACCGCCGGATGAAGTCCGGAATCCGGTGACTCATCCGGACTTGTCCAGGCAGTAGGTGAAGGCGTTCAGGGTGTTGACGGTCCGCTCGTCTTTGACGACGTCGTCGATCTTGATGCGGCAGCCGAGCGAGGCGCTGTCGCCCTGGGCGGTGACGTTGACGAAGACCGCCGGCTGGGTGGTGGTGGTGTCGTAGGCCCAGGGCAGCGTGACGTTGTCAGCGCGCTGTGGTTGGGCGTTGACGTCGGTGTAGGTGACGGTCGCGACGGTGCCCGGCGGACCGAAAACCTCCATGACCACGTGCTTGGGGTTGAACGCGACGATGTCGTTGCCCGCGCCGCTGGGGGTGGACGTGACGTCTTGGGAGCCGAAGATGCCGTGCAGGCGGTACACCGCGAAGCCGGCCACCGCGACGACGACCACCGCGACCAGCAGCATCCAGCGTTTGCTCAATCGGCGACCGATCGAAACCCGCTGCATCCGTGACCCTTTCATGAGCGGCGAGAGGCGCTGACGGCAACGACACTTCTATAGGGTGGCTAATCAACCTAGTTGACAGTACGACACGGGACCGTACTCCACAACACTGGAAAACGGGTGCCGGGGCGGTTGCCAAACGGTGCGGAGGGAGTCCAACCGCGGGGAACTACCGGACCACGAGCACCGGGCACTCGGCGTGATGAATCAGGTTCTGGCCGACTGAGCCGAGGAACGAGTCGGCGAGTCTTCCGCGGCCGTGGCTGCCCACCACCACCAGCTGAGCCTCCCGCGACAGATCGGTGAGCCCTTTCGCCGGGCTGATGTCCTGAAAGACCTTGATCACGTGGGCGTTTGGGTACTTCGCGGCCAGCGGTTCAACCAGCTCGTCGATCCGCTGGCGTTGCTGGGTCTGCAACATGTCGAGTAACGGCCAGTCCATGTTGCCCAGGCCGCCGAGATCGCCCATGCCAACCGCCGCGTCGATCTCCCACATGTGCACCACCGTCAGCTGCGCGTGCAACGCCCGGGCGATCTCGAATGCCTCCGCGAGCGCGCGGCCAGACGCCTCGGACTCATCGACACCGACAACGACGGGCAACGGCTTGCCGGTCCGCCTGGCGACGGGGGCTCGCCAGACCACGACGGGGCAGTGGGACCGATGGACAGTTCGCACGACGTGTCCGCCCAACGCGCGATGGTCCGACGCACCGGTGCCCACCGCCAACAGGCGGGCAGATTGTGAGGCATCAGCGAGCGTCGTCGCGACCGCGCCCTTGACCGTCGCCGTGCGGATCGCAAGACCGGGATACGCCGACCGCACGACTGCCTCGGCCGCGGCAAGTGCCGCGTCGCCGTTTCCCTCAAGGCCGGCGGCTGCGTCAGCAGCGCTGGCGAAATGCCAGTCCAACCGCGGGATCGCGTGCAGCAATGTCAGCGGAAGAGCATGTTTGGTCGCGAACTCTGCGGCCCACCGGGCAGCGCCGAGGGCGGTATCCGATCCGTCAATACCGACGACGACGGGCTGCTCATGGGCTGCGGTAGTCATGCCTCGAGACTATTGGGGCTCGGCCGGGACGACGCACACGGGAGTCCACTGCCAGGAGCTACCCGACGAAGCAAGGGGCATCGGCGGGGGTGTAGTAGGGCAGGCCGGTCGGGGAGATACAGGGCGCCTCTCCGGGAAATGCGGGGACCAGCGAATACGCGTAGCTCTCCGGGAAGCCGTAGCGAGCCCAGTCGGATGCCCCCGCCACCGCAGCACCGGCCACCGCAGCGTCCGCAGCGTCGCCGGCGATGCCCGGGGTGCAACCACCGACGGTCACGTGCCGACCCCCGACGTCGCCACAGACGTCGGCGTGCGCCATCGGGGCGATCGCCGCGGGGATTGCCGACAGGGCAGCCACGCTCAACAGGATCGCTGCAGATCTTTTAGTCATACCCGCATTGTCGCAGGCCGTTGGGCACGCGTTACTGCGTTGCCGCATATCAGCCGTCTGGGATGACGTTCAACGACAGCCCCGATTGCCCCACCATGGGGAAAGATCGGGTCCGTGGGTACCGACGAGTCAGCGGCCGAGACGCCGCTGCTGGTGCCAGGAGACACCTGCTGGCGTTCGGCGGAAGCAGACCGATTCGCGGCCATCATCGACGGTGCCGACTACCTGCGGCATGTGAAGGCCGCGATGCTGGGGGCTCACCAGCGGATCATCATCATCGGCTGGGACCTGGATTACCGCACCGCCTTCGAACGTGGCGAGCAGACGCTGGACGGCCCTAATCAACTCGGCCTGTTGCTGCATTGGCTGTTGTGGAAGCGCGGCGGGTTGGAGGTGTACCTCTTGAAGTCCAATCTTCGCCTCCTGCCTGCTTTCGACGGTTTCTGGTTCGGTGTTGCGCCGGTGCGTCTGCTCAACCAATTCACTTCGGCTCGCTTGCATTTCGCCGTCGACGGCGCGCACCCGACCGGTGCGGTGCACCACCAGAAGATCGTGGTCATCGACGACACCATGGCGTTCTGCGGTGGCCTGGACTTGACGCTCGGGCGTTGGGATAGCTCTGAGCATCTGCCAACCGACCCTTGCAGGAACGGGCCAGGGGACGCATATGGACCTCGGCACGAGGTCGCTGCTGCGGTAGACGGTGCGGCCGCGAAAGTGCTTGCCATGCAAGCGTGCGACCGGTGGGAGGCGGCAACTGGGCGAGCACTGCCGCCACTCGGTGATCCACCGCCGGCTTGGCCCGACGGGCTTTCGCCTGGCCTGCGCAACGTCGAGGTGGGGGTCGCACGTACCCTTCCCGCGCTGCCCGAGCGCAGCGAAGTACGCGAGGTCGAGTCACTCGATCTCGCAGGAATTGCCGCCGCGCGCGATGTCATCTACCTAGAGAACCAATACTTCGCGGCCCGCGGAATCGCCGAGGCTCTTGCCGAGCGGCTGCGCGAGCCGGACGGTCCTGAAGTCGTGATCATTCTGCCACGGAGCTCCGAGAGCCGGCTGGAGCAGGAATCGATGGACAGCGCCCGAGAGCGGCTCTTCCGAATACTCAAGGAAGCAGACGCGCATGGGCGGCTGGGCGTCTACTGGCCTGTCGCGGGTGGCGGGGTGTCGGTCTACGTGCACTCGAAGGTCATGGTGATCGATGACCGGCTGCTTCGCATCGGCTCGTCCAACTTCAACAACAGGTCGCTGGGCTTCGACAGTGAATGCGATGTGGCGATCGAAGCTGGGCCCGCGCAGACGGGTTCTGCTGCGGTCCACCGCGAAATCCTTTGGACGCGAGACAGGCTCGTCTCCGAGCACCTAGGGGTGTCCGTCGAGGAATTCCGCGATCAGATGGGTCCTAGTGGGACCTTCCTGCACGCTGTCGAAGCGTTGCGAGGCACCGGCCGTTCACTGCGGACGCTGACCGAGACGATGGTGGCCAAGGACGCGAGCCCGTTTGCGGAAAATGACCTGATGGATCCCGACCATGTGCCGCCGTCCATCGCGCAGAGCGCCTTCACGCTCCTCGAGTCGGTGGCGCTGTGGCCGCTGCGGCATTCGATTATCGCGCCGCTGTACCGGCGGCTTCGCGATTTGTGAATTTGGGTCTGCTGCCGGTCGGCCGGTCAGCCCCGTGGCGTCGTGGTGACGTGTACGTGGTCGAAGTGTCCATAGCCCGATCCCGCGGGTCCGCCCGGCGTGTAGTACGTGCCGCGCCAGATCGCATCCTGCAAGCCGAATCTGCCCGCGTTGCTCATGACGAACGCGAGAATCGCATCCCCGAGCGCGATGCCTTCTGGGGTCCCGGCATTGGGGATCATCACATCGATCGCCAGGCCCCTTGGATGCCACGGCTTCGGATCGGGGCGGACGCCGTCGATCTCGGCGATCTGGGGGAACTGCGCACTGATGGCACGAGCCGCGATGACGGTGTTGGCCTGTAGCCCCGCCTCATTCGCGACTCCGATCGGCAACGCCTCCGGGACGTCGACGGGCATCGCCGCGAGAGGAGGACCGGCTACGTCGCCGGGCGATTGTGCCGCCGGTAGAGCTGCCGCCGCGATATCGACCATCGCCTGCTGCCGTGGTGTCAGCGCCGCATATTGTGCCTCGGCGGCCAGGATCTGACGCTGCAGGTCACTCCATTTCGCCTGTAGATCTGCGCGCACCGATGCGGCCCGCTCGGCTGCGGCACGCGCCTCGGCGGCCGATACCTCTGACGCGTTAGCAGCGGCAGCGGCACGATCCCTGGCTGCGCGCAGGGCCCTCATCTGATCGGCCGTCATACCGGCGATCGCATTGTGTAATGACAGCCGGTCGATCAGATCTTGCGGAGAGGTTGCGGTCAGCACCGCCACGAACTGGCCAGTGCCTCCACTCATGTACGTGATCGCCGCGAGCCGATCGACCGCGGCTTGATACGGCTCAAGCTCAGCGTTCGCAGCACCGACGGCGGCCAGGTCCGCCAGATGGCGCTCCTCGGCCGCCGTCTGGTCGGCCAGCCTACCGTCGACATCGCGCTGAGCAGCGCTGACGGCCTCGCGCGTCTGCACCGCCTCACGGGACAGCTTGTTGAGCTCGGCCAGCGCGTCAGACGCTGGGTCCGCCCAGACGTTCTGCACTATCGACGCAGCTAGCACGGCGGCCCCGGTCGCCACACTGACCGCTGTTCGCCGAAGTGTGTGGCGCACCGCGATCCTTCGCTGTAGGGGTCTGCTACGGCCGTACCGGCCTTCGACAGGCTACGAACGGGGCCCTTCGATGTCTAGTTGGCCCGCAGCCGGCCCGTCGGCAATCAGCTCGGTCCCCGATGAACTCCACCCCGGCGCTGAGAGCAGGGCGGTGGCGCAGGACTCGATAATGGGCCAGCCGGCCGAAGCCATGGCGTGCGGCGAACAGGTCTAGATAGAGCGGAAAATCGGCCATGGACGCGAAGAAGACCAAGCGCCCAACCGGTGCGCCCTGCCCCGCCGCCAACGCAGTCGCGTTCGCGCCGAGTGAGTGGGCGACCACCGCATCGGCGGGCCCATGAGTCTCGATCATGGCCGCAATCACGTCGGCACACCCGGTCGCTGTGGTGCGCCCCGGGGCGAGCGCACATGAATCGGATTCGTTATGGCTGGGCAGGTCGAACGCAACACTCCGATGCCCAGCGTCCCCATTCCTCACCAGCGACCCGATGCCCATCCCAATACGCTTCTACCGGCCTGCCTGACGACACACCCGGTGGCATGCGCAGACTCGACTTCGAGAACCGTTGGGGTGCAACATAGCTCGACCGCTCACCGCGATCCCAACCAAGGCGCGAGCTGGTCGAGCACCCGGAGGCGTCGGTCCTGAGGGACACGGAGAGACCCAACGCGGCGACGAACGCTAGCTGGGCGAACACCATGCCGAGGAATGGCGGGCGTCACGTCGGCGGACTATCCGGTGAAACCCTCACCCGCGGTCGACCGATCGTGGTGGCTGAAGGTCAGCGGGATGTGCTTGCCGCGGGCGATCTTGCTCAGCATGGCGATCCGCTCGCGCGCGGCGGCACCGCTCTTCTTCCTGCGCTCACGGATGGGGTTAGACCACGGCAGCCTGTCGGTCACCATCGCGATACCGACGTTGAGCTTCGTGAGGTTGGTAAAGATGCGAACGCGGCGTTCGAAGTTGTAGCCCAACGACTCGAACAGGGTGTCCGCCACCATGGCCTCGATCTGCTTGTACCCGAACACGACGCCTGCCGGCGTCAGGGCGATGCTCGCGGTGATCTGGTTGGCGTAGCGGGCGGCCACCTTCTTGGCCAAGCCGGGAAGCGCCTCGGTCAAGGTCGTCACGTGCGCGGGACCGGCAATGGCATCGACGAGTTCGGCACGCCACGGGGACGGGTTGCCGCCCCTGGCGAGAACATAATTCAGCGATTTGATCAGCTCGATGCCGGTGGGCGAGTGGAGCGGTTCGGGGGCTCCCCACAACCGCCCGGAGAAGGACGAATATTCGGCGAGATCCTCGAGCTGTTGCGGGGTCAGCTTGCGCCCGAAGGCATGGTCGACGAGACGTCCGAGCAACATGCCACTGCCGAATCCCAGCAGCGACGTCGTGGGAATCGGTTCGCCGAACTTGAGATAGACGTCGTCACCCCACTTCCGCCGCAGTCCGCGGCTGGCCAGTGCGTGCATCAACCGCACCCGCACCACATCTTGGAACGCATCCGATTGGCGGTCGAAGATGTCGGGCAGAGTGAATTCGGCGAATACCCGGGCTGTTTCGATGAAGCGTCGCGGGCCGTCGTCGGCGAAGCGGCCTGTCGCGCCGGTGGCCGCGGAAATATCCCCGGTCATCGCGGTCTCGTAGAACGCCCATCCGCGGATGATCGTTGTGGCGGCCCACGTGCTCGACATCGCCAGCATCCGGCCTCGCTCGGCGGCGACAAGATCGAACTGGGCGGGCAGCTGATCCACATGATCGAAGAGCTCGACGAATTCGCGTGGCGGATCCTCGAGCGTCTCGATGCCCTGGGTCAACGCCTGCTCGAACAGTGCGCGGCCCTGCTCATAACCAAGGCGCTCGAATGCCTCGACCGCGCCGATCATGAGTTCGTCGCGTTGCCAGAAATAGTCGTCACGAATGCGGGTGAGGTCGCTGGGTTCGAGCTCCTTGTCGATGTCGATCCACTCGCCGAAGATGAACTCGCGCATGTGACGCCACTGGTCGGCGAAGTGGTCACGACCCGGCGGGATGGGCCGCAACGGCCGGTCGGGGTGGTCACGCCGATTGAAGTCAACATCCTCAAGAAGTAACTGCGGACGCTGGCCGGTCACCGTCATGAAGCGACGTTATCGCGGGCGGGACCATCTGGCAACGCCCGTTGTCAGTTGGTGCGGGGTGGGGCGGTAGCCAGATGGCAGTGGCGGCCTGGCTGGTGTGGCGCAGCGGACCGATCGCCGATGACCGCGGCGCGCTGGCGGTCTGGCACCTCAACCGGTGACGTCGTCACGACCGTCGTGCACGATGATGCCGATGGATGTCTTGGTAGTCGGCGGCGGACCGGCCGGGTCGGCGCTCGCCGGCGCCTGCGCTCGGCGGGGGCTGGTCACCGGTCTGCTCGACCCATCGCCGGCACAGCCGTGGACGGCGACCTATGGCATGTGGAGCCGGGAGCTGCCCGACGACCTGCCGGAATCTGTGGTTGCCGCCCGAGCCGCTGGACGGGCGATCGCGGTTACGGAGCACCGGCTGGGATGGGAGTACGCCGTACTCGACGTCCCCGCACTGCAGACCCACCTCGCCGGTCAACTGGCCGGGGTGCGCATCCACTCCGGACGGGCGGTCGGATCCCCGGAGGCCGGGGTCGTTGCCCTAGCCGACGGCTCCTGGTTGCGCGCGTCGGTCGTCGTCGACGCCGGGGGTCGCGCCCGGCCGTTGGACCCGGCCGCGCGATACGGGACCCCCGCCGAACAGACGGCGTACGGGTTGGTCGTCGACGAGGAGACTGCCGCACCGTTTACCGGTCCCGGCGAGGCACTGTTCATGGATTGGCGCCGCGACCACGGAGAGGACGGGTGGGCGACCTTTCTCTATGCCGTTCCGCTCGGTGAAGGCCGGACGCTGCTCGAGGAGACCTCGCTGGCACGCCGGCCCGGGCTGCCCCTGTCGACACTGCGTCGGCGGTTGCATGCCCGGCTCGCCCATCACGGTGTCCGACTACCCGACGAGGCGCGCAGCGAGAAGGTTTCGTTTCGCGTGGACCATCCACGGCACCGGGGAGCGGGGGTGCTCGGCTTCGGTGCCGCCGCGCCGTTGATCCATCCGGCCACCGGATTCAGCATCGCCGCCTCGCTCCACCTGGCCCCGAGAGTCGCCACCGCCGTCGCCACACATCTGGCCGACGGGCCGAAGCGGGCCCTGGCCGAAGCCCGGGAGACGGTGTGGCCGGTCGGGGCGCGGGCTGTGCACCGGGTGCGACGGATCGGCCTGGAGGCGTTACTGCGAATGCCGCCAGCAGATCTGCCCGCGTTCTTCGAGCAGTTCTTCACCCTGCCCGAGGCGCACCGCTGGACCTACCTCACCGCCCGCGACGACATCCACGGCACCCTGGCCGCGATGGGTTGCCTCTTCCGGTCGTCCAAGGGACGGTTGCGTCGTCAGTTGGTGATCCCCGCACTGCTTCCCCCGCTGCCCACCAATGAGGTGGCCGGTCCGTAGTGTGCTGTCGATCAACAGCTTTCGCCGTCTCGCCTTGGCGGCCTAGTCCGACGGCGAGGCTCCGTAATCCCATGACAGTGTTCTGACGGGCGTCATGCGGATGTAGGTGGCACCCGGTCTGGGCTCGGTGGGCCAGTCGGCCTCCGGCACGCCCCGCGCCCGAGCACCTTCCCGCGCGAGCTCAAGTGCTTCGCTTGATTCGCGAACGATACGGGCGAGACCTTGGAGCAGCACTCCCCGGATATCGGCCATGGTAGAGCCGTCTTCGAGCAAGACACTGGCATGCGGGTTGCTTTCGATGTTGGCAACTTTGCGAGTCCCATCTCGCACACCCATGATGATGTCGCGGCCAAGGCGAAAGTATCCAAGGGGTACCGAATGCGGAAATCCGTCCTTGTCGATGGTGCTCAGCACCGCCCAGCCCGGGTGGCTATCAAGATAGGCCTCGACTTCTTCATCACTGAGTTTTCTTGGCATGGAACGAGTTTAGGTGGCCGGCGGACACCTCACCGTGAGGTGATGGCACTGATGGCGAATCCGCCGTTGTTGTCCAGCGAGATGTCGCCCGAGAACACCAGGCCACCGTCCCCGAATGTCACCGTCGATGAGGACCGGCCACCCATGACGGGGTCGTTCACCGTTGTCCAGGTGGCTACCGCGTTGGGATCACCGAGGTCGACGAGAATTGCTTGCCCGGCTGTCGGCTCGTCTGCCCCTGCGATGGGTCCGGTGCTCACGCACCCCACGATCAGGGCCGCCAGGGATATGAGTGCCAAACCTGTCCGCGCCCGCCACCGTTGATCCGTCCCCATCACCCCAATGTGGGGGCGTGGTGGGTCATATGGACGACCGTTCCTCACGTGCGGGTCACAGCGCCTCCGCGTCGATCTCGAAGAGCGACACGGGCCCGATGATCACGCCGTTCTCCTCCACGTAGCGGTCCCACAGCTCGAGCAAGTCGGCCAGTTTGTCGGGCCGGGAGGCGGCCAGGTCGTCCACCTCGCCGGGATCGCGTGAAAGGTCATAGAGCTGCCAGGTGCCCGTGCCGTAGGGCGCGGGCAGATGCAGCGCCTTCCAATCGCCCTGGCGAATAGCGCGGCGGCCGAACAACTCCCACCCGGTACCGGTGTCGGCATCGTGCACCGTGTCCGTCTGTCCGGACAGGTAGGGCACCATTGATCGGCCGCGCATCGGCTCGACCTCCCGGCCCCGGTACTCGGTACCGGGATGCTCGGCGCCGGCGAGCTCCAGCACGGTCGGGGCGATGTCCATGGCGGTGGTGAACGCCGTGCCGATCTCCCCCTGCCGGGAAAAGCCCGGCCAGGTAACAAAGCCCACCACCCGGATACCGCCCTCGCTGGTGAAGGCTTTGTGCAGCCGCGACGGCGCGGTGGCGGCCTGCGCCCAACGCGGGCCGTACCAGGTGTAGGAGGTGGGACCGCCGAGGTTATCCAGGCTGTTGTCACAGTGTTTCGCGACGAATGCGGCGATTCCGGCGCCGCGCAGCGGCATCGCCTCGACGATCGTTCCCTCCGCGCCGTTGTCCGACAGGAAGATCACGACCGTGTTGTCGAGCTCGCCGGTGCTGTCGAGGTAGTCGATCACCCGGCCGATGTTCCAGTCCATCCTGTCCACCATGGCGGCGTAGACCTCCATGGTGCGGGCGGACACGGCGCGCTCCTCGTCGGTCATGTCCGCCCATTCGGGGGCGCCGTCGGCCACCACCGGATGCGGCTCGATGTCGGTTGGGCACAGGCCCATTCGTGTGAGCGCAGTCAGCCGCTCCTCGCGCAGTGCGTCCGGTCCGGCGTCGTAGCGGCCGTGGTACGCGGCGATGGTTTCCCGCGGAGCCTGCAGCGGCCAGTGCGGCGCCTGGAAGGGCAGGTAGGCGAAGAAGGGCCGGCCCTCCGGGCCCTGGGGACGTTCGCGCAGGTACTGCAGCAGCTTGTCGGTATAGGTATCCGACGAGTAGAAGTCCTCCCCTACCGTGACGAACTGATCGTCTTCGGTGAATATCGTTGGGACGGCAGAGAACCCACCGCCCGAGCGGGTGCCGTAATGGCTGGCTCCGGCCGGCAACAGGGCGAAGGAGCGGTCGAATCCCCGTGCCCACGGAGATCGGTCGATGGTGTTGCCCAGATGCCACTTGCCCGCCATGAGGGTCTGGTAACCGGCGTCGCGCAGCAGTTCCGGCAGCGCCACGACCCGGTCGTTCAGATACCCCTCGTAGCCGGGGGCGCCGCGGAAATCCGGGGCAGCCATCTCGAGCATGGTGCCGATTCCGGCGACGTGGTGATCGGTTCCGGTCAGCAACATCGCCCGCGTCGGCGAGCAGGCCGGAGCGGAATGGAAATCGGTCAGCCTGATACCCGCATGGGCCAGGCGGTCCAGGTTGGGAGTGTTGATTTCGCCGCCGAAGGCGCCGATGTCGGAGAACCCGAGGTCGTCGGCCACGATGACCAGGAAGTTGGGACGAGTCACGCTGAAGCATCCTGTCACGGCCCACCACTAGACCCGCCCTTAAATTGCTTTTTCACCAGCGCCACCACCTGCACGCCGTGCTGCCCGTGGTTTCTCTACGCCATCAGCGGCGTTAGCACACCTAGGTCTCTTGCGAACGGCGTCGCTTAGTTGGCGACCTGGGAATTCTGCGAGGTCTAGCGTGGGCGGAATGGGTTTGTTCAGTCATGAAGAGTTCCCGGATCCGGCCGACGGCGTTGGTGGTGGTGGTGGGGTTGTTGAGCGAGCTCGGGGTGCCGAGGTGGGCGAGTACGGGGTGGATGAACCTGTGGTCGTGGGTCCGGGGTTGCCGCCTGAGGATGGTTCGTGCGGCCAGTTCGCTGTGCAGTTTCATGTGTCTACGTCAATGCTGGTCGGGCTGAAACGTATTGCGGATATGCGTGGGGTGAGCGTGCCGGAAGTATGCCGGCAGGTGATCGGCGTATTTGTTGCCCAGCAGGAGGGTGAGCTGGGCGCATTGCTTGCCGCCGAGGCCGAGGCGGCTGATTACCGGCCGAGTTTGGGTGAGGCGTAGTCGGCTGAATCGCCCAATGGCACAACAGATTCCCTCGGACCGGATTTTAGAAGTCCGGACGCCGGATATCTTCGGATCGAGGCTCTGTTCACCGTACCCGCCGGTGACGACATGCGCACCGTCCTCTACGGATGGGGCGGCGAGAGTGCCGACGGGCCGACCTCCGGAACGCCCAGCGCGTCGGCGATGGTCGTCCGTGTGACTTCTGAAGCTTGATGTCCACCCACGTTGCTCTGAGCTGCGGCGACCACAGCGTTCTCACGAGATGTCCATACCGCGGAATCTCACTTTCGTGTCCACTCGCCCAGAGACGTGAATTGACGCGACGCCGCGATCTTTTTCTTGCCGGATCAATGCCGCACGCCGGCTTTCGTCATGTGACGTGACGCGCAACGCAGGATCGGCCGGTCAGCATACTTGTTCAACTGCAAGAGCTTTCGAGGATGCTCGGCCCCGAACAATTGCCATCCGCCCTAGTATCGAGCTTCGGGCTTCGCGAACGCAGCCATGAGTACGGCTGCCATGCAGTGGTGCCAGCCTGATGACGCCCATCAATGGCAAGATCGCCATATCGACCTACTGTCTCGCGAAGCTTAAACCCCTTGGCGATAGGCCGATTCGACTTGCACCAGAATCAGCCACGACTGAGCGCCACACGCCCTATACCTGGAGCGCCAGTCGCTCTACAACCGCGTGGAGCGGATCCAGTCAGTGTTGAGCGTCGATCTCACCGACCCCGACGTGCGGCTGGGTTTGCACCTCGCATTGCGCGTGTTGCACCACATTCCGTCCGCCCGGATCTGAGCTCTCGGCCGCGCTGCGGCCGGATCAGTCAGGCGGGGTCGGCGCAGCGCGGTGCAGCAAGGCCAGCAGTTGCCGCAACTCGTCGTCGCCGAGCACCCCCAGCGGAGTCTTCTCCGTCGCCGTGTGTACGAGGTCTTCCCGCGCTTTCCGACCCTTCTCGGTCAAGACGAGGACACGGGAGCGGCGGTCGGCGGGATCGACGGACCGCTCGACGAAACCCCGCGCGGCAAGCTGATCGGTGATGAACGACAGATTGGGGGCGTTGCAGTAGATGCGTTCGGCCATCACCTTCATCGACGGCGGCGGCGCGTCGGGGTCCAGCGCCCAGAGCGCCTGAAAGGTCGCTGTTGTGAGACCGTATTCGGCCAGCGCCTCGCTGAGCAGGTGATTCGTGCGCATCCAGATGAGGTGGATTGCCGCGACCACCGCCGGGAGTTCGGATGCGACCATTCCGCCAGCCTACCGATCTTTCGAGAATCGAAGAATCTGTTACGGTCGATACTTCAAGTCTCGAATCAAATGGAGGAACGGATGGCATCCGACTACCGCGGAGTCACCGCACTCGTGACGGGCTCATCCAAGGGGCTGGGCAAGGCGCTCGCGCTGGAGCTGGCGCGGCGCGGAGCCCGACTGATCCTGGTGGCCCGATCGGCAGCCCAGTTGGGCGAGGTTGCGACCGAGATTCGGCAGCGGTACGGCAACCAGGACACCGAGGTGATCGTCGGTGACCTGATCGCTCCCGGGGGTCCGCAACGGATCCTCGCCGAACTGCACGACCGCGGCCTGACCGTCGACCTCTTGGTCAACAACGCCGGCGCCGGTGGGGCGGGCGCATTCCTGCGCCGACCACTCGATGGCCAACTCCGCAGTGTCGAACTCAATGTCAATGCTCTGCTTTCGCTCACCCACGCCATCGGTGGCGAGCTGATCGCCCGCGGCTCCGGCGGCATCATCAACGTCTCGTCGGTCGCGGGGTTTCAGCCGATGCCGTTTCAGGCGACCTACGCGGCGAGCAAGGCGTTCGTGTTGTCCTTCAGCGAATCTTTGGCCGAGGAGTTGCGAGGCAGCGGCGTGCGCGTCATGGCCTGCCACCCCGGCCCGATCGACACCGGCTTCTTCGACGGCACCACAGCCACCATGCAACCCAATGCCGATGCACCACAGCGGATTGCAGCGCGAACGCTGGACGACTTCGCCAAGGGCCGGGTGGCGTCCTACCCCGGCGGCCGCCAGTACCGTGCTGTTACGTGGCTTGGTCGCGTGCTGCCGCGCGTCGCCACGGCGCGGTTCACCGGCACGGTCAACCGACGACAGCACTTCGACGAGGTGGTCGACCTCGCCTAGCCAGCTGCCGGTCACATCGGCATGACGAACTTCCCGCGGATGTCTCCCGTTTGCCTGACCGAAAACTGTTGCGATCGGAAGTTGTTTCCCCGCAACATATTCGCGGAATCGACGAGGTCGAGCATTCCCCGAGTCTCGTGCGCTTCCCTCCCGATCAGACATGACCACGGCGCCGGCAGCCTCGGCGATGCGCGCCTGCTCGGGGTGACGACATCCATGATGACGCCGTCCTTGAGCATCTCGGCCATCCCGCGCTTCACGCGAGCTGTTCCGGTCCGGGCATCGTGGGCGTCCGCTGACACATCGAAAGTGTGACCACACCCACGGTGAGAGTCGAACGGCTCTCCGTCGCTCAACCGCCGAAAGTCTCGGACACAGTGCCGACCGGCCGCCAGCGCCCGATCCAAAGGCGACGACCGCCGCGTCGACGTCGTCCACTCTCATGGGTTAACCGAATCGCCTTCACTGCTTCGCAACTCGGGCAGGTCGACCGGTCGCCGTCAGTCCCCCCGCGGAATGCTGGACGCAACGGCGCCGACGCGTTTGGCCTACTCCCGGCTGACTCAGATGGTCCTCACCGCATCCACGATCGTGCGGGCCACACGTTGCGGAGCAATACCGACAGTGTCGATGACTTCCGCCTGGCTGTGCAGCCAGTTGCGTGCTGCATCGTCGTAGTCCTGCAAGTAGGCCCGGCGGAATGAGGACGGCCCCATGACGGTGTCGTGGTCTATCCGGGCGCGCAACGTCGCCTGGTCGGCGTGAAGGACGAAGTGCCGCAGCGGAATTCCGTAGTGGTGCAGTCCAGAGCTGATTTCCTGCCAGTACTGCTGCACCAGCACCGTCATGGGCACCACCAACGTGCCCCCAGTGAAGTCCAAGACTTGGCGTGCGGTCTCGACCACCAGCGACCGCCACGGCGGCCAGTGCTGGAAGTTGTCGGTCTCTGGCAGGCCCGGAGTGATGTCCATCAGCATTTCCCCGACCTTCTCGGCATCGAAGACCCGTGACTCCGGGAGCAGTTCCTGGACCAGCGCGCTGGCCGTCGTTTTGCCTACGCCGTGAGTTCCGTTGATCCAGACGATCATGGGCAAGAACGCTACCGGCAACGCACTCCACCTTGCTGGCTGTGCCGGCCCGAGTTGGCTCCGGCCGGGCGTCTCGGAGTGGCCGACTCGAAGTCGGTCTCCATAAATTGTTGACGCCGCCGCCAGCGAAGCGTCCGCACAAGACATCCAGTTTCGGCAACCCCTGATCTCGGGGAGCGTCAACGACCAGACTGTCCAGCTCCTCGTCGCTCAGCCCGTGGGCAGCGTCAGCGAGTTCTTCATCGCTCGCGGAGCGCTCAGCAGCTGCCCTTGATCAGCGGAATCAACAGGGCCGCAATGGCGGCCAGCGCAGCCCCGACGAGGTAGAGCACGGGGTACCCGCCCAGTGCGGTCAGCCCTCCGATTGCGATGACCGCTGGTGCCAACATGGGTCCGATCGAGCGGGGAATCGAATCGGCCAGACCAGCCACGGCCATGTACTTTCCCGATTCTCGTCCTTCGCCTGGCAGGACGTCGATGATCAACGCGCCCTCGACTGGCATCAGGATTCCGGTGGCCAGACCGGCCACGGCCATGCCGACCAAGTACGTGCCCGTCCCCGGGGCGAACGCAATGATCGTCGCTCCGGCTGCGATCACCAGCGAGCTGAACAGGATGAGGGTCTTTCGAATCTGAAACCGGTCACTGACCCATGACCCGACCCCGGCGCCGACCACGGCGGTGAGCAGGCCGATCAGGCCGGTGGCGGTGATGAGGCCGGAGAGATCAGCTGCCGGGACCGCAATCTGGTCGGTCAGGAAGTAGATGCCATACGTCGTGGTGAACGCACTGGCCAGTGTCATCAAGAATTTGGTGAGCCATGCCCAGCTGAAGTCGGGGGCCAGCCGCGGGCTCACCCGGAATCGATCGACGAACCCGGGTAGCAGAGCAAGGGCTTCGTCGCCCTTGGGCGTCGCGCCCAGGCGGCGGTCGGGCAGTATTGCCGCCAGCCCGAGTGAACATATCCCGCCGATGACGCCTGGTACGGCGAACATGAGCCACTGATCGGTCATTCGTGGCAGGGCGATCGATGCCACCACACCCGCGAGGATGGTCATCGCGGCGACGACGCCGAGCACTCTCCCGCGGTAGGACGCGGGGATGTGGTCGGGTACCACGGCCGCAAAGCCGCCCACGAAGATGCCCGTGCCCATGGCGTGCATGACGTCACCGATGATCAGACCGGGCAGCTCCGTGGCCATTCCCATGACGAACATCGCCACGGTACCCAGGGCCGCCCCCGCCAGGATGAAGGGTCTGCGCATGCCAAAGGGGGATGTACATCGGTCACTCAACACACCGCATGTCGGGGCGACGACCATCAATACGAAGGCATGCACTCCCGCCAGTAGGCCCAATACCCACTGTTTGCTCGATGGGCTGATCGCCGCCGCGGCGAGCGGCCAGGCAACCAGTACCAGCGACACCGTGTTGATGGCAGTTCCGAACTGGCCTGCCGCGATCCCAATGATCAGTCGTCTATTCAGCGGGGCGTCGGTTCTGTCGACTGCTTCGGCCGACGATTGACTCATCTACCAGAGCGTTCCGCGGTCCACCAACAGGGTGGCCCCGGTGATCGAGCGTGCACTGTCCGACGCGAGGTAGACCAATGCGTCGGCAATGTCGCCGGGTTCGATGACGCCAGGTAGCACGGGGTTGAGCCGGGTGAACATCATGGGATCAACGCCAGCCGGCACCATGTTCTGCGCTTGGGCGGCGTCGGGCAACGTGCCTATTCCACCTGGGCATACGCAATTGATCCGAACATGTTGTGGGGCAAGCTCAACCGCAATCGACTTCATGAAGTGCAAGAGCGCTGCCTTGGAGGCGCAGTACGCTGACATGTAGGGCTGGCCCTGCAGCCCCGAGATGGAGGCGACGCTGACGACGGTGCCGCTACTGTCGATGAGGTGTGGCAGTGCGGCTTGTGTCACGAGCATTGGACCTGTGGCATTGACGGCCATGATGTGATTCCACTGTTCCAGCGGCATCGTGCCCAATGGCTGCATGCCGCCGATGCCGGCAACGTTGACGACGGTGTCCAAGCCGCCGAGCGCATCTACCGCTCGGGCAATGGCTTCCTGGACTGAAGTCGGTTCGGTGACATCGCATTTCACCAGGCCATCGGCGTCTGTAATGTCTGCACCGACCACCTGGGCCCCCTCGTCGGTGAACAGTCGTAGCGCTGCGGCGCCGATTCCGGAGGCAGCTCCGGTGATGAAGACTCGCTTGCCTTGCATTCTCATGTTGGTCACCAGGTGATCTTTCCGGCGGCTGTAACCGCCTCTCGTCCGTCTTCGGCCAGAAGCACCCCGCGCGATTGCGCTTCGCTCACCGCCGCGGCGAAGCTTCGCCGATAGTTCGATGGTGCTCCGTAGATATCGGTGAGCTGTTGAGCGGTGAAGGGATACGTGCGTCCCGCCCCGCCAAGGCAGTCGCCGCGCCAGTCGTAGCGGGCGATCGGGACGTCGACCCACGGCGTACGCAGGCCCCCGGCCGCGTTGCCGTGCTCATCGACGTCCTCACGCGCCGTGGACGGCTCACCGCTTCGCGATAGTCGGGGAAAGCTCGGCGCCGCGGGACCGCCGGCCGTCCATCGGTCCAACGCAACGAGTGCAGCCCCCGAGATGTACTGCACGGGAAAGGTGTTGGCATACTCCGGCGGACAGATGTCGCTCTCGACGCCGAAGTCACGCCTCGTCGCTTCGGCCACGCGGACCATGTAGGGTCCCGTGGTGTGAGAACTGCCGGCCGGTTCCCAGAATCGCAGCAGCTCACCCTCGGGCTGGGCGACGGCCTGCACGGCGGCCGTCATCGTGTTGAGCACGATGGTCGGCGAAGCGACATCGATACGCAGCCAGGCCTCGGTGGGCGTGTGCACGCCTTCGGACAGTGTGACGCCGGCCTCCGTGAGGTCCTGCAGGAAGAAGCCGTCGAATACCCGGTGCAGCGGGTGCACGGCATTGACGTAATGCAGAAGACGCGCCGCGGCAATCGTGTTTCCGACGGCCAATACGCGCTGAACCGGCAGGCCGGCAAGGGGATCGGCACCAGACGGGTCGCGGGTCGGTCCGACCGCCGCGCCGATCTGGGACAGTACGTCGTAGCACAGATCGGAGTGGGGGAAGGAAAGTCGGCCGTACCGTGCAGCATCCCATTGCAGCAGGCTGGGCCCTACTGGCACTGTCATGGTTCCGAGGGTGATCTCTTCCTCGGCGTTGGTGTCGATGCCTTCGTGGTGCAGTGATGCGCCGACCCAGGCAAACCCTTCTCGCAACAACGTTTCGGCGTTCCACCGGTAGTTAGTGTCGCGTTCGCTGTTGAAGTATTCCTGCATGAATTCCACGACGACGGTCCCGTTGAAGCGGGCCGCCGGGGGGCGCCGCACCAGGATCCTGGTGGTGAAGGGCGTGTCGTCGCCGGCGACGACGTCCCAGCGTCCGTCGGGGCCCAGGGTCGTCCCTGGCGCCGGAATGAATGTGCAGGCGTCCCCGGAGACGAAGTATTCATGCTCGGTGTAGCCGTAGGTATCGAGATCGACGATCGATGCCGAGTGCAGTCGCCCAGCGTCAGCACCGATCGGGCCATCCATGGAGACCGATCGAACGTCCCCGGCACGCCTGGCCGATTGAGGAGCGTTGTGTGACATGTAGCGCCTCTCACCATGACCGCCGTCTGTAGCCATTTGGCTACAGTTCCCGCAGGCTAATGTAGCCACATGGCTACAACTCGTGCAACTTCGCCTACGTCACCCGCGGTTCGCCCCGCAGGCGATGCCGTCGTGCCGGCCGTACTCGATGCCGCAGCCACCCTCTTCGCCGAACGCGGGCCTGCAAGAACCTCACTGCGCGATGTCGCCACCGAGGCGGGCGTGACCTACGGTCTGGTCTTTCGGCACTTCGGCACCAAGGAGAATCTCATCGCCGCGGTCCTCGACCACCTCGGCGATCGCCTGCTCGAGCTGATCAACGATCGCCAGCGCGGCGAGGATTTCGACACGGCGGTCAACACCCACGCGGTGGTAGTCGCTCGCGCCCTGCTGGACGGGTTTCCCGCCGACAAGTTGCAGACCCGCTTTCCGGGCGTCGACATCCTCATCGACGAGCTGTCCGACGCGTTCGACACCGAGCTCGAAGCGCGCCTCGCCGCCGCCAATGCCGTTGCCCTGCAGGTCGGCTGGCTCCTACTGGAACCTTATCTGCGCGCGGCGACCGGTCTTACCGAGACGCCTCAGGAAACGGTGGATGACGCGGTGAACGCCACGCTGGCGACCATCACCCGGGCCAGCAGTCCACGACGGTTCCGCACGTAGACGGCAGTCCACGGAGTCGCCGTCGAGCCCGCTGAACGGAAGTCGGGCTCAATCCGCACTCAACCGGCTTCTCGCCTTCGTCGCACTCGCATCGGAGTCCTGGCCCGCGCCGCCGGCCAGCGGGACGATCTCGACGCGATCAACTCTTCCCGAAAAGTGACATCTAATGGACATTCGAGATGAGAAATGGACATCAAACTTGAGAAGCCACACCCGTCCTCCGCCGCCGCCGTGTGGCTTCTCAAGTTTCATGTCCACCTGCCGTTCGCTGAGCTACTCGGATAGCGCCGTTCTCAGGTGATGTCCACCCCACGAGTTCTCACTTTCGTGTCCACTCGGCCATCGTTTAGGGCCAACCATGTTGTCTCGTTTGTAGAGATTCGGGACTAATCACTTCCTGTCTCGTGGGGACGGGGACAAAACGGGTGGCGTGTTCCCGCTGAATGAATCCAACCAGTTTTAGAGTCCTGTGGCCCGATGTCGGGCCAGAAGGGACGATGGGACACATGGCTGGTCGGAAGCGGAATTCCGCGGAGGACATCGTGCGCAAGTTGCGCCGGGCGGATGAGCTGGCTGCTGAGGGCAAGACTGGCGAGGAGATCGCGGCCGAGCTGCAGGTCTCGCCGGCCACGCTGTACAACTGGCGGCGCACCTACGGCGGGATGGACACCGACGCCGCCAAGGAGCTCAAGGAGCTGCGCGAGCAGAACTCCCGGCTCAAGCGGCTGCTGGCCGAGGCCGAGCTTGAGAAGGACGCGTTGCGGGAGGTCGCGAAGGGAAAATTCTGAGCCCAGCTGCCAAGCGCCGCGCCGTCGACATGCTCAAGGACACCTTGAGCATGTCGGAACGGTTGGCGTGCAAGGCTGTTGGGCTGGCCCGCTCCACCTACCGCCGCCTGCCGCTCGGGCAGACCCCTGATGATCCGGACGCCGACATGCGGGCCTGGCTGCGCGCCTATGCCACCAAACACCCCTGCCACGGGTTCCGGCGAGCCTGGGCGGCGCTGCGCTACAACGAGCGCCGTGAGGTCAACAAGAAGGAGATCCACCGCCTGTGGCGCGAGGAAGGTCTGCAGGTGCGGGTGCACAGCCCCCGCAAGCGGGCCGGGGTCTCCTCGGTACCGCCGGTCCTCGCCGATGCGCCGAAGGTGGTGTGGGCGATCGACTTCCAGTTCGACTCCACCATCGACGGGAAGGCCATCAAGATCGCCTCGATGGTTGACGAACACACCCGCGAGTCGCTGCTGAACCTGGTGGAGCGCTCGATCACCGGCGAACGCCTGGTCGAGGAGCTCACGGAGGTGTTCGCCGCCCATGGTGGCCCACCGAAGGTGCTGCGCATGGACAACGGACCGGAGATGGTTTCGGCAGCGCTGCAACGGTTCTGCAAGAACAAGACCGGCATGGTGTACATCCCGCCGGGCTGCCCGTGGGACAACGGCTACATCGAATCGTTCAACAACCGACTGCGTAAGGAGTGCCTCAACCGCAACTACTGGAACACCCTGTTCGAGGCCCGCGTGGTCATCGGCGACTTCAAGCACGAGCACAACCACCGACACCGCCACTAGGCCCTGGGGTACTTGACGCCGGCCGAGTACGCTGCGGCGTGCAGGTGCACCCACACCCCGGTGGCCTGCAGCATCAACTGAGAACGGATCAAACCAACCCGACTCGAGAACCGGGTGGACTCAGTATCGGGAACTCGCCATGTGTTCTGCGGCATCGTGGCTGGGGCCGTTCCGTGCGTGAAGGTCGCCGAAGACCACACCACGTGTGCGTTCATGGATATCCATCCCGGCTCATACGGACACCTTCTCGTCATTCCCAAACGGCATAGCCGAGACCTGCTGGACATTCCGGCCGACGACCTCGCCGCTGTCAGCTGCGCAGCGCAACGCCTCGCCAGAGCCGTCGTTTCCGAGCTCGACGCCGATGGGGTCAATCTGCTGAACTGCTGCGGTGCCGATGCCTGGCAGACGGTATTCCACTTCCACCTGCACGTGATTCCACGGTACGTCGACAAGACCAAAGATCACTTGGTGCTGCCCTGGCAGCCAGGGATTCGGGGTGACATGAACCTCATTGCGGCTCTTGGCGATCGGCTCTCCGCCGCCATCGACCGACAGGATGGACGCGCAGTCTGACAAGACCAACGGGCGGCAGCAAACTGCCTCGAAGTCGGTCCGTCTCCAGTTGTGGTTCGCACCCCCAAATCAGTAGACACCGGCACGATCGACAGGCCACGGGCCGCCAACCATGTAGGGAAAGTTGACAACTAAAAACATCGGAGGTCTAGAGAAACGAGAGTGATCAGATCTTGTCTCGCACCTTCGCACTTGACGCCACGCTCGAAGGTCGTCGCGGAGGACCCCGTTACTTGCTGGTCGCCTTGTGCGTCACATCCAGCCGCCGGATACATCGAGCGTGGTTCCGGTGATGTGTCTTGCATCTTGCGATAGCAGGAACGTGACGGCCGCGGCGATTTCTTGGGGCTGAGCTGATCGGCCTAGGGCGTTCATTGAGGCGATCAGTACGGCGGGAGGAACATCGCGCATCGCTGGGTGGATGTAGGACTGTGCGTGCTCTCTGCCCATGTCGGTGTTGGTGGGTCCGGGTGCGACCGCGTTGATAGCAATTCCGAGTTCGGCCAATTCCGGCGCCAAGCTGAGAACAAGCGCGTTAACGGCAGCCTTGCTGGAGGCATACAAGGCGTGATGGTAGGACGCGACGCGCGCGCTGACCGAAGACGTGAGGACGATGCGTCCGTTGGGCGGCATCGCAGTGATGGCGGCTTGGGTGAGGAAGAGTTGGCCGGCGACGTTGGTGTGAAACACGTGGTCGAATTCCTCGGGCGTGAGGGTATTCAGAGCTCCGAAATGCTCGACACCAGCGTTGCTGGCCAGCAGGTCAACAGCACCGAACTCCGCGGCGACCTCGTCGATGAGGTGATGGATCTGTGCGTGGTCACTGATGTCGGCGTGAAATGCCGCTGTTCGGCAGCCCACCTGCCTAAGTTCCTCAACGAGACGGTGGGCGGCCTGGCAGTCAGTCCGGTATGTGATCGCCACGGCGGCTCCCTGCGAGGCGAGCCGTCGCGCAATCGCCGCGCCGATGCCCCTACTCGCACCGGTGACCAGTGCGCTCTTAGTGGCCAGTGGCAGGGTCGCGGTCACAGGGTTGCTCCGGGCGCATCGACGGGGGATGTGAGTCCGAGCAGTTGTTCGGCGTTGCGGTGGGCGAACGCGTGCCGTGTATCGAGCCCGAGCCCGAGCCCATGAAGCCAGTCGGTAGCGGTCGTGTTGTCGCTGAAGGGGTAGTCGACGGAGAACATGATCCTGGCGTCGCCGAAGATGTGGCGCGCGAGCTGGAGAGGCTCGTCGTCGAAGTAGCCGCTTGTGGTGATCCAGAAGTTGTTCCGCACGTAGCTGCTGACCGGGTGGGCCAGATGCGGCGCGGCTTCGGCGAGCATCCGTTCGATGCGCGGCAGGTGGAAGGGCAATCCCTCCCCGAGGTGACCCAGGATGATTTGCAGCGTGGGCAGCCTATCGAACACGCCGGCGGCGATCAGCCGAAGCGCGTGCAGCGATGTCTCGTAGTGCCAGCCGTAGGCGTGGGTGGCCAACGCATGCCCGGTCACCGGCGACAAACCCGAGTAGTAGGCCTCGATCACCGCTAGCGGTGGGAAGCCGGGATGTAGGTAGAGCGGGACCCCCAGTTCGGCGGCGGCATCCAGGATTGGCGCGAAGTCGGGGTGATCGAGGAACCGGTTTCCGGCCATGCCGTGAATCATGGCTCCGAGGAAGCCGAGTTCGCGTACTGCATAGTTGAGTTCGGCTGCCGAGGCGTCGGGATCGGTCAGCGGTAGCGTGGCGAACGCGGCGAAGCGATGGGGCCAGACAGTGAGTGCTTGCTCGTGGAGTCGGCGGTTGGCGGCGCGGGCCTCGATCGCCGCGCGTGTGCCAGGGATGTGTTGCATTCCGGGCGGCAGCGCTGAGAGCACCTGTAGGTCGATGCCTGCGCGGTCCATGTCGGCCAGGCGGACCCGGTGATCGGTCAGCCCGGCGCGGCGTGACGCAGGGAGCCGGGAGACGTCGAACCCGTTGGCGGCGAGGAGTTCTGGGTCGGCGTAGTGCTCTTCGATGGCGATGACGCGCATCGCTTCGCGGCTCATCGCGCAGTGCTTCGGGTTGCGTTGGAGACGATCAGGTCCAGCAGGTCGGCTAGTTCGACGGGTGCGGAGTAGAACGGAGAGTGTCCTGTGGGCAGATGGTGGGTCGCGTCGGCGCGGGCGGCGAACCGAAGCTGGCGTGACGGGGGGATTGCCTTGTCGTCGTCGCAGACGACGTAGCTCGATCCGATGGTGCGCCACCCGGCCGTCCTGATCGGTTGAGCGCGGCTGGGATCGGATTGCAGGCGTAGCCGCCGCGTCGCACGTTCAGCGATGTCGTGCGGGACGTCGGAGTAGAGGTCCGCCGCGTGCATCGGTGGTGAGTAACCAGCATCGGGGATCGCGTGGGTGGGGTCGCCGCCCATCGATGTGCGCACGCTTTCACCGACGTCGAGTTGGAACGCAGCCAGGTAGATCAGGTGGGCGACGTTGTCGACCTGGGCGCACGCTTCGGTGACCGGGGCGCCGCCGTAGGAGTGTGCGACGACGACGGCAGGCTCCGCGATCTCGGCGAGCTTGCCGGCGATGGCCGCTGCGTCGTCGTACAGGCCGGGCACCGCCATCGGCGCCGGCGAGCCTGGAGTGAGGCCTGAGGGCAAGTCCACCGTGTGAGAGCGCCAGCCGCGGCGCGACAAGATGGGAAGGAGGTCTTCCCAGCACCACGGGCCATGCCATGCACCGTGGACCAGGAGTAGAGCGGGGCGGAGCTGGGTGCTGTCGGGTAGCGGCATATGTGCCACCTCCTATCGTCGAAGTCATTGCGTCGGTGCACATCACGGCATCTGGTGGCCGTTCGCAGAGCACCATCAGCGTCACAGACTTCGAATCGTTTCGGCACGCGCTGAACCGATTGTGTGGTGATTTCACCGCTCGAATGGCCTTTCGTGGATACTTTCCTCCATGGGCCACCCCGGCGATGGACTGATACTGCACGCACTGCAGCTGTATCCTCGGGTGTCCTTCCGGCGCATCGCCGAGGTCACCGGATTGTCCGAACAGACCGTGTCTCGTCGCTACCACCAGCTGCGCCGGGACGGGGTGCTGCGGGTCGCCGGCATGGTCAACCCCCGCGTGCTCGGCGCTGCTCAGTGGGTCGCGCGCATCCGGGTGAAACCCGACCGCGTCGCACAGTTGGCCGACGCGCTGATACGCCGACCCGACATCGGCTACACCAGCATTCAGTCAGGCGGGGCCGAACTGCTCTGCATCATCCGGGCGCCCAAGACTGCCGGACGTAACCCGACTCTCTTGCAACAACTTCCGCGGTCCGCCGCCGTCCTCGACATCAGCGTCGACCTGATGCTGCACTCCTTCGGTGACGCAACGACGACGGTCTGGACCGCCTACGGCGAAAAGCTCACCAGTACCCAAGCCCGCCAAGTCGTCGAAGGCAGGTACCGCCACGAAGAACCAGCAGACGGCGCACCGACCGCCCCCACCGGCGACGACGCGCCCCTGCTCGTAGAACTGGCACGCGATGGACGGGCGTCCCACGCCGAACTGGCCCGAGCGACCGGGTGGTCGGTGCCGCGGGTGGCGCGGCACCTCACCGCCTTGGAAAGGTCGGGTACCTTGCTCTACGACGTCGACATTCTGCCCGAGCAGATGGGCTACCACGTCAACGCGATCCTGTGGCTGACCCTTCCCCCGGAACATACCCACGCCGTGGGAAACCAGCTCGCCACCCACGATGAGGTCGCCTTCGTCGCAGCCATCACCGGACGTAGCAACCTCATGGCCGTCGTCATCTGCCGTGACGAGGAAGACCTCTACCGCTACCTCGCCGGCCGCTTCGCCGCAGTTCGACACCTTGCTACCTACGACATCAGCGTTCGCACCGAGCAGCTCAAGCAGTCGACGTCCCTCGTCACCCACGGACGCCTGATCAACGCCACGCCCCGCACCACCGGCACATGAGCTGCCGCCCCCTCAAAGTCCAGCATTCCCGTGCTAGCCGCGACCAGACGGCACCGCCTCACCCGGGGCAGACACCAGTCACAAAACGACGGGGCCACAGCATAAGTTCGTCGGCGCAAAACACTCCGCTGCTGTCTCACTACTAGAGAATTTGGACGGCTCAGTTCCTGTCTCGCGCAACGCGGGACTGCCACACCATCACGGCGGGGACACCGACAAGTTCCAATGCTGTCGCAGCGACAAAGGCCGGATGCGGCCGACCCGAGGTTCGCCATGAGACGAGTCGGGCCAGTCCGCCGATGAAGACGACGGCGGTCAAGCGCCTCATGAATCCGGTGTGTTCTTCGATGCGCGGGATGACGGCCCAGATCGCTGGTGCCGTGGCGAACCAGAATGCGTTGACAAACCGGTATTCGCTGTCAGCGCTCGCATCTAGCTGGCTGTTGTCACTCGGCAGGCTCTTCACGCCGAGCAGCATTCCTGACAATCCGGAGAGAAACGGGATTACCGAAAGCACAGCGAGGGTTGCCTGAAGCCCTCGTCGACCACCATCGTTCGAGCCCATAGTTTCTAGTGAAGCACTACTACATCGCGTAGTCGATAGTACCGACTATGCGATAACAGATCCCCGTCTCACATCTAGAGAAGTTGGACGGCTCGGATCTTGTCTCGGTCGCTTGCAGGATCAGAAGTCGTAGCCGACCTGGGCGGGTACGTTGCTGGCGAACGCCAGATCGAGCTGCCGGAGAAGGCGGTCGTCGTGGCAGCGCAGCCGATTTGCCAATGCGAAGGCCGATGGCCGGTGCGCCCCGAGGTAGATGCTGCTCAGCACCGACAAGTCAGTGTAGAAGTCGGGGGGATTGTCGGTAGGCGCGACGTGAGCGTTGCCGTCGCGAATGGTTACGGTGAACCGCGATTCGGCGAGACCGGGACCCCGGACGTCCATCACCGCCGATACATCGGCCTGGTAGGTGCGTGCCCGCAACGCGGCAGGGATGTCAATGATGCTCAACCACAACGAGTCTCGGGAACCGAGGGTTTCCACCTGCCGCGCATCGGTGAGCAGGTACGGCAACGGGTCTGCTGAGTAGGTGTGAACGGCGATCGTCTCGATGAGGTCCAAACCGAGCAGCACCCGCCACAGTGCGGGGTGCGCGCCGGCGGTGGCAGCGACGAACCGGGTGACCTCGACGGAATCGGTGTCCGCATGCACGCGGTACATCGCATATCCGTCGGGATGGAGCAACGTGAACAGCGGACCGCCGCCGTGCCGGGCGGATTCTCGGTCGGCCAACATTTCTGCCCACATGGCGGGCGGAGTGTGCAGTCCGCCCGGTGTGCGCTCACGCCAGCGTTCGTCGATGGCCGCTAGCTCTTCCGCGTGCTCGGCCGCGCAGACGACATCGACATTCCCAGAGTCGAGCACCTCTGAATGAAACCGAGCCCAGCGCCGCTGCACCCGTAGCCGCTGCTCTATGACGGCAGGTCCGTACCCGAATCGGCCGTAGATGCCGCCCTCGCTGGCCATCAGGGCGGCGATCGGATACCCGCTGTGGATGATGCGATGGTGCAGCTCGTCGAGCATGACGCGCAGGATTCCCCGACGGCGGTGCGTGGGCGAGACGGCCACCCAGGTCACCCCAGCCGCTGGCAGGACAGCCCCGCCGGGCACCGTCAGTCGTAGATCCAGATACATCGCCATGCCCACGATCTTTGAGCCGACGCTGGCCACCACCACCCCATCGGTCGGCATCATGGACCGCCACATGGCGGTGACCTCTGAGTCTCGAAACGACCCGAAGCACGTCGCGGCCAGCAGCTTCAAGGCGGGCCAATCAGCATCAGTCGCGCTGCGAACCGTGACACCCGCCGGCAGTTGCGTCGTACTAGTCATGCACGGACGCTTTCACAGAACAGCAGGGAACCGCATTCTCATTTGGGCTGTCTCGCAGACGTTCGCTGTCTCGGATCTAAAGAAACGAGACCGATCAGATCCTGTTTCAGATGCGGTGCGGATTCCGAAGCACCTGGCACTGACCGGTCCCCTGGGACGGGGCTCCGGTCAGATCCTTTGCTCTAACAGGAGGTCCGGTCCGATCGCGATCCGTGGAATCCTGTGGGTAGGAGGTAGTGGCAGTGTCGGAAAAGTCGGGTTTTCGCAGCGTGGAGTCACGGCAGCGCTATCTCGCGGTCTACGACCGTGTGCGGGCGCTGAGTCCAAGACCGGATGCCGTGCATGATGTGCCAACCGAGTTCGGTCTCGTGCGCGTGTATCAGCACGGGTCTGACGGCGGGATTCCCGTGGTGTTGCTGCACTGCTTCTGGGCGACCTCGGCAATGTGGGCAGAGCACGTGTCGGCTCTGACAAGCGATTTCACTGTTTATACCGTTGATCTACTCGGACAACCCGGCGCCAGCGTGCAGTCGCGGTCGATGAAATCGGCGCGGGACTGCGCCTGCTGTCTTGACCAGGTACTCGGGGGACTTGGCTTGGCGGGCGTGCACCTCGTCGGACATTCCTATGGAGGATGGACGGCCGCTCAAACCGCGGCACGAATTCCAGATCGACTCGCGTCAGTGACGCTCATCGAGCCCGTCAACACAGTCGCTCGATTGTCTGCGCGGTTCTGGCGTACCGGAGCCTTGCTGTTGCTTCCAGGTGCTGAGCGTAAGCAGTGCACCGTGGCCGAGATCCTCGGCCACCCAGCACCGGGCAGCCTCCTCGACAGCGTGATGGAGTTGGTGATGGCTGCCGGTTCCGCCTTCGCTTCTTTCGGCACGCCATTTCCCCGGTACATACCTGATCCCCTGCTGCACTCAGTCGATGTCCCGGTGCAAGTTCTGTTGGCAGGAAACACTATTCACGACTCTGCGAAGGGAATCGACCGGATACGTCGCGTCGCGCCGACGTGGGGGCATCGCTTATGGCCGGAAGCGACACATGTTGCCGTGTGAGGCCGTAAGCGACGTCGTCGCCTATATCCGCAGCTTCGCTCACGAGCACGTTCCCGGCTGAGCGAGGTGAGACCGGATCTTGTCGCTGCGAATTCACTTCAGGCGTCTTAATTTGTTGCACAGATGCAGCACTGCCAGTACGACGTCGTAACTGCATGTCTCACATCTACTTAGTTCCGAACCACTGCTGGTGTCCTCGCGACGGCCTGTGACCAATCGGGTTGTGGAGGCCTCCCTTGAGGCCGGCGTCCTGATGATGCTGGTGGTGGTTCACCCTTGCGGCCCCGGTCGTCGGCAAACGCCTATCTCGTTTCCGGACCTGGAGTCCTTTCTCTAGACCGTGCGTGTCGCGGCGGCGTCGCAAGGGATGTGTTCAGTGGGATTAGCCCGTGGTTCTTGCCCGCCCGCACGGATTCAACGCCTCGACGTTCTCGAGCCGAGAGCTCTCTCATAGACGGGCGCCGTGCGGGTTCGCTGGGATCGCGAACAGCTCATCGGAGGGAAGGCCATCGAGCCTCGTAAGTAGAGCGCTGCGCGTCCCAATTCGGGGTGTTGAGCCGCACCTCAACCGACCACTGATAGGAGGAACGACACCATGAAACTCTTCTGCGGCATCGACTGGGCCGAAGCCCACCACGACGTCGCCATCGTCGACGAGAACGGCCAGCTGGTCGCCAAGAAGCGCATCGCCGATGACCCCACCGGTCTGGCCCAGTTGGTCGAGCTGTTCGCCGGGGTCGGCGATTGCGCCGCGGATCCGATCCCGGTGGCCATCGAGACGCCGCGCGGTCTGTTGGTGGCCTCGCTGCGGGCAACCGGACGGGCCATCTATTCGATCAACCCGCTCGCGGTCGCCCGCTACCGGGAACGGCACTCGGTGGCACGGGCGAAGTCCGATCACGCCGACGCCATGACCCTGGCCAACATTCTCCGGGTAGATGCTCACCTGCACCGGCGCTTGCCCGCCGATACTGAGTTGTGCCAAGCGATCGCAGTGCTGGCTCGCGCTCATCAGGATGCGACCTGGCGACGCATCAAGGCGCACAACGAGTTACGTTCGATGCTGCGCGAGTTCTTCCCGACCTTTCTGGCCACGTTCACCAGACGATTCCCGCTCGGGATCGCCAGCTCCGAGGCCAGGGCCGTCTTGGCCATTGCCCCCACCCCCGGTGCGGCCGCCAAGCTCTCGACGAACCGGATCACCGCTGCGCTGCGCCGGGCCGGGCGCAGTCGCGGCATCGATGGCGCGGCCGCCGAGATCAAGACAGCCCTGCGCGAGCCTCAGATGCGCCACCTCGCTCAAGTGGAGGCCACGATGGGCAAGCAAACCTCGGCGCTGCTCGCGGCGCTGGACACCGCATGCGTCAGCGTCGACGACCTGGGCCAGGCCTGTGCCGAGCTGTTTCAAACCCACTCGGACTACGCGATCATCACCAGCTTTCCCGGGCTGGGTGACTCGACCGGTGCCCGCGTGCTCGCCGAGATCGGTGATGACCGAAGCCGATTCGTCGATGCCCGTGCGTTGAAGGCCTACGCCGGATCCGCGCCCATCACTAGAGCCTCCGGAAAGTCCATCTCCATCACCCACCGGCGCATTAAGAACGACCGGCTCGCCGCGGCCGGGTGGATCTGGGCCTTCGGTGCTGCCACTCACTGCCGACCTGCCGGTGAGCACTACCGACGACGAAGAGAACACGGCGACCGACACTCGGCGGCCAGCCGACACCTATTGAACAAGCTCATCGGTCAACTCCACTACTGCCTGCAACAGCAAGTGCTGTTCAACGAGGACAGGGCATTCTCGCGTCCGGGCGCGGCCGTGGCCTAGATATGGATCTCCCACATCGGTCGCCGACTGCCTGCGAAAAGGACTCGCGCGTAACACCTCTGTGCAGCCACACTTCTAGGGTGACCAGTGAGGCGGTGTTCATCGGGGGGCGATCCGGCGTAGGCAAGACCAGTGTTGCCTTCGAGGTCCATGCCAGCCTCAGTGCTGCTGGTATCTCGCACTGCCTGATCGATGGTGACTATCTCGACATGGCCTACCCGGCGCCATGGGAGCATGAGCTCGCTGAACGCAACCTCGCCGCGATGTGGGGCAACTATCGCGCGCTGGGTTACCGACGCATGATCTACACCAGCACGGTGAGCGTACTTCCCGACGTGATCGCACAGTTGACTGACGCGATGGGTGATGACCCAAAGGTCATCGCCATTCTGCTGACATGCACGGACATCACTGCGCGACGACGCCTTAGCCGGCGCGAAATTGGCTCGACTCTCGACCAACACCTTGAGTCCAGCGGGGAAAAGGCTGGCCTGCTGGCCGACAGCACCGCAGAGTGGGTACACCGGGTCCCCACCGATGATCGTGTGGTCTGCGATATCGCCGCAGACGTCATCGCCCTAACAAGCTGGCTTAGAGAAGCGTCGTGAGACTTATGCTGGAGAATTTCCCTGAGGACGCAGCAACCCCAGGGCGAGATGACGGTGCGAGGATCTGGCATGGTGGCTGATTCGGTAGTCCCATATGACACTTCGTGGCCGCTCCAGTTCGCCGCACTGCGGGATCGCCTCACATCGGCACTATGCAACGTTGAGCACCGCGTCGAACATGTTGGCAGTACTGCAGTCCCCGGGCTTTGCGCGAAACCAGTGATCGACGTCGACGTTGTGGTTCCCACGGCAGCATGGGTCTCACGAGCAACGGCGGCCCTCTGCCGGGCACGCTACCGACACCAGGGCGATCTCGGCATCGCAGGCCGCCAAGCGTTTGAGAATCCGCCGGATTGGCCCTACCACCACCTGTATCTCGTCGTTTCGGACTCCATCGCCCACCGTGATCACATCGATTTTCGCGATCACCTACGGGGCCATCCAGAAGACGCCAAGCGGTACGGAAATGTCAAGTACGAGTTAGCTGTTCACCTGGCCGCCAATCGGAAGAGATACACCGAGGGCAAACGAGGTCTCATACAGGAGATCCTGCAGCAGGCTCGGCAGCGGACTGCCGCAATGGATCTGTCTGGTGACGACCGCCAGATTACATTTGTCGCTGAGCATCCCCCCGTTGCGGGTGAGGCCGTCGTCAGCTTGATTGCGCTGGCCGCAGGCGGTGGTCAGCAGCGCGTCCGAGACGCGCTCCAGCTATATTTCGACGACCCAACGGCGAAGCTCCTGAGTGCTGTGATCGACCACGAAACGGTCGGCGTCGTCGGATACAGAGTGGGCACTTCTGAGGTAACCCTGCTGCACATCGCCATCACCCCGCATGTTCGGCGGACCGGAGTCGGCAGCCAGCTGCTCGCCGCAGTAGATCGAGACCGACCATCTGCGTTGCCGATCGTGGGTGAAACCGATGAAGACGCCGTCAGCTTTTACGCAGCAAACGGCTACGTCGTCACTTCCCTTGGCGAGAAATATCCGGGGGTCGAACGCTTCCGCGTGCGCTTGGAGGCATATCCCTACCTTGCAAGCCGTCGAGCCCTTGACTCTTAATCACATCGGAGGTCTAGAGAAACGGGACTGATCACTTCCTGTCTCAGACCAGGGCCGCCTCACAGAACCTCGTCGAGGGTAGGCGATACCTCGTTACTCCCGTCGATTTAGTCGGAGCCACGATCCCGCGCTTGGCGAACCGGATTCGACGTTCACCCGCGCGTGCCCTCGAATCGGTCAACGGGAAGCCCGATCAAAACTCCTGCGCCGATTGATCTTTATCCTCAAGGCCATTGTGGATGACAGCGGTTGGGGTTCATCGAATTCGGCCAGCGACACACTTTCCGCTTAACTCTCTGACACCTGCCCGGTCTCGCTTTCCGAGAAATCGAGCCACTCGCCAACTGTAGTGAGATCGGCTTCGGTCAACCCCGACCTCGAATCGACGCAATGGAGCAAAGCTACCCCTTCGTGATGTGTGCTCACCCATGCGCGATCGATGTCAGAAATCTCGTCGTCAAGCCAAACAAAGCGACGTCCCTCAGCAGCTGCGACCAGCGCCGCCGTCTTCCAGCCCACGGTGCCAATCGGATCCACCAGCGGCGCTTCGGGCAGATCGTGCATCCAGGCCGTGGCCCAAACCAAATCGCAGGCAAGACCCTGCAGACGTTGACCAAGCGAGCGATCGATCCGCGGCAGCCGTGGGTTGCGGTGAGTCTGCCATTCCTGCCAATCGACCAGTGTCGCATCGAGCTTTTCTCCATAGTTGGGCAATAGCGTGCCGTCCACGTCCAGGAACAACAGAGCACGGCTGACCACGACGGCAATCTACCAATCGCAACTCGCTGGCATCTGTTATCGGTCAGCGCCATTCACAGGGGCCAGGCCATGTGGCGCCGACCTGTCTCATTACTAGAGAGAAGAGACACCCTCTAATCGGCCACTGCCCGATCCTGTAACCGCTGGTCAACGCGTCTCATTTCTTGTCTCACATCGCGTGTCTCTAATGTGCGCTGTCTGTGGTGGCGGAACTGAAACACCGGGGCGGCCGGGGGGAGCGCAGAGATCGTGTGCCCTTCCCGCCCGATCAGCGGCGACGGAATGCGCGGCAAACTCGCAGGCCGTCCAGCCACAACCACCGCAGAAAGTGCACGCATGGGGAAGCACTGCCTTCGGCGGGCAGGCCAGCGGCCTGCGCTCCGGCGCCGACGGACCTTCCCCCACCCACAATCGTGACTCCACAGACTGGGCGTTCTCACCGAAATGTCCAATTGGACATCGAGTGGACATTTGAGTTGAGAATTGGACATCAAACTTGAGAAGCCACAACAAGTCCGGTGCTGATGCAGCGGAGCGTGAGAAAGTGCAGTCGGATTCGAGAAGCTACAACCGAGGTCCCTTATCGCGCCATGTTGGTGAACCGCGACAAATGCAGCTGGTGCGCCACGGTCACCGTACGGGTCGGTCCCGCACGGTGCTTCGCGACAATCAGATCGGCTTCGCCGCCGCGCGGATCATCCGTTTCGAAGGCGTCGGGGCGATGCAGCAGGATCACCATGTCGGCATCCTGCTCGATGGAGCCCGATTCGCGAAGGTCGGCCAGCATCGGCTTCTTGTCGGTGCGCTGCTCGGGACCGCGGTTCAGCTGGCTCATCGCGACCACCGGAACCTCCAGTTCCTTGGCCAAAAGCTTGATCTGCCTAGAGAACTCGGACACCTCTTGCTGACGGGACTCGACCTTCTTACCGGACGTCATCAGCTGCAGGTAGTCGAGCACGATGAGTCGCAATCCGGCCTTCTGATGCAGCCGGCGAGCCTTCGCCCGGATCTCCATCATCGTGAGGTTCGGCGAATCATCGATATACAAAGGCGCTTCACTGATTTCACTCATCCGGCGCGCCAGCCGCGTCCAGTCGTCATCGGTCATCCGGCCCGACCGCATATCGGCGAGCTTGATCTTCGCTTCGGCCGAGAGCAGTCGCATCACAATCTCGGACTTGCTCATTTCCAGCGAGAACACGATGCTCGGAAACCTGTGCTTGATCGAGCAGGACCGCAAAAAATCCAGTCCCAGGGTCGATTTGCCCATACCGGGCCTGGCCGCCACCACGATCATCTGACCCGGATGCAGTCCGTTGGTGAGCTCGTCGAGTTCGGTGAAGCCCGTCGGCACGCCCTTGGACATACCGCCGTTGGACGCGATGGCGTCGATCTCGTCCATCGTCGGCTGCAGCAGATCCTCCAGCGGAAGGAAGTCCTCCGCGGTCCGCCGCTCGGTGACGTCGTAGATCTCGGCCTGCGCGCGGTCCACGATCTCGTTGACGTCGGCACCCTCGGCACCGGCATAGCCGTACTGCACCACCCGGGTGCCGGCCTCCACCAGCCGCCGCAACAACGCCTTCTCGGCCACGATGCCCGCGTAGTAGCCGGCGTTGGCCGCCGTCGGCACCGTCGAAATCAGGGTGTGCACGTATGGGGCACCGCCCACACGGCGCAGCAGTCCGCGGCGGTCCAGCTCGGCCGCCACAGTGACCGCGTCCGCGGGCTCACCGCGGCCGTAGAGGTCCAGGATCGCGTCGTAGACGTTCTGATGGGCGGGGCGGTAGAAGTCGCCCGGACGCAGCCGCTCCAGCACGTCAGCGATGGCGTCCTTGGACAACAGCATGCCGCCCAACACCGACTGCTCAGCAGCAAGATCCTGGGGAGGCTGGCGACCGAAGTCCTCGGACGGAGGAGGACTGCCCATTCCGGGCTGACCGAGATCGTCAACGACCGCCATCGGGTTATCCCCACCTCCACCTAAAGCCTGTCGAATGCCATTCGATGCATCATTCGGAGGTTTACCCGACGCCCCCGACAAGTTCTCGTCGCGACGGTGCTGACCGGTTCCGCCGACGGCTCACGCTAGACGTTGCTGGAGCCCTCGCAAACCGGACCTGTTCATCAACCTGTTAGTGGTTTGTGGATAGCTGGGGAAAGTGGTGTTGAGGTGTTGGGGAGAACCTGTGGATCACGGACTAATTTTGTGCCATTTGCCCAGTTGAGGGCAGAGTAGTCCCTGGTGTGTGTTGTGGATGGCAAGTTCACCGGCGTGTCGGCCCCGGTTGCAATCTCGGGCGTGTTGTGTTGCCGGAGGTTATGCGCAAGGTTAACGGCTGGTTAGATTAGCTGCGCCGGTCCCGCCAGAATGTGTTCGCCAGAATGCAGCAATTCCCCGAGAGCAACCGCGAACGGCCGCCACTCGGGGAATTGACGCGGATGGCTAACTTTGTGCGACGACGTCGACGGTCAGGTCGACGTTCACCTCGGGGTGCAGATGCACGCCGACGGTGTGGGCGCCGGTGGCCTTGATGTGAGCCTTGGGCAACTGCACGGTGCGCTTGTCCAAGTTCGGGCCGCCGGCCTTCTTGATCGCCGCGACGATGTCGTTGGCGGTCACCGAACCGAACAACTTGCCCGAATCCGCAGCGGTCTTCACCGGCAGCTGGACCGAGCCCAGGGCCGTGATAGCGGCCTTGATCTCATCGGCGTGCTCACGATCGCGCACGGTCTTGGTCTCGCGGGCCCGACGGATTTCGTCGGCCTGCTTCTGCGCACCACGCGAGGCCGTGATGGCCAAGCCGCGCGGCAGCAGATAGTTGCGTCCGTACCCGTCCTTCACCTCAACGGTGTCACCGGCAACGCCGAGGTGTTCGACCTCAGCGGTCAGGATCAGCTTCATGTCGATATTCCGTTCTCTACCGAGCCGCCGACGTGAACGGCAGCAGGGCAACCTCACGCGCGTTCTTGACGGCGATCGCGATGTCGCGCTGGTGCTGCACGCAGTTACCGGTCACCCGGCGAGCGCGGATCTTGCCGCGCTCACTGATGTAGGTACGCAGCAGCTGGGTGTCCTTGTAATCGATGTCCTGCCCCTTCTTCGAGCAGAACACGCACTTGCGGGTCTTGACCGGCTTTTCCGGTGCCGGACGCCGCTTATTGGTTTTGGCCATGGGTCAATCTCTTTCGTTCTTCAGATGGCGCGCCGGGGCGCGCAAAGGTTTTGTGTCAGAAAGGCGGTTCGTCGTCGCCACCGGCGAACGAGCCCGACGCCGGGGCGCTGCCCCACGGATCGTCGGCCGGCGCATCGTTGGACGCCGCCGGACGGGAACCCCCGCCGCCGCCACTGCCGCCGCCGAAGCCGCCGCCCCCGCCACCACTGCGCGAGGCCTTGTTGACCTTGGCGGTGGCGTAGCGCAGCGACGGGCCGATCTCGTCGACCTCGACCTCCATGACAGTGCGCTTCTCACCCTCACGGGTTTCGAAGGACCGCTGCTTGAGTCGGCCGGTGACGATGACCCGGGACCCCCGGGTGAGGCTTTCGGCCACGTTCTCGGCCGCCTCACGCCAGATATTGCAGCGCAGGAACAGCGCTTCGCCGTCCTTCCACTCCCCGCTCTGGCGGTCGAACGTCCGCGGTGTAGACGCCACCGTGAAATTGGCGACGGCTGCACCGGACGGGGTGAACCGCAGTTCGGGGTCGGCGGTCAGATTTCCGACGACGGTGATGGTCGTGTCACCGGCCACAAGGTCCTCCTGGCATAGGCGGATAGATTCACCGCGAGCCTAGTTACTAGCTCCGACGCGCGGCGAGCTTTATCCACTGGCGTGACTAGTGCTTATCGGTCCGCATCACCTTGGTCCGCAGCACCGACTCGTTCAGGTTGAGCTGACGGTCGAGCTCGGACACGGTGGCCGGTTCGGCCTTCACATCGACGACGGCGTAAATGCCCTCGGCATGCTTGGCGATCTCGTACGCCAGGCGGCGCCGACCCCAGATGTCGACCTTGTCCACCGAACCGCCGTCAGTGCGGACGACGTTCAAGAACGTATCCAGAGACGGAGCTACGGTGCGCTCGTCGAGAGTGGGGTCAAGGATGACCATGATTTCGTATGGACGCATGGGAACCTCATCACCTCCTATGGTCGTAACGGCCACGGTCGATCCGTGGCAGGAGAGTCGCCTGCGTCGGCAACCTGCACAGGCTACCGGAGCCCACGCTGATCAGCGAAATCAGCTCCGCTGGCCGTAGTACTCCAGCGCCAGCTGCACCGTGGCATCCGAGGCCTTGCCCAGCGCCCCGGCGTCGAACGGTGGCTGTGGGTCGTATTCGATCATCAGCTGACTGGCCCTGGCCGCCTCCGGCCCGACCAGCAGCTCCACCAGTCGCAACGCCATGTCGATACCGCTGGAGACCCCCGCGGCGGTGATGATGCGCTGCGGCAGGTGCTCGACGACCCGATCCGGGGTGTAGATCGCCCCGAACGACTCGAGCAGTTCGGTGGCCCGCCAATGCGTGGCCGCGGTCAACCCGGTCAGCAGGCCGGCCGCACCGAGCAGCAGGCTGCCGGTGCACACCGACGTGGTGAACACCGTGTGCCGGTGCACCTCACGAATCCAGTCGAGGACGCCGGTGTCCTCCACCAAGGCGCGGGTACCGACTCCGCCGGGGAACACCAAGACGTCGGGTCGGGTGACCTCATCGAAGCTGGCGTCGCACGTCAGCCCGAGCATGCCGTTGTCGCTGCGGACCTCCCCTCGGTGTTGCCCGACGAAGACGACGTCGATGGATGGGATCCGCTGCAGCACCTCATAGGGGCCGATCGCGTCCAGCGCGGTGTTACGCGGGAACAGTGCTATCGCGACTTGCATCCGGCACCTCGTGCTGTTCAGGCTGTGTGACAGCGGCTGCTCGGGGGCGCAGCCACCGCGGGAACCATTGCGGGAGCGCGTCTTCGGCGCGATCGAACACTCCCCCGGCCGGATCGTCGACCCGGCCGTTCCAGCGCACGAGATCCCGGTCAGGCCGGTAGATCTGGCGCACCACCAACACCATCAGCCCGATCACCGCGATATCGCGCAACAACACCGTCGCGGTGAACCACTGCTCGGGCAGGCCCTTGTTGCCCTCTCCGTACAGATAGAACATCCGCGGTACCCATACCAGCATGTCAATGGTCATCCACGCCAACAGGATTCGCCGGTGCGGCAGCGCCAGAACCGCCAGCGGCACCAGCCACAGCGAGAACTGCGGGCTCCACACCTTGTTCACCAACAGGAACGCCGCCACCGTCAGGAACGCCAGCTGCGCCACCCGCGGCCGCTGCGGTGCGGTCAGCCCGATGTAAGCGATTGCCGCGCAACACAGCAGGAACAGCACCGCGACAAAGATGTTGAGGATCACCGGCGGCTGCCAAAACCCGAGATTCGGATCGAAGCCGTCCCAGCCGGTGAACGACTTCACCACGTTGTACAGCGAGTCCATGTCGTCACCGCGCCGGGAGTTGAGCCGGAAAAACTCCGACCACCCCCGCGGAAACAGCACCATCACCGGCAGATTGACCACGAACCAGGCGCCGACGGCGGCGACCACCGTCTTCGCGGCTTCAGGCATCCGGTCGCTGCGGATCGCCAGCACCACCAGCGGCAGCAACAGCAGCGCCGGATACAACTTGGCGGCAACCCCGAGCCCGATCAAAATCCCGGCCAGCACCGGCCGTCGCCGCGCCCAGGCCAGCAGACCACCCATCGCTAAAGCCGTTGCCAGCGCGTCGAAATTGGTGAATACCTGGAACACCAGCACCGGTGACGCCGCCACCAGCGCGGCATCCCAGACCCGTCGGCCCGCCAGCCATGACGACGCCCACACCGTCGCCAGCCACGCCAGCGCCAGGCCCAACGCGGCGAAGTTGAAGAACATCACCACTTCGGCGATCACCGGAAGCGATACCATCCTGGCCACCGCGGTATAGGTCTTGGCCAACGCCATCGACACGTACTGATACACCCCGGTCAGCACCGGGTACTCCATGTAGCGCACCGCGGGCTTGCCGTCGTACCGGATCTGCGGCTGGCCGCTGGAGTCCGTCTCGATCCAGCTGGACTTGTACGGAAAACGCCCCTGGCTCAACAACTCCGCGCCGTACAGTGGCACCGTGTCGGAGTAGCACAGCTCGAAGTAGGCGCGCTGGTTCTGCCAGTTCGCCACCCGCTGATCGGGTGGTCCGGTCCCGACGGTCTGCAGACATGGCGCCTTGGTGGTCCAGCCCAGCGCCAGCACCACCAACGCCATCATGAACATCACCCGCAGCGGCGTGAACACCCGGGTTCGGCCGATCAGGGCATGCCGGCCCACCGGGCCGCCGACCACGTCCGAGAGCGCGGCACCCAAAGTGTCGGTGCGGCTGGGCTTGTCACGGTCGTCATCGCTGCGCAGATCGGCTGCCAGCGGTTGCGGCGACACCGTGGCGCGACCCACTAACACGCCGCCGGCCGGCGCATTGGCCGGCCGGTCGGCCGAAGAGTCCAGCGGTTGGTCGTCACCAACACCGCCGTCGATCACGGTGGCGGGGGCGGAGCGCCAGCGTCACCCGGGACGACTGGCGGCTGCGCATCCGGAGCCCCGGGCGGCGCGGGCGGACCCGCTGGCACGGTGATGGTCGTCGGCGGGCCGAGCGGAATCGTGATGCCCGGCGCGACTTCGATACTGGGCTGGATCACCTGGATGGACGGCGCCGGCGGCGGCGGAGGCGGCGGCGCAGCCGGAACACCCGCATAGCCGCCGATCTCGGTCGGCTTGGGGAACGTCTCGTTGTCGGTGCCCTTGAGCGCGCCGTCCATGGTCGCTTTCCAGATATCGGACGGGATGCCCGAGCCGTACACCTGGCCGCCGCCCTTGTTGACCAGAGGCTGGGTGCCATCGGTGGTGCCCACCCACACCGCCGTCGACAGCGACGGCGTGTAGCCGACCATCCAGGCATCGCGGTTGGCGTCGGTGTCGCCGAGCTGGTTGGTACCGGTCTTGGCGGCCGAGGCACGCCCCCCGGCCAGGTTGTGCCCGTTGGACCAGCCTGCGATCGGCTGCATGGCCGCGGTTACGTTGTCGGCGACCGCTTTCGGAATGCGCTGCTCCCCGATGTTGTCGGAGGTGCTGGCGTCGAAGAGCACCTCGCCGCGGGAGTTGACGACCTTCTGCACGAAGTGCGGCTTGTGGTAAACACCGGAGTTGGCCAGCGTCGCGTACGCCGAAGCCATGTCGAGCACCCGGGTCTGGTACTGCCCCAGGACGATGCCGTTGTTGGGCGGTCCGCCCTTGCCGTCCTCGGACAGCGTGTGATCCACGCCCGGGAAGCTCTCGGCGATCCCGGCGCTGTGCGCGGCGTCGGCGACGTCACTCGGACCGTTCTTGAGCTTGAGCATCAACCGGTAGTAGGAGGTGTTCAGCGAGCGCTTCAGCGCCTCGGCGATATTGCAGACACCGCAGCCCTCGCCCTCGACATTGGTGATCGTGATGCCGTTGAGGGTCACCGGCGAGCTGTCCACCTGGTAGCCCAGCCCGATGCCCTGTTCGAGCGCGGCCACCAGGGCGAACACCTTGAACGACGAACCGGTGGGCAACCCAGCCTGGGCGAAATCGAAGCCCTGGGCGTCCGAACCGCCGTAATAAGCCTTCACCCCACCAGTTTTGGGGTCGATGGACACCACCGCCGAGCGCATGTCCGGCATCTGGCCGTCCAGATACTTCGTCACCGCGTTCTCGGCAGCCTGTTGGGCCTGCGGGTCGATCGTCGTGGTGATCTGCAGGCCCTGGGTGTTCAGCGTCTGCTCGTCGATGTTGAACAGGTCGAGCAGTTCCTTGGTGACCTGACGTTCGATCAGGCCGTTGGGCCCGGTGGTGACGTTGGCCGCGCGGGCCTGCTCCGGTGGCACCGTCTGCGGGAAGACCTGCTGAGCGCGTTCCTCTTTGGACAGCGCGCCCATGGTCACCATGCCGTCCAGCACCCAGTTCCAGCGGTGCGCAGCACCCTCGGGATCGATCGCCGGATCCAGCGTCGACGGCCGCTGGATCAACGCCGCCAGCAACGCACCTTCGGCCACCGTCAGCTGTTCGACGGGCTTGTTGAAGTAGGCCTTCGAGGCCGCCGAGATGCCGTAGGCGCCGCGGCCGAAATAAATGATGTTCAGGTACGCCTGCAGCACTTGGTCTTTGGACCACTCGCTCGACATCTTCGTGGAGATGACGAGTTCCTTGGCCTTACGCACCACGCCACCGATACCCGATCGGGCGTCACCGACGAGCGCGTTCTTCACGTACTGCTGAGTGATCGTCGACCCGCCCTGCAGGTCGCCCCCGAACAGGTTGTTCTTGATCGCCCGGGCGAAGCCCGAGAACGAAAAGCCCGGGTTGGAATAGAAGTCCCGGTCTTCGGCCGCCATCACCGCGTTGCGCACCGGAACCGGTATCTGGTCGATGCTGACGTCAACCCGATTGCCCTCGGGGGGAACGATTTTCGCCAGCTCCGAGCCATCGCTGGCCAGGATCGTCGACACCTGGTTAGTCCGCAGGTCACCGGGCTGAGGCACCTGGACGATCATGTATGCCATGCCGAAGGTGATCAGCGGCAGCACGACCACCAGCACCACCGCGAGGTAAAGCGAGCGGCGCACCCACTTCCAGTTGACCTGCTGGGAGAAGGTCGGCGGCTTCGGAGGCTGCGGGCCGCCCGGTCCCCCACTGCGCGGCGGTGGTGGCGGGGGCGGCGGGAACTTCGGTGGGGGGGTGCCATCCAGAGCCGCCTTGACCACGTCGATCGGGTCACGCAGCGGCAGGGTGTCGTCGCGGATCGGCTCCATGATCGACGTCAGTCGGTCATCGGGGGGCACCTGGCGGCGCGGCGCACCGCGAGCCGGACCGGACGACGACTCCGTCGCACCGGCTATCGGGAACTTGGTGGTCGGCGCCTCGTGTCTGCCGGACGCACCATCGGACCCTGATCCCGTGCGGTTGTCAGTGCCAGGCCCGTCGTGACGCCCTTCGCTATTCACTGGCCGTGCGCGCGCCAGAACGCGCCGTCTGGGTACCCCGGCGGCCACGCGTCCCGTTGGTGGGCCGCGGCGCTCCGAGCACATAGGACTTGACCAAGTGATTCCATTCGCAGGTGCGGCATACCTCCACCACATGTACCGAAAATTCGTCGAACCGGGTCGCCAGTAACACCAGCTCCTCGGCGGTACGCGCCGAGCCGGAGACAGCGCCCAGGTGATCGCCGAATACCCAGGACACCAGCGTGAGCGGCTCCTTGCGACAGATCGGGCACATCACCGAACTCGGCTTGCCGTGAAACTTGGCGGCGCGCAACAGATAGGGGTTGGCGTCGCAGACCTCGGTCACACCGGTCCGGCCGGAGTACACCTCGGCGAGAAGGGAGCGTCGCCGAAGGGCGTAGTCCACCACCTGTCGCTGCAATCGCACGTTGACCAGAGTACGTCGGGGATCTGGACACCGGCGCGCAACCGACTCGCGGTGCGCCGGATTGTGTGCCTGGTCTGCCGTTCTTGGCAGTCCAGCTCCTACGATCAACGCCGTGGTGACTTCCCAGACAGCCAGCACGCGCGCCAAGGACACTGACCGCAACGACACCTGCCAGATCCTCGACACCGCGTTGTCGGAGGGGCAGCTGTCGATGAGCGAGCACCAGCAGCGGGTGAAGAGCGCCACCACCGCCACCACACTGGGTGACCTGCGTGCCCTGGTGTCGGACCTGCAGACCGGCAACGCTCCCGTCCAGCTGCCGACCCTGAACAAGCCGCGGCAGCCGTCGGCGGCTGGCGCCAGCTGGGGTATCCGCATCGCGATCATGGCCGTGTTGATCGTGCTGGGCATCGGCATCGGCTGGGGTCTGTACGGCAACACGTCCTCACCGCTGAACTTCACCTCTGACCCCGGCGCCAAGCCTGACGGGGTGGCACCCATCGTGCTGACCCCGCCGCGCCAGCTGCAGTCGCTCGGCGGCCTGACCGGGCTGCTCGAGCAGATGAGGAAGAAATTCGGCGACGCAGAAGGCTACCGGCTGGTGATCTACCCCGACTACGCGTCGCTGACCCGCCCGGATCCCGGCGACGAGCGCCGCGAACTCAGCTACACCTACCGCGGCGGCTGGGGCGACCCGAGCACCTCGGCGGCCAGCAGCGACGCCAAGCTGGTGGATCTCGGCAAGTTCGACACCAAGGCCGTCGTCGGCGTCCTGCGCGGTGCGCCCGAAACGCTGAACATGAAGCCGGGCGACGTCAAGAGCACCTACCTGATCATCGAGCCGACGCGGGATATCACCGCCCCGGAAACGGTGTCGATCTCGGTCTACGTCTCCAGCGATTTCGGGAGCGGCTACATCCAGCTCAACCCCGACGGCTCGATCAAGCAGATCAACTACCCGTAATCACCTCGAGCGCGACGCTGGCGTGACGTTCGGCGCGCAGGCGCGCACTCAAGTGGCGCTAAATATATCGCTCCGATACTATCGCCAGAGGTGTCGAAGCGCCGTAACAGCTGAGCAAAGGAGGTGACCCGATGTTGGAGCTTGCCATCTTGGGTCTTCTCCTCGAATCCCCCATGCACGGCTACGAACTGCGCAAACGACTGACGGGCCTGTTGGGCGCCTTTCGGGCGTTTTCTTATGGCTCGCTGTACCCGGCACTGCGCCGGATGCAGACCGACGGGTTGATCGTCGAGGACACCGCACCCGCGGGAACAACGGTGTTGCGCCGTGCCCGCCGGGTGTACCAGCTGACCGATGCCGGACGCCAGCGGTTCGCCGAGCTGGTAGCCGACACCGGTCCGCAGAACTACACCGACGACGGCTTCGGTGTGCACCTGGCGTTCTTCAACCGCACACCGGCCGAGGCGCGGATGCGGATCCTTGAAGGCCGCCGGCGCCAGGTGGAAGAACGCCGCGAGGGTCTGCGGGAGGCCATCGCCCGGGCGAGCAATTCGCTCGACCGCTACACCCGACAACTGCATCAGCTGGGCCTGGAGTCCAGCGAGCGGGAAGTCAAGTGGCTCAACGAGCTGATCGCCGCTGAGCGGGTGGCGCAGAGCCATCCAGACCAGGCCTGACGCGGCCACCGATATACCCGAACAGCAGCCAGTAGAAGTACGAGTTAGGAGAACGTCCCATGACGGAGCACAACGGAGCATCGGCAGATGTGCGAGTCGCCATTGTCGGCGTCGGCAACTGCGCGTCCTCACTGGTCCAGGGCGTCGAGTACTACAAGGACGCCGACGCGAACGCCACCGTGCCGGGCCTGATGCACGTGAAGCTCGGTCCGTACCACGTGCGCGATGTGAAGTTCGTCGCCGCTTTCGACGTCGACGCCAAGAAGGTGGGCTTCGATCTGTCGGAGGCGATCTTCGCGTCGGAGAACAACACCATCAAGATCGCTGACGTGCCGCCGACCGATGTCGTCGTGCACCGCGGCCCGACGCTGGACGGCATCGGCAAGTACTACGCCGAGACCATCGAAATCTCCGACGAGCAGCCGGTCGACGTGGTCAAGGTGCTCAAGGACGCTCAAGTCGACGTGCTGGTGTCCTACCTGCCGGTGGGTTCGGAAGAGGCCGACAAGTTCTATGCGCAGTGCGCCATCGACGCCGGGGTGGCGTTCGTCAACGCGCTGCCGGTGTTCATCGCCTCGGATCCGGTCTGGGCCAAGAAGTTCGAGGAAGCCGGTGTGCCGATCGTCGGCGACGACATCAAGAGCCAGGTCGGCGCGACCATCACTCACCGCGTTATGGCCAAACTGTTCGAGGACCGCGGTGTGCAGCTGGACCGCACCATGCAGCTCAACGTCGGCGGCAACATGGACTTCCTGAACATGCTCGAGCGGGAGCGTCTGGAGAGCAAGAAGATCTCCAAGACCCAGGCCGTCACGAGCAACCTGCAGAAGGAATTCAAGACCAAGGACGTCCACATCGGCCCGTCCGATCACGTCGGCTGGCTCGACGACCGCAAGTGGGCCTACGTCCGCCTTGAGGGTCGCGCCTTCGGCGACGTGCCGCTGAACCTGGAGTACAAGCTCGAGGTGTGGGACTCGCCGAACTCGGCCGGCGTCATCATCGACGCGGTACGTGCGGCCAAGATCGCCAAGGACCGCGGCATCGGCGGACCGGTTGTCGCGGCGTCGGCCTACCTGATGAAGAGCCCGCCCAAGCAGCTGCCCGACGACATCGCCCGGGCACAGCTCGAGGACTTCATCGACGACAAGTAGGGCGTCAGGTCATCACCGACGAACAAAGCCCATATCGTCGGTGATGACCGTTGACGGGCCGACCGGCAACTGCTCGGCGCTCGAGCCGGGCACCTTGATGAAGTCCAGCCGGTCGGTCCACACCTTGCGCAGCAGGTCCTCGAACGCCATCGTGGTCAGCTGCTCACCCGGACAGCGCCGGTAGCCGAAGCCGAAGGGTGCAAAGCCCGCGTAGTCGCACACCGGCATCGGCTGACCGTCGGCCACTCCGAACACCGTCCCAAAACCGCTGTTACGCAGCGCGGCTGGGCGTCCGTCCTTCACCGGCCACTCGACCGGGTTGAACGGGCAGTTCGCCAACCCCATCTGTTTGATCCGGGCCTCGTCGATCTGCGCGCTGGTCGGAGCCTGTGTGTAGCGCTCCGGGTCGAACGCGTCGGGGTTGACCCACTGGACCGGGTCGTGGCTGGTCGTGGTGTGTGGGCTGACCATGTAGCTGTGCCGTTCGAACGGCGCCGGCGTGGTTTCGGACAGCGCCGAAATGCTGCCCGCATTCGGTGAGATGACCCGGAAGAGCTCCATCACGAGCCGCTCGAGCGGCGGGAACGGCGCACCGGTATCGGGGCTTCCTGCCATGGTCTTGGCGAACCAGTCCTTGGCCTGCGGATCGCCACCGTCCCGGCCCAGCCTGGTCATGACGTTGAACAGGCTGTTGCCCCACTGGCTGAACGCCACGAAGTTGTGGAAGCACTCGAAGACGACGTCCTTGTGGTTGAAGTACTCGCTCTCCTCACCGTTGGTGAGCCAGTACCAGGCGAACGTCGCCTTGGGGTTGGGGGTCTTCCCGGACTTGATGTCGCCAAGACGGTCGTCGATCCAGGATTTCAGGAAGTCGAGATTGCGGCGGACCGTCATGTAGTAGTCGTGAACGTTGCGCTGGGTGACGTCGCGGTAGGCCAGCACCGCCATGAAACTCGTGCCGATTTCTTTCACCTGCGCCGGAATGTCGGCCCCTGTGACGCCCAGGTGCAGATCCCAGTAAAGATCCCAGAACGTGTCCAGATACACGCGCATCAACGGCTTGTCGGCGTTGGCCGGCGAGAACAACTGGTTCCAGAACGCGACGACCTTGGGCTGATACACCGCCCGATACAGGTCTGGGGTGACCGCCGACATGTAGATCCGCTTACGCCGGTTGTCGGGCCCCCGCTTTTCCAGCCCTTGCAGAAAAACCGTCACGCCCTGCTCCGGGTCTGGCCCCCAGGTCTTGCTCAACAAGCCCCACAGATCCTGAGGCAGGGCGTTCTCCTTGCTGAGGGCGACATCGATCATCGGCAACACCGGCCGGGAACCCTCGGTGATGCGGTTCATCAGGAACGGGACGATGACGTTGTCGACATAGTCGACCTCGAACTCCGACAGGTACCTGGTGCGCAGTTTGGCCACCGCGTCCGGCAACCCGAGGCTCGCGGACGGATCACCCGCAGGCGCAGGCGACGGCGGTGGCGGTGGCGCGCACGCGACCGCGGCCTGTGCCGTCACCGCGGCGACTGCTCCGGCACCACCAGCAAGGAACGCCCGGCGCTTCACTGATTTCATCGGTGACCCCTCTCGACCTCGCGTCGAACATACGCGACGTGCTCCCGTACGACAGGTCAGCGAGTCCTACAGTCGTCACATGACCGAGATCGCCGACGACCAATTGATCGGACTCGACGAGTTCGCGCTGCTGCCCGAAAACGCCGCCCAGGCCGCAGTGAGTGACCCCCTGCCGCCGGTGCAACGCGTCGATCGCGGCACCATCAGCGCCGTGCGCTGGGGCGCCGACCCGGTCCGCGTGGTCTTCCTGCACGGCGGCGGCCAAAACGCCCACACCTGGGACACCGTCATCCTCGGTCTCGGGACGCCCGCGCTGGCCGTCGACCTGCCCGGGCACGGTCGCTCCGCCTGGCGAGCGGACGGCGACTACGGCCCGAGGCTCAACGCCGAGGCCATCGAACCGGTGGTGCGTGAGCTGGCGCCCGATGCCGAGCTGGTGGTCGGCATGTCGCTGGGCGGCCTGACAGCGTTGCGGCTGGCGACGATCGCACCCGACCTGGTCCGCAAGCTGGTTCTGGTGGACGTCACCCCGTCGGCGCCCGAACGCCACGAACAGATGACCAAGGCTCAAATGGGAACCGTCGCGCTGGTCCAGGGCGACCGCACCTTCCCCAGCTTCCAGGCCATGCTCGACGTGACCATCGCCGCAGCACCGCACCGTGACCGAGACTCGTTGCGCCGCGGGGTATTCCACAACTCCAAACAACTCGACGATGGTAACTGGACCTGGCGCTACGACACGTTCCGCAAGGGCGACGGCTTCGAGGGCCTGTGGGACGACGTGCCCGGACTGACCGTTCCGACCACACTGGTGCGTGGCGCCAACTCATTCTTCGTCAACGACGACGACGCCGACGAATTCGCGCGCACCGCACCGGGTTTCCAGCGGGTGATCGTGGTACCCGACTCCGGCCACTCGGTGCAGGGTGATCAGCCCCGCGCATTGGTCGAGATCCTGCGCGGCGTGCTGGGCGGCTGAGTCGTTCGAGCCGAACGGGAATATCGGGGTCTGACCGAACGTACGGTTGAACCGTGACCTTTCCCATTCGCATCGGCGTGCAACTGCAGCCGCAGCATTCCACTGATTACCACCAGATCCGCGATGCCGTCCGCCGCTGTGAGGACATCGGCGTCGACGTCGTCTTCAACTGGGATCATTTCTTCCCGCTCTACGGCGACCCCGACGGCGCCCACTACGAGTGCTGGACCATGCTCGGTGCCTGGGCCGAGCAGACCTCCCGCGTCGAGATCGGCGCACTGGTCTCCTGTAACTCCTATCGCAATCCGGAGTTGTTGGCCGATATGGCCCGCACGGTCGACCACATTTCGGGTGGCCGGCTGATCCTGGGCATCGGCTCGGGCTGGAAGCAGAAGGACTACGACGAGTACGGCTACGACTTCGGCACCGTCGGCAGCCGGCTCGACGATCTCGCCGGCGCGCTGCCACGCATCAAATCCCGTCTCGCCAAGCTGAATCCGGCGCCGACCCGCGACATCCCGATCCTCATCGGCGGCCAAGGCGAGAAGAAGACCCTGCGCCTGGTCGCCGAGCACGGCGACATCTGGCACGGTTTCACCAACGCCGAGACCTACCCGACCAAGGCCGAAGTGCTCGACCGCCACTGCTCCGACGTCGGTCGCGAACCGGCCGCCATCGAACGCTCGGCCGGTGTGGAAGGCGGCAATGACCGTGACGCCTTGGTGGCCAATGCCGAGGCGCTGGCTAACCTCGGCGTCACCCTGCTGACCGTCGGCAGCAACGGGCCCGATTACGACCTCGGTCCGGCCCAGGCCCTGGTCCGCTGGCGCGACAACCGCTGAGCTAGCGCCGATTGCCTCGCTAACAGGGGTCGAATTCCAGCGGCAGCGACTCCAAACCGAAGGTGCCGGCGGGCCACAGCACGGTAGCTTCGCCGGCCTGCCGGTAGTCCGGGATGCGGGCGTGGAATTCCTCGATGGTCAGCCGTAGTTCGCGGCGGGCCAGATGCGAGCCGAGGCACCGGTGGATACCGCCGCCGAATCCGAGGTGGGTGGATTTTGCGGTCAGGTCCATCTGGTGCGCGTGCGGGCCTTCACGATTGGCGGTGAACAGCATCAGCATGACTTGCGAGTTCGCCGGGATCTGCACGCCCTCGACCTCGACGTCGGCGGTGGTGACGCGGGGAACCCCTGGCACCGGGCCCTCCAGGCGGAGCATCTCTTCGATGAACGGCGCGATCAGGGACTGATCGTCGATCAGCCGGCGGCGCAATGCTGGATCGTTGGCCAACGTGAGCAACGAGAACCCGATGGCACCGGTGACGGTGTCCAGGCCAGCCAGGATGATCAGGAAGCACAGGCCCAGGATCTCGGCGTCGGTCCACGCCGCGTCACCGTCGATTGCCAGGATGTTGCTGAGCATATCGTCGCCCGGATGGCTGCGTTTGACCTCGATCTGCTCGGCCAGGAAGCCGAAAAGCCCCATGGCGCACTCGATTACGTGCTGCGGCTGGTCCTGGCCCAAGGACGCGATATCGGCGCCCTTGATGATGCCGGTCACCCACTCCAGGAACTTGGGCAGGTGTTCCAGCGGTAACCCGAACAGCGTCAGGATCGCCTGGGTGGGGAACTTGTAGGACAGGTCTGCGACGACGTCGCAGCGCCCGAGCGGAGCGAACGCATCGATGTGCCCGCGCAGCTGGGCACGCAGCTCGCCGTCCATCGCCTCCATGCGTTTGGGTCCGAACATCGGGTCGAGCACCCGCCGGTAGTCGGCGTGCTTGGGCGGGTCGATCGCGATCGGGATCATCTTGATCGCGTTGACGACCCCGTCGAAGGCTTTCGCCGAGGAGAACAGCTCGGGGTGCTTTTGGGCGTAGCGCACACCCTCGTAGCTGGTGATCATCCACGTCCGGCCAACCCGATAAACCGGTCCTGGCCGTTGCAAATACTCCACGGCCGCGGTGCGACCACTCGGTATCGGCGTGTCCGCGTAGTACGTCTCGGGTAGTTCCGTCGTCGTCATCTCCAGAGCGTAACGAGACCGACAGTCTCGTTACGGTAGATTCACCGAGATCCGCGCCCGAAAACGGCAGGATTACCCGCAAGTACGTGTCCAAGACGGCGCGGAGAGAACGATGCCCAAACACTATGGGGTCAAAGAGAAAGACTTGGTCGTTGCACATGTCCTCGACCTCCTGCTCACCGGCCGGCTGCGCTCCGGTGATCGAGTGGACCGCAATGGGATCGCCGCTGCCCTGGGCCTGAGCCGGGTGCCGGTGCAGGAGGCCCTGGTCCAGCTCGAACACGACGGCATCCTGGAGTCGCGCTATCACCGCGGTGCGTTCGTCCATCGCTTCGATGCCGACGTGCTGCGCGAACACCACGAGGTGCACGGACTGCTGACCGGCGCGGCGTCCGCCCGCGCCGCGACCAACCCGCGGCCACCGGCACTCGAGGCGCTCGAGGCGACCATGGTGATCATGCGCGACGCCGCCGGCCCCCGGGAGTACCTCCATGGCGCCAACCTGTTCCGGGACGTTCTCGTCAACGAGTACGCCGGACCCCGGCTCAGGGCGGCCATCAGCGCGTCGCGCAGCTTCTTGCCCCAAGAGTTCTGGGCCGCCCATGCCGACGGCCCGGCCCAGCTGATGCCGCTCTACGAGACCGAGTACGCCGCGATCCAGCGCCGCCATCCAGCCGCCGCGCGGCAGGCCTGCCTGGACCGCACCGACCTGATGGCCGATGTGCTGACCGCCGAGTTGCGCCGCGGCGGCGTGTTCGCCGACTTGGATTCCGTTTGATCGCAAGCCGTGCCCGGCCCGCTGTCCGCAGTACCTTGCTAGTGATGCCTTTCCATTCGAGTCGGTTCGCGGCGATCCTGGCGGTTCTGCTGATGATCTTCGGGTTAGTCGCCGCCGCGCCCGCCGGCGCCGACCAGTGCGCACCGCCAGGCGTCGAGTCGGCCAGCGCATTGCCCACCAACCTGGCGGCCGCGGCCAAGGGGCCGAACGAGGACAAATACACCACCGCCACCACCGAGCCCCTCACGGCGGTCAACCGCGACGCGCTGCGACTGATCACCCCCGGCACGCTGACCGTCGGCACGCTGTCGGACGCGCCGCCGAGCATCTGTATCGACGCCAAGGGTCAGTTCACCGGGTTCGACAATGAACTGCTGCGCGCGATCGCCGACAAACTGGGCCTGAAAATCACCTTCGTGGGCACCGAATTCTCCGGCCTGCTCGCCCAGGTGGCCGCCCGCCGCTTCGACGTCGGGTCATCGTCGATCACCACCACCGACGCGCGGCGGCGCACCGTCGGCTTCACCAACGGCTACGACTTCGGCTATTTCTCACTGGTAGTGCCGTCGGGCTCGCCGATCACCGGGTTCGACAAACTCGGGCCGGGCCAACGCATCGGGGTGGTACAGGGCACCGTGCAGGAGGCCTACCTCGTCGACACGTTGCACCTGCAGCCGGTGAAATTCCCCGACTACAACACCGTGTACGCCAGCCTCAAGACCCGCCAGATCGACGCATGGGTGGCACCGTCGCAGCAGGCGGTGGGCACTGTGCGCCCCGGCGACCCCGCCCAGATCGTCGAAAACACCTTCAGCTTGGACAATTTCGTCGCCTACGCGGTGGCCGGAGAGAACAAGCCGCTGATCGACGCGCTCAACGCCGGTCTGGATGCCGTCATCGCCGACGGCACCTGGTCGCGGCTGTACTCCGAATGGGTGCCGCGGGCGTTGCCGCCGGGCTGGAAACCGGGGTCCAAGGCGGCGCCGGCTCCGCAGCTACCCGACTTCGCCGCGATCGCGGCCGCCCACCAGACCCCGGCCGCCGCGAGCGCGCCGAAATCGGTGCTGACCCAGCTGCGCGAGTCGTTCCTGGATTGGGAGCTGTACAAGAAAGCCATCCCCGACCTGCTGACCACCGGCCTGCCCAACACCCTGCTGCTGACGGTGTCTGCTGCCGCCATCGGGCTGGTGCTCGGCATGGGACTGGCCGTGGCCGGGATCTCCCGCTCGCGGTGGCTGCGCTGGCCGGCCCGCCTCTACACCGACATCTTCCGCGGGCTCCCCGAAGTGGTGATCATCCTGCTGATCGGTCTGGGCGTCGGGCCGATCGTCGGTCAGCTCACGGGCAATGATCCCTACCCGCTGGGCATCGCCGCGCTCGGGTTGATGGCCGCCGCCTACATCGGCGAGATCTTCCGCTCCGGCATTCAGAGTGTGGATGCCGGGCAGATGGAAGCCTCCCGCGCGCTCGGGTTCAGCTACACCTCTTCGATGCGGTTGGTGGTGGTGCCGCAGGGCGTGCGACGAGTGCTGCCCGCGTTGGTGAATCAATTCATCTCGCTGCTGAAGGCGTCGTCGCTGGTGTACTTCCTAGGCCTGGTCGCCAGCCAGCGTGAGCTGTTCCAGGTGGGCCGGGATCTCAACGCCCAGACCGGAAACCTGTCACCATTGGTCGCGGCCGGATTGTTCTACCTGCTGCTCACGATCCCGCTGACCCACCTGGTGAACTACATCGACGCGCGGCTGCGCCGCGGGCGCCCGACAGCGTCCGAAGACCCGCTTGACCCGAACACCACGACCCAGGAGATGGTGTGATGGCCCCGGCAGCTGAGCCGGTTTCGTTGGCGGCCAACGATATTCACCTGACGCTGAGCGGTAACGCGATACTGCGTGGGGTGGACCTCACGGTCCCGGCGGGCAGCACATCGGCGGTGATCGGCCCGTCGGGATCGGGCAAGTCGACACTGCTGCGCACGCTGAACCGGCTCTACGAACCCGACCGCGGCGACATCCTGCTCGACGGCCGCTCGGTACTACGCGACGATCCCGACAAGCTGCGTCAGCGCATCGGCATGGTGTTCCAGCAGTTCAACCTTTTCCCACATCGCAGCGTGGTGGACAACGTCGCCCTGGGGCCGCGGAAGCTCAAGCGGTTGTCGGCCGACGAATCCCGGGAGCTGGCGCTGGCCCAGCTCGAGCGGGTCGGGTTGCGGCACAAGGCCGACGTGCGGCCGGCCACCCTGTCCGGCGGGCAGCAGCAGCGGGTCGCGATCGCCCGGGCGCTGGCGATGACCCCGCAGGTGATGTTCTTCGACGAGGCCACCTCGGCGCTGGATCCTGAGCTGGTCAAGGGGATCCTGACGCTGATCGCCGAACTCGGATCCGACGGCATGACGATGGTGGTGGTTACCCACGAGATGGGATTCGCCCGCTCCACGGCGGACTCGGTGGTGTTCATGGACCACGGCAAGGTGGTCGAATCCGGGCCGCCCGACCAGATCTTCACCGCCGCCGAGACCGATCGGCTGCAGCGGTTCCTGTCCCAGGTTCTGTAATTGCAGCTGCGAAAACCGCGTATCGCGCGGTTGACCGGCACAGACAGGTTAGACTAGCGAACTATGATTGAGGCCGAGTCGCAGGTCACCGACCTGTCTGGAGACCTGCAGCGGGTCCTCTCGAAGCTGTTTTCGGTCTTACGCCGCGCCGACACCAAGACCAGTAACGCCGGCGCGGACCTCACGCTTGCTCAGCTGTCGATCCTGCTGACCCTGCTCGATCAGGGTCCCATCCGGATGACCGAGCTCGCGGCGCGCGAGCGGGTGCGCACCCCGACCACCACGGTGGCAATCCGTCGTCTAGAGAAGCTGGGCCTGGTCAAGCGCTCGCGGGATCCTTCGGACCTGCGTGCCGTTCTGGTCGAGGTCACCCCGCAGGGGCTGGTGCAACACCGGGAGGCGCTGGCTGTGCGGCGAGCGCATCTGTCGGTCCTGCTGGCGAAGTTGACCGACGAGGAGCGCGACACGTTGGCCAAGGCACTTAAGCCCTTGGAGCGGTTGGCCGAGCAGGCTGAGAACTAGGGCTTTACCCGGCGGGCAGGAGCGCAGCGACCCGGGGATTAGCACCCGGCGGGCAGGAGCGCAGCGACCCGGGGATTAGCACCCGGCGGGCAGGAGCGCAGCGACCCGGGGATTAGCACCCGGCGGGCAGGAGCGCAGCGACCCGGGGACTAACCAAGCCAGTCGAGAACTGCGGCGGCGGTCCAAGACTGTTGCATGCTGCCGAGCGGCTCGCCGGTGAACGGTTCGTAGTACTCGGCGAAGGTGCCGTCGCTGGCCTGCCGAAGACCTTCTTGGCGAAGCAGCAAAGACCGTTCCGACCATCCTCGGCGAGCGAACGCCCAGGAGAACAACCACGTCAGCACCGGCCAGACCGGGCCCCGCCAGTATTCGCGGGGCCGGAAATCCTTGGAAACCGGTGACGTCGACGGGATCACCGAATACTTCAGATCCGGGTGGCCGCAAAAGCGCGGGCCCTCCAAAACTCGCAGCAGCGCACGTTCGCGGTCGTGCGGCAACCCGCCGCACAGCAGGGGCGCGAACTGCGCGGCGGTCTCCGTGGCGATCCACTTACCGGATCTCACATCGAAATCCCTTGCCGCGCCTGTCCTTGCGTCCGTCGTCTCGACGACACCGGTGCGGAACCGTTCGGCCCACGAATACAGGTCGCGCACATCGGCATGCGGGCGCTTGTAGTCCTCGCCGATATTGGCCAGCACATCGCACGCCACCGAAAAGATCGCCGAGACGAACACGTCTTCGACAGCGAAGCTCATCACCTTCGGCAGCAGATCATCGTCATAGCGAACGGATTTCATCTCCTCGAGCAGCCACATATAGCGGTCGTACTCGGTATCGGAGGGCCGCTGGCTGGCGTCGGTGACGATGTGGTTGTCTTCGCGCTGATACTCCGGGATGCTCCCGGGAATCACGTTGGCGTAGGCGGAATCCCAGCGCGGCGAATTGTCCATCCCGGATTCCCAGCCGTGGTACAGCGTGATGCGGCCGCGCTCATCCTGGTCGCGGGCTTCGGCCAGCCAGCGATGCCAGCGCACCAGATCCGCCCACCGCCGGTCCAGGAACGCCTCGGCGACGGCGCGGGTGGAGCGGCCCCTGGTGCGAGCCCGGTCGAGGATGCGCTGTACCGCGATCGCATGCACCGGCGGCTGGGTGATCCCCGAGGTGTGCCGGTTGCGCGGGGCGTTGGCCGCCAGCGCCGAGGTGGCCCAGCGGGCCGGGCCCGGGAAGTATCCGTCGACCCCGTTGGCGAACACGATGTGCGGGATCATCCCGTTGGCCCATTGCGCCGACAGCAGCGTGTCGAGTTCGACGACGGCACGTTCGACGCTCAGCGGGGCCAGGCCGACAGCGACGAATGCGGCATCCCAGCTCCACATGTGCGGGTACAGCAGCGGCGCGGCCGAGGTCATCACACCCAGGTCGTTACCGCGCAGGAGGTAGGCCGCGCGGGCCGCCAACTGTGTCGGGCCGAAACTCGGGTCGAATGCCACGCGTTCATTCTGCGTCGCCCGAGTGGGAATCGCAGATCGGTAGGGTCTCGATATGCCCACAGCGCTAATAACGGGAGCCGGCGGCGGCATCGGCTCGGCGATCGCCGAGGCGTTGGCACCCACCCACACGCTGCTGCTGGCGGGCCGGCCGTCCGCCCGGCTCGACGCCGTCGCCGCCCGTTTCGGGGCCACCACCTGGCCGTTGGACCTCACCGACCAAGCGGGGATCGAGGCCGCCGCCGAGCCGCTGGTCGAGCTCGAGGTGCTGGTGCATAACGCCGGCGTCGCACATCCGGGGCGGTTCGAGGAGTCGATCCCCGAACAATGGCGGTCCTGCTTCGAGGTGAACGTGGCCGGCCCGGTTGCACTCACACTGGCGCTACTCCCGGCGCTACGGGCGGCCCGGGGGCACGTCGTCTTCATCAACTCCGGCGCGGGACTCAACGTCTCGTCCGGGCTGGCGGCGTATTCGGCGAGCAAGTTCGCACAGCGGGCGTTCGCCGACTCGCTGCGCGCCGACGAGCCCAGCTTGCGGGTCACCAGCGTGCACCCTGGCCGGGTCGACACCGAGATGCAGGAGGATCTGGTCGCCTACGAGGGCGGCCAATACGACCCGGCGAACTACCTCAAGGCCGAGACCGTGGCGCGAATCGTCGCCGATGTGATCGCCACCCCGCCCGACGCGCACACTCATCAGGTGGTGGTCCGGCCGCGCCGGCGGGCGTGATTGGGGCGCGGTTTCCGCCGCTGTGCGACGGTTTGCGCGCCGAAATCACTAGACGACGAAGTTGACCAGCCGGCCCGGCACCACGATGACCTTCTTCGGGGTAGCGCCAGCCAGGAACGCCTGCACCTTCTCGTCGGCCAACGCACTCGCCTCGAGGCTGGCCTTGTCGGCGTCGGCCGCGACGGTGATGTGCCCGCGGACCTTCCCGTTGACCTGGACCGGGTACTCGACAGTGTCGGTCACCAGATACTGCGGGTCGGCGACCGGGAATGGGCCGTGCGCCAACGACTTCGAGTGGCCCAGCCGCTGCCACAGCTCTTCGGCCAGGTGCGGCGAGAGCGGAGCCACCATCAGCACCAGCGGCTCCAGCGCCGCGCGTGCGTTGATGCCCTCCTTGGTGAGGTGGTTGGTGTACTCGATGAGCTTGGCCGCAGCGGTGTTGTTCCGCAGGCTCGCATAGTCGTCCGACACCCCGGCGATCGTGCGGTGCAACAGCCGTAACGTGTCGTCTTCCAGCGCCTCGTCCTCGGAAACCCTTGACTCACCGGTTGATTCGTCGACCACCAGACGCCATACCCGCTGCAGGAACCGATGAGCGCCGACGACGTCTTTGGTCGCCCACGGCCGCGACGCCTCCAGCGGGCCCATCGACATCTCGTACACCCGAAGCGTGTCGGCGCCGTAGCCGTCGCAGATTTCGTCCGGGGAAATCGAGTTCTTCAGGCTCTTGCCGATCTTGCCGAACTCCTGGAAGACCTCGGTCTCACCGTCGGGTCCCGGCAGGACGAACTTGCCGTCCCGCTCGACGACGTCAGCGGCCGGCACATAGGCACCGCGGGAGTCGGTGTAGGCGAACGCCTGGATGTAGCCCTGGTTCACCAAGCGGCGGTAGGGCTCCCGCGACGTGACATGGCCAAGGTCGTGAAGAACCTTGTGCCAGAACCGCGAATACAGCAGGTGCAGTACGGCATGCTCGACGCCACCGACGTAAAGGTCGACCCCGCCCGGATCGGCGGCCCCGTGTTCGGCCGGGCGCGGACCCATCCAGTAGGCCTCGTTCTCCCTGGCGCAGAACTCTTCTGCGTTGTGCGGATCGGCGTAGCGCAGCTCATACCAGGAGCTGCCGGCCCACTGCGGCATCACATTGGTGTCGCGAGTGTAGGGCCGCAGACCGTCGCCCAGATCCAGCTCGACCTGCACCCACTCGGTGGCTTTGTTCAGCGGCGGTGACGGCTCGCTGCCGGCATCGTCGGGGTCGAACATCACCGGCGAGTAGTCGGCGATATCGGGCAGCTCCACCGGCAGCGCGGCATCGGGCAGCGGGTGAGCTCGCCCGTCGGCGTCGTACACGATCGGGAACGGCTCGCCCCAGTACCGCTGCCGCGCGAAAAGCCAATCGCGAAGCTTGTACTCGACGCGGGCGCGGCCACGGCCGTCGGCCTCCAGCCGCTCGGTGATCGCCTTCTTGGCGTCCGGCACGCTCAGCCCGTCGAGGTAGTCCGAGTTCACCAGGGCGCCGTCACCGGTGTAGGCCGCCTCCGTGACATCGCCCCCGGTGACCACCTCGATGATCGGCAGCCCGAACTCGGTCGCGAACTCCCAGTCCCGCTGATCCCCACCGGGCACTGCCATGATCGCACCGGTGCCGTAGCCGGCCAGAACGTAGTCGGCGATGAAGATCGGAACTTGTTGGCCGTTGGCCGGATTGGTTGCGTGCGTGCCGAGGAACACCCCGGTCTTGGTCTTGTTCTCCTGACGTTCCAGGTCGGACTTCGCCGCGATCGACCGTCGGTAGGCGGCCACCGCCTCGGCCGGGGTAGCCGCACCCGACGTCCACCGCGGGTCCACACCGTCGGGCCACTGCGCGGCGGTCAGGGTGTCGACCAGGTCATGCTCGGGGGCCAGCACCAGATACGTCGCGCCGAACAGGGTGTCGGGCCGGGTGGTGAAGACCTCGATGTCGGTGTCGTTCGCACCGAACAGCACCGACGCTCCGGTGGAGCGGCCGATCCAGTTGCGCTGCATCGCCTTGACCTTCTCCGGCCAATCCAGCACCTCGAGATCCTCGAGCAACCGGTCGGAGTAGGCGGTGATGCGCATCATCCACTGCCGCAACCGCTTCCGGAACACCGGAAAGTTGCCCCGCTCGCTGCGGCCCTCGGAGGTGACCTCCTCGTTGGCCAGCACCGTGCCCAGCCCTGGGCACCAGTTCACCAGCGAATCGGACAGGTAGACCAGCCGGAAGCTGTCGATGACGTCGGCCCGCTCCCCCGCCGACAACGCCGACCAGTCCCGTCCATCGTCGGGAATGCGTGCGCCGCTGTCGAATTCCGCCAACAGCTCAGCAATGGGCCGGGCCTTGTTCAGGTCGGTGTCGAACCAGGCGTTGTAGATCTGCAGGAAGATCCACTGCGTCCACTTGTAGAAGTCGACGTCGGTAGTCGAGAAGCTGCGCCGCTGGTCGTGCCCAAGGCCCAGCCGGCCCAGCTGGCGGCGGAAATTGACGATATTGGCTTCGGTGCGGATCCGCGGATGGGTGCCGGTCTGAATGGCGAACTGCTCGGCCGGCAGCCCGAAAGCGTCGAAGCCCAACGCGTGCAGCACATTGCGGCCCGTCATCCGGAAGTAGCGCGCGTAGACGTCAGTGGCGATGTAGCCAAGCGGGTGCCCGACGTGCAGGCCCTCCCCCGAGGGATAGGGGAACATGTCCTGGACGAACATCTTGTCGCCAGGTACGGCCGCGCCGTCGGCGGGGGCCAGCGCGCCAACCGGGTTAGGCACGTTGAAGGTGCCCCACGATTGCCAGTTCTCCTGCCAGTCCCGCTCGATCCGCCCCGCCAACTCGGCGGTATAGCGGTGCCGCGGCACATCGTTGTCGGAGCCGTCGGGGTCCGAGACTGCGGCGGTCGGCGATTCGGTCACGTCACACAGGGTATAAGGGCAGCGGCAGGCGCCGTCCCGCCGATAGCGGTGTGTGACCCCGGTCGCACCCTGTGCAACGGCCCGATATCGGTTGGATTGCAGTGCGGTCGACGGTTGGTTCCAGCTCGGTTCCAGCCCTATCCGCACGGCTGGGCCGGTGGTTACAGTCGCCCCCTGACAAGGGGTCTTACCTGGCCCAAACGTGTCGAGAAGGACAGCTGCGATGATGACGTTTGCCCGTAACTGGCGGGTAGTAATTGGTGGTGTGGCCGCGGCTACGGCCGCCGTACTCGGATTTACCGGCGCCAGCGCCTCTGCCGATCCCGTCGTTCCAGTGCTGCCGGCCCCCGTCACTGTCACCCAGACCGTCACCGTTGCCCCCGAGGTGGCCGCCGCCAACGCCGCCCCGGCCGCCGCACCCGCGTCCGCGCCGGTCGCCGACCAGGCGGCCAGCGTGCCGCAAGCCGCAGCCCCCGCGATTCCGGCCGCCGCGCCGGAAACCCTGGTCCCCGCCGAGTCGGGCACACTCGCGGACTACTTCAAGGAAAAAGGCGTGAAGATGGTGCCGCAGAAGGCGGCCGGCTTCACCGGGCTCAGCCTGGTGCTGCCCATGCCCCGCGGCTGGAGCGTCGTCCCCGACCCGAATGTGCCCGATGCGTTCACCGTGCTGGCCGATCGCCTCGGCGGTGACGGGCTCTACACCTCCAACGCCCAGCTGAAGGTCTACAAACTGGTCGGCGACTTCGACCCGAAGGTGGCCATCACCCACGGCTACCTGGATAGCCAGCAGCTGTCCAACTGGCAGGCGACCGACGCGTCGCTGGCCGACTTCGGCGGTTCCCCGTCCTCGATCATCGAAGGCACCTACCGCGAGAACGATATGACGCTGAACACCTCGCGTCGCCACGTCCTCGTCCAGTCCGGCCCGGACCGCTACCTGGTCTCGCTGTTCGTGACCACCGCCGCCAACCAGGTGGTCGCCACCGCCGACGCGACCGACGCCATCGTGAACGGTTTCCGGGTCACCTCCCCGACGGCCGCTCCGGCACCAGCTTCCGACCCCGCGGCAGCGCCGCCGGCCGATGCGGCGGCGCCCGCCGACGGACCCCTAGCCGCGGTGCCCGCTCAGCAGCACTGAACCCGGGCTCGTATTGTGGCCCCATGTTCGTCGTCGCACTGGTGTGCCTTGGGATGGCCCTCCTGATCGGTGGCTCGGGCGTATGGGCGCTGACCCGGCCGCCCGCTGTTGACGTGACCGGCCAGGTGTTGCGCTCGGTTGCGCCGACCCAGCTGGCCGCGGCCGTGATGCTGGCTGCCGGTGGGTCGACCGCCTTGGCGGCACCCCCGCGCACCGCGCTGACCGTGGTGATCGTCTGCGTGATTGGCGCGGTCGCAACCGTGGCCGCCGGCTCGTGGCAGGGGGCCCGCTACGCCGCACGCCGGGAAGCCGAAGCCAGCTGCGCGGGCAGCTGCGCAAGCTGCACGCTGTCTTGCAAGTGAGCCCCGCGACGACCTGATGAGGGCACGGCTGTCGCGGCCACCCGTCGACACGTTCCTGCTCATGCTCGTCGCCGTCGTCGCGCTGGCCACGGTGCTGCCCGCGCGCGGGGCGGCCGCCGACGTGCTCTCGGTGGCCACCAAGGTCGTCATCGCCCTGCTCTTCCTTCTCTATGGCACGCGGTTGTCACCGCAGCAGGCGTGGCACGGCGTACGGCAATGGAAACTGCACCTGCTGGTGCTCGCGACCACGTTCGTGGCATTCCCGCTGCTCGGACTGGCCGCCCGCGCGTTCGTCCCGTCGGTGCTGACTGACGATCTCTATACCGGCCTGCTGTTCCTGTGCCTGGTGCCCTCGACCGTGCAGTCGTCGATCGCCTTCACCTCGATGGCGCGCGGACATGTGCCGGCGGCGATCGTCAGCGCGTCGCTGTCGAACATCGTCGGGGTGCTGCTCACCCCGCTCCTGGTTCTCGTGCTGATGCCGATCAACGGGGCGCCACGAGTCGACGGGTCGGCGGTGGGAGACATCGTGCTGCAACTGCTGGCACCGTTCGCCGTCGGCCAGCTGCTGCGGCCATGGCTGGCACCGGCGGTGACCCGGCACGCGGTGCTGACCAAGGTCGTCGACCGCGGCTCGATCCTGCTGATCGTCTACGCCGCGTTCTCGGTGGGAATGACCGAGCACATCTGGATCAGCGTGCGGCCGTGGCGGGTGGTGGCCGTCGCGGCGGTCAGCGCCCTGCTGCTGGCCATCGTGCTGGCCCTGACATGGGTCACCGGCAGGCTGGCTCGACTGGACCGCGGTGATGCGATCGTGCTGCTGTTCTGCGGGTCGAAGAAGAGCCTGGCGTCTGGACTACCGATGGCGCTGGTGCTGTTCCCGCCCGCCACCGTGGGTCTGATCATGCTGCCGCTGATGCTGTTCCATCAGATTCAGCTCTTCACCTGTGCGGTGATCGCCAGCCGGCTGGGGCGAGGCGCCCCGCACATCAGTTCCGGCTGACGTCGATCGGGTGGGTGGCCAATAGCGACAGCGGCAGCGGCTGGCGGCGCAACACCCGCGACCACAGATCCACCCGTTGCTCCACCAGCACGTCAGAAGGCAACGCGGACAACACAATCCAGTCATCGCGTTCGATTTCGCCCTCTAACTGACCAATGGTCCAGCCCGAGTAGCCGGCGAAGACCCGCACGCCTTCGACGACCGGGGCGATCAGGTCGGGATCGGCGTCGAGGTCCACCATCACCATCCGGCCCGCCACATGACGCAGCCCTGGCATGCCCTGCGGATCGGTGCCAACCCGCAGCGTGCCCAGGCACAGTGCGGCGTCCCGCTTCACCGGGCCGCCGATGAACATGGTCTTGGGCTTGGCGGCGAGCTTCGCCCACTGCGGCAACACGTTGTAGACGGCGGTCTCGCTGGGACGGTTGAGCACCACACCCAACGTGCCGCCGTCGTTGTGCTCGACGACATAGATCACGCTGCGCCGAAACGTCGGCTCCAGCAGGTCGGTGTTGGCCAGCAGCAGGGTCCCGGGCCGCACTCTGTTGGCCGCGGGCGCCACGAAGTCTTCGGGGTCCTCGTGCTGTGACACCTCACCATCATGGCATCACCGAGGTGTTGCTGCGGTAACGGGCGCGTGTGGATATTTGTACTGTTGGTCCGATGGTCGACAGCCGCGCATCCGGTTCGCTATGGCGATCGGTGCGCAGCCTGCCCGACTTCTGGCGCCTCCTGGAGCTTCGGACGGCAAGCCAGTTCGGTGACGGCCTGTTTCAGGCCGGCCTTGCCGGTGGACTGTTGTTCAACCCGGAACGGGCGGCCAGCCCGTGGGCGGTGGCCGGGGCGTTCGCTGTGCTGTTCCTGCCGTACTCGATCGTCGGCCCCTTCGCCGGCGCGCTGCTGGACCGTTGGGACCGCCGCACGGTACTGATCGCGGCGAACCTCGCGCGGCTGGGATTGGTGATCGGTGTCGCGGTGCTGCTCGCCGTGGGTGCACGCGAGATCACCGTGCTCTGCGGCGCTTTGATCGTCAACGGATTCAGCCGGTTCGTCACCTCCGGGCTGTCGGCGGCGCTGCCGCACGTGGTCCCACGCGAGCAGGTCGTGACGATGAACTCCGTCGCCACCGCGACCGGGGCTACCGCCACCTTCCTCGGCGCGAACTTCATGCTGCTGCCCCGGTGGCTGTTCGGTTCCGGCGACGCCGGCGCCGCCACGGTCATGTTCCTGGTGGCCATCCCCGTCGCGATCGCGTTCGTGTTGTCGTTGCGATTTCCCCGCCACCAGTTGGGGCCCGACGACACCGCTCGCGCCGTGCACGGATCGGTGCTCTATGCGGTGGCCACCGGCTGGCTCTACGGCGCCCGCACGGTGCTGTCCACGCCGACCGTCGCGGCCACCTTGTCCGGACTGGCCAGCCACCGCATGGTGTTCGGGATCAACACCCTGCTGGTGTTGGTGATCGTGCGCCACAGCGACGCCCAGGCCGTCGGCGGCCTTGGCACCGCCGTCGTGTTTGTCGCGGCCACCGGAAGCGGCGCCTTTCTGGCCAACGTCTTCACCCCGTTGGCGATCAAGCGGTGGGGCCGGTACGCGACCGCCAACGGCGCGCTGGTGTGCGCGGCGATTATCCAACTGGCCGGCGCCACACTGCAGTTGGCGGTGATGATCGCGTGCGGATTCCTGCTGGGCCTGGCCGGCCAGATGGTCAAGCTGTGCGCAGACACGGCGATGCAGATCGACGTCGAAGACGCCCTGCGCGGGCACGTCTTCGCCGTGCAGGACTCGGTGTTCTGGGTGTCGTTCATCGTGGCGACCATGCTGTCGGCCCTAGTGATCCCGGCCGACGGCCATTCGCGGGCGTTGGCGCTGGCCGGCTCGGCGATCTATCTGCTCGGCTTGACCGCGCACGCGATCGTCGGGCGGCGCCCCGCTTAGCGATAGGTTCGATCCATGGCTGCCGCAGACCCGATCGTCGACGACCTGCGTGACGAGAGCAACGCCCTCGACGCACTCGTCGCACCGCTGGACGCGGCCGGCTGGGCTGCGCGTACCCCGGCGCCTGGCTGGACCATCGCCCACCAGATCGCCCATCTGCTCTGGACTGATCGGGTCTCCCTCACATCGATCACCGACGAACCCGCGTTCGGCGAACAGCTCACCGCGGCGGCCGCCGATCCGCTGGGCTTCGTCGACAAAGCCGCCGAAGAATTGGCGCTCACCCCGCCGGATCAACTGTTGGCGCAGTGGCGGCAGACCCGCACTCAGCTGCACACCGCACTGCGCGGGGTCACCGAAGGGCGCAAGCTGCTGTGGTTCGGGCCGCCGATGAGCGCGGCGTCCATGGCGACCGCACGGTTGATGGAGACCTGGGCGCACGGTCTCGATGTGGCCGACGCCGTCGGCGCCGTCGCCCAGCCGTCGGCCCGGCTGAAGTCGATCGCCCATCTGGGTGTGCGCACCCGCGATTTCGCCTTCGCCGTGCACGAGCTGACCCCGCCCGCCGAGCCGTTCCACGTCGACCTGATCGCCCCCGACGGGACCCACTGGACGTGGGGGCCCGAGGACGCCGGCCAGCGAGTCACCGGTTCGGCGATGGATTTCTGTTGTCTGGTCACCCAGCGCCGACCGCGCGCCGAACTCGACGTGACCGCCGAAGGCCCCGACGCCGCGAAGTGGCTGGCGATCGCTCAAGCTTTCGCCGGTCCTCCAGGACAGGGCAGATAACGCACCACAACGCCAACAATTAGCTTGGCTTGTTTATTCGCTAGCTATTCATCATGTGGGTCGTTGAGCGCGCTAGACGCGTTTTGACGAAGACGGTAAATGGTTGCTTTGGGCAGTATCATCGCCCTTCATGCGCACCCGCCTCCTTGCCGTCGTCGCGGCGGGGACGGTGACCATCCTGGGACTGACGGCCTGCGCGCCGGCCCACACTCCCCACGAGGCCGCACAACATTCGGCCACCGCGCCGGCTCCATCACCGACGGCCAACCCCTACGGCGTCGGAGCGATCGACCCTCCCGCCGCATCCGAACCGGTCCTGACGGTCAATGGCGGCAGGACGCCGCTGTCACTGACCCTCGACAAGCTCAACGCCCTGGGTAGTCAGACCGTCACCCTCGACGAACCCTTCGTGAAGCGGCGAGAAACCTACACCGGCGTTCCCCTGGCCGTCGTGCTCTCCGAAGCCGGAATCCCTGACAACGCAACGATCGACACCGTCGGGCTCGACGACTACCACTACATCAGCGCCGCCAAGCCGATGATCGAGTCACGGGCGCTGATCGCCACCGACCGCAACGACGCACCCATCCCCTACGACCAGGGTGGGCCGATCCGAATCGTGTTCCCGGATGGCACCCCGCTGTCATCAGTACTCGACGCGTGGAATTGGAGCCTGGCGTCCATCACCGTCAAGACCCCCAGCGGTCCTGGCTCATGATCAGCGACCAGTGGCTCACCCCGCCCAGCCCGCGGCTGACCCTCAACCGCGGCCAGCAGGTCGTCGCCGGTGTGCTCGTGCTGCTGCTCATCGCGCTGGTCGTCGTCGGCATCCAATCCTCAGCGCAGCAGCGCGCCTACACCCATCACAACACCCGCAGTGAGGCCGTCAGCACCAACACGTTCTTCACCGTGCGCGACTCACTCACCTACGTCCAACAAGCCCAGCAGTACCTGCTCGGCGTCGTGCCGCGCCGTGACGTTCAGGTGGCCCGCGCTCTGCTCGCCCAACGCCTGCGCGTGATCGCCGCGAACGGGCTGACCGCCGGCGACGAGACCACCCCTGACTACCGCTGGGCGCTCACGTCACTCGACAGTGCGATCGCCGAGGCTCCGCCCGGTGTCCTGCCCGCCGACCAGCGCGACGAGTGGGCCGGCACCATCCTGCCCCGAACCGAGCAGCTCTCAGAGGCGACGCACACACTGGCCGCCGGCGGCCCGACCGGCCTACACCGCATCGATCGCTCGGACGAACAGGGCCTATTGCTCGGCGGGGTGATCCAGCTGACCATGCTGATCGCCGCCCTAGTGCTCGCTTCGGCGCTGCTCTGGTGGGTCGCCGCCAACGTGGTGCGCCAATACCGCTCCGCCCGAAGGGCTTTCGACGACGAGCGAGAGGCGCTACGCAAGACCGAAGACCGCCTCGACCGGGTCTCCGCCCTCGAACGCGGACAGGCACGCATCCTCGAGCGAATCGCGACCGCCGACCCGGTGCCGTCGGTCCTGCGCCAGATCGTGCAACTGGCCGCCGAAGTCTCCGGCGCACCCGCGGTCCGAATCGCGCTGGGGCCGCGATCCGTCGTCTATCCAGCTGGCGCGGACGTGTCGGCGACGCCCGCGTGGACCGCCGCCGTCAACGACACCGCCGACGCCGCCGGGATGCTCGAGGTATTCGGTGACGCTGAAGCCCTGGACGATCTGGCCCACACCGCCCTGGTGCGCTGCCGCGATCTGGTGACGCTGGCGCTCGAACGGGATGCCTCCGCGCGGCGGCTGTCCTATCAGGCCAGCCACGACGCGCTGACCGGGCTGGCCAACCGCAGCCTGCTCCTGGCCCGCCTGTCGCAGAGTCTGCTCCTGGCCCGCCGCCGCGGCAGCCCGCTGGCGCTGCTGTTCTGCGATCTGGACCGCTTCAAGATGGTCAACGACTCCATCGGGCACGCCGGTGGCGACGAGCTGCTCATCGAGGCAGCGCGACGGCTGTCGAGAACGGTCCGTGATAGCGACACGGTGGCCCGGCTGGGCGGCGACGAGTTCGTCGTGCTCTGCCCGGAGCTGCCCGACCGGACCCAGGCCATCGCGATGGCCGAACGAATCCGCGCCACGCTCAGCGCCCCGTACACCATCGATGGCAAGGAAGCGTTCGTCGACGTCAGCATCGGGATCACCTTCGCCGACGAATCGACGGTGTCGGGCGCCGAACTGATGCGCGAGGCCGACGTGGCCATGTACCGCGCCAAGCTCACCGACGGCAGCCACATCAACGTCTTCGATTCCCTTCTCGAAGCCGAGGTCGCACAGCGCCTCGACCTCGACACCGCGCTGCGGCACGCGGTGGAACGCGACGAGCTGCGCGTGGGGGCCCAGCCGATCGTCATGCTCGACACCGGCGTCGTCATCGGCTTCGAGGTGCTGCTGCAGTGGCACCGAGCCGGCCTGCCGGTCCTCTCGCCCGGTGCGTTCATCCCGCTGGCCGAAGACAACGGCATGATCGTCGAGATCGGCCGGTGGGTGCTGCACGAGACGATCCGCACGCTGGCCCGGTGGCGCGCGGACGGCCTGGCACTGGACCTGACGATGTCGGTCAACGTTTCACCACGGCAGGTCCGCGAGCCCGGGTTCGCCGAAGAGGTGCTGCACCTGCTCGACGCGGCCAGGCTGCCACCCCAATCGCTGATCATCGAACTCACCGAACACGCCCTGGTCGACCTGCGGGTGGCCCATCCGACGCTGGCCCGGCTGCGGGACGCCGGGGTGAGCGTCTCGCTCGACGACTTCGGGACGGGCTATTCGTCTCTGACCCAGCTGCGCACCTTGCCGGTCGACCAGATCAAGCTCGACCGCTCGTTCGCCGCGGCGCTCGACGAGGGCGACGCCAAGCAGCGCGCCGTCGTGCAGTCGGTGGTCTCACTGGCCAGCGCGCTGGACCTGGACCTAGTCGTGGAAGGCATCGAGACAATCGCCGAACGTGACACCCTCCTGGACCTCGGGGCACGCACGGGTCAGGGCTTCCTCTATCACCAGCCGCTGTTGTGGGACGCCGCGCGCGAACTGCTCGAATCAGGCGGGGTCTGCGCGGTCTCCGCCGACAGCGACTACACCGGGCTGGCGTCGTCCGCGGCGCCGTCGCCGTCGCTGTCCACCAGCGTGAGATCCCAGCGACCGTCCCCGTCGGTGTCGACGTAGCCGGTGTCGAAACCGCCGTCGGGCCCGCCTGTCAATGCCCGGTCGGCCAATCCGTCTCGATCGACATCCAGTAGTCGGTCGAGTCGACCATCACCATCGAAATCGGCTGCGCCACTTGACGTGTGCTCGATTCCATCCAGACCGAACCAGCGCAACGGCCCACCCGTCCCCGCCGGCGTCAGCGCCCAGGTGCCGGATCCGTCGTCGGTATAGAGGCTTTCTGCTGTGCCGTCGTTGTCCCGGTCGAGCGCGGCGTGGTCGGCCAGGCCATCGTCGTCGAAGTCGGCAAGCGCGTCGTCGAAAACGCCGTCGCCATCGATATCGAGACGCACCGCGTCGAGTTCACCGTCACCATCGATATCGATGGCCGGGTGGCCGCTGAACATCGTTGCCGTTCCATCGCCGGATCCCAGGCAGTAATCCATACCCTTGTCAGACGCCGGAATCGTCCGTCGCGTTCCGTTCATTCCACCAAGCCAGCAATTCGGCGACGGCGTCGTCGTGATCGAGCGGTCCGCGATCCAGACGCAGCTCCTTGAGGAAGTTCCAGGCCTGTCCGACCTGCGGGCCGGCCGGGATACCGAGCAGGCGCATGATCTCGTTGCCATCCAGATCCGGGCGCACCCGCGCCAGGTCCTCCTTGGCGGTCAGCTCGGCGATCCGCGTCTCGAGTTGGTCGTAGTTGGCCTGCAGCCGGGCCGCCCGCCGCTTGTTGCGGGTGGTGCAGTCGGCGCGAACCAGCTTGTGCAACTTGGGCAGTAGTGGCCCCGCGTCAGCGACGTAGCGTCGCACCGCCGAGTCGGTCCACTTGCCGTCGCCGTATCCGTGGAATCGCAGATGCAGATACACCAACTGCGAGACATCGTCGACCATCTGCTTGGAGTACTTCAGTGCCCGCATCCGCTTGCGGACCATCTTGGCGCCGACCACCTCGTGATGATGGAAGCTCACCCCGCCGTCGGTCTCGTGCCGGCGAGTGGCCGGCTTACCGATGTCATGCAGGAGCGCCGCCCACCGCAAGACCAAGTCCGGCTGTTCCCCTTCTTCGAGCTCCATGGCCTGGCGCAACACCGTCAACGAATGCTGATAGACGTCCTTGTGCTGATGGTGTTCGTCGATGGCCATCTGCATACCGCCGATCTCGGGCAACACCACATCACCCATGCCGGTCTGCACCATCAGGTCGAGGCCGGCGACCGGGTCGGCACCCAGCAGCAGCTTGTCCAGCTCGACGGCCACCCGTTCGACCGTGATCCGCCCCAGCTGCGGCGCCATCTCCACGATCGCGCCGCGCACCCGGTCGGACACCGCGAACTGCAGCTGCGAAACAAAGCGCGCCGCGCGCAGCATCCGCAGCGGATCGTCACCGAAGGACACCTCGGGTGCCGCTGGGGTATCGAGGATGCGTTCCCGCAACGCCGTGAGACCGCCGAGCGGGTCAATGAAGTCGCCGGGACCGTCGGCGGTGATACGCACGGCCATCGCGTTGACGGTGAAATCGCGGCGCACCAGATCGTCCTCGAGCCGGTCGCCGTATTTGACCTGGGGGTTACGTGACACCTGGTCATAGCTGTCGGCGCGGAAGGTGGTGATCTCGAGCCGGTCGTCGCCCTTGCCCACGCCGACCGTGCCGAAATCGATGCCGGTATCCCAGAGTGCGTCGGCCCACGGGCGCACGATCTTTTGAACGACCTCAGGCCGGGCGTCGGTGGTGAAGTCGAGGTCGAGCTTGTCCGTCAGCCGGCCCAGAAAGGCGTCTCGGACACTGCCCCCGACCAGATAGAGCTCGTGGCCCGCCGCGGCGAACCGGCCACCGATTTCGCGTAGCACTGCGCCGCGCTGATTGAGCGCGACGAAGGCCCGGGCAAGCAGCTCGACGTCGTGGGTGGCTTCGGACACGTGGGGTGAGCCTAGTCGTGACTCAGGCGACTCACTACCGGCGAGTGTGGGCGGGAGGCCATCCCGTGCCAGCTACTATCGCTTGGGTGTCGGACGGCGAACAGGCCAAACCACGACGGCGCCGGGGTCGGCGCCGCGGCCGTCGCGCGGCAGGTCCGGCAAATCCCACCGCAGCAGACGCCGCCACCACGGAAACCTCCGACGCCACCGTCGCCTCCCCCACCCCCAGCAGCGGCAATGGCCAGCCTCGACCGGGCAAACCCGGCCGGCCCCGCTCCTCGCGTCGCGCCCCGGCCCGGCTGCGCACCGTGCATGAGACCTCGGCGGGCGGATTGGTCATCGACGGCATCGAGGGCCCGCCCGAAACTCAGGTGGCCGCACTGATCGGCCGGGTGGACCGGCGCGGGCGGATGCTGTGGTCACTACCCAAGGGCCACATCGAACAAGGCGAGACCGCAGAAGAAACCGCCATCCGCGAGGTCGCCGAGGAAACCGGTATCCGCGGACAAGTCCTGGCCGCGCTCGGCAGCATCGACTACTGGTTCGTCACCGAAGGCCGCCGCGTGCACAAGACCGTTCACCACTACCTCATGCAGTTCTCCGGCGGTGAACTGTGCGACGAAGACGTCGAAGTCACCGAGGTGGCCTGGGTGCCGGTCGGGGAACTGCCCAAGCGGCTGGCCTACGCCGATGAGCGCCGGCTCGCCGAAGTTGCCGGGGAACTGATCCAACTGCTGCAGTCCGACGGCGTCGCCGCGCTGCCCCCACTGCCGCGCACCACCCCGCGGCGGCGCCCCCAAACGCATTCACACACCCGCAACCGTCGCTCCGACGATGCCGGGCCACGGCAATCCGGCCCGCGGACGAACGGGTGCGGACCGGGAACGTGACCATGCCGAGGCGGGTCGGCGGTCTGCCCCGGATCTTGGTGATCCTCGGTGTACTTGCCTTGCTCGCAATGCCAACAACCGCGCCGGCCGCCGCCGGCGAACCCGGATCGGCGCCGTTCCTCCAAGTTCGGGTGGACAGCGTCACGCCGGATCTGATCACCACGACCAGCGAGCCCACCGTCACCGTCACCGGCACCGTCACCAACGTCGGGGACCGACCCGTGCGCGACGTCGTCGCTCGCCTCGAACACGCCGGCGCGGTGACCTCATCGGCAGGGCTGCGCACCAGCCTCGACGGCGCCAACGACCAGTTCCAGCCCGTCGGCGAGTTCACCACGGTGGCAGCCGAAATGCAGCGCGGTCAGGCCGTCGGCTTCACCTTCAGTTATCCGATGCGCTCACTCACCGCGCCGTCGCTGGGCATCGACCGGCCCGGCGTATACCCGCTGCTGGTGAACATCAATGGCACACCGGACTACGGCGACGCCGCCCGGCTCGACGACGCCCGATTCCTGCTGCCGGTACTCGGTGTTCCTCCCGAATCGGCCGACCCGGCATCGGACACCGTTGCCGACGTCGTGCCTCCCGACACCACCAAGCCCGTCGCGGTGACAATGCTGTGGCCACTGGCCGACAAGCCACGCCTGGCACCCGGGGTTCCCGGCGGCACCACACCGGTCCGGCTGATGAACGATGACCTCGCGGTGTCGCTGGCCGCCGGCGGCCGGCTGGACACCCTGCTGGCGGCGGTCGAGTTCGCCACCAGCCCGGCCGTTGATCCCGGGGGAGCAACCGCCCGCGCACTGTGCCTGGCCGTCGACCCCGACCTATTGGTGACCGTCAACGCGATGACCGCCGGCTACGTCGTCGCCGACGCGCCCGACGGACTGGGCGCCGCTGCCCACCCAGGCACCGGCCAGGCCGCCGCGGTGGCCTGGCTGGACAAGCTGCGTGGACTGGCCAAACGGATGTGCGTCGCCGCCACCCCGTACGCGCAGGCCGATCTCGACGCACTACAGCGGGTCGGGGACGCCGGGCTCAACTCGGCGGCAACCGGTGCCGCCGGCGACATCATCGATCAGATCCTCGGCGTCACATCCGTTCGCGGCGCCACGATCCTGGGCGACGGTCCACTGACCCAGCCCGCCGTCGACCTGCTGAGCGGGCAAGGTTCGACGGTGGCGATCGCGGCCGCGGACTGCACCGCCCAGGACTCCGCGACCGGGGAGCCGACGATCGCCGACGTGACCCCCCGCCGGTTGACGCCGCAGGTCGTCATGGCGCCGTTCGACCCGGCCGTCGGGGCGGCGCTGGCCGCCGTCGGCAACGACCCCGACTTGCCGACCTACCTGGATTCGTCGCTGAACGTTCCGCTCAACCACGACTCCACCGTCGCCCGCCGTCAGGACGCCGTCGCGTCGATGCTGTGGCGGGCGTTGCAGCCCGGAGCCGAACCGCGCGACCAGATCCTGCTGCCGCCGTTGAAGTGGAGTCCACAACCCAGCGATGCGCAGTCAATGCTGACTGCGCTGGCCACCACGATCCATTCGGGCCTGGCCGTCCCCCGCCCACTGGATGCGGTGATCAGCGAGTCGACGGCGGTCGCCACCGCCGGTCCCGGCCCCAATCTGCCTGCTGACGGCCGGGGCCGGTTCGACGACGACGTCGTCTCGACCATCGCCGGCCAGGTCGGGCGGCTGTGGGGTCTGACCGCGGCGCTGACCACCGACCCCCGCACCGGCCTGACCGGACCGCAGTACACCGCGCCGCTGCGCGAGGACATGCTGCGCGCCCTGAGCCAGACCGAACCGCCCGATGAGCGCAACGACCTGGCCCGGCACCGGCTGGCGGCGGTCGGCGCCACGATCGGCGACCTGTTCGGCGCGGTGACGATCGTCAACCCGGGCGGCTCCTACACGCTGGCCACAGAGCACAGCCCGCTGCCGCTGGCGGTGCGCAACGACCTGGCCGTGCCGATCCGGGTGCGCCTGCAGGTCGACGCCCCACCAGGAATGACGGTCACCGACCTCGGCGAGCAGGAGGTGCCGCCGGGCTATCTGCCGCTGCGGGTTCCCATCGAGGTGCACTTCACCCAGCGGGTCGCCGTCGACGTGACGCTGCGCACGCCCGACGGACTGCAACTCGGTGAGCCGGTGCGCCTGTCGGTGCATTCCAATGCCTACGGCAAGGTGCTCTTCGCGATCACGCTGATCGGTGGCACCGTGCTGGCGCTGCTCGTCGGGCGCCGGCTCTACCACCGCTTCCGCGGCCAGCCCGACCCCGCCGACCTCGACCGGCCACGACGGGCCAGCGCCGAAGGCCGCCGATGAAGCCGCCGCCCGAACGGCCGGCCGCCTACGGCCGGCCCGGCACCGCCACCCGCGCGGTGCGCACCGAGCTCTCCGACGCCGCGGTGGTGTCACGCTCCTGGGGAATGGCGCTGGCCACCCTCGTCAGCCGCATCACCGGGTTCATCCGCATCGTGCTGCTGGCCGCCATCCTCGGCGCGGCACTGTCCAGTGCGTTCACGGTGGCCAACCAGCTGCCGAACCTGATCGCGGCCCTGGTGCTGGAGGCCACGTTCACCGCGATCTTCGTGCCGGTACTGGCCCGGGCCGAACGCGACGACGCCGACGGCGGCGAAGCCTTCGTGCGCCGGCTGGTCACGCTGGCCACCACGTTGCTTCTGGTGGCCACCATCCTGTCCGTGGCCGCGGCCCCGCTGCTGGTGCGGCTGATGCTCGGTCACGACCCGCAGGTCAACCAGCCGCTGACCACAGCCTTCGCGTATCTGCTTCTGCCCCAAGTGATCTTCTACGGACTGTCGTCGGTGTTCATGGCAATCCTGAACAACCGCAACGTGTTCGGGCCGCCAGCGTGGGCACCGGTGATCAACAACGTCGTGGCGATCGCCACCCTGGGCCTGTATCTCGTTGTTCCAGGCCCCCTCTCGATTGATCCGGTCCAGATGGGGAACGCCAAGCTGCTGGTGCTCGGGATCGGAACAACGCTGGGCGTGGTGGCCCAGACCTTGGTTCTGCTGCTCGCGATCCGCGTCGAGCGGATCAGCTTGCGTCCGCTGTGGGGAATCGACGATCGGCTCAAGCGGTTCGGCGCGATGGCCGGCGCGATGGTGCTCTACGTGCTGATCAGTCAGATCGGCCTGGTGGTCGGCAACCAGATCGCCAGCACCGCCGCCGCTTCGGGTCCGGCAATCTACGCCTACGCCTGGCTGGTGCTGCAGTTGCCGTTCGGCATCATCGGCGTCACCGTGCTGACCGTGGTGATGCCGCGGCTCAGCCGCAACGCCGCCGCCGACAACGGACCCGCCGTGCTGGCCGACCTGTCACTGGCCACCCGGCTGACGATGGTGACGCTGATCCCGATCGTGGCGTTCATGACCGTTGGCGGCCCGGCGATGGGCAGCGCGCTGTTCGCCTACGGCAAGTTCGGCGAGGTCGACGCGAACTACCTCGGCATCGCCATCAGCCTGTCGGCGTTCACGCTGATCCCCTACGCGCTGGTGTTGTTGCAGCTGCGGGTGTTCTATGCCCGCGAACAGCCATGGACGCCGATCTTGATCATCATCGTGATCACCATCGTCAAGATCGCGACATCGCTGCTAGCGCCGCACGTGACCAGTGACAAGGAAATGGTCGCCGGCTACCTGGGCCTTGCCAACGGGATCGGATTCCTGGCCGGGGCCATCCTCGGTTACCTACTGCTGCACCGGGCGCTGAAGCCGCCGCGCGGCAAGCTCCTTGACCTCGACGTCATCCGGACCATCCTGGTCACCACGGCCGCGTCGCTGCTGGCGGGTCTGGTCGCCTACGTTGTCGACCGGCTGCTGGGCCTGCAGGCCCTGACCGAGCACTCCGGCGGCGCCGGTTCGCTGCTGCGGCTGCTGGTGCTCGGCCTGATCATGCTGCCGATCCTGGCCGGGGTGATGCTGGCAGCACGGGTGCCCGATGCCGTCGCCGCCTGGGGGGCGGTGAAGCGTCGCATCACCCGGACCCCGCCGGTGATCATCACTCCCATCGCTGCACTCGACCGGCCGCAGGTCGCGACCCCGGTCACGTACCCTGAGCACAGCAATTCGTCCGGAACCGGGCACCGGCCACTCCGGTACGAGACAACGGCGGACGCAACGGGGAAAGGACCGGAGGTGAACGACCAACCCTCGGGCATGCTTCCGGCCGATTCGACCGGCGACGCGACCACGCAGATCCCGCGCCAGGCCGCCGACGACTTCCAGCCCGACGTGCCCGATGAGGTTCAGGTCGGCACGGGGGCGGAGCCGGTGCCACCGAAACTTCCCAACGCGGACTTCCCCGGCGATCCCACCCGCGAGTCACCGGCGTTCGATCCCCCGCGCGAACCGGCCGTGGAGTCCACCGCGACCGCTGACGATGACGAGGCTCACCTCATCCCCGGTGCGAGCATCGCCGGCGGGCGCTACCGGCTGCTCGTGTTCCACGGCGGCCCACCAGGATTGCAGTTCTGGCAGGCGCTGGACACCGCGCTTGACCGCCAGGTTGCTCTGACGTTCGTCGACCCTGACCGCACCATGACCGACGCGCAGGTGCAGGAAATTCTTTCCCGCACACTCAAACTCAGCCGCCTCGAGCGGCCGGGGATCGCCCGGGTACTCGATGTCGCCCAGACCCAGGCCGGCGGTCTGGTGGTCTCGGAGTGGATTCGCGGCGGGTCGCTGAAGGAAGTGGCCGATACCTCGCCCTCCCCCATCGGCGGGGCGCGGGCGGTTCAGTCGCTGGCCGCCGCGGCTGATACCGCCCATGGAGCGGGCGTCGCGCTGTCCATCGACCACCCCAGCCGGGTGCGAGTCAGCATCGAAGGCGATGTCGCGCTGGCGTTTCCCGCGACGCTGCCGGCAGCGACCCCCGAGGACGATATCCGCGGGATCGGTGCCACCCTGTATGCCCTGCTGGTCGATCGCTGGCCACTGCCGGAGAATGGTGTGCCCAGCGGTCTGCAACCCGCCGAGATCGACGCCGCCGGTGAGGCACGGGAACCCCGCGCTATCGACGGCGCCATCCCGTTCCAGATCTCGGCGGCGGCTGCTCGCGCGGTTCAGGCCGGTGGCGGTATCCGTTCGGCTCCAACACTTTTGAATCTGTTGCAGCAGGCCACCGCGCTTGCCGACCGGACCGAACTAATCGAGCCGGTCGAGCCGGTCGAGCCGGTCGGCCCGCCGTCCGCGCAGCCCGTGACCGGAGCAGATGCCGAGGCGCAGGCGCGCAGGCGGCGCAACCTGCTGATCGGGATCGGGGTCGGCGCCGCCATTCTGGTGATCGCCCTGATCGTGCTGGCCTCGGTGCTGTCCAGCATCTTCGGCGATGTGGGCGGTGGCCTCAAAGGTGATCAGCTCGGCCTGAACCCGTCGACCTCGCAGCACCAAGACAGCACACCCAGCGGCAGCACCGTCAAACCCGTTAAGGTGACGGTCTTTTCACCGGGCGGCGGCGCGGACAATCCGGACAAGGCCGACCTCGCCCTGACCGTGGGCACCGGTAGCGGCTGGCCGACCGACACCTACACCGATCCGAATCCGTTCCCCAACTTCAAGAACGGCGTCGGTCTGCTGTTGCAGCTGCCGCAGCCGACCACTGTCGGCAGTGTGTCGCTGACGGTTCCCAGCACCGGCACCCAGGTCCAAATCCGGTCGGCGTCTTCGGCCAACCCCGGCTCCCTTGACGACACCACCGTGCTGACCCAACCCCAGGCATTGCAGCCAGGCGCCAACACGATTCAGGTCAACGCCAAGGATCCGACGACGTACTTGGTGGTGTGGATATCCACGATGGGCACCACCGATGGCAAGAACAAGACCGAGATCTCCGGGCTGACGGTCAAGGCAGCGTCGTAGGCGTCCGTCGCGTCCAACGTTCCTAACAGGCCGCGGCCCGGGTGAAGTGCCTCGCCGCGCCGGTTTCAATACCGTCCGGCCATGCTCAGCTTTCTCGGTACGACCGCCGCACGCAGCGACGCCGAGCTGCTCGCCGCGCACGTCGGCGGCGACCGCTACGCATTCGAAGAATTGTTTCACCGCCACCAGCGCCGACTGTCCCGGCTGGCCCACCGCACCACGCGCAGCCCCGAAGACGCTGCCGACGCGCTGCAGGACGCCATGCTGGCCGCCCACCGCGGCGCCGCCACCTTCCGGCACGACGCGGCCGTCGGCAGCTGGCTGCACCGCATCGTCGTCAACGCCTGCCTGGACCGGCTGCGGCGCACCGCGGCGCAGCCCACGATCGCACTGACCGATAACGAGGCGATCGGCGATCGCACCGCCGAGGTGGACACCGTGCTGGTGGTACGCCGCGCACTGATGCGGCTACCGGCCGACCAGCGCGCGGCGGTCCTAGCGGTCCACATGCACGGCTATTCGGTGGCCGACGCCGCCGCGCTGCTGGGTGTCGCCGAGGGCACGGTAAAGAGCCGCTGCGCCCGGGGACGGGCTCGGCTGACCGGACTGCTGCGCTCCTGCCCTCCCTGACACATCCCGGGTCGCTGCGCGAGGACCCGGCACACTGGTCGGGTGGAGCCCACACACACCGTCACCCCGGGGTCCACGCACGGGGCGGCACACGCCCGCCACCCTGCCGTCCGGACCGGACGCCTCATCGCGGCCGGGGCGGGGCTGGCAGCGGTGCTGGCCGCCGTCGGCGTCGGCACCGCGGCGCTGCTCACATCCACCGGCCCCACCGCCAGCACCCTGACCAGCGCCAGCCTGATCACCGTCACACCCAAGATGCCGATATCCAGCCGCGAGCTCAACGCCCTGATCGCCCGCAGCCCCGACTTCGGTCCGCTGGCCGACCCCAAGCGCCGGGCGGCCTGCCTGAGCGCGCTGGGCTACCCCAGCTCGGTGCAGGTGCTAGGCGCCCAAACGCTGCAGGTCGACGGCCGGCCCGCCGTCGTGCTGGTGCTGCCCGGTGATCAGCCCGACGTCATCGTCGGGGTGACGGTCGCCGCATCGTGCAGCTCGGTGTCCACCGGACTAATTGCCGACACCACTGTGCGCCGCCCATAGTGCACGGTGGGGAACAGCGCGGCCTACCCTGTTGTTTGACCAGGTGCCCACAAGGCACCCGACGCGCAGGCTCTTCGCCTGCAGCCCGGGACCGGGCAGAAAGGCTGGAATGAGCGCCAACCATGTTCATGACGTGATCGTCATCGGATCAGGCCCCGCCGGCTACACCGCGGCGATCTACACCGCCCGCGCGCAGCTGCAGCCCCTGGTCTTCGAAGGCACCTCCTTCGGCGGCGCACTGATGACGACCACCGAGGTGGAGAACTTCCCCGGCTTCCGCTCCGGAATCACCGGTCCGGAGTTGATGGACGAGATGCGCGAACAGGCCCTGCGCTTCGGCGCCGACCTGCGGATGGAAGACGTCGAGTCGGTGGTCCTGGACGGACCTGTCAAAAAGGTGGTGACCGGCGACGGCGAGACCCACCTCGCCCGTTCGGTCATCCTCGCGATGGGCGCTGCGGCCCGCTACCTGGGCGTACCCGGCGAACAGGAACTGCTCGGCCGCGGCGTCAGCGCCTGCGCCACCTGTGACGGGTTCTTCTTCAAGGACCAGGACATCGCCGTCATCGGCGGCGGCGACTCGGCCATGGAAGAGGCCACGTTCCTGACCCGCTTCGCGCGCAGTGTCACCCTGGTGCACCGGCGCGACGAGTTCCGGGCGTCTCGGATCATGCTCGAGCGTGCCCGCGAGAACGAGAAGATCACTTTCCTCACCAACACCGCGGTCGACGCCGTCGAAGGTGACAAGACGGTGTCCGGGCTGCGCGTGCATAACGTGCTGACCGGCGAGGAATCCATCCTCCCGGTGACGGGTGTGTTCGTCGCGATCGGCCACGATCCCCGCTCTGAGCTGGTGCGCGGTGCCGTAGACCTCGACCCCGAGGGCTACGTGCTGGTTCGTGACCGCACCACCGCGACGTCGGTGGACGGGGTGTTCGCCGCCGGCGACCTGGTCGACCACACCTACCGGCAGGCCATCACCGCCGCGGGGATGGGTTGTTCGGCTGCGATCGACGCCGAGCGCTGGCTGGCCGATGCCGACGACACTGCAAATACCGAGATGATTGGAGCACTTCAATGAGCGACGGTGGCGCGACCGTAACGGTTTCCGACGACTCCTTCAGCCAGGACGTCCTGTCCAGCAATACCCCTGTCCTCGTTGACTTTTGGGCCACCTGGTGCGGTCCGTGCCGGATGGTCGCCCCGGTCCTCGAGGAGATCGCCTCCGAGAAGGCCGGTTCGCTCACGGTGGCCAAGCTCGACGTCGACGCCAATCCGGCGACCGCCCGTGACTTCCAGGTGGTGTCGATTCCGACGCTGATCCTGTTCAAGGATGGTCAACCGGTGAAACGGATCGTCGGCGCCAAGGGCAAGGCAGCCCTGCTGCGCGAAATCGCTGACATCGTCTAGACCTGACCGAGACGATTCCGTTATAGGCGGCGTCGCCTGCCGTTTTCCGGAATGCGGCAGGCTTCTGAGAGAATGCCTCCTAGCCTGTGTGCAATCGTCAGGGCTTCAATAGCCAGCTGACAACGGTGACCGAAGGGCCCTGTATGTCGAGTCTTCGCCACGGTCCCGGGGGGGATACCCCCTGGAACCGGAGCGGTCAAGATGATGTCTTGCGCCGCGGTGACCGCAGCAGCGCCGTCGTCGAAATCCGCGGAGCGTTGGCCGCGTTGGGGCTGGTCGACAACCCTGACGAGAACCTCACCACCGGGCGGCATGTGGCAGCCGACGTGTTCGACGCCGACCTCGACCACGCGGTGCGCGCGTTTCAGCAGCGCCGCGGCCTGCTGGTAGACGGGATCGTCGGCGAGGCCACCTACCGCGCCCTCAAAGAGGCGTCCTATCGGCTCGGGGCGCGGACCCTGGTCCATCAGTTCGGCGCCCCGATGTACGGCGACGATGTGGCCACGCTGCAGTCCAAGCTGCAGGAGCTCGGCTTCTACACCGCTTTGGTGGACGGCTACTTCGGGTTGCAGACGCACAATGCGCTGATGTCCTATCAGCGCGAGTACGGCATGGCCGCCGACGGTATCTGCGGCCCAGAAACGTTGCGCTCCTTGTACTTCCTGGGTTCGCGCGTCACCGGCGGCTCGCTGCATGCCATCCGGGAAGAGGAGTTGGTCCGCCGCTCCGGACCCAGACTGTCCGGTAAGCGGATCATCATCGATCCGGGCCGCGGCGGCAACGACCACGGGCTGATCACCAGCGGTCCCGATGGGCCGATCAGCGAAGCAGACATCCTGTGGGACTTGGCGTGTCGGCTCGAAGGCCGGATGACAGCGATCGGCATGGAGACCTTCTTGTCCCGTCCGGCCAGCCGCAGTCCGCTGGACGCCGAGCGCGCGGCAACCGCCAACACCGTCGGCGCCGACCTGATGATCAGTCTGCGCTGTGAGACTCAACCCAGCCCGTCGGCGAATGGCGTTGCATCGTTCTACTTCGGCAGCTCGCACGGCTCGGTGTCGACGATCGGTCGCAACCTGGCGGACTTCATTCAGCGAGAGGTCGTGGCGCGCACCGGCTTACGCGACTGCCGGACACACGGCCGGACCTGGGATCTGCTGCGGCTCACCAGAATGCCCACCGTTCAGGTAGATGTCGGATACATCACCAACCCGCGGGACCGCTCCATGCTGGTGACCAACCAGGCCCGCGACTCCGTCGCCGAGGGCATCCTGGCCGCCGTCAAGCGGCTGTACCTGTTGGGCAAGAACGACCGGCCCACCGGCACGTTCACCTTCGCTGAACTTCTGGCCCACGAGCTGTCGGTCGAACAGGCTCGGCCCGCTCTCTAGATCGCTAGCCGCGAATCTCCGCGCCGGCGCCGACCGGCTGCTGCAGTTGTGCACTTTTCAGCAGGCGCTCCAGTGCTTCTTCGACTTCGGCTTTCCAGCCCAGCCCCTTGTCCAGCTCCAACCGCAGCCGCGGAAAATACCGGTGCGGGGCGACGACGGTGAATCCCGCGTCGAGTAGGAAGTCGGCACCGATCATGCACTGGTCGAAGGAGCAGTCTCCGAGTGCTTCGATGGCTGGGCTCAGCTCGGGGTCAGCGATCTCGGGGTCGAGTAGTTCGGTGGCATCGGCGGTGCGGCCGAACGCCTCCAGGGCCCGTACACCGCGGCGGACGAGTTCGCTCACCACTTGACTGATCAAGGAGTGCGTCAGCCCGTCGGACTGTCCGGGTTCGATACCCATCGATGTCAACAAGACGGCGTCCGCGCTGACCGGTCCGGTCGGGAAGCGCTGTGCGCGCGGCACCGCACGCGGGGGTGCGTAGAGGACGTAGCCGAGGCATGGTTCCTCGTCATTGGACTCGGACCCGTCGGCGGACGTCTTACTCGCGATCTGACCGCACGAGCCCCACTCCAGCATGACCATCGACAGCCACGCTTCCTTCTCGAATTCGGGGTCGGGAAGGTAATCACCGGCACCGAGCGTCGCGGGGTCGAGTTCCCAGAACACACACCGACGAGCGTGCTTCGGCAATTGGTCGAAAGCTTCGAGCCGCAGCGGCATGATGCGAACGGACACTAGCCTCCCCGGCTTTCACGCGGTGCAGATGTACACAACAGCCCCTTCAGGATAGGAGAGTCCACACCGAACGTGCCAGTAGTGACCGGGCAACTGAAGTGCCGGCCGCCTGGCGGCGAAAGCTGTTGGTGCACTGTGCGATTCCTCGCTCCACGGGTTCGGTAGCGAACGCTGGCCGACGCTGGTGTCACTGTGACGGAACTGGCTGGTGTCGCGATACCTGGCTCTTCAGCCTCCCGGCCGGTTCATCATGTCCACAATGCGCTGCAAATCGTCGACCGACCCGAACTCCACCACGATCTTGCCCTTGCGCTTGCCCAGGCTCACGGTGACCCGGGTATCGAAGGTGCTCGAGAGCCGCTCGGCCACATCTTGAAGCCCGGGCATCTGGATCGGCTTGCGGCGCGGAGCGGTGGGTGTCTTCGCATCGGTCCGATTGGCGAGGGTCACCGCCTCTTCGGTGGCACGCACCGACAATCCTTCGGCGATGATGCGGGCGGCCAACTCTTCCTGAGCCTCCGGGCCGCCTTCGAGTGCGAGGAGCGCCCGAGCGTGTCCGGCCGAGAGCACGCCGGCGGCCACCCGCCGCTGGACCGCGATCGGCAACCTCAGCAAGCGGATCATGTTGGAGATGACCGGACGCGACCGTCCGATGCGCGCGGCCAGTTCATCGTGGGTGACTTCGAACTCCTCGAGCAACTGTTGGTAGGCCGCCGCCTCTTCCAGCGGGTTGAGTTGAACCCGGTGGATGTTCTCCAGCAGCGCGTCCCGCAACAGGTTGTCCTCGGCGGTCTCCCGCACGATCGCCGGGATGGTCGCCAGCCCGGCCTGCTGGGCGGCGCGCCAGCGCCGCTCCCCCATCACCAGTTGATAGCGGCTCGGCGCTCCGGTTGCGGCATCCGCGACCGAACGCACCACAATCGGCTGCATGAGACCGAACTCGCGGATCGAGTGCACCAGTTCGGCGAGGGCTTCCTCGTCAAAGACCTGACGGGGCTGGCGCGGGTTCGGCTCGATGGCCGAGGGATCGATCTCGCGGTAAACCGCCCCCACACTGTCGACGTTCAGCGGGGCACCGCCGATCACCACATCGGCCGCCGCGTCGCCCAGCCGCGGGCCCCCGTCAGCCGGTCCGGTCGGGATCAGTGAGGCCAAGCCGCGGCCGAGGCCGCCCTTTTTCTTCGATGCGGGCTGGGTCATTGTTCTGCCTCCACTATGCCGGGGTGGCCCGTTGTGCGAGTTCTTTACTCGCGTCCAGGTAGCTCAACGCACCGCGTGAACCGGGGTCGTAATCGAGGATCGTCATGCTGTAGCCGGGTGCTTCGGACACCTTGACGCTACGCGGGATCACGGTCCCCAGAACCTTGTCCCCGAAAAAGCGGCGGACCTCTGAGGCGACCTGGTCAGCCAGTTTGGTGCGCGCGTCGTACATCGTGAGGACGACGGTCGAGACGGACAGTTGAGGATTGAGGTGGGCGCGCACCATCTCGATGTTGTTCATCAGTTGCGAAACGCCCTCCAGGGCGTAGTACTCGCACTGGATCGGGATCAAGACCTCGGGTGCGGCCACGAGTGCGTTGATGGTGAGCAGTCCGAGCGACGGTGGGCAGTCGATGAATACATAGTCGAAATCGGAATCATCGAGCGCGGCCAACGCGGTGCGCAGTCGGTTCTCCCGGGCCACCATGCTGACGAGTTCGATCTCAGCGCCGGCAAGATCGATCGTCGCCGGCACACAGAACAGTCGCGGGCTGTGCGGGCTCTGCCGAAGGGCCGCCTGTAGCGGGATCTCACCGAGGAGCACTTCGTACGACGACGGCGTGCCCGAGTGCCGGTCGGCGATGCCCAATGCGGTACTGGCGTTGCCCTGCGGATCGAGATCGATCACCAAGGTCTTAAGCCCCTGAACCGCAAGCGCAGCGGCCATGTTGACCGCAGTCGTCGTCTTCCCCACTCCGCCCTTCTGATTGGCAACAGTGAGGACACGGCGCCGAACCGGTCGGGGCAGCTGGCCGGCGACCGTGTGGAGGACCTGCATGGCGCGTTGAGCCGCCGCGCCGATCGGTGTCTCGTAGTCATTGGGCGCACTCCATGTTTCACGTGAAACATCGGCGCCCGCCGCCCCCGAACGATCTGGGTTGGGTGGGACAGTCATGATCCTCTTCTCTCCGAGGTTCGCGTGGGCCGTTTCCCGCCTGGGGCTCGCTCCCCCCGCACCGCGATCACCACGGTCACGGGTGGATCCGAATAGCTCTCGCCACATCTCATCACCCTGACATCCGTTGCGCCTAACGACGTCATCCCGCGGCGGCCCTCGACCACTTCCTCGTCGGCCCGCTCGCCCTTCATCGCGAGCATCCGGCCACCGGGACGCAATAGCGGCAGACTCCACCGGGTGAGCTTCTCGAGTGACGCGACCGCTCGGGAGACCACCACATCCACTCCCCCCGCTCGGGCCCGGACGTCCGGTTCTTCCGCCCGGCCGCGGACGATCTCCACCGGCAGGCCCAGCTCCGCAACCGTCTCCGCGAGGAACTCGGTTCGGCGGAGCATCGGCTCGATCAGCGTGACATGGACGTCAGGGCGCGCGATCGCAATCGGTAGACCCGGGAGGCCGGCGCCGCTGCCGATGTCGGCGATCCTGGCGCCCGGCTCGATGAGCTCCGCGACCGCGGCACTATTCAGGATGTGGCGGTCCCACAGCCGCTCGACTTCTCGGGGACCGATCAATCCGCGTTCGACACCGGGACCGGCAAGCAGATTGGCATAGCGGTGGGCCAGGCTCGCGCGATCACCGAACACCGCATTGGCGGCTGTCGGAGGTGGGGGCGCAACGCCATGTTTCACGTGAAACATCCTCCGGTCATCTCGGCCTCCGGCATCGAACTACATCGATGTAACTTCAGCCTTTGAGCACGACGACGCGACGCGAAGGCTCCACGCCCTCGCTCTCGCTGTGCACACCGTCCACGCCCGCCACGGCATCGTGCACGATCTTGCGCTCGAACGGCGTCATCGGTGCCAACTCTTCACGCTCGCCAGTCTCCAGGACGCGGTGGGCCACCTTATCGCCCAGGGCGCTCAGCTCCTCGCGGCGGCGGCGGCGCCAGTTCGCGATGTCCAGCATCAGCCGGCTGCGCTCCCCCGTCTTCTGGTGCACGGCCAACCGGGTCAACTCCTGCAGCGCGTCGAGAACCTCACCCTTGCGGCCAACCAACTTCGACAAGTCCTCGCCACCGTCGATGCTCACGATCGCGCGGTTGCCTTCGACATCGAGATCGATGTCGCCGTCAAAGTCGAGCAGGTCGAGCAGCTCCTCCAAGTAGTCGCCCGCGATCTCGCCCTCAGCGACGAGGCGCTCTTCCAGGTCGTCACTTTTTTCAACGTCTTGGTCCACCGCTGCATCGGTTTCGGTCACGTCGGTGGTATCGGCTTCCGCCATGTGTCTCTCCCTCTTTCGCCGGATCGATCTCCGGTCAACGCCTACGTTTCTTGGGCCGTGCTCCCGGGCGCGGGGTGCGGCTGGTCGTACCGCCGTCGGCCGGCTTCTCCGGCCCGGTGTCGGTATCAGTGTCCGCGTCCGCCATATCGGCAATATCTGTCGAATCAACGGCGGGGTCGGCTGCCGAGCCATTGGTGGCTCCCGGCGCGCTCTTCTTCGGCTTGGTTGGCTTGACGCCCGGCGCCGGTGCGTTTGCGGCACGGCGAGCCAGCGCATCTTCCTTCTTCGCTTCTTCTTCCTGCTCGATCTTGCCGAACACGTAGTGCTGCTGACCGAAGGTCCAGATGTTATTGGAGACCCAGTAGATGATGATCGCGATCGGCAGGAAAGGCCCGCCCACCACAACACCGAGCGGGAAGACGTACAGCGCGAGCTTGTTCATCATCGCGGTCTGCGGATTGGCCGCCGCCTCCGCACTCTGGCGTGCGACCGAAGCCCGGCTGTTGAAGTAGGTAGCGATGCCGGCCAGCAGCATCAGCGGAACCGACACCCCGATGACCGCGGCCCGACTGAATTCGGTGAAGGCGTCCAGACCGGTGTGCTGCGTCATGAACGCGCCGATGGGTGCACCGAACAGGTTGGCGTCCAGGAAGTGCCCGACGTCGGCGGGGCCGAAGACGTAGTTGCCGGTAGCCCGGTTCTCGGCGACGGTCAGGTGCGGCTGGCCCCACCCGCCGGTGGTCCGGTTGAACGAACGCAACACGTGGTAGAGACCGAGGAACACCGGAATCTGGGCCAGCATCGGCAAGCAGCCAAGGATTGGGTTGAACCCGTGCTCCTTCTGCAACTTCTGCATTTCGAGCGCCATCCGCTGGCGGTCCTTGCCGTATTTCTTCTGCAGCGCCTTGATCTGTGGCTGCAATTCCTGCATCTGCCGCGTGGTGCGGATCTGACGAACGAAGGGCTTGTAGAGCAGCGCGCGCAGGCTGAACACCAGGAACATCACCGACAGCGCCCAGGCGAAGAAACTCGTGGGACCGAGGAAAGAAGCGAACAACTTGTACCAGAGCCACATGATGCCCGACACCGGGTAATAGATGACGTCCAGGCTGAACCAATTAAACATGCATGCTCCTGCTGTCGTGTTCGACATCGGCCCCGGGTGCCTGCGGGCACCGCTCGGGTATCGGATCCCATCCTCCCCGATGCCACGGCCCGCACTTCCCGAGCCGGATCACCGTCAGCCAACTCCCCCGGATCAAGCCGTACTCGGTCAGGGCATCCACGGCGTACTGACTACACGTCGGTGTGAACCGGCACGTAGGTAGCCGCAGCGGCGAGATGGTGTGGCGGTAGAGCTCGATAAGGAAGACCAGCACCCGGACCGGAAGGTGGCTCACCGCGCCTTCTCCATCAGATCGTGCGTGCGCCGAAGACCGTTTCGTAGCTGCTGCTCGAGCCGAGCCGACATCGCGTGCCGGCTGGTGGGCAGCGCACGAATCACGATGCGCTCATCGGGGTTCAGGTCAGAGAGGACAGATCTCGCAACGTGCCGCAGTCGACGGGACACCTGATGTCGTTGCACCGCATTGCCGACGGATTTGGCCACCACCAGACCGATCCGAGGTCCCCCACCGGTCTCGGCCTCGCGTCGTACGTGCACGACGATGTCCGGCTGCGCCGCTCGCACCCCATGCTTGATCGTGGCGCCGAACTCCGCAGACCGCGTCATCCGGAACTGAGCCGGGAGCACGGCGCGTGATCTCGTGGATCAGGCAGTCAGTGAACGACGACCCTTGCGCCGCCGACCCGTCACGATGGCGCGCCCAGCACGGGTGCGCATCCGCAGACGGAAGCCATGAACCCGCGCCCGGCGCCGGTTGTTCGGCTGGAAGGTCCGCTTGCCCTTGGCCACGGCTATATCTCCTCGTCGTATGGCGGTCGCCGCCCGGTGTACACGCTTGCGTGTGTACCCGAACGAACGCGACTGCCGTTGGTAAGCTCTGGTCTCGCTCGTAACCGGCGCGGTCCCGAAACCCGGTCGCAGCCGTATCGCCACGTGTGGGCGACTGTTCGAGGGTACTGACCTCACTTGCCCTGGTCAAACCGCCTTGTCGTGCCGTCGATCACCATGCGATTCCGTCAACGTCCGGGATGACCAGGGCACTACCGTCACAGCCGTCACGGCCATCCCACGCGCCGTTATACGAACGTGATCGCAATGTTGCAGAACGGTTGGCACCCGCCCCGAAAACTGTTAGCTTCTGCCAAAGCCGCTTCAGCACGGGGCGGCGCGCCAATCAACAAGCGGGGGCACGGCCGGCGGAAGTCCAGACGAGACCGAAATGCTCGGTTTGGCTTCCGGCCCGAGTTCCTGCGCCGATATGCTGCGAGACGAGGACGACTGTCCTGTCCACACCTGTGGATAACTATGTGGACAGATTCGTCGTCGTCTCGTTTGCTTTTGTGTACTAGATGAAATTTACCGATCTGACCAGGGGGGATCTGTCGTTGACCGAAGATCCCGGTTCAGCGTTCGCGACAGTGTGGAGCTCGGTCGTTGCCGAGCTCAACGGCGATGGAACGGCAGACTCACGCCTCGGCAATGGCTCTGGTGGCAATCCGCCGCTGACTCCCCAACAACGCGCTTGGCTCAAGCTGGTCCAGCCCCTCACCATCGCCGAAGGTTTCGCACTTTTGTCGGTGCCGAGCAGTTTCGTCCAGAACGAGATCGAACGACACCTGCGAACCCAGATCGTCGACGCACTCAGCCGCCGGCTAGGACAACGGGTCGAACTGGGCGTGCGAATCGCCCCGCCCGATCTCGAAGAGACCGAAGAGACCGCCGCGCCGGAGGCCCCCGCCGTCGATCCCGAACTCGATGAGGTCGACGAAGACCGTGAAGCGTTGGCCAGTGCGCACGAAACCTGGCCCAGTTATTTCATCGAGCGTCCGCGTAGCAGTACTTCCGCCGAGACGCCCGGCACCAGCCTCAACCGGCGCTACACGTTCGACACCTTCGTCATCGGAGCCTCCAACAGATTCGCGCACGCGGCCGCCCTGGCGATTGCCGAAGCGCCCGCCCGGGCCTACAACCCGCTGTTCATCTGGGGTGAGTCCGGCCTGGGCAAGACACACCTGTTGCACGCCGCCGGCAATTATGCGCAGCGGCTGTTCCCCGGCATGCGGGTGAAATACGTCTCTACCGAAGAGTTCACCAACGACTTCATCAACTCACTGCGCGACGACCGCAAGGTGGCGTTCAAACGCAGCTACCGCGACATCGACGTGCTACTGGTCGATGACATCCAGTTCATCGAAGGCAAGGAAGGTATCCAGGAAGAGTTCTTCCACACCTTCAACACCTTGCACAACGCCAACAAGCAGATCGTCATCTCCTCCGATCGGCCGCCCAAACAACTGGCCACCCTCGAAGACCGGTTGCGGACCAGGTTCGAGTGGGGACTGATCACCGACGTTCAACCACCTGAGTTGGAAACCCGCATCGCCATCTTGCGTAAAAAGGCGCAGATGGACCGGCTCGACGTTCCCGACGACGTACTCGAACTCATCGCCAGCAGCATCGAACGCAACATCCGCGAGCTCGAGGGCGCACTGATTCGGGTCACTGCCTTCGCATCGCTGAACAAGACCCCGATCGACAAGGCTCTCGCCGAGATCGTGCTGCGCGATCTCATCGCCGATGCCGGCACGATGCAGATCAGCACCGCGGCCATCATGGCCGCCACGGCCGAGTACTTCGACACCAGCGTCGAGGAGTTACGCGGTCCCGGCAAGACCAGGGCGCTGGCGCAATCCCGGCAGATCGCGATGTACCTGTGCCGTGAACTCACCGATCTGTCACTGCCCAAGATCGGCCAGGCATTCGGCCGCGACCACACCACGGTCATGTACGCCGAGAAGAAGATTCGCGGTGAAATGGCCCACCGGCGTGAGGTGTTCGATCACGTCAAGGAACTCACCACGCGGATCCGCCAGCGCTCCAAGCGCTGAAATCCCACTTTTCTGTCATCCGCGCACAAAAACTTTGGTCACTGTCGTACCAGTGGTCACACTCACGGCTTGTGCACACCGCTGTGGACAACACCTGGCAACTCTGCCGAAGAACCGGAATGACAATGAACAACCGACGGCTGTGCACACGCGCCCGCAGATTCTGCGGCCGTCATACACAACTGATACACAACCGCACACCACATCCGAGCTGGGCATCGGCGGTCCAGTCCACAGGTTGCACAGGCCCTATTACTGTTGCTGTTATCTCTCTTCCAATTTCCTCTTTGAAGACAGGCTTGGGGAGTAGCCGCTGCACAGGTCGTCGCACACCGTCCCGCGGTGCTCTTGTCACCCGGATCGATTAGCTTTCAAGATGGCGTCCGACGCTCTACGGTTGTTCTTCTGACTGCCGTTCTGCGGCTGTCGCTCACAGATCACGCTCGCCGCTGCTTCGGCAGGGGTGGACGCTGGTCGGGGTTATTGGGTGATGAAGGGACTGGGTGCACGTGGCAGCTACGACGGTTGGCTCCGACTTGAAGTTCCGCCTCGTGCGGGAAGACTTCGCCGATGCGGTGGCCTGGGTTGCCCGTAATCTTCCGACTCGTCCGACGGTGCCGGTGCTGGCTGGAGTGTTGCTCACCGGCACTGACGAGGGCTTGGTCATCTCCGGCTTCGATTACGAAGTCTCGGCCGAGGTGCGTGTTCCTGCTGAAATCGCCTCTCCGGGAAGCGTTTTGGTCTCCGGTCGGTTGTTGTCCGACATCACCAAGGCGCTCCCGGCCAAGCCGGTGGACGTCAGCGTGGAGGGCACTCGGGTGTCGTTGACGTGCGGTAGCGCCCGATTCTCACTGCCGACCATGGCAGTGGAGGATTATCCGGCGCTGCCGGAGCTCCCCGAGGAAACCGGTGTCGTCTCGGCTGATCTGTTCGGCGAGGCGATAGGCCAGGTCGCTGTGGCAGCCGGGCGCGATGACACGCTGCCGATGCTGACCGGTATCCGGGTGGAGATTTCCGGTGAGGCAGTAGTTTTGGCTGCCACCGACCGGTTCCGGTTGGCGGTGCGCGAGCTGACCTGGGCGACGTCTTCGCCCAGCTTGGAAGCTGCGGTGCTGGTGCCGGCCAAGACGTTGGCAGAAGCAGCCAAGGCCGGCACGTCGGGTTCGGAGGTCCATCTGGCCCTGGGTGCCGGGTCGACAGTCGGTAAAGAAGGTCTGCTGGGAATCCGCAGCGGCGGCAAGCGCAGCACGACGCGCTTGCTCGATGCCGAGTTCCCGAAATTCCGTCAGCTGCTGCCTGCCGAGCACACTGCCGTAGCGACCATCGGAGTGGCGGAGCTGAGCGAGGCGATCAAGCGTGTTGCGCTGGTCGCCGATCGCGGCGCGCAGGTGCGGATGGAATTTGGCGATGGAGTGCTGCGGCTCTCGGCTGGCGCCGATGATGTCGGCCGCGCGGAGGAGGACCTGCCGGTGGACTTCGCCGGCGAGCCGCTGACGATCGCGTTCAATCCGACCTACCTCACCGACGGCCTTGGTTCGCTGCATTCCGACCAAGTGACGTTCGGTTTCACCACACCGAGCCGACCCGCGGTGCTGCGGCCGGCCAATAGTGATGAACAGGTAGAAGGCACCGGGCCGTTCCCCGCTGTTCAGACCGACTACGTATATCTGTTGATGCCGGTCCGGCTACCCGGTTGACCCGGACCGCTGACCTAGAGAGGCACACATGCAGTTGGGTTTGGTCGGTCTTGGAAAAATGGGCTTCAACATGCGCCAGCGGTTGCGTGAAGGCGGCCACGAAGTCATCGGGTATGACCCCAGGCCTGAGGTGACGGATGTCTCCACCTTGGCTGGGCTGGCCCAGGAGCTCAGTGCTCCCCGTGTCGTCTGGGTCATGGTGCCGTCGGGTCCGATCACCGATGACACCATCAGCGAGTTGGCTGAGGTCCTCAGCCCGGGCGACCTCGTCATCGACGGTGGTAACTCCAAGTACACCGAGGATGGTCCCCATGCGGAACTCCTTGGGAAGAAGGGGATTTCATTCGTTGACGCGGGTGTTTCCGGAGGTATCTGGGGTTTGGCCGAAGGTTACGGCTTGATGGTTGGTGGCAGCGACGAGGATGTCGCCCGGGTAATGCCGATCTTCGATACCCTGCGCCCACCCGGTGATCTTGCCGACGGTTTCGTGCACGCCGGGCCCGTCGGTGCGGGTCACTACGCCAAGATGGTGCACAACGGTATCGAATACGGGCTGATGATGGCCTACGCCGAAGGCTACGAACTGCTGGCCGCCGAACCGTTGATCAAAGACACTCAGGCGGTGATCCAGGCGTGGACGAATGGCACCGTTGTGCGGTCGTGGCTGCAGCAGCTATTGGCAAAGGCACTCGCCGAAGATCCGTCGTTCGACGCGATCTCGGGCTACACCGAGGATTCCGGTGAGGGTCGCTGGACCGTCGAGGAGGCGATTCGTCACCGGGTTCCGATGCCAGTGATCGCTGCGTCGCTATTTGCGAGGTTTGCTTCCCGGCAAGAGGATTCGCCGACGATGAAGGCAGTCTCTGCGCTGCGCAATCAGTTTGGTGGACACGCCGTCAAGCGGGTCTCGGTGTCGGGATAGCGAGGTCCGATGTACGTCCGGCAGCTGGCGCTACGCGACTTTCGGTCGTGGCAACACGTCGAACTCGAATTAGCGCCGGGCCGGACGGTCTTCGTCGGTCCCAACGGTTTCGGCAAAACGAATCTTGTTGAGGCGCTTTGGTATTGCGCGACTCTCGGGTCACATCGGGTCGCCACCGACGCCCCCTTGATCCGGGCCGGGGCCGAACGCGCGGTGGTCTCGGCAATCGTCGTCAATGAGGGACGAGAGCTCGCCGTTGATATCGAAATCGCGGCGGGACGGGCAAATAAGGCGCGGCTGAACCGTTCTCCGGTACGCAGCACCCGCGAAGTGCTCGGGGCCGTGCGTGCGGTGTTGTTCGCCCCAGAGGATCTTGCCCTGGTGCGTGGCGATCCCGGGGAACGCCGCCGGTATCTCGACGAACTCGCCTCGGTACGCCGACCGCGGGTGGCCGCGATTCGTGCGGACTATGAGAAGGTGCTCAAGCAGCGCACCGCGCTTCTGAAATCAGCTGTGGGAGGGCGGTTTCGGGGTGACGTTGGGGTGCTCGAGACACTCGATGTGTGGGACGGCCACCTCGCCGCGCATGGCGCGGAGCTGATGGCCGCCCGTATCGAACTGACCAACCTGCTGGCACCGGAAGTGGAGAAGGCCTACCAACTGCTGGCGCCCGCGTCGCGGCCGGCAGCCATCGGCTACCGCAGCAGCGTCGAGTTGGACGGTACCGACCTGGACGTCGAGTACCTACAAGCCGCCCTCTTGGCCGGGCTGGCCGCGCGTCGCGGCGCGGAGCTGGAACGGGGCGTCTGCCTGGTCGGGCCCCATCGCGACGATTTGGAATTGCGCCTGGGCGACCAGCCGGCCAAGGGCTTTGCCAGTCACGGCGAATCCTGGTCCATGGCACTGGCTTTGCGGCTGGCCTCGTATGAGCTGTTGCGCACTGAGGGCAGTGAACCGGTGCTGATTCTCGACGATGTGTTCGCCGAACTGGATAGTGCGCGCCGGCGCGCGCTGGCTGGTGTCGCCGCTGATGCCGAGCAGGTACTGATCACCGCCGCCGTCGGTGAGGACATCCCGGCGGACTGGGACGCCACCCGAATTGGGATTGCCCTGCGTGACGACGACGACGGCCGGATGTCGGAGGTGACCTCGTGACGGAACCCGACGACGAGACCGACGAGGTCAAGGGCCCGCCCGAGCATTTGGCTGGATTGGCGGGGATGGATCTGGTGCGTCGCACTCTTGAGGAAGCTCGCGGCGCAGCGCGCAGTCAGGGTAAGGAGGTCGGCCGGGGTCGCCGCTCCCCCGGTGCCCGCCGCAGCGCCGACCGGGATGGTCGTCGCCGCTGGTCGGGACCAGGTCCGGATGGCCGCGACCCGCAGCCACTGGGGACGGTGGCCAACGAACTGGCCAAATCGCGTGGCTGGACCCCCAAGGTCGCTGAGGGTGCGGTGTTCGCGCAGTGGGCCACCGTGGTTGGTGAACAGATTGCCGAGCATGCCGAGCCGACCACGCTGCGGGACGGTGTGTTGAGTGTGGCCGCTGAGTCGACGGCATGGGCGACCCAGCTGCGGATGGTGCAAGCGCAGCTGTTGGCCAAGATCGCCGCGGCGGTCGGTGATGGCGTGGTGACGGCGTTGAAGATCACTGGTCCGGTCGCTCCGTCGTGGCGGAAGGGCAAGTTGCACATTTCCGGGCGCGGCCCGCGCGACACCTACGGCTGAGCCCTACTACCACAATCGGCTGACGGCCACGAGACGGTCGCTGACCAACGCGCCAAGCGTCATGACGTATGCCAATCCGAGAAATTCCGTGCACGGCGCAACTAGGTGTGTAGAAACGCCGCCGCAGAATCAGTCCGGAAAGCGCTAACCGGTAGACTTACTCAAGACCTGTGCACGGTCGTTGAGTCGTGCGCTGCGAACCCCAAGGAGAGCGTTCCGCTAGTGGCTGCCACAGAACAGTACGGTGCCGACTCGATCAAAGTCCTCGAAGGCCTGGAGGCGGTTCGTAAACGCCCCGGCATGTATATCGGCTCGACCGGTGAACGAGGGCTCCACCACCTCGTCTGGGAAGTTGTCGACAACTCGGTCGACGAGGCGATGGCGGGATTCGCCACCAAGGTCACGGTGCGGATTCTCGAGGACGGTGGGGTCGAGGTCACCGACGACGGCCGCGGCATTCCGGTCGCGATGCACTCCACCGGAATCCCCACCATCGATGTGGTCATGACCGTGCTGCATGCCGGCGGCAAGTTCGAAGAGGGCGCCTACCAGGTCTCGGGCGGTCTGCACGGCGTGGGTGTTTCGGTGGTGAACGCACTGTCGAGCCGCCTCGAGGCTGACGTCCGCACCGACGGCTACGAATGGTTCCAGACCTACGACCATTCGGTGCCGGGGACTCTGCGCCAGGGTGAGAAGACCCGCAAGACCGGCACCACCATCCGGTTCTGGGCAGATCCCAACATCTTCGAGACGACGACCTACGACTTCGAAACCATCGCCCGCCGCCTGCAAGAGATGGCCTTCCTCAACAAGGGCCTGACGATTGAGCTGACCGACGAGCGCGTCACCCCCGACCAGGTTGTCGATGACGTCGTCAGCGACACCGCCGCAGCGCCTAAATCCGCGGAAGAAAAGGCCGCCGAAGCGGCCTCGGGCCAGCACAAGGTCAAGCACCGGGTGTTCCACTACCCCGGCGGTCTGGTCGACTTCGTCAAGCACATCAACCGCACCAAGAATTCGATCCAGCCCAGCGTCATTGATTTCGACGGCAAGGGTGTGGGCCACGAGGTCGAGATCGCGATGCAGTGGAACGCCGGCTATTCGGAGTCGGTGCACACCTTCGCGAACACGATCAACACGCACGAGGGCGGTACCCACGAAGAGGGTTTCCGTGCCGCGCTGACGACGGTGGTCAACAAGTACGCCAAGGACAAGAAGCTGCTCAAGGAAAAGGATGCGAACCTCACCGGTGATGACATCCGCGAGGGTCTCGCGGCGGTGATCTCGGTGAAGGTCTCCCAGCCGCAGTTCGAGGGGCAGACCAAGACCAAGCTCGGCAACACCGAGGTGAAGTCCTTCGTGCAGAAGATCTGCAACGAACAGCTGACCCACTGGTTCGAGGCCAACCCGACCGAGGCCAAGACCGTCGTAAACAAGGCGGTGTCCTCGGCGCAGGCCCGCATCGCCGCCCGGAAGGCTCGTGAACTGGTACGGCGCAAGAGCGCCACCGACATCGGCGGCCTGCCCGGCAAGCTCGCTGACTGCCGTTCCACCGACCCGAGCAAGTCGGAGCTGTATGTGGTGGAGGGTGATTCGGCCGGTGGCTCGGCAAAGAGTGGCCGCGATTCGATGTTCCAGGCGATCCTGCCGCTGCGCGGCAAGATCATCAACGTCGAGAAGGCGCGCATCGACCGCGTGCTGAAGAACACCGAAGTCCAAGCGATCATCACCGCACTGGGCACCGGCATCCACGATGAGTTCGACCTTGCCAAGCTGCGCTATCACAAGATCGTCCTGATGGCCGACGCCGACGTTGACGGACAACATATTTCGACCCTGCTGCTGACCCTGCTGTTCCGGTTCATGAAGCCGCTGGTGGAGAACGGCCACATCTTCTTGGCGCAGCCCCCGCTGTACAAGCTGAAGTGGCAGCGCAGCGAGCCGGAGTTCGCCTACTCCGACCGGGAGCGCGACGGCCTGCTCGAAGCGGGTAAGGCCGCCGGCAAGCGGATCAACGTCGACGACGGCATTCAGCGCTACAAGGGTCTGGGTGAGATGGACGCCAAGGAGCTGTGGGAAACCACCATGGACCCGTCGGTCCGGGTGCTGCGCCAGATCACGCTGGACGACGCCGCCGCCGCGGATGAGTTGTTCTCGATCCTGATGGGTGAGGACGTCGAGGCCCGTCGCAGCTTCATCACCCGCAACGCCAAAGACGTTCGCTTCCTGGATGTTTAGCGAAGTACACCCCGTCATAGGGACAAAAGAGGACTCACATGACTGACACCACCCTGCCGCCCGGCGAGGAAGCCGGCGACCGTATCGAGCCGGTCGATATCCAGCAGGAGATGCAGCGCAGCTATATCGACTATGCGATGAGCGTCATCGTCGGGCGCGCGTTACCGGAGGTGCGTGACGGCCTCAAGCCGGTGCACCGCCGCGTGCTGTATGCGATGTTCGACTCCGGATTCCGACCCGACCGCGGCCACGCGAAATCGGCGCGCTCCGTTGCCGAGACCATGGGTAACTATCACCCACACGGCGATTCGTCGATCTACGACACCCTGGTGCGTATGGCGCAGCCGTGGTCGCTGCGCTATCCACTGGTCGACGGCCAGGGCAACTTCGGCTCGCCGGGCAATGATCCGGCGGCTGCCATGCGGTACACCGAGGCGCGGCTGACCCCGTTGGCCATGGAGATGCTGCGTGAAATCGACGAGGAGACAGTCGATTTCGTTCCGAACTACGACGGTCGTGTGCAGGAGCCGACGGTTCTGCCGAGCCGGTTTCCGAACCTGCTGGCCAATGGTTCGGGCGGTATCGCCGTCGGTATGGCCACCAATATCCCGCCGCACAACCTGCGCGAGTTGGCCGAGGCCGTGTACTGGTGCCTGGACAACCACGAGGCCGACGAAGAGGCGACGCTGGCGGCCTGCTGCGAGCGAGTCAAGGGTCCCGACTTCCCCACCCACGGTCTGATCGTCGGATCCCAGGGCATTCACGACGCGTATACGACGGGCCGCGGCTCGATCCGGATGCGCGGCGTCGTGGAGATCGAGGAGGACTCCCGCGGTCGTACGTCGATCGTGATCACCGAGTTGCCCTATCAGGTCAACCACGACAACTTCATCACCTCGATCGCCGAGCAGGTCCGCGACGGCAAGCTCGGCGGCATCTCCAATATCGAAGACCAGTCCAGTGACCGGGTGGGTCTGCGCATCGTCGTCGAGATCAAGCGCGACGCCGTGGCCAAGGTCGTGCTGAACAACCTCTACAAGCACACCCAGCTGCAGACCAGCTTCGGCGCCAACATGCTGTCGATCGTCGACGGTGTCCCCAGGACGCTGCGCCTGGACCAGATGATCCGCTACTACGTCGAGCACCAACTCGATGTGATCATCCGGCGCACCACCTACCGGCTGCGCAAGGCCAATGAGCGGGCCCACATCCTGCGCGGCCTGGTCAAGGCGCTCGATGCCCTCGATGAGGTCATCGCCCTGATCCGGGCCTCGGAGAGCGCCGACGTCGCCCGGGTTGGCTTGATGGAACTGCTCGACGTCGACGAGATCCAGGCTCAGGCCATCCTCGATATGCAGCTGCGTCGGCTTGCTGCCCTGGAGCGTCAGCGCATCGTCGACGACCTTGCCAAGATCGAGGCCGAGATCGCCGACCTGGAAGACATTCTGGCCAAGCCGGAACGCCAGCGCGCGATCGTCCGTGATGAGCTCGCTGAACTTGCCGACAAGCACGGCGACGACCGGCGCACCCGGATCATCGCCTCCGACGGTGACGTCTCCGACGAAGATCTGATCGCCCGCGAGGACGTCGTCGTCACCATCACCGAAACCGGCTACGCCAAGCGGACCAAGACCGACCTGTACCGCAGCCAGAAGCGCGGCGGCAAGGGTGTGCAGGGCGCCGGCCTCAAGCAGGACGACATCGTGCGGCACTTCTTCGTGTCGTCGACGCATGACTGGATCCTGTTCTTCACCACGCAGGGCCGGGTATACCGGGCCAAGGCCTACGAGCTGCCGGAGGCGTCGCGCACCGCGCGCGGCCAGCACGTGGCCAACCTGCTGGCGTTCCAGCCTGAGGAGCGCATCGCCCAGGTCATCCAGATCAAGAGCTACGAGGACGCGCCCTATCTGGTGCTGGCCACCCGCAACGGCTTGGTGAAGAAGACCAAGCTCACCGATTTCGACTCCAACCGCTCCGGCGGAATCGTCGCGATCAACCTGCGCGACGGCGACGAACTGGTCGGTGCGGTGCTGTGCTCGGCGGAGGACGACCTGTTGCTGGTCAGTGCCAACGGCCAGTCGATCCGGTTCTCGGCCACCGACGAGGCGCTGCGGCCGATGGGCCGGGCCACCTCGGGTGTGCAGGGCATGCGGTTCAACGAGGACGACCGCCTGCTGTCGCTGAACGTCGTGATCGAAGGCACATACTTGCTGGTCGCAACGGCCGGCGGTTACGCCAAGCGGACGGCCATCGATGAGTACACCGTCCAGGGACGCGGCGGTAAAGGCATCCTGACCATTCAATACGACCGCAGGCGTGGCAGTCTGGTTGGCGCATTGGTGGTCGATGAAGACAGTGAGCTGTACGCCATCACCTCGGGCGGCGGGGTCATCCGCACCGCTGCTCGTCAGGTCCGCAAGGCCGGGCGCCAGACAAAGGGTGTTCGCTTGATGAACCTGGGCGAGGGCGACACACTGTTAGCCATTGCCCGCAATGCCGAGGAGCAGGACACCACCGACGAGGTGGCCGGGCCGGACGAGGTGGCCGGGCCGGATGTCGACTCTGACGAAACGTAGCGCGGCGGGACAAGTAAGGAGTGGCGGTGAGCGCACCGAACGACCCGGGCCAACCCGGACCGGGTGCTAACGGTGGATCCGGCGAGGTTCCACCCTGGCAACGCGGTGCGGCGCGGGCGCGACAAGGCGGCGCACCGCAGCGACCGGCCGCCGAGGGACAGCCCCGTCCACCGGCCCCGCCAGCGGGTCCCCCGTCGAGCATTGAGGCCCGCGTCAACCGGTTCATCACCGGTACGGGCGCACCGGATCAGCCTGGGCAGGGCGGACCACCACCGCCGCCTCGGCCCGATAACGACGCTTCGGTGAACCGTCCGGAGCCGCGCCCTGAGCCCAGGCCGGAGCCCCGTCCTGAACCCAGGCCGGAGCCGCGCACTGAACCCGCGCGCCCCGAGGGCTACGGAAGTGAGCTGCCGGATCTGTCGGGGTCGACCCCGCCCAAGCCGGTGGCACAGCCGCGTAAGGCGGCACCGGAGCAGTCGGCGCGGCCAGCCGGGGCAGCCGCCCGGGTTGCGGTGGCGGCCAGTAGATCTCGCGGGCCGGTACGAGCCAGCATGCAGATCCGGCACATCGATCCGTGGAGCGCGCTGAAGGTGTCGTTGCTGCTGTCGGTGGCGTTGTTCTTCGTGTGGATGGTTGCCGTGGCGTTCCTCTACTTGGTGCTGGGCGGCATGGGGGTGTGGAGCAAGCTCAACAGCAACGTGGGTGACCTGCTGACGGCAACGAGCGGCGGCGGCGGCGAGCTGGTGTCCAGCGGGACGATCTTCGGCGGCGCGGCCTTGATCGGTCTGGTGAATATCGTGCTGCTGACGGCAATGGCGACCGTCGGGGCGTTCATCTACAACCTCAGCACCGACATCGTCGGTGGGGTCGAGGTCACGCTCGCCGACCGGGACTAGCGCTCGCGGTTTGGGCGCAGCCCCGGGGGTGCGGTAATCTCGTCGCTCGGTCGTATGTGAGTACGGGCCTATAGCTCAGGCGGTTAGAGCGCTTCGCTGATAACGAAGAGGTCGGAGGTTCGAGTCCTCCTAGGCCCACGATGTCCTGGTCGACAGGAAGGGCGCCCGTGCGGATTGCACTGCTGGTAGCGGTGTTGGCGGTGGTTTCCTTGGGCGCGGCGATCATTCGCAGCCGCCGCGGCGAAATCTGGCACACCCTCGACGACTGAGACACGAGGGGCCTTAGCTCAGTTGGTAGAGCGCTGCCTTTGCAAGGCAGATGTCAGGAGTTCGAATCTCCTAGGCTCCACATAACGGTCGGGCGGCCTTTCGGGAGCTCGACGTCCACCACCCTAGATTTTGGGCGCCACGTCCACGCTCGGCGGTAACGCCGACGGCTCAGGAGTCGCCGATCGCCGCGCGATCGAGAACGCAACGGCGCCACCGGCCACCACGGCCAGTCCCAGGAATCCGAACACGAACAGCCGCCGCCGACGGCGATGCTGCGACTTGCGAGCCTCGGCCAGCAGCTGCGGCAGCTCCGCCGCCACCTGCTTGACCGCCTCGGCCTCTTTGGTGAGTTCGTGTTGCACAGCGCGCGCTTCGCGAGCCCGACGCTTGATTGTGCTCGCGGCCGACTCGGCCCCGTGCACGCTGATGCCGACCACGCCCCGGGTGATGTCCACCGGACCCACTGCGGTGTAGTGCAGTCCGCGGTTAAGCCGCTCGCGCGGCGTGAGTTTGGGTTCAGTCCTGCGGCCCATAGGGTCCTCCCGGCGCTTGCGGTTGGTGGTGTTATCAACAGTGCCACAGCGCCGTGAGGGGTGGCCGCGAGTTGGGGCACTCGACGCTAGTGGCACACTGATTTCCCGTGACTAGCCCCATTGCGACCGCGACCGCGACCCTGCACACCAACCGCGGCGACATCAAGATCGCCCTGTTCGGTAATCACGCCCCCAAGACCGTCGGCAACTTCGTCGGCTTGGCCCAGGGCACCAAGGAGTACTCGACGCAGAACGCATCGGGCAGCACCTCGGGTCCGTTCTACGACGGCGCGGTGTTCCACCGCGTCATCGACGGCTTCATGATCCAGGGCGGCGACCCGACCGGCACCGGCCGCGGTGGCCCCGGCTACAAGTTCGCCGACGAATTCCACCCGGAGCTGCAGTTCGACAAGCCCTACCTGCTGGCGATGGCCAACGCCGGCCCCGGCACCAACGGGTCCCAGTTCTTCATCACTGTCGGCAAGACCCCGCATCTGAATCGTCGGCACACGATCTTCGGTGAGGTCGTCGATCCGGAGTCGCAGAAGGTCGTCGACGCCATCGCCACCACGGCCACTGATCGCAATGATCGGCCGAACGACGCCGTGGTGATCGAGTCCATCACCATCTCCTAGCGTCGAGACAGCGTTGAGAGCGAGAGATCCCGCGGGAATCTCGCTCTCAATGCGGTGTCAACGGTCGCCTGAAGCCCCCGCGTAACCCGCGTCGGTCAGCGCATCCAGAACATCCAGCGGATCAGCTCCCAGGTCCCACCGGCTGAGCACGATCAGCCGGTCGGCGGCCGTTTCGATCTCCACCAATCGCGTCTTGCGACCGATGCGGCGGAACTCGGTGATGCGGATCAGCGTGATGTCGTGACGCTGCAGCGTCTGCGACCGGAACCACCCTCGGTACACCAGCCCGTCGGCGGTGATAGCCAGCTTGGGTCTGGCTCGCCATGATCCGAATGCGAACGCCAGCAGCCCTACCGCAGCAATCCCGGTGAGGATCCGGCCGGGAGGGTCTGTGACAACGGTCACACAGCCGATTGCCATCAAGATGCCCGCGATCCCGAGACCTGCGATGGCCCCGATCCGGGGGCCCCATTCAGTTTGCTGCATGGCGTCCTCGGGTGTATCTACCGTGGGTGATGCAGTTATCCACAGGCGTTATCAACAATGGGGATGAATCACACGCGTGTGATTGGGTGACCAGAAGGTTGCCAGCCTCAGAACGGTGAACGCACAGCACGGATCCTCTAAGCTGTCCGCCTCGGTCAGCGCCACCGCATTGTCAGCAACAATCCGGTGATCATGAACCCGAAGGCGATCGCGTAGTTCCACGGACCCAGGTTGGCCATCCACTGCAGCGCGCTGGGCACGTCCAGGCCGGAGGCGGCCAACTGGAATACCAGCAGCCAGGCCAGCCCGATCAGCATCAGGCTGATGAACAGCACGACGAACCACACGCTCGACGGCCCGGCCTTGACCTTGACCGGAGTGCGGCTCACCGGGTTGACCGTGAAGTCGTTCTTCTTGCGAACCTTGGACTTGGGCATGGGTACCTTCGGGCCGGGATCTTCTGCGACGATGGTGCGCAGACCGACTATGAGATTAACGCAGCGGCGCCGCGACCCGACAACTCCGGCACCAGCGACGACGGGCGCGGCGCGCTCGCCGTGGCGGTTCGGCGTCCCGGTGGTATGCCTGCTTGCCGGCGTGCTGCTGGCCGCCACCCATGGCGTTTCCGGTGGCACCGACATCCGTCGCGCCGATTCACCGCGGCTGGTCGATCTGGTCCACGACGCCCAGAACTCGGTTGACCGGCTCAACGCCCAGCGCGATGCGTTGGCCGCCCAGGTCGACTCCACCCACGGTGCGTCGGCCGGGACTGCGCTGGCGGCGATGCTGGCCCGCGCCGACGAACTGGCCGGCGACGCCGGGCTGGATCCGGTGCACGGTGCGGGGTTGATCGTCACGCTGTCGGACGCCCAGCGCGACGCCAACGGGCGCTTCCCGCGCGACGCCTCGCCCGACGATCTGGTGGTCCATCAGCAGGACATCCAAGCCGTGCTGAACGCGCTGTGGAGCTCCGGCGCCGAGGCGATCCAGATGCAAGACCAGCGCATCATCGGAACCTCGGCACCCCGCTGCGTCGGCAACACGCTGCTGCTCAACGGTCGTACCTACAGCCCGCCGTACACCATCACCGCGATCGGTGACGCGACCGCGATGCGCGCGGCGCTGGCCGCCGCTCCCCTGGTCACCTTGTACAAGCAATACGTCGTGCGGTTCGGGTTGGGCTACAGCGAGCAGACCCGTGACGACATCGCGGTCGCCGCCTATGCCGGGCCGGTGCGGATGCGCTACGCCCAGCCGGTCGGTCCGCTCGGCTACTGAGCTGTTCAGGCCCGGGTAATCTGACCGGGTGCAGGTCTTGGTCGTCGACAATTACGACAGCTTCGTGTTCAACCTGGTCCAGTATCTGGGCCAACTCGGTGTGGACGCACAGGTCTGGCGCAACGACGACGCGCGACTGGCCGACGCAGCCAGTATCGCTGCTGAGTTCGACGGGGTGCTGCTGAGTCCGGGGCCGGGCACACCGGAGCGGGCGGGCGCGTCGATCCCGTTGGTGCGCGCCTGCGCCGCTGCCGGCACCCCACTGCTGGGGGTGTGCCTCGGTCATCAGGCGATCGGCGTGGCATTCGGTGGAACGGTCGACCGCGCGCCCGAGCTGCTGCACGGCAAGACCAGCACCGTCTACCACACCAATATCGGTGTGCTACACGGACTTCCGGACCCGTTTACGGCGACGCGCTACCACTCGCTGACCATCCTGCCGGAGACCATGCCAGCCGAGCTGGAGGTGACCGCCCGTACCGAGGGGGGTGTCATCATGGCGGTGCGGCACGTGGAACTGCCGATCCACGGTGTGCAATTCCATCCCGAGTCGATCCTGACCGAGGGCGGCCACCGGATGCTCGCCAACTGGCTGGGCTACTGCGGGCAGGCTCCCGAGGAGACGCTGGTGCATCGCCTCGAGCAAGAGGTGGCCGATACCGTGCGGCACGCCCTCGGGGGTGGCGGGCAGGAGCGCAGCGACCGGGGGATTAGCTCCGGCGGGGAGCCCTCCCTAGCTACGACGCAAAGCTGAGGGTGATCGTCGCCCCGAAGTTCACACCGCTACCCGGCGCCGGGCTCTGGGATACGACGGCATTCGAGCGCTGACCGCTGTTCTGCACGTCGCCGCCCTTGTCCAGCCCACCGGTCCAGCCCAGGCCACGCAAACGTGGCTCGGCATCCGTCCAGAACATGCCCCGAAGATCCGGCATGACGAACTGGTTGCCCTTGGACACCTTGATCTGGATCGGGGTGTCCTGAGGCACTGTCTGCCCGTTCGCCGGGTCGGTACCGATCACTTGACCGGATGGCTCGGTGCTGTCGGTCGGCACCGGCACGGTCTTCACGAAGCCGGATGCGGTGAGAATCTGCTGCGCCACGTCGACGGTCTGCCCGGCGACCACCGGAACCTCGGCATTCTGCGGTCCGGAGCCGATGACGATGGTGATCTCGTTGGTGATCGCCGACAACTGGTTGGCGGGCGGAACGGTCGACAGGACTCGGTCCTTGTCCTCGGGCTTGGAAGCTGAGTTTGTCTGCTTGAACTTGCTGAACCCGGCGTCTTTGAGCTTCTTGGTGCAATCGGCGGCCGAGAACGCCGTACAGTCTGGAACTTCCACCTGCTTGGGGCCGGTCGACACATTGATCGCGATGTCGTCACCGGCGCTGGCCATCGAGTTGGCCGGGGGGTCGGTGTCGATGACTTTGTCCGGCAGCACCGTGTTGTCGGGCTTTTGGACGGTGTGAATTTTGAAGCCCTTGTTCTGCAGTGCCGCGATCGCGTCGGCGGTCGCTTGGCCACGGACGTCGGGGATCTGCAGATTGCGTGGGCTTCCGCTGACCATGTTGATCGCGATCGTCACCACCACGGTCAGGATGGCCAGCACGGCGACGACGATCAGCCAGCGGCCGATCGACCCGCCGGCGCGGTCGTTGTCGACGAAGCGGGCCGTCCGGGGAATCTCGTCGGTGTCGTCGCCGCGGGACGGCACCGACGGTGCGTTGAGCATGGAGGTCCGCTCGGCGGCGCTGAAGACCTTGGGCGCCTCGGGGGCTTCGCCGTTGTGCACGCGAACCAGGTCGGTGCGCATCTCGGCGGCCGTCTGGTAGCGGTTGTCGGGGTTCTTGGCCAGCGCTTTGAGCACGACGGCGTCAAGCTCCGGGGAGATACCCGGATGCTTTGCCGACGGGGGTACCGGATCCTCGCGGACATGCTGGTAGGCCACCGCCACAGGCGAGTCACCGACGAACGGCGGCTCCCCGGTGAGCATCTCGTAGAGGACGCAGCCCAGCGAGTAGACGTCCGAGCGGGCATCGACCTTCTCGCCGCGGGCTTGTTCCGGGGAGAGGTACTGGGCGGTGCCGATCACCGCTGCGGTCTGCGTGACGTTGTTGGCGTCGGCAAGCGCCCGGGCGATGCCGAAATCCATCACCTTCACCGCGCCGGTCTTGGAGATCATGATGTTCGCCGGCTTGACGTCGCGGTGGATGATGCCGTGCTGGTGGCTGAAGTTCAGTGCCTGGCAGGCGTCGGCGATGACCTCGATGGCCCGCCGGTACGGCATCGGACCGTCGGTGTGGACGATGTCACGCAGGGTGACCCCGTCGACGTACTCCATCACGATGTAGGGCAACGGACCGTTGCCGGTGTCGGCTTCACCGGTGTCGTACACCGCCACGATCGCGGGGTGGTTCAGCGCGGCGGCATTCTGCGCTTCCCGGCGGAACCGCAGGTAAAAGCTAGGATCACGGGCCAGGTCGGCGCGCAGCACCTTGACCGCGACGTCCCGGTGCAGCCGCGTGTCGCGGGCCATGTGCACCTCGGACATGCCACCGAAGCCGAGAATTTCGCCCAGCTCGTAGCGGTCGGACAGATGCTGTGGGGTGGTCATCGCGGTATCTCGTCGTTTCGATCGGACTCGGTCAGCGCAGTAACAGCCACGCTGCCTGCCGTGAATCGGATTGGCCCGATCTGGTCTCCAGCTTGACCGGTTCGCGGGTCATCCGTCCAACCGGTCGGCGCCGACTGGGGCGTCGCGGGCGGTTGCACCGTTTCCGTTTCGGTCCGCTGTACCGGGGCGCTGTCTTTACGGTCGGCGAGCACGATCAGGATGGCGCTGATGATCGCGAGTGCGCCCAGCACGCCAGCTGCCCACAGCAGGGCCCGCTGACCGGAGGAGAACGTGCGCCGCGGAGGGGGTGGGCGGTGGCTGCCCGTGTTGGCGCGCGGGCGCATCCCGGTGGGCGGCGCTGCTGGCATCCGGGGCGAACTTCCGGGGATCGCGGCAGGCGTCGCGCGGATCGTCGGCGCGGAGTTGGGCCGCGGCGGGCGTCGGCCGGCTCGCACCGCGGCCACCGCGTCGGCGAACTGGCCGCCGTTGCGGTAACGCATGCCCGGGTTCTTCACCAGGGTGATCTCGATGAGTTCGCGCACGTTGGGCGGCAGGTCGGCCGGCAGCGGTGCCGGCGTCTCCTTGATGTGCTTCATCGCCACCGTCAGCGCGCCGTCGCCGACGAACGGCCGCTTGCCTGAAACCGATTCGTAGCCAACAACTCCCAGTGCGTACACGTCACTGGCCGCGGTGGCATCGTGACCCAGCGCCTGCTCGGGGGCGATGTACTGGGCGGTGCCCATCACCATTCCGGTCTGGGTGACGGGGGCGGCGTCGACGGCTTTGGCGATACCGAAGTCGGTGAGTTTCACCTGACCGGTCGGTGTGATGAGGATGTTTCCGGGTTTGACGTCGCGGTGCACCAGGCCGGCGGAATGGGCCACCTGCAGTGCACGTCCGGTCTGCTCGAGCATGTCCAGCGCGTGCCGCAGCGACAACCGGCCGGACCGCTTGATCACCGAGTTCAGCGGTTCGCCGTTGATGAGCTCCATCACCAGGTAGGCGGTACGGCCCTCGCCGTCCATATCGGTCTCGCCGTAGTCGTGCACGGCGGCGATGCCCGGGTGGTTGAGCATCGCGACGGTGCGCGCCTCGGCGCGGAACCGTTCGATGAACTCGGGGTCAGAGGAGAACTCCTGCTTGAGCACCTTGACCGCGACCCGGCGTCCCAGCCGGCTGTCGACGGCCTCCCACACCTGGCCCATACCGCCGGTGGCGATCAGCCGCTGCAAGCGGTAGCGGCCCGACAGCGTCACTCCTACGCGGGGCGTCATTGCTCGCCTCGCTTCGCTCGCCTGCGGGGGGTCATTGCTCGCCTCGCTTCGCTCTGCTTCGGGGGGTCACGATGTCCCCTGCAAAGCCGCCGCGATGGTTGCCCGCCCGACCGGGGCGGCCAGCGCGCCGCCGGTCGCCGAGAGCCGGTCACCGCCGTTCTCGATCAACACCGAGACCGCCACCTTGGGGCTTTGGGCCGGTGCGAACGCGATGTACCAGGCGTGCGGCGGGGTATTGCGTGGGTCGGTGCCGTGCTCAGCGGTACCGGTCTTCGATGCGATCTGCACGCCGGGAATCGCCCCTTTCTGCTGGGTCATCTGCTCGGCGCCGATCATCAAATCTGTAAGTTTAGCCGCGACCTGCTGCGAAACGGCACGCCGCTGCTCCTGAGGCGCTGCACTACTGATGTTGGACAAGTCCGGTCCTTTGAGGCTGTCCACCAGGTACGGCTGCATCATCACACCGGAATTGGCGATCGCTGCCGCCACCAACGCGTTCTGCAAGGGTGTCACCGCCACGTCTTTCTGGCCCATGCTCGACATTCCCAGCGCGGCGGCGTCGGACATCGGGCCTATCGTCGACTCCGCGACCTCCAGCGGGATCGGCGCCGGTGGACTGTCGAACCCGAACGCCTGAGCGGCGCTGCGCAGGGCGTCGGCACCCACTCGGATACCCAGTTCGACGAAAGCCGTATTGCAGGATCGGGCGAAGGCCTCGCGCAGCGACGCCGTCGGGCCGTTGCCGCAGGGGGTGCCGCCGTAGTTCTCCAGCGTGGCGGTGCTGTTCGGCAGCTGGATCTGCGGCGCGCTGGTGAGCTGATCGTTATCGGTCACGCCGGACTGCAGCGCGGCTGCGGTGGTGATCACCTTGAAGGTCGAGCCCGGCGGGAACGTCTCGGCGATGGCCCGGTTGGTCAGTGGCGAGGCGGGGTCGTCGCGCAGCTGCTGCCAGGCGGTGCCCTGCTCCTCCGTGTCGTGGGTGGCCAGCAGATTGGGGTCGTACGACGGCGAGGACACCATCGCCAGGACCTTGCCGGTGGACGGCTCCAGCGCCACCACCGAGCCGCGGCATCCGCCGGTGCAGCCTTGTTGCAGTGCGTCCCAGGCAGCCTGTTGAATCCGCGGGACGATCGTCGTGTCGACGTTGCCGCCGCGCGGGTCGCGGCCGGTGAAGAAGTCGGCCAGCCGCCGGCCGAACAGCCGCTGATCGGAACCGTTGAGGATGCCGTCCTCGGCTCGTTCCAGCCCGGTGCTGGAGTAACGCAGCGAGTAGAAACCCGTAATCGGTGCGTACACAAAGGGATTCGGGTACACCCGAAGGAACCGGTAGTGACCGTTGGTGGACACCGAATAAGCCAGCAGCTGCCCGCCCGCGGTGATCTGGCCGCGCTGGCGGGAGTACTCGTCCAGCAGTACCCGCTGGTTACGCGGATCGGCACGCAGGCCGTCGGCGCGGAAAACCTGGGTGACCGTGGCGTTGAGCAGCAGCAGCACGATCAACGCCATGATCATCACCGATATGCGGCGCAGTGAAGTGTTCATACCCGCTCGATCACCTCGGTACTGGAGGCCGCGATGGACGCGTGCGGGTTGGTGATGAGGGGACGCCGGGCGGCGTGCGAGATCTTGATCAGGATCGCCAGCAGCACGTAGTTGGCCACCAGCGATGAGCCGCCATAAGACATCCACGGGGTGGTCAAACCGGTCAGCGGGATCAGCCCGGTGACGCCGCCTACGACGATGAAGAGCTGGATGGCCAGGGTCGAGGCCAGTCCGGCGGCCAGCAGCTTGCCGAAGCTGTCCCGCACGGCGATCGCCGTGCGCAGCCCGCGCACGATCACGATGGTGTAGAGCATCAGCACCCCGGCCAGGCCGACCAGGCCCAGCTCCTCCCCGACCGCGGCGGTGATGAAGTCGGTCGAGGCAGCAGGCACGGTGCCGGGCTGGCCGTTGCCCAGCCCGGTGCCGAAAATGCCACCGGTGGCGAAGCTGAACTGCGACTGCACCATCTGGTAGCCGGCGCCCTCGGGGTCACCGAACGGATCAAGCCACGTCTGCACCCGGACGCGAACATGGCCGAACAGGTAGTAGGCCACGACGCTGCCCGCTGCGAACAGGGTCAGGCCGATGACCACCCAGCTGAACCGCTCGGTGGCGATGTAGACCATCACCAGGAACGAGGCATACAGCAGCAGCGAGGTGCCCAGGTCCTTCTCGAAGACCATGACACCGACCGAGACGATCCACGCGGCCAGTAGCGGGGCGAGATCACGCGGCCGCGGTATGTCGGCCCCAAGGAAATGCTTGCCGGCGCTGGTGAACACGTCGCGCTTGGCCACCAGCACGGCCGCGAAGAAGGTCAGCAGTAGGATCTTGGAGAACTCGGCGGGCTGAATGCTGAAGCCCGGGAAGCGAATCCAGATCTTGGCGCCATTGGTCTCGGAGAAGCGGGCGGGCAGCAGAGCCGGAATCGCCAGGAGCACAAGGCCGACCAGACCGAAGGTGTAGCCGTAGCGGGCCAGGATGCGGTGATCTTTGAGGAAGACCACAACGAGTGAGAAGCCGACAACACCGACGAGGGTCCACAGCATCTGCTGTTCCTCGCTGGGACGCTGCTGCGTTGTCAGCGCGCCGCCGATCAGGTCAAGACGGTGGATCATCACCAGGCCAAGGCCGTTGAGCAGCGCCACGACCGGCAGCAGCACCGGGTCGGCGTAGGGCGCGAAGCGCCGGATGGCCAGGTGCGCGCAGACGAACAGGGTGAGGAAGGCGAGTGTGGAGCTGGCCAGATCCCAGCTGATGCCCTGCTCCTGGTTGGCCTCCACGATCAGCAGCGCCACGACGGTGATCAGCGTGGCGAAGCACAGCAGCGCCAGTTCGGAATTACGCCGGGTCGGTGTTGTCGGTGCCAGCGTGACGGGTGCCTGCGGTTGGGTGCTCATGCCGCCGCCCGGCAGTCGGTGCCCGGTTTCTGCGGTGCGGCGGGCAGTTGTGTCACGGTCGGCGCGGGACTGACCGGCGGCGCGGGAACAGCGGAACCGGTTGTGGTGGTGCCACTTTCAGTCGGCGCCGGCGCGGTTCCCGGAGTGGGCGACGGCGCTGGTGCCGGGGTAAGGGTGGCGCTCAGTGCCGGCGCAGACGTCGGTGCGGCCGTGGGCGCGGGTGCCGGCGTCGATGCCGGCGCGGCTGAGGTGGGCGACGGCCCCGGCGCGGGAGGTGCGCTCGGAGCCGGAGTCGGGGCGGGTGTAGCTGCCGGGGTGGTGGTCGGTGTGCTGCTTGGCGGCGGCGCGCACGGCGGCAGCAGCGAGCTGTGCGCCAACTCCCGCAGCTGCCCGATCGCGTCGTCGAGGCTGCCGGTGGGCAGCCCGGCCGTCACCTGCGCGCGCTCGGAGGGGCGCAGATCCTGCAGCCGCATCAGCTGGCAGCCCAGCGCGTTGGTGGGCTGGCCGTAGCTGATCTGGGACAGCTCATTGCGGTCGTTGAGGCAGCCCAACAGGTAGGGCTCCTGGAGCGGGTAGGTCAGAATCGAGCCTTCGATACCGCGCATGATCGCGACCGTGCCGTCGTGGGCACTCACGTAGTAGCTACTGCGGATGATCTGGCGGCCCACCGCCAAACCGGCCAGTGCCAGCAGCAGGATCACCGCGACGGCGATGATCATCCGCCTGCGTGAGCGCGGTTTGGCCGGCGGTTCGGGTTCGGCTACGACCCGCTTGGCGGCTGCGGGCCGTGGCGTGATGGCCGAGGCGCGGCCGGCGGCGGTGTTTGGCGGCGCGGTGTTGTCGTCGTCGCCGGAGACCGCTCCGGCCAGGATCGGCTGGGTTTGCCCGCCGTAGTCATGGTCGACGACGTCGGCGACCACCACGGTGACATTGTCTGGGCCGCCGCCGCGCAGGGCGAGTTCGATCAGCCGGTCGGCGCTTTCGGCGACGTCGGGGATCTGCAGGGCCTCCAGGATGGTCTCCTGGCTGACCGGGTCGGACAGGCCGTCGGAGCACAACAGATAGCGGTCGCCCTCTTTGGCCTCTCGCATGATCAGCGTGGGCTCGACCTCGTGGCCGGTCAGCGCCCGCATGATCAGTGAGCGCTGCGGGTGGCTGTGCGCCTCCTCGGCAGTGATGCGGCCCTCGTCGACGAGGGTCTGCACAAAGGTGTCGTCCTTGGTGATCTGCGCCAGCTCCCCGTCGCGCAGCAGATAGCCGCGGGAGTCGCCAATGTGAACGAGCCCAAGTCTGTTGCCCGCGAACAGGATTGCGGTCAAGGTAGTGCCCATACCCTCGAGCTCGGGCTCCAGCTCGACGTGCGCTGCGATGGCCGAATTGCCTTCGTGCACCGCCTCGTCGAGCTTGCTCAGCAGGTCGCCGCCGGGTTCGTCGTCGTCGAGGTGGGCCAGTGCGGCGATCACCAGCTGGGAAGCCACTTCGCCGGCCGCGTGCCCGCCCATACCGTCGGCTAGCGCGAGCAGCCGCGGCCCGGCGTAGACCGAGTCTTCGTTGTTGGCGCGCACCAGGCCGCGGTCACTGCGGGCGGCGTAGCGCAGGACAAGGGTCACGGGCGCAACTCGATCACCGTCTTGCCGATATGTACCGGCGTGCCAATCGGAACGCGAACTGCCGTTGTCACCTTCGCCCTGTCGAGGTATGTGCCGTTGGTCGATCCTAGGTCTTCCACGTACCACTCGGAACCGCGCTGGGAGAGCCGGGCGTGGCGGGTGGAGGCGTAATCATCGGTCAGCACCAGCGTGGAGTCGTCCGCGCGACCGATCAGCACGGGCTGGCTGCCCAGGGTGATCCGGGTACCGGCCAGCGCTCCCTCGATCACCACCAGGTAGCGGGCGGCGTGGCGCTGCTGGCGCGATGGCAGCAGCGTGCCGCGCAGCGCGAGGCCGCGACGGACCATCACAGCGCCGGTGGGCGCATAGATGTCGTTGCGCAGAATGCGCAGCACAGACCAGATGAACAGCCACAGCAACAGCAGGAAGCCGGCGCGCGTCAGCTGCAGTACTAGTCCCTGCATCCGGCGTCCTCTCCGTCCTGGTACCCGCTTGCCGTTCCCGTGGTACCAGCAGGCACCGGGCCGACTACGGCACCGTCACGATACTTGGACGCCGGTGGGTGCGCGGGTGAAGCCACTCCCGCATCAACCAAGCCGCGGCCCGCCTACCTCAGTGGACGCGGACGATGATCTCGGAATGACCGAGGCGGATGACGTCCCCGTCGGCCAGCTGCCACTCTTGCACGGGCGCGTTGTTCACGGTGGTTCCGTTGGTGGAATTCAGGTCGGAGAGCAGCGCGACCTGGCCGTCCCACCGAATCTCCAGGTGCCGGCGAGATACCCCGGTGTCGGGCAGCCGGAACTGGGCGTCCTGGCCACGGCCGATGACGTTGGCGCCTTCGCGAAGCTGGTAGGTGCGGCCGCTGCCGTCGTCGAGCTGCAGGGTGACGGCGTGCCCGGCGGACGGGTAGTCGCCTTGGGCGGGCGGCTGGGCGTAACCGGCGTAGCCGCCCCCGGCGGGCTGACCGTAGTCGTAGTCGCGGCCGGCGGGTTCGGGGTAACCGCCCTGTTCGTAGCCGCGACCGTATTCGGGCTGGCCATACTCCGGACGGCCGTAGCCACTGGGAGGCTGGCCGTAACCGCCCTGCTCATAGCCACCCTGATCCGGGTAGGCGGGGCGGGGCTCGGGGCGGCCGTAGCCGGCGTCCTCGTGCCGACCCGGCCCACGGCCGTAGTCAGCGGCGGGCGGTCCGGCCGGTGGCGCCTGAGCGGGATAACCGCCGCCCTGCGGCGGGCCGTAGGACGGAGCGCCGTAGCCGGGGGGCGGACCCTGACGGTAGCCCTGGTCATAGCCCTGTCCGCCGCCGTAGCCGCCGCCGGCCGGGGGGCGCTGTTCGTAGCCTTGGCCGCTGTAGCCGCCCTGCTCCGGGTAGCCGCCTTGCCGCTGGCCGTAGCCCTGCTCACCGGGTGGTGCGTAGCCGCCTTGCTCGGGCGGATACGGGCCGCGCTGCTCAGGGGCGGCGGGCCGCGGCTCTTCCGGGCGCGGGTAGCGGTCGTCGTAGTAGTCGTCGCCGGGCCGCCCCTGACCCTGGTCGCCGCGGTAGGGGGGGTTTTCGCTCATCGCTGGTACTCCTGGTTCTGGGGTGTACGCCTGGTTCGATTGTGCTGGGGCGGTGCTGGCTTGGGACGGGTGGGGGTCGACGTCCGGATTGACGACGCCGCGCGCACGATATTGGCCGGTGTGCAGGCTCGGCGACTGCTCGAACCTGACAACCACATCACCATACGTTTGCCACCCCTGATCTCGGATGTATCCGCCCAAGTGTCTGGCAAAAGAGATCGTGGTGAGATCGCGATCGGCGCTGACCATCTCGAAGTCAGATGCACTGAGCGTAATGACGTATTCATTGGGGGCCAAGAAGCGTTCGCCGGGCAAGCTCTGCACACCCGCGGAGGCTTCCCGCCGCAGCGCGGCTTCTACCTCCGCAGGCGCGATTGATCCGCCGAACACTCGGGCGAAGGCGTCGCCCAGGGTGTTCTCGAGTCTGCGCTCGATGCGTTGAACCAGACCTCTCTGGTTACTCATCTCACCGCCTACCTCGAGTCCGCCGCGTGTCGCATCGGCGCACGCCGTCCCCTGATGGTATCGGCCCAGGTCGACGCCTCGTCACCCTGAGAATTCTGAGAATCCCGTTACGCCAGGTCAGAGGCTCGACCGTGGGGGTGTGACGGCGGTCGCTAGGCTGATCAGAGCCGCGGGCGCGAGTTGAGGTTCACCCCCTGGGCCGTGATACGCTCCCCCGGTTGTTTTGGGCGAGTGGCGGAATGGCAGACGCGCTGGCTTCAGGTGCCAGTGTCCTTCGGGACGTGGGGGTTCAAGTCCCCCTTCGCCCACAATGAGCGGTTCTTTTGAACTGCGACCACAAAGGTCACGAACCAGAAATGGTTCGTGACCTTTGCGTTTGGTGGAGAAGGCCGGGGTGAACCTCACGACGGCAGGTCCGCGGGATATCGAGCCCCAAGTCCCCGTCTGTGTGGTCGCTTGTCGCGAGGTCGCGATCTACCAGGTCGATCCTCAGCGTTGTGCTCCACTTGTCGGCTGGGTCCTATATACAGTTCCGTTCAGTTCAAGACGATGAGTTGAGGGGGCCTCCGCCGTGATCACCGGTGAGTTGAAGAGCAAAGTCGACCGGGTCTGGGACGCGTTCTGGTCGGGCGGCATCTCCAACCCGCTGGAGGTCATCGAGCAGATCACTTACCTGCTGTTCATCCGACGCCTCGACGACCTGGAGACCCTGGAGGAGCGCAAAGCTCGCCTCGGCGCAGCCGGTCAGCTGCGGTTCGGTTCAGACCAACAAGAACTGCGGTGGTCGCGCTTCAAGAATGAGGAGCCGGCTGTCATGTTCGCGACGGTCGGGGAGAAGGTCTTCCCATTCCTCCGGACCCTGGGTGGCGACGGCTCAACCTATGGCGAGCACATGAAGGACGCCCGGTTCACGATTCCAACCCCGCAGCTGCTTTCGCGAGTTGTGGACCTGCTCGACGACATCCCGATGAACGACCGCGATACCAATGGCGATCTTTACGAGTACCTGCTGTCGAAGATCGCGAGCGCTGGTGTCAACGGTCAGTTCCGCACGCCTCGCCACATCATCAAGCTGATGGTGGATATGACGGCGCCGACGCCAGCCGATGAGATCTGTGATCCGGCAGCTGGCACAGCGGGCTTTCTCGTGGCTGCGGCGGAGTACATCCGCGACGAGCACCCGTCGGTGCTCACCGATGCCGCCCAGCGGAAACATTTCCACGCCAGCATGTTCCATGGATATGACTTCGACAACACCATGCTGCGGATCGCCAGCATGAACATGTTGATGCACGGTATCGAGGCGCCGGACGTCCGGTATCGAGACTCGTTGTCCGAGGGCGCTTCTGAGGACGCCGAGAAGTACACGCTGATCCTTGCAAACCCGCCGTTCGCTGGGTCTTTGGACTATGAGTCGACGTCTAAGGACCTCCAACGAATGGTCAAGACCAAGAAGACCGAATTGCTGTTTGTAGCGTTGTTTCTCAAACTGCTGAAGCCTAGCGGCCGCGCGGCGGTAATCGTTCCCGACGGGGTGCTATTTGGGTCGTCGAAGGCGCACAGGGATCTTCGGCGCGCGCTGGTCGAAGAGCAGAAGCTCGACGGGATTGTGAAGCTGCCGGCAGGTGTGTTCAGACCCTATGCCGGGGTATCGACGGCGATCCTTCTGTTCACGAAGACGGACTCGGGCGGCACCGATCATGTGTGGTTCTACGACGTCACTGCTGATGGGTTCTCGTTGGACGACAAACGGCATCCGGTCGGGACCAACGACCTTCCCGATGTGCTGTCGCGTTGGACCGAGCGCGCTGGATCTGAACTTGAGCGGGCGCGAACCGAACAGTCTTTCTGTGTTTCTAAGGAGGACATCGTCGCGCAGGGATACGACTTGTCGCTGAACCGGTACAAGGAGATCGTTCATGACGAGATCGAGTACCGGCCGCCGATCGAGATAATTGCGGAGATCGAGAAGCTCGAGGGCGAGATTGCCTCGGGGCTTGCGGAGTTGAAGGCGATGCTGTCGTGAAGATGGTTGCGTTGGGGGATGTGGCCGACATCAACCCGAAGGCAGAGAAGATCGCACCGGACGAAGAAGTCAGCTTCGTAGGCATGGCCGATCTAGACATCGCGAGCGCTCTGACACAGTCGACAACAGTCCGTCCTTTCCGCGAGGTAAGCAAGGGCTACACCACCTTCGCCGATGGCGACATCCTCGTTGCAAAGATCACGCCATGCTTTGAGAACAACAAAATCGGGCAGGCGCGACTCAGCTGCAAGATCGGCGTCGGGTCAACCGAGTTTCACGTGGTGCGCCCTTCGGAGCGCCTCCATGACCGATACCTCCTGCACTTCCTGCGGCAGGACAAAGTACGTCGTGCAGGGGAGCGGCGAATGACCGGTAGCGCAGGCCAACGTCGTGTCCCCGTAAACTTTGTTGAGGGCCTGCGCGTCCCACTCCCTTCACTTGACGAGCAGCGGCGCATCGCCGAGATCCTCGACAACGCTGATGCGCTTCGCACCAAACGTGCTCAGATCGAGCGCAGTTGGACGGAGCTCGCGTCAGCAATCTTCGACCGGCTATTTGGTGACCCCATCGCGAACCCAAGAGGTTGGCCGAGGCATAGTTTTGGGGAGCTCGTGGCGTCGATGCAGTATGGGCCACGTTTCTACAACGAGTCGTACTCGTTTGAGGGTGTCCGGATCGTTCGCATCACCGATCTGGATACAGCTGGGCACCTCAACTTTGGGCCGATGCCGAAAATGACTGTAACGGATGACGAACGACAAAAATTTGCACTTACTGCTGGCGATATTTTGTTTGCGCGCACGGGGGCCACAGTGGGCAAACTTGCCTTGATCAAGCACGATGACCCACTTTGCATTGCGGGGGCCTACTTTATCCGGATCAAATTGCGCGACTCGGTGGAACCAAGGTTCGCAGCAGCCTTCCTGCGAACTAGATCCATTCAATCCATCATCAAAGCCGGCTCGCACCAGTCGGCACAGCAGAACTTCAGCGGACCTGGGCTGCGAGCGCTGCCCTGCCCATTACCGCCGATCGAGCTCCAGCGACAGTTCTGCAACATCATGGCAAAGCTAGAAGAAGAGCGAACCTGCCGGGCTGAAGCTGCTGCGGCCTTAGACGAGCTGTTCGCCTCCCTCGAATCCCGTGCCTTCTTCGGTCGGCTGTGAGGTAGTTAGATGTCGAACTTCGCCTTCCTGCAATTCATCGGTTGGCCAGAGATGCACGCCGACTGTGCGCGGGCGGAGAGCTATGCCACGAGTGATCCACGTTCGGCGTGTTTCTACAGCCGACGCACTGTCGAGCATTTGGTCGACTACCTGTATGACGTTCTGGCGCTGACGATTCCGTACAAGAACGACCTGGCCGCCAAGATCAATGATCCGAAGTTCAAGTCGAAGGTCGGCGTTGGGATCGCCACCAAGCTCAACCTGATCCGCAAGCTTGGCAACACCGCGGTCCACGAGGCGCAGCCCATCCCGCCACGGGTGGCGTTGGATGCGCTTCGCGAATTGCACCACGTCATGCTTTGGGCGGCATTCCGGTATTCGACTCAGCCGCAGTCAGTTCCGATTAAGGCCGTGTTCGATCCGAAGATCGCGGTGAAGGCCGCACCGTTATCCCGGCAGGAGGTCGCGCAGCTCGCCGCGAAGTTCGCCGCTCAGGATGAAGCCCACGCCAAGGCGCTGGCCGAGAAGGACGAACTCGCCGCTGCGCAGGCCACCGAGATCGCCGCATTGCGCGAGGCTGTCAATAAGGCCCAGGCCGCCAACCAGCAGACCGATGACCGTGACTACAACGAAGCCGACACCCGTGACCGGTTCATCGATGTCATGCTCGCCGAAGCAGGCTGGCCTCTGACAGACACCAAGGACCGCGAGTACCCGGTCACCGGCATGCCCAATGGCGACGGCAAGGGCTCCGTCGACTACGTGTTATGGGGCCAGGATGGTCTTCCGCTGGCGATTGTGGAGGCCAAACGCACCACTAAGAGTCCGCAGGCCGGCCAGCAGCAGGCCAAGCTGTACGCGGACTGCCTGGAGAAGATGACAGGGCGTCGGCCGGTGATCCTCTACACCAACGGTTTCGAGCACTGGATCTGGGATGACACCGGCGGCTACCCTCCGCGGGAGATCCAGGGCTTCTACACCCGGGACGAACTGGAGCTTCTGATCCAGCGCCGCGACACCCGCAAACCGTTGACCGACATGCCAATCGACTCGGGCGTCGTAGAACGGCATTACCAACACCGCGCGATCCGCGCGATCGACGAGGCGTTCACTAGCAAGGAACGCGAAGCCCTGTTGGTGATGGCCACCGGATCGGGCAAGACCCGCACCGTTATCGCGCTGGTGAAGCAGCTAATGGAAGCCAACTGGGTCAAACGGGTGCTGTTCCTTGCCGACCGCACCGCACTGGTCACCCAGGCCGCCAACGCGTTCAAGGCGCACCTTCCCGACGCGACCACTGTGAACCTGGTGACCGAAAAGATCACCGACGGTCGGGTGTACGTGTGCACCTACCCGACGATGATGAACCTCATCAACGACACCGACTCTGGCATCAGGAAATTCGGACCCGGCTACTTCGACCTCGTCGTCGTTGATGAAGCCCACCGCTCGGTCTACCAGAAGTACCGGGCCATCTTCGACTGGTACGACTCACTCCTCGTCGGCCTGACCGCCACCCCTAAGGACGAAGTCGACCACAACACGTACCGGCTGTTCCACCTCGAAGACGGCGTGCCCACGGACGCCTACAGCCTCGACGACGCCGTCAAGGAAGGCTTCCTGGTGCCTGCTGTCGGGATCTCCGTCGGCACCAAATTCCTGCGCCAAGGGATCCGCTACGCCGATCTGTCCGAAGAGGAGAAGGACGACTGGGACGCCCTGGACTGGGGCGACGAGGACCCACCTGACGAGGTGAGCTCAGAGGAGATCAACCGGTTCCTGTTCAACGAGGACACCGTCGACAAGGTGCTCGCCGAACTGATGAGCAAGGGCCACCGCGTCGCCGAGGGCGACCGGCTCGGCAAGACCATCATCTTCGCCAAGAACCAAGCCCACGCCGAGTTCATCGCCCGACGCTTTGACGTCCAATATCCGCAGTACTCTGGAACATTCGCCCGTGTCATCACCCACAGCACTGCCTATGCCCAGTCGCTGATTGACGATTTCTCCGTCACCGACAAGGCCCCACACATCGCCATATCGGTCGACATGCTCGACACCGGCATCGATGTCCCCGACGTGGTCAACCTCGTCTTTTTTAAGCTTGTTCGGTCCAAGACCAAGTTTTGGCAGATGATCGGCCGCGGGACCCGCCTACGCCCCGATCTCTTCGGCCCCGGCAAGGACAAGCAGAACTTCTACGTCTTCGACTTCTGCGGCAACCTCGAATTCTTCAGCCAGGACCTGCAGGGATCCGAAGGCTCGTTCCAGAAGTCATTGAACCAGCGGCTGTTCGAAACGCGCCTTGGCCTGATCACCGCAATCGACCACGCCTGGCCGCCCTCGGAGGCAGAACCCGACGAGGGGCAGGGCACCGAGACCGAAAGAGGATTGCGGGTCGATGTTGCGTGGTCGCTCCATCGGGCCGTCACGGGAATGAACCTGGACAACTTTCTGGTGCGACCCCACCGCCGGCTGGTCGAGCAATACTCGCAATGGCCGGCCTGGACGTCTCTGACGCCCGATGTCGCAGGCGATGTCGCCGAACACCTCGCAGGGCTGCCGTCAGCGCACAAGGACGACGACGAGGACGCCAAGCGCTTCGACATGCTCGTCTTGCGCCGTCAACTCGCCCAACTCGAAGGCGACGCTGTCGCGGCCGAACGGCTACGCGAACAGATCCAGAACATCGCAATTGGCCTGCTGAGCCAGACAGCGATCCCGTCGGTGAAGGCACAAGAGGGGCTTCTCGAAGAGGTCGGCGGGGATGAGTGGTGGGTTGACGTCACCCTGCCGATGCTCGAGTCGGTGCGGCGCAAGCTACGCGGTTTGCTCCGGTTCCTGGAGAAGGCGAAACGGAACCAGGTCTATACCGACTTCGCCGACGAACTCAGCGAAGCCACCCTCGTTGATCTCCCGGGGATCACGCCCGGCACCAACTGGGAACGCTTCCAAGCCAAGGCCCGCGCGTATCTCAGACAGCACCAGGATCACGTTGCGCTGCAACGGTTACGACGCAATAGGCCCTTGACCCCGGATGACCTCGCCTCGTTGGAGCAGATGCTCGTCGAGAGCGGTACGGGAGAGCAAGCCGATATCGAGCTGGCCAAGGAGCAGTCGCATGGCCTGGGGTTGTTCGTGCGGTCACTAGTCGGGCTGGACCGCGAAGCCGCCGCTGAAGCTTTCGGCGCATACCTGGACGGCACGAAGTTCAATGCCGACCAGATCCGTTTCGTGAACCTCATCATCACCGAACTGACAGCCAACGGTTTCATGGAACCCGTGAGGCTCTACGAGTCGCCCTACATCGACCACGCGCCCACCGGGCCCGATCACGTATTCGCGGATACTGACGTTGACCAGATCGTTGCCATCCTGAATAACGTGCGGGACAACGCGATACCCCGAGGCGGCGCGGCGTGACGTATGTTCGCGGCGGCCGCAGTTCTGGGTTGTCGATGCGCTTCCACTCGCACGGGGCGGCAGGTGACAACAAGGTCGAGACGACCTTCCGACCAAGGCGCGGACGGAGACCGTCAGAGGAACGGGCAGTCCGAGACCGGTCGGCCCACGTTGTAGCGGTTGGAAGACCAGCTTCGTCGTCGCTCGACTCCTTTCTAAGGGGCTTCGCCAACCAGCTCGGTACGGGGGCTTGGCAGCAGGAGTTCCGGAAAATAGTCACTCCCGCATCAACTACATTCGCAAAGAGGTAGCACGGCATGACGGAAGTTCGAATAAATGGGGTACCTCAACAACCCGCAACGACGGATGCCCCCGGAGAGATCTCGCCGGATCGACTACGGACAATTTTTCAGGACTCGCGCCTCAACTTCCTGATCGGTGCGGGTACATCGAGTAGCTTCTTCGCGTCGCTCGGAAACATTGAGCAGGCACTTACCGACCTCGCGGCACTGCAGGGCACCACGAGGTCCAAGCTGCTCGTACGCGCGTCGATTCAGGCGTACTTCTTTGAGAATGTCCTCGTTCCGAATCAAAAAATCCTCGCTAGGGACCAGTCCGCCGAAACGGTGTTGCTTTCATACGCGAGGTTCTTGCGAACACTCAATCGTATCTTGACTAAGCGCCACAGCACCCTGGTCCCAAAGCAGATCAACGTCTTCACAACTAACGTCGACATGATCTTTGAGGTCGCGCTGGAGCAACTCGGAATCGATTACAGCGACGGCTTCAGCGGCAAGATCAGACCCCGTTTCGACCTTGGCGACTTCAACACAACGCTTCCGTACAGGAAGCCGTTACGAACACCGATCAGAGGTCCCGGTGTTCAACCTTGTCAAGCTGCATGGGTCGGCGGCATGGCGTCAAGAGATCCGCGACGACAACAAGACCGACATATTCTTTGACCACGGCCTCACTGTCGTCGCGGAGGTCGAGAGCAAGCTCGATGCTGCTCGGACACGTCTTCTAGACGTCACCGCTGAGCCACAGCAGCAAGGTTGGGGACCGACCATACGTCCTGTAACCGACCTTGTCAGCGAAGCAGACAGTGCTCTCCAAGACGACGCTGACCTATCAGATGTTAAACGATTTGCCCTTGCTTATAACCGGTTGGGAATCGTAAACCCGGACAAACGCAAATTTGCCTCAACCGTCATGAACGAGACTTATTACGAGCTGATTCGACGGTTCGCAAACGAGCTGGAGAAGGAAAATAGCGTCCTGCTTGTGCATGGGTTCTCGTTTCGAGACGAGCATCTACGTGACCTAGTACTTCGGGCTGCTCGCACGAACCCTACTCTGTTGGTGATCGTGTTCTGCTACTCACGTGGCGACCGAAGATCTTATGAACAGCTTCTACCCGACACAGAGGTAAAGAACGGGAACATCCTGTTTGTGGCTCCGTCGGAGCCTGGCATCGATGAGAACGAACGTTTCGCAACGCTCGACGTTATCGAGCAGGATTACCTCGTGGCGTGTTCCCGCTGAATGAATCCAACCAGTTTTAGAGTCCTGTGGCCCGATGTCGGGCCAGAAGGGACGATGGGACACATGGCTGGTCGGAAGCGGAATTCCGCGGAGGACATCGTGCGCAAGTTGCGCCGGGCGGATGAGCTGGCTGCTGAGGGCAAGACTGGCGAGGAGATCGCGGCCGAGCTGCAGGTCTCGCCGGCCACGCTGTACAACTGGCGGCGCACCTACGGCGGGATGGATACCGACGCCGCCAAGGAGCTCAAGGAGCTGCGCGAGCAGAACTCCCGGCTCAAGCGGCTGCTGGCCGAGGCCGAGCTTGAGAAGGACGCGTTGCGGGAGGTCGCGAAGGGAAAATTCTGAGCCCAGCTGCCAAGCGCCGCGCCGTCGACATGCTCAAGGACACCTTGAGCATGTCGGAACGGTTGGCGTGCAAGGCTGTTGGGCTGGCCCGCTCCACCTACCGCCGCCTGCCGCTCGGGCAGACCCCTGATGATCCGGACGCCGACATGCGGGCCTGGCTGCGCGCCTATGCCACCAAACACCCCTGCCACGGGTTCCGGCGAGCCTGGGCGGCGCTGCGCTACAACGAGCGCCGTGAGGTCAACAAGAAGAAGATCCACCGCCTGTGGCGCGAGGAAGGTCTGCAGGTGCGGGTGCACAGCCCCCGCAAGCGGGCCGGGGTCTCCTCGGTACCGCCGGTCCTCGCCGATGCGCCGAAGGTGGTGTGGGCGATCGACTTCCAGTTCGACTCCACCATCGACGGGAAGGCCATCAAGATCGCCTCGATGGTTGACGAACACACCCGCGAGTCGCTGCTGAACCTGGTGGAGCGCTCGATCACCGGCGAACGCCTGGTCGAGGAGCTCACGGAGGTGTTCGCCGCCCATGGTGGCCCACCGAAGGTGCTGCGCATGGACAACGGACCGGAGATGGTTTCGGCAGCGCTGCAACGGTTCTGCAAGAACAAGACCGGCATGGTGTACATCCCGCCGGGCTGCCCGTGGGACAACGGCTACATCGAATCGTTCAACAACCGACTGCGTAAGGAGTGCCTCAACCGCAACTACTGGAACACCCTGTTCGAGGCCCGCGTGGTCATCGGCGACTTCAAGCACGAGCACAACCACCGACACCGCCACTCGGCCCTGGGGTACTTGACGCCGGCCGAGTACGCTGCGGCGTGCAGGTGCACCCACACCCCGGTGGCCTGCAGCATCAACTGAGAACGGATCAAACCAACCCGACTCGAGAACCGGGTGGACTCAGTATCGGGAACTCGCCACTCGCGCCAATTGTAGCCGACAAGCTCCCACAGCCGGATCAGCGTATTGAACTCAACATCCGCGCAACCGTGCCGGAGGGCGATCAATGATCGACGAGGTCGACTTCGAGCGCGACGCGGTGTTCCGGGTCGGGCGCGTCACGTCCGTCGATGGCCGCCGCGTGAAAATCGCGGTGGACAAATTAAAGAACACTTCCCATCTCCTGTACAAAGGCGGTTTAGTTCGCAACGTTGCAGTCGGCAGCTACGTCAAGATCACGAAAGGCTTCGCCGAACTCATTGCTAAAGTAGACGGTGAATTCGTCGAAGAAGATCGGTCCGTGTCGGCCGTATATCAGCGAGGGGCTGACCCGCTATCTCGCCAGCTTGAGGTAAGCCTTGTCGGGTATCTGGAAGACGAAGGTTTTGAGCGGGGCGTGAGGGAGTTGCCCTTGCTCGACAATGAGTGTTTCATCCTGACGCAACGCGAGTTTGAACTCATTCACACCTTCGTTGCCGACGACGATGAAGCGATTATTATCGGTGCGCTGGCAATGGAGCCGACCCAGCCCGTATCCGTTGGTATCAACGCAATCTTCGCGAGTCATGTTGGGATTTTCGGGAACACAGGCAGCGGAAAGTCCTACACGCTCGCAAAGCTTTTTCATGAGCTGTTTGAGCGTTACGGTTCGATTCAGACCTTTCGGCAACGAGCTCAGTTCGTGCTTATCGACTTCAACGGTGAGTACCTCAGCCGTGACGGTGCGGACGGCCAATTAGCGTCAACCTCGGTCATCACTGGGCAGGGGAACAAGCGCGAGTATGCCCTCAGCACAAGGACGGACTCCGGGCCGCGACTGCCTCTGCCACAGAGTGCGATCGGCGACCTCAGCTTCTGGACGGTGCTCCTCGACGCCACAGAGAAGACCCAGGCACCCTTCTTAGCGAGAGTACTGTCGAGCGACTACTGGGAGCAGCGTCTCGCCGACTCGGGCGACCTCCTCGGCGTGCTGGGCGACATGATTTTGCGTGCAACAAAAAGCAGCGATACTTCGCTCGATCGCCAAACCGTCCTGAATCTGCTTGCTGAAGTTCAAACCTGCCTTGGGCCCAACTCCTCCGGCGAGCTCGCGGCTCTGATTCAAGACTTTCAGCAGAACCTGCACTACAACGCGACCATGCGAAAGTTTTACTGGGGAGCTTGGAGCGGATCGCCCATCGATCCGGATCACCCTTCCTGGTCGGCGTTGACGAAAGACAGGGTCGCTGCTTTAAACATCGATTTCACCTCGATCGAGCCCGGCATCGATTTGGTTCGGTTCAAGATCGTTCTCCAGTACTACAACGACGTCATCAGCGGATTCTCGAACCGGGAGCATCTCGCCCCGCTCATTAAGCGTTTGGAAACTCGGGTGCCAGACATCAAGAAGCTGGTTGAAGCTGCCGGCGACGACTCTTTTGGTGAACCGTTGATCGTGGTGTCGCTACGGGACGTGAACTTGGCTATGCGCAAGGTCATTCCCATGTTGTTATGCAAATATCTTTACGATCGAAAAAAGGTTATCGATCCGACCAATCAACGTTACCTCGGCCTCATTATCGACGAGGCCCATAATATTTTGTCGCTCGAATCTTCAAGGGAGAGTGAGGCATGGCGCGACTATCGGTTGGAGACCTTCGAGGAAATCGTTAAAGAAGGGAGAAAGTTTGGCGTCTTCATGACGCTCGCTAGCCAGCGTCCACACGACATATCGCCGACAATTATCTCCCAGCTCCACAATTACTTCCTGCACCGCCTAGTGAACAATCTAGACATCCAAGCAATCGAAAAGGCCGTGGCCTACCTCGACCGAATCTCGTTCGAATCGTTGCCGATCCTGCCCAGAGGTGCATGCGTATTGGCAGGCGTGGCGACCCAAGTGCCGGTTGTGGTGAAGATAGCCGAACTTCCGGCTGCTACGGCTCCGGACAGCCGGACAATGACGGTTACGGCAGACTGGCTGAAGGCCTTGCCTTTGGCCGAAGGCGATGAGGGCGATACTGGCTGGGAGTTCGACACCGGCGTTTCCGCGGATGACGAACCTCCATTCTGACTCATTAAGGCGAACGTAAATGTGAACTGCGCTGCTGTTGCTGCGTAACACGTCCAAGCGCGCCAGGGCTTTCATTCCTGGGAGGTCACGTGCCCAGCTACTTCGCCAAGACCCCGGTTGAAAACGAGAGCGCCCTCCAGATCATGCTGTCGCGTACTGCAGACAGTCTCGCCACCAGCGCGAAAATGCCGAACGGGAGGTTCGGGCCGTTCGAAGTCAGCGCAAGCCCCTGGTTCGCCGACCTGCAGTCTGCTGTGACGATGAGTGGCGAACATCCGGCCGGCCACGTCCACGCACTCTGCCGAAATGAACATGAAGGGGGCAGGGCAACACTGCGTCGGGTTGAGACCAATCAACCGACAAGTCGGCGTGTCTCGGCAATCATCCCGATGTCTCGACGCCGTGTGCGACGGTTACGCGTATGACAACTCCTCCGGAAAGCGCGGAGTACGAACAATTTGTGGAGAGCTTGGTTAGGCGTCTCGCCAAACGAGCACCTGTCCGCACTGAGCGGATTCGGTGGGACGAAGACATCAAAGGACACGCGACTACAAACCAGCTGGACGTTGTTTGGGATTTTCGCGATGAGCGTGGACAGCCTCACCGGCTGGTGTTCGAGGCGCGCTCTTACAAGTCCGACATCAAACAGGGCCAATTGCATGCGTTTCGGTCGGTGGTCGACGACATACAGGATCCGGATAGGCCAGTGACAGGCGTGATGGTGACGACTGCCCGATACCAGGTCGGCGCAAGAAGGGTGGCGTCAACCTATGGGGTCGTCGTACTGGAGCTTCGCGAGCCGGCCGACGGGGAGTTGGACGGCCAACTCAAGCAAATCATTCTGAACGCCACCCCAGCTCTCGCAATCGTCGAGAACCTCCGATTCGAAGACGTTGAGTTGCTTGTGGAAAGCTTCGACAGCGGACTCGCGATACTCGGCGCCTTCGAAATTCGGCTGCCTGACGGGCAGGTGATCGCCATGTCGAACCTGCTGTGCGACGGAGAATTAGGAAACTTGAATGACCTCAAACCCGTGCACGAAGTGAGACGTTCTTTTGATTCACCTGTTGTGTTGCGCATGGACGGGCATGACGTGGCAAGAATACGTGCTGTCAGCGCCTCGGTCGGTGACTTCCTTGCATCGCCGGCGACGGCCACGGTTGCAGGACCGCAAGCGGTTGCGTGGGTACTTTGCAATTCTCTGACGGGGGCCACGGCGTGGATAGCCGAGGGCGGCGAGTACTGGGTGATCGACTCGTGAGTGTGCTTCGGTGCCTCAGGGGCGCTGGATACAGAACCAGCTGCGCCACCTGGGAACGATCGACGACCCCTCATCGAGCTCGAATTACGGGCTCGCAGGATAGATACCTCCCGGAGGCTCCAGACGCCCGGCTGTAAACCACTTTACATACCGGCGCGCTGTGCCGTAAAGTGCTTTACAGTCGGTACATGGATCGAAGATTCGAGCGCCTCGTGGTGCTAAGAGATGAACGAGCTGTGCACCAAAGGGCTGCCGACGGTGTACGCGACAAGATCTACAAGATCATTCGCAGCATGCCGCTCGACAGCGACAAGACAGCGATCCAGCGCGCCTCCGGTGTCAGCAGGCCGACGGTGTATCAGCTTCTACAGGAAGGGAATTCAATTAACACCGAACTCGAACTAATCACGACTGCAGGCGCGGTGCGCGACTACATCGCGCGGATCCGCGACGCCCTATCCAGCCCAGACGACGTTATCGCCGCCTTCATCGCGGAGGCTGAGTACAGCGTGGGTAATCGCAGGACCGACGGAGCCGACTGGTACTGGCCAGACCTGGAGCAAGCCCTAGATTGCGCACGGTCTTGGCAGGAGTCCCGCACTGCCGAGCGCATGGACGCGCTCCTCGACGCACTCGACGATGCAGTACAAACAGTCGAAGAGGACGAGCGCGACGCCCAAAGTTCGAATTGACAAACAACGCCAGTCTCGACGCGACTGCACCCTCGCTGATGTATTGGCGTGCTTCGGGGAGTTAGGGCATTCTCCGCAGTGATGTCATCCTCAAAGCGCGCGCCAGATCGACGCTTAGCAGGTGATCGTCGAGGGCCCTTGCGCGCGCTCTCGCGCCTCCCTGACAGCGAAACACTTGGCCGCCGGTGTCGGTGGTGCGCCGTACTCTCGGCGTCAGCCGTGCCGCGTGTCGGGGGCTCGCAGTAACTCCGAGGGGAGCAGTCTGGTGACAATTCGCGAGGATTCTGAGGGTTCGCTTCAGCAGCGAAAGAACCAGCTCGATGACGAGATCCGCAGCTGTGCACGCTGTCCAGGTATGAACAAGGAGGGGGTGACCCAGGCTGCGCCTGGCTGGGGCAACCTTTATTCACCGGTCGTGATTGTGGGTCAAAGCCTCTGCGAGCAGTGCATGAAGCCGCAGGAGCCCTTCTTCGAGGGAAGTGGAAGCTTGCTGAACGAAAGTCTGAGGCGTGCCGGCCGCGCAAAGGACGAGACATTCATCAGCAACGTGGTGCATTGTCACCCGCCCAAGAACCGTGGGTCCCATGAGCACGAGATAGTGAACTGCTCGTCATTTCTGCATCGCGAGCTCGAATTGGTCCGTCCACGATTGGTCATCGCGCTCGGTGTCGACGCCAAACGTGTTCTGTCATTCTTCTATCCCTCGGCGCGGGTCTCTCCGTGGCCGTTCCGTGCGCCGAGCGGTCGGCAGCCGCGTTCGCCCTACTTGCTCTTCGCCAAGCACCCCGCCTGGATCAAGCGCAAGCACGACAACGCGCTCGAACAGGAGTACGTCCATAGTTTGGCCGACGCCATGCGGTGGGCCTTTCACGGTGCTGCCCCCGTTCTTGAGCCCACGTGCGCTGGAATGGCCGACGTCAACGCGACGGACTGACCAACGGCCGTGACACCATCTTCGCGTCACTCGACACAATCAAGTGCCGCTTCGATGGTCGCTATCTGGATCGCGGACGTCCTGCGCAACTCGGTCTTGGTCCGCGATCCAGCCAGAATCCTCTGGCCCATTGAACAATTCGGCTATGTCAGGCCATGTCCGCCACTCATGTGGTGCCGGAGGCGTTTCGGACGACATCGTCCTCACCTCCTTCTGACTTAGCCCGTGACTGCCTCAACCGATACCCAGAGTAGCGGCGTCGGTCACGTGGCAATGCCAACGTCGGGCCGGTGACGGGATTCTGAACCCGGACCACGAAGTCGGCGACACCGACCTGGCCACGATGGGGCGGCCTAAGTCGGCCCAGGGGCGGCCACTCCAGTCCGGCAGCACCTGCGCAGTGATCTGATCGCCGAGTAGGTCGCGCTGCGTCTGGGTGTCCTCGATGGCGATGGCCGTCACGAACACCTCGCCGTCACCACCGGACAGGTGCAGCAGTTCCGGTGAGCTGGCGGTCGTAACCGGGGTGATCTGGCCGCGCTCGTTGGTCGTGGACGAGGTGGCCAATCACGGTGGCCTCGGCGGCGGCATTCTCACTAAACCCGGCGTGCGCCGCGGCCGGCTTGAGGCCAGCACGGCCGATAGCCGCTTGGGTGTGTGCGCGGCCTGGTCGACACCTTGGGGTGCGGTGCCGAGGTGCGCCTCGCCCGCCTCGCACACTTGTCACTCCTTCAGGCGAGACTGGCCCGCATGACGGACACCGAACCACAGTGGCGGCACATCTGCGAAGTGTGCGGGGTTGAGGAGATCCTGACCCCGGCCAAAGCATTCGACCTCGGATGGGACTACCCGCCGCGCATGGGCAAGTTCGGCGTCGTCGGCCCCCGCTGTTGTCCTCAATGTCCCAACATGAGAACGGTGTGGTGGGCTCTCGCGATCGATGACTACACCGAGGACATGCTGACCGACGCGCAGCGGGCTACCGTCAGGCGTATCGCCGGAGAACCGGACTCAGTTGCCGTGGTTGCTGATTGAATGGAATCGTCAGATCTGGCGATAGACGAAGCTGCGTGTCTCGTGCCCCGTCCTGGGTTCTCGCTGCAGTCGATGCGTCAGCGCCGGCGACACGCGCGCGCAGAACCGTCCGCAAGGATTTCTCTGAGGCTGTAGCTGGATGTTTTGATCTGCATTGTCGCGTACCGTGCGCAGGAACTTAGTGGCGGTCGCGAGTTCGATCAACCTGGAAGCCCTGTTTGCTCTCGGGAAGTCGAAATATGTTGTCATGCAACGGTTATGCAGCACAGAGCGCGTACATCGAGTGGAACCATGACCTGAACAGGGCACCATCTTCGTCACCGAGGTGCGTAGCTTTCGAAGTTCACCACATGCGGTGAACTTCGACACCAACTAGTGCGAGAAGCCCTCAACAGCAGAATGTTTAGCGTGATGGGCCGGTTAATCTACGGCCGGGGATCTCTCGACAAATCTCCGGGACTCGATGGGAGCTGCGATGGGCAGGCCACGGAATGGGCGCCTTTCACGGGTGCGGGTTGAGTTCAGCCTGCCTCCGGCAATCGCCGAAGCCGTCTACACGTACGCGGACTCCGCCGACATCACGTTGTCGCAGGCTGGCAGTGAACTCCTAAAGCTGGCGCTGAGCCAGCGGCGGGTCGATCGCGGAGAGTCTATCGAGTCTCCACTCAATCCTGTTGCTCCCGAACGGAATTTGGGAGGTGCACCGAACACCTAGCTTGAGTGCGGTAACGGCGCTTCCTGCGGCATGTGCCGCCCAGAAATGCCGAAAGCCGGGTTGCCGCCCGGCTTCCAGACAAACAAAGAGTTCTGAGGCTCTTCAAACCCTCCAAGGAGGACTGTGTTCATTTCAGCGTGCCCACGCACGATTGTCAACCAACCACACCGCGTGGTCGGTGGTGGTCGCTGATGGCCCGATTCAAGAAGTTCACTACGGCGGATGCGTCGGTGACGGTTCCTGACGCGGTACCGCCCGAGCCGCTTCTGGAAGCGGCATCGGCGTTTATGCAACGCGCCGCCTTAACGCCGGTGCCGGAGCCGGGTCCTGATCTCGAAGAGCGCATGGCCATGCTTACTGCGATCACGATCCGCTACCCGGACCCCGAGATCGCCAGGGAAGCGGTTCTGGAGGCCGCGAAGGTCCAGTGCATGACTGAGTTCACCACCGCAGCGACCGACAAGAAATCGTGCGCTGAGGTGGCGCGGCATCTGGCCTGGGCCGCCGTCGGTGGCGTCGTCGATGCCAAGCGAGCTCTCAAACGCGGACCTGTCGACGAGCGACTGGAGGTCACCGGAGCGCAGAGCCCCCGAGGTCATCGGCAAGTCCGACACGTCCTCTACACGGCGGGACGCTTATTCCATCCCCGGGAGTACCCGCCAGAGCGGGTAACGCCGGTGGCGCGGACGAAGCGAAAGGCAGCCAGCTACGACGAGATCCGCTCCTTCTACAGGGTCGTCTGGGAATTGCCCACCCCGCTGGGGATGCGAGCGCTGGCGTTGGCGGATCTGAGCTACGGTGTCGGCGCTCGTGCGGCCGACTTCAAGGTCCTGCGAGGAACGGCGATCACCACCGTGCGCTCACATAGCCGAGCGATCTGCGTCGTCACCCTGCCCAACGCCGCCGGCGGTGCACGGCAGGTACCGGTCCTGGAACCCGGCATCAACTCCCGGCTCATCGAATTGGCGGCCCGAGTCGGCGACGGCCTAGTGCTGGCCCCTAACGCCGAGTTCGCTGAACGCAACATCGTTAACCGCATCAGCGAAAAGCTGACCAACAAGGGATATCCACCCGTCAGGGCGGCGGCGCTGCGCAACCGGTGGATTCTCGATATGGCCGAACGACGCATACCCACAGCGATGTTGTTGCAGTTAGCGGATGTTGCGGACCTGAGGGTATTGAGCGATCTACGAAAGGAATTGCCGCACTTCAAATCCGGCACGCTATCACCATCCAGCAGGAGAGTCTGCGATGATCGCCGCACGCAAACCTGAGTGCATCATCGCCGACGACCTCTTCAACTACGCCCGCCACCTGGTGTGGGAATCCGGGGTAGCCGAACTCATCGACGATCAACACCCTCATCGTCGTGAGGCGGTCGGGCAACGCCGACAAGGCATCGCCTATACAACCACCGCGGTTCTGGTCTCGCTGCTGATCAGGGTCATCATGAAACGTCCCCCCACACTGACGGGCATCCTGCAGACGATCACGGAGCTCACCGCGACCCAACGCAGCGCAGTCGGCATGGACGACCAGGATTGCTCGCGGATCTGGCGACAACACCATGCTGAGTACAAGCGCTTCGGCGCCTGGTGGACACGCCGACTCAGGCCTTTCGATTCCTGGGCTGACCTGCCGGCCAGGCGCATGACCAATGCCCACTATGACGCCCGCCTCAAGAAGCGCACCGATGAACAACGCGAGCATGCTGAACGCGCCGCACGACTTGTGCACCTGGCCATCAACCGCCTCGTCGCGGCGTCCGTGGAGGTCAAGAACCCCGAAGGCTGTCGGGGAGACCTCGTCGTCGACGGCACCCTCTACCTCGTCGCCAAACAGGACGGCACGATCGGCGTCGCCGACGACAAGATGCGCGGCGCTGTACCGAGTGCGAACTACCACGTGCGCGACCGCAAGTCTGCGGCCAGCGACGGCACCGGCGCCACCCGCCAGATCACCTACGCGGGGATGACCCTGGAGATGACAGCACTGACCCGCATTGGTAAACCCACTGCGATGCACGCCGTGGCCCCGGTCTTCGTCGGCGTTGCCATCCACTACGGAACCTCAGGAAGCCCGGAAGGCATGGCCGATGCGCTTGAACGAGCCGAGGCCAACGGTCTGACCGGACGTCCCGAAAGCCTTCGCGCTAAGTGGCCGTTCATGGTTTCCGACATGGCCTACAACACGAAGGACAAAACTGCCGACATCCTGCTCGAACGTCGCTACAACTTCGTCGGCCGGTTTCCCAAGGGCTGGGGGCTCGAATGTCCCTCGACGAAACCTGCCGGGGCGCCCGCCTCTGAGCCCGAACCGGGCGCTCTCCAATGGGCCGGGGCATTCTTCTGCCCCGCCGTCCTGGAGAAGATCAAAGGCCACAGCGCACCGAAGATGGAATACCTTCTCAGCAATGACCAGTTCCGCCTCCACGACAAGCGGTTGCGGCGCATCCTGCCCTACCTCATGGGCTACAACTCACGGCCCTTCTACGCACAAGGCGGGCACGGCAGGCCTGTTCTGGGTCGCTCACGCAACAAGGTGGTGAAGGTCAAACTGGTCTGTCCGGCGGCGTTGGGGAACGTCATGTGCCCACTCAAACCCGAATCCATGCAGTACGGCCGCCGCGGTGTCCCGGTCGCGGAGCCGACCTGGCAGGGCCACGAACGTGGCTGCTGCGCCAAGTCCAGCGTCATGGTCACCCTCACTCCGGATCAGTTCAAGCGCGCGCAATGGGATCTGGTACCCGGGAGCTGGGAACATGCGGTGTACTTCGAGGCAGCTCGCGCGCTGACCGAGCAGCGGTTCAGCCATCTCAAATCGGCCCATGTGACGGGGCTGAGCAAGCTGACCGACGGGCCGCGGCGTGACCCGATGGTCAAGCTGATCCTGGCTATGGCCGTTGTCGCTTCCAACCGGGAAAGCCAAGCAAACTTCGACCCCGCCAAGGTCCGGGAAGAGTCTATTGACATGCGGATGCGTCAGCTCGCCGCCGACCTCGGCCACGAACCCGCCCGCACACCGCCTCGAACCTAAAAACAACTCCGGACGATGGACCGCTCCCAACCGGCGCGGTCCATCGCCATGTCTGCACCCGGAAAAAGTCGGTGGATTGAAACGGAAAGAATTCGACGAACCGCCACAGAACGCCCGCTGCCAGCGGAAACGCCAGGCTCACATTTTGCGATAAGGAGCGCTGATGAAACCAGACGCGACCGAACGAAGGCCAGCGCGGCACCACCGAAGTCGTCTTCTGATCCTGGATAAAGTCGGTGGAAAAATCGTGAAAAGTCGGTGGAATCAACCGCGGGATTTGCACTCTGACCTGCATTTGAGATCCACACACAATGAGCGGTTCTTTTGAACTGCGACCACAAAGGTCACGAACCAGAAATGGTTCGTGACCTTTGTGTTTGGTGATCGCGCGCAAAGTCAGGATCAGCGACGTCGGCTTCGCGGGCGCGCATTTCATGGTCGCCCTGTCGATGGACGCCATGTGTTTGAGGCGATTCCCCGGAAGGCCGGAACACTGATTCGCCACACCCTCGATCTCGAAACCGACTTTGGCACCTGGCTCACGCTGAGCGCGACAGTAGTCCCAGCGCACGACGCCGTCCTGGAGCAGCTCCTCGACAATCTCGAACAGGCCGCCACGGGGGGTCGGTTGAGCGGCCCTATCGGTGGCCCAACCGTGTGCGACTGATCCGCCGGCGTTTCGGTCTGCCAACTTAGATGTCCCACGCCTAGCGCGGGCCCCTACGGGTAGGGCCTGGTGAGACAGGATCTGACTGACCTCGAATCCCTAGAAACGAGACGAGCGGCAACCGATGGAACCGCGGGCCTTATCCGAAATCTTGTTGCGTTTGAGCTGGCATTGCTGACACGCTGCCGCGGTGGAGATGCACCCCGGTCAGCTGACCATCTCGGCGGCCGTGGTCGGAACGCTCATCGCTGAGCAGTTCCCTCAGTGGACGGGCCTGCCCATCCAGCCAGTGTCGGGAGCCGGCACTGTCAACGCTATTTTCCGTATCGGCGAGCATGTCGTAGTCCGATTTCCTCTGGAGCCCAGTGAGGACATCGAGTCGGTGCGCCAGGAGCTTGGGCTGGAGGCGGCAGCCGCCGAAGAACTCAGTGGGCGCACCCCCGTTGCTACTCCCACTCCGCTGGGGATTGGGCAACCCGGCGCGGGCTATCCGTTGCCGTGGTCGGTCTACACCTGGTTACCAGGTGACCCCGCTACCGCCGATAGCTGTTCTCAATCCGATTCGTTCGCAACGGATTTGGCAAAGTTCATTAAGGCGGTGCGTGCCATCGACACCCGGGGCCGCACCTACGACGGCAACGGCCGCGGCGGCGACCTGGGATCGTACGACGAGTGGATCGAGCTGTGTCTGGCCAACAGCGAAGGCCTGCTGGACGTGCCGAGCTTGCAGGCGACGTGGGATCAGATCCGAGTGCTCCCGCGGGGAGAGACCCCCGACGTGATGAACCACGGCGACCTGATCCCACCCAACATCCTCATCCTCGGCGGTTGTCTTGCGGGAGTGCTCGATGTCAGCGGCTTCAAGGCCGCCGATCCCGCGTTGGACCTGGTGAGCGCCTGGCACTTACTCGACGCGCCTCGTCGTGAGCTGCTCCGCAACCACCTCGGATGCGACGACGACGAATGGCGACGTGGACGCGGATGGGCGTTCCAACAGGCCATGGGCGCTGTCTGGTACTACGTCGAGAGCAACCCCATCATGAGCACCAACTGCCGCCGCACCCTTGAGCGCATCCAAGCCGACACCGACTGCTGACAGCACGGTCCGGCGCGCCGACCTGCGAGACAGCATCCGATAAGTCTTGGTTCTCTAGAAACGAGACGTTGCGTTAGGGCCAGAGCAATGTGCGGTCCCAGCGGGCGGATTCCGGCGATACTGCACGCGGGTGTGCATGCGGTCGGTGTCGCCCTGCCAAAACTCGACGGTGTGCGCCTCCACGACGTACACGCACCACGTGGGCGAGACCAATCCCGGATCGTCGGCGAGTCGATGCCGAGCATCGGCGAACGCCGTCTCACATGCCGCTCGGATCTCAAACACTCGCTGTGAGACAAGACCTTCGAACACGTTAAGTGTCAACTGCGAATGGCTAGGGCTGGTCTCTGTCGTGTCCAACGTGCCCAATTGGGCGCCGGTCATCAAGTGTCTTAACGAGGTGGGACAGCAGGGTCGACAGAGTATCTGCGAGGTGCTGCCGCTGGCGTGCGTCGAGTCCATCGAGCAGCTCGTTCTCGTGCGTCAAGACGGCGGTGACGAGCTCGTCGGTGGCGCGGTAGCCAACTTGTGTCAGTTCGACGTCGACCGCTCGCGAGCCTGCGCGGCTAGTGCGGGTGACGAGACCCTGCGTGACGGCCCGATCCACGCGCTGGGTGATCGCGCCGGCAGTGATGAGGGAGGCATCGGCAAGCGCCCTGGTCGTCATGCGATACGGGCTACCGCTGCGACGCAGCGTCGAGAGTAGATCGAGCGTGGCCATATCTGCACCCAAGGAACGCACGACCCGCGCACGGTCGTCACCGAGCAGCTTGGCAATGTGCCACAGGCGCGTCACGATGCCAATGGAATCCGTTGGAACAGAGGGTAGTTCGCGCCGCCACGCCGCGACGATCGCATCGACGGTATCGCCTGGTTCATTGTGGTCCAACTCGACCCCCTGCTAACGTTGTTTAGGTCTAAACGAAAGAGTAGAACGGAGTGTCCGGCATGCGCAAAGTGGTCGTCACCGGTGGAGGTACCGGCATCGGGCGGGAAGTCGCTGCCCGCTTCGCGGCCGGTGGGGACGACGTCGTCATCACCGGACGCCGCGGGCAGGTCCTCGAGGCAACGGCGCACGAACTAGCGGGCTCAGTTCGCGCAGTGGTCGTCGATGGCCTCGACACCGCGGGAATCGAAGCGGTCGCGCAGGAGCTGGGGGCGGTCGATGTATTGGTCAACAACGCCGGCGGCAACACGGACTTCGATCGGCCGGCTCCGCAGGGACTGGCCGAGGTCGCCGCGGCATGGCGATCGAACGTCGACGCCAACCTCACCACCGCGGTGTTGATGACCACCGCCTTGCTACCGGCGATGACCGCGGGAGCGTCGATCATCACCATTGGCTCCATCGCGGCAGACAAGGGCGCGGGTTCGTATGGCGCAGCGAAGGCGGCCGTGGCTTCGTGGAACGTGGACTTGGCGCGCATGGTGGGAAAACGCGGGATCACGGCCAACATCGTTTCACCGGGCTACATCGCCGATACCGAGTTCTTCCGCGACGTACTTGACGATGAGCGTCGCCAAGCGCTGGTGGCGGCGACGATGACCAAACGTGCCGGAACCCCCGCCGACGTCGCTGCCATGGTCACCTTCCTTGCATCCCCGGCCGCCCGTCAGATCACCGGTCAGACGCTTGCAGTCAACGGAGGTGAGTGGCCCAGCCGATAGCAGCTACCGGGCGGCTGACGAACGGGGCGTGGCGCGCCGTACGGTCAGCGGCCCATCAGCGCGAAAACTCCCCAACCGAGGTACTCCCGCTGGTATCGCGTGTAGCGGATGGGGTCGGTGGTGAGCTCGGCCCGCACCTCGGCGGCCAGCTCGTCGTCTGGATTGTCGTCCAGCCAGCGGCGCAGATTGAGCCACTGCGCCGCCTGGTATCGGTCCCAGCTGTCCTGATTGGCCAACACCATTTCCACGACATCGAACCCGAGATCGCCGAACTTCTCGATCAGCTCCGGGAGTGCCAAAAAGTCGTCCTTGTTGTTCGCGCCGCAGGCTTTGGCGGTGGCTTCGTCGGGTACTTCTTGACGCCAGTACGGCTCGCCGATCAGCATCAGGCCGCCAGGGCGCAGCGTCTTGTTCAGCAGCGCGATGGTGCCGGCTACGCCACCTCCGATCCAGGTGGCACCCACGCATGCGGCGACGTCAACCGGATCGTCTGCGACGAAGCCGGCGGCGTCGGAGTGCACGAAGGTGACGTGATCAGCGACGCCGAGTTCAGCCGCGCGGAGACGGGCCTGCTTGGTGAACACGGTGCTGATATCCACCCCAGTCCCGGTGACGCCGTGGTCGCGCGCCCACGTGCAGAGCATTTCGCCCGACCCGCTGGCGAGGTCGAGCACGCGTGTCCCGGGTTCCAGGCGCAGAGCCTGCCCCAGTGCGACGAGCTGGCCGGCGGTGATCGGGTTGTGGATGCGGTGGCTGCTTTCGCGAATGGTGAAGATGCGTGGAAGATCCATGAGGCGCGTTCCTTGGGCTTGATCTCGTCATGACAGTTGCGCAGCGCAGTCGACCGAGTCGGCTGTCGGTGCGCGGGCCGGCATCACTGGCACCTCTTGTGGGCAGGTGGAGTTTGAACCCGATGAACCTAACGTCCCTGGCCGAATGCTTCCAACGAATTTAGTTGCGAGACGGTCAATCCTGCCGACGGAGTTGCGCAGCATCAATCAGTTTGTCGGCCATAGCAATTCCCGCGGCTCCGCTCCCGAGCCGGCAGTTTCATGAACCGCTGACGCTTGGCCGACCGGGGACTTACCGCCGGGCGCTGTCTTCAAGCGGAACCTCCTGGGCTGTGTCGGTATCGGCACTGTTGAGGGCAAGGAGTTCGCTGACGGTCACAAATCGGTAGCCTTCGGCATGCAGCCGCTCGATGATCCGGGGCACTGCGCGACGCGTGGCCGATCTGCTCTCCTGCATGACGTGCAACAAGATGATTGACCCTGGACGGACATTGTTCACGGTGTCGTCGACGATCTGGTCGGTCGTCGGTGCGCCGGCGGAGTCTGGTTCCAGATCCCAAGTGACGGAGATGCGTCCGTGTTCGGCGAGATAGTGCGGAAGCGCCCACAGTTTCTTGCCGTAGGGCGGGCGGAAAGTCACTGGACCTCGATAACCGGTTCGCGTGATGGCCGCGTCAGTTCTTTCAACCTCCTCGGCAACAGTTTCGGCCGAGACAAACATCATCCGGCGGTGGGTGTAGGTGTGATTGCCGATCTCGTGGCCGGCCCGGGCGATCGCTGCACCTTGCTCCGGGTGCCGGTCCAGATCGGCACCGTTGAGATAGAAGGTTGCCGGGATGTCGGCGAGTGCCAGCATGTCGAGGATTGCTGGTGTCCACTCGGTGGGACCGTCGTCAAAGGTGAGTGCAACCATCTTCTCGGTGGTGTCCACCCGGCTGATCAGCTCACCAGCCAGCTGAACGGTCCGCGACTTGGACAACGTGTAGGTGGCGAACGTGGCCACGAGCAACACCACCAGTCCGAGTGACGTTCTGGTCACCCATTTCCGCATGAGACTCGTGTCTACCAGAGCGACAACCGGCAGTCCTGGGGCGATGGGCGCACCGCCCCGTCGACGATGGCAGCTAACAGAGAACGCAGCTACGAATCGATGCTGGCAACCGCATTCCGACCCGCCTGCTTGGCCTGGTACATCGCTGAATCGGCTCGCGCCATGACCGCGGCAGCAGTCTCGCCCGGCAGGCGCGATGTGGTGGCGCCGATGCTGAGGGTCGTGTGGAGTGTCAGCCCAAATTGATGGATCGGTTCGGCGGCCAGCCGCCGAATCCGTTCGCCGACGTCGACGACATCGTTGGTACTACTCGCGCCGGGCAACAGGATCAGGATCTCGTCGCCCCCGATCCGGCCGACGGTGTCATCCAAGTGGACACACTCACGCATGCGGGCGGCGATCGTCGACAGCACCGCATCACCGACCGCATGGCCCCAGGTGTCGTTGATCTGCTTGAAATGATCGATATCGCAGTACAAAACGCCCACTCGCACATGGGGGTTCTCCAGTGCGGCATCGAAACGACTCATTGTCTCGGCACGGTTGACCAAGCCGGTGACGCTGTCGAAGCGAGCGAGTTCTCTGAGCCGGTTGCGCATATCGTCCACGGCCGCAGAAATTTCCGCGATTTCGCGGGGACCGCCCCGGCCGATGGGTTGGTCGTAGTCGCCGTCTGCCACTGCGCGGACAGTGCGTAACAGCCGGGACACCGGCTGGGTGAGCATGCGCTGCACCGTCACGATGCAGGCGATGATGCTGGCCACCAAGATCGTCAGCGCAATGTACTGGCTGATGTTCGCCGCGCGCAGCACCGATTGGATGTGCTCGATCTGTTCGGCGATGAGGGTGTCGATTCGAGCATTGAGGGCACGGAACCGTTCTCGGAGTCTGTCGAACAGATTCTTCCCATCGAGAACCATCTGATCGAGCTGGGCGCGCGGGATGGGTCCGGTGCGCAGCGCAACGATCTGAGGGTCGGCCGCTTGGCGCTTCCATGTCTGGGCCGCGGCCACCTCGTCCTCGAAGAGAGTGAAAAGTGCATCGGCATCGGGCATACCCGCGAGCTCCCGACGGAGCTGGGGCACTAGGCGATTGGCAGTGGCGGCCCCGACTTCGAACAGGTCGAGCGCAACCACATTGCCGGTCAGCAGAAACGCCCGCTGACCCGTCTCTTGGTCGACGTAGGCGCGACTCAACTCAGAGATCTGGGACCTGACGGGGATGAGGCAGTCACCAAGGGTCTGGACATTGCGGGCGACCGAAATCCGCCCGGCGATCGAGGCTGCCATCGTTGCGACGAAGACCAGGGTTATGACGCCGACACAACAGAAAATCAGTGTCCGCAGCGATAGCCGTTGTCCGCTCGAACCCCCCACAGCGTTGAAGATAGGCCATGCATGTGGGCTCAGCTCCCGGCCGGGCGGGCCGGCAGATCCGCGTCTGATTGCTGCCGGCCCGTTTGGCCGCACACAGGTGAACCGGCAGTCGCTCGGCGACGGCAGAAGGAACGGCGTCGATGGCGATGCACAGCACCGACGCGGTGCAGAACGTCCACGCCCATGAGTGCGAATGCTGACGAGACGAGCGCCATCAACAACTTGGTAGGCAACTCCAATCCGCGTGCCCGCAGATATCCCGAAAGCCAGTCGAACTGGTCGGGCAGCCGCCACCAACGCGTGAACGGCCCGCCCGGCAGGCTGCTCTGCCCAGCAGCCCGTTCGTCGTTCACCGACGCTCCCGCACGGGGTGCACGGTAGCCCGAGCAAATTGGTGGTGAGGCGAAACATCAGTCGCGGCCGAAAATGAGCCGCCACCGGGCTGAGGGGATCTCAAGACTCGCTAACCTGGCCTAATGAGTACGCAGACGGTACCCGGCGGGGTGGTGCACAACCTGCCGGCTGACCTGCGCACCGCGCTGCTCGGCAACGACACCGCGCTGGCGGCCTGGTGCGACATCACTCCCCTGGCGCGCAACGAGTTCATCTGCTGGGTCGAAGACGCCAAGCAGGAGAAAACCCGCGAGCGCCGCATCCGCCGGACTCAGGAAGAGTTGGAGGAAGGCATGCGTCGCCCATGCTGCTGGCCGGGCTGCAAGCACCGGGAACGCACCGGAAAGCCCTGATGACGGACACCGCTTCGGTCGCTGGGCGAGAACCCCCGCTGCTGCTTCGCCGTCGAATCCTGACCAGCTACTGCTTGTTCTTCGCCGGTGTCTACTGCCTGGGAATGATCGCGTGGTTCCGCGATACCGACAACATCGACTTCCGCGGGGAGGTTGTTGCGGCCGGCCTGAGCGCGGTCGGTGTCCTGCTGTGCGTACGACGGCCGCTGCGAGGGTGGCGTTACGTGTCGGCCCTGGTGTGCGTGAGCGCCGCACCGGTTGCGGCATTGTTCTTTCACCACGTACTCGCGGCCCAGGTTTGGTCGCTGATCCCGCTGATGTTCCTCGGCATCTTTGTGCGGACCTGGCACGGGCAGCTGGTGACCTGGTCCTACGTCGCTGCCGTGGGTCTCGCGGCTACGGCGGGGTTGTTGCTCGCCCCGCAACCGGCGCCGCTGCTGTGGCCCGTGCTGTTCGTCTTGTCCATCGGCTCCGCGATTTGGATTTTCGGGCTCAGTCACGCCGCCTTACGCGACGCCGCCGACCGCGATCCCCTGACCGGGGTCTGGAATCGCGCCGGTCTGCTCTGGCAGGCCAATTCATTGCTGTCGCGGGTCGGTGGCCGCGACCGCCCGCTGGCAGTGCTCGTCCTGGACGTCGACGACTTCAAAGCCATCAATGACAACAAGGGTCATGCGGCCGGTGACCGGGTCCTGGTCGACCTGACCAGCCAGTGGCGGAGGCACATGCCCCGCGGTGCGGTGATCGGACGACTCGGCGGCGACGAGTTCGTCGTATTGCTCAGCGGATACGACATGCAGAGCGCCCACGAAGTCGCCTCGACATTGGCCAACGGCACGGTCCGCGTCACTGTCGGTGTTGCGTGCGGGAAGCTCGATGGGCCGGACGATCTCCCGCCCCTGCTGGCAGCCGCCGACGACGATCTTTACCGGCGCAAGCGCAAGCGAAAGGCGCAGGCACCCAGTCTCGACTGACGACCACGATCAGGCTTCCCGCGACATCCCTCGCAGCAGCACCGCCAGTCCGTACTCGAAAGCGTCGTCGGCCCGCCCGGGCTGGGGTCCGCCGGTCGCCAATGCGGCCGCGAGTTCCGGTCCCACCTCCGCGCCGGACTCCCAGGGCTCCTCGGGCGCGGCCAGGTCCAGCGCTGACCCCAGCACAAAGCAGTCCATCAACGTGATCGCCCGTAAGGTGTCGGCGGCGTCGAATCCGGCCCGGCGCAGCGTCATCGCCAGCACGTTGTACATCCCGATGGCGTGGCTGCTGTTGACGGGATAGGCGGTCAGCAGTGGGATCAGCCGCGGATACCGGGCGAAGCTGCGCCGGTACGAGCGCAGGATGTCGGCGACCACATCGGCCCACGGGCGGGCGGGCTCGTCGTCGGGCAACTGGACCTCCGACATCGCCCGCTCGCGCAGCAGTTCGACGATCTGGTCACGGCCGGTCACGTGGTTGTACAGCGAGGACGGGGTGACCTGCAGTTTTTTCGCGAGATCCAGCATGGTGAAACCGCCGGTGGCGTTGACCAACTCCATCGCGGCGGACGCGATCCGGTCGATGGACAGCAGCGGCGTCGGCGGCCTGCCCATGACATCCCCTCTCCCTCTTGCGAAGAAGTATGAGCCAGTTCACACTAAAACGAAATAGATTCGTTTTAGGAGCCGGATGAAGATCCTGACCGCGCCCGCGCTCGAGCCGCTTTCCCGCTCGGGCCCGTCGCTTCGGCCGCCACTACGGGTAGGACTGGTTCAGCACCGGTGGCGCCCTGACCGCGACGAGTTGGTGGCCGCCCTGCGCGGCGGCATCGACAGGGCGGCCGCCGAAGGCGCATCGGTGGTCTTCCTGCCCGAGATCACCCTGCTGCGCTATCCCGCCGACACCCCGGCTGGAGCCAACCCCGCCGCGTTGGCCGAGGACCTGGCGGACGGCCCCACCTTCGAACTGGCGGCGAACGCCGCACGGGCCCATGGGATCTACGTGCACGCGTCGCTCTACGAGAAGGCGCCCGAGACGCACGACGGCCTGGGCTACAACACCGCAATCCTGGTCTCCCCCGCCGGCGAACTCGTCGGCCGCACCCGCAAGCTGCACATCCCGATCTCGGCGGGCTATTACGAGGACACCTATTTCCGGCCCGGCCCCGGCGCCGACCCCTACCCCGTCTACGCCCCGGACGGTCTCGACGCTCGCATCGGCTTGCCGACCTGCTGGGACGAGTGGTTTCCCGAGGTCGCCCGGAACTACTCACTGGCCGGCGCCGAGATCGTCGTCTACCCCACCGCCATCGGGTCCGAACCGGTCTTCCCCGACTTCGACACCCGGCCGCTGTGGCAGCAGGTCATCGTCGCCAACGGGATCAACAGCGGGCTTTTCATGGTGGTGCCCAACCGGGTCGGCGACGAAGGCAAGGTGACCTTCTACGGCTCCTCGTTCATCTCCGACCCATACGGCCGCATCCTCGTGCAGGCCCCCCGCGACGAGGAGGCCGTGCTGGTCACCGATCTCGACCTCGACCAGCGCCGCGACTGGCTGGAGCTGTTCCCCTTCCTGCTGACCCGCCGCCCCGACACCTATGCCGCGCTGACTCGTCCGGTGGTTGCCGACGAGCCCTATGGCGCCGGACACCTCGCCACGGCTGTGGTCAAATGACCTCGATCCTGTTCTCCGGCGGTGTGATCTGGACGGGCACGGGCAGCGACGCCGATGCTCTGCTGGTCACCGACGGGGTGGTCCGTGCGTTGGGTGCGCAGGCAACGGAACTTGCCGCCGGTATCGAGTGCGAACGCATCGATCTCGAGGGCGGATTCCTGATGCCGTCTTTCGGCGACGGCCACGCCCATCCGCTCTATGGTGGACTCGAAGCCGTCGGCCCCGCGGTGCGCGGGTGCAGCACCATCGACGAAATCGTTACTGCGGTCAAGGTTTACGCGCAAGACCATCCCGATGAGGACTGGATCGTCGGGGCCTCCTACGACGGCAGCCTCGCACCCGGTGGCCTATTCGACGCCCGCTGGCTGGATGCGGCGGTGCCGGATCGGCCGGTTGTGCTGCGGGCGTGGGACTACCACACGCTGTGGTGCAATACCGCGGCCATCGAGCGGGCCGGCATCACCCCTGACACGCCAGATCCGGTTCTGGGTGAAATCCCGCATCGGCCGGACGGTTCCGTGCTGGGTACGTTGCGGGAGTGGGGCGCAACCGATCTGGTAATGAACGTGATGCCGCCACGTGACGAGCGCCACCGCATCGGTGCGCTTGAGACGGCTGCAGACTATTTCCTGGCCCGCGGTGTGACATGGGTGCAGGACGCCTGGGTCGAACCCGGCGATGTCGCCACCTATGTGGCCGCGGCCGGCCAGGGTGCTCTGCGGATGCGGTTCAACCTGGCGCTCTACGCCGATCCGCGCCATTTCGACACGCAGATCGAACAATTCGCGGCGTCGCGACGCGCTGTCGAGGAAGCGGGGTCGCCCCTGCTGACCGCGCAGACGGTGAAGTTCTTCGCCGACGGTGTCGTCGAGAACGAGACCGGTGCGCTGCTGGCGCCCTACTGTTCCGGGTTGCATAGCCACGGCATGCAGAACTGGGAGGGTGACTCACTGGCCGAGGCGGCCCGCCGGGTCGACGAACTCGGACTGCAGATCCACATCCACGCCATTGGTGATGCCGCCGTCCGCCAAGCCCTCGATGCGATCGAATATGCCCAGGCGCGCAACGGAAGTCGGGACCGCAGGCCGGTGATCGCCCACGTACAGCTCGTGGACGACGCCGACATCGGACGGTTCGCCGCGCTCGACGTCATCCCTAACATGCAACCGCTGTGGGCCCAGATGGATGCGCTGATGACCGTGCTGACCATCCCCCGGCTCGGCACCGAACGGGCCGATCGGCAATACCAGATGCAGACCCTGAACCGCTCCGGTGCCGCACTGGCGTTCGGATCGGACTGGCCGGTGTCCTCGGGTGCCCCACTGGACGGCATCGCGGTGGCGACGTCCCGGCTCACCGCCGAAGGTCAGCCGAAAGGCGGGTGGACACCGCACGAGATCGTGCCGATCGAGCGTGCGCTGTCGTCGTACACCGGTGCCGTTGCCTACCAGGCCTATGCCGAAAACACCTGGGGAGCGATCACTCCCGGCGCCAGCGCCGACCTGGTGTGGCTCGACCAGGATCCGCGGAACACACCGCCGCTGGATCTGCCGGGCGTGGGCATCCGCGCCACCTACTTGCGCGGTGCGCAGGCCTACCGGGCTGACGAACGAAAGGTACGACCATGACCGCGGAATACATCACCGGTCCCCACGAGGGGCACCTGAAACGAGCGCTGGGCCTGCCGTCGCTGGTCTTGTTCGGCTTGGTCTACATGGTCCCGCTGACCGTATTCACCACCTACGGCATCGTCACCGAAACCTCGGGCGGCCGGCTGCCGCTGGCCTACATCGTCACGCTCATCACCATGGTGTTCACCGCGCTGTCCTATGCGCGGATGGCGGCGGCGATTCCGGTCGCCGGTTCGGCCTACACCTACACGCAGCGCACCTTCGGGGCACCCGCCGGCTTCCTGGCCGGGTGGTCGCTGCTGCTGGACTACCTGTTCCTGCCGATGCTGAACTATCTGGTCATCGGGCTTTACCTGAACGCGGCGCTACCGGCGCTACCCGCCTGGGTCATCGTCGTTGTGTCGATAGCGATCGTCACGGTGCTCAACATCATCGGCATCGTGTCCGTCGCGCGGGCCAACTTCCTCATCATCGCCATCCAGGCGATCTTCATCGTGGTGTTCGTCGCCCTCGCGATCGCCAAGACCACCGGCTACGGCACCGTCGACCTGCTGGCGCCCTTCACCGGTGACGGCACCGCAGGCGGCATGAGCCCGGTCCTGGCCGGCGCCGCGATCCTGTGTCTGTCGTTCCTCGGTTTCGACGCGGTCTCCACGCTGTCCGAGGAGGCTCGCGACGCCAGACGCACGGTGCCGCAGGCGATCATGATCGCGACGATCGTCTCGGGGATCATCTTCATCCTGCTGTCCTATGTGTCGCAGCTGGTGTTCCCGTCCAACAAGTTCGCCGATGTGGACACCGGTTCGACCGACGTGATGCTGGCCGCGGGCGGGGCATTCGTCAACACGTTCTTCACCGCGGCCTACGTGGCCGGCGCGCTCGGTTCGGCGTTGACCTCGCAGGCTTCGGTAGCCCGGATCCTGTACGCGATGGGTCGCGACGGCATCCTGCCGCGCAAGGTCTTCGGGCATGTGTCCGCCAAATACAGCACCCCGGTGTACGCCATTCTCACCGTCAGCGTCATCTCGCTGCTCGCGATCTGGATCGATCTGACGATTCTGGCTTCGGTCGTCAGTTTCGGTGCGCTGGTGGCGTTCTCGGTGGTGAACCTGTCGGTGATCAAGCACTACTTCGTCGACATGCGGGAACGCAACATCCTACTCAACGTGATCGCTCCGTTGATCGGGTTCCTGCTCACCGCCTGGCTGTGGACCAGCCTGTCGGGTACCGCGCTGACGATCGGATTGATCTGGCTGGCAATAGGCTTCGTCTGGCTATTGGTCGTCACTCACGGATTCCGTCGGCCCACTCCGGTGTTGGACCTGGAATACGAGTGAGCCTGGTCGGCTATCCGGGCATCCGGTCCGACGTCTTCGCCGGGCGGCCTGACCAACATCGCCGCCCGCGGATCGATCTCGCAGTAAGGTCACAGGATGGGCATGCGGGCGGGGATTTCCAGGGCGTTGTTGGCCGCCGCGTGCGGGGCGCTGTTCGTGGCCGCGCCGGTCGTGGTCGCGGCCCCGGCCGCCGCCTGCCCGATCGGGCATCTGTCGGACCCCATCACCGGTCAGTGCTATGTGGGCAACGGTCTGCCGAGCGTTGGCGGCATCCCGTGCATCCCGGGCAAGTCGGTGGGCACCTGTCTAGGCATCCTGCAGAATCAGTCGCCCCGCGGGGGCGGTCCGCCGGTGGGCGGTCCCTGGCCCTGAGGTCGGTCGTCGAAGGTCGGCCGCCCGCGGCCCGGCCGGCGCTTCTCACCGGACCGTTCTACGCCCGTGGGTGAAACGATTCCGCCGGGTTGACCAACCCCACCGTGATCGCATTGCCGATCGGGCCCTGTGCGTCGAACACCGCCGCCGCGCCGGAGGCCACACCGTCGTAGCTGTTATGGGACATGGCCGCCAGGCCGATATAGTCGCCGACTGGCTCGCGGGCCAGGGTCAGGGTGTAGTCGGCGTTGATGTAACGCAAACCCTTAGTGCCCCAATGGGATAACGCGCTCGTTGCGTCACCGGCCATCGCCACCTGGACGAACGGGCTGGTGACTTCGCCTTCGATTAGCGGACGGACTTGCCGGATCCAGGCGTACTTGGGGCCGGCGGCGTCATTCCACTCGGTGAAACCCATCGCTCCGCTGGACCCGCCGTCTCCCCCGTATCCCCAGACGAACATCATCAAATCGTCGGGCAGCGGACCGGGATCCGGGGGCAGCGGCGGCATGGTCACCGGCGAGGACCAGATGTCGCCGCTCGGGTGCTCACCGCGGCGCAGGAACACCGCACTGGCCCGGGACACGACGACATCGTTCTGGACGAGTTCGGCATCGACCAACCGGATGCGCCGGCCGTCACGCTGCACGGTGGTGCGAACCTCCAGGGGTGCGATCGCGGTGGGCCGCAGCAGGTCGACGGTCAGTCGGGCGGGCACCAGCCCGGGCCCGCTGCCGACCTGTTCCAGCGAGCGTGCAAGGAAGCCGCCGACGACATGCCCGCTGATCGTCGGACCCCACGGGCCCTGTGCTGCCGGGCCGGGCAACAGCACGTCGCCGTCCGAGACGGCATAGGCCCGCGAGGTGCTATCGGTGCTGCCCAGATCTGTCACGAGCTCACACGATAGCGGCGCAGCGGTGGTTACCCGCCTGGCACCGTCTGCAGGTGACGCTTGATGTCCGGAGTAAGTGGATCGATGACGTCGTCGAAGTCGTGATGCTTGTCGAGGTAATCGGCGACCATCGGGCACACGGCGACGATGCGCAGGCCGGCAAGGGTGAACTGGTCTGTGCCTGCGGTGACGGTAGTGGGCGCGCCGGTTTTGTCGGTGGTCATGGGAACTCCTTCAGGTTTGGCGGCGCGGTCGCAATCGGGTGGCGGGCAGCGCGGGTGCGGGCAATCGCGGGACTGGTCCGGTGTACCCGCTGACGGCTCCGAACCGATCATCGCCGTCCTGCCACAGCTGGCGGTAGGAGACGATCTCGTCGTGGCTGCGCCCGACGAAGTTCCACCACATCAGCAGGTCCTCGGTGAACGGTGCTCCGCCGAGCAGCACGACCCGGGCCGCCATCCCGGCGGGGTTGTGCAGACGCACGGTGGTGCAGCCGGGTCCCAGGTATGCCAGCTCACCGGATTCCAGCGCCCGTCCCGCGGCGTCGACCCTGCCGAGATCCACCAGCACCCCGTGCTCGAAGCCGGCGTCGATGTCGAGGTCGATCGTGCACCCAGCTGCCAGGTCGAGCTGGGCCCCCAACAGCGGCGTGAACGTGTGCACCGGTGAACGCTGGCCGGCCAACTCACCCAGGAAAACCCGGATCTCGGCACTGTCTCGCGAGATGGGTTCGGGCACAAAGTGATCGAAATCGCGTGCGACGTTGCGGTGGGCATCGGGAAGCGCCACCCACAGCTGCACGCCATGCAGCACGGTGGTCTTTTGCGTCGACACCTCGGAGTGGCAGATGCCGGCTCCGGCCGTCATCAGGTTCAGCTCGCCCGGGTTGACGAGCTGGTGCACGCCGGCGCTGTCGCGGTGCTCGATCTGTCCTCGGAACAGCCAGCTGACGGTCTGCAGGCCGGTGTGCGGGTGTGGCGGCACATCCATGCCGGCGGCCTGCCGCACGTCCTGCGGGCCGTAATGGTCGGCGAAGCACCAGGCGCCGATGAGCGAGCGCTGGCGCTGCGGCAAGGTCCGCCGGACCGGCAGCGCGCGCGGTCCGCCCAACGGGACCTCCCGCGGTGAGAGGACTTCGAGCTCTGCGGCATCTGTTGACACGCAGGCGAATTCCGTCGGCGTGGTCTCCAGATTGCTCATCCCCGCGACTCCCCCCGCTAGTCCGCGCGGGCGTCCGCCGACGGGCCGTCACTGTCGGTGGAGATGTCCGGCGCGAACATCTCCGGACTCAGGGGGATGGCAACCGTCTCCGGCTCGGGCTCATCGACCTCGGCAGTCTCGACAGGTGTGGCGGGCGCTCGACGGTCGGAACGCCAGTCCCGCAGCAGTAACAGGATGCCCAGGACGGCCAACGCGATCACACCTATCGCGACGAACGTGTTGTCGGTCAGGACCGCCACCACGAGCGTGATCAAGCCCGCCAGCGCCACCACGACAACGATCCGCACGGACACAGTTCTATCCGCAGATGCGCTCCCCCGACGGGAATTGCCACAGTCAGCGAGTCGCGGCGGCGGCCACCGGCGCCGCGGTCAGCATCGCCGCCAGCATTGTGACGATCTCTTCGAGGCTGTCCGCGCCACCCCGCGAGTGGCTCCGCTGCTGCCCTCGGGGACCGTCGCCTGCCTCGACCCGCCGCTCATGGTCGGCCAGCAGGGCGAACATCGTGGTCGCGACGGCGCTGACCCGGCTCTCTCTGGCACTGCGTTCCTTGAGCGGAACCAGCCTGGCCAGCGCGTCCAGGATGCGCGGCCAGGCGGACTCGGCGGGGCTTTGCGGCTCCCTGTTCAGCCGGATCCGGACCACCTCGAGGAATCGCGCGTAGTGGGTGCCTTCGCTGTGGAAGAAGGGTCCGACCAGGATCCGCAGCACCGCGTGTGCGTCGGCCATCTGCTCGTCAGACATGCGATCGAGCAGGGCTTGACGCTCGACCTCCATCGGCATCAGCCGACGGGCCACCACCGCGTCAATCAGGTCTTGGCGGCTGCGGAAGTAGTAGTTGACCGCAGAGTTGTTGCGCTGCCCCGCGGACTTGGCGATCTCGCGCAATGGCACCTCGAAGCCATGCTCGGCAATCAGCCGTTCGGCGGCGTCGAGCAGCTCTTCTCGAGATCGAGCGCCGCGGTCCACGCCAGCAGTCTAAATGCATGCTAGGCAGATTTAAGCACTCGTGCTTAAATTAGGGCTGGGTGCCCCTCAGCCAGAGTGAAAAGGATGTGCGCCACATGACCGAGATCCGGGAGATCGACCCCGGCACGCCGATGACGCGATTTGCGCGGGGTTGGCATTGCCTGGGCTTGGCCGATGATTTCCGTGACGGCAAGCCACACGGCATCGAAGCATTCGGCAGCAAGCTGGTGGTCTACGCCGACTCAAACGGCGACATCCAGGTGCTCGACGGCTACTGCCGCCACCTTGGCGCCGACCTGGCGATGGGCACGATCAAGGGTGACAACCTGGCGTGCGCATTTCACGATTGGCGCTGGAACGGCGCAACCGGCCGTTGTGTCGAAATCCCCTATGCCAAACGGGTTCCGAAGCTGGCACGCACACGCAAGTGGCAGACCTTGGAAGTCAACGGACAGCTACTGGTGTGGCACGACCCCGAACGGGGAACGCCGAGCGCAGAACTCACCCCGCCGACGATCGAGGGCTACGACGAGGGCCGGTGGTCGAAATGGGCGTGGAACTCGATGGTCATCGAGGGGGCGCACTGCCGCGAGATCGTCGACAACAACGTCGACATGGCGCACTTCTTCTACATCCACTACGCCTACCCCACCTACTTCAAGAACGTCTTCGAAGGACACACCGCCAGCCAGTTCATGGAATCCAAAGGCCGCCAAGACTTCACCGAGCATCCTGAACGGCTGTGGGAGGGCACCAAGCTGCGCTCGGAGGCCACATACTTCGGGCCGTCGTACATGATCAACTGGCTGCACAACGACCTCGGACCGGACTTCACTGTGGAGTCGGTCCTGATCAACTGCCACTACCCGATCAGTCAGAACTCATTCATGCTGCAGTTCGGGGTCTCGGTGCAGAGCATGCCGGGGTTGTCAGAAGAGAAGACCGCCAAGCTCGCCGAGTCGTACTCGAAGATCTATGAAGTCGGCTTCCTGCAGGACGTCGAGATCTGGAAGCACAAGACCCGGATCGAAAACCCGCTGCTGTGCGAGGAAGACGGGGCGCTCTACCAGTACCGGCGGTGGTACGAGCAGTTCTACGTCGACGTCGCCGATGTCACCCCGGATATGACCAACCGCTTCGAGCTCGAGGTCGACACCACGCACGCCTATGACGTGTGGCAGCGTGAGGTGGACGCGAACATGCAGAAGCGTTCTGCTGCGATAACTTCCAGCTAGATCACGCGGCGGTGCGCGGCTGGCCCAGCGGCAGGTGGACGACGGTTGCCACCTGGGCTGGCAGCGCTTCGCTGCGAGCCAGCAGTTCCGCGCTCTCGGGTAGCTCGCGCGGGTTGAGCTGCCCGTCGGCAATGCGTTGCAGAACATCGTGGGCATGGGCCAGCTGGGCCCGCTTGCGGTACTGACCGCCGGGCAGCTTCACCCCGGCCCACACCCCGTACTCCTCGCCGCCCTCGACGGCGGCGCGGGCGCACGCGCGCTGCTGGGCCAGCGGGCACCTGCGCAGGCAGATCGTCCTGGCGCGGGTGGCCGATTGCTCGTAGACGCGGGCCTTGGCCGCGCCGTCACTGGCGTCGTCGTCGGCATAGCCGAACCAGAGATCCGGCTCGAGCGAGCATGGGCGGTTGTTCATCGGAGCCTCCTTGACGAGATTCAATGACGGAAGCGTATATGCGTTCGGCGCGGATGGCAAGAGAAACGTAGAAGAAAACGTATATACGAACCACGCTGTGTACGCTCCGTATATGGCTGGAGCCCCACGGTGAGCCGAGAGGCGGCGGGCGCGGCCATTCGGACATTGCGGGAAGCTAGGGACTGGTCACTGGCCGATCTGGCTGCGGCCACCGGAGTCAGCATCATGGGCCTGAGCTTTCTCGAACGCGGAGTCCGCAAACCCCACAAAGGCACAGTTCAGAAGGTTGAAAACGGATTGGGCCTGCCGCCTGGGACGTATGCGCGGCTGGTTGTTGCCGACGATCCGGACGCCGAGATCGCTCAAATTCTGGCCAGCTCGCCAGCCGACTCGACCCAGCCGCGGGCCACCGCCGGCATCATCGTGAGCCGCCACAGCGACGCCGATGTCCTCGAAGGGCACGCCGAGGCGCACCTGGATTCGCTCAACTCGTTGATAGCCCGGCTGCCAGCGGAGACGTCAAACGAATACGAAACGTATATTCAGTCTGTGATCGAGCAATGCGTGAAGGCGGAACTGCTGGCCGCCAACTCGTGGCGCGTCGCGGTCAACGCCGGCGCCGAATCAGCGGATCGTCTGATGACCCACCTCAAGTCGCTGGAAGCAATCCGAACGGGCCTGCTGGCCCGGATGCCCGGCAGCATCAGCGCCCGCTTCGACCAAGCCTGCGCACGCTCGGATCTGCCGGAGTCAGTGATCGCGACACTGCTGGGGGTGGGAGTGGACCAGGTGTGGGACATCCGCAACCGCGGTGCCATCCCACCGGGTGCGCTGCCGCGAGTGCGGGCATTCGTCGAGGAGCAGTCGTGACCGCTCCCGAGCTGGACATCCTGGGCCGGGCCCATGCGCTGTTCGCTGGCCGGCGTGAAATGCCGGTGCTGGAACCGACTTCCGGGCTCCCGTCAGCGTCACCGGACGGATTGCCCGCCGCCTACCGCCAGGCCGCCGACCGGCACCGCGAGGATCTCGGCGCAGTCCGCCGCGTCGATGCCGAGCTGTCGGCGATCCTGGCCCGTGCGCAGCGCGACCAGCGCGAGGCACATCAGCAGACCCGGGCTGTGCTCGATGCCGCCCGCGCCGACGCCGAATCAGCCCCCGACAATCCGGTCGCCCAACGTGAGCTGATGCGCCGCCGCGCAAGACGGTTGCGGGCCCAGCACGCCCACGTCCTTGCCGCCCGCCGGCGGGCCCGCCGGCGTCTGGCGCTGGTGCGCGCATTGCGGTACCGCCGCCATCGTCTGCGGGTACCCGCGCCGAATGAACGCGCGGCGCTGGCCGTGCGGGCAGCGCTCTCGCGGTTGGGTTGTCCCTATGTCTGGGGTGCGGCCGGACCTGATCGGTTCGACTGCTCAGGCCTGGTGAAGTGGGCATATGCCCAGGCCGGGGTACATCTGGACCGCACCACCTACGACCAGATCAACGACGGCGTGTCGGTGGCCCGCTCCCAGGTCCGGCCCGGCGATCTGGTGTTCCCGCACGCCGGGCACGTCCAGCTGGCGATCGGCAACGGGATGGTGGTGGAGGCACCACACGCCGGGGCCAACGTGCAGATCAGCCGCATGGGAGCCAACGTCGCGATCCGCCGGCCGCTCTAGTCGCAGGACTCCTCGGACGCTATGTGAGTTGTTCGGCGAAATCCCGCTGAGTACCGTCGACCCATGGCTGAGCACGCCGGAGCGTCGGGGGAGGCACTTGAAGCCGCCCGATCGGTGCTCGCCGTGCGCGATCACGATCTCGCCCAGGCCGACGCCGAACTGGCCGCGGTGGTCGCCAGTGCCCACGCCGCCGCGACAGAAGCCATCCGCAAGCTCGACGCCGTCAGCGCCGAGATCGAAGCAGCGGTCGCCCAGCGCACGGTGACCGCGCCGTCCGAAGGACGTGAGTTTGCCCGGTTCCTGATCGACAAGCAGCACGAGATCAGTGACATTCTCACCACAGCACGTGCCGACGCTGATGCCAAAGTGGTTGTGCTACAGCAGCTTCTCGGCCGGTATCGGTTGCCATCCACACCACAGTGAGCGGGTGAATTGTCGGCCCCGGGTTGGCTGGATACAGTCGCCGGCATGAAGGGGCACCGGTGGCGAGCTACCAAGACTTGCTCGACGCCATAGCGCGCGTGGGTGTTGCCACCGGCGACAATCGGGCGTGGATGACGGGGCTGTCGGACGCGGACCTCGCCTTGGTCACCAGCCCGGTCAACGTCATCTCGCCGAACGGAATTGACAACGTGGTGGCCAAGATTCGCGCCCAGCACCGCCAAGTGTTCGATCCGGTGCCGCCCGCGGTACCGGGCCCGGTCGTCGCGGAGGGCCGAGCGGCAGACGCCATCCGTACCGCTGAAACCTCGCTGGTCCAGCAGCATTCGGTGAGCGCGCAGCTCGACCTCCAGGTCATCACTGCAGTACTCAATGCGCACAGCACGCATGCCGCGGGCCGGGAGGCACTCGACGGTCTGCAGCGCGATATCGAGAACGCAGTCGCCACCCGCACCGATCTGGACACCCCAGCGGGTGCCCGCACGTTCCAGCGCTATCTCATCGGAAAATTGCGCGACATCAAGGCCGTCGTGGAAACCGCGGGTCTGGACGACACCTCCAAGGCGACGCTGGCCGCCGCGCTGGCATCGCTCTACGTGGGCGCCACCCCGGACGTCACGGACGAAAAGGCACCGGAACCGAAATCGGTAGCACCGGCCGCCGAGCATCCGCCAATGCCTACCGACCTCCCGCCGGTTGCGGCCGACCCTCTCGACGATGCGCTACTGCCCGACGATCTCGCCGAGCTCCCGCCGGAGCCGAGCGCCGCCAGCCAACCGATGCCCGCGCCGATGATCCCGCCAATGGCGGGAATGCCCGCGTTTGGTGGCGGGAGCGGCAGTCCGGCCCCGGGTCCGGCGCCACTGCCGCCGACTCTCGACAACCTGACGTCGCCGCGGTTACCCACCGATGACAGCCTGCTCGACACCCCGATGCTCGACGAGCCCGTCGATGACGGTGCGGACGACCCGCCAGCCGATGCAGAGGATGAGGCCGCGGCGGAGGAGCCCACCGCGCCGACCTCGGACGACGCGACCGTCGTGCACCTGCCGAACGGCGAAACCGTCACAGCGCCGACTCCTGCGCTGGCCGCCGCCATCACCGCCGCCGTCGCCGGCACGCCCATCCCGGAGGCGTTCCGACAGCAGGGCATCACGATCCCGGCGCCCGGCAGTGCCGTGCCGCAGCCGATCGACCCCACCCGGGTCATCCCCGGCGATATCGGGATGCTGACCGATCGGCACGCACTGGCCCTGGGCAACGGCAAAGCGGTATTCAACAATCAGATCCAACCCATTGCCAGCGTCACCGGGCCGAGCTTTCTAGGGTGGGAGCATCCGCCGGAACCGGGCAGCACGACGCGAACGCCGAAACCAGACCAACCGACTCCGACCCGGCCGGCGGTAACGGCCGGCCCACCGATAGGAGAGTGACATGGCCGAGCGCATCCATGTGGTGCCCGACGAACTGCGCAGGGCGGCTCGTGACCACCAGGACACCGCCGAGCAGCTGAGCTCGGTGCCGTCGCGGCACGCGGACATCCTGGCCAGCCTCGATTCGCTTGGCCCGATCTTCGGGGAGCTGCGCGACGCTGGCCGCGAACTGCTGGATCAGCGGCGAGTCTGCTACGAGCAGCAGGCGGCGGCGCACGCCGAGCTCGCCACCAACCTGCGCTACGCCGCCGACGTCTGGGAGCAGCAGGACACTGCCGCTGCCGCGGAGCTGGGTCGGATCACCGAGGATGGTCCATGACCGCACCGGACCCGGAGTTCGATGCCGTCCATCCCAGTGGGCACATCCTGTTCCGCTCGTGCCGGGGCGGATACCTGCACAGCGTGGCGCTGGCCGAAGCGGCCATGGATGCCACCGCGGACACCCTGGCGCAAGCGATCCTGCTGACCGCTGACGTGTCCTACCTAAAGGCGTTGATGCAGGTTCGCGCAGAAATCGTGGCGGCGGGCCATACGCCGTCAGATGACATCGCGGGCAGCCGTGAACTCAAGCTCGCCACTGAGGCGCTGGCCCAGCATCGGCTGCGGCCCGAGGCGCCCTGACTCCGGCTACCGGTCGCGCGGGGACTCGGCGTCGGGGGCGATGATCTCAGGTGGCGCAACAGGATTCGTGCCGAACAATTCCCGGGCCCGCACAAGCAGGGCGCGCACCTCGTCGAGTTGCTGCTGCAGCAGCGAGTCACCCATGGCCGGTACGTTATCCGCCCCGCCGGGCGGGCACAATTCACCTGCCGGCGCGGGGGATCTCAGCGTTGATGCGGTCGAGTAACGCGGTGTAGCGCCCGGCTTCGCGGTGCTGTCCAGGTTTACCGCTGCTGATCAGCCCGACCGACAGCTGCCGCTCCGGATCCGCCCAGACCGCCACGTTGGTCAGTCCGGTATGGCCGAACGCGGCCGGCGCGTTGCGCCCGAACGGTCCAAACCTGGTGGACCCCAGCATGTAACCGGTGCCCCAGCGGATCGGCGCCAGTCCTGTCGCGATGTCGGGCCGCAGCCGCCGGGCCGGTGCAGTCGCGGCCCGCAGCGTGTCAGCTCGCATGATCCGCACTCCGTCGAGTTCGCCACCGCGGCGCAGTATTTCGGCGAATCGGGACAGTTCGTCGGCCGTCGAGATCGTGCTGGACGATGGGACTACTCCGGTGAGGAACAGCGGGGTATTGGAGAACGGGATGATCTGTGCTGGTGTGCCGCCGACGGCGGTGCGGAACGCGGCGGCAAGTGGAGCAGGCAGCGGTTTTCCGGTCACGTGACTGGGGGCGACCAGGGGGACATCCTGTTCGACCACACCGTAATTCGTCCACCGAAACCCCAACGGATCCAGGATCTGGTCAGCCAGGATGTCGCGGATGTTGCGCCCGGTGGCGGCCGAGACGATCTCGCGGACCAGCGGCCCCCAGGTCAGGCCGTGGTAGATGTGCATCAATCCGGGTCGGTGGATGGGCTTGAGCTCACCCAGCATTTCCCGAGCGTAGTCACTCTCGTTCATCCGCTTGAGGTTTGGCCGTGGTCCCGTCGCAAATGGCACCCCTGCGCTATGGGTGATCACATGGCGGATGGTGGTGCGGTCCTTGCCGTGGCTGGTGTAGTTCGGCAGGTAGTCGCAGACCCGGTCGTCGAGTGAGAAGTGTCCCTGCTCGACGAGCATGTGCACCACCGTCGTACTGATCGCCTTGGCCGCGGAGTACACGCAGAACGGGGTCGCGATGGTGACGGGCACTTTGTCGGCGTCGGGCGGGTCGGCGGGCCCGTTGCCCCAGCCGTGCCCGATCGCCCGGTTGAGCACGACTTTTCCGTTGTGCCGGAGGCACAGCTGGATGGCCGGGTGCATGCCCGCGGCGTACCAGTGCCGCACTGACTGCCAGATCCGCTCGGCGGTGGCCGCCGAGACGTCGCCGTGGTCTTCGACGCCGACATCGGTGACGGCGTCGAAGTCGGTCGGAACGGCGATGCGTCGCTGGCGGGCGGGGGAGGAGCTCACCCCGGCTGCCTGTGCAGCGTTGCGGCCAGATGATGGGTCAGGGGTTCGCCGACAGCGGCCATCGCCAGGCGGTAGCTCAGCTGGTCACCGGTGAGGTGAAGCGAACGGCTCAGCGCGGTAACGCTTTTCGCGGAGCTGGTGAGCCCGATGGCGGTCGACACCACCTCGATGGTCAGGTCGTCGCCCTCGACGGACAGCGCGCCCTCATCGATTTCGGTGACCCCGGTGGGATGCACCACAACCAGTTCGATCCGGTTGGGTGCAGGCAGCCGGAGATAGCCGGTCTCGGCATGCAAAGGCCGGCCGTCGTCGGTGGCGCGGGTGCGCTGTGAGTAGGTCAGGAACGGCTTGCCGAGGTGACCGATGGTGATCTCCTCGCGATAGCCGAACGAGTCGATCGTCGGATACTCGCCGGCGCCGGCCCCCGCCCAGGTGCCCAGCAGGGGAGCGAGGATCGCAAGGTCAGGATGCAGGTCGGGCACAATCCCAGGCTACGACGGTCTACAGCGGTCCGACGAGCTCGACCCAGTTGCCGTCGGGGTCAGCGACGAACATCCAGCCCATGCCGGGGACCGGGGCGAACTCGGCCAGCTCCTGCGCGATTTCGTATCCGGCGGCCTTCACCTGCTCGGCGGCCTTGGTCACGCTGGCCACCACCACGGTGTAGTAGCGGATGCCGGCGGCGGCCGGCCCCCCGCCCCGTGTCGCCGGTGCGGCCGGCGGCTGGTCGAGGGTGATCAGCTTGAGCACGTTGTCACCGAGCGCGTAACGCTTCATCGTGCCGCCGGGGAAATCGAGGTCGCCGGTGTAGGGCAGGCCGAGGAAGTTCTCGTAGAACTCGACCATGGCGTCGAGGTTGGTGGTGACCAAACCGACTTCGATGTTCTTTGCCAGTAGATCGATGGCCATGGGGCTCCTCCGCGCTGAGTTCGGCTGACGTCGGAAGAATAGCCGCGCCAGATCTACGTCCGGCGCGCAGGAGCGAAGCGACCCGGGGAACTACAGGGGTCCGGCCAGTTCCACCCAGTTGCCGTCGGGATCGGCGACGAACAGCCAACCGATGCCGGGCAGCGCGGTGAAAGCGGTGAGCGGTTCGACAATCTCGTATCCGGCGGCTGTCACCTGCTCGGCGACTTCCGAGACGTTTTTGACCACCAGGGAGAGGTACCGAACGCCGGTCTGAGCACGTCCGCCGCCGGGTGTCACCTCCGCGGCAGGCGGCTGATCGTAGGTGACCAGTTTGAGGGTGTTGTCCCCAATCAGGTAGCGCTTCATCGTGCCGCCGGGGAAGTCGAGGTCGAGCTGGAACGGCAGGCCGAGGAAGTTCTCGTAGAACTCGACCATTCGGTCCAGGTTCGTGGTGACCAGACCGATTTCGACACTGTGGGCGAGCAGCTCGATGGCCATGAGATTCAGAGTATCGGCGCTCGATTCACCGTAAGCGTCAGCCCTTCTCGCCGATGGTGACCAGGTCCCACACACCTTTGGTCCATAGCGGCCGGTCGACCCGGCGTTGGTCGGTGATGGTGAAGCCGGCGTCGGCGAACAGTGTGCGCATCTCTTGCGCCGAGGGATTGTGGGCGGCGCTGGACCGGGAGTTGGTGAGCCGCCCCAGTAGCGGAAGCTGGGGCGGGCTGATGGTCGCGACCGCCGCCAGACCGCCCGGTCGTAGCACTCGGTGGAACTCGCGCATCGCCGCCGGCTGGTCGAAGAAGTGGAACGCGGATGTCGAGACGATGGCATCCAGGGCTTCGTCGTCGAAGGGCAGCTGTTCGGCCGGGCCCTTGCGCCAGTCCACCTGCGGTGATCGTGCTCGGGCCTGGCGCAGCATGCCGTCGGACATATCGACGCCGTAGATCTCGTCGGGCTCCAGCTCTTCTGCGATGCGAGCGGCCAGAATGCCTGTCCCGCAAGCGATATCAGCGATTCGGCGAGAGCCATGGGCGCGGAGCTCGTCGATCACCTCGTCCTGGGCGGGGCGGTAAACCCACTGCTGGAGTCCCGGGTGGTCGTAGAGCGGCGCGGCGATGGTCCAAAACTGCGTCACGACATCGTTGAGGTTGCGACCGTGTGTGGCCATGGGCTGCCCGCTTCCGATTGAACCGACCGATACCGGCCAGTCTAGGAAGCGCGGCTGGGACTACTTGGCCAGCGGGGCGAGCTGCAGATGAGTGTGCGGGCCCCGGGCCAGTGCGGCTACCGCCGAGACGATATTGCCCGCGGTGGTGAACTGCTCGTCGGGATCGCAGACGCGGAGCACTCGCGCAACTTCCGGGCCCGGAACCAGCACCCAGTCGATTCCGAGCCGTGAGCAGCGCGCTTGGATGCGCTGCAGGATCGAATAGCCGTCGGTTGCGAAGAAGCTGAGTCGCGACAGATCCAGGACCAGCTGGTCGTAGTCGCCCAGGAGCTTGTGGACATAGCTGAGCAGCTCATCGGAGTTCGCCGCGTCGACCTCCCCGACCGCGGCGACGAGAACGGTGGTCGCGCTGAGCTCTCGCGCCCGGAACAGCCCGTGATCTGCACGGTCACGGCCCAGGCGGGCAACCCCCAAGGGCGTCGCGGTGGTGGCAACAGACATCACGCCTCCAAATATTTGTGTTCCGCAATGCTGCCGGGGTGCAAGGCGCAAGCTCGTGTCGAGACTTCGCTGCGAGAGTTCGTAGGCCCTCGCGCATTGGCATCTCCGGGCGGCTGTGAACTCAACCTGTTGGAAATGTACTACGGATTTCGTTGCCGGACCATTAATTGTTTCTAATCCTCATCGCTGCACTTCAAGCATGATTCATGTGTCCCGGAGATGGGACGTGGATGCGCGGACCTGGCAAATATTTACGGCGCGAACAATTGATTCCGCAGGTTAACTACCGACCGACACTGATGACAGTTTTGAAATTGTGTCTACCAACGCTGGTGACCCGGATTACCCTGGCTGTCGGCGCACCGTCGAGGAGGCACAGATGTACGACCTGACGATCACTGGTGGCACCGTCGTAGACGGTACGGGCGACAAGCCCTTCAGAGCCGATATCGGCATCAAGGATGGGCGGGTTGTCGAAGTCCGCCGCCGCGACGGTGACGACGCCGGCCTAACAGGGGAGTCCGCCCAGAGCATCGACGCCACCGGCAAGATCGTCACACCCGGCTTCGTCGACATTCACACGCACTACGACGGCCAGATCAGCTGGGACGGTCTGCTCGAACCGAGTAGCCAGCACGGGGTGACCACCGTGGTCAGCGGCAACTGCGGTGTGGGGTTCGCCCCGGTGCAGCCCGGTCGCGAGCAGTGGCTCATCGAGCTGATGGAGGGTGTCGAAGACATCCCCGGAACGGCATTGACCGAAGGCATCAAGTGGGGCTGGGAGAGCTTCCCGGAGTACCTGGATGCAGTCGAAAAGCAATCGCTTGCAGTCGATTTCGGAACCCAGATCGCCCACGGCGCGGTCCGCGGCTACGCGATGGGAGACCGTGGGGCCCGCAATGAGTCCGCCACCGAGGACGACATCGCCGCCATGGCGCAAATCGTCCAGGAGGCCATTGAGGCCGGGGCACTTGGGTTTTCGACATCCCGGACCGAAGCCCACCGCGCCATCGACGGCGAACCGGTGCCCGGCACCTACGCCGCCGAGGATGAACTGTTCGCACTCGGCCGGGCGATGGCCCGCGGCGGCCAGGCCGTCTTCGAGGTGGCCCCGGCCGGCACCGCGGGTGAGAGCCTCGACGGCCCGATGCGTGAGCTGGACTGGATGGTCCGGCTGGCAGCCGAGATCGACCGGCCGCTGTCCTTCGCGATGGTGCAGACCCAGTCCGCGCCCGACCTCTGGAAAAAACAGCTGGATATCGCCGGTCAGGCCCTCGACGACGGAATCCGCGTCCACCCCCAGTTCGCCGCCCGCCCCTTCGGCATGCTGTTCGGGTTTGCCGGCTATCACGCCTTCACCCACCGGCCGACGTTTCGGAAGTTGAAGGCTGAGCTGAGCCCGCAGGAGTTGGGCACCCGCTTGGCCGACCCGGCGGTGCGGGCCGCGATCCTGGCCGACACGGACCTGCCGCCGCAGCCGCTGCCGCTGTTCGACGCGTTGTACGCCATGATCCAGCACGCCGCCGACAGCATCTACGCGATCGGTGACCCGCCGGACTACGAGCCGACGCCGGATCAGACCGTCGGCGCGATTGCCCGGGCCCGCGGGGAGGACCCGCTGGCCACGATGTACGACCTGATGCTGGAGTCCAACGGCACAGCGATGCTGATGATGCCGTTCTTCAACTACGTCGAGGGCAACCACGATGCCATCCACGAGATGATGTCGCACCGCGCCGGGGTGTCGGGACTGTCCGACGGTGGCGCGCATTGCGGTCTGATCTGCGACGCCTCGTATCCGACATTCATGCTGACGCACTGGGCTCGTGACCGCAGGCGCGGTCCGCGCTTCCCGCTGGAGTACGTGGTGCGCAAGCAGACCCTCGACACGGCAACCCTGTTCGGATTGACCGACCGGGGGGTGCTGAAGGTCGGTAAGAAAGCCGACGTCAACGTCATCGACCTCGATGCGTTGACACTAGGGGTGCCGTTGATGGCCTACGACCTGCCGGCCGGCGGGAAGAGGCTGATCCAGGGCGCCAGCGGCTACGACGCCACTGTGGTCAGCGGTGTCGTCACCCGCCTGGGCGGCGCCGACACCGGGGCTCGGCCGGGCAAAGTACTGCGCGGCGTGCGCTGAGCGCGGTGCCGCTTGCGCGGCACAGTATCTTCGGTGGCAAGACCATGAGCATCCCGTACATACCGCAAACACCGGCAGGCATACCGACCTGCTACCGCCATCCCGACCGGCCGACGTACGTGCAGTGCACGCGCTGTCAGCGACCCGTCTGCCCCGAGTGCATGCGCAGCGCCGCGGTCGGTCATCAGTGCGTCGACTGTGTGGCCGCAGCCGCGCAGGCCGTACCCCAGGCGCGAACCGCAGCCGGTGGGGTGTGGCGCACCGGCCGGCCGGTGGTCACCTTCGCGCTGATCGCAGTCAACGTGCTGATGCTCGTGCTGCAGATGTCCTCAAAGAATCTGGAACGCGAACTCGTGCTGTGGGCTCCTGGTGTGGCCGGCGGCGAGTACTACCGGCTGCTCACCTCGGCGTTCATGCACTACGGCGTGCTGCACCTGCTGTTCAACATGTGGGCGCTGTATGTCATCGGCCCGCCGCTGGAGGCCTGGCTGGGGCGATTGCGATTCGGAGCCCTCTACGGGCTCAGCGCGCTGGGCGGGTCGGTGCTGGTGTATCTGCTCGCCCCGATCGGGGCCGCGACGGCGGGCGCGTCGGGGGCGGTGTTTGGTCTGTTCGGCGCCACGTTCGTACTCGCTAAGCACCTGCGTCTCGATATGAAGTGGCTGATCGCGATCATCGTGGCCAACCTGGTTCTGACATTCAGCGTGCCGACGATCAGCTGGCAGGGTCATATCGGTGGCTTGGTCACCGGGTCGCTGATCGCCGCGGTCTTCGTTTACGCCCCACGAGAGCGCCGCAACCTGGTGCAGGGCGGGGCCTGCGCGGCCGTACTGCTGGTGTTCGCAGCGCTGATCTACTGGCGCACAGCCGAGTTGATCGGCCAGTACGGCGCGCTCATCACAGGCTGAGCGAGACAATCGGCGCTAGAGCTGGGGCTACAGCCGGGTCAGCCAGAACGGATAGGTGAAGGTGCCGCCCGGCGCCCCGTCGCAACCGGCGTCGAATGACGACTGCAAGGTGCCAGACAGGGTCGTGGCGTCCCAGGTGAAGACGTCGCGGGTCGGGATGACCGGGCCGTAGTAGATATCGCCGCAGCGCAGTCCGTCGGGGTTGTCGACCGTCATCGTGTATTGCCCGTTGTTCAGCGTCGCAATGCCGTACCAGGGATAGGCCTTGGCGATCGGCATCGGGTTGGCCGAGACCCGCACGCACGTCGGGGAGAACACGATCTCTCCGGGGCAGGGGTTGGCCGCCCAGGCCCAGGTATGGAAGTCGCGCCGGTCCGGGATGATGAAGTTGTAGTTGCCCGGCCACAGCTCAGCCGAAGCGGGCGGCGCCAGTGTCAATGCTGACGCCACTGCCGTGAGCGCAACGCCTATCGCCAACGTCCGCATGGGCGGGCTCCCTCCTCCGACTTTCACGGATGGTCCGACCATGAAATCTAAGCGGTGTGGTCATCGGAATCGAGTGGAATCTGCAATGTCACCGGTCACCAGGAGTACGTCGAGGGTGCGCGGTCCGTGCACGCCCTCGACGCGGTTCAGTTCGATGTCACTGGTGGCGCTTGGCCCGGAGATAAAGGTCAACGGGCGGCGCGGGTCGAGGGCGGCGAATGCCTGGGGGACGGTATCGACGATCTGATCGGTGAAGACCACGCAGATGTGGTGGTCGGGTATCAGGGTCAGTGCGCGCCGGCCTTGGGTCGGTCCAGCATCGAGGACGATCGTGCCGGTGGCGGCAATGCCCAGGGCGCAGCCGGTGACGACGGCGTCGGTCTGGTCGAGTTCGGTTACCGCTAAAGGGTTTTCGGGGTCGTCGGGGACGGTGCGGATTCCGCTGACCCAGTGCGGTGGCAGGTCGGCGGGGATCGCCACCCGGGCATCGGGACCGGATAGCGCGGCGATCGTGGCGGCGATCGCCGTGGCGTCGACACGTAAAACCTGGGCTCGGTATTCGGCCACCATCTCCGCGAAGCGGTCCGGGTTGCCGGGCCCGCGTGCGGGTTGCCGCTCGTAGTCGCGAGGCACCTGCACGGCTTCGGGCGGGGCGGCTGCGAGCGCGCCGCGGATTCGATCGAGGACGATCCGGCGAGTCTCATTCATCGGGACGGCTCACCATGGGTGCGTGCCCACCATTGCCGAAAGGTCTCCGCGGGCGGGGCCGGGATATCGCGACTGGACGTCCAGCGCGATGCGGGCCAGGGCAGCGCGGTGATCCGCTTGTCGGGGCCGGCCACCAGCCGTCCGCCCGCCAGCAGCTTCTCGGCGGCGGCGAACCTTTTCGGCGATGCCATCGCCCACGCCGCCGCCCGCATCGCCAGGTCCTGTCCCGGAGCCCGGTGATCCTCGACCTGGGCGGCCCGCAGATGCACCAGGATCGACGGGATGTCGATGCGCACCGGGCAGGCGTCGAAGCACGCGCCGCATAGTGATGAGGCATACGGCAGCGACGCGTTGGGGTCGTCGTGCCCGCGGGTGCCGGTCAGCTGGGGACTCAGAATCGCGCCGATCGGGCCGGGATAGACCGACCCGTAGGCATGCCCGCCAGTGCGTTCGTAGACCGGGCAGACATTGAGGCAGGCGCTGCAGCGGATGCAGTGCAGAGCGGCGCGGCCGACCGGATCGCCGAGCACCGCGGTGCGGCCATTGTCCAGCAGCACCAGATGGAACTCCTGCGGTCCGTCACCGGGGTGCACGCCGGTCCACATCGAGGTGTACGGGTTCATCCGTTCGGCGGTCGACGAGCGCGGCAGCAGCTGCATGAACACCTCGAGATCGGTGAAGGCCGGCACCACCTTCTCGATGCCCATCACCGTGATCAAGGTCTGCGGCAGGGTTACACACATCCGGCCGTTGCCCTCGGATTCGACGACGGCCAGCGTGCCCGTCTCGGCAATCCCGAAGTTGGCGCCGCTGACGGCGACCCTGGCGGACAGGAACTTTCGGCGCAGGTGCGCTCGGGCTGCCATCGCCAGCACCCGCGGCTCATCGGTCAGCTCGCCGGCATCCGGCATTTCCCGGGCGAAGATCTCGCGAATCTCGGCCCGGTTGCGGTGGATCGCCGGAACCAGAATATGGCTCGGTTTGTCGTGGCCGAGTTGGACGATCAGCTCGGCCAGATCGGTTTCGATTGCGGCGATGCCCTGGGCCTCCAGGTGCTCATTGAGACCGATCTCCTGGGTGGCCATCGACTTGACCTTGACGACCTCGTCGGCGCCGGTATCCCGGATCAAGCCGGTCACGATCTGGTTGGCCTGTCCCGCGTCGCGCGCCCAATGCACCACCCCGCCGCGGGCCACCACGTTGGCTTCCAGCTCTTCGAGTAACTCGGGTAGCCGGGCCATAACGTCGGCTTTGAGCGCGCTGCCTGCGGCCCGCAGTTCTTCCCAATCGCCGCACTCGGCCACTGCTGCAAGGCGTTTGGTGCGGATTGTGTGGGTGGCGTGCCCGACGTTGTGGCGCATCTGAGTGTTGGCCAGCTCGCGGCGCGCCGCCTCCGGAAACGGTTGCGTGCCCCGCAGGTTGCCGGTGCCGGGCACCCCGAGGAAGCGGCGGGCAGGACCCGGGGGTGGATCCGACGTCGCCATCAGCCGGCCTCGGTCGAGGCAAGGATCTCGGCGAGATGCACGGTGCGCACCGGCGAGCGCATGCGGCTCAGCCCGCCACCGATATGCATCAGGCATGAACTGTCCCCTGCGGTGCACACTTCGGCGCGGGAGGCGATGACGGCCGACATCTTGTCCGCCAGCATGGCCGTCGACGTGTCGGCGTTCTTGATCGCAAAGGTGCCGCCGAACCCGCAGCACGTGTCCGCCTCGGCCAGCTCCACCAGGGTCAGCCCCCGCACCCGACGCAGCAGTTGCAAGGGCTTGTCCCCAACGCGCAACAGCCGCAGCGAATGGCAGGTGGGGTGATAGGTGACCCGGTGGGGGTAGTACGCGCCGACGTCGGCCACGCCGAGGACGTCGACCAAGAATTCGGATAGCTCGTAGGTGCGCGTTGCCAGCGTCTCGGCACGCCGCGCCAGCGCATCGTCGCCCGCGCGCCGGGCCACCATCGCGTGCTGGTGGCGAACCGAGCCGACACACGACCCCGACGGGGCCACCACGGCATCGCAACCGCTGTGCTCGAACACCTCAACGTGGTGGCGCACCAGATCGGCGGCCTGCCCCAGATAGCCGGTGTTGACGTGCATCTGGCCGCAGCACGTCTGCCCGCTCGGGAACACCACCTCATGCCCAAGCCGCTCCAGCAACTCGACAGTCGCGATCGCGGCCGCAGGAAACATCGCGTCGGCCAGACAGGTCGCGAACAGGGCGATACGCATCCGCTCCACCGTACGTCGGGACCGGGTCCTGACCGCTACGATTGGCGACCACGTCGCCGGGGACCGACACCGGGCGGAGCGATCGGGGGACTGACCTGTGAGCACAGCTGCCGCGGTTCCGGTGCATTCGGTCGCGAGCAAGGCCCGTACCGGGGTGATCGTCGGCGCGCTCGGAGTGGTGTTCGGTGACATCGGCACCAGCCCGATCTACACCATTCAGACGCTGTTCAACCCCGGCGATCCGCACCCCGTGCCGATCAGCAGTGCCAACGTCTACGGGGTGGTGTCACTGATCTTCTGGTCGGTGATGATCATCGTCACCCTGACCTACGTCACGCTGGTCATGCACGCCGACAACGAAGGTGAGGGCGGCGTCATGGCCCTCATCACTCTGGTGCGCAGACTGGGACGGCGGTCTAGTCCGAGGATCATCAGCGCCCTATCCGCACTCGGAATCCTCGGTGCAGCATTGTTTTTCGGTGACAGCATGATCACCCCGGCGATCTCGGTGCTCTCCGCGGTGGAAGGCCTGAAGCTCGTGGATCCGTCGCTGTCGGACTGGGTGGTGCCAATCACCGCGGTCATCATCGTCGGGCTGTTCGCCGTGCAAAAACGGGGCACCGCCGCGGTGGGCCGCTACTTCGGCCCGGTGATGATCGTGTGGTTCCTCGTGATCGCCGCGTGCGGGCTGCGCGGGATCGCCGGTCACCCGCAGATTCTGAAGGCACTGTCCCCGACGTACGCCCTCGAATTCATCTTCGGCCACTTCCACATCGCCTTCTTCGCGCTCGCCGCCGTGGTCCTGGCGGTTACCGGAGCCGAAGCGCTCTACGCCGACATGGGGCACTTCGGCCGCAAGGCGATCACCTGGGGCTGGCTCGGCCTGGTGCTCCCGGCGCTGGTACTCAATTACCTCGGCCAGGGTGCCTTGCTGCTGGGTGACCAAAGCGTGGTGAACGCGCCGTTCTTTCTGCTGGTGCCCAGCGGCTGGGAGCTACCGATGGCGATCCTGGCCACCGCCGCGACGGTGATCGCCTCCCAGGCGGTGATCACCGGGGCGTATTCGGTGGCCTCGCAGGCGGCCCAGCTCGGATACCTTCCGCGGTTGCGGATCGCACACACCTCGGCGTCGTCGATCGGCCAGATCTACGTCCCGTGGATCAACGGCATGCTGATGGTGGCGGTGCTGATCCTGGTGTTCGCTTTCCGTAGCTCGGCGGCACTGGGTTACGCGTACGGAATGGCGGTCACCGGCACGATCACGATCACCACCCTGCTGTTCCTCTACATTGCGCACACCCGCTGGCGATGGCCGCTGTGGATGGTGATCGTCGGTGGCGGTGCGCTGCTGACCGTGGATCTGATGTTCCTGGCCGCCAACTTGACCAAGCTCGTTCACGGTGCCTGGTTGCCGTTGCTGATCGGGGTCGTGACCTTCACCGTGCTGATCACCTGGCAGCGGGGCAGCGCGGTCGTCTCGCAGGCCCGGGAGAAGGCCGAGGGTCCGCTGCAGCCGTTCATCGACGAGATCAACACCCACAAGCCGCCGTATCCGCGGGTTCCCGGCACGGCGGTGTTCCTCAACCGCGAGGACGAGACGGCACCGCTATCGATGCGGGCCAACGTCAACTACAACCACGTCGTCCACGAACGAGTCATCATCTTGTCGATCGTGGTGCCGCCGGTACCCCGGGTGCCCGACGAGGAGCGCATCAGCGTCGACGACCTCGGCGACCCTGATGACGGGATCTGGTACGTGAAGGCCCAATTCGGCTATATGGAACGCGTGGACGTCCCCAGCGCGTTGCGGATGGTGGACCCGGCGCTGATCGGCGGCCCGATCGACTGCACGCGCGCGTCGTATTTCCTGTCCAAGATCGAGCCCGTCCTGGGGGACCAGCCAACGATGGCGCCCTGGCGGAAGCGGCTCTTTATCGCGACGTCGTTCCTGGCCGCGGACTCGGTCGGGTATTTCGGGCTGCCGGGTGATCAGACGGTGCTGATCGGATCGCGAATCGAGGTTTAGTCTCCCGCGCGAGCTACGGTTAGCGCATGACCGACTCCACCACCTGTGCGATCGTCGGCGGGGGCCCCGCCGGCATGGTGCTCGGACTGCTGTTGGCGAGGGCGGGTGTCAAAGTCACGGTGTTGGAGAAACACGCCGACTTTCTGCGTGACTTCCGTGGCGACACAGTGCATCCCACGACCTTGCGACTGCTCGATGAGCTGGGTCTGGGCGCCCGTTTCTCTGCGCTCCCACAGAGCAAAGTCGACCACGCCGAAATCACCGTCGACGGGCAGTCCCTGACCATGGTGGACTTCCGCCGACTGCGCCAACCGCATCCGTACGTCGCGATGGTGCCGCAGTGGGATCTGCTGAACCTGCTGGCCGAGGCCGGCCAGGCCGAGCCGACCTACACACTTGCGATGTGCCACGAGGTGACCGGGCTGTTGCGCAGCGGCGGCCGGACGACCGGAGTCACCTACACCTCTCCGGACGGGGAAGGCGAGCTGCGCGCCGATCTGACAGTGGCCTGCGACGGCCGCTGGTCGATCGTGCGGCAGAGCGCCGGCCTGACCGCGCGAGAATTTCCAGTTCCATTCGACGTGTGGTGGTTTCGCCTTCCTCGACAGGCGGGCGGGCAGTACACCCTGATTCCACGGATCGTTGCGGGCCGGGTGCTGATCATGATTCCGCGCGAGGGCTATTTCCAGATCGCCTACCTGATCCCGAAAGGCGTTGACGGTCAGCTTCGGGCGCGCGGCCTGGATGCCCTCAAAGCCGAACTCGCCGAACTGATTCCGGAGGCCGACGTCGATAGCCTGACCTCGCTGGACGACGTGAAGTTTCTCGACGTCAAGCTGAACCGGCTCAAACGCTGGCATGCCGACGGGCTGCTGTGTATCGGCGACGCGGCGCACGCCATGTCGCCGGTCGGCGGGGTGGGCATCAACGTGGCGGTTCAGGATGCGGTGGGTGCCGCGAGGCTGCTGGCCGACCCGCTGCGACGCGGCGTCGTCACCGAGCGGGCGTTGGCGGCGGTGCGCCGCCGGCGGCTGCCGCCGGCCGCGATCACCCAGGCTGTGCAGCGGGTGTTGCACCGTCAGCTGGTGGCGCCGATCCTGCGGGGCCAGAGCGGTAACCCGCCGGCGGCGGCTGTCGCGTTGATCCGCCGGCTGCCGTGGCTTTCGGTGATCCCGGCCTACCTCGTCGGGGTCGGCGTGCGACCCGAGCACGCGCCTGACTTCGCCAGGCGATAGCACAAGCTTCGAGTGAATGGGACGCCACCCATTTCGGTGGTCTTCGAGTACGGTCAGCGCCGTCAGCGATTCGATCCAACTCGGGAGCCGTATCACCTATGGGGCACAACGTATTCTGCCGGTCCATCAACGCCGGGGTGGCGCTCGCGGGGGCTGGTGTGCTCGCCTGGGCGCCGGTGCCGGCCCTGGTTGGCGACCAGACGGCGCTCGCTGCGCCGCGGATCGTGGTCGCCGACGTCGTGCCCACCGCCAGTTCCGCCGAGACGCTCGCCGCGGCCGCAATGGACACCCTGCGGGCCAGCGTTCATGCGTGGACGACCGAAGTTCCCCAGCTATGGAACACGGTGACCGCCGACTGGATCGATGAGCGGCTGACCGGGCGCAACTACGGTCGGGTCGCCGAATTGCTTCTGCTACCGGCGGTGCCCTTTGTATCGGGGCCGTTCAACCGCGCCCTCGCCGGTGTGTTGAGTGATCAATTCCCGGACCACTCCGAGGAGATCGGACAGTTCTTCGAAGCGGTCGAGTACGCCGCCATCAGGGTGGTGGGACCGCTCCTGAGTGCGTTCGCCGGGGCCGGTGAGGCTCATGCCGGGATTTTCCGGCCGATGACCACGTGGGACATCCCCGGTTTCCTGGTGGCGGTGGTGAAGGCGCCCATATACGTCATCGACGGATTCTTGAATGGCGGCTACGGCGATCTTGGTCCCTTGCTGGGCCAGGGTTTCGACGGCAAGGGCGACGTGATCGCGCCGCCAGGACTGTTCACCCCGTGGGGTGCCACGGTGACGCCGCGGAACATCGACGGCCCTCTGCCGGCAGCGGATAGCACGAACAAGTCCGGTGATCTCACTGTCGAGGTGCAGCCCAAAGCTAATGCCGCAGAACAGAGTCCAGCTCGAGCCGCCGCTGGCACGCGAAATCATCAAGGTGCCCATCGGTCTGCCAGCTCAGCAGCCAAGGCAAGCACGAACGGTAGCGGCGACGAGCGGAAGGCCGGCACCGGTCGTAGCGCCCGGCGCTAGGTCAGGCGTCTTCAAGCTGGCCTGCCTGCGCTAACCGCCGACCATGATCAGTCCGCCGTCCACGGGAAGCAGCTGACCGGTGATGAAGTGTGAACCCTCACCGGCCAGGAAGACCAGCACCGGGCCGAGGTCGCGATCGGGATCGCCGAGCGCGCCGCCCAGCGGGATGGATGCCTTGATCTGCTGATCGATGAATGGTGCTGCCTCGGGCCCGAGGAACTCGCGCAACCGGTCGGCTCCTCGGGTCTGCATCGCCGGCGCCAGCGCGTTGACCGTCACGTTGTCCGACGCCCAGGCCTTGGCTGCCGAGCGGGTCCAGGCCTGCACCGCTCCCTTGGTCGCGGCGTACACCGCCGAGATCGGACTGCCCATCACCGCCTCGGCCGAGCCGAAGTTGATGATGCGCCCACCGGACTTTCGCATCACCGCGTGCGCGGCCTGGTTGGTGAGAATCGTCGTCTTCACGTTGGTGGCGAGCAGAAAGTCGATATCGTCGGCGCTGATGTTTCCCGGGACGCCCTGCTGCCAGAGCCCGGCGGCGTTGACCAGCACGTCCAGCCCGCCCAGGGTCGCCACCGCAGCGTCGATCATCTTCTCGACCGAGGCGGCTTCCCTGGCATCGCACTGGATCCAGGTCGCCTGCGCCTCGTCGGTTGGCTGCGTCTGGTGGTAGGTCGCCACGACGTGTGCGCCGGCGGCCGACAGTGCGCGCACCGCCGCGGCACCGAGACCGCTGGCGGCACCGGTGACCACCGCGCGGCGTCCTTGCAGGGGGTGGCTCATGGAGGCCAACGCTAGGGTGCGCGACCTGTGGTGTCAACCGTCGAATATTCGAAAAGCATTGTGCGCGAGCCGGGCTCAGAACTGTGGGAGCACTTCGCCGGCAAGCAGCTCGAGTGTCGCATCCGAGGCCCGGTCATGGGTGAACAACACCACCTGGCCGAATCCCATCTCACGCAGCTGACCGAGGCGGTCGACGATCGCCTGCGGCGTACCGATCAGCCCGCCGTCGTGCAGCCCGAATCCTGGCCCACCGAAGCGCTTTTCGGCGATCCTCCGGACCTCGTCCAATGCCGTATCGTCGGGGGCGATGGCCAGCACGGCCTCCACCGACATCACGATGGTCGCCGGATCGCGCCCGATTTCCTCGCACAGCCCGCGCAGCACGGACAGTTTGTGCTCCACCTCGCCCAGTGCGTAGGTGGGCACATTCCAGACATCGGCGTGGCGGGCCACCAGCGGCAGGGTGTACTTCTCCCCGGAGCCGCCGACCACGATCGGTGGCCGGGGAGCCTGGACCGGGCCGGGCCTGATCGGCATATCGCGAACCGTGTAATGCGTTCCGGCAAAATCGATCCGCTGTTCGGCGAATGCCTGGGTAAGGATCTCCAGCGTCTCCCGCAGCCGATCGGATCGCTCCGCTAACGATCCCCAGTCCAGTCCGAGCCGGTGGTGTTCGTCTTCGATGGAACCACTGCCGATGCCCAGCTCGAGGCGGCCGCCGGAAATCTGATCCAGTGTGGTGGCCATCTTGGCCAGCACAGCCGGGTGACGGAATTGGTTGCACAGCACCATGTGTCCGACGCGGAGCCGCTCGGTCCGGGTCAGCAGTGCGGTCGCCAGTGTCCAAGCCTCCAGCGAATCGATGCCGGGGACACCGGGGCCATACATATGGTCGTAGAGCCACAGCGACCCGATCCCGAGCTCCTCGCAGCGATGCGCGCGGTGCAGCACCTCAGTGAAGGCGAAGCCCATCTGCGGGACGTAGATCCCGATGTCGAGGGGAACAGTCACTGCTTGATGCCGACGGCGTGCCGCAGCTGGGCCAGGAATTGGTCGGCGTCGTCGCTGCGGACCACGTAATGCGAGACCGCGACGCGAATTGCGGTGGCCGCCTTGAGTCCAGCGTTCGGCCCACTCAGCAGTCGTTGCAGCCGTGCCCGCATCACCGGCAGGATCCGCGCCAGCTGGGCGACCACTACCTCGGGTTCGACGTCGATGAGCCGGACACCGGAGTAGGTTTGCTGATAGGCGACGATGAACTGCAGCGCCGCGTCCAGCTTGTCGGTCCCGCGCAGCCCAGCGGTGGCTCGGCTGATACCGGTGTCGAACATCTCCCGCTCGTAGACGCCGAACGCGTCGAGCAACTCTGTTTTGGAGGCGAACCAGCGGTACAACGTGGGCCGCGAGACACCGGCCTGCAGGGCGACCTCGGACAAGCTGAGCTTGGTCTGACCGCTTCGGGCAAGCACCTCGGCGGTGGCGTTGAGGATGCGCCGCCGCGAGGAGGACTCGTCCTCGTCGGGTATCGCGGTGCTTCCTGCCGGCGCCTGGGTCACGTGTACAGGATTACAGGTCGAAGGCTATGTGTCACGTCCGTCGGCACATCCGAGACGGAAAACACTGTCTTTACAAATACTAGGCAAAGTGTCACGCTGGGCACGTGTCCGGGGACCAACGTGAGTACAGCCATCACGACATCACGTCGCGGCGATTCTGGGGCCAGCCGTTCGACGTCCGCGAGCAGACCTTCGCCGCGCTGCGGGCCGTCGACGGCCTCACCTGGCACCAGCCTTTTCCCTCGCTCTTCCCGATGGAGGAGCCCGGTTACTGGGCGCTGACCCGCCGAGCCGACATCGCCCACGCCAGCCTGCATCCGGAGCTGTTCAGCTCGGCGCAGGGCATCGCGCTGGACCCGATGCCCGCCGACATCCAGCGAATCGCAACGTTCTTCCTGATGATGGATCCCCCGCAACACACGACCTACCGCCGACTGATCAGTGCGGCGTTCACCCCCCGCAACGTCGCCCAGATCGACGAGCAGGTCCGCAAGAACGCCGCCACTGTGGTCGACGAACTGGTCGGCGCCGGGGAGGTGGACTTCGTCGCCGCCTGCTCGGCGCGACTGCCGATGATGACGATCTCCGAAATGCTGGGGGTGCCCAACTCCGAGCGGGAGGCCGTCGCCAAAGCTGCCGAGAAGCTGTTCAGCATGAGCGACGACGAGTACAGCTCGCTGGAGGAACGAGCCGAAGCGACCGTCAACGAGATGTTCCTGCTCGCGGGCACCGGCATCGAACTGGCGAAGTTCCGCCGCCGTCATCCCGCCGACGACCTGATGACCAGCATCGTCAACGCCGAGGTCGATGGGCATCGGCTCACCGACGAGGAGATCGGCGCCTTCCTGGTGCTGCTCGCCTCGGCCGGTAACGACACCACCAAGCAGACGACGTCGCACGCCATGCTGGCGCTGGCGGCGAACCCGGACCAGCGAGCCTGGCTGATGGCGGACTTCGACGCCAGGATCGGCCCGGCGGTCGAGGAGTTCATCCGATGGGCCACCCCGGTGTTGCAGTTCGCCCGGTTCGTCACCGAGGACACCGAACTGGCCGGCCAGGAACTGAAGGCCGGTGACAAGGTGGGGTTGTTCTACTGCTCGGCGAACCGGGACGAAGCCGCCTTCGACCAACCGGGGGCGTTCAACCTGGAGCGCTCGCCCAACCCACACCTGGGCTTCGGCGGTGGCGGTCCGCACTTCTGCCTCGGCAATCAGCTCGCCCGGACTGAACTGCGGAATCTGTTCCGGGAATTGTTGTTCCGGGTCGACGTTGAGCTGGGTGAGCCGGATTATCTGATGAGCAGTTTCGTCCACGGCATCAAGCACCTCCCAGCGTTCGTCCGGTGAGTGTGGAACAGGTCATGCGGATTGAAGTGGATCTCGACAAGTGCACCGGACACGGCATCTGCGAGTCGATCGCCGAGGACGTGTTCGAGGTCGCCGACGACGGGAGCGTCCGCATCCACGGTGATCCGCGTCCGGAATCGGATCGGGAGCGGATCCGGCAGGCGGTCAGCCAATGTCCGGCCGCGGCGCTGAGTCTGGTCGAGGACTGATCGGTGAAGAAGTTCTTCAGCCACACCCTGATGTATCTGCACGAGACGATCGCGCTGGGTTCGGAGCGCAGCGATCGCTTCACCGAGCAGTTCACCAGTGTCTATCAGCCGATGATGGAAGCGCTTGGGGCACGGTTGTTCTCCATTTGGGAAACCACGCCCTACAACGGCCGTTGGCCGCAGGTGACGATCATCTGGGAGATCGACGCGTTCGCCGACTACGCCCGTATCGGCCGGGACCAGGCTCCCGGCGGCGGCCAGCGCGAGGCGGCGGTGGCATGGTCGGATTACCTCGCCAGCGTCGGCGCATCGGGGGAGGGCCGGATCATGTACGCCGGTCGCAGCAACCGCACGCTGGCGCAGCTGCAGGACGCGAAGTTCGGTGCCGGACTGGTGATCCAGGAGATCATGCAGACCAAACCCGGCCGGCAGGACGACTACATCCGCGAATTGGAGCGCCTCTACGTCCCGTGGTCGGAGCGGACGGGTAAACGGTGGCTCGGGTCGTTCATCACCACCTTCCGCTTCAACGAGGTGATCCACTACTGGGCGCTCGACGGCGGCTGGGACTGCTTCGAGAACCATTATCCGTCCTGGAAGGACAGCCCGCCGGCCGAGATCGTGACGTGGATGAGCGTCGCACCCGCCCTGCGCGACGGCTGGGAGGACTCCATCCTGCAGGCGCTACCGCCGTCACCGCTCCGATAATGGTTGTGATGCAAGACTTCTCGTATAACCCTTTTGACGCGGCGGTGATGGCAGATCCGCAGCCCTTCTACCGGACGCTGCGCGACCACCACCCGGTGTACTACGTCGAAGCGCTCGACACCTTCGCGTTGTCACGGTTCAGCGACGTCTGGCAGGTGCTCGCGATCAACGACGGGACGTTCGTCGCATCGGAGGGGACACTGCCTGCCGCGGCGGTACTCGGCAGGCGCAACAACGGTCCGGTCGCTGATCCGCCGTTGCACCCCTTGCCGTTTCACGCCAACTTCGACGCCCCGCTCTATGACGATGTCCGCCGCTGCACCGCAAGCCAGTTTCGGCCGAAGTCGGTTGCGACGTGGCAGGAGCGGATCCGCGAGCTGGCCAACCAGCGTCTCGACGAACTGCTGCCCCGCGGCACATTCGACCTCACCCAGGATTACGGCGGCGTCGTCGCTGCCGCGGTGGTGTGCGAACTCGTCGGTCTACCGACCGATTTGGCCGCCGATGTACTGGCCACCGTCAACGCCGGCAGCCTGGCGCAGCCGGGCAGCGGTGTCGAGGTGGCCAACGCCAGGCCCGGCTACCTGGAGTACCTGATCCCGATCGTGGAACGGGTCAGGGCAGGCAGCTTCGGCGGACCCCTGCCGATCGTGGAGAATCTGCTGGCCTACCGGCTGCCCGACGGCTCGGCACTGACCGACAGTGAAGTGGCCGTCCAGATGCTGGGGGTGTTCATCGGCGGCACCGAGACGGTGCCGAAGATCGTCGCGCACGGGTTGTGGGAGCTGCGCCGTAACCCCGAACAGCTGGCGGCAGTGCGGGCCGATACCGAGGCCACCGTGCCGGTGGCCCGCGAAGAGATCATCCGCTACTGCGCTCCTGCGCAGTGGTTCGCCCGAACGGTGCGGCGGCCCTTTACCATCCACGACACCACTTTTGTGCCGGGTCAGCGGATCATCACGCTGTTGGCGTCGGCCAACCGCGACGAGCGGGAGTTCCCCGAGCCGGAGACGTTCATCTGGAATCGGCCGATCCAGCGATCACTGGCCTTCGGGCGTGGTCAGCATTTCTGCCTGGGCTATCACATGGCGCGCCTGGAGATCGCGGTGATGGTGCAGGAATGGCTGCGACGCGTCGGTGACTATCGCATCATCGGCGAGGAGGCTCACCGGCCGCCGTCCAGCTTCCAGTGGGGCTGGAACAGCATCCCGGTTCAGGTGTAGCTCGGCGGGTTCGCGGGCTAAATTTCTTGATTTACTTTGGCCTCTGGTGTCCACTATGAACGGTGAGCCCAGCCAAAGACCAGCGAACTGATCGGTCGGCCGTCACCCGTGATGCACTGTTGGCTGCTGCAGAGCAACTCTTCGCTGAGCACGGCATGCATGGGGTGTCGAACCGGCATATCAGTGAGGCCGCCGGCCAGGGCAACAATGCGGCCGCCTGTTACCACTTCGGCTCCCGGGCAGATCTGCTGCGCGCGATCGAAGCCAGGCACCGCGCCGCCATTGACGAGATCCGGCAGCGCGAGCTGGCCAGCATTCCGTCGACCCCACAGTTACGGGACTGGATCGGCGTCCTGGTCTATCCGTTGACCGAGCATCTCGAAGCACTCGGAACAACAACGTCTTACGCACGTTTCGCGGCCCAGGTGATGGCCGATCCCACCTGTCGGGATCTGGTGGGATCCGATGCGATGACCTCCGAGCTCATGCTGAAAACCGTCCGAGGAATCAACCGGAGCCTTCCCGATCACCCGAAGCGCGTTCGGGCTGGCCGCTGGATGATGGCGCGAAATCTGTTGATGCACAGCCTCGCCGAGATCGAAGGCGAGCATGCCAACACTCGAGGGACAACCGGTCCGAACTGGCCGGTGGTGGCCGAGGAGCTGGTCACCGCGCTGGTGGGGTTGTGGGAGGCGCCGGTAGCTCGGCGAGAAGGTGCCCGCCGCGACGTCCAGGTCAGGGTTTCTTCCGTCCGGAGTGGCTGAGCCGCCATTCCGGCGGGAAGTTGAGGTCGTTGTCCTTGACGACGTTATTGAGGCCCTTCTCGAAGGTGCCCTCAGTGAGGTCCGGGTAGTTGTCGCGGTCGTTGGTCATCATCGGCAGCATGCCCTCGACCACACCCGTCAGCAGGCTGCCGAAGTACTCACCCTTGTGCTGCTTGTAGAGTTCGAGGAAGGCTTTCTGGACCACGACGGTGTCGGTCGGGCGTGACTTGGAGCAGGCCATCGCATACTTGAGGGTCTCGGCTTCGAGCTGGTCGCGGGGGACCACGCTATTGATGAACCCGCACTCGTACATCTCTTGGGCGGTGAACGGCCTACCGGTGAACAGCATTTCGGAGAATTTGCGCAAGCCCATCGTCTCTGCCCACCACCACAGTCGTGGACCCCAGCCGACGTACCGGAAGGCCGGGTGACCGAACAACGCGTCATCGGAGGACACCACCAGGTCCGCGTCGCCGGCTTGGTAGAAGTGCCAGCCGTAGCAGTATCCCTTCGCCTCCACGATCGTGACTTTCTTACATTCCTGCAGCGGGCGGTTGCCGGCCCGGGCCTTGGCGTAGTGATCGGTGAGGGTGTAGAGGTAGCGGTAGGAATCCCCGGGCGGGTACTTCACGCTGTCATCGTTGATCGAAAGTTCGTGCAGTAGAGGTGTTCCCGGGTTCTCCAACATCTCGCGCTGCTCAGGGAGATCGCCGCCGCTGCCGAAATCGTTGCCTTCACCGCGGATCACCACGACCTTGACGTCGTCGTCGACGTTGCACTTGTGGATCATGTCGGCGAAGTTCTGCCGCATCCCCATGGTGGTCGAGTTCAGTTCGTCGGGTCGGTCGAATGTTATGTACGCGATCCGATTCGCGACGTCTTTCTCAAATTTGATGAATGGTTCGGCGTCCTTCTTCATCTCCTCGTAGTCGTGGTTCATTGTGGCCATGCTCCCGTCGTCGAGGTGGTGATGCTGCCCGCAACATAACGACATTGAGCCACCCGCGAGAGTAAATCAACCAATTTATTTGATTGGATGACTGACCGGCAGCGTCTTACCCGGCCGCGACGAGGCCGGCCGGTACCGCTTCGATACGTGCCGGGACGTGCTTGTGCCACGGCGTCCCGGCATAGGGATCGCGCCAGTCGGTTGAGGTCAGCGCGTTCGGGGCGACACCGGGCACGCGGGTCTGCCCATCGGCGTCGACGAAGTCGAGCCCGAAACCATTGGGCAGGGCCGCATGCCCCGCCAGCATGGTCTCGCTGACCTCGACCACGGCCTCGGCGCTGCCCGCGGCGGTGGTGATGCGGGCGCGGGCGCCGTCGACCAGGCCAAGGGCTTCGGCGTCCTCGACGCTGACCCGCAGCGCGCCGTCGGCATCGCGCTTGCGCCAGGACGGATCCCGGAGGATGTCATTGGCGGTGAACGCGCGCCGCTCACCGGCGGACAACACGATCGGGAACTCCGCACTGGTCAGCTCGGCGCCGGCATTGGTCAGCGCGCGAATGTCGTCGAGCATCTCTGGAATCACCAGTCGGATCTTGTGATCGGCGTGACTCATCAGGGCCCAGTCATCGGCATACTCGTGCACGCTGAAGGTCACGCCCGACTTGCCGGTCAGGATAGCGTCGAAGAGCGCATTGCCGTCGGCGTGACCGGCACGCCGCACCGCGTCGGGGTAGGCGACGGCAGCCTTCTGGGCCAGGCCCCACAGTGCGGCCGCGCCGGCCAGCCCGTCGGGCAGGGTTGGACCCAGCGTTTCGTAGAGCACGTACGGCAGCACTTTGCCCAGCGCCGGATTGGCGGCCAGTTCGGTGAAGAACGCCCTTGTGTAGGCGTCCCGCCCCTGCTTGGCGGCTTCGCGTAGCGGTCGCAGGTCGTCATCGCTGACCACATTCAGCGCGCGTACCAGCCGTGCCCAGATCTCGGGCTCGGGCAGGGTGCCGGGCACCGGATCGAACAGGGGATGGCGCAGGTGGAACTCGTTGCGCGGGAACTCAAAATTGAAGAACGTGGCTTCGGGCTTCTCGAACTGGCTGGCCGCGGGCAACACGTAATGGGCCAGCCGTGCGGTCTCCGTCATCGCCACGTCGACGACCACCAGCAGCTCCAGCGACTCGAACGCGGCGCGGCAGTTCCCGGAGTCGGCGATGGAGTGAGCCGGATTGGCGCTCTCGACGAGCATGGCCCGGAACCGGTCGGGGTGATCGGTCAAGATCTCTTGGGGCACCACGTTGGACGGCACCAGGCCGGCGATGATCGGCGCACCCGTCACCGGGGAGCGCCCGACGCCACTGAGGCTGAACAACGGCGCGAACGACGAATGCAGGTGTTGCCCGCCACGTTTGGCAAAGCTCCCGGTGAGAATCCACAACAGTTTGTTGAGGTAGGAGCACAGGGTGCTGTTCGGGGCCTGCTGCACGCCGAGGTCCTCGATGACCGCGACGGAATCGGCGGCGGCCATCCGGCGTGCGGCGGCGCGCAACAGCTCCTCGTCGACACCGCTGCGCTGCACATACTCGCCGACTGGAATCGTCTGCAATACCTCGCGGACTTCGTCGGCGCCGTGCACATGCTCGGTGAGAAAGGTTTCGTTGCAGAGGTCCTCCTGCACCAGCACGGCGGCCAGCGCGGCCAGGCACCAGGCGTCGGTGCCGGGTTTCACCCGAAGGTGGAAGTCCGCCATCTTGGCGGTATCGGTGACCACCGGGTCGATGACCACCATCGAGCGGGCGGGATCCTTGGCGATGTCATTGAGCACCGTGCGGGCGCGCGGGAAACTCTGCGACATCCACGGGTTCTTGCCGACGAACACCGACACCTCGGCGTGCTCGAACTCGCCGCGGGTGTGTCCGCCGTATAGCTGGACGTCCACCCAGTTCTCGCCGGTCTTCTCCTGGGCCAGCGCATTGGACCGGTAGCGCGAACCGAGCAGCTTGAGGAAGGAGCTGCTGTAGGCGCCGCCGAGGTGGTTACCCTGACCGCCGCCGCCGTAGTAGAAGATCTTGTCCCCACCGTGGGTGTCGGCGATGCGCCGGAACCCCGCCGCGATCTCGAAGATCGCGGTGTCCCAATCGATCTCCTCATAGCTGCCGTCGGTGCGGCGGCGCATCGGCGAGGTCAGCCGGGCCCGGTTGTTCTGGTAGTGGTCCAGGCGCAGGGCCTTGTTGCAGGTGTAGCCCTGCGAGGCCGGGTTGTCCTTGTCCCCGCGGATGCGGGCCAGCGTGCGGCCCTCGGTCTGCACCACGATGCCGCAGTTGCATTCGCAGAGAATGCAGGCGGTGGGTTGCCAGTCGGCGGACATCGGTCTTCCTCTCGTCGGGCTACTCAGCCTCGAGCAGATCGCGCAATTGCCGGTGAACGATGTCGAGTGGCTTGGTATCGCGAGCCGCACGCGCGAGCACGATCGCGCCTTCCAGCCCGGCGGTCATCGACACCGCGAGGTCCTCGGCGCGCTCCTTGGCGAAGCCGTCGGCGATGAGGCGCTGAGTAATCAGATCGTTCCAGCGGGCGAACGTCGCGGCGGCCCGCTCGAGCACCGGGTTGTCCTTCCCGGCTTCGCCGGCTTCGACGGCGACGGCCAGGATCGGGCAGCCGGCGCGGTAGTCGGTTTCCAGCAGGTTCTTGCGGTAGAAGCGGGCCAGGCCGTCGAGCACCTGGATGCCGCTGTCCGCCTTGGCCATTCGAGCGGCGACGAAGTCGGCCACGTAATCGACGGCCTCACAGAGCAACTGGGTGCGACCGCCGGGGAAGTAGTGATAGGCCGAGCCGCGCGGTGCTCCGCTGTGCGCCAGGACGTCGGCGATCGCCGTCGACTGCGCTCCGCGTTCGCGGATCAACAGTGCGGCGGAAGCGACCATCCGGTCGCGCGGGCTCGGCATGATTATGTATGCAACCATATATAATCGCCGGGCGCTAGAGTCGTGGACATCGAGTCTGCGCTGAGCGCGTGTTGCCGGCCTCCGGGCGCCGCGCTCACCGCAGAATGGATGAACTCGTCGCGCAATTCACGTGGTGGGTGCCGACATCCGGGTGGGTTCGCGCCGGCCGCGCAACACTTCGGCGGCGCACTCGGTCCAGTGCGCGCGTTCGGTCGCGTCGGATTTCAGCAGGGCGACATCCGAGCACAGGGCGCGTGCGTCGAAGTCCTTGGCCCGATCCGCCAGTCGCGCCGCCTCGTTGACCGCATCACCGATCACGGTGTATTCGTAGCGATGCGCAGCGCCGATGTTCCCGGCGAACACCGGCCCCGCGGACACCCCGATGCCGAAGTCCACCACGGGCAGCCGGCGCAGCGCGGCGGTCAAGGCGCGAGCTGTCGCCAGCGCGTCGGCAGCTGGGTTGGCGCTGGGCAGCGGCGCACCGAACACCGCCAAGACCGCGTCACCCTGGAACTTGTTGATCAGCCCGCGGCGTTCGTCGACCGCGGCCACGACGATCTGGAAGAAGTGGTTGAGCACCTCGGCCACCTCGGCCGGTGACCGGCTCTGGGCCAGCTGGGTTGAGCCGACGAGGTCGACGAACAGCACGGCGGCCTCGCGGACCTCGCCGGTGAGCGTGTCCGCGTCCTTGACCGCGCGCAGCGCCACGTCCGTGCCGACGTGGCGGCCGAACAGATCTTTCAGTCGGTCACGTTCGGCCAGCCCAGCGACCATCCGGTTGAAACCGCTTTGCAGCCGGCCGATCTCGGAGCGTTCGTAGACGCCGACCCTCGTGGTCATCTGGCCGCGCTCGACCTCGGCCATCGCGGCCACGACGTCGTGCACGGGATCGGAGATAGACAGCGCGACGATGGCCATCCCGCGCAGCCCAACGAACACCGAGATCACCGCGAGCACGATCACCGGGATCTCCAGCGACGCAGTTTTCTGGATGATCCAGCCGTTGGACCGCATGATGACCACCACGGCGAGGCCGATGATCGGCAGCGCGCTACTCATCAGCCACATCAGCAGCAGCCGCGAGAGCACCCCCGGTGCGGTGTCCCGGCCGGTGAGCCGGGTCGCGGCGGCGACGATCGGTCGCATCGGGCGCTGGATGAACAGCAGCGCCGCACCGGTCGACGTGGTGACACCCAACAGCAGAGTCATCCCGATCAACCAGGCCGCCGGCGGGCCGCCGTCGCGGTTGATGACGAGCAGCACGACGGCGCTCAGCCCCCAGATCGCCCCCAGCATCGCGGACTGATTGCGCAGGAACCGCTCGACGAACAACCGGTCCTTGTCATCGGGCGGCTCGCCGGCGGTGAACCAGCGCAGTTTGTAGTCGACGACAAGGACGGCGTAGACGATGACGCCGGCGATGCCGAAGACCGACAGGACGATCGCGGCGATCAGGGTGTCGGTCGCGAACACCGTGTCGACCGACTCGACCAGATCGTGGCGCAGCGGCAGCACCAGCGCGGTGAGTTCGACGCCGGCCAGGATCTGGGCCAAGACGAGAGCGGCGGCGTAGCGGACCTTCCACCACCTCGCCGTCATGGCTCAGACGCTACTGGGACGCCGGCGCAGAATCACGCTCTCATAAAATGAGAGTAGTACTTCCGAAGGGGAGTCCGGCTGCGTAACATCCGCGCTGTGAAGTTCGGGATTCCGCTGGGTGGCGTCCACCCCGGCCTCTGGCGTGATCTGACCGTGCGCGCCGAGGAGCTGGGGTACGACTCGGTCTGGCTGCCCGAGCACCTCGTGCTGCCGGCCGCGATGTCGGGCAGCCCGCATCACGGCGACAGCCATCCGCCCATCCCGTCCCAGACCCCGATGTACGACGCGATCGCTTACCTGTCGTACCTGGCTGGCCAGACCAGCACGATCCGGATGGGTACTTACGTCTACAACATCGGGCTGCGGCACCCGTTCGTCAGCGCGCGCGCCGCCACCACGCTGGACATCGTCTCGGGCGGCCGCTTCGACTTCGGTATCGGCGCGAGCTGGCTGCGTGAGGAGTGGGACGCCACCGGGCTGGACTTCAGCACCCGCGGCGCCCGTGTCGACGAGGCGCTGGAGGTGTGCCGGGCGCTGTGGACCGAGCCGACCATCTCCCATCACGGCCGCTTCTTCGACTTCGATGCCGTCGCGTTCGAGCCCAAGCCCGTCCAGCCGGGCGGCCCGCCGATCCACGTCGGCGGTGATGGCCGGCCCGCCCTGCGGCGCGTGGCACGTTTCGGGTCGGGCTGGATCCCGATGAACCACACCCTGGACCAGATCCCCGGGTCGGTGCAGACGCTGTCGGCGCTGTGGGCCGAACACGGCCGGACCGGCAAGCCCGAGATCACCACATCGGCCCCGGCTGATTCGCCCGGGGACGTCGCGCGGGCGGCTGATGCCGGCATCGACCGGATGATCGTCATGCCGTGGCGGCGTACCCGGGAAGCGCTCGACGGAATCGCCCGCTTCGCCGACGACATCCTCACACCGTCGCGGAGCGGTTAGCGCCGTGGCGATCGCGCCGTCGGACATCCTGCTGACCGACCGGGTGGCGGTCGTGACCGGTGGCGGGACCGGTATTGGACGTGGGATTGCCGCCGGGCTGACGCAATTCGGCGCGAAGGTCGCGATCTGGGAACGCGACGCGGACACCTGCGCGGCGATCGCAGTCGAGCTAGGCGTGCTCGGGATCGTCACCGACGTCCGTGACGCGCAGCAGGTCGACGCCGCGTTGAAGCGCACCCGCGACGAACTCGGGCCGGTGGACATCTTGGTCAATAACGCCGGCGGTGTGTTCGCCTCCCCGCTGCTGGACACCACCGAAAACGGTTGGGATGCCTTGTACAGGGCGAACCTTCGTCACGTGCTGCTGTGCACGCAGCGGGTCGCGCGCCAGCTGGTCGTCGACGGGCGACCCGGCAGTGTCATCTCGCTGACGTCGATCGAGGGCGTGCGCGCCGCACCCGGCTACGCGGCCTACTCCGCGGCCAAGGCCGGGGTGATCAACTACACCCGGACGGCGGCTTTTGAGCTGGCGACGCACAACATCAGGGTCAATGCGATCGCCCCCGACATCACGATCACCGAAGGCCTGCTCGCGCTGTCCCCGGACGGGATCCGCCAGGAGCTCAGCCAGGCCGTCCCCTTGGGACGCCTCGGCGATGTCGACGAAATTGCCTCAGTTGCAGTCTTTCTCGCTTCCGACATGGCGCGCAACATCACCGGGCAGACGCTGCACGTCGATGGTGGAACGCACGCCGCGTCGGGCTGGTATCACACCGACGACGGTGCCCGGTTCGGGCCGGGCTGATCAATCCGCGACCGGACGGTCCATGCCGAGCAGGCCCGCGGCGACGAGGACACAGAGCGCCGCGGCACCGATAGTCAGCGGCACGGACACCTGCACCAACAGCGCGCCGGCGGCCGCCCCGGCCAGCATCGTGGCGATCGACGCCACTCGCCGGATCGGCTTGGCGCCAGGTCCACCGGCGACGCGGCTGTCGGCGGCCAGGCCTGTCACCGTCAATGTCAGCACGGTGGTGGTCAGGTCGGCGACGGCCATCCGCCGCGCCGTGCTGTTCTGCAACCCGAACGCGAACGCCAGCACCGCGACGACAGCCGGGCGGCCCAGCGTGGCGATGCCCAGTGCCGCACCCGCCGCCGCGACGCCGCCGAGAAGGACTGCCTGAATCAGCAATACCGACGTCGGCCACACCCGTGACCCGGCAAGCCGGTGCCCGGCGGCACCGCCGAGAAGTGCACCGAACATGAACGCGGCCAGCGCGATCAGCGCCAGCGATGCCGACAGCCCGGAGCTGGGATTGGCCGCGAAGCCGAGGAACACGATATTGCCGGTCATGTTGGCGACGAACACGTGACCGAGGCCAAGGTAGGAAACCGCGTCGATCACCCCGGTGCCGGCGGTGAGACTCAGCAGCGCCGCGATGGTCAGCCGCGAGGTTGCCGGGCCGCCGCTCACGGCAGGATGGAGTCGACGTAGCCGCCGTCGACGCGCAGCGCACCACCGGTGGTGGCTGACGCCAGCGGTGAGCTGAGATACACCACCATGTTTGCGATCTCCTCTGGCTCGATGAGCCGTTGCAGCAGTGACTGGGGCCGGTGTTCAATCATGAACTGCCGCTGCGCCTGATCCCACGGCAGGGCCTTGTCGACGAGCTGATAGACAAAGTCCTCGACACCTGCGGTGTGGGTCGGCCCGGCGATGACGGAGTTGACAGTCACCCCGGATCCCGACGCAGCCTTGGCGAATCCGCGGGTTACCGCGAGCAACGCGGTCTTGGACATGCCGTAATGGATCATTTCCACCGGCGTCACCACAGCAGAGTCGCTGGCAATGTTGAGGACTCGCCCCCAGGACCGTTCGATCATGCCCGGCAGGTACGTACGGCTCAGCCGCGCCGCCGACAGCACGTTGACCTCGAAGAATCTGCGCCACGCCTCGTCGTCGATCTCGAGGGCGGGCACCGCCTCGAAGATCCCGACATTGTTCACCAGGATGTCGACACCGGGGAGTTGCGCCTGAACCGCCGCCACACCTTCGTCGGTCGTGACGTCGGCGGGCACCGAAACAAGGTTGGCGCCGTCGACGGTGGCCGCCAGGTGGTCAACCGCCCGCTGTACCGAGGTCGCGGAGCGTCCGTTGATCGCAACCCGTGCCCCTGAACTCGCCAAGCCCTTGGCGATCGCGAGACCGATGCCCTGGGTGGAGCCGGTCACCAATGCTGTTTTTCCGCTGAGGTTGATGTGCATAGCGTGTAGAAGCGGTATGGGAGGTTGCCGCATTCCTGACCATCCACGAAGCAGGCGAACGTATGGTGAGGCCGTGACCAACGAACGCCCTCTGGAGGGCAAAGTCGCCTATGTGACCGGCGGGGCCCGGGGGCAGGGCCGCGCGCATTGTGTCCGGCTGGCTCGCGCCGGAGCCGATATCGTCACCATCGATGCCTGCGGGCCGGTTGGCAAGCACATCGGCTACCAACCTTCGCAGCCCGAGGATCTCGCCGAGACCGTCCGCTTGGTCGAAGACGAGGGCGTCAAGATCAGTGCCGACCGGGTCGACGTGCGTGACCTCGACGGGCAGAAGCGGGTAATCGCCAGCGCCATCGAACAATTCGGCCGCCTAGACGTCGTCGTCGCCAATGCCGGGGTGATGAGCTGGGGTCGCGCCTGGGAGATCCCGGCCGAGCAGTGGCAGGAGGTCATCGACATCAACCTGACCGGGTTCTTCAACACCGTGCAGGCCACCGTCCCGGCGATGATCGAGGCCGGCAACGGCGGGTCGATCATCGCGATCAGTTCCTCGGCCGGAATCAAATCCGTTCCCGGCGCGGGTCACTACTGCGCCAGCAAGTTCGGCGTTGTGGGACTGGCGAATTCGCTCGCGCTGGAGTTGGGCGAGTTCGGCATCCGGGTGAACTCGGTGCACACTTACGGTGTCGACACCACGCTGGGTAACGACCTGTCGATGTACGGGATGTTCGAGAAGCACCCGCATTACGTCTACAGCTTCTCTCCGGGTGCGCTGCCCACCGAGTCGCTCATCGCGCCGAATCAGGTCAGCGAGGTGGTGCTGTTCCTGGCCAGCGATGCCTCGGCGCTGTTGACCGCCGCCCAGATCCCGGCGGACAAGGGCTATCTGAAGGTCTAACTGGTCTGGTCCCCGTCGAGCGTAACGCCACGGCGGGCCTTGGCCCCCCGAATTCCCGCCGTGACGTTACGTTCGCGGAATCAATCCACGGCAAATTAGCCTTGTGCGGCAAGGCTTTCGACGGCCAACTCCTTGGCCCAGCGGTAGTCGGCCTTGCCCGCGGGTGAGCGCAGCACCTTCTCGGTCCGGATGAAGGCCTTCGGCAGCTTGTACTGCGCGATGTGGGCGCGGCAGGCATCGGTGAGCTCATCGTCGGTGGCGCTGCAGCCCTCCGCCAACTGCACGATGGCCACCACCTCGCTGCCCCATCGTTCCGACGGCCGCCCGGCCACAACGACGTCGTACACCGCCGGATGGCTGGCGACCGCGCGCTCGACCTCTTCGGCGAAGATCTTCTCCCCACCGGAGTTGATGGTCACCGAATCGCGGCCCAGCAGCTCGATTTGGCCATCGGCAAGGAAGCGGGCCTTGTCGCCGGGCACCGACCAACGGACGCCGTTGATGGTGGGGAAGGTGCGTGCCGACTTCTCGGCGTCGCCCAGATAGCCCAGCGGCACGTATGCCCGCCGGGCCAGCCAGCCCTCGCCGTCGCCGGGTTGCAATACGGTGCGCAAGTCCGCCGAGATGATGGCGGTGTCGTGCTGGGGAGTGAAGGTGGCCGCCTTCTGCTCGACGCCCTTGGCCGCCATGGTGGTCATCTGCATCCCGGTCTCCGAAGCGCCGACCGCATCGAGCACCATCAGGTTGGGCAACGCGGCCAGTAGCCGCTCACGTACCGTCGGTGACAGCGGCGCTCCGCCGTTCGTGATGGTCAGCAAGCCGGACAGGTCGTACGTGCCGGTCTCGATCTCGTCGAGCAGTGGCCGGGCGATCGCGTCGCCGACGACCGGAATGCTCAGTACCCGTTCACGTTCGGCGAGTTTCATCACCGCAGGGGCGTTCATGCGATCGACGTCGTCGGGCAACACCATCCACCCGCCGGTGCTGAACATGTTGAAGGCGGCCCATTGCGCCGCGCCGTGCATCAGTGGCGGGATCATCAGGATCGACCGGAAGCCGGCGTTGGTACGGGCCTGCTCGGCGAGTTCCTCGTAGGACGCCAGCGACGTGTCGGACCCGAACGGGCGGCCGCCCATCGCGGACATGAAGATGTCGTGCTGACGCCACAGCACGCCCTTCGGCATGCCGGTAGTGCCGCCGGTGTAAAGGATGTAGAGGTCGTCGCCGCTCGGGGTGGGCATGCCGCCGGACGGAGCCGGGGTGGTGACGATCGACTCATAGTCCACCGCGCCGGGCAGCAGGTCGTTACCGGAGGAGTCGGCGACCTGGATCAGCACCTGCAGTTCGGGCAGCCGGTCGCGAATGGACGCGACATGCGGGGCGAACTCGGCGCCGTAGACGAGGGCCTTGGCGTGAGAGTCGGTGAGCAGATAGAGGAGTTCTTCCTCGACGTAGCGGTAGTTGACGTTGAACGGCGCCACTCGGGCCCGGTAGCCGGCGATCATGGCCTCCAGGTACTGGTTGCCATTGCGCAGGTACAACCCGAGGTGGTCCTGGCCGGACTGGTGCGGGGCCAGCTGATCGCGTTCGGTATGGCAGCCCAGTCCCCGGCTGGCGAGGTAGTGCGCGACGCCGTCGATGCGGGCGTCCAGCTGCGCATACGTCCAGCGACTGTCCCGCCAGATTAGCGCCTCACGATCCGGCAGGGTCTGGGCGACGGTACGGAACACCGACGAAAGGTCGAAGCTGACGTCGCTGCTCATTGGCGCTCCTCTGCGTGCCCAGACTCCAGAACGCGATCGAGTCTGCCACGGCGCCCGACTTCGCCTGTGGCGGAACATCACCTAGCGGGACCGCGGTCAGAGTGCGGAGAACGCGCGGTGGGCGAAGCGCTCGCCGATCACCTGGTGGGTGGCCGCGTCGGGGTGAAGGTTGTCGGGAAGCGGGTGTTCGGCACTGTCGTGCGGACCGTAGAGGTCGTGACCGTCGAGGTAGTCCAGGTGGGGGTCGTTGGCAGCGCGGTCCCGCACGATGTGGGCGAGGCGCTCCCGGATGACGGAAAGCGTCAACGTGCCTCGACCGATCTCAGCCGGGTCGCCGGTGGCCAGGAATCTGACCTGCCCCGCGGCGAGCGCAGCCGGATCGAAGGCACCCGGCCCCGGCGTGTGCTCGTGGATCGGGCAGTATAGCGGCCCCACCACGAGCAATGGCACTCCCGCGTGGCCGTCCCGGATGGTGTCCAAGAACCCGTGGACGGCGGGTTCGAAGGCCCGCAGCCGCATGACGTCGGCGTTGACCAGGTTGATCCCGATCTTGATGCTGATGACGTCGGCGGGAGTGTCCCGCATGGCGCGTGCGGTGAACGGGTCGAGCATGGCGCTGCCGGCCAGTCCGAGGTTGATCACCTCGACCCCGCCGAGCCTGGCCGCCACCGCCGGCCAGGTGGTGCTCGGGCTGGCGGCATTGGAACCCTGGCTGATCGAACTTCCGTGGTGCAGCCAGACCGGTCGGCGTCCGGTCGGTGACAGCGCGACGGGAGCGTCCGTGCGCAGCGCGACGACCTCGGTTCGCTCGTAGTGCGGCAACCAGATCTCGACGTCCTTCTCCTGTGCGTTCAACCCGGCGAACCGGACGGTCGCGGCCGAGCCTTGCTCGACGGTGGTGAGCCCGGAGGCCGGATCGACCAGCACGGTGTCTCCGCCACTCGTCGGCGCCTGGCGGGCGAGCGTGCCATTGATGAGCAGGTCGACCGTGCCGTCCGGGCGTTCAGGCACACCCGTCAGCACCGTCCGGGTTCGCAGCAGGTCCACCTCGACCACCGTCGAGCGAGTGCGGAATGCCAGACGAACGCCGGACGGTTGCGCTTCTGCGGCCGCCAGTTGGGAGTCGGCACACTGCTCGCGCGCGCGGTGTGGCAGTCGGTGTGCAAGCCAACCCCGTTCGGTCCGTTCCAGCTCGGCCAGTCCGCGGAAGAGGCCGGCCGCAATGGGCTGGGTGATCACGGCGAAACGATGAGGCTCGGCATCTCCCGAATCTATCGAGCCGCGGCCACAGCTCCGCCGCCCCGGACAAATAGCGCCAGCACCGCGCCGACGGCCGCGGCGGCGGCCCCAACCCACATCGACAGCTGCAGGCCGGCCATGAACGCCTCGTGACTACCGCCGGCGATCGCGGCCGTCAGCTGGGGTGGCGCACCGGGGATTGACGGAGCCAACCCTTTCGAGACCAATTCCTTTGCCGGGGACAACTTTTCGGCTACCGGGGCCGGGGTGCCCGCGGCGGTCAGCTTGTCGACCAGGGTCGAGCCGACCTTGCTGGACAGCACCGAGCCGAGGATCGTCGTGCCCAGCACGGCGCCCAGCTGAACGGACGTGCTCTGGATACCCCCGGCCACTCCGGCGTCGTCGACCGGCGCGTTGCCGACGATGGCGTCCGAGCTCGCGGTCAGCACCAGGCCGACGCCGGTGCCCAGCAGTGCGAAGGCCGGCCAGATCGCGCCGTAGCCGGAATCGGCCTGCAGTCCGCTGAGGAGTGCCAGGCCGCCGGCGACACCGAGCAGGCCGGCCACCATCGCCGGTCGCGGGCCGAACCGCTCGGTGATGACACCGGACAGCGGGGCCATGACCATCATCGCCGCGCTGAGGGGCAGAGTCCGGACGCCGGTTTCCACCGGGCTCCAGCCCTGCAGGTTCTGCAGGTACAGCGTCATGAAGAACAGTGCACCGAAGAGTGCGAAGAAGTTGATGGTGACCACGGCGGCGCCGATCGACAGCGACGGGTTGGCGAACAACCGCAGCGGCAGCATCGGGTCGCTGGTGTGCCGTTCGACGATGACGAAGGCGCCCATCAGAACCACCCCACCGATCAGGAAGGCCACGGTCTGCGGATCCAGCCAGCCCCACTCCGGGGCCTTGATCAGTCCGTACACCAGCAAGAACAGACTGCCGGACAGGGTCAGGATGCCGGCCACATCCAGTCGCGCCTTCTCGTCGCTGCGGCTTTCGACGATCGCGGCAGCACCGATGACCACGGCGACCACCGCGATCGGCACATTGATGTAGAAGACCGATTCCCAGTTGAAGTGCTCGACCAGGACGCCACCCAAGACAGGTCCGGCAGCCACCGACACCCCGGTCGCGGCGCCCCAGATCCCGATGGCGGTGTTGAGCTTCTCTTGCGGGAATGCCTTGCGAATGATCGCCAGCGTGCTGGGCATCAGCAGCGCGCCGAACACGCCCTGCAACGCGCGCATGGCGATCACTCCGGCGACCGTGCCGATGACGCCGATCCCGACGGAGGTCACCGCGAACCCGACCACGCCGATCAGGAAGACCAGGCGTCGGCCGAACATGTCGCCGAGTTTGCCGCCGAAAATCAACAGCGACGCCAGGCTGAGCAGGTAGGCGTCGGTGATCCACTGCAGGTCCGACAACGACGCGTTGAGGTCGGTGGCGATGCGGGGGTTGGCGATGGCCACGACTGATGCGTCCAGCCCAACCATGATGACGCCGACTGACACGGCGGCGAGAATCCACCACGGATTCCCGCGTACGCCCTGCGTGGGTCGCGCGTGACGCGCGTGCGCAGGGTGCTGAACTGTGGTGATAGCCACGGTTCCACTCCTTTCGATAAGTGGAGGAATGCCACCACTTGTTGCTCACAACCCTAGCCGTAACTGGTGGCAACCCTCCACTTCGGCGAGTATTCTGAAGCGGTGATTCCAGGCGCACAACGGGGTGTGGAGCGATCCAGGCCACTGCGGGCCGACGCTGAACGCAACCGGGAGCGGATCGTGACCGCTGCCGCTCGCCTGTTTGCTGAACAAGGCCTGTCAGTCCCCTTGGAGGATGTGGCGCGCAGCGCAGGCGTCGGGGTGGCGACCTTGTACCGGCGCTTTCCCACCCGCACCGATCTGGCGATTGCGGCGTTCGAGCGCAACATGACCTCCTATGAGGACGCCGTCGGGAAGGCCATGAACAATCCGGTGGCCTGGGACGGCTTTCGTGACCTCGTCTACGACGTATGCGCCCTGCAGGCATCCGACCCGGGCTTGCGGGCCCTGCTCACCACCGCGTTTCCGGCCAGCTCGGTGATCGAACAGCGCGCCGCCGAAGCCGTGGACAAGCTCGCCCAGGTCATCGCCCGCGCGCAGCAGGACGGGATGCTGCGCCCGGATATCGGTGTCGGCGACATCGTGGTGATGCTGTTGGCCAACACCGGAGTTCTCGAAGCCACCCGCGAGCACGCGCCCGATGCCTGGCGCCGATTCGCCGCATTGATGGTCGACGCGTTTCGGGTCGGTCCGCACGACGCGCTGCCGCCACCCACCCCCGCCGAGGAGCTCCGCAGTTCGATAGCCATGCTGACGGGTGACACATTGCGCATCGAATCTCTTGCTGACGACTGAACCAGGAGTGGCCCGTGACTGATCGCCCGACCGTCGACTTCCCGTCCCGCATCGGCGTGTGGTGGGCCAGCGAGAGCTGGCCGATGCCCGCGGCCGTCGAGGTTGCCCAGGAAATCGAAGCACTCGGCTACGGTTCGCTGTTCATCCCCGAGGTCGGCCTCAAGGACGCCATGGTGCAGTCGGCGGTATTTCTGGCCGGGACGCAGCGACTGGTGCTGGGCACGGGCATCGCGAACATCCACGCTCGGTTGGCGACGATCGCGGAAGGCGGCGGCCGCAGCCTGAACGCCACCTACCCGGGGCGGTTCATTCTCGGTCTCGGCGTCAGCCACGGTCCGCTGGTGGAGAACATGCTCGGCGGCACCTACGAGAAGCCGCTGGCCACCATGCGGGGCTACCTGGACCGGATGGCTGGGCTACCGGAGTTCGTCGAGCCGGGCTCGGGACGGCCGACCCGGCTGCTCGCAGCGCTGGGCCCCAAGATGATCGAGCTGTCGGGCACCCACGCCGACGGTGCGCACCCCTATCTGGTGCTGCCCGAACAGACCGCCACCACCAGGGAGATCCTGGGGCCGGACAAATGGGTGGTGTCCGAGCAGGCCGTCGTCGTGGGTGAGAGCGCCGAGGAGCAACTGCGCCGGGCGCACCTGCACCTCGAGGTCTATTCGGGCCTGCCGAACTACCGCAATTCCTGGCTTCGGCAGGGCTTCGAGGAATCGGATCTGGTGCGCGGTGGCTCGGACCGGCTGGCCGGCCGCATCGTCGGGCAGGGCTCCGTGGAACAGGCCGCGGCGTCGGTGACCGCTCACCTCGATGCCGGTGCCGACCACGTGGTGGTGCAGGTGCTCGGCGACGGAGATCCGGCCTGGGACCCGCGTCCGGCGCTGCGCGAACTCGCCGCGGTGCTGAACCTTTAGGGGTTGATGGTGTTCTCGCCGACCTGACGTCCCCAGACGTACTCGGTGAGGATCGGCTGGCCGAGCTCGAAGTGGTTGTACGGGGCCAAGGATGCGCCATAGTCGGCGACCAGGAATGGTGCCGGCCAGAAGTCGTGGGTGACCGGCTGCCAGCAGCCGGGCGCTCCGCCGGGGCCACCCTTGGCGTTCACCCGCGGCAGGTTGTCGGGATAGACGTACGGATTGGGGGCGCCGGTCAGACCGATGTGGAAATCGATCGAGTAGCCATTGCCCCCGGCACTGTCCTTGGCGTTCGATGTCGCGTAGTTGCGGATTGTGCAGAGGATTTCGGGGCTGTAGGTGTCCAGCAGTTTGGCGGTGGGGATGAGGTCGGCCTGGCCGCGTACGAAGTAGGGGCCGCCGCGTTCGAAGATGTCGGCGCCGGTGTTGCCGAAGCCGGTGGAGGCCAGCAGCGCGGCGTCGAGGTCCTTCTGTTGCCCGTTGAGGGTGCGGGCGGTGGTGACCGCGTGGTCGAGGAAGTCCCACAGGTCGGGGCTGGCCTTGGTGTAGACATCGGCCAGCTTGGACAGCTGCTGAATGTTGGTGCGGATCTGCGGCATCTGCGGGTTGATGTCATCGAGGACGGCATTGCCGTTGACGATCGACTGCCCGAACTTGGTGCCCAACCCGCCCAGCGCTTCGGCAGCCGCCGACAGAGTCAGGTTCAGTTTGACCGGATCGACCTTCTCCGAGATCGACGTGAGCGTCTCGAACAACGTGTTGAACTCGGTCGTCACGTGTGAAACGTCGATCACGTCCTTGCTGGAAATACGCTGCTTGGTCGGATCGGGCGGGCTGCGGAAGGACACGTACTTGTTGCCGAACACAGTGCTCGCCTGGACCTCCGCGATGGCGTTGGCCGGGATCAACGCGATGTATTTCGGGTCGACGTCCAACGACAGCTTGGCCTTGGTGACGCCGTCGCGTTCGACGGGGTTGACGCCGGTGACTCGGCCTATCTGCACCCCGTTGTAGGTGACCTTTGACCCGGTGTCCATCACCAGGCCGGATCGCTGCGAGATCAGCGTCAATTGGGTCATGGGCGTGAAATCGCCGCGGAACTGCATGAGGACGACCACCACGACCACGGCGAACAGGGCAATCGTCACGGTGAACGCAGTCTTGAGCGGTGGCGAGTACTGCCAGTGCCGGACTCGGGACTGGAACCACCCGGGCGGTGCGCCGTTGCGGTCAGTCATCAGGTCCGCGCCTACCAATCACGGTTTCCCCCCACCGTTCAACTGCGGCTCGCCGTTCGTTCGTGTTGCCACTATCCCATGCAGGTCGGGGCCGTCGGCGTTTTCAGACCAATCGATATCAGTGATGAGTCCGCAGTCCCGAAGCGGGTGTGAGCTGCGTCACATCAGGCCGATTAGGCGGTCTGGTGGTCCACCCGCACGCGCTCGGAAACCGGTTGCAGCTCACCATATTTCGGAACCCTGCCGTCTCCGGATGACCGGCCGCGCGCGTGGCGCCACACCCAGGGAATCAGCAGACCGCGGGTCCACTGCGCTTGTGCGTACATCCGTTCCCAGAAGCTGTCCTGGATCTCTTCACCGCTGGGTTGCGCCCAATCATGGTTGCTGCCCGGAAGTTTCAGTGCTTCGGCGGCGGCCTCGGCAAACAGGATGTGACCCCTTGTCGACGCGTGCATGCGGTCGTGGCTCCAGATCGACGGCTCGTTCATCGATTCGGCGTGGTAAAGATCGACCAATCCGAAACCGTGCCGATCGGCCGCATCCCTGATGATGTCGTTGACCTGCTGAATTCGTGAACCGATCAGCCGGCCCACCGGCAGCATCCTGGCGACGTCGGGGAACAGTGTCGTCACCACGGTCGCTCCGGAATCGGAGAGCTGCTGATAGACGTCGTCGAGATCGGCCATCGCGGCGGTGAACGTCCTGCCCGGTCTGGTCACGTCATTCATGCCCACGCAGACGGTGACCAGGTCGGGTTCCATCGCCAGTGCCTGTGGCAGTTGGTCATTGAGAACGTCGATCACGCGCTTACCCCGAATGGCGAGGTTGGCGTACATCAACCCGGGATAGCGGGTGTCCAGTAGGGCCGCGAGCCGGTCGGCGAATCCGATCACACCACTGGTGTCATCGCCGTCCCACAGGCCCTCGGTTTGGCTGTCGCCGATCGCGACGTACCGGGAGAAACCAATGTCCGACACGATCTTCCACTTTAGTGCCAGGCACGCCAGTACCATCGGCATGCGGAGGGGAAGGCAGGGTGTACAAACGGTGAAGTTGGTGGAATCGGCGAAATCCGCAGCACCGCTTTCGGACCGTCTTCCGTCGAACCCGCGTCAGCGGCTCGTCGACGCCCTGGCCGCCTCGATCACCGACATCGGCTACTCGGCCACCACGGTTGCCGAAATCGTCCGCCGCGCGCGAACCTCCCGGCGCACGTTCTACGAGTACTTCACCGATCGCGAAGCGTGTCTGGTCGCGCTGCTCGCCGACACCAATCGTCGTGCCGTCGGCACGATCTCGGCGGCCGTCGACCCGGCGTTGCCGTGGGAGGTGCAGATCAGGCAGGCGGTGCAGGCATGGGTCGCCAATGCCGAGTCACGGCCAGCGGTGATGCTGAGCTGGATCCGTGACTTGCCCGCGCTTGGCATGGCGGCCCGCGAGTTGCAGCGCGAGGTCACGGAATCGTTCATCACGATGGTCCAGACTCTGTCCGACACCGAGGAATTGCGCGCCGCCGGTATCCCGACGGTGTCCCGGCAACGGGCGCTCATGCTGATCGGGGGCCTGAGAGAACTGACGGCGGTCACCGTCGAGAGCGGTGGCCGGATGAGCGACGTCACCGACGAGGCGGTCGATGCCGCCATCGCACTGCTCGGACCACCCCGCGGCGGTTGAGTCGCGTGCGGCTACTTCTTCAGCCAGGTACGGACTTTGGCCAGGTCGCGGGTGTAGGTCTCGTACATTTCGTTGTCGAAGAACGACGCACCGCTGATCTTGTCGGCGCCCTGCCAGATCACCCTGACCCGGTAGCGGTCGCGGAGGTAGACATCGACGCGATCGCTTTCCCGGCGGTGCCAGCCCTTTTCCTCGCCGGCCTCCGCAAGGGCCTGCCGCTCGTCGGTGCCAGACATCAGTGACTACTCCTCTTGGCCGTCGTATGAGGCCCCGACGACCAACAGTACTGCGACGACCCCGCCAGACCCACGTTGTGTCGTTCGGTACATCGGCGTACCGTGTCCGGTACGGTCACGTACCGAAGTGGAGGGATGAGGACGATGGCGCAGGTGACGAGTGATCCGATTCGACTGCCCCCCGGTCCGCACACCCCAAGATGGATCCAGGGGCTGCAGTTCGTCAGCTCCCGGCGGGCGGCAGTCGGCGATCTCACGCGGCGCTACGGTTCGGCGGTCACCCTGAACCTGCCGATCTTCGGCAAGGCCGTGCTGATCAGCGAGCCGTCTCTGGTCAAGGACCTGTTCACCACCGGCGGCGACTTGGTGGGCCGGGCGACAAACCTGGGTGAGGTGCTCGGTCCGGGCTCCACCTTCAGCCTGGACGGCGACGAACACCGCGAGCGGCGCAAACTGCTGGTCCCGCCGTTTCACGGCAAGCGGATGCAGGGCTATGAAGCCATCGTCGAAGAGGAGGTGATGCGCGAGATCGCGGGCTGGCCCGACGGGGTCGAGTTCGAGACGTTGCCGTCGATGATGCACATCACGCTCAACGCGATCCTGCGTGCGGTATTCGGCGCCGAGGGCGCGGCGTTCGATGAGCTGCGCGAAGCGCTGCCCAAGGCGGTGGTGGTCGGCTCCCGCCTGGCCATTCTGCCCAAGCTATTCCGTCGGGATTATGGCCCGCGCAGCCCGGGCGGCGCGATGCGGCGCTACCGGCGCCGCTACGACGAGATCTTCGACTCGCTGATCGCCGACGCCCGCAACGACCCGGCATTCGAAGAGCGCGCTGATGTGCTCTCGCTGATGCTGCGGGCACGCTACGAAGACGGATCCGCGATCTCGGATCGCCATGTCGCCGACGAACTGCTGACTCTGCTGACCGCCGGCCACGAGACCACGGCGACCACTCTGGCCTGGCTGGTCGAGCGCATGCGCCGGCACCCGCGCCTGTTGGACCGGCTGACCGAGGAAGTCGACGCCGGCGGCTCCGAACTGCAACAGGCGACGATCTGGGAAGTGCAGCGGACGCGGCCCGTCATCGACGGCACCTCCCGGCTGACTCTGCAGCGCATGCGGTTGGGCGAGTGGGTGATCCCGGAGAAGTGTGTCGTGATCGTCAGCATCGCCGCGGCCCACGCTAACCGTGACCGGTTCGAGAACCCATCGGCATTCGACCCAGACCGATTTGTCGGCAGCCCACCGGACAACTACACCTGGATTCCCTTCGGCGGCGGCATCCGCCGGTGCATAGGGGCCGCGTTCGCCAATATGGAGATGCGCGTGACCCTGCGAACATTGCTGCGCGAATTCACTTTTGAGCCAACCAGTGCGCCGGGTGAGGCCTATCACTCACGCGGGATCGCCAACGCCCCTGGCGACGGCGGACTTGCGGTCGTGCAGCGGCGCTCGGGTGTCTGCAGGCCGAACGGTGTGGCAAACGCCGCAGTGGCCGGGTCGCAGGCCAACTCGTGACCATCGGCTTCCCTTGGAGAGGCCAAAGGCCCTGTTTGCTGCACCACTAGGGCTGATCGGATGGGTGGGCGATCTCGCGAAGCCGTTTCCGGATGCAGGAGGGCCCGTACCAAGGAAGGGGTAGTGGTGGAACCCCATACTGCGGTGCGCGCAACATCAGAATGGTGAAGTCCGTTGTGCGCCAGCGGGTGCTGGTCGATATCGAATCCCGCCGGGCGCGCCGCTTCGCCGCCATTACGGTGATCGCCGGCTTCTCCTGGCTGGTGTTCCTCCTGGCAGACGGCCGGCGCGGTAATCATCACCATCTCGTCAGCCGATCGGAATGGCTGATCACTTTGACGTTGGTGGTCATGCTGATTGCCCGTGGGATCTACCTCGGGCGACCGGTCTCCGCGCGCCACTCGATGGCAGCGATGGCACTGTTGGTCAGTGGCCTGGGCCTGCATCTGATGTCGTTTCGGCTGCTAGGAGATTCCCTCCTTGTTGCCGGGGGTGCCGCGTTGGTGTGGCCGATAGGATCACGGCCGGATCCTGAGCTTCTTCCGCAGGTGTGGAAGCTCATCGGTAAGACACGCGGAGATCCATTGGCACCCTTCGCAATGCACTCGCAGAAGAGCCACCATTTCAGTTCAGACGGCACCGCTGCGGTGGCCTATCGCGCCCGGCTGGGTTTCGCGGTGGTCAGCGGTGACCCGGTTGGACGGCACACCGCGTTCGCAGATTTGGTCGTCGATTTCGCCGCGATGTGTCAAAGCCGAGGCTGGCGCATCATGGTGCTGGGATGCGGGGAGAATCGACTTGCGTTGTGGCGCGACGCCAGGATTCTCGGCCAGGCGCTTACGGCGATCCCGTTCGGGCGCGACGTCGTCGTGGAGGTCCAGCGGTTCGACATGGTGGGACGGCGTTATCGCAATTTGCGACAGGCTGTTTCGCGTACCCACAACCGCGGTATGACGACGGAACTGGTAGCCGAACGGGAGTTGGATGCTGCGGTGGCTGCCGAACTGGCAGAGGTGCTCTACGCCTCGCACCGCGGCGCCCGCTGGGAGCGGGGGTTCTCGATGATCCTGGACGCCGCTTTGGAGGGCCGATACCCCGGCGTTCTGTTGATGATCGGGCGTGAACGAACGGGAAGGATCCAAGGCTTCCAACGCTACCTGGTGGCCGGCGGCGGAAGCGATGTGTCCCTCGACGTCTCCTGGCGCCGGCCCGGCTCGCCAAACGGCATCGATGAGCGATTGACCGTCGACATGATCGAGTGGTGCAAGGGCCAAGGAACTCAAAGGCTTTCGCTGGCCTTCGCTGCTTTTCCCGAGCTGTTCGATGAGCGGCAGCGGACGTCGCTCGAGGACTTCTATTACCGGGTGATCTCTTTGGGAAGCCTGCTGATCCGACTCGAGGCCCTCTACCGCTACCTGGGTAAATTCCATGCGCTAGGACGACGGCGGTATGTGCTCGTATCGCTACGCCATATTCCTTCGGCGCTTGTCGTCCTGCTCACCCTCGAGTTCTTGCCGCGCCGGCGCAGGCTGGCCGGGAATCCGACCGTTCAGCGAAGGCAAACGCTGCACAACACCTAGGAATGTGCTGTGAATTCGATGGGTGGAGCGATCATCCAGGCGGAAGGGCAGGCCTTCGGCTGTCAGGCATGCGTCACGCGGGCAGTCGGCGATTCACCAGGATCCCCGCGCCGATGGACAACGCCAGCGCCAGCCCGCCCAGTGCCACCCAGCCTGAACTGGCATCACCGCGCACCACCTGGTAGCCGATCTGCTGGTCCAGGGTTGAATACGCCCGGTTCAGTTCACCGAGGCTCTCCGCGCGGAAGGCTTGGCCGCCGCTGAGATCGGCGATCGTGGCCAGCGATGCGTCGTCGGTGGGAACGGGGATCTGCTGACCGTCGACTTCGACGACCCCGTTTGGAGTGCCGAACGAGATCGTCGAGATCGGCACGCCCTGTTCCTTGGCCGCGCGGGCGGCGGTGAAGGCACCGCGCGGGGCGTCCAGGTCGGGCGGCACCGTCTCCTTACCGTCAGACTCCAGCACGATGCGGGCGGGCGGTGGTCCGTCACCGCCGCCCATCACCGCGCCAGTGGTGGCAATCGCCTGTAGCGCAGTGAAAATACCTTCGCCGGTGGCGGTGCGCGGCTCGGGCACCAGCTTGTCGATTGCCTGCTTGACCTGGTCACGGTCGATCGTCGGGGCAACCAATAACGTTGCGCCGGAGGAGAACTTCACCAGGCCCAGATTGATGCCCGGCGTGAGCAGGTCGGCGAAACGCTTACCCGCCTCGCGGGCGGCCTCGATCCGGCTGGGCGCCACGTCGGTTGCCGACATCGACTCCGAGACATCGATCACCAGCATGACGACGGCGCGATTGCGGGGGATGCGCACGTCGTGGGTCGGGCCGGCCATCGCGGTGGTCAACAAGGCCAATGCCGCCACCAACAACGCCGCCGGCAGGTGTCGCCACCGCCGGGGCTTCTGTCCGGCGGCGACCTGCTCCAGCAGCGCCATGTTCGCGAAGCGCAACACCCGCCGGGCCCGCACCCGTTGAATGAGCACGTAGACCACGACGGCGACGCCGATGATCAACAGATACAAGAACAACCACGGGGTTGCGAAGCCAGAAAGGGACAGCGAATTCACAGCCTGTGCAACCACCTCTCAACTTCCGCCGGTACAAAGGACACGTTAGCCACGATTTCTGATGACTAGCCGAGAGTAGTGACGATAGGAGTAGGTCGAGCGTGATGACGTTGCCCGGCATCGGGTCGTTGACTCTGGCCGGACTGGCGCATCCGGGCCTGCTGCTGCTGGCGCTGGTGCCCGTCGCGCTGGTCGCGCTGTACGCCGCCGTGCAGATTCAACGGCGCCGACGCCTGCGCCAGTTCGGCGATCCCGCGGCAATGGTCCGCCTCACGCCGAAGCGTCCACATCGCCTGCGGCACTTGCCCATTGTGCTGGCCATGGTCGCCCTGCTGTTCCTGGTCTTCTCGTTGGCCGGCCCCACCCATCAGGCGCGCATCCCCCGCAACCGGGCCGTCGTGATGCTGGTCATCGATGTCTCACAGTCCATGCAGGCCAAAGACGTTCCCCCGACCCGACTGCGGGCGGCGCAGGACGCGGCGAAGACCTTCGCGCAACAGCTGACACCGGGCGTGAATCTGGGCTTGGTGTCCTTCGGCGGCAACGTGAACCTGCTCGTCTCGCCAACGCCGGATCACGGTGCCACCGTCACCGCACTGGACAAACTGCAGCCGGACAACCAGACCGCCACCGGGGAGGCCCTCTTCACCGCACTGGAGTCCATCCAGACCGTCTCGACGGTGCTCAGCGCCGGCGATGCGACCCCACCGCCGGCCCGCATCGTGTTGCTGTCCGACGGCGGCGAGAACAAGCCGGCCAACCCCGACAATCCGCGGGGAGCCTTCACCGCCGCCCGGGCCGCCAAGGACCAAGGCGTGCCGATCTCCACCATCACCTTCGGCACCCAGGGCGGGGTCGTCAAGTTGAAAGACGACACCATCCCGGTGCCCTCTGACGACAGGCAGATGAAGCAGATCGCGCAACTGTCCGGCGGCCAGAGCTACAAGGCCACCAACGTCGATGAGCTCAACAAAAGCTACGACTCGGTGCTGCAGCAGGTCGGCTATCAGACGGTGAGCGCCCCGGCCGGCACCGGATGGCTGCGCCTGGCTGTCCTGATTGCCACGATTGCGGTGTTCCTGGGTCTGGCAGTGAACCGAAGCCTGCCCGCATGATGAGTACAGACATCACTAGAGGAGGCACCTTAATGATCACTGCCGACGACGTTCGCCGACTGCTCGACAGCCCGACGGATGCGGTAATGGTCCTCGTCGAGGGCCGCATCGAGATTCTCGACCCATCAGCATTGGGTGCCAAACAGTACCGCGGCGCGCTACAGGTCGTCACTCGCGAAGAACTGATCGAGCAGGCCGGTGCCGAGCAGCTGTCCGATCGTGAACTGCTGGAGCAGGCTGCCGCCCTCGATATGGCCGTCGCTGAACTCGGCGGCTAGCTCACCCGCGCCGGGCGCGCGCGACCAGATCGACTGACGCCGAGCGTAATTCGTCCGCCGACGACAGCGGTGCACCGAACCCGACCCGGGTGTACCCCATGCCCCGCGGAGTCTCCACGCGAAGGTCCAGCCCGTACCGGTCGATGCCGGTGCACACCGCGACGGTCGTGTCGGGATAGCCGCCGAGCGCCCGCGCCATCTCCACCAGGGAGTCGGCGTGGTCGGCGTTGAGATGTACCAGCGCCCCGGCGGCGTTCGGGCGAACCGGGTCCGGCGCGGCCGCGGCGTAGTCGGCCGCGGTCGCCGAATCCATCCGGCCGTAACCGCCCACCCAGCGCACCCGCTGAACTCGCAGCACCCACAACGTGAAGTCGGAGTAGTCGATGTAGTACTTGGCGGCCGCGACGGCCGCCAAGTGCGCCTGTCGCGCCGCCAGTAGTTCGTCTCCGCTCGGGCGCTCGGCGACACCGGCCAGCGTGATCCGCCCACTGGCGAGTGGATCGGAGTCGCTGGTGGGCGCAACGATGGCCAGGCTGGCGCGAGGATCACCGAGCAGGTTGCGGCCGTGTTCGGCCATGTTGGAGACGCACAGCACTGGCGCGCCGCCGACTAGCCCGTAGGTGACGAACGAGGCCCATGGATCGCCGGTGGCGGTCAGGGAGGCCAGCGTCGCGGTGTTGGTCGACTCGGCGATGCTGCGCGCCTCCTCGGCCGCCGAGGGGCGGGTCGCGTCGGCGATATCGGTGAGCGGCGGCGGAACCGAGGGCGCATCGCCTGGGTCGCCATGATCGCGGGTTACCACGTCAGGACCCTACCGCGGCGGTGCTGCCGCGACATCGTGGTGCACCTGCTCGGAGCCGCAGTGCCGATTCCGACAGACCGGCCATCGCCGCCTCGGCTATCAGCGCTCAGTAATCTCTTGCCGCGCAGCTTGATCGAGCCTCGATTGGGGGTCGCACGGGACGGACCGGCCAGTTGGGCGATCCGCGCACGGCGCGGCATCGAAATCGGCGGTTGCGGACAAGACAGCATCTGGAAGGCAACCCCGCGGGTACCTTGTCGAGCATGGGTCAGGACACGAATTTCACCGGTGAGGAAAGCGATCGGATCGAAGAGGAGCTCGCCGAGCTACGCACTCGTCGTGATCAACTTCGCGCCGAACTGCAGGGCGACGCCGAGACCGTCGGGGACCGTGGGGATGCTGCCGACGCGCTGCAGCGTTCCGAGGATCTGGCCGGTATCGACGAGCAGATCAACCGGCTGACCTGGCTGCTGGCCGGGGGAAATGCGGACACCCCGGGCCAAGTGCCCAACGGTACGAAGGTCACCTTGCGGTTCCCCGGCGACGAGCCGATCCAGATGCGGATCGTCCACTTCCTGGAGGAAACGCCGGCCGGCGAAGAGGACACCACGTTGACCTCCGACAGTCCACTGGGCTTGGCGTTGGTCGGGCGGCAGGCCGGCGAGACCGTCACCTACACCACGCCGCGCGGCGAACTGCAGGTCGAGCTGCTCGCCATTGAGTCTCCGTAGGCCTGGCTCCGTTGAGAGGGCGCTGAGAGCGACGATTCGGTCAAAGCTCCGCTCCCAGAGCGTTCTCAAAATCCCTGTGCCGGCGTCGTGAAACACTGACGTTCCGAACGAGCGATAGAGGTGCGATGCGGGCGATAAGGGTGACCGAGCTGGCCGGTCCGGAGTCGGTGCAGTTGGTCGAGATCGACGAACCGTCGGGTGAGGGCACGATCTTGGTCGACGTCCACGCCGCGGGCGTGGCCTTCCCCGACGCCCTGCTGACCCGCGGGCTCTACCAGTACAAGCCGGAGCTGCCGTTCACCCTCGGCGCCGAGATCGCCGGTGTGGTGCGCTCGGCGCCCGATGGCGCCCCGGTCAAGGCTGGTGACCGGGTCCTCGGCCTGACGATGATTACCGGCGCGATGGCCGAGACGGTGGCGCTAACCCCCGACCGGGTGTTCCCGCTGCCCGACAACGTCAGCTTCGAGGCGGGCGCCGGGCTGCTGTTCAACGACCTGACCGTGTATTTCGCGCTGAAAGTGCGCGCGCGGTTAGCCGCCGGGGAGACGGTGCTGGTGCACGGCGCGGCCGGCGGTATCGGCACCTCCACCCTGCGGCTCGCCCCGGCGCTGGGCGCCAGCCGAGTGATCGCGGTGGTCAGCACCGAGGACAAGGCGGACATCGCCAGGGCGGCCGGCGCCACCGACGTCGTGCTGGCGGACGGATTCAAGGACGCGGTCGCCGAGCTGACCGGCGGCTTGGGCGTCGACATCGTGATGGACCCGGTCGGCGGCGACCGTTTCACCGACTCACTGCGCTCGCTGGCCCCGGCCGGCCGCCTGCTGGTGGTCGGGTTCACCGGTGGTGAGATCCCCACTGTCAAGGTCAACCGGCTGCTGCTGAACAACATCGACGTCGTCGGGGTGGGCTGGGGTGCCTGGACGATGAGCCACCCGGGCGCGCTGAGTCAGCAGTGGGACGGGCTGGCCGAATTGCTGATCTCCGGCAAGCTCGCAGCCCCGCAGCCCGAGGTGTATCCGCTGGAGGAGGCCGCCGCAGCGGTCGCCTCGCTGGAGAATCGCACCGCCAAGGGCAAGGTCGTCGTCCGCGTCCGCGAGGCAGGGGCGGGATAGATCTGTTCTGCTCCAGGCGTTTTCGAATCCCGGTTGCCGCCGGTCCGGGCGAGCACTACAACGGTGGGCGACGACAACGACGTCGCGGAGACGATTCGGCTCGGCCAGTGTGGGGTAGTGAGACCTAGATGGAGTTGACCAACGATCCGGCAGAGGGCAGCCATGTAGAAGGTGGCGTCGTCGAGCACCCCACCGCTGAGGACTTCGGGCAGGCGCGAGCCCTGCCCGCCGACCGCACCTGGTTCAAGAGCGCGGTCTTCTACGAAGTGCTGGTGCGGGCGTTCTACGACTCCAATTCCGACGGGATTGGCGATCTGCGTGGCCTGATCGAACGACTCGACTACCTGCAGTGGCTTGGCGTCGACTGCCTGTGGCTGCCGCCGTTCTACGACTCGCCGCTGCGCGACGGCGGCTACGACATTCGCGACTTCTACAAGGTGCTGCCGGAATTCGGCACCGTCGACGACTTCGTGTCCCTGCTCGACGCCGCCCACCGGCGCGGTATCCGGATCATCACCGACCTGGTGATGAACCACACCTCTGACTCGCATCCGTGGTTCCAGGAGTCGCGTCGCGACCCGGACGGCCCCTACGGGGACTTCTACGTATGGAGCGACACCAGCCAGCGCTACACCGACGCGCGGATCATCTTCATCGACACCGAGGAGTCGAACTGGACGTTCGACCCGGTGCGCAAGCAGTTCTACTGGCACCGGTTCTTCTCCCACCAGCCCGACCTGAATTACGACAACCCAGCCGTCCAGGAAGCGATGATCGACGTCCTGCGGTTCTGGCTGGACATCGGGATCGACGGCTTCCGCCTCGACGCGGTGCCGTACCTGTTCGAACGCGAGGGCACCAACTGCGAAAACCTGCCCGAGACGCATGCGTTCCTCAAGCACTGCCGCAAGGTCATCGACGACGAGTTCCCGGGCCGGATCCTGCTGGCCGAAGCCAACCAGTGGCCGGCAGATGTCGTCGACTACTTCGGTGACCCAAACACCGGCGGCGACGAGTGCCATATGGCGTTCCACTTCCCGCTGATGCCGCGCATCTTCATGGCGGTCCGCCGCGAATCTCGCTTTCCGATCTCGGAAATCCTGGCCCAGACACCGGAAATCCCCGAGATGGCGCAGTGGGGCATCTTCTTGCGTAACCACGACGAGTTGACGCTCGAGATGGTCACCGACGAAGAACGTGACTACATGTACGCGGAGTACGCCAAGGACCCGCGGATGAAGGCCAACGTGGGTATCCGCCGGCGGCTGGCGCCCCTGCTGGAGAACGACCGCAACCAGATGCAGTTGTTCACCGCGTTGCTGTTGTCGCTGCCTGGTTCGCCAGTGCTGTACTACGGCGACGAAATCGGGATGGGCGACATCATCTGGCTGGGTGACCGCGACGGCGTCCGCACCCCGATGCAGTGGACCCCGGATCGCAACGCCGGATTCTCGACCGCCAACCCGGGCCGGCTGTACCTGCCGCCGAACCAGGATCCGATCTACGGCTACCAGTCGGTGAACGTCGAAGCCCAGCGCGACAGTTCGACCTCCCTGCTGAACTGGACTCGCACCATGCTGGCGGTGCGCCGCCGTTACGACGCGTTCGCCACCGGAACTTTTCGGGAACTGAGCGGCTCCAACCCGTCGGTGCTGACGTATGTGCGGGAGATCGACGACGGTGACACGGTGTTGTGTGTGAATAATCTGTCCCGCTTCCCGCAACCGATCGAGTTGAATCTGCAGCATTGGAACTCGTTCACGCCGGTGGAGCTGACCGGGCACGTACCGTTTCCGCGGATCGGCCAGCTGCCCTATCTGCTGACGCTGCCGGGGCACGGGTTCTACTGGTTCAGGTTGAGTCCGTCGGAGGCCACGCAATGAGCTCACCGGTGAACTTGCCCTGGACGCAGTGGCTGCCCGCCCAGCGGTGGTACGCCGGTCGTAGCCGGACGCTGTCCTCAGTGCAGGTCGCCGAGGTCGTGTCGCTACGGCCCGAGCTGGACCTGATGCTGCTCGACGTCGCCTACACTGACGACTCTGCCGAGCGTTATCAGGTTGTGGTCCAATGGGATTCGGCACCAGTATCGGAATACGGCACCATCGCCACCATCGGTTCCGACAACGATCACACGGGTTACGACGGTCTCTATGATCAGTCGTCGGCGCAGTTCCTGCTGTCGCTGATCGACTCGGAGGCCAGGATCGGAGACATCGTCTTCACCAAGGAACCCGGCGTGGCCCTGCCACTGGATGCCGCGCCGCGGGTCTCGGACGCCGAGCAGAGCAACACCAGTGTGGTGTTCGACGACCAGGCGATCTTCAAGCTGTTCCGCCGGGTTTCCGTCGGGATCAACCCCGATATCGAACTCAATCGGGTGCTGGGCCGGGCCGGGAACCCCCATGTGGCAAGGCTTCTCGGGTCGTTCGAGGCGAGTGACAACGGCCTGCCTTGTCCGCTGGGCATGGTGACGGCCTATGCCGCGAACTCCGCCGAGGGCTGGAAGATGGCTACCGCGAGCACCCGCGACCTGTATGCCGAGGGTGACCTGTATGCCTACGAGGTCGGCGGTGACTTCGCCGGGGAGGCATACCGATTGGGCGAGGCGGTGGCGTCGGTGCACGCCACGCTGGCCCAGGAGTTGGGTACCTCGACGGCGGTCCTACCGGTCGACGTGATGCGCGAGCGACTGGCGAGCGCCGCTGCGGCGGTGCCCGATCTCGCGGAGTATTTGCCTGCCATCGAGGAGCGCTACGCGAAGGTGACCGACGAGCAGATCACCGTGCAGCGCGTGCACGGCGATCTTCACCTCGGCCAGGCGCTGCGCACCCCGGAGGGCTGGCTGTTGATCGACTTCGAAGGGGAGCCGGGTCAGCCGCTGGACGAGCGCCGCAAGCCGGACTCGGTGTTGCGTGACATCGCCGGCATGCTGCGTTCGTTCGAATATGCGGCCTATCAACAGCTGATCGGTCAGTCCGAGGACCGGCAACTGGCCGCCCGCGCCAAGGAATGGGTGGATCGCAACTGCACCTCGTTCTGCGACGGCTATGCCGCCGAGTCCGAGACCGACCCGCGCAATAGTGCCACCCTGCTCGCGGCTTACGAGTTGGACAAAGCGGTGTACGAGGCTGCCTACGAGGCGCGGCACCGGCCTAGCTGGCTACACATCCCGATGCGGTCGATCGCCCGCCTGGTGGGGTAGTCCGGCGCCAGTTGACGAGGGTGCGGTCAGTCCAGCAGCCGCAGCGCCAGCCGCGGGCACCGCTTGACCGCAGCCTTCGCGAACTTCGTTACCTCCGGCGGGATCGCCGGCTCAGCAGAGCCGTCTCGAGCCAGCGGATAGCCCCAGTCGTCGCGGGTGAACACGTCGGGCAGCAGTTCGGTGCACAGCCCGCGGCCGTCGCAGCGGGTCCAGTCGATGTGCAGACGACTTCGGCTCTTGTTCACGATTGTGGCCACCCTCCTACGGTGCGCACGGCGCCGGTGCGATCGATCAGCCGGGCTGGAACGCCAAGTGTGGCAATCCAATCCGGGTCGCGGTGCCCGCGGACGATCGCGGCCGTGCTGATCGTGTTGGCAGCCAGGCAGCTGCCTGCTGCGACGCTGACGCTGCGCCACACCGGATCGGCCGGGCGGCCGGTCCGGGGCTCGAGAATGTGGTGGACGAGGTCACCGTCGCGCCACCACTGCCTGCGGCGGGTGCTCGACGTGGCCAGGCCGGTATCGGCGCCCAGCGCGACCTGGCTGGCCGGGTCGTCGTCGGTGTCCTGCACCAGGACATGCCAACCGCCGTTGGGAGGAGCTCCCGCAGTGGCGATGTCGCCGCCGAGATTGACCAGAACGCCGCTGCCGGTTTGGGTATGGACGCGTTGCGCGCACCAGTCGGCGGCCAGCGCTTTGGCAGTGGCGCCGAGGTCGAGCAGCACGCCGGCGGGTAGTCGCACGCTGCGCCCGTCGAACTCAACCATCGACCAATCGGAGGGAATTGTGAGTGAACTCAATCGCGGCGTCGACGGATCGAGATCGGCGATATCGCGGTCGTAGCCCAGCGCAATCATCGCCGAGCCGACAGTCGGATCGACGTCGCCATCAGTCCAGCGGGCCGCGGCGAGCGCGGCATCGATGAGCGCGGCGAGCACGGGGCTGACCGCTGTGCGGACCCCGCCGGCGGCGGCCAGCGTGCAGATCTCGGAGTCGGGCCGGAACCGCGACGCGGCGTCCTCGACATCGTCGAGGACGGTATCGACGATTGCCCGCGCCGGTGACAGCGCCGCAGGCTCGGTGACCAGCAGATGCATTCCGGTGCTCCACCTGGTCCACTCACACTGGGCGAGGTTGACCAGGGCGGATTGGCTCATGAGTCGCGAGATCCAGAGTCAGGTGACTGCATGCAGCCATGCTGAGGGGACATTCTTTGAGCGCTGTAAGAAACGCTAGCGCTGTAACAAACGCTTTTGTGCGCGGCGTACGCCATCGGCATGGCACGCTCGCTACGTGTCCGCGCGGAATCTGTCGCCCGCACTGTTGGTGGTCGAGGATGACCGCGCGCTCAGCGCGATGCTCGTCGAGTTGTTCAACGAGCAGGGCTACCGGACCGATGCCGCCTACGACGGTCAGCAAGGCATGCACCGTGGATTGACCGGCGACTACGACGCCATGATCGTCGATCGCGGGCTCCCGGTGATGGACGGCTCGGACTTGGTGGCGCTGCTGAGGTCGCGCGGCATCGCGACTCCTGCGCTGATACTCACCGCCCGCGGCGCGGTCGAGGACCGCGTCGAGGGCCTGGACGCCGGCGCCCAGGACTACTTGGTCAAACCGTTCGAGATTCCCGAACTGCTGGCCCGTGTCCGCGCGCTGGTCCGGCGCGCCGACAGTGCGGCGACCGTGGTGCAAGCCGGCGGTCTACGACTCGACCGGGTCACCCGCCGGGTGGCCGGAGCCACCCCGGCGGGCATTGAGGTGGAACTCTCCGAGCGGGAGGCATCGCTGCTGGGTGTACTGATGGCCGCGCCCAAGCGCGTGTTCAGCCGGGCCCAGCTGCTCGAGTCGGTGTTCGACGGCGCGGAGACCACCGGAGCGGTCGACCTGTATGTGCACTATCTGCGCCGCAAGCTGGGCAAGCAGGTGGTGCGCACCGTGCACCGAACCGGTTACCGATTCGGGCTCGAATGACAGCGGCTCCACCCAACGACCTCACCGTCGTGAAGCGGGCCGGTCGGGTCGCTGCGGTGCAAGCCTCGGTGGCGCTCGCGCTGGTGCTGCTGGTCGTGGGCGGCGTGGTGTTCGCGGTGTATCTGCAGGCGCAGAACCGCCAGATCGGTGCGGAACTCCAGAAGCTGGCCATGACCGCCGACGACGCCAACGATCCGCCTTCGGATATGGAGCTGGCGCTGCGGGACGACAACGGCCACATCTCGACCAGCGACGGCGGCGAGCCTGGGGTTCCGCTGCTGACTGGTGCTACCGGCTATGGCGATCTCTACGCCAACGGACGGGAGTACCGCACGCTGGTGGTTGACCGCCCCGAGGGCCGGGTGGTGGCGATGACGGATCTGGCGCCGTACCACGCGGGACGGAACCGGCTGCTGATGGCGCTGGGGTTCGCGGAGCTGGCGGGCATCCTCGCGTCGATCGCTGTGGTCGCTCTTTTCAGTCGGCGGTCGGTGCGCCCACTGGCCAATGCGCTGGCCCTGCAGCGCCGGTTCGTCGCCGATGCCTCCCATGAGCTGCGGGCACCTTTGACGGTGCTGCACACCCGGGCGCAGATGCTGGCGCTTCGGGTCGGCACTGCCGATGTGCACGCGCTGCAGAAGGATGCCGACGCGCTGGTCGCCGACACCCGGGCGCTGGGCGACATCGTCGAGGATCTGCTCGCCGCTGCCACGATGGCCGCAGGCAAGCCGCCACGCGATCGCGTGGACCTATCGGCGGTGGCGGTGTCGGTGCGCGACAGCATGGCCCCCTATGCGCAGTCGATCGGTGTGACGTTGAACTGCGAGTGCGAAAGTGTCAACGGCTCAGCCGGATTCGACGTGATCGGTTCGGTGGCAGCGCTGCGTCGGGCGCTCACCGCTCTGGTCGACAACGCGCTCGCGCACGAGCACGGCGGCGGGACGGTCGAACTGTGGGTGCGGCGCGCCGGCCCGAAGGTGAGTGTGGCGGTCGCCGACGACGGGGTGGGTATCGACCCGGACGCCGTGGCGACGCTGTTCACCCGGTTCTCGCACGGCGTCGAACACACCACCCGGGCGGACCGGGAACCGCACGGCATCGGGCTGGCGCTGGTCCGCGAGATCGCCGATGCGCACGGGGGCGATATCGCGGTGACATCGGTACCCGGCGAGGGTGCGACCTTCACCCTGACCCTGCCCGCAGCGCCGCCGGCATAATCTGCGCGCACCGCGTTTCGGCCGTCGGTGGGGCGGTCTACGGTGGTGGCGATGTCCCTGCACGTACACCGGGCCGAGCGCACCGACACACTTGCCGACGGACTCGGCGGGCTGCTGGCCAGGCCTCAATCCGACCCGTTCGCCGAGGAACTCGTCGTGGTGCCCGCTCGCGGGGTCGAACGCTGGCTGTCCCAACGGCTGTCGCATCTACTCGGCCGCGGTGATGGCGCCGACGGCGTGTGCGCGGGCGTGTCCTTCCGGTCACCGGCGTCGCTCGTCACGGAACTGACCGGCACCGGCGACGAGGACCCGTGGTCGCCCGAGGCGATGTCGTGGCCCCTTCTCGAGGTCATCGACGCAAGCCTCGGCGAACCGTGGTGTCACACCCTGGCCACCCACCTCGGCTACTTCGAGATCGGTGAGGAACAGGAGCTGCGGCAGGGTCGGCGCTACGCGGTGGCACGTCGGCTGGCGGGGCTGTTCGCCTCCTACGCCCGGCAGCGCCCGCGGCTGCTGATCGACTGGCTGGGCGGCGAGGCCGGTGACCTCGACTCCGACCTGCGCTGGCAACCGCACCTCTGGCGAGCGCTCGTCAACCGGGTGGGAATCGACCCGCCGCACGTGAGGCACGCCAAAACCGTTGCGCGGCTGCGTGAATCAGGGGCTGAGCTGCCCGCGCGCCTGTCACTGTTCGGTCACACCAGGTTGTCGAGCACCGACATGGAGTTGCTCGACGCGCTCGCCGATCACCATGAGCTGCACCTGTGGGTGCCGCACCCCAGCGCCGAGCTGTGGACGGCGCTGTCCGGACTGCGGGGGTCGATTCCGCGCCGTGCTGACACCAGCCATCGGCAGGTGTTGCATCCGCTGCTGGCCACGCTCGGCCGCGACCTGCGTGAGCTGCAGCGAGGGATGCCAGACACCGTGGCGAGCGATGAGTTCCTCGGCGCCGATCCCGCCCAGCGCCCCGACACCCTGCTCGGCTGGCTGCAGTCCGACATCTCCGCCAATGCCCTGCGCCCGGCGCGCAGGGCAGTGCGCGATGACGACCGATCGGTGCAGGTGCACAGCTGTCACGGGCCGGCTCGACAGGTGGACGTTCTGCGCGAGGTACTGCTCGGGCTGCTTGCCGACGATCCAACCCTCGAACCGCGCGAGATCCTGGTGATGTGCCCCGACATCGAGGCCTACGCGCCGCTGATCGTCGCTGATTTCGGTCTCGGTGACGTCGTGCCGGGCGCCCATCCCGCCCATCAGTTGCGGGTGCGTCTGGCCGACCGGTCGCTGATCCAGACCAACCCGCTGCTCGGGGTGGCCGCCCAGCTGCTCGCCCTCGCCGGCAGCAGGGTCACCGCCAGCGAGGTGCTCAACCTGGCCCAGGCCGCACCGGTCCGGGCCCGGTTCGGCTTCACCGACGACGATCTGGAGGGCATCACTCGCTGGGTGCGGCAAGCCAACATCCGGTGGGGATTCGACGAGGAGCACCGCAAGCCGTTCGGCGTCGACTTCGTGCACAACACTTGGCGTTTCGGCCTCGACCGGGTGCTGGCCGGGGTGGCGATGTCCGACGATTCCCACGCCTGGATCGACTCCACCCTGCCGCTGGACGACGTGGGCAGCAACCGCGTCGAACTGGCCGGCCGGCTTGCTGAATACGTCGGCCGACTGCAGCACGTCATCGACGCGCTGACCGGGGTCCGGCCGCTGGGCGACTGGCTGTCGGCGCTCGCCTCCGGCATCGACGTGCTCACCCGGGTCGACGACGGCGACGCATGGCAGATCAGTCAGCTGCAACGGGAGTTCAACGACGTGCTGTCGAGCGCGGGGTCGCGCGCCACCCTGATGCGCCTGCCGGACATCCGAGCGCTGCTCTCGCGTCATCTCGCCGGGCGGCCGACCCGGGCCAACTTCCGCACCGGCACGCTGACGGTGTGCACGATGGTGCCGATGCGCTCGGTGCCGCACCGGGTGGTGTGCCTGGTCGGTCTCGACGACGGCAGTTACCCGCGGCTCGGCGTGGTCGACGGCGACGACGTTCTGGCGCGCAACCCGATGACCGGGGAGCGCGACATCCGTTCGGAGGACCGGCAATTGCTGCTCGACGCGATCGGCGCGGCGACCGAGAAGCTCGTCATCACCTACACCGGCGCCAACGAGTACTCCGGTCAGCCGCGCCCGCCGGCGGTGCCGCTTGCCGAACTGCTCGACGCTCTCGACGTCACCACTGGCGAGCAGGTCCGTGAGCGCATCGTGGTTCATCACCCGTTGCAGCCCTTCGACATCCGTAATGTCGAACGTGGTGCTCTGGTTCCCGGCGTCGCCTTCAGCTTCGATCCGACAGTGCGAAGCGCCGCACGCGCCATGACCGGCCATCGGGGCGAGCAGTCGCGGTTCATCTCGGGCCCGCTGCCCGCGCCGCCGCCGGATGATGTCGTGCTCGCTGATCTCGTCGGCTTCTTCAAGGACCCGGTGAAGGGTTTCTTCCGCGCCCTCGACTTCACCCTGCCGTGGGATGTCGACGGGGTGAGCGACGCCATGCCCGTCGACATCGACGCGCTCGAGGAGTGGGCGGTCGGTGACCGGATGCTCGGCGACATCGTGGGCGGTATGACTCCGGACGAAGCGCGGCAGGCCGAATGGCGCCGCGGTACGCTGCCGCCCGGCAATCTGGGGTGGCGCAAGGCCACCCAGATACGGGACCAGGTGGCGTTGCTGGCTGGCGAGGCGATGCGTTGCCGCACCACCGAATCACACGCGATCGATCTGGACGTGGACCTGGGTTCCGGGCGGCGGCTGACCGGAACCGTCGCGCCGGTGTTCGGCGACCGGCTGGTATCGGTGACGTACTCCAAGTTGGACGGCAGGCACCTGCTGGAGTCATGGATTCCGTTGTTGGCGTTGTTCGCTCATGTGCCACGACGGGACTGGTCGGCGGTGTGCATCGGCAGGCCGAAGCGGGGAACCGCGCCCCGCCGGGAGAGCCTCGGCCGGCCCGACGTCGACGCGGTCGAGTTGCTGCAAGATCTCGTCGCAATCTACGACGCTGGCCGACGTGAGCCGATTCCCCTACCTCCCAAGACTTCTTATGCGTGGGCTGCTGCCAGGCACTGCGGTGACGACCCCGATCGTGCGGCCGGTTACCGATGGCGGTCTGGGCGCTATCCCGGCGAGGACCAGCAGCCGGCAAGTCTGCGGGTGTGGGGACGCAACGCCCCGTTGACGACACTGATGGAACCGGTTCGCCCCGGCGAAGAGTACGAGGGCGAGAACAACCGGCTCGGGGCGTACTCGGCTCGGCTCTGGCTGCCAATGCTGCGCGCCGAGGGGAGTAACGATTGATGACGCCGTTCGATCTGCTCGGACCCCTGCCGACGCCCCGAAGCACCACTGTGCTGGAGGCCAGCGCGGGCACGGGCAAAACCTTTGCTCTGGCGGGTCTGGTGACCCGGTACGTCGCCGAGGGCGCCGCGACGCTTGACCAGATGCTGCTCATCACTTTCAGCCGGGCGGCGAGCCAGGAGCTACGGGAACGGGTGCGGGGCCAAATCCTGCACGCGGTACGGGCATTCGACGATCCCGCGCTGGTTGGCGACAATAAGGTGGTGGCGCAACTTGTCACGGGCACCGACGAACAGCGCACCGACCGCCGGACCCGGTTACGCGACGCGCTCGCCGGTTTCGACGCCGCCACCATCGCCACCACGCATCAGTTCTGTCAGCTGGTGCTGAGATCCCTTGGGGTAGCCGGGGACACCGACGCCGGGGTCACGCTGGTCGAAAGCCTCGACGACCTGGTCGGTGAGATCGTCGACGACCTCTACCTCGCCCACTTCGGCCGAGAGCGTGAGGACCCCTTGCTGAGCTACGCTGACGCGCTGCGGCTGGCCCGCGAGGTGGTGAAGAACCCGTCGACGGAACTGCGGCCACGTGAGCCCGATCCGGATTCGCGCGCCGCGGTCTGTCTGCACTTCGCGACATGTGTGCAAAGCGAATTGGAGATACGCAAGCGGCGGCTGGGCGTCCTGGGTTACGACGATCTACTCAGCCGGCTCGCCGACGCGCTGGACAGCCCCGATTCGCCGGCCCGGCTTCGGATGCATCAGCGCTGGCCGATCGTCATGGTCGACGAGTTCCAGGACACCGATCCCGTGCAGTGGAAGGTCATCGACCGGGCGTTCAGCCAGTGCTCCACGCTGATCCTCATCGGGGACCCGAAGCAGGCGATCTACGCTTTCCGCGGCGGTGACATCGTCACCTACCTGCAGGCGGCCGAGACCGCAGGTGACAAGAGGACGCTCGTCACCAACTGGCGCAGCGACGCCGCGCTCGTCGATCGTCTGCAGGTCGTGCTGGGCGGTGCCGAGCTGGGTGACCATCGCATCGTCGTGCACCGTGTCGAAGCACATCACCGCGGCAGTCGACTGGCCGGCGGCACTCGCACCGATCCGTTCCGGCTGCGGGTGGTTCGCCGGGAGACGTTCGGCCGCAGAGGCATCCAGAACATGCCGATCGACGAGCTGCGGTCGCACGTCGGCAGGGATCTGGCGGCTGACATCGGTGCCCTGCTGAGCGGCGACACCACCTTCGACGGCGAGCAGGTGCAAGCCCGCGACATCGCGGTGATCGTCGAGAAGCACAAGGACGCCCGGACCTGCTTCCGGGCGCTCACCGCCGCGGGCATTCCCGCGGTCTACACCGGCGACTCGGACGTGTTCGACTCCGAGGCCGCCGAGGACTGGCTCTGCCTCCTCGAGGCGTTCGACCAGCCGCACCGGCCCGGGCTCGTGCGAGCGGCGGCGGCGACGATGTTCTTCGGCGAGACTGCCGAAACCCTTGCCGCGGGCGGTGACGAGCTGACCGACCGGATGACCGAGACCCTGCGCGAATGGGCCGCCCATGCCCGCGAGCGCGGCGTCGCGGCCATCTTCGAGGCCGCCCAACTGCACGGCATGGCCGATCGGGTGTTGTCCTGGGTGGGCGGTGAGCGGCACATGACCGACCTGGCGCACATGACGCAGCTGCTGCAGGACGCCGCTCACCGCGAGCACTACAACCTGCCGGCCCTGCGGGACTGGCTGCGTCACCAGCGTGAGGAGCGCAGCGGCGCGACCGAACGGAACCGCCGCCTGGACAGTGACGCCGCGGCCGTGCAGATCATGACGGTGTGGGCCAGCAAGGGCCTGCAGTACCCGATCGTGTACCTGCCGTTCGCGTTCAATCGCAATGTCCAGGAGCGCGATCTGATTCTGTTCCACGACGAGGGGGCGCGCTGCCTGCACATCGGCGGCAAGGACAGTCCGGACTACAACGCCGTCGAGCGGCTGGGTCGCAAGGAGTCCGCCAGCGACGACAGCCGTTTGACCTATGTTGCGATGACGCGGGCGCAGGCCCAGGTGGTGGCGTGGTGGGCGCCGTCGTGGGACGAACCCAACGGCGGGCTGTCGCGGCTGCTGCGCGGCCGTCGGCCCGGGGAGTCGGCGGTGCCGGATCGCTGTGAGCCGGCCAAGATCAGCGACGACGACGCGCTGGCCCGGTTGCGAGAGTGGGAGGCTGCCGGCGGCCCGGTGATCGAGGACTCGGTTGTTGCCACCGTGGCGTCAGTGCCGCACGAACGTCCGTCCGCCGATATCGACGAACGGCACTTCCACCGCAGCATCGACACCGCGTGGCGGCGCACCTCGTACTCGGGCCTGATCCGGTCGGCCGAGAATGACGGGGTCAGCAGCGAACCCGAGGTGAGCGAACTGGACGACGAGATCGGCGACATTCCGTTGCTGGAACCGGTTGCAGGCCCTGATGTTCCATCGCCGATGGCGGATCTGCCGAGCGGCGCGAAGTTCGGCACCCTGGTGCATGCGGTGCTGGAGACCGCCGATCCGTTCGCGGCCGATCTCGCCGCCGAACTCCAGACCCAGATCGAGCGGCACTCGGTGTGGTGGCCTGTCGACGTTCCCGCTGCCGAGTTGGCTGCGGCACTGGTGCCGCTGCACGACACCCCGTTGGGCCCACTCGCCGATGGGTTGACACTGCGCCAGATCGGATTGCGGGACCGGTTGCGGGAGATGGATTTCGAGTTCCCGTTGGCCGGCGGTGATCTGCGGCCGAGCGCGCGCGATATCCGTCTCGCCGATGTGGGCCGGCTGCTGCGGGCGCACCTGCCGGCCGATGATCCGCTGGCCGCCTACGTCGACCGGTTGAGCGGCGGCGCGCTCGGGTCACAGCCGCTGCGTGGCTATCTCAGCGGCTCGGTCGACGCGGTGCTGCGGGTTCCCGACCAGGCGGGGCATCGTTACCTGGTGGTCGACTACAAGACGAACTGGCTCGGTGAACCGGACAAGCCGCTGACGGCTGCGGACTACCAGCGCCCGCGTCTGGCCGAGGCGATGCTGCACTCGGACTACCCATTGCAGGCGCTGCTGTATAGCGTTGTTCTGCACCGTTTTCTGCGCTGGCGCCAACCCGGTTACGACCCGGAGTGCCACCTGGGTGGGGTGCTGTATCTGTTCGTGCGGGGGATGTGCGGGCCGGCTACGCCCACGGCCGAGGGGCATCCCGCCGGGGTGTTCAGCTGGCGGCCGACCGCGGCCCTGGTGGTCGCCCTGTCGGACCTGCTCGACGGTCAGCAGGTGGCGGCATGACGGCGGATGTGGTGGACCTCGCGCATTGGCGGCATGCTCAGCACGCCGACGGGCTGCTGCGGACCTTCAACGACGCCGAGGTGATCGAGTCCGCCGATGTGCTTGTGGCGCAACGCCTGACGGCGATGGCCGGTGAGCCCGATGATCGGGTGGCGCTGGCTGTCGCATTCGTGGTGCGCGCGGTGCGCGGCGGTTCGGTGTGCGTGGCCCTGCCTGCCCTGCAGGATCAGATCGCGAAGCCCGACCTGCCATGGCCCGTCGCGCAAGAGTGGCTGGGTGCCGTGGCGGCCAGCCCGTTGCTCGATTCGCCCCCGGTGCTACACCTCGAGAAAGACCTGCTCTACCTGGACCGGTACTGGCTCGAGGAGCGCCAGGTCGCCGCCGACGTGCTGGGCCTGGTCGCGGTTCGACCGCTGGGGGCGGTGCCCGCCATCGACCGGCTTTTCCCCGCGGGCTACGAAGAGCAGCGACGAGCCGCGGAGATCGCACTGTCGCAGGGGTTGACGGTGCTCACCGGCGGTCCGGGCACCGGCAAGACCACCACGGTGGCCAGACTGCTGGCGCTGCTCGCCGAACAGGCGGAGCTGAGCCAGGAGCCACGCCTGCGCATCGCGCTGGCCGCACCGACCGGGAAGGCGGCCGCCCGCTTGCAGGAGGCAGTCCAGCTCGAGGTCGACGGCCTCGAATCCGTTGACCGCGACCGGTTACCCGGGCTCCGGGCGACCACGCTGCACCGGTTGCTGGGCAGCCGCCCGGACACGTCGTCGCGGTTTCGCCATCACCGCGGCAACCGGCTGCCGCACGACGTGATCGTCGTCGACGAAACATCGATGGTGTCGCTGACGATGATGGCCCGACTGGTCGAAGCGGTGCGCCCCCAGGCGCGCCTACTACTGGTCGGCGACCCGGACCAGCTGGCGTCGGTCGAAGCCGGGGCGGTGTTGGCCGATCTGGTCGAGGGCCTGGGCTCGCAGGGGCACACCCCGATCGCCACGCTCGTCACGTCACATCGGTTCGGGGTGTCGATTGGCCGACTGGCCAGCGCGATCCGTCTCGGTGAAGCAGATCGTGCCCTCGAAGTGCTGGCTGCCGGTGGCGAGCACATCGAATGGATCGACACCGACCAACCGACAGATCACCTGCGCAGAATCGTTGTGCCCCATGCCCTGCGGCTGCGCGAGGCCGCGATACTCGGCGACGCGCAAGCGGCGCTGGCCACGTTGGAAGAGCACCGGCTGCTGTGCGCGCACCGCAATGGTCCCTACGGCGCCACCTACTGGAACCGTCAGGTCGAACGTTGGCTGACCGAGGCGACCGATATGCCGCTGTGGGCGTCCTGGTACGTCGGCCGACCAGTTCTGGCCACCGCCAACGACTACGGACTGGGCATCTACAACGGCGACGTCGGGGTGGCGGTGCTGCGTGGCGGTGCGCTGCGAGCGGTGATGGCCGGAGCCGACGGCGCGCTCGAGCTCGCGACAAGTCGGCTCGCCGATATCGAAACCATGCACGCGATGACCATCCACAAGAGTCAGGGCAGCCAGGCCACCGAGATCACCGTGCTGTTGCCGCCCGCGGATTCCCGGCTGCTGACCCGGGAGTTGCTGTATACCGCGATCACCCGGGCCAGGACCAAGGTGCGGGTGATCGGCTCGGCCGAGCAGTTGCACGCCGCGGTGGCGCGCAGGGCGGTGCGGGCCAGTGGGCTGAGCCGGCGGTTGCGCGACGAGTCGGTGTGAGCAAGCTCGCGTTGGTTCTTTGAAGGCTGTAAGAACTGGTTGCCAGTATCTCGGCATGAAATCACCTCGTTCGGGATTCCGCCGGGCCGCCGTGGCTTCGTGGGCGCTGTCGGGCATCGGTGTGGCCGGTGTGGCCGGTGCGTCTGCCCTCGCGTATGCCGACACCGTCAGGCCCGTCCCGGCGGAAGCCCCCGCCGCCGATTCCGTAGCGGGCGATCCTGCTACCAGCCCCGTCGTGTACGGCCCGGCAGTACCCGAGGCGGTCTCACCGACCGACACGCCGCCACCACCGCCGCCCCCGGTGCCTGAGCCGGCACCGACGTCCAACCCGGAGCCCGTCACCCAGGCGCCGGTCGAGACCTACACGCCGCGGTCCACGCCTGCGCCGCAGTACACGCCGAAGACCGCCGTGCAGCAGGCCCCGGTGCAGCAGACCCAGGCGCCCGCCTCCCAGCCGGCCTTCCCCATCCGGACCAGTCACACGCCGTCGGTGGGAAGCAGCTCTCCTAACTTCACCCCGCACGTCACCCGCACCCGCGGCTCATGACCAGCGAGGCGCTCTGGGCCCTGGGCCGGGGCACCGGCATCACGGCGCTCGGCTTCCTCACTGTCTCGCTGGCAATGGGGATCGCCACCCGATCGGGCCGTCCGTTGTTCGTGCTGCCGCGTTTCGCCGTCGCCGATGTCCACCGCTTCGCCGCGTTGGCCGGAACCCTGTTGATCGTGCTGCACATGGGGCTGCTGTTCTTCGACCCGTACGCGCAGCTGCGACTTGTCGACTTCGTGGTTCCGTTCCTCGGCGCGTACCGACCGCTGTGGCAAGGCCTGGGCACGCTCGCCTTTGACGTGCTCGTCGTGGTGATCGTCACCAGCCTGCTGCGTCAGCGGATCGGGTTGCGGATCTTCCGCGCGGTGCACTGGGCGACGTACGCGCTCTGGCCGATCGCTTTGGGGCATGCGCTCGGGAACGGAACCGACACCGATCGCGCGTGGTTCCTGGCGTTCGCCGGGTGTTGCGCGCTGATCGTGGCCGGCGTCCTGGTGTGGCGGCTGCGGGCCAACTACACCGAGTATGCCGACGCGCAGACCGGACGCTCATGACCACGGCACCGCAGCTTCCCCGTCTGCTCGCCGCGCCGGGACCCGGTCTGGCCGAACATCACCTGCAGTTCGGTGCCCTGCCCGATGCCGCCGGCCAGGACTTGATCCCGTTACTCGAGCAGGCCGGCCTGTCGGGGCGCGGCGGCGCGGGTTTCCCGACGGCTCGCAAGATCGCCGCGATCACCGGACCCAAGTCGGTAGTGGTGGGCAACGGCGCCGAGGGCGAGCCGCTGAGCCGTAAGGATGCGGTCCTGCTGACACAGGCGCCGCATCTGGTCCTCGACGGCCTGGATGCCGCGGCAGCGGCAGTCGAGGCCGACACGGTCTACCTGTATGTGCACTCGGCCGCCGTGCCGGCGGTGACCCGCGCGCTCGACGAGCGCCGCGCCGCCGGGCTCGATCGGTATCGGGTCGCCGTGGTCGAGGCTCCCGACAGGTTCGTCGCGGGGGAGGAGTCCGCGGCTGTCAGACGGATCGAGGGCGGCCCCGCGCTGCCGCGCGACCGCACTGTCTTGACCGCGATCTCGGGGGTTCGCGGACGGCCGACTTTGGTGAACAACGTTGAAACACTGGCTCATATCGCGCTGATCGCTCGATTCGGGCCGCGCTGGTTCCGGTCGGTGGGCGATCAGGCAGACCCCGGCAGCCTGCTGATCACGTTGTCCGGAGCGCTGAACAACACCGGTGTCATCGAGGTTCCGACCGGTGCACTCCTGACGAGCTTGATCGAACGCAACGGCGGCACCGACCCTCGCACTGTGCGCGCGATTCTCGTCGGTGGCTATCACGGCAGTTGGATTCCCGCGAAAGCCTTCGAGGGCAGCGGATTATCGCGGGCGGGTTTGAAGGCACTGGGGGCGAGCCCGGGTGCCGGGGTCATTCACGCCCTCGGGGTCGGCGAGTGCGGGCTCGCGCGCACCGCGGAGATCGCCAGTTATCTCGCCGAGCAGAGCGCCCGCCAGTGCGGACCGTGCCGCAATGGCCTACCTCGGCTGGAGCAGCTGCTCAACGACCTTGCCTACACCCGGGTCAGCGACAGCCTGGTCAAGGAGATACGCAGAATCGTCCGGCTGGTCGAAGGCCGAGGATCGTGTCGACATCCCGACGGGACTGCCCGGATGATCCGCAGCGCACTCGGCGCCTTCGCCACCGACGTCGAGCACCATCGTCATCGCCGCTGCGAAGCCACCTCGGTTTCGCCGGCGGTCTCGACAGCTCGCCCATAAACCCGAACGCGACACCAGAGTCACGCTGGGCGCAAGGTCACCGCGCTGACGGGTCGGCCAGGATCATGCCCACTCCCCACACGGTGCTGCGCGCGTTCCCCGGCTCGGTGCCGCGTTCGACACGCTCGGCGACAAGAAGGGGAGCGGGGCGCTACCGCACCAGCCGGCGCAGCAGCGCCGACGCCGCGGCGACACCGATCACCGCGGACAGTGCCAGCACGCCCAGGTCCAGCCACGGATGCGCCGACGGGATGCCCACCAGCAGCAGCCGCAGCGAATCCACCTCGTAGCTGAGCGGATTCACCCGGGACAGCCAGCGCAGCCATTCCGGCATCACCGACACCGGGTACAGCGCATTGGAGGCGAAGAACAACGGCATCGTGATCGCCTGCCCGATTCCCATCAGCCGGTCCCGGTTGCGCACCAGCCCGGCCAGCGCCATCGACAGGCAGGCGAAGAACGCCGACCCGAGCATCACCACACCCATCGCGGCCAGGATCCGTAATGGGTTGTAGGTCATGTGGATACCCATGATGTAGGCCAGCGCCAGCACACCGACCACCTGCGCTATCGAACGGACCCCCGCGGCAAACGCCTTACCTGTCACCAACGCCGACGCGGGGGCCGGGGTCACCATGAGCTTGGCCAGGATGCCGGCATCGCGATCCCAGACGATCTGGATGCCGTAGAAGATCGAAATGAACAGTGCCGATTGGGCGATGATGCCCGGAGCCAGGAACGCCAGGTACGGTACCGAGCCGGTATCGATGACGTGCAACCGGTTGAACGTCGTGCCGAAGATCAGCAGCCACAACGCCGGTTGCACCATGCGGGTGAACAGTTCGGTGCGGTCGTGGCGCAGCTTCTGTAACTCGACCCACGCGAACGTTTCCATCCGGCCGGCCAAACTGGGCACTCGCCGCCAGCCGCGCGGCGCCCGCAGCAGGCGGGGCGTGATAGCGGATTCAACCGGCATTGCGTGCCGCCTTCCGCCCGGCCCGGACCGTGCCGAGGCCGCTGTGGTCTCCTGCCTCATCGAGCCCGGAGCCGGCGTAATGGCGGAAGACGTCCTCCAAGCTCGCGTCGGGGCCGATCTTGGTCTTGAGCTCGGCGGGGGTGCCGACCGCCCGCAGCCGGCCGTGGTGCATCAGCGCGACCCGGTCGCACAGAACGTCGGCTTCCTCCATGTAGTGGGTGGTCAGCAGCACGGTCATGCCGAACTCCTGCTGCATGCTGGCCACCTGTGACCAAACGCTGTCGCGGGCAATGGGATCCAGCCCCACCGTCGGTTCGTCGAGAATCAGCAGCGACGGCTGGTTGACCAATGCCTGAGCCAGCTCCAGGCGGCGCACCATGCCGCCGGAATAGGTGTTGGCCAGCCGGTCGGCGACGTCGAGTAATTGCATCGCCTCCAGGGCGTCGGCGACCCGTTGCTTGCGCACCGACCGCGGCACGTCGTAGAGCCGGGCGAACCATTCCACATTCTGCCGGCCGGTCAGCGCCGGCTCGATCGAAAGCTGTTGTGGCACATAGCCGAGGTTGTACCGGATGTCCATGGTGTCGTGCCGCGCGTCGAGCCCGAAGATGCGCACCTGCCCGCGCTGGATCGGGGCCAGCGTGGTCAGCAGCCGCACCACGGTGGTCTTGCCTGCGCCGTTGGGGCCCAGCAGACCAAGGGTTTCGCCGGTATGGACCTGCAGCGTCAGATCGTCGACGGCGGTGAAGTCGCCGTAGCGGTGGGTCAGGTTCTGGCAGTCGATCGCGGGTGTGGTCATGGCCGCTTCTCTCGCAACTTGGTGGTGACCTCGGCCAGCACTCGGATCCCAGCGGCCAGCGACTGCGCGTCGTCATCGTCGAGTTCGTCGAGCACTTCGGCCACGGCCGCGCGGCGTGCGGCTCTGGATTCGTCGGCGATCCGCTGGGCCGGTGTGGTGAGCTCGAGGCGGCCTATCCGGCGATCGCCGGGGTCCGGTGTGCGCACCAGCAGTCCGTCGGTCGACAGCTTCGACACCAGCGTGGAGGCGGTATTGGCAGCCAACCCGAGTTCGGCGGCGGCCGCGCTGACCGAGATGCCCGGCTGCCGGCCAACCAGTCGCAACAGCTCGGCCTGCGATTCGGTCAACCCGGCGGTCACGAACGAGGCGCCTGCGGCTCTGCGAATCGTGCGACGGAATCGGCCGACGGTGCCGAATAGCTCGGCGACGAGATCGGTGCGAAGGTTCACTCGGTCAGATTAGCTCTGTTTCAGAGCTAAGTCTTCTCGATGCGGTGCAGCAGCACGTCAGCCAGCGCTCCTGGCCTGGTTATGGCGGTCATATACGTACAGAACGGCTGGCGGCGCCGGTCGGTTGGCGAGCCGGGATTGAGCAGTCGCAGCCCGGTCCGCGCGGTGGTGTCCCATGGGACGTGGCTGTGGCCGAACACCAGCACGTCGGTGTGCGGAAAGCGCTGCGCCATCCGGGCTTCCCGGCCGGAGGCGGCGCCGGTTTCGTGAACGACAGTGAAGCGCAGGCCGTCCAACGTCACGTCGGCGCATTCAGGCAGCCGGGACCGCAGTTCCGGTCCGTCGTTATTGCCCCAGCAGCCGACCAGACGGTTGGAGCGCTCCGACAGTTCATCGACGAGGCCGGCCTCGATCCAGTCGCCGGCATGGATGACGACGTCAGCGCGCTCAACTTCCCGCCAGAGGAGTTCCGGCAGGTCGCGGGCGCGCTTGGGAACGTGCGTGTCGGCCATCAGCAGCAGACGCATAGGCCGATTATCCCCACCGCGTTGATTGAGAGCCCACGCGGCATATTTCACCCGATGGTCGAACGTGGGCGCTCAATCAATGTGTTCCACGACCTACGCTGGGGACGGAGATGAGGTGACTGATGGACCGCAATGATGTCGAGAAGAGCTGGCACGATCCGGCGGCCTTTCGCGCGGCGGTGATGTACGTCGTATCCGTCGTGGTGGTGGCCGGGCTGGCCTTCGCGGCGGCGGTGATCTGGCATTCGCGGATCGCCGGGATTCTGGTGCCGCTGAGCTTGTTCGCTGGTGGGATCGGCGCGTTCGTGCAGACCTATCGGGTCTGGCGGATAGCGGGAACCTGGCCGATCTGGCAGGGCGCCGGATGGGTCCTGCTGGGTCTGTTCCTGCTCTGCCTGGGCGTACCCGTCGCGGTGTGGTGAGCGGGGCACCCGCCATACTCGTCGGGTGAGCGCTTCTGATGACCTGCCGTTGGCAGGTGTCCGCATTGTCGAGATCTCCAGCTTCGTGGCGGTGCCGCTGGCCGGGATGACTCTGGCGCAGCTGGGTGCCGAGGTCATCAGGGTTGATCCGGTCGGCGGGGCGGCCGACTACAAGCGCTGGCCGGTGACCGAGGCCGGTGACAGCATCTACTGGGCTGGGCTCAACAAGAGCAAACGCTCGGTGGCCGCCAATATGCGCTCCGAGGAAGGCCAGCGGCTGGTTGCCCAACTGATCGCCGACGCCGGCATCCTGATCACCAATGTCGCTGGGCGGCAATGGCATTCCTATGAGGAGTTGAGTGCCCAGCGCCCAGACCTGATCCACCTGGAAGTGGTCGGCCGCGGTGACGGATCAACCGGCGTCGACTACACGGTCAACGCGGCCACCGGATTTCCGTTGGTTACCGGATCACCCGCACAGGGCGGCCCCGTCAACCACGTGCTGCCGGCCTGGGACGTCAGCTGCGGTTTGTACGCGGCTCTGGCGATCCTGGCGGCGCTGCGCCGCCGCGACGCCACCGGGGCGGGCAGCCGCATCCGGCTGCCGCTGGACGATGTCGCGCTGGCTACCGCGGCCAACCTCGGATTCCTCACCGAGCCGATGGTCAACGGCACCCAGCGTCCACGCCTGGGCAACGCGATCTACGGGCAGTACGGTCAGGACTACACCAGCGGCGACGGCGTGACCTTCATGCTGGTGGCGCTCACCAGCCGGCACTTCCGCGATCTCGCCGAGCTGACCGGTACCGCCAAAGCCGTTGCCGCGGTGGCCGAAGCGCTGGGTGCGGACTTCAACGACGAGGGCCAGCGCTACGAGCATCGTGCGGTGCTCAGCGGCTTGTTCGCGCCGTGGTTCACCAGCCACACCGCCGAGCAGGTGGCAGCCGCGCTATCGCAAACCTCGGTGCTGTGGGACCGCTACCTGGACTTCGCCGAAGTTGCCGAGGACCCACGGGTGACCGCCAACCCGTTGTTCACGATGCTGGCGCAACCCAGGATCGGCAACTACCTGGCGCCGGGTCTGCCGATGTCCGTCGACGGCGCGCACGTCGCGGCGCAGCCCGCCCCCGCGCTCGGCGACGACACCGCGGCAGTGTTGACCGAGGCTGGATTCACCGCCGAGAAGATCGCCAGTCTGGTCGAATCCGGCACCGTGGCAACGGGAACCAAGCTGACGTGAGCGTGTTGGCCCGACTGCTCGACGTCACCGCATCGGGCGCCGACAGCTTCGTCGGCGCCGAAAGCGGACCCGCCGAGAAGCGCGCCTACGGTGGACATCTCGCCGCGCAGGCCATGGCCGCGGCCTGTCACACCGTGGACGCCGACAAGACCCCGACGAGCCTGCACGTGCAATTTCTGCGCGGCGGTGACGCGGGCGCGCCGGTGCACTACGAGGTCGACCGTGTCTACGAAGGGCGCACCGCCGCCTCGCGCCGGGTGCTGGCCCGCCAGGAGGGCCGGCTGCTCACCACGGCGACCGTCTCGTTCTCGGCCGCGGCCGACGGGCCCGAGCACGCCGTGCATGCAACGACACCACACGATCCCGAACAGCTGCCCGCCACCGGCCCGATCGGCCCGGCCCCGTCGCTACCGCTCGACGAGATCGACATCCGCTACGAGGACGACTGGAGCACAGGAGAATTCGTCCGCCGGCTGTGGTGGCGGGTCACGGTGCCGCTGGACGGCAAGCCGTGGTTAGCGCAGTGCGCTGCGGTGTACATCACCGACATCTACGGCATCGACCCGGTGCTGCAGGTACACGGCCACACGATGACCGACCGCAGCCACCGCACCGCCACCACGGATTCGTCGATCTGGTTTCACCGCCCCATCCGGGCCGGGGAGTGGAACTTGCTGGAGTCGCGCTCACCGGCAGCCGCGCGCGGGCGTGGCCTGGTCACCCTGAACCTCTACGACGCCGAGAAGGTCCGCACCGCGACGCTCGTTCAGGAGGGTTTGGCGATCCTACGATCGGTGCCACGCCCTTAGCCGGACGAGCGCTCCAGCTCGGACATGACCTCGGCGCTGTCCATGCCGGCGATCTCCAGATACAACTCCGCGACACTCTCGAGGCGGTCGCTGCCGGCTTCGCGCTCCGACAACTGTTGGGCCAGCCGCTCCACGGTTCGCGTCGCGAAGACGTCGGCCACCATGACCGTGTCGGTATCAAGCCAATTCCTGATACGGGCCACGAGAGTGGTTGCCATCACCGAATCACCGCCAAGTGAGAAGAAATCCTGGTCGGCACCGACCTCGGTGGTGCCGAGCACTTCGGCCATCAGTCCGGCGAGCGCCTTCTCGAGATGAGTTGACGGCGAGCGGTATTCGTCCGATGCGGGCAGCCACGCCGCAGCCAGACGCTGTGCTGCGGCTCGGCGGTCGATCTTGCCGCCGATCGTCAGTGGGATGCGCTCAGTGGTCATGAGTATCGCCGGAATCATATGTGGGGGCAGTAATTCGGCCAGCTGTATGGAGATATCGCCGCGGTCTGCCGCGGGGCCAGTGGTGCACACCAGCGCGCCGAGTAGCTCGCGACCATCCACGTGCACGACCGCGGCAACGGCCGCGCTGACACCCTCGATGCGCAGGAGCGCGGCTTCGACTTCGCCGAGCTCTATCCGGTACCCGCTGATCTTGACTCTGTGGTCAAGGCGGCCGAGGAACTCGATCGTTCCGTCCGGCCAGTATCGCGCGGCATCGCCGGTGCGGTACCAGGTGTGGCCCTGGTACTCGACGAACCTCTGCGCGGTCAGGTCAGGCCGGCCGCGATAACCTTTCGCGAGGCCGCGCCCGCCGAACCACAGTTCGCCGGCCACCCAGTCCGGGCAGTCCTCTCCGGTGGGGTCCACCACGCGGCACATGTTGTTCGGAAAGGGCACTCCGTAGGGGATCGACGGCCATTGCGATGGTGGGTCCCCAACGACCTCGAAAAGGGTTCCGTGAACCGCGGTTTCGGTGGCACCCCCGAGGCCGGCGAAGCGGACGCCCGGGGACCGTCGCCGCAGGGCCTGAACCAGTTCGGGCCGAATCACGTCCCCGCCGGCAAGCACCACCCGCAGCGCGGAGAGATCGCCGCCCACCTCGAGGAGCATCTCCAGCCAGCCGGGCAGGAAGTTGACCACCGTGACGCTATGTTGCTGGATCAGCCGTGCCCACGTGTCCGGGTCGCGCCGATCCTCCTCATCGACCACGACGAGCGCGCCGCCGGCCCGAAGCGTGCCGAACACATCGGGCACGGACATGTCGGACTCGAGGTGCGACAGCGCGAGCGCACGGTCGCTGGGGCCGATATCGAAGTGCCGGTAGAGGTATTCGAGGGTGTTCATCACCGCGTCGTGAGTGAGTTCCACCCCCTTGGGCTCCCCAGTCGAGCCGGACGTGAACAGCACGTAGGCCAGGTCGTCGGCAGCGATCTGGACAGGATTGAAATCAGCCGGCGTACCCAGCCTCTCGGCTCCGGCGACCGTGAGGGCGGGTAACGATGTGTCCGGTAGATCGGAACCCGTTGTGAGGACGAACTTCACACCGCCGGTCTCAAGGATGCGTGCTGCGCGATCTGCCGGCTGGTCAATGCCCACCGGGAGGTATGCCGCGCCGGTCGCCAGGATCGCCAGTAGTGCGGGGATCTGTTCAAAGTTCTTGGGTCCCAGTAGCGCGACGATATCCCCGCGGCCGATACCACTCGTTTGCAGCGCCGCGGCGACCGCCCGCACTCTGCGATCCAATTCGCCGTAGGTGAGTGTGGCACCGCCGCTGATCACGGCCGTGGCGTCGGGCCGACTCCGTGCGTTACGGAAGAAGCCGTCGATCAGACTGTCTCCGCTCGCCGGGACGACGACGGCGTTGGCGGCGTCTCGGACGGCGCGACTCTGAGCCGCCAGTGCGGGCGGATCTGTTGCATCCCAAGCGAAATCATCGTCGGCCAGCCGTTTCAGCTCAGCGATATGATAGGCGAACATCGCTTCGGGAACTCCCGGCGGAAATGCCTCCACGCGGACGTCCCAGTTGATCATCAGGCCGTTGGCGAGAGGTGTCGCCTGCGCGTCGAGCAGCACCTGCGGCCCTTGCGATATCGTCCACACCGGCGCGCCGAACTGATCGGTGACGTCACCCGCGAATAGGTCACCCAGCCCTAGGGCGCTGGTGTAGACGATCGTTGCCAGCGTCTGAGTGCCTCGGTGGCGGCCGACATCGCGCAGAACGTCCAGACCCGAGACCGCCGAATGGCAGGCCGTCGCATGCAGTACCTCCTGCACCGCTCTCGACCGCGACTCGGCGTTGTCGGTGCCGGCCAAATCTATGTCGAGCATCAACGACGAGGTGAAGTCGCCGACCAACTTCTCGACGTCGGAGTGGTAGGGCTCCCGCCCGAACATCGGCAGGTTCAACAGAAATCGCCGGTTTGCCGACCAATGCGCCAGGACATTGGCGTAGGAGGCGCACACTGCCATCGCCGGAGTGATTCCGCGACGGTGCGCGGCTGCGAACAGCGCGTCACGGGTCGGTACGTCGAATATGTGCCAGAGCCGGACACTGCGGCGCGGGTCGCGTTGGTCGGAGCGGGGAACCACGGGCAGCGCAGGTGGTTCCGGGAGGTCGGGAACTCGCTGCGCCCACCACTGGATGTCTTCCGCTGAGGGTGGCGGAGTCGTTTCGGTCAGTCGCGCACGGTATTCGCGATAGGTGTAACCCAGCTCGGGCAGTTCGACGCCGCGATAGAGGGCGGCAAGGTCCGCCATCAGATTGCGATAGCTGACCGCGTCGGCAGCCTGCATGTCCATATCGACGTGCAGGCGGGTACGGCCGCCGGCGAGCAGCGACAGCGAAATCTCGAACACTTCCTCCTCGAGCAGCTGGTGCGACTTTTCGTGGCGGATCTGTTCCAGGCGCTCCGCGGCGGCGTGTGAGTCGAGTTCACGGAGGTCGTGGAGCTTTACCGGCAGCTCTCGGTCGCTAATCCGCTGAGTGCCGTCGGGAAGGATCTCCTGACGCAGCATCGGGTGGCGAGCGGCGAGTTTCGTTGCAGCAGTGCGTAACCGCTCGGGATTGACACCGATACCGTCGAACTCGACGTAGAGGTGCGCCGCGACACCGCCGAGTTGTTGTTCGCCGTGCCGACCCACCCACATCGCATGCTGGATCGGAGCGAGCGGGAACGGTGCGTCGGGATCCCCGGCGTACTCCTCGATCTCGTGGGGGACCCCCGGTGTCGGTTCGGCGGGGGGCTGGCGTTGTGCGACGAGATCGGTCCATGCGGCCACGGTGGGGTCGGCCGCCAATTCGGCAAAGCCGATGCGGATGCCTTGCTTGCGCCACCGTCCCGACAACGACATCATCCGAATCGAATCCAGCCCCGACGCGATCAAGTCAGCCTCGGTGTCCACGGCGGAAGGGGCCACTCCGAGCAGTTCGGCAACCTCGTCTCGGACGCTCTCCGGCGTCGTTGAGCGGATACCCACTGTTGAACCTCCCGCATCGGATTCCAGCTACCAAGGCTGCCCTAACTTAGTGGAGGCTACCCTATAGGAAATGACGCTGACAGGGCCCAGTCGAGGGGTTGATCTTCGCCGATGAATACCGATTCTGACCACGAGAAATCCGATTTCAGGAACGGCTTCGTGCCATTTCCTGAAGACCGTGCTGCCGAGTACCGGCGGACCGGGTATTGGCTGGGTCGGCGTCTCGACACAATACTGCGCGAGGCCGCCGGTAACTGGCCCCAGAAGACCGCGGTGATCGACTCCCAGGGCGAGTACACCTTCGCCGATCTCGATGCGCTCGCCGACCGGTTCGCGGCCGGCCTGGCGGCCCGGGGCATCGCACAGGGCGATCGCCTGCTGCTGCAGCTACCCAACTCGCGTGAGTTCGCCGTCGCCGTATTCGCACTGCTGCGCGCGGGGGCCGTGCCGGTGATGTGCCTACCCGGGCATCGCACCGCCGAGCTCGCACACTTCGCCGACGTCAGCGGGGCGGTCGGCATGGTGATCGCCGACGTCGCCGGCGGATTCGATTACCGCGAGATGGCCGCTGCTCTCGTTGAGAATCGTCCACAGTTGCAGCATGTGCTCGTGCACGGCGAGCCCGGCACGTTCCAATCCTGGTCTGCACTGGCGGAATCGGACGGCGGCGCCCCACCGGCCTTGACCGCCGACACCGACATGCCCGCTGTGCTCCTGGTGTCCGGCGGCACAACCGGATTACCGAAGCTGATTCCTCGCACCCACGACGACTACACCTACAACGCGAGGGCATGTGCGCAAGCGTGCGAGCTCGTGCACGAGGACGTCTACCTGGTCGCACTTCCGGCCGCGCACAATTTCCCGTTCGCCTGCCCGGGCCTGCTCGGCGCGATGAGCGTCGGCGCCACCGTCGTTTTCACCGACGACCCCAGCCCGGAATCGGCGTTCGACTTGATCGACCGTCACGGGGTTACGGTCACCGGACTCGTCAACGCTTTGGCGAAGGTCTGGACGCAGGCCTGCGAGTGGGAGCCGGTGCTTCCGACATCGCTGCGCCTGGTTCAGGTGGGTGGCTCGCGAATGTCGCCCGACGAGGCGAACTACATCTACAACGGGCTGACCACCGGGCTCCAGCAGATCTTCGGCATGGCTGAGGGGATGTTGAACTTCACCCGACCCGGAGATCCGGTCGATGTGGTGATGAACACCCAGGGGCGACCGATGTCACCGCACGACGAGATGCGGGTCGTCGATGAGTCGGGTGCGCCGGTAGCTCCCGGCGAGGAAGGTGAGCTTCTGGTGCGCGGCCCCTACACACTCAACGGGTACTACCGGGACGACGATGCCAACGCACGATCCTTCAGTCCCGACGGGTTCTACCGAACAGGCGACCGTGTGCGTATCAGTGCCGACGGCGTCCAAGCGGGCTATGTGGAGGTGACGGGCCGGATCAAGGATGTGATCCACCGTGGCGGCGAGACCGTATCGGCCACTGACCTCGAAGACCACCTAGTGACTCATCCGGCCGTGTACTCGGCTGCCGCAGTCGCATTGCCCGACGACTATCTAGGTGAAAAAATCTGCGCGGCAGTTGTTTTCAGCGGACCGCCGATCGGTCTGGTGGAGCTGAACGCCTTTCTCGACGAGCGCGGAGCCTCCAAGCACGCTCGCCCGGACATGGTGGTACCGGTGCCGTCGTTGCCGATGACTGCGGTGGGGAAGGTCGACAAGAAGAAGCTCGTCGCGAGCATTCTCAGCTGACCGCCGCGATCACGCCGACTCGACCTCCTGCGGTTCGCGCGAGAAACCCAACAGCTCCGCCAACTTCTCGGTGACTGCGCCGGTGGTGGGATGCTCCCACAGCAGTGTTGGCGGCAACGAGAGCCCGGTTTGCTTCTCGAGCTCACGTCGCAATCGCACGGCCATGATCGAGTCGACGCCAAGTTCGAACAACGGCACCTCCGGGTCCACCTCGGTGCCGGGCACTCCGAGCTGGACGGACACCGCCCCGAGGACTTCCTGCGTCAGTGAGTCCGGGTCGAGTACCCGGCCTGGTTTGGTGGGGTGAGCCGGGCCGTCGGAATCTGCTTCATCCTCTGGATCCGACACGGCGTCGGCAAAGATGGGTAGCGCTGTGGCCGACGGAAGCAACGGCAGCACAACAATATTGGGGTCATCGTCGCGCATGGCGATATCGAGCGCGCGCATCGCATCGTCTGCGGTGACGGTTCCCATCCCGAATGCGTCCAGTTGCGCCGCGACGTACTCCGATGTCGACCCCATGCCGAGGCCGCGCCATGCTGTCCAGGCGATCGCGGTGGTGCGGTCGCCCAGGCGGCGGCGGTGCCGCGCCATCACGTCGAGGAACGAGTTCGCACACGCGTAGGCGCCCTGGCCCGGGAAGCCCGCGAGATACCCGCACGAGGAGAACAGCACCATCCACTCGAGTTGCTCGGGCGGGAACAGCCGGTGCAGCGTGAGTGCCCCGTGCACCTTGGGCCGCATCGTGGCGGCGATGTCCTCGGAGCTCGTATTCATCAGCAGTGCACCAGCCTCCACGCCCGCAGCGTGGATCACGCCGAGCACAGGTGGCAGATCGGCCATCACGGCGCGCAGCGTGTCGGCGGCATCGGAGGCCGCAATGTCGACCGCAGCGACATGGACAGACACGCCTTGGGCTTCCAGTGCTGTGATGGCTGCGACGGCTTCACCGCGGGGCTCGTCCGCCCACTGGGACCGCGGCGACACACCTGAGCGCGACAACAGCAGCAGCCTGCGTGCCCCCAAATCAGCGAGGCGCTGCGCCATGCGCAACCCGAGAACGCCGGTGCCACCGGTGATCAGGTATGTGCCCCCCGGTGAGCACTGCAGAGGCGCGCCCGACGCGGGACGCGAAACAGTCGGTGCCAGCCGCGCGATCTGGGCGACACCGTCGCGGACAACGACAACACCGTGACCGTGCAGCGAGGGGAGCATGGCGAACGGGAACCGACCGTCGAGTACGTCGACAGCGCCGCCCCACAGCGCGGGATGCTCTGCTGCGGCCACCCTGGCCAGCCCCCACAACGGTGCCTGGCTGAGGTTCGTACCTTCATGTACGCCGGTGGTCCTGACCCATACTCGGGTCTGTATTCCGAAGTTCTGCAGCCGCACAAGCGTTCTCAGCACAAGATCGACTGAGGCTTCGGGAGTGTCGTCGGTGCGCGGGAGCACGAGGACCACGGGTGTGGCGCCAAGCTCGGCGGGGAACCGGTCGGTGTCCGGAATCGTCTCGCCGACACCAATATCCGCGGGGTCTTCAATGGCTCGATAGGGCAATCCGGCGGCCGCCAGATCGTCGATCATGCGGTTGAGTCCCTCGCCGTCACCGCCGACCAGCACGACTCCGCTGGGGTGTTCATCGGGGCGGACGCCCACCGGGCGCCATCCAACGTGATGCACCATGCGTTGGGTGTTGTTCGCCGAAACTCCGTCATTTTCAAGCTCTTCGAACGCCATCCCGGCGATAGACAGCAGCACGGTGCCGTTGTCATCGGCAATCGCTGCATCTGTGCAGATCCCCTCCGGCCGTCGCCGTACGAGGATCGTCGCAGTAGCGGGGGCAGGGCCGTGGACGTGCACGCGTTCGATACGCGCGGGCATCCGCAGGCAGCGCCGAACACCGGGCGTATCGAAGACCGTAGACGCAGTCGAGGTGGCCGCATCGACAAGTGAGGCCCACGATGTCGCACCCGCACCGTGCGGATTCGACTTCACGACTGCCAAGATTTCCCCGTGGTCACGCATCAATTCGGTGATCTGCCAGTCGAAACCCATCGCGGCTACGCCGAGATCGGCCAATGTGTCGATGACGTGATTCGGCGGCAATGCTTCAGCACAGCGCACCCGCGCGGCGTCCAAATCGAGGCGTGAGGCAAGAAGTTCGTCGATATCGTCCCCGACCGCGATGACGGCGCTGGTGTGCGTGAGCCAGCCGTCGGTTGCGGTGTCCGCGCCGGTCCGCCGCGTCGACAGCGTCAGCCCCCGGCCGTTGCGCACCACCTGCAGATCGAGCGGACGGCTCGGTAGTACCGGTGTGCGCAGTCGCACGTCGGCAAGCCCGATGCAGTGCGCGCCGATGTCCTCCCCGCCGTGGGCGGCGGTCAATAATGTGTTCAAAAGTACTGCGGCAGGGACAATTTCGGTTCCGTGCACTGGATGGTCGCCCGGGTAGGGACGAGTGGACATGTCCAGCTGGGTCTCCCACAGACACGTGTCGGGGGTGCCGGCGAGATCGATGCGTCCACCCAACAGGGTGTGGCTCTGCGGGTCGTGAACACCGCGCACTCCGGGAGGCTGTGTCGGTACCCGCCAGAACCGGTTGTGCCGCCACTGCGTGCCGGGTAGGTCCGTGGCCCACGGATCTGTCGGTGCGACAGCGGGCGCGACCTCGGCGCCGTGGCACCACAACGACGCGACCGCGACGGCAACGGCGCGACGCTCAGGTTGGTCACGGCGCAGCACCGGGACAACAGCGTGTTCATCGATGCCCAGATGCAGCAACGTCTCCACGATCGAGTGCGAGACAACGGGGTGCGCGGATACTTCCAGGAACAGCTGGTGGCCGTCTTCGGCTGCTGCGGTGATCGCCTCGGCGAATCGAACCCGGCCGCGCAAGTTCGCCACCCAATACTCCGGCCCGCGCGGTGCCTGGGAGCGGGCATCGTCGAGGGCGGTCGTATACAACGGCACCGCTGGCGGGCGCGACGGGTGCAGACCTGCGACCAGCCGCGCCAGCTCGCCGGTGAGAGCGTCCATCGCGGGGCTGTGGAATGCCACATCGGTGTTGACCTGGCGTGTCTCGATGCCCTGGGCCTTCCACGCGTGAGTGATGGCCAACACGGCGTCGGTGTCACCGGAGATCACCGTCGTTTCGGGTGACGCGCTGATGGCGGCGACCACGTCGGTGTGCCCCGTCAACCTGGCTTCGGCTTCGGCGAACGGCAGTCGGACGAGTGCCATCGCACCCTGGCCCAGCACGGACCGAAACCCCCGGGCTCGGTAGCACGCGAGCGCTGCGCCCTGACGCAGATCGAACACACCGGCTGCCACGCAGGCTGCCACCTCGCCGACCGAGTGTCCGATCACGGCGGCCGGCGTGACCCCACGGTCGCCGAGCACCGCGGCCAGGCCGACCTGCACCGCGAAGGTCAACGCCTGAATGCGGTCGGTACTACCGAGTTCACCGGTGGTGAACGCGTCGCGGGCGGAGAATCCGAGTTCGGCGGCGAACACCTCGTCAACCTCATCGATGACCCGCGCGAAGGTCGGTTCGGTATCGAGCAGCTCGCGGCCCATCCCGACCCAGTGCGAACCGTGACCGGAGAACACCCATACCGGCGCACGGGTCTCACCGGGCAGCGCCGGCCCGGTGGTCACGTCTGCGGTGGTTTCCCCGCGCGCGATGCAGTCCAGGCCCGACGTGAGTTCATGAGGTGCCGCCGCGATGACTGCCGCTCGGATCGGATCGTGTGCTCGGCGTCGCCACATCGTGGCGGCGATCTCGGCGACCGGCGACGATACCGTCCTGAGGTGATCGGCCAGCGCATCGGCGTGGTGCTTCAGACGCTCGTGTGATCGGGCCGACAACGGCACGATTAGGGGCGTGTCGGCCTGCGGTGCGTCGACCGCCTCGACGTGAGACTCGGGAGCCTCCTGCAGCAGAACGTGAGCGATGGTGCCGCCGTATCCGTAGCTGCACACGGCTGCGCGGCGTGGGCGGTCAACGGATTCCCACCGTTCGACTGTGGTGGGAACACGAAGTCCGCTCGCTGCCCAGTCCACCGCCGAGGTGAGCTGGCGTACGCCGGCAGTCGGCGGAATCGCCTTGTGGTGCAGGGCCAGCACCGCCTTGATGAGCCCGATCACGCCGGCTCCGCCCTCGAGGTGGCCGACGTTTGGCTTGACGGATCCGATCCGGCACCGTGCGTCATTGTCGCGACCGGCTCCGTAGACAGCCGCCAGCGCGTTGACCTCGACCGGGTCGCCCGTCGGCGTACCGGTGCCGTGCGCCTCGACGTAGTCCACGGATTGCGGTGAGACACGCGAACTTTCGCACACCCGTCGGAACAGCGCCGCCTGGGCGTCGCCATTGGGCGACATGATCCCCACGGTTCGGCCGTCTTGAGCGACGGCGCCGCCGAGCACGACGGCGAGCACCCGATCACCGTCACGCGTGGCGTCGGCCAACCGCTTGAGCACAACAACACCGGCGCCTTCGCCGCGGCCGTACCCGTCGGCGGACTCGTCGAACGTCTTGCACCGGCCATCGGGCGCGGTGGCGCCTGCTTCGTCGAGCACTCGGATCAGCCCGGGCCCGATCAGCGCGCTGACGCCGCCCGCCAGGGCGAGCGAGGTCTCGCCCGCCCTCAGCATCTGGCAGGCCTGATGGACTGCGACCAGCGACGCTGCGCACGCGGCATCCAAGGCGACGCTCGGTCCTCGCAGGTCGAGCAGATATGAGACCCGGTTGGCGATGCCGCACAGCGAGGTACCGATTCCGGTCCACGCCTCGATACCGGGCAGATCTTCCATGATGAGCTTGCCGTAGTCGTCGGAGTTCACGCCCATCAGCACGGCGGTGTCGCTGCCGGCCAGCGAGCGCGGAGAGATACCCGCGTGCTCGAGCGCCTCCCAGCTCACTTCAAGGGCAAGGCGCTGCTGAGGATCCATCAACTCTGCCTCGCGCGGGGACACCCCGAAGAACTCGGCGTCGAAGGCGTCCAGGGCGTCGAGGAAGGTTCCCCGACGCGTCACATCCCGCAACACGGCGGCGTTGCGCGGGTCTCGGTGCAGGTACGGCTCCCAGCGTTCTTCGGGAATCTCCCGGACGTCGCTGCGGCCTTCCATCAGGTACGTCCAGAATGCGGCCGGGGTGGTGACGTTGCCCGCTACCCGGCAGCCGATGCCGACGACGGCGATCGGGTCGCCCTGTTCGGCCTGGCCAACCGTCGCTTCAGGCGCCACGGCACAGCGTCCCGAACGCCATAGAAGCATAGCCTTGCCTAACCTCGTACCTCATACGAGACATGGTCGCACAACGTCATGGCCGCTGGGATGGTGTCATCGGCGCCCACCAGGACCCCCTGGGGCATGTCACGCCGGTTCCTGCGCTGGTGGGCGTGGGTGCTGACGGGCAAGTCGGTCTATTGACGGCGACCGGAATTCGCCGGGTCCGGTGCGGCCGATGCTCGCCTGGGCCGGCGCGCCTGGCGCTCCTTCGCCAAGGATCGGGTCTCCTCCGAGGGCATTGCGGCGAGCATCGCGGCGACCGTGTCGACCAGGTGGCTGATGAACAGCCGGTCGTCGGCGTGCGGCGCGGTGGCTGCGCGGCGGCCCAACTCGACCGCGGTGTACACCAGCGCTCCCAGCCGGGGATGCAGCGTGACGGCCACCGGATCGAACAACGGCTCAAGCAGCCGGCGCCAGCGTTGCAGGCTGCTGGAGTGGCCGGTGAAATCGAAGGTGGGCACCGGCCGGTTCAGCAGATCGGCGTGAATGCGCAGAAACGCCGGGCCGCCGTCGGGGTCGGCGAGCTTGGCGGCCAGCGGCCGGACCAGGGCCGAGGCCATTGACCGCATGGACGGCGCCGCCTCGGCCTCGATCGCATCGAGCAGCGCACCGCGACGAGCATCGACCATCGGCAGGTGTTTGTTGGCGATCGCGGCCAACACCCCCGCGCGGTCGGTGAGGTGATACTGCACCGCCATCACGTTGCGGGCCCCGGCCTCGCGAGCGATCTCCCGCAGGCTCACCGCGTCCACCCCACGCTCGGCGAACAACCGCTCGGCGGCGGCCACCAGGTTGGCCGACGTGTCGGCCGCCATCAGAGTTCGGCGACCTCGTGTTCGAGCAGCTGCGCCAACCGGGCCTGGACGGCCGCGCGCCGGGTCGGGATGTGCTGGGACGGGAACAACGTGTCGACAGGTTCGTACTCCTTGAGGGTGCGCCGGGCCACCGTCAGCTTGTGCACCTCGGTAGGCCCATCGGCGATGGCCAGTGACTCGGCACCCACCAACATCTTCACGAACGGCATCTCATCGGAAACCCCCAGCGCGCCATGTAGATGCATGGCGCGCTGCACGACGTCATGCAGGACCTGCGGCATGGCCACCTTGACCGCTGCGATGTCCCGGCGCACCAACTGGTAGTCGTGGTACTTGTCGATCTTCCAGGCGGTGCGCAACACCAGCAGCCGGAACTGTTCGATCTGAATCCAGCTGTCGGCGATCTTCTCCTGCGTCATCTGGAAATTGCCCAGCGGCCCCTGGCGGGTCTGCCGGGATACCGCTCGCTCACACATCATGTCGAAAGCCTTGCGGGCCAGCGCTATTGTCCGCATGGCGTGGTGCACCCGGCCACCGCCGAGCCGGGTCTGCGCGATCGCGAAGGCCTGCCCCTCGCCGCCGAGCACGTGGTCGGCCGGCACCCGGACGTCGTTGTAGCGGATGTAGCCGTGCCCGGCGCGATCGTCGGACTCGCCGCCGACGCCGACGTTGCGGATGATCTCGATGCCGGGTGTCTCGGCCGGCACGATGAACAGGGACATCTTTTGGTGCGTGCGGGCTTCCGGGCTCGTCACCACCATGACGATGAAGAACGAGGCGTTGCGGGCGTTGGAGGAGAACCACTTCTCGCCGTTGATCACCCAATCGTCACCGTCGCGTTCGGCGTGGGTGGTGAACAGGCCGGGATCGGAACCGCCGTGCGGTTCGGTCATTGAATAGCACGACGAGATCTCACCGTCGAGCAGTGGTTGCAGGTAGCGCTTCTTCTGCTCGTCGGTGCCGAACATGGCGAGGATCTCGGCGTTTCCGGAGTCCGGCGCTTGTGATCCGAAAACCGAAGGCGCCCAGCGAGACCGGCCGACGATCTCGTTCAGCAGCGCCAGCTTCACCTGCCCGTAGCCCTGCCCGCCCAACTCCGGGCCCAGGTGCGCGGCCCACAGCCCCTGGTCCCTGACCTGCTGCTGCAGCGGGCGCAGCACCCGCAGCACCTCGGGGTTGGTTTTCTCGTAGGGGTCCAGCGGTGCGAAGTCCAGCGGCTCAAGCTGCTCACGCATGAACTCCTCGACCCAGTCGAGCTTCTTCTGGTATTCGGGGTCGGTTTCGAAGTCCCACATGATGCCGTCCTCGGGCTCGCAGCGTTAAGGCGCAGGGAGCATAACGTGATGCATTTGCATTAATCAACGACCTGCGCTGAACCACTCCGGCCATCAGGCATGCTTCCAGCGTGCTGTTACTCAGCGGCGTCACCGGTGGCGCCGTCCTTGGATCCGACGGGCGGGTGCTCGGCCGGCTCGCCGACCTGACCGCGAGCCTGGGTGAATCCGGTCCCCAGCTGGTGGCACGTCTGCTGATTACGCGCCGGAACGGCTCTTCGCTATTGGTGCCATGGGACCAGGTGACCGACTTCGGGCCCAGCCAAGTGGTGCTGAGCGCCGATGCCGCGGGTGCCGAACGGTTCGCGGCCGCCACCCTCGATGAGCGCGAGATCCTGCTGGTGCGCGACGTCCTGGACACCCAAGTGGTCGACGTCGTCGGGCAGCGTCTGGCCCGGGTCGCCGACGTGGTGCTGGCGCGCACCCCGGCCGGTCGATTCGAACTGGCCGGAGTCGAAGTCGGGTTCGGCGCAGTGTTGCGGCGGCTGAAGCTGGGCCGGATCGCGGGCCCTGCCGCGCGCGACGCCATCGCCTGGTCGGACCTGCACTTGACCTCTGAGCGGGGCCACGCCGTTCAACTGGCCAGTCCGCTCGCCGCGGTACACCATCTCGACGCACGCGGACTGGCCGCCCTCGTCGGCCGCATGGACACCGAGTCGGCCTCCGAGATCCTCGTGGCGAGGGGCCCGGATATCGCTGCCGAGGTCGTTGGTGTCGCCCACCCGGTGGTCGGCGAGCGGATCCTGCGCGCCTTGCCCCGCACCGAAGCGGCCCGGATTGTCGCGGCCATGCCGGCCGACCGCGCCCGGCGGTGGCGGGAACGCCTGGCACATGCGCCAGTGCTGCGCGGCCGCCGATTCCTGCGCTCTCGGGTGTGGCCGCGACGCCACCACGTCAACGAGCCGAAGCCATGAGGACCCCGAGCCGCACTGCGACGAGATTCGGCGCGCTGCTGGCTGTCCTGGGGCCCGGGTTGCTGGCCGGCTTGTCCGACGACGACCCGGCCGGCATCACCACCTACTCGGTGCTGGGCGCCGACCACGGCTATCAGCTGCTCTGGGTCCTGTTGTTGTCCACCGTCGCGCTGATCGTCTTCCACAGCCTGGCGGCCCGGATGGGAGTGGTGACCGGCCAGGGGCTCATCGGATTGGTGCGCCAGCGCTACGGCGTCCGCGTGGGTGGCGGCGTGCTGGCCGCTCTCGTTGTCGCCAATGTCGGCACCACCTGCGCCGAATTCGCCGGTATTGCAGCGGGCTTCGAGGTGTTCGGGATCAGCCGCTACGTCAGCGTGCCGGTCGCGGCGGTGGCGGTCTCACTGCTCGTCTTGCGCGGCAGCTTCCATCGCGTCGAGCATCTGCTGTTACTGCTGTCCACCGTCTTCCTGGCGTACATCGCCTCCGGATTCCTGGCCAAGCCCGACTGGGGTGCGGCACTGCACGGGACCTTCGTGCCGACCATGCCGATGACCGGTTCCGCGATCGCGATCGTCACCGCGACGCTCGGCACCACCTTGGCACCGTGGGGTCTGGCATTCATGCAGTCCTACGCCGTGGACAAGAAACTGCGCACCGACGACCTGCCGCTGGAACGGGTGGATGTGATCACCGGCGCGGTGCTGACTGGGGTGATCGGATTCTTCGTCGTGGTGGCCTGCGCGGCGACCCTGCATCGCAACGGGCGCAGCATCACCGACGCCGCTGACGCCGCGATCGCGCTGCAGCCGCTCGCCGGTAACGCTGCCGCCACGTTGTTCGGCGTCGGGTTGATCGGTGCCGCCTTCCTGGCCGCCTCGATCCTGCCGTTGTCCACCGCCTACTCGGTCTGCGAATACGCCGGCGTCGAAGCCGCGATGGACGATTCCTACCGCGATGCGCGGACGTTCTATCTGACGTACGGGATCGTCACCGTCATCGGCGCGGGCATCGTGCTGGTTCCCAACGCGCCGTTGGTGGCGATCCTGGTCGGTACCCAGGTGCTCAACGCTGTGCTGCTGGTGCCACTGATGGTCGCGATGATAGGGCTGGGCCGTGACCGAAACATCATGGGCCGGTTTGTGATCGGGCGCACCGCGTTGATCGGCTACGTCGTCACGACCGCCGTGGTGGTGCTATGCGTGCTGGCGCTGGGCATCACCACGGCACTGAGTTGAGCAGAGAGGGTCGCAGCATGGCAACCACCGTCCGCGTCGACGTCGACTCTTCTGGCGTCGCCCTGATCACCCTGGACGGCCCGGAGCGGCTCAACGCATTCTCCGGTGACACCGCTCGCCAGCTCGGCGAGGCCTACCGTCGCTGCGACGCCGACGACACCGTTCACGCCGTCGTGGTCACCGGTGCAGGCCGGGCGTTCTGCGCCGGCGCCGACATGACCGCGCAGGCCGCGGTGTTCGACAGTCCTGCGGAGGGGTTCAGCGCGTCACCCGTGCAGCCACCGGCCTGGCGGGTGCGCAAGCTGGTGATCGCCGCGGTCAACGGGCCTGCGATCGGCATCGGCCTGACTTTGGCGCTGCAGTGCGACGTCCGGCTGGTGGCCGAAGACGCCAAGCTGGCCATTCCGCAGGTGCGTCGGGGCATGGTCGGCGACTGCGCGGTGCACTACACCCTCAAACGCGCCGTCGGCCTGGCCGTGGCCGCTGACGTCCTGCTCACCGGGCGCACGTTCTCCGGCAGTGAGGCCGCCGCGTTGGGGATCGCCAGCCGCGCCCTGCCGGCTGGCGACGTGCTCTCCGCGGCAATGGAATTGGCTCGCGACGTTGCCGTCAACGCCAACCCTGCATCGGTGGCCTACAGCAAGCGGCTGTTGTGGGCCGAGGAGACCATCGACGCGGTGGCGGCGCAGGAGACCAGGGTGCACCTGACATTGATGGGCGGCCCGGATGCGGCGGAAGGGCCGGCCGCCTGGCGGGAGAGCCGGCCGCCGGTATGGCGATCCACTGCCAGCGAGACGGGCGATCCGGCATGACCGGGGCGAGTAGCGCCGCGGTTCGCGACGCCGACGAGTCTTGACCACCCCGAGGCCTATGTGCGACATTGCTGTCGCATTTAGTGGTCTCCAGGAGGTCTTCATGTCCGCAGTGCTGCCAGAAATCAGCCCCCGGCCGTCCAGTCGCCGCTGGATCGGGAACTTCTGGCCGATCCTCGGTGCGGCGTCCGTCGTCTTTGCCTGCTACTCGCTCGGGCGGTGGGTAGCCGGGGGAGTGAGCTCGGTGTCCCCGGGTGACGATCCGATGCCGCCGTTGCAGCTGTTGCTCATGCATGCGCTCGAGTGGATTCAGTTCGCCGCATTTGTCGGAATCGTCGGATGGGTGGTGGTTCGGCCGCTGATTGCGCGGCGGCCCTTGGGATTCGACGGGCTGTTCGTGATCGCGGCGTTCATGCTGAACTTTTGGGACGTCATGGACAACTACTGGGTGTTTTCCTTCCAGTACAACGCGCACCATCTCAACGTCGGGTCGTGGGGCGGCTTCATTCCAGGTTGGAACAGCCCCGATCCGCATCTGTGGGCGGTGCCCATCGGATTCGTCTTCGGCGCCTACACATGGGCGTTCTTTCTGGCCGTCCGGTCGGGATGTCGCCTGCTGGCCTACGTTCAGCGTCGGCATCCGACCTGGGGGCCAGTGCGCGCCTTCGGACTGGTCTTCCTGTCCAACATGGCTCTGGAAGCCATCGCGGAGAACGTCTACCTCCGCATCGGCGCCATGGTCAACGTCCGACCCTTCGAGCCGCTAACCCTTTGGGAGGGAACGCAATACGCCTGGCCGCTGTACAACCCGTTTCTCTTCGCGCTGGTGTGGACCGTGCTGACGGCGTTAAGGTGGTATCGCGACGAGAACGGATACTCGTTCGTCGAGCGGGCACTCCCTGGGATCAGCCAAGGTCAGCGACCGGCCGCCGTCCTTCGCCTGCTGGCCATCTTCGCCTTCCTTGAGGTGATCTATCTGGTGGGCTACTTCCTGCCATGGAACCTGTTCTCCATCATGCGAACGACTCCGCCGATCGTGCTGCCCTCCTACTTTCCGCTGCCGTGAATGGCGCTCTGAGATAATTCTTCGGTGGTCGAGACTCCGCGGCGCCGAGCGGATGCCCGCCGCGTCGAAGATCAAATAATGCGGTACGCAATCGACGTGCTGCGCACCGACGCCGATGCGTCAATGACGACCCTGGCGGCGGGCGTGGGTATTCACCGGGCCACGTTGTATCGGCACTTTCCGACGCGGGAGGCCTTGATCGCACGCCTCACGGAACGTGCCACCACAGAAGGTCGGCGGCTCGTCGACGAGATCGCTGAACTTGACCCGAGTCGAGATGCGGTGAGGCGGCTCGCTGCCGCGATCACCGACTTCGGCGACCGGTACCGCTTTCTTGTCGGGACGGCACCGGTCCTGCACAGTGGTGCCGACCCGATCGGACTCATACCGCTGATGCGTCAGTGGCAGAAGGCCGGGATTGTGCGCAAGGACCTTCCGGCCCAATGGCTTGCGGTGGCGTTCACCGCACTGGCGATCGCGCTCGAAGACCATTCGGGACCGCTGTCGATGGACGTGGAACCGGGCGACCGACCCCGACTGATCTTCGAGATGTTCACCGAGGGTGCGAACGTGCGCAGTTCTCTCGACGGGTGACATCGGTACCGGGCGTTGTTGATTCAATCGGACTGATCTCGAGTGGACATGAGATAGCACTCGATCATGCGGGCCAGCTCGTCCACGATGTTCTCCCGTCGCGATTGAAGAACCGGGTCGGCAGCGACGTCAATGATGACTGCCAGCATGGACCTGAAGATCACGAAAGCTTGATCTCGCTTGCGGGCAGCGTCGACGCGGTTCAGCGGCCCAAGGCGTTCGATCACCGCCAGTGACTCGTCCATGACCTCACGCACACCCGGAATGGTCCAGGTGTAGGGCACTTCCCGAAAGAGCACGCGAATCAAGGCTTCGTCCTGGGTCGCGCGCGACAAGACCGCGTCAAGCCACGCCCGGACCTGCGTCGCCTCGTCGTCACCGTCGTGGATGTGCTCTCCGGAGAATGTCAGCGCCTCACGGGCGAACATGGTCGCGACAGCTCGAATTACGTCGTCCTTGTCGGTGAAGTACTGGTAGAAGGACCCGATGCTGACGCCCGCGGCGTCGGCGATGTGATTCGTCGTCGTCGCTGAGTAACCGCGGGATGCGAGTACGCGAGCGGCTCCGCCGAGGATCGAATCGACCTTGGCCCGCGATCTCGCCTGGACAGGACGCCGAATCCCGGGTTTCGAAGCATCGGGACCGTCCTCACGAACGTGAGTAGACATGAGTTAATGCTCACATTATCGTGAGGCGATGACAACTATCGGCTCTCAACTGGGCAAATCGGCTCCCGAGGGGTATGGGAGTGGACGTGGGTAGCCCGATGGTTATGTCGGTGGTGGCATTGGGCGGACGTCCGGAGTGGGTCACCGCGTCACCGTCGGCGTGGGCGTACACCCTGGTCGTCGGTGCGGCATTTGTGGTCTCGGTGATCTGGTGCGCCGTCTACGCAGTCCGTCAGCGCGATGCGTTGCCGTTGGTGATGCTGGCCGGCGGTCTCATCTCCATGGGTTTGGAACCAGCCGTCGATACCCTGGGCAAGGTCTGGTACGCCCACGACAACCCATGGGTGGTCTACGTCGGGATGGGCGTGCCGCAGCCGGCGTTCCTCTTGATGGGCTACTCCTTGTTTTGGGGTGGCGCGGTATACATCGCATCTCGATTGGTCGGCAACGGGTTGTCGATCTACAAGGTGTTCGCCGCGGTGTTCGTCATGGATCTGATCGTGGAGTATCTGGGCGTCAGCGTGCTCGGTGTTGGCCTCTACTACGACTTCTCGCCCTTGAAGCTCTTGGGTTTTCCGCTGTGGTGGGCTTTCGTCAATGCTGCGGCCGCAGTGGTGGGAGTGTGGTTGGTACTCACCTTGGAGGACCGTCTGACGGGCTGGCGCCGCGCGGCGTTCCTGGTGACGCCGGCGACCGCATTCGGAACGACCCACGCTGCGTGTGCGTGGCCGGTGTGGTTGGCGCTGCATTCTGATGCACCGCAGTGGGCCGGATATGTTGCGGCGGCCTATGCCATCGCGATGTCGTTCGGGCTGACTGCCTTCGTCGCTTCCGAGTTGCGCACCCGACAGGCGGCAAGACCGGACGGCATCGTCGTCGCCGAAGGACAGCGAGCGGATCGTTAGCCGGGGCTGGCAGCCAGAACTCTCATCAGCGCGCGGGAGCCTGATCATGTACCTTGCCGACTCGGGACTGCCCGGACCGCCGCCTTTGATCGCGGTCATCGACCCGCGAATCCTCTTGGGAATCTTCGTAATTCTCGTCGCCGCGGCACTGGCCACGGCCCTCCGACTGGCGCTGACGCACCGCGACGCGCTGCCGGTTGTGTGTTGCGGGGCAGCGCTTCTCGCGGCGCTGAACGAACCCATCTACGACATCCTGGGCAAGATCGTGTACGCGGAGAACAACCCGATGGCATATCACGCATTCGGGAGGTCGATACCGTGGTTCCTGGTGCTGGGTTATCTACCGTGGGTAGGACTGGCGCCGTATCTGGTGTTCAAGGCCATGCAAGCGGGGGTACCTCGCCGCACACTGCACATCGCGGCCGCCATACTGTTCGTCTCGGTGGCGTGTGTGGAGATCTTCGGGAATTCGTTGCAACTGTGGACTTACTACGGTGAGCCGCCGATGAAATACCTCGGTGTTGCACCCCAAGCCGTCACCTACCCGATGGTCGGTGGGTTCCTTCTCTACGCGTTGGCCAGCCCACTCAGCGGCTGGCGCCGCTTGCTGACCGGTTTCACCATCACTGTGATGATCCTTCCCATCGGCTACGCGGCGACATCGTGGCCGGCTTACTTTGCGCTGCACACCGACCTCCCTTCGGGTGTGGACTGGGTGGCCTCGGCGGCGTTGTTGGCAATGTGTGCCGCGACGGCAGCCGGGGCGACGCACCTGGCGTCACGCTGGCGCGAATCCGTCGATCCGGACCGTCGGGGCTCAGATCGCTGAGGAACTGCCAGATTCCGGACGCCACGGACCTGGCCGGCACGCAACGACCGTCGCCGACAACCTGAACGCCGACGGGGTGGTCGGGGAGGCTACGGTGCACCTGAAACGGGCGGCGGTCCGCCACCGGCCAGACGGGAGATCCGGCATGACCACGACGAGCACCATGACCACCGCCGACGTTCTCGACGGCGTCGATCTGACCGGGCGCACCGTCGTAATCACCGGTGCCTCGACAGGCCTGGGGTTGCACACCGCCCGTGCCATGCAGTCGGCCGGGGCGCGGGTCATCGCCGCGGTACGTGATGTGGAGAAGACCCGCGCGGCCATCGACTGCGAGACGGTCCCACTCGAACTCGGCGACCTCCGCTCAGCCCGCGCCGCCGCCGAAGCCATCGCCGGGCGCCACGACCGCATCGATGTTCTGATCAACAACGCCGGGGTGATGGCGCCGCCGCTGACCCGCACCGCGCAGGGCTACGAAATGCAGCTCGGCACCAACCATCTCGGTCACTTCGTGCTCACCACCGGCCTGGCCGAGGTGTTCGGGGACGGCACCCGCATCGTCAACCTCAGCAGCCGAGGGCACCAACTGAGCGGGATCCGCTGGGCGGATCCCAACTACGACGACGAAAGCGCCTACGACAAGTGGCAGGCCTACGGGCAGAGCAAGACGGCCAACGTGTTGTTCACCGTCGAGGCCGAGCGACGCTGGGGCCCCCGCGGCGTGCACTCGTTCGCCGTGCATCCCGGGGTGGTCCACACCGACCTGGCCCGGCACATGACCCGTGATGATTTCAGCGAGGGCGGCACGCTGGCCAACCTCGAGGTGACCGACGTCGTGCACGGTGCGGCCACCACGGTGTGGGCGGCCACCAGCCCCGAACTCGGGGGGCTCGGCGGGCGGTATCTGGAGGACTGTCGGCTGGCCGAACCATTCGTGGAAGGCACGGAGGGTGGCTACGCGGCCTGGGCCGTTGACCCCGAGCAGGCAACCCGGTTGTGGGAGTGGTCTCAGCGACAGGCCGAACTTAATTTGGGTGGCTAACCTGCAGTGGTGCCCATCGACGTCCGCCCAGCCCGCAAGGGCGACATACCCGCGCTGGCGCGGGTGCTGGCCCGGGCATTTCACGACGACCCGGTAATGGCCTGGGTGCAACCGGACACCGACCGCCGCACGGCGGCACTGCCGGGACTGTTCGGTGCCCTGACTCGCCACCACTTCCTGGCCGGCCGCGGCTGCGAGGTCGCCCTGGCCGAGGACGGGGTGGCGGCCGCCGCGCTGTGGGATCCCCCCGGGGGCTGGCTGCAGTCACCGCGCGAGCAACTCGCCATGCTGCCCGGCGTCGTGCGCGCCTTTCGAGGTCGGCTGGCCGCCGGACGGGCGGTCACCGACCTGATGAAGGCCAACCATCCGGAGGAACCGCACTGGTATCTGGCCGTCATCGGCAGCGACCCCATCGTGCGGGGCGGCGGCTTCGGCCACGCGCTCATGCAGTCCAGGCTGGATCGGTGCGACGCCGAATACGCGCCGGCCTATCTGGAGTCGAGTAACCCCGACAACGTCCCCTACTACGAGCGGTTCGGCTTCGAGGTGACCGGGGAGATCGAGCTGCCCGAGGGCGGGCCGTCGTTGTGGCCTATGTGGCGGGCACCGCGATAGGGCGGATGTGGCGGGCACCGCGATAGGGCGGATGTGGCGGGCACCGCGATAGGAAGCAGCGCCAATGGCGCTGCTTCCTGAACGGTTGCTGCGTGACTGGAAATACTTGAATTCAGGTTTGCGAAAAGTGCGCTTCGCGCGTTCCCCATTGTGATAATTGGGCCTAGCGCCAGACGGGTCATGGCGGGTCCCCCGGAGGGGAGGGGATCGGCCGTGTTCCCAAATCTCGTTGCCCGAAGCGCATTTCGAGCGATTGGGCGCCCTACTCCGACGCGCGTAGCACCAGCATCGACCGAGACTCGAGCCGTAACGGCCCCGCCGCCTTTACCGCCGCAGCATCGTCGATCTCCCCGAGCCCGGTCGCGGTATCGACGACTGGTTGCCAAGCCTTACCGAACTCGGGCGGCGGCAGGGTGAACTCGATGGGTTCGTGGTGAGCGTTGAAGCACAAGACGAACGAGTCGTCGGTGACCCGCTGACCTCGGGCGTCCAGATCGGGGATGCCGTGCCCGTTGAGGTAGACCGCCACCGACTTACCGAAGCCAGAATCCCAGTCCTCGTCGTTCATCTCCGACCCGTCCGGGCGGAACCAGGAGATGTCCGGCAGGCCTTCGCTTCCGCGCTGCCGAACTGGCCGGCCGGTGAAGTACCGCCGTCGGCGGAATACGGGATGGGCTGCACGCACCGCTGACACCGACGCGACGAATTCCAGCAGCTCGGTGTCGGCGCCGGCCCAGTCGATCCAGGTGATCTCGTTGTCCTGGCAGTATCCGTTGTTGTTGCCGCCCTGGGTACGACCCAGTTCGTCACCGTGACAGATCATCGGGACGCCCTGCGACAAAATCGTTGTGGCAATCAGGTTGCGCTGCTGGCGGTCCCGGAGTGCGTTGATCTCGGGATCGTCGGTGGGCCCCTCCACGCCGCAGTTCCACGAGCTGTTGTTGCTCTCGCCGTCGTTGTTGCCCTCACCGTTGGCTTCGTTGTGTTTCTCGTTGTAGGACACCAGGTCTCGCAACGTGAAGCCGTCGTGCGCAGTGACGAAGTTGATCGAGGCGACCGGTCGGCGTGCGGTGTGCTCGTAAAGGTCAGGTGAACCGGTCAGCCGGTAGGCGAACTCGCCGAGACTGGCGTCTTCTCCGCGCCAGAAGTCGCGGACGGTGTCGCGGAACTTGCCGTTCCACTCCGTCCACTGCGGAGGGAAGTTGCCGACCTGGTAGCCGCCGGGACCGACATCCCACGGCTCGGCGATGAGCTTCACCTGGCTGACTGTCGGATCCTGTTGCACCAGTTCGAAAAAGGTGCTCAGCCGGTCGACGTCGTAGAACTCGCGGGCCAGCGTCGCGGCGAGGTCGAAGCGGAAGCCGTCCACGTGCATCTCGAGTACCCAGTAGCGCAGTGAATCCATGATCAGTTGCAGTGAATGCGGGTGACCGACGTTGAGGCTGTTGCCGGTTCCGGTGTAGTCCATGTAGTACTGCTTGTCGTCCTCGACGAGCCGGTAGTAGGCGCTGTTGTCGATGCCGCGGAACGACACCGTCGGCCCCAGGTGGTTGCCTTCGGCGGTGTGGTTGTAGACGACGTCGAGGATCACCTCGATACCGGCCTCGTGCAGCGAACGCACCATTGCCTTGAATTCCTGCACCTGGCCGCCGGGCGTGCTGCTGGCCGAGTACTTGCTGTCGGGGGCGAAGAACCCAATTGTGTTGTAGCCCCAATAATTTGACAGGCCCTTGTCGATCAGGGTGGAATCGTTGGCGAAGTGGTGCACCGGCATCAGTTCAATAGCCGTGGCGCCCATCGACTTCAGGTGTTCGATGATCGCGGGATGCGCGATCGCTGAGTATGTTCCCCGGATGGCGTCGGGGATGTCGGGGTGGGTCTGGGTCAACCCTTTGACGTGTGCCTCGTAGATGATGCTGTCGGCGTATTCGCGTTGCGGCGGGCGGTCCACACCCCAGTCGAAGTACGGATTGATGACCACCGATTTGGGCATGCTCGCCGCCGAGTCGTCGTCGTTACGGCTGTTCGGGTCGCCGAAGGTGTAGCCGAACAGCGACTGATTCCAGTCGAAGTGACCGTCGATGGCCTTGGCGTACGGGTCCAGCAGCAGTTTGTTCGGATTGCAGCGCTGCCCCTCGGCGGGGTCGTAGGGGCCGTGCACCCGGTATCCGTAGCGCTGGCCAGGTTCGATGCCTGGCAGGTAGCCGTGCCAGACGAACCCGTCCACCTCGGGCAGAACGATTCGAGTCTCCGTTCCGTCCTCGTCGAACAAGCACAGTTCGACCCGCTCGGCCACTTCGGAGAACACCCCGAAGTTGGTGCCGTAGCCGTCGTAGGAGGCGCCCAATGGGTAGGCCTTGCCTGGCCATACCTCATATGCGGCGGCGTTGGTCACGGAGAGCTCCCTTGAATTGGCGGGCTGGACTGTCCGGAATACCCAGGAACCGACGGCGCCAAATCAGTGCAGAGCGGTTTGTGACTGTCGTGACAATTCGGCTCACGGAGTTGCGTCGTGACCGGGGCGGACGTAGCGCAGATAGACGTAGTCCTTCACGGTCACGACGTGGCCCAGCGCCAAGCGGGTGGGCGCGGTCAAAGCCGGCGCTCCGGGGCGGTCCGTCGCGGGTCCTGCGGCCAGGGTGGGGGAAATGGTCAGGCACATCTCGTCGACCAGGTCGTTGGCCACCAGCTCATCGAGCAGGGTGGGACCACCTTCGCAGAGAATCCGGTGCATGCCGCCCGCCCGCAGGGCCGTCACTGCTGCCGCGAGGTCGACCGCGGTGTCGCCGGCGATGAGTAGATCGGCGTGTTCACGCAGTTCCGGGTGGGCGTGCGCCAAGTGCGCGGTGGTGACCAGGATGGGACGCTGCGCGGGGGCGGCGAACAACGATGCGGGCACGTGGCCGGTACGCGTCACCACCGCGATCGGCGGGGCGGAAGCGACGCCCGAGCGTTCCCACCGCTCGGCACACTGGTCGGCGGTCAATCGCACCGGGCCGTAGCCCTCGGCACGCACCGTGCCCGCGCCGACCAGCACCACGTCGGCATAGCCGCGCAGGGCACGCAACAGCCCCTGGTCGGTCGCATCCGACAGCGGCCCGGCTTGGCCGCCGAACTCGGCCGCGCCGTCCAGCGACATGATCATGTTGACCCGCACCCCGTCGGGCGGGTCGCGATAGAGCGTCACCAGCTCGTCGAGGGTCATCGGCGACCGATCAGCACGGCAATCGGCGAATCCTCGAGGTGCTCGCACAGGTGCTGGACATCGTTGAAAACCGCGGCGGCGCCGGCATCTTCGAGCTCACCGCGCGACACTCCGCCGGAGAGCACGCCGATACACGGCACCCCGGCGCGGGCACTGGCCTCGACGTCCCAGACGGTGTCGCCGACGAACACAGCGTCGCGCGCTGTCACGCCGGCTTTCTCCAGAGCGACGTTGACGATGTCGGGACTGGGCTTGGCCTGCTCCACATCTTCTGAGGAGGAGATCGCCGATACGAGATCATCACAAGCCAAGGTCGAACGCAGCATGGCCAGTTCGTTCTCCGGCGCCGAGGTCGCCAGCACGACCTGCAGGTCGAGTTCGGCCACCCGGTGCAGCAGCTGGCGTGCGCCGGGCAACGCGGTCAGCAGCTCACCGCCAGCCTCGTAGTACCGGGTGTGTAAGTCCTTGAGCCGCTTCTGCACATCGTCGTCGGCGCCCTCGGAGAGTTCGTCGACCAGCGTGGCGCCGTCCATCCCGATCGAGCGGTGGATGTGCCAGGCCTGGACAGGCAGGACCGCTTCGTGAAACGCGCGCAGCCAGGCGTGGACGTGTAGGTAGTTCGAATCGATCAGGGTGCCGTCGATGTCGAAGAGCACCGCCGGCTGGGCCTTTTCCATGGCGGCGGTATACCCGGATGCGCCCAGACTGCACGTGTTCGCCGGTTAAAGCTCGGCTGCGTCCCCGCCTTGCTCGGGCTGCCAGGCGTTGACGCCGACGGTGATCATCCGCAGCTGCTTGACCGCAGTGCGCTTGATCTCGTCGAGCGCGGCCGCATCGTGGGCGTCCTCGATCGCTTCGGCGATGATGATCATCGAGTTCACGAACAGGCTGGCCAAGATGTTGAGGTCTTCGGTGCTCCAGGTGTTCAGGGCGGGAAAGCGGGCCAGGTCGGTGGCCAACTCCGAGGTGATCAGCCGGATCTCGGTGCGGATCGCGTACCGCAGTACTGTCACGCCGCTGGAACGCTCGCGTCCGATGAACCGCCAGTGCTCGCGTTGCTCGGCCACCCCTGCGACGAGGATCTCCACCGTCGACTCGATCACGCGGTTTGGGTCGAGTTTGCCGGCGCGGGCGCTGCGCAGCATCTCTCGTAGCGTGCGGAACGACTCGTCGATGAGGACCAAACCGAGGGCTTCCATCGATTCGAAATGTCGGTAGAACGCCGCGGGCACGATCCCGGCCTCGCGGGTGACCTCCCGCAGGCTCAAGCCGCTGAAACTACGCTCGTCGAGCAGCTTGAGCGCGGCCGCGATGATCGCCCGGCGAGTGACCTCTTTACGCTCCTCGCGCGACGGCGTATCCCGCGAACGGGACCTCCCTGACCGTTCGCGCCGTGAGCTCGGCGTACGACTGTTCACTGTTGTGAACGCTACCACACTCTGGTCCAATTCCTTGACGACGTGCAGTTTCAACGACGACTGTGTACATATGTTCACTGAAACTTTGACCAAGAAGGTGCTCCGCTCGCCGCTGGTCGATCTGCTCACCGGTCCGCACGGCGTCGACCGCTACACCGAGCTGGTGGACCCCACCTGGACCACCGACGCACGGGCCAAGGTGGTCGACGTCCGACGGACAACCCCGCGCAGTGTCACCTTGCTTCTCGCCCCGAATGCGGCCGTCGCGGGCCACCGCGCCGGCCAGCACCTGAACCTCACGGTGGAGATCGCCGGCCGCCGCCACACCCGCTGCTACTCGCCGGCCAGTGCGCAAGGGGCACCGCTCATCGAGCTCACGATCGGCTGCCACGACGGCGGCCTGGTGTCCAACCACCTGTACCGGCATGCCCGCCCCGGCATGGTGGTCGGGCTCTCGGAACCAGCCGGTGACTTCGTGCTGCCCGAGCGCACGCCCCGGCGCATCCTGTTCGTGTCCGGCGGCAGTGGGATCACGCCGGTGATGTCCATGCTGCGCACCCTGCACGCGGACAACTTCGATGGCGAGATCGCCTTCATCCACTACGCGCGGACCCCGGACGAAGCCTGCTACCGGGCCGAACTCGCGACATTGCCGATCCGGGTCCTGCACGGCTATACCCGCTCGCCCGGCGGCGAGCTCACCGGCCGATTCGGGCCGGAACACCTGCAGACCGCCATGGCCGATCCGGACGCGGTGTACGTGTGCGGACCGCCGGCACTGGTCGAGGCGGTGCGCACGCACTGCGCGAGAGTCTCCTCGGAGAGCTTCGTCCCGATGCCGTTCGTCGTCCCCGACGCCCCGTCGGGTGGTCGAATCAGCTTCAGGGACAGCGGTATCGACACAGAAGACGATGGGCGTCCACTCCTGGACCAGGCTGAAGACGCCGGACTGAAACCCGCCAGCGGATGCCGGATGGGCATCTGCCACACCTGCACCCGCCGCAAGCATCGCGGTGCCGTGCGCAACGTGACCACCGGCGCGGTGTCGACCGCCGACGAGGAGGACGTGCAGATCTGCGTGTCCGTTCCCGTCGGTGACGTCGACATTGCGCTGTGAAACGAAAGGGAATCCCAACCCACCAGGCTGACACCCGAGCAGGCCGACGCGTTCGGCAGAGAGCTCGACGCCATCAAGGAAAAGGTGATCGCCGACCTCGGCCAGACCGACGTCGACTACATCCGCCGCGTCATCAAGGCACAGCGCGCCATGGAAATCGGCGGGCGCGCGCTGCTGTTCGCGGGCATCTTCCCGCCGGCCTGGCTGGCCGGCACCGCACTGCTGGCCGTCTCGAAGATCCTCGACAACATGGAGATCGGCCACAACGTCATGCACGGCCAGTACGAGTGGACCGGTGACCCGGCGCTGGCCGGGCGCACCTTCGAGTGGGACACCGCCTGCCCGGCCGACCAGTGGCGGCATTCGCACAACTTCTCCCACCACACCTACACCAACATCGTCGGCATGGACCGCGATATCGGCTACGGCATCCTGCGGATGAGCCCCGATCAACGCTGGCGGCCGTATTACCTTGGCAACCCGGTGTACGCATTCCTGCTCATGGTGCTGTTCCAGTACGGTGTCGCATTGCATGAACTGGAAGCCGAACGCATCCGGTCCGGCGAGATCTCGCTGGCTGACAAACGCGATGTTCTGCAAGCGATCTGGCGTAAGACCCGCCGCCAGCTGCTCAAGGATTATGTCGCCTTCCCGCTGCTGGCCGGACCGTTCGCGCCGTTCGTGTTCACCGGAAACCTGACGGCCAACCTGATCCGCAACGTGTGGTCTTACGCGATCATCTTCTGTGGTCATTTCCCAGACGGCACACAGGAATTCACTGTCGAGGAGACCCGCAACGAGTCCCGTGGCCAGTGGTACTTCCGGCAGGTCCTCGGCTCGGCCAACCTGACCGGCGGCAAGCTGTTCCACCTGTTGTCGGGCAACCTCTCGCACCAGATCGAGCACCACCTTTTCCCCGACGTTCCGGCCCGCCGGTACGCAGAGATGGCTCCGCACGTTCGCGAGGTGTGCGAGCGCTACGGCATCCCGTACAACGCGGGGCCGCTGCCCAAGCAGTTCGGCACGGTGGTCCGCAAGATCGTCAGGCTGGCATTGCCGACCAGGCAGCGCCGTGAGGCCGGCGAACTGGTCTCGGCCGCCTGACTACTTGGGTTTGGTCAGGTCGTAGACGTCGGTGTCGCCGACCTGGGTGCCCGCGAATGTGGCGGTCACCCAGTCGGTGATGCCGCTGTGGTTGCGATTATCAGGCCACCCGCCGGGCTTGCCTCGCCAGTCTCGCTGAACGACGTAGTACGTCACCTGGCCGGCGGAAACGTCGGCTTTGAATTGCCCCAGGCTCGGCACCGGGTCCGCGCCGGTGAACCCACCGATCGCCATAACCGCGGTGCTGGAGGACAATTCGAGACCGGCCGCCGTCGCCGAGCCGACTACTGCCGCTGACCACTTGGTCTTGGTCGCTCGCAACAGGTCGTCCAGCTGCGGGTTGTCGTCCGACTCGCCGAAAGCCCGCCCGGAGCCAGATTTGGACGTCGCGGGCCCGACGGTCGGCCCGCCTCCGCTATGGCGGGAGTTGAGCGTGGCGACCGCATACGCCGTCGGGCCGGCCAGCACCGCGATCACGCCGAGTGCGGCGGCGACGGCCGTGACACGACGCCGGCGCGGCGCCGACAGCGCGAGTGCGACCGCGGCGAGCACGGTGCCGACCAGGATGGTCCACCGCAGAGCCGGCAGCCAATCGCCGTTGCGGCCCATTACCCACCAACTCCAGATGCCGGTCACCGCAACGAGCGCGGTCAGGCCGATCCGGCCGAACCGGGACTGGCGGCGCACCCACATCTCGTGGGCGCCGATCGCGACCGTGCCGGCCACCGCGGGCGCCAACGACAGACAGTAGTACGGGTGCACCATGCCCTTCATGTAGCTCAGCACCAGCCCGTCGATGACCAACCATGCACCGAATAACAGTGCGCCGGCCCGTACCGCGTCGGTGCGGGGGGCGCGTCCCCGCGAAATCAGCACGAGGATCAGTGCGACCAGCGCCGCCGGAATCAGCCAGCCGATCTCGAAGCCGAACTCGCCGGAGAACAGTCGACTCAACCCTTCGTGCTGGTCCATACCGCCGAAGCCGAGGTGACGGAGCTGGGTGCCCACCGAGTTACCGATCGGATCACTCGGACCGAAGTTCATGTGATTGCGGCCGGCTACCCGGGCAAAACCGTTGTAGCCCATCACCAAGTCCATGAAGCTGTTGTCGGTCGAGCCGGCGATGTAGGGACGCGACGTCGCCGGCCAGACCACGGTGAGCACGACGAACCAGCCCGCAGACACCAGGAATGCCGCCATGGCACCGAGCAGGTGCAGGATTCGCTGCCGCAACGTCGTCGGGGCCGCGAGCAGATACACCAGCCCCACGGCCGGGACCACCAGCAGCCCTTCGAGCATCTTGGCCAGGAACGCGAAACCCAGTGCGACACCAGCCCAGGCCAGCCACCTGCCGCTGGCCCGCTCGAGCGCTCGCACCGTGCAGTACGCCGCCGCCATCATCAGCAGCACCATCGCGGCGTCAGGGTTGTTGAACCGGAACATCAGGGCCGCCACCGGGGTCAGCGCCAACGCGGCGCCCGCCAGCAGACCGGCGCGGGGGCCGCAGATGCGGGTCACCGCGGCGTAGAGCAATGCGACGGTGGCCACCGCCATCAGTGCCTCGGGAATCAGCATGCTGGCGCTACTGAAGCCGAACAGCTGACCCGACAATCCCATCACCCACTGGGACACCGGCGGCTTGTCGACGGTAATGAAGTTGGCCGAGTCGAGCGAACCGAACAGCAGCGCCTCCCAGTTCTTCGAGCCGGCCTGGGCGGCGCCGGCGTAGAACTGGTTGCCCATCCCGTTGACGGTGATGTTCCACAGGTACATGACCGCGGTTCCGACGAGCAGGAGCACCAGCCCGGCCCGCTCCCAGCGCGTTGGGCGCGTCGGTGGTGTGGCACCCTCTTCGGAGTCCTGCGGCAGCGATGCTTGAAACGTCGTTGTCACATTCGCCATTGACCCATCCCGGCCTGACCGTTGCCTGGGAGAACACTGCGAGCGCCGTAGCCGATCCGGCACCGGAACGTTATGCAGTGCTGCTCGTCGCGGGCGGTGCTGCGGTGCAACCATGACGGCCGTGATTACCAGGGCAGGGAGACGTAGTGACAGCCGGTTGGCTGCGCGCTGCGCAGCGATCGCTTCCGCGGGCGCGGCGGCGATTCACTTCGCGGTCGCGCCGATGCACTGGGCGCACTGGGTGCCATCGGGGGTGTTCTTCGTCTCGATCGGTTCACTGCAACTGATGTGGGTGTTCCTCATTTGGTCGCGCCCGACCGCGTTGGTACTGGCGATCGGCATCGCGGCCAACGCAGGAGCAGTCGCCCTGTGGGCCCATTCCCGGACCGGAGGTGCCGCATTTGGGCCCGCCGCCGGCCAGCCCGAAGCGGTAGACGCCGCGGGCATCTGCGTGCTTCTGCTGCAGTGTTACGTCATCATGGGCGCGACATGGGCGTGGGTTCGCCGCTCTCGCGCAGAACAGGTGTCGACCCTTGGCAGGGCGTTGGTACTGCTTGGCGCCAACGCGGTTATGGTTGCCGCGGTGACGGCGGGCCTGGCCTCTGGGCTCTATGGGCATAACGCCGATCACCACGGCCCGGCCGAAGCACGGGATGACCATCAGGTGGCCCACGATGCTCCGGTGCCAGGCCATCAGCACCCTACGGAGCCCGTGGGTCCGCCGCGCGAGGAGGCGATGAGCGGGCCTGCCACCGCGCCGGCGCCCACTAATCCTGGCCTGCCGATCTCCGAGTCGAGTCTGGATACTGACGGTCATCACGACCACACCCACTGAGATCCCGAGCACTTTCTGAATCTGGCACTGCGACAGCGCCAATGGTGCGTGGGTCGACGTTCTTTATCGAATCTTCACTGAACGCCTAGGGCAAGCACTAACGAGGCGGATCAGGGTTGGGGCCGGAGGATCGAAGCGTCCGACCGAGCGAGGGGATGTTGACGTGAACAGGCCAAGGAAGCGTAGACAGCAGGATCGGCGATGAGTCCACACCACCTAGCCGCGACACCCTTGACTCGGCGCGGCTTTCTCGCCGCCGGCGCTCTCGGCGCCGCCGTGGTGGCGTGTAGCCGTTCCACCCCCGACACCACTCCCAGTGGCCCCACCGCAACCGCTGCGATCGATGCGGCAGAAGCCGCCCGACCCCACACCGGGACGACGGTCACCGCCCGGCTCACCCCGGGCTCGGCCGACATCGACCTCGGCGGGACCAGGGCCGCCACCCTGGCCTACAACCAGCAAGTTCCCGGTCCGCTGATCCGGGCCAATGTCGGCGACGAGATCGCTGTCACCGTGGACAACAACCTGGACCAGCCGTCGTCGGTGCACTGGCACGGAATCGCACTGCGCAACGATATGGACGGCGCCGCCCCTGCCACCCCCGACATCGCGCCTGGGGAGAGCTTTACCTACCGTTTCAGCTCGCCGTATCCGGGGACGTACTGGGCCCATCCGCACACCGGGCTGGGCACCGACTACGGCCTGTATTTACCGGTCATCATCGACGACCCAGCCGAGCCCGGACGCTATGACGCCGAGTGGATCGTGATGCTCGACGATTGGACCTCCGGAGTCGGCCGCAGCCCCCAGGAGATCTTCGACGGGCTGCGGTCGATGGCCATGGGCGGCATGGGCTCAATGCCTGGCATGGGCGGTGTGGGGACGAGTGATTTGCTCGGTGGCGACGCCGGCGACGTCAATTACCCCTACTACCTCATCAACGGGCGGATTCCCGCTGCGGCGAGCACATTCACCGCAAAGCCGGGACAACGTATCAGAATCCGGATCATCAACGCCGCCGCCGACACTGCGTTCCGGGTCGCCCTGGCCGGGCACCGCATGACCGTCACCCATACCGACGGTTTCCCGGTCGTGCCCACTGAGGTCGATGCGGTCCTGCTCGGGATGGGGGAGCGCTACGACGTGGTCATCACCGCCGGGGACGGGGTGTTCCCGTTGGTGGCCTCGGCCGAAGGAAAGAACGCTGTGGCCCGCGCCCTGTTGTCCACCGGCGCGGGAGCCGGCCCGGGCGCCGACTACCGGCCGCCGGAACTGTCCCGCCGAGTCGGCGCCGTCGACACCTTCACCGCGACAACGGAAGTCCAACTTCCGACCGGCAGCGAACTCGACCTGCAGGCCCGACTCTCCGGCTCGATGATGCACTACGACTGGATGATCAACGGCCGCCCCTACGATCAAACCGTCCCGCTGACCGTCGGTCGAGGGCAGCACGCCACCCTGACCTTCACCAACGCAAGCATGATGTGGCATCCGATGCACCTGCACGGACATACCTTCCAGGTGATCAAAGCCGACGGTAGCCCGGGCCCACGCAAGGACACCGTCATCGTGAAACCGATGCAGACTGTGGCAGTCAAGCTCGTCGCTGACAACCCAGGGATCTGGATGCTGCACTGTCACAACGGATATCACATGGACGCCGGAATGATGACGACCCTCAACTACACCGGCTGACAGTAGAGAAAGGAGAGTTCCCATGATGTTCTGGTACGACCACGACATGAGCGGATGGGGATACACAGGCATGGCGATCGGTATGGTGTTGTTCTGGATCCTCATCATCGTCGGGATCGTCGCGTTGGTCCGGTTCACCTCCGGCGCACCCCAGGCGAGATCGGTCCCTGCGCTCCTGCCCTATGGCGAGTCACCCGAGCAGCTCCTTGCTGCGCGGTTCGCCCGCGGAGAGATCAACGAAACCGAATACCAACAGCGCCTGGCCGTTTTGCGTGCGGCCGCCGGCTGACAAACCTGTCGCCCTACTTGGTGCCGAACAGCCGGTCCCCGGCATCGCCGAGACCCGGCACGATGTAGCTGTGCTCGTCGAGACCGCGGTCCACCGCCGCGGTGTAGATCGGCACCTCGGGATGGGCGTCGTGCAGCGCGGCGATGCCTTCCGGGCAAGTGAGCAGGCAGACGAACTTGATGGAGCGGGGCCGGAACTCCTTGAGCCGGTCGACCGCAGCCACCGCCGAATTGCCGGTGGCCAGCATCGGGTCGACGACCACGACCTCGCGCTCGTGCAGGTCGTTGGGCATCTTGAAGTAGTACTCAACGGCAACAAGAGTTTTCGGATCGCGATACAGCCCGATGTGGCCGACGCGGGCGCCGGGCACGACGGTCAGCATTCCGTCCAGGATGCCGGTGCCGGCTCGCAGGATGGAGACGAACACCAGCTTCTTGCCGTCGATGACGGTGCCGGTCGTCGTCTCCAATGGGGTGCGCACCTCGATCTTGTGCGTTGGGGTGTCGCGCAGCACCTCATAAGCGAGCAGCGTGGCCATCTCGTTGGCGAGCCGGCGGAAAGTGTTGGTCGACGTTTCCTCCCGGCGCATCAAGGTCAGCTTGTGCTGCACCAGCGGGTGGTCGATGACGTGGACGTCGCGCATCAGAACACCGTGCCATCACTGAGGATGGACAGTGGCGGCAGGCCCCCACGTAGCTGCTGAGCCAGTCGCCGGCCGGCGCCCCATGTACCGCCCTCCAGGACCCGCGCCAGCGGCATCTGCTCGGCGTCCACCCCGAGCTGCTGACGCACCAACGGTGCCAGCTCATCGAGCAGAGCCACCGTCAGCGCTCGCCACTCGACCACCAGTTCATCTGCCGCCGTGAAGTTTTGGGAAGCAAACTCGGCTTCTCGGAGACCCAGCACCCCGGTGTCCAGCAGCAGACCACCGTTGCGGTACTCGGGCAGTCCGGTCAACTCGTCGAGATCGGTCACTGCCACCCCGGCCCAGCCGAACGGCTCGAGCAGGGAGTAGGTGAGCCACTGGGACAGCTTGTGAAACGGCATCCATCCCGCGGTCAGGCCGGGCCCACCCAGCGCGGGGTGGCGCCAGCAGTCGCCGACCGGCTGATCGCCGATCATGCTGCCGCCCGGCCAGATTGGCGACAGCGCGGTCAGGATCGCGGTGAGAATGTCGTGGGCGCGCACCGAGCCTTGGCCCGGCGTACGCACGGCGTCGAGTAGTCCGCCGGGGCGGCCGTCTGGACCGAACACCTCCGGCGTGGCGGACAGTGCGGCCCCGAGCCGGCGCAGGATCGCCACCCGGCCATCGAGCCCGACCAGCGGATTGGCGGCGTCGGCCTGAAACGCCGCGCCCAGCTGCTGCGCGGTCAGGCCTGCCAGCCCGGCGGCGTCGACGCGCAGCGGGTCGTCGGGGTCCGACGAGAACAGGCCCGCGGTGAAGGCGTGAAAGCTGGCTACACCCAAGCCTTCTGAGCGGCTCAGCCGAAGACCCGTTCCTGGCTCGAGGTAGGACCACGATGGCCCCGCGCCGGCGTCGAGCAGCACGCTGACCACCGTGAGATCGACCAGCGCCCGGGCATCGGCGGCGCCAAGGAGGTCGGTCTTACGGTCCACGCCGCCCGCCTCGAAGTGGCGCCATCGACTGTGGAACGGGATCTGCAGATCCGGATAGCTGTCCCGGGTGACGTCGGCGACCAGCGTCGCCGCCGACGTCAGCGCGTCGTCGTGCACGGTGAACCACGGTGACCCGCCGGCCCGGGCTCGCTGAGTCAGCACCGCGGCCCGCTCCCGGACGGTATGGGTGCTGCGCAATGCCGCCGCGGCGCCCGCCGGGCTGTCGACGTCGACCTCGATGGCCGAACCCATCAGCCCTCCAGCCCGCGGCCCTTGGCCTTCTTCAGTTCGTCGGCATCGGGCACTGGGCCGGGAGTGAAGTAGCCGGCGGCCATCTTGGCGTCGATCTCCACCCTGGCATCGGCCGGGATCAGCTCGTCGGGAATGTTGACTCGTTCGCCCACGTCGATTCCCGAGCCGACGATGGCGTCGTATTTCATGTTACTCATCGAGACCAGCCGGTGGATTTTACGGATCCCTAACCAGTGCAACACATCTGGCATCAGCTCCTGGAACCGCATGTCCTGAACTCCGGCTACGCATTCGGTGCGGGCGAAGTACGCCTCTGCGGTATCGCCGCCCTCTTGGCGCTTGCGGGCGTTGTACACCAGGAACTTGGTCACCTCGCCCAGCGCTCGGCCTTCCTTGCGGGAGTACGCGACCAGCCCGACCCCGCCGCGCTGCGCGCCGAGGATGCACTCCTCGATCGCATGCGTCAGATAGGGCCGGCACGTGCAGATATCGGAACCGAACACGTCCGAGCCGTTGCACTCGTCATGCACGCGGGCGGTCAGCTCGACCGTGGGATCGGCGAGATCGCCTGGGGCGCCGAAGATGTAGAGAGTCTGCCCGCCGATCGGAGGCAGGAACACTTCGAGATCGGAGCGGGTGACCAGTTCGGGATACATACCGCCGGTCTCCTCGAACAACACCCGGCGCAGGTGTGCCTCGCTGCAACCGAAACGTTGTGCGACACCGGGCAGATACCAGACCGGCTCGATCGCGGCCTTGGTCACCAGTGCTGCCCCGCCCGGCAGCAGCACCCGGCCGTCGGGAACCAGCCGGCCCCTGTCGATCGCGTCGGCGATCTCCGGCAAGATCACGTGCGCCTTGGTGACCGCGATGGTCGGGCGGATGTCCTGGCCGGCGGCCAGCTCGGCGGCGAACGCGTCGGCGACCATGGCGCCCCACGGGTCCAGGCTGACGATCGCCTCGGGACGACTCCACTGCGGGTACGGGCCGATGCTATCGGTGGGGGAGGTGTTGGTCAGGTCCGCCCGATGCTCGCGGGACAGCGCGCCGGCCGCGACGGCCAGTGCGCGGTAGACGCTGTAGGAGCCGCTGTGAGTGCCGATCACATTGCGGTGGCTTCGGGTGCTGGTGGTTCCGATCAGTGGTCCGCGCTCGCCGGCGGTGGCCGCACCCCAGCTGATCGGCAGCGCGTCGTCGGCGCCGCGGTGCGATGTCAGCCGGATATGGCCAGGCTGGCTTTTCGGTTCGGCGGACATGTGCGCTCCTTCTGAGGCACGCCAGCTTAGTCACCGGCCGGCATTCCCGCCGAGCGTCGCGCCGGAGCCGCGTTCGGCGCCCACCGTGACGCCGGAGTGACGCTCGGCGCCAAAAGGCTTAAGGCTGAACGAGCACCCTGATCGGATTGCCTTCGGCGTGCTCGAGAATGCGGATCCCGTCCGCGATGTCCTCGAGCGGAATGATCTGGCTGATCGATCGGGACAGATCGAGCCGGCCGCGGGACACCAGCTGCGCCAGCGTCTCGATATCGGTGTTGTGGTAACCGAGATGGCCGAGCACCTGGCGTTGCACCAGATTGAACATCGACGTCGGTCCCACTGTCGGTGCCTCGGCGCTCATGCCCACCCCGATCAGTCGGCCGCCGATCGTGAGCGAATTCAGCGCCTGCTCGAAGGTGACCTTCAATCCGACCGCGTCGAACGCCACATCGAGATTGCGCCCGCCGGTGGCTTGCGCCAGCTTGTCGGCGAAATCGGGGTCACGCGAATCGAATGCGTAGTCGGCGCCGAGTTCCAGCGCGCGCTCGCGTACCTCCGGATTGATGTCGACGGCGATCACCGGAACTGCCCCGACGAGACGGGCCAGCTGCACGATGTGGGTACCGACGCCGCCGACACCCCACACCCCGACCGACTCCCCGACCGCCACCTTGCCGGTGTGCACCACCGCGCCGAAGGGCGTCGACACCGCGTCGGCAAGGATCGCGGCCTGCTCCAGCGGGACGTTGTCAGGCACCCGGGTCAGTCCTGAGGCCTGCGCGACGGTGTATTCGGCCCATGCGCCGTCATAGGCGAAGGCCATCAGCTGAATTCGCATGCAGTTGGCCAGGTCGCCGCGGCGGCAGTTGGCGCACTTCCCGCATGGGCGGCCCGCAGCGACGACGACCCGATCACCCTCGGACCAGCCGGTGACACCAGGGCCGAGCTTGGCGATGGTCCCCGAGGCTTCGTGCCCCTGGGTGACCACCGGACGCTGGGCCGGGAAAGTGCCATTGATCAGGCTGAGGTCGGAATGGCAGATGCCGCAGAACGCCACCTTGACCAGGACTTCGCCGTCGCCGGGCTCGGGGATGGGAACATCCTCCAGTGCAACGGTTTTGGTATCGGCGTAAAAGCGTTGGGCGCGCATGGTGGTCATATCACTGAACCCCGATCATCACCTCGGTCGATTTGACCAGCACCGTGGCGGGCTGGCCTTCGGTCAGACCCAGTTCCTCTGCGGCGTCCTTGGTGATCGACGCCGTCACGACCTGATCGCCACCGTCGAGGCGGACCTTCACCGTGGCCATCACCGCGCCAAGGTGAACCTCGACAATGGTGCCTTTGAGCTGATTGCGGGTCGACAAACGCATGAGATCCTCCGTCGGTTCGAAGCGGCGCTTTGAGCCTACGCAGAAGCCAGACCCGCGAGCCTAGAGTTGGTCGTATGTCGCCCAGGATCGTCAAAGCCGACACTGTGGACCATGCCGAGCTGCCTCAGACCTGGGGCCCGGTGGCGGCCACCCGGGGTTTCCCGCCGTCGTGAGCGGGCTGCACCAGCGCGACGGGTTCAGCTGTGGTCCCAGCGTCGCGGTGCTGGCCGGCGCACTGCTGGATGCCCACTACGGAGCCCCGCTGCGATCCGATGACGCGCAGTCGTGGTTCGAGGCCGAGCAGGCACGCGTACACCGGGCGATCAACGTGGTGTGGCCACTTGCGCTGGGCGCGACGCCGGCGGGGGTGGCCCGGGCGCTGACCGTGCACAGTGCGTCCCGCGGCGTGCGCTATCGGTGGCGGTCGGCGTGCTGTGGTGACCGGCTGGCCGACGTGTGCGATGCGGTTGCCGCAGGCTGGCCGGTGGCGATGCTGATCGGTGCGGTGCTGCCCCGGCACTGGGTGCTGCTGACCGAGATCGACGGCGTCGCCACCCACTGCTACGAGCCGTCGTCCGGTGAGGTGCTGGTTGTTCCGATCGACGACATTCGGCGCGGCCGATTGTCGCGTTTGGGGTTCCCGCGGGCATTCGCATTCGTCGTCCCGCGCCTCACCGAGTGAGAGTCGTTCTCACGCAGAAGACTTCGGGCCCAGCAGGGCCAGGGAGACCGCGATTATGGGCTCGATCATGTCGGTGGTGGGCTTGCCGTCCTCGACGGTCTGTGCGGTGAGCTCGCGCAGACCACCGACCAGGATCACCGCCGCCGCATGCGATATCGGTGCCAGGCCGGCGGTGCGAAAACCCTCGTTGGTAGTCAACTCGACGATCATCGTCGCGAGCCGACCGAACCCGCGGCGCAGTGTGGGCCTGGCATATTCACCCAGTGCCGGAAGCTCACGGATCCAGCTCAGCGTGATGGCCGGTCGTTCTTCGATGGTGTGCACGTAGGCGACCACGGCCTGGCGAACCTGCTCGTCCCAGGGTGCGCGCGGGTCGACGGCATCGCGAATGGTGGCGACGAGCTCATCGTTGTTGGCCGTCAGCAGCTCGGCGAAGCACTCCTCCTTGGTGGCGAACTGGCTGTAGAACGTGCGCTTCGAGGTGCGGGCGTACCGGACGATGTCGGCGACGGTGGTGTCGCGGTAGCCGCGTTCGTCGATCGAGACCGCGAGCCCGTCGAGTAGCCGCTGGCGGAAGTCGTCGTTGCGCCCGACGGCGGCGGCTTCGTCAACAGCCGTGGTGCTCATCCGACTCCTTCCGTTGCCGTCCGATTGCGCCAGCCCCTTGTCAGGGCCTGGTACCGAAGGGTACCGTACCCCGCAACCCCGTGGTACAACGCGGTACCACGCCAGTACTGGAAGGCCTCACCGATGAGCGAAGCGCCAACCGTCGGAGCCGCCGGGCCGGCGACATCGGCCAGGGATCGTCCGGTTGTAGTCGAACCGAAGCTGCCACCGACTCCAGGGCTGCCGAGCGCCCTGATCAAGGTGGCGTTTGTGGCCGCGCGCCGGTCGACGTCAGACTGGCTGACTCGCCGCTACGGGCGCAGCATCACACTGCAGGTGCCGGTGTTCGGCAATGCCGTCTTGGTGTCCGACCCCGCGCTGACCAAACAGATCTTCACTACCAGTCCCGACGTTCTCTACAACATCCAGCCCAACCTGAGCCGGCTTCTGGGCAAGGGGTCGGTGTTCGCTCTCGATGGTGTCGAGCACCGCGCACGGCGCAAGCTGCTCACTCCGCCCTTTCACGGCAAGAGCATCAAGGCCTACGAGCAGATCGTGATCGAGGAGACGCTGCGCGAGGTCGAATCATGGCCGCAGGGAACCGAGTTCGCCACACTCGAGCCGATGATGCACATCACCCTCAACATCATCCTGCGAGCGATCTTCGGCGCCGACGGGTACGAGCTGGAACGCCTGCGTGACCTCATCCCGAGGTGGGTGACCCTGGGCTCACGGCTGGCGGTGCTGCCCGCGCCGAAACGCGAATTGCCCTGGACCCCTTGGGGGAAACTCGCCGAATACCGTCGTGAATACGAGGGTCTGGTGGACACACTGATCGATCGGGTGCAACGCGACCCCAACTTCGAGGACCGGACCGATGTGCTGTCGCTGTTCCTGCGCAGCAGTTACGAGGACGGCTCGAAGATGACGCGCGTGGAGATCGGCGACGAGCTGCTGACGCTGCTGGCCGCCGGTCACGAGACCACCGCGTCGACCCTGGCGTGGGCGTTCGAACGGATCTCCCGGCATCCGGAAGTGTTGCGCCGCCTGGTTGCCGAGGCCGAGACCGACGACAACACCTACCGTCAAGCGACGATTTTCGAGATCCAGCGCAACCGGACGGTGATCGACTTCTCCGGCCGGCACGTCATGGCGCCGATCTACGAACTTGGCGAATGGCGGGTTCCGCAGGGCTATTCGGTAATGGTCAGCCTCAATCAGCTGCACGAGAACCCCGAGATGTTCCCCGATCCGCAGCGGTTCGACCCGCAGCGCTTCCTCGACGCCAGGCCCAACACCTTCGCCTGGGTACCGTTCGGTGGTGGTACCCGTCGCTGTATCGGCGCCGCCTTCGCCAATATGGAGATGGACGTCGTCCTACGAACGGTGTTGCGTCACTTCACCATTGCGACAACAACCGCGCCGGGTGAGAAATGGCATTCGCGCGGGGTGGCGTTCACGCCGAAAAAGGGTGGGCGCGTCGTCGTGCATCGACGAAACTGACGCGCGACGCGCCGAGTGTGCGCTCTCATACGGTAGCTGCGGCGAGTTGCGTACGAAACCGCACACCCGGGCCGGAGGGGTGACCCTAGACCTGCGCTCGCTTCGGTAGCTTCCAGCCCGCCCGCGGGAAGTGGCAGGTGTACCCGTTCGGGTAATGCACCAGATAGTCCTGGTGCTCTGGCTCGGCATCCCAGAAGTCACCGGCCGGCGTCACTTCGGTGACCACCTTGCCCGGCCACAGCCCGGAGGCGTCGACGTCGGCGATGGTGTCCAGGGCGACCTGCTTCTGCTCGTCGTCGAGGTAGAAGATCGCCGACCGGTAGCTGGTGCCGACATCATTGCCTTGCCGGTTCTTCGTGCTCGGATCATGAATCTGGAAGAAGAACTCCAGCAGTGCGCGGAAATCGGTCTGGGCCGGGTCGTAGACGATCTCGATCGCCTCGGCATGACCGGGATGGTTGCGGTAGGTCGGGTGGTCGTTCTGGCCGCCGGTGTAGCCGACCCGGGTGGATACCACGCCGGGCTGCTTGCGGATCAGGTCCTGCATGCCCCAGAAGCAACCGCCGGCCAATATCGCCGTCTTGGTGTCGCTCACACGTCCTCCTTGGAAGTCTCGAACAAACTCGTGTAGTTGCCATAGCCCTGCGCCTCGAGATCGTCGAGGTGGATGAACTTCAGCGAAGCGGAGTTGATGCAGTAGCGCAACCCTCCCTGCGCGCGCGGCCCGTCTTTGAACACGTGCCCCAGATGGCTATCGCCATTGGCCGAGCGAACCTCGGTACGGACCATCAGGTGACTGAAGTCCCGTTTGGTCACGACGTTGGAGGTGTCAATCGGTTTGGTGAAACTGGGCCACCCGGAGCCGCTGTCGAACTTGTCGATCGAGGCGAACAACGGCTCGCCCGAGACGACGTCGACGTAGATGCCCGGCTCGTGGTTGTCCCAGTACGCACCGGTGAAGGGACGCTCGGTGCCGTTGTCCTGGGTTACCCGGTACTGCTCGGGAGACAACGCGGAAACGGCCGCCGGATTGCGGTGATAGTCGTGCGACATGCCCGATTCAACCTCAACTGTCATTCAGATAATCCCGGGTGCGCATGTCTGCTGCGGTTAATCTACGTCGGTGTCACAATTGGCTAGCCGGCAACGTGGCCGGTCCTGACCAGGAAAGTTTGACGTAATGCGGCTTCGCCGGAGCGGCGGTCCGGCGCCCACCACTAAGCGGGACCGCATGTATCGGGTGAAGCTGCTTGCCTACACCGGCAGCGATTTCTACGGCGCCCAGCAGATCCGCTTGCTGCGAATTTATTTGGGCCTTACGACCTTCCTGTACGCCTACGGTGTCGTGTTCACCATCTGGCCGATCCGCAAGGATCTGACGTACGCGAACCCGACCGGCGGCATGCTGGCCATCTGCCTGGGCGTCGCGGCGTTGCTCTGGCTGGCCGCCAAACCGGATAAACCAGGACCCGCGACGCTGGCGGCCATCGTCGCGACCCCGTTGGTGATGGCCTTCCACATCGCGATGAGCGCCGAGTTTGCCTGCCTGATCGCGCCGATGTTCCTCGCGATGTACTTGCGGGCGTTCTATCCACCGCGGCGGGCCGTCGTGCTCATCGGCCTTCTCACACTGGCCTCGGTTGTGGCGCTGGCCGTCGCGCCGCTGCCCAAGCTTTACATCGACTACCTGATCTGGGCCGTCGCGATCGTCGGGGCGGCGGAATCGTTCGGGCTCGTGATGCGCGCCCTGGTCACCAGCGCGTGCACCGACCCGCTGACTGGCCTGCTGAATCGGGCCGGATGGGAGATCGCCACGCGAGACCTCTTGGCTCGTAGGCGATCACCAATGACGACCATCACAGTGATCGTGATGGATCTCGACGGCTTCAAACAGATCAACGACACCCTCGGGCATCAGGCAGGGGACGAGCACCTCGCGGGTCATGCGCGCCGATGGCGCGGCCTGGTGCCAGAAGGCGCGGTGCTGGCCAGACTCGGCGGCGACGAGTTCGCCGCATGCGTCGCCGACCGCACCGACCGCGGCACGTCGTCTGCACAGCGGTTCGTCGGCGATGTCAGGCACCACACTCCCGACACGAGCTTCGGGATGGCGTCGCAGCCCGGCGACACCGCCAACATCGCGGCGCTGTACGCGCACGCCGACGCCCAGTTGTATGCCGCCAAGGGCCGGAATCGCCGCGAGACCGACCGCTGAGCCCGAATCGGGACGGATTCGCGACATGCGTACTAGAACTTGTTCTAGTTTGATGCTGTGGCGCGATTCTCCCGTGAAGAACTGACCGAAGCATTCGCAATTTTCGAGCAGACGGTCGACGCCGCCGCTCGCAGCCAAGACTGGGACGCCTGGGTGAGTCACTACACCCCCGACGTCGACTACATCGAGCACGCGATGGGCACGATGAAGGGCCGCGACGAGGTGCGGACCTGGATCACCACGACGATGGGCAGCTTCCCCGGCAGCTATATGACGGAGTTCCCGTCGCTGTGGGCGGTGTTCGATGAGGACACCGGCCGGGTCATCTGCGAGCTGGACAACCCCATGCGCGATCCCGGTGACGGCACGATCATCAGCGCCACCAACATCTCGATCGTCACCTACGCCGGTGACGGGCTGTGGTCGCGCCAAGAGGACATCTACAACCCGCTGCGCTTCCTGCAAGCCGGGATGAAGTGGTGCAAGAAAGCCGAAAAGCTGGGCACCCTCGACGACGAGGCGGCCGCCTGGATGCGCGCCAACGGGGGATTCAAGTGAGCGCGCCCAAGCTCGTCATCGGGGCCAACGGATTCCTCGGCTCGCACGTCACCCGCCAACTGGTCGCCGCCGGGCATCAGGTCCGGGTCATGGTGCGGGCCAATGCTTCCACCATCTCGATCGACGATCTCGACGTGCAGCGGTTCGTCGGCGATATCTGGGACAACGCGGTGTTGCGCGAGGCGATGGCCGGATGCGACGACGTCTATTACTGCGTCGTCGACACCCGCGGCTGGCTGAGCGATCCCGCGCCGCTGTTCCACACCAACGTCGAGGGCACCCGCAATGTCCTCGAAATCGCCAAAGATCTAGGCCTGCACCGGTTTATCTTCACCAGTAGTTACGTCACCGTCGGGCGTCGCCGCGGCAGGACCGCCAGCGAGGACGACGTCATCGACGACCGCGGCCTGACGCCCTACGTCCGCTCCCGGGTCCAGGCCGAGGAACTGGTGTTGCGCTATGCGCGCGAGTACGGCCTGCCCGCGATCGCGATGTGTGTGTCGACCACCTATGGCACCGGCGACTGGGGCCGCACCCCGCACGGCGCCATCATCGCCGGCGCGGCGTTCGGCAAGCTGCCGTTCGTGATGGGAGGTATCGAGCTGGAAGCCGTCGGAGTCGAGGATGCCGCCCGGGCGATGATCCTGGCCGCGCAGCGAGGCCGGGTGGGGGAGCGCTACCTGATCTCGGAGAAGATGATCAGCAATGCCGAAGTGGCCCGGATTGCCGCCGTCGAGGCCGGAGTTCCGCCGCCCGCCAGGACGATTCCGCTGTCGCTCGCCTACGCGCTGGCCGCGATGGGCACCGCCAAGGCCCGGTTGCAGAAGACCGACGAGAAGCTGTCCCTGGGTTCGCTGCGGCTGATGCGCGCCGAGGGCCCGCTCGACCACAGCAAGGCCGTCGGTGAATTGGGCTGGGAGCCGCGGCCGGTGGAAGAGTCCGTCCGAGAGGCCGCACGTTTCTGGGTCGGGCTGCGTGAGGCCAAACGACAGGCGAAGGCGGCCAAGCCGGACTGAACCGGAGGCCAGCCGATTACGTGTCCCGCGTATGACGCCACGCATCCTTGTGCTGTCGGTCGCTATTCTGATCGCCGCTGTCCTGCTGGTGGCGGCGTGTTCGGCGGGGCCCACGTCGGCACCGTCGTCCGCACCGTCGTCCGCGTCGCCGACCGCAGTGCAGGCCGCGGGCCCGACGATTGCCATCGCCGCCATGAAATTCACCTCACCGGCCCCGGTGCCGCCCGGCGCCACGGTGACTGTGACCAATTCCGACGGGGTCGAGCACACCGTCACCGCCGACTCCGGCAATGCGTTCAACGTCGAGATCGGCGAGAAGGGCACCGCCACCTTCACCGCCCCGACGCAGCCGGGAACATACGCCTACCACTGCACCTACCACCCGACGATGCACGGGCAGCTGATCGTTGCCTGACATCGGGCCCCGAGGATGTCCTGGGTGCCGGCGCTCGAGGCGATGGCGCGGTATCACCGCCGCGCGCTCTAGATTCGTAGGATGCCCACGATCAACGGCGCCGTCTCGCACTGGTTCACCGAACTTCCCCAACCTCGCCCCGCCCTGCCCGGTGACCGCGACGCCGACGTCTGCATCGTCGGTGCCGGGTACACCGGGCTGTGGACCGCCTACTACCTGAAGCAGGCCGACCCGTCGCTGCGGATCACGGTGCTGGAGGCCCGTTTTGCCGGGTTCGGCGCCTCCGGGCGCAACGGCGGCTGGCTGTCCGGGCTGGCGCCCGGCCACCGCGGGCTGCTGGCCAAGCAGTACGGCCGAGACAATGTGGTGGCCTGGCAGCAGACCCTCAACGCAGCCGTCGACGAAGTCATCGCGGTGGCTGCCAGGGAGAACATCAACGCCGACATCGTCAAGGGCGGCAACCTCGAGGTCGCCCGCAACGCGGCCCAGGCCCGGCGGTTGCGCGCCGAGGCCGACGAGGACCGGGAGTGGGGGACCGATGGCATCGAGATGCTGACCGCCGCCGAAGCGGCGTCGCGGGTACGGGTGGACAGCCTGGTGCTCGGCTCGTTCAACCCGCACTGCGCGCGGATCCAGCCGGCCAAGCTGGCCCGCGGTCTGGCCGACGTCGTCCAACGTCTCGGCGTGACCATCTACGAGCAGACTCCCGTGACGGCGATCGGCCCGGGACGGGCCCAGACGCCGATGGGCGCGGTGCGGGCACCGATCGTGCTGCGCGCCACCGAGGGCTTCACGCCCCGGATGCGCGGGTTGCGGCGGCGCTGGCTGCCGATGAACAGCGCGATGATCGCCACCGAACCGATACCGGACGATGTTTGGGCACGCATCGGCTGGGAAGGCCGCGAAACGGTGGGCGATCTGGCGCACGGATTCTTCTACGCACAGCGCACCGCCGACAACCGCATCGCGATCGGTGGCCGGGCGGTGCCGTATCGCTACGCCTCCCGCATCGATCACGACGGGGCCGTCGGCGCCGACACCATCACATACCTGACCCGGGTGCTCAACACTGTCCTGCCGCAGACCCGGGGGGTGTCGATCGCGCACGGCTGGTGCGGCGTGCTGGGCGTGCCCCGCGACTGGTCGGCAGGCGTCAGCCTGGACCCGGTCACCGGACTGGGTGAGGCCGGCGGTTACGTCGGCCACGGCGTCACGGCGACCAACCTGGCCGGCCGGACCCTGACCGACCTGGTGCTCAAGCGGTCCACGCCGTTGACCGCCCTGCCCTGGGTCGGTCACCACTCGCGCACTTGGGAACCGGAACCGTTCCGCTGGCTCGGCGTGCGCGGGATGTACACCGCCTACAAAGTGGCCGACCGGCACGAGGCAGGGGGCCGGTCGACGACGTCGCCGATTGCCGTTGTCGCAGACGCCATCGCCCGTCGGCCGTAGCGTGGGAATCATCGATGTGCTGCGGTGTTGCATGAACTACGCCGAGAGCAGGGAGAACCTCCGATGAGCACACGAGAGATCAAGCAGCCCACTGCCGAGCATCCGATCACGATCACCCCGACCGGCGGGCGCGTACAGGTCCGGGTCAACGGTGAACTGGTCGCCGACACCCGCGCCGCGCTCGGCCTTGCCGAATCCACTTACGCGGTAGTGCAATACATTCCGATCGGTGACGTGGACCCCGCCGTGCTGACCCGCACCGACACCCAGACGTACTGCCCGTACAAAGGTGATGCGACCTACTACAGCGTCACCGCGGCGGGGACGACCGTGGACGACGCGATCTGGACCTACGAAGAGCCGTATCCAGCGGTCGCCGCCATTGCCGGACACGTTGCGTTCTACCCGAACAAGGCTGACATCAGCGTCGACCCGGACTGACGTTGGACGCGAAAGAGCGCACGCTGGTCTTCCCCGGTCCGGTCAGCCCCGGGCTCACTTTGGCGCCGCAGCGGCGCGGGCCGGGCGACCCGTGCTACCAGCTCGACGCGCAGCGGGCGATCTGGCGGACCAGCCTGCAGGCCAGCGGTCCCGTCACCGCTCGGATCCACCGCACCGCCCCCGACACTGTGGCCTGCCAGGCCTGGGGCGAGGGGGCGCAGGAGTACGTCGATGCGCTGCCAGCGCTGCTGGGCTTCGACGACGACGCGAGTGACTTCCGTCCGCAGCACCCGGTCGTGGCGGCCGCCGCCGCGCGGGTCCCCCATCTCCGACTGGGCCGCACCGCTCGGGTGTTGGAGGCACTGATTCCCGCGGTGATCGAGCAGCGGGTGCCCGGTGCAGACGCGTTTCGAGCCTGGCGGCTGCTGGTCACCAAGTTCGGTACCCCGGCCCCGGGCCCCGCGCCCGCCCTGATGCGGGTGCCACCATCGGCCGAGGCATGGCGGCGCGTCCCGTCCTGGGAGTTCCATCGCGCCAACGTGGACCCTGGCCGGGCCCGCACGGTCGTCGGCTGCGCGCAGCGGGCGGCCACGCTCGAGCGGTTGTCGGGCCGTCCCGTGCTCGAGGCGAGGGAAGCGCTGACCACGCTTCCCGGTGTCGGCGTATGGACGGCGGCCGAGGTCGCCCAGCGGGCCTTCGGCGACGCCGACGCACTGTCGATCGGTGACTACCACGTCTCGAAGATGATCGGCTGGACACTGATCGGCCGTCCGGTGGACGACGCCGGGATGGTGGAGCTTCTCGAACCGATGCGCCCGCACCGCTATCGCGTGGTGCGCATGCTCCAGGCCAGCGGACTCGCCCAGGAACCGCGTCGCGGCGCCCGGCTCCCGGTTCAGCAGATCAGCAAGTTGTAGCGCGCTTCGGGTTTCCTGCAGGGCAGGCCGGGTATGCGGGGTGTCTACAGCGAAAGCACGAAGGAGCGATACATGGGTTCGAAATTCACCGTCCCCGGTTTGTCGGACGCGAAGAGCCGCAAGGTCGCCGATCTGTTGCAGAAGCAGCTCAGTACCTACAACGACCTACACCTGACCCTCAAGCACGTGCACTGGAATGTCGTGGGCCCCAGCTTCATTGGCGTGCACGAGATGATCGACCCGCAGGTTGAACTCGTCCGCGGCTATGCCGACGAGGTCGCCGAGCGGATTGCGACACTCGGACGGTCACCGCAGGGCACGCCGGGCGCCATTCTCAAGGACCGCACGTGGGATGACTACTCCGTCGGCCGCGACACCGTGCCGGCGCATCTGGCTGCTCTGGATCTGGTCTACGACGGCGTCATCGAGGATCTTCGCAAGGCGATCGACACCACCGAGGATCTGGATCCGGTCACCCAGGATCTGCTCATCGGCCACGCCGCCGCGCTGGAGAAGTTCCAATGGTTCGTGCGGGCCCATCTCGAAAGTGCCGCTGGCACTTTGACGCATGCTGGTAAATCGACCGAGAAGGGCGCCGCCGGCGCGGCGCGCTGAGCGCCTTGCTAGGACGTCTCCAGGGCGTCGTCGCGCACCGGCCGGTCAGCCAGCTCTTCGTTGCGGCCGAACAGCAGCGGGTAGAGGACACCGGCCAGGGCCGCGCCGACCAGCGGCGCCAGCCAGAACACCCACAGCTGGGCCGGTGCGCCGTCGGCATTGAAGAATGCGACACCGGTCGAGCGGGCCGGGTTGACCGACGTGTTCGAGATCGGGATCGAGATCAGGTGGATCAGCGTGAGCATCAGACCGATTGCCAGGCCAGCGAACCCTTTTGGCGCACGATTATCTGTGGCGCCGAGGATGACGAGCAGGAACAGGAACGTCATCAGCACCTCGGTGATCGCCACCGCGGCCAGTGAGTAGTGGAACGGGGAGTGCTCACCGTACCCGTTGGCGGCCAGGTGGCCGGTCGCGGTGAAGCCTGGCTTACCCTTGGCGACCCAATAAATCACGGCGCCGGCGGCCAGGCCACCGATCACCTGGACGACCCAATATGCTGGCAGCGCCTTCCATTCCACGCGCTTGGCCAGCGCGGCACCGAGGGTGACTGCCGGGTTGAAGTGCCCGCCGGAGATCGTGCCGAATGCGTATACGCCGGCCAGCACAGTCAGGCCAAAAGCCAGTGAGACACCGAGGAATCCGATACCCACCGAGCTGTCCTCGGCGGGGTCGGCTGCGAAAACAGCTGCGCCGCAACCCCCGAGAACCAACAAGAATGTACCGACGAATTCTGCGGCCAGTCGGTGCGCCATCGTGGGAGCGTTCACGGGTTAAACCCTTCGTCGTTGAATCGGGTCTGTCTGGCGCAAGGATCGCACGGCGGGGTCTCGAACGCACCGGCCTTTGCTGAATCGTATTGAGACAGTGACCTGTGGGCGGTCACTTTTCGGGCGCGTCATCCTCGGCGATCGTGGTGAATTCCGGTGCCGAGGCGGTAATCCGCTCGGCAGCGGCGGTTTCGCGGTTGAGCCGTTGGGCCCGATAGATAGACACCGGGGTCCGGATGATGATCAGATAGGCGATGCCGACAGCGACCATCGCGCCCGGAACCACCGAGAACGATCCGGTCATCTCGGCGACCATGAGCATCACCGCCAACGGCGCGTGTGCCACGCTGCCGAAGCAGGCCATCATCCCGGCGATCACGAAAACGCCCGGTCCGGAAGGCACTGCCGGCATACCGGCCACATCGGCCAGCCGCCACAGTGCTGCGCCCACGAACGCGCCGATCACGATGCCGGGACCGAAAATGCCTCCGGAGCCGCCACTTCCGATAGACAGCGAGGTTGCAATGATCTTGGCGATCGGGAGCACGAGCACGATCCACAGCGGGATCGACAGCAGCCCCTCTCTCGTCATGGCAATCTGCACCCAGCCGTAGCCACTGGACAGGATCTGCGGAATGGCCAGGGCCAGCAGACCGACCAGCAGCCCGCCGATCGCGGGCTTGATGATCTTGTTCCCGGGTAGCCGGTGGGTCAGTGCAACGGTGCCGTAGAACACTCGTGCATACAGGTATCCGACTGCCGCCGAGGCGATTCCGATGACGGCGAACCAGCCCAGTTGTGCCGGATCGAAGACGTAGTCGTGTTCCACGAATCCGAACATCGGCTCGAAACCGAGAATCGAGCCGTAAATCGCGTACGCCGTCCCGGAAGTGACGAAACCGGGGATCAGCGCCTTGTAGTCGAAATCCTCGCGGTAGACGATCGACGCGGCCAACACCGCCCCGCCCAGCGGTGCCCCGAAGATCGCGCCGATACCCGACCCGATACCCAGCGAGACCGCGACTCGACCGTCGGCGTCGGACAGATCGAACATCCGCGTCAGCAGCGACCCGAAACCCGCCGAGATCTGGGCCGTGGGTCCCTCGCGCCCGGCGGAGCCGCCCGAACCGATGGTCAGTGCGCTGGAGACCAGCTTCACCAACACCGCGCGGACGCGGATCGAGCGGGGATCGGTGTGGACGGCTTCGATGGCGCTGTCGGTGCCGTGCCCCGCAGCCTCCGGTGCCAGCTTGGCCACCAGGATCGCTGACGTCAGCGCGCCGCCGAACACGATCAACGGGATGGCCCACGGGCGGATGAAACCGGCCGTTCCGGTCCCGCCGCCGTCGGCGTAGGCCCCCGGCGGGTGATAGCCGCCGAGGTATCCGAGCAGGAACTGGCCGGTGTAATCCAAGGCCAGGTAGAAGACAACGGCACCGAGTCCGGCGATGATGCCGATGGCCACCCCGAGTATCAGCCATTTACGTAGGTAGGGAGATTCCCTCAGGAACTCGCCCAACCGCCCGCCCGCCTTGCTGCCGATCGGCGCATCGGCCATGGGGGGATGCTAACAGCGCGAAGCGCGTTACGCGTCGAGGTCCTGCTGGATCAGCTCGGCGATGCTCGCGCACGCCGCCTCGTCCTCGGAGGCGACGGTGACCTGCGCGCCATTGCCGGCGCCCAGGGTCATGATCATCAGTGCCGAACCGCCGTCCACTGGCTCGCCGCCGTCCAGTGACAACGTCACCGGAACACCCGCGTTGACAACAGCTTCGGAGATGATTGCGGCGGGGCGGGCGTGCAGCCCGATCGCCGAGCCGACGATGACGGTCTTGGTGTGCATGAGACTCCCTCTGTTGGTGTCGAATTCGACGTTATGGAGATGTTTACTCGAACTTCTGCGGTCAAACGGCGGTTTAGGAAACTGGCGCAGTGGCGACAGCGGGGGTACTGCGGGTGAACTGCTTGGCGCCGATCACCGCGAACGCGCCGACGACGGTGCCTGCGGCCAGCGCCACCAGGAACCATGCCAGGTTGCCGATCGCGAAGAACACGAAGATCCCACCGTGCGGCGCCTTGAGCGTGACGTCGAAGGCCATGATCAGCGCGCCGGTGAGTGCACCGCCGGCCATCATGGAGGGGATCACCCGCAGCGGGTCGGCGGCCGCGAACGGGATCGCCCCTTCGGAGATGAACGAGGCGCCCAGCAACCATGCGGCCCTGCCATTTTCGCGTTCCGGCTCGCTGAACAGTCCGGGCCGGATCGTGGTGGCCAGCGCCATCGCCAGCGGAGGCACCATGCCGGCGGCCATCACCGCGGCCATGATGCGCAGTGAGGCGGGGTCGGCGACGTTGAGTCCAGCCGTGGCGAAGGCGTAGGCCGCCTTGTTGACCGGTCCGCCGAGGTCGAAGCACATCATCAGGCCCAGGATCACGCCGAGCAGAATGACCGACGCGCCGGTGAGCCCGTTGAGCCAGTTGGTCAGCCCGGACGTGATCGCGGCCAGCGGGCGGCCCAGTAGCAAGAACATCAGCAGGCCGACGATCAGCGAGGCGAACAGCGGAATGATCACCACCGGCATCAGGCCGCGCAGCCATTGCGGCACGCTGACCCGGCTGATCCAGAGCGCGGCGAAGCCAGCGATCAAGCCGCCGACGATACCGCCGATGAACCCGCCGCCGACATACACCGCGACCGCGCCGGCGGTGAAACCCGGTGCGATACCTGGTCGGTCGGCGATGGCGAACGAGATGTAGCCGGCCAGTGCTGGAACAAGGAAGCTGAATGCCAAACCGCCGAGGGTGAACAAGACCGCACCGAGATACTGGGTGAAGCCGCCGCTGGGCAGATTGGTCAGCGAGTTGGTGGTGGCGATCAGATTGCCCAGCGACTTGGTCGCGCCGTCGGGGGTATTCGCGATGTCATAGCCGGCGAACAGGAAGCCCAACGCGATCAGCAGACCACCGGCGGCCACGAATGGGATCATGTAGCTGACACCGGTCAGCAGGATCTGCCGAATCCGGGTACCCCAGCCAATCCCACCGGAGGGCGCGCCGGCGTCGGCGGCCGCTGCCGTGCCCTCGACCCGGGCGGCCTTCGGATTACTCGAAGCGGCAACGGCTTCGGCGATCATGGTGTCCGGTTCGTTGATTGCCCGTTTCACCCCGGAGGCGATCACCGGCTTGCCGGCGAATCGCTGACGGTCCTTGACGCCGACGTCGGTGGCGAAGATGACGGCATCGGCGCCGGTGATCGTCTCCGCGCTCACCGGTGTGCTGCCCGAGGAGCCTTGGGTTTCGACCGTCAGGTTCACGCCCGCGCGCTCGGCGGCCAGCTTCAGCGCGTCGGCGGCCATATAGGTGTGGGCGATGCCGGTGGGACACGCGGTGATCGCAACGATCGACTTGGCCTGCACCGCTGCGGGTGTGGCCGCGGCAGCGGCCGGCTTGGGGGCTGCCGGATTCACCACCCCGTCGACGAGACCCACCACGTCTGAAGCCGACTTGGCGTCGCGCAACGACTGCACGAAGTCCGGCCGCACCAACGCGCGCGCCAGGCTGGACAGCAGCTTCATGTGCTCGGCGCCGGCGCCGTCCGGTGCGGCGATCAGGAACACCAGATCCGCTGGGCCGTCGGGCGCACCGAAGTCGACCTTCGGTGACAGCCGGGCGAACCCGATCGACGGACTGGCCACCGCCGCCGACCGGCAGTGCGGGATCGCGATACCACCGGGAAGCCCGGTGGCCGATTGCGCTTCGCGCGCCATGGCTGCGGCCTTCAACGCGGCGCCGTCGCTGACCCGTCCGCTGTCGGCGAGCCGGGTCGCGAGACGGCCGATCACCGACTCCTTGTCCGACCCGGCGTCGACGTCGAGGAGCACCAGGTCGGTGCTGATGATGGAACTGGCGGAGTTCGTCATGGGAATGCCTTTACTCAGGGAAGGGCTGGCGGAGTTGCGGTGCGCGTGGATCCGGCGGGGTAGGGCGATATCGGCGTGACCGCCACATCATCGAGGTCGATCTGGGCCGGCGACGGAAGCGCCGAACCGGGAAGTGCCGCAGCGGCACTGCCGTAGGCGACAGCCATTTGCAGTCGTTGCGGCGCCTGCGCACCACCGACGTCGGCGCGTACGTAGCCCGCGAGAGAGGAGTCGCCGGCGCCGACGGTGCTCCTTGGCTTGATCGGCGGTGGCGTGGCCAGCCAGCTGCCGGTGTCGTTGACCAGTAGGGCGCCGGCGGCGCCGAGTGTGGCCAGCACTGTTTTGGCGCCACGGTCGAGCAGTTGTCGGGCAGCGTCAACGACGGGATCGGGATTGCCCTGGGCCAGAGCGTCTTCCAGCTCCTGCGCATCGACACCGACCAGGCTGGCCAGCTCCTCGGAGTTCGGCTTGATCAGGTCGGGGGCGGCGGTGGCGAAGCCCGCCGCCAGCGCTGTCAGTGGGGCATCGGAGGTGTCGACCGCGACTTTGCAGTCATAGGAGCCCAACTGGGCCACCACATCGGCGTACCAGCCGTCGGGAATTCCGGGCGGCAGGGACCCGGACAACACCACCCAGCGGGCACCCGCCGCACGATCGAGGATCGCCTGGGTGAACGCGGCCAGCGCGGGCACATCGATCACCGCGCCTGGCTCGTTGATCTTCGTTGTGGTGCCGTCAGATTCGGTGATCGCGAGGTTCGTGCGCACTGCGCCGTCAATGGGCACCAGATAGAACGGCACACCACACGACTCCAGCGCCGCGACGATCGGGTCGTGTCGGGCGGCGGGCAGCACCGCGACGGTGTCCAGCCCGGCCAGCGTCAGCGCCCGCGCGACGTTGACGCCCTTGCCCCCTGGTTCGGTCGTCACCGACTGCACCCGGTGCACCGCGCCGCGCACCAACTGGGCGGGCAGCGTCACCGTGCGGTCGATACTCGGGTTGGGCGTGACGGTGACGATCATGATTCCCCTTTTGCCACAACGACTTCGATGCCTTGCTCGGCCAGCTCGGCGCGGTCGGCGGCGCTGATCTCGCGGTCGGTGATCAGCGCGTCGACACTATCGATGGGGGCGAAGCTGACGAACTCCTCGCGACCGACCTTCGATGAGTCGGCCAGCACGACCACATAGTTGGCGCAGCGGACCATCGCGCGTTTGACAGCTGCTTCCTCGCTGTCGGGGGTCGAGAGCCCGTGGCGCACGGTGATGCCGTTGGCCCCGATGAACGCGATGTCCACCCGGATCGTGTCGAGCGCGCGCAGGACCGGTTCGCCGACGGCTGCCTGGGTGAGCCCGCGAACCCGGCCGCCGAGCAGCTGCAGGTTGATTGCTGGCAGGGCGGCCAGCCGGGCCGCGATCGGCACCGAGTTGGTGACCGCGACCAGTTCGCGGTCGGCCGGCAGCATGCCCGCGACGCGGGCGGTGGTGGTGCCTGCGTCGAAAAGCACGGTCGCACCGGACAGCGGAAGGAATTCGGCGGCGGCCCGAGCGATGGCCTCCTTGTAGTCGGCACGGGTGGCCTCTCGCTCATCGACGCCAGGCTCGACCACATGCAGCGCGCGTACCGGGACCGCGCCGCCGTGCACCCGCCGCAGCACTCCGGCCCGGTCCAGTACCGCGAGGTCGCGGCGGACGGTCTCGGTCGTGACGTCGTAGACCTGGGCCAGTTCGGCCACCGAGGCGCGTCCTTGGGACAGCACTCGGGCGGCGATCGCCTGCTGACGTTCTTCCGGGTACACGATTCTCCGTTTATGTGGGGTCATGCCGGCATTGAATGTTGATATGTGTTGTTTTACCCCCGTTCGTGTTGACTTGTCAACGATTCGTTGTAACCTAGTTCACATGTCCACCTCATCCACACCTACCTCACTCGGTGCCGGACAGGTCCTCACCGGCGTCCCCGTGGTCCCCGGTGTCCGCTACGCACCGGTCATCCGCCCCGGTCGCCTCCCCGCCATCGAGGACCTCGACCCCGGCGGTGAGCTTGCCGACGACGAGCGCGACGGCGAGGCGGCCCGGTTCACCACCGCGGCGGCCACGGTCGCCGGGCGGCTGCGGGAGCGCGCCGCCCGGGCGACAGGCGCCGCCTCGGAGGTGCTGGCCGCCACCGCGACGTTGGCGCAGGACCGCGCCTGGCTGGGGGCGGCGGAGAAACGTATCAAAGAGGGCGCGCCGGCGGTGCGCGCCACCGCCGCGGCGGTGGACCAGTTCGTCGACCTGTTCACCACGATGGGTGGGCTGATGGCCGAGCGCGTCACCGACCTGCGTGACATTCGCGACCGGGTGGTCGCCGAACTCAGCGGGCTGGCCGAGCCCGGCGTGCCCGTACCGGCGCAACCGGCGATCCTGTGCGCCGAGGACCTCGCACCCGCCGACACCGCGGGGCTGGACCCCACGCTCGTCGTCGGCCTGGCCACCACGCTCGGCGGGCCGACCAGCCACACCGCGATCATCGCCCGTCAGCTGGGTATCCCGTGCGTCGTGGCCGTCCATGGCCTCGACGACATCCCGGCCGGCGCCGACGTTCTGATCGACGGAACCCACGGCACCGTCAGCGTCTCGCCCGACCCGGCCGAAGCCGCCGCGGCCGTCGAGACCGCTGATGCGGCAGCCGCGGCGATGGCCGGCTGGACGGGCCCCGGCGCGACCGCCGACGGCCACCCGGTGTCGATCCTGGCCAATGTTCAGGACGGGTCGGCGGCCCGGTCCGCGCGGGAAACCCCGGCCGAGGGCATCGGGCTGTTCCGCACCGAACTGTGCTTCCTCAACCGCGACACCGAACCCACCGTCGACGAACAGGCCTCGATCTACGCCGAGGTGCTCGACGCCTACGCCGGGTGCAAGGTCGTCATCCGCACCCTGGACGCCGGATCGGACAAGCCGCTGAAGTTCGTCGGGCATCCCGACGAGGCCAACCCCGCGCTCGGCGTGCGAGGAATCCGGATCGAGGCCCTTCATCCCGAGGTGCTCGAGCGTCAGCTGGACGCGATCGCGCTCGCTGCTGAACGGACCGGCAGCGCGCCGTGGGTGATGGCGCCGATGATCGCCACCCCCGACGAGGCCAAGCGGTTCGCCGATCGGGCCCGCCAACGCGGCCTGGTCCCTGGCGTGATGATCGAGGTGCCCGCCGCCGCGTTGCTGGCCGACCACATCCTGGCCCATGTCGAGTTTCTCTCGATCGGCACCAACGACCTGGCGCAATACACGATGGCCGCTGATCGGATGTCCGCCGAACTGGCCACCCTGACCGACCCCTGGCAGCCCGGTGTGCTGACACTGGTCGCGCAGACCGCGCGCGCCGGGGCCAGCCGCGGCAAGCCCGTCGGGGTCTGCGGCGAGGCCGCCGCCGACCCACTGCTGGCCTGTGTCCTCGTCGGGCTGGGCGTCACATCGCTGTCCGCGGCCGCCGCCGCCGTGACCGGCGTCGGCGCCAAGCTCGCCTCGGTCACGCTGCAACAATGCCGCGACGCCGCCGAGGCCGTGCTGACCACGGCGAGTGCCGCCGAGGCCCGCGCGGCGGCGCTCGCGGTGCTGGACTGAGGAATTAATCGGACTGCGGTCCGGTTATCTGTGTCATGCCAGCAGTCACCGCAGACACGTTGTCCTTGCCGCGGGTAGGCGCAGCCGCCGCGACCGATACCGAACGGCCCGTCAGGTCCGTCACCACCGGACCGCGCGGGTTCGAAGGCGAAGGCTTTCCCGTCGTGCGCGCGTTCGCCGGCGTCAGCGCCGCCGACCTCGACCCCTTCGTCCACATGGACCAGATGGGCGAGGTCGAATACTCGCCCGGGGAGCCCCGGGGCACCGATTGGCACCCGCATCGCGGCTTCGAAACCGTCACGTACATGATCGACGGCCGGTTCGCCCATCAGGATTCGCATGGCGGTGGCGGTTTGATCGCCGACGGTGCCACCCAGTGGATGACTGCGGGCGCCGGGATCTTGCACATCGAGACCCCTCCGGCTGAACTCGTGGAAAGCGGCGGGCTGTTCCACGGGATCCAGTTGTGGGTCAACCTGCCCCGCAAGGACAAGTTCACGCAGCCGCGCTATCAGTCGATCGAGGGTCCCGCCGTGCGCCTTTTGTCGTCGGCCGACGGCGGGGCGCTGGTGCGCGTCATCGCGGGTGAGGTCGATGGCTGGGCCGGCCCGGGCGTGACGCACACCCCGATCACGTTGGCACACATCAGCATCGAGCCGGGCGCTCAGCTGAACCTGGCATGGCCACGCGACTACAACGCACTGGTTTATGTGCTTTCCGGTCGCGGCACGGTCGGTCCGGTCAGGAATCCGATCCAGCAGGGACAGCTTGCGGTGCTCGGACCGGGCGACCGCATCACGGTGGCCGCCGATTCCGGCCAGGACTCCAACCGGGGAGCCATGGAGGTTCTTCTGTTGGGCGGCAGGCCCATTCGTGAACCGGTCTTCCATTACGGGCCGTTCGTGATGAATTCCAAGTCCGAGGTGATCCAAGCGCTGGACGATTTCAACGCCGGCCGGTTCGGCGCTATCCCGCCCGGCGCGCTGATGCCGCACCGGGCCGGCCGCGGGTAGCCAGGTTCAGGCGGCTGCCGGCTCGGCCGCCACCGCCGGCGGATAGGTCAGCTCCAGCTCACCGATGTTGGCTGCCGCGGTGACCAGCGGCAGCGCCGCCGACACGGCCAGCTCGCCCTCGCCGGCCTCGGCTCGCAGCGCGGGCACCAGATCGTCACTGATGGGGGCGGCCAGCCCGGTTCCGCCGCTGCCGTCGAAGCGGGCGCAGAGCGCGGCGGCATGGGCCTCGAGCACTGCCCGCGCCCGCGGGTATACCCCCAGCGGCGGCGGCACGATGTCGGCGATCAGGTCGGCTGCGGCGCGCAGTCGGACCGCGCGGCTGGCCGACCGCACCACGGGCGCTCGGGAGTCTGTCGGGCCGCCACTTTCGGAAAGGTATTGGCGCACTGCGTCATCCAGAGTCCGTGACGCCGTGAGCGCATCGTGGCTCAGCGAGTTCACCCGGTTCTCGGCGTGTTCGAAAGCTCCGCGGGTGACGCGCAGAACCGCGACCCGCAGATAGCGGGAGCCCACTTCACGTGCCGTGTCGATCGCCTGCTGCACCGCAGTTTTGGCCCCGCGCGGCCACAGCAGCAGCGATACGACAACACCCACCGAAGCGCCCACTACGACGTCCTCGATCCGGATCAGGCCGACGGCCCAGCCGCTCGGAACGATCACGTTGAACACGATCAGCACCATCATGGTGAACGCGGCCTGGCTGGCCGTGAAGGAACCGATCTCGGGCACATAGGCCGAGCCGAATGCCACCAGCGGCAACAGCATCCACATCACCTTCGGGTCGGTGCCGAGTAGCTCGATCACGATCGCGCCGAGGATGAAACCGATTACCGTGCCGGTGACCGCCCGCACGACGGTAGTACCGGTGGTCAGGGCGCTGCTACGCAGCACCGACAACGCACCCAGGACCACCCAGAAACCGTGCTGGACCGGGAACACGAACGTGACGAGTACCGCCAGTGCCAGCCCCAGCCCGGTGCGCAGGCTGTTGCGGGCCGTGACCGAACGGGTCGCAAGATGCCCGCTGGTGAGCGTGGTGACCGCTTCGGTCTCGGAGTAGACCCGCTCGGCGATCCCGGTCTCCGGAAGCTGGCGCCCCAGTACCCGCGCCCACACGGGTCGCGCGTCAGCCGCCGCTGCGCTGGCGATCAGCCGCCCGGTGACCCCGATCGCGGCGCCGATGGTGCGCCGGTTGAGCAGCGTGCGCCCCAGCGCTACGGCTTCGTCGTCATCGGGCTCGGCGAGGATGTCCACGATGTCCTGCCGGTAGCTGCCGATCGCGACGGTCCGTGAGTCGATCAATGCCCTGGCCAACTGCGCGCGTTCGGTGGCCCGGGCACCCGGCTGGGTGATCCGCAGGACCCGGGCGCAGTCCCGTAGCACCGCAACCACCGGTTCGCGCATCGGCCCGAGCAGCTCGCCGGTGTCACCGCCGACCCGGTCGCACAGCCACTGCAGGTCGTCGACGACCCGGACGAGTGCGCGGCTGCCCGCGGTCAGCGCCACCGGGCGGTGGGCCACCCCGAGGAAATTGGCCCGCAAGGCGTCCATCGCGGTGGTGACGTCGTTTGCCGATGCGGTGCCCTCGATCCGGTCGGCAAGCACCGCACAGACCGCGGCGGCATGCTGGCGCAGCTCGCCGTGGTGGCGCGGGGGAAAGAGGAACAGCGCGGCCGGCACGCAGATCACCAGAGCGATCAGCCAGCCGAACAGCCGCTCGCCGAGCGGGCCCACCGGCGTGCACACCGGAAGCACGAAGGTCAGCAAGGTCGCCCGCTGCCCGGCGGCGACGATCTCGCTGAGCACGCCGGAAAACACGACTGCCACCCCGATGATGAACATCAGCGTGACCGCAAGCCAGGGGATCGGCGCTGCCACGGTGCCCAGGCTGATCAGCACCGCACCGTTGAAGCCCAACCCGCCGTAGGCCAGCGCCCGGGTGTTCATATTGCCGGGAAAGTCCACGACGATCAGCAGCGCGATCGACCCGAAGATGGTGAACATCGGCGTCTGGGACCCTCCGCCGAGGGCGAAGCTGACCGCCGCGGCGATCGGCACGACGATGGCAGCCCGCAGCGCACGCCGCGCACCGTCGTTCTCAGGGTCGCGTGTCCGAACCCGCTCAACCGCCCGCCGCCACAAGGCAGCCGGGCTCACCGCGGCACGCCGGCGAAACTGCCCGAGTCCAGCGCGTCGAGCATGTAGCGGGCGATCCAGCCGAACATCCCCGGTTCGCGCGGCAGGGTGGCCTGCTCGTAGCCGATGAAGACGTAAACCGCCCAGGATGCGTAGACCTGCGCCTGGCGGGTGTCGTCGACGATTTCGATTGCCGAGTCATAGAGGATCTTGTACCGCTGCCGGTCCACCTCGGATTGCACCGCCAGCACGTGCGGGTCAACCGAGCTCCACGACCGGATGGCGGCCTCGGCGCCGTGCGGCAGAGATAGACCGACCTGGATGATCGCCTCGATGCGGCGACGTGGGTCGGACACCTCGCGGATCGCGCCGATCAGCCGGATCGTCCGGTCCTGGACCCAGTACGACACCAGGTCTCGGGTGTAGGCCGGCCAACTTGAGAAGTAGTGGTAGAACGATCCGGTCGTCACGCCGAGCCGGTTGCACACTTCGGCAAGTTTGAGTCCGCCGTAACCCACGTCAGCGAGAACTTCGAGGCCGGTCTCGAAGTATGCCTCTCGGTTGGCAACGGTGGCCATGACAGAAGACGATAGTGCGCGGCCCCGGCCAGCCGGCCGTGACGTACGTGATCGTGACCAAGTTTCACAGGATCGGCCGCCAGCGCTTGTGACGCGCACCCGGTGATGGGGCAAGCTGGGAATCACGCGAAGCTATTCGAGGAGTTGGCATGACCGTTCAGATCACCAATGACCAAGCCACCGACGGGGGTGCCGCTGGCGTGCTGGCTGATGTCCGCCGGGTGTTCAACGGCGGCCGCACCCGCTCGCTGATGTGGCGATCCGAGCAGCTGCGTGCCATGGAGCGGATGTGCGAGGAGCGCGAGCCGGAAATCGCCGAGGCGTTGGCCAGCGACCTGGGCCGGTCCTCGTTCGAGGCATGGCTCGGCGACATCGGCTCGACGAAGGCCGAAGCCGCTTTCGCCCGCAAGCACCTGAAGAAGTGGGTGAAGCCGCAGCGGTATGGGCTTCCGCTCGCGCAATTGCCCGGTAAGGCCTGGGTGCAGTTCGACCCGCTGGGCGTGATCTTGGTGATCGGGCCGTGGAACTACCCCTTCTATCTGTGCATGGCGCCGGTGGTGGCTGCGATCGCCGCCGGAAACGCCGTGGTGATCAAGCCCTCGGAGTTGGCGCCGGCCACATCAGCGCTGATCGCGCGGCTGGTTCCGGAGTACCTGGACGCCGACGCCATCCGGGTGGTGCAGGGCGATGCTGCGGTCACTCAGGACCTGATGGCGCAGGGCTTCGACCATGCACTGTTCACCGGGGGTACCGAGATCGGCCGCAAGATCATGGCCGCTGCCGCACCGACGTTGACGCCGGTGACCCTGGAGTTGGGCGGCAAGAGCCCGGTGGTCGTGCTCGCCGACGCTGACCTCGACGTGGCGGCCCGCCGGATCGCCTGGATCAAGATGCTGAACTCGGGTCAGACCTGCATCGCCCCGGACTACGTGCTGGCCGACCGCACGATCGCCGCCGAACTGGCCGACAAGATCGTGGCGACGATCGCCGCGTTCCGCGCCGAAGAGAAGGATCCGTCGCTGCGGATCGTCAACGAGCGGCAGTTCGACCGGCTGGTGTCACTGATCAGCGCGACCAGCGGCACCGTTGTCACCGGCGGCGGCTCGGATCGCGCGGCGCTGCGGATCGAGCCGACGGTGATCGTCAACCCGGCCGCCGACGACCCGGTGATGTCCGACGAGATCTTCGGCCCAATCCTGCCGATCGTCGCGGTGGATTCGCCAGACGCTGCCGTCGCGTTCGTCAACGCCCGGCCCAAGCCGCTGGCGCTGTACGTCTTCACCGCCTCGCAGCAGGTGGCTCGGGACCTGGTCGACCGGATACCGTCCGGCGGTGCGGTGGTCAACCACGTGGCGGTGCACTGCCTTGTTCCGCAACTTCCGTTCGGCGGTGTCGGGGCCAGCGGGATGGGCGCCTATCACGGCAAGTGGGGCTTCGAAGCGCTCAGCCACCGTCGCGCTGTGTTGGCTAAATCGACCAAACTGGATTTGAAACTGATGTACCCGCCTTACACTGATCGGGCGATCAGGCTCATGCGTAAGGTGATGTAGAACCCTAAAACGCCGCTAGCAAACACGCCTCCACTACCCGGCAGCCTTTTGACGGGGTACTCTCGCGCGCAAATGCGTTACTGGCGAATTCTCAGGCGGAATTCGTATTTCCAAATAATTTACCTGGTGGTGACTATCGGGTATGCGATCCTAAAACCGCAGGTTGCGCACGGATCGCGAGCCAGATCGGCGCCGCTGCAACGGATTCCGCGGGCAGATTTGAATATGAGTGGAATTCTAATTTCTCAGGAATAAGCAAATGTTGTCGGCCGTCAAAATTTTGCGGGTGGTTGTGGCACAATTTGACCGTGCCGCATACAGCGAGTCGGGGCCCGGGTCGCCCCCCAGCAGCTAAGGCCGCGGAAACGCGCGAGCGCATCATGCGCGCCGCCCGTGAGGTGTTCAGCGAATTGGGTTATGACGCTGCCACCTTTCAGGCAATCGCCATCCGTGCCGACCTGACTAGACCCGCCATCAATCACTACTTCGCCAGCAAACGGCTGCTGTACCAAGAGGTGGTCGATCAGACCAACGCGTTGGTCATCGAGGCCGCCGTCCAGCAGTCGCAGCGTGAGGGGACGCTGGCCGGACGGATCCGCGCTTTCATCGGCGCTGTGGTGCAGGCCGAGGGCCAGGATCGCTCGGTTGCTGCGTTCCTGGTGACGGCGGTGCTGGAAGCCGAGCGACATCCGGAGCTGGCCGAGTCCAACCACGATTCGCGAGAGTTCACCCGCGGATACATCAAGGCCGCCATCCGGGACGCCATCGAGTCAGGCGAAGTCCGATCCGACATCGATATCGAGGCGGCTGCCGAGATGTTCATGGCCGTGATGTGGGGCCTGGGCTTCTACGCCGGATTCGTGGACGACAACGAGCGCTTGGTGGCGATCACCGACCAGTTCCTGGAGTTGCTCAACGGCAAGGCCTGGCACGCCGGTTAGCGGTCCGGTGACGTGCGCCACAGTCACATAGTCTGGCTAAGTTCCTCGGTAGCATCGTCGTATAACCCCGGCTGAACTGGGTTGATGCGCTGCCCTTTGGGCTCGCGGACCAGTGTCGAGCCGATAAGCGACGCAAAATTAGGGATACCGCTGCCATGAGCACCGTGCGTACTGATGACGACACCTGGGACATCGCGACGAGCGTGGGTTCGACCGCCGTATTGGTGGCCGCCGCCCGTGCCAGCGAGACCGACCGTCCCGATGCACTGATCCGCGATCCCTACGCCCGGATTCTGGTGGAGGGCGCGGGGACCGGGATGTGGGAGCACTTCCTCGACTCGTCCATCGCTGAGAAGTTGACCGAAGTCGATCCCGAAGCGGTCGCCATGTTCACCCACATGCTCAACTACCAGGCGGTGCGTACCCACTTTTTCGACGCATTCTTCACCGAAGCCGCTGCAGCCGGTATCCGTCAGGTCGTGATCCTGGCTTCGGGTCTGGACTCGCGCGCCTACCGGCTGGACTGGCCGGCCGGCACCCATGTGTACGAGATCGACCAGCCGCTGGTCCTCGACTACAAGGCCAAGAAGCTGGCCGAACACGATGTGCAGCCGATCGCCGAACGCCACGAGGTTCCCGTCGACCTGCGTCAGGACTGGCCGGCCGCACTCACCGGGCAAGGCTTTGATCCGTCGCAGCCCACCGCCTGGCTGGCCGAAGGACTGCTGATGTATCTGCCCGCCGAGGCTCAGGACCGGCTGTTCGAACTGGTCACCGAGCTGAGCGCGCCAGGCAGTCGGGTCTCGGCCGAGACCGTCGGGCACCACTCCGAAGAGCGCCGCGCACAGGCGCGGGAACGGTTCGAGAAGTTCGCCGACCAACTCGGCATCGAGCAGACCATCGACATGCAGACCCTGACATACAACGACCCCGATCGCGCCGAGGTGACCGACTGGCTCAACGCGCACGGCTGGCTCGCGTCCGGCGAGCGCTCCACCGACGCGATGCGGCGGCTGGACCGCTGGGTCGAGGTGCCGATGGCCGACGATGCGGACGCGTTTTCGACCTTCGTCGTCGCGCAGAAGGCCTGACGCCACCCGGGTGCCTGCAGCGCCGACGGCCCACGTATACAGGGAGTACGTCCCGTCAGAAAGGAAGCTCATGCCCGGAGTTGTGGATCGAGTAGTCGTCGTCACCGGTGCCGGCGGTGGTCTGGGCCGTGAATACGCCCTGACCCTGGCCCGCGAAGGCGCCAGTGTTGTGGTCAACGACCTCGGTGGTGCGCGCGACGGCACCGGCGCCGGCCATTCGATGGCCGACCAGGTGGTTCAGGAGATCAAGGACGCCGGCGGTCGGGCCGTCGCCAATTACGACTCGGTCGCCGAGTCCGAGGGCGCCGAGAACATCATCAAGACTGCGATCGACGAGTTCGGCAAGGTCGACGGCGTGGTCAGCAACGCGGGCATCCTGCGCGACGGCACCTTCCACAAGATGTCGTTCGAGAACTGGGACTCCGTTCTCAAGGTGCACCTATACGGCGGCTACAACGTCATCCGCGCCGCGTGGCCGCACTTCCGCGAGCAGAGCTTCGGCCGCATCGTGGTCGCCACCTCCACCAGCGGCCTGTTCGGCAACTTCGGGCAGGCCAACTACGGCGCCGCCAAGCTCGGTCTGGTCGGCCTGATCAACACGCTGGCCCAGGAAGGCGCCAAGTACAACATCAAGGCCAACGCGGTGGCCCCGATCGCCGCCACCCGGATGACCGAGGACATCCTTCCGCCCGAGGTGTTCAAGAAGCTCACGCCCGAGTACGTCGCCCCCGTCGTGTCGTACCTGTGCACCGAGGAAGTGCCGGACTCGGCATCGGTGTTCATCGTCGGCGGCGGCAAGGTGCAGCGCACTGCGCTGTTCCAGAATGAGGGTGTCACCTTCGACCATGTGCCGACCGTCGAAGACATCGCGTCGCAGTGGTCGCAGATCGACGATCTGTCGTCTGCCGAGCACGCCACCTTCAAGCTCGGCTGATCTCATCCTGGAGGCGTAGTGGTTCGCGTGCTGGCCTTCGACGTGTTCGGCACTGTCGTCGACTGGCGCGCGAGCCTCATCGCTGAACTCCAGGAGTTCGGGATCCGCCAAGGCGTGCAACGTGATTGGGCGAAATTCGCCGATGGCTGGCGGGCCGGTTACGTTCCGGCGATGGATCTGGTCCGCCGCGGCGAGCTGCCGTGGACGCGGCTTGACGATCTGCACCGCAGGATCCTTGACGGGTTACTCCGTGATGCCGCCATCGAGGCGGCCGACGCCGACGTCGATCATCTGAACCGTGCGTGGCATCGGCTGGCCCCCTGGCCCGACAGCGTCGCCGGGCTGCAGCGGCTCAAGGAGCGATACACCATCACCACGCTGTCGAACGGCAACGTGTCGCTGCTGACCGATATGGCCAAGCGCGCGGGTCTGCCCTGGGACTGCGTGCTGTCCGCCGAGATCTTCGGCCACTACAAACCCGATCGGGAGGCCTACCTGGGCTGCGCGCAGATCCTGGATGTGGCGCCCGATGAGCTCATGTTGGTCGCGGCGCACCCCAGCGATTTGCGAGCCGCCCGCGATGCCGGGTTGCGCACCGCCTACGTCGACCGGCCGATGGAGTACGGCCCCGGGCGTGATCGGGCGATGATCGAGCCCGACGAGTTCGATGTGACGGCAACGGACCTCCTGGACCTGGCCGACAAGCTCTAGATTCGACGGGTGAGTATCGGCGGCATCGTCCTCGTCGGGCTGGCGATCGCCATTGGACTGGTGGGCGTCATCGTCCCGCTGCTGCCGGGCACCCTGCTGGTCTATGCCGCCATCGCGGTGTGGGCTGCCGTCGAACACACCGTGGTGTCTTGGGTGGTGCTCGGGGTGGTCACGGTGGTGCTCGGGGCCAGTCTGCTGATCAAGTATCTGTGGCCGGCCCGGCGGATGCGGGCGGCAGAGGTCGGCAGGTGGACGCTCGCGGCGGGCGCGATCCTTGGCGTTGTCGGGTTCTTCGTCGTGCCGATTGTCGGCCTGCTGCTCGGATTCGTGCTCGGGGTGTACCTCGCCGAGCTCGCCGCGCGCCGCAATCAGCGGCGCGCCTGGGTCGCCACCGCGCACGCGCTCAAGGCCGTCGCCTTGTCAGTGGGCGTCGAGCTGGCGGGCGGGCTCATCGCCACCGCGGTGTGGGTGGCCGGTTTGCTGCTAGCCCAGTAGCTCGGTGCGAGCCCGCGCGACATCCTCGGCGCTCACGCCGCACACCCGCAGGAAGCCGTCCAGGTTGCCGTAGTGCTCGTCGATGGTGCGCCGTGCCGTCGCCAGGTATTCCTCCCGCACGCCCAGCACTCCGTTGGTCAGGCGCGCCTCGGCGAAGGTGGTGATCTCGGGTGTCTCTCCAGCATGGTCGATCACCGATTCCATGATGCGTTCGCGCAACGAGTCGATGGCGTCGTTGCTGCGCAGGAAATCGGTGAGCACGGCGTCGTTCCTTATCCCGATCGCCTCCAGCACCACCGCCACCGTGAACCCGGTGCGATCCTTGCCGGCGAAGCAGTGCGTGATCACCGGGCGTCCCGCACCCAATAGTGAAAACACTTGCTGCACAGCACGTTGCGCGCCACCGAGCACCGGGAACTTCTGGTACTCCTCGGTCATGAACCGTTCCGCCGCTGCCTCGATATCGTCTTCGGCGGTCTGGTCGGTCATCATCTTCTGCCAGCTGGTCTCGTGCGGCGCCTCGGCGGTCGTGTTCGACAGATCCGGGAACGGCAGCAGATGGATCGCGACCCCGTCTGGAACTGCCCCGGCCCCACGGCGTTCCACCTCCTGCGGCGAACGCAGGTCGGCGACGTCGGTGATGCCGAGCGCACGGAAGACCTCGCGGCCGCCATCGTCGAGCCGGCTGAGCTCACTGGACCTGAAGAACCGGCCGGGACGCAGCCCGGTGGTCGCGGCGATATCGCGGAAGTTCCACGCGCCCGAGAGCTGGCCGTTGTTCACGCTCTGGTCACCGCCGCCGCGAAAGCGCTTTTCTCCCGGCCGATTTCAGCGCGGGCGATGCTGCGCATATGAACCTCGTCGGGTCCGTCGAAGATCCTCATGGCGCGCTGCCAGCCGTACATCCGGGCCAGCGGGAAGTCGTCGCTGACACCGCCACCACCGTGTACCTGGATGGCGCGGTCGATGACGTTGCAGGCCATCTGTGGCGCGACGGCCTTGATCTGGGCGACTAAGTCGCGGGCTTCTTTGTTGCCGTGCTGGTCGATGGTCCACGCGGCCTTCTCGCACAGCAGGCGGGCCTGGTCGATCTCGTTGCGGGACAAGGCGATCTGCTGCTGTACCACGCCCTGTTCGGCCAATGGCTTGCCGAACGCGATGCGGGTGCGGGCGCGCTCGGTCAGCAACGCCAGCGCCCGCTCGGCCACGCCGATCGCGCGCATACAGTGGTGAATCCGGCCCGGCCCCAGCCGGGCCTGGGCGATGGCGAAGCCCATCCCCTCTTCGGCCAGCAGGTTCGACGCGGGTACGCGCACGTTGTCGAAGATCACCTCGGCGTGGCCGTGCTGGTCCTGCCAGCCGAACACCGACGTTGAGCGCTTGATGTTGACCCCGGGGGTATCGGTGGGCACCAGGATCATCGACTGCTGCTGATGGGACGCGGCGTCAGGGTTGGTGCGGCCCATGACGATCAGGATCTTGCAGCGCGGATCGTTGGCGCCCGAGGTCCACCACTTGTGGCCGTTGATGATGTAGTCGTCGCCGTCGCGCACGATCGACGTCGCGATGTTGCGTGCGTCGCTGGAGGCCACCGCGGGTTCGGTCATCGAGAAGGCGCTGCGGATCTCGCCGGCGAGCAGGGGCTCCAGCCACTGCTTGCGCTGCTCTTCGGTCGCGAACAGGTGCAGGGTTTCCATGTTGCCGGTGTCCGGCGCCGCGCAGTTGATGGCCTCGGGCGCGATCTCGGTGCTCCAACCGGTCAGCTCGGCCAGCGGCGCGTACTCCAGGTTGGTCAAACCCGACTCGGCCGGCAGGAAGAGGTTCCACAGTCCTTGGCCGCGGGCCAGCGCCTTCAATTCCTCGACCACTGGCGGCACGGTGAAGTCGTTCGGTCCGGCCGCGGCCCGGTACTCGTCGTAGGACTTCTCAGCCGGGAAGACGTGTTCGACCATGAACTCGGAGAGGCGTTTGTGGTAGTCAGCACCCTTGGCAGACATGGCGAAATCCATGCCGCCACGATATGACACCCGTTAACACCACGACGAGGCCCTCCCTTATGACCATAGGGAGGGCCTCGTAGGCATGTGGAGAAAGGGTCATCGATCAATAGACCTCCGAACTCCCGAGAACGCGTGAAGGTGAGTGCCCATGTGCGGTTCTGCGCGGGATTGTGGTGATGGGTTATTGATGGCCGCCGTTGTGCTGGTGTGACACGCCCTGGTGTTGCGCGTGGGCCATGCCGATCTGTGCGGTGATGCTCGACCCGTAGTCGGCGACGTCGGAGGACTGCGAGCCGCTGAAGTTCGACATGACCGACGCCGCGACGATGCCGATCGTGGCGACCGCTGCGACGTGGAGCGCTATGAGTCGGGTTGCCGGGGTGCCGTTCATGTCGGGGCTGCCGTCCGCGTCAGAGGGTCACGGGGATCAAGGCAGCGGGGGAGTCCGGTGCCGTCATGCTCAGGCCCATCGTGTCGGCCGCGGCGGGGGTGGCGACGACGAGAGTGCCGGCCAGCACGCCCACCGCCAGGGTGGGTCCGGCCAGAGCGGTGGTGAAGCGGCGAGTGAATGTGCGGTCCATGTCCGTCTCCCTATTGCGTGCGGGCCGATTGTTTTCGGCTATGCAATGACTATTGCCCGCACGCGCTGCCCTGTCTGTCCGCCGATGGGACGTGGGTAGGGATGAACTGGTTGTCCCCCGATCGGTGGACCCAATGTGGAAAGCTGCTGGTATGCCCGATAACCGAAAGGTGCGCGTCATCGTCGGTGACGACCACCCGCTCTTCCGAGACGGTCTGGTTCGGGCCCTGTCCGGCAGCGGCGAGGTCGAGGTTGTCGCCGAAGCCGAGGATGGCGCGTCGGCACTGGCGCTGATCAAGGAACACAGCCCCGACGTCGCACTGCTGGACTACCGGATGCCTGGCATGGACGGCGCCGAGGTAGCCGCTGCGGTACGGCGCGACGAGCTGTCGACCAGGGTGCTGTTGGTCTCCGCACACGACGACGCCGAGATCGTCTATCACGCGCTCCAGCAGGGGGCGGCGGGCTATTTACCCAAGGACTCCACCCGAGCCGAGATCGTCAACGCGGTCCTGGACTGCGCGAAGGGCCGCGATGTACTCGCGCCGCGGCTGGCCTCGGGGCTGGCCGTCGAGATCCGGCGCCGCGCCGAGCCGTCGGGACCCTCGCTGAGCTCGCGGGAACGCGAGGTGCTCAGCATGATCGCGGGGGGACGCAGCATCCCGTCGATTGCCGAGGCGCTGTTCCTGGCCCCTTCGACGGTCAAGACCCATGTGCAGCGGCTCTACGAGAAGCTCGGCGTGGGTGATCGGGCCGCTGCGGTCGCCGAAGCCATGCGTCGGGGCCTGCTTGAGTAACCTGCCGGCCCCGCTGGCGCGCGCGGCCGATCACCTGGGCACCGAGCCGGTCCGCGTCGCGGCGGTCTTGCGGCTACCGCTGATCGTCCTGATCGCGTTGCTGGTGTGGATCGAGGGCGTCGATCATTGGCTGCCCGCGGTGTATTGGTCGGTGCTGATCGTGTACACCGTCACCGCCGCGGTCTGGCTGGCCGTGGTGTTACGCCGGCCGCTGCAGTGGTGGTTCGGCTGGGCCTCAACGGCTATCGACGTGGTGGCGGTGCTGGCGATGTGCGTCGCTTCCGGGGGCGCGACGAGCTGGCTGCTGCCGATCTTCTTTCTGATCCCCATCACGGTTGCGTTTCTGGACCGGCCCGAGATCACCGCCGTGATCGGTGCCAGCACGGCGGTCGGATATCTGGGAGCGTGGATCCTCTATTCCAAGCGCGACGACACGATGGGCCTGCCCAATATCGTCTACGTCCAGGTCGGCTGCTTGGCCTGGCTGGCGCTGGCCACCACGGCGCTGTGCTTGGTGCTGGCCCGCCGGCGGGCCCGAGTGCGCTCACTTCTCGAGGTGCGGCGCAGGCTGGTCTCGGAGTCGATGCAGGCCGATGAACGCAACAACCGGCAGCTGTCCGAACAACTGCATGACGGGCCTTTGCAGAACCTGTTGGCCGCCCGGCTGGACCTGGAGGATCTGCGCGACCAGCCCTCCGAGACCGGCTTCGAGCGGGTGGATGCGGCGCTGCAGGACGCCATCAACCAGCTGCGCAGCGCGGTCTCCACGCTGCATCCCCAGGTGCTGGCGCAGGTGGGCCTCGGCGCCGCGCTGCGCGAGCTGGTCGGCCAGTACGAACGGCGCTGGGGCGTGACGATCGACTGTGCTGTCGAGGAGGTCGGTAAACCGCCATCGCAGGCCCTGCTCTACCGCGCCGCACGCGAGCTACTTGCCAACGCGCACAAGCATTCTCGTGCGACCCGGCTGCGGGTTGAGCTCGACCCGGTGCCGGGTTCGCTGGTGCTGCGAGTGGTTGACAACGGCGTCGGATTCGACCCCGCGGTGCTGGACCAGAAGGTGGCAGAGGGTCACATCGGGTTGTCGTCGCTGCTGGTCGGCGTCGAAGCGATGGGCGGTTCGGTCGCGTTGGTGGAGACCCCCGGTGGGGGCACGACAGCGATCGTGACCGTGCCGGATACCGAGCTGTAAACGACGAAGGTCACTCCCCCAGATGGGGGAACTGTATCGATGCGGGCCGTTTTGGCTTGGGGAGATACCAGCCAATGTGGTTAGGGTGTCACGAGCGCAGGGGCCTTCCCCGGCGAAATCCACGCTAGGAAGCAGACGCAGGGGTCATGACTGAAACGAAGACGACTGTTGGCGTCGTCGCTGAGTCCGGCGCCGACGAGCGCCGGGTAGCGCTGGTGCCCAAGGCGGTGTCGACACTTGTTAACAGCGGTGTCGCGGTACTGGTGCAGTCCGGCGCGGGAGAGCGGGCGCTGTTGCCCGACGAGCTCTATACCGATGCCGGTGCAACGATCGGTGACGCCTGGTCCGCCGATGTGGTGGTCAAGGTTGCGCCGCCCACCGCCGAGGAGGTCGCCCGGCTACGGTCTGGCCAGACCCTGATCGGCTTTCTGGCTCCCCGCAATGCCGACAACCAGATCGCTGCGCTGAAGCAGGGCGGAGTGCAGGCCTTCGCGGTGGAGGCGATTCCGCGGATCTCCCGCGCCCAGGTGATGGACGCGTTGTCCTCGCAAGCCAACGTGGCGGGCTACAAGGCGGTCGTGCTGGCTGCCAGCGAGTCGACCCGCTTCTTCCCGATGCTGACGACCGCGGCGGGCACAGTGAAGCCGGCCAGCCTGCTGGTCCTCGGTGTGGGTGTGGCAGGCCTGCAGGCGCTGGCCACGGCCAAGCGCCTGGGCGCGCGCACCACCGGGTACGACGTTCGCCCCGAGGTGGCCGATCAGGTCCGCTCGGTGGGCGCGCAGTGGCTGGATCTTGGTATCGATGCTGCTGGTGAGGGCGGCTATGCCCGGGAGCTCACTGAAGAGGAGCGGGCCCAGCAGCAGAAGGCGTTGGAGACCGCCATCGGTGGCTTCGACGTGGTCATCACGACCGCGCTGGTGCCCGGGCGTCCGGCGCCGCGACTGGTGACCGCCGCCGCGGTGCAGGGCATGAAACCCGGCAGCGTCGTCGTCGACCTGGCCGGTGAGACCGGCGGCAACTGCGAGCTGACCGAGCCGGGCCGCACGGTCGTCCGCCACGGGGTGACCATCGCCTCGCCGTTGAACCTGCCGGCCACCATGCCCGAGCATGCCAGCGAGCTGTACAGCAAGAACCTGACCTCGCTGCTGGAACTTCTGATCACCGACGGTGCGCTGGCGCCCGACTTCTCCGACGAGGTCGTCGCGGCCTCCTGCGTGACTCGCGAAGCCGCACCGGCGGCGAAGCCATCAAGCGAAGAGGCGTAAATGTACGAACAACTGCTGGGTAATCTGGCGATCCTGGTGCTGGCCGGGTTCGTCGGATTCGCCGTCATCTCCAAAGTGCCCAACACGCTTCACACTCCGCTGATGTCGGGCACCAATGCCATCCACGGCATTGTGGTGCTGGGTGCGCTGCTGGTGCTGGGCGACCTGCCCGCCGACGCCAACTGGGGGGTGCGGATCATCGCGTTCGTCGCGCTGGTGTTCGGCACGCTGAACGTCATCGGTGGCTTCCTGGTGACCGACCGCATGCTCGGAATGTTCAAGGGCAAGAAGAAGACCGACCAGAAGGCCGGGGCCGATAAGTGACCTACCTCGTCAACGTTCTCTACATCGTCGCGTTCGCGCTGTTCATCCTTGGCTTGTCCGGGCTGACCGGACCCAAGACCGCAGTGCGCGGCAACTGGATTGCCGCCACCGGTATGGCGATCGCCGTGGTGGCCACCTTGATCAAGGTGCGCGACACCGCGACCATCAACTGGATCCTGATTGCCGCGGGCCTGCTTATCGGCGTCGTACTGGGTGTGCCTCCGGCCAAGAAGACCAAGATGACCGCGATGCCGCAGCTGGTCGCGCTGTTCAACGGCGTGGGCGGTGGCACGGTCGCGCTGATCGCGTGGTCGGAATTTATTGAGACCGATGGTTTTTCGGTCTTCAAGCCCGAGCACGAGCCCACGGTGGCCCTGGTCGTGGGATCGCTGTTCGCCGCGATCATCGGCTCGGTGTCGTTCTGGGGCTCGCTGGTCGCGTTCTTGAAGCTGCAGGAGTCGATCCCGAAGAACGTCGAGAAGGCGCTGGTGCGCTCGGCGAAACTCTTCCAGGCGGCCAACATCGTGCTGCTGATCGGTGCCGTGGCCGCAGCGGTCTTCATCGGCGTGAACGCCGGGCACGGCAGCCCGGCCTGGCTGATCGTGCTGGTGCTGGTGCTGGCCGGCGTGATGGGGCTGTTCGTGGTGTTCCCTATCGGCGGCGCCGATATGCCGGTGGTCATCTCGCTGCTCAACGCACTGACCGGATTGTCGGCTGCGGCAGCAGGTTTGGCGCTGAACAACACCGCGATGATCGTGGCGGGCATGATCGTGGGTGCCTCGGGTTCGATTCTGACCAACCTGATGGCGGTGGCGATGAACCGCTCCATCCCGGCGATCGTGTTCGGCTCGTTCGGTGGCGGGGCCACCGGCGCCGGCCCGGCCGGCGGCGATCAGGGCACCGTGAAGGCGACCTCGGCGGGGGATGCGGCCATCCAGATGGCGTACGCCAACCAGGTGATCGTGGTGCCCGGCTACGGACTGGCTGTCGCCCAGGCTCAGCACACGGTCAAGGAGATGGCCGAGATCCTGGAGAGCAAGGGTGTCGAGGTCAAGTACGCGATTCATCCGGTGGCCGGCCGCATGCCCGGGCACATGAACGTGCTGCTCGCCGAGGCTGACGTGGAGTACGACGCCATGAAGGAAATGGACGACATCAACGGCGAATTCGCCCGCACCGACGTCACATTGGTGATCGGCGCGAACGACGTCACCAACCCCGCGGCGCGCAACGACCCGTCGAGCCCGATTCACGGAATGCCGATCCTCAACGTCGACCAGTCGCGGTCGGTGATCGTGCTCAAACGAGGAATGAGCTCGGGCTACGCCGGCATCGAGAACCCGCTGTTCTTCTTGGAGCAGACCTCAATGTTGTTCGGGGACGCCAAGAAATCGGTCAGCGAGGTCATCGAGGAGCTCAAGGCCCTTTAGCCGCGGGCTTTTTAGCGACGCGCGCCCAGTCGCACGGATTCCAGCGCCGCCAGCCGGTCGTCGGGAATCGGCACCGGACCCTCGTCGCCCAATAGGACCAGCACGGTGTCACAGACGCCGACACAGTTGCCGTCGACGAACAATCCCGTCGACGCCACGAACGAGGTGCGCCCGATCCGCCCGACCCCGGCGCCGGTCTGGATCGTCCCCGGCCAGTGCACTTCGGCCAGGAAATGCACGGCGTTCTGCGAGGTGACCAGGCGCAGTCGGCGGGTGCTCACGTCGTAGATATCGGCAAATAGGTTGCGGTTCATCGTGGCCCGCGCGTTCTCGTGCAGCGACTCCAGGGCCAGATTGTTGAGATGGGCATTGGAATCCATGTCGCCGTAGCGCGCCTGGATGGCGTCGATGACGGGGTAGGAGTCCAGCCGCAGCCGCATCTCGTGCGGGCGTGCCGCAGTGGTTGTCCAGTCGCTCACAAGTGCGCAAGCTTAGCCGCGGCGTGCCGCCAGCTGACCAGCGCCGCCGCCGCGACCATGACCACGGCCGCGCCGACGGGCGCGTTGGGTAGCAGCGACGTCCCCACCATCGCCACCGTCAGCGCGACAGTGCCGACTGCCTGGATCACGTCGCGGCGCACCGCGTCGAGCACCAGCCAGGTCGCAAGCAGGAACACCGCAAGCGGAACGGTCAGGGTCATCGCGGCAGCGATATGCGGCAGGTGAGTCTCCCCGAGACGATCGGCGACCGCGATCTCCACCCCGGCCGAGAATGCGGCTGCCGAGGCAAAGATGAAGTAGTGCAGGTAGCCCCAGTAGAAGGACCGGCCGAAGGTCATGGTCTGACGGTGCTGCGGACGGTCGAAATAGATCCACCACATCGACGCCACGATGGTCAGCGAACAGGCCGCGACGACGATCAGGCTGGTGCGCGCGTGAGGGTCGGACAGTCCGCCGATGATCGAATTAGCCACCGCCAGAATCGATTCGCCCAGCACGATCAACGTGAACAAGCCATACCGCTCGGCGATGTGACTGTGATGGTAGGTCGTCACCTTGTGGTGTTCGGCGATCGGCGACACCGACAGGTCGATCACCGCCAGTACCGGGAACCACCACACCGAGCCGCCGAGGACCGCCCAGGTCACCCACACCGATTGCACGATGACGATGCCGACGGCATAGCGCACGCAGGTGCCTCGGTACTCGGGGTCGCTGATTGCGGCCCTGGTCCACTGGGCGGCCATCGCCACCCGCATGATCACGTAGCCGACGATGATGGCCCCGAAGTCGTTGTCCAGCATCGCGCGCTGCGCGCCCGCGGCGATGACCAGCGCCCCGGCCATCTGGACGAACGTGGTCAGCCGATAGAGCCAGTCGTCGGTGTCATACGCGCTGGCGAACCAGGTGAAGTTCATCCAGGCGTTGAAGATGGCGAAGAAGACCATCGCGTAGGCCGCCAAGCCTTCGGCGAAATGGTGGTCTTCCCAGAGGTGGTGCAGTGCGCCGGACGACTGGGAGACGGCGACCACGAAAACGAGGTCGAAGAGAAGCTCTAGTGAGCTGGCCGCACGGTGCGGTTCGTCGGGGTCGCGGGCGAGCATCGCCCGCAGGCCGGCCGGCAAAGGTTTTGGTAAGGCTGGCTTAAACCGGCGGGTAAGCGGGTGGTGGGTAGACCCCGCGCAGTGCCCACGGGAGCCAGCTGAAGAAGTACTCGACCTCATCGCTCGCGTCGTAATCCGGATTCGGATCCATCCGCCACACCTCCCAGAGCCGCCGCAACCTTCGCTGAGTCTAGTCCGCGGGTCGCTCACGCGACACCGGTCATTAAACTATCCAACCAGTTGATAGATAGAACGCCGGCTCGTCGGACGCAGACAAGCCCGGAAGAGGACAAGCGAGGACATCATGCCACCCGAGACCGGGATGACCCGCCGCGAAGAGCTGCTGGCCGTCGCCACCAAGCTCTTCGCCGCGCGTGGCTATCACGGCACCAGGATGGATGACGTCGCTGATGTCGTCGGCCTGAACAAGGCGACGGTCTACCACTACTACGCCAGCAAGTCGTTGATCCTGTTCGACATCTATCGCCGCGCCGCCGACAACACTCTCGAGGCCGTCCACGACGATCCGTCCTGGACCGCGCGGGAGGCGCTCTACCAGTACACGGTCCGGCTGCTGACGAACATCGCCGAGAACCCCGAGGGCGCAGCGGTGTACTTCCAGGAAGCGCCCTACATCACCGAGTGGTTCACCGCCGAGCAGGTCATCGAGGTCAGGGAGAAGGAAACCCAGGTCTACGAGCACGTGCACGGCCTGATCGACCGGGGGATCGTCAGCGGCGAGTTCTTCGAGTGCGACACCCACGTGGTGGCGCTCGGCTACATCGGGATGACGCTGGGGGCCTATCGCTGGCTTCGCCCGGACGGCCGGCGCACCGCCAAGGAGATCGCCGCCGAGTTCAGCACCGCGTTGTTACGGGGCCTGATCCGTGAGGAGAAGGTCAGGGTGGAGTCACCGCTGGGCCCGGCTGCCAGCGCCACGAAAGCAGACGGATAGCTCTGAAATAGACTCGCCCGATGCCGCTCGTCAGTAAGACCGTTGAGGTCAACGCCGATGCCGATTCGATCCTGCGCATCGTCGCCGACTTCGAGAAGTATCCGGAATGGAACGACGAGGCCAAGGCCGTCTACGTGCTGGCTCGCTACGACGACGGCCGGCCCAGCCAGCTGCGGCTCGACATGGAGATCCAGGGCCAGTCGGGCACTTTCATCCAGGCCGTCTATTACCCCGGCGAAGGCCAGATCCAGACCGTGCTGCAGCAGGGCGAGGTGTTCACCAAGCAGGATCAGCTGTTCTCCGTGGTCGCCATGGGGCCCTCGAGTCTGCTGACGGTGGACCTCGAGGTCGAGGTGTCCCTGCCGGTTCCGGACATCATGGTCAAGAAGCTGATCAACGACGTGCTCGAGCATCTGGCCGACAACCTCAAGACCCGCGCCGAGCAGCTTGCGGCGAGCGGTTAGCGCCGCCACATCCCGTTGCGTTCCAGCTGCTCCAGCAGCCGGTTCACGCCATCGTTGAATTCCGCCCCGGACAGCTCGACGAGCGCGGCCGTGTCGCGGCGCCGCAGCGCGGCGATCAGCTGGCGATGGGTCTCGACGGCCGCCGCACCCCAGGATGCGTCGGTGACGTAGATCTGCGGCGGCATGTAGCGCGCCGCGTGCAGGAGAAACCAGGCCAGCTTCATCCGGCCGGCCCCGCGGTTGAGCAATCGGTGGAAGGCGAACTCGGCGGCGCCGATGGTGGCCTGATCGCCCGCGGTCACCGCCGCGGCCAGCCTTTCGTTGGCCTCGGCGAGCTCGTCAATCTGTTCGTCGGTCAGTCGCTGCGCCGCACTGGTCACCAGCTCCTTGGCGATCGTGGCCTGCAGCCAGTAGATATCGGCGACGTCCTGGCGGCTCAGTGGTTGCACGACGTACCCGCGGCGCGGCTCGAGAGCCACCATCCCTTCGCCTCGCAGGGTCAGCAGGGCCTCTCGCACCGGGGTGATGCTGACCCCGAGCCGGGCGGCCGTCTCATCGAGGCGGATGAACGTCCCCGGCCGTAGCACGCCGGTCATGATGGCTTCCCGCAGATGCGCGGCGACCTCGTCCGATAGTTGTGAACGACGGCGTCCCCGACGGTTTTCAAGCCGTGCGGAAGCCGGTGCGTTCACGTGACCCCCGAGGACTTGTGTGGCGAGCAGCGAGGCAATAGTGTGACCCAAGCAACACTGGATTTGATCAAATATAACGATTCCTGCGTTCTCCAGTATCGGGTTCACACAACGTTCACGCCAGACGGACGGACAAAAGAGGACTAGTGACCAGGCAGCTCACCGCGACCACCGACCAGCCATATCTCGCGCGCCGCCAGAACTGGACCAACCAGCTGGCGCGGCACGCGCTGATGCAACCGGACGCGACCGCCCTGCGCTATATGGGTCATACGACGACGTGGGCCGAGTTCGACCGCCGCGTTACCGCACTCGCCAATGCCTTGAGCCGGCGCGGCGTCCGGTTCGGCGACCGGGTGATGATCCTGATGCTCAACCGCCCGGAGTTTGTCGAGGCCACCCTGGCCGCCAACCAGCTCGGCGCGATCGCTGTCCCGGTCAATTTCCGGCTCACCCCGCCGGAGCTGGCGTTTCTGGTTCAGGACTGCGGGGCGGCGGTGTTGGTCACCGAAACCGTGCTCGCCGATGTCGCCAAGGCCGTCGGTGACCTCGCGCCGGCGTTGACCGCCGTCGTCGTCGCCGGTGGCGCCACCGACGATGGGTTGCTCGGCTACGAGGACCTCATCGTCGAAGAGGGCGATGAGCACGAACCCGTTGACATCCCCAATGACAGCCCGGCCCTGATCATGTACACCTCGGGCACCACCGGACGGCCCAAGGGCGCGGTGCTGACCCACGCGAACCTGGCGGGCCAGGCGATGACCGGGATGTACACCACCGGGCCGGACATCAATCACGACGTCGGATTCATCGGAGTTCCGCTGTTCCATATCGCCGGCATCGGCAACACCCTCGGCGGTCTCATCCTGGGCACCCCGACCGTCATCCACCCGCTGGGTGGATTCGACCCCGGGCAACTGCTCGACGTTCTCGAGGCCGAACGGGTCACCGGCATCTTCCTGGTCCCGGCGCAGTGGCAGGCGGTCTGTGCCGCGCAGCAGGCCAAGCCGCGGGATATCCGGCTGCGGTCGCTGTCCTGGGGTGCCGCCCCGGCGTCGGACACCTTGCTGCGCGAGATGTCGGAAACCTTCCCTGACAGCAAGATCCTCGCCGCGTTCGGCCAGACCGAGATGTCACCGGTGACCTGCATGCTGCTCGGCGACGACGCGATCGCCAAGCGCGGGTCGGTCGGCAAGGTGATACCGACCGTGTCGGCTCGTGTTGTTGACGAGGACATGAACGATGTCCCGGTCGGTGAAGTCGGCGAAATCGTCTATCGTGCACCGACTCTCATGGCCGGCTACTGGAACAACCCGGAGGCCACCGCCGAGGCGTTCGCCGGCGGCTGGTTCCACTCGGGTGATCTGGTCAAGATGGACTCCGACGGTTATGTCTGGGTGGTCGACCGGAAAAAGGACATGATCATCTCCGGCGGAGAGAACATCTACTGCGCCGAGGTCGAGAACGTCCTGGCTGCGCATCCTGCGATCGTCGAGGTGGCGGTCATCGGGCGCGCCCACCCCAAGTGGGGCGAGGTGCCGGTCGCCGTGGCCGCGATCTCCGGCGGCGACCTTCGGCTGGCCGAACTCGACGAATTCCTCACCGAGCGACTGGCCCGGTACAAGCATCCCAAGGGCCTCGAGATCGTCGATGTCTTGCCCCGCAACCCCGCCGGCAAAGTGCTCAAGACGGAGTTGCGGATTCGCTTCAGCGCCAGCGCACAAACGGATCTCGCTGGCGAAAATGCTTCGCATACAGCCGATCCCGGCTAACAACCGAACCACTTACGAGCACGACAAATATCGGCGAATAACGAGGGAGGTTCAATAGTGCAGATGCGGTGCACACGCCCTCAGCGATCGGGTACATTCCTGTGGTCCGTCTTACTACTCGTAAGTAGGGAGACGACACTCACTCACCGCGGATCGGGGCAAGGAGGGTACGTGCCAGTCGGACTGCCGCTTAGCCGCGACCGGCGCGGTCCCGTCACGTGGACGTTCTCGTGACGACGACGACGGCCGGTGTTGGCGGCTACCTCCAGGACAAGGCGCGTCCGGCGCTGACCGCCATCGGTGGCTTCTTCCGCATGTGCGTGCTCACCGCGAAAGCAACGACGAAGTGGCCGTTCGAGTGGCGAGAGTTCATCCTCCAGGGCTGGTTTCAGTTCCGGGTGACGTTCCTGCCGACCATCGCCGTCGCGGTCCCCAACACGATCCTGATCATCTTCACCATCAACATCCTGCTGGTCGAGTTCGGCGCCGCCGACGTGTCCGGCGCGGGCGCTGCGCTGGCCGCGGTGACCCAGCTCGGTCCGATCGTGACCGTGCTGGTCGTCGCAGGCGCCGGGTCGACGGCAATCTGTGCCGACCTCGGCGCCCGCACCATCCGCGAGGAGATCGACGCCCTCGAGGTGCTCGGCATCGATCCCATCCACCGTCTCGTCCTGCCCCGGGTGGTCGCCTCGACGTTCGTCGCGGTGCTTCTCAACGGCGCTGTCATCGCCGTCGGCCTGGTCGGCGGATTCATCTTCGGTGTCTACATGCAGAACATCTCCGCCGGCGCGTACGTCTCCACGCTGACGCTGATCACCGGACTACCCGAGGTGATCATCTCGATCGTGAAGGCGCTCACCTTCGGGTTGATCGCGGGACTGGTCGGGTGCTACCGCGGCCTGACCGTGTCCGGCGGCTCCAAGGGCCTGGGCACCGCGGTGAACGAAACGCTCGTCCTTTCCGTGGTCGCATTGTTCGCCGTCAACGTCGTCCTGACGACCATCGGTGTTCGGTTCGGAACGGGGCACTGATATGAGTACCGCGACAGTCCTGCGCAGCCGGTACCCGCGCGCGTATTCGAGGGCGACCAAGTGGGCGTCGTCGCCGGGCCGGTTCATCGACAGGGTCGGTGACGTGGCGTGGTTCACCGTCTCCGCGGTCGGCCAGATTCCGCACGCCCTGCGCTACTACCGTCGCGCAACACTGCGGCTGATCGCCGAGATCGGCATGGGCACCGGCGCGATGGCCGTCATCGGCGGAACCATCGCGATCGTGGGCTTCGTGACACTGTCTGGTGGCTCGCTGATCGCGATCCAGGGCTACGCCTCACTGGGCAACATCGGCGTCGAGGCCTTCACCGGCTTCGTCGCGGCGCTGGTGAACGTCCGCGTCGTCGCGCCCCTGGTCTCCGGGCATGCCCTCGCCGCCACGGTCGGTGCGGGCGCCACCGCTGAACTGGGCGCCATGCGGATCAGTGAGGAGATCGACGCACTCGAGGTGATGGGCATCAAGTCCATCAGCTACCTGGTGTCGACACGCATCCTGGCCGGCATGGTCGTGATCATTCCGCTGTATGCGATGGCGCTGCTGCTGTCGTTCCTGGCCGCTCAGCTCACCACGACCGTCCTGTACGGCCAGTCGACGGGCACCTACGACCACTACTTCCGCACATTCCTGCGGCCCGACGACGTGTTCTGGTCCTTCGTCGTGGCCATCATCATCGCCATGTTCGTGATGATCAATCACTGCTACTTCGGTTACAACGCCAGCGGCGGTCCGGTCGGCGTGGGTGAGGCGGTCGGGATCTCGATGCGCGCCTCGCTGGTCGCCGTCGCGACCGTGGTTCTGTTGGCCTCGTTGGCGCTCTACGGCACCGACCCGAACTTCAACCTCACGGTGTAGCGGTATGACGCAGCCATTGAACGCTTCCCGGCGCCCGCCACTGAAGTTGGCGGGCGTGGTCTTCCTCGTCCTGGCGATCGTGCTGGTGACGTTGGTCTACCTCCAATTCCGTGGTGACCTGACGCGTAAGACGACGCTCACGATGGTCTCCGACCGCGCCGGCCTGGTGATGGACCCGGGCTCGAAGGTGACCTACAACGGGGTGGAGATCGGCCGCGTCAGCAACGTGGCCGCGGTGGATCGCGGCGGTAAGTCGGTGGCCGAACTCACCCTGGAGGTCGCACCGCACTACATCCCCTTGATCCCAGCCAACGTCGATGCTCAGATCAAGGCCAGCACCGTGTTCGGCAACAAGTACGTGTCGTTCACCAGCCCGAAAGACCCGGTGAAGACCCGGATTTCGAGTGCCGACGTGATCAAGGCCTCGGGAGTCACCACCGAGTTCAACACGTTGTTCGAGACGCTCACGTCGATCTCGGAGAAGGTCGATCCGGTCAAACTGAACCTGACTCTGTCGGCGGCTGCCGAAGCGCTGGGCGGGTTGGGCACCAAGTTCGGGCAGTCGATCGTCAACGGCAATGCCGTCCTCGATGACATCAACCCGCAGATGCCGCAGATCCGCACCAACATTCAGCAGCTGTCCAAGCTGGCCGATGTCTACACCAAGGCCAGCCCCGACCTGTGGGACTTCCTCGACCACGCGGTCACCACCGCCCGCACCCTCAACGGGCAGCAGAAGGACCTCGACGCCGCGCTGCTGGCCTCCACCGGCTTCGGCAACACCGGCGCCGACATCTTCGAACGCGGCGGCCCCTACTTCGTGCGCGGCCAGGCCGACCTCATCCCCACCGCCAAACTGCTGGACACCTACAGCCCGCAGTTCTACTGCCAGATCAAGGGTGAGGCCGAGGCGTTGCAGCCGGCGCTGGCTTCGTTCGGCGGCAACGGGTACTCGCTGGACACCGTCACCGAATTCCTCGGTGCGCCTAACCCGTACGTCTATCCGGACAACCTCCCCAGGATCAACGGTCGCGGCGGCCCGGGCGGAGCGCCCGGCTGCTGGCAGACGGTCAACCGCAACTTCTGGCCTGCGCCGCACCTGGTGGTCGACGACGGCGCCTCGCTCGCTCCGTACAACCACTTTGAGCTCGGCCAGCCGATCCTCACCGAGTATGTGTGGGGACGCCAAGTCGGGGAGAACACGATCAACCCATGAAAATCACCGGCACAGCAGTCAAACTCGGGGCATTCTCACTGGTGCTCCTGCTTTTCACGGCGATTATCGTCATCGTGTTTGGTCAGTTCCGTTTCGACCGAACGACCTCGTACACAGCTGAATTCAGCAATGCCAGTGGTTTGCGTAATGGTCAGTTCGTCCGTGCTGGCGGTGTCGAGGTCGGCAAGGTCTCCGACATCAAGCTGATCGGCAACGGCGATCGTGTTCAGGTGACGCTCAACGTCGATCGGACCCTGCCGCTGTATCAGTCGACCACCGCCCAGATCCGCTACCAGGATCTGATCGGCAACCGTTACGTCAACCTCGATCGCGGCACCGGCGAGGGTGCCGACCGGATCCTGCCTGGGGGCGGCTTCATTCCGATGTCGCGGACTCAGCCGGCGCTGGATCTCGACGCGCTCATCGGTGGTTTCAAGCCGCTGTTCAAGTCATTGGATCCGCAGAAGGTCAACACCATCGCCTCGTCGCTCATCACCGTTTTTCAGGGGCAGGGCGGCACCATCAACGACATCCTGGATCAGACGGCCCAGCTGACCTCTGCGCTGGCGGACCGTGATCAGGCGATCGGCGAGGTGATCACCAACCTGAACACCGTGCTGGACACCACCGTCAAGCATGAGAAGGACTTCGACCAGACGGTCAACAACTTCGAGATCCTCATCACCGGCCTGAAGAACCGCGCCGACCCGCTGGCCTCAGCCACCGCGAACATCAGCAGTGCGGCAGGCACTTTGAGTGATCTGCTGGCCGATGATCGCCCGCAGCTCAAGGACACGATCGGCAAGCTCGAGACCATCCAGCAGCCGCTGGCCGACGGTCAGGACCGCCTCGACGACCTGCTGACCAAGTTGCCGGTGGCAGTGAAGATGATCGGCCGCGCCGGCGGTATCTACGGCGATTTCTTCAACTTCTACCTGTGTGACATCAACCTGAAGCTCAACGGTCTGCAGCCCGGTGGCCCGGTCCGCACCGTGAAGATCACTCAGCAGCCCACGGGTAGGTGCACGCCGCAATGAGGACGCTAGAGACTCCCAACCGGATCAAGAACGGCCTGGCCGGCATCGTGATCATCGTGCTCGTCGTCGCTGTGGGACAGAGCTTCTCCGGTATTCCCCAGCTGTTCGCCCAGCCGACCTACTACGGCCAATTCAGCGACAGCGCGGGCCTCAACCCCGATGACAAGGTGCGTATCGCCGGGATGGACGTCGGCACGGTCAAGTCGCTGAAGATCGATGGCGACCACGTGTTGATCGGATTCAACCTGGGCCCCAGGCAGATTGGCACCGAGAGCCGAGTGGCTATCCGCACCGAGACGATCCTGGGCAAGCGGGTGCTCGAGATCGAGCCGCGAGGCAGCAAGCTGCTGCAGGCGGGCGCGGTGCTGCCGATCGGCCAGACCACCACGCCCTACCAGATCTACGACGCGGTCTTCGATGTGACGAAAGCCGCTGCGGGCTGGGATATCGACACCGTCAAACGGTCGCTGAACGTGTTGTCCGAGACCATCGATCAGACCTATCCGCACCTGAGCGCGGCGCTGGACGGGGTCGCCCGGTTCTCCGACACGATCGGAAAGCGTGACGAGCAGTTCAAGCAACTGCTGGCCAACGCCAACAAGGTCGCCGCCGTGCTCGGTAACCGCAGCGAGCAGATCAACCGCCTGGCGGTCAACGCCCAGACCCTGCTGGCCGCCGTCAACGAGCGCCGTTCCGAGGTCGACTACCTGCTGGCCAATGTTTCTGCGCTCTCCGAGCAGTTCACCGGATTCGTCAACGACAATCCGAACCTGAATCATGTTCTGGAGCAGCTCAAAACAATCAGCGATGTGCTGGTGAAGCACAAGACCGACCTGTCCGATGTGCTGATCACCGCCTCGAAGTTCATGGGCGCACTGGCCGAGGCCATCGGGTCGGGTCCGTACTTCAAGGTGCTGGTGGTCAACCTGGTGCCCTACCAGATCCTGCAGCCGTGGGTGGACGCCGCGTTCAAGAAGCGCGGCATCGATCCCGAACAGTTCTGGCGCAACGCGGGTCTGCCGGCCTTCAAGTTCCCCGATCCCAACGGACAGCGCCAGCCCAACGGTGCGCCGCCGCCGGCCCCGATCCCGCTGGAGGGCACACCGGACCATCCCGGTCCCGCCGTCGGCCCGGGCTCACCGTGCTCGTACACCCCACCCGCCGATGGCATTCCGACACCGGGCAACCCGCTGCCCTGTGCCGGCCTGACGGACGGTCCGTTCGGTCCGGTGCCGGGTGGTTACCCGCTCGCCGACGTGCCGATCTCAGCGCCGAACCCCGCCGCGGTCGGCGGCCCGGGCGTGCCGAGCGCAGCCTTCCCCGGCGAGCTTTCCCCGAACGTGGCCGGCGTGCCGGCCCCGCCGCTGGCGCCCGGTCCGCCGGGAGCCCGCACCGTTCCGGTCGCCCCGACACCGGGACCGGCCACCGATATCCCCGGCTACGCCCCACCGCCGAACGCCCTCATCGGACCGATCCCGCCACCGGGACCGGGGCCGCAGGTGCCGCCGGTCGGGGACCTGGCGCCCGTCGATCAGGGAGGGGGAGCGTAAGCGATGTCGACAGTCTTCAATATTCGTAATCTGGGTGTGCCGAAGATGTCTCGGATGTCCGTCGTCGTGGGCACCCTCGTGGTGATCATCGCGCTGGTTGCGGGGCTGGTCGGCTACCAGCTGTACAAGAAGCTGACCACCAACACTGTGGTGGCGTACTTCCCCGAGGCGCTCGCGCTGTACCCGGGTGACCGCGTCCAGATCATGGGTGTGCAGGTCGGCCAGATCGACAAGATCGAACCGGCCGGCGACAAGATGAAGGTCACCTTCAACTACCAGAACAAGTACAAGGTCCCCGCCGACGCCACCGCGACGATCCTCAACCCGAGTCTGGTTGCCTCCCGGGTGATCCAGCTGGCACCGCCCTACAACGGCGGTCCGGTGATGGCCGACAACGCCGTCATCCCGATCGAACGCACCCAGGTGCCGGTGGAGTGGGACGACCTGCGTAACCAGATCTCCGATATCGTCACCAAACTCGGCCCGACACCCGATCAGCCCAAGGGCCCCTTCGGTGATGTCCTGGAGTCCTTCGCCAACGGGCTGGAGGGCAAGGGCGAGCAGATCAACACCACGTTCAAGGCGCTGTCCGACGCGGTGACGGCGCTCAACGAAGGGCGTGGCGATTTCTTCGGTGTGCTCAAGAGCCTGGCCCTGTTCGTCAACGCACTGCACAAGAGTGACCAGCAGCTGGTGTCGCTGAACAACAACCTGGCCACCTTCACCAACTCGTTCAGCCACTCAGATCAAGAAGTCGCCAAGGCGGTCAAGGACATTGACACGCTATTGACCACGGCGCGCAAGTTCGTCAACGACAACGGTTCGGTGCTGAGCAAGGACATCAACAACCTCTCCGAGGTCACGACCCAGGTCCTGCAGCCGGAATCGCGCAACGGCCTGGAGACGGTGTTGCACGTCTACCCGAACCTGGCCGCCAACCTGCAGAACATCTACCACCCGACGCACGGTGCGCTGGTGGCGATTCCGACCATCGCCAGCTTCGCCAACCCGTTGCAGTTCATCTGTAGCGCGATCCAGTCCGGTAGCCGGCTGGGCTATCAGGATTCGGCAGAGATGTGCGCGGAGTACCTCGCGCCGATCATGGACGCGATCAAGTTCAACTTCCCGCCGTTCGGCGTCAACCAGTTCTCGACCGCCGAGATGCTGCCGAAGTACGTGGCCTACTCCGAGGAACGGCTGCGGCCGCCGCCGGGGTACAAGGACACGACGGTGCCCGGCATCTGGTCGCGGGACACGTTGTTCTCGCACGGCAATCACGAGCCGGGCTGGATTGTGGCGCCGGGCATGCAGGGTGTGGACGTGCAGGCGTTCACCGCCAACATGCTCACCCCGGACTCGCTGGCGGCGTTGCTGGGCGGTCCCGACCCGGTCTCTTACCCGCCGGGTGGCCCGCGCGGTGGTGCCCCGTCGAACTCCTACGACCAGAACAATCCGCTGCCGCCGCCGTGGTACCCGGGCGCGATCCCGCCGCCACCGCCGGGGCCGGACGTGGTCCCTGGACCGTTGCCCGTCTCGCAGCAGATCAACGGCGGGGCTCCGGCGGCCGCACCCGCGGCTCCCGCCGCCGGTCCGGTGTTGCCCGCTGAAGCGGGAGGTGGACAGTGAGTGCCATTCTGACCACCGCCCGCCGGTTCGGCTGGCGCGGTTTCATCCTGCTGTTGACGGCGCTGGTGCTGACGTCGTGCGGCTGGCGCGGTATCGCCAACGTGCCGATGCCGGGCGGGCCCGGTAGCGGCAAGGACAAGATGACCATCTACGTCCAGATGCCGGATACGTTGGCGCTCAACGTCAACAGCCGCGTGCGAGTTGCCGACGTGTTCGTGGGTTCGGTGCGCGCCATCGAGCTGAAGAACTGGATTCCGACCCTGACGCTCGAGCTGCAGCCCGGAATCAAGCTGCCGGCCAACGCCATTGCGCGGATCGGCCAGACCAGCTTGCTGGGCACTCAGCACGTCGAGCTGGATCCGCCGCCGAATCCGTCGTCCGAGCCGCTGCGCAGCGGCGCGACGATCCCGCTGAAGAACTCGCAGTCCTTCCCGACCACTGAACGCACGCTGGCCAGCATCGCCACCGTGCTGCGTGGTGGCGGCATCCCGAACCTGGAGATCATCCAGACCGAGGTCTCCAACATCCTGGACGGCAACGCCGAGCAGATCCGCGACTTCCTGGGCAAGCTGGACACGTTCACCGATCAGCTCAACCAGCAGCGCGACGACCTGACCCGGGCGATCGACAAGACCAACGAACTGGTGTCGATCGTTGCCGCTCGTAACGCCACCCTGGACCGCGTGCTCACCGAATTCCCGCCGCTGATCAAGTATTTCGCCGATGCCAGGGACCGGTTCACCGGCGCCGTCGAGGCGCTCGGCCGGTTCAGTGCGATCACCGATCAGACGCTGTCGCAGTCGCGTGCCGATTTCGACACCAACCTGGCGCTGCTGCAGCGTCCGCTCAAGCAGTTCGGCCGGGCCGCGCCGTATCTGATCGACTCGCTGAAGTTGGTCATCACGGCTCCGTACCCGATCGACAACATCCCGAAGGTGATTCGTGGCGACTACATCAATACGTCGGCCACTTTCGACCTGACGCTGAGCTCGCTCGACAACGCATTCCTGACCGGTACCGGAGTCTCGGGAATGCTGCGCGCCCTCGAGCAGGCTTGGGGTCGCGATCCGCAGACGATGATTCCGGATGTCCGGTTCACGCCTCACCCGAACATGACCGACGGTGGCGGACCGTTTGTCGAGCGTGGCGAGTGAAGGGGTGACGAGTAGATGTTGACGCGCTTCATCAAGACACAGCTCGTCGTGTTCGGCGTGCTGACGGTGGTCGCCCTGCTGGTGCTGGGCTGGTATTTCCTGCGCCTGCCCACGCTGGCGGGTATCGGGCAGTACGAACTGAAGGCGGACCTGCCGTCGTCGGGTGGTCTGTACCGGACGGCCAACGTCACCTATCGGGGTATCACGATCGGCAGAGTCACCGAGGTCGAGCCCACCGAGAACGGTGTCCGGGCGACCATGAGCATCAGCGACAAGTACAAGATTCCGCTCGACGCGTCGGCCAATGTGCACTCGGTGTCCGCGGTCGGTGAGCAGTACCTCGACCTGGTGTCCGACGGAAATCCTGGTCAGTACTTCGCCAGCGGGCAGACCATCACGAAGTCGACGGTGCCGGAGGAGATCGGCCCGGCGCTGGATGCGGCCAATAAGGGACTCGCCGCGCTGCCTGCCGACAAGATCCCGGTGCTGTTGAACGAAACCGCCCAGGCGGTAGGCGGTTTGGGCCCGTCGCTGCAACGCCTGGTCGACGGCACGCAGGCGATCGTGGGTGATTTCAAGACCAACATCGCCGACGTCAACGACATCATCGCGAATTCGCCTGCCGTCATCGACAGCCAGATCGACTCCTCGAATGCGATCCAGCGGTGGTCGGCGAACCTGAACACCATCGCGTCGCAGACCGCTGCACAGGATCAGGCGTTGCGCGATGGGCTGCGCCAGGCCGCACCGACCGCCGACGCGGTCAACGCGGTGTTCAGCGACGTACGCGAGGCGTTGCCGCAGACGCTGGCCAACCTCGAGATCGTGCTGGACATGCTCAAGCGCTACAACAAGGGCGTCGAGCAGTCACTGGTGCTGTTGCCGCAGGGCGCTTCGGTCGCGCAGTCGGTGTCGGCGCCGTACCCGGGTCAGGCGGCGCTGGACTTCGGGTTGACCATCAACCAGCCGCCGCCGTGTCTGACCGGCTTCCTGCCGGCCAGCCAGTGGCGTGCACCCGCGGACACCAGGCCGATGCCGGTGGAGAACGGGCTGTACTGCAAGATCCCCAAGGACACCCCCGCGAACGTGGTTCGTGGCGCACGTAACTTCCCGTGCACGGATGTGCCCGGGAAACGGGCGGCGACGCCGATGGAGTGCCGGAGCAACGAGCCGTACACGCCGCTGGGGAACAACCCGTGGTTCGGTGATCCCAACCAGGTGCTGAACTGCCCGGCGCCCGGTGCGCGATGCGACCAGCCAGTGAACCCCGGTACCGTGATACCGGCACCTTCGATCAACAACGGGATGAACCCGTTGCCGGCCGATCTGCTGCCAGGGACCCCGCCACCGGTCAGTGACAACGCCAGCCCATCCGGGACTGGCACCGTGCAGTGCAACGGCCAGCAGCCGAATCCCTGCACGTACACCCCGGCAGCGGGCAATACGGCCATCTACAGCCCGCAGAGCGGGGAGTTGGTCGGTCCTGACGGTGTGAAATACAGCGTCAGCAACTCGAGCAGTACAGGAGACGACGGATGGAAGGAGATGCTGGCCCCGGCCGGCTGACCCCCACCCCGCCCACACCGATGATGAGGCTGAACGTAGCGAAGTCGAGGAGTCGGTGAGACCGGCTACCGACGACGACATCGTCGAGTCCCAGGCCAGTGCGGTCGATGAGACGCAAGCAGCTGACGGTGAGCAGCCGCGAGGGTCCCGGCTGAGTGGGCGCCGACTGGCGGGTGTGTGCTCGGCACTGGTGATCGCGAGCCTGCTGATCGCCGCCGGCGGTTTCTTCGCCATGCGCGCGCACCAGAAGAGTGTTGCCGCGGCTCGGGCGGAGACGGTCGCGCTGGCTGCCGCCAAGGATTGCGTCACCGCCACTCAGGCACCTGACGCCGCCGCGATGGCAGCCAGTCAGCAGAAGATCATCGAGTGCGCGACGGGCGACTTCGGTGCGCAGGCAACCCTCTACAGCGGGCTTCTGGTGGACGCCTACCAGGCCGCCAAGGTCCAGGTGCAGGTCTCCAACATGCGCGCGGCCGTGGAACGGCACAACGATGACGGCTCGATGGACGTCCTGGTGGCCGTGCGGGTGAAGGTGTCCAACTCCCAGACGCAAGATCAGGAGCAGGGCTACCGTCTGCGGGTCCGGATGATGCCCGAGGGAGGCACCTACAAGATCGCCAAACTCGACCAGGTGAGTAAGTGACGGTGACGGCCCCGGACGCCGACGAGGCTGACGCCACCGCCGTCGAGATCGACGCCATCGAGGTGACTGGCCAGACGCCCGCCGCTGTGTTGGCGAGCTGGCCGGCGCGTGCGGGCGCCTTCGCGGTCGACGTGTTCTTTCCCACCGGTGTGGTGATCACCTGTCTGCTGGTCGCACAGTCGGCGTCGATATCGGGCCGGGGGTGGTTGCGGTGGACGGTGATTGCCCTGGCCGCGGCGGTGTTCCTGGCCATGGCACTCAACCGGCTGCTGCTGCCGTCGCTCACCGGGTGGACACTCGGCCGCTCGCTGGCTGGTATCGCTGTCGTCAGACGCGATGGCGCCCCGATCGATCCGTGGCGCTTGCTCGTGCGCGATGTCGCGCACCTGCTTGACACCGCCGCACTGTTCATCGGCTGGCTGTGGCCGTTGTGGGACCCGCGCAATCGGACGTTCGCCGATCTGCTCGCGCGCACCGGGGTGCACCGCGTCGCCGAGCGTCCCAATCGGCGGAAGTTCGCCGGTGCGGTGCTGGTGGCGCTCGCGGTGGTCGCCGGTGCGGCGACCGCACTCGGGTACTTCGCGGTGTACCGGCCTGAACTCGCCGTCGAGCAGAGCCGTCAGCAGCTGGCGGTGCAGGGACCCAAGCTCGTCCAGCAGATGCTGAGTTACAACGTCGCCACCATCGACGCGGATTTCGCGCGGGCCCGGGGGCTGGTGACCGACGGCTATCGGCAACAGCTTGTGGCCCAGCAGGATTCGGTTCGCAAGGCCGGAGCTGTCGACAACGACTATTGGGTCACCAACAGCGCCGTGCTGACCAACACCGGCGATCGCGGGGAGATGCTGCTGCTCATGCAGGGCCAGCGCGGCGAAGCCCCCAACCAACGGTTGATCACCGCGACCGTGCAGGTGAGCTTCGAGCGATCCGCCTCCGGTCAGTGGCAGGTGGCCAATCTCTCGGTGCTGGCTAAGCCCAACCCGTCGGGGGAGGCGAAGTGAGCCCGCGGCGCAAGGTCGACGCCGACGCCCAGGAGCTGTTCCGGCTGCCCGACGCGCAACCGCGCCGGTGGGTACTGCCGCTGGTCGCGGGTCTTGCCGCGGTCGCGATCATCGCCGCACTGACGGTGAGCACTCTGCTGCTGGTGAAACGGGAAACCCAGCGGCAGGACGCGATTCGTGAGGTGGCGGTGCTGAGTTTCGTTCGCGGCTTCGTCACGCAGTACACGTCGATCGACCCGTTCCACGCCAACGACTACGCCGACAAGGTGCTGTCCCAGGGCACCGGGCAGTTCGCCAAGCTGTATCAGGACAAGATGAACGAGGTCGTCATCCAGGTGGCCCGGGCCGAGCCGACGGCGGGCACCGTGCAGGCCCTCGGTATCGAGCGCTGGAACCGCGACGGCAGTGCGGATGTGGCAGTGGCCGCCACGACCAAGACCAGGATGCCCGACGGCAAGACCATCGAAAGCGGTAGCCGCTGGATGGTCACCGCGACTCAAGAAGGAGGTGCGGCAGGGCCGTGGAAGATCAGCAACCTACTGCAGGTGATCTGACTGACGGGGCGTCCGACCGCGAGGTGCGTAGCGAGGCCGTCGAGCTTGGCGTCGCCGAGACCGCCTCCGAGTCGGCAACCGAAGAGTCGCCGAAGGCGCGAAAGCGCTTCAGCCCCAACAAGAAAACTCTAGCGGTGGGCGTATCGGCGGCGCTGTTTGTCGCGGCAGGTGCCTTCGCCGGTGCCACCGTGCAGCCCTATCTGATGGACCGGGCGACCGTCGACACCAAGCTCACTATCGCCCGCACCGCTGCCGAGGCGATCACGACGCTGTGGACTTACACCCCCGACGACATGGACAAGTTGCCGGACCGGTCAGCGAAGTACCTGTCCGGGGACTTCGAGGATCAGTACCGCAAGTACGTCGACGCCATCGTGCCGACCAACAAACAGGCCAAGGTCACCAACAGCACCGAAGTGGTCGGCGCGGCCGTCGAATCGCTGAATGGCTCAGATGCCACCGCGATCGTCTACACCAACACCACGTCGAAGAGCCCGCTGAGCAAGGACATCCCGTCGACGAAGTACCTGTCCTACCGCGTGCAGCTCACCCGGGAGGGCTCGCATTGGCTGGTCACCAAGATGACCACCGTGACGTCGCTGGACCTCACGCCGAGGCTCTGAGACGCCGATTGGCGATACTTGGCGCATGGTCGTCGCCTCGCCCGTATCGGAACGCTCCACCGTCGTCGCGCTGCTGCTGTTGACCTTTGCCACCGGCTTGGTCGACGCGGTCAGCGTGCTGGTGCTCGGGCATGTGTTCGTCGCCAACATGACCGGCAACGTGGTCTTCCTCGGATTCTGGTTCGTTCCGCATTCCGGGGTGGACATGATCGCCGCGATCCTCTCGTTCGTCAGCTTCCTCGTCGGGACCGTGTTGGGCGGCCGGTTCGCGCGCCACTTCGACTACGAGGTGCGGGTATGGCTGACGGCGGCGCTGGGCAGCGAGGTGGTCCTGCTGGGCGTGCTGGCGGTGCTCGCCGGCACCGGCGTCGTGGACTATCACGACAACGGCAAGCTCATCCTGATCGCCGGCCTGGCCCTGACCTTCGGCGCCCAGAACGCCGCCGCGCGCCAGTTCGGCGTGCAGGAACTCAGCACCACGGTGCTGACGTCCACGCTGGTAGGCATCGGCGTCGACAGTCGGCTCGCCGGCGGCAGCGGGGCGCGCCAAAAGCTGCGCTTCAGCGTGGTGGCGACGCTATGCGCGGGCGCGATGGTCGGTGCGACGATGACGCGCTGGACGGTGGCACCGGTGATCGGGCTGGCTGCGATCGTGGTGGCAACCAGTCTGGCCGTCTTCCGGTACGGCCCGCGACCCGCGGCGGGATAGCTACAGTCGGGCCTATGCCCACTGTTCTGGTCACCGGCGCAGCCCGGGGAATCGGTAGGTCGATAGTGAGTTATCTGGCCGCCGCCGGCTGGGACGTCATCGGCGGTGTGCGTAGTGCGGCCGACGCCGAAGCGTTGTCAGCACTACCTCGGGTCAGTGCGGTCACGCTCGACATCACCGACGACGCACAGGTCGCCGCGCTGCTAGAGGTGCTGCCGGGGCGTCTTGATGCGGTGGTCAACAACGCCGGAATCGCAGTCACCGGCCCGCTGGAGGGGTTGCCCCCGGCCGAGATTCGACGGCAATTGGACGTCAATGTCGTCGGTCAACTCGCTGTCACTTCGGCGGTGCTTCCGCTGCTGCGCGAGTCGCGTGGCCGAATCGTGTTCATTTCCAGTGTGAATGGCCAGGTTTCGGCACCGATGATGGGTGCGTACAGCGCCTCCAAGTTCGCACTCGAGGCTGCCGCCGATGCGCTGCGACTTGAGCTTCGCCCATGGCAGATCGCGGTCAGTGTGGTCGAGCCGGCCCAGACAGACACCGACCTGTGGCGCACGGCCGACCAGGCTGTCGCCGACATGGAAGCCGCGCTGACGGCGAACCACCGCGCCCTCTACACCAAACATGTTGCAGGCATGCGCAAGTCAATTCAGATGCAGCAGCGGCTGGCCGTGGACCCGGAAAAGGTGGCCAAGGTGGTACACGAGGCGCTGACCGCTCGCCGTGCCAAGGCGCGCTACCCGGTCGGGGTGGCCACCACGATCCAGATGACGGTGATGACCAAGCTCCCGGCCCGCGCGCGCGACGCGGTTATGCGCCGGGTGCTCGGGCAGCCCTGACGGGTTAGGCGCCCTACTACGCGGAACCGACCAACGTCGACGCCGCACCCGACATATGGTCCTGAACCGTGGCGGCGGCCTTGTCGCCGTCCCCCGACTCGATGGCGTCGACAATGTCGTTATGTCGTTTGGCATCCATGTTTTTGATCGCGCGGTCCACGCCGGCGAACATGATTGACATCCGGATGCTGCCTTCCAGCGATGTCCACTGGTGCAGGAGCGTCTCGTTTCCGGTTAGTTGGCACATCGTGCGGTGGAAACGTAAGTCGGCCTCGATCCGGTCCTCAAGGTTGGCGGCCGCCCAGCGTTGCATCTCATCGACGGCGTGACGCAGCGCTGTCACCAGGTCCGCCCGGTCTGCGCGAGAAGCCAATTCGCGGGCGGCCAGCGATTCCAATGCCGCCCTGACATTGAAGATGTCGCGGATCTCCTTGGCGTCCAGGTGTCGTACCGACAGGCGGCCCCGGGCGCCCATTGAAATGAGGCCTTCCTGCTGTAGCTGGCGCATGGCCTCACGCAGGGTGCCGCGGCTGATCTGCAGAGCGTCGGATAAATCCGTTTCCACCAGATGCGTGCCGGGGGTGAGCTGGCCGGTGGTGATGGCGCGCCGCAGAGCACTCAGCGCCTGCTCGCGCAGGCTGGTCTTTTCCAGCCGCAGCAACGACGTGCCATCCACCGACATGGGACGCTCCCTTAATGTCAACATTCAGTTGTCAACACTCTACAGTCGCTCCAGTACCGTCGTGACGATCTTCGTTGTCGATAGCCCGTAGCGATCGTGCAGCGTCGGCAGGGCGCCGGCAGCCAGGAATTCGTCTGGTAGCGCGATGGGCGTGATCTGTCGGCTCAGGCCCCGCGATACAGCGGCGGAGGCCACCGTCTCAAAGAGTCCGCCAATCACCGTGTGGTTCTCGCACGTCAGCACCAAGCGGTCCGAATCAACCTGCGCCAGCACGGTTTCAGCGTCGAACGGTTTGATGGTCGGGGTGTGCACCACCGCGACGCCGACGTTATGCGAGGCGAGTGCGTCGGCGGCCTGTAACGCACGCATTGTCATCAGTCCGCTGGAGATCAGCACGACGTCGGCCCCGTCCCTGAGCGTCTTGGCCTTGCCGAGCTCGAAACGGTAGCCGTATTCGTCGAGCACTGTCGGCACATTCCCGCGTAGCAGCCGCAGATACGTCGGTCCCGGGTGCCGGGCCAACTGCGGTACGGCCTGCTCGATTTCCACCGAATCGCACGGGTCGACGATCGTCAGGTTCGGCATGCCGCGGAAGATGGCGATGTCCTCGGTGGCCTGATGTGACGGTCCGTACCCGGTTGTGAGCCCCGGTAGGCCGCCGACGATGTTGACGTTGAGATTCGGCTCGGCGATGTCCAGGCAGATGAAATCGTAGGCTCGCCGCGCGGCAAACACCGAGTACGTCGATGCGAACGGCACCAGACCGGTCTCCGCCATGCCGGCCGCTGCTCCGAAGAGCAACTGCTCGGCCATCCCCATTTGGAAGAACCGGTCGGGGAACTCAGTCGCAAAGATGTGCATATCGGTGTACTTGCCCAGATCGGCGGTAAGGCCGACGATCCGGTCGTCGTCCCGGGCGGCCTTGACCAGAGCGTGGCCGAATGGCGCCGGCGCGGTCTTCTGGCCGGGATCGGCGAACGACGCGATCATCGCCGAAGTCTTGAGCTTGGCGGGCGCGGTCACGCGGGAACTCCTTCGTGGTTCTGGGTGAGCTGATCGCGGCAGATCTGCCATTCGTCGGCGTCGATGCGCATGAAGTGCGCCTTCTCGCGGTCCTCCAGCAGTGGTACCCCACATCCGATTCTCGTGTCGCACAGAATGATTGATGGTCTATCGGGATCGCAGAGATCGAAGGCCTCGAGCAGCGCGCCGACATCGTTGCCGTCGATGCGTTGCACATGCCAGCCGCAGGCCGCCCATTTGTCGGCCACCGGCTCAGTGCGCAGCACACCGGCTGTGGGACCGTCGGCTTGCAGCGCGTTGATGTCGACCATGGCAACCAGGTTGCCCAGCCGATGGTGCGCAGCACCCATGGCGCCTTCCCATGTCGAACCCTCGTCGAGTTCGCCGTCGGACAGGAAGTTGATCACACGAGCCCTCGAGCCTTGGTGTCGCAGCCCCAAAGCCATCCCGACAGCCACGGTCAGACCGTGCCCGAGCGATCCACCGGATATCTCCACTCCCGGTGTGTAGCTGGCCATTCCGGACATCGGCAATCTGGAGTCGTCGGAACCGTAGGTGTCGAGCTCGTCGACGCCGATGATGCCGGCCTCGGCCAGAGCCGCATACAACCCGATCGCGTAGTGCCCGGTCGACAGTAGGAAGCGGTCGCGGCCGTCCCAATGCGGGTCGTCAGCCCGGTAGTTCAGCTGGTCGGCGTAGACCGCGGCCAGCATGTCGGCGGCTCCCAGGGCCTGGCCGACGTAGCCCTGTCCCTGTGCTTCACCCATGTTCAGGACGTGATGGCGCATGCGGTACGCGGCATCTCGAACCTTGTCGGCCCGCATCAGGCGGCCAGCACATGGGATTGGGAGGCGGCCAGGTCCGCGGCTTGGCGCTCGGCAGCACCCCACGTCTCCCGGGTGGACAGCGCGGCCACCAGGCCGATGGCGGCATAGCCGGAGAACAGCAGTGCCGGCCCCATCCAGCCGAACCACTCGAACAACAGCGTCGTGATGAAGGGCGTGAAGCCGGAGACCATGGCCGAGATCTGGTAGGCGAGTGAGGCGCCGGAAGCGCGGGTGTTGGCGGTGAACAGCTCCGGGAACCAGGCCCCCTGCGCGCCCGCCAGCGCGTTCTGGCACACGCCGTAGGCGACCACGAAGGTCGCGACGATGAGCACGAGCAGCCCGGTGTTGACGAGCAGGAACATCAGCACGCCGAACGGGATGCCGAGGGCGCACACCCAGATGTACACCGGCCGGCGGCCCACCCGGTCGGTCAGTCTCGCCCACGCCATGGTCGCGAAGATGCCGAGGAACGAGGCAATGCACAGCGCCACCAGGGTCTGGGTCGCGGTAGCGAGGTGGGCGTTCTTCAGATAGCTGATCATGTAGGTGATGGACACCGCGTAACCGGCGGTTTCGGCAATGCGAAGTCCGATGCCGCGCAAGATATTTCGCCAATCGGTGCGTAGGACCTCGACGATCGGGGAGCGCACGATCTTGCCCTCGTTCTTGACGTCTTCGAACACCGGGGATTCGGGCACCCGGGCCCGGATGATCAGGCCGACGATGACCAGGAAGATGCTGGCGAGGAACGGCACGCGCCAGGCCCAGTCGCCACCGAGGTGGACGCTCACCAGAAAGACCAGGTTGGCCAAGAGCAGCCCGACCGGGAACCCTGCCTGCACGATGCCGGTGTAGCGACCCTTCTTCTTCCACGGCGCGTGCTCGTAGCTCATCAGGATGGCGCCACCCCACTCGGCGCCGAACGCCAGGCCCTGGACGATGCGAACGGTCACCAACAGCGCCGGCGCCAGCACGCCGACCGCGGCATAGGTGGGCAGCAGTCCGATCGCAAAGGTCGCCAGTCCCATGACGATCAGCGACGCGACGAGCACGGGTTTGCGGCCGAGCTTATCGCCGAGGTGCCCGCCGATGATGCCACCGAGTGGGCGGGCGGCGAAGCCGACGCCGAGGGTGGCGAACGCGGCCAACGTGCCGGCGACCGGGCTGGAGTTCGGGAAGAACGCGTGGCCGAAGTACAGGGCGGCCGCGGTACCGAAGCCGATGAAGTCGTAAGTCTCGATGACGGCGCCGACGGCGGAACCGATCGCGACCCGCCTGGCGTCCGGTGTGCCGTTCACCGGCCCGCGCATCCTCAGAGCGTCAGCGCTCATGGTGGTCATCCTTTCAAAACCATTCCCACCTGGGCTTCCAATTAGCAATCCAGGCCACTGTCGACGGTCAACAGTGCAGTAGGCAACCAGTGTGATCCCGCGCACAATAGATGTCAACAGTCGACATCAACGTATAGTCGCCCGTTGACTGTTAACAGTCGACTGGGATACTGTGGTCGCCATCACAGGAGGTGACGTGAACGCGACATTCCATCCCCGGCTCGGCTGTTCGACGATCAGTTTTCGGCACCAGCCGCTGCCTGCGGCGCTGCAGACGATCGCGGGTCTGGGTTTCACCGAGATCGACCTCGGCGCCCTGCCTGGCGTCTGCGACCACGTGCCCTATGTCCTGGACGAGGTGGCCGTCGCCGCCGTCGCCGCCACCGTTGCGGAGTCCGGGCTGACGGTGCGATCGATCAACGGCGACGTCGGCGACCTCAACGCCGCGCTGGACGTCGCCGCCCGTGCTGCCCGCACTGCGCACGTCGAGGCGCTCGTCGCACTCGCGGCCGCCACCGGATCGCGCGCTCTGGTGCTGCCGTGCGGCGCACTGAGCCACGATCCGCTGGAATCGCTGGACATCGACCTCGACCGAGTCGCCACCGAACTCATCTGGGCGGCCGGTATTTCCGCCTCCGCAGGAGTCGAATTGTGGACCGAGTCACTGCACTTCCACCGACTGTGCTTCGACATCGATCGTGCTGGGGCACTGACCGAACGCGTCGAGGGCCGGGTTGGGATTGTGATGGACTTCAGCCACATCGTCGCCTCCGGCGGGGATCCGGTCGAGTTCGTGGACCGGTTCGGCCCCCACATCGCGCATGTGCACATCCGCGATGCTGTGCCCGGCGACATCAACCTGTCCGTCGGCAACGGCGCCGTCGATTTTGGCCGCGGCCTCAAGGCGCTTGCCGGCGCTGGCTACCACAGCCATTTCGCGCTGGAGCTGGAAACCCGCGACATCACCCATGACGAACGACCCGGCTGGGCAGTCCAAACCGGGCACCTCATCTCGGAACTGATCTAACAGAACTGATCTCAAGGAGAATCATGAAAACCGCAGTGATCACCGGGGCCACCTCGGAGCGTGGTATCGGCATGACCGTCGCTCAGCGTTACGCACGCGAGGGTTGGGCCGTCGTCATCCTGGACCTGGACGGTGAGAAGACCGCCAAGGTGGCCGCCGAAATCGGGAATCAGTACGCCGTACCGGCTTTCGGCCACGCAGTGGACGTCACCTCTGAAGAGTCGGTGACCCTGGCCCAAGCCGCGGTCGCCGCCGAGGTGTCCTCCGGCAACTTACCTCCGGTGGGAGCGCTGGCCAACATCGCCGGTATCACCTCGCCGGTCCCGTTCTTGGAGACCACGCTCGACATCTGGAACACGGTCATGGCCGTCAACGCCACCGGGACCTACCTGGTGACCAAGGCGTTCCTGCCGGCGATGATCGGCCAAGGCTGGGGTCGCATCGTCAATATGAGCTCGGTGAGCGCGCAGCGCGGCGGCGGGGTGTTCGGCAAGGTGCCCTACTCCTCGGCCAAGGCCGCGATCCTTGGCTTCACCAAGGCGCTGGCCCGCGAGATCGCCGAGACCGGGGTCACCGTCAACGCCGTGACCCCGGGCGCGGTCGACACCAATATTCGCGTGGGGTCCACCGACCAGCAGGAAGCCAAGCTGGCCGCCGACATCCCGGTCGGCCGCACCGCGACCACCGAGGAAGTGGCTGCAGTAATCACCTTCCTGTCCAGCGACGACGCCGCCTATCTGACCGGAACCACCGTTGACATCAACGGCGGCAGCCACATTCACTGATCCGCATTCATCGATGAGGTGCTGAGATGACACGCCTGTTCAACGACCCGGCCACGTTCACCGAGGACATGCTCGCCGGCTTCCTGGACGCCAACGCGGATTATGTCGTCGGGGTTCCCGGTGGCGTGGTGCGAGCGACTGAAACCCCCACGGGCAAAGTCGCTGTCGTCGTCGGTGGTGGTTCCGGCCATTACCCCGCATTTTGCGGCGTGGTCGGGCCTGGCTTTGCCGACGGCGCAGTGGTCGGCAATATCTTCACCTCGCCCTCCGCGCGGGAGGTGGTATCGGTGGCGCAAGCCGCGCACGGCGATGCCGGGGTGCTGTTGATCACCGGTAACTACGCCGGAGACGTGATGAACTTCGGCCTGGCCGTGCAGGAATTGCGCGACCAAGGGATCGAGGCGCGGTATCTAGCGGTGACAGACGACATTGCCAGTGCCGCTCCGCAGGACGCCGCCAAGCGCCGGGGTATTGCCGGCGATTTCACCGTATTCCGCTGTGCCAGTGCGATCGCGGAGGAAGGCGCCGACCTCGGCACGGTCGAGGCAGCAGCGGCCAAGGCCAATGCCGCCACCCGCACCCTCGGTGTGGCGTTCGACGGTTGCACCATGCCCGGAGCCGACCGGCCGTTGTTCACGGTCAGCCCTGGCACCATGGACCTGGGCCTGGGCATACATGGCGAGCCGGGCGTATCAAGCCATGAGATGCCCACGGCCGCCGAACTCGCCGGGCTGCTGGTCTGCGGCGTGCTCGCCGAAAAGCCAAGTGGCGCCGCGAACCGCATTGCGGTGATCCTCAATGGCTTGGGGCGCACCAAGTACGAGGAACTGTTCGTGGTCTGGAAAACCGTCGCCGAGTTGCTCGTCGCGTCCGGGCACACTGTAATTCAGCCAGAGGTTGGCGAACTGGTCACCAGCCTGGATATGGCCGGTTGCTCGCTCACTGTGATGTGGCTCGACGACGAACTTGAACGGCTGTGGATCTCACCGGCCGATACGCCCGCCTATCGGAAAGGCGCGGTCGCCACCGTCGCCGAGACCCGGCGCGCCGAAGTGACCAGGCAGACGGGCGCCGTCGCGATTCTCACAGCCGACGACGCCTCCCGCGCCGTCGGTGCGCTTGTCGCACAGGGTATTGCGGCGATCGCCGGACAGATGATCGAGGCGGAGTCCGACCTGGGTCGGATCGACGCTGTTGCCGGCGACGGCGACCACGGTCGCGGCATGGTCAAAGGCGCCACAGCGGCTTCGCGGGCCGCCGCCGCCGCGGTGACCCAGGGTGGCGGTGGGGCGGCGGCGCTGACCGCGGCGGGCGAGGCCTGGGCCGCCAAAGCCGGCGGCACCTCCGGCGTGCTGTGGGGCGCGGCGCTGAATGCCGCCGCCGCTCGCCTGGGCGATCGCGGCACCCCCGGCGATCGCGACGTCGCCGAGGCGGTGCGCGCCGGGCACGACGCGCTGGTGGAACTCGGCGGTGCCAAGCGCGGCGACAAGACCATGCTGGACGCGCTGGGACCTTTCGTTGAGTCGCTCGAGCAGGCTGTGTCGGACGGAATTAGTTGGCGCACAGCCTGGCTCGCTTCGTCGGAGGTTGCTGAGAAGGCCGCCGTGGAAACCGCCGAGCTGCGCCCGAAGGTTGGACGGGCTCGGCCGCTGGCCGACCGTTCGGTCGGCACCCCAGATGCCGGCGCGATATCGCTGGCCATGTGCATCCATGCTGTCGCTGAACTCATCGAGGAGAGATCATGAGCCACGAGAAACTCCGTATCGTTGTCGGCAGCGACGACGCCGGGCTCCAGTACAAAGACATCCTGCGCAAGGACTTCGAGGCCGACCCGCGCGTCACTTCTGTCGTCGACGTCGGGGTCAGGTCCGACGAGAACACCGCCTACCCGCACGTCGCGGTCGCCGCTGCCCGCATGATCGCCAACGGCGACGCCGACCGTGCCCTACTGGTCTGCGGCACCGGCCTCGGCGTCGCCATTGCCGCCAACAAGGTACCCGGGATCCGCGCTGTCACCGCGCACGACAGCTTCTCGGTGGAGCGCGCGATCTTGAGCAACAACGCTCAGGTGTTGTGCTTCGGCCAGCGGGTCGTCGGCATCGAACTCGCCCGGCGTCTGGCAACCGAATGGCTTGGTTACCAATTCGACCCGGCCTCCGCATCGGCCGACAAGGTGGCAGCCATCTGCGGCTACGAGCCACAGCACGCGTGAGTCGTTAGTTGAAGCCCAGCCAGGCGGGCAGGGCGCGCTCACGGGAATCGCACAACACAGCCACCGTGTCGCAGGAGCCTCTCGGCACGCCCGCACCGGCCCACATGCCACCGGTGTCGCGGCGCAACACGATCGACGACGACCCACCACCGTCGAGCAGGATCGCGGTGTCGCTGCCCAGCCCGCGGAAGAGATCCTGGATCTGATCGGGTGTGTAGCTGCCGCCCTGGAAGATGTACATCTCGTCCTTGTCCCTGGCGTAGGCCAGCGCAGTGCGCGCCGCGCTGGGGCCTGGATCGTTGAGCTGGCCGGTGTCGCCGGGGGCCAGCAGTCCGAGTCCGCTGACCGCGGCGAACCGGGTGCCCTTGTCCAGCAGCCCCTGGATCACCGGGGTGGCGGCGTCATAGTCGTTGGGCGACTTGGGCGGGACGACGAATGGCGCACCCGCGACGGGAAGGACCATCGTCGTCAGTGCGGTCCACACCTCGTCGCCGCCGGACAGTGCCTGTTTGCCGGCATAGGCGACGGTCCCGGTCACCGCGGCGTTGGCCCGGCCCTGTCCCTGCGTGTTGTCAACATAAGCGCCCAGCGGAGAGCTGCACCCGGTCGACTTCCACGAACCGGCCTGCTGCCCACGGACATCGAAGAAGTTGGCGTTGATCGCGATGGTCGGCTGCCCGAGCGCCTGCCACGCCTGCAGCGGGGTGTAGGTCTCGGAGGCCTGCACCAATCCCTCACGGGTGCGGGTGCCAGGAGTCTGCTCGCAGCGAGCCTGGTAGCCGGTGTGGGTATCGACCAGCAGCCGGGGAGTCAGCCGTCTGGAAGCGGCCTTGATGATCATCAGGTGGCCGCCGTTGGTCAGCTCGTACCAATTACCGCCGGCATTGAGCATTGGCGCCGGATAACCACTTCCGAAGTTGTAGACGAGGTAGCTGCCGCGCGTGGTGGCGATGGCCTGTGCCAGTTGCTCACGGCCATCGGCCGACGCGACGGGCATGCCGATCGTGGCCGCGAGCGCGAGGCAGCTGGTCACAGCCATGCTGCCCGCGACCAGGCGGCGTAGCTTCGCGGCGATGGTTGGCACAGTTGCCCTTTCATGCTGAGAGCCCACTACGGCAGGTACACCCCTATTCTCAGCAACCACACAGCCAACTTTGGTAACGGCATTGCGGCGGTTCGGCACCGGCGTCGTCACGACCAGCGACGTTGATTTGCCGCGCCGACAATTTCTTGCCCGCGGGACGGTTATCCGCGTCACAGGTGGGGAACTACTGCTTGGCGCGGTGCCCTTCCGGGGCCGCCAGAACATGAGGAGCAGCAATGATCGGAACGATTATTGGAGCGATCGTCGTCGGACTGATCGTCGGCGCACTGGCACGGCTAGTGATGCCCGGTAAGCAGAACATTGGCATTATCGTGACGATCCTGCTGGGGGCGGTGGGTTCCTTCCTGGGGACGTGGATCTCCTACCAGGTCGGATACTCCAACTCCAACGGCGGGTTTGCGATCATCCCGTTCTTGGTCGGCGTCGTCGTCGCCGTCGTGTTGATTGCCATCTACGTCGCAGTCACCGGACGCGGCAGCCGAGTGCATCGCTAGTAGGTCAGCGGCCCGGCGGCGCGATATACCGCACCGGCGTAATCGTCGGTGATGTAGACCGCGCCGCCCGGGCCGACTACCGCGGCGGCGACTCTAAGCCGCCAGGCCGGCATGCATCTCCCAGACCAGGATTTCGGCGGGCTGGGTGGCGGTGATCCGCTGACCACCCGCCGCGGTGAACCGCACCGCGTCACCTTCGCGTAGCGCACCGGCACCCTCCAACGTCACCTCGCCGCGCGGGACGAACAGGTGCAGATACGGAGCTTCTGGCAACTCCACGGCGTCGCCGGGCTGTAGCCGCGCACCGTGTAATGCCGCATACCGGTTGCGGATTGCGATCGCGGTCTGGTCCTTGTGTTCGGGCATCCCTGAGGCGATCGTCACCAGGCCGCCGCGCAGTAACTCGTCATCGATTTCGAGTTGTTGATAGCCCGGATCGAGGCCCGACTCGTCGGGAACCACCCACATCTGGACGAAATGCACTGGATCGCTGTGTGTTTCGTTTCCGGTCAGTGTCCACGAGTCGTTCTTCTCCGAGTGCAAGATGCCTCGTCCTGCCGACATCCGTTGGGCCAGGCCAGGATAGATCACCCCGGAGTGGCCGGTGGAGTCCTGGTGCACCAGCGATCCCTGCAGCACCCACGTGACGATCTCCATATCCCGGTGTGGATGGGTGTCGAAACCGGATCCGGGTTTGACGATGTCGTCGTTGTTCACCAACAGCAGGCCGTGGTGGGTGTTCACCGGGTCGTAGTGGTGTCCGAACGAGAACGAATGCTTGGAGTCCAGCCAGTCGATCTTTGTCGCGGCGCGGTCGGCGGCACGCCTGATGTCGACGGTTGCGGCCATGTCATCACCCCTTGGGTCGATGCCAGCCTAAGTGGCCGGCGCTGACTGCCACAACATAGATGACGTGTCATGTATTCCGCTATGGTGGTTGCATGGCTCAGCGCTGGTTGACCAATGACCAACAGCGGATCTGGCGCAACTACCTGACATTGGGCAACCGCCTGCAGGTCGCGATGAACCGCCACCTTCAGGCGCGCTGCGGATTGTCGCTCGCCGACTACGAGGTATTGGTCGCACTCTCCGAGCGCGGTCCACTCCGGGTGCTCGAACTGGCCGCTGCGCTGGACTGGGAGCAGAGCCGGGTGTCCCATCAACTGCGCCGAATGCGGACCCGTGACCTGGTGGAGCGCCGTGATAGCGAGGATGATCGGCGCGGCGCCACCGTCGAGATCACCCCGGTCGGAAGTGCTGCGCTCGCCACCGCGGCACCCGACCACGTCGCGCTGGTCCGCTCGGTGCTCTTCGACGGGGCGACGCAGGCGCAGCTGCGCGGATTCGACGAGGTCATTGCCGGGGCGCTGGAACGCCTTGAGGACTGACGCAATCCGCCGCCACAGCACAGGCAGTGGCGGCGGATCGCCATATCGGGCTGGGTCAGCCGGCCATGAACGCGTTGTAGGCCGTTTGTAGATCGGGCGGCAGCACCGTGACATTGCACGCCTGCTGGGTGTCACCGATCGGCGCCAGGATCCCGCGCAGCTCGTAGTACTCCCCGGGGTTGGCGGTGAAGTACCCGCGCACATTGGCTTCCGCCTGCGGGCGCGGCTGGGTGTAAGCCGCCGTCAAGACCTGATTGGCGCCGGGGTGGCCGGCGAGATACTGGTGTGCTGAGCCAGTCACCGAACTGACGGTGTTGGAAACGCCGGCGCTGCTGCAGTCCGGTGCCGCCGAGGCCATCGGCGCGGCGAGCGTCGCCGCCGCCAAGCCCCCCACGAGCCAACCGGCACATATCGCCGCAGCCTTCCGGCTCGGCGCGATACTGCTGAACATAACGATCACTTCTTTCTTTTGCTTGTCCCCCATCCTCCAACCCAACGTACCCATCGGGCTTTGTGGCAAAACCCCGTTCCGCGAGCGTGATTCGCGCCGGTTGTGAGTGTTACAGGTGCGTTCGGTGATGTTGGGCTCAGTTTGCCCGGAATGTGGCGCGGTCAGACTCTCGGCATCGGAGAGTCCTTAATACCGGTGATGATCCCGTAAGCGATCGTGATACCCACCGTGACCAAACTGTGCCATCAGCAAAGCTGAATACCGCTGAATTGCAGGGCTATTCGCTCGCCGAACGTAACGTCACGGCGAAGAATCGGCCGGCCGATTCTGCACCACAGCGTTACCGTTCGAGGCAACGTGTGGGGAAGTTGGTCGGCGTTCGTCCAGGAAATCTGAATGGAATGTGAAATTCGCTGCCCGAACACTGTGACAACCGCCGCACGCGAGTACCGATCGGACATATCGGGTAGGCCACTGAACGAGGCGCAAAACCCCGCGCCGACACCAAGTCAACGCACAAGGGAAGAAACGCGATGACCACACCAGACACCACCACTCTGCTCGCCCAACTGCGGGCGGTCCTCGACCTGACCAACACCGAGATCCAGATCGCCGAAACCAGGGTGGCGCAGGCGCGCACCGATGCGGTGCGCACCGAGCTCACCCAGAACGCCGCCAACGGCCGCGAACGCGCCGAAGCCATCGAGGCTGCCATCCGCGATCTTGGCGGCTTTCCCGACGTGATCGGCCCGTTCTTCGGCCGCGCGGCCGCGGCCGTCAAGGCCCTCACCGAACAGGCACAGCCGTTCGAGGAGGCCCTGCTGGGCGATCTCGCCCTGGAGGGTCAGCTGCTCGATCGCTCCCGCTACGTCAAGGCGCTGGCCGTCGCGGCACACCAGCCCGAGGTCGAAAGCCTGGCCAATCGCCTGATCACGGCGCACTCGGCGACCGTCGACTGGCTGACCACCGTGCTGGCCGAGGACGCGCTGGGCGGTCCGGCCGCACTGCGGCGCACGCCGCTGCAGATTCTCACCGGGCTGACCGTCCGAGTGGCCAACTGGCCGGTGATTTCATCGGTCCGCGGTATCGACCGGGCGCTGGACGCCATCCGTAATAGCCGGCCCATCGTCGACCAGCTGGTCAGCCGCGGCGCGCACGCCGGTGAGGTGGCGGTCAAGGCGGCCCAGGCCTCGCGGGATGCGGCGCTGGAGACCGCCGAGCGGGTGGCCCGACGCGAGGGCGCTGACGGTGCCGCCGATGCGTTGCACTCGTTGCGCAGTGCAACCGGTGTGCTGTCGCCCCAGGAATTGCCGATCGCCGGTTACGACGAGCTCAACCTCAACGACGCTGTCGCCGCGGTGAAGCAGCTTGAGGATCCCGCCGATATTCGCGCCGTCGTCGCCTATGAGGAGGCCAACAAGAACCGTCAGCGGCTGGTGTCGGCTGCCCAGACCCGGGTGGCCGCAATCGCGCAGGAGATCATCGGCATCGACTGACCCGACCCGTGTCACGCGCCGTCCCCGATGAATCCAACCGTCGTCGGGGGCGGTGGTGTGGACTGACTCGGGCTGCTCCGAATGTGGCTAAGGCCCAACAACTCACGCCGGTAGGCCTACGGTGTTCACATGACGGAAGCAATGAACTTCGACGAGATCAACCGAGCGGTCATCGATGAATTCCGGGCTACCGGCGGCAAAGCCGGCGGGATGTTCGAGGGCAAGCCACTGGTGCTGGTCCACCACGTCGGCGCCAAATCCGGGACCGAGCGCATCGCGCCGCTGGTGCCGCTTCTGCACGACGACCGGATCTTCATCTTCGCCAGTAAGGGTGGTGCGGACACCAACCCCGACTGGTACCACAATCTGGTCGCGCATCCGAACGTGACCGTCGAATTGGGTACCGAGTCCTTCCCCGTCACTGCCTGGGTGCTCAGCGGATCCGAGCGCGATGAGGTGTACGCCCGCCAGGTTGCCGCGGAGCCCCAGTTCGGGGATTACCAGCGCAGCACCTCGCGGGTCATCCCCGTCGTCGAGCTGCAACGCACGTAACCGGTTAAAGCGCCTCGGGCAGGCCGAATTTCGTGAACAGAGTGGTGTCGAGGAAGGCCACCACATGGGAGATGCCGTCGGGGCCCAAGTCGAGCACATGCAGCTGGAATGGCACATGGCGGCCGCCGGTCTCGGGTAGGCGCATGTACATCGCCGCGGCCGGCTGGCCGTTGGCGGTCAGCGGCAACAACCGCATGTCCCCGCTCGCGTTGGCCGGGCAGTTGTGGTGGATGAGCGCACCGATGGCAGGGCCGCCCTGATACCAGCCGTCGAACGGCGGCATCTCCCAAATCGCTTCGGCGGTGAACATTTCCACCAGCCGCTCGATGTCGTAGTCCTCGAACGCCGAGATGTAGCCGGCCAACTGTTCGCGGGCCTCCACCGACTCCGGCGGCGACAGCTGATCGTCCTGGCTGGGCCCGACGGCGTCGAGCTGGGCGCGGGCCCGTTGCAACAAACTGTTGACAGCGGCGACGGAGGTGCCGACGGCGCCGGCGACTTCAGCGGCTTTCCACTGGAGCACATCGCGCAGCACCAGAACGGCCCGCTGCCGTGGCGACAGATGCTGCAGCGCCGCAATGAAAGCCAACCGGACCGATTCCCGCGACCCGACGATCACAGACGGATCAGCAGGGTCGTCCGTTGACGAGTCGGGCAAGGGTTCGAGCCACGGCACCTCGGCACGTTCGACGAGCTCGGCGGTGGGTTGGGAGCTCGGCGCACCCAGCCCGGTGGGCAACGGCCTGCGCTGCCTGCCCTCCAGCGACGTCAGGCACGTGTTGGTGGCGATGCGATGCAGCCAAGTGCGTACTGAGGACTTGCCCTCGAAGCGGTCATAGGATTTCCACGCCCGCAGGAACGTCTCCTGCACCAGGTCCTCGGCGTCGTGCAACGACCCCGTCATCCGGTAGCAGTGCGCCAATAATTCGCGCCGGTAGGGCTCAGCCTGCGCCAGGAAATCGCCCCGGTTCGGGTCGAGTCCGTCATCAAGACGCTTCGGGCCGGGCTCGTCATCAAGATTACGTGCGAGCACGCTCACACCGACCGAGCTTACGCACGCGCACCGACACGTGCCGGGGCTGTCGTGGCAGTTAGGCTCCGTTGATGGTCACAACGCGCACCGAGCGGACGTTCGACGGAGTCGGCGGCGTCCGCATCGTCTACGACGTGTGGACGCCGGACACCGAGCCGCGCGGGGTTGTCGTGCTCTCGCACGGACTGGGTGAGCATGCCCGCCGCTATGACCATGTCGCCGAGCGTTTCGGCCAAGCCGGCTTGGTGACCTACGCACTCGACCATCGCGGACACGGCCGCTCCGGCGGCAAGCGCGTGCGTGTCCGGTCGATCAACGAGTACACGGGGGATTTCGACATTCTCGTCAAAATCGCCACCGCCGAACACCCCGGACTGAAGCGAATCGTGCTCGGCCACAGCATGGGCGGCGGCATCGTGTTCGCCTGGGGCGTCGACCACGGAGGCGACTTCGACCTGATGGTGCTGTCCGGTCCCGCGGTCTCGGCCCAAACCGGGGTGTCACCCGTCAAACTTCTTCTCGGCAAGGCGGTCGGCTCGCTGCTGCCGGATCTGCCGGTCGAGGAGCTCGACTCGAACGCGATCTCGCGCGATCCCGAGGTGGTGGCCGCCTACAACGCCGACCCCCTGGTGCATCACGGCAAGATCCCCGCCGGCATCGCCAAGGCACTGGTGACGGTCGGTGAGGCCATGCCGCAGCGCGCGCGTGAGCTCACCGCACCGCTGCTGGTGGTGCACGGCGCCGAGGACGCACTGGTAGCCGCAAGCGGCAGTGAACTGCTGGTCGACTGTGTCGGCTCGACCGACGTGCATCTCAAGGTCTATCCGGGGCTCTACCACGAGGTGTTCAACGAGCCCGAGCGCGATCGGGTGCTTGACGACGTGACCGCTTGGATCGAGGCCAGGCTGTGAGCTTGCGGCGTCGCATCGTCCTGGCGGCGATGGCGCTGACGTTGGTGGCAGGCTGCTCGTCGAACAGCGAGTCGCACAACGCCTGGGTCGAGGACGAGGTGACGTTCGTGGCCGACGGGCTGACCGTGCACGGCACCTACCGCCATCAGCACGGTGACCAGAAAGGGCCGGCGGCGCTGCTGATCTCGGAGAGCGGGCGTACCGACCGCAACGGCGACAACAACGTTGCCGGGCCGATCGGCAACATGCGTCAGCTCGCCCAGTACCTGTCCGAGCACGGGGTGGCCTCGCTGCGCTACGACAAGGTCGGCACCGGTCAGACGGGGCTGGGCCCCTACGCCGACCACCCGGCCGACGTGGGCAGCGCCGTCTACACCACCGGCGCGAAATCTGCGGTGCGGTTCCTGGCCGGGCAGGCTGGCACCGATTCCGACCGCATCTCGGTGTACGCGCTCGGTGAGGGCACCATCCACGCGATGACGCTGGCCGACGACACCTCGGCCGGAGCGCCCAAGATCCACTCGCTGGGGCTGCTGCAGCCACTGGCCGGCCGCTATCTCGACCTGATCAGCAACCGGGTCAAGACCGATATGGCCGCCGCCGTGAAAGGCGGCCAGAAGACCCAGCAGCAGGCTGACGCGACGATCGCCGCATGGAACGCCGCGGTCGCCGAGGCGCGCACCAAGGGCACTGTGCCCGCCAAACTGCCCGAGAGCCTGAGCGCGATCCTCAACCCCGGCAATGTCAAGGCCGTCGTGGAAGCCGACGCCATCGACCCGCTGGAGCTGGCCGCCCGCATCCCTGCCGCCACACCGGTATTGGTGACGTGCTCGGACACCGACGGCCAGGCCAACTGCGCCGATATCAAACCGTTCACCGACGCCCTGGCACACACGTCGCTGTCGGTGGTCGCGCTCAAAGGCGTCAACCATGTCTTGCGCGACGACCCGACCGACAACGTCGGCAATTACGCCAAGCCCGGTCCGCTCTCACCACAGCTGACGGTGGCGCTGGATGGGTTCGTCGGCCAGTGACGAGCCGGTGGCACACCGATGTCGGCGCGCTCCGCTAGGTTGCCAATCGTGACGGACGACAAGATGCTGGCGCGGATCGCAGCACTCCTGCGCCAGGCCGAAGGCACCGACAACGTCCACGAGGCCGAAGCGTTCATGGCCGCCGCCCAGCGGCTGGCCACCGCGACGTCGATCGACTTGGCCGTGGCGCGTGCCCACTCCGCCACCCGGACGGCAGCGCAGGCGCCGACCCAGCGGACCATCACCATCGGCGACCCCGGCTCCCGGGGCCTGCGCACCTACGTGCAACTGTTCGCGGGTATCGCCGCGGCCAACGATGTGCAGTGCGATGTCGCCTCGAACTCCACGTTCGTCTACGCCTACGGATTCACCGAGGACATCGACGCCAGCCACGCCCTATATGCCAGCCTGGTCGTCCAGATGGTGCGGTCCTGTGACGCCTACCTGGCCACCGGAGCACACAAGCCCACGCCAACCATCACCGCGCGACTCAACTTCCAACTGGCCTTCGGTGCCCGCGTCGCCCAGCGTCTGTCCCAGGCCCGCGACGAAGCCCGCCACGAGGCCACCAAAGACCGCAAGACCGCGCCGGGAACCGCGCTTGCGCTGCGCAACAAGGAACTTGAACTGCGCGACCATTACCGGCAGAACTCCAAGGCGCGCGGCACCTGGCAGGCCAGCCGTGCCTCGGCCGGGTATTCGTCGGCCGCCAGACGCGCCGGTGACCGGGCCGGGCGGCAGGCCCGGCTGGGGTCCAGTCCCGAGCTGCCGGGGTCGCGGAGCCGGCTGCCGAGGTGACGGCGCGCGACAGCCAGCGCTCCCGCGTCTACGCGGCCGAGGAGTTCGTCCGTACCCTCTTCGACCGGGCCGCCCAGCACAGTTCACGCAGCATCGACTTCTTCGGCACGCAGCTCACCCTGCCTCCGGAGGGGCGGTTCGCGTCGATGTCCTCGGTGCAACGCTACGTCGACGATGTCCTGGCGCTGCCCGCCGTGACGGCCCGCTGGCCGGCACCGGGACCAGTCAGTGTGCGTGCCCGGCGTGCAGCCAGCGCCGCCCACTACGAAAACTTCGACGGCACAGGGGTTATCGCCATTCCGGACCGGGACTCCGCGGACTGGGCGATGCGGGAGCTGGTGCTCCTGCACGAGATCGCGCATCATCTGACACCGGCGGGACCGGCCCATGGCCCGAACTTCATCGCGACGTTCTGTGAACTGGCCGCCGCGGTGATGGGACCGGAAGTCGGCCATGTGCTGCGCGTCGTGTACACCAAAGAAGGAGTGCGATGAACGACACCATCGGCCCGAATGACTGGCAACCTGTTGACACGCTGCTGAACCAACTGCTGCTACCCAACGACCCGGCATTGGCTGCCGCGCTGGCCGATTCGGCCGCCGCGGGCCTTCCTGTCATCGAAGTGTCACCGCAAAGCGGGCAGCTGCTGTATCTGCTGACCCGGATCAGCGGCGCTCGCCGGGTGCTCGAAATCGGCACCCTCGGCGGCTACAGCACAATCTGTCTGGCCCGCGGCGTCGGCGCCGAAGGCAGCGTCGTCACCCTGGAATACGACCCGCGGCACGCCCAGGTCGCGCGGATCAACCTGGAGCGCGCCGGGGTAGCCGACCGGGTGGACGTCGTCGTGGGCGCGGCGCTGGACAACCTGCCCGGCCTGACCGGGCAGTTCGACCTGGTGTTCATCGACGCCGACAAGGAGAACAACACCGCCTACGTCCAGTGGGCGATCGATCTTGGTCGGCCGGGCACCGTGATCGTCGTCGACAACGTGGTGCGCCACGGCCGGATTCTGGCTCCGGCGGCCGATGACCGGCAGGCCCGGGGCGTGCGCGACATGCTGGAGATGATGAGCACCCACCCCCGTCTGGACAGCGCCGCGATTCAGACCGTCGGGCTCAAAGGGTGGGACGGTTTCGCTATTGCGGTGGTGACGTAGGGCGCGGCGCTGTGCCCGCGGTGTAACCCTCGATGAGGTGCCCGATGGCGCGCCGGTAGGCGTCCTTTGGGTCGGCTGCCGGGAGTGTCTGCAGGGCGGCGACGAGATGCGGGAAGCCGTCGGCGCCCAGGGCCATGACTTTCCGCTCGATGCGCTCGTTGGCTGCGGCCTGGTCTTGGGCAGTCGGGGCGTTGAGAACTGCCCCAAGGGTGTAGGTCCACAATGCCCGGTACATCGCCATGGCAGCTGGGCTATCCAGTCCGAGTTCGGTTGCAGCAGCAAGAATTCGGTCCACGAGCCAGAGTGCGCCGGACCCGCCAGGGCTGCCTGCGCGTAACACGTCGGCGATCCAGCGTTTGCTTGCCAACACGTCGAAGACGGCACATAGCAGGGTCGCGATACGTTCGTGCGGATCCGCCGGTAATTCGATGGCGGGGAAGAGCGCGGAGACGTCGTCCAGCACGAGTCCGAGGAGAGTGTCGCGGTCACCGACGTGACGGTAGATGGCCATCGGCGACACACCGATTTCCGCCGCCAACGACCGCATGCTGAAGGTCTCGATACCCCGTTCGTCGAGCTGGGCGCGGGCGACGTCGACGATGAGCTCACGGTTCACGGTCGGCGGCCGGCCGCGCCGTGGGGTCCCGGTGGTCATGAGCCGAGTCAACCACGGGGAGGTCTTGCGTCGGCACAACCTGCGAGGTACGAATTGATTATTATGATATGCCGTATACAAATTACATGTCACGCTGAACCGGACCTACCGGCATGAACAAGATCCGACCGGAGTTGGGGGAGGTTCAGGAGACCCTGCTCATCCCGCTCTATGGACGTGCCCGTGATGCGGCGTCGCGACACCCGGTCATCAACGACCGGTGGGCACGCGACCTCGTGGATCGCATCGACTACGACTTCACCGCATTCCGTGGTGGTTCGCTGCCCGGATCCGTCCTGCGGACAGCGGTGTTCGACGGGTGGGTTCGCCGATTCCTCGACGACCACCCGGCCGGAACCGTGGTCGACGTCGGTACCGGCCTGAACACCCGCTTCGAGCGCGTCGACAACGGCAGCGTGCGTTGGTTCGACCTCGACCTTCCCGACAGCATCCAACTGCGACGGAACTTCTTCTCCGATACCGACCGCCGAACCATGTTGGCCGGTTCGGTGCTGGACACCGACTGGTACGACGCGGTCACCGCGGCGCCGGGGCCCTATCTCTTTGTTGTGGAAGCGGTCTTGGTGTATCTCCGAGAAGCGCAGGTGGGCAATGTGTTAGCGCAACTCGCTCAACGGTTTCCGGAGTCGCTCATCGCGTTCGACACAGCCGGCCCGAAGATGATCGCCAATCAGAAACGCGGCGGCGCGATGAAGGCAGTCGATGCCCGCATGCAATGGACCTGTGGTGATCCTCGTGCCCTCGAGAAGTGGGGATTGAGACTGCTCGACAGCAGAACTCTGGCCAGCCCGCAACCGGAAGTCGCGGCAAAGCTGCCCGCCCGGTACCGGTGCGCCCTGCCGATTCTGGCCAGGATCGCCCCCGGGATCGTCGGCAGTTACCGACTCAATCTTTATCAACTCGGACGCGGGGAGCTCCCGGCCGACTACCACGGGCGGCATGGATAATCGAGCGATGCGCCGTGAAGTCAGTACCATCGCCGAACTCCGGTCGATCATCGGTGAGCCCGACAGCGCCGTGGTCAACAAGGTCAAGGATCGGCTCCTGCCCCTGCAGCGCGACTGGTTGGCGCAATCGCCGTTGGCGTTCGTCGCCACGACCGATGCACAAGGCCGCGTTGATGTTTCACCCAAAGGTGACCCGCCGGGGTTCGTGCATGTCATCGACGACCGCACCATCGCCATCCCCGAGCGGCCCGGTAACAGGCGCGTCGATGGCTATCTCAACGTGCTGCAGCGCCCGCAGGTCGGGACACTGTTCGTGATCCCTGGGCGCGGGGATACATTGCGGATCAACGGGACTGCGCGCATCCTTGCCGACGCCGACTATTTCGACAGTATGGTCGTTCAGGGCAAGCGGCCGCTGCTTGCGCTGGAGATCGGCATCGAGGAAGTGTTCTTTCATTGCGCCAAGGCGTTCCTGCGTTCGGACGCATGGAAACCCGAGACCTGGAATCCGACCGCACTGCCCAGTGTCGCCCAGATGGCCAAAGCGATCCGGTCGAACTGGACCGACGCCCAACTCGAGGCATGCTATAGCGAGGACGGCATGCGCCGAGTGTTGTACTAGGCGAGGCGTCTCACCGCGCTCCGACGGGGGCCACCTCGACCGGCAGCCCGTTGAGCACCGCGGTGCCCGACAGCGGATCCAGCAGCGTGCCGTCGTTGAGACTGTTGACGTTCACGCCGGGGTCCCGGGCTGCCACCTGCATCCGGGTGCCCGGCTCGGTGTGGCCCCAGCCGTGCGGCAGTGACACCACGCCAGGGCGGATCGCGTCGGTAATCTCAACGGGCACTTCGAGTTTCCCGCCAGGACCGGTGACCACGGCCATGTCGTCGAGGCCCAGCCGGGTGGCATCGTCGGGATGGATCTGCAGAGTGCAGCGATTGGAGCCGCCGGACAGCGCGGGCAGGTTGTGCATCCAGCTGTTGTTGGAGCGGAGGTGCCGCCGGCCGATCAGCAGGAACCCCGGCTCTGATGCCAGCGAAGCAAGCAGCCGCGGGATATCGGCCAGGATCGGCTCGGGGTCTAGTTCGACTGTCCCCGATGGTGTTCGGAGCACCTCGGGGATCCGGGGGACCAGCGCGCCCAAGTCCACCCCGTGCGGTGCGTCCTTGACCCGCTGCAGTGTCAGGCCGTCGGGATTGGCGCCGAACCCGTCACCGAACGGGCCCAGGCGAAGCATCATGTCCAGCCGCCGTTCGAAACCGCGACCGTCGGGCAGCATCGCGGTCAACTCGTCGACCGAACGGCCGGCGACCGGCGAGTGTTCGTCGGCGACCTCCTTGCTCAGCGTCGACCCAATCACCTGGTCGTCTACCAGGTTCGGGTCGGCGTCCGGGCCCAGGCCCAGCACGATCAGCGTCAACCGGGCCAGGATCTCGCACTCGTCGGGCCGGTCGTCGGCCAGCGGTAGCACCGGAGGGGAGAACCGGGCGTTGTTGCGCACCACCGCGCCGGACAGCGCGAGGTCGAAATGCGCTGCGCGCGAGGGCGGCGGCGGGGGCAGGATCACGTCGGCGTGCCGGGTTGTCTCGTTGAGGTAGGGATCGACCGACACCATGAAGTCGACGCCGGCCAGGGCATCCTGCAGGCGGGCGCCATCCGGCGCTGACAAGACCGGATTGCCCGCGATGGTGATCATCGCCCGGATCTGACCCTCGCCGGGAGTCTCGATCTCCTCGGCCAACGCGACCGCAGGCATTTCGGACAACACCTCGCGATGCCCCGAGACCCGGCTGCGCCAGCGACCTGTCGCGAAACCCCGGCCGGGGCGCGCCGGTCGCGGGGCACCGGCGATCGGTGAGCTGGCGAACATCACTCCGCCAGGCCGATCCAGGTTCCCGGTCAGGATGTTCACCACGTCCACCAGCCAGCTGGTCAGCGTGCCGAACTCGACGGTCGAGGTGCCGATCCGGCCATAGACTGCGGCACTGGGCGCCGCAGCGATTTCCCTTGCAAGGGTGCGGATTTCGTCCGATCCCACCCCGCAGTGCTCGGCAACTGCGTCCGGCGGGAAGTCGAGTGCTGCCGCGCGCACCCGATCCAGGCCCGTCACGTGGTCGGCGAGCCGGCCCAAATCGACCAGGCCCTCATCGAAGAGGACGTGCACGATCGCGAATAGCAGTGCAGCATCCGAGCCGGGGCGGACGGGCAGGTGGCGGTCGGCCAGTTCGGCGGTGCGGGTGCGGCTGGGATCGATTACGACGAGTGTGCCCCCGCGGCGGCGCAATGCCTTGATCTTGCCGGGGAAGTCAGCCGCGGTGGCCAGAGAGCCGTTAGATACCAACGGGTTTGCGCCGATGATCACAAGATAGTCAGTACGGTCGAGGTCGGGCACGGTGAAGGCAAGCGGGTTGCCGTACAGGTAGCCGCACGAGACGTGCTTCGGCATCTGGTCGAGCGTGCTGGCGGAGTACACCTGCCGGGTGCCCAGCGACTTGATGACGACCGGCCCGTAGAGCGAACCGGCGATGGTGTGCGCGTTGGGGTTGCCGAGGTAGACCGCCACCGACGTGCTGCCGGTGTCGGCGATGACGCGCTGCAGCCCCTCTGCGGCCGCGGTGAAGGCCTCCGCCCAGGTGGCTTCGACCAGTTCGCCGCCGCGGCGCACCAGCGGGTTCGGTAACCGGTCCGGATCGTTGTCCAATTCGGCGAAACTGGCGCCCTTCGGGCAAATGAAACCGTGGCTGAACACGTCGTCCCGATCGCCCCGGGCCGAGCTGACCCGGTCGTTGTCATCGATGGTGAGGACCAGCCCGCAGGTGGCCTCGCACAGCGGGCAGATACGCAAAGCGGTGCGACTCATACCAGCCACTGTGCTCTGCTGACAGACACACTGGCAAGCCCAACCAACCGGATGGTCAGATTTGCCTCAGGTCGACCAGATCGGTGAATCCAGGGCCGAGCGCAGGGCGGCGACGATGCGGTCGGAGTGCTTGTTGAACCGCTCCGTCGGCGCGGGCACCGAGATCGCGACGATATTGCCGCCCAACGCACGCCCCGCGATCCCGGCGGCCGAGATGCCGTCGGTGTGCTCGTCGCGGTCGAAAGCTATTCGGCTGGTGCGGATCTCACGGAGTTCGTCGCGAACCTTCGAGCCTGCCGCCGGGTCCAGGGAGGCGAGCGCCGAGTCGGTGTCGGCGTCGTCGAACAGCGCCAGTGCCGCCTTCCCGTTGGCGGTGTCGTAGAGGGTGAAGCGGCCGCCGATCGCCGAGACCGCCCGCAGCCGGTGTGGCGACTCGATCTGGTCGATGAACAGCATCTGCCCGCCGCGGTATACCGAGAGGTCCGCGGTTTCCCCGGTGGCGTCGGCCACCCGCTCGAGGGTCGGCCGGAATGCCGAGGCGATGTGGGCGGCGTTTGCGCTGGACAACCCCAGCAGTCGGTCGCCAAGGACGATGCGGCCGTCGTCGTCCACGGCCGCGAACCCCACCTCGACCAGACCGAACAACAGCCGCCGCGCGGTGGACTTGGCCAGGCCCAGCCGGCTATGCAGATCGACCAGTCGTAGCCGGCCCGGAGCCGTCGCGATCTCGTCAAGTGCGGCCGCGGCGCGGCGCAGAACCTGGATGCCATCGTCGCGGGCACTTCCCGAACGCTCGCCATGCACCACGGAAATTTCCGGATCTGCCATCTTGTCGTCCCTTCCCTGGGCGTTCCTTGCACGGTATCGTGCCGCAATACGGATCGTACTGATTCGGAATGTGAATCAGAGGAGGCTTAGGTGGGGTCACTTCCTGAGGGGCGTCATTTCTTCCGCGGCGACGACGGTTACGAGAGCGCACGCACTGCCACGGTGTGGAACCAGCGCGTGCCCGACCGCTATCCGGACGTCATCGTCCAGGCGGTCGACGCCGACGACGTGGTCGCCGCCGTGCGCTACGCCAAGGCCAACAACAAGCAAGTCAGCATCAAGTCCGGTGGGCATAGCTGGGCGGCCAGCCACCTACGCGACGGCGCGGTGCTGCTCGACATGAGCCGGGTGGATCAGACCAGCATCGACGCCGACAAGATGACCGCGGTCGCCGGCCCGGGCAAGGGCGGCAGCGCGCTGGCCGCCGAACTCGAGGCGCTGGGATTGTTCTTCCCCGCCGGACATTGCAAGGGCGTGTGTATCGGCGGCTATCTACTGCAGGGCGGTTACGGCTGGAACAGCCGCGTCGTCGGGCCCGCCTGCGAGAGCGTCATCGGTCTGGATGTGGTCACCGCCGACGGTGATCGGATCTACATCGACGCTGACCACCATCGGGATCTGTACTGGGCGGCCCGCGGTTCGGGGCCAGGGTTCTTCGCCGTGGTCATCGCGTTCCACCTCAAGCTCTACACGAGACCCGCGGTGTTGGGCAGCAGCTTCTACGCCTACCCGATCGAGCTCGCCGACGAGATCTTCACCTGGGCGCGCGATATTTCCGCCGAGGTGGACCGCCGGGTCGAGTTGCAGATCGTGGCCACCCGCAGTGTGCCTAATGCCGGCATCGACCGACCGGCCATCGTGATGGCCTCCCCGGCGTTCGCCGATACCGAGGCCGAGGCCAAGGAGGCCTTCGGCATCCTGGACCGATGCCCGGTCGTCGACAAGGCGCTGGTGGCGTTCCCGTATGCGCCGATGGCCCTGGCCGATTGGTACACCGCGGTGATGAGCAACTACCTCGCCGATCACCGGTACACCGCCGACAACATGTGGACCAATGCCTCGGCCGCCGAGCTGCTGCCGGGCATTCATCGCATCCTGGACACCATGCCACCGCACCCGTCGCATTTCCTCTGGCTGAACTGGGGCCCGTCACCGCAGCGTCAGGACATGGCCTACAGCCTGGAAAGCGAGATCTATCTGGCGCTCTACGCCGGCTGGATGGACCCGGCCGACGACGACAAGTACGGCGACTGGCCGCGCTCGAACATGGCGGCGATGGCGCCGTTGGCCACCGGAATCCAGCTGGCCGACGAGAATTTGGGCAAGCGGCCGGCGAAGTTCGCCACCGACGAGAACATGGCGAAGCTCGACCGGGTACGAGCCGAGTACGACCCCGACGGCCGGTTCCACGGCTGGATGGGACGGCTGTAGATGGCCGAGACCTACCTGGGATACCGCCCCGGCGACGGGGACACCCCGTGGGGCACGTACTTCAATCCGGAGATGGCGGAGCTGCCCCGGCACGTCGTCATCGCACTCGAGCAGGGCCCACAGGCCGATCAGGTGTTACTTGGCTTCGATTCTGCCGCAACCATTCTCGACGAGGGATATCAGCAGACCGAGAACGGCTACGGTAGTTTGCGCGGCGGTGGATTTCAGGTCTCGGTGCGTACCGACATGCCTGGCGTCACACCGGCGATGTGGGACTGGTGGTTCGGCTGGCACGGCAGCGACTCGCGCCGCTACAAGCTGTGGCATCCGCGCGCCCACGCCTGGGCGCACTGGGGTGATCACGGACCGGACGGCAGCTACGTCGGGCGCACCTCGATCATCGAGGAGTATCTGGGCTCGTCCTACGCCAAGGCTGCCATCCAGTTCCTCGAGCCTGCGGCGCTGGGCCTGGACGCGTCCCGGCTCGGCGGGGACGTCGCGGTGTGTGCGCGGCTGGGATCCAGTGAGCTGCCCGTGGACATCGGCTGGTTCATTCACCACGTCCGGGCCACCCCGGGCGGGGCGGAAATGCGGTCCCGATTCTGGATGGGTGGTCCGTATATCGGTGTGCGCCGTGGCAACCGGCTGGCCGACTCGGTGATCCGCCCGATCGCCGCACATCAGCTGCCGGAACCCCGAGATCTGCTGGTGCATTGCGCTCAGGAGATGAACCACCTGGCCGCATTCCTGCCGGCGATTTATGACAAGCTGGGCCGGAGTTAGCAGAACTCTCTCAGGTGGGCCGATCGCCAAATTGCCGCCACTGTGGACCGAAAGGGCTATCTTCCTGAGTAGAAGCTGAGAAACCGGATGTTGGGGGTTGGGGACAATGAGAATTTCGACGGTAACTCGCAATATTCGGGCGATCCCAAGAGTGCGTGGCAAGAAGGTCGCGCGGCTTGCCGCGGTGACCGCGACCGCCACCGCGATGGCGCTGGGAATGACGGCACCGGCCATGTTGCCCTCTGCCAGCGCAGCAGATGTCACTCTCAACGGGATCACCACCGGACCGGTGTTCCGGATCTTGCAGGCCGCTGGGCTGAACTCGGTGGCCTTCCCCGATCTGGCGCCGCCCTTGATCGACACCCTCACGATCAACTTCGCCTACACCAATTCCAATCCGGTGAATCTGGCTGATCGGATCAACGCCTACTCGTTCGGCGGTTGGAACATCCTGAGCAACAGTTTCCGACGGCAACCGGGCGGGGTCGTGGGGTCGGCGCTGCTCGCAGGATCGGGATTTGCCACCTTCGGGACGAACGACGCCTATCAAGCTTTGCTGTCGAGTGCCCGCGGTAACACGTTGCCGGGATACACCCCTCTCGTCGGTCCAGGGCTGACCAACACTCTGACCGGCGCACAGTGCTCTTCCCAGGGCACCTTCTGCAAGCCGGGCACCAATGTGACCACCCTGGCGCTTCTCCTGCTGAACAGCCCGCTGACGCCTAACGGTGGGCTTTATTCGCGCTTCGCGCCGATCCTGAACTTGTTCGGTATCAACCCGGTCACGCCGGTCGGTACCAGCGCGACGAGTTCAACTCCGGCCACCGCGGGCAGCGGTGGCATCGTCACTCTGCACTCCGCGGTGGTGAACATCGGGCTGGAGTACAACGTGTTGTCCGACTTCCCGGCGACCCTGAATCCGTTCTCGCTCACCAACACCTTGCTGGCCAGTGTTCTGCCAACAAATCTGCTCGGCGGCGTGAACCTCGGGGGCGCGTCGCTGGGTGACATCGAGACTGCCCTCGGCCTGCTGGCGACGCTGGGTTCAACGAGTACCACCTACAGCACTTTGGCACCCAACGATCTGCCGCTATTGGAGCCGCTGCGCCTGCCGGCGCGCCTGATCAACGCCGTCTCGAACGCGCTCGGTCATCCGCTGAACCTGGGGACCCCGCTCGCCGACGCGTTGCAGCCCGCACTGACCATCCTGGTCAACACCGGCTACACCGATGTCCAGACCCCAACCAACGGTGGCACCTACAACCGGACGTTCGACCAGTCCGGCACGGCCACAACGTTCCTGTCCCAGGCTCCGCTGACACCAGCGGAGTGGGCACAGGTGCCCGGTGACGTACTCCGCGCTCTCGTCGTCGGGTTCCAGGACTCGTTCCCGATTCTGCGATTCGGTAAGACGGCGCCGGTGCTCGCGGTGGACGGCAACCATCTGACGATCACCTACCCGTCGGCATCAGCAGGTAGCACGAGCACGCCGACGGCCTCAACGACGAGCGCCGCTGTGATTGACTCGGTGAATTCCCTGGTGTCCGGCGTTTCGCCCTCGGGTTCCTCCGCCAGCACAGAGACCGCCAGCACGCCGTCGGCTGGATCCCCCTCGACCGGCGCCACCGGGACGGTCAAGTCGACCACCAAGTCGTCGGCTGGCAGCGCCAAGTCGGCCGCGGCAGCCAACCAGACCGGCTCAAGCTCGAGTGGCTCGTCGGCGAGCGCCGGATCCACCCACAAGAGCGGCGTGGCCGGATCCAAGCGATCCGCCGGTGGGGCTGCGGCCTAGCCGCAGACGGCTCCCTGCGCGGCCGAGCCGACCAGCTTGCGGTACTTGGCCAGCACGCCGGTGGTGTACTTCGGCGGGGGCGGGTTGAAGCCCGCCTTGCGGGAATCGAATTCGTCGGCGTCGACCAGCACGTCCAGCGTGCCCTTGCCGACGTCGAGGCGCACCCGGTCACCGTCGCGCACGAAGGCGATCGGCCCGGCGTCGACAGCCTCCGGTGCGATGTGACCCACGCACAGGCCGGTGGTGCCGCCGGAGAACCGGCCATCGGTCATCAGCAGAACGTCCTTGCCCAGCCCGGCGCCCTTGATCGCGCCGGTGATCGCCAGCATCTCGCGCATTCCCGGACCGCCCTTGGGGCCCTCGTAGCGGATGACGACGACGTCATTGGCCACGATCGTGCCGTCTTCGAGAGCATCCATCGCGGCGCGTTCGCCGTCGAAAACCCTTGCAGTGCCTTCGAACACGTCGGAATCGAAACCCGCTGACTTGACCACAGCGCCCTCGGGAGCCAGCGAGCCGTGCAGGATCGTGATGCCGCCGGTCGGGTGGATCGGGTTGCTCAGCGCTCGCAGCACCTTGCCGTCGGGATCCGGCGGCGCGATGTGGGCGAGGTTGGCCGCCATCGTTTCGCCGGTCACCGTCATGACGTCACCATGCAGCAGCCCGGCATCCAGCAGCGCCTTCATGACCACCGGCACGCCGCCGATGCGGTCGACGTCGAACATCACGTGTTTGCCGAACGGCTTGACGTCGGCCAGGTGCGGCACCTTGGCGCCGATCCGGGTGAAGTCCGCCAGCGTCAGCTTGACGTCGGCCTCGTGCGCGATCGCCATCAGGTGCAGCACCGCGTTGGTGGACCCACCGAACGCCATCACGACCGCGATCGCGTTCTCGAAGGCCTCTTTGGTCAGGATGTCGCGTGCGGTGATACCGCGGCGCAACAGCTCCACGACGGCCTCGCCGCTGCGGCGGGCGTACCCGTCCCGGCGGCGGTCGGTGGCCGGCGGCGCCGCGCTGCCCGGCAATGACATGCCCAGCGCCTCGGCGGCGCTGGCCATCGTGTTGGCGGTGAACATGCCCCCGCAGGCGCCCTCGCCCGGACAGATCGCCCGCTCGATGGTGTCGACATCCGCGCGGGACATCAGCCCGCGCGCGCATGCGCCGACGGCCTCGAAAGCGTCGATGATCGTCACGTCCATCTCGGTGCCGTCGGACAACTTCGCCCGGCCCGGCAGGATCGAGCCTGCGTAGAGGAAGACCGAGGCGAGATCGAGGCGTGCGGCGGCCATCAGCATGCCCGGCAGCGACTTGTCGCAGCCGGCCAGCAGCACCGACCCGTCGAGGCGCTCGGCCATCATGACGGTCTCGACGCTGTCGGCGATGACCTCGCGCGACACCAGCGAGAAGTGCATGCCCTCATGGCCCATCGAGATGCCGTCGGACACCGAGATGGTGCCGAACTCCATGGGATAACCGCCGGCGGCGTGCACGCCGTCCTTGGCGGCCTTGGCCAGCCGGTCCAGGGACAGGTTGCACGGGGTGATCTCGTTCCAGGAGGAGGCCACCCCGATCTGCGGCTTGGCGAAATCCTCGTCACCCATGCCTACCGCGCGGAGCATGCCACGCGCGGCAGCCTTCTCCAGACCGTCGGTGACGTCACGACTACGGGGCTTCAGATCGGGCGTTTGAGTCACCGGACAAGTATGCCGTGGTCGGGGGTGGTGGCCAAATCTTTTTATACCCCCAAGGGGTATTCCGGTACGGTGGGGTCATGATGTCCACCAGCAGCCGCATCGTGGCGGTCACCGCAGCCCTGGCCACCGCCGTCGTCGTCTCCTCCTGCAGCAAGACCGACGACCACTCCCAGCACGCCACCTCGACCACCACGACCAGCGCAACGGTGGCCGCCCACAACGCCGACGACGTGATGTTCGCGCAGATGATGATCCCGCACCATCAACAGGCCGTTGAGCTGGCAGCGCTGGCTCCCGAGCACTCCACCAACCAGGCCCTGCTCACCCTGGCGACCACCATCTCGGCCCAGCAGCAGCCAGAGATCAACGCGATGAAGGCGCTGTTGCTGCAGTGGGACGTCGATCCGAACGCGATGGGGGACCACGGCGGCCACGGCGCCGGCATGCAGGGCATGGTCGACGATGCGACGATGGCCAAACTCAAGTCGCTCAACGGCCCCGAGTTCGACACACTGTGGCTGCAGGCGATGATCAGCCATCACCAGGGCGCCATCGACATGGCGAAGGCCGAGATCGCCAACGGCCAGAGCGCCGACATGACCGCGATGGCCAAGACCATGGTCACCGCGCAGCAAGGCGAGATCGACCAGATGAAGCAGATGCTGGGAGGGTAAATGACTGGCGCACATGGATATTCGGCCCGCAAAGATAACTACACCAAGCGGCTGCGCCGGATCGAGGGACAGGTCCGCGGCATCTCCAAGATGATCGACGAGGACAAGTACTGCATCGACGTGCTGACCCAGATCAGCGCCGTCAACAGCGCGCTACAGTCGGTGGCGCTCGGGCTGCTCGAAGAACATCTCGGCCATTGCGTCAGCCACGCCGTCGCCGAAGGTGGCGAGGAGGCCGAGAAGAAGCTGGCCGAGGCCTCGGCCGCGATTGCCCGGCTAGTTCGGTCCTGACGCGGTAGAACGTCGGACGCGCGACGCGGGGCAATGTCGGCCTGTTCGGCCTGGGCAGCCGATATCTTGCGACTGAGTCGGCGTTGCGGCACCGCAAAGCTTCGGAAGAGGACTTATGAGGTTGACCCCGTGTCAACCATCCGGGAGCAACCTCAACTCAGTCAGGTTGTTCCTCAACCTATTTCGCCGCAGCACCGTCAATTACGGTTAAGCGAGTCCATCAATTCGGTGACGGGCCGTCAGCGTTTGCGCGCCTGAATGGTGTAGGTCAGCGGAAGTCGCTCGGGATCATGAGCGAGAACATATTCGCCTTCGTATCGGGTGCTTTCAATCATCGCATCGCCCAAGGCATTCCAAGGCATTTCGCGGTGTTCCTCGAGCGCCGTCACCGTCAAGCCGGCCGAGGTGAGGGCCGTAAATACCTCGCCCAAACCGTGGTTGAAGCTGACTGACTGCGGTGAAGACAGCATGCCGCTGCCGGCGTAGCTCGTTTCGTCGGCGAACACTGTTCCTGTGGTCTCGAAGTAGGGATACTGAACGACCAGCAGGCCGTCGGGCCTGGGGTCGCTCAACGCATCGAGCATGGGGTGCCCCTCGCGCATGAACAACCGACCGCCGGGACGCAGCAGTTTGGCGACCACCTCAGCCCACTGCTGCACGTCGGGCAGCCAGCACAATGCTCCGATGCCGGTATACACCACGTCGTAGGATGCTGCGCCTAGCGCGGCTACTGCCTCGTAGACGTCGGATTCGACGAATCGGACCTCGTTCCCGCTGCGCTGAGCGACGTGATGGGCCGCGGAGATCGCCGCTGGGGAGAAGTCCAACCCGGTGACCGAGCGTGCCCCGAGTCTGGCCAGTGAGACCGTGTCAGTTCCGATGTGACACTGGAGGTGCACCACGTCCAGGCCATCCAAACGTCCCAGCCGTGGCAGGTCGTAGGCCACCACACCCGAGAGCAACTGCGGATCGTCGAAGCGGGCGAGATCGTATCCGTCGGGCCCGAGGTGCACGGGCACCCTAGATTCCCAATTCGCAAGGTTCATCGTCCGCCAGTTGAGACCCATGATTCCGATAGTGCCATAAGACAGCGCGGTCGAAGCCATCGACTCGGCTGCGGATCGACACCACGACGAACGGGCGGAGACTCCAGGAAGTGCTGCAGGGCAATATAATTCGGATGGTCGGCTCCTGCGGGGCGCCGACGAGCCCCATGCTGACACCCGTCGACATCGGGGCTCTCCCGCCCAATGATTGGCCTCTGAAGCTGGCCGTGAAGCGCAACTGCACCCACTGGTCGATGCCATCGACTTGGAAGTCGCCGGACAACGCTTGCGCACCACCCGTCGGGGCTGAATTCAGCTGGCTGTCAGCGAGCTACTTCCTGTTCCGAAAGCCATGCACCCCAGCAATTTTAGTCGGTTGGACCGCGTCCAATGTCAGTCACCGGTCGCGTTGGGAATCCAGCATCATCGGGTCGAAGATGCCTGCCATCGGCTGCGGACTTGCCGCAAGTGTGTGGACAGAACGTCGGTCGCCCAGGAGGTGGGTTCAGTGCGTTGCTGGCGCACGAGATGCAAAGCCAGCCCGTCGACCAGCGCGTGCAAACGCTTCGACTCGGTATTGATTTCGTCGTCGCAGATATCGCCTGGCGCGCTGTCGTGCGCGACCATCCTCAGCAATGAACTGCACCCGACTGCGAGCATGTCGTGGACCTTGCCGTATGGGCCGCGAAGCGCGTTGTCAGTCAGGGCCAGCACGCCAATCGCGATGAAGACCTCCATCTCCAGTCTGCGATCGTCGTCGAGCGGAAGTAGTTGTTGCAGACACTCTTCAACGAACTCTGACACGGGCAGGCTTTGATCGACAGTATCAACGCGGGCCTGCGCCCGTTCGCGAACCAGCTCCAGGCAGTAAGCACGCAGAGCGTCCTGTGTCGGAAAAGCGCGACGCAGTGAGCCTGTCGCCAACTTCGCCTCCTCGGCGACTTTGCGTACCGAAAGCTGGCCAACACCGTCTCGCGCGACGACCTTCCACGCGGCCTCGGCGACGTCCCGCTCCCGGGCCCGGTGGTCGATACGTTTCGGCACCGCCCCAATGTACACAGTCGTGCTAGCATGCGTTTTTGAACACAATTGTGCTATTTAAAGGTTGGTCATGTTCCGGCAGGTGATGGTGGCGTGCGAGATCGGTTTCTGGATTGTGATCGCAGCCGGACTCGTTGCTCGGCGCCGGCCGCGGTCGTCGACGCTAGGTGCTGCACTACTGGGGCTTGCTCCGATTGTCGCTCTGGTGCTGCTCTTCGTCGCCTCCCTTGATCTAAATCGCGGCACGGTCGCGTCCTGGCGACATGGGCTCGGGGCGCTCTACCTCACCCTCTGTATTGCCTACGGTCAGCGCGTGTTGCGCTGGACTAAAACCCGTTGCGCCAACCGACCTGGCGGCCCGCCGGGGCCGGCGGGCCGCCAGTACCCACGTCGGCGCTGGCTCGACATTGGCCGCACCATTCTTGGAGCCTCGATCTCTGCTGCGCTGCTGCTGGGACTGATCGGATGGATAGGCTGTGTTCGGCGATCCGCGGCCTTGGACGTGATGTTCCCCGTCCTCGGTCTCGTCGCCATGGCCGAAGTCCTAGCGGCTATCGGTTATGCGCTCTGGTCGCGAAACCGTCCGAAACCCCGCGCAACACCAGCGGTCGGTCCGCCAAGTCTCCTCGAGGGCCGTCGGGTACTTCGTGGCATTGCCTTCGGCGGAGTACTCATGCTCGGTCTCGGTGTGAGCAGCGTGACGGCCGAACACCTGATTACCGCGAACAGAAGAGCGCAGGTCGCGATGCCGGGGCAGCTGATCGATGCCGGCGGGTTTGACCTCCACTTAGTCAAGCGGGGTTCCCGCGGCCCGCTGGTGGTCATGGAAGCTGGCAGCGGTGAGACAAGCCTGTCGTGGCGTGATATCCCCGCCGCACTGTCCGGGAATGCCACCGTGGTCACCTACGACCGTGCCGGATACGCGTGGAGCGACGCTTCCCCGAACCCGCGCACCGGAAGGAATATCGTCGCCGAACTCCGCACCGCCCTGCACGCGTCCGGACTGGCGGGTCCGTATGTGCTAGTGGGGCATTCCCTCGGCGGAATGTACGTGCGCGAGTTCGCACAGCTCCATCAGGAAGAAGTTGCCGGCCTCGTCCTCGTCGACGCTCGCCCGGAGGACGACGACAGCAGAACGCAAGCGATCCTCAAAGAAGCCGGATTGGCAGGCAACCCGCGCCCTGCAATCCTGACAGCACTGAAGATGTCTGGGGCCCTACGCATGTTCTCGGATGTACTGCTGGACGGGCTCGTCGCGCCACGGGATCGGGCCGCCTTCCTTGATGTCGTTGCTTCCCCGAGCTACTTCACGACAAAGCAACAGGAGGCAGATCTGGCCTACCGCACCGAGGACGCCATCCGAGGGCAGAACCTCGGCGACCTTCCCGTCCGCATCATTGCCCGAGGCAGATCGCAGGATTATGCAAGCGCCGGCATTCCCCAAGCGGTAGGCGAACGGCTCGAGACAATCTGGCGCGACGAGCAACGGAGAATGCTTGACCTATCAACTGACAGTACCCTCGTCACCGCAACCAAGAGCGGTCACATGATTATCCACGACCAACCCGATCTCGTCGTCGCCACCATTAATTCACTGATTGAAACCGTTGGCCCGCAACGGTAGAACGAATGTTCTCCGGAACTGCGAGTGCATGGAGCCCTCGTCACGAAGGCTGGAGCACCCGAAGCGGTGACCGTGAGCGAAACAGCCGAATTGCACTCAGGATCAACACAATAAGGCATAAGAGGTAACCGCAATGTCGATTGAGTTCCCGATGTCCAGACCCCTCCAGGCGCTGACGACAGCCCTGGTCGTGTCGACCGCTGCAGTCCTGTCGGCCGGCTGCGCGACCAACTCGGATAGTCCGGCTGATCAGTCAACTGCATTCGCGGCCCGACGCAACGCAGCCGTCCAATCGGAGATCAACAAAATCGTTAAGTCCGGCGTAGCGGGCATGCTGGCCACACTCACCGCTGATGGTCACACGACCACCCTCACCAGCGGAGTCGCCAACCATGACACCAGCGAATCCATTTCGGTGAATTCACGGTTCCGAATCGGAAGCATCACCAAATCATTCACCGCCGCGATACTGATGCAGCTGGTCAGTGAAGCCAGGCTGAATCTGGACGACACCATCGAAAAGCATCTGCCCGGAATGCTCTCAGGTGAGGGTGTGGACGGTCGAACCATCACTGTGCGCCAGATACTCCAACACCGAAGCGGCCTACCGGAATTCGCTGGAGATCCACGCACTGACGAACTGAAGGCCGCCGCCGAACATCGGACCGTAACCCCCAGTGAGGCCTTGGCGGTCGCACTCGGCTATCCGGCCCAGTCTCGCCCGGGAGCTGAGTACAAGTACACGAACACCAACTACCTGATTGCTGGAATTCTGATCGAAAAGATCACCGGGAATAGCTACGCAGACGAGCTCAACAATCGACTGTTGAGGCCCCATAGCTTGAATGACACGTACCTTCCCCCACCGGGTGAACTCGGTATTCGGGGCCCGCATCCGCACGGCTACGAGAAGGACAACGGCGTTGTCGTGGATGTATCTCGGATCGAACCGTCGGTGCCCTGGGCGGCTGGCGCCATCGTCTCCACGGGCGCTGACCTCAACCGGTTCTTCCTCGATCTACTGAACGGCAAAGTCGTCGCGCCCGCCCAACTGGCCGAGATGGAACAGTTCATTCCCAACGGGGACGGTGGACCTGGATACGGGATCGGACTCGAAGCCACGGCCCTTCCCTGCGGAGCCAGACTGATCGGTCACTCCGGCGGGATCCCCGGTTACTACACCATCTCTGGTGCAACTGCCCAAGGACGAGCGGCTACGATCACGTTCACTCAAGCACCCGACGCACAACCCGATATCGCGGCACTCCTCACCTACGCTTTGTGCGACCAGTAGTCACGGAATTCATGCGTGCACGGCTGGCTCTGGGTGACCCTTCGCGGCGAAAGCCGCGGGATTCAACGTGCCGGACTCCGTCACGCAAGTTCAGTGGACATGCGGCGCGGCCTTACGCGTCCGGCCATCGGTGACGTGTATCGAGCACGCACTCCCTTTACGCCGCAGCAATGCGCACTCGACAAACTCGCCCGATAGAGTTCGACCCTTCCCGCCGAACGCGATCCAGCCACTCGTTGAGGGCCTCGACCGCGAAGTGAACCGGGTCGTCGTGATCTTTGATTTCCACCTTCACCAGGATTGAGGAATACCGCCGATTTGTGTGCGCCTCGTCGGTCCGAATAGCCGCTCCTGCAAGGGTTCCTGTGCACACCCGCGGACGGGACACCGATTTGGTCGATGCAAGCGAGCTGGTACGGATTCACGTCGTCGGCGGTGCTGATCTCGGCTTGGCCCTTACGGTCTGGCAATCAGCATGTCGACGAAGGCGACCAACCCGTGGGGAGGGTATCGAGGCGCTGATGGATCTGGGTCGGCCCGTGCGACGGTATCGGAGCGGTGCCTTAGGGGCCTGGCTATCGGTGCAGCTGCAGAACTGGTGGCGGCGGCACTGCGGATTGGCGCAGATGTTGATGCATCATGGGGCGAACATGGCCGGGGTTAGTAGAAGGCGTGGATGCAACGAGAACGAGTGAGCGTCACCAGCGCACGAGGAAGGGGCTGCGATGACGGCCACCATGGACGCCGAGCCGGGATCAGCGCCGCCCCTCGCCTCTGCGTCGCTGCCAAGCTGCGCGGCGGCGATCGCGTCGTGGTGAGAGATCAGGACGCCTTGGTCACCTTATTGTGGCGTATGGGGGCAGCCGAGATCGTGGAGGCGTGGAATCGCCGCCGCCCGCAGCAGCCTGCTGGCTACGTCATAGCAGGCCGAGCGTCGAGTCTCGGCGAAGCTCGCTCGCCGCGGGAGTGTCCAGCGTGACCACAGTGCCGCGCGCAGGCCCGTGGACACCGAGGGTCACCGTGGCATTGGCCGTGCTCGCCGCCGCGGCGTTCATCTATGTCACCGCCGAGATCATGCCAGTCGGTGCGCTGTCGGCCATCGCACGCGACCTGCATGTCAGTGAAGCCATGGTCGGCACGCTGCTGGCCGGCTATGCGTTGGTGGCCGCGCTCGCCACGATGCCGTTGGTGCGCTGGACGGCGACCTGGCCGCGACGGCGCACCCTGCTCTGGACGCTGGCTTGCCTGTCGGTATCGCAACTGATCTCGGCGCTGGCCCCGACCTTCGCGGTGCTGGCCGTCGGCCGGGTGCTGTGCGCAGTCACCCACGGGCTGATGTGGTCGGTGATCGCCCCGATCGGTGCGCGCCTGGTGCCGCCGAGCTATGCCGGTCGCGCCACCATGGCCGTTTACGTCGGAACCGGGCTGGCACTGGTGGTGGGCAGCCCGCTGACCGCGGCGATGAGCGAGTTGTGGGGCTGGCGGCCAGCGGTCGGCGCCATCACTGTGGCCTCGGTGGTGGTGTTGGTGGCCGCGCGGCTCGCGCTTCCCGTGATGGCGATGGCAGGTGCGGTCGCCGGCGTCCGCCCGCGCCGAGGCGGTCACCACCGCAACAGACCGTTGGTTGTTCTGTGCGCGCTCACGCTGGTGGGTGTCACCGCGCATTTCATTTCCTACACCTTCATCGTGGTGATCATCCGCGACGTGGTCGGCGTGCGCGGGGCCCATCAGGCGTGGCTGCTGGCCGCGTACGGCGTTGCCGGGCTGACCGGCATGGCGTTGTTGGCTCGGCCAGGAGACCGGCGACCACAGGCCGCCGTCGTGGGTTGCCTGGCGGGATCGTCGCTGGCCTTCGCGGCGCTGGCGACCCTAGGCTTCGCCGACTGGCACGTACTCGCCGCGTCGTTGTTCGGCGCGGCGATGATCGTGCTGTGGGGAGCGACGGCCAACGCCATGCCACCGATGCTGCAGGCGGCCGCCATGCGGCACTCACCGGAAGATCCCGATGGCGCCTCGGGGCTGTATGTGGCGATGTTCCAGATCGGCATCATGGCCGGCTCGCTGACCGGAGGCCTGCTCTACCAGCACGCCGGGGTGGCGGCCATGATCACTGCATCGGTGGCATTGATGCTGGGCGCCCTGGTCTGCGTACTGTTCAGCCGGGGCCTGTTCGCTCTCGTCCCGGCTACCAGCGACAAGTAACGCTTGTCACCCGCGGAACGACTATCTGCACAGTTCAGGGCGGTGAGAATGCCCGAGGTCGGGTTCGCTAGCGAATTTGTCAGGACGTGCACCCAGCCTGCTGTGTAACACTGGGTTCGAGTCGGTATCGAGGGAGTTTTGGTTATGACGCTGCGGGTGAGGGGGGCGATCGCCGCCACGTTATGCGTGGTCGGAGTGGCCGCCGGAATCAGTCTCGGCAGCGGGTCGGCGCTGGCCGATCCGGACCTTGCCCCCGCCGATCCCGGCGTCGTGGACGTGCCGCCGGCGCAGTTGCCACCGCCCGCGGCGGACCCGGCAGGTGACCCGGCGGTGCCGCCGCCCGCCGATCCGTCAGCCCCGCCGCCGGCCGATCCCATGGCCGCGCAACAGGCGGCCGCAGCGGCTGCGGGTCCGGTCAAGGGACAGAACCCGACGCCGTACACCGGTGACCCGGTATTCGCCCCGCCGTCATTCAATCCGGTCAACGGGGCGATGGTCGGGGTGGCCAAGCCAATCATCATCAACTTCGCTCGCCCGATCGCCAACCGCCCGTTGGCGGAGCAGGCGATTCACATCTCGTCGGTGCCGCCCGTTCCTGGCGCGTTCTACTGGTTGACCGATACCCAGGTGCGGTGGCGGCCCTACAGCTTCTGGCCCGCCGGCACCGTCGTCAACATCGACGCCAGCGGCGCCAAGTCAAGCTTCCGCGTCGGAGACGCCTTGGTGGCCACCGCCGACAACGCTACCCACCAGATGACGATCACCCGTAATGGCAAGCTGGAGCAGACCTTCCCGATGTCGATGGGTAAGCCGGGTCACGACACCCCGAACGGCACCTACTACGTGCTGGAGAAGTTCCCCGACATCATCATGGACTCGGCCACCTACGGCGTCCCCAACACATCGCCGGACGGGTACAAGGTTCACGTCAAACTCGCTGTGCGGATCGATAACCAAGGCAACTTCGTGCACAGCGCGCCGTGGTCGGTGGGAGACCAGGGCAAGCGCAATGTGAGTCATGGCTGCATCAACCTCAGCCAGGCGAATGCGCAATGGTTCTACGACAACTTCGGTAGCGGTGACCCGATCATCGTGAAGAACTCCGTCGGCACGTACAACAAGCCCGACGGCGCCGACGACTGGCAGTGGCAGCTGTCCTAGCGCCGGGTCACCGGGCCAGGTATTGAACAAAGGTAAGCGCCGGTCGGAGGCTCAAAGGTTAAGCACAGCAACGGCCCCCACAATGGGGTACGTGCCGCCAACCCCGTCGCCTGCACCGTCGCCGGCTGAACCGACACCCCTGCCGCAGCTGCCCGCCACCGATGTCCACCAATACGCGCATGGAGTTTCGCTGCTCGGCGGCTGGCTGCCGCTGACCATCGAGATCGTCGCCGTCGTCACTGTGATCGTCGCCATCGGATGGCGGCGGACCCGGCGCTGGTGGATGGTGTGGCTGCCGGTCTGCGTCGTGATCGGCGTGCTCGGCGCACTCGCTGCGCGCACCTACGTCAACTCCGAAGGCCTGGCATCGGATCCGGCGCCCTTCTATTTGTGGGTGTGGACCGGGATTTTCGTGGCCGGGGTCGCGGTGGCGGTGCTGGGCTGGCGCGGGAATTTTTGGTGGCGAAGAGGTGTCGCGCTGCTGGCGATTCCTTTGACGCTGTTGACGGCGCTGCTGGCGCTCAACAAGTGGGTCGGCTACTACCCGAGCGTGCAGGCCGCGTGGGGGGCACTGACGGCCGGCCCGCTACCGAACCAGATCGATGCTGCCGACCTGCCCGGCCTGCGGAACACGGTGCAGACCACCGGAAAGCTGGTTGAAGTCGACATCGGTTCGGATGCAAGCGGATTCAAGCACCGCAGTGAATACGTCTACCTGCCGCCGGCCTGGTTCGCCGGCCCCACTCCGCCGCGGCTTCCTGTCATCATGATGGTCGCCGGCGAGTTCAACACCCCAGCGGACTGGATGCGCAGCGGCAATGTGATGCCCATCATCGACGGCTACGCGCAGAGCCACGGCGGCCAGGCGCCGATCTTCGTCTTCGTCGATTCCGGCGGCAGCTTCAACAACGACACCGAATGCGTCAACGGTCCCCGCGGCGACTCCGCCGACCACCTCACCAAGGACGTCCGCCCCTATGTCGTGGACCATTTCGGCGCGTCCGACCAAGCTGTCAACTGGGCAGTCGTCGGCTGGTCGATGGGCGGCACCTGCGCTATCGACCTGACCGTGATGCATCCCGAACTGTTCAGCACCTTCGAGGACATCGCCGGCGATCACGGGCCGACGGCAGGGAGCAAGGACCAAACGATCAGCCGGCTCTACGGCGGCGACGCCGCGGCCTGGGATCAGTTCGACCCGCGCACGGTGATGCTCAAGCACGGGCCGTATGAAGGCGTCTCCGGCTGGTTCGAGGACACCGTCAAACCCGCCAATGCCGCATCGCCCTACGGCAGCGGGCACCGGCCGCAATCCGATGCGCCGTTGGGTTTTGGCGGGCACGACGAGTTCCGTGACTCCGACGAGGCCGGCGCGGCCGACGATCTGTGCGCGACCGCCCAGACCGTGGGCATCTCCTGCGCGGTGCATCGGATCATCAGCTTTCACACCTGGCAGTTCGCCGAACGGGCGTTCTCCGATGCGCTGCCGTGGCTGGCTGCCCAGATCAAGACGCCTGGCGCGACGGACTCACCCGCCTGAGGCCGGCCGCCGCCGCAGCCAGGCAGGCCAGCGCGACGATCGCGGCGAACCACGGGAACACCTGCGCCAGCGGCCACCGGGTGGCGGCCCAGCCCGCCGCGATCGTGGGCAGTGCCATCGCGGTGTAGGCCAAGAGATAGAACGCCGACATCGTCTCGCCGCGCCGGTCGGCGGGCACCACATCGGACAGGTGACGCAGCGAGCCGCCGAAGCCGAGCCCGAACGTCGCACCGAGTAGTGCGGCCGCGGCGAACACCAACGGCCAGCGGTGGGTGAGTAGCACCGGCACGGTCAGCAGCAGCGCCGCAGCCATGCCGATGTCGCCGATCACCGCCGAGCGCCGGGCCGGCACCCGAGTGGCCACCAATTGCGCCATCGCCGCCGAGAACGCCGTCACCCCGACCACCCCGCCGCCGAACACCAGGTTGTGCACATGGGTCTGCTCGGCGGCCAGCGACGGATACAGGCTCAACAGCACGCCCAGCACCGACCACGACGCCATCGCGCCCAGCGCCGCGAACCAGAAGTCGTCACGAATCTCCTGCGGCACCGCCGGTTTACTGATCCGAATGCGGCCGCCGGTCCGACCGGAATGAGTTTCCCGCAGGGCCACCACACCGATGCCCACGACGGCGCACACCACCGCGACCACCGCGTACGGGGTGCGCAGCGGGTGGGCGACGTACTGGGCCAGCACCGAGGAACCGACGATCGCGACGGTCATACCGATGTTGAAGCTCACACCGCTGAGCTGACCGGTGCGCACACCGTGGTTCGGCCGCAAATCCAGAAGCGCGGCCGCGGCCGCAACCACGATCGAGCCGACGGCGGCGCCGTGGATGGTGCGGGCCAGTAGCAGCATCTCGATGCTGTCGGCGATCAGAAAGATGCCCAAACCGACGATCAGCGCGATCAGTGCGCCCAGGAGCACGGGCTTGCGGCCCACGACGTCGGAAATCCGGCCGGACACCAACACGGCCACCAGTGCGGCGAATGCGTACACCGCGAAGACGACGGTGGTGGCCAGCGGGGTGAGGTGCCAGTTGGATTCGTAGATGCCGTAGAGCGGCGCGGGCAGACCGGATACCCCCAGCGCGACCCCACTGAGCACAAGTAGCAGTGGGTACGCCCAGCGCTGAACGGCGACCTCACTGTGCTGGCCCTCGTCGAGGCACGCCATGAACGACTCTCCGTACGTTTGATGGTTGGCAACTCGTCCGAGCGGACACAACCATGGTTGAGCCGGCGGCATTCCTGCCGGAACGCCGCCCCGCCCGTTGGCCTACCAGCTTCCGCGGTGGACCACGTCGTCGAACGGGCGCCGGCTCGGCTTTTTGATCGGCGAGAGCGGACGATCAGCGGGATAGCCCAGCCCAAGCAGATAGGCCACGAGGTGGTCGCCGGGAACACCGAGGATCGCCCGCGCCTTGTCCTGATCGCCGACTGCCGAGTGGCCGGTGCCGATGCCCAGCTCGGTGGCCGCGATCGCCATTGCCATCGTGGCCTGGCCCAGGTCGTACTGGTCAAGGAGCTTGGTGCGCTCGTCAGCCGGCTCGGGAATCACCAGGGCGATCGCGGCCTGCGCTGCGGCGATGTGACCGGCTCCCATCCACACCGTTGAAAGCTCTTGCAGTACCGCGTGATCGGTGACGATCACAAAATCCCAGTGCTGGTTGTTACGCGCCGACGGGGAACGCCAACCCGCCTCGAGGATTCGGTCGATATCAGCCTCGGGGATCGGTGCAGTGGTGTAGCTGCGCACGTTGCGTCGTGCCCGGATGGCGTCCAAGGCGTCCATGGTCGTCAGCTCCAGATCCGGACGCGTCGCTCGGGCTCCAGGTACAGCTCGTCGTCGGCGCTGACCTCGAACGCGTCGTAGAAGGCGTCCATGTTGCGGATGACGCCGTTGCAGCGAAACTCCGGCGGCGAGTGCGGATCAGTTGCCAGGCGCCGAATAGCCTCGGCCTCACGGGATTTGGTGCGCCACACCTGGGCCCACCCGAAGAAAACACGCTGCTGGCCGGTCAGCCCGTCGATCACCGGGGCTTGTGTGCCGCCCAGCGACAGCTCGTAGGCGAGCAGTGCGATGGACAGCCCACCCAGGTCGCCGATGTTCTCGCCGACGGTGAACGCGCCGTTGACGTGATGGGACGGCTCGAGCCCGCGTGGTACGTACGCCTCGTACTGCTCGATGAGCTGCCCCGTGCGCGTGCCGAACTCGGCGCGGTCCTCGTCGGTCCACCAGTCGACGAGGTTTCCGTCACCGTCGTACTTGGCGCCCTGGTCGTCGAACCCGTGCCCGATTTCGTGACCGATGACCGCGCCGATGCCGCCGTAGTTCGCCGCGTCGTCGGCCTCGGCGTCGAAGAACGGCGGCTGCAGGATCGCGGCAGGAAACACGATCTCGTTCATGCCGGGGTTGTAGTACGCGTTGACCGTCTGTGGTGTCATGAACCACTCATCCCGGTCGACCGGCCCGCCCAGCTTGGCCAGCTCCCGGTCGTGGGAAACTTCGGCGCCACGAATAGCATTGCCGTACAGATCATTTCGATCGATCACCAGCGTGGAGTAGTCCCGCCATTTGGCCGGGTAGCCGATCTTGGCGGTGAACTTGTCCAGCTTTGCCAATGCGCGCTGGCGGGTGGCCGGCGTCATCCATTCCAGATCGTTGATGCTGACCCGGTAGGCCTCGCGCAGATTGTCGACGAGAATGTCCATGCGCGCCTTGGCGTCCGGCGGGAAGTGCCGCTCGACATACAGCCGCCCGACCGCGTCGCCCATCAGACTCTCCACCAGCGAGACTGCCCGCTTCCAGCGGTCGCGGATCTCCTCGGTGCCCGACAGGGTGCGACCGTAGAAGTCAAAATTCGCTTGTACCACCGCATCAGTCAGGTAGGCGGTCCTGGCGTTGATCAGCCGCCAGCGAGCCCAATCCTGCCAGTCGGCGAAGTCGTGGCTCGACCACAGTTCGGCGAAGGCCGTAAGGTAATCCGGCTGGCGCACAACCAGTTCGGCAACCACATCCGGGGTTGTGCCCTGTGCGATGATCCAGCCCGCCCAGTCGAAGCCGGGCGCCTCGGTCGACAGATCGGCGAACGCACGCAGGTTGTAGGTCAGGTCGGCATCGCGCCGCTTGACGACATCCCAATGCGCCGCGGCGAGTTTGGTCTCCAGCGCCACGATGCGCGCGGCGCGCTCGGCATGGTCATCGGCCGTGCCGCCCAACACGAGGGCGAACATCGCCGCGATGTGTGCAGGGTAGGCGGCCAGGATCGCGGCGTGCTGCTCGTCGCGGTAGTACGACTCGTCGGGTAGGCCCAGCCCCGACTGCGTGGCGTGCACGAGGTAGCGCGACGAGTCCTTCGAATCGGTGTCGATGTAGAGCCCGACGCCACCGCCCACGCCGGAGCGCTGCAGCGCACCGATCACCGCGGCCAGCGCCGCCGGATCGGCCGCGGCGTCGATGCCCGCCAGCTCGTCGAGGAGTGGCTGCACACCGCGGCGCTCCACGGCGTCGGAGTCCAGGAAGCTGGCATACAGGTCGCCGATGCGCTGCGCATCCGTGCTTGCGTCATTCCCCGAGCCGCTGTGCTCCTGCCCGCCGGACTCGCCGGCCGCCGCAGTGATGAGCTCGCGGACCTGCTCCTCGGCCCGGTCGTACAGCGTGCGAAACGCGCCGTCGGTGGCGCGGTCACCGGGGATGGTGTATTCGGTCAGCCAGCGTCCGTTGACGTGGCCGAACAGGTCATCTTGGGGGCGAACCTCGGCCTCGACATGGGACAGGTCGATACCCGAGCGCAGTGCTTCTACCGTCACCCAACCATCCTTACCAGAGGTCAGACCGCGACGTCTGGCCCCAGCGCGGCCCGGTAGCCTCCCACCCATGCCCGAGGCCGAACAGACGGCGCCGTCTGCCCAGGACCAGGATGAGGCTCCCCACGGGGTGTTCTCCGGCTACGGCGTCGCCTCGGCCGTCCTTGGCGTGGTGGCCGTCATCGGGATCGTGCTGGGCATGTTGATCTGGTCGGGACATCGCAACGCCACCGACGAGCGCGCCTATCAGACCCGGGTGATGTCCGCGGCCGCGGACTGGACCGGGGTGCTGATCAACATGAACGTCGACAATGTCGACGCCAGCCTGCAGAAACTGCATGACGGCACCGTCGGCCAGCTCAACTCCGACTTCGAAGCCGCCATTACGCCCTACCGCGAGGTGGTCCGGACGCTGAAGGCACGCACCACCGGACAGATCGACTCGGTGTCCTTTGAACTGGTTCACCACGATCTCGACATGCAGTCGGGTCAGCGCCCGGCCGCACCTGCGACGCTGCCACCGGAACTGGCCCAGCGCACCGACACCGTGCTCGTCATCGCCACCTCGGTCAGCGAGAACGCCGGCGACAAGCCGGCCACCGTGCGCTGGAAGCTGCGCCTCGGGGTCTCCGACGTGGACGGCAAACTGATGATCTCGCGGCTGGAGTCGTTGCGATGAGAAACCTGGCCCGCGTGCTGGGCTTCGACGTCGCCGCTCCCGCAGTCGCCATCGGGGCACTGCTGGCCATCGGTGTGGTGCTCAGCTGGCCGCTGTGGTGGGTGTCGGTGTGCTCGGTACTGTGCCTGCTGATCGTCCAAGGCATCATCGTCAATTTCGTGCTGTACCGGCGTGATTCGGTGACCGTGGGCACCGACGACGAAGGCCCCGGCCTGCGGCTGGCGGTCGTCGGACTGGCCACCGTCGCCGTGGTGGCCGCGGTGGCTGTCGGTTACACCCGGTGGACACAGCCCGACCAGGAATTCACCCGCGACTCCGCGGAAGTGGTGCGCATCGCCACCGCCGTCGCCGAGGCCACCGCCACCTTCAGCCCGGCCGACCCCACCTCGTCGATCGACCGGGCCGCATCCTTCATGGCACCCGAGCGGGCCGACGCGTTCAAAGGTGAATTTGGTAAGGCCACTTCAGATTTGGCCAAGAAGAACATCTCCGCCTCGGCGCAGACCATCTCGGCGGGCCTGGAGGCATTGGGCCCCGCGGCGGCCAGCGTCGCGGTGGTGATGCGGGGAACCCAGAGCCAGCCGGGTCAGCAGCCGAGCATCGCCGCGCTGGCATTACGCGTCGGGCTGGCCAAGCAGGACAGCCGGTGGGTAGTCCTGGACATCGCGCCGATCAACGCCCGATGAGCCGGGCGTAGTCGACCTTCAAGCACCGATCCATCACGACGTGCAAGCCGGCGGCCTGCGCCGCTGCACCGACCTCCTCGTGCCGCAAACCCTGTTGCAGCCACAGGTATTTGGGGCGCGGGTTCAGGGCGAGGGTTTCGGCCAGCACCGCGGGTAGGTCGTCATACCGGCGGAACACGTCGACCATGTCGGGCACGATAGGCAGGTCGGCCAGCGACGGGTAGACCGGTTGTCCGTCGATGTCGCTGATCTTCGGGTTCACCGGGTACAGCTCGAAGTGGCTGAACTTGGCCAGGTATTGGTACACCTCATTGCTGGGGCGGGCCGGATTGTCGGACGCGCCGACCACCGCTACGGTGCGGGTCTCACGCAAAATCTGTTCTAGCTCAGCCGAATCCTGGCCCATCGCGAAGGACACCGCCATCGGCGCTATTCGCCGCCGGAGGCGCGTTGGGCACGCATCTTGGCGAACCGGTCGGACAGCCTGCGCATCCGGATCATCAGCGAGGCCGGCGGGCTGACCGCGCCGTCGAGGTAGGTAGCCAGATCCGTCTGGGCCACCCCGATCCGGGAGGCGAACTCCTGCACCGCCAGACCGGACCGGTCGAGCAGCAACCGTACATGGCGGGCCGCCTCGGCACGCTCGTTGGCTTCCAGGTGGCTGCGCGCCCGGATCAATACCTCGGACAGCGCTTTGGAGATGCCGTAGGGCTGCGAGTGCTCCAGCACTTCCTCGACCTGTCGGGCGGTGCGGCCGTAGGGATCACGTTTGATAGCGACCACGATGCGCTGCCAGACGGTGATGTCACCGGTTTCCAGCGCGTCCCGAATCAAGGCCGTCGGCCAGAACTCGACGGGGCGGCCGTCGGCGAAGGTCTGCGTGGACGGTGCGGGTATGGCCTCGCGATCCGCTGCCACCGTCACCTCGCCTCCTCCAGGATCGCCACCGCCACCGCGAGGCAACGCTGCCTGATCCGCTCCCATTCGGCTGCCCCGTCCGGACCAGCCCACCGGTCGTCGTCGACGACGTCGGACGGGTTGGGATCGGCGAGCCGACGTACCAGCTGGGTTGTCACCCATTGTCGCTTAGATTGTCCAGAACAGTAATACCGGTCCATGCCGCCGAGTACCACCGCGGCGGCCTCGGTGTCCATCACCTGAACGAGGTCGGCAAATTCGGCGAAGTCCGACCGGCTGTTGCGGCACATGACCAGGTAGGCCTGCATCCGCAGCGTCTCAGCGCAGGTCGGGATCTGTAGCCGGTCGCCAGTGGGTAACTGGACGTTGGTGGTCTCCACCGGGCTGAGCCGTTCGACCGCCGGGTGCTCGGTGTCGGCGCCGGTTTCCAGGGCGTCCAGCGCGATGGTGAGGCGTCCGCGCCACATCGTGACCGGGTGCACCGGCCGGGGCGCCCCCATCCTGCCGTTGCGGTAACCCCTGATCAATTTGACCGTCGCGGTGTTACCCGCGCCGACGCGGATCGGTTGCGCCCTGGCGTCGTCGCTGCCTTTGACCTTGCCGGCGAGCTCGTTGCAGCCGCTGAACGCCAGCGGGTCGGCCACGCTGACGGCGTCCGGTGCCAGGTTCTTCAGCCGAGCCGCACCCTTGACCACCATCCGCAGATCCGCGCTCGGCGGCACCAGCGCGGAGATGTCGTCAGGGATGACGACAAGGTCGCCGAGGTCGACCTTGGGCAGCGGCTTCTCGAAGTCCACTGACGGCAGGATGCGGGCCAACCATGCGGGCAGCCACCAGTTCCACTGGTCGAACATCGCCATCAGCGCCGGCACCAGGACCAGCCGAACGATGGTGGCGTCCACGGCGATCGCCACCGCGCACGCCACGCCCAGCTCGGCGACCAGCGGCATGCCTGCGAACGCGAACCCGGTGAACACCGCGATCATGATCAGCGCCGCGCTGGTGATGGTGCGCGCACTGGTGGACACCCCGTAGGCGACGGCGTCTCGGGTGTCGCCGGCCTGCAGGTAGCGCTCCCGGATCCGGGTGAGCAGGAAGATCTCGTAGTCCATCGACAGGCCGAACGTCATCGCCAGCACCAGCGGCGGGATGGTGCTGTCGATCGACGTGATCTTCTCGAATCCCAGCCCTTCCAGCCAGCCCCACTGGAAGACCATCACCAGGCTGCCGTAGGCGGCCGCGACGGACAGCACCGTCATCAGCACGCCCTTGAACGCCAAAAACACCGACCGCACCGAGATCAGCAGCATCACGAACGCGATGAGCGCGACGAACACGAACACCAGCGGCTGGGTCTGCGACACCCGGTCGTCGAAGTCCTTGATCAGCGCGGTGGGACCACCGACGTCCACCTGTGCGCCGCCCGCCGCCGGTAGTGCGCGCAGGTGCGCGCGCATCCAGTCGATGGAGTTACGTGCGCCGATGTCCTCGGGGTCCACCGACAGCACCGCCGAGAGCAAGGCGCTGTCGTTGTTGTCGGCGAACGACGGCGGGGAGACCGAGACGACGTCGGGGGCTTCCGCCATCTCGGCGCTGATCGCCTCGAGCGCGGAGGCGTTCTTGGCTTCAGATGCGCCGCCGCCCGGGAAGGTGACCAGCACCCGCACCGGACCCAGCGCGCCCGGGCCCAGTGCCTCAGCTGCCGCGGCCACCCCGCCGCGTATCTCGTGGGAGGACTTGAACTGGCGCTGCATGCTGTTGCCCAGCACCATCGAGAACGCCGGTGCGGCCATCAATAACAGGACCAGCGTCGCCGCCATCGCCGACAGCCACGGTCTGCGCATGACCTCGCTGACCCAGCGGGTCCAGAACCGTGACTGCGTCGCTTCCGCGCGCCGGGACCATTGCAACAGCGGTGAGCGTTTGGCCACCGATCGCCCGAAGGTGGCCAGCACGGCGGGAGTCAGCGTGGTCGACGTCAGGACCGCGATGGCCACCGCCAGGATCGCGCCGGTGGCCATCGAGCGCAGCACGGGTGTGTTGATCAGGTAGATGCCGGTCAGCGAGGCGATCACGGTCAGACCCGACAACAGCACTGCCAGGCCCGAGGTGGCCATCGCCGCGTCAGCCGCCTGTTGTGGATCGCGTCCGGCGCGCAGCTCTTCTCGGAAGCGCATCAGGATGAACAGCGAATAGTCGACAGCCAGTGCGATACCGAACATCGATACCGTCGACGTCACGAACACCGACATGGTGGTGATGGTGGACAACAGATAGACCACGCCCATCGTCACCACGACTGTGCACAGCGCGAGGGCCAGTGGCACCGCAGCAGCGGCCAGGGAGCCGAACACCGCGAGCAAAACAATCAAGACGATCGGAAGGTTCCAGCGCTCGGCCTCGGCGATGTCGTGCTTGGTGCTGGTCTGGGCGGCGGCGCCGAGTGCGCCCTGGCCGATGACGTAGAGCTTCACCCGGCCGTCCCGGATCTGGCCGGGCTGGTCACCGGTGACGCCGACCTTCTGGCGCAGCTGGCGCGCGACGTCGACGGCGCCGGTGTTGTGGAAGTCCAGCCGCAGCGACACCACGTAAGGCTTGTCCGGGGCGGGCGCGGGCTGGGCGGGGTTGGGCACCACGACGACGCTCGGGGTTTGCTTTGCCGCTTGCTCCAACTGGGCGACGGCGGCGTTCATATCGTCGTAGCTGGCGTCGGCGCGGGGCGCAGCGACGAGGGCAAGCGGGGAGGCGCCCTGCTCGGGGAAGTGGTCCTCCAGTTGGTACTGGACGTGCAGGGACTGGGAGCCGGCCACGTCGAAGCCACCACCGGTCAGGTGGTTGGACTCAGTGAGGGCCAGATAGACGGATGGCACGAGGGCCAGCAACCAGCACAAGAACACCAGCCAGCGGAATCTGCGCAGGTTGCTGCTGAGGCGCATCATGAACTGCTGGATGTTTATCTCCCCGCATTCTCCCCGGGCTGCGTGGCTGCGAGCGTACCTCAGGTAGCTGTGCGTTGACCTGGCGTGAGCGGCGGTCTTAGCTGGATTGAGACCTGCTGATGGGGTTCTCGTTACCGACGCTGAAGTGGCAGCGAAGTCGCCGTCGATGGCAGGATGTGCTCCGAAAGGTGTTACCGGGTCGGGGAACGTGGCCGGGTCGCAGCGTTGCTGCGGCGCGGTGTGTCGTCAGCGAACCCGAGGAGTCCCGATGTCTGCGTCCGCCCTCTCGACGACCGCGGCGCTACGCCGCGGCCTGTGTGCGGTGCTGGCCGCAACGGCGGCCGGAGGTGCGGCCGCGCTCGTGCTGCCGACGTCCGCGGCGACTGCCGCCACGGATCCCTGCGCGGCCAGCTCGATCGCCAAGACCGTCGGCACCGTCGCCACCAACACCGGGACCTACCTGGACAGCCACCCGCAGACCAACCAGGCGCTGACGACGATCTCCCGGCAGCAGGCGGGACCGCAGACCTTGGTGGCACTGAAGAGCTACTTCGACGCCAATCCCGATGCGGCCAAGGACCTGCAAGCCATCCAGCAGCCGCTGACAAGTGTGTCCACCCAATGCAAGTTGCCGGTGAGCCTGCCGCAGCTGCTCGGCCTGCTGCAGTCGGCTCCGGCCAGTGGGCTGCAGGCAACCGCGGCGGATGCGCTCGCCGGCGCGACGGCCGCCCACCAGGGTGCCGGTACCCAGGGTCCACTGGGGAGCGGGCCGCTGCCCGGGCCGGTCACCTTGAACAGTCGCTGACCGACGCGACGCCGATCCCGCAGAAGGGGTCCTGATCAGCGGGATCGGAACATTCTCACGATTGGTTAAGCTCAAGGCGCGAAAGTCTGCAGCAAGTCTGCTTAGCTTTCTCTGTCAGTAGCGGTTACTGGCATGGCTTCTCCCTACATTTAAGGAGTCCGAGCATGTTGGTTAATGCCCGTCTAGCCCGTCGCGCGGTCGTCGGAGTGATCGGGACGGGCGCTGTCGCCGGCGCGATCCTGGTTGGCGCCCCGTCCGCGCTGGCCGATCCGCCGCCGAACTGCACCGCCGCCGACCTTGCCGGAGTGGCCGCGGGTGTGTCCGCTGCGACCTCGGCGTACTTGTTCACTCACCCGGACGTCAACGCGTTCTTCACCGGTCTGGAAGGTGCGCCGCGCGACACCATCCGGTCTGAGGTGAAGCAGTACCTGGACTACAACCCCTCGGTGAAGGCCGACCTTCAGGGCATTCGCCAGCCCCTGGTCGACTTGAAGAACCGCTGCGGCAGTAGCCCCGACGTACCTGTCTCTTAACTCGCAGTGCGGGTAGGACAGCAGCCCGCGCAGGAGGGCGCCGGCCGCACCGTCCTGATGGTCGACGACGACCCGGACGTTCGGACCTCGGTCGCACGTGGTTTGCGGCATTCGGGGTTCGATGTCCGGGTCGCGGCGACTGGCAAGGAAGCGTTGCGGCTCTTGGCGAATGAGAATCACGACGCCTTGGTGCTCGACGTTCAGATGCCGGAGCTCGACGGTGTGGCGGTGGTGACCGCTCTGCGCGCCTTGGGTAACGACATCCCCATTTGTGTGCTTTCGGCGCGCGATACGGTCAACGATCGCATCGCCGGTCTGGAGGCCGGCGCCGACGATTATCTGACCAAGCCCTTCGACTTGGGTGAGTTGGTGGCGCGGCTACATGCTTTGCTGCGGCGCGCGGCCAGCTCGAACGAGGGCTCGGATGCGGTCACCATCGGACCGCTGACGATCGATACCGCCCGACGGCTGGTGTTCGTCAACGGCGATCGGGTGGAGCTGACCAAACGCGAGTTCGACCTGCTGGCGGTCCTGGCCGAAAACTCCGGTGTGGTGCTGTCCCGGCAGCGGCTCCTGGAGTTGGTGTGGGGCTACGACTTTGAGGTCGACACCAACGTCGCAGACGTGTTCATCAGCTACCTGCGCCGAAAGTTGGAACGCGAGGGTGTGCCACGGGTGATCCACACCGTGCGCGGAATCGGGTACGTGCTCCGGTCGGAGCCGTGACCCGGCCGGTGAATTGGGCGGGCCGCAGCCTTTCCCTGCGCGTCCGGGTTGCCCTGGCCGCCGCGCTGGCTGCCGCTCTGGTCGTCGCCCTGCTGGCGGCCCTGACGTCGATCGTTCTGGCCAACAACGACAATGCGCAACTGGATCGGCGCCTCGACTCGATCGTCGACGCCAGCATGTTTCCCGAGCAGCTGCGCGATCCCAGCCGGGTGCTGACCACCGGACGATCGCGGTCCACCGGTCAAGTCGTCTTCCAGCGCGGCTTCCAACTCCCGCCGCTGCCGCCGGGAACCGCGACGGTCACCGTCAACAGCGTTGATTACCGGGTGCGGACGGTGGCCGTCGAGCAGTCCGGCGGCATCCTGGTTTCGATCGGGATCCGCGCCGACAGCATTCTGCTGAGCCGTGCGCGGATCCCGCTGTACGTGTTCATCGTGTGCCTTGCTGTCCTGGTGGCCGCCGCCCTTGGCTGGATACTCGCCGGCCCGGCGATCCGGCCGTTGCTGCGGCTCACCGAACAGACCAGGCGCCTGGGCACGGGCAGTGACCGATTGGAGCCGGTACGCGGCGCCGCCGAAGCCGAGGACCTCTCCGAGGCGATGGTCGCGATGCTGCACCGGTTGGCCGATGCCCAAGCGGCGACCACGAATTCGCTACAGGCGGCTCAGGATTTCGCCGCCAACGCCGCCCACGAACTGCGCACCCCGCTGACGGCGATGCGGGCAGATCTGGACACCCTGCGCATCCACGACCTACCGGCCGAGGAGCGGGCCGAGGTGGTCGGCGATCTGTCCCGTGCGCAGCGTCGCGTCGAGGCGATCATCACCGCGCTCGGGCAGCTGGCGTCTGGGCAGCTGGCCCGCATCGAGGACCGCGAGCCGATTGACGTCGCCGAGATGCTCGACAGGGTGGCCCGGGAGAACGTCCGCTCGGGTGCGGTCGAGATCATCGTGGAGGCCGACGAGGCCGGCACAGTCTGGGGCTGGCCGGCCGGTTTGCGGCTGGCGGTGGACAATCTGGTTCGCAATGCGATCACCCACGGCGAGGCCACCCGTATCGTGCTGCGCGCTCACCGCCACGAGTGGCTGTTGGCGATCACTGTCGATGACAACGGCCGAGGATTGCCCGCAGAAGAACACCGAAAAGTGTTGGGGCGCTTTGCCCGTGGCAGTACAGCCACGGCGGGAGGATCAGGTCTGGGGCTAGCGCTGGTGGCTCAGCAGGCGGCGCTGCACGGCGGTGACATCCAGCTCTCCGACGGCCCGCTGGGCGGGTTGCGTGCGATCCTCACGGTGTCGACCTACCCCGAGCCCGTCATGCCGACCGGGCAGGCCTAACCATTGCGCTTGCGCACCAGCGCGGCGACCCCACGCCAACCCAACAGCAGCAGTGCGGTCACCACCGACGCAACGATGATGAAGCTGGTCGCAACTCCCTGAGAGCTGGCTTTGCGCAACACCATTCCGATGACGACGGTGGCCAGCCAGACAATGACACCGGTGGGGGCGACGGCGGTCGGGGCCCGCCAGCCGCGGGAGATCAACCAGCCGAGCGCCGTGCCGGACAGGAACGGCCATGCGGTCTCGGCGATTCCGGTGAGTGTCAGTCCTTCGGCGTGGCTGCGGCGACCGAGCGCACAGAACACCAGGACACAGACGATGTCGCCGGCCAGCGCCAGAACCACCGGCCGGGTATCGGTACGAACTGCCATGTGGGGATCCAAGCACAGGTACGTCAGTGCCGGGCGTCGTCCTGGGTGCCAAGGCCCGGTGGCGGTGGCAGGGGACCCTGAAGTGCGGTGTCGGCGGGATCCTCGGCTGCGGCGGCGCCGTCGTGCTCGGCCCTGGCTATCTCGTCGGCGACGGCATCGGGGTCCAGCGGCGCCTCGGTACGGAACATGACGAAGAACACCACCCAGCCGATCGCGGAGATGAAGATCCAGCTCACCAGGCGGTAGATCAGCATGGCCGAGATGGCGGCGGGCAGCGCCATCCCGCTGGACACCAGGCCGGGAACCAGCACGGCCTCCACCACCAGCAGGCCCCCGGGCATCAGCGGGATCGACCCGACCGCCCGGGCGGCAGCGTAGGCAACAGTCAGCCCGGCCAGCGATGGCTTTCCGCCGGCGGCGTAGGCGGCGAACGCCAGGCACGCCACATCGCAGACCCAGTTGAAGAATGACCAGCTGAACGCCACCCCCAGGGTCCGGCGGCCCAGGCTGACCGATTCGAGCTGGGCTAAGGTCTCTCGCCACTTGTGCAAGCCGGTGTCCGCGGGCTTGCCGCGCACGGAGTTGACCCACCCCAGCACCTTGACGCCGATGCCATCGATGAGTTCGGGACGGCTGGCCACCGCCTGGGCGAGCAGCAGCAGAGCGATGAACCCGCCAAGGGTGAACAGCAGCGAGAACGGATTGTTCTTGGCGCCCAACAGGAATGCGCCGCCGAGGCCGAGCAACGCCAGGCCGACGACCTGCAGCGCCCCCGACATCACCAGCTGCCAGGACGCGACCACCGGAGAGGCGCCCCAGAGTCGTTGCTGTCGGTAGACGAAGGTGGCCGAGAGCACCGGGCCGCCGGGCATCGTGGTGCTCAGCGCATTGCCGGCGTAGAACGCGGCCTCGGAGCGCCACTGGTGCACGATGACCCCGGCCGATCGCAGTAGCGTCCGCTGAATCTGGGCGAAGCTGTGCATCGACAGCATGGCCGCGGCGATGGCTGCCAGGACCCACCAGGCGTTTGCCGTGATCAGGCTCTTCCACGCTTTGGCCAGCTGATCCCACACCAGGGTGGCCTCGACGGCCAGCACGATCACGGCGACCCCGAGCACCGCCCAGCGGACCCACCAGTACTTCCCGCGCGCCGGGGGGTCGTGTTCCTCGCGGGCGGTGTTTACCGACGCGTCGTGGTACACGCAATTCAGCGTAACTGTGCAGGCCGGCATCGACAGTGTTCGGCACGGGATGTCCGCCCGTGCCAGTTACGCTTGGCCGCATGCCGGCCATCCGAGCTTCGGACGACGAATCCGTCGACCCCCTCGTCCGAAAGGCTGCGGCGTGGTCATGGCGTCTGCTGGTGATCGCGACCGCGATCGTGGCGCTGTTAGTGATCGTGCAACGCCTTCAGGTCATCGTCGTTCCGGTGGCCCTGGCGACCATGCTGGCCGCCCTGCTGCTGCCGGCCGTCGACTGGCTAGACCGCCGCGGTGCACCGCGTGGTGGCGCGGTGGCCCTGGTGTTGCTCGCCGGCTTCGGACTGTTCGGCGGAATCATGACTTTCGTTGTCAGCCAATTCGTTTCGGGCCTTCCCGGGCTGGTGGAGCAGGTCACCCAGAGCATCGACAGTCTGCGCCGCTGGCTCGTCGAGGGGCCGGCGCACCTGAGCCGTGAACAGATCGACAACGCCGGCAACACCGCCATCAAGGCATTGCGCGACAACCAGGAGAAGCTGACCACCGGTGCGTTATCGACGGCGGCCACGCTCACCGAGATCATCACCGGCGCACTGCTGGTGTTTTTCACGCTGATCTTCTTGTTGCACGGCGGCCGCAACATCTACGCGTTCGTCACCAAGATCGTCCCGTCGGCGACCCGCGAGCGGGTTCGCGATGCCGGGCGCGCCGGGTTCGGATCGCTGATCGGCTACGTGCGAGCCACCTTCCTGGTCGCGCTGGTGGACGCGGTCGGCATCGGCACCGGCCTGGCGATCATGGGCATCCCGCTGGCGCTGCCGCTGGCATCGCTGGTGTTCCTCGGTGCTTTCATCCCGCTGGTCGGTGCGGTGATCACCGGCTTCCTCGCCGTCATTGTGGCGCTACTGGCCAAGGGCGTGGTCTACGCCCTGATCACGCTCGGTCTGATCATCGCGGTGCAGCAGCTGGAGGCTCACATCCTGCAACCGCTGGTGATGGGTCGTGCCGTATCGATCCACCCGCTGGCGATCGTGCTGGCGATCGCAGGCGGCGGCGTGCTGGCCGGCATCGTCGGCGCCCTGCTAGCGGTCCCGTTGGTGGCCTTCCTCAACAGCGCCGTCCGCGTGCTGGTCGCCGATGACCCAGCCGAAGAGGCCGCCGAACTCGAGGCGCAGGACGGCGTCGTGATCAACTCCGAACCAGACGTCGTGCCGCGGGAACGCCAACAGGATTAGAGGCGGCCTTCGCGGCGCAGCAGGTCTGCCGCGCTGAGCCCGCCACCGGTGCCGCGGCGGCGCTGTTCGTCGCCCTCTTTCTTACCGCGTGAGTTCAGCTTCTCGGTGGCCACCTCGGTGTCACCCTGGTCGGGCCGACTGACCGGGATGGCGCGGGTCTCCTCGGCGCTGACCGAGGGGGGGACCTCGTCGGTCAGCTGCGGCTCGCGCTCCGTCGGGATCGCCGTGGTGGCGCCCTCCGGGGGCGGGAGCGCCGTAGTGGGTTCGGCCGACGGCGGCGGTGGCGGCGTCGGGGTACCCGGCGTCGCGGGCTTGGTAGCTCCCCGGTCGCCGGATCCCCGCAGCTCGCCCAGCCAGGATTCGATCTCCCGGTCCGGTGCCGGCGGGGCGGGCGGACGGGTCGACCGGGCCGCCGATGTCGCGGTGTTCACCGCGTTCTTGACCGCATTCTTGGCCACCGAGAACCGGGTGGTCGGCGCGTCAGTCAATCCCGGCTGGTTGGGCTCCTGCCCGCCGGACTTGGCTGGGACTGCCTCGACGGGCGCCGCCGGGAGTGCCTCGCCGGCATCCGGCATCCGGGTGGTGCCAGCCGCCGACGGCGGGTCTTGCGGCGGCGGTGTGCGGTAGTCGGCGCGGCCGACGACCCGAGGCATCGCCCGGCCCTCCACGGGATGGGTCGGGTCGTGCGCCGGGCGGCGTGCCGCCGAGACGGGTGCGCCCGCACCCACGAGTGAGTCAGCCGGATCGCGCACGATCGGGCGTTTGCGCTCGTCGGTCAGGTGGGTCTCGCCGAGGCCGATCCGCACCTGCACGCGCTTCATCCAGCGCGGCGCCCACCAGCAGTCGTCGCCCAGCAGCTTCATGATGGCCGGGACCAGGAACATGCGGATGACGGTGGCGTCCAGCAGCAAAGCGATCAGCAGACCGAAGGCGAGGTACTTCATCACCACCAGGTCGGAGAACGCGAACGCGGCGACCACCACGGCGAGTACCAGCGCGGCACCGGTGATGAGTCGGCCGGTGGTGGCCGTGCCGATCCGGATGGCCTCCGCGGTGGACAGGCCGCGCTCACGGGCCTCCACCATTCGGGAGACCAGGAACACCTCGTAGTCCGTGGACAGACCCCAGATCACCGCGATGATCAGACCGATCATCGGGGCGAACAAGGGCTGTGGCGTGTAATTCAATAGCCCTGAACCGTGTCCGCCCTCGACGAACATCCAGGTCAGAATGCCCATCGTGGAGCCCAGCGTCAATGCGCTCATCAATGCGGCCTTGATGGGAAGCACCACGGAGCCGAACGCCAGGAACATCAAGAGGGTGGTGGTGAGCACCAGGATCAGCACCATGAGCGGCAGCTTGTCGAACAGCGTCAAAATGCTGTCCTGTGCCAGGGCCTGGGTACCGCCGACCAGGACCGTAGTACCCCTCGGTGGGGTCAACGCGCGCAACTGCTGGATCTTCTGGGGTGCGGTACTGCTGTCTATCAGGCCGTTCTGAAGCACCCGTACGGACGGATCCTTCGATCCGCTGTCCTGGGCCGAGCGTTCCTCCCACATTTTCGCCGGGTCGTCGCTGCCGGCGAAGCCGGACACCGTCTGTGCTTCGGCGCGAAGAGAGTCGAGTTGCTGGTCGGTGACCGGCGAGCCGTTGTTGGTTTTGATCACCAGGGTCAGCGGTTCGGTCCGGAAACTGGAGAATTCTTTGTCGAACTGCTCTTGGGCGCTGCGCACCGGGTTGTCCGGCGGCAGATACTTCTCGCTGAGCCCGCCCAACGCCAGCTGCCCCATCGGGATGATGAGCAACGTCATGACGATCACGATGGGAGCGGCAAAAGCGATGGGTCGCTTCATCACCACATTGACCAAGCGGCCCCAGAAACCCTTCTCGACCTCCTCGCGGGTCTTGGTCTTCTGGGTTTTTTCGATGAACCAGTCGATGATCCTGCGCGAGAACGACCAGTTGGCCAGGAACGGGACTCGCAGCAGAGTCCGCACCCCCAGCGCGTCGACGTTGGCGCCCAGTATTGCCAGGGTCGCGGGCAGCACCGTGATCGACAGGAACGCCGCCAGCAGCACCGAAGCGATGATCGCGTAGGTAATCGACCGTAGGAAGCCCAGCGGGATCAGCAGAAGCGGTAGCGAGGACGCCACGATGATGACCGAGGAGAACGCAACGGTGCGGCCCGATGTCATCACCGACCGCCGTACGGCCGCTTCGACGTCGTAGCCTTCAGCAAGTTCCTCTCGGAACCTGCTGACCACGAATAGTCCGTAATCGATGGCGATGCCGAAGCCCATCATCGTCACGACGGGTTGGGCGAAGAAGTGCACCGGTCCGAACTCGGCAGTCAGCCGGAGGATACCGAGCGCCCCGCCGATGGTGAGGCCACCGATGATGGCGGGCAACGCGGCCGCGACGGCGCCGCCGAAGACGAAGAACAGCACCACAGCCACCAGCGGGACGATCGCGAGCTCGGCGCGTTGCTGGTCGGTGCCGATAGTCCCGGTGAGCTCGCTGGCCAGCGGATTGAGGCCGGCGAGTTGGATAGCGCCGCCGTTGACCTGCTTGAGAGCCGGCTCGATGGTCTGGTAGTTCTTCAGGATGGTGTCGTCGTCGTCTCCCTTGAGGGGGATGCTGACGAAGGTTTGACGTAGATCGGCCGTCTTCATCTGATTGACGGTCGGGTCGGTGGTGTCGGGGGCTTTCAGCCAGCCGACCCAGCCCACGATCTGATCGGGATGGTCCTTGACCACCTGGTCGAGCTCATCGGTGACTGTCTTCTGCCAGCTCTTATCAGTCACCTTCTCGTTGCCCGGCGGCGTCAGGATGGCGACCACGTGACTGGTGCGGTCGCGGCCGTATACCTGGTCGGCGAGCGTCGAGGCCCGCACCGACTCGCTGCCGTTATCGTAAAAACCGCTCTGGGTGACATGCTTGCCCAAGGTGGCCCCGTATACGGCGCCACCGAGGCACAGCGCGACCATGACACCGATCACGATGTATCGATATCGATACACAGTTCGACCCCACCAGGCGAACACGTAATCTCCTAACTAAATCTGTGGCGACCTGCGCATCGGGTTTTCCTACACGCGCGATGTCAGTAGCGAGGACAACGGCCGGAACGGTTGTAGCCACGCCCCTTGCTCTGGTAGCGAATCTAGGCCGATTCGCGGCAGCGGCTCTCGGAAAACACCAGGAATGTCCTCAAGGTCGACGAACTCCAAGGTATCCGACGCTAATGCCCAGCTGGCATGTTCGCGAAATCCGAGCACGTAGGCGGGGGTGCCTGCTCGAGCGATGTCCTCCAGTGGTGTGCGGAACGCCTGCCCGTCGGCGGAGGCGACCAGTACGGCGGCCAGGCCCTCGGTGCGGCGCTGCTCGATGTGGGCCAGCATGTCGGAGTCGACGTCGCTGTCCTCGTCGACCTTCGGTTTGGCGAAGACGGCGAAGCCGACATTGCGCAGGGCCTCCACCCAGGGGCGGACGACGTCTGCGCTGCCGGGCGCGATGTTGGTGAACACGGTTGCCTCCGGCTCCACCGAGATCTCCGGGTGGCCGGCCGACAGTTCGGCGGTGCGGGTCAACAGCCAGCGCCCCAGCGCGTCGAACCGCGGCCGGTGTGCGGCCGTGGGTCGACCGCCGAGGATGGAACCCAGCCCCATGTCCAGGTTGGGCGCATCCCAGACCAGAAGTACCCGCTGAACCGTTGGGCTCACCACCTGATCGTCGCCGTCGGGCAGCACCGGAGCGGCTTCGGCGTCTTCCATCACACTCATGGTCGTCTCATCCCCGGCGTCGTTTCAACCACAGGAGTTCGGTCACCGCGCTGCCTGCGTGACGGGCCTTCGTCTCGTATTTGGTGGTCGGGCGCTGCACCGAGATCGGCAGCTGGTCACCGGGCTGCACGCGCTGCAGCAGCGGTTCGGCGTCGCCGGCTTCGGCGATCTGCTCGGCATAACCCGCATGGTCGGTGGCAGCGTGCAGCACCCCGCCCGGGCGCAACCGGTCGGCGATGAGGGCGATCGTGCTCGGCTGGAGCAGCCGGCGTTTGTGGTGGCGGGATTTGGGCCACGGGTCGGGGAAGAACACCCGCGCCCCGGTCAGCTCGCCGGTGGCGAACATGTGCTCGAGCACATCGACGGCGTCGCCGCGGACGAGCCGGATATTGGTCAGGCCCTCGCGGTCGACGGCGCTGAGCAGCTGCGCCAGACCGCGCCGGTAGACCTCGACGGCCACCACGTCGATGTCGGGTTCGGCGATGGCCATCCCAAGGGTCGAGGTGCCAGTGCCGCAGCCGATCTCCAGGACGACAGGAGCGTGGCGTCCGAACCATGCGTTCGTGTCCAGGTGTGGGGCCGGCTCGCCGTCCTGGCGCGCCTGCGTGCCCAGCTCCGGCCACAGCCGGTCCCACACCTCCTGTTGGGCCTCGGTCAGCGCCGAGCGGCGCGAGCGGAAGCTCGTGATCCGGGGATACGGATGCGCGGCCACGGCATCGGGCGTGGTTGAGCCACCATGGCGCTGCGCATGCATCCGTCCATGGTCGCTCATGAACTCCTGGGTACCCGCACCGTGGTGCAGATTGATACCCAACAGTTGCCTACGCCTGGTAGTGGCTACCGCCACAGGCCGGCCGATGCCAGCATGTGCGGTGTGGTGGGGCAGGTGGTGCGGGTTAAAGTCGCTGGTCGCAAGGGGTGTGGCCGTCGCACAGTGACCCGAGTGCTGCGTGGGGCGGGTGTGGTGATTGTCGACCCGGCCGAGCCCGCGGACCTTGTTGTCTACGTGCTGGCCGAAACACTCAAGCCCGAGGATCGTCGTGCGCTGACCGAATCACCCCGGCCGGCCGTCGCCGTGCTCAACAAAGCGGACCTGGCCGGCTTCGGCGGTGAGGGACCGGTCGTGGCTGCCGCCGCGCACTGTCGGCGGCTGCGCGAGCTGACCGGCGTGCCGATCTACCCGCTGGCCGGGCTGGCCGCGCTCGCCGCGGTGGACGACACCGTCATCGACGACGAGCTGGTCGAGGCGCTGCGGGCACTGACCACCGATCCGGCCGACCTTGGCTCGACCGACCGCTTCGCCGCGACGGCCCATCGGCTGCCCGACGCAACTCGGCAACGGCTGCTCACCCAGCTCGACCTGTTCGGCATCGCCCACGGCGTGCTGGCGATGCGCGACGGCGCCGACCGGACCGGGCTGGTGACGGCGCTGCGGCGGGCCAGCGCGGTCGACGGGCTGCTCGCCGGGATCGACACGGCCGCCGCCCCGGTGCGCTACCGCCGCCTGACTGAAGCCCACGCCGCGAAGTTCCCGGCCGCCGGCGAGACGGACGAGCAGGTCGCCGCCAGAATGGCCGCGGCCGTGGAGGTCGTCCGGGCGGCCGGAATGACGGTGGACGACGGCGTCACCGCAACGGCGCATTTGCAGCGCGCGATCACCTGGCAGCGGTACTCCCGGGGGCCGGTGTCCCGGTTGCACCGAAGCTGCGGTGTCGATATCGCGCGCGGCTCGCTGAGGCTGTGGGAACGCGCCGGTGGGGTCGCGGAACCGTGGGAGCCACTGGGGCTCAAGCCGTGACCGACGCGGTCGACAGCGTGATCGCCGAGATCGACCCGGGCCTGGAGTCGCCGTCGATCATCCGCCGCGACACCGTGGTGGTGGCCGGTCCGTGGCTGGCCGGCACCAGCGGTGTAGTCGCCGCACTGCGGGACCGGCTGCCCGAGCGCAGCGTGCTCGAAGCCGGCGAACTCCCCGTCGGCGATGCGCCCGCCGCGGTGGTGTTCGTGGTCTCGGCCACCGCGCCGCTGGCCGAATCAGACTGTGCACTTCTCGACGTCGTGGCAGCCGACACCGACGCGGTGATCGGGGTGGTGTCCAAGATCGACGTGCACCGCACCTGGCGGGATGTCCTCGACGCCAACCGCGCGCTGCTGACCGAGCGGGCTTCCCGGTACGGCGACATGCACTGGGTGGGCGCCGCGGCGGCACCGGACCTGGGCCTACCAGTCGTCGATGATCTCGTCGCGGCGCTGACGGCCGTGCTCGCCGATGAAACGCTGGACCGACGAAATCGTTTGCGGGCGTGGGAAAACCGACTAGTTGCTGTGCGCCGCAGATTGGACTGTGACGTCGAGGGCGCCGGCCACGAGGCTCGACTTGCTGCGTTACGCGAGCAGCGCGGCGCACAACTGCGCCGCTTTCGGCTGGACAAGTCGGAGCGCACCATCGCTGCGCGCAGCCAGATTCACCAGGCCCGCGTCCAGATGGCCTACTTCGCACGTGCCCGCTGTGCATCGGCGCGCGCCGAGCTCCAGCAGGAGGTGGCGACGATGACCCGACACCAGATCGGCGGCGTCATCGACGATGTGCGGCGCCGGGCTGCCGAGGTGAGCGGCGAGGTCCAGCAGGGGACCGCGCGGTGCCTGGCCAACGTTGGCGATCAGCTCGGACTGGCGATCGAGCCTCCGGCGCAGTCGGGCCCGGTGGTCGAGGTGGGCGCTGCACCACTGCGATCACGCAGTGTGGAGTCCCGGTTGACGATGCTGTTGGGGGCGGGCTTCGGGCTCGGTATCGCGTTGACGCTGAGCCGGCTGTTCGCCGACCTGGCCCCGCAGTGGGCGATCGGCGGTGCCGTCGGGGGTGCGGTGCTGGGATTGGCGGCAGCCCTGTGGGTGGTTGGTGTCCGTGGGCTGCTGCACGATCGGGCCCTACTGGATCGCTGGGTGACGGAGGTGGCCACCGGGCTACGCACCGCCATGGAGGAATGGGTAGCCACCCGCGTATTGGCCGCGGAGGCGTCGTTGGGCCGAGCCGCTGCCGAACGAGACGCCGTCGAGGGTGCCGCTATAGAGGAAGTGGTCGCCCGGATTGACGCCGAAATCCGCGCACATAGGGTGCAGCGGGCGCGGGCCGCCGCGATCCGGGATCGGCGCGCACCGGCGATCGATCGGGCCCTGCTGGTGGTGCGGGCCGAACTGAATCGATGAAAAACCCCGATTATGACTTTCTGAATCGTTCCTGTGAGTGATCGGACATAATCCCGATTAACCGCGGGTATCTCACCCGCGTTAACCTACTTTTCAGGGAGGACCGCGTTTCGGCGCGGAATCCGGCCTGCGTTCTGGCCATAAAAAATAAGCAGGAGATTTAGCGATGACTTCAGCGACCATCCCAGGTTTGGATACGGCACCGACAAAGCATCACGGTCTCCTCGCTTGGGTCCAGGAGGTCGCCGAACTGACGCAGCCCGACCGGGTGGTCTTCGCCGATGGCTCCGCTGAGGAATACCAGCGGCTGTGCGACCAGCTGGTGGCTGCTGGCACCTTCACCCCGCTGAGTGACACCGAGGAGCCGAGCTCGTATCTGGCCCGCTCGGCGCCGTCCGATGTGGCACGCGTGGAGTCGCGGACGTTCATCTGCTCGGAGCGCGAGCTCGACGCCGGCCCCACGAACAACTGGATGGACCCCGCCGAGATGCGCGGCCTCATGACCGACCTGTACCGCGGCAGCATGCGTGGCCGCACCCTGTATGTGGTGCCGTTCTGCATGGGCCCGCTGGACGCCGACGATCCGAAGCTGGGCGTCGAGATCACGGACTCCGAATACGTCGTCGTGTCGATGCGCACGATGACCCGCATGGGCAAGGCCGCGCTGGACAAGATCGGCGAGGACGGATTCTTCGTCAAGGCGCTGCACTCGATCGGTGCGCCCCTGGAGGACGGGCAGGCTGACGTCCCGTGGCCGTGCAACGACACGAAGTACATCACCCACTTCCCCGAAACCCGCGAAATCTGGAGCTTCGGCTCGGGTTACGGCGGTAACGCCCTGCTGGGCAAGAAGTGCTACTCGCTGCGCATCGCGTCGGCGATGGCGCACGACGAGGGCTGGCTGGCCGAGCACATGCTGATCCTCAAGCTGATCTCCCCGGAGAACAAGGCGTATTTCGTCGCCGCCGCGTTCCCGTCGGCCTGTGGCAAGACCAACCTGGCGATGTTGCAGCCGACCATCCCCGGCTGGCGCGCTGAGACCGTCGGCGACGATATCTCTTGGATGCGTTTCGGCAAGGACGGCCGGCTGTATGCCACCAACCCGGAGTTCGGTTTCTTCGGTGTGGCACCGGGAACCAACTGGAGCTCCAACCCGAACGCGATGAAGACCGTCGCCGCCGGCAACACCGTCTTCACCAACGTCGCGCTGACCGACGAGGGCGGCGTGTGGTGGGAAGGCCTCGAGGGCGACCCGCAGCACCTGATCGACTGGAAGGGCAACGATTGGACGCCTGACTCCGACGAGAAGGCCGCCCACCCGAACTCGCGCTACTGCACCCCGATGTCGCAGTGCCCGACCCTGGCGCCGGAATGGGACGACCCCCAGGGCGTGCCGATCTCGGCCATCCTGTTCGGTGGCCGCCGCAAGACGACGGTGCCGCTGGTGACGCAGGCCCGCGACTGGCAGCACGGCGTTTTCATCGGGGCCACTTTGGGTTCCGAGCAGACCGCCGCCGCCGAGGGCAAGGTCGGCACCGTCCGCCGCGACCCGATGGCCATGCTGCCGTTCCTCGGCTACAACGTCGGCGACTACTTCGCCCACTGGATCGACCTCGGTAAGAACGCCGACGAGTCGAAGATGCCGAAGATCTTCTTCGTCAACTGGTTCCGCCGCGGCGACGACGGCCGCTTCCTGTGGCCGGGCTTCGGTGAGAACAGCCGCGTGATGAAGTGGATCATCGAGCGGGTCGAAGGCAAGGCCAACGGCGCCTCGACGCCGATCGGCATCGTGCCCAAGGCCGGTGACCTCGATCTCGAGGGACTGGACGTCGACGCGGGCGATGTCGACGAGGCGCTCGCGGTCAATATTCAGGAGTGGCGCGACGAGCTGCCCTTGATCGAGGAGTGGTTCGAGTTCGTCGGCGAGAAGTTGCCGACCGGGGTCAAGGACGAGTTCGAGGCGCTCAAGCAGCGGCTCGCTGAAAGTTCCTAACCGCGCCTTGGTCGCCACCGCCCGGTTAGCATCTCGGGCGTGGGGGTTCCCATGGCCGATGGGCCTGCGCCGCAGGGAGCAGCGCCGCGACGAGTCCAATCGTGGTGGCGCCGGATCGCTACTGTCGGTGTCATCCTTGCCATCTACATCGGGGCGGTGGCCGGGTACTTCTGGATTGACAGCTCGGCCCACACACTGGAGCCGCACAATCTGGATACCGCCGACGCGACCGTCGTCCTGCTGGAACTGACGGCCATTCATCCGATCGACAACCGGGTGGATGTCGAGGTCGTGGTGATACCGCAGAAGGGTTTCCTAGAGCCGGAGTTCGGCGCACTGACCACGGATATGGATGTGCGGTTGTGCCCGTGCACCGAGTTCGGTGAATTGTCCTATCCTGCGGGCAAGGTCCCCAAAGTGGTCAAGACTTCGTTGCTGGCGACCGGGGATGCGGACCGATGGCCGTTCGACACCTACGCCACCAAGACCATCAGCGCGGACGTCGTCGTCGGCTCCGGTGACACGCGCCGTTACGTTCCGGCGCGGGTGGAGGTGAGCGGATCGCTGTATGGCTGGGACATCCGCAGCGACCGTGCCGGTGCGGCCAGCCACTCGGGCGGCGTGACCGACAACGCCACTATCACGTTCTCCCGATCCCGGGGCCCGCTGGCATTGATCTTCGGGATCTGCCTGGTGCTGTTGATGTTGCCGGCGATGGCGCTCTACGCGGCGATCGAAATGCTGCGGGGCAGAAAGAAATTCCAGCCGCCGTTCTCGACGTGGTTCGCCGCCATGCTGTTCGCGGTCGTCCCGATCCGCAACGTGCTGCCCGGTGACCCGCCGCCGGGATCCTGGATCGATGAGGCGCTCGTCGTGTGGGTGCTCATTGCGCTCGTTGCGGCCATCATGATCTATCTGGTCGCCTGGGCGCGGCGCAGCGACTGACGAGGGACCTAGTTGACGCCTGTCAATTCCGGCTGTCGTACAGTGCTCCCATGCAGATCCGCGAGCATGCCGAGGCCACTCCCGACAAGCCGGCAGTCATCCTGTATCCCTCCGGAAAAACCGTCACCTTCGCACAGTTGGAGGCGCGGGCCAACCAGCTTGCGCACCTGTTCCGACAGGCCGGGCTGCGCGAGGGCGACGCCGTCGCGATCCTGATCGAGAACAACGAACACTTCCATGCGGTGATGTGGGCGGCGCGGCGCAGCGGGTTGTACTACGTGCCGATCAATACCCACCTGACGGCGGCCGAGGCCGCGTACATCATCGACAACAGCGCGGCCAAGGCGGTCGTCGGGTCTGCCGCCCTGCGCGCCACCCTCGCCGGCCTTGGCGCTGAGCTGCCCAACGGTCTGCCACCGCTGTTGATCATCACCGACGGGCAGCTCGATGGCTGGCTGAGCTACCCCGAATGTGTTGCCGATCAGCCGGATACGCCTATCGATGACGAGATCGAGGGTGACCTGCTGCAGTACTCCTCGGGTACCACCGGGCGTCCGAAAGGTATCAAACGCGCGCTGCCTCACCTGCCGCCCACCGAGGTGCCCGGCATGATGGCCGCACTGGTCTCGTTCTGGATGAACCCGCAGGCCGTGTACATCAGCCCGGCACCGCTCTACCACACCGCGCCATCGGTGTGGTCGATGCAGACACTGGCGGGTGGAATCACCACTGTGGTGCTAGAGAAATTCGATGCGGAAGGCTGCCTCGACGCGATTGCGCGCCACCGGGTCACGCACGGTCAGTTCGTTCCGGTGATGTTCACCAGGATGCTGAAATTGCCTGAGGAAGTGCGTAACTCGTACGACTTGTCGAGTCTGCAGCGGATCATGCATGCCGCCGCGCCGTGTCCGGTCGAGATCAAGAAGCAGATGATCGACTGGTGGGGGCCGATCGTCGACGAGTACTACGCCTCTTCCGAGGCGATCGGTTCCACGTTGATCACCGCCGAGGACTGGCTCACACACCCAGGTTCGGTCGGCAAACCGATGATGGGTGTGCTGCACATCCTCGACGAGGACGGCAACGAGCTACCGGTCGGGCAGGCCGGGGAGATCTACTTCGAGAGCGGTCTCGACTTCGAGTACCTCAATGATCCTGACAAGACCGCGAAGTCGCGCGACGATCGCGGCTGGAAGACGGTCGGCGACATCGGCTACCTCGACGAGGACGGCTACCTGTATCTCACCGATCGCCGGCACCACATGATCATCTCCGGCGGAGTGAACATCTATCCGCAGGAAGCCGAGAACATGCTCGTCACTCACCCGAAGGTGATGGATGCGGCCGTGTTCGGCGTGCCCGATGACGAGATGGGGCAGAGCGTAAAGGGTGTGGTGCAGCTCGTCGACCCAGCCGAGGCGTCCGAGGAACTGGCCGATGAGTTGTCGGCCTGGTTGCGAGATCGGTTGGCGCACTACAAGTGTCCGCGATCGATTTCCTTCGAGGCGCAGCTGCCCCGCACCGACACCGGAAAGTTGTACAAGCAGGAACTGATCGTCAAGTACTCGCCCGCGCCGACGGGATAGCGGAATGCTCGGCTGATGTTGATTGTGGACCTCTCCGACCCGCCTCCGATCGGGGTGACGGGACCGCCCGGCGTCGTCGTCGCGATCGGGGAGTCGTCCACGGCCGAGGGCGAATACTGGCTTGATACTGCGACATTCGCGCTGACCGATACCGAGCACGAAGACCGCCGGTTTGTGACGGTGGAATCGGTCAGCGATACGGTGGCCGACCTGAGCGAACGTTGCCGGCGGTGGCCGCATGCCAGCGCGGTCTGCGACGACGTGCTGCGCTCCGTCGACGTGACCGGTCCCGCACTGCCGGGGATCGTCACCGAATCATTGGCGTACTCGACACTGCAGGCGGGCCCCGAGTTCGCCCGGTGGCTGGCCGAGCGCGGCCCAGCCAAACTGCCCGACATCCCCGATCCGGTGCTTGCCGAGCGTGACGGTGCCACGCTGCGGATCCGGTTCAATCGGGTCAAGCGGCACAACGCATTCAGCACCGATGCGCGCGCGCTTCTCCTTGAGGCACTGACCGTCGCCCTGCTCGACGGCACCGTCACCGAGGTGGTCCTGGGCGGAAACGGTCCATCCTTTTGCAGCGGAGGGGATCTCGGCGAGTTCGGTACGTTCGCCGATCCGGCTGCCGCGCATCTGGCCCGAACCAGGCACAGCCCCGCACTCGCGCTCGACGAACTGACCCGCCGGCTGGGCCGTACCTGCCGGGCCGAGATTCACGGCCGTGTTCTGGGCAGCGGGCTGGAGATGGCCTCGTTCTGCGGCTGGGTCAGCTGTCGGCCCGATGCGGTGCTCGGGTTGCCTGAACTCATGCTGGGCTTGATTCCCGGAGCGGGTGGCACGCTGAGCGTGACCCGTCGCATCGGGCGTTGGCGCACAGCCTATCTGGTGCTATCGGGTCGAACGATCGACCCGGTCACCGCGCTGGCATGGGGGCTGGTCGACGAGGTCAGCCCGAGCGGCGCAGCGTGACCCGATAGGTGTACTGCTCGGGCAGGAAGTGGCTGACCGACAGCTCGACCGGAGTGCCGGTGGTATCGGAGTAAAGCCGGTCCACCCGCAGCATCGAGTGTCCCGGGGAGCAGCCGAGTGCCTGGGCGACCAGTTCGTCGGCGGGTGCCACGGTGATCGACTGCGCTGCCTCGGCGATCGGGTGATCGAGGTGCGCCTCGAGAACGCCGATGACGGTGTTGGTGCCGACGGCGCCGTCGGCCAGCTCGGTCGAGTCCAACACCAGCCGCGCAATCGGCTCGGGCAGGTGCACGGTGGTGACCACGAACGGGACACCGTCGTGCAGCCGCCGGAACACCACGGTGTAAACGACGTCGTGATCCAGTCGCAGCCGGCTGGCCGCGGTCACGTCGACACGACGCGAAAGGCCTTGCAACACTTCCATTGTGGTGTCCTCGGACAGGCTCATCAGGTCCTCGATGGAACCCAGCTGCCGTAAATACCCCCGGGTCGCTGCGCTCCTGCCCGCCGGACGATACCCCCGATTCGCGTACGTGCCTCGCCCCGGCACCCGGTACACCACCCCCTCGGTGACCAGATCCTGGAACGCCCGGCGCACCGTCTGCCGCGACAGTCCGTGCTCGGCGACCAGCTCGGACTCCGTCGGTAACCGCACCCCCTCGGGGTAGGCCCCGGCGGCGATCTCGTCGCGGAGTCGTTGCCGTAGAACCTGATACGCGGGCTCGGGTTTCATGGTCGGCTAGATGCCTCGCACGGCTGATGTCGGCATCAGATGCCTCGCACGGCTGATGTCGGCATCAGATGCCTCCGCGGGCGACCAGTTGACTGGCGATGACATTGCGTTGGATCTCGTTGGTGCCCTCGCCGACGATCATCAGCGGCGCGTCGCGGAAGTATCGTTCGACGTCGTACTCGGTGGAGTAGCCGTAGCCGCCGTGGATGCGCACCGCGTCCAGCGCGATCTCCATCGCCACTTCGGAGGCGAACAGCTTGGCCATGCCGGCTTCCATATCGCAGCGCTCGCCACTGTCGTAGCGTTCCGCGGCATAGCGGGTCAGCTGGCGGGCGGCGGTCAGCTTGGTGGCCATATCGGCCAGGTAGTTGCCGATCGACTGATGCTTCCAGATCGGCTGGCCGAAGCTCTCCCGCTCCTGGGCGTAGGCCAGCGCGTCCTCCAGCGCGGCCGTCGCCACGCCGAGCGCCCGCGATGCCACCTGAATGCGGCCGGTCTCAAGGCCTTTCATCATCTGGCTGAAACCACGGCCGGGCTCGCCGCCCAGGATTGCCGTGGCAGGTACGCGGCAGTCGTCGAAGGACAGCTCGCAGGATTCGACGCCCTTGTAGCCCAGCTTGGGTAGATCCCGCGAGATCGTCAGCCCTGCTGTCGGGGATTCGACGAGCACCACCGAGATGCCTTTGTGCCGTGGCGTTGCCTGCGGGTCGGTCTTGCACAACAGGGCGATCAGACCGGACCTGCGCGCGTTGCTGATCCACGTCTTGGCCCCGTTGATCACCAGATCGTTCCCGTCGCGACGGGCCACGGTGGTCAGGTTCTGCAGATCCGAACCGCCGCCGGGTTCGGTCAGCGCCATCGTGGCGCGCATCTCGCCGGTAGCCATCGCTGGCAGGTAGGTCTGCTTCTGTTCCTGGGTGCCGAAGATCTCCAGCAGTTTGGCCACCACGGTGTGCCCGCCCATCGCGCCGGCCAGGCTCATCCAGCCGCGCGCCAGTTCCTGGGTGACCTCGACGTAGCAGGGCATCGACACCGGAGAACCGCCGTACTGCTCGCTGACCGCCAGCCCATAGACGCCGATCCGCTTCATCTGCTCGATCCACGCCTCGGGGTAGGTGTTGGCGTGCTCGACCTCGCGCACCGTCGGCTTGACGTCGCGGTCCACGAACGCCCGCACCGTCGCCACCAGCATCGCTTCTTCGTCGTTGAGTGCAGTGCTCACCAAGGTCGCTCCAAGATTGGGAAATGTACGGCCATATTGACACGGGACGGCGAGAAGCACCAGGATGAACGACTGTGACTTTGTACGGCCATATTGGCGGTGGCGAGCCGGGCGGTCCCTACTTCGACGACCTTGTGGTGGGTCAAGTCTTCGACTGGGCGCCGTCGATGACGTTGACGTCCGGTGCTGCGGCCACCCACCAGGCGATCCTGGGCGATCGGATGCGGTTGTCGCTGGACGCCGAGCTGGCCCACGTCGTCGTCGGCGGTAATGCGCCGTTGGTTCACCCGGCGCTGGTGTGCGACGTGGCGATCGGCCAGAGCACGCTGGTGACCCAGCGGGTCAAGGCCAACCTGTTCTATCGCGGCCTGACGTTCTACCGCTATCCGGTCGTCGGCGACTCCATCTTCACCCGCACCGAAGTGGTCGGATTGCGCCAGAACACCGCCAAGCCCGGTCGTGCCGCGACCGGCCTTGCGGCACTGCGGATGACCACCGTCGACCAGGTGGGCCGGCTGGTGTTGGACTTCTATCGGTGCGCGATGCTGCCGCTGAGCCCGGACGCCGCCGACACCGGTCGCGCCGACGATCTATCGCAGATCGGTGCCGACCTGGCTCCCGCTCCGGACCCGACCGCCGATTGGAATGCGGTCGCCTTCCGGGAACGGGTGCCCGGCCCGCATTTCTATCCCGACATGGCCGGCTCGGTCCTGCGTAGCACCGGCGACGTCGTCAGCTCCGCACCGGAGCTGGCCCGGTTGAGCTTGAACATCGCTGCCACCCATCATGATTCACGGGTCGGCGGGCAGCGGTTGGTGTACGGCGGGCACACCATCGGCATAGCGCTGGCTCAGGCCAGCCGGCTGCTGCCCAACCTGGCGACCGTGCTGGGCTGGCAGTCCTGCGATCACACCGGCCCGGTGCACGAGGGTGACACGTTGTATAGCGAGCTGCACATTGAAGCGGCCGATGCACTGCCTGGCGACCGCGGCGGCGCGCTCACCCTGCGCTCGTTGGTCTACGCGGCGGCCGATGAAGGTGACGACCGTCAAGTGTTGGACTGGCGGTTCACCGCGCTGCACTTCTAAGCCCGCGCTGCCGTCGATGAGGCGTAGCGCGCAACAATGGTCGGGTGGACAGCTCCGGCAGCGACTGGGCGGGCAGTGGGCTGGCCTGGCTGACCGGCATGTCCGACGGCCCGCCGGACCACTCACGCGGTGAGGTGCTGGCCCGGGCCGACGCCGTCACCGCCGAACTCGCCGCGCACCTGGGCGTGCAGGTGGACGTCGTCAGCGCGTTGACGGGCCGGGCCGCGCTTCTCGGATTGCACCGCAACGGTCGAATCTCGGCCGGCGGCGCCACTCGCCTGATGCCGACGCGGGACGGCTGGTGGGCGCTGACCCTCTCCCGTCCCGACGACATCGCCGCCGTCCCAGCCCTCGTCGAGGCCGACGCCGTGCCCGACGACCCCTGGCCGACGGTCGCGCAGTGGGCCGCCCCACGCGACGCCGATGACGCCGTCGACCGGGCCGCGCTACTGGGCCTGCCAGCGGCACGGCTCGGAGAGACGACGGCCGCACCGCCCCGCGTGACTCGGCGGGGAAGCCGGGCTGCACCTCGCTCTGCGGCGGGACTTTTGGTGGTCGACCTGTCATCGATGTGGGCAGGGCCGCTGTGCGGCCAGCTCCTCGCCGACGCGGGCGCGACCGTGGTCAAGGTGGAAAGCCCGGCCCGCCCGGACGGGACCCGGGCCGGGGGCCAGGCTTTCTACGATTGGATCAATCACGGAAAGCTTTCCTATGCCGTGGATTTCGACCGCAATCACGACCGTCTGCGGGCATTGCTGGTGGCCGCCGATATCGTCATCGAGGGTTCTCGGCCCGGGGCGCTGGCCCGGCGTGGCCTGAGCCCGGAAGCACTTCCCGGCCCGGACGGCAGGGTGTGGCTGCGGGTCAGCGGGCACGGGGCCGACTCACAGCGCGCTGCTTTCGGCGACGACGCCGCGGTGGCGGGCGGTCTGGTGGGCACCAGCGGAAGCGGGCCGGTGTTTTGTGGCGACGCCATCGCAGATCCGCTCACCGGGCTGGAATCGGCGCTGGCGGCGGCGTATTCCTTACGCCGCGGCGGAGGCGAGATTGTCGAGGTGGCGATGTCGGCCGTCGCCGCGAGTTACGCGGCGCTGCCGATCGCGCCGTCGCAGGCCCCGAAGTCGGCTGCCCCGCCCGCGTTGCCGCCGCGTGCCGCGCCGGCCGCTGCTCTCGGCGCGGACAATGCCGCCGTTGATGCCCTTGTCGATCAACGGAATTCGGTGCCATGCTGATCCAGCGAGCCCAGCTGTTGGATGGCCGGATCGTCGACATCCGGGTGACCGTTCGGATCGAGGAGATCGCCGACGCGCTCGCCCCGCGGGCGGCCGAAACAGTATTCGACGCCGCGGGCGGCACCGTGATCCCCGGCCTGCACGACCACCATGTGCACCTGCGCGCCGCGGCGGCGGCACTGGATTCAGTTCAGGTCGGCCCCGCGAAAGTCCGTAACCGTGCCGAACTCGCCGAGGTCCTAGCCAAAGCACCGGTCGGCGTCGACGGCTGGATCCGCGCGGTCGGCTATCACGAATCCGCCGCGGGAGCGCTGGACCGGTCGGTGCTCGACGAACTGTTCGACGCTGTGCCGCTGCGCATTCAGCACCGCAGCGGCGTGCTGTGGTTCCTCAACTCGGCGGGCCTCGCCGCCGTCGGCCTGCCCGACCACCCGGACGGCAGGCTGCGCAGTTACGACAGCTGGTCGGATGCGGTGGCGCGCCGTGACACCAATCTGGCCGCGATCAGCCGCCGGCTCCTCGGTTATGGCGTCACCGGTGTCACCGATGCCACGCCGGGTCTGGGCGCTGACGACATCGTGACGCTGACCGAGGAGCATCGGCACGGTGGACTGCATCAGGGGGTGCACTGGCTGGCCCCGGGAAAGCTGATCCTGCATGACGATTCGTTGGATCTCGACGAGCTGACCGAATGGATTGCCGGACGACATAGGAACAACGGCGCCGTCGCGCTGCACTGCGTGACCGCCAGCCAACTGGTCGTCACCCTGGCCGCGTTGCGGGCAGCGGGCACCCGCCCCGGCGACCGTATCGAGCATGCTGCGGTGGTGCCCGCCGACACCATCGCCGAACTCGCCGACATCGGTGTACTGGTGGTGACCCAGCCCAACTTCGTCGCCGAACGTGGCGACCAATACCTCACCGATGTCGAACCCGGCGACCAGCCCGCGCTCTGGCGGCTGGCTTCGTTACTCGGGGCCGGGGTGCGGGTCGCGCTGTCGACAGACCTGCCGTTCGGTGGCGCCGACCCGTGGGCGGCGATGCGCGCCGCGGTGCACCGCACAGCCGCGACGGGCACGGTGCTGAATGCCGATGAATGTGTCTCGGCCGCAACGGCTCTGAAGTTGTTCGTCGGGCATCCGGAGCGCCCCGATGTACCGCGGACCATCGAGGCCGGACAACCAGGAGATCTGTGTGTGCTGTCCGCCCCGCCCGCGGAGGTGCTCGACACCCTCGACGCCGGTCTGGTGACCGCCACCGTCATCGGTGGGCACCTGCACGTCATCGACTAGTCCTTCTCGTCGTCTTTGGGGAGTAGTCGTTCGGGGTGGTGGTAGGTGTTGGTGCCGCCTTTGAGCATGGGGAGGCTGGGTGGTGGGATCCACTCGGTTTGACCGTTGGGCAGTATTCGGGTGTCCCAGCCGCCGGTTTCGACGAGTTGGTTGTCGGGTGGGCAGGCCAGGGTGAGGTCGTTGATATCGGTGGTGCCGCCGTTCTTCCAGTCTTGGGCGGCGTGATGGACCACGCTGTGATATCCGGGCGCATCACAACCGGGCCTAGTGCAGCCACGATCCCTGGCGTGCAGGATGATTCGTTGATCAGCAGACGCGATCCGCTTGGTGCGGCCCAGCCACAACGGCCGTCCGTTGACTCCGTCGAAGAGCGCCAGGTAGTGGTACGCGTGGCCACCCGTGCGGATCACGTCCGAGATCGGCATCACCACTCCGCTGGCGGTGACCCCGTGTCCGGTTTTGTTCTGGATGTCCTGCAGCGTGGCGGTCACGATCACCGTGACCGGTAAGCCGTTGTGCTGACCGAACTTCGGATCCCCGAGTTGTCCGCGCACCAGCGCTTTAAGAGCGTCATGCTGACGCTGGCCATAACTGCGCAGATCCCGCCCGGCCACCTCGTCAGTGGGAGTGACGGTCGGAGACCCATCGGCGGGTTGCACACCCGGGGCGGCGAACTTCGCGAACCACGCGTCCAGTTCCGAGCGCAACTCCGGGTCGGCGATCAGCCGGCCCACGCTCATCCCGTCCACCTGCTGGCCGCCACACCACATGAACCCGCGCTTGCGGGCCCGGTCCTCATCGGAGAACGTGCCACCCGGGTTCAGATGCAGCGCCAGCCGGTAGGCGACCTTCTCCAATTGGTCGGGCCGCAGATTCACGGCATGCTCTGCCAACGACGCCTCGGCCTTCTCGACCTCAACCGGGGGCACGTGATCGGGCAGGTCGCGGAAGAACTTCTGAATCACCCGCAGATGCTCACCATCAAGCTGCCCGTCGCGCCAGGCCGTCGACGTCTCTTTCAGCACCGGCGCCAACGGCTCCCCGATCAACGTCGTCCGCGGTGCCAACTGCTCGGCGTCGCGGATCCGCCGCCGCGCTTCCCGCGGACTGATCCGCAACACATCAGCCAACGCAATCCCCACCGGCGGGCAGCCCTCGAACTGCTCCAACTTGGCCACCCCGGCATGTGAGATCGCCGTCAGGCGACGCTGCTGGGTCTCGATCAGCTCCAACGCTGCGAAGCGTTCGGGCGGGTCGAGTGCGTCGAAATCGAGAGCGGCCACAATGTCGACCGCAGCGGTGAGCGCGTCGCGCACCGCATCACTCGAACCCATGTTCGAACACTATGCCCACCCACCGACAAAACCGTCGCCCTGAGACATCACACTCCCCGACAAAAACTGCGCCCAAACGCAAACTATGGGTGAACCCGAGACCGGGAAACTCCGCACCTCAAGAACTGGTCGGCAACTCCCGAAACGCCGTATTCCGGTAGGGCTCAGGCTCTTTGGGCAATCCGAGTACGCGCTCGCCGACGATGTTGCGCTGGATCTGGTCGGTGCCGCCGCCGATGGAGGTGAAGTACGCGTTGAGGGTGCGGAACGTCACCGCGTCGCCGACCGGATTGTCCGGACCGCTCAGCATCGACTCCGGGCCGGCGATCTCGGTCTGCACCTTCGCCGTCTCGTGCAGGATCCGCGACATCGCGATCTTGCCCAGCGCCAGCAGGGTGGCGGCCTCGACTCGATCGGTGGTGGCCTTGGCGCGCTGGGTGTTCCAGCGGTTCACCGCCGCGTATGACTCGACCCGAGCGATCTCCTGCCTGATGAACGAATCATCGAGATTGCCTGCCCGCCGCGCCATCGCGACCAGGCTGTCGGCGTCGGCCTGCGGCTTACGGGCCGAACGCGACGTGCGGGCCAGATCACCCATTAGCCGCCGCTCATACGACAACGCCACCTGCAACACTGACCAGCCGCCGCCGGGTTCACCAACCAGATTCGCGGCGGGCACCCGGGCCCCGGAGATGAACACCTCGTTGAACTCGGACTCGCCGGTGATCTGGTGGATCGGGCGGACCTCGACGCCGGCCTGGCGCATCGGGAACATGAAGAAGCTGATTCCGTTGTGCTTGGGCACGTCCCAGTCAGTGCGGGCCACCAGCAGGCCGTAGTCCGCTGACTTGGCGAACGATGTCCACACCTTCTGGCCGTCAATCACCCAGTCATCGCCATCCCGCTCGGCCCGGGTACGCAACCCGGCCAGATCAGATCCGGCGCCGGGCTCCGAATACAGCAGGCACCACTTGGTCTCACCGCGGATCGACGGCGGGATCAGTCGGTGCTTCTGCTCATCGGTCCCCAGATCATGCAGCGTGCAGGCGAACAGGTTGGCCCGATCGTGCCCGGTCCCCGGTGCGCCGGCAGCAGCGAATTCGGCTGCCACGATGCGTGATTGAGGATCGCTCAGCCCGCGGCCCCACCACTGCGGCTCCCAGCTGGGCACGGCCCAGCCGGCGTCGAACACCAACTGCGCCCAGCTCCCGCGGTCCAGCTCGGCGTCCCAGTTGGCCGCGAGCCACTGCCGGACTTCGTCGCGCACTTCGTCGTCGGTCACTGTGCCTCCCGCAGCCGCACGTAGCGTTCCCGGTGCCACGCCGGGTCGCCGAACAACTCGGCATTGGTTCTGGCTCGCCGCAGGTACAGATGTGCGGGGTGCTCCCAGGTGAAACCGATACCACCGTGCACCTGGATGGCGTTCGCCGCGACCGACACGAACGCTTCCGAGCAATAGGACTGTGCGGCAGCCAGATCCAGAAGCCGCCCGGGATCGTCGGCATCGAAGGCCGCGGCGACGTGTCGAGCTGCCGACACCGCCGACTCGGCGTCCAGCAGCATGTCGGCGCACATGTGCTTGATCGCCTGGAAACTCCCGATTGCACGCCCGAACTGGAATCGGGTTTTGGCGTAGTCGGCCGCCATCTGCATCGCCTGCATCGCACCGCCGGCCTGCTCACCGAGTAGCGCCGCCGATGTGTGGTCCAGCGCCCGATCGAGTGCGGCAGACCCGGCTTCCAAGGAGCCCACCAGGCGAGCCGGCGTGTCACTCAACACCAGCCGGCCCTGCTTACGGGTCGCATCGACCGTCGTCAGTGCGGTGATTTCCACGCCGGGCGCATCGGGCTCCACTGCGAACACGGCGCTTCCGGCCAGAACGTAGATCCGCCCGGCGATCGTCGCATCCAGCACATAAGTCTTGGTGCCCCACAACCGCCACTCGAAACCGGCTGAGCGAGCGACTGTTTTCGGCTCCCCGGGCGGACGGGCCGATCCCGGCTCGGCGAATGCCACCGTTGCGATGAGCTCGCCTGCGGCGATGCGTGGCAGCGCATCGGCCTGTTCCTTGGTGTCGCCGAGGGCCAACAACAGCTGCGTGGTCAGCACCGCGGTCGACAGATACGGCGCGCACAGCAGGGCCCGGCCCATGGCCTCCATGACCAGTCCGACTTCGACCGCTCCCGCGCCGGACCCGCCGAACGCTTCGGGTACCGCCAGGCCCAACAGGCCCATGGCGGCAAGCTCGGCCCAGACCGCGGGGTCATAGCCGGTGTCGGTGGCCATCAACCGGCGCACTTCCGCCTCAGGCGAGCGCTTGGCCATCAGGTCGGCCACCGCCCCGGCCAGGTCACGCTGTTCGGTGGTCAGCGGCGACATCGAGCTCAGCCTCCGAAGCTCAGGCGCAGGATGTCGCACTGGCTGTAGAAGAAGGCGTTCGAAATGTCGGCCTTGGCGACGATCCCGTCGAAGCCGTGGAACGCGCCGGGCACGACGTGAATTTGGCAGGGCACGCCGGCAGCCCGCAGCCGCTCCGCGTAGTCGAGGTCCTCGTCGTGGAACAGGTCCAGCGTTCCGACGCCGAGCCAGGCCGGCGGCAGGCTCGCAAGATCGGTCCGGCGCGCGGGTGCGGCGACCTCCGGATCGGCGCCGCCCAGGTAGGCCTGCCAGCCGAACCGGTTGCTGGCGGCGTTCCATAACCGGTGCCCCGGGTCGTAGAGATGGCTGCCCACACTGCGGTCGTCGATCATCGGATAGACCAGCAGCTGGAATACCGGCTTCACCCCGTCGCGGTCGCGAGCCAGTAGTGCCAGAGCGGCGCACAGACCGCCGCCGGCGCTGGCCCCGCCGATGGCGACCCGATCTTGGTCGACGGCGGGCAGACCGGCCAGCCACTGCAGAGCGGTGTAGCAGTCCTCCAGCGGTGCGGGGTAGGGGTGCTCGGGCGCCAGGCGGTAGTCGACGGCAGCCACCGTGATCCCCAGTTCCTCGACGAACCGGCGGCACAGCCGGTCGTCCTGGGCCGCGGTGCCGATGACGTAGCCGCCGCCGTGGATCCACAGCAGCGCTGGGGTGGTCGTGGCTGCCCCGGCCGGCCGGTACAGGCGGACGCCGATGCCCGACTCCAACGTCAGCACCTCGACGCCCTCGTTGTTCGGCCGCTGCAGGCCGGTCAGCCGGCGGATCACCGGCAGCGTCCTGGCGGAGATCAGCCCGCGGGGGGTGAACCGTGCGGCTTTGCGCAGCTCGGGATGGATGTCAGTGGTGGCCACGCCGCCCAGTATGGCAACCGCCGATGCGGGTAGGACAGGACCTTGATCCACAACGACAGGAGACAGTATCGTGGTGGCGGCAATTACGGAACTACGCGTAGCGTAATTGCCGATCGGCGAGAGGACACGTCAATGTCGACCAATCCGTATGCAGGGCAACCATTCACGTCCTCTGACGGCGAGATCGCCGCCGCGTTGGAGCAGGTCAGCATCCCCACCTTGTTGCTGTCCCTGGTGCACATCACCGGTGATCCGCGCTTCATTCGTGAGTTCAAACAGGCGGGGGTCTTCCTCAACGAGGTCCAGGGCTTCATGTCCGAGGAGGACAAGGCCAGGGCCCGCGCGGTGGCGATGCCGGTGATCGCCGACTACCGCGACCGGGGCTGCCCTGGGCCGGTGCCGCTGAGTCCCGAGCTGATCGGGGAGATGCTGGACTGGGCGGCCTGCGAGCACGTCGACGATGAGTACCGCCCGATGGTCCTTGAGGAGATGGACCTCGAGGATGTCGACCCGCGTCGTCCCGTCGCACTCGACGCCGCGGCGGCCGCTGACTTCCCGGTTGTCGTGATCGGCTGCGGCGAATCGGGTCTGCTCGCCGGTATTCGGCTCAAACAGGCCAACATCCCGTTCACCATCGTGGAGAAGAACGCCGGTCCGGGTGGAACCTGGTGGGAGAACAGCTATCCCGGCGCCCGAGTCGACGTCGCCAACCATTTCTACTGTTACAGCTTCGAACCGAGCAACGACTGGTCGCACTATTTCGCCGAACAGCCGGAATTGCGCGCCTATTTCGAATCCGTACTGGCTCGGCATGAACTCGATGAAAACGTCCGCTGGCAGACTGAGGTGGTCTCGGCGGACTGGAATGACGACGACGGCACCTGGCTGGTGCTCGTGCGCGGCAACGACGGAACCGAATCGGCGATCCGGGCCAAGGCCGTCATCACCGCGGTGGGCCAGCTGAACCGGCCGCAGCTGCCCGACATCGACGGCGCCGACACCTTCGCGGGACCGGCGTTCCACTCGGCGGCCTGGGATCACTCCGTCGACCTGACCGGTAAGCGGGTCGCGCTCATCGGCGCCGGTGCCAGTGGCTTCCAGATCGCCCCGGCGATTGCCGACCAGGTGGAGCACCTGACGGTCTTCCAGCGCACCGCGCAGTGGATGTTCCCCAACCCGATGTATCACGACAGCGTTCCCGACGGTGTGCGCTGGGCCATGAATCACCTTCCTTACTACAACCGTTGGTACCGATTCCTGGTGATGTGGCCGGGAGCGGACAAGGGCTTGGAGGCGGCCCGCTCGGATCCCGGCTATGTCAATAGCGACGATCCGAACTACGCGGTCAGCGATATCAACGCGGTGGCGCGCCTGATGTTCACCGACTGGATCACCACCCAGGTCGGTGACGATCAGGACCTGCTGAGCAAGGTGCTGCCCGACTACCCCGCGACCGGCAAACGCACGCTGCAGGACAACGGGACGTGGCTCACCACACTGCGCCGCGACGACGTCGAGCTGGTGCGCACCCCGATCGAACGCGTCACCTCCCGCGGCGTGGTCACCGCCGATGGAGTGACTCACGACGTCGACGTGATCGTCTACGCCACCGGATTCCGCGCCACCGAGGTGCTCTACCCGCTGAAGATCAGCGGCCGGGGCGGCGTAGATCTGCGCACCGCATGGGGGGAACGGCCGGCCGGTTACCTGGGCATCACCGTGCCCGAGTTCCCCAACTTCTTCATGATCTACGGCCCGGGCAACCATCTGGCGCACGGTGGCAGTCTGATCTTCAACTCCGAGCTGCAGATGCGTTATATCAACTCCTGTCTGGCAGAGCTGATCACCAACGGCTGGAGCGCAATTGAGCCGACGACGGACGCCGCGCAAGAGTGGCATCGTCGGCATCAGGCCGAGATCGCCACCATGGTGTGGGCGCATCCGTCGATCAAGCATTCGTACTTCAAAAACCCCGACGGTGAGATCCACACCGTGAGCCCGTGGCGCCTGCCGGTGTACTGGAATGCGGTGCGCGACCCCGAGTGGTCGAACTTCGTTGTGACAAAAGGGAAGTGAGGGAGCCATGCGTGCGGTGCTCATCGACACGCCCGGGTCGGTCCGGGTTGACAGCGTGCCCGACCCGGTCCTGCCAGGACCCACCGGTGCCATCGTTGAGGTGACGGCCGCCGCCATCTGCGGCTCGGACTTGCATTTCTACGAGGGCGACTACCCGCTCTTTGCGCCCGTCTCGCTGGGGCATGAGGCCATCGGCACCGTCGTCGAGGTCGGGCCTGAGGTGCATTCGGTCGCGGTCGGCGACCACGTCATCGTGTCCTCAGTAGCCGGCTGCGGTGCCTGCGCCGGCTGCGCGACCAAGGATCCGATCCAATGCGCGTCCGGCCCGCAGATCTTCGGCTCGGGGGTACTGGGCGGCGCGCAGGCCGAGCTGATGGCTGTCCCGGCCGCTGATTTCCAGCTGCTGAAAATGCCCGAGAACATCAACACCGAGCAGGCGCTACTGCTCACCGACAACCTGGCCACCGGGTGGTCGGCCGCTCAGCGTGCCGACATCCCGGTCGGTGGCACCGCCGTCGTCATCGGCCTCGGCGCGGTCGGCCTGTGCGCCGTGCGCAGCGCGTTGTTCCTCTGTGCGGCACGGGTATTCGCCGTCGACCCGGTCGCCGAGCGGCGGGAACGGGCGGCGAAATTGGGTGCAACACCGATCGCGCCTCCCGCGGCACAAGCCGTCCTGGAGGCCACCGGTGGTATCGGCGCCGACTCGGTCATCGACGCCGTCGGCAACGACACGACGCTCGACGATTCGCTGGCCACCGTGCGTGCCCGTGGCACGGTGTCGGTGGTCGGGGTGCACAACCTCAACCCGTATCCATTCCCCGCGCTCACCGGGCTGCTGCGCAGCCTGACCTTCCGGATGACCACCGCGCCGGTTCAGCAGACCTGGCCGGAACTGATCCCGTTGCTGCAGAACCGTCGCCTCGATGTCGACGGCATCTTCACCACGAACCTGTCCCTCGAACAGGCCGCCGAGGGCTACGCCGCCGTCGCCGCGCGATCGGGCGAGCACGTCAAGGTGCTGCTCACCCCATAACCGCACCGTTAGGCGCGGTAGAGGGTGCCGCCGTTCTTGATGGTCTCGACCACCGTGATGTCCTTGATCGCCATCGGATCGACCTTCAGTGGATTATTGTCCAGGACAACAAGATCAGCGATCTTGCCGACTTCCAGTGAGCCCTTCGTGTCGGCCTCGCGGTATTGACGGGCCGCGTTGATGGTAATCGCCTGCAGTGCCTCGAGTGGGGTCACGCGCTGGTCGGCGCCGATGGTCGCGCCGCTGCGCGAAATCCGGTTGACTGCCGTCCACACCACAAACATCTGATCCAGCGGTGTCACGACGAAGTCGGTGTGGTTGGTCGGGCGCAATCCAAGGTCGATCGCCGCGCGCACGGGGGATAGGAAGTCCGCTTGGGCCTTGCCGCGCAACTGGATGTGGGCGTCGCCGAAATAGAACGTGTGCGGTGTGAAGAAAGACGGGATGATGCGGTAGTCCACGTAACGTTGCAGCTGGTCTCGGCGGACGAACTGGGAATGCACCATGACGGTGCAACGGTCCCTGGTGAGGTCGTCGGCGGCCGCGAATTCATGGGCCGCCAGCGCGACATCGATGGCCGCGTCGCCGTTGGCGTGGATGTCCAGGGGCAGGCCGAGGTCGTAAACCTGTTTGAACCAACCGTTCACGGTGTCCTGCGAGAAGCCGAGCTCGCCGCACCAATTGGTCTGCCCGTCGGGCCCGTCGACCAGATACGGCGTGGTGAAGTACGCGGTGCGCCCCTGCGGCGACCCGTCCAATGTGACCTTGACCCCGCCCAGCTTGACCCGGTTGTGGTAGCTGCCGAACGTCGTCGCCGGATGGCGTTGCAGGATGTCGTCGAGATCGATGATGAACGGGTAGGCCACCACATCGATCAGGTTGGCCCCACCCTCGGCGGCCCGAAAGATCAGCTCGACGTCGGAGGCCCTCGTCGCGCCTTCGTGCGCGGTGGTGATACCCGCCGCGGCGTAGAGCATCTGGCCGGCCTTGCTCCACGCGATCTCTTGCGACGCTGTCGGTTGGGGCATGGCGGCGAAGACCGGAAGGAACGCGGTTTCCATCACCAGCCCGTCGGGCTCGCTCGACCCCTGCTTGCGGACAATCACCCCGCCCGGCGGGGTCGGGGTCTCCGCGGTGATGCCGAACATCCGCATCGCCGCGGAGTTGAGCACCGCGCCGTGCATCGAAACATGGCCAACAACAACGGGATTGGCGGGAAAATCGGCGTCCAAATCCTCCTTGTGCAGAGTCCGCCCGCCGGGCATCAGGGTGTCGTCGTAGCCGTAGGCAACGATCATCTCACCGGGCGGAACTCGGCGCTCGTCCCGAAAAGAGGTGAGGGAACGCACGATCGCACCGATATCGGAGCCGGGGCCGGCCGGCGGCGCGAACACGTTCACCTGGTTGGCGACGCTCAGTGAGTTGATGTAGTGGCTGTGCGGATCCAGGAAGCCCGGCAGGAGCGTCGCCCCGTCGAGGTCGACGACTCGGGTGGCCTTTCCGCGGTGCGCGGCCAGCACGTCGTCGTGATCCCCGACCGCGGTGATGAGTCCGCCGCGCACGGCCAGCGCGGTTGCCGATGGATTGCGGTCGTCGATCGTGACGATGTCGCCACCGGTGTAGATGAGATCCGCCTCAGCGACCATCGCGGCCTCCTTCAGGGTCACCCGAGTTTAGGCGGCAACTGGCGCTAACCGGCTCACGGCACTACGTTCTGTGCGGTGACATCCTCAGCTGCTGGCGCGGTCGCGCGGTGGATCGCTCCCCTTCTTACGGCTGCTGTCGTCGCCGGGATGGTTCTGGCCACTGAACCGGTGCACGCCGGGCCCGCGATACGGTTGGCCGACGACTCCGCACCGATCGGCGGGTCGCCCTTCTACGTCGATCCGAACTCGGCGGCCATGCGCGCCTCGCGCGCCAACCCCGACAGCCCCGAGCTGGCCTATATCGCCAATACGCCGCAGGCCTACTGGATCGACAACCTGGTCCCGGGTGCCGCGGTCACCAAGTACCTGACCGGGGCGTGGGCGGCAGGCGCCATGCCGATGCTGGCCATGTATTCGCTCCCGAATCGCGACTGCGGAAGCTTCGCTTCGGGTGGGTTCGGGTCGGCCGACGCCTACCGCCAGTGGATCGACGGTGTGTCGGCCCAGATCGGCGGGGGACCGGTCACGATCATCCTCGAGCCCGATGCGCTCGATATGGCGGACTGCCTGTCGGGTAGTGCGCGTCAGGAGCGCTTCGACCTGATCCGATACGGCGTGGACACCCTGACCCGCAACCCGGCGGCCGCCGTGTACATCGATGCCGGGCATTCGCGTTGGCTGCCCGCCGAGGAGATCGCCAACCGGCTCAACCAGGTCGGGATCGACCGCGCGCGAGGCTTCAGCCTCAACACCTCGAACTTCTTGACCACCGACGAGGAAATCGGTTATGGCGAAGCGGTTTCGGGTATGACCGGCGGCAAGCCCTACGTGATCGACACATCGCGCAATGGCAATGGACCGGCCGGCGGCGAATTGTATTGGTGCAATCCCAGCGGGCGGGCCCTTGGGGTCCAACCCACCACGGCCACCGGCAACGGCCACATCGACGCCTTCCTGTGGGTCAAACGTCCTGGTGACTCCGACGGGTCGTGCGGACGTGGTGATCCCGGCCCGGGTCATTTTGTGAATCAATTCGCTATCGATCTGGCTCGCAACGCCGGTCACTGATACGCGCAATTGACGCGTACGGGCAAACGTCAGGTGCGGCGGTATGCCTTGGAGCGCGGCGGATCTGCCCCATGTCCAGCAAAGCAGTGAACATTCCGGGGAATTTGTCGTTTGCCGCGCAGTGGGCGAGGTAGGCTCGCGCCATGACGGTACGACCGTGGACGACGGCTCGCTGGCTGATGCAGGCCGGTCCGGCTGATTACCTGCTGGCCATGAGTGTGGCCTCGGCCCAGCTGCCGATAGTCGGCAAGCATCTCGAGCCGCTTGGCGCCGCCACCGCGATGAGTGTCTGGGGTGCCCGGCAGATGCCTGAGCTGGTCGGTGCGGCCGCGCGTTCGTGGTTGCGCCCCGGTGCGGGCGAGGTGCGCAAGACTGAGCGGGAAAGCACCCGTGCGGTGTCCGAGGAGGGGCTTCGCGGTGTCGTCGCCACCGAGGATCTGCAGATCGAGTGGCCGGCGCCCGAGCGGACGCCACCGGTCTTGAATGCCCTGGAACACCGCAAGCATCTGTACCGGTCGTCGGTGCGCTACGGCGACGACCCTGCACAGCTCCTCGACGTCTGGCGCCGTGACGATCTGCCCGCCGAACCCGCTCCGGTCATGGTGTTCCTGCCCGGCGGTGCCTGGGTGCACGGCAGCCGGATTCTGCAGGGGTACGCGCTGATGTCCCATCTGGCTGCCAAGGGCTGGGTGTGCCTGTCGATCGATTACCGCGTTGCGCCCCACCATCGGTGGCCGCGGCATATTCACGATGTCAAGGCCGCGATCGCCTGGGCCCGCGCCAACGTCGACCGCTTCGGCGGCGACCGTAATTTTGTTGCCGTGGCCGGGTGTTCGGCCGGCGGTCACCTCGCCGCATTGGCCGGCCTGACGATCGACGACCCCGAGTACCAGGCGCACCTGCCGGCGGGGTCGGACACCGCCGTCGACGCCGTCGTCGGCATCTACGGGCGCTATGACTGGGAAGATCGCTCGACTCCCGAGCGCACCCGCTTCGTGGACTTCCTGGAGCGCGTGGTGGTCAACAAGAAACAGAGCCGCCACGGTGACCTTTTCCGCAAGGCCTCGCCGATCGCGCGGATCCATCCCAAGGCGCCGCCCTTCTTGGTGGTGCATGGCTCCGGTGACAGCGTGATTCCCGTCGAGCAGGCCCGTTCCTTCGTCGAACGGCTGCGCGGGGTGTCCCGCTCTGCCGTCAGCTACGTTGAATTGCCCGGTGCCGGTCACGGTTTCGACATGACCGACGGTGCGCGCACCGGGTCGGTCGCCACCGCAATCGGACTGTTCCTCAACCAGATTCACCGCGACCGCGGCGCCATGTCCACCAAAGAGGTGATCTGAGCCCGCACCGGTTGTAGGGTCCCGAGCACGTGGCATACCGGGTGAAGAGGGTTCAGCGATGAAGAGACTGCGTGGCTGGGATGCGGTGCTGTTGTACAGCGAGGCACCCAATGTGCACATGCACACCCTCAAAATCGCGGTCATCGATTTACAGGGTGTCGGCGACCGCAGTTTCGGCGTCGAGGAGTTCCGCCAGGTCATCCGTGGCCGGCTCTACAAACTCGACCCGTTCCGCTACCAGTTGGTCAACATCCCGTTCAAATTCCACCACCCGATGTGGCGGGAGAACTGCGATGTCGATCTCGAGTACCACATCCGCCCGTGGCGGGTGCGGCAGCCGGGTGGCCGTCGCGAGCTCGACGAGGCGATCGGGGAGATCGCCAGCACTCCGCTGGACCGCAGCCGACCGCTGTGGGAGATGTACTTCGTCGAAGGGCTGGCCAATGGCCGAATCGCGGTCGTCGGCAAGATCCACCACGCTCTGGCCGACGGGGTCGCCTCCGGCAACCTGATGGCCCGCGGGATGGATCTGCAGACCGGCCCCGATCCGGACCAAGATTTTCCGACCGACCCCGCACCGGCCAGCGGCGACCTGGTGCGCTCGGCGTTCACCGACCATCTGCGCCAGCTGTCGCGGCTGCCCGGCGTGATCAAGTACACGGCTGACGGAATGCGGCGAGTGCGGAATAGCTCTCGTAAGCTGTCACCCGAGCTGACCATGCCGTTCACCCCGCCGCCGTCGTTCATGAACCACATGCTCGACCCCCAACGACGTTTCGCCACTGCGACTTTGGCGCTCGCCGAGTTCAAGGAGACCAGCAAGCTCCTCGGCGTGACTATCAACGACCTGGTGCTTGCCACCGCGGCCGGGGCGCTGCGAACGCTGCTGTTGCGCTACGACGGTAAGGCGAATCATCCACTCTTGGCTTCGGTGCCGGTGAGCTTCAACTTCGACCCGGACCGGGTGTCGGGCAACTTCTTCACCGGCATGATGGTGGCTGTGCCCGTGGAGGTCGCCGATCCGTTGGAGCGGGTGCGGCAGACCCACGATGCCGCGGTGTTGGCCAAGGAAGGCCACCACCTCGTCGGGCCGGAGTTAATCAGCCGGTGGTCGACGTACCTGCCGCCCGCACCGGCTCAAGCCCTGTTCAAGTGGTTGTCCACCAGGGACGGCCAGAACAAGGTGCTGAACCTGCCCATCTCGAATGTGCCCGGCCCGCGTGAACATGGCCGCGTCGGTGGTGCGCTGGTCACCGAGATCTACTCCGTCGGTCCGCTTACCGCGGGCAGCGGGTTGAACATCACCGTGTGGAGTTACGTGGACCAGCTCAACATCTCGGTGCTCACCGACGGCTCCACGGTCGGCGATCCGCACGAAGTCACCGACGCGATGCTCGAGGCGTTTTCCGAAATCCGAGTGGCTGCAGGGCTTTCCGGTGAGCTGGCGGTCGTGGAGACCGCCATGGCGCAGGCCTAGCTCGCAGGTTGGGGTTCTTCCTCGGCGCGTTCGATGCTGCGCTGATGACGGAAGCCCACCACGATGCTGGAGATCAACGCGATTGAGATGACGGCTTCGGCGATGAAGAACGACCCGAAGTCGATGATCGATCCGATCGGTGGATTGCCGGGCACCGCGTTGCGCAGCGGGATCAAGGCGAACAGGATGGCCGCCATCATCGAACAGGCTGGGAAGATCAGACCGCGCCGCCAGTGCAGTACGTAGAAGGCCGCGACCAGGGCGCCTATTGCCAGGCCCAGCATCAGCACCATGACGAACACGGCGAAGATCAGGGTGGGCATGCTGCGGTAGACCCCGAGGTTCACCGCCGCGCCGCCGTTCGGCGAGGCGTCGGCCTTGGTGTTGATCCCGAAGAACGGGTCGGTGTTCAACACGGTGAGGGATACCGGGAAATCGGCGTTTTCGGCGTTGTAGGCATGCACTTCCAGCCGGCCGGTGTAGCGATCGAACGGGTAGTCGGTGACCGCGCCGTAGATGCTGACTCGTTGATCGATATCCGGCGCGGGATCACCGGCCTTGATCTGGGCCTGCCAGTTGCCGACGGCGGCGGTGGTCACCGTTGTGTCCTGGGCGAAGGTGCCATTGGGGTTGGCCAGCGTCCCGGTCGGGTGGATGTCTACGACGGTCACCGCCAGTGATTGCGTCGTCGCGTCGACACGCGAAATCCAGACGGTGACGTCGACGGCATCGGGATTGTCGACGTCACCGAAATAACTGTTCTGATTGGTGCTGTGCCTGCTGGTGAGGTATCCGGTGACGCTCGCTGACATGACGGCGACCAGAATGAAGAAAACGAGGGCCAACCGCCTCAGGCCGATATCGCGCACGCGCCGAATCTGTCTACGCACCAGGCTCCTTCTTCATCCGGCTGGCGTACACCCAGGAGAGGAACTGCCCGACGGCATCGGCCGAGTTATGCGCCCGCGGTGAAGAGAATATGTCGAAGGCGTGCTGGGCTCCTGGCAATTCGGCGTAGAGCACCGGCGATTGCGACACATCGCGGAACTGCTCGACGAATTCGCGTGCCTCGCCGACCGGGATCAGCGAATCGTTTTCGCCATGCAGGATGAAGAACGGCGGGGCGTCGGCACGCAACCGGCGGATCGGCGACGCGGCGGTGTAGATCTCGCGGAATCTGGTGAACTGCCGTTTGACCACGAATCGTTCGAGATAACCGATGAACTCGCGGCGGCCCTCGCCGTGGGCGGTGAACCAGTCGTAGCGGCCGTACACCGGCACGGCGGCCACCACCGAGGTGTCGGCGTCCGGGAAGCCGGGCTGGTACTCGGGGTCGTTCGGGGTCAACGCGGCCAGCGCAGCCAGATGGCCACCGGCCGAGCCGCCGGTGATCGCGACAAAATCGGGGTCGCCGCCGTAATCGGCGATATTGGCCTTCACCCACGCCAGCGCACGTTTGACGTCGACGATGTGGTCCGGCCAGGTATGTGCCGGGCTGACACGGTAATTCATAGCCACGCAGATCCAGCCGCGGTCGGCGAGGTGGCTCATCAATGGGTAGGCCTGCGGGCGGCGCCAGCCGATCGCCCACGCCCCGCCGGGCACCTCGAGCAGCACCGGCGCCTTGCCGTCGCGCGGCAGGTCCCGGCGCCGCCACACGTCGGCCAGGTTGGCCCGGCCGTGCGGCCCGTAGCTGACGATATTGGTCTTCTCCACGTACTGCCGCCGCGCCCAGGTGGTCCGCCAGGCCGTCGGCCGCCCGGACGGGGACGGGGTGCTCGGCAGGGTGTCGAGGACGTCGAGGTAATCCTCGCCGAGGCCGTCGACCAGGGCGGCGCGCAGCACCGGCTTCGGGGTGGTCACATTTCGGCGCTGGATGGCCACCAGGATCGGCCAGGACAGCGCGGTCAGTGCCAGAGCCGCGAATCCGCGCCGGCCGCGGAAATCGCCACGCAGCCCGCGGCGCGCGGCGTCGAGCACCGAGCCCGCCAGGTAGAGCAGCGGTAGCTCCGAGGTGGGCCAGCCAAACCAGAACAGCGCCAGCGTTTTGTAGCCTTTGCGGCCCAGCGGGCGAAACCCGTTGGCGGCATTGGTTAATTCGACGATGGCACGCGCCAGCGGGCGCGGGCGCCGCAGCTTAGCCGTCAGACGTGCGAGCGATGAGTTCATTACGCAGGATCTTGCCAGTGCTGCCGCGCGGGAGCTCGGTCAGGATGGTGATCTCCCGCGGGACCTTGTAGTTGGCCAGGTTCCCCCGGACATGGGCTTTGAGGTCGTCGGAGCCTGCGCTCGCTCCGTCGGTGAGCACCACGAAGGCGACCAGCCGTTGACCGTATTGTTCGTCCTCGACGCCGAGCACGGTGGCCTCGGCCACCTCCGGATGCCCGGCGAGCGTCTTCTCCACCTCGATCGGATAGACGTTCTCGCCGCCGGAGACGATCATCTCGTCGTCGCGGCCCACGACGAACAGCCGGCCGGCCGCATCGAGGCGGCCGATATCGCCCGAGGACATGAAGCCGTCGTGAAAGTCCTTGGTATTGCCCGAGGTGTAGCCGTCGAACTGGGTGGAGTTCTTGACGAAGATCCGCCCGACCTCCCCGGTGGGGACCGGTCCGAATTCGTCGTCGTAGATCCGGATCTCGGTGCCGGCGGCCGGCTTACCCGCGGTGTCGGGTGCGACCCGCAGGTCGGCCGGGGTCGCGGTGGCGATCATGCCCGCCTCGGTCGCGTTGTAGTTGTTGTAGATGACGTCGCCGAACTCGTCCATGAATGTGGTGACGACATCGGGCCGCATCCGCGACCCCGAGCATGCTGCGAACCGCAGTGAGCGGCCGCTGTAGCGCTGGCGGACATCGTCGGGAAGATCCATGATGCGGTCGAACATCACCGGCACCACACACAATCCGGTGGCCTGATACTTGTCGACCAGCGCCAGCGTCGCCTCCGGATCGAACTTGCGGCGGGTTACCACCGTGCAGGCCATCGCCGAGGAGAACACCAACTGCGAGAAGCCCCAGGCGTGGAACATCGGTGCGACGACCACCGTGGTCTCGCCCAGCCGCCACGGCGTGCGGCTCAGGATTGCGACGAGATTGCCGGCCCCGCCACCGGAGTGCTTGGCGCCCTTGGGCGTTCCGGTGGTGCCCGAGGTCAGCAGGATGAGCCGGCTCTTGCGGCCGGTTTTGGTGGCCCGCTGTCCGGTGTGGGTGGCGATCAGTTTTTCGACGGTGGGCGTGGCCGGAGCCGCTGGGCCGGCGACATCAGATCCGGTAGCCGCGTCGGTCCACGCGAGGATTCGGGCCGCTTGTGGTCGGTCGGCCAGCGCCCGGTCCACCGACTCGGTGAACTCCTCGTCGTAGATGACGACGTCGGCCTGCTCACGGTTGACCACCTCGGCCAGCGCGGGTCCGGCGAACGAGGTGTTCAGCAGCAGGACGTCGGCGCCGATGCGGGTGGCCGCGATCAGCGACTCGACGAAGCCGCGGTGGTTGCGGCACATGATGCCGACCACTTGGGGTGTCCCGGCCGGCAGCTGCTGCAGCGCGGCGGCCAAGGCATGGGCGCGCTCGTCGAGCTCGCGCCAGGTCAGTGTGCCCAGCTCGTCGATCAGGCCGGGGCTGTCCGGGCGGCGGGCGGCGGCCGTCGCGAACCCGGTGGCGATCGTCAGTCCCTCGTCGCGCGCGGCCGCGACCATCCGCACCGTCCGGTCCGGGCGCATCGGGGTCAGGAAGCCGGCCTTGGCCAGCGTGACAACTGCGTCGCCGACCGAGGTCAGCCGGGCCAGTAGATCCATCAGCCGATCACCGGCAGGCGGCGCTGCGCGGCCAGGTCGTCGAGCGCCCGCTGCATCACACCGCGCACGTAGGCGTCGACGGCATGAATGTCGGGGTCCTCGCCGAACTGCTCGGCGATGTCGATCGGCTCGAGCACCTGTACGACGATCTTGGTGGGCAGCGGGACGTTCAGCGGAACGACGGCGCTCAACCCGAACGGGAAGCCGAATGAGATGGGCAGGATCTTCGCTCGCAGCAGCTTGTCCAGCCGCAGCGCCTTGGCCAGGCCGGTGCCTCGGGTGAGGTAGAACTGGCTCTCCTGACCGCCGATGGCCACCGTGGGCACGATTGGCACGCCGGCGTTGATCGCGGCCCGCACGTAGCCGGTGCGGCCGTCGAAGTCGATCTTGTTCTGAGCCAGGGTCGGCCGGTAGACGTCGTAGTCGCCACCGGGGAAGACCACCACCACGCCGCCGGAACGCAGCGCCTCGTCGGCGTTCTCGTGATTCGCGCGGATGAAGCCGTTCTTGATGAAGAAGCCGGCGGTCGGACCGGTCAGCACCAGGTCGTGGCTCAGGGTGTAGACGGGGCGGTCGTACCCGAAATGGTCATAGAAGCCCAGCGCGAACACCGGTACGTCCATCGCGAACAGGCCGCCGGAGTGGTTGGACACCACCAGTGCGCCGCCGGGCGGGAACGACTCCAGCCCGCGGACCTCACTGCGGTGATACAGCTTGAGGAACGGGCGCAGCACGCCCATCGTCTTTTCCACCAGGCCCGGATCCCATTTGGCCGATTCGGTGCGTTCCGCGTCGATGGAGCTCACGGATCCTCCTAGGAATTGAAACGTGTTCTAGTTTTGATCGTACCGGGCTGGCGACGATCGCTGTACCTCGATCGTTACCATGCCAAACGTGAGCGAAAACGCCGTTACCGAAGAGCCTGCCGTCCTCACCGAGCGCCGCGGCCGCATCCTGATCATCACCATCAACCGGCCCAAAGCCAAGAACGCCGTCAATGCCGCGGTCAGTAATGGTCTTGCTGCCGCGATGGACGAGCTCGACGGCGACGCCGGGCTGTCGGTGGGCATCGTCACCGGAGCAGGTGGTTCGTTCTGCGCGGGCATGGACCTCAAGGCCTTCGCCCGCGGCGAGAACGTCGTGGCCGAGGGGCGCGGCCTCGGCTTCACCGAGCGTCCGCCGCTCAAGCCGCTCATTGCCGCGGTCGAGGGTTATGCCCTGGCAGGCGGGACCGAGCTGGCGCTGGCCACCGACTTGATCGTGGCCGCCAGCGACTCCGCTTTCGGCATCCCCGAGGTCAAGCGTGGCCTGGTGGCCGGCGGCGGCGGGCTGCTGCGTCTGCCCCAGCGCATCCCGTACCAGATCGCGATGGAGCTGGCGCTGACCGGTGAGAACCTGCCGGCCGCACGTGCCCACGAACTGGGCTTGGTCAACGTGGTGGCCGAGCCCGGGCATGCGCTGGAGGCCGCGATCGAACTGGCCGAGCGGATCACTGCCAACGGCCCGCTGGCAGTGGCGGCCACCAAGCGGATCATCACCGAGTCGCGCGGCTGGTCTCCCGAGGAGCAGTGGAAGAAGCAGGGCAAGATCATGATGCCCGTCTTCGCCTCCAACGACGCGCGCGAAGGCGCGGTGGCATTCGCCGAGAAGCGCGCGCCGAACTGGACCGGCAGCTAGATCCGGGTTGCCATAAATAGGTAGATCTCCCGAGCAACTTCGAGCTCGGGGGAGCTTGACTTGGCGCGGGACGTGGCTCTGAGCTCGACGCTACGACAATTGTTCTGCCCCAGTTCGTTCCGGCGAGCACCAGCATGGCGCCGGCGACTGCGGCAACGCTGAGCGGGTCCCCGGCGACGAGGATTCCGACCGCGGCCGCCCACAGCGGTTCGGTGCCCAGCAGCAGACTCACTCGTGCTGGCGACGTTCGGCGCACCGCCCAGGCTTGGATGACGAACGCGAAGACAGTGCACGCCAGGGCGAGGTAGGCGGTGATGAGCCAGCCCTGGAGCGGCAAGTGGGCAGCGACGTCTCCCGCGCCGCGGCCGGTGAACTGAGCGACGGTGCTGAACACCGCCAGGCAGAAGCAGATCTGCACGAGAGTGACGCATCCGGGGTTGAGGCTTCGGCCCCTGGAAAGGTGTGCCATCACGATGACGTGACCCGCACGGGCCGCAGCGGCGAGCACCATCAACACGTCACCGAGGCTCGGTCTGGCGTATCCGCCCCGTTGAGTGAGAAGTCCAACGCCGAGGACCGCGACCATGCTCGCGCAGTAGAAGGTCGCGGGCAGGCGCGTGCCGTGAATCCACTGCTCTAGCAACGGAGTCAGCACAATGGTCAGGGAGATGATCAGTCCCGCGTTCGATGCCGACGTCGTGGTGAGCCCGAATGTCTCCAGGGTGAAGATGACGCTGAGGATCGTTCCGAACAGGCCGCCAAACGCGATCTCGGATCGAGTGATGCGGCGCAGTCTCGTGCCCAGCACGACCATCAGTCCGGCCGCGGCAAGGGCGAACCTGATGACGAGAAACCCGAACACACTCTCGGTTGTGGCGACTTCCTTGGCCGCCAGATAGCTCGATCCCCAGGCGACGGCGACGACGAGCAGAGCCACGTCGACATGGCGGTGGGCGGACATGACGACATGGTGCCCAGGCGCCAACTCATTAGACAAGCAATACATTGTGAACTAAACCAGTAGATTAGCTACATGGATGTGGTGCGGTTGCGCCTCTTGCGCGAACTGTCTGAGCGCGGCACTGTGCACGCAGTCGCCGAGGCGATGTCACTGACGCCATCAGCGGTTTCCCAACAGCTCAAGATCTTGCGACGCGAGGCCGGGGTCCCGCTCCTGGAACCCGACGGGCGCCGGGTGCGACTCACCGATGCCGGCCGCACCCTGGTCGCCCGGGCCGATGAGGTTCTTGCCGCCCTCGACCGGGCGCAGGCGGATATGGACGCCTACCGGTCCACCCCGCGTGGCACTGTCCGGGTGGCCATGTTCCCTTCGGGTGCCGCAATGTTGCTCGCTGGACTCATCACTCGCGCTGCCGCCGTCGGCGTGGAGGTGCTGGGTCGCGATATCGATCAGCCCGCGATGAACGCACCCACTCAACTCGCCGATTTCGACGTCGTCGTCGTGCACCGCGACGAGCGGGACACCAACCCATGGGGACCTCGAATCGAGGCCATCCCGCTGCTGCGCGAGCCTCTCGAAATCCTGCTGCCACAGCATCATCGGTTGGCTGACAGTTCGCGCATCCCGCTGCGTGAACTGGCCGACGAAGCCTGGATCGGCGTCGAGGGTGGACTGATGGTTGACGACGTCCTGCGCTCTCTGGCGACCATTGCCGGCGTCCGTCCGCGAATCGTTCAGCGAGTCAACGACTTCCGAGTCGTCGAGGAACTTGTTGCGGCTGGGGTCGGCATTGCTCTACTGCCCCGGTACGTCCACACCACACGAGCGCTTGTTCGCAAGCCGCTCAGTGGAGTGCGTATCGCACGCCGGATCGAGGCAGTCACACGCGTCGGAGCCACCGCGCGTCCCGCGGTCGCGCAGGTAATCGACATTCTGACGACCGTCGCCCAAGAAGTGGTCGATCAGTAGCGTCCGACGACGAAATCCCACGGGTCGCCGTCGCGGGCGGCAGCCAGCGCCAGCCGGCCCAGGTGGCGGGCATGCGACGCGGTGTCGCCGAACTCGTCGATCCAGCCGCGGGCCCGCATAGTCGCCAGCCACAGCCGGTGCTCGATGGTCACGCCGATCGCACCGTGCAGCTGGTGGGCGGCGGTGACGACGGTCGGCACGACGCGGCCCAGCACCACTTTGGCCACTGTTACCGCGTAATCGGCCTGGACGCTGTCGAATCCGTGGTCGGCGACGGCGGCGACGGCCAGTTCGGTGGCTGCCCTTGCCCGCTCCACTTCACCGGCCATCTTCGCCAGCGTGTGTTGCACGGACTGGAAGGCGCTCAGCGGCCGGCCGAATTGCTCACGATCGCGAGTGTGGGCCACCGAGAACTCGACCGCGGCGTCCAATGCGCCCAGCGACTGCACGCAGCGCGCCCACGCCCCGCGCCGCATCAGTTCGTCGGCTGCACCGCCGACGGTGACGAACTCCGTTGGCGCGACCACGGTGACGGTGTCGCGTGGCTCGCCGCCGAGGTTGTGCCCCGTGGCGATGGTCGCGGGGTGGGCGATCGCGACCTGAAGTGTGGGGCCGTCGCGCAGGGCCAGCACGATCGCGGCAGCGGCACCGGCATACGGCACGCCAGGGATGGTCGTCGCCCCGGCTGGGCCGATCGCGATTGTCAGCGGGCCCTCGCCGGGTACCACGAGCCCGGCCTTGGCGGCGAGCCAGCCGGCCAGCACATCGGTCTCCGCGAGCGGCACCGTGACGGCGTGACGAGCCAGCGCACGCAGAATCAGGCCCAATTCTGTTGGACCACCGCCAGATTCGAGGTCGCTCGTCAGGCGGGCCAGGCCGGCGTCCTGGAGATGGCCCCAAGCAGTGGCGTCGAATTCGTCGGGTAGACCGCGGTGGCCGATCCGGTCGTCGAAGGATCGCGCGCCGATACCCTCGGCTAGCCGCCGCAGCTCGGCGAAATCGCTGGTGCCGCCTAGGGGCCCGAACACCCCACCGGTCAATGCTCGCGTCACCGCAACCCCATTCCCCGTGCCACCACGCCGCGCAGCACCTCGTTGGTGCCGCCGCGCAGCGTGAACAGCGGTGAGTGCAGTCGCGCGATGTCCAACAGCGCGGCCACCCGGTCGCGGTCCGGCGTGTCGGCAGCGTAGGAGAGCAGGTCGGCGGCCAGGTCCACCGACTCCTGTTCGAAGCTGGTGCCCAGGTCTTTGACCAGTGCGGCTTCGTTCGCCGGCGACTGCCCGGCGGCCAGCGCCCTGGCCACCGACACCGACAGCTGGCGCAGTGAGATGACTCTGGCTAGCAGATCGCCGACGGCCGCGGCGGCATGGTCGTCGAGATCGTCCAGGTTTGCCAGCAGCCGCACCAGCGCGGTCAGCAACGGAGCGGTGCTCAGGATGCGTTCGGGGCCGCTGCGTTCGAACGACAATTCGGCCGTGACCTGGTGCCAGCCGGCACCGATCTCGCCCAGTAGATTGTCGTCGCCGACGAACACCTCGTCGAAGGTGACTTCGTTGAAGTGGTGCTCGCCGGACATCATCACGATGGGGCTGATCGTTAGGCGCTCCGAGTCGGTGGGCACGATGAACTGGCTGAACCCGGCATGCCGCCGGTCTGGGTCCACCGGACTGGTACGGGCCAACACCACGATCTGATGAGCCAGATGCGCGCCGCTGGTCCACACCTTGGTGCCCGACAGCAGCCAGCCACCGTCAGTCCGGGTGGCCTTGGCGGCGGACGCGGCGAGATCCGAACCGGCCTGCGGCTCACTCATACCGATCGCCGAGAAGTAGCGTCCGGCAGCGATGCTGGGAAGCAGCCGCTGTCGCTGCTCTTCGGAGCCGTAGGCCAGCAGGCCGGGAGCGACCTGACGGTCGGCGATCCAGTGTGCGGCCACCGGAGCTCCCGCGGCCAGCAGCTCCTCAGTCACCACGTAGCGGTGCAGATGGCTGAGGCCCTGCCCGCCGTAGTCCCGCGGAATGGTCAGGCCGAGGAATCCGGCGTCGCCCAGCCGGGCGCTGAACCCTTCATCCCAGCTCGACAACCACGCGTCGACGGTTGGCTGCCAACCGAATTCGGTGCGGTCGGCGGACAGGAACGCGCGCACTTCAGCGCGCAGCGCGGCTAGCTCTGGTTCGGTGGCGCACAGCGTCGCGAAGTCGTCGACCATGGCGCTCACCGGTATCCGGTGACCCGCGCGAGGATCGAGACCTTGCCGTCGTCGCCGACGGCCTGTGCATCTCCGATCGCGGAGTTCCGGCCGACGCGCAGTGCCGTTCCTTCGTAACGGGATTGTGTGCCGGCGAAAAACGGCCGCAGGAAGTTGACCCGGATCGACGCCGTGCGCAATGGTTCGGCCTGCCCGTGATTGATCGCTGCGGAGGCCACGAGTTCCAGTCCGGCGCTGCTGACCCCGCCGTGCACGATCCCGATCATGTTGTTGATGATCGGATCGGGGCGCTGTGCCAAGCGGTAAGTGCCGGCTCTGCGCTCATTGCTCGCCTTGCTGCGCTCGGCTTCGGTCGCATTGCTCGCTTCGCTGCGCTCGGCTTCGGGCGGCATCGGGTCAGCCGACATCAGCTCGGCCAGTGATGTCCGCGGTGTGCGCACCAATGTGTCGGGTTCACGCTGAATGGGTCCGTCCGGGCCGCCGGCGATCGCGACCGTTCGCACCGTGCCGCCGCCGATCGTGCTGCCGCGATGGCTGAGTGTGCAGATTGCCAGCAGCGTCGCACCGTGCGGGCCGAGCGGACGGCTGCTGGCCACGACGGGTTCGTCGGGGGCGGCCTGCAGGCTGTCGATCCCGTCGGGGCTCAGCTCGACGGTCAGTTCACTGGATACGGTCCATTGCCCCGACCCGCGGCGGTAGAAGTTCGCCCGACCGCCAACATCGTCGACCAGGATGGCCAGCGGTCCGATGGTCGGCATTCCGGTGAAGGGGTTCACCAGGCGGCCGACCGGCATCGAGGCCACCACGGTGAACTCGGTGAAGTTCTCATCGAGCGTCGTGATGCCGAACCTGGTCAGGACACTTTCCGGGGTTTCCGGGTCCTGCAGTTCGGCCGATGGATCGGGGGTCGTCACACCCTGTATTCCAGCATCAGGGGCGAATAGATTGTCCGACGGCCCGACCATACTCATCACCCATGGCCACCGTGTACTTCACCGCATCGAGTCTGGACGGGTTCATCGTCGACGATGCGGGCAGCCTGGACTGGTTGACTTCCCGCGCGATCGACGTCAACGGACCGTTCGGCTACGAGGCTTTCAACGCATGCGTAGGCGCGTTGGTGATGGGGTCGGCGACCTACGAGTGGCTGCTCGCCAATCAGCCCGGCGAGTGGATGTACAGCCAGCCGACCTGGGTGCTCACCCACCGCCCGCAGATCATCGCCGAAGGGCATCCGGTGACGGTGCACAGCGGCACGGTCACCGACCTGCATCCCCAGCTGGTCGAGGCCGCCGGGGAGCGCGACGTATGGGTGGTCGGCGGCGGCGACGTGGGCGCACAGTTCGTCGCGGCGGGGCTGGTCGACGAGTTGATCGTGTCGTATGCGCCCTGCAGCCTTGGCTCGGGAGCGCCGGTGTTGCCGATCCGCTCGGAGTGGGTGCTGGCCGAAACCGGCGTGAATGGCGATTTTGTCTGTGCCCGTTGGCAGTTCAGACGGTAGGAGTCGTGCCTGGCACAGCGCCTCGGTCAGCGGCGAATCGGGGTGACGTGATCGCGAATTCTTGGTGATCGGCAGCCAAGGAATGTCACCTCACCTAGTCGTTGCCGCTTCGGCTGCAGTTCGAGGACGGCTCGCCAGATCCGAAAAGAGGGAAATGCTTCCAGAATCGCCGCGTTTTCGGTAGCTTTTCGAGTCACGGGCGGGGGCATCTGGGGTTTCCGCATGAATGGGCAAGGAAGTCCTAAATGATGGTGCGCGATTCGTTGGAGATCATCGACCACCCCGGGAGCCCGCCGAAGGGCGAGGCCCGCGTTAGCGAGAATGTCCGACGCGCGGTACGCGTCGAGCCGTTGTCAGCAGGTTATGCCCGCTGGGTCGGCCGGGTTGGTGTGTTGGCGGTGGCGCTGGGTGTGGGCGCTTCGGTTGTGTCGTTGCCGGTAGCTACCGCGGACTCGAATGGCTCGGGGAACTCTGCCGGTGCGGGTTCGGGCCGATCGTCGTCCGCGGGTTCATCGCATGCCCCGACACGCGGGGACTCCTCCAGCAAGCCTGACACTGCGACCTCGCCGTCGGCCGGGACGACTGGGGCGAAGACTGCGCCTCGCGGCCGTGCCGCTGCGCGATCGTCCTCGCCGGCGAACGACTCCGAGCCAACCGCGGCAATTGACGACGCTTCCCAGGTGACCACCCCCAGCGCGGCCGCGGTCGATTCCGCCGCCGCAGGCAAGAAGGCCGCATCTGCCGCGTCGGCGGTCAGCGGTAACCCGGCATCGCCCAGCGCGGCCGTGAGGGCCGCGCTAGCGGCCAATCCGATTACGGACTTCGTCAGGATGTTCATCGGTAACGGCACCGCCGACAACCCCAACGCCGGCATCTTGTTCGGAAATGGCTACAGCTACACCAAGGTCGAAGGTGCGTGCGTTGCTGGTGCTGCGTGCAATGGCGGAAACGCAGGCCTGTTCGGAACCGGCGGCGATGGCTTCAACGGCGGCAACGGCGGCAATGCCGGCTGGTTCGGAAGCGGCGGTTGGGGTGGGACGGGCGTAGCCGGAATCAACGGCGGCACTGGCGGTAAGGGCGGTAAGGGCGGCCTGTTCACCGGCAACGGCGGCAATGGCGGTGCAGGCGCCGCAGCCACCGGTGCAACCGGCGGAGCCGGTGGCAACGCCGGAAGCCTGTCGATCTTCGGCGCCGGCGGTAGCGGTGGCGCAGGCGGCACTGGAACCACCGGAACGGCCGGCGGCACCGGCACCGCGGGTAACGACGGCGGTGCCGGTGGCAAGGGTGGCGTTGGCGGTCAGGGCGGCGCGGGCGGCACAGGCAGTTCGATCTTCGGCCGGGGTGGTAACGGCGGCGCAGGCGGCCAGGGCGGCGCCGGCGGTGTCGGCGGTACCGGTGCCGAAAGTGTGGACGGCGGCAGCGCCAGTGGGAACGGCGGCGTCGGTGGCGAAGGCGGTACCGCCGGAGTCGGTGGCGCAGCAGGTGCGGCGCGCTTCCTGTTCATCCTCGATCAGAGCGGTGCCGCGGGCAGCGGCGGCGTCGGTGGTACCGGCGGCGCGGGCGGCGTCGGCGGCGCCGGCAAGGGCGTCCAGGCCGATGGTTCGACCCAGGCCGGTGGTAACGGCGGTTCAGGCGGCAAGGGCGGTGCCGGGACCAACGGCGCCGCGTTCGGCACGGGCGGCGTCGGTGGCGTCGGCGGTGCCGGTGCGAGTGACGGCGTCGGAGCCACCGGCGGCAAGGGTGGTTCAGGCGGCAAGGGTGCTGCGGGCACCGCGGCTGCGGCCGGCCTCGGCGGCGGCGGTGGTGGTGGTGGCGGCGGCGCCCTTGTCGCGGGCCTCAACGGCGGCGCGGCTGCCGGTACCGCCACCGGTGGTGCCGGTGGTGCCGGCGGCGACGCGACAACCGTGGCCGGAGTCGCGGGCGGTAAGGGCGGCGGCGCCAGCATCGTCGCGGATGGCGCGCTGAGTTCGGCCAGCGGGACGGCTACCGGCGGTGCCGGCGGCAAGAGCGGTGTTGGGGCCGCTCTGGGCGGCGCAGGCGGCGCCGCGGGAATCCAGTCCGGCCCGGACGGCACCGCTGCAGGAAACGCCAAGGGCGGCAGCGGCGGTGACGCCACGGGTGCGGGCAGCGTCGGCGGCAATGGCGGTTCGGCTCAGCTGCAGGCAGGCATTATCGGGACCAACTCCGGCGTGGCGAGTGGCAGCGCGACCGGTGGAAACGGTGGAGCCGCGAGTGGCGGAGGCACCGGCGGTACCGGCGGTAACTCCTCGGTCACGGCCGCAGGTCTCATCGGCTCCGCCATCGGCATCACGTCCACCGGTGGCAACGGCGGTGCCTCCAGCGTCAATGGCAAGGCCGGCGGTGACGGTGGTGCCTCGGAGGTCATCGGTCTGAACGGCACCATCACCGGCGGCTCGGCGATCGCCGGCAACGGCGGCGCCACCAAGGGCGCGCTCGGTGGGGACGGTGGGTTCGCCTGGCTTCATGCGACCGATCCGGCTGCCGCGGGCACCGCGATCGTCAACGGCACGTCGACCGGCGGCAACGGCGGTGACGGTGGAGCCAATGGCACCGGCACGAACGCTGCGGCCGGTGGCGCCGGCGGTACCGGAGGCAACAGCACCTTCGTGTTGTCCGGTGGCCAGACCTCGACCAACGGGACAAATGCGGGCGGCAACGGCGGCGCCGGCGGTAAGGGCACCAACAGCGGCACCGGCGGCACCGGAATTGGTGGCGTCGGCGGCAACGGCGGCAACGGCGGCAACGGCTCGGGGGTCCTGGGCGTGGGCACCGCCGGTACCAATGGTGGCGATGCACAGGCCAACGGCACGCCGGGCACGGCCGGCACCGCGGGAGTTGATCACCCCTGATCGTCAACTGAAAGTCAACGGGCACAGCCGTTTCGGCTGTGCCCGTTGGCATTTCAGGAATTGGTCGGCACGCCGAACTTCGTCACGAATTCCTTTGCCCTGATCAGGAACTCCAGTTGTGCAGTGACGTCGTGCAGAGGCTGCAGGCTGCGCACCGACCGGCACAGGACAACCGCACCCTCCAGCGCGGCCAGGGTGATGTCGGCCAGTCCGCTGGCCTCGGCGGCCTCGAAGCCGTCCCGTAGGTAGGACTGCTTGGTGGCGTCGCGCCAACGGCTGAAGATCTCACCCGCGACCGTGGTCAGCTGGTGCTCGTCCTCGCCGGAACCCACCGCAGCCGCCAGCACGGGGCAGCCGGCGGTGTAATCGCTTGTGAGGAGCGCATTTTCCCAGAGCTGGACGAACCGGCGAAGCAGCACCGCAGTGCTTTCCTTGGCGGCTTCGTCGAGGCTGGCGCTGATCTCGTAGCTGGCGAAATCCAGGGCCTCGCGCAGGATCTGGCTGCGGCCCTCGGGGAAATGGTGATAGACCGAGCCGCGCGGCGCACCGCTACGAGCCAGGACTTCGTCGATGGTCACTCCGGCCGCACCGCGTTCGCGCAGTACCTCGGCGGCGCTCACCAGCATCTTGGTGCGGGTGGAGCCGCGGGCGCGGCGGGTGGTACCGGTTGGTGTCTGGGTCATTCAGGCGGCGGGCGATTGACGGACTTGGCTACTCCGCCACCCGAGCGCGCGAGCGCCCCGGCCGAACAACTGCCGGCGCGTGTCGGGCACCTGGCGCGTGAACCGGTGGCCGGCGATGTTCAGCTCGATCAGCCACATTTTTCTCTCCTTGCGGAACAAGTCTCTAGCCCAACTCCATAACTATGGTTATGACCATAAGATTAGAATGCTCTTAGCGCAAGGCGGAGGCTGCTTTGAGTGTTAACTGCTGGAAGAAGCTGGTTCTGACCTGTGGGTATTTTCGCGCGGAGTGCGTTTATATGATCCAGATCATATTTTTGGCGGCCGGTGGATCCCCCTGATCAGGCAAGCTAAACGGACTAGGCTCGGCTGCGTCGGCGACTGAAAAGGACGCAATCGATGAGCCATTACAAGAGCAACGTTCGCGATCTCGAGTTCAACCTCTTCGAGCTGCTCGACTTGGGGAAGGCCCTCGACGACTATCCCGACCTCGACGGGGACTCGGTGCGCGAGATGCTGTCCGAGGCGGCCCGCCTGGCCGAGGGTCCGGTGGCCGAATCGTTCGCCGAGACCGACCGACATCCGCCGACGTTCGACGCAGGCACCCATGTGGTGTCGCTGCCCGAGCCGTTCACCAAGTCGATGCGGGCCTGGCAGCAGGGCGAGTGGTTCCGCATCGGGCTCGCTGAGGAGGTCGGTGGCGTCCCGGCCCCCGCGATGGTCGCCTGGGCGATCGACGAGCTGGTACTCGGGGCCAATCCGGCGGTGTTCATGTACATGGCCGGCCCGATCATGGCCAACATCTTGTTTCACATCGGCAATGAGCAGCAGCGGCATTGGGCGCCGCTGGCTGCCGAACGAAACTGGTGCGCCACCATGGTGCTGACCGAGCCGGACGCCGGTTCCGACGTCGGCGCCGGGCGCACCAAGGCGGTGGACAACGGAGACGGCACCTGGCACATCGAGGGCGTCAAGCGCTTCATCACCAACGGCGACGCCGGCGACTACTTCGAGAACATCCTGCACCTGGTACTGGCCCGCCCCGAGGGCGCCGGACCCGGCACGAAGGGATTGAGTCTGTTCCTGGTCCCCAAGTTCCTGCTGGATCCCGAGACCGGTGCGCCCGGCGATCGCAACGGCGTCTACGTCACCAACCTCGAGCACAAGATGGGCCTCAAGGCCTCGGCCACCACCGAACTCAGCCTGGGACTGCATGGGACCCCGGCGATCGGCTACTTGGTGGGTGATGTCCACAACGGCATCGCGCAGATGTTCAAGGTCATCGAGTACGCCCGGATGTTCGTGGGCACCAAGGCGATTGCCACCCTGTCGACCGGCTACCTCAACGCACTGGAGTATGCCAAGACCAGGGTGCAGGGTGCCGATATGACGCAGATGACGGACAAGACGGCGCCGCGGGTGACGATCATCCACCATCCCGACGTGCGGCGTGCCCTGATGACGCAGAAGGCTTACGCCGAGGGGCTGCGCGCGCTCTACCTCTTCACCGCGGCGCATCAGGATCCCGCAGTGGCACAGGTGGTTTCGGGTGCCGACGCGTCGATGGCGGAACGCGTCAACGATCTGCTGCTGCCGATCGTGAAGGGCGTTGGTTCCGAACGCGCCTACCAGTGCCTGACCGAATCGTTGCAGACGTTCGGTGGGTCGGGCTTCCTGCAGGACTACCCGATCGAGCAGTACATCCGCGACGCGAAGATCGACTCGCTCTACGAGGGCACCACCGCGATCCAGGCGCAGGACTTCTTCTTCCGCAAGATCGCCCGCGACCAGGGTGGGGCGCTGGCGCACGTTGTCACCCAGATCGAGAAGTTCATCGACAGTCCCGATGCCCGGCCCGAGCTCGCCGGCGGCCGCGCATCGTTGGCCAACGCGCTGGACAACCTGCGCGGGATCGTCACCGTGATGACCGGCTACCTGCTGGGCGCCCAGGAAGACGCCCGTGAGCTGTACCGGGTGGGCTTGGAATCAGTGGGATTCCTGCTCAGCGTCGGTGATGTGCTGATCGGCTGGTTTCTGTTGCGCCAGGCCGAGATTGCGCTACAGGCACTTGACGGCGATCCCGATCCGCGGGACGAGGCGTTCTATCGCGGCAAGGTGGCGGTGGCGAACTTTTTCGCCGCCAACATGCTGCCCCGGCTGGCCGCCGAGCGTCGGATCGCGGAGTCGATCGAGTTGGCGATCATGGACCTGAGCGAAGATGCGTTCTAGGCGTCAGCCAAGATGGCGGGGCAACCGGTGGGACTAGAAGAGGAAGAGACCCCATGAAGGTGATCACGTCCATCGACGATGCGGCGTCCGCGGTCGGCCAGGAACTCGGCGTCAGCGAGTGGCTACAGATCGATCAGAAGCGTATCAACGACTTCGCTGACGCCACCGGCGACCATCAGTGGATCCATGTCGACGTGGAGCGGGCCAAGGCTGAAAGCCCTTATGGCGCACCGATTGCGCATGGTTTCCTGACACTGTCGCTGATTCCCGCGCTCAGCAAGGACAACTTCCGCCTCGAGAACGCGAAGCTCGCCGTCAACTACGGGCTCAATAAGGTCCGGTTCGTGGCCGCCGTGCCGGTGGACAGCAGGGTGCGGGTGCGCTCCGAGCTGGCCAGCGCCGACAAGGTGGACGACAGCACGGTCAACCTGACCGTGAAGCACACCATCGAGATCGACGGTGTCGACAAGCCCGCAGCCGTGGCCGAGATGATCGTCCGCGCGATCTACTAGTCGAATAGAAAAAGCCCCCGACACGCAAAGCGTGCGGGGGCCTTTTCGTTTCGGTTATTCGGGCTTGTACCCGAACGGCAGCAGCACACTCTTGGCCTGCGTGTACTGCTCGATACCCTCGGGCCCGTTCTCGCGGCCGATACCGGAGTTCTTGTAGCCACCGAATGGCGCACCCGGATCGAAGGCGTACATGTTGACCGCGTAGGTGCCGGTGCGGATCTGGGCGGCGATCTTCATGGCCTTGTCGTTGTCTGTGGTGTAGACCGACCCGGCCAGTCCGTAGACGGAGTCGTTGGCGATCCGCACGGCATCCTCTTCGGTGTCATACGGAATCACCGCCAGCACCGGGCCGAAGATCTCTTCCTGGGCGATGGTCATCGAGTTGTCGACGTCGGCGAACACCGTAGGCTGCACGAACCAGCCGTTGTCGAGACCCTCGGGACGGCTGCCACCGGTGACGATCCGGGCGCCTTCCTCGACGCCCTTGTTGATGTAGCCCTCGACACGTTCGCGCTGGCGCTCAGAGATCAGCGGGCCGATCATGGCGCCCGCGTTGTCGGGCAGTCCGATCGGCATCGCGGCGACGGCCGCAGAGAGCTTTTCGACGACCTCGTCGTAGCGCGAGCGAGGCGCCAGGATCCGGGTCTGGCCGACGCAGGCCTGACCGCAGTTCATCAGGCCGGAGAACACCAGCATTGGCAGCGTCGAGTCCAGGTCGGCATCCTCGAGGATGATGGCCGCCGACTTGCCGCCTAGTTCGAGCGTGCACGGCTTGAGTTTCTCGGCGGCGATCTTGGCGATCTCCTTGCCGACCGCGCTGGACCCGGTGAAGGTGAACTTGTCGATCTCGGGGTTGGCGGTCAGCGCACGACCGGTCTCCGGACCGCCGGGTACCACCGAGAGCACCCCTTCGGGCAGCCCGGCCTCGGCGAAGATCTCGGCCATCGCGAACAGCGACAGCGGGGTCTCCGCGGCGGGCTTCACCACGATCGTGCAACCGGCCAGCAGCGCGGGGCCGAGCTTGTTGGCGGCCAGGAAGAACGGCACGTTCCACGCTGTCACGGCGGCGACGACGCCGATCGGCTCGCGCAGCACCATGGTGGTGCCGTAGACCCCGTCGCGGAAGTCGCGCCAAGTGAACTTCTCGGCAGCGCCCGCGAAGTACTGGAACGACGACATCGCGGCGCCGTACTGCATCATGTCGATGATCGTCGGCGGCTGTCCGGTCTCGGCGGCCAGCAGGAACTTCAGCTCCTCGGCCCGCTCTTCCAGGATCTTGACGGCACGACCGAGGATCTCGCCGCGCTCCGCGGGCGACAGCTGCGGCCAGGGTCCCTCGTCGAACGCCTTGCGGGCGGCTGCGCAGGCGGCGTCGACGTCAGCCTTGGCGGCCAGCGGTACCTTGCCGACGAGCTCGCCGGTGGCCGGCGAATGCACTTCGATGACCTCAGCGGTGGACGGCTCAACCCACTTGCCGCCAATGAACAGCTTGTCCCATTCGCTCTTGAACTTGGTGCCCGAAATAGTGCCCTGTGTCATGACCGTCACATTACCTACTGAAGACAGAAACTAGAACCTGTTCATTTCCGCCGTATCGGCGGTCGCAGCACCAGCACCAGATTGCTCACCAAGAACTCCCGTATCCCTGGCGCCACCGTCAGCCACCAGGCCCATCGTGGGTGGTAGCGCGGAAATGCCGCGACCAGCGCCCCGGTGCCGGCCGCCCAGTTCAGGCCGTCGGCCGCGGAGACGGCGAAAAGCGACGACCCGTAGTTGTTCTTGGGCGGCCGGCCGTGCTTGCGGGTGTAGCGGGCGGCTGCCCGGGCCCCGCCCAAGTAGTGCGTCAGACCCATTTCGTGCCCGCCGAACGGACCAAGCCAGACGGTGTAGGACAGGATCGCCAATCCACCGGGGCGGGTGACGCGCAGCATCTCCGCGCCGAGCTGCCATGGCCGGGGTACGTGCTCGGCGACGTTGGAGGACAAGCAGACGTCGACGCTGCCGTCGGCGAAGGGCAGGGCCATGCCGGACGCCCGGACGAAAGAGCCGGGTCCGGCCCGGCGCACCTGTTCGGCGGCGTGCATCTCACGGGGATCGGGTTCGACGCCGACGTAGTTCCAGCCCGCGTCGGTGAACGCGGTGGCGAAGTAGCCGGGGCCGCCACCGACGTCGACGACGGTGTGCCCGGACGGGGTACCGGCATGGGTGGCCCGCCACAGGTCGGTGGTCATGTCGGCGGTGTCGGCGGCCAGGGCGCCGTAGAAGCGCGCGGGGTCGCTTTGTTCGTGCCGAAATTCGGCCAGCAGCCGCACCGAGCGGCGCAGCGTCGCGCGCTGGGCGAACAGGTCGGTGGCGGCCATCGGCCTCACCCTAGTGATCGGCGGTTCCGGCCCGCATCCTGCGCCGTCTAGTCTGAACTGGATGTCGTCCACCGTTCGCTCCGTCCTGCTTTTGTGCTGGCGGGACACCGGCCACCCACAGGGTGGCGGCAGCGAAACCTATGTCCAGCGCATCGGCACGCTGCTGGCCGACTCGGGCATCAATGTCACCCTGCGCACCGCCCGGTACGCCGGCGCCCCCCGCCGCGAGGTCGTCGACGGCGTCACGATCAGCCGCGGTGGTGGGCCCTACAGCGTCTACATCTGGGCCGGATTGGCCATGGTCGCCGCACGCCTGCGGGTTGGCCCACTGCGGGGGGTACGTCCCGACGTCGTCATCGACACCCAGAACGGGGTGCCGTTCCTGGCCCGGCTCGCGTTCGGACGACGTGTGGCGTTGCTGGTACACCACTGCCACCGCGAACAGTGGCCGGTGGCCGGTCGCTTTGTCGGACGGCTGGGCTGGCTGGTCGAATCCTGGCTGTCGCCGCGCATGCACCGGAACAACCAGTACGTCACCGTCTCCCTACCGTCGGCGCGGGACCTGTCCGATCTCGGTGTCGACGCTGCGCGTATCGCCGTCGTGCGCAATGGCCTCGACGAAGCACCGGCCGACACCCTGACCGCGCAACGGTCGTCGACGCCCCGCGTCGTCGTCCTGTCGAGGTTGGTGCCGCACAAGCAGATTGAGGATGCGCTCGATGCGGTGGCCGCGCTTCGCCCTCGCGTCGCGGATCTGCATCTGGACATCGTCGGTGGCGGCTGGTGGCACGAGCGGCTCGTGGAGCGTGCTCGCCGCCTCGGTATCGCCGACGCGGTCACCTTCCACGGCCATGTCGATGACCAGACAAAACACGCTGTCGTCCAACGATCCTGGGTGCACGTGCTGCCGTCACGCAAGGAAGGCTGGGGCCTGGCCGTCATCGAGGCCGCCCAGCACGGCGTGCCGACGATCGGCTACCGCTCGTCGGGAGGTCTCACCGACTCCGTCATCGACGGAGTCACCGGTTTACTGGTCGATGACCACGCGGAATTGGTCGATCGTCTCGAACACTTACTGGCCGAGCATGTCCTGCGTGACGAGCTTGGCGCCAAGGCCAAGGCGCGCAGTCGGGACTTCTCCTGGCAGCAGAGCGCCGACGCCATGCGTAGCGTGATGGAGTCGGTGCACGCCGGCACTCACGTCGGCGGGGTTGTCTAGCAGCGCGAACGTCGATACTGACAGCTGATTCCCGGGTTTGCCGTGTGATGATCCCGGCATGTCGAAAATCTACGATTATGTCCGTCACCCGCGCGCCGCGGAGCTAGCGGCCAGAAAACCGCTCAGCACAGCCGAGATTCGCGGCGTCGACCACCAGAACTGGCTGGTGCGTTTCAATGCCAAGTTCGGGCTGAAGATCACCGTCGTCGTCGGGACCATGTGGGCAGCTTATCTTTTCACGCTGCTCGCGCTGTTCGCGTTGCCCGATGCCATCAAGCAGGGCACCTATTTCGTCGTGGTGTGGTTGTCCAGTAGCTTCCTTCAGCTGGTGCTGCTCCCCATCATCATCGTTGGCCAGAACATCCAGGCCAGGGCTTCCGACACCCGCGCCGACGAGACGTACAAGGATGCCGAAGCGGTGTTGAAGGAGGCGGCGATGATTCAGGAGCACCTCACCAAGCAGGATGAGCTGATCTCGCGGATCCTCGGTCAGATTGGCCCGCTGGAGCCCAAAATTGGCTAGTCAGAACTATTTTCGTGTGCCCCGATCAGTGCGATGAAGTGCTGGGCGGCCGCCTCCACGCCGGCATCATCGTCGGTGCCGGCCAGGTCGAGCAACAGACCACGCGTCACCGCCAACCCGAGACGGGCCATGGCTGGATCCGCCTGCGCGTCGGTCTGCGCCATAGCAAGCCAGCGGTCGACCGCTGCGGGCAGCATGGTGGTGAACGGCGACTCGCCCTGGGCTCCCCGCGCGTAACACTCGAAGAACAGGCGCTCGAGACCGCGCAACTCGGGCTTGCGTAGGTGCGCCCACATCGCCGCGAACCCGGACATGCCCCCGCCGGTTACCGTGCCCCTTCGTTCTTGCCTGCCGTCGGCAGCCAGCTCATGCAGCAGCGCCATCTGCTTGCGCTCCACGTCGTCCACGACGGCCAGCAGAAGTTCTTCTCGTGACCCGAAGTGGTGCAACAACATTCGGTGACTGGTACCAACCGCGTCGGCAAGCTCCCGCAGGGAGCGCCCACCGACCCCGTTCTCAGCGCATTCGGTCACCAAAGCGTCGAGCAGTTCGCGGCGCCGCGCAAGATCAGGCGTTCGAACCACGAAGCTTCCACAGGCCTTCGCTGCGCGCCTTCAGCCCCTGCGCCTCCAATGTCAGGTAGCGCTGGGTCATCCCTCGCATGAGCACACCCACGAGGGATCCGAGGATTCCGCGTTGCTCGAGTTCCTGGCGCGCTTGGGTGGCGCAGCCGCCCACAGCTGATACCTGGTGCCGCGCCGTGGTGAGGCCGCCGGGGGAGCGTTGCAGCCAGGTCACCGATGTGCCGGGCACCACCTCGGTGACCGTCCAAATCAGTTTCGGCATCCGCGGCTGCGTGATCTCGAAGCGCCGGCCGACCGCGATCTGTGGCCCGTCGAGTCCGGTCAGCCGGGTGACCGAGGCGGTCCAGTCCGGCCAACTCTCGACCTCGGTGAACACATCCCACACCAGATCCGCAGGTGCGTCGATGTCGACGCTGCTGGAGCTCAACATGTACCAGATGGTACATGTTTGCGTCGGTATCCAACCAGAGCAGTGATCCCGGCCCCGGTCAGTAGCACCAGCCACACCAGGTGGGTTGCGATGGCCAGCGCTCTCTTCCCTTGTGGGGCAGCCTGACTCGAACCGCCGACGCGATACAGCGTGAGGTCGGCATCGCGGTAGGCCACCGGGAGCCCGTGGAGGGTGCGTTGCGCGTCTCCCAGGGTGCCCGGGCTGCCCGATTCGACGACAACCCACCCGACCCCGGCGTCGGCCAGTCCCTGGGGGCGAGCGCCGGCCAGCAGCATCCGTTGCACCGCGCGGGCACGACCGCCCTCGCCGGGCACCGACTGGCCCGAGATGGTCAGGTCCCCGGTTGCCAGCACCTCGGCGCGGATCCAGCGCGGCAACGGATCGAGCACCGGCGCCGGCCCGGACCATCGGAACTGGCGCATGCTGTCGGCCGGCAGTACAGCCACGTCCGACGGCGCGGCGTTGACGATGCCGGCCACCGCCGACCAGCCCGGCGGATACCGCACCGAGGAGACCTTGCCCCAGGCCCCGAAGGTCAGGTCAGGCAGCACAGCGATCACCGCGACCGCACACACCAGCGCTGTGATCGGAGGGCGAATCCGATGCCGCAAGGTCACCACCGCGGCGGCCCCGGCGACGGCATAGCCGGGTATCGCCAGCGCCACCCACTTCTGCCCATCGCGCAGCACCCCCACCCCCGGCGCCGCCTCGACCAGCGCGCGCAGAACAGCCAACCCGGGCGCGGTGGCCAGCGCCGCGGGGACCAGCACTCCCGCCGCGGCCAGCACCAGCAACGGCAGTGCGGGCCGGCGGCGCAGAACCGTCGGCAATCCGAGGGCCACCACGGCGAGTAGTACCACGGTCGCCAGCAAGGCCAACAGTGTTGTGCGCGAGGACGGAACGGCCTCGGCATTCCAAATCCCGCCAAGACCGGCCAGGCTGCCCAGCGTGCCAAGACCCGGTTCGGCGCGAGCCGCGAATGCAACGACACCCGACGACGGTGTCGAGTCCAACGCGTCACCCAGTGCCGACGCGGTCAACCAGGGCGACGCGGCCAGCACCGCGGTGATCAGCACCCCGATCGCACACCGCAACCGCGACACCCCGCCACCCGGGACCGCGACACAGGCCAGCGCGACAACGGCAGCCAGCAGTAGACCCGTCGGCGTCAGCCCGGCCAGTGCGATCCAGAGCACCAGGGCTGCCCACCGCGCCCACGATGGCGCGGGCCCTTCGCCCCGCAACCGAATCACCGCAGCCGCCACCCATGGCAGGCTGCCGTAACCGACGAGCAGGCTCCAGTGCCCCTGCAGCAGCCGCTCGGCGACATACGGATTCCACACCGCGAGCGTGGCGGCCACCAACTGACCGGCCATCCCGCCGTCCGGCACCAGCAGGTCGGCCAGCCGCGCGGCACCCCAGCCGGCCAGGAAAAGCCCGACGATCAGCAGTACCTTGACCAGCACGCCGCCATCCAGGACGGGTGACACCACGGCGATCAGGAAATCCTGCGGCAATGCGCGCGGCGCCGACTCACCCAGACCCAGCGCGCTATCGGAGAGGTACGACCGGGGAGTGGACACCGCATCGCGCAGCAGCAGATAACCAGGTGCCAGCAGCGGTGCGGTCACCGCGAGCGCCAACAGGAGGGCGTATCCCGGCACCACCCACTCCAGGGCCCGGCGTGCCTGGGTCATGCCCTGCTCACCGCTGTGGCGGTGGAGGCTCCAGATCCGGTCTCGCCGCGGGCAGCTTCTCGGTGGCGGCCTCGGCGGCGGGCATTGGCCCGGTCTCGTCCTTGCCGAAGAATCCGTGGTCCGCGGTGTCCAGGCCCGGATCGATCAGCGCGGACTCGGCGCGGACGCTGAACGTGCCCAACAGAACCCCGCCGACCAACGCCACCAGGCCTGCCGCAGTGAAGCTGATCGGCAGAACCCGCGACCACAGCCCCACCCGGTCGCGCTCGTCGCGGGCCGAAGCCACCCGCGATTCGATGGTCTGCTCGCTCGAGGTGACCTTGTAGTCCACCAGCTCCATCTCCGGGTGTACCGGATCCCGGGCGTAGTAGTGGTTGGCGTGCTCGGAGGATTTGACGATGACGCCGGTCACCGGGTCGACCCAGAAGGTGCGCTGCGCGGCGTAGAAGCGGGTCATCGTGACCGGCTCTTCCGGCGGCCCGGGCAGGCCCCACAGCTCCGCCCGCGCGGTCACCTCGCCGTCCTCGTCCTTGTCGTAGAGCGACGCGTACTTGATCGGGTCGACCAACTTGCCGTCGGCGTCGTACCCGACGTTCTGGGTGAACCGGTAGGTGGTCAGCCCGTTGACGTCCTCTTGACCGTCGTAGTTGGCGTCGAAGGCCTTCTGCGCGATCGGATCGAAGTAGGGATACGTCTTCTTCTCGGTGTTGAACGGGAACCGGTAGGCCAGGCCCTCGTGTGGCAGCGCGATGTTGGTCGGCGGCTTGGTGTCCTCGATGGTCCGCGGCTTCTGCACCGACCCGCCCGCGTGAGTGTCATCGGACACTGCGAGCGCGGTGCTGCGGTTCAGCGTCACGGTGTCGACCATGGCCAGCAACAAACCGTTGTCCTGCTGCTTGTCGCTGCGGCGCACGCTGGTGCCGACCTGCAACGTCACCACATCGGCGTTGGCCGGCGACTCGACGGTGATCTGCTGCTGGGATACCAGGGGGACGTTCTTGTCGACAACGAATTTCTCGCCCACGAGTGACGCAGGGTCCAGCGCGGTGCCGGTGCCGTCGCTGACCAATGTCTCGTCGATATCGAGCGGGATCTTCTTGATCTTGCCGGAGGTGTAAGTCGACAACAGCAGCGCGGCGATCAGTAGGGCCGCTCCAAGCCCGATGATCCCGTATGCCGTGATACGCAACATGCCTGCGCGATTCACGCTGCCGTGGCCTCCCTCACTCCCGATCGTGCCGTGCGCGCCGCCTGACGGCGAAGCAAACGTGTCTGACCCTAACAGCAGAGGCCAGGGCACTGGCTCATTAGGAGGTCATCGTCGCAGCCCAGGTGTACCCACTTTTGCAAGCAACCGGCACACTGGCACCTATGACACCGGAGGCGGAGCAGGTCGGGGGTACCCGCAGCTTTCTGCCCGCGGTGGAAGGGATGCGTGCCTGTGCGGCCATGGGGGTGGTGCTCACCCACGTCGCCTTCCAGACCGGGACCTCCGGTGCCGTGATCGGCCGCCTGCTACACCGCTTCGACCTGGCCGTTGCGGTGTTCTTCGCGCTGTCGGGCTTCCTGTTGTGGCGCGGTCACGCGGCGGCGGCTCGTGGGCTGCGGCAGCGGCCGCCCACTGGCCACTATCTGCGCTCGCGGCTGGTGCGCATCATGCCCGGCTACGTGGTGGCGGTCGTCGTCATCCTGACCCTGCTGCCGGAGGCGAACCACGCCAGCTTCACGGTGTGGTGGGCCAACCTCACGCTGACTCAGGTCTACGTCCCGCTCACCTTGACCGCCGGGCTGACCCAGATGTGGAGCCTGTCGGTGGAGGTGAGCTTCTATCTCGCCCTGCCGATACTGGCGTTCCTGGCGCGCCGGCTGCCGGTGCGCGCCCGGGTCCCGGTGATCGCGCTGGTGGCGCTCGCCAGCCTGGCCTGGGGTCTGCTACCGATTCACACCGCGCAGGGGGTGAATTTCTTGAACTGGCCGCCGGCCTATGCGTCCTGGTTCGCGGCGGGCATGTTGCTGGCCGAGTGGACCGTCAGCCCGCCAGGGTGGGCGCACAAACTGGCCCGAAATCGTTGGGCCATCACGGGTATCGCGTTGGTGGCTTATCTGATCTCGGCCTCGCCGCTGGCCGGGCCGAAAGATCTGGTTCCGGCGACGTTGGGCCAGTTCGTGGTCCGAACGTCGATGGGGGCCATCGTCGCCGGTGCGCTGCTGGCGCCGCTGGTGCTTGATCGTCCGGACACCCCGCATCCGATTCTGGGTAGCCGGTTCATGGTCACCCTGGGCCGCTGGTCCTACGGCTTGTTCGTCTGGCACCTGGCGGCGTTGGTGATGGTGTTCCCGATGGTCGGAAAGTTCATGTTCAACGGCAACCTGATCGTCATGCTGGTCCTCACGCTGGTGCTCGGGTTCGCGATGGCAGCGGTCAGTTACGCCCTGATCGAGTCGCCATGCCGGAACGCGTTGCGGCGCTGGGAGTACCGGCGGGCAAGCGCGGAGCGCCCGGGGAATGGACGGGGCCGGAAGGTCCCGGTGCCGCCGTTGGACAGTTCGGTCAGCGATGCGCCGGAACCGGTGATTGCGCGATGATCGGTGTCTGGAACGCCCGAGGCTGAAGCGACCGCCATGGCAGCTGAGGCGTTGACGACCATGTTCTGGCCGGAATCGGCGTATGGGCCGATCAACCAGTGCATCGGCTTGGCCGCCATCCTGCGAGATCGTGGCCACCGAATCGTGTTCGCCGCCGAGAGTTCATGGGCGGGCAAGCTCGTCCCGTTTGGCTTCGTCGAGGAGCTGGTCGATCTGGCCGAGCCAGCCGAGGGCGCCGCTGACTGCTGATGGCACTCGAGCTGCACCTGACCGGGCAGGGCATCACGCGCTGGTGGCATCGATCGAGAAGGCGGCCGCGGCAAGTGCGCATCTACTGTCCACCGAGACGACCGGGCGTCCGCAGGCGGCCCACCGTGACGACGATGTCCGGCTGCTGACCGAGGTGCTGGCGCCCGAACTTACCGCCGCCCGCACCAACGGCTCCACGGTGTGCACGTATCCGATTGTCTCGGAGATCATTCCACGGGTAGACCGGCGGCCTTCCAAGCTTGAAAGCCGCCTTCGACGTCGGTGGCACCGGTCAGTCCGATGCGCTGCAACGAGGCCGCGGACAGGCTTGACGCCAGGCCGTGGTTGCACAGCACGATGATCTGGTCGCCGGGGTTGGGCACCGGCGGCAGTTCGGCCGCTTCCTCGGGGGCGAACAGTGGCCGGTGGGTCGGGTCGAGAAAGGCTTCGACGGCATTGCGCGGTACCCGGATCGCGCCCGGGATGATGCCATCGGCGGCCTGTTCCTCGGCGGTGCGAGTGTCGATCAACAACGCGCCGGTTTCGAGCGCATCAGCCGCCTGCTGCGGCGTGAGGCGGTCGAGGTCGGACTGTGCGGCGTAGATCAGTTCCAAGGTTCGACTGGTTGGTTTGTCGGTCATGAGTACCTCCCGTGCGGGTGATCGGAGTGAATTTTGTGACGGAGCGCTGCTACTGCGGCGTGGGCGGCGGGGCGAGGATGTCGCCGCAGTTGGGTGTCGACGGGGCACCATTGAATCGGTCCGTCACCCAAGCGATCGACCGCTCACCATCCACGAATTGCGGTAACAACACATTGATGTCGAGCTTGTTGAACAGGGGCGGCTGCTCGTTGGTCCACAACTGCACATCGGCGCCCTTGGTGCACCAGTCGCGCGCGGTGTCATGAGCCGCGGTATACGGGGCCAGCGGATCCCATCGATTGTGGGAAATGTATATGGGTCCAGTGGGTTTGACATTGCCGATACGTTGAGTGGCCAGGATGGTTTTGATGGGATCGTTGGAAATGACGTCCGTAGGGTCATCTTTGAACCAGAACTGCAGGTGACGGAACGCATAGTCGACACCGCCCTGGACAACGCAGGTGTGTCCGCTCCAATCAAGCATCTGCAGACCTCGCGGGGTCAGGGCGTCGCGGATCGGCTGTTCGGTCTGTGGATAGGCCGCTTGGATTCCGCGCAGCAGGTATCCGGCGAGCACCGCAAGGAAGTTCCCGTCGACGCCCGGAATGGCGGCGGCGATATCGGTCAGCGGTGCGTTCGCATATGTGCCGGCTATCTTGAGTTCCGGGGCGTAGGACGCGGCGAGTTCGGCGGCGGCCAGGGATGCCTGCCCGCCCGAGGCCCAGCCCCAGAAGGCGATGGGGCCCTGCGGATCCAGCGAGGTACCGGGGAGCTTCTTGGCGGCGCGGGCCGCGTCGATCAGAGCGGTGCCGGCGGCGACCCGGTTGAGGAACTGCGGTGAGGCCGGGCTGTGGATGCCCAATCCGACGCCATCCGTCACGACGATGGCAAATCCCCGGGCCAACAGTGTTGCGATGAAACCTTCCTCGTAGTTGAAGGTCAGGTCGAATCCTTGCGAGAAGTGGATGCCCTGGTTGAACAGGCGGGAAGGTGCGCATTGTTCGCCTACACCGTAGGGGCCGGTGGCGTATGCCAGCAGCGGGCGTGGCCCGGCACCGGTCCAGGGAACGTCGGGTTCGATATAGGTACCGGTGACCGCGACAGGGTGTCCTTGGGCGTCGTTGCTGCGGTACATGATTCGTGTTCCCGTACCGACAAAGTCTCCGAGCTGGCCCGAGGGTTCCAGGACCAGACGCGACGGCTCGGTGCGGATCAGATCCCCGGGATCGCCCGGTGGCAAGGGGGCGGGCGGGGTGTAGAACTGCTCGTACTGGCTGTCGTCGGCGTGTGCCGGTGCGGTGTGTGTGGCGCCGGCGACGGCGATGGCACTCGCGATCACAGTCAGTGCCGACATCGTCAGGGAGGGAAATCGCCGACGGTGCGGCCGCCTCGTGGTCGCAGGGTCGGTGCTCGGGTGGTCGGTGCCGTTCATCGTTTCTTTCAATAGCGTTAGCGTGTGGTGCCGACGGACGCGGTGAAGCGGTCGGCAGATATGTAGCGGGACCGAAGGCCGCTGGCGCGCAGGCTTTCGGCGACGGTGTCGACGAATGCGTCAGGACCACACAGGTAGGCCTCGACGCGGCGCAGATCTGCCACGCAAGCCTTCGAGCTGATCCATTCGCTGACGACCTCCGTGCCGCGGCGACAATCGTCCGGCGGCAGAGGATGATAGGTGAATCCGCTGTGGCGTTGCGCCCAGTCGCGGAACTCCGTGGCGAACGCGAATTCGGCTGGGTCGGAAGCAATGTGGATGAGTTCGGCAGCCGGCGGCTCAGGGGCGGCGAGATGTTGGGCGAGCATGGGGCGCAACGGTCCGATGCCGGCCCCAGCGCCGATGAACAGTTTGGGCCGGTGTGACGTTCGGACGTTGAATGCTCCGAACGGACCTCGGATTCGAATGCGATCTCCGGAACGCAACGTGTCAAGCGCAGCGGTGAACGCACCGCCCGGTACCGACCGGATGAGCAGGTCTAGGGTGGGGTCCGCCGGTGACGACGCGACCGAGTAGGCGCGCCAGCCGGTCTGATCGGGCAGCTCGACTTGCAGGAACTGGCCGGGGCGATGCTGCCAGGGGTGCGCCGGAGCGGCCAGCCGCAGTATCCGCAGATTGTCGGAGAGCGCGCTGATTTCTTCGACGGTGGTCGACAGATCATGTACTGCCGTGCCGCTGAACTCCTCCTCCGTGACACCGCTGGCACTGATGTCGACAACCGCTGCCGAACTGAGCAGGGTGGTCGAGCACAGCAGGACCTCGCCGCGGCGGCGCGCGTCTTCGTCGAGGGTCTGCAACGTGCCAGGATCCTGCTGAAGATCACCGGAAACCACGGTGGCCGTGCAGGTTCCACATCCCCCGTGGTTGCACCCGAACGGCACATAATGCCCCGACCGCAGCACCGCGTGCAGTACCCGTTCGCCGGCGTCGACAGTGACTTCGATGCCGAACGGCTCGACGGTCAGGGTGTGAGCTGTCGACGATGGGGAATCGCTCACGAGGCCAGTGGGTCGTGGATGGTGACGCCGGTCGCGCGGATGTCGTCGATCGTCCACAACCGGTCTTCGCGCAGGTGCGGTTGGGCGACCAGGGTGCGGCCGTCGGCACGCACGAACCCCAGGTCGAGAACTACGTCGGCCAGGTCCCATCCGTCGTAGCGGCTCCAGAAGCTTCCAAAAGCCGTATACGAAAGAGGATTCCAGGCGAAGTTCGTTTCGCAGCCAGCGCTGCACAACGCGTAGCGCTGTCCTTCGTGTTCGACGATGCGGGTTTCCGGCGCCTCGAAGCGCGGGACGATGCAGGGCAGTTGGCAGACCTGGCAGAACGGCGGAACTCCGGGCAGCTCTTGCAGTAACAGCCGCCGGTTAGCCGGGTCTGAAAGGGCTGCGTATGCTTCCCACAACGGCTGATATACCGCCGACCATCCGGGATAGTTGGCCTCGAACCATTCAAAGTCGGTTTCATCGAGCGGATCGGTGCGGAAGAAGTTCAGTGGCCACAGCGCGGCCAGTCCGATGGCGACGGCATGGTGTTGGGATTCCACGCCGCGCGCAACGTCGGCAAGCCGGGCAGGTTCACGCAGCCCGAAGGGACCGAATCGGCGGGAGAACGAGCCGATGAAATCGTCGACGACCCATTCCTCCCAGGCGTCCCGATACGCCCATGGCCGCACCCGCGCATAGTATTCGGCCCCCACCGCGGTGACCGTGTCTGCGCCTTGATGCTGGTGCCAGAACGCGCGATCAAGCGAACCCTGCACCAGGGGGATGTTGTCGGGGATCTCGGCGACAGCACGCAGGGTGCCGTGGCCGTTGGCCATGTGTCGGACTTCGTCGGACTGGATGGACAGATACGCCGCGGCGTAGGCGTCGTCGCCATTGGCGGCCGCGACCTGCGGTAGCGCAACGGTCAACGGGTTGGTGTAGGCCGTCTCCAAGACGACGTTCAAAGCGATGACTGCATCGATGGGATCGTTGACCGAGTTGGGGGCGAATGCGGCGCGTGCGACCGCACCGATCGGGTGACGCGCGAGCGCACGCGACCCCAAGCCGAGACCCTCGGGATGCGCGACGGTATCCAGGTAGTGCGAGCGCAGGGCTCCGACGAGTTGCAAGTGGCGCGCTTCGTCGAGCGCCTGGGCGGCATAACCTTGTTGCAGTTCAGGGTTGTTGATCGAGGCGATGAGCAGCCCGGCGCCTTTCATAGCCTGGTATTCGGCTTCGGCCGTGATCGGTAGCGCCAGTTTGAGCCCCTCGACCCAGCGCGGGGCGATTCCGCTGCTGGAGTGCAGTGAGGCTGCTCTGTCGAGAGCCGCGGCGACGCGCCGGTCTTTTTCCACCTCCATCCGGGCGTAGTCCCGGAAGAGCAGTTTGAAGGGGTCCCTGCCACGTTCGGGGATGGTGTACCGGCTGGGGAACACCGCCGCAGGCGGTGTCTGCGTCGACGACCAGTTGTACTGCTTGGTCAGATCGTGCGTGCGGGTGGCCGGCGTGGTCATGAGATGGCTTTCTGGTCAGCGGTTTCTTCGGGAGGTGCATCGGCGCGCAGGATGAGTCGACCGGTGCCGGGCGCGGCCCCGCGCTGGGGTTCGATTTCACCGAAATAGCTCGCTATGGAAATCAATACCGTTTCTATGTCGATGGGGCGGCCCAGGTCAGCAGACAGCGCGGCGAGATCGATCGTGATCTCGTCGGCGGCATCGGCTTTGAGATAAACGCCGCGGTCGGTCAACGTGACGTGTGGTTGGGTGCGCCGCAGGTGACGCGCGATGGCGTCGGTTTCGAAACTATGGATGAGACTGACGCCGACGCCACGCTCGGCAGGACGGGCAATAGCGCGGGCCATCAGCGCTCACCGGCTGGGGTGAGAAGTTGCGTGCGCCAGCGACCTGCGACCTCGGCGTCGTACTGTTCGACGACCGTGCGCCACGATTCGGCCTGTTGGGTTTCGGCTCGCGATATGTCGTCCAACAGCGGCGCCAGGCTGGTCGCTGCGGCGCGGGCGAGGTGTTCCCATCGGTGCGCCCAGCCGGCGATGACATCGGAGTTGTCCGGTCCGTAGGTGGGGTCGGCTGCCAGGTAGTCGATCAGGGCGAATGTCCATGCGCGGGAGCGGTTTAGGTCGGCGCTCCAGACATCGATGATGGCGGGCGCGAAGTTGTCGCCATGGGTCAGCGCAATCGGACGCACATAGTGCTCACGGATCCACCGGCCCACCAGTGGCTCGATGACGAGGTTGGTCGCCAGGAGAGCCTCCACCCAGTCGTCGGTCGCCAGCAACTCTTCGATGGCCAGCCGCAATGGCAGCCATCCGCCAGAGTGCGCCCAAAGCTCTCCCACATCGTCGAACAACGTTGGGGTGAATGTATTTTCGATGGCGGCGCGGTGTGCAGCGGCGTGCTCGACATGGCGTAACTTGTCGGCTGCGTCGAAGACCAACGGCAGCGTGACGGTATCTGACAGTGCCAGGCGCTGGGCGCGGCTGAGAACCCGAAAGTATGCGCGGTCGGTGTATGGCAGTACGGCGAGGACACTGGCTGCGCCGTCACCGAGCCAATCCGCGCTCACCGCGTGTGACGATAATGCCGCGGCGAAGCGCTCGAGGTGCCCGGCAAGATCTGATTCGGCGTCGTGCACGCCAGCGACCCAGTTGACATAGATCAGCTCGTTGGGGTCACGGAAGCCGTACCAGTCGTGGGAGGCCACTGCAGTGGAATCCGCGCTCAAGGGAGCGGAGCCATCGGGGAAATGCAGCGGCCAGCCTTGCACCGCTCCGTCTTCGGGTGCGATCTGTTGGTGAAGCGTCAGCTTCTCGTAAGTGCTTGCAAGGGCTGTCATTACCGTGTCCTCGTCGTTGCTTCCGCGATGTCTCGAGGACAGAGTCAAACAGCCGGACACTTGCAGATGAAGGTTTATATTCACGACTATTCTGGTTCAGAATAAGAACCATCTCGCCGGTGTAAGGTTCCGACATGTCCGTGGTACCTGCCGAATACTGCCCGGTGTCGATCGGGGCGAGCGCACTCGGTGATCGCTGGAGTCTGCTGATCGTCCGCGAGGTCATGGCCGGCTCATATCAATTCAGTTCCATCCTGCGCGGTCTGCCGGGACTGTCGCGAAGTCTGCTTGCCGGGCGACTACGTCACCTTGAAGGTCTCGGGATACTCAAGCGCATTCCCACCGGAGCCGGCAGAACCCACGAGTACCGGCTCACCGAGGCTGGTGAGGACCTGCACGAACTCATCTACGCCTTGGGGCGCTGGACGGTGAAGTGGTGGTTTCCCGAGCCGCTGCCTGACCAGGTCGATAATGCCCTGCTGCTGTGGCGCATGCGGGCCGGCATCACCTCGCATCTGCCGCAGGGGCGGACCACGATTCAATTCGACTTCACCGACGGAGAGGTGAAACGGGCTTGGATTGTGGCTACCAATGCCGAAGTGTCGGTGTGCTTGCATGATCCCGGCTTTGCAGTCGACCTGTCGGTCACCGGTAGCGGACGCCTGTGGCACGAAATCTGGTACGGACACCGTGACCTCAGCCAGGCCATCGCCGCGAATGAGATCATTGTCGAAGGGCCTGCCAAGCTAGTCAGGTCGCTACCGAAATGGTTTGCAATGAGCCCCTTTTCGACTGAGGTACTCGCTGCTAAACGGGTGAATTCTGGGCCATCAGCATCGGGTGTCCAGCCCGCGAACACTAGCGGAGCGTGCTGATCCCGCCCGTGGCAGGCCCAGGCTTAAGCCTGCAACCGGGCGATGACCTGATCGCGTACCGCGGACCGGCGGGCCTTGCCGGCATCGTCGCGCAGTGGTGTGTCGACGAATTCCACACTGCGCGGCACCTTGTAGTCGGATAGCCGCTGCGCCACGAACGCCGCCACCTCGTCTGCACTGAGCGGGGTTCCGTCGGTGTGCACCAACGCATGTGGCACTTGGCCGAGGTCTTCCTGCGGCACCCCGACAACCAGACAGGACAACACCGCGGGGTGCTCGGCCAGCGCGTTCTCGATCTCCGCCGGGTAGACGTTACGCCCGCCGACAGTGAACATGTCGACCCGCCGGTCGGCCAGGTACAGATAGCCCTCGTCGTCGAACCAGCCGAGATCGCCCAGCGAGTCCCAGCCGTCGCGGGACTTGGCGGTGCTGCCGATGTAGCGGTAGGTAGGAGCGGACCCCACTGCCGGGCGCAGGTAGATCTCGCCGATCACCCCGGGCGGGCACTCGTTGCCGTCGTCATCGAGCACCTTCATCTCGCCGACTACCACCCGCCCGACCGATCCGCGGTGAGTCAGCCACTCCGCGCCGCTGATGAACGTCAGGGCTTGAAGTTCGGTGCCGCCGTACAGTTCCCACACTGCATCCGGACCCAGTAGCTCGATCCAGGCCTCCTTGATGTTCGGCGGGCAGGGTGCGGCCAGGTGCCACAGCCGGCGCAGCGACGACAGGTCGTAGGCGTCGGGGTTGGCGTGGTAGACCGGCAGCAGTCGCTGCAGGATCGTCGGCACCGTGGCCAGGTAGTTCACCCGGTAGTCGCTGACCAGTCGCAGGAAGTGCTCTGGGTCGAAGCGGCGCATCAGGACCAGATGCTGCCCGGTCAACAGGGCGAGTGCCGCCGAGGTGAATCCGGTGTTGTGGCTCAGCGGCACCGGGACCAATTGAGTATCGGTCGGTTCGTTGCCCATCGACATCGCCAGCAGGTCGGCCGGGATCCGGCTGTCACCACCGGCTTCGATCAGCTTCGGCCGTCCGGTGCTGCCGCCGGAGGCCAACGACTTCCACACCGGTGAAACCGCTTCGGGTACAGCGGCATCCGACAGCTCGGGGCTGCCGGTGAATTCGGCGTCGACCGACGGCACCACCCCGCGCGGGTCGGCGCGGCCGATCAGCAGTGCGCGCGGCACGAGATCGAGCAAACCCTCGAACTCGGCATCGGGCAGCCGTGGGGACAGCGGCTGCGGGATCGCCCCCAGTTTCCACACCGCCACCGTCGCCAGCACCCACTCGATCGAGTTCGGTACCGCGATCGTGACGTAATCACCGTGCTTCACTCCGAGTTCGGCGTACGCCCGAGCCAGTCGGTTCGACGCCGAATCCAGCTCGGCACGGGTGATGGTGCGGCCATCGGCGCTCACCGCAGGGCGATCGGGCGCCTCGGCGGCGAGCTGGCTGATCCGGGTTCCGATCGGGGGGATCGCGTCACTCATAAGCACCTTGCCTGGCGAAGATGTTGCGGGGGTTGTCCACCAACATGGTGGTGATCTGGTCGTCGGTGACGCCACGCTGGCGCAGCGCGGGCAGGACGTCGTTGTGGATGTGGCGGTAATGCCAATTGGGCAGGGCAACCGGCACCACCGCCTCCGGCAGCCAGTCGATATAGCAGGACGCGTCGTGGGACAGAACCATCTTGTCGGCGTGGCCGCGTTCACACATCCGCGCGACGGTGTCGACCCGGTCGTCGAAGCTGAGCACGCTGTCCAGCCCGAATCGGTCCATACCGAGGTAGGATCCGGCGGCGATCAGCTCCTCCAGGTAGCCCAGGTCGGTGGTGTCACCGCTGTGCCCGATGATGACCCGGCTCAGGTCGACGCCCTCCTCGGCAAAGATGCGTTGCTGCTCCAGGCCGCGCCGGGTCAGGGCATGCGTGTGGGTGGTGATCGGCACACCGGTCTGCCGGTGTGCTTGGGCCACCGCACGCAGCACGCGTTCGACACCGGGGGTGATGCCCGGTTCATCGGTGGCGCACTTGAGGATTGCCGCCTTCACACCGGTGCCGGCGATCCCCTCGGTGATGTCCCGGACGAACAGGTCGGCCATGATCTCCGGGCCGTCCAGCAATGTTCCTGGACCGCTGAAGTGGAAGTACATCGGGACGTCGTTGTAGGTGTAGATCCCGGTGGCGACCACGATCTGCAGGTCGGTCTGCGCGGCCACCCGCTGAATACGCGGAATGTAGCGCCCCAGCCCGATCACCGTCGGGTCGACGATGGTGTCCACCCCGAGGGCCTTCAGTTCGTTGAGCTTGGCGACGGCGTCGGCTTCGCGGGCCGCTTCCTCGCCCCAGCCTTCGGGAAAGTTCGCGATGATCTCGGGGGACAGGATGAAGACGTGTTCGTGCATGAACACCACGCCCAGGTTGTTGGTCGGGATCGCTCCGCGCACGGTCTCGACCTGTGACGGCGCTGTCAGGTCAGGTACGGCCATACCCGGCACCCTAGTGGGGAATGCTTGTGTCCTCGGCGGTTTCGCTGTCAGTTTGCGGTGGCGGTTGGTGCTCGGCCGGCGGGCGGGAGCGAAGCGACTCGGGGAATGTGGTGGAGGCGGCCAGCGCGCCAACGGCAATCAGGGCCAGCAGCTGTACCCAGGGTGAGTGACCGATGTAGCCGTCGACCGACCGCCACGGATACCGCGACAGCAGTGCGCCCGCCGCGATCAGTCCGCAGGCGCTGGCCGCCAGCGTCAACCGGTCGCGCAGCCGGGTGCGTCGACGCAGCAGGTAGCCGAGCACCATGGCGGTCCCGAACACCACCAGGCCGCCGACGCCGGCGATCAGCCCACCGGCGGCCAGCACTCCCACACCGGCGAGCACGGGCAGCATCCACGGCCGAGCCGGATCGTGGTCGGTCCGCGGACGACGTGGCGGCACCAGCGCAAGCAGCAGAAGGAGCGGTAGCAGCGATAGTCCGGCGGCAAGGCCGATCCGGTAGACCTGGTTGGACGGGAAGCTCACCGTGATGGCGCCCTGCTCACCGGCGGGAACCACCCAGCCTTGCTGCCAGCCGTTGACCACCACGGGCGTCAGGGTGACGCCGTCGGGCAGGCGGGCGACCCAGCCGGGGTTGACGCTCTCGGGAACCACCAGCACCCGTGCGGTGGGCGCGCGCACGACGTTGAACTCCCTGCGGTCCGGGCCCCAGCTGGTGATGTCGGCGGGAGTTATTGGTGCGGTGGGTATTTGGTCGGCCTGCGGCCCGCTCAGCTGGGCGCCGTCCACGACGAACGCCGAGCCGGGACTGATGAGCAGCTCTTGCTGGCCGGCCGGAAGCGCGATCGGTGTCGGGTCGCACGCGCGGGCCGGGATCGGCTGGCCGTCCAGCAATGCGCCGACCGTGGTGGTCACCGACGTCTGCACGAACCGCCCCGATACCGCGATGATGGGGCCCTCGCCGCAGGGGATCTCGATGGTCCGTTTCCGGTTGCTGGCGGCGTCGGCGGGCGCGACGGGCTTCCCGTCCGGCCCAAGAACCGCGACCTCAGCCAGGCCGGGGGGCTTGAGCTGGTCGAAACCCAATGCGGTGCGGTCGATTACGTCATCCCAGTTCAGCAGGCTGATTCGCACCGTATCGGTGACCCTCGGCCGCAGGGCCACCGTCTGGGTATCCGCGTGCGGGTCGGCTGCCAGACGGCGGGTCTGAGGGCCGTCGCCGAGGTCGATGGCGACCATCGTGGGATGGGTGGGTAGCGGCGAGGCACTCGGGGTCAGCGCCAGCCCGGTGACCTCGGTCGGCTTCGGCAGCGTGATGGTCAGCGTGGGCGCGCTGCGGTGTTGCACCACATTCTGCGGCGCGGTCCACGCAGTACGCGGATCGCCGTCGGTCGCCGCGTAGGCCGATCCGTCGACGTCGATCAGATCGGCGTCGGCGCGCGACCGGGTGGTGCCCGGCTGCGCGATCAGGTCCGCCAGGTGCGGGCCTTGCCGGGCGCGCACCCATACTGTCGGGCTGACCTCGATCGGTTTGGGCACCGTCAGGGTGCGGCTCAGAGTGACCGGTTCCTCGGGGGCCTGCGCCATCGAGGCTGCGCAGTGCACGCCATCGGGAGAATCCGCGCAGCCTTGCCGGCCGAGCAACTCAGCGCCCAGATCCCATGCCGCGACCGTTGATCCGCCAGGTGGGCCCGGCACCACCATGCTGTGCCGAAGGTCGATGTGATGCGCGAAACCGGACGCGTCGTACTGGGTGACCGACAGATCGGTGATGCCGAACTGGACCCCCGACGAGCCATCGTCGGTGCCGATCGCGGTGATCCGCACCCACGGCGACTCTCCGTACGGCAGGGCCACTGCCAGCGGCTTCCCGGGCTCGTTGAAACGCACTGTGGTGGTGCCATTTTGGGTCGAGACCTGGATGCGGCGCACTTGGGCGCCGACGGCGGTGGCGCTCGGGGTGAGTGTCAGCGTCGCGTTCGTGACGGGATGGTCGAAGTCGATCTGCAGCCACTGTCCGACCGCGGCTTGCAGGGAGTTGGACACCCAGGCGGTGGCCGGGTCGCCGTCGATGGCCGCGGCAGGGCCGCTGGCCGGGGCGACGTTGGGCAGCGCGGTGGCATCCGAGGAGGAACTCGACGCGGACAGCCGCCCGCCGGTCCAGGCGCCGTGCACGAGCTTGGCACCCGGAACCGGATAGTCGGGCACCCGGTTGAAGGTGTTGCGGCGGTCGCCCTCGGCCCTGGCTGACGAGGAGTGGTCGTCGACGCGGCCGTAGTCGGTCTCTCGGTTGACAGGAGTGTCGGTGACGGTGACCAGTGGGACCGCGAGCCCGGCCCGCTGGGCGTCGGACGTCAGCACCATCGGCCCCAGTGGGGCCTGGCGCAGCAGTCGGCGCCGTTCGTCGATGCGCAGCAATACCTCGGGCCCGCCGTCGACGCGGGCCATTCGGCTGGCGTCGGTCAGATAGGGTGCGCCCGGATTGCCCTGTGTGCCAACACGATAGATCTCGACAGCCGGGTATCGGGGGCGCAGCCCGCTGTCACTGATGAAGCCCTCTAGGGTGCCGGGACCGACCGGCTCGCCGAACTGGGCCACCTTCTGCAGACCCGGTGAACCGTCGATGGCCCGGTGCACCAGCAGTGGGCGCGCCGACCGCGACTTGTCCGGGTCGAGGTCATTGCGCACGACGACATAGGAGATGCCCTGGCGGGCCAGGGTGTCTGCCAACCCCGCTGACGGCCGGCCGGCGGCGAACAACCGCTGCACCGAGTCCAGCGCGCGGATGGTCTGCGGAGGGGTCAACGGTATGGAATCGCGGACACCCCAAGGGCTTTCGCCGAGAACCTGCAGCGGCTCGTCGTGACTGTTGCCCCAGACCTGGGTGGCGAACGGTGCACCGGGGACCACCAGCACCCGGCCTGGCGTGGGATCGCCGGTGTTGTGCTCGGTCAGCCAGTCCGCGGCCTGGTGCCAGTAGTCGGGGATGGCGCGAAACGCGCCCGGCGGGGTGAGCCGGCCGGTCCAGGCCATCGAGGTGGCCACCATCAATGCTGCAAGGACGACGATGCCGACTGCCACCCGTTTGTCGTTCTCGGGGTGGGCGAAGGCCCGGATCCACACCGGTCGTGGCGCGCCGCCAGGCAACGGGATACGGCCCAGCAGGTGCGCCAGTCCCAGCACCAGCGGGATCCGGATCACCGGCTCCAGCTTGTGCACGTTGCGCAGCGGCGCGCCCGCCGCGTCGAGGAAGGCCTGCACCTGGTGCGCGATGGCTGAACCCAGCCCGCCGGAGTAGCCGACGCTCAACAGGACCACGCCGATCAGCAGCATGGCGATCAGCCGACCCCGCGCCGGCATGGACCGCAGCGCCAACCCGGCCATCCCGCCGGCGGCCACCAGTGTGGTGGCCAGCACCATCGCCGGTTGGGTCACCAGCTCGGCGGCCGCGGTGGCATTGGGCGCGACGTACGGCGTCCAGCTGTCGGTGCCGCGCAGCATCTCGGTCAGCGAGGTCCACTGTGTAGTGACCCCGGAGGACTCGATGAAATCCAGGAACGGCGGGCTGATCCGGCCGAGCGCCAGAAGAGCGACCACCCACCACGTGACGGCCAGCACCGAGGCAAGTGCCCACCACCCGGTGAACCGCCACCACACTCGGTTGGGCCGATGGCACAGCCACCAGATGATCGCGGGCAGACAGCCGGTGATCGTGGCCACCGCGTTGACCGCGCCCATCAACGCCAGCGCGATCCCGGCCCGCCCGGCCAGCATCCGCAGGGACCGGCTCCTGCCCTCGGCGGCTCCGTTGCCGCCCCGTAAAGCCAGGATCACCGGCAGCAGCACCCAGGGCGCCAACATCATCGGGAGGGTTTCCGAGGAGATCGACCCCAGCGTCGTCAGCACCCGGGGTGACAACGCGAAGGCGACGGCTCCGATGACGCGCGACGGCGTGGTCCCGATGCCCAGCGCCTCGGCCACCCGCAGCAGCCCCCAGAACCCGGCGGTCAGCAGCAGTGCCCACCACAGCCGCTGGGTGATCCAGCCGGGCACGCCGAGGGTGTCGCCCAGGAGGAAGAACGCCCCGTGCGGGAACAGATAGCCGTAGGCCTGGTTCTGCGCCTGTCCGAACGGCAGGTCGCTGTTCCACAGGTTGGCCGCGCGGGCCAGGAAGCGCAGCGGGTTGGCGGTCAGGTCGAGTTTGGTGTCCGGTGAGATCAGCCCCGGCGACTGCGCGAAGCACAGCACCAGCGCCACGACGAAAGCACCGCCGAGCCAGCGTCGCGATACCGGCGGGGTGGTGATGTGCGCCTCCGTGACCGCAGGGGAGGCGGCGGCGAGCGTGCTCAGACTAGCCGCGGTTGCCGTACTCGACGCGGTTCAGCACCGACGATGCCGGATCGCCGGGCGACAACGGCGGCTTGGTGTCCTGCTGGATCATCAACGTCGTGCCGAATATCGCCGCAGCCCCGAGCAGTAGGCCGACCACGATGCTGGCGGCGGCAGGAACCACGAACCGGGTCATGATCGGTTCTCCTCGCAGGTGCTGGGGGCGGCTGTCTCGCTGGGTGAATACCCGCTGGCCAACCTAGCATGCGGCGAACCTTGGTTGGCCCCCGCCGACGGCCATGACAGCATGTGCGGATGCCTATCCGCCTGCTCTCGATTCGCGGAATCGCGGCCCTGTCGACACTGCCATTGCTTCTGGTCGGCTGCTCAGCCCCTGCTTCGCGCACCGGAGCCTCGTCGTCGGCTCCCGTCAGTACGTCGTCGTCGGCCAGCCCGATGGCCGGCCCTGTCCCGGCGCCCGCGGCGCCGGCGCAACCCGCTTGCGGCGACGGCCCGGCGTTGCTGAGCTCGATGTCCACCCGCGACAAGCTGGCCCAAGTGCTGATGGTCGGGGTGAAGGGCAGTGCGGACGCCCGCGCCGTGGTGGACACCTATCACGTCGGCGGCATCTTCATCGGCAGCTGGACCGACCTGTCGATGCTGACCGACGGCTCGCTGCCGGACATCGCCAACGCCGGGCCGCTGCCGCTGGCCGTCAGCGTCGACGAGGAGGGCGGCCGCGTGGAGCGGCTGTCCTCGCTGATCGGGACGGCCCCGTCGGCCCGGGTGCTGGCCGCGACCCAAACCCCTGATCAGGTGTACCAACTGGCGCTCGACCGCGGAAACAAGATGCGCGGTATGGGCATCACCGTCGATTTCGCGCCCGTCGTCGATGTCACCGATGCTGCCGACGACACCGTGATCGGGGACCGGTCGTTCTCCAACGACCCGGCCGTGGTGACCGCCTACGCCGGCGCTTACGCACGGGGCCTGCGCGACGCCGGGCTGCTGCCGGTGCTCAAGCACTTTCCCGGCCACGGGCACGGATCGGGCGACTCGCATACCGCCGGAGCGGTCACCACCCCGCCACTGGCGGATCTGCAGACCAACGACCTGATTCCCTACCGCACGTTGACTCTCGACTTGCCTGTCGCCGTCATGGTCGGCCACCTCGAGGTGCCGGGGCTGACCGGGACGATGCCGGCCAGCCTCAGCGCTGCGGCGGTGGGTCTGTTGCGCAGTGGCGGCTACGGCGGGCCGGGGTTCGATGGGCCGGTGTTCAGTGACGATTTGTCCAGCATGGCGGCGATCTCCGATCGGTATGGCGTCGCCGAGGCCGTGCTGCGCAGCCTGCAGGCCGGTATCGATGTGACGCTGTGGGTGACCACCGACGAGGTGCCCGCGGTGCTGGACCGATTGGAGAAGGCGGTTAACGCCGGCGAGTTGTCGCTGCCCGCGGTCGAAACATCCATACTGCGAATGGCGCGCTTGAAGGGACAAAGTCCGCGTTGCGGCGGTTAGCCTGAATGCTCGACCTCGGAGTTCGGTATCGAAGGGCAGTGATATGGCAGGTGGCACCAAGCGGTTGCCCCGTGCCGTGCGGGAGCAGCAGATGCTCGACGCCGCTGTCCAGATGTTCTCGGTCAACGGTTATCACGAGACGTCGATGGACGTCATCGCCGCCGAGGCGCAGATCTCCAAGCCGATGCTCTACCTGTACTACGGCTCCAAGGAAGAACTGTTCGGGGCCTGCCTGAGCCGGGAACTGAGCCGCTTCACCGAAGCGATCCGCGAGGACATCGACCTCAAACAGAGTCCGCACGACCTGTTGCGCAGCGTCATCCTGTCGGTGCTGCGGTACATCGACGCCAACCGGGCCTCGTGGATTGTGCTCTACACCCAGGCGACCAGCTCGCAGGCGTTCGCCCACACTGTTCGAGAGGGCCGCGAGAAGATCATCGACATGGTGGCGCGGTTGGTGGAGGCCGGCACTCGGCATCCCGAGCCCAACACGGACTTTCACATGATGGCCGTGGCGCTGGTGGGCGCCGGGGAGGCCGTCGCGGCCCGGGTCAGCGCCGGCGATGCCGATGTGGACGAAGCCGCCGATATGTTGATCAACCTGTTCTGGCGCGGCCTGAAGGGCTCGCCCGCGGACCGGGATGCCTCACCTGCAACGGCGTAGTCCGGGGCCCCGCTTCTCCCAGGCTCGACGCTCACATTCCGCGAATCGTTCCGGTCAGGTGCGGGTAACCCTTGGACATGTTGCGCAGCGCGATGTCCCAGCCGCCGGCCACCCGGTCGACGTAGAGGCCGGCACTGGCGGGCAGGATGACGGGTTTGCCGAACTTCACCGAGTAGCGCACGGCATCGGGCAGTTGAGCCTCGATGTTCGCCAGAACAGCTGCCGCACTGAACATTCCGTGGGCGATGACGGTGGGGAAGCCGAACAGCTTGGCGCCGATCACATTGGTGTGGATCGGGTTGTGATCCCCGCCGATCGACGCGTAGCGCCGGATCTTGCCGGGACTGATCCGCAGAATTGCGTTGGGCGGCGGAAGTTTCGGTCGCTTGGGTGGCTCCGGTTTGGGTCCTCCGGACAAGCTGGTGCGTTGCTGATGCAGGAACGTGGTGACCTGATGCCAGGCGAGCTCGTTGCCCACATGGACGTCGGCGACGACGTCGACCAGCAGACCTTTGCGGTGCTCGCGCAGATTCTCGGCGTGAACCTTTACCGTCACGGTGTCGGTGACCGCGATCGGGCGGTACTGGGTGATCTCGTTCTCGACGTGGACTGCGCCCATGGCGGCGAACGGGAAGTCGAAACCGGTGATCAGCGCCATCACCGTCGGAAATGTCAGTACGAACGGATACGTCAGCGGCACGGTGTCGCCGAACCGCAGTCCGGTGACCGCGGCGTAGGCGGCGACGTTCGACGGGTCGATGGCGAGTCCGTCGACGGTCAGCGTGCGGTTGGGCAGGCGCTCACTGCGTGGAATGAACGGCAGCGATCCGGCGGCCGCGCGCAGCAGGTTCTGCAAGCCACTTGGCTGTTCGGTCACAGTGCTCAAGGTCAGGCTCCCAGAATCGCTTGGCCGCATACCCGGATCACGTTGCCGGTCACGGCATTCGAGGCGGGGCTGGCGAAATAGGCGATGGTCTCGGCCACGTCCACCGGCTTGCCACCCTGGTACAGGGAGTTCAGCCGGCGGCCGACCTCCCGGGTGGCCAACGGGATCGCCGCGGTCATCGCCGTCTCGATGAACCCGGGTGCGACGGCATTGATGGTGATGCCCTTGTCCGCCAGCCCGGGAGCCAGCGCCTGCGTGAGGCCGATCATGCCGGCCTTGGTGGTCGCGTAGTTGGTCTGCCCCCGGTTTCCGGCGATACCGGCCATCGACGACAGCCCGATGATCCGGCCGCCGTCGCCGATGCTGCCGTTGGCGACCAGGCCCTCGGTAAGGCGTTGCGGAGCAAGCAGATTCACCGCGACGACGGCGTCCCAGCGGGCGTCGTCCATATTCGCCAGCAGCTTGTCCCTGGTGATGCCGGCGTTGTTGACCAGAATGTCGGCGCGGCCCCCATTGTGATCGGAGTAGTGCTCACGTAAGTGTTGGGTGATCTTGTCCACGGCGTCGGCGGCGGTGACGTCCAGCGCCAGCGCGGTGCCGCCCACTTTCGCCGCCGTCTCCTCGAGCGCGGACGCAGCGTTTTCAATGTCGATCGCGATGACCTTGGCGCCGTCGCGGGCGAACACCTCGGCGATCGTGGCCCCGATGCCCCGTGCCGCGCCCGTCACGATGCCGACCTTGCCGGTTAGCGGCTTGTCCCAGTCGGCGGGTGGGGTGGAGTCCGCCGCACCGACGTAGAACACCTGGGCGTCGACGTAGGCCGACTTGCCCGACAGGATGAACCGCAGCGTCGATTCCAGGCCTGTCGCAGCGGGTTTGGCCGCCGGTGACAGATACACCAGCGCCACGGTGGCGCCGCGCCGCAGCTCCTTGCCCAACGAGCGGGTGAACCCCTCCAGCGCTCGCTGGGCGATGCGTTCGTCGGTGCTGGCGGCCTCGTCGGGGGTGGTGCCAACGACGACGAGGCGTGCCGACGGCCCGAGGTTGCGCTGCAACGGGGTGAAGAACTCGTAGAGGCCGCGCAGCTGTGCCGGTTCGGTGATGCCGGTGGCATCGAACACCAGGCCGCCGAATGAGTCGGCCCAGCGGCCGCCGAGATTATCGGCCACCAGGTCGTAGTCCTCGGCCAGCGCCACCCGCAGCGGTTCGACCACACGTCCGGCGCCGCCGATCAACAGCGAGCCGGCCAGCGGCGGTTCGCCGGGCCGGTAGCGGCGCAGCGTCTCCGGCTGCGGAATGCCGAGCTGCTTGGCCAGCAGTGACCCTGGTGTGGAGTTGACGATCTGAGAAAAGAGGTCGGAAGCCACCAACGTGCCTTTCGGGTTGCGATGCGGGGACCTGTAACGAACTTACTCCAGAGTAAGGACCGTGCGTAGTATGGGTGGGTATACCCCCTTTCAAACCGAACTTTAGGCGGAGATTGACGTGGCCTCTACCAGTGGAAACAGTCGCCGGGTCGCTGTGATCGGCGGCAACCGCATCCCGTTCGCGCGATCGGACGGCGCCTATGCGGAGGCATCGAATCAGGACATGTTCACCGCCGCGTTGGGCGGTCTGGTGGACCGATTTGACCTGGCCGGCGAGCGGCTCGGCGCGGTGATCGGCGGGGCGGTGCTCAAGCACAGCCGTGACTTCAACCTGATGCGGGAGAGCGTGCTGGGCAGCCAGCTCTCCCCCTATACGCCGGCGATTGATCTGCAGCAGGCCTGCGGGACGGGGCTGCAGGCGGCGATCGCGGCCGCCGACGGAATCGCTGCAGGCCGCTACGAGGTCGCGGCCGCCGGCGGGGTGGACACGACGTCCGACGCCCCGATCGGGCTCGGCGACGATCTGCGTCGCACCCTGCTCGGTCTGCGGCGGTCCAAGTCGAACATGGATCGGCTCAAGCTGGTCGGCAAGCTGCCCGCATCGCTGGGCATCGAGATCCCGACCAATGGGGAACCCCGCACGGGGTTGTCGATGGGCGACCACGCCGCGATCACCGCCAAGAAGATGGGCATCAAACGCGTCGATCAGGACGAGCTGGCCGCGGCCAGCCACCGCAACATGGCGGCCGCCTACGACCGCGGCTTCTTCGATGATCTCGTCACGCCGTTCCTCGGGCTCTACCGGGACAACAACCTGCGTGCCGACTCCAGCGCCGAGAAACTGGCCAAGCTGAAGCCGGTGTTCGGAGTGCGCAACGGCGACGCCACGATGACCGCGGGCAACTCGACGCCGCTGACCGACGGTGCCTCGGTGGCGTTGCTGGCGAGCGAGGAGTGGGCAACGTCACACTCACTGACTCCGCTGGCTTACTTCGTCGATTCCGAGACCGCCGCAGTGGACTACGTCAACGGTTCGGACGGCCTGTTGATGGCTCCCACCTACGCCGTGCCACGCCTGCTGGCGCGCAACGGCCTGGCGTTGCAGGACTTCGACTTCTACGAGATTCACGAGGCGTTCGCGTCGGTGGTGCTGGCGCATCTGCAGGCATGGGAGTCCGAGGAATACTGCAAGGAGCTGCTAGGACTCGACTCCGCGCTGGGTGCTATCGACCGCTCCAAGCTCAATGTCAACGGTTCCTCGCTGGCCGCGGGCCATCCTTTTGCCGCCACTGGCGGGCGCATCGTGGCTCAGCTCGCTAAGCAGTTGGCCGAGAAGAAAAAGGAGACCGGGCAGCCCGTTCGCGGGCTCATCTCGATCTGCGCGGCGGGCGGCCAGGGCGTCACCGCGATCCTCGAGGCGTAGCGAACGGATGCTTCATTCCAGAAAAAGATCGCGGAAAAAAGTTTCCCAGGGTTTGTAACGAACCCATCCGGGTTACAGATGTATTGGATAGCTCCGTGTTGCCGTCTGACCCCCCGACCCGACGGCAACACGGGGCATCCTCTTTGTTTGCGTCGCATTGACGTGAACGAAGGAACCGCCGCTGGACAGGAGGGGATTCCAGCGGCGGTTTCCATGGAAGCTGACCGCTGGCTCAGGCCCCGGAATCCACCAGCCCCGATTGCACCAGGGCCGCATCGACGAACTGTTGAACCGGACGAGCTTGGAAGAACCCGGTGTGACCGCCGCGGTACCAGCCGATGTTCGGGCGCCCCCAGTGCTCCCACAGTCCGAGCACCTGCTCGCGCGGATGCACAATCCGGTCGGCAACCCCGGCGTAGATGAACCGGCCTTCGGGAGCCACCTTCGGTTGGAGCGACAGCGGGGAGATCATCTCGCCGATCGGTTCGGCCAATTCCAGCGTGCGATGGCGGGGGTCGTCGGTGCCCAAGCCGGCGTGGCGGCCCAGGATCGACACCAGGTTCGCCGGCGGCACGCCGAGGATCGCACAGGTGAGCCCCTCGTCGAGGCTGGCGACCAGTGCCGCGATGTAGCCGCCCAGCGAGATGCTGTTCAACCCGATCTTGGCGTCGGGCTGTTGGAGGCGAATCCAGGCCAGCACCCGACGGATGTCCCATACCGCCTGTGCGGTGGCGTGGACGTCGTCCATCACATCTTCACCAGGGAAGACCGCGCCCTTGGGCAAGCCTTTGGCACGTGGACCGTGCATCGGCAGTACCGGCAGCACCACGTTGAGGCCGAAGTTCTCATGCAGATGCCAGGCTCGGAACAGGGTGAGGTCCAGGTTGGCGCGGCCCATCTCGGTGCCGTGTACACACACCAGCCACGGACGCGGTTCCCGGTGGCGCAGCATCATCGCGTATTCGCGGTGGTTGCCGGTGTAGCTCAGCCAGCGGGCGCGGCCGGGTTCGCGGGCGTACGGCTGGTAGCCACTGTCGAACTTGATCCGCTCGTGGGTGCGGCCACGGACCTTGTACGACCGGATGGTCACGTCTTTCGGGGCTGGCGGGGCGGCGAAGAAACCCTCCGGGCGGGCCAGCCAGCCCCGCTTGCCGTAGAGGTCGATGGCCTTGACCACCTCGGTGTTGATCTTCTCGTAGACGGCCGCGTCGCTCAGCGGGCGGCGCATCCGCAGCCCGACCAGGACGATCTCGTCACGCAGCGCGTGGGTGGCCAGTGAGAGCGTCGGGCGGGCGACGGGCAACTCGTTGTTGCCGCCATCGAGGTATGCCCCCCAGGAACGGGCGTAGTAGCCGCCGGCTTTTGTGAAGGGCCCGACAATATTCGCCAGTGGGCTCGCGTTGGTTGGCTTTCTGCCGGTTGCAGCGGGATGCACGGGAATCGCTTCGTTGCTGTCAGGCATCGCCATTACTAGAATGTAGCGGATCGCCAGCTAACTGCCAGGGCCCAAAGTCCCGACGTAGGTCGGTTGTGGCGCAATTGCCGGCAAAAAGTGACCAAAGCCCGTGAGTCGCTGCTGCCGGGCACCGACGGGTTCGAACGCCAGCGGCCCCGAGACCGATATGGTCCCGGGGCCGCCTAAGCGTCGAAACTCTAGAAGGCAGCTTCGTCGAGCTCCATGATGTCGTTGTCGATGGTCTCGATCACCAGTCGCGTGCTGGTCAGCAGCGGCAGGAAGCTCTTGGCGAAGAACGACGCCACGGCGATCTTGCCCTCGTAGAACGAGCGGTCGGCACCGGTGGCGCCGGCATCCAGCGCCGCAATGGCGACCGCAGCCTGACGCTGCAGCAGCCAGCCGATGACCAGGTCACCGACGCTCATCAGGAAGCGCACCGAAGCCAGACCCACCTTGTAGATGCTGCTCGCGTCTTCCTGCGCGGCCATCAGGTAGCCGGTCATCGAAGCGGCCATCGCCTGGACGTCCTCGAGAGCCTTGGCAAGCAGTTCACGTTCGGTCTTGAGCCGGCCGTTGCCCGCCTCGTTGGCGATCAGCGCGCTGATCTCGCCCGCGACGTGGGCCAGTGCGACACCCTTGTCCCGCACGATCTTCCGGAAGAAGAAGTCCTGCGCCTGGATGGCGGTGGTGCCCTCGTAGAGCGAGTCGATCTTCGCGTCACGGATGTACTGCTCGATCGGGTAGTCCTGCAGGAAGCCGGAACCGCCGAAGGTCTGCAGGCTCTCGGTGAGCTTGCCGTAGGCCTGCTCGGAGCCGACACCCTTGACGATCGGCAGCAGCAGGTCGTTGACCTTGGCCGCCAGCTCGGGCTCGACATCGTGGACGGCCTTGGCGACGGCGGCGTCCTGGAACGTCGCGGTGTAGAGGTACAGCGCACGCAGGCCCTCGGCATAGGCCTTCTGGGTCATCAGGCTGCGACGTACGTCGGGGTGGTGAGTGATCGTCACACGCGGCGCGGTCTTGTCGGTCATCTGGGTGAGGTCGGCACCCTGCACGCGCTCCTTGGCGTACTCCAGAGCGTTCAGGTAACCGGTCGACAGCGTGGCAATCGCCTTGGTGCCCACCATCATTCGGGCCTGCTCGATCACGTCGAACATCTGCGCGATGCCGTCGTGCACGTCACCGACGAGCCAGCCGACGGCGGGTGTGCCGTGCTGTCCGAGGGACAGCTCGCAAGTCGCGGAAACCTTGAGGCCCATCTTGTGCTCGACATTGGTGACGAACACGCCGTTGCGCTCACGGGGCTCACCGGTTTCGGGGTCGAAGTGGAACTTCGGCACGAAGAACAGGGACAGGCCCTTGGTGCCGGGTCCGGCGCCCTCGGGGCGGGCCAGGACCAGATGCATGATGTTCTCGAACAGGTCGTCGGAGTCACCCGAGGTGATGAAGCGCTTGACGCCGTCGATGTGCCAGGTGCCGTCCTCCTGCTGGACCGCCTTGGTGCGGCCGGCGCCGACATCGGAGCCGGCGTCGGGCTCGGTGAGGACCATCGTGGCGCCCCAGCCGCGCTCGGCGGCCATGACAGCCCACTTCTTCTGCTCGTCAGTGCCGTTGTTGTAGAAGATCTCGCACATGCCCGCGCCCATCGCGTACATGTAGGCCGCGGGGTTTGCGCCGAGCACGTGCTCGATCAGTGCCCACTGCAGTGCGCGCGGTACCGGCATGCCGCCGAGTTCCTCGGCAAGTCCGACCTTGTCCCAGCCGCCGTCGATCAGCGCGCGCATCGACTTCTTGAAGGCGTCGGGCAGCGTCACGGTATGGGTCTCGGGGTCGAAGACCGGCGGGTTGCGGTCGCCCTCGACGAACGAATCGGCAAGCGGGCCCGCGGCTAGCTTGCTCATCTCGGCGAGCATTTCCTTGGCGGTGTCTGTGTCGAGCTCGGTGTACTTGCCTTCACCGAATGCCTTGTCGATGCCGTAGACCTCGAACAGGTTGAATACCTGGTCGCGCACGTTGGACTTGTAGTGGCTCATGACGGTTACTCCTCAGCGAGAAAGTCATCTGAACTTGGGCTTTGTGGTTGGGTACTCGGGTCTAAGTTACCCACCAGTAACCCGAAACTATACCGGCGGGTAACCGGAACGCAAGTCCCTGTGAGCAAGTTCAGTCGGCTAATCAACCCACTGGTTGGGTTGGCACTTCGCTGCGTCGGTCAGCTGTGGTGCATCCGCTGGTCAACACAGGTAATAACGAGGACATGTGGTGCCATCTAAAACAGCGATAGCGGTGCGACCTTGGTCACACCGCTATCGCATTTAAGCCCTGCGGTCAGTCCTCGGGGGCGGCCTCGGCCTCGTTCTGGGCAGCGACCTCAGACTCGGAAGCGGATTCTGTGGGCTCCTGGGCCGCGGGACCCTCCGGGGCCTCGGGAGCTCCCGCATCGACCGATGGCGCGGCGGAATCGGGCAGTTGCGACACCAGATGCTCGGCGAGTTCTGCAAGCGTCGGGTAATCGAACACCGCAGTTGGGCTGATGTCGAACTTGCCGCCGAACTGGCCGAACAACCGGTTGCGGAGTTCGACCGCCATCAATGAATCGGTGCCGAGGTCCAGGAATCTGCTGGACGCGGCCGGCGGTTGGGCGAGCCGAAGGAAACCCTGCACCTCGCGTTGCAGGAACTCGGTAACGAAGCCTCCCCGCGCCGCCACGGGCAGTTCCAGCAGCTGCCGCAGCATCTCGCTGTCGCCGGTAACCGTTCCGTCGCCACTGGGCAGTACCTGATCCAGCAGCGGCGGACGGATACCGCCCAGCATCTTCGCGGTCCGTTGCCAGTTGGCCTTGAGCACAGTGGCCTGCGCCGCGCCGTGCCGGATGGCCTCGCCGAGAGCAGCCAACGCCGCCGACGGCTCCAGCGGCATCATGCCCTGGGCGCTGAGGTTGGCGACAGCGGCCTGCGAGCTGGCCATGCCACCGTGCCCCCACGGGCCGAAGTTGACGGCCGTTGCCGGGAGGCCTTGCGCTCTGCGTTGCGCGACGAGCCCGTCCAGCAGGGCGTTCGCCGTGGCGTAGTTGGCCTGCGACGGCGACCCCAGCACTGCCGAGGCTGATGAGTAGAGGATGAAGAACTCGAGGTCATCGTCCACCGTCAACCGGTGCAGATGGTGCGCACCGTAAGCCTTGGGGCCCAAAGCGGTTCGGAACCGCTCAAGGTCCTGTTCGGGGAGCAGGGCATCGTTGAGTACGCCGGCGAGGTGTGCCACGCCCGCCAGCGGCGGCAGTTCGGCCCGGATCTTCTCCAACAGCGCGGCGACTTCGGACTCCACGCCGACATCGGCGGAGAAGACGTGAATCCGGCAGTGGAACCGTTCGACGATGGCATCGATGGCCTGCTGGATCTCGGCATCCGGAACACGACGGCTGGTCAGCACGATGTCACCCGCCCCGAGCTGGGCCAGATGCGACGCCGTGTGCAGACCGAGGGCCCCGAGACCGCCGGTGACCAGGTAGCTCCGATCACCGCGCGGCTGAAGCGGTTTGGGCATCTGCACCACGATCTTGCCGATGTGGCGTGCCTGTTGCATGCGCCGGAACGCGGTCCTGGCCTCGGTCAGCGGATAGACCTCGGCCGGCACCGGTGTCCACTCACCCGTGGCCAACCCGTCGGACACCTCGACCATCAGCTTCTGGATGTGATCCGGGTCGGTCATCATCGTCACGTCCAGGGCAACGATCTCGTAGGCGATATCGGGCCGCAGCGCGGCCATCTGCTCGGCGGTCCAGATATCGCGCTTGGCGATCTCGGCGAACCGGCCGCCCTTGGCGGTCGCCCGCACCGTGGCCTCGACAAAGCCCTCGTTGGTCAGGGAGTTGAGTACCACGTCAACGCCATGACCGCCAGTTGCCTCCAATATCTGATCCGCGAAATCTGTTGTGCGCGAGTCGTAGACGTACTCGACGCCCATCTCGCGCAGCGTCGCGCGCTTGTATTTGCTGGCGGTGGCGAACACGGTCGCACCGTGCGCCCGGGCCATCTGCACCGCGGCCAACCCCACGCCACCGCTCGCGGCGTGGATGAGCACCTTGTCGCCTGGCTTGAGCTTGGCCCAGTCGAAGGCGAGTCGAACCGTCAGTGCCGCGGCGGGAATGGTCGCCGCATCCACTGCGCCGATGCCCTCGGGAACTCCTGCCAACAACGGTGCAGGCACATTCAGTCGACTGGCGAAGGCGCCTTGCATGGAGCCGAAAACCCGCTGACCGATTTCGAATCCCGTTACCTCGGAACCTAATTCGGTGACCACACCGCACAGGTCGCCGCCAATCGGGCCCGGATCTCCGGGGTAGAGGCCGAGCACGTTCAGCACGTCGCGGAAGTTGAGGCCGGCGGCTTCGATCCGGACTTGCACTTCGTTCGGCTTCGGCGGGGTCACCACCGCCTCGGTCAGGCGCAGATTGTCGATCGCGCCGCGCTCGGTGGGCGCCAGGGCGTAGTCGTCGCTGCGTGGCATCGGCAGCTGGCCGTTGCGGGCCCAATGCAGCAGCCGGGACACCAGGAATCGTCCCTGCCGCACCGCCATTTCGGGCTCGACCACTGCTGTGCCGAGCGCACCGGCCAGCCAGCTCAGCGACTCGTCGGAGCCGTCCCCGTCCACCAGTCGAATACGCAGCGTCGGCTGCTCGGCGACCAGCGTGCGCCCAAATCCCCACAGGGCGGCTTGGACGGGATCGACCGGCTCCCCGGGTTCAGTCGCCACCGCACTCTCGGTGACGATCCACACCCCGTCGGCCAGAGTGGCCTTCTGTGCGGCTTGCGCGGTCAACGCAGTCTGAGTTGCGCTGAGCAAGGTCGCTATCTCGGCCTCCAGCCGTGCTGCGAGGTCGGCGGTAGATCCGGATGAGTCCGGCTGTCCGAAGCCGCGCCAGACGATTCCGGTGACCGGCGCACCGCGCTCGGCCGCCTCGGCAAACGCCCGCTGCCAGGACTGGGCGTCGGTGACGTCATCCACGGTCGTGGCGCCGGGGACTTCGGCCGCCAAAGCGTCGAATCCGGCGATCAGCCAGGTGCCGTTCGAGGTCTTGGCGGTTTCCCGTTCGGCGTCTCCGGTAACTGGGGCCGCGATCTCTTGCCAGCCCAGGCTGTACAGCAGCCGGGTCGAGTCCCCACCCAGTCCACGCAGCAGCGCCTCGCGCGGGGCACGCTTGACGGTGAACTCGTGGATCCCGCCCAGCACCCGCCCTTCGGGGCTCAGGAAGTCGATGTCGAAGACCTGGGTTTCATTGGTGAGGGCGTTCTCATGCCAGCGGGCCCGGCAGTAGAACCGTCGCGGCATCTTCTCGGCCACCGTGACTTGCCCGTACCGCAAGGGCAGGAACAGATCCGACATCCCCTGCTCGGCGGCCAGCGTCGCAGGGAAGGCCGGGAACGCCACACCGGTGCACAGGTCCAGCAGTACCGGGTGGATCGGTTCAGCGCCCAGGTGTTCGGCGAGTTCCTCACCGATAGCGATATCGCCGATGGCCTCACTCTGGCCGACCCACAACGATTTCAGCGAGGTCGACCACGTCGGTCCCCAGGCCAGTTCCATGTCGTGGAAGATGTCGAACAGTTCCTGTGGGCGGGTGCGATTCATCTGTTCGATCGCCTCGTCCGGGGACAGTGTGCTCTCCTGCGCTCCATCGGGATCGACGCCCGCCAGCAGGGTTCCGTCGGAGTTCAGCGACCACTCGGTGTCCCGGACCCCGTAGGGCCGGCTGTGCACCTGGAACTTCCAGCCGTCATCGACCGGATGCAGGGTGAGCTGGACTTCACGGGATGCCTTGTCAGGCAGGATGATCGGCTCGTAGAAGAAGACTTCCTTGACCCGAGCCGGCGCTCCTGCCGAAGCCAGTGCCATCGCCGCGTACGTCGCGCCGGGAACGACCACAGTGCCGTAGATGACGTGATGCGCCAACCACGGCTGGGTCTTGACCGACAGCACGGTGGTGTAGACGGTGTCGCCGGAAGCGAGATCCTTGGCACTGCCCAGGATTCCGGAGAGTCGAACGCCGTCAGCACCTCCGCCTGAAAGGCCGGACGTCTTGGGCCAGTAGCGGCGGCGCTGGAACGGATAGGTCGGCAGTTCGAGTCGGTGGCTCGGAGCGTGGTGCTTGGCGGCGAAGTCCGGCCGGTGCCCGCAGATGTAGGCCGTGGCAAGAGCTTCGGTGATCTGGCGCTGGGCATTGGCGCCCTTGCGCAACGAGACGATCGCGCGCGGCGTTGTCGAGGTCTCGGGCCAGATCTGCAGTGCGGCCGCGGTCAGGATCGGCTGCGGGCCGATCTCCATCAGTACCGAGCAGCCCAGCCCGGCCACGGTTCGCACACTCTCGGTGAACTGCACCGGTTGACGGGAATGCCGCCGCCAATACGCTGCGTTGAGCGGCGTCTCACTGGTGAGGACGGCACCGGTCCGGTTGCAGACCAGCGGCCTGGACGGCACGGCGTACTCGAATTGCTTGGCGAACGCCTCGAATTCGTCGAGCACCGGATCCAGCAATTCCGAATGGAAGGCGTGGCTGGTCTCCAGCCAGGTGCAGCGGGTGCCATCCTCGCTGCAGGCGGCGACGACCTGTTCCAGATCCTCGCCCGGACCCGACAGCACCGTGTTGCGGCCGTTGTAGGCACCCACCGAAACCCGAGGGAAGGCAGCCGCGGCACGCTCCACGTATTCCGGATCGGCGAACACAGCCACCATCCGCCCGCCCGCCGGCAGGCTGCCGAACAGCCGGCCTCGTTCGGCAATCAACCGGGCGCCGTCTTCGAGGCTGAAGACCCCGGCCACGCACGCCGCCGCATACTGGCCGACGCTGTGGCCCAGCACCACGTCGGGCTCGATGCCCCACGACTGCCACAGCCGCGCCAAGCCCATCTCCACTGCGAAGATCGCCGGCTGGGCAAACGACGTGTGCCGCAATGTTTCTGCAGCCTCACGGTCACTGGAGAACAGCACGTCCAGCAGTGGACGCGGCAGCATCGGATCCACGGCCTGCGCACAGCGCCGCACAGTGTCGGCGAAGACCGGCTCGGTGTCGAACAATTCGCGCGCCATGCCCGGATACTGGCTGCCCTGCCCGGGGAAGAACCACGCCGTGGTGGGCGGGTCGGTGCACTCGCCTCGGAGTACGCCCGGACGCAACCGGTTCGCCACCAGATCGTCCAGCAGCATCTTGGCCTCTTGGCCGGACGTTGCGACCACCGCGGCTCGATGTTCGAAGTGGGAACGTCCCGCCCCGGCGGTGAAACACACGTCGGCGAGCGAGGATTCGGTATGGGTGTCCAGCCAGGTGGAGTAACGCTGGGCCAGGGCGACCAGGCCTTGCGCCGACCGCGCAGATAGCGGCAACAGGCTCAACGGTTCGCGGGCTGCCGCTGCGGCGGGTGCGCCGTCCACAGGTTCGTCGGCGACATCGTCAGCCAGTGCGGGCTGCGGCGCCTCTTCGATCAGGACGTGTGCGTTGGTGCCGGTGAAGCCGAACGAGCTGACACCGGCCCGCCGCGGCCTGCCGTTGGCGTGCCATGGTGTCGCCTTGTCCACGACCTGCACCGGCAGTGAGTCCCACGGGATGTGCGGCGACGGATTCTGGAAGTGCAGGCTCCGCGGGAGCAGATCGTGCTGTAGCGACAACACCACCTTGACCAATCCGGCGACACCGGCCGCGGACTCCAAATGCCCGATGTTGGTTTTGGCCGTTCCCATCAACAGCGGCCGGTTCGAGTCCCGGCCGTCGCCATAGGCCGCCGCGGCGGCCTGCACTTCGATCGGATCGCCCAGCGGGGTGCCAGTACCGTGCGCTTCGAGGTAGTCGACGTCCCCACCACGCAGGCCCGCACGCGTCAGTGCCGCAGTGATAAGGCGCTGTTGGGCACCACCATTGGGCACTGTCAAACCACTGGAGGCGCCATCCTGGTTGACCGCGCTGCTGCGGATGACCGCGCAGACCCGGTCGCCGTCGCGCTGCGCGTCGCTCAGGCGCTTGAGCACCAGAATGCCGCAACCCTCACCGCGGGCGTAGCCGTCGGCCGCCGCGTCGAAGGTCTTGCATCGGCCGTCGGGGGCCAGCATCCGCGCGCGGGACGCGGCGACGATGGACGCCGGGCTCAACAGAACGTTGACGCCACCGGCCAGGGCCATATCGCAGTCGCCCGAGTGCAGTGCCTGACTGGCCTGATGGACGGCCACCAGCGATGAGCTGCAGGCGGTGTCCACCGCCATGGCCGGTCCTTCCAGGCCGAGAGTGAACGCCACCCGGCCGGCAATGGCATTGAGCGCGTTGCCGGTGATGAAATGGGCTTCCAGGTTCTCGACCGATTCGCCCGACAGCAGATGCGAATATTCGTTGGCGCCCACGCCGACGAAGACACCGGTTCGGCTGCCGCGCAGCGAAGCCGGCGAGTATCCCGCCCGTTCCAGGCTTTCCCACGCAATCTCGAGCATCAGGCGCTGCTGCGGATCGATCCAGACGGCTTCGCGCGGAGAAATGCCGAAGAACTCCGGATCGAATCCATCGACGCTGTCCAGGTATCCGCCGCTGCGGGTGTAGATCTTGCCCGGCATCTGTTGATCGGGGTCGTAGAACTGGTCGACGTCGAAGCGGTCCTCGGGGATTTCCCGAATCGCATCAACCCCGCCTGATAGCACCTCCCAGTACGCGTCGGCGTCTGGCGAGCCGGGGAACCGGCAGGCCACTGCGATGATGGCGATCGGTTCGTCGGTCGCCGAGGTCGCGAGTGAGGTCGGCTGGGTCACAAGTTGACTGCCGGCGCGTTCGTTCAGGTTGAGCACGTCCGAGAGCAGGTGGTCCGCCACGTCGGACAGCCGCGGGAAGTCCATGGCCAGCGTCGCCGGGAGCTCCTTGCCAACCGCCTGCTCCAGCCGGCGCCGCAGCTCCACGGCCATCAGGGAATCCATACCGAGATCGAAGAATCCGGCCTCTTCCCGGATCTCGGACGCGTCGATCCGCGTCACCTCCGCGACGGTGTTGCGGAGGTGTTCGAGGACGAGTTTCTTGCGTTGCTGCACTGGAGCGGCGATGAGCTGCTCGACCAGTCGGGTATTGACGGGCGAGCCCGACGTCCCAGTCGCGGACACCGATTCCGGCACCTCGCGGCCCACCTCGGCCAGCAGTGCTCGACGGCCGGCTTGTAAGTAGATCGGCAGGAAGCGGGCCCAGTCCATCCGCGCCACCACTGCCTGCGCCGGACCCTGTGCACCCGCCGCGGCCATGACGTCGGCCATCCCGGCCAGTGCGTCTGAGGGCGACAGAGTACGGATGCCCCGGCGGTCGAGTTGTGTTCGGGCGTCCTGGTCGGCCATGCCTGCCGACCACGGACCGAAGTTGACGCTGATCGCGGGAACGCCCTGCTCGCGCAGCCGCCAGGTCAGCCCGTCGAGGAACGCGTTGGCTGCGCTGTAGGCGGTCTGGCCGTAGCTGCCCCACACCGACGATATCGAGGAGGTCGACAAGAAGAAGTCCAGGTTCAGATCTGTGCTTGCCTCGCTCAGATACCAAGCACCCCAGACTTTCCCGGCGAAAACCCGATCCACCTCGGTGCCCTCCAAGGAGCTCAGGGGGGTGGTGTTGTTCTCGCCTGCGGCGTGCACGATGCCGGCCAATGGGGGGAGTTCGGCCTGCACCGTGGCGAGTAGGCGCGCGACATCGTGTGGGTCGGCGACATCGGCGGCGATCACCCGGACACTGCAGCCGTGTTGTTCGCGGAGCGCGTCGATGCGGCGTTGTGTTGCTTCGTCGGGTGTCCGCCGGCCGGTGAGCACCAGCTGCTGTGCGCCGTGCGCGGCCAGATATCCCGCAATCTCGAGTCCGAGCGAGCCCAATCCACCGGTCACCAGATATGTTGCGTTGGCGCGCAATTCCAATGCCGTCGAGTTGGGTTGTCCGGTACGGCGAACGAGCCGGGGAACCTGCACGGTCTCCGCCCGAAGCGCGATCTGGTCTTCGCCCGGAGACGCCGTGACGACCTGCTTGACCAACCGGGACCACTCGTCGGCGCCGCGGCTGGACAGGTCGACCAGCCCGCCCCATACCTGCGGATACTCCAGTGCGGCCGCGCGGCAGAATCCCCACAGGCTGCTCTGCTCGGGTGACACCGCGTCGTCATCGGTAACACGTTGTGCACCTTGGGTTGTCACCCAGATCGGGGTGCGCAGTTCAGCGGCGGCCGCGGCGCGGAACAGCCGCTGGGTGCCACCAAGGACCCGGTGCTGCATCCGCAACAGCGAGCGCATCGACGACGGCCCGTCGGAGTCCAGCGCCGCGATATGCAGGATGCGCAGCTCGGGCTCATCATGGACCGCGACGCGCAATTCGTCGACGAGGCGTTCCTCGTCGGCGTCGGACACCGGTAGTCCGAGGACCCGGTGCCGGTGGCCGTTGGTGGTCAACGCGTCGATCAACGGCCGCATGATCACGGCGTCATCGCCGATGAGCAGCCAAGCGGCGCCTTCACCGATCTCTGCGGGCGAGGAGTTGGAGGACCGTTCCCAGCGGATCTCGTAGCGGATGTCAGCGATCGACTGCGCGCTTCGTTGCCGGTTATGTTGTGCGGCAAGCTTGTTCAGTACGTCGGCGGTCGTCTGGCTGGCACCGGCGACATCGAGCAGGGCGGCGAGTTCGTCAATTCGGCCGTCCTCGAGCAGCCGGACGGCTTCGGTGCGCGCACCGTCGGTCGTGGTCGTCTGAACCTGCTTGTTGCTGAACCAGTACTGCCGATGCTGGAAGGGATAGGTCGGCAGGTCGAGCTTGTGCGCCGGCTGCGGCACCAGCGCGCCGAAGTCGGGCAGATGTCCGGCGACATAGGCGTTGGCCAGTGCTTCGGTGACCTGGCGGTGGTCGGCGCCGTTGCGACGCAGCGACGGCACCGCTTTGGGTGCGGTCGCCGGGTCTGGCCAGGCCCGCAGGGCCGCGGCGGTGAGTACCGGCTGTGGGCCGACTTCGAGCAGCAGTGCGCAGCCAAGCTCGGCCAATGTGGCCACGCCCTTGGCGAACTGAACCGGCTGGCGCGCGTGGCGCCGCCAGTAGGAGCCGTCAAGTTTGGCGTTACGCCCGAGGGCGGCACCCGTCCGGTTGCACACCAGAATCCGTTGTGGCGCGCCGAATTCGAACCCATTCGCATAAGACTCGAATGCGTCCAGGGCTGGATCCAGCAGCGCCGAATGGAATGCGTGGCTGGTGTCCAGCCAGTCACAGCGGGCGCCGTCGTCCGTCAGCTGGGCCACCGCATGCTCCAGGTCGGCCGCAGGCCCGGACAGGACCGTGTTGGCGCCGTTGTAGGCGGCCACCGACAGGCTCGGGAACTCGTCGGTGAGGCGTTCGACCCGGTCGGGGTCGGCGAAGATCGCGCACATCCGCCCACCGGTGGGCAGGTCCCCGAACATGCGGCCCCGCTCGGCCAGCAGCCGGGCGCCGTCCTCGAGGCTGAACACGCCCGCCACACAGGCCGCCGAGTACTGCCCAACACTGTGTCCGAGCACCACATCCGGTTCGAAGCCCCGCGACTGCCAGAGCCTGGCCAGGCCCATCTCCACAGCGAATATCGCCGGTTGGGCGTGCCGGGTCTGCTTCAGGGTCTCGGTGCCATCCGCGTCAAAGATGATGTCCAGCAACGGCTTTTCCTGCGCACCGGCAACCGCCTCGGCGCACCGGGTCATGGTCTCGGCGAACACCGGTTCGGTCTCGAAGAGCTCGCGGGCCATGCCGGCGTACTGACTGCCCTGCCCAGGGAACAACCACGCGGTCTTGGGTGTATCGACGCTGTCACCGCGCACCAGTCCGGGGGCCGGCAGATCGTCAGCGAGTGCACCGAGCAGCTCCCGTGCGGACTCCAGGGAATTGACCACCAAGGCGGCCCGGTGCTCGAAGTGGGCGCGACCGGCGCCGGCCGTCAGGCACACGTCGGCCAGGGTGGCCTCCGGATGCTCGCTGAGCCAGCTGCGGTAGTTCTCGGCGGTCTGTACCAACGCGGCCGGGGTGCGGGCCGACAGCGGAAGCACCATGAACCGGCGGTCATCGGCCGGAACTGCTGCAGCGGTGGTGGGGGCGACTTGAGGTGCTTCTTCGAGGATGACGTGCGCATTGGTGCCGGAGAAGCCGAACGAGCTGACGCCCGCGATACGGGGCTTCTCGGAGCGCTCCCAGGCGACCGCTTCGTCCACGACGCGCACGGGAATCCGATCCCAGGGAATGTGCGGTGACGGATTGCGGAAGTGCAAGTGCTGAGGTAGTTCCTGGTGTTCCAGGGACAGGACGACTTTGAGGACACCGGCGACACCGGCCGCGGCTTCCAGATGTCCGATGTTGGTCTTCGCCGACCCGATCAGCAGCGGCTGGTCGGGATCGCGGCCTTTGCCCAGCGCGGCAGCGGCGGCCTGGACCTCGATGGGATCGCCCAGCGAGGTCCCGGTCCCGTGTGCCTCCAGATAGCCGATATCGCTGGGGTCCAGCCCCGCGGAGGCCAGCGCCTCACTGATCACGCGCTGCTGGGCTACCCCGTTCGGCACCGTCAGGCCGCCCGATGCGCCGTCCTGGTTGACTGCGCTGCCACGGATCACCGCCCGAATACGGTCACCGTCTCGGATCGCGTCTTCGAGGCGTTTCACGGCGATCACACCGCAGCCTTCACCGCGCACATAGCCGTCGGCCGCGGCGTCGAAGGTCTTGCATCGGCCGTCGGGCGCCAGCATCCGGGAATGGGAGAAGGTGATCATGGTGGCCGGGCTGAGGATGACGTTCACCCCACCGGCCAGCGCGAGGTCACATTCGCCCAGACGCAGCGCCTGGCAGGCCTGATGAATCGCCACCAGCGACGAGCTGCACGCGGTGTCGACGGTGACGGCCGGGCCCTGCAGCCCCAATCGGTAGCTGATTCGGCCAGCGGCGGCCGCGCTGGACGTGCCGATTGCCAGATACGCCTCGATTTCGGGGTAGGTCAGTGCGTCCGATGCCATGCCGAGGAAGTCATGGGTGGCCAAACCGACGAACACGCCGGTGCGGGTGTTCGTCAAAGTCGTTGGCGCGGTGCCGGAATGCTCGACGGCGCGCCAGGCGGTCTCCAGGAGCAATCGGTGTTGCGGGTCCATCACATTGGCTTCGCGGGCCGACACTCCGAAGAACGGTGCGTCGAACCCGGTGGCATCGTCGACGAATCCTGCGCGACGGGTGACGATCTTGCCGGGAGCGTCTGGGTCGGGGTCGAAGAACTCGTCGACATCCCACCGGTCCTGGGGCACCTCGGTGACCGCGTCCCGACCGTTGTGCAGCAGGTCCCAGTATTGGTCCGCATCCGCGGCGCCGGGAAAGCGGGCTGCGTAGCCGATGATCGCGAAGCGGGGTGCCTGCTGCGTCGGACGTTGGGTTAATGCCATCAGGGTGTGCTCTCCGCGTCGGGCCGGTAAATCGTCGTTACGAAGGGAGACCACGTCAGGCCCAGGATTAACTTCCGAACGGCCACGGCCCGGTCATCTCCCGACAGCGACGGCCGGCTCAATCTCCCGGGGGCCAGTATTGCATGTGGGTTGCTGAAGGACGCGCTTTCGGGATCCGTTGATAGCGTCCTCATAGGAGTGCCCTACGGGGTCCTGAATCGGGCCTCGCTACCACCCCTGAGCTGGCCTATCGGGTCTGTCGACGACCGTCTCAGCCACAGGCGCTATGTTGGTCTGGCCACCAGCGTTGCCGGTCCCCCGGCCGTGGCTGTTCAGAACCGGGAGGGGAATATTGCATATCGGGAAGATTTCGATCGGCACAATCGATGATTGGTCGCCGAGCCCCGGTGTGGTGACTTCCTGGCGCCCGACAACTGCGGCGATGGAGAAGGCTCGGCAAGCGCCGGTCAGTTCGGTGCCCGTCAGCTATATGCAGGGCCAACATATTCGTGGCGTTTACGAGCAGGATGCCGCTGGGCTCGATTATTCACGGCAGATCATTGCTACCTGCGAAGTGCCTGGTCAGTGCGATATATCGGCCATGAATCACGCGTTGAACGCCTATCTGCGCCGCCATGACACCTATCGGAGTTGGTTCGAATACTCGGGTTCTGGCGATATCGTCCGACGAACAATCGCGGACGCCGCCGATATTGAGTTCGAGCCCGTTGATTTCGGCGAAATGGCTGCCGAAGATGCGCGTAAGCACATTGTCGATATCCCGACTCCCCTGGAATGGGGCTGTTTTTCCTTCGGGGTGGTCCAGAGTGCGGATCACTTCGATTTCTATGCCAGCATCGACCACGTCCACGGGGATGCGGCGCTCATCGGGATCACGATGCTCGAGGCTCACGGCATGTACACGTCGTTGACGGTGACCGGTCAGCCCATGGCCCTGCCTGAGGCGGGCAGCTTCGACGATTTCTGTCTCCAGGAGCACCAGTCCACGGCGGATTTGACCGTCGATTCGCCGGAGGTCCGCGCCTGGATCGAGTTTGCCGAGAACAACAATGGCACCCTGCCGGAGTTCCCGCTGCCGTTGGGCAACCCGCTGGAACCGACCGTCGCAGACATGGTCGGCGACGTGCTGATGGACGCTGAACAGACCACGAGATTCGAAGCCGCGTGCACGGCGGCAGGTGTCCGCTTCGTCGGCGGTTTGTTTGCCTGCACCGCCATGGTGGACCACGAATTGACCGGTGCGGCAACTTATTACGGACTGACACCGAGAGACACCCGCAGGACGACGGATAACTTCACGACGCAGGGCTGGTTCACCGGCCTGGTCCCGATCACCGTCCCGATCGCCGCGACGTCGTTCGGTGAGGCAGCCTGGGCGGCGCAGAACTCCTTCGATACCGGCCTGAGCCTGGCGAGGGTTCCGTACTACCGCGTGCTGGAGTTGGCGCCGTGGTTGGACAAGCCTGCGCCGAACTTCCCGGTTTCCAACTTTCTGCACGGCGGTGCCGCGCCCCTCAACGCCGTGTTGGCGGCCGCCGACATGGGCTATTCGAACAATATCGGCATCTACTCGGACGGACGATTCTCCTACCAGCTGACGATCTATATATTCCGGTACGAGGCCGGCACCGTGATGTCAGTGATGTTTCCGGACAACCCGATCGCCCAGAAGTCGGTCGGCCGGTACATCGCCGCGATGAAATCGGTGTGCGGTCGGATCGCAGACGGCGGGCATTGGTGACGACTTGCGAGTAGCGAGACCTCACAGAACACAGGTGAGGGCAGCCGGATGAGGACAACGTGCGACGGCTAGCTGACTTTGTCGTGCGGTGGCCCTGGGCGGTGATTGGGCTCTGGGTCGCGTTGGCGGTCGCTTTACCGTTGACGTTCCCGAGCTTGACCGACATGGCCCAGAAACACCCGCTGGCCATGCTGCCTGGCGACGCTCCCTCCAGCGTGGCGGCCCGGCAGATGACCGAAGCGTTCTCTGAACCGGGCGGCGACGATCTGCTGCTGGTGGTGCTCACCGACGAGCGCGGGCTCAGCCCCGCTCACGAAGCGACCTATCGCAAGCTGGTGGGCGCGCTGCGCGAAGACCAGCACGACGTCGTGATGCTGCAGGACTTTATCGAAACACCAGCGCTGCGTTCCTTTTTGACGAGTAAGGACAATAAATCCTGGGTCGTGCCGGTGGGGCTGGCCGGCGCGTTGGGCACTCCGCAGTCGTATGACGCGTACAAGCGGGTGGCCAATATCGTCAAACAGAACACCGCCGGCAGCCCGCTGGAAGTACACCTGACCGGACCGGCGGCCACCGTCGCCGATCTCACCGTCGCCGGCGAACGCGACCGGCTGCCAATCGAACTCGCGATCGGCATCCTGGTTCTCATCGTGCTCCTGGTGGTGTATCGCAACCCGATCACCATGCTGCTGCCGTTGATCGGAATCGGGATATCCCTGGTGATCGCGCAGTCCGTGGTCGCCGGCCTGTCCAATCTGACCGGGCTGGGGGTATCGAACCAGGCCATCATTCTCCTTAGCGCGATGATCGCCGGTGCCGGAACGGATTACGCGGTCTTTCTGATCAGCCGCTATCACGACTATGTGCGGCGCGGCGAAAGCTCCGAGGATGCGGTGCGCCACGCATTGGGCTCGGTAGGCAAGGTGATCACCGCATCCGCTGCCACCATCGGTGTCACGTTCCTCGGAGTCAGCTTCGCCAAGATGGGGGTGTTCTCCACCGTCGGCGTGTCATCGGCCATCGGGGTCGGGGTGGCGTACCTCGCCGCGCTCACACTGTTGCCCGCCATCATCGCCGTCGCCGGGCCGCGCGGCTGGATCACGCCGAGGCGTGAATTGACCGCCCGGTGGTGGCGACGGTCGGGTATCCGCATCGTGCGCCGGCCACGGGTGCATCTGGTGGCCAGCGTCCTGATCCTGATTCTGCTCGCCAGCTGCGTGGGGTTGGCGAAATACAACTACGACGACCGCAAGGCGGTGCCGGCGTCAGATCCGAGCTCGGTCGGCTACACCGCGCTGGAACGCCATTTCGACCTCAACCAGTCCATCCCGTCCTACGTGCTGGTCCGCTCGCCGCGTGACCTGCGCAGCCCGCAGGCACTGGCGGACCTCGAACAGATGGCCGAGCGCATCAGTCAGGTGCCGAACATCGCGATGGTCAGTGGTATCACCCGACCGACCGGATCAGTGCCGCAAGAGTTCAGGGCCACATATCAAGCGGGCCTGGTCGGCAATCAGCTGGGCAACGGTGCCGCGATGATCGCCGCCAACATGAACGACCTCAATCGCCTTGCGGGCGGGGCCAATACGCTCGCGAACAACCTTGGCGATGTGCGCGGCCAAGTCAGTCAGATAGCCACCGGCGTCCAGGGGATGGTGGACGCGTTCTCCTCGATCAAAAGCCAGTACGGCGGCGACAAGCTGGTCAAGAACGTCGAGACCGCGGCCAAGCTCGTCAATGCGATGAACCGGCTGGGCAATTCGATGGGTATCAACGTCCAAGCCGCCAAGGATCTGTTCGCCTGGGTGGGGCCGGTGTTGGTGGCACTGCACGGTAACGCCGTCTGTGACCTCGACCCCTCCTGTGCCGAGACCCGCGGTCATTTTCAGGCACTGGTCGACGCACGCAACGACGGAACCCTCGACGAGATCAATTCTCTGGCAGGGCAATTGCAGTCGATGCAGGACAGGCAGTCCCTCGACGCGACCCTGCGCCAGCTCAGTGACGCCTTCGGCAGGCTGACCAAGGTCATGCATTCCATGGGGCTGGACTCGCCAGGTGGCGCGCAGGCGAGCACCAACAAACTTCGGCAGGGCGCTGATCGGGCTGCCAGCGGCAGCCGGGACGTCGCCAACGGTGTGGACCAGGTCGTCGACCAGATCCAACTCATGCGAACCGGCCTCGATCAGGCCGCGGCGTTCCTGTTGTCGATGAAGCAGGACGCCGCAAGCCCCGCGATGGCGGGATTCAACATTCCGCCCGAGGTCCTCAATTTGCCGGACTTCAAGATGGCTTCCAGGATGTTCATCTCACCCGACGGGCATTCGGTGCGCTACCTCGTGCTCACCAAACTCGATCCGTTCAGCGCCGCGGCGATGGATCAGGTCAATGCGATCAGCGACGCCGCGCGCAGTGCGCAACCGAACACCAGTCTGTCGGACGCCACGATCTCGATGGGCGGTTATCCCGCCGCGCTGCGGGACACCCGCGACTACTACCAGAAGGACATCCGGTTCATCATCGCCGTCACCTTGACCGTGGTGTTGCTGACGTTGATGTTGCTGCTGCGCGCGATCATCGCCCCGCTGTATCTGGTTGGTTCCGTGGTGCTTTCGTACTTCGCCGCACTCGGCATCGGCGTCCTGGTCTTCCAGTACCTCTTCGGTCAAGAGCTGCACTGGACGGTGCCGCCGCTGGCGTTCGTGGTGCTGGTCGCGGTGGGAGCCGACTACAACCTGCTGTTCGCGTCACGATTGCGGGACGAATCGTTTGGTGGCACACGCTACGGAGTCATCCGCACGCTCTCGTCGACCGGCGGTGTGATCACCGCGGCTGGTCTGATCTTCGCTGCCTCCATGTGGGGTCTGCTGTTCTCCAGCATCGGTACCGTGGTGCAGGGAGGGTTCGTCATCGGTGTCGGAATCCTGCTGGACACGTTCCTGGTCCGGACCGTCACGGTGCCCGCCATGGCTACCCTGGTCGGAAAGGCGAATTGGTGGCCGTCACGAATGACATCGCAGGGAAGCGGTAAGGCATGAAGAAGCTACTCGCCACGGCAACCACGCTGCTGACCCTGTGTGCCACCGGGGGAATTGCGGCCGCCGATCAGCCGGTGCCGGGTCAGCCGAACAACGACGGGCCGACGCCGATCGGTACGCCGGGCCGGGGATATGCGCTAGGCGGCGCCCACGTTCTCGGTATTCCCTATGACGAGTACATTCGCCGCACCGGCGCGGACTGGTTCCCCGGCCTGAACCGCCAGATCGTCGACTACCCGGCCGGGCAGGTCCAGGGCCACACCTTGGAGCGGCTGTTCCCCGGTATCGGCAAGCTGGACGACAACTTCCCCGGCCTGGGCATCGACGGCCCGAGCATCGGTGAGTCGGTCGACGAAGGCGAAGGCAACGTCCTTCGTGCGATCCAGGCAGGCGGGCCCGGCACCGCGATCGGGCTGTCTGAAGGTGCGATGGTGCTCAACGCCGTGCAGAACCGGTTGGCCACCGATCCGAACGCCCCGCCGCCGGATCAGTTGTCCTTCGCCACATATGGCGATCCGATTGCACCGCACGCCTTCGGTGCGAGTTTCCTGGCGCAGAACTTCCCGGTGGGCAGCGTCGTTCCGGCGCTGGACTACCAGATCCCACCCCCGGTCGAGAGCCAGTATGACTCCTACCGTTTCGTCTCCGCTTACGACAGCATCGCCGACTGGCCGGACCGCCAGGACAACTGGATGGCCATGGCCAACGCGATCGTCGGACTGGCGACCGGTCACACGGCCGTCGCGTTCACCAACCCGAGCATGGTTCCGCCGCAGAACATTCGGACCACGGTGAACTCCAGGGGCGCGAAGACCACGACGTACCTGATCCCCGAACAACATCTGCCGCTGGTATTGCCGTTCAAGTATCTCGGTGTCGACGAAGGCACGCTGAATCAGCTGGACGGCGTACTGAAACCGATGGTGGATTCCGGATATTCGCGCAACGACGATCCACTGACCGCGCCGATCGAGGTCGATCCGGTACACGGCTATGACCCGGCGGCCGTCACCGCACCGGCCACCCAGGCCGCCTTCGGGGGCGGGACCGATCCGCTGTCGCAGCTGACGGCGGGTCTGCAGTACGTGCTGGATCACGGTCCCAGCGCGCACTGACTTTCTACACGCCGAGTAGGCCTGCCGCGAGCAGCACGACACCAACGACGGCCAATAACACGGCGACTTCGCGGCGGCGCCGGGCACGAACCCAGCCGTGCAGTGCCGTCATCGCTGCGCGGGTGCGCTGCGGGGCCACCAGATAGGCCAGCAGCGGAATCTCCACCAGCGCGAACGCCACCACATTGAACGTCACCAACGCCCCGAACCGGACAGCCGGGGCGGCCGCGCCGGCGGCGATGACGGCGAGTGCGGCCAGGTAGTCGATCGAAGGTAGCGCGATACCCAGGCCGGCCACGCCGGCCACCCACAGTGACTGGCCGTCGAGCAGACGGCTCAGCCACGCCGGCGCGGTGCGGTCACGGCCCTTGGTGACGGCCAGGATCCCCGCCGCCAGCAGCGCCAGCATCCCGATCACGATCTGCACCCTGGGCAGGGTGAAATGAGCCGACGCCGGGATCCGGGACTCCAGCGCGAACAACACCACCGCGCCGACGGTCAGGCCCATTACGAAGCCGCCGCACAGGAAAGCGGCAAGCTGCAGATGGGGGCGGGGCCGATTCAGCATCAGGACCGCCATCCCGATGCGAAACGGTTCCAGACTGACCGCGACCGCCATCACCAAGAGGGCGAACCACATCGGGGAGATCAGCTACGCATCCAACCGGACGAACTGTCCATGGCGATACTCCTCGACGCACGCTGCCCGGCGGATCTTGCCACTGGTCGTCGTCGGGATCGACCCTGGTTCGACCAGCACGATATCGGCGACCTGCAAGCCGTGGCCACGCGAAATCGCTGCGATGACATTGGTTTTCACTTCTGCGTACTCGTTGGAATCGGCACGCTTCTTGAGCTCGACGATGGTCACCAGCGCCTCGCTCTGTTCATCGGACACCGCGATGGCAGCCACCCGACCCCGGGTGATCTTCTGCACCGTCGACTCGATGTCCTCCGAGTAGTGGTTGCGGCCACGCACGATCAGCATGTCTTTGATGCGCCCCACGATGAACAGTTCACCCTCGGAGACGAATCCCCGGTCGCCGGTGCGCAGCCAGCCGTTCTCCGGAATGCCCGGGATGTCCTTGGGCGGGTCGATCAGCGTCGCGCCGAACGCGGACCCGGTCTGCTCCGGCTTGCGCCAGTAGCCGGCGGAGACGTTCTCACCATGCGTCCAGATCTCGCCGACGATGCCATCCGGGCACAGTTGGCAGGTATCGGCGTCGACGATCCGTACCAATGGCGAGTCCGGCAGCTGGTACCGCAGCAATGGTGCCCCACCGGGTTTGCGCACAGCCACGCCCGCAGACAGCTCGTCGATGTCGAAGTCGACGACTTCCGGCACCTGATTCGCGGTGCTGCTGGCGACGTAGACCGTCGCCTCGGCCAGGCCGTAGGAGGGTGCCATCACCTCGGGGCGAAGGCCGATCGGGGCGAGGCGTTCGTTGAATCTGACCACGGTCTCGGGGTGGATGCGTTCGGCTCCGTTGATGATGCCGATGACCCCGCTGAGGTCGATGCCGTCCAGTTCCTCATCGGTGGCGCGTCGTGCGGTGAGGTCGAACGCGAAGTTCGGTGCGGCCGACCACGCCTTCGGTTGGCGGGCCATGGCGTGTAACCATCGCGCCGGCCGGGACAGGAACGCGATCGGGCTCATCAGGTCTGCCGGGTGCCCGCTGAAGATCGGCGCACCGATCCCGAGCATCAGCCCCATGTCGTGGTAGAACGGCAGCCAGGAGACCAGACTGGTTCCCGGTGGGAACTCGCCACCGAAGTGCGGCACGTAGTCGGCCATCAACTGTTCGAAGTTCGCGCTCATGTTGCGGTGCGAGATCATCACCCCCGCCGGCAACCGGGTCGAGCCGGAGGTGTACTGCAGGTAGGCGATATCCGGTCCGTCGGGTATCTCGGGGTCGACAGCTCTGGTGGCATCCAGATCGAGCGTGTCCACCGCGATCGTGGCTATCACGGCGGCGCCGTCGTCCACATACTGTGCGGCGACCTCGAAGACTTCAGAGGTCGTCAGGACCACCGTCGGCGACGTATCGGTCACCACGGCGCTGACCCGCTCGTCATGAGAACCCGGTACCGGTACCGACAGCGGGACGGCGATGAAACCAGCCTGCATGGCGCCCAGGAACGCAACGATGTAGGCCAGACCCTGCGGAGCGATGATCAGTGCCCGGTCGCCGGGGACTCCGTGCTGGCTGATCTCCTGCGCGACGTTCAGGGTCCGGCGATACACCTGCGACCAGGTCAAGCTCTGGGCTATTCCGTTCCAATCCCGGTCGTAATCGGTGAACGTGAAGGCGACGTCGTCTGGTGTCAGACCAGCGCGTTCGCGCAGCACGGACAGGATTGAAACGTTCGGCACGGCCTTAGGCTACTCAACGGGTATTTGAATCAGGCCTGACCCTGCTATGGCCGCGGCGCACCGTCACATGTGAAAATGGCTGTGTTATGAGTAACACAGAGCTGAGCCCCACCTCGCTGCGTGAGGCGTTCGGGCATTTTCCGTCTGGTGTCATCGCTATCGCCGCGGAGGTCGACGGTGTTCGGGTGGGTCTGGCCGCCAGCACCTTCGTGCCGGTGTCGCTGGATCCGCCGCTGGTCTCGTTCTGTGTGCAGAACAATTCGGAGACCTGGCCGAAGCTGAAGGACCTGCCGTCTCTGGGGATCAGCCTTCTCGGTGAGTCGCATGACGTCGCGGCGCGAACCCTGGCAGCCAAGACCGGGGATCGCTTTGCCGGGTTGGATACCCACTCGCACGAGAGTGGTGCGGTCTTCGTGCACGGCACCAGCGTGTGGTTGCAGAGTTCGATCGAGCAGCTGGTGCCGGCCGGCGACCACACCATCGTCGTCCTGGCGGTCACGAACATCACGGTGCACAACGTTCCGCCGATTGTGTTCCACCGCAGCACCTTCCACAGACTGGGCGCTTAGCCCAGCCTGGTCCCGCCGCGCGGGTCAGGGTTTCTCGCCGAGTTCTTCGCGATACGCGGCGATGCGCTGCTCGATCTCGGCCGCGTCGTGGGGCCGACCCTCTTTGAGAGCCAGTTCGGCGCGGACGGTCAGCTCGCGGATCGCTGTGCGAATGTCGTTGACGCTGTGCACGCTACCCATGGTTCGAGGCTACCCAGATAGCTGCCTAGAGGAACGGGCCGCGAGAAATCCCTGGGGAAATCTCGCGGCCCGCTCGCCGAGGCTTTGACTACTTATCGCGCCGGAACAATTTATTGCCGAGCCACACGATCGGGTCGTACTTGGCGTCGGCCACGCGCTCCTTCATCGGGATCAGCGCGTTGTCGGTGATCTTGATGTGCTCGGGGCACACCTCGGTGCAGCACTTGGTGATGTTGCAGAAGCCGAGGCCGTTTTCTTCCTGGGCCATATTGCGACGGTCCAGGGTGTCCAGCGGGTGCATCGACAATTCGGCCTGCCGCATCAGATAACGCGGGCCGGCGAAAGACTTCTTGTTCTCCTCGTGGTCACGGTTGACGTGGCACACGTTCTGGCACAGGAAGCACTCGATGCACTTGCGGAATTCCTGGCTGCGGTTCACATCCTCCTGCTGCATGCGGTACTCGCCGGGCTGCAGGTCCTTCGGGGGAGTGAACGACGGGATCTCCCGCGCCTTCTCGTAATTGAAGGAGACGTCGGTGACCAGGTCGCGCATCACGGGGAAGGTCCGCAGCGGCGTGATCGTCACGACCTCGTCCTCGCCGAACGTCGACATCCGGGTCATACACATCAGCCGTGGCCGCCCGTTGATCTCGGCAGAACACGAACCACATTTGCCTGCCTTGCAGTTCCACCGCACCGCGAGGTCACCGGCTTGCGTGGCTTGCAGCCGGTGGACGATGTCGAGCACCACCTCGCCGTCGTTGACCTCGACGGTGTAGTCCTGCAGGTCGCCGCCGGTTTCATCGCCGCGCCAAACCCGCAGTTTCGCGTCGTAAGCAGCCATTTTCAGCCCTTCCGCTCAGGGTGCTCGGCTAGTTGATCTTCGGTGTAGTACTTCTCGAGTTCGGACAGCTCGAACGTCGCCAGCAGATCAGGCCGCATCACGGGCTGCTGCTCAGGCGTCACCGTCACGTCGGGCACGACGCTATCGGCCTCCCCGGGTGCGACCCGGCAGACCAGCAACTTATTGCGCCAGTGGGCGTCCATCTTCGGGAAGTCGTCACGGGTGTGTCCGCCACGGCTTTCCGTGCGCTGCAGCGCGGCCTTGGCCACACACTCGCTGACCAGCAGCATGTTGCGCATGTCGATCGCCAGGTGCCACCCGGGGTTGAAGACCCGTCCGCCCTCGACGACGACGTTGGCGTAGCGCGCCTTGAGCTCGTCGATCTTGGCGAGCGCCTCTTCGAGTTCGCCTTCCTTGCGGATGATGCCCGCCAGGTCGTTCATCGACTGCTGTAGCTCGGCATGCAGGGTGTAGGGATTCTCGGCGTTGGCCTTCGGCTCGAACGGCGACAGCGCGAGCTTGGCGGCCGCGTCGATCGCCTCGTCCGTCACGGCAGGGCGTGCGGAGAGCGCCCGCACATAGTCGGCGGCACCGAGTCCGGCGCGCCGGCCGAACACCAGCAGGTCAGAAAGCGAGTTGCCACCGAGCCGGTTCGAGCCGTGCATACCGCCGGAGCACTCGCCGGCTGCGAACAGGCCGGGTGTCGAGCCGGCGCCGGTGTCGGGATCGACCTCGATGCCGCCCATCACGTAGTGACAGGTCGGACCGACCTCCATCATGTCCTTGGTGATGTCGACCTCGGCCAGCTCGATGAACTGGTGGTACATCGATGGCAGGCGGCGCTTGATCTCCTCGGCGGGCATACGCGAGGCGATGTCCAGGTAGACGCCGCCGTGCGGCGTGCCGCGACCGGCCTTGACCTCGTCGTTGATGGCGCGGGCGACCTCGTCGCGAGGCAGCAGGTCAGGGGTGCGGCGCGCGGAGTCGTTGTCCTTGAGCCACTGATCGGCTTCTTCCTCGGTTTCGGCGTACTGCCCCTTGAACACTTCGGGGATGTAGTCGAACATGAACCGCTTGCCATCGGAGTTCTTCAGAACTCCGCCGTCACCGCGGACACCCTCGGTGACCAGGATGCCCTTCACCGACAGCGGCCAGACCATCCCGGTCGGATGGAACTGGATGAACTCCATGTTGATCAGGCCGGATCCCGCGCGCAGCGCGAGCGCATGCCCGTCGCCGGTGTACTCCCAGGAATTCGACGAGACCTTGAACGATTTGCCGATGCCGCCGGTCGCGAGCACCACAGCCGGCGTCTCGAACAGGATGAACTTGCCGGTCTCGCGCCAGTAGCCGAAGGCGCCGGCGATCCGCCCACCATTCTCCGGGCCGTCCTTGATGAGATCGGTGATCGCGCACTCGTGGAAGACCTTGATCCGGGCCTCGTAGTCGCCCAGTTCCTTCTTGTCGTCCTGCTGCAGCGAGACGATCTTCTGCTGCAGGGTGCGGATGATCTCCAGGCCGGTGCGGTCGCCGACGTGTGCCAGCCGCGGATAGGTGTGCCCACCGAAGTTGCGCTGGCTGATCTTGCCGTCTTTGGTGCGGTCGAACAGCGCGCCGTAGGTCTCCAACTCCCACACCCGGTCGGGAGCTTCCTGCGCGTGCAGCTCGGCCATCCGCCAGTTGTTGAGGAACTTGCCGCCACGCATGGTGTCACCGAAGTGCACCTGCCAGCTGTCCTTGGTGTTGACGTTGCGCATTGCCGCGGCGCAACCGCCCTCGGCCATGACGGTGTGCGCCTTACCGAAGAGCGACTTCGTCACCACGGCGACCTTCAAACCCCGTTCCCGGGCTTCGATGACCGCTCGTAGGCCCGCGCCGCCGGCACCGATCACGACCACGTCGTAGGAATGCCGTTCGACCTCAACCGTCATTTGACCTCGCTCAAGCTATGGTTCGGAAAAATTCAGTCAGTCAATGGATCTCAGCGTCAGCCGACGAATCTCAGATCGGAGATGGTGCCACTGGCCACCAGTGCGACGTAGAAATCGGTGAGCATCAGGGTGCCCAGCGTGATCCAGGCGTACAGCTTGTGCCGGGTGTTCAGCTTGCTGACCTGGGTCCAGATCCAATACCGCACCGGATGCTTGGAGAAGTGCTTGAGCCGGCCACCGGTGACGTGGCGGCAGGAGTGGCAGGAGATCGTGTAGACCCACAGCATGACGACGTTGCCGACCAGGATGATGTTGCCCAGGCCGAATCCGAAGCCGCCGGGCCCGTCCTCGGAGTGGAAGGCGACGATTGCGTCGTAGGTGTTGATCAGCGAGATGGCGCCAGCGATGTAGAAGAAGTACCGGTGGGTGTTCTGGATGATCAGCGGAAGGCGGGTCTCGCCAGTGTATTTCGCGTGCGGCTCAGCCACTGCGCAGGCGGTCGGGGACTGCCACACCGAACGGTAGTAGGCGCCGCGGTAGTAGTAGCAGGTCAGCCGGAACAGCAGCAGGAACGGCAGTGACAGAAACGCGTACGGCAGCAACGACAGCGGCCCGGTGGCGGGCAGGATCTGCGGCCAGAAGTCGCTTGCCTCACCGCACGCCTTGCTCAGGCACGGCGAGTAGAACGGCGTCAGGTAGTGGTACTGCGGGACGAAGAAGTGGTCCCGCTGGAACGCGCGCACCGTCGCGTAGATGACGAACGCGGCGAAACCCAGGTCCGTGAGGATGGGTGATTTCAGCCAGTTGTCGGTCCGCAGCGTACGTTGCGGAATTTGGGCACGGCCGGGTGAGAAGACGCCGGTCGCAGGGCGGTTACCCGCAGGTGCGCTCATCTACTGTGATCCCCTTCGCATTAACTCATCGGAGGGTACCTAGATCACGGCACCCGGCTAAATCGGGGTCAGCGGCGACTGTGGCCGCCAACGCCCTCGTCGTCGACGTCCCGCCAGAAGGTGCTGTCGTATGGCGTGTCCGGAATTCCGATCTTCTCTCCGGCAATGACTGCTGTTTGCTGGGTTAGGGCAAGCTCATCGGCGTCGATATCGAGAAGTTCCACGTCATTGAGGATGCGTTCGGCGTCGTTGACGATTCGGCGCATTGCCGGACTGTCGTCATATCGCGACTTCAACGAGGCCACGCAACGTCGCAATCCACCAATCAGATGGTGAAGTTCGGCAAGTTCGGTAGTGGTAGACAACGGGACCTCCTTGGGCTGAAGGTGTCATGGATCACAGTACGACAATCGATGCTAGCCACATTTGGAACTCAACGTGAGACAGGTCACGTCGGGAATGGCGCTGCGACAGCCGTGTTGCACCGCCAGTAGGCCGCCAGTGTGAACGAAAAACTCAAGGAGAGGTGCCGGGGTGCCCAGTCAGAGCAGTCTTGCGCAGCATGCTCGAGCGTTGTTGGCGTTGCATCAGCCGGGAAACCCCGTGGTGCTCCCCACGGTGTGGGATGCCTGGTCGGCGTCACTGGCGGTGGAAGCCGGATTTGCCGCGCTGACCGTCGGAAGCCATCCACTGGCCGACTCGGTCGGTAAGCCCGACGGCGAAGGCATGGGTTTCGACGACGTCGTTGCCCGGGTCGCCCAGATTACTGCCGCCGTGGACGTGCCGGTGTCGGTCGATATCGAATCGGGCTACGGACAACCCGGTGAGCGCCTGATCGAGGGGCTGCTTGGCGCCGGGGCGGTTGGCCTGAATATCGAGGACACCGTGCACAGCGAAGGTAAGCGGCTGCGGTCATCGGCCGAGCACGCCGAACTGGTTGGCTCGTTGCGGGCCGCCGCGGATAAGGCCGGGGTCCATGTGGTCGTCAACGCTCGCACCGATCTGTTCCTGCGTAATGACGGTGACGATGCCGATCGGGTTGACCGCGCCATCGCGCGGCTGGCCGAGGCCGCCGCGGCGGGCGCCGACGTGCTCTACCCGGTGGGCCGACACGAACCGGAAACGTTGCGCCGCTTGGCCACTGATCTCCCGCTACCGATCAACGCGATCGCGATACCGGAGTCTGACGACCCGGCCTGGTTCGGGCCACTTGGGGTGGCGCGGATCAGCTTCGGGCCGTTCTGGCAGCGCGCGCTGTCGGTGCGGGCCAACGAGATCCTGGACCGCTGGCGCTAGCTGCCAGCGGCTACGCCTGCGCGGGCAGCGCCGCCGTGTCGACGTCGTCGCTCGACGCCCGCGGCGGCGTCGGCTTGCGGAAGTGGTTGTCGCCACGGGGGTACACGACCTGCGGCCACCAGAACCACCGGCCGAGCATCGTCGCGATCGACGGCATCAGTAGCGACCGCACGATGAAGGTATCGATCAGCAGGCCGATGGCGATCGTCGAACCCATCTGGGCCAGCACGATCAGCTTGCTGCCCATCATCCCGGCCATGGTGGCGGCGAACACCAGACCGGCCGACGTCACCACACCACCCGTGCCGGCCATGGACCGGATGATGCCGGTCTTCAAGCCGGCGTGGATCTCATCCTTGAACCGGGAGACCAGCAGCAGGTTGTAGTCCGAGCCGACCGCCAACAGGATGATGACGGACATCAGCATGACCAGCCATTGCACCTGCACCCCGAACAGGTCCTGCCAGATCAGCACCGAGATACCGAAGGATGCGGCGATCGAGCTGCCGGCGGTTCCGACGATCACCAATGCGGCAACGGCGCTTCGGGTCAGGATGAGCATGATCATGAAGATCAGCGTCAGCGACGACACCACGGCGATCAGCAGGTCGTATCTCGCGCCGTCGGACATGTCTTTATAGGTGGCCGCGACCCCGCCGAGATGAATCTTGGCGTTTGACAGGGAGGACATCTTCAAGGCCTCCTGCGCGGCCTTGCGCTCCGAGTCGACCCGGGCGATGCCGTCGACAGTGGCTGGGTCGCCCTCGTGGGTGATGAACATGCGGGTGGACTTGCCGTCCGGTGAGAGGAACATCTTCAGACCGCGCTGGAAGTCGGGATTCTGGAAGGCTTCCGGCGGCAAGAAGAACAGATCGTCGTTCTTGGCCTGATCGAAGCTTTCCCCCATCGCCAGCGCCGTGTCGTTGGTCGCCTGCATCTGATCGAGCAGCGCCTTCTGCGAGTTGTATGACGCCAGCGCCAGGTCTCTGCTGACCTTCATCGACGCGATCGTCTGGGGCAGCAGTGCGGTCAGCTGCGGTGCGAGTGCCGCCAGCTGGTCGGTGTTGCCCTGCACCCCTTGGGTTTTATCGGTCACCTCATCGATCCCGTCAAGGGAGTCGAACAGGGATCGCGCCGCTGCGCACAGGGGGATGTCGAAGCAGTGCGGCTCCCAGTAGAAGTAGTTCCGCATGGGTCGGAACTGGTCGTCGAAGTTCGCGATGTTGTCGCGCAGCGCCTTGGTGGTCTCCAGCAGATCCTCTGACCGGGCTGCCGAGTCTTGGGTCAGCTGGGTCTGCTTGAGGGAGAGTTGGTACTGCTTCTCCAGGATGTCGATCGAAACATTCATCGAATCAACGGTTTTGAGCTGGTTGTCCAATTGATCCCGTTGGAACGGCAGGTTCATGTTGGTGGTCTGGCCCGCCACGCTCGTCTGGAACGGAATCGAGCTGTGCTGGATCGGAATACCCAGTGGCCGGGTGATGCTCTGCACCATCGCAATGCCCTCGGTGTGCATGACATTGCTGGCAATCTTGTTCAGCACCAGCATGTCGGCGGGATTGCGCATATCGTGGTCGGCTTCGACCATGAGGATGTCGGGATTCATCCTGGCCTGGCTGAAGTGCCGGTCCGCGGCGGCGAAGCCCTGATTGACCGGGGCATCGGTGGGCAGGTAGTAGCGGTCGTTGTAGGCCGGCTTGTAGCCGGGAATTGCCACCAGGCCGATCAGCACCACGAACAGGCTTGCCACGAAAATCGGTGCGGGCCAGCGCACCACGGCGGTGCCGACCCGCCGCCAGAATCTGCTCTGTGGTGGTCGCTTGGACTCGTACAGTCCGACGCGGCTGCCCAGGTAGAGCACGGCCGGCCCGAGCGTGACGGCGATGGCCACGATCACGAGCATGCCGATCGCGACGGGGGCACCCATGGTGGTGAAGTACGGCAGGCGGGCGAAGCTCAGGCAGTACGTCGCTCCCGCGATCGTCAGTCCCGAGCCGACGATGACGGGCGCGACGGACTTGAAGGTGGCGTAGTAGGAGTCGTCGCGGTCCAACCCCATGCCGCGGTCCTCGCGATATCGACCGAAGATGAAGATGCCGTAGTCGGTGGCTGCGGCGATCGCCAGCATCGTGAGGATGTTGCCGGCGAACGTGGTCAGCCCAAATGCGCCGTGGGTGGCCAGAATTGAGACCACGCCACGCGCAGTCAGCAGTCCGAGGAACGTCAGGAACAACTGGATCAGAGTGGTCCGGATCGAGCGGTAGACCACCAGCAGCATGCCCGCGATTGCGATCAGCGTTATCAGAGTGATCTGGATAAGGCTGGCATTGCCGATGACGTGCATATCGTCGGTGAGCGCAGCGGGGCCTGCGACGTACGCCTGCACGCCGGGCGGGGCCGGGGTCTCCTTGATGACCTTGCGGACGGCGTCGACACCTTCGTTGGCCAGGGTCTGGCCTTGCTCACCGGCGAGGTTCAACATCACGTAAGACGCTTTGCCGTCCGCGCTCTGGGCGCCTGCGGCCGTCAACGTGTCGCCCCAGAAGTCTTGGATGTGCTGAATGTGCTCGGGATCTTGCTCCAGCTTGCGGATGATCTCGTCGTAGTACTGGTGCGCATCCGGGCCGAGCGGCTTCTGACCCTCCACCACGATCATGATCGTGCTGTTGGAGTCGAATTCCTGGAAGTTGGCGCCCATCAGCTTCATCGCCCGCATCGACGGGGCGTCCTCGGGCGCCATCGGCGCCGAGTGCAATTCGCCGACGACCTCGAGCTGAGGCGCGACGACGTTCACCAGAACGGCTATCGCGACCCAGAACAGGACGATCGGCCAGGCGAGGATGCGGATCAGGTGAGGCACAGCGGGCCGCTTTGGCTTGCTGGCGGATTCGGCCGCGGTGACGGTGTGGGTCATGCGGACTTCACCAGGCAGTAGGTCTGGGCATTGATGCCATCGGCCGATTGCTCTTCACGGACGGTTCCGTTCACGGTGACGCGGCATCCAATCTGATCGCCATCCGTTCGCGCCATAAGGCTGGCGCTGACGGCAGGCAACGTTGTCGACAGGGTGATCGACCAGGGCAGTGGCACGGTGACGGTGTGCACCTTGGCTTCCGGGTCGAAATAACTGATCTGTGCGGTGGTCCCCGGCGCGCCATAGACGTCGTAGACCATCACTTTGGGATTGAACTGGACGATCTCGATGCCCGCACCGGCGCCGGCGTTCAGGTCCTGCGACCCGAACTTCTTGTGCAGACGCGAAACGACCAGGCCGGAGACCGCCAGCACCACCACGAGGACCACCGGGATCCAGATGCGTTTCAGTACGCGACCCACCGGAATAGCTTTCACCCGAACACCTTCCGTCAAGCCACCGGCCGCGGTGCGGCCGCTTCAGTAGCGCCGCCGGCATTTGCAGCGAGCTGGCAGATGAGCGGGAACGCAACTCGCGAAGAGAGCCACAACGCCGCCTGCTCCTCGTCGGTCAGTGTTGCGATCAACGTCGCCAGCCGTTCCCGGCGCATGCGCTTGCGCTCGTTGAGCAACGCCTGCCCCTGGTCCGTGATGGCGATCAAGCAGGCCCGGCCGTCGTCAGGATCGGCAAGCCTGCTCACCAGCCCCGCGCGCTCCAACCGCTGGACCAACTGGGTCATCGATGGCTGGCTGACGCCCTCTTTGGCGGCCAGCGTGGTCAACCGGATAGGACCTTCGCGACACACCTGGTTGAGCGTGAATGCCGCGGATGCGCTCAGGTCGGCACGGTCGGCGAGGAACCGGATCGTCAGATCCATTGCTTGGTCGAGGGCATCGCCGACGCACTCGCTGACGTCTTGATCGGTCAGCTGATTTCCCACCCGGTATCTATATCACGCGTGCTATGTAGCGGCAATCAAAGCCCAGGCTAATCTCGCTCACGGCCACTTCACAGGTTTGCTGGTCGACGGCCTGGCTGAGCGCGGAATGGCTCAGAGTTGTTGCGGTGCAGCTAGTCCCCGAAGGTGCCGTCCGCGTGCACGCGGGCAGATCGGAACAACGACACGGGCTGTTATATTCCGTCAACTATCTATCGGCGTCGCTACCAGACGTCGCCGTCGCGCCAGTCGCAGGTCAGTCCGGAATTGGTGTCGACATCGATGTCGACCGGCAGGACGAAGATCGAGCCGTCGTCCTTTCGCGTGCGGGCCGGCCCGCCGGGCGCAAGGACGGAGGTTGGGCCCTGCCAGTTCAGCCAGCCGCGGGGACGGTAGATCTTCTCCCCGATGGGACTCGAGCTCAGTGCCCCGATCTGATAGGCCCCGCGGATTACCTGTTCGATCGCGTCCATCACGGCGTGCGCAAGGCCCTGCCCGCGCCAGTCTTCGTGCACCGCGACGCCTTCTACGTAGCCGCAGCGCAGCGCTGCGCCGTTGTAAAGCAGCCGCCGTTGCACGACGGCCGCGTGTGCGACCAGCACACCACGATGGACGATGACGGCGTGCATCCCGCCCAGGGCGTGCTCCCAGTCCGAATCGGTGAACTCGGTCCACTCGGCGAACGCCTCGGTAACCATCTGCCGGGCGTTGTGGCGGGTCTCGGTGTCCAGGTCGCTGGTGTGAACCAGCCGGGCGGTGTGGACCTGCGCGTGCACACCCTCAGCTCTACCAGCCCGGGGAGCTCGCCGCTGCGATACGCGGCCGGGTCCAGTGCAGTCGCACTGTCTGGCCCGGCCTGATCTGCGCGGCCGTGTCAGTGTCGTCATCGGTGACCACACCGATGACGGGATAGCCCCCGGTGACCGGGTGGTCGGGGCCCAGGATCACCGGGTGACCGCTGGGCGGCACCTGGATCGCGCCGCGGGTGGCGCCCTCGCTGGGCAACTGGCGGTCGGGCCAGCGGTAGGCGAGCGGCCGCCCGGCCAGCCTCATGCCGACCCGGTCGCTGCGGTCGGTGGCCACCCAGTCGGTGTGGACGAGGGCGTCGGGGTCGGTGAACCAGTCGTCGCGTGGGCCTGGCACCACGCGCAGCTTGATCAGGTCCTCGGCGATGGCGGCAACCGGGGCCTGGTCGAGTTCGGGATAGCCCCCGGTATGGGCGCCCACCGGGAGCATGTCGCCGTCGCGCAGCGGGCGGGGTCCGATCGCCGACATCATGTCGTAACTGCGAGACCCCAGCACCGGGTCAACGGCGATGCCGCCGCGAACCGCGAGATAGCTGCGCAGGCCGGCGTGTGGGGCACCCAGCGAAATCACTTCGCCCGCCTGGACGTGGTGAATGCTGTTGGTGCCGAAAGGAATTCCGCCGACGGCAGGATCGGTGTCGGCCCCGGTCACCGCGACGTCCACGCCGCCGCCGTGCACCCGTGCGGCGAATCCGCCGAGCGTGATCTCGACGGTGGCGCGGTCGTCTGGGTTGGCCACCAGTCGGTTGGCCAACCGGTGGGCTCGGCGGTCGGCCGCCCCGGAGCGCGTCACGCCGACGTGGGCGAGGCCCGGCCGGCCGAGGTCTTCGAGCAGAGCCAACGGCCCCGTCCGCAACACTTCCAGCGCGATCATCAGGGGGTGCCGGTGATCGCCTGGAACTGAACCCACATGCCGGGTTCCAGCAGTGCCGGCCGCGGCCGGTCGATATCCCACAGCACCGCATCGGTACGTCCGATCAGCTGCCAACCACCGGGCGACTGGCGCGGGTAGATGCCGCTGAACTCGCCGGCCAGTCCGACTGATCCGGCCGGTACGGCGGTGCGCGGGTCGCTGCGCCGGGGCACCGCCAGGCGGGGATCGCCACCGACCAGATAGGCGAAACCCGGCGCGAATCCACCGAATCCGACCTGCCAGGGTGTGGCGGTGTGCGCTTCGATCACGGTGGCGATGTCCATGCCGGTGTGCGCGGCGACGTCGGCGAGATCGGTGCCGTCGTAGACCACCTCGATCACCACGTCGACGTCTGCGCCCCGGTGATCGCCCGGATCAGGGGCGTCGATGTGTAGCCGCAGAAGTCGCTGACGGGTAGGTGCCTGGTGTTGCGGATCGGCGAGCTTCATCAGGACGGTGCGGGCGGCCGGGACGATGTCGAGCACTCCGGACAGCTGTGCTTGGCGCAGTCCCGCGGCCAGTGTCAGCACCTGCTCGGTCGACTCGCATTCGAGCAGCAACCCCTGGTCGCCGTAGTCACGGATTGTGGTGGTCACCACGAGATCTGTCGCCACACTCGTTCACCGACTCATACGTCAGACCAGCTGGGTGTACGTCGGCTCGTGGCGTTTGATGTACCCGATCACCCGGTAGGTGATGGGCAGCATGACCACTTCGACGGCGGTCTTGTAGATCCATCCCAGTGCGGTGTAGGTGACGAAGTCGCCGAAGGAGTTGATGCCGATGGCGCCGGCGGCGATGCTGCAGAACACCAGGGTGTCACCGAGTTGCCCGGCGAAGGTTGAGCCGACCAGCCGCGCCCACAGGTGCTTCTCCTTGGTGCGGGCCTTGATCTTGACGACGGTCCAGGCGTTGATCGTCTGGCCGACGATGAAACCGGCCAGGCCGGCCACGATCAACTGGGTGTAGGCGTGGACGATGTTCTCGAAATGTTCTTGATTGGTGTAGAAGTCGGCGGCCGGCAGATAGATGGTCACCCAGAATGCCAGCGCGGCCAGAATGTTCATCGCGAAGCCGAGGACGATCGCCCGCCGCGCGGCCTTGAACCCATACACCTCGGAGAGCACGTCCCCGATCACGTAGGTCAACGGGAAGACGATGAAGCCGCCGTCGGTGATGATCGACCAGTTCCCGATCACGGGCCCGAACGCGACCCCCTTGGTGGCAGTGACGTTGGAGATGATCACCAGCGCGGTGAATACGGCGACGAGGCCCGGATAGTAGAGCGAGCCGACTTGAGCGAATCCAGGGGTCGGGGCGGCTGGGCGCGCGGTGTCAGGGCTGCTCGTCACAGATGTTATCCAAGCACGACTGGTCAGCGCAGCGCGCTGGACAGCAGCGGTGGCAGTTGATCGGCCACCACCGGATAGGACAGCGGCGACGCGAACGCGATCGCCCCGGCGAGGTCCTTGCCGGTGAAGACGTTCCGGTTGGCTTTGGTGGCCGCCAGGGCGGCAACGGACGGGTCAGCCAGCAGCGCAGCCTGATCGGCGTCGCTCTCGGTGGACCAGATCAGCACATCAGCGGAATCGAGGGCCTCGGCGAGTTTGTCGCGGGGAATGGCGGCCCGGTTGTCGTCGGCGGCGTAGGCGCCAATGCTGTCGGGAACCTGGAAGCCCATCGCGGTCAGGAACTCGGTGCGCCACCCGGGCAGCGTCGCGGTCAGGGTGTCGCCAACGAAACTGCCGGCCAGCAGCAATGCCTTCTTGCCCTTGAACGCGGGGTTGTTCTTCGCGACGTCGGCGAATTTGTCGTCGACGCCCGCGACGAGCTGCTTCATCTGGCGCCCCTGGAACACCGCGGTTCCGACCGCGGTGGCTTGGACCTTCCACGGCTCGAAGAAGGCGTCGCCATCGGACTGGGCGATGGTCGGTGCGATCGCCGACAGTTTCTTGTAGGTGTCGGCGTCGAGGCCTGCGTTGATCGCCACGATGAGGTCGGGCTTGAGCGCGGCGATCTGGTCCACTTGAATTCCGTTGTCCAGGTTGAGCACAACGGGTTGGGCGGATCCGAGTTTGGGCAGTGCCCACGGCCACACCCCGAACGGTTGGTCACCGAACCAGTTGGTCACGGCGATGGGTACGACGCCGACCGCGAGGAGATCGTCCTGCTCGGTGAACCCGGCGCTGACGACGCGCGTGGGCGGTGCCGGAATGGTGGTTTCGCCGAAGAGGTGCTTGATGGTCACCGTTGTGGGGGTGGCGTCATCACTCGAGCCGTCCGATGAGCACGCCGCGGCCAGCAGCGCGCCCGCCGCGCCGGCGGCCCCAAGAAACCCGCGCCTCGTCCACTGCGCCCTCACGGCGCGAGATTAGCTCACCACCAGCGAGATGCCGAGCCCAACCATTGTGACCGCGATCAGGCCGTCCAGAATTCGCCACGTCAGCGGGACGGCGAACAGGCCGGAAAGCCGGCGCGCGCCGAACCCAAGCCCGAAGAACCAGACCACGCTGGCGGTTACCGCGCCGATGCCGAACAACCACCGACTGTCGGCGTGCTGGTTGGCCAGTGTGCCGAGCAACACGACGGTGTCCAGGTAGACGTGGGGGTTGAGAAACGTCATCGCCAGGCAGGTCAGCACAACCGAGATCAGGCGGGCCGAGCCGTTCTGAGCCGGTGCCATGGTCGACGGTTTCATGGCCCGGCGGGCCGCCAGCGCACCGTAGACGAACAGAAAGCCCGCGCCGCTGATCTTGGCGACGGTCACCGTTTGGGGGTGGGCGGTGATGACCGCCCCGATTCCGGCGATGCCGGCGGTGATCAGCAACAGGTCGGAGACCGCGCACACGCTGACCACCGCGAGGACGTGCTCGCGTCGGATGCCCTGGCGCAGCACGAACGCGTTCTGCGCGCCGATGGCGGCAATCAGGGTGAAGGACGTCAGAAATCCGACGAGCAGGGGTGAGGTCATGGGGATGACGGTAGGCACCAGGGATGAGTCAGTACAGCTAAAGATTCTTCATCCCCATTACTTCAACTTATTTGAAACTATGCGGTGTCATAGCTTGGCGGGTTTCCGGCATCGAATGACACATTTCCGGTAGTGCTCCCCGATTCATTTAGGGGACCATCCTCTACACGTCGATCGCAACGACCGGAATTGTGAGGATATTGTGGAGATAACAAAGAAGATCTTGGTCTGTGGTGCAGGCATCGCCGGCCCCACGTGCGCGTACTGGCTGAACCAATATGGCTATTCTGTCGTCATCGTAGAAAAAGCTCGTGCACTAAGGGACGGCGGTCAGAACGTCGATATCAAAGGTGCGGGTCAACAAGTCGTCGACCGGATGGCCCTGTCCGAAAGGATCGAAGCACGGAATACGCAGGAAAAAGGCCAGAAATATCTTGATGCTGCTGGGAATGTGGTGGCGGTGCTTCCGAAGGGCGCATTCGCATGCCTTACCAGCGACTTTGAAATCCTTCGGGGCGATTTCGCGCAGGTACTGTTTGAAGCCACGAAAGACGACTGTGAATATCGATTCGGGCGCTTCGTCACTGGTCTTGATGAGAAGGATGATTGCATATCGGTGAATTTTGATAATGGTGAGAGCGAGGAGTTTGAGCTTGTAATCTGCGCCGAGGGTATCAATTCTTCGACCAGGGGTTTGGTACTGGCCGCGGAGACCCACTTCCGTTACTTGGGGGCGTACATGTCGTTCTTCAAGATCCCACGACGTCCCGAGGATGATAAATGGGCCCATTCGGTAAATGGTGTTGGGGGAACGTTCATTACTCTGAGGCCGGGAAACGAGGCAGAGACTACGGTCCTCGTGACCTTCCTCAGGAACGAAACTGGCATCAATGATGATGAGCCCGGTGTGAGGCGGGAGTTGCTTTGCCAAGCGCTGAGAGGTCGAGGCACCGTCGCCGACCGAATCAGTGCGGATCTGGACAAGGTCAACGATTTTTACTTCGGCCCGATGAGCCAGGTTCAAGCGTCGAGCTGGTCGAAGGGTCGGTTCGTTCTGGTCGGCGACGCTGCTTGTTGCCCGACGCCGTTCACTGGGGCGGGCACGGCGTTATCTATCGTCGGAGCGTATGTGCTCGCTGGCGAAATCAAAAGGAGCGCGGATCATGCGCACGCCTTTGATAGTTACGAAGGTCTTGTGCGCCCGTATGTCGAGGCGTCGCAGAATAGATTGAGCCCAGGTCGTATTCGGTTGATACATCCGAAAACACGGCTTGGGGTCTCTCTCACACATCGCGCGCAAAGACTTGTCGCAGGCCGCGTCGTGCAGAAAATCTTGAAACCCAGCCCGGCGAAGCGCGCAAGGAGGATTGCGGACGATTTTGTGTTTGCGAATTACCTATGAGGCGGGGTTCGTTCATCGCGGCAGCGCGTTGCTCGCCGGGCCGGCATGGGCGGTTGCGTGCCAGAGCGCCAACGGATTTCGGCACGGAGCTGACGTTGATCAGCTGCCTTGGCGAAGTTCCGCTTGGTAGCGACCTGGCGTTTGGCCGACGACGGCGGTGAACGCGTCAATGAAGCTTGTGGTGTTAGACCAGCCGCATTTGGTCGCGGTGTCTGTGACGGAGTTCCCGTTGGTCAGATGCACGAGCGCGTGGTGTACGCGCAAAATAGTGCGCCAACGGTGAAAACTCATGCCTAGTTCGGTGTGGAAGAGACGGCTGAGAGTGCGCTCGCTTGCTCCCGCAGCGCGACCTAGCTCGCTCAGGTTCAGTGAGATCGCAGGATCGTCGTGCAGAAGGCCCGTGACCGTACGCAGACGGTCGTCGCACGGCTCCGGCAGATGCAACGACTGATCCGGGGCCTCGCCGAGCTCATCGATCAACACCGCTCGCAGGCGTTCGTAACTGCCGGGGCGGACTTCCCGCCGACCGGTCAGGGCGAGCAGCGCCTCTCTCAGTAGCGGAGTCACCACGAACACGCTGGGAAAGGCAACCACGCCATCACACAGTTCGGCAGGGATGATGACAAGACGTACATCGGTCCGCCCGTAAAAGCGATGGGAGTGGACGAATCCGGGCGGTGTCCATGTCACCCGGGTGGCAGGTGCGATCCATGTCCCTCGTTCGGTGGTGGTGGTCAATGCCCCAGACGCCGCGTACACCAATTGTCCGTCGGTGTGCGAATGCACATCGATGTGGAAACCGTGGGGGAGCCACGCGCCGTGAGGTGGTGTGATGTCCCGGGGTGGGACCACGGGGTCGAAGGAGCGGCGGGCTTCCGGCATCATCGTCAATCTATCAACGGCGAAGGCTATTTGGTGGCCGCGGTGCGGCCGGCAGATGGCTGGGATGAGGCGTAATCCGGCTGCCGAAATACCTTCCTCAGCCGTCGTAACCACGGGCGAGAAAACGTCCCTTGCGACCGAACGGGCGCCCCGCCGATGCTGGTATTCGTATGCCAGACTTCAAAGTTGCGGTGGGGCAATGATGCTTGGAGTCACAATGGGCCGCAAGGAATTCCACTCCACAGATGCGGGTGCCGAACCGGCGTTATCGGCGCGTGCCAGTAGCCGACCGCACGCGCCGGCAACCCAATGTCTGCGCGACGTCAGCAGATCGCGGCTGCGGCGATCAGCCCGAACGCGATGAGCACGATGCTCAGCACCGCCGCTGCGTGGCCCATTGACAGCGCCACCACGACGCCGACGATGCCGGCGATGAAGATGGCGACCATCAGGAAAGCCATCAGGCCCCGGTGCGGATTGATCGCGCCGGACGAGAGCGGCACGACTGTCGACCTTCTCGAACGTTCCATGCCGATCATCGAACACCTCCGGTTGTGACCTGGCTCATCATTTGGAGTATAGGTGATGCACATCACAAATGGGGAACGGCGCGGCCACCTTACGCGCAGGTCTCGGCGCCGGCTAGAGCCCCATTCGTTCGAGGGTGTCCTCGAACTCCTCGAACGCCATCTTGTCGCCCTTACCTGCAGCGATCGCTCGCTGATAGACCGCAACAACCTCGTCACTGACCAAAGCGAACCTGGCGTCCCAGGCCGCGGAGTCGAATCGCCAGTACCCGGTGATGTCGTACCGGTCGATGGTCCAGCCCCGCCCCCGCACGTAATTGCGGACCTCACGTGATGCGGCGGCTTCGCCGGCAAACCAGCAGTAGCCGTACGCCGGCAAGTCGGCCTGCCGGACCAGATCCGCGAGTGCGCTCGGTGCGACGCCGTTGCCGGTACCGAGGCTGGGAACGACGGCGACACCGGGGCGGACGGGCAGGTAGTCCAGGTCGTGGTGGTCGGCGGCCTCGATGATGACGGTGGTCGCGACGGTGGGGGGCGTTTCCTCGACGATGCGGGCAGCGGCAGGCAGCCCGGCGAGATCGGTGACGAGCAGCTGGCGCGCAATAGCCCGCGGCGGCCGGTACCACGCGCGGGCGTGATCGAGCCCGACCCGATCCCCGGCGGTGGCAGTCTGCGCCCAGGCGCCGCCACGGCCTCCGGAGTGCAGCGCGATGTCGAGGTCGATGTGGTCACCGTCGTGGTGGCGGACGGTGTAGGTGCGGCCCTCCTCGGGCGTTCCCGGGTCGAAATACACGCCGACGGCGCAGTCGCCGATCGTCGGGATGGCCAGAGATTCGGGGTCGTCGACGCGCAGACTGATCCGGCGCAGCCGCGGGCTCAACTGGAGCGCCTCGACGACAGACGCTGGGGAGAAGCTCATCAAACGGCCCCGGCAGCCCCGAGGGTGACGGCAGCCATGGTTGCGACGAGAGTGTCTTCGTCGGTGTCGATGTCACCGAGCAGCCACGCGATGATGAGCTCGGTGGCCGCGGTGACAGCTGCCCTGGCCGCGAGTTGACGGTCGACCGACGGTTTCGGCGGTCCGGCGAATTGCATGGCTTCGGCGGCGATGCGCCCGGTGAACTCGCCGATCTCGCGTTGCTGGAGCTGGCGTAGCCGCGGAAATCCAGGTGACTCCATGTAGAGGCGCGCGTCCGCCGCGCTGGCGACCAATGTGCGCACCACCGTACGCAACACGCCATGTGCCCGGTCGGGGAGCGGAGTGGTACTCAGCACTGTCTCCATTGCGGCTTTGAGCCGGGTGTACAGATCGTCGGCGCAGGCGTCCAGTAGATCGTCCTTGGTGGCGAACTCGGTGTAAAAGTATCGCTTGCTCAGTTTCGCCCGCTGGCACACCAGGTCGACGGTCAGGGGTGCCACACCGACCTCGGCGATCAGTTCGCGCGCGGCGTCGAGCAGGCGTTCTCGCCGCTCTAGGGAGCGTTGCTGGGGGCTCTGCCCGCCGTAGGTGCGTCCTTGGGCAGTCATGACGTCATCTTGACCCATCTGTGGTCTGCGCCATAATCTAGAACGACTTCGTTCCAGATCTCAAGGAGTGCCCCGATGACCGCACGCATCATGGACGACGCGGCCCGCGTTCTGGCTGTCCCGCAGTCGTATGCCGACGAGGCCCGGCTGCACGCGGCGCTGGCCCACTTGCGCGCGCACGCGCCGGTGTCGTGGGTTGATGTCGGGGGTTATCGGCCGTTCTGGGCGATCACCAAACACGCCGATGTCATGGACATCGAGCGGCAGAACGATCTGTTCACCAACGATCCCCGGCCGATGCTCGTGGCGACGGTGCTCGACGAGAAGTTGCGCGCGGATCGTGAAGCCGGGATCGGATTGAGCACGCTGATCCACATGGACGATCCGCACCACCGCGACATGCGCAAGATCGGTGCGGACTGGTTTCGCCCGAAAGCCATGCGCGCCTTGAAGGCACGCTGCGATGAGTTGGCCAAGATGTACGTCGACCAGATGGTCGAGCGCGGCCCCGAACTGGACTTCTCCCAAGAGATCGCGGTCAACTATCCGCTATACGTCATCCTGAGTTTGTTGGGCCTGCCGGAATCCGACTTCCCCCGGATGCTCAAGCTCACCCAGGAACTGTTCGGCGGCGACGACATCGAGTTGCAGCGCAGTCAATCCAGTGACGCGATGATCGCGGTGCTGTTGGATTTCTTCACCTACTTCGCGGCGTTGACCGCCTCGCGCCGCGAACACCCGACCGAGGACCTGACCTCGGCCATCGCCAACGCCACCATTGACGGCCAGCCACTGTCCGATATGGACACCGCCTCCTATTACGTGATCGTCGCCAGCGCAGGCCACGACACCACCAGCGCCGGAATCGCCGGCGGGCTCTTGGAATTGGTGCGTAACCCCGGCGAACTGCAGCGGCTGAAGAACGACCCCGGCCTGATGGGCACCGCGGTCGAAGAGATGATCCGCTGCACGACGCCGGTCAAGGAATTCATGCGCACCGCCCAAGCCGACACCGAAGTCCGCGGCGTCCCGATCGCCAAGGGCGAATCGGTTCTGCTGTCCTATGTTTCGGCCAACCGAGACGAAGACGTGTTCGATGATCCGATGCGTTTCGACGTGGGCCGCGACCCCAACAAACATCTGTCCTTCGGCTACGGCGTGCACTTCTGTCTGGGTGCTGCCCTGGCCCGCATGGAAATGCACAGCTTCTTCTCCGAACTCATCCCCCGCATCAACAGCATCGAACTGGCCGGCGAGCCCGAACTGACGGCCACCACCTTCGTCGGTGGGATCAAGCACCTGCCGATCCGCTACTCGCTGAAATAGTCCCGGCGCTCCCGCTCCGGCGAATACCCCACGGCACCCAGCGCCAACGGCGATAATGCCGATGAGCCGGTCTTAAGAGGGGAAGTACGGACGATGAAAAAGCTGGCAGCGGCGCTGTTGAGCGCTATGGCAATGGCTGCGGTGCCGGTGGCGATCGCACCGGCCGCACAAGCCGATGTGTGTGGTGACGTCGGAGGGCGTCACGTCGATGTAGGTGGATGCACCAACGTCGCCGGAGATGTTGCGGTGGCCGGCGCAGTGGCCGGCGCAGACGATGCCGCCGCGCAGGCGGCCTCTGGCCAGCCACCGTGCTACACGCCGCAAGGAGTGCCGTATTACACCCCAGGCGCGGACCCCTGCTACTGAGCGGCTCCGGTGAGGCTCGTCTGGATGCGGGCCAGCTCGCGGCTTTCGCCGCGATAGTCGAACTCGGCAGTTTCGAGGCGGCGGCCGAACAGTTACATGTGACGCCGTCAGCGGTGAGCCAGCGCATCAAGGCGTTGGAGAAATATGTGGGCCAGGTGCTCTTGGTCCGCGGAAAACCTTGTGTGCCAACCGCAGCCGGCAAGCCGTTGCTGCGGCTTGCCGCTCAGACCGCGATGCTCGAGGCGGAGGCTCTCGCCGAGATGGCCGGTGGCGGTCAGTTCGCCCCTCGGCCGCGGATTGCGATGGCGGTCAACGCCGATTCAATGGTGACGTGGTTTGTCAGTGTTCTCTCGGAGCTGGCTGACGTGGTGTTCGACATCCGCATCGAGGACCAGGACCATTCGGCCCGGCTGTTGCGCGAGGGTGTGGTGATGGGTGCGGTCACTACCGAGCGCACGCCGGTGCCGGGCTGCCGAGTGCACCCCCTTGGCGTGATGCGCTATCTGCCGGTAGCCAGCAGCGGCTACGTGAAACGTTATCTACCAAGTGGTTTCACCGCCGAGGCGGTGGCGCAAGCACCGTCGCTAGCCTGGAACCGCGACGATGCCCTACAGGATATGTTGGTGCGCAAAGTCTTTCGCCGAGTAATCGACCGGCCAGTCCATTATGTGCCGACTTCGGAGGGATTCGGTGCCGCGGTACGAGCCGGATTGGGTTGGGGAATGTACCCCGAACAATCGGCAGCCTCGGCCCTGGCCGACGGGTCCTTCGTCCAGGTCTACGATGTCCACCTGGACGTTCCGTTGTTCTGGCAGTGTTGGAAGCTCGAGAGCCCGCTCATGGCGACCCTGACCACCACCGTGCTGGCGGCAGCAGAAAGTCTGCGGTGGCATCGGTAGGCGCAGCCACAGGGAAGTCGCAGTCGAGGCGCGGGTTGCTGTTCCATCGATCCGGACGCAGATCACCACCACGCCGACATCGGCGACACCCGGCTAGGCCGGCTGGCCGTCTACGATCGATTGGTTGGGGCCGTCGACCGTGGAGTGGTGAATGAGCGTTGTGAGTCGCGGGGTACGGGTCCTGTTGTCGATGGTGGTCGCGCTGATCGCGCTGCAGGCTGGTCCGGCTATTGCCGCGCATGCCGATGATGTCCTGCCCAATGTTCGGTTCACCACGACCTCGGGTGCTGCGTTGCAGAACGGCGCGACCTACGGCATCGGCACGGTTATCGTCGCGCATTTCGACGGTCCGGTGGTGGACAAGGGGTTGGCCAACCAAGCGCTGCTGGTGGATACCGCACCGCCGGTCGACGGCGCCTGGCACTGGGTCGACGATCGGACCGCGCATTGGCGCCCACCGCAGTACTACGCCCCTGGCACCGTCGTCACCGTGACCCCAGGGCCGGGACCGCCGCTGACGTTCACCATCGGGGCCTCGCACGTGTCCATCGCCGACGACGCCACCAAGCAGGTGACCGTATTCGACGGCGGGAAGCTGGTGCGCACCATGCCCACATCGATGGGTCGTGGCGGCACCGAAAAGGTCGGCAACACCACACTGAGCTTCTGGACCCAACCGGGCGTCTATACCGTTCTGGACAAGAGCAATCCGGTGATCATGGACTCCTCGACCTACGGTCTGCCGATCAACTCCCACCTCGGTTATAAGGAGTCGATCAACTATGCGGTGCGCATCAGCACCGACGGTGTCTACCTCCACGAATTGGACGCGACGGTGTGGGCTCAGGGCAACACCGACACCAGCCACGGATGCCTGAACCTCAACCGGGACAACGCGACCTGGTTCTATAACTTCTCGGTGCCAGGCGACGTCGTCGAGGTGCGCAACACCGGAGGTAAACCGCTACAGCTGTGGCAGAACGGGGACTGGAGCGTGCCCTGGGACCAGTGGGCCTGATCGTTTCGGCGGGCAGGGGCGCAGCGACCCGGGGAAGGTGTTCGAACGTGTTGAACCGCTGAACCTCGGTTAACGATGTGGCATCGTACAGCCATGTCCGATGCCGCAGCGACCGAGAACGTGCCCACGAAAAAGGCCTTCTTCGGACATCCGGTCGGTCTGGCCAACCTCTTCGGTGTCGAGCTGTGGGAGCGGTTCTCGTTCTACGGGATGCTCACCATCCTCGGGTACTACCTCTACTACTCGCTCAGTGACGGTGGTCTGGCACTACCCAAGGCCACCGCGACCGGCATCGTCGGCGCATACGGCGGCCTGGTGTACCTGTCCACGGTCCTGGGTGGCTGGATCGCGGACCGAGTGCTGGGCATGGAGCGAACCGTGTTCTACGGCGGTGTGGTGGTGATGTGCGGCCACATCGCGCTGGCCGTGCTGCCCGGACTGTCGGGTGTCGCCGTCGGTCTGGTGCTCATCGCGCTGGGATCAGGTGCACTGAAAGCCAATGCGTCCTCGCTGTTGGGCACGCTCTACGACGAGGGCGATCCTCGGCGCGACGGCGGATTCACGCTGTTCTATCTCGGGATCAACCTCGGGTCGTTCGTCGGGCCTCTGATCACCGGACTCTTGCAGACCAAGGTGGGATTCCACTACGGCTTCGGTGCCGCCGCGGTCGGTATGGCGCTGGGCCTGACCCAGTATGTGGTGTTCCGGCGCAACCTCGGTGGCCACGGGCGTACGGTTCCGCATCCGTTGTCGCACCAAGAGTTCTGGCGCACTGCCGGCGTCGCGGTGGTGGTTCTGGCGGCCGCCGTACTCGCGTTCGTCTTCGGTCTGATCACGCTGGCCAACCTCTCCCAGGTGACCACGGGAGTCCTCATCGTCGCGTCCATCGGCTACTTCGCGGTGATGCTGGGCAGCCCCAGTGTCGAGCCGCTGGAACGGACCCGGGTGCGCGCGTTCATCCCGCTGTTCATCGCCAATGCCGTGTTCTGGTCGCTGTTTCAGCAGATCTTCACCGTGCTCGCGGTCTACTCCGATGACCGGATGAACTGGTCGATCTTCGGCTGGCGGGCACCGTCGAACTGGATTGGTTCGATTGAACCGGTGTGGATCATTCTGCTGTCACCGCTGTTTGCGGCGATGTGGACCAAACTCGGCCGGCGAGCGCCCACCACCCCGCGCAAGTTCGCCTACGGCGTCATCGGGATGGGCTTGGCGTTTCTGTTGTTCCTGCCGATGGCCGGGACGACGGGTCGCAGCGTGCCCGCCCTTTTCGTGGTGGCGATCATGGGTGTGTTCGCGATCTCCGAACTCATGTTGTCCCCGATCGGGCTATCGGTCACCACACAGTTGGCGCCCAACGCCTTTCGCGCTCAGATGATGGCGCTGTACTTCTTTTCCGTCGGCCTGGGCACGGCGATGTCGGGTGTGCTGTCCGGCTACTACAGTTCGGACCGCGAATTCGCCTACTTCGGGATTCTCGGGGTGATCGCCATCGTCGTCGGTGTGGTCGTGTGGGTGTTCGCGCCTCGCGTCAGCCGGCTGATGGAGGGTGTGCACTAAGGCTGCGGGTCCTCAGATCCGGACGACGGACGGCCCCAGTGCCTCGTAGCGGCGTGCTTCGGTGACGGAAAGCTCCGTGCCGGTCACGATCGAGTCGAAATCGGATACTTCGGCAAACCGGCAGAAACTGCTGACGCCGAACTTGGTGTGCGCAGCCACCAGAACGCGGCGGCGCGCGACCTTGACGGCGGTCTGTTTCACCGCGGCGACCGCAGGGTCGGGTGTAGTGAGGCCGTGGTCGGGTGAAATACCGTTCGTCCCAAGGTATGCGATGTCGATCACCAGGCTGCCCAGCATGTCGGTCGCCCAGTGGTCCACGGTGGCCAGCGTGCGCCCCCGCATCCGCCCGCCGAGCAGCAGGACCGTCGCGGACTCGCTGTGGGCCAGCGCCTCGGCGGCCAGCAGGGAGGAGGTGACCACCGTCAGCTCCTGGTTGGCCAGTCGTTCGGCGATCAGCCTCGGAGTGAATCCCTCGTCCAGGTATACGGTTTCGGCCCCATGTAGCAGGTCGGTGGCCGCGCCTGCGATCCGGTGCTTCTCGGCGAGATCCACCTGGCTGCGGTACTCGACCGTCGATTCGAAGGCTGCGGTCTCAAGCGGGATGGCGCCGCCGTGGACGCGTTTGAGCATTCTGCGACCGGCGAGAACTTTCAGGTCCCGGCGGATCGTCTCGGCCGCGACGTCGAGCTCTTCAGCCAGCGCGGCTACCTCGACCCGCCCCCTGGTGCGGGCGAGCTCGACGATGCGGCCTTGACGGGTGTCCGAATCCACCTGACCATTCTCACTTGTCTGTCACGCGTTGGAGCCGCCGAGCACCGATCGGATCTGCTCGGCGCTCGTGGCGTCCCGGAGCCGGGCCACCTCGTCCTTGTTGAGGAACACCCCGGCGATCTTCGTCAGCAGGGCCATGTGGTCCTTTCCGGCGCCGGCGATACCGACCACGAACTCGGCCGGCTTGCCGTTCCAGTCGATCGGCTCGGCATAGCGCACGAACGAGATTCCGGTGCGCCTGATGGAATCTTTGGCCTCGTTGGTGCCGTGCGGGATGGCCAGGCCATTGCCCATATATGTCGACACCGAGCCCTCCCGCTCGTGCATCGCGTGGACGTAGGACGGTTCGACGGCGCCACACGCCACGAGTAACCGGCCGGCCTCGCTGATCGCACCGTCTCGTGTGGTGGCCGTACCCGCGAGCACGATGGACTCAACCGCCAGCACGTCCTGAGGCGGCGCCTCGTCGGCCGGCTCCTCGACGCTTGGGGTGGCTGCAGCGCCGTTGCCGCCGTTGACCTCCCCGAGCAGTTCTACGATCTCGTCGTACTGTGGGGCGTTCATGAAGTTCTCCACCGAGATGTGCACCGCCGACGGCGTTCTCTGCTTCGCGCGGGCGGTCAGGTCCTGGTGCGTCACCACCAGTCCGTAGGTGTCGGTGAGGTTCGCGATCGATTGGTTGGTGACCTTGACATTGGCAAAGCCGGCGCCCTGCACCTTCTTTCGCAGTACCGAGGCGCCCATCGCCGAGGACCCCATGCCGGCATCACAGGCGAAGACGATGTTGCTGATCGGACCGCTGTTGGCCGATCCCACCAGCGCCGCCGACACGCTCGACTTCTTACCTTTGAGGGCCTCCATACCTGCGGTCGCGGCGGCCAGATCGCCGTCGTCTTCGGACTTATCCGTCTTCAACAGCAGGGCGGCCACTACGAATGAGACTGCAGCCGCGCCGATTACCGACAGCGTGACACCGAGGTAGCTGCCGGTGGCGGTCTGCGCGTAGACGGCGATGATCGACCCGGGTGCGGCAGGCGCACGCAAGCCCGATCCGAACAGCACATTGATGAAGACGCCCGTCATGCCGCCCAAGATCGTGGCGAGGATCAACTTGGGCTTCATCAGGACGTACGGGAAGTAGATCTCGTGGATGCCGCCGAAGAACTGGATGATTGCCGCACCGGGTGCCGATGCCTTTGCGGCACCTCGACCGAATGCCATGAACGCCAGCAGGATTCCCAGGCCGGGGCCGGGGTTGGCCTCCAGGAGGAACAGCACCGACTTACCGGTCGCCAGTGCCTGCGTAGTCCCCAGCGGAGTCAGCACCCCGTGGTTGATGGCGTTGTTGAGGAAGAGGACTTTGGCCGGCTCGATGAAGATCGATGTCAGCGGCAGCAGATCGTGGGCGACCAGGAAATCCACGACCTTGCCGGCGCCGTGGCTGAAGCTCGACACGATCGGACCGATTCCGAAAAAGCCAAAGGCGGCCAGGATGAGCCCGACGATGCCTGCGGAGAAGTTGTCGATGAGCATCTCGAAGCCGGGGCGGATCTTGCCGTCCCAGATGGCGTCGACCTTCTTGATCACCCAACCGCCGAGGGGCCCCATGATCATCGCGCCGAGGAACATCGGGATGTCGGTGCCGGCGATGACGCCCATGGTCGCGATTGCACCGACGACACCGCCGCGGATCCCGTACACCATCCGCCCGCCGGTGGCTCCGATCAGGATCGGTAGCAGGTAGGTGATCATCGGCGCGACGATGCCGCCGTCGGCGAAGTCACCCCAGCCGCCGATCTTGGCCACCCACCCGGCCGGGTCACGCAATCCCGGGAAGATCCCGGTCAGCCAGCCGGCCTTGATGAACAGTGCGGTGATCAGGCCCCAGGCGATGAACGCGCCGATATTGGGCATGACCATGTTCGACAGCGACGTGCCCAGTTTCTGAACGTGAACCCGTGCGCCGCTCCGCGGCGTCGTCTCGGTGGTGGACAACTCGAGGCCTCCGATCATGGGGTGATGCCGGTCACATCCGACGACCAGTAAACCCCATAATCGGGCAGTAGCGCAAGCAATCGGTCATAAACGGGCAGAAATGATTGTGGATTTATGCCCGGATTGTCGCTAGGGTTGTCTGGAACACAGGACTATCGGAAGGACGATCGCCATGAAAGCCCTGCGCTTCTACGCCCCCGAGGATGTCCGGCTGGAGGATGTTCCCGAGCCCACCTGTGGTGCTGACGAGGTCAAGATTCGGGTGCGCAACTGCTCGACGTGCGGCACCGACGTCAAGATCTTCTACAACGGGCACCAGAACCTCACCCCGCCGCGGACCATCGGGCACGAGATTGCCGGTGAGATCGTCGAGGTCGGTGCGGACGTCAACCAGGCCTACGGCAGCGATTGGCAGGCCGGCGACCGGGTGCAGGTGATCGCCGCGGTGCCGTGCGGGAAGTGTCACGAATGCCGCAAGGGCTGGATGGCGGTGTGCCAGAACCAGACCTCGGTGGGCTATCAGTACGACGGCGGGTTCGCCGAGTACATGATCGTGCCCAAGCAGGTGCTGGCCGTCGATGGGCTGAACCGCATCCCGGACAACGTCGGCTTCGACGAAGCGTCGGCCGCCGAGCCGTTCGCGTGTGCCATCAACGCCCAGGAACTGCTCGGGATCGAAGAGGGTGACACCGTCGTGGTTTTCGGCGCCGGCCCGATCGGGTGCATGCACATCCGGATCGCCCGCGGCGTGCACAAGTGCGGCCCGGTCTATCTGGTCGATGTCAACGACAGCCGACTCAAGATGTCAGCCGATGCCGTCGGCCCCGACGAGGTCATCAATGCCGCCGATGTCGACGTCGTCGACAAGGTCATGGAGCTCACCGGCGGCCGCGGCGCCGACGTGGTCATCACCGCGACGGCGGCCAACATCACCCAGGAGCAGGCGATCGCGATGGCCGCACGCAGCGGGCGGATTTCGTTCTTTGGTGGTCTTCCCAAGACCAACCCCACGATCACCTGCGATTCCAACGTCGTGCATTACCGGCAGTTGCACATCCACGGGGCCAACGGCTCGGCCCCTGAGCACAACAAGCGCGCGCTCGAGTACATCTCCACCGGGCAGGTTCCGGTCAAAGACCTGATCACGTGCCATATCTCGCTCGACAACGTGCTGGATGCCTTCGGCATCGTCAAAAGTGGTGAGGCCATCAAAGTCACTGTCGAGCCGTAGTTCAGGCGTTCAGTGAGCACCAGCGCAGAAAATTCGCGGGATCTTGCGCCCTCAACGCTCACTCAACGGAGATAGACCGTCGTGGTGTGGGTGAAAAACTCGCGCGCTGCGGTGCCCTGCTCTTTGGGGCCGAGTCCGCTCTTTTTCGCCCCGCCGAACGGCACGTGCGGGTCGGCGCCGGCCGATTCGGAGTTTATGTGCAGCACACCAACATCGATGTGCTCGACCGCGGCAAGCGCCCGCGTCAGGTCCTGGGTGAACACCGCGGCGGACAAGCCGAATTCGCTGTCGTTGGCCAGCGCGAACGCCTGGTCGGCGTCGGTGGCGCGTTTGACGGCGAGCACAGGGCCGAACAACTCCTCGGACCAGATGTCGGCAGGCCCTACCACTTCCACGATCGTGGGTGCGACAAAGAAGCCCTCGGCCCTAAGCCCCTTGAAGTAGGGCTCGCCGCCGGTCAGTACCTCGACGCCTTGGTTGATCGCTGACCCGATGCCCCCGTAGATGTTCCGCTGGGCCGCGCCGGTGATGACCGGACCCATCTGCGTCGCTTCGTCGGTCGGATCGCCGACGACCAGCGCCTCCACCCGTGCCGTGAGTTCTTCCAGGAATCGATCGGCAATCCGCTCGGTGACGATTAATCGTGAGGTGGCTGTGCATTTTTGGCCGGTGGAGCGGAAGGCCCCGAGTATGACTTGGTCCAGCGCTAGGTCGATGTCTGCGTCATCGAGGACGACGGCGGCGTTTTTTCCGCCCATTTCGGCCTGAGCTGGTACCCCGCGGGCTGCGGCCGCGGCGGCGATGCGCCGGCCGACCGTGGTGGAGCCGGTGAAGCTGATCGCGGCGACGTCGGGGTGGTCGGCCAGTGCCGCACCGACTGGCGAGTCGCCGATCACCAGGTTGAGCACTCCCGGGGGCAGGCCGGCATCGGTTAATGCTTCCGCGAGCCGGATTGCCAGTAGGGGAACGGTGCTGGCCGGTTTCCACACCACGGTGTTGCCGTATACCAGTGCGGGCGCGATTTTCCAGGCTGGGATGGCGATCGGGAAGTTGAACGGGGTGATGACGGCGACGACGCCAATCGGCTTGCGGGTCACCAGGATTTGTTCACCGGCGCGGGGGGAGGCGAAGATCTCGCCGCTCTGCCGGTCGCCCTCGTTGCCGTAATACCGCAGGATCTGGGCGGCCCGCCGGACCTCGCCGATACCCTCGGCTGTGGTCTTGCCTTCCTCGGTCGCCAGCTCCAAACCCCAGGACGGCGCATTGCGCTCGACTGCGTCGGCGGCAGCCAGCAGCACCGCACCGCGCTGATGTATGGGCGTGCCGGCCCAGCTCGTGAGTGCCTCACCCGCCGCGGCGACCGCGTGCGAGACATCGGCAACCGTCGCGCAATGTCCCTCGGCGACAACCACACGGGGACGCGCGGGGTTGACGCTGGTCACCATGTCGCCGGCGCCGTCGCGCCATTGCCCGGCGATCAAGTGCCGGAGTTCGTTCGGGCTGGTCATCTCAGCGGAACGCTGCTTGTCCGGTCAGGGCGCGTCCGATTGAGAGTAGGTGCATTTCGGAGGTGCCTTCGTAGGTGAGCACCGATTCGAGATTGTTGGCGTGTCGTAGCGGAGAGTATTCGAGGGTGATCCCGCTGCCGCCCAACAGGGTTCGGCACTGGCGGGCGATGGCCAGCGCCTCGCGGACATTGTTGAGTTTGCCCAGGCTGATCTGTTCGGGGCGGGCACCTTCGGCGTCTTTCATCCGGCCGAGGTGGACGGCCAGCAGCATGCCCTTGCCCAACTCCAGGGTCATGTTGGCCAGCTTCTCCTGCGTCAGCTGGAAACTCGACAGCGGCCGGTCGAAGACCTCACGCTCCCTGGTGTAGGCGATCGCGGTCTCCAGGCTGTCACGTGCGGCACCGAGTGCACCGAACACGATGCCGAACCGTGCCTCATTGAGGCAGGACAGTGGCGCACCCAGGCTGGTGGCTTCCGGTAGCTGCGCCGAGGCCGGCAGCCGGACATTGTCCAGTACCAGCTCGGAGGTCACCGAGGCGCGCAACGACAGCTTCTTGTGGATGACGTTGGCGGTGAAACCCGGGTGTCGGTCGGGACCAGAAAGCCGCTGATATCGCCGTCGCCGTCGCCTGTTCTAGCCCACACCGTGGCCACATCGGCGAGATTGCCGTTGGTGATCCACATCTTGGTGCCATCGAGGACCCAGTCGCGGCCGTCGCGGCGGGCGCGCGTGCGCATCCCGGCCGGGTTGGAGCCGAAGTCGGGTTCGGTCAGCCCGAAGCACCCGATTGCCTCGCCGGTGGCCAGCCGGGGCAGCCACTCGTTCTTCTGCTCCTCGGAGCCGTAACGGTAGATGGAGAACATCGACAGCGAGCCCTGCACCGACACGAAGCTGCGGAAACCGCTGTCACCGGCCTCGAGCTCCATACAGGCCAGCCCGTAGCTCACCGCGTTGGTACCCGCGCATCCATACCCCTGCAGGTGCATACCCAGCAAGCCCAGCGCACCGAACTCCCTACCGAGTTCTTTTGGCAGCGTGGCAGATTCGAACCAGTCCCCGACATTCGGGCGGAGCTTGGTATCGACGAACTTGCGCACAGTTGCCGCGATATCCCGTTCGTCGGCGTCAAGCAGACGATCGGTCGCAAACAGCTCCAGCGGGCTGTAAAGATCCTTCTGGACCGGCGCAGTAGCGGCGCTCATGGGTTATCCGATCCGGATCAGTTTCTTGTTGACGAACTCGTCGATGCCGAACCGGCCCAGCTCGCGGCCGAACCCGGAGCGTTTCACCCCGCCGAACGGCAGCTCGACCCCGTCGGCGCCGACGACGTTCACGAACACCATTCCGGCGTCGATCTTGTCGGCGACGCGCTTGGCCTGGTCCTCGTCGGTGGTGAACACATACGAGCCGAGCCCGAAGGGGATGTCGTTGGCCAGCTCCACGGCTTCGTCCTCGGAGTTCACCTTGAACACCATCGCCACCGGGCCGAACAGCTCCTCACGGTAGGTCGCCGAATCGGGGGTGACCCCGGTCAGCACACCTGGTGGGAAATAGGCGCCGTCGCGCTTGCCCTCGGAGACGAGGTTGGCGCCGTCGGCCACCGCGCGATCGATCTGCTCGCCCAGTCGCTGGGCTGCGCCCAGCGAGGACAGTGGGGCCAGTCCGTCGGCGGCCTCGACCACCTTCTTGGTGAACTTGTCGAGGAACTCGTCGTAGAGGTCGGCGGCGACGATGAAGCGCTTGGCCGCGTTGCAGGCCTGTCCGGTGTTCTCGAAGCGGCCCGCCATCGCCGCCTCGACGGTTGCGTCCAGGTCGTCGCTGGACAGAACGATGAACGGATCAGAACCGCCGAGCTCCAGCACGACCTTCTTCAGGTTGCGGCCGGCGATCTCAGCGACCGCGGCGCCAGCGCGCTCGGAGCCGGTCAGCGATACGCCCTGCACCCGTGGGTCGGCGATGGCGTCGGCGATCTGCTCGTTGGTCGCATAGACGTTGACGTAGGCGCCGGCGGGGTAGCCGGCGTCGTCGAAGATCTGCTGGATCGCGTCGGCGGATTCGGGGCACTGCGGGGCGTGCTTGAGCACGATCGTGTTGCCCAGCGTCAGGTTGGGGCCGGCGAACCGAGCGACCTGGTAGTAGGGGTAGTTCCACGGCATGATGCCCAGCAGGACGCCGACCGGGCCACGCTTAATGACCGCACTGCCGTCCCCGTCGAGCAGCTGGATTGGCTCGTCGGCGAGGAACTTCTCGGCGTTGTCGGCGTAGTACTCGTAGATCGCGGCGCTGAAGTCCACTTCGCCGATGGCCTGGTCGAGCGGCTTGCCCATCTCGCGATGGATGATCTCGGCGAGCTTCTCGCGGCGCTCGGTGTGCAGTGCGGCCACCCGCCGGATCAGGGCCACCCGGTCGGCCAGCGTCGACGTCTTCGACCATTCCCGGTACGCCTTGGCCGCCGCGGCCAGCGCCTGCTCGATCTGCTCGTCGGTCGCGGTCGGGTACTCCCGCACCACTTCACCGGATTTCGGGTCGACCACGGCGTACAGACTCATTATTCCGTCCTGATGGTTTAGTGGTGTAAAACTTATGAAAGTTATATACCGCTAAACTTTGGTGGCGCAAGGCCCGGTGGCCGATCGATCTGGTGAAGGGGAGGTGTCCCGATGTCGCAGGACGCGTCCACCAGTGTTCTGGCCGGTGTTGACGGCTGGATGAATCGACTCGGCCCGAAGCTCCGCGCGCTGCGCAAAGAACGGGAACTGACATTGGAGGCGGTCGCCGATCGCGCCGGGCTGACCAAGGGATTTCTGAGCCTGGTCGAACGCGGCCAGACCACGATCTCGGTGCCCAACCTTCTCAAGGTGTGCGAAATCCTCAGTGTGTCAGTGGGTTCCCTGTTCGACTACCCGGACTCGGCAGTCGTACGCGGCGGTGGCGGTGCGCCAGTGGAGATGGGCGGCAGCGGAATCCGCGAGTACCTGCTGACACCGGAGACCGAACGCAACCTTCAGGTGATGCGGTCGGTGTTGCGGCCCGGTGGCGGCACGGGTGGTGCCTACATATTGGAGTCCGAAACCATCTTCGTCTTCGTTCTTCGCGGGTGCCTGCGCCTCACCGTCGACGGCCAGGAATCGGTTCTCAAAACCGGCGACTGCTACACGTTCTCGGCGAAGGCCGTGCACTCCTGGGACAACCCGGGGCAGGACGAAAGCGAAGTTCTGTGGTCGATCGCGCCGCCAATACCGCGAAATTCCGGTCCGTATCGGCCGTGAACGTGCTGTACTGGCCTGACTGTATGTGCCGGGGAAGGTGTTCGGGTGGTCAAGAAGACAGCGGGAAAGCGCGCTGACAGCGACGAAGTGATCGCCGTCAGTCAACGCGTTCGGGTCTATGTCGACACCGACGACGAGGTACGCGGTGTCGTCGTTGAGGATTTCGGCGACTTGGCGGGCCATGCCGTCGATGTCGGTGATGTGCACATTTCGGATGCGGCCCGGCGCTGGGCGGTCCTACTGGATGCCGGCACGCTGGTTTTCGTTGACAGCCACCAGATAGCGCCCGAGTAGGCGTACGAGCCCCTCGACATCACGGCCGGCGCGCAACACGGTCCGATCAGGCCGGAGGATCGCCGCACCGGCATGTCCATTGCAAAGCCAGTCCGCTAGTTCGCTGCCGGGCTTCGCCACATGGACTGCGGCGCCGTATTGTTCGGCGACCTTAACCTCGGCGGCGTCGGGTGTCCGTATCGTCACGATGGCAAAGCCGTTGCCCAACAGGTCGTCGAGGCGCCCGCCAGCTGGATCCACGGCGTTGGGGCACATTGTCCCGCCCAGCCGACCCGCTAGCTGCGACCGGTGGACCAGTGCCGAGCGGTGTAGCGGTGGTGTCCGAGAATCGATCACCCGCTCCCGTAGTCCGGGCAACCGATAGATATGCGGAATGACATTGCGGCGCAACATATTGCCGAACCCACCGCCAGAGGTCATGGCTCGGCCGACCATCAATGCGAGTCCGATCATTTTGTGTGCGTGCGGCTTTCGCTCCTGCTCGTAGCTATCCAATGCGCCGGGGGTAAGCGTTCCGTCGATCACACCCGCCAGCTTCCAGGCCAGGTTCATCGCATCGCGTAGCCCCGCACCCATGCCCTGGCCCACGAACGGGGGCGTCAGGTGAGCGGCATCGCCGAGTAGGAAAGTGTTGGCCCGCCGCCAGCGGTCGGCGAGCTGGGCGCGGAAGGTGTACTCGGCGACCCGAATAAGCTCGAGTTCGCCGATACTCGTTGCCGCTGTCCATGGCGCGAGCAGCGGGGCGAGTGTTTCCAAAGTGTCGAAGTCGTCAGCACTCTCGCCGGGCCGCAACCGGAACTCCCACCGGTAGCGCGCATCGCCGATCTGCATGAAGGTGCCGGCCCGGTGCGGATCACACAGTTGGTGCACACCAGCCCACTGGCCCAGGTCCGTCGTCGTCGCCACATCGACCACCAGCCAGCGCTGTTCGAATCGCAAGTCGCGCATGGTCGATCCGATTCGTGCGCGGACCAGGCTGTTGGCCCCGTCGCAACCCAGCACGTAGTCGGTCTCGACGGCATGCTCGCGGCCGTCGGCACGGTCGGTATAGGTGATCCGGGCACGGCCGCCAGCGATCTGGGCGATATCGGTGACCTCGACGTTGCCCCGCAACGTGGCCAGTGGGTGGTGGGCGAGATTGGTGCGGAGCAGCGCCTCGAACTCCGGTTGGTCGAACATGTTGGCCTGCGGGTATCCGTGTGGTGCGCGCGCGGGATCCCGACTGAACTCGGCCAGCACCCGCATCTGAGGATCCAGCAGTCGCAGGCCCAGCGCGGGCCGGGAGATGGTGGCGAACTCCTCGGCGATCCCCAGCCGGTGCACGATGCGGAACACCTCGTCGTCCAGATGCACGGCGCGAGGTTGCGGATACACGTCGGCATAACGATCGAGTACGAGACTGCGCACGCCGTATTGGGCGAGCAGGGTGGCAGCGGTAATCCCGGTCGGCCCGGCGCCGACGATCACCACCGGAGGTGCATGAGTGCAGCTCATAGCGACCCTTTCCAAGTAACTGACGAAATCGTCACATACGCCGACACTTATGGTCAACCCTTAACTGAGGAAATCATCAGAAGTGAGAACCGGTAGTATCCGCCTAACACCTGACGTTGGGGGACCCGTGACCGAAGTGCCGATCAACCGGCTGGAGCGCCGCAAGCAGCGGACTCGGATGGCGTTGATCAAGGCCGCTCAGTCGATGATCGCCGCGGGCAGGCACAACGTGCCGGTTCTGGAGATCACCCAGGCCGCCGACGTCGGAATGGGGTCGTTCTACAACCACTTCGAGAGCAAAGAGGAGCTGTTCGAGGCCGCGGTGGGTGATGTGCTCGACCAGCACGGCGCCGTGTTGGATCAGCTCACGGCCGATATCGAGGACCCGGCTGCCGTGTTCGCGTGCAGTTTTCGGCTGTCTGGACGGTTCTTCCGGGAGCGCCCACAGGAGAGCCGGATCCTGTTGGATAACTGGGGGGCGCTGCTGTCCTCGGATCGTGGCCTGGCTCCGCGGGCCATGCGCGACATCAAGGCCGCCGTCGCCGCCGGGCGCTTCCATGTCGAGGATCCGGAGTTGACCCTTTCGGTGGCCGCCGGCGCGCTGCTGGGTCTGGGGTATCTGCTGCAGGTGCGTCCCGACCGGGATGCCGGTGCCACGGCCGACGCCGTCACCCAGGACGTCCTGCGGCTGTTCGGCATGTCGGCCCAGGATGCTCACGAAGTCTGCACATTGCCGTTGCCGGCCGTGACTTTTCAGGAGTAGGTCACCGTCATCCGCTGGGTGCCGAGGTCGATGGCACCGTCGTCGGTGCGCACCGTTGCCTCAATCACATCGCCATCGTGCAGGTACTTCGGGTTGGTGGCCTGGCGCTTGAAGAACGCCTTCCACTTGATCGCCGGCGGCAACAGCGAACCGATGATCTCGATGGGTTTCGGGGGTGCGCTGAGCGCCGTGCCCGCGGGTGTCCCGGTCAGGATCAGGTCGCCGGCCGCGAGATCCTGGAAACGGCATAGCGATTGGAGTGCCTCCAGCGGGCGGTAGAGCATGTCCCCGCCGACCAGGGTGTTCTGGCGTTCCTCGCCGTTGACGGTCAACCGCAGCCGCAGCTCGTCGAACCGGGTGAGCTCGCCGGCATCGATCAACACCAAGGCTGGTCCGACCGGGGTGAAGGTCGGATACGACTTGGCCTCGTAGAACTGGGTCTGTGGCAGCTGGATGTCGCGTGCCGACACGTCGTTGGTCACCACCAGGCCCGCGACGTAATCGCTGAGCGTTTCCGCGGAAACCGTTGTGCCGACTGGCATGTCACGGCCAATGACGAGCCCGATCTCCACCTCGTAGTCGAGGAACTTGACGTGTGCAGGCTTTCGCACCGGTGCGAACGGCCCGCTGATGGATGCCGACGATTTGCGGAAGAAGGTCAGCGGAACGGTCTTCGGGTCCATGCCGGAGTCGCGGACGTGCGAGGTGAAGTTCGTCATCTGGGCCACCACCCGGCACGGTGTGGTCACCGGTGAGCGCAGGTCGAGTTCTTTGATGTCGACAGTGTCGGTGCCGTGCGCGGCCGCATCGATGGCCGGGCGGTCGGCCAGCAGCTCTGCGGTAGTGCGCGCCGATGTGGCGATCCTGACGGCGCCTGCGGGGGCGGCAGCCCACCATGCGTCTGCGGTGCGGAGGATGGAAATGCTCATGAGGTGGCAACTTTCAGCAAGCCGATAAGGCGTTTGATGTCGAACTCGTTCTTCTCGCGCAGGCCGGTGATCATCGAGACCACCTCGTGGCGTGCGTGTTTGGGACTGGTCCCGAGGAAGTCCGCGGTGGCCGGCGGCCCCCACTGGGCGAGGCCGGACGCGGTGAACGGTGCCCAGCCCGGCTCAAGGGTGCTGTCGAACACGTCACCGTCGGCGTAGTGCTCGACGAGGAATCCGTCCGGGTCTCGCCAGTAGTCGAACAACTGGCTGCCCTGGATGTGTCTGCCGATGCCCCACGATCGGAAATAGCCCTGTGCGCCGAGATATTCGCCACCCGCGGCCAGCGCATCGAGATCGCCGACCTGATACGCCGAATGTACGTAGCGGTTCGCCGGGCCCAGTGCCAGGGCCAGCGTGTGGTGATCGGCGGGGACGGAACCGCGGTCACAGCGGATGAAGCTCATGGTGGGTCCGCGACCGCGCTGGCCCGGGAAGTAGAGGAAGTCGCTGACGATGAGCCCGAGGTTGTCGAGATACCAATTCAGCGCTTCGAGGTATTTCGTCGACTGCATGACGACATGGCCGAGTCGCTGGACAACCGCGGGCGCTCGCGGCGGCCGCTGGGTGGCGTTGACGCGGGTGGGTTGTCGGCCGACGTTGAAGACATGCGGGCGTTGGGCGGGCAGTTCGGGGAGTTCGTTCAATCCGGCCACGACCTTCACCGGGATACCGCCGGGATCGGTGAGCTGAACCGACAGCCCGCCGAGTGATTCCGGCAGGGCCTTTGCCCGGGCGCCGTTCGCCTCGGCGAGTGTGTGGACATCGACGTCGTCGTGGGCCTTGAACGCGATCCCGCAGAACCGGGTCTGCGCTCCCCGGCGGATGAGAACGCACGGGGCCCCGGCGTCTGCACCGCGTAACTGCAGTTCGTCGGCCGTGCGGGCGACCGGCTGAAAGCCGAATGCCTGCGCAAAGGTTTCGGCGGCGGCAAGGTCGGGCTTCTCGAACTCCAACCAGGCCAGGTCGAGGACCTTGATGACCGGGTTACGCGACCGGCCCGGATGTTCACCGCGCAGCGCGCCCTGGTCGCTGTGCACGTCAGCGCTATTGCCCACCGCAACCTCCCGAGTTACTGTATGACGAAATCGTCACATACGACGGAATGCTCAGTCAAGGTGAGGGGCGGACGAATGCGCCAGCTTCGCGATGCCGCGGAATATCGAGCCGATATCTATGCCCGCAGTGCGATCAGCGATCCCTACCCGCACTATCGACGGCTGCGCCAGATCGGGCCGGTCGTGTGGCTGCCCCGCCAGCGCGTCTACGCGCTGCCTCGCTACGCCGAGTGCAAAGCCGTGTTACGCGACGACGCGGCATTCATCTCTGGCAACGGAGTTGCGCTCAACCGGATCAGTAACCGGTTTTCCCGAGGCACCACGCTCAACAGCGACGGTGCCGAACATGAGCGGCGCCGCAAACTGGTGGCGCACCGGTTGTTACCCCGTGCGCTGCGGTCCATCGCCGACACTGTCGACCGGCTTGCCGAGGAGGTCGTCGACGCCGCGGTGGCTCGCGGCGAGATCGACGGCGTGGAGTTGGCCTCGGCGCTTCCGCTGGCTGTCGTACCGGATCTGGTGGGTTGGCCCCGTGACCAACGGCGACACCTGATCGACTGGGCCGGAGCGACTTTCGATGCACTCGGCCCGCTGAACAGGCAGGCGGTCAGGTCGGTCGTCGGGACGGCGCAAATGTTGCGGTTCGCCCGTCGCGTCGTTCGCCGGCGTACGGTGCTCGACGGCAGCATGGCGCATGAACTGCTGGCCGCCGCGGACGAAGGCAACCTGGCGCTTGAGGAATGTCCGCCGCTGCTGGTCGACTACATCGCACCGTCATTGGATACCACGATTAGCGCGATCTCCAATGCGCTACACCTGTTCGCCGCGCACCACGATCAGTGGCAGTTGCTCAGGGCCGAACCACACCGGATCCCCAACGCCATCAACGAGGTGATCCGCTATGAGACACCACTACGCGCGTTTGCCCGCCAGACCCGCGAGGACACCGGCATCGCGGGGATGGTCCTGCCCGCCGGCGCGCGGGTGTTGGTGTTGTATGCATCAGCCAACCGCGACGAGCGCGAGTGGAACCAACCCGAGGTATTCGACATCACCCGTGATGCCGGACGTCACATCGGGTTCGGTCAGGGCGCCCATGCCTGTGCCGGGCAGGGTCTGGCCAGGCTGGAGACGGCGGCGATGCTACGCGCGCTGGTAGCGCGCGTTTCCCGGATCGACCAGCTCGGTCCACCCGTATGGGCGATGAACAACATCATTCGCCGGCACGACCGGCTGCCACTGAAACTGATTGCAGCCTAAGGGAATAACCGGCGCCGCGCTGGCGGCGGCCGCCGCGAGGCATACGGCCACGGGTTGTTTCGTTCGGGCACCGCGTCCGCGCGTACTTGTTTGAGCTGCGTCCGCAGCTGCGCCCTCACGTCGTGCAACTCCGGGTCGGTCCATCGATTGACCGCTTCGATCGGATCGTCGGTCAGGTCGTAGAGCTCCCACTGATCGTCGAGCGGGCTGGTTCGGTAGGTCTGTCCGCCCAGGCCATTGGCGGCCAGGTGCCGAACCCCGGGTTCGGTCCAGGTGCCGGGGTCGTCGAATGAACGCACGAGCTTCCACAGGTGATCGTCTACCCGGGTGACGAGCCCCTCGAAGTTCGCCGCAGTATTAGCCGGAATCCGGATGCGCAGCGGTGCAGGCGGATTCACGGTCTGTTTGAGTCGCCGCGCCAGACCGGAGGCTCCTGTGTCACCTTCGAGCATGTTGTCGCGGGTCATGATGTACACGGCGCGGCGTTCGTCATCGGGTGCCCCGTCGACGATCGGCATCAGGTCGCGGCCCGGCAAGAGATGCACTTCCGAGAACGACTCGGAAAGTGTTGCGGCAACGGCGGCTACGTCGATGCCGGCGGCGCCGAGCAAGGTCGGAACCAGATCCACGTGGGAGGTCGGTGCGCTGACCAGGCGCGGCTGGGTCGCACGCGTACCGACCCGCGCGATCACGAACGGCACCCGTGTTGCTTCGTCGTAGAGGTTGAACCACTTTTGATGCAGTCCACCGTGGGCGCCGAGCAGATCGCCATGGTCGGCGGTGCGCACCAGCACGGCATCAGCCGATCCGCCCTCGGTCACCGCACGGCGCACTCGGTCGATCGGTCCGTCCACTTCGGCGTGCAGCCGGTAGTAGAGGTCGCGATAGCGCTGTGCGCCGCGGTCGTACACCTGTTGGATCGCCGGCGCTGGACCGTACCCGGAATAGTAGGCCTCACGGAAGGCGATCTGCGCGGCCGGTTTAGTCCGCAAGTCTTCGGTTGCGGTGGGCGCCGCGGGCACCGGCGGGGGATCCAACGGCGAGAGCGACAGCGGACTTCGGGCCGCCCAGGTCGGAAACAGCACGATGTCGTGCGGGTTGACGAAGCTCGCGACGAGCAGGAACGGTCGCAGTGCGGCGGCGTCACCGGCGCGTCTGCGAGCGTAGCGGTCCTGCAGCCAGGCCACCACCCGATCGGCAATCAGGGGATCGCGACGGAATCCGCTGTTGGCCAGTCCGGCTCCGTGCGGTTCGGGACCGACCCAGCCGGAGAAACCAAACGGCTCCAGCGGGTCGGCGTCCAGATAACGCTGGACCGCGACGGGGTCGACGACACCGTCGTCGTTATTGGTCGCCAGCGGCCGGCCGGTCGCTGGGTCGGTCAGATCGGCGTGGGAAATGTGCCACTTACCGTCGTAGTGGGTGTCGTAGCCCGCGGCGCGAAACCAATTGCCTAGGGTCGGAACTTCTCCGCGCCGCAGCCACCGCATCCGTGAATCGTCGAAGGACTTCCCGATGCCGTCGGTCTGGGTGACGCCGTGCAGGTCGGGATACTGCCCGGTGAAGATCGTCGGCCGGCTCGGTACGCAGGCCAACGAGCCGGTGTAGTGGCGGCCGAAGCTGACCCCGTGCTCGTCGAACCACCGCCGGCCGGTCAATGCCCGCCGCCGCCAGGCGAGGACGTCGCCCGATTCGTAGGGAGGGGTGGCACGCTCCTCGTCGGTCATCACGATGATGATGTCGGGGCGGTCAGACACTTCAGACACGGTGGCCCTCCAATTTTCTCGCCAGTCCGGTGAGCAGTCCGTCGAGCGTCTTGACGCAGGCGGGGGTCACGACACCTTCGACGATCCGTCCCAGCGGGCCGGCGACCGTGATGGTGCTGACCAGCGAGACTGCAGTTGCGCTGGCCGACGGTGTGAGTGTCCAGCGATTGTTCACCCGCAACCAACGGGGAAAGCCTTCGACGTCATAGGCCAGCGTGCTCGGCGGGTCGAACTCGGTGATCCGCTCGACGAGAGTGTTCCGGCCGACCTGAACGCGCCGGGTGGTGGAGACACCCAGGTCTTGTGCCTTGGGGCTCAACAAACAGGAATGGTCCACCTTGTCGGACCACCCGCTGATGGCCCCGAAGTCTGCCAGGACATTCCAAATTGCCTGCGGCTCGGCCGCTACCGCGCGCGTGCGGCGAATCTCGGCCACCGGTTCATTCAACCGCACCCGCGGTCGCGATGTCGGGGATCGGACTCACCGCTGCCGCGGGTCCCTGCGCTACGCTCCCCAACGATGACCGAGCTTGTTCTTGCCCGCGCGCTGACCGACCTGTCCGATGAGGTGGCGGCGGTGCCGGCGCCCCCGGTTCCGAGCGTCGATCCGCCGTACGCGCTGCGGGCCGCGACCGAGTCCGATGCCGCGATGGTCGCCGAGTGGATGAACCGGCCGCACCTGGCGCAGGCATGGGAATACGACTGGCCGGTCGAGCGCTGGCGCAACCATCTCCTGGCTCAACTCGGCGGCTCCTATTCGCTGCCACTCATCGCCAGCCTCAACGGTGTTGACGGTGCGTATCTCGAGATCTATCGGGCTGCAAAGGATTCGATCGCTCCTCGCTATGACGTCGACCCATGGGACCTCGGGCTGCACGCCGCGATCGCCGACGTGGGGGTTGTCAACCGGGGTTTGGCGCCCCGCTTGCTGCCGCGCATCATCGCCAGCCTGTTCGCCATCGAACCGCGCTGTCGCCGTGTGATGTTCGACCCCGACCATCGCAACACGTCCGCGCGGCGGCTGTGCGAATTCGTCGGCTGCCAGTTCCTCGGCGAGCACGACATGTCGAACCGGCGGATGGCGCTCTATTCGTTCGAGCGGCCGACGAACTTGGCGTAGCCGTCGAAGTCGGGCTTGAGCCCGGCGGCGACCAACTCCCACAGCACTTCGTCGGTACCACCGCCGACGCGCGCCAGCTTCATGTCGCGCCACCATCGGCCCAGCGGTGTCTCGTCGACCAGGAATGCCGAGCCGCCGAAGATGTGCAGGCACTCCCCGGCGACCTCCTCGCCCAGTCGCGCGGCGCTGACTTTCAACGCCGCGGCGGTACGCAGGTCGAGGCGGCCTCCCGCGGCGAACCCGTCGAGGGCGTGGCACAGCAGGGACACGCGCGCGGAGAGGTCGGCGATCCGCAGCCGCAGCGCCTGGTGTTCGAAGAGTGTTTGACCGAACTGCTTGCGGGTCATCATGCGTGCCAGAGTGATTCCGATGGCTCGCTCACATGACGCCGCGACCTGTGCAGCTACCGAGACACGTTCGTGGGCAAGACCCCAGCTGATCGCGGCCAGCCCGGTGCCGGAGCGCGCCACGAGTGCGTCCTCGGGTACCCAGGTGTCGATGTGGACTGCCGCGGTCTCCAGCGGTCCGGCACTGAGTTTGCGATAGGGCGGCTGCACATCGACGTTCGCGGTCGGTACCGCGATCAGTGCGACATTGCCGTGCCGGCTCCCGGCGTCGTGGTCGACACTGCGGGCGACCACGATGATGTGATCGGCGATGGGGGACAGCGAGACGAACTTCTTGGTCCCGCGGACGTCGAATCCGCCGTTGCGTTGGCGAATTGTGGTTTCACAGATCTGCAGATCCGACCCGCCCGATTCCTCCGATGCGCCGATGCACAGCACGGCGTCGCCGTCGATGGCCTGCTCGCAGATATCGCGCAGGTAATCGGATCTTGCGAAGCGGCGCAAAATCGCGATTGCCGAGTCGTGCAGGCTGGCTCCGACGGCGATGCCGGCCGACATGAGCTCGCCGAGGGCGGATGCAAGCGCGATGAGCTTGCCGAGGTCGGCATGGGTCTGGGTGGGCTCGCCCCACTTGTGCCGGAACACCCCAGACTTGCCGAGGTGCTCGATCAGCTGCCGCGGGAACCTTTCGCTGGCTTCGGCATCCGCGGTCCAGAGTTCGACCTGCCTGTCGAAGGTGGTGTCCAGTAACTCGGCGAACTCGGTCACGCATTCACCGATTCCAGCTGGCTCTGCACTTCCAGGCGGCGCAGCTTGCCCGACGATGTCCGGGGCAGTGCCCCGGGTGCCAGCAGCATGACGGTGGCCGGTGCGACACCACACACCGCGGCCACCCGTTGGGTCACCGCGGCGCGCGCAGCGGCTTCGTCGCGGCCGCGGAATTCGGCGGCCACCACCAGTCCCGGACGCGGCGAACCGGGCGGGGTGCCTACGGCTACCACCGCACCCTCACGTACGCCGGGAATCTCGGCGACGACGCGTTCGACTTCGTTGGGGAAGATGTTGCGCCCGGCAATCCAGATGATCTCTTTGGCGCGCCCGCAGACGACCAGGCCGTCATCCGTCAGATAGCCGAGGTCTCCTGTGGGGAACCAGCTCTCGCGATCGATCGGATCCTCGCCGAGGTAGCCGCTCATCAGCGAGGTTCCGCGAATCTCGATCTGCCCGATGCCGGGCGGGGCGTTGTCGACCGGCACGCTACGGATCTCCATACCTTCGATCGGCGGCCCGAGAAGTGCCTGCCGCTGCCGGCCCGTCGGGCCGTCGACTTCGTCGATCAGGAGTCCGGTCCCGGCGGCCGGCATGGTGGCCGCGCAGACGGACTCGGCCAGACCGTAGGCGGGCGCGGCAGCGGACGCGTGAAACCCGAACGGCGCCATGGCGGTTGCGAATCGGGCAAAGCCATCACAGTCGATCGGCTCGCCACCGTTGATCGCGATCCGAACACTGCTGAGGTCGACATCGCTGACTCGGCTGGCGTACTTGCCGATCAGGTTGTAGGCGAAGTTCGGGCCAGCGGTGATTGTGGCGCGGCTCTCGGAGAGCCACTTCAGCCAGCGGAACGGCGATGCCGCGAACGCCGCAGTGGGTGCCAGCCAGAGCTGGATACCCGCGAGCGCGGAGGTGACCAGGCAGGTCAGCCCCATGTCGTGGTAGAGCGGTAACCACAAACAGCCCGTGTCGCCGGCGGCGTTCACACCCAATCGCTGGATCAATCCGCGGGCATTGCTGAGCACCGAGTCGGGCGACAGCATGGCGGTGCGGGGATAACCGGTAGATCCGGCCGTCCCCTGCAGAACCGCGACGTCGGTGTTCGCGGCCACGACCGTGCCGGCCGGATAACGGTTGATCTCGGCGACATCGCGCACGTTCACCGACGAGTTGTCCTCGAGCAACATGTTCAGTTCTGCGCCGTGGCTGAAAGCCGCGCCAACGCCGATGTCATGGAAGCGTCCTAGCGTGGCGGTCGCCCACTGAGCCGGATCGGCGCCGCGGGTCATGGTCGGCAGGATGGACACGCTTCGGCCGGAGATCATCGCCCCGAAGAGGGCGGCGACCAGTTCGATCGTCGGTTCACCGACTAGACCAATTGCGCCGCCGCCGGTTTCGTCAATCAGTGCCGCGGCCTGCTGGGCGCGGGTGTGCACTTCAGACCACGGGTGTCGTTGCCAGGTGTCGGTCTCGCGGTCGAGGACAACCAGGTCGGTCGTCGACGACGTCATCGACTCACTGAGTGCCGCTGCCAGCGCGTTCATCCCCGTGCTTCCACCGATGTCGCCGACCCGGCAGCTTTCTTGTTCCGGATCGCGGTGTCGAGGTCGCCGAGTGTGTTGCAGTTCAGCAACTCTTCCTCTGACAACGCGACGCCGAGCTTTTCCTCGATGGCGACCATGCCGACTGCGAAGGCCACCGAATCGAGTCCGACCTCATCGATCAGGTGGGACGCCGGGGTGAACCGTGAAACGTCGATCTGGAGATCTTCACGCAAGATGCTCGCAAGCTCGCCACTGATCATCGATGAGTCCATGGCTCGGAACAGTACGTCATGAGATATGGTAAGGCTACCCTTACCATGACCACAGGTAGCCCCCAATTTCCGGCCCGGTTGTCCGACAATGGCACCGCCGGCGACCACGGGAGGTGTTGGGGACGAGGAGTATCCATGGTTGGACCCAAAGTTGACGTCGCCGACGCCACACACCCGATCGCGTTGGCGCCGCTCACGGTGCTCGAGCTCGGGCCGGCGGAGATGGTCGACTGCGCCGCGCAGGCGGGTTTCGACGCCGTCGGCCTGCGCCTGATCCGGGCCACCGAGGCCGAGCCCCTGCGCCCGACGATCGGTATGACCCCGCTGGTTCGCGAGACCCGCCGTAGGCTCGACGACACCGGGCTGGCTTTGATCGATATCGAAGTGCTGCGCCTGACACCTCAGACCAGGATTCGGCACGACTTCGCGGCCTTCATCGAGACCGGTGCCTACCTTGGCGCCAGCCAGATCCTGGTTACGGGTAACGATCCCGATCACGCGCGCCTCGCCGATCATCTGGCCGAACTCGCCGATCTGGCAGCCGATTACGAGTTGACACCGAACCTTGAACCGATGCCGTGGACGGATGTCGCGAACCTGCAGCAAGCCGCAGCGATCGTCGCGCGCGCCGCGCATCCCAATATTGGGCTGTTGGTCGACGCCCTGCACTACGACCGGGCGATGAACACTCCCGCCGATCTCGACGTATTGCCTGCCGCATGGATTCGTTACGTCCAGATCTGTGACGGCGTGCCCGAGCGGCCCACGACCGTCGAGGCGTTGCGATACCAGGGTCGCAACGCGCGGCTTTTCCCTGGCGCCGGGAACATCGACCTGGTGGCGATGCTGCGTGCGTTACCGCGCGACATCCCGGTCAGCGTCGAGTCGCCGGTGCTGTGGCAGGCGCCCGCCATCGATCGCAGCCGTGCGGCGCTGCGGGGCGCGCGTGAGGTCCTCGAACTGGCATACGCCGACTGCCGCCATCTGGCCTGAGATCGTCTAGCGGAACCTGTTATGCAGCAAGCTCTTCTGCTGCGAAGACGTGAGCTGACCCGAAAGTGGGGAATCGGAGTCTTTGGAAGTTTTTTCCAGCGGCCGTCGGCTCCACTCCGAGGTGGCGCGATGGCCTGTCACTTACCCTCCTTGACCTCGGGCTTTCGGACGAGGAATCAGTCTGGCGCCGGGGCCGGTGGCGATGGAAAGCGAGCAAAAACGCGGTCTGGTCGCCAGACGTAGGTATTGACCCGGATGGAAGTGGATCCAAAGATGATGCTGCCTTTCTCTCAGGAAACGCACAGAACCAGCGCCTGCCCTAGCGGCCAGGCCGTAAATTGCAAAGGGATTGTATGAACGCGAAGGTCGGATATCGCAGGGCCGCAACGCATTCCACTCAGAAGCACGTGACGACGACGGGGGTCGCCGGGGCGGCGCTGGTCGGACTCTTCGCGTTGGCGGCGGCCGCGGCCGCGACCGTGCTTGACGAGCCGACGGCGGTTTCGGCTCAGAGCGTCCAGGTGAACGAGATTCGACTCGTCTCCTGCGAGACCAAGGGCGGCGTTGCCGATCCGGGTTGCTCGTCGGCACCCAGCGCCGCCAGCCTGGTGAAGGCTGACGCCTCCAAGTCGGTCCTGGCCACTGCTGTTGGTGTCAACGGCTGGCTGGTCGGTAACGGCGTCGACGCCGCCTCGGATTGCGTGGGCGCCGCGTGCAACGGTGGCAATGGTGGTCTGCTCTTCGGCAACGGTGGCGCCGGCGCCAACGGTGGAAACGGCGGCAACGCAGGCTGGTTGGGCGGCAACGGCGGTAACGGCGCTGCCGGCGTGAATGCCGTTTACAACCAGGACGGCACGCTCGTCTCGGCGGCCACCAACGGCGGCAACGGCGGCAACGCGGGGCTGTTCTCCGGCAATGGCGGTAATGGCGGCGCAGGTGGCACGGACACCAACACCAGCGCCGCGGGCGATAACGCAAATGCGGTGGGCGGCAACGGCGGTAAGGGTGGCGATGGCGGATCCCTCGCGGCGCTGAGCGCCTTGGCGGGCGGCACGGGCGCCAGCAAGGCCGGCAATGGTGGCGCGGGCGGTGCCGCTTCGTCGGTGAACGGCAATGCCACCGGCGGCAACGGCGGTAATGGCGGCACCTCGCTGTGGGGTCTGCCGACTGAAGGCGCTCCCGCCGAGTACGGGCCAGGTGCTGGCGGTGCGGGCGGTTCCGCATCGGTCGGCCTGGCCGACGGAACGGGCGGAACCAGCAGCCAGACCGCCACCGGCGGTAAGGGCGGCTCGGGCGGTTACGCCATTCTGTCCGGCGGCAACACACCCGACGTTGTTGGCAATGGTGGCAAGGGTGGCAATGCCACTGCCTACCAGGACGGCCAGGCGGTCGGTGGCGCCGGCGGCACCGGGGGCAGCCGCTTCCTGGCTCGCAGCTCCAACGGTGGTTCCGGTGGTAGCGCGACCTCGGAAGCCGGCAGTGCCACCGGTGGCGCGGGTGCCGCGGGCGGCAGCAGCGGTCTGTCGGGCCTCGGCGGTCGCGGCGGCACCGGCGGCAGCGCGAAATCGACCGAGGGCGGCAACACCACCGGCGGTCGCGGCGGCAACGGCGGTAACGGTGGCGCCATCGGCGGTAACGGTGGCGCGGGCCGCAACGGCGGCAGCGCAACGGGCGGAAACGCCCGCGGTGGCAACGGCGGTACCGGTGGTAGTGGCGGGACGTCGGTCGGCGCGGGCACCGGTGTCGGTGGCAACGGCGGCAGCGGCGGCAGTGCCACCGGCGGTGCGGGCAAGTCCAGCACCGGCGGCAACGGCGGCTCGGGCGGCAGCGGTAGCGGCGGTACCGGCAACCAGGGCAACGACGGCACCTCGAGCAACAGCGCTTAGCGTTCCACGGCTCGTCACGCATTGACGCGGGTACGGGTTCCGGCTGTGTACAGCCGGGGCCCGTACCCGTTGCCGTTTCACGGCAAGGGGTAGCCCCCCAAATCAAGTTAGCCTCCCCTAATATTTCTGCGGGGTGCGCTGGTCCACGTAGGTATGTCGGAGGTATTCATGAAGGTCTGCGTCGTCGGGGCAGGTCCGTGTGGGCTCACGACCGTCAAGCAGCTCCTCGACGAGGGCCACGACGTCGTCTGCTTCGACAAGAACCCCGATATCGGCGGCATCTGGCTTCGCTACGACGGTGACGGCGACACGATGAAGGCCTACGACGACCTGTATCTGACCATCTCGATGAAGCTGATGGCCTACTCGGACTACCCGTTCCGCGGGGAACGGAAGTTCTACTCGCGGGGCGAGTACTTCGATTACCTCCGCGCGTACACCGATCGGTTCGGGCTTAGCGAGCGCATCCGATTCGGCAGCGAAGTCACCAATGTCAAACGGGTTTCCGATCGTTGGGTCGTGTCGGTGCGCCGCGACGGCGTCGACTCCAAGGAGCCGTTCGACGCGGTGGCGGTGTGCTCCGGGCCGTTCAAGACGCCCAACCGGGCCATTGCCGGACTCGAGGACTTCACCGGCGAGATCGTGCATTCCTCGGAGTATCGAAACAGCGACCGCTTCCGCGGCAAGCGTGTCCTCATCGTCGGTCTGGCGGAGTCCGGTGCCGATATCGTCCGTCAGATCGGCGATGTCGCGAGTGCTTGCACGCTGTCCATCCGGTCCTATACCTACCTGTTGCCACGAGTCTCAGACCGCAACCGAACGACCGATCACGGTACCGTCCGGGCGCACCACCATGAGATGTACCGGCGCGCCACCACCTACCCACTTGAGCTCGAATCATTCTGGGGGCGAGACGCACTCGCGAAGGCGCTCTTCCTGGTTATGTCGGTGATCTATGGGTTCGCCGCGTCGGTGCTCGGCGCGTTCGGTGCGAACAGGAAGGGTGCCGAGCCGGCTGTCAATCCGATGGGCCAACCCATCGATCCCGCGAGACTCGATGTGGACACGCTCGAGAACGACGTGAACTGGAAGCTGATCGAGACCTGGAATCGTCGCTCCCATCCTCAGGGCAGCTGGAGTCCACGACGCATCTTCTGCAAGAACGTCAGTTTCATTCCTTCCATCGCCGATGGCCGAGTCACGTTGAACGACGCGGGAATCGCATCGTCGGTCGGCAACCGGGTCGTCTTCGCGGACTCGGCAGCCGGTGAATTCGACACCGTCGTCCTGTGCACCGGGTTCGAGCACGACTTCGGTATTGGAGACCTCCAGGTCAAAGATGGAAATGTCCGCAACCTCTACAAGCACTTCCTTCATCCCGAACATCAAGGGACGGTGGCCTTTATCGGGTTCGTCCGGCCGTTCTCGGGCGGAATACCCATCTGCGCGGAGATGCAGGCCCGCTACTTCGCGCGGGTGTGCAGCGGTACGCAACAACTGCCCGACGACCTCGACGAAGTCATCGGCCGCGAAAGGGAGTGGGAAGAGCACTGGACGGCGTTGAGTCCCCGCCAGACCGAGTCCATTCCGTCGCAGGTGATGTATTTGGATTCGCTCGCCCGTGAGATCGGCTGCCTCGTTCCGATGCGCAAGATGCTGTTCAACCCAAAGTTGTTCATTCAGCTCTGGTTTGGCAGCTTCAACCAGTCCGGTTATCGAATCGTCGGGCCGCACAACCTTGGTCGGGCAGCCTTGGCCGACCTCTATTCCGAACCCGTCGAGAATAGGCGGGACATGGCGCTACGTCATGTGATCCTGCAGTTGACGCCCCCGTCCGTCCACCCGAAACACTTGATGGGCACACCCTTGACCAAGTGGGCGGACAGCCCGCTTCTGGGCGGCACCTACACCTCGTCGGATACGTCTGAGCCTGCGTTGATGTCGAGCAGAACCGTCGGTTGAGCCGGTGCCGCTCGGTGATGCCCTACAGGGGCTGACCATCCTGGCCGTGATCGTGATCGGCTCGATGATCATCGGAAACCTCTTCAATAGGTTCGGCCAGCCCCGAGTTCTCGGGTCGATCGTCGCTGGGATCGGGGTGGGTACCGCGCTGGCCGCTTGCCCGGCATCCGTTCGCGGGGCGCTCATTCCGACGACATCGCGACAACTTCTCGACGCCGTCGGAACCGCAGGATTGCTACTGCTGATGTTCTCCGCGGGCAATGAACTACGGCGTTTCGGCAAGTTGGGTGACACGTCGATCGGCTGGCGCGCTGCGCCGTGCATACTCATTCCGATCACCGCGTCGGTACTGGCGGCGTGGCTGTTCGCCGGTCGCCTCGGTGTACCAGATCACCACGAGACCTACGGCTGGGTGTTCGTCGGCATCGCGCTGGGTATCACGGCGGTACCGGTCCTGGTGCTGATCATCAAAGACCTGGGTATCGGGCTATTGCCGGTCGCACAGGTGGCGCTGCGCATCTCGGTCGCCACCGACGGGTTTGCCTGGATCTTGGTGACTGCCTTGGTGGTTATCTCGCACGCCACCGCGATGTCACCCAGGACCCTCGCGGTCGGTGCAGTGCTGTTAGTGGTGGTTGTGTTCGTCATTCCGCGGATCGTCCCTCGAATCACATCGCTCAGTCAGGGCGGCGCGCTCGCCGGAATGATGGCGGTCTCCGCACTCATCGGCGCCGCCGCGACGCAACTCCTGGGATTTCATCCGGCGATCGGCGCCGTGATTGCGGGCTTCTCCTTCCCTGCGGCCCTGGCCGAAGCGTCCTCGGGCCGAGGCTTCACCTCGGTCGTCAATGTGTTGTGGCCGGCGTTCTTCGTCAGTATCGCGATGTCAGTTCCGTTGCAGGCGCTGCATGACCTGGCGAGCTGGGAGGGATTGTGGTGCGGAGCGGTCCTGGCGACCGTGGCCTTCGGCTCGAAACTGTCGGCGGGCTTCGTATTCGGGGCGATCAACAGGTGGCCGTGGCGGTCGTCGGCCAAGTTGGGTGTGCTGCTGGATTGCCGCGGTGTCACCGAGATCGCCATCGCCTCGGTCGGTTTCCAGGCGCGCCTGATCAGTCCGTTCGCCTTCGCCATGCTGTGCGGGCTGGCGATCGCCACGACCGCGGCGACCGCGCCGCTGTATCGAGCACTGGGAACCGAGGTCACCGAGACCCGGGAAACGAAGGAAGTCGCTGAAGCCGCCTAGGCACCCGATCTGCGGGCGGCGACGATCAAGTCGACAACATCGCCGATATGTGGTGCTCGGACGATCGAGTGGTGATCGCACTCCAGAACCTGAGAGTCCAGCTGGCCGGTAAGGATTCGCTGCCACAGCCGCGGATCGTCGGTGTTGAGATGGCTGCGGATGAGCAGTGCTCGACCAGCCCATGGTGCGGGCCGGTGCCGGAATGCGGCGATCATACCGACCTCTTCGATGGCCCGCGTCTTGCGGTCGTAGTCGGCGGAAAACAGTCCGGCCAGCGGAACCGTCTTCTGCCGCTCCCACCACGTCCCGAGCCCGTTGGCGTCATCGGTCTGCAGCGTCACGGTCGCGTCCGGCAGATCCTGGCGTGCGTCCCACGCCACCCGGGGTGACAGCCAGGGGTCCAGCATGACGACCAGGTCGACACTCTCACCGTCGGCCTGCAGCGCACGTGCCGTCTCCAGTGCGATATGCGCACCGAGCGAATGGCCCACCAGCGTGTAGGGCCCGTGCGGCTGAATGCGGCGTAGGTCGGCCCAATGTCGTTGCACGGCGCGCGCTATCGACCAATCGGGCATCGCGCGTCCGGCGAGCCCGCTTGGTTCGAACGCGTAAACCGCGGTCTGGCTCCCGATATGCTCCGCCAGCGGAACAAAGCACAACGCGGAGGCGCCCGCGCCGGTGAAGCAGAACAGGGGAGTGTCTGCAGTCTCGGCAGACAATGGCCGCAGCGGCGTTGTGGTCGGCTTCAGCTGCCGTGGGTCGGCCGTTCTCGGGGCGCGCTGCTGGGTCGTGGCAATTTTCTCTGCGAACGCGGCAAGCGTTGGTGCACTGGCGAGATCGGTGGGTTTAAGGACGATGCCGTGCGATTCTCGGAGCGTGACCAGCATGTGTGCCACCGACAGCGAATCACCGCCCAACGCGTAGAAGCTGTCGGTGCGGCCAACGCGTGGTACGCACAGCACTTCCGCCCACAGTTTGGCGGCCACCGATTCGTGGACGCCGCGGGGTGCTTCGAACGCAACCTTCGTCGGTGTCGGCAGCGCCATCCGGTCGACCTTGCCGCGGTCACCGCGTGGCAGCATCGCCAGTATCTCGATACTGGCCGGCACCATCCACGGCGGCAGGTCCCGATGCAGCCGCGCGCGCAGTTCAGCAGCTGACGGCGTCCGTTCGGTGGTGCTGGGCGCGACGTAGGCGGTAAGCGACGGTGTGCCAGCAGAATTGGCCACGACGGCGACTTCGCGGATATCGTGGTAAGACGCCAGCGTTGCTTCGATCTCGGCCGGCTCGACAAGGTAACCACGGATCTTCACGGTGTTGTCCGCGCGGCCCGAGAGCACCAGGTTGCCGTGTTCATCCCAGCGTCCGACATCACCCCCGACATACGTCGTCGCGTCGCCGTTGCGGGTGAAGGTGGCTGCGGATGCTGAGGCGTCCAGATAGCCGGGACCCAGGTACCGGGACGTGATGGATACGATCCCGTCCTCGTTGACGTCGATCTTCTTGTGTGGCGCGGCGATTCCCACCGGAACCACACCGCGCGGCAGCGGTGCCGTTGGCGGGATGTCATGACTGGCGATGGCCAGCGTCTCGGTCGAGCCGACCCAGTTGGTGATCACCGCGGTGGGCGCCAATTCCCTGGCGAGCCTGACGTGGCGCGCCTGGATGGGCTCACCGGTGGTGACGATCCGTCGGACGTCCGAGAACGTGCCGCCCTCGGCCGCCCTGTGCAGGGCGTCCACAAACGACGGCGTGCAGGTGATCACCTGGGCCCGGGACTCCTTGATGCGGTCGAACGCCTCCCGGGCGCTGTGTTCGCGTGGGTCCACGGCGATGATCTCAGAGCCGCCCAGCAGCGATCCGATCAGGACGTTGAGTCCGCCGGCAAAACTGATCGGCATGCACAGCGCCACCTTGCAGCCGTCGGCGAGGCCGAACCGGTCGTTCAACAATTGAGCGTCAGCCAGCCACAGGCCGTTGGTGTGCAGCACGGCTTTCGGTGACCCGGTGGAACCCGACGTGAATTGGATGCTCGTGACGTCGTCGGTGTCGGTGTCGGCGCCGAGCGTGCTGGTCGCGGACCGCGCGTCGCATCGACCATCTGCTGATACCTCGACGGGCACCACCTCGTAGTCGTGGTCGGTGAGGATGGCCGCGATCGTCTCCGCGCGGTTGCGGGGTAGCTCCGGGTCGAGCATCACCACGATGGTTCGGGAGGCGATGAGGCCGAGGATGGTGGCAACCGTCGCAGGTGTGAGGGCAGCCGGTATGACGGCAGCACGTGGTGATTCGCCGCGCGGCACAGCGTCTTCCCGCACGGCGCATGCTGCGGTGAACAGCTCACCGTAGGTGACCGCCTGCGTCGCGGTATGCAGCGCCACCCGATCGGGGTGCCGGGCTGCCGTCGATTCGAAGTGTGCTGCCACGGAGCGATATTCGAGCGGACGTTCGGGCGGGACCGGGCCCGGGGGCGCAGTGCAGTCGGGCGTTACGCCGACGTCGCTGGTCGGGCGCAGGGTGCGACGCTGCCAGACCTGAGTCGCCGTGACGGCGACGGCCCCTGCGGCAACCAGTGGCAGGCCGATCCGCAACAACCGTGCCGTGCTCGAATCACTCGGCAACGTGGATCCGACGGTCACCCTGGTGTACGGCGCTGAACCGGATCACCTGCTGATGGGTCCGGTCGGCTAGGACGTCGCGTGGTCCGATGCCCAATGCCGTGGGATACATGTCATGCTCGTGGCGGCGGACGGGATCGACTCGACCGGTTCGCGCCACCCGTGATTGTCCAGCCACAGTGCGTCCGTCACGTCCGGCGGCCTCGAGGAGGTCGGCGGCTGCCGCGACGCTGTCCTGCGGGGTGGTCATCTTCTCGGCGATCTCGGCGGCGCGCCACCGGTACCGAGGCGCCAGCACGGTCTGCAGCCCGGTCCGGATTGACTCGGGCGTGGCGACCGAAAAGCGTTCGGAGGTACCGACACCGAGCTTTGAGACCTGCTTGGCCCACAGCGGCTGCTCGGCACTGATCCACAAGATGAGCGTGGGCATCCCCGCGCGTAGCCCCGCTGCGGTGGTACCCGCCCCGCCGTGGTGAACCACAGCCCGGCATTTCGGGAAGACCGCGGCGTGATTGACGTTGCGCACGATGCGCACCTGTGGTGTCGAGGTGTCGGGGATATCCCATACCCCAGAGCAGATCAGCGCCCGCTCGCCCAGCTCGGCGCACACCTTCGTGATCATCGCCACCGCCGCCGAGGGGCATTCGATCGGCATGCTGCCGAATCCGAAATAGATGGGCGGTGACCCCTCGCGGATCCATGATTCGGTTTGCGCGTCGCCGTCGGTGTCCAGCTGCAGCGTGAGGGACCCGATCAACGGCCGGCGGCCGGCCCACTCCTGCGCCAGGCCGTCGAAAAACAGTGGGTCGTAGGCCTGGATCTCTACCGCGCTCAACTCGACGATGCGGCGGATCGCCCTCTTTCGCGTTCGCGGCAACCCCAGCTCGTGTCGTTGCGCGCTCTCGGCACGTTTCATCAGGCGCCAATACAGTGACTCGGCGACCGGCCAGATCGTGTGGGCCAGCCAGCCGGGCACGCGGGGGAACATCACGCTGTTCGCGCGAAATGGGAAGTAGTGCAACGCAGCCAGTGGTGTGTCGAGGTGCTCGGCGACGTTGGCGGCCACCTCCTGGTAGGTGGTGCCGGTCAGGATCAGATCGGCATCTCTGGCCAGGCTGACCAGGGTGGCGCTCATCTGCGCCCAGCCCTGGCTCAAATACTCCTCGAGCTCACGCCATTCCCGGTGCGGATTGCGGACCCCCCAGGACTTGCGGAAGATCGACGCCTCAAGTTGTTGCTGGGAGTCGACACCGTAGGGCAGCGCCGGCGCGATGCCGCACGCCTGGACGAAGGGGACCAAATTGGGTGGGACTGCCATCGATACGTCGTGGCCGCGGCGAATCAGTTCGAGTGCCACCGCCGCACACGGTTCAACGTCGCCGCGGGTGCCGTGCACGGCTATCGCGAACTTCATCGCGTCGGTTTCCTCCTCCCGGCGGGCGTAAGCGCGCACCGAAAATCAGCCGGGCCTTGCTGTTTGGTTACCTACTCGGGCGCGCCGCCGGCTATGGCGCGCTCGAGCACGGCGGCTCCCCGCCCTGGGCCGGACGGTCGTCCGGCGCTTGGTTGTGGCCATTATGGCTGGCTTGGAGTCGGCTGTGGGGGCTACGTCTGGGGCTACCGAGGACGGCGGTCACTTGTGTCGAAATCGCCTCGACAACGTCAATACCAGTCAACGGTCCACTAACCTGTGCCACCGGACTGGGCCGCCGTCCGATAGCCTCGCACGGCTACCGGGCCGAAGAGCGCGCCCAGTCCGGCCAGCCATGCCAACGCGGCCAGTAGCGCGTCACCCGCTGGTTCGCCCTCGGCGAGTGCGCGCATGGCATCGATGACGGGGGCGAGTGGTTGGACGCGCGCTATCGGCTGAATCCAGTCGGGGAAATGCTCAAGGGGTGCAACCCCACCGGTGCAGAAGGCCATCCCGATCGCCGCACCCCCGAGCAGCGTGAGCAACGGGGCGCTGTTATTGCGCACCGCGACGGCCACCACGATGGTGGCGAAGACGAGGGTGACCAGGACCGGCAGCAGCAGGAACGGAATGACAGCGGGCCACGCCCCGTCGAACCGCAACCCGAGCGCCATCCCGACGAACAGGAGAACGAAACTGGCGGCCAACGTCTGCGCGGCTTCGGCCAACAGGGTGCCGGCCAGAAAGCTGCCTCGGTGCACCGGCATCACCCAGAATCGGCTCAGCAGTCCACTTTCGCGTTCGCCAGGGATGTGGAAGCCGGCGCCGAGCGTGCCCATCATGGTGCCCGCCACGATGCACATCGGCACCAGCGTGGCGAGGTTGTCGGATCCGGTCAAATGCACCATCGATTTGCTGATCACCAGGTAGTAGGTCAACAGCAACAGCGTTGGCACCAGCACGGACTGCAGCGGCACCATCGGATGCAGCCGCCAGTGCATGAACATGCGCTCGGCGAGGATCATGGCGGGCATGATCCGCCGATGTGTTGAGGCAGCCGTGCTCACACCGGCCTCCTCTGCATGCGAACGGCGATCAGCCCGAAAACAAGGAGAAGGCCCAGGCACCACCCAACGGTGACCGCCAGCTGGTTTCCCGCGACCTCGCCGACGGCCAGTCCGCGGATGGTGTCGGTCACCTGGGAGACCGGTTGGTAGCGGACAAAAGGCTGGACCCAGTTCGGAAACGCTTCGGCGGGAGCCAGTCCCGTCGAGACCAGAATCAGAATCAGCTGCGGCATCAGCAGGAGCTGACTTCCGCCGATCCTGCGGAGCCAGGTGCCGGTAGCATCGGCGCCCAGGGACAATGCCAGAGTCAGACACAACGGGATGGCGACAAACGCCACGGTGCAGGCGACGCCGCCGCTCATCCGGAATCCCAGCAGATAGGCCGTCGCGAGAGCTGCGGCCAGCGACAGGATCCCGCGAAGAAGGCAGTACAACATTCGCGCGATCATCGGGGCAAGTAGTGAAATGGGCTGTGTCCGAAGCCGGATCGTGAGACCTGAGGCTTGTTCCCGGCCGGCCCGATCGGCGGTGGTCACCGCCCCCAGCAGCATGGCCTGCACGATGATGGCCGGCACCAGATAGTTGGCGTAGCTCACCTGGCCGGTGTCGATGATGTTGTGCAATGCGGCGTTGAGCCCCACCAAGGTGCCGACTGGGACCAAAACGCCCAGCGCCAGGTCGAAATCGCGCACGGCGGTGTGCACTATCCGCTCTGTCAGCGCGGTGATCGCGGTCATGGGGTGAGTGTCGCCGTGCTCAGGTGCAAGAACACTTCGTCGAGAGTCGGCTTGCGCAGCGAGATGTCGACGAGTCCGACGCCCAGTTGGTCGGTGCGGCGGATCACCTCGGCGAGCGTGCCGACGCCGTCGCGCGCGCGCACCGACACGGTGTTGGTCTCGGCGTCGGCGTCGACATCGTCGATATCGGCCAGCGCAGCGACGACGCGCGGGATATCGGCGGGACGCACGAGGGTGACCTGGCAGTAGGTTGCGCCGGCCTGACGCTTGAGTTCTTCGGCGGTACCGTGTGCCACGACCCGCCCCGAGTTGAGGATCACGATCGAATCGCTCAGTACGTCAGCCTCTTCGAGGTATTGGGTGGTGAGCAGAACGGTGACGCCCTGGGCGGCCAGCTCGGTCACCAGCTCCCAGACCTGGCGGCGGCTGCGGGGATCCAGACCAGTGGTCGGCTCGTCGAGGAAGAGCACCTGGGGTGTTACGACCAGCGCCGCGGCGATGTCGAGGCGGCGCCGCATCCCACCGGAATAGGTCGAGACGGGCCGGTCGGCCGCGTGGTCGAGCTCGAACTGGCCGATAAGCTCGTCAGCTCGTCGGCGAGCTTCCTTGCGCCGCATGCCGCGCAGCCGGCCAAAGAGGGTCAGATTCTGCCGCCCGGTGATCACGTTGTCGAGACTGGCGCTCTGCCCCGTGACACCGATACTGTCCCGAACGCGACCAGCCTGTTCGACGACGTCGTACCCGGCCACCATGGCCCGCCCACCCGTCGGGGGTATCAACGTCGACAGAATCTGCACCGCGGTCGTCTTGCCCGCGCCGTTATGACCGAGCAGTGCCAGCACAGAGCCGGTCGGCACGCTGAAGCTCACGTCGGTAAGAGCGGACACCCCGCCGTAGGCTTTACTGAGGCTTTCCAGCTCGATCACGTTGTGAGCCCGATCTTTCCGGCGCAGTCGGAATCCGTCATCAGCGGATCACCTTCCATTCCTTACTGACCGATCGGTTCAGGAAGAACACCGAGACGGAGTTGCTGAACCACTGCCACAGAAGCTTGCGCCAGCCGATTGCTTTGGCACGTCTGCCGGAGTGGTAAACGGTCAGATCCCGTGCGAAATAGGTCCTTCCGACCCGGGACAGCCGTCGGAAGAGATCCATGTCCTCAGAGGCGACGAGCTTCTCGTTGAACCCGCCGATCGTCTCGAAGGCGTCGGCGGCCACCATCTGGAACTTTCCGCTGGCCGCGCCCACCCGCAGGATGTTGTTCTGCAGCAGAAACTGCAATCCGAGCATGGTGAACACGAATCGGTCGGCGGTGGTGGCAGATTCAGGCACCACCCGGTAATGGCCCGTCAACGCCACCAACCGGCTGTCGGACTGGAACCGGGCGTACGAGCTGCGGAAGAAATCGTCGATATCCGGGATCAGGACGTCGGCGTCGACGAACACCAGGTAGTCACCCCGGGCGACGGCGGCTCCCCGGTTTCGGACCTGGGCGATGGTCTGTTTCTCGGGCAGGTTGTAGCGGACGACCGTGTGGGCGTATCTGCGACAGATCTCGACGGTGTCGTCGGTGCTGTTGTCGTCGGACACGATGATCTCGTGCTCGCCTGAATAGGAGGCCAGGCACTCCAGGGTCTTTTCGATGGTCTGTTGTTCGTTGAGGGTCGGGACGACGAACGAGATCATCGCGGTCTCACCCTCCGGAATCGGAACAAATCAGCGAAGCCTAACCTTCATATCGCTCCTGTGGTGAGCTACATCCGGTGGCGCACACGGTCCCGACGTGGGGTTATCGGGAGGCCACCCGGAGACCCAACCCGGAACACAGGTTAGGCTACCCTCAACGAATGACCGATGTGACGGATGTGATCGCGGCACCGCGTTCGCCGATCGAAGCGGCCTGGTGGACAGAACTACCGCCCGGCGTGGTTCCGGCAGACGTCGTTGCGCAGCTGGCCGCAGCCGTTCCCGAGCGCGTCGGCGCCGATTATCTGGTCTACGAGCGGGACGGTTCCTGGACTCTGGCGATTGGCACCCGCGCATCGATCGAACTCGATCGCGACGAGTGTCGGATCAGCGATGACGGTCCGGTGGTGAGCCGTCCCCGCACGGGACGCTCCGCGGCAGCGCTGGCTGAAGCGCTCGATACCGTGCTGGCCTCGATCATCACCGCTGACGTCGGTGTGAGCCGGGTGGGAGCCGACGATGACTTCTTCAGTCTGGGTGGCGATTCCGCCCTGGCCACCACCGTGGTGGCGCGGATCCGGCAACGGCTGGACGTCTCGGGCGTCAGCGTCGCCGACATCTTTGCCACCCGCACCGTCGCAGGCTCGGCCAACCGCCTGCGCGAACTCGAACCCGCTGAGCGACTGGACGAGATCGCGGAGCTGTACCTCGAAGTGGCCGGCATGGACACCGCTGAGGTGGCTATGGCGCCCACCACCGCCGGTGAGCGGGCAGCGCTGCGGCTGCCGGGCTGACGCGGCCCCGCTCGACGATCACCCCGGAGGAGATCCCATGACTGACACCCTTGCCGCCGACCAGCAGCGCCTGGAGCTGTTGCGCCACAAGCTCGCCCAGCGTGGCTTGCTGGCGGATCCAGCGGCCGCACCCGATCCAGCGGCGATGACCGACGGTCAGCGCCGCATGTGGTTCGTCCAGTCCATCGACCCCACCGGCGCCCTGCTCAATGTCGCTGTCTCGTATCGGTTGATCGGTGAACTCGACGCAGCCCGACTGCACGCCGCGGTCGACGTCGTCGCCGCCCGTCACCCGATACTGCGGACCACGTACCACACCGGCCCCGACGGAGAACCCAGCACACGCGTGCAGGTGGACCTCAAACCCGGTTGGGCCCAGCATGATCTGCGCGAGCTCAGCCCGCAGGCCCGCGGCTTGCGGCTGGAGGTGCTCGCTCAGCGCGCCTTCACCACTCCGTTCGACCTCAGCGCCGAGGCGCCGCTGCGGATCACCCTGGCCCAGGTTGGCGGGAGCGAGCACGTGCTGTTGCTGGCGGCCCACCACATCGCCTGGGACGACGCCTCGTGGCGGGTATTCTTTGCTGACCTCACTGGTGCCTACCAGGACGAGATACTCGAACCGCCAGCGCAGGCCCCGGCCTCGCCATCGGGTACCGATGACGCCGACGTGGAGTACTGGCGTGCGCTGCTCGTCGACCCACCTGAACCGCTGGAGTTGCCCGGCCCCAAGGGATCGGCGGTACCGTCGGCATGGCGAGCCGACCGGTGCACGACGCGATTGAGCGCCGACACCGCCGACGCGGTGGCCAAACTGGCGAACGAGGCCGGCGCGACGCCGTACATGGTGCTGCTGGCCGCATTCTCGGCACTGCTGCACCGCTACACCCATGCCGACGACTTCCTGGTCGCCGCACCGGTTCTCAACCGCACTTCAGATGACGTCATCGGCTACTACGGCAACACCATCGCGCTGCGCATGCGGCCCAACCGCTGGCACACCTTTCACGAACTGGTGACAGCGGCACGGGACACCGCGGTCGGCGCATTCGCCCACCAGCGGATCAACCTCGATCGGGTGGTACGCGAGCTCAACCCGGACCGTCGCTATGGCGTCGAGCGGATGGCGCGAGTGGGCTTCGGCATGCGCGAGTCCGACGGTGACGGCTTCAACCCGCCCGGCGTGCACTGCCGACGGGCCGAGTTCCGCGGCCAGTTCGCCCAGTTGCCGCTGGGTTTCATGGTGGAGTTCACCGGCGGCGAGATCGAGGTGGAGGTCGAGTACCTGACCGAGGTGCTCGACTCTCACCTGGCCCGGCAACTTCTCGACAGTTTCACCGTGCTGCTCGACGACGCGCTGTCCCAACCCGATCGGGTGCTGGCCGACCTGGCCCTACTCGATGACACCGATGCCGCCTGGCTCGAGCAGATGGCTCGTGGCGAGGACTTCGACTGCCCGGCAATGACACTCGGCGACCTGATCGCCGATCGCGCGTCGCGGCAGCCGGATGCGACAGCCGTCGTCTATGAAGGTCGCCACTACAGTTATCGCGAGATCAACGAGACAGCCAACCAGCACGCACGCTGGCTGATCGCGCAGGGTGTCGGCGCCGAAGATCGGGTCGCGGTCCTGTTGGACAAATCGCCGGAGCTGGTGGTCACCGCGCTGGGCATCGCGAAGGCGGGCGCGGTCTATCTGCCTGTCGACCCCGAGTATCCAGCCGACCGAATCGAGTACATCCTCGCCGACGCGGATCCCAAACTGGTGATACGCGAACCGATCACGGGAACTGAGGGTCTGCCGCTGGATGACCTCGCGCCGTCGGATCTGGCCCGGCCATTCGGACCGGCCAACACCGCCTACTTGATCTACACGTCGGGCTCGACCGGCCTGCCCAAGGGTGTTCCGGTGCCGCACCGGCCCGTTGCCGATTATTTCCGGTGGTTCGCCCAGGAGTATCAGATCAGCACGGACGACCGGCTGCTACAGGTGGCGTCGCCGAGCTTTGACGTGTCGATCGGCGAGATCTTCGGGGTTCTTGCCCAAGGGGCACGCCTGGTGATACCGCGCAGCGACGGCTTGCGCGATATCGGCTATCTGACCGATCTGCTTCAGCGCGAAGCCATTACGTCGATGCACTTCGTACCGTCGCTGCTCGGACTGTTCCTGTCGCTGCCCGGAGTGGAGCAGTGGCGCACACTGCGCCGGGTGCCGATCGGCGGCGAAGCCCTGCCCGGCGAGCTGGCCGACAAGTTCCACGCCACGTTCGACGCACTGTTGCACAACTTCTACGGGCCCACCGAGACGATCATCAACGCCTCGCGCTACAAGGTCGAGGGCAGGCAGGGCACCGGCGTCGTGCCCATCGGCAGGCCGAAGATCAACACCACGATCTATCTGCTCGACGATGCGCTGCGTCCCGTGCCGGTGGACGTGATCGGTGAAATCTACATCGGTGGGACCCAACTGGCGCACGGCTACCATGACCGCCCCGTGTTGACGGCCGAACGATTCGTCGCCGACCCGTTCAACCCGGGTGGCCGGCTCTACCGCACCGGCGACCTGGCCCGGCGCAACCGCAACGGTGACCTCGAGTTCGTCGGCCGTGCGGACGAGCAGGTCAAGATTCGTGGGTTCCGCATCGAGCTCGGCGAGGTGGCCGCTGCCATCAGTGTGGATCCCGGCGTCGGCAACGCAGTCGTGATCGCTGCCGAGCTACCGCATCTCGGGAAGAGCCTGGTCGCCTACGTGACACCGGTCGCCGGTGACATCGTCGACGTCGACCGCATCAAGACTCGCGTCGCCGCCGCCCTGCCCGACTACATGATCCCGGCCGCCTACGTCGTCGTGGACGAAATCCCGGTAACCGCCAACGGGAAGCTGGACCGGGCTGCACTGCCCGAACCCGAGATCGGACCGGCCGTCGACTATCGCGCACCAGTGACCGAGACCGAACACGCCGTCGTCGCGCTGTTCACCGAATTGCTCGGAGCCGGCGAGGTCGGCTGCGATGACTCGTTCTTCAGTCTCGGCGGACACTCACTGCTGGCGACCAAACTGGTTGCGGCGGTCCGCGAGGCCTGTGGGGTCGAGGTCAGTGTGCGCGAGGTGTTCGAACACGGCACGCCCGGGGAACTCGCGGCCTTGATCGACGATCTGCGTGACGGTCGGCGGAATTCGGCACGGCCGCAGCTCGTCGCCCGCAATGCCGATGCCGAGCAGTCCCCGCTGTCAGCTGCCCAGCTGCGCAGCTGGTTCCAATACCGCGTCGACGGCCCCAGCCCGGTAAACAACATTCCCTTCGCGGCCAGGTTGACCGGGCCGTGCGACATCGACGCGCTGGCGGGCGCGGTCGGCGACGCGGTTTGCCGCCATGAGATCCTGCGCACCGTCTACCGCGAGATCGACGGCATTCCTCATCAGGTCGTGCAGAATGCCGACACCATTGAGGTGCGGCGCCTCGTCGGACCGGACGGGGGTTGGCTGACAGCGCAACTCGAGGTCGAACGGGCCCACCGCTTCGAACTCGAGTTGGAGTTGCCGATCCGTGTCGCGGTGTTGAGCACGCCGGATGAGTGCGTGCTGTCGATAGTTGTGCATCACATCGCTGCCGACCACTGGTCGGCTGGTGTGTTGTTCACCGACGTGCTTACCGCATACCGCGCACGGCGCGAGGGGACAGGCCCGTCCTGGCAGCCGTTACCCATCCAGTACCGCGACTACGCGGCCTGGCAGGTCGAGCTGCTCTCTGATGACGAACTGATGGATGCTCAACGGCAGTACTGGGTTAGCCAGCTCGACGGGCTGCCCGAGGACACCGGGCTGCGACCGGATCTGCCCCGGCCGCCGATCGCGGGCGGGTTCGGCGCGGCCATCCCCTTGCGATTCGACCGCGCCGTACGGGACCGGCTCACCGCGCTCAGCCGCGAGCTGGGCATCACCGAGTTCATGCTCCTGCAGACCGCGGTCGCCGTTGTCCTGAGCAAAGCCGGTGGCGGCAAAGACATCCCGCTGGGTACCCCGGTGGCCGGGCGTACCGACACCGAATTGGACTGCCTGGTCGGCTTTTTCGTTAACATCCTGGTACTGCGCAACGATCTGTCAGGTAATCCGACGCTGCGCGAAGCGCTGCTGCGTGCCCGTGAGATGGCACTGGGCGCCTACGCCAACCAGGACCTTCCCTTCGACAGGGTGGTCGATGCGGTCAACCCGGTGCGGTCGCTGTCACGCAACCCGCTGTTCGGGGTCGTCGTGCACGTTCGCGAAGAGCTGCCCGAGAATCAGCTGCTCGAGGCCGGACCCGACGGCGAGACCAGGTTCACCGCGCTGGAGCCGACATTCGATGTGGCACACGCCGATCTGAGCGTGAACTTTTTCGTCGGCGACGACGGCTACCGCGGCCACGTCATCTACCGCACCGAGCTCTACCGCTCTTCGACGATGCAACGCTTCGCGTTCTGGCTGAACCAGGTCATCGAAGCGTTCGCGACCGACCCCGACACCACGTTGCGCGATGTCAACCTGCTCGGAGCCGCCGAACTGGATCAGGTGCTCGCGCAGAGCCGAGGCGCCGCGTCGCCCGCCGATCGGCCCAGGACAGTGCCGGAACTGCTCGAGGCCGGCCGGGCCTGGGGCACAGACCGGGTCGCGTTGCGATGCGGCGACCAGTCACTGGATTACCCTGCGCTGCATCATCGCTCGGATCGCTTCGCGCACCTGCTCGTGCGCCACGGTGTCGGGCCGGGCTCCCTGGTCGGGATGTCGATGCGCCGCGGGATCGACCTCGTCGTCGCGTTGGTCGGCATCATGAAGGCCGGTGCCGGGTTCTTCCCGCTGGATCCAAGTTATCCGCTGGCGCGCAAGCAGTTCATGCTCGACGATGTCGCACCGGAGGTCGTGGTCGTGACCGCCGAAGCTGGTGCGACGATGCCCGCAGCCGACGGCGTGACGCTGATCTCGATGGACGATCCGGCGATTCGAGCCGAGTTGGACGCAACCGATCCGGTTGCGCCGCTTGCCCCGCCGCGCCCGGACGACCCGATGTACCTGATGTTCACCTCGGGCTCCACCGGCAAGCCTAAGGGTGTGGTGGGTACCCACCGGGCGATGAGCACGCGGTTGACCTGGCAGGTGAAGCATTACCCGGTGCCCGGCGATGACATCAGGCTGGCCCAAGCCCCGATGACCTTCCTCGAGGGGTGCATCGAGACGCTGGCAGGGCTGGTGGCCGGTTCCACGCTGATCGTCGCCGACGACGTCGAGCACCGCGACGCCGAGGCGTTGGCCGGGCTGATCGAACGGCACTCGGTGGTTCAGGTCACCGGAGTCGCCAGCCTGGTGTCGGCCCTCGTCGACAGCACCCCGGATGCGGTCCGGGCGCTGCGCCGGCTGGTGACCTGTGGCGAACCGGTCAACGTTTCATTGCTGGAGCGGCTCGTCGCGTGCGTGGGTGACAGCCCGACCGTCGAACTGCTGAACGCTATCGGTGCCACCGAGACATCGGGCGCGCTGATCCGTGGCCCGCTAGATCTGCCAACGCCAACGATCGGCAAGCCGATGGAGGGTTCGCAGGTCTACCTGCTCGACGATGCGCTGCAGCCGGTGCCGGTCGGCGTCGTCGGCGAGCTGTACTACGCGGGCGAGCAGATTGCGCGCGGCTACTGGAAGCAGCCGGGGCTGACCGCAACCCGGTTCATCCCGAATCCCTATGCCGCCGAACCGGGGTCACGTTTCTACCGCAGTGGCGACCGCGGCCGTTGGACCGAGGATGGCCGACTCGAATTCGTCGGCCGCACCGATCACCAGGTGAAGGTCCGCGGATTCCGGGTCGAACTCGCCGAAGTCGAAGCCGCGCTGAGGACCGTCGACGGTGTTGCCGTCGCGGCCGCACGCACCTGGGACGGACCGGGCGGGGCCAGCTTGGCCGGCTACGTGGTGCCGGACGCGCCGGTGGCCGACCCGGCGGCGTTCGTCGCGGCGGTCCGCGCGTCGGTGGCCGCGGCACTACCTGGTTACATGACGCCATCGACGATCTCGGTGCTCGACGTGATGCCGTTGACCGAATCCGGAAAGTTGAACCGGCCCGGGCTGCCCCGACCCGAGGTACACACCACCGGGACGAGTGAGCCGGCCAGAACTGACACCGAACGCGCGGTTGCGGCCGCCATGGGCCAGTTGCTCGATGTGGCCGGAATCGGCCGGGACGACGACTTCTTCGCCCTCGGTGGCGACAGCATCCTGTCGGTGCAGCTGGCCGCGCGGATGCGGGCGGCCGGTCTGAGCGTCGACCCCCGGATGATCTTCGAGTACCCGACGGTGGCGTCACTGGCCGGCGCGATCGATGACCGGCCGCAGACCGGCCAGGTCGACGATCGCGCGGACACGCGGCACGAAGCGATGAGTGTGTCGGGGCTGTCGGCGAGCGATCTGCATGCGCTGAAATCGTCGTGGTCGAAGGCACATCCGTCGTGACCACTCCCGATATCGACGACGTGCTGGCATTGTCGCCGCTTCAGTTGGGCCTGTACTCGCACGCCACGCTGATCGGACCCGACGCCGAGGACCCGTACGTCATCGCGATGACGGCAGACGTGTTCGGCCCGCTCGACGTCGACCTGCTGCGGGACTGCGCTTCGGCCATGCTGGTGCGCCACCCGAATCTGCGCGCCAGCTTCTGGCATCAGGATCTGCCGCGGCCGGTCCAGATCGTGCCGTCGGCAGTGGAACTGCCGTGGCAGCAGGTGCGTGCGGAGGACGATCAGGCCGCAGCACTCGAACAACACGAGCGCAGCAGACGGTTCACCTTGCACGACGGCCCGTTGATCCGCTTCCTGCTCATCGAGCTGCCCGACCAGCGCTGGCGGTTAGTGGTCACCGCCCACCACATCGTGATCGACGGCTGGTCGCTACCGGTGTTCATCGGCGAGATGCTCACGCTGTACCGCGGCGGCGGCAACCCCGACATACTGCCCCCGCCGCGGCTGTATCGCGACTACATCGGCTGGCTCGCCGACCGAGACCCCGGTGTCGGCGAACTCGTCTGGCGCCGGCACCTCGAGGGGATGCCGGGACCGACACTGCTGTCGCCGGCGCTCGGGGGCGACGGTGTCGGACCGCCCAAGCGCACCGAGCTGACGCTGCCCGGCGTCGATACCGAGCAGCTGGCCGCGGCGGCGCGATCCCGTGGTGTCACCCTCAACACGCTGCTGCAGATGGCCTGGGCGCTGATCCTGTCCCGGCTGACCGATCGCGACGACGTGGTGTTCGGGGTCACCGTATCCGGGCGTCCCCCGGAGCTGGCCGGTGTCGAGACAATGGTCGGGCTGTTCATCAACACGATTCCGCTACGGGTGCGCCTGAACCCGAACGCGACTGTTGCCCAGCACTGTTCGACCCTGCAGCGGGAAGCCGCCCAGCTCCGTGACCACAGCTATCTGACGCATTCCCAGCTGCGCACTCTCGCCGGGGTGGGCGAGATGTTCGACACCCTGCTGGTCTACGAGAGCTTCCCCCCCGGGGACGTGGTGGGCGGCGGTGAGTTCATGGCCGGACAGGTGGGCTTCCGGCCCGCCGCGATGGAGAGCCTGACCCACTTCCCGGTGACCATCGCCGCGCACCGCACCGGCGCCGAACTGACGCTGTTGGTGGAGGTCACCGACAATGCGCTCGGCGCGACCTCCGCCGACACACTCGGCAGGCGAGTCCTGCAGACCATGAGCCGGTTGATCGAGATGTGGGACAGACCGCTTGGTGCGGTCGCGATCCTGCTCGACGGCGAAGCGCGCCCGATCAACACACCCGAGCGTCACGCCGCTGGGTCCCGGGTGGGAGTGGCCGACAGGTTCGCGGAAACCGCGGTAGCACACAGTGATTCGATCGCGCTGTACTGGGAAGGCGGTCAACTGAGCTACGGAGAGTTGCACGAACAATCGGATCGTCTCGCTGGGCTGCTGGCGGAATCCGGGGTGCGCGGCGAAACCGCGGTCGCGATCCAGCTTCCCCGGTGCGCCGACTATGTCGTGGCGATGCTCGGCGTGCTCAAGGCGGGCGGAATGTACGTGCCGCTGGAGCAGAGTATGCCGGCCGGGCGGGTCGAGTCGATTCTCGCTCAGACCGGTACGGCCGTCGTCATCGATGAGGACGTCATGGCCGCGGCCCGCACCGCATCTCGATACTCGACGCCGGCCGCGCCTGGTCAGGCCGCCTACGCGGTGTTCACCTCGGGAACCACCGGAGAACCCAAGGGCGTCATCGGAACCCATCAGGCTGTGCTCGCCTACATCGATGATCACGTCGAGCGGATGCTGCGGCCGGCTTCCGAGCGTCTCGGCCGGCCATTGCGCATCGGCCACGCGTGGTCGTTCGCGTTCGACGCGGCCTGGCAGCCGCTGGCCGGGCTGCTCTTCGGTCACGCCGTGCACCTCATCGACGAGACCGATCGCCGCGATGCCGAAGCACTCGTCGAGATCATCGACCGGCACGGGATCGATATGCTCGACGTCACCCCGTCACTGTTCACCAACCTCCGTCGCGCCGGATTGCTGGACCGCGGAACGTTGTCCGTGCTCGCCCTTGGCGGCGAAGCGGTCGGGTCGGTCGACTGGACCGATATCCGGAAGGCCTGCACCCACGCGCTATTGGCCGCGCACAATTGTTACGGCCCAACCGAGACCACCGTCGAGGCTGTCGTCGCCGCCATCGCCGACCACGAGGCACCGGTGATCGGATATCCAACCCGGTCGACCGGCGCGGTGGTGCTCGACTCGTGGCTGCAACCCGTGCCCAACGGTGTCGTGGGCGAGCTGTATCTGGCCGGTGCGCAGGTGACCCGCGGCTACCTCGGCCGTCCGGCCGAGACTGCGACGCGGTTCGTTGCGGCGCCGGGCGGCGGCCGGATGTATCGCACCGGGGACTTGGTGCGCCGGGATCGTGACGGCGCGCTGGCGTTCGTCGGTCGCGCCGATGCCCAGATCCAGGTCCGCGGCCATCGCGTCGAGCCGGGTGAGATCGAGGCGGTGCTGGAGGAAGTGGCCGGCGTGCGGCACGCTCACGTCGCCGTGCACCGCCAGGCCGCGGGCCACAGGCTCATCGCGTATGTCGCCGGTGACGTGGCGGTGCCCGAGCTGCGATCGCTGCTACGAAACCGGTTGCCGCGCTACATGATGCCGCACCGGCTGGTCGTCGTCGACGCCATCCCGCTGACCGCCAACGGCAAGGTCGACGAGGCGGCCCTGGCTGCCGCAGCAACTCCCGATGACACCCCGGAGCTGGCCGGCACCCCGACGGAAATCACGTTGGGCGAAGCCGTCGCCGAGCTCGTGGGCCTCACCGAGGTCGATATCGACGCCGACCTGCTGGAGCTGGGACTCGACAGCATCGTCGCCCTATCGTTGGTTCAAGCCGCGCGCCGGCACGGGTTGCCACTGCGGGCGCGACTGGTCCTGGAGTGCGGCACAATTCGTGAACTGGCCGCCGCTGTGGACCGGGACACCGCCGAGGAGCTGACCGCCGGACCGGAGCCGCAGGGGCCGATCCCCGCCCTGCCGGCTGCACATTGGCTCTACGAGTACGGCGACCCCCGACGGCTGGCGCAGATCGAGGCAATCACGCTGCCGGCGGACGCCACGGCTGACCGGCTGCGCCTGCTGCTGGACGGCATCGCCGCCGGTCACGAGATGTTCCGCAGCAGGCTCGACCTGGCGACAATGACGTTCCTCCCCAGTGACCTTCAGACCATTCCGCTGACCGAGGTGCAAGTCTGCGGTGAACTCGGCGACGCCGTCACCGAACACGCCGCCGTCGCGGTCGACCGACTCGATCCTGAGCGCGGGTACCTGGCCGAGGCACGGTGGCTACACCAGCCCGGCGATGCGGGCGTCCTACTCCTGGTAGTCCACGTGCTGGCGATGGACCCCGCGTCATGGCGCATCGTGCTGGGGGAGCTGACGGCGAACTGGTCGACATCCGGCGCGCCGGCGGGCACGAGCAAAGCGACCGGGGGAGTACTTGAGCTGGTGGGTGGAGAGCGGGTCAGCTACCGCCGGTGGGCCCACACCCTGGCCCAGCGGGTGGCCGAGCTGGACACCGTCGAGTTCTGGGCCGAACAACTCGAGGGTGACGATCCGATGCTGGGGGCCAGGCGGATTCGCCCGGAGGTGGATAGCTTCGGCGACCTCGCGATCACGGTGACGGTTACCGAGACCGATATCACCAGCGCATTGCTTCGCGCACAGGCACCGATCCAGGACGTGCTGGCCGGCGCGTGCGCGCGGATGATCACGCGCTGGCGCGATCAGCGCGGCCAAGGTGGCGCGATTCCGCTGGTGGCGCTGGAAACCCACGGCCGTACCGGCGCTGACGATACCGTCGGTCTGCTCAGCGCCATCTATCCGCTGCGCATCCGGCCTGGCCAGGCGATACCCGAGATTGCTGGATTACCAACAGATTACGCGGCGCTGCGCTATCTACGTTCCGACACCGCCGAGCGACTCCGCGGATTCCGCGGACCGCAGGTGTTACTGAACTACCTTGGCCGGCTTGACCTCGATGCCGGCTCGCTGCTGGACCGGGGACTGCTCGCTAATGTCCCGATCATGGCCGAACCAAACGTCGCGGTGCGCCACGAGCTGACCCTCGTCGTCGCTGTGGCCGGCGGGAAATTGGTCACCCAATGGCGTACGTTGCCAGACATCTTCAGTGATGCGGATGTGGCTGCGCTCCAATCGATCTGGCAGGAGATCCTGCAAGAATGGGCGGAGGGTCTCCGATGACCGCACGGCTGGCAATTCTGGGTGCTGGGGCCAAAGCGGTTGCGGTGGCGGCCAAGGCCGCGATGCTGCGGGAAATGGACGTCGACACGCCCGACATCGTGGCGGTCGAGCGCACCGCGATCGCCGCGAACTGGCGCGCGGGCGGCGGCTGGACCGACGGTCAACACCGGTTGGGTACCAGTCCGGAAAAGGATGTCGGTTTCCCGTACCGTTCGGCGATCCTGCCCGGCCGCAACGCCGAGCTGGACCAGCGGATGATGCGGCTGAGCTGGCAGTCATACCTGGTGACGACCGGACGTTTCGCCGAGTGGGTAGATCGCGGCAAGCCGGCGCCGACCCACGAGACCTGGGCCGCTTATCTGCGTTGGGTGGGTGCTGCCGCCGCGCTGAATATCGTTGACGGCGAGGTCATTCGGCTGTCGCTGGACGGCGAGTCGTGGGTACTGCACACCCGCGATGACACCGTGACCGCCGATGCGGTGATGATCACCGGTCCCGGCCAGCCCGATCGATCGGTGCTGCCCGGGCATCCACAGGTCCTCTCGATTGCCCAGTTCTGGCAGTTGTCTGCCGACAACGAACGTATCGATGCCGAACGCGTCGCGGTGATCGGTGGCGGCGAAACCGCTGCGTCGATGCTCAACGAGCTGTTCAAACACCGGGTTTCGACGATCACAGTGATATCGCCGCAGGCGACGTTGTTCACCAGGGGTGAGAGCTTCTTCGAGAACAGAATGTTCAGCGATCCGACGGAGTGGGCCGGGCTGACCCTGGCCGAACGGCGCGATGTGATGGCCCGCACCGACCGCGGCGTGTTCTCCGCACGCGTCCAGGACTCGTTGTTGGCCGACGACCGCATCCGGCACCTGCGCGGCCGGGTGGCGCACGGTGTCGCCGCCGATGACCGGATCCGGATCACGTTGCACACCGACCGGCACGGCGAGCGGTTGGAGACGGTGCACGGGTTCGACCTCGTAATCGACGGTTCGGGGGCCGACTCGCTCTGGTTCCTGTCACTGCTAGGACAGGACGTACTGGATCTGCTCGAGGTCAGGTTGAACGGCCCGCTGAGCAGTGACCGGCTGCAACAGGCGATCGGCGCCGACCTCGCGCTGACCGGGGTTCAGCCGAAATTGTTCCTGCCCAACCTGTCCGGGCTCAACCAGGGCCCGGGTTTTCCCAACCTCAGCTGCCTGGGCCTGCTGTCCGACCGTGTTCTTGGCGGGGGACCCGCCGCCCGGCCCGCACATTCAACGACCAGGAGGAATCGTGAGTACCAATCCCTTTGATGCCGAGGATGGCCGCTTCTATGTGCTCGTCAACGACGAGGAGCAACACAGCCTGTGGCCGGCGTTCGCCGACATCCCAGCTGGCTGGCGGCTGGTATTCGGCGACGCCGCTCGCGACGAGTGTGTGCAGTTCATCGAACAGAACTGGTCCGACATGCGCCCGAAGAGTCTGCGCTGAGGGCCTCGACACGCACCCTGGGCAATGCTAGCTTTCTCAGGTTAGGCAATCCTAAGGAGAAAGGGGTGGCATTAACGGCTGCCCCGGAACGATACTCATGGACAACGCAGTGGTGACCCCCAGAGTGCGCGCAGCGCGCCTCGACGCAGACCTGGTGAGCAGGTTCGCGACCTGCTGCAAGGCGCTTGGCCTGCCGGTCTACGACCGGCGCCGGCCGGCCGACATGGCGGCCGCTCGCCGGGCGTTCACCGAACTTACCCGCGTGGCATACGACCAGTGCGATGCCTGGATCGGGCTGGCGGCGACCGGCTGCACCTCGCTGGATGTGCTCGACGCAATCGTCCGTACCGTCGACACCAGCGGTGTGCTGCAGCGGCGAATCGAGCTGCCCGCCGGGGCACTGGGGTTCGACTACGATACCGGGCTGTACCTGCGATTCCGCGCCACCGCCGCCGACGACTTCCGGCTGGCGCACGCGGCCGCACTCGGCATCGACGGACAATTCCACGCCGCCGACCAGGTGGTGTCCGAGATCCGCACCCGACGGCCGGAATGGAATGAAGCGCGCTGGGTCGACGTGGCCCTGCGGTCTCGCGCGCAGCGCTGGTCGGACGTCGTCAAGCTGCTGACCCCGGTGGTCAACGACCCCAGCCTGGACCCGTTGTTCGCCCACGCTACCAAGGTCTCCCTCGGGGTGGCCCTGGCCCGGCTGGGGATGTTCGCCCCAGCGCTGTCCTATCTCGAGGAGCCCGAAGGACCGGTTGACGTGGCTGCCCTCGACGGTGCGTTGGCCAAGGCGCTGTCCTTGCGCGCCTATGGTGACGAAGACACCGCCGCCGATGTGCTGCAGGAGCTGTACGCGGCGAACCCGGGTAACGAGCAGGTCGAGCACGCGTTGTCCGATCCGACCTTTGGCATCGTCACCACCACCGCGGCCCGCATCGACGCTCGAACGGATCCATGGGATATCGAAACAGAGCCCACCGCAGAGGATTTCATCGACCCGGAGGCGCGCGAGCGCAAAGCAGCGTTGCTCGAAGAGGCTGAGCGCGAGCTCGGCGAGTTCATCGGCCTCGATGAGGTGAAGGATCAGGTTTCCCGGCTGAAAAGCTCGGTGGCAATGGCATTGCGGCGCGAAGAGCGTGGCCTTGCCGTCGCCCAGCGGACCCATCATCTGGTGTTCGCGGGTCCGCCCGGAACCGGCAAGACGACTATCGCGCGGGTGGTGGCCAAGATCTATTGCGGTCTGGGATTGCTCAAGCGGGAGAACGTCCGTGAGGTGCACCGGGCCGACATGATCGGTCAGCACATCGGCGAGACGGAGGCCAAGACCAACGCGATCATCGACAGCGCACTGGACGGGGTGCTGTTCCTCGACGAGGCCTACGCCTTGGTCGCCACGGGCGCCAAGAACGACTTCGGTCTGGTGGCCATCGACACTCTGCTGGCCCGGATGGAAAATGACCGCGACCGGCTGGTCGTGATCATCGCCGGCTACCGCGCCGACCTCGACCGGTTCCTGGACACCAACGAAGGCCTGCGATCGCGGTTCACCCGCAGCATTGTCTTTCCGTCTTATTCGGCCGAGGAGCTTGTTGAGATCGCCGTGACGATGGCCGCGAATCGCGACAGCGTGTTCGAGCCCGCGGCACGGCGCAACCTCGAGGAGCTTTTCACTCAATTGGCCAATTCGACGACCCCCGACTCGACCGGGGTGGAACGGCGCAGCCTCGATATTGCGGGCAATGGCCGGTTCGTCCGCAATGTCGTCGAACGCTCCGAGGAGGAAAGAGAATTCAGGTTGGACCACACAGACCTGGGCGGTGCTGACTTCACCGACGAGCAGATGATGACCATCACGGCAGCAGACGTGCGTGGCTCCGTGGTGCCGCTGCTGCGTGGTCTTGGCCTGACGGTGCCCGCATGAGCGACGCTTGCGGAGCGAATCAAGAGCGGACACGCGGTGCCCGAGCCTGCGAGGGGGTCGCATGAGCGAGGCAGGCGACGATCGCCGGTCCTTTTCGTCACGTACACCCGCCAACGACAACCCCGAGCGGGTCACCTACCGGCGCGGCTTCATCACCCGTCATCAGGTGACCGGCTGGCGATTCATCATGCGCCGCATCGCATCCGGGCTCGCTTTACATGACACCCGGATGCTGGTCGACCCGTTGCGCAGCCAGTCCCGCGCGGTCTTGATGGGGGTTCTGCTGGCGGTGACCGCGGTTGTGGGCTGTCTCGTCTTCTCGGTGCTGCGTCCGGGTGGCGTGCCTGGCAGTGACCCGGTGCTGGCCGACCGTGCCACGTCTGCGCTCTACGTTCGCCTCGACGACCGGTTACATCCGGTCCTCAACCTGACCTCGGCGCGGCTGGCCGTTGGGAAGCCGGTGGACCCGACCACCGTCAGCGGTGAGCAGCTGGACAAGATCGCCCGCGGCAGCCTGATCGGCATACCCGGCGCTCCGGAACGTATGGTGCAGAACCCATCTCGCGATGCCGCATGGACGGTCTGCGACGGTGCCGGTGGACCGGCTGATGCCGCAGGCATCACGGTGATCGCTGGACCGGTGGATCGCGGCGGCGCGCGTGCCGATGCGCTGCCTGCCGGTCGTGCGATCTTGACCGAGGGCGCCGACGGAGCCTGGCTGCTGTGGGATGGTCGCCGCAGCGCCATCGACCTCGCCGACCGGGCAGTCACCGACGCGCTCGGCCTGCCTGCCACCTCACCCGCACCCCGCTCGATCGCGCCGGGCCTGTTCAACGCGGTGCCGGAAGCTCCCGCACTACGGGTACCTCAGATTCCCGATGCCGGCCTGCCTACCGGCTATCCGCTGCCGGTTGCGGCGCCGATCGGCGCCGTCGTGATCGCCTATGGCAATGACGCCACCCCGATGAACTACGCGGTATTGCCCGATGGTCTACAACCGATCAGCCCGGTGCTGGCTGCGGTCCTGCGTAACTCCAACTCCTACGGGCTGGCGCAGCCGCCTCATCTCGATGCCGATGACATTGCCCGGCTGCCGGTCTCGTCGCTGCTGGACGTGGCCGCGTTTCCGGCCGCCCCGGTGAAACTGGTCGCCGCCGCCGACGCGCCGGTGACCTGCGCGCAGTGGACGAAAATCGATGGGGCTACCACCAGTTCGCTGACCTTGCTATCGGGTTCGATGCTGCCGCTGCCCAGCGGCTTGCGGTCGGTGGATCTCGTCGGTGGCGCCAACCCGGGCACGGCGACCCGGGTCGCGTTGCCTCCGGGCCGCGGCTACTTCGTGCAGACCGTCGGTCAGCAGCCTGCCTCGCCGCCGGCCGGGTCACTGTTCTGGGTCTCTGATACCGGGGTGCGGTACGGGATCGGCGGCGATCGTCAGATGGCCGAAAAGTCGCTCGCCGCACTGGGTCTGACCCAGCCGCCGCTACCGGTCCCGTGGTCGGCATTGACCCTTTTTGCGCCTGGCCCGGCGCTGTCCCAATCCGATGCGTTGGTCGCCTACGACGCTGTCGGACCCGCCCTGGCGCAGGAGTCCCGATGAGCCGGCTGATCTTCGAGGCGGGCCGGCGCATGCCCGGCCCGAAGACCCACAAGGGCGCGATCGTGATCGAGCCCCCGCCAGAGTTGCCCCGGGTGGTGCCACCGTCGCTGTTGCGCCGTGCGCTGCCGTTCCTCATCGTCTTTCTGATCGTCGGCATGATCGTCGCGATGGTCGCCACCGGAATGCGGCTGATCTCGCCACAGACGCTGTTCTTCCCCTTCGTCCTGCTGTTGGCCGCTACCGCGCTCTACCGCGGTACCGACAACAAGATGCGCACCGAGGAAGTCGACGCCGAACGCGCTGACTACCTGCGCTACCTGTCGGTGATCAGGGACAACGTGCGCACCGAGGCGACCGCACAGCGGGCCGCGTTGCTGTGGTCGCACCCTGACCCTGCGGCGTTGTCCGCGATCCCCGGATCCCGACGGCAATGGGAGCGCGATCCGCACGACAGTGATTTCCTGGTGGTGCGGGCCGGGCTGCACACCGTGCCGCTGGACACCACGCTGCGAGTCAAAGACACCGCGGACGAGGTGGACCTGGAGCCGGTGTCGCACAGCGCATTACGCGCGCTGTTGGACGCTCAGCGCGTTGTTCGGGATGCGCCGCGGGGTATCGACCTGAAGGCGGTGTCGCGAATTACCGTGGTCGGTGACGCCGCCGAGGTCAGAGCGGCGCTGCGGGCGTGGCTGAGCCAGGCCGTCACCTGGCAGGACGCCGCCTCCCTCGGCATTGCGCTGGCCAGTCCCGATCTGGAATCACCGGATTGGTCATGGCTGAAATGGCTGCCGCACAGCGATATTCCCGGACAGCTCGACGGCTGCGGGCCGGCTCGGTACCTGGCGGCCAACACCGATGACCTGATCGCTTCAATCGGGCCGGCACTGGCCGAGCGTCCGTTGTTCGGCGTCGACGCGGGCGACCCGCTGCGCCACCTGCTGATCGTCATTGACGATCCGGACCACACCCCGGAAGACTCGGTTCTGGCGACCGGCTTGTCCGGCGTCACAGTGATCTACACCGCTGCAGCCGATTCCGTGCCGCGCACTGGTCAGTACCCCGATCCGGAACGGCCCGTCTTTCAGGTCACCGACGGCTCGATCCAGCGGTGGGAATCCGGTGGCTGGCAGCCGTATGTCGACCGCGCCGACCGGATGTCACCAGCCGAAGCGGTCCACCTGGCCCGCGGGCTGGCGCGCTGGGACTCTAACCCGACCCACGCCGGACTGCGCTCACCGGCCACCAGGGGCGCGAGCTTCACGACGTTGATGGGCATTCCTGACGCGTCTGCACTCGACGTGGCTGATGTCTGGGCACCGCGGCCGCGCGACGAGGAGCTGCGGGTGCCGATCGGTGTCACCGCGACCGGAGTGCCGCTGTACTTCGACCTCAAGGACGAGGCCGAAGGCGGGATGGGGCCGCACGGTCTGATGATCGGCATGACCGGGTCGGGCAAGTCCCAGACGCTGATGTCGATCCTCTTGTCGCTGTTGACAACGCACTCCGCCGACCGACTGATCGTGATCTACGTCGACTTCAAGGGCGAGGCCGGAGCCGACATCTTCCGCAACTTCCCTCAGGTAGTTGCCGTGATCTCCAATATGGCCGAGAAGAAGTCTCTGGCCGACCGGTTCGCCGACACCCTGCGCGGTGAGGTGGCTCGCCGGGAGGGTCTGCTCCGCGATTTCGGACGGCGTGTCCAGGGCAGCGCCTTCGGCTCGGTGACCGAGTACGAGGCCGCTCGCCCGGCTGCCGAAGAGGCGGGGATCGACCTGCCGCCGCTGCCCACGCTGTTCGTGGTCGCCGACGAGTTCACCCTGATGCTGGCCGAGCACCCCGAATACGCTGAGTTGTTCGACTATGTCGCCCGCAAGGGTCGCTCGTTCCGGATCCACATACTGTTCGCTTCGCAGACGCTCGACATCGGCCGCATCCGCGATATCGACAAGAACACCTCCTACCGGATCGGCCTCAAAGTGGCCAGCGCCGCGGCGTCCCGGCAGATCATCGGCGTCGAGGACGCCTATCACATCGAGTCGGGCAAGGAGCACAAGGGAGTCGGTTTCCTAGTGCCCTCACCTGGAGCCGCGCCGATCAAATTCCGCAGCACCTACGTCGACGGAATTTACGATCCGCCACGCCCCGTCACGTCCTACGTGGTGCCTGCGACTCCCGAACCGGTTACGTTCACGGCCGGTCCGACCGCGTTGGCCGAGGACATCGTGGTGTTGTCCGATGCCGAGGTCGCGCCGGCGGGGCTGCCACCCCGCAAGCTGATCACCACCATCGGCACTCAGCTGGCCCAGTACGGTCCGAAGGCGCCGGCGCTGTGGCTGCCACCGCTTGATGAATCCCTTCCGTTGGACGGGGTGCTGGCGGGCGCCGCGGTGACGCCGCGGCAGTGGCGTTGGCCGCTGGGCGAGATCGATCGACCCTTCGAGATGCGCCGCGACCCGCTGATCTTCGAGGCCGGGTCCTCGGCGGGCAATATGCTGATCCACGGTGGTGCGAAGTCCGGAAAGTCCACAGCTCTCCTGACATTCGTGTTGTCGGCCGCGGCACTGCACTCGCCGCGCGATGTCACGTTCTACTGCCTGGACTACGGCGGCGGGCGGCTGCGCGGCTTGGACGGCCTGGCCCATGTGGGTAGCGTCGCCTCGCCACTGGAACCCGAGCGGATCCGGCGCACTTTCGGCGAACTGGAGCAGCTGCTGCGCTCGCGGCAGCGCAATGCCGGCGGTCAGGGGGGCTACCAGGACGAGTACGGCGAGGTGTTCCTGGTGATCGACAACCTGTACGCGTTTGGTCGCGACAACACCGACCAGTTCAATACCCGCAACCCGCTGCTGGCCGTCGTCACCGAACTGGCCAATACTGGTCTGGCACATGGCATCCACCTGGTGGTCACCACACCGAACTGGCTGGAGGTGCCCCTGGCGATGCGCGACGGTCTCGGGCTGCGCCTGGAGCTGCGCCTGCCCGATCCGCGCGACAGCAATGTGCGGACGACCGACGGTCTGCGCCGGCCCGCCGAATCGGTGCCGCACGACCAGCCGGGCCGCGGGCTGACCATGGCGGGGGAGCACTTCCTGTTCGCCGAACCCGATATGGCGCAGATTCCGGCGATCAATGCCGCGTACCCGGGACTGCAAGCGCCGCCCGTGCGGCTGCTGCCCGCCGATCTCGAGGCCGCCGAGGTGGCGCCGTTGTATCGCGGCGGCGAACGGGTCGTGCTGGGGCAACGCGAGCAGGATCTCGCCGCAGTGGTCCACGACTTCGCCGAGCATCCGTTGCTGATGGTGTTCGGTGACAGTAAGTCCGGCAAGACCACGCTGCTGCGTCATCTGATCCGTACCATCCGGGAGAACTCGACCGCCGCGGACGTCGCGTTCACCGTCTTCGACCGGCGCCTGCACCTCGTCGACGAGCCGCTGTTCGCCGATAACGAGTACAGCGCGAACATCGACCGGGTCACCCCGGCTGTGATGGGGCTTGCGGCACTGATCGAAGGCCGCCGGCCGCCGGCGGGCTCGCCCGCGGCCGAACTGGCCACCTGGAACTACCGCGCCCAGGCCGGTTCAACGCACACCCACTATCTGATCGTCGACGATGTCGACCAGATCCCCGACGGCCCGGCGCTGAGCGGTCCCTACGCCGGCCACCGTCCATGGACGCCGCTGCTCGGACTGCTCTCGGCCGCAAGCGACCTCGGGCTACGGGTCGTCGTCACCGGCCGGGCAGGTGGATCGGCGCACGCGCTGATGACCAACCCGCTGCTGCGCCGAATGAGCGACTTGCAGTCGACGGTGGTAATGCTGTCGGGCAATCCCGCCGACGGCGCCAAGATCCGCGGGCACCGGTTCACCAGGTTGCCGGCCGGACGCGGAATGTTGCTCGGCGATAGCGACGTAGTCGATCACATTCAGCTCGTGAATCCATTCACCCACGCGCACAGCGCATCTCGCGCTCGGTTCGGAGAGGACAACCCATCATGACTCTACGTGTCATTCCGGAGGGACTGGCCTCGGCCAGCGCCGCGGTTGAGGCCTTGACCGCGCGACTGGCCGCCGCGCACGCTGCCGCCACGCCACTGATCACCGCGGTGGTGCCCCCTGCGGCCGACCCCGTCTCGCTGCAGACCGCCGCGGGGTTCAGCGCCCAAGGCCTCGAGCACACCGCCGTGGCTGCTCAAGGCGTCACCGAACTGGGGCGGTCGGGTATCGCGATCGGCGAGTCGGGAACCGGCTACGCCACCACCGATGCCGCGGCGGCCACGACCTACCTGATCGCACGGGGAGGCTGATGACTGCGCCCATCTGGCTTGCTTCACCACCGGAAGTGCACTCGGCACTGCTGAGTGCAGGACCCGGCGCCGGTGAGCTGCTTGCCGCTGCCTCGGCGTGGCAGGTGCTGAGCGCCGAATACACGGCCGCGGCCGCAGAACTCACGCAGATACTGGCTGCGGTCCAGGCCGGGGCATGGCAAGGTCCCAGCGTCGAACAGTACGTGACGGCGCACGCGCCCTATCTCGCGTGGCTGGAGCAGGCCAGCGTGAACAGCGCCGGTGCGGCCGCTCGACATCAAACCGTTGCCGCGGCGTACAGCACCGCGCTGGCCACCATGCCGACGCTGCCCGAACTGGCCGCGAATCACACCGTGCACGGCGTGCTGATGGCGACCAACTTCTTTGGTATCAACACGATCCCGATCGCCGTCAATGAGGCCGATTACGTCCGGATGTGGATCCAGGCCGCCACCGCGATGGGCGTCTATCAGGCCGTTGCCGGCACCGTGCTGGCCGCGGCGCCGCAGACTGCGCCTGCTCCGACGATCGTGTTGCCAGGATCAGAGGCGATGTCGGCGATGGCCGCCTCGACCGCGGCACCGCAGGCCAGCGAATCCGGATCCGCGCTGAGCAATTCGAATATCATCGTTGATTTGCTCGAGGCGTTCATCAAGAAGTTTACGGGTGGTGATCTGATCTGGGACTTCCTCACCCATCCGGTGCAGAGCATCCAGCAGATGATCGTCGACTTCCTGACCAATCCGGCCCAGGCGTGGGTAACGTGGGGGCCGCTACTGTCCGCGCTTGCCTATCAGGTGATCGTGCAGCCCCTGGGCTGGACCACCTGGGGGTTGGCGCTCGCCTCACCGCTGTTGATTCCTGCGCTGGCGGCTGCTGGCTTGCCGTTGCTGGGCTTGCTGGCGTTGCAGCCGAACATGCCACCCGATGTCGCTCCCGAACCGGTTGCGCTGCCGGCCCAACCGCAGCAGAGCCTCTGGCCGATCTCCTCGACGGCACCCACCGCACCAGCCCCCGCAGCGCCTGCACCGGCCACCTCCGCCGCCCCCGCAGCACCCGCCGCGTCCGCGACGGCCCCCGTTCCCGCAGCACAGGGCATCTTCTATGCCGTCGCCGCCGCCGACCCCGACGACGGACCCGGCCCGACCTTGATCGAGGGAAGCGGAAACAAGGCGCTGGTCCCTGAAACCGCTCCCGCGGCTGCCGCATTGTCCTCGGTGCAGGCCAAGGAGCGGGCTCGCCGCCGGCGGTCCCAACGAGTCAAGGACCGCGCCCACCGCGACGAGTACATGGACCTCGACAGTGGCACCCGGCCGCCAGCCGAACCGGACCCGCAACCGACCACCTCGTCATCAGACCGGGGTGCGGGACCGATCGGGTTCGCCGGAACCGAAGCCCGACCTCGCAGTGTCACCGCCGCGGGGCTCACCGAGTTCGCCACCGACCCGTTGAGCGAGCGTCCCACTGCGCCAATGCTTCCGGCAACCTGGGATGCCAATCCGGACGAAACAGAAACCCACCGAGAATGATTGGAGAAATACAGTGAGCATGCTGGACGCCCACATACCGCAGCTCGTGGCCGCAGAGGCCGCGTTCGGCGCGAAGACCGCTCTGATGCGCAGCACGATCGCCCAAGCCGAGCAGGCCGCAATGTCTGCCCAGGCTTTCCACATGGGGGAGTCGTCGGCGGCTTTCCAGGCCGCGCACGCGCGGTTCGTCGAGGTTGCCGCAAAGGTCAACTCGCTGCTGGACATCGCCCAGGTGAACCTTGGCGAAGCCGGCGCCACCTATGTGGCTCAAGATGCCGCCGCAGCAACGACATACGGAGGGTTCTGATGTCTCAGATCATGTACAACTACCCGGCCATGCTGGCGCACGCCGGCGACATGGCCGGCTACGCCGGAACGCTGCAGGCGGTCGGTGCCGACATCGCCACTGAGCAGTCCGCTCTGCAGGGTGCCTGGCAAGGTGACACCGGCGTGACGTACCAGGCCTGGCAGGCCCAGTGGAACCTGGCGATGGAGGAGCTGGTGCGTGCCTACCGGGCGATGGCCACCACGCATGAGAGTAACGCCCTGTCGATGCAGGCACGTGACCAAGCCGAAGGCGCCAAGTGGGGCTGAGACTTGCCCGCACATAACGCGGTCGAGCTGACCGCCGACGCTGCTTGGCTCGTTGCCGACAGCGTTGAGGCTGGTTCGTTCCCTTGGGTGTTGGCGATCACGCCACCCCTGACCGACCCGCGCGAAACGGGGGCGATAGTTGCCCGGTTGCGCGCGGAACTGATTCGTACGCGAGTGATGTCGGACTGCGGATCAGTGGATCCCCTGGTGGCCCGGTGGATACGCACCGTATGCGCGCCGGAACGATGGCTGGAGCTCCGTTACGTGCGGGGCGGCGGCACCGACCTGTTGCGTGGGTTGGTGGCCCGCCACGGGGACCACACCGTCGTGGCGTTGCGCAGTGGTGAGCTGGTGACCTTCACCGAACTCGACATCAGCGACCCTGCCCTGCTGGTCCCGGTCGTCACGGCGGGCCTGCGGGGTCGCCCACCGGCGCGGTTCGCCGAATTCGTGCTGCCGACCCGGGCGGGGGTGCGGGCAGACGAAAGGTTGCGTGCCGGAGACGATCTCGGCGTTGTTCTGGACCACCTGGGTCTCCCGGTTTCGGCCGTTCCGGTGGTGCGGTCGGTTTTCACCGGGGTGCGCAGCTATGTCGAGGTACGCGCCGGCTGCGCGGTCGACGGTGTGCACAGCCTCAGCGAGGTCGGCGTGGGCATCATCGACGCCGAGGCAGGGCGCGTGCTGGTGAGACCGGAACGCGCCGCCGACGGTGAGTGGTTGTCGACATTCGCGCCCGGCACGTCGTTCGCGATCACGCTGGCGCTCGACCGGCTCACCGAGACGCTGCCTGACGGCCGGTGGTTCCCCGCAGCCACGCTGACGCGCGACTTCTCCAGCAACACAATCTGATCAAGAGAGAGAACAACAATGACCGAAACCCCGGTGCTGCCGATCGTGCGCGTCGCCGTTCTGGCGTACGGCCGGATCACCGACGTGGCGTTGCCCGCCGAACTCCCGCTGCGCGAGATCCTGCCTGCGGTGAAACGGCTGGTGCCGCAGCCCGACTCCGACGGTGATGTGTCGGCCCCCACGGTCATGACCCTGGCGCCGATCGGCGGCGCGCCGTTCAGCGTCGACGCGAGCTTGGACACGGTCGGCGTGGTTGACGGTGATCTACTTGCCTTACAGCATGTTCCGGCGGGTCCAACGCCGCCCGGTGTGGTCGAGGACATCGCCGACGCTGCCGTGATCTTCTCCGCGGCGCGTAAGCGGCCCTGGGGTCCGCACCGGCTGCAGCTGGGGGCTCGGCTGGCCGCCGCGATGTTCGTGGTGGCGCTGTCCGCGGCGGCTGTCGCGCATCGTGCCGCGACTGCTTCGGTCATCGGCCTCTACGCCGTGAGCGCGTTGGCGGTCCTCACCGCGGTTGCCGGTCTGGCGCTGCGTGCGCGTTCTGCCCGACTCGCCACGCAGGTATCGGTGGCGGCCCTGCTGCCGATCGCGTCGGCATTTTGGCTGGCCGTGCCGGGACTCTGGGGCGCCCCGCATGTGATGCTGGCCGCCGCGGGGGTAGCCGCGTGGTCGTTGATCGTCCTGACACAGACCGAGGATGGCGTCGGGTTGCTCACTGCCACAGCGGTTGTCGGTGTCGGTGCACTGCTGGTTGCCGCCGTGGCCGCGCTGTGGGAGGTGCCCGTGTTGACTTCTGGCTGCATGTTGATCGTGTTGGCGTTGCTGATCACGGTGTCGGCTCCGGGCCTCGCGGCGACGTGGGCACGCTTTCCGCTACCGGTGATTCCGGCACCCGGTGACCCGACCCCGTCCAGCCCGGCGGCGCGGGTCGTGGCGGACCTTCCTCGCCGGGTGCGGGTCGGCGAGGCCCACCAGACCGGCCTCATCGCGGCCGGTGTACTGCTGGGATCGGCCGGGTCGCTGGTGGTGGCCGGACGAACCGAAGGTCCGGGAGCCTGGGGCTGGTATCTGGTGGCCGCCGCTGCGGCTGCGGCGGTGTTGCGGGCCAGGGTGTGGGACACCGCTGCCTGCAAGGGCTGGCTGCTCGCCCAGCCCTTCCTAGTCACAGGTGGTCTGCTGGCCGCCTACCTCCTGGATCAGCGCTTTGCCGCGGCACTGTGGGCTGTGGTGGCGCTTGGTGTGCTGACCGCAGCGTGGGTGGTGGTGGCCGTCAACCCGGATATCGCTTCGGCGGACCGGTATTCGCTGCCGGTACGCCGACTGGTGGGATTCCTCGCCGCTGGACTCGACGCGTCGGTGATCCCGGTGGCGGTCTATCTGGTCGGCATCTTCACATGGGTCCTCGATCGATGATGCGGACCGCCGCGGTTGCCGCGGTGGTGCTGCTGGTCACCGCTCCGGTGGCCGGTGCCGTCAGCCCGCCCGTAGCCGACCCCGGGGCGCAGCCGCCGCAGGGCACCGTCGGGCCGACGGCGGGGATGAGCCAGCGCTCTGAATGTGTGACGACCGGGATACGTCCCGGCAGTGATGTCGGTGCGGTGAGCGCCAATCAGATAATGCTCAATCTCACTGGGGCAGAATCATATTCGCGCGGCGATGGCCAGACGGTGGCGGTGATCGACACCGGCGTGCAGCCGGGCCCACGGCTACCCAATGTGATCGGCGGCGGTGACTATCTTTCTGGCGGCGATGGCCTGACCGACTGTGACGGGCACGGCACGCTGGTCGCCGGGATCATCGGGGGTCAGCCCGGTCCCGATGGATTTACTGGCGTCGCACCGGGAGCGCGACTGTTGTCGATTCGGCAGACCTCGCCCAGATTCTCGCCCAACGCCGGCGGGAAAGACCCCGCGTCGGTGCAGGCCAGTGTGGAGATCGATACGCTGGCCCGCGCTGTGGTCCGTGCCGCCGACCTCGGCGCCACCGTCATCAACATCTCGACGGCCGCTTGCTTGGCGCCCGACCGACTGGGCGATCAGCAGACGCTTGGTGCGGCTTTGCGTTATGCCGCGATCGACAAGGACGTGGTCATCGTCTCCGCCGCGGGCAATTCCGGCGCTAGCACGGTCGGTACGCCGGGAATGCAGTGCGCATCGAACCCGGTTGGCGATCCGGCGCGCCGCGACGATCCACGCAACTGGGCCGGTGTGACGTCGGTGTCGGTGCCGTCCTGGTGGCAGCCGTACGTGCTGTCTGTCGCAGCGCTGACCGCCGACGGACAACCTGCCGACTTCACGATGGCCGGACCGTGGGTGGGCATCGCTGCGCCAGGGAAGAACATCGTGTCGGTGAGCAATGACGCCATGGGCGGGTTGGCCAACGGAATGCCCGATGGCCGCGGCGGGATGGCGCCGTTGGACGGCACCAGTTTCGCCGCCGCCTACGTGGCCGGCACGGCGGCCCTGATCCGCAGTCGTTACCCAGGAATGCACGCCGACGAGGTGGTGCGGCGGCTGACGTCGACCGCGCACAACGGCGCGCAGGATCCGTCGAACCTCGTCGGTGCCGGAACTCTCGCTCCGGTCGCAGCGCTGACCTGGACCATCGATTCCGGCAGTGACAACGCGCCGGCACCGGCCACCAAACGCATTGCGGCGCCGGCGCCGCCACCGACGGTCGACCACACACCGCGCACGGTGGCGTTCGTCGGGACCGGCGTGCTCGCGGCTGCCGTGGTCGCTGTCGCTGCCGTCACACGTAGACGCAAGGAGGAACTGGAATGAGCGGGATGCCTGGCGCTGGGCGACTCACCGTCGTTCTGCTGGCGGTCGTTTCGGCGGTGCTGACCTACCCGTGGCGGTCGACCAACGACCAGTGGGTGTTGGGAGTCGCCGCCGCGGTGGTTCTGGTGTCGCTGTTCTGGTGGCGTGGCCGCTACCTCACCACAATCGTCGGTCAGCGCCTGCGGGTGCTGCTGCACCGCAAGGCGATTCAGGCGGCGCCGGCTGACCTGCATTGGACGGGTGCCGACGCGATCACCACGGTGCTGGTGCGCGTCGAGAGCCGTGATCGTGAACTACCGCCTGGTCTGCTGGCCAGCTACCTCGATCGCTATGGATTGCGGTGCGACTCGGTGCGGGTCACCACCCGCAGCACCCAGGCGGAGGTGACGACATGGATCGGACTGACCTTCAGCGGCGCGCGGAATCTGAGTGCCCTTCAGGGCAGGTCGGCGCAGATACCCCTGCGCCAGACCGCTGAGAACGCAGCTCGCCGACTTATCAGTCAACTGCGTGAAATTGGCTGGATGGCAACGATCGCCTCCCCAGACGAGGTGCCGGACCTGGTGGTGGCGGGTGCGCGCGAACGGTGGCAGTCGGTCACCGACGCGCGCGGCTACCTGACCACTTACGCTGCCAAGACTCCCGAGGCGCTGGCGGATGTGAGCTCGGCGGTCGCCGCCGAGACCTGGACGGTGGTGGAGATCGCTGGAACGTCGCCGCTCGACCGGATCAGGGCTGGCGCGGCGATCCGCACCGAAAGTCAGCCGAGCACACCCCCACCTGGGTTGGTGCCGATCCCGGGGCGGCAGGCCAGTGCGCTGGCTGCGCTACACCCGTTATCGGCTGCACGCCTGGTCAATTGACGGAGGGGAACTCCCATGGTTGACAACAAGCGCGTGGACGACAGGCCGTCGAGGGGTTGGCAGGCAGCCGTGCTCAAGCTCTTCGGCGCCGGCGAATACGAACTGACCGTGACCGGTCGGGAGCAGATCAGCGAGCACTACCTGCGGTTGAACTTCTCTGCCGGTGGACTGCTGGCCGGCCGAGTAGTTCATCCGACCATGTGGATCCGGATGTGGTTCCCCGACGGCTCGAAACTTCACCAGCGGGGCTACACACTGGTGAACCCTGACCCGGCGGGGGACACCGTCGACATCGAATTCGCGCTGCACGACGGTATCGCATCGCGTTGGGCCTGTGCGGCCCAACCCGGTGACACGATCGGGGCGACCGTGCTCGGCAGCAGTTTTGCCCTGCCCACCCCGCCGCCGGCCGGCTACGTGATCGTCGGTGACACAGCGTCATTGCCCGCAATCAACTCACTGCTGGACTCGATCGGGGAGACCCCCGCCACGGTGTTCCTCGCCGCCGGCCATGACGACGACAGATACTTGCCGGTCGCCCAGAACGCCGAGGTCATCTGGATCGACCGCCGCGACTCCGGCGCAGCGCTGGCCGCGGCGGTCAGCGGCGCCGCCTATGACGCCGCGGACCACTTCGGTTGGGTCGCATGCGACAACCGCACCACCCGCGCGGTCGCCAAGATTCTGCGCGAGGAGTACCGCATCCCCCGAGCGTCGATCAAGGCACAGGCTTACTGGGCTGAAGGGGCCTGAACGAACGTCGGGCGCCTGCCCACATGATGGCGGCGACGACGGCGATCAACGCGACTCCGGCGCCGAACGTGCCCAGATCGAACGGGGCTGCGCTGGGCCAGCCCGCTTGATTGCGGGCCGAGCCGCGCAGAAACGGAACGACGGTGAGAACACCGATCGATACCAGCGCCTCAACGGCGACCACCGAAGGAAAATGTTGTGCGGCAAGGAGAAAGACGCCGCGGGTGTCGCCATCGCGCTGTAGGGCGTGAATTCTGGGTAGCAGGACCCGTACGTTGTAGATACCGGCACCGAGCAGGGCCAGCACCAGGACGAGTTTGACCGCGAGGAATCGTCCGTAGGGAGTCGTCAAGAATTGGCTCGGTGCCCCAACGTGGGTCCACGTCAGCCAGGTCCCGCTGACGACCAGGGCGCCGACGGCGACCAAGGCCACCATACTGAACCGTTGCCAGATCTGGGCCCAGTCTGCGGCGACACGGTCGTCGTCCCCGGCCCGGGTGATAATGCGGCGCCCGGCAAATGCCGTCGCGGCCAAGACCGTCAATCCGCCCACCCACGTCATGGCGCAGAGCAGGTGCGCTGTCACCAAGGCGTTGGTCGCGATCCGGCTCAGTGTGGTCGACGCCAACGGGACCCTGGGAATCACTGCCGCGAGGATCGCAGCGGTGCCGATGGCCCGAGCCAGTAGCCGCGACGGCATCCGCCGCAGCACCAGCAGCCCACCGGCGGCCGACAGCAGCACAGCCAACTCGACGAGCGTCCAGCCGGTGACGTGGGTCGTCGCGTGGAATTGCAATGTGGCGCCGGCGACGACGATCACCGCGGCCGGCACCGCAAGGCTGCGGGCCTGTCGTGACACGAGGCCGCCGTGGCGCTCGGGAATTGCCAAAGCGCCGACGGTCATGCCGATTCCCAGCGGAATGGCCAGACTCAGGTAGTAGATCACCTGGGTGACAACCGCTATGGCCGCCGGGTTCGGCGGAGCTGTGCCGGGCACGGTGACATCCTCACTAACGAACGTTGTTACTGACCAACACGGTAGAGTCCCCCGCTTTGTTCACCCTTTCCGCGAACTGTGCAGTGACGTGCGCGGTCAGGGTTGGCCCTGGCGACCCGAATACCCTTCCCATGGGCTGTAATCCGCGAGCAGCTCCTCCTGCGGTGGGCGTTGCGCCTCCGGCACGTGTTCGAGGTTGATCCGGATGCGATACCAGATCGAACTCGGCCCCCGCATGCCGTCGACCAGGATGTCGGTCGGGTGCAGTGCCTGCGCAACGTCCACATGGCGGGCACGCCAGACATCCAGGGCCGCCATCGCTTCATCGCGGGTCTTGGTGCGCGCGATCTCGATCAGCGGCTTGTTGCCCTTCGGCGGCTTCTCCGCCGGCCCGAGTTCGGTGGCCAGCCTCAGCAGCGCGTCCAACGAGCCGGCGGCGTCGTTCATCGATTCCCAGGGGTCGCCGCGTTCGGCGAACCGGGCCGGGACCGTCGCAATGGTGAACTCCTCGGCCCGGCAGCCGGGCACTTCGTCCCAAGTCAGAGGCGTGGACACCCGTGCGTCCGGGGTGGCCCGCACCGAGTAGGCCGATGCCACGGTGCGGTCCTTGGCGTTCTGGTTGAAGTCGACGAACACGCCCTGGCGTTGCTCTTTCCACCACTGGCTGGTGGCCAGCTCCGGTGCGCGGCGCTGGACCTCGCGGGCCACGGTCTCAGCGGCCAGCCGCACCTGCTTGAACGGCCAGCGTGGCGAGATCCGGGCATAGATGTGAAAGCCGCGCGATCCCGAGGTCTTAGGCCAGGCCGTCAGCCCGTGATCCTCGAGTACCTCGCGCGCCACCTGCGCCACGTCCAGAATCTGGGGCCAGGTGACGCCGGGCATCGGATCGAGATCGATCCGAAGCTCGTCGGGATGGTCGAGGTCGCCCGAGCGGACCGGGTGCGGATTGAGATCGACGCACCCGAGATTGACCGCCCACACCAGCCCGGCTGCATCGTGTAGTACCGCTTCCTTGGCTGACGTCCCCCTGGCGTAGCGCAGCTCGGCGACGTCGATCCAGTCGGGGCGTTTCTCGGGGGCGCGCTTCTGAAAGATCGCCTCCTCGGTGATGCCCTTGACGAACCGCTTGAGGATCATCGGCCGATCGGCAACGCCGTGCAGCGCGCCGTCGGCGACTGCCAGGTAGTAGGTGACGAGGTCCAACTTGGTCACCGGATCGCGCCCGCCGGCCGCGGGGAACACCACTTTGTCGGGATGGCTGACGCTGACCTGACGGCCCCCGATCTCCATGATGTCCGCCATCAGGCCATGGTAATTAGCCTGGCCGTTCCGTCCTGGGTGCGACCCACGTCACTTAGGGTTGGAAGCATGCCCAGTCTGATGGATCTGCCTGCCCAGGCGTTGGCCAAGGCGCAGCAGTTGGCCGAACGTGGTTCCTCTGAGCTGCACTACTTGTTCAAGATGATCGAGTCGGGCGCCTTCCGGCTCGAGCCACCGCAGAACCTCGTCTCGATGGTGTCCGACATCCGCCGCTGGGGCGAGATCGGGATGGTTCCGGCTCTCAACGCCCGCCGTACCCCAACCAAGTTGGCGATCGTCGACGACGAAGGCTCGATGACCTTCAAGGAGCTTGACGACGCCGCGCATGCGGTGGCCAACGGGCTGCTGGCGAAGGGAGTCAAGGGCGGCGACGGGGTCGCGATCCTGGCCCGTAACCATCGCTGGTTCGTGATCGCCAACTACGGTGCCGCGCGGGTCGGCGCCCGCCTCATCATGCTCAACACGGAGTTCTCCGGGCCGCAGATCAGAGACGTCTCGGAACGTGAGGGCGCCAAGCTGATCATCTACGACGACGAGTACTCCGAGGCCGTGAAGCTGGCCGAGCCGCAATTGGGCAAGCTGCGCGCACTGGGGACGAACCCCGAGGCGGAGCAGCCGTCGGGCAGCGCCGACGAAACGCTGGCCGATTTCATCGCACACCACAGCAAGGAGCCAGCGCCCAAGGTCACCAAGCGGGCGTCGGTCATCATCCTCACTAGCGGCACCACCGGCACGCCCAAGGGGGCCACGCGCAACGCACCACCGAGCTTGGCGCCGATCGGTGGGGTGCTGTCGTCGGTGCCGTTCCGCGCCGGCGAAGTCACCGCGCTGCCATCGCCGATGTTCCACGCCTTGGGCTATTTGCACGCCACCATCGCCCTGACGCTGGGTTCGACGCTGGTGCTGCATCGAAAGTTCAAGCCCGTCACCGTGCTGGAGGACATTCCCAAACACAAGGTCACCGCGATGGTCGTGGTGCCCGTGATGCTGTCGCGCATGCTCGACGCGCTGGAGAGCATGGATACCAAGCCGGACCTGTCGTCGTTGCGGATCGTGTTCGTCTCGGGCTCCCAGCTCGGCGCGGAGCTGGCCACCCGCGCGCTGAAGGATCTGGGTCCGGTGATCTACAACCTTTACGGCTCAACCGAAGTCGCGCTGGCCACCATCGCCGGGCCGAAGGACTTGCAGATGAATCCGGCCACCGTCGGTCCCGTCGTCCGAGGCGTGAAGATCAAGATTCTCGACGACAACGGCAACGAAGTGCAGCAGGGTGAGGTTGGCCGGATCTTTGTCGGCAACACCTTCCCGTTCGAGGGCTACACCGGTGGCGGTCACAAGCAGATCATCGACGGACTGATGTCCTCCGGTGACGTCGGCTATTTCGACCACAACGGATTGCTGTTCGTCAGCGGGCGCGATGACGAGATGATCGTCTCCGGCGGTGAGAACGTCTTCCCGGCCGAGGTCGAAGATCTCATCAGCGGACATCCCGACGTCGTCGAGGCAACCGCGCTCGGCGTGGACGACCCCGACTGGGGCGCGCGACTGCGCGCGTTCGTCGTGCTGCGGGAGGAAGCCGAACTCAGCGAGGAAGCGGTCAAGACCTATGTGCGCGAACACCTTGCGCGCTACAAGGTTCCACGCGAGGTGGTCTTCCTCGCCGAGCTGCCGCGTAACCCGACAGGCAAGATACTCAAGCGGGAGCTACGCCAGATCGAGCTGCAGTAGCGCCCTTAGGGGTCCCGGGGCAGGCCGAGCAGCCGCTCGGCGATGATGTTGAGCTGCACTTCCGAGGTCCCGCCGTAGATGGTGGTCGACCGGCTGCCCAGCAGCCACTGTGCCCACTTGCCCTGTAGCGCTCCGGGATCGCCGATGGCACCGTCGATTCCGAACGACGACACCGCGAACTCGGCGTAACCCTGCCCGGTGCGCATCGAGAGCAGTTTCGAGATCGCCGCCGATGGCATCGCATCGCCACCGGCCAGCGTGAGCAGGGTCGAGCGCAGGTTCAGCAGCTTGGCCGCATGACCCTCGGCGATCAGTTCACCGGCCCGGTGATGACCGATCTGATCGAAGTGACCACCAGAGACGAAATCGACGAACCCGTCGAGGTTGGCCAGGAATCCGGGCTCACTGCTTCCGATCGAAACCCGCTCCGCGGTCAGGGTATTACGGCTGACCTCCCAGCCACGGTCCACCTCGCCAAGTACCAGCTCGTCGGGGACGAAGACATCGTCGATGAACACGGTGTTGAACATCGCGTGGCCGGTGAGCTCACGTAGCGGTTTGACCTCGACCCCTGCGCTTTTCATGTCGAGCAGGAAGTAGCTGATGCCACTGTGCTTCGGCGCGCTGGGATTGGTCCGGGCGAGTAGCGCACCCCACTGTGCGTACTGTGCGCCGGTGGTCCAGATCTTCTGGCCGGTGATCCGCCAGCCGCCGTCAACCTTGACGGCCTTGGTGGTCAGGCTGGCCAGGTCGGACCCGGCGCCCGGCTCGGAAAACAGCTGGCACCAGATCATTTCGCCCCGGAAGGTCGGCGGCAGGAAGCGTTGCTTCTGCTCGTCGGTGCCGAACGCCACGATCGACGGGATCAGCCAGGCCGCGATACCCATCTGCGGACGCTTGACCTGTCCTGCGGTGAACTCCTGGGCGATCAAAATCTGTTCGATCGGGTTGGCCGCCCGGCCCCATGGCTTGGGCAGGTGCGGCTGTACCCAGCCGGCCTCGGCGATCGCCGCCTTGCGCTCCTCTCGTGGAATTGCCTTGAGCGCAGCCACTTCGGCGCGGATCTCGCTGCGCAATTGCTCAGTCTCGGGGTCGAGGTCGATGCTGATGGCTCGCATGCCCGTGCTGGTCGCGGTGTCGAACACCTTCTGCTGATACTCGTTGGCGCGCCCGAACGCCGCGACCAGACCCAGCGCGCGGCGGTAGTACACGCCTGCGTCGTGCTCCCAGGTGAAGCCGATACCGCCGTGCACCTGGATGCAGTCCTGCGTGCAGTGCTGGGCGGCGGCCGGTGCCAGGCTGGCGGCCACCGCCGCCGCGAACTCATAGGCGGTTTGTTCGTTGTTCCAAGCCTTTTCGGCGGCTTCGTCCAGTGCGCGCGCGGCATCCCAGACAGCCGCGGTGGCCCGCTCCGTGGTGGCGATCATCTCGGCGCACTTGTGCTTGATGGCCTGGAACTGGCCGATCGGGCGGCCGAACTGCTCGCGGATCTTCGCGTAAGCCGCCGCAGTGTCGGTGGCCCAGCGGGCGATGCCGACGGCCTCGGCGGACAGCAGTGTGGTGACGATCGCCCGCCCAGCCGGCTGGGACAGAGCGGATAGCACCTGCTCGCCGGTGACTTCGACGGCGTTGGCGCGTACGTGGGCCACTGGGCGCAAGAGGTCCACCGAGTTCACGGGTTCGATTTCGAGGTGGTCGGCGTCGAGGATGACCCACTCGACACCGCTGTCGATGGCGACCGGCAGAACAAGGACTGATGCTTGGGCGCCGGCGGGTACCGAGCGCGCTTCGCCTCGGATGACCAGCGTGTCGTCCTGCCGGGTAGCGGTCAACCCGGATTCCAACGCGCACGTCGCGATGAGTTCGCCGGAGGCCAGCTGGTTGAGCAGCTTGGCGTCGGGATCGTGGGCCGAGATCAGCGCACTGGCGATCGCCGACGGCACAAACGGCCCGGGTACCGCGCCATAGCCGAACTCGGCGATCACGATCGCCAGCTCCAGCAGGCCGAAGCCCTGGCCGTCCACCGCCTCCGCGAGGTGCAGGCCGTGCAGCCCCTGCTCAGCCGTGGCCTTCCAGTAGGGCGGCGGGTTGGGCACCGGCGTCTCGAGGGCCTCGTGCAGGACTTCCGCGGGTACCACCCGCGTAACCAGGGATTTCACCGAATCTGCGAGGTCGTTGTGCTCGGGTGTGATCGCGATGGGCATGGTGGGTGCCTTCCCTATTAACCGGTGGGTTGGTAGCCACGCTACCTGTCGGACTACTTGTCCCGTTGCGGGGTTGCGCGCAGGACCACCACCACGACCGCCGACACCAGCATGATGATTCCGACCGCCCACATTCCGGCCTTGTCATTGCCGGTGAACTGGTTGAGCGCACCGGTCGCGTAGGGCGCGGCGAACCCGCCAAGGTTGCCGACCGAGTTGATCAGGCCGATCCCACCTGCGGCGGCAGCACCGGTGAGGAACTGCGCGGGCAGCGCCCAGAAGCTGGGGATCGCGCTGAACACTCCCATGGCGGCGATGCTCACCGGGATCATCACCAGCAGCGGGCTGTGCAGATACAGCGCAATGGGAATCGCTAAGCCGCCCAGCCCCATTGGGATGGCAACGTGCCAGACGTGTTCGCGCTTGCGATCGGCATGACGTGACCACAGGTACATCGCGATCGCGGCGAGGGTGTAGGGCACCGCGGTGATCAAGCCGACCTGCACGATCGACAGGTGCACGCCGAACGTCTTCGTGAACCCCGTGATGATCGACGGTAGGAAGAACGCCAGAGCGTACAGCCCGTAGGCGACACCGAAGTAGACCAGTGACAGCGCCCAGATCCGCGGACTGGTGAGCGCCCGTCGCAGCGGGAAGTCGAAAGTGCCTGCAAGATCGCGCTCCTCGTCGGCCAGCACCTCCATCAGCCATTGCCGTTCGTCGGGCTGTAACCAGTGCGCGTCGGCCGGCCGGTCGGTGAGATAGAACCAGCAGGTGACGCCAAGGATGATGGCAGGCAGGCCGACGCCGATCATCATGAATTGCCACCCGGCCAACCCGAACAGGCCTTCTCCGGCTTGGATCAGCCACGCCGATACCGGCGTTCCGATCGCCGCGGCGATCGGGCTGGCCATCATGAACATGGCCACGATCCGGGCCCGGTAGGCGCCGGGGAACCAGCGGGTGAGGTAGAAGATCACCCCGGGGAACAGTCCGGCCTCGGCGACGCCGAGCAGGAACCGCAACGTCAGCAGGGTGGCGGCGTTGGGCGCGAATCCGATTGCCACCGCGACGATTCCCCACGACACTGCGATGCGGGCCAGCCACCGGCGGGCGCCGAAGCGCTCCAGAGCCAGATTGGACGGCACCTCGACCAGTACGTAGCCGATGAAAAAGATGCCCGAGGCCAGCCCGAACATGCTCGCGGTGAGTTGGAGGTGCTCGCTGATGTCGGCCTTGGCGATGCCGAGGTTGGTGCGGTCGAGGTAGTTGACGAAGTACAGCGCCATGAGAAACGGCACGACGCGGATGATGACCTTGCGCAGTGTGCGCGTCTCTAGCGACTTCTCAGTGGTGGATGCGCTTGACATCCGGCCTCCCGTTGACGACGTTGACCAGATCGCGGCCGTCGTGCAGACGACGGCAGTTGTCGACGGCCTGGATGAGGTAGCGGCGCATAGTATCGACGGTGTACCAGGTGACGTGCGGTGTCACCACGACATTGTCGAGTCCGAGTAACGGATTGTCGGGCTCGATGGGTTCTTCTGTGAACACGTCGAGTCCGGCAGCGGCGAGTCCGCCATCGCGCAGCGCGTCGACGAGTGCGGGCTCGTCGATGACACCGCCGCGAGAAGTGTTGACCAGCAACGCGTGTGGCTTCATCGCGGCCAACGCCGCCCTGTTGATCAGCTTGTCGGTGGCTGGCGTCAACGGAAGGTGCAGGCTGACGATGTCGCTCGCGGCGAGCAGATCGGGTAGCGGACGCCAGGAGTCGGTGCCGTCGTCCGCGGTGTTGGTGTGCAGGACGGTGCCGCCCATCGCGTGCACAATCTGCTCGACGCGTTTGGCGATGTTGCCGTAGCCCACCAATCCCACAGTGCAACTGCCGATATCGCGCACAGTCTCACCGAGGCTGGCGTCCGTCGGCCAGCCGCGACCCTGTCGGGTGGCGCGGTCCAGCGCGGGGAGCCGCCGCAGGGCTGCCAGCATCAGCAAGACCGCGCCTTCGGCGACCGAGGGGGCGTTAGCGCCGGGCATGTTGGCTACCGCGATGCCCAGTTCGGTCGCCACCTCGACGTCGATCGTGTTCACGCCGGCGCCGAGCTTGTGCACCAGGCGCAGCCGCGGTCCGAGGCGTAGATCCGCGCCAGACAATGGCCGCAGCACATGCCAGATCACCTCTGCCTCGGGCAGCTCGCGGCGAAGCGTCTGGTCGTCGTCTTCGTGGCACCACCGGACGTCCAACCAATCCGCTTCGGGTGCAACAATATCCAGCACGGCCTCACTGGGGAGGAAGTGCGCCAGGACTCTCACCGCCACCGTTTGGCGATCCATTTCGCGATGGTGTCGGCCTGCTCGCTGCGCGCCCCCGGGGTGGTGAAGTAGTGGTCGGTGTCGATCGAGCACTGGGTTTTGTCAGTGCTGGCGAGCGCGTCGAAGATCCGCTGGGCATCCGACGGAAAGACACCGGTGTCTTGGTCGGCGTTGATCACCAGGGAAGGGACCGTGACGCGGCGGAGGTGGGGTTCGGCGCGGGTCTGGGCGGTCTTGAGGCTCCACATGCCCAGCCAGTTGCGCAGGGTGCAGGCGCCGGCGATGCCGCGGGCGGAGCGGTTGGCTTTCACCGGCACGCCGGCGTAGCAGAGGTTGGGTTGGCGGCGGGTGGGTTCGATGGACGGGTCGACCATGCGGGGATCGGCCCAGGTCCGCATTACGGTGAACGGACGGTCGCTGAAACCGGCGGCCTGCACTCGCTTGAATTCGGTCTCGGCCCAGTCGGTGATTGCGTGGTTGCGGGCGATCTGAGCGGACCGGTAACGGGCGACGAAGTCGGGGGAGAACGGCGGACCGTTGTTCTCGTCGAACAGATCGAGTTCGGGATCGCTGGCCACCGGGTCATTTTCGTCGACGACGGCAGCGTCCATCCAGGCGGTGAGCACGTCGGGGCGGCCGGGGTGTGCGGCGCTGGCGATGTAGCCGTCGGCCGCCGGCAATTCGGTCAGCCCCGCAGCCGGCCGTGCCCCTTCCAACGGCGTGACATTGGGATCGACGGCCTGCGACTGGTAGGCCGCCATCAGTGATCCACCGCCGGAATTGCCCAGTAATACCACTGTTTCCACACCTTGAACCTCGCGCAGCCAGCGCACGCCGACGCCGATGTCGACCAGCGCATGGTCCAGCAGGAAGCTGCTCTCGAATCCCCGGAAGCGGGTGTTCCAGCCGAGAAAGCCGACACCGCGGGTAGCGAGGTAGTCGGCGAGGTAATGCTCGGAGAAGTCGATTTGGTAGTGGGTTGCGATGATGGCGACCTTGGGCTTGCGGCCCACCCCGCGGTGGTAGAGGCCCTGGCAGGGATGTCCACCAGCGCCGGCCCGCCGCGCGGTGGGGGAGGGCATCCCGATGAACTCACGAAGGACTCCGGGGGTGGGCATATCGGTGGCCTCCTCACGAGTTGATCGCTGAGGAGACGATATTCGCCAGCGTCGATGTGCACGTCTGAATCCGGTGTTAGGTTCGATTGCGAGAGTTGACCAGTATCTCTGGGGGCACGTCATGATCAAGCCGCACAACACCAACCCGGAATTCGAGCTTGGTGGTATCAACCACGTCGCGCTGGTCTGCGCCGACATGGAGCGCACGAAAGATTTCTACACAAATGTGCTGGGTATGCCGCTGATCAAGTCTCTCGACCTGCCCGACAACATGGGGCAGCACTTCTTCTTCGACGCCGGCAATGGTGACTGCGTGGCGTTCTTCTGGTTCGCCGAGGCTCCTGATGGCACGGTGGGCAACACCACGCCCGCGGCGCTGCCCGGGCTGGGCTCGATCGTCAGCGCGGTGGGGTCGATGAACCATCTCGCGTTCCATGTGCCCGCCGAGAAATTCGACGAGTACCGCCGTCGGCTCAAGGAGAAAGGTGTGCGGGTCGGGCCCGTGCTCAACCACGACAACAGCCCCCGGCAGTCCACTCGCGAGCTCCATCCCGGGGTGTACGTGCGGTCGTTCTACTTCCTGGACCCAGACGGAATCGTTCTCGAGTTTGCCTGCTGGACAAGAGAATTTACTGACAACGAGGCCACGACGCAGCCCAAGACCGCCGCCGACCGCAGGTTGCCGATACCGGCTGGCTAGTCGCGGAACAGTCGCGGCGCACCGAGATCGTCGATGATGGCGGTGAGCTGATCGACGAGCTCATCCGCGGTCAGTTTGATGGAGCCGCCCAGCCAGGCACTGATCGTCTGGCCGACCCCGCCGACGACGAAGTGCGCGAAGGCCTTGATCCGGTCGTTGGCCGGACGCTGCAACAGCGCCTCGACGTGCTGGCCCGACAGCATCGCGAACAGCGCGCCGGACTCCTGTCGCTTGCGAACCACCGTGGCATTGGACAGCTGCGAGCTGAACATGAGCCGGCCAACCCGGGGATCGAGCTCGATGGTCCGCACGATATTGGCCATCGCTGCCCGGTTCTGGGTGTCGACCGGGGCGGTGGCGACTGCCGCCTGGGTGGTGGCAGCCAGCTCGGCGACCACCCAGTCGAAAACCGCCCCCACAAATTCGTCTTTGTCGATGAAGCTCTCGTAAAAGTAGCGGGTGGCAACGCCGGCCTGCCGGCAGATGCCCCGAACGGTCAGCTCAGCCGGGTCGACGTCGCTACCCAGCAATTCCAGCCCGGCCCGCAGCAGCTGCGCCCGACGCCGGGCGAGCCGATCAGCGGCGTCAACGCCGCCATACGGGCGTGCCTGCGTCATTAGCCCATCTTGACATTGCTGTGGCCAGGGCGGCAATATTTGGAAACATTCGTTTTCAGATTTGATCCGATAGGTGGCGCACAGTGGCGATCCGCGAACCGGTCATCAATCACGTCGATCGCGCAGTGAGTGCGCCGCCGATGCCGTCGCGGCGTCGCCGCAGGCTGGGACCCGGCTTCGACGATGGGCTGATGGGTGTGGCGCTGCTGGCCGGCCCGGCGAACGTGATCATGGAGCTGGCCAGGCCCGGCGTCGGTTACGGCGTGATGGAAAGCCGGGTCGAGAGCGGCCGCGCCGACCGGCACCCGATCAAGCGGGCGCGCACGACGTTCACCTACCTTGCGGTGGCGACCAGAGGCAGCGCGGAGCAGAAGAAGGCTTACCGGCGCGCGGTCAACAAGTCGCATGCCCAGGTGCACTCCACCCCCGATAGCCCGGTGCAGTACAACGCGTTCGACAAGGACCTCCAACTCTGGGTGGCTGCCTGCCTCTACAAGGGTGGGGTCGACATCGCCCGAGTCTTCATCGGAGAGATGGACGACGAGACGGCAGACCGGCACTACCGCGACAGCATGGCGCTGGCTACCACCTTGCAGGTGCCCGCCGAGATGTGGCCGGCGGACCGGGCGGCGTTCGACCGGTACTGGCAGGAGTCGCTGGACAAGGTGCATATCGATGACACGATCCGTGAGTACCTGTACCCGTTTGCGGTATCGCGGCTGCGCGGTGTTCGGCTGCCCGGACAACAAGCCCTCGAGCGATTGAACCTGCTCATCACCACCGGATTTCTGCCGCAGCGCTTCCGCGAGGAGATGCAGCTTGAGTGGAATGCGGACAAGCAGCGCAGATTCGATCGTTTGATGGCGGGCATCCGGTTTTTCAACAACCTGACACCGCGGTTCATCCGTGAGTTCCCGTTCAATCTGCTGTTGCGGGACGTGGATTGGCGAATCCGAACTGGTCGGCCGTTGGTGTGAGCCGTGTCAGACTCTGCGCGTATCGTCGCGACGGTGCGAACTGACAACGACACCTGGGACATCACCACCAGCGTCGGCTCGACGGCGTTGTTCGTCGCGGCCGCCCGTGCACTGGAGGCGCAGAAACCCGATCCACTGGCCGTCGATCCCTTTGCGGAGACGTTCTGCCGCGCCGTCGGTGGTCCCTGGGCCGCGCTGTTGGACGGCGAGGCGCCCGAACACCCGCTGAAGTCCGCCGAGTTCGGCCAGCACTTCGTCACGTTCCAAGCCGCCCGGACCCGCTACTTCGATGCGTACTTCCGGCGGGCGGCTCAGGCTGGTGTGCGCCAGATCGTTCTGCTCGCCGCGGGCTTGGACTCCCGCGCCTATCGACTGGATTGGGCGCCCGGCACGACCATTTACGAACTCGACCAGCCGCAGGTGCTGGACTTCAAGCGCGATGCCGTCGCCGCACACGGCGCCACCGCTAAGGCCGAGCGCCGCGAGATCGCGGTCGACCTTAGAGACGACTGGCCGCAGGCATTGCGGGACGGTGGTTTTCAACCCGACCAGCCATCGGCATGGATCGCTGAAGGGCTGCTGATCTACCTACCCGCCAGCGCGCAGGAGCAGCTGTTCACCGGCATCGACGCGCTGGCCAGTTCTGGCAGCCACCTTGCCGTCGAGGAGGGCAAGCCGATGGATCGCGACGCCTTCCGCGCGAAGGTCCAGGAGGCGAAGGCCGTCGACAACGAGCGGGGTCAGTGGTGGCAGCTGGTGTACAACGAACAGCATGCTCCTGCCGCACAGTGGTTCAGCGAGCGCGGGTGGACGGCGCAGGACACGACGCTGCTGGACTACCTGAAGGCCGTCGGCCGGTCGGTCGATTCTGCGGATGGCGACGCAGCCAACATGCTGGCGAGCATCACGCTGGTCAGTGCGATCAAGAGCTAGTTAGTCCCACATGAACGGGCGCAGGAACCGATTGATGCGGCGCAGATACTCCGGCTGACTGACGTGCAGGATGTGGTTGCCCGGGAACCAGTGCAGCGCACAACGATCCCAGTGCTCCCACAGCGCCGCGGATTGCTCGGGCGGGGCCAGCCGATCGCCGAGGCCAGTGATGATGAGGCGCCGGTCGCGTGGCACTAGGGGGGCGTAGTTCAACGCGCAGTGGTACGCCGACGCGGCGGCCGAGTCCCCGCGGCTGATGGTGCCGAAGGTGCGGCCCAATTGGATCAGCTTGTTGGCCGGCCACCACTCGTCGAAGGTCCGCTCAGGTGTGACCACGGGGACATTCGGGATCACCGCTTCGAGGCGGTCGTCAGCCGAGGCGACCAGCGCTGAAGTGTAGCCGCCCAACGACATTCCGGTCAGGGCGATGCGCTCCACCCCGGTGTCACGCAACCAGTCCATCACGGAGCGGAAGTCGTGGACGGCCTGGGCCATCGTCTCGGCAAATCCGGCCATGCCCTGGGAGAAGAAGCCGTAACCGCTGAACGGGGAACCTTTTTCGGCGCGACGGCCGTGGAACGGCAGGGTGTAGAGCAAGACGTCGTATCCGGTCCGGTAGAACCACGGCAGTGAGAAGAACAACCCGTTGAACAGATAGGGCGAACCCAGGAAGCCGTGGATCACGCATAAGGTCGGCCGTGGCCCGTCGTCATGGCGCCAATGCTGGGCCCAGACGATGTTGTTGCGCTCCAGCTGTTTCCATTGCTTGCGCATCTTCGGGTGGACCGGTTCAAAGCTGCTCTCGAACCGCATGTTTCCGACGTTGCCGTGGGCGATGTACTGGGCCAACGGGTTCGCCGGGCGGGTCGACACGGTGGGCAGCACCGTGGGCGCGGGAAACGACGCCACCGGGTCTTGGCGCGCGGCGAGCTCGGCGTAGAACTCGAGGTTGCTGCGCTCCCGGTGCAGATCTGAGCGGCGGACGATGCTTTTGGCCACGGTCGGCAGCATCGAAACCCCGACCAGGGACGCGATCGCCGTGCGCAGACCGATATCGGCGACCGCCGAGGAATCCACAATGAGCCGCTGAAGTGCGGTCAGGTCGGAGCGGTCGGGTAGACCCTCATAACCGGCGTCGGCACCCGCAACATCGGGCATCGGGATGGGCATGTCGACATTCGACGTCATTGTCGCGGCCTTTCGGGTGGGCACGTCCTCCCGGGATGTTAACTGGACCGGCGTCTCACACGAGGCGATATACCGTCGCGCCGCCCACCTTCATCGGTTGGTAATGCTGTTGTACCCAGTCGGCGATCTCCCCGCCATTGCGATCGTGGCTGCGCATTCGTCCGCTCTCCACGAAATAGGCGATCTTCCCGGCGTGTACGTCATCGACGAACTGCGCCAACGTGGGCACCGGATCGCTGCTCCATCCACCGATCGCCATCACGGCTGTGCCCGAGGCGATCTCCAGCGAGGCCGCGGCCTGTGACCCCGAGGTAGCTGCAGACCACATGGTTTTGCTGGCACTGAGTAACTCGGCCAACTGCGGATCGACATTGTCGGAGCTGGCGCCCATCGTCATTGTCTTCGCGAACCGGGATCCGACCGTCGGCCATACGTCCGCGGTGTGGGCAGCATTCGGGATCGATCCGGTGTGCGGGGTGGCGGCCGTTGCGACGGAGAACATCGCGGTGCCAGTGAGGCTCGCGAACAGCGATATCACCAGCGCGAATGGCGTGAGCCTCGGCCACTTCGTCAGTGCGGCGACGAGCAGCACCACCGCTGTTACGGCAGCGGCCCCGATGAGCCAGCGTGACCACGCCGGGCCCAATCCGGCGCGGTGCAGCAAGACGATGGCCCAGCCGGCGGCGACCAGCACCATCGTCACCGCTGCCGACCTGCTCAACACCGCTGCCAGCCCGATCAGCGCGCCCGCCGCCGGGGCCAGGGCGATCGTGTAGTACGGGTGGACCATGCCGGTCATGTAGCTGAACACCACCGTGCACACGGCGAACCACACCGTCCATGTCACAAAACCGGCTGCTTCCATCCGGCTGAGCCGGCGACGGACGGCCAGATACGCACCCGCCGCGATCGCGACCACGACCGCCGGCAGCAGCCAGGAAGCCTCGTAACCCATTTCCGCAGAAAGAATTCGGAGCACCCCGGCATGGGTGCTCCACCCGCCGGGATGCCCGTGCGACACCTTGTTGCCGCCGCCGACGATGCGATCGACGCCGTTGTAGCCCAGCGCGAGATTGAGCACACTGTTGTTCGTCGACCCCCCTATGTAGGGACGCGAGTCGGCCGGCCACGCTTGGACGATCGCCACCCACCAGCCACCGGAGATCGCCAGTGCCACAGCGGCTCCCAGTAGATGCAGTACACGACGCCACCAATTCGTCGGCGCGAACAGCAGATACGCCAGACCGAAGGCCGGCAACACCATCAGTCCGGCCAACATCTTCGTCAAGAACGCCAACCCCAATGCGGCGCCGACGAGCGCGAGCCATCGCCACGACGCGCCGGGTATGGCGCGCATCAGGAAATAGGCCGCCGTGACCATCAGCAACACGAGCAGCGCGTCGGGGTTGTTGTACCGGAACATCAACGTGGCAGCGGGGGTTAGGGCCAGGACGGTGCCGGCGATCAGGCCCGCGACCGCCCCGCGGGTGGGGTCGGCGACGGCGCGGCGGACGGTGGCGCACAGCACGGCGACCGCCCCGACACCCATCAGCGCTTGGGGCGCAAGTACCGCCCAGCTGTTCATCCCGAAGAGGCGCACCGACAGGCCGGTCACCCACAATGCAGCCGGCGGCTTGTCGACGGTGATGAAGTTGTTGGGGTCCAGCGAGCCGAAGAACCACGCGGTCCAGCTCTTGGCCCCGGACTGAGCGGCTGCCGCGTAGAAGGTGTTGCCGTAGCCGTTGATCGACAGATCCCAGAGGTAGAGGGCGGCGGTAACGGTCAGCAGGCAGATCAACGCTATGGCCGGCCATCGTGCAACGGTGCGCGGGCGGGCGGTAGGCCCTGGCGCAGCGGGTGCGTCGATGAGTTGGGCGGTGGCGGTCACCGGACCACCGTGCACGACAGTGCTGACCCGGCGACGTTGCCGCAGCTGGGAACTCGCTGTGGATTTCATGATCGACGCCGATGTGGTGAAGTGGCGACATGTGGAATCCGCAAACGTATCTCAGGTTCGCCGATCAGCGCGGACGGCCGTTCTTCGATCTGCTCGCGCGCATTGGGGCCGAGTCTCCGCGTCGGGTGACGGATCTGGGCTGCGGGCCCGGCAATCTCACCGAGCAGCTTGCCCAGCGCTGGCCGGATGCCGTGCTGCAGGCCGTGGACAGTTCACCGGAGATGGTGGCCGCCGCCCGCGAGCGCGGTATCGACGCCCAGCTTTCAGACATCGCGGCGTGGACACCGCCACCGGGCACTGACGTCGTGTTCAGCAATGCGGCGTTGCAATGGATCGCCGGGCATACCGAGCTGATGGTGAGCTGGGCAGGCCTGCTGGAGCCCGGTGCCTGGATCGCGGTTCAGGTCCCCGGCAACTTCGATGCGCCGTCCCACGCGGCCATACGCCGGCTGGCCGAACAGGATCCGTGGTCAAAGGTGTTGGGTGACTTCAGGTTCCGAACCACGGACATCGTCGAAACCCCCATGCGATATGCCGAGTTGCTCACCGGCGCCGGCTGCGCGGTCGATGCCTGGGAAACGACCTACCTCCACGAACTCAGCGGAGAGAACGCGGTGTTGACGTGGATCACCGGCACCGCGCTCACCCCGGTGCGCGACCAGCTGACCGACGCTCAGTGGCAGCAGTTCCGCGGAGAACTGATCCCGCTGCTGGACGAGGCGTACCCGCCTCAACCCGACGGCCGCACGTACTTCCCGTTCCGCCGGATCTTCGTGGTCGCTCAGGTGGGCGGCTGACTTTTCTCATCGAGCACGGTGAGCACCTGTTTGACCAGGTCATCGATATCCGCCCCGGTGGTGTCGACCACCAGATCGGCGGAATCGGGTGGCTCGTAGGGGCCGTCCACGCCGGTCAACCCCGTGAGCTCACCGGCTCGTGCCCGCTTGTACAGGCCCTTGGGATCGCGCTTCTCGCACTCGCTTACCGGCGTCGCGACCCACACCTCGATGAAGGGCAGCTTGGCTGCGTTGTTCAGGGCCCGGGCGATGTCGCGGTCCGACTTCAACGGTGACACCAGCGACGCGAGAGCGATGACCCCGGAGTCGGCGAACAACCTCGTCAGGTGGCCGACTCGGCGGATGTTCTCGGCGCGGTCGCCGGCCGAGAAGCCCAGATCATCTGACAACCCGTGGCGGATGTTGTCGCCGTCGAGCAGATAAGCCACCTGGCCGGACTCGACCAGAGCACGCTCGACAGCCACCGCGAGCGTGGACTTGCCTGAGGCCGGGAGACCGGTGAACCAGATCGTCGCGCCTCGCTGTTGTGTTGCTGTCCAGCGATAGTCGCGGTCCAGCGACGACGGATGCCATTTGATGTCGTTGCGGGTTTGTTCCCCCGGCTTGACCTCGCGGGCTTCTAGGATCGTGCCGGCGCCGACGGTGTCGTTGGAATACTCGTCGATCAGGATGAACGCGCCGTTGTCGCGGTCCTCGACGTAGGGGTCGGCCACCACGATCGAACTGGTGCGCAGGGTGATCGAGCCGATGTCGTTGATGGCCAACTCAACTGGGCCGTCCAGCTCGTCGAGAGTCTCCGGATCCAGTCGCGTGTGCAAGGCCTGGACAGTGGCCCGCACAGTTCCGGTGCCTTGCTTGAGCGCAACCCGGTCCCCGGCACGCAGCGGTGTATCGGTGAACCAGCAGACAGTGGCATCGAGTTCGCGCGCCAGTGTCGGCAGGTGTGGCTCGTCGAGACCGCTGACCAAGACATCGCCGCGACCCACATCGATATCGTCGGCCAGCTCCACCGAAACCGACAGCGGCGCAACCGCTATCGTACGTTCGTCATCCAGGGCGTCAAGGGCGGTCACCACCGAGCGGGTACCGGACGGAAGTGCGACGACAGGGTCGCCGACCGTCAGCGTGCCGCCCGACAGCCGTCCGGTGTAGCGCCGGCGCTGATCGGCGGTTGGCCGGGACACCCACTGGATCGGCAGCCGAAGCCAGCTCGCCTCGGCCTGCGGTGCCGTCAGCTCCACACGCTCGAGGTAATCAAGCAGAGTTGGACCTTCGTACCACGGTGTCTCGGGGGAGCGGTGCACGACGTTGTCGCCGTGCTTGGCAGCGATCGGGATGACCGTCAGATCGAGGCCGCCAAGGCGAGAGGCCAACTGCCGCAACTGATCTTCGACTTCCCTGAACCGGTATTGGTCGAATCCGACCAGGTCGATCTTGTTGACGGCGGCCACGAAGTGCTTGATGCCGACGAGCTTGGCGATTCGGGCATGCCGTCGGGTCTGCCGGAGAACGCCTGCGCGGGCATCGACGAGCAGGATCGCCGCGTGCGCATTGGACGCACCGGTGAACATGTTGCGGGTGTAGCGCTCGTGACCGGGGGTATCCGCCAGGATGTAACTGCGGGTGTCGGTCGAAAAGAACCGGTAGGCAACATCGATCGTGATGCCCTGCTCACGTTCGGCGCGTAGACCGTCGGACAGCGCGGCCAGATCGGCGACACCTTCTTCGTCGGTGACCGCCTCAAGATGGTCGAGCGGCAGGCTGTCGGTGTCGTGCAAAAGCCTGCCGATCAGTGTGCTCTTTCCATCGTCCACCGAACCAGCGGTGGTGATCCTCAGCAGCTGACGTGTCGCCGTCGTCATCAGAAATAGCCTTCGCGTTTACGGTCTTCCATGGCGGCCGCCGACGTGCGGTCGTCGGCGCGGGTTTCGCCGCGCTCGGATACCGTCGCCGCGGAGATTTCGGTGATCACGCCGGCGATTCCTGCGGCTGTGGAACGAACGGCTCCAGTGATTGTCAGATCACCGACCGTTCGATAGCGGACCCACTCGACCGCGGAGCGTTCGTCACCCTGGGGTTGGGCGTAGTCGGACACCGCGAGCAGGATGCCGTCGCGTTCGAAGACCTCCCGTTCGTGGGCGAAGTAGATGGAGGGGATCTCGAGGTTCTCCAACTCGATGTAGCGCCAGATGTCCAGCTCGGTCCAGTTACTCAGCGGGAACACCCGAACCTGCTCGCCCTTTTTGATCCGGCCGTTGTACAGCGACCAGGGCTCGGGGCGCTGCGCTCGGGGATCCCACTGGCCGAACTCGTCGCGGAAGCTCAGAATTCGTTCTTTGGCCCGGGCCCGCTCCTCGTCGCGTCGCGCGCCGCCGAATGCGGCATCGAATCCGCCCGCCTCCAGGGCATCGAGCAGGGTGCGGGTCTGTTGGCGGTTGCGGGACTCGCCCTGACCCGGGTCGGCAACCCGGCCGGTGTCGATCGACTCCTGCACCGACGCGACGATCAGCTTGTGCCCTTCGCCATTGACCCGGCGATCGCGGAACTCGACGACTTCGTCGAAGTTGTGCCCGGTGTCCACATGCAGCACCGGGAAGGGCAGCGCTGACGGCCGAAATGCCTTCTCGGCAAGCCGCAAGAGAACAATCGAATCTTTGCCGGCCGAGAAGAGCAGCACCGGGCGTTGTAGCTCGGCAACGACTTCGCGGATGATGTGGACGGATTCGGCCTCTAACAAGCGCAATTCGTCGACGTGGGTGGTGTCCACGGTGCTTGTATCCGCGGTCATGTCGGCAGGCCCTCTCTTTCCGCGTCGGCGCGGTAGCGGTCAACCCAATCATCGGAGCGTTGATCGGCCTGGCGTTCCAGGACGGGTGCCGGTGCCAACCGGGGGTCTTCGCCCATCGCTTCGAGAACCTGCGCGACGACCTCAGTCAGATTGCGCCACAACACCGGATAGGGGACGTCGAGGTACTGGACGTCCTCTTCGAGGAACCACGTGCGCCAGCCCTCCTCCTGTGCGCGCAACATCCGCACGACATGGGCGATCGCCCCGGCGTGATACTCCGCCCTGGCATCCCGCACCGGGTCGGGGCGGCCACGCCAGACCCGGGTCTGCACCGCACGCCAGAACGACACTGCCTGCGACACCACGTCGGGGCGATAGACATGGATCAACACCGGCTCGCTGCCGACGACGTCACGGATGGCGGACAGCAAGCCCGATCCAGACCGATCCGGCAGATCCTTGGCCCGGCTGAGCAGCAGGGATGTCTGGTTCCACATCAGCTTGCCGCCCCAGATGCCGTTGGGTGTGCGGCCGACGGTCCGGATGTAGTCCCGCCAGATCTCGGCGGGAGCCAGGTCGGGCTTGCCTTCGATGATCGGGTCGAGCAGCCGCAGGATCGACTCGTCGTCGGTATCGGCGAACCACTCCCTGGGCTGCGGCGACATGCTGGTGGTGGGCAGATATTGAAAGAACTCCTGGGGCTCACCGGCCACCCCGGTAGCGCGCAACGACTCGACCAACAGCGTGCTGCCGCTGCGTTGGGAAGCGAGCACGAGGTAGGCGGTCGGCTGAGCGGACATGCGCTGAGCCTAATGGCAGTTGGACGGCGACGCCGCCGTCAGAAATATAAACTCCGAGTGACGAAAACTATTGCTGCGAACCAACTTCATCGTCGAGCCCGCGCTCCGAAGCAATGGCGGAACGGCTGGTCAGGGTCAGGCCATTAATCTGAAAGTACGTTTCGGTATAGCGGGCCGCGATCCGCGTTCCGACAAACTCAGAGGGTATGACGTCGCCGGTCTTGCGTCGCCACTCATCGAGCCGGACCGCAAGATCTTCGGCGATCTTCTCGGCTTCGCCGGTCTCGTCGGCGTCGAGCAGATTGGTCAACTCGGCGGGGTCGGCTTCCAGGTCGTACAACTCGCGTGCCGGGCGGGGCCCGCTGATGAACGGCTCGACCGCCTGGCCGGATGGGCTTTCTTCGATGTCCAGCGGCAAGTCGAGCAGTGGTCGCGGCGCGTAGTTCTCGATGTAGCTGTATTTCTTGGTGCGGATCGCCCGGATCGGATCGTAGGAGTCGTGGTAGGTCTTCTCGGTATAGACGTGATCGCGAATCTCGACCGGATTGCCTTGCTGTGCAAGAAGATTACCGGCATGGGACAGCCCTTCGATATCCCCGCCTGGGGTGATGCCGACCAGCTCCAGCAGAGTCGGTAGCAGATCCACGCCACTGAACAGCTCGTCGTAGACGAGTGGGCTGTGCTGTAGACGGCGCGGCGGGCGGATGATCGTTGCGATGCCGGTGCCGGCGTCGTAGAGGGTGGACTTCGCGCGGGGGAACGCCGGGCCGTGGTCGGTCAGGAACACCACCCACGTGTCATTGTCGAGCCGCGTTTCGGCGAGCGTGTCGAGAAGTCGGCCCACCGCGGCGTCGGCGACGGCAATCGAGCCGTAGAACTCGGCGAGGTCACCACGCACTTCTGGGGTGTCAGGCAGGAAGTCGGGGACGTCGACGTCGGCATTGTCGGCGGGTTCGTAGCGGTCGCGGGGGTAGGGGCGGTGGGTTTCGAAGAAGCCCGCGGTCAACAGGAACGGAGTGCCCCGCTCTATCGGCGCGCTTTCGGTCAGCCATTCCTGCGCCCGCTCGACGACGTACTCGCAGTACGAGTTGGATACGTCGAACTCGTCGTACCCCAACCGAACTGGGAACGACGTTTCGTGCTGCATTCCGAAAAGCGCTGAATACCAGCCATGTTCGTGCAGGATGTGGGGTAGCGTGCGGACGCCGGCGCGGTACTCGAAGCCGTGGTGGGCCAGGCCGACCAGGCCGTTGCTGTGCGGATAGCGGCCGGTGAACAGCGAGCCGCGCGAGGGGGAGCACAGCGGAGCGGTGGCATGGGAGCGGGTGAACACGATGCCCTCGGCGGCGAGCTGGTCCAGGCGTGGGCTCGACACCCCTGGATATCCGTAGACGCCCAGGCAACGGCCCAGGTCATGCCAGTGGACGATCAGCAGGTTGTCGCGGTGCGGCTGGCTCACGCGGGATGCCTCCGTTCGGTTCGTGGGGTCTAGCTTGCCCCGCCGAGTGACCGTGCCTACACCCGGCACACCGTACAAGGGTTATCCACAGCCGGAATCGATCGGCGCTAGTTACGGATTGTGCGGTACTCGCAATGTCCACCTTGTCGGTCAGCGATAGCTGGCCGCTGAACCGACGACTCACCGGGACATACTCCGCCAGATAGATGATGCCTTCGCCCTCGAACTGCTCGCGCATCTCGCGCGGAAGCTTGCCGATTCCAAACCACCGGCGCAGGAATACGGCCACCCGCAAGACCGGGCCGGATCACGTGGTACTGAAGTAGGGATGACGTCGAGAAAATCCTGGTTGGTCGCATCGGTTGTCGTCGCCGTGCTGGTGTACGCGGCGATGTGGGTCGGCTATGCCCAGAACTGGGCCTGGCTGGATACCGTCGACACTCAGTCGCTACAGACATTCCACAAGATCGGCGTGGCGCACCCGGGGTGGGTGTCGTTCTGGGACGTGTTCTGCACCGTGTTCGGGCCGAACGGATTTCGGGTGATCGCGCTCGTGCTCGTCATCGTCGCTTTGATTCGCCGTAACGTGGCGACGGCGGTGTTTCTGGTGGTCAGCATCGGGTTGATGGGGGCTCTCGCCGAGGGTGCCAAGTACCTTGCCGGCCGGCCACGACCGTCGACGGCGCTGGTGTACGGCTCGTCGACGTCGTTTCCGTCCGGGCACGCTCTGGGCGTGGTGGTCGGTGTGCTGGCCCTGCTCACGGTGCTGTGGGCCAGCCTCGCCCCCAGATGGCGGACAGCATTGGCGGTGCTGGGTGGCGTGCTGGTCGTCCTGGTCGGCTCGGCTCGGGTGGTGCTCAACGTGCACCACCCCTCCGACGTGGTGGCCGGATGGGCGCTCGGTTACCTCTACTACCTGCTGTGCCTGCGGCTGGCGCCGCCTCGCGGGATCACTTCAGTGGACGAAAGACCGGTAGCACCCGATACCGGGCAGTGAAGCTCGCGTGGTCATAGGTGTCGCCGACCTCACCGTCGCGCGCCAGCGGGGTCGGTCCGTCGACCGCCTCGAAGGAGAATTCCGGTACCTGCATCTCGTGGTAAAGAGGACTGCGTTCCAGGCGGCCCAGCACGAGTGCGGTGAGAATACGCAACCGGCTCCACCGCCGACCGGTTTCCAGGATGCGGATGTCGATGAGCCCGTCGTCCATCCGGGTGCGCCGCGACGGCGCGAAACCTGATGGGAGATATACAGAATTGCCGAGAAAGAACAACGACGTTTCGAGCGTCTTGTTGTCGTAGCGGATGCGCACCGGCGTCTCGCTGCGCAGCGTGTGCAGCATCGCGTACATGCCTGCCAGCGGTTTGCCGATCTTGTGCTCGAGCTTCTCCCGGGTGCGCACGAACCGCGGGTAGGCGCCGATGCTCGCGGTGTTGATCACCATCTGGTCGTCGTTGAGACAGACCAGATCGACATAGGACGCGCTGCCCGAGCGGATGGCCGAGACGGTGCGCTCGACAGTGTCGCAGCCGATGTCCTTGGCGAAGTGGTTGAACGTGCCGGCGGGGAAGACCGCCAGCGGCAGCCCTGCGGATACGGCCACCGCTGCCGCGGACGCCACCGTGCCGTCGCCGCCGCCCACACCGAGCACCTCGGCGCGCTCGGCGGCCGCCCGCAACACGGTCTCGGGGTCGTCGTTCTCGCCGAGTTCGACGATCTCAGCTTTCGGGAGCTTCTCGCGGACCTCGTCGATGACTCGTGCGCCGTTCCCACTGCCGGAGGCGGGGTTGACCACCAGGACGACGCCGTCGCCCTCGGGGCGCTCGGGGGTCTCGATGGTCAGCGGCTCGGTTGTCGGCAACTTGGCCGGCACGATGGGTGGCACCAGCCGGCCGCCCAGCACCGCGATCGCGGCCCCGATACCGAAGCCGGCGAACACGTCGCCGGGATAGTGCGCCCCCGTGGCCACACGCGACAGACCCACCAGGCCCGCCAGCAGCGCCAGACCCAGCCCCAGCGGCGGATTCTCCAGGCCCACCCCCACGGCGAAGGCGGCCGCACTGGCCGAGTGTCCGGACGGCAGCGAGTTCGAGGTCGGCATCCTGCGGGCCTGCCGCACCAGCGGCACCCTGGTGGTGTTGGGCCGGGGGCGCTTCCACGCGCGTTTAGCGACCTGATTGGTCACCAGGCTGGTGACGGCCAGGGTGACCACCCCGCGGCCGGCACCGCGCCGTGCCGAGGGAGATCCCGTCGCGGCCAGGGCAGCGGCGATGGCGAACCACAGCTTGGAGTGATCGGCGGCGCGGGTCAGGAGTGGCATCGCCTTGTCGAGCAGTGCGGTCGGTGATTCGGCGACTGCCTCGAACACCTCGCGGTCCAGCGTCCCCAGCCCGCCGGTGATCTGTCGGATGCCCTGACCCTCGAGCAAGCTTCGCGATGTCATCAACCCAACGTAGCCGCGTAGGGACTTCGGCTCGCCAGCCGACACCGGCTTTGCCGACCGTCGCACAGTGCACTGTCCGCCGGGCCATCGATCACTGCGGATGCCGAATGTCCGAAGTGATCTTCCAGCCTCATTGCGGACCCGATGGCTTTACTGGTGTGTATGCGGCCCACGCTATTGAACCGCTGTGCCTTGCAGCGCAAGGACTCACTCATCCTGGTCTTCGTCAACTTGAGCCAACGCGGGCAATCGGTCAGGGCGGTTGTGGCTAAACGCGCCGTAGACGCGGCCGTGGATCTTGATGAAGTTGGTCCAGAAGCCGGCAACAAAGAACAGGGCTACTGCGGTCATGATTGCCGCGAAGAGCCCACCTTGCCAGTACGGCAACTGAGATAAGAACAATGAAATCGAGGTCACCGCGCAGCCGGTCCACCACACCCGGCGCTGAATCGAGTCGGGCGAGAGGGTCGCAGATTTCCAGAGCGGAAACATGCTGAGCGTCGTGCCTGTCGCGAGGGCGACAAGGGCGGTCCATCCGAACAGTTGCTGCATTTCCTACCAACTCTTTCCGCCGCCGCCAGCCATGCTGGGATCGAAATAACTGCCGATCCTGCCACCAAGGTTTTCGCCACCCAGGCCGCCGAGGAAGCTGGCTGCGACGACGATTGCGGCCGTCGTCCATGGACCAGTAAACGACCCAGCCAGTGCTGCCGCACCCCATCCGGCCGCCGCGCCGCCGAAAACGCCGCCGGTGGAGCTACCGAGCTCTTCGTACTTGTTGTCCCCACCGTGACGAAAGTCGTTCACTGCGATCCCAAGTTGCAACGCGTCTCCCGCCGTGCCGGCGTACTTCGCGATGGGGCCCCATATTCTCGCGTCTTCCGGCGACAGCAGATCAGTCAGCTTGGCGTGGCCCCCTTGAGGCACTCCATCTGCGTATGTTTCGACGCCCTTGAGAGGAAGACTGGCGCTGTTCGCCAGGTCGCGTGCTCGATGAATTAAGTCGCGAATCACCAGCTTGGCGCCATCCTCGGACATGCCTTGACTGGTGAGAGCGAAAATCGCCTGCTTCACGGCTACAACGCGTCCGAATTGTTCACACTCGTCGAGCTGCTGGGTGGCCTGGTCAGCTGTCATCGGTGGCAGGCCGTAGCGCCCTTGCTGCAGTTGGCGTTGCAGGTCTAGCCTGCTGCGGGCTCGCGTGCGGGCATCCCCGCCGAGGATGGGATCTTTGGGGAGTGGTCCGACGAAGTTCGCCATCCTGAAATCATCGAGGCGTTCGCCGGCGAGCCGTCGGGCGTCGGGGTCGGCGGCTGGGTTGGTTGCGGTGGTGAAGTCGCGTAAACGTGCTGTGGCGTCGGCTTTTTCCTGGGTCATGGGGCCGTTGCTGTTGACGAGTGCTTCGTCTTTGGCGCGCTGGTTGGCGTCGTAGTAGTCGGTGGATTCTCGGCCGCGCTGCGCGGTGTCGGGTTGGCCGTCGCCGTCGACATCCTCGATGGGGGCGGGGTCGTAGCCGTGTTCGGCGCGCAGGTCAGTCAACGACGCGTCCAGCTTGGCGCCGTAGTCATCACGAAGGGCCTCGACCTGATGCAGCGCGCTGGAGGTCACCGAGATCGCGTTGTCCTCCAACGCCGAGGTGTCCTGATCATGGGTCAGTGCCTGATCGATGAGTGCGTCGAGGTAGTGCAACTCGGTATTCAGGGTGTCGATCTGCAGGCTGGAAAACCGTTGGGCTTCAGCAAGATTAGCGGCGATGGTCGACAGGTCCGCGCCGATCGCGGGCAACTGGTCGCGTTGAACCATCAGTCGGGTGGTGGCGCGTTGCACCTCGGCGCTGTCGTTGATCGGGTGCTCGTCGTTGTCCCGATTCCACGACGCCCGGAACCGCGTCTGGGCCTGGGCGAATTCGGCATAGGTCTCGGCGGTGCAGGCGCCGGCGCTGTAGAACGCGCGGCCCAGATCGGCGATCGCACCGGGATCCCCGCTCTGCATCGTCTCGTCGATCTGCCACGGATCGCCCCCGGCTTCTCCGATGAGGGCGCCGATGCTGATGTGGGTCAGGCTCGGATAGTCGGTCACTGCATCGAACGCAAGGCCTCGGCGTTGCGTTCCTCCATGGCGAGGAACACCGCGGTGATTTTCGTGCTCCCGAAGCCGCTGAACGTGATTGCTGTGCGCATCGGATAGCGACCTTCGGATGGTCTTCGACCACATCGAATGCCTAATGCCCGACGTGCACTTCCGGGCCTCACTGCGGATCCTTGGTGCCGAGCGCCGGTGGACGATCCGGGCGGCGCAGAAAATCGAAGGCGGCATATATCTTTCCGCCCACCTTGAGATGGTTCGAGCGGAGAAACGCGATCGCGGTCAATGCCAGCCCTGCCGCCACCCCGCCGAAGAGGCCACGAGACCAATCCGGTATCTGGGAGAAAAAGAGCAGGACGCATCCGGTAGAGCATCCAATCCAGTAGAAACGTCGCTCAATCGAATCTGGTGACAACGTGTGGGATTTCCACGGCGCGCGTGTACTGCCGAGTAGGCCAATCCCGACTGCGGCGAACGCCAGCCACACCAACAGCATGTTGCTCTGCGGGGTCATTTTCTCACCAGCTTTTCCCTCCGCCTCCGGCGTAGGAGGGGTCAAATAGACCGCCGATTCCCCCACCTACCTGCTCGCCCATTTTGCCGCACACGATCGCTCCGACGACCGCGACCGTGGCTGCCGTCCATGGGTCGGTGAACATGGCAGCAGCGGTGCCAGCCGCCCATGCTCCGCCCGCGCCTCCCAGGACGGAACCCGTTGCCGCACCAAGATCCTCATTGCTTCCGCCGTGGGCCCAGTCGTTCACCGCAAGTCCGAGTTGAATCGCGTCGCCAACCTTGCTGATATGCCCAGCGATTCTGCTGAGCGCTCGTGCATCTTCGGCGGACAGAACGCTTGGTAGCGCGTGCCGTCCTCCCGGAACGCTATCGCCGTATCGCTCGGCGCCTGTCATCGTCAGGCCGCCGTACTCGGTGAGGTGCTTAACTACCTCTGCCGCTCCCTCTGGAGACATTCCCTGGCCGACGAGAGCCTTGATGGCCTGCCGTACCGCCGTGGCCCGCCCGAATTGCTCCCCGTCGTCCAGCGCCTGCGTGGCCTGGTCAGCCGACATCGGGCAGGCCGTAGCGCCCTTGCTGCAGTTGGCGTTGCAGGTCTAGCCTGCTGCGGGCTCGCGTGCGGGCATCCCCGCCGAGGATGGGATCTTTGGGGAGTGGTCCGACGAAGTTCGCCATCCTGAAATCATCGAGGCGTTCGCCGGCGAGCCGTCGGGCGTCGGGGTCGGCGGCTGGGTTGGTTGCGGTGGTGAAGTCGCGTAAACGTGCTGTGGCGTCGGCTTTTTCCTGGGTCATGGGGCCGTTGCTGTTGACGAGTGCTTCGTCTTTGGCGCGCAGGTCAGTCAACGACGCCTCCAGCTTGGCGCCGTAGTCATCACGAAGGGCCTCGACCTGATGCAGCGCGCTGGAGGTCATCGAGATCGCGTTGTCCTCCAACGCCGAGGTGTCCTGATCATGGGTCAGTGCCTGATCGATGAGTGCGTCGAGGTAGTGCAACTCGGTATTCAGGGTGTCGACCTGCCACGGATCGCCCCCGGCTTCTCCGATGAGGGCGCCGATGCTGATGTGGGTCAGGCTCGGGCATTCGGTCACTGCACCGAACGCAAGGCCTCGGCGTGGCGTTCCTCCATGGCGAGGAACACCGACGCGGTCTTGTGTCCTTTGTCGCCGAGCACCCCCAGGTGATCTTCGTGCTCGCGCAATCGTTGAATGTGATTGCTGTCCGCCTCGGACAGCGCACCATGAAACGATTCCGCCGCCGGGAAACCGCCGAAGATGCTGACGCCGCCGCCGACCCGATTCAGCTGGTCAGCACCCTCCATCGCCAACGCCGCCGCGCTGTACGACCGGTTTGCGCCCGCGCGCATCTCACCGACATCGACCTGCACCGCACACCCCCTGACATGTTAGCTGCTAGATCGAGGGTACTACGGTTCGCTTGCTGGTCAATTCACTCCATTAGCCCACCATGCGATGCAAGAACGAGTAGCTCGCTCAGGACTTGGGGTCGCCAGCAGACTCGTCGTCGGGCTTGCTGTTGGGCAGCAGGATGCGTTTGGTGGCGACTGGCTTGCCGTCGACCTTCTTGGTGACTTGAGGGGCCGGTGGAGGTGTGGTGATGCGACCTTGAACCGGTGCACCGTTCTTCACTGTCGGGACGGACACCCGTTTGGTGTCGGGCTTGGCATCCTTCTCTGAGCCGCCGGCGCCGTGCATCGCGCCGGGCGGAATCATGGGCATGCCGCCCATACCGCCGGCAGGAGCTGAGGCCGGCGTGGCCATCCGTGGCGGCGGCATCGCTGTATTGGCTGACGACGGCGATGTACCGGCCGAGGGAACGGGAGGCGGGCCCAGCATCGCGGTCGGTGTGGTGCCGCCGATTCCGCCGCCACCGCCGCCAGCCGATCCCCCACCACCGGCGCCGAATTCGCCTGGTGTCTCGCCGAATTCGCCCAGGGGATCGGTCAGGCTCGCCTTGTCGAGCTGCGCTGAGGCGCCACCGGCCTGCTGCATCATGCCCATGCCCGCCTGCATGGCCTGCTGGGCGCCTTGGGCGACCTGCTGGGGGATCTGGGCCAGGGGCTGCAGCGCGCCTCCCATCGCCCCGGCTAAAGCGCCGGCGATCTGGGAGGCCATCTGGGGGAGCTGTTGGGCCATCTGGTCTGCTTGGCCTTGTCCGGCAACACCTTTCATCTCCGCGCCGGCTTGCTCGTCCTGTGCGGGGAATTTGGCTGCCGCTTCGGCGGTCTTGGAATCGCGCTTGGCGTGTTCTTCGGTGCTCTCGCTGTTGTCTTTGGGGTCACCGAGATTGGCGGCCAGTCCCAGTACTCGCAGCAGCTGTTCGATGGGGGTCACGCCGGCGACCAGCGGATCAGAAGTGATGGGCGGCGGCGCCAGGTTCATGCCGTTGGCTGCGAGGTAGTCGCTCGCGTTTGCGTTGAGCTGTCCACCACTCATGGGTGCACCTCTCCCTTCAGTGCCAGGTTCAAGGCCTGGAACCACGCAAAGTGGTAATTGGCGGCGGTCTTTTCGTTCTTGATGAGCGCGTCGATGGTCGCCAGCAGCTGCCAGTTTCCGACCTTAGCGACGTCGGAATGATCGGGGTAGTCACTCAGGACTTGGCCCGCGACGGTGGCGAGATGTTCGCGCAGCAGCTCGACTTCGGAGTCCAGATAGCCCGTGCCGGTCGATGCGGCTTTGGCCAGAGTGTGGGCCAGACGGGGTAGCCCGTCACGCCATTTGGTGGCTTGGGCGAGTTCCCAGCCGAGTTCGACGACCTCGTCGGTGTCACGTGCGCGGATGGACATTTGTGTGGGTTCAGTGTCCTCGGCGGGCGGCAGGTATTGGCCGGGGGCGTAGGCGGTGGTCAGGGTGGTCTCGCCGAGAAGCGCTTCGAGAGTCCGGGTGCGGAGGCGGGGGGCGAGCACTTTAATGCCGGTAGGGATCTCGACGTGTGGCGGGATCCAGCCGCTGGCGAGGTCAGTGGTCAGGACGGTGGTGCCGTCTGCGCGTTCGCCGATTGCCCAGCGCAGCTGGGGTTCTTGACGGGCGACAGCGTCGAGGAGGCGCTGCAGGCGCTGTTGGGCTTGGGTCTGCGCGGCGCTGGCTCCGGCCACCGCGCCGGTGCCGGCCGCGGCGACGGCACTTTCGGTAACGCCCGTGGGTGCGTGGGCGACCGGGCCTGGTGTCGTGGGTGCTTGGCGGACGACGGCCGGCTGATTGAGCGGGCTGGCGTTGGAGGGGTGCACGGGTGCGGACGCCGGGGCGGCGGCCGACGGCATGGGGGCGGGGCTCGCGGGCGCAGTGGCGGCGGCTGGGCGAAGGTCTGCGCCGTAGGCGGGCAGTGGGCCTGCGGGTGCCGCAGGGGCGGCGGTCGATGGCATGAGAGGGGCTGCTTGGGAGGTGGGTGCGGCGACATAAGGCTGAGTGGTGTCGGCCGGGGGAGCGACGGGCGCCTGGGCGGTATCGAAGTTGGTTGCGGGGTGGGCTGTTTCGAAGAGCGGCGCTCCGGCTGTCGGCGATGTGTACGCCGGCGGTGCGGCCATGCTCTCGGGGTGGATTGGCGCCTGCGGCTGCATGGCGTGCGCGGCGCTGCCGGACAGTCCTTCAGTGCCAGCCGCCATCGGATTGCCCGTCTGCGCACCGGAATTGAAGTTCTGGGCGAAGCCTTCAGGGGAGAGGGGGTTGGTTGGGGCGGAGGGGAGCGAGGACTGGGTCAGACTGCCAGTTGATCCAATTGCTGATGGCGCGGAACCACCCGTCCCTGTACCCGCTGTCGGGAGATTTGGAGAACCGCCGAACAAAGGTGAACCAGCACCTACGCCAGGCACCGCAGCATTCGAACCAGACGAAGGCCTTGTCTCGGACGTTCCGAAGGCCTTCGCTGCTGAGTTGGTAGGAGGCACATTGGCGGCTGCAGGCGCTGGTGCTACGGCAGGACCCGGTTCCTCGCCGCCGCTGAGTGGGTTGCCTCCCTGCGAGGCGGGCGCCGGCAGACCCGAGCTACCTGTCTGCAGTTCCTGCGTGCCACTGTTGTTGAAGTGGCTCATCGCGTTTCCGTCACCGGCGATCGAGTTCGGTTCGCCCTTCGTTCCATCAAGATGGGTTTTAACCGCACTGCTAATCGCATCCTCATTCGGGGAGTTGAAGCGGCCGCTGAGATCGAGGCCTTGGGATTTTGCGAATTCTCTGGCGGGTATGTCTTCCCCTGAGGCCTTCAACATGTCCTGCACTGCATTGAAAATGGTTTCCGCGTGCTTGCCTGCCTTGGTATTCGCCTCAGTCTGCGCGCGAATTACTGCCTTAATGATGCTCGTCAGTTTAAGCGGTGCAGGATCCTTCGATTGCTGGATTCTTTGAATCTCCGCGTTCCCGTCCGCTGCGGTAGTCGAAAGCTCGATTCGCAATTCATTCACAGCATCTCTCGCTGATCCGTAAGCGCGGCCTTTGTCTAAATTCCTTTGACCGAGTTCGCGGGCGGAAGCTATCCCTCGTTGGAATGCCTCGCGTGTGTCTTCAGCCGTCACGCCCTCTTGCCCTGCGAGGGGGCCCCAGAGCGTGTTAGATAGCTGTTGCGCGTAAGCCTCGAGTTGAGAGCCTAGGTTAGCGCGGTTCATAGATGCGGTTGTTAGCGCACCTAGGGTGGACAGCCCTGGCCACTGATGCCCGACTAGCAAGGCCGACCATTCGCCGGGAGGCAGGTCTGTCATTTACATGCCTGGGTCATTTTCGGCACGGAGTTGTCAGCTGACGCGTACAGAGCGTCGAGATCTGGGCGGTTTCCTTCAGCTAGCTGCGTGAGCAATATATTCTCGTATAGATCGGCAAGCGAACTTAGAGTATTTGCCAAATCAGTAGGGGTGGCGGGGTGCTGTTGAAGTGTCGATCTCCAATAGGTACTAATAGTTCCGATCGCAACTCGGGAATTCACGGCCACGGTAAATGAGTCGCTGGGATTTGCGCCCACCTTGCCTCCAGTGACATCTAATGTTCGTTGACCCCGGTCAAACGCATCGCAAACAGCCTTCTTCGCGTCAGCCACTTCCTGCTCGCTGTACGTCTTGGCCGCGGGAGCCTCAGGCTTGGGTATCGGCCGGAACCACGCACCGATGGCGACCGCAATCGCGATCACTGCGATGACGATGGCAATTATGGTCGGCACCCGCGACGGTCCACTCGAAGGCGATGGTCCCTGCCACGGAGCTGGTCCTGCAGGCCCGGGTCCGTACGGCGCTTGTGACATGTCAAAAATGGTATCCCTTGCGTTTGCCGGAGCGCTATTCACCAACAGCTGCAATACCCGCTCCGACCAGCCCGTACACGCAGTTCACGTGCACCTGAGATTGACGTCAAATCACCCCAGCTGTCCACGCATCGTTAGCTGGCCCAGACCCAACCGATGCTCAACCTTGACTTGACCGGCACGAAGCCGGACAGACACCATGAATCGATGCGCCGAACCGTCGTTTCGATCTGTGCTGCGTTCAGCGCGGCACTCCTGGCGCTGTCGTCAGCCCCGCCCAGCCACGCCGAAACCCCGTGGTTCCAGGCCAACGTCGGCAACGCCACCCAGGTCCTGTCCGTCGTCAGCACCGGCGGCGCCACCGCCAAGATGGACGTTTGGCAGCGCGGCGCCAACGGCTGGCAGCCTGTCCTCGTCGGTGTCCCCACCCACGTCGGCGCCAACGGTATGGTTCCGCAATCCCACGACGGCGAATCGAAAACGCCGATGGGCATCTTCACCCTCGACTTCGCGTTCGGCACCAAGCCGAACCCGGGCGGCGGCCTTCAGTACGTCCAGGTGACTCCGGACCACTGGTGGGACGGCGACATGAAGAGCCCGACGTACAACACCATGCAGGTCTGCAAGAAGGCCGACTGCGCGTTCGACACCAACCCGGCCAGCGGCACCGAGAACCTCTTCATCCCGCAGTACGCCCACGCCATCGTCATGGGCGTCAACAAGGCCCGCGTCCCCGGCAACGGCGGTGCCTTCTTTGTCCACACCACCGACGGCGGCCCCACCGCTGGCTGCGTCTCCCTCGACGACGACACCCTGGTCAAGATCATGCGATGGCTACAACCCGGTGCGCTGATCGCCGTCGCTAAGTAACGCGCCGAGGGTGGGGGTTGTCGTCGACAACGTCAACGATCTTCACCGACAGGCCGCACGCTCGGCGGTCGGCCGCTAAGTGGTGGCGACAGCCTTGCCCGGCGTTGCCGTGAAGTTCAGGTTCTCCGTCGACTGCGTCACCTCGTAGGTGCGGTCGTAACCGGTCTTGCTGATCTTCCAGCCGTCAGCTGTCTTGCGGTAGCGGTCGCGGTAGAACCCCGCCCCCATCAACATGAAGTTGTACTCGGGCACGATCACCCGGTCCTGCAGGTACCAGATGGCCTCGGCTTCGTCGCCGTCGACGGAGATCTCCGGATGGGTGACGCGATGCTCGGTGAGCACACCGGCCGGCATCGACCTCTCCATGAACTCCACCAGATCCTTACGGTTGGTGAAGTGGTGCTCCTCGCCCAGTGAGGACCCGTAGTCACCGATGATGTCCTCGGTCAGGGTGTCGGCGAAGTCATCCCAGTGTTTGGTGTCCAGCGCCCGCATGTACCGGTACTTCACCTGTTTGATTGCTTCGATTGCGTCCGCATCAGCCATGCCGGTCATTGCAGCACACCGAAAGTGTCGACGGGGCGAGTTGTCCCGGTGACAATGTTCCCAGCCCGGGGGGCATGTCAACGATCAGGAGCGGCCGATGTCGGGACCCGACCAGCCCGAGGCAGCCGGCCCCGATGCGACGGTGCAAAACACCAACTTCATCGACGGGTTCCTGCGCTCGCCGTTCTCCGGCATCGCCCCGTGGGTCCTCATGGGAATCATGTCCGGACCCGGCCGCTTCGGACAGTCCGCGGCTGCCGCACTGACCCTCACCCTCATCGTGATGTGGGCGGGCAGCCGCCGAGGCATCAAGGTCCATTCCCTTGAAGTCTTCGGTGCGGTGGTGTTCGCCGTCTTCGTCGGATTGGGTATCGTCGGCTCGCCGACGCTGATCAGCACCATGGAACTGTGGGCCGGTGAGATCACCAACGGCTCCCTGGCCGCCTACATTCTGGTGACCCTGGTGATCCGGAAGCCCTTCACGATTGCCTACGCGCGCGACACCGTCGACCCCGAGCATTGGAACAGCCCGCTGTTCGTCCGCGTCAATTACATCCTGACCGCGGTGTGGGCCGGCGCCTTCCTGATCAACACGCTCGTTGGCTCGTTCGGTGATGTGGTGCTGCACGACGGCGACAACTTCTGGACCGGCTGGATCGTGCAATTGGCGGTCACCTTGGTCGCCGTCGCCATCACCGAGTTCTATCCCGATTACGCGCGGGCGAGATTCTTGGCCGCCACCGCCGAATCATCGGACACCCCACCGTCATTCGGCAAGCTGCTGGACTGGCTTCCCGGCTTTGTCATCGGCATCGGGATCGCCGGGTGGGTCAGCGATTCACTTTCCGCTGGGGTGGGTATCGCCCTGATCGTCGTCGGCATTGTCGCTGGTGCGATCATGCGAAAACTGTTCCCGGAAAAGGAAGAAGACGGTCAGCGACCGGCGTCTTCGTAGCGCTGGGCGATGGCCACCAGCTCCTCGCGCACCGTTGAAGGGGGCAGCGCATTGATGCGCGCGTACAGGCGGCGACGGGTCATGGCCCGCTTCATATCGTTGCGAAACTGCGCAATCGACACTGTTCTCAACTCCTTGATGGCCCCCGGTTCTACAGAGGCGTATTTGCTATCGACGTCCACCAATCAGGGATCGCCTGACCAGAGGAACCCCTTGATCGTTCTTGTTAATTTCGTGTAAATCAACTTTGGCCGTGTGAGATTGCCTACAGCGCAACGTTTTCCCAGCTCGGATGTCGAACGACGTGTGACGGTCGACACGTCGCACCGTTGGGTGTGACAGGGGCCGCCGGCTGTGCGCGGGCTCAGCCCTGCAGGTACTTCGTAACCATGTCGACCAGTAGCTGACGCTCGCGCTGCCACTCCAAGTGCAAGTCGACGATCATCTCGACCAGGACCATGCCGCGCAGCGACGACCAAATAACCTCCGCCACAACGGGATCATCGGAGATCAGTCGGCCGAGCTGATTGATCGCCGAATTGATCTCCAGGAGGTGCCGTTTCGCGCTGTCGCCGTGCGTGCCTCGGGTGGCCCGCAGAATCTCGAAGGCCGCCAAAGATGTCGGGCTGCTGTAACAGCGGAACGCTGTATCGACGACGACCTCAATCCGTTCCCGTAACCCCAGATCGGCGACGTCGGCCTCGCCGAGACTCTTGAGCAACCCGGCCACGCCTTCGTCGACCACAGCCATGAGCAGACCGTTGCGGTCGCCGAAGTGGTACTGGATGACGCCCCAGGTGACGCCGGCGCGCTCGGCGACATGCTTGGCGGTCGCGGCGGGAAATCCCTCCTCGACCACGCATCGGACCGTCTCGTTGATGATCATCGCCCGGGTGTCATCGCCCCGCTTGCGTGGCGCCTGGGTTTGTCGGGTGGGAGGAGTGCCGAGCGCCTTCACATCGTTGACTTTATAACATTGACATGACTATGTTTCGGCTATGAGCCAGCCCCTCAGCCGTTACGCCCAGTTGTCCCGGGCGGAACTTGCCATCCTCGTACCCGAACTGCTCCTGATTGGGCAGATGATCGATCGTTCCGGCATGGCCTGGTGTATTCAGTCCTTCGGCCGGCCCGAGATGCTGCAGATCGCCATCGAGGAGTGGGCCGGCGCCAGCCCGCTCTACACCCAGCGCATGCAGAAGGCCCTGAAGTACGAGGGCACCGACATCATCACCATCTTCAAGGGTCTGCAGCTCGACATCGGCGCCCCGCCGCAGTTCATGGACTTCCGCTACACAGTCCACGACCGCTGGCACGGCGAGTTCCACCTCGACCACTGCGGCGCCCTGCTGGACGTCGAGCCGATGGGCCCCGACTACGTCAAGGGCATGTGCCATGACATCGAGGACCCCACCTTCGACGCCACCGCCGTGGCCACCAACGCCAAAGCGCAGGTGCGCCCGATCCACCGGCCGCCGCGTGTCCCCGCGGATCGTTCGCCGCATTGTGCGTGGACCGTGATCATCGACGAGTCCTATCCCGAGGTGACGAGCATCCCGGCGCTGGACGTCGTGGCCAAGACCAATGCCGCCAACTGGGACCTCGCGCCAATCGATCCGAATGATGAAGGCCAGAGCGACTATTCGGGTCCGCTGCTGTCTGACGTCGACTTCGGGGCGTTCTCCCACTCCGCCCTGGTGCGCATCGCCGACGAAGTGGTGCTGCAGATGCACCTGCTGAACCTGTCGTTCGGTATCGCGGTACGCGCCCGCGCCGGCGACAACACCGAGCTGGCCACCGACATCTGCACCAAGCAGCTCATCGGCATCGCGGGAGTGGCGACCGAGAGGATCAAGCGAGCCCTCAAGCTGCCCAACGACTTCGACGGACTTGCCAAGGTGCTCGAACTGCACCCGCTGTTCAACCCCATCGGTTACGTCGTCGCCGAAGTCGAAGGCGGCCGCCTCCACGTCCACCCGTCGCCGTCACATGCCGACGCGTCGTGGGTCTCGCTGTGCTCCCCGGCATCCCCAGGGCCGTTGCAGGCCATCGCCACCGCCGTCGACCCACATATCGTGGTGCGGATCTCCGGCACCGCCGACGATTGGACCGCTGAATTCGAGAAGACCGACACGGTGGTCAAGGATTCGCCCGAGGTGGAGGTCACCAAGTTCAGCCAGGGCGTCACGTTCGAGTTCGAAGAGCGGCGTTCCCTTCCACTGACGGTGGTGTAGCTGATGGCCTACCGCGTCGTGCAATGGGGCACCGGGGCGGTGGGCGTCGAAGCTATCCGCGGCATCCTCGGCCATCCCGATCTGGAATTGGTTGGGGTCAAAGTCTATTCCGAGGGCAAGGCCGGGACCGACGCCGGCGTGCTGGCCGGAGCTGAACCGATCGGCGTCACCGCGGCCATCGAGGTTGACACCGCCGAGGTCGATGCCGTCGTCTACGCCCCGCGCCACCCGTCGGTCGACGAAGCCGCCACCATCCTGGCCTCCGGCGCCAACCTGATCACCACCGCGTTCGCGTTCCACCCTGCGCGGATGGAACGCCGCGACCGCGAACGACTGCAGCAGGCCTGCATCGACGGCAACAGCTCCCTGCACGGCACCGGACTGAACCCGGGCAACCTCGGTGTCGTCGTCCCGTTGGCGCTGACTGGAATGTCACGGACCATCGAGCACGTCAAGGTGCAGGAGCGCGCCGACTGGTCGGTCTACGACAGCGTGGAGATCACCTTCGACCAGATGCACTTCGGCAGCCCGCTGGCCGACGTCGACGCCCAGAGTGATGGGCTGCGATTCACCAGTCAGCTTTTCCAGGAACAGGTTTGGCTACTTGGGGACGCGCTGGGCCTCGGTGTTGACGAGGTCACCACCGACCTGGAGGTGATTGGGGCCAGTGTCGATCGCGACGTGTGCGGGCGTACCCTGCGCGCCGGCACGGTCGCCGGTCAACACTGGCGATGGTCCGGCTTGAGCAACGGCGAGCCGGTTGTGGAGGTCGAAACTCTCTGGACTGTCGGGGAGCCACAACCTAAACACTGGCCGACGCCCCAGCACGGCTGGACTGTCACCATCGAAGGCGCACCGTCGATGCAAGCACATCTGATGACACTGGCCAGCTTTCGCCGAGACGTTCCGCTCGCCGAGCATGTCCGCTCAGCCAGCGTGGCGACCGCGATGCAGGCTGTGAACGCCACTATTGCGGTGTGCAACGCCGCTGCCGGCTTTGTCACCATGGCCGACCTGCCGCTGAGTCTTTACCGCCGCTGAAACCGGCTGTCCGGCTGCTGATCTGATATTGGTGATCGCAGTGCTCACCGCGGTGGTCACCTGGTCGCGTGCCACGGTGAGCGTCGAGCGTGCCGATTCCAGCCCGGCTGATATCGCCGCACGCACATCATGGGTGCTCGCCAGAGTGGTGGCAGCCGCGTTGGCGGACCGGACCACACCCAGCAGCAGCGTCTCACCTGCCTGGAACGCCACTGCGGAGGCGACGTTGATGGCCTCGACGGTGGCGACCTGCAGGAGCCCGTGCGCGCCAACCGGAATCGTTGGCGTCCCGGGCGGCTGATTGAGCGCTTGCAGGATCGTATTGCGCGCCGCACCCGGTGTCGTCTGGCCGGAGATCACGTTCATGAGCTGTACGACGGCGACCTCAAGAGTGTTCTGCGCCTTGGGCAGCACCAAAGTCAGATCATTGCCGATGATGCCTTCAGCGGCTGCGTCGGCCGGGATTGTCACAGCCGACACCGCCGCACCGAGCGATCCCGCGAAATTGCCGCTCTGTAGCAAGGTTTGGAGGAACACGGCTGGGGCCTCAGCCACCCCGATCGGAACTGTCACCGCACCCTGCACGATGAACGGGCAAATCAGGCTGCAGAACGTCAGCTGATTCCCTAGGAACGCCAGGGGTATCACGCCGATCGGAGCGGCAGCTAATTCGATATCCGGGGCGGTGACGGTGGCGATGCGGGCTTTGACCGGCAGCGCCAGGGGAGCGATAGAGAGCGCCACGATCGCGGTGGCCGCTGAGCTGCTGAGGAACCGAGTTCGCGCGGAGGCAGACATGATGGGGACACGGTTTCGCTGGCCGCGAAGTTCAGCTTGTCGACGGGACCAGGAATTACGCGCACACTGGCAGCTATGGAGAACAACGGACCGTTCGGGTTCGATCCCGACGATATCGATCGCGTGGTGCGGGAGGCCAGTGAAAGCCTTCGCGATGCCTTCGGCCGATTCCTGAACAGCTCAGGAGAGAACGCCGGATTCGGGGTGCTGTTCGACGAGTTCACCCGCCGTTCGCGGCCCCGGTCGCAGCCGGAGACCGCGGGAGAGGCCGGCGACGGAGTGTGGGCCATCTACATCACGGGACCTGATGGCAAGGCACACGTCGAGCAGGTCTACCAGAACGAACTCGACGCGCTGCGCGCCAACAAACACAACACCGACATCAGCCGCAACGTGCGGTTCCTGCCCTACGGCATCGACGTCAGCGTCTTGGATGCAGCCACCGACGCCGACGACGAACCCGACGAGGCCGAGTAGTCACATCGTCAGGACCATGCGGTAGCGCGCCCGGCCCTCGTCCATCGCCGCGTAGGCCTCGGCGGCCTGGGCCAGTGGCAGCTCCTGGATGCGGGCCCGCACCCCGGATAACAATGCGAAATGAAGGGTGTCCTCCACATCGGCTGAGGTGCCCGACGGATGTCCGACCACGCTGTAGTTGCCAAAGAGCAGATCACCTGGGGCGATCGGCAGTGGATCGAAGGTAGCCCCGACGATCACCAGCTCACCCTGAGGCGCCAGCCCGCCGACGGTGGCCGCCATCGCCGCCGAGTTGGCCGCGGTGGCCAGCACCGCCTGGGCGCCACCGAGTGCCTGCAGCGCCTGCGCCACGTCGCCGGCTGTCGAGTCGATGTAGTGATGGGCGCCCAGCTCCTTCGCGTCGTTCGCCTTGCCCGCCCCGCGGGCGATCGCGATGGTCTCGAAACCCATGGCGCGCGCCCATTGAATGCCTAGATGGCCGAGCCCGCCGATGCCCAGGACGGCGACGCGGTCCCCGGCCACCGCCTTCGTCTGGCGCAGCGCGTTGTAGGTGGTCACCCCCGCACACCCCATCGGTGCGGCTTCAGCGAATGACAACCCGTCGGGGATCCGGGCCAGTGCGGTGCGCGGCGCGATGACCGACTCCGCGTAGCCACCCGGATAGTTCCAGCTGGGTACCTCCAGGTTGACGCATTGCATGAATTGGCCTTTGCGGCAGGGCAGACACTTGTTGCAGTTCCCGCCGAACCAGCCCACCGCCACCCGGTCACCGACCGCGAATCCCTCGACACCGGAGCCTAATTCGGCGACCGTGCCGGCAATTTCGTGGCCGGGGGTGAGGGGCCAGGACAGATTCGGGAAGGCGCCGGTGACGAAGGCATGGTCGGTGCCGCACACACCGCAGGCGTTGACGGCGATCCGTACGTGATCCGCGGGCGGCGACGGGGTTTCCACCTCCGCCAGCTCCAGCGGTTCCCCGGCTGATTTCACGTGTATGGCGCGGTGAGTGGGCATCGCTTCCTCGGTTCCGTCGGCATGCTGAGTATGCTGAGCTTAACTCAGAACGCCGAGGAGTTAATCCCTAATCGAGAATGCGCCGGGCGACGTTGGTACTCACCAAGTCCAGCAACTCGTCGGCCCGGCCGGCCAGGATGGTGCGGATCGCGTACAGCGTGAATCCCTTGGCCTGCTCGGCGGATATCGCCGGCGGAATGGACAATTCCTGGCGGGCAACGACGACATCGACCAAGGCCGGACCGTCGTGGGCCAGCGCGTCGGCCACTGCCTGCTTCAGATCGGCGGGATGCTCGACCCGGCGTCCAAACAGTCCGATCGCCTGGGCGACGGCACCGAAATCGGGGTTCTTCAGTTCGGTGCCGAAGTTGACCACCCCGGCCGCCTTCATCTCCAGCTCAACGAAGTTCAGCGACGAGTTGTTGAAGACGATCACCTTCACCGGCAGATTGTTCTGCACCAGCGTGAGCAACTCCCCGAACAGCATCGTCAGCCCGCCATCGCCGGCCAGGGCGATCACCTGTCGTCCCGGGTAGGCGGTCTGCGCCCCGATCGCATGTGGCAGCGCACAGGCCATCGTCCCGTGGGTGAATGACCCACTGATCCGACGGTGGCCGTTCATCGTCAGGTAGCGCGCCGCCCAGATTGTCGGAGAGCCGACATCGAAGGTGAAGACCGCGTCGTCCTTGGCGAGCTGATTCGCCACTGCGGCAACATATTCCGGACGTATCGGGGCGCGATCGCGGTCGTTGACCGCCAGCGCGTCCAGAGATTTGCGGGTGCGGCGATAGTGGTTGAGCGACTTGTCCAGGTGCGTCCGGTCGACTTTGCGGGACAACAGCGGCAGCAGCGCGTCGATCGTGTCCTTGACCGAACCGACCAACCCCAGATCGACCGGGGTGCGACGCCCGAGATGACTACCCCGGATATCGACCTGGATGACCTTCGCGTCTTCGGGATAGAACTGCGAATATGGGAAGTCGGTGCCCAGCATCAGCAGGACATCGGCTTCCTTGATGGCCTTGTACCCGGAGGCAAAACCGAGAAGCCCGGTCATTCCGACGTCGAATGGGTTGCTGTATTCGATGTGCTCCTTGCCGCGGAAGGAGTGCACGACAGGGGAATTCAGCGTATCGGCCAGTCGAATCAATTCGGTGTGCGCGCCGGCTGTTCCCGCCCCGCCGAGGATGGTCACCCGCGAGCCCCCGTTGAGAATGTCCGCCGCGCGCCGCAGCGAGTCGTCGTCGGGGCGTAGTACCGAGCGGGTCGGTAGCACCGGAGCAGAGTTCCACGCGTGATCGGGCACCTTGGCCAGGAATACCTCGCCCGGAATCACCAGTACCGCAACGCCGTTCTCCTCGATCGCGGTTCTCATGGCGATCTCGACAAGGCGCGGGGCCATCTCTGGCGTGCTGACCAACTCGCAGTACACGCTGCATTCGCGGAACAACTCCTGCGGATGCGTCTCCTGGAAATAGCCGGTGCCGACCTCGTTCAACGGAATGTGAGCGGCGATCGCCAACACCGGCACGCGGGTGCGTTGTGCGTCGTAGAGGCCGTTGATCAGATGCGTGTTGCCTGGTCCGCAGCTGCCGGCGCAAACTGCCAGGCGTCCGGTCAACGCCGCGTCGGCGGTCGCGGCGAAGGCCGCTGTTTCCTCGTGGCGCACGTGCTCCCAGGTGACCCCTTCGCCACGCCGGATCGCATCAGTGAACCCGTTGAGACTATCGCCGGGTAGCCCGTAGACACGGCTGACGCCACTGGCCTGCAACGCCGCAAGGATGTGCTGAGCGACGGTCGGCATCGCTAGATCTCGGCGACGGTCAACTCGGCCTCTGAGCGCCGGCGATCGGCGGCAAAGCACAGCAGGCTGGCCAGGAAAGCGACGACGGTGACACCCGCCGCTGCTGCCGATGCGCCGGGACCAGTGGTCCCCAACGTGCTCAGGAAGAGCGCGAACGCCACGATCGCGGCGAGGTTCAACACGAGTCCTAGAGTACGGAGAACCTCGCCCGCAGCGCTATCCCCACTGTTCATCGATTCCCCCATGCGTCGAGTTGTGCCGACTTGGTATCCCCACCAGGTGGCCGGTCGAAACGTACTACCTGCTCGCTGGAACAGCCTGTTGGGGGCCAGCTCCAATGACGCTGACAGCACTGGGGCGGATAACTGGAGGTATCAGGCAGTTCGAGTCGACGAAGGAAGTCGATCATGAGGAAATCCGCAGTCGTTGCAACCCTTGCCGGTGCCCTGACAGCCGTTGGGCTGGCTGTGGCCGGTGTTGCCGAAGCCGCCGACACATCGCCGTCCTGCCCGACGGCGTATCAGTGCCTTCAAACTGGCCCGGACCCTCAGGTGCCCTATGGGACTGACCCGTCCGTGCCGTATGGCGTTGGCAACTGGAATGACCCAGTCCCGTTCGGGCACGGCTCCAGCTCATATACGGGTGGCGCCGCGTGAGTTCGGTTGAACTCAGACGGTTTGCAGACCCGACTGGCCCGGCACGTGCAGGTAGCCGTGCGGATCAGCCTGGTCCCACACCGCGGCGTAGACCTCTACCTTGAGTGCCTGCGCTTCTGCTTCGACGTTCAATAGGTCGGCGAGCTGGTCGTAGCCGTAATACAGAATTGACAGGGCCGTGGTGGTCAGCAGCACGTTGTTGATCGCCGTCTGCGCGGCGGTCCGATTGCCGAGCGCGCCCTGGTACAGAGCGGGCAGCAACTCGGCGATCGGCACCGCGGCGTTCAGGCCGGGGACGATCTGCGACATCCGCCAGCTGGCCTCGTAAAGCTCGCGCACAACAGGCTGCACATCGGCGGGAAAGATTGCGACCAAGGCCTTTTCGGTGTTGTACACCGTAGTGGGCATCCCGTAGGGCCTGGGATCGTCGGCCCGGAACGGGTCGGACGATTCAGGCAGGGTGACGTCGCTGGCCGACGGCTGCACCGCGGCGGCGAGCGTGGTGGTGGCCGCAGCCTCCGGAGTTACCTGGTCCGGCGGCGGAGTCGTCGTCGAGAGCGGCAACCCGGACTCGCCGCGGTTGTGCAGTAATGCGAACGGGTCGAAGAGGTTCCACAACGAGGCGATGAACCAGCTCTGCAGCTGCAGGGCGGGCGCTTCCAGGTTGAGGAAGTCGGCGACCTCGTTGTAGCCGTAGTACAACACCGCGACCGGATTGATCGTGACGATCAGGTTGTTGATCACCCGCTGGGCGGCGGCCTTGTCGCCCGCCAACGCGTCGGGTAGCTCAGCGACGATGTTCGTGATCGGGACGATGACGTTGACCCACGGGACCATCTGGGTGAGGCGGTAGCCGAACTCGAATCCTTCACGGGCGACTGGCTTTACCAGGTCCGGGAACACGGCTATGAAGGACTGTTCAAGGGTCCAGATCGGGCCGGGCATGTCCTGCGGCGCGGGCTCCGGCGGCATCCACCGGAACGGGTTCCAGTTCCAGGTAAACGTTGGGGTGGCGGCGGCGGTCGCCGCGGCGGTGGTTTCGGTCGTCACCGCGGCAGCGGTCTCCGGCGTCGTCGACGGGGTGGCCGCGGCCGGCCTCGGGGCCGCGTGGCCGGTGAACAGGCCCTGCAGTTTCTTGACCTGGACGGCCTCGAAATCTGCTGCGATGGTCTTAGCACTCGTCGGCGTCGACGCGACGGACTTGGTGTCGGAAGCGGCTGCGCTGCTTGGCTTGTCGTTCACCTTCGATACCGGCTTGGGGCGTTTGGTGGTGCCGGTCGTGGACTTCTTTGGTCCCGCGTCGGTCTTCGCCGAGTCGGACGCGCTCGACGAATCGGATTTGCCGGTATCCGCGCTTGCTACGCCTTGGCCGGCAGCGGCAATGGCTGCTCCCACCCCGACTGCAACAGCGACACCGCCGACATAACCGACGTACTTATTCGACCCCATTTGCTGACCCCTTCGCTGGTTCATGGGCATAGTAGACGAGCGGGCAGGTCAAGGACCACCCCAAACGATGAATGGTGCGGGTGCCCATGCTTGCCCTTGTCCGACGGGTCGGTTACTCGGCTCGCTGACTCGAACCCGCGGCGGTCAGCGCATACGCACTGGAGGCCGAGGTCACCGTGTGTTTGCGCCGTCGCCGTCGGGCGCTGCCGTTGTTGCCTGAACCGCCAACACGGAATGACGACCGTTCGGGTGGCTGTTGGGGGTGGCGGCGTCGTTGGTGGTGACGATCTGGACCAGGTGGTCAGTGCGGCTTGGTAGCCGCCGTCGTCGCGACACAGCACAGTTCTTTGCTGGCTCGCCGGGTGACCTGCGCTGGTGTGTTTGTGCAGATCAGCGAGGCTTTCTGCGGGTCCCCAACACATGGTTAAGGGCAAAGGTGACTGTACAACGCACCCAGATACATCGGCCGCGAGGTTTCGCCTCTATGGTTTACCGGTGCCTGATATTGATCGTCGAAGTCTGATGCTGATGGCGGGATTCGGGGCTGTCGCTGCAGCCCTGCCCATGCCGATCGCGGGAGCCACGCCGACCCGTCCGCAAGCACCCGCGCCCAATGCCGCGGCCCCGGCCTACCTGTTCCATGACGAGTTCGACGGTCCGGCGGGCTCGGCCCCGGATGGAGCCAAGTGGCGCATCGCCCAGAAGCGCGAGCTCATCAAGAATCCGGTGTTCTGGGACCGGCCCGAGAACATGGGGCAGTATCGCGACGATCGCGAGCACGTCTTCTTAGACGGCAAGTCCAATCTCGTCATCCGTGCGACGCGCGACAACAATAAGTTCGTCAGCGGCAAGGTTCTCGGAAACTGGTGGGGCGGAATCGGAACCACGTGGGAAGCCCGGATCAAGTTCGACTGCCTGACCGCGGGCGCCTGGCCGGCCTGGTGGCTGATGAACGACCATCCCGAAGTGGGTGGCGAAGTCGATCTGGTCGAGTGGTACGGCAACGGTGAATGGCCTTCCGGCACAACCGTGCACGCCCGCCTGGATGGCACGTCGTTCGCGACACAGCCGGTTGGGGTGGACAGCAACTGGCATACCTGGCGGGTCACCTGGAACGACGCCGGGATGTACTTCTGGCAGGACTACGTCGACGGAGCCGAGCCGTACTTCACTGTCCCGGCGTACTCCCTCGACGATTGGCCCTTCAACTTCCCCGATTACCGGATGTTCCCGGTGCTGAATCTGGCCGTGAGTGGTTCGGGCGGTGGGGATCCGCGGCAGGGCAACTATCCGGCACAGATGCTCGTCGACTACGTGCGGGTCTGGTAGGGCCGTCAGCAGAAGGCGGTGCGGGGCCGGGGCGAATGTGCGGTATTAGGTCATCCCCGCAGCGATCGCTTCGTCGACTTCGAGGGCCCGGCTGGCCATCTCAGCGTGAGTCTTGTCCAGCGCCTCGGCCTGATCTTCGTCGGCCTTCATCAGCGCCTCGATGTCGAAGCCGGCCATATCGTGAACGCCCATGTCCCGGAAGGCTTTTTGCACCTTGTCGCCCCACAAGCCGATGTCCTTGACGATCGGCACGATGCGGCTGAACAGGTGCGAGCGGAACTGGATCATCAGCGGTGAGGTGTCCACCCACTCGGCGCACTCCTTGACGTTCAAACCGAGCGTCTCGAAGACTTCCTCGCCGCGAAACCGGTCGCGCATCAGGTAGCACGCCTCCACGACGAACTCTTCCCGCTCGTCCCGCTCGGCATCGGTCAGTGCGGAGTAGTAGTCCTTCAAGGAGATTCGGCCGAAGGCGACATGTCGGGCTTCGTCCTGCATGACGTAGGCGAGTAGTTGCTTGGCCAGCGAGCCTTCAGGCGCCAGATCACGCTGCACGCCGAAGGCGGCGAGCGCGAGCCCTTCGATCAGGACCTGCATGCCGAGGTACGGCATGTCCCAGCGCGAGTCGCGCAGGGTGTCTTCCAGCAGGGAGGTCAGGTGCGTGTTGATCGGGTAAACCAGACCGATCTTTTCCTGGAGGAACCGCGAGAACACCTCGACGTGCCGGGCCTCGTCCATGGTCTGAGTGGCGGCGTAGAACTTCGCATCCATGTCTGGGACGACCTCGACGATCTTCGCCGCGCACACCATCGCCCCTTGCTCGCCGTGCAGGAACTGCGAGAAGTTCCAGGCCTGGTTGTGCTGGCGCAGCTCGGCGCGGCGCTTTTCGTCTGCCGACTCCCACGCCGGGCTGCCGAACAGCGGATGGAACTCGTCGGGCACCCCGATCGGGTTCATCGGGTCGACGTCCAGGGTCCAGTCAATGCGGGACTGGCCATCCCATTGCTTGTCCTTTCCCTTTTGATACAGGGAAAGCAGCCGGGCGCGCCCCTCGTCGTACTCCCAGGTGAAGCGTGCGTCGCCACCGCTGGCCACGTTCCATGAGTACGGGTCCGGCACTTTCGTGTACATGTCCTTGGTGGTCATGCGCCGCCGCCTTTCGCCCTCATACGACTACGTGTCATATGACGAGAATCACACTGCGCCGTATTTGGCAGTGCCGTCAAGGGTGAGAGTCCGGAGCGGAGCGATTGCAGTAGATAGGTACGCAGATACGATCCAGCAGGATCTGTCCAAAGTCGGGGGATGACTGGGGCGTTACTTCCAGTGCTCGTCGAGCAGCGTCGACCACGCATGGGCAAGCTGCTTCCACTCGTCGGGGCATCCCTTGGCGCGGTCCTCAGGGAGCCCACCGCTGCTGACGATGTCGGCATTGGCCTCGGGGTTTGATCCGTAGATCCAGCACTGCAGGTTGTACACGCGCTGTTGGTCCAAGGAGTGGACGTCGGCCATATTGTCGGCCGCGCCCATCTGGGTCTTCAGCTCTGCATACGCGGCGAAGGTGCGAGCGAAATCCTTCACGGCCTGGACGGACTCGGAATCGACCTTGCCGTTGTCGCCGGGGGTCAGGAGGATGTACGCGGCGAGCTGGTCAGCAGCGTCCTCTTCCTTGCCGGTGATCGGCAAGTTGTACAGGGTGACCGCCATGTGGCCGGCCTCGTGATAGAACGTCGCGTCTTCGGAGCCGATGGCCGAGGTGTCGGGATCCTTGTCGCCAGCCTTGACGAAGATCTTCTGGCTCAGGTCGGCATCCTCGTAGCAGATGGTGACGGTCTTGCTGCTCGGGCTCCAGAAGGCGTTCGGCTGATCGCACTGCGATCCGTGCAAGGGGATGTCGATGGGTAACTTCAACGACTGGTTGATATCGGCCGCAAGGTCTTCGAGCACCTTGTTGTCCTGCAGCAGTTTTTTGCCGTTGATTGCCTCAGGGCTGGTGGCGTCGTCGTAGACAACCGTCATCTTCCCGTCGGCACCCGCTGTCGCAGTGTCGTCGGGGCCCTTGGCTTTTGAGGTCTCCGCGGCGGCGGAACTGCCGGACGAATCGGCCTTCTCCTCGGCGCCGCCGCCGCAGCCGGCGATCAGCAAACCAACAGTCAGCAGCGGCAGAATTCGAGTGCGCATGGGCTCAACCTTCGCTCTAGCAATCTGATTATTGACACGGTCGCAGATTGAGCGGCTGGGCGTGGCTTCTTGGGTCAATTCGCGTCCTACCCGTTGCAAATCGGGCTCGGCGCCCGGCACGTCGATCTCCCGATCAACCGGGTCGTACGGCGTGACGTTATCCGAGTGTGCGTTGGTAGCGGCGCATTCCGGCGATCCACCGTTCGTAGTCGGCGCCCTTCTGCCGATACATGGTCAGTACCTCGGGGTGGGGTAGCACCAGGAACGTCTGATCGATGATGGCTTGGACCACGAGGGCGGCGACGCTGTCCGGGTTGATCACCGCTCCGGCACTGGTGACGGCGGCGCCGGCCACCCGGATTTCCGCGTCGGGCGAGTCGGACATGCCGCGCAGTAGTGGAGTGTTCACCCCCATGGGGCACACGCAGCTCACGCCGATTCCCTTGTCGCCGTATGTGATGGCCAACCATTCAGCGAAGCCGACGGCGGCGTGCTTGGTCACGCTGTAGGGTGCCGCGCCGAGTTGGGTCAGCAGACCGGCGGCCGAGGCGACGGCGACGAAATGTCCGCTGCCGCGCTCAACCCATTCCGGCACAACAGCTTTAGCTGCGCGGATGTGGGCGCGTAGGTTGATATCGATGATCTGGTCCCAGGCGGTTTCGTCATCGCCGAGGCCGGGTTGGCCGGTGATGCCCGCATTGGCGACGTAGATGTCCACCGGGCCGAACGACTGGCGTGCGGTGTCGAGCAAGGTCGCGATGCCGTCGGTGCTGGATGCGTCTGCGGCCGCCCCGGTACCCCCGATCAGCGTGGCGGTTTCGGCGGCCGAAGCGGCGTCGATGTCACCGGCCACCACCGAGGCGCCGGCTGCCGCCAGCGCCGCTGCAATGGATCTGCCGATGCCTGAGCCCGCTCCAGTGACCACCGCGACCGATCCATCGACCTTCACGGGGACATGTCTACCGCATCGGTGGACTCATCGCGGGTTATTGTCGTCCGCGCCTGCCTGCTCGCTGTACCGCACTTGGTTTCCTCCCTCGGTCTTTGCCGCATACATCGCGGTGTCGGCGTCGGATATCAAGCGGGCCAATAGAAGTGGCGCATCTGCCACAGCTAAATCGGGGGCTGCGTCGAGCTTGGTGATCCCGACGCTCGCGGTGACGTGATGGGGTAGGGCGGCGACGGCCTTACACATGGTCAGTGCCAGTGTTTCTGGCGAAAGGTTGCGCAATGACGCGGCGACGGCAAATTCTTCGCCACCAAGCCTTCCCACGATCGCCTGACTGTCGCAGCACTCGAGCAGGGCCCTGGCGACCGAGGCCAGAGCCTGGTCGCCGATCAGGTGGCCATGTCGGTCATTGATTTGTTTGAAGCGGTCGAGATCGATGATGGCCAACACGAACGGCGGATTGCCTCCGCGGGAATCGAGCAGCAGCTGTTCGGCGCGCAGTAGGAATGCTCGCCGGTTCCACAGCCCGGTCAACGGGTCACGGTCGGCAAGGAATACGTCGGGGCCGATGACGCGACTGGTCATGTGCAAGCCGATAGGCGCGGCCAGGTTCACGGACACCATCAGCCACCAGGCGGCAAGAGCACTGCCGAAACCGATGGTCGGAGTTAGTCGGACCGCCGCGATGCAGGCGACCGCCGTGGCACAGACGATGTTGTAGGCCACTACGGGTGCGGCGTAGAAGAACGCGACGTGTACCGCCAGGGCGGCCAAGGCAGTGCACCCCAGTAGGCAGGCCACCGGATTGGATTGGACGAGCGCCGCGATCGTCACGGCCGTCGTCGATGCCAGGGCAAATGCGATCGCTTGGGTGCGCGAAGGCCAGCGCGACAGCCACAGCGCAGCGCCGCCCGCACCTACCGCACTGGCCACCAGAGCTAAGACCGTTGCCGCAGTGCCGTGCGGCCCCAGCGGGCTCCAGATCGAGGACGCGACGACGACGCTCAAGGACGCTGCAATTCCGGCGACACGTAAGCGCATCGCCGTGGCCATCCCTCGGGCCTGCAGGTATGAACTCAGCTGGTCGTACTGATCGGGCCGGCGCCACCACGACATCAACTCGCTCATGTGCCGCCCGACCTCCGTCCCCGTCACCGTGATTGTTGGGTTCCAGCAAACATCGTAGTGTGTTGCGGTGCGGGCGGCGCAGGCATTCGCGCCGGAGGAATCGAGTGGGCCGTGATCCGTCGGTGTCGGGCGTCGCGGCCTGCTCAATCCTCCAAGGTCAGATCCCACTCAGCCGTGACTGTGAGAAGTGACGTTGGAGCAGGGTCCGTAAGAAGGATTACCTCTCCCGCGAGGTCCACATCGCCACGTCCCTCAAAGAGCGCGACGCAAGGTTGCGCATCAAGCCGCGACAAAAACCTCACGGCGGCTACGCCCTGGTCGTAAAGGTCGCCAGCGATCGTCTGGGTGACGATGCGCCGACCTGTCGTAATTTCGTGCAGGTCAAGATGTTCCATGTCGTTGTCGACCAACAGCGCGGCGTGTCTGTTCTCGATCTCTTGCCGGACCGCGGTGTCGGTGAGGTCAATCACCGGACCGTTGGGTCTGAGCAGCGCCGGCACAAGCACGTTCTGACGACGCCAACTCGCTGTCACCGTCTCCGAAACAAAGTCTTCGGCCGCCTCGGGTCCGAATCGCTCGATGTGCCTAAGCCTTGCCGCATGGTTGGGCCGGAAGTCTGCTAGCACCTCGCGTAGGCAGGTTTCGGTGGCCTCGGCCAGGTAAAGGGTGCGAAAGCGGCGGTCAACGTCGTCGAAGCGATGGTTGAAGCTATAGAGCTCCAGTGGTGTGAATCCGAGTGGACTTGCGTGGTAGCCAACTCGCCACAGCCGTCCTTCGGCGCCGACTTGTGTCACGCCTGAAAGCTAGCGACCTGTCTGGCGGCTTGCGCGACCATCGCGAAATCAGCCGTGGCGGAAGCCTCACCGAGGACTTCGACCGGCGCGCGATCGTCAAGGCGTGTGTTCGTGCCAAATAACCAGGCCCGAGCGGTCTTCTCGTCGTATGCATCGACAAGCATTCGGACAACTTTGTAGCCCTCACGCAGCCTGCGTGCAGTCACGTCGTGTGGTTCCGGGCCGCCCGCACGGGCGTATCGACCGATCTGTTTTGCGTCGGAAAGTCCCGCGAGCGCTGCAGCGATGCGCTGGCCGACCGTCTCCTGCAGATAGCTTGCGATCTCGCGAATCGAATTCGTTGCGGCCTCGCAGTCAAGCCGTTCGGCATCGCTGGCCGTCAAGACAGCCATCGTGATCACCTCCGAATACATGGCATTTCACCAAAAACTACCATGCATAACACCGCAAACACCACCGCAAACAACACCTACGTTAGCGATGCTGCCTGGCGGCGGATCGGTTTCAGTCCCAACAAGAGCAAGCACGCAGGGTGCCCGATGCAACGCCGGCGATCCCGCCGCATTCCGCCCTGGTGGAGCCGGCGCCACCGGAAAGATCGCCGGGCCACAAGGGCAAGAAGTGTTGCAGCTGTCGACCTCTGGGCAAGGTGACGGGCTCGCTGTCGCCGAGTTCGACCGGCTCTCGCCGAATAGCCAGCTAGGCGTGGAGCCGATGACGGGAATCGAACCCGCGTATTCAGCTTGGGAAGTCGATTTGAGGCATCCTCCGCTGTCGCTGACTGTCCGTCGACGTGGCTTCACCAGCTGAATCACGTCCGCGTGTGTCCACCGGAGTCCGGGCTAATTTCGGCCACTTGTGACACCGTGGTGACATCACCACCCGGTCAATTTGTCGATGCGTTCGTCCGGTGCGCCATCGGCTGGTGGTATCACCGTGAAGCCCAGATCCTCCAGTGCGGCAGCTGCTTCGCCAGGAGCGTCTCGTACTGCCGCCCTGGCCTGAATGCGTCGCCACTTCGCTCGACCGTCTTTCACCGTGGTCTTCCAACCCTTTTGCCCATCAAATCCGCAATCGCGAATGAGAAACTCGACGATGTCTTCGAGGCAGGGTCGGAAGCGGTCCCCGCCCATGGGCAGGTGCAGCGACTCGATACTGTGCGGCGTCGGGTGATCCAGCCTGGACAAGAGATGCGAGAGTGCGCCTCGATGGGCCGTGATCTGCATGTGTGAACTGGGTTTGTTGTTCGGCGACCTGTCATAGTCCCACCGGATGATCGGCGTTCGGTCAAGCACCGCCTTCAGCATGAAGGACGAGTGCTCAACCGCGATATACCGGCTAAACGAGTCGACGCACAATTTGTAGACGACGACCAGTTCGGCCAGCCTGGCGTCGCGGCGGACTGGTTCGCACAGCTGAACTTTGGCGTCGACAACCGCCCGTAGCCGGTCGCTGTTCTCCGAGGCTAATTCGGCGTCAATCGACCAGTTTTCGTCTGCGAGCGCGGTGATCGCCCGCTCGACGTCGTTGGTGAAGTTGAATACCTGCTCGTTGAACTCGTCGTGCGACAAGGACATCGGTGCGTGCCGTTCTACGCAACCGTCTCCCCGAGAAGGAATGCTATCGACGAGAGCTGCTCCCAAGCGTCGTACTCGTCGCCAACGAGTGCGTAGTGCATGGCACGCCTGCGCAGCTCGGGGAGCGTGATGCCGAGCTTTGAAAGTATCTCTTCGCGCCGGTCACGGAGCTGGTCGTCAGTGAGGGTTTCAATCTTGGTCATGTGTTCCCCCTGGTACCCGTCGTTAGCAGCGGCGACATTGCCAGTGTTGCATCCGGGGCGCGGAGAGCGTTGTTGATTCTTGCGCCTGTCATGAGGATAGATTGCCCCATGGTGCCGACAAGAATGCTCGTTCAGAGAGCATTTTGGCCTCTGAACTGGGATTTCTCGGCTGCGAGCGACCTTCTCGATGCGAACGAGACCACTTGGGCGTTTGCGCCTGCTGATCGCGTTGGGAACGTTAAGAATCAGCAGGTCAAGGGGTTGTCAGCGTTGGCGAGTTGAGGAGGCTGTCGAAGCTACTGCGGACGGATTGCGGACGAATTTCGCGCTCCCCGGATCATGAATGATGGCCGTGTCTTCGGCGTCACGCCGCGACAGAGGCACGCCTTACAGAGACAGCCGGCGCGCGAAATGGATGTCGCGGTCGGGGCGACGTTAGGGCGAGGAGCAGTAGGAGGCCCAAATATGTCCTTCTCCATGATGGTTTAGGCGACTCAATGCATCGGTTGAAGCGGCTTCCGGTGTGGGGCCGATCCCTGCTTGGGCCATGGGATCGTCGTCGTATGCAAGTGCGATGCAGCCATTTTGCGTCTGCGCGATGATCTCGCAAGCGGAGTTGGTCGCTGCGACGCATTGGGCCATCGAGATACGGCTGGCTTCTTGTGGGCTGGATCCTCTGCCCCAGTAAAGTTCCTGAGCACTGGCAGAGACCGATAACGCGACGTGGTCGTTTCCTGGCGTGTTTGGTAGGCACGCATTTAGATCGTCGGGATTCACGTACGTCCCCGGTGGGCATTCGAGTGTTGCGATGACCGGGGTCGAGTGAGCCGCTGGTGCGACGAGAAAGCTGGAAGCAACCGCTGCGGTGGCGATGGCAAATCGACAAATCATGGTTTGTCCTCTGATCTGGCCTGAATGGGCGGCCCGAGTCGCGGTCGGCGGTGATGGTTACGGTGCGGAACACTTGACGTCGTATACCTGTCCACCGTGCAACCGCGCCAACGATTCGGCCGAGGCGGCATCTGGCGTGAGGCCGATTCCTGCCTCGCTAGCGGGGGTGGCACCGTCGCTATATGCGACTGCGATACAGCCATTGTGCGTACGTGCGATCATCTCGCAAGCGGAATTGGTCGACGCAACACACTGGGCAATAGAGACACGATCCGCTTCGCGTTCGCTGGGTGCTGTGCCCCAAAACGTTCGTCCTGCGCTGACCGACGCTGACAATGCTACGTAGTCATTGCCTGGTGCGTTCGGTATGCATGCACTCAAATCATCCGGATTTACGTACGTCCCCGGTGCGCATGGAGATGCTGCGACGAGTGGAGTCGAGTGAGCTGCTGGTGCGACGAGAAAGCCCGAAGCAACCACTGCGGTGGTGATGGCAAATCGACAAATCATGGTTTGTCCTCTGAGGTGTGAATTGCAGGCCGGGGAGGGCTTCATCGCCTTGTCACCGCCGAATATTAGCGGTAGCTGGCGGTTCACTGTGAAGGCGTTGAGGCAATTCGACCTCCCAAGTGGCTGACCACCGAGGGCGGACCCTCCCCAGGGGGCTCAATGGCGGGGTTTCCAACGCGAGTGGCGAAAAGGACACGACTGGGCGGACCAGATGAAAACGCCGGGGTCGGCAATAGACACTTGCACGGAGTGAGGACCCGCCCCGGACGCGCCGACCCCTCTGGAGAAATCCCACCACCGCCACACTTTCAGTGCGCTATGCATTCGTTAACAAGCAGGCGATCACATCGATGAGAAGAGGTTGTGGCGGCCAAGCAAGATGCCAGGCGCGAAACAGAGGCCGCCGGGGTTATTCGTCAGCTTCGGCCAACACGCGGTAGACGGTGGCGCGGCTGACACCAAGGGCTGCCGCGATGGTCGTCGCAGACTCACCGCTGACATGCATCCGCTGCGCGAGCGCCGCCTTTTGGGCATCCAGAGCCTTAGGTCGTCCAATGGCCTGACCGCGTGCTCGTCGCGCCTCACGAGCCGCCGTGCGACGCTCCCGGCCCAGCTCCAGTTCGAGTTCCGCCAACGAAGCCATGATGCCCAACACTGCGCGACCGGTGGGGGTGGACGAATCGACGCCCTCGCGGAGGGCGCGGATGATAATGCCCCGATTGAGCAAGTCGGCAACGGTGGACATAACTTCAGATGCGGAGCGACCCAAGCGGTCGACTGCAAAGACGACGATCACGTCATCCTTGCGGGCATAGTCGATCAGCGCGGCCAAGCCCTGCCGCTGCTCACGGGTCGAGGTGCCGGAGAGCTTGTCTGAATAGATGCGGGCCGGGTCGACACCCGATCCCGTGAGTGCGTCGGTCTGCTGGTCGAGCGACTGATGTCCGGTGGAGACGCGGGCATAGCCCAGGAGAGTTCCGGTCGCGGCGGACGGCGTTGGGGTGGGCATGCAACTAGTGTCGCAAAAGTCGCACAACACGTCAATGTGAGACACGGTTTTTGGAACATTTTTTGAGACAGCATGACGTGGAGGTTCCGCGTTCACGGGCGATCCCGCCGATGGCGTCTCAATTCTTTAGTATTGAGACGGTCCGGCGGGGCTTTCACTGCCCGCAACTTACAGTCAGGCTTGCTCGACCTTGGCGGTAAAGCTGTCGAAGGTGTCCTCCTTCGAATCTCGAAGCAAGCCGCACAAGACCGTCGATACATACACAGAAGCAGAGGTGCACAAGTTGTTGGCTGCCATCGCTGATGACCGACTGGCCCACGCCTGGGAACTTGCTCTATCAGGCTTGCGCCGCGGCGAGATCGCGGGGCTTCGATGGACTGCCGTGGACCTCGCGGCCAAAACGCTGAGCATCACCAACAATCGTGTGTCGGCGGGCGGAAAGACGACGGAGAACGATCCAAAATCGGCTATGTCGCGGCGGACCCTTCCGCTGCCGGATCGGCTGGTGGCGGCGCTCAAGGCTGCGAAGGCGCAGCAGGCCACCGCACGCCTCGCCATGGGCCGCGACGGCGGCGCGTGGAACTATGTGGTGTCGAACGAGATTGGCGAGCCCTACTCCCCAGCGGTGCTGTCGCGATACTGGCGTGACGCAGTAAAAGCCGCTGGTGTGCGCCATATCAAGTTGCACGCGGCCCGGCACACCTGCGCGACGTTGATGCACCTGTCGGGAGTACCGGTGGCCGTCATCGCCGCGTGGATCGGGCACAAGGATGCATCGCTCACGATGAAGCTGTACGCCCACTCCCAAGATGATGCGCTGAGGGCCGCCAGTGACAGTTTGAACCGAGTTGTGACATCCCGTGACACTGACACCGGCTAGTCGAACAGTTCGAACAGCGTCGCCGCTGCTCAACATGGAGCCGATGACGGGAATCGAACCCGCGTATTCAGCTTGGGAAGCTGATGTTCTGCCATTGAACTACATCGGCCTGGTGCTGACGAAGGATAGCAACTCCGCCGCCAACCTTCACAAACTCCGGCAGGTCGGCCGCTTTCTGCCGCACTTCTATACGCTCGTCGCGTGCTGCTCTCCGATCGTGATATCCGCGCCGCCATCGCCGATGGACGCCTGGGCATCGACCCGTTCGACGACGCCCTGGTGCAGCCGTCGAGCGTCGACGTCCGGCTGGACAGCCTGTTCCGGGTCTTCAACAACACCCGCTACACCCACATCGACCCCGCCAAGCAGCAAGACGAGCTGACCAGCCTGGTCCAGCCCGAGGACGGCGAACCGTTCGTGCTGCATCCGGGCGAATTCGTCCTCGGCTCGACGCTGGAATGCTGCACGCTGCCCGATGATCTCGCCGGGCGCCTCGAAGGCAAGTCGTCGCTCGGCCGGCTGGGCCTGCTGACGCACTCCACCGCGGGCTTCATCGACCCGGGATTCTCCGGCCACATCACCCTGGAGCTGTCGAACGTCGCCAACCTGCCGATCACCCTGTGGCCGGGCATGAAGATCGGCCAACTATGCCTGCTGCGGCTCACCAGCCCCGCCGAGAATCCGTACGGCAGCGCCAGCGTCGGCTCGAAATACCAGGGCCAACGAGGCCCCACTCCGTCCCGCTCGTATCAGAACTTCATCCAGTCCAAGCCCGGCGAGTAACCTCGGAACTCCAGGGTCAGCTGTCGGCTACCAGCTAACCCGTTCGGCTGTAACAGAGCCGCTAGCTGCGGCGATGAACTTTCTAGTCGGGCGGCTCTAGCAGGGTGGAGCGCAGCAGCGGGTCGGGGGACCCAGCAAACAACCTTGGAGGGGTAGTGGACATCGCACTTGGTGTGTCCATGACACCATCGACGGTCCGCATGGTGCTGGTCGAGGGCGAGAAAGCGGACGGCGTGACCGTCGACAATGACACCTTCGACATCGCTACCGGCGAAGGTTCGGCAACCGCCGCCGAGCAAGTTGTCGCGGCGATTCTCGGCACCCGGGAGAGCGCCACCGAAGGCGGTCACCGCCTGGTGTCCACCGGTGTCACCTGGACCGACCACGCCGCGGCGGCGGATCTGCGCGATGCGCTCAAAGCGCACAAGATCGATGACGTCGTCCTGGTGTCTGAACTGCATGCCGCCGGCGCACTGGCCCAGGCGGTCGGCCAGACCGTCGGCTATGACCGGACGGCCCTGATGCTGCTCGACCGCGACACCGCGACCGTGGCCGTGGTCGAGACCGCCGGCGGCGCGATCGTCAAGGTCCAGACCGAGAGCCTGCACGCTCAGGACGCGGTCGCCGAACTGCAGCGCATGATCGCTGGCCTGGAAGGTCTCGACCAGCCGCCGCACGGTCTGTTCGTCCTCGGCGCCGGCGTCGACGTCTCCGCGGTGAAGTCGCAGCTCGCGCTGGGCACCACACTGCCGGTGCACGCCCCCGAGGAAGCCGAACTGGCCCTGGCTCGCGGTGCCGCGCTGGCGTCCGCTGCCACGCCCCGCTATGAGGCCTCGACCGTCGGTCTCGGCTACGCCCAGGATCCTGACGGGACCACCGCCGGCAAGGCCTATCCCGCCGGCGCGGCCACCGAGATGTCGGAAGCCGGCACCCAGCTGGCCGCCGCCGGCTACATGGCACCGCTCGGCTACAGCGAAGTGCTCGATGAGCTGGATGACGACCTCGGCTACGACGCGATCCCCGCCGATCCGGATTTCACCGTCGATGAGCCGGAGCACAAACCGTTCCTGCTGGTCGGCAGCGCGCTGGCGTCGATCTTCGTGATCGGCGTGGTGGCTCTGGTGATCTCCCTGGCGGTCAGCATCCGACCAACGGTCAATCAGCGGCCCAATCCGGCGGAGAGCGTGATCGTGCCGAGCAGCCAGACGCCGGCTGCGGTGGCGCCCGAAGCGGCGCAGCTGCCCCCGTCCCCGCCGTCGGTCCCCGACACCATCCAGGAGCCGGTCCCCGTCGTGCAGCAGGCGCCGAGGACGGTCTACGTGACCCCGGCGCCGCAGGCGCCCGCGCCTGCCGCCGCACCCGCAGCCCCCGCGCCTGCTCCCGCTCCCGAGGCGCCCGCGCCCGCTCCGGTTCCTGAGGCCCCGGCCCCCGCCCCGGTCGCGCCGGTTATTCCGGCCCCCATCATCGCGCCGCCAGTGATCGTCCTGCCACCGCTGTTGCCGCCGTTCCTGCGGCCGCCGCGGGCGCCGCACTATCCCTCGTACCCGTCATCGCCGAGCTATCCGTCGAACCCGTCGTCGCCGAGCTACCCGTCGAATCCGTCGTCGCAGGAGCCGTCGAATCAGCCGTCTCAGCCGTCACAGGAGCCCTCGTCGCCGTCGTCGCCGAGCTACCCGTCGTCGCCGGGCTATCCGTCGTCGCCGGTGGTGACCGAGGCGCCCAGTAGTCCGAGCGCGGCCGGCGGATCGGGCAGTTATGGCTCGGGTTCCGGCGGCGGGTACGGCTCCGGCGGTGGGTACGGCTCTGGCGGTGGCTACGGATCGGGTGGGTCGAGCTCGAGTTCAGGGTCTGAAGGCGGTTCCCGCTCGGGCGGGCCCGGCAGCTCAGGCCGGGGTTCAGGTGGCAGCCCGTTGTGGCCGTTCCCGAGCTTCGGGCAGTGACCGCGAGGCCTGAATTCACCGGCCGTTAGCCTCACGCTCAGTGTCGCGATGCGGTGCCAACATCGGGGCTGCCTATAGAGGGCAGTATGCGATGCACAGTCTTTGGCACCGGTTATCTGGGAGCAACTCACGCCGCGGGCATGGCCGAACTCGGCCATGACGTCGTCGGGATCGATATCGATCCCGGCAAGATTGCCAAACTGTCGTCCGGCGACATCCCGTTCTACGAACCGGGACTGGCAAAGGTGTTGCGGGACAACCTCTCTGCTGGCCGATTGCAGTTCACTACCGACTACGACGCGGCCGCCGACTTTGCCGATGTGCACTTCCTCGGTGTCGGAACCCCACAGAAAAAGGGCGAATACGGCGCGGATCTGCGCCACGTCAACGCCGTCATTGACGAGCTGGTGCCCCGGTTGACCCGGCCCGCCGTGATCGTCGGCAAGTCAACGGTTCCCGTCGGCACCGCCGCCGAGTTGAGCCGGCGCGCGAAATCACTGGCCCGAGATGGCGTGGATGTCGAGATCGCCTGGAATCCGGAATTCTTGCGCGAGGGATTTGCCGTGCAGGACACCCTGCACCCGGACCGCATCGTCGTTGGTGTACAGCCTGATTCGACGCGCGCCGAGCCGGTTCTGCGGGAGATGTACGCACCGCTGCTCGCTGAAGGAATACCCTTCCTGCTGACCGACCTGCAAACCGCCGAACTGGTCAAGGTGTCGGCCAATGCCTTTCTGGCGACCAAGATCTCATTCATCAACGCGATCTCCGAGGTGTGCGAGGCCGCTGGGGCCGATGTTCGTGTCCTGGCTGACGCGCTGGGGCACGACCCCCGTATCGGGCGTCGATTCCTCAATGCGGGACTGGGTTTCGGCGGCGGTTGCCTGCCCAAGGATATTCGGGGCTTCATGGCTCGCGCCGGCGAGCTGGGTGCCAACCACGCGCTCACGTTCCTGCGTGAGGTGGACAGCATCAACATGCGACGCCGCACCCGGATGGTCGAGTTGGCCACCACCGCGTGCGGCGGCTCGCTGCTGGGCGCCAACGTGGCGGTGCTCGGCGCGGCGTTCAAGCCCGAGTCCGACGATGTGCGGGATTCCCCGGCGCTCAACGTCGCCGGCCTGCTGCAGCTCAACGGTGCCACCGTGAACGTGTACGACCCCAAGGCGATGGAGAACTCGCAGCGGCTGTTCCCGACGCTGACCTACGCGACCTCGGCTTTGGAGGCGTGCGATCGTGCCGATGCCGTCCTGGTGCTGACCGAATGGCAGGAGTTCGTCGACCTCGACCCGGACGAACTGGCGCAGCATGTTCGGGCCAGAGTCATTGTGGACGGCCGCAATTGCCTCGACACCGCACGCTGGGAGACGGCCGGATGGAAGATTTACGCGCTGGGCCGCCCGGTGGTGACGTAGGTTCTCCTTCGTGGACTTCGCAACCGCACTGATCGCCGAAAACGCGGCATTCGCCGACCTTCTGCGCGACGCCGATCTATCGATCCCGGTGCCGACCTGCCCTGATTGGACGCTCCAGCAGCTGATGCGTCACGTCGGGCGCGGCGACCGGTGGTGCGCCCAGATCGTCGCCGAACAGTCGATGGACTACATCGACCCGCGCACCGTCGCGGGGGGCAAGCCGCCGGAGGGCCGGGACGCCGAGATCGACTGGCTGCAGGCCGGACCGCGCCAGCTCATCGATGCCGTCACACAAACCGGCGCCGACACCCCGGTCTGGACGTTCCTGGGACCGCGGCCCGCCGACTGGTGGATCCGCCGGCGGCTGCACGAGGTCGTGGTCCATCGGGCCGACGCCGCCATCGCGTTGGGCGTCGACTATGACGTCGACCCCGCTGTGGCTGCCGACGCCATCACCGAATGGCTGGAGCGGGTGGTCATCCAGGCCGACGAGGAAGGTCCCGCCGGCGGCGACCGGCCGCTCGGAGACGGGCAGTCGGTACACCTGCACGCCACCGAGCCCGACCTTGGCGAGGCCGGCGAGTGGACCATCCTCGGGCGCCCCGACGGCATCGCCCTCGACCACGAACACGGCAAGGCCACCGCCGCGCTGCGGGGGCCGGCGCGCAGCTTGCTGTTGGCCGTCGTGCGTCGTCGCACCGCCGCCCAGGAAGGCCTTGAGGTATTCGGCGACGCAGGTGTCTGGGACACCTGGTTGGCCCGCACACCCTTCTAGACCGGTAGTTTTAGCGAAATGAGCACTTCGGAGATCGCCACCGTTCTGGCCTGGCATGACGCGCTGAGTACCGCGGACCTCGACACCCTGGTCTCGCTGTCCAGCGACGACATCGAGATCGGGGACGCGAATGGTGCCGCACAGGGCCATGCCGCGCTGCGGGACTGGGCACAGGATTCGGCAGGCCCCATCGAAGTGGGCGAGATCTACTACCGCGACGGTGTCGTTGTCGTCGAAGAGCGGCTGACCTCGACCACCGACCCGGCCAACGTACGCACCGCGGCGTCGGCCTTCCGGGTGGTTCACGACCACGTCACGTCGGCGTTCCGCCACGATGACCTGGCGGCAGCGCTGGCCGCCACCGACATGTCCGACGAAGATCTGCAGGCCTGACCAACTTGCGTGGGATCATCCTGGCCGGCGGGTCAGGCACGCGGCTGCATCCGATCACCATGGGGCCCAGCAAGCAGCTGCTGCCCGTGTTCGACAAGCCGATGATCTACTACCCGCTGTGCACGCTGATGATGGCGGGTATCCGCGACATCCTGGTGATCACCACCGGCCACGACGCCCCCGCGTTCCATCGGCTACTCGCAGACGGAGCACGGCTCGGCGTCAACATCAGCTACGCCGTTCAGGATCGGCCCGACGGGCTGGCGCAGGCGTTCCTGATCGGGGCTGACCACATCGGCACCGGCACCGTCGCACTTGTCTTGGGTGACAACATCTTCTACGGACCGGGCGTCGGGACCAGCCTGAGCCGATTTCGAGATATCCAGGGCGCGGCCATCTTCGCCTACCGGGTCGCCAATCCGTCGGCCTACGGTGTGATCGAGTTCGCCGCCGACGGCACCGCGCTATCGCTGGAGGAGAAGCCGGCGCACCCCAAGTCGAACTACGCGGTGCCGGGGCTGTACTTCTACGACAACGACGTCATCGAGATCGCCCGGGGGCTGCGGCCGTCACCGCGCGGTGAACTGGAGATCACCGAAGTCAACCAGACCTATCTGGACCAGGGTCGGTTGACGGTCGAAGTGCTACCGCGCGGCAGCGCCTGGCTGGACACCGGCACCTTCGATTCACTCTTGGACGCAAGCGATTTCGTACGCACCATCGAATACCGCCAAGGACTCAAGGTGTCCTGCCCCGAAGAGGTCGCATGGCGGATGGGCTTCATCGACGATGAGCAGCTGGCCCGCTGCGCCGCGGAGCTGGTCAAGTCAGGCTATGGCGGTTACCTGCTGAAGCTGCTTGACCAGGGGTAGCCAGTACCGCGGCGATCGCGGTGGTCAGCGGCACCGACAATGCCAGCGCGATACCGCCCACCGCCGAGCGGGCGATCTCGATGGCCACGCTCTCACTGGTCAAAACGTCGAACAGTGAGCGGTTGGCGACACTGAACAACAGCAGCAGCGGCAGCGAACTACCGGCGTAGGCCAGTACCAGGGTGTACACCGTGCTGGCGATGTGGTCGCTACCGATGCGCATGGCGCGCGCGAAGATCTGTCTGCGTGAGTCATGACCGGCGGCGAGCTCGAAGACCGCCGAGGCCTGGGTGATCGTCACATCGTTGAGCACGCCCAGCGAGCCGATGATGAAGCCGGCCAGCAGCAAGCCCTGGATCGACACGTGGCCCATGTACGCCGCGACCTCATTGTTCTGGTCCTCCGACAAGCCGGTCAGATGTGCGAGTTCGATTGCTGCCCAAGATAACCCCGCCGCCAACAGCATGGCGGTCAGTGTGCCCAGCAGGGCCGCGCTGGTGCGCAGACTGACGCCGTGCGCCAGGTAGATCACGGCGAACAGGATGACCGCCGAGGCGACCAGCGCGACGGGAACCGCTGGGGCGCCGTCCCGCAACGCCGGGAGCAGAAAGACCACCAGAATCGCGAACGCCACCACAATCCCGACCAGCGCTCGCAGCCCACGCCAGCGCGCCACCGCCACAATGACGATCGCGAACACCGCCGCCAGGGCGATCAGCGGCCAGGTGCGTTCGTAGTCGTAGAACCCATAGCTGGTCGTGCCCTGCTCATCGACCTGCCGGAAGATACGAATGGTGTCGCCCGCCAACAGGTTCGGCTGACCCGGTCCGGGGGAGAACTCCAGCATCGTGGACGCGCCCCGGTTCGGTCCGCTGTCGATCGCCACCACCGTCTGCACGCAGGTGCCACTGCCGGATATCCCCGGGGTGGGCGATGCGGTGAGCACTTGGCCGGCCGACGGGCTGCCACAGTCAGCCAGACTGCTGGACACCACATGACCACCCTCGGTGGTGACCGCGCCGCCCTGACCGTTCTGGAACGGCAGGGGAATGTCGACCTTCGAGCCGCTCGGCCACAGTAATACCGCGCCGACGACCGTCGCCAAACCGATCACGGCCAGCGCGACCATGACGATCCGGGCCGCCAGCGGACTCAACGGAGCCGGGCCGCTGTGTGAATGCGAATGCGTCACCCGGACAGGGTAGAGCGGCTGGCCTGAGTGTTTACTGGCGGTAGCTGGCCAGGAAGTTGCCGAGCCGTTCGATGGCCTTGGTCAGATCGCGTGCCCACGGCAGCGTCACGATCCGGAAGTGATCCGGGGCCGGCCAATTGAAGCCGGTGCCCTGGGTGACCAGAATCTTTTCTTGCAGAAGAAGATCCAGCACCATCTGTTCGTCGTCGTGGATGTCGTGCACTTCGGGGTCGAGTCGCGGGAAGGCATACAGCGCGCCGGTGGGCTTGACGCACGACACCCCGGGAATCTCGTTGAGCTTGCTCCAGGCGACATCACGCTGCTCGAGCAGCCGGCCACCCGGCAATACCAGATCGTCGATGCTTTGGTGTCCGCCGAGTGCAACCTGAATGGCGTGCTGTGCAGGCACATTCGGGCACAGGCGCATATTGGCCAACAGGCTGATGCCCTCGATGAAGCTGCTGGCGTGTTCCTTGGGTCCGGTGATGACCAGCCAACCTGACCGGTAGCCGGCCACCCGGTAGGCCTTTGACAGCCCGTTGAACGTCAGGGTCAGCAGATCCGGCGCCAGCGAGGCCAGGCTGATGTGTTTGGCGTCGTCGTAGAGGATCTTGTCGTAGATCTCGTCGGCCAGCAGCAGCAGCTGATGCTTGCGGGCCAATTCGACCATCTGCTCGAGGATTTCGCGGCTGTATACCGCGCCGGTGGGGTTGTTCGGGTTGATCACGACGAGCGCCTTGGTGCGGTCGGTGATCTTGGATTCCAGATCGGCGATGTCGGGCATCCAGCCGTTGGTCTCGTCGCACAAGTAGTGCACCGGGGTGCCGCCGGCCAGTGCGGTCGATGCCGTCCACAGGGGGTAGTCCGGCGCGGGGATGAGCACCTGGTCGCCATTGTCGAGCAGCGCCTGCAGGGTCATGGTGATGAGCTCGGAGACCCCGTTGCCGAGGTAGACATCATCGATATCGAAGCGAGGGAAATTCTCGACCAGTTCGTAGCGGGTGAACACCGCGCGGCGGGCGCTGACGATGCCCTTGGAGTCGGAGTAGCCCTGAGCGTCGGGCAGCGAGGCGATCATGTCGCGCATGATCACGTCGGGCGCCTCAAAGCCGAACGGCGCGGGATTGCCGATGTTGAGCTTGAGGATTCGGTGACCTTCGCTCTCCAGCCGGTTAGCGTGCTCGTGGATCGGCCCGCGGATCTCGTAGAGAACGTCCTGCAGCTTGGTCGACTGCGTGAACGTGCGCGGCCGAGGGTGCTGGCTCGTGCCGTGCCACGGTAACTGGTGGGTAGTCACGCAGATGATTCTCCCATTCCGACGCAACTTGGTTTCAGTTCTGATCGATTATGGCTTTGCTGTGATCGGCCGAAGTCACGATTGAAAGACGCCTCGGATACAACTGTGACTCTGCTGTGCGGGCGAGGCTTCTGGGGCTGAATTGACTGCTAGCTTGGGTCGTCACTACCGGCCCCGACGGCGCAAAGGGATGAACGTGAAGATCACCCGCACATTGACGACTGCAGCTGTGCTGGCGGCCGCCGCCGCACTGAGCTTTGCTGCTTCTGCGCCCGCCGATCCAGCAGCGATCAATGGCACCTACGCCGTCAAGGGTGGGGACGACGGCGCCGTCGTGACGGCGGCGTCCAGCTGCGATCCCGTGGTCAATGGATGTACCGCCAACCTCACCAGCACCTTGGGCTGGACCAGCGTGGCCACCTTCACTGACGGCCGGTGGAACTTCACCGTCACCAAGCCCGACGGGGTTGTCTGCGACAACGGCAGTTACGCGGCGGTGCGGATCGCCTACTCGATCGACGCCGCCACCATGGCGGGAACGATCACCGCGGACTCCAACGGTGACTGCCCGGGCGGGCAGATCACCCAGGTTCCGTTCCAGCTGACCAAGATCGGCTGAGCTGGCTCAACTCCCAGTTAGGGGTAGTGCCCACGTCGTCGCCGGCGTGGGCACTCTTGTTGCGTGCGTGAACCTACGGTACCGTAACCTACGGTACCGTAGGTTACTGAGTGAACCGCTCGCGCCGGCAACCCTGGAGGGGATGACCCATGGACGCACAAGTGGCTGTGTTGCACGAACTCGAACCTGTCGTCGCAGAGAACATCGACCGCCATCTTTCGGTGGCGCGCGAGTGGTTCCCGCACGACTACGTTCCGTGGGGCCGAGGGCGCGATTTCGCGCTGCTTGGCGGGGAAGACTGGCAGCCGCAGGACTCGCCGCTGGACCCCGTCGCCAAGGTCGCCATGACGGTGAATCTCCTCACCGAGGACAACCTGCCGTCGTATCACCGCGAGATCGCCACCCGGTTCACCCGCGACGGAGCATGGGGCACGTGGGTTGGACAGTGGACCGCCGAGGAAGGTCGCCACAGCATTGCGCTCCGGGACTATCTGGTGGTCACGCGCGGCGTCGATCCCGTTGTCCTGGAACGTCTTCGGATGGAACACACGGTTGCCGGATACGACTCCGGGGACAAGACGCCGTTGGCTGTGCTGGCGTACGTGTCGTTTCAGGAGTTGGCCACCCGTATCTCGCACCGCAACACCGGCCGTGCATCGGGTTGCCCGGTCGCCGACCAGCTATTGGCCCGCATCGCAGCCGACGAGAACCTTCACATGGTCTTCTATCGCAACCTGATGGGCGCCGCCCTCGATATCGACCCCGACGCCGCGATGACTGCGATCCGCGATGAGGCGATCAACTTCGCGATGCCCGGTCAGGGCTTGACCGACTTCGCCAAGAACGCGATCACCATCGCCAAAGCGGGGATCTACGATCTGCGCATCCACCATGACGACGTGCTGGTGCCGGTGCTGCGTTTCTGGAACATATTTGACCGCAACGATTTTGGCCCGATCGGTGAACGGGCCCGCGAGGAACTGGTCGGGTTTTTGGGCCTAGTCGATGAGCGGGCGCGATTCTACGAGGAGAAACGCGCCCGCAACACCGCTGCCGTCGTCAACTGACACCCGCCCATAGGGCGTCAGACCTAGCGCTTACCCGGTGGGCGTGCGCCCCTGGCGATGCCAAGGCCCTTGACGGGCGGGGCGTCGGCCTCGGGTTCCTCCGCCTTCGGCTCGGGCGCCTCTGCCTTAGGCTCGGGTGCCGCTGCTTCGGCGGGAGCGGGTGTCGCGGCCGGGGCCTTCTTGGCGCCCGGACGACGAGCGCCGGCAGCGATGCCGAGACCCTTGACCGGCGGCTCATTGACGGGCTCGGCCTTGGCCGGCGCCTCAGCCGCAGGAGCTTGCGCGGCCGGTGCTGCGGGAGCTTGCGCGGCCGGTGCCTCAGCCTTCTTGGCACCGGGCCGCTTGGCGCCCGCGGCGATACCCAGTCCCTTCACAGCCGGCTCGGCAGCAGCTGGTGTTTGGGCGGCCGGTGCTGCGGGAGCTTCAGTGGCCGGCGCTTCAGCAGCAGGAGCTGCGGCTTTCTTGGCGCCGGGCCGCTTGGCGCCGCCTGCGATGCCAAGTCCCTTGACGGGCTGGGCGGCCGGCGCCTCGGCAGCCGGAGCAGCGGGCGCATCGGCTTTCTTGGCGCCGGGACGCTTGGCGCCGCCTGCGATGCCGAGTCCCTTGACCGGCGCGGCTTCCTTGGCCGGCGCCGACGGCGCGGCTGTGGCGGTCTCGGCAGCGGGTTCGGGCTCAGACTTGGGCGCCGCAGGTGCTTCGGCCGGTGCCGCCGCGGCGGCAGCTTCCGCCTCGCGCGCAGCGGTGCCCTTCTTCGGCAGCGTGACGGTGCTGAGGTCCAGCGAGCCCAGCAGTAGCTGTGCGACGTCGAGAACTTCGACCTTCTCGATATCGCGCGTGGCGGCCACGTCGTCGACACCGTCGGTGATCATCACGCGGCAGAAGGGGCAGCCGGTGGCGATCTTGGAGGCGCCGGTGTCGATGGCTTCCTCGGTGCGTTCGGTATTGACCCGCTTGCCGATGTGCTCTTCCATCCACATGCGCGCACCACCAGCGCCGCAGCACAGGCCGCGGTCGGCGTGGCGCGGCATCTCCGTCAACGTGGCGCCGGACGCGCCGATCAGCTCACGAGGCGCGTCGTAGACCTTGTTGTGCCGGCCCAGATAGCACGGGTCGTGGTAGGTGATGTCCTGCCCGACCGGCTTGACCGAAACCAGCTTCTTGTCCCGCACCAGGCGGTTGAGCAGCTGCGTGTGGTGCAACACCGTGAAGTTGCCACCCACCTGCGGGTACTCGCGGCCCAGCGTGTTGAAGCAGTGCGGGCAGGTGACCACGATCTTGCGGTCGACCCGCTCGACTCCCTCGAACAGGTCGTTGAGGGCCTCGACGTTCTGCGCGGCCAGCTGCTGGAACAGGAACTCGTTACCCGAGCGCCGTGCCGAGTCGCCGGTGCAGGTCTCGCCGGTGCCCAGAACCAGGAACTTCACGCCCGCGACGGCCAGCAGCTCGGCGACGGCCTTCGTCGTCTTCTTCGCGCGATCCTCGTAGGCGCCCGCACAGCCGACCCAGAACAGGTATTCAAAACCGGCGAAGCTGTCGACGTCCTGGCCGAACACCGGCACGTCGAAGTCGACCTCGTCGATCCAGTTGGTGCGGTCCGAGGCGTTCTGGCCCCACGGGTTGCCTTTGTTCTCCAGGTTCTTGAACAGCACGCCGAGCTCGGAGGGGAACTCCGACTCCATCATCACCTGGTAGCGGCGCATGTCGACGATGTGATCGATGTGCTCGATATCCACCGGGCACTGCTCCACGCAGGCGCCGCAGGTGGTGCAGGACCACAGCACGTCGGGGTCGATGACGCCGCCCTGCTCCAGGGTGCCGACCAGCGGGCGGGTCGCCTGCTCCGGACCGGAGCCCATGATGCGCTCGAAGCCGGATTCCGGGACGGCGTGATGCTCGTCGTGCTTGGACTCGATGAAACCACCCTCGGTGGAGACGAGCTGCTCGGCCTCGTTCTCCCCGTTGGGCATCGGCTTGCCGCCGATGATGTAGGGCGCCTTCGCGAATAGGTGATCGCGCAGGTTCATGATCACGAGCTTGGGGGACAACGGCTTTCCGGTGTTCCATGCCGGGCACTGGGACTGGCAGCGACCACACTCGGTGCATGTGGTGAAGTCGAGGTAGCCCTTCCAGGTGAAGTCCTCGATCTTGCCGCGGCCCAGGATGGCGTCCTCGGCGGGATCCTCGAAGTCGATCTGCTGGCCCTTGTATTCGACCGGGAGCAGCGGGCCCAGGGCGTTGGGCAGCCGCTTGAAGGTGACGTTGATCGGCGCGAGGCCGATGTGCAGGTGCTTGGAGTGCAGCACGATCAGAAGGAACGCCAGCATGACGCCGATGTGGCCCATCAGCGAGATGGTTTCGATCCACACGTTGGCGGTGTGTCCTAGTGGTGCCAGCAGCGCGCCCATGCCGTGCGAGAAGAACGCACCCCAGCCATAGGGGAAGTCCTCACCGAGGGCGTTGACCGAGGCGCCGCGGAAGAACGCGAACGTCAGGATGACCAGGAAGATCATGAACAGGATCAGCCAGGCGCCGCCGGTGTGCGAGCCGTAGAACCGCGAATCGCGTCCATAGTCTTTGGGTTCGGAGCGCAGCCGGATGATCGTGAAGACGATGATGCCGAGCAGCACGGCGACGGCGAAGAAGTCCTGCAGGAAGCCCAGTGCATTCCAGCGGCCGACCAACGGAATGTGGAATTCCGGGTTGAACAGCACGCCATAGGCCTCGAGATACACCGAGCCGAGGATGAAGAAGCCCCACATTGTGAAGAAATGCGCGAGGCCGGGGATCGACCATTTCAGCAGCTTCTTCTGCCCGAAGACTTCGGTGAATTGCGCCTTGATCCGAGCCGGGATGTCGTCTTTGCGGCCGCTCTCGTCGCTGACCGGCTGACCCGACCGGATCAGGTTGGTCAAGAACTGCACGCGGCGTGCGGCGAAGACCAACACGATGGCGGTGGCCAGTAAGCCAACCACCAGCCTGCCCCAGTCGAGAGCGCTCACGGTCTGCCTCCCTGTAGTAAGTTACCCAACGGTAACTTAGTGCAAGTTACCGACCAGTAACTTGACTCCAATCCAGCTCATAGTTGCATCCCGGCCATTAGCCCCGCTACAAAGGCTGACCTAACTTGGCCTGAGTCAGCCTTGGGTATGCCGGAGCTCTCAGCTCTCGGTCGTCAGAATCGCCCGCAACATAGACAGCATTTCCGACCGGGATTCCGCACCGAGCCGGCGCCGAATGCGCGCGACGTGATGCTCAACGGTCTTGGCGGAGATAAACAGCTGTGCGCCGATATCGCGGTATGGCATGCCCAGCAACAGAAGCTCGGCCACTTCGCGCTCGCGGTCGGACAGCGGCGATGACATCGCCCGCCCGCCTGCCGACGCAGTCCCACCGGGCTCGGATGTCTGGGGCTGCCCGTCGTCGCCAACGTTGTCACTCACCGCGACCTTCAAATCCCGGGCGACCTGCAGCATCAGCCCGGACACCTTGGGGTCGGAGGTCTGCAGCGCCGCCTGCCCAGCCAGTCGGGTGGCGTCGGCGGTGAGGCCGAACTGCGCCAGTCCCCGCGCGGCCAGGGCGACCTCGTCGGCGTCGACCTGGCCGGCGAGCACCCGCAGCCACGTGCGTCCGGCCATCGCCAGCGCTTTAGCGAACGGGCTGTGTGCGGCGGCGGCGGTCAGCGCCTGCCCGTGCGGGGCCACCGCGCCGGGATCGTTGGCCAGGATCCCGGCGTGCACGCCCGCCCAGCGCAGGGGTACCGACCAGGTGAGCGGGTTTCCCAGTGACTCGAGCAGCCCGAAGGCCTGCTCGAGCGCGGGCATCAGCCGGTCTTGCTGGCCGATCCTGGCCGACGCCACCCACAGCTCGCCCAGCGGTAGCAGGGAGAACAGATCGACCGAATACTCGACCAGCACCTCCATCGCGGCATACCAGTGCTTGTGCAGGGCGCCCGCGTCGCCACCGCGGCGCGCCAACGCGGTACGCAGCGCCGCAGACCACAGCGCGTCCCGGCGATACGAACCGTCGATACCGGCGATATCCGAGGCGGCGGCAGCCAGTTGACCGTCCTGCATTTTCGTCCAGGCCAGCAGCAACCGGTGCCGGTGCCCATAGAGCGCGCCCTCGCCGTCCCGGTCGGTGCGCACCGCTCTGGCGATGACACTGTGCGCGCGGACCGGATCACCACCATGTAACGCCGCCAACGTGACCAACGCCGCAGGACTGTCCGGCAGAACCTGAGTCGCCGAGTACTCCGCGGCCATGGCCGCACCGAGTCTGACCGCTGCGGTCGAGTAGGGCGCCTGCAGCGTCGATATCAGGCCCTCGGCCAGGCTGCGCGCGGCGCGGGATGCCGCAGTCGGGGGACCGGCGCTGTCCACGGCCAGCGCACGTTCGGCCGCGGCGGCATCGCCGGTCGCAGTCAGCGCGATCGCCGCCGCGGCACTCGCGGACGCGTCGGGGAAGGGGCCCAGCCAGCCGAACAGATCGGCAGACTGGGCTGAGTTTCCGTTGTGCATCGCCATACTGGCGGCCACCCGCACGGCGGCCGCCCGCTCGGCGGGGTCCTCGGAGGTGAGCAGATCGTCGGCCGCGCTGGCGGCATCCGAGCACTCGCCGGCCAGAGCCAGCGAATCGGCCAGTTGCGCACGCAGTTCCACCGCGCCGGCGTCGACCGCGGCGCGGTAGAGCTGGGCCGCCGAGGCCGGATCGGTACGGCTCCCACCGGCTTGGCGGCGGAGGACGTCAGCCAGCTGCTCGTCACGCACGCCGTGCTCGGCGAGCCGCAGCGCGAGGTCCGTTGAGAGCGTCGACATCGCGATCTGTGAGCGCAGCAGCGCCGTCTCGACGTCGTGATGGCGGGCGTTGCCGAGGATCTGTGCTGTCGCGCGGTGTACCGAGCGCAGGAAGTGCGGGCTGTGCGCGGGCTCGACCAGTCCGGTGGCACGGGCCCGGTCGATCAGGATCCTGGCTTCCTCGGCCGGAACATCGAGCGCCGCAGCCAGATCGGCGGCACCCAGGTCACGGCTGAGCGACGTGATCAGCAGCGCGTCGAGTTCGGGTTCGCCGAGCCGGCGTAACCGGTCGATGAGGGCGTACAGCGCGTTCTGCGCGATCGATCCCGCCGAGTAGGGGCGGGTCGACGCCAGCGCGGCGTCGACCAGAAACGGGATACCGGCCGTCGCGACGAGAATGTTGGTGACCAACTCGGTGCGGGGCGGATGCCCGGACGGATCGGTCATCATCCGGGACAGCTCGCCAGATGACATGGGCGCCAATATGATCCGTGGCCGCTCGCGCTCAATTGCGGTGATCAGGGCCTGCAGTTCCTCGTCGTGGTCACGCGGCTGCACCGCCACGACGACGGTCGAGGATGGATCGCCGGCCAGTTCGGTGAGCTGACGTATCTCGGCGCCGGCCAGCAGATGAGCATCGTCGACGACCACGGCCGCACCGGCGGGATCGCCGGGTGCGGGCGGCCGGGTCAGGACGGCGGAACCGGCGTCACGCAGGGCATCACGCGCCGCGACGAGAAGCGTGCTCTTCCCGGTGCCGACGCCGCCGGTCACCACCAGCTTGACCGGTGCCGAACCCAGTGCGCTGATCGCGTTCGCCGCAGTGGGCGAAAGGCTTTGCACCAGAGTTGGATCGGCCACTATCGGCTAGTTCGCCGGTGGCGATGTGACGCCGGTGAGGACCTCGTGCGTCGTCGGCGGGGCGACCGTGGTCGTCGGTGGCGCGACCGTGGTAGTCGGCGGGGCGGCCGTTGTCGTTGTCGTTGGCGGCTGCGTGGTGGTTGTCGTCGGTGGTGGCGTTGTGGTGGTCGTCGTCGTGGGAGGCGTCGTGGTCGTCGTGGTGGTTGTCGTGGTCGTGGTTGTTGTCGTCGTTGTCGACGGGGTGGTGGTCGTGGTCGTTGTGCTGGGCGTGGTCGTGGTGGTCGTCGGCACGACGGTGGTGGTCGCCGGGATCGTCGACTCAGTCGGGTTTCCGTCCGAGCCGGTAACCGTAACCGTCTGCGGCGGAACGACACTCGTGGCCGGCGCGTCCGCGGGCTGCTCACCGGGCTTCGTCACCCGGGTGGTCGTCGTGGTGGGCGTGCTGTCGGAACTGGTCAGCGTGATCGCCAGCCCGCCAACTGCTACCGAGGCGAGAACCGCGGCGATGCCGAACAGCAGCGGTGGGCGGCGGTACCACGGCACCGGCGCGTCCACCACTGCAGGCTCGGCGTCCTCAGGTTCGAACTCGATCATCGGGCGTTGGCCGGTGGCGCCCTGCGCCTGCTGGGCATAGTCGAACGTGTAGTCCTCGCCCGAATACGGCACCGGCTCGGAGCCGGGCGCGTCGTCCTGCGACCATGCCAGCGCACGGAATGTCGCCGACGGCGAACCGTCGGTCGCTGACTCTGTGGCGGCGGCCCCGGCGGTCCCCGCTGCCCATGCAGTCGGGGCAAGTCCTGTCGGTGCGTCGGCGGCGGCCACCGCCATGCCCGTCGGCGCATCCGGTGCGCCACCGCTCGCGGCGATCACCGCGGCGCCGATCGCCGCGTTGAGTCCGGCCAGCGGCGTGGTGACCACGGGAACCCGCAGCTCTTCGGAAAGTCGTTGGGTGAGAAGCGGTATCGCCGCCCCGCCGCCGACCGTGGCGACCGCGGACAGATTGACCGCGGGAATCCTGTTGCGTTCCAGCGCGTCTCCGAGCGCATCGAGGAATCCCGCGAGCGGCTCGGCGATCAGGGCTTCCAATTCCGGTCGGGTGACTCGGATGTCGGAGCGGAATCCGGGCAGATCGACCGGCACCACCGTCGCGGTCTCCGAGGACAGCCGCTCCTTGGCCTGCCGGCATTCGTCACGTAACCGGGTCAGCGCGCCGACGGCATTGGTGCTCGCCGGGTCGATGTTGGCGGCATCGCGGGTGCCGGCGAGCACGTGCGTCAGCAGCGCCTGGTCGATCTGGTCGCCGGAGAACTCGGCGAAACGCACCGTTTCGCCGATCTGCTGGAGGTTGGCACCCGCGTCGGCGAGGGTGATGTTGGCGCCACTGCCGCCGAAGTCGCACAGCGCGACCACTCCGCGGTCGGGCAGTCCGGGGTCGGCCTTCAGGGCGGCCAGCGCGGCCGCCGAATCGGAGATCAGCGTCGGGGGCACGCCGTTGGGTGACAGGGTGGGCCTGGTGCGCAGCGCCCCGCGTAGCGATCCGACCGCTCCCGGACCCCAGTACGCCGGGACCGCGACCACAAGGGTGGACGGGGGCGAGCCGTCATCCGTCGCGCGGACCATCGCCTCGAGCGCCTCGGCGATCAGGTCATCGCTGCGATGCGACGACCCGTCGGCGGCCACCAACGGCACCGGATCGCCCACCCGCTCGACGAACCCGCGGAACACCTGGCCGGCCTCGGTGAGGTTGGGGCTGGTCAACTCCGGATTTTGGGAAGGGACCCCGACCTCGGCGGGCCGATTGGCCCACAAGGTGAGCACCGACCGGCGGGTCACCGGCTGCCGGCCCGGGCGCGCTGCCCCCAGGTTGGTGGCGCCGATCGACAAACCCAGCGATTCGCTCAATTCGCACATCCCTTCGCCGCCGCGTCGGTGGCTGTCTTCACCTTAAGTGCTGCCCATGCCAAAACCCGGCAGCGATCCCCTAACGTCGCCGGAACCCCTAAGGTCACACCCCCTAATGCCGCCGCGCATCGGGTGGCTTCGACACCGATCACGGCTGACCTGCTGCCGGATAGCATTCTGGGCAGCAGCTGGAATTCCACTGTGACTATCGGCGGTAGGAGGGAAGACGTTCCATGGCAAACTCGTTGCTCGACTTCGTGATGTCGCTCGTGCGGGATCCCGACGCCGCCGCGCGGTATGCCGCCGACCCGGCCGGCGCCATCGCCGACGCCCATCTGCCCGATGTGACCAGCGCTGACGTCAATAATCTGATTCCGATGGTGGCCGACTCACTGTCCGGTCCGGTCTCGGCGGGCGGGTTCGGCTCCAGCTCCGGTGCCGGCGGCGACGGCAACGTGTGGGCGAGCGGCGCCGCGACGGCCGCCTTCGACGCCTTCGATGCGCACCTGCCCGCCACAACCGTGGCCGACGTCCACTCGGTGATCACCGACGTTGCCCAGCACTCCGGCGTGGATCCGGCGCTGATCACCGATCCCGGCGCTGATTCCGGTCTGATCGACGCGTCGCTGCCGGACACTTCGGCGCAGGTCACCGATATCGGTTTCGAGCATGACGCGGGCAGCGACGCCGGGACGGATTGGGCGGATCACACCACCTGGGACCACACCCACGTCGACGACAGCCATGGCACGGACCACCCCGGCTTCGACCTGTTCTGATCTCCGCCACGAAACCCCACGTCTACGTGACGTGGGGTTTCTTCATGCCCAGGGGCGCCCCTAGGGATCCCCTAATCCCCTAGGGGAGCACCCCTGGTGAGCCCTAGTGGAGGCTCGGTGAAGAGGGGTTGCAACCCCGTTTTCGGCTGACGCCGACGGCCATAACGTCGTCTGCAGATCGCCGGACAGGCCGGCGAGCACCTTCCCGAAAGGTCTCGACCATGCTCACTCTCCTCGACTGGATCCTCGACCTGTTCCGCAACGAGGACGCCGCACGTGCGTTCGTCGCCGCACCGGATCAGACCGTGCGTGACGCCGGGTTCGCCGGTGTCACGGCCGCCCAGGTTTCGACCGTCGCGGCCACCGCTGTGCCCGGTCTGGCGCTCGGCGGCGGCGACCCGATCGTCGGCCTGCAGCGGGCGGTGTCCAACCAATACGGATTCGCCCCGACCTACGAGCCGACCTACGCGCCGTCGCCGACATTCGCTCCGCAGACCGATACCTCGCTGCTGAGCCCACACCAAGACGCCGGCGCCAACGCTCAGCAGGGTGCGTTCAACCTCGGTTTCGGTGACATCACCTTCGGCAACAAGACCACGAACACCGCCACGGGAGGCGGCGTGGTCGTCGACGGGAATAACCACGGTGACATCGTCAGCGGCGACGGCGCGGTGCTGGGCAACGGCAACGACGTCAACAACGGCGACGTGCTGGCCGGAACCGGATCGAACGTCGCGGTCGGGCACAGCCACGTCAGCGACAGCGGCACCACCGCCACCGGCGGCAGCACCGTGATCAAGGACAACGGCGGCCCCGTCCTCCACAACGTCGACGCCAGCGGCGGCAACGGCGGCGGCGCGTCCGCCGGCGGCAGCCTGATCGGTCTCGGCGGCGGCCACGCCTCGGGCGGCAACGCCGGTGGCGGCGGTATCACCATCATCGACAGCCAGACGTCGACCAACACTGGCAACCACACCAGCTCGCCGAGCTACACCCACACCACGACCGCGGTCACCGACCACTCCGGCAACTCGGCGCAGCAGACCTACGACAGCTCGACGCACGACTCATCCAGCTCATCCAGCCACACGTCACTGGATACCAGTCACGACACCACGCTGGTCAACAGCCACCTCGACGCCAGCCACGACCTGGCGCTGGCGTCTGGCAATCACCTGTTGGGTTTCTGAGCAATCCGGCGACGGCGGGGATCTCCTCCGATCTGTGGAGGTCCCCGCCGCTTCGGCCGCATACGGTGTAACCGCGAGTACTGGGAGGGCATGTGACGCAACCGCAGGACCCGCGCCGGGTCAACGTGATCGTCGAGCTGATCGATCACACCAGCGCGATCGCCGACCTGAATGACCGTGGTGACCTGGTGACGCGGCTGGCCGTCGCCAAGGAGCGCATCACTGACCCGCAGATTCGGGTGGTGATCGCCGGTCAGCTCAAACAGGGCAAGAGCCAGCTGCTCAACTCGCTGCTCAACATGCCGGTGGCCCGCGTCGGTGACGACGAGACCACCGCCCTGGTCACCGTGGTCAGTTACGCCGAGCAACCGTCGGCTCGATTGATCGTCTCGGTGGGCGAAGGTGTGCCACCGCAGGAGATCGATATCCCGATCGACGATATCCGCCACGATCTGCGCAGGGCCCCGCAGGCGCAGGGTCGGGAAGTTCTGCGGGTCGAGGTCGGTGCACCCAGCCCGCTGCTCAAGGGCGGCCTGACCTTTATCGACACCCCCGGGGTGGGCGGTCACGGCCAGCCGCATCTGTCATCGACCCTCGGGTTGTTGCCCGATGCCGACGCGATGCTGATGATCAGCGACACCAGCCAGGAATTCACCGAACCGGAGATGCGGTTCATCCGCCAGGCGCACGAGATCTGTCCGGCTGGTGCGATCGTGGCCACCAAGACCGACCTGTACCCGTCCTGGCGCGAGATCGTCGCCGCCAACACCGCGCATCTGCAGCGGGCCGGCGTCGCGCTGCCGCTGATCCCGGCATCGTCGTTGCTGCGCAGCCACGCAATCGAGCTCAACGACTCCGAGCTCAATGAGGAGTCGAACTTCCCGGCGATCGTCGCCTTTCTCTCCGGGAAGGTGCTGTCCCGGGAGAACGATCTGGTGCGTGACCATGTGGTCGCCGAAATCCGTGCCGCCGCAGAACATCTCAGCATGTCGGTGAACTCCGAATTGTCCGCACTGAACGACCCGGACCAGGTCCGCCGGCTCACCGAGGACCTGGAACGCCGCAAGGCCGAAGCCCAGGACGCGCTGCAGCAGACCGCGCTGTGGCAGCAGGTCCTCAACGACGGCATCGCCGACCTGACCGCCGACGTCGAGCATGACCTGCGGGCCCGATTCAGGGCCATCACCCAGCACATCGAGGGTGTCATCGACGATTGTGACCCCACCCAGCACTGGGCCGAGATCGGCGCCGAGGTGGAGGACGCCGTCGCCAACGCCGTCGGCGACAACTTCGTCTGGGCCTATCAGCGGGCCGAGGCGCTGGCGGCCGACGTCGGCAGGACATTCGTCGAAGCCGGCCTGGACGCTGTCGACATGCCGGAGGTGAACGCGGCCGAGATGGGTGCCGGCGTGGGCCGGCTGAAATCGCTGGCGCGCCTGGAGTCCAAGCCGATTGGCAAGGGTCACAAGGCGATTACCAGCATGCGTGGCTCCTACGGCGGTGTGCTGATGTTCGGCATGCTCACCTCGGTGGCCGGTCTGGGCATGTTCAACCCGCTGTCGCTGGGCGCGGGTCTGCTGCTGGGGCGCAAGGCCTACAAGGAGGACATGGAGAACCGGATGCTGCGGGTTCGCAACGAAGCGAAGACCAATCTGCGGCGCTTCGTCGACGACGTGCTGTTCGTGGTGTCCAAGGAATCCCGCGACCGGCTCAAGAACGTGCAGCGCCAGCTGCGTGACCACTACCGCGGGATCGCCAACCAGACCACCCGCTCGCTCAATGAGTCGCTGCAGTCGACCATCGCCGCCGCGCGGATGGAGGAGGCCGAGCGCAACGACCGGATCCGAGAACTCGAGCGCCAGATCAACATCCTCAACCAGGTGATCGACAACGCCGAAAAACTTTCTCCCACAACGCTATCGCCTAAGGCGAGGCCGTCCGAGTCTCGTTGAGTCGCGGGCCGGCCCGAGTGGTGCGGGGTCCCGGCGGGTTGGTGACGCGGGTGGGGAACGTGCCGGGGAAGGTCGGCGCCGTCCGTTCCGCCGGCGGGATCTCCGACGTGGACTCCGCGCTCGGCGATGTCGTGCCGCTGGTTGTGCTCTCACCGGGCAGCCCGATATCGGTGGTGGACAGGCGCACGGTGGGGTAGGAGGTTGTCGTTGAGCCCGAGGTGGTCTTCGCGACGTGGGGTGCTTGGGGCACATACGTGCCTGGAGGTGGGACGGTCTCGGTCTCGGAGGTGTTCCACTTGCTCGACATCGTCACCACGGCATAGACCAGAATCGCGACCAGCGCCAGCCCGAGCAGCCCCGCGGCCGAGGTGGCGGCCGCGGAGCGATACCACGGCGTCGTCTGCTGGGGCATGGCGGCTGATCCTAGCTGCGATGCGCTGGGCCTGCCGAACCGTAGACTCGTCGTTCGATGAGCACCAGCGATCAGGTTCGCGCCATCCTGGGCGGCACCCGTCGTGCCTACCAGGGTGAGCCCGCCTACCGCGAACGGCCCGACGTGTGGGGCGAGCTGGACCGCATCGCCGGCCGGCTCAACCAGCCGATTCGCATCGCACTGGCCGGCACACTCAAGGCCGGCAAGTCCACTCTGGTCAATGCTCTGGTCGGGGAGAACATCGCGCCCACGGACGCCACCGAGGCCACCCGCATCGTCACGTGGTTTCGCAACGGCCCGACCCCGAAGGTCACCGCCAACCATGTCGGCGGGCGGCGCTCCAACGTGCCGATCGACCGCGGTTCATCCGGGTGGGCCGGCCTGACCTTCGACTTCGGTCGCCTCGACGCCAACGACATCATTGATCTTGATGTCGAGTGGCCGGCCGCCGAGCTGATCGACGCCACCATCATCGACACCCCCGGGACGTCCTCGCTGTCGCGGGATGTCTCCGAACGCACGCTTCGCCTGCTGGTGCCCGAGGACGGAGTGCCTCGGGTCGACGCGGTGGTGTTCCTGTTGCGCACGCTCAACGCTGCCGATATCGCGTTGCTCAAGCAGATCGGCGAGTTGGTCGGTGGGTCATCCGGCGCGCTCGGTGTCATCGGGGTGGCCTCGCGGGCCGACGAGATCGGCGCGGGTCGTCTCGATGCGATGCTGTCCGCCAAGGACGTCGCACAGCGGTTCACCGGCGAACTGGACCGGACCGGCATCTGCCAGGCGGTGGTTCCGGTTTCGGGACTGCTGGCGCTGACCGCCCGCACCCTGCGGCAAAGCGAATTCGCCGCATTGGAGAAGCTGGCGGCCGTCGACGCAGGTGAGTTGAACAAGGCGATGCTCAGTGTGGATCGCTTTGTCCGCGAGGACAGCGCGCTGCCAGTCGACGCGCACACCCGGGCTCAGCTGCTGGACCGGTTCGGCATGTTCGGCATTCGGATTTCGATCGCCGTAATCCGTTCGGGGATAAGCGATTCCGTCAGCCTGGCCGACGAACTACTGGAGCGCAGCGGGCTGGTCGCGCTGCGGGATGTGATCGACCAGCAGTTCGCGCAGCGATCCGAACTGCTCAAAGCGCATACCGCGCTGCTCTCGTTGCGTCGGTTCGTCGAACGGCATCCGATCACCGCGACGCCCTACATCCTCGCCGACATCGACCCGCTGCTCGCCGACACTCATGCGTTCTCCGAACTCCGGCTACTCAGCCAGCTTCGTTCGCGCCCAACGAGTTTGACTGAAGACGAGATGATTTCCCTGCGTCGCATCATCGGCGGTTCGGGGACCGATCCCGCGAGCCGGCTGGGCCTGACCCCAGAAGCGCTGGACGACGGGCCGCGCGCCGCCTTCGCTGCGGCGCAACGCTGGCGCCGCAGGTCGGAACATCCACTCAACGACCCGTTCACCACCAGGGCATGCCGAGCGGCGGTGCGCAGCGCCGAGGCGCTGGTCGCGATGTACGCCGCTACTGACCGCCGTTAGGGCGCGGGAACGGCAACGTCGGCAGGATCCGCTCCCGCGTGGTGACGGTCTCCGTCACCGTGCTCACCGAAGTGCTCGCGCTGGTACTCGTACTTGTGCTGGTCGTCGGGGCCTCGGTGGTCGTGGTCGTCGTGACCGGCTCTGTTGTCGTCGTGGTGGTCGGTGTCGCAGAAGGGGTGGTCGTCGCCGTCGGGGACTCGGTCACTGTCTGCGTGGCACCGGGCCCCGGGGCGACTGTTGCCGTGGTCGCTGGGGCGGAACCGCCGGTGCTGGACGTCGTCGGTGACGTCGTCGTCGTAATCGCCGGACTTGAGCCACCGCTACCGGTGAACTTCACGATCGCGTAGACGAGAAGGGCCAGAACGACCGCGGTCAGCACCCCAAGACCGACCAGCGCGGCCGGCTTGCGATACCACGGGGTGGGTTCGGGCGGCGGCGGTGCGTGATCGCCGTAGCCGGTCGACGCCGTGTATCCGGCCTGCGTGTACTCGCTGTAGGCCTCGCCGCCGGTACCGCCATAATTCGCGTACTGCGTCGGATCGCTGTCGGAATAGTTTGGGTCGTCGGAACCGTCACGTGCCACGGGTTCCGATAGTAACCGTCAGCCCCCGCCGGGCTGGTTGGGGAACGCCGGGCGATGGGTGGGACGCACGCTGATCTGCGGCGGCCTGGTCTGCGGCGTCGTCACGTTGGGCCGGTCGCCGCCGTTGCGCTGCGGATATTGCGGACGCCAGGTGCTCTGGGGCTGTTCCGACGGCGGGGTCTCCGGTGGTGGCGGTGGTGGGGGCGGCGGCTCGGAGGGTTGCGAGCTGGTCAAGCCGGTGGTCGTTGGCTCGCTGGTCACGGTCGCTGAGGGGGTGTTCTTGGAACGCTCGGAATCACCTGAATCCAGCGACACCAGCAGCGCCGCCGCTACCACGATCGCGACGACCGCCGCGCCGATGGCGCCCATCGCTAGCGTCGCCTGGTTCTTGCGATACCAGGGCCGTTCCGGGAACCAGAACGCGTCGGGAGCGAATGGGTCGAAACCTTCGTCGACGGTGATCACCGGCAGGGCCGGGTCGGTCGCCGGGTCCTGGACCGACCCCGGATACGGCGCCTCAGGATAGGGGCCGAACGGATCCCCGTAGGCGACGGGCGTGACCGCCTCATCGGTGTCCCCGGCGGGGTCCTGCTTGCCCATGGCTACCAATGCTAAATGCCTTGCCAGGGCAGAAGCAGCATTCCGCAATCAGGCGAGCTGGCGGACAACCTCGGTGGCGAACAATTCCACGTGGTCGAGGTCGGACATATCGAGCAGTTGGAGGTACACCCGCTGCACGCCTGCTTCGATGAAAGGCCCTAGCTGATCGACGATTTCGGCGGGCGTGCCGACCAGCGGAGTGTTGGTACGCAGCTCGTCGACCTCGCGCGAAATCGCCTGCGCCCGGCGGCTGATCTCGGCGTCGTTGCGGCCGGCGCAGACCACGAATGCCGCCGAGTAGACGAAGTCCTCAGACTCGCGGCCGGCCGCCTGCAGTGCGGCGCGGACCCTGCCGATCTGGGGTTCGACGAAGTCCAGCTTCGGGAAGGCGAGGTTGTACTCGTCGGCGAACTGCGCGGCCAGCGCCGGGGTGCGCTTGGCGCCGCTGCCGCCGATGATGATCGGCGGATGGGGATCTTGCACCGGCTTGGGCAGTGCGGGGGAGTCCTTGACGGTGTAGTGCGTGCCGTCGTAGTCGAAGGTCTGGCCCGTCGGTGTGGTCCACAGCCCGGTGATGATGTCGAGCTGCTCGTGCAGCCGGTCGAACCGCTCGCCCAGCGGCGGGAACGGGATCGCGTAGGCCAGGTGTTCTTCGTCGAACCAGCCCGCCCCGATCCCGAAGTCGACCCGGCCGGAGCTCATCGCGTCCACCTGCGCCACCGAGATCGCCAGCGGCCCCGGATAGCGGAATGTCGCCGACGTCACCAGCGTGCCGAGCCGGATCGTCGACGTCTCGCGAGCGATGCCGGCCAGTGTCACCCAGGAGTCGGTGGGCCCGGGCAGCCCGTCGCCGCTCATCGCGACATAGTGGTCGGAGCGGAAAAATGCGGAATAGCCGAGGGATTCGGCGGCTTGAGCCACCGCGAGCTGGTCGGCGTAGCTGGCGCCCTGCTGGGGTTCGACGAAGACACGGAAGTCCATGGGAACCAGCTTAGAAAATCTTGACCCCTTCGGTACTGATGAACATCCCGTGGCTGGTGCCGTCGTTGGTGAACCGGGTTCCGTCGGAGCTGGCGTCGATGGTCCAGCCGACTGCGTGATAGATCGCGTAATCGAGCGGGGTGGTCGGGATGTCGCCGAGATTGCCGGCGATCCAGCGCACACTGCCAGTGGCCGTCACCTCGACACCATTGGCCGGTTCGCCGTTGACGGCGGGCGGATTGCTGAAGTCCGATTCGCAGCCGACCGTCTGGGCGTTGATCTGGCAGCGGGTCAGGCCCGACTTGGTTTCGATGTAGACATAGCCGGTGTCGCTGGGCGCCAGCGTCTGGCCGCCACCAAACGGCGGCGTCTGGGTGGGCGTCGGGATGGGCGTTGGGGTGGCCGACGATGGTGGTGCGACGGTCGGCCTGCTGGTCGGAAAGCTCGGTTCGCCACCGGGCCCACAGCCGCCGGGGCACCTGGCCGCGCCGTCGGTGGTGGTGCTGCATCCGGCGGCCGCGGCGCCGGCGGCCACCAGCCACACCACCGCCACACCGGCCCTCATGCCGTTGGATATCCGCACGCCGAACTCCTGCCGTCGAATGTCAGGGTACGCATTCAGTGACGGAGGGGACTGGAGTGACTCGCGGGGTCGTCTCGGCTATGAAGTGAAAACGCGAAGGGTCGGGGATAGCCTGGGGCGATGGGTGGCGTGCTGAAAGTGGACATCGAGGGGTTGGCGGCCGGGAGTTCTAAGGTTGCCGAGCAGTCGACCGCGTTGGCGGCGGCTCACGGCCAGTCGGTGAGTGCTGTCACCGGGGCGCAGAGCGGCTGGGTGGGATTCTCTGCGCAAGCGCTGTCGTCGTTGACCGATCACTGGAATGCGTTGGCGGGCAAGCACACTGCGGCGTTGGATCACCAGGCGACGAGCATGGACACCAGTGCAAAGATGTTCAGCTACATGGAAGAGCGCAATTCGCAGAAGCTGACGGCTGTGGGCGAACAGGCCGACGCCTCCACCATGTAGTCGCTACTGGGTTTCGACCGGCCAGCCCGGGACGCTGGGTAGGGTGGGGAAGTCTGATTTGGGATGTTCGCCAGTGGTGAGGTACTCACGGCGTTCCACGGTATCGGGGGCGAGCGCCTGGCAGGCGTCGAGGTCTTGGTGATACTCGGGCCACTGTGTCCCGGGGCCGAGGGTGTCCGACGGAGCTGACCGTGAGAGACGTCCTACGATGCGCCACTGCCCGAATACGTCGGTCGACGGGTATCGGGACGGCCCGTTCTGAGGCGGCATATCGGGTACCGGGCTGCCTGCGGGTGCCTCAAGACGCAGCAGCTGGACACCGATGTCAGCACTCGGGGGTCGCCATGATCCTAGTGTCGCGTACAGACCGCTTGGCTTTTCCACGGCAAGGCCCCAGTCCCAAGTGCACATCACCACCGACACATCTTGGCCGTCCTGCGCCACTCGGAGAACGTGTTGGCGGCTCGACCCTACTTCAGGATCTTTCTTCGGGTAGCTGAGCTCGGGCCAGAGATGCAGGCTGTAGTGGGAGTAGTCCGCCGGCTTTTCACTCTTTACCGCGTGGTCGAACCCCGGATAGAGGTAGTCATTGCTGCCTGTGATTTCGGCGAGCACTAGCGACTCGGAGTACGCGCGCACAGCCACGATTGGTTGTGTGAGAAGGTCAATTCCAGGCTCGGCGCTCCAAACAAAAGTGGAATCCGCGAGTATCGCGGGCCAGCGTTCAGGCTGTTTGGGCGACTGGCCGACAGTTGTGTTGTCGCAGCCGCAGAGGACCGTCGCTGTGACAGCGACGAGTGCGGTCAGTCGATGAATCTCCGGGCGTCTCATTGCGGTGGCTGCGTCGTTTCGGTGACGGCGTTGTAGCGGCTGGACATCTGCACGTCGATATCGTGATAGAGGTCGCGACCGGTTGTCGCGATCAGGGCCCGTCGGATCGCATCGTTGTACTCGCCGCCCGAAATCGTTCCGCTCCTGTTTGCGGCGTACTCCTCTGCCGAGAGTATGCGGCGGGGTGCCTCGGGATGATTGGGATCGGGTGGAGCCAGGAATTGATCATCCAGTCCTTGTATGGGCACGCCGGCTCGTGCCAGAGCATTGAGTACCTGATTCTCGCCCTGTCCAAGGTCGAGGTTGGGCAACGAGTGTGTATCCCAGCCTTTTGTTTTGGGCGGATCGCCAAGAAGGGCATCTTCGAACGCTTGCGAAACAAGGTCCGTACCCGGAACCCCAGCGGCATCTAGTCCGGCGAAGCCGAATTCATACGCGGACTTCTTCGCTTCGTACGCTGCAGTAGCCATCGCTTCTTCGTTGATATGCGACGCGCCGGTGGCGTTGTGGATTCCGGAATCGACCAAGCCTTGCATGGTCATCGAGTCGTACAGTCGATGATTGTTGCTTGCCATGTCGACCCCGTTCTTGTAGTCGTTGGCATAGTCGAGTTGTGCCTGCATGATGTCGCGGCCGGCTGCGCCGTTGAAGTAATCCGACGCCGCCTTGTCGGTGCTGAGCACAGAGAAGATGTTTTTTGCCACAGGCATGTTCGTCTCATCGGTGTCCAACAGACCGAACCCCTGGTGGCGGCCGGCCGACGCCTCAGCGATGTCCGGAATGTAGGGCGCAAGCCCGTGCGAAAGCCCGCGCACCGCTTCGGGATTCAACTCACCGAGCGTCTGATTACCAGGCATGTGCAAGAAGTCATGCTTGGGATCGCCGACATACGCTCCGTACGCCGACGCCGTCTCGGCCGCCACCTTGGCGTCCGGCCCGTTGGCTGCGTCACCGGTCCAGCCGAACATGTCGCCGACCGCCTTGCCATTGTCACCCCAGTCGGTGCCAAGCGCGCCCTTCATGAAATTGTCCGAGTACGCCGAGTCGCGGACGATGTCATGAACCGCTTGATGATCTTGTCCCGCCGTCGCCAGGACGCCGTTCGCCACCGGAACGCCGTCGCCCGCGATCCCGGAATAGCCGCCCTTTCCGCCCACCGGCGTACCGTGGAATGTCGGCGAATTCATCATCTCCGTCGCCTTGTTGAGCATGCCGCGATCCAGTGCCGTGCCGCCCTGCCGCAGCCCGGCGTTGCCGTCCTTGACAATGTCGGTCACCTTGGTCATCTCGCCGAGTTGCGACATGCCCTTGGACTGCAATACGCCCTGCACACTGCGGGGCAGCTGGCTCATCCCGCCGCTGGTCATATTGTTCGGGTTCGCGACCCCGCCCGGATCGGTCTTCGGGAAGTGGATATTGGGATTACTCATGAGTTGCCATGAGTCGCCCATGGCAGACTTCGCGTCGCCCATGTTCTGCTCAGCCGCCCCGAGCGCGTCCGTCGACATACCGGCCTGCTGCGCTTGCATCTGACTCAGGATCGATGCCTGCGTCGGTGTCAGTGGTTCCGTTCCGGCCCGCTGGCCCTCATTGATGGAGCCCAACACCGCCTTCACCTCCGCGGCGGCGCCCTGGTCACCGGCCAGTGCCTTGGCGACGGTCTCCTTGGCGACTTCGGGCGAAACGTTGGGATCGTTGCCGATGCCGTCGGCAGTCTCGGAGATCGCGTTGTTCACCGCCGCGGCCAGATGCTGATCGGTGGAGTCGGCCCGTCGCAGCAGGTCCACGATCGCGTCATGCACGATCTGGACGTGACGTTCGACCTCGGCTCGTTCTTCCGGATCGTCGGGGATGATGTAGTGCATTTCGCCGGTAGCAGTGTCGATCACGATGCCCCAGTGGTCGGCCATGTGCTGGATCCGCGACCACTCCGATTTGATGGACTCGACCTCTGAGGCTGCCGACGAGACATCGCGGGCCGCCTGGTCGCACTCATCGGCATGGGCAAGCATCGTGTTGCTGATCGCCATCGCCATGGTTGAGGCCTGCTCGAACGAATTTCCCTCCCACACCAGCTTGGTGATGATGTCTTGCTGATTGTGGGCGACATCGCGCACCTGATTCGCTCGACCAGTCGCGGCCGTGGCCACCGCGCGAAGCGATCCTGGATCCCACGCCTCCAGATCAGTCAGCGAAATCCCCACAGCCAGCAAACGTACCGCAGTGGCTGGTTCTAGCAATTCACCTTGACAGGGCACGCTTCAGACCCGCATCCCGTGAACCGCCAATCCGGCGACGGCGATCGCGCTAGATTCGACGCTTCGATGACGGAAGGGCACGCCATGACGAGCACCGGCGGGCAGTTGTTCAACCCCAACACCTATGACCCGCGACAATTCGATCCCGCCACCCGGCGTCAGCTGCGGGCCCTGATCGATTGGTTTGAGGAGCGCGGCAAGACACGGCTGCTGCAAGACGATGCCGACGCGGAGTGGGTGTCGGACTTCCTGGATTTCATCAAGCGGGAGCGGATCTTCGCCACCTTCCTCACTCCGTCGGAATTCGGCCTCGGCGACGACAACAAACGCTGGGACACCTCCCGCAACGCCGCGCTCAGCGAGATCCTCGGCTTCTACGGGCTGGCGTACTGGTACGCCGAACAGGTCACCATCCTCGGGCTGGGCCCGATCTGGCAGAGCGACAACGTCAAGGCCAAACAACGCGCCGCCGAGCAGCTCGAAGCGGGCGGAGTGATGGCCTTTGCGCTCTCCGAACGCGAGCACGGCGCCGACATTTACAACACCGACATGGTCCTGACACCCACCGAGGGCGACGACGACGGCGTCGTTTTTCGTGCGACGGGCCAGAAGTACTACATCGGCAACGGCAACGTGGCCGGCATGGTGTCGGTGTTCTCCCGGCGGGCCGACGTTGAGGGCCCGGACGGTTACGTATGGTTCGTCGCTGACAGTGCGCATCCTGATTACCAGTTGATCGGCAACGTCGTACACGGTCAGATGTTTGTGAGTAACTTTGCGCTGCAAGACTATCCGGTGCATGAGGAGGACATCCTGTGCACCGGACCCGAGGCGTTCTCGGCGGCACTCAACACGGTGAACGTCGGCAAGTTCAACCTGTGCACCGCCTCGATCGGGATGTGCGAGCACGCGTTCTACGAGGCGATCACCCATGCCAACAACCGCATCCTTTACGGCAATCCGGTCACCGATTTCCCGCATGTGCGGGCCAGCTTCGTCGACGCCTACGCGAGGCTGATCGCGATGAAACTGTTCAGCGACCGCGCGATCGACTACTTCCGCAGTGCCAGCCTCGACGATCGTCGCTATCTGCTGTTCAACCCGGTGACCAAGGCCAAGGTGACTTCGGAGGGCGAGACTGTCGTCAGACTGCTATGGGATGTCCTGGCCGCCAAGGGCTTCGAACGTAATACCTACTTCGCCGAGGTCAAGGATCTGATCGGCGCCCTGCCCCGGCTAGAGGGCACCGTGCACGTCAACGTGGCGCAGATCCTGAAGTTCATGCCGAATTTCCTGTTCAACCCGGGTTCCTATCCTGAGGTGGGGACCCGTGACGACCCGGGCGACGATGTGTTCTTCTGGGCGCAGGGCCCGGCCAAGGGCGCTTCGAAAGTGCAATTCGCCGATTGGGTTCCGGTATTCGAGAAGGCTTCGGGGATACCGAATGTCGCACGATTCGCCGAACAGGTGCGAGCCCTTCAGGCGTTGTTGTCCACCGCGGCGCCCGATGCCGAGCAGCAGCGTGACCTCGACTTCATGCTCGTCGTCGGGCACTTGTTCACTCTGGTCGTCTACGGTCAGCTGATCCTTGAACAGGCCGAATTGCGTGGAGTCGACAGCGACGTCATCGACCAGATCTTCGATATTGCGGTCAGGGACTTCTCCGGCTACGCGGTGGCTCTGCACGGGAAGGCAAGTTCGACTCCGGCTCAACAGGAATGGGCGCTGGCGGCAGTGCGCAAACCGGCGACCGACACCGACCGCTTCGACCGGGTGTGGCAGCAAGTGCGAGCCTACGACGGCGCCTACGTGATGCGCCCCTAGCGGGGATCAGCGAACCGTCACCACAGCGGTGAACGTCCACGCGTTCTTGGTCCCGCCAGGCCACGGCTGGCCGTAGTTGGTGGAGACGGTGGCATTCCCGAGCGCCAATGCTTGGAAGGTCCAGGTTGCCGTCCCTGGGGAACCCGGCAGATGGACGCCGGAGGGCCCGGAGTCGTAGTGATCGCGTTGCGCGATCACGCCTAGGTCGCTGATCTGGGCCTGCGCGTCCCACTGGTAACCGGTGGATGGGTTGGACGCCAGGTTGACCCGCAGGGTGTCACCGACGCCGAGCGGGATATCAAGGCGAATCTGCTTCTTCTTCAGCAGATCGTCATACGAGACGTCGATGGTGGTGGTTCCCGGGGGCTTCTTGATGCCGCCACATCCGGCCAAGGTCAGCGCCATCACCAGCAGCGCGATCAGCCTGATCATTGCGTAAAGCTCGTGAATCTCGTGAATCGGCGCAGGTAGGGCACTAGCCGCCGGGCCGGCACCGGGCCAGGCCAGTCGTCAGACCGGAAGTAGGCATCGGAGCCGCCATCGACGAAAAGTACACTGCCGCAGAGGAAATCAGCTGCATCGGATAGCATGAACACCACCCAGTCGGCGAGTTTCCCGGCGTCGCCGAAACCGCCGATCGGCACCGGGAACGAGTGGATCGCCCTGGCTTCGGCCGGGGTGGACAGCTGCTTTTCCAGCAACGGGGTCAGGATGGCCCCCGGGGCGATGGCGTTGAGACGGATTCCCGCCCCCGCCCAGTCGCGGGTCACCGCATGGCGCCGAACCCAGCGGCTCACCGCGACCTTCGAGGCCCCGTAGGCCATCGAGGATGCGCCGCGGCCAAACAGCTTTAACGTCCGTACGGCCTTGTCGCCGTCGCCGGCCAGCAGTGCGCGGATCGCGCGCCCGGGTATCGCGGGAATGGTGGTAGTCGAATTGCTGGAAAAAACCACAACTTTCGCCCGCTCACCGGCGGCCAGGGCAGGCCGCCACGCCTGCAGCAACTCCACGACACCGAAATAGTTGACCTGAGTGATCTGCGCTGGCTGGTCGCGACCTGGCGTCGGCCCGAGTCCGGCCGCCAACACCGCGCCGTCGAGCCGCCCGCCGCAGGCGCTGCGCACTGCCTCGGCTGCGGCTCGGCGACCGGCAGGCGTCGAGAGGTCTTCCACCACGTCGGTCGGCTGGATGTCGACCCCGATCACCGTGTGGCCGTTGGCTCGCAGCCTCGCCGCGACGGCTTTTCCCATGCCCGATGCCGAGCCGGTGACAGCGTAGGTACCCATCGAAGCGAGTATGGCCTACCAGAGTCTGCGTGAGGGGTTAGGCCACCAGCACGGACGGCGCCGACGGCTCGGCCGCCCCCGATGGCGGAGGCAGCGGATGGCCCTGCGAAAAGATGTCCACCCCGGTCATCCAGGCGACCAGTTCGGCGATCAGGCTGGTGGCCGAGACGCCGACGTTGCCGAGCACCTGAACCACCGCCGCGGACACCGCGGCCAGCTGGCTGATCAGGAAGATGTTCTGATCCACGATGCCTTGCAGGGTGGCGTTGATGGTGGTGATTCCGCCGTCCAGGAAGTACGGGATGCTGGCGAAGATGGTCCGCACACTCAGTGCCACATTGGTGGCGATATCGGGCCACCCGTTGCGTGCGATGGCGTCGTTGAGCGCCTGATCCAGATCGGCCGGAAGTACGTTGCTGTTTCCGAGCGTGGTCAGCGATACCCCGTGGGAGCCCGCCGGCGGCGGCCCGCCGAATAGGGACATGATGGTGGGCGTGACGTCCACGATCGAATAGGCCAGATTCATCCGGCCCGGGTCGAAGCCGGCGCCGTTGGCGATGACCCATGTCGAGGTCTCGTCGGGCGACTGGAATCCGTGCCCGAAACCCACCTGCGGCTGGTGGCCGTGGTCGGTGACGACGATGACCGTCCAGTTCTCGGTCGAGTTGTTGATCGCCTCCATGATCGCGCCGATGTTGGTGTCGGTCCGGTTGATGGCGGCCGCGTATTGCGCTGAGGCTCCGCCGTATTGATGTCCGGCTTCGTCGACCTGGACCAGATAGGAGAACAGGAAGTTCGGCGGGTCGCCGCTCCCGATCGCCGCAACCGTCTGCGCGGTCACCTCGGCATCGGTCAGGGACCAGTTGGTGTCGCCGGGAACCTGCGGGACAAGCGAATATGTGTCGACTGGGTACTGCCCGGCCTGGCCGATATCGGTGATCACATCCCAGTCGGCGATCACCATGGTGTCAATCGCGGAATTGAAGTGCTCGAGCTGGTTGAACACCGTCGGCCACTTCATATAGGTGTCGGGCGTGAAGATGTTGTTGATCACGCCGGTCTGGTTGTCCCACGCGCCGGTCAGGATGGCGGTCCACGACGGGTTGGAGATCGTGGTGTGGCCGACGATGCTCGCGACCCCAGTGACGCTGTTGCCCATCAACGCGTCAAAATTCGGGTTGTCGCCGGCCAGGACCCGGCGCAGGTTGGTGCCGTCGACCCCGATCACCAGCACATGGACGTTGGTCGGATCGGCGACGTTGTTGGTGACCGATAAGACCGTTGTGCCGGCACTGCGGGCGGCGCGGTAGGAGTTGCCGGTGGTGACGCTGCCGGCCGGGGCCAGCGGCAGCGCCGGTGCGGGAAGCGGCGCCGGAAGGGACAGTGCAGCTGCGAGTTTCATCGGTGTGATGGTCCGCCGTGCGGTCGGTTTGGCCACCGACTCCGCGGGCGTTGACGTGCTGACCGTGCCGCTGCGGCGGGGCCCCGTGACGCCGGCACCGGCCTTCTGCGCCGGCTTGCGCGACCGGGTGGTGGCTGACGACGACGGCGAACTCGAAGACGCGGACGCACCCGTTGAATCCGGGGAACCCGAGTCGGCGGCAGCTACGGCGGTCGCGACCGCCGAGCCGGTGCCGGCGACCACGCCGGCGATCGCAACTCCCAGACATACCTGCTTGATCGTCGCCACGTCGTTGTCCCCGATCCGTTTCCAGTTATTCCACAGCCGTATCACAGACTAGGGCCAGGATGAGTCCGCGGATGGCGTTTCCACGCGCCAGTTACCATTCGTTCGGTGGATGTCGACGTCATGACCACCGCTCTTCCGTTGGGACAGATCGGCGGCTTGGCGCAGCGCACGCTGGCCGCCGGGTTCTCGGGAATGCTGTTCACCGAGACCGGACGAACCCCCTATCTCAACGCCGCGGTGGCCGGTCAAGCCGCACCTGGCCTGGAGCTATCGACCGGTGTCGCCGTTGCGTTTCCGAGAAGTCCATTCATCACCGCGGCGACCGCGTGGGAACTGCAGGAAGCGACCGGCGGACACTTCCGGCTGGGGCTGGGCACCCAGGTCCGCACTCACGTCACGCGGCGCTACGGCACGGCGTTCGAACGTCCGGGTCCGCGACTGCGTGACTATGTGCTGGCCGTCAAGGCTTGCTTCTCGGCATTTCGTACCGGCACGCTTGATCACCACGGCGAGTTCTACAACCTGGACTTCATCACCCCACAGTGGAGCGCTGGCCCGATCGAGGCGCCCGATCCAAAGGTCGACATCGCGGCGGTGAACCCGTGGATGCTGCGGATGGCCGGCGAGGTGGCTGACGGCGTGCACGTCCACCCGATCGGCGAGCCCGGGTACATCGCGCGGCACGTGGTGCCGAAAGTGGCTGCGGGTGCGGCGAAGTCAGGCCGATCGCCGGCCGATATCGCGTTGATCGTGCCGGCGATGACCATCGTCGGCGACTCCGACGAGGAACGCGCGGCCGAACGCGAGCGGGTGCGATTTTCCATGAGCTTCTACGGCAGTACGCCCAACTACGCGTTCATCTGGGACGAGGCGGGCTTCGAGGGGACCACAGCCCGCATCCGGGAGAGGCAGAAGGCCGGCGATATCGCAGGGATGGCCGCCCAGATCACCGACGACCACATTGCCGTGTTCGCCACCGAATCGACCTGGGACGGGCTGGCCGCCGCGCTCGCGGCGAGATACCAGGGAACGGCGAGCCGCATCGTGCTCTACAACGCGCTCGGTGACGACGAGCGTTTCGAACGCTATGGCGAGGTGGCACGCCAGCTTTCCCAGAGCGCCGCGCGGTAGTGCGGGCGGCGCGGTAACCTGCGGCCATGCCAGCGCGGCGGTGCCCGTGAGCACACACCTACCCATTATCGCCACCTTGGCGCTCGCGTTGTTGTTCAGCCCCGAGACACTGGTCTTGGGACTGGTCGTCGCCAGCGACAAGGTGGTGCCCAGACAGGCGACGTTCGCCTTCGCGGCCGGCGCCGTCGCCGGTATCGCGTTCGCCACCGGTATCGGTGTGGGGATCGCCGCCCTGACGGGCTACCCCGGTGCGTCGAGTGCCCACCACACCTCCTGGCCGGGCTTTGTCGTGCGGATCCTGATCGCGGCCGCACTGCTGGCAATCGGGGTCAGGCGGGCGCTCGGCGCCATCCGGCACAAGCCGATCGCCGACGTGTCCAAGCCCGAGCGCCGACCGAGTGAGCTGCGGGCCCGGCTCGTCCAACGTTTCCCCGGGCTGGATCCGAAAGCAGATCTGCCCGCACGCCAACGGATTACCCGCGCCGGACTGGCGGGCTTCGCGGTGTGCGGGCTGCACCCCAAGGTCTTCCCGATCGCCATTGCCGCCGGTCATCAGATCCTGGAGATCGGTGCTCGTGGCGAACGCACGCTCGGTGCTGTCGTGTTCGCGGTGATCGCAGTTATTCCCGCGCTGGCGCCGACGGTCATCGAGCTCGTACGACCGGGAGCCGCCGGGCGGATCAAGGACGGCTACGAGCGCATCATGAAGGTGCACGGACGCTGGATCGTCGCAGTACTCCTGCTGGCTGCGGCCGCCTTCGTCGCGCACAACGCGTTCGACCACATGCCAGGCCGCTGACCGAATGAGGCTGGATACCGATACCAGTCCGGTCCGGCTCGGCGGGTTGCTCAGCGGTTTACTGCTGACCCAGATCGTCAACAGTGCCGTGCATCTGGCACAGCCGCTGCTGGTCGCCGACCTCTCCGGATCGTTAGGCAGTGCCGCGTTCTTCGCCGCGTTCGGCACCGGGGTCCACATGCTCGGCACATTCCTGGGCGGTTGGCCGACCGACCGGTGGGGCGCCCGACTCGTCCTGGTGTTCTCGACGCTCCTGCGCGGCGTCATCCTGGCCGGCATCCCACTCGCGATGGCCTTCGGGTTCGCCACCCTGCCCGTCGTGATGGGGCTCTACACGGTCGAGGCACTGGTCCGAGGGTATGTGGACACCGCGATTCACACCGTTCCCCTCGAACTGGTCGGACACCGCCGAGATCTGTTGGACCGGATCAACTCTCGCTACGAAGTGGCCTTCGAGGTGGGGGCGGTGGCCGGGCCGTTGATGCTCGGCGGACTGATGGTCTGGGCGGACGGAATCGTCCCGCACATCGTGATCCCGATCGGATTCGTCGTCTCGGCGGCGTGCTATCTGCTGATCCCGAAAACAACGATGGCGCCGGTGGCTGCTGCCGACGTCAAACCGCACGGAGGATCCTGGCAAGGGGTGAAATACATTGTCGCCCACCCCTATCTGCTGCTCGTCGTCGTCGGGCTGATGCTGTTCCACCTCTACGAACTCCGCAAGATCCTCAGTGCGTTCTTTGCCAAGGGGCTGCTTCATCACCCTGCCGCCGTCGGTCACATCGGGTCGGCGTTCGCACTGGGTGGCGTTGCCGGCGCGCTGCTGTACACGGTGACACGGCACAAGAAAACGGGGATCGGTTGGGTGGTCGGCGGGGCGCTGGGAACGTTGGTTCTCGCGGTGGGCTGGATGCCGGTGAACCTGCCGATCATGGTCGTGGCGGTGTTCGTGTTCGGTGTCAGCAATGTGTGCGCCCGGCTGGTCCTGACCCGCTGGCGTCAGGAGTTGACCCCGCTCGAACACGCCGGCGGTGTCACGGCGGCATCGGAGTTCGGCCGGACGGCCGTGTCGGTAGGCATCAATAGCGCTGTGGGCGGCGCATTTTCATCGGGCGCGAGCGTATACGGGGCGTTCGGGATCGTGGGCGGTGTGTTGGGGGTTTTCGCTATCGCGCAGTTCGCGCTGGCCCGGCTTTACGTCCGCAAGGGTGATCCACAGTTGTAGGTCTTGGTTAGACCGAATCCACGGAAACCGTCGACGGGTCCACGGTGGGCAGTGACAGCTCGATGTTCGACACGGTGACCTCACCCAGCGCCCCGACTGCCCGGTACGAGGCGGACGAGGAGAACAACTGCAGCGTCACCTTCTGGCCGGGCTTGAGTGTCTGCGCCACCATCTCCAGTGGAACATTCACCGTGCGCTCCGTTCCGTCCAGCGTCACGAGAATGGGGGTGACCTGGTTGCCGAGCACCTGGCCGGTGGAGTTGTCGACGAGCTGGGCGTAGAGGTGGTTCCCGCTGCCCGTACCCGAGTAGGTGAAGCTGAGCTGCGGCGCACCCACGACATAGGTGGTCGTCGTGACAGCAGGTGTCGTGAGGTTCAGTGCATTGATCGCGGGCGACGACCCGATGGGCAGCACTCTGAGTAACCCGCCGGCCCCCAGGAACGGCACCAGGTGCAGGACCCGGGCTTTGGTGCTGGACGCGACGACCGGCTCGCCCGGCGTGAGGTCATAGGACGCCGACGAAAGGTATTGGCCCCGTTGGTCCACCCACTCGAACTGAGGACCGGTCGAGGTCGTCGTATCGCCCTTGACGTATCGGTCGAGCCATGCGAGGGTGCGTTTCTCGATCAGCGTGCCGCCGGTGTTGAACAGATCGTTGGTGCACACGCCGTGCCCGCCACAGAACCACAACACCTTCGTGTCGATGCCGTTGTCGATGAGCACCTGGGCGTTGGCGTCGGCTTCCTGCAGTGTGAACAAGGTGTCGACGGTGCCCTCGATGAACAGTGTGGGGGCGGTGATCTGATCCAGCAGGTAGTTGGGTCCGCGCTCGGCCAGTAGGTCCTGCTCCGCCTGCGTCAGTGTTCCGGTCAGGTCGCCGTAAATGGTGGCCGGAATGATCGCCGGGTTTGTTCGAGCGAGCGTGAGTACAAGTGCGGCAGCAAGAATCGTGCCCCAGCCGCTCTTGAACGACTGTGCCTTGTACAAAGAGGTGTTGAGGCTGTTCCACGCGATCGTCGGCACGATCGCGTCGACCCGGTGATCGGTTGCCGCCGTTACCAATTGGATGCCGCCGCCGTAGGAAGCGCCCACCATGCCAATTTTGGGATCGAGGTTGGCGGGATCGCCGTCCAGCGCGACCTCCGGTTGGGTGGCGAGCCAGCTGATGATCGCCGAGACGTCTTTTGCCTCGTAGTCCGGTGAGTCGATCTGCAATGTGCCGCCCGAGCTGTATTCGCCGCGCGGGTCCCAGGTCACGACGTTGTAGCCGGCATTGCGCAGGTCCAGGATGCTTGGCATGCCAAGAGCATTGGTGAGGACGCCGTCCAGGAAGCTGCCGTAGATGCTGGTCTGGCCGGGCATCCCCAGACCGGGGCCGTCCAAGATGGTCGGTGCCTGATCGCCCTTTTGTAGTCCGGTGGCCGGCATGAAATGGACGTAGATTTCGGTGCCGTCGAACGAGACCACCTTCACGTCCCGCGGTTGCGCGGCGTTCGGCGATGCGCCGGGCTGGACCGGGTAGCCGAGCAACGGATGCAGAATGTCACCGAAGATCGGGATCTGGTGGATGAACGCCACGATCGGGGTGAACAGGACCGGTCCGAGGACGGGTATGTGCTGCAGGAACGCCAGCGGAGGAGTTTGTGGGATCGCTACGACGTCTGAGGGGGTGGCGGGCGCGACGGCGGCGGTGGCCTGAGTCGCGGGCGTGGCGAGCGTGCGCTGGGTGGGGGCCACCGACTCCCGGCGGGATGCTGCCGCCAGCGCCAGCGTCACCGGGTTGTCGGCGGGGGTCGCGGGACTGTCATCGACCGCCGAACGCGCTTTGGTGACCGCACCTGTCGCGCCGACCCGGACCAAGGCGGGCCGAACGGCTACCGGCTGCGCGACCTTGCTTGCCGTGGCCGAATCGGTCTTGGTTCGCGCGGCCGGTGAGGTGCGGGCCGAGCCGGCGTGATGGGCGGTGGACGAGGACGACGACGAATCCGACGGGGCGGCTGCGGCCTGTCCCGCTCCGGAGACGATCGCGACCCCGATCCCCAGTGCTACCGCTAACCCGCCGACCCGACCCACATGCGCCGCTGCTCCCATTCGTCTATAGGTAGCGTGACCTGCCCGATGTGTCTGGCAGTTGGTCCAAGTTGCGGTCAAACTCTGACGGTTTCGTCAAAAATCGGCGTCAGTGACGAACCCGTGCCGGGCGATGGAAAAACGGGGACACATTCTCGGAAATCCACGCCGCCGTTGAGTTTCGGATTCTTGAGAGGCGCGTCTGGCGTGATCCGCCGGCCGCCGAGATACGTTCGTGTCAAGTAACTCTGCGCGCTGGGCGGTTTCAGATATCGACCGTGCCCGGTCGCCATACCAGGGCGCCAAGGAGAAGCCCGACGAACGGGACGGCCGCCAGCACCGTGCTGAGCGCCGCGCTGCCGCCCGTGACGAGCGTGAAGTTCGTCAGTACCAGCCACATGCTGGCCAGCAAGCCGAGACAGGCCAGTACCGGTGCGATGCGAGTCTGCCAGGTACGTCCGCCGGCCTGTTCGCGATGGCGCACGAAGTAGGTGAGGACAGCTACTGACGTGACCGTCATCAGCAGCACCATGCCGACGGTCGCCACTCCGGCCATCGAACCGAAGACTCCGACCAGGGGATCGATCCTGAGGGCAACGAGGATTCCGAGGATAAGCGCGGCCGTGACGGTCTGCACCAGCGAGGAGAACGCTGGGGAGTGGTGCCGCGGATGCACGGTCGCGAGCCGGTCGGGAAGCAAGCCCTTTCCGGCGAGCACGAACTGATAGCGGGCTATGACGTTGTGAAAGGACAACACACAGGCGAAGAGACTGGTCAGCAGCAAGACGTTGACGACGTCCCGACCCAGGCGGCCAAGGCTTGCCTCGGTCGTGTCCAACAACATGTTGCCGTCGCCGGCGAGGGTGTGCTGCGCGACGGCGGCGACCTGGTCAGGACCCACCGCGACGACGAAGGCCCAGCAGGTCAGCGCGTAGAAGGCGCCGATGATGAGGACGGCTGCGTACGTCGCCCGGGGGATGGTCCGCGCGGGGTCGCGGGCCTCGTCGCGGAACACCGCGGTGGCCTCGAAACCGATGAAACCGGTGAGTGCGAAGAGAACGGCGATACCCAATGCCCCGTGGGTGAAGACGTCGGGCTGGAACGGGGCCAGGGTCAGGCCCGCGGGGCCGGGACTCGAGACGATCGCGAGGTCGAGCAGCACGACGATGCCGATCTCGAGAACGAGGGCGACGCCGAGAACTTTGGCGCTGAGTTCGATGTGGCGGTAACCCAGCACTGCGACGATCGCGAGAACTGCGCATGAGTATATGGGCCAAGGGATTTCAGGGCCGTGATAGAAGCCGACGGTATCGGCCATTGCCCACCCGATATAGCCGTAGATTCCCACCTGGATGGCGGTGTAGGCGATGAGTGCGACCACCGCTATCCCTTTGCCCATGCGCTGACCAAGGCCCACGGTCACATAGGAGAAGAAGGCGCCGGCCTCGGGAACGTACGGTGTCATGGCCACGAAGCCGATGCTGAAGAGCAGCAGCACCAGCGCCGCGATCAGAAAGCCCACTGGAGCACCCGCCCCGTTTCCGATGCCCATCGCCAGCGGCATGTTGCCCCCGATGACGGTCAACGGCGCGGCGGCCGCGATGACCATGAAGACGATGCCGGCGGTACCGAGCCTTCCGGTCAGGCGGCGGCCCTGTGCTGGGATCGTTCGTTCTGTCACCGGGGCTCCTATGATCGACGGATTTGTTGCTGGGTCGGCGTGAGGGAATCGCGAAACAGGTTGTGGTCGAGCGCATATGCGGTCATGCCGTGGTGTCCAGTCATCGTGGTGGCGGAGGTCAACGCGTTCACGATCGCTTCTTCGGTCGCTTCGATCGTCAGATCGAAGAGGCGGGTCATCAGCTGCGGGGCGACCATCCGCAGTGGCACTTCGGGCGTCGCGGTGGCCGGGTCCTCGTCCCAGGCATAGGGCGGAATGCCACGGTTGCCCGTGGCGAATGCCAACATCAGGTCGCCGCTGTATTGTTCGCCGCTACCGCCCAGTCGTCCGACGGCGAGCGCTGACCGCTGCGCCAGGCGGGTGCATTGGTGCGGCAGCAGGGGTGCATCGGTTGCGACGATGACGATGATCGAGCCTGAACCCGCCTCATACCGCGGGGAGACCTCGGGCAGAGGCACCACGTCGGGCCCGATCACTTCGCCCACGGGTACGCCGTTGACGCGGAGCCGTTCGCGCCGGCCATGATTGGCCTGGACCAGCACGCCCACGGTGTAGCGGCCCGCGGCGGTGTCGGTGACCCGAGACGAGGTGCCGATACCCCCCTTGAAGCCGTGGCAGATCATCCCCGTACCGCCTCCGACATTGCCCTCCGCGACGGGCCCGCCGCGTGCGGAGTCCAGCGCAGACCGCACGTGTTGGGGGTGCACGTGGTGGCCGTTGATGTCGTTGAGCACTCCGTCGTAGGTCTCGCCGACGACCGGGAGCGACCAATAGAGCCCCTCGCCACGGACACTCACCTGCGCGGAGACCAATTCGTCGCGGACGACTCCGACACTATGGGTGTTGGTCAGGGCGATGGCTGACGTGAGCTCACCCGATTCGCGAATCCATTCCAGGCCGGTGAACTCGCCGCTGCCATTGAGTCGGTGTGCCCCCGCGAAGAGGGGTTGGGTCCAGATGTCGTCGTGCGGGACGACGACGGTCACCCCGGTGTGGACGGCGGGCGGGCCCACCTGATCCAACGTGGTGTGTCCGACACGCACCCCGGAGACGTCGGTGATGGCGTTGTTCGGCCCGGTGGGATGTTCACCGATGACGACGCCGAGATCTCGGGCCCGCACGTGTTCCTCCAGATCAGTGGGTTCTTTTCTTAGTTGGAAAAGAATGCGCGCCGGGTGCGGATTTCGCAAGAGAAACGCAAAAATGGGTGTGGGGCACGCTCGAGGTGAGTGCGGGGTGCCGAGTACCCTCGCCCCATACGAGCCGAATCGGCTGGACTGCCAAGAGGAAGTGGACGACCGGTGGCACGGCCTAGTCGACGAGTTGAGCGCCGCAGTGAAATCCTTGATGCCGCAATTGCTTTGATCGAACGACACGATCTAGCGAGCCTCAAGATCGCCGACGTTGCTGCCGAACTTGGGCTGACGGCCAATGCCGTCCGCTACTACTTCAAGGACATGGATCAACTGTTGTCGGAGTTGGCCCTGCGGTCCGACGTTCGCTTCTATGACGAGCGGCTCGCAGTCGTCGAGCGCACCGATGACGCCCCCACGCAACTGGCGTTGACCATCGCCGCGGGACTCCCGGCGGGGCCGGAGGATGCGGAATGGCGGTCTATTTGGCGGGCGGTGCTCGCCGCAGGCTTCGAGCTGGACCAGCGTCGCGACGTCCAGGGGATCTATCACCGGCAGGTGGATCTCTATGCCCGCGTGCTCACCGACGGTGAGCGGGCCGGAGCGTTTCGCCTCGGGTCGCCTGCCCGTGACATCGCGATGACGTTGATGTCGTTAGAGGACTACCTCGGATATCGCATCGTGGCGCGGGACCCGGCGCTCGACCGGCAGACAGCCCTGCGATTGATGCGCGAGTACGCCGAACTGGCGACCGGCGTGCGCCTGCCATCGGCGGAGTGACGGGTGTGGTGGCGGCGGACTGAGAAGTCGCCCGATCTGGAAACTCCGATTCAGAAGTCACTGCCAGGGATATAGTTTTGATCAGATGATCTGATATTAGATCACCTCTACTATTCTTGGTTTGGCCGATCTATGTTCGGTTTATGGGATCCAAGGACGAGCGGCCTGAGTCGTTCACCCGGACTGCGCGTAAGGCGCAGATCGTGGCCTGCGCGATCGAAGTGATCGCCGAGGTGGGTTACCCACAGGCGTCGATCCGCAAGATTGCGGATCGTGTGGGTATCGCGATGAGTGCGGTGCTCTACCACTTCGGGAGCAAGGACAACCTCGTCGACGCGATCGTCGAGCACATGTACCGAACGATGCTTGCGCTGGTGGCCCCGGCGCTGGATGCCGAGACCACCGCAACAGGCAAGCTCAACGCCTACATCCGCTCCTGCATCGAATACTTCGGCACGCACCGAGCTGCGCTTCTAGCGCTGACCTCGACGGCCACGAACTTTGCGCCTGGCGACGGACGGCGCTTCGATGAGCTCGGACTTAGCCCGGAGGTCGCTGAGCAGCTGACCGTGCTCGATCCCATGGCAATCTTGGCTGCCGGGCAGCGCAACGGCGAGTTCGGCGACTTTCCCCTTGAATCGACGGCGATGGCGGTTCGCGGAGCCGTCAACTCCGTGGTGGAGAAAATTCTGCGCGAACCCGGTTATGACGCACGAGGTTACGGCGAAGACCTGGTCGAGATCTTCGGACGCGTCGTGAGCAGCGGGCAATGAGCACCGTGGCGATCGCCGCCGTCGGCAGCCATGGCGACGTCGCCCCCCTTGCAGGGGTGGGGGTGGCCCTGCAGAAAGCCGGGCACCGGGTCGTGGTGGCCGCGTACACGCCGTTTGCCGGCCTGATCACGGAGTGTGGGTTGGAATTTTGTGAGCTACCCGCTGACTTCACCCCAGGTATCGATCACGCCGACGCGACCTCAAGAGAGACTCTCGCCGCGATCTTCACGCCCCGAGGAGTGCGCAAAACAGGTCAGTTAATTCTGGACGCGTTGAGCGATATACCCGCCGACATCCTGCTGCTGTCGCCATTGTCGGAATTGGCTGGACATCCGCTCGCCGAAGCCAAAGGAATTCCGTCGCTCGGGGTGCGACTGCAGCCGCTGTCGGCCACGGCCGCCTACCCGCCGACTGTGCTGGGCGCCTGGTCCATGGGCGCCATGGGTAACCGGGCGGCGGCCGATACCGCCGGGTGGGTCATCGACCGCCTCTACGGCGGGGTCGTCGCCGGGTTCCGTCGCGACCTCGGGCTGCCCAAGATCTCGGCGCGGGCGCTACGACGTCGGCGCACTCTGGGGAACTGGCCCATCCTGCACGGCTATTCGCCCACCTTCCTCCCGCGACCGGCCGATTGGCGGGCCGACCTGCAGGTCGTGGGGTACTGGTGGCCGCCGCCGACACCGGGATGGCAGCCACCGCAGGCGCTGACCGATTTCCTGGCCGCCGGCCCAGCCCCGGTGTTCATTGGCCTCGGCAGCACCGTGATCACCGCACCGCGTGCCGAACAGCTGGCCCTCATCATTGCTGGTGCGCTGGGGCAGGCGGGTACGCGTGGTGTCGTCCAAGCCGGGTGGGCAGGCCTCGAGATATCCGGCGACGACGTCCTCACGATCGGCGAAGCACCCCACCACTGGCTATTCCCTCAAATGGCCGCCGTCGCCCATCACTGCGGCGCCGGGACCACCGCCGCCGCCCTGCGCTCCGGCGTCCCTACCATCGCCCTACCCGGGCCCGTCGGAGATCAACCCTTCTGGGCGCGGCGCTTACGCGACCTCGGTGCCAGTGCCGCGACGATCCCGCAACGCGCACTGACCGCAGACAAGCTCTCCGACGCCATCCGCGCGGCCGTCACCGACCACCAAATCGCGAATAAGACAAAGCAACTCGCCGCGCGTATCACTGGCGAGGACGGTGCCGCACGCGTAGTCGACACTGTCGAAAACCTGCTCCACCAATCCACTCACTAGGAGGACGCCATGGCCGCAGATCCCGAAATCGTCAAGGCGATCATCACCGCCGGAGGACTCCTTGGCGGTGGAGTCATGATGGCCGGCGGCGCGATCGGAGCCGGAATTGGTGACGGCATGGCCGGCGCGCAACTCGTCGCGGGAGTCGCCCGCCAGCCCGAAGCCCAATCCCGCATGTTCACACCATTCTTGATCACGGTCGGCCTCGTAGAAGCCGCGTTCTTCATCAACGTCGCCTTCATGGCACTCTTCGTGTTCGCTACACCCGGGCTATAGGTGCCCCGCCGCTTACGAGGCACGAACTCGGCTTCCGGCGTCGACCCCACTGTCCACCAGCAGACGTGGCTAGGGGGCAAGTAACGCTGCAGGAAAAGGGTGAGCATGACAGACGTGCCAACAGGCCGGCGAACCCTTTGATCCGTAACAGGCGATCAGGTCAAAGCCTCAGATTAGCTACCAGAGATGCGGGCCGCGTGCCCAACCTCCATTCGGCCCGCACCAGATTGTGGGGACATCATCTATGGGGAGGGTTTGAGCCCCTCGAGCGCACAGAAGATGACCGTCTCGACCTCGGTTGAAGCCTTATCGGGGTCTTTGGCGTCGGTGATGAACAAGACGGCGTTGTAGAACATGCTGAAGAAGAGTTCGACGGTGGCCTCGATCGGGACCGGGCGGGCGTAGCCGTTGGCCACGAAGTTCTCGAGGGTCGCGCGCAGAAAGGGCAGCGTCTGCTGTTCGTTGAGTTCCCGTACGCGATCCCAACCCAAGACGCTCACCACCTGCCGAAGGAGTGCGCGGGCATCGTCGTCGGCGACGTAGCCGTGAAGGAACAGGCGGATTGCCGTCTGCACCTTTGCCCACGGCTCTTCGGCCACGCTAGGCATCGCCTCGATCACCTTGGCCGTCACCGCTTCCTGGCTGGCGCGGAACAGTTCGGTGAAGATGGCCTGTTTGTCACGGAAGTGGTGGTAGACCGCCCCTTTGCTCGCCTGTGCGAGATCGGCGATCTCATCGACGGACGTCGCGTCGAAACCCTTGGACACGAACAACGTCTTGGCTGATCCGAGTACGGCTTCACACGTTTGTGCGGCATATCTTTCGCGCCGACTGACCTTGACGTCGCTCACCATCCCGATAATACTCATCGACCAACAGTCGTATACCGACTTGCAGTATGTAATCGACGAACCGTCGGTAGTGCGGTTCTAGGAGGCCGAAGTGAACGATCACGCCGTTGTCCTCGGCGCGGGTATCGCAGGCCTCGTAGCCGCGTCGGTGCTTGCCGAGCAGTACGCCTCCGTGACGGTGGTGGAGCGAGACCTTCTGCCCGACAGTCCCATTGATCGACGTGGGGTGCCGCAGGGACGGCATCTGCACAGCTTGCTCAGTCGCGGCTCCCAGATTCTGGAGGAGCTACATCCAGGCTTCCTAGCCGACCTGACGGACGCCGGTGCTGTGGTCCTTGACGACTCCGACATGCGACGGATCTACAGTCGAATAGGCCCGTACACCTTCAATCGAAGCGGTCCAGCGGCGGACCCGACGGCATTGGTCACCTACCTGGCCAGCCGACCTTTCCTGGAGTTTCATCTACGCCGGCGGGTAGCAGCGATGCCCGACGTCACGTTCCTCGATGGTCGGGACGTGGGCGAACTCATCGCCACCGAACCGAATCGCGTCACCGGTATCAGCGTCGGCGTCCGCGACTCAAAAAGCTCGGAGACGCTAAGCGCCGACTTGATCGTCGACGCCACCGGCCGGGCCACCCGCACACCGCTGTTGCTGGAGCGGCTCGGCTACCCCCGACCTCCAGAGCAGACATTCACCGCCGACGGCATCTACCACACTCAACTCATCGCGATCCCAGACCAGGACAGCTTCCTGGAACGGATGATTCTCGTCCTACCCGAGGGCAAAGCCCAACGCGGTGGCCTCGTGGCCTGCGAGAACAACATATGGATGTTGACCATCGCCGGCCGCGTCGGCGACCTGGCATACGCACCAACCGATTTCGCCGACATGCTGATCCTCGCGCAGGACTTCATCCCGTCTCACGTCCAACCGGCTCTGGGGCGCGCGCAACCGCTCACCGAGGTGATGACGTACCGCTATCCCGGAGGCGTGTGGCGGCGTTACGACCAGGCGACACGCTACCCGGACGGTCTGGTGGTTCTAGGCGATGCGCTGTGCAGCCTCGATCCCATCAATGGTCAAGGCATGACCATGGCAACTCTTCATGGAGATACGCTGCGTGCCCAACTCCGTCGCGCCAATCCCGTTGACCCGCAGTCGTTCTACGCGGCCGTCGCAGCCATCACCAAACCGGTATGGACCTCAAATGCAGATCAGGCATCCGTGGGAGCCGACCGGTCACCCGCTCCGGTCTTGAAGCGTGCGGTCGGATGGGCCCGCCGCAAAATCCTCGAATCGGCAGCCGACGACATGGTCATCACCGAACGCCTCATGCGCGTAGCCAATTTCATCGACCCACCGAAACGTCTACTCGAACCGGTTTTCCTCGGCCACGTCGCAGCGCACCACCTCCGAGAGCGCCTGGCCATGCGACGTTGAACCCACACCATCAAACCCTGATAGCACCAATGCAACCGAGAAGGACGCTCATGACCATCACCCAAGAAGTACTCGTCGCCGGCATCGCCGAAATCATCGAGGAAGTCACCGGAATTGAGCCCGCCGAAGTGACCATTGAAAGATCCTTCGTCGACGACCTGGACATCGACTCGCTGTCCATGGTGGAAATCGCGGTCCAGACGGAAGACAAGTACGGCGTGAAAATCCCCGACGAAGATCTTGCAAGCCTTCGAACGGTCGGTGATGTCGTCGCGTACCTACAGCAGCTGGCGGCAGACAATCCCGAAGCTGCCGAAGCGATCCGCGCTCAGTTCGGCAAACAAGGCGAATGACCATCCCAGGGCGATAGTCGTTCACCCATCTCGCGATAGGTCGGGGGATAGCGTTCTCCCGGTTCCCGACAGTGAAGTGACGGTCCGACATCTCATGCGGATTCCTGCAACTACGGGTCCCCGGGAACAAATCTGAAATCCTCGCCGTTGACCGTCTTGATAACTTGAGTGAATTAGACTCAACTATGGCTTGACAACCGCCTACCGGCGGGGGCAGTCTTGAGCCTGGTTCGCTCAGATCCAAAGACGTAACTATCAGGAGGATTCATCATGGCTCGTGCGGTCGGCATCGACCTCGGGACCACCAACTCCGTCGTGGCGGTACTGGAGGGTGGCGACCCTGTCGTCGTCGCCAACTCCGAAGGATCCCGTACCACGCCGTCCGTGGTCGCTTTTGCACGCAACGGCGAGGTGCTGGTCGGCCAGCCCGCCAAAAACCAGGCGGTGACCAACGTCGACCGGACCATCCGTTCGGTAAAGCGACACGTGGGCACCGACTGGACCGTCGAGATCGACGGCAAGGACTACACCCCGCAGGAGATCAGCGCCCGTGTGCTGATGAAGCTGAAGCGGGACGCCGAAAGCTACCTCGGCGAGGACATCACCGACGCGGTCATCACGGTGCCCGCGTACTTCAACGACGCCCAGCGTCAGGCCACCAAGGAAGCCGGCCAGATCGCCGGCCTCAACGTGCTGCGCATCGTCAACGAACCGACTGCCGCGGCCCTGGCCTACGGCCTGGACAAGGGCAGCAAGGAACAGACCATCCTGGTGTTCGACCTCGGTGGCGGCACTTTCGACGTCTCGCTGCTGGAGATCGGCGACGGTGTCGTCGAGGTCCGCGCGACCTCGGGTGACAACCACCTCGGTGGCGACGACTGGGACGACCGGATCGTCGAATGGCTCGTGGACAAGTTCAAGGGCACCAGCGGCATCGACCTGACCAAGGACAAGATGGCCATGCAGCGGCTTCGTGAAGCCGCCGAGAAGGCCAAGATCGAACTGTCTTCCAGCGGAAGCACGTCGATCAACCTGCCCTACATCACCGTCGACGCCGACAAGAACCCGCTGTTCCTCGACGAGCAGCTGACTCGCTCGGAGTTCCAGAAGATCACCCAGGATCTGCTCGACCGCACGCGTGCGCCGTTCCAGCAGGTCATCAAGGACGCCGGCATCTCGGTGTCCGATATCGACCACGTGGTGCTGGTGGGTGGTTCCACCCGCATGCCCGCGGTGACCGATCTGGTCAAGGAACTCACCGGTGGCCAGGAGCCCAACAAGGGCGTCAACCCCGACGAGGTCGTCGCGGTCGGTGCTGCTCTGCAGGCCGGCGTGCTCAAGGGTGAGGTGAAAGACGTTCTGCTGCTTGACGTCACACCGCTGAGTCTCGGTATCGAGACCAAGGGTGGCGTGATGACCAAGCTCATCGAGCGCAACACCACCATCCCGACCAAGCGGTCGGAGACCTTCACCACAGCCGACGACAACCAGCCGTCGGTGCAGATCCAGGTCTATCAGGGTGAGCGCGAGATCGCGGCGCACAACAAGCTGCTCGGCTCCTTCGAGCTGACCGGCCTGCCGCCGGCCCCGCGCGGTGTGCCCCAGGTCGAGGTGACCTTCGACATCGATGCCAACGGCATCGTGCACGTCACCGCCAAGGACAAGGGCACCGGCAAGGAAAACACGATCAAGATCCAGGAAGGCTCCGGCCTGTCCAAGGAAGAGATCGACCGGATGATCAAGGACGCCGAGGCGCATGCCGAGGAAGACCGCAAGCGTCGCGAAGAGGCTGACGTCCGCAACCAGGCCGAATCGCTGGTCTACCAGACGGAGAAGTTCGTCTCCGAACAGCGTTCTGCCGAAGGCGGTTCAAAGGTCCCCGAGGACACCTTGACCAAGGTCGAGGCTGCGGTCACCGACGCCAAGACGGCGCTGGCCGGCACCGACATCGGGGCGATCAAGTCCGCGATGGAGAAGCTGGGCCAGGAGTCGCAGGCGCTGGCTTCGGCGATCTACGAGTCCACCCAGGCCGATCAGGCTGCGGGTCGGTCGGGCGGTCCGTCTGACGACGACGTGGTGGATGCCGAGGTCGTTGACGACGATGATCAGGAGCACAAGTGAGCGAAGGTCGCGAGGACGAACCGGTAACTGTCACCGACAAGCGCCGAATCGACCCCCAGACCGGAGAAGTTCGTGAGGCTTCCGGCCCGGCCCCCAGCGGGTCGGAGCCGGGAGCCCCGGGCTCCGGCGGGGAGCAGGCCGACAAGGTCGCTGAACTCACCGCCGATCTGCAGCGGGTGCAGGCGGACTTCGCCAATTACCGCAAGCGCGCGCTGCGCGATCAACAGGTTGCCGGCGAGCGGGCCAAGGCCGCGGTGGTGAGCCAGCTGCTCACGGTGCTCGATGATCTCGACCGCGCCCGCAGCCACGGCGACCTGGAGACCGGTCCGCTGAAATCGGTCGCCGACAAGCTGACGGCCGCCCTGTCCGGGCTGGGCCTGAGCGCATTCGGTGCCGAGGGCGACGAGTTCGACCCGTCCCTGCACGAGGCCGTGCAGCACGAGGGCGAGGGCTCCAAGCCGGTGCTCGGCACGGTGATGCGGAAGGGCTACACGCTCGGCGACCTCGTGCTGCGGCACGCGCTCGTCGGCGTGGTCGACACCGTCCCAGAAAACTCTGCCGCGCCCGCCACCGGATCCGGGACGGCCGACACGCCCGTCAACGGCGGCCAGAGCGGTGCGCAGAACGCAGAATCGAACTAGCGATATGACGAAGGGTGAGAGGAGGTGACGCGGCATGGTTCAACGAGAATGGGTTGAGAAGGACTTCTACAAAGTGCTCGGCGTCTCCTCCGACGCCAGCGAGGACGAGATCAAGCGGGTGGCCCGCAAGCTGCTCGCCGAGAATCACCCCGACCGCAACCCGGACAACGCCGCAGCCGACGAACGCTACAAAGAGGTCGGCGAGGCCAGGGATGTGCTGACCGATCCGGCCAAGCGCAAGGAATACGACGAGACCCGCCGGATGTTCGCCGGCGGCGGCTTCGGTCGCCGTGGCAACGGTAGCGGCGGTGGTTTCGGCGGATTCAGTGGCTATGGCGCTGATGGCGGTGAGTTCAACCTGAACGATCTGTTCGACACCGCCGGGCAGAGCGGTGGCACGAACATCGGTGACCTGTTCGGTGGCCTGTTCGGGCGTGGAGCCCCGCCGCGGCCCAGCCGGCCGCGGCGCGGCAAAGACCTGGAGACCGAGACCGATCTCGATTTCCTGGAGGCGACCAAGGGTGTCGCCATGCCGCTGCGGCTGACCAGCCCCGCGCCGTGCACGAATTGCCATGGCAGCGGCGCACGCCCGGGCACCAGCCCCAAGGTGTGCCCGACCTGCAACGGCTCCGGAGTGATCAACCGCAACCAGGGCGCGTTCGGGTTTTCCGAGCCGTGCACCGACTGTCGGGGCAGCGGCTCGATCATCGAGCACCCGTGCGACGAGTGCCACGGCACCGGGGTGACGACCCGGACCCGCACGATCAATGTCCGGATTCCACCGGGCGTCGAGGACGGTCAGCGCATTCGGCTGGCCGGTCAGGGTGAAGCCGGGCTGCGCGGTGCGCCGTCAGGCGATCTGTATGTCACCGTGCATGTTCGGCCGGACAAGGTGTTCGGTCGTGACGGTGACGACCTGACCGTGACGGTTCCGGTGAGCTTCACCGAACTGGCCTTGGGCACAACGCTTTCCGTGCCCACCCTGGAGGGCAAGGTTGGAGTGCGGGTGCCCAAGGGCACCGCGGACGGCCGGATCCTGCGGGTGCGTGGGCGCGGTGTGCCCAAGCGCGACGGTGGCCACGGCGACCTGTTGGTTACCGTCAAGGTCGCGGTGCCGCCCAACCTCGAGGGTCAGGCGCTGGAGGCGCTGGAGGCCTATGCGACAGCGGAGCGGGTGAGTGGCTTCGACCCCCGTGCTGGATGGGCGGGTAATCGCTGATGGCCTCTGCCAATGAGTCCCGAGAAACTCGAACGTTTCTCATTTCGGTGGCCGCCGAGCTGGCCGGTATGCATGCGCAGACCCTGCGCACCTACGACCGGCTCGGTTTGGTCAGCCCCCGGCGCAGTTCCGGTGGCGGGCGGCGATATTCGGAACGCGACGTCGAGCTCCTGCGAGAGGTGCAGCGGCTGTCCCAGGACGAGGGTGTCAACCTGGCCGGGATCAAGCGGATCATCGAACTGACCAACCAGGTCGAGGCCCTGCAGTCGCGGGTCGAGGAGATGATGGACGAGCTGGAGTCGTTGCGCGCCAACCAGCGTCGTGATCTTGCGGTCGTGCCGAAGAGCACGGCGCTGGTGGTCTGGAAGCCGCGGAGATAGTCCGCGAAGCTAGCTCACGCGGATGGTGAACACCGCGGTGGCAGGTTGGCCCGGTGTCGCCGTGCTGTAGGCGCCCGTACGCAGTGCGTTGGTCGGTGCGGCCATCGGCTCGATGGCGACCACATCATCGGTGCCGGGGGCGAAGATCTGTGCCGCCGGGAACCCATGGTCATAGACCACCTCGATGCGGCGGTCACCGCCGGCGACGGCGAACATCGCGCCCTGCGGAACCTCGTCGAACCCGTCGTCAAATATCTTGTCACCCAGTCTCTCCGAGAAGGCCGGCCACTCCTGGACCTCGCCGGTCGGGATGCCCTGGCCGTCCACCGGCAGATGGCGGAGTCTCGGAGTCTCTAGCGTCCACTCCGATCGGGGCACCCCGGGAATAGTCAAGTACGGATGGAAGCCGTAGCACAGCGGCACCGACACCGCGGTGGTCGGTGTGACCGTCGTCTGCACCGTGAGCGCGCGGTCGGCCAGCGTGACATCGAGGGTAAGGACGTGGGGAAACGGGAAGCTGGCCAGCAATCGCGGCTGTGCCCCGAAGTCCAGGTCAGCGGTCAGCCGGCTCTCGGAGTGGTCGGTGACCAGCCAGCTCGGGTTGCCCGCGAGCACGCCGTGCATCGGGAGGCCGTGCTCGTCGGTACGGACACCACCAACGCCGGGAGTCAGGGTCACCGCCCCGCCGTCGACGCCATATTCGTTGGCGCTCAACCGATTCGCCCACGGATACAGGAGTGGAATGCCCATCGTCTTCGCGTCTGACAAGTAGGCGCTCAAGCCGCGACGCTGCCCCAGGAGTTCGACGCCGTCGTCGGACAGCGAGGTGCAGATCATGCCCGCGGTTGGCAGATATGTGGCAGTCAACGGTGAGGAAGGATCTCGTAGAACGACGGACGGCAGCTGGGCCATCGTCGGAGTCTAACGATGCGGCGAGGAAAGAACGCCGTCGCGGCGGGCCCGTCCCAGATTGGCCATCACCCGGTCCACCACCGTTGCGTAAGCGGCACCATTGTTCAGGATGTCGTCGCGGCCGTGATGGCGGAGGTACGCGTCGAGCCGCCGCTCCAAGGGCCAGTCCCAGTATGTTCGCCCGGTATATGGCGAGCACAGGAATTCCCATGCGATGGCCTCGAGTTCGCGCTCGACAATCTGGTCTGCCGGGCCGTTAGCCGCCATCCCAACCCCTCACTAGCACCCCCTACACACAAATGGTCGTCCCGGTCCAGGCGGTTCGAAAGGGACGAAAGTCACAGAACTCGGGGCTTGGGGTCGCCGCCGTCGTGGTCAGCTCAACGGGTCGTGCTGAATGCGCTCGGGTGGCGCGCCCTTGGCGACCAGAGCGTCGTAGGTGGCACGCACCATGGCGGGGCCACCGCAGATCAGAATCTGGCGGTCACCCCAGGCGCCGTACTTGGTCACCACATCGGGCAGCCGTCCGGTCTGGCGCACGTGTAGGCCGCGGGGCGGCTGGACATCGGGATAGTCGGCCGCCCACGGTGGATCACCGGCGTACTCCGACACCGGTGACACCGACAACCACGGGCTGGAGGCGGCGATCTCCCACAGGGTCCGCAGGTCGTACAGCTCGCAGGGATAGCGGGCGCCGAAAAACAGGTGAACTCGGGGATTCTCGCCGAACCGGCACAGGTCCATGATCAGCGCGCGCAGCGGCGCGAGCCCGGTGCTGCCCGCCACCATCAGCACGTCCTCCCCGTCGCGGTCCACCTCCATCGCGCCATGCGGACTGGACAGCCGCCACCGGTCGCCCGGCCGGGTTTCGGCCACCATCGCATGGCTGACCATGCCACCCGACACGGAACGCACGTGGAACTCGATGAAGCCGTCCGGATCAGCCGGCATGGCGGGGGAGAGGAACCGCCAGCGCCGCGGCCACTGCGGGATCGAAACGTTGACGTACTGACCCGAGTGGTAGGGCATCGGCCGGTCGAGGTGCAGGCGGACGACCGCGATATCGCGCGACACCCGTTGGTGCTCCAAGACGGTGCCGTCCCACCAGGCTGGTCCGTCCTCGGCGTCGGCCGCGCCGGACATGATGCCGGTGATCAGGTTGATGGCCTGGGTGGCGGCGTCGTCGACCGCGGCGGTCCAGCTGTCGATCAGATGGCTGCGCATCGTGGAGTACCAGGCTCGCCGCATGCTGTCGTAATGCTGTTCGGTGACACCATATTTGCGGTGGTCGCGGCCGAGCTGCGCCAGGAAGCTCACCGGTGCCTGGGCACGTTGGGCGACGAACTCGCCGAACACCCAGTGCATGGCGCGGCCGAACGCCGCACGTTGGGGAGCGAGCTCCGGCGGGAACAGGTCACGCACCTGCGTGTCCAGGGCGAACCACCGGGTGTATATGCGGCGGAGCAGTTCCTCGGAGTCGGCCTGGGGATCCCCCGAGCGTTCGAAGGCAGCCTGCAGCACCCGAAGCGCGTCACGATCCTCGAGGCCCACGGCCGTGATTTTAGGCGCGTCGTTTACAGGCCGTGGATGCCCTTGTACAGCACCATGACACCGATGACGACAAGGATGACCGCGACCAGTGTCGCGTGCTGGGCTTCCATCCAGTTCTTCAGCTTGGTCAGCGGTGCGTCCAGCCGCTCGCCGGCCACCAGGTAGGCCAGCACCGGCAACGCCACCGACGACGCGGCGACGGCGGTGAAGACCGCATCGGCAGTCCAGGCGCCCGTGGTGCCGAGGCCCGCCGAGCCGATCGCCAAGCCCGCCGCGGCGCACATGAACAGGACCTTGGGGTTGATGACCACCAGGACGACCGCGGTGACGAAGGCACGACCCGGGCCGATGCTGGTCATCGATGTCAGCCAGCCCGGCGTGTGTGCCGAGCGGTTGCGGGTGAACCATCGGTAGAGCCCGAACACGATGAGCGCCGCGCCGATCGCGATGCGGACGTACGGCGCCCACGTCGGCTGTTTGTTCAGTCCACCGAGGGCGTTGGACACCAGCACGAACCCCGCCGTGAGTCCGGCGATGCCCAGTACCCAGCCCAGCAGGAACGCCATGCTGGTCGGCCGGGGTGAGGGCGTGTGCAGCATGAGAATGCCCGGAATGATCGTCAGCGGGGACAGCGTGATGACGAGCGCCAGCGGGATCAATTCGGCCAGTTCTGAGCCGAGACCAGTCGTCACAGATGCCTCCTGGCGATAGTCGGACAACATGCGGCCACGGCTGACCGTACTATCTCTGCCCGTGGGCAAGGATGCCGACGAGGAAATGGGTGATGGCGGCCACGACGGCCAGCAGAACACCCTGATCTACGTCTCCGGGGTGGCAGCGATACTGCTGCTCGTGTTGCTGGTGTACGCGGTCATGGACACCGCGGAGAGCTCCCAGCGCCAAGACGGCCCGGTCGTATACGCGCCCGCCATCACCACCACGCCGACGACCACGTCCCGCACGACGACGAGGACCACGACGACGAGGTCGACTCAGCTCTCGACCACCGAGCTGAACCCGACGTCCGCGCCGCCGTCCCCGAGCGAGACCGCGGGTGAACTGACGGTGCCGCCGGAGACGGACTACTCCACGCCCACGACCACGGTCACGATGACCAACCCGTACGCCACGACGTCACCCCCGAACGCGGGGCGTACCTAGGGGTTCTGCAGCTCCGCAGTGATCATTTCGAAGCCGCCGGTCTTCCAGGCAGTCATGAAGTCGTCGAGCGGCATCGGGAACCCCTGTCCGTTCTGAACGCTGCTGTCGTTGACGTAGATGGTGTTCTTGGCCAGGTCGACGCTGATCACGAGGAGGGCATGGTCCGCAGTGGCTGCCTCTAGGTTCGCGGGCGACTGATTGAAATACCGCCGCTGGTATGCATTCCACATGACATCGGCGTTGGCGCCGACGATGACGGCCTGACCCTGCTGCAGTGCCGCGAACATCGCTTGTTTGGCTACCTCGTCCTGGCCCTTGAGGTACGTCGTGTAGTCAGCGTTGATGCCGTTCTCGTTCAGCAAGGTGACGGCATCCTCGAAATTCATACCGCCAACGTTCCGGTCGTACATCATCTTTCCGTATTTGATTCCGCTGGGGGTCGCGGACGCTTGGCCGATGAGTTGCTGTGCCAGGGCGCGAATGTCGTCCGGTGCCGTGATGCCCTTGAGCTGGCTGATGGCGGCGGCGCTCGCCATCAGTGTGCAGGTGCCCTTGAAGCCCAGCTCGTAGAAATAGCCTTGCCGGGTCCAGTACGGATAGTTGGCGGTGTAATCGCCGTACTGGGCGTCCGAGGGCGACGGCGGGGCGATGACGTCGGGCTTAGCGACGCCGAGGACACGGGCCACGTCGAAGGTCAGGTTGGACAGGTTGTCCTGTGCGACCTCAAGCTGGTTCACGACGGCTTGCGCGATGCCGCCAAAGAACTGTTGAGGAGAGGGAAGTGACCACACTAGTCTCGTCGTGCTCGGTGGCGGCGGTGGCGTCGAGGGGGAACTCGCCAGCTGGGTGGTGACGAGCTGGTAATTCGAGCCACCCCAAGCCTTCTGAAAGTCGTCGATGCTCATCGTCAGGCCTTGCCCGTCGGTGGACCGGGTCGGATCGTTGATGGTGACCGTGCCGTTGACGTTGTCGACTCCGATCACGATGACCGTCTTGTCTTGCTTATCGGCACTACCGTCGACCGGGCCGTCTATGGTCACGATCATCACCTTGGTCGGATCCTGCAACCCATTGGTGAGGGCGTTGAACGCGAAGCTCCACTGATCGGAGCCGTAGTTGCGGATGATGACCCGAACCTTCTTGTCCTGCAGCAGTTCAAAGCTGTCGGCGAACGAGACGAACGATGAGGGGCTGACATAGATCATCTTGCCGAGGTTGGATGTGCTGGGGGTGACCGCGGCCAAGTCGATGAACTCTTGGAGGTTGGGTGCGGTCCCGCTGAGTTGCGCGTACGCCATGGCGACGGTGGCAATCGACGACGAGAAGTAGGTCGTCGCTGGAACGAAGAACTGCTTGTTGAGCGTCGGGTTGCCGTAGGGCAGCGCCTGGGTGATGACCTCGCGCGAGAAGCCCAGGATGTGCTCGACGTCGGATCGCAACGTCTCGAGACCGTCTCGAACGCCGTTGACCTGGTTGGTCACGGTCACCTGAATGTTGTAGACGAACTGCTGGAGGTCCTTCAGGATCTGGTTCGGCGTCGGCAGCGCTGGTACGGCGGCCGCGATGGCTCGCCGTGCAACGACCGCGGACTGCACGCCGGAGTTCGTCGTCGCGTTTTGCGCTATCGCCGATGGCGTTGTGGCAGAGCTGCTTTCGTCACTCTGGCTGGCGGAGGCGGCGCTTGAGGCGGTGAGGGTGTCCGACGAGTCGGTCTTACCCGGCCGGGTCGGCTTCGTGGCGGCGTTGCTCGGCGATATCCGCTTGGTCGAGCCTGTGGACGAGGTGACGCGGCCGCGCGGGCCGGTGGGCTTGGTCGGCGACCCTTTGCCGACTGTCGAGGTTGACGGGCGCGAGCTGACGGCCGCCGAGCTGCTGGTCGAGGACGAGCCGTCGTTGCCTGCGGTATCGGCTGCCGCGACGGCAGCGCCGCCTATCATTGCCGCGCCCATGCCCAGGGTCATCGCTCCGGCGCTGAGCCAGAGTCGTGGGTTGGGCGCGCGCCGACTCGCGGCTCCGTCGCATCGATCGAATTCGTCGCGGTAGCCCATCATGGCCAGCCCCCCGGTCATCGCCGTCTACAAAAGTGCTCGATGAGCGCACCGGATGTTAGCTGGCAGTTAGCTGAGCCGACTAGTGTCGCGGGTCTGAAGTCGGGTGGTAATTGTGGGTGGGTCAACGGTGCGTGCGAATTGCGCCACCGGCATTGAGCGACGTTGACCGAGAGACGTAGGTATGTGGTGGAGTTCGCATCCTACGGACAGACACCGGGGAATCGGCTTTTCCGCGACGTCGAGATGAGCGCGGCCAACAATGCGGACCGACCACGACGACGGTGGCTATGCCCACCCCGTATGCCACGCCGTCGCCACCGAATACCAGGCATACCTTGTGTCCCATGAGCGCAGCGACCGTCGTCACGATCTTTCATCCCTCGACCCACCCCGCGGCCTTCACTGCGTGGGCCGGTGAGTTGCGCGCCACCGCCCCCGAGGCGACCGACTTCCGGATCTCCGTGCTGCGCGATCCACACCTAGATTGGGGAATCGCGGTCACCTTCGCCAATGCGCGGGCCCTGCATCACTGGCTGGACAGCGCCGCGCGTCAACGTTCGCTGAGTACCGGTCGGCAGAGTGGAATGCTGTGTGCCACAGCAGATATGGTGATCGGCGAAGATGGCGGTTTGCCGTCGGGGGTTGGGTTCTTCCGGCACACCGTAGCGCCGGGCCGCGTGGATGAATTCGTGGTGGCCGAGGCGCGACTGGTCGAGGTGAGCGCGCAGTTCAGCGGCTTTGAAGGGTGCTGCACCTTCGCCCCGGCCACCGGCGGTGAGGCATTTGCGGTGCTGCGGTTTCGCACCGAGCGCCAACTCGGGACGTGGCTGGAGTCCCCCGAGCGGTCGGAGGCGCTCGGGCCGCTGCGGGAGAGTCTGACCCGCGAATTCTCGCTGGTGTCCTCGACGACGACGTTCGGTTCGACGGTGCGCACCGAGAACGGGCACACCGCGGTCACGCCGAACTGGAAGACGGCGATGCTGATCCTGTTGGTGCTCTACCCGACGGTGATGCTGCTGTCGCGGTTCCTGGGGCCGATCCTCGACAACCGTGGCGCCCCGCCCTGGTTGGCGATGTGGCTGAGCCAGGTGGTCAGCGTCGTTGCCCTGCAATGGGCGTTGATGCCCTTGGCCGGGCGGTGGTTTCGGCGCTGGCTCGACCCGATCGACGGTGCGGGAACCCGCGTCAGCACCATCGGTGCAGGCGTGGTGATCCTCGGCTACCTGGTGACGCTGGGTCTGTTCGCGGCAGTGCAGTGGCTGCAGTACTGGGACTTCTCGCGCGCTTAGATGCGCCGCAGCGTCCAGGCCGGCACCCAGTGCGTCACCGCCTTGCGGTTGGGGCCATAGGCGATCTCGTAGGTGACCATGCCCCACCAATCGCCCTGCTCGCACAGCCCCCAGCAGGACAGCGTGCCCCTGACGACCTTGTGCATCTGAAGGCCGTGGGGGTGGTAGTGGCCGGTCCGGTGTGGTTGGCGCGGGAACAGCACGGTCAAATCAACCAAGACCGGGACTGGTGGGCGGACCAACCGAAACGGGTCCCGGACGGGTTGCCCGGTGTAGCCGATCGACACCCGCTCCGCCATCGTTCGATCATATGTTCGAGTACCGGAGAGCGGGGTCGAAAGCCCCTAGCGAAAATTGGTCCAAAAAAGTTAAAGTTGAGCGGAACAGACTCAACATTGACGGCGTTGAAGAAGGCGACAAGCATTTTGCCGTGCCCTGCCGTCTGCGCGTGGGCTCGGCCTGACTGAAACGGAGGTGTCGTGGATTCTTTCAACCCGACAACCAAGACTCAGGCGGCGCTGACCGCTGCGTTGCAAGCGGCCAGTGCCGCAGGTAACCCGGAGATCAGGCCTGCCCACCTGCTGTTGGCTCTGCTCACGCAGGCTGACGGCATCGCTGCGCCGTTGCTCGAGGCTGTCGGTGTCGATCCGGCCACGATCCGCGCCGAGGCGCAACGGCTGGTCGACCGGCTGCCGACGAGCAGCGGCGCGACCTCGCAACCCCAGCTGAGCCGGGAGGCGCTCGCCTCAATTACCGTGGCGCAGCAGCTCGCAACAGAGATGGACGACGAATACGTCTCCACCGAGCACCTGATGGTCGGCCTGGCCACCGGCGACTCCGACACGGCCAAGTTGCTCACCGGTCACGGCGCGTCGCCGCAGATGCTGCGCGACGCGTTCGTGAAGGTCCGCGGTAGCGCCCGGGTGACCAGCCCGGATCCCGAGGCCAGCTATCAGGCGCTGGAGAAGTACTCCACCGACCTGACCGCCCGCGCGCGGGAAGGCAAGCTCGACCCGGTCATCGGGCGCGACAACGAGATTCGCCGCGTCATCCAGGTGTTGAGCCGGCGCACCAAGAACAATCCCGTGCTCATCGGTGAGCCCGGCGTCGGCAAGACCGCGATCGTGGAGGGCCTGGCCCAGCGGATCGTGGCTGGTGACGTGCCGGAGAGCCTGCGCGACAAGACCGTCGTCTCCCTGGATATGGGGTCGATGGTTGCCGGCGCGAAGTACCGCGGTGAATTCGAGGAGCGGCTCAAGGCCGTCCTCGACGACATCAAGAACTCGGCCGGGCAGGTCATTACGTTCATCGACGAGCTGCACACCATCGTCGGCGCCGGTGCCACCGGCGAAGGCGCGATGGACGCCGGAAACATGATCAAGCCGATGCTGGCCCGCGGCGAGCTGCGGATGGTCGGCGCGACCACGCTCGAGGAGTACCGCAAGTACATCGAAAAGGACGCCGCGCTGGAGCGCCGCTTCCAACAGGTGCTGGTCGGCGAACCGTCGGTCGAGGACACCGTCGGCATCCTGCGCGGTCTTAAGGACCGCTACGAGGTGCATCACGGTGTGCAGATCACCGACTCGGCTCTGGTTGCGGCGGCCACGTTGTCCGACCGCTACATCACCAGCCGGTTCCTGCCGGACAAGGCCATCGACCTGGTCGACGAGGCCGCGTCGCGGCTGCGGATGGAGATCGACTCCCGGCCCGTCGAGGTCGACGAGGTCGAGCGGCTGGTGCGCCGGCTGGAGATCGAGGAGATGGCGCTGGCCAAGGAAACCGACGATGCGTCACGCGACCGCCTCGAGAAGCTGCGCGCCGAGCTGGCCGACCTGAAGGAAAAGCTGGCCGAACTCACGACGAGATGGCAGAACGAGAAGAACGCCATCGACATCGTGCGTGAGTTCAAGGAGCAGCTGGACGTCCTGCGCGGTGAGGCCGACCGGGCCGAGCGCGACGGCGACCTGGCCAAGGCCGCCGAGCTGCGCTACGGCCGCATCCCTGAGGTGGAGAAGAAGCTCGACGCGGCGCTGCCCCAGGCAGAGGCTCAGGCGAACGTCATGCTCAAGGAACAGGTCGGACCCGACGACATCGCGGACGTGGTGGCGGCCTGGACCGGCATCCCGGCCGGCCGTCTGCTCGAAGGCGAGACCGCCAAGCTGCTGCGCATGGAGGAGGAACTGGGCCGACGGGTCGTGGGCCAAAAACGGGCCGTCCAAGCGGTTTCCGATGCCGTCCGGCGCAGCCGGGCCGGGGTCGCCGATCCCAACCGGCCGACGGGCTCGTTCCTGTTCCTTGGTCCGACCGGTGTCGGTAAGACCGAGCTGGCCAAGGCACTCGCCGACTTCTTGTTCGACGACGAGCGCGCCATGGTCCGCATCGACATGAGCGAATACGGCGAGAAGCATTCCGTCGCAAGGCTTGTCGGTGCCCCGCCCGGGTACATCGGCTACGACCAAGGTGGTCAGCTGACCGAGGCGGTGCGGCGGCGCCCCTATACGGTGGTGCTGTTCGACGAGGTCGAGAAGGCCCACCCGGACGTGTTCGACGTGCTGCTGGCGGTCCTCGATGAGGGCCGACTGACTGATGGCCAGGGCCGTACGGTCGACTTCCGCAACACCATCCTCATCCTGACCTCGAACCTGGGGTCGGGCGGCAACGAGGAGCAGGTGATGGCGGCGGTGCGCGCGGCGTTCAAGCCGGAGTTCATCAACCGCCTCGACGATGTGCTGATCTTCGAGGGTCTCAAGCCCGACGAGCTGGTGCAGATCGTCGACATCCAATTGGCGCAGCTGCAGAAGCGGCTCGCCCAGCGCCGCCTGGAGTTGCAGGTGTCGCTGGATGCCAAGAAGTGGCTCGCCGATCGCGGGTTCGACCCGGTCTACGGCGCACGGCCGCTGCGGCGACTGGTGCAGCAGGCCATTGGGGACCAGCTCGCCAAGCTGCTGCTCGCCGGCGAGGTGCACGACGGTGACGTCGTGCCGGTCGACGTGGCCCCGGACGGCGAATCACTGGTTCTGGGCTAAGTCTCGAGGCCGAGCAGACGCAGAATCGCACAATCCGCCCCGCGGATGCGAGTCTGCGTCTGCTCGTGTTTCGGGCTCCCGGCCTCTGCTATTGATTGATGGTGTCGACCACCGATCCCGTCATCAGCGCCGTCCCCGGGAGACCGAATCTCCTGCTCGGGGCCTACGACCTGGCCACCGTCGGCTACCGTGCCGACGAGTACTTCGTCGCGGGCACGGCGTTCTCGTATGCGCCGGTGGAGACCGCCCCCTACGCCACCCGCATTGTCGTCCTGCGCCCACTGGACGAGGCCGCCTGGAATGGGACGGTGATCGTCGAATGGCTCAATGTCAGCGGCGGCATCGACGCACCGGCCGTCTGGTTCATGGCTCACCGGGAGATCGCCAGGGCCGGGTATGGGTACGTCGCCGTCTCCGCCCAGCGCGTCGGGATCGAGGGCGGCCCCAGTCTGGTTGGCGATGCCTCCCTGAAAACCCTGGATCCACAACGATATTCAGAACTCGATCATCCGGGCGACAACTTCGCCTACGACATCTTCACCCAGGTCGGCCAGGCCGTGCGCGCCGGCGTGATCGACGGTCTCGTACCGCAATTCGTGCTGGCGGCGGGCGAGTCGCAGTCGGCTACCTTCCTGACCACCTACGTCAACGAGGTCGACCCGGCCGCCGGTGTCTATGACGGCTTCCTGATCCACTCACGGTTCGGGTCGGCGGCGCCGCTGGACGGCACGTCCCTGCTCGACGAATCCGGTGCCTTCCACACTCTGCCGGTACCTTTCCGCGCCGATGTGCGGGTGCCGGTGCTCACCGTGATCACCGAAACCGACCTCCTCGGCGCGCGGCTGCTCGGTTACGTCCACGCCCGCGTGCCGGACACCGAGCACCTGCGGGTCTGGGAGATCCCTGGCTCGGCGCACGCCGACAACTACACGATCGGGGTGGGATTCATCGACAACGGGGCTGTGCCGCTGGATCAGATCGTCGCGGCGTACGCGCCGACCAACAACCTCATGGGTCAGCAGCTGCCGCACTTCATCAACTTCGCCCCGCAACACCACTACGTGCTGCAGGCGGCGATCGCCGGGTTGCACGACTGGGTGCGCAGCGGGCGGCCGGCGCCGAGTGCGCCGCAGATCGCCCTGACCGGCACTGACCCTCCCGCCATCGCCCTTGATGCCGACGGTGTCGCGACCGGCGGCCTGCGAACCCCGTGGGTGGATGTCCCGAGTGCCCGCACATCCGGCGCCAGCGCCGACGACAACGTGCTGCTGGCGATCTTCGGCTCGGGTGAGCCTTTCGATACCGAGACGCTGGCCCGGCTGTACCCGGGTGGGCGGGCCGAGTATCTGGAGCGGTTCACCGCGGCGCTGGATGCGGCGATCGGCGGCGGCTTCCTGCTCGCGGCGGACCGCCTGGAGATCCTCGAGCTCGCCGCCGCGACTTTCCCGGCTGGGGACTAGCCGGTGCCCAGTTCGAATTCGCGGGTCTGCGCGCCGGCGTCGATGACCGCCTGGAGCAGTTGACGCGCGGCCGGCTGGGCGAGGGTTTCCCGAAACAGCTGGTCCTCGATAAGCAAGCCGCTCACCCGATCGACATGAGCGTCCAACGCCGTGTCGACCGCACGTTTGGCGGCGGTGATCGCCGTCGGGGCATAGCCCGCGATGCGCGCGGCCAGTCTGTCGACAAACCGCCGCAGCTCGTCGGGCGGCAATGCCCGGTCGATGTATCCCCAGGCTTCGGCCGTCGCGGCGTCGACGTCCATCCCACCCAAGATGGTTTCCAGGGCACGTCCGCGGCCGACCAGTCGCGGCAGTCGCTGGGTGCCGCCCCCGCCGGGGATGATCCCGACCGCCACTTCCGGATGGCCGAGAACAGTGGTGCCCAGTGCGGCATAGCGCATGTCGAACGCCATGGCGAACTCGCAGCCACCGCCGCGGCAGACACCCTCGATGACGGCGATCGTGGGCTTCGGCAGGGTCGCGACCAGCTCCGTCGTCGCGTGGAAGAGCGACAGCTCGTCATGCAGGCCAACGTCATCGGTGGGCAAGTCCAGGATCAACGCCACATCGGCATGCGCGATGAAGATCTCGGGGTCGGCGGAGTCGACGACCAGCACCCGGACCTGATCATCCGCCGTGATCTCCCGCATGAGGCGATCGATCTCGGTGAGCAGTGGCACGTCCAGGAGATTGATCGGCGGATTGTCGAGCGTGGCTCGGCAGATCCCTCGGTCTTTCGCGATCCGAATCAGCTGGTAGTCGTCGTAGGCCATGGCGGGAGGCTATGTGACGGGCTTGTGACCTGCTGGAGTTCTCGCTTCGGGCGGGTGAACAGATACGCTACGTCTAATGGTTCCGTTCTGGTTCACGCTGTCCGCGCTCTGCTTCGTGGGTGCGGCGGTGCTGTTGTACGTCGACATTGGCCGTCGACGTGGTTTGGGCCGCCGCCGTAAGTCCTGGGCGCGGTCGCACGGGTTCGATTTCGAACCCGAGTCCACCGAGATCATCGACCGCTGGAAGCGCGGCGTGATGTCGACTGTCGGCGAAGTCACCGCCCGCAATGTGGTGCTCGGTCAGATCCGCGGCGAGGCGGTGTACATCTTCGACCTCGAGGATGTCGCCACCGTGATCGCGCTCCACCGCAAGGTCGGCACCAATGTCGTGATGGACCTGCGGCTCAAGGGCATCGCCGAGCCGCGCGAGAGCGACATCTGGCTGCTGGGCGCCATCGGCCCGCGGATGGTCTACTCGACCAACCTCGACGCCGCCCGCCGGGCCTGTGACCGCCGGATGGTCACCTTCGCCCACACCGCACCGGATTGCGCCGAGATCATGTGGAACGAGCAGAACTGGACGCTGGTGTCCATGCCGATCTCCTCGACTCGCGCCCAGTGGGACGAGGGGCTGCGCACCGTGCGGCAGTTCAACGACCTGCTGAGGGTGCTGCCCCCGACCGCGCAACCGGCACTGCCGCCGTCCGCCGGGCGTCGCAACGCCTCGCCGGGGCGCCCGCTGGCGCCCGCCGGCCGTGGCGAGCTCCCGCCGGGACGGGCCGAGGTTCCGCCGCCGCTGCGCCCGCAGCAGCCGCGGAATGGCACACAGGCTCCGAACTTCCAGCGCTGAGCCGGTAGGGTCCTGGCGTGTCCCGTCCCGTTGCGCTTATCACTGGCCCCACCGCCGGCTTGGGCACCGGCTATGCCCGCCGCTACGCGCGCGACGGCTACAACCTGGTCCTTGTCGCGCGCAACGTGGAGCGCCTCGAGGACCTGGCCGCCGAACTGAGGGCCGCCAACGGCATCGACGTCGAGGTGTTGCCGGCCGATCTCACCAAGGCCGCTGACCGCGACGCTGTGGTCGACCGGCTGAGCGCCGGGGTAGACGTCCTGGTCAACAACGCCGGATTCGGCACCGCCGGTGAGTTCTGGACCGCCGAGCCCGCCCAGCTGCAGGCCCAGCTCGACGTCAACGTCACCGCGGTCATGCAGTTCACCCGTGCGGCCCTGCCGTCGATGATCGCGGCCGGTGCGGGCACGGTGATCAACATCGCCAGCGTCGCCGGGCTGCTCTCGGGGCGAGGGTCCACCTATTCGGCGTCGAAGGCGTGGGTGGTGTCGTTCACCGAGGGGTTGGGCAACGGTCTGGTCGGCACGGGTGTCAGCATCCACGCCGTGTGCCCGGGATTCGTCCACACCGAATTTCACGAGCGCGCCGGCATCGACATGGCCTCAATCCCGAACATCATGTGGCTGGACGTCGATGACGTGGTTGCAGAGAGCCTGGCCGATGTGGCCAAAGGCAAGATCATCAGCATTCCCGGCCTGCAGTACAAGGTGCTGACCACAGTCGGCCGGCTGGTGCCTCGCGGAGTGGTCCGCGCGGTCAACAACGGAATAGGACGTAGCCGTGGGCGCACCTGAAGTCAACGCCGCTGATCGCGCCGAACTCGCCGAGCTGGTCCGCCAGCTGTCGGTGGTGTTCGGCCGCGTCACCCTGTCCTCTGGCAAGGAAGCTGACTATTACGTCGACCTGCGCCGCGCCACCCTGCACCACCAGGCCGCACCGCTGATCGGCCGGCTGATGCGTGAGCTCACCGCCGACTGGGACTACGCGGCGGTCGGTGGATTGACCATGGGGGCTGACCCGGTGGCCAGCGCGATCATGCATGCGCCGGGTCGTCCGATCGACGCCTTCGTGGTGCGGAAGGCGCTGAAAAGCCATGGGATGCAGCGGCTTATCGAAGGTGCCGACGTGGTGGGTAAGCGGGTTCTGGTGGTCGAGGACACCAGCACGACCGGGGGTTCGGCGCTCACCGCCGTGCATGCGGTGCGTGATGCGGGCGCGACCGTCGTGGGTGTCGCGACAGTAGTGGACCGGGCCACCGGGGCGGCCGAGGCAATCGAGGCTGAGGGAGTGCCCTACCGCAGCGTGCTGGGCCTGTCCGACCTCGGCCTGCCGACATCCTGAACCTGACGACGATGGTGAGCATTGATGACGAGCCCGTCGAGGCTTCGGAATGGCAATGGGACGATGTCGTCGACGTGATTTGTGCCGGTGCCGGTCCGGGCGCGCTGGCTCACGCCATTTGGTGCACGGACCTCGACCTTGACGTCGAGTTCGTCGATGCAGAGTTGTCCTCGCAGACAATCGATCCCGATACTGCCGCTTATTTGCAGTCGATGACCGATGACCTGGGACCACCGGTGGCTCGCGACCCGGAGCTGGCAGTTATTCATGCCCAACCGGTCGTTGTCAGCAAGGATCGCCGCGCCACGATCGAGCCGTTCTTCGGCTCGCGGCTGCGGGACTTCTCAGCGCGCTGCGTCGCCTCGCCGTTCGGCGTCATCTTCAGCCAGATACCCGACGATATGGTCGCGCTGCGCTCCAGCGGCGAGACGATCCGGGCGGCTGTGCTGGGTGACTATCGACCCGAAACCGACCGCCCGGGTGCGGAACTGGCTGAGTGGTTGCGCGGCCAAGCCGATGAGCGCGGCCTCCTCGATCACGCCGGCACCGCCTTGCAGCGGCTGGTCTTCGAGGAGGGGCGAGTCGCCGGCGCAGCGCTGGCGACGCCAGACGGAACGCGGCTGGTGCGTGCGACTGTGGGTGTCGCTTTGTCGATCGGGTCTGTGCCCGACGGTGGTGATTGGCCGGTTCAGTCCGAGTTGCCCAGCGGCGCAGCGCAAGTCGCTGTTGTCAGTCGCACGGCCAGCAGGTTCGGCCTCGTCGAACTGGTGTACCCGACCTGATTCAGCCCCTGTGTGGCACGGAAAAGTCCACCGGGATAACCTTTTTGGCGAACAGTTCGGCCATCGCCTCACCAGGCACGGGGCGGGACAACAGAAATCCTTGAGCGCGATGGCAGCCGTGCTGGAGCAGTGTCATCGCTGCGGTCGGCGACTCGACCCCCTCGGCCACCAGCTCGAGGTTGAACGCCTCGGCCAGCGCGATGATCGCGCGCACGATCGCCAGGTCCTCCGGGTTGGTGCCGAGATCGAATACAAAGCCCTTGTCGATCTTGAGGGTGTCCACCGGAAGCGATTTCAGATGTGTCAGCACGCTGTAGCCGGTGCCGAAATCATCGATGGCGACCTGTACCCCGACGTCCTTGAGGCCGGCGAGGGTAATGCGGGTGGTCTCGATATCTTGCACCACAACGCTTTCGGTGATTTCTAGGCACACAGACTTGGCGTCGAGGTTGAACTCGGCGATCGTGTCGGCCACCGACTCGACGAAGCCATCGGTGACCAGCTGAACCGGCGAGACGTTGATCCGGATAACCGCGTCCTTGGCGATGCCGCGGGCATGCCAGCCGCTGAATTCCGAACAGGCGGCCCGCATCACCCATCGCCCCAATTCGCCTGCGAGATTGATAGATTCGGCGACGTTGATGAATGAATCCGGAAGCAGCAGGCCGCGTGTCGGGTGCTGCCAGCGCACCAGCGCCTCGGTGGCCAGGATCTCCCCGGTGCGCATGTCGACTTCGGGCAGATAATGCAGAATCAGCGTCCCGGCGTCGATCACGTTCTGGAGATGCAGCTCGATGTCGTTGCGGAACTCGCTCTTCAGCGACATCTCGTCGGTGAACATCGCGATCTTGTTGCCGCCCGCGTTCTTTGCGTTCAGCACCGCCTGGTCGGCGCGCCGCAGCAGATCCGAGGTGGTGTCCCGGCCCGGAACTCCCAGTGCGACACCGGCACTGACGGTCCGGGTGAGCATCTCGCCCCCGATCGTCACCCGGTCGCGTAGCACCGCCTGCAGTCGATGTGCCAGTGCCAGGGCGGCGTCGGCGTCCATCGGCTCGGCAGGGACGACCACGAACTCGTCACCACCGAGGCGGGCGATCAAATCGCCGTCGCCGGTCTCTTCGCTCAGTCGTTCGGCGAACGCCTGGATGAACCAGTCACCAGCGTGGTGACCCAGGTAATCGTTGATCGCCTTGAGCCGGTCGAGGTCGAGGAACAGCGCCGAGACCGGCCCGGGTCGGCCTGCCCGCAGCCGGTCGTCGAGGTAGGCCAGCAGTGCCCGGCGGTTATGCAGTCCCGTCAGGTCGTCATGCTCCGCGAGATAACGCAGCTGGTCCTCGGCGAACACCCGCGCTTGCACCTGGGCGAACAACGAGGCGATCGCCTTTAATGCGTTCAGTTCTTCCGGGGACCAGTCCTTGATGCCGAACTTGATGAATCCCAGGCATCCGGTTGTCGTGTCGCCGGACAACAGTGGAACCGATGCCATTGAGGTCAGGGCCATCCCCGTGCCCTCTTCGACCAGGCGCTGATACTCGTCTTCCGGGATCGGCTCGGGGGTGAAGAAGACCGGCTCTTTGGCATGCTCGGCAGCACCGAAGACAGGGTCGGCGTCGGCAAAGTAGATCAGTGCAAGCGGATCCGGGTCACGGTCGTGGGGTGGCCACTCGGCGATCAACCGGGTCGCACGAATGGTGTGGTCGTTGTAGCGGAGGAAACTCACGTCTACGCCGAAGGATGCCGACAATTGACCGAGCACTTGCTGACTGACCGTCGCCAAGGTTGCGGCATCGACCGCCATCAGCTGGGTCGCGACATGCGTGACGAGGTTATCCAAGCTGCTGCCAGCAGTCTCGGGCTCAGATTGTGTGGTCATCGTGCCATCTCGTGATTAATAGAGCTTAAGAGATGGTATCGGTTTGTGCGCTGATGCCTAGCTTCCACTCCCGTACTGCAGACCGAAGTCGCTGAACTCGTCGGAGATCGTCGCCAGCATGCGCATCTCCTTCACGATTTTGGCCAACTGCCGAGGCTCGGCATGGTTGGCGAACGTGCGCCGATCCCACCACATCATCTTCGTGCGGTAGCGCTCGCTGGGGTAGGCCGCGGCCGGAATCTTCGTGGCGACCACACCGCCCGAGGTGCTCCACCGGTCAAGCACGTGGGCGGCGGCGGTGGCCAAGATGAACTGGGCGCCCAACAGCTCCATGGTCGGGAACGCGGTGCGGGCAAAAGTGCGGGTCAGCTCGCCGCTGCGGGCGGGGTCGTCACTCACCCAGGCCGACTTCATCTCCACCACGCCGAACGGAAGGCGGTCGGTGATCATCTTGCGGACGGTGTCCTGGCCGGGCTGGCCCTCCCACTCGACGATCGCGTGCGATTCGTCGGCGCTGAAGTACGGGCCCTTCGCCCGAAGGCCGCCCAGCATCCGGCCGGTGTCGTCGACGGCGGTGTAGAACAGCGTGGTGTCGTGACCGTCGGCGAACGAGTCGAGGTCCAGTGCAGCTTCGACCCCGTGTTTTTCGTAGCTGCGCAGGGCGCCCTGCAGGTAGTCGTCCCATAGCTCAGGTTCGCTGTCGGGTTGAGCGCACGTAATCGTGCAACCCGTATCTGTGTCGCGCCAGCTAACCGTCTCAGGCAGGTGGTAGAGCTTCTGATCAGGGAAGTCCAGCACTGAAGCGTTCATCGTTTCCCATCTATCGGGCGCCTTGCGGTTAGGGTTTCCGCAGCGGGCGTCGGTGTTGTGCGGGCGCTATTTATTCGAACTTGCAAATATCAGTATCTCGCCGAAGGGCGCAAAGACTCCAGCCGTTGGCTGGAAAAGCCCTGGTTACCGGGGGGTAGCCAGCACGTTCGACGGCGAACACCGGCTGAAATGACCAGCTCCGTGAACACCTGTGCGCACAATATTCCAGGTCAAGGGCAGCGTTGCCGCTGGCTGAGCGGGAGACCCTACACTCGTCATCGTCGGAGACCGAATTGTTATTACCGGCGCGCGGAAAGCCGGATCGTACGTCCAGAGTGTGAACTAGGGGCCAGAAAGGGCGTTGGGTGACCTGTATCGCACCGGCGTTTCGATCCCCTCGTGGTGCCGCAGAACGGCAGAATTTCGCCCGGCGGTCAGCCGTGTTGGTGGCCGCCGACAGCGCGGTCTGCATCGCTGTGTGCGCACATCGGTCCAGCAAATCCAGTTGCGGAGTTGCGCAGGTTCGCATCGGGGAGTCGTTGGCCCGACCAGGCGCGCACATCTGGGTTGCTGATCTTGGCTGCAACGGCTGCGCCGGCCACTCCGGTCAAAACTCAAGACATCCGCTTCGCTGCGCATACAGGGCGGTATCAACGATGTCCTGCCGCGGTCTGGGTGACCCGTGACTGACGCCGGCCCCACCGAGTGGAGCACCGGTGTCCCCGGCGTGGGGCCGTGGGCGGGCGAGCCGCCCGACGATCCGCGCTACGACCCAGAACTGTTGCGCGAGGGCGACTCCCGCAACGTCGTCGACGCGTACCGGTACTGGACGCGGGAGGCGATCATCGCCGACATCGATCGTCGCCGGCATGGGCTCCACATCGCGATCGAGAACTTCGGCAACGACGCCAACATCGGCGCGGTGGTCCGCACCGCCAACGCCTTCGCCGTCGACACCGTGCACATCGTCGGACGCCGGCGTTGGAACCGGCGTGGGGCCATGGTCACCGACCGCTATCAACGGCTGAGCCACCACGACAGCACCGACGATTTATTGGCCTTCGCCGCCGGTGCCGGACTGACTGTCGTCGCCGTCGACAACATCCCGGGCGCCGTGCCGATGGAAACGACGCCGCTGCCGCGCGACTGCATGTTGGTGTTCGGTCAGGAGGGGCCCGGCATCTCCGAGGCCGCTTGGTCTGGAGCGGAGATCACCGTGTCGATCGCGCAGTTCGGCTCGACGCGCAGCGTCAACGCCGCCGTCGCCGCCGGCATCGCGATGCACGCCTGGATCCGGCAATGGGCCGATCTTTCTCAGGCGTGGTAGGGCAGGATTGGCCGCATGGACCAGCTGTGGGCCAACCGCGCTGCCAGCGCCGAGGCCGCGATTGAGAAACGCCACCTGCGCACGCTCTGGAACCTGCCAGGAACACAGCTCGGTGTCGTCAGCTGGCCGTCGACCCGCGCTGACCGGTGGTTCGGCACCTGGCACTACTGGTGGCAGGCGCACCTACTCGACTGTCTGATCGATGCGCAGCTACGCGACCCGCAGCCCGACCGGCTGGTCAGGATCAAACGGCAGATCCGCGGCCACCGACTGCGCAACAACGGCCGCTGGACCAACAGCTATTACGACGACATGGCCTGGTTGGCCCTGGCCCTGGAGCGCGCCGAACAGGTAGTCGGCGTTGATCGATCGCGCGCCCTGGCGACCCTCTGTCAACAGTTCGTCAAGTCGTGGGTGCCTGAAGACGGCGGCGGAATCCCTTGGCGCAAGCAGGATCAGTTCTTCAACGCGCCGGCCAACGGTCCGGCCGGAATCTTCCTGGCACGCTACGGCGACCGGTTACGACGGGCCCAGCAGATGGCTGACTGGATCGACGAAACGTTGATCGACCCCGACACCCACCTTGTGTTCGACGGCATCAAGGGCGGTTCGTTGGTCCGCGCGCAGTACACCTACTGCCAGGGGGTCGTGTTGGGCCTGGAGACCGAGCTGGCCGTGCGCACCCATGACGACCGGCACCCGGCCCGGGCGCGGCGGCTGATCGCGGCGATCGGCGAACATATGGCACCGGGCGGGATCCTCAACGGGGCAGGCGGCGGAGACGGCGGGTTGTTCTCCGGGATCACCGCCCGGTATCTGGCACTTGCGGCCACCGACCTGCCTGACGGGGCCGCCGAGAACGCTGCGGCCAGGGACGCCGCCCGAGAGGTGGTACTTGCCTCGGCGGCAGCCGCCTGGGACAACCGCCAGACTGTCGACGGCCTGCCGTTGTTCGGGCATTCCTGGGGTAGCACGACCGAGATTCCGACCGCCGATGGTGGGCAGGCGCAGTTCGTCGAGGGCGCGGTCAACTCGTCGCAGACACCCGAGCGCGATCTGTCGGTTCAGCTGTCGGGGTGGATGTTGATGGAGGCTGCACATACGGTGACAGCGTGAGAGGCAGCCGGCTGGGTCGCGACCCGACAGCGAAGCGTTTCGGCGAGAACGCCGCCGCAGCACTGCTGCTGATCTTCACCCTCGTGGCCATCTTGTGGGCGAATTCGCCCTGGGCGCACAGCTATTCCGAGTTCTGGGAAACACACGTCGGATTGAGCTTCGGCAATCTCCACGGCGCACTGACGGTCAAGGAGATTGTCAACGACGCGCTGATGGCGTTCTTCTTTTTCATTGTCGGGCTGGAAGTCAAGGCCCAGTTCACCATCGGGGAACTGACGGAGCGCTCCCGCGCGCTGGTACCGGTGGTGGCCGCGATCGCCGGGCTGACCCTGCCCGCAGTGATCTTCCTGCTGTTAAATCCATCCGGCGACAATGCCAGCGCGTGGGGAGTGGTCATCTCGACCGACACCGCATTCTTGGTCGGCGCGCTGGCCATCATCGCACCCAAGTACCCGGCCCGGCTGCGGACCTTCCTGCTGACGTTGGCTGTCGTCGATGATGTCGGTGCGCTGGCTGCCATCGCCCTGTTCTACTCGGAGCAGATCCGGATCGTCGGATTGGTGATCGCTGTTGTGCTGATGGCCACCTTGATCGGAGTGCGTTACCTCCCCGAGGCCGTGCGGGGCGTCGCGTATTGCTTTCTGGCTGTTGCCTTGTGGTTGGCACTGTTCAACGGTGGCGTTCATCCGACACTCGCCGGCGTGGCGGTGGCGCTGGTGATCCCGGTGTTCACACCCGAGCGTCAGCGGGTCGAGGCGGCAGTCGATGTCATCCGGGCGTTCCGCCAGTCGCCGAACTCGGAGTACGCCCGCGCCGCGACCCGCAGCCTGCGCGACTCGATCTCGATCAACGAGAGGCTGGTGACCGGCTTCGGACCGTATGTGTCCTTCGGGGTGCTACCCCTGTTCGCACTGGCCAATGCCGGTGTGCGACTCGACGCGGACACTGTGATGGCGGCCATGCGGTCACCGCTGACCTGGGGTGTGGTGGCCGGTCTGGTGGTCGGCAAGCTGATCGGCATTACCGGGGCGACGTGGCTCGTGCAGCGCACCGGCCTCGGCCGGCTCTCTCCGGGGCTGACGTTGCGGCGGATTTCAGGCGGCGCCGCGCTGTCCGGGATCGGTTTCACCATCTCGCTTTTCATCGTCGATCTGGCGATCACCGACCCGCACTCCGCCGACTTGGCCCGCGTCGGTGTTCTGGCGGCCTCGGTGATCGCATTCACGTTGGGGTGGGCAGTCTTCCGGCTCACCGACCGGCTCAGCCCACCGGTTGCGGTTGGGCACAAGCTGGTCCGCGATATCGATCCGGACCGCGATCATGTGCGCGGGCCGGCCGATGCGCCGCTGACGTTGGTTGAATACGGCGACTACGAGTGCCCGTTCTGCAGTCGCGCCACCGGATCGATCGACGAAGTGCGTGCCCACTTCGGCGACCAATTGCTCTACGTGTGGCGGCATCTGCCCCTGGAGCGGGCGCACCCAAGGGCCATCGACGCCGCCAGGGCCAGCGAAGCGGCTGCCCTGCAGGGCAAGTTCTTCGAGATGGGGACGATGATGTTCGAGTTCCAGGATCACCTGGAATGGCAGCACATATACCGCTACGCCGACCAGGTCGGCTGTGACATCACCCAATTCGACGAAGACCTGCACTCGCCTCGGGTGCTACACCGGGTTGACGACGACGCGCAGGATGCCGAGCTGATGGATCTCAACGCCACGCCGACGTTCTTCGTGAACGGTATCCGTCATCGCGGGCCGTGGGATTCGGCCAGCCTGATCCGAGCTCTGGAGGCCACCCGGCCGACCTGACCTAATCTGGACGACGGATCGGGCGTCTTCTACTGCGGGTGGAAGCCGGACCGGCGTGCGCCAGCCTGAGGACCAGGACTAGCGACTCGTCGGAACGCATGCCCACCAGCTGCGTGAACTGTGACCGGAGATCGAGCAGTTGGGGAGCGAAGAACGGTGACATCTCCGAGAGCTCGTGCTGATGCACGGCGTGGAGAAACACCGGCGAAATGGGGTGCACGGCTAATCCACTGTGCTGGGCGACAATCCAGACTGCTTCTGCCGCCGAACCACCGCGGGCGTAGTCGATCAGCTGATCTCCGCTTGTTGTGAGCACAGCCACCGCGGAAGTGGCCCGTACCCGGTCAGCGACGTCGTCGCCGAGCGCCTCGCCCGCGTCCCACTGCGCGAGCAGAGCCATCACGTCGGGGCGTCGCAGTATCTCCATCACCGCGAAGTCACCCGGATTGAGTTCCAACCCACGGACGTCGATACCGCTGTCGGCGGGTTGATCGCCGGGCCAGCGCATCTCGGAGATCATCTCCCGGTGCAGGCGGGGGGTCAGGAAACGGAGCCGGTCGGTGGTGGCGAGAATCTCAGCTGCCCTTGCGATATCGCCGCGATCGGTCAGCAGGTGCAGGCCGGCTCCCTCCCGGGCAGCCCAAGCATGCAGCGAATCAATGGTCTCGGTGGGGATGGGTGCCGGAGTGCCCTGCTTGCGGTTGGTTTCCCGGCGCAGCATCGGCTCATAAAGTGCGGCCAGGTCGGCATCGTCACCGCGGCCCAGCCGTAGCGTAACCTCAAGCAGCGCTGACTCATCCGATGTCCAGTCGACCGAACCGAGAACACCCGACTTTGCCGCGGCGACACGGGCATTGAACGCGGCTGCACCGACCGCCACCGCGCTGCCCCGGAACGCGACGTCCATCATCGAGGTGTACTGCGGCGCGAGCCGAATTCGCACGGCATCCGAATGGGTTTCGATGTACCAGGGTTGGGCGTTTCCTCCGGACGGGGCGCGGACGGCGGCGTCGGCGATGACGGCGGCCGCATCGCTGGGCACGTCGACACTCGGCGGCGAGTCCGGGGTGTCCACCGGCTCCGCGTCGCCCAGTGCCGGTTCGACGATATCGTCGAGAGCAGAACCGATGTCGATGCGGACCTGGCCGGACCCCAGTGCTTCGCCCAGCCCGATGCGACGGGCGGCCTCGGCGACGATAGTGGCACCGAGAGTGACTTCGCCGGCTAGCTGTGGCCAGGTGGACAAGGTATGGCCAACCTCGACCAGTGATGCGGTCAACCGAGCCGACGAGCGGCTGGCATCGAGATGGCGCAACATGTAGGGGATTCGGTCTTGCTGCGATAACGCGGCTAGTTGCGTGGAGTCCACCCCGCCGAGGACTCCGTGCATGACGGGACGGTTCGGCTCCATATCGAAGCGCTCCACGTCGATCAGGCCCCGGTCGCTGGTCGCCATGAGCACCGGCAGCCGCCGATCTCGGGCCGCCTCGCGGATTCGGACCTTCATGTCCAGCGAATCGCATTCCTCGACCACGATGTCGAGATCGGCGAGAAACTCATCGAGGGAATCGGCGCGCACGCCCGAGGGCATGACCTCGACGTGCAGGTAGGGGTCGAGCTCCGCGATCCGTCGTGCGGTCACCACCGCCTTGTTGATCCCGATGTCGAGGATCGAGGCCGGAACCCGGTTGAGATTTGACAGTTCGAGGTGGTCGAAGTCGGCGAGGCGCAATGCGCCGCAAAGCCCCTCGGCGGCAAGGGTGTGTGCGATTACATGTCCGACGCTGAGTCCGGCAATACCGATGCGGACCGTCCCGAGGCGGCGTTGTTCTTCGGTGGTGATGAGGTTCCGGTTGCGGTCGGTACGAACCGCCCGAAAGCCGTTCGGCCCCAGTATGGCAACAACTGTGCGCCGCCACGGATAGTAAGCCCACCCGGTCGGTTCATCGAGGAGTTCGGCGCTGGGCGCCGGGTGTAATTCGCGCAGGTTGTCTAGGAGTGCCGCGCGTTGGTCGATGAACTCGACACCAGGCTCCGAGCGGAGCCGGTCCAGTTCGGGATCTTCATCGCGCATGATCTGCGCGGTGAAGCTCGTTGTTTCGTCAACGGCCATGGGCTAACGCTTTCGGATTCGGGCGCGAATCGGTGCGCCGGCGATCATCGTGAAATGCAGGGCAAGCGGGAAATCCGCTTCCAGGGACGTGATTTCGGCTCGCCGGGTGAGCGTCGCCAGGGCGAGTGTGACTTCCAACATGGCGAAGTGATCGCCGATACACGAGCGGGGGCCGCCTCCGAACGGGATGTACTGCCATCGCTCGAGCTTCTTGATGTTATCCGGGCCGAACCGGTCGGGGTTGAAGCGCAACGGATCATCCCACAGGGCCGGATCACGCTGCACTGCCATTCTGCCAAGCACCACCATGGTGCCCGCCTCGACGCGGTAGCCACTGACTTCCAGGTCCTGGCAAGCCATCCGGGTGCCGGTGGGAGCCGGCGGGCACATCCGCAGTGATTCACGCACCACCTGGGTGGTGTAGCTGAGGCTGGGCAAATCGTCGGGTGTCAGCGGTCGATCCGGAAGTGCCCTCACCTCGGCGACCACCCGGTCCTGGCAGGCGGGGTCGCGCCCGAGGGACCACAACGCATAGGCGAGGGTGGTCGCAGTGGTGTCATGACCCGCGAAGAGAAAGATGATGATCTCATCGCAGATCTCACTGTCGGACAGCCGCTTTCCTGTCTCGGGGTCCTCCGCGGCGATCAATGCGTGGACCAGCGGCGCGACGCGGTTCGGGTCTCGCCGGCATTCGCTCACGATGTCGCCGGCAAGACGATGCAGTTTGGCGCTCGCGGCACGTGCACGTCGCCTGGCGGGTGTGGGGAGCCATCGTGGGGCGCGCACCGGCCGGGTGGCGCGGGAGATGGCGTAGGAGAGCGCGACGCGAAGCGGCTCGGCGACATCGTCTGCGCGCTCTTCGAGGTCCATGCCCAGTACTGAACGGCCGAGGGCGCGCAGCGTGAGTGCCCGCGATTCGGCGTCGAGATCAACATCGCCACCGTCAGGCCAGCCAAGGCAAACAGACTCGGCAGCCTGCGCCATGTGACCGCCGAATTCGCGGACACGCTGTTTGGTGAACACGGGTTGGATCGTGCGCCGGCGTGGTCGCCACGGCTCGAACGGCAGGTCGGCCAGGTTGGCGCCGATGATCCGGCGCATCTCGTCGAAGACCGGGCTTGTCTTGTCGACCGAGCCGTCCTTGATGCTGAGCACGTCGCGCAGTGCCCCCGGTGACGTGACGAGCACCATCGGCGGCATCAGCCAGCGCGGGCCCACAGTGAACCGGGTAACAGGTCCGCCGGCATCGCGCAGTCTCTCGGTGCCGGTGCTGAACTCCTTGACGGCTTTGAGCCGCTCACGCAAAGGCATCGGGTTCACCGGTGCCAGTGGCAACGAAGCGAGGCCACCGCGGCCAGGGGCCTGTGACACTCGAACCTCCCTACGTCCCCCACTATTTCGATGAGGACCGCAGTGTACCGAGTGGCCCCGGGTTTAATGGTGGGGCGCGAGTCGGCGCGGGCAGAAGGGTGTGAGGAATGGGAATTCGGCCGCTGTGGCGGGTGCCGGGCATCGTCGTGCGCGAGCGGCTGCATTCGCCCGGGCGTGAACGTGTTCCCGAACCGATGGTGATGGACGACGCCGAAGCCGTCGCTTACTTCCACGCCGGCGGCGCGGCGAACCCGGGGATGCAGGCCGTGTACGACCTGTGTGCCCGTGCAGTCGATGCGTTGCTGCCGCCGGGCGGGCGCCTTCTCGATCTCGGCATCGGCTCCGGGCGTGCGCTGAGCGCGGTGCTGCGCCGGCGCCCAGACGTGCACGTCACCGGTGTCGATCTGGCACCCAACATGTTGGCCACGGCTCGGCAGCTGTTCGTGTCTGAGGGACTCGACGGGCGAGCGGAGCTGGTGCAGGCGGACATAACCGCGCTACCAGAATCGCTTGCCGCCGGGAGCTGGGACGCTGTCTCGTGCATGTGGACGTTGCATCAGCTGCCGGATTTCGAGGTACTGGGCGCCGCATTACGGCAGATCGCTGCCGTCCAACGTGACAGCGGAGCTGCCTTGTGGATATCCGATTTCGCCCGGTTGAGGGACCCGTCGGCGTGCCCGGCGATGTTGCAGTGCGTGGATCCGGATTCGCCGATGGGTTTGCGCCAGGACGCGATCGCCAGCGAGGCGGCAGCGTTCACCCGTGAAGAGCTGTCGGCGCAGCTTGCGGCGGCGGGGCTCACCGGCTTGAGCTCAGGCCACGCGACACCGTTGCCATACTTGCAGGCCTACTGGATGTACGGAGCGAACGGCAAACCTGCGCCCGTCGGTCAGCGCCATTCCCCGCTCCGGGGCCAAACGCGCCGCGAGGCTGCGTTGCTGCGCTGGGGTTTCACCGCAAAGCCGTTTTGAGGCTGCTACACGGGAAGCGTTGTGCCGGTTTCCTGTTCGGCGAACTGCACGACACGGGCGGCGGCATCGTAATCGCACGCAGCTGGTGAACGGCAGATCAGTGCCGGCTCACCACGCAGACCAAATCGAGAGCTGGGCCCAACGTAGCTGCCCGGCGGTATCGGCTCGCTGATGCTGTACAGCGTTGGCACGGCGCCTTGGTCGACGTCGTTGGCCAGCCGCTGGGCCAGCCCGTCGACCACTTTGTAGGCCGCCGACATCAACGGCGAATTGGAGGTCTGCGCCAGGTTGGACGCGACCCAGCCGGGATGAATCAGGTGGGTGACGACGCCGGAGTTGGCGGCCCGTAGGCGCCGGTCGAGTTCGAGGCCCCACAACATCATCGCGAGTTTCGAGTGTCCGTAGGCACTCAGCGCGGTCCATTTGGTTCGCAGGTGCATGTCGTCCAGTCGAAGCGTCGCCATGCGGTGGCCGTCGGAGGCGACGTTGATGATCTGGGAGCGCACCCGGGTAAACACCAGATTCGTCAGCGCGAACGGTCCGAGCATGTTGGTGCCCAGCGTTGCCTCGAAACCGTCGACGGTCTCGTGCCGATGGTCGGTCAGCACACCGGCATTGTTGACGAGGATGTCGACGTCGCCGTCGAGCGTGCCCGCGAAGGCCCGGACCGAGGCCAAGTCGGCCAGGTCGACCTTGAGTACCTCGGTGGATCCACCGATCTCGGCGGCTCGCTGCGCGCCGAGTTCGGTGTTGCGGACCGCCATGATGACGTGGGCGCCGGCGCGAGCCAGCGCGCGCGTGGTGCCGAGCCCGACACCGTTGGTCGCGCCCGTCACGATGATCCGTTTACCGGTCAGATTGCCGAGCCGGCTCGGCGACCATTGCCTCACGTCGGCGAGCATAACGAGGAATTCTGGACAAACAAGACCATCTAAGCAATCGCTCTGCGATCATCGCCCTTGTTATGAGTGACAGTGCGCAGGCGATCACCAACCTCATCTACACCTATGCTGAGCTGCTCGATGCCGGCGACCTCGACGGGGTCGCCGCATTGTTCACCCACGGCCGGATCTGCGGGGTGGAGAACGGCCCACCCGAGACGGTGTTCGCCGGGCCGGAGCGGGTGCGCCACATGTACGACATGGCGACCCGCATCTACGACGACGGAACGCCGAAGACCAAGCACAACACCAGCAATGTGCAGCTCTACGTCGACGACGACGCGGGTACCGCGCGCGGCAAGGCCTACTACGCCGTCACCCAGGCGACGCCCGATCTCCCGCTGCAGGTGATCGTCACCGGCCACTACCACGACACCTTCCACCGGGTCGACGGCCAATGGTGGTTCGACTCTCGAACCATGTTCGTCGACCAGGTGGGCGACGTGAGTCAGCATCTGAAGTTCTGACCCGGTGACCACCACGGGCGCATTCGGGATGGACGCGATCCTGGCCGACGCGGTCGGCAAGGAAGGCCTGACCGCCTGGGGCCCGGGGGGTTTCCAGGAACCGCTGGCCGTGCTGCTCGACGACTATCCCGGTGCTGGGCTCAATGTCATCGGCGCGCACATCCTGCGGTCGGGGCTGGTGCACAGCCTGCGGATGCGGCTTCGCGCCCAGGAGTGGATCCGGCGCCATCCCGAGATCCTCGACGAACACATTGCGGCGCCGATCGTCGTCGTGGGGATGATGCGCAGCGGCACCACCCTGCTGCAGCGTCTGCTCGCCGCCGACACCCGGCTGCACTGCGCGCGCGGCTGGGAGGTGGTGGAGGTCGCCGCCAAACTGGACTACGACTTCGCCGGGAACGACCCGCGGATCGCGATCAGTGAAGCACGGGAGAACAAGTCGCGGGAGCTGGCACCGGAACTGTTCGCCATCCATCCGATGTACGCGCGGGAGGCCGAGGAGGAGATCGTCTTCCTGGCCGACGCGTTCCTGTCGCATGTCCCGGAGTCCGGCGCACACCTGCCCCGCTATCGATCGTGGCTGGACACACAGGATTTCACGCCGGCCTACGAGTACCTGCACCGGATGTTGCAATTCCTGCAGTGGCAGAAGCGCCAGCGAGGGATCACCGCAGGACGCTGGGTACTGAAGTCCCCAGCACACCTGGGGTACCTCGACACGCTGCGCATCCAGTTCCCCGATGTGCACGTCGTGCACATGCACCGCAATCCGCGCACCACCGTGTCGTCCGGTGCCAGCCTGAACGCGACTCTGCACGCCATGCACGCCGACGAGGTGGACACCCATCGGGTGGGCAGCCAGTGGCTCGAACGGATGGGCTGGACCAACGACCGGGCCATGACCGTGCGGGACAGTTGGGCGGACGAATCGGAGCGGGTCACCGACATCGGTTTCGACGACGCGGTCGGCGATCCGATCGGCGAGGTGAGCCGGATATACGACGCGGTCGGTCTGCCGCTGACCGACACCGCCGTCACCGCGATGACCGACTGGCTGGCCAATCGACCGCGCGAAGTTGCGCGGCCACCGTACGACCTGGCCTCCTACGGACTGACCGATGCGCAAGTAGACGAACGATTTGCCTTGTATAACAAGCGCTTCCGAAAGGACAAACAATGATTGCCGACGATGCGGTGGCGACAGCATCGCAGCACGAGCAGGAGCTGGCCGCACTCGAGCTGACCGAACACCCAACAGTCAAGGCGGCCTACCGGACTGTCGCCGAGAACTGGCTGAGCCGCGCCAAGGCCTCCGAGGCCATGCGGGCGCGGTTCGATGCGGCATTCGCGGAGGTGATGTTCTCCGCGGCGGTGTGGTCGTCCAACCAGGACAAGCTGCGGCCGAAGGTCAGCTGCATCACCCGGCTGGCGCACCCGGTCGCCGACCGGCAAATCCCCGGATCACGTTGGGGTATCGACAATCCCGACACCGTCTACCGGGTGATCCCGATCTCGGGTGACGAACGCTACGAGATTCGCGGCCGCGTCGGCCAGAACCGGATGACGGAGAACTACTTCACGCTCTGGGACGCCAACATGGGCACCGTGGCCGTGCTCAACGGCAAGACCATGGAACTCGACAGTGACCGAAGCTATACCATCACGGTCGATTCCAAGCCCGCCGGCGGGCGCACCAACCACGTGCAAACCACGGCGGAGGCACACGAGTTCTACATCCGGGACGTCCTGTTGGACTGGGGCAGCGACGATCCCAACCACATCAGCGTGGAGCGGCTCGGCGGGGCGCCTGCCACACCGGCCCGCACCCGCGATGAACAAGCCGAGGCCACCGCGGACATGATGGCCTACTTCGCGAACTTCACCGGCAAACTCAGCCACGGCATCTACAAGATGCCGGCCAACAATTTCAACCTGGCCTGGTCGGCAGACAAAGTGGGGGCGATGAAGAATCAGGTGTACGTCATGGGCCGATTCGATCTCGGTCCCGACGAGACATTCGTGGTCGATGTCAAAGACGGTGGCGCCGAATACTTCACCGTACCGCTGAGCAATATCTGGGGCACTACGCTCGATATTGTCGACCGCACCGGCAGCCTGAACAAGGCACAGTCGGTACCCAACGACGACGGCAGCTACACCTATGTGATCTCGCCCGTCGACCCCGGCGTGGCGAACTGGATCGACTCAGCCGGACTGCGCGAGGGCATCCTGACACTACGGATGGCCGAGTTCGACGAGGGTGGCCCGCGACCCGATCTCGGTGCGCACGGCCGGGTCGTCGCATTCGACCGGCTCGACGACGAGCTGCCCGGTATCGCGCGCGTCACCCCCGCGGAGCGGGCTGAACAGCTGGCCGCCCGACGCCAGGCGTATCTTCGCCGGCTACCAGAAGGGACGATCTGAGATGGGTTGCTGGCTGGTTACCGGATGCTCTACCGGTATCGGACGCGAGATCGCCCGGGCCGCATTGGAATCCGGAAACAATGTGGTGGTGACGGCTCGGCGGATCGAGTCGGTGCAGGATCTGGCCGACGAGTTCGGTGATCGTGCGCTGGCCATTGCGCTGGACGTCACCGACAAGGATCTGATCAATGACGCGGTGGCTGCGGCCGATGCCACGTTCGGCGGGGTGGACGTGCTGGTGAACAACGCCGGCAACGGGTACCTGTCCGCAGTGGAAGAGGGTGAGGACGCCAAGGTCCGACTCTTGTTCGACACCAACTACTTCGGTGTCGTCGACACCATCAAGGCGGTGCTGCCGTCGATGCGAGAGCGTGGGTCTGGCCACATCATCAACATCTCGTCGATGACGGGACTTGTGGCCAACCCGCCCAACGCCTACTACTCGTCGACGAAGTTCGCGCTCGAAGCGCTCACCGAGGCACTCGCCCAGGAGGTCAAACCACTCGGGATCAAGGTGACAGCCATCGAGCCCGGCGCCTTCCGCACCGATTGGGCCAAACGGTCGATGTGGGAATCATCCACGCCGATTGGTGATTACGACGACAACGTCGGTACCCGCAAAGCCCTGATCAAGGATTTCGCCGACCACCTGCCCGGGGATCCACGCAAGGTCGCCGAGGCAGTGCTGATGGTCGCAGGCCTCGACGAGCCGCCGTTGCGTCTGTTGCTCGGCCGCGACGTCCTCAAGGCGGTCCGGGACAAGATCGCTGCGCTGTCGGCGTCGATCGACCAGTGGGAAGCCGTCACCAAGGACGTCAATTTTCCGGACTAGCGGTGCTCAACTCCACAGCGTCACATGGACTTTGGGGCGAAACCTCGTCACCCCAACGCCGGTGCCGCGGATCATGGCTTGGGTGCAGCGCGGGGTGGTGATGAAGTTCAACAGTTCGGTGACCGCGGGCTGGCGGGCGCTCACCGGCAAGGTGGACGCACACCATTCGCCGGACAGCTGCAGGCCCGGCCCCTTAACGTGCACCAGCCGGCCGGCGGAGAGGTCCTTGCCGACGGCGAAGCCGACCGCGAGTGACACCCCACCGACCCGCTGGACCTCCTCCAGCGCGGCGGCATCGCTCTGAAAGATCCGCTGACTCGCCTCAGGTATCGCCAAAGCCCGCAGGACTGACGCGATCTCGCCGTCAACCCCACCAGCTGACGGGCCGAGCATCCACTGCTGCTCATGCAGCAGCGCAGCAGCGGGAGTACCGGTGGCCAGCGGACTTCCCGCCGAGGCCACGGTGATGATCTGGTACTTCAGGAACGGCCGCACGGTGATGGCGGCACCGGCCTGGGTAGCTGCCGGGCCGAGCGCGATATCCACCGCCCTGGACTCGATCAGGTCGCGGAACCGGCTCGTCGGATGCACGCTCAGCTCGACGGAGAGATCGTCGGCCCTCGACGAGAACAATTCGATGAGCCCCGGCGCGGCGTGCTCGGCGAACGCGCTCGACGCGGCGATGCGCAACAGCCGGCGGCCATGCGCGGCCTCAGTCACCTCGATGGCGGTTTGCTGCTGCAGGCCGAGTATTTCGATGGCCCGGCTAGCCAGCCGCAAGCCGCCTGGGGTGAACGCGAGTCCGGCCGACGTCCGGCTGAACAACGGGTCGTCGAGCTCCTTGCGCAGCTGCGCCACATGCATGGAGATGCCGGCATCGGAGACGCCCAATTCCGCGGCTGCCGCATGCACTGAGCCCAACCGCACGACGGCCGAGAAGGCTCGAAGTTGCGCCGGCGTCACTAAATCAGCCTACTTTTGAAGTCGTGCAGGACGTTCTCGCGGAACTGGCCGCGATCTGGCGAACCGGTGAAACCGCCGGACTGGGCACCGTGGTGCGCACCTTCCGGTCGGCTCCGCGCCAGCCGGGCGCGGCCATGGTCGTCGCACCGGATGGGTCGGTCGCAGGCTCCGTGTCGGGCGGCTGTGTGGAGGGCGCGGTCTACGAGTCGGCCGCCGACGTCGTCGCCACCGGTATGCCCCGCCTCGAGCGCTATGGGGTCAGCGACGATGACGCGTTTGCCGTCGGGCTCACCTGCGGCGGGATCCTCGACATCTTCATCGAGCCGGTCTCGCAGCGCAGCTTTCCGCACCTGGACCAGGTCATTGACGCCATCGCCGGGCACCGGCCGGTGGCGATCGCCACCGTAGTCACCCATCCCGACCCGGATTGGCTGGGGCGCCGGCTGGTCCTCGGACCAGACCTGGTCGAAGGTGCGCTGGGATCGGCCCGCGCCGACGCCGCGGTGACCGACGACGCCCGCGGTCTGTTGGCAGCCGGCCGTAGTGAGGTGCTGACCTACGGCCCAGACGGGCAACGCCGCGGCGAGGGCATGGAGGTGTTCGTCGCCAGCCACGCGCCGCGCCCGCGGATGCTGGTCTTCGGGGCTATCGACTTCGCGGCCGCGGTCGCCCAGCAAGGCTCGTTCCTGGGTTATCGCGTCACCGTGTGCGACGCTCGCGGCGTGTTCGCCACCCCGGCCCGGTTCCCTACGGCCGACGAGGTCGTGGTCGACTGGCCGCACCGCTACCTGGCCGCGCAGGCCGCGGCCGGGGCCATCGACGCCCGCACGGTCGTCTGTGTGCTCACCCACGACGCCAAGTTCGACGTTCCGCTGCTGGAGGTGGCGCTGCGGCTGGACCTCGGCTACATCGGCGCGATGGGATCGCGGCGCACCCACGATGATCGGCTGGCACGGCTGCGCGAGGCGGGGCTCACCGATGCCGAGCTGAGCAAACTCGCCAGCCCGGTCGGGCTGGACCTGGGAGCCCGCACCCCGGAGGAGACGGCGGTCTCGATTGCCGCCGAGATCATCGCCCGCCGCTGGGGCGGCGGGGGACTTCCCCTGTCGGCTCTCGACGGACGGATTCACCACGACGACGACGTTAGCCCTCCACTGTCAGGGGAGTTAAGCGATCACTTAAGTCGCTATTGACGGTCCTGAAATAGCAGGCCGACACTGGGGTCCTCTTCGGCGGACGTGAGGTCGGTCACATGCAAGTTCCTGGTCCCTTCGAGTACGAACGCGCCACCAGCGTCGACCACGCAGTCGGGCTGCTGGACCGACTGGGGGAGGGCGCGTTCGTCGTCGCCGGCGGCCACAGCCTGCTGCCGATGATGAAACTGCGCATCGCCAACCCCGAGTACCTGATCGATATCAACGACCTGGCCGGTGAGCTTGGCTATCTCGCTGTCGAGCCGACCCTGGCTCGGCTGGGTGCGATGACCCGGCACCGCGAGGTCCTGGAGTCCGCCCCGTTGCACGAGGTCTGCCCGATCTTCGCCGACGCCGAACGGGTCATCGCCGATCCGGTGGTGCGCAACCGCGGCACCGTCGGCGGATCGCTGTGCCAGGCCGATCCCGCCGAGGACCTGTCCACCGTGTGCGAGATCCTCGACGCGGTGATCGTGGCCCGCGGCCCGTCCGGCCAGCGCGAGATCGGCATCGACGATTTCATTCTCGGGCCGTACGAAACTGCGCTGGCGCACAACGAGATCCTCACCGAGGTGCGGATACCGCTGCGCCACAACACTTCCAGCGCCTACGCCAAGGTTGAACGCCGGGTGGGGGACTGGGCGGTGACCGCGGCCGGTGCCGCCGTGACGCTTGACGGCGACCAGATCGTCGCCGCCCGGGTCGGCTTGACGGCAGTCAATGCCGTAGCCGATGGCCTCGCCGCCGTGCGCGCGGCGCTGATCGGGGCGTCGCCGAGCGAGGAGACATTCGCCGAAGCCGGCCGGTTGGCCGCCCAGGCCTGTGAGCCCGCCACCGATCAACGCGGCACCGCGGACTACAAGCGGCACCTGGCCTCCGAGCTGACCATCCGGACCTTGCGCACGGCGGTTGCACGAGTCCGCGCAGAGGCCGGCTCCCGTGGACAAAGGAGGAACTGACCGATGCATGTCACGATGAGCGTCAACGGCGAGCAGGTCAACGGCGAGATCGAACCCCGGATGCTGCTGGTGCACTTCCTCCGCGACCAACTGCGTCTCACTGGAACCCATTGGGGCTGCGACACATCCAACTGCGGCACCTGTGTTGTCGCTGTCGACGGTGAACCGGTGAAGTCGTGCACGATGCTGGCCGCGATGGCCTCTGGCCACGACGTCCGCACGGTCGAGGGGCTGGCTGATGGCGCCACGCTCGACCCCGTGCAGGAAGGCTTCATGCAGTGCCACGGCCTGCAGTGCGGGTTCTGCACCCCGGGCATGATGATCACCGCCCGAGCCCTGCTGGACCGCAACCCCGATCCGACCGAAGACGAGATCCGCGAAGCCATTTCGGGGCAGATCTGCCGGTGCACCGGCTACACCACGATCGTCCGCTCGATCCAATGGGCTGCCGAGCATGCGAACCAGGAAGTGGAAGCATGACTACTGTAGAGCGCCGTCCCGAGGACACCGCCGACAACGACAAGAAGCCCTGCGGCTACGGCCGGATGCTGCGCAAGGAAGACCCCCGGTTCATTCGCGGCCGCGGCAACTACGTCGACGACGTGCAGCTGCCCGGCATGCTGCACCTAGCCATTCTGCGCTCGCCCTACGCGCACGCCACGATCAATAGCATTGACATCACCGCCGCGCAGGCCCATCCGAAGGTCAAGGCCGTCGTCACCGGTGCCGATCTCGCTGAGAAGGGACTGGCGTGGATGCCCACGCTGTCCAACGATGTGCAGGCCGTGCTCGCCACCGACAAGGTGCGCTTTCAGGGCCAGGAGGTGGCGTTCGTTGTCGCCGAAGACCGCTATTCGGCGCGAGATGCGTTGGAGCTCATCGACGTCGACTACGAGCCACTGGATCCTGTCATCGACGTCCGCACCGCACTGGACCCCTCGTCGCCGGTGATCCGCACCGATCTGGAGGGCAAAGCCGATAACCATTGCTTCGACTGGGAGACCGGCGACGCCGCGGCCACCGACGCGGTCTTCGCCAAAGCGGATGTCGTCGTCAAGCAGGAAATCGTTTACCCGCGAGTGCATCCCGCGCCGATGGAAACCTGCGGTGCGGTGGCAGATCTGGACCCGGTGACGGGCAAGCTCACGCTGTGGTCGACCACCCAAGCCCCGCACGCCCACCGCACGTTATACGCGTTGGTGGCCGGCCTGCCGGAGCACAAGATCCGGATCATCTCGCCCGATATCGGCGGCGGCTTCGGCAACAAGGTGCCGATCTACCCCGGGTATGTCTGCGCAATCGTCGCCTCGCTGGTGCTCGGCAAGCCGGTCAAGTGGATGGAGGACCGCAGCGAGAACCTGACCTCCACCGGCTTCGCCCGCGACTACATCATGGTCGGCGAGATCGCTGCCACCCGTGACGGCAAGATCCAGGCGATCCGTTCTACCGTGCTGGCCGACCACGGTGCGTTCAACGGCGTTGCCGCGCCGGTGAAGTATCCGGCCGGCTTCTTCGGGGTATTCACCGGCAGCTACGACATCGACGCCGCGTACTGCCACATGACCGCGGTGTACACCAACAAGGCACCCGGCGGCGTCGCCTACGCCTGTTCGTTCCGCATCACCGAAGCGGTCTACTTCGTCGAGCGGCTGGTGGACTGCCTGGCCTTTGAGCTGAAGATGGATCCGGCTGAACTTCGGTTGGCGAATCTGCTTCGCGCCGAGCAATTTCCGTACAAGTCCAAGACCGGTTGGGTGTATGACTCGGGTGACTATGAGGCCACCATGCGACTGGCCATGGACATGATCGGCTATGACCAGCTGCGCGCCGAACAAGCCGAGAAGCGGGCCCGCGGCGAGCTGATGGGCATCGGTATGTCGTTCTTCACCGAAGCGGTGGGGGCCGGTCCGCGCAAGGATATGGACATCCTCGGCCTCGGCATGGCCGACGGCTGCGAATTGCGCATCCACCCGACCGGTAAAGCGGTACTTCGGCTTTCGGTGCAGACGCAAGGCCAGGGGCATGAGACGACGTTCGCCCAGATCGTCGCCGAAGAACTCGGCATCCCACCCGACGACATCGATGTCGTGCACGGCGACACCGACCAGACCCCGTTCGGGCTGGGCACCTACGGCAGCCGGTCCACCCCGGTGTCGGGTGCGGCAGCGGCGTTGGTGGCGCGCAAGATTCGCGACAAGGCCAAGATCATCGCCTCCGGCATGTTGGAGGCATCGGTGGCCGACCTGGAATGGGAGAAGGGCTCGTTCCACATCAAGGGCGATCCCTCGGCCGCGGTGACCATCCAGGACATCGCGATGCGCGCCCACGGCGCCGGGGACCTGCCCGAGGGTCTGGAAGGCGGTCTGGACGCCGAGGTCTGCTACAACCCGGAGAACCTGACCTATCCGTACGGGGCGTATTTCTGCGTCGTCGACGTCGACCCGGGCACGGCGGTGGTCAAGGTGCGGCGCTTCCTGGCGGTCGACGACTGCGGGACCCGGATCAACCCGATGATCATCGAGGGCCAGGTGCACGGCGGCATCGTCGACGGCATCGGTATGGCATTGATGGAAATGATCGCCTTCGACGAGGAAGGCAACTGCCTGGGCGGCTCGCTGATGGACTACCTGATCCCGACCGCCGTCGAAGTCCCACACCTGGAAACCGGGCACACCGTGACACCGTCACCGCATCACCCCATCGGCGCCAAGGGAATCGGTGAGTCGGCCACCGTCGGCTCACCACCCGCGGTGGTCAACGCGGTGGTGGATGCGCTGGCGCCGTACGGTGTCCGGCATGCCGATATGCCACTGACCCCGTCTCGGGTGTGGGAAGCCATGCAGGGCCGGGCCACCCCACCTATCTGAGATGACCACCATCGCCGAACGTGCCAAACAGCTGCTGTACGAACGTAAACCGTTCGTTCACGCCACGGTGGTGCGCGCCCAACCGCCGACATCGGCGCGCGCGGGTGATGAGGCGATCCTGCTCTCCGATGGCTCGATCGAAGGATTCGTCGGCGGGGAGTGTGCCCAGAACTCGGTACGTAAGGCCGCGCTCGGCGCGCTGCAGGCCGGGGAGAGCGTGCTGCTACGGGTGCTGCCCGACGGCGATGTTCACTTTCCTGACGCTCCCGGTGCCTGTGTGGTGGTCAACCCGTGCCTGTCCGGCGGGGCGCTGGAAATCTTTCTGACTCCTCAGTTTCCGGCTCCGCTGGTCCGGATCTGTGGCAGCACACCGATCGCCGAGAACCTGGCGCAGGTGTGCGATGTCCTGGGCTACGAGGTCCGCCGCGACCACGACACCAAAGATTTCGACGGCGCCACCGCCGTGGTGATCGCCACCCATGGCGGGGCTGAAGCTGAGACCATCCGTGCCGCGCTGGATGCCGGGGCCGGGTATATCGGCTTGGTCGCCAGCCGCGTTCGCGGGGCGTCGGTGCTCGACGTGCTGGACCTCGACGAGTCCGATCGGGCGCGGGTGCACACCCCGGTGGGATTGCCGATCGGAGCCAAGACACCGGCCGAGATCGCCGTGTCGATCGCCGCGGAGGTGATCGCCGGAATCCGCAGGGACGGACTGCCGGTCGCCCCGCGTCCGGACGACGTACCCGCGACCGCGGTGGATCCGGTCTGTGGGATGACGGTCGTGATCGGTGCCGCCACCCCACATGTCCGGACCGGCGAAAAGGTCCACTGGTTCTGCTGCCCGGGCTGCCGAAGCGAATTCGTGGCGGCGCAGGCGTGACATTCACCAGCGTCGACGACGTTATCGGCCGGTTCGACGAATGCGGGTATCTGCTCGACGAGGGTACGGCCTCGGCGTTCTATCTGGCAGCAGCGCTGAATCGACCGCTGCTGCTCGAAGGAGAGCCGGGCGTCGGAAAGACGACGGCCGCGAAAACCCTTGCCGCGGTGCTCGATACACCGCTCATCCGGTTGCAATGCTACGAGGGGCTAACCGCTTCCGAAGCGCTCTATGACTGGAACTATCAGCGACAACTGTTGGCCATCAAGCTCGCCGAATCCCGCGCGGCAGCGATCGACGAGTCCGACCTCTACAGCGAGACCTACTTGGTGGATCGGCCGATCCTGGCCTGTGTGCGTCATCGCGGACCCGTGCCTCCGGTTCTGCTCATCGACGAGATCGACCGTGCGGATGACGAATTCGAGGCACTGCTGCTGGAATTCCTCGGCGAATCGGCGGTGACGGTGCCCGAGCTCGGCACCTTCGTCGCGCAGCGTCCGCCGGTGACGGTCCTGACCTCCAACCGCAGCCGCGATCTGCATGACGCGCTGCGCAGGCGCTGCCTCTACCACTGGATCGATTACCCGGAACCGATCCGCGCGGCGGCGATCGTGCGGCGCAGCGTGCCCGGTGCGACGGCGCCACTGATCGAGCACGCCACCCAGTTCGTCGGCCGGGTCAGGGACCGTGATCTGGACAAACCGCCCGGGGTCGCCGAGACCATCGACTGGGTCGCTGCGCTGGTCACACTCGGGGTCGGTGATCTGGTCGACCCGACTGCACTGGCAGGCTTGAGTGCACTGGCCAAAACCCCAGACGACAGCGCAGCCGTGCGCGATGCGTTCACGGAGTACCGCACTGAACTGGCCACTGGATGAGGAAGAGCCCATGAAGATCGACAACGAGTTCACCGTCAGCGTCCCGATCGCGCAGGCCTGGGCAGTCCTCACCGATATGGAACAGGTGGTCCCGCTGATGCCCGGTGCGCAGCTGACCGGTCAGGAAGGCGACGATTTCCTGGGCAAGGTCAAAATCAAGGTGGGCCCGGTGAACAGTGAGTTCGCCGGTAAGGCGCACTTCGTGGAGCGCGACGAGGCAATCCACCGGGCCGTCGTCGACGGTCGGGGCAAGGAAGCGCGGGGCACGGGTAACGCCGCCGCCGTCGTCACCCTGCAGCTGCACGAAGCCGGCGATCAGACGCGCGTCACCGTCGAAACCGATCTGAAGATCGTCGGCAAGCTCGCCCAGTTCGGCAGCAGCATGCTGCAGCAGGTCTCCGAGAAGCTCCTCGGACAGTTCGTCGACGCGCTGGAGGCCAAGCTGGCCGCGGGCAACGAGCCCGTTGCGGCGGGCGTCGTGGCCACCCCGGCGACACCGGGGGCCGACGCCCTCGGCGCGCCGGCTGCCACCGCGGCAGCCCGACCCGCCCCCGCACCCGAGCCGGAGCCGATCGACCTGCTGCAGCTGGCTGGCGGCACCGCGGTCTCGAAGTATGCCGCGGCGGGTCTGGCCGCCCTGGTGCTGTTGATCCTCATTGCGCTCGTGCGCCGGCGGCGCACCGAGTGACCTCGCCGGCGCTGCTGCGCGGTGTCGACCTGGCCGCATTCGCGGCCGCCCTGGTCGCCCGCCTGCGCGCCGGTGGTGTGGTGGTTGCGGCCAGTGGGCCTGCGGCGTTCGTCGCCGCGATGCGCGAGCTGGTGCCGACGTCGCGAATCCAGCTGTACTGGGCGGCACGCCTGGCCCTGGTGAACCGCGTCGATGACCTGCCGGCCTTCGATGCCGTATTCGAGGCGGTGTTCGCCGACGCCGTCCTGCCGGTCGATCCGATCACGCTGCGCGCCCAGCGTGGCGTGGCGGCCGGCCCGATTCCTGCGGCCGGGCATCGCGATGGCACCGGCCCACCGGCCGGCGGGTTGCCCTGGGCCACCCGTCCGCCGTCGCTACGCACCGCCGACACAAGCGGCGATGCGGCCGGGATTCCCGACGTGCTACCCAGCCGGATCGTGGTGCGCGCCGAGCAACCCTTTGAGGAATTCGACGACGCCGACCTGCGCCTGATCGGCACCTGGCTGGAGCAAGCAGTCGCGTTCTGGCCGACGCGGCGCACGCTGCGCACCGAAACCAATCGGCACGGCAAGCGGATCGACCTGCGCGCCACCATGCGAGTCGCCCGGAAGACCGGGTGGGAACCGGTGGTGCTGGCCCGGACCCGGCCTCGACGACGGCGGCGCCGACTGGTGCTGGTATGCGACGTCAGCCGGTCGATGCAGCCGTATGCGGCGATCTATCTGCACCTGATGCGGGCTGCGGCCTTGCGTCAGGCGGGTTTTCATCCCGAAGTGTTCGCGTTCTCGACCACGTTGACGCGGTTGACCGCGGTCATGGCGCACCGCTCGCCGGAGATCGCGCTGGCCAAAGCCAACGCCAAGGTGTCCGACCGCTACGGCGGTACCCACCTGGGGGCCTCGATCGGCGAACTACTGGCGCCCCCGCATGGCGCCGTGCTGCGCGGTGCGGTGGTGATGATCGCCTCAGACGGCTGGGACAGCGACCCGCCCGAGATCCTCGAGCGCGCCTTGGCCCGGCTCAAACGCCGGGCCGCCCATCTGGTTTGGCTGAACCCGCGCGCGGCGGCGCCTGGTTTTCAGCCGCTGGCCGGCTCGATGGCTGCCGCGCTTCCGTATTGCGACGTGTTCCTGCCTGCGCACTCACTGAGTGGGCTGCAGGAGCTGTTCGCCGCGCTGGCGCGGCTCGAGCATTCTTAGCTCTGCGGCTTCGCGACCATCAGCGGGCCGCTCATCGACCCGTCGACAGCGGCCTTGTAGCTTCCCTGGGTGCCGTCGGTATCGATTGCCGCACCACCAACGCCGCTGTCGCCGTCCTGGACGGCAAACGTCGTCGTCGGACTGGCCACAGCAACGACCGTCGGGCCCACTGCGGTGGCGAGCGCGATGCCGGCCACTACGACCGCTCCCTTGAGAATTAGCTTCATATCCCCCGTGTCCTTTCGCTTGATCAGCGAAAATTACCGGCGGTTGCTGTGAGAAACGCTGTGTGCTACCTGGCAAATTGCTGGGCCAGCCGGCCGCGTGGCGGCGCGTGGCGGCGCGGTGAGCAAAACTCTCTTTGAGTTCGCTACGACTCGGTGACCGGTTCGGTCGCGGCTTTGGCGGCCTTGCGGCGCTTGTACCACTCCCAGATCATCGGGGCGATCGACACAACCGCGATGAGGATGAAGATCGGCTCGAGGAGTTTCTGGATGATCTCGAACTGGCCCAGCCCGTAGCCGAGCAGTGTCAGGCCGACCCCCCACAGGATCGCGCCGATGACGTTGTAGAGGGTGAAGACGCCGTACTTCATCTTCGCTGCCCCCGCGGTGATCGGAGCCAGTGTCCGCACGATGGGGACGAACCGGGCTAGCACGATCGCGAACGGCCCACGCTGCTCGAAGAAGATGTGGGCCTCGTCCAGGTAGCGCTGCTTGAGGATCCGCGCGTTCGGCTTGAACATCGCGGTACCGAGGAAGCGACCGACGAAGTAGCCCACCTGCCCGCCGAGAATCGCGGCGATCGGGATGAACACCAACAGCTGCCACAGTTGGAAGCTGGCGGCCACGTCGGCCCCGCGTGCGGCGGTTCCGGCGGCCAGCATGCCCGCCACGAACAGCAGCGTGTCGCCCGGCAACACAGGGAAGAGCACGCCGGATTCGATGAAAACGACGACCAGAATGCCGACCAACGCCCAGGTGCCGAACTGCTCGATGAGCTTGAGCGGGTCGAGAAAGTCCGGCATGAGCGCCAGGGTGGTGGTGGTCACGACGCCCAAGGGTACCGGGGGCTACTGGCTAGGAAGGATCAGCGCCCCGTGCCGGTCGACGGGCTTCTTGACATACTGACTTCGTTCAGCGCCAGCGTCGAGAGGAAGTGCCATGCCCATCGCAACGCCCGAGGTCTACGCGGAGATGCTGGGCCGCGCCAAGGAGCACTCGTTCGCATTCCCGGCGATCAACTGCGTCGGCTCGGAGAGCGTCAACGCGGCGATCAAGGGTTTCGCCGACGCCGGCAGTGACGGCATCATCCAATTCTCCACCGGTGGAGCCGAATTCGCTTCCGGACTCGGTGTCAAGGACATGGTTACCGGCGCGGTAGCCCTCGCCGAGTTCGCCCACGTGGTCGCCGCGAAGTACCCGATCACGGTGGCGTTGCACACTGACCACTGCCCCAAGGACAAGCTCGACGGCCTGGTCCGTCCGCTGCTCGCGATCTCCGCCGAACGCGTCAGCAGGGGCCAGAACCCGCTGTTCCAGTCCCATATGTGGGACGGCTCGGCGGTCCCGATTGACGAGAACCTGTCGATCGCCCAGGAACTGCTCAAGCAGGCGGCCGCCGCCAAGATCATCCTGGAGATCGAGATCGGCGTGGTCGGCGGTGAAGAGGACGGCGTCGAAGCCGAGATCAACGAGAAGCTGTACACGTCGCCGGAGGACTTCGAGAAGACCATCGAGGCCCTTGGCGCCGGTGAGCACGGCAAATACCTGCTGGCCGCGACGTTCGGCAATGTGCACGGTGTCTACAAGCCGGGCAACGTGGTGCTCAAGCCCGAGGTGCTGGCCGAGGGCCAGCGGGTTGCGTCGGCCAAGCTCGGTCTGCCCGAGGGGTCCAAGCCGTTCGACTTCGTCTTCCACGGCGGGTCGGGCTCGCTGAAGTCAGAGATCGAGGACTCGCTGAAGTACGGCGTGGTGAAGATGAACGTCGACACCGACACCCAGTACGCCTTCACCCGTCCGCTCGCCGCGCACATGTTTACCAACTACGACGGCGTGCTCAAGATCGACGGCGAGGTGGGCAACAAGAAGGTCTACGACCCGCGCAGCTACCTCAAGAAGGCCGAGGCTTCGATGGCCGAGCGCGTTGTCGAGGCCTGTAACGACCTGCACAGCGCGGGCCGTTCGGTCTCCGCGGGCTAGATCCGCCCGGTCGCGTCCACGACATCGACATCAGGGCTGCGGATCAATCCGTTTGCGCGACCCTGGTGTCGATCTCGGCGGGTCTGAAGCTCAGGAGGACTGGCAGATCTTCCACTGGTTGTCGCGGAACTGCAGGTCGAAACTGCGGGTGGACCGAGTGGCCGGATCGAAGGCCATGAATGAGGTGACGTTGGCCTCAGCGTGGTCGCCGTTGACGACGACCTCGTCGATGCTGGCCACCACCGGGTACTGCCGGGCCGCGGCCACCCGCGCGTGGGTGTCCGACCAGGCTTGGTCGTCGTACTTGACGTAGCTGTCCCTGGTCTGGCCGCAGGTGATGCCGCGCAGCGCGGCCAGGTCGCCGGTTTGCACCGCCGCATCGAAGCTCTGGATCGTCGAGCGGACCAGGTCCTCCTGGCTCGCCTTGGCCGAATCGTCGCGGGTGAGCAAGAAGGTGACCGCGACCGCGACCGCGGCCAGCGCCGCGATGACGGCGATCACGGCGAGCACCAGGGCCCAGCTGCGCCGGCGTGTCGGAACCGGACGCGGTGGGATGGCCTGCGGGCCGGTCCGTGGCGGTCCGGAGACTGCGAAGACCTCGGTGGGGGTTGAGAAGATCTCGGTCTCGGGGTCCGGTGTGCGGTCGATGATCTGCGTCGAGCCTGCATCGAATCCCGGTGCGGTGTAACGCCGTTCGGGCGATGCGTCGGCAGCCCCGATCACCTCGGTGGCCGCGTCGGTCTCCTGGGTTGGCTGCTCGTCGTCTCTTCCGACGATCGCGTTGGTCGCGTCGTCGTGGTCGGGCCCGGATGGGTTCGACATGGGGTGCTGCCGTCCTCCTGAAGTGCTGGTGCTTTGACCCTAACGGTTGGGTATGACCATCCGCTGGCGGTGGCACCGGCACAATGGGCCAATGACATCGTTTGGTGATCTCCTGGGCCCTCCGCCTGTGCTGCTGCCCGGTGATATCGAGGCCGAAGCAGAGCTCCTGGCCGGTGAGAAGGCGGCGATCGTGGCCGCCGCTCATCCGTCCGCATCCATAGCGTGGGCCGTCCTGGCCGAGGAAGCGCTGGCCGACGACAAGGCAGTCACCGCGTACGCCTACGCCCGGACCGGTTACCACCGCGGCCTGGACCAGCTGCGCCGCAACGGCTGGAAGGGCTTCGGCCCCGTCCCGTATCGCCACGAACCCAACCGCGGCTTCCTGCGCTGTGTTGCGGCCCTGGCACGCGCGGCCGACAACATCGGGGAGACCGAGGAGTTCGCCCGCTGCCTTGACCTACTCGACGACTGCGATCCGGCGGCCAGGGTCGAACTCGGGTTGGCCTAGCCAGACAGTCCGGCCTAACGATCCAGCGCTCGGCGCAGCTGCGTGATCACGTCGGCCAGGAAGGCCGGGGGATCCCCCGGTTCGGGCGGTGGGTCACCGCCGCGTACCGCGGCCGCCAGCGCCCGTAGCGCCAGGACGTCCGGTTGGGCTGAGCGGCCGTCGAACAGCGACCGGCCGAACTCGACGCCGTCAGCTCGGTGCTCGATGGTCCAGCAGGCCGCGATCGTTCGGTAGGCCAGCTGCTCGCTCGCCGCGACCGCGGGCAACAACTGTTCGGCGATCGCCCGGTTGCGCGGCGAGCCGGCCAGCATCGCCTCGTCGGCCTCCATCAACCCGATCGTGGCGATCTGCAGGTCTCGCCGGGCCGCCCGGGCTGCCAGCCCGGCGGTGTCGCCGGCGGCGATGTATCCGAAGACGTCGGCGGCCGCCTCGAGCGTGCGCCCGACGGCGTCGGGCAGCCGGGTGACCTCTTGCCGGCGTGCGGCCACCAGATAGACCGTCACCCCGACCGCGCAGCCGATCATGGTGTCGATACCGCGTGCCAGCAGCAGGTGGCCGATGTCGACGGTATGGGTTCCCGACGAGATCGTCAGCGCGGTCGTTGTGATGAAAACCGTCGCCAGCGCATAATTTCGGACCACCAGGAGCTCGATGACGAAATTCAACAGCGCTAGCAGCAGCACCAGCCACAGGTCCTGGGGGTGTAGCGACAGGATGACCCCGGCCAGCCCGAGGCCCACCCAGGTGCCCAGCAGCCGCTCGGCGCCGCGGCGCAAGGTCCGGCTGCGGTCGGTGCCCTGATGCAGCACCAGCACCGCGGCCGCCATCGCCCAGTAGGCGTGGTCGACGCCCAGTGCCATCGCTGCCGCACCGGCTAGCGGGACCCCGATCGCGACTCGCGCCATGATGTGGCGGACATGCGAGCCGGGGCTGACTGCGCGGCGCAACACGGTCACCAGCGGTGGGCTGCCCAGCGGGATCCGGTCGGCGGCCCTGGTCGCAACGGTTTCCGGGGCCAGCTGCAGCGCACCGAGTCGGCGGGCCTGTTCGGCGGACTCCGCGGCTGGGGTGGCGCCCTGTGCGGCGGCGGTCACTGCCGCGGTGAACAGGACGTGCACCGCGTGGTTGGCGGCACGCAGCCGGTGCAGGACGCTGGTCTGTGGCGCCGGCAGCGGCTGGTAGTTGACCAGCACGCTCCAGGACCTGTGCAATGCGCTTGCCGCGCGGTGGCGGGCCGCTCGTTCCTGCAGGGTGTTGGCGGCCTCGATGTAGCCGGCCACGGCCTCGGCGGCCGCTGCGACCGCGGCCCGCTCGGGCCGGCGGAAGCCGGCCAGCGCGCCAGCCATCTGCACGATCCAGGCCACCGCCCCGCCGGCCAGCACCAGCATCCCGATCGTCCAGGGCGCCAGGTGGGCTGCCGAGACACCGATACCGGCAGCGCAGGCCACCACGAACACGTACGCCCCTGGCGGTCCGACGGCCAGTGCGTTGCACAGCCACACCGCCGCGACGGCCACCAGCGACACGGTCGCGACGCCGAGCCACGGCACCTGCGCCGACCAGTCGCCCAGTGCGACCGCCGCTGCCAATGACACCGCTACCGTCGCCAGCTCGATGCCCCGGTTGGCGTAGGGCCGGTCGCCGCCGAAGCGTGACGTGAAGGCCCCCAGGGTGGCGATCAGCCCGGAACTCATCGCCCCCGCGGCCCAGCCGGCCGTGACGGGGATCGCGGTGCTGATCGCCGCGCGCAGGCCGATGGGCCAGCGCGGCGGGGTGCTCAACTAGCTCACCAGTCGGTCTGTCCGGGGCAGTCGTCGGCGCATCCGGGCGGCTCGACCTGCACCGTCGCATGGTCTAGTCCGCGGGCGGCCAACACGGCCCTGGCGTCGTCGAGCACCCGGTCGGAGTCCCCGCTACTGGTCAGATGAGCGGTGCACATGTCCTTGCCGGGAACCAGCGTCCACACGTGCAGGTCGTGGACCTCGGTGACCCCATCGACGGCGGCCAGCGCGGCGCGCAGCTCCTCGACGTCGATGTGCTGGGGTGAGGATTCGGACAGGATCCGCAGGGCGGCGCGGGCCAGTCCGATCGCGCGCGGCAACACCCACAGCGCGACGAACACCGCGACCACCACGTCGGCGTAGGGCCAGTGCGTCGTCACGTTCACGATGCCGGCGATCAGCACGCCGATGCTGCCGACGGTGTCGGCCACGACCTCCATGTAGGCGCCCTTGACGGCGAGGCTTTCGTGGGATTGCGAGCGCAGCAGCAGAACCACCGCGAGGTTGGCGATCAGGCCGGCGAGAGCCACCACGATCATCGGGACGCCTGGGATCTCCGGCGCGTTGCCGAGCCGCTCGATCGCCTCGTAGAGGATGAACGTCGCGACGCCGAGTAGCAGGACGGCGTTGGCCACCGCGGTGAACACCTCGGCGCGATGCCAGCCGTAGGTTCGGGCCGCTGATGCCGGACCGTGACGGGCCAGCAGCACGGCGGTCAGCCCCATGAACATGGCGACCAGGTCGGTCAGCATGTGGCCCGCGTCGGCCAGCAGGGCGATCGAATTGATCATCAGCGCGGTGGTCAGCTCGATGACGAAGAACACGGTCAAGATGCCCGCGGCGATCAGCATCCGGCTTACCCGCGCATCACCACCGTGGCTGTGGTCGTGTCCTGAACCCATGCCCGAAATATATGCACAAAGACGCATATGTGGCAAGGGCTGGTGCGCGTTGTTCGTGTGAGTTGGGTCTTGGAAAGGACGTTCGTCCCCAGAACCCAAATATTTGTCCCAAATACTGCGAACTCGCGCCCAGCTCGCATACGGCTCGCTAGGTTGAAGTTTGCCAACCGGGGGATGAAACCGAGTCGGGGGGCAACGACGGAGGGGATCGCTGCCCTCCGCCTTGGTGTCCGAATCAGACCCAGGCGGACCAGAAGCGAGTCAGCTGTGCGCCGATCGATGCCAGCGGTGCGGGCACCCCGGACAGGTCGAAGAACCAGAACACCACCGAGAAGAACCACTGGTTCAACGCCGGCGCCAGCAGCAGCACGATCAGGAACAAGAACCCGAACTGTTTGGCCGGTGCCACCGCGCGCTGCGTCTCGGGGCTCAGGTGCGGTTCCAGCGCTCCGTAGCCGTCCAAGCCGGGGATCGGCAGCAGATTCAGCAGCAGGGCGGTGATCTGGAGGAACCCCAGGAACGCGACCGCCGACCAGAACACCCCGTGGGCCGGGTCGAAGAACACCCGGGTGACTACCAGCAGGGCGACGGCCAGCACCAGGTTGGCTGCCGGGCCTGCCAGGCTGACCAGCGTGCGTTGACGTGGGGTCATGAACGCCGTGCGGACGTACACCGCGCCGCCGGGTAATCCGATACCGCCCAGGGCGATGAACAGCAGCGGCAGGCCCAGGGACAGCAGCGGGCTGGAGTACTTCAGCGGGTTGAGCGTCAGATAGCCGCGCATCGCGACATCGTGGTCGCCGAACCGCCAGGCCGTGTACGCGTGACCGAACTCGTGCAGGCACAGCGACACCAGCCAACCGGCGACGACGAAGGTGAACACCCCGACGTACGCCAATGGCCGCACGGAGGCGGCGGCCAGCCAGGCCAGCACCCCGCCCGCGACGGTGAACGCCACGATCACCAAAAAGACGGGGCTGGGCCGCACCGACTGGTGCAGCGGACGGATGTTCACCTCACGAAACTACCGGACACCCCGTGTGACCTGGGGTCACGAGACCCGCAGCCAGCCCGTCGTGTGCCGATAGAACGCCGACCGTTTCGCCTCCCTGGGCAGCTCGACGCCGTCGCGCACGACGCGAGCGCCGGTGGTGCCGAGCTGGACGGCCCGGCCGGTCAGCCAGCGTCTCGGACGCATCCGGCTGGTCAGTGCGGCCGCCCGCAGGCCCGGCATCGAGGCGGTCGGCTCGATGCGCACGGCCGTCACCTCACCGTCGAACAGCACGTCGTCGTCCACGACGGCCTCACCGTAGATCACCCGGTCGTCGCCGGGCGGAAGCCAGAACGCGGCATCGATCAGCGCCGTACCTGTCTCGTCGCGGATCAGCGGAATACGTTGCGCCACACCGGTTAATGCCCGTCTGGCGCCGCGCCACCGGGACACCAGCGCCACCTCGATATCGAGGCGTTCGGTGCGCATCAGTCGGGTGAGCACCGTCGCCAGGTCGGCCGCCGAACCCACGATCACCACCCTCGACGCCCCCTTCACGGCGGCATCGATCGCGTCCGGATCGGGGTCGTCATGACGCGGCAACGAGGCCAGCGCACGGGGCAGACGGGTGCCCCCAAAACGCAACACGGAGATCTCGGTGTTGGTCAAGGACACTCCTGGTGCTGTGCTCCGATAGGGTAGGTCACCGGCTGCACCACAATAAGCAGGAGAAACGCGATGCCGGCAATCGTCCTGATCGGCGCCCAATGGGGCGACGAGGGCAAAGGAAAAGCCACCGACCTACTCGGTGGACGCGTCCAATGGGTGGTGCGCTACCAGGGCGGTAACAACGCCGGGCACACCGTGGTCTTGCCCACCGGCGAGAACTTCGCGCTGCACCTGATCCCGTCCGGCATCCTGACACCGGGGGTGACCAACGTCATCGGCAACGGTGTCGTCGTCGATCCGGGCGTGCTGCTGGGTGAGCTGGCGGGGCTGGAGGATCGCGGCGTCGACACCTCGGGGCTGCTGATCTCCGCGGACGCCCACCTGCTGATGCCCTATCACGTGGCCATCGACAAGGTCACCGAGCGCTACATGGGCAGCAAGAAGATCGGCACCACCGGCCGTGGCATCGGACCCTGCTACCAGGACAAGATCGCCCGGATGGGCATTCGCGTCGCCGACGTCCTGGACCCCGACCTGCTAGCCGCCAAGATCGGCGCCTCGCTGGAGCTCAAGAACCAGGTGCTGGTCAAGATCTACAACCGCAAGGCGCTGGACGCCGACGAGGTCCTCGAGGCGCTGCTGACTCAGGCGGAGGGCTTCAAGCACCGCATCGCCGATACCCGCCTGATCCTCAACACCGCGCTGGAGTCGGGTGAGACGGTGCTGCTGGAGGGGTCGCAGGGCACGCTGCTCGACGTCGACCACGGCACTTATCCGTACGTCACCTCGTCCAATCCAACGGCCGGCGGTGCCGCCGTCGGGTCGGGGATCGGCCCGACCCGCATCACCACCGTGCTCGGCATTCTGAAGGCGTACACCACCCGGGTCGGTTCGGGCCCGTTCCCTACCGAGCTGTTCGACGAGAACGGTGCGTATCTGGCCAAGACTGGTGGCGAGGTCGGGGTGACGACGGGCCGCCCGCGCCGTTGCGGCTGGTTCGATGCGGTCATCGCCCGTTACGCCACCCGGGTCAACGGCATCACCGACTACTTCCTGACCAAACTCGACGTGCTGTCCAGCTTGGAGACGGTGCCGGTGTGCGTCGGCTACACGGTCGACGGCAAGCGCACCAGCGAGATGCCGATGACCCAGAGCGATATCGCCCGCGCCGAGCCGATTTACGAGGAATTGCCCGGCTGGTGGGAGGACATCTCCGGGGCGCGCGAGTTCGATGACCTGCCGGCCAAGGCGCGTGACTACGTGCTGAGGCTAGAAGAGCTTGCCGGAGCTTATGTTTCGTGCATCGGCGTGGGTCCGGGCCGGGATCAGACCATCGTGCGTCGCGATATCCTGGCGCCGCGAGCGTGAGCGGTGATGAGCGCCTGCGTCAACAGCGGACTGGTAATGAACGCGAACTCGACCCTGACTACTACAAGCACGGCGGCTTCCCGAAATTCGAAGTCGCCCAACCCGGCGAGGGTTTCGGCCGGTTCCTGACGGCGATGCGCCGCGCGCAAGACCTGGCCGTGTCGGCCAACCCGGACCCGGATACCTGGAGCGCGGCCGCCGACCGGGTCGAGGAACTGGTGACCATGCTGGCCCCGTTCGAGGCTGCGGAGGGGGTCGGCCCGGCCAACCGAGTGCCCAGCCTGCCCGGTGCCGGCAGCCTGCTGATGGCGCCGTACCACGTGACCAAGTTCGATGCCGAGGCTGTCGAGTTGACCGTCCGGTTCAGCCGGTTTCACGTCGGCGGCAACTATGCCGTGCACGGCGGTGTGCTGCCGTTGATGTTCGATTCGGTGTTCGGGATGGTCATCCATGCGACCGGGCGCCCGATCAGCCGGACCGCCTTCCTGCATGTCGACTACCGCAACGTCACGCCGATCGACACTGACCTGACGGTGCGTGGCTGGCTGCGGGAAGCTGAGGGACGCAAGGCGTTCGTCAACGCCGAGCTGAGAGACCCAGATGGAACGCTCTGCGCCGAATCGCACGGTTTGATGGTGCGTTTGCTGCCTGGGCAGCCCTGAGTCTGTCACCATGACGACGTGCCCGACTCCATCATTGGCGCCAAAAGCTCGGCGACACCGAAAACCCTGACCACGCCGCGGGCAGCCGCGGTGGCCGGCGTGGCGTTCGCATTGTTGTTCGGCGCCAACCTGATCCTGATCCGCTCGTCGTTGCCGGAGGGCGCGGAACCGGGCACACAGTGGCTGGACGCGGCGGGCGGCAAGATGAAGATCGCCGCCATGTTGATGCCATTCGCGGGGATCAGCTTCCTGTGGTTCATCGGTGTCGTCCGCGACAACCTGGGCCGCCTCGAAGACCGGTTCTTCTCCACGGTCTTCCTGGGCAGCGGATTGCTTTTCCTGGCGATGATGTTCGTGACGAGCGCGATCGGGGCGGGCCTGGCGGCGACCAACGGCGCGGTGGGGCACGACCAGCCCGGTCATGCCGAGGTGGCCCTGTTTGGGCAGATGACCGTGCTGGCGCTGTCGAAGACCTATGCCCTGCGGATGGGCGCGGTGTTCATGATGTCGTTGGCGACGATCTGGCTGCGCACCGGTCTGATGCCGCGCTGGCTGGTGTATGCCAGCTATCTACTCGCGGTTTCGCTGTTGATTGCCGGCGATATCAGCATGTGGTTGACGCTGGGGTTCCCGATCTGGGTGTTGGCCGTCAGCCTGCTGCTGCTGACCCGCGCGGGCGTGTTCGAGGGGCTCCATGACGAGCACGAGTCCTGAGGTTCACCAGGTCACCGGCAGCGATCGTAGGCCGTAGATGAAGTGGAATGGTTTGAACTCGATCTCTTCGAACGGCGCAGCGCACGCCAGGCCCGGAAAACGGCGCAACAGCGCGGGGAAAGCGATCCGCATCTCCATGCGGGCCAGCGGCGCCCCCAGGCAGTGATGCGCACCGTGTCCGAAGGCTAAGTGTCCTAACACATCTCGTCTGATGTCCAATGCGTCGGGGTCATCGACAAGCGCTGCATCCCGGTTGCCCGACGCCAGTGCCGCCAGCACCAGGCTGCCTGCCGGGATGTCGACCCCGGCAATCTCGACATCGGCCGTGGTGATCCGGGGGATGCTGCTGTGCACGATTGACAGCCAACGAAGGAGTTCCTCGACGGCCGGGGCGACCGCGTCCGGGTCGTCGCGGACGGCGGCGAGTTGCGCGGGGTGCCGCAACAGCGCCAGCGTGCCCAGCCCCAGCATGTTCGACGTCGTCTCGTGGCCGGCGAGTAGCAGCAGTGCCGATATCCCGATGAGCTCGTCGTCGCTGAGCTCATCGCCGTGCTCGCGCACCAGCATGCCGAGCATGTCCGCGCCCGGCGCGCGGCGGGCCGCGGCCACCAGCGAGCCCATGTACTCGCGTCCGGCCCGCACCAGCTCCAGGCGTTCGGGAATCGGGATGGACAGGTCGAGCTGGCGGGCACTGCGGCGCTGGAAATCGTCCCAGTCGGCGTACGGCACGCCGAGCAGCTCGCAGATCACTAGCGAGGGAATCGGCAGGGCGAAGTCGGCCACCAGATCGGCTGGTGCGCCCGCCTGTTCGATCGCATCGAGGCGGGACGTGACGATCTCCGCGATACGCGGCTCAAGTGCCGTCATCCGGCGCACGGTGAATTCGCCGGTGAGCATCCTGCGCAGCCTGCTGTGCTGGGGCGGGTCGAGGGCCAACAGGTTGCCCGCCCGGGCACTGGCCTGCTCGTCCTCGGCCAGCTGCGGCGCGCCGGGCACCACGAAACCGGGTGGTCTGGCGTTGGAGAAGTGCTCGTGATCCGAGAGCACCGCCTTGATGTCGTCATACCGGGTGATCAGGTACACCTGCATGCCGAACGCGTTGACGGCGGTGACCACACCGCTGCGTTCGCGGATCTCGCGCAGCTCGGGTGTCGGGTCGAACCCGTTGCGCCGCATATGCAGTGGCGGCAGCGCGGCGGCATTCGTCATGCCACGACGTTACGCGCCCTCGACCCGCTCGATCTCGCTGCGGGTGAATGCCGGCCACCAGATCGCCGGCCCGATCAGCGTGAACAACGCCGGGATCACGACCGTGCGCACCACGAATGTGTCCAGCAGGATGCCCAGGCCCACGATGATGCCCAACTGAGTCATCACGATCAGTGGCAGCACACCCAGCACGGCGAACACCGCGGCCAGCACGATGCCGGCACTGGTGATGACCGCGCCGGTCGCCGACACCGCCCGCACAATCCCGCCGCGGGTGCCGAACTGCGCTGTCTCCTCGCGGGCGCGGGTGACCAGGAAGATCGTGTAGTCCACCCCGAGAGCGACCAGGAACAGGAACGCGAACAGCGGTGTCGTGTTGTCCAGCGCCTGGAAACCGAGCAGATGCACGCTGACCCAGCCACCCAGCCCGAGGGCGGCCATCGTGGACAGCACGGTGGCCCCCACCAACACCAGTGGAGCCAGGGCGGCCCGCAGGAGGGCATACAGCACTGCGAGTACCACGATCAGGATGGCGGGAATCACCACCCAGCGGTCGCGCACCGCAGCATTCTTGGCGTCCAGCGCCTGGGCGTCCGAGCCGCCCACCAATCCGGCGGGGTCAGCCTGGTGCACCGAATCCCGCAGGGCGGCAATGGTATCGAAAGCTGCTGCCGACGCCGGCTCGGCATTGATGACGACCTGCCACTGGGCCAGCCCGGTTGCGGACTGACCCGCCGGGTTGGCCGAGACAACGCCAGGGGTGGCCAGGATGGCCTGGTTGACCGCCGCACTTCTGTCGGCGCTGGCGATCACCCGGGTCGGGTCGGTGAGCCCGCTGGGGAAATGCGCGGACAGCGTCCGGTAACCGGCCACCGAGTCCGCGCTCACCCGGAACTGGTCGATCTGGTTGAGCCCCACCGGGGTTACCAACAGGCCGGTGGCCAGCACGGCCAGCACCGCGGTGGCCGCGACGGCGACCCGCCCGGCATGCTCGGACACCCAGTCGGCGACCCGATGCCAGGCCCCGGTGTCGGTGGTCTCCTGGGCGCCGGCGCGAGGGATGAACGGCCAGAACAACTTCGGGCCGAACAAGGCCAGTAGGGGCGGCAGCATCAGCAGCACGAACACCGCGGCGACCAGCAACCCCGATGCGGCTTGTACCCCGAGGCTGCGGGTGCTGGGAGACGACGCGAACAGCAGCGTCAGCAGGGCCAGCACCACGGTGGCATTGCTGGCGGCGATCGCCGGACCGGCGAATCGGACCGCGGTGCGCAGCGCTTGGCGATGTCCCGTTGTGTGGCGCAACTCTTCCCGGTAGCGCGAGATCAGTAGCAGCGCGTAGTTGGTGCCCGCGCCAAACACCAGGACGCTGGTGATACCGGATGTCGAACCGTCGGCGGCCAGGCCGGTGGCCTCGGCGATGGCCGAGCCCAGCACCGCGGCAACCCGATCGGCGAACGCGATCACCAGCAACGGCACCAGCCACAGCACCGGTGAGCGGTAGGTGACGATCAGCAGCAGGGCGACCACCGCTCCGGTGACGGCCAGCAGGGTGATGTTGGCCCCGGCGAAGGCGTTTGCGATGTCGGCACCGAACGCCGGCCCACCGGTGACGCTGACCGCCAGGTCGGTGGGCAACCCCGTCTTGGCGGCTTCCCGCAGCGCCTTCACTTCGTCGCTGAGTGCGAAGCCGGACAATGAGGAGGAGACCGGTACCGGGGCGAGCGCGGCCTTGCCGTCGTCGGCGGCGGTGACCGGGATCGGCGGGCCACCGGTGCCGGCGGCGGCGACCATGCGCCCGCGCGCCGCTTCGGCCGCGGCCAGGTCGGTCGACGTCAGTGATTCGCCGTCGGCGCGGGTGACGACGAGGATCACCGGTGCCGCCTCACCGCCGGGAAATTCCTTGAGCAGCTCAGCGACCTGGGCTGACTCGGAGCTAGGTGGCAGGGACACCGGTGATTGTTCGGCCGAGGAGCTCTGCCCGATGGCGCCCAGCAGCCCGCCGCCGATCACCGCCACGAGCAGCGCTAACAGCCAGGAATGCCGGTTGCTGACGAGATCGCCGATGCGATCCCACAGCGGCCGCCTGGCATCGAGTCCTCGGTGCATGACGTCCAACATAGCTTCAATTTCTTAACATTTCATCTACTTAACGGATATCCTGGAGTGGTGGATAACGCCGGCCGGACCGAGCTGGAGTCGGCCATGGTCGCCGACGTTCAGGCGTTGTCGGCCGAATCGGATCAGATCGGCCGGGCATTCGCCAGCGTCCATCAGCTCTCGGCCAACGACTTCCGGGCGCTGGTGCACATCATGGTCGCCGAGAACGCCGGCGCCGCGCTGACTGCCGGGGAACTGCGCACCAGGATGGGCTTGTCTGGTGCGGCGATCACCTACCTCGTCGAGCGGATGATCGAATCGGGGCACCTGCGCCGCGACTCCGACCCGTCCGACCGCCGTAAAGTGATCCTGCGTTATGCCGACCACGGCATCGAAGTGGGCCGGGCTTTCTTCACCCCGCTGGCCACGCACACCCACCGCGAGCTGGCCGATCTCCCGGACGAGGATCTTGCTGCCGCGCACCGGGTGTTCACCGCCGTGCTGGCCGCGATGACAGCCTTCCGCGCCGACCTGGATTCCTGACTCGCAGGTTTGGCAGAGTTGGCGCGGAGTTCACCCACGTTGAGTAAAGATATTGCCGGCGAACGGGTCCCGGCGGGTTGCCCGCACCTGTCGCCATCGGTTGTTTCGAACGAGGTCGGGAGCGGGCAATGGGTCGTGCCAAACAACTATGCGTGGGTGTCGCCGCCGCAGGCCTTTTCGGCCTAGGGTCGTCGGTCGCGACCGCAGTCGCTTATGCCGACGCGGGCGGCTCCGATGCGGGCCCGTCTGCGGGCGCCACCAAGTCCAGCTCGTCCAGCGCTGGGCCGCGCGCACGCACCCGCCCACAGACTGACACTCGGCGCACCACCGGCGCCGTCAGCCAACCCGCGAAGTCGTCCGCCTCGGCGGCAGCCACCCGCAAGCCCACTGCCGCCGGGCGCACGACGACAACTCCAGCGGCGGAGGCGCTCTCGCTGGCGTTGTCGACGCTGGGGATCGCTCCCGTGGCTTCCTCTGGCGCAGGCTCGACGACGGTGTCCTCAGGGATCGGCCACAGTCGTCGCGGTGTGGTCATGACCGCCACCGCGTCGGCCGCGTCGGCCAACGGCGGTTCGGTCAGCACCCTGGCCGCCGGTACACCGACGCACGTGCTGGTGATCGGTATCGACGGCACGAATCTCAGTGCGATCCTCGCCGACCCCGCCAACGTGAACCTGCTCGCCCTGATGAATGGCGGCACCACGGCCGTGTCGACCATCGTCGGGCACACCACCATGTCCAACCCCTCGTGGACCGGGATCCTCACGGGCGTGTGGGGTGAGACGGCGGGTGTGTTCAACAACGTGTTCACCCCGTGGACCTACGACAAGTGGCCGACGATCTTCAACCAGCTCGAAACGTACGACCCGTCGATCGAGACCACGGCGATTGCCGACTGGGAGAACATCGCCCAGATCGCCGGCGCCGGTTCGATCCCGGCTGACAAGATCATGTTCTTCCCGAAGTACAACAACAGCTGGCTGGCCACCGACGACCTGGTGGGTCAGGCCTCCGTCGACGCGATCAACGGCACCACGCCCGGGGTCTCCAGCTTCAATTTCACCTACTTCGTCGGCGTCGATGACACCGGGCATGAGTACGACGCCGGATCGCCGCAGTACGCCGCCGCGCTACGCAACGTCGATCAGAACGTCGGCGACATCATGGGCGCGGTCGATGCCTGGAACACCGCGCACCCGGACGAACCGTGGACCGTATTGGTGACCACCGACCACGGTCAGGTCCCGTGGCCGACGATCAAACTCGGCTCTGATATGCGGGCCCATGGCTTCCAAACACCCTGGGAAACTACCACTTTCGTGATCGCGAACGGCCCCGGTTTCGAGCCGGGAGCGATCAACAACACCTATGTCAACATCGACATCACGCCCACGGTGGACTCACTCTTCGGGTTGACGCCGCCGTCGTATTCGCAGGGCAAGCCCCTGATGGATCGGTCCGGAAACGATTACAAGCCGGTGGTTCCCGGTGAGGCCGCACTGAAGCAGGCACTGACCGACGCGATCGCGATGTACGGCTATCCCAGCGTCGCCACCAACGTGTCTCTGGATCTACGGACCATCGCAGGAATCGTTCCCTATTTCGTGTACACCGTTTTCAATGGACTCACCGCCGACATGTCGGGACCGCTGAAGCTGCCCATCCAGGTCATCGGCGCGGTCCTCTACCAGCTGACGAACATTCCGGCACAGATCATCGCTCGGCTGACCGGGGTGACGGGCAACCAAATCATCCCGCCTGACCTGTGGCCGTACACCACCGTGCCGGGCACCCAACCGGAGCAGCCCGCCACTGCGGTCCCGAGTCTCGACACCATCGCCGTGTGAGCTGAGCCCGCCGAGGCGGGTGTGTCGGCGCCTCCTGGTTAGCTGGGGCCATGCTCGACACCGTGGCCGTGGAGAACTACCGCTCGCTTCGCCGGCTGGTCGTGCCGCTGCGCGGCTGCAATGTCGTCACCGGCCCCAACGGCTCGGGCAAGTCCAGCCTCTACCGGGCACTGCGGCTACTTGCTGACTCGGCGCGCAACGGCTCGGTCAACGCGTTGGCCCGCGAGGGCGGACTCAGCTCGACGATGTGGGCGGGGGAGGGGAAAGCGGGCCCGGCGAGCCTCAAGCTGGGCTTCGCCGGCGAGGACTTCGGCTATGCCGTCGACTTCGGGATGCCCGTCCCCGGCAGATCCGCGTTCAACCTGGATCCGGAGATCAAGTCCGAGGCGGTGTGGGCCGGACCGGTGTTGCGGCCCTCGGCTCTGCTCGCCGAGCGCTTGGGTCCTGCGGTCCGGATCCGCGACAGCAACGACTGCTGGCGTACCACCCCCGCCGCACTGCGCCCGTTCGACAGCATGCTCAGCGAACTGGGCGATCCGCAGGCCGCCCCGGAACTGTTGGCCCTGCGCGAACGGGTGCGGTCCTGGCGGTTCTACGACCACGTCCGCACCGACGGCGAAGCCCCCGCCCGCCGGCCCCAGATCGGCACCCGCACAACGGTGTTGAGTCACGACGGGGCGGATCTCGCGGCCGCATTGCAGACCATCGCCGAAATCGGCGACGCCGCGGGGATGGCCGAAGCGGTCGACGACGCTTTTCCCGGCAGCCGGGTGGAGATCGACAGCAGCGACGGCCGCTTCGAGGTCACCCTGCGTCAGCCCGGGATGCTGCGGGCGCTGACCGCGGCCGAACTGTCCGACGGGACGCTGCGCTATCTGCTGTGGGTCGCCGCGTTGCTCACCCCGCGCCCGGCCGAGCTGACCGTGCTCAACGAGCCGGAGGCCAGCCTGCACCCGGACCTGCTGCCCGCGCTGGCCGCACTGATCGCCCGGTCCGCGGAGCGATCTCAGGTCGTCGTCGTGACTCATGCCGACGCATTGGTGACGGCGTTGCGCCGCCAGCAGCGCGACGTGAACGCCATCGAACTCACCAAGGAACTGGGCCAGACAGCGATCGTTGGCCAGGGTCTGCTCGACGAGCCGTCCTGGCACTGGCCTGCACGGAGCTGAGCCCACCTATCCTTGGGCATCATGCGTGTGATGCTGGTCGGATCTGGAGAGCTGAGCCGCGAGCTGGTGCTGGCCTTCCAGCGGCTCGGAGCCGAGGTGGTCGCCGTCGATCGCTACGCCGACGCCCCGGCCCACGACGTCGCCGACGAGGCAGTCGTCGTCAAGATCACCGACCCCGACGAACTCACCGCTGCCATCGCCCGCGTCGAGCCGGCCTACGTCGTCGTCGACACCAACGCGGTGGCCATCGACGCGCTGCGGGCCGCCGCGGACGGCGGAACCACCCAGGTGGTGCCGGGTGTCTACGCCACCCAGCTGAGCCTGGACCGGGAGGGGATGCGCCGGCTGGCCGCCGACGAACTGGGCCTGCCGACCGCGCCGTTCTGGTTCGCGGGGTCCGTCGAGGAGCTGACCGCGGTCGCCGGGCACGCTGGGTTCCCGCTGGTGGTCAAGCCGGTGATCGGGGTGCCCGGTCAGGGTCAGTCGGTGCTGCTGCGTCCCGAGGACGTCGAACCGGCTTGGCAGCGTGCCGTCGCCGCCGGAGGCCGGGTGCCGCACAACCGGGTGCTGGCCGAGACCGTCGTCGAGATCGACTACGCGGTCACGTTGCTGACCGTGCGCACCGACGGCCCCGCAGGTCCGGCGCTGCATTTCTGCGAGCCGATCGGGCACCGCCAGCTCGACGGCGGTGTCCTGGAGTCCTGGCAGCCGCAGCAGATGACCGTGGCCGCGCTGGGCGCCGCCAAATCGGTGGCTGCGCGGATCGTGCGGGCGCTTGGCGGCCGCGGGGTGTTCGGGGTGGAACTGCTGGTGCGGGGTGACGAGGTGTATTTCTCCGATGTCAGTGTGCGTCCGTACGACAGCGGGCTGGTCACGTTGCGCACCCAGCGGTTGTCGGAGTTCGAGCTGTATGCCCGGGCGGTCCTGGGCTTGCCGGTCGACACCATCATGATTTCGCCGGGCGCCGCGGAGGTCACCTATGGCGGGGCCGATGAGAGTGCGAACACCCCGGAGATCGACCCCGTGGTGCTGGCCGAGGCCCTGGTCGTGCCGGAGAGCGATGTGCGGCTGTTGGGCCGCCACGACGGTTCGGCACGGTCGCGGCTCGGGGTTGCCCTGGCTACCGGGTCCGACGTCACCACCGCCCGCGATCGGGTGCGGCAGGTGTCGACGGTGTTGCACCGGGTGTGGCAGCCATGAGCGAACCGGAGGGCGACGGCTCGAGCCCGATGCCTATTTTGATCGCGCTGGGTATTGCGCTGGTGGTGCTCGCCGCGGTGGGGGTCGCCTGGCTGTTGGGTAACAAGCCGATGAGTGAGGATGTGAAGGTCGGTCGTGCCGCGGTCGGCCAGAACGACGCGCTGCAGCGGGATAACTACGGGGACTTCCGCAAGTACACCTGCGCCACGCAGCAGGGTGTCGAAGCCGAAGTCCTTGCCCGCCAACAGAAATCGAAGGCGGCACAGGGTGCGCGTTACGTCGACGACGTGACCGAGGTGAAGATCGACGGCGATAAGGCCACCGGCACCGTCGTCTACCATTTCGACCACGCGCCCGCCACCGTGATCAAGGTGCCGATGAACTTCGTACGGGAGAACGGCGAGTGGACGGTCTGTTCGCCCGGTCCGGTCTAGGGAGTACTCAGTTCGTCCCAGGATGATATGGAAGACTCGGGCGGGTGAGCTATGCAGGAGATATCACCCCTGAGGCGAGCTGGGAGCTGCTCAGCGAGAACCCCGAGGCGGTGCTGGTGGACTGCCGCACCGACGCCGAATGGCGGTGGGTCGGGGTGCCCGATCTGTCCAGTCTTGGTCGCAACGTGGTGTTCGTGGAGTGGAATCGCGGCAATGGTCAGCGCAACGACGATTTCGTCGCCGACCTGATCGCCGCCGGCGTCGCTCCCGGGGAACGGCCGGTTGTCTTCCTCTGTCGCTCCGGTAATCGCTCCATCCCTGCGGCCGAGACGGCCACCGCCGCCGGAATTGCGCCGTCGTACAACATGCTTGACGGTTTCGAGGGGCAACTCGACGAGAACGGCCACCGCGGCAGCAACGGCTGGCGGGCGCTGGGTCTGCCCTGGAAGCAGTCATGACCGATCAGGTTCCCTCGGTGCGGATTCCCGCGCCGCTGCCCGACGGGGTCAGTCAGGCGACGATCGGGGTGCGGGGTGGGCTGCTGCGCTCGGGCTTCGAGGAGACCGCCGAGGCGATGTACCTCACGTCCGGGTACGTCTATGAATCGGCCGCCGAGGCCGAGAAGGCCTTCACCGGCGATATCGACCGCTACGTCTATTCCCGGTACGGCAACCCGACGATCTCGATGTTCGAGGAACGTCTTCGGCTGATCGAGGGGGCACCGGCCGCCTTCGCGACCGCGTCCGGGATGTCTGCGGTGTTCACCGCGCTGGGCGCGCTGCTGGGCGCCGGGGATCGACTGGTGGCCGCGCGCAGCCTGTTCGGCTCGTGCTTCGTGGTGTGCAACGAGATCCTGCCGCGCTGGGGTGTCGAGACCGTCTTCGTCGACGGCGAGGACCTATCCCAGTGGGAGCAGGCGCTGTCCACGCCGGCGCAGGCGGTGTTCTTCGAGACCCCGTCCAACCCGATGCAATCGCTGGTCGACATCGCCGCGGTATCCGAGATGGCGCACGCGGCCGGCGCGAAAGTTGTGCTGGACAACGTCTTTGCCACTCCGTTGCTGCAGCAGGGCTTTCCGCTCGGCGTGGACGTGGTGGTGTATTCGGGCACCAAGCACATCGACGGCCAGGGTCGGGTGCTCGGCGGTGCGATCCTGGGTGACAAGGAGTACATCGACGGTCCGGTGCAGAAGCTGATGCGCCACACCGGGCCTGCACTGTCCGCGTTCAATGCCTGGGTGCTGCTCAAGGGCCTGGAGACCATGTCGGTGCGGGTGGACTATTCGAACCGCTCCGCCCAGCGCATCGCCGAGTTCCTGGAAAGCCAGGCCGGCGTGAACTGGGTGAAATACCCGTTCCTGGAATCGCATCCTCAGTTCGACCTGGCCAAACGGCAGATGCGCGGAGGCGGCACCGTAGTGACCTTCGAGCTCGATGGCGGCAAGGACCGCGCCTTCGAGGTGCTCGACAAGCTGCAGGTGATCGACATCTCGAACAACCTCGGTGACGCCAAGTCGCTGATCACCCACCCGGCGACCACCACCCACCGGGCGATGGGCCCCGAGGGCCGGGCCTCGATCGGGCTCGGCGACGGCGTGGTGCGGATCTCGGTCGGGCTCGAAGGCACCGAGGATCTGATCACCGACCTGGATCGCGCGCTGAGCTAGCGGTGTCACGCAACTCTGACGCCAAGAAGGCCCGCCGCAAGAAGCGGCAGGCCACCCGCGACGTGCGGTGGATTCCCGACGACGTGAAGGACGCGCTCGACGACGTCGACGTCGAGCTCGCGCAGGCGGTCGAGACGTTCGACGAGTGGCTGACATCCCGCGGCTGGACGTTCGACGCCGAGTTCTCCACCGAGACGTTGATCAGCTGGTTCTACGAGCCCTCGGCCGCTGCGGTCGTCGACGACGCACACGAGTCGGTCACCCGAATCTGGATCACCGCGTCCGGCGAAGACGACGACTTTCCCGAACGGGTCACGGCGATGCTCGTCGGCACGGCCGGCGAGGACGAGGGCGAGCTCTACACCGTCGAGCCGGAAGTCCTGCTGGCGCATATCGAATCGATCGAAAACTACCGGCCGGGAGACGCCATACCTGTGTTGGGCTAGTCCTTTTCGTCGTCTCTGGGCAGGAGTCGTTCTCCGGTGGTGGTAGGTGTTGGTGCCGCCGCGTCGTGGGACGTCGGGTGGTGGGTCCAGTGGGTGGTGCTGCCGTGTTTCCAGTCTGTGGCGGCGTGGTGGACTTGGCTGTTGTTGCCGTTGACGGTGCAGCCACGGTATTTGGCCGGCAACATGATGCGCTGGTCCGCTGAGGCGGCCTTCTCCACCTCGACCGGGCCGACATGGTCGGGCAGATCGCCGAAGAACTTCTGGATGACCCGAGACTGGAGATAAAGCCCGTCCGCACAACAGAACTCGGGTCGCGGCGGCTCAGTCTTTCTGTGGGTTCTCCACCACGCCGGTGGCGCTTTGTGCCCGCTTCTCGTAGGCCGCGCGTGCGGTGGTGTCGAAGTCGAGGAAGACCCGGTCGGTGCCCATCTTCTTCGACAGCCAGCGCCGGCCACGCGGCGGCAGGAACATCACCGCGGCGGCCAGGAAGCGCGAGTAGTTCGGCACCGAGATCGCGGTTGTCGGCTTGTCCAGAGCCTTGATGACCGCGGCGGCGATGTCCTCGGGCTGCACCGGTTTGGTGGCCGCGGTGGTGTGCGTTCCCGAGATCAGCTCGGTGTTGGTGAATGTCGGCATGACACAACTGATCTGGACGCCCTGAGGTGCGTACTCGTCGGCCAGTCCGGTCGACAGGCCGACGACCGCGAACTTGGTTCCGGCATAGAGCGCCTGCCCGGGTACGGCCAGCATGCCGGCCATCGACGCGATGTTGACGATATGGCCGCCGCGGCGCCGGACCATCTCCGGCAGCACGAGCCGGCAGCCGGTGATCACGCCGTAGAGGTTGACCTCGATGGCGGTGCGCACCGCCTGCTCCGAGTGGTCGAGGAACGGGCCGACCGGCATGACGCCGGCGTTGTTGATCAGCACGTCGATGTGTCCGCCGCCATCGGCGCGGGCCTTGTCCAGGAAGGTCGCGAACGATTCGGGATCGCTGACGTCGAGCGGGTAGCCCGAGACCGGTCCGAGCTTGCTCAGCTGGGCGACCGCCGACTCCTCCAGTGTGACGTCGCGGTCGCCGATCACCACGCGCGCGCCGCGCTGCAACAGCGCCCGGGCGGTGGCGAAACCGATGCCCCGGGCGGCGCCGGTGATCGCGATGGTCTTGCCTCGGATGTTGTCCATGAACCGCGACTTTACAGGTGTCAACTTTTAGGTGAAAGGGGGCAGAATGGCACGGTGACCGGATTGCGCTTCGTCCCAGTTCATACCGACGACGAGCTGGCGCAACCGCTGCTCGCCGAGCTCGCCGTCGAGTACGCCACCCGCTATGACGGCACCGAAGCAGACGTCGCGAGGTGGCTGCGCAGCCATCCGGCCGGGACCTTCGCCCCGCCCGATGGCGGCATGCTGATCGGACTGCTCGGCGGCCAACCGGTGACCGGCGGGGCGTTTTGCCGCTTCGATGGCGACACCGCCGAACTCAAACGAATTTGGACCGACAGCGGAAGTCGCCGCCGGGGATACGCCACGATGCTGCTCGCTGCGCTGGAAGCTGAGATCACCGACCGTGGCTATCGCCGGGTCTACCTGACCACCGGCAACCGGCAGCCAGAAGCCGAAGCCCTCTACGACAGCGCCGGCTACGCCCGACTCGACGAGCCCTTGCCCAGCCGTGGGGACGTTTTTCCGGTGGCCTTCGTCAAAGTGTTATCGGGCGCTTAGCTGGGCGGATTTGAAATCAGGGTGAGCGCAACGCCGGATTCCGGAATGCGTTCTCACAGAACGCGTTAGACAGTTGTGTGATGGCGCAAAACTCTTTGCATCTCGGCGTCGCGTTCGACGGTTACGGGTGGCATCCGCAGGCCTGGCGGCGCACCCTGGCCGCCGAACCTGGCGCTGCGCCGGTGACCTCGGGCCGGTACTGGGCACGGCTTGCCGCCACCGCCGAACGCGGCTTGCTGGACTTTCTCACCGTCGATGACAGTTTTAGCGCCCAGTCGGGGCGGCGGGAGGAAATCGACCCGCGCCGACTGGCCGGTCGGGCAGACGCCGTCCTGGTCGCGGCCAGGATCGCACCGCTTACTCACCACATCGGGCTCATTCCGGTGGCCACCGTGACCCATACCGAGCCGTTCCACGTCTCCAAGGCCATCGCGACGCTGGATTTCGTGTCGCACGGCCGCGCCGGCTGGCAGCCAAGGGTCAGTCCGGCTGCCCACGAGGCGGCCTCGTTCGGGCGGCGATCCGCGCCCGAAGGGGGCGAATTATTCGGCGAAGCAGGTGATTTCGTCGAGGTGGTGCGACGGTTATGGGACAGCTGGGAGGATGACGCTGTTATCCGCGATGTCGCTACCGGCCGTTACGTCGACCGCGACAAGCTGCACTACATCGATTTCACCGGATCGCACTTTTCAGTGAAGGGCCCGTCGATCACGCCGCGCCCGCCGCAGGGGCAGCCGGTGATCGCCGCACTCGCGCACGGCCAACCCGTTTATGAATTCGCCGATGCCGCCGCCGATCTCGTCTTCGTCACGCCGAGCGATGAGGCTTCCGTCCGGGAGATCCTGGGCCAGGTCGACGCCGCGGGCGGGCATCCCAAGGCGATCGCCGACGTGGTGGTCAGCTTCTCCGGTGACAGTGAGTTCCGCTCCGATGCCCTGGTATTCGAGGGTAGCGCGACGCAACTGGTCGATCTGCTGCTGGGCTGGCATGATCTCGGCCTGGCCGGGTTCCGGCTGCGCCCCGCCGTCAATAGCGGCGACCTGCCTGTCATTGTCGACGAGGTGGTTCCGCTACTGCAGCGGGCCGGGCGCTTCCGCACCGGCTACCGCGACGGTGAAACCCTGCGCGAACGGTTCGGTTTACCGGCAGCGGTCAACCGCTATGCCAAGGCAGGACTGTCGTGAACGTCCCGCTGTCGATTCTGGACCTGTCGCCGATCAGCGCCGGGTGTGACGCGGCGTCCGCGCTGCACAACACCGTCGACCTCGCCCGCCATGCCGAGCAGTGGGGATATGCGCGCTACTGGGTCGCCGAACACCACTTCGTCGCCGTTGCGAGCTCGGCACCGGCGGTGCTGATCGGTCAGATCGCCGCGGCCACCGAACGGATCAGGGTCGGCGCCGCGGCGGTCCAGCTGGGCTACACCACGGCATTGGCGGTGGTGGAAAGCTTCGGAATGCTAGAGCAGTTCCACCCCGGGCGGATCGACCTGGGACTTGGTCGCTCCGGTCAGCGGCGAACAGAAGTCGAGCGAGGCGATCCGCCAGACCGGCCCCACGTCGGGTGGCGCGAAATCGACGGGGTGGTGGTGCCGTCGCCGTTCGACGTGCGGGCGCTGCTGGCCAGCCCCCGGATGCGAGCGCTGTCAACGGTTCTCACCCAGCCAGAGGCCGCCCCGCCGGACTTCGCCGAGCAGGTCGATGACATTTTGGCGCTGCTCGTCGGCAGTCACACCGTGGACGGATACCCGGTGCACGCGGTGCCGGGGGAGGGGTCGGGCCTGACGCCGTGGATCTTCGGCAGCAGCAAGGGGCAGAGCGCTGAGGTGGCCGCAGCGCGGGGCCTGCCGTTCGTAGCGAGCTACCACATCACCCCCAGCTCGGCCTTGGATGCCGTTGATGCCTACCGGGCGGCGTTCACCCCGTCGCCGCACCTGTCGAAGCCGCATGTGGTGGTCTCGGCCGACGTCGTCGTCGCCGACGACTCAGCCACCGCGCGGCATCTTGCAGCGCCGTTCGGTCAATGGGTGTATTCCATTCGGGCACAGGGCGGGGCGCAACCCTACCCGGATCCCGACACGGTGGTGCCGCTGGCCGACGATCAGCGCGCCGTCGTCGAGGACCGGCTCGCCACGCAGTTCGTCGGCGACGCCGATGAGGTGGCCGACAAGCTCACCGCGTTGCAGCGGGTCACCGGTGCCGACGAGTTGGTGGTGACGACGGCCACCCACCGTCACGCCGATCGGCTGCGCTCATTCGAACTACTGGCCAAACATTGGGGTGTGACAGGATGATCCGAGAAGGAAAGCAGCGCAAACCGATTCATCTCGCCGCACATTTCCCAGGGGTGAACAACACCACGGTGTGGTCGGACCCGGAATCGGGCAGTCAGGTCGAGTTCGACTCGTTCGTCCACCTCGCCCGCAAAGCCGAGGAGGGGCTGTTCGACTTCTTCTTCCTCGCCGAGGGGCTGCGACTGCGTGAGCACCGGGGCCGGATCCACGATCTGGATGTCGTCGGCCGACCCGATACCTTCACGATTCTCGCAGCGCTGGTTGCGGTCACCGAGCACATCGGCCTGGCCGGCACCATCAACACCACGTTCAACGAACCGTTCGAAGTGTCTCGCCAATTCGCCAGTCTCGATCACCTGTCCGACGGTCGCGCGGCGTGGAACATGGTGACCTCGTCGGACGCATTCACCGGCGAAAACTTCAGGCGTGGTGGCTTTCTCGACCACGCCGATCGCTACCGGCGCGCCGAGGAGTTCATCACCGTCGCCCGCGAGTTCTGGGACAGCTGGGCCGCCGACGCGGTGGTCGCCGATCCGGACTCCGGCAGCTACGTCGATCCGGACCAGATCCGGACGGTGTCGCACCGCGGGGCGCAGTTCGACGTCCGCGGGGTGGCGACGCTGCCGGCCGGACCGCAAGGCCATCCGGTGCTCCTGCAGGCGGGCGATTCCGACGAGGGCCGAGACTTCGGTGCCAAACACGCCGACGCCCTGTTCACTGGGCACGGCGCACTGGAGGACGGCCAGCGCTACTACGCGGACGTGAAGGCGCGTGCGGTGGCGCACGGACGAAATCCCGACGACCTCAAGGTCTTTCCCGCCGCGACGTTCGTCCTCGGCGACAGCGCCGCCGACGCCGAGGAGAGAGCACGGTTCATCCGCCGCCAACAGGTCAGCCCGCAGACTGCGATCGCGATGCTCGAACAGGTCTGGCAGCGCGACCTGTCGGGCTACGACCCGGACGGTCCGCTACCCGACATCGAACCCGTCGACGACCCGAGCATCACCCAGGGCCGGGTGCGCCACGGCGACCCCAAGGCGTTGGCCGCGGCTTGGCGGGAGCGGGCGCAAGCCGACAAGCTGTCCATTCGCGAACTGGTCATCGCCGTCACCAGCCGCCAGCAGTTCGTCGGCACCGCATCCCATGTCGCCAGCGAGATCGACCGGCATGTGCAGGCCGACGCGTGCGACGGGTTCATCCTGGTGCCGCACCTGACCCCGCTTGGCTTGGACGAGTTCATCGACACCGTGGTCCCGTTACTGCAGGAACGCGGCGCATTCCGCACCGCGTACAGCGGTGCGACACTGCGGGAGAACCTTGGGCTTGGCTCGCCGGACAGCGCTGCTCAGCGCGGCGTGGCCTGACGCACGGCCTCGCGGATCGGCCCGATCCACAGGTCACCGTGGCCGGGGATCAGCACATCGGTTTCCAGCATCGCCAGCGCGGACAGGCTGCGCACGCAGCTCGACTCGTCGTGGTTGAACACCCGGTGCAGGAGCTGTGGGCCGCTGCGCGCGGCCAGCGGATGGCCGGTCACCAAGGCGTCACCGCTGACCAGTACGCCGTCGACGATGTAGGAGCAGTGGCCACCGGTATGCCCAGGGGTCGGTATGGCCAGCGGCCGTCCCGGCAGGCGCTCGGCGACGTCCTCGGTGAGTGCGCCGGTCGACGGGATGCCGTCGTGCACCAGTGCGCCTTTGCCGACGATGTCCAACGACCACTTCACCCAGCGCGGCTGCCACGCGTGCAGCATCAGATCGACGGGAGAGGCCTGCTGTAGGTATTCGCGTTTGGCGTGGCCCACCTCGTCGGCGTGGCAGTACACCGGGGTGTCGTGGGTTTTGGCGAACCAGATGGCCGAGCCGAAATGGTCGACGTGGGCGTGGGTCAGCAGGATCGCCGTGACGTCCGCCGGGCCGAATCCGAGTTCGGCCAGTGATCGAAGGACGTCGTCGCGACTACCGGGGAAACCGGCGTCGATCAGCATGACGCCGGCGTCGTCGGTGACCACCGTCCAGTTGACCAGTGGTGTTTGTGCCATATGGACGTGTTCGGTGATTGCGGTCAGGGCCACGGCCATGTCGCGAGTGTAGAACTTAGGACTCGGCCGTTCGCCGCGCCGCCGAAGGGAGTAGAAACGAGAGCGTGGCTGAACTGAAACTGGGATACAAGGCGTCGGCGGAGCAGTTCGCCCCGCGTGAGTTGGTTGAGTTGGCGGTGCTGGCCGAGGCGCACGGGATGGACAGCGCGACGGTCAGTGACCACTTCCAGCCGTGGCGTCACGAGGGCGGTCACGCACCGTTCTCACTGGCGTGGATGACAGCGGTGGGTGAGCGCACCAAGCGGCTGGTCTTGGGTACATCGGTGCTGACGCCCACCTTCCGGTACAACCCGGCGGTCATCGCCCAGGCGTTCGCGACGATGGGGTGTCTGTATCCGGACCGGATCTTCCTCGGCATCGGCACCGGTGAGGCGCTCAACGAGATCGCCACCGGCTACGAGGGGGAGTGGCCCGAGTTCAAGGAGCGCTACGCGCGGTTGCGCGAGTCGGTTCGCCTGATGCGCGAGCTGTGGCTGGGCGACCGCGTCGACTTCGAGGGCGAGTACTACAAGACCAAGGGCGCCTCGATCTACGACGTTCCCGAGGGCGGGATCCCGATTTACATCGCCGCGGGCGGACCGCAGGTGGCCAAGTACGCAGGCCGGGCCGGGGATGGCTTCATCTGCACCTCAGGTAAGGGCGAAGAGCTCTACAAGGACAAGCTGATTCCCGCGATGCGCGAGGGCGCCGAGGCCGCCGGGAAGAACCCTGACGACATCGACCGGATGATCGAGATCAAGATTTCCTACGATCCGGACCCGAAGCTTGCGCTGGAGAACACCCGGTTTTGGGCGCCGCTGTCACTGACCGCCGAGCAGAAGCACTCCATCGACGACCCGATCGAGATGGAGAAGGCCGCCGATGCGCTGCCGATCGAACAGGTCGCCAAGCGGTGGATCGTGGCCTCCGATCCCGACGAGGCCGTCGAGAAGGTCAAGGATTACGTCGACTGGGGCTTGAACCACTTGGTATTCCACGATCCCCGGCAGGATCAGCGCCGCTTCTTGGAGCTGTTCAAGAAGGATTTGGAGCCGCGGCTGCGCAAGCTCGGCTAGGCGGGTATTGCCGATTTCCCAACGGCTACGGGATCGATCACTGATATTATTCCTCCGAAATGATCGGGGGCGATTCACAATCAAAAATTGCAGACGCGGTTGGGGCGTTGCGTTTCGCGTTTGTGACTGAGTTGTACTACCCGAACGTCGGCGGCCAGGAAGTGTTCTTTCAAGAGCTGGCTCAAGCCATGGTGCGGCGCGGCCACTCGGTGGACGTCTACTGCATCGGCCATCAGGCCGGGCTTGCCGACGAAGAGGTGATCAACGGGGTCCGTGTCTTTCGTTGTCAAGGCAGCGGCGGCTACCGTAAGCCGTTGATCCCGGCATTGAGGCGGAACTGGTCCGATATCGTCCGCTTCAGTGCCAGGGTCCGGCGTCTGGAGAAGACCCAGAAGTACGACTTTTACCTGATCAATCAATGGCCGCTGCTGCATATTCCCATGCTGACCAGGCGAGCGCGTCGTCACGGCGGAATCCATTGGTGCGAAGTGCGCGAAGGTGTGCCACTTCGGTTGGCGCAACGGCTTTTTCCCCGCTTGGTGGCTTCGAACTTCGCGGTCAGCGAGGGCGTCGCGGCAGCGATGAGAATCGAGTCGGGACAAGAGTTCTCGGTCTTGCCCAGCGGTATTGAAGTCCAGCGCTACCAGCCCACCGCGCGTGCTGACCGCTCAGGCGCGCTCTACGTCGGTCGATTGGCGCCGCACAAGAACCTACCCCTGCTCATCGACGGTTTCGCTCTCGCCGCCGAGCGTGGATTCGCGGGTGACTTGGTGATCGCTGGTGACGGTCCCGCCAGAACCGAGATCGAAGAGCGCGCCCGACTATCCCCGGTGGCGGATCGGATCAAGGTTCTCGGCTCCGTCACCGAGGAACGAAAGATTGAACTTCTCTCGCGCGCAGCAGTTCTCGGGATGCCGAGCATGCGCGAGGGATTTCCACGGGTGATCACCGAAGCGATGGCCAGCGGCCTGCCCGTGGTGACGCCCACCTTTGCCGAGAACGGCGCCAAAGACGTGGTGGAGCAGTATCGCGTTGGGGTGGTATGTGGAACTACGCCGACCGAGTTCGCGGACGCCCTACTGGCCGCCGACGCTGGTTGGCAGAGTTTTTCACAAGCGGGACTGATCGGGGCGCAGACGCTGGACTGGTCGGATATCGCGAGGTCGTTTGAAGTGTGCGTTCACGAGCTTCTGGCGAAGCAATAGCCGTTCAGTCATTAACGTAGGGATAAGCATGCGCATCGTGGTCACAGGTGGTGCGGGTTTCGTCGGTAAAGAGCTGGTGCGGCAACTGCGGGCCGAAGCAGACTTACTGATCGTCGACATATTGCGTTACGGCACTCCTGAGTGGCTGAAGGACGAGGTCGCGGGCCCGGGTTTCCGGCGAGTCGACATTCGCGACGCGGCAGCGGTGAAAGCCGTGATCGAGGACTTCCAGCCCGATGTGGTGGTGCACCTTGCCGCCATTCACTACATCCCCGAATGCGATGCCGACCCGGCAAATGCAGTGTCCACCAACGTCACCGGGACGGTGAACGTGCTCGCCGCCTGTCCACCCGGGACCCGCTTCGTCTTCGCCAGCAGCGGGGCGGTCTATCAGCCGGACGAGGCCGCCCATCGTGAGCTGGATTCGCCGCTTGAACCCGCCGACATCTACGGCATCACCAAGCTTCACGGTGAGGCATATGTGCGGGCATTTGCGGCTGACCGCGGGATCTCGGCCGGCATCGTGCGGCTTTTCAACGTGATTGGGCCGGGCGAAACCAATCCACACCTGCTGCCCGCCATCGTCGCCCAGTTGCGCGAGGGTGTCGACACTATTGACCTCGGCAATATCTGGCCGAAACGTGACTACATCGATGTGCGGGACGCAGCGGGTGGATTCGCCGCCGTGGCAATGGGCAAGAACCCGGCGGGAGTCGACTGCGAGGTGGTGAATCTCGGTAGCGGGCAGCAATACTCGGTTGAGGAGGTCCTCGCGCGTATGCGGTCGGTGCTGGGCTTGACGTTCGAGATCAGGCAAGACCCGAAGCGGATGCGAGCCGTCGATCGGCCCTACCTCGGAGCCGATATCTCGCGCATTCACGATATCTTCGGGTGGAGTCCGCAGTACGAGCTCGACTCCACCTTGCAACGAACTTGGGCGACGCCTGATTTCCTTCCAGATCTGCAAGGTCGGCTGACCTAGCGCGTTTTTTCGTGACGAATCCCGACTGTCGGTCGGTAGGCTTATTACTTGAGTGGGGTGGGCACTATGTCGTCGCGGATCCAATAGGAAGACAACGCATTTATGGTGAAACGAGCATTGATCACCGGTATAACCGGACAGGATGGCTCCTACCTAGCTGAGCTATTACTCGCCAAGGGTTACGAAGTTCACGGACTCATCCGCCGTGCGTCGACATTCAACACGTCTCGCATAGACCATCTTTACGTCGATCCGCACTCGCCAGGGGCCAAGTTGTTTTTGCACTATGGCGACCTCAGCGACGGCGCCCGCCTCGTGACGCTTCTCGCCAAGATCGATCCTGACGAGGTCTACAACCTGGCGGCGCAGTCCCACGTTCGAGTGTCTTTCGATGAACCCGAACACACGGCCGACACCACCGGGACGGGGACTGTTCGCATGCTCGAGGCGGTACGGCTATCGGGCATCAAGACCCGCTTTTACCAAGCGTCTTCGTCGGAGTTATACGGGGCCACACCTCCCCCGCAGGATGAGAACACACCGTTTTACCCACGATCGCCCTACGCCGCCGCCAAGCTGTACAGCTACTGGATCACCAAGAATTACCGGGAGGCATACGGAATTTTCGCGGTCAACGGGATTCTGTTCAACCATGAATCACCAAGGCGCGGCGAGACTTTCGTTACTCGCAAGATCACCCGGGCAGTCGCCGCCATAAAGGCTGGTTTGCAGGATCACCTCTACATGGGCAACCTGGACTCGATACGTGACTGGGGCTACGCCGCCGAGTACGTCGAGGGTATGTGGCGCATGCTTCAGGTCGATGAACCCGATGATTACGTGCTTGCGACGGGCGTAGGTATCTCGGTGCGGGAATTCCTGGAGATCGCCTTCGGTCGCGTTGGCCTGAGCTGGGAAGACTACGTCCGATTTGACGAGCGTTACCTTCGCCCCACTGAGGTCGATGCGCTCATCGGGGACGCTTCGCGAGCCCGTGACAAACTCGATTGGGTGCCAACGGTCGACGGCCGCGAGCTTGCTCGACTGATGGTCGACGCCGACGTCGAGGCACTCGCCCATGCGGGCAAGCCCTGGATCGACACGGTGCGGTTGGCCTCCTGGGGGACCTCCGGCGGGACAGGAATCGTCGCCGGATGACGGTCCGATCGCAGTATTGGCCCGCCGAGCTCGATCGTGGTGCACCGTTTTATGTCGCTGGGCACCGCGGGCTGGTCGGTTCTGCAGTCGTTCGCAAGCTCCGCGCCGCGGGGTTCGAGAAAATCATCGGCAAAACCTCAGCTGAACTCGACCTAAAGGACCGTGACGCGGTTTCGGCCTTCTTCGCCGAAGCACGGCCGAAGTACGTGGTGTTGGCGGCGGCGAAGGTTGGCGGGATCCTGGCCAACAGCACATACCCGGTGGATTTCCTCAGCGACAATCTCCGCATTCAAGTCAACGTTCTCGACGCTGCTCGCGAGGTCGGCGTGGAACGGCTGCTGTTCCTTGGCTCGTCGTGCATCTATCCCAAGCTGGCTCCGCAGCCGATTCGGGAAGAGTCGCTGCTCACCGGTCCGCTCGAGCCGACCAACGATGCGTATGCGATCGCCAAGATCGCGGGGATATTGCAGGTACAGGCAGTCCGTCGTCAGTATGGCCTGCCGTGGATTTCAGCGATGCCGACAAACCTCTATGGGCCCAACGACAACTTCTCGCGCACGGGATCTCACGTGCTCCCCGCACTGATCCGCCGCTACGACGACGCGGCGCAGGCGGGCTCGCCTTCGGTGACGAATTGGGGAACGGGCACACCCCGCCGCGAGTTCCTGCACTCCGACGACATGGCCGACGCCTGTCTGCACCTTCTCGAGCACTATGACGGTCCCGACCAAGTCAACGTCGGTAGCGGAACAGACGTCACCATCAGCGAGATTGCCGCAACCATCGCCTCGATCGTCGGCTATTCCGGTCACACCGAGTGGGACACCACCAAGCCGGACGGCACGCCACAGAAATTGCTCGACATCTCCAAACTCAGAGACACGGGATGGACTCCGCAGGTCGGCTTGCGGGAAGGGCTGGAGCGGACTGTGGCGTGGTATCGAGAAAATGTCGGTGCGTTGCGCGATTGACCACTCAGTCGGCGACCTGCCCCGAACCATCGCCGAAGCGGCCGCGCTTTTTTGCCATAAGCCAGATCCAGAGCCCTTCGACTCCTATCCCCGCCAAGATGAAGAGGAATGGCTCGATATGCATGCGGTACCGCGCATGCACGGCAGTAAGCGCGTACGCGACGGTCAGCAGTCCGAACGCTGCCGCGTAGATGCTCGCTGCTGCTTTGTGCACTGAGCGGCGCCGTCTCACAGCCATGACAAACCCGAACACAGCCAGACTGTTCACGACGAGCCACGGCAACAGGTAAGCGGGTCGAAGTGTGATTTCGCGGTCTGTCCAGTCGAACCCCCAAAGCAGGAGCACCTTATTGGCGGTCAGCTGTAGCAGGCGTGTTGCGGGTGCGTTGGTGAGATCGGTCTTGAACGCTTCTTCGTAGATGTCCTGAACGTGCGTCTCGTATCGGTCATCGTGGGGTGCGGACCGGCTGATAACGAGGAGACGCTGGCCCTCGGCGTCGTTGACGTCCTCGGAGAGGTTTCCGGAGCCGTTGGTGAAGGTGTTGTACCCCTTCCAAAGGTTGTATCCGGAACTTTGTGCAGTGGGGATGAACTCCCCGAAATGCTGATAATTGCGTACCGTCCACGGCGCCAATATCAGGATCGTCGTCAGGCCGCCTGCCAACCCGACTTTCAGAACGGCGGCGAGGTTTCGTCTCCACAGCGCCCCCAAGGCGATCAATAGGGGGCCGATAACCAGCATTTCGGAACGATTGAGAGCGGCTAGGCCACAAGCGATTCCACCCAATGTCCCGTAAAGCCACGGGCGCTGCGTAGTTGGCAGCTCAACGGCGATCGCCGTGACGATCAGGAGCAACAACACCGCCCAGTTCGTTTGGTGGTAGACGGCGCTCACCACGATGAACGTGGGGTAAAGCGCGAGAATCATGGCCGCTGCGAATGCCGCCCATTTCGAGGGCCAGAGCTTGAGACTGAGGCGGAAAACCAATGCGACACAGCCAAGAGCCACCGCGATGTTGATGGCCAGCCAACACGCTCGAGCGACGGCTCCATTTCCGAAGAGTTCGAATAAGCCGAGCCAGAGGTAACTCAGCAGTGGTGGCATGTAAGCCGACGGGTAGCTGGCTGCACTGGGCGAATGATCAGAACCTGACTGTGGGTAGAAAAGACAGAGATCTCCGCCGTGTTGTAGCGCGCAGGCGGCCTGATCGCCGTATTCCCACAGATTTGCCCCTGGCGAAATGTCGCCCATGACCAACACAGCGGCGGTGCGGGCTACCAGCGCTGTTATGACTGCTACCGATAGCAGCACGGGCTTGGTGGGGGTGAAAATATGGCGCTTTCCGAGGGTTTCAGTGCCCATGAGCGGGTCCCGCCGTCACGCTGTGAATGGTCGCCTCTTCACGCCGGTCCCGCTCGGTCTGATGATACGTAGTTTCACCGTCACCAAGTCATCGTCGGTAGGCGCGCCGCGCCCCATACCGGCACCCGCGGATCGGTGCGACATTACAGCGCCCAAATCAACGTGGCAAGCAAAGCGGACACCTGCCAAGCCATCCTCTTAATTCGGCGGATGACGCGATCAGAGAGACGGGTTGAGCCGCCTGTCGTTTCGTGAAATGACAACATTCACCAGCGTCGTTCGGCGCCTGGCGGGGTCGGGGATAGGGGCGGCTCGAGTTTCGTGATGCGCTATCTGCAATGACCAGTGAATTACACTGACAGCAACGATGGGGGTAACCCGTCGGGCGCGCGGTGCCAGGCCTCGAGGAAATCTTGTATTTCCAGGAACCGTACGGGCGGCGCGCGCCGTTCGAAGATGTGAAGGGTATGGGAGATGGGGCATCCCGAAGCCGTTGACGGCCAGCGCTTGCGCTGGTGGTGGATGGTCATCCCACTGTGCGGGGTGCTGGGCTTGGCCGCCGGAATCCTGTGGGGGGTTTGGAAAACGCCCGTCTATACAGCGAAAGCGTATGGGTTCGTCGCGTTCACCCCGCCTCTTCCCGGTAATCCCGTCGACCCGAATCCGTATGCCAGCGGCGTGTATGTGCAGCAGCGAATAGCGACCTACGCTGCCCTGGCCACCTCGACCGAGGTGCTGCGGGCGGTGGTTGCCGACACCCACCAAGGCACAGTTGATCAGCTGCGCGAGCACGTTCACGCCACCGTCATTCCGGACAGGGTGATCGTGCAGATAGCGGTCGATGATGCTGAACCCCGAGCCGCTGCCCAGATCGCGAATTCGGTGTTGGACAACCTCGGGCGTACGGTCGTCTCAGTCGAGCGAGGTGGCGCCAGCTTCATCGAGCTAGGCGGCGCTCCGCCGCAGCCGGCATCCCCGATACAGATCCTTCCCGTTCAGCCGGCAATCGTGAGCCCTCCTGCTCCACGTTGGCATGCGGCTGTAGGCGGATTGCTCATCGGAACGGTCGTCGGCGCCGCAGTGTGCGTCTACTACTTGGTCCAATCTCGACGTCGGTCGCCGCGACCGGAGAAACTTGTCGTCGGCGACGCGGATACGAATTCGTACGCGCAGTGACAGCGGACGCCGGAGCCACGCAGCCGGTCAATGATCCAGATCGGAGCGGCACCTCCGGCGGGCTGCGCTCGATTGGTCGGCTGCTGTTGGTGTCGGGTGGAGCGCGACTGATCGTGCTGCCGATCACCGGGCTCTCGCAGCTGTTGGTCGCACGAATGGTCACCTCGGCGGTCGGTGTCGAAGAGTTCGGTGTGGTGATGCTGGTCGCCACGCTCAGCCTGCCACTGGCTCAGGCTGCCGACTTGGGTGCGGGGCCGGCGGTCGCCACGGCGCGTGCTCAAGTGGACGAGGCAGGGCCAGAGCAGTTCCGGCGCACAGCGTTGACCGCGATTCGTACAACGTTGGGTTCGGCAACGGTGTTGGGGATGGCCGCACTCGTCCTGGCTCTGCTGAATGCATGGCCGACCCTGCTTGGCGTTCATTCGGTTCAGTTCGGCGTAGGTGTCGACGTAGCTGCCGCCCTCACGCTCATCACGTTCGCTATCGGGCTGCCGTTCTCCTTGGGCGCCAACATCTTGCGGGGCAGTGGACGGATGCACCAGGCCACCCTGCTGGCCGCGGTATCGGCTCCGGTTGCGCTTGGCGTAACGGTGGGGCTTTACCTATCGCACGCGCCGACGCTCGCCTACGCTCTGGCCATCCCGATCGGCGGACTGGCAAGTTTTGTGGCCGGCGCCCTCGCGGTGCGACGAAGCGACGCAGGACTTGTCAAAGGACTTCTGCCGCAGCTATTTCAGCCTCGTCGTTTTCCCGGTCTGCCGATATTCGCCACCGCGGCGCCGTGGGTGGTCGTGCAGCTGGGCCTGCCCGTTGCGCTGTACTCAGACCGCATTGTGCTGTCCCACCGCGTCGATCTGACCAGCCTGTCGAACTACTCCTACGCCGCACAGTTGTACCTGCCAATAGAGTCGGTGGTTGTGGTGGCGGCGCTCGCATTGTGGCCCCACTTCGCCGTCCAGAAGCAAGCAACGTCCACCCGCCGCAGGACCTGGTTGACCAGCCTGACCCTCCTCGGTGCAGCGGGGGCTATCGCTGCCATCGGGTTTTTCCTGCTATCTCCCTACGTCATCGGATGGATGAGCACCGGAGCGGCAACGCCACCGACATCGTTGTTGGTTGCGTTCGCCCTTCTGCTCGTTGTGCAATCGCTGCAATGCGCGCAGGGCATCATGCTGATTTCGCCTGAAGGCCTCCGCTTTCAGGCTGTATGCGTTGTCGCGCTGGTCTTGACAAACCTCCCGCTGTCCTGGTTTCTCGCCCCGATACTGGGAGCGAGCGGTCCGGTGTTCGCTTCGGCGTTGACCGTCGCGGTATGCCAGTTGATACCGGGGCTGATATTCGCGAATCGCCTGACCGCCAAGACCGCGAGCGAGGAGTTGGCCGATGGTTGACGCGGCAACTTCCAACATGATCGTTGCGGTATCCGTTGTCGCGCTGGTCGTGTTCTTCAATGCGATGCGCAAGGTGGTCCGGCGACACGAGTGGTCGAGAACCGCGACGTTGGCCGCCGTGATCGCCGCGTGCACCCAGATTTCCGTCGATGTGGTGGTCACCTACCTCGGCGTGTGGAACAAGGCGGAAAGTGTCAACATCGATGCGGCTCCTTGGGCGTGGCCAGGGGCGTGGCACCAGGTTTGGCGCGGACTGTGCCTGCTACTTGGGCTGCTCGCCGCAGCCGTCTTCTACGTACGGTCCAAGCGTGGTGGCGTGCCGGTTGATGTCCCGGCGGCGTTGCTCGTCGTCGTGGCGCTCGTGTCGTTCTTGTCGGCGATTCTCCACGGCGACAACCCAATTCAGCCGCTACAGATGGTGTATCTGGTCGTGCTAATTGCCTGCACGGTGGCTCCGCGCGGGCTCGGCATACATATCGGCACCGGGGCGTTCTGCGTCTTCGTTGCGCTCGCCAGTGGCTTCTCCTTTCTCCCGTTTGTCGGCAACAGTGGTTTCGGCGCTGTCCCCTGTACCTCGGACAAATGCGGCATCCTCGGCTTCGTCTACGGCGGCATTCATGGCAACGAGAATTCGTTCGCGATGCTCCTCGCTCTCGGGATGCCTTTCGTATACCTCGCGTTTCGGTCATGGGAAGGTGTGTCCCTGTGCGCCTACCTGCTCGCAATGATCCTGATGACCGGCAGTCGTTCAGGCGCGATCGCGGGTCTCGTCACGTTCTTTGCGCTTATGCTGCTGCGTCCGGATTTCAGACGGCCCACCGCCGCGCCGATCCGCACGCGATGGCTGTACTTCGGATTGGCGGCGACCTTCCTCGTCGGATTGATCGTGCCGTTCACCGCAAAGGATCCGAGCGCCTTCACCGGCCGCGGCTATCTGTGGATACTGGGGCGCCAAGCGCTGACGGATCCCGGCACCTTCTGGTACGGGACGGGCACCTTCGGCATGGAGCACCTGCGGGACTCGGGACTCATTGCGATACAGGCGTACTCGGTGCATAACCAGTGGCTGGAGGTTTTGTTCTCAGCTGGGGTCATCGGATTCCTATTGTTCGTCGCAGCGATAGGGCTACTGATGTGGAATGCGCGCGGTGCCTACAGCCTCGTGGTCGGCTGTGTCCTGCTGCCGGTCTTCGTGCTGTCGGTGAGTGAGCGGCCTTGGCTCCTCGACACCACCGACTGGAGTGTCTGGACTGTGCCAGCGACCCTTCTGTGTTATCCGCTGGTCCAGCGGACGAGGAGACCCACCACGGACAAGCCCGGGCCCGCGACAGGTCAACGAGTCGACGGCGCCGTCGAGCTGGACAGTGGTGCGTGAGTGGCTGTGCGACGCAACGACGGACGGAGGTGCTCCGGTGACCATCTTCGTCAACGGTAAGTGGCTGGCACAGTCGCCTTCGGGGACACAGCGCTACGCGACGCAGGTGATGCGAAGCGTCAGTTCGACCCCAGCGGCGCGACAGATCACTCTTGTCCTGCCCAAAGATGCGATCGAACCCCCCTGGGCTTCCAACTTCGTCATTGTCCGCTCGCGATTTCGAGGGGTGTTTTTCGAACAGGTTGTGCTGCCCTGGCTTACGCGTGGAAAGCAGCTGTATTCGCTGTGTGGGCCTGCGCCGGTGGTGAAGCGAAATCAAACGCTGGTCATGCATGACGCGACGCCGTTCCGGTTCCCCGGCAACTTCCGTCCGGCTTTCGTCATCTGGTATCGGCTGATGTACGCAGTGCTGTCGCGAACAGCCAAGCGCGTGGTGACCGTGTCGCCGTTCAGCCGCAGTGAGCTTGCTTGCGTACTCGGTGTTCCAGAGGCCCGCTTCGAGGTAGCGCCGTGCGGGGCCGACCATATCGACGCGCACGCGCCCAGCGAACCGGCTGAGCCACTGCCGTTCGAAAAGGGCTCGTACGCACTGATTGTCGGAAACCTGGCGCCGCACAAGAATGTCGCCGCTGCCGTGGCTGCGCTCGGTGACGCTGGAGTGCCGCTTGCCGTGGTGGGCAGCGCCCAGCATGTTCTCAAGAACGTGGAGTTGGAGCGGCGCGACAACGTCCGTCTGCTGGGCCGTGTCGACGACCGGCAGCTCGAGCAGCTCTACGCCCATGCGGCGGTGCTGGTGGCACCGTCGCGATATGAAGGCTTTTGCATCCCGATCATCGAGGCAGGCAGGTTGGGCTGCCCTACGGTATTTGCCACTGGCTCCGCGATGACGGACGCGGCCGGCGAAGGCGGCCTGGGATTCGATCCCGACGATATGGACAAGTGCGTCGAATTGGTCAACCGCGTTATCGCAGAGCCCACGCTGCGTGAACAGCTCAGCGCGAAAGCTCGTGCTAATGCCGACCGCTTCAGCTGGGCGCGCGCGGCGCATACGATCTTCGGAACGGAGGCGGTCGCCGATGTCGAAGCCCCACCCTCTGCCACCGGACGTGGCTGACCAGACTTTGGAGGACGCTCGGTGAGCACGCCGCTCTTTTCCATCGTGACGATCGCGTACCAGAACAAGAACGGACTCCTTGAAACGGTGGAGTCGGTCAAATCGCAGACATTTCGCGACTTCGAGCACATTGTCATCGACGCCGGCTCAACTGACGGCTCTGCGGAGTGGTTGGCGGCCAATTTCGATGGCGCGTGGGTGAGCGAACGCGACCGGGGTCGCTATCACGGGATGAACAAGGGCGCGCAGATGGCGCGGGGTGAATACCTGTGGTTCATGCATTCCGGTGACGTGTTCGGCGATGAGGACGTCCTGAAGCGGGTCGCCGCCGCGATAGCGGATGCGGGGCACCCGGATTGGCTTTACGGTCTGGCCCGAGTGGTGGGGGCGGACAAGAGTCTTCACAGCGTGCTCGCGTTGGTTCCGTTCAGTATGTTCAACGTCGCGATCCTGGGGCGTTCTCTGCCGCACCAGGCCGCTGCGTTCAAGCGGGACTTCTTTTGGCGCCTGGGCGGATACGACGAGACGATGCCCGTCGCGGCCGATCTGCTGTTCATGGTGCGAGCCGGCGACTGCTCGCCGCCCCTTGTACTCGCGGATTTCGTGTGCAATTTCGATTACACCGGTATCAGCGCGACGCGGTCGTGGCGGGCGATCCATTGGGACGAATACCAGATCCGTCGACGGAGTGGCGTAAGGGTCACCCGATCCCGGGTGCTAGATAATGTTCTCGCGGTCACCTATGCGCTTATCCAGCTCGCCGGCCTCTCGCTACGCGGCATGCTGGGGCGCAAGGATGCCACCGCAAACCCATCCAATGAGATTGGCGGGTAGGGATGGATACCGCGGCCGTATTGAAGGCGATCGCAAGCAGATGGCTGATCGTTGCTGGCCTGGCGGTGGCCGCAGCGACGGTCGTGGGAATCCTGACCATGCTGCGCCCTCCGGTATACGTCGCCACGGCCGAGGGCGTGGTTTCCGTCAGCAGTCCCCAGACCAGACCGTCGTGGGCATTGGGCAATGGTGCGCAATACATCGCCGAACGGATGACCAGTTACGCCCAGTTGGGCACCACCACCCCAGTGTTGCTTCCGGTCTACACCCGCCTCGGAGTGCGCGACACCGCCAGTGTTGGAATCGCATCTGAACCGGTGCCCAACCAGGCAATACTGCGGATCAGTGTGACGTCCAGCGATCCGTCTCAGGCAGCCCATGTCGCGGATGCGGTCTTGCAAGAACTCGGATCCAACATCACCCGAATCGAGAACGGCAATGTGGTCGTCACCCCAGTGACGCCAGCAACAACACCTTCGGTGCCGGCCAACCGGAGAGTTGCGTTGAATGCCGCCGTCGCCGCGTCCGGTGGCCTTCTCGTCGGGGCGTTTGGTGCCGTGGGCCTGCAAGTGTTGTCAGATCGCCGCAGCGGGCGGCACCGGGCTGGGCTTGTCGATCAGGACACCCACGGCTGAATCCAGCGACTACGACGGACCGCGCTCAATGAGGGCCTGACCGGCTGGCTTCAGGCTGAAATCCCTGCGCACCATTCCGAAGTTCTCTCCTTCGTCCGCGGGATTGGTGCCACCGTCGCGCAGCTCGTAGTAGATGAGCGGCCCCGCCCATGGCCACTGATCGACCAGATCGCGGGCGTGCAAGATCGTGTTGGCCTGGTCGTTGTCAGAGACCGCGGCGGTAGCCGTTCCGGTAGGTGCACCGAACTCGGTGATCCACACCTTCTTGGCGCCGTCCCCGTGTTGTTCCATCAGCCGGTGCAGCGCTGGTAGTTCATTGATCCCTCCGGTCACCTCTGCATCGGTGTCCGATGGCAACGACGGGAAGGTATACGGATGCACGGCGATCGCGTCCGCTAGCTGAGCGGTTCCGTTGGCGTACAACTGATTAACGAATGTCATCTGGGAGATTGTTGAGCCGTCTGCTTCGTCGTCGCCGGTCGTGAGCCCGCCCGTGAGCAGTGTGGCCTTCGGGTCAACCCCCCGTATTGCCGCGGCGGTCGCCCGGAAGAGCTTTCCGTACTGATTCGCGTCGGGTGCGGGTGCCCAGAAGAAGTCACTGTTCGGCTCATTCCAGACTTCCCAGGTGTGCACGCCCATCGGCGCGTAGCGCGCAGCCGTGACACGGGCGAAGTTAGCGAAGTCAGACATGAGATCCGGCGGGTGGTCGCTTGTCGTTCCGGCGCCGCGCGCCCACTCCGGGGTGTGGCTGAGGATGGCGACGACGTTCATTCCTCGCGCCGATGCTTGTTTGACGATTTCGTCGGAGTAGGTCCAGTTGAACTCACCGCGTTCGGGTTCGATCAGCGGCCAGAAGAAGTCCGCCCTGACCCAGCTCACGTGCATCTTCACCATCAGGTCGAACACCCGGCTGACGGCGGCGGGGTCGGCGTCGAGAAGCCGCACCATCATGCCGATCTTGCTCGGCTGACTCTTTCCCCACGACGGCACAGTACCGCCTGAATACAGCGCGATGACGAGACCGAAGACGGCAAACGGCAACGCCCACAGTCGGATTCGCGTCATTGCGCACAACCCTGCGATGTCAGGTCTTTGATCAGCTCGACGATATTGGATTGATCGATCGTCGTTGGTTCGACGCGGTAGCTGCTGAGTGGCAGGTTGAGCGCTTGCCGTAGCGCCGCGACGTCGTCGGCCGCGAACGTGGCATAGCGCGCAGCGGCAGCTCGGGCAGCTTCAACGAGCCCTGGACGGTCGGCGATCAGCACGGGCACACCGGCGCGTGCCGCCTCCACGACGACGAGACCGAACGGCTCGAGCCACACCGAGGGGACGACGAGGACGTCGATCGCGTCGTAGAGCACTTGGGGATCGGCCCACCCGAGCCACTCGACGTTGTCGTGAGTCTGAGTCATCAGGCGATCGACGTAGCCGGGGTCACCCTTACCGGCCACGATCAGTTTCTTCTCACCGTCGTCGACCGCGGCCAGCAGGACTTCGACACCCTTGGGTTCGCTGACGCGGCCCAGGTAACCCACTGTGTTCGGAACGCCTGAGGAGCGGTGCTGGCGGCTCGGTTGCGGATCACCGGCCGCGGCGGTCGGGTGTATGACGGCTGCGTCGTCGAAGTCCGGGAGTCCACGCCGCGCATGCTCGGCCACTACTGCCCGCGACACGCCTACCAGCTGACCGCCTGGCCAGCGGCGACGCGTCATCGTCAGCCGTGGCCGGCATGCGGTGCATATGTCGGTGCATACCTTGGCGTGCCAGAGCGTCGAAGAATTGCAGATCAATCCGTAGTCGTGCACCACGTGCACCAGGGGGATTCGACGCTCACCGGCCACGACCCAGGGCGCGTAGCCCCAGCCGCGAAGATTGTGGGTGATCACGACATCCGGTCGTAGCTCGTCCACCATCTTTCTGACCGCGCTTTTGCTTGCCAGGACGAACGTGTCGATGGCGTGCCACAGCACGCGCTGCGCGGCAACGGGCCGCTCGGCGTCGAATGGCCAGTAAATGTTGTCGATCGGATGGCCGGGCCCGGCATCGTCGGCGTTACGGGGCTTCAGTGCAGAGCTGTGCACTGTGAACCCAGCCTGCTCAAGCTCGTCGGCGAAGGATCCGACAACCCGTTCTGCGCCTCCGTACTGTGCAGACGGTGGCATCGACGAGAACTGCAGCACCACCGGGGATCGCATCAAGCGAAGGCCGATCGATCACTCACCGTGACGCGTTGAAGACGCATAACCGCAGTCTAGTGACCCTGCCTGGCGGCGGGGCGGCACGCGTTCCCGATCAATCATCCTCACGGAAGAACACGCCGTCGGCCTGTAACAGCCGGCTCGTCCGATCATCCCGGACACAGGGCACCAAACCGGTCAGCGTGAAACCCAACGAGTAGACGAGATCGAGTGCCTCGCGTATCAGCATGTCTCCGCCGTACAAGCGGAGCAGGGACAGCTCGAGTTGCATGCCGACGCAACGATCACTGACTGTTGACTGACCGCCGGCGAGTACCAACTTCTCATAGCCTTGAACGTCGATTTTGAGAAAAGCTACGTCGGTAGGGCGCAGAATTTTTGGGGCCACGGTGTCCAGGCGGTATATCGCTACCTCCTCGGTGCCGACATAATTGGCTTCAGGAAAGGCGCCCTGATGCGTTTCCAGCATCGGCAGAATGGAGCTGCTTTGGCCGTCATTGCCCGCGACATTTACCGATATCGTTCCATCGCGCTCGCCTAGGGCGCATTGCTGGCAATCCCAGAGTGGGTCGGCCGATGCGGATTTCTGTAATACGGAAAACGGGCCCGATAACGGCTCGAACGAGACGATTCGTCCTTTGAATCCTGCCCCGCGAACGTCGGTGGCGTATTGCCCCATATTGGCGCCGACATCAAGAACCACATCAACGCGATGTGATTCGAGTTGATTTACAAGCCTGCGGTTGTCATCCGGTTCGGAGCGGTACCGCGATACGTCGATGCCGGCGCGCCGCACGAGCATTCGAGCGTTGTGCAATAAACCCACTGTCGGACGATAACATGCGGTCGCGCGCTCCACCAGGAGGCGAATCTCGAACTGACCGTGGGGCTATCGCTACGTCGGATCGTCGTGTAGCAGCGATGATATCGGCCGCAACCGCTGGTCGGAGCGGCTTCGGACCGTTCGGTGCGGCAGAGCCCACGAGCTGACGAACGTATGAAATTTAATCCGATATCCATTCCGGAAACCGTCGGACATTTTATTTCCGATTTCGCTCCGATGGGATAAACGCCGGTGGCGGCATTTCGACCCAATGCGGGCAGTCCAATATTTAAGACTGCGTGAATGTCGCCGAAATCTCAGGCGGCGTCGGTCGTCGGCCTGCGCACTACGTACAACACCGAACCGAGCGCTATGGCGTGTCGTTTGAAAGTCTTGTCGCCGAAAGTGTTCCGGTCGAGGAGGGATAGCTCCAAGCCGCTTTGCTTGATCCGCGAGCACAGTGTGGACCGGTCGTAAAGGCGCACGTGGTCGCCCTGGGCGAAGCGGCGCCACCGTTCTGCCTCATCGGTGACCGTCGGGTCCTCGTCGAACCTGCCTTCGGGCATCACCGGGGTCATGATGATGCCGCTCCCACCCGGTGCCAGTATTCGGTACAACTCCTTCAAGGCCAGGCTGTCATCTGAGACATGCTCGAGGATGTGTGAGCACATAAAGAAGTCGAATGAACCATCCGGGTAGATCGGCATATCGGTGATGTCGACGACGTCGTCGACGCCGGCCATCATGAGATCGGCTGTGCGGTATCGGAGGTCATCACGGCCGCGCAGGTATGCCGACAGCGTTGTGGACGGCGCGAACTCGAGCACTCGGCGGACACCGTTCGGTGGCAGGAAGCGGTCGATGTAGAGCTTGTAAAGTCGATCCCGGTCGTTGGACCGGCATACCGGACAAAGGTACCGGCTGTGATTCAAGGTTTCGAAGTCGTCAATGGGGTAGGGGAATCCGTATTCGATCAGCTGGGCGCCGATCCAGCTCTCCCTGAAGCGAACCCAGCTCCCGCAGAGATTGCACTGCTGGGGACCTACGTACCACGCGCGCCGGAGGAGCCGGCCGGGCCCAGTCTCCGAGACTAGCGCGCGCCGAAGCCCCGGCGAGATGGACAACAATCTCTCCAAGGCGTTCATCGACGAGCGGGAACCCCCTGGGACTTCGGCGCCGCCTCCGTCGTGTTCGGGGTCGCTCACGCTAACATCTTTGGCGGTGAAGGCACGAACGACATTCTGCTCCTCATAATGGATCCGGGCATACAGAGAGGTGATCTGCGGTCGCCAGTCATCACGGCACCTTAGTGCGATCGTAACGGGGCCGCCTTGTGTTTGCTTCTGTGAGCAGAGAATTAGGATCCGAATATTTTCGGCATCGTGATGTCACCCGCCAATGGCCAGATCAAAGTCGTCAATGGTGCCTCGGCAATAAAAAGGGTGAAGTTTGATATGTTTCGAAACGTGTATGCAGCCCGGTTTGGCGCACTTGTCGTGGTCCTGGGAATCCTTTTCGGGATGGCGCCGCCAGCGTCGGCTGACCCCGAAGGGACTGATCCAGTTGGTGTGGCCGGGGCGCTGGTCGATTCACCCACGCTTTCGCTGATCGATCTGGGATCGACGGCGACGGGTTCGTTCTTCTCATCGAGCCAGGGCACCACCGTCAGCACCTTGACGTTTCCGGTCCCGCAAGGGTTGGCCCCGGTCGCGCTGGACGCGACGATCGAGATCCCGATCGAACTCCGTTACGCCAGCATGGCGGTCACGCAGAACGGTCGCACCGTCAGCCGGTTTGGGTTGCCGCTGACCGACCAGGCTCGGTTCGTGATTCCGCTCGCCGGTGCCGAGGTCGTCGGCAATTCGGTGACTGTCTCGTTGACGGTGACCGCTGAGCCGATCGAAGGGTACTGCTGGGACATTCAGAATCCATTGCGGCTTGTCGATGGCATGGTCGCATTCACCGGCGCGGAAGTCGCGCCGACGACTGTCGCTGGTTTCCTTCCACCCGTCCTGCGGAAGCTGACCATCGCACTGCCTGCGACGCCGTCGCAGTCGGAGTCCAACGCGGCGATTCAGCTGGCCGCCGCCATCCAGCGGCGCTATGGCTCGCAAAACCCTGGCGTCGTCGTCGTTCCCCTCGGTGATCCGACGTCCACCGTCCTGGGTCCGTCCATGCCGCTGGAACGGCAGATAATCATCAAAGAGGGCCCGACCAAAGGTCTCTCGCTGCAGCCGAGTGCCACCAATATGCCCGCGTTGCTCGTCTCAGGGCGTGGCGATGAGCTTGCCAATCAGGTGCGGCTGCTAGGGGATGCCCTGCTGCAATATGCACTCAGCCCCGACACTGTTGTCACAGGACCGTTGCCGGACCCTCAGGATTTCCTGGGCGATTCGACCACGCTCACACAACTGAAACAAACGGGGCTCAGCTCGCTTGGACTGTGGCCAGAAGTGGCAATCGACATGAGTCAGGCCAGATTCGGTCATTCGCTGGGCTCGGTTCGTGTGCACCTCATTGGTTCACATACGCCGATTCCCAACAATTTTGGTGGTGAAGTGACCGCCATGGTCGGTGAAGAGACCGTAGGCCGGTGGCCAGTTGAAGCCAGCGGCACGATCGACCACTGGGTGGACATTCCGGCCGGATCGCTCACGCGGATCACGACCCTCCGGGTGGCAGTGCACACGACGACTGCCGACGCTGGGCGTTGCGGCAACTACGTCCCGATGATCCTCAGGATCGACGGCAGCACCCAGATCGTGACTAGCCCCACCACGCCGTCGGTCTCGCTCGGTTTTGGATCACTTCCTCAAGCTCTGATGCCGCGCATCCAAATCGGGCTCAGTGATGACGCATTCGGCGACACCGTGCGCGCAACCCAGATCATCGCGGGCCTTCAACACATGAGCGCGGTACCACTGAACACCACCGTGGTCAGCCTCAAACAAGCCATTGACAGCCATCAAGCGGCAATCCTCATTTCGGCCGGCGGTTGGCCGGTGCCGACGATCACGGCCCCGTTCGATGCCAAGCAGAACAACGTGACCGTCTGGGGCACCGATCCCGCGCACAAGGCGGCCACGCTGACCCTGAACCCGACAACGCGTTTTGGTTCGCTGCAGACCGTATTCGATGGTCAGCGACCGATTCTGATTGCCACTTCCAACGCTGCGCCCGAGCAGCTCGACGAATTGCTGCGCTGGCTGTCGGCCAAACCGGAACGGTGGGACGGGCTGAGCGGTCAAGCGGTCGTCTCCACCCCGGGCAGCGAACCGATCACGGTGTCCAATCCCTCCGTCGGCGTGGCGGCCCTGCCTGGTGCGCCGTCGACCGGGAGGGCTGGCGTTTGGGCGTGGTGGCTGGCAGGCGGCTTGGTGGCCGTCGCCGTTGCGGGTGGTCTGATCTTGCTGATCGGGGCACGTCGGCGGCCGCGATCCAGTTCCGAACCTGTGGAGTAAAGACGTTGCGCTGCCGCCCGCCCAGCAGTGTCGGTGCATGGTGGAAGCCGCCTCGGAATCTGCTTGTACGCAGGCGGTGGAGGTTATGCTTTGGCAACTATGGGTTCGGATGCAGGTTGTCGCGACGACAAAGACTTGTTTACGGTGAGTCAAGCTCAGATATCGCAGATCGAGCAGGATTTGCACGTACGAGGAATGTCGATTCTCCGCGGAGCGATCTCACCCGACTGGATCGAAGCGGCCCGCAAAGAGGTCGAAGCCTATGTCGAGCGGCACGGGTCGGGAGATCACGACCTGTTCGACCTCGATGAGTGGGAATGTCCGGCGATCCGCCAATTAGCTGAGAATCCTGAAATGGAATCGATGCTCAGAACGCTTGCCGTGCAGTCTTCTTCGGGAGTCGAAAGTACCGAATCCTATGATCGGCGCGCGCTTCGAATCCACGATGGCACCCGCGGGGTCATTCCCTATCTGTGGCACTACGACGCCAACACCGTGACGGCCATGATCCCCGTGACGGTTCCGGACGCCGGCACCGGGCAGTTCGGCACCCTGCCGCCTGACCGGCCAATTCGCCGCAGTGTGACGTCGATGGTTCGAGAAAGAATGCGGATCGGTAAGGACCCTTATCCCAAGGCCACCGAACAATTCAAGAAGGCTCCGGAGCGATCGACCTATCCGCTGATTCCCGGTGAAGCCCTGATCTTCTACGGTTACCGAACGATGCATACCGCACTTCCGTGGCCCGTGGGTCAGTGGCGGGCAAACATCGTTCTGCACTACGGGCTCCCGACGAGGCTGGAGAGCGGTCCTCTTCGTGCGGCGTTCGGAATCCGAGACGCAATCACACGCAAGCGGTAAGCGTCGGCGCGCGAGCGAGGCCGGTCAAGAGGCGCTCGACCGGGTGTGGAACGGACTTCCGCTCATTTACGACATGGGAGCTGAACGGGGGCGCTGAACGTGACTCGTGGCACTCGATTCAGCGACGCCAAGATCGCCGCATTCATAACCGCAGCACTATTCGTGCTGTACGTGTGCACCCTTTCTAGGACGTACTTTGGCGACGGTCTTCAGTTCGCTTTGTTGATCGAGAATGGCGATCTGGAATCGATACTGGCACCCAATCACATGCTGTATCCGCTGATCGGGTTGGGCTTCTACCGAGCCTGGCAAATCGTCGGATGGGATGGCGGCGCATTACTCCCATTGCAGGTTCTCAGTGCGGTGGGGGGTGCAGGCTCCGCCGGAATGATGTACTTGATCGGGGTAAAGATCACCCGGTCCCAGATCCAGTCCGCATGGGTGGCGGCGATATTTGCGGTCTCGGCCGGCGTTTGGGTATACAGCACGGACGCTGAATCCGTCACTCTTCCACTCTTGTTTTCGCTGCTTCTCCTGTATGCAATTGTTGCCGACCGCGACCCGGCCCGTTTGACGAGCCCGCTAATACTTGGGGCCTTGGTTTTTCTTTCATTGGCCACCTACGAGACTGGCATCTTGCTGGTTGTCCCGGTCCTCGCGGGTTACCTGTTGGCCACAGAAATGACCTGGCGCTTGCGCGCTCGTCAATCGTTGCTGTTTATTTTGTTCTCTGGCGGTCCGTCACTGATTCTGTACGTTCTCGTCGCCGTAATAGTTGCCAGGGTCCGGTCTCTGCAGGGGTTCCTCGACTGGCATTTTGCCCTGTCCGAGATGGGTTTGTGGGGCAAGCCATCCCTGTCGACGCCGGTCAAAGGCGCGATCGCCGTGGTCAAGAACCTCGGCGGATATCCGGGCATGCAGCAGGAATCGTGGCCGTCTTGGTTCTCGGCGGCCGCAACTGGGCAACGCGCCCTCATGGTGCTGTCTACTGTGGCGATCTCTGCGGCATTTTTGTTCTCGATCGTCCTCATAGTCAGACGCAGACGATTCATTCTCGATCACCATCGGCGGACGCTGGGCGTTTTCCTGGCCTGGATCGCTGTCTATTCAGCATTTGCATTCTATTGGGTGGCTTCCGATCCGTCTTTCTGGACACCGGCTCTTGTGCCGTGGTGGCTGCTGATCGGTATTGCCGTGTTTGCGAATACCGCACCCGAGGAATCCGCAGAAGAGACTCATGGTCCGTGGACTCAAGGGGTGCGTCTCGTTGCCGTCTTTATGGTGGTTTTCTTGCTGGCTTTACTTTTCTCTATTGCGCCCAGGATGCGGCCGGATTGCGCAAATCAAGTCACTATGAGCATCGGCCGGGCTACCGGTCCAAACGATCTGGTGATCACAAGTGGCTGGGAAAGCTATTTTCTCACTGTTCCGTACCTTGCCCACCGCAACACAATTTCGGTCTATCACTGGATGCTCAACTCCGTTCCAGATAGTCCGTGGGCAGTCCGTCCGACGCAGGGCGCCGTCATAGCCGGTCGCAGAAGCAAGGCTGATGTGTTCAACGAGATCGCCGAACGTGCCAGCGACGTCCGCGAGCGAGGAGGGAAGGTGCTTCTCGTGGGGGTGCCTGCGGGACAGAAGGAGTGGAGTTTTGCCGAAGCCATCGGCCTTCACAAGGAGGACTTCTCATTCTTCACAACGCGGCCTGGCTGGACGGTGTGCGGAGAAGACGTTCTGGAAGTGACTGGCACCGCACACAGGACGAGCGGCCTGCCGGTCAAGAATTAGGTTCGCCAGCGGACGGGGTGTCCAGCTCAGCCGGCCTTTCCAGGATTCACGACGTCCTTATGTCTGTGAACATCTCCGCCTCAATACCCCGGGTACGTTCGCCGAACGCCGAGTAACGGTGGGCGTGAGTGTGCGGCTGGGAGGTATCCAGGTGTCGCATCGATCTCGGTTACGGAAAGCTGGTGGGGTGACCGCCGCTCGCACCACGTCGATATACATTGCGTCGCCCGAGGGGGACACCGGTAAGTCCACCGTGGCACTGGGCATCTTGCACCGGTTGACCGCGATGGTGCCCAGGGCCGGCGTCTTCCGCCCGATCACCCGGCGGGAGAATCGCGACTACATCCTGGAGTTGTTGCTGGCGCATAGCAACGCGGGCCTGACATACGAGGAATGCGTCGGGGTGACGTATCAGCAGTTGCACGCTGACCCCGACGGCGCGATCGCTGACATCGTCGACCGCTATCACGAGGTGGCCGCGCGCTGCGATGCGGTGGTGATCGTCGGATCGGACTACACCGACGTTGCTACACCCACCGAGCTCAGCGTGAATGCCCGTATCGCGGCCAACCTCGGCGCACCGGTGCTGCTGTCAGTGCGTGCCCGTGACCGCACTCCTGCCGAAGTCGCTCAGGTCATCGAGCTGTGCCTGGCCGAGCTGGCCGCCCAGCACGCACACGCGGCGGCCGTGGTCGCCAACCGCGCCGATCCGACGCAGCTGGAAGCGGTCGCCGAGGCCTGCGCGAACCTCGGACCGCGCGTCTACATCATCCCCGAGGAGCCGCTGCTGGTCGCCCCGACCGTCGCGGACCTGAGTCAGGCTGTAGACGGCGTCCTGGTACATGGCGACCCTTCGCTGCTCGGCCGTGAAGTGCTGGGGGTGCTGGTGGCTGGTATGACCGCCGAGCATTGTCTGGAGCGACTCACTGAGGGCGTCGCCGTCATCACGCCGGGTGATCGTTCCGACGTCGTGCTGGCGGTCACCAGCGCGCATGCCGCCGAGGGCTTCCCGTCGCTATCGGCGGTCATCCTGAACGGTGGGCTGCCGCTGCATCGCTCGATCGCCGAATTGGTGACCGGTCTGGGCCTTCGGTTGCCGATCATCGCCACCGACCTCGGCACGTTCGAGACGGCCAGTGCGGTGGCAGGCACTCGGGGGCGGGTCACCGCGACTTCCCAGCGCAAGATTGACACCGCGATCGCGCTGATGGAGCGCTATGTGGACATCGACGAGTTGCAGAACCGGCTGAGCTTGCCGATCCCCACAGTGACCACGCCGCAGATGTTCACCTACCAGTTGATGGAACGGGCGAGGGCCGACCGCAAGCGGATCGTGCTGCCCGAGGGAGAGGACGACCGCATTCTGCGCGCCGCCGGACGGCTGCTGCTGCGTGGTGTCGCGGAGCTGACGATTCTAGGTGACGAGGCTCAAGTCCGTTCCCGTGCAGCCGAACTGGGTGTGGACTTGAGCGAAGCCACCGTGCTCAACCCGCGTACCAGCGAGCTATGCGACGACTTCGCCGCCCAGTACGCTGAGCTTCGTAAGAAGAAGGGCGTGACGTTGGAACAGGCCCGCGAGACCATGCACGACGTGTCGTATTTTGGAACGATGTTGGTGCACAACGGCATTGTCGATGGCATGGTGTCCGGTGCCGTACACACGACGGCACACACCGTGCGGCCGGCCTTCGAGATCATCAAGACCCAGCCCGATGTGTCCACGGTGTCGAGCATCTTTCTGATGTGCCTGGCTGACCGGGTCTTGGCCTACGGTGACTGCGCGATCGTGCCCGACCCGACCGCTGAAGAACTGGCTGACATCGCGATCAGCTCGGCGCGCACCGCCGCCCAGTTCGGCATCGATCCCCGGGTTGCGATGCTGTCCTATTCCACGGGTGACTCGGGTAGCGGAAGTGGCGTCGAGAAGGTCAGGACCGCAACCGAACTGGTACGGCTCCGGGCGCCGGAGTTGTTGGTGGAGGGGCCGATCCAGTACGACGCCGCTGTCGACTCAGGGGTTGCCGCGGCCAAGATGCCAGGTTCTGCGGTGGCCGGCCGGGCAACCGTCCTGATCTTCCCTGACCTCAACACCGGCAACAACACCTACAAGGCTGTGCAACGCAGCGCCGGCGCCATCGCGATCGGCCCCGTGCTGCAGGGACTCAACAAGCCAGTCAACGACCTTTCGCGTGGTGCGCTCGTCGAAGACATCGTCAACACAGTCGCGATCACCGCGATCCAGGCCCAGGGGATGTGATGTCGGATACCGTTCTGGTGCTCAATTCCGGTTCGTCGTCATTGAAATACCAACTCGTGCAACCCGAAACTGGCACGTCGCTGGCACACGGGATCGTCGAGCGGATCGGCGAGGAATCCTCGTCCGCCACGCTGACGCTCGGCAACAATGAGATTCGCCGCGACGGACGGATCGCCGACCACGAGACTGCGCTGCGAACCGCGTTCGATCTGTTCGCTGAGGCCGGTCAGAACCTGGACGACTTGGGGCTGGTCGCTGTCGGTCACCGAGTGGTGCACGGTGGCCAGGACCTGTACCGCCCCACCGTCGTCGACGATGCGGTGATCGCCAAGCTGGAGGAGCTCTCACCGCTTGCGCCGCTGCACAACCCGCCCGCGGTGCTGGGGATCGAAGTCGCCCGCAGGGTACTGCCCGACCTGCCGCACATCGCGGTGTTCGACACCGCCTTCTTTCATGATCTGCCTGCCGCCGCCGCGACATATGCGATGGACCGGGAGTTGGCCAGCCGCTGGAAGATTCGCCGCTACGGCTTTCACGGCACATCGCATCAGTACGTCAGCCAGCAGGCCGCAGCGTTCCTCGGTGCTCCGCTCGAATCACTCAATCAGATTGTGCTGCACCTGGGCAACGGCGCGTCAGTATCGGCGATCGCGGGCGGGCGCCCGGTCGATACCTCGATGGGCCTCACCCCGATGGAGGGGCTGGTGATGGGAACCCGCTCCGGCGATATCGACCCTGGCGTGCTCGTATACCTGTGGCGCACCGCCGGCATGGGTGTCGAGGAGATCGAGACCATGCTCAACCGGCACGCCGGAATGTACGGACTCGGCGGTGAGATCGATTTCCGGGTCGTGCACCAGCGGATCGAATCCGGCGACGAAGCAGCGCAATTGGCCTACGACGTGTACATCCATCGGTTGCGCAAGTACATCGGCGCTTATCTGGCTGTCCTCGGCCACACCGACGTGGTGACGTTCACCGCCGGAGTGGGCGAGAACGACGCGCAGGTGCGCCGCGACGCGCTGACGGGCCTCGCGCCGCTGGGTATCGAACTCGACGAGCACCTCAACGAGAGTCCCGCTAGGGGTGCACGCCTGATCTCGGCCGACAAGTCACCGACAACCGTGCTGGTGATTCCGACGAACGAGGAACTGGCGATCGCGCGTGCCTGTCTGGCAGTCCTCTAGTCGGTTCGCGACAGGATTACGTGGTGGTGAAGTGATCAGGTCCGTGCGCTCATCGGCACCGACCGGCTAGCGGTTGGGTGCGCCCGGCAGCGGAATCGATGGGACACCCGGCGTGCCGATCCTGCCGGCCAGCCAGGGCAGGGCCGCAGCGAAAACCTTGGCCGCACCGACGAAGTCGTGTGACGAGGGGGTGCCCACGACAGCGCACTCAATGCCGTAGCTGCCCATCAACGAACACAACGAGTTGGCGATGACTGCGTGATCCTCGGAGTTTGTATCCCAATCCGCCAGGACTGCCGGGTCGAGATTCTCGTTGCCATCGCGGTACACCGTCGGTGTCTCCGACGAGATTCCAAACCACGCGGCCAAACCGTTGTAGCGACCATGCTGGGTGACAATGGATTTCGGGTCAAAAGCCGCCCAGGCGTCTTCGTCACCTCCGAATAGGCGGGCGACGGTCTGCTGGTGGGAGCCGGCATTTGGGCCAAGCTGACCGTCGATGGAGACGATCGTGCTGAATAACTCGGGGTGGCGCACAGCAAGCATGACCGCACAGGTGCCCCCCGCGGACCAGCCGCCAACACCCCAGCTGGCTGGATCGGAGCGCACTCCGAAATTCGCAATCACGAACGGTACAACATCTTTGATGAGGTGGTCGGCGGCGTTACCCCTGGGTCCGTTGACGCATTCGGTGTCATTGCTGAACTGACCGCTGGTGTCCGGGAACACCATCACCGGAGCATTACCGTGATGCGACGCGGTGAATTTGTCGAGAATGCCGAGCGCGTTGGCCGACAACAGCCAGTCGAAGGGGTAGCCGAACTCCCCGTTGAACATCATCACCGTTGGCAGCTGCGGCGGTGGATTCGTCGTGAACCAGGCTGGCGGCAGATACACCAGTTCAGGCCGGTGTGGAAACCCCGATGCCGCGTCGGGCGTGATCACTCGAACGACGACTCCCTCGGTCGGCCTCTCGCCGCGGCGCTGCATGTCAGCCAGCGTTGATTGGTCCACCCAGCGTGCCGGTTCCACGCCGCGAACCCGGTCCCATGCAGCCTCCACCGTCGGCACATAGGCCACCCACATGTTCACCGCCAAGGCCACACAGAGCAGGCTCAGCGGTACGGCGAGCAGTGATGCGCCCCGCTGCCACCACCGGATGCCGCGCCACCCCATAATCGCGACGACCGCGGCCAGGCCGGTCAGCGCGATCCACAGCCAGAGGATCGCTGGCGCCGGGTCCTGTGACAGCCCCTGGTCGTCGATATACCAATAGACAAACGCGGCAAGGGCTATACCGACGATCGCAGCGATGGGCACCGCCACGAGACGCCATCGGCGGCTGCGCCAGCCGATCGCGATCACCAACACCACCGCGGTGAGAATCTGCAGTGTGACCGGCACCCAGCCGTGTGTCAGGCTCATGGTGTGTGAACCGCGCAATCATTGGGGGCGGGCGCGCCATTGACGCGTTGGCTCATCCAATCCAGGGCTTCGGTCATATCGAGTTGATCGGGGGCGTCGTCGGCCAATCGGCGGATCTGGATGACGTCACCCATCTTGCACGCGCGGTCCAGTGCCTTCTCGGTCCAGGCCGGTGGAATGAGCGGATCGTTTCCGCTGTACATCACCAGCATCGGAGCATCGGTGGGTCCCTGTGGGAGGCTGGTCTTTTGGAGATAACCGCGAAGTATTGCCGTGGCCGCTGGGCTGTGCGGACGCAGATCGTCGGGCCCGATCTGATTCGCCAGCGCGGCGCGTTGCTCGGGCGTCGTACCCTGGCACGCCAACAGGGCATCCCATTTCTGCTGAGCCGCTGCGCTACGGAAGTCATCGAGATTGAAATCGGTGCCGTATGTGCTTTTCAACGAGGCGAGGTAGGCCAGCAGATCGAGTCTTTGCACAGGGTGCAGAGTGCCTGCTTCGGCGCCGTCGGCAAGGCCGTTGATATCGGCGACAGGAGAAACAGCGACAGTGCCGAGCAACGTCATTCCTTGGCCCTGATTCTCGTTGAGTTCGTTGGCCGCCCATGCCGCCTGCCCGCCTTGGCCAATTCCGAAGGCGAGCCAACGGTCGGATGCCGCGGTCAGGGTGCGTGCCGCGCGCACCGAATCGATCAGGTTGTAACCGGCCGTCGTGGAATCCAGGAAGGGGTGGAATGTGCCTTGGTCTCCGTCGCGGGCCTTGTCGATGGTCGCCAGCCCCTGGTAGTCGGACATGACCACGCCGTAACCGGCCTGCAGCAGCTGCTGAACTGCCGGTGCCGAGTTCACCTGCGACGGTGACAACGAGGGGCCACATCCGGGCAGGGTGCCGGTCACCGTGTGGCCGAACGCGACCAGCGGCCAGCCGCCCTCGGGGACTTGACCTTTCGGCACAAACAGCAGACCACCCACGTGGGCGGTGCTGTCATTGATGCCCGATCGTGAGGCGTAGATGAAGCGCTGGGCTGTCGCAATCGGCGCAAGCAACGGATCGAAAGCCGACAGGTTCTCCGCGGAGAGCACATCGCCGAAGTTGTGTGAGGCGATGATCGGCGCGGGCGGCGGCGGTGGTGCTGCAGGGGGACTGCTGCAGCCAGCCCCGGCGAGCACTGCGAGCAGGACTACCGACAAGGCCGCCTTCGCTCGTCTCATGACGGCCAATTTACTCGACGGCTGTAATCGAACGTCTCACCCTTGATGACCTGGTTAGACCGTGGATCGGGTCGGCGTTGGTCGGGCGCCAGGTCTTCGGTCTAAGCCGGCGGCCGCGGATCGTGGGCGGCGCCGGGGTCGGGATCGCCGAACCAGCGCGACGGTGTGTACTCGGGGTAGTTGTCGTGCCAGCTCCACCATTCGTAAGGCTTGCTTTGGGGGTAGCCGGGTGGTGAGTCCTCCCAGATCTCCTGGCGTCCCAATGCGGTCATGTCGAGGAAATGCCAGGTGTTGACGAACATCTCGTCACCGCGGCTGTCGATGAAATAGGTGCGGTAGATCTGGTCGCCGTCGCGGATGAAGGCGTTGGTGCCGTGCCATTGGTCGACGCCGAAGTCGACGTCGAAGGAACTCTCCGGACGGGGCATCATCGTGTACCACGGGATGTCCCAGCCCATCCTGGCCTTGATTCGCTGGATGTCGGCCTGTGCTCCCCGCGAGGCGTAGACCAGCGTGGTGTCGCGGGCGTTCAGATGCGCGAGGTTGCCGATGTGATCGGCCATCAACGAACAACCGACGCAACCATGGTCGGGCCAGCCGTGTACCCCGGGGTCCAGGAAAGCGCGGTACACGATCAACTGGCGACGGCCGCCGAACAGGTCGAGCAGACTCACCGTGCCGTCCGGGCCGGCGAACTCATAGGCCTTGTCGACCGGCGTCCAGGGCATTCGCCGCCGCAGCGCGGCCAGTGCGTCGCGGGCTCGGGTCAACTCCTTCTCTTTGACGAGCAACTGCTGGCGTGCGGCGTCCCACTGCGATGCCGACACAATGTGAGGCTTGTCCATCGACGCTCCGGCCACGGTGCTCCCCTTCAATATTAAACAAATAGGTTGAATATCCGACTTCAGCGAATCACGCCGGGCGGTCTATAGTCAACAAGATGGTTGAAGATCAGGTTTTGGATCGTGCGTATGCCGCACTGGCGGACCCGACCCGGCGCCACCTGATCGAGGTGCTGCGCGACGGCGACGCCCGGATCACCGATCTGGCCGCCCCGCTGCCGATGACCTTTGCCGGCGTGTCACGCCATATCGGCGTGCTGGAATCGGCCGGACTCATTGCGCGTGACGTCCGTGGGCGCGAACACTGGGTATCCCTTCGGCCGGAGGGCCTTACGGCCGCCCAACATTGGATCGACGAGCAGACGCGCTTCTGGTCGGTGCGCGCCGATGCCCTTGCGGCGCGTCTAAGTCGCAAGAAAGGGCGGGCTCGATGAGCGATACCGTGACCGTCGTCGTCCAGCGCGTCATGCCCGCAACGCCGGAGGTGGTGTTCGACGAGTGGCTCGACCCAGAGGCGTTGCGGGAGTGGATGTGTCCGCACCCAGTACGTGTCGTCGAGGTCGCTGTCGAGACTCGGGTCGGCGGCACGGTGCGCTTCGACGTCGAGAATTCAGGTGCCCGGGTGCTCATCAGCGGGCAGTTTCTGGCCATCGAACGCCCGCGTCTGCTGCGGTTCACGTGGAGCAACTCCGACTGGGAAGACCCGACTCAAGCCAGCGTCGTCAATGTGACGTTCGAACCGGTCGGCAGCGAGGAAACACTGATGTCGATCGAGCATTCCCTGCTGCCGCCAGCCGAATTCGAGTCTTTTCACACCGGTTGGATCGCCACGTTCGACCAACTCGCAGGCAAACTGGCTCACTGATCGGCTCAGCAACCACACGGGAACTTCCCAGCTGATCGGCGTACGGTCGGCAGCCGTGGTCCTCGGGTCGTGGACGCTGGACGGCAGCGCGCTGGTCGTGATCGCACTCGCGAGTGCGATCTATCTCGTCTGCTATCAACGCATCAAGGGCACTGCCGCTGTCGGGCGTGGGCAGGCCGGCTGCTACATGTCGGGCATCGCGGTGTGGGCGCTGGCCACGTTCAGCGCCGTGGGTGTATATGCACCTGTGCTGTTCTGGGTGCGCGCGCTGCAGGTACTGCTGTTGTTGCTCGTCGTGCCCTTCCTGCTGGCGCTGGGTCGCCCGCTGGCGGTGCTGTGCGCGGCCGCACCGCCGATCAAGCGCTCGGTGGAGTCTGCGCTGAGCTCGAGAGTCCTTCGCGTGGTCTGCTCACCGCTCGCGACATCAGCCGCGATGCTGGTCACGCCGTGGCTGCTGTACCTGACGCCCTGGTACGTCACCTCGATGAATGGGCCGGCCGCGGCGGCGACCCGGCTGCTGCTTGTTGTCGTCGGCTTCGGGTACTTCTATGCCCGGCTGCAGACGGACCCGGTGCCGCGACGGTTCTCGCCGCTGGTATCGATCGGGATCAGCGTCGTGGAGTCGTTGGCGGACGGGGTGCTGGGCGTAGTGCTGTGGCTGGGCCCGCTCATCGCCGTCGACTATTACGCATCGCTGCAGCGCAATTGGGGACCAAGCCCACGAATCGACCAATCCATCGGAGCGGGCATCTTGTGGATCGCCGGCGACGCGCTGAGCATCCCGTTCGTCTTGGTCCTGATGCGCCAGCTCGGCTCCCACGAGCGCCGGCGAGCCGCGCAGGTGGACGCCGAATTGGAAGACGACATGGGGGAGGAAGGCCCGGTGCCGACGCTCTGGTGGGAGAACGATCCCCAGCTGCGCGACCGATTCCGCCCCTAGCCCCGACTCCTCCTCATCGCTCGTTCCTCGCTCTGCATCGGCGTCGCGCTAGAACGTGCTGGTGGGCCGAACATTGTTGGCCATATCGACCAACGCATATCGGTGTGCCTGGCTGGTGGCCACTCGGGCCAGGCTGCGCAGCGATGCCTCGACGCCCAGGCGCAGGCCGTGTTCGGTGAACGGGAAGCCGAGAATGTGATTGGTGCTCGCGGTGTTCTCGCACATCCAGTCCATCGCCGTGCCCAGCACGAGTGCGCGGATCTGCAGCACCCGCGGCTCGGAATCGGGCAGCGCCTCCACCCGGTGCGCGGCGTCGCGGATCTGCTCCTCGGTCAGCTCGTGCGCCGACCGCCCGGACAATAGCGTCACCGCGCTGGTCAACCGCGCGGTGGTGAAATGCCGTGACGCGGCCGGAACTTCGTCGAGCGTATTGACCGCGGCTTCGCGGTTGCCCTCCACCGACTGTGCACGGGCCAGGCCGAACGCGGCTGAAATCGAGTTGTTGTCGGTGTGCCACACCGTTCGATAGAACGGCAGTTCGTCGGACGTTGCGGCCAGCTCGGCGGTGGCCGCCAACGCCAGTTTGGGCGCCAGCTCGCCCGGGAAGATGTCCAGCACCTCGGTGAAATGTTTTGTGGCCGAATCGTAGTCGCCGGTCAGCACCTCGGAGACCGCCTTGAACCAGATCAGTCGCCAGCGCCAGCCCACCCGCTCGGACAGCTCGTCGAGCTTGCGATTGGCCTTGGCGACGTCGCCGAGGTCGAGCAGTGCGCGCACCTCCATCAGCGGCAGCTCGACGGATTCCGTTAGATCGACGCCCTCGGAGTCCAGGCCGCCGTGCCGGGCCGCGCGCAGCGAGTCCAGCGTCTGCACGGGTTGCGACAGCACTGTCGCCGAGAGGACCGTCGCCGCGATATCGGTGGGATCCACCAGTGGAACCGGCAGCGCAGTAACGATTTCGGTAGCGGTGAGCTTCTCGGCGTGGGCCAGCCCGTCCAGGTACACGTCGGTGTGCGCCACCAACAGTTCCACTCCGAACGCTGCGCGAGTACGGGTGAACACGTTCGACAAACCGGGGCGGGGCACACCGGTATCCTCAGCGACCACCTCGCGCAGCACACCCAGCAGCTGCGAGGACATCTCCTCGGCGCTGGCGAACCGGCGGCGTGGGTCGGGGTCGATGGCCCGGCGCAGCAGCCGCGCGAACGAGTCGTACTTCTTGAGCACCGGATCGTCGTCGGGCAGGCCATCGACATAGCGGCCCTTACGGGTTCGCAGCTCCACCGTCAACGCGGCCAGGGTGCGCCCCACCGTGTAGATGTCACTGGCGACGGTCGGGCCGGTGCGCACAATCTCCGGTGCCTGATAGCCCGGCGTGCCATAGAGATAGCCGAACGAATTGATCCGCGACACCGCACCGAGGTCGATCAGCTTCAGCTGTTCCTCGGTCACCATCACGTTCTCGGGCTTGAGGTCGTTGTAGCACAAGCCGATCGAATGCAGATAGCCCAGCGCGGGAAGGATCTCCAGCACATAGGCAATCGCCTCCGACACCGGAAGCTTCTCGCCTTTCGGTGCCTTGAGCGACTTGCCGCCGACGTACTCCATCACGATGTAGCCGACCGGCTCACCGTGGGAGTCGGGATGCTCGACGAAGTTGAAGATCTTCACGATCGACGGATGAACCACCTCGGCGAGGAACTGCCGCTCGGCCATCGCTATGGCCTGCGCCTCCGCGTCCCCGGAATGCACCAGGCCCTTGAGCACCACCGGACGTTCGTTGACATTGTGGTCGACGGCCAGGTACACCCAGCCCAGACCGCCGTGCGCGACACAGCCCTTGATCTCGTACTGGTCGGCGACCATGTCGCCAGGAACCAGTTGCGGGACAAACGAATACGCGCTGCCGCAATGCGGGCACCAGCCCTCCGATGCGGCCTCGCCGTCCTTGGTTGAGCGGCCCACCGGGCGTCCACAGTTCCAGCAGAACCGTTTCGACTCGGCGACAACGGGATTGACCATCAACGCGGTCAGCGGGTCTATCTCCGGAAAGCGCGGAATCTCTACCAGTCCGCCGCCCAGTCGACGGGTTGGGGAGAGCTTGCGGGCCACCGTCGCTTGGTGCATGGCCTCAGGCTCGGTACGCAGGCCGCCGGCCGTGTCCTCGTCGTCGTCGAAATTCGGCCGGAAGATCGCCTGGGTGGCCATCGGCCGCATCGTCGACATCGAATCGACGACGAGGTCGTCGAGCGTCGCCGGCTGGGTTCCGACGTCGACGTCTGGCTGATCCGGGACGTCCATCAGTCGACATACCTCGGCGTCGGCGGAGCCGGTGCCGGCCCCAGCACCGTCAACCACTTGCGGTACAACGTATTCCACGTGCCATCGCGACGAATGCGTTCCAGCGTGCCGTTGACGAACCGCACCAGGCCGGTATTGGTCAGGTTGATGCCGATCCCGTACGGCTCCTGGGCCATGTTCGGTCCGATGATGTGCAAGTAGGGATCCTGAGCCACCAGACCCGCCAGGATCGAATCGTCGGTACTGATCGCGTCGACCTCGCGTTGCTGCAACGCGACCAGGCAGTCCGCCCAGCTCACCACCGTCACGATGATCGGCGGTGGGGCGATCTGGCGCACCCGGTCCAGTGACGTGGTGCCGCTGGCGACACACACCCGGCGCCCGGACAGGTCGGAGGCCTGCGAGATGGCCGACTCCCGCGGGGCCAGAATGCGTTGATAGGCAGTGAAATACGTGGTGGAGAAGTTGACCAGCTTGCGGCGTTCGCAGGTGACCGTCATGGTCTTGACCACGATGTCGACGGTGTTGTTCTGCAGGGCGGTGATCCGATCGGCTGACGACAGGATGCGGTACTCCACGGCAGATGGGGTACCGAAGATGTCACGCGCCACCTCGCCGGCGATGTCGACGTCGAAACCGGTGATCTCTCCGGTGATGGGATCCCGGAACGAGAACAGGTTGCTCCCGACGTCGAGCCCGACGATCAGCCGGCCACGGGCTCGAATGCCTGCCACCGCCGCATCAGCCTCTTCTTTGGTGGGGAAGGGCCTGAGACTCGCGGTGCGGTCGCAGTCGTTCTCGGTCGGATCCGGCGGTTGCGGTGGTTCGGGCGCGAGTTCCTGCATGCCGGCCGGGGTGGGCGGCGCCAGTGTCGGTACCGGCGGCGCGCCGATGTACTCCGTTTTGCCGCAGCCGGACAGTGTGATCGCCGCGGCGATCACGATGCAGAGGAGCCGGCGAGTTCTCGTCATCTGTACTCGCTCAGCCTGGGCCACAAACCCAGCGCCACCGCCAACGCCGCGCCGACCGAAAGCACCACGCCGCCGACGGTCGTGCCCGACAGCACGCGGCGGGCAGACAGGATGTCGTTGCGCAGCTGGTTGCGGCTCTCCCGGATACCGATGGACAGCGCCGCGTCGAGCTTGTCGAACGCCGGCGTCGAGTCGTCCTCGCCGGTGCCGAGGGCCACCTGGGTGGCCGCCTGGTAGTTGCCCACCGAGATGTAGGCGTTGATCCGCTCGTCGGCTTGCCGCCACGTCGTCAGCAGTTGGTCGGCGTTGGCGAGGTCGTCCTTGGCGATGGCGTCGTTTCGGGCCAGGTAGTCGGCGAGCTGAGTGTGCATGGCTTCAACGCGTTGGTAGTAGGACCGCTTACGGACGTCTTCGTCGCCCCGCCGGATCAGCGACAGCGTCTCGTCGGCGCGTGCCTGTTGGGCGGTGATCGCCAGGTTAGTCACCGTTTTGAGCGACTCGGCCGCGGTGTTCTTGGCAGCCCGGCTACCTGCAGTGGAGATGATCAGCGCCGAACCCACCCAGATGATCATCACCACGATAGCCAGGCCGCCGGCGATCAGGCCGACGTTGACCCGGCGTCTGGTTCGATCGGCCAGCCACCGGTGCCCGAACACCCCGAACAACAGGGTCGCGGCCACCACGATGAGCACCGGCGCCGGGATCCGGGTGGAGGCCGTGGTCTCGGTGTCGACCCGCGTCGAGGTCTCCTCGTAGAGCCGCTGCGCGTCGGGCAGGATCTGCTGCTGCATCAGCGCCGAGGCCTCCGACAGGTACGACGAACCGACCGGGTTGCCCATCCGGTTGTTGGTCCGCGCCGTCTCGATCAGACCGGTGTAGACGGCCAGCTGCGCATTGATCCGACCCAGCAGCTGAATCATGGGCTCGTCGGTGAGCCCACTGGCCGCCCGGGTGACCGCGACCGCCGCATCGGTGATCGCCTGCTCGTAGCGCTGTCGCACGGCGCGCGGCTCCGAGCCGGCGATGAACGCGGTCGCTGCGGCGGCGTCGGCCACCGACAGCGTGGTGTAGAGCTGCCCGGCCGCGAAGGACAGCGGCTCGGTGTGGTTGAGGACGGTGGTCAGCTGGGTCTGCCGATTGGTGATCGTTGTGGAGGTGGCAAACGCACTGAGGATCCCCAGAGTGGCCAGGATCAGGCCAAGGGTCAGGATCCGCCCGGGGGTGGTACGCAGGAACCACCACCGGGGGTGAGCGGGCAGGGTCGGCGTCCGTTGCCCCAACGGCTCGGTCGACGGGTGCGCCAGCTCGACGGTCACCTTTCGCGGACCTCATTCCCTGTTGCCCGGATTCGCTGCTGCCCTTGCCGGGATACCCCGCGCATTTCCTGAGACAATCCTAAGAGGTCCTGTGACGGATGGGGTGGGATCGAACGACCTACTCTCGGCGTGGCGTGCTTATCCTGAACGCGTGCGTGGGGATGGCGACGGCTGGGTGGTATCCGATACCGGCACGCACTACTGGGGACGGCACGGTGCCGCCGGACTGTTGTTGCGAGCCCCCCGCCCCGACGGTACCCCGGCGGTGCTGCTTCAGCATCGCGCGCCGTGGAGCCATCAGGGCGGTACCTGGGCGCTGCCCGGCGGCGCCCGCGACAGCCACGAAACCCCCGAGCAGGCCGCCGTTCGCGAAGCCCACGAGGAAGCCGGGCTGCTCGCCGAGCACGTGCAGGTCCGCGCGACGGTGGTCACGGCCGAGGTCCTCGGCACCGGCGGAACCCACTGGAGTTACACCACCGTCGTCGCCGACGCTCCCGCATTGTTGACCACCGTCGCGAACCGGGAGAGTTCCGAGCTGCGCTGGGTGGCCGAGGCCGAGGTCGTGGAGTTGCCGCTGCACCCCGGCTTCGCCGCCAGTTGGGAACGGCTGCGCATCACCGCCATGCTGAGCTCGGACGATCACGAGGAATGCCAGCAACCTGTGCCGCACACCGTCGAGATCCAGTCCGGTGTCTTCGCGTGGTGCACGTCGGCGCCCGCTGAGGTCGGCTAGCTGGACCGCTGGGTGGGAGCGCATCGACCAGGGGATTGGTCGAGCGCGGCACGCAACCGGGCGGCAGCGGCCTTGGGGTCGTCGGCCGCGGTGATCGCCCGCACCACCACAATTCGGCTCGCCCCGGCGTCCAGCACCTCGGGCAGGCGCGCCTCGTCGATCCCGCCGATCGCGAACCACGGCTTGTCCGGTCCCGTCGCCGCCACCTCGCGCACCAGGCCCAGACCGGGTGCGGCCCGACCCGGCTTCGTCGGCGTCGGCCAGCACGGGCCGACACAGAAGTAGTCGACGTCCTCGGTCAACGCGCGGGCGGCCTCACCGATCGCGTGCGTGGACCGGCCGATCACGGTGTCTGGGCCGACGATGTCGCGGGCCACCGCCAACGGCAGGTCGTCCTGGCCCAGATGCAGCACGTCGGCGCCGGCGGCGCGGGCGATGTCGGCGCGGTCGTTGACCGCCAGCAGTGCGCCGTGCCGGTGGGCCGCGTCGGCCAGAATCTCCAGCGCCGCCAGCTCGCCGCGTGCCTCCAACGGCCCGAACTGGTGCTCGCCGGGGGAGCCCTTGTCGCGCAGCTGGATGAGGTCGACGCCGCCGGCCAGCGCCGCGTCGGCGAACTCGGCCAGATCACCGCGTTCACGGCGGGCATCGGTGCAGAGGTACAGCCGTGCGGTCGCCAGCCTGATCTGAGGTTCGTGCACACCGCGACCGTAGCGGCTAGCGTGGACGGTTGGCACGGGAGCCCCGGGAGCGGGGCTGAGAGTGGAGCAACCTCCTCCAGACCGTCACCACCTGATCCGGGTCATGCCGGCGAAGGAAGCGAAAGGGATATGTCACAGGAATCTCTGGCCGTCATCGGTGGCGGCGTCATCGGTCTCGCCGTGGCCCGTCGCGCGGCGTTGGACGGGTTGTCGGTGCGGGTACACAGGACCCCTGCCGGCGGGCAGGAGCGAAGCGACTCGGGGAAGAATCCCGGCGGGCAGGAGCGAAGCGACTCGGGGAAGATTCCCGGGCCGGGGGCGTCGTGGGTGGCCGGCGGGATGCTGGCCCCACACAGCGAGGGCTGGCCAGGCGAGGAGAAGCTGCTGGCGTTGGGGCTGGAGTCGCTGCGGCTGTGGCATGACGGTTTCCTCGACGGCCTGCCCGACGATGTGGTGACTGCACGTGAGTCGCTGGTCGTCGGGGTCGATCGCGCCGACGCGCAGGACCTGCGCACTGTCGCGGACTGGCTGTCGGCTCAGGGGCATCCGGTCACCGTGACGACTACCGCAAGAGACATCGAACCGCTTCTGGCCCAAGGAATTCGGCACGGTTTCATCGCTGCCGACGAGCTGGCAGTGGACAACCGCAAGCTGGTGACCGCCTTGGCGGCGCACTGCGAGCAGCTCGGGGTTCGGTGGGCGGGGCCGGTGGAGCGGCTCGATGACGCCCGCGACGGCGCGGATACCGTGGTGGTCGCCAACGGGATCGATGCTCCCGCGCTGTGGCCCGGCCTGCAGGTCCGTCCGGTCAAGGGTGAGGTGCTGCGGCTGCGCTGGCGACGCGGCTGTATGCCGGTGCCGCAGCGGGTGATTCGGGCCAGGGTGCACGGCCGATCGGTGTATCTGGTGCCCCGGGCTGACGGCATCGTGATCGGTGCTACGCAGTACGAACACGGCCGTGACACCGCGCCTGCGGTGGCCGGTGTGCGTGAGCTGCTCGACGACGCCTGCGAGGTGATGCCCGCACTCGGCGAGTACGAACTGGCCGAATGTGCGGCGGGGTTGCGGCCGATGACCCCGGACAACATGCCGATCGTCGGACGGCTGGACGAGTGCACACTGGTGGCCACCGGACATGGCCGATCGGGATTTCTGTTGGCGCCGTGGACTGCTGAACGGATCGCCGCCGAGTTGATGGGAGCACGGACGTGAAGGTGATGGTCAACGACGAGGAGCGTGAAGTTGACGACGGCACCACGGTGTGGCGACTTCTGGAAACCCTCGGCTTCCCCGAACGAGGTATCGCGGTTGCCGTCGATTGGACGGTGCTGCCTCGCTCGCAATGGAATTCGACGGTGTCCGAGGGCGCCCGAGTCGAAGTGGTGACGGCGGTGCAAGGTGGCTGAGCAACTGACGATCGCCGGCCGCACGTTCGGTTCGCGGCTGATCCTGGGCACCGGTGGCGCACCGAACCTGACGGTGCTGGAAGAAGCGTTGGTGGCCTCGGGCACCGAGATGACCACCGTGGCCATGCGTCGGGTCGACGCCGATGGCGGTACCGGGGTGCTGGATCTGCTGGCTCGGCTGGATATCACCCCGCTGCCCAACACCGCGGGGTGTCGCGGTGCGGCGGAGGCCGTGCTGACCGCGCAGCTGGCGCGGGAGGCGCTAGCCACCGACTGGGTCAAGCTCGAGGTCATCGCCGATGAGCGGACCCTGCTGCCCGATGCGGTCGAATTGGTGCGCGCGGCAGAGCAATTGGTCGACGACGGGTTCGTGGTGCTGCCCTACACCAACGACGACCCGGTGCTGGCCCGCCGGCTCGAGGACATCGGCTGCGCAGCGGTGATGCCGCTGGGTTCGCCGATTGGCACCGGGCTGGGGATTTCCAATCCGCACAATATCGAGATGATTGTCGGGGCAGCCGGTGTGCCGGTGATCCTGGACGCTGGCATCGGCACCGCCAGTGACGCCGCGCTGGCCATGGAATTGGGATGTGACGCGGTCCTTTTGGCGAGTGCGGTGACCCGCGCCGCCGATCCGCCTGCGATGGCCGCCGCCATGGCCGCCGCCGTCACTGCCGGTCTGCTGGCGCGGCACGCCGGGCGCATCCCCAAGAGGTTCTGGGCGCAGGCGTCGAGCCCGAGCCTGGCCTGATGACCAGCCGCTATGTGGCCCTGGGTAGTTCGATGGCCGCAGGGCCGGGGATCACGCCCAGGGCAGCGGGTTCACCGTTGGCTGCTGGCCGCTCAGCCCGCAACTATCCACACCTGGCGGCCGAACGCCTGGGCCTCGACCTGGTTGACGTCACCTACTCCGGCGCCACCACCGCCAACGTGCTGCGTGAACGCCAGCGCGGGGCGTCACCGCAGATCGATGTGCTGAACGGCACGGAGGAACTGGTCACCGTCACCATCGGCGGCAACGACGTCGGCTACGTCCCGCTGCTGTTCGCCGCGACGCTGCCATCGATACTGAGGGCCCTGCCCGTGCTCGGCGACCGGCTGCGCGAACTCCTGGACCCCGCCGCCCGCGAGGCGGCGCTGAATCAGATCGGTGCGGCACTGCGGGAAATCGGTCAGGTGCTGCGCGACCGGTCGCCACGAGCGCGAATCATGTTCGTGGACTACCTGACTCTGTTGCCGCCGTCAGGAACACCTGCCCCACCGCTGCCCGGTGACGTCGCCGATCTGGGGCGGCTCGTGGCGGACCGACTGGCGCAGCAGACGTCCGACGCTGCTGCGGCCACCGGCTGCGAGGTGGTCCACGCCGCCGAAGCGAGCCGCGACCACCACGCCTGGTCAGCCGACCCGTGGACGATCGGCGCCGGCTCGTTGCTGCCGTGGCGGCCGAAGCCGTTTCACCCCAACGCCGCCGGTATGCAGGCAGTCGCCGACCTGATCGTGACCAGGTTCGCTCAGCCGTAGGTATTGGCGGGCGGGTCGATGCGGGTGATGCTCGACACCTCAAGCGTCGGTATCGATTCGGTGCCCGAATAGGTCTGGCCCGCGGGCACAGTGCCCTCCACCCGAATCCAGGTGTTCTCCGGATACGCGGCCGCGCTCGACGCCGCCGGACCGGACAGATGGAGCCGGGCCAGCTGGGCGTCGGCCGCACAGCAGATGATGACGATCTTGGCCAGGTCGACTCGATCGCCGTCGCGCATGGTGAACCCGGTCGTGGTGATCTGTCTGCCGTCCAGGCCACCCACCTTGCCGACCGCGACGCGCATCAGCACCTCGGGCAGCGACACCGCGGGCGCCGCCCCGGCCGCTAGCGGTGGAAACGACCGGGCGCCGGTCACCGTCGCCGGCGCGGCAGCCCTGGCACTCAAGGCCGGTGGCACCACAAAGATCAACAACACCACCGGCAGCACCAACAGCCAGACGATGCCGTTGCGGTGAACATGTCCGGTGTGGTCGTGGTTCGCACCGCCGCTGCGGATATCCCGGGTGATTGCGACCAGCGCCAGCCCGATGACCACCGCCGACGAGATCGCCAGCCACGGCAGCATCGCCGGTTTGACGTAGCGGGTGTAGGCCCCGGTGACGGTGACCATCACCAGGGCGATCCCGACGATCAGCAGCAGAGTGTTCTCGGTTTCGCGCCTCACAGCAGCACCAGACCCACCGCGGTCGCCAGGACGGTCGCAACCACCAGCGTGACCGGCGCGAAGCGCAGCGCGAAACTGCGCCCAAACAAACCCGCTTGCATGGCAACCAGTTTCACGTCGACGGCCGGACCGACCACCAGGAACACCAGCCGCGGTACCAGCGGCACCATGGTGAGGCTGGCCGCCACGAACGCGTCGGCTTCCGAGCACAGGGCCAGCACGAAGGCCAGCAGTGCCATGGTGACGACGCCGATCACCAGATGACCGGCCACATGCTCGAACATCCACGGCGGCACCACAACTCGCAGGGTGGCCGCCGCCGCGGCGCCGATCACCAGATACGAGCCGGCCTGTAAGAAGTCGTGCCGGGCCGCCTCGGTGAACACCGTCCAGTGGGACTGCTCGTCACCGCCGGGGCGGGGGAGCTTGCGGGTCACCCAGCCGGGCCGCCCCCACCGCGACCACAGCACCCCCATCACCACGGCGGTGGCCAGCGAGGCCAGGCAGCGGGCCGCCACCATCGCCGGTTGGCCGGGGAAGGCCACCGCGGTGGCCACCAGCACCACCGGATTGATCGCCGGCGCGCTCAGCATGAACGTCAGCGCCGCCGCGCCCGTCGTCCCGTCACCGAATAGCCGCCGGGCCACCGGAACCGACCCGCACTCACAGCCCGGCAGCGCCGCGCCGGCCACCCCGGCGGCCAGCACCGCCGCGGGCGCCCGCCGGGGCAGCATCCGGGCCAGCCGCTCGGGGGAGACGAACGCGGCAATCAGGCCACTGATCACCACACCGAGCACCAGAAACGGCACGGCCTGCAGAAATACCCCGGCGAACACCGTTCCGGCGGTGGCCAGCCGTGGATTCCCGGCCACGCCGTCGCGCATCCAGCTGCCTACCAGGGCACATCCCACCAGCGCCGCCACCAGGACCTCGGTTGAGGTCACCAGGCGGCGGCGCGGGGCGGTCACAGTCATCGAGCACATGGTGCCACCCGAACCTGCGCAAATGCGGAGACGTCTAATCTGGGCGCGATGACTACCAGACACCTGGCCGTGATGACGCTCGCGGTCGCCGTGGTCGCCGTGGCGGGCTGCAACCACCAGGCCAACTCCGTCCAGCAAGGCGCGGCGAATCCCGCCGCCCAGTTTGCCGACGGATTACGCAAGCAGGTCACCACCGACGCCATGTCCGCCCACCTGCAGAAGCTGCAGGACATCGCCAACGCCAACAACGGCACCAGGGCGGTCGGTACCCCAGGATTCGAGGCCAGCGTCGACTATGTGGCGGGCGTGCTGCGGGCAAAAGGGTTCGACGTGCAAACCCCCGAGTTCCAGGCCAAGGTTTTCCAGTCCGGTAGCCCTGAGTTACGGGTCGGCGGCGCCGGGGTGACGGCCCGAGCCATGGAGTTCAGCCTGCCCACCCCGCCGCAGGGGGTCAGCGGACCGCTCGTCGTCGCGCCGGCCGAGGACACCCCCGGGTGCGCCCCGGCCGACTACGACGGCCTGCCGGTCAAGGGAGCGGTGGTTCTCGTGGACCGGGGTAGCTGTCCGTTCAAGGACAAACAGGCCATCGCCGCCAAGCTGGGGGCCGTCGCGCTGGTCGTCGCCGACAATGTCGACGGCCAACAAATGGGTGCCACCCTCGGCGAGGACACCGACGTCAAACTCCCGGTGGTCGGGGTGACGAAGGCCGACGGGGCGGCGCTACGGGCCAATCCCGGTCCGGTGACGCTCAAGCTCGAAGCCAGCACCAAGAACGTCAGTGCGCGCAACGTCATTGCCCAGACCAAGACCGGCTCGGCCAGTGACGTCGTGATGGTCGGCGCCCACCTGGACAGCGTGCCCGAAGGGCCGGGCATCAACGACAACGGATCGGGTGTGGCCGCGGTGCTGGAGACCGCCGCACAACTCGGCCCCAACGGCGAGGTGAAAAACGCTGTCCGGTTTGCATTCTGGGGGGCTGAGGAACTCGGTACGATCGGGTCCACGAAATACATCGAATCGCTCAGTGTCGATCAGCTCAAGGACATTGCGCTGTACCTCAACTACGACATGATCGGCTCACCCAACCCCGGCTACTTCACCTATGACGGTGACCAGTCCACGGCGCCGGGACGCACCGGCCGGATACCGCGAGTGCCCGAAGGGTCGGCGGGTATTGAACGGACCTTGGTCGCGTATCTCAAATCGGCTGGAAAGACCGCCCAGGACACGTCATTCGACGGCCGGTCGGACTACGATGCCTTCACCCAGGCCGGGGTGCCCTCCGGTGGACTGTTCTCCGGAGCCGAGGAGAACAAGACCGTCGATCAGCAGAAGCTGTGGGGCGGGACCGCCGACGCGCCATTCGATCCGAACTACCACAAGAGCACCGACACCCTTGAGCACATCGACAAGACCGCGTTGGGCATTCTCGGCGGGGGAGTGGCTTTCTCGGTCGGTCTCTATGCCCAGGACATGGACGGCCGCAACGGTATTCCGCTGCGCGACGACCGCACCCGCCACCTCATCGTGGGGTCGTGACTCGGACTCGATGCCGTGATCGCGGGTCGGCTATGACCGCGCGCCCCGCAGTACCCCCAGCGCCCGCATGCCGTGATAGACGACGAGCGCCGCGATCGACCCCAGCGCGATACCGGTGAACGTGAGATCGCCGATGCTCCAGGTGAAGTCGGCGATCCCGATGATCAACGCGATCGCGGCGGTCATCTGGTTGATCGGCAAGCTGAAGTCGACATTGTTGGTCAGCCAGATCCGCACACCCAGCACGCCGACGAGCCCGTAGAGCACGATGGTGGCACCGCCGAGCACGCCGGGTGGGATCGCCGAGATCGTCGCTCCGACCTTGGGACACAACGCCAGAAGGATCGCCGTCGCACCGGCCACCCAGTACGCCGCGGTGGAGTAGACGCGGGTCGCGGCCATCACCCCGATGTTCTCGGCGTAGGTGGTGGTCGCTGACCCGCCGCCCAGACCCGCCAGCACCGTCGCGACACCGTCGGCGGCCAGCGCCCGGCCGGTCAGCGGATCGGTGTCGACTCCGGTCATCTGCCCCACCGACTTCACGTGCCCGATGTTCTCGGCGATGAGCGCGATCACCGCGGGCAGGAACAGTGGCAGCACCGACAGGTTCAGCGTCGGAGTCTGGAAGTGCGGCAGCCCGATCCAGCCGGCCGCGGCGATCCCCGAGGTGTCCACCTCGCCGAGCGCCAGCGCGAGCAGATAACCGGTGACCACCGCCAAGAAGATGGCCAGCCGCCCGACGATGCCGCGGAAGAACGCCAGCACCACCACCAGCAGCACCAGCGTGACGACGCCGACGACCGGGCCCTTTTCGAAATTCGTCTTGGCGGCCGGCGCCAGGTTGAAGCCGATCAGGGCGACGATCGCGCCGGTGACGACCGGGGGCAGCGCGATATCGATCCAGCGGGTGCCGGCCAGGTGCACGGCCACGCCGATGAGGATCAGCAGCACACCGACTGCGATCAGCCCGCCCAGCGCGCTGCCGGCGCCATGTGAGGCCACCGCTGCCGTCACCGGGGCGATCACCGAGAAGCTGGAGCCGAGGTAGCTCGGCAGTCGGTTGCCGGTGATCACCAAGAACAGCAGCGTGCCGATACCGGAGAACAACAGTGTGGTGGCGGGTGGAAAGCCGGTGAGTACGGGAACCAGGAAGGTGGCGCCGAACATCGCCACCACGTGTTGGGCCCCGATGCCCAACGTCCGCGACCAGCTCAGCCGTTCGTGCGGGGCGACGACGAACTTCTCGTCGGCGCGACTGTCAACTGGCGTCCAGCTCATCGGGATCACGGTCAGAAACTCAACCGCATCCAGGCGCCTCGCGCATGCTAGACGGATGAACTGGACGGCCGTCGCGCCCGGACTGGCCCAGTTCCGCGGCTACCGGCGCCGGCACATCTTCATGACCCTGCCCCCGCGGTCGAGGCTTATCGCAACCGACGGACCACGTAGATCAGAGCGCCAAGCGCGAGCACTCCCGCGCCGGACACCACCGCCTGCACGGGCAACGCGACCGCCAGTGCTACGCAGCCGGCCAGTCCGATGGCGGGGATAACCCGGCGGCGGGCAGGAGCGCAGCGACCCGGGGATCGATTGGGCTCGAGTGTCCAGGCCGAGGCGTTGGCGATCGCGTAGTAGACCAGCACCGCGAACGACGAAAAGCCGATCACGCCACGGACATCGGCCACTGCGGCCAGCGCGGCGACCACCGCGCCGACCGTCACCTCGGCGCGGTGCGGCACACCGAAGCGCGGATGCACTTTCGCCAGCCCGGTCGGCAGATGCTGATCCCGCGCCATCGCCAAGGTGGTCCGCGAGACCCCTAGAATCAGCGACAGCAGCGAGCCCAGTGCTGCCACCGCCGCGCCGATGCGTACCACCGGTTCGAAGCCGCCGGCCCCGGCGGCCCGCACCGCATCGGCCAATGGTGCTGCGGCCGCGGCCAATCGGTCCGGACCCAGCACCGCCAGCACGGTCACGGCCACGGCCGAATAGACGACGAGGGCGAGCCCGAGCGCGACGGGGATGGCCCGTGGGATGGTCGTGGCCGGGTCGCGCACCTCCTCGCCGAGTGTGGCGATGCGCGCATAGCCGGCGAACGCGAAGAACAGCAATCCGGCGGCCTGCAGCACCCCGAGGAAACTGCCACCGCCGAGCCTCAGATGGTCGGCGTCGACCCGGCCCGAGGTCGCCACGATCACCACCACGGCGGCCAGCACCGCGAGCACGACGGCGACGATGATCCGGGTCAGCAGCGCCGACTTCTGGATACCGCGGTAGTTGACGACGGTCAGCGCCAGCACCGCGGCGACCGCCACGGCGTGCGCGTAGGCGGGCCACACATAGAACCCGACCGTCAGCGCCATCGCCGCACACGATGCGGTCTTGCCGACCACGAAGCTCCAGCCCGCGAGGTAGCCATAGAAGTCGCCGAGCCGTTCCCGGCCGTAGATATAGGTGCCGCCCGATTGTGGGTAGCGGGCGGCCAGCCGCGCCGAGGACATCGCGTTGCAGTAGGCGACCGCTCCGGCAAGTGCCAGCGCGACCAGCAGCCACGATCCGGCCGCCGCGGCCGCGGGGGCCAACGTGACGAAGATCCCGGCCCCGACCATCGAACCGAGCCCGATGATCACGGCGTCGGTGGTGCCGAGGCGTCGCTGGAGGCTGTTCACCGGCGGGATAGTAGGCCTCGAACATGAAATGCGGACCGGCGTGCGTGTAGTTGCCCGCACTCACGCCGGTCCGGCACGGTCCCCCGACCCATATTTCGCGTGGCATCCTCACAACCAACGACTACGCGTCGCCGTGCGGAATCAATGTAAGCGAGAAATCTGACGTCATCGTAAAACTTGTCGGATTTGTGACCTTGCGGATGCACCACAATGAGTGCATGTGCGCGCAGCAATCTCACTCGATGCCCTGGTCAGGAGCACTGGCTGTCGATGATGGTGCCCTGTGCTATTTCGGATCACTGGCGTACGCGCGCGGGCACCACCATGTGGCTACCCAACTGATTCGGGCCTGGTCGGGTTCGTTCGAACTCACTGACGCGCAAGGTCGCCAATGGGTCGGCTCTGGGGCGGTCATACCGTCGGGCTGCAGCCACTCCATCCGTATCGTCGAACCGTGTTCTGGCTTCTTGTTGTTCGTGGATCCGCGAACGGTTGTCGGCAGGCAGCTCAGCACGATGGTCGACGTCACCGACGACGTCCGGACGTGGTTTGCGGCCGGCGAGGCGCTCGATGATTGGACCGAGACCGAATTGCCGGATCCGGCAACGCTTCTCGCCAAGCTGAAGGAGACGCATGCGGCCACACCGGAACTGGGGGAAGGCAATTGGCACCCGAGTGTGCGTGCGGCGGTGGAGCTGATATCGCAGCGGCTGCCCGAACCGGTGACGCTCGGGGACGTCGCCGTCGGCGTCGCGCTGTCACCAAGCCGGCTCAGCCGCCTCTTCCGTGATCACGTGGGGCAGTCGTTCCCCACCTATGTGCGGTGGGCGCGGCTGCGACTGGCGATCGACGCGCTGCGATCCGGTGCCTCACTGACCGACGCCGCCCATGCGGCGGGATTCACCGACAGTGCACACGCCAATCGGGTGTGCCACGAGATGTTCGGCCTGTCGCCCAGTCAGGCCAGCGGGCAGCTCGTCTGGGCTTGAAGACGATCGATCCATACAAGCAGCGCGGTGCCGTGGTGGGCCACGGTAGTTGCCATGACGATGCTTGTTCGATGGGGCTATGTGCCCTTCATGCTGATCGGAATCAATGGTGCTGCTGCCTACTTGGGTGCCGTCCACGCCAGCGAACTGTGGGCGGTGGCACTCATCATCACCGCCGTCGCGTGCTCTTTCGCCGCTGAGCGACTCTTGCCCTACCGTCGCGAGTGGAACTCTGGGCTCGAGGACGCGGGGCGGGACACGATCCACGCCGTCGTCAACGAAACGTTCATTCTGGCCAGCGTTGCCGTCATCCCGCTGTTGGCCGCGGTCATGCCGTTTCACTCGTGGTGGCCGGTGGGGTGGCCGTTCGTCGTGCAATTGTTGTTCGCGGTTCTGATCGCGGACTTCGGAATCACCACTGTCCATTTGGCCAGCCACCGGATCGGCTGGTTGTGGCGGCTGCATGCGGTGCACCACAGCATCCGGCGGTTCTATGGGCTCAACGGATTGATGAAGCATCCGGTGCATCAGACGATCGAGATGGCCGCCGGAGTGGTGCCCCTGATTCTGCTGGGGCTCCCGGTCCACGTCGCATCGGCGCTGTCGGTCTGTGTGGCTGTGCAGCTGCTGCTTCAACACGCCAACGTCGACTACCGCGTCGGGCCGCTACGATCCGTGCTCGCCCTCAACGAGGGGCACCGATTCCACCACCTGAAGTGGGCCGGCGTGGGTGATGTGAACTTCGGTCTGTTCACCTTGATCTGGGATCACCTCTACCGCACGTACGCCTACGACGCAGGACGCCGGTTCAGTACCGACGACCTTGGGATGGCGGCCAAACCGCACTATCCCGCGGCCTACCTGCAGCAGCTAGCTGAACCCTTCCGCGCCAGCGGGGCCTGCCAATTCGGCAAGGCCGATAGCGCGGCGCCGATCAGCGATTACGAGCGACGTTGACACCCAGATAGGCGCCGTAGGCCAGCAGCCCGGCCAGCGCCAGCTTGCGGGTCTTGGGGGCAACCAACGCCAACCCGATCGCGGTCTCGATGCCGCCGTCGATGTAGGTGTGCGCCACGGTGTTGTCCGGAAACGCCGACTTGGTAGCCGATTCGAACAGCTCGGGGCGCACAAAGTGCGACAGCCCGGTGACGGCCACGACCACCCCGGTCAACTTGATCAACGGCTCTGCAGACATCGACGTCCTCTCAGGGTTCAACTGATGCGGTAATCGGACACCGGGTAGGTCGAGGCCTCGCGTACCGCGTTGCGCGTGGACATCGGCCGCAGCAGAGTCGGTTCACCACTGGGATTGAAATAGTACGACCGCGCCGATGCGCAGTTTCCTTGGGTGAACAAAGTGTCCCCGAGTAACTCGGTCATCCGGTCCAGATAACGGGTGTTCGCTTCCTCGGTGACTTCGAATGTGGTTGCCCCACGGCGCTTCAGCTCACCGAAGATCCGGTCCATATGCCGCATCTGGTATTCCATCGAGTTGAAGAAGTTCAGCCCGAGGAAGGCGTAGGGGCTGGCGAGGCTCAGGAAGTTGGGGAAGTACGGCACCGCGACTCCCTGGTAGGCCTGGAATCGGGTGTCCCGCCACCACTTTCCGAGGTTGCGGCCGTCGCGGCCGATCACCTCGAAGGCCGGAAAGTTGGCCTCCCAGATGTCATAGCCGGTCGCCAGCACCAGGGTGTCGATGGCAGCCTTCGTGCCGTCGTTGGCGACGATGCCGTCCGCCTCGACGTGGTCGATGCCACTGGTCTGCAGGATGACGTTGGGCTTGGTGAACACGCGATAGTACTTGTTGGAAAACGTCGGCCGCTTGCAGCCGAAGTCGTAATCCGGGGTGAGCTTTTCGCGCAGCTCCTTGTCCCGAATGGTGGCGAATCGCCACATCTTGGCCAGGTCGGCGGCGGCGATGGTGACTCGCGGGATATAGCGCAGCACCCCGACGGAGATCATGAACTCGTACAGCCAGTCGGTGATCGAGCGGATAGCCCGCTGGGTTGCCGGCACTCGGGCAAAGAGCCGCTTGGCCCGGGCCGAGAACTTGATGTCGACCTTGGGCACCACGTAGATCGGGGTGCGCTGATACACGGTGAGTTCGGCGGCATCCTTGGCCAGCTCTGGGATGAGCTGGACGGCGGTGGCGCCGGTGCCGATGATGCCGATCTTCCGGTGCGCCGGCTGGTAATCGTCGTCCCAGTCGGCGGTGTGGATGATCTTGCCTTCGAAGGCGTGGATACCCGGGATCTCCGGGGTGAACGGCTGCGACAGGAACCCGGTCGCGGTGATCAGGTAGCGCGCGGCCAAGGTGTCGCCATCGGCCAGCGTGACGCGCCACAACGTGGCGTCCTCGTCCCAGCGGGCGCTCTCGACCGTCGTGTTGAACCGGATGTGGCGGCGCACGTCGTACTTGTCGGCGACATTGTCGGCGTACTGCTTGATCTCGGCTCCGGTGGAGAACAGCCGGTTCCAGTTCGGGTTCGGTTCGAAGAAGTAGGAGTACGTGGTGGTCGGAACGTCGACGGTCAGCCCGGGGTAGTGGTTGACGTACCAGGTGCCGCCCAAGTCGTCCTCGCGGTCCAGCACGACGAAATTGTCGAACCCCAGGCGTTTGAGCTGTATTGCCGCACCGATTCCTGCGAAACCTGCGCCGACGATGATCGCGTCGAGCTGCGTCGATGGCATGCAGCCAGAATACCGTATCTTACTCGCGAGTAAGGTAAAGCCCTTTGGCCCGAGTCTCCGGGACCTATGTCGCCGAAGGTGGGTCGCTCAGCGCTCGAAGGGCCGCATCGACCGCGAGCGCCGGGACATCGAGTGACGTGGACCCGAGATCGTGGCGCGCCCCGGTGATCTCGACGATCTCGACGGGCCCGGGGATTGCGCGGACTGCGTCGCGAACTTCCTCGATGCTGCCGAACGGGTCGGAGGTGCCGTGAGTGAACACGGTCGAGACGGTGATGGCGCCGAAGTGTTCGGTGCGCAGCCGGTCGGGCTTGCCGGGCGGATGCAGCGGATACGAGAACAGGGTCAGCAGGTCGACGAGCTCGGGGTGCTCGGCGGCGACCATCGAGGTCTGCCTGCCACCGTAGGAATGCCCGCCCGCGATCACCGGACCGTCGGCTAGCGTGCGGGCCAGCGTGAGCGCCTCGACGATGCCGTCACGGTCGCCGGCCGCCGATCCCGACGGTGGCCCCTTCGGCCGACGCCGCCGGTACGGCAGGTTGTAGCGCACCGCCAGCCAGCCGCGGGCCGCCCACTCATCGCAGATCCGGATCAGCAGCGGGGACTCCCGGCTGCCGCCGGCCCCGTGGGTCAGCATCACGACACCTGCCGGTGGGCCCGCCGGCCGGTGAGCGACGCCGGCGATGTCGTCGAGGCCGAGGCTCACGCGCGATCCGTCTCCGGTTTCTCGCCGAGCGATTGCAGCCGGAACAGCGCCGATACCGGGCCGTGGCCGGCGCCCAGCGGATAGGCCGCCCGCAGGCATTCGGTGACCCAGGCCTTGCCGAAGGCCACCGCTTCGGGCATCGAATACCCGTGGGCCAGTGCGCACGCGGTGGCCGCGGCCAACGTATCGCCGGCGCCGTGGTCGTGGCCGGTGTCCACCCGGGGCGCGTCGAACTCGTAGAACTCGGTGCCGTCGTAGAGCAGGTCGGGACTGTACGCCGAACCCCGCAGATGTCCGCCCTTCACCAGCGCCCACTGCGAGCCCAGGGCGTGTAGTGCCTTGGCGGCGTCGCGCTGGGTCTGCTCGTCGACCACCTCGATGCCGACCAGCAGCCGCACTTCGTCAAGGTTGGGTGTGACCAGGCTGGCCAGCGGAAACAGCTCGGTGCGCAGCGTATTCAGCGCCGAGGGATGCAGTAGTGGGTCGCCGTGCATCGAGGCGCACACGGGGTCGACGACGAACGGGGTGCCGGCCAGCCCGAGGTCGCGCCAGGTCCCCGCGACCGTCTCGATGATCTGCGATGAGGCCAGCATGCCGGTCTTGGCGGCCTGAACGCCGATATCACCGACCACCGCCTCGATCTGAGCGGCGATCACGTCCGTCGGGACCTCGTGAAAACCCTTGACGCCCAGCGAGTTCTGCACGGTGACGGCGGTGACGGCGACCAGCGAGTGCACCCCGAGCAATGCGAAGGTGCGCATGTCGGCCTGGATGCCTGCACCGCCGCCGGAGTCGGAGCCGGCGATGGTGAGGACTCGCACCGGGGGCTGGCCCGGCGGGGTCAGGGGCAGGAAATTCACGGCACTGAGTTTTCCAGAGGGATGTATACCCGGTTGCCGTGAGCGGCGAACTCCTCGGATTTGGCGGCCATCGCGTCGCGAATGTCCTGCGTGATGCGCATGGAGCAGAACTTCGGTCCGCACATCGAGCAGAAGTGTGCGGTCTTGGCGGGTTCGGCGGGCAGCGTCTCGTCGTGGAACTCGCGCGCGGTGTCGGGATCCAGCGACAGGGCGAACTGGTCGTGCCACCGGAAATCGAACCGGGCCCGAGACAGCGCGTCGTCGCGTTCCTGCGCACGCGGGTGGCCCTTGGCCAGGTCGGCGGCATGGGCGGCGATCTTGTAGGCGATCACGCCGTCCTTGACGTCCTTGCGGTTGGGCAGCCCGAGGTGCTCCTTAGGGGTGACGTAACACAACATCGCGGTGCCGGCCTGGGCGATGATCGCCGCTCCGATCGCCGACGTGATGTGGTCGTATCCGGGGGCGATATCGGTGGCCAGCGGCCCCAGCGTGTAGAACGGGGCCTCGTCGCACAGCTCTTCCTCGAGGCGGACGTTCTCGACGATCTTATGCATCGGCACATGGCCGGGTCCTTCGATCATCACTTGCACCCCAGCGGCTTTCGCGACTTTCGTCAGCTCGCCGAGGGTGGCCAGCTCGGCGAACTGGGCCGCGTCGTTGGCGTCGGCGATCGAGCCGGGCCGCAGCCCATCACCGAGTGAGAAGGTGACGTCGTAGCGGGCGAGGATAGTGCACAGCTCTTCGAAGTTGGTGTACAGAAACGACTCTCGGTGATGGGCCAGGCACCAGGCGGCCATGATGGAACCGCCGCGGCTGACGATCCCGGTCACCCGTTTGACCGTCAGGGGGATGTGGCGCATTAGGACGCCGGCGTGCACCGTCATATAGTCCACGCCCTGCTCACACTGCTCGATCACGGTGTCGCGGTAGATCTCCCAGCTCATCTGGGTCGGATCGCCCTTGACCTTTTCCAGTGCCTGATACATCGGCACGGTGCCGACCGGCACGGGCGAGTTGCGCAGAATCCACTCCCGCGTGGCGTGGATGTCGGCGCCGGTGGACAGGTCCATGATGGTGTCGGCTCCCCACCGGGTGGCCCACACCATCTTGTCGACCTCCTCGCCGATCGAGGAGGAGACGGCCGAATTGCCGATATTGGCATTAACTTTCACGGCGAAGGCCTTGCCGATGATCATCGGCTCGGCCTCCGGGTGGCGGTGATTGGCGGGGATCACGGCACGCCCGCGGGCCACCTCGTCGCGGACGAGCTCGGCGGGCACTGCCTCCCGGGCAGCGATGAAGGCCATCTCCGCGGTGATCTCGCCGGCCCTGGCCCGCTGTAGCTGGGTCCCGCGATCGGCGACCACCCCAGGCCGCGCAGGCAGCCCGGCGTGCAGGTCGATCACCGCATCGGTGTCGGTGTACGGACCTGAGGTGTCGTAGAGGTCGAGGTATTCGTCGCCTGCCAGGCCGACCCGGCGAAACGGCACCCGGGCACCGTTGTCGAGTTCGCGGTAGATCTTGGTGCTGCCGGTGATCGGGCCGGTGGTGACGGTGGGTTCGACAAACAGATCAGTCATGCTCACTCCCTACGCCGGCATTACCCGGACAGGTTCTACGGTCGACGGCCCTAGCCGCCCTCTCAGCGCACTGGGTGTGCGCTCCCGTGTGGTTGTTGTTCCATCGCCACAGTAACCCATCGCCACTCAGTGCGGCCGGATCGATGTCGGTGCGCGACGACAGGCTCCCGCCATGGCGAAGCGGGAGGTGTTTGAGGGCCGAGAGGCGCTGTTGGACGGTTGATTGACCAGGAGCGAACTGGCTCGCTGGTATCGGCCGGTGTTCCGCGGCGGCTACATGCCCAGGGATCCGCTGGTGACGCTGTGGGACCGGGCGGGATGCCAAGACCCATTCCGCGGGAGTAAGGATTGGCCCACCATGATTTGTATAGCTAACATATGTGTTATTGCGCCGGCAGGCGCTCATTGCTATTTGCTAGACGATTGCATACGAAACGAGATTCGCCCGTGACGACCGAGCTTGACCCTGCCCTGGCCGAAACCGACCGTCGCCGGCGCCGGATGGACCACGATCATCCGCACTACAAGTGGGTGGTGCTGTCCAACACCACGCTGGGCATCCTGTTGGCCTCGATCAACGCCTCGATCGTCCTGATCTCACTGCCGGCCATCTTCCGGGGTATCGGTCTCAACCCGCTGGCACCCGGCAACGTCAGCTACCTGCTGTGGATGCTGATGGGTTACTTGGTGGTGACCGCCGTGCTGGTGGTGCCGTTCGGCCGGCTCGGTGACATGTACGGCCGGGTGAAGATCTACAACATCGGCTTCGTGGTGTTCACGCTGGCGGCCGTCGCGCTGTCGTTCGACCCGTTCCATCTCGACGGCGGGGCGATCTGGCTGATCGCTTGGCGGGTGGTCCAGGGCGTCGGCGGGGCGATGCTGATGTCGTCGTCGTCGGCCATCCTGACCGACGCCTTCCCCGCGAATCAACGTGGCATGGCGCTGGGCGTCAACATGGTCGCGGCCGTGGCCGGTTCGTTCCTGGGTTTGCTCATCGGCGGCGTGCTCTCCGAGATCCACTGGCAGGCCATCTTCTGGGTGGGCGTGCCGATCGGCATCATCGGCACCCTCTGGAGCGTGCGCTCGCTGAAGGAACTGGGCGTGCGCAGCCCCGGCCGGATTGACTGGGCGGGAACGGTCACGTTCGGTGTCGGGCTGACGGTGCTGCTCATCGGAATCACCTACGGCATCCAGCCTTACGGTGACTCGACGACCGGCTGGACCAACCCGATGGTGCTGGGTTCGATCATCGGCGGCCTGCTGCTTCTGGTGGCGTTCTGTTTCATCGAGCTGAAGGTGGCGCAGCCGATGGTCGACATCCGGTTGTTCCGGTCGGCTTCCTTCGGTATGGGCAACCTCGCCGGGCTGATGTCATCGGTGGGTCGCGGCGGCTTGCAGTTCATGTTGATCATCTGGTTGCAGGGCATCTGGCTTCCCTTGCACGGCTACAGCTTTGAATCCACACCGCTATGGGCAGGTATCTACCTGCTGCCGGCGACCTTCGGCTTCCTCGCCGCCGCGCCCATTGCCGGTTCGTTCGCCGACCGATTCGGCGCGCGGCCGTTCACCGTGGGCGGCATGGTGCTGATGGCCCTGACATTCGTTGCGCTGCTGATGATCCCGGTCAACTTCAACTACTGGGTCTTTGCCGTGCTGGTGTTCCTCAACGGACTCGGCGGCGGCATCTTCACCGCGCCCAACACCGCGGCCATCATGTCCAGCGTTCCGGCTGCGCAGCGCGGAGCCGCTTCGGGTGTGCGTGCGACGTTCTTCAACGCGGGCTCGTCGCTGTCGATCGGAATCTTCTTCTCGCTGATGATCGTCGGGCTGGCCCACACCCTGCCCGGCGCGATGAGCCAGGGCCTACAGGCTCAAGGCATCCCGGCGTCCGTAGCCCATGACGTCGCCAATTTGCCGCCGGTTGGCAGTCTGTTCGCGGCTTTCCTGGGCTACAACCCGATCGCCGAGTTGCTGGCGCCCTACAACGCGCTGCACCAGCCGGGTGTCAATGCCGACGTGCTGACCGGGCAGACGTTCTTCCCGAACCTGATCACCGAGCCGTTCCACTCCGGGCTGGTGGTGGTGTTCGGCGCCGCCGCGCTGATGATGGTGGTCGGCGCGATCGCGTCGCTGTTCAACCCCGGCCGCTACGCGGCCGATGCGGTCACTGCGGGCCAGGAGCCCGCGCCGGCGACGGCCGAGTAGCCACCGGCGGCGCAGCGGCACCCTGGGCGACCCATCGATGGAGTCGCCCGGCGGTGCGCCACATGGCGGCCTGCATCTCGTCGGGTCCCAACTCGTCTTGGGCGCAGGCCTTGAGGCGATCGGAAACCCTGACCAGGGTGACAGCGGCCACGCGGGCGGTGCGATCGCGGGAAGCCCGCATGCTCTGCGACATCACCTCGCGGAGCTCGATGAGATCGCCGACCACCCGTGAACCGCCGGCGGGTCGTTCTCGGCGATACAGCTCGATGAGTGCGTCGATGCACGTCACCGTCTGGTGTGCAGTGCTTTTGGGAATCAGGATGTCGATGTCCGAACTCACCAGCCCAGCCCAGCATGTCCGGGCGAACAGACCGTGACGAGCCGAGAACGGCCCGGGTTCACCAATCCGAACGGCCGACCAGAATGAGATCGTTGAGCGCGAACGCCGGCACCGCAAGCGCCTCGGAGAGCTGCGCCGCATAAGACCGGGCAAGGCGGGGGCCGTCGCGTTGTTCGAAATCGCCGGTCAAGTCGACGGCGATCCGGCAGCCGAATGTGTCGCCGGCCTCTACGACCTCAACGCGAAGCACTCCGTCGGGCACCGGCAGCTCTTTGGCGGCGGCGCGCACGTGCTCCACAGTGGCTGCCCAATCGACATAGACCGACACAAACGAACCCATCTAAAGATGGTGGTTTCAGTGATCGGGGCTCGCCACTCGAATCGCCCAATGTTCACCTGCCGGCAACGATCGCGCGGGAGCGACGCCGACTATTTACTCGAAAACGACGACTGCAGCAGAGTGGCGTCCATCTGGCTGGGCGTGACTCCGGTGGTGGCGTAGACGTAGACCGCGGCACGGAAAATCGAACCGAGCGCGGTGAAGACGACGATCAGCGCCAGGACATAGACCACCGAGAGCGCGATGAGCGTCCCGAGGATGGCCCCGCTCGCGACGCCGCCGCCGGCACGGCCGGCCAGCATCACCCCGACGCCGAAGAGTGGGATCAGCGGAAGGATGAAGCACAACGAGATGAGGCCGAGTCCGCCTGAACCGGCAAGGGATTCACCCCAGGTGCGGCGCAGGATGCCCGACGAACGCTTGACCGCCTTGATCGGTCCGACCCCGTCGGTGACGAGCACCGGGACAACGAAATAGGTGGCGACTCCCCACACAGCGCTGAAGATGCCGGCCAGCAGATCCCCGAAGAACCCGAGCTTGTCGGTCAGCAGTGACTGCAGGGCCTGCAAGACCACCCCGACGGTGGCAGCGACCAGCGACCAGCCGAGGATCTGCGGCAGACGCTTGGCTGCGGCGGCGAATCCCGAACCGATTGTCGGCGGCTGGCCGGCGAAACTCTGCAGCGCGCACGAGATCAGCGCGGCATTGCAGAACACCACCACGAACGTGCACAGGAAATACCACAGGAACAACGCGACGTAGACGACCGACTCGACCGCCTTGTCGGAGAGGTTCATCCCGGCACCGGCGAGCGCCCCCACCCCGGTCGGGATGATGAGCACAGCGCTCACCGCGATCAGTGCGATACCGGAGAGCACCGGGAACAGCGCCAGTTTCGGATAGGCCTTCAGGACCGACCAACTCGCACCGGCCATGCTCCAACCGCGCTTGAACGTCTCGAACACGGGCTTCTCCTAGCGGTCCGTGGTACGCCGACGTCTGGGTATGACGATGAGAGCGACCGCCGCCGCCAGTGCCAGCACCCCGATTGCGGAGACGATGAGAACGGTCCGGTTCTTGCTCATCCAGGACGTGGACTCTTCGGACGCGGCGAGCTTGATGTTGTAGCCCGGCAGTGGATCCTGGCCGGGACGCTTCACGCCGGGCAGCAGCTGCGTCTGGCTGACCACGAACACGGCCTCACCCGCAGCGGTCTTCGACCACTCACCCCACGCCGGAATCTCCTCGTCGAGAAGGACTTTCGTGGTGTCCTTCGCCGCCGGATCCTTGCCAAGGTCGGTCAGCGCGCTGACCCGGAACGGTTCGGAGGCGCCGCGGGTGTACTTGATCTGGACGAGGGCGTTCTTGGTGGTGTTCAGGCGCGCCGGCTTCTCGGGTGGGGCCTGGCCCGGGGCCGGTTGGAAGCCGCCGCCGGAGAAGCTGCCCACCGAGACGTTCGTCGGCGGTCCCGACGCGGGCTTGGTGGCGGCGGTGAAGCTGTAGACCCCCGCGTTGGGAACGTCGATGACCGCGCGCTGTAGCGGCGGCACCGTGAAGGTCTGCGGCCCGCCGCCGTAGTCGTAGATGACCTGTAACGGGATCCGGTAGGGATTGGTGAAGATCGGCCGGTAGTAGCGGTCATAGGACAGCCAGCTGGAATTCCACTGCGACACCGGGCTGCTCAGCGCGAGGGTGGTGCTCAGCGTCGACGTCGACACCGTCGAGGTCAGTGACTGCTGATAGGTGCTGACCTCTTGGCTGGAGCTTGACGTATTGACCTGTGTCGTCGACGACGATGTGGCGGCCGTGACGTCGGGTGCCGGCGCGTCGAGTTCGGTCGGCGCCATGGTGGCCCCACCCGCGGGGGGAGTCTGTGTGCCGCCACCCCCGTCGGGGGTTTCCTGGTTGCCCCCGCCCTCGTGCGCGCCGCCGTCATCGTGCTGGTGGGTGCCGTCGTCATGGGCGCTGCCACTGTCGTCGCTGGGCTGGTCTTGCCCGCCACCGACGCTCTCGCCTGGCGCGTCTTGCCCACTGCCTTGGTCGGGTGCTTCCTGCCCGACACCGCCCGCGCCGGGTGCTTCCTGTCCCGCGCCCGGGTCGGGCGCTTCCTGGCCGCCGCCGGACGGTTCGGCCGCGCCACCGCCACCGTCGTAGCTGCTGCCGCTGTCGTCGTCATAGGGGTCGGCGGCGCTGACCGGAACTCCGGCGAACAACGACGCCAACGACACCGTGACGGCAGCGGTGAAACCGGCAGCTTTGCGCGACCTGGTCGCGTTTGCGGAACGCACTGATATCTCCCCCGAGCGAGACGGCCTTGGCTTCCGAATCAAAGCACCTGCAACCTGAATTTGGAAGGTCGCCGGTGCGCAGCGGGTGAAGTCGGTGGGCGGCCGAAACGTCAGTGGCTGAACGACTCACCCACCACTGGCGCGGCGACGCCGGATCACCAATGCGCCGGCAATACCTGCCAGGACCACCACACCGGCCGCGACCCCGCCAACGATCACGATGGTGCGATGCCGCTGAACCCAGGACGTGGGATGTTGGGCGGCAACAAGTTTGATGTCATAGCCAGGCAGGGGATCCTGAGCCGGCGCATCGATGCCGGGCAGCAACTGGGTGCGGGAAATCTGGAACAGGGCCGCGCCATGATCATCCTTTGACCACTTGCCCCAAGCCGGTATCTCGCCGTCCAGAAGGACTCTCGTCATGTTGCCGACGGCGGGATCGCTGCCCAGGTCGGTCAGCGAGCGCACCCGGAACGGCGCGGAGGTGCCCCGGTCGAAAGTGATCTGGACGAGAGGGTTCTTGGTGATGTTGAGGGGTGCCGGCTTCTGCGGGGGTGCCTGTCCCGGTGCCGGCTTGAAACCGCCGCCGGAGAAACTGCCCACCGAAACGTTGGTCGGCGCGGCCGAACCCTCTTGAGTCGAGGCGGTGAAGCTGTACACGCCGGGGCCGGGGGTATCGATCACGCCGCGTTGCAGTGGCGGGACGGTGAAGGTCCGCGGGGAGCCCCCATCGTCGTAGACCACGTGCAGCGGGGTTTGGTACGGGTTGGTAAAGACCGGCCGGTAGTTGCGGTCGTAGGTGGTCCAGTGCGAGTTCCACTTCTTGACCGGGCTGTTCAGGCGCCCACCTTTGGACCCGGCGGGCCGAGACACCGACGACTTGACCTTTTTGCCGTAGGAGCGGGCGCCTTTTCGGGTGGTCTTGGGGCCCACGACCTTGCCGCGATGGGCGGCGGTGCCGTCTTGGCGCGGGACGTCAGCGGTATCCGGCTTCGGCTCCGCATCGGGCTCGTCGTCGGGGCTTTCCGTGCCGGATGGATCCTCGTCGGGGCTTTCGGTGGCCGATGGGTGCTGGTCTGGGGCTTCAGTGGCCGACGGGTGCTCCTCAGTGGCCGACGGGTGCTCCTCAGTGGCCGACGGGTGCTCCTCAGGGGCCTCGGACGGCTCCTGCGTGCCGGTATTGGGCTCCTCGTTTTGCCCGTCAGGTTCCTCGCCGGCGGGCTGGGGGGTGTTGTCAGGCTCTTCGGAGTTCTCGCCGGGAGACTCCGGTGCGTCCTCGTCGGAAGGATCGTCGGTATCGGGTGCGTCGTCCATGCCGCCGTCATCGACATCGCTGGGGTCTTCGACGCCGGGGTCGTCATAGCCGCCACCATCGTCGTAGCTGCCGCCATCGTCGTAGCCGCCGCCATCGTCGTAGCTACTGCCTCCGTCGCCATCATCGGGATCGGCGGCACTCACCGGGATCCCGACGAACAACGCCGACAACGACACAGCGACAGCTGCGGCGAAAGCTGCAGGCTTGTAATAGAACGCTTCGGTCGCGCTTTGCACCAAGACCTCCCCCGGGGATGCCACGACCAACCGTGGCATTGCGATCAAACCATCCGGGGCGCCAAGTTGGAACCCCTTAGCTGTTTGCTGGACAGTACCGGATTGGCATGCCGCCGTATCGCGGACTGTCTCAACTGGGCTCCAAAGCAGTACCGCCTTCGGTAGCTTCACTGTTCGTGCCTGCGCTGACGAACCGCCAGATCCTGTTGCGCCGCCGCCCGTCCGGTTTGGTGCAACCCACCGACACCGAGCTGGTCACCGCGGTCGCACCCGAGCTCGCCGAGGGCGAGGCGCTGCTGCGCACCACCTATGTGGGCCTAGACGCGGCCGTCCGCACCTGGCTCGACGACCAGCCGAGCTACCTGCCGCCCGTGCAGCTGGGCGAGGTCATTCGCGCCGCAGGGATCGGCGAGGTCGTCGAATCACGGTGTGAAGCGTTCGCGACAGGCGACATCGTCACCACCCTCACCGGCTTCCAGGACTACGCGATCATCCGCGACGACCTGTTCAGCACGGCCATCCCCGGCGAGACCGACCAGCTGGCCATCATGAGCGTGTACGGGCCGACCGGCGCCACAGCGTATTTCGGCATGACCGACATCGGCCGTCCGCGCGAAGGGGAGACGGTGGTGGTGTCGGCGGCTGCCGGCGCCACCGGATCGGTCGCCGGGCAGATCGCCAAGATCGCCGGTGCGCGCGTCGTCGGCATCGCCGGCGGACCGGACAAGTGCCGGGCGGTGGTCGAGGACTTCGGCTTCGACGCCTGCATCGACTACAAGCACGACGACATTCCCGCCGCACTGAAGCTGCACTGCCCCAAGGGCGTCAACGTCTACTTCGACAACGTCGGGGGTCCGATTCTGAACGCGGTGCTGGGCCGGCTGGCTCCCAAGGCCCGGGTGGTGCTGTGCGGTGTCATCTCGAGCTACCTCACGGGCGAGCATCCCGGGCCAGCCAACTACGTCAACCTACTGGCCAAGACCGCGTCGATGCAGGGGTTCAACGCCTTGGACATGTGGGGTCGCTTCGACGAGGCTTTCGCCGATCTGCGGCGCTGGGAGTCCGAAGGCAAGCTGGTGCACCGGGAGACCGTCTTCGACGGGCTGGAATCCTGTGTCGACGCGCTTAACGGGCTGTTCACCGGCGCCAACATCGGCAAGATGCTGGTGAAGGTCAGCGAGCCGTCAAGCGGCTGAGCAACATTGCGCCTCAGCGGGTCAGATCGACCAGCACCGGCGCGTGATCGCTGGGTGCCGGGTCGCCCTTCTTGCCCGGACGGCGTTCGTCCTTGACGATCTCGGCGTGCGTCACCCGGGCCGCCAAACTCGGTGAGCCGAGGATGAAATCGATGCGCATACCGCGGCGCTTCTGGAAGGCCAGTTGGGTGTAGTCCCAGTAGGTGTACACCCCCGGCCCGGGTGTGTACGGGCGCACCACGTCGGTGAAGCTGGCCTCGACGAACGCGTCGAACGCCATGCGCTCCGGCTCCGAGACATGCGTGGCGCCGTCGAACGCTGCCATGTCCCAGACGTCCTCGTCGGTGGGTGCGATATTCCAGTCGCCGACCAGGGCGATCGGCTGCCGCGGATCGCGCTGCAGCCAGGACTCAGCGGTGTTACGAAGGGCGGCAAGCCATTCCAGCTTGTACTGGTAGTGCGGGTCGGTCAGGGCGCGGCCGTTGGGCACGTAGAGACTCCACACCCGCACCCCGGCGCAGGTGGCCGCCAGCGCGCGGGCTTCAGCCTTGGCGTCCAACCCGTCCTTGCTCCAGGACGGCTGGCCGTCGAAACCGACCTCGACGTCGTCGAAGCCGACCCGGGAGGCGATCGCCACCCCGTTCCACTGGTTGAACCCGCAGTGCACCACTTCGTAGCCGGCTTCGAGGAACGGCATGGTGGGGAACTGGTCGTCGGCGCACTTGGTCTCTTGCATGGCCAGCACGTCCACGTCACCGCGCTGCAGCCACCCGACGACCCGGTCCACCCTGGTGCGAATCGAATTCACATTCCAGGTGGCGAGGCGCAGGACGTCGTCAGGCATGGGCTACAGCGTACGTGCGGTCAACGACCGGGCATCGACGTAACGATGGTGATGGTGCAGCCGGAAGCCGAGCGAGTGATACAACTGGATTGCGCCGTTGTTTTCGCTCAGTACCTGCACGTACGCCCGGCTCGCGCCCTGGCGTGCACCCCATCCGAACAGTGCCAGACACAGCCGGCGGGCGTGTCCGCGCCTGCGCTGGTCGGCACTGACGTGCACCGCCGAGATCCCCAGCCAGCGGGTGCCGTCCGGCGCGGTTGTCACCGCCCCGCGACCCACCGCGGCGGTCGCCAGCGAGGCGAACACCACCTCGCCACCGACGACCGCAGTCAGTACCTCGGCCGGAACGTCGCGTTCATAGCCGGCCAGCCACGCCGCATCCGGACTCCCGTGCAGTGTCACCGCCGGATCCGGTTCAGTCCCGGTGAGATCGGTGACCATCACCCGGGTGTGCTTGGTGCCGTCGGCGCGAATCGGCAGCAGCCGCTCCGGCAGCGCCAACCACGGCGGCAGTCCCCGCTGCCGATACCAGTCAAGGATCGGGGGTAGGGCTTCGACGGTCGCCGAGAAGTCGAGTGGCACAGCTGAGTTGGCCCTGCTGGTGTATCCGCCACCAGCCCGCAGCAGCCAACCGTCCTGCCAGCTCTGTTCGGTACCGGGCCAGGCCAGCGCCGCCGCATGCTCCAGCGCCCGGATCTCCGAGGCGCGCACCGGCCGGTCGCTGAGTTCGCGCACGGCCACGACGTCGGCAGGGGCAATCGAGACGAGCTCACCGGACTTGGTGCGCAGCACCACCGGGTCCAGGGATTGCACATGGCCGATCACGTCAGTCATCGGTGGCGGACTGCCCGCGGCCAGCCGGTAGCGGATGCTGACCCGGGTGCCGACGGGCGGAATGCCGGCCATCAGTGACCGAACGGGTCAGGCACCTCGCCCGGGATCCAGGAGAGCCCGGGACCCCCCCAGCCGTTTTTCTTCGCGGTCTTCTTGGCTGCCCGGGCATGTCGCCCGATCAGCTTGTCGACGTAGAGAAACCCGTCGAGGTGCCCGGTTTCGTGTTGCAGCATGCGGGCGAACAGGTCGTGCCCCTCCAGGGTGATGGCGTTGCCGTCGGCGTCGAGGCCGGTCACCCGGGCCCACTTCGCCCGACCACACGGAAACGACTCGCCGGGCACCGACAGGCAGCCCTCGTCATCGTTGTCCGGGTCGGGCATCGTTTCAGGGATCTCCGAGGTCTCCAGGACCGGATTGATGACGACGCCCCGGTGGCGGGTCGTCTTGCCGCGCTCATCGGCGCAGTCGTAGACGAACAGCCGCAGTCCGACTCCGATTTGGTTGGCCGCCAGCCCGACTCCGTTGGCCGCGTCCATCGTGTCGTACATGTCCTTGATCAGATCGGCCAGATCTTCGGGCAGCGAGCCGTCGGCCCCGACCGGTACGGGCTTGGTCGGAGTGTGCAGAACGGGATCACCCAGAATCACAATTGGTCTCACTGCCATGATCGGCAAGCTTAAGTCAGCCGACGCGCGGGCTTGGCTGCCGTCCCAACCGGTTCAATCGTGATTGAATGAGCGCCGAGCATAGGGATGTCTCCTCGGGTCTTCGAAAGGGTCAGCAGATCGAAATGGACGGCGCCATGGCACGGGCCGAGCGGTCCAATGACGACGCTGACCTTCCCGATGGGTTGACTCGCCGCGAATACGATGTCCTGGCCTTCGAGCGGCAGTGGTGGAAGTACGCCGGCGCGAAGGAAGAGGCCATCAAGGAGCTGTTCTCCATGTCGGCCACCCGCTATTACCAGGTGCTGAACGCCCTGGTTGACCGCCCCGAGGCGCTCGCCGCCGATCCGATGCTGGTCAAGCGGCTGCGTCGGCTGCGGGCAAGCCGGCAGAAGGCGCGCGCGGCCCGCCGGCTCGGCTTCGAGGTTCCCTGATTTTTCTTCGTAGCCGGTCCCCCTGGTTACAGTGGGCGCGATGAACGACCGCGTACCCGACTCCTCCGGGCTGCCATTGCGGGCCATGGTGATGGTGCTGCTGTTCCTTGGCGTGATCTTCCTGCTGGTCGGTTTCCAGGCCATGGGTTCGGGCAGCGACAGCAGCAGCGACGAAACCTCGGTACGCACCGTCACCACGACGACTACCAAGACGTCGGTGGCGCCAGCGCCCAAGGCTGACGTGCGGGTATTCAACGTCGGTGAGGGAGAAGGCGCCGCCGGCCGTATCGGGGACCGGCTGCGTGAGGCCGGCTGGAACGTCACCGAGACCAGCAACCTCGAGGTGCCCCCGCTGCCTGCGACCACGGTGTACTACGGCACAACCGAGGGCGAGCAAGCCGCCGCCGAGGCGGTCGCCAAAGTGCTGGACGCGCCGGTGGTACCCAGAACTCCAGAAATTGCCGAGCAGCCACCGGGCGTCATCGTTTTGGTGACCGGATAGGCTTCGGCACATGGTCAAGCCTGTGAGCCCCTTGAGAACTGCCGCCGCCGTCTTGTTCGTTGTTCCTGTCGCGGTGTTGAGCGCTTGTAGCCCCAATGAGCCGGTCGCATCGCAGCCCGGCACTACGCCGGCGATCTGGACCGGGTCCCCGGCGCCGGCCGCCTCGGGCGAAGAGTCGCACGGTGCGCCGGAGGCGCCGGCCAGCCATGGCGACACCCTGACCGCGCAGCTGAAAACCGCCGATGGCACTCAGGTGGCCGCGGCCACCTTCGAATTCCAGGACGGCTTTGCCACCGTCACCGTGCAGACCACCGGCACCGGCAAGCTGACGCCGGGCTTCCACGGCCTGCACCTGCACTCGGTCGCCAAGTGCGAGGCGAACTCGGTCGCCCCGGCCGGCGGTGCGCCTGGTGACTTCCTCTCCGCCGGCGGCCACTTCCAGGCCAGCGGGCACACCGGGCATCCGGCCAGCGGTGACCTGGCCTCGCTGCAGGTCCGCGAGGACGGCACCGCGTTGTTGGTGACCACGACCAGCGCCTTCACCAAGCAGGACCTGCTCGGCGGCAACGGCACCGCGATCATCATCCACGCGGATGCCGACAACTTCGCCAACATTCCGCCGGAGCGCTACCAGCAGATCAACGGTGGCGCGCCGGGTCCGGACGAAACCACCATGGCCACCGGCGACGCGGGCAAGCGGGTGGCGTGCGGTGTCGTCGGCACCGGCTAAGCCGTCAGCGGGTAAACCCGGCCGCATCGACTTCGCCGGCTCGCCCAGGCCGACACTCGGCGTCGAATGGGAGTTCGCTCTCATTGACGCCGAAACCCGGGATCTGAGCAACGAGGCGGCCGCGGTGATCGCCGACGTCGGCGAAAGCCCACACGTCCACAAGGAATTACTGCGCAACACCATCGAGGTCGTCACCGGTATCTGTGACTCCGTCGACGAGGCGATGGCCGACCTCGCGTCGACGCTACGCAGCACGCGGGAGATCGTCCACGAGCGTGGCATGGAGTTGTTCTGCGCGGGAACCCATCCGTTTGCGTCCTGGTCGACGCAGAAGCTGACCGACGCACCGCGCTATGCCGAGCTGATCAAGCGGACCCAGTGGTGGGGTCGGCAGATGCTGATCTGGGGTGTGCACGTGCACGTCGGGGTGTCCTCGGCGCACAAGGTGATGCCGATCATCTCCTCACTGCTCAACCACTATCCGCATCTGCTGGCGCTGTCGGCGTCCTCGCCGTTCTGGGCCGGTGACGACACCGGGTACGCCAGCAACCGGGCGATGATGTTCCAGCAGTTGCCGACCGCCGGTCTGCCGTTCCAGTTCGAGACGTGGCGGCAGTTCGAGCGCTTCGTCCACGATCAGAAGACCACGGGCATCATCGATCACGTCAATGAGATCCGTTGGGACATCAGGCCGTCACCGCACCTGGGCACCATCGAGGTGCGGGTGTTCGACGGCGTGTCCAACCTGCGTGAGCTGTCGGCGCTGGTGGCGCTGACGCACTGCCTGGTGGTCGATCTCGACCGCCGCTTGGATGCCGGCGAGCAGCTGCCGGTGATGCCGCCCTGGCATGTGCAGGAGAACAAGTGGCGCGCGGCGCGCTACGGCCTGGACGCCATCATCATCCTCGACGCCGACAGCAACGAGCGGCTGGTCACCGAGGATCTCGACGACCTGCTGACCCGGCTGCAGCCGGTGGCCGAATCTTTGCACTGCGCAGACGAATTAGCGGCTATCGCCGACATTCCGCGACGGGGTGCGTCTTATCAGCGCCAGCACAAGGTGGCCGAGGACAACGGCGGTGATCTGCGCGCGGTGGTTGACTCGTTGGTCGGGGAGCTCGATATCTAGCGATTGGAGGCGCCCATGATGATTCGTCGACTGGGTTTGGCGGTGCTGGCTGCCGTGGTGGTCCTGGCTGGCGGCGGGTGTGCCAAGGCGATCACCGGCACTCCGGTGGCGACACCGGGTGAGGCCGGCAAAGGTATGGTGCCCGCAGATCTGCTCACCACGACCTGCCGCGAGTACCTGACGATGGACGTTGTCACGCGACGTGAGGTGATCAAGGCCATCGGTAAGGGTGGCAACCAACTGGTCGCGATGAACCCCGAACTGTGGGCGGGTGTTGCCGGTGCGTTGTGCGGATTCGTCGACCCCAGTGCGCCGGTGAAGGACGTGGTGATGGGGCAAGGCATCCGCTAGTCATGGCCGCCCAACCGATGTTCCCGCTGCAGTCGGCACTGTTGCCGGGAGAGCTGTTGCCGCTGCAGATCTTTGAACCGCGGTACTCGCAGCTGGTGTCGGACTGCTTGACGATGACCGACCCGGCATTCGGTGTTGTGCTGATCACCCAGGGCCGGGAGGTCGGCGGTGGGGATGCTCGCAGCGATGTCGGTGCGCTGGCGCGTATCACCGAGCACGTCGACCACGGGATGGGCCGCTATCAACTGAAAACAGTTGTCGGTGAACGTATCCGGGTGCTCGAGTGGCTCAACGACGACCCGTATCCGCGGGCGGTTGTCGAACCCTGGCCCGACGAACCCGGCCCGCCGGTGACGCCCGAGCAGATCGGGGTGGTGATCGACAAGATCCTGGCGCTGTTCGAGCGGATCGTCTCCACGCGTGGCGGCCAATTGCGGCCCGATGCTCTTGCAGTCGAGTCCGAGATCGCCGACGATCCGTCGCTGCATATCTACCAGCTGGCCGCCCGGGTGCCGATGGGGCAGGCTGACCGCTACGCGGTGCTGGCCGCACCGACATTGGCCGGGCGGGTCGATGCGCTCACCGATGCCATCGAAACCGTCACGGCCATGGTCGAATTCCAGATCGCCGACGACGAATAGCGGCCGTCGCATCGATTCTGCGGTGAGCGTGTGTTTGCCGGGCGTGCGGTAGCACTGGGCGCAGAATCGATGCCGGCAGCTCAAAGTCAGCGTTTTCTGGCGTCCAGCAGCACGGTGTCGGGCACGGGGTCCTCAAGGCCATCGGGCGCCGGGCGCTGGTAGTGCGCCATCAGGTCAGCCGCGGCGATGGCGGTGACCTCCCAACCGCGCTCGGTCAGCCACTGCGCGACGTCGGTACGTGCCTCCATGTACCAGAGCCGCGTGACGTCGGGCTCAGATGTGGGCGATCCCGCTTCGCTTCTCGCTGGCCCGGATCCGCTGGCCTCGGCGGCCGCGCGGCGTGCCTCGGCCATCCGTGCCTGGCGCCGGGCCAGCTGTTCGGCCGAGTAGAACACCGCGCCGAACGCCTCGACGGACAGCCTGCTGCCGCGCGCGCTGAGCTGGTCGATCTGTTCGAACAGCGCGTCCTGGACCGTTGCCGGCAGGTATGGCAGTAGTCCTTCTGCCGACCATGCTGTTGGGGTGGATGGGTCGAAACCAGCCTGGCGCAATGCCTTTGGCCAATCGTGTCGCAGGTCCACGGCCACCGCCGCATACCGTGCCGCGGGCCGGGCCCGGTGCTCGGCGAGCACCCGATCCTTGAACTCGAGCACCTTCGGCTGGTCGATCTCGTAGACCGTCGTGCCGTCGATCCACGGCAGCCGCCAGGCGCGGGTGTCCAGACCGGCGGCCAGGATCACTGCCTGGTCCACGCCGTTGGCGCCGGCCGTGGTGAAGAAGTCGTCGAAGAATTTCGTCCGCGAGGCGATGTAGGCGGCCATGGCCTGCGCGCGCATCGGGTGGCCGTCCTGGAATGGTGAGCGCCAGCCCGCCGCGATGGCCGCCTCGACGAAGAAGTGCGCGTAGCGATCGGTATAGAGCGGGCGTTCGGCGTCGGTCTCGATGGCCCGCGCACGGGCCACACTCAGTGCGGTGGCACCGACCCCCTCGGTGATGTCCCAGGTGTCGTCGTCGGTTCGGCTCACGGATTCGGCTTCGTTCTGTCGGTGTCGTCGCGCATCTCGTCCACGGTCAGATCATCGCCGACGTTCTGTTCACGGTAAGCCAGCTGCCCCACGCGGTGCGCCACCACCGGTGCGGTGATGAGGGTGAACATTGCGGTCAGCACGAGCATGCCGACGTCGACGTTGCCGGACAGCCGGATCGTCGCGCCGCCCAGCACCAGCAGCAGGCCCAGCACCTGCGGTTTGGTCGCGGCATGCATGCGGGTCAAGGTGTCAGGGAAGCGCAGCACGCCAATGGCGGCGGTCAACGCCAGCGCCGAACCAAGCAGCACCAGCACGCCCGCCAGCGGATCGAGGACACTCATGTCTTGTCCTTCCCGGCGAGATCGGGCACGCGGAACCGGGCCACACTGACCGAGCCGACGAAGCTGATCAACGCCAGCGCCGCCAGGCTGTAGGTGACAGTGGTGTCCAGGCTGTAGGCCGCCCAGGTGCCGACCCCGCACATCGTCACCGCCACCAGCGTGTCGACGGCGACCAGCCGGTCCAAGGTGCTGGGGCCCATCAGCAAGCGGATCATCGTCACCGCGGCAGCCGCGACCAGCATCACCCCGGAGAGCACCCACACGACCGTCACGACGAGACCTCCTCGGATTCGCTTGCCGCTGGCCGCCATTCGGAGTCGCGCTCGAACGCGGCGATCATCAGCCGTTCCAGCTGGGCGATTTGGCGATAGAACCGCTCCACCGAGCGCTCGGATCCGACGTCGAGCACGTGGACGTAGATCAGCCGCCGGGACTGGTCGATCTCCAAGACAATGGTGCCCGGGGTCAGGTTCATGATGTTGACCGCAAGGGCCAGCACCAGATCCGACTTCAGCGCCAAGTGGCCGCGCAGCACCGCAGATAGCGGTGGGCGCCCCGGCCGGATCGCCAGCCACGCCACCTGAAGCGAGGATTGCGCCAGCCACCACGCCACGTGCAGCACCAGCCAGAGCAGCGACAGGGGATGCAACCGGCCCTGTACCGGAACCGGCGGCAGCGGCAGCAGCAGCGTGATCCCCAGCGCCACGACCAACCCGGACAGTACGTTGGCCACCGAAACCGTGCCCCACAACAGCAGCCACACCAGGGTCAGCCACACCAACGTCCAGATCCGTAGCGTCAGTGTTCTCATCACGGACTCATCTCCGGGCTCCCCAGCACCGCGGTGATGTACTGGCTGCGGTCCAGCACTTCGTTGGCGGCGCGGTCGGTGTAGCCGAAGATGGGCCCGGCCGCCACCGTCAGCGCCACCCCAACGGCGATCAAACCGAGTGTCGGAGCCACCATTCCGATCGGCATCCGGCCGACGTCGTCGCGGTCGTCGTAGGCGATGTCCGCCGAGTAGTCGTCGAGCAGGACCGACGGCGCGGAGTCCGCGAGCTCACCTTCGGGCGCGTCGACCCTGGCCCGCCAGAATGCCTTGGTCCACACCCGTGCCACCACGTACAGCGTCAGCAGGCTGGTCACCACCGATCCGGTGACCAGCAGCCAGGCCAGCACCGAGCCGTTGGCGGTACCAGCCTCGAGCAGCGCCACTTTCCCAATGAAGCCTGAAAATGGCGGAATACCACCGAGATTCAATGCCGGGACCATGAAGACGAAAGCCAGCAGCGGGCTAGCGGCGGCCAGCCCGCCCAGGCGGCGGAGCGTCGACGCACCGGCCTGCCGCTCGATCAGGCCGACGACCAGGAATAGCGTCGTCTGCACGACGATGTGGTGGGCGACGTAATAGATCGCCCCCGACATAGCCAGTTGGCTGGCCAGCGCGACGCCGAACACCATGTAGCCGATGTGGCTGACGAGGGTGAATGACAGAAGTCGTTTGATGTCGTTCTGCGCGATCGCACCCAGGATGCCGACGAGCATCGTCAGCAGCGCCGCCACCAGCAGCACATTGTCCAACCCGCCCGCGGGGAACAGCAGGGCGTGCGCCCGGATGATGGCGTACACACCGACTTTGGTCAGCAAGCCGGCGAACACCGCGGTCACCGGTGCCGGTGCCGTCGGATACGAGTCGGGCAGCCACGCCGATAGCGGGAACACCGCGGCCTTGATGCCGAACGCCACCAGCAGCACGGCGAAGATCGCGCTTCGGGTGCCGCCGCTGATGTCCTGCAGTCGCAGTGACAACTCGGCCATGTTCAGCGTCCCGGTGGCGGCGTAGACCAGAGCCAGGCCGATCAGGAAGATCAGCGATGAGACCATCGACACCATCACGTAGGAGATGCCGGCGCGCACCCGGTCCTTGCTGGCCCCGATCGTCAACAACACGAAGCTCGCTGTCAGCAGCACCTCGAAGCCGACGTACAGGTTGAACAGATCACCGGCCAGGAACGCCGTGCACACACCGGCCGACAGCACCAGGTAGGTGGGCAGGAAGATCGACACCGGCTGGTGTTCGTCACCGTCGCGGATACCCTGCCCGATCGCGTAGAACACCACCGCCAGCAGCACGATCGCCGAAACCACCAGCATCAGTGCGGAGAGCCGGTCGGCCACCAGCGTGATACCCAGCGGCCCGAGACCCGCGTCGGTCGGACCCCAGCCGCCGACATGCAACGCCTGGGTGCCGTCGCGGTCGGTCAGGTACACCAGCACCGCGCACACCGCCAGCACCGCGGTCAGTGCCACCAGAGCGATCAGCCGCTGTAACCGCGGCCGGCGGCCGGCGATCAACGTCAGCGCCGCCGACACCAACGGGATCAGCACCGGCAGCGGCATGAGTACTCCCGAGAGGGTCATCGCGACCCCTCGTGGCCGGGCAGGGCGTCGAGTTCGTCGGGCTCGTCGGTGTCCCGGTCGGGCACGTGCTGGGGGGCGTCTTCGTCGACCGAGGAGGCCTCGGAGTCGGAGAGCTTCGACACTCGGGTGTCCTCCGGGTCGTTGTCCACTTCCTCCGCGGTGGTCAACCGGAATGACCGGTAGGTCAACGCCAGGACGAACGCGGCCATCCCCATCGCGATGACGATCGCGGTCAGGATCATGCCCTGGGCCAGGGGATCGGCCGTCGTCGTCTCCGTACCACTCGTGCGACCGCGGATGGGCGGATTCCCGCTCTCGCCGCCGACGGTCAGGATCAACAGGTTGATGGCGTTGCCGAACAGCAGCAGGCCCAACAGCATCCGGGTCAGGTTGCGCGAAAGCAACAGGTAGACACCACAACTGGTGAGTGCGCCGATGATGATGAGCGGAACCAGGTAGACAATCATGACGCTCTCGCCTTCACTGCGGGGCGCGCGCTGGCGACTTCCTCGTCGATGCGCGCGCCGAGGCTGCGCAACACGTCGAGGACCAGGCCGAGAACGATCAGGTACACCCCGAGGTCGAAGAACAGCGCGGTCACGAACTTCACTGTGCCGAGCAGCGGCAGGTGCAGGGTGATCACCGCCGAGGACAGCGCGGGTGCCCCCAGCAGCATTGAGCCGACGGCGGTGCCGGCTGACAGTGCGAGTCCGGCACCGAGGATCTTGCCGGCATCCAGGGGCAGCGTCTCGCCGAGTTCATAGCGTCCGCCAGCCAGGTAACGCAGCACCAACGCCAGCCCGGCGGTCAGTCCACCGGCGAACCCGCCGCCGGGGGTGTTGTGACCGGTGAAGAAGAAATACACCGACAGCACCATGATCAGCGGGAAGATCAGCCGGGTGGCGACCTCGAGCACCAGGGAGCGGTTGCGTGGATCGCGCAGTTCGCTGCCTCGCAGCCAGGTGGTATCGCCGACGGCCGGGCTATAGGCCGTCGCCGGCAAGAGGCCGATATCGGGTTGGCCGGCATCGGACACCCGCGGCGCCGCACCGAACCGGCGGTTGCGGAACACCAGCGACGCGACGCCGGTTGCGGCGGCCACCAGCACCGAGATCTCGCCCAGGGTGTCCCAGGCGCGGATGTCGACCAGCAGCACGTTCACGGTATTGGCGCCGTGGCCGCGGTAGTAGGCGGCATCGGGCAACAGGTCGGCGATTCCGACGCCGGTGCGGGCGGCCATCGCGAACACCGCCAGGGTGGTGACGGTGGCGCCGACGGCCAGTGACAGCGCGGCGCGCGGCAACCGGTGTCGGGTGGCTTCCTCGGCCTCGGCGGGCAGCGTGCGCAGCACCAGCACGAAGATGACCAGCATCAGGGTCTCCACCAGGAACTGTGTCAACGCCAGGTCGGGGGCGCCGTGGAAGGCGAAGATCGCCCCACAGCCGTAGCCGGTGATGCCGACCAGTAGCACGGCGGCCAGCCCGTTGCGCATGATGGTGGCGGCCACCGCGGCGGCCACGATGAGCAGGCCCACCACCGGCTGGACCAGGGAGTCCCACAGCCGGAACTGCGGATGGTTTGTGGGGCCAAAGGCCAACACGGCGACCGGGAACAGCACCAGCGTCGTGAGGATCACCGACTGGGTGACGGGGATGGATCCGCGCTGGGTGACCGCGGTGAGCCGGACGGACAGGAGATCGGCGCCGCGGATGACCGCGTCGTAGATCCGGTCGGCGTTGCCCAGGGGCCGCCAGGTGCCTACCCCGGCGCGGCGCAGGCGTTCGCGGCTGACGAACAAGGTGACGCCGACGGCCAGCACCAGCGCTGACAGCACCAGCGGCAGATTGACGCCGTGCCACAGCGCCAGCGTGTAGTGGCCGTCTTCGGCGCCGGCGGCGGGCAGGGTCCCGGCGTAGCCGTCCAGCGTGGTGTCCAGGTAATTGGGCACCACTCCGAAGAACAGTCCGGCCCCCGCCAGGATCGCCGGCGCCACCAGGAAGGCGGCCGGCGGCCGGTGCAGGTTGGCGACCAGGTTGGTCGGGCCCTGGAAACCCTTGCGCGCGAAAGCACCCCACAGGAATCGCAGGCTGTAGATGGTGGTGAAAACCGAACCGATGACCACTCCGGTGAGCACCACGGGTGCCCACGCGCCGAGTGACGCGCTGTGCGCGATGCTTTCGAAGTCGGCCTCTTTGGCCACGAAGCCCAGGAATGGCGGCAGCGCGGCCATGCTGGCGGTCGCGCCGGCGGCGATGACGAACAACGCGGGCATCCGGTTGCCGAGCCAGGCCAGCCTGCGGATGTCACGGGTGCCGGTCGAGTGGTCGATGACGCCGACGACCATGAACAGGGTCGCCTTGAACAGTGCGTGCGCGCACAGCATGGCCAGCCCGGCCAGCATCATGTCCCGGCCACCGCCACCGACCATGACGGTGATGAAGCCCAGCTGGCTGACGGTGCCGAACGCGAGGATCAGCTTGAGGTCGTATTCGCGGACCGCGCGCCAGCCGGCCAGCAGCATGGTCACCACTCCCAAGGTGATGACGGTGGGTCGCCAGCCTGGGGAGTCGGCGAACCCGGGGGCCAGCCGGGCGACGAGGTAGACGCCGGCTTTGACCATCGCGGCGGCGTGCAGATAGGCGCTGACCGGGGTCGGGGCGGCCATGGCGCCGGGCAGCCAGAAGTGGAAGGGGACGATCGCCGACTTGGACAGCGCGCCGATGAGGACCAGGACAACGGCGACGGCGACGGCGGTGCCGTGCGGTGGGTTCGCCACCAGCTCGGAGAGCAGATAGGTGCCGGCGGTATGGCCGAGGATGACGATGCCGGCCAGCATCGCGAGCCCGCCTGCGGTGGTGACCAATAAGGCCTGCATGGCGGCCCGGCGGCTGGTGGCACGCTCGGCGTAGTGCCCGACCAGCAGGAACGACAACACCGTGGTCAGTTCCCAGAACGTGTAGAGCAACAGCATGTTGTCGCTGATGACCAGGCCGAACATGGCTCCGGAAAACGCGACGAGTTCGGCGGCGAAACTCGGCAGCCGCTTCTCGGTGTGGCCGTCGCGGTGGTGGAAGTACTCCGCGCAATAGAACAGCACCAGCGCGCCGATACCCAACACCAGCACGCTCATGACGGCGGCCAACGTGTCGAACCGCAGCGTGATGTCCATCGATAGCTGCGGCACCCACGGGATGTCGACAGTCGGGGCGGGGTGCCCGGCATCGGGCCAGTTGAGTGCCACCCAGATCAGCGACGCTGCCGGGACGAGCGCGAGTGGGTAGAAGGCCAGCCGTCCCCATCGGTGCACGAGCGCCGGCGCCACGGCGGCGGCGATCGCATGCGCGATCAGGATGACGAGCATGGCACTCCGATCTATAGGACGCGCCAGCGCGTCATGGATCTATTGGGCGCGCCAGCGCGTCGGTGATCTACCGGTCGGTCGGGGTGTCAGCCAAAGGTTTTCGGCTATGTCCTGTCAACAGTCTACGGGGTTGACCCTTTCGCAGATATTCCGGCCGCGCCGCCGAGGGGCTCAGGCTCGGTGTGTTGGCTTCGAAACAGTTTGAGCGGCAATGTGTCTCAGGACGATCCGCACGACGAGCCGGTGTCTGGTCGGCCGCATCGAGGATGAACGTCGTGAGGTCCGCAGGGCTGCCGCACGTTGTTCGTATCGCCGCGTGCCAGGTGGTTGCCCGGTCTGCGGGAACGGTTATGGCATGCTCATCGATATAGCGCAAACGTTCCATATAGAAGGATCGTACTAGATCGTGGCACCACCACGGAAGCATGAAACCGACGCGATCCTGGATGCGGCGCGCGGGCTGGTGCTCGCCGGGGGTCCGCGGGCAGCCAGTGTCGCGGCGATCGCCAAGGTCAGCGGTGCGCCGGTGGGCACGCTCTATCACCGGTTCGGCAACCGTGACGGCATCCTGGCCGCGACGTGGCTGCGAGCCCTGGACCGGTCCCAGTCCCTGGCCATGTCGGCGACCGCGGACTCGCCCGGGCAGGCGGCCGTCGCGATGGCGTTGTCGACGGTCGATTTCGCCCGGGGGTTCCCCAGCGACGCCCGGCTGTTGTTGACGGTGCGGCCGGAGGATCTGCTGGACGCCGGCGGTGGCGACTTGGACGCCGCGATCGTGAGTCGCAACGCCCCTCTGGTCGCGCGGCTGCGACAGCTGGCGGGTGAGTTGTACGGCGTAGACGACCGTCGATCGCTGGACGCAATGCGGCGTGCGGTTGTCGATCTGCCGTATGCCGCGGTGCGCCGTCATGTCGGCGACGTGCCCGAGTGGCTGGCCGGGGACCTCGCCGAGTCAGTGCGTGCGCTGTTGGCGGCCCACCGGCAGTAGGTCTGGGTGCCCCGGGTGCCCGGCGGCCCCGCCGAGGAGGAGCGGCCAGGAATATCCGGTCGAACGGTGGCGATGCTCATATCGTCCAGTTCCGACATGTCACTAAAGGACTGTCAGCGGATGATGTTGAATTGGGTCATGGCCGAGCAGGATCGAATCGTCAGCGCCAGCAGGCGCATCGCCGCGCCGGCGGTCGCCATCTTCGAGCTGATCGCCGACCCGGGCCGCCAACCCGAATGGGACGGTAACGACAACCTCGCGCAGGCCGCCCCGGGTCAGCGGGTCCGCGGCGTGGGTGACGTATTCACGATGACGCTCACCCTGGGCGCCGACCGGGAGAATCATGTCGTCGAGTTCGATGAGGGCCGGCTGATCGCATGGCGGCCGTCCGAGCCTGGCAACACGCCACCGGGTCATCTGTGGCGCTGGCAGCTCGAGCCCGTCGACGATGCCACCACCGTCGTCACGCACACCTACGACTGGACCGATCTGACCGACCCGAAACGATTTGACCGGGCGAGCGCCACCACGGCGGACAAACTGCGGGCCTCGATCGACCGGCTCGCCGCGCTCGCCGAACGGAGTTAGCGGCCCGCTGCAAAAGCGCGCAGCGACTCCACCTGAGCAGGATCCAGCGACGGGCGCACCGTCGCGCGGGCCTGGGCCACATCGGCGGCGGTGACGTCTGCGGCGTCGATAGAGCGTCGCATCGCGGTCAGTGCGGCTTCGCGCAGCAGCGCCACGCAGTCGGCCGCGCTGTAGCCGTTCAGCTCGCCGGCCAGTGCGTCCAGGTCGACGTCTGGCGCCAATGGCACCGATTTTCCTGCTGTGCGCAGGATTTCGCGGCGTGCGTCGGCATCCGGCGGCTCGACGAATACCAGCTTCTCCAGTCGTCCCGGACGCAGCAGTGCCGGATCGATCAGGTCGGGGCGGTTGGTGGCACCGAGTACCACGACGTCGCGCAGTGGTTCGATGCCGTCGAGTTCGGTCAGTAGCGCCGCCACCACCCGGTCGGTGACCCCGGAGTCGAAGCTTTGCCCGCGCCGGGGTGCCAGTGCGTCGATCTCGTCGAGGAACACCAGTGATGGCGCCGAATCCCGTGCCCGGCGGAACAATTCGCGAACGGCCTTCTCCGAGGAGCCGACCCACTTGTCCATCAGCTCGGCGCCCTTCACCGCATGCACAGACAGTCGACCCGAGCTGGCCAGCGCGCGCACCACGAATGTCTTGCCGCAGCCGGGCGGGCCATAGAGCAGCACGCCTTTGGGGGGCTCGACGCCGAGCCGGGAAAAGGTGTCCGGATGCTGCAGCGGCCACAACACCGCTTCGGCCAGCGCCTGCTTGACCTGGACCATGTCGCCGACGTCATCGAGGGTGACCGACCCGACCGATACTTCCTCGGTCGCCGAGCGTGACAGCGGGCGGATGACCGTCAGCGCGCCCTGGAAGTCCTCTTGGGTCAGGGCCGGTGGCTTGCCGTCCTCGCTGGCGCGGGCAGCCGCCCGCAATGCCGACTCCCGCACCAGCGCCGCCAGGTCGGCCCGGACGAATCCCGGTGTGCGCTCTGAAATCTCGTCGAGTGTCAGAGCATCGGCGGGGACATCGCGCAGCAGCACCTCCAGCAGTGCCTTGCGGGTGGCGCCGTCGGGCAGGCTCAAGCCCAGCTCACGGTCGCAGAGATCCGGTGCGCGCAGCCGTGGATCCACCGCGTCGGGCTGCTGGGAGGTGGCCACCAGCGCCACCCCGGGTGCGGCGACGGCCTTGCGCAACTCGGCCAGGATCAGCGCCGATACGGGTTCGGCCGGGGTGGGCAGCAGCGCATCGATATCGGTGATCAGCAGCACCCCGCCGCCACTGGTAACGGTGCCGACGGCGTCAGCCACCGCGCGCTGCCGATCTTGAGCCGCGAGCGCTCCGGTATCGGGCCCGTCGAGTTCGACCAATCGCCGCCCGGCACATACCGCGCGCACCAGCATGGCCTTGCCGACCCCGGCAGGGCCGGTGACCAGCACGCCCAGATTCGGTTTGGCGCCAAGCTTTTCCAGCAGTTGCGGCTCGTCGAGGGCCAGCTTCAGCCACTCGGTGAGCCGGCCGGCCTGCACATGCTGGCCCTTGAGGTCGTCGATCGACACCGCAGGCTCTTGCGGCCACACCATCGGCGGGCTGACGGCGGCGGCGAGTGCCGGCCCGGCCGACCCTGTCACACCGTCACCCCAGGTGACCGACGAATTCGGTTGCACACTCACCGGTCCGGCGGGATCGGTGCCGGTGACGGTCAGCAGCTCCGAGGTCCAGGTGATGCCCACCGATGACGCCAGTGCGGAGCTGGCCTGGGTGGTCGAGGTCCCCGGTCCGAGATCCCGCGGCAACAGCGACACCGTGTCACCGACCGTCATCACCTTGCCCAGCAGCGCTTGTCGCAGCGTCGCCGACGACACCGAGTGGGTAGCCAGGGCGGAGCCACGCAGCGTGACCGACCGCGCGCCGCACACGGCGACCGGAGCGACCAGCACCGTGGTGTCTTCGCGCAGACCGGCGTTGGACAGTGTCACGTCATCCAGCAGCGCCGTGCCCGCCGGGGTATCCGTCGGTGCTATCCCGGCGACAGCGGCGGTGGTGCGAGAACCGGTCAGCGACACCGCGTCCCATTCACGAATGCCGAGGGCGGCGATGGCCTCGGGGTGTAGCCGCACCACGCCGCGGCGGGAATCCAGCGCCGAGGTGTTCAGCCGTGCCGTCAGCGCCAGGTTCGACGACACGCTCAGCCGCCCGGCCTGCGCAAGCCCAGCCGGGCCACCGACCGGCGGTTGGGCTGCCCGCGCCGGTCCGCCCGTCGCGCCGCGCGCCGTTGTTTGGGTTCGTCGTTCCATGCCTCCGGCCGCGCGGCGACCCAGCGCTGGCTGCGGATCGTGAACGGGATGATGCATATGTAGCCCGCGATGATCAGCAGGACCAGGATGTACGGGAACAGCAGCAGCGCCGCCGCCGCGGCGGCGATCAGGATCAGCAGGATCGGGGCGGCATTGGCCGGCATCTTCACCGACTTGAGCGCCAGCGTCGGCACCCGGCTGATCAACAGGGTGGCATTCGCGGCGAACCAGAAGCAGACGAACCACGGTGCGGTCCACCAGCCGTGACCGAACTGCAGCATCGCCGCGAGCAGGCCGATCACCCCGACCGCGCCGCACGGCGCCGGCATACCGGTGAAGTATTGCCGCGTGTAGGCCGGCCGGGTGTCATCGTCGAGAAGTGCGTTGAACCGGGCCAGCCGCAACACGATGCACACGGCGTAGAGCAGTGCGAAGATCCAGCCGATCGGCGAGGTCGGCAGCAATGTCACGTAGACCACCAGCGCGGGTGCGACACCGAAGTTCACCGCGTCGGCAAGCGAGTCGATCTCGGCGCCCATCCGAGACTGTGCGTCCAGGGCCCGCGCGATGCCACCGTCGATACCGTCGAGCACTGCCGCGGCCCCGATCAATGCCAGGGCGATGTGCGGGCGCCCGTCCAGGGCGAACTTGATCGAGGTCAGCCCCGCACAGATGGCCAACACGGTCGTCGCACTCGGCAGGATGCGCATGGCGGCCGGGCGCCCGGGTTTGATCACGGCAGCTGCGCCAAGACCGTCTCGCCGGCCACCGCACGTTGGCCGGGGGACACCAGCAGCGTGGCGCCTTCGGGCAGATACGTGTCGAGTCGGGAGCCGAACCGGATCAGGCCGTAGGTGTCGCCGATGGCCAGCGTGTCGCCGGGGTGCACGTCGCACACGATGCGCCGTGCCACCAGGCCCGCGATCTGGACGGCCACCACCTCGGCCCCGTCGGGCGTACGGATGACGATGCTGTTGCGTTCGTTGTCCGCGCTGGCGGCGGGCAGGTCGGCCGAGAGGAACTGCCCGGGCCGGTAGTGCACCGCGATCACCTCGCCAGTGACCGGTGCGCGCTGGACGTGTGCGTCGAACACCGAGAGGAAGATGCTGATCCGTGGCAGCGGCTCGGGGGACAGGCCGAGCTCGGCGGGCGGGACCGCGGTGTCGACCAGGCAGATTTGGCCGTCGGCCGGCGCGACGACCACACCGGGCCGGGTCGGTGGGACGCGGCGGGGGTGGCGGAAGAAGGCGGCGTTGGCGCCGGCGGCGGCCAGGCCCGCGGAGCGTACCCAGCGATGGCGCCGCCCCAAGGCGGCGACGGCCAGGCTGGCGCCGACGAACGGCAGGCCCGCTGGGTGCATCGGTGGCACGGTCGAGCGAACCAGATCCAGCAGATGTGTTGCTTCGGACGTGCGGGGGCGTCTGGCCATCGGCGACGAGTCTACGGGTCTGTTATTGGGGCCTGGCCTACGACAGGTCCCATAGCTGGACCTGCTCGCCTGCGGACATCTCTGTGACGTCCTCGGCGATCTCCAGCAGGCAGTTGGCCGAGGCCAGCCAGCGCAGGTGATGCGAGGCCGGCGGGCCGTACGTGGTGACGGTGCCCGCGGTCGCGTCGTACACCCCGCGGCGGAACTGCCGCTTGCCCTTCGGCGACGTCAGGCTGTCGGCCAGCACCGCGGTGCGCCGCGGCCGGTGCGGATGTGGCAGTCCCATTGCCGCGCGCAGGGCCGGCCGGACGAACACCTCGAACGACACCAGTGCGCTCACCGGGTTGCCCGGCAGCGTGATGATCGGGCAACCGTTGATCAGTCCCGCACCCTGTGGCATCCCGGGTTGCATGGCGACCTTCACGAACTCGACACCGGGGCCGCTGGTCCGGCGACCATCGGCGGAGCCGCCCCCGAACGCATCCTTGACCACTTCGTAAGCGCCGGCACTGACCCCGCCGGTGGTGATGATCAGGTCGGCCTGCCCGGCGTAGCCCTCGAGCACGGTGCTGAACTGGGCGACGTCATCACTGGACGTCGGGGTCGCCACCACCTCGCCGCCGGCCTCGCGGACCGCGGCGGCCAGCATGATGGCGTTGGACTCGTAGATCTGGCCCGGCTGGAGCTCGGCGCCGGCAGACACCAACTCGGTACCCGTCGACATCACCAGCACCCGCTGGCGTGGCCGTACCGTCAGCGAACCCAGGCCGAGGGCGGCAGCCAAGCCCAGCGCCGCCGGGGTGACCAGGTGCCCGGTCTGTAGCACCGTCGTCCCTGCAGTCACGTCCTCACCGGCGTGGCGGATGTGCTGGCCAACTTTGGGCGCCGAGCGGATCTCGACGATGTCGACCCCGCCATCGGTGGCCTCGACCGGAACCACCGCCGTCGCACCCGCCGGCAGCGGCGCCCCCGTCATGATCCGGTGCGCGGTGCCCGCGGCCAACATCAGCTGATCGATGCGTCCGGCCGGAATATCCTCGGCGACAGGCAATTTCACCGGATTGGTGTCGGCGCCGGCAACGTCTTCGGCGCGAACCGCATAACCGTCCATCGCCGAGTTGTCGAACACCGGCAGCGACAGCGGCGCGCTCACGTCGGCGGCCAGCGCCAGCCCCTCGGCATCTGCCAGCCCGACGGTCTGCGCGGCACGCGCGGCGATCAGGTCGGCGACGACGCGCTGGTGTTCCTCGACCGTGCGCATCAGATTCCGAAGCTCACGCCGGTCAGTTCTTCGGACACCATCCACAGTCGCTGCTGGATATCCCGATCGTGCGACTGTCGGCTGGAGTCGACCAGCTTCGGGTAACCGCGCATCTCGCGGAACCCGTCGGGACCGTAGTACTGGCCTCCGACGACCGCCGGGTCGGTGGCGGCCCGCAGTGTCGGCAGCGCGCCGAGCTCGGGGCTGTTCAGCACCAGGCCGGCGAGAGTCTTGACACCCGGCAGCGACGAGCCGGGGACATGGCGTATCAACTCGGTGTTCGACACGCCCGGATGTGCCGCAACCGCAATGGTTTTGGCGTTCGCGGCCGCGAGCCGGCGCTGCAGTTCGTAGGCGAACATCAGGTTGGCCAGCTTGGACTGCCCGTAGGAGGCGACGCGCTCGTAGCGGCGGCGTTCCCATTGCAGGTCGTCGAAGGCGATCTTGGCGCGGATGTTGTGAGCGATGCTGGCGACCACCACCACCCGCGAACCGTCGACGGGCAGCAGGTTGCCCAGCAGCAGACCGGTGAGCGCGAAGTGACCCAGGTGGTTGGTGCCGAATTGCAGCTCGAAGCCGTCGGCAGTGGTCTGTTTGGGCGGGTACATCACCCCGGCGTTGTTGATCAGCAGGTCGATGCGGGGATAGGCACTGCCGATCTCGGCGGCCGCCGCCCGCACCGAGGCCAGCGAGCCCAGGTCCAGTTTGTGCACCGCGATGTCGGCGGCCGGTGCGGTTTGACGGATCTGGGCCGCCGCCGCTTCGCCCTTGGCGGTGTCGCGGACCGCCATCACCACCGTCGCCCCGTGCTGCGCCAGCACCCGTGCGGTATCGAAGCCCAGGCCGGTATTGGAGCCGGTGACGATCGCGACCCGCCCGCTCTGGTCGGGTACGTCTGCTTCGGTCCAGCGGAGTGCGCCCATGGCACCGACGATACGTCGGCCCAAGTTGCATCCGAGCGGTGGCCGTTTACTGTCGCGGTATGGCTATCGGTGGGGTGCTGTTCGACATCGATGGCGTCTTGGTGACCTCGTGGACGCCGATTCCCGGTGCGGCCGGCGCGCTCGCGGTGTTGGCCGACCATCAAATCGCCTGTTCCTATCTGACCAACACCACAACGCGCACCCGTCAGCAGATCGCCGCGGCCCTCTCGCACGCCGGTATTGAGGTGCGGCCCGACGAGGTGATCACCGCGGCGGCGCTGACCGCCGACTACGTGCGGGCCAACTACCCCGATGCGCGCTGCTTCCTGGTCAACAACGGCGACATCACCGATGACATGCCAGGTATCGACATCGTCGACTCCGTGGTCTACGACGACGGGATCGATCCCGATGTCCCCGACGTCATCCTGCTCGGCGGGGCCGGCCCCGAGTACAGCCACCGCACGCTGAGCCGGGTCTACGAGTGGATGGCCCAGGGTGTGCCGGTGGTGGCGATGCACCGCAGCACCGCGTGGACCACCACCGAGGGCCTGCGCATCGACACCGGGATGTATCTGATCGGCATGGAGCAGACTTCCGGGCGCAAGGTCACCGCGGTCGGCAAGCCGGCGCCGGCGGGATTCCTGGCGTCGGCGGCCCGGCTCGGCGTCGACCCCGACGAGATGTACATGGTCGGTGACGACCTGAACAATGATGTGCTGGCCGCTCAGGTGGTTGGGATGACCGGCGTGCTGGTGCGCACCGGCAAGTTCCGCCAGGACACCTTGGATCGTTGGGCCACAGACGAATTCGCGATGCAGCCCAGTCACGTCATCGATTCGGTCGCCGGGCTGCCGGAGTTGCTCGGGCTTTAGCGGCGGGCAGGAGCGCGATGAGTTTTGGTAGCCGCGCCGGTCTACCTAGGCATGACTGAAATTCTGATTGTGAATGCCACCGTCGACGCGCCCGCCGCATCGGTGTTCGGCGTACTCGCCGACCCGAGCACCCACAAGGACATCGATGGCACCGGCTGGGTACGGGATCCGCTCGACGAGCAGCCGCTCAGTGCCGTCGGGCAGGTCTTCCGGGTCGCGATGTTCCACGAGGGCCATCCGGACAAGCACTACGAGATGGCCAACCAGGTCGTCGCGCTGGAGCCTGACCGCGTCATCGCCTGGGCGCCGGGTGGGCCTGCCGAGGATGGCAGTCTGGAGCTGGGCGGCTGGACCTGGCGCTACGACCTCGAGCCGATCGGCGCCGAGCAGACCCGCCTCACCTTGACCTACGACTGGTCGAACGCCACTGCAGCGATCCGGGAGAACATCACCTTCCCGCCCTTCGCGGTCTCGCATCTGGACAACTCGCTGGCGAACCTCGCCAAGCTGGCCAAAGTCAGGACGTAGGGGCTGACCCCAGCCACGTCAGCGCGGCCGTCGTCATCGCCTGCACGCCGGTGGTCAACGTCGGCTCGATCGCCGGCGCGAACTCAGGCGAATGGTTCATCGGCGGCAGCTCCCCTCTGCTGAGTGCGTCGTTGAACACATCCTGTGTCACGCCGCCCCAGAACCAGAAGACCGTTGGCACGCCAAGGGTTTCGCCGAAGACGCCGACGTCCTCGCTGGCTGCCATAGGCGGCAACGGGATGAGCCGCTCGGCGCCGAATTCACGTTCGAACGCGGCCACTGTCTTGGCCGTCGCCGCGGGGTCGTTGACCAACACCGGTCCGCTGACATTCCAATCGAAGTGCGGGGGCTGCGGGCTGTTGCTCGCCGCCGCCTCGGCGGTGACGATGCGCTCGATGGCCGCCTTGACCTGAGCGCGAACCTCCGGTGTGAAGCTGCGCATGTTGACGCCGAGTTCGGCGGTCGCCGGGATGATGTTCTCCTTGGTGCCCGCCTGCAAACGCCCGACGGTGACAACGGCTCGTTCGCTCGACGGGACTTCCCGGGACACGATGCCCTGCAACCGCATCACCGTGGCCGCTGCCATTACGACGGGGTCGATGGTGCCCTCCGGTTGCGACCCGTGCCCGCCACGGCCGAATAAGGTGACCTGCACCGAATCGGTCGCCGCCATGACCGGTCCCTGCCCGTGTCCTATCGTCCCCGCGGGCAGTGGCCCGACATGCTGGCCGAGGACGATGCTCGGCCGAGGGAAACGCTCGAACAGCCCGGCGTCGATCATTGCTTGCGCGCCGCTGGCGAGCTCCTCGGCGGGCTGGAAGACCGCGACGACGGTGCCTGCCCAGCGTTCGCGGAGCCGGAACAGTTCGCCCACCGCCCCGACCAAGGCGGCGACGTGCATGTCGTGACCGCACGCGTGGGCGACGGGCATTGACTTACCGGTCGCGTCGACGACCACTTTGGTGCTGGCGTAGGGCAGACCGGTGTCCTCGGACACCGGCAACGCGTCCATATCGGCGCGCAGCATGATCACCGGACCGTTGCCGTTGGGTAAGACGGCCACCACGCCGGTCCCACCGACATGTTGGGTGATCTCGCAGCCGGTGTCGGCGAGCGCGTCGACGATGCGCGCGGCGGTCTGATGTTCCTGGAAGGACAGCTCGGGGTCGGCGTGCAGCTGCCGGTAGAGATCCGCGAGGGTGTCTGCGGTCTCGGCGGCGAGTTCGACGGTCGTCACACGCGGCGACGTTACTCGCGGAGCCTGGGTTCAGGTTTCGCGCGACAACTTTCGCACCGCTTCGATGCGGGCCTTGAGCTGATCGCTGGTGGCCGCAGCTACGGGTGGACCGCCGCAGACCCGGCGCAGTTCGTTGTGGATCTGCCCGTGCGTCTTGCCGGTGCGGTGGTGTGCCAGCGACACCAGGGTGTTGAGTTCGCTTCGCAGATCCCGCAGCTGGCCGTGGGTGGTCAGCCGCGGCACCTCGCCGCTGGCGGTGCGCTTGTTGATCTGTTCTTCCTGCCTGCGCCGCAACAGATCTCGCATCGACTCGGCATCGAGCAGGCCGGGGATGCCGAGGTAGTCGGCCTCCTCGTCGCTACCCGCGGGTGTGGCCGTTCCGAACGACGAGCCGTCGAAGATCACCTGATCGAGCTCGGCGTCGGCGCCCAGGTACTCGATCTTGTTCTCGCCCTCGTCGGGCTCGTCGCGGTTCTGCTTGGCGAGCTCGGCATCGAGCGGATCCTCGTCGAGGTTCTCCCGGTGTGGCTTACCGAGCACATGGTTGCGCTGGGCTTCCATCTCGCTGGCGAGCAGTAGCAGGTTGGGCACCGACGGCAAGAAGATGCAGGCGGTCTCGCCGGGCCGCCGGGACCGCACGAATCGGCCGATCGCCTGGGCGAAGAACAACGGCGTCGATGCGCTGGTGGCGTAGACCCCGACGGCCAGCCGCGGCACGTCGACGCCTTCGGACACCATGCGCACGGCCACCAGCCAGCGTGAGGTACTCGCCGAGAACTGCGAGATGCGATCTGAGGCGCCCTTGTCGTCGGAGAGCACGATGGTCGGGGCCTCACCGGTGATCTTGACCAGCAGATCGGCGTAGGCGCGGGCGGCGGTCTGATCGGAGGCGATGATCATGCCGCCGGCGTCGGGCACGTGCTCACGAAGTCCGCGCAACTTGGTGTCGGCCGCCGCGATCACCGCGGGCATCCATTGGCCTGCCGGGTTGAGTGCGGTCTTCCATGCCCGCGCCGTCTGCTCGGCGGTCAGCGGTTCGCCGAGGCGGGCCGCGTGCTCCTCGCCGGCACTGTCGCGCCAGCGGGCCTCGCCCGAGTAAGCCATGAACATGACTGGGCGCACCACACCGTCGGCGAGCGCGTCGGAATAGCCATAGGTGTGGTCGGCCTGCGAGCGGGCGAAGCCGTCGGGGCCGGTCTCGTAGGTGACGAACGGGATCGGGCTGTCGTCGCTCCGGAACGGGGTGCCGGTCAGCGCCAGCCGCCGGGTCGCGTCGTCGAACGCCTCCCGGATGGCGTCGCCCCACGTCTTGGCGTCACCGCCGTGGTGGATCTCGTCGAAGACGACGAGGGTCTTGCGGTTCTCGGTGCGCACCCGGTGCCGGGTCGGGTGGCTGGCGACCTGGGCGTAGGTGACGACGACGCCGTGGTACTCCGCGGAGGTCTGGGAGTTGGAGTTGGAGAACTTCGGATCCAGGGATATGCCCTGCCGGGCGGCAGCTTGTGCCCACTGGATCTTGAGGTGTTCAGTCGGGACGACGATCGTGACGGCCTCGACGATGCCCTCGGCAAGAAGTTCGGCGACGATCCGCAGAGCGAAGGTCGTCTTACCGGCGCCGGGGGTCGCCACGGCCAGGAAATCACGAGGTTTGGCGGTCAGATACTTGACCAACGCCCGTCGCTGCCAGCCCCGCAATGCCTGGGTGCTGGGCGCATCAACTGCCCGCACCCCTGGGACTCCTCTCCGGTCGAGAAGAACCTTAGCGCAACGGTTTACGGATACGCATCTTTGTCGTCGGGCGGTTCGGGGAAGAAGTTGTCATTGCGGTCGAAGAACTCCCGGCGCTCGTCATCGGACAACTCACCCAGCCGTGGCAGACCCTCGAAATAGAACTCCCGCGGCGCCCCGGGAGTGAACAGCATCAGCAGCGACGCCGGCTCGTCGGACACGTTGCCGAAGCCGTGCAGACCGCCCGGCGGGACGTACAAGTAGTCGCCTTGCTCGCCCACCGTCCAGTCCCGCCCATCGTAGAGCCGGATCTGTCCGGACAGGACGAAGAACGACTCTGACATGGCCTTGTGGAAATGTGGGCCCGGCCCACCAGCCTGCGGTCCCAGGTCGACTCGGTACAGGCCGAACTCTCCGCCGGTGGATTGTTGGGTGGCCAGGTAGGTGTACTTGGTCCCCCACGACTCGAAGTCGGCCGGGGTGTCGGCCCTGCGCAGGGTGGCGCTGACGTCGCCGTCACCCTCGTAACGAGGCGGGGGATAGGGCGGCACGTGGAGTGACATCGCCCTCAGTCTGCCCGTCAGCCGAGGTGATACACCACACCCGTCAGGGCTTCGGACACCTCCCACAGGCGCTTCTGTGCGGCGACGTCGTGGGATCGGCCATTGGAGGACACCAGCTTCGGATAGCCCCGCAGCTCCAGGAATCGGCCTGGTCCGTAGTACTGGCCGCCCGATACGGTCGGGTCGGTGGCGGCGCGCAAGGTGGGTAGTGCGCCCATCTCGGTGCTCTGCTCGATCAAACCGAATGCCGACTGCACGAGCCCGGGCACGTGGCGCGCCAGCTCGGAACTGGATCCGCCGGGGTGCGCGGCGGTGGCGATGGTATCGGTCCCGGCCAGCCGTCGCTGCAACTCGTAGGTGAACAACAGATTGGCCAGCTTCGACTGCCCGTAGGCGGTCACGGGGTTGTATCTGCGCTCGGACTGCAGATCATCGAAGCGGATCCGGCCGAAGCGATGCCCGGTGCTGCTGACGGTCACCACCCGCGAACCAGGGGCGGCTAGCAGGCGGTCGAGAAGCAGGCCGGTAAAGGCAAAGTGACCGAGGTGGTTGGTGCCGAATTGCAGCTCGAAGCCGTCCTCGGTGGTCTGCTTCGGGGTCATCATCACCCCGGCGTTGTTGATGAGCAGGTCGATCCGGTCGTGGCTGGCGCGCAGCTGGTCGGCGGCCGCCCGGACTGACTCCAATGAGGTGAGGTCGAGTTCCTGCACGGCGACATCGGCGCCGGGGTAGCGCCGGCCGATCAGATCGGCGGCGGCCTTGCCCTTGTCGAGGTTGCGCACGGCGAGCACCAGACGTGCGCCGCGGCCGGCCAGCGCGTGCGCCGTTTCGTAACCGAGTCCGGTATTGGCGCCAGTGATCACGGCGGTGCGGCCGGTCTGGTCCGGAATGTCGGCGGCGGTCCAGGTTGGCCTTTGAAAAGACACAGCTCTCCTTCGTCTAAACTCGATAAACGGAGCGTGCGCCCCGGTTTCTTTGACTATACGGAACGTGCGCCCCGCTTTGTCAACGCGTGAGGGGTGTTAGGTGGGTCTGAGCTGCAAGCCGCTACGGGCCGATGCTGCGCGCAACCGTGCTCGGGTGCTGCAAGTCGCCTATGACATGTTCGCCGAGCAGGGGCTGGCCGTGCCGATCGACGAGATCGCCCGGCGGGCCGGCGTTGGCGCGGGGACCGTCTACCGTCACTTCCCGACCAAGGAAGCGCTTTTCGAGGCGGTCATCGGCGAACGGGTGCGCCACGTCGTCGAACGCGGCCGGGAACTGCTGGCTGCCGATCCGTCCACCGCGTTGTTCGAGTTCCTCCGCGAAGTGGTGCGCGCGAGTGCGGCCGACCACGGCATGGTCGAGGCGCTGGCGAGCTATGGGATCGACCTCGACTCGGCGGCGCCGGGAGCCGAAGCGGAATTCCTGGGCATGCTCGGAGAGATGTTGGCGGCGGCGCAGCAGGCCGGTGCCGCCCGGGCTGACGTCGGCGTCGCCGAACTCAAGGCGCTGCTGGTCGTCTGCAAGAGTGGCCAGGAATACGGCGACGACGTGGCCGACCGGATCACGAACGTCATCGTGGCCGGGTTACGCGCCGGGTGAACGGCTGATTCATCTTCTTGCACTCGGCATAGGCGAGTGCTAAGAATGTGGTTGGCACTCCCGACCGGTGAGTGCTAGGTCGGGACGGTGAGACCGAAGCAGAACACAGCTGCGGTCGTCCGTCGCGGGCACTGTGTCCGACCCAAGAACGTGTAACCCCCAACCGGAGGATTCACTTCGCAATGTCCAAGATCATTGCTTACGACGAAGAGGCACGCCGTGGCCTCGAGCGGGGCCTCAACGCCCTCGCCGATGCGGTAAAGGTGACGCTGGGCCCCAAGGGTCGCAACGTCGTCCTGGAGAAGAAGTGGGGCGCTCCCACGATCACCAACGATGGTGTGTCCATCGCCAAGGAGATCGAGCTCGAGGACCCCTACGAGAAGATCGGCGCTGAGCTGGTCAAGGAAGTTGCCAAGAAGACGGACGACGTCGCTGGCGACGGCACCACCACTGCCACCGTGCTGGCCCAGGCACTGGTTCGCGAAGGCCTGCGTAACGTCGCAGCCGGCGCTAACCCGCTCGGTCTGAAGCGCGGCATCGAGAAGGCCGTCGAGAAGATCACCGAGACGCTCCTCAAGAGCGCCAAGGAGGTCGAGACCAAGGACCAGATCGCGGCCACCGCCGGAATCTCCGCGGGCGACCAGACCATCGGCGACCTGATCGCCGAGGCCATGGACAAGGTCGGCAACGAGGGTGTCATCACCGTCGAGGAGTCCAACACCTTCGGCCTGCAGCTGGAGCTCACCGAGGGTATGCGCTTCGACAAGGGCTACATCTCGGGTTACTTCGTGACCGACGCCGAGCGTCAGGAAGCGGTCCTCGAGGATCCGTACATCCTGCTGGTGTCGTCGAAGGTCTCGACCGTCAAGGATCTGCTTCCCCTGCTGGAGAAGGTCATTCAGTCGGGCAAGCCGCTGCTGATCATCGCCGAGGACGTCGAGGGCGAAGCCCTGTCGACCCTGGTGGTCAACAAGATCCGTGGCACCTTCAAGTCCGTCGCCGTCAAGGCTCCGGGCTTCGGTGACCGCCGCAAGGCCATGCTGCAGGACATCGCGATCCTGACCGGTGGCCAGGTTGTCAGCGAGGAGGTCGGCCTCTCGCTCGAGACCGCTGACGTCTCCCTGCTGGGCCAGGCTCGCAAGATCGTCGTCACCAAGGACGAGACCACCATCGTCGAGGGCGCCGGTGACTCCGACGCCATCGCCGGCCGGGTGGCCCAGATCCGTGCCGAGATCGAGAACAGCGACTCCGACTACGACCGCGAGAAGCTGCAGGAGCGCTTGGCCAAGCTGGCCGGCGGTGTTGCGGTGATCAAGGCCGGAGCTGCCACCGAGGTGGAGCTCAAGGAGCGCAAGCACCGCATCGAAGATGCCGTGCGCAACGCCAAGGCTGCTGTCGAAGAGGGCATCGTCGCCGGTGGTGGCGTGGCTCTGCTGCAGTCGGCTCCGGCTCTCGACGAGCTGTCGCTCTCGGGTGACGAGGCCACTGGTGCCAACATCGTGCGCGTCGCGCTGTCGGCTCCGCTGAAGCAGATCGCCTTCAACGCGGGCCTCGAGCCCGGCGTTGTCGCCGAGAAGGTCACCAACTCGCCGTCGGGAACCGGCCTCAACGCCGCGACCGGTGTGTACGAGGACCTGCTCAAGGCCGGCGTTGCTGACCCGGTGAAGGTCACCCGCTCGGCGCTGCAGAATGCAGCGTCCATCGCGGCCCTGTTCCTCACCACCGAGGCCGTCGTTGCCGACAAGCCGGAGAAGGCCGCCGCACCTGCGGGCGACCCGACCGGTGGCATGGGCGGTATGGACTTCTAAGTCCCAGTACGAAAGAAGCCCCGGTGCGCTAAGCGCACCGGGGCTTTTTCGTTATTCAGTTCTCCGAGTGTGCGGTTTCATACGCAACACGCCGCGGTTGGCGTATCGATCCGCACACTCGATGCCCTGCTGTGGACGGCGGAACACACGCGCGGCCTCGCACTGTCAGTCTTCGCGAATGCAGACCATCGCCTGGCCGTTCCTTGCGGCGGAGGCCCTGGCTGCTGAGTCGCTCACATTCCGCGAGCTCAGGCGGTTCCATGCCGCCCTGTATCCAGGCGTCTGGGCTCCGCGCGGAGCCGACATCTCAGCCGTAGATCGCGCGCGGGCCGCCTGGCTGTGGTCCCGCCGCAGAGGCGTAGTCGCCGGATTGTCGGCTTCGGCACTATTGGGGGCCAAGTGGATTGAGCCTGACGCGGCCGCCGAACTGGTGCACACCAATCGCCGACCGCCGGCACGGATCGTCGTCCACGCTGACCATTTGTTACCCGGAGAAACGCAAGAGACTCTCGGACTGCCCGTAACCACGCCTGCTCGCACGGCATTCGACCTCGGGCGCCGACTTGTCTTCACGTCCGCGGTGCAACGAATCGACGCGCTTATGCAGGCCACGGAGGTCAAGGTCGGGGATATCAACGACGTGATCGCTAGCCATCGCGGTGTTCGCGGGCTCAGGCAACTGCAGAAGGTCTTGGAGTTGGTCGACGGCGGGTCTGAGTCGCCGTACGAGACGTTGACCCGAATTCAACTCGTGCGCAATGGCTTTCCACGCCCCGACACCCAGATACGCGTCTGCGACGAGGATGGATGTGTGATTGCTCGGCTCGACATGGGCTGGCCGGAGTGGCGAGTCGGAGTCGACTTCGACGGCGCCCACCATTGGACCGATCCGAATCAACGGTCCAAGGATGTCGAGCGGTATGCCAGATTGCCGGAGCTGGGTTGGGTAGACATCCGGGTGACGAGTTCGATGCTGCACAACAAGCCGGGGGTGTTCCTCGACCGAGTTGGTTCCGCCCTGCTTGCCCGCGGATGTCCCCGTACATGGTGAGTGTGCATTCTTATCCGCGGTTAGCGGCGTGTTGCGGATGAAACCCCACAGTCGGCGGCTAGAGCGGGACACCAGGCACGGCCGGTCGGTGTAGCACCGCTCGCTGTGGGATCACCCGCAGCGAATCGGCGACGAATTCGCCTCGCCCATCGACAATCAGGGTGTACCCGCCCGGTTCGCGCGGCGGCCACAGAACCGTCACGTCGGGGTGGGCCAGCGTGTTGCGGCGGGTGCTGTTGCCGACCGCGCCGAGATCCAGCACGCCGTCATTGAGCCGGGCATCCACGGCTACGGTGTGCGCGCGGTGGTCGTCGCTCACGGTGATCAAGTAGCCGAGCAGGTAGTCGCCCAGGGTGCCGGCGAGCTGATCGAGATCGACCTTGATGCTCATGGGTTCACGTGCGGACAAGTCACGACGATGAGCGTGCGCTCATCGGCGCTCCACCGCGGATCGGTGGCGTCCTGGGGGCTCCACGGCTCGGCCAGTGGCTGAACCCGGCTCATGTGCCTACCGGCGCGGGTTGACGCCCGCGGATCAGCTTCCCGGGCCGCGCCGCGGTGGGCACGCCGTTCTCGGTGATCACCTCACCGGTGACGATCGTCGCCACATAGCCGTCGGCGGTCTGGTCGAGCCGACGTCCACCGCCGGGCAGATCGCGGGCGATCACCGGCCGGTGCAGGGTCAGCGCCGCATGGTCGATAACGTTCAGATCGGCCTTGTAGCCCAACGCAATTCGGCCACGATCGGCCAGCCCGGCAACCCGGGCCGGCACCGACGTCAACTCCCGGACGGCCGCGGCCAGGCTCAGCCGTCCCGTCGCGCGGTCGCGTACCCAATGCGTCAGCAGGTAGGTCGGGAAGCTGGCGTCGCAGATCATGCCGTAGTGCGCGCCGCCGTCGCCCAGCCCGAGGATGACGTCCTCGCGCGGCAGCAGCTCGGCCACGGTGTCCAACGAGTTGTCGCGGAAGTTGGCCAGTGTCACCAACAACATCGCGTGGCCGTCGTCGTCCAGCACGCGGTCGTAGGCCTCTTCCAGCGGGCTCACGCCACGCGCCCGGGCGCGGGCGGCGATCGACGTCGACGGGTCGGGCTCGTAGTTCGGCGGTTCACCGAGGGGATAGATGTAATCCCACGCCTGCACGGCAAACATCAACGGATGACCAGTGCCGCCCGGCTTGTCGGCCAGAATACGTTCGCGCACTTCGGGTTTACGCATCTCGGCGACTCGCTCGGCCAGCGGCAACCCCGCGATCTCCTGGTAGCTGGGATAGAGCACGAACGGATTGCCGCTCAGCTCGAGCCCGATCACCAGCCCGACTGGGCGCGGGAAGATCTGCGCGGTGACATCACCGCCGTCGGCATTGGCCTTCTCCACCATGGTCAGCGCGTCGAGGAAGTACGGCTCGCCGGCATTGCCGACCGCAAGGGTGAACGTGACAGGCAGGCCCACCTCGGCGGCCACCTCGAATACCGTCCGCAGCGCGGGCTCGTAGTCACCGGCAACCAGATCGGGGACGAATTGGATCAGGCCGCCACCGGCGTCGTCGACGCCGCGGGCGATCGCCTCGATCTCGGACTGAGCGGCGTCATAGCTCGGGATCGGCTTGCCGCTCTCGGACTTGTGAATCGTCAGCCGCGACGATGCGAACCCGAGCGCCCCGACAGAGACAGCCTCGGCGGCCAGCTTCCGCATCTGTGCCAGATCCTCGGCCGTAGCCGGTTCGCGGTCCACTCCGCGCTGGCCCATGACATAGACCCGCAGCGGGGAATGCGGTAACAGTGCCGCCACGTCGATGTCTCGCCGCCCGGAGTCCAGGGCGTCGAGAAATTCCGGGAATGTCTGCCAGTTCCACGGCAGACCGTCGACCATCACCACACCGGGGATGTCCTCCACGCCGGCCATCAGGTCCACCAGCACGTCATGGTCTTCGGCGCGGCACGGCGCGAACCCCACCCCGCAGTTGCCCATCAGTGCCGTCGTGACCCCGTGGGCCGACGACGGCGTGAGCCGATCCGACCAGATCGCCTGCCCGTCGTAGTGGGTGTGGAGGTCGACGAATCCCGGTGTCACGAGCAGTCCGGTCGCGTCGATCTCGCGGGCCCCCGCCCCGTCAACGGTGCCCACCGCGACGATGACGCCGCCGGACACGGCGACGTCACCGGAGTAGGGCTGGCCGCCCAAGCCGTCGACGATCGTGCCGTTGCGGATGACCAAGTCGTAACTCATGCGCTCAGATTACGGCGGCTGACAGTATGGACGCTGTGATCGATCACTTCGGAATCAACTGCAGCCATTGGGCCAAGTCCAAGGAGTTCTACGACGCCGTGCTCGGTGTCCTCGGCTTTACGCGACAGATGGACTTCGACGTCGCCGTCGGTTACGGCCGGGACGGCAAGCCAGACTTCTGGATCTCCGATGCCGCGGCCGACGATGCTTCCGGCCCCAACCGTGAGGTGCACATCGCGTTCGCCGCGGCCGACGTCGACGCGGTCAAGGCCTTCTACGATGCCGCGCTGGACTTGGGTGCCGAGTCACTGCACGCTCCGCGGCTGTGGCCCGAATACCACCCTGGCTACTATGGCGCCTTCGTCCGAGACCCCGACGGCAACAACGTCGAGGCGGTTTTTCACGGCGCGTAGCGTCAGCCCCATGACTGACTCACTGTCCGATGCGAACGCCGCCCGCGAACTGCTACGGGACGCCTTCGCCCGCATCATCGAACACGTCAACGACCTCACCGACGATCTGACCGACGATGTCTCGTTCTTCCGGCCGACCGCGACGGCCAACAGCATCGCCTGGCTGATCTGGCACAGCGCCCGCGTTCAGGACGCCCAGCTTGCCGATATCGCCGGAACCGATCAGGTGTGGTTCTCCGGCGGCTGGGTGGACCAATTCGGACTGGACCTGCCGCGTGACGCGCACGGCTACGGGCACACCCCTGACGATGTGGGCAAGGTTCGCGTGCCCGCCGATCTGCTGGCCGGCTACTACCACGCCGTGCACAAGGCGACGCTGGAATACATCGCCAGCGTCACCACCGACGAGCTCGCCCGGGTGGTCGACACGAACTGGAATCCGCCAGTGACGGCGAGCGTCCGGTTGGTCAGCATCATTGATGACTGCGCTCAGCATCTCGGCCAGGCGGCGTACGTGCGGGGCATCGCCCGCTGACCACCAACGTCGTTCGGTGGTGGCCGCCGTTCGGTCTGGCGGCCATGGCGCTGCTCGGCTGGGCAGTAGGCACTGGGTCGACGCCGATCGACGACTGGTTCCAGCGTGCCCGCGGCAGCGGGCTGGGCTGGCTGCTGTTCTTCACCGATCAGCGCACGATCGCGGTGATCCTGATCGGCGCACTGGCGTTGGCCGTCTATCGTCAGCGATGGCTGCTGGCGGTGCTCGTCGTGGCGACTCCTGTGGTCGCCGTGTGGTTTACGCGGTTGTTCAAGGACTGGTTCGGCCGGGAGAAAGGTGGTGCGCTCGCCTATCCCAGCGGACATACGACGCTGATGGTGGTAGCCCTGGGCGTGCTGATCGTGGTCGTGGGTGCGCGGCGATGGATCGTTGCCGTGGCTATCGTTTGGGCGCTGCTGGGGATGCTCGGCCAGGCGGTGACCTACCACTACTTCACCGACGCCATCGGCGGTCTGCTGCTCGGCAGCGCGATCGTGTGCAGCGGGTTTGCTGTCATCGACCGATGTCGTTGACGCGCTCGTCAATGCATGCGATGCTGCCGTAACGGTGATTGCCGTACCAACAGATTCGGGGGGATCCATGTCCATTACTGTGCGTCCACATACCAAACTCGCCGCAGCCCTGCTGACCGCTGGCGTGGTCGCCACCACACCCGCGATGGTCGGTGCCGCGCCTGAGGCGACGTTGACGCTGAGCAATATCGCGGTGCGGAACACCTCGGTAGTGACCGACGTGTTGTACAACTTCGGAGACGCGGTTAACGCCGTCGCCAACGCAGCCGTGATCGCCACGGATGGTGTTCTGGGACTTAACTTCTACACCGACGACAGCGATTTCGGTCAGGGCGTGCCGTGGAACCCGGTGTTCGCGGCGCTGGCCGCGGTGCAGAATCCGGCCGCGATCGGCAGCGTGCTCAGCTACATCGCGCAGCTGTACCTCAACCCGTCGGACAACTACCCCAACTACACCTACGCCTGGTACACGAACGCCTACGTGCTCCAGCAGTTGGCCGCACTTCTGCCTGCGCCGCTGAGCACGAATGTCTCGGACGCGATCAACGGCCTAGCCGACGGCATCAACGATGCCTTCGCCAACCTGCCCGACCCGACCGCGGCCGTCGACTCGCTGGCGGTCATGTACAGCACGGTCCCCGGCCGCTTGGTGTACGCCGTGCAGAGCACCCTCGGGCTTCCGGTGTTCCTGGCCGCGGACGTCGCCTACTGGGCCGCCTATGTGCCCGGTGATCTCGAAGCGACGGTCGAATCGGCCATCCAGAACCCGTCCGAGATTCCCGGGCTGCTGAGCAACCTGGTGTACAACGTGTTCGATCCGAACTTGGGCGCGGGCCTGCTGGGCAACGTGGCGCGCGACATTGCCAAGCCGTTCTTCTACCTGCCGTCCCCGATCGGGGAGAGCGCACCAGGCGCCCAGGACGGGTTGGCCTGGAACCTCTACAACGGCTTCGTTAGCGCCGTCGACGGCTTGTTGAGCAACCTGCCGGCCCCGATCACGCCGACGCCGTTCCCTTCGGCTGCGGCGGCGGCTTCGGCCACTCCGGCGTCGGCGGCGGCGAAAGCCAAAGACAGTGCTGCGAGCGATGTTTCGACGACGTCGGCCGACCAGAAAGCGGAAACTCCGAAAGCCCACGTGCGGGTGCGTCCGAGCCTCAAGGCGGCGGGTCCGGAGCACAAGTCGGCGAAGCAGGGTCAAGCCGCCAAGTCCGACGGCGGTTCGACGGGCGGCAAGGGTGGGTCCGCGCGGGGTAATTCTGGCGCAGCCTGAACTGCGATCCGCCGTTCACCGCGACGTCACCCCGGGTTTGCCTGCCGCTGATAATTTCCGCGCGTGTCACTCGAGAGCAACGGCTTCACAGTTTTTGACGACGATGACGACGACCCCGTGCTGCTTGATGCAGCCGGGCTGGCCGTCGACACGTGGCGGGAGAACTACCCGTACGAGCATCGGATGTCCCGCAACGAGTACGAGGAGCAGAAGCGGCTGCTGCAGATCGAGCTGCTGAAGCTGCAGAAGTGGAGCCAGGCCCACGGGCTGCGGCACGTCTTGGTGTTCGAGGGACGCGACGCTGCCGGTAAGGGCGGCACCATCAAGCGCTTCATGGAACACCTCAACCCGAGAGGCGCACGGGTCGTGGCACTGGAGAAGCCGACCGAGAAGGAACGCACCCAGTGGTACTTCCAGCGCTACGTCAACCATCTGCCGGCAGCCGGCGAGATCGTGATGTTCGACCGGTCCTGGTACAACCGCGCCGGGGTGGAACGGGTGATGGGGTACTGCACGCCCAAGCAGCACGCCGAGTTCATCCGGCAGGCGCCGCTGTTCGAGCAGATGCTGGTCAACGACGGCATCAGCCTGACGAAGTTGTGGTTCTCGGTGTCCTCGAGCGAGCAGCGCACCCGGTTTACCATCCGTCAGGTCGATCCCGTTCGGCAGTGGAAACTGTCGCCGACCGATCTGGCGTCCCTGGACAAGTGGCACGATTACACCTCGGCCAAGGAAGACATGTTCGCCTGGACGGACACCGAGATTGCGCCGTGGACCGTCATCAAAAGCAACGACAAGAAACGCGCGCGGATCAACGCGATGCGCCACGTGCTGAGTAAGTTCAACTACGACAACAAAGACCATGAGGTGGTCGGCCAGCCCGACCCGTTGATCGTGGGCCGCGCAACGCACTCCGACTGAGGCGTCGCGTCCCCGTAGAGGAGGACGCGTGCGGTTCGCGACGACGCTGCTGATGTGGCTCGTCACGACGCTCTTGTTGGCGGTCGCCCTGCCGGCGGCCTGGGTGCAGCAACACCTGGTCGACGAGGACGGCTACGCAGCGCTGGCGCAGAAGGCGGCGGCCGATCCCGGGTTGCAGTCGGCGATGGCTTCGGAGCTGACCTCGCAGGTGGGCCGACTGGGTACCAGCGTGAACACCGGGACGGTGAGTCTGGTCGCTGCCGCTTACACCGCGAGTTCGACGTTCCCAGGACAGTTCGCGCAGGCGAATCGCTTCGCGCACCGCTGGTTGTTCACCGACCGGGTCCGTTCCAGTGTCGACTCGCAAGGCCGGTGGGTGATCGACGCCGCGCCGATGCTCTCGGACGCCGCGTTCAAAGAGACGCTCAGCGACTACAACGTCACGCTGCCGTCGTCTCTACCAATCCCGTTGACTGACAATGCGCCTGCGGCATTGCGGCCCGGCGCGTTACGTCCGGTCGCGACCTTCGGCCCGTGGGTCAGCGTCGGCGCCGCGGTGGTGGCCGGGCTGTTCGCCCTGCTCACCCTTTTCGTGGCCCGCAGTCGGGGCAAGATGCTCGTGGGGCTCGGCGTGTCGGCTCTGCTGGTGGGCGCTGCCGGTTGGGCGGCAATCGAATTCGGCCGCCGACGCCTGGACGCGGTGTTGAACAATTCGTCTGGTGATATCCGGCGGATCGCCGAGGTGATGGTCGGCGCCGCGCAGGACAGCATGCATCAGTGGCTGAACATCAGCCTCATTGTCGGGGGCGGCCTGGTGATCATCGGGGTGATCGTCTCGCTGCTGGTGAGTCTGGCCAGAACGAATTAGCGGACGACTATTCGCCGTCGTCCTCTTGGGCGTGGTGCCGGGCAACCGGGTCGCGAAGGCCATGAAGGACAGCTGCGAAGACAGAGCGATCAATCATCCGCATTCTCGGGAGCCGGTGCTGGCGGCCGGTCGGGACGACGGTTGTTGTTGAAGGCCGAATAGATTCGGCCATTGATTTTGATGTGGTTGGTCCACTGGAATGCAATCGCCAGCACGGCCACAGCCGTGCCGAGCGCGAAAAATACTCCTTGGCCCCAGTTGGGGATCTGAGAACAGAACAGCAGGGTGATACCAATTGCGCACCCGGTCCAGTAGACGCGGCGCTCGATCGAGTCTGGCGACAGAGTCGCCGATCTCCACAGCGGAAACATGCTGAGAATTCCCCCCGCGACTATTGCGGCCAAACCGGCATAGCCCAAAGTGTGCGCCATGACTACCAACTCCCTCCACCACCGCCAGCAGACCTCAATGCTGGGTCGAAAAGCGACCCGATGCCACCGCCAACCTGTTCGCCAGCACCGCTTCCCACCACACTGGCCGCCACTACGATCGCCGCCGTCGTCCAGGGGCCGGTGAAGGACCCAGCGACGGCTGCGGCTCCCCACGCGGCCGCAGAGCCGCCTGCGAATCCGCCGACAGCACTGCCCAGCTCTTCGTTGCTTCCGCCCTGGATGCGGTCGCTGATTGCGGTGCCGAGTTGAATAATGTCGCCAACTCGTCCGACTTTTCCGGCGATATGTGCCCACTTTTCCGCATCGGCCGGTGACAGCAGGTCTTCCAGCTTCGCGTGGCGCCCACCGGGCACCCGCTCGCCGTAGGCTTCGACGCCCGCGGACGCCGGTCCTGTGTAGTCAGTGAGATCGCTTGCTCTATGGACCAAGTCATTGATCACCGATTTGGCGCCGTCCTCGGACATGCCCTGGCTGGTAAGCGCATTCATCGCTTGCTTCACAGCAACGACGCGGCCGAATTGGTCTCCTTCGTCCAGTGCCTGTGTGGCTTGGTCGGCCGACATCGGCGGCAGTCCGTAGAGGCCCTGCTCCAGCTTTCGTTGAAGGTCCAGCCTGCCCTGTGCGCGTGTACGGGCATCTCCGCCGAGGATGGGATCTTTCGGCAGTGGCCCCGTGAAGTGAGCCATCCGGAAATCATCGAGTCGTTCGCCGGCCAGCCGACGAGCGTCCGCGTCAGCGCTTCGGCGGGTGAGTGCCGCCCTGCCGCGTCCTGTTCTTCACGCGTCCAGCCAAGCTCATGGATCAGATGGAGCTCACTACCTCGCGGCATTCGCGGCGGGTCGACGATGCCCACTGCGGCGCACGGAGTCCCTCGAATACCGGGCGCATCCGCGGCACCATAAACGGTCACCATAGGCGCAGTGGGTAGATCAGAATTCGGTGCCCGTAACCGCCTGCAAATCCGCAGCGTTGCGGCCTTCCATGTCGGCGAACGTCGACATCGCCTCGTGGGCTTTGTCACCCACTGATCCCAACGTCTCGTAGTGCTTCGTGATGAGACTGACGTGTCGAGCTTGCGTCTCCGAGACAGCTCGGCTGAAGGCCTTCGCGGCCGCGAAGTCGCCGAACACCCTGTCGTCAACACCGCCCCTGTCGAGTCGTCGGGCGCCCTCATATGCGTGGTCCGCCGCCGTATAGGAGGTATTCGCTCCCTGTCGCAGTCCCATCCCGCCGGCGAGGGCTCCGAGACAAACCACTCCTGCAGCGGGGAGGGTCTTTGCATTCCACCCCGTTAGTGCGCCACCGAAGCCGAAGAACCCGACGCATGCGACGAACAACCACCACGTCTTGGACGCGGTGGCCCGGCCGGGATAGCTGTCGCGCGGTGACATAGACGGAGGTTCGTCGGGATCGATCTCAGATGGATCGGGAGCGCTGTCCTGCATCGAGAAGGCATGATTGCGACCTCGAATCCTGATGTAGGGCGTCTTGATGTACGCATGGAGGACAGTGACGACGCGATGGAGAGTGCTCCGGCCACGACAACCTTCCACACCCGGTCCGCCCAGCTGAGGGAGATGAAGCCGCCGCCGAGCACCGAGCCGAACCAGTACACCCAACGCTCATGCTGACGGTCTATGACGAACGCGGTGCCGACCCAGGCTGCGGCGAGTACTGCGGAGCCAGCGATAAACAGCCAGTGCGACCATGTTTCAAGAGCCATGGTCGAGTGAACGGGGGCCGCTGTCTCTGCCCGTAGCGTGTCGGAGCCCGATGGTGTAACCGATTGCATAGGCGGCAATCGGGGCCAGCCAGAGCAGAATCGAGGCCACAGCGATCACAGCTGCCTGTACGTGCTGGCCCCGGGCTGGGCCCAGTGCGCGAGACGCATCATCGAGTCCCGAGATGGCCCCGAGCGCAGTGAGTACGACAGCAACGGTAATCGTCTGCCATCGCCAGCCTCCGAGGTAAACGCCGACGCCAGCGGCAGTCGTGAGGATGGCGAAGATCCACCAGACCGTCCCTGCCGTTACTGGACCGGGATAGTGGTTGGCCGGCAGCTGAGCGGGCGCGTCCTCGCCGGAATCTGGGCCTTGACCTGAACGTCTGTCCGCCATCGTCAAGGCAAAGGTCCGCCGGCCGATCTTCAGGTACGGAGTGGTCAGCCAGGCCCAGAAAACCACCGCGAATGCAAAACCCACGAAGGTGATGACGGTCGTCTTTAGACCAAGTGGTAGTAACGACACCGCTGCGCACGCGACCGCTGACATCCAGCCCAGCCAGTAGATAAGTCTTTTGGCCTCAACAGAATCTGCGCGGGCGATGCCTGCTGTAGTCGCCAGAATGAGTGCTAGCGCGACCACGAACAACACAGTTGACCAAGCAGGAAAATGGGGCGCGGTCGCGGATAGGGGCTCACTTGTCGAATAGTGCACCCGTTTCACCTCCAATCCATTTACCAAGTTCGCCGGTCGCTATACCCGCTACTAGAGCAGCCGCAAAGGTAGCCTCGGGACCGGCGACGGACGAAACCGCGATCGCGGTGCCCCAGGCACCCAACCCACCCAGTGCGGTACCGCCGGCGAACTCTCCGATCGCCTCCCCGGCAGGCTTGCCGTGCTTGATGTCTTCGTACGTCAGTACCGCGTCGAATATTGTGGCGGCTCGACCTGTGTACTTGCCGAACTCTGAGATGGCCTTCACATCTGAGAGTGACATTCTGTCGAAGTCATGCGCGTTAACCGGCAGGCCTTTGGCGTATCCACCAACTCCGGCCGAGAACCCGCTCATAAGGTCAGTGTTCTGTTGGACGAGCTCGTTCCAGGGTATGCCGCCTGCGGCCTTGGAGATCAAGGCATCCGCGCCTTCCTTCGATACACCCTCGCGCTGAAGCATGTCGAGAGCCCGCTGCGTCACCAGGACCCGTCCATGCTGCTCACTGTCATCGAGCAGTTGCGTCACTTGGTCGGGTGTCATTGGGTTGGTGCCGAACGCTCCTTGTTCCAGCTTTTGTTGCCACTCGAGCCGCGTCCGTGCTCGGCTTCGCGCGTCGCCTCCAACCATCGGGTCGGTCGGCAACGGCCCCGTGAAGTGAGCCATCCGGAAATCATCGAGTCGTTCGCCGGCCAGCCGACGAGCGTCCGCGTCAGCGCTGGGATTGGTTGCGGTGGTGAAGTCACGCAAACGCGCTGCGGCGTCGGCCTTTTCCGGTGTCATCGGGCCGCCGCTGTTGGCCAGCGCCTCATCTTTGGCGCGCTGGTTTGCGTCGTAGTGGTCGGTGGATTCGCGGCCGCGCTGTTCGGCGCCGGGCTCGCCGTCACCGTCGACATCCTCGATGGGGGCGGGGTCGTAGCCGTGCTCGGCACGCAGGTCGGTCAATGCCGCGTCCAGCTTGGTGCCGTAGTCGTCGCGCAGTGCCTCGACTTGGTGCAGTACTCCGGAGGTTGCTGTGATCGCGTTGTCTTCCAGCGCGGAGGTGTCCTGGTCGTGGGCCAGCGCTTGATTGATGAGTGCGTCGATGTAGTGCAGCTGGGTGTTGAGGTTCTCTACCTGCATGCCTGAAAAGCGTTGTGTCTCAGCGAGAGTTGCCGCGATATTGGCGAGATCTGTGCCGATGGCGGGCAGCTGATCTTGCTGCACCATCAGCCGGGTCGTAGCGCGCTGCACCTCAGCGCTGTCATTGATGGGATGCTCACCGTTCCCGCGGTTCCAGGACGCGCGGAATCGCTGCTGTGCCTGTTCGAATTCTTTGTATGTCTCGGCGTCCCACGGCGACATCGGTGGCCGGCCCGGTGAACAACGTCTGTGCCTCGGCCAGCGGCATCGAACACGTCAGCGCTCTGAATCGGGTTGACGGTCAGAGGGAGTGGCGGCGATGATCCGACCACCCAGCTTGATGTAGTTGGTCCGAAAGAATGCCCACACAACGGCGACCAGGGCGAGTACGAGGTATGTGGCTATGGCTAACCCGAGCCCCCGCGGAATGAGCGAGGCCGAGCCGACGGCACCGCCAATCAGCCAGGTGACCCAATAGAAACGCCGCTCCCATTTGGGTTGACGGGCCACCACCACGGCAACCAGACCGCCGAGCATCATGGCGCTGCCGAATCCAAGTAGGACCACAGACCAGGTCGGTAGCGCGATATCAGTTGCCGAAAGCATTATCAAAAATTCCTCCCACCTTTTTGCCTGCCCATTCGCCTCCCGCAGCAAGCCCAACGCTGGCGATGACAGCTGCTACGAACGTCCCTTCAGGGCCGACCACAGATCCGGCCCCGACTGTCGCGATCCATGCACCGAATGCACCCCCGCCTGCGCCACCGGCGAACCCGCCCAGCGTTTCACCTGGCTTGGCGCCGTGAGCCAGGTCATTCAGCGTCAGCACACCGTCGATTACTGTGCCCGCCGTACCGAGATGCTTGCCGACCTTGAGCAGTACCCCGGCGTCATCGGCAGTGAGAACGTCGGGCACGTAGTGTCGACCGTTTGATGCGCTGTCTGCCATGGCCTTAATGCCAGCTCCTGCACCAGCAATTAGCCCTGAATCGTGTTTGATCAGTTCAGACCAGGGGACGCCTCCCGCAACCTTGCTTACCGTACGAGCAGCACCTTCTGGTGACATTCCTTGGGCTACGAGTGCATCCACAGCCTGCTTGAGTGTCAGTGCGCGGCCGAATCGCTCTCCATCATCAAGCTGCTGTGTGGCTTGGTCGGCCGACATCGGCGGCAGTCCGTAGAGGCCCTGCTCAAGCTTTCGTTGCAAGTCCAGCCTGCCCTGTGCGCGTGTACGGGCATCTCCGCCGAGGATGGGATCTTTCGGCAGTGGCCCCGTGAAGTGAGCCATCCGGAAATCATCGAGTCGTTCGCCGGCCAGCCGACGAGCGTCCGCGTCAGCGCTGGGATTGGTTGCGGTGGTGAAGTCACGCAAACGCGCTGCGGCGTCGGCCTTTTCCGGTGTCATCGGGCCGCCGCTGTTGGCCAGCGCCTCATCTTTGGCGCGCTGGTTTGCGTCGTAGTGGTCGGTGGATTCGCGGCCGCGCTGTTCGGCGCCGGGCTCGCCGTCACCGTCGACATCCTCGATGGGGGCGGGGTCGTAGCCGTGCTCGGCACGCAGGTCGGTCAATGCCGCGTCCAGCTTGGTGCCGTAGTCGTCGCGCAGTGCCTCGACTTGGTGCAGTACTCCGGAGGTTGCTGTGATCGCGTTGTCTTCCAGCGCGGAGGTGTCCTGATCGTGGGCCAGCGCTTGATCGATGAGTGCGTCGATGTAGTGCAGCTGGGTGTTGAGGTTCTCTACCTGCATGCCTGAAAAGCGTTGTGTCTCAGCGAGAGTTGCCGCGATATTGGCGAGATCTGTGCCGATGGCGGGCAGCTGATCTTGCTGCACCATCAGCCGGGTCGTAGCGCGCTGCACCTCAGCGCTGTCATTGATGGGGTGCTCACCGTTTTCCCGGTTCCAGGACGCGCGGAATCGCTGCTGTGCTTGTTCGAATTCTTTGTATGTCTCGGCGGTACAGGCGCCCGCGCTGTAGAACGCCCGGCCGAGGTCGTTGATCGCCCCGGGATCGCCGCTCTGCAGCGTCTGGTCTACCTTCCACGGATCCCCGCCGGCCTCACCGACGAGGGCGCCGATGCTGATGTGCTTGAGGCTCGGATATTCGGTCACAGCACCGAACGCAGGGCCTCGGCATTGCGTTCTTCCATCTCGACAAACACCGACGCCGTCTTGTGTCCCTTGTCGCCAACGACCCCCAGCCGGTTCTCGTGGTCGCGTAGCCGCTGGATGTGGTTGCTGTGCGCATCGGAAAGTGCGCTGTGAAACGACTCCGCGGCCGAAAAATCACCGAAGATGCCAGCGCCGACGTTTGAGCGACTCAGCTGGTCAGCGCCCTCCATGGCGAAAGAGGCAGCGTTGTACGACCGGTTCGCGCCGGAGCGCATCTCCTCCACGTCGACCTGCATGGCGAACCCCCTAGCGAGTTAGCTGTTAGCTAGAGGGTACTACGTAGTGTTGGCTGGTCAACTCACTCGATCAGCCCAGCATCCGATGCAGGAATGAGTAGCTCAGCGCGGACTTGAAGGCCGTTTGCGCATTGTCGGCTGCCCCGGCGTGCCCGCCCTCGATGTTCTCGTAGTACCAGACCGGATGGCCGGCTTCCTCGAGCGCGGCGGTCATCTTGCGGGCATGGCCCGGGTGCACCCGGTCATCGCGTGTTGAGGTGGTGATCAGCACCGGGGGATAGGCCCGGTCGGCCGAAATGTTCTGATACGGCGAGTATTCCGAGATGAACGCCCAGTCCTCGGGCTCGTCCGGGTCGCCGTACTCGGCCACCCACGACGCCCCGGCCAGCAGCAGATGGAAGCGTTTCATGTCCAGCAGCGGCACCTGGCATACCAGCGCGCCGAAAAGTTGCGGGTACTTGGTCAGCATGATGCCCATCAGCAGGCCGCCGTTGCTGCCGCCCTGCGCGCCCAGCTGCTCGATGGTGGTCACTCCGCGTGAGACGAGATCGCTTGCCACCGCGGCGAAGTCCTCGGCTACCTTGTGTCGGCCCTCCCGCATCGCCTGGGTGTGCCAGGCGGGTCCGTACTCGCCGCCGCCGCGGATGTTCGCCAGCACGTACGTGCCGCCCCGCGATAACCACAGCCGCCCCAGGACGCCGTCGTAGCCAGGGGTGCGTGATACCTCGAATCCGCCGTAGCCGCCCAGCAGCGTCGGGCCTGGCGCCCCGTTGTGCTTGTGACCGACGACGAAATAGGGGATCGCCGTCCCGTCGTCGGAGGTTGCGAAATGTTGTGCTACTTCAAGGTCGGCAGCGTCGAAGAACGATGGAGCGCGTTTGATCTCGGTCAGCTCACCACCTGCGCTGCCGTGCAGCAGTCGTGACGGCGTGATGAAATCGCTGCTATCCAAGAAGATCTCGTCGCCATCCGGATCGGTGGCAACGATGACGGTGTTGTCTCCGACGCCTGCAACGGGTTCGCGTGTCCAGGATCCCGGTGTGACGATCTCGACCCGACTGGCGACGTCGACCAGACTCACCAGCAGCAGACGGTCGAGCGTCCAGGAGTATTGGTGCAGACTGGAATGCTCATCAGGTTCGAACACGACCGCTAATTCGGCTGTCCCGTCGAGGAATTGCTCGTAGTCGGCGGCCAGCAGCGACCCGGTCCGATATGACGCGGTGCCTGTCAGCCAGTCGCTGCGCAGTTCGATCAGCAGCCAGTCCCGATGCACCGACAGACTCGCGTCCGTCGGTGCATCGATCCGAACCAGTTCACCCGAACGCAGTTCGTACACCTGATCATTGAAGAAATCGACGGCTCGACTCAGCAACGTGCGCTCGTAGCCTGGGGTGCGGTCGACCGACGCTCCCACAGCGACGTCGGTGACCGGCCCGGTGAACAACGTCTGCGCCTCAGCCAGCGGCTCACCGCGCCGCCACCGCTTCACCATCCGCGGGTAGCCGGATTCGGTCATCGAATCGGGCCCGAAGTCGGTGCCCACCAGCAGAGTGTCGTGGTCCTCCCACGACACCCGCGACTTCGCCTCCGGCAGCTCGAAGCCGCCGGTCACGAATTCCCGCTTCACCATGTCGAATTCGCGCACGATCGCGGCATCCGAGCCGCCTGGCGACAAACTGATCAGCGCCAGCGTGTGATCCGGCTCGATGACGTCGGCGCCCGCCCACACCCACTTCTCGCCATCGGCGGCGGCGAGTGCGTCGAGGTCGATGATCACGTCCCAGTCGGGATCCTCGGTCGGGTAGCTCTCCAGCGTGGTCCGTCGCCACAGCCCCCTCGGATTCGTGGCGTCGCGCCAGAAGTTGTAGAGATACTCACCGCGCCGGCGCACGTACGGAATCCGCGCGTCGGTGTCGAGAACCTCCAACGCCTCGGCGCGCATCTGCTCGAACCTCTCGCCGCTGAATTCGGCGACTGTCGGATCGTTGTGCTTGCGCACCCATGCGAGCTGGTCTTCACCGGCGATTTCTTCGAGCCAGAGGTAGGGGTCGTCGTGAGCCATGCCCCCTATTCTGCGGGCAGTGCTATCAGCTCACGTGGTGCACCTCCTGCAGCCCGTACACCGGGGTGGGGATTCCCTCATAGCGCGCCTTGAGCTGCAGCGCCAGATAGAGCGAGTAATGCCGGGACTGGTGCAGGTTGCCACCGTGGAACCACAGGTTCTCCTGCTGGGTGGGCTTCCACATGTTGCGCTGCTCGCCCTCCCATGGTCCGGGGTCTTTCGGGGTGTCCGAACCCAGACCCCACACCTTGCCGACCTTGTCGGCCACGTCCTGGCCGATCAGGTCGGCTGCCCAGCCGTTCATCGATCCGTATCCGGTCGCGTACACCACCACATCGGCCGGCAGTTCGGTGCCGTCGGTCAGCACCACCGAATGTTCGGTGAGCCGATCGACCTGACCGTGGGCCAGCTTGATCTTGCCGTCGGCCACCAAATCGCAGGCACCGACGTCGATGTAGTAGCCCGAACCGCGGCGCAGGTACTTCATGAACAGCCCCGAACCGTCTGAGCCCCAGTCTAATTCGAATCCGGCCGCCTCGAGCCGGTCGTAGAACTCTTTGTCGCGTTCACGCATCTGGTCGTACAACGGGATCTGGAACTCGTGCATGATCCGATAGGGCAGCGACGCGAACGTCAGGTCGGCTTTCTCGGTGGTCATCCCCGCCGCCAGCGCGCGTTCGGAGTAGAGGTCACCAAGGCCGATGTCCATCAGGGTGTCCGACTTGACGATGTGCGTCGAGGACCGCTGCACCATCGTCACGTCGACGCCGTTCTCGTAGAGCGCCTTGCAGATGTCGTGCGCCGAGTTGTTCGAGCCGATCACCACGGCCTTCTTGCCCACATACGCGTCGGGCCCGGGATGGGCGCTGGAGTGGTGCTGTTCGCCGGCGAAGACGTCCTGGCCCGGCAAGGTGGGAACGCTCGGCTTACCCGACATGCCGGTGGCCAGCACCAGTTGGGCCGGATACAGCGTCAACCGCTCACCGTCGCGATCGATTTCGACTGTCCAGCGGTGAGCCGACTCGTCGAAGGAGGCCGACAGGCAGGTTGTTTTCGACCAGTACGGCACTTCCATGACCCGGGTGTAGAACTCCAGCCAATCGCCGATCTTGTCCTTCGGCGCGAATACCGGCCAGTTCTGCGGGAACGGCAGATAGGGCAGGTGGTCATACCAGACCGGGTCGTGTAGGCACAGCGACTTGTATCGCTTGCGCCACTGGTCTCCGGGCCGCTCGTGGCGGTCGACGACGATGGCAGGCACCCCGAGTTGGCGCAGTCGCGCGCCCAGCGCGATCCCGCCCTGACCGCCACCGATCACCAGTGTGTAGGGCTGGGTGGTCCGGCCCAGCTCGGTTTCCTCTTGGGCGCGTTTCTCGGCCCACGACCGGGGATCAGGGTCGCTACCGTGCACAGCGCCCATCACCCGACTGGACCCCTTGGCCTCCTCGAACCCCTTCAGCTCCTGCAGTGCGGTCAACAACGTCCAGGCCTGGTCACCCTTGAGTCGTAGATGCCCGGTCCCGCGCCCGGCCGCGGTTTCGAATTCGATGAACGCCGAGGTCACATCACCTTCGGCGGTCGGCGCCTCACGGGTGCGGAACCCCGACGGGGCGGTGTCGGCCAACCGCGCGGCCAGCATGCCGGCGATCTGATCGCGGCCCTCGACGGTCTTGATGTTCCAGGTGAAGGACACGAGGTCGCGCCAGAAGCTGTCGGTGGCGAATTTGGCGGTGGCCCGGTCGATGTCGCGAGCAGCCAGTGCCGCCTCGAAGTCGGCGAGCCACGCGTCGACCCGCTGCTGCGGCGTCACGTCGTCGGTGGTCTGAGGTTCGAGAGTGGTAGTCATGTGAGCCACACCACACCCGGGTCCCAAGGTCTGGCAAGGGTTGCGAACAGTTGCAACGGCCGGCTGCAACCCCCTGCAACTCTTTCCGGGTGTGGTCGCCGTCACATAGAACTGGCGTATGAGAGCAGCTGTCTATTACGGACCCAACAAGGTCGAGATCGATGACGTCGCCGAACCCGAGGCCACCCCGGGGACGGTCAAGCTCAAGGTGGGCTTCAACGGCATCTGCGGCACCGACCTGCACGAGTACTACGCCGGGCCGATCTTCGTCCCCACCGCGCCGCACCCGCTTACTCATCAACAGCTGCCGCTGACAATCGGCCACGAATTCTCCGGGACCATCACCGCCGTGGGCGACGGCGTCACCGGATGGGCGGTGGGAGACCGCGTCGCCGTCGAACCGATCTACAAATGCGACCACTGCGCACCGTGCCTGGCCGGCAACTACAACGTGTGTCAACAGATCGGCTTCCACGGCCTGATGTCCGACGGCGGCATGGCTGAGTACACGGTGGTGCCGACTTCCATGCTGCACAAGCTGCCCGACAACGTCTCACTCGAGCTCGGGGCCCTCGTCGAACCGATGTCGGTGGCCTACCACGCCGCCACCCTCGGCGACGTCCGTCCCGGCGACACCGCCATGGTCTTCGGTGCCGGGCCGATCGGGATCGGTCTGTGGTTCGCGTTGCGCGGCAAGGGACTTGACGACGTTTTCGTCGTTGAACCGTCCCCGACCCGGCGCGCGGCCATCGAGGCGCTCGGCGCCGCGACGCTGGACCCTGCCGCGCTCGACGTCCCCGGCTTCATCGCCGAGCACACCGCCGGCGACGGCGCCGATGCGGTGTTCGACGCTGCCGGTGTCACCCCGGCTGTTGCGACGGCGCTGGCCTGCGTGGGTTCACGCAAGCCGATGGTCAGCGTGGCGATCTACGAAAAGCCCTTGGAAACACCGCTTCTCAATCTGGTCATGAACGAGAGTCGCATCCAGGGGTCATTGTGCTACACGGGTGCAGACTTCGAGGCCGTCATCGCCCTGATGGCCAAGGGTGCCTACGACACCACTGGGTGGGTCACTACGATCCCCCTCGACGACGTGATCGACGAGGGCTTCGAGGCGCTGCACGCCGGCACGAAGATGAAAGTCCTGGTTGACCCGAACGGAGAATCATGACTCTGCACGGAGGGGTCGCTCTGGTCACCGGTGCGGCACGAGGCATCGGACGCGGCATCGCGTTGCGGCTCGCTCGGGACGGCGCCGATATCGCTCTGGTGGATGTGCAGCCTGACGGTCTCGCTGCCGTCGCCGACGAGATCACCGAAATCGGCTGCAAAGCAACCATCTTCGTGGCCGACGTGAGCGAACGTGAAGAGGTATTCGCCGCCGTCGACCATGCCGCCGCCACTCTGGGCGGCTTCGACATCATGGTCAACAATGCCGGCATCGCCCTCGTCGGCCCGATCGCCGATGTCACCCCTCGGCAGATCGAGAGGCTCTGGGCGATCAACGTCAACGGCGTGCTGTGGGGCACTCAAGCCGCCGTGGCCAAGTTCAAGCAACTCAAGAACAAAGATCAGGGAAAGATCAGCCGAGTTATCAACGCCTCGTCAATCGCCGGACACGACGGCTTCGCGATGCTCGGGCCGTACAGCGCATCCAAGTTCGCTGTGCGTGCGCTGACCCAGGCCGCCGCCAAGGAACACGCCGTTGACGGCGTCACCGTCAACGCATACTGCCCCGGCGTCGTCGGCACCGACATGTGGGTGGAAATCGACAAACGATTCGCCGAGTTGACCGGGGCGGCCGAGGGCGAGACCTACGACAAGTTCGTCGGCGGCATCGCGCTGGGCCGCGCTGAAACCCCCGACGACGTCGCCGGGTTCGTCTCGTATCTGGCCGGGCCGGACGCCGATTACATGACCGGACAAGCCGGGCTCATCGACGGCGGTCTGGTTTACCGCTGAGATGCAGAGCACAATCGGCAGTAATGCAAGGTCTGTCTGTGCCTGAACCCGCCGTCGCCGTCGGGGAGGATCCACGCACGTACGCGCGGCTGATGTCGGCTGTCTATGACGCGACGATGTCCGGCCACCGGGCACCGGCCCGGCCGCGGGACGTTATCGGCGATTCCTGGCGGCGGATGATGTCTGCCGGTGTCGACCCAGACCGCCGCGCGCGTCCGGTGGTGGAATCCGGCGGCCTGGAGACGCTGCGGCGGGCATCGGGACTGATGACTGTGCTCGAGGAGATCTCCCGCGGGCTGGAATCGATCGTCGCCGACGGCGCCAACATTCTCGTCGTTGCGGACTCCCAGGGGCGGGTGCTGTGGCGCTCCGGCTCGCCGGCGGTGCTGGGCAACGCCGACCGCCTCGGGTTCATCGAGGGTGCGCACTGGGCCGAAGGCGAGGTCGGCACCAACGCGATCGGCACCGCCCTGGTGTCCAACCGTGCCGTGCAGGTCTTCTCGGCCGAGCATTTCCTGCGCACCCACCACTCCTGGACCTGTGCCGGTGCCCCCATTCGCGACCCACGAACCGGACACGTGATCGGCGTCGTCGACGTATCCGGCCCCGCCGCGACCGTGCACCCCACGACGGTGGCATTGGTCGACGCAGTCGCCCGGCTGGCCGAGTCGCATCTGCGGGAGCAGCACGACCGCATTCTCAACCGGCTGCGGACCGTCGCGGCCCCGATTCTGGCCCGCATCGGCGCCCCCGCTCTGGCGGTCGATCCTGAGGGCTGGGTGGCGGCGGTCGACTCACTGCCGCTGCACCACCGCATCCTGCTGCCGGAGGACATCGCTGCGGGCCGGGTGTGGATCCCCGCCCTTGGTATCTGTGACGTCGACGTGCTTCCTGGCGGCTGGCTGGTTCGGCTCACCCAGGACGACGAGGCGCCAAAGCTGGCGCAGGTGTGCCTGGACCTGACCGGTGTGGGCGGGCCCTCGTTGGCTATGACGGGACAGTTCGGGTGCTGGCGCAACGATATTTCGTTGCGCCACGCCGAAATCCTGCTGATTCTGGCGCGGGATCCCCGCGGGCGGTCCGCCCCCGAACTGGCCGCCGATCTGTACGGCGACCGCACCCGAGTTGTCACCGTTCGCGCCGAACTATCGCGGCTGCGAAAACAATTCGCCGGACTGCTAGCCGCCCAGCCGTATCGTTTCGCCGGTTCTATCGACGTGACCGTGCGCTATCCCGCGGACATGTCGACGTTGTTGCCGTCGTCGATTTCACCAGCGGTTCGCGCTGTTCGTAACACCGAAAGTAACTCTTAGAGAAGGAGTCTTGATGACTGTTTACGCCCGCCCCGGCACGGGCTCGGCCATGGCATTCCAGTCCCGCTATGAGAATTTCATTGGTGGTGAGTGGGTTGCGCCGGTGGGGGGTTTGTATTTTGAGAATCGGACGCCGGTGACCGGCGAGGTGTTTTGTGAGGTGGCCCGGTCCACTGAGGCTGATGTCGAGCTGGCTCTGGATGCCGCGCACGCCGCCGCACCGGCCTGGGGCAAGACCTCGGCCGCCGAACGCGCGCTGATCCTCAACAAGATCGCTGATCGTATCGAAGCCAATCTGGAGAAGATCGCCGTCGCTGAATCCTGGGATAACGGTAAGCCGGTTCGGGAAACGCTGAATGCTGATATTCCGTTGGCGGTGGATCATTTTCGGTATTTCGCCGGGGCGATCCGCGCCCAAGAAGGCTCCCTCTCGCAGATCGATGAGGACACCGTCGCCTATCACTTTCATGAGCCGTTGGGGGTGGTGGGGCAGATCATCCCGTGGAATTTCCCGATCCTGATGGCGGTGTGGAAGTTGGCGCCGGCGTTGGCGGCCGGTAATGCGGTGGTGCTTAAGCCTGCCGAGCAGACTCCGGCGTCGGTGCTGTATTTGATGTCGTTGATCGCTGATCTGTTGCCCGCTGGTGTTCTCAACGTGGTTAATGGGTTTGGTGTGGAGGCCGGTAAGCCGTTGGCGTCCTCGAATCGGATCGCCAAGATCGCGTTCACTGGGGAGACCACCACCGGGCGGTTGATCATGCAGTACGCCTCGCAGAATCTGATCCCGGTCACGTTGGAGTTGGGTGGTAAGAGTCCCAACATCTTCTTCTCCGATGTGATGGCTGCCAACGACGACTATCAGGACAAGGCGTTGGAGGGCTTCACGATGTTCGCCCTCAACCAGGGCGAAGTGTGCACCTGCCCGTCGCGCAGCTTGATTCAGGCCGATATTTATGACGAGTTCCTGGCGATGGCCGCCATCCGCACCAAGGCCGTGCGGCAGGGTGATCCGTTGGACACCGAGACGATGATCGGGGCGCAGGCCTCTAATGATCAGCTGGAAAAGATCCTGTCGTATATCGAGATCGGCAAAAGCGAGGGCGCCAAGGTGATGACCGGCGGTGAGCGTGCCGAGCTTGGTGGTGATCTCAGTGGCGGTTACTACGTGCAGCCGACGATCTTCACCGGCAACAACGCCATGCGGATCTTCCAGGAAGAGATCTTCGGCCCCGTCGTGGCGGTCACCGCGTTCACGGACTACGACGACGCCATCGGCATCGCCAACGACACCCTCTACGGGCTGGGTGCGGGGGTGTGGAGCCGCGACGGCAACACCGCCTACCGCGCCGGCCGCGATATCAAGGCCGGCCGGGTGTGGACCAACTGCTACCACCAGTACCCCGCGCACGCGGCCTTCGGTGGTTACAAGCAGTCCGGCATCGGCCGGGAGAACCACCTGATGATGCTGGATCACTACCAACAGACCAAGAACCTGCTCGTCTCCTACTCCAACAAGGCCCAAGGCTTCTTCTGATGAATGACTTCGGCGCGCAATCCGCCGCGCAGCGATCGGAAGCGCGCCGAAATCGCGAGCCGGAGGCGCCGCCGCGGTCACTGATCACCGCGGCGGCCGCTGAGCTCCTACACCTGCTGCAGGAGCGGCATGGCCCGGTGATGTTCCACCAGTCCGGCGGCTGCTGCGACGGGTCGTCACCGATGTGCTACCTGGACGGGGAGTTCATCGTCGGCGATCGTGACGTCCTGCTCGGGGTCCTCGAGGGCGCCCCGGTGTGGATCTCCGGCCCGCAATTCGAGACGTGGAAACACACCCAGCTGGTCATTGACGTCGTTCCCGGCCGCGGCGGTGGTTTCAGCCTGGAAACACCCGAGGGGATGCGCTTCCTGAGCCGGGGCCGGGCTTTCACTGACACCGAAAACGAGTTGCTGGCCAGTGTGTTACCGCTGACTGGCGTCGACTACGAGCGTGGTGCGCGGTTGCCCGAACGGGCAGATCTCGTGGTCGCCGAGGCCGCTGACGCCTGTGCAATCCCTGGTCGGCGCGCCGACGCCGTTCAGCCGTAGTCGGCTCGAGGGCACGTACCCTCATAAGGGTGATACCCCTGCCTCGGGCATGGCTGCTCACAAGCGCGTTGCTGGTCGGGACTGTGACCGGTCTGGTCGCGGCCGTCGCGGCCACGCTGCTGGTCAAGACTCCGGTCCGCCCCGATCTGGTGGTGGGCTTAGTGGTGGCAGTCCCCAGTGTGATCGGAATGCTGCTCATCCTGTTCTCCAGGCGGCGCTGGATCACCACCGCGGGGGCGTTCATCCTGGCGATGGCACCGGGCTGGTTGGGGGCATTAGTTCTGGTTCAGGTGGTGTCCAGTGGCTGACAAGACGTCCCTTCCTTCGACAGAACCGCATCACGCGCCGATCTTCGACACCGGACCGCATCCCGAGGTTCTGAAGTCGCTGACCGACGAACCCGAGGCGGAGATCTCGGGGCCGTCCATCGCGTTCAGCGAGTTGGAGAGCTTCGAGACCGATGCGTTCCTGCATCCGGTCAACGGGTCGCTGCACGCCGAGCCGGTCATGGTGCCGCCCGCGGCGCCGGCGACGGGCACCTATCAATTCGTGAAGCGGTGGCAGTTCGTGTTCATCGTGGCCGCAGTCTGGGTGCTGGCCGCGGCCGCCGGCCTGGGCTTTTACTTCTGGTGGTACACATCGCTGAGCAAGACTCCGGCGGTGTTCTTCGTGCTGATCTACCTGATCTTCTGCTCGGTCGGCAGCGTGCTGGTTTCCATGGTGCAGAACCGGCCATCGGTAACGGCGCTGGCCATCGCCCTGATGTCGGCGCCGCTGGCCTCGGTGGCCACCGCCGCCCTGCTGCACGGTGCCTACTACTTCGAATGGATCGCGCGTCCGACGATAGGCTGACGGCGTGACTCACTATGACGTCGTCGTTCTCGGAGCCGGTCCTGGCGGGTACGTCGCGGCGATCCGCGCCGCCCAGCTCGGGCTGAACACCGCCATCATCGAACCAAAGTACTGGGGCGGGGTCTGCCTCAATGTCGGTTGCATTCCGTCGAAGGCGTTGCTGCGCAACGCCGAGCTGGCGCATATCTTCACCAAGGAAGCCAAGACGTTCGGTATCAGCGGCGAGGCCACCTTCGACTACGGTGCCGCTTTCGACCGCAGTCGCAAGGTCGCCGACGGTCGGGTGGCCGGCGTGCACTTCCTGATGAAGAAGAACAAGATCACCGAGATTCACGGCTACGGGACGTTCACCGACCCGCACACGCTGTCGGTCGCCCTCAACGAGGGCGGGACTGAAACCGTCACCTTCGACAACGCCATCATCGCCACGGGGAGCAGCACCCGGCTGGTGCCGGGCACCTCGCTGAGCGAGAACGTCGTCACCTACGAGAAGCAGATCCTGTCGCGGGAGCTGCCGACATCGATCATCATCGCCGGCGCCGGCGCGATCGGCATGGAGTTCGCCTACGTGCTGAAGAACTACGGGGTCGACGTCACCATCGTCGAGTTCCTGCCGCGTGCGCTGCCCAACGAGGACGCCGAGGTCTCCAAGGAGATCGAGAAGCAGTACAAGAAGCTCGGCGTGAAGATCCTCACCGGCACCAAGGTGGAATCTATTGACGATGACGGCTCCTCCGTCACCGTGACGGTCAGCAAGGACGGCAAGACCGATGCGCTCAAGGCCGATAAGGTGTTGCAGGCCATCGGTTTTGCCCCCAACGTCGACGGCTTCGGCCTCGAGGCGGCCGGTGTGGCCCTGACCGACCGCAAGGCCATCGGCATCGACGACTACATGCGCACCAATGTGCCGCATATCTACGCCATCGGCGACGTCACGGGCAAGCTCCAGCTGGCCCACGTCGCCGAGGCGATGGGCGTGGTTGCCGCCGAGACCATCGCCGGTGCCGAGACGCTGGCCCTTGGTGACTACCGGATGATGCCGCGGGCCACGTTCTGTCAGCCGCAGGTGGCCAGCTTCGGACTGACCGAGCAGCAGGCCCGCGACGAAGGCTACGACGTGAAGGTGGCGAAGTTCCCGTTCACCGCCAATGGCAAGGCGCACGGACTGGCCGACCCCACCGGGTTCGTCAAGGTCATTGCCGACGCCAAGTACGGGGAACTGCTTGGTGCCCACCTGATCGGACCCGACGTCTCCGAACTCCTGCCGGAGCTGACTCTGGCACAGAAGTGGGATCTGACCGTCAACGAGCTGACCCGCAACGTGCACACCCATCCGACGCTGTCGGAGGCACTCCAGGAATGCTTCCACGGTCTCGCCGGCCACATGATCAACTTTTGAGACCGACACTGATCGCCGGTATCGGCGGACTTGTGGTCGGCCACATCCTGTGGCTGATCGGCATTTCCGTCGCTACCAATGGCGAGGACGTCAGCTTCTGGGTGCTGGTCCTTTCCGCGGTGATCGTGGTGCTCGCCGCGGTCATCGGATTCCTGGCGTGGCGCAGCTACCAGCGCAAACGGCTGGTGTGGGCGGCGTTTCTGGGCTGCGTGCCGGTGTCCCCGGTGATCTTCACCCTGATCGTGCTCGGGGTCACCTACCTGTAGACGACATCTGCCAGCCGTTGGCCAGGTTCGCTACAGGTTGTCTCAAGCATATGTTGGTCCACTCTCCCTACCACCTGTGCTGCAGTTAGCGCGGTGCTGAAAACGGGGGAAAAAATGGCTGATTCGACGCGTTCTTCGCGTACCAAAATCCTGTTGGCGGTGGCCGGGGGCGCCGCCATCGTGGCGATGGGCGGGCTGGCCGTCGTAGCCGATACGGGCGCCCCGCCCGACGTGTCTCCGGTGGCCGCGCCGATCCTGCCGGGCCCGATGACGCAGGGCGACACCGTGACAACGACTATTGCGGCGGCGACATTGGCCACCGAGAAGGCGGCCCCGGCCGTCAAGGCCAAGCACTTCGGCGAGTAGTCAGTCCGGGAAGTCCATCGGCACGCGCAACGTGGCCAGGATTGCGGCGATCGCATCGTAATGCCCTGCCAGGGCGCAGAATTCGATCACCTGCTCGCGGGTCAGGTGCGCCGACAGGTCGGCGAACGTGTCATCTGTGAGGTCCCGGTTGAGGATGAACTCGTCGACCGCTGTGAGTAGGGCACGCTGTCGGTCAGTCAGCCCCTCGGCGGTCGGGCCGGCAAAGATCTTGTCCTGCAACGCCGAATCAAGCCCGCGGCTCTTGGCCAGCCTGCGGTGCTGCTGCAGTTCGTACTCCGAGTTGCGCAGGTGCCCCACCCGCAGGATCACCAGTTCCTTGTCGCGTTTGGGCAGTTTGCCCCAATTCAGCAGAACGCCCGAATACGGCAGAAACGACAGGAACAGCAGCTTGTGCTGACCGAGGACGTTGAACAAGTTCATCTGTGGGGCGCGAATCGAACGGGCGCCCAATCGGGCGATACCCCAGTTGATCAAGCCGAGCTCGCGTCGGCCGCCGGGCGGAATACGTTGACCCATCATGACTCCTTGACCAAATAGGGCGACACTGTGCTGCGGTGCTCGTCGAGATCCAATGCTCGGCCCAGGGCGGGGAAGGCGCGCTGGGGACAGTTGTCGCGTTCACACACCCGGCAGCCGGCACCGATCGGTGTGGCGCTGTCCGACGAGAGGTCCAGACCCTTCGAGTAGACCAGCCGGCTGGCGTGCCGGGCCTCGCAACCCAGGCCGATCGCGAACGTCTTGACCGGCTGACCGTATCGGGACGCGCGTCGCTCGACGGTTCGTGCCACCCACATGTAGTTCTGCCCGTCGGGCATCTGGGCGATCTGGACCAGGATCTTGCCCGGGTTGGCGAACGTCTCGTAAACGTTCCACAGCGGGCAGGTCCCGCCGGCGGAGGAGAAGTGAAAACCGGTGGCGGACTGGCGTTTCGACATGTTGCCGGCTTTGTCCACTCGGACGAACGAGAAGGGAACGCCCCGCGTCGAGGGTCGTTGCAGGGTCGAGAGCCGGTGGCAGATCGTCTCGTAACTGACCTGATAGAAGGCCGAAAGGCGCTCGACGTCGTAGCGGAAGTTTTCCGCCATATGGTGGAACTGGCCGTAGGGGAGCACGGTGGCTGCGGCGAAATAGTTGGCCAGCCCGAGCCGGGCCAGCTTGTGTGATTCCTCGCTGGTGAACTTGCCCTCGTCCACCAGCCGGTCGATCAGGTCGCCGAACTCCAAATACGCCAGCTCGGTTGCCATCTTGAAGACCTGCTGGCCGGATGACAGGTGATTGCTGATCTCCAGTGTGCGAGATGCCGGATCGTAGCGGTGCAACACAGTGTCGCCGAGATCGACGCGGCGGATGATGTGCACACCGTGCACCATGGTGAGCCGGTCGGACAGCTCCCGCGGCAGCTCGGCGCGGTGCATGCGCATCCGGATGGTGAGATCCTCTGCCGCGGTGTCGAGTTCGTGCAGATAGTTCTGGCGTTGGTAGAAGTAGTCGCGGACTTCCTCGTGCGGCATCGTGATCGCGCCGCTGCCGCTGCCGTCGCTGAAGCGGTCCTCGGTGGCCGCGGCCAGCCGTGCGGTGGTGATCCGGTAGCGGCGGTGCAGGTTGACGATCGCGCGGGCGACGGCGGGGTGGGTGTTGACGATGTCGGCCACCTCGGTCATGTCGACGTCGATCTCGAGGTCGCGATCCATCGTGACTTCACGCAGTTCGGCCACCAGCCGGGTGTCGTCCTGGGACGCGAAGAAGGTGGCGTCGACCCCGAACACCTCGGTGATGCGCAGTAGTACCGCGACCGTCAGCGGACGGACGTCGTGCTCGATCTGGTTGAGATAGCTGGGTGAGATCTCGAGCATCTGTGCCAACGCGGCCTGGCTGAATCCGCGTTCGCTGCGCAGTTGTCGTATCCGGGAGCCGACGAACGTCTTGGACACCTGCCCAGCCTACCGAGGGCTGCGAAGAGCATCTTCGCAGCGTTGGCAACGCAGGCTGGTTGGCATTCAAGGGGCCCTTTGGCATGCTTGCGCTGGGACGGGGAATGGGGAGAGGACGAGGCGAGATGAGCGCACCTGGGCGCACCGCAGACACCGGATTGGCGAAGGTGCTGATGCCCGTTCCCGATCCGAACCCCGACGTCTTCGACCGGGAATGGCCGCTTCGGGTCGGCGACATCGACCGCGTGGGCCGACTGCGGCTCGACGCGGCCTGCCGTCATATCCAGGACGTCGGCCAGGACCAGTTACGCGAGATGGGCCACGAGGAAACCCATCCGTTGTGGATCGTCCGGCGCACGATGGTCGATCTGATCCGGCCCATCGAATTCCAGGACATGCTCCGCATGCGCCGCTGGTGCTCGGGCACCTCGAACCGCTGGTGTGAGATGCGGGTCCGCATCGATGGCCGCAAGGGCGGGTTGATTGAATCAGAGGCCTTCTGGATCAACATCAACCGGGAGACGCAGGGGCCGGCCCGCATCTCCGATGACTTCTTGGACGGTCTGAAACGCACCACCGCAGTCAATCGGCTGCGCTGGAAGTCCTACCTGAGCGCCGGTGCGCGCCACGATGCCACCGAGATCCGCGAATTCCCGATTCGGGTGAGCGATATCGACTTTTTCGACCACGTCAACAACTCGGTGTACTGGAAGGTCGTCGAGGAGTTCCTGGCGCCCCATCCCGAGTTACTCGACGCCCCGCTGCGCATCACCATCGAGCACGATGCGCCGGTGGCCCTGGGCGACAAGCTCGAAATCCTGCTGCACGTGTATCCGCCCGGCTCCACCGACAAGTTCGGGCCGGAGCTGACCGATCGCACTGTTAGAACGCTCACATACGTCGTCGGCGACGAGATCAAAGCTCTCGCCGCGATCTTCCCGCTCTGAGCGTCGCGGTTTAACAGTACAAGCGTACTGACCTGCGAAAAGGTGCTACCCGTCGGTAACTTCTGAACCGGTTCAGGTGACGGCGACCTTCGCAAACTTCGCAAACTCGTCGGTGCTGTTGGCGAAAATTGGCACTCATATTGGCTTGAACTGCACTAATGATGCGAGGCATGCTCGTGGGAGCACACAAGCGAAGCTGCATTGACGTTAACAGTTCACTTCCCGTCAAGGTGGCGACCTCGATTGAGAAGGAGTAGGCGATGTCCAACGTTGGCCAGCCGAAGACCGCAGAAGAAATCCAGCGCGACTGGGACACCAATCCCCGCTGGAAGGGCCTCACTCGCACCTACACCCCGGCCGACGTCGTCGCGCTGCAGGGCAGTGTCGTCGAGGAGGCCACCCTGGCCCGCCGCGGCGCTGAGGTGCTCTGGAACCAGCTGCACGATATGGAGTTCGTCAACGCGCTGGGCGCGCTGACCGGCAACATGGCCGTCCAGCAGGTCCGCGCCGGCCTCAAGGCCATCTACCTGTCGGGTTGGCAGGTCGCCGGTGACGCAAACCTGTCCGGTCACACCTACCCCGACCAGAGCCTCTACCCGGCCAACTCGGTGCCGCAGGTGGTGCGCCGCATCAACAACGCGCTGCTGCGCGCCGACGAGATCGCCAAGGTCGAGGGCGACACCTCCGTGGAGAACTGGCTGGCCCCGATCGTCGCCGACGGTGAGGCCGGCTTCGGTGGCGCACTCAACGTCTACGAACTGCAGAAGGCGATGATCGCCGCCGGTGTCGCGGGTTCGCACTGGGAAGACCAGCTGGCTTCGGAGAAGAAGTGCGGCCACCTCGGTGGCAAGGTGCTGATCCCGACCCAGCAGCACATCCGCACCCTGACCTCGGCCCGTCTTGCGGCCGACGTCGCGGACGTCCCGACCGTCGTCATCGCCCGTACCGACGCCGAGGCCGCCACGCTGATCACCTCCGACGTCGACGAGCGTGACCAGCCGTTCATCACCGGCGAGCGCACCGCCGAGGGCTTCTACCGGGTGAAGAACGGCCTCGAGCCGTGCATCGCCCGCGCCAAGTCCTACGCGCCGTACTCCGACCTGATCTGGATGGAGACCGGTACCCCGGACCTGGACCTGGCCCGCCGCTTCGCCGAGGGCGTCAAGAGCGAGTTCCCCGACCAGATGCTGGCCTACAACTGCTCGCCGTCGTTCAACTGGCGCAAGCACCTGGACGATTCGACCATCGCCCGGTTCCAGAAGGAGCTCGGCGCCATGGGCTTCAAGTTCCAGTTCATCACGCTGGCCGGCTTCCACGCCCTGAACTACTCGATGTTCGATCTGGCCTACGGCTACGCCCGCAACCAGATGACCGCGTACGTCGAGCTGCAGGAGCGCGAGTTCGCCGCCGAGGAGCGTGGCTACACCGCAACCAAGCACCAGCGTGAGGTCGGCGCCGGGTACTTCGACCGGATCGCCACGACCGTGGACCCGACCAGTTCGACGACAGCTCTCGCGGGCTCGACCGAAGAGGGCCAGTTCCACTGATGATGCGCGGCCCCCGGGCCGCGAGGAGTGACGTGGAACCGATAAGCCGGAGCCACTAATTCGCTGCCGCGAGAGTCGCTGTTTGTGACATCAGGCCCCGTCCTTATATTGGGCGGGGCCTGATGTGTGAGGAGATGAAGTTGAGCATTCAACGAGTTGGTGTGGTCGGCGCGGGGCAGATGGGCTCCGGCATCGCCGAGGTCGCAGCCAAGGCAGGCGCAGATGTCGTCGTCTTCGAGCCGACCGAAGAACTCCTCGCCGGCGGGCGCAACCGCCTCACCGGCTCGCTCGAGCGGGCAGCGAGCAAGGGCAAGCTCACCGAGGGGGATCGCGACGCCGCGCTGGCCCGGCTGAGGTTCACCACCGACCTCGCTGACATGGCCGATCGCCAGCTTGTTATCGAGGCGGTCGTGGAGGACGAGACCGTCAAGGGAAAGATCTTCGGTGAACTCGACCGGATCATCACCGACCCTGACGCGGTGCTGGCGTCGAACACCTCGAGCATCCCGATCATGAAAATCGCTTCGGCCACCCAGAATCCGAGCCGGGTACTGGGGTTGCACTTCTTCAACCCGGTACCGGTGCTGCCGCTGGTCGAGCTGATCAACACGCTGGTCACCTCCGACGGGGCTATCGCCAGGGTTGAGCAATTCGCGAGCGAGGTCCTCGGAAAGAAGGTGGTGCGCTGCGGCGACCGCTCCGGATTCGTCGTCAACGCACTGCTGGTGCCCTACCTGTTGTCGGCCATCAGGATGGTCGAGGCAGGCGTTGCCACCATCGAGGATGTGGACACCGCCGTCGTAGCCGGCCTCTCGCATCCGATGGGCCCGTTGCGGCTCTCGGATCTCATCGGCCTGGACACCATGAAGCTCATCGCCGACTCCATGTACGACGAACTCAAGGACGCGCACTACGCCCCGCCGCCCCTGCTGCTCCGGATGGTTGAGGCCGGAATGCTGGGCAAGAAGTCCGGACAAGGCTTTTACACCTACTGACGCCTGACGCCTGACGCTCGACGCCGCCTCGCGCCTTGTGCAATTCGGAGACGAATTGACTAGGCTCCTGGTTTTGGTCGGGGGGTGCCGTTGCAGCACCACTGCTTTCGCGGCATCAGACCATGAAGTAAAAAGCTGGAAGGTATCTGTTGATGGCGGATGTAGACGCGGAACTGACTCCTTATTACGAGGAGTCACAGTCGATCTACGACGTCTCTGACGACTTCTTCGCCCTGTTCCTTGGCCCGACCATGGGATACACCTGCGGTTACTACGAGCGCGACGATATGACGCTCGAGGAGTCTCAGACCGCCAAGTTCGACCTTGCTCTGGGCAAGCTCAACCTGGAACCCGGCATGACGCTGCTCGACGTGGGATGCGGCTGGGGCGGCGCCCTCGAGATGGCGGTGCAGAAGTACGACGTCAATGTCATCGGCATCACGCTGAGCAAAAACCAGTCGGAATTCGCCCGCAAGCGGTTGGCCGCACTCGACACCACCCGCTCGATCGAGGTCCGGTTGCAGGGCTGGGAGGAGTTCGACGAACCCGTCGACCGGATCGTGAGCATCGGTGCCTTCGAGGCGTTCAAGGTCGAGCGGTACCCGCTGTTCTTCGAGAAGGCCTATGACCTGTTGCCCGGCGATGGCCGCATGCTGCTGCACACGATCTTGGCGCACACGCAGAAGTTCTTCCGGGAGAACCAGATCAAGGTCACCATCAGCGATCTGAAGTTCATGAAGTTCATCGAGAAGGAGATCTTCCCGGGTGGACGGCTGCCCGCGGTCGAGGACATCGAGGCGCTTGCAGCCGATTCGGGGTTCGTGCTCGAGCGCATCCACCTGCTGCAGCAGCACTACGCGCGCACGCTGGACATGTGGGCCTCGAAGCTGGTCGCGAACCGGGACGAGGCGGTCGCCATCACCTCGCAGGAGATCTACGACCGCTATATGAAGTACCTGACCGGCTGCGCGGACTTCTTCCGCCGCGGCATCACCAACATCGGTCAGTTCACCCTGGTCAAGGGCTGACCGTCAGGCTTGTGCCAGCCGCTTTTTCTCGGCCTCGACGTCGAAGCCGGCCGGCGGCCAGGACAGTCCCATGCTCTTGAGTGCCTCGATCAGCAACTCGTTGATGGCGAGGCGGCTGTACCACTTCTTGTCACTCGGGATGACGAACCACGGCGCGTAATCGGTCGAAGTCCGGTCCAGCACAGCCTGATAGGCCTGCTGGTAGGCCGGCCAGAGCAGGCGTTCGGTGACGTCGCCCGGGTTGTACTTCCAGTACTTGTCGGGCCGGTCGAGGCGTTCGGCCAGCCGGCGTCTCTGCTCGTCGAGGGAGACGAACATTGCGCACTTGACGATCGTGGTTCCGGAGTCCACGAGCTCCTTCTCGAAGGCGTTGATCTCGTCGTAGCGTGGTTCCCATACGTCGCGCGGCACCAGGTCGTGCACCCGAACCACCAGCACGTCCTCGTAGTGCGATCGGTCGAATACCCCGATATGTCCGCCGGTCGGCAGCGCCTTGCGGACGCGCCACAGGTAATGGTGCGCGCGCTCTTCTTCGGTCGGAACGCCGAAACTGGTGTAGCGGATGCCCATTGGGTCGCCGGCGCCCACGACATGCTTGACGATGCCACCCTTGCCTGCGGTGTCCATGCCTTGCAGCACCAACAGCAGAGAGCGCTTGTCGCCGGCCTTGCCGTTGGCGTAGAGCATCTCCTGCAAGCCGGCGAAGCGGGTGTTGCGCTCGGCCTGCACCGATTCTGAACCGTTCTTGGCGCCGCGGTATCCAGGGCTGGAGTTGGGGTCGATGTCGCCGACCTTGCTACCCGGGCGGAACTGCAGGATCTTGCGCGGCTCGTGGGTCCATTCAGAGGGCAGATCGGTCATAGCCGACGACATTAGTCGGCGATGGGAGAGGATCAGTTGCGCTCGCCGGATGTGTGTACTTCAGAGCCGAACCACTTCCGGTAGATCGTTTGGTAGGTGCCATCCTCGCGGATGGCCAGCAGCGCTCCGTCGACGGGCTTGCGCAGGTCGCTGCCCAACCGGAACGCCACACCGTAGTCTTCATCGTGGAATCTGGCGCCGGTCATCTCGGTCTTACCGACACCCCGGTGGGTCACGTAATAGCGCAGGACCGGCGCGTCGAAGACCACCGCCTCTGCCGTGCCCTGTTCGATGGCTTGATAGCAATCGTCGATGGTGGGTAGAGCGGTGAACCCGATGCCCATGTCCTGTAAGTAGTCGGTGGACGTCGTATTGGACACGGTCGCAACCGATTTGCCGTAGAGGTCGTCCGGTCCGGCTATCCGGCTCTCGATCTGTTCGACGGTCAGATTTGCCGTGAGGTTGGCGGTGTACAGCGCGACGAAGATGATGCCGGCGAAGCCCCACAGAATCGCCAGTGAGCGGCCCACCCAGTTCTGCGGTTCACCTGGAGGCACAGCCGCGAGCGCACCGAAGCCCCAGGCGAAGGCCTGGAATATGCCTGGGAAATATGATCGGGCGACCATTGACTCCGGGTGGCGGCGCTCGGTCAACCACATGATGTGGGCCGGAATGAGGGCGACCACCGCTGCCGCACCCAGCCAGACCAGCATGGACTTGGACCACAGCAGGTCCAGGAAACTGCGCAGTCCTGGTGTGGAGTCCGAGTGGTCCCCGCGGGGAACCATGATCTGCAGCCCGGCGTCGAGAATCGGCTGTGAAAAGTCAAAGCGCTGTTCACGTTCGGCGGTGATCGACAGACCGCCGGCGGCGATATCGGCCGTGCCGTCGGCGACGGCCTGCAGCTGGTTCTTGACGTCACCGACGTTGACGTAACTCGTCTTCCAGCCGAGACGCTGAGCGATCTGCTCCCACAGCTCGATCGTGAACCCGGTCCACTGCCCCTGATTCTCGATCACGAACGGTGACATCTGGTACACGGCCAGCGACACCGTCCGTTCCTGCGCAGCCGCTGGTGGCGCCAATGCCGGTGCGCCACCGCAGAGTGCGACCACGATCGCCACCAGCACCAGTGCGTAGCAGCGCCTGCTCATATGAAGCCTCCCGGAGAAGGTGATATATGGGTGAGCAACGCGACCAGGCAGGGGGATCGTAACCCGCGTTGACCGGGACCGGTCAGCTCATTGTGCCCTCGTCGCGAGCGGGGACCGGGTGGTTTCCGGCCTTACTGAGTCCCGCGTTGGCGCCTCGTCAGCAGGATGAACCCGACGCCAGCCAAGGCCAGCACGCCCGCGCCGACGGCGACGCTGATCAGCAACGTCTTGTTCCTGTCGACCCAGGATGTCTTCTCGGCGGCGGTGAGTTTCACGTTGTAACCGGGCAGCGGTTGCTGTGCCGGCGGATTGATGCCGGGCAGGGTTTGGGTCTGGTTGATGACGAACAGAGCGTCGCCCTTATCGGTCTTCGACCACTGCCCCCACGCCGGAATCTCCTCGTCGAGGAGCACCTTGGTGGTGCCGTTGACGGTTGGATCGGCGCCGAGATCGGTCAGGGTCTTCACCCGGAATGGCGTGGACGTCCCCCGGTCGAACTTCACCTGGACGAGCACGTTCTTCTGCGTGTTCAGGGACGCCGGCGCTTGGGGCGGCGCCTGCCCGGGAGCCGGCTGGTATCCGCCCCCGGAGAAGCTACCCACCGAAAGGTTGGTGGCCGGCCCGGAGTCCGGGCGCGTCATTGCGGTGAAGTTGTAAACGCCGGTGCTGGGGACGTTCAGGGCGGCCCGCTGGAGCGGCGGAACCGTGAAGACCTGAGGTTGGCCGCCGGAGGTGTACACCACACTGAGCGGAGTCCGGTACGGGTTGGTGAACACCGGACGGTAGAACCGGTCGTAGGAGATCCAGCCCGAATTCCACAGTGTCACGGGGCTGCTCAAACTGAGTCCGCTGGTCAGCGACGAGCTGCTCACAGTCGACGAGATCGACTCCTGGTAGCTGGTGACCTCTTCAGACGTCATCTGAGTTGACGTCGTGGTCGTCACCTCCGACTCCGAGGCTGTCTTGACATCTGGTTGCGATGCTTGTGGACCCTGCGGTGTCGGCTCGGGTGCGTTGCCACCGTTCCCGGTATCAGATCCTTCGCCGGGCACTTCGTTCGCCCCGCCGCCGGCGGGTTCGTTGCCGCCGCCGGGCTCTTCGGGTGTGCCGCCGGGTTCTTCGTGCGTGGTGCCGCCGCCGGCGGGTTCGTTGCCGCCGCTGGGCTCTTCGTGCGTGCCGCCGCCGGCGGGTTCGTTGCCGCTGCTGGGCTCTTCGTGCGTGCCACCGGGTTCGTCATGGGTGCCGCCCCCACTGGGCTCCTCTGCGCCGCCGCTGGGCTCCTCCACGCCCCCGCTGGAGGGTGCCTCAAAGCCGCCACCCGAGGGCTCCTCGAACCCGCCGCCACCGCTATCGCCGCCCCCGTCGTAGCTGCTGCCGCCACCGTCGTCGCCGTCGTATGGATCAGCAGCGCTAACGGGGGCGCCAGCAAACACCGTGCACAACGACACAGCTACTGCGGCAACGACCCCTGCCGGCTTGCGATACGCGGAACTATCGGTTCCCACCCTGACTCCCCTCGACGTGCGGATTGGCTTCTCGGATGTCGAAGCCATGCCTATGTGATCGAAACGCTTTTCATCTGAACCTGAATGACCTTCATACATGGTTTGGGCGCATTCCATTCGTGGTTTGCCTCGCAGCAGCGGCGTACGGAGCGGCTGACCTCTTTCGACGGCGTATCGGCTGGCCCATGCAGACTCGCCCTTGAATTGGCATGGCGCTCAAGATGGTTGCGGATTGCCACCGAACTGCCCACGTTCGGGCCGGCGGCACGGCGCGTTCCGCGATCGTGGAAAGGACGCTATCAATCGGCAGCACCGTTGGCGGGGAGACACATCCGCACAACCCCCTAGATCTGGTATGCGCTTGTACCAACCCCCTGGCCGACCGGTTCCGCGTTCGCCCAGCGTGGCGCGCGTGCTCCAGTTAACATCATCCGGCGTTGGATTAGTGAGTCTGGGGGACAAGTGCGCGGGCGAGCCTGCTCGATCGGAATGGCGCTGCTGTCGCTTGCAGCCGTCACCGCCGGTTGTGGACACGACGATGCATCGAAGTCGTCCGGCCCGTCGTCGGAAGCGGCGGTGGTCGCCAAGACCGCCCAGGCGCCACCGGAGGTGTCCGGCCAGCCCGACGTCAACGCCAACGGGGTGCCAGACGCGTCGACCGACGACAAGGACTGGCCGGGCAAGATGACGGCGACCTACGAGGATGCGACCTCACCTGAGGCCATCACCGGTCGCGACATCATGAAGAACGACCACCTGCTGGAAGATCTCGCTGACGGCATGACCGACTCCATGAAGCTGCCTCACGACATCCCGTTGATCGGTAAGCAGTGCGGGACGGCGAACGCCTACTGGAGTCCAAGCGACAAGTCGATCACCATCTGCTACGAGGATGCGGCCGACGCTCTGGACATCTACACCAAGGCCGGGGATGCCGATCCCAAGGCCTCGGCGATCAACTCCGAGATCGCCACGTTCTACCACGAGACCGGTCACATGGTGATCGACCTTTACGACCTGCCGGCGACTGGCAAAGAAGAGGATGTCGCCGATCAGCTGGCCGCGTACATCCTGCTGGCGCCGGGGCCAGACGGGAAGATCGATCCCGCGTCGGTGCAGGCGGTCAAGGACTTCGCCCGCGAATTCAAGGGATACAGCGATCAGAAGGGCGGTGCGATCGACGAGGGCCAGCTCTCGGATGTGCACTCGCTGGACCTCGCCCGCATGTACAACCTCGAATGCTGGGTTTACGGGGCCGACCCCGTCGGCAACGCCGATCTGGTCAACAACGGCTCGCTGCCAAAGGACCGCGCCGGTGGCTGCGCGGACGAGTACGCCAAGCTGAGCAGCTCCTGGGACACGCTGCTCGGCCCGTATCTCAAGTGAGCTTGGGTGGCAGCACCGGCGACGGATGCGGGCTGGAGCTGAACATGTTCAGCGAGCCACCGGCCTCGACGATGCCGCACAGCGCGTTCCAGCACAGCATTGTCAGGTAGTCGATCAGCTCGGCACTGGTCATCCGCGGGTTCGACATCCACGAGTGCGTCGCCAACTGCACGCCGCCGACGATCAGGTAGGCCCAGGGCTCGACGCCGCCGGTGTCCATTCCGGCCCGCTGCATGCGCCTGCGTAGCACCACCGCGAGCATCCTGGCGATGATTTGCTCTGAGTCGGCGATGACTTTGTTTTTGCTGGCCGAACTGTTTGCCATCACGAATCGGTACGGTTCGGGCTCATTGGCGACGGTGTCCACGTAGACACGGATGATCTCGCGGGTGAGGTCGAAACCGTCCATATTCGACGACAACGCCGAGGCCATATTGGGGATCAGGGTGGTCTGTGCGAACCGCATCATGACCGCGGTCGTCAGATCGTTCTTGTCCACGAAGTAGCGGTACAGCACGGTCTTGGACACACCGATTTCCGCAGCTATTTCGTCCATGCTGACGTCGTGGCCGCGCTGGCGAACAGCTTCGAGCGCACCGTCCACCAACTCGGTGCGGCGCTCGACCTTGTGCTGATGCCAGCGTCGCTTGCGACCATCGGTCTTGGCGACCCCGTGGTTAATCTGCTGTGCCACTATCGCGGAGTCCGTTCCCCTCGTTCTCGATGATTCTACGGTCTAACCAATGGGCGGCGTCACATTAACTGGCTCGCCGGATAGCGGATGATGGAGGGGTGGTAGCCAAACACCGCCTCCCGGCGTTGCCGACGGAGGCAGCCCGCGTAGGTACGTCGCTTGCAGAATCGTTTGCCGGGGCCGACCCGGAGGCGGACGCGCAACGGCGTCGTGGCCTGCGCCGGATGAAGGCTGTCGCGCTGAGTTTTCTCATCGGTGCCACGGTGATCTTCCTGGTCTGTCGGTGGGCGCAGGCCCAAGGAGGACCGGGGTGGGTCGGTTATGTGGGGGCGGCCGCCGAGGCGGGGATGGTCGGCGCACTGGCCGATTGGTTCGCCGTCACCGCGCTCTTCCGTCACCCCTTGGGGCTCAAGATTCCGCATACGGCGATCATCAAGCGCAAGAAGGATCAGCTCGGTGAGGGGCTCGGTACCTTCGTGCGAGAGAACTTCCTCTCACCGGAGGTAGTGGAAACCAAGCTGCGCGACGCCGAGGTGGCCGGCCGGTTGGGTAAATGGCTGTCCGAACCGTCGCACGCCGCCCGCGTCGCCAGCGAAGCCGGCACAGTGCTGCGCGTGGTCGTGGAACTGCTCAACGACGACGACATCCAGCAGGTGATCGACCGCACGATCGTCAAACGGCTCGCCGAGCCGCAGTGGGGGCCGCCCGTGGGCCGGGTGTTGGGGCAACTCCTGGCCGAACACCGCCAGGAGGCATTGATCCAGCTGTTGTGTGACCGGGCCTTCCAATGGGCGATCAATGCCGGTGACACCATCGAACGCGTCGTCACGCGTGACTCACCCACCTGGTCACCGCGATTCGTCGACCAGTTGGTTGGCGACCGGATCCACCGAGAACTGATGGACTTCACCGACAAGGTGCGCCGCGACCCGAATCATGAACTGCGACAATCGGCTACACGTTTCCTGTTCGAGTTCGCCCATGATCTGCAGAACGACGAGGCGACTATTGCCCGCGCCGAGGCGGTCAAGGAACAGCTGATGGCTCGCGACGAAGTCACTCGAGCGGCCGAAACCGCGTGGAAGACGTTGAAGCGCTTGGTGCTTGACGGTGTCGACGATCCATCGAGTGCGCTTCGCGCGCGTATCGCCGATTCGATCGTGAGTATCGGGGAATCACTACGTGACGACGCCGAGTTGCGCGACAAGGTCAACAACTGGATCGTGCGCGGAGCCCAGCATCTGGTCGGCCAATACGGGTCCGAGATCACCACGATCATCACCGACACCATCGAGCGCTGGGATGCCGAGGAGGCCAGCCGACGGATCGAATTGCACGTTGGCCGCGACCTGCAATTCATTCGAATCAATGGCACGGTGGTGGGCGCGCTGGCCGGCCTGATTATCTACACGGCGGCGCAATTCATGTTCTGACCTGCGCTAGCAAGTGCTTGCAAAAGTTAGCACCCCGACGTAGTGTGGCATCTGTACGCACCGGATACCCAACGCGACGGGAGGTGAACCATGGCGCAAGACGGCGATCTTCAGGCCGTGGTGGCCACCGCCGCGCACGACATCGGTGGCTTCATCAGGGCGCAGCGTGAAGCGGCTCAGGTCTCGGTGCGGCAGTTGGCCGAGAAGGCCGGTGTCAGCAATCCGTACCTCAGTCAGATCGAACGAGGTCTACGGAAACCCTCTGCGGAAGTACTGAGCCAGATTGCCAAGGCGCTGCGGATGTCGGCCGAGGTGCTCTACATCCGGGCTGGGATTCTCGAGCCTGGAGAGACGAGCAAGGTGCACGACGCGATCATCGGAGACACCGTGATCACCGAGCGGCAAAAGCAGGTTCTGCTCGACATCTATACGTCGTTCTGTCAGCAGAACGAAGCTGCCAGTGAGGAGCTGTCGACTGAGTAACAGACCAGCTACCTCTGAAATCCGTTAACTGACAACCGATTCGAACGTTGAAACATCGAAAGGAGCCACAAGATGGCTGAGAATCCAAACGTCGAGGACCTGAAGGCCCCGCTGCTCGCTGCTGTCGGTGCCGCCGATCTGGCTCTGGCCACCGTCAACGAGATCGTGGCCACCCTGCGCGAGCGCGCCGAGGACGCCCGTTCCGAGGCCAGCACTCGTGTCGAGGAGCGTCGCGCGGCACTGACCAAGCTGCAGGAAGACCTGCCGCAGCGTGCCGAGGAACTGCGCGGCAAGCTGTCCACCGAAGAGCTGCGTAAGGCTGCGGAGGGCTACGTAGAGTCCGCCACCGCGACCTACAACAGCCTCGTCGAGCGCGGTGAGGCCGCCCTCGAGCGCCTGCGCAACCAGCCCGAGCTCAAGGAAGCCGCCACGCGTGCCGAGGGTTACGTCGACCAGGCCGTCGAGCTGACCCAGGAGGCGCTGGGCAACGTGTCGTCGCAGACTCGCGCGGTCGGCGAACGTGCCGCCAAGCTGGTCGGTGTCGACTTGCCGGCCAAGAAGGCTCCGGCCAAGGCCCCGGCGAAGAAGGCCGCTCCGGCCAAGAAGGCCGCTCCGGTGAAGGCCGCCGCCAAGAAGGCCCCGGCCAAGAAGGCTGCTCCGGCCAAGAAGGTCACCCAGAAGTAAGACCAGCTAGTTCGACCGCAGGGACAAGACCCGCTTACTCTTGTAGCCGTGATGCTGCAAGGTGTGGCGGGTCTTGTTCTTGACGTGGTGTTCTGGATGGTCACCGCGGTGACTATCTACGCGTTCGTCCATGCGGCGATGCAGCGGCCTGACGCCTACGCCGCGGCCGAGAAGCTCACCAAGCCGGTATGGCTGGTGATCCTGGGGGTCGCAGGGCTGTTGTCGCTGTTCCTGGGCATCACCGGTGTGGCGATTGCTGCCGTGGCTTCCGGTGTCTACCTGGTGGACGTTCGGCCCAAGCTGCTCGAGGTTCAGGGGAAATCGCGCTGAGCGCACGAGGTCGGCTGGCGGCGATGCTCGTCATCGCCTCGGCAGGGCTGAGTCTGGCCGCCCCCGCCGCGGCCGACACCAATCCCGCGCCGCCGTTCATCGATCACGTTGCGTGGGTGAGCTGGGGTGATTTGAAAAGTCTGCGGGTGTATCCCACCCCGGCCGGCCGGCAGGCGGCCGCGCAATTACTCAAACCCCCCTCGGAAATCGATGAGGCCTGGGGCGAGGTGCTGACCCTGGCTCCCGATGCCGACCTGCCCGGCATGCGAGCCCAGTTCGCCTGCCACTTCCGCTTCGCCGAATTCGCGCAGCCCGGCAAGACCAGCTGGAACCTGGAGCCGTTCCGGCCGGTGGTCGACGACGAGACGATGACGGCCACGGGCTGCAATCCCGGCGGCCTCGAGGAGCCGTTCTGATGTACTCCCGCGGTGAGGTCGCGGCGCTCGTCGACCACACACTGCTCAAACCTGAGGCCACCGAGGCCGACGTGGCCGCGGTCGTCGCGGAGGCCGCCGATCTCGGGGTGTTCGCGGTTTGCGTGTCTCCGTCGATGATTTCGGTCGCTCATAAGGCGGCTGGCGCCCATCCCGAAGGCCTCGTCATCGCCGCCGTCGCCGGCTTCCCGTCCGGCAAGCACCTGCCGGCCATCAAGGCCAGGGAAGCCGCGATGGCCGTCGATTCCGGTGCCGCCGAGATCGACATGGTCATCGACGTCGGGGCCGCGCTGGCCGGAAATCTCGCCGAGGTGGCCGCGGATATCGCGACGGTCCGGTCCGCGGTGCCCGGTGTGGTGCTGAAGGTCATCGTCGAATCCGCCGCTCTGCTCAGCCTGGCCGACGAACGGACGTTGGTGACTGTGTGCCGGGCCGCCGAAGAATCCGGCGCCGATTTCGTCAAGACCTCCACCGGCTTTCATCCCGCAGGCGGCGCTTCGGTGGTTGCCGTCGAGATCATGGCGGGCACCGTCGGCGGTCGGCTGGGTGTCAAGGCCAGCGGCGGTATCCGCACCGCCGAGGACGCGGTGGCGATGCTCGACGCGGGTGCTACCCGGCTCGGATTGTCCGGGACGCGCGCAGTCCTGGACGGATTGTCCGTCCTGGACGGATTGTCCAGCTAGACCCCGGCGAAGCAGGGATCCTGCTGGCCGTTGGGGATCGTCGCGTTGCGGGTGATGAATTTCGCGCTGACCCCGCTGTCGGTCACCGAGACGCTGTCCGCGTGAATGCCCATCGGCAGGTTCTTGGTCAGCGTGGTCATGAACGCGTCCAGCGCCGGCTGCACCGATTCCTTCGGCAGCATGAAGCCCAGCCCAGTCAGGCTCATCACCTGCAGGCTCAGTGCGTTGTTGATCACCGCCGGTTTGATCATCACGCTGCCCAGCCCGCCCTGCAGCTCGATGGTGCCGTCCGAAGGCGAGGTCTTCACCCCGCTGACCAGACTGCCCAGGAACGGGATGGCATCCTGCACGGTCTGCTTGATGCCGTCGCTGGACCAGGTGATGTTGGCGTCCAGCGCGCCCATCGTCCCGGCCGAGCTGGCCGTCTGGTTGATCTGGACGTCATCGAGGAGAAGATCGAGCTTCATGCCCTTGGCTTGGCGGATCTGGTTGCCTGCGGTCTGCACCGAGATGTCGTTGTAGTGCTTCGTGAGGTGCTGCAGCAGGAACGGGCGGATGCCGAAGGAGACCTTGGTCTGGTCCTGCACCACACAGGAAACGGCCCTGGACACCACGGTGTCGGCTACGTGGCGCACGTAGAGTTCGGTGCCCAACAGCCCGGCGATCACCACTGCCACGATGATGATCAGCGACAGCGCGATCGTCAGTGGGTCGCGCAGGAACCGCCGCTGGGGTTCCTCGGGTTCCTCCGGCGGGACCGGGGGGACTGGCGGGACCGGCGGCGGGACCTGAGAGAACTGCTGCGTCGGCGGGTCGACCGGAGCGCCCGGCCGGGGGATGTACTCGGTGGGTGTGCCCTGCCCCGGGGCCGCTGGCCACGCCGGGGTCGTCGGGTCGCCGGGGCCGACGGGATGGTTCGGACCTTGTGGCGGGTGTGTCACCTGGGCGATTCTGCCTTATCAGCCTGAGCGAACTCTGAGCGGTTACGCAGCACTCCGAGTGTTTCCCGCACCGGTGCGACCCGATCGATGTCGATATCGGCCACCACCAGTTGCGGATCGTCGCCGGCCGATGCCACCACCTCGCCGAGTGGGGACGCCACCAGGCTGCCGCCAACGCCGGTCGGCGCCTTGGACGCGGTAGCCAGCTGCTCGCCCGGATAGCCCTGGTCGACCGCGGCCACGAAACATGTCGAGTCCAGGGCGCGAGCGCGGGCCAGCAGGGTCCACTGCTCGAGCTTTCCCGGCCCGGCGCCCCACGACGCGTGAACGGTGATCAGCTGCGCTCCGCGGTCCGCGAGCTCGGTGTACAGGGTGGGGAAGCGGATGTCGTAACACAGTGTGAGCCCCACGCCGACACCGTCCACGGTGATCACCACCGGCTCACGGCCGGGCGCCACCGCCTCGGATTCAGCAAACCCGAACGCGTCGTACATGTGGATCTTGTCGTAGTGCGCATCCACTCCTGCACCGACGGCCAGCACCGTGTTGGTGACCCGGCCGTCGGGAACCGGGGTGAACATGCCGGCCAGCACCGTGATCCCGCAGCTGTCGGCGATGCGGCGCACTTCGTCGGCCCACGGACCGTCCAGTGGCTGGGCCACCGGCGCCAGCGGAACGCCGAAGCGGCACATCATGCCTTCGGGGAACGCCACCAACCGGGCACCGGCGTCCGCGGCGCGGCGGGTGTAGTCCTCGACCAGCTTCAGGTTCACCGCCGGGTCGGCGTCCGAGAGCAATTGGGCCAGCGCAATCCGCATGCCGTCAGCTTACGTGCGGTGCCACCGTCGACCAGGGCACCGTCAGCACCGCATCGCGGGCATTGCGCCGCTGCGCTGCGATCGGAAGGCCGGCCGTGCGCAGCTCGGTGAGCATGGCTCGCCAACGATCCCGCGGGCCGAAGACCGAATGACCGGCCGAAGCCGCCCAGGCGCGATCCGCCGATGACAACAGGGTGTGGATCGGTTGGCCCGGAACATTGTGGTGGATAAGGACTTTCGGGAGTCGCTCGGCCAGATCCGACGGGCGTTCGATATGCCGCGGGTCGCACGCCAGAGTCAGGCTCACCGGACCGTCCCGATCCAGCAGCACCCAGCAGCAGCGCCTGCCAAGCTCGTCGCAGGTGCCGTCGAGGATCAGCCCGCCCGGCGCCAGCCGCGCCCGCATCTGCGCCCATGCCTGGTCCACCGCATCCTCGGGGTATTGCCGCAGGACGTTGAACGCCCGCACCAGGACCGGATGCAATCCGGCGAGTTCGAAACCGCCGACCCCGAATTCGACACCGTCGACACTCGGCACCACTCGCTGCGGATCGATCTCGAGTCCGACCACCCTGATGTCGGGGCGCACCGCCCGCAGTCGCGCCGCCAGTTCCAGTGTGGTGACCGGCAATCGCCCGTAGCCCAGGTCGACGATCACCGGTTCGGCAGCCGATTCCAGCGCGGCGCGCACGCGCGGTGAGTTCACCAGCCAACGGTCGGCCCGCCGCAGCCGGTTGGCGTTGGTGGTGCCTCGGGTCGGCACGCCGACCGGGCGTGGTGGTCTAGTAATGGCTGGCGATCCAGTCGCGGGTGAAATCCCGTTCGTTGTCGAACAATCCGCGCAGGCCGTCGCACACCCACTGCTCGATCTTGCCGCCGACCAGCGGCACGTTGACCTTGCACAGGCTGCGCAGCCGGAGCTCACTGCCCGCTGGCGTCTGCTGCAGAACGTAGGTTCCGTCGAAGTTCAGCGGGGCCGCGGGCACCAGCGCCCGGTAGTGCCCGTCGGCCGAGTTCTTCGCGGCGTCGAACGGGTCGAAGTGCTGCTCGCGGGTGATGGTGAGCCGCAACGGAACCACGGCGGCGACCAGCGACGGCATATCCCTGCGCGACACCGTGTGGGTGAACACGATGTCGGTGCCGCTCTCGTCGGAATTGAACCGAGTGAGCTCAGAATCGGTGTGCTGCTGGTGTTCGGCGATCAAGTCTTCCCAATATGCACGGCTGGTGAAGCTCTGGTAGAGACCAGCCACCGGTTGGTCGAGTCCGATGACGTAGTCCATGCGGCGGGACATGTTGCAACCGTACCTGCGGCGTCAGCCGTTTTCGGCGATCCACATGGTGGTGAACCGTTGCTCGGCGATCAGCAGGTCGACGAGCTGATTGCCGATGAAGTTCTCCACCTTGCCGCCGACCAGCGGGATCCGCACCTCGACGGTGGCCCGAAAAGCCAAGTGCGCCCGCAACTCTGACGGCGCCAGCTGTGCACTGCCGGTCAAGGTCACCGGAGCGCCGGGGATGCTGCCACTGACAGTGGCTTCGGCCAGGCCGGCCACCAGTCCGGTCCAGCTCTCCGAACGGCGGATTACCAGATCACCGTGGTGGAACTGGGTGACGACCGCCGGCAACCGGTTGGCCCGCAGCACCTGGGTGGTGGTCACCTCGACGCCACCGTCGGGGGTCACTCGGATCGAGTTGAGCGTCGCGTCGTCGGCACCTGAATCGGCCAGCCGGGCCAACCAGTACTGCTCGTCGCGGAATGCCTGGTGCACCTGTTCAACGCTGCCCTCGTACTCGGTGGCCATGTCGAATGAACGAGGCATAGCTGGTGAGGCTACCGTTATGGCCCGTGGTTGCAGGGATTTCTTCCGGTGGGCAGGCGCGAAGCGACCCGGGAAAGGGCTACGGCGGCGCGGCGGTTGCCGAGAATGTTCCGCTGGCCCCGATGACCACCCTGCGGGTCGGCCCAATCGCGCGCCAGGTCATCACCTGCACCACCTCCGAGCAGATCGTGGCGACTCTGGGCACCGTCGACCGCGCGGCCGACGGTCCGGTCCTGGTATTGGCCGGCGGCTCCAATGTCGTGATCGCCGACGACCTCACCGAGCTGACGGTCGTGCGGCTGGCCAACCGGGCTGTCAACGTCGACGGTGCCCTGCTGCGCGCCGAGGCGGGCGCGGTCTGGGACGACGTGGTGGTCGCTGCCGTGGCGGCCGGATTGGGCGGGTTGGAATGCCTGTCCGGTATTCCGGGGTCGGCCGGGGCCACCCCGGTGCAGAACGTCGGCGCCTACGGCGTCGAGGTGGCCGACTATCTGACGCGCGTCCGGCTGCTGGACCGTCGGAGTTCCCAGGTGCGCTGGGTGGCTGCCGGTGAACTCGGCCTCCGGTACCGGCACAGCAGCCTGAAGAATTCCGCCGATGCGGTGGTTCTGGAGGTGGAGTTTGCCCTCGACGACGCCGGACGCTCGGCCCCGCTGCGGTACGCGGAGCTGGCCGCGGCTCTCGGTGTGCCCGCCGGCGAGCGGGCCCAGCCCGCCGAGGTTCGTGCTGCCGTGTTGGGTTTGCGTGCCCGCAAGGGCATGGTGCTCGACGCCGCCGACCACGACACCTGGAGCGTCGGGTCGTTCTTCACCAACCCCGTCGTCCCTGCCGACCGATTCGACGAACTCCAGTCCCATCGTGACGCCCCGGTGCCGCACTACCCGGCGCCGGACGGGGTCAAGTTGGCCGCCGGCTGGCTGGTCGAACAGGCCGGCTTCGGCAAGGGCTATCCGGGAGCCGACGGCGTGCCGTGCCGGTTGTCGACCAAACACGCGCTGGCGTTGACCAACCGCGGCGACGCGACCACGGCCGACGTGCTGGCGCTGGCACGTACCGTCCGCGACGGCGTGCGCGAGGTGTTCGATATCTCGCTGCTGCCCGAACCTGTGCTCGTCGGTTGTTCGCTGTAGGCGCGCCGATCTGCGTGTTTCCTGGAATCGCACCCGGCGACGAATCCGGGTGCGCGGCACGCGTCACGCTGTTCTAAGGTTTGCGCAAACGACACGGGGGGTTCGTAAGTGGTTACGCGCGCGAAGCACGGGCGGCGTCGCCCGTCGGCAGTCCGGACATGGCTGGGCGCGGGTGTGTTGGCCGTGGGCGTGGGTACCGCCCTGGCGGCTGCGCCGGGGGTCGCCCAGGCTGACACCGGCGATCACTCCGCTGCGGGCTCGGCATCGGCGAGCAAGCACGACGCTGGCCCGTCGGCAGGGTCGAAGCGTGCTGTGGGCGTCGCCGCGGCCGCCTCACGCAAGCCGGCCGCAACGGCGCGTCCGTCGCAGGCCACGGGCAAGCCGGCCGCAGCCGGTCTGGCCGTCATCGGCCCGACGACATCTCAGACCCGTGAATCCAGCGCGACCGTCAACACCCCGATAGGTCCCATCACGGTGTTGCTGAGCGCGACCATTCCGATCCCGTTTACGAATGGTCCGGCAGCAATCAACGTGAAGGCAACAACGCCGATCGGTAACGCCGAAGGTTCGCTGGCCGGCTCACAGACTGTGATCGCCGGACTCCCGCCGGTGAACGAGATCGCTCTCAATGAGGGGAACCTCGTTGTGCCCCCGCAGGTCGCATTCCTGGTCAGTGCCACGGGCGCGGCCGTGACCGGCGGACTGTCGTTGTCCAACAGTGCAAACTCGTTTGCTTCCGCGGTACACCACGGGGATCTGGGCGGGGCGCTTCAGACACTCATCTCCGCCGCTCCCAACTTCGCGAATGCTGTGCTGTTCGGCCACCAGACGCTGACGATTCCGCTGGTCTCCTCCATCGATCAACAGGCGCAGTCCGTTGAGTTGCATGTCCCATTCGGCGGGTGGTTCGCACCCCTGCGGCCGCTGTCGGTGAGCTGGTCGACCTACACCTACGTCGATGAAACCGGGGTCGCCTACAAGGTTGACGGAGGGAATCTCGAATTTGCGGGCACGAAATTCGGTGGCGTGGTGCCCGCGTTTGTCAACCTGTTCGTTCGGTAACCGGACCGGGCACGTTCGATTCCCGGTACGGGAGATTTCGCGTCCTCGCCGCGACACGACCGACCAATATCGAAGATAATTAACCGGGGTGACGAAGAACGCGCAAAATTGCGGGTGTGAGCCCGCTTACGGGTTAGTTTCAGCGACGACGGGGGATTTCGAAATGGCCACTGGGACCACGAAAACTGTGACGCGCGGCCGCGGCCGCACGCTGGGCGTCCGAACTTGGCTGGGTGCGGGCGCTTTGACGCTGGGCGTCGGTGCTGCCCTCGCGGGTGCGGCGGGGGTTGCCCAAGCGGATAGCGCCGGTCACCAGGCCTCGAGTTCGGCCTCGTCCGCCTCGTCGAGCAAGCCGGACGCCGGGCCGAAGCGCAGCCCGGGGGTGGCCTCGACCAAGCGCGTGAGCGCACCGTCGGTCAACGCGTCCGCCACGTCGTCGTCGGCGACCTCTTCCGCGCGCCCAGCAGCCAGTGTCAAACCCGTTGCCGCCCTCGCGGCCGCGTCGCAGACCAACACGACCAGTCAGACGGTCAACACTCCGTTCGGCCCCATCACGGTGGAGATCAACACGACCGTTCCCGACGCCGGCGACAGTGGCCCGGTGGAACTGGCCTTGAACGCGCGCACCCCGCTGGGGAACGCCAAGTTCTCGCTGGCTGGGCTGGAGACCTTCACCTCGACTCCCACGCCCAAGGCCCAGATTTCTCTCACCGACGGGACGCTGGTCGTGCCCGCGCCGGTGGCGTTCCTGGTCAGTTCGGCCGGCTCCGCGGTGCTGGGCGCCGTCTCGGCCTACAACAGCGCGTCCTCGTTCTTCAGCTCGCTGCAGAGCGGAAACCTCGTCGGGGCGGCGCAGGCCTTCCTCGAGGGTGGGCCGAAGCTGACGAACGCCATTCTGTTCGGCCAGCAGTCGCTCACATTGCCGATCGACCTCGGCGCAACGGGACAAACCGCGCAACTGAGCATCCCGTTCGGCGGGTTCTTCGCTCCGCTTAAGCCGGTAACGGTGACCTGGGCGGGCTACAGCTACGTGGATCAAAACACCGGGGCAGAAGTGACCGTCGACCCGGTCGACATCTCCTTTGCGGGCACCCGGTTCGGCGGTGTCGGCCCGGCGATCCTGCAACTGTTCGGTCTCGCGTAGGGCGCCGCCGCACGGCTACGCCAGCGCTCTCAATTGGCAGCACGGCGACTGGGTTCCGTATCTTGGATTGACGTGAGCCCAGCCGACCGACTGCCGCCGATCAATCGACGACGTGCGTTGGCAGCGCTGTTCCTCGGTGTGGCCGCCCCCACCGCACTGGCCGCCTGCATGAAGGGGCCCGGCAAACAGACCGCGGCATCGGGTCCTCCGCCCAAGCCGTCGCTGAGCTTCACACCGTCCAACGACGCCAAGGACGTCCTGCCAACGACTGCGGCCAGCCTCCAGATCAAAGACGGCTGGCTCCAGCACGTCGCCCTGACCAATGCCGCCGGCAAGCCCGTCGCCGGGGTACTCAACCGTGACCGCACCGCCTTTACCGTCACCGAGCCGTTGGGCTACGGCGCCTCCTACACCTGGGCAGGTTCGGCGGTCGGGCGGGACGGGAACGCGCTGCCCATCGCCGCGTCGTTCACAACGGTCGACCCCACCACCAAGGTCAACGGCCAGTTCCAGCTGTCCGACGGGCAGACCGTCGGGGTGGCGGCGCCGATCATCCTGCAGTTCGACGCCGCGATCGACGACGCGCACAGGCCCGATGTGGAAAAGGCGCTGACCGTCACCACGACCCCGCCGGCTGAGGGCAGTTGGGCCTGGCTGCCCGACGAGGTGGGGGGTTCGCGGGTGCACTGGCGAACGCGGGACTACTACCCGGCCGGGACCAAGGTCCACGTGGACGCCCGCCTCTACGGGGTGAAGTTCGGCCAGGACGCCTATGGCGCGGCCGACTCGACCCTCGACTTCGACATCGGCCGCCGCCAAGTCGTCAAGGCCGACGCCACCTCGCATCGCATCCAGGTGATCACCGACGAAGGCGTCATCATGGATTTCCCCTGTAGCTACGGCGAGGCCGACCAGCCCCGCAACGTCACCCGCAGCGGCATCCACGTTGTCAGCGAGAAGTATGCCGATTTCTACATGACCAATCAGGCCGCCGGCTACAGCAACGTGCACGAGCGCTGGGCGGTGCGGATCTCCAACAACGGTGAGTTCATCCACGCCAACCCGGCCTCGTCGGGCGCGCAGGGCAACACCAACGTCACCAACGGCTGCATCAACCTGTCCACCGGCGACGCCGAGCAGTACTTCGGCACGGCCGTCTACGGCGACCCGGTCGAGGTAACCGGCACCTCGATCCAGCTGTCCTACGCCGACGGCGACATCTGGGACTGGGCGGTGGACTGGAACCAATGGAAGGCCATGTCGGCGCTGTCCGACACGCCGCCGGAGACCAGCATGCCCGCCAGCGCGCCGGCCACCCCGACCGATGCGCCGACGCTGTCGGGCACGCCCACCACAACCACCACGACGACGACTCCCACGACGACGACTCCCACGACGACATCGACCAGTCCGACGGCGACGTCGAGTCAGACGACGACCGAGACAACGTCGAGTCCGACGACAACGCGTACGGCTACGACCGGCGGTTGAACCGGCCGCCGCTGGCCTGATCCCGGGGCCGAATGACGATCTGGTCGAGGTTGACGTGCGACGGGCGGGATGCGACGAAGCCGATCACCTCGGCGACGTCGGCAGCCACCAGGGGCGTGATGCCGGCATAGACCGCGTCGGCACGTTGCTCGTCACCGCCGAAGCGCACCAGGGAGAACTCCGTCTCTACTGCGCCGGGGGCAATCTCGGTGAGCCGCACAGGTTTTCCGAGCAGCTCGCCGCGAAGTGTGCGGTGCAAAGCACCCTCGGCATGTTTGGCGGCGGTATACCCGCCGCCACCGTCATAGACCTCGAGTGCGGCGATCGATGTGATGGTGACGATCAGCCCATCCCCGGACTCGACGAGCTTGGGCAGCAATGCCCGCGTCACCCGCAGGGTCCCGAGGACGTTGGTCTCCCACATCCAGCGCCAGTTGTCCAGGTTGGCCTCGGCGATCGGTTCAAGTCCTTTGGCGCCGCCGGCATTGTTGACCAGTACGTCGACCCGGGTCAGAGCCGCGGCCATGGCCTCGACGGCGGCATCGTCTGTGACGTCGGCCACAACGGCGGTCCCACCGATTTCGTCGGCCAGTCGCTGCAGGCGATCCGCGCGACGGGCCACCGCTACGACGTGAAACCCAAGCGCGGCAAGGGTTCTGGCTGTCGCCTCGCCGATGCCGGAGCTCGCGCCGGTGACCACCGCGACCCGGGAATGAGCATCTGGAGTTGTCATGGGGCCAACTCTAGTAACTGTGCTAAATTCTCCCCGTGATCCGCTTCGGTCTGACCAGCTGTCTGGTCGCGCACACCGCGTGTTGTTGTCGCGCGATTCGCTGCGCCTGACAGAGGCAGACACTTCTTTTTCGTCCTGCTCAAGTCGCCAGGTGTGGCATAAGCCCCCACTCCGACTCGAGAAGGACACCCCCTATGCGCACCGTCGCCCTTTCCTCCCGTGATTCGCTCCGCACTTCCGCCCATGACGCGATCCGCATCGGTGCCCGGCCGCATCCGTTGCGCACCCGTCACCACATCGTGGCCCCGTCACTGCGGATCCCCGACGCCGCCGCCGCGTCGGTGTTCGCCGCGGTGCGCCAGCGGGGCGCCATCGGCCGAGATGTGATCGCCCAGGTCACCAACCTGTCGATCGCCACGGTGAACCGCCAGGTCACCGCCCTGCTGGACGCGGGAATCCTGCGCGAGCGCGCCGACCTCGCTGTGTCCGGCGCCATCGGTCGCCCGCGGGTTCCCGTCGAGGTCAACCACGAACCGTTCCTCACCCTTGGTATTCACATCGGCGCGCGGACGACCAACATCGTCGCGACCGACTTGCTCGGCCGCACCCTCGACGCCGTCGAGACTCCGACACCGCGCGGCGGGCAGGCCGCCGCACTGGCCTCGCTGGCCGGCAGTGCCCGCCGCTACCTGAGTCGTTGGCATCGCCGGCGTCCGCTCTGGATCGGCGTCGCGATCGGTGGTGTGGTCGACAGCGTCACCGGCCACGTCGACCACAGCCGCCTGGGCTGGACACAGGCCCCGGTGGGCCCCGTGCTCGCCGAGGCGTTGGGCCTGCCGATATCGGTGGCGTCCCACGTGGACGCGATGGCCGGCGCCGAGGTCCTGCTCGGTCTGCGCCGCCCGCCGGCGCCGACATCGAGCAGCCTTTACGTCTACGCCCGCGAGACGGTCGGCTTCGCGCTGGTGATCGGCGGGCGGGTGCACAGCCCGTCCAGTGGCCCGGGCACCATCGCCGCACTGCCCGTGGTCTCCGAATTGCTCGGCGGCAGCGGACAACTGGAATCGACGGTCAGCGACGAGGCTGTGCTGGCCGCCGCCCGCAAGCGCGGCATCGTGCCCGCCTCGGGTCCCGGCGCTTCGATGGCCACGCTGCTGCGCGCCGCCCGGCAGGGTGATACCCCCGCGGCGCTGGGTGCCAAGGAGCTGTTGGCCGAACGCGCCCGTGTCCTCGGCGAAGCGGTTGCGCTGCTGCGCGACATGCTCAACCCCGACGACCTCGTCGTCGGTGGCCAGGCATTCACCGAATATCCCGAAGGCATGCAGGCGGTCGAGGCGGCGTTCGCCGAGCGTTCGGTGCTGCCGACCCGCGACATCCGGGTGACTGCGTTCGGCAACCGGGTGCAGGAAGCCGGTGCCGGCATCGTGTCGTTGGGCGGGTTGTACGCGGACCCGATCGGCGCATTGAGACGGGCGCAGAATCGCCGCGAAGCCGCGGTGTAAAGATGGAGGCGTGCGGCACGCCCGGGAACTGACTGACAGTTCGACCGACGGCATGCCGCGTCGGGTAGCGGTGTTGTCGGTGCACACCTCGCCGCTGGCCCAGCCTGGCACCGGTGATGCCGGCGGAATGAACGTCTACGTGTTGCAGACCGCACTGCACATGGCCCGGCGCGGGGTCGAGGTGGAGATCTTCACCCGTGCGACCTCGTCCGCGGACCAGCCGCTGGTGCGCGTCGCCCCTGGGGTCCTGGTGCGCAATGTGGTCGCGGGCCCCTTCGAGGGACTCGACAAGTACGACTTGCCGACTCAGCTGTGTGCATTCACCGCAGGCGTGCTGCGCGCCGAGGCCAACCATGAGCCCGGCTACTACGACATCGTGCATTCGCACTACTGGTTGTCCGGCCAGGTCGGCTGGCTGGCCCGCGACCGCTGGACGGTGCCGCTGGTACACACCGCTCACACGCTGGCCGCGGTGAAGAACGCGGCCCTGGCCGATGGCGACTCGCCGGAACCACCGCTGCGCGCGGTGGGCGAACAGCAAGTGGTCGACGAAGCCGACCGGCTAGTGGTCAACACCGAAGACGAAGCCCGCCAATTGATTTCGCTGCACAATGCCGGCCCGCGACGGATCGATGTGGTGTATCCAGGCGTCGATCTGGAGATGTTCACCCCTGGTGACCGGCGCGTCGCACGGGCCGTGCTGGGCTTGCGGGCCGACGAGCAGGTGGTGGCCTTCGTCGGGCGTATCCAGCCGCTGAAGGCACCCGACGTGCTGCTGCGCGCGGCGGCGCAGCTGCCCGGTGTGCGGGTGCTGATCGCCGGCGGTCCGTCCGGCAGTGGGCTGGCCGCCCCCGACGTCTTGGTGGGTCTTGCCGCTGAATTGGGTATCGCAGACCGGGTGACATTCCTTCCTCCGCAGTCGCGCGAGCAGTTGGTGAACGTCTACCGGGCTGCCGATCTGGTCGCGGTGCCCAGCTATTCGGAGTCTTTCGGACTGGTCGCGGTCGAGGCGCAGGCCTGCGGCACGCCGGTGGTGGCCGCGGCGGTGGGTGGGCTGCCTGTTGCGGTGGCCGACGGTGTCAGCGGAGCGCTGGTGTCCAGCCACGACCCTGCTCGGTGGGCGGACGCGATCGCAGGCGTGCTGCGGCGCGACCCGGACGAGCTGAGCCGCGCCGCGGTGGCGCACGCGCAAGAGTTCTCCTGGGCCAACACCGTCGACGGGCTGCTGGCCAGCTATGCGCGGGCGATCACCGACTACGCCGGCGCCCGGCGGCGTAGCGCGGCCGGTGATGCGCTGGCCCGACGCAACGGCAGGCGCTGGTCGATGCGACGCGGCGTGCGGGCATGAGCGATCAGCCGAAGGTGGATCGGGCCCAACCGGGCGTCCAGCGGGTCATCGAGGACGCGCTGGACGAGCACGGCCTGGTCTACAGCCGCCACCCGGGCGCCCACGGCGGGCTGCCGGGTCTGATCGTCGAGCTGCCGGGGGAGCGCAAGCTCAAGACCAACACCCTGCTGAGCATCGGTGAGCACTCGGTGCGCGTCGAGGCATTCGTCTGCCGCCAGCCCGACGAGAACCACGAGGGCGTCTACCGATTCCTGCTCAAGCGCAACCGCCGGCTCTACGGTGTGGCCTACACGCTGGACAACACCGGCGACATCTACCTGGTCGGGCGGATGGCACTGGAAGCGGTGACCGCCGACGAGCTCGATCGGGTACTCGGGCAGGTGCTCGAGGCCGTCGACACGGATTTCAACACCCTGCTGGAGCTGGGCTTCAAATCGTCCATCCAGAAGGAGTGGGCGTGGCGGGTGTCGCGCGGTGAATCGCTGAAGAATCTTCAGGCGTTCGAGCACTTGATCGACGATGAGACAGACGGGAACGGCCGCGACCACTGAGCGCCGTCGTGAGAGGATTTCGGGCATGGCTGACTCCACACTGATCCTGCTGCGGCACGGCGAGAGCGAATGGAACGCGCTGAACCTGTTCACCGGCTGGGTGGACGTCGACCTCACGGACAAGGGCCGGGCCGAGGCGGTGCGCGGCGGCAAGCTGATGGCCGAGCAGGGCCTGCTTCCTGACGTTCTCTACACCTCGCTGCTGCGCCGCGCGATCACCACCGCGCACCTGGCGCTGGATGCCGCCGACCGGCTGTGGATCCCCGTGCGCCGTGACTGGCGGCTCAACGAGCGGCATTACGGTGCCCTCCAGGGCCTGGACAAGGCCGAGACGAAAGAGAAGTACGGCGAGGAGCAGTTCATGCTGTGGCGGCGCAGCTATGACACGCCGCCGCCGCCGATCGAGCCGGGCAGCACCTACAGCCAGGACACCGACCCGCGTTACGCCGACATCGGCGGGGGCCCGCTGACCGAATGCCTGGCCGACGTGGTGGCCCGCTTCGTTCCCTATTTCACCGAGACGATCGTGCCGGATCTGCAGGCGGGTAAAACGGTGCTGATGGTCGCGCACGGCAACTCGCTGCGTGCGCTGGTGAAGTACCTGGACGGGATGTCCGACGCGGATGTCGTCGGCCTGAACATCCCGACCGGCATCCCGCTGCGCTACGACCTGGACGCCGATCTGAAACCGCTGGTGGCCGGCGGTACGTACCTGGATCCCGAGGCCGCCGCTGCAGGTGCTGCCGCGGTGGCCAGCCAGGGTGCCAAGTAGGCGGTCGATTGCCGGCCCGGTTGGCAAACGCCCGGTAAACGGCGGCGGAATACATGCGCGCTAACTGTGTGACGTAGCCCGATTCAGCCGCACGCTGCTGGGATGACGTTCACCCAATGCGTACGCTTTGCATGTGAGTGTTGTCTCGGTGGCACTATCGGTCACCGTCGCGGCGCTGGTAGCGCTCGGTCTCGGTTTCGGAATCGGGGCCGCACTCACCCCGCGCATAGTGGCGCGCAGGCGGCGCCGCGCGATCACCGAGGCTGGGATCACCGTCTCGCAGATGCTGCAGCATGTCGTGGCGCTGGCGCCGATCGGCATGGTGGTCGTCGATTCGCATCGCGACGTGGTGTTCATCAATGACCGCGCCACGGAGCTGGGGCTCGTGCGTGATCGGCAGCTTGACGAGCGGGCCTGGAGCGCAGCTCAGCGCGTGCTGGCCACCGGTGAGGGCGTCGAGGTCGACCTGTCCCAGCAGCCGCAGCGGGCTGCGCCCGGGCGCTCGGGGTTGTCGGTACGCGGGCACGTCCAGTTGCTGAGCAAGCAGGATCCGCGATTCGCCGTGGTCTACGTCGACGATCAGTCCGAGCAGGCTCGCATGGAGGCCAGCCGGCGCGACTTCGTGGCCAACGTCAGCCACGAACTCAAGACACCTGTCGCCGCGATGGGCGTGCTTGCCGAGGCACTGCTGGAGTCGGCTGAAGACCCCGAGACCGTGCATCACTTCAGCCGCAAGATCCTCACCGAGTCCCAGCGGTTGGCCAATATGGTCCATGAGCTGATTGAGCTGTCGCGTCTGCAGGGCGCCGAGCCGCTGCCAGACCTCGATGGTGTTGAGGTGGACTCCGTTGTCAGCGAGGCGATTTCGCGCCACAAGGTGGCAGCCGACAACGCCGATATCAAGGTGACCACCGACGCGCCGAGCGGGTTCCGGGTGTTGGGTGACCAGCCGTTGTTGGTCACCGCGTTGGCGAACCTGATCTCCAATGCGATCGCGTACTCACCGGATGGATCGAAGGTGTCGATCAGCCGCCGTCGCCGCGGCGACAACATCGAGATCTCGGTCACCGACCGGGGAATCGGTATCGCCCGCGCCGATCAGGAGCGGGTGTTCGAACGATTCTTCCGGGTCGACAAAGCACGCTCCCGTGCCACTGGCGGCACTGGTCTGGGGTTGGCCATCGTCAAGCATGTGGCGGCCAACCACAACGGCAGTATCCGGCTGTGGAGCCAGCCGGGAACCGGCTCGACCTTCACCCTGTCCATTCCCGCCTATCCCAACAATGACGATGACGAACCAGCCGACCAATCGGCTATTGACGAGGAGGCACTACGCCAATGACCAATGTGTTGATCGTGGAAGACGAGGAATCGCTGGCCGATCCATTGGCCTTCCTGCTCCGCAAGGAGGGATTCGAGGCCACCGTGGTCGGTGACGGGCCGTCCGCCCTTGCTGAATTCGACCGATCCGGGGCCGACATCGTGCTGCTGGATCTGATGTTGCCGGGAATGACCGGCACCGATGTCTGTAAGCAGCTGCGCGCCCGCTCCAGCGTGCCGGTGATCATGGTCACCGCGCGTGACAGTGAGATCGACAAGGTGGTCGGGCTCGAGCTCGGTGCCGACGATTACGTCACCAAGCCCTACTCGGCGCGCGAGCTGATCGCACGCATCCGTGCTGTACTGCGCCGCGGCAGCGACACCGAAGACTCCGGCAGCGGCGACGCCATCCTGGAGGCCGGCCCGGTCCGGATGGATGTCGAGCGTCACGTCGTCACGGTCAATGGCGAGCCGATCACGTTGCCGCTCAAGGAATTTGATCTGTTGGAGTACCTGATGCGCAACAGCGGCCGGGTGCTCACCCGCGGGCAGCTCATCGACCGGGTTTGGGGTGCCGACTACGTCGGGGACACGAAGACGCTCGACGTCCATGTCAAGCGGCTGCGGTCGAAGATCGAGGCGGACCCGGCCAACCCGGTGCACCTGGTCACGGTGCGCGGGCTGGGCTACAAGCTGGAGGGCTAGTAGGCGCCGTCGCCCTTCAGCACGGTCTTGATCGTCTTGGCGATGATCACCAGATCTTTGATCGGCGACCAGTTCTCGATGTAGCTCAGGTCCAGCCGGACGGCATCCTCGGTCTGGAGGTCTGACCGTCCGCTGACCTGCCACAGACCGGTCAACCCGGGCTTGACGCTCAACCGGCGGCGAACCAGGTAGTCATACGAGTCGACTTCACGGCGGACCTGCGGCCGCGGTCCGACAACGCTCATATCGCCACGCAGCACGTTGATGAATTGGGGCAGCTCGTCAATGCTGTATTTGCGAATGACCTTGCCGACCCGGGTAACCCGTGGATCGTCCTTCGCTTTCCAAAACAACGGGCTGGTGCCGTCGGCGGAGATCAACGCCGACACGTCCGCGTCGGCGTCGGCGACCATACTGCGGAACTTGAGCATTTTGAACGTGGTGCCCTTGATTCCGATCCGCTCCGAGACGTAGAAAACCGGTCCGGGGCTGGACAGTCGCACGGCCAGTGCCGCCAGTGCGAACAGGGGTGCAACCACGATCATCGCGATCGCGGTGAACACGATGTCGAAGGCCCGCTTGGCGGCTGAATTCGCCCCTTCGTACTGGGGCTTGGTGACCTCAAACATGGCCATGCCTGCGACCGGGCGGCTGTGCAACCGGTCGTCGGCGATGTCGACCAGCCCAGGGGCGATCATCAGATCCACACTCAGCGAGTCGAGTTCCCAGATCAATCGGCGGACCTCGGTGGGGTGCAGATGATCGGTGGCCGTCAGCGCGACGGTGTCCGCCCCGGTACGGCGTACGGCATCGGTAATGGCCTGGTCGATCCCGACGATGGGGATGGCCTGCCCGTCGACGTCGATGCTGCGGTCGCGCGCTGTCGGTCCCGCTGGGGTGCAGATCCCGACGACGCGATATGCGGAACTGGGGTCTCGGACGAAGGTAGCGGCAACGTCGGCGGCCGATCGCGAGCTACCAACGACGAGCACCGAGACCTGATGCTCGGCACGGCTGAGTTCGGCGGCCGCTACTCGCTGCCAGTGCTGGCGATTCAACAGCAGACCGATCAGTCCGGCCGGACAGAGGATCGCGAGATAACTCCGAGAGATGTCGACGTCCAACAGCAGCGCACCGATCGCGATCAGGCCAAACAGCTGCAGGGTGGCAAGTGCGACGCTCGTGCATTCGCTGACGCGACGGCCGACCACCCGACGCGCACGGTAGCCGTTGAGACCCAGTGCGATCATCCACAACGCGGCCAGCCCTGCCGAGCCCAGTGCGTAGGTCAGCAAGGCGTCCGGTTCGCCGGCAAACACCAGCACCGTCGCGACTGTCGACATCAAGCAAATGATCGCGGCGTCGCCGAAGATCACTCGCTTGGAATGCCGGACGTGTCGTATCTCGCGTTGCGAGGCGCGCGCCTCGGGCCAAAGGGCGGGGACGCTGTCCTCGTCAAATAACGCTGAGGTTGAGTTTTGGCGAACATCTGAGACCCAGTTGTTACCAACTGAGATGTGGTTATCAGACTGTTCAGCCAACACAGCGAAAGTGATCCCCCGGTATCAGAGAACTGTTGTTAACTGCACCGTAACTTCAGCAACCCTGTTAGGCAACCACCGGTCAAGATGACATTCGCCACAAACTTTGTGCACGGGAATGCGGATCTAGCAAATTAACAGCTGGGTAGGGTTCGCCCGGCCGGTCGAGTCAGACTGTCGTGATCGAGTCGCTGCGGCTACTGCGCAGCGCGAGTGGCGGGGTGGATGGCGAGCAGCGGAAACCCACCGCGCCGTTTGCACATGGCCGCCAGTTCGGCGTACGCCTTCTCACCGATCAGCGCCGTCAGTTCGGGGCCGTAGGACTGCCACACCTGCTTTTTTCCGACGTGTGCCGCCGGGTCGCCGGTGCAATACCAGTGCAGATCCAAACCGCCCTCGCCCCAGCCGCGCCGGTCGTATTCGGTGATCATGGTCTTGAGGATCTCGCTGCCGTCCGGCCGGGTGATCCGCTCCTGGGTGCGCCGGATGGGCAGCTGCCAGCACACCTCGGGTTTCATCGTCAGCGGTTCGACGCCGAGCTTGATTGCCTTGGTGTGCAGTGCGCAGCCGATGCCGGTCGGGAAGCCGGGTCGGTTGAGGAAGATGCAGGCGCCCTTGTATTTGCGGGTGCGTAGGGCCGGCTCGTCGTCGTACTCGTCCTTCTCCAGGTAGCCCTTGCGGCCAAGGCCCTTGTCCCGGAACTGCCAATCGGCATCGGTCAACTGCTTGACGGCGTCGTCGAGGTTGGCGCGGTCGTCGTCATCGGATAGGAACGCACCATGTGAGCAACAGCCGTCGTCCGGGCGGCCCTCGACCGTGCCTTTGCAGGCCGGGGTTCCGAAGACACAGGTCCAGTGGGACAGCAGCCAGGTCAGATCCGCGGCGATGAGATGTTCTGGATCATCCGGGTCGTAGAACTCCACCCACTCACGAGGGAAGTCCAGTTCAACTTCGCCAGGGTGCCCTTGTGTCACAGCGCCCAACGGTAGCCCACTTGCGCTCCGCCTTCTCGTTGGCTTTTGCCCCATGTCGCACGTGAAGCGCGTCACCGTCAGGCTAGTTTTGATCACGTGCGATTAGGTGTGCTCGACGTGGGCAGCAATACGGTTCATCTGCTGGTGGTCGATGCGCACCGTGGCGGGCATCCAACTCCGATGAGTTCGACAAAGGCGGCGCTTCGCCTCGCCGAGGCGATCGACGACTCCGGCAAGCTCACCCGTCGCGGCTCCGACAAGCTGGTCGACACCGTCGACGAGTTTGCCAAGATCGCGGCGAGTTCTGGCTGCGCCGACCTGATGGCGTTCGCGACGTCCGCCGTCCGCGACGCCAAGAACTCTGAGGACGTCCTTGCCCGCGTGCTGGCTGAAACCGGGGTCAACCTGCAAGTCCTGTCCGGCGCCAACGAATCCCGGCTGACCTTCCTGGCCGTGCGGCGGTGGTACGGCTGGAGTGCCGGGCGGATCATCAACCTCGACATCGGTGGTGGATCGCTGGAGCTGTCCAACGGGGTCGACGAGGCGCCTGAGGTGGCGTTGTCGCTGCCGCTGGGCGCCGGCCGGCTCACCCGCGAGTGGCTGCCCGACGATCCGCCGGGCCGGCGCCGGGTGGCCATGCTCCGTGACTGGCTGGACAACGAGCTCGGCGAGGCCAGTGCGTTCGTCCTGGACGCCGGCCGTCCCGACCTCGCGGTGGCGACGTCGAAAACGTTCCGCTCGCTGGCCCGCCTCACTGGTGCGGCGCCCTCTGGGGCGGGGCCCAGGGTCAAGCGAACGCTGACGGCCAATGGCCTGAGGCAGCTCATATCTTTCATCTCTAGGATGACCACGACAGATCGTGCCGAGTTGGAGGGAGTCAGTGCCGAGCGTGCGCCACAGATCGTGGCCGGTGCTTTGGTGGCGGAGGCAAGCATGCGAGCACTCTCCTTGGAATCGGTCGATATCTGTCCGTGGGCGCTGCGCGAGGGCATTATCCTGCGCCGACTCGACAGCGAAGCTGATGGAACTGCCCTGGTGGAAACCTCCGTGGGGGATGCTGGGCACAAGGGTTTTGATCGGTCGACTGGCGCCCGATCGAGAGGCACACGATGACTGCACCAGATGACAGCGAGAACAGTCGGCCCATTTCAGTCGCCGAGCTGCTTGCCAAGAACGGAACGATCGGCTCGCCGCCGGTCGGCGGGCGGCGCCGTCGTCGGCGCGGTAACAGTGACGCGGTGACCGTCGCCGAACTGACCGGCGAGATCCCGATCATTCGGACCGGCGAGATTCCCATCGCGCGCGATGTCGAGGTCACCGATGTCGAGGTGGCCGGGGAGCCGGTCGACGACGAGCCAGTCGATGCGCAGCCGGTCGTCCCTGAAGCCGTCGGGGTACCGGTCACCAACGGATCGGCCCCCGCGGTCGACGAGGTGGACGAGGAGCCGGCACGACCGTTCGACGCACCACCGCCGCGCGCGGACAGCCCGCTCCCACGGCGTGAACGCGGCCCTGAGCGTAGCTACGACCCCCGTCCCCTGCGCCGGCCCGAACAGGGCCAAGGAGCCGACGCTGGGGCTTCTGCGGCCGCTGAAGCCTCGGACGCCGAACAGATGGCCTTCGATCCACTCGACGAAGCGGCCCCGGCGCTGGACCTGGCTCCTGACGAACAGGTCGCTGAGGCCGCCGAGCTGCAGTCGTATCTGCGGTCCTCCGGTGGCACGTTGTTCAGTGGCCAGACAGTGGCCGACGATCTGGCTCGGCGCGGCGTCGAGCAAGACGACGGACACGACCGCGGCGCGGCGGCGGTGGCCACCGACGTGGCTGCCGACGCAGCCGAGGAGCATCCCCGCGAGGGCAGGCTCACCACGCTGTGGCGCGCCCTTCTGGTGGTCGGCCAGTCGATTCTGGCCGTCGTGTTCGGCGCGGGGTTGTTCATCGCTTTCGACCAGCTGTGGCGGTGGAACAACATCGTCGCCCTCGTGCTGTCGGTATTGGTCATCCTTGGCCTTGTGGTGGCCGTTCGAATCGTCCGGAAAACCGAGGACATCGCCAGCACTCTGATCGCGGTTGCGGTCGGTGCGCTGGTCACACTCGGCCCGTTGGCGCTGTTGCAATCGACCTGATTCATCAGTGCGCCCCGCAATCAAGGTCGGTCTGTCGACGGCCTCGGTCTATCCGCTGAGGACCGAGGCCGCTTTCGAGTACGCGGCCGAATTAGGTTACGACGGTGTCGAACTCATGGTGTGGGCCGAGACGGTCAGCCAGGACGTCGGGGCCATCGCCAAGCTGTCGCGCCGCTACAACATGCCGGTGTTGTCGGTGCACGCGCCCTGTCTGCTGATCTCTCAGCGGGTGTGGGGGGCCAACCCCATCCCGAAGCTGACCCGCAGCGTGCAGGCCGCCGAGCGGCTCGGTGCACAGACCGTGGTGGTGCACCCACCATTCCGGTGGCAGCGCCGGTACGCCGACGGATTCAGCGAGCAGGTCGCCGAGTTGGAGAGCCGCAGCGATGTGCTGGTGGCGGTGGAGAATATGTTCCCGTTCCGCACCGACCGGTTCTTCGGCTCAGGGGACCCGTCGATCGAACGGATGCGTAAGCGCGGTGGCCGTCCCGGCGTTGGGATTTCGGCGTTCGCGCCGTCCTACGACCCGCTCGACGGCAACCACGCCCACTACACGTTGGACCTGTCGCATACCGCGACGGCGGGCACCGACGCCCTGGAGATGGCCGAGCGGATGGGCTCCGGGCTGGTGCACCTGCACCTGTGCGACGGCAACGGTGCGTCGACCGATGAACATCTGGTGCCCGGCCGTGGGACGCAGCCGACCGCGGAGGTATGCCAGATGCTGGCGGCCAGCGACTTCACCGGGCATGTGATCCTCGAGGTCACCACCTCGGGTGCGCGCACCAAAGCTGAGCGGGAGGAGCTTCTGGTCGAGTCGCTTCAGTTCGCGCGCACCCACCTGTTGCGCTGAACGAGAGAGGTATTGATGTACCCCCGGTTCGACGATGTGATGGCGTTGCACCCGCTTGATGGCGGCTTCGAGGCAAATCTCAACGAGCACTGGACAATTGGGCCGAAAATCCACGGCGGCGTGATGTTGGCGTTGTGCGCCAAGGCGGCTCGCGAGGCGTATGCCTATGAGGGCTTTGAACCGGTGGCGGTGTCGGCGGATTTTCTGTCCGCGCCCGACCCCGGACCGGTCCGGCTGATCACCGGAGTGCAGAAGCGCGGCCGTCGCATCGGCCTGGTCGATGTGGCGCTATCCCAGGGCGAGCGAGTCTGCGTGCGGGCCGTCGTCACGCTGGGTGATCCGGAGCACCACGTGGCGCCCTTGCTGTCGGCCAATCCGGTGACGGCGTTGATGAGTGTGGAGCCGCCCGCGCATATCGAGCCGATCGGCCCGGGCCATCCCGCCGCGGCGATCAACAATCTGGCTCGCGGCTGCGACATCCGTCCGGAGCTGACCGAGACGGTCACCGAGGCCGGGGCACCGGTGTTCACGATCTGGGTCCGGCCCAAGGAGGGTCCGGTGGACGTGTTGTTCGCGCTGATGTGCGGCGACATCTCGGTGCCGGTCTGCTACGCGGTGAACCGCCGGGGCTGGGCTCCCACGGTGCAGATGACCGCGTACCTACGCGGCAGGCCCGATGACGGCTGGCTGCGGGTGGCCTGTACGACGACGCAGATCGGTCAGGACTGGTTCGACGAAGACCACATTGTGGTTGACAGCGCGGGGCGCATCATCGTGCAGACCCGTCAGCTGGCCTTGGTGCCCGCCCAATAACGTTTGCTCAGGCCCGCTAGGGTCTTCCGACATGGCCAGAATCGCGATCATCGGCGGCGGCAGTATGGGCGAGGCGATCCTTGCCGGGCTCCTTCGGGCGGGCCGGCAGGTTAAAGACCTTGTGGTGTCGGAGCGGATGCCGGAACGGGCCCGCTACTTGGGCGAGAAGTACTCGGTTCGGATGGCTACGGTCGCCGAGGCGGTCGAAACCGCGGCGTTCGTGATCGTCGCTGTGAAACCCGGCGACGCCGAGTCGGTCGTCGCCGCCATCGCCGACGCCGCCGCCCAGGCCGAGAGCGACACCATCGAACAGGTCTTCGTGACCGTCGTCGCTGGCGTGACGATCGGCTTTTACGAGTCCCGGCTGCCCGCTGGCTCGCCGGTGGTCCGGGTGATGCCCAACGCCCCCGCGTTGGTCGGTGCGGGCGTCAGCGCGCTCGCTGCGGGCCGGTTTGCCACAGCTGAGCAGCTCGCCGACGTCGCGGCGGTGTTCAAGTGCGTCGGCGACGTGCTGACCGTGCCGGAAAGCCAGCTCGACGCCGTCACCGCGGTCTCCGGTTCGGGGCCGGCGTATTTCTTCCTTTTCGTCGAAGCATTGGTCGACGCAGCGGTCGCGAATGGCCTCAGCAGAGCAGTCGCGACCGATCTTGCGGTGCAGACGATGGCCGGATCGGCGGCCATGCTCCTGGAACGCCTCGACAGCGAGCGCGCAGCCGGCGTAGACAGCGGGCTGGACACGTCCCCGGCCCGGCTGCGCGCGATGGTTACCTCCCCGGGCGGGACCACCGCCGCTGGCCTGCGGGAACTCGAGAGTGGTGGGGTGCGGGCGGCCGTCACTGCTGCCATCGATGCCGCGAAAACACGCTCTGAGCAGCTAGGAATTACATCAGAGTAGTTCAACAATTTTCTGATGGATCTACCCACACCCGTCGCAGTAACCCCACCCGCCACGCTATTCTCCTCGTGTATGCACGGCTGGGTGCCAGCGGTGGGGAAGCCGCTGGAACTGCCCGTGCCTGACGGATTGGGTTGCGATGACGTCTATGAACGGGCCATCGGCGCGGGATTCGGCTGGAAAATCGGCGCGGGATGCCGGTGGCGCCGATAGTGCTCCGGCCGCCAGAGCTCAATTTCTGACCGTCGCCGAAGTGGCCTCGCTGATGCGGGTCAGCAAGATGACGGTGTACCGCCTGGTGCACAACGGTGAGCTGCCCGCAGTGCGGGTCGGTCGGTCGTTCCGGGTGCATGCCAAGGCCGTCCACGACTTGCTGGAGACGTCGTACTTCGACGCGGGCTAGCTCGTTGGGCCGAGGGCGTTTTCCGTTCCGCATCCCTGCTTAGGTAAGGTGTCCGGGACATAGACAAGCCTGCTCTGGTGCAGGCACTGCAAAGGTTTAGGTAACGGATTTCATGGGTTCAGTCATCAAGAAGCGGCGCAAGCGCATGTCGAAGAAGAAGCACCGCAAGTTGCTGCGTCGTACCCGGGTCCAGCGCAGAAAACTCGGTAAGTAGCTCTCTGCCGGGCACTGGGCCAGTCCCAGCCCGGCAGCTCTTGAGCCATGCCGGGTGCAGTCGCAAGCCGATAGGCTGTCCTGATGGATTCCGGCGGCACCGACACCGAAGCCCCGCACTACCCGAAGGTCGTGCTGGTCACCGGGGCCTGCCGGTTCCTCGGCGGGTACCTGACCGCGCGGCTGGTGCAGAACCCGTTGATCAACAAGGTCATCGCGGTCGATGCTGTTGCACCGAGCAAAGACCTTCTGCGCCGGATGGGTCGGGCCGAGTTCGTCCGCGCCGACATTCGAAACCCGTTTATCGCCAAGGTGATTCGAAACGGCGAAGTCGACACGGTCGTGCATGCCTCGGCGGCCTCCTATGCCCCGCGTTCGGGTGGGCGTGCCACGTTGAAGGAAATCAACGTCATGGGCGCCATGCAGTTGTTCGCGGCCTGCCAGAAGGCGCCGTCGGTGCGCCGGGTGATCCTGAAGTCGACCTCCGAGGTATACGGGTCGCACGCGCACGACCCGGTGGTCTACACCGAGGACAGCAGTAGCCGTCGGCCGCCGGGTGAGGGCTTCGCCCGCGACAGCATCGACATCGAGGGCTACGTGCGTGGGCTGGGCCGGCGTAGGCCCGATATCGCCGTCACGATCCTGCGGCTGGCCAACATGATCGGCCCGGCCATGGATACCGCGTTGTCGCGCTATCTGGCCGGTCCGTTGGTGACCACGGTGCTGGGCCATGACGCGCGACTGCAGCTGCTGCACGAGCAGGACGCGTTGGGGGCGCTGGAGCGCGCCACGATGGCGGGCAAGTCGGGCACGTTCAACATCGGAGCCGACGGCGTGATCATGATGTCGCAGGCGATCCGGCGTTCCGGACGGGTTGCGGTTCCGTTGCCGAATTCCGGGGTTTGGGCACTGTATTCGTTGCGACGGACGGGCCGGCCTTCCGACCTCAACCGTGACCAGATGGACTGGCTAAATTACGGACGCGTCATGGACACCACCAGAATGCGCTCCGAGTTGGGCTTTGCGCCGAAATGGACGACGATAGAGGCCTTCGACGATTACGTGCGTGGCCGAGGTTTGACCCCGATCATCGACCCGAAATGGGTACGCTCTCTGGAGAGTCGCGCGGTCGCCGTTGCGCAGCGATGGGGCGGCTGATGGGCCGATGGTGGGGAGAAGGTAGCCGACGTGGCGGGTGATTCCAAGGCGAAAGTGATTCCGCTGCACTCAAATTCAACGCGGGCTGCGGCTGCCCGACGGGCCGCCCAGCGCGCGGAGGCGGCGCGCCGACATCCCTCGCTGCTGGCCGACCCCGGTACCCGCGCGTCGGCGGAAGATATTGCCGCTGTCGTCAGAGAAATCGATGCGCGCCGCGGCGCGGGCACAATTGGTGGCGCCGCCGAGGCTCCTAATGAACTGGCCCAACGTATTTCGGCAATCGCTGATTTCGTGTCCAAGCGACTCACCGGCGATTACACGGTTGACGAATTCGGTTTCGATCCGCAGTTCAACAACGCGCTCGTCCTGCCTTTGCTGCGTTTCTTTTTCCAGAATTGGTTCCGGGTTGAGGTCAGCGGCATTGAGAACCTGCCGAAGAATGGCGCCGGCCTACTGGTCGCCAATCACGCCGGGACGTTGCCGTTCGACGGGTTGATGTTGTCGGTGGCGGTGCACGACCACCATCCGAACAACCGGGACTTGCGGTTGCTGGCGGCCGACATGGTCTTCGACATGCCGATGATGGGCCCGATCGCCCGCAAGGCCGGCCACACCATGGCGTCCACCGTCGATGCGCACCGGCTGCTGGTGGGCGGCGAGCTGACGGCGGTGTTCCCCGAGGGCTACAAGGGCTTGGGCAAGCACTTCCGGGATCGCTACAAGCTGCAGCGATTCGGTCGCGGCGGGTTCGTCTCGGCGGCGCTGCGAACCAAGGCGCCGATCATCCCGTGCTCGATCGTCGGCTCCGAGGAGATCTACCCGATGATCGCCGACGTGAAGCTGCTCGCGCGGGTGCTGGGGTTGCCCTACTTCCCGATCACACCGCTGTTCCCGCTGGCCGGCCCTGCCGGGCTGGTGCCGCTTCCGTCCAAGTGGCACATCGCATTTGGGACGCCGATCGAGACGGCCGACTACGACGAATCGGCAGCCGACGACCCGATGGTCACCTTCGAGTTGACCGACCAGGTACGCGAGACCATCCAGCAGACGCTGTACCAGTTGCTGACCAAGCGTCGCAACATGTTCTTGGGCTGAGCGGCTCGGGTCAGCTCGCAGCGCCGCCAATCAGCGCGCGGTTTGCCTGCCCAACGCCGCCGCGGCGATCGCCGCCACCTGAGCGTTGGTCTGTTCGTCGCCCTCGGCTTCGCCGATCATTGTCACGATCGTCGTCATCACGGGTTTGCCGTCTTCGTCGGTGACTTCACTGCGCAATTCAGTGATGACGGTGCCGAATGATTCGACCACCGAATCCAGCCAGGAGTCGAAGAACAATTTGTCACCCGCCACGATCGGCCGGTGGAAAAGGATCTTCTGGTCGCGGTGAATGACCCGGGCGATATTGATGCCGACATCGAAGTTTCGGAAGATGTCCAACTGCACTTGGCGGCCGGCGATCGCAATGAACGTCAGCGGGGCCACCACGTCGGCGTAGCCGGCGGCCTTGGCCGCTTCCTCGCTGTAGTACAGCTCATTGTCCGACTGGATCGCTTTGGCGTACTCACGGATCTTCTCCCGGCCGACCAGGTAATAGTCCGGGTACCGGTAGTGCGTTCCGATGATGTCGCTGGCGATTGACACCCGGGGAGCCTATCAGCGGGTATTGCGGTGGCGGCGGGGGTGAGCCGCGTTGAGCGGAGCTAGCGCCTGCGCGAGACGGCCGCGGCGAGCGCCCCGCCGACCGCTCCCAGCGCCAGCGCTGAGGGCACGCCGATGCGGGCCGCCTTGCGCGCGGTCCGGAAATCGCGGATCTCCCAGCCGCGCTCACGAGCCAGCTCACGCAGGTTGGCGTCCGGGTTGATGGCGACCGCCGTTCCGACCAGGGACAGCATCGGCACGTCGTTGTAGCTGTCGGAGTAGGCGGTGCAGCGTTTGAGGTTGAGCCCCTCGCGGACGGCCAGCTGTCGCACCGCATGCGCCTTGCCGACCCCGTGCAGGATGTCGCCCACCAGCCGGCCGGTGAACACCCCGTTCTCGGACTCGGCGACGGTACCCAGCGCACCAGTCAAACCCAGCCGCCGGGCGATCGTGTCCGCCAGCTCGTAGGGCGTGGCAGTGACCAGCCAGACCTGCTGGCCGGCATCCAGATGCATCTGGGCCAGCGCCCGGGTGCCGGGCCAGATCTTGTCGGCGATGATGTCGTCGTAGATCTCCTCGCCGACCGCGATCAGTTCGGCGGTCGACCGGCCCTCGATGAAGGCCAGTGCCTTTGCCCTGCCCTCGGCGACGTCGTCGCTGTTCTCCCGGCCGGTCAGCTGGAACTTGGCCTGCGCGTAGATGAACTTGGCCATGTCGGCGTAGGTGAAGTACTTGCGGGCGGCCAGGCCGCGACCGAAATGCACCAGCGACGAGCCCTGCACCAGCGTGTTGTCCACGTCGAAGAACGCCGCGGCGGTGAGGTCGGCGGGCGGCGGCTCGGCCGGCTCGGCGGCCTGCGGCCCCGGCTCACGATGCGCGGCCATGCTGGCGTCGCGTGCCACGGCGCTGACCTGCTCGGCGACCAACTCGTCGGCGGCGCGTTCGGCGCTCGCATCTCCCGCAAGTTCCTGGTCGTGGTCCCCGGGCCCCATGGGTCAACCCTAACTGCGACACTTGCTCGGGTGAGCCGCGCACACGTCGAGCTGTTGACCCGGGCCGGGTGCACCATCTGCGAGCAGGTCTACGACCGGCTGGCGGAGCTGGCCACCGAACTTGATTTCGAGCTGTCCGCCACCGACGTCGACGCCGCGGCGACTGCCGGGAACAGCGCGTTACGAGCCGAATTCGGCGACCGTCTGCCCGTCGTCCTGCTCAACGGGCGCGAGCACAGCTACTGGGATGTCGACGTTGCGCGGCTACGGGCTGATCTCGCTCGCGGCCGCGCGGTCGTCGACGACGACGGGTGAACGACCGCCGGAATTTGGCCAGCCGCCTGCGCAGCGTTTACCGTGGAAGTAAGTTTCACTAACGGAGCATTCCGTGACAGCAAGGGAGCGGGCCAGGTGATCGTGCCGTGAGCGTGCTGCTGTTCGGGGTGTCGCATCGCAGCGCTCCGGTTTCCGTCCTTGAGCAGTTGTCCACGGATGAGTCCGATCAGGTCAAGATCGTCGATGAGCTCTTGCAGTCGCCGCTGGTGACCGAGGCGATGGTGCTGTCCACCTGTAACCGGGTCGAGGTCTACGCGGTGGTAGACGCCTTCCACGGCGGTCTGTCGGCGATCGGGCAGGTGCTTGCCGAGCACTCCGGAATGTCGATGGGCGATCTGACCAAGTACGCCTACGTCCGCTACAGCGAGGCCGCCGTCGAGCACCTCTTCGCCGTTGCCAGCGGCCTGGACAGCGCGGTCATCGGTGAACAGCAGGTACTCGGCCAGGTCCGTCGTGCCTACGCCAATGCCGAGACCAACAAGACCGTCGGCCGGATCCTGCACGACCTGGCCCAGCGCGCGCTGTCGGTGGGCAAGCGAGTGCACTCCGAGACAGCGATCGACGCCGCGGGCGCCAGTGTGGTGTCGGTCGCACTCGATATCGCTGGTTCGCGCCTGGACGGATTGGCCGGATGCAGCGCCACCGTCGTCGGCGCCGGCTCGATGGGCGGCCTGTCGGTCGCGCACCTGCTGCGGGCCGGGATCACCCACATCGACGTCGTCAACCGGTCGCTGCCCCGTGCGGAGCGGCTGGCCGAGAGCATCCGTCAGCAGGGCGCCACCGCGCAGGCGCTGACCCTGGAGCATCTGCCGGCCGCACTGGCCGCCGCCGATGTCGTGGTCAGCTGTACCGGCGCGGTCCGCCCGGTGGTGTCGCTGGCCGATGTGCACCATGCGCTGGCCAGCACCCGCCGCGACGAGGCCGCCCCCCCGCTGGTGCTCTGCGACCTGGGGATGCCCCGCGATGTCGACCCCGCCGTGGCTGGATTGCCCGGCGTCTCGGTCATCGACATGGACCGCGTGCAGCGTGAGCCGTCCGCCCGCGCCGCGGCAGCCGACGCCGAAGCCGCCCGTCAGATCGTCGCCGCCGAGGTTGCCAGCTTCCTGGCCGGCCAGCGGATGTCCGAGGTCACCCCCACCGTCACCGCACTTCGCCAGCGCGCCGCCGATGTGGTCGAGGCCGAACTGTTGCGGCTGGACAACCGGCTGCCCGGTCTGAACGATTCCCAGCGTGACGAGGTCGCCCGCACCGTTCGCCGAGTGGTCGACAAGCTGCTGCATGCGCCGACCGTGCGGGTCAAGCAGCTGGCCAGTTCGCCCGGCGGGGACGCCTACGCCGAGGCGTTGCGGGAACTTTTTGAACTCGATCCACAGGCCGTCGACGCCGTTGCTGCAGGCGAATTACCCCTGCCGGCAACGGAGTTCGATCAAGGCCGAGCCGACGGTACCGGGTAGTACGGTTGGCCGGCAGTAACGACGCGGTAATCCGGATCGGCACCCGGGGCAGTCTGCTGGCGACAACGCAGGCCGGGACCATTAGAGATCAACTCATCGAGCGAGGGCATCCCGCCGAGCTGGTCATCATCAGCACCGAGGGTGACCGATCTGACAAACCAGTCGCCGAGATTGGGGTGGGCGTGTTCACCGCCGCCCTGCGCGAAGCGATCGCCGACGGCCGCGTGGACATGGCTGTGCACTCATATAAGGATTTGCCGACGGCATCCGACGACCGGTTCGCCATCGCCGCGATCCCTCGCCGGGAGGACGCCCGCGACGCGTTGGTGGCCCGCGACGGGATGGTGTTGGGGGAGTTGCCGGCGGGCTCGGTGATCGGCACGAGCTCCGTGCGGCGGGCGGCGCAGCTTAGAGCACTGGGTCTCGGTTTGGAAATTCGCCCCCTAAGAGGCAACCTAGATACCAGGTTGAACAGGGTAAGCAGTGGTGATCTCGACGCCATCGTGGTAGCCCGGGCGGGCCTGGCCCGCATCGGACGACTCGGCGATGTCACCGAGACGCTGGAGCCGGTGCAGATGTTGCCAGCGCCGGCTCAAGGTGCGCTTGCGGTCGAGTGCCGCGCGGGCGATACCGAGCTCGTGGCGCTGTTGGGAGAGTTGGACGATCCCGACACCCGCGCCGCGGTCACCGCCGAGCGAGTCCTGCTGGCCGAACTGGAGGCGGGTTGTTCCGCACCGGTGGGCGCGATCGCCGAAGTGGTCGAGTCCATCGATGACGACGGCCGCGTCTTCGACGAGTTGTCGCTGCGCGCCTGCGTGGCGGCAGCAGACGGATCCGACGTGATTCGTGCGTCCGGTATCGGCACTCCCGGCCGACCCGTAGAGCTGGGGCTCTCGGTGGCCGCGGAGTTGTTCGAACTCGGTGCGCGCGAAGTCATGTCGGTACAACTCCGCGATGATGCGGTGGAGCGGGAGTGAAACGATGACTGGGCATGTGAGCGGTCGGGGACGTAAGGCGAAGCCGGGACACATCACGTTCGTCGGCGCGGGTCCAGGCGACCCCAACCTGCTGACGACGCGCGCCCGCACCGTTTTGGCCAATGCCGCGCTGGTGTTCACCGACCCGGACGTGCCGCAGGCCGTGCTGGCAGTGGTCGGCATCGACCTGCCACCCGCGGTTGGTCCCGCCCCGGCGCCGGACGGCGCACCTGCCGACGGCCAGAACGAGACCGCGTCGCCGATCGTCTTGGTTGGTCCCGACATCCGCCCCGCGCTCGGTGACCCCGCTGAGGTGGCCAAGACCCTGGTGAACGAGGCCAAGACCGGCTTCGATGTGGTGCGCCTGGTCGCCGGTGACCCGCTGTCGATCGACTCGGTGATCACCGAGGTGAATGCGGTGGCCCGCACCCACGCCGAGTTCGAGATCGTGCCGGGCCTGCCCGCCACCAGCGCGGTGCCGACCTACGCGGGGTTGCCGCTGGGGTCGGCGCACACCGTCGCCGACGTGCGCGGCGAGGTCGACTGGGCAGCGCTGGCCGCCGCCCCCGGCCCGCTGATCCTGACCGCGAGCGCCTCGCACCTGCCCGAGGCCGCCCGCACGCTGATCGAGTACGGCCTGGCCGACGGCACGCCGTGCGTGGTCACCTCCCACGGAACCACCTGTGCGCAACGATCGGTCGAGACCACCCTGAACGGGCTGACCGACCGCGCGACCCTGGCCTGCAACAGCGATCCGGCCGGCCCGTTGACCGGCACCCTGGTGGCCACCATCGGCAAGACCGTGGCCCACCGCGCGAAGCTGAACTGGTGGGAGAGCCGGGCCCTGTACGGCTGGACCGTGCTGGTGCCGCGCACCAAGGACCAGGCCGGCGAGATGAGCGACCGGCTGGTCGGCCATGGTGCGCTGCCCATCGAGGTACCTACCATCGCCGTCGAGCCGCCGCGCAGCCCGGCCCAAATGGAAAGGGCCGTCAAGGGTTTGGTCGACGGCCGCTATCAGTGGGTGGTGTTCACCTCCACCAACGCGGTGCGTGCGGTGTGGGAGAAGTTCGGCGAGTTCGGCCTGGACGCCCGAGCCTTCTCCGGTGTCAAGATCGCCTGCGTCGGCGAATCGACGGCCGACCGGGTGCGGGCCTTCGGCGTGAGCCCTGAGCTGGTGCCATCCGGCGAGCAGTCCTCGTTGGGCCTGCTCGACGAATTCCCGGAGTACGACAGCATTTTCGATCCGGTCAACCGGGTGCTGCTGCCGCGCGCCGATATCGCCACCGAGACCCTGGCCGAGGGCCTACGCGACCGTGGCTGGGAAATCGAGGACGTGACCGCCTACCGCACCGTGCGCGCGGCACCGCCGCCGGCCGAGACCCGCGAGATGATCAAGACCGGCGGGTTCGACGCCGTGTGCTTCACCTCCAGCTCGACGGTGCGCAACTTGGTCGGCATCGCGGGTAAGCCGCACGCCCGCACGATCGTGGCATGTATCGGACCGAAGACGGCGGAGACGGCCGCGGAGTTCGGCCTGCGGGTCGATGTTCAGCCCGAGACGGCGGCCGTGGGTGCGCTGGTCGATTCGCTGGCCGAGCATGCCGCCCGGCTGCGTGCCGAGGGTGCGCTGCCGCCGCCGCGCAAGAAGAGCCGGCGCCGCTAAACAGATAAGGCATGACCTTGCCCGGCTATCCACGACAGCGCCCTCGTCGGCTGCGCTCAACTCCGGCACTGCGCCGGTTGGCTGCCGAGACCTCCTTAGAGCCACGGCATCTGGTGCTCCCGATGTTCGTCGTCGACGGGATCGACGAGCCGCAGCCGATCGCGTCCATGCCCGGTGTTCACCAGCACACGCGGGACTCGTTGCGCCGCGCCGCCGAGCAGGCCGTCGGCGCAGGTGTCGGTGGGCTGATGTTGTTCGGGGTGCCGCGCGAGACGGACAAGGACGCCCTGGGATCCTGCGGTGTCGACCCGGACGGGATCCTCAACGTCGCTCTGCGTGACCTGGCCAAGGACCTCGGCGATGACACCGTACTGATGGCCGACACCTGCCTTGATGAGTTCACCGATCACGGTCACTGCGGTGTGCTCGACGCCCGTGGCCGCGTCGATAACGAAGCCACCAACGCGCAGTACGTCAAACTTGCTGTGGCACAGGCGGAATCGGGTGCCCGGGTGGTCGGACCGAGCGGCATGATGGACGGTCAGGTCGCCGCCATCCGGGACGGGCTCGACGCGGCGGGTTTCACCGATGTGCTGATCCTGGCTTATGCGGCGAAGTTCGCGTCCGCGTTCTATGGGCCGTTCCGCGATGCGGTCGCCTCGAGCCTGCAGGGGGATCGGCGGACCTATCAGCAGGACAGTGGTAACGCGCGAGAAGCGTTACGCGAGATCACCCTCGACATCGATGAGGGTGCCGACATCATCATGGTCAAGCCCGCGATGGCATACCTGGACATCGTGCGTGCGGCCGCCGATGTCTCGCCCGTACCCGTTGCCGCCTACCAGGTATCGGGGGAGTACGCGATGATCAGCGCGGCCGCGGCCAACGGATGGATCGACGGGCGGGCCGCCGCGCTGGAGTCGCTGACCAGCATCCGGCGGGCCGGCGCCGACATCGTCTTGACCTACTGGGCTGCCGACGTCGCGGGCTGGCTGGCGTGAGCGACGCGTGCGGAGCGAACCATGGGCGGACACGCCGCGCCCTCGCTTGCGAGGTGGCGGCGTGACCCACCAACCGCCGCCCGAGGCTCCCGCGCGCCCGGATGATGTCGACACCGGATTCTGGCTGTGGCTGATCGCGCTGCCGTTGATGGTGACCGGCTACCTCGCCGACGCCTACTTCGCCGGGAGCAAGCACGCCTCGGTCCTGGTCATCGGTGTCACCGTGCTGTTCGCGCTGATGATGGCCGCCCTGGTGCTGACCTTCCTGTTCTTGATGCGGTCCGGGTATCGCTGGACGCGTACCGTGCTGACCGGTGGCGGGGTGGCCACCGTCATCTACACCGGGGCCAGTCTGTTCAGTACCGAGCGCGAGACCGCGCAGGCGGTGATCTTTGCCGTCACCGGCATCATCGGCTCGGTGCTGATCATGGGCGGCGCCGTTCTGTTGCACCGGAAGGACGCGCACGGGTTCTTCACCAAGTGACCCGATAGGCTGGCCCGACCATGACCGCAACCGAACCCAGGCCGCGTCTCGTTTCCATAGCCTTCTGGTGCTGGCTGGCGGCGGCGATCCTGCTGATCATGGCCGGCCTGCTGTTGTTGTTGTCGCGTGATGCGGTGCCGGTGTTCTTCCGAGGCGTCGGCGTGCTGTGGATTGTCAGCGGAGCGTTGTTGAGTTATCTGGCCGGGCGTACCCGTAGCGGCGACACTCGGTTCCGGCGCGCGGCGGTCGCGCTGTCGGTCGCGCTGTCGGTGCTGTTGGCGCTTTTTTCGGTGATGACCAGTGGTCTGGTGTGGTTGTTTATCTTGGTCCTGGTGATAATCGCGGCCGTCTTGGTGATGCGTCCCGCCGCACAGCAGTGGTACCAATCGGGCGACGAGCCGGAGTCCAATGCTTGAGGATCAGCCGCTTGAACAGCCGGAACGGCTGTTCTATGAGAGCGGTGCCAGCTGGTACTGGCTGGTGGCCGGGCCAGCGGCAGCGGTCGCGATGCTGCTGATCCAGTTCAAGGGCGGGGTGGGCTTCCAGCCCTGGGTCCCGCTGATCTTCCTGGTGTTGGTGACGGGGTTCCTGGGCCTGCAGGTCAAGGCCGCACGGATCCACACCAGCGTCGAGCTGACCCGGAATGCCTTGCGGCAGGGCGCCGAGGTCACCCCCTTGAGTGACATCGTGAGGGTGTTCCCCGTGGCGGAGCATTCCGTGAAATCTCGTGAGCCGCTGGAGAAGTGGCAGACCTCGCGGGCGCTGGGTGAATTGTCCGGGGTGCCCCGCGGCCGCACCGGGATCGGCGTCGAGCTCACCGGGAAGCGCACCGCGCAGGCGTGGGCGCGAAACCACCGGGGCTTGCGGGCCGCCCTCACCGATCTGGTCGAGGGCAAGGCGGCGAGCACCCTATGAGGCATGTCATCCAGCTGGTGCTGGCCGCGCTGGCGCTGGCCGGCGCGGTGATCACCGGCCTGCAGGTCCGTAGCGTGGTCTTCGTGGCGCCGGTCGCCGACGGTCAGCCGTCGACGACCTCGGCTGCCTACGACCCGCCGCTGATGATGTTGACCTGGGCTCTGGTGACCGCGGCCGGCGTGCTGGCGGTGCTGGGCGTGGCCGGTCTGGTGCGGGCCAGGCGCGCTCGTGGCGTGACGCTCAGAACACCCGCGTCTGACCTTCCAGTACAGGAACTGACGTAGGCAGCTTGTAGGTCTGCACACCGTTGCGCCACATCACCGCGTCGCGCGCGTGCTCGGGCAGGTGTTTGATCAGCCAGCGTGGGTCGTCGTACGTCCAGTGCGGGTAGTCGGAGGAGAAGAGCAGGATCTTCTCGCATTCCATCCATTCGAAGGCCCGTAGCAGTTCGGTTTTGTCTTCGGGGTAGTCCAGGGGCTGGGTGGTGAATTTGATGTGTTCTTTGACGTACTCGGACGGTTTGCGCGTGATGTCCAGCCAGGACTTGCGCGCGGAGTAGAGGGCGTCCATGCGCCACATCAGCGGCAGGATCCAGCTGAAGGCGTGCTCGACGAACACGATGCGCAGGGTGGGGTAGCGGTCGAAGACTCCGTCGAAGATCAGGCTCATCACCTGGTTGGCGGCCAGTAGCGAGTAGCTGACCATGAAATCGTGGTTGTAGCTGGGCAAACCGACCGGTGGGATGGGCAGGTTCTCATACTTACCGCGGCCCAGATGGCAGCTCACCGTGATGTCGTGTGTGGTGGCGGCCGCCCAGATCGGGTCGTACTTCGGATCACCCCACGACGGGCGGGGTTCAGCCTTGATCAGGACCTGTGACATGTAGGGGTGGCCGGCCCACTTCTCGATCTCGCGGGCCGCCCCGTCGGGGTCCTCGATGGCCACCGAGATCGATCCGCGCCAACGCTGGTGCCAGTTGGTCTTGCTGTCCAGCCAGTGCTCGTCGAGCCAGAGGTTGGTGGCGATCGCCGCGGCCTGTGTCGCCTGGGCGAGCCGTGCGCCGGGGGCCAGCGGTTCCAGGATGGCGATATCGGCGCCTGCCTCCATGATCAGCTGGCGAAATGCCAGGTCAGGGTCGCTACCGGCGAACTCGCCGTCGTCGGGGAAGGTATCGGTGCGCATCGCGAACGCGTGCGCGTAGTCGGGGGCGTCGTAGTAGATCTGTTCGCCGACGGGGTGGGAGAGGAAGTATTTCGAGCGCCAGGGCTCGGGTATGTAGTCGATCAGCACCCCGCGTCGCGGTACGGGGTGGACGTCGGAATCCACGCACCGCACGGCGATGTGTTCGGTCGGTTCGGACCGCTGCTCGATGTGCGTCAGAGTCATGCCGGTCACCGTTTCTTCGTTGCCCTCGTTCATTGTCCCACCGGCGTGCACGTGGTTCGGGGAAAAGTGAAGTAGTGGGATACGCATGACGTTTTGCGGTACTTGCGGGACAGTTGTTTCAGCCGGAGCGGCGGTGCCGTTGCCCGGTTGGGGGGTGAGTCTCGAACCTGTTCTGCGACAACTTGGAATTTGAGTCGACGCAGAGGCGGGCAGCGAGGAGGGGGCATGGAGCGCATTGGCGGTCTTCTATCCGACGTCTCGCATGTTCCGGCGACGCTTCACGGCCAGCTGTTTTTGCTCGCTTTCGACCCCAAGCGGGGTCGATTCGCTAGCCACGATTCCACGCTGTTCGGGTTGGCCTTGGGTGCGGCAATGTTGACCGAGCTCTACCTGACGGGTTTTTTGGTGGAGCGCGACGGTCACCCCGTTCCGGGCAAAGCGGCCAGCCCTGACGATCAGGTCTTAGGTTCCGCGTTCGCCCAGGTCGGTGTCCACAATCGGGCGACTTGGGCACAACTGATCGCCGGACAGCACGGTAGCGCCGTTTCCTTGGTGCGTGACCAGCTGATCACCGAGGGCTGGCTACGCACTGGCCGGCTTGCGGTTCTAGAGGTCCCCGCCGCGGCCCTGGAACCCTATGACGCATGTCGGGTCGGCGCTCTGGCCGGTGGTGTCGTTGGGGCTCTTCGGAACGCGATCGCGGGAAAGTCGGCCGAGCCGTGGTTGCTGGCCTGTGGATTGCTGGCAGTCCACGCTGAGCTGCCTGGACTGGCCGACTTTGCGGCTACTGCCGATCGGCGTCGGCTGCAACAACTGGAGCGGCATGCCATCGCGCCGGTGTGTGGGCTGGCCGAAGCGATACAGAGTCGGTCGCTGTGACCGCCCGTGAGCGTCGGCACTTGTGGTTGGTTTCTCCGCCCAGCGATCCCGATGAGGATCCCGATCCGCCCGAACCCGACGAGCCTGAGCCGCCGGACGAGGATCTCCGTGTCTTGTTGTGGTGAGCTTGGAGAGCACTGGACAACATACCCCCTAGGGGTATCATCAAGGCATGACGACGACCGACCTTCAGCTGAGCGGCATGAGCTGCGCGTCCTGCGCTGCGCGGATCGAACGCGGACTCAACGACTTGGAGGGTGTGCACGCCACGGTGAACTTCGCCGTCGAGCGCGCGCACGTCGAACACGGGCCGCAGGTCTCTGAGCGCGATCTGATCCAGGCTGTGGAATCCACCGGCTATCAGGCTTCGGTGGTCGACCATTCGGGCCACGGTCACGACCACATGAACCACGACGTCCCGACCGAGCAGCTTCGCCCCCGGCTTATCGGCTCGGCGGTGCTGGCGGTGCCGGTGGTGGCCCTGTCGATGGTGATGCCGTGGCAATTCCCCGGTTGGCTGTGGCTGGTGTTGGTGCTGACGACGCCGATCGTGTTCTGGGGCGGCCTCCCGTTCCACAAGGCCGCGCTCAACAGTGCCCGGCATGGGGCCTCGACGATGGACACCCTGGTGTCCATCGGCACGCTGGCCGCCTACCTGTGGTCGCTGTACGCGGTGGTGACCGGTGTCGCGGAGCACGGTCACGGCCACGTCTACTTCGAGGTTGCCGCGGCGGTGACGGTGTTCCTGCTGGCCGGCCGGTACGCCGAGGCCAAAGCCAAGCGGTCGGCGGGGGCCGCGCTGCGCGCGCTGCTCTCCCTTGGCGCCAAGGATGCCACAGTGGTGCGCGATGGCACCAAGGTGCGAATCCCGGTGGGCGAGTTAAGAGTTGGCGACGTGATCGTGGTTCGTCCCGGTGAGCGGGTGGCCACCGACGGTGTCGTGGTGGACGGTGCCTCGGCGCTGGACACCTCGGCGATGACGGGTGAGTCGGTGCCCGTCGACGTCGGAGCCGGCGCCGAGGTGCTTGGTGGTGCGGTGAACACCTACGGCCGAATCCTGGTGCGCGCCAGCCGTGTTGGTGCCGACACTCAGCTATCCCGGATGGCCAGGATGGTTGCCGACGCCCAGGGCGGGAAGGCCTCGATCCAGCGGCTGGCCGATCGGGTGTCGGGGATCTTCGTCCCCGTGGTGCTGGTTATCGCGGTGATCACCCTGGTCGCCTGGCTATTGGCCGGTGGACCGGTCACAGCGGCGTTTACCGCCGCGGTCGCCGTGCTGATCATCGCCTGCCCGTGTGCGCTGGGCCTGGCAACGCCGACCGCGATCCTCGTCGGCACCGGTCGCGGCGCTCAGCTCGGGGTGCTGATCAAGGACCCGCAGGTGCTCGAGACCGTCACCGGTATCGATGCGGTCGTCCTGGACAAGACAGGCACTGTCACCACCGGCACGATGGCCGTCGCGGCCGTCGAGACTGAGTCCCCTGCAGGGGCGGACACCGTGCTGGCGGCCGCTGCCGCTGTCGAGTCCGCCTCCGAGCATCCGGTGGCCACCGCGATCGTGGCCGCCGCCGGCGAGCGGGGTCTGCGGGTGCCCGCGGTGACCGACTTCGTCAACGATCCGGGGACCGGGGTCAGTGGCGTCGTCGATGGGGTGACCGTGCGGGTGGCCCGCGCCTCGGACGATGACGGCCGCACCAGTGTGGCCGTCATCATCGACGGCGCCCAGCGCGGGGTGATCCGGCTGGTCGACGCGGTCAAACCGACCAGCGCCGAGGCCATCGCCGAACTGAAGCGGATGGGCATCACCCCCATGCTGCTCACCGGGGACAACCCGGCAGTCGCCGCGCGGGTGGCCGCCGAGGTCGGTATCGCCGCCGAGAACGTGATCGCGGGTGTGCTGCCGTCGGAGAAGGCCGACGCGATCAAGAGGCTGCAGGCGCAGGGTCGAAGGGTCGCCATGGTGGGTGACGGGGTCAACGATTCGGTGGCGCTGGCCACCGCTGACGTCGGCATGGCGATGGGCACCGGCACCGACGCCGCGATCGAGGCGGGCGATATCACGTTGGTTCGCGGCGATCTGCGGACGGTCCCGACCGCGCTGCGATTGTCGTCGCGCACGCTGCGGATCATCAAGCAGAACCTGTTCTGGGCGTTCGGCTACAACGTGGCGGCGATCCCGCTGGCCGCACTGGGCCTGCTGAACCCGATGATCGCCGGCGCTGCGATGGCGTTCTCCTCGGTGTTGGTGGTCACCAACAGCCTGCGCCTCAAGCGCTTTTCCTAACGGCGCGTGACGCTCGTCACGAAGCGGTTGGTACAAAGTGCGAAATCTGTAACACTGTTGCACATGACGGATCTTGCCGAATCCCATTCCGCCACCGACGCCCTGCCACTAGGCCCGCAGTCGCTGGTTTGGCGCTACTTCGGGGACAACCGGATGTTCCTCATCGGGCCTCGGCCGGCCGTGCTGCAGAACATGCTCGCCGAGCTCGGTCAGGGCGTGCTTGACCATTCGGTGTGGTTCGCCGACACCGCGGCGCGGATCAAACGCTCACTCCCGCCGATCTTCATGACCGTCTACGGCAGCGACGACGACAACGCCGGTGCCCGGGTGCGCGACTTCCATCACAACATCAAGGGCGATATGCCCGACGGTAGCCGGTATCACGCGCTGGATCCCGACACGTACTTCTGGGCGCACGCCACCTTCTTCGACCAGGCCCTGTACTTCGCCGACACCTTCGTCAAGCGGCTCACGCGCGCCGAGAAGGAACAGATGTACCTGGAATCCAAGACGTGGTATCGCCGCTACGGCGTCAGCGATCGCCCGATGCCCGCCGACTACGCCGAGTTCGAGCGCTACTGGGATCGCATGATCGACGAGGTGTTGGTCGCACACCGGACCGCCGCCTACGGAGTTGGTTACGTCACCAAGGGATTCCCGCGGCCCAAAGGCGTCAACCCGATTGTCTGGCGGCTGGTGGCACCAATCTTCAACCCCGTTGCAGCCTTCCTGACCACCGGTGGCATGCCGCCGCGCACCCGTGAGATTCTCGGCCTGCCCTGGAGCGAGCGCAAGGAGCGCAACTATCAGCGCTTCGCAGCGTTCTGGCGCTCGCGCCCGGTCAACTGGGCGTGGGATCATCTTCCGATGAACGTCCGCTACAACCGCTATGCCGCAGCGGGTTTCGCGCAGGCGGGGCATGTCTGATCCGTCGACCGAAGCGATCCTCGACGCCGCACTCGTCGAGTTCGATCAGCATGGGATCCGCCGGGTCGCCCTCGACGACGTGGCCCGTCGGGCCGGGGTGAGCCGGACGACGATCTATCGGCGCTTCGCCAACAAGGACGACCTGGTGTCCGCCGTGGTGGACCGGGAGAACGCCCAGCTCTTCTCCGATATCGCCGAAGAGCTCAAATCCAAACGACCGCAGTCGAATTACTACGTCGAGGCATTCACCCAGGCAATCCTGCGCGGCCGCAAGCACCGGGTGCTCAACAGGATGGTGCACGACGAGCCGGCACTGACGCTGGAATTGGCGCGCCAGCATTACGCGGCCGCGGTGCACCGTATCGAGGCGGCCTTGCAGGTGATCTTCCCGCCCGGCTTCGCCGAGCGGATCGGGCCGGGGGCCGTGCATGAGCTGGCCGACAATATCTGGCGGTATACGATCATGGCAGCCCTACTTCCTGGCCCGGATCCGATCGAAACTGCCGATGAAATAAGGGCTTTCGCCACCAAGCACTTCCTGCCGAGCTTGCCCGAAGCATTGCGAGCGGTGCCGGTCTAGTCATTGCTGGTGCAATCCAGATCCACATAGGCGGTGGGCATCGACTGGTGCACACCGGTGACAGTGCATTGCGATAACCCGCCGCTGGGTTGGCCGTTGAGCTGCACCTCGTAGCCCTGGCTCTGCAATTGGCTGATGATGTCGGGGGCTGATCCGGTTCCCGAAGCGGACACGACGTGGGCGATACTGATAAGTGCTGCTCCAATTATGTTGCTGTACATACCTTTAGATATGCGCGCAGGTTACAGCTCAGGTCGACTGAGTGGGTGGAGCCAGCACTTCCACCACGCCGTTCTGCTCGCGAACCTCGAAGTGCGGCAGTGGCTTCGGTGCGATGGGCAGAGCGTGCGTGACGACCATTCCGGCCGGCGAGAACGACGTCGAGTGGCACGGGCAGCGTAGCCGGTCGACGCTCTGGTCGAACCACAACTTGCAGCCCTGATGGGTGCACACGCCCGACACCGCTTCCACCCGGCCGTTGACCCGGCGGACGAACCCATTGACCGAGCCCAGATTGAACGCGTGCATGGTGCCCTCGGACACTTCTGAGCTCGCCGCCACGGTCTGCCATGACCCGTCGACCGGCACCATGTCGGCATCGGCGACCTGCGGTTCGTCGCCGGTCGGACGGAGCACCAGTCGGTCGACGGATACCGCTGCCACCGCTGCCGTCGCGGCCGCCGTGGTGCCGACGATCACCTGCCGGCGGGTGGCCGACGGTCCAGTCTTGGCCGGCGGTGCAACATCGTCGACCGGCCCAGGCGCTGAAGACATTTCGGCGGCCAGCCGCGCCTTGAGCCCGGATACGAACTCCGGCCGAGGCTCTGCCGCATCGTGGCGGGCGGCGGTCAGGTCGATGGCGGTGCGCAGCTGCGCGGCTTCGAAGTCGTCCGGGTGGAAGCCCTTGGGCTGACGACCGGCCAGCAGGTCGTCGATGTAGCGGCGCAGTTCCCGGCGGGTCATGGCAGTGCCCCCTCGCTGATCTGCGCGGCCAGCCGCAGTGCCCGGTGCTGCAGTACTTTCGCGTTCGCGACGCTGACGCCGAGCGAACTGGCCGCTTCCCGCACCGAACAGCCTTGCAGGAAGCGTAGTTCCAGCACCCGCCGGTAGTTGTCCGGAAGTGCGTCCAGCAGTGCGGCGACGCGTTGCGGTGCGGTGCTCGGCGCCGCCGGACCAAAGACGGTGGCGGGCAGGTCCTCGATGGTGGTGATCTCGGTGCCCAGGGTGGCCCGCCAGTGGGCGGCCAGTACGGTGCGCGCCGTGGCCCGCAGGTAGGCGCGCACCTCGGCGATGCTTGCCGTCAGGCGCAGCGGCCGCATCGCGGCCAAAAAGACCTCCGAGGTCAGGTCCTCGGCGTCGGCCCGATTTCCGACCCGCCCGAAGATCATCCGGTACACCCACGTCACGTTGTCGTCGTAGACGGCTTGCCAATCCGGATAGCGCGCTTCGGCGACCAGACGCAGGTCTGGTCTCGGGCGCCGATCGTCCTCCGCCGCCATCGTCGTGTGCCTTCCGCTCATCATCCAGAGATAGGTGGCGGGGTTACACGGCCGTCGGTGTAACCGTCGCCCTACCTCTTGATGAGACGGTCCGCGCTGCGGACTTGGTTCAGCCGAGGAGGCAGATTTCATGCAGCACACCCGCACTGCGCTCGCGTGCGCCGCGGTCGCCGTTGGCGTCGCCGCGTGCTCCGCGCCGGCGAAGACGCCCGCACCGACGGTCGACTTCGGTCCGAACGGCGGCACGTCAGTCGGAATGCCGGGAATGTCGTCGGCCATGCCCGGCATGGGGCCGATGCCGTCGGCCACCACGTCGAGCGCCCCGACCCCGCCGGTGGCCGGCACGGCCGTGGACATCACCAACTTCGCGTTTGCCCCGGCCAACCTCACTGTGAAGGTCGGCGACACCGTGACGTGGACCAATAAGGACGAGGAGCCCCACACCGTCGTCGCCAACGACGGCTCGTTCCATTCGCCGGGGCTGGACGCCAACGGCACGTACAGCTTCACCTTCACCACCCCGGGCAGCTTTGACTACATCTGCAGCATCCACCCGTTCATGCGCGGCACCGTGGTGGTGACCCGGTGAACGGCGATCCGCAACAGATGAGCCGGCGTCAGCTCATGCGGCACGGTGCCTGGTTCGGTGCCGCGGTCGGCCTAGCGGTCGTCGGCGGCGAGGTGCTCTCCCACGTCGCCGACGCCCCTGCGGCCACCCACACGCGGCCCACCTTGCGCTTCGCACAAGTCAGCGACAGCCACATCGGATTCAACGGCACTGCTAATCCCGACGTGGTGGGCTCCTTCGAGCGGGCCATCCACCAGATCAACAACCTGGGCTACACACCCGATTTCGTGATCCACACCGGCGATCTCACCCATCTGGCCACACCGGCACAGTTCGATCAGGTCAACCAGATGATGGGCGGCCTCATTACCCCCCACGTCTTCACCGTGCCCGGCGAGCACGATTCGGTCGATGATGCCGGGCAGAAATACCGCGCCGTGTTCGGCGCGGGCACCCGCGGCGACGGCTGGTACAGCTTCGACATCGCTGGTGTCCACGTCATCGGGCTGGTCAACACGCTGAACCTCAAGAATCTGGGCCACCTCGGCACCGATCAGCTGGAGTTCATCGAGAAGGACGTCGCGCCACTGCCGTCGGATACCCCGATCATCGTCTTCAGCCACATCCCGTTGTTCGCGATGTACCCGGCGTGGGGTTGGGGCACCGACGATGCCACTCAGGCGCTGAGCTATCTGCGCCGGTTCTCCTCGGTCACCTGCCTGAACGGTCATGTCCACCAGCTGTTCTCGAAAACGGAAGACAACGTGACGTTCTACAGCGGCACCACCACGGCATACCCGCTGCCGCATCCCGGCGACGGGCCGGCGCCCAAGCCGCTCACCGTGCCTGCCGGCAAGCTGCATGATGCGCTCGGCATTCGCGAGGTCAGCTACAACCGCGGCCAGTCCATGCTGGCGCTGAAAGAGGAGACGGTGCAATGACCCGGTTCGTCAACGTCGGTATCGCGCCCGCCCTGCTGGTCAGCGCCGCCAGCCATGGCTACCTGTATCTGCACGGATATCGGTACGTCCCTGCGATCGGCCCCGGCTTTCTCGTCCTGACAAGCGTTTCCGTGTCGTTGGCGATCCTGATCGCGCTCGGCGGGCCTGGCTGGTTGCGTGCGGCCGCGTTGCTGGTCTCCCTCGGCGCGCTCGGCGCCTTCGCCATGTCGCGCACCGTCGGGGTGATGGGATTCATCGAACGAGGCTGGGAGGCGCCGCATGGGCCGATCAGCGTGCTCGCCGAGGCGATCACGGTGGTGTTATGCGGCTGGTCGCTGATCAAACGCGGGTCAGTAGCACCGCGTTATCGAACGGCAGCGTCGTGAAGATCGGCCGCCAGAGGCCCGAAACATGCGGGGCGGCTGCGGCTTTCGTCACCATCCGGGGATTGCTGACGGTGAACGTCCGGCCGTAACGTTTGAGCCGTCCGCCGCCGGCGGCGGTGATGTTCTTCAGCCAGTCCCGGTTCGGCCCGTAGGTCAGCAGGATCGCGACGCCCTCGTCGGTGGTGAACACCGTCAGGGGGGTGCGGTAATGCGCGCCCGAGCGCCGGCCGACGTGTTCGAGGATGCCCATGGTCGGTATGAAGCCCGCCCACAGCCGCTGCACCGGGTTGGTGACGTACCGGTTGAACCTGGCCAACCATTGCGGCAGCTGCATCAGACCATCAAACTCTGAAGACATGGCCGACCTCAAGCCCCCGTGGTTCACCGCCTCGGTGTTCAACAAGGTCGCGATGGCCACCGCCGTCTCGGGTTGCGAGACGCTCACGGTGACGGCCCGCGCGAGTGGGCAAGACCAGAAGATCCCGGTGATCACCGTCGACGTGGACGACGTCAGTTAGGCAGTGGATAGCGGGCAAGACCGTCCATGGCCATATCGGCAAGCTGCCCGACCCCTCTGACCTCCCGGTTTCCCCCGGCCAGGGTGCTCTTCCCGCGAGATTGACACCGCGCAGAGGCGTACTCGAACTCTCCCTGCGTGGGTGCAATCTCGGGGATTCGGGGGTCGCCGCGCCGGGGGGAAGCCCAACTGCTACACCCTGTAGTTGAGCATCCCCGCATGCCTGGGACACTGGTGGCCATGAGCAGCACGGATCAGGCCGCCTCGACCGCGGCATCGGCCAGGCTGTTCGCCGACGCCTGTGCAGTCATCCCCGGCGGAGTGAACTCCCCGGTCCGGGCCTTCAACTCCGTCGGCGGCACGCCCCGCTACATCACCTCGGCCAAGGGCTACTGGCTCACCGACGCCGACGGCAACCGCTTCATCGACCTGGTGTGCTCGTGGGGCCCGATGATCCTGGGTCATGCCCATCCGGCCGTCGTCGAGGCGGTGCAGCGCGCCGCTGCCGATGGCCTGTCGTTCGGCGCACCCACGCCAGGGGAGACCGAGCTCGCCGCCGAGATCATCGCCCGGGCGAAGCCGGTGCAGCGGGTGCGGCTGGTGAACTCCGGCACCGAGGCAACCATGAGCGCGGTGCGCCTGGCCCGCGGTTTCACCGGCCGATCGAAGGTCATCAAGTTCTCCGGCTGCTACCACGGCCATGTCGACGCGCTGCTGGCCGACGCCGGCTCCGGGGTCGCCACCCTGGGTCTGCCGTCCTCACCGGGTGTCACCGGCGCCACCGCTGCCGACACGATTGTGTTGCCCTACAACGATATCGCCGCCGTAGAAGACTCCTTCGCAAAGTTCGGTGACACTATCGCCGCGGTGATCACCGAGGCGTGCCCGGGCAATATGGGTGCGGTCCCGCCGCTGCCCGGCTACAACGCCGCACTGCGGCGCATCACCGCCGAACACGGCGCGCTGCTGATCGTCGACGAGGTGATGACCGGCTTCCGGATGAGCCGAAGTGGTTGGTACGGAATCGATCCCGTCGACGCTGATCTGTTCACCTTCGGCAAGGTGATGAGCGGTGGGCTGCCCGCCGCGGCGTTCGGCGGCCGCAGAGACGTGATGGAACGCCTGGCTCCGCTGGGTCCGGTGTACCAGGCAGGCACCCTGTCGGGTAACCCGGTGGCGGTGGCCGCCGGGCTGGCCACGCTGCGCAACGCCGACGACGCGGTGTACGCCGCACTGGACGCCAACGCCGATCGGCTGGCCGGCCTGCTGGGCGATGCGCTGACGCAAGCCGGTGTGGTCCATCAGGTTCCGCGGGCCGGCAACTTCCTGTCGGTGTTCTTCACGGATTCGCCGGTCACCAACTTTGCCGAAGCGAAGGCCAGTGAGACGTGGCGGTTCCCGGCGTTCTTCCACGCCCTGCTCGACGCCGGTGTGTACGCGCCGCCGAGTGCCTTCGAAACCTGGTTCGTCTCGGCTGCGCTCGACGACGCCGCGTTCGAGCGGATCGCCGACGCCCTGCCGGGTGCGGCACGCGCTGCAGCGGAAGCGAAGCCATGACAGACCGCACAATCGTCCACGTCATGCGCCACGGCGAGGTGCACAACCCGGACGGCATCCTCTATGGCCGCCTGCCCGACTTCCACCTCTCCGAGCGCGGCCGAGCCCAGGCCGACGCGGTGGCCGGCTGGCTGGCCGCGCGCGACATCGTCTACGTGGTGGCCTCACCGCTGGAGCGGGCCCAGGAGACGGCCGCGCCGATTGCCGCTCACCATGGCCTGGCCGTCGACACCGACGACGAACTCATCGAGTCGCACAACGTCTTTCAGGGCGAACGGGTTTCCCCCGGCGACGGCGCCCTGCGTGACCCGCGTAACTGGTGGCACCTGCGCAACCCGCGCACGCCGTCGTGGGGCGAGCCGTACCGGGAGATCGCCGCGCGGATGAAGCGGGGGCTGGACCGCGCGCGGGTCAAAGGGGTGGGCCATGAGGCGGTCTGCGTCAGCCATCAGTTGCCCGTTGAGACCCTGCGCAGGGCGATGACCGGCGCACAGCTGCACCATTTCCCGACCCGGCGGCTGTGCAACCTGGCATCGCTGACCTCGTTCTACTACGACGGGGATGACTACATCGGCTGGGGATACACGGAGCTAGCCGGGCGGTGAAGCGGCTGTTGGTCCTCCTGGTGGCGGCGACGGTGTTGGCCGGCTGCTCCACCGGTGACGACGCGGTCGCCCAAGGTGGCACCTTCGAGTTCGTCGCCCCCGGTGGCAAGACCGACATCTTCTACGATCCGCCGGCCAGCCGTGGCAGACCCGGCGCAATCTCCGGTCCCGAACTGATGGACCCGTCGAAGACGTTGTCGCTGAAGGACTTCGAGGGCAAGGTTGTTGTGATCAACGTGTGGGGCCAGTGGTGCGGGCCCTGCCGCTCCGAGATCACCCAGCTGGAGAAGGTCTACGTCCAGACCCGCGATCTGGGTGTGGCCTTTCTCGGAATCGACGTGCGGGACAACGACATCACCGCACCCCAGGATTTCGTCACCGACCGCAAAGTCACCTTCCCATCGATCTACGACCCGGCGATGCGCACCATGATCGCCTTCGGCGGCAAGTACCCCGCGACGGTGATCCCGTCGACCGTCGTGCTGGACCGGGAGCACCGGGTGGCCGCGGTGTTCCTGCGTGAGCTGCTGGCCGAGGACCTGCTGCCCGTGGTGCAGCGGCTGGCCGCCGAGCCGAAACCGGCGGCACCGTGACGGGTTTCGCGCAGACCGCCGCCGCGGGCCCGCTGCTGCTCGCCCTGGGGATCTGCGTGCTGGCCGGGTTGGTGTCGTTCGCGTCGCCATGCGTGGTGCCGCTGGTGCCCGGGTACCTGTCCTATCTCGCGGCGGTCGTAGGGGTGGACGACCTCGACGCGCGTACCGGCCGGGTCGCGATCAAGGCGCAACGCTGGCGGGTGGCCGGGTCGGCGCTGCTGTTCGTCGCGGGATTCACCGTGGTGTTCGTGCTCGGCACAGTGGCCGTCCTTGGCATGACCACCTCCTTGATCACCAATCAGCTGGTGTTGCAACGGGTTGGTGGCGTGTTGACCATCGTCATGGGCCTGGTGTTCATCGGCTTCATCCCGGCGCTGCAGCGTCAGGCCCGGTTCACGCCGACCCGCCTCGCCGGGGTGGCGGGTGCCCCGCTGCTCGGCGCGGTCTTCGGGTTGGGCTGGACGCCCTGTCTGGGCCCGACACTGACCGGGGTGATCACCGTCGCCTCGGCCACCGACGGCGCCAGCGTCGCCCGTGGTGTCGCACTGGTGATCGCCTACTGCCTGGGCCTTGGCATTCCGTTCGTGCTGCTGGCACTCGGATCGGGCTGGGCGGTCAACGGATTTGGCTGGCTGCGCCGGCACACCCGGACCATCCAGATCATCGGCGGTGTGCTGCTGATCGCCGTCGGGTTGGCGCTGGTCACCGGGGCCTGGAACGACTTCATCTCCTGGGTGCGCGACGCGTTCGTCTCCGACGTGAGGCTGCCGATTTGAAATCCGTCGTCGCATTGATCCGCACCCTGTGGCGCGCGCTGACCTCGATGGGCACCGCGCTGGTGCTGTTGTTCCTGTTGGCGCTGGGGGCGGTGCCGGGTGCGCTGCTGCCGCAGCGCAGCCTCAATGAGTCCAAGGTGACGCAGTACCTCGCCGAACACACCATCATCGGGCCCTGGCTGGACCGGCTGCAGCTGTTCGACGTGTTCTCCAGCTTCTGGTTCACCGCCATCTATGCGCTGCTGTTCATCTCGTTGGTGGGGTGTCTGACCCCGCGGATGATCGAGCACGCCAAAGGTCTGCGCGCGGTGCCGGTGCCGGCCCCACGTAACCTGTCCCGACTGCCCAAGTACGCCACCGCCGAAGTCTCGGGGACAGCCGAACAAGCGGCGGCCGCAATCTCCGAGCGCCTCAAGGGCTGGCGACGCGTCACCCGCCAGACCGACGACGGCATCGAGATCTCGGCCGAGAAGGGCTACCTGCGGGAGTTCGGCAACATCGTCTTCCACTTCTCCTTGCTGGGCCTGTTGGTGGCGATCGCGGTCGGCAAGCTGTTCGGATACGAAGGCAATGTCATCGTCGTCGCCAATGGCGGCCCCGGCTTCTGTTCGGCTTCACCGGCCGCGTTTGACTCGTTCCGCGCCGGAAACAGTGTCGACGGCACGTCGCTGTATCCGATGTGCCTGCGGGTCAACGACTTCCAGGCCCACTATTTGCCCAGCGGGCAGGCGCTGTCGTTCGCATCGAACATCGAGTATCAGGCCGGGTCCGACCTGGCCGACGGCACCTGGCGGCCGTACCGCCTCGAGGTCAACCATCCGCTGCGCATCGGCGGCGACCGGGTGTACATGCAGGGCCACGGCTACGCCCCGACGTTCACCGTCACCTTCCCGAACGGACAGCGGCGCACGCAGACCCTGCAGTGGCGGCCCGACGACCCGATCACGTTGCTGTCCTCGGGCGTGATCCGGGTTGACCCGCCGGGCGGCATGTATCCCGATCCCTCCGAGCGGCGCAAGCATCAGCTGGCGATCATGGGCTTGTTCGCACCCACTGCCGAGCTTGACGGCACCCTGCTGTCGTCGAGCTTTCCGGCGGCCAATGATCCCGCGGTGGCCATCGACATCTATCGCGGTGACACCGGGCTGGATACCGGCCGTCCCCAGTCGCTGTTCACCCTGGACCCGCGGCTCATCGAGCAGAAGCGGCTCACCAAGGTCAAACGCACCAATCTGCGCCAGGGCGAGGAGGTCCGGCTCGACGACGGCACCGTGGTGCGGTTCGACGGCGCGACCCCATTCGTCAACCTGCAGGTCTCCCACGATCCCGGCCAGGTGTGGGTTCTGGTGTTCGCGATGTCGATGATGGGCGGGTTGTTGGTCTCACTGATCGTGCGCCGGCGCCGGGTGTGGGCCAGGATTTACCCGACCGGCGGGCAGGCCGGTACGGTAAACGTCGAGCTGGGCGGTCTGGCCCGCACCGACAACTCCGGGTGGGGCAGCGAGTTCGAGAAGCTCACTGAGCGGATGTTGGCGGACCTGCCGGAGCCGTCGCAAGAGAAGGCGGATCGCGCATGAATACCGAGCACATCGACATCGGTCTGGCCCGCTATTCGGACTGGGCCTTCACGTCGTCGATCGTCATTCTCGTCGGTGCGCTGTTGCTGCTGGCCGTCGAGCTCGCCTACAGCCGCGGCCGCAAGGTCGAGGCCCGCGAACTAGTATCGGCCGGAGCCGCCGTCACCGCCGACAGTGACCGCCCCGGTGTCGTCGTCGAAACGCCTCGACGGTCCGCCGACGAACGCATCGGCAAGGCCGGCCTGTCGTTGGTCTACGTTGGCATTGCGGCGTTGTTCGCCTGCATCGTGTTGCGCGGGCTGGCCACCTCCCGGGTGCCGTGGGGCAACATGTACGAGTTCATCAACCTCACCAGCTTCTGCGGTTTGATTGCGGCTGCGGTCGTGCTGCGCAAGCCGCAGTACCGCGCGCTGTGGGCGTTCGTGCTGCTGCCGGTGCTGATCCTGCTGGCGGTTTCTGGTAAGTGGCTGTACTCCAATGCTGCCCCCGTGATGCCTGCGTTGCAGTCGTACTGGCTGCCGATCCACGTGTCGGTGGTCAGCCTCGGCTCGGGTGTATTCCTGGTGGCGGGCGTGGCCAGCATCCTGTTCCTGCTGAAGATGTCGCCACTGGCCGCTGCTGGGCGTGACGGCGCGCTCGCGCGCATCGTGCAGCGCTTGCCGGATGCCCAAACCCTCGACCGGATCGCCTACCGCACCACCATTTTCGCGTTCCCGATCTTCGGCTTCGGGGTCATCTTCGGTGCCATCTGGGCCGAGGAGGCGTGGGGCCGCTACTGGGGCTGGGACCCCAAGGAGACCGTCGCGTTCATCGCGTGGGTGGTCTACGCCGCGTATCTCCATGCCCGTTCGACGGCTGGTTGGCGAGACAAAAAGGCCGCCTGGATCAACGTCGTCGGGTTCGTCGCGATGGTTTTCAACTTGTTCTTCATCAACCTGGTCGTGACCGGGCTGCACTCCTACGCCGGAGTGGGCTGATCTGACGTTGCGCTAGGGTCGGAAGGACACCACGAAATCCACTCGACCCGAAACGAGATGTCAGGGGGAAGTGTCCGTGTCTAATCCTGGACCCCGTCAGGGCCACGAATTGACTGATGCGACAACGGTGTTCCGCGCAGAGCAGCGGTTCGCCGATCCTGCTACTGCGACGCCGCAGCCCGAACCGGACTGGCTGGCTCCAACGCCACCCATCGGCATCCCGATGGATCCGCTGTTCAGCCAGGCCGCGGCTCCGCTGTTCAATCAGTACGAAGCCGAACAACCGTCGTACCGGCCTGCAATCCCGCCGACGCCATATCCGGACCTGTCCACCAGTGCGCTGCTGCGGCAGGTCAAGCCACCCCCGTCACAAGGCTGGCGCAAGTGGCTCTACGTGCTGTCAGGCAGGCTGATCAATGTCGGTGAGGGGCCGGACGCTGCGCGCCGCCACAGCCTCACCGCACAAGTCAACCGCCCGCTGTCGGGGTGCTACAAGGTCGCCGTGCTGTCGCTGAAGGGCGGGGTCGGTAAGACGACGATCACCGCCACCCTGGGCGGCACGTTCGCTTCGATCCGGGGTGATCGGGTGGTGGCGGTGGACGCGAGCCCCGACCGCGGCACGCTGAGCCAGAAGGTGCCGCTGGAGACTCCGGCGACCGTGCGTCACCTGTTGCGCGACGCCGACGGTATCGAGCGCTACAGCGACGTGCGCGGCTACACCTCACAGGGGCCGAGTCGCCTCGAGGTGCTGGCTTCCGAGAACGATCCCACGGTGTCGGAGGCGTTCAGCGCCGACGACTATGACCGGGCGCTGGCGGTGCTCGAACGCTTCTACAGCCTGGTGCTCACCGATTGCGGGCCCGGGCTTCTGCACTCGGCGATGGGCTCGGTGCTCACGCAGGCCGACTCTCTGATCGTGGTCAGTTCGGGTTCGGTGGATGGTGCCCGCAGCGCGTCGGCGACGCTGGACTGGCTAGATGCGCACGGTCACGAGGATCTGGTGCGCCGGTCGGTGTGCGTGATCAACGCGGTGCGCCCGCGGACCGGCAAGGTCGATATGCAGAAGGTGGTCGATCACTTCTCCCGGCGTTGCCGCGCGGTGTGTCTCGTACCGTTCGACCCGCATCTCGAGGAGGGCGCCGAGGTCGAGCTCGATCGGTTGAAGCCGAAGACCCGGGAGGCTCTTGTCCGGTTGGCCGCGGTGGTGGCCGACGGGTTCCCTGCCACCGACGCAGGCGAGCGGTTCGGTTAGCGCGGGTTGTTATCGCCGTGGCTCAGCCGCCACAGGAAGTCCGGATCGTCGTCGGGACCGACGACCCTGGTCTTCGTCCGAGTCGACTGAGCGCGAATCGCACGCCATCCGACGTAGACAGCAGCGGCGATGATCATGACCAAGAGCAGGTACAGCACGGAAACCTCCTTTGTCCGAATATACGCGGGTCGGTAGGCTCGGCGCGGTGTCGGACAATTCGGACAACAAGACCTCGGGTTCAGGTGGCCAGTTGGCCCTTGACGTCGCCATCTACACGTGCGCGCGGATCGCGTTGGTGGTCGCCCTGACGGCTGCGATCTACTACATCGCGCAGCTGATCGGGATCCGCGAGTTCCCACTCATCGTGGCCCTGTTGTTCGGGATCGTGATTGCCTTGCCATTGGGAATCTGGGTTCTGGCTCCACTGCGCAAGCGCGCCACCGCGAGCATCGCGCTGGTCGACGAGCGCCGTCGCCGCGATCGCGAGCAGCTGCAAGCCCGGCTGCGCGGGCCTAAGAATCCGCAGGACTAGCCGGTTAACCAAATCCCAGGGCCAGCGCGACGACGATGGACCAGACCAGCATGGTCAGGCCGGTATCGCGCAGGACCGGGATGAGCTCACGACCACCGAGGCCGCGGCGCACCGGGCCGGCCGCGCGCAGCGCCAGCGGCGCCGCGACCAACCCGACCACGCACCACGGCGTGGCCAGCATCAGAAGCAGCGTCAGCACACCAGCCAGCCCGAGCAGCGACTGGTAGAACACCCGGGTGCGGCTGTCGCCGAGGCGGACCGCCAGGGTCAGCTTGCCGGCCACCCGATCGGTCGGGATATCGCGCAGGTTGTTGGCGACGAGCACCGCCGAGGACAGCGCGCCCGTCGTGACGGCAAGGGTCAGGCCGACCCAGTCCACCCGCAGCGCTTGGGTGTACTGCGTGCCCAGCACCGCGACGAGCCCGAAGAACACGAACACCGCGACCTCGCCGTAGCCGGCGTAGCCGTAGGGCCGCGAGCCGCCGGTGTACAGCCACGCCCCGGCGATGCAGACCACGCCGACCGCAATCAGCCACGGAGCGCTGACGATGGCCAGCGCCAGCCCGGCAACCGCGCCCACCCCGAGGCTGACGATCGCGGCGGCCAGCACGGCCCGAGGTGTCGCCAACTTGGAGCCGACCAGACGCAGCGGTCCGGCGCGCTCGTCATCGGTGCCGCGAATGCCGTCGGAGTAGTCGTTGGCGAAGTTGACGCCGATGATCAGCGCGAGTGAAACCGTAAGTGCCAGCAGCGACTTCCACCACACGGCGCCGTGCAGCCAGGCGGCTGCACCCGTGCCCGCGATCACCGGCGCCACCGCGTTGGGCAGGGTTCTGGGCCGGGCTCCCTCGATCCATTGCGCGATGCTCGCCATGCACGCAATCGTCGCACGGGCGGTCGGCAGCGACTTGGGGTGCACAGTCACCAGGCGCAGCCGCGTTTGCCGAATCCGCGCGACGTTGGCTCGCCCCGGGTAGCTGCAAAGCCCTGCGGATGGGTGGGCCTGGATTAGCCAGACGTGGCGTCCGTTCCGATCTGCGCGGCGCAGAACGCTACTAAGAACCTCTGGGTGGGCATCCCCGCCTTTGCCGAGGGATCGCCAGGGGTGGTAGCTAGGGGCGATTGGCCGGGATGGCCATATTCGTACGACGAGCTGTCAGCTACATGATTGTTCAGCAAACTTAACTAATTGTTATTAAGGGTGGTGAAAAACGGGTGGTGACAGGTTCTGGAATGTGTTCAGTTAATTAATTAAGGACCGATAACAAGTTTCAGTCCTGGGGGGAATAGTTGCGGCGCTAAAATAACACACATCCCGATCTTGATTGCTGCTGTGATGAATTCATTCGCTCACCTGCGCGTCTTTGAGTTGCGATGATTGCGCGGGGTCGCGTGGCCCTGACGGAGACGTAAGCACTTCGCCGAATGCGGCCGATTCTCAGCTTCTGCTCAGCTAGTGTTTGCCGCGTCCAAGTGAGTGCCTTGACAGGAGTAAACATGCACGTAGCTGTGCGTTCCACCGTTGCGACCGGGGTAGCGCTGGTAGGAGCCAGTGCAATTGCCTTGTCCCCGATTCAGCCAGTCGGTTCGGTCGCTTTGCCATTGTCGGGAGTCAATGTCCCGGCTGCTATTTCGAACGTTGCCGTCGAACTCGCGGCGCAGACCAACCCCTTCGAGGCCTGGGTGAATGTCTTGACCCAGACCGTGACCAATGCGGGAGCGCTCGGTACGGCGTTGGTCGCCGACCCACTGCCTGTCGTCCGGCAGGTGGCGCAGAATTGGATCGGTTACGGCCAAACCACCGCGACCGCGCTCGGCGACTTCGCCGCGGGGTTGAACTTCTACCTGTTCAGTTCGGAGCCATACTCGCTGCCTTACTATGTCAAAACGGTGCTCCAACAGCTCGCAGCCGGTGAACTGGCCGCGGCAGCCTCGTCGATCAACGAATCGATAGGCTCGGCGATCATCCGGCTTGGCCTGCCGTTGTTTCCTCTGACGAACATTCCCGGTGCGATAACCGACAACTTGACTGCGGCGGTCAAGTCGCTCACTAGTATCACCACTCTGTTCGGCCTTCTGGTAGGTGGCCTCAGCCCCATAGAAGGGGTGATCCAGGCGGCCGGCGACAGTGGGCAGGTAATCGTCGATTCGCTCGGAGCCGGAGACTTCGGCGCTGCCGCTCAGGCCTTATTGAACATCCCGCCAACGTTGGTGGGGGCCTTCATCAACGGCTATACGTCGGTAGGTGGCTCGGTGTTCCAGGGAATTCTGTCTCCGCCGGATGAAAACGGCGTAAACCCCGGGCTGCTCTACACGCTGCTGGTGAACATTCCAAAGGCGCTCGCCACCGCGATCACTCCGGTGTCTGCGTCCGCGTCTGCGGCGGCGCGGCTCGCCAAGCCCGCCACCAGCGTCGAGGCGGCACCGGCTACCGACGCGACCGAGTCGACTGGTTCCACCGATTCGGCCGCCTCTTCTGACGCGACCGAGGCCAGTTCCGGATCGTCGGCGACCGCCGGTGTCGGCGGCTCGCGGGTAACCGGGAAGAAGGACACCAAAGCCCAAAATGGCGTCGCTGCCAAGAAGCCGACGGGTGCCAAGTCGTCGACCGGCGCCAAGAGCGCCCGGCCGCATGCCGGCAACGGCGGCGGTGGGGGCTCAGCCGAGTAGACCACTCGATGCATCATGACGATGCCGAGAGCGGGTCCTCTGCCCACTGGGTGGAGGACCCGCTTCCGCGGCTTGAGTGGGAACCAAACGCGGGTGATCGCCATCGGGCTGCCCATCGGCGGTATCTGAGCCTCGGCTTCGACGAGCTCGAGGCAAGCGCGTGGCTGCATTTCGAGTCGGTGGCGATGGCGCTGCTATCGGTCGTCAACCGCGGTCTGATGCGGCGCCACAAGTTGAGTCTGGCCGATGTCCAGTTGTTGGCGCATCTGAAGAGCAGCGGCCCGAGTCAGATGGGCGCCCTCGCCGAGATGCTGATGGTCACCCCCAGTGCGTTGACCCAGCAGATCCAACGTCTCGAGGGGCGCCGGCTGGTGCGTCGCGATGCCAGCAGTGACGACGGTCGACGGGTGCTCGCGACGATAACCACAGAGGGCATCAAGTTGACCACGGCTTCGCTGGAAACCTATGCCCGGTTGGTGCGCACCTATTTTCTCGATGAACTGAGCAGGCGACAGACGATTGCCCTTGGGGACGGATGCCGACGGATCAGCGCCAGATTGAAGGCGGCCGATTCGACCCGCGACCTGCCAGATATCTAGCTCGGAAGAGCCCACCGACGTCGATACACCACAATGGACAAATGCTCGGAGTCATCGGCGGCAGCGGTTTCTACACCTTCTTCGGATCCGATGCGCGCAGCGTGAACCTCGACACCCCGTACGGCGAGCCCAGTGCGCCGATCACCGTCGGCCGGGTGGGCCGGCATGAGGTGGCGTTCCTGCCGCGGCACGGTCTGAGCCACGAATTCTCGCCGCATACCGTGCCCTACCGGGCCAACATGTGGGCGCTGCGAGCCCTCGGCGTGCGACGGGTATTCGGGCCGTGCGCCGTGGGCAGCCTCACTCCCGCGCTCGGCCCCGGCGCAGTGGTCGTGCCCGATCAGCTGGTGGACCGAACCCGGGGTCGCGACGACACCTACTTCGACTCCGGCGGCATCCATGTCGGGTTCGCCGACCCCTACTGTCCGACGTTGCGCGCGGCGGCCACCGATCTGCCCGGGGTGATCGACGGCGGCACCATGGTGGTGGTGCAGGGTCCCCGGTTCTCCACCCGCGCGGAGAGCCAGTGGTTCGCACGTGAGGGGTTCTCCCTGATCAACATGACCGGCTATCCCGAGGCCGTCTTGGCTCGCGAGTTGGAAATATGTTATGCCGCAATTGCTTTGGTGACTGACCTGGATGCCGGTGTTGATGTCGGCGCCGGCGTGCGTGCGGTGGACGTCTTTGCCGAGTTCGAGAAGAACATGGGGCCGTTCAAGAAGTTGGTGCTGGAGGCCATCGACCAGGTGCCGCCCGATCGGGTCTGCGTGCACTGCCTTGCGCACGACGGCGTCGAGTTACCGTTCGACCTGCCGTGAGGGTGTTGCTCACCGGGGCTGCCGGGTTCATCGGGAGCCGGGTTCGAGCCGCCCTGGTAGCCGACGGGCACGAGGTGGTTTCGGCCGACATCATGCTCGATGCCGCCCACGGTCGCGAGGCCACTTTGCCCGATCACTGTCACCGCGTCGACATGCGTGATGCGGATGCGTTGGCGCGCTTGCTGTCCGGGGTTGACGTCGTCTGTCATCAGGCGGCCGTGGTGGGTGCCGGAGTCAACGCTGCCGACGCGCCGTCGTATGCCGGACACAACGACTACGGCACCGCGGTGCTGCTGGCGCAGATGTTCGCCGCGGGAGTGCAGCGGCTGGTGCTGGCGTCGTCGATGGTGGTGTACGGCCAGGGCGGATATCGCTGCCCGGTGCACGGCGTGGTCGATCCGCTGCCGCGGAGTCGCGCCGATCTGGACGCCGGGGTGTTCGAGCATCGGTGCCCGCTGGGCGGGGAGGAGCTGTCCTGGCAGCTGGTCGATGAGGACACGCCGCTGCGCCCGCGCAGCCTGTATGCCGCCAGCAAGGCCGCCCAGGAGCACTATGCGCTGGCGTGGGCGGAGTCGACGGGCGGCTCGGTGGTCGCGCTGCGTTATCACAACGTGTACGGGCCCGGCATGCCGCGTGACACCCCATACTCAGGGGTGGCAGCAATATTTCGGTCATCTCTTGAAAAGGGCGAACCACCAAGAGTTTTCGAGGACGGTGGGCAGATGCGCGACTTCGTCCACGTCGACGACATCGCGGCCGCCAATGTCGCAGCTGTCCGCTCGGAGGGGGGCGGCTTCCTGGCCGTGAACGTCTGCTCCGGCCGACCGATCTCGATCATGACGGTGGCCACCCGTCTCAGTGCGGCCCGTGGCGGGCTGGCGCCGGTTGTCACCGGCCAGTACCGGAGTGGCGATGTCCGCCACATCGTCGCCGACCCGGCCCGTGCGAGCGGGTTGCTGGGATTCCGGGCCGCGATCGACCCAGACAGCGGCCTGCGGGACTTCGCGTTCGCCCCCCTGCGGGTGTGAGCCGTCGCCCGGTTCACTGTGACGCCCATCACGGGGCTAAATGTCTTCGCCCGGTGGGTGATTGAACGAGGTTGCGGCGGTCTGCGGAACTGGTGACAATGATCACCTTCGGGTGCGGGGGCCTTATCTACCTGCGCTCCTCCTGGCATAATCTGGAATTGTTCCAGTTTAGACCTCGAGGAGTGGTGACAATCATGGCGCTATTGACAATCGGCGATCAGTTCCCGGCCTACGACCTGAAGGCAGTCGTCGGCGGCGACCTGTCCAAGGTTGACGCCAAGCAGCCCGACGACTACTTCATCCAGGTGGCGAGCTCGGACAACCCGGGCAAGTGGCGGGTGATCTTCTTCTGGCCCAAGGACTTCACGTTCATCTGCCCCACCGAGATCGCAACTTTCGGCAAGCTCAACGACGAGTTCGAGGACCGCGACGCCCAGGTTCTCGGGGTGTCGGTGGACAACGAGTTCGTTCACTTCCAGTGGCGGGCCCAGCACGAGGATCTCAAGAAGCTGCCGTTCCCGATGGTGTCGGATCTCAACCGTCAGCTCTGCGAGGCTACCGGCGTGCTCAACGCCGACGGCGTTGCGGATCGGGCGACCTTCATCGTCGACCCCAACAACGAGATCCAGTTCGTATCGGTGACCGCCGGGTCGGTGGGTCGCAACGTCGACGAGGTGCTGCGGGTGCTCGATGCGCTGCAGTCCGATGAGCTGTGCGCGTGCAACTGGAAGAAGGGCGACCCGACGATTGACGCCGGCGAGCTGCTGGCCGAGGCGGTCTGACGATGGGCATCGAGGCCGTCAAAGAAGCACTGCCGGAGTATGCCAAGGACCTCAAGCTCAATCTCGGCAGCATTGTCCGGTCGACGGAGTTGACCGAACAGCAACTGTGGGGTGCGCTGGTGGCAACCGCAGCGGCGACCAAGTCCGAACAGCTGCTGCGTGAGGTCACCGAGGACGCGCTGGATCTGCTGTCGGAAGAGGCGTATCACGCCGCGCTGGGTGCCGCCGCGATCATGGGGATGAACAACGTGTTCTACCGCACCAAGCACCAGCTCGAGGGTCGCTACGACGACCTGCGGGCGGGCTTGCGGATGAACATCATCGCCAATCCGGGCGTGCCGAAGTCCGATTTCGAGCTGTGGTCGCTGGCCGTGTCGGCGATCAACGGATGCGATCAGTGCCTGGCGGCTCATGAGAAGGAGCTCCGGGACGCCGAGGTGTCCCGGACGGTGATCTTCGAGGCCATCCGGGTCGCCGCGATCGTCTCCGGGGTCGCGCAGGCTCTTATCTCTACGCAGGCGTTGGCCACCGCCTGACCGAGTCTGGAGGCCGGGGCCGCTGCACCCAGCGGCCCCGGCCTTTCGGTTCGGTATTCCCAACCCGGTGGTTGGTAGAGAAGTCGGTTCGGCGCATACTGGGCTCGTGAAGACCGAGATCTGCGACCAATTCGGCATCGATTTCCCCCTGTTCGCCTTCAGTCACTGCCGCGATGTCGTCGCGGCGGTGACCAACGCGGGCGGCTTCGGCGTGCTGGGCGGCACCGCGTTCCGCCCCGACCAACTCGACCAAGAGCTGAGCTGGATCGACGAGCAGGTGAAGGGCAAGCCCTACGGCGTCGACATCATCGTGCCCGCCAAGTTCGAGGGCAAGGGCGAGAACCTGTCGTTCGATCAGCTCGCTGACCGCATCCCCGACGACTTCCGCAATTTCATCGATGAGTTGCTGGTCGCGCATGACATCGACATCAGCGATCAGCCGCGGGTAGCCAGGTCGTCGCTGAGCGGGAACACCGGCGCGAGCCTGCTCGAAGTCGCACTCAATCATCCGATCAAGTTGATGGCCAACGCCCTTGGCGTACCGCCGGACTACATGATCGAAGCCGGCAAGCAGACCGGCATTCCGGTTGCCGCCCTCGTCGGCGCCAAAGAACATGCCATCAAGCAGGTCAACGCGGGTGTCGATCTGATCGTCGCGCAGGGGACCGAGGCCGGCGGCCACTGCGGTGAGGTGACCACCCTGGTGCTCATTCCCGAGGTGCTGGAAGCCATAGCAGCGATTCCTGGTGGCCGCGAGGTGCCCGTGCTGGCGGCCGGTGGGATCGTGACGGGCCGGCAGATGGCCGCGTCGGTGGCCCTCGGTGCCGCGGGTGCCTGGACGGGTTCGGTCTGGCTGACCACCGAGGAGGCCGAGACCGCTCCGCACACCGTGCAGAAGTTCCTGGCCGCGACATCGCGCGATACGATCCGGTCGGCGGGACGCACCGGAAAGCCTTCGCGCCAACTGGTTTCGGATTGGACCGACGCCTGGGCGCCGCACGAGGGCGGTCGGCAGCCGTTGCCGTTGCCGCTGCAGAACATGATCGCCGAGCCGGTGTTGCGCCGGATCGACAAGCTGGCCGAGGGTGGCCATCCGGGGGCTCAGGCGCTGGCGACGTACTTCGTCGGCCAGGGCGTGGGTCTGATGAACAAGGTCAAGCCGGCCCGCGAGGTGGTCTTGGAATTCATCGAGGACTATCTCGCCGCCGCCGAGCGGCTCTGCAGGTCGCTCGAGGACTGATCACAAACCCTTGGGCGCTGCCTGCACCGCTTGCACGATGTCCGGATCGCCGCGGTAGTCGACGCGGGCCAGCCGTCCGGTCGAGAACAGCAGTAGCTCCTCGGGCTTACCGGTCACCGTTACCTCCGGGCCGCGGCCGACGATGAGCACTGTCTCACCGTCGGGGGTGCGCAGCTGCACCCGGGCAGGCATCTTCGACAGGGTGAGCCGGGCCATCATCGTCAGGGTGCGGCGGAGCTTGCCGGCCAGGTCCGAATCCAGGTTCCGCGGTTCCCAGTTCGGCTGGGCGCGGCGAATGTCCTCGTGATGGATGAACATCTCGGCGACATTGGCCACCGAATCGACAAGCTTGAGCGGCGAATACAGCGGCGGGCCGGCGGCCACCTTGTTCACCAGGTCGTCCCATTCGGTGTGCTCAGCCACACCATCCTGGACTCGCGCCGTGTGGCCCGCGAACAGGGGGATCAGGATGCCGGGTGCGGCATCGACACGGTATTCGCGAACCATCAAGTGCGCGGCCAGGTCTCGGGCATCCCAGCCGGCGCACAGGGTCGGTGCATCGGGTCCGACGTCGCGAAGGGCGACGACGAGAGCGGCGCGCTCGCGTTGGGCTACGGACATGTCGATCTCCCTTTCCACTGACGGCGACTGCCGACCTGCTCAGGCTACCGACCGACTACTCGGCCAGCGGCAATCGGACCTCGAATCGAGCCCCATACGCGGTGTTGAGCGCCGACAGTGTCCCGCGGTGCGCCTGAACCAGCCCCGCCGCGATCGCCAATCCCAGGCCCGAACCGCTCGGCAGCGACGAATCCTCACGCGGGACACGGCTATTCGAGCCGCGGTAGGCCACGTCGAAGACGCGCGGTAGGTCGGCTTCGTCGATGCCGACCCCGGTGTCATCCACCCGGGCCCACGCGCCGTCCGCGTCGGTGCCCAGCGCCAGCGTCACCGTCCCGCCCGACGGTGTGTGTGCGATCGCGTTGGCCACCAAGTTGGACAGCACCCGAACCAGAGCGCGGTCGCTCCCGATAACGGGCACCGGGTCGTCGGGCACAGTTGCCACCAGGCTCACCCCGGAGCGCTCGGCGGCGATCTTGTGGGCGGCCATCACGTCGTCGATGACCTCGTCAAGTGCCACCTTGTCGTATGGCGCGTGGACGGCGCCGGCATTGATCTTCGACATCTCGAACAGGTCGTCGACCATTTCGGAGAGCCGGACCGATTCGTGCTCAATATGTTTGGCTTGCGCCCGAATCTCGCCACCGCTGACCACCCCGTCGGCGATTGCCTCGGCCAACGCCTGGATACCGGCTAGCGGGGTGCGCAGGTCATGGCTGACGAACGCAACCAGCTGCCGTCGGGACTGTTCGGCCATCCGTTCGGACTCGCGAATTTCCTTTTCCCACACCGTCCGTCGGGCTTGATAGCGCGCCAGCATCACCGCCGCAGGCAGCGTCACGATCGCCACGATGAGCAACACGACGGCGATCGACGCGAACGTACTGGTGATCATGAAACCGCTGGCGCCCAACACGCCGGTCAGCGTGGCCAGTGTCGGGATCAGCACCAGTACCGCCATGGTGACCGTCATCGACCAGGATCGGGCCAGCCGAATCACCAAGGCGCCGAGCAGGACCACCGGCAGCGAACATGCCAGTGCCAGTACCGCCATCCGGGCGAGGTCATGCGGTGGCACGGTCACCGCCGCCGGCCGCGGAGTGCCACAGATAGCCACGGCCCCAGACCGTTTGCACGCGGTGGTGCTCGCCGAGTTTGGAGCGCAGACGCTTGATGTGCACGGTGACCGTCGACAAGTCACCGAATTCCCAGTGCCACACCATCTGCAGCAACTGCTCGCGGGAGAAGACGGTGTCGGTGTGGGTGAGGAAGAACAGCAGCAGGTCGAATTCGCGGTTGGTCAGGCCGACCTGTGCACCCGCGACGTGGACGGTTCGCGTCGCGGTCGACACCGTCAGATCACCGACGGTGACCTCCAGCGGTAGCGGTGCCACCGGCGACGGCGCCCGCCGCAGCACCGAACGCACCCGCAGCGCCAGCTCGCGCGGGCTGAACGGCTTGGTCACGTAGTCGTCGGCGCCAGCCTCCAGGCCGGCGATGCGGTCGTCCTCCTCGCCGAGCGCGGTCAGCAGGATCACCGGGACGCTGAAGTCACCGCCCTGGCGCAGCGTCCGGCACAGCGACAATCCGTCCGGCCCGGGCATCATCACGTCCAGCACCGCCACGTCGATGCGCTCGGTCCCCAGGATGCGCAGCGCCTCGCTTCCGTCCCCGGCAACGCTCACCTCCAGGCCGTCCCGCTCGAGGTAGCGTCGCACCACATCGCGCACGACGGTGTCGTCGTCGGCGATCAGAACCCGGGCCAGCATAACTGAGAGGTTAACGAACACCGGCCTCTACCTGCAGCGATGTCATTCTTTTGTCATCCATCCGCGCGCACATCCGGATTAGGTTGGGCGCTATGCCCAAGGGCCCGGTCACGGTGGTGCTGCCCTGCCTCAATGAAGCCGACTCGCTGCCGGCCCTGCTCGCCGCCATACCCGCTGGTTATCGCGCTCTGGTCGTTGACAACAACAGCACCGACGGCACTGCGGAGGTGGCCCGGCGACACGGCGCGGAGGTCGTCGGCGAGAGCCGGCCGGGATACGGGTCGGCCGTGCACGCCGGGGTGCTGGCCGCCCAGACGCCGATCGTCGCCGTGCTCGACGGCGACGGTTCGCTGGATCCGGCCGACCTGCCGCGGATGGTCGCCGCACTGGAGCGCGGTGCCGACATGGTGACGGGACGCCGCCGACCGGTGCGCGGCCTGAAGTGGCCGTGGCATGCGCGGTTGGGAACCGCGGCGGTGTGCTGGCGGCTGCGCACCCGGCATCGGCTTGAAGTGCACGACATCGCGCCGATACGGGTGGCGAACCGAGATGCTTTGCTGGCGCTCGGAGTGACCGATCGCCGTTCGGGGTATCCGCTCGAATTACTGGTCCGCGCCGCGGCCGCGGGATGGCATGTGGTGGAGGTCGATGTGGAGTACGGCCCGCGCACTGGGGGCACGTCGAAAGTCAGCGGCTCGGTGCGGGGAAGTGTCACCGCGGCGGTCGACTTCTGGAAAGCAATCTCGTGACACCCGACCCGATACCGATCACCGTGCTGGTGGTGGCCAAGGCTCCGGTGCCCGGGCAGGCCAAGACACGACTGGCCGCCACGCTGGGCGAGCGGGCCGCCGCTGACATCGCCGCCGCGGCCCTGCTGGACACGCTCGATGCCGCTGCCGCGACGCCGGTCACGCACCGCGTGGTCGCTCTGACCGGAGATCTGGAGCGGGCGTGCCGGGCTGGTGAAATCCGTGACCGGCTCGCCGCGTTCGCCGTCGTCGAACAGCGCGGCGACGGCTTCGCTGACCGACTGGCCAACGCTCACGCCGACGCCAGCGCGATAACCGGCCGCCGGCCGGTATTGCAGATCGGGATGGACACCCCGCAGGTGCGCGCCGAACTGCTCACCGATTGTGCGCGTCTGCTGCTGAGGGTGCCGGCTCTGCTCGGAATGGCGTGCGACGGCGGATGGTGGGTGCTCGGTGTTGCCGACGCCGCTACCGCCGACTGCGTGCGTGGCGTGCCGATGTCGCAAGCCGACACCGGGGCAGCAACGCTTGCCGCATTGACGCACACCGGCATTTCCGTGCGCCTCGTTCAAGAACTCCACGACGTCGACATCGTCGACGACATCCCGCCAGTCCGCGCGGCATGCCCGGCATCGAGCCGGTTCGCTCTAGCCACCCAAGGGGTCTGAAATGTTGGGACAGCTCTACGACAGGGCATTGACCGGCGAGCGATGTTGGTTGCGCCACGACGACGGCCGGGTACATCGTCTTCCGGTCCGCAGCTGGCTGGGTGGCCACGGCGCGGACGCCGTGTTCGACGCGGCGGTTGTGGCGCTGTGTGACGGGCCGACGATCGACTTGGGTTGTGGCCCAGGGCGGTTGGTGGCCGATCTGATCCACCGCGGAATTCCCGCTCTCGGGGTGGATCAGTCGGCGACGGCGGTTCGCCTGGCGCGGCGCAGCGGCGCCCCCGCCCTGCTGCGTGATGTGTTCGAGCCGCTGCCCGGCACCGGTCGTTGGCAGACGGTGCTGCTCGCCGACGGCAACGTCGGCCTGGCCGGCGACCCACGCCGGATCCTGCGGCGGGCCAGCGAGCTGTTGCGGGTGGGCGGTCACTGTGTCGCCGAGTTCGATCCGGGCACGGCCGGAATACGGGCCGGCTGGGTTCGATTGGAATCCTCCCGAACTGTCGGGCCCTGGTTCAGGTGGGCTTCGGTGGGTGTCGATTGCGCGGCTGGACTGGCCGCGGAGGTTGGTCTGGCGTTGGTCGGGTTTCACCCGATCGGCGAACGTGTCGTGGCTACACTCGCTCTGGCGTGACGCCGCAGATGGGAAATCCATGATGGCTTCCTTACGTAGTACCGCGGTGACGGCCCGGGTCGGGGTCGCCCTCGGGGTGGCGGTCGCGATCTGTTTCGCCACGGGTTTGATCAGCCACTTCATTCAGCACCCGCAGCCGTGGTTCTTCTGGCCGACCCGTCCGGTCTGGCTGTACCAGCTGACGCAGGGCCTGCACGTGATCTCGGGTATTGCCGCGATTCCGCTGCTGGTGGTCAAATTGTGGTCGGTCTACCCCAAGCTGTTCGAGCGGCCCATCATCGGCGGGCTGATCCGTCAGATCGAGCGCGCGTCGATCCTGGTTCTGGTGGGCTCCATGATCTTTCAGCTCTCGACCGGAATTATGAACATCGCGCAGTGGTATGCGTTCAGGTTCTTCTTCACCACCAGCCACTACGCGATGGCCTATGTGGCGACCGGCGCGGTGATCGTGCACATCGGCGTGAAGTTGCCGGTGATCCGCCGAGCCCTCGGTGAGCCGCTCGAGCAGCTCCCGGCCGGTGCGCCACGCGGCGGCCCCAGCCGTCGCGCAGTGCTGGTCGGAACCGGGCTGGCCGTTGGCGTCGCTACGATCATGACTGCCGGACAGACGATTCCGTGGCTGCGTAAGGTCTCGTTGCTGGCGCCGCGATCGGGTGACGGACCCCAGGGCGTGCCGGTCAACCGGTCGGCATTCGCCGCGGGCGTGCTGGGTAGCGCGCGATCCTCCGACTATCGGCTCACCGTCGTCAACGGGTCCACCACGAAGACGTTCACCCTCGACGAGCTTGCGGCGATGCCACAGACCACCCACCGGCTGCCCATCGCGTGTGTCGAAGGCTGGAGCGCCGCCGCCGAGTGGACCGGGGTGGTACTGGCAGACCTACTCAAAGAAGTCGGCGGTGAACCGGCTTCCGATGTCCGGATGATCTCGCTGGAACCGCCGGGACCGTACTCCCGCACAGTGCTGCCCGCGCGGCACACCCGGGACGCGCAGACACTGATCGCGCTGAAGCTCAACGGTCAAACCCTGGACCTCGACCACGGCTACCCATGTAGGCTGATCGCGCCGACGAGACCCGGTGTGCTGCAGACAAAATGGCTGTCCAGAATCGAGGTGGTGACGTGACGTCGACACGAGTGTTCCTTGTCGCTCTGGGAGTGGCGCTGGGCGCCTACGGGGTCATGCTGGTGTCGGACAACTCCCGCGATGTCATCGTTCGCATTGTGGTGTGGGCGCTGATCGGGGTGCTCCTGCACGACGCGGTGTTCGCGCCGGTGTGCCTGGCCCTGGGCTTCGCCGGGCGACGGCTGCTGCCAAGTAAGTGGTGGACGCCGGTGCTGGTGGCTGCGCTGCTGACGGTCGTTCTGGTGCTGCTGGCGATTCCGGTCTACGACAAGCCGGGGCTGCACCTGGATAACCTCAGTGTGCTGGATCGCGATTATGAAGCCGGTTTCTGGATCGCGCTGGCGGTGGTGTGGGGCGCCGCACTGCTCTACTTGGTCGGCGACCGGGTGCTACCAGTTCGTGAGGATGACGTGGTTGAGCACCAGGGCGCCGATCACGTTGAGGCTCAACCACCATCGCTGGGCCCGGACCGGAAGCAGGGCGCCGGCGGCGGTGAGCCAGACCTCGAACGGTAACCAGATCCGTTCCGTCTCGGCCTTGGACAGCATCGACAGGTCGGCGAACAGGATGGCCGTCAGTGCGGCCAGCACCACCAGATGCAGCCCCGAGCGCCGCCTGATCGCCGGGATATCGAACACCCGCCCCACCCCCGCGACGCTGCCCAATCCGATCGCGCACACCACCGAGGCAAGGTTGGCCCAGCTCCAATACTGGAACGGCCGATTGAGTGCGATGCCCTGCCAATAGCGCTGCTGGACAAGGGTGTATCCGTCGAACCACCAGAATCCGGCGACGGCGAACGCGCCAACGACCGTGACCGCGGCCAGTGCCGCGGGAACCAGCGTATGAACCGCATCACGCCAGGACACCGCGCAGATGAGCACCGCCACCGCGGGAATAGCCATCAGCGCCAGTCCGTAGTTGAGGAAGATCGCCCAGCCCAGCACTCCACCGGCCGCCACCGCGGTCAACATCGGCCAGCGCACGGTCCGGCGAACCGCCAAGGCCAGCAAGGCAACACCCCAGGCCGCCACACCGGCGAAGTACCCGTCGGCGGACACCGCGATCCAGATAGCGGTCGGGGCAACGGCGACGAACGGCGCCGCCAGCCGGGCGGTCTCTTCACCGCTGAGGGCCCGCACGGCCACCACGATCGCGGCAGCGGCGGACGACCCGAACAGCAGGCACCACAGACCGGCCCACGCGCCGCCGCCCAGCCCGATGCGATCCAGCCAGACGAACGTCAACAACGCGCCTGGCGGATGACCGGAGACGTGGGTGATCCACGAATTCGGCTGGAAATCGAGAATGCGGCTAGCGAACGTCCGGACCGCGTCGGGGATGTCGGTGATTGTTGGCACCTGGCGCAGGTACTCGTGGCGAGCGGTGAGCCGGCCGGCGAAGCCGCGCTGCCAGCCGTCGACCATCGCCAGGGCGAATGCCCACGAGAACGACGTCGCCCACGTCACCCACGTCAGCCACCGCCAGGACAGCCGTGTGGCGATCGAAGCTCCCCACACCACGGCCGCCGCGCCGATCAGGATCGCCGGAACCGTGCCCCAGCCGACGTGGGCGTTCCACCAGCCGAAGATCGGCGCCGTATCGGCGAAGTTCTTGATCTCATCCGGCGAGCTGTTGATCAGCGGCGTGACGATGCCCAGGTGCAGGTGCGGAATGACGAACGCAGCAACCACCAGCAGTACGCCGATGGTGACCGCGACCGCATCCTTGCGACCGATGCTCACAAGTCCCCAGCGTACGGGCGGCTCAGCCGCCCCAGGACGACCACTGATCGACGTCCACCGCGATCACCGGACCGTTGAGCGGAACATCGTGATATTGGTGGTATTTCGTACGCAGTAGCTCGTAGCCACGTTCGCACACCGAACCGTCGTAGTGGATCGTCGCGATCCCGTCGGCGCGCACCCACCACAGCTGCGACCAGTCGTCGTCGTAATGGTCGACCAGGATGCTCACCCGTGGGTTGGCCTCGATATTGGCCAGCCGCCGGAGTCGATGGGTGGTTTTCGGCTTGCCGTCCACCGCGGTGTAGATGGTGGACTCGGCCACGGCGAACACGATCGGCACCAGATGCGGGGGACCGTCGGGAGTGACCGTGGCCAGCCTGGCGACCTTCGCGGTCGCAAACTGGGCGGCAGGGCTGGTCACACCTGGGTGGCGGGCTGCTCGATATCGGCGGCGGCAGTCGTGGAGATGAAGTCGTCGATCAGCTCGACCACTTCGATGGGCCGCTCAGCTTGCGGGAAGTGCCCAACCCCAGGCAGCACCTCGAGCCGGACGTCGGGGCGCGCCGCGTGTGCGGCGTAGGCGTGCTCGACGGGAATGATGGCGTCCTGATCACCCCAGATGACCATGACCGGCACATCGGCGACGTGCAGCCGATTCAATGCGCTGACGGCCTGCCCGCGGTAGTCGACCACTGACCGCAGCGTGCGCAGGAACGCCTGCCGGGTCTCGGCGTCGGCGAAGGAACTGTAGGCATTCCAGATCTCCGCGCCTCGCGGCGACTGAACGCCCAGCTTGCCGAACAATGACCGCACCCGTTCACCGGCGGTCACCACCGGTGGGGGCGCGATGAGCGGCATGATCAGCTCGGCTCCGGGAGCCGACAGCAGTCGCAGTGTCCACCCGACGTCCGGTCCCAGTCCGCCGCTGTTCATCAGGATCAGCCGCTGGCAGTAGTTGGGGTGCTGGTAGACGAATTGCATCGCGATTCCGCCGCCCAGCGATTGCCCCACCACGGTGGCCTGGGTGACCCCGAGTTCGTCGAGCAGGTCGCGCAGCGACACCGCGAACGCTCCCAGCGAGTAGTCGCTGCGTGGTTTGGCCGAACTGCCATGACCGAGCAGGTCAGGGGCGATCACCCGATATTTACGTGACAGCGGGCCCAACATGGAGCGCCAGGTCTGCGAGCTGCCGGCCATCCCGTGCAGCAGCAGAATCACTTCGCCCTGGCCCTCGTCCAGGTAGGCCACCCGGTCACCGTGCAGGTCGAGAAACTTCAGCTCGTCCATACTTTCTTGTCCCCTTTATGTGGCTGTGCCAACCATTGTTCACCAGCCGTAGCCGCCGGGTAGGTCGCCGCCGTTGGCGAACCGCTCGCGCAGCGCCCGGCGGTCCAGTTTTCCGATGCCGCGGCGGGGCAGCTCGTTGACAATGTGCAGCTCACGGGGGGCGGCCGTCGGGTCAAGGGACTGTGTCAGATACTCCCGGATGTCCTGAAGTGTCGGTTCGACCACACCGGTCACGAGCACAACCGCAGCGGCCACCCGCTCGCCGAGCCGATCGTCCTCAAGGCCGAACACCGCGCAGTCGGCAATCGCCGGATGCCGCGACAGCACCGTCTCGACCGGTGCGGGCATGACGGTCAGCCCGCCGGTGCTGATCGCTTCGTCTACCCGGCCGAGAACCGTCAGGCTGCCGGCCTCGTCGAGGATGCCGAGGTCATCGGTACGAAACCAGCCGGGTTCATCGAAGGGATCCGGCTCCGGCCGGTTGCGGTAGCCCAGCGCCAGTGTCGGCCCGCCGATGACGATGCGGCCTTCGCCAGGCTCGGCGCCGTCGTCGAGTCGGATCGTCACCCCGTCCAGCGGCACCCCGTCGTAGACGCAGCCGCCGGCGGTTTCGCTGGAGCCGTATGTGCGCACCACCGCGATACCCGCGGCCGCTGCACCCTCCAGGACGGGTCGGGGAGCGGGACCACCCCCGAGCAGGACCGCGTCGAGTTCGCCCAGCGCCGCGGTGGCCTCGGGGTGGAGCAAGGCCTTGGCGAGCTGGGTCGCGACCAGCGCGGTGTAGCGCCGGCCGGAGCCGAGTTGCGCGATGGCCGTGGGCAATTCAGTGGCATCGAAGCCCGCGGAGATGTCCAGCTCGATGGGTACCGTGCCGGCCTGCAGGCTGCGTACGAGTACCTGTATCCCGGCGATGTGGTGCGCGGGCAGGGCCAGGAGCCAGTTGCCCGGGCCGCCGAGGCGATCGTGGGTGGCCGCGGCGCTGGCGATCAGCGCTGCCGGTGTGAGCATCGCACCCTTGGGTGTGCCGGTGGTTCCCGACGTCGACACCACCAGTGCGACGTCGTCGTCGATCTCCTCACCGACCCGCAGAGATGTTGTCAGCAACTCACTTTCACGCAAGTCGCCGGCAGGGATGGGGACCAGGGGCGCGTCACGTCCGTCGAGGACGCCGGCCAAGGCGGCCATCACGGATTGCGCCGACGGACCGGGTGGGATCGCGAGTGCTCGCAGAGTGGTTATTCGATGTCCTCACTGTCTCGCGGATCATCCAGCGGCCACCCGTAGGCGGCGAGCTTGTCATGAACCCGCTCGATGTCATCGGGGGTAGGCAATGTGTCGGTGATCTCGGTGATCAGCACCGCGATGTCGATGTGGTCGAAGTCCCCGCGTTCGAGAAGCTCCCGGGCGACCACGATGACCTCGTCGTCGCCCAGTCTCCTGCGCAACAGGGCAAATAGCGGCACCTGGTCGGGATCGGGCACCCCCTCGGGGTAGCCGGCTTTGATCCAGGCCACGATCTTGGTGAGGAATTTTGTCACCGTGGCATCTCCCTTGCGGGGGGCGTGTGAAGGCGCCCAATGGACTACGAGAATCCTAATATCGGCGCATAAGCGCCGCGCCCTACCCTGTACCCCCGATCCGTCGGCCCAGACGAACCGGGGAAGACCTTCAGGTTAACAGCCAGTGAATAGCTGCAGGACAGTCGCAAATACGCAGTTCGAGGACTTTTGGCCGCTGGTCAAACGGGCCCTTCAACCACCAGAATCTGACTCATGAGCACGGAGATGATCATCCTGGTGTTGCTGATCGCCACCGCACTGGCTTTCGACTTCACCAACGGATTCCACGACACCGGCAACGCCATGGCGACGTCGATCGCCACGGGTGCGCTCAAGCCCAAGACCGCGGTGCTGTTGGCCGGCGTCCTGAACCTGGTTGGCGCGTTCCTCTCCGTCGAGGTTGCCGTCACGGTGACGACGTCGGTTCTCAAGGTGCAAGACGCCAAGACCGGTCACCTGCTGTCAGGCATCGACGCGTCAACGGGATTGACCATCATCTTCGCCGGCCTGATCGGCGGCATCTTGTGGAACCTGCTGACCTGGCTGTTCGGCATTCCGTCCAGCTCCTCGCACGCCCTGTTCGGTGGTCTCATCGGAGCCGGTCTGGCCGCGCTCGGGAGCAACGGCGTCAACTGGAGCGGTGTCACCCAGAAGGTGCTGATCCCGGCGATCGCCGCACCGGTGATCGCGGGTGTGGTGGCGGCCTGCGGCACCTGGCTGGTGTACCGAATCACCCGCAAGGTGCTGGCGCGGCGACGCGAGGAGGGTTTCCGCTGGGGCCAGATCGCGACCGCCTCGCTGGTGGCGCTGTCGCACGGCACCAACGACGCGCAGAAGACCATGGGTGTCATCGCGCTCGCCCTCATCACCACCGGCCACCTCACCGGTGATGTGAAGAAGGACGGCCTGCCGTTCTGGATCATCCTGAGCTGCGCGCTGGCCATCGGGCTTGGCACCTACATCGGCGGCTGGCGGGTCATCCGAACGCTGGGCAAGGGTCTGGTCGAGATCGAGTCACCGCAGGGCCTGGCCGCCGAAGCATCCTCGGCCGCAATCATTTTGAGCTCCAGCGCCGCGGGCATGGCGCTGTCCACCACCCACGTCGCCACCGGCTCGATCCTCGGTAGCGGCGTCGGCAAGCCCGGCGCCGAGGTGCGCTGGGCGGTCGCGGGCCGGATGGCGGTGGCCTGGCTGGTCACCCTGCCCGCCGCCGCTCTGGTCGGAGCGCTGGCGTACTGGCTGTCCTACGTCATCAAGGACGTCACCAACTCCCAGCTGATGGGCGACGGCGTGATCTTCCTGATCCTGGTCGCGCTGTCCGGCTACATGTGGTGGCGTGCCCAGCAGCAGAAGGTGGACCACAACAACGTCAACGCCGACTGGGACACCTCCACCAACTCGGTGGTGCCGGCCGACGTGCGGGCTGCCGCCAAGGACGCCAAGCCCGCCGAGCCCAAAGCCTCGGTCTGATCGCCGCGACAAGTAAAGGACACTGTCGATGACGTATTTCGAGTCCATTCTCAAGGTGCTGGTCGTGGGCCTGGTTCTGGGCGCGGGCCTGCCGGCGCTGTTCGCCAGCGGCATGCTGGCCTACTCCTTCGGCGCCGGCGGCGAAGAAGCCGACCATGCGATCCACAAGCCCAACCCGGCGCTGAAGTACCTGGGGATTCTGCTGTTCATCTTCGTCTCCCTGGTGATCGTGACGGCCGTCGCCTGGATCACCCGGGCCACGATCATCCATCACTTCGGTGTCGACCTCTTCCCGATGCTCAAGAAGTGAGGCTGAGATGACTATCGAACAGCAGCGGCCCCCCTTCCTCGAGAACGTCCTGGATTGGTTGCACAAGGGCTACCCAGAAGGTGTTCCGCGCAAGGATTACTACCCCCTGCTAGCTCTCCTGAAGCGGTCCTTGTCGGAGGACGAGGTCATCCAGGCGGCCCAATCGATCTTGCGCGCAGCGGATTTCGCGACTCCGGTCACCGACGATCAGATCCGCGACGCTGTCCGCGAGGTCATCGAGAAGGAACCCACTCCCGAAGAGCTGAATCAGGTTGCGGGTCGGCTGGCCTCGGTGGGCTGGCCGCTCGAATCGCACTAATCGCGGGTATCGCGCCGTAGCGGATGGTCCTCGGGAACCTGCACGAAGATCAACGTCATCCCGTCCGGATCGCTGACATGCATCTCATGCAGACCCCACGATTCGCGCCGGGCCTCCCGGGCGATCTCCACACCGCGGTCGCGCAAATCCTGTTGGGTTGAGTAGAGATCGCGGACCTGCAGCCACAGCGAGACCGGTAGCGGGGCGCCGCGATGTTCGGGTGCGCCGTGACCGGCAAGCTCGATCAACGACTGGCCGGCGTAGAAGACGGTGCCGCCGCTGTACTCGCGGGCGATGGCCAGTCCGAGCGCGTCGCGGTAGAAGGACACCGAGCGTGCGTAATCCGCTGGCCGGAGCAGCATCCGGCTCGCGAGGATCTCCATGCCGTTGTGTTTACCTCAGTTGGGCTGCAGGCGCTGACGCTTCATCACCCGGCTGATGACACCGGGTGCGACGATGTCCAGCGCGCGGGCCGTGACGGCCATCCGGGGGGCAATCCGCACCGGGCGGTGCCGGGCGGCGTCGATCATCCATTGCCCGGCCTCTTCGGCGGTCAGCGCGGCCAGGCCGTCGTAGGCCTTGGTCGGCGCGATCATCGGGGTGGCCACCAGCGGGTAATACAACGTCGTCGAATGCACGCCGTGGCCCGACCATTCGGTTTCGATGACCCGGCTGACCGCGCTGAGTGCGGATTTCGAGGCGTTGTAGACGCCGAACAGGGGGGAGGCTTCGCTGAACACCCCCCACGTCGCGACGTTGATGATGTGGCCGTCGCCGCGCTCGATCATGGCGGGCGCCAGCCCGCGGATGAGCCGCAGCGGCGAGAAGTAGTTCAGCGTCATCGTGCGCTCGACGTCGTGCCAGCGGTCGAGCGATTCGGCCAGTGGCCTGCGGATCGACCGCCCGGCGTTGTTCACCAGGATGTCGACAGCGCCGACGTCGTTCGCCAGCGCGTCGACGGCGTCCAGATCGGATAGGTCGCAGGCAATCGCGCTGGCTGCACCGCCTGCGGCGGTGATGCGGTCGACGACCTCGCCGAGCAGATCAGCCCGCCGGGCGACCACCACGACATCGCACCCTTGCGCGGCGAACAACTCGGCGCCGGCCGCGCCGATGCCCGACGACGCGCCGGTCACCAGCACCCGCTTGCCGCGCAGGTCGATGTTGATACCCGTCGGCATGCTCAGCGGCGGACGCATCCCGGTCAGGGCGATGGCATCGGTCAGTCTGCGGCGCAGGGGATTCACGGCTGGAGTCTATGCCCGCCGAAATCGCTAGAAGTACCGCGGGAACGGGGTCCAATCCGGGTCGCGCTTCTCCAGGAATGCGTCGCGGCCCTCGACGGCCTCGTCGGTCATATAGGCCAGCCGGGTGGCCTCCCCGGCGAACAGTTGCTGTCCCACCAACCCGTCGTCGAGCAGGTTGAAAGCGAACTTCAGCATGCGCTGGGCCTGAGGCGACTTGCCGTTGATCTCCTTGGCCCACTGCACGGCCACGTTCTCCAGCTCGGCGTGGTCGACGACCTCGTTGACCGCACCCATCCGGTGCATCTGCTCGGCCGTGTACGGGCGCCCCAGGAAGAAGATCTCGCGGGCGAACTTCTGCCCGACCTGGCGCGCCAGGTAGGCGCTGCCGTACCCGCCGTCGAAGCTGCCGACGTCGGCGTCGGTCTGCTTGAACCGGGCGTGCTCGCGGCTGGCCAGGGTGAGGTCGCAGACCACGTGCAGGCTGTGCCCGCCACCGGCTGCCCACCCATTGACCAGGCAGATGACGACCTTGGGCATGAACCGGATGAGCCGTTGCACCTCCAGGATGTGCAGCCGCCCGGCGCGCGCCGGATCGACGGTCTCGGCTGTTTCGCCGGCGGCGTACTGATAACCGCTGCGGCCGCGGATGCGCTGGTCGCCACCGGAGCAGAACGCCCAGCCGCCGTCCTTGGCCGACGGCCCGTTGCCGGTCAACAGCACCACGCCGACATCGGGCGACATCCGGGCGTGGTCGAGCGCGCGGTACAGCTCGTCGACGGTGTGCGGACGGAAGGCGTTGCGCACCTCGGGCCGGTCGAAGGCCACCCGCACCGTTCCGTCGGAGATGTGGCGGTGGTAGGTGATATCAGTCAGATCCTCGAAGCCATCGATGGCGCGCCATTGCGATCCGTCAAACGGGTTGTCAGTCAAGGGTTTTGAACTCCATTCTCGGTCAGTGGGTCAAATCGGAACACCGTGCTCCGGCCGGTGTTCGTCATGAAGTTGACGCCGGTGAGGACCAGGGCGGTCCGATGCGCTCGGTGTCGGCCATGGGAAAAACCTACGCCTAGAGCCCGATACCGCGGTCGTGCAGTGCGTCGATCAGCCCGGTCGGACGCTCGGCGACGGGCAGCGGGTCGACCAGAATGAAATCGCAGCCGACGTCGCGGGCGGCCCCGTCGTTCTCTTGGCTGTCGCCGACCATCACGGTCTCGCCGGCGGCGACGCCGAGGCGCTGCAGCGCGATGTGGAAGATCCGCGGATCCGGTTTGACCACACCGACTTCGAAGGACAGCACGAACTCGTCGGCATCGGCGCCTGCGGTCCGGAACGCCGGGCGGATGTCGAACGCGATATTGGAGACGATCGCGGTGCGCAGGCCATGCGACTTCAGCGACCGCAACGCCTCGACGGTGTCGGGGTAGGGCACCCAGGACGCGGGGTCGACGGCTTGCCGGTACAGCGCCTCGGCGTGGTGGTCGGGCAGGCCGGCGTCGCGCAGCGTGTGAAGGTAGGCCTCACGGTGCAGGGCGGGGGCGAGGTCGCGGTTGACCCAGGCTCGGTGGGCTTCCTCGGTCCTGGTCACCGAGCCGCCGGTGGGATGGGTGAGCCGTTCCATCAGCTCGGCTTGCAGGTGCTCGTCGACCGCGCGACGGCCGTCGTCATCGATCAGTTCCATGCCAGTGAACCAGCTGTCGTCCTCTTCGAGGCGAAACAGGGTGCCGGAGAAGTCGAACAGTACGGCGCTGATGGGCATGCCACCATGCTGCCAGTGCGCGAGCGTAACGCCATGGCGGGTTCTGGCTGATTCCCGCCCTCAGGTTGCTCTCGACGAAAGATCGCTCAGGGGCCGGGATCGGTCCAGGTGGGCTGCGTCAAACCGGGTGCGTTCGAAGCCGGCGCGGGGTGATGCGCGCGCTGCACTCCCGGAAACATGGACGGACCTCGGTAGTAAGCCCACAACAGCACCAGTGCGAACAGACCCGCGACAAACGCGACCTGGAGCGCCATCAGCAGGATGCGGACGGCTCGCGGCGTGACCTTGGGGTGCACCTTCGGGGCCGGTTTTGCCGACTTCACCGGTACGGCCGGCTGGTCTTTGCCGCGCAGGAACTGCATCACCACATCGGTAGCCCGGCTGTGCTGTTCCCGGTCCACATAGAGCGCCACGCCGCGGTCGGCGGCGCCTTTCAGTCCGCTCCGGCCGGCGATGTATGCGCCAACGTCCGCGTCGTGCAGGAGTGCGAGAACCGGTGCGGCATGGGCCGATTCGAGCTCGGCGAGGATCACCCAGGTGTCAGCCCACACATCATTGTCCTGACCGCCGGGCGGCAGCCAGAACATCAGGTCGCGCTCTTTGAGGTACTCGAGCGGGATGACCCGGGACAGCATCAGTCAAGTATGCGCCGCCGACCTAGCCGATGGCGCGTGATGAGCCTTCCCAGAACTGCGCCCGAACTGCCTTCTTGTCCGGTTTGCCCAGTGCGGTCACCGGCACCGAGTCGACGACGATCACCTGCTTGGGGGCCTGCACCGAACCCTTGCGGTCCTTGACCGCGGCCTGGATCTCGGCGGTCAGCTGCGCCACCGAGTCGTCGTCGCCGGGGTGCTCGGGTCGCAGCACGATCACCGCGGTGACGGCCTCGCCCCACTTCTCGTCGGGCGTACCGATCACGCACACCTGCGCGACGGCCGGATGCTCGGCGACGACGTCCTCCACTTCGCGCGGGAACACGTTGAACCCGCCGGTGACGATCATGTCCTTGACCCGGTCGACGATGAACCAGAAGCCGTCTTCGTCCTCGCGCGCCATATCGCCGGTGTGCAGCCAGCCATCCTTGAACGCCTTGGCCGTCTCCTCCGGCAGATTCCAGTACCCGCCGGACAGCAGTGGACCGGAGACACAGATCTCGCCGACCTCGCCTTGGGCCACCTCCTTGCCGTCGGCGTCCAGCAGCGCGGTGCGGGCGAACAGGGTGGGCCGTCCGCAGGAGGTCAGCCGCTTCTCGTCATGATCCTTCTTGGCCAGATAGGAAATCACCATCGGAGCCTCGGACTGCCCGTAGTACTGGGCGAAGATCGGGCCGAACCGGCGGATCGCCTCGGCCAGCCGCACCGGGTTCATCGCCGAGGCGCCGTAGTAGACGGTCTCCAGCGACGACAGGTCGCGGGTGTGTGAATCGGGATGATCCATCAGCGCGTAGATCATCGACGGCACCAGCATCGTCGCGGTGATCTTCTGCTCCTCGATCACCCGCAGCACCTCGGCCGGATCGAACTTTGTCAGCACCACCAGCTCGCCGCCCTTGACGACGGTCGGCACAAAGAACGCGGCCCCGGCATGCGACAGCGGGGTGCACATCAGGAACCGCGGGTTGTCCGGCCACTCCCACTCGGCGAGCTGAATGGTCGTCATCGAGGTGATCGATTGCGCGGTACCCAGCACACCTTTGGGCTTACCGGTGGTGCCGCCGGTGTAGGCCATGCCGCCGACATGATCGGGGGCCAGATTGGCCGCCACCAACGGTTTCGGCGGGTACTTGGCGGCCTCGGCGATCAGGTCCACCGCCGAATCGCCGAGTGCCTCGGGAACCGGGCCGAGGGTCAAGACCTGCTTGAGCGCGGGCACCTTCTCCAGCAGACCTTGGGCCCGTTCGATGAACATCGGGTTGGGGTCGATGATCAGCGACGTCACCCCGGCGTCGTTGAGGACGTACGCGTGGTCATCGAGGGAACCGAGAGGGTGTAGTGCCACCCGCCGGTACCCCTGGGTCTGGCCGGCCCCGATGATCATCAGCACCTCGGGCCGGTTCAGCGACAGTAGCCCCGCCGTCGCGCCGGATCCCGCGCCGAGCGCCTCGAACGCCTGAATGTACTGGCTGATGCGGTCGGCGAGCTCGCCACCGGTCAGCGTGGTGTCGCCAAGATGTAGCACTGGCTTGTTCTTATTGCGCTTCAGCGCGCCGACCGTCAGGTGCCCGGAATGAATGGGATGGCGCAGCAGCTCGTCACTCATGGCGTCCACACTAGAACGTGTTCCAGATTTGATGGAAGGGGTGCCGTTTTCGAAGGCTGGCTCACCGGCAACCTGACGTGGCACTCTGGCCGGTATGCGAGCACCCGAACCGCGCTTTCTCGACGACCGGCCGGCTTACTGGGCGCAGCACAAGGCCGACCGCGAAGCGGTCAGCTACCTCGGCCGCAGCTGGACCTGGGCGCAGTGGAACGAGCGGATCCGCCGGCTGGCCGGGGCATTGGTGGAGCGCGGCATCGGGCGCGGTGATGTGGTGGCATTCCTGGACAAGAACCACCCGGCCTGCATCGAGCTGCAGCTGGCGGCGGCCTCGATCGGCGCGGCCACCGCTGTCATCAACTTCCGGTTGGCCGGCGACGAGATGGACTACGTTCTCAACGATTCCGGCGCCAAACTGTTGATCGTCGGTACCGAGCTGATCGGGGCGGTCGACAAGATCCGCGCCAAGCTGACCAATGTCGAGGATGTCATCGAGGTGACGCCCGAAGGTGCGGACGGCGACCAGTATGAAGCACTGCTGGCCGCTGGCACCCCGGCCGGGCGCCCCGCCGGGGTCGACCCTGAGGACACCTGCCTGATCATGTACTCGTCGGGCACCACAGGCCGGCCCAAGGGTGTCGTGCTGTCCCAGCGAAATATCTTGGCGCACACGATCAATGCCGCCACCTTCGAGTTCGGCCCGGATGACAAGAACATGGTGGCGATGCCGCTGTTCCACGTTGGTGGGTCGGCCTACGTGCAGTACGGCATTCACGCCGGCGTCCCGACCGTCATGACGCGCGAAGCCGACGGCGCTTCGCTGGCCGGCGCGCTGCTGCAAGGGGCGAACCGCACCTTCCTGGTGCCCGCGGTGCTGGGCAAGGTGCTGGATTCAGGTGAGGATGCGGTCGCACTGTTCAGTGGGCTGCGGACGTTCGTCTACGGTGCCTCGCCGATGCCGCCGGCATTGCTGAAGTCGGCGCTGAAGGCATGGCCGGACACCGACTTCATCCAGGTGTATGGGCTGACCGAGGTGTGCGGTTCGATCACCCAGCTCTCCCCGGAGGTGCACCGCGACGATTCGCGCCCGGAACGAATGCTCAGTGCCGGCCGCCCAGCCCGTGAGGTGGAGGTGCGAGTGGTCGACGTCGAGACGCTCGCTGAGGTGCCGACTGGCCAGCCCGGCGAATTATGGTTCCGCACACCGCAGTTGATGAAGGGCTATCACAACAAGCCGGAGGCCACCGTCTCGGCGATCACCGAGGACGGCTGGTTCCGCACCGGTGACGTCGGCCGCGTCGACGAGGACGGTTTCATCTTCGTCGAGGACCGGCTCAAGGACATGATCATCTCCGGCGGGGAGAACATCTACTCCGTCGAGGTCGAGCGGGTGCTGACCGACCATCCCGCGGTGCTCGACGCGGCGGTGTTCGGCATTCCCGACGACAAGTGGGGCGAGTCGGTCAAGGCGGTCGTTGAATTATCTTCTGGTGGCGAGACGTCCGAGGCCGAGCTGATCGCCTGGTGCCGGGAGCGGCTGGCGCACTACAAGTGCCCGCGTAGCGTGGAGATCTCTGAGGCGCTGCCGCGCAATCCAACCGGCAAGCTGCTCAAGCGCGACCTGCGCACGCCGTACTGGGAGAACCGCGGCCGCGCAATCTGATGGCGGTAGCGCTGGATGATCTGTTGGAGCGCCTGCACGTGGTCGCGTTGCCGATGCGGGTGCGGTTTCGCGGCATCATGATTCGCGAAGTGGCGCTGATCGAGGGGCCGACGGGCTGGGGTGAGTTCGGCGCATTCGTCGAATACGAACCACCCGAGGCCGCACACTGGTTGGCGTCGGGAATTGAATCTGCCTACGGCACAAGACCTCCCGTCGTACGCGATGTCATACCGATCAACGCCACGGTTCCAGCGGTGCCCGCCGCGCACGTGCCCGAGGTGTTGGAGCGTTTTCCGGGGGCCCGCACCGCCAAGGTCAAGGTGGCTGAGCCGGGACAGTCGCTGGCCGACGACGTCGCTCGGGTGAACGCCGTCCGTGCGCTGATCCCGACCGTACGAGTGGACGCCAACGGCGGATGGACGGTCGAGCAGGCGGTGGCTGCCGCGGCCGCGCTCACTGCCGATGGACCGGTGGAATACCTCGAACAGCCTTGCAAGAGCGTGGACGAGCTGGCTGAGGTGCGTCGGCGGGTGGCGATCGCGGTGGCCGCCGACGAGAGCATCCGCAAGGCCGCCGACCCGTTGGCTGTGGTGCGGGCGCGGGCCGCTGACATCGCGGTGCTCAAGGTGGCTCCGCTGGGCGGGGTCGCCGCGCTGTTGGGCATCGCCGCCGAGATCGACATTCCGGTGGTGATTTCCAGCGCGCTGGACACCGCGGTCGGTATCGCGGCCGGGCTGGCCGCCGCGGGTGCGTTGCCCCGGCTGGAGCATGCCTGCGGGCTGGGCACCGGCGGGCTGTTTGTCGAGGATGTCGCCGACATCGCGCCAGTCGACGGCGGCCTGCCCGTCGGCGACGTGACGCCCGATCCGGCGCGCCTCGCTGCGCTCGCCGCGCCGGCCGGGCGCCGCGACTGGTGGATCGCCCGCGTCCGCGAATGCCATGCGCTGCTGTGACTCCTCGAGCTAGACGCCGGCCTTGAGGTCGTCGATCGCGGCGCGCACGAAGTACGCCAGGTCGCGGTCGTCGGCGGCCAGCCACTGCTCGAAGGCCAGGTGAAATACCGAAGCCCCGGCTTCGCCGGTGAGGCGGGCGGTCGGCTCGGCCACGCCGCGCTGCAGCAGGCCGTCGGCCATCGCGGCCGACAGTGCCGCGCGCTTGGTCAGCTCGCGTTCCTGTAGTGCGGGGTTGGCGTCGATCACCGCTTGCCGCAGCCGCGATACTTCCCGCCGGCCGTCGAAGAACTCCGCAGTCGCCTGCAGACCGTTGCTGACTGCTGATAGGGGATTGGCCGAATCAGGAGCTTCGACAACACCTTTCGTCAGATGTTCCAGCAGCGGCCGCTGGCCGGCGAAGAGCACTTCACGCTTGTCGGCGAAGTATCGGAAGAAGGTGCGCTCGGTCAGCCCGGCCCGCTCGGCGATCTCGGCGACCGTCGTCTGGTCGAACCCGCGCTCGGTATACAGCGCCAGGGCCGCCTGTTGCAGGCGGCCCTGTGCATCCGGCTCCCAGCGGCCCATGGGGGAATTTTAGCGGGATGACAGTTGCTGACATCACCGTTAGAGTCTGATGACAGCGACTGACATGGAGGTTGTGCCATGAAACTATTCGTCACCGGAGCATCCGGTTGGGTTGGCTCGGCGGTGGTGCCTGAACTGCTTGGCGCCGGCCATCAGGTGCTCGGGCTGGCCCGCTCCGATGCGTCCGCCGACGCGCTCGCCAAGGTGGGCGCCGATGTTCACCGCGGCGATCTCGCGGACTTGGACAGCCTGCGCAGTGGCGCCAAAGCCGCGGACGGCGTCATCCACCTGGCGTTTCACCACGATTTCGACAACTTCACCGATGCGGGCGAACTCGACCGCCAGGCCATCACCGCACTCGGCGAGACACTGGCCGACTCCGGCCGGCCGCTGGTCATCACGAGTGGGACGGCCGGGCACGCGGTGGGCCAGGTCCTCACCGAGGATCAGCCGGCCAACCCGCAGTCGCCTCGCGTCTCCGAGCAGGCGGCGCTGGCCTTCGCTGATCGCGGGGTGCGAGTGTCCATCGTGCGACTTGCTCCGACGGTGCACGGCAACGGCGACCACGGCTTCGTCCCACGATTGATCGATATCGCCAGGGATACGGGCGTGGCGGCCTACGTCGGGGACGGTGCTAACCGCTGGTCGGCAGTCCATCGCGATGACGCCGCTGTCCTGTTCCGGCTGGCTGTTGAAGCACCCACCGGAAGCGTCCTGCACGCTATCGGCGAAGAAGGCGTCCCCACCCGCGATATCGCCGCGACCATCGGGCGCCACCTCGCCCTGCCCGTCACCAGCGTCGCTCCCGAGCGCGCGATCGAGCACTTCGGTTGGCTCGGAGCATTTTTCGCACTCGACATCCCGGCCAGCAGCGCCATCACTCGCCAGCGGCTCGGCTGGCAGCCCACCGGGATCGGTCTGCTCGAGGACCTTGATCAGGGCCACTACTTCGCCACCCACGCCAACCGGCCATCGGCTTGAGATGTGCTGCGTCCGGGTGATGAGTTCGCCGGCTAGGGCATCGACAGGACCCTCGGGCGCGGCGGCAGTGTCACGGTTTAACTGGTCCGCCGTGAGTCGGACACCTTCGCGCTGAAGGTCATCGACGAGGGCGCGCCGGAGTGAAGGAATGCAGTAGCCGACTACGCTAGTCGGCTCTCGCGGGCCCACGGACACTGAAGCCATGTCACCGGTTCGCGTCGGAATGATGGACCCCATCGTGGCGGCTCGCCCCAGGGTCGATTTCCTCACCAGAGCCAACTACGCAGCTGCGGCGGCGGCCCGGCTGGACTCATTCTGGGTGCCTGACCACTTGAATTCGCTATTTCCTCGTTCGCTATGGAACAACCCGAAATACTGCGGTGGCGCCAATCTTTTGCCGCGCGGCGACGCGTATCTGGAGCCATGGACCATGCTCGGCTACATCGCCGCGCGCAACCACGCGCGACTGCGACTTGGCGTGGGTGTGACCGACACCGGCCGACGCAATCCCGCGGTCACGGCTCAGGCCGCGGCCACGCTGCAGTTGTTGACGCGTGGCCGCGCCATACTTGGGATCGGCAGCGGCGAACGAGAGGGCAACGAACCCTACGGAGTCGAGTGGTCTAGGCCGGTGGCGCGCTTCGAGGAAGCCATGGCGACAATCCGTGCCTTGTGGGATTCCCAAGGAGAGTTGGTGAATCGTGACTCGCCCTACTTCCCGCTGCGTAATGCGCTTTTCGACCTCGCGCCATACAAGGGCAAGTGGCCCGCGATCTGGATCGCCGCGCACGGTCCGCGAATGTTGCGCGCCGCGGGCCGCTACGCGGACGGCTTCTATCCGGCGTTCCCGCACACTCCTGAGGAGTACGCGCAGCGGCTCGAGGCGGTGCGTACCGCAGCCTCCGACGCCGGGCGTGACCCGATGGCGATCAAGCCGGCGATCTGGTTGATGACATTGGCCGCCAGAAACCGAGACGACCTCGATGAGGCGCTCGATTCCGAGGTGATCCGGGCCGCGGCCCTCAATGCGCCGGATCACTTCTTCGCCCGGCACGGCGCACAGCATCCACTCGGCATCGGATTCGCCGGGGCGCAGGACATCCTTCCTCAGGACATGGACGAGCAGACTGCGCTGTCCCACGTCAAAGCCATCCCGACCGAGGTGGTGCGGGACTGTCTCCTGTGCGGTACGCCCGACGAGATCGTCGACCGGGCCGCCCACTGGCGCGATTGCGGCGTGGAGTACATGGTGCTGGCCAACCTGGGACCGCTCCAGCGCAGCGTCCGAAAGGGCGTGGCGTCGATGCTCCCGTTGTTGCAGGCCGCGCGCCGGCTCAAGAAACTGTGATGTCCTGATCTGTGGGGTCCATGGCGTAGACGCCATGATGGCCCAAGGTCAACACTGAACTCATGGCGCGGTCGGTGGTGATCCTCGGCTTTCCTGGCGTGCAGGCGTTGGACCTGGTCGGGCCACACGATGTGTTCACCGGCGCGGCCCTGCTCACCGAGGGTGGGTACCGGGTCAGCGTCGCCTCCCACGACGGTCAGCCCGTGACCACCTTGACCGGGCTGGCTTTCGTGGGTGAGGCGATGCCCGAGCCACGGGATATCGACACCCTGATCCTGCCCGGCGGGGCGGGCGTCGACGCCGCCCGCGACGACCCCGCCACGATGGCCTGGATCCGACGGGCCGCCGACAACTCCCGCCGGGTCGTCAGTGTCTGCACCGGCGCCTTCCTGGCTGCGCAGGCCGGGCTACTCGACGGCTGCCGCGCGACCACGCACTGGGCCTTCGCCCACCGGATGGCGCGCGAGTTCCCGGCTGTGACGGTCGACCACGAGCCCATCTTCCTGCGCAGCTCGGACAAAACCTGGACGGCAGCGGGTGTGACGGCGGGCATCGATCTGTCGCTCGCGCTCGTCGAAGAGGACTACGGCACAGAGGTCGCCCAGACCGTCGCCCGTTACCTGGTGTTGTATCTGCGCCGGCCGGGCGGCCAGACCCAATTCGCCGCGCCGGTATGGATGCCGCGGGCGCGCCGCCAGCCCATCCGCGATGTACAGGATGCCATCGAGTCGCGGCCCGGTGCGGCCCATAGCATCGCCGATCTTGCCCGGCGCGCTGCGATGAGCCCGCGGCATTTCACCCGGGTGTTCACCGACGAAGTCGGCGAGGCGCCGGGCGCCTACGTCGAACGCGTCCGCACCGAAGCTGCGCGTCGTCAGCTGGAGGAGACCGACGACACCGTCGTCGCCATCGCCGCGCGGTGCGGGTTCGGAACGTCGGAAACCATGCGCCGCAATTTCATTCGGCGTATCGGTGTATCGCCGGACCAATACCGCAGAACCTTTTCCTGACAGGAGAATCCCATGCAGATCGCCATCGTGCTCTATCCCGGTTTCACCGCCCTGGACTTCATCGGGCCCTACGAGGTGCTGCGTTGGCTGCTCGACGCCGAGGTGCGCTTCCTGTGGCACGAACCCGGGCCGATTACCGCCGATTCCGGTGTGCTCATCGTCGGCGCCACCCACTCTTTCAACGAAACCCCTTCTCCTGATGTCATTCTCATTCCCGGCGGGATGACGACCATAGAGCATGCTCGTGACGAGAAGCTGCTCGACTGGGTGCGCCGCGCGCACGAAACGGCGACCTGGACGACCTCGGTGTGCTCGGGCTCGGTCATTCTCGCCTCGGCCGGCCTGCTCAGGGGCAAGCGGGCGACATCGCACTGGATGGCGTTGAGCGCGCTCAGGGCCCTTGGTGTCACGGCCGTCAGCGACGAGCGGGTGGTGCACGAGGGAGACATCGTCACCAGCGCGGGAGTGTCGGCGGGGATCGACCTCGCGTTGTGGTTGGCCGGCCAGATCGGCGGTGAGGAACGCGCCAAGGTGATCCAGTTGTCCATGGAATACGACCCGCAGCCGCCGTTCGACTCCGGGCATATGTCGAAGGCTTCGGCGACCACCAAGGCCGGTGCCGCCGCGCTGATGGCCAGGGATCTGGCCAACCCCACCCAGCTCAAGGCCATGACGTCGCTGTTGTGGACCGGCGCCATCGAAGCGGCCCGGTCGCGAGGCAGGCGCAAACGGGGGCGCGTAGCCTCTGCGAGGTGATCAACCTGGCCTACGAGGAAAACGGCTCCGGCGATCCGGTCGTGTTCATCGCCGGCACCGGCGGCGCCGGGCGCACGTGGCACATCCACCAGGTCCCGCCGTTCGTGGCGGCGGGCTATCGCTGCATCACCTTCGACAACCGGGGGATCGGGGCCACCGAGAACGCCGGCGGTTTCGGCACCGAGCAGATGGTCGCCGACACCGCCGCCCTCATCGAGCAGATCGCCGGCGGCGGCCCGACCCGGGTGGTGGCGATGTCGATGGGCGCCTATATCGCCCAGGAGCTGATGCTGGTCCGTCCCGACCTGGTCAGCCAGGCCGTGCTGATGGGCACCCGCGGGCGTCTGGATCGCATCCGGAAATCCATCCGCGCCGCCGACGTCGAACTCACCAAGGCGCAGATCCAGCTGCCGCCCGCGTATGCCGCGAAAGTGCGTGTGCTGGAGAACTTCTCGCCTAAGACGATCAATGACGAGAAGGCCATCGGGGACTGGATGGAGATGTTCACCGCGTTCCCGATCAAACGCACCCCTGGCCTGGCCGCGCAGCTCGAGGTGTATCCCAGGGAAAACCGGCTGACCGCCTACCGGTCCATCAGAACCGAGGTGCTGGTGATCGGGTTCGCCGACGACGTGCTCACCCCGGCGGCGCTGGGCCGGGAGGTCGCCGACGCCCTGCCCAACGGCCGCTATGTGCAGATCGGCCATACCGGTCACCTCGGATTCCTGGAGCGCCCGGACACTGTGAACAACGCGATGCTGGACTTCTTCGCGGGCACACTCGTCTAAGTCCTTTGGGCGCAAATGACGCGCTGTGACACGCTGTAGTAATGAACCCATCGACGGCCCAGGCGCGTGTCGTCGTCGACGAATTGATTCGCGGCGGCGTCCGCGATGTCGTCCTCTGCCCGGGCTCCCGTAACGCCCCGCTGGCCTTCGCGCTGTCCGACGCCGACCGCGCCGGCCGGCTGCGGCTGCACGTCCGCATCGACGAGCGCACCGCCGGTTTTCTGGCCATTGGGCTTGCGGTGGCCGAGCGTGCTCCGGTCTGTGTGGCGATGACGTCGGGCACCGCGGTGGCCAATATGGGACCGGCCGTGGTCGAGGCCAATTACGCTCGCGTGCCGCTGATCGTGCTGTCGGCCAACCGGCCCTACGAGCTGCTGGGCACCGGCGCCAACCAGACGTTCGAGCAGCTCGGCTACTTCGGCACCCAGGTCCGCACGTCGATCAGCCTGGGCCTGGCCCCCGAATTGACCGGTGCCGGAGCCGGCGATCTGGGCTCGCTCAACGCGCAGTGGCGCTCGGCCACCTGCCGCGTGCTCGCCGCGGCCACCGGCGCTCGCACCGCCAACGCCGGCCCGGTCCAATTCGACATCCCACTGCGCGAACCGCTGGTTCCCGGTGCCAAGGATCCGGGCCCCGGCGGCGATCAATTTCCGCCAGGGCGGCCCGACGGCAAGCCGTGGACCTACAGCCCGCCGGTGGTGTTCGACCAGCCCCTGGACATCGACCTCACCCCCGACACCGTGGTGATCGCCGGGCACGGTGCCGGTGTGCACCCCAACCTGGCTGCCCTGCCCACGGTCGCCGAGCCGACCGCTCCGCACGCGGCGAACCCGTTGCACCCGCTCGCGCTGCCGCTGCTGCGGCCCCGCCAGGTGATCATGCTGGGTCGGCCCACCCTGCACCGGCCGGTGTCGGCGCTGCTGGCCGACTCCACGGTGCCGGTGTTCGCGCTGACCACCGGCCCGCGCTGGCCCGATGTCTCGGGCAACTCGCAGGCCACCGGAACCCGGGCCGAGACCAGCGGTGTCCCGGACCCCGCGTGGCTGCAGCGCTGCGCGCAGGTCAACCGACAGGCGGTGGCCGCGGTGCGTGACCAGCTGGCCGCCCACCCGCTGACCACCGGGCTGCATGTCGCGGCGGCGGTGGCCGACGCGGTGCGCCCGGGGGATCAGCTCGTGCTCGGCGCGTCCAACCCGGTGCGCGACGCGGCGCTGGTCGGGCTGAACACCGAGGGCGTGAACGTGCGCTCCAACCGCGGGGTGGCCGGGATCGACGGCACGGTGTCGACGATCATCGGCGCGGCCCTGGCACACGAGCGGAGCCGGACGGCCGGCGACATCGGATCCGGCCGGACCATCGGCTTGATCGGTGACATGACCTTTGTGCATGACAGCTCCGGGCTGCTGATCGGCCCCACCGAGCCGACGCCGAAGAACCTGACGATCGTGGTGTCCAACGACAACGGCGGTGGCATCTTCGAGCTGCTCGAGCAGGGTGACCCGCGGTTCTCCGACGTGTCGGCGCGGATCTTCGGTACCCCGCACGATGTCGACGTCGGCGCATTGTGCCGCGCCTACCACATCGACGCCCGCCAGATCGAAGTCGACGAGCTGGGTCCCGCGCTGGCCGAACCGCACGAAGGGATGCGGGTGCTGGAGGTCAAAGCCGACCGGTCGTCGCTGCGGCAGCTGCATGCCGCGATCAGGGCGGCATTGTGATCGCCCGCCCGCTCGCCCTGCTGAAATCGGCTTTGCCCCGGCGTAATCCCGACGTCGTCGACACCACGCAGCGAAAGCTGTTGCGCTGGAGCAAGTGTGCGGTATGGATCCTGATCGGTCTGGTCACCTTGCAGTCGGTGCTGCTGGTGGCGGGCGCGTGGCGCAACGATCGCCAGATCGAACGCAACATGGGCGTCGCGCAGGCCGAGGTGCTCTCGGCCGGCCCGCGCCGCTCGACGATCGAGTTCGTCACCCCGGACCGCGTCACCTACCGCCCCGAGCTCGGGGTGCTCTACCCCTCGGAGTTGGCCGAGGGGATGCGCATCTACGTCGAGTACGACCGTAGCGATCCGGATTTGGTTCGGGTGCAACACCGTACCGCCGCGCTCGCGATCATCCCGGCCGGCTCGATTGCGGTGGTGGCGTGGCTGATCGGCGGGCTGGTGCTGACCGGATTGGTGGTGCTGGAGCGCCGGCTGGCTCAGGTGGACATCAACTTGGACAGCCAGTTGTTGTCGTAGATGTCGACGGCTTTGTTCTTGGTCATGTCGAATACCGTTGGGGTACCGGTGTTGATCGGGTCGATCTCGTAGAGATATTCGAAGTTGGTATCGGCCATCTCGGCCAGATCCAGTGCGTTCTTGCCCGCCCGCATCGCCTCGACGGCGGTCGGCGCCACACCACTGTCCCGGGCCATATCGGCGATCTCGGTGTCGGTGGGGCCCTTGCCGTGGGAGTCCTGGTGGCCCCAAAGGTCTTGCACGAAAGCCTGAAACGCCTTGGCTGATGTTTCCGGTCCGGCGGCCAGGAACATCGCGTTGCTCACCCGATCGGAATAGCCGCCGGGCTTGTCATCCAGGAACGTCAACGGCCGGTAGGTGACGACGAGCTGGCCGAGGTTCATATAGCGGGACAACTCATTGCCGAAGTCCTTCTGCAGATCGGCGCAGTGGCTGCACTGGGGTTCGGTGTAGATCTCGATATGCACCCGCGCGTCCGGGTCGCCGGCCACGATGCCGAAGCCGTCCTTGCTCACCGCGGTCGCCGGCCCGCGCGGATCCACCTGTGCCACACCGGCGATTTCCGTACTGCAGCCGGCAACTAACATCACCAGTGCCGCCACGACCGCAGACCAGTACCGCATGCTGGCACGGTACCCCGTTCCACTTGTTTTTCGTGTTGTGTATGCCTGGACGCAACCTTGCTGACAGGCGCTCCTGAGACCCTCGTTGGGTGCGCGTTGCGATTGTCGCCGAGTCCTTCCTGCCCAACGTCAACGGAGTCACCAACTCGGTGCTGCGGGTGCTGGAGCATCTGCGGCGCACCGGACATGAAGCGCTCGTCATCGCCCCGGACACCCCACGCGGTGAGCCGGCGGCCGAGCGCATCCACGACGGAATCCGGGTGCACCGGGTGCCGTCGAAGATGTTCCCCAAGGTGACGTCGTTGCCGTTGGGTGTGCCGCGGCCGCGCATGGTGGGGGTCCTGCGCGGCTTTGACCCGCATGTGGTGCACCTGGCCTCCCCGGCGCTGCTGGGCTACGGCGGTCTGCAGGCCGCGAGGTTCCTCGGCGTGCCGACAGTGGCCGTCTACCAGACCGATATCGCCGGGTTCGCCCAGAGCTATGGCATCGGCGCTGCCTCCCGCGCGGCGTGGGCGTGGAACCGGCATCTGCACACCCGGGTCGACCGTACGTTGGCGCCGTCCACTGCTGCGATGGAAGACCTTGCAGCCCATGGCATCCCCCGCGTGCATCAGTGGGCCCGCGGCGTCGACATCACGGGCTTCGCTCCATCGGCACGCAACGGTGAGCTGCGTGCGAGCTGGTCACCGGCGGGCAAGCCGATCGTCGGGTTCGTCGGACGGCTTGCGCCGGAGAAGCATGTCGAACGGCTCGCGGTACTGGCCCACCGCGACGACCTGCAGCTGGTCATCGTCGGTGACGGCGTCGACCGGCACAAACTGCGGGCCCTGCTGCCATCGGCGGTGTTCACCGGCGCCCTCTACGGGGAGCAGTTGGCCGCCGCGTACGCGAGCATGGACGTGTTCGTGCACCCGGGCGAGCACGAGACCTTCTGCCAGGCCGTGCAGGAGGCGATGGCATCCGGTCTACCGGTCATCGCGCCCAACGCGGGTGGCCCGCGCGACCTGGTGGCGCCGTACCGCACTGGACTGTTGCTGGGGGTCGACGAATTCGAGGCGCGGCTGGCGCAGTCGGTGGACCATCTGCTCGACGAGCGGGCTCGCTATTCACTGGCCGCCCGTCGTAGTGTGCTCGGTCGGACGTGGCCGGCGATCTGCGACCAGCTAATCGGTCATTACGAGGCGGTGCGGATCGAGGGGCGCCGCCGGCGCCGTAGCCACGCGGCCTGAACGGCACCGAACCATACCCTTAATTGTTCCTGAGAGACCTTTCCATCCCTTCTGGGCTGGAGCACACTGAAAGCCAAGCGGGGGAACGTTAATCGCACATGACAAGACCACTTCTCCACGACCGGGGACCCCTGATGGATGACGCGTCGTATCACCAAGATCTCAGTGAATTTGCCGTCGAACTCCGTAAGTTGGCTTACACCATGCCCGCCGGGCATGAGGATCGGCTCATTCACCTCAGCGAACGGATGGCGCGTCGTGCGCGTCAATTACCACGCGTCGACGCGCACGCGATGTAACTAGCCCTGCGCCTCGATGGCGACCGGCTGCCACTGCTCCCAGGTGGCAAGGCGGCTCTCGTAGTCGGCCTTTGCTGTCTGCAGGGGTGACTCGCCGAAGAACGCCCGCAGGGGAGGGGCGGCTGCGTCCACGATCTTGAGGATCGCCGACGCCGACGCCTTGGGGTTGCCGGGCTTGGCCCAGCGCTTGGCGCGCATCTCGTCTACCTGGTGATGTAACTCGGCGTAGTCCGGCAGTTCGACCGACCGCTTCGCGGACGGCCCGGACCAGTCGGTGTCGAAGCCGCCCGGCTCGATGAGCGTGACGTGAATGCCGAACGGTGCGACCTCCTGCGCCAGCGCCTGCGAGAGGCCTTCCAGTGCCCACTTCGACGCGTGATAGATCCCGACGAGCGGGAACGCGGTGATGCCGCCGATCGACGACACCTGAATGATGTGGCCGCTGCCTTGGGCGCGCAGATACGGCAGCGCGGCCTGAGTGATCCACAGCGCGCCGAACACGTTGGTCTCCAGCTGGTCGCGGGCGTCCTTCTCGGACAGCTCCTCGATGAAACCGAAGTGGCCGTATCCGGCGTTGTTCACCACGATGTCGAGCCGGCCGAAGTGGTCGTGGGCCTGCTTGACCGCGGCGAAGTCGGCCTCGCGATCGGTGACGTCGAGCTGGATCGGCAAGATGGCGTCGCCGTAGGTGTCGACCAGATCGGCCAGGGTGCCGGTGTCGCGGGCGGTGGCGGCGACCTTGTCACCGCGTTCCAGGGCGCCGATCGCCCATTCCCTGCCGAAGCCACGTGAGGTGCCGGTGATGAACCAAACTTTTTCGCTCATGGCTGGTTGCAACGCGTGAGCAGGCCCATGATTCCCACTCGGGTAGCGTCGGCACCGTGAGCCGCGCGACGTTGGACAAGGATCCCCGCGATGTGGCGTCGATGTTCGACGCCGTTGCGCGCCGCTACGACATCACCAACACGGTGCTCTCGCTGGGGCAGGACCGCTCCTGGCGGCGGGCGACGCGATCGGCGCTGGGCATCGGGCCCGGCGACCGGGTGCTGGACCTGGCGGCCGGCACGGCGGTGTCGACGGTGGAGCTGACCCGCTCCGGTGCGTGGTGCGTGGCCGCGGACTTCTCGGTCGGCATGCTGAGGGCTGGGGCCGCGCGGCCGGTGCCGAAGGTCGCCGCCGACGCGACCAAGCTGCCATTCGCCGATGAGGTGTTCGACGCGGTCACCATCAGCTTCGGTCTGCGCAATGTCGTCGACCACCCTGCGGGGCTGCGCGAGATGGCGCGGGTGACCCGCCCCGGCGGGCGGCTGGTGGTGTGCGAGTTCTCCACCCCGGTGGTGCCGGTGTTCTCCACCGTCTACAAGGAATACCTGATGCGGGCGCTGCCGCGGGTGGCCCGCGCGGTGTCGAGCAACCCGGATGCCTACGTGTATCTGGCCGAGTCCATCCGGGCGTGGCCCGACCAGGCGGCTCTGGCCGCCCAGATTCGCGCTGCCGGCTGGTCAGATGTGTGCTGGCGCAACCTCACTGGTGGCATTGTCGCGCTGCACGCGGCCGTCAAGCCCTAACTTCTCACGAGCTAGCGGCCGGCGTCGGCCAACACCTGATAGCCGGCGTTATAGCCCGGGATGAACGTGATGCCCGGCCCGCCGTGGCAGCCCGCGCCGCCGAGGTAGAGGCCCTCGATCGGGATCGGCTCGTCGATGAATCCCTTGGGGCCGGGGCGGTTCACGCCCATCAGCTCGGGCTGCAGCAGGCCGTGGCAGAAGTCGCCGTTGGGCGCGGCGAACATGGTGTTCATGTGGTAGGGCGCGAAGGTGATGTCGCGGATCAGGATGTCCTTGAAGTTCGGGGCGTAGCGGGTGATCTTGTCGACAACCTGTTGAGCCATCTCGGTTTTCAGCTGACCGTGCTGCTCGCGGGGGGCCTCGATGGGGAACCCGTAGGCGTACACACTGGCAGCATGCTTACCCTCGGGAGCCATTTCGGGATCGCCGACGGTCGGCATCTGGATCGACAGTGCGGGGTTGTCCGGTACCTCGCCGCGGCGGCACTTTTCCCATTGGCGCTGTTGCTCTTCGGGTGAGCCGAACATGCCTACCGACATCTGCATGCCGGGCTGGTTGAGGTAGTCATACGGTGCCGCGTACTGCGGCAGTCCGTCCAGCGCGAAGTGGATTTGCATGAACGACGCCCGGTGGTCGCGACCGCCGAGGCGGGTCACCAACGACGACGGAAGATAGTCGACACCAACAAGATCCAGCAGCGTTGTCTCGGGCGCGAGGTTGGACACCACGATCGGCGCGGTGATCACCTCGCCGTCCTTGAGTCGTACCCCGGTGACGTGGCCGTCCTCGACCAGGATCTGTTCGACCTTCGTGCGGTAGCGCATCTCGCCGGCGGCGTCGACGAACAAGTCGCGCAGATGCTCGGCGAGCACACCGATGCCGCCCTTGAGTTTGGTGGTCATCTGGCCGCCCTCCGGGGGCATGGCCATCGCGAACGCCAAACATGTTGCGCTGCCCGGGGTGTACGGCCCGCGGTAGGTGGAGTTCACCGCCAGGAAGGCCAGCATTCCGCGGATCACGGCGTGCTTCTCCTTGTCGGGCAGGAATCGGTCGACGACGTCCATCGCCGAGCCGAATAGCATCTCGTGGATGGCGCGCCGCTCGCTTTCGTCTGCGGCACAGGCGTACATCTCGTCGATGGTCTTCGGCAGCGCCAGCGCATCGAAGCGGCCAAGCGCCTTGCCGGGGCCCGCGCTCCAGGCATACAGGTTGGCCATGGCCATCACGGCGTCCATGCCGTGCTTCTCGTTGAGGTGGGTCATCATCGCCATCGGGTCGCTGTGGAAGATCATCGCTTCCTCGCCGTTTTCCCCGAGGTTGACCGACATGATCTCCGAGGAGATGGTCGGCAGGGTGTCCAGGCCCAGCTCGCTGTTGATCTTCTGCGCGGTGGGGAAGCGGACCGATCCAGCGATCTCGTATTTGAACCCGTCGATCAGCTCGACGGTCGCAGACATCCCGCCGCTATAAGTGTTGGCCTCCAGGCACAGTGTGCGCAGGCCCGCGCGTTGCAGCACCACCGCTGCGGTCAGCCCGTTGTGTCCCGCCCCCACGATGATCGCGTCGTAATCCGTCATGCGGCGTACCTTATGTCAGTACTGACGCGATCTGAACAAGTTTTGTCAAATTTGTCATTAGGATCAGGTGATCATGTCCGGCAACCTGCGCGAGCAGCGGCGTCGCTCCACCCGTGACGCTTTGCGCCGGGTGGCGCTCGACCGGTTCGCCCGAGACGGGTTCGCCAATGTCACGGTCACCGAACTGGCCGAGGAGGCCGGCGTCACCGAGCGCACGTTCTTCCGGCATTTCCCCACCAAGGAAGCGGTGCTGTTCGCCGACTACGAAACGCATTTCGAGTGGTTCGAGGAGGCGTTGGCCCGCAGGCCGGTCCACGAACCACTGATCGACGCGGTGCTGGCGGCGATGGACAGCTTCCCGCATGACATTCAAGTGGTGCGGCAGGCGGCGCTGGCCCGCGCAAGCCTGATTGACGGGGACCGCGCCGCCGGACATATCCGGCTGGTGCAGGCGTCGTTCGCGGCGGTGATCACCGATTTCGTCCGCGACCGTTACCGCCACGTACCCGACGTCGACCTGGCCGCCGAGGTGGCTGGGGCGACGGTGGCCGCGGCGTTGATCGTCGCGTTGGAGAAGTGGGGTCGCGACAAGTGCGAGGGCGATCTGTCCCAGGTCAGCGCCGAAAGCCTGGACCTATTACGTTCGGGGCTGGCGACACTGAGCTAACTGCTGATTCGGGTCCCATGGCCGGATCTTGACTCGCCCAACGGCCAGCAAACGCGTCTTGGTCTGCGGTGCGACGGCCACCCGCCTGTGCTGCCGGCTCCCGTCTCGGCTGCCTGCGCCGGTACGCACCTGCGCCGCGCGCTGATGCAGTATCGGAATCGGATCGAGTCCAGCAAGTTGACGAGCCAAGTACTGACTATTTGCTGAACCATCGGCCATCTTCACAGGAAAGTGGCATCTACCCCTGGTTGGATATCCGCGACATCGGGCTGCAGCCGCCAGGCGGTCCTCGCGGGGCGAGATCGGCACGAGAACATATCACCTAATGCGGCGGCCTTTGTTGTCGGGTCTACCAGCTTCAATGAGTCACGTGTCTGACCTGGTGCAACCAGAAAGGAACACGTTTCATTTATCGAATCGCGCTTTTTCCGGGAGTCTCTTGGCTACAGTCCCCGGTGTCGTGATTCACAGCAAATTGACAGGAAGAGGATCGATGCAGATAGCTGTCCGCTCATATCTGGTGGCCGGAGTCGCCGCTGTTGGAGCCACCGCCCTCGTCGCCGCGCCGATACAGCCGACGTTGCCCAGTGTGCAGGTGCCTGCGTCGCAGATCGCCGCGTTGTCGGTCGAACTCTCCGCAGCGGTCAACCCGCTGGTGCCGTGGGTCGATCTCGTGGCGAACACGTTCAACAGCGTGGCTCACATCGGCAGCGAGCTGGTCTCCGATCCGTTGCCGGCATTGCGGCAGGTCATCAACAACCAGATCGGCTATGCAGAGAGCGCCGGCCAATCCGTCGAGGGCTTTGTCAAGGGCATGATCGATTGGGCCACCGGCGACGGGTACGGCGCACTGCTGCCGTCGCTGAAGCTGATAGCCGACGACCTCGCCGCCGGCCAGGTGGCCGACGCCATGACCAACCTCAACACCACTTTGATCATGATGTTTCTCGGCGGTCCCGCCCAGCTGATGGGCATGTTGCAGATCCCCGTCAACATCTCGAAGAACGTCACCGCGGTGCTGGAGGCGGTCAACACCCAGGTCATGTTCGTCGGGCTGGGCGCTCTGCAGACTGCCTTCGGTGTCAACCTTGCTTTCGGCTACAGCGCCGACGAAGTTCTGGGCGCCATCAAGGCTGGCGACCTGGGAACCGCCATCAGCACTTTGATCAGCATGCCTGCCGTCATCGCTGACGCAGCGCTCAACGGTTACTACGTGAATGAGTGGACCACATTCCCAGGGCTGTTCACCGATATCCCCGACCAGATCCCCGGTCTCATCCCGTCGCTGCTCCTGCACCTGCCGAGGGCGATCGCGGCAGCGATCGCTCCGCAGCAGTCACAGGCGCGGCTCGTGGCGCTGAACCAACCTGCCGCAGCGACAGACGGCACGGTTGGCGAAGCAACCGGCGAAGGGACTCCAGCCGTCGGTGAGGAGGGGCCAGGAAACTCCAGCCCTGCCGCTGGGGCGTCAAGCACGCCATCGACGGAGGCAAACACCGGCGATACTGAGGCGTCCGCCGCGCCGACACCCGGCACTACCGTCCGCGCCGGCGTCAAGGCCAGGACCGGCACTGCTGGCCTCAACAGCGGCAACACCGAAAGCGGTTCGACCAAGGTCGATTCCGCGCAAAACGGACCGGACGCCAGCGGGCCGAAAACCCGCGGCGGGCACAAGAGCGGCTTCGGCAAGTCGGGCAAGCCCACTAAGAGTGGCAGTGACGGCGCCGGCAGCACTGCAGGCGCCGGTGGTGGCAGCGAGTAACTGTATCGGCTAGACCAATCGGCCCCTCCTTCCAACGCAGAAGGAGGGGCCGATTCCGGTTTGGCGGCACCCTCCGCGAGATGCTCTGGCTCGCAACCGGCCTTGTCCGTGCGTCGCGGATCCACTCGCTCACTCAACGCCCCAGGCACTCAGCTAAAAGGTTTGCGCCGGTCCAGGATTCGCGACCCAAGCCCCGCCACCCGCCATGCCCGCGCCACCAGGTCGGCGTCTTCGTCGGTCACCAAGTTGCCCATCACCCGCACGGCGACGCCCATCATCGAGCGAGAGCGCATCGCGATCGGCCCGGTCAGCGGCAGGAACCTCGGCAGCGTCAGCAGCAGCCCAAGCCGGCGGGCCACCGAGAAGCCCCGCCCGTAATGCGCCTGCAGTACCGCGGGCCACGCCAGGGACAGATCTCCGGAGCCCAGCATCTCGGCGGCCAGCCGCCCGGTCTCCAGCCCGTAATCGATGCCCTCGCCGTTGAGCGGGTTTACACACGCCGCGGCGTCCCCGATGAGCACCCAGTTGGGCCCCGCCACCCCGGAGACCGCTCCACCCATCGGCAACAGGGCCGAGGACACCGCCCGCGGCGTGCCCTCGAACCCCCACGCCGCCCGTTTCAGGTCGGTGTAGTGCTTGATCAGCGGTCGCAGCGCCATATCGGCGGGCCGCTTCGCCGTGGCCAGCGCGCCCACGCCGATGTTCACCTCGCCGTTGCCCAGCGGGAAGATCCAGCCGTACCCGGGCAACACCTGCCCGGCTCCGGCTCGATTGCCGGCACCGCCGGCGGGCGAACGCAGTTCCAGGTCTGAGGAAATCCACGGCTCCGAGGACCGCGGCGAGGCCAGGTACCCGCGCGCGGCCACCCCGTACACGGTCTCCTGATGCCATTGCCGGCCCAGCACCCGACCGAACGGGGAGCGTGCCCCGTCGGCCACGATCACCCAGCGGCACGCCACCCGCGACCCGTCGGCCAGGATCACCGCATCCACCAGTCCGCGTGAATCAACAGACACGTCAACGGCTTTCACGCCGAGCAGCATCGACGCCCCGGCGTCCTCGGCGACCTTGCGAATCCGGTCGTCGAGTTCGGTGCGGGGCACGGCCGAGCCACCAGAGGGGAACGACGGACCGGGCCAGGGCACTTCGACGTCAGCGCCGAACCCCGACAGGCGCAGCCCGTGATGGCGGATGTGGCCGTCGAGCCAGTCGCCGAGCCCGAGACGCTGCAGCTCCAGCACCGCGCGCGGGGTCAGCCCGTCGCCGCAGGGTTTGTCGCGGGGAAACTCAGCGGCGTCGATGACGAGCACGTCGTGGCCGTGCCGGGCAGCCCAGGCGGCGGCCGCCGAACCGGCTGGTCCGGCCCCGACGACGACCACATCGATCCCCGGTCGCTGCGCTCCTGCTCGCCGTCCGGTGGCATGCCTGTCCATATCTCCCAGTATGTTGGCAGGGTGAGTACTCCGGCGACGGTGGTAGCAGGGGTGGACTTCGGGGACCCCGCGTTCGCCAAGAGTGTCCGCGACGGGGTGGGCCGTGTCGAAGAGCTGATGAGCACGGAACTGCGCGGCGGCGACGAGCTGATGACCGAGGCGGTCGTGCATCTCTTCGAGGCCGGCGGTAAGCGGTTCCGGCCGCTGTTCACGGTGCTCTCCGCGCAGATCGGCCCCGATCCGGACGCCTGGCAGGTGACGGTGGCCGGCGCGGTGATCGAGCTGGTGCACCTGGCGACGCTGTATCACGACGACGTGATGGACGAGGCACAGATGCGCCGCGGGGCGCCCAGCGCCAACGCCCGATGGGGCAACAACATCGCGATCCTGGCCGGCGACTACCTGTTCGCGACGGCGTCGCGACTGGTGAGCCGGCTCGGCCCGGACGCGGTCCGCATCATCGCCGAGACGTTCGCCCAGCTGGTGACGGGCCAGATGCGGGAGACCAAGGGCAACACCGCGGGTGTGGATCCGGTCGAGCATTACCTGAAGGTGGTCTACGAGAAGACCGCCTGCCTGATCGCGGCGTCGGGCCAGTTCGGCGCCACCTTCGCCGGCGCCACCGAGGATCAGGTCGAGCGGCTGAGCCGGCTCGGCGGCATCGTCGGCACCGCATTCCAAATCTCCGACGACATCATCGACATCGACAGTGACCCCGACGAGTCGGGCAAGCTACCGGGCACCGACCTGCGGGAAGGCGTGCACACGCTGCCGGTGCTGTATGCCTTGAATGAGACCGGACGCGACGCCGACCGGCTGCGCGAACTGGTGAAAGGCCCGATCGACGACGACGAAGCACTGGCCGAGGCACTGGCGCTGCTGCGCTCCGGAGACGGCATCGCCAAAGCCAAGGCCACTGTCCAGCGGTATGCCGAACAGGCCGGTGAGGAGCTGGCCGGGTTGCCCGACGGGCCGGGCCGTCGGGCACTGGCCTCACTGATGGACTACACAATCAACCGCCACGGCTGAGCGATTCGCGGAACCTCGCAGTCGGTTCGAAGCGTTAATCTCCGCAGAGAGTGCGTTTGCTCGGAGGAGGAATACATGACTTGGCATCCGACCGCCAACACGTTCAAGACGTTCATGCTGCTTGTCGGAATGTCGACGCTGATCGTCTTCATCGGATCGCTGTTCGGTCGCAACGTCATGTTCCTGGCCCTGGTGTTCGCCATCGGCATGAACGTCTACGTGTACTTCAACTCCGACAAGCTGGCACTGCGCGCGATGCACGCCCAGCCGATCACCGAGGTGCAGGCCCCGCAGATCTACTCGATGGTGCGGGAGTTGGCCACCACCGCCCATCAGCCGATGCCGCGGCTCTACATCAGCGACACCGCCAACCCCAACGCCTTCGCCACCGGTCGTAACCCGCGCAACGCCGCGGTCTGTGTGACGACCGGAATCCTTGACCTGCTCAGCGAGCGTGAACTGCGCGCGGTGCTCGGCCACGAACTCTCACACGTCTACAACCGCGACATCCTGATCTCGTGCGTGGCCGGTGCGCTGGCCTCGGTGATCACCGCGCTGGCCAACATCGCGTTGTTCGCCGGGATGTTCGGTGGCGGCAACCGCGAAGGCGGTGCCAATCCGTTTGCTCTGCTGCTGGTTTCGCTGCTCGGGCCGATTGCCGCGTCGCTGATCCGGTTGGCGGTGTCCCGCTCGCGGGAGTACCAGGCCGACGAGTCCGGGGCGCAGCTCTCCGGTGACCCGTTGGCGCTGGCCTCGGCGCTGCGCAAGATCAGCGGCGGGGTGGAGAACGCGCCGCTGCCGCCCGAGCCGCAGCTGGCCGACCAGGCGCACCTGATGATCGCCAGCCCGTTCCGCGCCAGCGAGAAGATCGGCAAGTTGTTCTCCACGCATCCGCCGATCTCGGATCGGATTGCCCGGCTGGAGAAAATGGCCGGGCACTAGCCCCGTCAGCTCGAGCTGGCCACCGCCTCGACCGTCGTTGGTTTGGCGGGGCTGGCGATTCCGGCCTGACGCAGCGAGCGCAGCACCATCGACCTCAGCATCCGGCCGACCTCGAACTGCTTGCCCGGCAGGGTGCGGGCGACCATCCTCAGGTTGACGGTGTCCAGCTTGATGCTCTCCACGCCCATCAGTGAGGGCTCGTCCAGCAGCAATTGGTCCAGGCGTGCGTCGGTGGTCGCGGCCGCCGCGACTTCGTGCAGCACGTCGTTGACCTTGTTGAGATCCGCGCTGGCGGGCACCGGGATGTCGACGACAGCGCGGGCCCAGTCTTTGGACAGGTTCAGCGCCTTGACGATCTGGCCGTTGGGGATGGTGAACACCTCGCCGTCACTGGTGCGGAGTTTGGTCACCCGCAGCGTGACGTCCTCGACGGTGCCCTGCGCCTCGGCGGACGATCCGGTGACCGCCAACGCCACCAGGTCACCGAAGCCGTACTGCTTCTCGGTGATGATGAAGAACCCGCTGAGCAGGTCCTGCACTATCCGCTGCGCACCGAAACCCAGTGCGGCGCCGAGGACTGCCGCCGGCGCGACCAGCGAGCCGATCGGCAGGCCGAGTTGGTCGAATACGTCGACGGAAACCACCACATAGAGAATGGCGATGGCCACCGACGAGATCACGGAGGCGACTGCGGCACGGTGCTTGGCGCTCTCCGAGCGCACCAGCTCATGGCCGGTGTCCAGACGTCGGGCGATCATTGACGCGATCCAGCGGATGAGTCGGGTGGCCACTATGGCGGCGGCGATCACCAGCACGATGTGCAAGCCCTTGGTGCGCAGCCACTCGCCCAGATTTCCGGCCCAGAAGTCGTGCCACTTGCCGGCAGCCAGGTATGTCGTTGTCAGGGAGTTCATGGGTCCTTTGCGAATTGCCTTGTCGTGGCGCTCGTTTGATGTGCGTCAAGCACGGGGACCGTCGTTGCGTTTCCCGATCGGGTGACTTTTACACCCGGTGGGTGGCGTCGATCACTATTCGCCGGTCGACGGCGGCTTACCCACTTTGCCGATCCCCGAGGGTGCGTCGGGCCGGTTGAACAACCGGTTCACGGTGTCCGAAACCTGGGTCAGCACGTCGTTGACGAACTTGCCGGTCGCATCGGACAGGTCGGATTTGGCCCCGGGGGAGGTGATCGACGATCCCGAACGCCCCGGGGTGAAGTCCGGTGCCGGCCGCACCACGTTGAGGCGCGGTCCGGTGTTGTCGGCAGGTGCCGCCGGGGCTGGCGCGGTCGAGGGAGCGGGGTCGTTGGGCGCCAATGCCGGCGGGCTGGATTGCGGCGCGGGTTGATCAATAGGGGCCGGGTTCAGGTGGCCGAGCACGGCCGCGCCGAGCGTCCTGGCGGCGACGGCGGCGAGGTCATTAATGCGTTCGACGACCGCCACCACACCGTCCGGGTAGGTGATGGTGGTGGTCTGGGTGCGCGGATCGGTGTGGCAGACCATGGCGCCAGTGCAGGTGACACCACCGGCTTGGTCGACGGGCCGTTTGTCGACGCGCTTGGCCAGCGCGTTGCCGTCGGTGAAGACGGTCAGGATCTGAACTTTTGCCCGGGCATCGAATTCGTAGTTGATGTGAAACACGTCGTTCGACGGATCGGTCGAGTTGAGGAGTTCGGCGAGGGTGGCGGCGTCGTCGGAGCCGCCGCCGATGGACAGCACCCCGTTGTCGGGGTCGGTCTGCAACGCCTGGTAGTCGAAGATTCGGACCATGGCGTCACCGACCGGGTTGGTGGCGGTGTTGTGGAAGACCATCGCGGCCAGGCCGACGACGGGCGTGCTGACGGCCTGCGGATGCGTGGCGGCCAGGACCATGGTTGTGAGGGCGAGGCTTACCACCGCCGCGCCTCCGCGCAGCGGCCTCCTCACGTGCCTGCGCACCGAACGGCCTCTCCGGGTCCCAATTGGAATCCTTTAAGTGTAGGTCGCGGCCGGCCCGAACTGATGCGAATGTGCCGGTCGGAATGGGTCGACACGTAACGAATCAGGGCGGTCGGGTCGATGGATGAGGCAAGTGTGCAGGCTGCGCCGCGAGCGGCGCTTACGTAGGGTGTGGTGATGCTGAGCAGAATCCTGATCGGCCTGGTGAGCGCTGCGGGCGCAGCTGCGATCGGTGTACCGGGTGTGGCCTCGGCCGACCCTGATCCGGCTCCGGCCCCCGTCCTTCCCAACGTCAACGCCTACACGCCGGTGAGCCCGGTGGCGTACACGGCGATGGGCGGCAACTGGTACGCGTTCGCTGGTCCACCCGGTGTTACCTGCGTTCTGGATAAGGGCAACGGCAGCTACGGCTGCAGCGGCGCGCTACCCGGTGCGCCCGGCGGCGCGAATCTGGTGAGTGCTGGCCCCTCCGGCGAGCCGGGATTCTCCAGCACGGGCGCGTCGATCTACGCCGCTGCCGGTGACGTCAAGCCATTGCCGCCGAACACGCGGCTGAGCTTTCGCGATATCAGCTGCGGCGTCGACGGTGGCGGCACGGTCGCCTGCGTGAACAACCACGATCAGGTCGGCTTCGTCGTCGGCCCGGGGGCCACGTTCACCTCGGGACCCAGCCCGATGCTGGATCGCCCGAAGAACACCAACCCGTTCATGCCGTCGTTCCCGAGCTGAGCCCGGCACACCACATCGATTCTTGCGGTGAGCGCGTGATCCGGGCGCGGATGGGCGCTCACCGCAGAATGAATGCGGTCATTGCAGAGTCGAGGCTTAGAAGTGTGAGTCGTTGACCTCGTGGCCGGGCTTCTCGGCCATCAGGCCGCGGTAGGCCTGCTCGACGTTGGCGCCGTGATTGACCACGGCATCGACTTCCCGGGCGATCGGCATGTTCAGTCCGTACTTCTCGGCGAACTCCATGATCACGCTGGCGGCCTTGACGCCTTCGGCGACCTGATTCATCGAGGAGATGATTTCCTCAATGGTCTTGCCTGAGCCCAGTTCTTCACCGACGTGGCGGTTGCGGCTGCGCTTGGAGGTACAGGTGACGATGAGGTCGCCCATGCCGGCCAGCCCGGAGAAGGTGTCGCGGTGGCCGCCGATGGCCTCGCCGAGTCGCGACATCTCCCGTACGGCGCGGGCCATCACCAGCGCCCGGGTATTTTCGCCGATGCCCAGCGAGTAGCCCATCCCGACGGCGATGGCGTAGACGTTCTTCAGCGCGCCGGCGATCTCGACGCCGACGACATCGTCGGTGGTGTAGACGCGGAACCGCTTGGTGCGGAACATCTTCGCGAGGTTGGCGGCCAAATGCTGATCCGGCATGGCCAGCACGGCTGCGGCGGCGTAGCCGTCGGCGACCTCACGCGCGATGTTGGGGCCTGCGAGGATGCCGGCCGGGTGGCCGGGCAGAACTTCGTCGATGACCTGGCTCATCCGCATGTTGGTGCCTTGTTCGAGGCCCTTGACCAGGCTGACGACGGGTACCCAGGGGCGTAGTTCCTTGCTCAGCTCGGCGAGCACGCCACGGAAGCCATGCGAGGGCACGCCCATGACGACGACGTCGGCACAGCTGGCGGCCTCGGTGAAGTCGGTGGTCGCGCGCAAGGTTTCCGAGAGTTCGACGTCATCACCCAGATAGCGGGAATTGCGGTGGTTCTCGTTGATGTCCTTGGCGGTCTCCTCCGAGCGTACCCACTGCAGCGTCGGGCCGCGGCGGGCGCAGATGGATGCGACGGTGGTACCCCAGGATCCGCCACCGAGGACGACAACTTTGGGTTCGCGGCGATCAGACGTCATGGCGTTCAGGGTATTGCGACTACCCCGGTGTTCATGTGGAGTTCGGCAACTGGGATGCGACGTCTCGCAGATTCTGGCTGTTGGCCTGTTCGTTGGCAGCGAATACGGTGGCACAGGTGTGCAGGCTCTGGGCGTGCTCGCCAACAGCGGTGACGAGCTCGGTGGTACGGATGTTCCACTTGGCCATCCGGTTGGCCAGGGCTTGGGCAGAGGTGCCTCGCCAGCCTCCTGTGGCAGCGGAGATGCGGGTGCTGGCGCCGGTCTGGCTGGCCTGTAGGTCGTCACCGTGGCCGGTGACGTTCGTTGCGGACTGGGTCAGGGCGTCGAGGTCGACGGAGAGTCGTTCGGGCGTGCCACCAGTGATATCAACCGAGGGACAGACCGTCACTTCACCTTGGCGGCGCCACCTAACCCGTCACGCGCGCCGGGTTGGCCACCCGTCCGAACGTCATGTTCTCGTCGACCTTGTCGATGAAGTGGTGGTCGAAGGCATCGGCGAGGTAGTTCTGCCGCACCACCCATGGTCGTTTGAGGCCCGATTTGGGTAGCGCGTGCGCGTTGCGCAGCACGTAACCGGCCTGAATGTCCCAGGCTGGCTTCTCGGCGATCGGCTCGCCGCCCAAGTGCGGGAAGGCGTGCGTGTAGCCGTGAGACTTCATGTGCGCGATCAACTTTGCCGCGGCGCGCGCGGTCATGTCGGCGCGCAGCGTCCACGACGCGTTGGTGTAGCCGATGCACCAGATCAGGTTGGGCACGTCCTCGAGCATGTGTGCCTTGTAGGAGAACCGCTCCTGTGGCTTGATCTCGTTGCCGTCCAGCGTGATTCGCACGCCGCCGAGGGCGTGCAGCTGCAAGCCGGTGGCCGTGACGATGATGTCGGCATCCAGGTGTTGACCGGACTTCAGCGTGATACCGGTTTCGTCGAAGTGGTCGATATGGTCGGTGACCACCTCGGCGCGGCCACTCTTGATGGCCTCGAACAAGTCACCGTCGGCCACCAGGCACAGCCGCTGATCCCACACGTTGTAGCGCGGCTTGAAATGCACATCGACCGGGTAGCCCGCGGGCAGTTCCTTCACGTTCTGCGCCCGGATGATGTTTCTGGCCAGCCCAGGGGCAGTCCGGGCCAAGAACCAGACGACGCTTTCGAACGCCACCGCAAAGTAGCGCGCGAACGCGTGAGAAATCTTGCGCGGGGTGAACTTTCGGACAAGTTCGATGAGCGGGTTGACCCGTGAGCCGGCCAGCAGATAGGTCGGTGAACGCTGCAGCATGGTCACCTTGGCCGCCGTCTGCGCCAGCGCCGGAATCAGCGAGACGGCGGTGGCCCCGCTACCGATGACGATCATCTTCTTGCCGGTGCAGTCGAGGTCGTCGGGCCAGAACTGCGGATGCACGACCGTGCCCTTGAACGTCTCCAACCCGGGGAAGTCGGGGGTGTAGCCCTCGTCGTAGTTGTAGTAGCCGGACCCGAAGAACAGGAAGCGGCCGCGGTAGGTCGCCAAAGCTCCAGTCGCGCCGTCCTTGGTATGGACGGTCCAGGTGTCGGTGGTCGAATCCCAGTCGGCGGACTGCACGTGGGTGGTGAAGTGGATGTGCGGGTAGATGCCGCGTTTGTGGGCGGTGTCCTCCATGTACTCACGGATGTGGTCGCCGTCGGCGACGCCTTCCTTGCGCGTCCACGGTTCCCACGGCCAGGACAGCGAGAAGATGCTGCTGTCCGAGCGGACGCCGGGGTAGCGGAATAGGTCCCACGTGCCGCCGATGCGCTCGCGACGCTCGAGGACGACGTAGCGGGTTCCGGGGTTGCGTTCGGCGATCCGGTAGGCCGCGCCAAGCCCGGAGAACCCGGCGCCGATGATCACGACGTCGTACGAGCCGCCGTCCTGCTCGGCGGGTACCGGCTCGGTGTCCGGGGTGGCGGTCATCGCGGTCCTCGCTTCGTGCGTGTAGTGATGGTCACCACAGTAAGCACTGGCGGGCCGCCGGGCGAGAGACCTACCGGTAGTTGACGAACTGCAGCGCGACGTCCAGGTCGGCGCCCTTGAGCAGAGCGATGACGGCCTGCAGGTCGTCGCGCTTCTTGGAGCTCACCCGGATCTCGTCACCCTGGACCTGGGTCTTGACTCCCTTGGGGCCGTCGTCGCGGATCAGCTTGTTGATCTTCTTCGCGTTCTCCTGGTCGATGCCCTGCTTCAGGCCGCCGCTGACCTTGTAGGTTTTGCCGCTGGCCTGCGGTTCTCCGGCATCGAAGGCCTTCATGGAGATGTCGCGGCGAATCAGCTTCTCCTTGAAGACATCGACGGCGGCCTTGACCCGCTCCTCGGTGGAGCTGACGATCTCGATGGCCTCGTCGCCCTTCCAGGCGATGGTGGTGTCGGTGCCGCGGAAGTCGAACCGGGTGCTCAGTTCCTTGGCTGCCTGGTTCAGCGCGTTGTCGACCTCTTGACGGTCGACCTTGCTCACGATGTCGAACGATGAATCCGCCATTGGACTCGTCCCCTTCCCTGACGTGATCGGCCGGTTTGTAGTTGAGGTACATCCTCGTTGTACCCTGCTAGTCGCACCAAACCGGATCCCCGGCGCGGCGCACCCAGGCAGGTTGCCCGAGCGGCCAATGGGAGCGGACTGTAAATCCGTCGGCGAAAGCCTACACAGGTTCGAATCCTGTACCTGCCACCGAGGTTGGAGCCTATTTTGGCGTTGGGTCGAGGATCGGGAAATCCCGAAAAGTGCACAGAAGTGCACAACTCGACCACAACTCGGCGTAGCTGTCATCGAACACACCGCCGAGAGCGGTTGCCGGCGTTTGCCCGTGCGGGGGAGGGCGCGCGAGGGAGCGCTAGGAGAGGTCGCGCATCTTGGTCGCGAAGCTCTTTGCCGCGACGTCCAGAGCGCTGCGGTGGGGGTTCACGTAGGTCTGCAGTGTGAAGGCCTTCGACGCGTGGCCGAGCCCTGAGAGATCAGCGCGGTCGGCACGTTCTTCAGGTGCATCAGGGTGCCGCAGGTGTGCCGGGCGGTCGTGCAGCCGGACGTGGCGGACCCCGGCCGCCTTGAGCATCCGGGCCCAGCGCGAGGTGAGGGCGTGGGGGCTGAGTGCGGCCCCGGACTCGTCGACGACGACGTACCCGCTCGGCTGGTAGTCGGCGCCGAGCCGCAGCCGATCGGCTGCCTGGATTCGGCGGGCGGCTTTGAACTCGGCCACCAGGTGCGGGGGCAGCGGCAGCTCGCGACCGCCGGCCCGCGATTTCGGTGTGCTCTCCACTAGGTTGGTGCCGTATCGGAGTCGGGTGTGCGCGACGGTCAGCGTCTCGGAGTCGAGGTCGACGTCGGCCCACCGCATGCCGGCGATCTCGCCGCGCCGCAGACCACTGAGGCCGAGCATCCATGCGATCGCGTACCGGTCGCCAGCGATGTGTGCTTCGAGGATCTCCACCTTCCGCCTCAGTGAGTGGTTGGGCGGCTTCGGATCGGCGGCCGGCCGGTCGACCAAGCCGGCCACGTTGCGTACGACGTGCCCCTGCTTCATCTCCATCTCGAGAACGCTGCGTCGCTGATTCCGCCGAAGGGCTACTGCTACGCCAACGTGGCGACGTCATCGCCCTCACCGGCCCCGCCCAACACCTCAGACCCGGTGCCGTCGTTCGACCAGGTCGCGCTCGCGTTCATCGCCGAGGACCGCCGCCGCAACATCACCCCGCGCGGCATCGTCATCGCCTTGTCGGTCGGGCTCGTCGAGTCGAACCTCAAGATCTACGCCAACCCGAAAGTCCCTGCGTCGATGCAGATCCCGCACAACGCAGTCGGCTACGACAGCTACTCGGTCGGCCCGTGCCAGCAGCAGGTCGTCATGGGCGCGAACGGCTGGTGGTGGGGAGACGCCGCCACCTGCATGAACCCCACCAGCTCATCGGGGCTGTTCTACGACCGGCTCGTGCGCTTCGACTACAACAGCACCGCCCACACACCGGGCTGGTGCGCCGCTGAAATCCCGCAGCCCGCAAAGCAATACCGCGGCCGTTACGACGACCGCATGGCCGAGGCTCAACAGCTCTACAACCGACTGGCCAACCAGGCACCCGACCTCGGCGAGTGGGAGGCACTCATGGCATCCGACGATCTACTGCCATCAACATCGATGTTCAAGACCCCCGGCGAGCCGCCGAAGTACACGCGGCAGCTCGTCCAGGCCGCCGCCAAGTTCGGGCACCAGGCCGACACCATCGCGCGTGCACGGGCAGGCATCAAGGCCGACATCGACAAGATCGCCCTGGTGGCCGCGGGTAACGGCGACCCCGTGACGGCGCGGGACCAGGACAGCATCGCGTACGCGCAGTGGCTGCTGGCCGACATCAGCGGCAAGACCGTCGCCGAGATCCAAGCTCAGTTGAAGCGAATCCCAGCGTGACGACTTACACCCCGGCCACTGTGGCCAAAGCTCTCGTGGCGTTCGGCGTGACCACTGTCAGCACAGCTGGCGGACTCGCGCATGGCGTCGATCTGTCGGTGCTGGATTTCGGTCAGTGGCTGATCGCGCTCGGGGCGGGATTGACTGCTGGCGGTGGCGTGTTCGGCACCCCGAACAAGGACCACAAGCCTGCACCTGAGCAGCCATCTCCGGTGGATCAGGTCATTGCCGCCCTGCCCGCGGTTGTGCAGAACGCGGCGTCCGCGAACGCGGACCTGCAGAAGGTCACCCAGGCGGCAACCGATGTGCTCGGCCTTGGAGACGATCTGGTCGGCAAGGTCGAGCAGGCCATCGCCAACGCCACGAAACGGTGAACCTGCTCAACCCCACACTGTGGAACAACATCGGCGTAGTCACTGTGGTGGTGCTGGCCGGCATCTCCGTCGCGAAAGGGTGGCTCGTCCCAAGGTCGCTGCATCGGGAGATGTTGAGCCACAAGGACGGCGCCATCTCCGACCTGCGGGCACGCGCAGCTGAGGACGCCGCCACGATCCGTGTCCAAGCGGAAACCATCAGCAGCCGAGACGGCGCCGAGCTCGTCGCCACCCGGCTGCTCCGGGAGACCCGGGCCGAATGAGGACCCGATGGTGTGGGCGCGTCGTCGCCGCCGGTTCCGAAGGTCAGCCTGGAGTCAGGGCCAACCCGGCCACGCACCACCACAGCCACCAGGACCTGCCGGAGTGGGGATCACGGGGCTACCGCCGTCGAGCACGCACCACAGTTTGAAGCCGCCACGGGACACTTCGTAGTGCCATTTCGTGCCGTCGTCGTAGGGTTTCCCGTCGCACCAGCCGACGAGCTGCGTGGTGTAGCCGGTACCCCCACCGGGGCACCAACCGGCCATCAAGTTCGGGGTGTGCGGGTCAAACGTCGCCGGTTCAGCGGCGGCCGGCGCTGCGAATACCAGGGCTGCAGCTGCTGCGAGGGTGATTGTCCGCGTAATCATGGGCAGTCCGGGTAGGTCAGCATCGCTGTTGAGGAGAACATCAACGCATCACCCATGTTCATTCCGACCTCGTTGACGAGCCGACTGTTGACGAAGGCGGCGTCTGCGCCGTCTCGAAACATTCCGCATACGGAGCGTGCATTCGACACGAAGGTCGCCACGTTGACGACAACCCAGCCGTGCGACTGCATCTTCGCGATGAAGTATCGGTCGAAGTCGTTGAGCATGAACGTCGGTGCGGGCGGCGGCGGGGCCATGGTGTGAGCCACCCGGATGTCCTTGGTGAAGGGGATGTGAGGCGGCTCGGGTTTGGGGCTAGGCAACGCAGCGGCCGGTGAGGCTAGGGCGAGGCCTGCAGCGACAACCGTAACGAGAGCGCGGGCTAGTCCAGCCATGACAGGAGAGACCAGCTGTCCGGTGACCACAGGGTGGCCAGCCAGGTCCACGGCCACCAGTCGCCGGGGAATAGCACGACGGCGGCGATGAGAATGGTCAGCCCGTACGCGATGATCAGCCAGGCGGTGACCAACGGATGTCGGTGCATCGCTGCTCTCGCCTGCTTGATGGTGCCGCCCACCAGAGCCTCCCCCTGTCAATTTCCTGTGAGCAGGGAGGTTACGGCACCGTCAAATCATGGGCAAGGGTCCGGTGGCGATTGGAGAGTTTGCTGGTCGGTTGCCCCGTGTTCCCGCCAGTTGTGCACGGGATGTGCACAACTCGTGCCCCCTGACGGCGTCCAGCTCCGCTTAACGTGACGTGACACGGTGTTACACCGCTGAACACTTTCCCGAGGTCAGGACGGGTTTCTCGCCGCGGCTGGCGCCGGACTCGGTTAACACGGTGACGCACCGATTTACAACGCGTTTCGGACTGTAAATCCGTCGGCGAAAGCCTACACAGGTTCGAATCCTGTACCTGCCACGTTGTTCAGGCCCGGTATTCACCGGGCCTGATCGCGTTTAAGGGGCTAGCGATCTCGTCCGCTGCCGCCGACTGCTCGCTTGCTCGTGGATGACTTCTTCGACGTTCCTGGATTTTGGTCGCTGCCGTGGGTTGCCTTCGGAACGGCGGCTGCGGCGGGTTGGACCCGGGTGCGGGTGACGGTGTCGGACTGGCGGCGGGGCCCTGCGACGTCGCGGCCAGAGTGGGCCGTCGAGGCTGGGGCCTCGCCGGACTGCGTGGCGGCGGCGACTGCCTTCGCCTTCGCCTTCGTCGCGGCCGCGGGTTGGGTAGTGGCCTTCGGCAGCAATGCCGACAACATGACCAAAAGGCCCCCGACGATCAACGCTGGCGGTGCGACCGCGTAGATGAGTGCGGTGAACGCCGCCACGAAGGCCACGGCCTCTGGGATAACTTGTCGGTCGGTGAGCTGCCAAAACAAGACCGGAATCACTGCGCTCAGCGGAATCGTGACCGGAAAGCCGACGTACCAGATCGGGGCCAACAGTAATCCGGCTCCGGCGATGACTATTCCTTGGAGGACTTGCTCGGCGGAATCCGGTGCCGCGCTTGCGGTCGGGGTTTTCGCTGCCGCAAGGGAATTCGATCCAGCGGGCTCGGAACTGAAGCGACCGTTGATATCACTGAAGCGGCGAGAGTGGCCTCCAAATACGCAACCCTGCCGACGTGCGGCGCACTTGGCAGAGCCGTTCCCGCTCCCGCCGCCACGACGGCGGCAGCGACGGCCGCAGCGCACCCATTCCGCAGCCGATTGCGGGACCTTACGGTCCATGTCGTCGCGCCAACTGCCACGGTCATACCGCTGCCTTCCCCCCGAAGATCCGTTTCCTGAGAAATTATCAGGAAACGTGGCAAAATCTCGTGCTTTGGCTTCTTCGTGCGGTGGTGGGCTCTGGCCGCGCGCTGCCGACCCCGGTTCACACCGACAGAATGTGGCCCTCGGCGGCGGGCACGGTCCCGTCCAACAGCGCGGTATAGCTCTGCTCGACGGCATCTCTGCCTTGTCGCCTCACCACCGTCAGCCAGGGGTGCTCGGCATTGGTGACGGGCTCCATGAACGCCGTCCACGCGGCCGCCATCCGCTCCTGAAATCCGGCCGGGCCCCACTGCGCGATCCGTTTGCCGGCCTGGTCGGGTGCGAAGAACAACACCGGTGCGGGACCGGGCAATTCGTCGCCACCGCCGAGGGCATCCCAATGCGTGGCACCCACCAAGCAGCTGTACGCGAGCCGATCGCCGAGCCTGCGATGCACCGCGGCGCGCACCGCGGGGTCTCCGCTGAAGTCGACGTAGACCGACTCCACCTCGGGCAGTGCCGTTGCGACGTCGTCGTAGCACAGCACCTCGTCGTAACAGCCGAGCGCGCGGGTGAATGCGGCGTTGGCTGGTGACGTGAGCCCGACGACGGTGACCGCGTCGGCGGTGGCGCGTCGCTGCGCCAGGCAGAACGCGGTGCCGTAGGCCGTCTTGCTCGACGCACTGGACAGCACCACCGTCGTGGCGCCGAAGAACCCGTTGTCGGCAAGGAAGTCGTCGATCAGGAATGCCGTGGCGAACAGGGGGCGAAGCAACGCCTGTTGCGCCTCGCGGTGGGCCGCGTAGCCCGGATCGGCACTGCACCGCACGTAGTGGTTGTAGATCGGATGCAGGGCGCGCCGGTGCTCGGCGCCATCGGTGAAACCAGCGGGGTGGACTCCCTCGGCCTGCAGCACGACGTCGTCGCCAATCGGCCAGTAGCCGTAGAAGCGTTCTCCGACTTCGACTCCAGCGCAACGTGATTCGACGACGGAGGCGAAACCCCATACCGGAACGTGGCCAGTTCCGGGATCACTGGTCGGGAAGAACTGCCAGTAAGCCATCGCGTCGCCAAGGGCCGCGTAGGTGATGTTGTTCGACGTCAGCGCGAAGGCGTCGATGCGCAGCCGCACCTCGCCGTCGTCCACAGAATTCGTCGGTGAGTCCGCCCAGTGGAAGGCGCGCAGGTCGTTACGTTCCACCACCAACCGTGTAGTCATCGAGTCTTCCTTTCGCGGCACTGTTCGATCCTGTCATCGGGGCAAACCCGGCGGGGTTGGATTCCTGTTCGCGCACATGTTTCCTCGGTCGAGGGGTAGGGTAGTGGGGGTACAAGCAGGTTCAGATTCGGGCCGCGAACTCCTTTACGTGAAGCTAACGACAAAGGAACCTGCTGATGCCCAAATCGACTGCGGACTACTCGGAATTGAACGAGATGTTCCGCCACCTCCAATCGCTCGAGCAGGGGTCGCCGCCGTTCCAGCGCCAACGCGACGAAATCTTCGAACACAGCCTGAAGCTTGCCGATCACATCGCGCGCCGGTACAGGGGCCGGGGCGAACCCTTCGACGACCTTGTGCAGGCTGCCCGGGCCGGCTTGGTCAGCGCCGTCAACCGCTTCGATGTCGACAACGGGGCGGACTTCTTGTCTTTCGCCGTGCCGACTATGTTGGGCGAGGTCCGCCGCCACTTCCGGGACCACACGTGGGCGATCAAGGTGCCCCGAAAGATCAAAGATGTTCAACCCCAACTGATTAGTGCGGCCGAAGTGCTATCCCAACGGCTCGGGCGAGCGCCAACGATCGTGGAAATCGCCGATTATCTCGGTCTGGCGCGCGAGCTCGTCGTTGATGCGACGATCGGTGGCGCTCACTACTCGACAATATCCACCGATATGCCGGCAGGAGGCGACGACGACCGACCGGTCAGTCACGCGATCGGCGTCGTCGACCTCAACCTGGAGAAGGTTCTCGATATTGAAACGGTCCGACCCCTGATCGCCGCGTTGCCCGAGCGGCAGCGAACCGTTCTCACCCTTCGATTCTTCGAGAACCTGAGCCAAACCCAAATCGCCGAACGTATCGGCTGCTCGCAGATGCATGTCTCGCGCATCCTTGCCAAGGCGCTCGAGACGGTGCGCAGCAATGCCAGTGAGTCCACGCTGGCAGCGGCCGGATAGGCCCGGTTTCGCTTTTGCCGCATGGATACTCGGCCGCAGTTCGGCATATCCACATCCACGAAGGGCAGGGCCATGGAGGCGGTCACCAATGTCGAACATCGAGCAGCGGCTCCTCGACGCACTGGGTGATGCCCGCGGTGTCAAAGCCGCCGACCGCCTATGCGAAGCGTGCGTCGACCTGATTGATGTCGATGCGGCGGCATTGTCACTAGTTTTTGATGGTGTCAACGTCGGTACGGTCGGCGCCAGCGATGCGCGGGCGCGGGTCTATGACGAGATGCAGTTCGTTGTGGGTGAGGGGCCGTGCCTGGACGCAGTCGCTCACCGCGCGCCGGTGATGGTCGCCGACCTCGCCGACGTTAGCGAACAACGATGGCCAGCGTACGGACCGATGATGATCGCGCACCATATCCGCGGCGTGTACGCGGTCCCGGTCGCGGTCGCGGGTGAATACATCGGGGCGCTGGATTTGTTCCGTACCGTGCCTGGCGACCTTTCCGGTGACCAGATCGCGGGCATGGTGCTCGCCGCGGAGCTGGTCCAACTGCCGCTGCTGGACCTGCTGAGTAAAGATCTCCAGACCGGGTTCTCAGATCCGACGAGCAACGCGTGGGCGGATCTGAATGCGTTGTCGCGATCCGAAGTCAGCCAGGCCACCGGCATACTCATGGCTCAGCTGAACCTCACCGCCGCTTCGGCCCTTGCTCGGTTACGGGCGCACGCCTATGCGTCGGGTCGCAGCGCCACGGGTATTGCTCGCGACATCATCGACCGCCGCTTGTCGTTGGAGGCAGACTGATGGATAGGTCGTCGCCAGACCAGGTTCTGCCGTGGCTACCACCGCAGAGTGATGAGAGTGGGCAATGATGGACACACCCAGGGAAACGCGCGTGCTGGGAGCGGTCGTCACCCTTGTCGACAGCCTGCTCGACGATTTCGACATCGTCGAACTGCTCACCGATCTCACCGAACAATGCGCGCGGCTTCTCGACGTTCGCGCCGCGGGCCTGCTGCTGGCGGGGCCGCGCCAAGACCTTCAGTTGATGGCCGCGACCTCCAAGCGCTCGCACGATCTCGAGGTCTTTCAACTCCAGGCCGTCGAGGGCCCCTGCCTGGACTGTTTCAAGACCGGCCAACCGGTGTCGGCGCCCAATCTCGAAGCGCAGAAAGCGCGTTGGCCGCGCTTCGTTGCCGCTGCCACAGCTGCCGGGTTCCTGTCGGTGCACGCGGTTCCCATGCGTGCCGCCGGCACCGTGCTGGGGACTCTCGGGCTGTTCGGCACTCAAGTTGGATCGCTTGGTGACGCCGACCTGTTAGTCGCACACACGCTGGTGCACGTGGCGTCCGTGGCCATCCTGCAAGAAAACTCCCCGTCGCCGACCACCGTCATCCCGTCGCTGCGCGCGGCGCTGACCGATCGCGTGGTTGTCGACCAAGCCACGGGATTCGTGAGCGAACGCCTCGGTGTCTCCATGGAAGAGGCATTCGGCTTACTGCGCCGGTATGCGCAATCCCATCCTCGGCATTTGACCGACGCGGCCCGGTCCGTGGTGGCTGATCACGAGCAGCGCGCAAGTATCCTGGCGGCGTTGTTGGATCTCGTCCCGCGCGGCTAAAGCAGCCGAACCGCGGAGTTCACTGCAGGCCTGATTCGTGTTCCGCAACAAGCCAGCGGGCCACGTCGACAAGCTTGATATTCGTGTCCGCCGAGGCGCGGGTCAGCATCGCGAAGGCTTGCCCACCGTTCACATTGTTGCGTTGCATCAAAATGCCTTTGGCTTGGCCGATGACGTCGCGGCTGGCGAGTGCCGACTGGAACTGGTTTGCCGCGGCCGCGCCGAACATCGCCACCGCCGCGTGCTGGGCGACCACCGCACCGACTTCGAATGACTCCTCCGAAAAGCAGCCGGCCTGTGCGCCGTAGAGGTTCATCGCGCCGAGATTCTCTGATTCGACGAACAATTGAAACGACAGCAGACTATGGGCACCTAATGCTATTGCCTGCCGGGAGAATTCAGGCCAGCGGGTTTCGGTCGACATGTCCTCGATATGCACGGTGTGGTGCTCACGCAAGGCGGTCAGGCAAGGCCCGTCGCCAAGCTCGTTCTGCAGCTCGTCGAGTTTTGCCGCGATAGGGTCGGTGGGAGCTTTGGCCACCACTTTGCGGCCTTCGATCATCGAGATGCCCACCCAGCGTGCCCCGGGCACGATGTCTGCGGCTGCCTCGACGATGATGTGCAAGGTCTCGCCGGTGCCCGTCTGGGCTTGCATTCTCACCGCGAGGTCGCCCAGCGTCCGGGCTAACTGCCGGCTGCTTGGTGCAGGCATAGGCCGAGGGTACGCCCGGCGGGGGCGGATTACCCGATACGATCCCGCCGGCCACAGGGTTGGACCGACGGGACCTAAGCAGATCGTGTGGACGCCCACAGTGCGTGCCTAAGTCAGCTGTGCCCGATTACTGTGAACCTAAACCCCTATTGCGGACGCTTAGCCGAAGCGGTGGGCCAGGACCAGCGTCGGCGCGGCAGTTAACAAGTTTTCGTTCCCAACTCCGCCCGTACACGTGTGCGTCACCGGCGCCGTGTGCTATACCCCTAGCAAATTACTTGCACGTCAACGTCGGGGTGGGTGCCATGGGGCAGCAGGGTCGCTACAACATCGGACGAGTCGGGGCTTTGGCCATCGCTCTTGGCGTTGGCGGGGTGATCCTCGCCCTGCCGGCGGTGGCCGACGCTGACACCGGTGTGGGGAATTCGGGCAAGACGACCTCGTCTGCCGGCAAGCCGGCTCCCCGGAATGCGGCCAAGCCGGCCAACCGTGTCGTAGCCAAGCCCTCCGGTGCGCTCACGGTCGCCAGCCGGGTACCGCTTTCTCAGCTGGGCACAGGCAACGATCCGCTGGCTCCGGTGACCGAGCCGCTGTCCTGGGCGGCGCTGGCGGTGACTCGTCGTGAGAAGATCGCCGGGTCAGTGCGGTTGATCGACGTTCCTAGCCGTGGAATCACCAGTGGGACCACCGCTTTGGTTCCCGGCGCCAGTGATACCAATATTGCGCCGCTGGCGGCCTCCGCCACGGCCGGCCCGGCCCTCAACGCCGCGGTGCAGAACTTCATCGACACCCGTCTGCCCGGGTTGAAGCCCATCGCCGACCAGTTGGCGCCGATCGTCGCCGATGGCATTCAGGACCTGTTGAGCAATGGCGCGGTTGGTGCCGAAGTTGCTCGGCTGGCCGCGAATGACGCAATCCTGCAATTTGTTTCGACGAAGGTCTCGAACGCGCTGGGCGCATACTTTGGGGTTCCCGACACAGTGGGCACCGTCGTCGGCGACGCCGCGGCCAACTTGATCCGCAACACGTTGGGCAATACCGGCGTGCAGAGTGCTCTCGATGTGATCGCGGGTGCGGTGCGCCCGACGGAATACCAGTACACCGCGATCACGGCCGGCCTGAACGCCAATGATATTGCGCCCCTGGCGACTTACCTCAAGTCGATCGCCGCTAATTCCTCGGGCGAGATCGCCACGTTCTTGAGCGACGCGACGGTTCGGGCCGCGCTGGCCGCCGCCACGTCCCAAGCCGTGATCGATCTCACCACCGGTTCGGCTGTGTCTACCTGGCTCGGTGGCCTCGCCGGCGGCTGGGTCTCGGAAGCGTTGGGTGGGGGCGCCGCTGCCGAAGGCCTGGGTAACGCGGTGGGCAACGCCGTACAGGGCCTGCTGAGCAATACCAAGGCGATGCAGGGGCTGGCCACAGTGGCCGGCGCGGCGGTCACGAACCTGTTGGGCACGCCGGGTGTCGCCGCCGCGGTGGCCGATGCCATCACCCAGTTCGGTACCGGAGTTTTGGCCGGCACCAACTGGATTGACGCGCTGGACGTCGCCTGGCAAGGACTGGTTGCGGATTCGGCGTTCCGATCGGCCCTGGGCCCGGCCACCGGCAGTGCGGTGTACTCGCTGGTCACCAATTCCGACGTGGTCTCCGCGCTGGCGTCGACCGTGACGGGTCTGGTCAATGATGTCGCCGGTAACACCGCTGTCCGCGCGTTCCTCAGCGAGTTGCTCGGACCCACGTACGGGCCGACGGTGGTGAGCACCCTGGCCGATCCGACGTCCGCGGCTCAATTGGCCGCGACAGCCGGCGCAGTGATCACCAGCTTCCTCGGCCAGGCCGGGGTGGCTGCGGCGCTGTCCACCACCGCCGACCAGATCGTCACCGCGCTGCTGGCCGGAGCGTCCTTCACCGGCGCTGTGCAGGACGGCCTGCAGTCCCTGGCGGCCGATCCCACCGTGGTGGCCGCGTTCAATGCCACGGTCCCGGATGCGCTGAAAGGTGTGCTGAAGGCCCCCGCCGTGCGAAACGTGGTCAGCGAAGTGGCGCAGGGCGTCGTCGCCAATCTCCTTGAGCGGACACCGCTCAACAACTCGGCGTTCGCGCCGGCAGCAACTCAGGTGACGAAGGTGGCGGTGGACGCGTTGTTGTCCAACCCGGCCGCTCAGGATCTGATCGGCAGCCTGGCCGGCGACATCCTCAACGGAACGTCCGCGACTGAGCTGGTGAACACCGTGGTTGCGCAGGTCGTGAAGAGCCAGGCGCTGCAAATCGCGCTCGGCCAGGCAATCGGCCAAGGGATCGGCGCACTGCTCGGCGACAACCCGGTCGCGTTCGCCGTGGGCCAGTTGGCCGGCGTGGCGGCGGCGCTGTTCTTCGGCTTCGCGGCCGGGGCGGCGCAGCTGTTCGGCGCAACAGGTGGCGGCGCGGCGGCCGCCAGCATCCCGACCGGCACCTCGTTCCTGCTGTTGCCGGTGCCTGCTGCGTGAGGCGAAATTTGCATCAAGCGCCGGGTAGTCAGCCATACTTACGGCTGCACGACAGCAAATTCATCAAGAGCGATCTAGGTGTGACAGGGGAAGCATCATGATTACATCCGCAAAGTCTCGTGGCGCGATTACCGGCGTCCTGGCTGCGGGCGCCACCGCGACCGGGCTGCTCGCCGGCGCCGCCTTGGGCTCGGCTCCCACCGCGAACGCGAGCTGCGCGTCCTTCTTCGGTATCGGGAACAGTGCCTCCTGCACCAGCACGCCGTTGAGTATCGCCATCGCATTGGGTAACGGCGCGACCGCTCATGCCAGCGGGTTGTTCGGCGGGGCCTTCGCTGTCGGCACCAATTCCTCGGCCACCACCGGAGATGCGTTCACCTTCGCGACAGCGGTCGGCAATGGATCGGCTGCGACGGCCAACGGATTGTTCGGCATTGCTACGCAGCTCGGCCCGAATGGCTCTGCCACCACTGCAGGTTCGGGATTCCTGGGCAACCTCGGGTTCAATATCGCTCTGAACGTCACAACCCCTAACGCGGGGGCCACAAGCAGCAGTGTGGTTGCCGGTGGCACCGGCGGTGGCGGCAATATCGCCCTCAATCTCTTCGGCACCGGCACTGCCGGGAATTCGAACAGCATGAGGGTGGTCGCGAACGGCCTGCTCGACATCGCCTCGAACTGGGGTGGCCGTAACAACGTCGTCGAATCCGGTTCCTCGTCGGCGGGGTCGATCATCAACTTGGCCACCAACCTTTTCGGCAACGGCAACAACGTCACTGCCCAGGGCGGCATCTTCAACTGGGCCACCAACATCCTGGGTGACGGCAACGAGGTCAAGACAATCGGCAGCCTGGTCAACACCGCGAGCAACATCTTGGGCAGCAACAACACGGTCGAGACCATCGGCGGCTACGCGAACTGGGCTCGCAACATTCTCGGCAATGGCAACACCGTCTCGGTCACGAACGGCTATGGAAACGTGGTCCGCAACTTGTTTGGCAGCGGCAATAAGGTGACGACGACAGGCGGCGGCTACGGCAATACGGCGCAGAATTGGTTCGGCACCGGCAACGTCGTGACCATCGCGGCCGGCATCTACAACTCCGCAACTAATATCCTGGGCGGCACCAACAACAAGCTGATTTCGCAAGGCGGATATCAGAACTCGGTGTTCAACTTCATCGGCAGTAACAACGTGTTGACCGTCGGCGGCGCCGGCAGTAACTGGAACTTTGTGGCCAACGCCTTGAGCGGCGGCAACAAGGTGACCGCCGGCGGTGCGGGCGGCAACTACACGGCCGGGTTCAACGTGCTCGGCGGCACCAACACCGTGGAGGCCGGCCCGGGACCGCTGGCCCTTGCCGGAACTATCTTCGCGAACGGGCAATCCGTCACCAAGACTGGCCCCGGCATCGCGATCAACAACTTCCGCATCGGTGGGGCGCAAGCGACTGCCGGCCAGAGCAGCAAGGCTCCCGCAACGAAGGCCAAGACCGGCGATAGCGGCAGCAAGGCTGGAACCGCGGGAAGCAAGCGGGCTCAGAAGAACTAGGGACGTCGGCTAAGGGGCGGGCACCTGGTGGGTGCCCGCCCCTTAGCGACAACAGCCGGGAGTCTTTGGTCGGAGCGCCTAGCTCATCGGGCCCATATCGTCGGGCATCGGCGCATCGCAGCGCGACCGGAAGTCGGCGGCCGGCTGCCTGACGGCCTTGATCTGGTCTCGGATCTCGGGATTGGCCTGCAGGTAGTTGGACACCGCAGTGCTCATCTCATCCCGGGACTTGCCCTTGAGGCTGGTGAAGAAAGCGTTCACGTCGGGATGGGTGAACAGGTATACCGACATCCCGGCATTGACGCCGGACAGGACCTGAGTGAGATCGCCTGCCGTGCAGTTCGGTTCATCGGCGGCAGCGGTGGCCGCACTGCCGAGGAGGGTTGTGCTGGCGATGATGCCTGCGCCGATCAAGCTGCGGATCAACATGGACGTGACTCCTTCACGATGAGGGATGGACGGGGCGCGCTTAGTTGCGGGGGCCTGGCCTGGGGGGCCTGGGGCTAGGCCCCGGCCCCGGGTTCGGGCGAAGGGAGAGATCAAGATTCCAGCCGTCGTCGCAGTACCACGGGTCGGCGCAATAACCTGGGTAGGCAGGCCCGGCAATCGGTGCGGTTGGCCCGCCGCCGCGCACTTCACCCTGGGCGCACACCGTCGCCGCACCGGCATTCGTGCAGTCCGCAGCGGCGGGCGTTGCGGAAATGAGGGTGCCTGGCCCCATGACGGAGATCAGTCCCAACGTTAGGTAGCACGGAACTTTACGCATGGCCGTCGCCTCGATCCCAAGGGGGGCCGTCGCAACCAGTTGACTGTGCCAGCCCCCGACCTAATAGTTGTGCAGCCTACTCTCTGCCGGGGCCGCCGCCTAGAACGCGCCGGGTTCGCCCGGTTCGGTCTCCAGTGCTTCGCGGTTGAAGACCAGCATCGCGGCGAAGTACAGGCCACCGACCAGGATCAAACCCAACACGATGAGGCCGGGAATCCTTGCCTCACTGGGGGATACCAGGACGAAGATGGAGAAGGCCACCCAGATCAGCGCGGTGTAGGCCACCGGCAACTCGAAACGGCCGAGGCTGAAGCTGCCCTCTTTGGCTTCCAGGCGTTTGCGTACACAGAGGTAGAGCACAACGATCCCGCCGTACAGCAGGGCGGGCAGGATGGTCGACGCGACGATCAGCTGCAGTAGTGCGGCGCCGGGCAGCGCGACCATCAGCACGACCCCGATCACCAGAATCAGGATGGTGGCGGCCACCGGCGTCCGAGTGCGCGGGCTGACGCGGCGGAACAGCGTGTGGCCGGGGAAGCGGGAATCGCGCGCCATCGCGAACGCTTGGCGCGAGCACGCGGCGATCATCACCATCCCCGCGCCGAACATCGCGAACACGATGCCCGTCAACAGAACTCGCTCCATCACCGGACCGAGCTGGTCGCCGATGATGGTGGCCACCGGCGATCCGCTGGTCGTCACCCGGGTGATGTCCTTGATCGCCAATGTGAGGATGACGACGAACAGCAGCCCCAACACCGCCGAGGCCGCCACCGACGAGACGATGGCGCGCGGGACGCTCCGAAACGGATCCTTGGCCTCCTCAGCCAGATTCGCCGCGGAGTCGAAGCCGACGAGCGTCACCAGGCCCATGATCATGCCGGCCATCAGCGGGCCGCCGATCGCGAAGTAGTTGGGTGCGTCGGCCGCGACGCCGCGCGAGATGAGGTTGCCGACGGTGCCGGTGTGTGAGAACGCCATGACGGCGCCGAGGCCGACCACCAACACCGCCAGGATCGCCAGCTCGAGTCCCACCGCGGCGGACGTCACTATGCCGAGCAACCGGGTGGAGGCGATGACGAGCACCGCCTGAGTCAGCAACAGCGCCAACGTGATCAGCCGGGCGACGTCCTCGTCGGGTGCGATCCCGAACAGTGGCATGAGCGCTTGGCTGGCCAGTGCGTTGTCCATCGCCGCCACCGCGATGGCCAGGAACCAGAACGTCAACCAGCCGAACAGCCAGCCGACTTTCGGGTTCGCCAGTCGCGACGCCCACTGATAGGACGAGCCGCTGAGCGCGATACGGGCGGCGAACTGTGCGACCACCAGCGCCACCAGTATTTGGCCGATGGCGGCGATGACCCACAACCAGATCCCCACCGGCCCTGAATAATTGAGCACAGCACCGTAGGTCGCGAAGATGCCGACGACCACCGAGATGAACGCGAATGAGATCGCGAACACCTGAAACCCGCCGAGGGTGCGTTTCAGCTCCGGCTGGTACCCGGAATGTCGGAGTTCCTCGTCGGTCGATTCAGCGGTCATCCCGGCACCGAGCCTTCCTCAGAGTTGAGGCAACCATAAGGCAGGGGCTGCCAGTGGGGCAGCGGCTTGAGCAATACCCAGACCGCCAGCGCCGATGTCAGCAGCAGGGCCGAACCGATTCCCGCGGCGAGGGCCAGGCCGCTGGTGAAGGCAGGGTGGTCGGCCGTCACTGCTGCCGCGAACGGGTGGGTGTCGGGCACCTGCGCCACGTGCCGGCACACGCCGGCGATCACGCTGCCCAGTAGCGCGATCCCCAGTCCGGTGGCCAGCTCGTAGGCGGTCTCCGAGATCCCGGCCGCGGCACCGGCGTTCTGCGGCGGCACGCTGGTGATGACGACGTCGTTGGCGATCGCGAAGGCCACCCCGAGCCCGGCGCCGATCGCAAACAGGGCGATGCCGATTTGCGGGTAGGTGGTGGACGGGCTCAGCGCCGTCAGCGATCCCAGCGCGGCGCCGATCCATACCAGCGCGGTGGTGAGGACCGCGCGTTGCGACCAGTACCGCACGGCGACACCGGCGAGCACACCGAACGTCATCGCTGCCACCGCGGCGGGCAGTTCGGCCAGTCCGGCCTGCAGCGGGCTGTACCCCTGAACCAGCTGCAAGTACTGCGACAGGAAGTAGAGCACCGACGAAGGGCCCAGCACCGTAAGCGAATTGGTGACGACCACACCCGAGAACCGCCGATTGGCGAACAACCGGACGTCGATCAGCGGGTGCGGTGTGGTCAACTGGCGTCGCACGAACAGGACCAGTGCCGCGGCACCGACCAGTCCGGCCACGACGATATCGGCGTGCAGCCCGTGGGCGGCGCCCTGCTTGGCGGCGTAGACCAGGCCGAGCATGCCGGCCAGGGACAACCCGACGCCGGCCAGATCCCATGGCCCCGGGATCGGGTTGCGCAGTTCGGGAAGCAGCATGATGCCGCCCGCGACCAGCGCCACGATCATCGGCACGTTGATCAGGAACACCGAGCCCCACCAGAAGTGCTCCAACAGCGCGCCGCCGATGACCGGGCCCAGCGCGGTTCCCGCGGCGAACACGGACGCCCAAATGCCCATCGCCACAGACCGTTCCCGCGCGCTGGAAAACAGGCCCCGGATCAAGGCTAGGGTCGACGGCGCCAGGCTGGCACCCGCGATACCGAGAAGTGCGCGCGCGGCGATCAGCAGCTCGGCGGTCGGTGCGTAGGCCGTGGCCAGCGAGGCGATGGCGAAAGCGGTTGCGCTGCAGAGTAACAACGTCTTGTGTCCGGTGCGGTCGCCGAGGCTGCCCATCGTGATCAGCAGTCCGGCGAGCACGAACGAGTAGATGTCGCCGATCCAGAGGAGTTGGGTGGCCGAAGCGCCGAGATCCTTGGAGATCATCGGTGTCGCGACGGCCAGCACGGTGCCGTCGACTCCGATGAGTAGCACGCCCAGGCTGAGCACGCCCAGCGCGAGCCAGCGGTGGCTCATGGATTGAACGTATGGCGCGCAGGCGCCCCGCGGCATCGGGAGAAAGGTGCGTTTGTGCAGGCAGGCTATGGTGCAAATGATGTAGGCGCGCTCGGCCGCACCTTGTTGTCGTGGGCCCAGGCCGCTGCGGCGGTGCGCGAGGAGACGCCGAGCTTGACGTAGATGTTGGCCAGGTGCCGCCCGACCGTCTTCTCGCTGATGAACAACTGCTTGGCGACGTCGCGGTTGGAGGCGCCGGCGGCGATACCGGCCAGCACCTCGAGCTCGCGTTTGGTCAGGCCGCCGGGCGCTGCCTCGGTTGGCGCCGCCTGGCTGGGCACCGCGCCGAGCTGCTGGAAGATGGCCTGCGCGTTGGCAGCGTCGGTGACCGCGCCCGCCTTGTCGCCGGTGCCCTGGCGGGCCAGCGCCATCCACTCGTAGACCTGGGCCATCTCGTAGCGGCACTGGGTGTTGCGGTAGCGCTTTAGTGCGTCTTGTAAGACGGGCAGGGCGTCGGCTTCGCGGCCCTGCTTGACGAGCACGGCGCCGCGGGCGTGGCGGGCCCAGGCGCGGAAGCCGGGGGAGTCGAATTTCTCTGCACCGGTTTCTAATTCGGTGCAGTACTGGTCGGCCTCGTCGACTTTGTTTCGGGCCAGCGCGATTTCGACGGCGGCGGGCAGCAGCCGGGTGCGGTTGATGTCGTCGTTCTCGGCGTCGATCCGCAGCCGCAGGTCGGTCGCGGCGGCGGCGTCCTCACCGAGCTGGCAGCGCAGCAGGGCTTCGCCGGGTTGGGGGTCTTTGTTGTGGTCGCGTGCGGTGGCGAAGGCGGCGCGGGCACCGTCGATATCGCCTTTGCGGCGACGGATCTCGCCGAGTTCGTAGTAGCCCTTGCCCGTGGTTCCGGGGAAGTCGCCGAGCGCCGCGATCGCGTCGAGTAGGCGCTGCTCCACCTGGTGGTAGTCCTTGGTCGCGCTGTGTAGGTCCATCTTGTGGACCTCGCAGGTGGTGCCGTACCAGGAGGCCGAGACCTGCGGGCCTTTGCGCCAGACTTCCATGGCGTCGAACCAGGTCTTCATGCGGTTGAGGTCGGCCAGGCGATGGCATTCGTAGATGACGGCGCAGTAGATGTCACCGGCCCAGTCGACCGGGACCTGGTCGGCCAGCACCGGCATCATCGCCTCGTCGAGTTGGGCGAAGGCTTCGGTGGTGCGGGCAAACGGCAGCATCGTGACGCCGCTGGCCGTCGAGAAGAGGGCGGTGAAGCCGGGGTCGTTGAGTCTCGTGGTGACCTCGTGAAGCTGCTCGACGAGGGCGGCGGCGACGTCGTTTCGGCCCTCGTCGATGGCGACGAGGGAGTCCAGGTAGAGCAGGTAGGCCAGGACCTGGTCGTCGGGTTGCTTGTCATGCAGGCGGCGGGCGCGGTTGATCCAGACGCGGGTGATGGTCAGGTCGCCGCCGTTGAACCACTGCAGGGCGACCTCGACGGCCTTCATCGCGGCGGCGCGGGTGTCGTTGGCGGCGCTGAGCCGGTTGAACGCCTGCTCAGAGAGCTGCATGGAGTGCCGGCCGTGGCCCAGCCGCCAGGCCGCCATGCCGTAGCAGGACAGGTCGTCGGTGGTCAGTTCTTTGGTGCTCTGGGCCGCGGTGAAGTGGTCGTAGGCGGTGCGCCAGTCGCCGCGGGAGTACGCGTCGCGGGCGGTTTCGAGGTCGTGGTCGGCACCCATAGTGATCGGCTAACGCTAGCCCAGGCGGCGGCGATAAAGGTGCTGAACAGGTCGGGTCGCAGAGGGTTTGCGTGGGTAGCGTCGAGAGCTCAAGCTGCCGCTTCGTACATTGTCTGCATACTGTTGACAACCGTCGACCGTGGGTAAGGGGTTGTGTCATGCGCGCTGGTCATGTCGTTGCAGCGGGGGCGATGGTGTGCGGGCTTGTGCTGGCCGCCGCCCCGGTGGCGTCTGCGTCCGACGATCTGCTCAGCGGCACCTTCGATGTGAAGGGCCCGAACACACTGATCGACACCTGGACCATCTCGAACCTGTGCAACACGATCGAGCCGGGCTGTCTGGCCAACGTGACGTCACCGCTGATCGAAGGCAAAGCCGTCTACCAAGGTATGCACACCTGGATGATGAGGATCGTTGGTCAGGTGCCGGTGTGCCCCGATAGGTCTAAGACCAAGGGCGCGATGGTCTTCACCTGGAACTCGCAGACCTTGCAGGGTCAGGTGATGGAGATTCAGCAAGGGAACTGCCAGATGACCCGGCCGGGGCAGACGCAGATTCCGATTACGTTGGTGCCTGCGTAGGGGGTTGGTGTCGGCGGACGACCAAGGGGCTGCAACTTGGTCCTCTTGCCTTGGCGCCGCGCGGAAGCCCCTTGGTTCGGCTGCCCAGAATCGCGCGCGGCGACGACGATCTCACCTACGATCCTGCATGTGCTGGTGCCCGACGAAGTGATCTCCTACCGCGAGATGTGTCAAGAAGAGGACGCCAGCCTCCAGCAGGGGATGAACTTTGGGTGTGCAGGTAGACGCAGCATCATCTTGATGAGCCGCAGGCCTGGCGCGCCATATGACGATCGGGTCGAAGAGGACGGCCGCGTCCTCATCTACGAGGGCCACAACTTGCCGAGGAAGCAAGGAGGTCCTGACCCGAAGACGGTCGACCAGCCTGAACGGACACCTGGTGGCAAGCTGACTCAGAATGGTCAATTCGCGCAAGCTGCAGCTCAACACCGCGATCTCGGTGCGCGGCCTGAACGGGTGCGGGTGTACGAGAAGATGCGGACGGGCATTTGGACCTTCAACGGCACGTTCCGCCTCGTTGATGCCTGGCGCGAAGAGTCCCAGGGCCGGTTAGTGTTCAAATTTCGGCTCGAAGTGGATGCTGATGCAACGCCGGTCATCGACTCAAGGGAGCCGCGGCTGGAGCAGAACCGGCTGATCCCGAGTGACGTGAAGCTCGCCGTATGGAAGCGTGACGCGGGGAAGTGCGTTGAGTGCGGGAGCGCCGACAACCTGCACTTCGACCACATCATTCCGTACTCGCGCGGTGGGTCATCGCTCGTCGCGGAGAATATTCAGTTGATGTGCGCTCGCCACAACCTTGCCAAGCACGACAAGATTCAATGACCTTACGTAGTCGAATCTGCCTATGCGGCTTAGGAAGTCGATTCAACGCCTACGTGGCTTGGGCAGTGCGTCCGCAGAAGCCGGATAGCCATCCGAGAGGCATCCGTGTAGGTCCATGGTGTCCCAGGCGAATCGCCAATAGTTTGACGTACCACCAGGACAAGATCGCCGATACGGACCACCGTCGAATGGATCAACGGAATGTGGCGAGGGAGCCCATGCTTCCCGCGAAGCCAGTGAATGCCGCTAACCTCGACCAATGATGATCGGCGTCGCGGCAGCACTGCTGGCGTGCTTCGGCTACGGAGTCTCCTCGGTGCTGCAGGCCTACGGGGCGCGCCGATCGGCGGCCGCCGCCCGCGACCGCGGCGCCACCGGATACGTCACCGCGACCGGCGGCCCGACCCTCCTCTCGACCATCGCGGCCGCGCTCACCGCCGCGTTCATCGTCGGCATGGTCCTGGATGTCATCGGCTTCGTGGGTAGTGCAGTCTCCGCCCGCCTCATTCCGCTCTTCCTGTCCCAGACCATCATCAGCGCCAACCTCGTCGTCACCGCCGTGCTCGGCATCGCCGTCCTCGGCATCCGCCTGCACACCCGGGACTGGATCGCCATCACCGCGGTCATCGCCTCGCTGTTCGTCCTCGGCATCGGCGCCGGTGAACGCGGCCACCATGACAATCCGGACCGGTTTATCCACTGGGTCGTGCTGGCGGTGTCGGTGCTCATCCTGCTCGGCGGGATTGCGCTCATCCGCGTCCTCGGGTCGCGTAGTGCGATCATGGCCGGCCTGATCGCCGGCGTGCTGTTCGGCATGCTCGCGATCGGCGTCCGGATTCTCCACGGTGTCGACCACTTCCAGCCCTGGGTCATCGTCGCCGACCCGGCCGCGTGGACCATCGTCATCGCCGGCATCGGCGGCTTCTACCTGCACACCGTGGCGCTACAACTCGGCTCCGTCAACGGCGCCACCGCCGCCCTCGTCGTCGGCGAGACCGTCGTGCCCGGCGTCATCGGCGTGGTGTTCCTCGGCGACAGCGCCCGGCCCGGCATGGGCTGGGTGGTCGTCCTCGGGTTCGTCGGCGCGGTCGCGGGCGCGGTGGCCGTTGCAGTCTTCGGTGCCGCCGGCCACCAGAGCGCGCTGGAGCCCGAGCCCAAGACCGAAGTCCCCCAGTAGACCGCCACCACGACCGAAAGGCCAAACCCCATGCGACTGTTCATCACCGGAGTCGACGCTGACGGCAAGTCCTGCGTCGTCAGCAACGATGAGGTCGAAATCAATTCAGTCGCACCCGGTTTCGCCATTGCCCTGCCTTACGCCACCACGCAGAGTCCGCCGCCGGCCCGCCCGCACGGCAACGCTGACCTCATTGACCAGTTCCTCGAGCCCGGCCACGCCCGCTGGATGGTCATCGACCAAGGTCCGAACACCGAGACTCCGATGCACCACACCGACACCATCGACTTCGAGACCGTGCTCAGCGGCAGCGTCGACCTCATCCTCGACGACGGTGTCCACCAACTTGAAGCCGGTGACATGGTCGTCATGAACGGCGTCGACCACGCGTGGAAAGCCGGCCCCGACGGCTACCGCATGACCGCCGTCCTCATCGGCACCCCGCCGCCTGCCTAACGCCTAAGCAGGTTCGCGATAAACCGCCGCCCCGGCGGTCACCCCGGCACCCGCGGCGACGATCAGCGCCCGCGCACCCGGGGCAAGTCCGTCACCGAAGGCGGCCACCAGCGCCGCAGTGTGCAGGTGCTCATCACCGGCCACCGTCACCCGTTCCAGCGGAACACCGAGCAGATACGCCAGTGCCGCACGGTATCCCGGCTGCGCGGGCGCCGCGACAATCACGTCGACGTCGGCTGGCGACAGGCCGGACTCGCGCAGGCATTCGTGCGCGGCTTCGGCGGCGGCCTCCGCGAACCGCTGGTCCATCGACTCCGAGCGCTGGAACCGCAGAACATTGTGGGCGTCGTGCAATCCCACAGTGGCGCTGAAGGATTCACCACCATCGCGGTGATTGATCCAGTGAAACCGGCCGAGGCCGTAATCGTCGTCGCTCCACCGGCACAACACGGCGCCACCGGCGGCGGTGAACGGAAAATGCTCACTCATCCCGTGCCCGGGATCGGCATCACTGGCCACCACCAGCGCACGCTCGATCGTGCGTGAGCGCAGGAATCCGTCCACGATCTGCAACCCGGTCAACACGCCGCACGTTCCGTTGGCCACATCGAAGGAGAACGTGCCGTGCGCGCCGGCGTGCGGGTCCTCGCTATTGGCGCCGATGTCCTCCTGGATCAACGCCGCCAGCGCCGGCTCGCCCAGATTCCGGTCCCGGTAGATGCCCGCATTCACCAGCAGGTCCAGATCGTCGGGATCGCAATCCGCCGCGCGCAGGCACCTCTTGGCTGCCAACACGGCAAGGCGCAGACCGCTATGCCGGGCACGCCAGCCACCGTGGACCACCTCGAGCCGATCAATCACCGTGCCCATAGGCCCCAACCAGTTCCTCGTCCAGCGTCAGTAGCATGACGCCGATCTCCAGGCCCGACGCCAACGCAATCAGCGCGATCGTTTCCCCCGGCCGGATCCGGCCGGCGTCCAGCTCCTCGATGAGCGCCACCGTATGGGTGGTCGACGCGGTGTTGCCGTAGCGGTCGACGGTGATGACGGCGTCGTGGCCAGGCCCTTCGCCGAACTCGGCGACGATCTCCGTCATGCCCTTGCGGATCGCGCGGGCCGACGTCTGGTGGGTGATCACATGGTCGATATCGTGCAGCGCGATGCCCGCCGCCTCCAGCACCTCGTGTAGCAGCAGCGGGGTGTCGGCGATCGCCACGCGCTGGATGGCCCTGGAGTCGGTGAACATCCGCGCCGCGGGCGCATCCCCCTTCGGATAGGCCAGGCACAGCCGACTGTGGTCGGCGACCGTGGTGAATCCGGCCAAGCTGATGCCCGCCGACCCGGCCGGAGCCCGCTCCAGCAGCAGCGCCGCGCCGGCGTCACCGAGGGTCAGCGACGCCAGTTCGTTGCTCATGATGGTGCGGATATGTTGTGCCGCATTGCGTCCGAGTTGAGAGATGTACTCGCCGCTGACCACCAGCACCCGCTCGATGTTGCCTTGGCGGATCCAGTTGTTGGCGATGGTGACGCCGGTCAGCATCCCCGCGCAGGCGTTGGACACGTCGAATGTCATCGCCGTGCGGGCGCCGATCGCCTCGGCGACCGCGCCGCTCATCGTCGGTTCGAGCCACTGCGTCAGCCCGTCGTGAAACTTGGTGATGCTGCAGCTGATTACGGCATCGATGGACTCCGCAGACCGATCCGCGTGGGCCAGGCAGTCCCGCGCGGCGGAGATCGCCAGCGTGTAGGAGTCCTCGTCGCCGACCGATACCCGCCGCTCGTGGATACCCGTCAGCTTCTCGAGATCGATATGGGTCTCATGCCGGGTCGTTGACATGAGCTCGTCGGTGCTCAGATGCGTGGCGGGCAGATGCCGCCCCGCACCGGCGATCCGCGTGGTGAACGGCGCGCGAGCCGAGTCGCGCCCGCTGTCCATCACCAGCCAGTGTTTGACCGAGCCCATCACCCACGATGGATCGCCCATGACAGCCAGCGCTAGGGCCCTTGTGCCCTTCAGAGTCCCTAGCGGCCCCTGGACAACGCTTGTTGTCACGCGACAGAATTGCCCATGCGCACCTGGGCCCGATCTGCAGCGGCGCTGCTCCTCACCGCAGCAGTGACCGCAACACCAATCGCCCACGCCGACAACCCCACACCATCATTACCGGTGTTCACCCCGTACGCCTCGGATTGGCAGCCCAACACCACCGTCTATCCGTACAACCTGTGGCAGAACCGGGTGACCTCCGAACAGGTGACCGCGATGCGCGAATCCTGTCAGTGGTTCAACGCCCAATATGACACGCTCATGAGCCAGGTCCTCGGCTTCCAGCACTTCCTCGACCAACGCCACGACGTCTGGACCGCACCGGGTGTGCAGCAAGCCGCCGATACGATCATCGCCAACCTGGACCAGTCCGCCGCATTCCTCGACCCCCGCGGGCACACCCTGTTCATCGTGAACTACCCCGACCAGAGCGAGTATTCGCCTGTCTACAACGGGGATTCGATGTTCCACCTGTGGTATCAGCTCACCCAGATCAGCGACAAGATGAAGCGCAAGTTGCCGTCCGGCCAGATCAACGCCAACATCGCCACCGCCAACGTGTACGGCACCACGATCCGCGACTCGCAGGTGTGCGCGGGGGCCTAAGCCACCGTAAAACGAATAGCCGCCAGCTTTTCCACGTCGACCGCCTCGGTGAACTCCGCCAGCGTCGGCATCCGGTCATCCCGAAACTTCAGCCCCATCATCCGCTGCGCCCGCCTCGCCCCGTACGCAAGAGCGCACCGATGGAACAGATCAGCCGTCAGCGCGCGGTCCTCGACGAGCTCGCCCCGCATCACCCGCGACGTGCCCTCGTACAACACCCCAGCGGAAGCCCCGCCGCGGAAGTTCAGCTTCCACACACTCCCGATCAACGCGTACAGGTCGCCGTCGATGTGGTGCGCGCTGACCGGCACGGTGAACTCACGCCCCGTCTTGCGTCCCTTGAAGCTCAGCACCATGAATTGCTTACGCAGCCCGCCGGCGAATGGGGTGCGTAACAGATATCGCATGAGCGGGTTGACGGCCCGCATGATCGCGTCCGGCGGAGGCGCCGTCGTGATCGCCGCTGTCTGTTCTGCCACGGACCCACCGTACGACCGTGATAGGCATAATGCCAGGTCATTGCCCATCCAGCTGACTCCAAGGTTGCGGCCCGCAGCTCGATCCGGCTTGTATGGGGTCATGGACCGACGCCATATGCTCATGACAGCGGGGCTCGGCCTCCTGGCAGCAGCCACGAGACTCCCCGAGGCCACCGCCACACCCACCACACCCGCACCGGCGGCACCGGCACCCGCGAACTACCTTTTCCACGACGAGTTCGACGGCCCGGCCGGCTCGGCCCCCGACCCCTCGAAGTGGACCACCGCGCTGGCCCGCGAATCGATGGAGGACCCGACGTTCTGGGAGCTGCCCGAGAACGTCGGGCAATACCGCGACGACCGCCGCAACGTCTACCTCGACGGCAACTCCAACCTGGTGTTCCACGCCGCCAAGGACGGCCCCACCTACTACAGCGGCAAGATCTTCGGGAAATGGAACGGCGGTATCGGCCACACCTGGGAAGCCCGGATGAAACTGGACTGCCTCACCGCCGGCTGCTGGCCCGCCTGGTACCTGTCCAACGAGAGCCCCGTCAACGGCGGCGAGGTCGACGTCTTGGAGTGGTACGGCAACGGCAACTGGGGTCCTGCAACTGCCATCCACGCCAAGCTCAACGGCGGCGAGCACGTCAGCGAGCGCATCGCCGTCGACAGCGCCTGGCACACCTGGCGCCTGCAATGGGACGACGCCGGTATGCGGTTCTGGAAGGACTACACCGACGGCGCCGCGCCCTACTACAACGTTCCGGCGCACACCCTTCCAGACTGGCAGTTCAATGACCCTGGCTACCAAATGTTTCCGGTGTTCGACCTCGCGGTCGCGGGCTCCGGCGGCGGCGATCCCAGGGGCGGCAGCTACCCGGCGAACATGCTGATCGACTACATCCGCGTCTGGTAGCGACCGTCGAGCGTGCGGACGGTCGTTGACAGATCGACCCTTCACCACCGATATCTCCCACGCTCGGCGTCAGACGGGGCAGCCAGCAGCGCGCAGCTTCGCCGTGACGCGCGCAATGATCACCTCAGACCGCCCCAGCATGTCAGCGCTGACCCGAACCACCGCCCACCCTTGTGACTCCAGAATGGCGATGCGATCGATATCCCAGGACCGCTGCCTGCCATCGGCCCAATGCTGTATGCCGTCGTATTCGACTGCGACTTTCCATCTCCGCCAGCCCATGTCGACGCGGATCACGACATCGCCGTAGTCGTCGAAGAACTCGATCTGCGTCTCTGGCGCCGGCAGGCCCGCGCCGATCAATAGCAGACGGACCCGCGTCTCGCGCGGTGATTCGGCACCGCCATCAGCCAGTTTCATGGCGGCCCTTAGCCGACGGACTCCTCGCACGCCGGGACTCGCGTCAGCGATGGCCAAGACGGAGTTGGGCTTGAGACGGGTGGCGTTCATCAGCGCGTCGAGCAGTGGGACGGCTTTGTCCCGGGGGAGACTGCGTCCGATATCGAACGCGGTGCGCGCCGCAGTGGTGACTCGGATACCCCGCCGCGTGCACACCTGGTCATCCGCGATTGCATACGAGCGCGCGAGGATGCCCGGCGGTCCATGGCGATCGGCGCGAATGATCTCCGCTGACGCGGTGCCGTCCAACCACTTGGCGCCGTGGATCGCAGCCGCCGATATCCCGGCCAGAACGACGTCGGGGCCGGCGAACAGCCATGCCGCCTGTGCTCGTCGTGATGCCGTCAACGACAACTCATTGGCCAAGTAGACGTTGCGGTACACGGCGCGATAGCGGGTGCGCAGCTGGTAGTCGGTGACCAGTCCGCTCGCGATCGCCGTCGTCCCAACGAACGGCCCGTCGTGCACGCCCCTACCTTGCGGGACTCGCCTGTCACACGAATACACCCATCCACAGGTGCATCGAGAGTGTGGGTTGTCGTTGACGACGTGGCGAGTAATCGACGACAACCCCCACGTTCGGCGAAACGCCTATCGACGCCGCCGCACCGGCCGGCCCAGCAGCGTGACCTCCATCAGCCGCCGGATCGTGGCAACCGAGTCGGTGCTGGAATCGCGACTGAAGAGCCGGCCGAAGTCCACTGTCAGAGAGAACGCGGCGGCCACCGCATACCGGGCGGCGCCGATCTTCATCTCGGGCCGTGCCGCCGTCACCAGGCGCGCCCACGCATCCAACGTCGAATGCTCGATGGTCTCCAGCACCCGCAGATCCGCCTCCGGAACATTCTGCCGCTCCGTGTAATACACGTACGGCAGATCCGGCGACTCCATCACCCGGCCAAGGTAGTCATCGATCAGCTCCTCCAGTGCCGCTTCCGGATCGGCGGTGCGGGAGAGCGCATCGACGGTGTCACTGGAATGCCGATCAGCCGCCCGCCGATAGGCCAGTGCCAGGATGTCGGCCTTACCCGGAAACAACCGGTACAACCCGGACGCCTGGATACCGACCGCGGACGCGATGTCCTCCATGCTCGTGTTGCGGTAGCCGTTCTCGTAGAACAGCCGCACCGCTTCGTAGAGCACATGCTCATACATCCCAGCCTCGGCTCCGGCGCTGACGGCTTCCCGCGGCACGCCGGTGCGGCGCCTACTCGTCGGCACATCAGCGGCCAGCAGATCCGCCGCCATGGTGGCCAGACACGCGCGGATCTCGCCGGCCGCAAGCGGATTGGAATGATCGGTGATGCTGCCGATCACGCTGAGCGTGGCCGTCAACAGCGTCCGCAACTGAGACGGCGTCAGTTTTGGCCGCAGCTGGGCCAGCGGAACCTGCAGCCGGCGGTTCACCACCTTGAGCTGATCGACCAGAACGGCACGATCGGGGTCACGCAGATAACGCGCCTCCCACCGGTACAGTCCGCCCGCCGTGCGGCAGGCGATCGTGGTGTCGACCAACGCAGATATCAACGCCCGCAACGTCACTGCCGGGTCTTCGCCGGCGCGGTCGTCGGCGAACGCGGTGGCGTCGACCAGCAGCTGGCCAAGGCCCAGCACGGCGTCGCGGAACAAGTCGTACTTGCTGGGGGAGTGCCGATACAGCGCCGCCGGCGTGATGCCGACCCGCGCGGCGATGTCCTCCATGCTGACCGCGTGATAGCCCTGCGATCCGAACGCATCGGCCGACGCACGCGCGATCTGCGCCTTGCGGTCCTTGGGCCGCCGCCGAATGGCGGGTTCGCCATCTGACACAGACTCCACGCTAGATCACGCCCCGCCGTACTGCGGCCGCAGAACCGAACTCAGTGCAGCCAACGGGATGTGCGCCTGTACGGTGCCGCCATCCATCGACCACTGCATGATGCCCGGGGTGTAGTTGAGCGGCGTATCGTGCGCCACCGGATAGTCCGGCATGTACAGGATCAGCTCGTCGCCGGCCAGCGCCCACGCCTTGTATCCGCCGGAATACACCTTGTCGGGCCCCCACCGATCCACCACGAACGGGTAGCTGCCCGGCTGATGGGCCGGCGGCGCCTGATTCAGCGCGTCTTCGATGAAGGGCTGCCCCAGCGAGGCGATCGCGCTGAAGTCCACACCGGGCTTCAGCACATCGGCCAGCCCCAGCCGGATGCCGCGGGCCATGTCCCAGGTGAACGTGCGAAAAGCGTTGTTGGGCTTGGGGCCATCGGCGTGATAGTCCTCGTGGAACACGACACTCAGCACGTCACCGCGCTGCAGGATCTGGAAGTTCTCCTCGCCGAAGCTGTCGGCCACCATGTGCACGCCGACGCTTCGCCAGTTGTTGACCAACTGGGTCAGATAATCCCGGATGGTCGGACCGGTCACCGGGTTGTCGATCAGATCCCCGGGGACGGCCACCTTGATGTCGCGGACCGCCTTGCGTTCCGAGAGCACCGAGGTGTGGCAGTACTGGCCGTCCCAGTCGGCTCCCAGGCTCCCGCAGAAATCGGGGGCCGAGGCATCGGCTACCGGCGCGGTGATCAGCGCTGCCACCGCGAGAGCCCCAAATAGACGGAATCGCATACGAATCAGGGAAGTTCGACTTTGCTTGCCCGCCAGGCGCCGTCGACCTTGTCCATGGTCATCTTCACCCGGCTGCGGTCGATGCGTGGATCTGGCGCGGCCTTGTTGGCCACCGTCTGGTCGACGAACAGCAGCACGACGACCTGGTTCTTCGACGCCGACTTCACTGCCGAATCGATCACCACGCCCCGAGCGGTGGCCTTGTTGTCCACCAACAGCTGGCGCAGCTGTGCGCTGGATTGCGAGTACATGTCCTTGAATTCGCCGGTGGCGCCGTTGAGCACCTCGGCGAAGTTCTGATCCACGTTGTTCGAGTCGATGCTCGTCAGCACCTGCGCGTAGTGCACGGCAGCCTGCTGTGCGTCCCGCGAAGCCGCAGAGATCTCCCGCTCCTGCCACACCTGCCAGCCAAGGAACCCGCAAGCCCCAAGCAAACCGACGACCAACGCCCACACCAGGCCACGACGGATCAGCCGCGGCCACTGCCGGGGCGAGGGTTCCTCGACCGCAGCCTCGGTCTTGGTTTCGGGTGCATCGGCAGCCTCAGCCTCAGCGTCAGCCGCGACCTCAGCCTCAACCTCGGTCTCACTGGTAACGGTCACCGTAATCTCCTTCAGCTCGGCGGTTCGATCGGCAGCACCGGGCCGCCATAGGGGGTCGGAATGGTGTAGCGGCCCTTGGGTGTCGGGTCGGTGGTCTGGCCCAGGTCGGCGCCGGGCGGGGGACCGGCGGTGTCGTCGCCGGCCGGCCGCGGTGCGTTCTTGGCGCCGCGAATCAGCACCGCGGGATCGTCGTCGCGGCAGTAGGTGTACAGGTAGGGCTCGGGGTAGTCGGCCGACGACGCCGGCGGCCGCGGAGTCCCGTAATCGCACGCGTAGCGCGGGTAGATGTCGGCGGTCGCCCACAAACCGTTGTCGTGCATGATGCTGCCCAGCGCATCGAGCAGCGACCCGCGGTAGTCCGGGAACAGCGCGTTGAGGGCCGGCACCCGCACATACAACAGCTGCGACGCGGTGGCCATGCTGGTCAGCAGCCCCACCATCGGGTCGGAGTTGTCGGTGAACAGATTGTCTGCGGCAGAAAGGGTTTGCGGCGTCTGGTCGGTGAACCGGCGATACCCGTCGAGCATCTTGCCGACCCCGGTGAACGTGCGGCTGAGGTTTCCGGTGGCAACCTTGATGCCCGGGTTCTTGTCGGCGGCCATCGTCAGCACGACCCGGCTGGTCCGCAGAATGCTCGTGGTCTGCGGCAGAACCGAATCCAGCGTGGACAACAGGAATGTGCCGCCGTCGATGATGTCGGCCAGCTTCTGCGGGCCCTGACTGGTCAGGCTGAGCTCTTTCTTGATCAGCTCCAGCTTGGCCGGATCGACTTGCCGCAACATCCCGTCGGCGTTGGCCAACAGCTGCGCCAGGCTGACCGGCACCGACGTCTTGGTCTGCGCGATGACGCTGCCGTCCTGCAGGTACGGTCCGGCATCGGACTCCGGCGTGAACTCGATGTACTGCTCACCGGCGGGGGACAGTCCCGACACCCGCACCGGACTCGCCGCCGGAATCCGGACATCCGAACGCACCGTGGCCACCGCGGCGACGCCGTCGGGCGTGATCGCCAGCGACTGCACCCGTCCGATCGCCACGCCGCGGAGCGTGACGTCCTGATTGGGCAGCAGCCCGCCGGATTCCGGCAGCTCGACCGTCACCCGATACGCCGAGTCGAACGGCGTCACCCGCAGCGCGCCGACCAACACATAGGCCGCCGCGATCACCAGCGTCAGCACCAAACCCGCTGTCGACAACCACAATCGGTGTCGATGCCCGAACCCGACCACTCGCACCAGCTGATCGGCAGCCTTGTCGATCATGGCGGTGGCTCCGATGCGGGCGGCCCGGCAGGTGGCGCGACGATCAGCGCGCCGGGGTCAGTCGGGCTGGGCAGCACCGGAACCTGAGCAACGCCGGGGCCCTGCCCAACGACGCGTTGCTGTAGCCGCCACAGCGTGTACTTGAACGTGCCGGCCATCTGGGCCCAGTCGTAGCGCTTGGGCCCGTGGAATCCGACGTCGCCGCCGAATCCGGCGTCGGGGATCGACCCGAGCACCAACCGGTCGATGCTTGCCCGCACCGAAATCGCATTGCTGGCGGTGGCTTTGATGAACGGCGGCATCAACCGGTTCAGCGCGGCCAGATTCGCATCCGGAGCCAAGACCAAGTCATTCCACGATCGCGCGATGGTGTTGGCGTCGGCGATCACACTGCGCCCGCTGGTGTCGGTGCCCGCGATCGACGGGAACTTTTCCAGCTGCTTGCTGGTGTCACCGACCTGCTGTACGACGTCGGCGACGGTGTCGGCGTTGGCGGCCAGCGTGTCGGTGGCGGGCCCCGCTGCGGCCATCACCTCGGCCAGCGCCTGGTTCTTGGCGTCGAGAGCGGTGGCCAATCGCGATGTCTCGGTGAGGGCCACAGAGATCTGGTCCGAGCGCGACACCAGCTTGGACAGCGTTCCGTTGGTCTTGGCGATGATGTCCCCGAATGCCTGGCCCTGGTCGCCGGTCGCCTTGCCCATGCCGTTGATGACGTTGGTGAGATTGCGCACGGCGCCGCCGTTGACCATCACCGCCGCCGCGCTGAGCACCGATTCCACTGTGGCCGCCGCCGTCGTGGAATCAAGTCCGATGGTGTCGCCGTCCTTCAACAGCGGTGTGGTTGCGGAGGCGGCTGCCGGTGGTTTCAGCGCGATGAACACATCGCCCAGTGGGGTGGCCGAACGCAATTCGACCGTGCTGCCCTGTGGTAGCCGGACCCCGTCCATGATCCGGATCGTGGTGACCGCGGTGTAGTTGCGCGCCACCATGGTTTCCATCTGACCGACGTCGGCGCCGGCGAGTTTCACCTTGGCGTTGGCGGGCAGGTTCAGCGCGTTGGAGAACACCACGGTCAGCCGGTACCCGCCACTGCCGACGGTCGGCGCAGGCAATGGCAGGCTGGACAACCCGTTCGACGAGCACGCCGTGGCGCCGACCGCGACGACCAGGATCGCTATGGCGCGCTTCATTTCTGCCCCATCGCGGCCATGCCGTCAAGGACATACGTCAAGCCGAAGTCCGGTCCGAAGTCCTGCAATGTGCCGGTGCTGCACCCCAGCTGGCGCAAGCCCATCATGTTGCAGATCTCCTTGGTGGCCTGGTTGTCGAACAACACCCGATCGGTGAGCACCCGGGCCCGTGCCGCGCCGTTGCGCTGGTCGACGACGTTGTAGAGGTTGTCCAGCGTCAGCGGGGCGACGTCGATGAACTCCTTGAGATCGCGCTGACGGTCCACGAGCGTGTTGGCCGTCGTACTGCCATTGCTGACAACAGCTTTGATGTTGTCGCGGTTCTTCTCCAGGAAGTCACCGACCTGGGTCAGCAGGGTGTTCATCGTCTTGCCGGTGGTGCCGCTGCCGAAGTCCTCGTCGTTGACGATCTGGCTCAGCTGACGCACGGTGGTGCCGAAGTCACGCAGCTTTGCGTCGTTGTCGGCGGCGGCCTGCAACAGCGAGCTGAGGTTACGCACGATCGTGGTCAGCTGATCCCGAGTCTGCGTACCGCCGTCGGCGGACAGGCGCAACGCATCCGACAGCTCACCCAGCGCACTTTTGATCTTCTCGCCATTGCCGTCGGCGATCGCCGCACCCGAGTTGACGACGTCGGCGACCGGCCCGTTGCCGTTGCCGTCACCCTTGAGCGAGGTCGAGATCTTGTCCAACACACCGAGCACGCGGGCGAACTCGACCGGTGTCTTGGTCCGGGACAGCCCGATGGTGTCATGGTCCGCCAGTGTCGGGCCACCCCGATACGGCGGGGTGAGCTCGATCTGGCGGTCGGTCAGGATCGAGGTCGTTATCGTCACCGCCTGGGCGTCCGCGGGGATCTTCACGTCGCGGTCGACGGTGAACTGGACCTCGACGTAGCCGCTCTTGGGGGTGATCGCAGTGACCTTGCCGACCGGCATGCCCAGCACAGCGACCGTGTTGTCGACATAAAGTCCTGCCGCGCTGTCGAATTGCGCGGTCAACGTGATGTGATCGGTGCTCGACTTGACGTACACCCACGCGACGGTGACCACCGATGCCACGACCACCGTGATCACTGTCGCGACCGCCAGCAGTCTGGCCCGCGCGTTCACTTGCAGTCCTTGTAGTACTGGACCATGCCGAACTGCTTGGCCCGCCCGCTGATCGCGCACATCCAGGAGTCGATGACCAGACCGTTCGGGGTGTTGAAATCGAACGCGTTGCCGGTGCCGCTCGCGTTCGCAAAACCGCGCAATGCCACCGGGCCGGCCTGCAGGGTGCTGCGCAGCAGATCGTCATGCTGGGCGAGCAGGTCGGACAGCTGGCGCAGATTCTTGATGGTCTGGTCCAGCTCGCCCCTATTGGTCACCACCGTGGTGCTCAACGTGTTCACCAGATTGGTCAGCGCCGCCATCATCGCGTGGAAGGTGGCACTACGCTCGACGAACCGGCCGATCAGCTCCTGCCCCTGATTGATCATCGCGGCGATGTTGGCGTGCTGACGTTCCAGGGTGCTGCTCACCGTGTCGGTGCTCTTCAGCAGGGCACCCAGCTGATCGCGGCGATCGGCGATCACCGTCGACAGGGTTTGGATGTTCCGCATGGCCTGCGGCACCACGGCGGGCAGGCCCTGCATCTGCGTGCCCAGGATCCCCAGCGACTTCGCGAATGCGTCGGTGTCGACCTGTTCGTAGGTGGTGGTCACATCGGCCAGCGCGGCCTGCAGGTCGTAGGGCACCTCGGTGTGCGCCAAGTCGAAGGTGTTATCGGGCAGCGTCCCACCGTCTTCGGGCTCCAGCGCCAGATAGCGGGAGCCCAGGATGGTGGCGACCTTGATCACCGCCCGCGAGTTCTTGCCCAGCACGACGTCGTCACGCACCTCGAGGCCGGCCTCGACGTGGTCGCCGGCCAGCTTCATGCTGGTGACCTTGCCGACCTGGATGCCGCCGATCGTGATCGGGTTCCCCGTCTGCAGCGCCGCGGCTTGGAGGAACTTCGCGGTGTAGTGCCGATGACCGATGTTGGCGGCGTTGGCAATCAGCATCGCCCCGACGGTGACGCCGACCACGGCCACGGCGATCAGACCGAGCCAGGTCTTGTTGTAGCTTTCCAGCCGGCGCTTAGCCATTGGCCATGTTCCTGCATCGGGGAGTGTAGGTGGCATTGTTGCCCGGGGTCGCGTGGTCGACGATGATCGGCACCACATCGTTGAGGCCGGGGAAGAAGCCGGTGAGGTTCAAATCGCAGGGGTACGCGTTGCCGAACGCGCCTTCGTTGGTGATCCGGGCCAGTCCTTTGAGCATGAGCGGCAGGTTGTCACCGGTGAACGCCAGCTGCGGTTCGATGGTGACCAGGTGCCCGGTGAAACCGGGCTGGCGGGTGATCATGTCGTTCAACTGAGGATCGACGGTGTCGGAGATGGTCGAGAGCTGGCGGATCACCCTCGCCATGGTGCCGGTCGAGTCCACCAGCTCGGGGCGCCGTGCGTTGAAGTCCGACATGACCTTGCTGGTTTGGGAGAGCACCTGGTCGAGGTTCTTGTTCTGGGTGGCGAGGTTTCCCGTCACCGTGTTCAGCTGGGTGATGACAGTGCCCAGCGTTTGGTCTCGTCCGGCGAATGTGTCGGTGAGGGTGGAGGTTTGGCTGACCAGATCCACGATCGAGGCGTTATCGCCCTGCAATGATTGGATGACGCCCTTGGTCAGGTTGTCGGCGTCGCGAGGGTTGAGAACGGAAAACAGGGGTTCGTAACCGTTGAGCAGCGTGCCGACGTCGAATGACGGATCGGTGCGCTCGACCGGGATGGTGGTGTGTGGGGCCAGTAGTCCCGGGTCGCCCGTCTTACCCAGGGCCAACCCCAGATAGCGTTGGCCGACGATGTTCTGGTAGGTCACCGACGCCACGGTGTTGCCGAACAGGTGCTGGTCGTTCTGGACGACGAACGACACCTTGGCCAATTTGCCGCTCAGCTCGATCTTTTCGACCCGCCCGACCCGCACGCCGGCCATCCGGACGTCGTCACCTTCGCGCAGTCCGTAGACGTCGGTGAACATCGCGGCATACGGGGTGGTGGGGCCGGCCACATCGCGGCGCAGGGTGACATAGACCAGCCAGGTCAGCGTTATGGCCACGACCATGAACAGGGACAGCCCGATCAGTGGGGCGCGAAATTTCATCGGGACCCTCCGGGCGCTTCGGCGGGCAGTGGCGCCGCGGGCGCCGGTGATGGCGGCGCGTCCGCGGGATCGGCAGTGCCCGGCACCCGTGGTGCGGGGGAGAGCCATGGTGGCACAGGGGGATTCGGGTCGGTCAGGTTGGGGTTGGGGTTGATCAGTGGCGGGCCGACGGCGACGAGGTTGCCATTCGGTCCTACGACGGTGCCCGGTGTCGGGGCCAGATCCTTGGGCGGCTGGTAGTTCTGCGGAAGCAGCATCTCGGGCAGGTCGGGCCGCACCACGATCTCCGGTGCGGTGTAGCAACTGGGCCCCAACAGCTGGCCATAGCGGGGGCAGTCGGCACGGGTGTAGGAATAGCTCGGCGTCAACGACAGATTGACGCGCATGTTGGCGGTATCCAGCTCGGGTATCCACACCTCGTCGAAGAACTTGCGGGACAACTCGTTCAGCTTCGTGAACGCCGGGACGAACTTCCCTGCGTTCATCGCGAGGCTGCCCAGCACCGGAGTCAGGTGGGTGGTGATACCGGTGAGCTGGTCGATGTGGTTGTCGACCGCGGTATGGGTGGTACCCACGGTGTGCGCGCCGCCGGTGAGCAACGTGGTCAGGGCCGAGCGCTTTTCGGCCAGCACCTGCATCGGTTCGACCGCCTGGTGCAGGGCGTCCACCAGATCGGGTGCGGTGGAGGCCAATCCGTGTGTGGCGTCGATCAGCGCGGACACCGTAGAGGGCCCCTCGTCGGTGCTGACGATCGAGTTGAGCTGGTCGAGCAGCCGGTTGAGCTGGGCGCCGCTGGCGAGCAGCGTGCCGCGGCGGTTCTCGGTGGCGGTGTTGACGGCGGCCAGGATTCCCACGCTGCGGTCCTCGCGTCCGCGACCGGTGGCGGCCAGCACGTCGCGCAGCTTGCTGATGGTGGTCTGGAACAACACGGTGGGTAGGGCGGTGTCTTCGGGGATGTGCTCGCCGGCGCGGATCGCCGGACCGGCCCCGTTGGCGACCAGCTGCACCGCTGACACCGCGAACACATTGGAGGGAACGACCCGAGCGGTCACCGAAGCCGGTATGGAGCCGGCGTATTCGGGATGCAAGTCGATGTGCACGTAATTGGGATGGCCGTTCGCGGCGGGGATCACGCTGTCGACGGAGCCGACCAGCACGCCGTGGTATTTCACGTCCGACTTCTGCGGCAACCCGTCGCCGACATTGAGCAGGTCGGCGATCACCCGGACGTAGTTGTCGAGCTTGCCGTTGGACTTGGCCAGCAGCAGCGTGGTCACCAGCGACGCCACCAGCAGCACGCCCAGCCCGCAGAAGAGCAGCTGCCGGTCCGAGGGGCCGCGCCCGTCCAGGTCAAACGAATTCGCCATCTATCCGCCGAATCTCGCTCCGGCGGCGACGCTCCACAGCGCCATGGTCATGAGCATGTTCACGATGATCGTCACCGTGATCGCCGCCCGCATGGCGTGCCCGGCGGCGATACCGACTCCCTCGGGTCCGCCGCTGGCGTAGAAGCCGTAGTAGCACTGGATCGTCGAGGCGATCCAGACGAAGACGACCGCCTTCAGCAGCGAGTACAAGACGTCGGTGCCAGACAGCATCAGCGTGAAGTAGTGCAGATACGCCCCATTCGATCCGCCGCTGATGACCTCGACGACGATCTGGGTGGTCAGGTAGCTCACTGCCAAACACAGGACGTAGAGCGGGATCACGGCGACGACCGAGGCCATCAGCCGGGTGGTGACCAGATAGGGGATGGGCCGGATCGCCAACGAGTCCAGGGCGTCGATCTCTTCGGCGATCCGCATGGATCCCAGTTGGGCGGTGAATCGGCAGCCGCCCTGTGTCGCGAACGCCAGCGAGGCCGCTATCGGCGCCAGCTCCCTGGTGTTCACCAACGACGAGATGATCCCGGTGGCCGGTCCCAGGCCGAGCAGGTTCAAGAAGTTGTAGCCCTCGATGCCGACGATCGCGCCGACCGTCACACCGAGGACCAGCGCGACCCCGGCGGTGCCGCCGCCGACCACGAGTGAGCCGTTGCCCCAGGCGATATCGGACAGCAGCCGGGCGAATTCGGTTCGGTAGTGGCGCAACACGATCGGCACCGCGGCCACCGCACGGATGAAGAAGACCAAAATGTGGCCCAGCCGAATAACCGGCGAGGACAGCGCTCGAGTGAACCGGATCCACGGGACCCGGAACGGGCTATACGTCGACGCAGTCACCTCACAGCCCCACCCTGGGGAACAGCATGTTGTAGAGCTGGCTGATGACGACGTTGACGATCATCAGGATCAGGATCGATTCGACGACAGCGGCATTGACCGAGTTGGCCACCCCGGTCGGGCCGCCCTGGGTGGCCAAGCCCTTCTGGCTGGACACCACTGCGACGATGGCGCCGAAGATCACCGCCTTGAGTAGCGCCAGCACCATATCGCCCGGTGTGGTGAACGCGGCGAAGGTCGCCACGAAGCTGCCGGGGGCGCCGTTCTGGAAGTAGACGTTGAACAGGTAGCTGGCCAGGAACCCGACGAAGCACACCACTCCGGTGAGCGCGACGCCGATCATGATCGCCGCGGCGAACCGCGGGACGACGAGGCGGCGGATCACCGAAACCCCCATCACCTCCATGGCGTCGATCTCTTCGCGCATCGTGCGCGAGCCCAGATCGGCGGTGATGGCGGAGCCGACGGCGGCGGCCATCAGGATGGCCGCCACCAGGGACGCGGCTTGTCGGATCACGGCCAGACCGCTGGCCGCACCCGCCAGGGAGGTGGCGCCCACCTGGCCGGCGAGCAGGGCGAACTGAATCGACAAGGTCACCCCGACCGGCAGTGCCACCAGCACGGTCGGCACGACGGCCGTCCCGGCCATGAAGGCGCCCTGACGGACGAACTCCTTGAACGGGAAGCGGCCGGTGACCAGATCCACCAGCAAGTACTGCAACGTTCTCACCCCGAGAACGAACTGGTCACCGACGGTCGTGAGGGAAGCGAGCGGATGTCGCTTCACATATCCGGCGGTCCAGTTCTCGATGACCTGTACCCCGCCGGGGGTGTCGGCAGCGACCGCGGATGGCTCCGGGTCAGCTAGCGTCACGGACTGGCCATGTCATCTGTGTGCCAAATATGGTGAACCCCATGCACTTTGGCGAGCGTAAGAGCCGACGCAAGCGATAGAGCTTGCGCTAGCCCATCGTTGCGTCGAGTCCGAAACTCGCGATATCGACGTCCCCCACTTGTGGTCACCGTAGGGCGCTGCCGCTCCAACCGTCAACAGAATGGAGAATATTCATTAACATAATTTTGGTCGGGCCTGCAGGGGGTGAACGGCGGATGCCGGGTGACCGCGAACCGTGATGACACGAGCCCGGTCAGACGGTCAGCTTCGCTTTGCTGGTCTACGCGGTTTCCGCCAGAGCCGGATCTGACCGCACGCTATCACCGTGCCTGCGGCCACTAGAGTTCCGCGGCTCCGGTGCTCAACCGAGTGATCAGCCCTTTGTCGCCGTCCACCCGGACGCGATCGCCGGTCTTGAGCACCTGGGTGGCCACCAACGTGTTCACCACGCAGGGAAGTCCGTACTCCCGCGCCACGACCGCGCCGTGGGATACCGAACTTCCGATATCGGTGACCAGTGCGGCGATCACGGTGAAGTACGGAGTCCAGCCCACGTCAGTTACGGGCGCGACGAGTATCTCCCCATGTCGCACCTCGCGCGCATCCTGGATCGACTTCGCCACGCGCACAATACCGTCCGCCGTTCCACGGCTTGCCGGGCGCCCCACGATCTGATCGCCGTCGAGGCCACTCACAGGTCGAGCGATGATGGGCGCCGGCCGTCCGACTGAGACATCGTCGAACTCCAGCGACTGTTGGAACGGCAGCGCGTCTCGGCGCTGCCGCGCACGCCGCACGAGGTCAGCGGTGGCTGCGATATCCGAGTCGCCCACCACTGTGGCCAATTCTGCGCGATCGAAGAAGAAGACCAGATCGGCGTCAGGGATGCGGCCGGACTCGGCTAGCACCTCACCGAGGTGACGGTATCCGAGTTTGAGGCGATGCGCCATCAACGCCATCTTCGATTTGGTCTCCTCACGTCCACGAGCGCCGCCCTGGGCAAGGCGTGCCAGCAGCCGGACCGTCCGCGACCCGGGTGCCTCGACAATGTCGCGCGGTGGAACCGCGCGCGGACAGTCACGGGCTGACTGCACCATGACCTGCATCATCGAACCCAGGCCCTCGGCGTCCTCGGCCCACGCGGGGTCGCGCATGCACAGTTCGCGATACCCGCGGTGTCCGTGGTGAATCAGGAACTTCCGCAGTGCCACCCCGGCACGGCTGTCCGCGTTCCGAACCCCGACCAGCGCATCCGCCGGCGCCGCGGCGAGGAACCGCTCGGCGGCGGCGTCATCGGCGGCGATCTCCCGCACCACCGCGTGTAGTTCGTCGACCATCATTGCGCTCTCGACCTCGGCGGCACCCGCCATGAGCCGAGCGGCCTGCGCTTGAGCCGCGTTCTCGTCGCGGCCATCCTTGGCCGCCCTGCGCACCAGGTAACTCTCGAGCACGTTCGCGCCCACCGCCGCTCGGGACGAGGACCGGACGTGAACCAGTGTGACGTGACAGTACAGATCCACGCCCGACTCCAGCTGCTGCAGAACACTGTTGGCGTCGCGGGAGGTGGGGACGGGGAACGCGGCGATCTGTTCGCCGAGTCGCCGGATCGCCGGCCCCGCGAACAGCGAATAAGACGTCAGTAGGACCGTGTTGATCAGCCTGGAAACAAAGGGCTTTGGCGGTTTGGCCGCCAGCTCATCGACCACCCGACCGCAGATCGACATGGAAAACTGCTCCAACGAGTTGCCCAGAATGCCCGAACTCAGAGCCGTCCCTTCGGTCATGTTCAAGAACATGTGCCCGTAGAAGTAGCCCACTTGAAGCCATTGCGTGTCGTAGCTGTCCTGCGCCCGCGCCACCACTTGGGTCATCTGCATGGCGTAGTCGATCGCATGTCCCGACACCGATGCGGTCAGCGGACAGAACGCCCCCGGCATCATCTCCCCGATGTTGCATCGGGTGTAGACGTGCGAAGGGCCGGCCACCGGAGTGTCCATCTCGTTGAGGTCCCCCGGCAGCGTGGTGATCGGCCGGGCCTGCAGCCACCGCAGCTGCCCGCCGTTGTCGATCGCCCATTCCAGATCCATCGGCTTACCCCAGTGCCGGGCGGCGCGCAGCGCCCCGGCGCGGATCTGCGCGATCTCCTCGTCGGAGAGAACGGGGACGTCGCCGACCTCTCGTACCGCCTGGCCGCCGTCTGGCGTCAACACGAGATGGTCAGAGATACCCGACCCGTCGACGAGTGCTTCGCCGAGCCCGGCGATGGCGTCGATCACCATGAGATCCCTGCGGCCGGTCGCGGGGTCCGCGGTGAAGACCACTCCGGCCGCGCGCGCCTCGACCATCTGTTGGACGACCACATGCATGGTGACCGCACCCGGGCCGGCATCGTGGCCGCCGTAGGCGGAGGCTCGCTCGGAGCTGACGGAGGCAACGCATTGGCGGACGGCTGCGGCGAACCCCTCGAGAGAATCCACCCCGAGCACGGTGTCGTACTGCCCGGCGAAGGAGTGCTCGGCTCCGTCCTCGCCGGTCGCCGAGGATCTGACGGCGACCGGCGACGCGCCCGCCGCCTGCATCTTCATGAAGCGGTCTGTGACCGCGTCCGAAAGGGGCAGCGAAGTGGCACGTGCGATGACGAAACCCGTTGGGACAGAGAGCCCAAGACGGGACAGCTCGGCCAGTCCGAGCGCCTTGCCGCCGTACCGGTCGTCGGTGATCTCGTCGAACTCAATGGTGGTGGTGTGCATCCCTCAGCCCAACGCGTCGATGATCTCGGCCAGCGACTCCACCGCGATGGGCCCGGGTTGATAGAGACAGATCCGATCCGAAACGCCGTCCACGCGATCGCGGATGTGCGCGGCCACCTCGGCCGGTGTGCCACAGGCGGCGATCGTGTGCAGCATCTCGTCATCGATCAGGGTGGCCATCTCCTGCCATCGGCCCTGCTTGGACATGGCGTTCAGTTCGGGTTGCAGGTCGCCCCAGCCGTGCGCATCCAACACCGGCCGGTAGGCGGGAGTGGAGCCGTAGAACGCCAGGAGCATTCGCGTCGACGTGTGATCCTCACCAACCGAAACGATGATCTCGGGTACCACCGCGAAGCCGTCGGCGTCTCGTCCAGCGGCCGCCAGTCCCTCGCGCACAGCGGGCATGGTCTTCTCGTGCAGAAACCGCTTCGACCCGAACGGCATCACCAGCAGGCCGTCGGCCACTTCGGCTGTGGCCCTGGTCATTCGCGGCCCCAGCGCCCCGAGATAGATCGGCGGCGGCCCGAACGGGTTCGGCCCGGGGTTGAACGTCGGCGTCATCAACGTGTGCCGGAAGAACTCACCGCGAAAGTCGAGCCGCTCGCCGGTGTTCCAGGTTTCGAAGATTGCCCGCAGCGCGCCGACCATCTCCTTGATGCGGGCCACCGGGTGGTCGAACTCGGCGCCGTAGCGTTTCTCGATCTGCGCGCGAATCTGCGTCCCGAGACCGAGGATGAACCGCCCCTGGGAGATCTCTTGAAGATCATTTGCCTGATGTGCCAGCTGTATCGGGTTGCGCGGCAGCGCAATCGCCACATTGGTCATCAAATCCAGGCCCTTGACCGTCGAGGCCAGCACCAGCGGGGTGAAGACCTCTCGTGGCCCCTCGAAAGTGAAGACTCCCGACGCCCCGGCTTCGCGCAGCAGTGCCGCCCGTTCTACCGCGCCATTCGGGTCGAACAGCGCTGTCATCACCTTCATGGTGTCGCCACCGCGAGCACGTCGGTCCAGTCGTTGAAGCCCGACGGGTGGTGCGGACCGATGACGGCATGCTCGAACAACCCCGCCCCGTGCTGCGTGCTGCCATCAGGCTCGGTGCAGACGGCTCGACCGACATGGTCGATCAAACTGAACGGAGCTCGGGCCAGCACATCGGGATCGGTCAGATCGTAGGAAACGCGGTCAGCGGACGGCCCACCCTTCCACGTCCCGTGCGCCCAGGATGAGTCCCCGCCGTATCCAGATCCAAAAGCGATGGGCGCGAACAACGTCGAATCGACGTCGAGCTGCAGTCGACTTCCGTCCCGGGTCATCATCTCGATGTGCGCGCCGTACGGGATCCGGGTGCCAGGAGTGTAGTGAATCGTCACGCGCACGCCGTCGAGCTGTTCCACCCTGCCGTCCGGCCACCGTCGAGAGCAGTCATAAAGGCTGCGATGCCCGTCCGGGTCCTCCTGGATGATCAGGAAAATCTGGTAGTCAGGAAAGGCCAGTGGCAGATACAGCCACCACATTCCACCGAAAGCGGTGTCCGGCCGGCCGGCCGGCTCCGGCTCGCCGATGGGCCGGATCCCCCACGACCGGTCGCGGCTGCCCACCGAGGTGTCGGGTGTGACGTTCAGCCGGTCGCCGTCGACGTCGATCCACCCCTCCCAGGTGCCAAGTTGGGCAAAACGGCAGGCCTGTAACGTCACCCGGCGTTCTGAGTGCATGGAATGCGGATGCTCCAACGCGGCCGGGAACAGCCCGCGCCACCGCAGATCGGCCGAGATGCCTTCGGTTTCGGCGACGGTCAGATGCAGTTCCTGGAGGGGTTCGATGACGTCGAGCCGGTAGCCGTTGACGTTCTGGTTGAGACGGTCACCGTCGATCGCGTCACTGAAACGAACGGCGGTCTGTAGGTCGCCGCGCCGGATGAGCAGGTAGGCGTCTTTGACGCCCAGTCGCGGGTAATAGCCGATACCGGTCAGCGCCATGAAACGACCGTCGCGCTCAAGCACATTGAAGTACGAGCGATCGTAGAAGTTGCGATCCGAAGTCTCCGGGGCACTGATCGGCACCGGTGCCTGGTGGATGGGGTACTCGTCGAGTGGACTGAGGATCAACAGGCTCTCCCAATAACGATACGATGCGGGTTATATTTTAATCATGAGAACAGATCGGCCCGGGGATGACAAGGGACCTGCCCGGTCGTCTGCGGGCCGGCCTCGCGACGGCAAGATCGATGCCGCGATCATTGACGCCACCCGTGAGCTACTCCTGGAGACGGGCTACTCGGCGCTGTCGCTGTCGGCCATCGCGGCCCGCGCCGGCACTACCACCGCAGCCATCTATCGGCGCTGGTCGGGCAAGGCACAGCTAGTGCACGAAGCGATCTTGCCGGCCGAAGTCATGGCCATGCCGAGTGCGTCCGGTGAGGTCGAAGAGGACATCCGAGCGCTCGTGGAGGCGACACGCACCATGTTCGACCGCCCGGAAGTCCGGGCCGCCCTGCCTGCGTTGATCGCCGACACGGTCGCTGATCCGGATGTGCACGCCAGGATGATCTCTCGGTTCGCCGGCAGTCTCGCCACCTTCCGGACCAGACTGGACCAGCAGCCCGATCCGGGTGGCGACGATGGGGACCTCCCGCTGCTCGCCGAGATCGTGGTCGGCAGCGCGATATTCCGCATCATCATTCGGCACGACGCACCACTGGACGCTGCGTGGGTGGACGACCTTACCGCCGTCGTCAGCTCGGGCTGGACGTCGATTTCGCGTGGCACATCGGCCAAGGGGCGGTGAGATTGCCGGGCTAGGTTCGACCGACCAGCTGGCTGGGGGCTGGCTTCAAGAAGTGGTCCGGCAGTGCCAACCTCAGGATGCTGCGCTGGGTCTGGAGGAACTGGCCTAGAAGCGGTCCCGTCGTGTACGGCAGCCGGTAGGTCTCGCATAGCGCGCGCACCTGGACGGCGATAGCGGCATAGCGGTTGCTCGGAAGATCCGGGAACAAGTGGTGTTCGATCTGGTAGCACAGGTTTCCGCTCAGAAATGCCAGTACCCGCCCGGCCCGGAAGTTGGCGCTGCCCAACATCTGGCGCAGATACCATTCGGCCTTGCTTTCCTGCTGGATGGCATCGGCCGTGAATGTCGCGACGCCGTCGGGGAAATGCCCGCAGAAGATCACCGCGTAGGCCCAGAGGTTGCGCAGCACGTTGGCTGCGGCATTGGCTGTCAAAGCGCGCCGCCAGCGGGTTCCGTTCAGCGCCGGGATCAAAAGGTAGTCCTTGATGACCTGGCGCTTGATCTTGGCTTTGAAGGCTCGCGTTTGAGCGTTGCGCTCGTCGGGGCTCACCGCGCGCTCATGCTCGGAGTGCAGACCGTGCAGCGCGATGCCCCATTCGAAGATGACGGCCAACAGTACGTTGCGCAACGGCTGCATCAGATTCCGCGGTCGCCACGCGACGTCGCGGGTCACCCGCATGATGCCGAAGCCGAGGTCATCGTCGACACCGACGACGTTGGCGAACACATGGTGGCGATAATTGTGCGAGTACCGCCACTGCGACGTGAGCCCGGCCATATCCCACTCCCAGGTGCTCGAGTGGATCTCGGGATCGTTCATCCAATCCCATTGCCCATGAACAACGTTGTGGCTGATCTCCATGTTCTCGATGCTCTTGGCCACGGCCAGCGACACCACGCCCAGCGCCCAGCCCCGCCGGGATCGGCTGCCGAAGATCAATAGGCGTGCGCCGGCATCCAGTGCGCGTTGGAACATGATCGTTCGGCGAATGTAGGCGGCGTCGCGTGCACCGCGGGAAGCCTCGACCTCGGTCCGGATCGCATCGAGTGCGGCCGCGAGTGCGTCGAGGTCGCGGCGGCTGAGGTGGGCATACTCTGCGACGTCTGTGATGGCGATGATGAGTCCATGGAGGGGCGGCCGTTGCATGCTTGGGTGGCAACGGTATTCGAGGATGTGCCCGACTGTGAGCGGTTGCTCGCGGAGCCGCGGAAGTGGGGCGCCGATTCGGGCTGGCTGCTGGTGCCAGCCATTGAAGCCTACCCGCCCCGCGCGAGTGACGCGATGCCGCCGGGCTTGGTCAAACCCGAGCAATAGTGCACCGACTAGGGGAGGGTGGTGGTATGGCTGCGGAACTATTGCGCGCTGCACCAGCCTTCCACATCTGGTCCGGCCGGCTTTGACGATCCAGGACGAGCTCATTGCGGCCGTCGACGGCCAGCGTGGAGTGCAAGCCGCCGACCGGCTGTGTGAAGCGTGCGTGCTGCTGCTCGACATCGATGCAGCGGCGATCTCGCTTGTTTTCGACGGCGCGAATGCGGGAACGCTGGGCTCCAGCGGTACTTCGGCACGGACATATGACGAATTGCAATTCACCTATGGCGAAGGGCCGTGCCTGGAAGCGGTCACCCTGCGGGCTCCGGTGGCCGTGGTCGATCTCGCCCACCCAGGGGAAGCGCGCTGGCCCAGTTACGGACGGGCGATGCTGGAGCATCGGATCAGGGGTGTCTTCGCCATGCCGGTACTGGCGGCCGGCGAGTACGTCGGCGCCCTCGACCTGTTCCGGGCTCAGCCGGGTCCGCTGGCAGGCGAACAGCTCGCGGGTGCGGCAGCCGCGGCAGAGCTGGCCGGTATCCCGGTGTTGGATTTGCTGGTTGGTGACCTGCAAGCGGCCGTCGACGATCCCGCCAGCAACGCGTGGGCGGAGCTGTGCACGTTGAGCCGGGCCGAGGTCAGCCAGGCAACCGGAATGTTGGTGGCGCAATTGGATGTCGATCCGACCGAGGCGCTGGTGCGGCTGCGTGCACACGCCTACGCCACCGGTCGCAGCGCCACCGAAGTCGCCCGCGACATCATCGACCGGCGGCTGAGACTGGAGACCGACCGATGAGCGACGACAGATGCGCACGCACATCGAGGCCGGGAGGCAAGCCATGGTGAGCGATGACCTTCGCGAAACTCGCGTAATGAGCGCGGTGGTATCACTGGTCGACAGCCTGCTCGATGACTTCGACGTCGTGGACCTGCTGACGGAACTGACCGAACGCTGTGCCGAGCTGCTCGACGTCGCTTCGGCCGGATTCCTCCTCGCCGATCCGCTGCACCGACTACATCTGGTGGCCGCCACCTCCGAGCAGACGCGCGATATCGAGCTGTTTCAGTTGCAGGCCGAGGAAGGGCCCTGTATCGAGTGCTACCGGACGGGTGAGCCGGTTCTGGTCGCCGACCTTTCTGCTCAAGTCGATCGGTGGCCGCGGTTCGCCCCGGCCGCGACCGACGCCGGATTCGCGGCAGTGCAAGCTCTGCCGATGCGTGCCGCCGGCGTCGTGCTGGGGGCGCTCAATTTGTTCGATACCCGGCCCGGTGGACTCAGCGAGGCGGATCTACTGGTCGCCCAGACCCTCGCCCACATCGCGTGTGTGGCTGTCCTGCAGGAACATCCACCCACCCTCGCCACGGTGGTGTCACCGCTGCGGTCGACTCTCATCGGTCGCGTTTTCGTCGAGCAGGCCAAGGGGTTTGTCAGCGAGGTGCTCGGTGTGTCGATGGATGAGGCATTCCGCCTGCTCCGTACCTACAGCTGGACGCGCGGCGAGCACCTGACCGATGTTGCGCGGCGGTTGATGAGGGACCGATATACCCGCCCGGAGTTGATCAGGTCACTGAAGGAACTGGCCAAAGGACCACCGGTGCGGCGTCGTCATGATTGACGTGCCCGCGCCCGCCGGACCGCCTCGTCGACCATCTGCTCGGCCACATCAGCCAGTTTGATGTGCTCCCGCTGACTGATCCGGGTGAGACGTTCGAACGCATCTTGGGCGGTGCCGCCGGAACGACTGCGGATGATGCCGATCGCCTGGTCGATCACCGCGCGGCTGCGCAAGGCCTGTTGCAGTTGCGTCGTGCGCAGTTGAGTACTGGCCAGCAGTTGCGTGTTGTAGACCGATACCGCTGCGGGCCCGGCGAATTGGCTGCCCAATAGGACAGCATGCTCGGTGAACGCGTCGCGGGCGTGGGCGTAGGAGTTGATCGAACCGACGACACGCTCACCGACGGTCAGTGGCAGGGCCAGCACGGAGTGCACACCCATCCGCGCCACCGATCCACCGAAACGGGGCCAGCGGCGGTCACTGCCCAATGAACCACTGACTACCGGCCGTCTGGACTGAATGCAGGTGATGCACGGCCCCTCGTTGAGCTTCTGGTATTGCAAGGTGTCGATGACCTGAATGAACTCCGCAGTCACCGACCACGCCTGAATTCCCAACTCCTCGCCGGCCGAGTCGGTGCCGCGGGGATGGATCAGCGTGACGCCGGCACCGTCGGCGCCCGGTATCGCCTGCACGGCGAATTGTGCTACCTGGCCCAGTATTTCGTCGATACTGCGGGCGTCGGCGACAATGCCTGCCAAGCCGCTGAGCCCGGCGTTCAGGTCCAGCTCGTCGGCCTCGAGCTGGGCGGGCGAGAGCTCCGGTTCCGGGGGCGGCTTGCGGTCGGGCTGCGCGTCGTAATCGTCCATCATCTCTTCTCCCGGGTACTACGGGTGGAGACGGGGAGACCCCTGTGTGATCAATTTACTCGCCACCGTCAGGTGACCAGTGCCAACGCGTGAGCGCGCCGCAACTTGCCCGACGGGGTCTTCGGGATGATTCCTGGTGCCAAGACCACCACGTTGCGCGGCCGGGCGTTGACCTCGACCACCACCTCGTGGACCACCTGGTGCTCGATTCGGCGCACCTCCTCGTGATCGTTGAACGCCTTGGACTCCACCGCAACTGCGAACGATTCGCGGGAATGCCCGGCATCGAGTCGGACAGCCACCGCGCAGCCCGGCCGCACTCCGTCGACGCGCGCGGCGGCGCGTTCGATATCGGTGGGATAGATGTTGCGCCCGGCCATGATGATGACGTCCTTGAGCCGGCCGCAGACCACGATCTCGTCCTTCTCGGTGACGTAGCCGAGGTCGCCGGTGTCGTACCAACCCTGTTCGTCCTGCGCCGAGATGAACCCGGCGACCGTGGTGTAGCCGGGCGTGACGGGCTCGCCGCGGAGTTGGATCACGCCAACGCCTCGCGCGCTCAGCACGCCACCGTCTTCGTCGACGATGCGCGCCTCCAGTCCGTTCAGCAGGCGACCGAGCGTCACCAGCCGCCTGGTGTTCCCCCGCGTCGCCGGCACCGCGCGGTGCAGGACAGCCAGGAGGTCGGCGTCGATCTCGTCGACGGTCATGCCTGCGCCACAGGTGGAAAAGGACGCCGCAACGGTTGTCTCGGCCATGCCGTAGGCGGGCAGGATCGCCTCGGGTTGTAGCCCGTGGGGGGCACCGGCCACACACAGATCCTCGACGTCGGCGGGATCGACCTGTTCGGCACCTGAGAGCGCCCACCGCAGGGACGACAGGTCGAAATCGCCCGGTGTCGCCAGGCGGAGCCTCTTCGCCAACAGGTTGTAGGCAAAGTTGGGCGCCGCGGTCATCGTGGCCTTGTACTTGTCAATCAGCTTGACCCACAACAAGTTATCGCGGAGAAAGTCCATCGGGGTGATCTTGACGAGCTCGACGCCGAAGTACATCGGCACGGTCAGGAAGCCGGTCATGCCCATGTCGTGGAAGCAGGGCAACCAGCTGACGATCACATCGGATTCGACGTCGACCTTCGCGCCGACGAACATCGCTTCAGCGTTCGCCACGACGTTGGCGTGGGTGATCTGAACTGCCTTCGGCGAGCCGGTCGAACCCGAGGTCAGCTGCATCAGGGCGAGGTCATCGCCGCAGGTGTCGACGGGACGCACCGGGTCGGCCCGCAGCAGTTCGTCCGCGATCACCACCCGCATCCCCCGCTCGACGAGAAGCGGCGCGGCCGGTAGGAACGGTTCGCCGACGACGACGGCTTTGGCATCGATCGTGTCGAGTACCGTGGCGGTCTCCTCCGCCCAGCGCAGCAGGTCGGTGCGTGGTGTGGGCTGGTGCAGCATGGTGACACTGGCGCCCCGAATCCAGACGCCCTGCGCGGTGGGTGCGATGTCGACGGGAAGACCGGCGAGCACGGCAACGGCATCCCCGTGGCCAACGCCGGCCGCCGCCAGGCCACCGGCAATCCGGCAGGCGCGTGCGTGCACCTCAGCCCAGGTATGCCGCACGGGGGCCTCGGGTTCGCCTGTGGTCATGCCTTTCATGCTCCACCGGGCGTTTCGGAACATAGTCTCGGTGAACTGGCTCATCGAGTCTTCCTTCTGCAGGCCGCGCACCGGCGTGACCTGCGATGTTGTGGCTAAAGGGGACTGCTGCGAGTGCCGTGGGAGAGCAGCGCTTGTTGGGCCACGCGCCCGGAAATAGGCGCCGGAAAAACAGGTCGGCTTACGTCGGGCAGCGGTGCCCGTGCAGCGGGGAGTTCAGATCGCCGCCGTGACGTTTCCGAGTAGCTGGTGGGTCAGCCACATCGACCGTACCGCGCGGAGGCATTCCCGGTCGAAGACTCGCAGGCCATAACCTGACCTGTGTTTTTGTCCCGCAGACGGCGGTATCTCTGGCAAAGGTGAGGTAGCTTCAATCGACGGTCGGGCGCTGCCGAGGAGTGGCTGGTGGATGCGACACCATTTGGGCACTATCAGCTGCAGGAGTTGATAGGTCGCGGCGGCATGGGCGAGGTCTACCGCGCCTACGACACCAAGACCGACCGCGTGGTCGCCCTCAAGGTGCTCCCGCACCGACTGGCCGAGGACGTCATCTTCCAGCAACGTTTCAGGCGGGAAGCCCAAGCGGTGGCCGCCCTCAACGAACCGCACGTCGTCCCCATCCACGGGTTTGGCGAAATCGACGGCCGGCTGTACCTGGATATGCGCCTGATCGACGGCCGCACCCTGGACGCGGTGCTGTCCGATGCCGGAAAGCCGTTGCTGCCGCCGTCCGCCGTCGATGTCGTCGAGCAGGTCGCCGCCGCTCTGGACGCCGCCCACGCGGCCGGCCTGATCCACCGCGACGTCAAGCCATCCAACATCTTGATCACCGCTCGTGACTTCGCCTACCTCATCGACTTCGGCCTGGCCCGAACCGCGAGCGAGGCGGGGTTGACGACGGCCGGAAGCACGTTGGGGACGTTGGCTTACATGGCCCCCGAACGGTTCAGTGGTGGCCAGGCCGATCTGCGATCCGACGTCTACGGCCTGACCTGCGTGCTCTACGAGTGCCTCACCGGGACCCGGCCCTACCCCAACGACAGCCTGGAACAGCAGATCGCCGGGCACATGACCACGCCGGCCCCGCGCCCGTCCGATAAAGATCCGAGGCTGGCGGCATTCGACGACATCATCGCCAAGGGCATGGCCAAGAAACCTGCCGAGCGATACCGCAGCGCTGGCGACCTGGCCGCGGCCGCTCGCCAGGCGTTGACCACGCGGGTGCGCAAAGTCGGTGGTTCAGGGCGGCACTCGCTGGCCGCGGCACCCCGGCCACACCGCCGGCGGACGCTGTTCGCGGTGGGGGGCGCGATGCTGCTGGTGGCCGCCGCGGGGGTCGGCGCCTGGCAGTGGCAAGCGTCAGACGACCGGTCCAGCGGTGCGACCAGTCTGGCCGGAACCGCGTCCAGCTCGGAGCCGACGCCGCCGGCGTTGGGCGCGGTGCCGTCGATCGCGACGACCGTGCCGAACAAGATCCGGGACTCCGGACGGCTGATCGTCGGTGTCAACATCCCTTATGCACCAAACGAATTCATCGATGCCGACGGCAAGATCGTCGGGTTCGATGTCGATCTGATGAATGCGGTCGCCCGCACTCTTGGGCTGACACCGGAATACCGCCAGACCGCGTTCGAGGCGATCATTCCATCGGTGCGCGCGGGCGACTTCAACCTCGGAATGTCCTCGTTCACCGACACCAAGGAACGCGAAGCGGCCGCCGACTTCGTCACCTACTTCCAGGCCGGCACCCTGTGGGCACAGCGCCCCGGGGTGGCGATCGACCCCGAGAACGCCTGCGGGCTCAAAGTCGGTGTGGCCTATCCCTCTTTGCAGGAGGCCGAGGAGCTGCCCGCCAAGAGCGCCGCGTGTGTGGCCGCCGGCAAGCCGCCGATCAAGAAGGTGACCTACACCCGCCAGGACGACCTCAACACCGCGTTGACGGCCGGCGAGATCGACGCGATGTCGGCCGATTTACCCGTCACCGGGTTCGCCATCAAGACCAGCGGCGGACAGCTCGAGGCCGCAGGCACGGTATTCGACTCCGCGCCCTACGGCTGGCCGGTGGCCAAGGATTCGGGCCTGGCCCAGCCACTGCAGCTGGCACTGCAGCATCTGATCGAGACGGGGGAGTACCGCACCATCGCCACGATCTGGGGCGTCGAGAAGGGTGTGATCGACAAGCCGGTGATCAACGGCGCCCTGCGCTAGTCCTCGTCGTCGATGACATGCATGGCGGCTTCCTCGGCCGATGCCGCGCCACCGTCGATGCCCACATCGGCGGCGAACAGCTCGGAGTCGTCGTCCTCGCCGGAACCCTCGTTGGTGGCCACCAGCCGGCCCGAACGTGCCCGGCCGACTTCGTCGTCCTCGGGGAAGTCCGACTCGTCTTCGGAATCGTCTCCGCTCAGCTCGTCGAGCACATTGCCCAGCCGGGCCACCGGGTCGGGTTCCTCCTCGGCCAGCAGCTCGTCGAGGGTTTCCGGGCCCGGGTGATCGAGGTTCGTGCGTGCATACGGTCGCTCCGGCGGTGAGATCCCCTCGTCGAGGATGTCGTCGACGCCTCGGTCGACCAGGGTGTCCTCGGGTTGTAGCTGGTTGTCGTCTTCGACGCTGTAGTCGCCGCTATCGCTGCTGTCGTCCCAGGTGCTCACAAGTCCAGGATGTCATGGGTCTCGCTCAGCAGCAGGATGCTGACCAAGCTCACCATCGTGAACCCGGCCATCATCGCGGTGATCGCCCAGCTACCGGAGGAGCACAGCAGCATCGGGGAGAGCACCGGAGGCAGGGCGCCGCCGAGGATGCCGCCGATGTTGTAGGACAGTCCGGCACCGGTGTAGCGGTAGCGGGTGGCGAAGATCTCCGGGATGAATGCGGCCAAGGGCCCCATCATGATTCCGATGATCGCGTAGGTGCCGATGATGGCGATGCCGTAACGGACGGGGTCACCGGATTGGACAAGCGGGAACAGGATCAGGGTCCAGGGCAGGGCCAGCGCAGAGCCCAGGGCCAGCACGCGCCGGCGGCCGTAGGTGTCACTGAGTGTCGCCGAGGCGGCGACGAACACGATCGAGCACAGGCCGCCGATCACGCCGACGAGCAGGATCAGGTCCTCGTCGTAATGTAGCTGCGTAGCAGCGTAATTGGGGAAATAGGTGCCAGCCTGAAAGGCGAGCATGAACATGGCGACGACGGCGCCGGCAGCCAGGACGACCTCACGGCCCTGGGTGCGTACCGCCTCGGCGATCGGGACTCCAGCGGGCCCTTTGGCGGCCGACTCGGCGAACACCGGGCTCTCCTCGACGTGCATCCGAATGTAGAGTGCGACGGCCAGCAGGACCGCGCTGAGCAGGAACGGGATCCGCCAACCCCATTGCAGGAAAGCATGATCGGCTTCGCCGAAGGCGCTATGCACCCCGAGAAACACGAGGTTGGCCAACACCAGCGCGGTGCCGAGGCCCAGCTGGGTGAACATGCAGAAGTAGCCACGCCGGCCACGCGGGGCCTGCTCGGCGCTCATCAGCGCGGCACCGGCCCACTCGCCGCCGACGGCGAAGCCCTGCAACAGCCGCATCGTGATCAGCAGCAGCGGGGCGGCCACCCCGATGGTGTCGGTGCTCGGGATGAGGCCGACACCGACACTGCAGGCGCCCATGATCACCAGCGTGAACACCAGCGTGTTCTTGCGTCCGATGCGGTCGCCGAAGTGGCCGAACACCGCCGCGCCGAGCGGTCGGGACAGGAACGCCGCGGCGAATGTGCCCAGGGAGGCGATTGTGGCCGTCAGCGGGCTCAGGTGTGGAAAGAAGACCACGGGAAACACCAGGGCGGCTGCGGTCCCGTAGATGAAGAAGTCGTAGTACTCGATCGCCGAGCCGACATAGCTGGCGAGCGCAACCCGACGAGCGCGAGTGCGGATTCCCTCGAGTGTTTCCATGTGGCAATCGTCACCATCAGCAGATGGTGCGGGTATCCGCCGGCCAGCCGAACTTGGTGGCTGACATCGCTGTCCACCGATCGGTGGACAGCGGTCGGCGCACTCACCTAGCCGCCGTGGCCCACTGCCAGTAGTTCGTCGACCGTGGAGGTGTTCTCGGGAGCCGCGGCGGCCATCATGATGGCGTGGGCCCGATCGGGATCTGTCGCGGCGGGCACGACCAGCAGGACGATCTTCCTGCCGCCCAGACCCTGGATCTCGACGGTGTTGCTGGGCTGCCGCTGATAGCCGCCGAGGCGGACAAATCGTCTGCCGATCGGCATCTTCCTGGCGGCCTTCACCCACTCAGTCAGCTTGTAAAGGACATAGCTGATGGGGCCGAGGCGAACCGACAACACGGCGAGCAGGTCTGGAACCTCCGCCTCGAGGTCTTCGCTATGTGGCCACCAAGCCCCGTCAACACGGCCTGTCATGGGACCTTTTGGTTTCAGCCGCAAGCGCGGCGTGTGTTGCGGTGGCGGCTCGTGCCAGCCGACTGATGGGCGAGGTTCTGGTTGCGTCATTAGGACGCTCCTGTCTGCGGCCGTGAACCCGGCCAGGATCGTCGGCGAGCGCGCCATCTGTGTTCGCGCGCGGAAACACCGCCGATCAGCCGAGCCTACTCGCATTCGCGCCGAAATGAGCGGCTATGGAAGGTGCTCGGCAGATCGTCCGAAAGTTGTTGTTTGCCAGTGCAAATCAAAGAGACCGGCGGAGAGACTCGCTCAGCGATGCTTGATGTTCAGCACGTGGTCCGTGCTCGCGCCGTCGGATTTGGCCCGCTTGTCCGCGCGTTTCTCTTTCAGAGACTTGCCGGCTTTCTTCGTCATTGACTGGCGAGGGGATTTGTCTGCCATGTGCGGCCCTTCGATAGGGGGCCTGTCGACGGTCCCGGTATCAGCGACTGTACGCGCGAATGCCCGTCGGGAAGTTCGCAGTGGCAAAAGCGATGTCACAGTACGACCCTGCGCGCGGGCATCGGCGATCTGGCAGGTCTGGTCGTAGGCGGTCAGTCACTAGCTGAATCACTCACGGAGGTTGCAGGATTCGCGGCTCGCGTGATGCCGAGGGCAAATGGTGTCGGGGTGGCGCTGTTTCGGGCCGCGCCCGACGATGTGGTGGAGGCGTTGTCGTCCGGTGCCGCTGTCGTCGAGGACATCGAGCAGCTTCAGTACGTTGTCCTGCGCGAGGGAACCGCGTTCAGCGCAGTGCGGGAACGCCGCCCTGTGCTGTCCGACTTATTCGCGGACGGACCGGGCGTAGCGCCGCGCCCTCGCCCGCGCACCCGCTGGTCCGGGGGTGTAACGTCGATGTTGTTGGAAACCCAGCCAGTCCGGAATAAGTCAGCCGTCCGCCGCTGAACTTGCCGAGCAATCGCTCATGCCGGGCACGTCGGTGACAACCGCTAAACGGGATCACCTTGAATTTTCTGTCCGTCCTTTCATCGCTGACGCCTGCTGCTGTTCCGTATCGCAGGGTGTCCCGCGTCCCCAGCATCGGAATTCTCAGTACCTTTCCGCCGACCCGATGTGGGCTGGCGACGTTCAGCGCCGCCCTGTCCGAAGGACTGCGCGCCAACAACGCTGCCGTCGATGTCGTTCGGATCGCCGACGGAGTGCCCAGCGATAACGTCGAGGTGGTCGGGGAGTTGATCAACGGCGTGCCGGCATCGGTGGCGGCCGCCGTGGAACTGCTTAATCGATCTGACATCGTGATTGTGCAACACGAATACGGCATCTATGGCGGAGCCGACGGAGACGAGGTCGTGGACATCGTCCGCGGACTACGGGTGCCGGCGATCGTTGTTGCGCACACGGTACTCAAAGAACCTACGCCACAACAGCGTTGGGTTATGGAAACAATCGCCGAAGAGGTTGATCAGATTGTTGTGATGACCGCGGCTGCCCATGCGCGGCTGTGTCAGGGCTACGACATCGACCGGCGAAAGGTCACCACGATCCCGCACGGGGCAACTGTGACGGCCAATGTCCAGGTGAAGCGTTCAGGGCGCCCCACCTTGTTGACCTGGGGCCTGTTGGGGCCGGGCAAGGGCATTGAGCGGGTCATCGACGTCATGGACTCGCTCAGTGAGCTTCCTGGGCGCCCGCGTTACCTGGTTGCCGGCCGCACGCATCCAAAGGTTCTCGCCGCTGACGGTGACGTCTACCTTGATTCCCTTCGGGAACGGGCGAAATCCCGCGGCGTCGCGGATTCGGTGAGTTTCGATCCCGCCTACCGTGACGCCCCGGCACTTGCTGCGATGGTGCAGTCCGCCGCGGTGGTGGTCTTACCGTACGACTCCACCGACCAAGTCACCTCGGGCGTTCTGGTCGACGCGATTGCCAATGGGCGACCGACGGTGGCAACCGCGTTCCCGCACGCCGTCGAACTGCTGGGTGATGGTACCGGGATCGTAGTGCCGCACGATGATACGGATGCGCTGCGGTCGGCTCTGCACATGACACTGACGCAGCCACGGCTGGCTGGACACATGGCGTCCAGGGCCCGCCTCGTGGCGCCCACGATGGCCTGGTCGGTGGTCGCCAAGGAATATCTGCTTATGGCACAACGCCTTCGCGCCAAGAGGTCGGCCTTGGTATGAGTGGCGATATGCCGATTCGGTCTTCGGTCAGCTGCTGCAGATGACGAACCATCATGGCGCTCGGGTCGTTGCCGCTGACCCCGCTGCGAGATGGAATGACGGAGTGCGTATTGCCGCTTCCTGGTTCTCCGGTGCCAACGACACCGGCGGCGGATTCGACGGATTGCAAGCCGACGGCCTTAACCGCAATCAAAGTGCGGAGTCGGCGCTGGCCGTGATCTCGACGCTGCAGCACGCGCTAGAGAGATGACGTCGATAACATCCGGCCTCGCCAAGCGCTCTTCAGTGCGGCTGACGGCCGATCCGTCACGGGTCGTCACCCGGCTCTTCATCCCCGGGCAGGAGGGCTTCGAGCAACACGACTCGCGGGCGGGCGCGGTGCTGACCCGCATTCTCGCGTTGAGTGAAGACGAGGTCCTGGCGTCGTTGGACGATGTCATCACCCGGTTCGACAGCCGACACCGCAGCCTGGGCGATGTCTTCCGCCGGCATGCGCGCGAACTCTCCGACCGGTTGCGCCCCGGCGCGCGAGTATCTGATGCCCGAATGTTGTTGCTGGGTGCCGCGTTCACCGGCGAGTACGCGATCGAAGGGGCTGCAGTGTGCAACCCGAGCATCGTGGCGCACTGGGACCAAACCGGGACAGCTGCCGGCAGCTTGCGATTCGTGATGAGCGTGCGGGGCATCGGTGAAGGCCACCGGTCGTCGATCGGGTTCAGAACCGGCGTGATCGACGAGTGGGGGCAGCCCAGGATCGATCCTCCAGCGGCGCTCGCCACCGTCGGAACGGCGATGCCGACTCTCCTCGATGCCGAAGCCTTCCGCAGCGAACTTAGCCGGCTCGATGATGCGGGGGAGGCGGCTAACTACGTCTTTGATGCGCTCGGTGAGCGGTTCAGCCGAGCCGAGCTGGAACGTCGACTGATCCTGCTCGAGGCCCACTCGAGTACGCGTGGGCGTGCGTTCGAGACGATTTCCGAGATTCGGGCGATCGCCGACAGGAGCTACTCGGTCGAGTTCGCACACCGGATACCGCTTTCCGAACGAGTCCTGTGGCCCGCGACCGAGGCGGAGTCGCTCGGCATGGAAGACGCCCGATTCGTTCGCTTCGTCGACGATGACGACTCGACGACCTTCTACGGCACGTACACCGCCTACAGCGGATCGCGCATTAGCCAGCAGCTACTCACGACGGCCGACTTCCGGTCATTCACCTCGACCCCGATGGTTGGGGACGCATCGGCGAATAAGGGCCTGGCGTTGTTTCCCCGTCGTATCGATGGCCGATACGCCGCTCTGTCGAGGGCCGACCGTGAGTCGAATTCGATCACGTACTCGGATCGCCCGTTCGTGTGGACGGACTCGCAACCCTTCCAGCGCTCAATTGCCCCCTGGGAAGTGCTGCAACTGGGCAACTGTGGTTCACCGATAGAGACCAATACCGGATGGCTGGTGCTCACCCACGGCGTCGGCCCAATGCACACCTACCGGATAGGCGCGGTGCTGCTCGATCTCGATGACCCGACGAAAGTGCTGGGCCGCTTGCACGAGCCGCTGCTGAGTCCTGCAGTCGACGAGCAGAACGGGTACGTTCCCAACGTGGTCTACTCCTGCGGCGCACTCGTACATGCCGACACCGTGGTGCTGCCCTACGGGTTTGGCGACGCCGCGATCGGTTTCGCGACTGTTCCGATGCGCGAGCTGTTGTCGGCGCTGCGCGAATGAGGCGCGAAGTGGGCGCGGCCCTCGATGTGGAGATCACCGGCCCGACGACCTTGGAGTTCCAGATCGCTGTCGCGCCGCATCCGGGCACTTCGGTGTCCGAAGCGTTGTCGTTCGTGTTGGACGGATACCCGATCCCGGCACTGGAGATCAGCGGCACGCACGGCAACCGTATCCACAAACTCGATGTCCCGGTGGGCTACCTGAGGGTCGCCTACGAGGCGACGATCACGGGCCGGACCGGCCCAGCGCCGGTCACCGAGTACGACATGTCAATGTACCTGCGTCCCAGTCGGTACGCCGAGGCCGACAAGTTCTATGGCTTCGCCGCAACGGAATTCGGGAACTACCTCGACTCCGAGGAGCTGCTGGAGAAGGTGTCGGTCTGGGTGGGCACCCGATTGAATTACGTTCCGGGCTCCAGTGATCCGATCGATGGAGCGGTGGACACCTTGCTGGCCGGCGCAGGCGTATGTCGTGACTTCGCGCACCTGGTGGTCGCACTTCTGCGAGCGGTCAACGTGCCGGCCCGCGTGGTGTCGGTGTACGCGCCGGGTCTGTTCCCGATGGACTTCCATGCTGTTGCCGAGGCCTATGTGAACGGGCAGTGGCGAGTGGTCGACGGGACGCTGCTGGCGCCACGGCAGTCGTTGGTGCGGATTGCCACCGGTCGTGACGCCGCGGACATCGCGTTCTTGGACAACCACAAGGGTGCCATCACGCTGCACGCACTGACGGTCATGGCGATCGTTGACGGCGATCTGCCCAGGGACTCCATCGATCAACTGGTGTCGATCGGCTAGAGCGCCCCGCCGAGACGGCACTTGTTGAACGCATTTCGTGAGCAGCGGCGTAAACAACTGCAGTTTCGGCGCTGAAGGCTAGAGCCGGTACATCTCCCGGGACATCGACGCCTGCTCGACGAAGCTGGCCCGCTGTGGCGGGTAGTGCTTTCTCTTGTCCCGGGTTTCACCGTCGCGCTCGGCGAACGCGGGTGCGCGCAGCCACGCCACGGCCCGGCTCAGGAAGCGTGCCGGCGACAGACCGCCGGATCCGATGGCGACCATCACCGCACCGGTACCCAGGTCGCGAGCCGAACTCCAATATCCCCGTGTCCGGGCGTGTCCGTGGTGCTCATGGATGGTCCTCCGTTCGCTTGACCCCTGCGCGCTAGACTAGATCGTCTAGACGGCATCGTCTAGACGATGTGGTCTAGTCCACTCGGTCTAGTGGTCGGCGAAACCGCCCTATAGTGGAAAAGCGCACCTCAGCAGCACTTATCGAAGGCGGTTCGAATGGCAACCCAGGAGGCGGTCCTCCCGCACAAGGAGCGGCTGCTGCGCGCTGGGATCAAGCTGTTCTACGAAAACGGCTTCCACGGGACCACGATCGACGCCGTACTGGCGCAGGCCGGCGTTCCCAAGGGGTCCTTCTATCACCACTTCGGGTCCAAGGACGCCTTCGCCCAAGCGGTCCTGGACCGCTACATCCGGTTCCAGGGTGAGCTGTTCACGACGTGGTTCGCCCGGACCGACCTGTCGACCGTCGATCAGCTGACCGGCTACTTCAAGGACATGTCGCAGGTCTTCATCAACTCCGGTTTCCAGACCGCATGCCTGACGGGGAAGTTCTCCACCGAGATGGGCGCGGCCTCGGACTACTTCCGGCCACAGCTGGCCAGGCAGATCGGGATGTGGAAGACGCGGCTCTCAACGCTGCTCGCGGCGGGTCAGCAACGCGGCGACATCCGCGACGACCGGCCCAGCGAGGATCTCGCCGATGCGGTGCTGGCCCTGATCCAGGGCGCGTTCGTGCTGACCTTGTCCACTCGCGACGAGCGCACCCTCACCTCGGTCTGCACGACAATCAAGGACCTCGTCGCGCCACCGAAGTGAGATACGCCAGCGACGGATGCGACGCACGGAGTACGCTGGCGGACGGTCCGTTTCGCACGATGTCCGCGGATCGACCACCCCGCTGCGTGAGGAACGCCCATGGATCAATTCGTTTCGGCAGCGGCAATCTCGTGAACGGCATGCGCGGGCCGCGCCGCAGAGCCAGCCCGGTTCGGCTCAGCCTCAACGATGTTCTCGGCGGTGACATCGACGGAGCCTGGTGGCCGCGCACCGGCTCGCTGGCCAGTGAACTGCCCGACCTCATCGACGTGCTGCACACGCCACTCGGCGAAATCATCGACATCGATATCAACTGGTCGTCGACGGCGGCGGCGCCGATTCTGGACGCCCATTTTGCGACCGCGATGCGTGCTATGCGGTGGAACGACAGCCGTCAGCGCATCATGGTCATCGTCGGCAAGAACGGATGTGCGCGGCTGCTGGTGATCCCGCACACGACAACCCAAGCACTCGGGCGGATGGTGATGCGCCGCGCGGCCACCATGCCGCTCATCGGTGATGACCACGATGTCCCGGAGTATGCGGTGGCTGATGAAGTAATACGTGCCGCACGGGCGCAAAGCGCGTCCTCGATGGCCCGTACTCAGGCGGCCCCGGCCGCCAACGTTTCCAAAAACTGACCAAAAGCCAAGGGCTGGTACGGCATTGCCGTACCAGCCCTTGGTTGTGGTATGGGGTTCGATCAGACCGCGGAGACTTGCGTCGCCTGGGGGCCCTTGGGCCCCTGTCCTACCTCGAACTGGACACGCTGGTTCTCCTCGAGCGACTTGAAGCCGCTGCCCTGGATTTCCGAGTAATGGACGAACAGATCCTGATCGCCACTGTCGGGAGCGATGAAGCCGAAGCCCTTTTCGCCGTTGAACCATTTCACAGTTCCCTGTGCCATCTGTCTTTCTTCTTTCTTCAGTTGGATGTCCGAAGGCATCCAATGCTTCGTTCCGGCGGGATCGCCGGGACGAAATCTATTTCGTGCCAACCGCCGAGCTCGGCCGGCTGGAGCGACGACGGCCGGGTTGGCCACCGCCATGCTGACTACCGTTGTGCTGGCCGCTACTGCGCTGGCCACCGCCACGCTGACCACCGCTGCGCTGACCGCCACCGCGCTGACCGCCACCGGACTGCCCACCACGAGGAGGGCGGCCCTGAGCGGGGGAGCGGCGTTGCGGCGCGGCGGCCGGAACGACTGCCGGCTGCTGGTAAGGAGCGACCTCACCGACCAGGGCGTGAACTTCCGCCGAGTCGGCCGAAACCTGTTGGGGCGCAACGTTGATACCAGCCTTGCGCAGCAAGGCCTGAGTATCGCGGCGCTGCTCGGGCAGCACCACGGTCACCACGTCGCCGGCCCGGCCCGCGCGTGCGGTACGGCCCGAGCGGTGCAGGTATGCCTTGTGCTCGGCGGGTGGATCGATGTGCACCACCAGCTCCACGTCATCGACGTGGACGCCGCGAGCGGCGATGTCGGTGGCGACCAGCACCCGCGCCGTGCCGGCGGAGAATGCCGCCAGGTTGCGGTCGCGTGCCGGCTGAGAAAGGTTGCCGTGCAAGTCAACTGACGGGATTCCGGCCTCGGTCAGCTGCTTGGCCAGCTTGCGGGCGTGATGTTTGGTGCGCAGGAACAGGATTCGACGCCCGGTTCCAGAGGCCAACGTGTGCACCAGTTGCTTCTTGGCGTCGACGCTGGCCACGTGGAACACGTGATGGGTCATGTCGGCCACCGGCGACTGGTCGGAGTCGACCGCGTGTGACACCTCGTTACGCAGGAACCGGGTGACCAGCTTGTCGACGCCGTTGTCCAGCGTCGCCGAGAACAGCAAGCGCTGCCCGCCGGCGGGGGTGGCCGCCAGGATCCGGGTGACACCGGGCAGGAAGCCCAGGTCGGCCATGTGGTCGGCCTCGTCGATCACGGTGATCTCGACGGCGTCGAGGGTGATCAGGCGCTGGCGCATCAGGTCTTCAAGGCGCCCCGGGCAGGCGACGACGATGTCGACGCCGGACTGCAAGGCCCTGACCTGCTTGTTCTGCGGCACTCCGCCGAAGATGGTGGTGATCCGAAGGCCGGTGGCGTCAGCCATCGGCTGCAGCGCCGCGGTGATCTGGGTGGCCAGCTCGCGGGTGGGCGCCAGCACCAGACCCGAGGGTCGTGACGCACGTCGCGTGGTGCCGGCCAGCCTGCTGATCAGCGGAATGGCGAACGCCAGCGTCTTGCCGCTGCCGGTCTTGCCGCGGCCCAGCACATCGCGGCCGGCCAAGGTGTCCGGCAGGGTCGAGATCTGGATCGGGAAGGGTTGGGTAATGCCCTTGTCGGACAGGGCGCGCACCACTGGTGCGGGCACGCCAAGGTCGGCAAAGGTTGATTCGGTTTGCATGGTGCCTTTCGGGCATTGAATATGTGGCGAGATTGCCGGGGGGCAAAATCGATCGCCGCGAGACTGTGTGCTTGGAGGCACAATCAGCTGAACTCGGTTTCCGGAATTCCGGAAGTGCCGGTGAAGTGAAGGTGTTCCACGACGTGCTGGCGACGCATTAGCGACGCCAACGTTGGACCCAGCATAGCAGTACATCCGTGCCTTGTTTCACGTCTAGCGTGGTGACGTGGCCGACACCGATCGCGTCCGCTGGGACCGGGAATACGCAGGCAGGGTCAGCGGCCCACCCGGCTTGCCCCAGGTGTTTGCGCAGTACGTGGCCGAGATCCCGGTCGCCGGACATGCGCTGGATCTGGCCTGCGGGGCCGGTTCGGCATCAGTCTGGCTGGCCGAGCGCGGCCTGACCGTGTGGGGTGTCGACGTATCGGCCGTCGCGATCGAACAGGCGCACGAGTTGGCGCATCGTCACGGGGTCAGCGACCGATGCCGATTCTCCGTCGCCGATCTCGACGACGGCCTGCCGCCGGGGCCACCGGTCGACGTGATCCTGTGTCATCGATTTCGCGACCCACAGCTGTACCCGGCGATCGTGAACCGGTTGAGGCCGAGCGGATTGCTGGCGATCAGTGTGCTGAGCGAGGTCGGTGCGCGGCCGGGGTTTTTCCGTGCCGCGGCGGGGGAACTCGACGTCGCGTTCGCGGGTCTGCGGGCGGTTGCCGCGGGCGAAGGTGACGGCCAGGCGTGGCTGCTGGCCCGGGGGGCGCCAACGGCGGATACGCCTGCGGTGTGATCGCGAGATCGGTGACTGACTGCGGATCTTCGTGAAACGTCTTTCCGGCCAATCGATTCTGGCCGACCTGTGGACACTGGACGAGTCTTTGGGCGACGGCGGCGGTCCAGTCGCTGCGCTGGTGCCCGCCGCTAACGCAGCTTGACCATCCGGGTGGTGGAGCTCTCGTCGAGTTCCACGACATCGGTGCGCGAGCGCAGGAAGTCACTGAACGACTTGAAGCCCAACGCCTTCTCCGAAAACGACGGGTCCATCCGCTTCATCTGCGCCTTGACCGCCGAATTGTGCAGCCAGTCGACGTCGTCCTTGTCCAGGCCGATCTGCAGTGCCCGCTTCAGCAGCGCGGTGGCCGCGGCCTGCGGGTCGGGCGCCTCGGCTTCGGCGGATTTCGTGCGTTTGGTCCGCGTCGCCGGTTCCTCGGCGGTGGCCGGTTCGGCCACCGGCACGCCGGGCAGGGAGTCGTAGATAACGAACTCGTCGCAGGCCGCCGCCAGGGACCGGCTCGACGACCCAGCCACCCCGATGCCCACGACGTAGCGGCCCAGGCGCTTGCAGCGCTGCGCGAGCGGAATGTAGTCGGAGTCGCCGGCCACGATCACCACATGGGTGAGGTCGGGCAGCCGGAACATGTCCTCGACGGCGTCGACGGCCAGCCGGATGTCGGCGGCGTTCTTGCCGTAGGCCGCCGCGGGGAACAGCTGCACCAGATCCACCGCCCGGCCCACCAGTTGTTCGCGGTATTCAGCGTTCACGTCGGCAGACCAGTCGGCGTATGCCCGGGTGAGCACCACCGTGCCGAACGACGAGGCGAAGTCCAGGATCGCGCCCACGTCGACACGAGCGCGGGCGAGCTTCGCCGCCTCAAGTCCCTTGGCCTTCTCGCGCTGAAAAGAGTTGCGGCCGTTGACCTGGTCGTAGCGGGAGATGACGATGTTGTCGAAGTCGAGATACACCGCGACACGGGCAGCACCGGGTTCGGTCATGTGCTCGAGTCTTGTCCATGTTGTGACGCGGCACGCGCCTTTGCCAGAACGCGGCGCGGAGTCGGTACGTCTATGCTTCAAGGGCCCGATTGATCATCGGTATCCCGGCAACAGTGGCCGACCTTTTAGTCATGGAGTAACAGTTGAGCTTTAGTCGTCGTGCCCAAGGGGCGTGCCTCGGCATCGTTCTGGCGGTGCTGGCTGTGCTCGGCGGTGTCGTCATCTCCACGGCTCCGCGTTGCCCTGAGAATTGCCGCACCGAGGCCGCCGCGCGTGACCCACGGCCGGCGCCCTCGAGGGACCCAGCCGCCGTCACGCTCACGCCCGCCGACGGTGCCACCGACGTCGACCCGCTCGGCGGGATCACCGTCGTGGCCACGAGCGGCATGCTCACCCACGTCACGATGGTCAACGACGCCGACAAGCCCGTGCCGGGCGTCGTCACCCCCGACTTCAAGACCTGGAAGCCGACCGTGGCGCTGGGCTACGGACGCGCTTACACGTTGACGGTCGAAGCCCGAGGCCCCGGCGGCATCCCTTCCACGATGTCGTCGACCTTCCAGACCCTCGTGCCCAGCGACCAGAGCGAGGTGTACCTGACGACACCGGGCGGGCATCCGCTGGATGGCGGCCGGTTCGGAATCGGCACCGTCGTCGTCGCGCACTTTGACGAGCCCATCGCTGACCGGGCGGCCGCCGAGAAACGCCTCTCGGTCACCACCAACCCGCCGGTGCGCGGAGCGTGGTACTGGGTCGACGACCAGAATGCCCATTGGCGCCCGGAAAAGTACTACGCCCCAGGAACTTCGGTGACAGTGCACGCCGATGTCTACGGTGTTCCGCTTGGTGAGGGGCTCTACGGCGAAGAGGACTCCACGGCGACTTTCACCATCGCAGACGCGCACGTCTCCATCGCCGACGACAACACCAAGCAGGTCAGCGTGTTCGACAACGGCACGTTGGTGCGCACCATGCCGACCTCGATGGGCCGGGGTGGCTCGGAGACGATCGACGGCCAGACGCTGACGTTCTGGACGCCGCCCGGCGTCTACACAGTGATGGACAAGGCCAATCCGGTGATCATGGACTCGTCCACCTATGGCCTGCCCATCAACTCACGACTGGGCTACCGCGAGACCATCCCTTATGCCACCCGTATCAGCCCCGACGGCATCTACCTGCACCAGCTGAACGCGACCGTGTGGGCGCAGGGCAACACCGACACCTCACACGGGTGTCTGAACCTCAGTAGCGAGAACGCGGCGTGGTTCTACGACTTCTCCGTGCCCGGTGACGTCGTCGAGGTCCGCAACACCGGCGGCCCGCCGCTGAAGCTGACAGACAACGGCGACTGGACGCTGCCGTGGGCCGAGTGGCTCAAAGGCAGTGCGCTGCACTGAGATGTCGCCGGGAAAGTTAATTTCCGCTAATGATTGGAAGTTTGCTGCTGGTGGCGGCCGCGCCGGTCTTCTTCCAGTGACGAGACGGCCCCCCGGCCGTCTATGATCTCAGGCGTCAATGGTGACGCCGGCAACTCATCGTCGACTAGTCGTGGAGTGATTTAGGTGGTCTTTTCCCGTCGTGCGCGCACGGCCTGCCTGGTTGTGGGGGTGTTGCTCCTTGGCGTCCTGGGCAGTGACGTCGCCGGACTGCCCGGCTGCCGCGACGGTTGCAAAACGGCCACCGCCACCGCGGAGGTACAGTTGCCGCCCGCGCCGCCGAAGCCGCCACTGCTGGGCATCGCACCGGCGAACGGCTCGTCCGATCTGAACCCGCTGAGCCGGGTGTCCGCCCAGGTTGTCGGCGGCAGCCTGACCAACGTCTCGCTGGTCGATGAGTACGGCAACACCCTGGCCGGGGCGCTCTCGCCGGACGGGACGTCGTGGCAGCCGACCGTGCCGCTCAAGTACGGGCGCACCTACACGATGCAGGTCGCCAGCCAAGGAGCCAGCGGTGTGCCGCTGGCGCGGACTACCACCTTCACGACTGCGACACCGGACAACCTCACCCAGGTCTACCTCGAGACGCCCGGCGGTCTGCCGATCCACCAGGACATGCGTTATGGCATCGGCACAATCATCGCGGCCCGGTTCGACGAGCGGATCATCGACAAGGCCACCGCCGAACGCAACCTGGTGGTGACCACCAACCCGCCGGTGCAGGGATCGTGGTACTGGGTGGATGACAAGACCGCGCACTGGCGACCGGCGAAGTACTACGCGCCGGGCACGACGGTTTCCGTGGCCGCCAATATCTTCGGACTGCGGCTCGGCGACGGGCTTTACGGCAACGAAAATGCCAAGTCCACCTTCACGATTGGCGATGCGCACGTCTCTATCGCCGACGACACCACCAAGACGGTCAGCGTGTTCGACAACGGCAAGCTGGTTCGGGCCATGCCCACGTCGATGGGCAAGGGCGGTTACGAAACCATCGCGGGACGGGACTTTTCGTTCTGGACACCGCCTGGGGTGTACACGGTGATCGACAAGGCCGAATCGGTGACCATGGATTCGTCGACATACGGACTGCCGGTGGATTCCTCGATGGGCTACAAGCTGAAGATCCCCTACGCCACCAGGATCAGCACCGACGGCATCTATCTTCATCAGCTCAACGCGACGACCTGGGCTCAGGGCAATACCAACGTCTCGCACGGCTGTCTGAACCTCAACAGCGAGAACGCGTCGTGGTTCTACGACTTCTCGCAGCCCGGTGACGTGGTCGAGGTCAAGAACACCGGAGGGCCAGGACTGAAGATCTGGCAGAACGGTGACTGGACCCTGCCGTGGGGCGAATGGCTGAAGGGCAGCGCACTCACCCCCAAGCCCTGAGCTCCGGCCCGCTGTGATCTGGCTCACAACAGGCGTAGCCTGGGAAGCGTCTCTGAAGGGAAGGGAGACGCGATGAAGGGTGCATATCGCGACCCGGTGGATCATTCCCGAACAACGCAACCGCACGCCGGTGAGTCGTTCATCGACACGCTGTGGCTCCCCGGACTGTTCTTCATTGCTCTGGGTGTGGTGGGCCTGGCCGGCATCGTCGCGGCGCTTGCGTACAACCACCACGAGCTGTTGATGATGTTGGGCTCGGTGGCCGCAGGCCTATTGATCGTGGGTGCACTGCTGATCATGGCCGAGCACCAACGGGTGATGCGGGTCGAGCGGCGCTGGTTGGCAGACCATCCCGACCACGCGCATCGCCACACCGCGTAGCGGGTCCTTTCACGCGCTGGCTCCGGCCCAACGAGTGGGTCCGCGGCGTTCCCGGGCTGGCCCCGGAATGCCGTCCGACGTGCAAAGTAAGGCCTCGGGCGATTTGCTGATAATTACCTGCATGTCAATTTACCGGTAACAGTTGTGAATCAGTTCACAATTTGCGGTTGCTCATGTTTGGCCCTGTGAACAGTATCGATACCGATCCTATTGCTGGTGTTCTGCAAGACGCGCGGTGCACGCCCTAGCGATCCCCTAATCCCCTAATGGGGATTGCTGGGATATCCCGGTACTACCTGTATCGGGTAGGGGACCGGGCCCCATTTCGGGGTGCGCGTGATCTTCATACCGTGATGAGTAATCACCGGAAGGAACTCCAATGGACAACCTGCTCCAATTCATCCTTGACCTGTTCAACAACGAATCCGCCGCGCAGAACTACGTCGCGGATCCCAACGCTGCGCTGCAGAACGCGGGACTGGCCGGGGTCAGCCCTGAGCAAATCCAGTCCGTCGCGGCCTCGGCCGTTCCAGGACTCGAACTCGTCGGCGGGGACCCGGTCTCCGGTCTGGCGCAGGCGCTCTCCAACCAGTACGGCTTCGCGCCGGCGGAAGGCGTTGCGCCGAATCTCCTTGCGGCCCCGGCTGCGGCCGCTGGCGTGGTCAGCGACCAGGCATTGGATCTCGGCGTCGACGGTGGTTCGAGCCTGGCTGCCGCAGTGGGCAACGGCATCGGCGTTGGCCTGGGCGAGAGCATCGGCGCCGGACTCGGTGCTGAGCTCGGCGGCGGCGCCGGCCTGGGCGGCGAGAGTGGAATCGGCCTGGGGTCCGGAGTCGGCCTCGGTACCGGGCTTGGCGGCGGCTTTCAGTCGGGGCTGGGTGCCGAGATGGGCGCCGGCTTCCAGGCTGGGATGAGCGTCGAGATGCAGGCGGGCTTCCACGCCGGAATGGGTGCTGAGCTCGGCGGCGGCGCTGAGCTGGGTGGCCAGAGTGGAGTAGGCCTCGGCACCGGCTTGGGCACCGGGATCGGCACTGGCATTGGTGCCGGCGGTGGCGCTGGGCTCGGCGGTGGATTCGAGACCGGCTTCGGTGCCGAGATGGGCTTGGGTTTCAACGCGGGTGCCGAAGTGGGCGCCGGCGCTGAGCTGGGTGGTCAGACTGGGGTTGGTCTGGGCACCGGCTTTGGCACCGGTCTCGGTGCCGGCGGTGGTGCCGAGCTCGGTGGCGGATTCAACTCCGGGTTCGGCGCCGAGCTTGGTGGCAACGCAGAAGTGGGTGGCCACAGCGGGATTGGTGTGGGCACCGGCTTCGGCGGCGGCTCCAACGTCAACGGGCACAGCGGTTTCGGCGCGCAGGGTGGCGGCCAGTTTGCGGGCGGCGCCAACGCGGGTAGCGGTTTCGCGGCCGGCGGCGGCAGCCAGTTCGGTGCAGGCGCGCATGTGAACGACCGGGCTCGTGCCGTCGACACCAACGAAGTCGACGCCGAACGGCGCGCCGCGCTCAGCGGCTCGGCAACTGCTGGTGGCGGCGGCGCGGCCAACGTCGGAACTGGCCTGGGCGCGCAGGAAAACGCGAACTTCAACAGCACGTCCAACGTCGGTTTCAACAGCCCGCTCGGTGGGGCCAGTATCGGCAACCAAACCGCAGCCGGAGGCGGCGGAGCGATCGGCCTGGGTGGCGGCGGCCTCACCGCGGCCGGCAACACCGCGGTGGGCAGCACGACGGCGGCGTCGCTGGCCAGCCCGCTCGGCGGGGTGACCGCCAGTGCGCAGGCGGCCGCGAGCAACACGGCGGCCGTGAGCTTCCTGCACGACGATGGTGCGGCGCTCGGTGGCCAGAGCAACCTCGGTGGCGGGTTTGGCGGCCAGACCAACCTCGGTGGGGCGTTCGGTGGGCAGACCAACCTCGGCGGCGTGTTTGGTGGAAACGCCAACGCCAACGCCGGCGGATCGGTTGGCGGGCACACCAACGCCGAGGCGGCCTCGGCTGTGGAGGCCAATGCGGGCGGCCACACCGGGATGGCCGGCGGCACCAGCATCGTCGGCGGCACCGGCATCCACGGTGGGGCCAGTGCATCCGGCGGAGGCAACACCAGCTTCCTCAACCACGATGCGGCGAACCTGAATCTCCACAACTCCGTCCAGGCGGCGGGTTCGGCGAGCGGTGGGGCATCGGCTGATCATGTGACGGCCGGCGGAAACAGCTCCTTCCAGAACAGCTTCGGCGGTCAGGCCGACATCCTCGGCCACGACTCCGCGGCCCTCGGCGGCCACGGTGCGGTCAATACCGGAGCGAGCACCACCGCGTCGACGACAACACAGGGTTCGGCGGTCAGTCCGTCGCAGGGCAGCGTCATCCACACCGGTGGCTCCACTGCCGCAGGCGGTTCGGTGAGTTCCGGGTCCAACGGCGGCTCGGTGATCACCACCTCACAGGGCAGCGCGAACGCCGGGGGCACAAGCTCGGTCGGCACCACGCACGACTCGGCCACAGTCGACCAGCACGCGGCGATCGACTCGTCGAGCCACGCGGCGGCCGCCGCGACGCCGGATCACTCGGTGGACGACCAGTCAGCGCACGCGAGCACGGACTACTCGAGTCACTCGCTGTACGACACCAGCCACGACAGCTCGGCCTCGCACACCCAGGCGAGCACCGACCTCACGTCGCACAACCAGGCCGATCACCACATGGGCTTCTGACCCGTAGACCTGACACAAGATCGGCGGGGACCGCATGGTCCCCGCCGATGTGTGTTTGGCCCTAGTCCACCAGGCCGGCGAACTCGGCACGTCGGGCCAGCGCCTGCCGGGCATACGCGCGGACGTCGGCGTCGGTATCGTCCAACGCCCCCAGCAGCGCATCGTGGGCCGCTGGTTGTGAGACCCACCGGGTCAACCCCAGCACGGCCGCCTTGCGCACGTCGAGGTGTGGGTCGATCAATGCGCGGGACAGCAACGCCACCGCCGCCTCGCCTGTGCCGGACAACGCGCGAACGGCCCCCACCCGGATCTGCCACGCCGTGTCGCCCAAGGCTCGCTCGATGAGCGCCAGATCGGTGTCGCCGTCACCGATCTCACCCAGCGCCGCCAGGGCGGCAGCGCGGACCAGGGGATCGCGGTCGCCGATCAGTGCCCGGACCGCGTTGGGGCCGCTCGCCAAGGTGCCCAATCCGTTGGCGACGGCGATCCGCACCTCCCGGTTCTCGTCGTCAGCGGCCGATGCCACCCCGTCGGCATCGTCGACGGACACCAGCGCGCGCACCGCCTCGATCCGTACCCGGTGGTCGGGGTCGGCGAGCGCGGCGCGGAATCTGCCAACATCGCCGACGCGCCGGAAACTGAGCAGGTACAACGCCGCACTGCGCACCAGCGGGTCCGTCGACGACAACAGTGGTTGCCCGGCAATCGGATTGGGCACTACCTCGACGAGCTCGCGCACCCCGTCGGCGGCGGCCCGGCGCACACCACTGTCGGCATCGTCCAGTGCGGCATACAGCGCGTCGGCATAGCCGTCGCAGAGGTGTTCGGTGAGCGCCACGACGGCGGTGCGCCGCACGGCCGCGTCGGGGTCAGTCAGGAACTCGGCGAGGTCCTCCAGTGCGGGCGATTCCAGCGCCAACACCGCGGCGATGCGCGGTGACGGCGGCTGCACGGGCGGTCCGGCCACCGCGGCCGCCGGCGCCGGCGCCGACTGCCGGTCGCGGACGATCGTCGGCTGGGCGACCGGGATGGCTTGTGTTCCGCCGGTGGGCAAATCGTCGAGGCCAGGCACCGGGACGAAATACTCGGCGACCGGCCGCTTGAAGAACTCCATCGACCCGTCCGGGCCCTTACGGAGATTCAAGTGATAGCGCCAGTTCACGTCGTCACGATCGGGTATGTCAGAGCGATCGTGATACAGCCCCCACCGGGATTCGGTCCGGGTCAGCGAGGACCTGGCGGCCATCTCCGCGCAGTCCCGGATGAAGGACACCTCTACCGCCCGCATCAACTCGTGCGGCGTCCGGGCGCCGATCTGCTCGATCTCGTCCTGCATCCGCTCGAAGGTGTCGACGGCGATCGCCAGCTTCGTCGCCGTCTTCGGCGGCGCCACATAGTCGTTGACGAAACGCCGCAGCTTGTACTCCACCTGCGGTTGCGGCGGCCCATCGGGATGCTGCAATGGCCGGTAGGCCAGCTCATACGCCGCGCGGATCTGTTCGGCGGGAAGCTCTTTCGGCGCTTCGAGAGCGGCGAGGGTGTCGGCGGCGTGCTCGCCGGCGAGATCGCCGTAGACGAAAGCCCCGATCATGTAGTTGTGCGGAACGCACGCCAGGTCCCCGGCGGCGTACAGGCCGGGGACAGTGGTGCGGGCATGCTCGTCGACCCACACCCCGGATGCGGAATGGCCGCTGCACAAACCGATCTCGGAGATGTGCATCTCGATATCGTGTGTTCGATAGTCGTGCCCACGATTGGCGTGGAAGGTGCCGCGAGTCGGCCGCTCCGTGGTGTGCAGGATGTTCTCCAACGCCGTCAGCGTCTCGTCCGGCAAGTGACTGACCTTGAGATAGATCGGTCCGCGGGCGGATTCGACCTCCCGTTTGACCTCGGCCATCATCTGACCGGACCAGTAGTCGGAGTCGACGAACCGGTCGCCGTTGGCGTTGACCTGGTAGCCCCCGAACGGATTGGCGACGTAGGCACACGCCGGGCCGTTGTAGTCCTTGATGAGCGGATTGATTTGGAAGCACTCGATGCCGGACAGCTCGGCTCCGGCGTGATAGGCCATCGCATAGCCGTCACCGGCATTGGTCGGATTCTCGTATGTGCCATACAGATAACCCGATGCCGGCAGGCCGAGCCGGCCACAGGCTCCGGTCGCCAGGATCACCGCCTTGGCGGCGACGGCGACGAACTCGCCGGTGCGGGAGTTCAGCGCCGCGGCCCCCACCGCCCGGCCGTTCGCGGTGAGCACCCGCACCGGCATCAACCTGTTCTCGATGCGGATCCGCTCGCGCATGGACTTCTGCCTCAACACCCGGTAGAGCGCCTTCTTGACGTCCTTACCTTCGGGCATCGGCAAGACGTAGGACCCGGATCGGTGCACGCGGCGTACCGCGTACTCGCCGTGCTCGTCCTTCTCGAACTTCACGCCGTAGCGCTCGAGTCGCTGCACCATCGCAAAGCCGCGGGTCGCGGTCTGGTAGATGGTGCGCTGGTTGACGATTCCGTCGTTGGCGCGGGTGATCTCGGCGACGTAGTCCTCGGGCTCGGCCTTGCCCGGGATGACGGCATTGTTGACGCCGTCCATCCCCATCGCCAGCGCACCGGAATGACGGACGTGCGCCTTCTCCAACAGCAGCACCCTGGCGCCGTTCTCGGCGGCCGTCAACGCCGCCATCGTGCCGGCAGTGCCGCCGCCGATGACGAGGACGTCACAGTCCAGGCGGGTGGTGTCGGCCAGATCAGGAATCTGCATCAGGGGAACTCCGGAGTATCCAGTGCGGCAATGACTTCTGAGCGCAACGCACTGCGGTCGGCGAAGGCATCGCGTGGGGTGGGAACGTCGAGCAGGGCGCGCAGCGGCTGACCCGCTCGCCCGAGCACAGCGATGCGGTCGCCGATGAGCAGTGCCTCGTCGACGTCGTGGGTCACGAAGACGACGGTGGTCGGGTGTGCGCGCCAGGTGTCGATCAGCAGCCGCTGCATGCTGGCCCTGGTCTGGGTGTCCAACGCTCCGAACGGTTCGTCCATCATGACCGCCCGTGGTGCGCCGGCAAGGCCACGCGCGAGCTGCACCCGCTGCCGCATACCGCCGGACAGGCTCTTGGGCAGGTAACGCTCGAAGCCGGCCAATCCGACGTCAGCGATCCAGCGCAGCGCCTCCTCGCGGCGCCCGGCGCGTGGAACGCCGGCCAGCTTGAGAGCCAGTTCGACATTGGCTTGCACGGTGCGCCAGGGCAGCAAAGCGTTGTCCTGGAACACCAATGCCCGCTCGCGGGAGGTGGTGCGCACGGGCACCCGGTCGGCGAGTATCTCGCCGGCGTCCGGTCGAAGAAGCCCGGCCAGTGCCCGCAGTACGGTGGACTTGCCACACCCGGACGGTCCGGTCAGGACCAGGATCTCGCTGGGACGCACATTCAGGTCGAGGCGGTTGATCACCGGTGAGCCGCCATAGCTGAGCACAAGGTTGTTGAGCTGCAACACCATCCCCGTGACCGGGGCGGTGAGCGTCATCGCGTCTTCTCCTCGCCGCGGGGCAGCCACCGGGTGACCCGGCGACCGAGCACCTCAACGGCCGCGGAGGTGGTGAAGCCGAGGATGCCGATGGTGATGATGCCGACGAACACCTCGGGATAGGCCAGCACGGTATAGGCCTGCCAGGTTCGGTACCCGACGCCCAGGCGCCCGGAGATCATCTCGGCGGAGATGACGCAGATCCACGCCACACCGATGCCGACTGACAACCCGCCGAAGACGCCGGGCAGGATGCCGGGTAGCACCACCCGGACCAACACGTCCCAGCGGCTGCCACCGAGGGTGCGCACCGACTCCTCCCAGATCGTCGGCAGGGCCCGCACCGCATGCCGGGTGCTCACCATGATCGGAAAGAACGCGGCCAGGAAGGTGATGAAGACGATCCCTGCCTCGTCGCTGGGGAACAGCAGTATCGCCACCGGGACGATCGCGATCGCCGGGATGGGGCGGGCGAGTTCGGTGAGCGGCCCGAAAACGTTGGCGAATGCGTTGGAGCGCCCCAGCAGAATGCCGGTCACCACTCCGACCACCGCAGCGAGCGCGAAGCCGGTCAGGATCCTGATCAGCGACTGTCCGAGGTCCAGCCAGTACTCCTGCACGGCAACCCGTTTAGTGAAGGTGTTGACGATCTCGGTCACTGTCGGCAGCGTGTCGAAGCGCAACCAGAACCGGACGTGGTTGGCGGTCAGGAGCTGCCACAGCCCGACCGCGGCGGTAACCGATGCGATCCGCACGGCCCACGACCGCCACGGTCGGTGCCGAATCGGGCCGCCCGTCGGCGCGGCGCTGATGCCACCGCTGACGGTGACGGGACCGGCAAGCACCGCGGGTTCGGTGGTCACACCGCACCCGCGAGGGCCGCCTGATAGTCCACGACTGCGGCGCCGGGATGGGCGGCGATATAACGCTGAGCGCCGGCATCGGTGTCGAACGGCAAGTAGGCGTTGCCGGCGGCGGGGGATTGCACCCATACCGAACGGTCGGCGAACCATCGGGTGCCCAACTCGGTGTCGGGAATATAGGCCGCAATCACCCTCTGGCCCTTGGCGCTGGCCTCGCGAAGCGCCCGCAACAGGCAGCTGGGGTTGGCCGCGGGCTGTGTGGCGGCCTGCCCGTCGATCCACAGTTCACCGGCCAGCGCGGGGTCGGTGACCGCAACATTGCACACCGGGTCCTGACCGCTGACCGGTAGCGGGTTGGTGGTGAGGGCAACGGCCTTGTTGTAGTCGAGGTTCCGCTCGGCGAACGCCTTGCGTAGCGGGTCGGCATTGACGAACCGGCCGATGTTGAGATCAGCGAAGTCGCCGATCGACTTCAGGTACGGCACATCGCTTTTCAGTGCATCGACCAGTGACGGTTTGATCGTGGTATCGAATGACACCGCGCCGCCGGGCCCGTTGTAGAGGTACACCACCTCCTGCGGTAATCCACTTCCTTGGGCGACCAGCTGCGCGGCTTCCAGTGGCTTCTCATGCAGGAAGTCGGTGGCATCCAGCTGGGCCTGCAGGAATGCGTCGAGCACCTCGGGATGCTGGCCGGCGTAGTCGCGCCGAACGACCACGCCGTGGAAGGTCGGTACGTTCAGTTCGGCGCCGTCGAACAGCAGTCGCGCTTTGTTCTGGAAGGCCAGCAGGCCAGGCCAAGCGACGAACTGCGCAAGCGCCTGCACCTGACCGGATTCCAGGGCCGATGCACCAATCTGCGGCTGCTGGTTGAGCACCTCCACCCCGGTTTTCGGGTCGATACCGGCCTTGGCAAGTGCCCGGACGAGGGTGCCGTGCCCGGCCGAGCCGACAGACGCCGACACTTTCTGCCCACGCAGATCGTTCAGGCTTTGAGCGGTCGAATTCGGATTGACCACAACCATATTCAGCGCGCCCTTGGCGTTGTAGCCGGTGACTGACACCAGCTCGGTCTTGGCGCGTTCGTTGGCTTGGGTCTTGGAGCCGTTGATCAACAGCGGGTAATCGCCCATCGACCCGATGTCGATCTTCTCGGCCAGCATCTGTGCGGTGATCGGGGCGCCGGTGTCGTAATCCTGCCACTGCACTGTGTACTTGACGTTCGTCCGTTTGGTGATGTCGTCGAGGCGCTTCTCCAGGAAGCCCTTAGCCTTCAACAAGGCACCCGCGGTGACGGTATTGATGGTTTTGGACTGGTATCCGATGACGACGTTGACCTCGCCGGCCGCTTGTGGTTTTGAGTCCAGTGAGCAGCCGGCGGTGACCGTGACGAGGGCAGCCGCCAGCGCGACCGCAAAGCGGTGTTTCATGAATGGCTCCGGGAATCAGGGCGTTTCAGCGGATGAGATAGGGCATGTTGACGGTGACGGCACCGGTGGGACAGCGGGCTGCGCATGGACCGCAGTACCAACACTCGTCGACATGCATGTAGGCCTTGCCGTTGTCGGGGTTGATGGCCAACGAGTCCAGCGGGCAGATGTCCACGCAGAGCGTGCACCCGTCGATGCACAGCGACTCATCGATGGTGACCGGGACGTCGGCCCGTTGATTGATCAAAGTCATGAAAGCTCCCTGATGAGATTGCCGCGCAGTGTGATTCGGTCCCCGCGCATGCGGATGTACTCCAGGTCGACGGGCCTGCCGTCGTCGAGGTGGGTCAGTCGCTCCAACAACAACACCGCCGCACCCTCTGGCACCTGCAGGATGGCGGCCGAGTGCGCGTCGGCCGGAACCGCCTCCACGGCCAGGCTTGCCGATCCCAGGCGTCGGCCGGTCACCTCTTCGAGCAGCGCGAAAATGTCGTTGGTCTCCAACGGGCGTCCGAGGATGTCGGCTCCGATGTCGGGTGCCAGGTAGGTCTTGTCCAAACTGAGCGGAAGATCGCCGAGAAATCGCAGCCGTTCGATGAACAACACCTGCGCGCCCGGCGGCAGATCGAGGCGGCGTGCGACTGCCGGTGGTGCGGCCACCAACATCGCCGCGCGCACTTCGTTGCGGACCTCGCCGTAGCTCTTGAACGTCTCTTTCAACCCGACGAGCGCATCCAGGCCGTGGTCGTATTTGCGGATCGCAACCTGGGTACCGACTTTGGGGCCGCGGTCGATGAGCCCTTCGTCTTTCAGCGTGGTCAGCGCCTCACGAATGGCGTTGCGCGACACCCCGAACTCGGCCGACAGTTCGGCCTCGGTCGGTAGGCCTTGCGGATAGCCGCCAACATGTATTTGCTGGCGCAGGACATCGGCGACCAGTCGAGCCTGATCGGCCCGTGCCCGGCGGATCGGCACCGGTTCGGCGTCGGCCATCGCACCCTCCTGCCTGACGAACATCTCCCGCCAGACACGGTAAAGCCGCTGTATACGGTCGCCAGCCGGGTGCGCCGTGCACGACTGCCGGCCGGTGGCATTGCGCCGGTTGGAAGGGTGCCGGACCAGCCGATACTGCTGATTCGGCGGGTATTGCGCCACTCCTGAGTCAATGGACGTAGTTCTGATCGTCTTGAGCGGAAAGCTGGGCCGACAGATTGCTACCGGTCGGTGCGCTTGACATGGTCTTCCACGCACCGGACGAAGGCCTGGCAGGCTGCGGAGCGAACCGTACTCTTAGGCGCGACCAGATTGACCTGTCGATGCAGATTGGCGCCTACCACCTGACGTAGCGCCAGTCTCGGATCGCCGCCCGCACGGGAGGTGGCCACCGATTCGGGCAACAACGCGACGCCGAGATCTTTTCGGACGAACTGGATCACCTCGTCGACCCGGGTGACTTCGAATGCGACTCGCCTCGGCACGCCGGTGAATCCCCGGTCGGTCTCGTGACGAAGGCCGTACCCGGGTGGGAAGTCGATGAACGGAAGGTCGGCCAGTTGGGCGAGCGCCAGCGACGACTTGGCGGCAAGCGGGTGAGCGGCTGGCAGTACGGCAACGAGTGGCTCACTGAACAACTCGGTGTGGGTGAGCCGATCCCCGGCGCCCGATACGTTCGAGCCGACGATCGCGACGTCGAGCTTGCGGTCGCGGATTGCGTCGATCAGCAGATCGCTGCCGCCGCTGCGCAGGGTCACGCTGACATCGGGGTAGCGCGCATGGAAGGTCGCCATGAGGGCGGCGACGTCCAGGCTCTCGGTGGGCACTTCCATCATCCCGACGGTCAACCGGCCACCGATGGTGCCGCTGAGTGCCTGGGCGTCGACCATGATCTTGTCGACCCCGGCCAGTACCTGATGGACCACCGGCAGCAAGGCCTCACCGGCCGGTGTCAACGACACCGATCGCGTGGTGCGTTCGAACAACGAGACGCCGAGTTCGTCTTCGAGCTTGCGGATCTGCTGACTCAAAGCCGACTGGACGACGAAGGCGCTCTCGGCGGCCTTGGTGAAGCTCTGGGTCTCGGCCAGGGCCACGACGTAGCGCAACTGCTGAAGGTTCATGGATGAGAGATCACTTTCGATGATTAATCGCATCATATCTATGAACTGGACTGGTAGGTGCAGGTGAGGTGAGAATTGGCGACGTGTCCGTCCCGGTTTCCCTCGACGCGCCCCTGGCGCGTGTCTCGGTGCGCCCGCAGTCTCCGGCTCAGGGCAACGACTGCTCGGATCCGGTTGTCGCCGAGCGGGTCAACCGTGAGCTCGATGCGATCCCGTTCCTGGGCCAGTTGTCCTGCGACACCGACGCCGTCGTCGCGGGATCGACCGAAGAGCTGGTCTTCACCTATACCGTGGGGCGCTCGGGCATCGCCGACAGCGGCTGGCTCAAGCTGTGCTTCCGCTATTACTCGGACTGGGACCTGCAGACAACGGACCCACACGGGCGCGACTATGCCACCGCACGGCTGCTGCACCGGTCACGAGCCGGCGGTGCGTCCGAGCAGGGCACGGCTACGGTGCAGCGTCTCGCTATCCGCTATGACGTCAAAGGCGGCGAGCGGCCCTTCCAGAAGTCGTTGCTCATCCATGCTGTCGACGGGTATCTGCGGCCCGGTGACGTCATCGAAATACGGCTCGGCGACCGCACATTCGGCGGGCCGGGCACCCGCGTACAGACGTTCGTCGAGGACGAGTTCGAAGTTCACCTCTTCATCGACCCACTGGGCACGTCGCGAATGGCACACGCCGGGTCATGCCGGCTCGCGGTCGTCCCCGGCGACCCCGAGCGCCTCGTCGCGCACGGCCCGCGGCTCGTTCGTGCCGACGCATCCGCCGCGGCACTGCGGGCCCACCTTCAGGATCGGTGGGGCAACGTCTGCCGCGACGTCAAGGCGCGTCTTCACGCGTCCGTCGCCGGCGTGACGGTGGCACGTGCCGGGACGCCCACGACGGGCTGGGCCGCCACCACGCTGTCGGTTCCCGCCGAATCGGCCACCATCAACGTGGTCGCCGACATCGAGGGTGGCGGACGGCTGGCCGACACCTGCCATCTGGACGTCATCGACGAATTCCCCTCACCACGAGCATTTTTCAGTGACCTCCACGTACATTCGAACGATACGGTCGGCACGCAGAACACCGACTGGAACTTGCGGTTCGGCCGGGATGTGGGTGCGCTGGACGTGCTGGGCTATACCGCCAACGACTTCCAGATCACCGACGAGGCGTGGGCCGATGTGGTCTCCGCCTGCCGCGAGGCGACCGACGACGGCCGGTTCGTCTGCTACCCCGGCGTGGAGTGGTGCGGCACCGCCGGGGTGGGTGGCGACCACAACGTGGTGTTCCTCGGCGAGGACACCACGTTAGCGCGATCCCTGGAATGGCATCAGGGCATGGCGAGCAAAGACATTGTGCCGCAAGCATGGCCGATCACTCGGCTCTACGCTGCCTACGACCACGACCCCGAGTCCTATCTGCTGATCCCGCACGTAGGCGGGCGGCGGGCCGTTCTGGATTGGCACCACCCCGATCTGGAGCGCCTGATCGAGGTGCACTCGACATGGGGATCCAGCCCCTGGTTCTTCGAGGACGCACTGTCCCGGGGCCTTCGGCTGGGCGCCAGCGCCGCCAGCGACGAGCACCGCGGCCGCCCGGGCGGCGGCAGCCCGGGTGCGAACATCTTCGGCGGGCACGGCGGACTCACCGGGGTACTGGCCACCGAACTGACCAGAGGCGACGTCGGCCGTGCGCTGCGAAGCCGGCGAACGTGGGCAACGACAGGGTCACGCTCGGTTGCGCTCTTGCGTTCCGGCGACCATTGGATGGGCGACGAATTCACTGCTGAGGCAGACGAATTAGCGGTCGACTATGCCCTCTACGGCACCACCGGCTGGGAAGAGCTCGAAATCCGCGACACCAGTGGGCGGCTGTGGCGGCGCGACTTTCAGGCCGAGATCGGGCTGGCCGACAACCTGGTCCGGATTCGTTGGGGCGGGGCTCGCCATCGCGATCGCTACCGCTGGGCGACCTGGACCGGACGCGTGCGGGTGACCGGAGCCGAGGTTGAGGACGTGACGCCCTGGGCGGCGTTGCATCCCGAGCAGCGCTTCGACGCCGCAGGCGACGGTCTTACCTGGAACACCGCCACCTACGGCAGCGATATCGGTGTGGTGCTGCGCCTTTCGACGTTGGCGCAGGCCCGGCTGGATCTGTTCACCACGGTGATCGAGGACAACCTCGATGCGGCGCTGACCATCAGCGGCGAAGACCTGATCCGAAAAGGGCACCACGATATCGCCGTCGGTGGTCTGAACTTGACAATGCGGGTGGAACGTATCGCCGAGCCGGCGGGTCTGCCCGTCAACGCGAACGGCCGCCTGCTGCTCGACTTGCCCGACGCCGACAGCGCGGTCTATCTGCGCGCCCGCCAGGCCGACGGCCATCAGATCTGGACCAGCCCGCTGTTCGTCTGTCGGGCAGATCGGGAACTGGGATGACACCCGCTCTGCGATGTCATCTCACCCGGCGGCTGCACATCGATCTGCAGCGTGTCATTGCCGCGGCATGTCCGGCGCGCACCTGACCGCCCGCTGACGCCCTGATCCTGCACTGCCACCACCGTTTCACTCCGGCTTCTACCTGCCGTGACGCCTTTCAGACTTGTTGACCCCCAAGGAGACGCCATGCCTCGGCGCATGTTCATTTCTCGGGCGGCGCTGGCACTCGTCGTGCTCGCCGCCACCCTGTCCGGATGCGGACAGTCCACCCCGTCGACCAATTCCGCCCAGAAGGTCACGTTGCGCCTGGGTTACCTGACCCGCGTCACCCATGCCTCGGCCCTGGTCGGCATCGACAAGGGGTTGTTCGCCAAGAACCTGGGCCCCGACGTCACCCTGGACGCCAAGGCGTTCGGCCAGGGCACCGAGGAGGCGACCGCGTTGTTAGCCGGCCAGCTCGACGCGGCCTACGTTGGGCCCAACCCGGCGTTCAACGCGTGGCAGAAGTCGAATGGGACGGCCATCAAGATCGTCTCCGGATCTGCCTCTGGTGGAACGACTCTCGTCGTGAAGCCAGGCATCCAGAATGCGCAGGATCTGCGGGGCAAGACTCTCGCCGACCCGGCACTGGGCGGGACACAGGACGTGAGTCTGCGCAGCTGGCTCAAGGAGAACGGTCTACAGACCAACCCGCAGGGTGGCGGTGACGTCTTCATCAAACCCACCAAGCCGGAGTCGGCGATCATCCCGGCTTTTACCGCCAATCAGATCGACGGCGCGATCGAGTCAGCGCCCTATGACGTCCAGTTGGTGAAGGCCGGCGGCGTACCGCTGTGGTCGGACCCCGGCACGATCACCATTCTGGTGGTGCGGCAGGAATTCCTGCAGGCTCACCCCGACGTGGTGAGTGGCTTGTTGAAGGGGCAGGTCGAGGCCAACGATTTCATTCACGAGAATCCCGATGCGGCCGCGCAGGCGGCGAATGCGGCCCTGGCCGGCGCGCTCGGTAAGGGGCTGGAGCCCGACGTGCTGAGCGCGTCGTTCCAGGAAACGACGTTCACCAATGACCCTGGTGCCGCGTCGCTGAACGATCAAGTGCACAAGGCGGTTTCGGTGGGACTCCTCGATCCGCTCAGCCTCGACGGCATTTTCGACCTGCACTTGCTGAACGACATTCTGAAGGGGTCCGGTAAGCCACAGGTCGATGCATGACCACCGTCGCGTGCACGACGTTGACCGAATCGAACGCGCAGGCTGAGGTCGCGGTCCGTCTGACCGAGGTATCGAAGAGTTTCCGGCAAGGCCGATCGGTCGTGACGGCACTCGAGGGCATCTCCCTGACGGCGGCCGTCGGTGAATTCGTCTGCATCGTGGGCGCATCAGGTTGCGGCAAGAGCACACTTTTGTCCTTGGTCGCCGGCCTGGACGAGGCCTCTTCGGGCGAGGTGCACAGCGGTACCCGTAGGCCGGCGCTGATGTTTCAGGAGCCGGCGCTGTTCCCCTGGCTGACAGCGGCACGGAACATCGAAGTGCCGCTTCGGGCTCGCGGCGTGCCCAAGCGGCAACGCCGCGAGCGGGTTGCCGAGCTGCTACAGACGGTCCGACTCAGCGAGTTCGCCGATGCCCGTCCGCATCAGCTTTCCGGCGGCATGCGCCAGCGGGTGGCGCTGGCTCGGGCACTGGCTCAGGATGCCGACACCTTGTTGATGGATGAACCGTTCGGCGCGCTCGACGCGATCACTCGCGATCATCTGCACACCGAACTCGAACGGATCGCCGCCGAATGTGGTCTCACCGTCCTGTTCGTGACGCACAACGTCAATGAGGCTGTGCGGCTGGGGGATCGGGTGGTAGTGCTGAGCAGCAGACCCGGGCGCGTCATTGCAGAGGTGCCCGTTCCGGCCGAGCGGCCGCGCAGGTCCAACTCGACCCAGGTGGCCGAGTTGGCTGCGGTCATCACCGATCGACTTTATGCGGTGGAGGGTGGCGATGGTAGGCACTGAGCTCCTGCGGCGGCCGAGGCAGCGTCCGGCACGCAGCTCGTCTCGCGCCGGGCGATCCGTGTGGGCACCGCTCCTCGGCATCGCGACGGTCCTTGTGGCGTGGCAGCTGGTGTACCTCAGCGGCTGGAAGCCGTCCTTCATCCTGCCCAGCCCGGCCACCGTGTTGACCGAGTTGTGGATTCAGGCCCAACACCCGGTGTTGTGGCAGGCCATCTGGACCACGATGGGCAGAGCCCTGGCCGGGTTTGGGCTGGCTCTGTTGATCGGGACCGCGCTCGGTGTTGCGGTGTCGCGGAATCGATTGCTGCGTGCGGCGTTCGGCCCGATCATCACCGGTCTGCAAACCATGCCGGCAATAGCGTGGTTCCCGTTTGCCATCATCTTCTTCGGGATCACCACATCGGCGATTCTGTTCGTCATCGTGATCGGCACGGCGCCGGCGATCGCGACCGGCGTCATCGCCGGTTCTGACCACATCCCGCCGCTACTGTTGCGATCCGCCAAGAGCATGGGTCTGCGTGGAATCGCGCTTTACCGGCATCTGATCCTGCCGGCCTCGTTGCCGATGTTCGTCGCGGGACTCAAGCAGGGTTGGGCATTCGCCTGGCGCAGCCTGATGTCGGGTGAGTTGGTGGTGATCGTCACCAACACCGCCTCGATCGGTGTACTGCTGGAGAACGCCCAGAACCTGACCGATATGCCCGCGGCGATCGCGATCATGATCGTCATCCTCATCCTGGGGATCGTCATCGACGCCCTGTTCACCGCGCTGGACAGGGTGATTCGGCGTCGCTGGGGTCTGGTGGACGCGGCGCATTCGTAATAACGACAAAGGAGTTCGATTCGTGACGGCAACGGACACGTCGACTGCGTTTCGCCTCTGGGCATTCGGCGACGCGCACGTCGGCACCGACAAGCAGTTCGGCCGAAGCAGCCTCGCCGAGGCGATCTCGCAATCGGAGTTCGGCGGCGCAGAGGGTGGCCCCTCGTTCGACTGGGATATCGCCATCGACGTCGGTGACATGTCCGGCGCCCACCACAGCCTGCCCGACGATACTGAGGGCCAAGAGGTGCGAAAGCAATTCGCGGCGCTGCGAACCCACCGTCGTGAGGACGTCTACAGCGTGAGCGGGAATCACGATCGCAGCGGCCTCTCCGAGTCAGAGGCCTGGTGGTGGCAGAAGTGGATCGATCCGCTCGGCGAGCACACCGAGTTTTCCGGTGTCGACCCCGCCGCACGACGGTACGGCGTCGAGGGCACCTGGGAGCGCTACTCGTTCCGGGTCGGCAACCTGTTGTTCCTGATGATGAGCGACCGCAATGAGCCCACCCAGACCGTCGGGCGAGGCACGCTCGGCGGTAACCCCGGCGGGGTCGTCAGCGCTGAGACGTTCGACTGGTTCACCGCGATGGTCGACGACAACCCGGATGCCATCGTCATCGCGGTGCATCACTACGTGCTGAAGAACACCACGGTGGCATCCGGCGAATGGGAGGGGGTGCGCAAGAATGCGGCAGGGGAGTGGGAGGAGCACTACCATCGGCCCTTCGGTAAAGGCACACCCCAAGGCGCGTCATACTTGTACTGGGTTGGCAGCAAGCCGGATTCGGCCGCGTTCGAAGACTTCCTGGTCGCTCGGCCCGGCCGGGTGCAGATGTGGCTCGCCGGGCACACGCACACCAATCCCGATGACTCCCATGGCGGCAAGACTCACATCGAGCGCCGCTGGGGCACGTGGTTTTTGAATGTCGCGTCGTTGAGCCGCCACCACATGCCGCGTACCACACTGCCGATCAGTCGATTGCTGACGTTCACCCCCGGTAGTCCCGAGGTGCGGGTGCAGTGCTATCTGCACACCAGCCAGCATGCGCCGCAGGGGTGGTATCCCAAGGCGGAACGGACCATCGCGCTGGATCGCCCGTTCGAGTGGGGATAGTCCGGCTACGGCAGGCGATGCGGTACGTCGGTGATCAAGCCGCCGTCCATCACGAACTCCGACCCGGTGGCATAAGACGACTCGTCGCTGGCCAGGAACAGCACGAATGTCGATACCTCGTGGGGCTCACCGAGGCGCCCCATCGGTGCGGCCACCAGATCGTCGGGCATGTGGGCGGTCATCGGTGTGCGGATCATCCCCGGGTGCAGTGAGTTCACCCGAATGTTGCTGGCGGCCAGTTCAAGTGCGGCCGATTTGGTCAGCCCGCGGATGGCCCACTTGGATGCGACGTAGCCGTGGTTTCCCGGTGTGCCGCGCATGGCCTGGATCGACGACATATTGATGATCGAGCCGCCGCCCGCATCGGTCATCGGCTCGATCACCGATTTGATGCCGAGCATGGTGCCGGTGAGGTTGACGTCGATAACCCGCTGCCAACGTTCGGGTTCGAGGTTCTTCAACGTGCGCCGGTAGACGATGCCGGCATTGTTCACCAGGACAGTGAGGGTGCCGAACTCGCGCAGAGTCAGCGCGACCGCCGCTGACCAGTCGTCAGGGTCCGAGACGTCGAGGTGGATGTAGCGTGCGGCATCGCCGATCGCAGCGGCCGTGGCCGCACCCTCCTCGTCGACGACGTCGGCGAGAACCACCAAGGCGCCTTCGCTGGCCAGCAACCGGGCATGGGAAGCGCCCATCCCGCGCGCGGCACCGGTGATCAGGGCGACCTTGCCCTCGACGCGTCCCATGGGCCGCACGGTACCCGGGCACCCGGTCCGGATGGGATTACGTGGCCGCTAGCTGAGACCACGTGTTCAGCATGTGCCGGCTGGCCTCGAAAGCCAGATCATCAACGAGGGTTACCGCCGCGTTCGCCCACCAAACGACAACGCCACGGATAGGGTGAGCCGCTGTGTTGGAGGTGATCGACAAGGGCGGGGCCACGGCCGCCCACGCCACACCGCTGTTGTTCGTGCACGGCGCCTTTCACGGGGCATGGTGCTGGGACGACCATTTTCTGGACTACTTCGCCGACCGCGGCTACCACGCGCTGGCGCTGAACCTGCGCGGCCACGGCGGCAGCTCGTCGCCGGCGCCGATCAACGAGTGCAGCGTCTTCGACTACGTCCGCGACGTGAGTACGGTCGCTGATCGTTTGCCGGTGCCGCCGGTGGTGATCGGACACTCGATGGGCGGCTTCGTGGTGCAGAAGTACCTGGCCGTGCACGCCGCACCCGCCGCTGTGCTGGTCGCCTCGGCACCCCCGACCGGCATCGCTCCCGCGACGGTGCGGGTCGCCCGCCGGCACTGGCGCCAGTCGATGCGCACCCGGTCGTTCAGTCGGCCGCTGGATTTCTTTGCCGCACCAGGTGTTTCACGCGCCACCTTCTACCATTCCGCCACGCCTGACGAGATCGTCGAAGCCTGCACATCGCGGCTGGGGCCAGAGAGTGCCCGGGTGCTGTACCGAGATCTGCTCTACCGCCACCTTGCCCGGCCCAAGCTGGTCACCGCCCCGGTGCTGGTGCTCGGCGCCGAACTGGACGGGTTCTTCACCCCTGGTGAAGTCGCCGCGACCGCACGGGCGTATCGCACCGAGCCGGTGATGTTTCCCGGTATGGGCCACAACATGATGCTCGAGCGCGGCTGGGAGGCCGTGGCCGACCGGATTGACCGATGGGTGTGGGCAAGCCTGAGCTGACGGGGTGGTTAGTTTGCGCCCGGAACGGGAAACCAGACGCGGACCCCGACCAAGGAGGCAGCAATGTTGCACAGCGTCGTGCTGGCGGCCAGCGACAACATCGAGGCCGCAGGGTTCATCCTGCGCGGCATCAAGGGCATTTTCGTAGCCATTGGCAGCATCATCGCCGCGGTCGTCTGTGCCGTCATTGCCGGTGCCAAAGGGCGAAATCCGTTCGGCTGGGGCATTCTCGGCCTGTTCTTTTCGATCCTGACGCTCATCGTCATCATCGTGATCCCGAGCAAGAAGTCCTGAGCACTCAGGCGCGGAAGCCGGCAAGCACCGCTTGCACCCCGACATCCCAGCGCCGGTTCACCGAATCCGCCGACGTGCCCAGCCACCGCCCGGCTTCCTGCACCGCCAAACCCTGTGCCAGAGCCAGCAATACGTGGGCGATGTCGACCGGATCCCCGCAGAGTAAACCGGCGTCGATGCAGCGCTGCACCTTGCCGACGAGGATCTCCCGCACCGTCGGCGCTGCCGCCAGTTGATCGGGATCGGGGTCCAGGTCCTGGAACGGCCGGCTGAACATCACCCGAGCCAGGGGTGGATAGTCCAGGCAGAACCGGCGGAACACCGGGATCACCGCCCGCAGGTCGGCCAGTGCATCTGTGGTCTCGGCAGTTGCGACGAGCTCAGCGCCCAGTCGGCGGAACCCCTCGAAGAACACCGCCCGCAGCAGCCCGTCTTTGTCGGAGAACAGCTCGTAGACCGCGGGCACCGACGTGCCGGCACGTTCGGCCACCCGCCGGGTGGTGAAGCCGGACATGCCGTCTTCGCACAGCGTGCTCACTGCCACGTCGACCACGCGGTCGCGCAGCTCGGGAGTGCGCTGCTTGACCCTGGGCACGGACTAGGACAGCCCGAACTCGGAGCCGATGTCGTCGATACCGGCTCGCATGGCGTCCAGGGTGGCCTGGCGGGCACGCATCTTGCAGGCCAGGTGCGCGCTGGCGTTGAGAGTGGCCAACTCGCGGGCAGCTTCTTCGGCACGCGAGAGCACCATGTCGTTCAGGACGATCTCGTCCACCCAGCCGCCGGCCAGCGCGGTATCGCCGAGGAAATTCTTGGCCAGCCCAACCGCCTGCTGATAAGCCGAGGGGGTGAGCCGAAGCCGCATGATCTCCAGTGCGGGGTAGGGCAGCACCATTCCGATCGCCACTTCGTTGGCCTGAAAGTTGTAGGTGGGACCACAAATTCGATGGTCGGTGCTGCAGGCCAGGAACGACCCCATGGCGATCGCGTGGCCGGTGATCGCCGCGACGACGGGCTTCGGGAACGACAGCAGCCGGTGGGACAGATTGAACCCACCCCGCAGCATGTCGATGGAGGCCTGGATATCACCGGAGCGGAAGACCTTCAGGTCGAAGCCACCGCTGAACACCCGCTCGTTGCCGGCGATCACCACCGCACCGGCATCCTCGGCGATGGCGCGGTCCAGGTTTTCGTTGATCTCGGCCAACAAGGCCGGACTCAGCACGTTGACCTTGCCGTCGTCCATCGTGAGGACGGCGATCGCGTCGTCCTTGCGGTAGCTGACCGATCCACTCATGGATGCTCCTTCGTCGCAGCGCCTATTTTCGTACCGACGTTACGTAACGAAGTTTCGGTTGCCAAGGAGGACCTGCAACCGCCCCGTAGCGGCGTCGGTCCCCGCGGACTGGCCGCCCATGATCCGCCCGCCCGCGACTCCGTTGGACATGCCGAAAAGTCCTGGCTGTCAACGGAACTGGGGTCAGGCCCCCATGAGCGAGCGCCACTGGTCCAGGGTGGAAACCTTGTAGACGTAGTTGGAGCGCTTGACTTCTGACAGGGTGGCGCTGGGCTCGATGGAGTACCAGTGCCCGGGGAACACCGTCGGATCATCGGACAGCGCGGCCAGCTGCTGCAGGCTGCGGAACATCTCGTCGACGTCGCCGCCGGGGAAATCGGTACGGCCGCAACCATCCAGGAACAGGGTGTCCCCGGCGACCAGGCGACCGTCGAGCAGGAAGCACTGGCTGCCCGGTGTGTGGCCGGGTGTGTGCAGCAACTCGATCTCGATGGCGCCGACGTCGACCTTGTCGCCGTGCTCGTGGGTGGTCAGGCTGCTCATCGGGATGTCGGTCACCCGAGAGACCCACAGCGCTTCGTGGGTATTGACGTGGACCGGCACCTCGACCCGCTCGAGCAGCTCGGCCAGGCCCGTCAGCGTGTAGCCCATCATCGATCCCCCGACGTGGTCGGGGTGGTGGTGGGTGACCAGCACCCCGGACAGGTGCATGCCGTCGGCCTCGAGGATGTCGACCAGATCGCCGGAGGCGTAGGCCGGGTCGACGACCACGGCGTCGCCGGTCTCCCGGTCGCCGATCAGATAGGCGAAATTGCGCATCTGCTGCGCCATCATGTCGCCGGCGGCGAAATCGCGGCCGGCGAGCAACTGCCGGAAGTAGAGGCGGTCCGTCGATGCCATGAACCAACAGTAGGCGTTCGACCAGCGGCGCCCGCCGCGGCCTGCGGGTCATTTCCCCACCACGACGAGCGGTTTGGCTGAGCCCAGCCGCAGGCTGTACCCTCTTTAAGGCCCACGCCGCGCTGAATGTTGCGTCGAGGGTCAGGCCCCCTTAGCTCAGTCGGTAGAGCGTTTCCATGGTAAGGAAAAGGTCAACGGTTCGATTCCGTTAGGGGGCTCGGTGGACACTCGGATCTCTCGGCTGACCTCTGGGCGCGGAGTTTCGCAAGTGCCTATCGGGGCGGTGTAGCTCAGCTGGTTAGAGCGCACGACTCATAATCGTGAGGTCGGGAGATCGAGCCTCCCCACCGCTACAGGTAGTACATGCAAACGAGAACGTGAAAGAAGGCAACGGACGTGGCCTCCAGTACCGACGTGCGGCCGAAGATCACTTTGGCCTGCGAGGTGTGCAAGCACCGTAACTACATCACCAAGAAGAACCGTCGCAACGACCCTGACCGCCTCGAGCTGAAGAAGTTCTGCCCGAACTGCGGCCAGCACCAGCCGCACAAAGAGTCGCGCTGATGTGTCGGCCGCCTACCGGCGGCCGATAGCACGGGAGACCTACGCGGCGCTTGCTCGGCGTCGTGAGTGAGACGGAGAGAGTGGCTTCAACGATGGCACTGCGTGAGTTCAGTTCGGTCAAGGTGGGCGAGGAGCTCCCTGAACAGGTCATCACCTTGACCCGTGCCGACCTGGTCAACTACGCCGGCGTGTCCGGCGACCTCAACCCGATCCACTGGGACGACGAAATCGCCAAGCAAATCGGCCTGGACACGGCGATCGCCCACGGCATGCTGACGATGGGCCTTGGCGGCGGCTTCGTCACCACCTGGGTGGGCGACCCCGGCGCGGTGACCGAGTTCAACGTGCGCTTCACGGCCATCGTGCCCGTGCCCAACGACGGCGTCGGCGCCGAAATCGTGTTCAGCGGCAAGGTGAAGTCGACCGACCCCGAGAGCAAGTCGGTGACGATCGCACTGGTTGCCACCACCGGTGGGAAGAAGATCTTTGGTCGCGCCGTGGCGATAGCGAAGTTGGCGTAGCGGTGGCACTCAAGATCGATATCCTCGGAATGGTCTGGAAGTACCCGGACACCTTCGTGGTGGGCCGTGAGCAGATTCGCCAGTATTCGAACGCGGTGAAGTCCGCCGCCCCGGCATCGATGGACGAAAAGGCTGCCGCAGAACTGGGCCACCCCGGTGTGGTGGCGCCGCTGACGTTCATGTCGATCTTCGCGGTGATGATCCAGCGGCACTTTTTCCAGCACGTGGACGTCGGCCTGAAGACCATGCAGATCGTGCAGGTGGATCAGAGGTTCAAGTACTACCGGCCGATTGTCGAGGGCGACGCCCTGCAAGGCACCATGTACATCGAGTCGGTCGAGGAGCGCTTCGGCGCCGACATCGTCACCACCCGCAACGTCCTGATCGACCAACACGGCGAGACCGTGATGGAGTCCTTCACCACGTTGATGGGTCACGAGGGCGACAACTCGATTTCGGCGGGCTGGGATCCCGAGACCGGGCAGGTGCTGCGCAAACCGGTCAGTCACGACTGACGACGGATTAACACCTGCCCGATGTGCCGTTGTACACTCGGACCTCGGGGTTTTCCCAGATAAGCGCGCTGTCCGTCGGTTCGGGTTGACCGAACGGGGAGCGCGCGAGCTATGTGGGAGCACTCCGTTGCAGCGGCAACGACGATCCTGAGCTTGCGAAGGTGAGGAGTGTCGCAATAAGACAGAGGGGCGTAGCTCAACTGGCAGAGCAGCGGTCTCCAAAACCGCAGGTTGCAGGTTCAAGTCCTGTCGCCCCTGCAATAACTGAATAAGACTGGTTTGGAACATGGTGGACACTGGAGGGTGCACACCGGGTTGGGGTACTCAGCCCAGACACTCGACACAAAGGAGCATGCGGTGAGCGACGAGCGCGACAGTGCTGACGCCGCAGGCGACGCCGGACTGGATGGCAACGAGGACACCGGCGGGCAGACCGTCGTCGTGTCCCGGCCCTCGCGCCCCACTGGCAAGCGGTCCCGGCGTGCCGGCGCCACCGCGCTGGCTGAGCCGGAAGAAGCCGAATCGACCGCTGAGGAACTCGGCGTCGAGAAGGACAAGTCCACCAAGAAGTCCAAGAAGGCCAAAAAGGCGAAGTCCGGGCCCTCGCGCAACCCGATCCTGTTCGTGTGGAACTACCTCAAGCAGGTCGTCGCCGAACTGCGCAAGGTGATCTGGCCGAACCGCAAGCAAATGGTCAGCTACACCACCGTGGTCCTGCTGTTCCTGGCCTTCATGGTGGCCCTGATCGGCGGGGTCGACCTGGGCCTGGCCAAGCTGGTGCTGTGGGTGTTCGGCTAGCCCAACGCTGACGTTTTTAGAGAGGACTGACTACCGTGACAACCCCCGAAGGCGATACGCCCACGGGTGAGGCCATCGATGTCATCGACGACGCCGCCTCGGCGGTCGAGTCGGACATCGAGGAAACCACACCTGAGCTCGAGGCGGCGCCTGACGCTGACGCGACGCAAGCCGCCAGCGAGGCTGCCGAGGAGGAACTCGATCCGGCCGCCGCGCTCAAGGCGGAGCTGCGCAGCAAGCCGGGTGACTGGTACGTCATTCACTCCTACGCCGGTTACGAGAACAAGGTGAAGGCCAACCTCGAGACCCGCGTGCAGAACCTCGACGTCGGCGACTACATCTTCCAGGTGGAGGTGCCCACCGAAGAGGTCACCGAGATCAAGAACGGCCAGCGCAAGCAGGTCAATCGCAAGGTGCTGCCGGGCTACATCCTGGTCCGGATGGACCTGACCGACGACTCGTGGGCCGCGGTGCGCAACACCCCAGGTGTGACGGGGTTCGTCGGCGCGACGTCGCGACCGACGTCGCTGGCGCTCGATGACGTGGTCAAGTTCCTGCTGCCGCAGGGCGCCGCGAAGAAGCCCGGCAAGGCCGCGTCCACCGCCGCCGCCGCCTCGTCGGAAGCCACGCTGGAACGCCCGGAGATTCTGGTGGACTTCGAGGTCGGCGAGTCGGTCACCGTCATGGACGGACCGTTCGCGACGTTGCCGGCATCGATCAGCGAGGTCAACGCCGAACAGCAGAAGCTCAAGGTGCTGGTGTCCATCTTCGGCCGCGAGACACCCGTCGAACTGACCTTCACCCAGGTCGCCAAGATCTGATCGCTTTTCGCGATCGCTAGAAAGGAAACAACCCCGCATGGCCCCGAAGAAGAAAAAGGTCGTCGGGCTGATCAAGCTGCAGATCCAGGCCGGGCAGGCCAACCCCGCCCCGCCGGTCGGCCCTGCGCTCGGCCAGCACGGCGTCAACATCATGGAGTTCTGCAAGGCGTACAACGCCGCGACTGAGAACCAGCGCGGCAACGTCATCCCCGTCGAGATCAGCGTCTACGAGGATCGCAGCTTCACCTTCGCGCTGAAGACGCCGCCCGCTGCCCGCCTGCTGCTCAAAGCCGCCGGTATCCAGAAGGGTTCGGCCGAGCCGCACAAGACCAAGGTGGCGAAGATCAGCTGGGATCAGGTGCGCGAGATCGCCGAGACCAAGAAGGAAGATCTCAACGCCAACGACATCGACCAGGCCGCCAAGATCATCGCTGGCACTGCCCGGTCGATGGGCATCACCGTCGAGTAGACAGCACGCCGCGGGAGGGCTCGCTTCGGCCCGTCAACCGCGACTCCAACGAAACAGATTGGACTAACCAATGAGCAAGACCAGCAAGGCATATCGCGAAGCCGCCGAGAAGGTGGACCGCACCAAGCTCTACACCCCGCTCGAGGCGGCCAAGCTCGCCAAGGAGACCTCGTCGAAGAAGCAGGACGCGACCGTCGAGGTGGCGATCCGGCTCGGCGTCGACCCGCGCAAGGCCGACCAGATGGTCCGCGGCACGGTCAACCTGCCCAACGGCACGGGTAAGACCGCCCGCGTGGCGGTGTTCGCGGTGGGCGAGAAGGCCGAGGCCGCGCTGGCCGCTGGCGCCGATGTTGTGGGCAGCGACGACCTGATCGAAAAGATCCAGGGCGGCTTCCTGGACTTCGACGCCGCGATCGCCACGCCCGACCAGATGGCCAAGGTGGGTCGTATCGCCCGCGTGCTGGGCCCGCGCGGTCTGATGCCGAACCCCAAGACCGGCACCGTCACCCCTGACGTGGCCAAGGCGGTCACCGACATCAAGGGCGGCAAGATCAACTTCCGCGTCGACAAGCAGGCCAACCTGCACTTCGTGATCGGCAAGGCATCGTTCGACGAGAAGAAGCTGGCCGAGAATTACGGCGCCGCACTCGATGAGGTGCTGCGGGCCAAGCCGTCGTCCTCCAAGGGCCGCTACTTGAAGAAGGTCACCGTGTCGACGACCACAGGCCCGGGCATCCCGGTCGACCCGGCCGTCATCCGGAACTTCACCGAGGAGCAGCAGTAAGTTTCTGATACGAGTGGCCACCTACTGGAGTAGGTGGCCACTTGTGGTTTCAGGACGCGGTCGGGTCGACCGGCACCCGGACTGTGGTGAGCAAGGCCCGGTGATCCGAACCCGGGACCTCGATGGTCCGCACTGACGACGCTGTCGCGTTCCGTGTGAGCACGTGATCGATGGTGATCACCGGTGGAAATTTCCTGTTGGACGGAAATGTCGGTGCGAAGCCAGACCCGCTCTGTTCGACCGCATCGCGGTAACCGTTGGTCAGCAGATCTCGGAACTGCCGCATGTCCGGAGTGCTGTTGTAGTCCCCACCGACGATCACCGCCGCCGCCCCAGCGGTCCGGGCGAAGTTGTCCAATTGCACCTTCGCGCCGGCCATTGCGCCTCGCCACTCGTCGACCGTGTTCGTTTCTCCCGCCACCGGGGAGTAAACGTGCACACTGGCCACCAGCGGCTCGAAGCGCAGACCGGGGATCTGCAACCGGGCTGCGGGAATGCTGACACCGCGGTGCCGCGATTCCGACAGTGGGGACAGCGGGTATCGACTCCATATGCCAGTCTCCCCGGCGTCAGGATTTGCGAGGAGCTGTGAATAAGGGAACTGGTTTTCTATGCCAGCTCGAATAAAGCGCGGTACTGCTTCTGGCGTCAATTCTGTGACCGTCACCGCGTCTGCGCTGTCGTTGGCCAGGCGGACGACAAAGTCTGGATCCGCCCGACCTTTCCGGAGGTTCAAAGAGAGCAGCCGAATATCTTGGTAGGCACCAACATCGGTCGTTCTGCCAAGGTAATACCACGAGACCTGGACCGCGAGAGTGGCCACCAGCACCACGATGGCGAGTATCGACAACGCGCGTTGGCGGCACGACGCGGCCGCGACCAAACCCGCGAGCGCGGCCAGTGACACATATGGTGCACCCACCGCGAGAACCAGGTTCTGAACATTCGAAATCGGCTGGGTGCGCGCGATCAGGGCGAGGATGGCAAGCAGGAGAGTGACGACGGTGAATGCCGTCAGGAGGCCGACACGGATGCTGCGTGACAAGAGAAGGCAGCCCTCCCAGTGTGCCGCGGTTGGATGGCACGCTACCAGTCGGGTCGGCGCGGTTAGGTGTTGTTCGTTGGCTGCGGAACTTCCGCAATGTGGATGGCCGCCCGAACGCTGCGATGGTCTGAGCCGTCAGTCACCGCGGTCAGCGCCGTGATGACCGGTCAGTATGCGCCGGCGTGACTCAAAACTGCTTTGACCGTTTTCACGGCGATCAGCAGGTCTGCGATCGTCGACCAGTTCTCGACATAGAACATGTCGAGGCGAACCGAATCCTCCCAGGACAAATCCGAGCGGCCGCTGACCTGCCATAGGCCGGTGATCCCGGGACGCACGAGCAGCCGGCGCCTGGCATAGTCGTCGTAACTCTTGACTTCGCTGGCCAGCGGAGGTCGCGGGCCAACAACGCTCATGTCCCGCTTGAATACGTTGATGAACTGCGGTAGCTCGTCAAGGCTGTACTTGCGCAGAAAGCGCCCGACGGGCGTGACGCGTGGGTCGCTGCGGATCTTGAAGAGGACACCGCCATCGCACTCGTTCTGCGCGAGGAGATTGTTGAGCATCGTGTCCGCGCCATCGACCATGGTGCGGAACTTGATCATCTCAAAGGGCTGACCATCAAGGCCGATCCGTTCCTGGCGATAGAACACCGGGCCCCTGCTGGACAGTTTGATCGCGATGGCGATAGCGATCAGGACGGGGAGTCCGCAGAACAACACCATGCTGGAGAAGAGGATGTCGAACAGTCGCTTCTGGAAGCGCTTCGCCCCATGGTATTGAGGCTTCTCGACGTGGATCAGGGGAAGTCCCGCGACCGGGCGCATCAGCAGACGGGGTCCCGCGACGTCGACAACGCCCGGCGCCACCATCAGATCGATATTGAGTTTCTCTAGTTCCCAGGACAGGTTGCGGAACCCACGACCGTCGAGCCGCTCCGTTGCGGTGACGGCCACCGCATGACTGTTGGTCACAGTCACTGCGCCTACGACATTGGACTCATCGCCGAAGGTCGGGATCATCCCGACGCCCGGCACCAGGATGCCTCGCCTATCGGCGTGACCAGGGATGCACGCTCCGACTACCTCGTACTCGGAGCCGGGTTCGCCTACCAGCGACTTGGTGAGGTCGCGCACCGCCGGAGCATTGCCCACCACCATGACCCGAGTGATGCAGCGGCCATGGCGCCGACGAGCCCGGACCACCACCTGCCGTGCGAGCCATCGGAACACAACGAGGAAGACGAGGCCGGCGGGAAGCGCAATCATGAGGTAGCCGCGGGCAATCTCCAGCTTGAACAGCATGGAGATGATCGCAACTCCGCCGAACACGGTGAGGGTGCCGACCCAGACGCGCCGGTACTCCTCAGCACCGGAACCGACTACGCGCGGCGAGCGAGAGTGGTTGATGGACAGAACGATTAACCAGCTGGCAGCGATGGCGACGGACAAAAAGAGGTAATTGGAGTATCTGAACGCTTGGCCTGCTCCAGGGAATCCACCGAAGCGCACCCACTGGGCAAGGCCGACGGCGAAGAGCACACCCACCACGTCGAGCACGACCAACCGACGCGCATATGAGCGCTGCCATACCCGCGGCTGAGCTACTGGCGCAACTATGCCTCTGCTTACCAGCGGATCGCTTACCGCAGTCATTTCCCCCCCAAAAAACGTTCGCTTCCCCGCAGGAACGTTATCCACCCGAGACCATCATAAGCATGGCAGCGCTAGGTCCGTTGGGGAATAGCCCCTGGCCCCTTGGCAGCCGGGCCGTCCAGGCCGGACCGGGGCTGACCTGGCGGCGAGCTAGGTGATCTAAGGAAGTGACGAGCGCCAGCAAAGCTCGATTATCGGGGGCAGCAAACCGGCGATTTGGGATCCGATAGCCGCAAAGAAGTCGGGGCTGCGGCCAATGGGGTCGGCGATGTCGGACACTTCATGCGTGGACACGTGCGAACGAAGGGCCGCTAGGTCGCCAACGTCCCGTGCATCGAACTCGGTCGCGAGCCGCGCCGCCTCCGAGAGCGTGAAGGTCCTGTTGAGTTGGCGTGGGGCGCCTTCGAGAACTCGGTCACGATGCGCTTTGGTCATCGTCAATACAAGATCGGCTTCCAGCGCAATTCTGGGTGTCAGCTGTCGCGCAGCGAAGTCGGCCCCATCGCCACCCAGCTTTTCCAGCACTGTGACCGCGTCGGCGTGGATGGGGTGGCCGATGACCGCTCGCGTTCCGGCACTGGTTGCCTGGAAGTCGGCCAGCTCAAGTCTGGCAGCGTACGCCGTGGCGAGTCGTTCGGCGACTGGTGATCGACAAATATTGCCGGTGCAGACAAATAGCAGCCGCAAGAGCAATTCCTTACTGTCGGTATGCGTGTCCGGCCAGCGCCGCGCGGTTCCGGTGTGGACCGGTTGGGACATCAACCATCCGGCTTCCAACTCACACGCAGCGGAACTACCGTAGACCCGGTGGCCCTGAGCGGCGCGGCCAATGCTCGACCGGGGTGGGAGGATCGTGACCGATGACGTCGAAGATCGGCAGCGCTGAACGACCGACGGAACCGTCAGAGCGGTCAGTGCCTGCCCTTTTGGTTCTGATTGTCCTTCTGTCACTTGCGACCTACGGCGCGTTTTCTTCGTCGGTGCCAATCATGTTTGTAAGCGCACTGGTCGGCGCGTGTGTGCTCCCACGTAACTCGCTGCCGCCAATGGCTTTATGGCTCGTCGTGCTGCTCCCGGTTTCAGTGATGACCATCCCGACCCCGCTGTCCAAGTACTTCTCCCCGGCAGTGCTCGTCATCGCGATCTGGGCGATCAGACTGGCGGTGGGCCAGCGGGCTTTGTTGCTCCGGGTGCCCCTTCGGGGTTGGCTGATCATTCCGCCGCTTTTCTTGCTGCTCTTTGTCTCAGCACTTGGCAGCGGACGTACCGACCTGACGATGGCTTGGGTGGCTGTACTGACGCTGTGCGTCGTCGCGCCGGCGATTCTGGGCCAGATAGCGACAGAGGACATCTGGCCCGGATTGTTGTGGGCCTTCGCGGGCATAGGCATTTTCCTCGGGCTGCTGTCCGCGGCCGAATTCTTCCTCGATTTCAATCCGTGGGCGAGTTTGATTCGCTACGACATCAGCAGCCAGACCTGGTCAACTTTCCGGGCTCGAGCCAGTCTCGGGCACCCGCTCACCATGTCGACGGCGGCCAGTGTCACCTTGGTCGCGTGTTTGTTTCCCGGCGGCGATAAACGTCTGTGGTGGCAGTGGGCCGGCGCCTTTGGCGCACTCGTCGCGGTGATCCTGTCGGTTTCACGATCCAGTGTTTTCGCCATTGGAATCGCCGCCGTGGTCGGTTTGTTCGCTGTTCGAGCCAGTAGTCGGGCTGTCGCGCAAGGGAAGCGGAGTCGATGGGGCTCGCTGTTCCTGGCGGGCGGCCTCATTTCAGTTGTCGCTTTCTCTCCACTGTTGGCACGTCGGAGTGACTCGTCCGAGGGCCTCGGCTCTGCCGAGTACCGCTCCGACATCCTTCGCAAAGCGCTGGATCTCATCACAGATCATCCGCTGGTTGGATATGGCCCAGGCACTTCGTATGTGGTGTATGCGCAACACTATGCAAGCTCAATACGCATCGGGCGCCTCGAGAACTCAGTTCTGCAACTTATCATCTCGATAGGAATTCCGGCTTCGTTATTATCCTTGATCGGATTGGGCATAATGATCGGCATTGCGCTCAAGCGATCGCGGCCCGGTGTGGCCGCCGGAATGGTGGCGTTCTTCGTCACCATCGCCGGATACAACGCACTTGACGTGAATCCAGCGCTTCTAGCTTTTGTTGCTCCACTTATCTACTGCGCGATGATGCCAATTACCGATGTGACTGCCACGGCTAACGCGTATTCGTTGGTCCACAGTTCCGGACGTCGTAGCTAACTTCGCCGGGTTGGGTCTGCGCTGTCAGCGTCAACTGTTTCACCGCATTCTGCGCCCAAGATCGATCGGTAGAGCGAATCTAAGCGCGATGCCAACGCATCGAGATCGAATGTGGATTTCACCCGGGACAATGCCCGCGTTCCCAGCAGGGATCTCGTCTGATGGTCATCGATCACGTGTGTCAGGGCTTCTGCGATGCCAGCCACATCGTCCGGCTTGACCATCACCCCGGTGTCGGCAAGAAGTTCGGGAATGCCGCCGACGTCGCTTGCGACGACACAAAGGCCGGACGCCATAGCCTCGAGGATCGCGATGGGCGTGCCTTCGTTGCGCGAAGGGAGGACGAGAACATGCGATCGTTTCAGCAGTTGAGAGACCGCCGACGAGGACAGCCACCCAACGACTTCCACTGTTGATGCGAGTCCGAGATCAGCGACGAGCGAGCGAGCCCGCGCCGTATCACCATCGCCCGCGATCGTCAGGGTGGCCTCGACTGCGGTGTGCTCAAGCGCCTTGGCCCAGGCCTCTAATAGGACAAACGTTCCTTTTCGCTCACCCACCTCGCCGAGGAACACACAGTTCACGGGGCCGCCGGCCACCTGCCCGACTGGCTGGTCTGGCCGTACGGCGCATGTCGCCGCTTCAACCCTGGCTCGCGGAGCCATGATTTGAAGGCGAGTGGTCCACGTCCTCCCTAGCCCGATGACCACGTCGGCGTGTTCGAGCGTCCCACGGATCAGTGCCTTCACAGCCGGCGACGCTTGGTCGAAAAACTCGTCGAAGTTCGATCCGTGGACATGCAGCACAACGGGCACTCTCAGCCCATAGCACATCCAACTGATGACGCATTTGCGTGCAAAGCTGCCCTTGGCCGATACGTGTATGTGCACAATTTGGGGCCGGTGCGCGAGTAGTTCATAGATGGCTTGAACCAAACCTACCGCGAATGTTGCGATGCGGTCAGTGATGCTGCCATTTCGATGTGTCGCGATATGGCGTATATGCCAGGTCTTCCAGAGTTGTGTGGTTTGCATATCGCGGACAAAGGTGGAAATGCCGCCGCGGCTATCCGTGCTGGTCGATATCCACAGGGCGCGGTGGTTTGTGTGTGGCGCGCGCACAGAACCGGTCCGCTGTCTATTGAATGCCTTCACCGGTGCCTCTAGAGCCGCCAGACACGGATGCCCGCCGCGGTAAGGGCTTCGTCATCAAAGCGGGCTTTGACATCGATAAAACAGCCACCACGGATCAGCTTCTTCTGGATGTCTTCCAACGACAGCGAGACGATTTCACGGTGGGGCACCGCCGCTACGATTGCATCGGCGCGCGGCAGTTCGTCCCATTCGAACAGGCGCACGCCGTACTCGTGCATCGCTTCCTGCGCGTCGGCCCATGGGTCGTGCGCGAACACTTCTACGCCGTAGCTCTTGAGTTCGTTGATCACATCAGCCACTTTGCTATTGCGCAGGTCCGCGCAATTCTCTTTGAAGGTGAGACCAAGGACTATCGCGCGCGCGCCTTTGACGTAGCTGCCGCTGGCAATCATGTTCTTGACGGTCTGCTCGGCGATGTATTTGCCCATGCCGTCATTGATTCGGCGGCCGGCCTGTATCACTTGCGGCAGATATCCGAGCATTTCCGCCTTGTGCGTGAGGTAGTACGGGTCGACCCCAATGCAGTGCCCGCCGACCAGTCCAGGGCTGAAAGAAAGGAAGTTCCATTTCGTGCCGGCGGCGCGCAGCACCTCCGAAGTGTCGATGCCCACTTTGTCGAAGATGATCGCGAGCTCGTTCATCAGCGCGATGTTGAGGTCTCGCTGAGTATTCTCGATTACCTTGCACGCTTCTGCCGCTTTGATATTCGAGCATCGGTGCACCCCCGGCTCCACGATGTGCTCGTAGAGCGCGGCCACCTTCTCGAGGGTCTCTGGGGTGTCACCCGACACCACTTTGATCACGTTCGTCAGCATGTGCTCACGATCGCCGGGGTTGATGCGCTCGGGGGAGTACCCGACGAAGAAGCCTTGCTTCCATCGCATGCCTGACGCCCGCTCTAGCACCGGGATGCAGACTTCCTCGGTAGCTCCCGGAAACACGGTAGATTCGAAGACCACGATGGTGCCGGTTTTCATGTTTGCGCCGACGACGTTGCTGGCACTGATCAGCGGGCCGAGGTCGGGCCGGTGCGCTTCATCTACTGGCGTCGGGACCGCGACGATGATGACGTCTGCCTCCGAAAGCACCGCGGGGTCGCTCGAGTACTCGGCGTGCACCGCTGCACGCATATCAGCATCCGGAATCTCGCGGGATGGATCGAAACCTTGCTGGCATGATTCCACGCGATTTGTCGCAATATCGAAACCGATTGTGCGCCAATGCTTGCCGAACTCAACAACAAGGGGCAGGCCTACGTAGCCGAGGCCGATGACTGCAACAGTTACGGACATTCCCTAACCTAAGAAGAACGGACCTTGAACACCGATGACGCGGCTTCCTTGGCGAACAGCCACAGGAAGGCGGTGTCATCGATGAAGTAGCGTCTGAACATACGGCGTGGTTCCTGCAAGAAGCGGAAGAACCACTCGAGTCCGGATTTCTGCATCCACAGTGGTGCCCGCTTCACTTTCCCGGCCGCGACGTCAAACGTGCCGCCCACTCCCATGGCGAAGGGAACCTTCATCTCTGCCTGATGTCGGCCGAGAAACTGTTCCTTCTTCGGTGAGCTGATAGCGACGAAGAGGATGTCGGTGCGGGCCGCCTTGATCTGTTCGACGATCTGGGCTTCTTCCGCGTCTGACTTCCAGTATCCGTTGCGATAGCCCGCAATCACGAGGCCGGGGTACTTGTTCTGGTAGAGGCGTTCCACCTCGGAGACGACTTCTTCCCGCGCGCCAAGCAGATATACCCGCCACCCCTTGTCTGCTGAGCGTGCCATCAATGACTCGAAGAGATCGATGCCGGCGACGCGCTCACTGAGTCCTTTGCCAAGGAGCCGCGATGCCCACACGACGGGCATGCCGTCGGCATTGATGAGGGCGCACTCGTTGATGATGCGGCGAAGGTCGGCGTCGCGGTTCGCCTTCACCAACTTGTCGACATTGACTACGACGTGTTGTTGGGGGCGGCCACTCTCAATGAAGCCCTCGATGGTCTGCAGCGTCTCTTCCATCGAGAGGTTGTCGATCTGACAACCCATCATTTCGATCCGGGTGCTCACGACGGATCCGTCGCCCGAATCTCATCGACATGGTGCGGTACACCGCCATTGGAAAACACTGGCTGCCCCCCTGCTCGCCTTCGTCACGCAGAACTCTACGCGGTTCGGAGGTGATGTAAACGGCGTCCTGGTCCTTGGTTTGTGCCCGCCCGGAGGACGCTCATGGTCTGCATTCAGGTGGGGGCGGAAGAACGTCGTTCATCCTCTGCCCTTGCGCGGGCCGGTATGGGATGATCCTGGTGGCGTGGTTACCGCGCGCTGAGGGGGCGTGCATGAGGGGGAGATCTTCATTCGCGGGGCCGTCCCGACGACTTGATGAACCGTCGTGGGCAATGTGGCCGACCGCTTGAGGGTTGAACCCGACGACAAGTGCGGATGCAAAGGGGAATGTCATGGCGATGCCTGATTCGATGGCCAATTTGAGTACCGAAGAATGGGAAAAGATTGAGCGCGAGGAACACGACAAAGAATATGCGGACAGCGTGGCACACGTCATCGACGTCGATGAGGCGCTGGCCTACGAGGACTACTGCTACAAGCCGGGCCGCCGAGTCGACCGGGGCCACCGGACGCGCAAAGCGCTCGATGCGGTAGGTCTCGACGATCTGGCGGGAAAAACGGTGCTGGACATCGGATGTGGCAACGGCAAGTATTCGGTGCTGCTAGCTCTGAAGGGCGCCACCGCGTACGGATTCGATTTGTCGCCGGTCGGGGTCGAGCGGGCAAAAGCATTGGCCGAGGTCAATGGAGTCGCCGATCGATGCCATTTCTCAGTCCAGAATGCACAAAAGATGGACTACCCCGATGGTCATTTCGACATCGTGCTGCTGCATGAGGTGCTGCACCACGCGATCAAGTACCCGAACGTCAAGAGTGAGGTCATGCGGGTCCTCAAGCCGGGTGGAAAACTCGTGATCACCGAGACGCTCTACGCAAACCCGGTGGTGAACTTTGGGCGATCGATCACGATGCGCGGCAAGGAAGCATTGGGCGATGTCATCCTGCAGATGTCGGACATCGAGGAGTTTTGTGACGGCTTCTCTCGGGTTGACGTCGAGCTGATGAGCTTGCTGTTCATGAGCAAGCGGGTCTTCCAAGGACATATGCACCGGCGTCCCGTCCGCGCCTTGATGTACCTCTTGAAAAAGGCCGACGATCTCCTGCTAACTGTCTTTCCCCGCCTGAAGAGGTATTGCGGCGAGTGCGTGGTCGTCTGCATCAAGTAGGCCGGCCGGCCGTGTCTTGATGTGCACACCCAGGGCGCCTAGCTGAGCTCTCTGGCCAGGATCTCAACGATTCTCTGCGCCGCCATGCCATCCCATAGCAGCGGCCGCCGGCCTCTCTTGCCCTGTCCCTGCAGTACTTTTCGCGCTTCGTGGACGATGCGAGCCGGTTCGGTGCCGGCGAGGACATTCGAACCCTCGTCCACGGTCACTGGACGCTCGGTGTTCTCCCGGATCGTGACGCAGGGTACGCCCAGTGCGGTCGTCTCCTCCTGAAGGCCGCCGCTGTCGGTCAACACCACGGCAGCGTCTTTCCATAGGTAGAGAAACGGCATGTACCCCTGTGGTTTGACGAGCGTGATGTTGGGCCCCAAGTCGATGCCGAACTTGGCGAGGTTGTTCTGCGTGCGCGGATGGACGGGAAAGATGAGCGGCAGGCTATCCGCTATTTCCGTTAAAGCCCCCGCTATCTTGGTCATCGTTTCGATGTCGTCAACGTTGCTCGGCCGGTGCAGCGTGACGACGCCATAACGACCTCCGTTGAGCGTAGCCTGCCGCTTGAACGCCGCGGCCGCAAAATGGTCCGTATCCGTGCGGCTGAGCTTGTCGGCTTGATAGAGGACGTTGTCCACCATCACGTGCCCGACGTAATGGATCGCCGACTCCGCCTTTCCCTCGCGTTTGAGATGCTCGACGCCACTTGGCTCGGTCACGAAGAACCAGTCCGAGATGCTGTCTGTGACCAGACGATTGATCTCTTCCGGCATCGTCATATCGCCGCTCCTCAATCCGGCTTCCACGTGTGCCACCGGGATGAGGAGCTTCTTCGCCACGATCGAGCAGGCCAGTGTGGAATTGACGTCACCGACGACCACAACAGCGTCGGGCCGTTCTGCCTCGCAGTACTTTTCGAAGGCGACCATGATCTTTGCGGTTTGCTCCGAATGTGAGCCGCCGCCCGCGGCCATGAACACATCCGGTTCAGGGATGTCCAACTCTTCGAAGAAGATGTCGTTCATCTCCCGGTCGTAATGCTGGCCGGTATGAACGATCCTATAAACGAGGTCATCTCGCGCCGCAATGGCGCGCACGATAGGCGCGATCTTCATGAAGTTTGGCCGTGCACCGACGACGAGATAGATAAGTGGCATGACCGATCCTCGTTGAGCGGGTTGATGTTTCATGGCTGTGCACACTCTTGTCCGGGATGGTTCCCGAAGATCCGCGTACTCCTATCAAACATCAACCTAGCTCGACATCGAAACCGCCGCGCCCCCATCGGTGGACACAGTGGTGGAGCGGGCGCGGCCGTCTTCTTCCCACCCGATCTCGAGGAGGCCTTCGCTCATCTGAACTGACAGGCCTTCTGTGACGATCCCGTCGGTCGGGGTCATGAGCGTCACCATCGCCAACGGCAAATCCGTATCGCAGGAAGCGCTCAACCACCATGTCGGGGTGCGGCGCTCCAATCGGTCGGACCACCAGCCCCAGTTTCTCTCACTATCGCCAAAGACACCGTCGATGAACGTGGCGGCGGACGCCGCGTAGAGCAGTTGCATTACGGGTGCACCCCGACGGCTCAACAGATGGCCGGCACGATTCGTCTCGACATCGATAGCCGGGTGCAGCGGCCAGTTCTGCGAGCAGGTGTGCCGACCCGTTCCCGTCAGCAGATCAACCACCAGCCGAGCGCGTTCTCCCGGTGGGGAGATAAGCCAGCGCCGATGAACCACGCCCCCGGCGAGGCGTTTATATCCATCGTGTTGGGCGTCCACGACACCGTTTTCGAGGCTGATTCCGCGGATGGTGACCCGCGCATGCTCTGACCACAGAAACGGGCCTCCGGAGACCGATTGGTCTTGGCCGTCGACGCAAACTGTTGAGTGCGCACGTGTTCCGCGCATGACGGCGCGCCAGTCAGCGTGGCCATGATAGCTACCGGTACCCGGATCGCTGATGATGTCTTCGCCGTCCGCGCTCACGGTCACCGCCAGCGCGTCGGCGTGGCCGTGCGCCGCGATCGAGAGATAGCCGAGTGGTCCGATATCCATCATCGTTCTGATAGCTGAATCCCGAAGCACCGCCAGCCCCCCGTGCGGCGCAACAAAGCTAGCTCCTTCCACCGCCAGCTCAGAATGTCTTGGCGACAACGGGTTTGATGCGGAGCGGGAAGCAGCGCGATACCACTGCGCATCAAGATTGTCGCAACTTGCGGTGGCACCCCCGGGACCCCAGCCGGACCCGGCGACGATACCCAAGTGGTCCCTGATGGTGCGAACCGGTTGCACTCCGAGTCGGAGCGCGAATCCGCCGTCGTCGTCACCATAGCGTGGGGCGGGGTCGCCCCCCTCGATCAGGGAGGCCAGGAAAAACGAGCTGCGCTCGATTGCTTCAACGATCGGATCCGGTGCGCCGTCGTCACCACGTTCGGCTGCCAGAACCGCCACGAGATGTAGCAATTCCACGGTGAACATCTGGTACGAGATGGCCTGTTCGGATCCCGCACCGTCGGCCAGCAGCTGTTTAGGTGCCTCTGCCGATAGCGTTTGGATCGCTTGACGCTCCCAACGCTTCGCATCGCGAAACTCCGGAAACATCATGGCAACCACTGCGAGCCCGGCCATTTCGCCGATCAGGTGGTTGTTGGCTGAGCTGAAGAGCGAACGGCCGTGCCAACATCGGTTCGCGCTCGCGCCGAGAACGCCGACGATGCGCTGAAATCGCTCGGGGGTGAGCTCGGGTGCTTCGCGGAGGCCCTGTAGAGCAATGGCAATGGAGATTGCGCGGATTCCTGCTTCGAACGCTCCGCACCAGGCGATGCCCTGACCGGTCGGGTTCTGGTCAATCCAACTATCTAATTGGTCGAAGGCGGCTGTGCTGTAGCGTGCGTCACCGGTGAAAAGCCATGCTTGAGCCAGCAGCGGTAGATGCTGCAGCCGATTGAGCTCCCAAATCCACTTGACGTCGCTCGCAAGCTTTTGGCGCGCGAAGCGGCGCGAGGCGTTGCTGGGCCAACGTAGATCGGAGATGGGGTCATGGTTCCAGTCGACCGGATGTACCAACTGCACTCGGGGATAGCCAAAGAACTGGAAGGACAAGTTAGTAGCTGCATCCGCCGCGGCGAGCAAGGTCGACACATGCTCGCGGTGATTGGCTGCAATCGATTCAGCACGTTCACGGTCCAGCAGCACCGGACGGTTGGTAGCTGCACGGAATGATGCTTGTGCACTATCCCAGTCCTCTTGCCGAGACCCGGACGCGAGCCGGGGCGTGACCGAATCGGCTGAACGAGAAGGGAGCGACGCGAGTGCGGCCCGGTGGGAACGCCAGAGTAGTTCTCTCGCTTGCATAGTCCGGAACCGGCGTACGTACCACTGTAGTGATGACGTCATCTGATCTATGAGCTCCAAGTGGTCAAACGTCGGTACCAAGCCAAGGCCATTCTGTTCTACGCCACACGCTCGACGCACAGAAAATGCTGATGCTGCCGATCGCAAGGCCGCCAGGTAGAGCGAGTTGCCAGCATCGCGCCTTCGACCCCCACCCTAGGGGGCGGACAAAACTGACGGGCGTGAAGCGCGCCGCAGTTGCTGTGACCAAGTGCCAGGCCCCTCGAACGACAATCGTGGGTCGGGCGGCTGCTGCGGCTGCAGCGGCCATTGCAGATCAATGAGAAGCGCGTAATATCCGTACAGCTAGCCGTAGGTATAACGGAAGGAACTTGAGCGGTTTGAACCCTCAATCGACCGTCTGCCGAAATTTGACCGAAGAGACAATCACGCGGCTTGCCTGCCCATGCTGCAGAGCGCCATTGTCACTCGAAGTCAGCAAGCTGGAATGCAGCGATCCAAATTGTGGCAGAGCTTTTCCCATCGTCGACGGCATTCCTGTTTTGATTGATGAAGAAAACAGTGTCTTCAGCCTGAGTGATTTCGTGGCGAGGCGCGATACAACATTCTCCACCCGCGCGCCGATCGTCGAGTGGATACGCCGCTTGATCCCGGCGATCGGGGTAAATCTGAAGGCCCGGGATAATTACGATAGGTTTGCCAACCTCCTGTTGGCATCCTCGCCCACCCCGCGCGTGCTAATTCTTGGCGGTAGCATCCTCGGTGCGGGCATGGAACCGCTGTCTGTGCACGCAGATATTGAATTCGTGGAGTCGGACGTCGCTTTCGGTCCGCGTACTGGCATTATCCTCGACGGTCATAGCATCCCGTTTCGCGAGGAGTCGTTCGACGGCGTCATTGCTCAAGCAGTACTTGAACACGTGCTTGATCCTCACAAGATCGTGGAAGAAATTCACCGTGTCCTGAGAAACGGTGGTGTCATTTATGCGGAAACCCCGTTCATGCAACAGGTGCATGGTGGACGATATGATTTTCTTCGGTTCACCCATTTGGGCCATCGGCGGCTGTTTCGTCGATTCGACGAGCATTCAAGTGGCGCGGTCAGTGGTACCGGGACGGCCTTGGCGTGGTCGTATAAATACTTCCTGATGAGCCTGAGTAACCGTAGACCGATTCGTCAGATGCTGTCTGTACTGGCGGCATTCACGTCATTCTGGCTGAAGTATGTTGACTATCTGACCATTGATAGGCCTGCGTCTTTGGACGGCGCGAGTGGGTTGTATTTTCTTGGGACGAAGAGCGCAACTGTGCTTTCCGATTCGGAACTGCTCGAACAGTATCGCGGAGCCATAGGGCGTTAGCGGGACCTTTGCGATTCGCGCCGATTTTTTTAGGAATCGGCGGCCGCAGCGAGTTGATTGATCAGCGCTGCTGCTGCCGCCGCCGACTTGTCCCACGTGAAGCGAGCGCTGTTCGCGCGCGCCTTCGCTGAGAGTTGCGAACGAAGAGCCTCATCCGTCGTTATGGCGTGTAAAGCTTCAGCCAATGGGCGGACGTCGTCGAGGCACACCAGAGTGCCACCATCGCCGGCGACTTCGCGGAACACCGCGATATCGCTGGCGATGACTGGAACGCCGCGCTCCTGCGCCTCGATGATGGGGATTCCGAATCCTTCGTATCGAGAGGGCTGCACCAGCGCGGCGGCATTGCGTAACAACGCGTCGAGGTCCGCATCATCTACACCGCCCAATGACTGGAGGAGCTTTGCGCCATCATCGGAAAGCGCATCGGCCAAGTCGCCCGTCAGATCACGGCCGACGTGCAGGGCGCGCACTGGCCGTCCCTGCTTTGCGAGAAGGCGCAGGGCTTCGACTGCGAAGCCAATGTTCTTATTGGGCGTGACGTTGCCGAGCAGCAGAACATAGGGGGGCCCGGCCAAGCTGGTTGGCAAGGTGGTCGGCGAGTGCTGCAGCACGCCGGCTCCGGGGACGACGTGAGCCTTGCCTTTCACCGTTGGGTGCAGCCGAATGGCGTCGGCGGCGGTGCTGTTCGAGACAAACGCGATGGCTGCCGCGCGCCGCGCAGCGTCGGTGAAGAATATTTTCCACCAGAGCCGATTACGACGCTTGTAGGACTCGGGCAGTTGTTCGTAGTAGAAGTCGTGAACGGTGATGACCGACGGAATGCCGCGCACCGGCGGGCATGTCGGGTTCATTGCGTAGACGACATCGGCGTTGTGCCGGCGCGCGATTTTGCCGACTTCCCTGCGCTGCCGGAGATTGTTGACTGGCGTCGATGCAATGTGCGGCAGGGTGACAACCGTTTCAACGCCCGCGGCAATCGCACGAGGCAACTGCGTCCGCGTCCATGTCGTCGCTAGAACGAGTCGCGTGTCATTGCGGCGGATCAGCGCCTCCAACAGCCCAAACGCATATCGCGTGATACCGGTGACCTGCTCGGGTGGTTCTACAAGATGGTTGACGAGTACGACAGGGCGGGCGTCAGCCGCGGCTCTGGGTTTCGCGGTCATGGGAGGCGGGAAACGTACCAATCATCATTGAATGAAACATCCGGAAAGACCCGGCTATAGCCGTTGTTGGTGAGAAGTTCAAAGATTGCGTCGCGCATCGGTGTGTAATTGTGTTCGCAAGTGATGATCCGGAAGCGATACTTCGAGAAATCGAAGCTGTCCAGTATTGCGAACTCGCTTCCTTCAGTGTCAATTGATAGGTAATCGATCACCTCTGGCGCTTTGTACTTTGTCAGCAGGTCCAGTAAGGAGATCGTATTGACGCTATATTGCCTGCCTTGCTTTCTCGCATCCTGGTGCAGGTCGATGTCGCTGTAATCGCTGATGGTCGAGAGCCCGGCATTCTCAACCTCGTTGAAGGTGAGCGTGCTATTCGAGTCCTTCCAAACGCAGCTGGTTTCGATATGCGCGGTTCGGTTCCGTTTCAGCGCCTTCTGCCAACTTTGTGCCGGCTCGGCCAGTATTCCAGTCCACTGAAACTCCTTCTCCAACAAGTATGTATTGGACAGCTCGATACCATTCGTTGCTCCAAATTCAACGAAGTACCCGTTGGTCTTGAAATCCAATTGCGATAGTACGAAGAGGTCTTGCCGAAATTGTGATCTCGAATTCGGTAAGCACTCCAATGCGTGGTAAAGGTGCGGTGCTGCGTGGGCGGCAGTGTCCGGATTGAACATTGTCCTGAGGAACTCGATATCCCGCTGTGCGTTCTGAGCGGATCTGAGTTTCTCCAGTGTTTCGTATCGTGTCACCCCGATCCCGGCAGATGCCAGCGCTGACTTGATGGTGCGCTTGGCCAGCGGGCCGATCGGATACCTGCGGTGGGTCGGCATCGGTCATCGATTCTCTCTGTGGGTATGAGCACCGGGGCGCAATGGCCGTGCCCGCGGGGCGCCACCAGTTGGAGTTGCGTCGCGCTTCGCCGTGCACCGACCAATCGGTCGGCGGATGTGACCGCGCGGCTGCTCTCGGCCGAGCGCGGGCGCCGGCGTCCTCGGTATCGTCGCCACTAATTCCCCCTTACCCACCGGGACTCTAATGCCCGTCACCTCGCGGAAGCACCTGACCTCCAGACCCGCTGTGCGACAACTGACTTTAGAGCCCGCCAACCGGTGTTGCTTTCGTATCCGTGCACTTGGAACCTGTAGTCGGTCTGACTAATCACCGATCGGCGACCAGAACGCCCAGTCCAGGCCGCCTCAGGCTCGATGGCTACACTCAGGAGGCCGATGACTTGGCGCATCACATTGGATGCGCCTTGCCGGGAGGGGAATTGGATTGATCAATGCTTGCCCGACCGATTATGCGGGTTGCGCCGTCTTTCGCATGTGCTCGATCCGTCTTCGTCTGGCGCATTGCGAACCGGTCCAGTAGTGCCTTGTCTGGCGGCGATGCAGGGAAGAGAAGTTCTTGACGGCCGGCGACCCTGATTCTTCGGGGGTCGGCAAGACGTCGTTCGCGGCCTCAGCGGCCACCCTGTGCTCGACTGGCATCGGATTTGCGCGAAATCTCGCCCTTGCCTCAGCCATCGGCACTGGTCTTGTGGCGGACTCCTACAACATCGCCAATCAAGTCCCGAGCCAGATATTCACTCTCCTTGGCGGCGGGACGATCGCGTTCGTCTTCGTTCCACAGCTCATGCGTCAGGCTCGAATCTCAGGGGCGCGCGGCGAAGAGTACGGGAGCTTCTTGATCTTCGCTGGCGCCGTGTTCGGCGTCATCGTGACAGCACTCTTGCTTCTGCTCAGCCCAAGCCTCATTCAGTTGATGGGTGGCTCATCTTGGGGAGAGGCGCAGTCGTCGTTGGGGCTGCAGCTCACATTATGGTGTGTCCCTCAGGTCTTCTTCTATGCGCTGTTTAGCGTTGGTTCGCAGCTCATGTATGCGCGCGGTCGATTTACCGCCGTCGCATGGATGCCGACGGTCAACAGCGCTGTGATCATTTTTGCTTGTATTCCGATCGTCGTAGTCGGCACGGTAGAAGCGAACTCGCCAGGCTCAATGAACGCCTGGGAGATCGCACTCCTGGGAGGATCTACGCTTCTCGGTTCCGCGCTCCAGTCGGTACTTCTGTTGCTTTTCCTTCGGCGCGCGGGATTTCGATTACGGTCTCGTTTCCAGCTTCGCGGTCTGGGCCTTCGGGCGACGGCAATCACGGGTCTTCTTACCGTCGCAGCCATTGCGTGCTACCAGGGTGCCAATCTCGTGACCGCCGCACTCTCGACGCAGGCGGGCAGTGCGGCAAAGACTGTTGGCTACGAAGGGCGGGGCTACACCGCTTTCTTCTATGCCCAGACGCTCTCAATTGTTGCGTCGGCTATCGCGGCCGTGAGTTTGGCGAACGTGTTATTGCAGCGATTGTCCAAACATTACTCGGACGGCGATCACGAATCCGCGTCGAAAGAACTCAACGAGGGCATCCTCGCTACAGGCGCTCTCCTCGTTCCAGTGGCGGCGATCTTCATCTGTCTGGGCCCACTGGGTACTGAACTCCTATTCACCCGCGGGGAGACGAGTCGCAGTGCCGCCCATTTCATCGGATTAATCCTAACGGTGCTGGCTGTGGGGCTCGTTCCCCATGCGCTACATGAGTTACTTATTCGTCCTTTCTACGCGGCGCATGATGCGAAGACGCCTCTCCTGAGCGCGGCGATTATCGGAATTGTCTGGATTGCGGGAGCCTCGGTTGCGAGTGTGGTTTTACCGCCCCAGTATGCGCTGTTCGGGATAGCTGGGGCCGTTAGTCTGGCGTATGGCGTGGATCTTCCGTTGCGTTTGCGGAGCCTGCACCGGAAATTGGAGTTCAAGCTGTCGAATCGTGTCATTCGCGGTTACGGGATTGCGCTGGGCGCCGGAGTCTTTGCCGGGACGGTAATCGGCTTCGGTACAAACTACCTGGAACACCACATCGCGCAGCATTGGTTTCCGCGGACCGTCTTGTTCCTGGGTGGTGTTGCCGGCTTTATGGCCATCTACTATCCGCTCACAGCTCGGAGTTCTGCGTCGCTGCGACGGCTGTTCAGATGGCTTAGGACATGAACAGACGAGGCTAGGGATATCCCGCTCGGATCGGTGACGCGGCGCTAAAGATGCCGAGAAAGTTCGCGGTGCCAGACTTCAAGCGACAGCAGAGTCCAAATTCTCGCTTCTTCGTCCCGCTCGCCGCGCATATGAGAATCGAGAAGTCCGGTCACCATCTCGCCGTGGAGATTGTTCCCGACATAGGAAGACGGTCCGGTGAGTAGGTCAACTGCCATGTCTCTCAGTCCTTGCCGGAACCAACGATCCAACGGGACTTTGAATCCGACCTTGGGCCGGTCGACGATGTCGGCAGGCAGGTAGCGTCGAGCCACTTCTTTAAGCACCCACTTGGACACTCCGTGGCGCACCTTGAAGGAACTGGGCAGGTCGAATGCGACCTCGACGAGACGGTGGTCGAGAAACGGCGGCCGAGTCTCCAATGACGCCGCCATAGACATGCGGTCGCCCCGTTCGAGCAAGTTGTCTGCGAGCCAGACCGAGGCGTCGGCGTACAGCATGCGCCGCAACGCGTCACCGCGACCGCGGGTGTAGGCACTCGGCGCACTGCGTGGAGATAGCCGACCTATCAGCCGATCGCGTTCGGCAACGGTGAACGGCGCGAACCAGCCCCTGAGCCGCTCCTCATAGCTGCTCTCCGCCAGCGCACGAACCGCGATCCGCATTCGAGACTTGCTGGCGGGCAAGGACTTTTCGAGTCGACCGAGTAGTGCCGATGAGGGGACGGAGCCGAGCCAGCGCGTCGCATTGGCGTAGCCATATTTGGGATAGCCCCCGAAAAGTTCGTCGCTGCCCTCACCGCTGAGTACGACTTTGACGTGTTCCCGTGCCAATTGCGCAAGTCGAAAGATCGCGACGTCGGCCGGCTCCGACAGGGGACCGTCCCGGTACCAGCTCAGGCGAGCCCAATTGTCCATGAAGTCATCGGCAGTGACGACCACTTCGTGGTGAGTGGTGCTGAAGGCGTCGGCAACCTTGCGAGCCCAAGGGCTCTCGTCGTATCGCGGGTCATCAAACGACGCGCCAAAGGTATGCAATACCTGATCGGGATGCTCAGTTCTGCTCATTGCTGTCAGCAAGCTGCTGTCGACGCCGCCAGACAGATACACGCCGACAGGAACATCCGCGACGAGCGACTCGTGCACCGCCGTTTTCAGCGTCTTGTCGACCAATCCAACGGCATCGAGCGCGGTGAGCCCGTTCCGGGGCGAGGATTGGGGAGCGAGCTGCCAGTAGGCCGACAAGCGGCAGCTGCCGTCAGGCTTGACAACCAGGTGATGGCCTTGCGGCAGCTTACGGACACCCTTGATCATGGTGTGTGGACTCGGGACCGCTCGATGCGCCAGATAATCGTGGAGGCTGTCGTCGTCAACCGTGGGCGACTGGATAAGCGGCAGCAGGGCCTTGATTTCCGAGGCGAAAGCGAACTGATGCTCGTCGGAGTAGTAGTAGAGCGGCAGAATTCCGATGCGATCACGGAACAGGTGAATTTCTTGGCTGTCGGAATCCAAGATTGCGTACGCAAATTGGCCGCGCAGCTTCTCCACTGAGGCCGGGCCGTACTTCTCGTAGAGCGCAAGCAGGACCTCTGTGTCACCCTTTGTTTGGAACGGGTATGACAGACCGCTCCGCAGCTCACGGTAATTGAGAATCTCGCCATTGAACACGAGATGTAGCCGTCCGTTGACGCTGGCCATTGGCTGTGAGGAGCCGTCCACGTCGATGATCGAAAGACGTGTATGCGCTACTCCGATAGTGCCATCAAACCAAATGCCCGTTGCATCCGGACCACGATGACGCAACAGCTGCGCCATGGACGACAGCGCCTCTCGGTCGACCGGTGCACCATCGATCCGACGAATACCGGCTATCCCGCACATGGGAAACCGAAGACTGCTGGCCGCGACAACTCAGCGGAGACCCGTCCGCCCAACGTTGCGAACCCCCTTGGCGGCGCCACTCGAGCTGAAACGTGTCGAGTCTGACGTGGAGATATTAGCTATAGCGTGGGGGAGTCGCCGCATAATAACTCGGCCACGCAGGTGTTGCACAGCTAGTTCTCAGAAGCATGGCCGCTTTCTGCGCGGTGGGACGCCCCCGTTTCCTTGTTTGCGTGCTTATTTACTGCCGATTTGCCCGCCGTGGAAGTCTTGCCCGCGGATTCGCCCGTCAAACCTCCGGATGCAGACTCCCGTCCGGAACCTTGATTCTGGTCCTTGTCGCCATAACCCTGGCCGTAGTTGTAGTAGTTGTAGCTGTACGCCGAGCCGCCACGGGTCGGCATCATCGTGAACACTGCGCCGAGTACCGCGGCGCCAACATCATTCAGGCTTCCAATTGCGTGGGTGAGTTGCTCGCGCTTGGTGTGTCCGAAGCGCGCGACAACCAGCGCACCATCTGCGTTCGCGGCCAGGATTGCCCCGTCTGTGACAGCGAGCAGCGGCGACGTATCGACGATGACGTAGTCGAATTGCGCACGGACTTCGCCCAGTAAGTTCTTAGCCGCCATTGACGCAAGGAGCTCGCTCGGATTCGGCGGAGTAGGTCCGGCGGTCAGAACGGTCAGGCGGGGAAAGCGTGTTTTCTGCAGCACCTCGGCCAGTGGTGCGCCGCCACTGAGTACCGTGCTGAACCCCACCGATCCAACTAGGTCGAGGTACTTGGCCAAGCGCGGACGACGCATGTCGCCGTCGATCAGCAATACGTTGTGCTCGGCCTCGGCCAGCGCGAGGGCAATGTTTATTGCCGTCGTCGACTTACCTTCACTCGGCGAGGAGCTGGTGATCACGATCAGGCGAGGCGGGTTGTCGACGGCAAGGAACTGCAGGTTGGTCCTCAGTTTACGAAAGGCTTCGGCCACTCCCGAGTTTTCCGCATCGAACGCTATCGCCGGTGTCTTTCGTAGCTCCTTGTCGAGGGGGATGTAGCCCACGACGCCGGTGCCGGTGACCGTTTCAAGGGTTTGTTGGGTCTTGATGGTGTTATCCAGCATGTCGCGCAGAACAGCAAGACCCACACCTAACAGCGTGCCGAATGCGAGTCCGACCGCAAGATTGCGCGCGGTCTTGGGGACTACAGGCTGGTGGGGAAGCGATGCGCGCTGTTCAACGACAACGCGCGCGTTGGGCGTACCCCCCTTCTCCGGTGTCTCCAAATCGCGCACCAGGGAGACGAATTCGTCGGAGAGGGTGTTGGCAATGTCGCGGGCACGAAGTGGCGACTCGTCGAGAACGGCGACATCGATCAGGACCGTGTCAGCTTCAGTGGTCGCCGTAACCTTTGCCTGCAGCGTGCCTGCGCTCATATCCAGGCCCAGTTTGTCGATTGTGCGCTGTGCCAACGTTTCTCCCGTGACCAGCTCGGCGTACGACTTGACTCGTTGTTGAGAGAACAGATTGCCCTGGTAAATCTCGGTCACCGACGCGCCAGCCGTCGTTGATACGAAGAGCCGCGTCGAAGCCTGGTACAGCGGGGTCGTGAAGAGGTTGACCGCGATTGCACCCAAAACCGCAATGATGATCGTCAAGACCACGGTGACCCATCGAGTGCGCAGCACTCTGGCGAATTCCTGCAGATTCACAGCGGTCCCCTCCTGTCATTCCCCGCCCGCTCCCATGTCGCAATCTGCCGGGCTACGGTTCTTGAGCTTCCATCTATCAAGTCCGGGCCCAGCATTCAGATTGCAACGCTTGGCTAAGTACCCCTGTTGAGGCGCCGCAACTCATCCTGGACACACAGGCACCGCGATGGCGGGGGCAATGCCGACCCCGGCGGGTTGAGCGCGGCCTATCGAGTACATGTGGGCACCGAGACCTTCGCAGTGGCATTGTCCGCCAGCGGCTGAATCGGAACTCGTGCCGCTCCGGAAGTGATCGGTTCGATGAGTCGGAAGATCAATTCGATCGTCTGACCCGGCGGTATGGCCACCTGAGATTCGAAGCTCGGGTGTCCACGTTCCGTCGATCCGAAGACCCGGGTCCTTTTGCCGTTGGCGAGAACGCTGATGACGTCCGCGCCCTTGGTGGTCAGGAGGCGGACTGAGGTGAGCATCGTCCCCTTGGGGATCTCCCCGGAGATATTGGGGAAAAAGCCCAGCCGCCCTGCGACGTAGTCCGGTAACCCGTCCACGTCCTTGAGTGTGTTGGTCAGTCGGATCGTCACGGTCGACGTGCGCTTGTCGCCATCACAGCCGTCGGCCACGTATTCGATCTGTCGATCGAGGTAATAGTCCATTTTGTTGCCGCCGAGATTATTGACGACGACTTCCGCGTATGGCGCCGGATCGTCGGGAATGACGTGCGCCAGCGGCGTTTCTTCCAGCAGCTCCTGATCGGTCGGCGACGAGGTCCACACCGCGATTCGGCGCTCGCTGACTGCTCGCCCCAAGGCGTTGAGCAGCTTTCGCGGTGATTCCACCGGCTTGGTGATCTTCTTGACCACCTCGGTGGCAATCTCTTGCAGATAGCGCTTTCGTGCAGCTTGATCAGTCGGAAAGCGGCTATATACCGTTGACTCGGTCAATTCGACGACGTTGTCCTTGGTCACCATCTCGCCGTCCGGCAACGTGATCGCTCCGGTGGCGCCGAGGATGTAGCTCAGAGCGATTGGATCGATGGAGATGACTCCATCGACATTCATCCCGGTCTGTTGCGCCCACATCGACTTCCAAATTTGCGCCGCGTACGGAAAGTGCGAGCTCTGATTGCTATTGCGGTAATCAGTGGTGGGATTGGTAAACCCATACTGCTCGTCGAATTCTGGGTTAACCGAGAACGGAGTGAAAGCCTTGTCTAGTTCGGTATTCGCTCCAAGATTGTCGACGCTCGGTTTGCCGTCGTCGAACCGGAGGATCCCAAACCCGCCGAGCAGCCCTCCGGTACCTCGGGCTTCGGCGTTGGTCTGGAAAGCCATGAAATAGCTGCGAGGGCCATCGGCGCCCAGCATCGACGGTGCCAGCCGCGCGGCGAGGGCCGTGTTGCCCAGCAGTCGTGAAATGTCAGACGCTTGCGCTTGAAGCTGTGATCGGGCTCCGCTGACCGCGGCGAGGTAACTCGGTTCTGAAATGGCCTGTGCGGCAGCATCGAGGCGCGCCGCGTCTGCCGCGATCTTGGTCAGCGTTGGCTCTTCCCGGCGAAGCGCTGCCACGTCCAGCCGGCCGTTGGCAAGCAACTGATCCGGCGCGACAGTCGAGCCCGCATCCGCGACGGGTTTCAGAACGTCGGCGGCCAGGCCGAGCACCACATCGGAGATCTGTTGCCCAGTCTTGAACGGGCTGCCCAACCATGGCACGACGGAGACGATGTCCCACGGCAGCGAATGCGTCGCGTCGCGGGCCGCCTTGGCATGTGATTGCGCATCGGCTGCAAAGCGCGATGCATCCTTCGTATTTCCCTGCAGGAGTGCGTCTTTGGCCTGCTGTGCACTGCTGCGAGCTTGCTCAAGGCTCGATTTCGCGGTTTGCGCGCGCAAACCGAGCCAACCCCCGAACACAATGACGATGGCCAAAACTCCCAGCGCGGCCCAAACGACCTCGCGGCGCTTGAACCAGCGCTGTTCCTCGTCATCACCGTCGTGGGTCACAACTTCATCGTCATCGTCCGGGTCGTCGTTGAACCGTCGCCGCGAAAAGAATTTCACTCAATTAATTCCCATATCCAGTGCGGTCAGCATTTGAAGATCAACCGCGACAGTTGGCCAACAAAAAACGACCCGCCAGCTGCTGATTGGCAACAACTGACGAGCCGTTTCTTTTGACTGATTAGGCCGAAGTGGAGTACGGGCCGATCTTGATGGCCTTGGCGACGTTGGTGGCTGCGTTGTCGAATCCGGTGCCGACGTTGGTGAAGGCGTCGCCGATCGGGCCGGGAAGGATCTGACCCGCCAACGAGAACGCCAGGCCGGTGAACGCGAGACCGCCGTAGACCCACGTCCCGAAATACTGGACGCCTGCCTTGACGGCGCTCTGGGCTGCGTCAACAAACCCTGAGATGAATGTCTGGATGACCTGGGCGGGCGGCGTCGAGTTGGCCGTCACGCTCGCCGCGGCACTCTTGTGCGCACCGGGGGTGGCCACGATGACCACCGGGTCGATGAGGAGCTCGGCGGAGTTGCCGATTCCCTCGGAGAACGAAGCCAGGCTTGGCGCTGCGTGAGCAACGGCCGGCGTCATCACAGCTGCGGCCGCGATGATCGCGGCACCAGCGGTGGTCTGAAGTTTTGTAGCGATGACCGACATAACTACCCCCCAAAAGTGTGGTCAAGATCCCATAACGGGTTGAGCCAATACTCGCAGAGGTGCTACCCCCTGTCAACCGAAACGGTGCTGATCGGCGGACGTTTTTCCTTGCCTGCTCGCCTCGAAATTTGATATCGATAAGACCCTCGGCTGCACCGAATCGGTCGACGCTGGGATGCAGGGCATTTAATGGCTCTTAATAACAACCCACCGAGTGCGCGAAACCGCTGACGTCACGCACTGAGGCCGCAAAAACCTCCGGCATCAACGCCGGGAACAGCAAGTCCCCGCCATGACACGTGCCGACCACGATCCGCCCTGCCGCGGGAACTCCCGCAGCGAGCAGCCGGCGGTAGTGGGCGAGGCCCTCGTCCCGCAGGGGATCGAGTTCGTTCACCGAGATCACGTGGGGCGGCAGGCCAACCAGGTCGTCGTGGCTGGCCAGCCCCGCCCAGCAGGTCGGATCCTCGTTATGTGTCTCGCTCGGGTCGTAGATCGAGCCCAGCAACGCGGCCTGCTGGCAGCTGATGAAGTAGCCGTCGTTCTCCCGCAACGACGGCAGTTCATCGGGATAGTCCAGCCAGCGATTGGAGATGTAGGGGCACTGGGCGTATGCCCCAGCGATCTCGCTGAGCCACCCTTCGCGTTTGGCCTTGTGTGTGACGGTCAGCGTCAGGTTTCCGCCACCGGACTCGCCGGCGACGATCAGATGGCTCACCCCGAGATCGGCGGCGTTGGCGTGCACCCACCGGGTGGCGGCCGCGCAGTCGTTCAACCCCGCTGGGTACGGATGTGCGCCGAGCCGACCACCGGAATTGCGGAACTCCACCCCAACCGCCACCAGGCCGGTGGCCGCCAGGCTCTCCCGGATATGCCGGTACGCGGGATCCCCGGCACTGGCGATTGCCATCGCCCCGCCGTGGAAATGCACCACCGCAGGCAACGGGCCGTGGGCCCGGTCCGGGCGGCTGACGAACAGCGTGATCTCGTTGCCGTCGTTACCGGGAATCGTCACCGTCGTCGTGGTGACTCCGTCGGGAGCAGGAGCGGCCGACGCGAACGCGTTGAGCACGCCGCCGACAGCTTCCTCGGCGGCCGCCGCATATGCCAACCGATCCGCCAACGGCGAGTCGACCGTCAGCGGTGCATCAGGAAACGGGTCGGCCAGACCGATCGGGGCGAATGCCGCCACCATCCGCGGATCCGATCGGGGATCGGTGCCGAGTGTGCAATTCGGATCAGCGAGCCGGCCAACTGCCATGACCCCGACACTAACTCGCGGTCAGCCGCCGTAGTCGGCGATTCGCCGACGGAGAAATACTCGCCCGGGTTCAGAGCCGTTGAGTTCCATCGCCTTCCGATACCAATCGACGGCTTCGCTGCGCCGGTCCTGCTCCTCCTATGGCACCGATTCACCGGCTGTATCCGTTCGGGTTGATCAACGTGAATCATGAAGCAACACAAGTGCATGCACCGCATGGACCGCCAACTCCGCGGGCATCAGCGCGCACAGTTCGCTGGCCGGCCGACGACCACTACCCATCGGTGAGCACCGAGGAGATGCACGACAGTACGTGCGGCGTGCGCTCTCCCCGCAGTTCCCGTGGCGGCACTGGTAGCGGGATACTCGCTTGGCAGATCTTATTTTTGGCCCGCGTGATCCGCTGGTTGAACTCTCTACCTGTCCGACGAACGGCGCCCGCTTGATCCGACATGGGTCGGCGGACATGAAATCCCCCGCCACGCTTTGGCGTGGCGGGGGACTGTGCGTCTGGTGGCGCGGACTAGGCGGCCGCACCCGGCTTGAGATAGGTCACCAGGCTCACGTCGATCGCCTCGTCGACGTAGTAGTACTGGCAGCCGGTCAGGTACCGCATGTAGTTGTCGTAGCTCTCGATGCCCGCGGCCGCAATGGCCTCGTCCTTGTGCCATTCCAGCCGCGCTGCCCAGATGCCGAGGGTCTTGATGTAGTGATTGCGCAGGGACAGCGGCTCAGGTACGACGAACCCGGCCTTCTCGCCGTGCTGGACCAACATCTTGGTGCTCGGGATACGGCCGCCGGGGAAGATCACGTCGACCATGAACTTGGCGAAGCGGGCCAATTCGAATGTCAGCTTCTTGCCACGGGCGGCCAGGTCGTCGGGGTGGTAGCCGCAGCTGCTCTGGATGGTCATCCGGCCGTCGTCGGGCAGGATGTCGAAGGAGTTCTTGAAGAAGTCATCGAAGCGCTCGAAGCCGAAGTGCTCGATAGCCTCAATCGACACAATGCGGTCGACGGGGGTGTGGAACTGCTCCCAACCTTCCAGCCGAACATCGAACGTGCGCGTCGTGTCGATCTTGCCCAGCAGCTGCTCGCAGTAGGCCTTCTGGTTCTTCGACAGCGTCAAGCCGATCACATTGACGTCGTACTTCTCCATCGCGCGCTGCAGCGTCAGGCCCCAACCGCAGCCCACCTCGAGCAGGGTCATGCCGGGCTTGAGGTCCAAGCGGTCCAGGTGCTGGTCGACATTGGCGATCTGGGCTTCGGAGAGGGTGGCATTCGGTCCGGTGAAGTATGCGCAGCTGTACTTGCGTGTCGGGTCCTGGAACACGCCGAAGAAGTCGTCTGAAAGGTCGTAATGCGCCTGGATCTCTTCGAAATGGGGCCGCATGTCCTTGGTCTCGGTTGCCTCGGGCATGAGTGTTAAGCCTTCCTGATTTTTCTGATCGAACTACTCCACTGCCCCCGCGAATGGGTTTGCGCGCCAGTATGCACTATGTGATCTGGACCATACCGTCTCGGCCCATCGGAACGGCCGTCAAGCAGTGCGTTAACGGTGCGTGTCCTTCGGCTGCTTCTCGAGCGTGAACTGATCGACGTCGATGTATCCGACCCGGAATCCACGCGCACAGCCGGTGAGGTACTTCATGTACCGCTCATACACCTCCTCGGACTGCACCTCGATGGCCTTGTCGCGGTTGGCTTCCAGCGCCGCCGCCCAACAATCCAGTGTGCGCGCGTAGTGCGGTTGCAACGACTGGACACGCGTCAGCGTGAAGCCGGCTCTGCTCGAATGGTCTTCGACCTTTTCCACCGTCGGCAGCCGGCCACCCGGGAAGATCTCGGTGAGCATGAACTTCGCGAACCGTGCCGCCTCGAACGTGAGCGGGACCTTCCGCTGCGCCATTTGGTCAAACGTGAACGACGTGATCGTGTGCAGCAGCATCACCCCGTCGTCGGGTAGCACCCGGTGGGCCATCGCGAAGAAGTCGTCGTAGCGGTCGAAGCCGAAATGCTCGAAGGCACCGATCGATACGATCCGGTCGACCGGCTCGTCGAACTGCTCCCAGCCTTCGAGCTCGACGCGCTTGTCCCGGGGGCTGGCGGTTGTTTCGAAGATCCGCTCGACATGATCGCGCTGGTTTTTCGACAGCGTCAGGCCGATGACATTGACGTCGTGCTTCTCCAGGGCGCGCATCATGGTGGCGCCCCATCCACAGCCGATATCCAGCAAAGTCATGCCCGGCTGAAGGCCCAATTTGCCCAGCGCGAGGTCGATCTTGGCGATCTGGGCCTGTTCCAAAGTCATGTCATCGCGTTCGAAGTACGCGCAGCTGTAGGTCTGGGTCGGATCGAGGAAAAGCCGGAAGAAATCGTCGGACAAGTCGTAGTGGGCTTGTACGTCTTCGAAATGAGGTTGTAGTCGTTTGGCCATGCCGGTGTGCCTTTCGCATCTGAATGCTTGAGGCAGCAACCACGTATCCCCCCGAGACTGGCGATCACCGCGTGTGCACACCCGATGCTAGCCCCGACAAGTGTGAGTCGGCGAGTTCACGGCGCACCGTAATTAGCTAGCTGACCTCGGCAAACGTGGTCTTGAGCTCACCCACAATGTCGTCCCACAGCGCTTCGGGCAGGTCATGCGCCATCCCGTCGAATAGCACCAGTCGGGCATTCGGGATAGCCGATGCGATCGAGCGTCCGCCGGATGGGCGCATCAGCTTGTCGGCGCGGCCGTGGATGACCACGGTGGGTGCGCTGATCTGCCGGTCGTAGCGCTTCAGGCTGCCGCTGCCGAGTACGGCGCCGAAGTGCCGTGCGATGCCCTGCGGGTAGTGCGCCCGCTCGTATGCCTCGATGGCATCGGCGCGCGCCTTCTCCTCGGATATCGGATAGCCCGGGCTGCCGATGATCTTGCCGACCCGGATCGAGTTCTCGATGATCACCTCGCGTGGCGAGTTGGGCGACGGGCCGGTGATCAGGGACAGCAGCGCCCGCGGCGCCGGAGGCGGCAACCACGCAGAGTTGTTGGACGAGAAGATGATTCCCAAAGCGTTCGTTCGGCGGCTGTGCCGTGCGGCGAAGATCTGCGCGATCATCCCGCCCATCGACGCCCCGACCACGTGCGCACGGTCGAGCCCGAGATGATCGAGCAACGCCGCGGCGTCGTCGGCCATATCCTCCAGTTTGTAGACGGACGGACTGGGGCGCCCGAGATAGGAGCGCACCAGGTTGGGGACCAGCCCGCCGCCGGCGCGCAGGCCGTGCAGTTTGGAGGACAACCCCACGTCGCGGTTGTCGTAGCGAATCACGCGATAACCCTGGTCGACCAGCTTCTCGCAGAACCCATTGCGCCACAACAGAAGCTGAGCGCCGAGCCCCATGACAAGCAGAACCGGCGGGTCGCCGGGGTTGCCCATGTCCTCGAAGTAGATCTCGAGATCTTCTTGCGCTTGCCCCGGGTCGCTGCGCTTCTGCCCCCAGGGGACTCTTGCCGTGCCGGTACGAATCTCCATCAGACCTCGACGTCGCTCTGGTGCTCGCGGCTGACCTCGACCATGAAATTGGCGAAGTACCCGGAGAATTGGGGGTCGTTCATCATCTGCCACTTCGGTGCCAGCAGTTTCATGTAGCGCTCGACGTAGAGGAACTGTTTGCCGATCAGCACCAGCTCGCGCGGCAGTTTTACGTCGTAGGCGTCGGCCAGCGTCGAAAGCTGTTTGCCGATATCGGCGTACGACATGTCCCCGAGCGTCTTCAGCGTCAGCGGGGCGGCAAATGCCTCGAGGTCCTTGGCGGCCTGCTGCTCGGGCTTGGTGGTGCCCACCGCGCCCAGCAGCACCACGATCTTGCCTGCGGAGGCGTGGTCTTTCTTGACCAGCAGCGCGTAGACCAGCTCGCGCAGCAGCCAGCGGGTACGCGGATCGATGCGGCCCATGATGCCGAAGTCCAGGAACACGATGCGGCCGTCGTCGTCGACCAGCAGGTTGCCGGCGTGCAGATCGCCGTGGAACAGCCCGTGGCGCAGGCCACCCTCGAAGGTGGAGAACAGCAGCGCCTTGACCAGCTCGGTGCCGTCGAACCCCTTCGTGCGGATTGCCTTGACATCGTCGATACGCACCCCGCGCACCCGCTCCATGGTCAGCACCCGCTCGCTGGTGAACTCCCAGTGCACGTGTGGCACCCGGATGTTGCGGCCCAGCGGGGAACCATGCAGACCCGATACCCAGGCCTCCATGGACTGCGCTTCGATGCGGAAGTCGAGCTCTTCGGCGAGGTTGTCGGAGAAGTCGGCGACCACGTCCTGGGCGGACAGTCGCCGTCCCAGCTTGGCCAGCTCGACGAGCTGGGCGAAGCGCTTCAGGATCTGCAGGTCGGCGGCCACCCGGCGGCGGATACCCGGCCGCTGGATCTTGACGACGACGTCCTCACCGGTGTGCAGGGTGGCGAAGTGCACCTGGGCGATCGAGGCCGATGCGAACGGCTCCTCCTCGAACGTGGCGAACAGGTCGGCCGGGTCGCCACCGAGCTCCTGCTTGAGCAGCTTGTGTACCTCGGCGGTGTCGGCGGGCGGTACCGCGTCGAGAAGACTGCGGAACTCCCGGCTCAGCCCTTCGCCAAATGCACCCGGGCTGGACGCGATGATCTGACCGAACTTGACATAGGTGGGGCCGAGGTCGGAGAAGGTCTGTGGAATTTGCTTGATGACCTTCTCCTGCCAGCGCCCACGCCCGGGCAGCGTGCTGAGCACGCGGGCGCCGGTGCGGGTGAGCTGCCAGCCGGTCGTGCCCATACGGGCGGCCTCGACCGGCAACGGAACGCGATCGAGCTTGGCTACTTCGCGGTGTTTGGTCGAATTCATTCTTGAAGTGTGCCAAACCGGCGATACATACCACCAATTTTCCGGTGCCGCAGCGATGCCGGTCACAACGGCGTGTTCACCTCACGTTTTAGGTTGCCACGGCGTCAGCCACGGTTGCGGTTCCATGCCCTCGGCCGCCGCGACAAGCTCGTACATGGTTGCACCATCTAGGCTTTCGCGGATGATGTCGGCGTGACCGGCGTGCCGGGCCAGCTCGGTGAGCAGGTGTGCGAACACCCATCGCACCGACCACGCGTCGACATCGCTGGGGAACCACGGCGCATCGCGTGGCACGGGCACCGCGGCGTCCAGATCGGCAGTCTCCACCAGCCGTAACGAAGCAGCGTTTTGGGTGGTCAATGCGTCCAGGAGCTGCGCTAATGTCTCGTCGGGCCGCATCACGTATTCGTCCTGATACTCCGCGGCCCGTTCCTCGAACGGGCGGTCGTCGGCCGGTGGCTCGTGCGGTGCCGCGGCGACTCGCCCCATCCAGTCGCGCTGCACCCCGGTCACGTGTTTGATCAGTCCGCCGATCGACAGCGTGCTGACCGTCGGGGTGGACCGGGCTTGCTCGTCGGTCAGTCCGTAGGTGACGGCGACGAACGCGCTCTGCTGGTAGGCGAGGAACTCGCGCAAGGCCTCCCGCTCGTCGCGGACAGGTGGGGCAAGGGTGGGCATGATGGTCCTTCTCTCTACTGATGGATGTATAGATCACGCAGACAAGCGATTTCGGCCCCGTGCTGGATGACTTCACGGCTGATGTGCACTTCTGACCTCAGACAGCGCGCAGTCGGCATAAGGCCCTCGGCCGGCCCGCACGGCGCCATCGCGGTGCACCGTCCAACATCCATTCACCGGCTCCCCGAAGTACTCGTCGTCGGTCAGGCCGGCCAGACCGGGCCGCAGGACGTTGCGCCAATGCCAATCCAGCTGATCGGCACTCCGGGCTGTCCAGGTCATATCCGAAGGCTTTCATGAGTTGCGGACAGTTTCTGTCCGCAGAATGCGCGACACTGACGTCATGTCACCGACGACGAGCCGGGTGCTGCAACTGCTCGGCCTGTTGCAATCGCGGCGGGTCTGGTCGGGCAAGGAGCTCTCCGAACGGCTCGGCGTGACCACCCGCAGCGTGCGCCGCGACGTCGAACGGCTACGTGAACTCGGTTACCCCGTCCACGCCAGCACCGGCCACGGCGGCGGCTATCAGCTCGGCGCCGGTGCCGCGCTGCCGCCGTTGCTCCTCGACGCCGACGAGGCCGTCGCGATGGCGGTATGCCTGCGCCTCGCCGCCGGGGGCAGCGTCGCAGGCGTCGGCGAGGCCGCACTGCGCGCCCTGACCAAAATGGACCAGGTGATGCCCGCGCGACTGCGCTCGCAGGTCGCGGCCGTGCACGACGCCACGGTCACGCTGGCACTCGAGGCGGACTCGCCAGTGGATCCCGAGGTCCTGATGACGCTGGCGCGGGCCTGCCGCGACCGCGAGCACGTCGACGTGGACTACGTCGACCGGGCCGGCTCACCGACCAGCCGCCGCCTCGAGCCGTATCAAATGGTCACCACCGGGCGGCGGTGGTATCTGCTGACCTACGACCGCGACCGCGACGACTGGCGCAGCCTGCGGCTGGACCGGATGGCGCAGGTACGTGCGAGGGGAACCACCTTCACCGCCCGGCCGGCGCCCGACGCCGCCGCCTACGTCCGGCGTGCCATCACCACCTCGCCGTACCGCTACGTCGCCAGGGTTCGTTATCATGCCGCCAAAACTGTTATAGCCCAGCATTTTTCACTGACGTCGGTGAGCATCGAGGATGACGGACCCGACACCTGCGTCGTCGCCGCCGGGACGGATGACCCGAAGACGCTGGTGCTGTATCTGGCCATGCCAGGGGTTGCCTTCGAGGTGCTCGAACCCGAGGAGGTCGCCGACGGTGCGCTCGCGATGTCGGCGCTACTGGCTGCCGCCGTCAGGCGGTGACCCGGAGCCGACACGGGTACCCAGTACCCATGCGCATGGCCACCTTCAACATCTTGCACGGGCGCAGCGTGGACGACGGCCAGGTGAGTCTGGAGCGATTATCGGCGTGCATTCGTCGCCTGGATGTCGATGTTCTGGCGCTGCAGGAGGTTGACGTCGGCCAGCCGCGCTCGTCGCTGGCTGATCTCACCGCGATCGCCGCGGCGGCGATGGACGCCGTCTCGCATCGATTCGTAGCCGCCATCGCCGGCACCCCGGGGGCGACGTGGATGGCCGCCACCGGCGCCGAACAACCGGGCACCGCCGCGTACGGGATCGCCCTGCTGTCGAGATATCCGGCGATCTCGTGGCAGGAGCTGCGGCTGCCCCGAATCCCCGTGCCGTTACCGGTGTACCTGCCTGGCGCCCGTCGGGTGCAGATCCTCCATGAGGAGCCCCGAGCGGCAATGGCGGTTCAGCTCGATACCCCGCTCGGAGTGATGACCGTGGCCAACACGCACCTGTCGTTCGTGCCCGGCTGGAACCATGTGCAGCTCAAGCGGCTCATCCGTGATCTGCGCGGCCTGCCTGGGCCGCGGGTGTTGATGGGCGACCTGAACATGTCGGCGCCCGCCCGGGGCCGGCGCACCGGGCTGCGTCCGTTGGCAGCCGCGCCGACGTTTCCGCTGCACTATCCGGACCGTCAGCTCGACCACATCCTCATCGACCATGACGACTTGGTGGCCACCGACGTGTGCACACCTGCTCTGCCGATCTCCGATCATCGCCCGCTCGTCATCGACGTGTCGCTCCGGTGAGCGATCGCTGGGCCGTACATTGCTGGCGTGCGGGTTACCTCCGCGGAGTCGACGGAGCTCTTCGTCGGCCCGCCCGATGCGCCACTGCAGGTGGTCCGAATCGGCTACGGCGGCGCCGGCGAAGCGGACACCGTGCGGGTCTTCGGCGACGGGCTGCAATCCGACGACGTTGCGTTGACACCCGGCGACGGAGTCGTCGAGATTCCGGTGCGCGTCGAGCAGGCTGTGCCCGGCCAGCGGCGGACGGCCCGCGTTGGCGCGGACTTCCCATTCGAGTTCGTCGTCGCCGAGCCGGGCTGGACGATGTACATGATCAGCCACTTCCACTACGACCCGGTGTGGTGGAACACCCAGGGTGCCTACACCAGTCTGTGGACCGAGGACCCGCCCGGGCGGGCCCGGCAGAACAACGGGTTTGCGTTGGTGGCCGCCCACCTCGAGATGGCCCGCCGCGACCCGGATTACAAGTTCGTGCTCGCTGAAGTCGACTACCTCAAACCCTATTTCGACACCCACCCCGAGGACCGCGCCGATCTGCGTCGGTTCATCGCAGACGGGCGAGTGGAGGTGATGGGCGGTACCTACAACGAGCCCAACACCAACCTGGTCGGTGCGGAGACCGCGATCCGCAACTTCGTGCACGGCGTCGGCTTCCAGCGTGACGTCTTGGGTGCCGACCCCGCCACCGCCTGGCAGCTCGACGTGTTCGGCCACGATCCGCAGTTCCCCGGGATGGCCGCCGATGCGGGCCTGACGTCGAGTTCGTGGGCCCGCGGGCCGCACCACCAGTGGGGGCCGATGGCCGACAACGGTGACCCGAGGCGCATGCAATTCCGCAGCGAATTCGAGTGGATCGCCCCGTCAGGGCTCGGCCTGCTGACCCACTACATGCCGGCGCACTACTCGGCCGGCTGGTGGATGGATTCCGCGGCATCGCTGGCCGACGCCGAGCAGGCCACGTATCAGCTGTTCTCGGAGCTGAAATCGGTGGCGCTGACCCGCAACGTGCTGCTGCCGGTCGGCACCGACTATACCCCGCCCAACGCCTGGGTCACCGAGATCCACCGGGACTGGAACACCCGGTATTGCTGGCCGCGGTTCGTCTGCGCGCTACCGGCGGAGTTCTTTGCCGCCGTGCGCGACGAAACGTCGCAACGCGGACTGGCGCCGTCACCGCAGACCCGCGACATGAACCCGATCTACACCGGCAAGGACGTCTCCTATATCGACACCAAGCAGGCCAACCGCGCCGCCGAGGACGCGGTGCTCGGTGCCGAACGATTCGCGGTGTTCGCGGCCTTGCTCACCGGGGCGCATTACCCGGAGGCAGCGCTGGCCAAGGCATGGGTTCAGCTGGCGTACGGCGCTCACCACGACGGCATCACCGGATCGGAATCCGACCAGGTGTACCTCGACTTGTTGACCAGTTGGCGCGACGCGTGGGAGCTCGGCTCGGGCGCGCGGTCGAGTGCACTGCAACTGCTGTCGCGGGCCGCGGCGGCAGAGCCTGGATCGGTGGTGGTGTGGAACCCGTTGGCACACAAGAGAACCGATATCGTGACCGCAAAGTTGGCGGCGCCCATTGGTCCGGGAGTTTCGGTGCTCGATGCGGACGGTGTGACCAGCCCCGCGGTGGTGTCCGACGACGGTCATCTGGTGAGCTGGCTCGCCGAGGGCGTCGACTCGCTGGGCTGGCGCAGCTACCGGCTGGTGGCGGCCGATGGTCCCACCGGGTGGCAGGCCGTCGACGGGGTTGCGATCGCCAACGAGTATCACCGGCTACGGGTGGACCCCGCGCGCGGCGGCGCGGTGGATTCCCTGGTCGAGTTGTCGGGCGATCGTGAATTGATCGCCGACGGCCGGGTCGGCAACGAGCTGGCCGTCTACGACGAATATCCGGCCCACCCGAAGGCGGGGGAGGGGCCGTGGCATCTGCTGCCGACCGGACCGGTGACGTGTTCGAGTGCAGCCCAAGCGGATTCGGTCCAGGCGTTCCGCAGCCCACTGGGCGAGCGGTTGATCGTGACCGGCCACATCGGCGAGCTACTGCGCTACACCCAGGTGCTGACCCTGTGGCACGGCATCGACCGGGTGGACACCAGCACCACCATCGACGAGTTCACCGGTGCCGACCGGCTACTTCGGCTGCGCTGGCCCTGCCCGATCCCCGGGGCGCTGCCGGTCAGCGAGGTCGGCGACGCCGTCATCGGACGTGGGTTCGGACTGCTGCACGACCATGCCTCAGGCGAGGGCCACGCAGTCGACTCCGCCGAACACCCATGGACACTGGACAACCCGGCGCACGGTTGGTTCGGACTGTCCTCGGCGGCACGGATCCATGTCGGGTCGGGCGTCCGGGCGGTGTCGGTGGCCGAGGTCGTGGTGCCGGCCGAGGACACCCCTAGCGCCCGCGAACTGATGGTGGCGTTGGTACGGGCCGGGGTGACCGCTACGTGCAGTAGCGCCCAGCACCCGCGCTACGGCCATCTCGACGTCGACTCCAACCTGCCCGACGCCCGAATTGCGTTGGGCGGTCCCGACGACAACGCCTTCACCGCCGCGGTGTTGGCTTCCGCCGACCACGCCTACACCGCAGAACTGCACCGCCAGCTCGCGGCCACCGGGCAGGCGCGGGTATGGGTGCCCGCCACCCGCCCGCTGGCCGAAATATGGCAGCCCGACGCCGACTTGCGTGACGTGCTCGCCTTGCCGGTACTCATCGTCGCCGGCCGCCGGGTCGACGGGCTGGTTGACGCTGTCAGCGCTCTGGCTGAAGACCTCGACGACGCGCAGATCGACGTCACCCAGGATGCACCGTCAGGCATGGGCGAGTTCGAATCGCATACCGTCGCCCTGCTCAACCGCGGCGTCCCCGGCTTCGCTGTCGAACCCGATCAGACGTTGCACAGCTCACTGATGCGCTCCTGCACCGGCTGGCCGTCTGGCGTGTGGATCGATCCGCCGCAACGCAAGACGCCGGACGGGTCGAACTTCCAGCTGCAGCACTGGACCCACACCTTCGACTTCGCACTGATATCGGGAGGAGGTGACTGGCGAGATGCTGAAATAACCTCCCGCAGTGCGGAATTCAACCACCCGATGGTATGCGTCGTGGCCGGCGAAGGCAGCGGCGCGCTGGCCCCCGACGGGTCTCTGCTGCGTATCGAACCTGCCGGCGCGGTCAGCCTCGCGGCGCTCAAGATTGGCGGTAATCCCACCGCCACCGGTAGCTCCGCCGCGGTAGACCCCGAGGACGTCACTATCCGGCTGGTCGAAACCCGGGGAACCACAACCGAAGTCAACATCTCCTCCGACGTGGGCAGGGTCTCGGCGGTGGTGTCGGCCGACCTGCTGGAGACTGCGCGGGGTAACGGTGAGCCGCCGCTGCGGCTGCACGGGTACCAGATCGCGACCCTGCTGGCCCGGCTCGACTCCCATGCCGTGCTCGATGCCGACGGCGCGGCCCTGGCACCCGAGGCCGAGAACGCCCAGCCGCTATACGCCCGCTACTGGCTGCACAACCGCGGCCCAGCGCCGCTGGGCGGCTTGCCTGCCGTGGCCCATCTGCATCCCGAGGCCGTCACCGCGCAACCCGGTGACCGGCTGCGGCTGCGAATGACCGCGGCCAGCGACTGCAGCGACGCGACGCTGGTCGGGGAGGTGCGGCTGCGTGGCCCGCGCGGCTGGACGGTCGACCCCGACGTGCTGTCGTTCGAATTGCCCACCGGGCACCACCGCGAAGCCGAGATCGTCGTCAGCGTGCCGCCCGTCGCATCGCCCGGGGACTATCCGGTCCGCGCGCAGCTCACCCTGACCGGGGACGTGCCCGCGGCGTGGCGGCAACCCGTCGAGGATGTGTGCGTGGTCTCGGTCGGCACGCCGGATCAGCCGCTGGTGCGCTTGGTCACCGAGCCCACCGAGGTCGTCGTCGCACCCGGGGAGCGTGCCCGCGTTGCCGTCACCGTCGGCAGCGCAGCCCACGCCGACCTGGCACTGGAGGCACACCTCATCAGTCCGTGGGGAACGTGGGAGTGGATCGGGCCGTCGGCGTGCGGAGCGGTTGTCAGTGCCCGGTCGACCGTCGAGGTGGCCTTCGACATCGCCCCGCCACCCTGGCTGAAGCCAGGACGGTGGTGGGCGCTGATTCGAGTCGGCTGCGCAGGCCGGCTGCTGTACACCCCGGCCGTGGCGGTGACGGTCCGATGACCGTCGCGGCCACCGTCGCCGGGGTGAGCGTGGACGTCGGCGAGGTTGACGCCCGCGAGGCGGCGCTGCGGGCGGCGCCGCAGGTCGCGGCACTGCCCCGACCACACACGAGCGAGGGCCGTCAATTGCGGCGCTGGCTCACCCAGCTCATGGTGGCCGAGAAACTGGTGGCCCGGGAGGCGGAAACTCTCGGCGTCACCGTCACCGCGGAGACGCCGAGCGAGGACGACCTGCTGCCCGAGCCGACGGCACGATTGGAGATCGGCAGCATCGCGGCGGCGGTGTTGGCCGACCCGGTTGCCCGGGCCGTGTTCGCCCACGTCACCAGCGGGGTGGACATCGACGACGACACCGTCGTCGACTTCCACGCGCGCAACCCGCGCCGCTTCCTCCGTTTTGCGGGCGCGGGTGGCTGGCGGGTGGCTTCCGAGCCGGATTTGGCTGAGGTGCGGCCGTTGATCGTCGCTCATCTTCGCGGGGCCGCCCGGCGTCACCGGTTCCGATTGTGGCTCGACCAGCGCCGCGCCGACCTGGTGTGGCTGGCGCCCGGCTACGAGCATCCCGGCGACCCACGCCAGCCCGACAACACCCACAAACACTGATGACGGCGAACCGCATCCTGGCCCTGGACATCGGCGGCACCAAGATCGCCGCCGGGCTCGTCGACGCCGACGGGCGGCTGCAGTACGAGACCCGCCAGCCCACCCCGCACAGCGACGACCCCGAACAAGTGTGGGCTGCCGCCCAGCGGGCGATCACCGACGCCCTTACCGCGGCCGGGGGCACGGTCGACGGCGTCGGGGTCTCCTCGGCAGGCCCTATCCACCTACCCGGCGGAACCACCAGCCCGGTCAACATTCCCGCGTGGCGCGACTTCCCCGTTCGTGAGCGAGTGGCTGCCGCCGTCCCCGGCGTGCCGGTGCGGCTGGCCGGTGACGGGCTGTGCATGACGCTCGGGGAACACTGGCGCGGAGCCGGACAAGGCGCGGCGTTCCTGCTCGGCATGGTGGTGTCGACCGGCATCGGTGGCGGACTGGTCCTGGAAGGTGCGCCGTATCACGGGCGGACGGGCAACGCCGGCCACGTCGGGCACGTCATCGTCGACCCCGACGGGCCGGCGTGTGTCTGCGGTGCCCGCGGCTGCGTTGAGGCAATCGCCAGTGGGCCGCACCTGGCCGCCTGGGCGCGGACCCAGGGCTGGGCGGGCGCCGACGCCAAGGAACTTGCCGATGCGGCTGCGTCTGGAAATGCCACCGCGCTGCGGGCATTTCACCGTGGGGCGCGCGCGATCGCGGCGATGATCGCGTCGGTGGGCGCCGTCTGCGACCTGGACCTCGTCGTCATCGGCGGTGGCGTGGCCCAGGCCGGTCCGCTGTTATTCGACCCGCTGCGGGCGGAGCTGACGAACTATGCCCGACTGGACTTCTTGTCTGGGCTCCGGGTGGTGCCCGCGGCTCTGGGCGGCGAGGCCGGGCTGGTCGGAGCGGCCGCCCTGTTGCGCGGCTGAATTAGGAGTTCAGTCGGAGCGCACGCTATCCTTGGCCAGTTCCACCGAAGACCGTCGGTCACCGAGCAATCGGTTGAAGGTCCGGGTTTATCCCGGCGGCCCACGCAGGAGGACGAGGTAACAGTATTCTTCTGCGCCCCGACCTGTCCTGTGTCGGGGCGTTCGTGATTTCCGGCCCTTTGCGCCCGTCGGTGGTGGACATCCCAACCATCACGAGGAGGCAAGCATGGCCAAGGCTGACAAGGCCACCGCGGTCGCCGACATCGCCGAGAGTTTCAAGGAGGCGACGGCCACCGTCGTCACCGAGTACCGCGGCCTGACGGTGTCCAACCTTGCCGAGCTGCGCAGGTCACTGGGCAAAGAGACGACCTACACCGTCGCCAAGAACACCTTGGTGAAGCGTGCGGCGTCCGAGGCCGGTGTCGAGGGCCTCGACGAACTGTTCGCCGGACCGACCGCCATCGCGTTCATCAAGGGCGAGCCCGTCGACGCTGCCAAGGCGATCAAGAAGTTCGCCAAGGAAAACAAGGCCCTGGTCATCAAGGGCGGCTATATGGACGGTCGCGCGCTGTCCGTCTCCGACGTCGAGAAGATCGCTGATCTCGAGTCGCGCGAGGTGCTGCTGTCCAAGCTGGCCGGCGCAATGAAGGCGAAGCAGTCCCAGGCCGCGGCGCTGTTCGTGGCGCCCGCGTCCCAGGTCGCCCGCCTGGCCGCAGCTCTGCAAGAGAAGAAGGCTGGCGAAGAGTCCGCCGCCTGATACCAACCACCACCAGATATCGAGATAAGGAATCACCATGGCAAAGCTGTCCACCGACGAACTGCTCGACGCGTTCAAGGAAATGACCCTGCTGGAGCTCTCTGAGTTCGTGAAGCAGTTCGAGGAGACCTTCGACGTCACCGCCGCCGCTCCGGTCGCCGTTGCGGCTGCCGGCCCCGCCGCCGGTGCCCCGGCCGAGGCCGCTGAGGAGCAGTCGGAATTCGACGTCATCCTTGAGGGTGCCGGCGAGAAGAAGATCGGCGTCATCAAGGTTGTCCGCGAGATCGTCTCCGGCCTGGGTCTGAAGGAAGCCAAGGACCTCGTCGACGGCGCTCCCAAGCCGCTGCTCGAGAAGGTCAACAAGGACGCCGCCGACGACGCCAAGGCCAAGCTCGAGGCCGCCGGCGCGACGGTCACCGTCAAGTAGGTCTTTCTGCACAGAAATCCCCCGCGGGCCCTCGTGGCCCGCGGGGGATTTTGTCATTCCGGCCCCATGCAGGCAACGAGGTGCCAACGAGGTGTCGGGATCACCGATCACAGCTCGGTAGACAAACTCACTGGCGCCAATAGGTGTGCGCTACAGTGACTCAAACCACAGGCCATCGCGGCGATGGCCGACCAGTGTGGGCGCGGAAGGATCTGGCGTGGGTATTGGTATTCAGGTCGAGGGGTTGACGAAGTCGTTTGGTTCCCAGCGGATCTGGGAGGACGTCACCTTTGATATCCCCGCTGGTGAGGTCAGTGTGTTGTTGGGGCCTTCGGGTACGGGTAAGTCGGTGTTTTTGAAGTCGTTGATCGGTTTGTTGCGCCCGGAGCGGGGCAAGATCATCGTTGATGGCACCAACATCATCGAGTGCTCGGCCAAGGAGCTTTACGAGATCCGCACCCTGTTCGGGGTGATGTTCCAGGATGGTGCGTTGTTCGGGTCGATGAACCTGTTCGATAACACCGCGTTCCCGCTTCGTGAGCATACGAAGAAGAAGGAATCCGAGATCCGCCAGATCGTGATGGAAAAGCTCGACATGGTGGGTTTGGGTGGGGATGAGAACAAGTTCCCTGGTGAGATTTCTGGTGGTATGCGTAAGCGGGCCGGGTTGGCGCGGTCGTTGGTGCTGGATCCGCAGATCATTTTGTGTGATGAGCCCGACTCGGGTCTGGACCCGGTGCGGACGGCGTATCTGTCGCAGTTGTTGATTGATATCAATGCTCAGATCGATTGCACGATTTTGATCGTGACGCACAACATCAACATTGCTCGTACGGTGCCCGACAACATCGGGATGTTGTTCCGTAAGCATTTGGTGATGTTCGGTCCGCGGGAGGTGTTGTTGACCTCTGATGAGCCGGTGGTGCGGCAGTTCCTCAACGGCCGCCGGATCGGTCCGATCGGGATGTCGGAGGAGAAGGACGAGGCCACCATGGCCGAGGAGCAGGCCATGGTCGATGCCGGTCATCATGATGGTGGTGTCGAAGAAATCGTGGGTGTGCCCCCGCAGTTGACGGTCACCCCTGGTATCCCCGAACGTGACGCTGTGCGCCGCCGCCAAGAACGCGTCCGCCAGATCCTGCACACCCTGCCCCCAGCCGCCCAGGAAGCCATCCGCGACGACCTCGAAGGCACCCACAAGCTACCCACCCACACCTTCGCCGGCGAAGACGGAAGCTAACCGACCTCGGGGCCGTGACGGACGGGCGCTCACCCGCCCAAATTCGCAGTGCGTCAGCAACTTTTGTGATTGTTCGCTGATGTAGCTGTCCCTATTCGAGGAAAAACGGGTTCGAGCAACCCCTCACTCCGATAGCGTTTGCGCGATCGTCGACGAGGAGGCTGGGTGTTACGCGACCGGCGGATCTGGTGGGGGACGGTAGCCGTCTTCGCCGGCATCGGCGCGGCCCTGCTGACCGGTAGTGGCACCGCGGCGGCCGACACCGGGGGCAGCGCCCAACATTCAGGGACGTCCACCTCGCAATCGTCGTCGAACAGCTCGTCGCCGGCCGCGGCCGCGACGGGTCGAAACCGTGTCGCACCCGCCGCCGTCGTCTCCAGGGTGAGCACCCCGAGATCGACCGCCACGGCCACCCAGCCGGCCGTTGCCCGGCGCGCTGCGAACACCCCAGCCAAGGTCTTGGCCGACGTGCTGTCCGTCGTCGGTGTCACGGGTACGACTACGGCTCCTGTGACGGCGGCCGCGCCGTCGACCGGCACCAGCGCGCGACCCGCCGCGGCTTCGTCGAGCGCGGCCGAGTCGGTGGTCACCCCGCCGGCCACCAACGGCGTGACCGGCGTGAAGGTCGGGCACTCGACGCTGACGATCCCGGTCAGCGGGGGCTTCAACGCACCTGCCGACTGGTACTTCCCGACCCAGGCCGACGGTTCGGTGCAGGCCAACGGGGTCATCTGGTTGCAGCACGGTTTCCTGGCCAATAAGTCGTACTACTCAGCGCTGGCCACCACGCTGGCCCAGGACACCAACTCCATCGTGGTGGTGCCTACGCTGCCGTCCTTCCCGCAGCTGACCTGTGGCGGTTGCACCCTCTATGGGACGTCGATGCAGAAAGCCGCCGCAAGCATGTTCCTCGGCAGCCGCGCGGCATTGACGATCAGCGCCAACCAGGCCGGCTACCAGGGGGCGCTGCCGGAGGACTTCATTCTGGCCGGGCATTCCGCCGGCGGCGGGTTCGCGTCGTCGGTGGGCGGCTACTACGTGGACGATCTTCAACCCGGAGACGTCAACCACCTGCTCGGTGTGGTGATGTACGACGGCGTCAACATGAACGGCACGCTGCCGCGGGCGATCGCCAGCCTGGACACCCTCGACATCCCCGTCTATCAGATCGCGGCGCCGGCCCAGATATGGAACACCTTCGGGACTACCACCGACGAGCTGCTGGCACTGCGCCCGGGCCAGTTCGACGGCGTCGTCCTGGTCAATGGCTCGCACGTCGACTCGATGCTGGGCAGTAACCCGATTGTGGACTTCTTCGCGCAGCTGGTTACCAAGCGCTCGCCGGCCGGTAATACCCAAGCGGTGTACACGCTGAGCACCGGCTGGATCAACGACTTCTACGTCGGCGCCGGCCCCGATGCCCCGCAGTACGGCATCTACGGCAGCGCCGGTCAGCCGATCATCATGGGCCACGCCGCCGCGGTGGTGCTGCCCACACCGCTGGCCAGCCAGCTCGGACCGATCGAGAAGCTGATGAAGAAGTGGACCGACATCATCATGCCGCTGATATTCGGCGGCGCGCCGCGCTCGACCGCCGCGATTGTCCAGCCGACCCACCCTGCCGCCGCGACAGCGGCCATCGCGGCCTGATAACCCGGTGACGCCAGCGATGATGCGACGGCAGGTCTGGTTAGGCACCGGTGCGGCGATTTTCGCGCTCGGCGCTGCGCTTGTGACAGGGGCCGGAGCGGCCCATGCCGACGCCAACAACGGCGGTTCCGGCAACCAGCACGCGTCGTCGGCTTCGGCTTCGGCGGCGGCGAGTGCGACGGCGACCGGCGCCGGCAGCCGGGTGTCACGAGGGACGGCCGGCGCCCCCGCCGACATCACGAAGTCCGGCGGGCGATCGTCGCACTCGACGCTTGACCGGCAAAGCAATGGACAGACGACACAGAGCCGCCAGAAAGTGGGCGCCGCGGACCAGCAGCGGGCCCGGGACGCGGCCACGGTCGCCCCCGATACCGCTGTTCCCGATGCTGCCGCAGGAACAGTGAGCGCGACACCGGACAGCGTCCCGGCCACCTCTGGGGTCGGCAGGTCCCGGCGGGCGGCGGCGGCCGCTGCCGTTCAGGTCCGAACGGACCAGATCACCGCCTCGGTCGGCAGCCCGACCGTCGTATCCGCGTCCACTGCGGCTCCCGCATCCGGTTCGCTCACCGCCGCGGTGCTCAACCTGATGTCCGGTCTTGGTATCGCACCGCGTACCCAGGCCGCGGCAGTCGCCACGACGCCGACGGCGCCGGCCACCACGTCAGCTGTCCTGTTGCCCGGAACGCCGACCAACGGTGTGACCGGTGTGCTGGTCGGCCATTCCCGGCTGAAGATCCCCGGGGCCTTCATCGGCAACACCGTCGCCGCCGACTGGTACTTCCCGACCCAGGCCGACGGCAGTGTGGACGCCCAAGGTGTCATCTGGCTGCAGCACGGGTTCGGCGCCACCAATACCTTTTACTCGGCGCTGGCCATGGATCTGGCACAGCAGACCAACAGCATCGTCGTGGCCCCCACCCTCTCGTCCATCCCGTTCACCTTCTCGGGTGGTTGCCTCACCTGCGCGGTAACCGAGCAGGATGCGGCCGCCTTGCTCGGGCCGGACCGCTCGACGCTGCTGAGTAGCGCACTCGCCGCGGGCTTCACCGGTGCCGCGCTGCCGGAGCGTTTCGTGCTGGCAGGGCATTCCGCCGGCGGCGGGTTCGCCGCTACGGTCGCCGCTGACTACCTCAGCGGTGACGATGCCCAGTACAACCCCGCCGACCTGGTCGGCGTGGTGATGTTCGACGGCGTCTCCAACGGCGCGCTGGACGGATCGTTCGCCGACCAGGTGGCCGCGCTGGCCGCAGCGGGCAAGCCGATCTACCAAATAGCCGCCCCGGCGCAGAGTTGGAATCTGTTCGGCGCGACCACCAACGTGCTCGCAGCGACCCTGCCCGGCAACTTCGTCGGCGTCGTTCTGCAGGGCGGGTCGCACGTCGACTCCATGCTGGGTGTCAACCCCATCTTCGACATCGTCCTGCAGTTGGTGACCAGGGCTGTGCCGGCCGGAAACACCGCCGCCGTCTATACGTTGAGCAACGGCTGGATCAACGACATGTACGTCGGCGCGACGCCCGATGCCCCGCAATACGGCCTCTACGCCGCATCCAACCAGCAGATCATCATGGGTCCCACCGCCGCCATCGGGCTGCCGGCCGCGCAAGCCAACCAGCTGTCGTTCGTGGACCGGATCGTCAAAGGGGTGATCGACGCCGTCGGCGGATTATTCGGATTCCAGCTTCCGCCGGCCGTCAACAGTGGAGACAACGGCCTGGACCCGAACACCCCCGTGGTTCGGGTCGGCAACGGCGTCACCGGGGTGAGGACCGGCTCCGCGGTGCTGGACATCCCCTGCGGCCCGAACGGCTACGCCGCCCCGGCCAACTGGTACTTCCCGACCCAGGCCGACGGCACCGTGCAGGCCAACGGCGTCATCTGGCTGCAGCACGGCTTCCTCGGCTTCAACGACTGGTACGGCGACATGGCCCAGCAGTTGGCCCAGGAGACCAACAGCATTGTCGTGGTGCCGGACATCTTCTGGTTCGACACCCCGTTCTGCCCAGGCTGCTACCTCGGCGGGGAGCAGATGCGCGAAGCGGTGGCACAGATGTTCCAAGGCAGCCGCTCGGCGCTGAATGTCAGCGCCAATGCCGCGGGCCTTCGGGGCACTCTCCCGACGGATTTCCTGCTCACCGGCCACTCGGCGGGCGGGAACTTCGCTACTGCGGTCGGGGCGCTGATCACCCAAACCGATCAGGTCGACAACCTACTCGGTGTGGTGATGTTCGACGGCGTCTCCCAGGATCCGTTGTTCACTGATTCGCTGACCGCGCTGCAGGCGGCCGGCATCCCGGACTATCAGATCGCCGCTCCGCCCCAGCCCTGGAACGCCTACGGGGTGGCCACCAAACTGATGCAGGCCTTCTACGGCGATCAGTTCTACGGCGTCCAGATCGACAACGGCTCACACACCGACGTCATACAGGGTGACAACTGGTTCGCGTGGCTGGGCGAGCTTGCCAGCGCGATCATCGTCAAGCCGTCCCCGCCCGGAGCCAAACAAGCGGTGCGCACCTTCGCCGCTGGCTGGATCAATGACATCTATGCCGGCCACGGGCCGACCGATCCGCTCTACGGCATCTATGGCAGCCCGAATGACGGGACCTACGTCCCGAGCCAGCCGATCGTCATGGGCCGCGCCGGGGCCATCACGCTCCCCGCGCCGCCGACCACCCGCCAGTTCCCGTCCACGGTCAGCGCCTAAGCCTCCCAGCGGGTATTTTCCACATTAAAGACGGCGTTTCCCTTGACGGAAAGGTCCAAACGGTCCAGTCTGTTGACCAGCATGTGTGCATGGGTAGCTAGTTCGCCAGCCAGCGCCAGCCTGCCCGGCACCCGCTTGTTGAGGAATGCGCCGTTCTCCGCTATTGTTGGACGTTGCGCTGGCTGCATCCTGCCCACCTCAACCTGCACCTGACATCGCCGGTCCTCAAGTCTGAGCTAAGACACTCCAGCTCAGAGACCTATCTGCGTGTCGCGTGCGTCGGGGACAGGCCCGGGCCTCGAGTAGGCCAGCCGAACCGATGCAGATATCGCGACCCTCGGACACGTCCGGTTGTCGCATTAGGTGCTGGAAGGATGCATCTTGGCAGTCTCTAGCCAGAGCAAAACGACTACTACTTCTAACTCCGTCCCCGGAGCACCAAAACGAATTTCGTTCGCCAAGCTGCGCGAGCCTCTTGAGGTACCCGGCCTGCTCGACGTCCAAACGGAGTCGTTCGAGTGGTTGATCGGCTCGCCGCGCTGGCGCGCAATCGCTGAGGCGCGTGGTGACGTCAACCCGGTGGGTGGCCTCGAAGAGGTCCTCACCGAGCTGTCCCCGATCGAGGACTTCTCGGGCTCGATGTCGCTGAGCTTCTCCGACCCGCGTTTCGACGAGGTCAAGGCTCCGGTCGACGAGTGCAAAGACAAGGACATGACGTACGCGGCCCCGCTGTTCGTCACGGCCGAGTTCATCAACAACAACACCGGCGAGATCAAGAGCCAGACGGTCTTCATGGGTGACTTCCCGATGATGACCGAGAAGGGCACCTTCATCATCAACGGCACCGAGCGTGTCGTGGTGAGCCAGCTGGTCCGCTCGCCGGGTGTGTACTTCGACGACACCATCGACAAGTCCACCGAGAAGACGCTGCACAGCGTCAAGGTGATCCCCGGTCGCGGTGCATGGCTGGAGTTCGACGTCGACAAGCGCGACACCGTGGGTGTGCGCATCGACCGCAAGCGCCGTCAGCCGGTCACCGTGCTGCTCAAGGCGCTCGGCTGGACCAACGAGCAGATCCGCGAGCGCTTCGGTTTCTCCGAGATCATGATGTCGACGCTGGAGAAGGACAACACCGCCGGCACCGACGAGGCTTTGCTGGATATCTACCGCAAGCTGCGCCCGGGCGAACCGCCGACCAAGGAGTCCGCGCAGACCCTGCTGGAGAACCTGTTCTTCAAGGACAAGCGCTATGACCTGGCCCGGGTGGGTCGCTACAAGGTCAACAAGAAGCTGGGCCTCAACGCGGGCCAGCCGATCACCAGCTCGACGCTGACCGAAGAGGACATCGTCGCGACCATCGAGTACCTGGTGCGTCTGCACGAGGGCCAGACCACGATGACGGCGCCTGGCGGTGTTGAAGTCCCGGTCGAGGTCGACGACATCGACCACTTCGGTAACCGTCGCCTGCGTACCGTCGGCGAGCTGATCCAGAACCAGATCCGGGTTGGCCTGTCCCGCATGGAGCGCGTCGTCCGCGAGCGGATGACCACTCAGGACGTCGAGGCGATCACGCCGCAGACCCTGATCAACATCCGCCCCGTTGTGGCGGCGATCAAGGAGTTCTTCGGTACCAGCCAGCTGTCGCAGTTCATGGACCAGAACAACCCGCTGTCGGGTCTGACCCACAAGCGCCGCCTGTCGGCACTGGGCCCGGGTGGTCTGTCTCGTGAGCGTGCCGGCCTCGAGGTCCGCGACGTGCACTCCAGCCACTACGGCCGGATGTGCCCGATCGAGACCCCTGAGGGTCCGAACATCGGTCTGATCGGTTCGCTGTCGGTGTACGCACGGGTCAACCCGTTCGGCTTCATCGAGACGCCGTACCGCAAGGTCGTCGAGGGTGTCGTCACCGATGACATCCACTACCTGACCGCCGACGAGGAGGACCGCCACGTCGTGGCGCAGGCCAACTCGCCGATCGACGCCAACAACCGCTTCACCGAAGATCGGATCCTGGTTCGTCGTAAGGGTGGCGAGGTCGAGAACGTCACGCCGGCCGATGTCGACTACATGGACGTCTCGCCGCGCCAGATGGTGTCGGTCGCGACGGCGATGATCCCGTTCCTCGAGCACGACGACGCCAACCGTGCCCTGATGGGTGCCAACATGCAGCGCCAGGCGGTTCCGCTGGTGCGTAGCGAGGCACCCCTGGTGGGCACCGGCATGGAGCTGCGTGCGGCGATCGACGCCGGCGACGTGGTCGTGACCGAGAAGTCCGGTGTGGTCGAAGAGGTCTCCGCCGACTACATCACCGTGATGGCCGACGACGGCACCCGGCACACCTACCGGATGCGCAAGTTCGCCCGCTCCAACCACGGCACGTGCGCCAACCAGCGTCCGATCGTGGACGCCGGGCAGCGCGTCGAGTCGGGTCAGGTTCTCGCCGACGGGCCGTGCACCGAGAACGGTGAGATGGCGCTGGGCAAGAACCTGCTCGTCGCGATCATGCCGTGGGAAGGCCACAACTACGAGGACGCGATCATCCTCTCCAGCCGCCTGGTTGAGGAGGACGTGCTCACCTCGATTCACATCGAAGAGCACGAGATCGATGCCCGCGACACCAAGCTGGGCGCCGAGGAGATCACCCGGGACATCCCGAACGTCTCCGATGAGGTGCTGGCCGATCTCGACGAGCGCGGCATCATCCGCATCGGCGCCGAGGTCCGCGATGGCGACATCCTGGTCGGCAAGGTCACCCCGAAGGGCGAGACCGAGCTGACCCCGGAGGAGCGCCTGCTGCGCGCCATCTTCGGTGAGAAGGCCCGCGAGGTTCGCGACACGTCGCTCAAGGTGCCGCACGGTGAGTCCGGCAAGGTCATCGGTATCCGCGTGTTCTCCCGCGAGGATGACGACGAGCTGCCCGCCGGTGTCAACGAGCTGGTCCGCGTTTACGTAGCCCAGAAGCGCAAGATCTCCGACGGTGACAAGCTCGCCGGCCGCCACGGCAACAAGGGCGTTATCGGCAAGATCCTGCCCATCGAAGACATGCCGTTCCTCCCGGACGGCACCCCGGTGGACATCATCCTGAACACCCACGGTGTGCCGCGACGGATGAACATCGGCCAGATCCTGGAGACCCACCTCGGGTGGGTGGCCAAGGCCGGCTGGAACATCGATGTCGTCGGCGGGACGCCCGACTGGGCGGCCAACCTGCCGCAGGACATGCTCTCGTCGGAGCCGGACAGCATCGTCTCCACGCCGGTGTTCGACGGTGCTCGTGAAGAGGAGCTGCAAGGTCTGCTGAGCTCGACGCTGCCCAACCGTGACGGTGAAGTTCTGGTCAACGGTGACGGCAAGGCCGTGCTCTACGACGGCCGCAGCGGCGAACCGTTCCCGTACCCGGTGACGGTCGGCTACATGTACATCCTCAAGCTGCACCACTTGGTGGACGACAAGATCCACGCCCGCTCGACCGGTCCGTACTCGATGATCACCCAGCAGCCGCTGGGCGGTAAGGCGCAGTTCGGTGGTCAGCGGTTCGGTGAGATGGAGTGCTGGGCCATGCAGGCCTACGGCGCGGCGTACACGCTGCAGGAGCTCTTGACCATCAAGTCCGACGACACCGTCGGCCGGGTCAAGGTCTACGAGGCGATCGTCAAGGGCGAGAACATCCCCGAGCCGGGCATTCCGGAGTCGTTCAAGGTGCTGCTCAAGGAGCTGCAGTCGCTGTGCTTGAACGTTGAGGTGCTGTCTTCGGACGGCGCGGCAATCGAGATGCGTGACGGTGACGATGAGGACCTGGAGCGCGCTGCTGCGAACCTGGGAATCAACTTGTCGCGCAACGAATCTGCCTCCGTCGAAGACCTCGCCTAATTCGCGGCACCGCCGCGGGCGCTAAGTGTTATTGGCTACAAATCCCGAAAGGGGAAAGGGAGTTACGTGCTAGACGTCAACTTCTTCGATGAACTCCGGATCGGTCTCGCGACCGCGGACGACATCCGCACCTGGTCCTTCGGTGAGGTCAAGAAGCCGGAGACCATCAACTACCGCACGCTCAAGCCTGAGAAGGACGGCCTGTTCTGCGAGAAGATCTTCGGACCGACTCGCGACTGGGAGTGCTACTGCGGCAAGTACAAGCGTGTCCGCTTCAAGGGCATCATCTGCGAGCGCTGCGGCGTCGAGGTCACTCGCGCCAAGGTGCGCCGCGAGCGGATGGGCCACATCGAGCTGGCCGCACCGGTCACGCACATCTGGTACTTCAAGGGCGTCCCGTCGCGCTTGGGCTATCTGCTGGACCTGGCGCCGAAGGATCTTGAGAAGATCATCTACTTCGCCGCCTACGTGATCACCGCGGTCGATACCGAGATGCGTCACAACGAGCTCTCCACTCTCGAAGCCGAGATGGAGGTGGAGAAGAAGGCTGTCGCCGATCAGCGTGACTCCGACCTGGAGGCTCGCGCCCAGAAGCTCGAGGCCGACCTGGCCGAGCTGGAGGCCGAGGGCGCCAAGTCCGACGTGCGCCGCAAGGTGCGCGACGGTGGCGAGCGCGAGATGCGTCAGCTGCGCGACCGGACCCAGCGTGAGCTGGACCGGCTTGACGAGATCTGGACGACCTTCACCAAGCTGGCCGTCAAGCAGCTCATCGTCGATGAGAACCTCTACCGCGAGCTGGTCGACCGCTACGGCGAGTACTTCCAGGGCTCGATGGGCGCAGAGTCGATCCAGAAGCTCATCGAGACCTTCGACATCGACGCCGAGGCCGAGAGCCTGCGCGACACCATCAAGAATGGCAAGGGCCAGAAGAAGCTGCGTGCGCTCAAGCGACTGAAGGTCGTCGCGGCGTTCCAGACGAATCGCAACTCGCCGATGGGCATGGTGCTCGACGCGGTGCCGGTGATCCCACCGGAGCTGCGCCCGATGGTCCAGTTGGACGGCGGCCGCTTCGCGACCTCCGATCTCAACGACCTGTACCGCCGCGTGATCAACCGCAACAACCGCCTCAAGCGACTGATCGACCTCGGTGCGCCCGAGATCATCGTCAACAACGAGAAGCGCATGCTTCAGGAGTCGGTGGACGCGCTGTTCGACAACGGCCGTCGAGGCCGTCCGGTCACCGGGCCGGGCAACCGTCCGCTCAAGTCGCTGTCCGATCTGCTCAAGGGCAAGCAGGGCCGGTTCCGTCAGAACCTGCTCGGCAAGCGCGTCGACTACTCGGGCCGTTCGGTCATCGTGGTCGGCCCGCAGCTCAAGCTGCACCAGTGCGGTCTGCCCAAGCTGATGGCACTCGAGCTGTTCAAGCCGTTCGTGATGAAGCGTCTCGTCGACCTGAACCACGCGCAGAACATCAAGAGCGCCAAGCGGATGGTGGAGCGCCAGCGTCCCCAGGTGTGGGATGTCCTCGAAGAGGTCATCGCCGAGCACCCGGTGCTGCTGAACCGTGCACCTACGCTGCACCGCCTCGGCATCCAGGCCTTCGAGCCGCAGCTGGTGGAGGGCAAGGCCATTCAGCTGCACCCGCTGGTGTGTGAGGCGTTCAACGCCGACTTCGACGGCGACCAGATGGCGGTCCACCTGCCGCTGAGCGCCGAGGCGCAGGCCGAGGCCCGCATCCTCATGCTGTCGAGCAACAACATCCTGTCGCCGGCGTCGGGTAAGCCGCTGGCCATGCCGCGTCTGGACATGGTGACCGGTCTGTTCTTCCTGACCACGCTGGTTCCCGGCGACACGGGTGAGCACACGGCGGCGGCCAAGGATGTCCCGGAGACCGGCGTGTACAGCTCGCCGGCCGAGGCCATCATGGCGCTGGATCGCGGTTCGCTGTCGGTTCGGGCTCAGATCAAGGTGCGCCTGACGCAGCTGCGTCCGCCGCATGAGGTCGAGAACGAACTGTTCGGCGAGAACGGCTGGCGCCCGGGCAATGCCTGGACCGCCGAGACCACGCTGGGCCGGGTGCTCTTCAACGAGCTTCTGCCGCAGGGGTATCCGTTCGTCAACGAGCAGATGCACAAGAAGGTCCAGGCCCGGATCATCAACGATCTGGCCGAGCGCTACCCGATGATCGTCGTCGCGCAGACCGTCGACAAGCTCAAGGATGCCGGCTTCTACTGGGCCACCCGTTCGGGTGTCACCGTGTCGATGGCCGACGTCATCGTGCCGCCGGAGAAGGCGGACATCCTCGAGCGCTACGAAGGCGAAGCCGACGCGATCGAAAAGAAGTACCAGCGCGGCGCGTTGAACAAGCAGGAGCGCAACGACGCCCTGGTTGAGCTCTGGAAGGAAGCCACCGAAGAGGTCGGTCAGGCGCTGCGGGCGCATTACCCGCAGGACAACCCGATCATCACGATCGTGGATTCCGGTGCGACGGGTAACTTCACCCAGACCCGGACGCTGGCCGGCATGAAGGGTCTGGTGACCAACCCGAAGGGTGAGTTCATCCCGCGCCCGATCAAGTCCTCGTTCCGTGAGGGCCTGACGGTGCTGGAGTACTTCATCAACACCCACGGCGCTCGAAAGGGCCTGGCGGACACCGCGCTTCGTACCGCCGACTCGGGTTACCTGACCCGTCGTCTGGTGGACGTGAGCCAGGACGTCATCGTGCGCGAGCACGACTGCGGCACCGAGCGCGGCATCATCGTCGAACTCGCCGAGTTGCAGGGTGACGCGCTGATCCGGGATCCGCACGTCGAGACCTCGGCGTACGCCCGCACGCTGGCCGCTGACGCGGTCGACGAGAAGGGCAACGTGATCGTCGTGGCCGGACACGACCTCGGCGATCCGGCGATCGACGCTCTGCTGGACGCCGGCATCACCTCGGTCAAGGTTCGCTCGGTGCTCACCTGCACCAGCGGATCGGGCGTGTGCGCGATGTGCTACGGCCGTTCGATGGCCACCGGCAAGCTGGTGGACATCGGCGAGGCTGTCGGCATCGTGGCCGCACAGTCCATCGGTGAGCCCGGCACGCAGCTGACCATGCGTACCTTCCACCAGGGTGGTGTTACCGGTGGCGCCGACATCGTCGGTGGTCTGCCCCGTGTGCAGGAGCTGTTCGAGGCACGTGTTCCGCGGAACCGCGCACCGATCGCCGATGTCGCCGGGCGGGTACAGCTGGAGGAGACCGACAAGTTCTACAAGATCACCATCGTTCCCGACGACGGGAGCGAGGAGGTCGTGTACGACAAGCTCTCCAAGCGTCAGCGGTTGAAGGTGTTCAAGCACGACGACGGCAGCGAGCGGCTGCTTGTCAACGGTGACCACGTCGAGGTGGGCCAGCAGCTCCTGGAGGGCTCGGCCGACCCGCACGAGGTGCTCCGTATCGAGGGCCCGCGCAAGGTGCAGATCCACCTGGTCAAAGAGGTGCAGGAGGTGTATCGGGCGCAGGGTGTGTCGATCCACGACAAGCACATCGAGGTCATCGTCCGGCAGATGCTGCGTCGCGTCACGATCATCGATTCGGGTGCGACGGAGTTCCTGCCCGGCTCGCTGACCGAACGTGGCGAGTTCGAGTCGGAGAACCGTCGGGTGGTTGCCGAGGGCAGCGAGCCCGCGGCCGGCCGTCCGGTGCTGATGGGTATCACCAAGGCGTCGCTGGCCACCGATTCGTGGCTGTCGGCGGCGTCGTTCCAGGAGACCACTCGCGTGCTGACCGATGCGGCGATCAACTGCCGCAGCGACAGGCTGAATGGTCTGAAGGAGAACGTGATCATCGGCAAGCTGATCCCGGCCGGTACCGGTATCAGCCGCTACCGCAACATTCAGGTGCAGCCGACCGAAGAAGCTCGGGCTGCGGCGTACACGATCCCGTCCTACGAGGATCAGTACTACAGCCCGGACTTCGGCCAGGCCACCGGTGCTGCGGTGCCGCTGGACGATTACGGCTACAGCGACTACCGCTAGCTAGTCATGAGAAGGCCCCCGGGATTCGTCTCGGGGGCTTTTTCGTGTGCGATGAGTTCGGCCGACGGTTGAGGTCTATCTGTTGTAGGTCCAAGCCGCCGAGGAGGAATGCGTGGCCCAATTACTCAGAGTCCACAACTTCATGCTGTCGCGCGACGGGTTCGGGGCGGGGCTCAACCAGTGTTTCGAGCGTCCGTTCGGCGACGCCGATCAACCTGCCCTATTCGCGTGGGTCGGCGCGACGGCGAGCTGGGTGGGCCGCCGCGAGCCCGGCGGAACTCGCGGCCTCGACGACTACTTCACCCGCGACTTCACCAACAACGTCGGTGCGGAGATCATGGGCCGGAACAAGTTCAGCCCGTACCGCGGTCCCTGGCAGGACCACCCCGAGTGGCAGGGATGGTGGGGCGACGAGCCACCGTTCCACACGCCGGTGTTCGTCATGACACATCACGACCGCCCGCCACTGCGACTGTCAGACACGACGTTCCACTTCGTCAACGGTGACCCGGCCGATGTCCTGGATGAGGCGAAGGCGGCCGCGGCCGGCAAGGATGTCCGGCTCGGGGGCGGTGCGGGCACCGTCAGGCAATTCCTCGACGCGGGTCTGGTCGACGCCCTTCACGTGGCGGTCGCTGACGTGGAAATCGGCGCCGGGTCGCGCCTGTGGGAATCACCCGACGAGCTCGACGACCGGTTCCACCATGAGGTGGTGCCCAGCCCTAGTGGGGTGACCCATCACCTGTTCTGGCGGCGATGACGGCCGTGCGCGGTACTGGTGGCCGCGCATAGACTCGGGTCCGTGCTGATCGGTTCTCATGTCCACACCGACGATCCGCTGGCGGCCGCTGCTGCCGACGGCGCCGAGGTGGCGCAGTTTTTCCTCGGCAACCCGCAGAGCTGGAAGAAGCCCCAGCCCCGCGAGGACGCCGGAACACTCAAAGCGTCGGCCATCCCGCTGTATGTGCATGCGCCGTACCTGATCAACGTGGCTTCGGCCAACAATCGCGTTCGCATCCCATCGCGCAAGATTCTGCAGGACAGCTGCGACGCCGCCAGCGAGATCGACGCGACGGCAGTGATCGTGCACGGCGGTCATGCCGACGACAACGACATGGAGGCCGGCTTCGAACGCTGGGTGAAGGCTCTGGCGGCGCTGGAGACCGACATGCCGGTGTATCTGGAGAACACCGCCGGCGGCGATCACGCGATGGCGCGTCACTTCGACACCATCGCCCGGCTTTGGGAGCGCATCGGCGACACCGGCGTCGGGTTCTGTCTCGACACCTGCCACGCCTGGGCAGCCGGCGAGGAGCTGATCGACGCGGTCGAGCGCATCAAAGGCATCACTGGGCGCATCGATCTGGTGCACTGCAACGATTCCCGTGACGCAAAGGGCTCCGGTGCGGACCGACACGCCAATTTCGGTACGGGACAGATCGATCCGCAGCTTCTCGTGGCTGTCGTGCAGGCCGCCGGTGCTCCGGTGATCTGTGAGACGGCCGACGAGGGCCGCAAGGATGACATCGCCTTCCTCCGCGAACACGTGAGCTAGCCATGTGGGCCCGCCGAATCGCGTTGTTGGGGGCTGTTGTGCTGATCTCGGCCTGTGCACCGTCGGGAGCGGCCGCGACCGCGTTCACACCGGGCGATAGCGTGCACAAGATCACTGTCGGGGGCATCGATCGCGGCTATCGGCTGTACATTCCCGCCGGCCTGCCGCGCGCGGCACCGCTGGTCGTGATGCTGCACGGCTGGACGGGCAGCGCGGCGCAGGCAGAGCAGGAATACGGCTGGAATCAGCTCGCCGACTCCGCCAAGTTTGTGGTCGCCTACCCCGATGGAGTGGGCCGATCGTGGAACGTCGGTGGTTGCTGCGGACGTGCCAGCAGCGATGGCGTCGATGACGTCGGCTTCATCACCGCCGCGGTCCGCGAGGTCGTTGACAACGTCGGCATCGACCCGGCCCGCATCTATGCCGCCGGAATCAGCAACGGCGGCATGATGGCCTACAAATTAGCTTGCGACAGTGCGGTTTTCGCGGCCATCGGGCCTGACGCGGCGACCGAGCTCGAGGCCTGTCCGGCACCGCGCCCGATATCCGTGTTGCACATCCACGGCACCGATGACCGGCTGATTCGTTACGACGGCGAGCCTGGGACCGCTGTCCCGATCAAGACCCCGCCACCGTCTGAAGTCAACGCGTTCTGGCGTGCTGTGGATCAATGCCAGCCGCCGACCACGACCGTCGAGGCGGCGTTGACGACGTCGGTGGCGTCGTGCCCTGGCGGGCGCAGCGTCGAGCTCATCACCGTGGCCGGTGGTGGGCACGACTGGCCGTCGTTCGCCACCCAGCGGATGTGGGACTTCTTCGCCGCGCACCCGGGTTAGTTTCCCCGGGTCGCTTCGCTCCTGCCCGCCGGATCTAGGTGAGGTACACCTTCCGCAGCGTCTCCGTCACCGTCCACACCGTCCTGGCGCCTTTCGTCAGGCGCGCCACGTCGCCGGCACCCAGCGTCAGTGCCGGGCTGTCGTCGTCGAACTCGACGGTGGCCGCTCCGGAGAGCACCACGAACAGTTCCTCGGCTTCCACGTCGCGCATCACTCCGGGTGTCATCTCCCACACCCCGACTTGGAGCCCGCCGAATACGTCGAGTTCGGCGATCCCGGTGTGCGGGTCGCCGTCGACGGTCTGGTCGGCGGGCACCGGCTCGTGCTCGAGCCACAGCGCTGCAGCGTGGACAACAGAGTTCGGATTCACCCCACCAAGCCTGCCATATTACGCATCTTGTGCGGTTGTCAGAAAAGTGTAACAGTGGTGTCATGTCGGATACGCATGTCGTCACCAACCAGGTTCCACCGCTGGTGGACCACAACCCGGCGAATTCACCGGTGCTGATCGAGGCTCTCATCCGCGAGGGCGGCCAATGGGGCCTCGATGAGGTCACCGAGATCGGCGCGCTCTCGGGTGGCGCGCAGGCTCAGCGCTGGGGAGATCTGGCGGACCGCAACCAGCCGATCCTGCACACCCACGATCGGTACGGCTATCGCGTTGACGAGATCGAGTACGACCCCGCCTACCACGAGCTGATGCGCACGGCCATCGCCCACGGGCTGCACGCAGCCCCATGGGCCGACGACCGTCCGGGCGCCCACGTGGTGCGGGCGGCCAAGATGGGCGCGTGGACTCCCGAGCCCGGCCACGTGTGCCCGATCTCGATGACCTATGCCGTGGTGCCCGCGCTGCGCCACAACCCCGACCTCGCCAAGGTCTACGAGCCGCTGCTGACCAGCCGCCAGTACGACCCGGAGCTGAAGGTACCCAGTACCAAGGTCGGCATCACGGCGGGCATGTCGATGACCGAGAAGCAGGGGGGCTCCGACGTCCGGGCCGGCACCACACAGGCTGTCCCCAACGGAGACGGTAGCTACCGCATCACCGGCCACAAGTGGTTCACCTCCGCGGCGATGAGTGACATCTTCCTGGTATTGGCTCAGGCTCCTGGCGGGCTCAGCTGTTTCATGCTGCCGCGCGTGCTTCCCGACGGCACCCGTAACCGAATGTTCTTGCAGCGCTTGAAGGACAAGCTTGGCAACCACGCCAATGCCTCCAGTGAGGTCGAATACGACGATGCCATCGCGTGGCTGGTCGGCGACGAGGGCCGCGGGGTGTCCACCATCATCGAGATGGTCAACCTCACCCGGCTGGACTGCACGCTGGGCAGCGCCACCAGCATGCGTAGCGGGCTGACCCGCGCCGTGCACCACGCCCAGCATCGAAAGGCGTTCGGCGCCTATCTGATCGACCAGCCGTTGATGCGCAACGTGCTGGCCGACCTCGCCGTCGAAGCCGAGGCGGCCACCGTCATCGCGATGCGGATGGCCGGGGCCACCGACGCCGCTGTCCGCGGTGACGAACGGGAGACACTGCTGCGCCGCATCGGCTTGGCTGCCGCCAAGTACTGGGTGTGCAAGCGGGCCACCCCGCACGCCGGCGAGGCGATGGAATGCCTGGGCGGCAACGGCTATGCCGAGGAGTCCGGCATGCCCCGGCTCTACCGGGAGGCGCCGCTGATGGGCATCTGGGAAGGCTCGGGCAACGTCAGCGCACTGGACACGTTGCGTGCCATGGCAACCCGGCCAGAATGTGTCGATGTGCTGTTCGATGAACTGGCCATCAGCGCCGGTCAGGATGTTCGGCTGGACACCCATGTCGCCGAGTTGCGTGCGGAGCTAGGGGAGTTCGACGCGATCGAATACCGGGCGCGCAAGGTCACCGAGGACATCGCGTTGGCGCTGCAAGGTTCTCTGCTGGTCCGCCACGGCCACCCCGCGGTTGCCGAGGCGTTCCTGGCCACCCGGATGGGCGGCAACTGGGGTGGAGCGTTCGGTACGCTGCCGGCCGGGCTCGATCTCGCGCCGATCCTCGAACGCTGCCTGGTGAAGGGATGATTGAACTCAACACGATGACCTACGAGGTCACCGATCGAGTCGCCCGCATCACCTTCAACCGCCCGGACAAGGGCAACGCGATCGTTGCCGACACTCCGCTGGAGTTGGCGGCGCTGGTCGAGCGGGCCGACCTGGACCCCAACGTGCACGTCATCTTGGTGTCGGGCCGCGGCGAAGGATTCTGCGCCGGGTTCGACCTGGGGGCCTACGCCGACGGCTCGTCGTCGGCGGGCGGCGGGGACCGGCAGGGCACCGTGCTCGACGGCAAGACGCAGGCGGTCAACCACAAGGCCGATCGGCCGTGGGATCCGATGATCGACTATCAGATGATGAGCCGTTTCGTGCGGGGCTTCGCCAGCCTGATGCATGCTGACAAGCCAACCGTGGTCAAGATCCACGGCTACTGCGTGGCGGGCGGCACCGATATCGCGTTGCACGCCGACCAGGTGATCGCCGCCTCCGACGCCAAGATCGGCTATCCGCCGACCCGGGTGTGGGGTGTTCCCGCGGCCGGGTTGTGGGCGCATCGTCTGGGGGATCAGCGGGCCAAACGCCTTCTGCTGACCGGGGATTGCATCACCGGTGCGCAGGCTGCCGAGTGGGGTCTGGCGATCGAGGCACCCGAACCGGCCGATCTCGACGAGCGCACCGAGCGGCTCGTCGAGCGCATCGCGGCCGTGCCGGTCAACCAGTTGATCATGGTGAAGCTGGCGATGAACAGCGCGCTGTATCAGCAGGGCGTGGCGACCAGTCGGATGGTCAGCACAGTGTTCGACGGGATCGCCCGGCACACGCCGGAGGGGCACGCGTTCGTGGCGGACGCCCGCGAGCATGGCTTCCGGGAGGCGGTTCGCCACCGCGACGAGCCGTTCGGTGACCACGGGCGCCGTGCCTCGGGAGTGTGAGCGTGCCGCAATCGCTGGCAAAGATGACCGCCCGTTCGGTGGTGCTCAGCGTATTGCTCGGTGCACATCCGGCGTGGGCCACCTCGGCGGAACTGCTGCAACTCACCTCGGATTTCGGCATCCGCGAACAGACCCTGCGGGTGGCGCTGACCCGGATGGTGGCGGCCGGTGACCTGGTGCGCTCCGACGACGGCTACCGGCTCTCCGACCGGCTGCTCAACCGCCAGCGCCGTCAGGATGATGCGCTCTATCCGCGCACCCGCGACTGGGACGGCAGTTGGATCACGTTGGCCATCACCGCGGTCGGCATGGATGCCCGAGTGCGCGCCGCGCTGCGAAACACCTTACAGATCAAGCGGTTCGGGGAACTCAGGGAAGGTCTCTGGCTGCGGCCGGACAACCTCGACGACGAGCTGCCCGCCGAGGTCGTCGAACGGGTACGGGTGCTGAGCGCGCGTGACGACGACCCGGCCGAGCTGACCCGGCGCTTGTGGGATCTGCCCGACTGGGCGCACACCGGAGATCGGCTGCTGGACGATATGGCAGCAGCCCGGGACGTTCCGGGACGGTTCCGCGCGGCCGCCGGCATGGTGCGACACCTCCTCACCGATCCGGTGCTGCCCACCGAACTGCTGCCGACGCACTGGCCAGGCGTCGAACTTCGAAAGGCCTACGCAGACTTCGCCGCCGAACTGGGCGCGCGGCGGGACGAGGGGCGACTGGTGGAGGCGAAATGAGTGGTTCGGTGGGCAGCAGCGCAGCGATCGGGGAATCGGTTCGGGTAGAGCGCAACGGCGCAGTGACGACAGTGATCCTGGACCGCCCCCAGGCTCGCAATGCCGTCGACGGCCCCACGGCGTTGGCGTTGTTCCGCGCTTTCGAGGAATTCGACAATGACGAGTCCGCGTCGGTGGCGGTGCTCTGGGGCGATCACGGAACCTTCTGCGCCGGAGCCGATCTCAAGGCGATCGGTACATCCGAGGGTAACCCCACCCATCGAACGGGCCCCGGGCCCATGGGTCCCAGCCGCATGGTGTTGTCCAAACCGGTCATCGCCGCGGTGAGCGGCTATGCCGTGGCCGGCGGTCTCGAGTTGGCGTTGTGGTGTGACCTGCGGGTCGTCGAACAAGACGCGGTGTTCGGGGTGTTCTGCCGACGGTGGGGCGTGCCCCTGATCGATGGCGGCACGGTGCGGCTGCCGCGGCTCATCGGACACAGCCGGGCGATGGACCTGATCCTGACCGGCCGCGCCGTCGACGCCGACGAGGCGCTCGCGATCGGTTTGGCCAACCGGGTGGTCCCCACCGGGCAGGCCCGTCAGGCCGCCGAGGAACTGGCCGCCGAGTTAGCCCAGCTACCCCAGCTGTGTCTGCGTTCGGATCGACTGTCGATGCTCAACCAATGGGGGCAGTCCGAGGCTGAGGCCATGGACTTCGAGTTCGCCAGTCTGTCGCGGGTGGCCGTCGAATCGCTTGCCGGAGCACAGCGGTTCGCCCAGGGCGCCGGCCGGCACGGTGGGAATGCCTAGTCTCCAGGTCGCTATGGACGGGCGGGCCAGTGCACACCTGTGGAAACGCGCTAGTGCCCGATATTCCCCAGTATGGTGGACAAGCGCATCACGACCAGGTGGACGTTCCCCCCGAGTTTGCGGGGTTCAAATCCGTAGAAGGAGGTGCGAACATGCCCAGCCATGATTCAGGTGACACGGCGGCGCCCGCATCTGGAAACGGACGCCCAGCAATCTGTCTCAATATGATCGTCCGCGACGAGGCGCACGTTGTACGCGAAGTTCTCAACGCGGTCGCCCCTTTTATCAGCTCCTGGGTAATCGTCGACACCGGTTCCGAGGACGGAACCCAGGACGTGGTCCGTGCCCACATGGCCGGTCTTGGCATTCCGGGTGAGCTATACGAGCGGCCGTGGAAGAACTTCGGCCACAATCGTTCTGAAGCACTCGCCCTTGCTCAGGGCCGCGGGGACTATATCTGGGTCATTGATGCCGACGACATGGTCTTCGGTACACCCGACTTCGACGGTCTCACTGCCGGTGTGTATGCCCTGTCCTACGGAACGCACTTCCGCTACTGGCGCCCGCAGTTGTTCCGCGACGGTCTGCCATGGCGCTATGTCGGTGTCGTTCATGAGTACGCAACGTGTGACGAGCCGTATGTCGAAGATCGACTGCACGGCGAATACCACCTTGAATCGCGTCGTTTGGGCAGCCGCAATCTCGATCCGAAGAAGTATGAACGGGACCGCGATCTGCTGCTAGCCGAGGTTGAACGCGATCCCAGTGACGTTCGCTCCATGTTTTATTTGGCCCAATCCTGCTTCGATCTGGGCGATTACAACACCGCACGCTACTGGTACGCGCGCCGTGCGGAGGAGACGTCAGGCTTTGTCGAGGAGATTTACTTCTCGCTATTCCGGTTGGCCGAGACATTGGCACACCTGGGAGCCCCATGGCAGGAGGTACAGGACGCGTACCTACGGGCGTGGGAGTGCCGGCCCACGCGTGCAGAACCGCTTTTCGCAATCGCCCACCATTACCGCACCGAGGAGCGCTACCACCTGGGCTACTTGTTCGCCGAGCAAGCGGCCAGAATTCCGTTACCCGAACTCGACGTGCTGTTCATCCACGCTGAGGTTTATGCCTGGAGTGCGCTGGACGAACTGGCTGTGTGCGCATCGTGGATCGGCAGGAACGACCAGGCGTTGGCCATTTTCGAGTGGTTGCTGACCAAGGATTGCCTTCCCGATGAAGACCGGAACAGGATAAGCGCCAATCGCGATTTCTGTGCCGACCGGCTGGCCGAACTCGATGCCGCCCAGCAGCTTCAGACAACCGGAAACTGATCCGCCGCCCGTCTGGTTCGACGCGTCCGCGTCCCGCGTAGCCCCTTGCTGGTTCAGCTGCTGTCGCGCAGCATGAGGGCCATTTGCTCGGCTTGTTCGGGTGTCAGCCCGCCGAACAGTTGCACCACCTGACCTTCTAGCGGTGCGGAAATTTTGGCGGCCCATACCACTGTTCCGCCGCGGACGAAGGAAACCTGTTGGCCCACTTGGCTTGCAGTGAATTGGCCAAACCGCTTCGCCGATTCCGGAGTCAGGGATATCTGCACCAACTCGACACCGGAGACGGGATTACGGAAAGAGCCTACGTTCGTCAAATCTACGTTCAGCGCCTCGGGTGCGAGTTCGTAAACCGCTGTCTTGGCGATGTCGCACGCCTGTATCGGCTGATTTGATGGGGTCTGGGTGGTCACCGGGCATTCTGTCGGCGTGGTGGCGGAGCTTCTGACCACCGGACGGACTGACAGCGGTTTGATGGTCACCACCGGTGTGGTGGTCGTCGGAGTGACCGAGGTGGCGCTTCTACGCTGCATTTCTAGCGACGATGTCAGCCGAAGCAAGTAAGGCGTAACCGTGGCCAAGACGGACACGACCGCCAGCACGGCGAAAAATGTCCGCCAAATCTGATGTCGCGTAGCTCGTGCCACCCCTGCAAGGTACCGGTAGCGTCGCGCCTAGCGAGGGAAAAACCAGCTGCCTAGATTGAAGCATCCCGGAACACCTGGGATTTCCGAAAGCCTGGATGGTCCTGGGCTGTAACTATTCCCGTCGGGGGAGTTGCCGAGCAGTCGCGGTGGGGCTCTGGGGGGGGGCTGCGCGGCGCGTGTGGTCGACGGACTTCAGGTGGGGCCACTTACTTGCGGTCTTGACGCGGAGCCCGAACGGTCAACGTGGGAAGCAACCGACTTCGTCGAGTCCGGCCTGCGGCGTCATGCGCACCGAAGAATCGCCTCGAGCGCGACACGACGGTTCTCGCGGCGATCGGGATGGCTTTGCTGGTCACGCCCAACTCCGTTGTCCTGCTTCGCATATGACCAGCATGCTGCTTCTAGATCGACGTTGTTGAGGATCTCGGTGAAGCGCGGATTGTCATGCAAGAAACGGTTGAACACGCTGATCAACCGCGGTTTTTGACCTCGTCGACCCAGCGCTCGCCAATTGTGCGATGCAGTGCACCAAATCGCCTGACCGTTACCGATCGGCGGTGGTCTGGCCTTGCGCTCAGCAAACATCATGATCAAAATCCGGAGTGGGTGGCGTTCGCCTGATATCCAGGACCATAGCGCGGAATCCCAGCAAGTTTTCAAGATCGATAAATCGGTGCAGCACGCCAACTGCCCGGCGTCGGGATCCCTAGCGCAAACAGTTTTATCGGCGCCACATGTCCGCACGGTTGGCCCTCAAGTAGACGCTGTAATCAGCGCTGCGTCCGGCCGTAGGTGGGTAACCCCGTGGCGGGAATCTAAGGCTGGCTCGCAAGCTGGTCGCATAATGCAGGAGCGACAGCTCCCAGCATTACTTGGTGGGCGAATCAAGCACGGTTCCAACTGGAATCCTCTACCCAGAGCTCTGCATTGACCTTTTGGAAATTGGTAGATAAAGTCCAGCAGAATTGCTTTGGTCGTGTCAATGACGAGGAGTGTTGAGCGAGCTTAATGACGGCATGGTGTCAGCTCTTAGCTCAGTGCAAATAAGAGCGTAAAGACCCATTGTGTGGATTGCCCTAGAAACGTCAAACTTGCCACCGGGATCATCGGTTAGCAGAAGGTAGGATATCCCGCATCGACCTTGATCAGTGCAATGACTAGATTACCCGCCTCGTCTCTTCTACGGTTTCCCCGACATCGCCGTATATCGCAGCCAAGACGGCGCCGACGGTTCGTTGCGCCGCTGAACTTCATGTGCGGGTAAATGTCAATTGACTCATCTCAATGTGCGATCTGAGCAGGGCGACTTGTCTGTGCAATAGTCACGAATATGGGGCGACCAGAAATAGTGCAGTACCCCCATGTGAAGACTGGGTGAGCGTAGCGCTAGAAGCAGGTCAGCCCGCCCCAGCTCCGCCTGCTGCATCGGCTTAGTGCCAGCTAGTGGCCTATGGCGTGGCGGTGTGTCCGTCGGGTCGTGCTGGATGTGGCAGTCGCTGTGGGCCGCGGGTAGGTACCCGTAATCGTGAGTGTTCGAGCGTATGAAATCGCGCCGGGGGACGTGCGGCTGCTGGGTGAAGTCACCCATCGGGACCATGCCCAGTGATACCGAGACTTCTCGGTGAGATTTCGCGGCATCGTCGATTTAAGGGCGACCGTAAAATTGCAAATCCTGGACGTATCGACCACGGGTTATTGATCTTGATTGTTATTGTGGACGAGTCCAATTTATTCAGATCGGTCACCTTGCGAACAGGTTCCCCATGCGCACTAGCCGGGTCGGGTCATGAATTAACACCGCGGTCGATTGCGTCGTATCAATTGCGGGACATGCCCAAAGCAGCGCGCGATTGGATGATTAGCCGCTTGCTTCGGTCTCCTCAAACAGGTGTCACTCGAAAATCGGTTTCGATCGCGCTTAGCCTGCCTGGGTCTTTTGTCGTGAGCTTCTGGCCGAATACTGCCTTGTTAGCCAAATCCGCGCGTCGAGTTTGATCGTCTCGGCATTCCTAAGTTGCTTTCGAGTCGAGACATCGAGGAACGCGTCCGTGGCGGGCGTTCGTGCGCAAACGGCACTGTCTCGATGGGCTTAGATGATCTTGAATTCCAACCCCGAATTATGATCTTGAATTAGCTAGCGTCACGTTGCGCTTTGCTGGTAAACGAGTTCGGCCTCGAGCGATCCGATGAAGCGATACCGCTACCCGACCACTGCGGGACATCGACCGCTGAGTCAGTTAAGGCCACCAAAGCATTCCGACGGTCGACTTAGAGGGGGCAAGCTACATCGACCAGTCGTGCGGAGGCAGCAACACTTTGTAATTGCGAAAACGCTGGCGTTCAAGTTTCGGCCGTGTTGTACTTCATCCGGTGTGGGCGGGGGCTCGCAATGTTGACGCTAAGGAGTGCATAGTGTCTGACTCGAAATCGTTGCGACCAACGCCTGTGAAGTTGGATGCGGCGCAAGCCCGCCCAGTCGACTGCGGGCCTGAGCCCAGGCTTTCCCGGCGGGCGCGCCGGATGGCACCGGTCAGCAGCGCAGCTACCTTTGTGGGTCGCGTGGGGGCGTTGGCCGTGGCGCTGGGTGTGGGTGCCGCAATAGTGGGTGTTCCCGTAGTTCTTGCCGATCCGTCGGGTTCGGGTGGATCGTCGGGCTCTGGGGCTGGCTCAGCGGGTTCGGGCAGCTCGGGACATGGAGACGCACGAGGGCCGCGGCGGGCGGATAAGCCGGGCGGCTCGGCGGGTTCGAATCCCGGTTCCGGAAGTACCTCATCGGGACGCACATCCGCGGGCTCGAGCTCGAACAGCTCCTCGGCTTCCACCGCACCGCGCGGGCAGAGTGGGCGGGGCACCAGCGGCGATAAGGGCACGGGGTCCGTTCTTGAGAATGCAGGCACATCGACGCCGAACTCATTGGATTCGGTATCTGCTGGCGCAGGTTCGGGATCGGGCTCTGAGAGCGACTCTGCGCCGGTGATGGTGTCCTCGCCGCCGGCCGCGGCTGAGGTGCCGAAATCGTTGGCGGCGAACAACGGGTTGTTGTCGTGGTTGGGGCTCGGCGGTAAAGACCTGCCGGGGGCCGAGCCGTTGATGTGGGCGGCGTTGGCGGTGTCCCGGCGGGAATTGGGGGGCAAGGGAGCTACGGCGAAGCCTGTGGCGGCGCCGAGTACGACCAGCAGTGATCCGGTCGATCCCTTGACGTCGGCGGTGGCCTCAACGGCGGCCGTGGCCTCTCGCTCGGCTTCGGCTTCGGCGACCGCTTCCGACCCGATTTCGGCCTTCATCCGGATCTTCATTGGGAATGGGACTGCCGACAACCCCAATGCAGGCATTTTGCTTGGCAATGGCTACTCCTGGACTTCCACTACCTGCACGACCGGCTCCTGCAACGGTGGCTGGGGCGGGTTGATCGGGAACGGCGGAAATGGCTATAACGGGGGCAACGGTGGATCGGCGGGCTGGTTTGGTCACGGCGGTGCGGGCGGGTCGGCCCTAACCGCCGGCGGCACCGGTGGTGCTGGCGGTCGTGGGGGGTTGTTCCTCGGCAGTGGTGGCGCGGGCGGTGCCGGCGGTGCGGCGACCACGCTCGGCGACGCTGGCGGCGCTGGTGGCGCCGGCGGAAACACGGGGTTCCTGTCGCTGTGGGGTACCGGCGGCAAGGGTGGTGCCGGCGGTGCCGGAGCGGGCGACGGCGCTGGTGGCGCCGGCGGACGTGGTGGTTCCGCCGGTCTCCTGGCTGTCATAAGCAATGGTGGTGCGGGGGGCGCTGGTGGTAGCGGCGGCACCGGTGGCGCTGGTGGCGCCGGCGGTGCGGCAGGCACGATCGGTAACGGTGGTGCTGGCGGTGCCGGTGGAAGTGGTGGAGCCGATGGCGGTGCTGGCGGTGGGACACGCTGGATCGGCAACGGTGGGACCGGTGGTGCCGGCGGTGCCGGTGGCGGCGATGGCGGCAGGGGCGGTGATGGCGGCCTGCTCCTAGGCAACGGTGGCAAGGGCGGGAACGGTGGTTCAGGCGCAGCCGGCACGGCTGGCTCGACAGGTGCCAACGGCGCAAATGGCTACGACGGTGGTGGCGGTGGTGGCGGCGGTGTCGGCGGCAACGGCAACCCAGGCAACCCGGGCGGCAATGGCGGGGCTGGCGGCAACGTCGGAGTATTGAACTTCTTTGGCAGCGGCGGCCGCGGCGGCAATGGCGGCAGCGGTGGAACTGGCGGTGCGGCCGGCAACGGCGGTGCCGGTGGTGATGGCGGACCGGTTGGGGCTGACGGCGGCGCGCCCGGCCTCCCCGGTGCAGGCGGATCGGGCGGTCAGGGGGGTGCTAGCGGTCGCGGTGGAGTGTTCGGACGGCCCGGTGGCGCTGGCGCCGACGGTGGCCGAGGCACTACAGGCCCAGGCGGATTCACGGGCGCGACTGGTAATACCGGTGCCCCCGCACCTGCCGGCCCGACGGGTGCTACGGGCGCGACGGGTGCCACGGGCGCGACGGGTGCCACGGGTTCCACGGGTGCGACCGGCTCGACGGGTGCGACCGGCTCGACGGGTGCCACGGGTGCGACCGGCTCGACGGGTGCGACGGGTGCCACGGGTTCCACGGGTGCCACGGGTTCCACGGGTGCGACCGGCTCGACGGGTGCGACCGGCTCGACGGGTGCGACCGGCTCGACGGGTGCGACCGGCTCGACGGGTGCTACTGGTGAGACTGGTGCGACGGGCGGAACCGGTGCTACCGGCGAGACCGGTGCGACGGGCGGAACGGGTGCCACGGGCGGAACCGGTGCCACGGGCGGTACGGGTGCCACGGGCGGAACCGGGGCGACGGGCGGAACCGGGGCGACGGGCGGAACCGGTGCTACCGGCGAGACCGGGGCGACGGGCGGTACGGGTGCGACGGGCGGAACCGGGGCGACGGGCGGTACGGGTGCCACGGGCGGAACCGGGGCGACGGGCGGTACGGGTGCGACGGGCGGAACCGGGGCTACCGGCGAGACCGGGGCGACGGGCGGTACGGGTGCGACGGGCGGTACGGGTGCGACGGGCGGAACCGGTGCTACCGGCGGAACCGGGGCGACGGGCGGTACGGGTGCGACAGGCGGAACCGGGGCTACCGGCGAGACCGGGGCGACGGGCGGTACGGGTGCGACGGGCGGTACGGGTGCGACGGGCGGAACCGGTGCTACCGGCGGAACCGGGGCGACGGGCGGTACGGGTGCGACGGGCGGAACCGGGGCTACCGGCGAGACCGGGGCGACGGGCGGAACCGGTGCTACCGGCGAGACCGGTGCCACGGGCGGTACGGGTGCGACGGGCGGTACGGGTGCGACGGGCGGAACCGGTGCCACGGGCGGAACCGGTGCCACGGGCGGAACCGGGGCGACGGGCGGTACGGGTGCGACGGGCGGAACCGGTGCTACCGGCGAGACCGGGGCGACGGGCGGTACGGGTGCGACGGGCGGAACCGGTGCCACGGGCGGAACCGGGGCTACCGGCGAGACCGGTGCCACGGGCGGTACGGGTGCGACGGGCGGTACGGGTGCGACGGGCGGAACCGGTGCCACGGGCGGAACCGGGGCTACCGGCGAGACCGGTGCCACGGGCGGTACGGGTGCGACGGGCGGTACGGGTGCGACGGGCGGAACCGGTGCTACCGGCGGAACCGGTGCTACCGGCGAGACCGGGGCGACGGGCGATACGGGTGCGACGGGCGGTACGGGTGCGACGGGCGGAACCGGGGCGACGGGCGGAACCGGGGCGACCGGCGAGACCGGGGCGACGGGCGGAACCGGGGCGACGGGCGGAACCGGTGCTACCGGCGCGACCGGCGCGACCGGCGCGACCGGCGCGACCGGCGCGACCGGCGCGACCGGCGCGATACCGTGATCACTCAGTTGGTTACCTCCAGCACCTGCTGGAGGTAACCAACTGTGATCGCCTGTCGCGCAGGGAAGGCCGTGATCCAGCTGGCGTGGTTTGCCTATCCGCGTAGCCGCTAGCACTGGCACGCTCTCTGAGGTTTAGGCGGTCAATGCCGCCGGCAAGACCTCACGCCGATACCGCTGGCTCGCACGGATTCGTGCGCCACTGGATGCGACCCAATGCCCGTTCACATCGTCCTAGGCCCCGAAACGGTTCGGCAGGAATGTATCTCGGCATCTGAGGTTCAGAACAACAACGGAGCTACGGTCTGATGTCGGTGTGCGGATCTGGCCGGTTGCGGCGGCGTCCACTACGACCCGCCTCAAGAATGTGATTGCACCCACTGCGCTTGCCGCCAGACATTCCAGTCGGTGATCCCCAAACGCAAAGCCGGCATCAAACCCGGAACGGTTCAGACTTCGAAGCGATCAGCATCAGCGGTGCCGTAACCATCGACACCACGACGACGTCAAGAACCGTTGTCAGGCCGAGCGTGAAAGCGAAGCCTTTCACCTGACCTACCGCCAGGATGTAGAGCACCACGGCGGCAAGGAACGTAACCGCGTTGCCTGACAATATCGTTTTGCGGGCTCGAATCCAGCCACGCGGCACGGCCTCCCAGAAAGTGGTGCCGCCCCTGCGTGTCTGGTCTTTGATTCGTTCAAAGAGAACCACGAATGAATCGGCTGTCGTGCCGATACCGATGATCAAACCGGCGATACCGGCCAAGTCGAGGCTGTAGTTGATGTATCTGCCCAACAGCACCAAGATTCCGAACACCATGGCGCCGGAGGCAACGAGCGACAACACCATCAGTAAGCCGAGCCACCGGTAATACAAGAGCGAGTAAACGAGCACGAGCGCCAGCCCGATCGCGCCTGCGATCAACCCGGCGCGCAGGGAAGTCAACCCCAATGTGGCTGAAACGGTTTCAGCCTCTGAAGTCTGAAAGGACAGTGGTAGCGAGCCGTACTTGAGGATGTCGGCGAATTGTTTGGCCGAGTCGGCCGTGAAACCTGGTTTGCCACTATCGATCTGGGTACGACCATTAGTGATCGGCACGCGGATCTGTGGAGCGCTGACAACCTGCGAGTCGAGTGTGAACGCTGCCAACTTGCCCACGTTGTTTGTGGTGAAGGTGGCCCACGTATCAGTCGCCTCGGGGTTGAATGCCAGATTGATGGCATACGCCCAGATATCCTGGTTGAGTGAGGCACTCGCATCGGTGATCTGGTCGCCACTGATCATGGACTTGTCCAAAACGTAGACCGTTGTGTGGTCGACCGAACATGCCACCAGGGGCAAATTCGGATCGTCACGACCCGCGAGCACGTCCTCTTGGCCGCATCGACTGACCATGTACTGCACCGCCGACTGCTGAATGTTCGGATCAGTGCTCTGACGCAGTTCTTTCTCGAATTCGATTCGTGCGGTTAGGTTGTCTTTTTGGGAGGCTGCCGCCGGCAGACTGCTGGGAGATGGCTTCGACGCGATCTCTGCGGGGGTGGGCTGCCCGATCACCGGCCGAATGTAAAGGCGGGCAGTCTGGCCCAGGTTCCGGACCGCACTGCCGTCATCGCCTGGGACCGTGATCACTAGGTTGTCACCGTCGATCACCACTTCTGAGCCCGCAACGCCAAGGCCATTTACACGTGAACCGATGATCTGCTGGGCCTGCCTGAGAGCAATATGGGTGGGCGAACTGCCATCGAGGGTGCGCGTCGTCAGGGTGACTCGAGTCCCGCCGACGAGGTCAATACCAAGCTTGGGCGTGGGCTGCCTGTCGCCGGTCAGGAATACCAGTAGGTAGAGCCCGGCCAGCGCGATCACAAACAACATCAGAAGGTGACGCGGCTGAAGCGATATCGGTTCCGGCGCCATGACGTCATTGGAAGCCAGATCGCTATCCGTTGTTATCTCTGCTCCACTCGTGGCCTAGTTACCTGCAAAGTCCAACTGCACTTTCCGCATAGGCTACGCGGCGTGGCCCGCGTGCGGTTCCAGTACCGCAAGGCCGCAAGTTGTTGAACTCAACCGCAAAAAGCAGGGCCAGTCCGTTGATGGCTCGTCATTTCGACATGCCCAAGCATCCCGTACGCGTACTTGTCCTGGCCGCGCTGCTCGGGGAGCCTGATGCAGCGGCAAGATCTCATCTCGTATCCGTCCAGCCTGCACTCCAACGACTCTGAACGATCGCAAAGTTCCGGCTGATGGCCGCATCGCTGCGCTGTCCTCAGATAAGACTGAGCCGGCCGTGTCGATCGTGGTCGCGCAACCGCGACTCGCATTTGTACAGATGCTCATTAAGTCGATCGGGAGGGACGATGCCGTGGGTCCACATCTGCTGTCGCGCAGTGAAATTGTGGGATGACGGGGGTCTTGGATCTGATGGCCTTGTAGCATGAGTTTGCTATTGAGTGTGGTCTGGTTGCCTAGGCGGGGAAAGATGACTAAGACTCCGACGATCTGTTTGAACATGATCGTGCGTAACGAATCACATGTCATCCGTGAATTGTTCGATTCGATCGCGCCATTCATCACGACCTGGGTGATTGTCGATACCGGGTCCGATGACGGTACCCAGGACCTCATCCGCGAATACTTTGCCGATCGAGGTATCCCTGGGCTCCTACACGAGCGGCCGTGGCGCAACTTCGGCGCCAACCGTACTGAAGCAGTTCAACTCGCCCAAGGCCACGCCGACTACATATTGACCATGGATGCCGACGACGTTCTCTTTGGCACGCCAGACCTGAGCAACATGACGGCCGACAGCTATAAGGTCCCCATCAAGTACGGCGACCTGGTCTATCAGCGGAGACACCTATTCCGCGACGGGCTACCGTGGCGCTGGGTGGGGGTGGTACACGAATACGTCACGTGCGACACGCCCTGCACCGAGGAGCTACTGCCAGGGGACTTCTGGATCCAAGCACGCACGGTCGGTGCGCGCAGCCAGGACCCCGATAAATACCTGAGGGACGCCGAATTACTGCTGGCCGAGGTGCACCGCAATCCCGACGACGATCGGTCGGTGTTCTATCTAGCCCAAAGCTACCGTGACTACGGCGATCTCCGTTCAGCCCGCCAATGGTATGCGCGGCGAGCCGAGATGGGCGGCTGGCCCGAAGAAGTCTTTTGCTCCCTCCTCCGTGTCGCCGAATGCACGGCCGCACTCGGTGAACCCTGGCCTCTCGTCCAAGACGCGTACCTCAAAGCATGGGCTTACCGGCCCGTCCGCGCCGAACCGCTGTGCGCTATCGCCACTCACTACCGCTCCAACCGGGAATGGCAGTTGGGCTATTTCTTCGCCAAAGAGGCCGCTCAGATCCCGCTGCCTACCGACATCCTGTTCGTTCGCGGCCGCGTCTATTCCGTCACGGCCATCGATGAGCTCGCAATCTGCGCATCTTGGCTGGGTAAGCATGAGGAGTCATTCAGGGCTTGCCAACGGTTGCTGGCCAGCGACGACCTCAACGACGTCACCAGGAGCCGAGTCGTCCTCAACCGTAACTTCGCCGTGCCCACAATGCTCGAAATCAGCAGGACTTACCCAAAGACTTTGGCGCACAGCCTGACCCAAGGGTCCCCCGACTCTGAGGTCACAGTGACCTTCATCGCCGGTCGCGATCGCTCCCAAGTTGAACTCACCCTCAACTCATTCCTCAACTGCTGCAGCGACATCGACCGGATCGGCCGCTTCCTGCTAATCGACACCGGCCTCGACACGGCCGACCGCAGGTGGCTCGCCGAGCACTATCCGTTCCTGGAAATCAGCCCAGACCGCAGCATCGAACCCACACAAATCCACAACGCCATTGAAGGCCGATTCTGGCTGCACCTTGATCAAGGCTGGCAGTTCTTCGCCCCCGAACCTCTCGTCGGCCGACTGACCGCCATCCTCGATACCGAACCCGCCCTGTACCAGGTCGGCCTCAACCTGGACGACGCCACCAAACTCGATAACCAATCTGCACTCCAGAGCATTGTCCGCAGCTACCCAGACACCGGTCGTTACACCCTCACAACCACCCCCGCCACCGGCCCCGCGATGTATGACATGAAGCGGATCAACGACTACAACCGCACCACGGCCACCCTCGCTGAAATTATCGCCGTCAAGCAGGATCCCTGAGCCTTCTCGGAGATCCTCGGGGCGCAGCCGTTCCATACAAACCGGGCTTGACTGAGAGAGTGCAAAGGATCCGCGCTTGAGCCGTTACAAGGTTTGCGTCTATGCAATTTGCAAGAATGAAGAGAAATTTGTCGACCGCTGGATGGACGCCGTCGACGAAGCCGACATCGTCGTAGTCCTAGACACTGGTTCTACTGATTCGACGGTCGAGAAACTTCGTAGCCGTGGTGCGAGGGTTTACCAGGAAATCGTAACGCCTTGGCGATTTGATACCGCCCGTAACATTGCTATGAGTCATATTCCAGAGGATGTCGACATCTGCGTGTCCAATGATTTGGATGAGGTTTTCGAGCCTGGGTGGCGCAAAGCTCTGGAAGCGGCCTGGGAACCAGAAACCACTTACGCCCGGTATCTCTTTGTGTGGAACCATCGTGCCGATGGATCTGCCGAGCAACAATTCCCGATGGAGAAGATACACCGGCGCAAACATTTTCGTTGGGTGCATCCGGTGCACGAAATCCTGCAATACGACGGTCCCGATCCCCATTCTGTCCCGTGGGTTGACGGAATGGTGCTCCATCACTATCCGGACGCAACAAAGGCGCGGAGCCAGTACCTACCGCTCTTGGAACTTTCCGCGGAGGAAAACCCCGAGGACGGCAGGACAATATTCTGGCTCGGGCGTGAATATATGTACTACGGCATGAACGATGAGTGCATATCAACGCTCAACGATTATCTAAGGCTGCCGGCGGCGACGTGGGATGTGGAACGTTGTGCAGCAATGCGTTTCATCTCCAGAAGCTACCAAGCCAAGGGTGAAGGGATGCAGGCAGAAGTCTGGCTCTATCGGGCCGTTGCCGAATGCCCACAGTCTCGAGAGCCGTTTTATGCGATGGCCATCCTTGCCTATCTCAGGAAAGACTGGTCACTGGTTATGTCAATGGTAGAGAAGACGCTGGCAATAACTGACGATGTGAGCGGGTACCTAAGGGACGAGGTGTGTTGGGGCGCCAGTCCACATGATCTGGGTGCCATTGCCTGCTATTGGTTGGGGCTCTACGAGCGGTCCCGCGACTATGCCGCGACAGCACTTGAGATTGAGCCCGACGATCAGCGGCTCGCCGACAATTTGAGGCTTGCGGTCGAGAAGTTGGAGACTGAATAACTGCGGATGATTCTGACTCAGGTCACCGGCGGGCTTCCCAGCTGTCGCCGACCACGTCAAGCGGTCCGCTCGATCACGAGGTAGCCGCAGGTGAATCCGTCGGGCAGGCCGAGCGACGTGTTGGGAAGCCGCGAATTCAATGGGCTGACGCGCGACGGCACCTCAGTGATCTTTGCCCCGAGGAAAGCCTCGATGCGGTCGAGCTGAAGGCCGGGGAAATCGAATGTGCAGATAAATCTGCCGCCCTTGCGTAGCTGGGCGAGGTGATTTTTCATGACCTCGATATGGTCGGCATTTACTTCCTCGAGCGTCGAGATGTTGATGACGACGTCGAACCGGCCGACGTAGGCTTCGGTGGGCTCGTTTGCGACATTCCAGACCGCGGTGTTCCAAAGCGTTGAGGGGCGGATGTCGGAATGGATGGTGCCCGGATATTCGATGTCGAGCCATGTCTTGAAAACAAGGTGGATATCGGTGAAGCCCCAGCAGCAGTTGTGGACTACAAGATCGCTCCCGCCAAGACTGCGCATTTCGGAAAGCACAAACGGATACTCATAGATCCGCGACCAGCAGATCAAGTGTCCAAATCTCATGTCGTAGGGATCTTCGTTCGAGAAAAACGAGAATTTGCGCACGTTGAATTCTTTATCGCCGAGTTTCACTTGTCCCCGATCTTTCGTCTCGTTGACTCTTCAAGGCGGTAGGGGCTTCGAGGCTTGAGGCTCCACGCTGTTTCGCTTGAAGGCCGCGATGCCTTCGAGGTCGGTGGAGCGATAGATGTGATAAGCCGGATAGTGGGTATCGACGTAGAGGGGTACTCCCAAAGCGACAGCGCGGACGCAGAAATGGCGATCCTCACCCCAGAACGAGATGTTTGGTATCCGCTTGAACGAGACCCCCTTGACTAGGGTCTCGCGGTCGATCAGCGTGCAGGCGCCACCGCCCCCCACCTCATAAACGCCGGGGGTTCTCAGGGTCGTCGCAAAATTAGCATAGGCGGCCGATTGCTCTTCAGCGGAAGGGCTGTGCTTTGTGCTTCTATCGAAGAAGTTGTACTCGTCTTGCACCCACACCTGAGGCATTTCGACTGTGTTGGGTTGCCAAGAGGTCCAGTAGACGTTGAAGACGATTCCTTTTTTATCGGCGATCAATTGCTCGAGAGTGCCGGGTTGCAACACGAGGTCGGAATCGATCAGGAAGAGGTAATCGTACCCTTGATTAATGGCATGTTCGATCATGCCGTCTTTAAATCTTGCTACTTTCCAGATCGCATCATCGGACCAATTATGGGTTACCTCGTTAGTGGAATCGTATGCAGATTCCTGCGTTTCTTCCGGCCTTGCGATGTAGCAGTGCCCGTCATGAACGTCCTCAAAATTGCTCAGAATTTTGCTGGAATTCAAGTCAGTGTTGTCGTCGACAAAATGATAGTCGAAGTCAAAGGAAATCTTGTCTACTTCCTCAAGGGAGCGAAGGAATTCAATCAAGATGTCGGGCGTTTGCCGGATAGGCGAACCCACCAGAATACGCTTTCTACGTCCTCGCGTGCTGCCTTGGATGATGGCGGCGATCCGCTCAGACGCACGGCCATCGCCGTAGACGGATTGTTTCGCGGAGTTATCTGGTGGGGAGGGCTGCGCAAGGATCTCATCCAGTCCCCGGATGATTTTAGCGGGATCGGTACCTACAAGAACTGCAAGGCGCTTTTCTATGGCTTCGGGCCGATCAGTTTCATTACGCAGTACGAGGGTCGGGCGATGCAAGCTCACAGCCTCTTCTTGGATACCGCCAGAGTCGGTCAGGACGCCATCGACGTGCGAGAGGAGGTACACCAAATCGTGATACGGCACGGGAGGGAAGAGCATGAGCCGGCCCGGGTGATCTCCGAAGACATCGTGGATGGTGGCGGAGATTACCGGATTTGGGTGTACGGGAAAGAGCACTACGACGTCCGGATGGGCGTCAAGGTAATCCTTGATCGTCTTGAGGATGGTGTGTAGTCCGCCATCGAAGGACTCCCGGCGATGTGCGGTGAGGAGGAAAGTGAATTTCCCTTCCTGCTTGAGCCTATCCATCGTCTGACGGACCTTATCCGAAGGGGTCACCGCTCCCTGGTTAAGTCTATCGACAATGGTGTAGAGCGCGTCGACAATGGTATTTCCTGTGACAAAGATCCTGTCGGCGGGGATACCTTCCGCTCTGAGGTTGGCCGCGGACGTATCGGTGGGGGCGAAATGGAATTCTGCGATTCGCGAGATGATCTGCCGATTGGCCTCTTCTGGGAATGGAGCATAGATGTCGTGAGTACGAAGTCCGGCTTCGATGTGTCCTACGGGAATTTTGCAATAAAAGGCCGAGAGTGCGGCCGACATCGCCGAGGCGGTATCACCTTGGACGATGACCATTGAAGGCTTTATCTGTTGAAAGTACTTCTGCGTCTCCTGCAGAACCGATTCAGTGATGTATGAGAGGCTTTGGCCCGGCTTCATGATGGAAAGCCTGATATCAGGGGCGACATCGAAGAGGGAATAGATGTCATCGACGAGGTCATTATGCTGTCCAGTGGAGCAGATGAGGCTGGGAATACCCGCCCGCTGAAAGGCGAGATAGACGGGGATGACCTTAATGGCTTCCGGTCTGGTGCCAATGACGAACACTGTGGGTGTCACGATCGCTCAATTCTTACTCACTGAATCTGCCCTGGCGAGTCTGATGAGCCCCGGTTCGGCGGCGTCGCCAGCTTTCTTTTCAGGCCCGCAGGTTGGGTCGATTGGTGTAGCAGGTCGAACTGTATCGGAGTGCGCATGCCATGGGAGGGAGGTCGGTGTTGACGGTTATGGAGATTCTCAGTTGTTCGAAGATCGCATTGGCCAACGCGTTCGCGTTCGCTATCGCTTGCGGATGACCTGATGCGTTCTGTGCTGTCGCGGTTCTGTCCTACTGAGCGCCCACCTGGCTGACAGCATCCGCCGTGCGCTGGCTGGTCAGACACGTCGCGTTGGCCCGTAGGGGCCTGGAAGCGCACTCCGATCCCGATGCCGAGGAGCCTCGTGCAATCCCGCCGAAACACGCTGACAGAGGCGCGACGTTTAGGTGTCGCGGTACCGCGGCGGCGGCGGAACCGACCTTCGCCCGAAAACGGAAGGGCTGAGAGCCATGCGCGCCATCGCTGGCCAACTCACGGCACGGCGCAGCCTGAGCACGACGTCCTCGGCGGAATGCCACTTCCAACTACGACATTGGGTCGCAGGACTCGAAACTGGATGGCCTCATTCACCGGGAACACAGCACTCGAAGTAGCACAACAACGGCACTCCTATGGGCCGACCGAATAGGAATGGGGTGGCTAGTGTGCTCTGTTACGTTGCACCCTATGAGATTTGCCGTCGCGGTGGTGTCCGCTCCCGGCTACGCGCACAGTGCAGCATTTGCCGAGGTTGCTGAGGGGCTGCACTGCGCACTGCTGGCGCTGGGCTATGACTGCATCCTGACGGATCGTCTTGATCTCATCGACCGCTGCACCATTGTGCTCGGATCCAACCTCCTGGATAGGTTCGGGATTGAGCCGCCTACTAATTCCATCCTGTACAACCTCGAACAAGTGGATAGCGACTCGGGATGGATGACCCCTGCGCTGCTCGAAACATTCCGGCGGTACCCGGTTTGGGACTATAGCGAGGTCAACATCGAACGGCTCGCCGCTTGGGGAGTGCCCCGGCCCGTTCACGTTCCGATCGGATACGTCCCCCAGCTGGCCCGAATTGCACCCGGGCCCGAGGACGTCGATGTGCTCTTCTACGGTTCCATGAACGACCGCCGGTTTGCTGTTCTCGAGGAGCTGCGGGCCCGGGGCTTCCGTGTTGAATCGATCTTTGGAATTTACGGCGCAGACCGGGATGCGTGGATTGCCCGGTCAAAAATCGTTATTAACATCCATTATTTTCAGGCGAAGGTTTTCGAAATCGTACGAGTTTCCTACCTGCTCGCGAACAAACGTGCGGTTGTCTCGGAACGCAGTGCTGATCTGGCGCAGGAACGCGGCTTAGAGAGTGGTGTCGCCTTCGCGGAGTATGACGGACTGGTGGATCGCTGCGTCGAGCTGCTTGGCGACGAGAAGGCCCGCCGCGAACTGGCTGAGCGGGGCCATCGGATTTTCTCTGCTCGCAGCCAAGCCGAGATCCTGAAACCCATCTTGCCGGCGGGCCCTGACTGAGCCACGTCGCGCCATCCCGTGCCATTCAGTCGTGGATCGAAATCGCTACCGTCCCAACCTGTTTGGTCTCTCAGGGTTCGGAGTTTGCAAGGACGTCGGTGCCCTTATCGAATCGGCTTGTGGTCGACACGCCAGTAGGTGCCACATCCATCGATAGGCAATATCGGCGCAGTGATTCCATGGCGACCGCGGAAATCGTGGATTGCCTGAGCGCACGGTGGCAGGAAGTAGTCGTCCACGATTACGAAACCACCATACGAAACCTTGTGGTACAGCGCGTCGAGCGCTTCTATTGTCGACTCGTACATGTCACCGTCGAGTCGCAATACCGCTAAGCGATCGATCGGGGCGCTGGGCAACGTGTCCTTGAACCAACCCTCAAGAAACACGACATTGTCGTCCAGGAGACCGAAGCGGCGGAAATTGTCCTCGACGTCACTCTTCGATACCTCAAGTGCGGTATAAGTATGGTGCAGGTCGCCTGCGTCATGGGGAAACTGCTCTGGGTCTGGCTGCGGAAGTCCGGCGAAACTATCTGCAACAAAGACGCGCCGGGCTTTCTCGCCGTAGCAATCGAGAACGCCCTTCATGAGAATGCATGCCCCTCCGCGCCATACTCCGGTCTCGATGAGATCACCCTCGATACCGTCCAGAAGCACTGTCTCGCATGCGTAACGAAGATTCCGCATACGGACGCCCCCAATCATGGAGAACGATATCGACGGCCAATCCCGGCCCAAAAGTCGCGTGTTTCGATCAAATGAACCACCAGACCATTTATCGCAGGGGTCGTCGTCAAATAGCATTCCCGTTAGTGAGGCCTCGAGCAGGTTCAGATATCCGTGGATTAATTTGTCACGCCCGCGGAGTTCGCTCATTTCAGTCGTCCTAGCTCTCGTCTGCGGGTGACCCCGTTCACGCAATTGGGCGAATGGCATAGGCTCGCCCAGCCCCGACCGCCTTGCTCAGCTCTTGTTGAGAGTATTGCCCGAACCGAGGTTGTTCACCTTCGGCTCGCCCTTATACGTGATGGTGTTGTTGAGGCCGACGACGGAGAGTTCCTTGTCGATCTTCTCGAAGTTGATCTTGTTGTCGGCGCCGCCGATGTTCACCGATGCGCACGAGCCCTTGACCGTGAGGGTGTTGTTCGAGCCGCCGACGTTAAGTGACTTGCCGTCGGCGCAGTCGATTTCGGCGGTGGTGCCGAACGAGCCGTAGTTGATGGTGTTGCCTACTTCCACCTGAGCCCCGGACTTCCCGGCCGTGGCCGTCGGGGAGTTGGTCTCGTTACTGGTGGATCCGCAACCCGCCAAGGCAAGGGCGGCGAGCACACCGATGCCGGCGATGAGGGTGGGGGAGTGCATCGGAGTACGTCCTTCGGGGTTCCTGGGCCGGAACGCGGTCGATCCGGTTCGTCATTCCTAACTCTCGACCACGGTCGAGGACGAGAGGATCGCCACTCTGGTACGGGACTGTGTGGTCCCAGGCGTACACCGTGATGTCGTTGACGACGTTATCGGCGATCAGCGTGTTAGACGACCCCTGGGTGGTCACGGGCTACCGCGCCGGAGCCGCCCGAGCGTCGAGCGACGGCACCGGGCCCATGCCCGGTTGTCGGGCTGTCGTGCTTTCCACCGTTGATGCCCACGGCGCTGCCCATCGGTCCACTAGAGTTTCGTCGATCCACCATTGAAGGGCTTGTGATGACATTTCAGCCGGAACCGGACTCGGCGGGCGGTCGGTCGCGCCCCGGCGGTCGGCCGGCAACGAGGTCAGCCAAACTCAGTCGCGACGTTATCGTCAATGCGGCCCTGACGTTCCTGGATCGCGAGGGCTGGGACGGATTGACGATCAACGCCCTGGCCACGCAGCTGGGCACCAAGGGCCCGTCGCTGTACAACCACGTGCACAGCCTGGACGACCTGCGCCGGACCGTCCGAATGCACGTCATCGACGACATCTTGCAGATGCTGTCCGCGGTCGGGCAGGGCCGCACCCGCGACGACGCCGTGATGGCGATGGCCAGCGCCTACCGCAGCTATGCCCACCACCACCCAGGCCGGTACTCGGCATTCACCCGCATACCGCTGGGCGGCGATGACCCCGAGTTCACCGCCGCGTCGCACGCAGCCGCGGCGCCGGTGATCGAGGTGCTGACCTCCTACGGCCTGGACGGCACCGACGCGTTCTACTCTGCGCTGGAGTTCTGGGCAGCGCTGCATGGGTTCGTACTGCTGGAGATGACCGGCGTGATGGATAACGTGGACACCGACGCGGTGTTTTCCGACATGGTGCTGCGGTTGGCGACGGGCATGGCCAGCCGCAATAGCGCGCTCGGCTAAGCCGGTAATTGAGCGGCGTCCCAGTGCCCGATAACTGGGCCGTCGGGAACCGACGCCGACATTGCGGCGTTGACCTGCAGTAAGGCGCTGCGCACCGAGTTTGGAGGGGCGTCCCGCGCCTGGTATCGTGGAAGCTCGTGCCTGGCCGATAGGGGCGCAAGCGGAGACGCGTGCGCGCACGCCGGGCCAATTCGCATGTCCAGTATGCATCGGATTTACCTGGTGCGCAGTGCGTGCGACACGCCCGGCAGCGGGGTACGCGGCGGGGCGAAAACAGCAGTACAGAGACTTGAAAACCGCCGAAAGACGGACGAGAGATAGAAAGCCGGTAGATGCCAACCATTCAGCAGCTGGTCCGCAAGGGTCGCCGCGACAAGGTCGCGAAGGTCAAGACCGCGGCCCTCAAGGGCAGCCCGCAGCGCCGTGGCGTGTGCACTCGCGTGTACACCACCACCCCGAAGAAGCCGAACTCGGCGCTTCGGAAGGTCGCTCGCGTGAAGCTGACCACGGGGGTTGAGGTCACCGCCTACATCCCGGGCGAAGGCCACAACCTGCAGGAGCACTCGATGGTGCTGGTGCGCGGCGGTCGTGTGAAGGACCTGCCGGGTGTGCGCTACAAGATCATCCGCGGCTCGCTGGACACCCAGGGTGTCAAGAACCGCAAGCAGGCACGCAGCCGCTACGGCGCGAAGAAGGAGAAGAGCTAATGCCGCGCAAGGGTCCCGCGCCGAAGCGTCCGCTGGTCAACGATCCGGTCTACGGGTCGCAACTGGTCACCCAGTTGGTCAACAAGGTGCTGCTGGACGGCAAGAAGTCGCTGGCCGAGCGCATCGTCTACGGGGCGCTGGAGCAGGCCCGTGACAAGACCGGCACCGATCCGGTCGTCACCCTCAAGCGGGCGCTCGACAACGTCAAGCCCGCCCTCGAGGTGCGCAGCCGCCGCGTCGGTGGCGCCACCTACCAGGTGCCCGTCGAGGTTCGCCCCGATCGCTCCACCACGTTGGCACTGCGCTGGCTGGTCAGCTTTTCCAAGGCGCGCCGCGAGAAGACCATGATCGAGCGGCTGGCCAACGAGATCCTCGATGCCAGCAATGGCCTGGGTGCCGCTGTCAAGCGGCGTGAGGACACCCACAAGATGGCCGAGGCGAACCGGGCCTTCGCGCATTACCGCTGGTGATTTCTCGCCCGTGGGGCCGCAACGTTGCGGTAGCTGGGCGCACTGAAGACACCGAACTGAGAACCGAAAGAGTGGGAATTTAGCCGTGGCACAGGACGTGCTGACTGACCTGAACAAGGTCCGCAACATCGGCATCATGGCGCACATCGATGCCGGCAAGACGACGACGACCGAGCGCATCCTCTTCTACACCGGTATCTCGTACAAGATCGGTGAGGTGCACGACGGTGCTGCCACGATGGACTGGATGGAGCAGGAGCAAGAGCGGGGTATCACCATCACCTCGGCTGCGACCACCTGCTTCTGGAACGACAACCAGATCAACATCATCGACACCCCCGGCCACGTCGACTTCACCGTCGAGGTAGAGCGCTCGCTGCGCGTGCTCGACGGTGCCGTCGCCGTTTTCGACGGCAAGGAAGGTGTGGAGCCGCAGTCCGAGCAGGTCTGGCGTCAGGCCGACAAGTACGACGTCCCGCGCATCTGCTTCGTCAACAAGATGGACAAGCTGGGCGCTGACTTCTACTTCTCGGTGCAGACCATGAAGGATCGCCTCGGCGCGAACGTGGTCCCGATCCAGCTGCCGATCGGTTCCGAAGGTGACTTCGAGGGCGTTGTCGACCTGGTTGAGATGAAGGCCAAGGTCTGGCGCGGCGAGACGAAGCTCGGTGAGAAGTACGACGTCGTCGACATCCCGGCCGACCTGCAGGAGAAGGCCGAGGAGTACCGCACCGCGATGATCGAGGCCATCGCCGAGACCGACGACGACCTGATGGAAAAGTACCTGGGTGGCGAAGAGCTCACGATCGACGAGATCAAGGCCGGTCTGCGCAAGCTGACCGTCACCAGCGCCGGCTACCCGGTGCTGTGCGGTTCCGCGTTCAAGAACAAGGGCGTGCAGCCCATGCTCGACGCGGTCATCGACTACCTGCCGACCCCGCTGGACGTCGCGGCCGCCGAAGGCCACCGCCCGGGCAAGGAAGACGAGATCGTCTTGCGCAAGCCGTCGGCGGCCGAGCCGTTCTCCGGGCTGGCGTTCAAGGTTGCCACGCACCCGTTCTTCGGCAAGCTGACCTACGTCCGGGTGTACTCGGGCAAGGTTGACTCCGGCGCGCAGGTCATCAACTCGACCAAGGGCAAGAAGGAGCGGCTGGGCAAGCTGTTCCAGATGCACTCCAACAAGGAGAATCCAGTCGAGACGGCGTCCGCCGGCCATATCTACGCGGTGATCGGCCTCAAGGACACCACCACCGGTGACACCCTGAGTGATCTGAATGACCAGGTCGTGCTGGAGTCGATGACGTTCCCGGATCCCGTCATCCAGGTCGCCATCGAGCCTAAGACCAAGAGTGACCAGGAGAAGCTGTCCCTGGCCATCCAGAAGCTGGCCGAGGAAGACCCGACGTTCAAGGTCAACCAGGACCACGAGACCGGCCAGACCATCATCGGTGGCATGGGCGAGCTCCACCTGGACATCCTGGTCGACCGCATGCGCCGCGAGTTCAAGGTCGAGGCAAACGTCGGCAAGCCGCAGGTCGCCTACAAGGAGACCATCAAGCGGGCCGTCGACAAGGTCGAGTTCACCCACAAGAAGCAGACCGGTGGTTCCGGCCAGTTCGCGAAGGTCCTTGTCGCCATCGAGCCGTTCGTCGGCGAAGACGGCGCGACCTACGAGTTCGAGAACAAGGTCACCGGTGGCCGCATCCCGCGCGAGTACATCCCGTCGGTGGATGCCGGTGCGCAGGACGCCATGCAGTACGGCGTGCTGGCCGGCTACCCGCTGGTGAACCTGAAGCTGATCCTGCTCGACGGTGCGTACCACGACGTCGACTCCTCGGAAATGGCGTTCAAGATCGCCGGCTCTCAGGTGCTGAAGAAGGCTGCCGCGCAAGCGCAGCCGGCCATCCTGGAACCGATCATGGCCGTCGAGGTCACCACCCCCGAGGACTACATGGGTGACGTGATCGGCGACCTGAACTCCCGCCGTGGTCAGATCCAGGCCATGGAAGAGCGCAGCGGTGCGCGCGTCGTCAAGGCGCAGGTGCCGTTGTCGGAGATGTTCGGCTATGTCGGCGACCTCCGGTCGAGGACGCAGGGCCGGGCTAACTACTCCATGGTGTTCGACTCGTACGCCGAAGTTCCGGCGAACGTGTCGAAGGAGATCATCGCGAAGGCGACGGGTCAGTAATCCGTCGCTCTGGCTACACAACTGAACACAATTTTCATCCAGAACATCTGCTAAACCAAGCAACAACAAGTCCAGGAGGACACAGAAGTGGCGAAGGCGAAGTTCGAGCGGACGAAGCCGCACGTCAACATCGGGACCATCGGTCACGTTGACCACGGCAAGACCACGCTGACTGCAGCAATCACCAAGGTGCTGCACGACAAGTACCCGACGCTGAACGAGTCGCGCGCATTCGACCAGATCGACAATGCGCCCGAGGAGCGTCAGCGCGGTATCACCATCAACATCTCCCACGTGGAGTACCAGACCGAGAAGCGTCACTACGCGCACGTTGACGCCCCCGGCCACGCTGACTACATCAAGAACATGATCACTGGTGCCGCCCAGATGGACGGCGCAATTCTGGTGGTTGCCGCCACCGACGGTCCGATGCCGCAGACCCGTGAGCACGTCCTGCTGGCCCGCCAGGTTGGCGTCCCCTACATCCTGGTGGCGCTGAACAAGGCCGACATGGTCGACGACGAGGAGCTCCTGGAGCTCGTCGAGCTGGAGGTCCGCGAACTGCTGGCCGCTCAGGAGTTCGACGAGGAAGCGCCGGTCATCAAGGTGTCCGCGCTTAAGGCCCTCGAGGGCGACCCGACCTGGGTCAAGTCCGTCGAGGACCTGATGGACGCTGTCGACGCGTCGATCCCGGACCCGGTCCGCGACACCGACAAGCCGTTCCTGATGCCCGTCGAGGATGTCTTCACGATCACCGGCCGCGGCACCGTGGTCACCGGTCGTGTCGAGCGTGGCGTGATCAACGTGAACGAGGAAGTCGAGATCGTCGGCATCAAGCCGACCGTCACGAAGACCACGGTCACCGGTGTCGAGATGTTCCGCAAGCTGCTGGACCAGGGCCAGGCCGGCGACAACGTCGGTCTGCTGGTTCGTGGCGTCAAGCGCGAGGACGTCGAGCGTGGTCAGGTCGTCGTGAAGCCCGGCACCACCACCCCGCACACCGAGTTCGACGGCAGCGTCTACATCCTGTCCAAGGACGAGGGCGGTCGGCACACGCCGTTCTTCAACAACTACCGTCCGCAGTTCTACTTCCGCACCACGGACGTGACCGGCGTTGTGACCCTCCCCGAGGGCACCGAGATGGTGATGCCCGGTGACAACACCGACATCTCCGTCAAGCTGATCCAGCCCGTGGCCATGGACGAGGGCCTGCGTTTCGCGATCCGCGAAGGTGGCCGCACCGTCGGCGCCGGCCGGGTCACCAAGATCCACAAGTGATCTGATCTAGTACCGCAAAAGCGGCGCTCACCTTTCCGGTGGGCGCCGCTTTTCGTTGTTCGACACCACCTGCCGGCGCCGGTACTTCGTGGCGCATCCGATCCCGCAGTACCTGGCCTCGACGGTCTGTCGCAGGCCCCCTGAGCCGCGCACTGGCAGCGTTTTCCCAGGGTTCGGCAAGTCGTCGGAAAGTTGATGTCTTGCGGCTAGTCTGAGTCCCACATTGCTGGCCGAGAAGGGACATCGCAAATGTTGGTGCGGTATCTCAAAGCGCAATTGACGGTGCTGCTTTTCGGCGGCCTGGTCGGGCCGATCTTCCTCATCGTGTACTTCGCCCTCGGTCCGTTCGCGCGGCCGTATATCGGGTGGATGTTCTGGGTTGGTCTGCTGATCACCGCCGGCGACGTGCTGGTCGCTCTGTGGCTGACCAACGCCGGTGTGAAATCGGCGGCCCGACATGACGAACTCACTCAGCGAGGTGTTCTGGTGCTGGTCCAGATCACCGGGATCTCGGACACTTCCTGGTTCGTCAACGACCAGCAGATGATCAAGGTGAACCTGCATTTCGAGGTGCCCGGATATCAAGGGTTCGACACTCAGGAGACCATGGCATCCAGCCCGACCCGCATGCAGATCCTCAATGCCCACAAGTTGGTGGCCCTCGTCGAGCCGGGCACCCAGAAGTATGAAATCGATTGGAATGCAAGCGCTTTGATCGCCGGTGTGGTGCCTGCGCAGTTCACTTTGGCCGAGGACAACAAGACCTACGACCTACGGGGTCAGGCTGGGCCGCTGATGGAGATCCTGCAGATCCTGCGGGCCAACAACGTTCCGATGACCGGGACCATCGACATCCGGTCCAATCCCGCTGTGCGTCAGCAGGTGATGGCCGTGGTCCGCCGGTCCGCCGTGGGCCAGCCCGCCGCCGCTCCCGCCGCACCGCCGCCGGCCGCTGCACCAGCGTATGTGCCGCCGCCGATGCCGCCGATGCCGGAAGCCTCCACGGCGCAGCGGCTGCAGGAGCTCGAGACGTTGCGCGCAACGGGGTCGATCACCGAGGCTGAATACACCGCCAAGCGGCAGCAGATCCTCGCCAACCTCTAGTAGGCCGGGTGCCGATGACGTCAGCGTCCGTGTCGTACGGCGTGCATTCCGAAGTCGGAACGCTGCGCAAGGTTCTGGTGTGCTCGCCGGGTTTGGCCCACGAGCGTCTGACGCCGACTAACTGTGACGATCTCCTCTTCGATGACGTGCTGTGGGTGCAGAACGCCCGGCGCGACCACTTCGATTTCATCGCCAAGATGCGCGACCGTGGTGTCGACGTGGTCGAGCTGCACGACCTCCTTGCCGAGACGATGGATATTCCGGAAGCTCGCACCTGGCTGCTCGACCGCAAGATCGTCGCCAACGAAGTGGGGCTGGGGCTTGTCGACGAGACTAGGAACTTCCTCGGCGAGCTGGCTGCCCGGCGGCTCACCGAATTCCTGATCGGCGGGCTGTCCACCCGCGACCTGCCCGCCGACCTCGGCAAGGGTTACCGCGCCCTGGCCCGCGAGCACGCCGGAATCACCGAATACCTGATGCCGCCGCTGCCGAACACGCTCTATACCCGTGACACCACGTGCTGGATCTACTCCGGCGTGACGCTCAATCCGCTGTTCTGGCCGGCCCGCCACGACGAGACGCTGCTGATGAAGGCCATCTACCAGTTCCATCCCGACTTCGTTGGCTCCACGGTGTGGTGGGGTGATCCCGAGAAGTCTTGGGGGATGGCCACTATCGAGGGTGGCGATGTGCTGGTGCCGGGCAACGGTGTGGTGCTGATCGGCATGAGCGAACGTACGTCGCGCCAAGCCATCACCCAGGTGGCGGCCACCCTGTTCGCCAGTGGTGCGGCCGAGAAGGTGGTTGTGGCGGGCATGCCCAAGCTGCGCGCGGCCATGCACCTGGATACGGTGTTCACGTTCGCCGATCGCGACGTGGTGACGATCTACCCCGAGATCGTGGACAACATCCAGACTTTCACGTTGGTGCCCAGCGACTCGGCGCCGGGGCTCGACGTCATCGAGGAGACCAAGCCGTTCGTCGAGGTCGTCTCATCGGCTCTGGGTGTCGGTGCGCTTCGCGTGGTCGAGACCGGAGGCACCGCCTATGACTCTGAGCGTCAGCAGTGGGATAGCGGCAACAACCTGGTGGCCGTCGAACCGGGGGTGGTGTTCGCCTATGACCGCAACACCCACACCAATTCGCTGTTGCGCAATGCTGGGGTCGAAGTGATCACGATCGTGGGTGCCGAGCTGGGTCGCGGTCGCGGCGGTGGCCACTGCATGACCTGTCCGATCATCCGAGACCACGTCGACTACTGAGCACGCTTCCATACCGCCTCCGGTGGTTCCTAGAACACGTTTCAGTTGGCTTGCTAGCCTGGCTGGAGCTGATCGAAAGGACCATTGATGACAACATCGTCGGGGACGCTTGAAGGACGAGTGGCATTCGTGACCGGGGCCGCCCGCGGCCAAGGGCGCGCCCATGCCGTCCGGCTGGCCCGTGAGGGTGCCGACGTCATCATCTCCGACATCTGCGCGCCGGTCAGTGACACCATTCCTTACCCGGGAACCACCCCTGAGGACCTCCGCGAGACGGTGCGGTTGGTCGAGGCGCAGGGCCGCAAGGCGCTGGCCCGCGAAGTCGACATCCGTGACGACGCCGCGGTCCGCCAGCTGGTCGCCGATGGTGTCGAACAGTTCGGGCGGCTCGACATCCTGGTCGCCAACGCCGGCGTACTGTCCTGGGGCCGGTTGTGGGAGCTGACCGACGAACAGTGGAACACCGTCATCGACGTGAACCTCACCGGCACCTGGCGCACATTGCGCGCCGTCGTCCCGGCGATGATCGAGGCAGGCAACGGCGGTTCCATCATCGTGGTGAGCTCGTCTGCCGGAGTGAAGGCCACCCCCGGAAACAGCCACTACGCCGCCTCCAAGCACGGCCTGACCGCCCTGACGAATTCTCTTGCCCTGGAAGCCGGCGAGTACGGCATCCGGGTCAACTCCATCCATCCCTACTCGGTGGCCACCCCGATGACCGAAAACGACGCCATGATGGGCGTTTTCGCCGCGCACCCCAGTTTCCTGCATGGCTTCTCGCCGATGCCCTATCTCCCGACCGGCCAGGGCGCGAGCGGCAAGCTCACCGACTTCATGCACGTCGACGAGGTCGCTGATGTGGTGGTCTGGCTGGCCGGCGACAATTCCGCCACGCTGTCCGGCTCGCAGATCAACGTCGACCGCGGGGTGATGAAGTACTAGCTACTAGCCGGGTAGCACCAGCACCGGAACGGGGCTGTGCCGCATGATCTTTGATCCGCGTGACCCCAGGAATACCCGCGCGATGTCACCGCGCGGGGAGGTGCCCAGCGCCAACACCTCGCCGTCCTCCCAGTCGGCGGCGTCCAGTGCCTGATCCCAGCCGTTCCCGCTGACCACCTGTAGCAGGGTGTTCTCACCTACGACACCGTCGGCCCGCAGTTGGGCGAGCGCCCCGCGGGCTTGCGTCTCCCAGGCAGCCAAGATCGAATCTTCGGCGTGCAGACCGACTTCCGGTGGATACATGGTGCGGCCTCGCACCGCGAAGGTGATCACCCGGAGCGGCACCTTGAACTGTTCGGCGAGCTCGGCGACCCGTTTGACCACGTCCACCGACTCCGGCGTGCCGGGGTACGCGCACGTGATCCGGCTCAGCACCGGGGTGCGCCCCGCCCGATAGCCGCGCGGGGCGATGGCCACCGGGACGGGAGCCGAGTGCAGCAGCCGGTCGGCGGTCGATCCGACGACCACCTGGCCGAGCTGGCCGTTGGCCGACGAGCCCAGCACTAACAGCTCGGCGTCGAGTTCTTCGACCACTTCGACCAGCCCACCGGACACCGACCGGTGGGCGTGGCTGTGGTAGGCGACGTCGACGCCCCGGGACAGCGGGGCCAGATAGCGTTGCGCTTCGGTGGCGGAATCCGCGGCGAGTTGGTCTGCCCAGGCGGCATATTCGGCATCGATGCGGGCCGGGGACGGTGTGGTCCACGGCTTGGGTACGACGGTCGCCACGGTCAGCGATGTGTGCAGTGCGCGCGCCGCGCCGACCGCAAGGATCAGCGGGGATGTTCCGCTCTTGCCGGCGAGGTAGCCGACGACGACCGTCATGACGGATCCTGTGGCGGCTTGACGACGTCGACTCCTGTTGTGGCACTGTCGATCACGTCGTCGTCGCGGCGGTTGAGTGCACTGTGGTGCCGGCCCCAGACGAAGTAGAACACCAGCACCACCGCGACCCAGCCCGAGAACGCAATCCAGGTGACCGGCGGCAGGCTGTACAGAATGTAGCCGCAGGCCAGGACTGACAGCACCGGGGTCACCGGGTAGCCGGGCACCTTGAAGCCGCGGGGCAGGTCCGGTTCACGCACCCGAAGCAGGACCACGCCGACCGAGACCACGATGAAGGCGACCAGGGTTCCGATCGACACCATGTCGGCCAGGTACTGCAGTGGGACGACGCCGGCGAGGATGCCCACCACGATCGCCACGATGATGGTGTTGTTGACCGGTGTCATGCTGCGCGTGTTGACCTTCGCGAACATCGACGGCAGCAGCCCGTCGCGGCCCATGGCAAACAGGATGCGGGTCTGCCCGTACAGCGTCACCAGGGTGACCGAGAAAATCGAGATCACCGCACCGGCGGCTAGAACCGTGCCCCAGTATTGGGCGCCGGTGACGGTGTCCAGGATGGTGGCCAGGCCGGCTTCCTGCCCCTCGAAGTCGGTCCAGTTCTGGGCGCCGAGGGCTGCGATGGTGACCAGGATGTATACCGCAGTAACGGTGATCAACGCGGCGAGAATGGCGCGGGGCATGGTCTTCTGCGGGTTCTTCACTTCGTCGCCGGCGGTGGAGACCGCGTCCAGACCGATGTAGGAGAAGAAGATCGTTCCGGCGGCCGCCCCGATTCCGCTGGCGCCCAGTGGGGCGAAGTCGGCGAATTTGTCGACGTCGAACGCGGTGAACGCGATCACCGCGAACATCACCAACACGCCGAGCTTGATCAGGACCATGATCGTGTTGACGGCGGCCGATTCGCTGGCCCCGCGGATCAGGAGCAGTGCACACAGTACGACAAGCACGACTGCCGGCAGGTTGACGATCCCGGGCGTGCTGTCCCAGGGTGCTGCTGAAATCGCTTCCGGCAGATGATGTCCGAAGAAGTTGTCGAGCAGCTTGTTGACGTACTGACTCCAGCCGACGGCAACCGCGGCGGTCGATACGCCGTATTCGAGCAGCAGACAGGCGGCCACTCCCATCGCCACGACCTCGCCGAGCGTGGTGTAGGCGTAGGAATAGGTCGAGCCCGATACTGGGACCGCCGAGGCCAGTTCGGCATAACAGATCGCGGCCAGGCCCGCAGCGATGCCGGCGATGATGAACGAGACGACGACACCGGGGCCGGCCTTGGGCACCGCCTCGGAGAGCACGAAAAAGATGCCGGTGCCTACGGTGGCGCCCACGCCGAACATGGTCAGTTGGAACGTGCCGATAGTTCGTTTCAGGTGATCGGTGGCGCCGTGTGCGACAGGGGCGCCGAGGACGGGCCGTCGGCGCAACATCTGCTCGGTGAGGTTGATCGGCGGTGCCGGCATGTGCGCCTCCTGCGGTCGGGCGAGATTAGCCGATTATGATCCTGCCCCGGCCAGCACGCTCGCGAACTGCGCAACCGCCCAGTCGATCTCCTCGGCGGTGATCACCAGCGGTGGAGCGAATCGCAGGGTGGAGCCGTGGGTGTCTTTGACCAGCACGCCGCGTTCTGCCAGCGCGATGCTGAGTTGTTTACCGGTCCCCAGGCGAGTGTCGATGTCGACGCCGGCCCACAGTCCCATGCCGCGCACCGCGAGTACCCCATGGCCGATCAGCGAGCGTAGTCGCGCGTGTAGATGAAGCCCGAGTTCGGCTGAGCGGGACTGGAATTCGCCGCGCCGCAGAATATCGATCACGGTGGATCCGATGGCTGCGGCCAGCGGGTTGCCGCCGAACGTCGAACCATGCTCACCTGGGCGGAGCACCTCGAGGATGTCACGGTTGGCCACGACCGCCGACAGCGGAACGACACCGCCGCCGAGGGCCTTGCCGAGCAGATAGACATCGGGCACTACGCCCCAGTGGTCACAGGCGAAGGTATGACCGGTGCGGGCCAGACCGGACTGGATCTCGTCGGCGATCAGCAACACATTGCGCTGCGTGCACAGCTGGCGCAGCCGTGGCAGGTAATCGTCGGGCGGGACGACGATCCCAGCCTCACCCTGGATCGGCTCGATCAGAACCGCGACCGTGTTTTCGTCGATGGCGGCGGCGACCGCGTCGGCGTCACCGAATGGTACGGAGCGGAATCCCGGTGTGAATGGCCCGAATCCGCCACGGGCGCTGACATCGGAGGAGAAGCTGACGATGCTGATGGTGCGGCCGTGGAAGTTGTTGTCGGCCACGATGATGTTGGCCATGCCGTGGGGGACGCCCTTGACGTCGGTGCCCCACTTGCGGGCGACCTTGAGACCGCTTTCCACCGCCTCGGCGCCGCTGTTCATCGGCAGCACCATGTCTTTGGCACACAGCCCGGCCAGCGCGGCGCAGAACGGGCCGAGCTGATCGGAGTGGAACGCCCGGCTGACCAGGGTCAGCGATTCGAGCTGGCGATGGGCGGCGGCGACGATCTCGTCATTGTGGTGGCCGAAGTTGACGGCCGAATAGGCGGCCAGGCAGTCCAGGTAGCGCTGCCCTTCTACGTCGGTTATCCACACTCCACGGGCGCTGGCTGCCACCACCGGAAGCGGCGAATAGTTGTGCGCGGCGTAGGTGTTGTCGAGCGCGATGGCCGCTGTGGTTGACCCGGTTGCTCCGGTAACGGTGTCGGCCATGGTCATGTAAACACCTCCAGCGTGCAGCATTTCACCGAGCCGCCGCCCTTGAGCAGCTCGGAGAGGTCGACGCCGATGGGGTGGAAGCCAGCGTCATAAAGCTGCTTTGCGAAGCCGCTCGCCTGGGTGGGGAAGACGACGTGCTTGCCGTCGGACACTGCGTTGAGCCCCAAGGCGTAGGCGTCGGTGCTCGCGACTTCGATGGCGTCGGGGAAGAGCTCGCGCAGCCGGCCACGGGCAGCGGCGGTGAAGGCCGGCGGGTAGTAGGCGATCGTGGTGTCGTCGAGCACTGTCAGCGCGGTATCGAGGTGGTAGAAGCGCGGATCGACGAGCTCCAGGGAGATGACCGGCATGCCGGTGATAGCGGCCACCTCGGCATGCGCCTGCGGTTGAGTGCGAAAACCTGTGCCGGCCAGGATCGTTGTTCCGATGACCAGCAGGTCGCCTTGCCCCTCGTTGACGTGGCGGGTGGCGACGGGGTCGTGTCCCTGCTCGCGCATCCAGGCCGAGTAGGCAACCGATTCACCGTGCCGCTCGGCGTGTTTGAACCGGGCGACGATCGCTGTGCCGTTGACGATCAGTCCGGCGTTGGCGGCGTAGACCATGTCCGGCAGGCCGGGGGCCGGTTCGACGACGTCGACGGTATGGCCGAGGCGGCGGTACGTGTCCCGCAGGTTCTCCCACTGGGTGATGGCGCGTTCGGCGTCGACCGGGGTGCTGGTGTCCATCCACGGGTTGATGGCGTACTCGACGGCAAAAAACGTGGGCGGGGTCATGGCGTAGTGCCGAAGTCGCTGGCTGCGCAGTGTCCTCGTTGACGCGGCGGCGACATCTGGGGATATCGTCATGAAATAACGATAGAAGCCCTTCCTGACGCAATCAATCGACCTCTATTGCGTGTCTATAATCGATTTCTTGCGTCACGGCCAGCATGGCGGTGATTTATTAACCACAGATCGGAGCGCTAAGGATGGATCGGCTGGACGACACCGACGAGCGCATCCTCGCCGAGCTCACCCAGCATGCACGGGCTACCTTCGCCGAGATTGGAGCGCGGGTGAATTTGTCGGCGCCAGCGGTCAAACGCCGGGTCGACCGGATGCTGGACAACGGGGTGATCCGCGGCTTCACCACAGTCATCGACCGCAGCGCGCTGGGCTGGAACACCGAGGCCTACGTTCAGGTGTATTGCCACGGCACGATCGCGCCGGATCAGTTGCGCGCGGCCTGGATTGACATTCCCGAGATCATTAGTGCCGCCACCGTCACGGGTACCGCGGACGCCATCCTGCATGTGCTGGCCCGCGACATGCGCCACTTGGAAGCAGCGCTGGAGCGGATCCGCTCCAGCGCCGACATCGAACGAAGCGAGAGCATCGTGGTGCTGTCCGATCTGATCGACCGGTCACCGGCCTAACCGGCTCAGCCCAGCGGTTGCTACGGCAGGCTGGCGCGCACTTCTCGGCGGCGATCGTGTAAGAACACCACGTGAGCACGAGCGATATGAGCGCGCAGCAGGGTGTAGTCATCGTGGGCGGCGGATTGGCCGCCACCAGGGCTGCCGAACAGTTGCGCAAGTCGGAGTACACCGGAGCGGTCACCATCGTCAGCGACGAGGCGCACCTGCCCTACGACCGTCCGCCGCTGTCGAAGGACGTGCTGCACGCCGACCTGGACGATGTCACGCTCAAGCCCGCCGAGTTCTATACCGAGAACAACATCACCCTGCGGTTGGGCAGTGCGGTCGCCTCGCTGGACACCGCCGCCCAGACAGTGACCCTGGCCGATGGCGCGGTGCTGGGCTACGACGAGCTGGTGATCGCGACGGGTTTGGTGCCCAAGCGCATTCCGTCGTTTCCCGACCTGGAGGGCATCCGGGTGCTGCGGACCTTCGACGAAGCGCTGGCGCTGCGCACCCACGCCGCGTCGGCTCGCCACGCCGTGATCATTGGTGCCGGCTTCATCGGCTGTGAGGTCGCGGCGAGCCTGCGAAAGCTCGGCGTCGACGTGGTTCTGGTGGAGCCGCAGCCGGCGCCGCTGGCCTCGGTGCTGGGCGAGCAGGTCGGAAACCTGGTGACCCGGCTGCATCGCGCCGAGGGTGTGGACGTCCGCACCGGCGTCGGAGTGGCCGAGGTTCGCGGCGAGAACGGCCACGTGGCCGGCGTGGTGTTGTCCGACGGCACCGAGCTCGTGGCCGATCTGGTCGTGGTCGGCATCGGGTCACGCCCGGCCACCGACTGGCTGGAGGGCAGCGGGGTGGCGGTCGACAACGGCGTCGTATGTGATGCGGCGGGACGCACCAGTGCGGCCAATGTCTGGGCGCTCGGTGATGTCGCGTCCTGGCGGGATGCCACCGGACATCAAGCCCGCGTTGAGCATTGGAGCAATGTCGCCGAGCAAGCCCGGGTCATCGTGCCGTCGATGCTGGGCTTGGAGCCGCCGTCGGTGATCGTGGTGCCGTACTTCTGGAGCGATCAATACGACGTGAAGATCCAGTGCCTGGGCGAGCCCGAGGCCACCGACGTCGTGCACATCGTCGAGGACGACGGTCGCAAGTTCCTGGCATTCTACGAGCGCGACGGTGTGGTGGCCGGGGTGGTCGGCGGCGGTATGCCGGGCAAGGTCATGAAGACCCGCGCCAAGATCGCGGCCGGCGCACCGATCGCCGACGTGCTGGGCTAGCGGCCCTTAGAACTCGCCGAGGTAGAACCGGCTGCCCTGGTCGTCGGAGCACTCGGCCATCAGGCCGTAAGGCTGCCGGATTGGCTCGGTGATCACGGTTCCGCCGGCCTGGCGGACGCGGGTTACCGCGGCGTCGATATCGGACACCGTCCACATCGGCACGGTGGCCGGCCGCTGCGACCCGCCTGCGACACCGCCCATCGGGTGGCTGCCGAGCACCTGCCAGCCGTCCTCGACCCGGCCGGGTTCGAATGTCCAGTCCAGCAGTCGTCCGTAGAACTCGCGGAACGCCGCCGAGTCGCCGACCTGATAGGTGACGTAGGACAGCTCACCGGGTCCGGCTCCGTTGAGCTGCGGACGGCGCTGCCCCGGGTCGGGCATGTACACCCCGAACGGGTTACCGGCGGGATCGATTGCCTCGACACCGTCACCCACGATGAACTGGCGCGTCGCGCCGACCCGGCCACCCGCCGCGGTGATCATCGTCCGCGCCGCAGCCAGGTCGGCCACCGCGTAGCAGCAAAACACAGTGCTGTGGTCGGATGCCGAAATGTCGATTCTCTCAACGATGTTGGTGACTTCGCGGCCGGTGTCGTCGTAGGTCCAACCCAGCACCTGGGCGTTGAACGCGGCTGTGCGGGCAGGGTCTGGAGTCCACACGCTGACATAGCCGATGTCGCCGGCACGGATCGGTTCACGCGCCGGGCCGCTGAGCATCCAGCGGTGGCCGAACGGGTCGCGGATCGTCGCGGTCCGGGCGCCGTGCGCCTCGTGCGGTTCACGCTCGACCCGCACGCCGCGCCCGCGGGCGCGGGCCAACGCGGCGTCGGTGTCGGCCACCGCAATCATGAGGCTGACCGACGTCGCATCCGTTGCCGGCGCCCGGAGCCCCAGTTCGATGAACTCGTCGGCCAGGTACAGCACTCCACCGGCCAGCGCGAGTTCGGCGTGCCCGATCCGCCCGTCGTCCATCTCGATCGGTTCGTCGATCAGCTGCGCCCCGAACGCGTCGCGATACCAGTCGATCGCGGAGCGGGCGTCGGCAACGGTCAGATAAGGCAGGGCGGCCGGGCGCGGTGAATCGGCGACAGCCGTGTCGTGCGGGTTCTGCAGTTGCCTGACCGCCGCTGTGGTTCCACTCATCACAACTCCTTCCGATCCTGCGGGCAATGACAACGCTGATTCCAGGCGGGCACGCAGCTGCGCCGCGAATGCCGGATCCGGTTGTACCGGAGGGTCTTCGGCGTTCAGGACGGACAACGGATCGGTCATGAGACACCTCCTTCCGGGTAGTGCTTTCGGAATGCGCGCCGGGCGCGGACCAGCAGGGCCTCGGTGGCGTGCACGGTGCGGCCGATCAGCTCCGCGCACTCCGGAACCGAACAGTCGTCCATGTAGCGCAGCGCCAGCACAGTGCGATGCGCCTCGGGCAGCCGGGCCAGCACGCTTTCGGCGACGAGGCGATCCAGCTGGGCGTCCCAGCCATCGTTGGCGTCGGGTTCGGGTATGTCGGCCATGGGCACCGACGACCGATCCGCGCGACGCCGGTAGTGGTCGGCGAGCTTGTGCCGGGCCACCCCGAGTAGCCAGGGCACCGCAACGGGCGGTGGCTGCGTGCGCCGGGCGGCGTCCACCGCGGCTAGGAACGTCTCCGAGGTGAGGTCCTCCGCGGTGGCCCGATCGCCGCACCGCCGAATGAAGTAGCCGTAGACGACCGGTAGTGCATCGTCGTATAGCTCCAGCAGCCGGCGCGGGGCATCGGTGTGGTCCGGAGGCGCGCTCACACCCTTATCGTCGTGGAGTGGGGCCGAACTCCGACGGGTTCGGGGTGGGAAATTTTCTCGCGGGTGCGTCGGCTCCGGCGGTCGGCACGCGGGTCAGCGGCCGCCGAGGTCGTCGAGTCCGTGCGCGACGACGTCGAAGGCGTCGCCGAGCGCCTCCGGTAGCGACACCGCCTCGTTGGCCAGCCAGTACTCGTAGGCCGACAGGGCGACGCCGAGCATCAGCCAGGCGACCGATTGGGGGACCAGGTCACCGGGCGCACCGCCGGTGCGTGCGGCCACGAAGTCCGCCACGACACCGCGCCAGCCTGCGTACATGGTCATCGAGTGGGCTTGCAGTTCGGCGGTCTGCAGGATCACCCGCATCCGCTGACGGTGTCGTTCGGTTTCCGACTCGTCGAAAGTGTTGAACGCCAGCAAGGCTGAGCGCAGCCCAGCGCTGATGGGTTCGTCCTCGTCCAACGCGTCGAACAGGTCGCGGAAGTGCTGCAAATGGGCGTCGAAGTCGCCCCAGGGAATCGCGTTCTTCGACGGGTAGTAGCGGAACAGCGTGCGTCGCGCGATGCCCGATGCCTGGGCCACGTCGTCGACGCTCACCGAACCGAACCCGTAGTTCGCGAACAGGTCGAGCGCGACGTCGGTGATGTGGTCCTGAGTGGTGGATCGGCGCCGGCCCACGCGGGCCCCACCTGAACCCACAGAACCACTTGTCATCGACCCACCCCTTCCTTTTCGGCACTCGATGCCATATTCTTGCGACCTCGATCACAATTGTCGAGAACCTGGCCGACGAAAGGGTGCTTTTCATGGAGCCGAGCCACACAAGTGAGACCGAAACCGAATTGGTGACCGAGACGCTGGTCGAAGAGGTCTCCATCGACGGGATGTGCGGGGTCTACTGACCGTGCCCGCCCACGCTGTGGGCGATCCAGCTGTGGCCGGGTCGGACTTCGACCCGGCACTCAGCTGGCGCCTACATCCGCAGGTGGCCGTGCGCCCGGAACCATTCGGCGCACTGCTGTACCACTTCGGCACCAGGAAGCTGTCGTTCTTGAAGAACCGCACCATCCTGGCCGTCGTGAACTCGCTGTCCGAACACCCCGACGCGCGCTCCGCTCTGCGGGCCGCCGGGGTCGACGAGCCCGACGAGGCGCCCTATCTGCATGCGTTGAGCGTGCTGGTGACCTCGAACATGTTGATCTGCAAGGATTCCCAATGACTTCGGTGGCACCGGTACCCCGGTTGATCGAGCAGTTCGAGAGCGGCCTCGACGCGCCGATCTGCCTGACCTGGGAGCTGACCTACGCCTGCAACCTGGCGTGCGTGCACTGCCTTTCCTCCTCGGGCAAGCGCGATCCCCGCGAGCTGTCCACGGCTGAGTGCATGGACATCATCGACGAGCTCGAGCGCATGCAGGTCTTCTATGTCAATATCGGTGGCGGCGAACCCACTGTGCGACCGGACTTTTGGGAGCTGGTCGACTACGCGACCGCCCATCACGTCGGCGTCAAGTTCTCTACCAACGGCGTGCGCATCACCCCGGAGGTGGCGGCACGGCTGGCGGCCAGCGATTACGTCGACGTACAGATCTCATTGGATGGCGCCACCGCCGAGGTCAACGACGCCGTCCGCGGACCGGGCTCCTTCGAGATGGCCACCCGCGCGCTGGAGAACCTGGCCGCAGCCGGCTTCAAAGATGCCAAGATCTCGGTGGTCGTCACCCGCCACAACGTCGACCAGCTCGACGACTTCAAGGACCTCGCCGACCAGTACGGCGCCACCCTGCGCATCACCCGGCTGCGCCCCTCCGGTCGCGGAGCCGACGTCTGGGACGAACTGCATCCCACCCCCGAACAACAGGTGACGCTCTACGACTGGCTGGTGGCCAGGGGTGAGGGTGTGCTCACCGGTGACTCGTTCTTCCATCTCTCCGGTCTGGGTGCCCCCGGTGCGCTGGCGGGCCTGAACATGTGCGGCGCCGGCCGGGTGGTGTGTTTGATCGACCCCGTCGGTGACGTCTACGCCTGCCCGTTCGCCATCCACGACCGGTTCCTGGCTGGAAATGTGGTGCGCGACGGCGGTTTCGATAACGTGTGGAAGTATTCGCCACTCTTCCGCGAATTGCGCGAGCCGCAGTCGGCCGGCGCCTGCGGCAGCTGCGGGCACTACGACGCATGCCGGGGCGGCTGCATGGCCGCGAAGTTCTTCACCGGTCTGCCGCTGGACGGCCCCGACCCCGAATGCGTCGAAGGCTACGGGACGCCCGCCCTGGCCGCCGAGCGGGACAAGCCCCGGCCCAGCGCCGACCATTCCCGTGGCAAGCCGATCATGCTGACCTTGTCCACCCGCCCACCGGCTAAGCCCTGCAACGAAAGTCCGATCTAGTCATGGCACGCGACACCTGGTTCGAAACGGTCGCCATCGCGCAGGAACGTGCGAAGAAGCGACTTCCCAAATCTGCGTACGGTGCACTCATCGGTGGCAGTGAGAAGGGGCTCACCGTCAACGGCAACAACGAGGCCTTCAACGAGCTCGGTTTTGCGCCGCACGTCATCGGTGCCCTCGAAAAGCGGGATATGGCAACAACTGTGATGGGGCAAGACGTTTCGCTCCCCGTCCTGATCTCCCCGACTGGCGTGCAGGCCGTACACCCCGACGGTGAGGTCGCTGTGGCGCGCGCGGCCGCCGCCCGCAATACCGCGATGGGATTGTCCTCGTTTGCCAGCAAGCCGATCGAAGAGGTCGTCGCGGCGAACCCGAAGACGTTCTTCCAGATTTACTGGCTGGGCGACCGGGACGCTATCGCGGCCCGCGCCGAGCGGGCCCGCGCGGCCGGGGCGGTCGGTCTCATCGTGACCACCGACTGGAGCTTCAGCCACGGACGCGACTGGGGCAGTCCGAAGATCCCGGAGAAGATGGATCTCAAGACCATGATCAAGATGAGCCCCGAGGCCGTGACCAGGCCGCGGTGGTTCCTGCAGTGGGCCAAGACCCTGCGTCCGCCGGCGCTGGCGGTACCGAACCAGGCGGCCAAGGGCGAGGCGGGCCCGCCGTTCTTCGATGCCTACGGCCAGTGGATGGGGACCCCGCCACCCACCTGGGAGGACATCGCCTGGCTGCGTGAGCTGTGGGGCGGACCGTTCATGCTCAAGGGCGTCATGCGCATTGACGACGCCAAACGTGCTGTCGATGCCGGTGTTTCAGCGATCTCGGTGTCCAACCACGGCGGCAACAACCTCGACGGTACGCCCGCCTCGATCCGTGCTCTGCCCGCCATCTCGGCGGCCGTCGGCGACCAGGTCGAGGTGCTTCTGGATGGCGGTGTGCGCCGCGGCAGCGACGTAATCAAGGCGCTGGCACTGGGTGCCCGCGCGGTGATGATCGGCCGGGCCTACCTGTGGGGCCTGGCGGCTAACGGGCAGGCCGGCGTGGAGAACGTCCTCGACATCTTGACCGGGGGCATCGACTCGGCTCTACGCGGGCTGGGGAAGGCGTCGATCCACGACCTGACCGCCGAGGACATTTTGATGCCGGACGGCTTCGTCCGGGCGCTCGGAGTGCCGAAGTAAGGCGTGCGCTGACCCCGACGTAAGCGAGGTTGTGGTGCTGGCGTGACGGACGGGACGGCGGTAAACGCTCAGGGTGGGTCCGTCGGTCCCGAATACGAAAGAAGTCTGTCTTCTCCTCGAACAATTGGCGCACGGCAGGTGAATTCGGCCTACCATCACCGCGTGGCATTCCGGGGCGAGTTGGGCAACTCGACATCGAGTCAACTCCGCGGCACCTCACCCACGATCTTGATCCCGGTGGGGTCGACCGAGCAGCACGGTCCGCATCTACCGCTGGACACCGACACCCGCATCGCCACTGCGGTGGCCCGCACCGCCACCGAGGACCTCAACCGTTCCGATCCTGATCAGTATCTGCTTGCACCCGCGATCGCCTATGGCGCCTCCGGTGAGCATGAGGGCTTCGCCGGAACGGTGTCGATCGGCACCGAGGCGTTGACGGCCGTCCTCGTCGAGTACGGGCGCTCGGCCTGTGGCTGGGCTCGTCGGCTGGTGTTCGTCAACGGACACGGCGGCAACCTGGAGGCGCTGCGTGCGGCGGTGCGCCGGCTGCGGACCGAGGGCCGCGACGCCACCTGGTGCCCGTGTGTCGCCGAGGGCGGCGATGCCCATGCTGGCCACACGGAAACATCTGTATTGCTACATATTTCGCCGGAGGACGTGCAGACCGACGCCTGGTGTAGCGGGAACAGGGAACCTCTGGCTACCCTTTTGCCGCAGCTGCGTCACGGGGGGGTTGCTGCGGTGAGTGAGGTGGGCGTGTTGGGTGACCCGACGACGGCGACTCCGATGGAGGGTGCGCGCATCTTCGAGCAGATGGTCGCGGAGTGTTCGCGTCGCATCGATCGGTGGCGCCCGGCCGCTGACGGGATGCTGACATGACCCAGCCCCGGCTGCCTGACGGGTTCGCCGTGCAGGTCGACCGGCGAGTGCGCACGCTCGCCGAGGGCTCGGCTCTGCTCGGCGGCTCACCGACCCGACTGCTGCGACTCGCGCCGTCCGCACAGACCCTGCTCGACGGTGGCCGCCTCGAGGTCCGCGATGCCGTGAGCGCCCAGCTGGCCCGCGCCCTGCTCGACGCTACTGTCGCGCACCCGCGCCCGGCGGGTGGCCCGTCGCACCGCGACGTCACCGTCGTGATCCCGGTACGCGACAACCCGTTTGGGCTCTACCGCCTGGTAATGTCGTTGCGCGGTCTGCGCGTGATCGTCGTCGACGACGGCTCGCAAACACCGGTGCAACCCAGTGACTTCGCCGGCGCGCGCTGCGATGTCGAGATTCTGCGTCACCAGCGCAGCAAAGGGCCGGCGGCAGCGCGCAATACCGGGCTTGCCTCCTGCACAACAGATTTCGTCGCTTTCCTGGACTCCGATGTCGTGCCGCGACGGGGCTGGCTTGAGGCATTGCTCGGCCACTTCTGTGATCCGGCCGCGGCCCTGGTCGCACCGCGCATCGTGGGACTCGGCCACAGCGATCAACTGATCGCCCGCTACGAAGCGGTTCGGTCGTCGCTGGACCTCGGTGGACGGGAGGCTCCGGTGATGCCCTACGGCCCGGTGTCCTACGTGCCGAGTGCGGCGATCATCTGCCGGCGGGCGGCGCTGCTGGAATTGGGTGGCTTCGACGAGACTCTGCTGTCCGGCGAGGATGTCGACCTGTGCTGGCGACTCATCGAGTCCGGCTCCCGGCTGCGCTACGAGCCGATTGCGCTGGTCGCCCACGAGCACCGCACCCAGATCCGAGAGTGGTTGGGCCGCAAGGCCTTCTACGGAACGTCGGCCGCTCCGCTGTCGATCCGCCACCCGGACAAGACGGCGCCGGTGGTGATCTCCGCATGGAGCCTGCTGGTGTGGTTGCTGATTGCGCTGGGGTCGGCCTCGGGCTATACCGCCTCGCTGGTGTTCGCCGGGGTGACCGCCCGCCGGACCGCCAAGGCGATGAAGAACACCGACGCCTCGATCTCCGAGGTGGTGATCCTGGCTCTGCGTGGCATCGGCGCCGCCGCCCTACAGCTGTCGGCGGCGGTCTGTCGGCACTATTGGCCGCTGGCGCTGGTGGCTGCCGTGCTCTCGCGCCGGTGTCGGCACGCGATCCTGGTGGCCGCGGTGCTCGACGGAGTGCAGGACTGGATCATCCGTAATCGCAACAGTGACGTCGAGGGCAAACCGATCGGCCTGTTCGCCTACCTGCTACTCAAACGTCTCGACGATCTGGCCTATGGTGCCGGCCTGTGGACGGGTGTAGTCCGCGAGCGTACGTTGCGGCCACTGAGGCCGCAGATCAAAACCTGACTCGGTGGGTGATTACGTCAGGCACAGCGACGTTCTGATCGTCGGTGCCGGTAGTGCCGGATCGGTTCTCGCCGAACGCCTCTCGGTCGATCCTGCCCGTCAGGTCACCGTCGTCGAAGCCGGTTCGGGCCCCGACGAGCCCGGAGTTCGCGAGCTCACTCACAACGGTCTGCAGTTACCGATCGGGGCGGCTAGCCCGCTGGTCCAGCGCTACCGGACGGAGCTGACCACCGAACCGCAGCGCGGCGCCGACATCGTGCGGGGAATGACAGTTGGCGGGTCCGGTGCGGTCAACGGCGGGTACTTCTGTCGGGCGTTGACCGCTGACTTCGACGGTCCGGCCGTTCCCGGCTGGTCTTGGTCGGAGGTCCAGGCGCACTACCGGGCAATCGAGACCGACCTCGACTTCCCGGATCGGGCCGACGGTGGTCCGATCGCGATCCGGCGCACTCACGAATTCGTCGGCAGTACGGCATCTTTCGTCGATGCCGCCCGCGTGGCCGGCCTGCACTGGATACCTGATCTCAACGCTGAACCGATCGGGGAGAATGCCCCTCCCGGAATCGGGGCGGTGCCGCTGAACATTGTCGACGGTGTCCGCGCCGGCCCCGGTGCGGCGTTCCTGGAACCCGCCGCCGCCCGGTCCAACGTGACCGTGCTGACCCACACGCGGGTGCTGCGCCTGCGGATCGACGGCGCCCGGGTAGTGGGCGTCGAGACTCTCGGACCGAACGGACCGGCCGTCCTCGAGGCCGACCGTGTCGTGCTGTCAGCGGGTGCCATCTCCTCGGCGCACCTGCTGATGCTGTCCGGCATCGGGCCGGCCGCAGTCCTGGGCAGCGCGGGCGTCGCAGTGACGGCCGATCTGCCGGTGGGGCAGCGAACTTCCGATCACCCCGAGTGGGTGCTGTCCACCACGTGGACCGTCGCCCCCCATCGTCCCGTACTCGAAGTGGTGCTGGTGGCCGACGATGTCGAGATCCGGCCCTACACCGGTGGGTTCATCGCGATGGTCGGTGACGGCACGCTCGGTCACCCCGACTGGCCCCATCTGGGCGTGGCGCTGATGGCACCGCGGGCCCATGGCCGCCTGACACTGGTGTCAGCCGATCCGGCGGTACCGCCGCGGATCGAACACCGCTACGATTGCGCTCCCGAGGACGTTGCCGCGCTACGGCGCGGCTACGCGCTCGCGGCGGAAATACTTGGTGGTACAACTGAACTCGGCGACCCGATGTGGTCGACGTCGCAGCATCTGTGTGGCACCGCCCCGATGGGCACCGACAGCGACGAACACGCGGTTGTCGACCCGCGCTGCCGGGTGCGGGGGATCGAGAACCTGTGGGTGGTGGACGGCTCGGTGCTGCCCCGCATCACCGGCCGCGGTCCGCATGCGACGATCGCGATGATCGGGCACCGCGCCGCCGAATTCATCGACTGAGCGGCCTTTTCTCGGCAGCAGAGCCAATCGGTACCCTAGTCGGGCCGGACAAGGCGAAGATGACTAGACCTTGGGAAACCTCTGAAAGGGAACGGGGCGATGACGGGCCGACGCAGCGATCCAAGACCCGCGCGTTCACGTGCCCGGTTACTTGACGCGGCAACGGCATTGCTGCGCACGGGCGGTCCCAGTGCGGTCACCGTGGACGCGGTCACGCGGGGCGCCAACGTCGCCAGGGCGACCCTCTACCGGCATTTCCCCAGCGGCAATGATCTGCTGGCAGCCGCATTCCACAGCCTGATCCCGCCCGCGCCGATGCCGCCGGAGTCGGGATCGCTGCGGGAGCGCCTCGTCGCACTGATGCAGGCGCAGGCGGACCTCATCTTCGAGACACCGGTGCTGTTGACGGCCACCTACTGGCTGGCGCTGGGTCCGGATATGGAGCACTTGCCCGGCCGGACCGAGGACACCGACAGCCCCGAGGTGCGCACCCTGCGCGAACGGGTCGCCCAGCAGTACGGGGCTCCGTTCGACGCGATCTTCGACAGCCCCGATGCGCAACGCGAACTCGGCGACGTAGATCGCGCGCAAGCCATCATGTTGCTGATCGGCCCGCTGGTCGCCGGGCGAATCAGTACGTTGGCCGATTTTGACTATCGCGAATGTGCGCGCGCCGCGGTGGACGGCTTTCTGGCCGTGCACCGGGTCGGCGAAATCACTTCAGCGAGTAGCGAATCGGCAGGCGTTTGAGGCCGCCGACGAAGGTGGTGGCCATCAGCTCGGGCTCGCCGGCCAGTTCGATGCTGTTGATGCGGGGGATGAGTTCGGAGAAGAAGCTGTGCATTTCCATGCGGGCCAGGGCAGCGCCCAGGCAGAAGTGCACGCCGTAGCCGAAGGACAGGTGTTTGTTGGGGTCGCGGCCGACGTCGAAACGCATCGGATCGTCGAACACGTCTTCGTCTCGGTTGGCTGAAACATAGGACAGCAGAACCGATTCGCCCTTGGCGATCGGGACGCCGCGGACTTCGGTGTCGGCTTGGGCGGTGCGCATGAATTCCTTGACAGGAACCACGCAGCGGATCATCTCTTCGACCGCGGTGCCCATCAGGCCGGGGTCGTTCTTCAGCCGCTGCAGTTCGCCGGGGTTGCGCACCAATTCCAAGAGCCCGCCGGCGATTCCGGCGCTGGTGGTGTCGTGGCCGGCGCTGGCGACGATCACGTAGTAGGAGGCGGTGTCCATAGCGGACAGCGGCTGACCGTCGATGGTGGCGTTGGCGATCGCCGAACTGAGATCCTCGGTGGGGTGCTCCCGGCGCGAGGCGGTCAACGTGTTGAAGTAGTTGAAGAAGTCCAGTAATACCGCCAGCATGTCGTCGGTCTTGCCGCCGCGTTGGAAGTCTTCGTCGTCACCGCCGAACATCTCCTGGGTGAGTTTGAGCATCCGGGGGAAGTCGGATTCCGGCAGGCCCAGCAGCGTCAGGATGATGTAGAGCGGATACTTGACCGCGATCTCTTGGACGAAGTCCAGCTCGGGACCCTGCTCGAGCATCTTGTCGACATAGATCTTGGCTAGCTCGTCACAACGGACCTTCAAGGCGCGCATGGCTTTCGGACGGAACCAGTCGGCACCAATCTTGCGCATGTCGCGGTGGTGCGGATCGTCCATGTGGATCAGCGTGCGCAGGCCGATCCCGGCTTCCAGTTGTGCGCGCAGCGCATCGTCGGCCTCGGCGATCGCCAGCAGCGGACGCGGATCATTGGTGAACAGGTCGTTCTGGCGTTCGATGTCCATGATGTCGGCATGCTTGGTGATCGCCCAGAACGGCCGGTACCCCTGCGCCTCGACCCACGACACCGGAACATTCGCCCGCAGATGGGCGAGGGAGTCGTGCAGCCGCTTCTCATCGGTGTAGCCCAGCGGGCTGGCCAGAACGCGTGCCGCCTTGTCGACGATCCGGGTTGTCATCGGGTCTCCTCGCTGCGTGCAACCAAAAACTTGACGGGTGTCAGGTTGCGAGTTTCCGTCACGATTGGGCCAAGTCGCAGGTTTTTCGGCTAATTCCCAGGTCATGCCTCAGCCGGGTGTCCGCGTAGGCTCGGATGTCGTGCGAGACCGATCGAGTGGCCACTGCTTGCGGACCGCACTCGGCCTGTTGCTCACACTGGCCGTGCTCATCGGATGCAGCAAGGGCGCCAGCGAGACGCACCCGCAACCGGCCCCGGTCGGACAACCCGGGCCCGCGGTGGTGCAGACGGCGACGGGTGCAGTGCGCGGTGTCGTGGCCCCCGGCTACCGGGTGTTCGACGGGATTCCGTATGCCGCCGCGCCGGTGGGCCCGCTGCGCTGGCAGCCACCGCAACCGGCCGCACCGTGGCCCGGAGTGCGTGATGCCACCAAACCTGGCCTGCGCTGCATTCAGGACACCAGCGTCGATCCCGACTACGGCCGCCCCACTGGTGAGGACTGCCTGAACCTCAATGTCTGGACCCCCGACGGCGCGAGCCGGTCGAGCCAGAAACCGGTGATGGTGTGGATTCACGGCGGCGGCTTCCTCAACGGCAGCGCCGATATCTACGATGCCCGCTGGATGGCGACCCAGGGCGACATCGTCGTCGTCACCGTCAACTACCGGCTGGGTGCACTGGGGTTCCTCGCGCATCCGGCGCTGAGCCCGGACGGCAACATCGGCAACTACGGATTGGCTGACCAGCAGGCCGCACTGCGATGGGTCCGGGACAACATCGCCGAATTCGGCGGCGACCCAACCAAAGTCACCATCGCAGGGGAGTCGGCGGGCGCGATGTCCGTGTGCGACCACCTGGTCGCGCCCGATTCTGCCGGATTGTTCCGAGCCGCGATCCTGCAGAGCGGTCCGTGTCAGGCCCAAGCCGATCGAGCCACCGCAACGCGGGTCAGTGCCGAATACGCGACCAGTGCCGGCTGCACAGAACCCGAACCCGACGCGATCGCGGCCTGCCTACGTTCCTTGCCCACCCCGAAATTACAGCGCGGCCCGCTGTATGTCAGATTCGGTCCCGACGAACTCACCGGGCCGGTCACCGGAACCGACCGGCTTCCCGTCGACCCGATGGCCGATGTCGCGCTGAGTCGGGTGCCCAAGATCCCCGTGCTGATCGGCAGCAACGGCGACGAATTCGCGATGTTCACGGCAATTCAGTATCTGAAAGGCCACGGTTTGCCGCCCTATCCGAAGCTGCTGTCCCACGCTTTCGGTTCCGACGCTACCGCGGTAGCCGAGCACTACCCGCTCGACCGGTATAGCGGCAATGAAGGCCTGGCCTACTCCGCGGCGGTGACCGATAGCCTATTCGCCTGTCCGGCAGACAGAATCGCGTCCGGTCTGGCGCACACCGACCAGGTGTACGCCTACGAGTTCAACGACAGAACGGCACCGGCCCCGGACCCGTTGCGAGCGGTCCCCTTCCCGGTGGGCGCCAGCCATTCACTGGAGCTGCGGTACTTGTTCGACGTCGGTGGTGCCCCGCCGCTCAACCCTGCGCAACGCGAGCTTTCCGACCAGATGGTCGCGTACTGGAGTCAATTCGTGAAGAACGGCACGCCCGCGGTGTCTGGACTGCCGGACTGGCCACAGATGGGCGCCGACGGCAAGCGGATGTCGTTGGAAACCGGGCAGTTGACGATCACCGAAGATTTCAGCGTGCGCCACCAATGCCAGTTCTGGGCCACGTTGAAGGGCGCGCGCTAGCTGCTCCAGCGGGGACCCTCGACGACGGCCAGTGCCTCGGCGACATCGGACGCCAACGGCCCACGCTGGGCGCCGCGCCCCCGGACCCACCGCTGGAACGCGAAATCTGCTGCCGCAAAAGATAGTTGAACCAGCAGCCCGGGCCGGCTGTCCTGTGCCGGTTGCACACCCATTCGGGTGGCCACCAACTCAATCATCTGGTCGCGGTCGGCGGCGGACAACAGGGTTGCCCGGTCGAGCAGTTCAGGTGCGGTCAGGATGGCCGCGCGCCAGTTCTCGAGGTCGACATCGTCGAAGGAGCCGACTCGGCTCACGATCGCGGCAGCCAGTGCGACGTCGGGTGGCTCACTGGTCGGGCGACGCGCCAGCAAGGATGCGATCGCGGCGTTCCCGCGTTGGACCGCGCCCAAGAGCAGGTCCTCCTTGGTGGCCACGTGCCGGAAGAATGTCCGCGGCGACACCGATGCCTCGGCCGCGATGTCGTCGGTGGTGACGTTGCCGAATCCTCGTGCGGCGAATAGCCGATACGCCGCCGCGTGGATGTCGGCGCGCACCTGCGCACGCTGTCGGTCACGCAGTGTCGGTGGACGTTCTGCGGGCGGGCTGCTCACCGGTACATTCCCATACCGCCGTCGACATGAATGGTCTGTGCGGTCAGGTACGACGCGTCGGGACTGACCAGGAAGGCCACCATCGGTCCGATATCGGCATGCGTGTCGCCGATCCGCCGCAGCGGGATGCCCTTGACGATCTTGTTGTAGACGTCGGGAAACTCCTCGCTCCAGCCTGCGACGCCGTCGGATTGGGCGAAGGGGCACACCACATTCACCCGGATATTGTCGCGACCCCATTCCAGGGCAGCGACTTTGGAGATTCCGCGGATCGCCTCCTTGGCCCCGGCGTAGGCGCCGAACGTCTTCTGGCCAGCGGTGCCGGATCCGGAGCCGAAGTTCACGATGGACCCGCCGCCACCCGCCTTGAGCACCGGATAAGCCGCCTGCATCAGAAACAACGTGGCCCGCGGTCCGGTGTCGAAGACAAGGTCGAAGTCCTCTCCGGTGATGTCGGTGAACGGCTTCGGTTCATTGGTGGCGATGGCGTTGTTGATCAACGCGTCGATGCCACCCAGCACCTGCACTGCCTCATCGACGATATGTCGGTAGCTGGAGCGATCACACAAGTCGGTCACCAGTGGCGCGGCCCGCCCGTCAGCGCCGAAACTCTCAGCGACCTCGGCCACCGCCGGATCGCGATCGACCATCAGCACTGCGGCGCCGCGCTCGAGAAGGGCCGCGGTCACGCCCTTGCCCACGCCACGTGCGGCGCCGGTCACGATCACCCGCAGGCCGGCCAGTGACCGGGAATGCCAGTAGCTCTGGTCAATGTGCGTGGCCACGATGCAGTTCCTCCGATGTTCGCGTGGTACCGCAGAATTCGATGAACTCCACGGCAGTACCGTCGGGATCCTTGACGAAGAACATTCGCACCCCGGCGATCTCGAACGGCGTCTGGTCGGGCTGATAGCCCGCTTCCTGAACCCGCCGGTAGGTGTCGTCGAGGTCGGTGACCGACAGCGAGATGTTCTGGTTGCCGACGATGGACCTTCTGGCCGGCCGGGCCTCGGCTCCCAGTGACAGCAATTCCAGCATCACCCCGCCGATCAGGCCGCCCACCACCCGGCCCTGATTTCCGGCGGCGCCACCCAGTGCATGATCGAACGGGTCACCGGCCATCATCTGGTCGAACACGACATCCATCCCGAGTAACCCGCGGTAGAACTGCAGCGCCCGGTCCATGTCGCTGACCCCGACTACCAAATGCGAAAACCGAAGGTCACCAAGGGGTTCCATGGTTCACTTGGCCAGGTCGGGGGCGGCCCGGCCGGTGATCATCGGCAGGTCCAGATACGTCTTGATGCCCGGGCCGGCCGCGCAGACAAGGGGGATGGCGCTGATGCAGTGGTTGGCGGTCACCACCACACCAGGGTTGCGCTCCAGGCCTTGGGCGACCGTCTCGGGTTGCAGCCCTTTGAACGTCAGCAAAACGTCGGGATCACCGGTGACCTCCACCTCGAAGCGCTCACCCTTCTCGCCGATCGTCCATGGCGGATCCAGCTCCACCTCGCACATCAACCAGTTGACCGCGGCGGTGACGACCGGCTTGTCGTCGACGATGGCCTGCCACTTGAACCGGCGGGCGGCCACTGTTCCCGCCTCCATCGGAACGACGAGTTCGTCGGTTCCGGTGACGGCGACAGCCACCTCCTGGGTGGACCGGATGCGCGGCTCCACGCGGAAGCCCAATTGGTCGGCGACCATCCGCACGGACTGTTTGAACCCGGCCTCCAGCAGGGCTGCCATGGGTCCGCTCATCGCCTGTTCTGGAGTCAGGCCGAATCCCATGACCTCGCGCACCACCAGCGGCGCGTTGTAGGTGCGGATGTCGGAGAACTCCTCGGCCCGTACATGGGTGATCGCCGACGTCAGCGCGGAGATCATCAGCGGGAAGCGCTCGGTGATGCCGCCCGGGTGGATCCCGGAGCCGTGCAGCGTGGCGTTGCCCGCCGCGCACGCCTCTTCGAGGGCTTGGACTCCTGGGTTCTCCCGGTCCGGGTAGACCCAGCCGACGGGAGTCACCACGTTCTTGCCCGAACGCAGGATCTTGGCGACGACCTGATCGTCGGGCAGCAGAGGGGAGTACATGACGCAGTCGGCGTCCAGTGCCAGCAGTTCGTCGATGTCGGTCGTGGCTGCGACCCCGATCGGGGCTTCGCCGATCACGTCACCGACATCGCGGCCGTTTTTGTCGGCGCTGTGCACCCAGCAGCCGACGAGCTCGAGTTCGGGGTGACGCAGCACCCCTTGGATTGCTGCTTTGCCCACGCCGCCAGTTGCCCACTGAATCACTCGATACATATCGGCATGCTATGCCGATATGGCAGTGACTGTCACGAGTCTGTCTGCAATAACGTTAACCGTCTCGAGGACCAGCCGTACCGTGCTGATGAGGCCAAACATCGGGGGGAAACATGCACGACGTTCACTGGAATAGGTCGGGAGGCGCCGCCGGAGTCGCGTATGTCGTCGCATCCTTCGTTGCGGCGACTCTGACCGGTATGCCCCCAGCGTGGAACGCGACCAACAAGGCGATACAGAGCTTCTTCATTGACCACCAGGGCGCTGTGATCGCCCAGGGTTGGCTCTACGCTCTCGCCACCGCATTGCTGTTGTGGTTCGCGGTCGTCGTGCGGCGCGTGCTCTACCGGGCGTCGAACGGGCACCACCTGGGCGACCTGCTCTTGGTCTGCATCGCGGCGGTGGCCGCTCTGTCAATCGTCTCGATGTCCATCCGTATCGTCACGGCAGCGGCGGCCGACCAGTTATCGGCCTCGGCAGTGCGTACCGTCGGCTACGACTTCAGTCTCGCCCTGCTCTCACTGCAGGGCTTCATCGTCGCTGCCGCGGCACTCGCCTATGCAGCCTGCGTGATCGGCGAACCGGTGCTGCCCAGGTGGACTGCCTGGCTGGCGATCTCGGCCGCGGTGATCAACCTCGCGGGAACAACCAGCGTCTTCTTTCGCACCGGCTTGTTCTCCATCGAGGGAAACCTGCTCACCACCTTCTTGCCGGTGCTGTCGACCGCGGTCTGGTACCTCGCTGTCTCGGTGGCTCTATTCCGGACTCGGAACCCCGCTGAGCAGGCAGTGCAGGGATTTGGATAAGGCTCACATCTGAGGCATACTGTTCGGGTTGCCTTGAGCCGGGTTCGCCCCCATTGGGAGCGGTGCCGCCCAAGGTATACGACCGGCGCCCAAACGGGCGCGTCCGGTCCCAACCTCGGAGCGCGACGGTTTTTCACCGCGCCTTCGGGGCTGCGTTAGGGCGACACACCCGACCGCGGGGGCCGGAGCACCAGGACAGGTAAAGAGCGGCGGCAACAGCCAGCGCGACGCCTTCGGGCGAGAGCGCATGACCACCGTGTCCCGTTACGGGACCGAGCAGGAATGAAGGTAGGAGAAGCGTGGCGGGACAAAAGATCCGCATCAGGCTCAAGGCCTACGACCACGAGGCCATTGATGCCTCGGCGCGCAAGATCGTGGAGACGGTCACCCGTACCGGCGCGAGCGTAGTTGGTCCAGTGCCGCTGCCGACGGAAAAGAACGTGTACTGCGTCATCCGCTCCCCGCACAAGTACAAGGACTCGCGGGAGCACTTCGAGATGCGCACACACAAGCGACTCATCGACATCCTCGACCCGACGCCGAAGACCGTTGACGCACTCATGCGCATCGATCTTCCGGCGAGCGTCGACGTCAACATCCAGTAGGAGACCCGAAAGAAATGGCTAGAAAAGGCATTTTGGGCACCAAGCTGGGCATGACACAGGTGTTCGACGAGAACAACCGCGTCGTCCCTGTCACGGTCGTCAAGGCCGGACCCAATGTGGTGACCCGCATCCGCACGCCCGAGCGTGACGGCTACAGCGCCGTGCAGCTGGCCTACGGCGAGATCAGCCCCCGCAAGGTGAACAAGCCAGTCACCGGTCAGTACGCCGCCGCCGGGATCAACCCGCGCCGGCATCTGGCCGAGCTTCGTCTCGACGACGAGGCCGCCGCTGCCGAGTACGAGGTCGGTCAGGAGCTGACGGCGGAGATCTTCGCCGACGGCGCCTACGTCGACGTCACCGGCACCTCCAAGGGCAAGGGCTTCGCCGGCACGATGAAGCGACACGGCTTCAAGGGCCAGGGCGCCAGCCACGGTGCCCAGGCAGTGCACCGTCGGCCGGGTTCGATCGGCGGCTGCGCCACCCCGGGCCGCGTTTTCAAAGGCACCCGGATGTCGGGCCGGATGGGTAGCGACCGCGTCACCACGCAGAACCTGGTGGTGCACAAGGTCGATGCCGAGAACGGCGTGCTGTTGATCAAGGGCGCGGTTCCCGGGCGCAACGGCGGGCTCGTGGTGGTTCGCACGGCAGTCAAACGAGGTGAGAAGTGACTCTCAAGATTGACGTTCGTACTCCGGACGGCAAGAAGGACGGCACGGTGGAACTACCGGCTGCCCTGTTCGACGTGGAACCCAACATCGCGTTGATGCACCAGGTGGTGAATGCGCAGCTGGCCGCAAAGCGTCAGGGCACGCACGCCACCAAGACTCGCGCTCAGGTCTCCGGCGGCGGCAAGAAGCCGTACCGGCAGAAGGGCACCGGTCGCGCCCGTCAGGGTTCGACCCGCGCTCCGCAGTTCACCGGCGGTGGCGTCGTCCACGGCCCGCAGCCGCGTGACTACAGCCAGCGCACGCCCAAGAAGATGATCGCCGCCGCCCTGCGCGGTGCGCTGTCGGACCGGGCTCGCAACGAGCGGATTCACGCGGTGACCGAGCTGCTCAGCGGCCAGACCCCGTCGACCAAGAGCGCTAAGGCGTTCCTGGGCGCGCTGACCGACCGCCGCAAGGTGCTCGTCGTGATCGGCCGTAGCGATGAGGTCGGCGCGAAGAGCGTGCGCAACCTTCCTGGTGTGCACGTGATCTCGCCGGATCAGCTCAACACCTACGACGTGCTCAACGCTGACGACGTGGTGTTCAGCGTGGAAGCGCTGGATGCCTACATCAGCTCGAACACCAAACAGGACGAGGAGGTTTCGGCCTGATGGCGACCATCACTGATCCCCGCGACATCATCCTGGCCCCGGTCATCTCCGAGAAGTCCTATGGACTGATCGAAGACAACGTCTACACGTTCGTCGTCGCACCCGGCTCGAACAAGACGCAGATCAAGATCGCCATCGAGAAGATCTTCAAAGTGAAGGTCGACTCGGTGAATACGCTGAACCGGCAGGGCAAGCGCAAGCGCACCCGCGTCGGCTACGGACAGCGCAAGAGCACCAAGCGCGCGATCGTGACCCTGGCCCCCGGCAGCAAGCCGATCGACCTCTTCGGAGCACCGGCGTAGTCCGGCAACGAATAGAACTCAGGAATAGATAATGGGAATTCGCAAGTACAAGCCGACGACCCCCGGTCGCCGCGGTGCCAGCGTCTCCGATTTCTCCGAGATCACTCGCTCGACTCCGGAGAAGTCGCTGATCCGTCCGCTGCACGGAACCGGCGGTCGTAACGCGCACGGCCGAATCACCACCCGCCACAAGGGCGGCGGGCACAAGCGTGCCTACCGGGTGATCGACTTCCGTCGCAACGACAAGGACGGCGTCAACGCCAAGGTCGCACACATCGAGTACGACCCGAACCGCACCGCCAACATCGCGCTGCTGCACTACCTGGACGGCGAGAAGCGCTACATCATTGCGCCGCAGGGTCTTTCGCAGGGCGACACCGTGGAGTCCGGCCCCAACGCCGATATCAAGCCCGGTAATAACCTGCCGCTGCGCAACATCCCGGCCGGTACCGTGATCCACGCCGTCGAGCTGCGTCCCGGCGGCGGCGCCAAGCTGGCCCGCTCGGCCGGCTCGAGCATCCAGCTGCTGGGCAAGGAAGGCACCTACGCCTCCCTGCGCATGCCTTCGGGTGAAATCCGCCGGGTCGACGTGCGCTGCCGCGCCTCCGTCGGCGAGGTCGGCAATGCCGAGCAGGCCAACATCAACTGGGGCAAGGCCGGCCGTATGCGGTGGAAGGGCAAGCGCCCCACCGTCCGCGGTGTCGTGATGAACCCAGTCGACCACCCGCACGGTGGTGGCGAGGGGAAGACCTCCGGTGGTCGCCACCCGGTCAGCCCGTGGGGCAAGCCCGAGGGCCGCACCCGCAAGCCCAACAAGCCGAGCGACAAGCTCATCGTCCGTCGCCGGCGCACCGGCAAGAAGCGCTAGGCAGGAGTAGAGAATGCCACGCAGCCTTAAGAAGGGTCCGTTCGTCGACGGCCATCTGCTCAAGAAGGTCGACGTTCAGAACGAGAAGAACACCAAGCAGGTCATCAAGACCTGGTCGCGTCGTTCGACCATCATCCCGGACTTCATCGGTCACACCTTCGCCGTTCACGACGGTCGCAAGCATGTGCCGGTGTTCGTCACCGAGGCGATGGTCGGTCACAAGCTGGGCGAGTTCGCCCCGACGCGCACATTCAAGGGTCACATCAAGGACGACCGGAAGAGTAAGCGGCGATGACGACGACGACTGAATTCCCCTCGGCCACCGCTGTGGCGAAATACGTGGGGATCTCGGCGAGCAAGGCGCGCCGGGTGATCAACCTGGTGCGCGGCAAGTCGGTTGAAGAAGCGCTGGACATCCTGCGCTGGGCGCCACAGCAGGCCAGCGAGCCGCTGGCCAAGGTGATCGCCTCGGCTGCCGCCAACGCGCAGAACAACTCGGGCCTGGACCCGTCGACCCTGGTGGTCGCGACGGTCATGGCCGATGAGGGGCCGACCGCCAAGCGCATCCGGCCCCGCGCGCAGGGTCGCGCATACCGAATCCGCAAGCGCACCAGCCACATCACCGTGATCGTCGAGAGCCGTCCGCCTCGCAACGAGCGTGCGTCGGGCTCGGCGAGTGCAGCTCGCTCGCGGCGGGCGCAGGGCAGCAAGGCTGCTGCGACAGCTCCGGCCAAGAAGGCTCCGGCCAAGAAGGCAGCCGCCACCAAGGCGACGGCCGAACAGACGAAGGAGGGCTCGGAGTAGTGGGCCAGAAAATCAACCCCCACGGCTTCCGGCTCGGTATCACCACCGACTGGAAGTCCCGGTGGTACGCCGACAAGCAGTACGCCGACTACGTCAAGGAAGACGTGGCGATCCGGCGCCTGCTGGCCACCGGTCTCGAGCGCGCCGGCATCGCCGACGTGGAGATCGAGCGCACCCGTGACCGGGTCCGCGTTGACATCCACACCGCGCGTCCGGGCATCGTGATCGGCCGTCGTGGCACCGAGGCCGACCGCATCCGCACCGACCTGGAGAAGCTGACCGGCAAGCAGGTTCAGCTGAACATCCTCGAGGTGAAGAATCCCGAGAGCCAGGCTCAGCTGGTCGCCCAGGGTGTCGCCGAGCAGTTGAGCAACCGTGTGGCGTTCCGTCGCGCGATGCGCAAGGCCATCCAGTCGGCCATGCGCCAGCCCAACGTCAAGGGCATCCGCGTGCAGTGCTCGGGTCGCCTCGGCGGCGCCGAGATGAGCCGGTCGGAGTTCTACCGCGAAGGCCGCGTGCCGCTGCACACCCTGCGCGCCGACATCGACTACGGGCTCTACGAAGCCAAGACCACCTTCGGCCGCATCGGCGTGAAGGTCTGGATCTACAAGGGCGACATCGTCGGTGGCAAGCGTGAGCTGACCGCCGCCGCACCCGCCGCCGACCGTCCGCGCCGCGAGCGTCCGACGGGCACCCGCCCGCGCCGCAGCGGTGCATCGGGCACCACCGCGACGAGCACCGAGGCCGGCCGCGCTGCCAGTGAAGAGACCGCCGAATCGGCAGTACCCGTCACGGCGGAGGCTCCCGCTATCGAGCCCGCCGCTGAAAGCACGGAGAGCTAAATCATGTTGATTCCCCGTAAAGTCAAGCACCGCAAGCAACACCACCCCAGGCAGCGTGGTATCGCCAGCGGTGGTACGTCGGTGACTTTCGGTGACTACGGCATCCAGGCACTGGAGCACGCTTACGTCACCAACCGGCAGATCGAGTCCGCTCGTATCGCCATCAACCGGCACATCAAGCGTGGCGGCAAGGTGTGGATCAACATCTTCCCGGACCGTCCGCTGACCAAGAAGCCCGCGGAAACCCGCATGGGTTCTGGCAAGGGCTCACCGGAATGGTGGGTGTCCAACGTCAAGCCCGGCCGCGTGCTGTTCGAGCTGAGCTACCCCGACGAGAAGATCGCCAGGGAAGCTCTGACTCGCGCGATCCACAAGTTGCCGATCAAGGCACGCATCGTGACCCGAGAGGAGCAGTTCTGATGGCCGTAGGCGTCAGCGCCGGTGAACTGCGTGAACTCACCGACGAAGAGTTGACCGACAAGCTGCGGGAGTCCAAGGAAGAGCTGTTCAACCTGCGCTTCCAGATGGCCACTGGCCAGTTGGACAACAATCGCCGGCTCCGCACCGTGCGTCAGGAGATTGCGCGCATCTATACCGTGCTGCGCGAACGTGAATTGGGTCTGGCCGCCGGACCCGCTGGTGAGGAATCGTAAAATGGCAGATGACACTAAAAAAGAGGCCGGTCCCGACCACACTCCGCGCACGGAGACCGCGCGCGGCCGTCGTAAGACGGTGATCGGCTACGTGGTCAGCGACAAGATGCAGAAGACGATCGTCGTCGAGCTCGAGTCGCGGGTGAAGCACCCCAAGTACGGGAAGATCATCCGCACGACCACCAAGGTCAAGGCGCACGACGAGAACGGTGTTGCCGGTGTCGGCGACCGCGTCTCCCTCATGGAGACCCGTCCGCTGTCGGCCACCAAGCGCTGGCGTCTCGTCGACGTCCTCGAGCAGGCCAAGTAACACTTCGTTCTGAGACAAACGCACGCCGCGGCTCTTATGCCGTGGCGTGCTTTTGTCTTGCCTCAGTCCTACGAATTCGCCCAGAGCAGACGTGGAATCACCCGAAACCGGTTCGCCGCATGGGAGTCTGTGTCTGCTCGGCATCGCAGCGGCAGTCTCGAGGATTGGGGAACGCGTATGACCACGGAGTTCAACGGCAAGATCGCCCTGGATATTCGCGATTCCGAGCCGGATTGGGGGCCCTACGCCGCACCCAAGGCCCCGGACGGCGCACCCAATGTGCTCTACCTGGTGTGGGACGACATCGGCATCGCGACCTGGGATTGCTTCGGTGGGCTGGTATCGATGCCGGCGATGACACGGCTCGCCGAGCGGGGTGTTCGGCTCTCGCAGTTCCACACCACCGCACTGTGTTCCCCGACCAGGGCGTCGTTGCTCACCGGCCGCAATGCCACCACGGTCGGTATGGCCATGGTCGAAGAGTTCACCGAGGGTTTCCCCGGTATCAACGGCCGGATTCCCGATGACACCGCATTGATTTCGGAGGTGCTCGCCGAGCGCGGGTACAACACCTATTGCGTTGGCAAGTGGCACCTCACCCCGATCGAGGAGTCCAACCTCGCGGCGACCCGGCGGCACTGGCCGCTGTCCCGCGGTTTCGAGCGGTTCTATGGATTCATGGGCGGGGAGACCGACCAGTGGTATCCCGAGCTGGTCTACGACGGCCACCCGGTGGAGCCGCCGGCCACCCCGGAGCAGGGGTATCACCTCTCGAAGGACTTGGCGGACAAGGCAATCGAATTCATCCGCGACTCCACGATGGTGGCGCCGGAAAAGCCGTGGTTCACCTATCTGTGCCCGGGTGCGGGCCACGCGCCGCACCACGTGTTCAAGGAATGGGCCGACCGGTACGCCGGTTCGTTCGACATGGGCTACGAGCGCTACCGCGAGATCGTCCTGGAGAACCAGAAGAAACTCGGGATCGTCCCCCCCGACACCGAACTGTCCGGGGTGAACCCGTACGGCGATGTCACCGGACCCAACGGCGAGCCGTGGCCCGAGCAGGACACCGTGCGCCCGTGGGACTCGCTCACTGACGAAGAGAAGAGTCTGTTCTCCCGGATGGCCGAGGTGTTCGCCGGGTTCCTCTCCTACACCGATGCTCAGATCGGCCGGGTGCTCGACTATCTGGAGGAGTCCGGGCAGCTGGACAACACCATCGTCGTGGTGATTTCCGATAACGGTGCCAGCGGCGAGGGCGGGCCCAATGGCTCGGTCAACGAGGGCAAGTTCTTCAACGGCTACGTGGATACCGTCGAGGAGAGTATGCCGTTCTTCGACGAATTAGGTTCTCCCGCAACGTATAACCACTATCCGATCGGGTGGGCGATGGCGTTCAACACGCCATACAAACTCTACAAGCGTTACGCCTCCCACGAAGGTGGCATCGCCGACACCGCGATCATCTCCTGGCCCAACGGAATTGCGGCGCACGGTGAGGTCCGCGATAACTACGTCAACGTCGCTGACATCACCCCGACGATCTACGAACTGTTGGGCATCGATGCGCCGCAGGCCGTCAAGGGTATCGCGCAGAAGCCGCTCGACGGGGTGAGTTTCAAGGCGGCACTGGATGATTCGACTGCCGACACCGGCAAGGAGACGCAGTTCTACACGATGCTGGGCACCCGCGGGATCTGGCACAAGGGTTGGTTCGCCAGCACGGTGCATCCCGCCGCGCCGTCGGGCTGGTCGCACTTCGATGCCGACCGCTGGGAGCTGTACAACATCGAGAAGGACCGCAGTCAGTGTCACGATGTTGCCGGCGAGCACCCCGAGAAGCTCGCCGAGTTGCAGAAGCTGTGGTTCGCCGAGGCGGAAAAGTACAACGGCCTACCGCTTTCCGATCTCAATGTGTTCGAGATGGTGTCCCGCACCCGCCCGTCGTTGGCCGGCGACCGGCCCAGCTACGTCTACTACCCACACACCGCGCCGGTGGCGATGGGTGCGTGCGTGTCGATCAGCGGCCGCTCGTTCTCGGTGCTGGCCGAAGTGACCATCGACAACCCGGATGTAGCGGGCGTGCTGCTCAAACAGGGTGCGGGTCACGGTGGATACGTCTTGTTCGTCGCCGATGGCAGGCTGCAGTTCGTCTACAACTTCTTCGGCGAAGACGAACAGCGAGTGATCGCCCCTGACCCGGTGCCGCTGGGTGAGCACATCCTGGGAGCGGCCTACGCCCGAACCGGCACGGTCGACGGCAGTCACACACCGCTGGGCGATGTCACCCTCTATGTCGACGGAACCGCGGTGGCCACCTTGGCCGGCGTCAAAGCCCATCCGTTCACGTTCGGATTGGCCGGCGGCGGGGTCAGCGTAGGGCGCAATCTCGGCCAGGCGGTGTCCAACGCCTACGCGGCACCATTCGACTTCAGCGGGGGAACCATCGCCCGGGTGGTCGTCGATGTGTCGGGCAATCCGTATGTCGACGCGGAGCGGCAACTCGCGGCGGCCTTCGCCAGAGACTGACCCCCACGTCATACTGGTGGGGTGACTCGGCTGGTGTGCGCCGCTGCGGCGGTTGTGATGCTGGCCGTCCCGGGCGTTGCCGCGTGTGCGCGCAACAGCGACGGAACAGCGGTGAAGGTGCAAGCTTCGGCATCGCCGGCCAGCGTGGCGCCCAACTCGACGTCGGCCAGGGTCACCGACACACCAGAGTCCTCGGAGCCGGGCGTGCTGGAAACCACCCGCGCTCCCATTCCGCCAGATGCCGCTGTGTGCCGGACCGACCAACCGGGACCGACAGCGGTGGCCACCGTTGCGGATCCCGCGGCCCCCAAGATCAGAGTCCAAGTGCCACCGGGATGGTCGTCGACACCGGGCACCGGTGATGTCGGCGCTTTGTTGTCCGGACCGGATGACATGGTCGCCGAGGTCACCATCGTGTCGACCCCGCTGGACCCGAGCGCCGCGTTCACGCGCTATGGGGATGACGTGATGGCCAGGTATCCGATCAGCACGCTGAGCCTGCTGCCCGGCGACTTCTGCGGTTTCAGCGGGCAGAAGCTGATGGGTACCTGGGCCAGGGATCCCGACGAATCACTCGAATATCAGGACCGGATCGCCCATATCTGGACCAACGCCGGGAGCTATCTGGTCGCGGTGCACGTGGAGGCGCCGTCGGGGACTCCCGGATTCGACGCGGCCGCGTCGGTGCTGACCGACGAATTCAGCATCGTCATACCCTGAGTCCATGCTCACCGAGCTTGTCGAGGTGCCCGGCGGGTCGTTCCGGATGGGGTCGACCAGCTTCTATCCCGAAGAAGCGCCGATCCACACCGCGACCGTCGGCGCCTTCGGCATTGAGCGGCACCCGGTGACCAATGCCCAGTTCGCCGAGTTCGTCGCCGCCACCGGCTATGTCACGATCGCCGAGTGCCCACTCGATCCGGCGCTGTATCCGGGTGTCGCCGAGGCTGATCTGCAACCCGGAGCGCTGGTGTTCCGGCCGACGCCTGGCCCGGTGAACCTGCAGGACTGGCGGCAGTGGTGGGACTGGGCGCCGGGTGCGTGCTGGCGTGCACCGTTCGGGGCCGGCAGCGACATCGCCGACAAGCCGGATCACCCCGTCGTCCAGGTGGCCTATCCCGACGCGCTCGCGTATGCCCGCTGGGCGGGCCGGCGGCTGCCGACCGAGGCCGAGTGGGAGTACGCGGCCCGGGCGAACAGCACCACCGCCTACGCCTGGGGCGACGATCAGAAGCCCGGGGGAGCGTTGATGGCCAACACCTGGCAGGGGCGCTTTCCCTATCGCAACGACGGCGCACTGGGCTGGGTGGGGACCTCGCCGGTCGGGATTTTCCCGCCGAATGGCTATGGGTTGCTCGACATGATCGGCAATGTCTGGGAGTGGACCACCACGCAGTTTTCTTCTCACCACGTGCTGGGCGAGCAGAATTCGTGCTGCCCGCCGTCCACCAAACCTGATCCGGCGGTGAACCAGACCCTCAAGGGCGGGTCGCATCTCTGCGCCCCGGAGTATTGCCACCGGTACCGGCCGGCCGCCCGTTCGCCACAGTCGCAGGACAGCTCGACCACCCACATCGGCTTCCGGTGCGTGGTGGACTCCTGATCCCCGCCCAGCCACCTAAACAATGCACTCACCACTTGACTGTGCATCGCTCTCTGGGTCGATAACTGCAGCCTCGGCGAGGCGGGAGAAGTGCGAGGATTTGGAGCTTTTCCGCTCGTCACCTAGTATTTAGGGGTTGCCTAGGGCAGACCTCGGTTATCTCCACGTGAGAAAACCCTGCGTGCTCTTTAGGTGACAAAGACCGCGCACGTCAGGTCGGTATCTGCCGTGCACACAGTAACCAGGTCGAGGAGATCTAGTGATTCAGCAGGAATCGCGGCTCAAGGTCGCCGACAACACGGGCGCCAAGGAGATCTTGTGCATCCGTGTTCTGGGTGGCTCGTCGCGGCGCTACGCCGGTATCGGCGATGTGATTGTGGCGACCGTCAAGGACGCCATCCCCGGTGGCAACGTCAAGCGCGGTGACGTGGTCAAGGCCGTCGTCGTGCGCACCGTCAAGGAGCGCCGCCGGGCAGACGGCAGCTACATCAAGTTCGACGAGAACGCCGCCGTCATCATCAAGAACGACAACGATCCGCGTGGCACCCGCATCTTCGGCCCGGTCGGCCGTGAACTGCGCGAAAAGCGCTTCATGAAGATCGTCTCGCTGGCACCGGAGGTGTTGTAAATGAAGGTCAAGAAGGGCGACACCGTGCTGGTCGTTGCCGGCAAGGACAAGGGCGCCAAGGGCAAGGTCCTGCAGGCCTTCCCGACCCGTAACCGGGTGCTCGTCGAGGGCGTTAACCGCATCAAGAAGCACACCGCGCAGTCGGCCAACGAGCGTGGCGCGTCCTCGGGCGGCATCGTCACGCAGGAGGCACCGATCCACGTCTCCAACGTGATGGTCGTCGACTCCGACGGCAACCCGACCCGCATCGGCTACCGCGTGGATTCCGAATCCGGCAAGCGGGTTCGCATTTCCAAGCGCAACGGCAAGGACGTCTGACGATGACAACCGCAGAGAAGGTTCAGCCCCGGCTGAAGCAGCGCTACCGCGAAGAGATCAAGGCGGCGCTCAACAACGAGTTCAACTACGCCAACGTCATGCAGATCCCCGGCGTGGTCAAGGTCGTGGTCAACATGGGTGTCGGTGACGCCGCCCGCGACGCCAAGCTGATCAACGGCGCGGTCAACGACCTCGCGCTGATCACCGGCCAGAAGCCCGAGATTCGCAAGGCCCGCAAGTCGATCGCGCAGTTCAAGCTGCGCGAGGGCATGCCGATCGGCGCGCGGGTGACCCTGCGCGGCGACCGCATGTGGGAGTTCCTCGACCGGCTGGTGTCGATCGCGCTGCCGCGTATCCGCGACTTCCGCGGTCTGAGCCCCAAGCAGTTCGATGGCCACGGCAACTACACCTTCGGGCTCTCCGAGCAGTCGGTGTTCCACGAGATCGACGTGGACTCGATCGACCGGCCCCGCGGCATGGACATCACGGTCGTCACTTCGGCGACGAACGACGACGAAGGTCGAGCGCTGCTGCGCGCGCTGGGCTTCCCCTTCAAGGAGAACTGAGCAGATGGCAAAGAAGGCACTGGTCAACAAGGCCAACAAGAAGCCGAAGTTCGCCGTGCGGGGCTACACCCGCTGCAACAGGTGCGGGCGTCCCCATGCCGTGTACCGCAAGTTCGGCCTGTGCCGTATCTGCTTGCGTGAGATGGCGCATGCCGGCGAACTGCCCGGCGTGCAAAAGTCCAGCTGGTAACAGACCCCTACAGAACAGGTGCGCAGCAGGCCCCCAAGGGAATCGACCCGAGTGGGAACCGCTGCGAGGAAGGTAGACAGGCCCAGTCATGACCATGACGGACCCGATCGCAGACTTCTTGACACGTCTGCGCAACGCCAATTCGGCGTATCACGACGAGGTGACCCTGCCGCACAGCAAGATCAAGGCGAATATCGCCGAGATCCTCAAGCGCGAGGGCTACATCAACGATTTCCGGACCGAGGATGCTCGGGTCGGCAAGTCGCTGGTTGTTTCACTCAAGTACGGCCCCAACCGCGAGCGCAGTCTCGCCGGGTTGCGCCGGGTGTCCAAGCCCGGTCTGCGGGTGTACGCGAAATCCACCAATCTTCCGCGAGTGCTCGGCGGCCTGGGTGTGGCGATCATCTCCACATCCTCCGGCCTGCTGACCGACCGCCAGGCGTCCCGACAGGGCGTGGGCGGCGAAGTCCTCGCTTACGTGTGGTGAGGGAGACTTAAACATGTCACGCATTGGAAAGCAGCCGGTGGCGATTCCCGCCGGTGTAGATGTGACGATCGACGGCCAGAACGTGTCGGTCAAGGGCCCCAAGGGCACGCTGCAACTGGCGATCGCTGAGCCGATCTCCGTAGCGCGCAACGACGACGGCGCCATCGTGGTCAGCCGGCCCGACGACGAGCGGCGCAGCCGCTCGCTGCACGGGTTGTCGCGCACGTTGGTGTCCAACTTGGTGACCGGTGTGACCGAGGGCTACACCACCAAGATGGAGATCTTCGGCGTCGGTTACCGCGTGCAGCTCAAGGGCAGCAACCTCGAGTTCGCGCTCGGGTTCAGCCATCCCGTGATCATCGAGGCTCCGGAGGGCATCACCTTCGCGGTGGAGACGCCCACCAAGTTCTCGGTCACGGGTATCGACAAGCAGAAGGTCGGCCAGATCTCGGCCAACATCCGTCGGCTGCGTCGCCCGGACCCGTACAAGGGCAAGGGTGTGCGCTACGAGGGTGAGCAGATCCGCCGCAAGGTCGGAAAGACAGGTAAGTAAGCCATGGCTCAAGCACAGAAGGCAGCCACCGATCGCACTCCGGTCGGTACGAGTGTCTCGGCCGCGCGCCGGGTTTCGCGCCTCCGTCGGCACAACCGGCTGCGCAAGAAGGTCGTCGGCACCGCCGAGCGGCCGCGCCTCGTGGTCAACCGCTCCTCGCGGCACATCCACGTGCAGCTGGTCAATGACGCCGAAGGCATTACGGTCGCCGCGGCCTCGTCCATCGAGGCCGACGTCCGTGCGGTCGAGGGCGACAAGAAGGCGCACAGCGTGCGGGTCGGTCAGCTGATCGCCGAGCGCGCCAAGGCCGCCGGTGTCGACGCTGTCGTGTTCGACCGCGGTGGCAACACCTACGGCGGCCGGATCGCGGCGCTGGCCGATGCCGCCCGCGAGAACGGACTGAAATTCTAATGACTTACAACGGAAGGACCGCATGATGTCGGAGCAGAGCGCAGCGCCGGATACCGGCGCACCCTCGGCCGGCACCCGGACCGACGTGCAGCGCGGCGGACGTGACGATCGCGGTGGCCGAGGCCGCCGCGACGATCGTGGAGACCGTGGCGGCCGCGGCGGTCGCGATGGCGGCGAGAAGAGCAATTACCTGGAGCGCGTTGTCACGATCAACCGTGTTTCCAAGGTGGTCAAGGGTGGTCGTCGGTTCAGCTTCACCGCACTGGTGATCGTCGGCGACGGCAACGGACTGGTCGGCGTCGGCTACGGCAAGGCCAAAGAGGTTCCGGCCGCGATCGCCAAGGGTGTGGAGGAAGCGCGCAAGAACTTCTTCCGCGTCCCGCTGATCGGTGGCACCGTCACCCATCCCGTGCAGGGCGAAGCTGCGGCCGGTGTCGTGATGCTGCGTCCGGCCAGCCCCGGTACCGGCGTCATCGCCGGTGGCGCGTGCCGTGCCGTGCTGGAATGCGCTGGCGTGCACGACGTTCTGGCCAAGTCGCTGGGCAGTGACAACGCGATCAACGTGGTGCATGCCACCGTTGCCGCGCTGAAGCTGCTGCAGCGTCCCGAAGAGGTGGCCGCCCGTCGCGGGCTGCCGATCGAAGATGTTGCGCCGGCCGGAATGCTGCGCGCGCGTCGGGAAAGCGATGCGCTGGCTGCTGCAGCCGCGCGTGAAGGAAGCGCATAACCATGGCAGACCTGAAGATCACCCAGGTGCGCGGCATCGTCGGTGCCCGCTGGAAGCAGCGTGAGAGCCTGCGGACCCTGGGGCTGAAGAAGATTCGCCAGTCGGTGGTTCGCGAGGACACGCCGCAGACGCGCGGCCTGATCAACGCCGTGCACCACCTCGTCGAAGTAGAAGCGGTTGAGGCAAAATCATGAGCGTCATCAAGCTGCACGACCTGAAGCCGGCTCCCGGCTCCAAGACCGCGAAGACTCGCGTCGGTCGCGGTGAGGGCTCCAAGGGTAAGACGGCCGGTCGTGGCACCAAGGGCACCAAGGCCCGCAAGAACGTGCCGGTGACCTTCGAGGGCGGGCAGATGCCGATCCACATGCGGCTGCCCAAGCTCAAGGGTTTCCGTAACCGGTTCCGCACCGAGTACGCCGTCGTCAACGTCGGCGACATCAACAAGGCCTTCCCGCAGGGCGGCACCGTCGGTGTCGATGAACTGGTGGACAAGGGCCTGGTTCGCAAGAACGTGCTCGTCAAGGTGCTCGGCGATGGCAAGCTGACCGCCAAGATCGACGTCACCGCTCACAAGTTCAGCGGCAGCGCCCGCGAGGCCATCACCGCCGCAGGCGGTTCGGCCACCGAGCTCTGAGCTAGTACTCAAGAAAGAGGTCCCCGCACGCACTGCGTGTCAGGGGGCCTTTTTCGTTGCTAACTCAGTTGCGGAATCACTTCGGCGGCAAGGCGTTCCATCTGCTCGCGATCCTCGGCGACGTTCGCACCGGTCGGGTTCAGCAGCAGAGTCTGCGCGCCCGCGTCGATCACCTCACGCAGCCCGCGGACAACCTCTGCCGGGGTGCCTGAGACGGGGACCGCGTCCACCCCCGGCATCGTCCCGTAGATCCGGCGCAGCCCCGCGAGCACCCGCTCCCGTGCCGTGGCGCTGTCATCGTCGACGATCAGGTACACCCGCTTGCCGACCCGGAATGTCGCCGGATCCTTGTCCTGCGCGGCCAGCTCGGTGCGCAATGTCTGTACCGCCGTCGCGAAGTTCTCCGTTGTCGACGATCCCGCGCCCATGAATGCATCGCCGTGCCGGACTGCCCGGGCGATCGCGCGAGGAGCGTTGGCGCCGAACCAGATCGGCGGGTGTGGCCGCTGCACCGGCTTGGGTGAGATCGGCAGATCGTCGACATGGCGGAATCGGCCGTGAAAGGTAACCCGCGGATCATCGGACCACGCCGCCTTCATCAACTGCAGGCCCTCGGTGAAGCTGCTGATGAAGGTGTCGGGGTCGACGCCGAAGGCTTGGAATTGACGCCGTCCGCCACCGGGTGCGACGCCGAGCTCGAGGCGGCCGTGGCTGAGCCGGTCCACCGCGGTGATCGAGGAGGCCAGCTGTAGCGGGTCGTGCAGGGAGGTGATCAGCACCGCCACCCCCAGCCGCAGTGTCGTGGTGCCCGCCGCGGCCCAGGACAGCAGCTCCAGCGGAGCGATCAACGGCGCAGGCCCGATCACCTGCTCCAGCGTCCAGCCGCCCTCGAAGCCGAGCTCCTCGGCACGGACCAGGTAGCTTCGCAGCGCCTCGCCGTCGAAGCCGTCGACGTCGAATTGCGGTATCGAGATGGAGTACCTCACCCCTCCACCGTACGAGCGTGCCGGCCGGCGCCGCTCCCAGCGCCGGTAGCCTCGACGGTATGTTCGCCTTTCTGCCCGCCGTCCCGGGCGCCGACGACATCCGCGACGCGCTGCGCCGCATCGACACCGCCCGGCATCACGGAGTGCCCGATGGCTGCGTCCTGGAGCTCGACCTGCAGGCCGTTCCGCCGGAGGTCAGCGGGTTCGACCCGCTGACCTTCATCACCGGTGGCGGCCGGACGATGCTGCTGCGCGATGCCGTCGCTGCGATCCATCGCGCCGCCGAGGATCCGCGGGTCGCCGGACTGATTGCGCGCGTCCAGCTTTCGGCAGCACCGCCCGGCGCGGTACAGGAGTTGCGGGCAGCCATCGCCGCGTTCACCGAGGCGAAGCCGTCGCTGGCCTGGGCCGAGACCTACCCGGGCACGCTGTCCTATTACCTGGCCTCGGCATTCTCCGAAGTGTGGATGCAGCCCACAGGCACCGTCGGCCTGATCGGGTTCGCCACCAATGCGCTGTTCCTGCGCGATGCACTGGGCAAAGCCGGCATCGAGGCCCAGTTCGTCGCCCGCGGCGAATACAAGTCGGCGGTCAACATGTTCACCCAGGACCACTACACCGACGCCCACCGCGAGGCCGATGCCCGGCTGATCGCCAGCCTGCACAGCCAGGTGTGGCAGGCCATCGCCGAGTCGAGGCATATCGAGGTCGCGGCCGTCGACGAACTGGCCAACCGCGCGCCGCTGCTGCGCGACGACGCGATCGCCGGCCACTTGGTCGACCGCATCGGATTCCGTGACGAGGCCTACGGTCGCATCGCCGAACTGACTGGCACTCAATCTATTCCCGGGTCGTGCCCTCCGGAAGGTGTTACACCCGAGACCGGTGACGCCGACTCCGACGACAACGCTCCGCCGCGGCTGTTCCTGTCCCGCTACGCGCAGGTTCGCAAGAGTGCGCCCATGCCGCCGCTGCCGTCCGTCCCGGGTCGCAAGAAGCGCCCGAGGATCGCGGTGGTCACGGTCGCGGGGTCGATCGTCAGCGGCCGCGGCGGCCCGCAGGGGCTTCCGTTCGGGCGCTCCAGTGCCGGCGGCGACACCATCGGTGCCGCGCTGCGGCAGGTCGCTTCCGATGACGATGTGGCCGCTGTGGTGGTGCGGGTGGACAGTCCAGGCGGGTCGGTAACCGGATCGGAGACCATTTGGCGGGAAGTGACGCGGGTGCGCGCCAAGGGCAAGCCCGTCGTCGCCTCGATGGGTGCGGTGGCGGCTTCGGGCGGCTACTACATCGCGATGGGGGCCGATGCCATCGTCGCCAACCCGGGCACCATCACCGGCTCCATTGGCGTGCTGACCGGCAAGCTGGTGGCTCGTGAACTCAAAGAGCGACTCGGGGTCGGGTCGGACAGTGTGCGGACCAACGACAACGCCGATGCGTGGTCGGTCAACGCGCCGTTCACCCCAGAGCAGCAGGCTCTGGTGGAGGCCGAGGCTGACCTGTTCTATAGCGACTTCGTCCAGCGGGTGGCCGAGGCGCGGCACATGTCGGTCGAGGCGGTCGACGCGGTGGCCCGTGGCCGGGTGTGGACAGGTGCCGATGCTCTGGAGCGTGGGCTGGTGGACGAACTCGGTGGGCTGAGGACGGCGGTGCGGCGGGCCAAGGTGCTCGCCGGAATCGACGTCGACGCCGAGGTCGACCTGGCCAGTTATCCCGGTTCGTCATTGCGGGACTTCTTGCGCCCCAAACCCTCTTCGCAGCCTGCGGCTGCGTCGTTGCCCGATGCCGTCACGGCGTTGCTCGGGCAGTCGGTCAGCGGATTACTGGATCAGGGTCAGCGGGCGCTGAGCGGCACCAGCCTGTTGTGGCTGGGGTTCAATCCAGAGTGGCACTGACGTAGACGATTTCGCCGAACGGGTCGTTGTCGTCGTGTTCGGGGGACGCGGGCAGGCCGAGGCGCCGGAATAGCTCATCGCCGGGGGTGCCGGTGACATCCCAGCCCTTGCTGTCCAGGTAATCGATCACGTGGCTGCGTGGGCCGGGATAGACCAGCGACCCCATATCGAGATCCAGGCCCTGATCACGGGCCTTGGCCGTCATCTCGGTGGCCTTCGCGGGGTCGAAATCCATGATGCCGGGCACGTATTCGGTGGCTACGGCGCTGCCGGGCGCACTCAGCGAAGTGATGGTGTCGAACAGCTGGTCCTGTGCCTCGGGCGGCAGGTACACCAACAGTCCTTCGGCCACCCATGCGGTGGGTGCTGTCACGTCGAAACCGGCTGCACGCAACGCTGCGGGCCAGTCCTCGCGCAGGTCGATGCCGATGGTGTGGCGTTGTGCGGTGGGCTGGGCGCCGAGATCCTCGAGCACGCTGGTCTTGAATTCGATCACCTGGGGCTGGTCTATCTCGTACACCGTCGTGCCTGCCGGCCATGGCAGCCGGTAGGCGCGTGCGTCCAAGCCCGATGCCAGGATCACCGCCTGCCGGATCCCGCGGTCGGTCGACGAGATGAAGTAGTCGTCGAAGAACTTGGCGCGCACAGCCATTCCGTCGATCATGGCCTGCACCCGTTCGGGAGTCACATCGTCGAATAGTGACCCGTCGAGTTCTCCGTCGATCATTTTGATGAAGAAGTCGATGCCGACGGCCCGGACGAGGGGATCGGCGAACGGATCATCGATCAGGTGGCGGGGATCTTTGGTGGCCAATGCGCGCCCGGCCGCGACCATCGTCGCAGTCGCGCCCACGCTGGAGGTCAGGTCCCAGGTGTCATCGTTGGTGCGTGCCATCAGTTCTCCCGTGCGCGGGTCGCGGTCAGATAGCCGGTCGTGTCACTGAACTGCACCAGCGTCTCGTCGTCGGGCATCTCGAAACCGTTGGCGGCATACGATTCCCGGGTGGTCTGGGTGCTGATCCGCCAGCCGCGCTCGCTCAGATAGTCGCCGGCCGCATTCCGCTCGCCGTCATAGAACAAGGCCGGCAGGTCGATATCGGAGCCGATCTGCGCCGAGTATTTCTTGAATCGGTCGCGCCAGCTGTCCGGCAATGTCATTCCCGCAGCCATGAATTCGGTGGCGAAACGGCTGTCCGGGGCCGACAGTGCGGTGATGTTGTCCAGTAGGCGATCCTGTGCCTCCGGCGGCAGATAGATCAGTAGTCCCTCAGCGATCCAGGCGGTCGGCTGGTTGACGTCGAAACCGTTCTCCTGCAACGCTGCCGGCCAGTCGTCGCGCAGGTCGACGCTGATGGCCCGTCGCTCGGCGGTGGGGGACACGCCGAGGTCGGCCATTACGCGGGTCTTGAACTCGATGACCTGAGGCTGGTCGAGTTCGAACACCACCGCGCCAGCCGGCCAGCTCAGCCGGTAGGCGCGGGTATCCAGCCCGGAGGCCAGGATCACGGCCTGGCGTACGCCGTCGCGGGCCGCGTTGGTGAAGAAATCGTCGAAGTAGCGCGTCCGGACCGCGATCTGCTCGGTCATCCTGCGTCGGTTGAGCATCGGGTCGTCCTCGACGGTCGCCTCACCGTTGGCCACCCGGATCAGCGATTCCACGCCGACCGCCTTGACCAGGGCGTCGGCGTACGGGTCGTGGATCAGTGCGTCCGGCCCCTGGGAGGCCAGCGCGCGGGACGCCGCCACCGACGTCGCGGTGGCGCCGACACTGGACGCCAGGTCCCAGGTGTCGCCGTCGTATCGGATCGATTGGGTCTCGCTCATGGTGGTGCTACTTCCGGGTTGCGGTGACGGAAACGGAGTTCCGTAGTGATTCGGTCAAGTTGGTCTCGGGGAAGGGCCGTCCGTACGCCGCGAACAGTTCGGCGCGCGCTTGAGAGCCGACCTCCCAGCCCTGCCCTTCGAGATAACCGATGACAGGGTTCCGCTCCCCGGCATAGAACAGGTCGGCCATGTTGAGCTCCAGCCCCCGTTCCCGCCACTGGTCGCTGATCGCCTTGGAGCGGGCAGCCAGACCGCTGCCGCCATCGGGGTGGTACTCGGTGGCCAGTCGGCTTCCCGGCGCCGACAACGCGGTGATGTTGTCGAAGAGCCGGTCCTGGGCCTCCGGGGGTAGGTAGACGAGCAGCCCTTCGGCGCTCCACGCAGTCGGCTTTGTGTCATCGAAGCCGTGGGCCCGTAAGGCCGCCGGCCAATCCTCACGCAAGTCGATGCTGACTGTGCGGAGATCGGTGGTGGGGGAGGCGCCCAGTGCAGCCAGTGTCTCGGTTTTGAATTCGATGACCTTGGGCTGGTCGATTTCGTAGACCACGGTCCCGGCCGGCCAGTCCAGCCGGTACGACCGGGAGTCCAAGCCGGACGCCAGGATGACGGCCTGGCGCACTCCCGCCTCTGAGCCTGATGTCGCCGGCCCAGCGGCTCCGGTCGCATTCAGGAAGAAGTCGTCGAAGAAGCGGGTTCGCACCGCCATGACGTCCGTCATCACCCGGGCGGTGCCCTCGGTGTCGGTGGCCGCGATGTCGATGTCGCCGTCAACCATCTTGGTGAAGACGTCGATGCCGACGGCGCGGACCAGGGGTGCGGCGAACGGGTCGTCGATGAGTGCGTTCTCTTCGCGGCTGGCGACCGCGCGGGCGGCGGCCACCATGGTGGCGGTGGTCCCGACGCTGGTGGCCAGGTCCCAGGTGTCAGAGTCGCTGCGGCTCATCGGGCACCGCCGTAGCTGGCGCTGATGTAGTAGAGCTTGCCCATCGGTTCGTCTGAGCCGAAGGTCGCTCGTTGGCCGGCGGCCAGCAGATCGTTGACCGGGGCGGCGCTGACGTTCCAGCCGTGGCCGGTGAGGTAAGCGGTGGCCTCGTTGCGCTCACCCAGGTACACCAGGCTGCCGAAGTCGAGGTCGAAGCCGTTTTCGCGCCAGTGCGCCGAGATGGTCTCCATTTGTTCGCGCGACTCTTCGCTCTCCTCCGGATTCGACGGCGGTGCGGTGTCGATGGCGATCCGGCTGCCCGGCGCGGACAAGTCGGTGACGGTGTCCAGCAGGCGGTCCTGGGCGTCGGGGGGTAGATAGCCCAGCAGGCCTTCGGCGCTCCAGGCGGTGGGCGCCTCGGGGTCGAAGCCGGCTTCACGCAGCGCGCTGGCCCAGTCGTAACGCAGATCCATCGCCACGGTGCGGCGGTCACAGGTCGGCGTGGCGCCCTGTTCGGCCAGGGTCTGGGTCTTGAACGCGATGACGTCTGGCTGATCGATCTCGAAGACGACCATGCCGGCCGGCCAGTCCAGCCGGTAGGCGCGGGAGTCCAGCCCGGAGGCCAGGATGACCACTTGTCGGACCCCGTCCTCGGCGGCTCCATGGAAGAACTCGTCGAAGAACTTCGTCCGCACGGCCATGTTGTCGGTCATCCGGGTCACGCCCATGGCGGTCTGGTCGTTAGGGGTGGGGAGGTCTCCGCCGGCCATTTTGATGAAGAAGTCGATACCGACGGCTCGCACCAGTGGTTCGGCGAAAGGATCGTCGATCAGGGGTTCGGTCTCCCGGCTCGCCGCGGCGCGGGCGGCGGCGACCAGGGTGGCTGTGGCTCCCACGCTGGATGCTAAATCCCAGGTGTCGTTATCGGTACGCGTCATTCCTTGGCCCTTAACTTCCGCAACTTATACTTAGCTTGTATAACCACTAGCGACTGTACGCGATTCCCACTGAGCGTCGGCTGTGAGCGCGGGCCGACTTGGGCTGTGCCGATTTGAGGATTGCCGCCCTGCCTGGGCCAACTGTTACTCTCGTAGACTGTTTGAGCGCGCGATGCTCCAGGGGGAAAACCTGGCGGCGATCGGTGCAAGGCAGGATTACCCGAACGCTGGCCAGACCAGCCCCATTGGCACGCTGAGACTCCCGTCCGGCTGCCCAGGAGGAAGAGTGCTCTCGGCTTTCATCTCTTCGCTCAGGACGGTCGACCTGAGGCGAAAGATCCTGTTCACCCTGGGTGTTGTGATCCTGTACCGGGTCGGCGCATCGCTGCCGTCCCCCGGGGTCAACTACAAGAACATCCACCAGTGCATCGAGCAGGTCTCCGGTGGCAGCGGGGGGCAGATCTATTCGCTGATCAATCTGTTCTCCGGCGGCGCGCTGCTGCAGCTGACGGTGTTCGCGGTGGGCGTAATGCCCTACATCACCGCCAGCATCATCGTGCAGCTGCTGACGGTGGTGATTCCCCGCTTCGAGCAGCTGCGTAAAGAAGGTCAGGCCGGCCAGGCCAAGATGACCCAGTACACGCGCTACCTGGCGATCGCACTGGCAATCCTGCAGGCCACCAGCATCGTGGCGCTGGCCGCCAACGGTGGCCTGCTCCAGGGCTGCTCGCTGGACATCCTCCAGAGCACCAGCATCTTCTCCCTGGTGATCATCGTGCTGGTGATGACCGCGGGCGCCGCCCTGGTCATGTGGATGGGCGAGCTGGTCACCGAGCGTGGCGTCGGCAACGGCATGTCGCTGATGATCTTCGCCGGCATCGCGGCCCGGATCCCCGCCGAGGGCAAGAGCATCCTGGACAGCCGCGGTGGCCTGATCTTCACCGCCGTCTGCGTGGCAGCCCTGGTGATCATCGTCGGCGTGGTCTTCGTCGAGCAGGGCCAGCGCCGGATCCCGGTGCAGTACGCCAAGCGCATGGTGGGCCGCCGGATGTACGGCGGCACGTCGACGTATCTGCCGCTGAAGGTCAACCAGGCCGGCGTCATCCCGGTCATCTTCGCCTCGTCGCTGATCTACATCCCGCACCTGATCACCCAGCTGATCCAGAGCGGCCGAACCACCCCGAGTAACGGCTGGTGGGACCGGTTCGTCGCCAACTATCTGACCAACCCCGCTGATCCCGTCTACGTCGGCATCTACTTCGGTCTGATCATCTTCTTCACGTACTTCTACGTGTCGATCACGTTCAACCCCGACGAACGTGCCGACGAGATGAAGAAGTTCGGCGGCTTCATCCCCGGTATTAGGCCGGGTAAACCCACCGCCGACTACCTGCGTTACGTGCTTAACCGGATCACCCTTCCCGGCTCGATCTACCTGGGTGTGATCGCCGTTCTGCCGAACGTCTTCCTGCAGATGGGCAGCGGCGGCGGTGTCCAGAACTTGCCGTTCGGCGGTACCGCGGTTCTGATCATGATTGGCGTCGGTTTGGATACGGTCAAACAGATCGAGAGCCAGCTGATGCAGCGCAACTACGAAGGGTTCCTGAAGTGAGAATCGTTTTGCTTGGTCCGCCCGGCGCGGGCAAGGGAACTCAGGCCGCTGACCTGGCCAAGAAACTCGGTATCCCGCATATCTCCACCGGGGACCTGTTCCGGCACAACATCAGCACCGGCACCGACCTGGGGCTGGAAGCAAAGAAGTATCTCGACGCCGGTGACCTGGTGCCGGCCACTTTGACCAATGCGTTGGTCGACGACCGGCTGGACGCCGATGACGCCGCCGGCGGCTTCATCCTGGACGGGTTCCCCCGGTCGGTGGAGCAGGCCGAGGCGCTCAAGCAAATGCTCAACCGCCGCAACCTCAAGCTGGATGCCGTGCTCGAGTTCCGGGTGCCCGAGGACGAGCTGGTCGCCCGTCTCATGAGCCGCGGCCGGGATGACGACAAAGAGGACATCATCCGCAACCGGTTCAAGGTCTACCGCGACGAGACCGCCCCGTTGCTGGACTACTACAGCGACGAGCTCAAGACCGTCGACGCCGTCGGCAGCACTGACGAGGTGTTCGCCCGGGCGCTGCTGGCTCTCGGTCACTGACGCTCGATGGTCTCGCTGCCCGGTCTGCGCAATCGCAAAACGGTTCCTGCTCGCACACCGGGTGAACTGGAGGCGATGGCCGCTGCCGGGGCAGTGGTGGCCGCCGCGCTGCGTGCTGTCCAGGCGGCCGCGGCACCTGGGGTGTCGACCAAGGATCTTGACGACGTCGCCGAATCGGTGATCCGGGGAGCCAACGGTATCCCGTCGTTCCTGGGCTACCACGGCTATCCGGCCAGCATCTGCTCGTCGGTCAATGACCGTGTGGTGCACGGCATTCCGATGCCCGAGGAGAAGCTCGCCGCCGGTGACCTGGTGTCGATCGACTGCGGTGCGATCATCGAGGGCTGGCACGGCGACGCCGCCGTCACCTTCGGCATCGGCACCTTGATCGCCATGGATGAGGCGTTGTCCATGGCGACGAAGCAGTCCATGGAAGCCGGTATTGCGGCCATGATCCCCGGTAACCGGCTCAGTGACGTCTCCCATGCGATCGAGAACGGCACCCGCGCCGCCGAGCGCGCGTACGGCCGGCGGTTCGGGATTGTTGCCGGCTACGGCGGACACGGCATCGGCCGGCAGATGCATATGGACCCCTTCCTGCCCAACGAGGGCGAGCCTGGCCGCGGACCGCTGCTGGTTGCCGGTTCGGTACTGGCGATCGAGCCGATGCTGACTCTGGGCACCACCAAGACGCGGATCCTGGCCGACGAATGGACCGTCGTCACCTCCGACGGGTCCCGGGCGGCGCACTGGGAGCACACCGTCGCGGTCACCGACGACGGCCCGCGAATCCTCACCGCCTGATCTGCGCCGACTCCCTGCACGAAATCGCCACCATGGCTGTTCCTCGGCCTGGATCACGACCCTGACGTCGATTTCGATGCTCCACGGGTGCACTCGGCGCACACTTTGAACCAGCCACTCTCCGGTTACGTATCTCAGCCGGGAGGTTTAGTGATGGACGACCCGGAAGCGGCGTTGGTGCGGGTGCTCTACGAGGAGCACGCGGCCGCATTGTGGCGGTATGCGCTGCGGCTCACCGGGGATCCAGCGCGCGCAGAGGACGTGGTGCAGGAGACGCTGCTGCGGGCCTGGCAGCACCCCGAGGTGGCCGGCGATGCCGAGCGTTCGGCGCGGGCCTGGCTGTTCACGGTCGCCCGCAACATGATCATCGACGAACGCCGCAGCGCCCGGTTCCGGCGTGAGACCAATTCGCTGGACACCGAGGGGGCGCCGGAGCCCGCCGGGCCTGACGAGGTCAACACGGCACTGGACCGGTTGTTGATCGGCGACGCGCTGGCACAGCTGTCGCCCGATCATCGCGCGGTGGTCCGGCGCTCTTACTATCTTGGCTGGACCACGGCGCAGATCGCGGCCGACCTTCAGATTGCCGAGGGAACGGTGAAGTCGAGGCTGCACTACGCGGTACGTGCGCTTCGCTTGACGCTGCAGGAGATGGGGGTGACCCGGTGAAGGATCCATACGATCCTTACGAGACCTGGGACGCTTCCTATGTACTGGGGTCCCTGTCGAGCACTGAGCGCCGAGAGTACGAAACGCACCTGAGCGGGTGCGTGCCCTGCCGGACGGCCGTCGGTGAGCTCAGCGGCATGCCCGCTCTGCTGGCCATGCTCGGCCCTGACGATGTGGCCGCGATCGACACCGGCAGGGTCGAGCCGCCGCCCCTGCGCCCGCAGCTGCTCGACGGTGTGCTCTTCGAGGTGCGGCGCCGCCGTCGCCGCGGGCGGTGGATCACCTGGACGGTGGCGGCCGCTGCGGCCGCGGTTCTGGCTGTCGGGATCCTTGTCGCGGTCAAGCCGGCGCCGTTCGGGACAAGCAACCCCGCACCGCAGGCGTCTGGCATGTCGGTCAGCATGACGCCGGTGGCGCCGTCCTCGTTCGATGCGACGCTGCAGGTGACGCCGATGGGGTGGGGTACCCACATCGAGATGACGTGCACCTATCACGAGGAGATCGGCGCCGACGCCACCGACGACGGCGACAAGCTGGCGATGTACGCGGTCGGCCGCGACGGTAGCCGCGTCCAGTTGGCGACGTGGATGGCCCGCGAGGGTGAGTCGGCTTCGCCGACCGGCAGCACGTCGATGCCGATGGAGAAGATCGCCGCTGTGCAGGTCGTCAAGGCTGCGACCGGGGACGTGCTGCTACAACGCAGCCTGTAGTCACCCCTGATCTAACGATCAGTCAAAAGCGTTCTGTTAAAACAGTTCTCATTTGCTCGCAGTGAACCGATCCACCCTGCCCCTCGTGTCTCTCACAGGGTTGGGGGAGGACAGGTGATCTTCAGATGGACGGACAACAGCGCGTGGTCGACCACATCGTCGACCAACTTGCGGCTATCGGCGTCGACTACATGTTCGGTGTCGACGGCGCCAATGTCGAGGATCTCTACGATGCCGCGTACTTTCATGACGGCGTGACCGCTGTCCTGGCGAAGCACGAGTTCTCCGCGGCGACAATGGCTGACGGCTACAGCCGGGCAGGGTGCGGGCTAGGCGTGGTCATGGCGACCTCCGGCGGTGGTTCGCTGAATATCGTTCCGGGACTGGGTGAATCGCTGGCCAGCCGGGTCCCGGTACTGGCGCTGGTCGGACAGCCACCCACTGTTATGGATGGTCGCGGCAGCTTTCAGGACACCAGTGGTCGTAACGGTTCGCTTGACGCTCAGGCGCTGTTCTCGACGGTGTCGGTGTACTGCCGACGCATCACATCCGCCGAAGAGGTCCTGACCGCGTTGCCCGAAGCGATCGCAGCCGCGTGGCGGGGCGGACCGGCAGTTCTGTTGCTGCCCAAAGATGTTCAGCAGGCATTGGTTCCGGTGCGCAGCCGGCTGATGTCTGCACCGGAGCCGCCGACGGTGGGTGATCCCAGGTTGATCGCCCGAGCGCTGCGCCGGGCTCGCGGACCCGTGACAATCATCGCCGGCGAGCAAGTGGCACGTGACGACGCCCGCGTCGAACTCGAGCGGTTGCGTGCCCTGTTGCGGGCCAGGGTGGCGACCGTGCCGGACGCGAAGGATGTCAGCGGCTCACCGGGACTGGGCTCGTCGTCATCGCTGGGTGTCACCGGCGTGATGGGCCACCCGGGCATCGCCGACGCGATTCGCGACAGCGCGCTGTGCCTGCTGATCGGATCCCGACTGAACGTCACCGCGCGCACCGGGCTGGATGATGCGCTGAGCTGCGTGCCGGTGATGTCGATTGGTTCCGCCGCGCCGTATCTGCCGTGCACCCACATTCATACCGACGACCTGCGGACGTCGCTGGGGCAGCTGGCGATGATGCTCTCGGGGGGTGGGCAGCGGCCCACCGGCCTGCGGGTTCCCGAGCTCATCGGACACCAGGAGCTGATCCCGCCGCGCCACGACGGTGACGGAATCCGTTACCGGGATGCGATTTCCGCACTCGACGCCGTTCTGCCCGACGATGTCGACATCGTCGTCGACGCGGGCAACACCGGCGCGGCCGCCATCCACAACCTTCCGGTACGCCGATCGGGACGGTTCATCGTTGCACTGGGCATGGGCGGCATGGGCTACAGCTTCGGTGCGGCCATCGGAATGGCCTTCGGCCGGGGGCGCCGCGTCGTGGTGGTGGCCGGTGACGGCTCATTCTTCATGCACGGCATGGAGATGCACACCGCCTGGCAGTACCGGCTGCCGATCACGTTCGTGCTGTTCAACAACAACGCACATGCCATGTGTGTGACGCGGGAGAAGTTGTACTACCGAGATATGTATAGCTACAACCGATTCCGGGCCAGCAATCTCGGTGCTGGGCTGGCGGCGATGTTCCCCGGGCTGCGTTCGGTCGACGTCGGCGAGCCCGGCCAGCTGCGTACCGCCTTGGGAACAGCCTTGGCTGACGACGGGCCCTCCGTCGTCAGCATCGAGTGTTCTGCCGACGAAATCCCGCCGTTCGCACCATTCCTGGCTGCGTTGCGGCACGCCACCCCGACCACAGAGGAGAGCACGACCCATGTTGCTGCCCGCGCTTGACGATATCGTCGTCCACACCGGATCCGCAGACCCCATTGACGGGGTCACCAGGATCGAGACCTCCCCGCGGGAGACGGCCACCCCGGTCATCATGGAGATGATGCGGTCGGTGTACCCGCACGATCAGGTCTTTGGCCAATACTGCACGGTCAACGACTACATCGACTGCCCGCCCGATGAACTCTACGCATACCTGTCCGACACCCGCTCGTTGGAGGAATGGACCTACAGCCTGCGCGGGTTCGAGACCACCGACGAACCGGGGCTGTGGCTGGCCTATGACCGATTGGGTTCGCAAACTTCGATATACACCCGCACCGAAGCCAATCCACAGGCGCGCACCGTCGATTACCACTGTGCGTGGGACCAGGGTAAGCACCTGTGGATGGTTTACCTGATGCGGGTGATCGACGCGCAGGTCGTGCTCGACAAGCCCGGTTCGGTGGTGCTCTGGACGAACTGCCATCACCCGTTCTACGACGAGAACCCCTACCCCGAAACCGCGCCACCGGAACGGCCGGTGTGGGTCGGCGACTTCTGGGACATGTTCGGTGCCGGGCACGAACTGGAGCTGAAGAACCTCAAGGCGATTGCCGAATACCGACATCGCAACGGACTGCCGGTGACCCCCGAGTGGATGAGATGAGCACTGCTATGAGCCAACCCAGCGTCAGCCTGATCGACGTCGCGAGCTACCTGCCCGGCGATCCGATTCCCGCCGACTACTACGCGCAGTTCGCCGACTCCGACGAACTGCGCGACAACCTGATGTTTCGGGCGCCGAAGTTCCGCCATCACATCGCCCCCGAGGAAACCGCCACCGACATGGTCGAGCGGGCCGCCGCCGGGTTGATCGAGCGTCATGGCGAAGAGGTGGTGGCCGGCGCCGACATCCTGATCACCCACACCCAGATGCCGGACATGCCGTTCTACGGCGGTGGTGGAGCGATCGCGCATCGGCTTGGTATGCGGCCGAATTGGGTGCTGGATCTGCACAACGGCGGCTGCGCGGCGTTCGTGCTGGGACTGCAGGTGGCCCGGCAGTTACTGTCGTCGGGCGCGGGGCACACCGCGTTGGTGGCGATCGCACAGAACGCGGCCGGGCAGGTTTTCGACCAGCCGACCGTCCGGCGCAAGGCCCAGGCGGCGGTGCCCGGCGACGGCGCGGCTGTCGGCCTCGTCACGGTGTCGGATCAGTCGCCGATCCTCGATATCGAAACCCGCACCTATGGCGAATTCGCCGGTGACATGACGATCGCGTTCGATCCGCCGCGCAAATGGTGGCAGCCCGGGTCCGCCGAGGGGTACATCGGATTCACCGAATCGAAGATCACGAAGGTGCTGGCGCGGGGCAACCGGCAGGTGCCCGAAGTCGCACTGGCGGTGTGTCATCGACTCGGGCTGAAGCCGCGGGACGTCGACTTATTCGTCACCAACCAACCCAACCGGGTGTTCCTGCGCAACTGGCGCGAGGCACTGGAGTTGCCCGCCGAACGGCATGTCGACACATTCGATCAGTGCGGCAACCTGTTCGGTGCGGGCATTCCGATCAATCTTGACCGGGCGATCGGCGACGGGAAGGTTGCGGCCGGCGACACCGTCCTGATGGCGGCCTTCGCCCACGCCGGTGATTTCGCCGGGGCGGCTGCGGTGCGGTGGGGCGGCAGGGCCGCCTGATGCAGCCCCTGACCCGGATCGCTGACGACACCGTCGCCGCGCTCCCCGATGCGACCGATCCACTGGCGTTGTCGCTCAACGAGAGTCCGTTCTCACCTCTGCCCGCGGTGCGGTCAGCCCTGATCGCCGCGATCGATTCCGCCAACCGCTATCCGGAGTTCCTGCCGGAGCGGCTACGGCGGCTGATCGCCTCCCGAATCGGCGTGGCCGAGGACCAGGTGGTGCTGGGCCCGGGCGCCACCGGGGTCGCGATGCAGGTGTTGCATGCCATGACCGAGCCGGGCGACCGGATCGCCATGGCCACCCCGACGTTCGACGGCTATCCGATCTTCGCGCAGATGGCCCGGCTGCAACCGATCATGGTTCCGCTGGACGAATACGGCCATCACGACCTGGATGCCCTGGCGCAGGCCGCCGCCGAGGCCAAAGTGGTGGTCTTGTGCCGGCCGCACAACCCGACCGGGACGCTGGAGTCGACGCTCGCGGTCGAGCGCTTCCTGGCCGCGGTGCCCAGCGACACCATCGTCCTGCTCGACGAGGCCTACATCGAGTTTGTCTCGCCCGCATTCCGGCTCGACGGCCTGTCGCTGGTCCGCCGGTATCCGAACGTGCTGGTAGTGCGGACCTTCTCCAAGGCCTACGGGCTGGCCGGCCTGCGCATCGGCTACGGCTTCGGGTCTGCCGAACTGACCGCCACGCTCTGGCGGATGCAGTTGCCGTTCGGCACGGACAACACCAGCCTGGTGGCCGTCGCGGCGTCCTACGACGCGGAACGCCAGCTGCAGCGCCGGATCCGGGCGATCGCCGCCGAGCGGCGTTACCTGCGGATGCGGCTGCGCGCGATGGGGGTGTACGTCACCGAGGGGCACGCCAACTTCGTGTACTTACCGCCGGCGGGCAAGCCCTGGCGGGAAGTGTTCGAGCCGGCCGGTCTGCGGGTTCGCCACTACAGCGACGGTGGGGTGCGCATCACCGTGGGGGACCGGTGGTCGACGCGCGCGGTGCTGGCCGCGGTCGCGGAGCGACGGTAGTGAACTACGGCGGTGCCCTGATGCGGTATGAATGGGCGGATGGCTGCCGATCTAATCCCGTCCGACAAGCCGGACCCGATCGCCACGGCGCGCCGGAACTGGGAGCGCGCCGGGTGGGGTGATGTCGCCGAGGGCATGGTGGCGGTGACCTCGGTGATGCGAGCCCATCAGATCCTGCTGGCCCGGGTGGAGAATGCGCTGCGGCCCTACGATCTGAGCTTTTCGCGGTTCGAGCTGCTGCGGCTACTGGCCTTCAGCCGGACCGGTGCGTTGCCGATCACCAAGGCGTCGGACCGGCTGCAGGTGCATGTCACCAGCGTCACCCATGCGATTCGCCGGCTGGAGGCCGACGGACTGGTCAAGCGGGTGCCGCATCCCACCGACGGGCGTACCACGCTGGTGGAGATCACCGAGATCGGCCGCTCGACGGTGGAGGACGCCACCGCGACGCTCAACGATCAGGTGTTCGCCGATGTCGGGGTGTCCGCGCAGGAAGCGCGTGCGCTGGTCGCGTCGATCGAGACGCTGCGCCACCACGCGGGTGACTTCTAGCGCAGGGTCTCGATGACTGCGCTGAAGTCCAGATCGGCGTGTTCGGCGGCGAACGCGCTGTAGATCTCGGCGGCATGAGTTCCCAGCGGGGCGCTCGCACCGCTCGACGATACGGCGGCCATCGCCAGGCCCAGGTCCTTGTTCATCAGCGCGGTGGCGAAACCTGGTTGGAAGTTGTTGTTGGCCGGCGACGTCGGAACCGGGCCGGGCACAGGGCAGTTGGTGTGCACCGCCCAGCAATTGCCGGTTGCCCCGGTGATCACGTCGAACAACGACTGCGCCGACAGGCCGAGCTTCTCGGCGAGCACGAATGCCTCACCGACGGCGATCTGCTGCACCGCGAGCACCATGTTGTTGCACAGCTTGGCGGCCTGCCCGGCACCGGAGGTTCCGCAGTGAATCACCTTGCTGGCCATGGGATCCAGCACCGCGCGTGCCTTCTCCAACGCGTCAGCTTCGCCGCCGACCATGAAGGCCAGCGTGCCGGCCGTCGCGCCCTTGATACCGCCGGAGACGGGGGCGTCGAGCTGGGCCATTCCGGCGGCCGCGGCCTGGGCGTTGACCTCACGGGCGTCGTCGACGGAGATGGTGGAGGTGTCGATGAACAGGGTGCCCGGTTTGGCGGCCGGAAGTGCCTCGGCGTAGCAGGCTTTCACGATCGCCCCGTTGGGCAACGAGGTGATGACGACGTCGGCATCGGTCACCGCGGCGGCACCGACGTCGAACACCGTCGCACCCTTCTCCTCGGCGGCGTCGCGCAGGGCGGGCACCGGGTCGAAGCCGCGCACGGTGTAGCCGGCGTTGACCAGGTTGGCTGCCATCGGCCCACCCATGTGGCCCAGCCCCAGGAACGCGATCGTCGTCATGCGTAGGCTCCTTTGCCTTATCCGGTTGCGCGTGCCCGGGCGGCCTCAGCTCGCCCGATGACCACGCGCATGATTTCGTTGGTGCCCTCCAGGATTCGGTGCACGCGCAGATCGCGGACGATCTTCTCGATCCCGTATTCCCTCAGATAGCCGTAGCCGCCGTGCAACTGCAAGGCCTGATCGGCCACGTCGTAGCAGGAGTCGGTGACGTAGCGTTTGGCCATCGCGCACAGCTCGACCTTGTGCGGCTCGTCGTTGTCCAGGGCGACGGCCGCGCGCCACAGCATCAGCCGGGACGTCTCGAGTGCGGTGGCCATGTCGGCGAGGGTGAATCGGATGGTGGGCTCGTCGAGCAGTGCCCCGCCGAACGCCTGCCGGTCGGCCAGATAACTCGCTGCTTTCTCATAGGCGGTCTGAGCGCCGCCCAGCGAGCAGGCCGCGATGTTGAGCCGGCCGCCGTTGAGGCCGTTCATCGCGATACCGAAGCCGGTGCCCTCGCCCTCGGGGCCGCCGAGCATCGCCGATGCCGGCACCCGCACACCTTCGAGAATCACCGCGGCGGTGGGCTGCACATTCCAGCCCATCTTCTCCTCTTGCGCACCGAAACTGATTCCGGGCGTGTCTTTTTCGACGATGAAAGCCGAAATTCCACGGTGGCCCGACTCTTCCTCGTTAAAGCCGGTGCGGGCCATCACGACGTAGACGTCGGAGGTGCCGGCCCCGGAGATGAACTGCTTGACCCCGTCGAGCACGTACTCATCGCCTTGCCGGACGGCTTTGGTGCGCAACGCCGCCGCATCCGATCCGGCACCGGGCTCGGTGAGGCAGTAGCTGGCGATGGCCTCCATCGAGGCAAGCTTGGGGATCCAGGACTTGCGCTGCTCGGTGGTGCCGTAGGTGTCGATCATCCACGCGCACATGTTGTGGATCGAGATGAACGCGGCTAGTGCGGGGTCGGCGGCCGAGAGTTGCTCGAAGATTCGCACCGCGTCCAGACGGCGAAGTCCGCTACCGCCGACGTCCTCGGCGCAGTAGATGGCGGCCATCCCCAACTCGGCGGCCTCACGCAGCACGTCGACGGGGAACTCCTTGGAGTGGTCCCACTCCAAGGCGTAGGGGGCCAGGCGTTTGGCGGCGAAAGCGGCCGCCGTTTCGGCGATGACGCGTTCGTCGTCCTCGAGTGTCAGGAAGGTCATTTCATCGTCGGGATGACGAATTCGGCGCCGTCCTTTATGCCCGAGGGCCACCGCTCCGTCACGGTCTTGGTCTTGGTGTAGAACAGGATCGAATGCGGACCGTGCTGGTTGAGGTCGCCGAAGCCGGAGCGCTTCCAGCCACCAAAGGTGTGGTAGGACACCGGAACCGGGATCGGCACGTTGACGCCGACCATGCCGACCTGCACCCGGGACACGAAGTCGCGGGCGGTGTCGCCGTCGCGGGTGAACACCGCGACGCCGTTGCCGTATTCGTGCTCGCTGGGTAGCCGCAGGGCCTCTTCGTAATCGTGGGCGCGCACGATGCACAGCACCGGGCCGAAGATCTCGTCGGTGTAGATCGACATGTCGGTGGTGACGTGGTCGAAGAGGGTGGGGCCGATAAAGAACCCGCCCTCCAGGCTGGTGTCGGCGAATGTCAGCTCGTCACTGGCCTTCTCGCGGCCATCGACCACGATCTCGGCTCCGGCGGCCACGCCGGCATCGATGTAGTCGCGGACCCGCTTGAGTGCGGCGCCGGTGACCAGCGGACCGTAGTCTGCTTTGGGGTCCAGGCTGTGGCCGACGCGCAGTCCGCTGATCCGCTCGACGAGCCTGGCGCGCAACCGGTTTGCTGTCTCCTCTCCGACCGGCACCGCGACGCTGATTGCCATGCACCGCTCGCCGGCGCTGCCGTAGCCGGCGCCGATGAGGGCGTCGACGGCCTGGTCCAGGTCGGCGTCGGGCATGATGATCATGTGGTTCTTGGCGCCGCCGAAGCACTGCGAACGCTTACCGTTAGCGGCTGCGGTGGAGTAGATGTACTGCGCGATATCGGAGCTGCCGACGAAGCCGACGGCCTTGATGTCGGGGTGGTGAAGGATGGCGTCGACGGCTTCCTTGTCGCCCTGCACCACCTGGAACACACCGGCGGGCAGGCCGGCTTCCAGGAACAGTTCGGCCAGGCGCACCGGCACCGAGGGGTCGCGCTCGGAGGGCTTGAGGATGAAGGCGTTACCGCACGCCAGGGCGGGTCCGGCCTTCCATAGCGGGATCATCGCGGGGAAGTTGAACGGGGTGATGCCGGCGACCACACCGAGCGGCTGGCGGATCGAGTACACGTCGATGCCGCTGCCGGCGCCCTCGGTGAACTCGCCCTTGAGCAGGTGCGGGATGCCGACGGCGAACTCGATGACCTCGATGCCGCGCTGGATGTCACCGCGGGAGTCGGCGACGGTCTTGCCGTGCTCGATCGACAGCAGCTCGGCGAGCTCGTCGGTGTTGGCGTTGACGAGCTCGATGAACTTCATCATGACGCGGGCCCGGCGCTGGGGGTTCCAGGCGGCCCATTCCTTTTGCGCCTCGACCGCGGAGGCGACCGCGGTGTCGACGTCGGCGGTCGACGCCAGGAGTACCTGGGCCTGAACCTCGCCGGTGCTGGGGTTGAGGACGTCGGCGGTGCGCGTGCTGGACAGGCTGCTGCGCTTGCCGTCGATGAAGTGCTGAATGGTTGAGCTCATGACTGCCCCTTGGCTGACCTGGCGGCTAAATACTAGGACATCCTAGTAATTGGTTGACCGGCTCCGCAAGGGGGCTTCGATACGCGCTAGCGCCACTGGTAGCGGGTGCTGGGCCGACCCGTCTTGCCGTATTCGGTCACCCGGGTGACGGTGCCGTCGTCGGCCAGCCGTTCCAGGTAGCGCCAGGCCGTCACCCGGGACACCCCCACCAACTTGGCGGCTTCGTCAGCGGTCAGCCCGTCGGGGCGGTCGCGCACCGCGCGGGCAATCTCGTCGGTGGTGGCCGGTGCCGCGCCCTTGGGGGCCACCGACTTGTCGGTGCTGATTCGCAGTTCCCCTAGCGCCCTGTCGACTTCGGCCTGGCTGGCGGCGTCGGTGCCGGCCGGCAGGGCGTCCCGGTAGCGGCGGTAGCGCTCGAGGCGATCGCGGAAGGCGGCGAACGTGAACGGCTTGAGCAGGTAGGCCAGCGCGCCGTGCGCGACCGCGGCGCGCACCATCTCCAGATCGCGTTCGGAGGTGATCGCGATGATGTCGGGCGCGGGCCGCAACCCGGACAGCGCCGACGCCAGCGCGATACCGCTGGCGTCAGGCAGGCCGAGATCGAGCAGCACCAGATCCACCGGGGACTCCGCCTCGGCGGCGATCCGCATCGCGTCGCGGGCGGTGTGCGCCAGCCCGACGACGGTAAACCCTTGCAGCCGAGCCAGATACGTGCGGTGTGCCTCGGCGATCAGCGGTTCGTCCTCGACGATCAGGACGTTGATCATGGGATCGTCACCGTCACCACCGAGCCGTAGGTGAGGTCGGCGCTCAGGGTCCCGCCGTGGCGGTTGACGATCTGGGCGACCAGCGCCAACCCCAAGCCCTGGTGGCCGGCGTCGGTGCCGGATTTCGTTGAATAGCCCCGCTGCATCGCGCGCTGAAAGGTGTCGGGATCCATGCCCGGGCCGCTGTCGGCAACCTGGATCTGCAGCGCCTTGTCGTTCTGGTTGACGGTGACCTCGACCCACGGGTCGTCGCGGTCGCAGGCGTCCATCGCGTTGTCGATGAGGTTGCCCAGCACGGTGACCATTTCCTGGGGGCTCAGCAGGGGCTCGGCGGGTAGGTGGGTGTCCTCGGTGATGGTCAGCTCGACGCCGCGCTCGTCGGCCTCGGCGGTCTTGCCGAGCAGCAGAGCGACCAACGCCGGTTCGCCGACGGAGTCAGAGACCCGGTCGACGAGCTGCTGGGACAGGGCGAGCTCCTGGGTGGCGAACTTGACCGCCTCGTCGGGGCGTCCCATCTCGACCAGCGTGACGACGGTGTGCAGCTTGTTGGCCGACTCGTGAGCCTGCGCTCGCAGCGAATCGGTGAAACCCTGCAGCGAACTCAATTCGCCCAGCGCGCCTTGCAATTCGGTGCGATCACGGATGGTGACGACTTCGGAGTCCGAGGAACTCACCTGGGAGCGGTTAACCACGAGCACCCGGTCATCGGTGAGGCGGACCTCGTCGCGCACACCGGGGTCGTTGCCGCGCAGGAACTCTGGCAGATCGGCGCGGGTGATGGGACCGGATGGCAGGGCCAGCAGGCGGCGGGCTTCGTCGTTGGCCAGGGCGACCTCGTTGCGGTCGAGGACGATGAGCCCCTCGGAGACCGAGTGCAGGATCGCGTCGTGGTGGTCGTACATCACCCGCAGCTCGTCGGGCGCCAGCCCGCGGGTTTGGTGCAGGATGCGCCGGCGGATCGCCCAGATACCGACGAAGGACAGGGCCAGCGCCGCCACGCCGACGGCCGCGATCGCCGGCCACTGCGAACGCCACCGCGCGGCCAGGCTTTCCCGGGTGATGCCAGCGGCGACCAAGCCGATGATCTGTCCGTGCGGGTCGCGCACGGGTGCGATGGTGCGAACGGAGGGGCCCAGCGTGCCGGTGTAGACCTCGGTGAAGGTCTCGCCGTGCAGGGCCGGTTCGACGGTGCCGATATAGGGCTCGCCGATCAGGGCGGGATTGGTGTGGGTGAACCGGGTGCGGTCGGGGGCCATGATCGTGATGAACGCGATGTCGGTGGCCTTGCGGACCGCTTCGGTGACCGGTTGCAGAACCTGTGCGGCGTGACCGTTTTCGATCGCTTGGGCGGTGGACGGGGAGTCGGCCAGGGAGACGGCAACGGCGGTGACCTTCTCCCGGGCCCGTTCGTCGCCGTCGGCGCGGGCGTCGAAGAGGGCGACGACGCTGCCGGCCAGGACCACCAGCGCGATGACCGCAGCCTGCAGCGCGAAGGCCTGCCCGGCCAGCGAGCGGGGGAGTACGGCCACTGCTCACCTCTGAACGTAATGAACTAAAGCGTGACCTGCGTCACGTGGGGGTAAACCATCCTTGCAGACCTATTGCTGTTAAACCGGAAGGAAACCGCTCATGACCACGGTTGTGGATCGTCCAGGCGGCGCGGATAAGCCCGAGGCGCCCAAGCGCCGGGATCGCACGCACTGGCTGTATATCGCTGTCATCGTCGCGGTTGTCGGCGGTGTCATCGTCGGCCTCGTCGCTCCGGGGGTCGGCAAGGAGGTCGGTGTTCTGGGGACGATGTTCGTCAGCCTGATCAAGATGATGATCGTTCCGGTCATCTTCTGCACGATCGTGCTGGGCATCGGATCGGTACGCAAGGCCGCCACCGTCGGCAAGGTCGGTGGGCTGGCGTTCGGCTACTTCCTGGTGATGTCGACGGTCGCGCTGGGCATTGGCCTGCTGGTCGGCAATCTGCTGCATCCCGGCAGCAGCCTCAAGCTCTCGCAGTCGGTTGCAGGCAAGGGTGCCGAACTGGCCGAAACCGCGCACAAATCCGGCGGTTTGATGGATTTCGTGCAGCACATCATCCCGACGTCGCTGTTCTCGTCGCTGACCGACGGCAATGTGCTGCAGGGGCTGTTCGTGGCGCTGCTGGTCGGGTTCGCGATCCAGGCGATGGGCGCCAAGGGTGAGCCGATCCTGCGCGGGGTGGAACATCTGCAGCGGCTGGTGTTCAAGATCCTGTCAATGATCTTGTGGCTGGCACCAATTGGCGCGTTCGGGGCGATGGCCAACGTCGTCGGCCTGACCGGCTGGAGCGCGGTGACCAACCTGCTGACGCTGATGTTCGGCTTCTATCTGACGTGCGTGGTGTTCGTGTTCGGGGTGCTCGGGACGCTGCTGCGGATGGTGTCGGGGGTGTCGATCTTCAGGCTGGTGCGCTACCTGGCGCGCGAGTACCTGCTGATCTTCGCGACGTCGTCGTCGGAGTCGGCGCTGCCGCGGCTGATCGCCAAGATGGAGCATTTGGGTGTCCAGCAGAGCACCGTGGGTGTGGTTGTGCCGACCGGGTATTCGTTCAACTTGGATGGCACGGCGATCTATCTGACGATGGCCTCGCTGTTCATCGCGGACGCGCTGGGCGACCCGCTGTCGGTGACCGAGCAACTGGGCTTGCTGGTGTTCATGATCGTGGCGTCCAAGGGTGCGGCCGGGGTGAGCGGGGCCGGGCTGGCGACGCTCGCCGGCGGCCTGCAGGCGCATCGGCCGGAGCTGCTCGACGGGGTGGGGCTGATCGTCGGGATCGACCGGTTCATGTCCGAGGCGCGCGCGGTGACCAACTTCTCCGGCAACGCGGTGGCCACCCTGCTGGTCGGCTCGTGGACCAAGACGGTAGACATGGACAAGGTCAACGAGGTGCTGGCCGGCCGCGATCCGTTCGACGAGGTGACGATGCTCGACGACGGCAAGCCGCGTTCCCAGAAGGAGGCTGTCGCCGCCTAGACCACAGCTCGCGACACCCCGGGTGGCCTGTTCCCCCGGGGTGTCGTGCTGTTCGGATAGGGCCCGAGATGCTGGCGATACGGAAAAAGCCCGGCTGGTCGGGGGGTCGCCGGGCTTTTCCGCGAGCTGGGGCCGAGGCCACCAGATCGCACTTCCCACCATAACGCGGGCGAACGTTGCGCATAAACTCTTGAGCACCTCAAATACGCTCGGCTGCAAGGGGTTTCCTATGAATTGCCAGGTGGGACGGGGTGGTAATCCACAGGATGTTCACAGGGCGTCGCTTGTGCTGAGGTGAGTCGCGACGGGCGCCACGGGTCCCGCGTGCAATGTGGTGACCACCGGACCGCGTGGCGCACGCGCTAACCTCTGTACCGCGCCGATCGCGCGGTTGGCCCCCATAGCCCAATTGGCAGAGGCAGCGGACTTAAAATCCGCACAGTGTCGGTTCGAGTCCGACTGGGGGCACTCACTACCGGCGTGGCCGCGCCTCTTTCCCGTCGGCCACGCCCTGGGATGAAGAAGTGCACCGCTGCTGGCGCTGCGTATCCGGCGATGGCCGTGGCCGCGCCACCTCGGTCCTGCGCGCCCTTCGTTATGAACCGACCACCGGCTGACCACCGCTGGACATCATCGCCATTGCGCGCCATGAATTTTCGGCGGCTCAGCAAACCCTGAGAGGTATGCGTGCCGACCGCGGGGGATGGCCGGGGTCGAGGGGGTTGGCAGTCACGCCCCCGATGCCGGACCCCGCAGCGGCGGCCGCGGGGGCCGCCTCGCCGTCGACCAACCGCGCAAACAGCCGGAAATTTACATAAGCCAGGTTATGCTACCGAAAGGTAATTTAGGAGATGGCTTCAGCAAACTAGCTATCTTACCCGCGGGTAAGATAACGAGTCGGAAACGGTAGCTGATCATCGTCGGTCGTTCAGTGACTCGTAAGGTTTCCGGGCCCTCGAAAACGACATGAACAGTGTATTTCCCTCATGCATCCAGTACGTAGCCCAGCTATCTGGGTTGTTTCCGAGCTCAAAAGAAGTTTCCTAAACCCCTACTTACTGACGAGTAAGGTGCGATACCTTTTGGCGCTTAAGGGAAGTTTTGGTCAAAGGAGAGCCATGAACGTTGCTGTTCGTCCGTACGCCACCGCAGGTGTGGCGCTCTTGGGAGCGAGTGTTATCGCGATTTCGCCGCTGGCGCCGCCGATGCCCGGCGTCCAGGCGATGCAGCGAACGGTGTCGTCGATCGGCGTCGAGCTCAGCGCCTCGGTGAACCCGATCCAGAATTGGATTCAAGTTTTCCAGACGTCGGCAGCAAATCTCGGTGCACTCGGTCAGCAGATCGCTGACAGTCCCGCGCCGATCCTCAGCCAGATCGTCGCCAACCAGATCGCCAGCCTGAAGGCCTTGCAGACGGCCCTTCACAACGACGCGTCGAACATCAAGCAGATCTTCGACAGCATCCCCGGTGCGATCGCCACCGCGAGGGGCCAGCTCCAGAGCGGTGATATCACGGGTGCGTTCGACACGATCAACAACACCGTCGTGGTCCCGCTCGCGCTGTCGCTCGTTACGGTCGTTTCCGATTCGACCGTCCCCCTGGTCAACACGGTGAACAACTTCGCCAAGGCATTCGCCACACTGCCCAACACGGTGTTCCAGGTGGTGCTGCCGATGACGTTCCCGTTGCTGTCGACGATCAACGCAGCTGTTCAGGGAGTGCAGGATGTGTACGACGGAGTGGTCGCCAACGACCCGGGTGCCGTCGTCAACACTCTGGTCAATCTCCCGGCGAATCTGGTCAACGGCTTCCTCAACGGTTCGGGCATGGTCCTCGGAATCCTGCCTGCCCCGGGCCTGCTGACGCCCTACAGCCCCGACTTCGGGTTCCTGGCCAGCGGACCGATCGCCAGCCTGATTGAACTGCGGGACGTCATCGCCCAAGCCATCGGAGCCACCCCACCCGCGGCAGCGTCCGCCGGTGCCGCCAAGACGGTCGCCCTGTCGACCGCCGCCCCGGCGGCTCTCGGCAAGGCGGGGTTGGCGCGTGGTGCCACCAAGGCGGCGTCGGAGAGCGCGGCTGAGTCCACCGCGGCCGACACCACCGAGGCGGCTGCAGTGACCGAATCCGCCACCGGCAGTACCGGTTCCACGACGACCAGCACCAAGGCCACCCCGGCGGCCGCTTCGGCGACCGGCGGTTCCGATTCCTCGTCGAGCGACACCAAGGCGGGATCGTCGGCCACCGGCGGTCACGATTCGAAGGCCAGCGCCGGCAAGAAGGTCTCATCGGCCAAGTCCGGCAGACCCGGTAAGGCCAGCAAGTAAATATGACCCGTCAGCGCCAGTCGGCCTCTGCTGAGGGAGGGGTCGGCTGGCGCCTTGGCATTCGTGTGAGGCGCTGCGCCCCATGGGTTGAACGTCGTGTTCCGCTCAGCACTCGTTGAGCGGCCCGGCGTCGACGGGCCCGACGGTGCCGGCGACCTAGCGAGCGCCGTCGGAGGCAAGTTGCGCAAAGACTGAGACCAATTCGCATTCACGAACGCTTCACCTGCCTACCATCAGCCGATGCGCGGATCCAAGATCTTGATCACCGGGGCGAGCGGCCAGGTTGCCGTCCCTATCGCCCTGGCTCTGGCGGCCGACAACGAGGTGTGGGGCATCGCCCGCTTCACCGACTCGGCAAGCCGCGAACGTCTGGAGACGGCCGGCGTCCGGTGCGAGGCCGTCAACATGGCGGCGGGCGACTTCACCGGGCTCCCGCAAGACTTCGACTACGTCCTCAACTTGGCGGTGGCCAAGAGCGGTCGGTGGGACAAGGATATTGCGGCGAACGCCGAATCGGCAGGCCTTCTCATGGCGCATTGCCGAGACGCGAAGGCGTTCCTGCACTGTTCATCCGGGGCCGTCTACGACCCGCCGGGCGATGAACACCGCACCGAACGCACCGTTCTCGGCGACAACCACAAGCCCCTGCTTCCCACGTACTCCATCACCAAGATCGCCGGGGAAGTCGTCGTCGCGACGGTGGCCCGTGCCCTCGGCGTACCGGCCACCATTGCGCGCCTCAACGTTCCCTACGGCGACAACGGCGGATGGCCGCTCTTCCACCTGGACATGATGCTGGGCGACATGCCCATCCCCGTTCCACCCGGCGGTCCCGCTGTCTACAACCCGATCCACGAAGACGACATCATCGCGATGATCCCGAAACTGCTTGAGGTGGCGTCAGTTCCGGTTACCACCGTCAACTGGGGTGGCGACCAGTTCGTCAGCCTTCAGGAGTGGTGCACCTACCTCGGCTCGCTCGTCGGTAAGGAACCGGTGTTTGAAGAGACTGAGCAGACGCTGCGCGGAAATCCGTTGGACGTCACCAAGATGCATGAGCTCATCGGCACCACGACCGTCGACTGGCGCGACGGCATGCGCCGGATGGCGGCTACGTTCCACCCGGGGCTGGTCAGCTACTAGCTGACCGACCCTGCGTACCAGCCAGACTCGTCGCTGGATTCTCACGATCCGGTGCTCGGTCTCTGGTCGCGCTTGCTCGACGAACCGGGCCGGGGTCAGCCCGAACATCGGAGCGCGAAGTTCGGTGTTCCTGACGATCACTGTCATCTCGGTGGTGGGCGCATGTGTTGCGGTGGCAGCCGGGATGGCATGGTCTCGTCGGTGGGGGAGTTGGACGGCGACTGCTGCGGCTGTCGGCGGTTACGTCGTGGTCATGCTGATCGCCTTCGTGTTGCTGCCCACCTTCCACGAGGTTCTGGGGCCGATCAGTGGACCCGACGGCATTGTGATCGAAGGCTTTCCAGCCCAGGTGCTGGGCGACTTTCGGGTGTATTCGTTGCTGAACCAGGCGTTGGTGTGGGTCACCATCGGTGCCACCTGGGCTTGTTTATCGGCGCTGTCAGCGTCGACGCGACGGAGGTCAGCTGTGGTGTCGGCGTAACGGACGAAATGACCGAATGGCGGGCACCTACCGGCGTATGGTGCGGACCAACTCCTACGGCTGGAGGGCGCGATGCCCGACACACCACCCACCTCAACGATGCGACCCCACTTTGAGGACATCCAGGCTCATTACGACCTTTCCGACGACTTTTTCGGCCTGTTTCAGGATCCGAGCCGGACGTACAGCTGCGCCTACTTCGAACCCGCGGACCTCTCGCTGGAAGAAGCGCAGATCGCCAAGATCGATCTGAACCTGGACAAGCTTGACCTGAAGCCGGGAATGACACTGCTTGACATCGGCTGCGGGTGGGGCGCCACCATGAAACGCGCGATGGAGAAGTACGACGTCAACGTCGTCGGGCTCACGCTGTCGAAAAACCAGCACGCACATGCCACGAAGCTGCTCGACCAGGTCGATTCCGCGCGCACGCATGACGTCGCGCTGCGCGGCTGGGAGGAGTTCAGCGAACCCGTCGACCGCATCGTCTCGATCGAGGCTTTCGAGCACTTCGGCTTCGAGCGCTACGACAACTTCTTCAAGAACTGCTTCAACATCCTGCCCGACGACGGCCGGATGACGATCCAGAGCACCACGAGTTATCACCCGTACGACATGGCCGAACGAGGCAAGAAAATCACGTTCGAAGCCCTGCGGTTCGTCAAGTTCATCATCACCGAGATATTTCCGGGCGGCCGGATCCCGACGGCGGCCATGATGCAGGAACGCGGCGAGGCCGCCGGGTTCACCGTCCCCGAGGTGCTGTCGCTGCGGCCGCACTACATCAGGACGCTCGGCATCTGGGGCGATGCTCTGGAAGCCAACCGGGACAAGGCAATCGAGATCCAGTCTGAAGAGGTCTACGACCGCTACCTGAAGTATCTTCGGGGTTGCCGGGGGATGTTCGCCGACGAGTACTGTGACGTCAACCTCGTCGTCTATCTGAAACCTGCGGGGTAGCAGTCGCCGATTCGACGTAACGGCCCTCATCGAGCAGTGATCGCCTTAGGCTTAGCAAATGCGATTGTTGTTATCGACGGCGACGGCATTGGTTATCGCCGCCGGCTGCCTCATCGGGCTGCCGCAGGCGAATGCGAGTGACCTGACCTGCTTCTCGGGAACGACCTGTTCGTTCGTATCTCCGTCGCGAAATCTCAGCTGCGAGATGCACACCGACGGCGGCCCTCCGTCTGCCTATTGTCAGAGCAATTCAGCAGTCCAATCGGTGAGCATGGACGCCAACGGACACTTCACGCCCTGCAGCGGTAATCAATGCATGGGCGATCCGGCACTGGACACGCCGACGCTTGCCTACGGCCAAACCGCCCGCCTCGGTCCCTTCGCTTGTCTGTCGCAGACTGACGGCGTGACCTGCACCGTCGGCTCCGGTCGCGGCTTCGTCATCTCCCGGGATGGCGTCTTCCCCGTCGGCTGAGTCAGTGTGACGCTCAACGTAATTCGCAGAGAGCTGGACGGAACACCACTGCCCGATCAGGAGTGGTCGACTATCCCTGGCCTGGGTACAGCAGCGCATCGGTGACGCTGCCGCCGTTCACCGTCGCGCCGTGCGGCACCGCGATGGTCCGGACAACCGTCCCGTCATTGCCCATCAGCACCATCGGGCCCGTATCAGTCCCGAGGATCAGCTGGGTCCCGTCCGGGGTGGGTAGGTAAGACCCACTGAAGGGGCTGCCCAGGTTGTCCGTCGGAAAGAGCAGCTCACGTTCACCCGCCAGATCGACCCGCTCCAGCGTCGGAGGCTGGTTGCCGCTGTCGTCCTTGTGGACGATCAGCAATGCCTTGCCCGAGGGCCGCGTGAAGTGAGGGACGAACTGGGTGGAGCCCCGGACGGGTATCGCAGTCTGCGCACCGGTGTGCAGGTCGACGATGATGGGCGCCGGCTTGTCGGCGCTCTGGTCGTAGAACAATGCCCGTTCGCCGTCCCCGGACCAGTCGACCAACGCGGGACCAGGAGTCTTGCCGGGCTGCGGGAACGTGGTGATCGGATAGCGATCGCCCGACGGATCGACCAGGTACAGCGTGGTGGCGGCCCCCTGATAGGACCCGGAGGGATCAGTGGTGACGACTGTGGCGGGCACCTGCGTCCAGGTGGCCAGCATCCAGCCCGGGCCGACCTGATCCCAGGGGGTGGTCTCGAGCGCGGCCTCGTCCCCGTGTACTGACTTGGGATCGGCGGGCGTCGCCGGGCCAGCTGCGGTTGGTGCCGCACCGTTCTTACCCGGCGGTGGCGCGGTCGACGACGAGCAGCCGGCCAGCAGTACTAGGGCCAGCGCGATGACCGCTGTGGTTCTCCATGTGAGCATGGCGTCACCTCTTGAAACAGATCCCACCACGGGACATGCGGGAAAGCCGAGGTATCGCCGAACGGGTTGGGTCGGCGAGTTCTCGGTGCTTCGGCGCTACGCAGGAAGTCAATGGCTTTATGGTCTATCCGTGCCCGAATTGGATCGTCGAAGCATGATGTTGATGTCGGGGCTGGGTCTGTTGGCCGCCGCAATCCCACTCCCGAGTGCCCAGGCAGAAGCGCCGTATATGTTCCAGGACGACTTCGACGGGCCAGCGGGGTCGGCCCCCAACCCGGCGAACTGGTCCGTCCAGAACTGGCAGGACGACGTGTGGCCGCCGGTCGCGAGTCAATACCGCGACGATCGGCGAAACGTATTCCTCGACGGAAATTCGAACCTCGTACTCCTCGCCACTAAAGAGGACGATCAGTACTTCAGTGGAAAGGTGCGGGGGAACTGGCGGGTCCCGATGGGCCACACCTGGGAAGCGCGGGCCAAGCTCGACTGCTTGACCTCGGGAGCCTGGCCCGCGTACTGGGCGGTCAACGAAGATCCGCTGCCCGACGGCGAGGTTGACATCTTCGAGTTCTACGGCAACCGCAGTTGGGCCCCGGGAACCACGGTCCACGCGGCATCGAACGGGAAGACGTGGGAAAGCAAGTCGATTGCCGGGTTGATCGACGGCGGCTGGCACAACTGGCGGATGCGCTGGGACGAGGACGGGTTCAAGTTCTGGCGCGACTATGTCGATGGCGCGAAACCGTACTTCACGGTGCCGCCGAAGCCCATCCCGGTCCACGGCAATCCCACCGACCTGCGGTGGCCGTTCAACAATCCCGGCTATTGGATGTCGCCGATGTTCACCCTTGCCGTTGGGGGACCCGGCGGTGGTGATCCGTCCTTGGGCAACTTCCCGGCAGCGATGCTGATCGACTGGATCCGCATCTGGTAGCGGCGTTCCCAACTGCGGACATCATCGGTAGCCAAGGATCGAATACTCGAAATCGGTTGTGGTGCAGCGGGGAATCCGATCAGCCCGAGGTCGCGATCGGAGCAGATGTCGTGGCGGAAGCCGCGGCTGCGTTGGATTAGTTCGACTTTGCCATCGCCCACAGCGTTGACACCCGGGCGCCCGTGAACGTGCCGGACTCGATAGTTGTCCAGTGGCGCCAGTCATGCCGCCATCAGTCACCGCATCATCAATGTCCGATCACGCCGAGCCGCGGGATCCGAGGATGGTGGGCCGCGCTTCGGCCGGTGCCGCGATCGCACTCCGATTCGCTGTGCGATCAGCGCCGTGAAGGACGTGCGCGAAAACGAAAGTTGCTGGCCGTCACCGTAATTTGCCAGAAGTAACGAACCTGGGCGGCCATCTCGCGCGGCCCACTGCGACGCAGCTTGTCAACACGAGCACATCGGGCCCAAATCGTGGGATTCCCCGGCGGTTTGAATGTCCTCTCGGGTACGGTTTTCGTGGGTCAGGGGTGACACGACAACGGGGAGTCGACATGCCTGCAATCCCTCGCCCCTTCATCGCCGCCGGTGCGGCTGTTGTGGCTACCAGCGCCATCGCGATGAGCCCGGTTGTGGCGCCGCCGCCCAGCCTGCGCGCCGAAGCGGCAATCCAATTGACTGCGACCACCGACTGGGCGGAGGTTTTCGCCGAGGCGAGCGCCAAGGCGCAGGCCCTGTTCGATACATGGCGCGAGGCGCCGGCCCCGATCCTGCAGCAGATCGCCGCCAACCTGGCCTCATATCTCACGCAACTGCCCGACCTGCCGGGCATCGCGGCTCGGATACAAGCCAATTTCCAGGCCGCGCTGGCCGCATCCACGGCGGCGGATCCGTCCACGCTGGACAACACGCACCGAGCCTTCTACGAGCTGCTACCGGTCGTCATGCAATTGCCCGGCGTCCCGCAATTGTTGCAGCTCAACATCTCTCCGACGGGAAAGCAGCTACTGGCGTTCTCCACGACCGCACTCAGCGGCGTATTGCTCGGCATGGCGGGCCCGCTGCTAGGCCCCCTGGTCGTCTTGGCGTCCAGTCTGGAGTCCATCCGAACCGATCTTGGCGCCTCGACTCCGGATGTGGCCAGTGCGATGAGCACGTTGGCCGGTATCCCGGCCGCTATGGCCGACGCGTTCCTCAACGGCGGCGAGCACGTCGACATCACCGCGTTGGCGAAAGAGTTCGGACCCGCGATCGGTGTGAGTTTCCCCGATGGTGTCGAAGTCGGCATTGCCCTCGGTGGTCTGCTCAGCCCAGGCGGCTCGATCTTCAACGCGCTCGACTTCGCCTACGACAACGACCTGCTCGGCTTGCTGCACATCCACGTCCCGCTGGCGACCGGAACCGCGGTCGGACCGATCGGGGCCATGATGGAGCTCGCCAGGACCATCGCGAAGGCCATCGGATGGGACGGCGCAAGCAGTTCCGCTGCCTCACAGAGATCTGCAAAGAGTGCGGCCTCGACGAGCGGTTTGGCCGCGGCCAACGAAGTGCCCCGCTCCGTGCTGAGCTCGGGTACGGCGAACACCGCCAGGAACCGTTCTGCCAAGGCGGACATCGCAATCCCCAGTGCGTCGAGTTCCAGGCCGGACAACGTAGTCGCCAAGCGGACGATCGGTGGCGGCAATCGTGATCAGTCGACGTCGACGCCCTCGAGTTCGAGCAAGGCAGGTACAGCGAAGACGAACCGGCCGGCGCGGGCAGCAGCCGCGGGTTAGGGACAGGTCCGACGACTGACGTGCTCCCGGTCAACGGTACTCATTCTCACCTGCACGGGCGTTGCTCTGACACACTGCGCCCATGATCCAAGGCTTCTCGCACATTGGCGTCTGCGTGACCGACCTCGACCGTTCGATTCACTTCTATACGCACGTGTTCGGGTTCGCGTTGCTCTACCAGTTCGACTTCGACAACAACGAAGTCGCCGTGACTATGGAGCAGGAGGGCAAATTCCGCTCCGCGATGCTCATCCGCGACGACATCAGGATCGAGCTACTGCAGTGGGTCGACGTCGAGATGACCGGGTCGGGCGAGCGTAAGCCGATGACTGAGCTTGGCTTCACGCACCTGTCGTTCCGAGTCGAGGACGTCGACGGATTGACCGAGGCTGTTCTCGCCGCCGGCGGGAAGTTGGTCGAGACGACGCGCACCGTGCTCGGCGACGTCGACGACCCGACATCGGGGCGGTTCATCTACCTGACCGACCCCGACGGCACCCGCATCGAACTCATGCAAAACGTCCCCGACCTGTCTGGCCTCAGCGCCGCCGACATCGCCGCTTCGGCCGCCGGGTAGTCGGCAAATTCCACCCGGTCGAGCGATCTAGCCTGGAATTTTCCAGGCCCGACGGTCCTGCCTCGGCGTGCCAGACCCGGGATTCGGGCCGATTCAGGCGATGATACGGGTGTGGCTACTGATGCAAATGTGACTACGACGGAACCGCCCGCGGAGGGGCCGAACGAGCAACCCGTTGCTCCTCCCGCAGCCGAGCCCGTGGCGGCCGAGGAGCCAGCCGAACCCCAGGCCGCAGCCGCTCCGTCACCGCAGCGCACCTGGTCAATGCCGAAGTCTCCGATCACTCGCAAACAGGCCGATGAGATGGGCCGGACCGCACTGAAAGCCGTCACGGCTATTGCCAGGTTCGTTGCCGGCGTCGCTCGATCCGGCGCGCGTGCCGTCAGGCAGGTCTGGCACGTTATCCAGGCAGTGCCGGCCGGCGTGCAACTGTGCTTCGGCGCCGGAGCGACGATGCTCCTCGGTGTCGTCGGCGCGATCACACTCCACACCACCCTCGGATTGATCTGCATCGTCGTGGTGATCCCGGTATGTGCCGCCATCCTCGGGGCGCTCGGTCACCGCTGGTACAGCGGACTCGCCACCGAATCGACCCAACAAACGCAGACGGCGCAACCAGCCACCTCGGACCTGGAGCGCTCGGTCCACTACGTCGACACGAAACTTACGCAGGCTCTGACCTCGTTCGGCACCGAACATCACCAGCAGGCGGTGATCGCGCTCTTCCAGGCGAAGACCGCGGTCGAGCTCACGTTGGGAACCGAACATGACGTCACAAGCTTCTTCGACGTCCCACTGCGTGCGGATGACTACGGCCTACGGCCGCGGATTCAGGCCGGGTCGACTTCGGCATTGCGAGAAAGCAATTCGCGAGCGGCATCGTGACCGAGGAGTCCATCGCGGGACGGGTCGCGCTGATCGAGGATGACTACACGCTGGTCATCAATCGCGGTACCGAGGCCGGGGTAGCCGTCGGCATGGTCTTTGCGGTCAACTCCAGCACGGGTCCGATGATCACCGACCCCGAATCCGGCCGGGAATTGGGCAGGCTCAGCCGGGAGAAGCTTCGGGTGCGGGTCTTCGACGCGCAGCCATTATTCGCCCGTGCGCACACCTTCGCCGTGACCGACGACTTCTATGGTCTGCTCCAAATTCCTTTCGTCACACGGCCTGCCGAAGACGTCGTCACCGTCGACGTGGGGGACGCGGTCGAACTGATCGGTCGTGAAGCCGGCTCGTCGCAGACGGCGATCGATTCCCCTTGGCTATCAGCCTGAAAAACCTCTCGGGCCTATGCCAAAGACTGCTGGCCCCAGGGTGTTTGGTTGAGATCCCTCGCTGAAGCCCTGCACATCTGGCGCAGCAGCCCCAGGGGCCCCACTCATGAGCATGATCATCTCTGCAACCACGCTAACGTCATGACGTGACATCGAACCTGGTTGAGCGGGCCCACGAGATCGCCGACACTGTGTTGTTCCCCGCGGCGCTGGCGGTGGATCGCACTGGTCACGTGCCAGACAGCCATTGGGAGACCCTTGCCGATGCGGGGCTGTACGGGATTGCCGCACCCGCCGATGTCGGTGGGCCGGGACTGGACTTGGCGCAGATCACCGCGATCTTGGAAACGATGGCGGGCGGCTGCTTGGCCACCGCGTTCACCTGGGTGCAGCACCACGGCATGCTCGCCGCGCTGACCGCGACCGGCAATCACTGCTTGCGCGACGAATTCGTTCCAGGCGCGATCGCCGGGAGCATTCGCGGCGGGGTTGCCTATGCGGGGGCGGTGCCCGTGCCGCCAAGGATGCGTGCGCAACGGGTATCCGGCGGATGGCGGTTGGCTGGGCACGCGCCGTTCGTCAGCGGCTGGGGCATCATCGACGTTATCCAGATCTCGGCCGGCGACGTCGAAACCGGTGACATCGTGGCGGGTTTGGTGAGTGCTGAGGTCCAACCAGGAATCACGACGGTGACCGCCCAACGGTTGTTCGTCGCCGATGCCTCACAGACAGTGGCGTTGGAGGTCGACGGCCTGTTCATCCCCGACGACCGGATTGTCAGCAGGGCATCGCGCGCGGACTTCATGGCTAATCAGAACTTCGGATCGCGGCTCAACGCCACGCTGCCCATCGGTCTGGTCGGCCGGTGCGCACGGCTGCTCGATGAGGCAGGGGAGAATGCGGCGGCAACCGCACTGCGCGGGCAGGCCGACACGGTACGGGAGCGACTCGACGCCGGACTGAGCGACGCATCGACTTTGTTGCGCGCCCGCGCCGACGGCTGCGAGTTGGCCACCCGCGCAGCCGCCGCCTTGGTCGCCGCGCGCGGTGGGCCGTCGTTGCTCTGCTCGGATCCCGCGCAGCTGCTGGCCCGCTCAGCGCTGTTCACGCTGGTGGCCGCGAGTCGGCCCGAGCTCAAGCGGTCGCTGATCGACCACCTGTCGCGCTCGCAGGCCCGCATCTAGTTCAGCCACGTGCGCTGTTGGGATGCGTTGAGCGGATGGCCTTTCCGGCGTGCAGCCACGTAGCTCCTCCGGCATAGAAGGGTGACTCGTCACGCATCGTATGCGTCGTTCCCAACGTGCGCGGGGATTCAGGTCAGCGCTGGCGCGGACTGCGGATCACGTTGGTAGCGGCAGGCTTTCGACAGCAAGATGACGTAAAGCGGATCCAGGAAACCGATCTTGATGTGGTCGACCAGCCAGAGCCCGTTTGACGGGTCGTGGAGATACTGCGAGAGCAACGGGTCCAGGTCAAGTCATGGCAGCTGTGCAAGTTCGGGGTAGCGGGATTGACGGCGACGTTCGAGACTTGCTTGGCAGGCCCCAGTCGCAGTCCAAGGAGGAACCACCGTCGTGAACCTTGACTCCAGTGATACCGCCGTGGTCGTCATCGACCCGCAGAACGATGTGCTCAGCCCGTCGGGCAAGAACTGGGAGGTGCTGGAAGCCAGCGTGACCGAGAACGATACGGTGCGGCACCTCATCGAGATCTTCACCGCCGCCAAGGCCGGCGGGTTCACTGTGATCATCTCCCCGCACTACTTCTATCCGACCGACCACGGCTGGCTGTTCAACGGCCCGCTGGAATCCGACGAACTGCGCACCGACACGTTCGCGCGGCGCGGAGCTCTGACCCTAGACGGATTCACCGGATCAGGTGCAGACTGGCTCGAGGAGTTCAAGCCCTTCATCGAGGACGGGGCGACGATCGTGGCCAGCCCACACAAGGTTTGGGGACCCCAAACCAACGACCTGGTCTTGCAACTGCGCAAGCGCGGGATCGCCAAGATCATCCTGTGCGGCATGCTCGCCAACATGTGTGTGGAGTCGCATCTGCGGGATCTGCTCGAGCAGGGCTTCGAGGTCGCGGTGGTTCGCGACGCGACCGCCGGTCCTCGACATCCGAGCCGCGGTGACGGCTATCAGGCAGCACTGGTGAACTTCGCGTTTCTGGCGCACGCTGTTCTGACCACCGATGACGTGATCGCAGCCATCACAGTTCCGACGGGAGGCCCGGCGTGACGGAAGCGCGTCCCCCCTTCCCGCCGTTCAACCTGGACGCCGCGATGCAGAAGGTGCAAGCCGCCGAGGATGCCTGGAACACCCGCGACCCGCACCGTGTCAGCCTGGCGTACACACCCGACAGCGTCTGGCGCAACCGGGATCACTTCATCACCGGCCGCGACCAGATCGTGGAGTTCCTCACCGCCAAGTGGCGCCGCGAACTCGACTATGCGTTGCGGAAAAGCCTGTGGGACTTCCACGGAAACCGCATCGCGGTGCGCTTCCAATACGAATGCCACGACGCGAGCGGCCAATGGTGGCGCAGCTACGGCAATGAGTTGTGGGAGTTCGACGACAACGGACTGATGCGCCGGCGCGAGGCCAGTATCAACGACGTCGCCATCGACGAGTCCGAACGCCGCTACTTCGGGAGCCGGCCCGAAAATGAGCGAGGCAGGGAATTCCCGTTGCAATGACAGGTGTTGGCGGAGGGGTATGAGCAAGCATTACGCGTCGATCGCGTTCACCGACGATGTCCGCGCCGTCCAGGGTGAGCACGGCAGCGAAGGGTTCTACGGCCGCAAGGTCGCGACGGGCACGGCATCGCCGGGCGTTGACTCGCTCACCGACGACGAGAAGGACTATCTGAGCGAGCGCGACGGGTTCTTTCTCGCCTCGGTGTCGGAGACCGGCTGGCCGTATGTCCAATTCCGCGGTGGGAAACCCGGATTCATCCATTCCCTGGACGAGCACACCATCGGCTGGGCTGACTTCCGCGGCAACCTCCAGTACATCAGCACCGGTAATGTCAGCGGCGATGACAGGGTTGCCATCATCGCCCTCGACTATGCGAACCAGCGCCGCCTGAAGATCTTCGGCCACGCCCGCATCGTGACCGCCGACGACGACCCCGAGTTGGTGAAGTCCTTGACCGACGACACGTATGACGCGGTCATCGAGCGCGCCGTGCTCGTCACCGTCGAGGCCTATGACTGGAACTGCCAACAGCACATCACGCCCCGCTTCACCGTCGCTGAGCTTGAATCGGCCATAGCATCACTGCGTGATCAGCTCAGCGCGCTACAAGCTGAAAATGCCCGCCTGCGTGAGCAACTCGCGGACGGCCAACGGTGACGGATATGGCCAAACTGGTGTCGGTCAACGTGGGGCTTCCTAAGGACGTGGAGTGGAACGGGCGCACCGTCTACACCGGCTCGTGGAAGACCCCGGTGACCGGTCCGCGGCTGGTCCGCCGACTCAATATCGACGGTGACGGCCAGGGCGATCTCGGTGGCCACGGAGGCGAAAACCGAGCGGTACTGGTGTATCAGCTTGCCTCCTATGATCATTGGGCGACCGTGCTCGGCCGTGACGACCTGACCCCCGGCGCGTTCGGGGAGAATCTGACCGTCGACGGGTTGCCCGACGACGAGGTCTGCATCGGTGATCGGTACCGGATCGGTGACGTGGTCCTCGAGGTGACGCAGCCCCGGGTGACCTGCTACCGCGTCGGCATGCGTATCGGCGAGCCACGCATGGCCGCCCTGCTGGTCTCGCATCACCGACCCGGGTTCTACTGCCGCGTGCTGACCGAGGGCGAAGTGGCGGCTGGGCACGACGTGGTCAAAATCGCCGACGGCCCACACCGGGTCAGCGTCGCCGAGATTGACGCCTTGCTCTACCTCCCGGGCCATCCGCGCGAGGCGCTGCAACGCGCGGCGGACATTCCGGCGTTGAGCCCGGGCTGGAAGACCTCACTACGGAGTCTGCTCGAGCAGGACCCGGCAACCGGCAATAGCGGGCTGATCGGAGTGGCCGCACCGCCGCCGGCCTGGCCGGGATTCCGGCCGCTGAAGGTCACCGCGGTGCGTGACGAGAGCAGATATATCCGCTCAGTGCTGTTGGCCGACCCCGCCCACACAGCACTGCCGAAATGGCTTGCCGGCCAGTCGATCGTGGTGCGTATTCCCGTCGGGCAGGCCGGGTCGCCGCTGGTCCGTAACTACTCGTTGTCCAACGAACCCGGTTCGGCGGAGTACCGCATCGGCGTCAAGCGTGAGCCCATGGGAACTGTGAGTGCCTACATCCACGACCACGTGAAGGTGGGCGATCTGATCGAGGTGGCGGCGCCACGGGGGAGCTTCTTCCTCGATGACAGCTCGAGTCCGGTGATCCTGGTGTCGGCAGGCGTTGGCGTCACCCCGGTGCTCGCGATGCTCTATTCCTTGGCCGAGAGCGGGTCGAGTCGTCCTGTTTGGTGGCTTCACAGCGCCCGCAACGGCACCGAGCAGGCGTTCGCACGCGAAGCGCGTGGTCTGTTGAATCTGCTGCCGCACGGTCAATCGCGCGTCTTCTACAGCAGCCCGGGGACCACCGACCAGCTCGGTGCCGACTACGACCTACAGGGTCGACTCTCGGCAGAAGCACTGGGAGAGATGGGGCTACCGGTTGAGGCAGACGTCTACGTGTGCGGGCCGGAGCGATTCATGGACGCGGTGAGCGACGGCCTCGTTGCCTGTGGGATCAGCGTCGGCAGCATCCATTCGGAGCGATTCGGCGCGCACGACGCGATCACCCCGGGCATCGCCGCTGCGCCCCTGAAGCCGCCACACCTCCCCGACGGGCCACCCGGGGCGGGGCCGAACGTGCAGTTCGCGCGTAGCGGGCTGTCGGCTCCGTGGCGGTCAGCCGACACCAGCTTGCTCGAATTCGCCGAGGCATGCGACGTGCCGACGCAGTGGTCGTGCCGCACCGGGGTCTGCCACACCTGCGAGACGGCGCTGCTGTCGGGCCAGGTTCGCTATGAACTCGAGCCGCTGGAACCGCCGGCCGAGGGGAACATCCTGCTGTGCGTCGCGACACCGTCCGAGGACGTCATCGTCGACCTCTGACCGTCACTGCTACGGAGTGTCAAAAAGTGCCAGAGGCCGACACATAATGGACGCTCCAGCGAATGAATGTCGCATGCGTCAATTTGCTAAGAGCAACCTTCGGAACCGTAGGTTTATCGCAGCGAAATGGGTGGGAAAGCGGGTAGGAGAGTGGTGTTTCCGAGGGCTGATGATTCCGCCCAGGGGATGTCCGGCATTAAGTTCTCCTCGGACACCAACGAAAGATGCTGTTGCTGAACGACTAATCGGCGTGGTATCCAACGTCGCGCAGGTCGTGACTGATGCCTATGGACTGACCTCCGCGGAGTGCCAAACCCGACTGCCGCGATTTTGGTTTTGAGCCGCGAGTCTGACAGTTAACGCGCAATGCCCAAGTGGCAACGGCTTGCCGACGCGGTGAACTAGTTTTCAAGCAAATATAGACGCGTTAGTTAGTTGCCCTTATGCTCCGTCTTGCTGTCAGGTTTCTGTGAGCCTGCCGTCAATCAAACTATGGCTACAACGGGGAGTTGCCCATATGAGTTCGACCGATCGATTCGCGTCCGATGTCCATGAGCTACGGATGTTGCCGGCTGAGTTCGGCGGCATTGCCGCGCCGAAGCAGTCGGCGCCTGGACACCTGCGGGTGCTGACCTGGATTGGTGCTTCGGCGGTTGCGCTCGGCGTTGGCGCCGCAATTGCCTCGGTACCGGCTGTGGCGGCCGCCGACTCGACCGGTTCGGCAGCCTCGAAGGGATCGTCCGCGTCGAGCAGTTCGTCATCCGGTGAGTCGCCGAAGTCGAAAGCCCATGCTGGCCCGGCCAGAAAGAAGCCGAGCTCATCGAGCCCGGTGCGCCCTTCTCGGGGCACCAAGAAGACCGCGGTGCAGGACAGCACCGTCACCACCAGCGCCACACCGGCGGCGTCCTCGGAGAGCTCGGCGCCGCCCGTTCCCGCTGCTGCGGTGGCGTCGGCTAGCAAGACGCCGAGGTCGGCCGCGGTCGGAGTCGGCGGGGGTCTCCAGACGCTGGTGAGTTTCTTCTTCGGTAACGGCACCGCCGCACATCCCAACGGCGGCATCATCATTGGCAACGGCTACTCCTGGACTGCAAGTACGTGCGGGGCGGCGGTTTCGTGCAACGGCGGCAACGGCGGCATTCTCGGTAACGGCGGCAACGGATTCAACGGCGGAAACGGTGGCGCGGCAGGCTGGTTCGGCAACGGTGGTGCCGGCGGTGCAGGCGTGCTCGGGCTCAACGGTGGCCGCGGCGGCGACGGTGGCGCGGGTGGCCTGGTGACGGGCAACGGTGGTGCCGGCGGTACGGGCGCACAGTCTCTGGAAGGGCATATCCGTGGTGGCAACGGTGGCTCGGCCGGGCTATACGGCAACGGCGGGGCTGGCGGCGCGGGTGGCGCCGCGCAAACAAACGGTGGACCTGTTCCCCAGGGGGCCAAGGGCGGTACTGGTGGCCGCGGTGGTACTGGCGGACTGCTGAACGGGAACGGCGGCGCAGGCGGCGCCGGTGGCGGCGGTTACGGCGTCGGTGCTGACGGCGGTGTCGGCGGCGCCGGTGGCAACACCGGATTGGTGTCGTTGTCGGGTCGCGCGGGTGCGGGCGGTTACGGCGGTGTGGGTACCAACGGCGGTGACGGCGGTGACGGCGGTGACGGAGGGCGGTTGTCGCTGTTCGCTATCGGCGGGTCAGGTGGTGGCGGCGGCGATGCCGCGCGTACCAGCACCACGCCCGTTACCGGCGGCAAGGGTGGCGGCGGCGGCGATGGCGGGCTCTGGATGGGCAGCGGCGGCAGCGGCGGCGACGGCGGCTACGGCGGTGGTGACGGTGGTGACGGTGGTGACGTCGGCAGACTGTCGATCCTCGGCGCCGGCGGCAGTGGCGGGCGGGGGGGTGTGGGCCAAAACGGCTTGTACGGCATCAACGGCTCGATCAGGAACCCCGACGGCACGCCGAGCGATACGCCTAACGGCACCGACGGCAAGCCCGGTGGGGCCGGGGGGAGCGGCGGTAACGGAGGCAACGGCAGCTGGTTCATCGGCCGCGGCGGCGACGGTGGTGACAGCGGCGCGGGCGGTAAAGGTGGCGACGGCGGATCCGGCGCCAACCAAATCAACATCAAAGACAGCGACGATCCAGTCAAGCCCGGCGGTGACGGCGGCAACGGGGGCGCCGGCGGTGCCGGGGGTCAGGAAGGTGGCGACCCCGGTTCGGGACGGTACTTCTTCTTCACTCCATCGAACGGCCGCTGGGGCGCGAGTGGTGCCGGCGGTGCCGGCGGTGCTGGCGGTGCCGGCGGCCTCGGCCAGGGCACAGCCGACGACGAGTTCTACACATCCGGCGGTAACGGCGGCCGCGGTGGCAATGGCGGGGCGGGCGGCGCCGGCGGGGCAGCGACGAACACCGCGTTCGCTGGAAACGGTGGTGCGGGCGGCGCCGGCGGCGCAGGCGGTTCCGGTGGCTTCGGTGGCCGGACGGTCGTGGGCACCGACTACCGGTACTACGGGGTCGGCGGTGTTGCCGGCGTCGCCGGCAACGGCGGTCGTGGTGGCGATGGCGGGGCCGGCTCGAGCGTCAGCGTCAGCGGAATTGGTGGCACCGGTGGTGCAGGTGGCACCGGGGGCGCCGGCGGGAAGGGCTACAGCGGCGTTAACGGAGCCGACGGCGGTACGGGCGGTGACGGCGGCGACGGTGGTGCCGACGGCGGCGCGGGCCGGGAGACCGGCGGTTATGGCGGAAGTGGGGGTCAGGGCGGTCAAGGCTCGGTTCGTGACAACCCTGCGGGCAGCAGAGCCAGGAACGGCGATATAGGGTCGGCCGGCGATAACGGAATCCCCGCCCCGCCCACACCGGGCGCGACATCTGTGGCGTCGAAAGCCACCGCGGCGCAACTTCCCTCACCGCAGTCCACATGGAATAACTTCATCGGCCGGCTGAACTACATCTTCTTCAACACCTCGCCCGCGGTACTTACCAGCCTCAGCGCGGGTGACGGGCCCAACAAGCCGATCAGTGTCGACGTCAACGCCTACAGCAATAACGGCTACGGTGTCACCTACACCGTGACCACCCAACCGAGGTACGGGACGGTCACCCGCGAGGCGAACGGCAGCTACACCTACCAAGTCAATCAGGCTCTGGTGAAACCGGGGATGACTGATTCGTTTGTCATCACGGCGGAGAACGGAGCCGGGGCGCGGCTGCCGGGAGTGCTGGGCGACGTGCAGAACCTGTTGCACTCCTGGGCTGTTGCCGTCGGGCTGGCCCAGCCCGACACCTCTTCTACCTTGATTTCGGTCACGGTCACAGGGGACGGCTTCTATGGGAATACCGACAATGCCAAGTACTGGGTGAAGCAGAGCTATGGCAACTGCATCCTGATGGCCGGCGCGATGGCGGTGGGGCAACTCCGCGGCAGCGTGGAGCTAGAACCCTCTGAAGCTGAGATCGTCAACTACGCGAAGACCACCAACAGCGTCATCAACCCGGGCAAGGTGATCTACATCGATGAGAACAGCCCGGATGGTGCCAACGCCCCAGATACCGCCGCACTGTTGAACTACCGCTACGGCAACGAAGTTCACGCGGAAGTCCAGTCCTACAAGATCACCGAGGGGCAACAGGCGCTTCGCGACCTCGAGGCGAATATCGCCCGCGGGAATGCGGCGATCGTCGTGATCAACTCCCAGACGGTCTGGGCAGCGGTTCAGTGCACCACGGGTGACTGTGCGGGCAGTACCGATGGCATCCCCGATTGGACGGAGCCCAACCACGGCGTGGTTGTGGTCGCGGTGGATACCGCGAATGGCATCGTCTATCTCAACGACAGCGGGAACCCGATCCAGGGCGAACTGGTCCAGGACGCGGACGGCAACTGGGTCAAGAAGTATCCGTACGGCGAGCCCGTCACGATCGGTGCCTTCATGAACGCCTGGCAGTCCACCGGTTTCGAGACGATCTTCGTATCGAAGAAGGTCTAGCCACACGCTGATTCGCCACGGTGCCCCATCCTCGCTAGAGGGTGGGGCACCGTGCTGTCAGCTCCTTGCTAGGTAGCGCTGCCAGCGCCGCTGCGCGGTGGCCGATATCGGCCCGTCCGCCATCCGCAGCGCCTCGGCCATCCGCGATCGCGTGAGCTCGGTGTCGAAATGGGTTCCGATCGCGACGAGATGGCTTTCCGCACCCGACGATGCGGCACCGCGCGCGATATGGACCGCAGGCCCCACGACATTGACCAGGTAGCCGCGGACGCCGGTCCGATGACGCACTGCCACAACGCCCTTCATCCGGTACACGCCCGCGGGCGGAAACTCCAGCAGCTCCATGAGCTGTTCGGGGTCGACGGCCCCCTCGGCGGTCACGGTCACCGAATCGGCATGCACATGGTCGTGCGCGCTCACCGGCTCGTCGAAGAGCGCATCGCGAAACGACAGCTGGCCCGTCGCATCGTTCGCGGCGGCGACGTCGTACAGCAAGTTCGGGTCGATCTGCCCATTCGTAGCACCGATGACATGGGCCCGTGAATTGCGTTCCCGCACCCTGGCTTCGATACGTCGCAGCGTGGCGTCGCGGTGAGCGTCCGGGATCTGATCGAGTTTGTTCACCACCACCAACGTCGCCGCACCATACCGGGCGGGGGCCACGCCGCCGCCGGAGTCGACGGTGTCGAAATGTCGCACGGCGTCCACCACGTCCACAACGCCGCCGTCGCGGACGCCGGCGATCTCGCTGAATCCGATGATGCGGGCCAGCGCCGCCGGATCGGCGAGGCCGCTGGCTTCCACGATGATGGCATCCAGCCGCAGCCTGGGGTCGGCGAGCCGGGCCAGTGCGGAGTCCAGCTGGCCGTCGTCGGGCAAGCAGCAGATACAGCCACCAGCGATCGACGCCGGTTCGTCGATCTGGCCGCTGATCAACCCGGCGTCGACATTGATTTCTCCGAAGTCGTTGATTACCACGCCGATCCGGGCCTGTGGGGTGCGCAGCACGTGGTTGAGCAATGTGGTCTTCCCCGCCCCCAGATACCCGGTGAGCGCGATGACCGGGATCGTCGTCCCTCGGTCGCTAGTCCGTGACACCACGTGGCGATGGTGCCATACCCGACAGACATGTTTGCGACACGCCGCCCAGGGTTTGCTGGAAGCTATGAATCTCGTGTGTGGGACAGGGTGAAAGCCGAGGCCGTGATGGCGGTGTAAACCCCAGCCGCAGGAAGTGATCGAACCAGGTCGACGATCGAAACATTGCTGTGCGAAACACGTTGGAAGGTAGTGGCGAACTGGGATCTTACTCGTTACAGTGCGTACGGCATCGCATCTTCCCGGTCAGTCTCGCGCCAACCCGCAGAGCACCGCCGGACCACTTCGTGTCGCGACTGGATCGGTTCGTTTGCTGTGCAGAAACACGGTCGTGCAGGGGCGCGTGCGCCACGGTTGGTCTCTAGCCCGGGGGTGAATAGCGTGAGCGACGACATCGCGCTGTCGCCTTGGCGGCACCGTCCCCGCCGTCGCATCTGGCTCGGCCGTTTCTCAGCAGTTGTATTGAGCCTGTTGGCCTTTGCCATGATCGGAAGCCCGCCGGCCGACGCGGTGGTCATGTGGCATCCGAAGCCGGCGCTATTGCCCACGCCGTGGACCAGTTTGGTGGGACCCGACAATGCGTTGCCCGACTACCCGCGGCCACAGATGACGCGGACCGCCTGGCTGAACCTCAACGGGGTCTGGGGCTATATGGGTCGATCCGCAGGAACGGTCCTGGCGGCCCCGCCGCCCCCGGCGGCCTACCGTGAGCAGATCCTCGTCCCGTACCCCGTGGAATCGGCCTTGTCCGGCATCGCGCGGCACGACGACGAGATGTGGTACCGCAAGGTCGTCAAGCTGCCGAGCAACTGGCAGGGACAACATGTGCTGCTGCACTTCGGCGCCGTGGATCAGATCGCCACCGTCTGGGTCAACAACCAACAGGTCGCCCATCACGAGGGCGGCTATACCGAGTTCACCGTCGACATCACCGACGCGCTGCGGGGACCGGGCGCCCAGGAGATCACCGTGCGGGTCCAGGACCGCAACGAGGCCGCCCCCTTCCCAATCGGCAAACAGCGCAACGACCCCGAGGGCCTGTTCTACACCGGCGCGTCAGGGATCTGGCAGACGGTGTGGATGGAGCCGGTGCATGCCACCTACATCAACAAGGTCGACATCAGCACCGATTTGACGAGTATGTCTGTCACGCCGCGGGTTGCCGGCACCAGGGGGCAGCGCACCGTGGTGTTCGTCTCCGAGCCTGGCGGCCGGGTGGTCTCGGTCGCGTCCGCCGGGGCCGGTGACACGATCCGCCTGCCGATCCGCAAGCCACACGTGTGGACTCCCGACGACCCATACCTGTACGACCTGCAGGTCGCCCTGGTGAGCCCGACGGGCAAGGTGGTCGACGCGGTCTCCAGCTATGCCGGCCTGCGCACGATCGGCACCATGTTCGATCCTCAGGGCAGGCCGCGCATCGCGTTGAACGGCAGGATCACCTTCCTGCACGGCCCGCTGGACCAGGGCTACTGGCCGGACGGAATCTACACCGCGCCAACCGATGACGCGCTGAAGTCTGATCTCATGCGGATCAAGGATCTCGGGATGAACTTCGTGCGCAAACACGGCAAGGTCGAGCCTGCCCGGTGGTACTACTGGGCGGACAAGTTGGGATTGATGGTGTGGCAGGACATGCCCTCGCTCGATGTGTCCCTCGCCATTCCGGTGGGTCCCGCCCCCGAGCCGACTCCGGCTGCGAAGGCCAACTTCGAAAAAGAGCTGCTGGCGATGATCGATCAGCTGCGCAGCGTGACGTCGATCGTCGGCTGGGTGCCGTTCAACGAGGGCTGGGGTGAGTTCGACACCGCCCGGATCGCCGGCGTGGTGAAGGCCGCGGACCCGACCCGGATGGTGGACGCCAACAGCGGGGTGAACTGCTGCAAGTCGCGCGGCGATACCCTGGCCGGGGATATCTACGACGATCACACCTATGTCGGTCCTGGCGAGCCCAAGATCCACGATGACCTGATGAAGGCACATTCGAAAGGCTCTATCCCCGCCGACAACCGGGTTCGGGTCGACGGTGAGTACGGCGGGTTGGGGCTGGTGCTCGACGGCAATCGGTGGCCGGGTCGCCCGGAGGCCTACGAGATGGCCGACAGCCCTGCGCGCCTCACCGATCGCTACGTCGAAGTCAGCCGCAGACTGGAGGACATTGTCCGCAGGACCGGCCTGTCTGCGGCCATCTACACGCAGACCACCGACGTCGAGAATGAGGTCAACGGTTTCCTGAGCTACGACCGGTGGAAGGTCAAGATGCCGATTCCGGTTGTGGCGGAACGTAACCGCGCGGTGATCGCCGCGGGCACGCCGGGCATGGTGCCACCCGACGTTCGCCGCTGACTACGATTGCCATGTCGAACGGCCCGGTGTGGTCTACCGTGGTGCGATGCCATATCGACGCCGCGTGCCACTGGCGACAGGTATAGCTGCCGCACTGATCGCCGCTGCGGCGGGCGTCGCGCATGCCGCACCGCCACCGCCCACTCCCGACCAGGCCAGCGCTGAATGGTCGGTCACCGACGGTTACTTCCTCAAACAGATCGGTTGTACCCCTGAGACCCCGGGAGACCCGCTGTCCATCACCTGGGATCCGCCCGGCTTCATCCCGGGGACCGGCGGGCAGGGAATGATCAATGACGCCAATCCCGCACTGGGCGGCCACTTCTCGACCTGGTGGAATCCAGTGCCCGGCTTCTGGGACGTCCAGTACGAATTCTGCTGAGTCCGTCAGCGAGCCAGTAGCCGGTCCGCGCGTCGATCGCCAGGCTGTCGCCGTCGTAGCGGGACAGCACGAGGTCGAGTCGCGATACTCGTCTGGTCAGGGGACTGCGCAGTCGAACTGCGTCACTTACCTCGTTGGGCCACAAGTACCGCCAGGCAGAGTAGCTGTTCTTCATCCTGTAGACGTTGAAGCCAGCGTCGATAAACGGTCGGAGCACGTCCAGAGGCAGGAGCCGCCGGTCGGGCCACCAGCGCGGCGAAAGTTCGACGACGATCTCCGTATCGGGGCGCATCGAGCCGATCAGGTTGCCCATCCCTGCCAGGACGTCGGGCTCGGCGCCCTCGACATCGATCTTGATAAGTCGCGTCGACGTGATCTCCTGGAACGTCAGGATCTCGTCGAGCGGCAATGCCTGGACCGTCGACTCGACATGCAGCCCGCGGGTCGGCAGCGTGGTCGACATCCCGGCGTTGTGTCGTGGACCGGCAAAGACCGTCAGTGTCCCCGATTTGGCGGCGGCCGCCTTGTTCACCTCGCGGATGCGATCGCCGTGGTCATTGGCCAGAGTGTTGCGGCGTAGATCGTCGAACATCGCCGGTGACGCTTCGACAGCCACGACGCCGCCACCGTCACCGACCGATTTGGCGGCAAGCAGCGAGTAGTAGCCGATATTCGCGCCAACATCGACGAACACGTCCCCGTCGCGGAGTCTGCTTGTGATGAAGCGGGTCAGGTCTGGTTCCCATTCCTGGAAGACCCAAATATAGGTGGCGATGAGGTCGGGGAGACGGCACATCAGCGTGGCGCCGAACCCAGTGCCGCCCGGTAGTTGGACCGAGTGGCCCAGCCGGGCGCGGGCGCGCAGCAGCAGTGACAAGGCCGCGAAGACGGGTATGAGAAGCCCGCCGCGAAGCACTTTCTCGACGACAGGAACGGATTCTTTCGGGGTCCGCAGCCACCACACCACCTTGCGTAGCGCGCACGCGAGCGCGACGGTCACCCGGTCTGCGGGCGAAGGGGGCGGGTAACCGGCTATAACCATGCGTCGCAGCGTGGTGCCGTCTTCTTTGAGCCGACAAAGATTGACGGCCAGCCGGCGCGAAGATCGCCCGCGCAACCCGCGAGGTTTCGCCAAAATCACCGTTATTCAGGCATTTTCAGGTCAACACTGTCAGTCAACTCATGCCATCCGCTCAGGCAGTTACCAGTCCTATTGGTTTCGTGACGCCGTGCCCTTCACCCCCCCCAGCGCTGGTCATCATGGAAGGTGACGTCATCCACGGCAAGGGAGTCCAGCGTGAGTACAGCATCCGAGCAGCCCGTCACCGACTATCCGCAGGTTGCCGCAACCCGGGGCCGTATTGAACCGTCGCCCCGGCGGGTCCGTGGCTACCTCGGGAGCCAGCTCGTTTTCGACACCACGGCGGCCCGCTATGTGTGGGAGATCCCGTACCACCCGCAGTACTACATCCCGCGGTCCGACGTCCGGGACGAGTTCTTGCTAGACGAGGACCACCCGCAGCACGTGCAGTTCGGCGCGTCGCGGATGTTCACCCTGGCCGGCGAGTCGGACACGCACCCTTCGGCGGCGCGCGTGTTCGACGATGGTGATGGCCCGGTCGCGGGATTTGTGCGATTCGACTGGTCGGCGCTGAGCTGGTTCGAGGAGGATGAGCCGATCTACGGCCACCCCCGCAACCCCTACGTTCGGGTGGACGCACTGCGCTCACATCGCCACGTCAGAGTCGAACTGGATGGTGTGTTGCTGGCGGACACCGAGAGCCCCGTGCTGCTGTTCGAAACCGGCCTGCCGACGCGGTACTACATCGACCGCACCGACATCGCGTTCGAGCACCTCGAGTCGGCGGACACCCAGACCTTGTGTCCCTACAAGGGCGTGACGTCGCAGTATTGGTCGGTGCGGGTCGCCAACGCGCTGCATAACGATCTAGCCTGGACCTACGACACTCCGTTACCGGCGGTTGCGTCGATTGCGAACTTGGTTGCCTTCTACAACGAGAAGCTCGAGATCACCGTCGACGGCACAACGCTGCCCCGGCCGCACACCCACTTCTCGTAGGCGGCATTTGCGCAATCAGCATGTGGAGCAAAGGTTCAGACGATGGCCACTCGCCCTGGTGTAGTGGGCCTATACTTTGCCCGGACTTGCCGTCAAGAAGCGACATGAGTTGTGACCTTGGCAGCGGGGGGCTGCCGGAGGTGCTCATGACGGTCGAAGTCTCGATCGACGGCGACTACATGCAACGCATGGAGCGGTTGCTGCGTGCGGTTCAGGAGCTGTCGCTGGCGCGCAGCCTGCCCGAGATCCAGGTGATCGTGCGGACTGCCGCGCGCGAGCTGACCGGCTGTGACGGCGCGTCCTTCGTGCTCAAGGACAACGGGTTCTGTTACTACGCCGATGAGTACGCGATCGCACCGCTGTGGAAGGGCAGCCGCTTTCCCCTGGAGAAGTGTGTCAGCGGCTGGGCGATGCACCATCGCGAGGCCGTGGTGATTCCGGACATCTACGCCGACGAGCGCGTGCCGCGGGAGGCTTACCGGCCCACGTTCGTCAAAAGTATGGTCATGGTCCCGATCCGCAAGGTCGACCCGATCGGGGCGATCGGCAACTACTGGTCCTATCAGCGCCACGCGACCGAACAGGACGTGTTTCTGTTGCAGGCGCTGGCCGACTCGACCTCCATCGCCATGGAGAATGTGCAGCTCTACTCCGAGCTGGAACAGCGGGTGCGGGACAGGACCGCCGAACTCGAACGGGCCAACGACGAGATCCACAAGCTATCGATCACCGACGAGCTGACCGGGTTGAACAATCGGCGGGGCTTCTATCTGAGATCGGATGCCGCGTTGCACGCCGCGCGACGACAGGGCAGTTCCTGTCTGCTGGTGTTCCTCGACGTCGACGGTCTGAAACTGGTCAACGACGCTCAGGGGCACGAGATGGGGGACGCCCTCCTGGCTGATGTTGCCGACCTGCTGAGCGGCACCTTGCGCGAATTCGACGTCATCGCGCGCATCGGCGGCGACGAGTTCTGCGTCTTGATCATCGAACCCGATTGCGATCAGGCGACGCTGCGGAATCGTCTCCTCGATGCCTTCGAGCGGTTCAACCAAGACAGCGACCGGACGTATGTGCTATCGGCCAGTATCGGCATGGTGCAGGTGAATTCAGCCGACGTCGACACCATCGACGAATTGCTCGCCCGCGCTGACGAACTGATGTACGAGGAAAAGAAGGACAGGCCGACCTCTTCGCGGCCCGCATGATCCTCAATCGTCGGTGACGGTCAGCTTCACGTCGATATTGCCCCGGGTCGCGTTGGAGTACGGGCACACCTGATGGGCCTTGTCGGCCAGCGCGACGGCGGATTCGTGGTCGACATTGGGCAGGACGACCTCGAGTTCGACGGCGAGGACGAAACCGCCGGCGTCGTTGCTGCCCAGCGAAACCTTGGCTCCCACAGCCGAATCGGTGACATCGGCCTTCTCCTCGCGAGCGACCAGCCGCAGCGCGGAGTGATAGCACGCGGCGTAGCCGACGGCGAAGAGCTGCTCGGGATTGGTGCCGACACCCGAGCCGCCCAGCTCCTTCTGAATGCTCAGGTCCAGGTCGAGCTTGCCATCGGAGGTTCGCCCGTGGCCATCACGGCCCTCGCCGGTGGCTAGTGCCTCTGCGACGTACAGAACTTTCATGCCGATTCCCTTCTCTAGGTTGCCGGTCGTGTTCAGAGCACCTTCGACAGAAACTCCTGCAGCCGTGGGCTTTTGGGGTTGCCGAACACCTCGTCGGGGGAGTCGTCCTCGACGATATTGCCGTCGGCCATGAAGATCACCCGAGAGGCCACCTCCCTGGCGAAGCCCATCTCGTGGGTGACCACCACCATCGTCATCCCGCCCTGGGCGAGCTGGCGCAGCACCTCAAGCACATCGCCGACCATCTCCGGGTCCAGCGCGCTGGTGGCCTCGTCGAACAGCATGATCGACGGGTCCATCGCCAATGCGCGAGCGATCGCCACGCGCTGCTTCTGCCCGCCGGACAGGGTGGCCGGTTTGACGTTGGCCTTCTCGGCCAGCCCCACCTGGCCAAGAAGCTCCATCGCCTTCTTCTCGGCGGCGGTCTTGTCCATCTTCTTGGTCGTCAGCGGCGCCAACATGACGTTCTGCAGCACCGTCATGTGCGGGAACAGGTTGAAGTGTTGGAACACCATGCCGATGTGCTGGCGCACCTTGTCCAGGTCGACCTTGCGGTCGGTGAGGTCGAAATGGTCGACCATCACTTTGCCTGCAGTGATGTCCTCCAACTTGTTCAGGCAGCGCAGGAACGTCGACTTGCCCGAGCCCGACGGCCCAATGACGCACACCACCTCGCCCTGCTTGATGTCGGTGGTGATGCCGTCGAGCACCACCAGCTCGCCGAAAGCCTTCTTGAGGTTCTCGATCTGGATCTTGACGGTGCCCGCAGGCTCGGTGGCTGCGGACTCGGGGACGAGTTCGGTCATTTCGCGATCCTTTTCTCGAGGCGATCCGAGAGTTTCGTCAGCGCCATGATGACGACGAAGTAGATGATGCCGATGATCAGCCACATGTTGAACGACTGGAAGTTGCCCGCGATGATGATCCGCCCGGTCTGGGTCAACTCCGCGATGCCGATCACCGACAGGATCGAGGTGTCCTTAAGCGTGATCACGAATTGGTTGATATAGGACGGAATCATCGTCCGGATAGCCTGCGGCAGAATCACTTTCCGCATTGTCGATAGATAGCCGATGCCCAGGCTGCGGGCCGCCTCCATTTGTCCCTTGTCGACTGACTGGATACCGCCGCGCACGATCTCGGTCATGTAGGCGCCGGCGTTGAGCGACAGCGTGATGATGCCCGCCGTGAGCGCACTCATCTGGAAGCCCAGAGCCGATGGGATGCCGAAGTAGATGAAGAACGCCTGCACCAGCAGGGGAGTACCGCGGAAGATGTCGACGAAGGTGGTGCCGATCGCGCGCAGCCAGATCGCTCGAGACACCCGGAACAGGCCGAAGATGATGCCCAGCACCAGCGCGATGGCGATCGAGACAACCGTCAGGATGACGGTCATCTTCAGGCCTTGCAGCAGGAGCGGGTAGGTGCTCTTGATCAGGCCGAAGAACGAGTTGTCGTCGTTGGCGGCGCCTTCGCCGAGGTACTTGTTGATGATCTCGTCGTAGCGCCCGGACTTCTTGAGGTTGTTCAAGCCGGCGTTGAACTTCGAGATGAGTTCGGCATTGCGGCCCTTGTTCACCGCGAACCCATACCCGGTCGGCTCCTCTTTGGGGGTGACCGTCTTGAAGCCATTGCCCTGCGCGATGCCGTACAACAGCACCGGGTAGTCCTCGAACACGGCCACCGAGTTACCGGTCTTCACCTCATCGAACATCGACGAGGAGTCCGCGAACGAGACAACCTGGAAGCCGTACTTGTCCTTGATCGAGTTGGCGAAGGTGGCACCCTGGGTACCGTTCTTGACGGCCACCTTCTTGCCGCGCAGATCGTCATAGGACTTGATGTCGTCATTCGTCTTCAGCACGGCCATCTGAACACCGGACTCGAAGTATGGTTCGGAGAAGTCGAAGACCTGCTTGCGCTTGTCGGTGATGGACATGCCGGCGATCACACCGTCGACCTGGTTGGCCTGGACGGCCTGGAGCGCGGCGTCGAAGCCCAGCGGTTTGATGTCAACCTTGAACTTCTGGTCGTCGGCGATCGCGCGGATGAGGTCCATGTCGATTCCGACGAAATTGCCTTGCTTGTCCTGGAATTCGAAGGGCGCGAAGGTGGTGTCGGTGGCGACCAGATAGGTCTCGCCATCGGCGGACGCCCGGGCGGGGGCGAACAGACCGGCGGCCAATAGCGACAACAAGGCGGCCACCGCCACTGTGGCGGCCGCCCGGCCGGTACCTCGTCGAGAAATTCGCCGTACCCATCTGGTTGGCATGCGGTCCCCTCCCGTTTCCCGATTGTGGGTGCGTGGTTCACGCTAACGCCATGGCTTGCCGCGTGCTCGGGGAACCGCGAATCGCTGGCGGCGCGAGGCCCTGTGGGTCAGGTTGGGAAGCCACCGACGACGCTGATCGTCTAGAGCCTCGTCCTGCAGCCGGGTGGTCAGCGAGTCCGGATCACAGGCTCAGGCGGTGCTCACCGATACCCTTCCCGCCGACGCGCCGATTCTCGGGGATGCTCCCGACGTGTGCGCGAACTAGGACTTGACATGCCGGAGACCCGCAGCCTATGGCCGTCGGGGCCTCGGCCGCGCCAGGGCCGAGCGGATTCTGGCTGAGCCACAATGTATTTCGTACACCGGAGTTGATCGTCAATCCTGCTCGACGGTGTTCCCGAAGCCGGATTTGGTGATCTTCGGTGAGCCACTGTGGTAGGTGACCTTGTTGTCCATCCCGGAGGCATTGATGGTGTCGGCGACGTCGATCGTCACGATGTTGTTCATGCCGGACACCTGAACAAGCGTGCAGTGCCCGGTGAGCACCACCGTGTTGTCCATGCCGCTGATGGTGACGACGCTGTCGTCGCAGGCGATCCGCTTGTTCGCATTGACACCGGCCACACTGAGGTTGCCGCCCGGCGCGGGCATCGTCACAGTGGCCGCCGAGCTGGACGGCGCAGGGGAAGTGGGGGTGCTGTGGCTGGGGCGAGTGGCGGTGGTGAACGTGCCACCGCCACTGGGGACAGTCGGAGTACCCGAGCGGTTGACGGCGAACAGCGAGGTGGCCACGATCGCCCCGCCGCCGACGATCAGTCCAACGATTAGTAGCGCCAGCGCAATCCAGCCGATGCGGATGCCGGAACCGGGCGACGGCACCGACGGCGGCGGCATCGGCGGACCGTAGTATCCCGGCGGGGGCGGTGGCCAACCACCGGGAGGGCCTGCGGTACCCAGTTCGCTGGTCTGGGCCTGGTCGGTCAGCGGGCGTTCGAGTTCCTGGATGCGCTTCTCGGGGTCGTCATCGGGGTTCATCGGCTCGTGCTCCTCGATCAGGTCATGACCCAACCACCGCGCGTGATGGCTTCCTGTCAGTCTGCCTTAAGGCCGGTCGCCGAACCCCGTATGCCATAGGCCTTCGCGGCGCGCGAGCCCAGCCCCGCCAAGCGAATGTCGCCCCCGTAATGCTCGAGCACTCGATGGTCCATGATTCGCCGCCACAAGGGTGGGATCATGGCGATGAGCATCATGCTGCCGTAGCCCGCAGGCAACTGAGGTGCCTCCTCGCGATGGCGCAGCACTTGGTAAGGCCGCAGGGGGTTGGCGTGATGGTCGGAATGCCGCTGCAGGTGGAAAAGGAAGACATTTGCGACCATCGTGTCGCTGTTCCAGCTGTGGTCTGGCCGGACTCGTTCGTAGCGGCCGTTGGGTAACTTCTGCCGTCGCAGCCCGTAATGCTCCATGTAATTGACCGTCTCCAGCAGGCACACGCCCACGATGGCCTGGCCCAACAACCATGGGAGCACAGTCACTCCGAACCAGAGCACGAGAACCGCGAACAGCGCCGCACTCATCACCCACGCATTGAGCACGTGGTTGCGCAGTGTCCACGGGGATCGGCCGTGGCGAGCCAACCGTCTGGCCTCGATGCGCCACGCCGAGATGGTGCCGCCCACGACGGACCGGGGAATGAAGGCATAGAGGCTCTCCCCGAGACGCGAGCTGGCCGGGTCTTCCGGGGTGGCGACGCGGACGTGGTGACCGCGGTTGTGTTCGACGAAGAAGTGCCCGTAGCAGCTCTGTGCAAGGGCGATCTTCGCGAGTCGCATCTCAGAACGTGTCCGGGTGTGGCCGAGTTGGTGGGCGACATTGATGGCGCATCCGCCGATGAACCCGACGGTGAACATCAGGCCGAACTTGTCCGACAGGCTCATCGTCAGCCACCCGCCGCCGGCCCAAAGCCAGCAGGCGAACACCAGCGACAGGTATTGGCACGGTAAGTAGAGGTAGGTCGCCCACCGATAAAAAGGGTCGTCCTCGAGCCAGGCCAAGGCACTGTCAGCAAGGCCGTCCGTATCCGCTCCCACCAGGTGATCGAGTAGCGGGACGAGCATGAAGGTGATGACCGCGCCACACCACCAGAACGCCGAATCCCCGGTCAGATGGACGCCCAGCCAGGACAGGCCGACAAGACCTGGGACGATCGTTCCGAGGAGCCAGAGGTGTCGCTTCGGATCCCGCCAGTCCGGCGCTTGGGCGCCAGTGCGCTTGGTGAGCCGGCCGTGGTGGGGCGCGGCTGCAGGCATGCGTCTTTGTTTACCTGTGAATGAGCCATTCTGCAAACTCAGACATCATTGCCATGATTGCGTGTCGCCCTCACATCTCGATGTTGTGGGGTAGCGCCGTTCGGGGCCTGTCCCTCGGTGAACCCGAATGATTAGTAGCGGGGCCTCCCGGCGTGGTCACCTGGCCATCAGCCAGAACCGTGGGGAATGGCCGCATTAACTGGCGGGATCGATGCGCCGTCCGGCAGCTGGCCGACTATCCTGGGACGATGGCCGATGGGATTGATTTGCTGGCGCCATCGTTGCAACGTCACTGGCAATCGCTGGAGATAGACGGATGTTCTTTGCTTTCGTACTATGAGCAACGGTTGTAGTACGCAGGCGGCCCCCGCCGGTACGGGCTGGGACAGTGGGGAATGGGCAGTCGGGGTGAGGAGTCGCGTGGAACTCCCAATTCCGCCAGCGTCGGGGCCGGCGAGATCCACACGCGGCGTCCCGGCGCCATGACGGCGATCTCCCGCAGGCATTTCCTCGGTGCTATGGCAATGGGTGCTGGCGGTGCCGCGCTGGGACGGCTGGTTCTTGATCACCGGACTCCCGACCGGCCGCACTACTCGGCCATCGTTATCGGTAGCGGTTATGGCGGAGGCGTGTCAGCGTTGCGGCTCGGCCAGGCCGGGGTGGACACGCTGATCCTGGAGCGGGGGAAACTCTGGGATACCCCGGACTATGACGGCAAGCGCTTCACCCGGATGCTGCCTCCCGACACTCGGGCCGGCTGGTTCAGTGCCGTCGCGCCCAGCCTGGTGCCGTCGTTCCAAGGCATCTCGATCGAAGATGTTGCCGCGCACGTCGCTTCCCCGGAACCGGTTCAGGCGGGTATTTGCGAGAAGACCGACTTTGGCGCCCACAGTGTTTTTCGCGGAGCCTGCGTTGGTGGCGGGTCGATGATCAACGCCGCCATCGCCGCGGTGCCGACGCCGAAGCAGGTGCGCGATTCCTTCCCCGATATCGACCCGGCGGAGTTCCTCGGCACGTATATCCAGCGCGCCAACAGGATGCTTCAGATCAGCTATCGCGACATGGACTGGTTCGAACAGACCCCGTGTCTGCAGTTCGCCCGGGTGGGTCGTCAGTACGCCGCTGCGGCCGGATACGGCGTGGACTACAACGGCAGCGCCTATTCGTTCGACTATCTGCGCAGGGAGGAGGCCGGTGAGGTTCCGCGTTCGGCTCTCAACTTCGAGCAGCAGTACGGCAACAACTACGGGCGGGTTGGCAGCGTCGACCAGACGTACCTTGCGAATGCGCTGGCCACCGGCAAGGTGACGTTGAAGGCCCTCACCGAGGTCACCGACATCCGGCGGGAACCGTCCGGAGAGTGGGTGGTCTCCACCCGTGAGATCGACCGGTGGGGAAAAGAGCTGCACCGCAACGAGATCGGTTGCGATCAGCTCTATCTCGCGGCCGGGGTGCTTGGTACGACCAAACTGCTGCTGCGGGCCAGGGAGACGGGCGTTCTGCCTGACTTGAGCGAAGACGTCGGCCGCGGATACGGCAACAATGGCGATGTCATGGTCGGGCACATGCTCAAGGACGAGGACCCCGCCGGAACAGACCAGTCCCTGATGGGGTTGATCAACATCGACGGTCGCGATGACCCGGACAATCCGGTATACGCAAGCGTCTTCGCGATCCCGCTCCCTGTCGAGACTCATGCGCTGGGTTACTACGTAATGGTCAAGACCGCCGACCGGGCGGAGATCACCTACGACCGCAATGCGGACTCGGTGGACATTGATTGGCCGCAGCACTACACCGATCATCTGATCCAGCGGGCGGGAGCGGTCTTCGACAAAATCACCCGGGCCAACGGGGTGCGCTACCGCGACGACCTGTTCGGCGGGAAGGTGTTCGCCCCCAACACCGTTCATCCGATGGGCGGCTGCGTTCGAGGCCTGGCGACCGACCTGTTCGGACGGGTGAGGCACTACGACAAGCTCTACGTCAACGACGCGTCGCTGTTCCCCGGTTATCTAGGTTGCAACCCATTCATGTCGATCACCGCACTCGCGGAACGCAATATCGAAGCCATTCTGCAAAATCGGCGGTGATCGGGTCGCGGCGACTGGGCGGCCGGCATGATTGCGCACCGTCCGTCGCACCCGATCGAACGGGCCGCCAACGGTACGACTGTCGCTCATGCGGTGCCGTCCGACGTGCTCGGCAGCGATCCGGCGAGCAGCGGGGAGACCGTCGAACCGACGGTGTGATCTGGACCACTAGCGAATTGTTGAGGCTCACTCGTTAACTGCGCCGATCAGCGAACTTGATCTCAATCAAGATCGAGAGTACGACTACCTGGTCGCCCAGGGCTGCCGATACGGTCTATAACCTAAGAATTTCCCTTAAGAATTTAGACGCGGCTGAGGCATTGTGATTTCGGCCTCTTTTAGCTCTGGCGGGGTAAGAAAATCTAAGCCCGAGCCGCATTCAAGCATGTGATTCATGATCTTGATTCGATCAAAACATGCACGTCATTGGACATTTTTCGGAACCGTCCACGGCATTGCAACGAATTGATAACGATCCTTGCCTATGTGCTTGCTGAGATCGGTGGGGTGCCGGGGAATTAGGTTCTGAAAAGCCGCGAATTCTCCGTGAATTCACTAGCTACACTCGTGCCAGGCAGTTACCGCCAGGTAACGCACAACGAACCAAAGACAATGCCCGGCCGCACTCAGGCCGGCGGAGGTACGAGATCATGGCAAACGCAACGGGTGTGACGGAAGTGTTCGAGGGCGGCGCCGTTGCGGTGGCCGAGCGGGCTGCCGCTGCGCACTCGCTGTGGCTGTCCTCGCTACCGGCGATCCGGCGCAACCCGATCGGTGATCTGCTCCCGCAGCTGCTGGGTGGCGCCGAACTCGAGCCGCTGACCGAGCCGATCGCCGCGCCGGTCGTCACCGTCGCCAGGACGCTGGCTCCGGGGCACGGGCCGGTCAGTGACATGGCCGTCAGCCCCGATGGCCGCTACCTGGTCACCGCGCACTACGGCGCGGACGTGGTGTGCGTCATCGACGCCGCCACGCTGACGGTGACCGCCACCATCGACGGCCTCAGTGAGCCATACGCGGCCGTAGTCGTGGGCGACCGCGCCTACGTGAGTGCTGCCTCGAACGAGGTGGACGCTGTCGTGGCCGTCGATACCCGTACCGGGATGCCATTGGCCGCCAAGACCTTTGAGATGACTGCCGGTGGATTGGCGGTCAGCCCCAGCGCCGACGTCCTCTATGTCGCGCGGACCGCCGACGACATCGTGGACATCGCCGTCGTCGACATCGAGACGGGCAAGTTCGCCACCATCGAGATTCCGGCCGGGCCGGGCACCTCCGTTGAATCGCTGTGCGTCAGCGCTGACGGCACCCGCCTGTTCGCGGCACTCACCACACCTGCCGGCGGTCTACTGGCGATCATCGACACATCCGACCGTGCGGTCTACGACCTCGTCGCGATCTCCGGATCAATCGGCGACATCGCGGTTATGCCCAACGGCCGCACTGTTTTTGGCACCGGCTGGGACGCCGAGTTCGGTGGCGCGATCCACGTCATCGACGTCGCCGGCGCCCGCGTCACCGACACCATCGCGATGGGCGGTGTGCCCACGCAGCTGGTACTGGGCCGTGGTGGCAATTGCGCCTACATCGTCGACCGCAACGAGATCGCCGTGCTGTGCACCGCCACCACCGAGATCGTCGACAGTGTCGTCCTCGGCCCGCAGCTGTCCTGCCTGGCCGCCGACCCGGTGCGCAGCCGGCTGTATGCGGCTGACTACGCCGGTGCGATCACCGCAATGCGCCTGGAGACGGCCCCCCAGCGCCGGCAACAGTTGGCTGCCGCAGCATCCTGAGCCGCCTGCAACGATGGAGTCATGACTTTGACTGCTCGGCAGCGCATCGTCGGCCTGGTCCAGCGTCACATCGCCAACCCGGTGATGCGGGCGGTACCGATTCAGACTCTGTTGGAAACCACCGGGCGGAAGTCCGGGCAACCGCGGCGTACCCCGATCGGCGGCCGGTTGGCCGGACACGAGTTCTGGCTGGTGTCGGAGTTTGGTGACCGATCGCAGTACGTACGCAATATCGAGGCCAACCCGCGGGTGCGGGTTCGCGTCCGGGGGCGCTGGCACAGCGGAACGGCCACCCTGTTACCCGAGGACGATGCGCGGGCCAGGCTGGCCCAACTACCGCGCATGAACAGCGCCGCGGTGCGCGCGATGGGTGACAACCTGCTCACCATCCGCGTCGACCTCGATTAGTGCGCGCTGCAGTCCGGCGACTAGTGCGCGCTGCAGTCCAGCGACACCGAGATCGTCTGGCTGGTCACGACCGGCACCAGGAAGTTGCGATCATTGTTGCCGCGTCCAGGACCCGTGTAGGGCACCCACTGGGTGACAGTCTGGGGATTACGCACGTTGGTGACCACGCACTTCGACATCGGGCCTGTCCCGATGCGATCGATGTTGACGGTGTAACCCTGCTGCTGCAACTCGCTGATCGTGCTCTGCGCGGAATCGGCCCACGCCGTCGCGGCCGGTCCTGCGATGATGCCACTCACTGCCGCCGCTGCGGCAAGTGCTATTGGGGTCCGCATAACCCCGCCTCCTCTTTTTCGACCTGATCATCCTCCAACTACATCGTCATGGCCGCCGAAAACGTTCCCGCGACGGTTCAGCCACCCCGTGGGGCGTACATGATCAACGCCACACCCAGCAGGCAGATCAGCGAACCGGTCACATCCCAGCGGTCCGGACGGAATCCGTCGGCCGCCATGCCCCACAGCAACGATCCCGCCACGAACACGCCACCGTAAGCTGCCAAGATCCGGCCGAAATGCGCGTCGGGCTGCAGCGTCGCGACGAAACCATAAGCACCCAAGGCGATTACGCCAAAGCCGGCCCATAGCCAGCCGCGGTGTTCGCGGACCCCCTGCCACACCAGCCAGGCGCCGCCGATTTCCAGAACTGCCGCGGCGACGAACAGAGCGATCGATTTTCCTACCAACACCCGGTGAGTATGCCCGCCGCGATAGATTCGGGCCCATGCAGTGCACCATGCAGTCCTTTCCCCTGACCGTCGCCGCGATCCTGCGCCACGCCGTCACCGTCCACGGCGACCGGACGGTGACCACCGCAACCGGCGGTGGCTACCGGCACGCCACCTACCGGGAGGTTGGCCAGCAGGCCGGTCGGCTGGCCAACGCGCTGCGGCGCCTGGGCGTGCAGGGTGACCAGCGCGTCGCCACTTTCATGTGGAACAACCAGGAACACCTGGAGGCCTACGTCGCGGTGCCGTCGATGGGGGCCGTGCTGCACACGCTGAACATCCGGCTTTCCCCTGAACAGATCGAGTTCGTCGCCTACGAGGCCGAGGACCAAGTGGTGATCGCCGATCTGTCGCTGGTGCCGATCCTGGCTCCGGTGTTAGCGCGGATGGAGACGGTGCACACCGTGATCGCCGTCGGCTCCGGAGATCTTGCCCCGCTGGCGGCCTGCGGCAAGCGGGTGGTGCGCTACGACGAGATCACCGCCGCGGAGTCGGCGGAGTTCGAGTGGCCGGACATCGATGAAAATTCGGCCGCTGCAATGTGTTACACCAGTGGTACTACCGGCCACCCAAAGGGGGTCGTGTACAGCCACCGGTCGAGCTACCTGCACTCGATGGCAGTCTGCAGTGGCAATGGCATGGGACTGAGCTTCTCGGACAAGGCGTTTCCGATCGTGCCGATGTTTCACGCCAATGCCTGGGGGCTGCCGTATGCGGCGCTGATGGCCGGCGCCGATATCGTGCTGCCCGACCGCTACATGGACGCCACGTCACTGGTGGATCTGATCGAGACGCAACGCCCCACGGTGGCCGGTGCGGTGCCCACGATCTGGAACGACGTGATGAACCACCTGGACCGCAACCCCGGCCACGACATCTCGTCGCTGCGGTTGGTTGCCTGTGGTGGGTCGGCGGTGCCGGTGTCGCTGATGAAGACGTTCGAAGAGCGCTACGGCGTGCAGATCCGCCAGCTGTGGGGGATGACCGAGACCTCGCCGATGGCCACTCTGGCCTGGCCTGCGCCGAATACACCGGAGGACAAGGTCTGGGAGGTCCGCGGTACACAGGGCCGGCCGATGTGCGGGGTCGAGGCTCGCATCGTCGACGACGGTGGTGCGGTGCTGCCCAACGACGGCGAGGCGGTGGGCGAGCTGGAGGTGCGCGGACCGTGGATCACCGGCTCGTACTACCGCAATACCGACGAGTCGAAGTTCCAGTCCGGCTGGCTGCGCACCGGTGACGTCGGCCGCATCGACGGGCAGGGGTACATCACGCTGACCGACCGGGCCAAGGACGTCATCAAGTCCGGCGGCGAGTGGATCTCCTCGGTAGAGCTGGAGAACCACCTGATCGCCCACCCGGCGGTACGGGAGGCGGCGGTGGTTGGTGTGCCCGACGAACGCTGGCAGGAACGTCCGCTGGCTGCGATCGTGCTTCATGAAGGCGCCGAGGTGTCCCCGGAGGAACTCCGGAACTTCCTGTCCGACAAGGTCGTTCGGTGGTGGCTGCCGGAGCGGTGGACATTCATCGAGGAGATTCCACGCACCAGCGTCGGCAAGTACGACAAGAAGACCATCCGGGCCAGGCATGCCGAAGACGTCTACGACGTCACGCACCTCTGACGTCGCGCCCGCGCAGGGCACTTCGCTCTCCCGGCGTTGTGGCACCCCAAATGCCGTGCTGTTCATTGGTCTCGATGGCGTGGGACCGGCAGCGTCGCAGCACCGGGCAGGCGTGCCAGATCTGCTTGGCCGCTGCCTCGTGCACGGATCGTTGCGCGCCCTTCTCGTTGGCGGGGGCTCTACTCATGCTCACCCGCTCGCCGGGTGGGACTGCCCATAACGCCGCCGAAACTTCTCGACCTGTCCAGCGGCGTCCACGATCCGGCGCTCGCCGGTCCAGAACGGGTGCGAGTCTGCGGTGACCTCCGCCATCACCAGGGGGTAGGTACGCACGCCGTCAGTTGTTTCGATATCGATGGTGCGCGACGTGGTCACCGTGGAGCGCGTCAAGAAGGTCGTGCCGGTGGTGGCGTCTTGGAAGACCACCGGACGGTAGTCCGGGTGAATGCCGGGTTTCATTGGTCTTCTCCGTGATTTCCTGCTGGCGTGGATAATTCGGGATGGGAAGGCGACTCGGTACAGGGTTCTTCGTGCCAGTCACCGAACGGGTCGGGGTAGCCGGGCCAGCGCTCAGGCCGGCCCATCTCGCTGTCGGTCAACAGTGCGTTGCCGAGTGCCTCGAGGATTTCCGCGCGTGCGGCTCCGCACATCAAGATGGTGACCGACGTTCGGCGATCGCCGTGGCGGTCGTCCCACACCAGGCCGGCCATCGCCCGGCGTTCGGGTTCGACGTAGGCGATCTCCGAGTCGCCCATTGCGGCCAGCCACTTCCCGGCGGAGCTGACCCGCAAGCCGCCACCGGCAGACTCAAGGAACATCACTTGATCGGGCTGATTGGCCAACCAGATTCGGCCGCGGGTGCGTACCACGCCGGTCAGCAGAACATCGACAGCGTCATGGAGGCGCTCCGGGTGAAAAGGCCGGTCAGCATTGAATTCGACGATGCCGACCTCGCCGTCGGCCTCTATCGGAGGCTGACCTGCCAATAGCGGGCCGAGCGGATCGCTACTGCGACCACGCCGCGCATCGCTGTCCAGATTCGCCGCCGCTTCCTCGAGATGCTCAGGCAGTTGGACGATCCATGCGCGAGGGGCCAGCCGGCGCAGCACCGCCAGAGTCCTGCGGTCCACCCGCGGGGCCACGATGATGTCGGCGAACTCGGCCTGGCCGACCACTGCCTGGGCCACGGTGCGCCCGTCGTCGAGTTCCTCGTCGCCGAGGGCCTGGGTCAGCCAGGTCGATGGCTCCAGACAAGTTATGACGGCAGCGATCTCGACATCGCGCGCGGCGGGCCCGTCGATGTAGCCGGGGCCCAGGCGGGTGCGGACATGGTTGACGGCCCAGCAGATCGGTTCGGGCTCCAACCACGGCGCCAGGTGCACGACGATCCTGTCCACATCGGCGCGGCGGTGCAGCCTGCGCAGGAGGAACAGCAGGTCATTGCGAACAGTGCACGAGAGACAGCCGTGCTGCAGTTCCAGGACGAAGTCGTCGGTAGTAGGGGTGCCGTTCCGGGTGTTGGTGAGCATGCGGTGCACAACGTGACCGTCGAAATGGTGACGCACGATCAGCGTTCTCTGGTTCCGCAACAGCATTCTGGCCGCGGCGTCGGTGTCGCCTTGTCCTGCGATGAGCACTACCGGGGTCCGCACCGCACCTCCCATATTGAAAACGATTGTCATTAGTGTCGATCACACGCTACAGTGCGAGTCGGCACTTGTCGAAAACCATTTTCAATAACCGGATCACTGGGAGGTATGCGATGTCTGCACGATGCCAAGTCACCGGGCGTTCACCGGGTTTCGGCAATGCGGTGTCGCACTCGCATCGGCGCACCAAGCGGCGATGGTCGCCCAACATCCAACTCAAGACCTACTACCTGCCCTCGGAGGGTCGACGCGTAAGGCTGCGCGTCAGTGCCAAGGGCATCAAGGTCATCGACCGCGACGGGATCGAAGCCGTGGTCGCGCGGCTTCGTCGGGAAGGACAGAAAATCTGATGGCACGCAACGAGGTTCGACCCACCGTGAAGCTCCGGTCGACAGCCGGCACCGGCTACACGTATGTCACCAAAAAGAACCGGCGCAGCGACCCCGACCGCATGGTGCTCCGAAAATACGACCCGGTGATCCGGCGTCACGTCGCGTTTCGCGAGGAGCGCTGAGGTGGCCAAGCGATCCAAGATCGTCAAGAACGACCAGCGCATCGCCATCGTCGCCCGATATGCCGAGCGCCGTGCGGAGCTGAAGAAGATCATCCGCTCGCCGCAGAGCACTGCCGAGCAGAAATTGCGTGCTCAGCAGGAATTGGCCAGCCAACCCCGGGATGCCAGTGCCGTCCGGGTGCGCAACCGCGACGCCGTCGACGGACGTCCCCGTGGGCATCTGCGGAAGTTCGGACTGTCGAGGGTGCGCGTGCGCGAGCTGGCCCACAAAGGGCAGCTACCCGGAGTACGGAAGGCGAGTTGGTGAAGTCCAAGAGCTCCCGCCGGCGGGCGGCCCCGATCGCAGATGCGAAGCCCAGGCGCAATCAACTGACGAGTATGGGATTGACGACGGTTGACTACAAGGACACCGCGACCTTGCGGGTGTTCATCTCCGAACGAGGAAAGATCCGGTCCCGCAGGGTCACTGGGCTGACCGTCGGTCAACAGCGCCAGGTTGCCATGGCGATCAAGAATGCCAGGGAGATGGCGCTGCTCCCATACCCCGCCGCGGCTTCGAGGTAGGAGGACGGCATCTCATGAGACTGGTCGCCGTCAGCGCTCGGCGCGCTGGTAGGCGGTGACGACGGCCGCTCCGCCCAGCCCGATGTTGTGCTGCAGCGCGGCCGTGACGTTGTCCACCTGCCGCTTGTCGGCGGTGCCGCGCAGCTGCCAGGTCAACTCGGCGCACTGCGCCAGACCGGTCGCACCCAGCGGGTGGCCCTTGGAGATCAGCCCACCCGACGGGTTGACCACCCAGCGGCCGCCGTAGGTGGTGTCGTTGTTGTCGATCAGCGACGGCGCCTCGCCCTCGCCGCACAGCCCAAGGGCCTCATAGAGCAGCAACTCGTTGGCCGAGAAGCAGTCATGCAACTCGATGACCTGGAAGTCCGCCGGGCCGAGGCCGGACTGGTCGTAAACCTGTTGGGCAGCCTGAACATTCATGTCGTGGCCGATGATGTTGGCGGCGCTGCCATCGAACGTCGACGCGAAGTCGGTGGTCATCGCCTGCCCGACGATCTCCACGGCCTGATCGGCCAGGCCGTGCTTGTCGACGAACGCCTCGCTGACCACAATCGCCGCACCGGAGCCGTCCGAGGTGGGGGAGCACTGCAGCTTGGTCAGCGGATCCGAGATCATCTTCGCGCCCAGGATGTCGTCGAGGGTGTACTCCTCCTGGAACTGCGCGTACGGGTTGTTGACCGAATGCTTGTGGTTCTTGTACCCGATCTTCGCGAAATGCTCCGCGGTGGTGCCGTACTTCTTCATGTGCTCGCGGCCGGCCGCGCCGAACATCCACGGCGCCACCGGAAATGACATTGCGTCGGTCTCGTTGAGGGCGACGATGTGGCGCATCAACGGCGATTCGCGGTCGTCCGCGCCACCGCCCAGCGAGCCGGGCTGCATCTTCTCGAAACCTAGAGCGATCGTGCAATCGGCTAACCCGCCACGGATACTCTGCGCGGCCAGATACAGCGCGGTCGATCCCGTCGAACAGTTGTTGTTGACGTTCACGATCGGGATGCCGGTCATGCCGAGTTCGTAGAGCGCACGCTGTCCAGAGGTGGAGTCACCCGAGCAGTAGCCGACGAAGCCTTGCTGCACGTGCGCGTAGTCGATGCCGGCGTCGGCCAGCGCTTTGTTGCCCGATTCATTGGCCATTTGGGGGTAGTCCCAGCCTTCGCGGCGGCCCGGCTTTTCGAATTTGGTCATTCCGACCCCGACGACGAAAACTCTGTTCGGCATGGCAAACCCTTCCGTCCGCACCGACGCAATCCTTGGAACATACTCCGCGCTCGCGGGGGAGTCGTGTACATGTAGTTGTAACACGTTCTAGTTTTTCTGGAGGTCCAGCAATGGCGTTGCGGGTCGTGCAGTGGGCAACCGGCTCTGTTGGGGTGGCGGCGATCAAGGGTGTGCTCGAACATCCCGAACTCGAACTGGTCGGCTGCTGGGTGCATTCCAAGGACAAGGCAGGCAAGGACGTCGGCGAGATCATCGGCACCCCGCCGCTGGGGGTGACGGCCACCAACAGCCTGGACGATATCCTCGCGCTGGACGCCGACGCGGTGATCTACGCGCCGCTGCTGCCCAACCTCGACGAGGTGACCGCACTACTGCGATCGGGCAAAAACGTGGTCAGCCCGGTCGGCTGGTTCTACCCGAGTGAATCCGAAGCCGCCCCGCTGGAGGCCGCGGCCCGCGAGGGCAACGCCACCCTGCATGGCGCAGGCATCGGGCCTGGCGCGGCCACCGAGCTGTTCCCGCTGCTGCTATCGGTGATGTCCACCGGCGTGACGTATGTGCGCGCCGAGGAATACTCCGACCTGCGCACCTACGGCGCCCCGGATGTGCTGCGTCATGTGATGGGATTCGGTGGCACACCGGAGAGCGCACTGACCGGGCCCATGCAGAAGCTGCTCAACGGCGGCTTCTTCCAATCGGTTCGGCTGATCGTGGACCGCCTGGGATTCGCCGCCGAACCGCAGATCCGCACCTCCCAGGAGATCGCGGTGGCGACCGCACCCATCGATTCACCGATCGGCGTGATCGAACCCGGCCAGGTCGCCGGTCGGCGTTTCCACTGGGATGCCGTGGTGACCAACACCATCGTCGTGCGCATCACCGTCAACTGGTTGATGGGCGAGGAAAATATGGATCCGCCATGGTCTTTCGGCCCGGCGGGGGAGCGCTACGAGATGGAGGTGCGGGGCAACCCGAACACCTTCGTCACAGTCAAGGGCTGGCAGCCCGAAAGCGTCGAGGAAGGGTTGGTGAGCAACCCGGGCGTCGTGGCCACCGCCGCGCACTGCGTCAACGCCATCCCAGCGACCTGTGCGGCCGAGCCGGGCATCGCCAGCTTCTTCGATCTGCCGCTGATCACCGGACGCGCGGCGCCGCAGCTGTCGCGCTGACACTGCCTGCTGCGCTAGGACTCCAGCACCGCCGCAGGCCCGCGCTGCATCAGCTGACGGCCGATGATGATGCGCTGAATCTCGCTGGCGCCCTCCCAGATTCGCTCCACGCGTAGCTCCCGGAACATCCGTTCGGCAACGTTCTCGCGCATATAGCCGCGCCCGCCGAAGATCTGCACTGCACGGTCGGCGACCCGGCCGGCCATCTCCGAGCAGTACAGCTTGGCCATCGAGGCCTGACCGTGCAGCGCCTTACGATCCAATCCGGCATCGATACCCCGGGCCACCTCGTAGAGCAGGCTGCGGGCGGCGAACAATTCGGTTGCGCTGTCGGCGAGCATGCCGGCCACCAGCTGGTGTTCTCCGAGTGGCTTACCGTCGACGATGCGATCCTTTGCGAACGCGGTCATCTCGTCGACCAGGCGCTGGGCGGCACCCACGCAGCGGGACGCCACCATGATTCGTTCGAAGCGGAACCAGTCCTGGGTGAACGTCATGCCCTCACCCTCGGCACCGACCAGATGGCTCACGGGGACCCGTACATCGGTGAACGACACGATCGGATGTTCGTCGGGGATGTTGTGCGAGTAATGCGGTGTGCGCACCACTTCGACTCCGGGCCAGGGCAGATCGACGACCAGCAGGACATGGTCACCCTCGTGCGGCCCGCCGACCAGGACCGCCTGGACGAAGACGTACTCGGCCAGGTTGAACGACGTGACGTGCCACTTGATCCCGTTGATGACGTATTCGTCGCCGTCACGACGGGCGGTGGTTTCCAGCGCCGAGACGTCCGAGCCGGCGAACTCCTCGGTGATCGCATACGCCTCGTGCTTTTCTCCGCGCACCGCAGGCAGCAGCCAGCGGTGCTTCTGGTAGTCGGTGGCCACCCCGGCCCACCACTGCGGCGGCGTGTGCATCACCCAGGCGATCGCGTTGGTGACTCGGCCCACCTGCTCCTGTACCAGAACCTGTTGCAGGGCAGTGAATCCGGGACCGCCGACCGAAGTGGGCATGTTGGTGGCATACAGGCCCAGCTCGATGGCTTTGGCGTGGTGCTCGGCGGTCAGCTCCTTGGGCAGCTGGCCGCCGGCCATCTCGGCTTCGGCTTCGTAGGGGATCAGAGTTTCGACGAATTCGCGGGCGGTGTCGCGGATCCGTCGGTCTTGCGCTGTCAACCCGTACATTCGCGGTGCTCTCTGCTCGCTGGAAGCTATTGACTGATCGTTCAGTCTATGTCACGGTCTTGAGGTATGACCAGCAGTCACAGTGCGGATGTTGTGGTGGTCGGTGGCGGCACGGTCGGGGCGTGGACGGCGGTCCAGCTCGCCGAACGTGGGGCCGGCCACGTCGTGCTGCTCGAATCTCAGACGTTGGGTGACGGCGCCAGCAGCCGTGCGGCCGGCATGGTCCGCGCGCAGGGCGGCACCGAGACCGCGATCCGCCTCGGCCTGCGCAGCCAGGAGTTTTACACCGCCTCACGCGAGCGCTACCCATTGGATTGCGGCTTCGTCGCGCAGGGCTACCTGATGCCGTGCTTCACCGATGTCGAGGTGCAACAAGCGCACGAGCGGATCGCCTTGCAACAGCGGCTCGGGCTGACGGTCGAATGGCTGTCCAGCTCCGATATCGACGACCGCAGTACCGGTTTGGCGCCGGGCGTGACGGCCGGCGGCTCGTACGCGCCCGGCGACGGGTACATCAACGCCCCACGCAATGTGCTGGCGTACGCCGCGGCGCTGACCGCACACCGAGTCGACGTCCGCGAACGCTGTGCGTTCACCGGTCTACGGGTGGCCAAGGGGCGAGTCATCGGCGTCGACACCGCCGACGGGCCCATCGAGACCAACCGGGTGGTGCTCACCGGCGGCCCGCTTCTCGGCGAGGTCGGTGTGACGGCCGGCGGACGTATCCCCGCCGGCGGCTCCCGGCATCAGGTCGTGGTCACCGAACCACTGCGCGATGCCAACATCGACGAACTGCCCATGGTGTTCGACGTCAGTGAAGGGATTTATTGGCGCCCAGGCGAATACGGCGGCGTGCTGTGGGGGATGAGCAACCCCGACGAACAGCCCGGCGAGGCTACCGAATTCGACTGGACCTACTACCAGAAGGCACTCGCCCGCATCGAGTCACTGTTCCCGCCGGTGCGTGGACTCGGGCTTCGGCGCACCTGGGCGGCGACGATCGACTACACAGGAGACCACCTGCCGATCCTGGGGCCACTGCTGACCGACGACGGTGCGATAGACGGCACCGTGGTGGCCTGTGCGGCCGGGCACGGCATGATGTGGGGCCCAGCGGTTGCCGAGGCCGCCGCCGACGTCACGCTCAAAGGCGAATGTGACTGGCTGGACCTGACCGACCTCGGGTTGGACCGCTTCGACGCGGACGGAAACAGTCGCCTCGAGCCCGAACCGATTTCCCTGCCGTTCCCCGAACACGCCTGACAACGAAAGGTTTTCCACCATGACCGCTGCAGTTCTGACCACCGTCCTGGCCAATGCGGCCGATGCCGAGCTCGAGGACTGGGGCCCGCTGGACGAGGCCACCGGTTCCCCGATGGCGACCCACGGTCTCGAGGTCTGGGTCGACGGTGACAAATCGGCCGGTATCTGGCAGTGTGCCCCCGGCCCATCGCACTGGACGCTGGAGACCAACGAGGTGATCTACGTGGTGTCGGGGCGGATGACAGTCACCCCGGACGGGGGCGAGCCCAGTGAGGTGGGCGCCGGCGACCTCGCCGTCTTCCCAGTGGGCTGGACCGGCACCTGGCAGATCCACGAAACCCTGCGCAAGGCCTACGCGATCTTCTGACCGTCGCGCCTACCGCGCGCGCGGGATCACCAAGGCGTCGACGGCGACCACACCGGCGGCCGACGCGATGACGGGGTTGGCTTCCGCCGCGTCGAGGTGCTCGCCGAGTTCAATCGCCAATTGCGAGAATCCGACGATGGCATCGGCCAGCGCGTCCACGTCGACCGGCGGCGCCCCGCGCCAGCCGGCCAGCAGCGGCGCGGTGTGCAACGAACGTAGCAGCGCCATGGCGGCCTCTCGGCTGACCGGTGCACAGGCAACCGCACGGTCGGCCAGCAGTTCCACCAGTGTGCCGCCGGCAGCGACCACGACCAGCGGACCGAAGTTGGCGTCGCGCACCACCCCCAGCGAGATCTCCACACCCGAAGGGGCCATCGCGTCGACGTTGACTCCCGATCCCAGTCTGCTCGCCATCTCCAGATAAGCCGCACCGAGCGAGTCGGCGTCCGGGATGCCGAGGACCACCCCGCCGACATCGCTCTTATGTTCACTGCCTTGAGTTTTCAGCGCCACCGGATAGCCGACTGCCGCTGCCGCTGCCAGCGCCCCGGCAACGTCGTGGGCGGTGCGCGACCGCGTCACCGGGATGCTGTAGTCGGCGAGCAGAGCGAAGGCAGTCGGAGCGTCCCAGCCGGGCTGGGCCAGCCTGCTCGCCCAGCGTTGCGCACGCTCGCCGTCGATCGCGGGGGCTTCTGCCGACACCGGTGCTGGCCAGCACGCCAGGTGGCCCAGAGCCGCGATACCGCTTCTGGTACCTTCGAGCACGGGAATACCGTTGCTGCGCAGCCGCTTCGCGGTAGATACATCGACCGCCGACGGCACGGAGGTTAGCACCGCCAACGGACTATCGCTGCCGGCCGCGATGTCCAGCACTGCGTCAGCGTAGGCGGTGTCATCGTCGAACTCGGTGACCAGATCGACGGCCAACGCGGTAACCGCAATCCCGGGATCATCGACGAATGCCCGCAGGCAGCCGCCGAACAATGCGTGGGTGTCGGCGCCGGTGCCCCACACGTCGAGCGGATTGCCCGGCGCCAGTCCCTCGTCGAGCAGCTCGCCGACGGCGGCCAGCGTGGGAGCGGCCAGTTCGGCGAAATCCACGCCGAGATCGTGGGCGATATCGGCGCACAGCGCACGTTCAGCCCCCGAGTCGTGCACCGTCGCGATCCCGTGCGATCCGGGTCGGCGACGCCGACCGGCCTCGAAAAGCTCTATGGTGTCGGTTAATTCGGCCATGTCTGACACCCGAATGGCGCCGGTGTCGGCGCAGAACGCCTGCCAGCCCGCGGCATCGCCGGCCAGCGCACCGGAGTGTGCGGCGACCATGGCACGCCCGCGCGGCGAGTGGCCGACCGGCAGGATCACCACCGGGATGCCCCGCTGGGCGGCACGGTGCAGCCCCGCCCGCAACCTGCCCACCGACCGCGGAGTCTCCAGCAGCAGCGCAATCACCGTGGTGTCCGGGTCCTCGACGATGTAGTCCACGTAGTCGGCGGTGTCGGTGACCAGCTCCTGACCAGACGAGACCGCCAGCCGGAACCCGAATCCGCGGCCGGCCCGCAAGATAGTGGAGAACGCCGACCCGGAATGCGTCACCAGCGAAACCCCGCCCGGTGGTAGGGGATCGGGCTCGAGGTAGCCCAGCGCGCGCAGACCGGTGGCGTTGTTGACGAACCCCATGCAGCCCGCACCGCACACGGCCATCCCCGCTTCGGCGGCGGTGACCGTGACCGCCTGGCGCAACGCGGCACCGTGCGCGGAACCGAAGATGACCGCCGACCCTGCCCCGACCGCCACCGCGGACTTCAGCTCGTCGAGCAGGGCGGCGTCGGGAACGCCGAGCAGCACCAGGTCGACGGGTTCGTCGAGCGCGTTCAGCGACGGTGCGCAGGCGATGCCGTCGATGCTGTCGTAGCGCGGGTTCACCAAATGCATGCGGGCCGAGCTCCGGCGGGCCTCGATGATCATTCGCTCGCCGAAGCTGCCCGGCCTCGGACTGGCCCCGACCAGTGCCACCGAGCGGGCCCCCAGCATGCCGGCGACCGGGGAGGGAGTCAGGAGCGCCTGCCCAGCTTCGACAGCAGTCGCCGCTCGCCGCGCTTCTTGTCGGCCAGCGCAGCTTTGGCCGCCTGCCAGCCGGGGATACCGCACACCCCGCCGCCGGCATGGGTGGCCGAACTGCCGTTGTACAGACCGGCAATCGGGGTGCGATAGTCGGCGAACCCGGGTGCGGGACGCATATGGAAGAGTTGCTCCAGCGACAACTCGCCGTGGAAGATGTTGCCGCCGATCAGCCCGTACTCCACTTCCATCTCGTGCGGGCCGACGATGTCGCGGTGCAGGATCGAACCCTTGAAACCGGGCGCGACCTGGTCGTAGAGATCGATCAGGCGATCGGCGTAGGCGTCCAGCTCTTCGGTGTGCGGCGCGTTGGCCCATTCGGCCGGCACCCACTGGGTGAAGAGCGACATGATATGTGTGCCATCGGGATTCAGCGTCTTGTCCAACGTGGTCGGGATCACGCCGTCGCTGAACGGGGCCAGGGCGGGCCGCCCGGCGCGGGCGTCCTGGAACGCGGCCTCGATGTACTCCATGGTTGGTGCCATCTCCACCGAGCCGGTGTGGTGCTCGGCGATACCCTCGCTCGGATTGGCCGTGAAGTTGGGCAGTTCGCCCAGTGCCAGGTTGATCTTCACCACGCCGCTGCGCGTCTTCCAGTGCTCGATGTCCTTGATGAAGTCACCGGGCAATTCCTGGCGCGGGATCTGATCCAGGAACGCGGTGCGCGGGTGCAGCGTCGTGACCACCACCGGTGCCAGCAGCTCGTCGCCGTTGTCCAGGACCACGCCCTCGATTCGACCGCCCCGCACCAGCATCCGGGATACTCGAGCATTGGTGCGGATCTCGGCGCCGAAGCTCCGGGCGGAGCGGGCGATGGCTTCCGATACCGCTCCCATGCCCCCCTCGGGGTAGCCCCAGCTGCCGAGCTGGCCGTCGCCGACGTCGCCGATAGAGTGATGCGCCATCACGTAGGCGGTGCCGGGCTCGTACGGTCCCGCCCACGTGCCGATGACGCCGTTGACCGCCAGCGCGCCTTTGATTTGCGGTGATTCGAACCAGTCGTCGAGCAGGTCGGCGATGCTCATGGTCAGCAGCCGGGTGACGTCGCCCATCATCCGGGTGGTCATCGCACGCTGGCTCCAGCCGAGTTTCGCGAGGTCGAGCAGATCAGCCGGCTTGTGGGAACCGATATTGGGTGGCACCTGCGTCAGAAGTGGGCCCATGACGTCGGCGATGCCTTCCAGCCAGGCATTCCACTTCGGCCAGGTGTCCGCGTCCTTCTTGGAGAATTTGGCCAGTTCCTCGTGGGTGCGGGCGGGGTCGTCTTCGTAGATGGTCAGCGACCCGCCCTCGGGAAATGCCTGGTAGTACGGGCCCATCGGGTGCACCTTGTAGCCGTGGCGGTCCAGGCTCAGGTCGGCCACGATGGTCGGCGGCATCAGACTCATCACGTACGAGAGCCGGGTGACCCGAAGGTGTGGTGCGTCCTGCCATGGCGCTTCTGTGGTGGCCGCACCGCCCAGTGCACCCCGCGACTCCAGAACGACTGTCTTGGCGCCCGAGCGTGCGAGATAGGCGGCCGAGACCAGTCCGTTGTGACCGCCGCCGATGACGATGGCGTCGTACGTGTTCGACATGGCGCTCTACTTTCGTCAGCCCGAACGGGCATCTTTGACTGACTGTTCAATCTAACCAAGTGTTAGGCTTTCAACAAGTGCCAGCGCAGGCATTGTTGAAGGGGAGTACGACGAAATGGCAGAACCAGCACCCGCGACAGAGGGCAACGAGGCGAGACGGATCCAGATGCTGCGCGCCGCAGCGGAGCTCATTTGCGAACGCGGTTTCTCGGAGACGCGAATCTCCGATGTCGCGAAACGAGCCGGGGTCAGCTCGGCGTTGGTCATCTACTACTTCGGCACCCGCGATCGGCTGCTCGTCGACGCTCTGAGATATTCGGAGGAATCGTTCTACGAGGCGGCCGAACAGATGCTGGCTGAGGTGCCGTCATTGCGGGACCGGCTGTCGCTGTTGATCCAGTGGACCTGCGTCCCGGAGGCGGAGAACGAGATCCCCGGCGCCTGGGGCCTGTGGTTTGATCTGTGGGCGCTGGCCTTCCGGCACGACGAGGTCAAGGCCGGCCGGGTGGAGCTCGACGCGCGCTGGCGCCGGATGATCGTCGATGTGGTCCAATCGGCCGAGCTGGAATCCGATGTCGACGCGCGGATGTTCGCCCTGGAGTTCTCGGCGCTGCTGGACGGGTTGTCGATCCAGGTCGCACTGGAGGACCCGGAAGTCGACTCGAAGGTGGCCTACGACATCGCGATGCGCTTCGCCGAACGGGAGCTGGCTCCGCCGCGGGAGGAACGTCGTCCGGTGGCGGCGGGTCGCGGCCGGCGGTCCCGCTAAACCGGGCTGGCGACGAGTTCTGCCGCCGGATCGTTGATGACGGCCGCAGCACTTCGGGCCAGCACGCGCACCGCATCGTTGGTGCATACACAGGTGACCGCCATCCCGGCGCTCAAGGCCACTGAGCCCGGCCCGGCTTGGTTGGGGACATCGACAACGAGTGCGCATGCTTCCCCGACGGTGACGTGAACCTGGGTCGATGCCCCGTGATAGACGACCTGGGCCACGGTCCCATTGATCGCGTTGTGCCCGGCTGATACCGGGTCGTCGGGGGATTGCAGGGTGATGCGTTCCGGGCGGATGACGATGGCCGCCGGGCCGGGCTTGCATGAGGTGTCCACCACGGCGCCGAGTCTGGTAGCCAGCGCCGAGCACAGCGCCGTTCCGTCGTTGCTCTCGAGGATGTCGGCGTCGAAAATATTTGCTGCGCCGAGGAATCCGGCCACGTAGGTGGTTGCCGGGGCGGAGTAGATCTCCTGCGGCGGGCCGACTTGTTCGACGCGTCCCTCGGCCAGCACGGCGATCTGATCGCTCATCGTGAGCGCCTCGTCCTGGTCATGGGTTACGTAGACGAACGTGATCTCGACCTCACGCTGTACGGCGCGCAGCTCGAGCTGGAGTTGCCTGCGCAGCTTGGCATCCAGCGCGCCGAGGGGCTCATCGAGCAGCAGCACGCGGGGTTGCAGCACCAGCGCGCGGGCCAGTGCGACGCGCTGCTGCTGGCCGCCGGAGAGTTGGGTGGGCCGGCGTTTGGCGAACCCGCTCATTCGGACCAGCTCGAGCGCTTCGCCCACGCGGCGCTTGGTCTCGTCCTTGGGAGTCTTCTTGTAGCGCAAGCCGAAGGCGACGTTGTCCCAGACTGTCATGAACGGGAACAGCGCGTAGGTCTGAAACACGGTGTTGACCGGACGTTTGTGGGGTGGATCCTGCGCGACGTCGCGGCCGTCGAGTTCGATGCTCCCGGAGTCGGGCTTCTCAAAGCCGGCGATCATCCGCAAGGTGGTGGTCTTACCGCAGCCGGATGCACCGAGAAGCGAATAGAATTGCCCCGCTGGGATATCCAGGTCGATACCCGTCACAGCGGGGACGCCGTCGAACGACTTCGCCAGCTGGTGCAGCCGGATCGCTCCGCCGGTCACCGGCGGCCGTCCACGCAACAGGCGGTCAGGCCGCCACCGCCCGGGCGAGCCGGGCGAAGTTCGCGGCGAACCGGTCGACATCGGCCTCGTCGTGCTGAACAGATAGCAACCATTGCTCCACCTTGCCCCAAGGCGGCAGGAATACACCGCCGTTGTGCTGCATGAGCCAGTGCAAGTGGCCCAACCGGTCGTCGATCTGGAGAAAGTCGCGGAAATCGTGCACGGGCTCGCGTTTGAACGTCACGCAACCCTTGGCCCCGACACTCACCACGTGCCAACCGTAACCGTGTTCGGCCGTCGTCGCTTCCAAAGCGGCGCGGAGACGCTCAGCCAGGGACGCCATGCGCGCGTAGGCGGCCGGCGTCAGCACCTCGGCCAGGGTGGCCCTGGTGGCCGCCATCGCCAGCGGATTACCGTTGAAGGTGCCGACCTGTTCGTAGCTGCCGTCGGCGATCGCCGACATCACGGTCTCGGTGCCCCCGATCGCTGCGACCGAGATTCCACCACCCAAAGCCTTTGCCAGACAGATGATATCGGGGACGACGCCGGACATCGCCGTGACACCGCCAGGCCCGGTGGTAAAGCCGGTCTTGACCTCGTCGTAGATCAGCAGGGCACCCTCGGCATGGACCAGGTCGCGGATTGCGGCCAGGTAGCCGTCGTCGGGCGCAATGATGCCGGCGTTCATCATCACCGGCTCCACGATCATCGCTGCCACCTGACCGCGGTGCTCTGCCAGCGCCCGGGCCACCGCCTCGGGGTCGTTGAATCCCACCACGACCACCAGGTCGCGGATCGCCGCCGGGATACCGCTGTTGCCCGGCACGCCGATCGGATGCTCGCTCGGGCCGACCTGATCTGCCTCGGGGAGTACCGAGACCTCGACCGAGTCGTGATGGCCGTGGTAGCAACCCTCGACCTTGATGATGAGATCCCGCCCGGTCACCGACCGGGCGAGGTGCACGGCATCCATGGTGGCCTCGGTGCCGGAATTGGCGAAGCGCCACAACGGCAAATCGAACCGGCGGGCCAGCTCTCCTGCGATCCAGATCGCATCCTCGGTCGGCTGCGCGAAGTGCGTGCCGCGGCGGACCTGCCTGCTGACCGCCTCGACGATCGCGGGGTGGGCGTGGCCGGCGATGGAAGCGCCGTAGCCGCCGTGCATGTCGACGTACTCGGTGCCATCGACGTCGTACACCTTGGAGCCTGCACCGTGGCTCATCCACACCGCCTGTGGTTGGGCGATCTGCCAGTTGGACGTCGCCCCGCCCGCGAGGTGTTCGCGTGCGCGGCTGATCATTTCGGTGCTGCGCGGCTGGCGCGCCAGGAACACCTTCTCCTGATCGGCGATCAACTGGTTGACCGCGTCATGAACCGGGCTCTCGATAATCGGCGAAGCCACGGGGTAACCTTCCACTCGATTGCTATGCGGACCTGCGAAAAAGCGCCGCTGCATCTATTGACTGATCGTTCAGTCTATGCCAGAGTCCAAGGAACAAACAAGACTTGAGAAGACTCGAAACCACGGAGGCGCGGATGCCAGCACCGACAGGACCCGGCCCGAATCGTCGACAGTTTCTCCAGCGGGCCGCCCTACTGGCCGCTGGAACCCCCGCGCTCGTGGCATTTCTTGATGCGTGTTCCAAAGGGGGACAATCGAGTTCGGCACCGACCCTGAAGATCGCGTCGCCGAAGAATCCGGTGACGTGGGACATCGCAGGTGACAACAAGCCGATCGCGGACGGGCTGGCCCCGGAAAAGGGCGCCACGCTGCAGCTCTACAGCTACGCCGATTACATCGCGCCGGACGCTATCAAGTCGTTCGAGGACAAGTACGCGACCAAGGTGCAAGTGTCGACGTTCAACGACACTGACGAGGCCATCACCAAGATCCGCGGCGGCAACGTCGACTACGACATTTACTTCCCAAGCTACGACCAGATCAGCCGGCTGGTCAACGGCGGCTTGGTCCGTCCGATCAACCACAGCTACGTGCCCAACATCAAGAATGTCTGGCCGTTCTTCGCCAACCCCTGGTACGACCAGGAGTGGCGGTTCACGGTGCCCTACACCGTGTACACCACCGGCATCGGCTGGCGTGCCGACCAGGTGCCGGCTGATATCGGTGGTCTGAAGAATCCCTATGAGGCACTGTGGGATCCGGCCTACAAGAACAAGACCGCCGTCATCGATGACTGGCACACCGCGATGGCGATGGTGCTGCTGAAGCTGGGCATCACCGATGTCAACACGTCATCGGCCGACGACCTCAAGAAGCTCGGCGACCAACTCACGGCAATGGTGGCGGCGACCTCGCCGAAGGTCACCGTCACGATGTACAGCGACCTGCCCGCCGGTCAGATCGGCGTGTCGCAGATGTGGTCCGGCGACATCATCAACGCCGTCAACTACCTGCCGGAGGGGACCGGCCCCGAGATCCTGCGCTACTGGTTCCCTGCCGACGGCAAGGGGCTGGTCGACAATGACCTGATCGTGCTGCTGCGTGGCGGCAAGAATCCGGTGCTGGCCAACCTGTTCCTCAACCATATGCTCGAGACCGAGGTCGCCAAGCAGAACTTCCAGCAGATCGGCTACCAACCGCCGCAGGTGTCGCTCAACCCGGATTCGCTCGTCGCCGACGGGCTGGTCCCCGAAAACCTGAAGAGCGCGATCGTGCGTCCCGAGTACTTCGACGTCGGATATCGACTGCTTGAGCTGGACGCCGCCAATGACGCTGCCTGGCACAATGTCTGGCGCGCCTTCAAGGCCGGCGGATCCTGACCCAGGTGACCCTCGCTGAGGTCGCTGACCCCACTCCGGCCCCAGTCGCGTCGCCGTTGAAGCGGACGCGCACCAACGGGCTGTGGCCCCTGCTCGCGATGCCCGGCGTCGTCTGGCTCGCGGTGTTCTTCCTGGCGCCGCTCTACGTCGTGCTGGCCATCGTCTTCGGCCAGGTCGATCCACTGTTCCGGACACCGATTCCGGTGTGGAACCCGTTGGAGTGGGATCCTTCTCAGTTCACCTACGTCCTGACTCATATCGTCGGCGAAAACGGGGTGTTCGGGCCCGCGCTGTTGCGCACCGCGGTCTACGTGGTGCTGGCCAGCGTGTTGTGCCTACTGATCGCCTTCCCGGTGGCCTACTACACGGCTCGGCTGTCGGGCCGGTGGGCCGGTGTGTTGCTTGCCGCTTTGATCGCACCGTTCTGGATCAGCTACATGATGCGAATGCTGGCTTGGGTCAACCTGCTTCAGGACGACGGCATGGTCAATCGGCTGTTCAGCCTCGGCGGAGTCTTCCACGTGAACGTGCACTGGCTGACCGGTCAGCCGGTGGTGGTGGTGCTGGGCCTGGTCTACGGCTACGTGCCGTACATGATTCTGCCGCTGTACGCCGGCCTCGACCGGCTGCCGCAGTCGACACTGGAGGCCGCCCGCGATCTGGGGGCGAACCGGCTCGAATCGTTCTGGCGGGTGACACTGCCGATGTGCCGGCCCACGATCCTGGCCGCGGTCCTGCTGACCTGTCTGCCCATGCTCGGTGACTACTTCACCTCCGACATGCTGTCGGCCTCACCGAAGACGGCGATGGTCGGCAACCTGATCAACGACAGCGTGCAAGCCCCGGGGCAGACCGGTCAGGCCGGAGCGTTCGTGATGCTCGTGCTGATCGTCACCGTGGTGCCGATGTTCTACTACGTGCGGGTCACCGCCCGCGATGAGGTATCCACATGAGCGACGCTTGCGGAGCGAATCATGGGCGGACATGTCGCGACCGAGCCTGCGAGGGGGCGGCATGAGAGGTCCCATCTCCTGGTGGAAAGACCCGTGGCGGCCGCCGCGGATCCTGATGGCCGTCACCGCCGGCTATCTGGTGTGGTCGCTGTTGCCTGTGCTGATCGCGGTGATGTTCTCGTTCAACGATGGCAGGTCGCGGACCAATTGGCAGGGCTTCTCCTTTCGCTGGTACTGGGGCGACGCAACCAGATCGGTATGGCACGACGCCTCGCTGCACACCGCCCTGCTGCAGACGCTCAAGCTCGGTGTGATCACCACGCTGATCACTGTGCCGCTGGGCGTGCTGTTCGCCATCGGCATCGACCGCTGGCGGGGGCGGCTGCCCGCCGGCGCCAACCTGCTGATGCTGGTGTCGTTCGTGGTTCCTGAGGTGCTGCTGGCCGTCGCACTGCTTTTCGTGATGACTTCGCTGGCGCTCCCGATCGGGCTCGGCACTTCCGCTCAGGTGATCGGTCTGGTCACTTTCCAGATCGCCTACCCGGCCGTGCTCGTGCGCGCCAGGCTCGCCACGATCGGCAGCCACTATGAAGAAGCCGCAATGGATTTGGGCGCCTCGCCGATGGAAGCGCTGCGACGGGTGACGGTGCCGATGTTGTTCCCGGCGATCTTCGCCAGCACGGTGCTGGTGTTCGCCGACGTGATCGACGACTTCGTTCTGGTGCGCTACCTGTCCGGCAATTCCTCGACCGAACCGGTCTCGGTGAAGATCTACAACACCGCGCGCGCCGCGCCGACCCCGGCGCTCAATGCGCTTGCCACTCTGCTTTTGTTGGCGGCTTTGGTCGCGGTGACCGTCGGATATCTGGTGTATCGCCGGATGACTCGTGGCGATGACGCAACGCGCGGCGGGATCGCCGCATTCGCCGGTGAGGCCTGAGCTGCGATGATCTCTGGACCTGTGACACCAGCCAGACTAGTCTGACTGTATGTTCAAACAGACTCCGGCGCCGGTGCCTGCCGACGACCTCGCCGCCTCCCTCGCGCCGTTCGGACAGTCCCGAATGCTGCCGCGGGAGGCCTATGTCGACCCGGCAGTATTCGAGTGGGAGAAGCGCAACATCTTCGCCGGCTGGCACTGCGTGGGCCACGCCAGCGACCTAGACGGGGCCGGCGCGCAGAAGGCCGTCGGCGCGGGCGCAAACGGAATCCTTCTGGTGCGCGGCGAAGACAATCAGGTGCGCGCCTTCGCCAACGTCTGCCGCCACCGCGGCCACGAGATGCTGACCTGCGGTGCCACCGCCAAGCGGCGGGGCATCGTCTGCCCGTACCACTCGTGGTCCTACAAGCTCAACGGCGAACTGCGCAAAGCGCCCGGCTTCGATGCCGCCGACGCCTTCGACTCCGGACAATTCGGCCTCGCCGAACTGCGACTGGTGGACTGGCACGGCTACCTGTTCGTCGACCCCAGCGGCAGCGACGTCGATTTCGACCTGCACGTCGCCGGAATGGAAGACATCATCGGTCCCTACCGCCCGGAGGACCTGACCGTCGTCGCGCGGCACTCCTACGAGCTGGAGACCAACTGGAAGGTGATCGTCGAGAACTACCAGGAGTGCTACCACTGCTCGACCATCCACCCCGAACTCTCCAAGATCAGCCCACCCACCAGCGGCGAGAACCTCGACCTGCCAGGCGACTGGATCGGCGGTTGGATGAGCATGATCGACGAGGCCGAGACCATGTCGCTGAGCGGGCGCAGCGGTGGCGTGGCTATCAAAGGCCTGTCCGAACAGGAACTTCGCACCGTGATGTATCTGGTGGGATTCCCCAACCTGCTGGTGAGCCTGCACCCCGATTACGTGATGACGCACCTCATGACGCCGTTGGGCGTCGACCGCACCCACGTGGAATGCGCCTGGGCGTTCCCGAAAGAGGCCCTCGACAAACCCGATTTCGATCCGTCCTACGCCGTGGACTTCTGGGATCTGACCAACCGGCAGGACTGGACGGCATGCGAATCGGTGCAACGCGGCTTGAGTTCCCCGCACGCCCGCCCGGGGCCGCTGGCTCCCGATGAGGACGGCGTCTATCAGTTCGTCACCCGGGTTGCCCGGGCCTACACCGGGTCTCGCTGAACGATGCTGGGACTGGTAGCGTCCGGGGCGGGCGCGCAGGATCGCCCGACGTCCGCTCGAAGAGGCTCAGCCTCCCTGCTCTTGACCACTGATTCCTGACCGACCTCCTTCTCGGCCCGGCCTCGCGGACGCAGGGCAACTGAGAGGAGGCCGTCATGGCCAGCGCCCTGCCCGACAATCCGTCACTTGAGCGGCTGCGCGCGGATGCCCGCACCCTGCAACGATCTGTCGTATCCAATGACCGCGACGCAGTCGAGAGCATCCGCCGTCACCACCCGCGCCCCGACATCGCCCTGGGCTCGGAGCGCTTCCGACTACATGACGCCCAGCTCGCCCTGGCCCGCAGTTACGGATTCAGTGGCTGGCCAGCGCTTGTTGGCTATCTGGGGATCGCCGACGAGCTCGCCGTGGATCCCGGCGCCATCAACGAGGACGTCTTGGGCGTGGCCGATCAGTTCTGCTCGTTGTCGTCGTTGCGCTACGACCACAGTGACGCCCCGCCGCGCTGGCGGGCGGCCGCCGCACTCCTGGAGGCGAATCCCGATGTGCCGCAACATCATGTGTGGGCTGCCGCATCGGCAGCCGACCCGGTGACGCTGAGCCTTCACCTCGAGACGCAATCCGATCTGGCCACCACAGCCGGCGGACCGTTCGGCTGGGTTCCGCTGCTGTACCTGTGTTACTCGCGGGTCTCCTTGCCGCGCAACGAAGATGACGTACTCGCAGCCGCCACCCTGCTACTGGACGCCGGCGCCGACCCGAACTCCGGTTACTTGTGGCGGGCCATGGCGACACCGTTCACAGCGCTCACCGGGGTATTCGGCGAAGGAGAGCAGGGACCGGGCCGTCAACCGCGCCACCGGTTCGCGCCGGCCCTGGCTGAGCTGCTGTTGCAGCGCGGGGCACACCCCGTCGACCAGCAGGCGCTCTACAACCGCATGTTCCGCGCCGACGACTCGCACCTGGGGCTGCTGTTCGAATACGGCTTGGCCGACGCCGGCCCGAGCCCGTGGGAACGTCGTCTCGGCGAGGCGATGGAAACCCGTGAGCAGATGTGGCAGCGACAAATCGGCTGGGCAGCCGAACACGGCTTCGCCGGCCGGCTGGCGTTGTTGGCCCGGCACGGGATCGATGTCTCCGCAGCCGAACTGGTCGAGCCGTCATTTCCCGACGACCCGAACAGCCGTGACGACGGCGGCGCCACACCGCTGCACCACGCGGCCTGGAGTGGTGATCTGGCCCTGATCCGCCGGCTTCTCGATGCGGGTGTCGACCCCGATCTCGTCGATCATCGTTACGGGACGACGCCAATGGGCTGGGCACAGCACGCCTACCAGACCGAGGCGGCTGCGTACCTGGACAACTGGCAGACTCGGACGCTGTGACGTTGAAACGAGCCCTGATCCTGGCCGGCGGCGGACTTGCCGGCATCGGCTGGGAAACCGGCATCCTGCGCGGAATCGCCGACGAAGCCCCGGATACCGCGCGAGCGCTGCTGGACTCCGATGTCCTGGTCGGCACGTCCGCCGGCTCCACCGTCGCCGCGCAGATCAGCAGCCCGTTGTCCTTGCCGGAGCTTTTCGAACGCCAGACCGGCGACATCTCGTCGGAGATCGATTCCGGCGCCGATTTCGATGCGATCACCGCGCTGTTCCTCTCGGCGGTCGCGCAACCCGGCGATCTCCGAGAGAAATTGCAACGCATCGGAACCGTCGCCCTGAACGCACCGACCGTCCCCGAGTCGGTCCGGCGGAAAGTCATCGAAGCGCGGCTGCCCGCGCACAATTGGCCCGCACAAGATCTGCGGATCACGGCGATCGACACCGCGACCGGGGACCTGGCGGTCTTCGATTCGTCGTCCGGGGTGGAACTGGTCGACGCGGTGGCGGCCAGCTGCGCGGTGCCCGGCACCTGGCCACCGGTGACCATCGGCGGCCGGCGTTACATGGACGGCGGCGTCAGCAGTTCGGTGCATACCGCCGCGGCCGCCGACTGCGCGACGGCGGTGGTCCTGGTGCCCGCGAGTGAATCCACGCCGTCGCCGTTCAGCAGCGGAACCGCGGCCGAGATCGCGGCCTTCAGCGCGCGAACGTTCGCCGTCTTCGCCGATGATGAGTCGCTGGCGGCCTTCGGCCCCAACCTGCTCGACCCCCGTTGCCGGACCCCGTCGGCGCTGGCCGGACGCGAACAAGGCCGCCGGGTGGCCGCGGCAGTCACGGAGTTTCTGGCGTGATGATGATCTCCGGTCCGGTGTTGCGGTAGCCGTCCAGCGCTTTGGCGGCAAGCTCACGGCCGAGATCGATAACCTCGGCGGCGCGGTGGAATTCCAAGCTGCGGCAAGCCGTTCGGGGCACTTCGATGAGCAGATCGGGCGGATAGGCCGCCATCTGATGGCGGGCCAGGGCGGCCTGCGCGATGTCGATTGTGCGGTTCATCACCGCGAAACTGCCGAGCCTGGGGATCGGGGCGTCTGGGTCCTCGACGACATCCTCGGAATCTGACCCGGTGCCGAACCGGCTCAGCATCGACCGGGCCGCGGGAGTGTCCAAGATGGAGCGTGCGGCGTTGGTGTCCAACAGTCCTGACGTACTGCGCAGCAGCCGGCCGAGCCACTCGGTGCTGGCGCGGGCCTCAGGATCGGGCGGGGCGTCCTCGCTGTCGTTTGAAGCGGGGCCGGACAGGCTGACCGCGATGGTCAGATCTGCCTTGACCGCAGCGATCGGCGCCATCGGTAGCGGATCGAGGATCCCGCCGTCGGCAAGCAGCCGACCGTCGAGCACATGCGGGGCGATGATGCCCGGGATCGCGATCGAAGCGCGGATCGCGGCGTCGACCGGTCCACGCTGCAACCACACCGATTTGCCTGCGATCAGGTCGGTGGCGACCGCGGTGTAGGGGATTGGCAGGCTTTCGATGGTGGCCTCGCCGAGGATGTCGCGCACCGCGTCGAGGATCTTCTCGGCGCGCAGGACGCCAGCGGCACTGATCGACGGGTCGAGCAGGCGCAGCACGGCCCGCTGCGTCAAAGTCTTGGCCCAGTCCGAGAATTCGTCGAGCGATCCCGCGGCGTGCAGGCCGCCGACCAATGCCCCCATCGACGAGCCGGCGATACCGACGACTTCGTATCCGCGGCTTTGAAGTTCGTCGATCACGCCGATGTGCGCATACCCCCGCGCACCGCCGCTGCCCAGGGCAAGCGCGACTCGCCCGAAAGGGGATTGGTCGGCCATGGCTCCATTGTGCTCACCCGGACAAGATGAGACGAGGAAGGGCACCCCTTGCGGGGTGCCCTTCCGTCGTCGGTGCGCGTCGTCGCGCACCGGCTAGTCGCGCTGGACTGCGTCGATGGTGCCGAGCTTGTTGCTGCCCACCGTGTATCCCAGCGAGTCGAATGTGGTGTGGCGGGTGTCACCGGACCCGCTAGGGGCCGCGGCCGCGGGAGCGGCCAAGCCGATGACGACCGCGCTCATCGCGGACCCCAGCAGGGTCGCGACTGCGAACTTGGTCATGTGCACTGCCTTCTCTTCTTGCTCGTTCTTCCAGTTACAAGGGAGTAAACCCGGAGGTCAGGGATTTAATTCCACTGGCAGGAACTGTGTGGAGACTGGCAGGAAATCGTCGCGGCTGTAGGTTCCGCTCAAAGATGGCGGATTCCGCTCGAAAATGGCGGACGATGGCGGATCCGCCATTTTCGAGCGGATTTTGCATAGCCTCGCTAGCGATCCGAAGCCGGCTTTCAAGCGCGTTTGATGCTGCTCGGCGCAGCAGCAGTTTCCCGGTTCACGCCGCCCTAGCAACAGCGCTGAGCGGCCAATGGGACTCCGATCCAGTCCACGCCGACGCCTACCTCCACAACGCCATCGAAGCCGCCACCTCATGTGGGCTGACCCGGATCATCGACTTCGCCCGCGAACTGTTGAACACCGTACCCAGCGATCGACCGTCGGTGGAACTGTTCTATCCGTAGACGAATCTTCGAGCTACACCTCAACAGCAGTGCTCGCCGTAGCTAGCGGTCAGGAGTCGACGGTCAATCGATCAACCACATCCAGCAGTCGCGGGGTGACCAACGTATCGTAGCGGTCGCCGACCTTCGCCGTTCGGATGAGCGAAGCCCAGGACTTCTCGGTCACCACAACATCGCAATAGGGCACCGCAACCGACAGGGCGATCATATCGTTGAGATCGTTACCCTCCCAAGCCTTTTGAGGATTGGCCTGACGTAGGTGTCTGAGCTTCATCTCCACCCACCGCGACGGGATGGCGTCAATGATGACATTGGCCTTGTCAACGACATCCTCGGCCGCGATGCCAAGTTCTGCTGCCACCGTCATCAAGGGTTCGGCGATATCGACGAAGGTGGTGGCAAGCATGGCGTCCGCCAAGCGGTGGCGGCCGAGCTCACCCACCCAAGCCGCCACGTTCTGCTGCCCTTCGACGAACCTCCGACCGGTCAGGTTCTTCAGGCCGTGCAAGCGAAGTCGTGAGATCTCAGGGCCACCCTCTGGCATGACGTCGCCTAGCACGATCGCCTCCACTGCGGCGTCCCAACGCTCTTTCATGACGCCATACAGCTCGGGCGGAAGCGCGGCGTGCCATTCTGCGGGTGCGTCCATCCGAAGGTCTTCTCTGGCAAAAGCGTGCGCCATACCAGAACCGAACAAATCCAGGTCCCGAAGGTGAAGCTGCAAGTCGAACACGTCGATCAATGCGCGACGGATCTCCCAAGGAACGATGGCATGCGGTGGGGCGATGCGCACCAGTCCGGCAAGGCGCATCATCGACGTGCTGAGATTCTTGCGCCTCGTCCAGTCGCGCTGCTTACCAGTCTCGTAATAGTGTGCGCAGCTCAGCGGGAAGCGGGCTCGCTTCTCGTGGGCAGCTCGCCGAAACGCTTGCAGAATGTCGACGAATGCGATGCCCCCTGGGTGTCCAGACTCGGCCCGAGCTAGATCAATCCACTTGTTCTGATCTAGGTAGATGGTGAGCACACAGCCAGCTTCCTCCACGGTGGCGACACGCGTGGCTGACAACACGCGGTCTGCAGGCGCCCCCGGTCGGGGGCGGCCGGAACAGGGCGACAGTTCCCGAGCATGGGTCAACTGATTGCCCAGGCCGATGCACTCACCAACTCCACCCCTCGTTCCTCGCGAGGGCGAGCAGCTGCTCGGCAAGCTTCTTGTGAACCAGATTGCGCCAGCCCCCATGGTGGTTAGTCGTGCAATGCCCGGGTGGTGGTGAACGGGTCGAAGTTGTTCCCCCAGGTGGGCAGGGCGGAGGAGTCGGCGAGTTGGCCGCCGCTGCGGATGAAGGGGACGAGATCGCGGTCGAGGATGCTGCCGGCGGCGTTGACACCGCTGAGCATGGCGCCCACGGCCGCGGCGCCACCCGCTTCGCCGAGCGCGGGTCCGGCGCCTACGTGATGGCGATCCGCACCCGCGACGGCCTCCCGGTCACGGCGATCTCCGCCAACGCCGGCGAAGACGAGGTCATCATTCCGCCCGGCGCCGCGCTGCGCTGCGACGCCCTACGGTGTACCTGGTCGCCCAAGGCCTGGTCGCCGAAGCCGAGTCAGCGTTCTGTGCAGAAGCGCGAAAGGCGTCCTGACCTGCGATGACGGCATGTTCCCGCCCCGACGGACGTCTCACGACGCCGTGGTCGGCTCCTCTGACAACCCGTTACGCCAGTCGGCCGGCAGACGCATGGGATCGATGAACTCGGGCGACATCCACGGCGCACGCCGCAGCTGCCTGTAGTCGGTGGTAGAACCTTCGGTGCGGCGACTGAACGCCTCGTCGACGGCCTCCCACCCCGCCGGCTCATCCGGTCCGCGTGGCCCAGGAAGGGCATCACGCCATTCGAACAGGTCCCCTTGGCCGACGGGCCCCCTCGCCTGCAGGTCGAATAGGTGCTCGGCAGTCAGCGCGAAGTGCGGCCGCCCGTTCGGGGCAGCCTGCTCGCGCCAGAGCGGACCGCACGCCTGCGCCGTGTCCAACGTCGCGGCGAACGTCGCACGCGCACCAATCTGATCCGCGGCCTTCCAGAGCTTGTCCAGTTCCCCTGTGGTCAACCCGCGCGCGTTGGTCTTGCACTCACCGACGATGATCCCGCCGGTGCGCAGGACGACCAAGGCATCGACTTCGGCGTCAACCGGTGAGCCGGCGTCGGGGCGGAACTCGATCCCGGGGTAGGAGCCGAACACCATGCCGCCGGGTCCGCCCATGACGGACGCGAGGTAGCGGATCGCCAGGACCGAGGGAAGGACATCGTGGCTCATGGCGCGCAGCAGTGACTCGCTGGCCCGGTATCGGTACTCAATGTGGTTAAAGCCGTACGCATTCACGATCGGTTGACCGCAGCCGTGGCAGATCAGCGCCGGCACGATTTCCACGAACGGCCGCCATTGTTTGTGACCGCACCGCTCGCAGTTGGCTTCCACACCCCGCAGGACCAGCCCGCTCGCCGTTGCCCACTGCAGCCACCGCTGCGCCCCGGTCAGGGACATGCGAAGCAGAACCTTGAGCTGATTGAAGGTCAGGGACCCGGCCTCCGCCGCGTCGGGAGCGCCGACGGCATCGTCAAGTCGTTGCAGCAGCGTTTGGTAGCGATCGGTGGACTCGTCGAGGTCTTCCTGGCCCAGGAACTGGTTGAGGCGCCGCTTGACCAGACTGACGTGCCGGCCGCGGGTCAGCTCGTTGATCGCCGCGACGACACCCGGGGCCGCCAGCATCGCCAGGTCGGACTCGGCAGCCCGGATCAGGTACTCGGCGGCTCTGCCCGGGGCGCTCTCCGTCACAACGGCGTCGGCGTCGGCGGCAAGGGCGGCCAGCACCTCCCTGGCCGAAGGTTGGGTGACGCGCGTCGTGTGGTTGAGGTGCCCGCCAGAGGTGATAGGGCCATCCAGATACCGCAGCTCGCCGAAGTAGTGCGGGCGACGCATAGTGGCGCTGAGCGGCAAGGGATCGTCGGCGACCGTCGTCTTCAACCGCATCCATGCGCCTTGATGACTCCCCAAGAGTGACAGACCCAGCGCCTCGACATCAGTGGACGTGAAGCCCGGGATCGTGGCAGCACCATCGGTGAAATGCGTTGTCTCCGAAGACAGGACGCAGTACCCCCCGATGGGCCCCAACAGCTTCCACGGGTCCACGACGTCGAACCGGTTGCGCGTGGCGACCGCTTCGAGGTCGGCGACGTCCACGGAGAAGGACGTCAGGGCCACGTCGTGGCCGCCGCCGAAGAAGTGCTCGACGCCGGCCTGCTTGAGACTCGCGATGTCCTGGTCGATGGTGTCGGTCATCGGAATGGCAAGCGGTAGGCCGGGGGGATGGGCGAACCGCGCCCGTACGTTCCAGATCAGCGCGAGATCCTCCACGCTGCCGGGGCGGTAGACGACGATCACGTTGGGGCCATAGCGCCGGGAGATCCGATCGTCGTCCCATTCGAACCGCGAACGCTCGGGCAGCAAGCCCCGATTGGTCGCGGCCGGAACTCCGACGGTGAGCTTTCTCCGTGTCAGGCCGACCGCAGTTACCGCAGAGGACGTCCGGATCAGCGACGCAAGCCCCGCCGCCCCGAGTTCGCCCTCGACGCCCTTGATCGTCACGACGTCCTGGTAGGTCAAGTCCCGCGGCAACTCGTTCCACGTGTTCATGGAGTTCGGATACACGGGCAGGTCGCCGAACATGGCCAGGTAAGCGAGATACCAATCATGATCGGCGGGTACACCGCGACATGTCTGCACGGTCGGCTTCGGGTCGTCGAGGTCGATCAGAACCCGCAGGAGCAGCTGCCGGTAATCCCCGCCCTGGATGTCGCTGAACCTGCTCCGTTCGTGCGCGTCGATCAGGTCTGTCTTGGCAATGCCGTCGATGTTGCTCTGCAACAGAATTCGGTGCCACCTGCTGTCGATGGGGGACCCCGGTGTCACCGGGATCAACGGCATGGCGCCCCCGCCCCAGGAATTGCACAGATCGACCACGGCGCGCGCGCCTGCCGCCAGGTCCGCGCGGTCGACGGGGACGGCGCATCCGGCCGGCCGCAGTTGCCGGCTGACCACGGTGTCGGCGTCCAGCGGCTCATTGGTCAACAACGGCCACATGGGCAGCCTCCCCTTCGTCCCTTTTCGCCGAGTCGGTGCCGGGCTCCCATGATGGGCCGGCGCCACAAGGACACAGCGTCGATCCACGGTAACGCCGGGCACCGACGGGATCTCTCTACAGTCGTTCGGTAGCGAGTTGGGCCTCGACTCCCGGCCGAAGGGGATTCGGAATGCCGACCTGGTGCGATCAACTCGGGTCTCCCTACCGGCCAGAGTCTGCTCATGGTCACGTCGACGACGGCGGTTTCTCGGCGGGTGTGTGCTGTACGGCACGGCTTTCTTGGAGGGTGCGGACTCGTTCAAAGCGCCGCCGCCAACAAGCATCGGCCCCGGCCTCACTTCGGCGGTGGTTTCCGGGCTCGGTATTTGTCGGTCCGCGCGCTACACTTGAATCACAATCGAGAATCTGATTCAGGAGGTGTTTCCATGACGGCGATACAGATGGCGGCCGCGATCGAGAGCGCCCGCGAAGCAGCTCACTTGTCCCAACGAGCACTCGAAGATCGCACCGGAATTTCGCAATCGACGCTGAGCCGCATCCTGTCCGGCATACGGCCGGCCAAGATGACTGAGATCGTCCAGATCGCCGATGCTCTTGGCTGCACTGTGGCGCAGCTGACCGGGACGGCTATCTCCGATCGGGTGCAGTGCGCGGCCCGATCAACGAACGGGTCAACCATGGACAAGATGCGTCAGCGACTGTTGCATTTCATCGAGCTCGACGCGTACCTGGACGACCAGGCAATCCCCGCTGCTCGGTGATATCCCGAGGCAAGGATGTCAGCTGAGCACGAGGCCGCGGTGGCGGCCGCGAAATTCCGCAGCGACCACCACCTGGGGAGTCAACCACTGGGCGATCTGGTCGCTCTGATCGAACGGACCACAGGCCACGACGTCGCTGTACTCGATGCAGGCCCGGACGAACACGGCCTGACGATGCGTGACCCCGCACGTCAGGCCGTCTTTATCGCCGTGGCACGCAGCTGCCAGCCCATGCGACAGCGCAGCACGCTGGCCCATGAGCTGGCGCACGTCTTGTTCGGCGACTGGACCGACGGCGAAGACCTCGATCTCCGTTCCCCAGCAGAGATTCGCGCCGATGCCTTCGCCCGGCATCTGCTGATTCCCGGCGAGGGTCTCAACGTGTTCCTCTCACACTCCAGTGACGTGACCGAGGCTGAGCTTTCCGCCGTCGTGCAGTGGTTTCTCGTGTCCCCGGCTCTTGCCGCTATTGCCCTGTATCACTGGGACTACATCGACGTCCTTACCAAAGACCACTGGATGCAGCTTTCGACGCCTCAACTGGCGACCCGCTATGGCTGGATGGACCAGTACCGATCCCTGCAAAACGACGCCAACCGCACCCGTTCCCCCCAGCGTCTGCTCGCCCGAGCCATCGCTGGCTACCGCGAAAGTGTCGTATCGGCACAGACCTTGGCCACACTGCGGGGAGTCAGCCTTGAAGAGGTGGAAGAAGAACTCGCCCAAGCCGGGGTCGTCCCCGCCGAACACCAGCCGCCGTGGATGAACGCGACAGAACTGCCCCCAGTGACGGTCGACCTCAGCGATCTGGACGACGAGGACATGCCCACCGAATGAACCCGCGCCCCATCATGGACGCCGGACCGGGCCTGAACCTCCTGTCCGTAAACAAGGAACGCCTGCTCTTTGCCACCCTCGGAGCGCTCAGCGTTCCCGAAGCAGTCCAAACAGAGATCCTGCGCAAAGCCCGCCAAGACCAGCGCTTCGCGCCCGCCGAACGCGTCTGGAACAAACTGCCCGAACGCCTGATGACTGTGCTCTGCGACGATGTGACCGACCAACTGTCCGCGGCCGTCCAGCGCATCAGCGGCGTCCCGCTCGCCCAACGCGCACGCACCGGAAAGGACCTCGGTGAGATCATGGTCCTCGCCCACGCCGCCGTGGCCGCCGAGACCGGACAACACGTCACCGTCCTGATCGATGAAGGCCTCGGCTGTCAGCTCGCCACGACCGAAGCTCGCCGCCTGCAGCGACTAGCACTCAGCGGCCAGGCGGCGGTAGGCAGCATCCGCATGATCCACACCACCACGGTTCTCGAACGCGCAGCCGGCGGGGAACACCTGCCCACCAAAGAAACCATGCGCAACCTCTACGATCGGCTACGCAACCTCGACGACGGATTACCGCCATTGGCCAACACCAATCTCATGCACCTCCCCTGTTGGCAGCAGTAGCCGCAAAAGCTCGCTCTTGCTGCACTGCCGCGTTGGATCGGCTCGTCGTCGGCGCAGTCAGCAGATGCCCGGGCGTTGTCTCATCGTGGAGGGCAGCGGGCAATTCGCCGATTCGAAGACGTTGCATTAGCTGTGGAGTCACTTTCGTTTGAGGGCAGCAATGCCCCCAGCCGGTATTCGCTTGTGTACGAGCAGGTCTCACGGTCTCCTGTGGCAAACTCGCTCGGCCACATGGTCTGCCCGGCGACTGGTGCGGATCGGGTTTGCCAAATCGTCGCAGTTCGAACGTTCATCGGAGGCCAGCAGGGTCGCAACGGACGATCGCACGGCATCAACAAGCACGCGTGACTAGGCTCCGACCATGACAGCAGCATGGGTAGGCGTCATTGGCGCCTTGGCAGGCGCAATCATCATGGCACTAGAAGCGCCATCCCGGGAGGGCGTTAGCATCCCGATCCCAAACCTTGCGGTGGTGTTGTCGGCCTGCTTGTCCAAACCTTGAACAAAGCTCGGCAGCTGGTTCAGTTGCGTCTCTTCGGGTCGAACGACCACGTCGACGGGCCGAGGCCGACTCTCGACTTCGCTGCTGTCCCGACGAACATCGCCAACGACTGTCGCGTCACGAATCGTGTCGGCCATCCCGACCTCCTCAACAGTCGCGGATCATGCCAGGTGGCTCCAACCGCGACGGGGCACTGCTCCGCGCCGCCGGACTAATTCGGCGAAAACGTACTGTGATCGCCAGGCCGAGGAACGCGTAGTCGCCTACCCCAAATTTTCTGTCACGCGCCCCCGTCATACTCGAAACCCTGTTCGTCGCACTCGATGTCGGGTGCCGCGGGTGAATTCTGCGCGAAGTCCTTCAATCTGCTGATAACAGTGTGTTAGGCAGTGGGCGGGCTAGGTGGCCACGTGCGGCGGCCGTCGACAACCCGAACACGAACGCCCACCAGCGTCGGGGAGGCAAGCCCATGCGTCATTCCACACGCGAATTGTCACGAAAACCGGAACAACTGAGCGCGGTTGATTTTCAGTCTCTCGGTGTCCGCGATCTGCTGGATGCACGCGACCAGTTTCGCGTCCACCTCGCCCACAAACCGAACGTGTTCTCCACCGCGGTCGGACGCTACCTCGTGCGCGACACCGATCCCGACACGCACGAGGTGAGCAATGCTCGCCTCAGCCATCGCCAACCCAAGGCCGCACCGCGCACGCTGCGAAATTCCAGCGTGAAGACGTGGTCGTGGCCGTGCGTCTTGGTGTTCGTCAAGCGGTGGCAAACCCTTGATGACTTGGCCAAACATCCCGAGGACGTGGTGCCACCGTTCATCTATATGCCCGACGGGCGCATCATCCCGGTATGCGTCGTCCTGGCGGAATCCGCGCATCTCTCCGCTCCCATCCTTGACCCCAGCCACCTGGCGGCTGACTCACTCGGCGTTGGGTCGCCGATCTATGTCGACGCCCAGGGGATGCGCCGTATGGGCACGGTGGCATGCCTGGTCTCGGATGGCAGCGACTTCTACGCCTTGACCAACACCCACCTGGCCGGCGTGGTGGGGCGGCCGGTGCGAGCTCTGCTTGACGGTGTTCCCGTCGTGGTGGGCAACACCCTTGGCGCGCCCCACCTGACCGAACGCACATTTTCAGAGGTGTATCCCAGCCTGCCCGGCAGGGATGCCGTGGTGAATATCGATGCCGCCATCGTCCGACTGGAAGATGCCAACATCTGGGACGAGTCCGTCCTGACGAAGCCGCTCGGTGACGTCAAAGACTTCGATGCCAGCACCGCCTCGCTGTCGTGGATCGGACAGCCAGTCGTCGGGCACGGCGCGGCAAGCGGAGAAATGCACGGAGAGATCAAAGCTCTTTTCTATCGCTACAAGTCGGTCGGCGGGCGCGACTACATCGCCGACTTCGTCATCGGGACCCGATCCGACGGGACGAGCGGCCCGCTGGTGACGCAGCCCGGTGATTCGGGATCACTGTGGTGTCTGGATGGTGTCATCGAGCCCGGTGAGCGTTCGCCGTTCGGACTGGAATGGGGCGGCCAGCAGATCACCGACGATCCGGCCGGCGGCCAATTCCTGCAGTTCTCGCTGGCCACGTCGATGGCGGTGGTCCTGCGGGAGCTGAATCTGGATCTGCTCTCCGGGCCGACGGCAGAACGCGTGCAGTATTGGGGGCCGGTGGGGCATTTCAAGATTGGGCAACAGGCCTGTTTCCTGGTCAAGAACCCGGCGCTGCGGAAGTTCTTCACGGCCAACGTCAACAACCTCAGCTTCCGCGACAACAACCAACTCAAGACGGCGACTGATCTGCAGGCCAAGGACTTCGTCCCGCTCAGCGATGTGCCGGACGTGGTATGGAAGACCACCATCAACAAGGTGAAGCCGAAAGTCGCACGGGTGATGGAAAATTGGAATCACTACGCCGATATCGACCTGCCCGGGGGAGACGGCCAATCGCTGCTGGAGGCCTATCAGGCCGACGAAGACTCGCTCAATCACAGCAACTGGATGGACTTCTACGACGACGCGCCCCCACCGAGCGCATCGACGTCGAAGACGAATAACCAAGGTGCGCTGCCCTTCCGGGCCTGGCAGATATTCGCCAAAATCGTGGAGTTCGCGCGGCAGGGAGACGGCGCACGCTTCCTCACCGCCGCGGGCTGCTTGGCGCACTACGTGGGCGACGCCTGCCAGCCGTTGCATTCCTCGCAGCACAGCGACGGCTTGAACGGAGCGCGGACCGGCGTGCATGCCACCTACGAGGACAATATGGTGGACGCACATGCGGATGACATCGCGCGCGAGATCAGCGGTGCCATCAAGAATCTGAGCTTCACGCCTCGCACAATTGGCAGCCCACGCGACGCGGCCAAGGCGGTCATGGATTTGATGATCTTCGCCCGAGACACGCTGCCTCCGGAGACGATTTGCACAACCTACAACAAGGCGCGCCCAGGCCAGCACACCAGCGCTACCAAAGCCCCCGCAGTTCTGGATGCGCTCTGGAACACGTGTGGAGAGCAGACCGTCGACGTCATCGCAGCCGGAGCCGTGACGCTGAGCGCACTGTGGGCGGCCGCATGGAAACTGTCCGGCGCGGCAAACGACTCGGACTGGCTGACCACCGTACTCGACGGCACCACAGATCTGATGCCCATCTATCAGGACAAGGATTTCCTGACCTCTCTGCACCTGAAGTATCTGGGTCAAGACGACCTTCCAGGATCCGACGCCCCACAAAACCCGCCTCCACCTCCCAGCAGCGCCCCTGCCAAGAAGGCTGCCCGCAAGGCTCCTGCGAAGAAGGCCTCCGGTAAGCAAGCAGCCCATCAGGCCGCGCCGGCCAAGGCTACGAAAAAGGCGGCGCGCAAACGCTAGGCGCCAATAGCACCCACCACCACAGTCATTCCGGCGGCAGGCCCTCCCAGTTGGAGCGGACCGTCAACCGCAGACGTCTCGAGAGGAGTACGCAATGACCATTCCGACGACGAAGCCAGACTTGGAATGTGACGTCGTCATGAAGGGTGGGATCACCAGCGGGGTGATCTACCCTCGCGCCGTCTGCACGCTCGCCCAGACCTACCGGTTGCGCTCGATCGGCGGATCCTCAGCGGGAGCGATTGCCGCCGCGGGTGCCGCCGCAGCGGAGTTCGGCAGAGCCTCCGGCGGATTCACGCTGCTGGAAGCTCTTCCGGCAGACATCACCGCACAGGAGAACGGGGAATCGGTTCTGTTCCGGCTGTTCCAGCCAACCAAGAAGACCCTGCCTCTCTACCGTGCGTTCACCGCCGGAATGGGCAAGCCCGCCGGGAAGATCCGCATCGCCGTGGCGTTGATCGCGGGCTACGGCTGGTGGGCCCTGCTCGGTGCGATACCGGGCATCGTGGTGACAGTCGCCTGTGCGCAGGGTCATGGGCTGGCGCTCGTTGCCGGAGTGCTCGCCGGCGTGGTCCTGGCACTCATCGGTGCGATTGTGGGAGTCGCGTGCGGCGCCGCCAGAACGCTGGGGACCGTGTCGTCGAAAAACTTTGGACTGTGCACGGGCATGCCCGGCGCCGGCGCAGCCGGGGCGCCGGCGTTGACGCCCTGGCTGCACGCGAAGTTCCAATCGATGGCCGGACTGTCCAGCGATAGCGGACCGCTGACCTTCGGAACGCTCGCCTCATCGGGCATCGAGTTGCGCATGATGACAACGAACATCACTCGCCGCCAACCGATGCCGATGCCGTGGGCAACGCAGGAGTATTTCTTCGAACCTGATCAAATGCGCAAACTCTTCCCAGCCGAGGTCGTCGACTGGATGGTGTCGCACCCACCGAGCGTAGGCTCGGATGGAATCCCACTGTCGCCTATTGATGTCCGCAAACGCGACCTGTTGCGGGCACAAGCAGGATCCAAGAAGCCATGGCCGAACCCCGACGACCTACCCGTCATCGTGTCAACCCGAATGAGCCTGAGCTTCCCGCTGTTGATCACCGCAGTTCCGCTGTACGCGGTGAACTACTCACTGGAAGCTAACCGCACGGCTCGTGCCGCGGCCGATGCCTGGTTGCAAGCCAACCCACACGCAACCTCAGCAGAGGGCGCAGCAGCACTGGGAACTGCCCCCACATTCGACGTCAACTGGTTCTCCGATGGCGGCATCTGCGCGAACCTGCCGGTGCACTTCTTCGACGCTCCGCTGCCGACCCGACCCACCTTCGCGATCGACCTAGAAAGCTTTCCTCCCGACATCCACAAGAGTTCTATCCAGACCGAGAACTGCTATCTCCCAGTCGAAAACGGCGAGGGCCTCCTGCGGCCCTGGACGACACTGCCCACCTCCGGTGTCGCAGCGCTCAGCTCGTTCCTGTCTCAGATCGTCGATACCGCCCGCGGCTGGCTCGACGCCGCACAGCTGGTAATGCCGGGCTACCGCGATCGTGTCGTCACCATCTACCACGACGACACCGAGGGAGGGATGAACCTGGCCATGAAAGAGGCCACCGTCACCGACCTCGCCGATCGAGGCGCGGCGGCAGCCGCGCTCCTCGTCGACAAATTCACCGGCACCCTAGGTGGCAAGCCAGCAGGGTGGGGATGGGAAAACCAGCGGTGGATCCGATTCCGCACCTCCACCGTCGGCCTCGACGAATGGATTCGCAGATTCAGAGCGGGATACGGTTTCGCCGCGCCCAACACCACTCCCTACCCCGCCCTAGCCGGACCGAACGCCACGGCCGATCTTCCCTCGTATCAATTCGGCAGCACCACCCGACGAAATCAAGCCAACGCGCAGACAGGGGAATTAACCACCCTCGCCGACACCTGGGCGACATCTTCCGCTCTATCGGCTGGCGCCCCACGGCCACGGCCCCGGTTACGGCCAACACCGGACGACGGCGCGACAGCCCCCAGCGCGGACCCTCCAATCCAGACGGTCCTCGACAGCGAGCCACCTGGGTAGCCCCGGATCATCGACGATCTGTGACATGCCCAGGCGCCCCAGGCCTCAGTCGGTGGTACATAGGCCGTTGTCGGTCGGCGTAAACATCCCCGGACGAGACGTCGGAACGCTGAACCCCGCTGCGCACGCGTCGTGACATTCCGTAACTGCTCTGCCAATCATTGGATTCCCGCGCGTAGAAAGCGTGACTCCTTTTTTGGCTCACCATGCAGGGAAATAGAATTCCCCACGGATAGTGTTGTGGCCGAACTACTATCAGCCAATAGTATCGCGGGCGAAGATCGCCGACTTGCACGATTGAAGGAGGACGAGTGGCGACGGCTGGATCGCTCGCAGAGTTGCGGTATCGAGACAAATTTCGCAGCTACCAGTTCGACGCCATCACTATGGTCCGCAAGTATCGCCGCGGCGTGTATGACGATGCGATGCGATCGGAGCCACCCGGTGCAGCCCTCGTGTGTCATCCGACTGGCACCGGCAAAACTGCAGTCATTGCCGGCTTGGCCCTGTGTGCCCCAGAGATCGGTAACGTGTTGGTGCTGACGACGCGGGAGGCGATCCGTGATCAGCTCGTACGCGAGCTGAGTGGCAATCTGTTCATCGGAACTGAAAAGTTCGGTCTCAGTGCCACGATTCGCTTGCCGAAGACCTGTTACTCCGTTGCCGATAGCAATGATCTGGCATCGGTCGAAACCCTGTTTACCAACGGCTGCGACTCTTTCGAAGATCCGCTGAAAGCGTTCGCCCAGAAGCAGTTTGACCGAATAATCGGAACACACCGTCACCGCGACCTTTCGACCGAACTCGCCCAAAACAGGTCAGTTGTGGTGATGACTGTGCAGATGCTCCTCGAATTGCAACGGCGTCGCGGACCCCATCAGCGAAAAATCTACGACGCGCTACGCAACCATGTCGACCTTATTGTGTTCGATGAGGGGCACTATGAGCCAGCGGCCAGATACAGCGAAGCTGTGCGGCAACTCGACAAACCGTTAGTCCTTCTCTCGGCAACGCCATTCCGCAACGACCTCAAAGCCTTTCGTATCGCGGCGGGCAACGTCGCTTTATACAAATACCAAACAGCAGTCGAGGACGAGTGGATACGCAAAGTGACTGTCGTCCAACGCGATCCAGCACCTCTGGAGCGGGAGTTCTGCGACGACGTTATCCAATACTGCGAAGGACTATGGGGTTCTGACTACTCCGCGTGGACACACCGGGTCATCATCCACTGCGAGGACGCCGCAAGCATCACAAGGCTCGGAGAGGCATTCATCTCGCGTGGGTTCAGCGGCCGGGTCGTCGGTATTCACGACACCTTCCCGGCACCGCAACCCGGCTCCTGGATGCGAAAATCAGTTCCCTCGCCCGCGCAAAGCGAGGCATTGATTTGGATCCACCAGTACAAGCTTCTCGAAGGAATCGATGACTATCGATTCCAGGTCTTAGCGTTCTTCGACCTGCTCAAGAATGTTCGCTCGGTAGTCCAGCAGGTCGGTCGTGTAATCCGTAAGGGCCCCAACGATGACGGACTCGCCTGGGTGCTCGATCACTTCCGCGAACAGATCGAGCAATCCTGGGGACTCTACGAAACCTACGATGCGAGCATCAACGAGGATCAGCTAGCCAAAACGCTGTCGCAGCAGCTGCTCGAGTCGTTTACCGATGCACAGCCAGAGGCGCTCTACATCGATCGAAAATTCCGGAGCCTCCTCCACGTGCGGCCGGGCGCAGACGAGCCGACAATGACGCCCGAGGAGATCGTTAAGGAAGTGCTGTTCGATCGAAGGGTGACTCTCCGGCAGCTTGAAGGTAAACCGACGCTCGATGATCTCAGCGAACAGGTTGAATTCGCGTTGGCGGAAGAAGATTACGAATTCACTCGCTACGACGTGTCCCACGCATCGCCGCACACCGTGATCTACCTGTGCGGAAAGGTCGAAAACGTCGGCTTCCTCAAGACCCGCTACTTCGCCGCAGCTCAGCTAGAGGCCAGGCTAATCATGATGTTCCCGAAGCTCGGTATCGTCGCCACAGCGAGCACTGGAGCAGGCAGCGGCGGAGACGGATTACGACACCTACATCCCATCCGGCCCAATCAACTCCAGTGCGTCGTTACTCCGGGCGCCCACGGCCGGGTAAGCATCGTTTCGTCCCGCAACACCAACCTGAGTAATCGCGTCGTCCGCCGCCGCACGATCGCAGCCCCGTCCATCGCAGACGTACCACCAATCCTTGACGAGCACGGCCACGTCGTATCAACAGTTACCGGCTACGACGGAACCTCTGTACAGGTCCTCGACGACATTGATGACATGGACGACGAAGCGTTCACCGACGACTCAAGCGTCAGCACCCGATCAGGGACATCACAGACTGACAGCGGGAACCAAACGGGCCGAAACGCCGACGTACGCCCGATCCGTCGCTACGTCGGCATGTCGACCGGACGGATATCGGAACAAGGTCCGCCACTAAGAGTCCGGGCCTTCCGGCGATGGGTCGAATCGCTCACCGCCCAAATCGCCAGCGCCAAACAATATCCCGAACTCTACGGACGCTATTCGAGCAGCGTTGCCGCCCCCACAGTAGGTGTGGCAGCCAACAATCTTCTCCTCGATATCACTGACCTCACCGATGAGTACCGATACGCCGGAGACAACGAAGACGAAAAGGGACAGCCGCTCGCCAGCGAAGACCTTTGCGTCGAACGCCAGAAGCTCACCGGCACAACAACAAACCCTGTCTCAGACTTCACCGTGAAGCTCAACCAGACGGACTACAACGTCGCGGCCGCGTTCAATCCCGTAACCCAGCGGTACAGTCTCCAATCACCGGAGATGGACGTGGACTTCGTGCAACTACCAGGGTTCCGAAAACGCTCAATAGTTCGCGCGCTCAATGACACCCAATCGTTCAATATCATCCCAGACGATCCGAACGTGATCTACGTCCACGGCAGCTTCTTTGCGCCCGGCCTCAAAATTGGCAACCGGTTCAACCCCGACGAGTTCTACGTCGGCCATTGCCTGTACCCCTCGCGGATCTTCAAAGACATCTCAAGCGAAAAAGGCGCCTTCGTCGCGCCGGGCGACCAATATGATCCTGACTGCCTGTTCGCGCTCATCGACGGCTGGGTACAGGTCGGATTCGATACCAGCGCACTAGATCTCGACACCGACTGGACCAAGCGGTTCCACCCACAGCCACTCAAATTTAATCCGTCCCTCGCCATCTGCGACGACATGAACAAAGAGACCGCAGACTTCATTTTGGCCGACGAGGATACAGATCACCGACGAGTAGTCATGGTTCACGCCAAGGCATCAAGCAGCTATCGCAAATACTCTGCGTCAGCCGTACAAGAGGTGTGCGCCCAAGCCCAAAAGAACACCACACTGTTCTCGACGTACTCACTTCGCAAGCCTCCCAACTTCTCTCACTGGGATAAGCCGCATACCTTTCCAGCGAAAGAGAAGAACACTCGAAAGAAAAAAGACAGGACGATGCTGACGATCAAGAGCCGCCTGAGAGCCTCAACCTGGCCTGATGTCGAGTCGGCGTGGGACCTGAGCCTGTCGAAGTTGTTGCGGAATCCATTGACGTCCAAGGAGATTTGGATCGTATTGGGTAACATGTTGTCCGCCAAAACACTAGCAGCGGAACTCGCAAAGCAGAATCCGAATCCTGAGGCCCTGCAACTCAATCACCTGTTGCAAACGACGATCGCCGCAGGAGCCAGTGTTGGAGCTAAGACGCGAATCTTCTGCGCACCGTGAATCCGAGTTATTCACCTACAGGGCGCCGCAAGTCAACACGATAAGGACAACCGCGATCAGCGATTACGTGCGAATGATGTTGGACCAGAACGTGTATTGCCGCCAGGTCGAGTGCCAACGTCAGCCGCCCAATCGGCATCCTGTGCAGTCACTGGACATGATTCCTCCTGCGGGCACCGGTCAGAAAAGGTCACCCACGTTCGGGGGAGGGACGGAGTCAGGAAACTCGGCTAGGAGCTCAGCGACTGATGTCCTTATGTCGTGAGGTGCACCTACACGCTCCAATCGCCCGTCGTCACCAACGTCGAATATCTGCGCCTTCATGTGCAGAAGATCCACCTTGACGACCTGGCTATACGCGTCGCCGTCAAGAGGCGAAACGAGACTCGCACGCACGGTGGTGTAGGCGATCGCGCGTTGGTGACGGGTGATCTGCGGCGCAACAAGTTCGCCAGTTCTTGTTTCCCGGCACGACCGTACGCTGACCGACGCCTTGCTGTTCACCGTCACTAGCCGGCCCTCGGGATCAACTGCAACGAAATCTTCCGGCTTCGTGGCCGTGCGCGTGCCGAGGACATCGGGGACCATACCGAGGAAGTCGTCTTGCGCACCCAGCAGTAAGTAGCCGAGAGAGACAAGCAACCGCCCCGTCACATGCTCTCCGAGATTACCGATCGCCACCCAGTTGCGGGCGTGCTGCCATCTAGCCAACCGAGCACGCAGGGCCCCAGCATCCGGTTCCGAGCTTGGACTGACAGCCACTCATTGATTGTGGTCGGTAGGTGCGGAAACGGGTCCATATGAGGCGATCAAGATCTGGACAACCGTGTGGTTCTAGGATCCGCCATCGAAAATGGAATTTGGCGTCCGCCATCTTGACCGGAATTTTGGAAACGCACTGGTAGAGGCGATGGCATCCGCCATGTGAAAGTGGAACCTACAGTCGTTGCGACGACTTTTGCTACCCGTGATTACAACGCTCAGCAGCCGCCCTCGGCGGCCGCGCGCACTGCGATGATCACCGCGGCCTGCTGCGCTGTCGACAACTGCCCCCAGGTGCTGTTGAACGTCGCCGGGCCGGCGGCTGCGTTGCTCTGCAACTCCTTGAGGAACGGCTCGACCAAGGTCGTCGGATCACCGCCCTTGGCGTCCATCCACGTCTTGGTGGCCATGCAGGCCTGCGCATATTGTTCTTCGGTCGATTCTGCGGGCACGTCAATGCGGGTGGTCACCCCGCCAGGCGATGTCCCTATGGTGCTCGACGGCGAAGCCGCCGCGGCCGACGACTGTGCGTTACTCGACGGCGCGGGTGTGGTGGAAGTGCTGTGCCCGCCACCGCCCGATGAGCACGCGGTCAGTGCCGCGACGCACGCAGCAGCGGCAAACAGGGAGCGACATCGGTACCCGCGCATGGATTCAATCTATGCAACACTGGCGGCCATGACGGAGCGCACCGGGTACCGGGAGTGTTGTCGGCACTAGCCGACCCCCGACTTTTCCCTGCAATTTCTCCGAAAGTCCCTCGTCATGCCGTATTCGGGCGCTGCCCTTTCTCTTGCCACATTTCCCTCTACTGCTCCAGCGGTATCCGCGCCGACCCGGTTGCGGTTACCCGACCTGTTGCACGCCACCGACCAGTACGCCGATCAGGTCCTGCGCGGTCAGTTCAACGAGTTGTTGCCCGCCGGTGGGCCGCCCGCCGACGAACGGTGGTTCACCCGGCTCTATGCCGACGACGAGCTCGACGTCTGGCTGATCAGCTGGGTGCCCGGTCATTTCACCGAACTGCACGATCACGGCGGGTCGTTGGGTGCGCTCACGGTGTTGTCTGGTGCGCTCCACGAATACCGTTGGGACGGTGAGCGATTGCACCGCCGTCGCCTCGACGCGGGCGATCAGGCGGCATTCCCGCTGGGCTGGGTTCACGACGTGGTCCGTGCGCCCGTCAGTGCACCGCCCGTCGCGGCCACGTTGAGTGTGCATGCCTACTCGCCGCCGCTGACCGCGATGTCGTATTACGAAGTGACCGAACGCAACACGCTGCGCCGCATGCGCACCGAGCTGACCGACGAACCCGAAGGACAATGAGCCGATGACCAGCCGAATCGATCGTATCCTGGGCGTCGCGAGGGAGCGGCTGCACCGATTGGAGGCCAGCGAAGTCCCGGCCGCCCTGCGTCGCGGTGCGATTCTCGTCGACATCCGACCCGCCGCCCAGCGAGCTGTCGAAGGGGAGACGGCGGCTGCACTGGTGATCGAACGGAATGTGCTGGAGTGGCGGTGCGACCCGACCAGCGACGCCCGGTTGCCCCAGGCGAAGGACCACGACGTCGAATGGGTGGTGCTGTGCTCGCAGGGCTATACCTCGAGCCTCGCCGCCGTCTCATTGCTGGACCTCGGACTGCACCGGGCCACCGACGTCATCGGCGGATATGAGGCGCTGGTCGAGTCCGGCGTGCTCGACGAACTCACTCCGGATCGGTGACGATCCCGCGCAGCCGATCGGTCTTCTCTGCCGTCCACCCGGGAGGCTGCATGATCCCTGCCCACGCGTTGACCACGTCGCGCACATAGCGGTGCCCGTGCCCGTCGGGCACATCGACGGCCACCGCCATGTCCGCCGACACCTGCAGGAACGTCACGATCGGAATCCAGTACATGTCGGCGGATACGTCGTAGCCGCGCGGTTCGCGCAGCCAATCCGGTTCGGCGAACAAAAGATCGGGGTTCCACCACGTGATCGGGTCCGAGGCATGCTGCAGGTAGACGATCCGCGGGTAACCCCACGGTTTGTCGGGTCGCCCCAGGTTCTCGGGTCGTGCGGCGAACCGGATGTTCTGGCCTTCGTCGAAGATCGGTAGCCACATCGGCGATCCCTCGTCGCGGTTGACCGTGACGTCGTTCCACATCGTGTTGTTGAACGTCGGGCCGGAGAACAGCGCCCCGTCGGTGCGCGCGATGATGTTGTTCGGGCTCAGGAACGGCGCCTCGCCGCCGAACGAGCCCAAACTTTCACCGAACACCACGATCTTGGGCCGCTGCGCCTCCGGTAGCTCGCGCAGCCGCGCGTCGACCGCTTCGAACAGTGCCTGGCCGGCCTGACGCGCGTTCTCCTTGTCCACCAAGAACGACAGCCAACTCGGCAGGAATGAGTACTGCATGCTCACGATCGCCGTGTCGCCGTTGTACATGTACTCCAGCGCGGAGGCTTCGGCTTCGTTGATCCAGCCCGTTCCCGTCGTCGTCGCGACCGCGATGACCTTGCGCTTGAATCCGCCGGCCCGCTCCAGCTCCCGGGCGGCGAGATCGGCGGCCGCCTTGATGTTCTTGGCGGAGTTCTTGCCGGCATAGGCGCGGATCGGCTCGACTGCGGGCGCGCCGTTGAATTTGGTGAGCTGCTCGACGGTGGGGCCACCGGCTACGAAGACTCGGCCCTGATGGCCCAAGGTATCCCAGGTGACCAGCGAGCCCGGCCCGCCTGATCGCAGCGGCGTGGTCGGGGCCGGATTATCCGAATCCATCTCGTCGTTGACCGAGGCGAAGGTGCTGTTCAGGACGCTCATGCTGCCCCTGACCACAATGCCGTTGAGCAGGGCGATCGCCACGCTCAGCAATATTGCGATCACAACCACGAACGAAACACGTGGCGGCGCAAAACGATTCAGCTGGCGCACCAGGAATCTGACGAGTCTGCCCACCAGCTGGCCGATTTCGACAAACAGGAACAACGTGATCACACCGATGAGCGCGGCTTGCGGGTAGTTGAACCACTTGAGCCGCGGCACACCCATCAGGTCACGGACATGGTCCTGCCAGACGTGGAACCAGTAGATCGTGAGGACCAGCCAGATGGCGCCGACGATCACGAGCACCGGCCAGGCCCATCGCGGTGGACGTGGACTGGTGGGCCGCGACAACATATAACGCAACAGCCAGACCGCGAAGACGCCGAGGCCGTACCCGATGGCGCCGGCGGCGCCGCTCACCAGGCCCTGAAATAACGGCCCGCGCGGTAGCAGCGACGGGCTGAGCGAAAGGCCCAGAAAGACCAGGCCCACCGCGGTGCCGGTGAACGTGTAACGCCGTTGCCACCAGTCCGGTTTGGGCTCGGGTTTCGGCTCCGGCGCGGAGGGTTGCTCGGTCGCGACCGCCGAGTCGGTGGGTTCGGTCTGTTCCGGCTCGGCTTCGCTCACGACAGCACCTTAGCGGTGGGTGAAGTTCGGAGTGCGCTTCTCGGTGAAGGCGGCCATGCCCTCGGTTTGGTCGTCGGTGGCGAACGCGGAGTGGAACAGCCGGCGCTCGTAGAGCAGGCCCTCGGTCAGGGTGGATTCGAAGGCGCGGTTGACGGCTTCCTTGGCCATCCGCGCGGCCGATCGCGACATTTGCGAGATCGTGGTCGCGACGGCTTTGGCCTCGGTGAGCAGTTCGTCGGCGGGCACCACCCGGGACACCAGGCCGCTGCGTTCGGCCTCGGTGGCGTCGATCGTGCGACCGGTCAGGATGAGGTCCATCGCCTTGGCCTTGCCGATCGCCCGGGTCAGCCGCTGCGAGCCGCCCATGCCCGGCAGCACGCCGAGCTTGATCTCGGGCTGACCGAACTTGGCGGTGTCGGCGGCGATCAGCACGTCGCACATCATCGCCAGCTCACAGCCGCCGCCCAGGGCGTACCCGGCCACCGCGGCGATGGTGGGAGTGCGGACGGCGGCCAGCTTGCTCCAGGCTGCGAAGAAGTCGGCGTCGAAGACCTCCGAGAACGAGAGGGCGGCCATCTCCTTGATGTCGGCACCGGCGGCGAACGCCTTGGCGTTGCCGGTGATGACGATGGCGCCGATACCGGGATCGGCGTCGAATTCGGCGGCGGCCGTAGTGACCTCGACCATGACCTGGCTGTTGAGAGCGTTGAGCGCCTGGGGCCGGTTGAGCGTGATGGTGCCAACCCGCTCGTCGCGGTCGACCAGGATGGTTTCAAAACTTCTTTCGGGGCTCACTTGTCCTCCTCGAAGGTCAGGTCCGGGTCTGCCGGCGCGAAGTACTGTTCCACATCCTGCTCGGTCACCGCCGACAGCGACGGTGGGTTCCACGTCGGGTTGCGATCCTTGTCCACGAGCTGCGCGCGGATGCCCTCGACGAGGTCGTGGGAGTCCAGCGATGCCGAGGACACCCGGTACTCCTGCACCAGAACGTCTTCCAGCGTGTCGAGCTCGCCGGCGCGCCGCAGCGCCGCCAGTGTGACGGATGCCGCGATGGGGGAGCGCGACGCGATGACCTCGGCGGCCTTCTTGGCTTCGTCTTCGTCGTGGTCTCGCAGGGCGGCGACGATATCGGCGATGGTCTCGCCCGCGTAGCACTCGTCGATCCAATGGCGCTGGGCCAGAAGGTGACTCGGCGGGGGGTCAATGGCGAAGGCCGCCACCGCCGCGTCCACCCCGTCGGCGACGATCGCGGCGACGAACTTCTCGAGCGCTTCGTGCGGGACGTAATGATCGGCGAACCCGAGCGCGATGGCGTCGGCCCCGGAGAACGGCACACCGGACAACCCGGCGTGCAACCCGAGCCCACCGGGTGCCCGGGACAGCAGGTAGGTGCCGCCGACGTCGGGAATGAAGCCGATGCCGACCTCGGGCATGGCGACCTTGGACTTGTCGGTCACCACCCGCACGCTGCCGTGCGCGGCGATCCCGACTCCGCCGCCCATCACGATGCCGTCCATGATCGCCACATACGGCTTGGGATAGCTGCCGATCTGCGCGTTGAGCCGGTATTCCTCGAGCCAGAACCGGCGAGCTTCGGAGCCGTCGGCGCGGGCGCTGTGGTAAATCGCCACGACGTCGCCGCCGGCGCACAGGCCGCGCTCGCCGGCGCCGGTGACGACTACCGCGCGCACGCTCTCATCGTCCGCCCAGTCGGTCAGTGCCCTGGCGATGATCGTGACCATGTTGTGGGTCAGCGAGTTGATGGCCTTCGGGCGATTGAGCGTCAGGAAGCCGATGCCGCCCTCGACGCGGGTCAAGACTTCGTCGGATTCAGCCGTCACGACAGTTGAGGTCCTTCCGGTCCTAAAAGGTTGGATGTCCTAGTTTTACCATTGGGCCGATCTAGATAAGCACCCGCCGGATGCCGTCCAAGGTAAGGTCAGGCTTCGTAGGGCCGGACACGCCGGGAAGAACGTTGTGGACTTCCTGGGAACCGGTTCGAGGCGCCGTTCGTTGACGGTGCGTTACGCGACTTCCAGGAGAGGATTCCGACGGTGCGGGAGACCAGCAACCCGGTATTTCGTTCGCTGCCTAAGCAGCAGGGCGGCTACGCACAATTCGGTACCGGCGTCGCCGGTGCCCAGCAGGTGGCCTATCAGGCCGACCCCTATACCGCGCAGTACCAGCCGCAGACCGGTGTCTCGCGGCCCATGACGATCGACGACGTCGTCACCAAGACCGGCATCACCCTGGGTGTGCTGTCTGTCGTCGCCGTCATCTCCTACTTCCTGGTGTCGGCCAACCTGGCGCTGGCCATGCCGTTCACCCTGATCGGTGCGCTCGGTGGCCTGGCCCTGGTGCTGGTCGCGACCTTCGGGCGTAAGCAGGACAACCCGGCCATCGTGCTGAGCTACGCGGCGCTGGAAGGCCTGTTCGTCGGCGCCGTCTCGTTCATCTTCGCCAACGTCGTCGTGTCCGGCGCCAACGCCGGCGTGATGATCAGCCAGGCGGTGCTGGGCACCATCGGCGTGTTCTTCGGCATGCTCGTCGTCTACAAGACCGGCGCCATCCGGGTGACCCCGAAGTTCACCCGCATGATCGTCGCGGGCATGGTCGGCGTGCTGGTGCTGATCCTCGGCAACTTCGTGTTGGCGATGTTCGGTGTTGGTGGCGGTGAGGGCCTCGGCCTGCGCAGCGGTGGCCCGATCGCGATCGCTTTCTCGCTGTTCGTCATCGCACTGGCGGCGTTCAGCTTCCTGATCGACTTCGACGCCGCGGACCAGATGATCCGTGCCGGCGCACCGGAGAAGGCAGCCTGGGGTGTGGCCCTCGGCCTGACGGTGACGCTGGTCTGGCTGTACCTGGAGATCCTGCGACTGCTGTCGTACTTCCAGAGTCGCTAGCTGTTCTTACGCACAAAGCCCCGGCCTGTACGGCCGGGGCTTTGTCGTATCTGCGTCGAGTCAGACGGCAGTGCGAAAGGTCGGCCCGTTTCGTCGCACCCAGTTCTGACTCGATGGGCTGGGGATGGGCGAATACCGGAATCCCGGGCACGGGCGACGCTCTTGACGATGCAACGGGTCTTCATTGGGAGTGACGCTGTCGCTGCGGGGGAGCTGACCAAGTACCAGCTTCGGGCGCATTGCCAGCGGATCTTCCCTGACGTGTACACATGTGCCTCGGGCGAGCTCTCTGCCCGGGACCGGGCACTCGGGGCGATTCTTTGGTCTCGCGGTCGGGCGGTCGTCACCGGGCTCACCGCCTCGGCGCTACACGGAGCGAAATGGGTCGATGCGTCCGCTCCGATCGAACTCAACTATTCGAACAACAAAGCACCGTCAGGCATTATCAGCCGCGCGGAGACACTGCTCGACGACGAAGTCCGTCCCTTACGTGGGTTACCGGTCACGACGTTGCCGCGCACCGCGTTCGACCTTGCGCGGCGCGGGACGTTGGGACAGGCGGTGGCCCGGGTCGACGCACTCGCCAACGCGACTCGTTTGAACGTCGATGCTGTCTTCGATCTGCTGCCGCGCCATCCCAACGCCACTGGAATCCGACGGATCGCCAAGGTGCTCGACCTCGCGGACTCAGGATCGCAATCTCCGCGCGAGACGTGGCTGCGACTGCTGCTGGTTGCGGCCGGATTCCCGCGACCCGAGACGCAGATCCCCGTACTCAGGGATGACGGTCGTTCGTTCTATTTCCTGGACATGGGCTGGCGCGATGTGATGGTCGCAATCGAATACGACGGCGAGCAGCATCGTCTGGAGCGCAGCATCTACCGCAATGATCGGACTCGATCGGAGTACATCGCCGACGTCGGTTGGCGGCGGATCCGGATAGTCGCCGGCGACCGAAGGGGCGAGATCATCGAACGGACCAGGCGCGCATGGACATCGAGTCAGACCTCAGTGCGATGAAATCGAAAGAATCGCCGCTCTGAGGTCTGACTCGATGCAGAGACCCTCTAGGCGAGCCGCTCGATGACCATGGCCATGCCCTGGCCGCCGCCGACGCACATCGTCTCGATGCCGAACGTCTTGTCGTAGGTCTGCAGGTTGTTCAGCAGCGTGGCGGTGATCCGCGCGCCCGTCATGCCGAACGGATGCCCGAGCGCGATCGCGCCGCCGGAGACGTTGAGCTTCTCCTCATCCATTCCCAGCGCCCGCGCCGAGCCGAGCACCTGCACGGCGAAGGCCTCGTTGATCTCGTAGAGGTCGATATCGGAGATCGACAGCTTGGCGTTGGCCAGCGCCTTCTTGACCGCCTCGATCGGGCCAAGGCCCATGATCTCCGGCGACAGCCCGGACACCCCGGTGGACACGACCCGCGCCAGTGGGGTCAGGCCCAGCTCCTTGGCCTTGGTATCGGAGACGATCACCAGCGCCGCGGCGCCGTCGTTCAGCGGGCAGGCGTTGCCAGCGGTGATCGTGCCGTTGGGCCGGAACACCGGCTTGAGCTGGCTGATCTTCTCGTAGGTGGTGCCGGCACGCGGGCCATCGTCGGTGCTGACCACGGTGCCGTCGGGCAGGGTCACCGGCACGATCTCGCGCGCGAAGAAGCCGCTGTTGATGGCCTCCTCGGCGCGGTTCTGCGAGCGAACGCCCCAGTGGTCCTGGTCCTCACGGCTGATCCCGGTGTACAGCGCCACGTTCTCAGCGGTCTGGCCCATCGCGATGTACACGTCGGGAATCAGGCCGTCTTCACGCGGATCGTGCCACTCCTCGGCACCGGCGGCGCCAGCCGTCGAACGCTCCTGCGCCTCGTCGAACAGCGAGTTCTTCGTATCGGGCCAGCCGTCGGCGCTGCCCTTGCCGAACTGCGAGACGGTCTCCACCCCGGCCGAGATGAACGCGTGGCCCTCGCCGGCCTTGATCGCATGGAACGCCATCCGGGTGCTCTGCAGCGACGACGAGCAGTACCGGTTCACCGTAGTGCCCGGCAGGAAGTCGTAACCCAGCTCGACGCCAACGACGCGGCCGATGTTGAACCCGGACTCACCACCGGGCTGCCCACATCCCATGATCAGGTCGTCGATGTCGCGGGGATCAAGCCCGGGCACCTTGTCCAGGGCGGCGCGCACCATCTGGGCAGCGAGATCGTCCGGGCGGATGGTGGCCAGCGACCCCTTGTACGCGCGACCGATCGGCGAGCGGGCAGTGGAAACGATGACGGCTTCGGGCATGGCGGCTCCTTGGTGTGCGGCGACGACTGCACACGAACCTAGCTCGCGGGCACCACGATCGGTGCGGGGACCCCGGTCGTGCGGCGGCGCAACAGCTTCACCAAGGGGCCAAGCCGGTCGGTCAGCGCCCGAACCTCCGAACGGGTGGCCCACGGTAGATCGGGAACCGTTTCCCCCGTCCACTCCCCGAGGGCATGGCACAGCGCAGGCAATAACTGGTTGGCGGCCAACGCATATCCCGCCGCCGACGGGTGGTAGCGGTCCTCGGAGAACATCACCTCAGGTGCCTGCAGGAAGTTCGGCGACAGTAGGTCGGCCAGTGGCACCGGGAGTCCACCGGCGGTGCGCACCGCGGCGGCCTGGGCGCGGGCCAAGCGCAGGCCGCGTGATCGGGTCGCCCACCGCAGCGGCTGCGGGATCTCCTTGATGACCCCGAAATCGGGGCACGTGCCGACGACCACCACGGCACCCGAGGAGCGCAGCCGCTGGACGGCCGCGCCGAGTCGACGCGCCGATGCGCTCAGTCCGTTGAGCGCGGTGATGTCGTTGGCGCCGATCATGATCACCGCCGCGTCCGGCGGCGGGCCCGCCACGAACATGGCGTCGACCTGACCGGACAGGCCTTTCGACGTCGCGCCGACGATCGCCTTGGTCGACAGCCGGATCAACTTGCCGGACTCTTCGGCCAGCCCTCGGGCGAGAAGCACGCCGGGCACCTCGTCGGCGGTGCGGCAGCCGTATCCGGTGGCGGTCGAATCCCCGAACACCATCAGATGAAGGTCGAAGGGCACGCCGCGCTCCCAGCGCTGGACCGGCCCGCCGCCGGGTGCGTAGACACCGTCGGCGCGAGGTGGCACGGCAAAGGATTTGGGGATGACGCTGCGAACTTGATCCGCTTGACCACTGAGCAAACTGCGAGCACCCAGCACGGCGGTACCGGTGGAAGCCAGAACTCCCGCCGCTGCCAGCGCCGTTGTCGACCTTCGCGGAGCGCGTATGCCCACGTCCATCAGTTTAGGTGCTGCTCGGGCTTGAATCCTCCTCCGACGGTGGCCCCGCGATTACGGAGAGGTATCAGATCCGGTAAGAAATCAAATCGTTAGTTGTTGTAGGTAATACGCGTGGCAAGCTAAGTCACCGGGCTTCGCGTGACCGCCCGGGACACGTATCTACATTGGCGTAGGGAGTGTTGCGATGACCGCACCCAGTAAGGTCCGGGCCTCGGCCCGACATCGTGTCAATGCTGGCAGCGGGCTTGCGGATGGGCCAAGCCCGCGCCGCTATCCGGTCAGCGACGGCGCGCCGGTCGAAGTTGTCGAGAGTGGCCCCAGCGTCGCGGCGCGGCTGGTCTCCATGGGCACCCGCGTCACCATGTGGCCCACGTTGTCCGTTCTCAGCCACGTCCCCCACTGGCCATGGCCATTTGGCCTGGTGGACTTCGTCGCCCGGGCGTTGCTGCCCACCCCCGGCACTGTGCGCGCCACGATTGGATTGCCCAACGCCTCCGCGCAACTGGTTCGCGCCCCTGGCGTGCTGCCGGCCGACGGTCACCGCCGCGTTGTGCTCTACATGCATGGCGGTGCGTTTCTGACTTGCGGGGTGAACTCCCACAGCCGGATTTCGGTGGCGCTGTCGAAGTTCGCCGACTCCCCGGTGCTGGTCGTCGACTACCGGCTGATTCCGAAGCACTCGATCGGCAATGCCGTCGACGACTGCTACGACGCTTATCAGTGGCTGCGGATGCGCGGCTACGAGCCCGACCAGATCGTGCTGGCCGGGGATTCCGCGGGCGGCTATCTGGCGCTGACGCTGGCGCAGCGGCTGCAGGCCCTCGGCGAGGAGCCCGCCGCATTGGTGGCCATCTCGCCGCTATTGCAGCTCGACCACGAGCAAAAGCTCAACCACCCGAACGCCCACACCGATGCGATGTTCCCGCCCAAGGCTTTCGACGCCCTCGTCGCGCTGGTCGCCAAGGCGGCCGCCAAGAACATCGTGGACGGCGAACCCGAAGGCGTCTACGAACCGCTCGACCACATCGAGCCGGGACTTCCGCGCACGCTGATCCATGTGTCGGGTTCGGAGGTCCTGCTGCATGACGCACGGCTGGCGGCGCGCCGGCTGGCCGCCTCCGGCGTACCCACCGAGGTGCGAGTGTGGCCCGGACAGATCCACGACTTTCAGCTCGCCGCTCCGCTGATTCCGGAAGCCAAGCGCTCGCTGCGACAGATCGGCGAGTACATCCGCGAAGCGACCGGCTGAACACCCCTGCCGATGGCCTGACACGATGTAGGCATGCGCATCGCGTCCCACATCAGCGAGCTGATCGGGAACACCCCACTGGTCCAACTGAACTCCGTCGTTCCGGAGGGCTCAGGGTTGGTCGCCGCCAAGGTCGAGTACGTCAGTCCCGGCGGTAGCGCCAAGGACCGCATCGCCGCCAGGATGATCGACGCGGCCGAAGCCAGCGGCGAATTGAAGCCCGGCGGCACGATCGTCGAACCGACCTCAGGCAACACCGGCGTGGGGCTGGCCCTGGTGGCGCAGCGCCGCGGCTACAAGTGCATCTTCGTCTGCCCGGACAAGGTCAGCGAGGACAAGCAGAACGTGCTGCGCGCCTACGGCGCCGAGGTCGTCGTCTGCCCGACAGCCGTGCCACCCGATCACCCGGACAGCTACTACAGCGTCTCCAACCGGCTGGTCAGCGAGATCGAGGGCGCCTGGAAGCCTGATCAGTACTCCAATCCGAACGGACCGGCCAGCCACTACGAGACGACCGGCCCGGAGATCTGGGCCGACACCGACGGCAAGGTCACCCACTTCGTCGCGGGGGTGGGCACCGGCGGCACGATCACCGGCGCGGGGCGCTACCTCAAGGAGGTGTCCGGCGGCGCGGTGAAGGTGATCGGCGCCGACCCCGAAGGCTCGGTGTACTCCGGCGGGACCGGCCGGCCATACCTGGTCGAGGGTGTCGGCGAAGACTTCTGGCCGGCCGCCTACGACCCGTCCGTGCCCGACGAGATCATCGCGGTCTCCGATGCCGACTCCTTCGAGATGACCCGCCGGCTGGCCCGTGAGGAAGCCCTGCTGGTCGGCGGTTCGTGCGGAATGGCCGTGGTTGCCGCGCTCAAGGTGGCGCAGGAGGCTGGGCCGGATTCGCTGGTGGTGGTCCTGTTGCCAGACGGCGGGCGCGGTTATCTGTCGAAGATCTTCAACGACGGGTGGATGTCGTCCTACGGCTTCCTGCGGTCCCGCCTGGACGGTTCGGTGGCCGAGCCGACGGTCGGTGACGTGCTGCGGGGCAAGTCTGGTGCACTGCCCGACTTGGTGCACACCCACCCGCAGGAGACCGTGCGCGACGCCATCGGCATCCTGCGCGAATACGGCGTCTCCCAGATGCCGGTCGTCGGCGCTGAACCTCCGGTGATGGCGGGCGAGGTGGCCGGCAGCGTCTCGGAGCGGGAACTGCTGTCCGCGGTGTTCGAGGGCCGGGCCAAGCTCGCCGACGCGGTGGCGTTGCACATGGGCCAGCCACTGCCGTTGATCGGGGCGGGGGAGCTGGTCAGTTCGGCGGCGAAGTCACTGCGGGAATGGGATGCGCTGATGGTTGTCGAAGACGGCAAACCCGTCGGCGTGATCACCCGCCACGACCTCCTCGGCTTCCTGTCCGACGCGCCCCGTCGCCGCTGAAATTGTTACCCAAGCAAATATTTGCTGTTGGTTAACGCCCGCAGATATCGGGCGGATGAAGATTCTGCTTTAGCGCGATGTGCAGGTACTTCTCAGGTACATTTATGCCGCTTCACCTCAGGTGATCACTGAAGCAGTGGAAGGCGTGCCATGACTGAACAACCGCCGGGTCCTCCGCCGGGGAACTACCCCCCGCAGCCCCCGCCGACCGGAGGCTTCCCCCCGCCATCCGGCGGTGGCTATTCACCACCGCCCCCGCCCGGGAGCTATCCGCCGCCACCGCCGCCGCAGGGTGGCTATGCGCCGCCGCCTCCCGGCGCGGGATACGCACCACCACCCCCGGGTCAAGCGGTTCCGCAACTGCCGCAGAGCGCATACACGTCGTGGTTCACCCGCGTCGTGGCGTGGCTTATCGACTACGTCCCGGCCTATGTCATCTGGGGCATCGGCTGGGGCGTATGGTTCGCCACCCAGGACACCGCGTGCTTGACCGAATCGAGCGAGTACACCGTCGACTCGACCTGTGCGGCGGAGCCGTCAACAGGTGGTCAGGTGGCGCTCTTCGTCGCGGGTCTGGCCGCACTCGCGTTCGTGATCTGGAACTTGGGTTATCGCCAGGGCACGACGGGTTCGAGCATCGGCAAATCGATCATGAAGTTCAAGGTGGTCAGCGAAAAGACCGGGCAGCCAATCGGCTTCTGGTTGTCCCTGGTCCGCGAGGTGGTGTACGCCGTGGCCTCCTACGTGTGCCTGGGCATCGTCTGGCTCGTTGCCGTCCTGTTCCCGCTGTGGGACAGCAAGCGGCAGTCGCTGGTCGACAAGATCATGTCGACTATCTGCCTCCCGCGCTAACGCAAGGACATCAATGACGCAGCCACCGCAGCCGCCACCTGGTAGCTACCCACCGCCTCCGCCGGGCAACTATCCGCCACCCCCGCCCGGCAATTACCCGCCGCCACCTCCGCCTGGTGTCGGCGTGCTGTCCAAGGAGGCTTACACGCCGTGGATCAAGCGGGTCGGCGCCTGGGTCATCGACGCCATCCCGCCCGGCATCCTGGTCGGTATCGGCGAAGGCTTGGCGTTCGCCACCGGTGAGAACAACTGCACGTCGAGCACTCTCGATAACAACTACGGGGTGTCCTGCACCTCGCAGCCGTCGGGGCTGGGAATGATCCTGCTCTTCGTCTTTATCCTCGCCGGGGTCGTGTTCGGGCTGTGGAACCTCTACCGCCAGGGCAAGACCGGATCGACCATCGGCAAGTCGGTGCTCAAGTTCAAGGTGATCAGCGAGAGAACTGGTCAGCCGATCGGATTTGGGCTGTCCATCGTGCGCCAGATCGCCCACTTCGTGGACGGGATCATCTGCTACATCGGATACCTGTTCCCCCTGTGGGACGCCAAGCGGCAGACGATCGCCGATAAAATCATGTCGACGATCTGCGTGCCGCTCTGACGGTTTGAGCCGATAGGCTCGCTCTCGATGAGTGAGCAACGTAGTGCCGCCGACCGGCACCGGGCGCAGGGATTCGCGACCAGGGCCATCCACGCCGGATACCGGCCCGACCCGGCGACCGGGGCCGTCAACGCCCCGATTTACGCGAGTAGCACGTTCGCCCAGGACGGAGTCGGTGGCCTGCGCGGCGGGTTCGAGTACGCCCGCACCGGCAACCCAACGCGGGCAGCGCTGGAAGCGGTGCTGGCTGCGGTCGAGGATGGCACATTCGGGCGGGCGTTCAGCTCCGGAATGGCCGCCACTGATTGCGCGTTGCGCGCCGTGCTGCGTCCCGGCGATCACGTCGTCATCCCTGACGACGCCTACGGCGGCACCTTCCGGCTCATCGACAAGGTGTTCACCCAGTGGGGCGTGCAACACACCCCGGTGGCGTTGTCCGATCTCGACGCGGTGCGCGCAGCGATCACCGCCAATACCCGGCTGATCTGGGTGGAGACGCCAACCAACCCGCTGCTGTCGATCGCCGACGTCTCCGGGATCGCCGAGATCGCTGCCGTCTCCGGTCAGAAGGTGTTGGTGGACAACACGTTTGCCTCTCCGGCGTTGCAGCAACCGCTGAATCTGGGCGCCGACATCGTGCTGCACTCCACGACGAAGTACATCGGTGGGCACTCCGATGTCGTCGGTGGCGCGTTGGTGACCAACGACGAGGAACTCGACACCAAGTTCGCCTTCCTGCAGAACGGCGCCGGTGCGGTGCCCGGCCCATTCGATGCGTACCTGACGATGCGCGGTCTCAAGACGCTCGAGCTGCGCATGCAGCGGCACAGCTCCAATGCCGCGAAGGTTGCCGAGCTGCTGGCCGGCCATGCTGCCGTAAGCAAGGTGCTCTATCCCGGCCTGCCCGATCATCCCGGCCACGCGGTCGCCGCCCGCCAGATGAGCGGATTCGGTGGGATGGTGTCGGTGCGCATGCGCGGCGGCGCCGATGCCGCGCGTCGGTTGTGCTCGCGCACAGAGGTTTTCATTCTCGCAGAATCGCTTGGTGGGGTTGAGTCGCTGATCGAGCACCCCGGTGCGATGACACATGCATCGACAGCCGGATCACAGCTCGAAGTGCCCGACGACCTGGTCCGACTCTCGGTGGGTATCGAGGATCCGGCGGATCTGCTGGGCGATCTCGAGCAAGCCCTAAACTAACGCGGCCCGCACCGCCGCGGTGGTCACCGCGAGGTTGACATCGGCGATCTTCTGGTCGTCAACCCATGTGCCGCTTGCGATTTCGCCGGCCCGATCGCCGACCCACTGCCAGCCGCGGTCGTTGAGGCTCAACACTGCGCCGAGTCCGTGTACGACATGCAATAGCGAGACGATGGCCGCCGTTACCGGGTCGGGGCGATGTCCATCGAACAACGCCGCCAAGAGCGCCGAACGCGCCTGATCCACCCGCGCCCGGCTGGCCAGTGGCCAGGCGTAGGAATTACGACGAAAGCGGTTCTCCGACAGCGCAATCTGATGAAGTTGTCCGGTGCGCAACAACTGGTTGAGCACCTGGTCCTCGGTGTGCTTGCGCAGCTTTCCGATCGCGGCGCTCGCCGTGATCGGCGCCTCCTGTAGTAGTGCCAATGCCGGGCGCACAACGGGATCCAGCGGCGGCGGTCCCATCAAGACGATCAGCCGGTCGGCCGGCACCGGTTCATCCGGGAGGGCGGGCCGGATCCGGCAGTCGTAGGCCAGGTCCAGCAATACTGCACCGGCCAACAGCCGTTGCAGAACTGCGGGCTCCACGCCGGGTTGGGCCGCGGCATTGTCGAGAAGCAGCAGAAGAAGGTCTTCGGCGATGCGCGCCATGCGCGTAAAAGACTTACGAGTGGTAGGGCTCCGCGCTGGCTAGCGTGACCTTCACGGTCTTGCCGCTGGGCACGTTGTACTCGCGAGTGTCGCCGACCTTGGCATTCAGCAGGGCTGCGCCCAGCGGGGAGTTTGGCGAGTAGACCTCGAGCTTGTCGTGGTCGATACCCTCCTGGCGGGTGGCGATCAGGAAGGTCTCGGTGTCGGATTCGTCGCCGTCGTAGTAGACCTTGACCACCGAACCGGGCAGTGCGACACCGGACTGCTTGGGCGCCTCGCCGACCTTGGCGGTGTTCAGCAACTCCTGCAGCTGGCGAATCCGGGCCTCCTGCTGGCCCTGCTCCTCGCGTGCGGCGTGGTAGCCGCCGTTCTCGCGCAGGTCGCCCTCTTCGCGACGGTCGTTGATCTCAGCGGCGATGACCGGACGATTGGCGATCAACTGATCCAGCTCGGTCTTGAGCCGGTCATACGACTCTTGGGTAAGCCAAGTCACCTGGGTATCGGTCATTTGGTCGCGCTCCTCGTTCGTTGGTTCCGCGCATTTTGGCGTTGCAGTCTGTTGTTGCTGCCGGGAAAATGCGGATCACTCCGCGTGTATTGCCATCGAAGAGCTGCGAGCAAACGCGCTAATGAAGCAATACACGGTTCCCAGCAGGAACCGTGTATCCGACCAGTCTACCACCGCGAGGACAGTCAGTTTTCATAGATTCGCAGTTCGCTGTTAGTTCCGCCGACGTCGATCAGGCCGCGACCAAATAGCCCGGGACGTCGGTTCCGCAGCCGTAAACGTCGCCGACGAAGGGCCGTTTATACGATTTCACCAGGGTCGTGACCTGCACCGTTGCGGCTTGGGACGGCGGCACCAGGATTTCCCGGCGGCCGGTCTCGGCGCCGTCGTGGGACCGCACCCGCACGATGCAGTGCACCGGCTGGGACGGGTTCTTTCGGGTCACGCTGATCGTCACCGAGACGGTCTGATTGTCGACGACCTGATAGGAGGCGATCGTGCCTTCGACGTCGTTGCCTTCGAAGCGCTGATAGGCGATCAGGGCCAGCACGACGCCAGCCGCCAGAACCAGCACACCCAGCGCGAACGCCACCCGGCGCCGGGTGGCCGGCGGTAGCCCTTGGCGTCCGTATCGGGACTGGAGGAGCTGCTGGGGACTATCGGTCATCGGTGTGTAGTGCGTCTCTCGTCGGCAGGGTTCGATTACGGGTATCCATGCCCCGGATGGAACTATTGGACTATAGGGCGTGCTGCAACTGTTGCATCAGCACGTAAGGCAATGAAGAGCAGATAAGCAAGTACAGGGGAGACGTGACCGAACTGCGGTTGATGGCCGTACACGCCCATCCGGACGACGAGTCCAGCAAGGGCGCGGCCACACTTGCCCGTTATGCCGCCGAAGGTCACCGCGTTCAGGTGGTGACGCTGACCGGTGGTGAGCGAGGGGACATCCTCAACCCGGCGATGGACCTGCCGGAGGTGCGTGGCCGGATCGCCGACATCCGTCGCGACGAGATGGCGAGGGCGGCCGAGATCCTCGGCGTCGAACACAGCTGGCTGGGGTTCATGGACTCCGGCCTGCCCGAAGGCGACCCGCTGCCACCGCTGCCCGACGGCTGCTTCGCCGTGGTGCCTATCGAGCAGCCGGTCGAAGCACTGGTGGCGCTGATCCGTGAATTCCGTCCGCATGTCATGACGACCTATGACGAGAACGGCGGCTACCCGCACCCCGATCACATTCGCTGCCACCAGGTTTCGGTGGCCGCCTACGAAGCCGCCGCCGACCACCGGCTGTATCCCGAGGCCGGTGAACCCTGGGCGGTCAGCAAGCTGTACTACAACCATGGCTTCTTGCGGGCCCGTCTGCAGCTGCTTCAAGACGAGTTTGCCAAGCATGGCCAGGAGGGCCCGTTCGCTGACTGGCTGAAGAAATGGGATCCCGAGATCGACGTATTCGCGGGTCGGGTCACCACCCGGGTGCTCTGCTCGGAGTACTTCAATCAGCGCGACGAGGCGCTCAAGGCGCACGCCACTCAGATCGACCCGGACGGATTCTTCTTCGCGACCCCCATAGAGTGGCAGCAGCGATTGTGGCCCACCGAGGAGTTCGAATTGGCTCGATCGCGGGTGCCCGCCACGTTGCCTGAGGACGACCTGTTCGCCGGAATCGAGATCTTCGAGTGAGAGACCTGTTGACGACGGCCGTATCGGTGCTGGCCGACCCGCCGAAGAACACCGGCCCGGACTTCGGCAAGGCCAGCCCAATCGGTCTGGTAGTGGTCGTGATCCTGCTGATCTGTGTGTTCGCCTTGGTCTGGTCGATGAACCGGCACCTCAAGAAGCTGCCGAAGAGTTTCGACGAACAACCCGCCGAAGGTGGCGAGTCCGTCGGGGATCACGCCGTCGGCGCGGCAAAAGACGAGGGCGCAGGTTCCGAGCGTGACCTCGGAAGGCCCCCGCATGAGCCCGGCGGGTAACACACTCGCCAGCGCGACCAGTCCCTACCTGCGGCAACACGCTGATAACCCCGTCCACTGGCAGCAGTGGACGCCCGAGGCGCTCGACGAGGCCGCCGGCCGGAACGTGCCGATCCTGCTGTCGATCGGGTATGCCGCCTGCCACTGGTGCCACGTGATGGCCCACGAGTCCTTCGAGGACGACGAGGTTGCCGCCGCGATGAACGCCGACTTCGTGTGCATCAAGGTCGACCGCGAGGAGCGGCCGGACCTCGATGCGGTGTACATGAACGCGACGGTGGCGATGACCGGGCAGGGCGGCTGGCCGATGACCTGCTTCCTGACCCCGGACGGGCGGCCGTTCTTCTGCGGCACCTACTACCCGAAGCCGCAGTTCCTGCAACTGCTGGACGCGGTGGCCGAGACGTGGCGCAACCGCCGCGACGAGGTGGAGGAAGCCTCCGATCAGGTGGCCGGAGAGCTGCGGCGGATGGCCGCGGGTATGCCCGACGGCGGGCTGGAGATCAACGCCGCGCTGTGCGACCACGCCGTTGCGGCGATCCTGCGCGACGAGGACGTCGAGCGTGGCGGTTTCGGCCGGGCCCCCAAGTTCCCGCCGTCGGCGCTGTTGGAGGCGTTGCTGCGATCGTTCGAGCGCACCGGCTCAGCGTCGCCGCTGGAGGCGGTGAGCCGCACCGGGACGGCGATGGCCCGCGGCGGCATCTACGACCAGCTGGCCGGCGGCTTCGCGCGCTACAGCGTCGACGCCGACTGGGTGGTGCCGCACTTCGAGAAGATGCTCTACGACAACGCCCTTTTGCTGCGGGCTTTTGCGCACTGGGCCCGGCGCACAGGCGATCCGCTGGCCCGGCGGATCGCAGCCCAGACCGCGGCGTTCCTGCTTGACGACCTCGCCGAGGGTGACATGTTCACCTCCGCACTGGACGCCGATGCTGCCGGTGTCGAAGGCTCTACCTACGTGTGGACCCCTGAACAACTGAACGACGTACTTGGTGAGGACGACGGATGCTGGGCCGCAAGGCTTTTCGAGGTCACTGAGCGCGGCACTTTCGAGCACGGGACGTCGGTGCTGCAGTTGTTGGCTGATCCCGACGATGCCGGGCGTTTCGAACGGGTGCGGCTGGCGTTGCTGGCCTCGCGGCTGACCAGGGCGCAGCCGGCGCGCGACGACAAGATCGTCACCGCGTGGAACGGGCTAGCGATCACCGCACTGGCTGAAGCCAGTGTGGCCCTTGATGTTCCGTCGTTGTTGAATGCTGCGCTGCGTTGCGCGTCGGCCCTACTGGAACTGCACATCGTCGACGGTCGGCTGCGGCGGGCCAGCCTGGGCGGAGTGGTAGGCGACAGTGCGGCGATCCTCGACGACCACGCCACGTTGACCACCGGGCTGCTGACCCTGCACCAGCTCACCGGCGAGGAGAAATGGCTGCGCAGCGCCACCGATCTGCTTGACGTAGCGCTGCGGCATTTCGCCGACCCGGAACGTCCGGGCCGCTGGTTCGACACCGCCGACGACGCCGAACAGTTGATGGTCCGGCCGGCCGACCCGCTCGACGGCGCGACACCGTCGGGGGCGTCCTCGATCGCCGAGGCGCTGCTGACGGCGGCTCATCTGGTCGACGCCGACCGTGCGGTCCGTTACGGGCAGGCTGCCGAGGACACCCTGCTGGCGCACTCGCCGCTACTGGCCCGAGCGCCGCGGTCGTCCGGTCATTGGCTTGCGGTCGCCGAGGCTGCGGTCCGTGGCCCGCTCCAGGTGGCCGTCGCCAGCGACAGCCATGATTCTGAATTACTCTCGGCTGCAAGGCAATTGGCGCCGGGCGGCGCCATCGTGGTCGGTGGGGCCGTCGACTCGTCGCCGCTGCTGGAAGGCCGCGACCGGATCGGCGGAAACGACGCCGCCTACGTCTGCCGGGGCCGGATCTGCGACTTGCCGGTCACCGGCGCCGGGGAACTCGCCGACGCGCTGGGTGCGTCCGTGTAGCGTTCCGCCCATGAGCGATGCCCTCGATCCCAAAGCCCTGGTCAACCGCTACCTGAGCACTGTCGCCGCCGGCAATGCGGCCGACGTCGCGGCGCTTTACGCCGAGGACGCCACACTGGAGGACCCGGTGGGCGGCGGCGAAGTCCACATCGGCCGGCAGGCGATCGAAGGCTTCTACAAGGCGATCGAGGCCGCTGAGGTGCAGGCGGAACTGCTCAACTTCCGCTCTGGTGGGCAAGAGGCGGCCTTCGTCTTCGGACTGACCGTCGCCGGCGCGATGCGGATCGAGGTCATCGAGGTGATGACGTTCAACAGCGATGGCCAGATCACGTCGATGAAGGCGTACTGGGGCCCGGAGAACGTCACTCAGCTCTAAGGCGCCCGCCGGACCTAGAAGACCGCGAACCACATCGCGATGTAGTGGCAGATCGCGGCTACCGCGGTGCACGCGTGGAAGAACTCGTGATGACCGAAGGTCGTCGGCCACGGGTTCGGCCACTTCAGTGCGTAGAGCACGCCGCCGATGCTGTACAGCGCTCCACCGACTATCAGTAGCACCAGTGCCGCGACGCCGGCGCCGTTCATGATCGGCACGATGAACCACGCCGCCACCCAACCCAGCAGCAGGTAGAGCGGCACCCCGACCCAGCGGGGCGCCGATGGCCAGAACATCTTGAGCAGAACTCCGGCCAGCGCGCCACCCCACACGATGGCCAGTAGGACCACGCCGCTGCGCTCGGGCAGCGCCAACATGGCAAACGGCGTGTAGCTGCCCGCGATGAAGATGAAGATCATCGAATGATCGGCGCGTTTCATCCACTTGCGGGCGGATGCGGACGTCCAGTTCACCCGGTGATAAGTGCCGCTGACCGCGAACATCGCGACGATGGTCACCGTGTAGATCAAGGTGGAGATGCCGGCCCTGGTCGATTCCACCGACCACGACACCGACACCAGAGCGGCACCGGCGATAGCCGCGATGACGGCCGCATAGACGTGAATCCAGCCTCGCAGCCGCGGTTTTCCGAAGAACTCGACCGCGGCGTCGACGACAGCCTCGGGGAAGTCCTCCGCATCTGACGACTTGGATTGGCGGGGATCGGTGGTGTCGACTCCTGCCGTCATGTCACCTCCGTTGCGCCCGGTGCTACCTGACGACCACAGTAGTCTGGTTTGTCGTGGAGATCATTCCGCCTCGCCTCAAGGATCCGGCCTACCGGCTCTACGAGATGCGGCTGCGCCAGGAGCTGGCGCACTCCAAGTCCCAACTACCCCGCCATATCGCGGTTCTATGCGACGGCAACCGACGCTGGGCTCGTGACGCTGGTCACGACGACGTGGCGTACGGCTACCGGATGGGCGCGGCCAAGATCGCCGAAATGTTGCGCTGGTGTGCGGAATCCGGCATCGAGATGGCCACGGTGTACCTGCTGTCCACCGAGAATCTGCAGCGCGACCCCGACGAACTTTCGTCGCTGATCGACATCATCACCGATGTCGTCGAACAGATCTGCGCGCCGGCCAATCGCTGGAGTGTGCGGACCGTCGGCGATCTGGAGCTGCTGGGTGAGGAGCAGGCAAAACGGCTGCGCGACGCCGTCGACAGCACCGCGTCGGTAGCACCCACAGCGTCATTTCACGTCAATGTTGCCGTCGGTTACGGCGGGCGCCAGGAGATCGTCGATGCAGTGCGGGCGCTGCTGAGTAAGCAGCTGGCCAACGGTGCCAGCGCTGAGCAGTTGATCGAATCCGTCACGATCGACGGCATCTCGGAGAATCTCTACACCTCCGGCCAGCCCGATCCCGATCTGGTGATCCGGACCTCGGGGGAGCAGCGGCTCTCCGGGTTCCTGTTATGGCAGAGCGCCTACTCGGAGATGTGGTTCACCGAGGCGCATTGGCCGGCGTTCCGGCGGGTCGACTTTCTGCGCGCGCTGCGCGCCTACAGCCGCCGCCACCGTCGATTCGGCATGTAATGGCTGCGCTATCGGCGGTGGTTTTCACACTGAGCTGGTGGCTGGGCTTGTATCTGTTGGCGCGTGACCCGCGCAAGCCGGTGCTCGCGCTGGCCTCGATCGGGTTGTGCGGGTTCGCTGCCGTGGTGGCGCTGGACGCGGTGCGGCTGGTCAGCATCGCCCACGCCGAGTTGCTCGGCCAGATCGAGGTCTATCTCGTCGCGGTGCCGGGCGTCGCCTGGTTCGCCGTCGTCCTCGAACTGGCCCGGCCGATCGACACCTGGCGCAGCCGGGTCACTGAACTGACGCTGATCGGCGTCGTCGCTGCGGTAACAGTGGTGGGCGCGGTGATGGCAGGCAGCGTCGTTGGTCCGCTGCGGCCCGGGCACTGGGTGATGTTCGCGGCGATCTCGGTGTCGACGCTGGGGGCGATGGTGGCCGCGATGCGACGGCCCGCGCAGCCGGGCCGGGTGACCGGGGTGGTGATCATCGCGACGTTGTTCTTTGCTCTCGGTAACGCGATCCTGGTGATCCCGCTGGGCTTGGTGCCAAGCTGGCTGGCGTTGGCGTCGACCTGTTTCGACGTGCTGCTGCTCGGGGTGGCGGTTGCGTTGTGGGATGCGTTCGACGAGGGCCAGGCGCTGCGGGCCGACATGCTGCGGTCCTTCACCGGAACCCTGGTGGTGGCCGTGCTGTTCGGCGGCCAGGCGCTGATCGGGATGGCAGTCACCGGAGCCGACGGGCCTGGTCGCACCGCGCTGACCGTGCTGTTGTTCACCAGCCTTGCCGTCGCGATCGCGATCAACGTGCTGGCCGACCCGCTGGCCGGCCTGCTGGACCGGCTGGCCTTCTCGCGCTCGCCGGCCCTGCGCACCGAACGGGCCGCGCTGCGCGGCGCCGAGGCTGCGTTGCCGTTGGTCGCGGTCAATCCGCTCGATGCGCTGGACGACGAAGCCTTCACCCGACTGACCCGGCGCGCGCTGGGCCACTACGGCGATCTGTCCAAGCTCGTCGCCAGCCCACTGACTCAGTTGCCCGTCATCGGCGAGCGGCTGGCCGCCCGCGGGGCGGCCGATCAGCCGGTGGAACGAGCCAACGAACTCAAGGCGCTGCTGGCCGAGCACATCGTCCGGCTCAAGCCGCGTGACGGCGGCGAGTTCGGCACCACCGAGCAGTGGCGCTACTACAACTCGCTGTACTTCCCATACGTCGTCGGCGTTCGGGCCTACGCGCAGAACGCCACCGCCGCCGGTCTGGACCCGGTGGCCCGGCAGGCCTGGCAGTGGTTGGTGACCGAGGTGCCGCAGCGCTCGCTGCACAACTGGCAGAACGCTGCAGCCCGGTTGATCGCGACGGATCTGCGCGCCCGGATGGCCGTCTCACAGCCCTGAGCTGGGTCTGGCAGTAGTTGGCAGCGCGCGGCGTCGATCTGGCAGTGCATTCTGCGCACCGTGATGGACATGACCGCGACCATCACCAGAAGCCAACCACTGTCTGACTCCACCGACTCATTACTGCGCTTCGCGATGCGCCTGGACGCCACGCTCACCGGCGGGCTCGGACTGGCGATCGCGGCCATGGCCGACCCGCTGGCGCGGCTGACGGGCCTGACCGCGGCTCAGGGCTACATCGCCGGAGCGGCGTTCGTCCTCTGCGGGCTTGTCGTCTACGCGCTGGCCGCCATGCCCGACCTTCGCCGGGTCGGTACCGCCATGGCGGTGTTCAACGGCGTGGGCACGGTCGGATTCCTGGCCATCGCCGAGGTTGGGGTGTTGCCACTGACCACATTCGGGGTGATCACCGTGCTGGCCACCAGTCTCTACACCGCCACATTCGCTGTCCTGCAGTACCTCGGAGTGCGCCGTCTGGTGTGACTCCCGCCCCGCCGGTGTGGGGCGCCGCCGCAAGAGGTTACGGCGTGCCGCCCCGCACCGGCACTTCAAGGTCATCCGCGTCGAACCACCAATCACCAACCACGAAGGGAACTTTCATGACCACTTTGTCCAGCACCACTGCCACCAAGCCGTCGGACTCGCTGCTGCGGCTCGCCATGCGTGCCGACGCCGTGCTGTCCGCACTGGCCGGTATCGCGCTGATGGCCACCTCAGGACCGCTCTCCGGATTCACCGGCTTCCCGACGGCGGCCGAGTACATCGTCGGGGCCGGCTTCGTCGTCTACGGGATCGTGGTGTTCGCTGCGGCCGGGCTGCAGCGGGTGCGGCCGGCGGGCATCGCCACGATGATCGCGAACCTGATCTTCACCGTTGCGGCCGTACTGGTCGTGGTGGCGGACTCGGGCGTCCTGACCACTGCGGGCGTGGTCGCCACACTGGCCAGTGGCCTGTACACGCTGGTGTTCGCCGACCTGCAATACCTCGGGACGCGCCGCATCAAGAGGTGATTGGGCCCGTTGGGGCGCGGCGATGACTAGGGTTGCGCCATGCATGTCGTAGCGTTCGCCGCCGCGCGTAAGGCGGTCTTGGAAGAAGCGGGTGGGGTCACCGCAGAAGGCTTCCCGATGACCAGTTGCTACGTCGAGAGTCTTCCGGCGCAGATCACCGTTCCGCTGGTGTTGGCCGTGCACACCAGCGGGGGTAGCGACTACGAGCCGCACCGCTTCATCGTCGCGAAGTCGCCGGAGGGGGAGCGGGTCGGCTTGCTGGAGTTCGCCTGGCAGTGGCCGGACAATCCGGGCGTGCCGGTGAAATTCCGGGTCTTCGCCCATCATCTGCCGATCACGGTGTATGCCGCGGGCGTCTACACAATCGGCCTCTATGGCCATCCCGACGCCGTCGAGGCGGAGTTCTCGTTCCCGATACCGGTGCTGCGGCTCAACCCGCTCACCGGCGCGCCGACAACTGACGCGAACTGACCGACTAGAGCTTGCGTAGCCGCAACCGGTTGATCGAATGGTCGGCGTCCTTGCGCAGCACCAGGGTTGCCCGCGGACGGGTCGGCAGGATGTTCTCGATCAGGTTCGGCCGGTTGATGGACCGCCAGATATCGCGGGCGGCCGCGACCGCCTGGCTGTCGGTTAATCCCGCGTAGTGGTGGAAGTGCGATGCCGGGTTGGCGAACGCGCCGGCCCGCATCGCCAGGAAGCGGTCGATATACCACTGCTCGATGTCCTCGATGCGGGCGTCGACGTACACCGAGAAGTCGAACAGATCCGACACCATCAGGGTCGGACCGGTCTGCAAGACGTTGAGCCCTTCGAGGATGAGGATGTCTGGGTGGGTGACGACGTGTTTCTCACCGGGGACGATGTCGTAGATCAGGTGTGAGTACACCGGGGCGCACACCTGGTCGGCGCCGGACTTCACCGTAGTCACGAAGCGCATCAGTGAGCGACGGTTGTAGCTCTCCGGAAAACCCTTGCGGTGCATGAGGTTTCGACGAGACAGCTCGGCGTTGGGGTAGAGGAAGCCGTCGGTGGTGACGAGGTCGACGCGGGGGTGGTGCTCCCAGCGGGCCAGCAGGGCCTGCAGCACACGCGCGGTGGTGGACTTCCCGACGGCCACGCTGCCGGCGACACCGATGATGAACGGCACCGGCCGGTCCGGACTCTGCTGGCGTTCGCCGAGGAATTCGGAGGTGGCGGCGAACAGGCGCTGCCGGGCAGCCACCTGCAGATGGATCAACCGGGCCAGTGGCAGGTAGACCTCTTCGACCTCGAGCAGGTCGACCTGCTCACCCAGACCGCGCAGCCCAACCAACTCGTCCTCCGTCAGCTTCAACGGGGTCGACATGCGCAGTGAACGCCATTGACTCCGGTCGAACTCGACGTAAGGGCTGGGTTCACTCAGCCGCGCCATCGTGCCAGTCTTGCAGTTAGCTTGGTTGACATGCAGCCCGGCACCCTCATCCGCGACTACCTGACCCTCGGCTTGCGTTTCGACCGCATCGAGGAGGGCTACGTCGACTCCTTCACCGGCGACCCCGAACTGCGGCGCGCGGTCGCCGACGAACCCGCTCCCGAGCCGGCCGAACTGGCCCGCCAGGCTGACCGGCTGCTGGCTGAGTTGCCGCAGGTGCCGCGCGAATCGGGCTTCACCGATCAGCGCGCCGACTTCATCGGCGCGCACCTGCGTGCCCTGGCGTTCTCGGCGCGCAAGTTCGCCGGCGAGCAGGTCGGTTTCGTCGACGAGGTGCGCAACTATTTCGACGTCGAGATCAGCCGTGGCGACCAGGAGCGTTACCGCGCCGCGCACGCCCGCATCGACGAGGTGCTCGGTGGCAGTGGCCCGTTGACCGAGCGGATGGAGGCCCACCGCCGCGCCGACGAGATTCCGCCAGAGCGCTTGGAGGAATGTATGCACGCGTTCTCCAGCGCACTGCGCGACATCGTCCGTGCGACGTATCCGCTGCCGGATGCCGAGACAATCGTCTACGAGGTGGTCACCGACAAACCGTGGTCGGGCTTCAACTACTACGAGGGCAACTATCGCTCGACGGTGGCGGTCAACGCCGATCTCAAGCAGCAGATGGCCAACCTGCCCCGACTGGTGGCGCACGAGTCCTATCCCGGCCATCACACCGAGCACTGCCGCAAGGAAGCCGGGCTGGTGGCCGGGCTGGATCAGCAGGAGCAGACCATCTTCCTGGTGAACACCCCGCAGTGCCTGATGGCCGAAGGGCTGGCCGATCTTGCGTTGCACGCCGCGGTCGGGCCGGGCTGGGGGCGCTGGGCGGCCGAAATCTACGCCGATCTGGGGCTGCGGTTCGACGGCGAGCGGGCCGAAGCGCTGTCCGAGGCCACGGCGGCGCTGGCCGACGTGCGCCAGGACGCGGCACTGATGCTGCACGACGAGCATCGCGATGTCGACGACGTCGTCGCCTTCTTGCAGCGCTGGCTGCTGGTGGACGACACCCGGGCCCGGCAGATGCTGCGGTTCCTGTCCTCGCCGCTGTGGCGGGCCTACACGAGTACCTACGTCGAGGGCTACCGGTTGTTGCGGACTTGGCTGGACGACCGGCCCGCCGGGGTGGGCTTGACCGAGCGGTTCGGGCGGCTGCTCGACGAGCCGCTGATCCCCTCGGCGTTGCGTGTCGACGTGCGCGGATAGGCTTGTGGCCATGACCGCAGACTCGACGATTTCGACGCACGTGCCCGCCCCGGGCGCGGATTATGCCGCCACCGCCAGCGAGGCCTACCGCGCCGCGCTCGAGGTCATCGAGTCAGTCGAGCCGCGGATCGCCGCGGCCACCCGTAAAGAGCTTGCCGATCAACGGGATTCGCTCAAACTGATCGCCAGCGAGAACTACGCCTCGCCGGCGGTGCTGCTGACGATGGGCACCTGGCTGTCCGACAAGTACGCCGAGGGCACCATCGGGCACCGTTTTTACGCCGGCTGCCAGAACGTCGACACCGTGGAGAGCCTGGCCGCCGAGCACGCGCGTGAGCTGTTCGGTGCCTCCTACGCCTACGCCCAGCCGCACTCGGGCATCGATGCCAACCTGGTCGCGTTCTGGGCCATTCTGGCCACCCGGGTCGAGTCGCCCGCGCTGGCCGAACTCGGCGTCAAGAACGTCAATGACCTGTCCGAGGCGGAGTGGGAGCGGCTGCGCGCGCGGCTGGGCAGCCAGCGTCTGCTGGGCATGTCGCTGGACGCCGGTGGGCATCTCACCCACGGCTTCCGGCCCAACATCTCCGGCAAGATGTTCCACCAGCGCAGCTACGGCACCCACCCCGAAACCGGGCTGATCGATTACGACGCCGTGCGCGCCGCCGCCCGTGAGTTCAAGCCGCTGATCCTGGTGGCCGGCTATTCGGCGTACCCGCGGCGGGTCAACTTCGCCACCATGCGCGAGATCGCCGACGAGGTCGGCGCCACCCTGATGGTCGACATGGCCCACTTCGCCGGCCTGGTCGCGGGCAAGGTCTTCACCGGTGACGAGGACCCGGTGCCGCACGCCCACGTCACCACGACCACCACGCACAAATCACTGCGCGGTCCGCGAGGCGGACTGGTGCTGGCCACCGAGGAATACGCACCCGCCGTCGATAAGGGCTGCCCCATGGTGCTCGGCGGCCCGCTGTCGCACGTGATGGCTGCCAAGGCCGTCGCACTGGCCGAGGCTCGCCAGCCGGCGTTCCAGACCTACGCCCAACGGGTCGCCGACAACGCCAAGGCGTTCGCCGAGGGTCTACTCAAGCGGGGGGCGCGATTGGTCACCGGCGGCACCGACAACCACCTCGTGCTGCTCGACGTGCAGTCCTTCGGGCTGACCGGCCGCCAGGCCGAGTCTGCGCTGCTGGACGCTGGCGTCGTCACCAACCGCAACTCGATCCCGAACGACCCGAATGGGGCCTGGTACTCCAGCGGCATTCGGTTTGGTACCCCAGCACTGACCACCCGCGGTTTCGGTCCGGCCGAGTTCGACAGGGTCGCTGAGCTGGTGGTCGACGTGCTGTCCAACACGCAGGCCGAGGGAACATCCAAGGCCAAGTACAAGCTGGCCGACGGCACCGCGGACCGGGTTCACGCCGCCTCCGCCGAACTGCTGGCCGCCAATCCGCTGTACCCGGGCCTGACTCTCTGAGAGACGAAACGCCGATGGCCGAATTTTCGGACATCCGTGTCTTTGAGTTACAGTTACTTCATGGCACAGAAACCTGTCGCAAACGCGCTGACCCTGGAGCTTGAGCCGATTGTGGCCAACAATCTGGCCCAGTATCTGGAGACCGCCGACGAGTGGTACGGCCACGACTACGTCCCGTTCGACCAGGGTGAGAACTTCGCGTTCCTGGGCGGCACGGACTGGGATCCCGCCCAGGTGACGCTGCCCGCCGACATCGTCGATGCCCTCGAGATCCTCCTGATCACCAAGGACAACCTCGCCGGGTATCACCGCGAGCTGGTCGAGCACTTCATCCTGCAGGACAAGTGGGGCCGCTGGTTGGGCCGCTGGACCGCCGAGGAGAACCTGCACGCCATCGCGCTGCGGAACTACCTGGTGGTGACCCGCAACTTCGACCCGACGGCCAACGAGGACGTCCGAGTCCAGCACGTTATGCGCGGCTATCGGGCCGACCAGTTCAGCCAGATCGAGACGCTGGTGTTCATGGCACTCTACGAGCGGGCGCACGCGGTGTTCACCCGCAACCTCGAAGCCAAGATCACCGAGCCGGTGCTCAAGGGCCTGGTCGGGCGGATCGCCGCCGACGAGGAGCGCCACGAAGCGTTCTTTGCCAATCTCGTCGCACACTGCCTGCAAACTCATCGCGACTCGGCGATCAACTCGATCAACCGCCGCGCAGTGGGATTCGGTGTGGTCGGCGGCGACATCATCGAGTACCAGGACAAGCTGCGCAACGTTGAGCAGGCCGGCATCTTCGGCTTCGACGCCTCGCGCCAAGTCGTCTCCGATCGCATCAAGGCATGGGGTCTTGGCGACGAGCCGGTGCTGAAGAAATTCGTTCGCTCATAGCGCGGCGGCGCGCCGGTCGGCGCGCGGGCTAAGACCGGAGTAGCGTCGGTTCCGATGGCTAGCGACATGCTCTGCTGTCCGGGCGGTACCTATCGTTTTGACTACGACAGGACCGGTCCCGGTCCTGGTGCCGCAGTGTCCGCCGAGGGGTTCGCGGGGACCGCGTGAACCTGAGGAGCGCCCAGTGACCGATTCGCAGTCTCCCGTTCGGACGTATGTGCTCGATACCTCAGTTCTGTTGTCCGACCCGTGGGCGTGCACCCGGTTCGCTGAACACGAAGTGGTGGTACCGCTCGTGGTCATCAGTGAATTGGAAGCCAAACGCCACCACCACGAGTTGGGTTGGTTCGCCCGACAGGCGCTGCGGTTGTTCGACGATCTTCGTCTGGAACACGGTCGTCTCGATGAGCCCATTCCCGTTGGGACGCAAGGCGGAACACTGCATGTCGAGCTGAACCACAGCGATCCGACGGTGCTGCCGTCCGGGTTCCGTAACGAGACGAACGACACCCGCATCCTTACCGTCGCCGCCAACCTCGCTGCCGAGGGCAAACGAGTCACGTTGGTCAGCAAGGATATTCCGCTGCGGGTGAAGGCCGGTGCGGTGGGCCTCTCGGCCGACGAATACCACGCCCAGGACGTGATCACCTCCGGCTGGACCGGGATGACCGAGCTTGACGTTGCCGGCGAGGATATCGACGCGATCTTCGCTGATGGTGAGATCGACCTCGAGGATGCGCGTAATCTCCCGTGTCACACCGGGGTTCGGCTGCTCGGTGCCAATTCGAGCGCACTGGGCCGAGTAAACGCGGACAAGAAGGTTCAGCTGGTGCGCGGGGATCGCGAAGTGTTCGGCCTCCGGGGAAGGTCCGCCGAACAACGCGTCGCACTCGATCTGCTGCAAGACGAATCAGTGGGCATCGTGTCGCTGGGTGGTAAAGCCGGCACCGGTAAGTCGGCGCTCGCGCTGTGCGCGGGCCTCGAGGCGGTGCTGGAGCGACGCACTCAGCGCAAGGTGGTGGTGTTCCGGCCGCTGTACGCCGTCGGCGGACAGGACCTGGGCTATCTGCCGGGCAGCGAGAGCGACAAGATGGGTCCGTGGGCGCAAGCCGTCTTCGACACCCTTGAGGGCTTGGCCTCACCGGCGGTCCTGGAGGAGGTGCTCTCCCGCGGGATGCTCGAGGTGCTGCCGCTGACCCACATCCGCGGCCGTTCGCTGCACGACTCGTTCGTGATCGTCGACGAGGCACAGTCGCTGGAGCGCAACGTGCTACTGACCGTGCTGTCGCGGCTGGGCAGCGGATCGCGGGTGGTGCTGACCCACGACGTTGCGCAGCGCGACAACTTGCGGGTCGGGCGCCACGATGGTGTGGCCGCGGTCATCGAGAAGCTCAAGGGCCACCCGCTGTTCGCGCACGTCACCTTGATGCGCAGCGAACGCTCGCCGATCGCCGCACTGGTCACCGAGATGCTCGAGGAGATCAGCCCCGGCGCACTGCCCTGATAACGGCGCGCGGACAGGGATCGGTCAGCCGGGGCCGGTAAACTCGGCCGAGTGCGGCGCCCACCCGACAGCTTGTCCTGGTCCTACTTGCGCACTGTGATCGGCGTGTGCGCGGGGGTGGCTGTCGTCGTCATCGGCGGTTTGACCGGCCACGTCAAGGTGGCCAAGGCCGATTCCGTTGACTGCTCGGTGGTCAAGTGCGTGGCGCTGACCTTCGATGATGGTCCTTCGCCGTACACCGACCGGCTGCTGGGCATTCTCAACGACGCCGGCGCCAAAGCCACGTTCTTCGAGATCGGTAACAAGGTGGCCGCCAACCCCGCCGGTGCCAAGCGCGTCGTCGACGCCGGTATGGAGCTGGGCAGCCACACTTGGGAACACCCGAACATGACGGCGATCCCGCTCGAGGATGTGCCGGCACAGTTCAGCAAGGCCAACGACGCGATCAAGGCCGCCACCGGGCAGAACCCGGTGCTGTGGCGCCCGGCCGGCGGTCTGACCAACGATGCCGTCAACAAGGTGGCCGCGCAGTACGGGCTGGCCGCGATCCTGTGGGACGTGATTCCGTTCGACTGGATGAACGACTCGAACACCGCTGCCACCCGCTACATGCTGATGACCCAGATCAAGCCCAACTCGGTGGTGCTCTTCCACGACACCTACTCGTCCACCGTCGACCTCGTCGAGCAGTTCATCCCGGTGCTCAAGGCCAACGGTTACCACCTGGTGACGGTCACGCAGATGCTCGGCCCGCGCGCGCCGGGCAGCGTCTATGGCAGCCGCGACAACGGCCCACCTGCCAACGCGTTGCAGGACATTCCCGTCGCCGACATCCCGACCCTGCCCGCGACGCCGTCGCCTAAGCCGATGCCGAACATTCCGATCACCGACATCCCCGGGGCCAATTCCGGCGGGTCCAATAACGGCGCTTAGTTGCATACCGCCACTTCGTTTGTCCTGACCCTGCTGGTTCTGGGCTATGCCGTGGTGTCGGGCTTGGTGAATCGCTGGTATGTCGCACCAGCGCTGATCTTTGTCGGGCTCGGAATGCTCTTCGGGCCCTTCGGTTTCAACCTGCTCGACGCTGGTGCGGGCACGAGCGGCTATACGGTTCTGGCGCAGCTGGCGCTGACCGTGATCCTGTTCAATCAGGCGGCCAAGCTGGACCCGGGCAAGGTGCTGCGGCGTGGGCATGTCACCTTCCGATTGCTGGTGATCGGAATACCGTTGACGATCGTCCTCGGAACCCTGACCGCTGCCGTGCTGCTGCCGGTGTTGCCATGGTGGGAGGCGGTCTGTTTGGCCGCGATCGTGGCACCCACCGAAGTCGCGCTCATCGATGCGTTGTTGGAGGATCACCGGATTCCCGATCGGGTGCGTAACGCCCTGTCAGTGGAAAGTGGCTTCTACGACGGCTTTGCGCTGGCGGTGCTGCTGGCCGCGCTGGCGCTGGCGTCGGCGCAGACCGATCAGCGTCCCCGCGACTGGACTTGGTTCGTCGTGCAGACCGAGTTGGTGTCACTGCTCATCGGCGCGGTGACCGGGTTACTCGGCGCGATCCTGATCGCCTGGTCGCGTCGGCGGGATTGGATGAGCGACACCTGGGCGCAGCTCGCGACGTTGGCCGTCGCGCTGATCTGCTTCGAGTTCGGCGAACGTGTGCACGCCAGCGGATTCGTCGCCGCGTTCACCGGTGGTCTGGCGTTCGCGGTGGTGGCGCGGCGCAGCAATACCCAACTGTCGACTCAGGTTTCGGATGCCACCGCGCAACTGCTGGAGTTGTTGGTGTTCGCCATGTTCGGCGCTTTCGCGGTGATCGACTCCTGGCAGCACACCAGCTGGCGAGTGGTGTTGTTCTGCGTCGTCGCGCTGTTCGGGGTGCGGATGGTTGCGGTGCTGGTGGCGTTGATCCGCACCGATCTGTCCGGCTACAGCCGGGTGTTCATCGGCTGGTTCGGGCCACGGGGGATCGGCACTGTGGTGCTCGGTCTGCTGGTGATCGGCCGCGGCGACATCGAGCATGCCGACCTGCTCACGCAGGCTGGGGTGATCGCGGTGACGCTGAGCCTCGTGCTGCACAGCGTCACCGCGCCACTGGGGATCCGCCGCTACGCGACGGCCACCCAGCGCTGAAAACTATTCGCCGTCTTTGACTTTCGCCATCGCCAGCACGTCGAGCCGCTTGTCGAGTTCGGCTTCGGAGAGTTTATCGCCGATGAGCCCGCGGTCGATGACCGTCTGCCGGATGGTCTTCTTCTCCTTGAGGGCCTGCTTGGCGACCTTCGCGGCTTCCTCGTAGCCGATCGCCGAGTTCAGTGGCGTCACGATCGACGGCGACGACTCGGCGAGCTCGCGCAGATGTGCCTCGTTGGCAATCAGACCGTCGATGCACTTGGCGGCGAACAACTTCGACACGTTGGACAGCAACGTGAACGACTCCAGCAGGTTGCGCGCCATCATCGGGATGTACACGTTCAGCTCGAACGCGCCCGACAACCCGCCGACGGTGATGGCCGCGTCGTTGCCGATGACCTGGGCGGCCACCTGGGTGACGGCCTCGGGGATGACGGGGTTGACCTTGCCCGGCATGATCGAGCTGCCCGGCTGCAGGTCGGGCAGTGCAAGCTCGCCAAGGCCGGTCAGCGGGCCCGAGCCCATCCAGCGGATGTCGTTGGCGATCTTGGTCAGCGATGCCGCGATGGTCTTCAGCGCTCCGGAAGCCTCGACCAGTCCGTCGCGGGCGGCCTGCGCCTCGAAAGAGTCCTTCGCCGTGCGCAATTCGGCCAGGCCAGTCTGCGCGACGAGCACGTCGACGACCTTGGCGCCGAAGCCGTCGGGAGCGTTCAGGCCGGTGCCGACCGCGGTGCCGCCGATCGCCAGCTCACCGAGGCGGGGCAGGGTGGCCTTCACTCGTTCGATGCCGGCCTCGACCTGGCGGGCGTAGCCGCCGAACTCCTGGCCGAGGGTCACTGGGACGGCATCCATCAGGTGGGTGCGGCCGCTCTTGACGACCGTGCGCCACTGCCGGGCCTTGCCGGCCAGCGACTCATGCAGCACCTCGAGCGCCGGAATCAGGTGGCGCACTGCGGCTTCCGTCGCCGCGATGTGAGTGGCGGTGGGAAAGGTGTCATTGGACGACTGCGACATGTTTACGTCGTCGTTGGGGTGCACCGTCACGCCGTTGGCTTCGCAGATCGAGGCGATCACCTCGTTGGCGTTCATGTTGGAGCTGGTGCCCGAACCGGTCTGGAACACATCGATGGGGAACTGATCGTCGTGCAGTCCGTCGGCGATCTCACCGGCGGCGGCAATGATGGCTTCGGCCTTCTCCGCCGACAACTTGCCGAGGTCCTTGTTCACCTGTGCGCAGGCCGCTTTCAGCAAGCCCAGCGCGCGGATCTGGGTGCGCTCGAGTCCCCGGAAGGAGATCGGGAAGTTCTCGACGGCACGCTGGGTCTGGGCTCGCCACAGGGCCTTGATCGGAACCCGGACTTCGCCCATCGTGTCGTGCTCGATGCGGTATTCGCCCTCGACCACATTGTCGGTGCTCATGTGCTCCCTTTTGTCGGTTACGGAAGTGGATATGCGGCGGTCTTGTCCCCGGTGAAATCCACCGCGGAGTATTCGTTGAGTTTCGAAAGCCGGTGGTAGGCATCGATCATCCGGACGGTGCCGGACTTGCTGCGCATGACGATCGACTGAGTGGTGCAGCCGCCACCGAAGTAGCGGACGCCCTTGAGTAGGTCGCCGTCGGTGACGCCGGTGGCGCAGAAGAAGACGTTCTCCCCGGCGACGAGGTCCCTGGTGGTCAGCACTCGGTCCAGGTCGTGGCCGCGGTCGATGGCCTTCTGGCGCTCGGCGTCGTCGGTCGGGGCGAGCTGTGCCTGGATCTCGCCGCCCATGCAGCGGATCGCGGCGGCGGTGATGATGCCTTCGGGGGTGCCACCGATCCCAGCCAGCAGGTCGGTGCCGGATTCGGGTCGGCAGGCTGAGATGGCGCCGGCGACGTCACCGTCGGAGATCAGCCGAATTCGGGCGCCGGCTTCCCGGACCTCGGCCATGAGCTTGGCGTGCCGCGGGCGGTCGAGGATGCAGACGGTGATGTCGGAGACCGACGCCTTGCGCACCTTGGCGATGCGCTGGATGTTGGCCGCGATCGGCGAGGTGATGTCGATGAAGTCGGCGATGTCGGGGCCGCCGGCGATCTTGTTCATGTAGAACACCGCCGACGGGTCGAACATCGCGCCGCGCTCGGCCACCGCGAGCACCGAGATGGCGTTGGGCATGCCCTTGCTCATCAGGGTGGTGCCATCCACCGGGTCGACGGCGAAGTCGCAGTCCGGCCCGTCGCCGTTGCCGACCTCTTCACCGTTGTAGAGCATCGGGGCGTTGTCCTTCTCGCCCTCGCCGATGACCACGACACCGCGCATCGACACCGAGTTGACGAGTTCACGCATGGCGTCGACGGCCGCGCCGTCGCCGCCCTCTTTGTCGCCCCGGCCGACCCAGCGGCCGGCGGCCATGGCGCCTGCCTCAGTGACCCGGACCAATTCGAGGGCGAGGTTGCGGTCGGGTGATTCACGACGGCGGGCTTCAGGCATGGGTGAGATTGTCCCAGAAGCCAGCGAGCCGTCTAGACCTGGGATACTGGCTGGCGTGACGCCACCCGATGTCGCCGGCCCGGCGGCTCCGACCCCGCCAGAGGCTGGGGTTCCCCCCAAGGAGCCTAAGCCCCGGTTGCTCCAGGACGGCCGCGACATGTTCTGGTCGCTGGCCCCGTTGATCCTGGCCTGCATCGTGTTGGCCGGGCTGGTGGGGATGTGTTCGGTGCGTCCCGGCGCCCCGCGTGACGGGGTGCCGCCACCGTATGACGCCGCCGCAGCCCTGAAGGCGGACGCCGAGGCGCTGGGCATCCCGATCCGGTTGCCGCAGCTTCCTACCGGCTGGGTCGCCAACTCCGGTAGCCGCGGCGGGATCGACGGCGGCCGCACCGATGCGAACGGGCAGCGGCTGCGCGCCGTCACTTCGACCGTCGGCTATCTGGCCGCCTCCAAGATGTATGTGAGCCTCACCCAGAGCAACGCCGACGAGCAGGCGCTGGTCGGCTCGATCCATCGGTCGATGTATCCCAGCGGCGCCCAGGATGTCGACGGGGTGAAGTGGATCGTCTATGAGGGTGGAGAGGACACCGAGCCGGTGTGGACCACCCGTCTGGAGAGCTCGGCCGGACCTGCTCAGGTCGCGATTACCGGGGCTGGGAGCAGCGCCGACTTCCGTACGCTTGCCGTTGGCACGCAGACTCAGAAGCCTCTGCCGCCTGGCTGAATAGGAGACGTCAATGCCCGGAGCTGAGTCCAATGTCCCCGGCCAGGCGGCTCCGGCCGCCGACCTCACCGGATGGATCGCGGAGCCGTTCAGTGCGGCCGGTTTCACCCATGACGTCTACCGCAAGGGCGAGGGGCCCGGCGTGGTGTTGATCCCAGAGATGCCAGGCGTGCATCCTGGCGTGCTGGCACTGGGAAATTACTTGGTGGACAACGGTTTTACCGTTGCGATCCCGTCGCTGTACGGCACGCCGGGTGCGCCCGCGATGAGCCCTGCTGCGATGGTGTCGCTGGCGCGCGGATGTGTGGCAAAGGAGTTTGCGGCCTTCGCGACCAATAAGGAACGGCCGGTGTCGCACTACCTGCGGGCGCTGGCGCGTGACCTGAAAGCGAAGACCGGCAGCAAGGGTGTCGGGGTGATCGGGCAATGCTTCTCGGGTGGTTTCGCGCTGGCGGCCGCCGTCGACGACAGCGTGCTCGCACCGGTGCTCAGCCAGCCGTCGGTGCCGATCGCGCTGACCGCCAAGCAGAAGCGCGACCCCGGGCTGTCCGAGGGGGAGTTGAAGGTCATCGAGAAGCGGGCGGCCGAGGACGGGCTGTGCGCGCTGGCTCTGCGGTTCAGCGGCGATCCCATGTCACCGGCGGAGCGGTTCAAAACGCTCAAGGATCGGCTCGGGGACGCGTTCGAGGTCATCGAGATCGACTCGTCGAAGGGGAACCGGGACGGGTTCGGCCGGATGGCGCATTCGGTGCTGACGCTCGAGGTGCGTGAGGTCGAGAACCAGCCGGCCTACGAGGCGCGCAAGCGCGTGGTGGAGTTCCTCAAGGAACGGCTGACCTAGCAGGCTAGTTCGCGCGGCTTCCGTTGCTGGTATCCAACGCGGATTGTCACTTGCCGGGCGTAGTATCGAACGTATGTTCGGAAGTGGTCAGTACCACGACTATTTTGAGCCGTCGGATACGGCCGAATCGCGTGCATTGCTGACCAGCATCTGTGCCTCCGCTCGGGGTGAGAACCAGGAGGCAGCCCGGCGATTGGCCTCGATCGCGGAGCTCTTCGAACTGCGTCGTCGCGAGCGCGGCGAGCGTGAGGACTGGGCGGTGGACACCTGGGCCGCGGTGGGCGCCGAACTGGCTGCCAGGCTACGGATCAGCCTCGGTAAGGCCGGCAGTTGTATGACCTATGGGCTGGCGATGCGACAGCTCCCTGAAGTCGCGGCAATCTTTCTTGCTGGTGACATCGACATGCAGATGTACAAAACGATCGTGTTTCGCACGGGCCTCATCACCGATGGCGAGGTGCTGGCCGAGGTCGACCGCCGGCTGGCCGAGCGGGTTGGGCGCTGGCCGTCGATGACTGATGGGAAGTTGGCTTCCGAAATCGATCGCATCGTGATCGCACACGACCCGGACGCGGTGCGGCGCCGCCGCAAGCGCGCCGAGGACCGCGAAGTGATCGTCGGGGACGACATGGATGGCTGTACCGAAATCATGGCGCGGCTGTTGTCCACCGATGCCCAGGCGTTCAACCAGCGGCTGGATGCTCTGGCCAAATCGGTGTGCGCCGCTGACCCGCGGACCTCCGCGCAGCGCCGTGCCGACGCTTGTGGCGCCCTGGCGGTGCGCGCCGAGCGGTTGGCGTGCCAATGCGGCGATCCGGGCTGCCCGGCAGCTGAAGAGCCTGCGTCCGGGCCGGTGGTCATCCACGTCGTCGCCGAGGAAGCCGCCCTGCAAGGGCGGTCCGACAAGTCGGGCTACGTACTTGGGGCCAACACCTTGATCCCCGGCGAGTTGCTGCTCGAGCTTGCCAAGCAAGCCAAGCTGAGTCCACTGATCCACCCCGTCGACCTGCCGCCGGAATCCGGCTACCGCCCGTCGCGTGCGTTGGCAGGTTTCGTGCGCTCGCGTGATCTCACCTGCCGCGCCCCGGGCTGCGACAAGCCGGCCACCCAGTGCGATCTGGACCATACGGTCCCGTACCCGAATGGCCCGACGCACGCCGGCAACCTCAAATGCCTATGCCGGCACTGTCACATCCTCAAGACGTTCTGGGGTTGGCGCGACAGACAATTGGCCGACGGCACCGTTATCTGGACGCTGCCCGGTGGGCAAACTTATGTCACCACCCCGGGCAGTGCCCTGTTGTTCCCCAGTCTGATGGCTCCCACACCTGCTCCGAGCGGCCAGCCGGGCACCGAGACCGAAGGCGATCGCACCGTCCTGATGCCTCGGCGCAACACCACCAGGGCGCAGAACCGTGCCAGGTACATCGCTGCTGAGCGCTGCCGCAATCGTGCTCAGCGGAGGGCTCGGCACGGCGCACAATTCGGCCCCGCGTTGCCGGCGAACGACCCCGACCCGCCGCCCTTTTAAGCTCCCTGGCAAAGGGCTGTGATTTCGGGCGGGCCCCTATAACATTTCCCGCGTGACCACAACCCCTGCCGAGCCGGCGACCCCGGCGCGCTCCAAGCCGGCGCCCAAGCGCACGGCCGCCATCGTCACCGTGCTCGTTGTGCTGCTCGCCTACTTCGTCACCTTGTTCGGCTACTGGTGGCTGTCCGGTTCGGCCAAGGAACTCGAGGCATCGGGCGAAGGCAACGGATCAGAGACGACGGTCCTGATCACGCTGCAGGCACTGCGTACTGTCGACTACAAGGTCGACGCCAAAGTGCTTGTCATCCCGGCGGACTCCCTGGTCGACGACAAGTTGGACACTCTCAAGGAAGACATCGCGGTGCGGTTGCACCCGTGGAACTCCTTGGGAGACTTGAAGTTTCCGGCAGGTGCGGCACCGGCCGAGGTGACGACGACCATTGACGTCGACGGTGATGTGAACACCTGGCCGTTCGATCGCTACGAGACCCAAGGCATCAGCGCCGACCTGCTGGTCGGGGAGGGCGAGGATCGCAAGATCATCCCGGCCAAGGTCCAGATCGCCGGCGCTCTGCAGGGCTGGGACCTGTCCAGCGAGCAAGTGGCGCCGTCGCCGAACGCCAAGGGTGATGGTGACGCCACGCAGGTCACATTCAGCCGCGCGCTCGGTCCGCTGGCATTCGACCTCGGCATTGTCGTCGTCCTGCTCACGCTGCCGACCATCGCCATCTTCACCTCGGTATTGGTGATCACCAGGCGCAAGCAATTCCAGATGCCGTTCGCAACGTGGTACGCCGCAATGCTGTTCGCCATTGTGCCGCTGCGCAATATCCTGCCCGGCGCACCGCCGCCGGGCGCATGGATCGACGTGAGCCTGGTGCTGTGGGTGATCGTCGCCCTGGTCGCCGCGATGGTGATGGTCGTGATCTCCTGGTACAAACAGGTCGACTAGCCACCTTGACCTCCTGCTCGGTCCGGGATGAGATCCGCTGCCCGCCGGGAAGCTTGAGGAGTACCGGGTCAGACGACGACCCACCGCCCTTGTGAGCACGTTCGCGTAGCATCACAGCGATCTGTGCGGCTGGGGTCGCCCTCGGACGGTGGAGGAGAACAGGTGCTCGTCGGATTCGTGTGCGCGGTGCGATGACCCGGCCGACGGCAAGCCCGGGTGATCCCCCCTCTGATTCCGTGCGGGGTTCGGTGCTCATCTGCGTCACCGCGATCATCGCCGGGGTGGTGATCGGCTTCGTCGGCGGTGCCTTCCGCTGGTGTCTGAACCAAGCCGACCGCCTGCGCATCGATCTCGTCGAATGGGCTCACACCTTGCCCGGACCGGGCTGGCTCGTCCCGATGGCCGCCGCCGCAGTCGGCGCCACGCTTGCTGCCGTGATCGTGCGGTGGGAGCCACTTGCGGCTGGAAGCGGTATCCAGGACGTCGAGGCTGTCTTTCTCGGCACGGCCAGGCCACCGCTGCTGCGGCTGCTTCCGGCGAAGTTCGTCGGCGGTGTGCTGAGCATCGGCTCGGGACTCGTGTTGGGCCGCGAAGGTCCGACGGTGCACATGGGTGCGGCGATCGGCGCCGAAGCAGCGCGGTGGGCTCGGCTGCCCGACTCCGACGCCAGGATGATGCAGACGGCATTGGGTGGTGCCGGCCTGGCGGTCGCATTCAACGCACCGATCGGTGGCACCCTGTTCACCCTCGAAGAGGTCACGAAGGCGTTCCGCTTCACCACCGTGCTGGCGACGCTGTGCGCGGCGACGGCGGCGGTGTCGTGCTCTCGGCTCGTGCTGGGGAACCACCCTGATTTTCACGTCCAGCCGATCGGGGCCCCGGCGCTGGCTTGGCTTCCGCTCTTCGTCGTGTTCGGATTGCTTACGGGTGTTCTGGGCGCGGCCTACAACAGGTTGGTGTTGTGGTTCCTCGACAGCGTCGCGGCGCTGCGCCGAATCCCCATCGTCGTCAGGGCGACCATCATCGGTGCGATCATCGGTCTGGCGATGTTCGTCTACCCGCTGGCGGTGGGTGGCGGCGACACCTTGACGCAGTCGATCCTCGCCGGGCGTCACATCGTCTTGACCGTCGTCATCGGATATCTCGTTGTGCGGTTCGTCGCGGGCCCGTTGTCGTACGCGGCCGCGGTGCCGGGCGGGCTCTTCGCGCCTTTGCTAGCCGTGGGCGCGCTGTGGGCGATGCTGTTCGTCGGGGGAGTTAACGCCGGGTGGCCGGCGGCCGCAGCGTCATTGGCGGTTCCGATGGTGCTGGCTGGAATGGCTGCGTTTTTCGCTGCCACCGTGCGCGCCCCCGTGACCGGGTTGGTTCTTGTCGTGGAGATGACGGCCACGACCGAGGCCCTCGTCCCGATGATGGCCGCGACAGCGGCTGCGGTGTTGGCGGCCAAAGTCGTGGGGTCGCCGCCGATTTATGACAGCCTGCGGGCGCGGATGCCCGCTCCCGATCAGGAATCGCCGAAGAAGAGTTGATGGACGAACGGGGTGGAGTCGGCCAGTGACGCCAACACGGTGCCACTGTGGTCCTCTTCGGGGTAGATCTTGAGAATCACGTCCTGGTTGTTGGAGCGCAACTGATCGAACAGCAGCATCGAGGAAGACGCGGGCACGTCGGTGTCGAGCAGCCCCGCCCCGAGGAAGATGGGCCGGTCATACCCGGTCACCGGGGTCCCCATGTAGGCGTCCAGTGCCGCGTCGATGCCGGGCAGCGTGGCAAGCGGTGCGCGGAAGAATCCGGTCGGTGTCATGCCTCGTAAGGCCTTGTCCAGCTCGGGTTTGCACAGCGTTTCGGCCTCGTCCACGGCCTCGCGCCCGGCTGGTGAGAGCACCGAGTCGATGTCGAGCCCGGGGTTGGCCTCCCTGATCCCGGCCAGGATGTAGGCGGTGTAGCTGTTGGCGGCGGGCCCCAGTTCAGCAGGAAGGTCGAGGTCGGGTCCGCCGAGCTTGACGACCGCCTCGATGTTGGCCGGGGTGCCGGTGGCAACCACACCGCGGTAGTCCAGGCCCGAGCCGGCGCTGAATTCGGTTGCCCAGCGCGCACTGTTGACTGCGGCCCCGCCACCCTGGGACTGCCCGATGATGACCCATTCCGGGGACAACGGAAGATCCATGTGATGCATCGCGATCACCGAGTCGACGACGGCATGCGCGGTGGTGACGCTGTTGAGGTAGCTCATCAAGCCCGGTGTTCCCAGGCCGGCGTAATCGGTGCCCACGACGGCATAGCCTTGGTCGAGCCAGTGGGAGAGGTATTCGTTGTCGCGTGGGCTGCGTGGCAAGGCCGACGGTGTGCAGTCGTCACCCAAGCCCACAGTCCCGTGGGCCCATGCGACCACAGGCCAACCACCCTGCGGTGCAGGATTTTTCGGCGTGAAGACCACGGCAGTGCTGACCGCGGGCGCGCCGTGCTGGTTGGTGGTGGCGTAGAGGATGCGATAGGCGGCACCCGCTCCGGCGACCGACAGTGCCGGGTCCAGAGGCACGGCCTGGATCAAGCCGCCCGGCGCCGGGATCGGGCCGTCGTGGTGGCGTGCGTCGAGGCCCGACCAGTCCGGTGTCGCCGCGGAGGCGGGTACGGCACCCATGGCTATGACGGCGGCGATCAATACGGTTAGCAGAATGCCAAGGCGGGCAACGATCTTCATCGAGCCGATCGTTGCACAACGCGCCGGATGGATCAAAGCAGCATCCCGCCGCGGAGGTTTCAGCGCGCGCCGGCGGCGATGTACTGGCGATACCTGTTGCGCGCTACCAGCGTTAGTCGCAGCTTGTCGAACAGGGGATCGAGGAACTGGGTGCGGTACCTCTTGTCGTTGACCGACAGCGCACTGATGTACATGAACGTCAGTGCACCCAAGAACATGGTGACGTGCAGCAACGCCGGAGGGATCGGTATCGTGATGCCCAACCAGGCCGATGTTTCCGGTCCGTGATGAGTCCAGTCCGCCATCAGGTCTGGGGTCAGCGCCAGGAGGCCCATGATCAAGAAGATCATCATGGTCACCAGTGCGACCGAGGCGATCTGTGCCACCGCGGACGCGACCACCACAAAGATGACGTTGATTCGTTCGAGTGTGCGCAGCGGAAAGCCGCTCGGCGGATCCGGCATCGTCTCGAACGGCGTTCCCACGAGCTGCTGCTGGTCGCCCTCGCGCAGAGTCGTCGAGCCCAGCAGTGGCTGAATGCGCTCGACGATGCCGGTGTAGAGGAAGATGACCGCGATCGACGTCATGAACAGGGCGACCGCGAGCAGCCGTTCGCGGGTGATCGTCGCCGCCATCGACCACACCGGTCCGTTGAAGAACACCAACACGGTGAGCAGCACCACCGGCAGGGCTCGCGCGAACAACCCGCCCACCGACGCCAAGTGTTCGCCGGTCAGCCGCCCTGCCCAGCCCAGAACCGCGCCGATCCCCAGGCCGTTGAGCCCCAATAGCGTGATGACGGCGAAGATCGTGGACCCCACGTCGGCCAGCGGATGTGATGTCGGACCGTTGAAGACATCGCATACCAGCGCAACGACGATCGCCGCCACTGCGGCGGCTGCACGTCGGCGGTCCTCGGTGATCCGCCCGACCGTCTTTCCGACCAGCAGGGCCACCGGAATCACCCCGGCCACGATCGCGATCAGTACCCACTGGGCGGCCGACGGGTTGTCGTCGTCGGTCTGCTGGTAGGTGGTGGCCCCGGCGAGTTTGACCAGGACAGTGGACACCATGACCGTCGCGAACGCCGACAGGGCGGGTGCCGATCGCGGCCACAGACGTCGCCACCGCGCCCGGTTGGTCAACACCGACGAGAGCCCGCGAGTCAGGAACCAGCGCTCGGCGGCGATGCGCTCAGGCGGCTGTGACGTTGCCACAATCGACCACGTGTTCACCCTCGTCGACCACCCGCAGAATGGTACTGGGGTCGGTGAGAAGACGTTGTCCTAGCCGTCGTCAGCCGGGTTGGCGTCGGTGCCGGCCGCGGTCTTCTCGGCCCCGGCTTTGACTCGTCGCCCGAATCGGCGGCCGCGCTTCTCGGTTGGTTCGTGCACGGTCATCTCCACGCCCTTGTATACGGCGAGGTACACCGAGATCGTCGTGACGATGATGATCATCAGCACCGGGCCCAGCACGATGCCCCAAAACCCGAACATCGCGATGCCGGAGAAGACGGCCAGCAGCATGAGGGCGGGGTCCAACCGCGCTTCACGGGGCACCAGGATGGGCCGCAGGAAGTTGTCGATGTTGGTGACGCCGATGAGGTGGAACAGCACCACGAACAGACCGCCGCCGATGTTGCCGAAGAACATCATCCCGATGCCGAACGGGATGGTGACGATGCCGCTGCCCAGCGGGATGACCGACAGCGCGGTCAGGAATATCGCGAAGATGAAGAAGCCGTTGTGGAAGCCGCCGATGTAGATGGACGCCGCGCCCAGCACACCTTGGACCAGCGCGATGATGAACTGGCCCTTGACAGTTCCCTTCACCATCGCGCCCATCTTGGCCAGATAGAGGTCGGTGACTTCCTCGCCCAACGGGTTGAGCCGGCGGATCAGAAGTAGCAGCTGGTCGGAGTTGGTCAGCAGCGAGACCAGGACGTACAAGAAGATGATCGACGACGTGATCACGCCGATCGCCCCGCCCGCGGCGCCCTGCAATGCGTGCAGTAGCCACCGTCCGACGGCTTGCGAGACGCTGACCATGTTGTCCCGCACCGACTCGGTGGTGACCGAGAAGTGCCCGAAGGGCAGTTTGGCCAGCGCCCGGTTGACGTACGTCAGCGCGTGATCACCGACTGTGGACATGTCGGCGTTCTGCACCCAGTCCGCTACGTGCACCAGCATGTGCGAAATCTGCAGTACCGCAAGCGTTAACAGCGCGCCGACCGGGATGATGACGGTCGCCAGCGCGACCAGCACCGTACACGTCGCCGACAGCCCCGACCCGAATCGGCGCCGGCACCGGTCGTACACCGGGGTGAACAGATAGGCGACGATGGCAGCGATCACCACCAGGATGAAGTAGTGCCGCAGGAAGTAGGCACCCAACACCAGAGCGAGCAGGGTGATGACCGCCAGCGCGCGCTTCTGGGTGAGGGTGAACTCGGTTTTCACCGAACTACTGATTCATCAGTCGGGTCAGGTGCTCCGCAATGTTGGGGTAGCGCTTCAGGTGTGCGCCACCGTTGAGGTCGAGGATCTCGCCGGTGAGCCACGACGATTGGGATGAACACAGGAAGGCCACCGCGTCGGCGATGTCCTGCGGGGTTCCCGCCCGGCCCAGCGCGGTGTTCTCGACGTACTCGTCGACGACACCGGGGACCACGGCCGCGCCCTCGGTCAGCGGGGTGTGGACGAAGCCGGGTGCGACGGCGTTGACCCGGATGCCACGCGGGCCCAACTCAAGGGCCGCCACCTGTGTGAGCATCGACAGGCCGGCCTTGGCCGCGCAGTATGCGCTCATCCCGATCGCCGGCTGGCGGCCGTTCAGCGATGTCAGCGACACCAGGGCGCCGCCCTCGCCGAGATGGCGCCCGGCATGTTTGATCACCAGGAACGCACCGTTGAGGCACACGTCCACCACCGAGCGGAACTGCTCGGCGTCCAGCTCGGTGACGAGCCCGAACCCACTGAACCCGGCGCAGTTCACCACCACGTGCAGCCCACCCTCTCGAGCGACCACATCGTCGAAAAGCCGTGCCACTGCGGCTTCGTCAGTGACCTCGACGGCTGCCCAGGTGTGCGGCGCACCCAGCGTGGTGGCTCGTTCCTGCGCCAGCTCGGTGTTGCGGTCGGCGATCGTCACCCGCGCGCCTTGGGCTGCCAGGGTCTGCGCCGTCGCCCAGCCGATCCCGGAGGCACCCCCGATAATCACCGCTACCTGTTCGGTCATGACACCTTCCCGTCGTTCTCCGGGGCACCCCACTTGTTCCTGACCGCCTCCCACGGGTTGCCATACCCGGGTGGTTTGCCGAAGTACGGCGACTGGCGCTTGAGGTACTCCCGGGCCAGCGGTGCGATCACCCGGAACGCGTAGCGCTTCCAGCCCACCTTGTTCGCGGTCTCGGCCAGCATCTCCGGCCACGAGTAGTGCTGGTGTTTGAGCACCTGCTGGGCCGTCGCCGAGTCCATCCAGTCGGTGGCGAACCAGCCGCCGTCGTCGTTCGGGTTGCCCTTACGTCCTGGTGGTAGCGCCCCGACCAGTCCCATCGCCGCGGTGGTGGATTGCCCGATGTCACCTTGGCGCAGCCGATGACTGTCGTCACCGCCGATCAGCAGTGTCTGACCCACGACGTCGGCGGTGGTGGCCGCGGCGAACGCGAACGCCACGTCGCGGACATCGACGGTCTGCAGCCGACCGTCGGTGGGCAGGACACCTTCGAAGAAGATCAGATTGGGATCCATGCCGAGGTTGGGTTCGGTGGTGAGTACCCCACCCAGCCGCAGGATCACCCAGTCCAGGTGTGAGGCCCGCACGATCGCCTCGGCCTCGACCTTGTGCTTGCCGTAGTTGTCGTACGGATTGACCGGTGTTTGTGCGGTGAGCACATCGGTGATGCGGTGTGGGTTGCGAGGCCCGTACACGGCGATGCTCGATGCCTGCGCTAGTCGCGGTGGTTTAGCTTGGGCCTCAGCGGCTTTCACCAAATTCGCGGTCGCCCCGACGTTGACCTTGTAGGCCAGCGCAGGCTTGGCGTAACACAGCGGGGGGATCACCGCAGCCAGGTGGATCACCGCCGTGGGCGAGACCTCAGCCACCAGTGACTCGACCTGCACCGGGTCGGTGAGATCGGCCCAGCGCACATTCACACCGGAGGGCAGCTCGGCGGCGGCCTTCTGGGTCGCCGGGGTGTCGAGGTCGGTGGCCACCACATGACGGCCTGCGGCCGCCAACTGCTTGACCGTCGCGCTTCCCACCAACCCGAATGCGCCGGTTACCAGTACAGCGTCGGACATCGAGCTCCCTTCAGCGGATAGAACGCGTCCTAGTGAAGCACGGGCGGGGTACCGGTTCTATCGCTTCGCGCAGCGGAAGCCGATGTGGCTCATGCCGGTGTCGATCATCTGCGGCCGGCGCGCGGCGGGGCGATAGCGCATGCAATAGCTGTCCGCGCACAGGAACGAGCCGCCCTTGATGACCTTGCGAGGGACCTTGAATTGCGGTTGCGCCGGGTCGTAACTGCCTGCTTCGCAGCATGGGTCACCGTCGCGGGTGCCGGTGTACCAGTCGGATGTCCATTCCCACACGTTGCCGGCCATGTCGAACAGTCCGTAGCCGTTGGGCGGGAAGGTGCCGACCTCGGTGGTGCGTCCGTAGCCGGGCTCGGGGCGCCAGGGGAATTCGCCGTGCCAATAGTTCGCTAGACGCTGGCCCGGACCTTCGGGTCGCTCGCCCCAGGTGTAATCGGTCTGGTCGAGGCCGCCACGTGCCGCGGTCTCCCATTCGGCTTCGCTGGGCAGGGACAGCCCCACCCAGGCCGCGTACGCCTCGGCGTCCTCGTAGGCGACGTGGACAACGGGATGCGCGGCCCGCTTGGCGATCGACGAGTTCGGCCCAAGCGGGTGGTGCCACGAGGCGCCGGGAGTCCAGATCCACCACTGGCTGAGGTGGCGCAGGTCGACGGGTCCGCTGGTGCGACGGAACACCATTGAGCCCGGCTGCAGGTTGGCGGCGGGTGCGCCGGGATAGTCGTCTGGGTTCACCGGTCGTTCGGCAACGGTGAGATAGCCGGTGGCCGAGACGAATTCGGCGAAGTCCGAGTTGGTGACCGGACGGGCCCCAATCCAAAATTCGTCGACGGTCACGGACCGGGCCGGGGCTTCCTCGGGGGAGTGCCGGTCAGATCCCAGTACGGCCGTCTGCCCGGGAATCCGAACCAGCTCTGGGTCAGCCACTGAAGACGGTTCGCCAGTCGTCGCGCATGCTGGCCCGCGTCCAGCCGAACTTCTCGGCGTGGTCCAGCGCTTTCTCTGCGCCTGCGGTGTAAGCGAATTCGCGGTCGGCGTCGTCGTGGGAGACCAACATCGCCAGCGACGGGCCGGGTCCGGCCGCGGTGTACTGCAGCATCTCGATGTCGCCGTTGGAGTTTCCGACCGCGAGGATCGGCCGCCGGCCAACCCGCCCCCAGATCCGGACCGGTTTGACCGGCCCATCGTTGAGGAATTCCGGTTGCGCGGTAGTCAGCAGCTCACCGTTGGCGAAGATCAGCCCGACCGAACTGCCGATCACGCGCTCCGGTGGGATGCCGTACATCGTCGTCGTGACGGGTCGCATGAAGTCGCGACCACCGCCGGACACGATGTAGTTGGTGAAGCCAAATGACTCGAGGTAGCGCAATAACTCGACCATCGGTGCGTACCCGCACGCGGTGTACGCCCGACCCAAGCTCGGATGCGTGGCGTCGGCAAAGAACGCGTGCACCCGGGCGGCATGCTCCTCGGTGGTGATCGTGGCGTTGGCCGAAAGAACAGCCCCGGCAAGCAGTTTCAGGTCGGAATCGTCACCGTTGTAGTGTTTGGTGACGGCGTCCCCGAACCAGGCCAGATCACCGGCGGCCGCGGCGGTATAGGGCTGGTTGACGCCCAGGCTGGGATCGGCCACCACCTGTTCGGCGATCCGGCGCACCAGGAAGTCGAGCTGGATGTAGGCCGGCTTCTCACACCACAGGGTGCCGTCGTTGTCGAACACGGCGATGCGTTCTTCTGGCTCCACCGCGTCGACCGCGGCTGCCACGAACTCGACGATCGCGGACTTGGTGGGCCCGTCGTGCCAGGAGTCCAGCATCTAGTCGCTCGCCAGGAAGGCTTCGAGCTTCTGCACGATCTGGTTGATGGAGAAGCTCGCCGGTTCGTGTCGGGGCGGAAATTCCTTGAATGTATCCAGGAACGCCGATGCCATCGCCGTCGCGTAGATGACGAAGAAGTCGCGCCGCAGGAACCACTCGTAGTAGGTGTTCGACGTGATGTCGGCGTACTCGAACGGATCGGTGCGCAGGTTGAACAACTTCGGCACCCGCAGCTCGGTGAACGGCTCGGACCAGGTTTGTAGCGTGCCCCGGCAGCGCTGTTCGGCGAAGACGATCTTCCAGTTCTCGAAGCGCATCGCCACCAGTTGGGCATCGTCGTTGAAATAGAAGAACCCCCGTCTGGGGCTGTTCTCGACTTCGCCCATCAGGTACGGCAGCAGGTTGAACCCGTCGATGTGCACTTTGTATTCGATGTCCCCGATCCGGTAGCCCTTCTTGAGGTTCTCCACGACATCGGGGTCACCGGCCGCGGCGACCAAAGTCGGCAGCCAGTCGTGATGCTGGATGATCTCGTTGGAAACGCTGCCGGCCTTGATCTTTCCGGGCCAGCGGATCATCTCAGGCACCCGGTAGGCGCCCTCCCAGTTGGTGTTCTTCTCGCTGCGGAACGGTGTGGTGCCGGCATCGGGCCAGCTGTTGCGATGCGGCCCGTTATCGGTCGAGTAGATGACGATGGTGTCCTCGGCGATGCCGAGTTCGTCTAGGGCGTCGAGCACTGTGCCGACATTCTTGTCGTGGTCGATCATCGCGTCGTGGTACTCGGACTGCCACCTGCCGGCCTGGCCCTTGCTGCCGGGTTTGAGATGTGTGTAGAGGTGCATATGGGTGAAGTTGCACCAGACAAAGAACGGGGTTCCTGCCGCGTGTTGGCGGCGGATGTAATCGACCGTGCGATCGGCGATGTCGTCGTCGATCGTCTCCATCCGTTTGGCGGTCAGCGGCCCGGTGTCGACGATGGTCTGCTTGCCGATCGGCCCGAACTTCGGGTCATCGGGTTCTGCTGACACCTCATCGGTGGCCTGGCAGTCAAGCACACCGCGGGGCAGCGCCAGTTCATACAGCCGAGGGAACTGGTCCTTGTGCGGGTAGTCGAAGTTCTCCGGTTCTTCTTCGGCGTTGAGGTGGTACAGGTTGCCGTAGAACTCGTCGAACCCGTGCACGGTCGGCAGATACTTGTTCAGATCACCGAAATGGTTCTTGCCGAACTGACCGGTGGCGTACCCCAGCGGTTTGAGCAACTCGGGGATCGTCGGGTCTTCGGCGGCCCAGCCGATGTCGACGCCGGGCACACCGACCTTGCTCATCCCGGTGCGGTACACGCTCTGGCCGCTGATGAACGCCGCGCGGCCGGCCGTGCAGCTCTGCTCGCCGTAGGAGTCGGTGAAGCGCATGCCCTCAGCGGCGATGCGGTCGATGTTGGGCGTGCGGTAGCCCATCATCCCGTCGCTGTAGCAGCTGAGGTTGGAGATGCCGATGTCGTCGCCCCAGATGACCACGATATTGGGCTTTCCTGCAGACATCTTCCGACGCTAGGCCAACTGAGCAGAGGGCATGGCGCTTCTTGCCAACAATTCGCGAACCGGGCTACTCAGGACGAACACTTCTCGTATGTGGTGATCAGCTGCCGTTCCTGCGGAATCGGCAGATACACCAGGGGGTCGTGCCTCGTGCATCCCCCGACGGTGATCACCACTGGGCCGCGGGCGAATCCGCGTCCGCCGATGTGCCCGGATAACTGGTCGCTGGCGCTGTAGAGGACTGGGGCCGGCAGTCCGGCAACGATCGGGAGGTGGGCCTGGGCCAGCTGCGACGCCACGGCAATGTCGTGCGAAGCGGTGGTCTTCTCCGAGAACCACACCGGCGGCGTCACTGGATCGTTGATCCGCAGCCGGTCGATGTGGGGGATCGACTGATCGACATTGAGCTGGTCGAACACCTCCAGCTCGGCTGCGGTGGGGAATCGTCGTGACGTCGCGATCTCTGCGGGATGCTCCTTGCCGGCGTCGATGGTCCAGTCGAGCAGTGCCAGGCGCGGGAACCGCTCGGCGAGGGTGCGCGCGGCGGCGCTGACGGACAAGTAGCCGGCGGTGTCGGCGAGTTCGAGGGTCGCGAGATTGGAATGGCCCGCCTCCTGAGCGGTCAGCTGTCCGCCGGGGTGAACGACAGTGGCTCGCATTGTGACTGTGGCGCTGGGGAATTCGCTCCGCAGCGCCACCCAGTCGCGGGCCTGTGCGACGATCTCGTCGCGGTTGGCGATCGGCAGTCTGCCGCTGTCGACTGCGAAAAGATTCCAGCCACGTCGCAGGTCCAGCTCGACCCGGTACCCGGTGTACTTGCCGCCGCCGATATCGCGCAGATACCGCGTGGTGATGTCGGCGGCCTGGTCGCCGGTGACCCCGTCGGAGACGTCGACGTAGAGGCGGAAGTAGACCATGCCCTGGGCTTGGCTGTGTGCAGTATCGGTGGTGACTGTGAGCGCGCCCGGTAACCCGCGGATCTGTCCGGCGAGCGACTGGGCCTCGGCGGTGCGGTCCGGCACACTGGCTGAGCAGCCCACCAGTACTGCCAGTGCGGTCAACACCGCGAGTAGTGCGGCTATCCGACAGTTGAACACGGCCGCCGAGTCTACGGACGCGCGCCAGCGGCGAGGATCGACCCGATGGTTACTCTCGAAACGTGCCGCCTAAATATCAAGTGCTCGTCGCGGCCTTCCTGGCGGTGGGGCTGACCGCTCTGCAACAGCCGTCGGCGCATGCGACGAGCGGTCATGAGCCGCTGACCGCGGCAGGTTTGGTGGCGGCGCTCGTGGCTCAGGGTGTCGCGGAGCCCAACCCAATCGACACCACCGCTCAGGAGTGTCCTACCGCCGGATGTCAGCAGGCACTCGTCACCGACACCATGCGCGTCAAATCGTTCGCGACTGTGCCTCGCGCCAAGTGGTATGCGATGTCTCGTCGGCAGCCGAGGTTCGCCAACATCGTCGTCGAATTTGCGCCTCCGCTGACGCCCGCGCAGTGCGATGGCTATCTCGCGACGATCGCACGGCTGCTGCCGTGAGCCATCCGACACGGTTCGGCGGGGCCGTCCTCCTCCTGCTGGCCGCGGCTCTTTCTGGGTGTGGTGCCCGCGACTCCCATGGCCCGGCTCCGAGTACGCCAGGCGGCGGCGCGGTGATGCTCAACGACGTCTCCGTTGCGGCCGTCCTGGGTGCCATCACCAAGGCCAATCTTCCGGCGTCGAATCCGCGAGACACGACGGCCTCGACCTGTCCGGAGGCGGGCTGCCTGCAGGCGACCGACACCGACACGGTGTCGATCCTGAAATTTCCTAGCACCGGCCGCGCGGAGCTCTACGCCGCGGCGGTGCCCAACATGCTGCAGGTTGAGGACATCGTCGTCGTCTTCGCTCCGACACTGACCAGCGAACAGAAGGCCGCCTACGGTCAGGTCATCAAAAACGCGACGTTCTAGCCCTTCATCTCCGCGTAGAGCTCGGTGTAGTAGGGCAGGCATTCTTTGAGAGCTTGTTCGGTGGTGTACAGCGGCGCATACCCGAGGTCGCGGCGGGCCTTGTCGATGGAGAAGTAGTTGTCGATCGACACCCGTTCCACTGCAAGCGGTTCCAGCGGCGGCTGGGGGAGTCCGAACTTGAAGTGCAGCCACTGCCAGCCGGTCAGCACGGCGTGGACCAGGCCGCCGGGGATCCAGAACGTCGGCCACTTCTCGCCGCAGGCCTCGACGACCGGCCGGGAGAAGTCGAACATGTTGATCGGTTCGCCATCGTTGATGAAGTACGCCTGGCCGGGTGCGCTGCCATCAGGCACCAAATGCTCTGCGGCGAGGATGAATCCGTGCACCAGATTGTGCACGTAAGAGTTGTCCAGCTTGGCGTCCTTGTTGCCGACCAGAACCTTGACGTGGCCGGCGATCACCCGCTCGAACAGCTTGCGGAACATGGTCTGATCGCCGCGGCCCCAGATGCCGCTGGGGCGGATCGAACAGGTCAGCAGGCCGTCCGCGCCGTTCTGGCTGAGCACGAACTTCTCGGCCGTCACCTTGGTCTCGGTGTAGAGATCGTTGAATCGTGCGGTGTACGGCAGGGTTTCGTCGCCGTTGACGATGCGCTGGCCACCCATGACCACGCTGTTGGATGCGGTGTAGACGAAGCGCTTGACCCCGGCGGTCTGTCCGGCGTGGACCAGGTTCTTGGTGCCACCGACATTGACGTCAAAGCTGCGCTTGCGGTACTCGTCGGTGACCGACGCCCCGCCCATCAGGTCGATGATCGCGGCGGTGTGGAAGACCGTGTCGATGCCCTCGACCGCGGCGGCCACAGTGGCGGTGTCGCAGATGTCGCCTTGGATCACCTCGAGCCGCTCGTGTGGCGGCAGCGGCGATGCTGCGCGATCGAAAGCCCGGACGAAGTGACCGCGCTCGAGCAGCTCGGTCACCAGGTTGGCGCCGACGAACCCGGCGCCGCCGGTCACCAGGACACGGCCGAGGTCAGTGGTCAGCGTGGCATCACCCATGGCGGGCAGGATAACTGAAACACGTTCCAGTTTTCCAATATTGCAGGTAATCGGCCCGGCCGGAATCAGTCCTCGGCGTCGTCGCGGGCGCCCAACGCATCTTCGATGCGTTTGCGGGCTCCGGCTAAGTGCTCTTCGCAGCGTCGGGCCAGTTCCTCGCCCCGTTCCCACAGTTTCAGCGACGAATCAAGATCGAGCCCACCTTGCTCGAGCACTCGAACGACGTCGATCAACTCGTCTCGGCACTCTTCATAACCGAGCTTACTAATGGGCTTCGTTTCATCTGGTTCAGTTGGCTTTGTCATGCGGCTCCATCCGTCGGGCCCGTACTGGTGGCGCCGATCGCGCCGTCGCCGACCCGGATGCGCAGCCGGGTTCCGGCCGGCGCGTCGGCGCGTGTTCGCAGAATGTCGCCGTCCGCCGTCTGCACCACGGCGTAGCCGCGAGCCAGCGTCGCCGCCGGGCCCAGCGTTGCCAGCCGCGCGGCCAAGTGGCCAATCCGATCGGATTCGGCCGCGACCAGCCGGTTGACGTCACGGCGTATTGCAGACCGGGCACGCTCGATCTCCTCGGTGCGCTGGGTCAGCCCGCGCAGCGGGTCGGCGAGCACCGGGCGGCTGCGCAGGTGGGTCAGGGTGCGCTGCTCACGGCCGACCCAGTTGCGCAGCGCCTGGGCACTGCGCTGCCGCAGCTCGGAGACCAGAGCCAGCTCGGCGACGGCGTCGGGCACCACCTTCTTGGCGGCGTCGGTGGGGGTGGCCGCGCGCAGGTCGGCAACCAGGTCGCACAGCGGATTGTCCGGCTCGTGGCCAACCGCACTGACCACCGGCGTGGTGCAGGCGGCGATCGCGCGGCACAGCGTCTCGTCGGAGAACGGCAGTAGATCCTCCACGCTGCCGCCGCCGCGCGCGATCACGATGACATCGACGTCGGGGTCGGCGTCCAACGCCGCTAGCGCTTCCACGATCTGCGCCACCGCATTCACACCCTGCACGGCGGTGTTGCGGATCGCCAACCGCACTGCCGGCCAGCGCGCCGAAGCCACCGTCGTCACATCGTGCTCGGCCGCGCTGGCCCGCCCGGTGATCAGTCCGACGGTCGATGGCAGGAACGGTAACGGGCGTTTGAGGCGCGGGTCGAAGAGGCCCTCGGCCTCGAGCAGCTTGCGCAGCCGCTCGATGCGGGCCAGCAGCTCGCCGACGCCGACGGCACGAATATCGCTGACCCGCAAGGAAAATGAGCCGCGTACCGTATAGAAGGTCGGTTTACCGCAGACCACGACCTGGGTGCCTTCGGTGAGCTTCACCGGCGCGGCGTGCACCAGATCACGCGGGCAGCTGATGTCCAGCGACATGTTGGCCGCGGGATCGCGCAGCACCATGTAGGCCGTCGAGTTGCGCACGTTGATCTGGGTCAGCTGACCCTCGACCCACACGGTGCCCAGCTTGTCGATCCAGCCGGCCACCCGGATGGCCACCGCACGGACCGGGTAGGGGTTCTCCGGCGAGTTGGCCTGGGCAGTGGTCACTTGGCGGACGCGCGGGTGATCCTGTTGGCCAGCAGAGTCTGGAATGGTGCGCGGGCCTTGGAGGCTTCCTCGTAGGCCAGCAGCGCCTCGAGATCGGCGACGCTCAGCGACTGCAGGCGGGCGCGCAGCTGAGCCAGGGTCAGCGACTCGTAGTCGAGTTCTTCGGCGATCTCCGGCGCGCTGGCGGTCTGCGTCGCCACTGACGGCGGGGTCCCCTGGGACTTGGTCTCTACCCCGTCGGTCACCGTGTACAGGGCGAACCGGCCCTCGGTGAGGCGCTCGCCGTCGAGCAGGGGTCCGTCGTCGTCGGCGACGTCCTCGTCGAACGTCGCCCACTCGGGCTGTTCGTCCTTGGGCGGGAAGATGTTCTCCAACGCGGAGTCGCCCTTGATCACCAGGTCGGCCAGGTCTTGCTGCACCTTCATCACGATGTGCGCGATGTTGCTCGCCACCGTCATCGGGTACATCAGGATGGTTTGGGGCAGCTTGCGGGTTTCCTCGATGGCGGTCACGGCGGCGCCGACCAGCAGACGAACCCCATATGGTGCTGTTGCCATGGCAGACAGCCTACGGCTGGCCCCGCTACGTTGCGGGAACGTACCCTGGAAACCATGCCGCCTACCGTCAACATGGGGATTCCCGGTGCCGCCAGCTCGGTTACCGCGGGCGCGGCAGGCAAGCGAGTGCTGCTAGCCGAACCTCGTGGCTACTGCGCCGGGGTAGACCGGGCCGTCGAGACCGTCGAGCGCGCGCTGGAGAAGCATGGCGCCCCGGTCTACGTGCGGCACGAGATCGTGCACAACCGCTACGTGGTGGACACCCTGGCCAAGGCGGGCGCGGTGTTCGTCGAGCAGACCGACGAGGTGCCCGAGGGCGCCATCGTCGTGTTCTCCGCCCACGGCGTCGCGCCGACGGTCCACGAAGAGGCCGCCGCCCGCAATCTGAAGACCATCGACGCCACCTGCCCGCTGGTCACCAAGGTGCACAACGAGGCCAAGCGGTTCGCCCGCGACGACTACGACATCCTGCTGGTCGGCCACGAAGGCCACGAGGAGGTGGTCGGGACCGCCGGTGAGGCGCCCGACCATGTGCAGGTCGTCGACAACCCGGACGCCGTCGACAAGGTCACCGTCCGCGATCCGAACAAGGTCATCTGGCTGTCCCAGACCACACTGAGCGTCGACGAGACCATGGAGACGGTGCGCCGGCTGCGGGAGAAGTTCCCGACGCTGCAGGACCCGCCCAGCGACGACATCTGCTACGCCACCCAGAACCGCCAGGGCGCGGTGAAGGCGATGGCGCCGGAGTGCGATCTGGTGATCGTGGTCGGCTCACGCAACTCGTCGAACTCGGTGCGTCTGGTCGAGGTCGCTCTGGGTGCCGGTTCGAACGCGGCCAAGCTGGTCGATTACGCCGAGGACATCGACTCCGCCTGGCTGTCCGGGGTCACGACAGTTGGCGTCACTTCAGGGGCGTCAGTGCCCGAGATCCTGGTCCGCGGGGTGCTGGACCGGTTGGCCGAGTACGGCTACGGCACCGTGCAGCCGGTGACCACGGCTAACGAGACGCTGGTGTTCGCGCTTCCACGGGAGATCCGTCCCGCCCGCAGCTAAGCGTGCAGTCAGCGGTCGGAGCGCCAGGACTCAGCGTCCCATTCACTTGATCGACGCGGCCGGGGCTGCGGACGCGGAGCGTCCTCGCCCTCGCCGCGATACCGCACGCGCGATACCGGGTGATGACTGCCGCTGTCGGCGTTGGCCCTGCCCGGCGGCCGTTGCCGGGGCGGTGGCTCATAGGGCGGATACGGCTCGTAGGACGGGTAGGCCTCGTACGGCTCGAACCGGCTGCTGCGCTGTGGCGGCGCGCCGTACGGATCGCGGCGTTCGCGAGGCACCCGCGGTTCGCGCGTCTCACGAGGTTCCCGAGGCTCACGCCGGGACGGTGGTGGCGTGCGGCCACCTTCGTCGCGCGGCTGACGCCGGCGGCGTGGGGCTTCGGCGAAGTCGGGGGCGGCGGGATCGTCGTCCAGGCTTGGACGACGCCGTGTCGACGAACGGCGGGGACGCTCCGGCACCTCGGTGATGTCCTCCAGTGGAGGACGGGCGTGCCGGGAGCGAGTGGGGGCGGGACGCTTGGCGGGTCGGCTCGACCGCGGTTGCCTTCGTGCGGTGGCAGGACGTTCGATGCCGTGTTTGGGTGCCTCCTCGACGTCTTCGTCGTCGACGTCGCCGCGGCCCAAGACCGAGGTGAACTTGGCCGCCAAACCGGCGAACAGACCGGGGGCTGCGTCGGCATCGGACTCGACATCGGTATCGGCGGGGTCGGCCGGCGCTGTCGATCGGTTCGACATCGCGAAATACCAGCGCACCAATCCGATCAACAGCACGCCCGCCGACGTGAACAGCATCAGCGGGAAACGCTCGATCAGGGGGTAGCCGAAGTTGATCAGGGTGTCCTTGATGCCGGTGAACGCGGCGCCATGGAACAGGAAGTACGCACTGGGCACGGCGACAAACAGAATCAACGGGGGCTGGATGACGGCGGTGAAGATGCTGGACTGCCGGACCGCCAGTACCGCAGTGACACACCCGACGGCGTACAGGACGGCGAAGACGCTGCCGAGATCCTTATTGCTCGAGCCGGCGTCGAATGCGAACCCAATTGTGGTGGCGATCACAGCAATCAGGACGGCACCCCACCAGGGCACGCCGGGGAGATTCGGATGCGCCGAGCGATTCGTAGCCGCCACCGACGACCTGGCTCGCTGTGCTGACACACGTAGACCGTACCGTTTCCGACCGAATGTCGACCGTCGGCGGGGCCGCGAGCCGACAGGTCTGCGCGAGCTTTCTCCTAGACTGTGTTCCCTGTGAGCCTCAGCCTCGGAATCGTCGGTCTGCCCAACGTGGGGAAATCCACCCTATTCAATGCGCTGACCCGCAATAACGTGCTGGCAGCCAACTATCCATTCGCCACCATCGAGCCGAACGAGGGTGTCGTTCCGCTGCCGGATCCGCGGCTGACCAAGCTGGCCGAGATCTTCGGTTCCGAACGGATCCTGCCCGCGCCGGTCACCTTCGTCGACATCGCCGGAATCGTGAAGGGTGCCTCCGAGGGGGCCGGTCTGGGCAACAAGTTCCTGGCGAACATCCGTGAGTGTGACGCGATCTGTCAGGTGGTCCGGGTGTTCGCCGACGACGACGTCGTCCACGTCGACGGCAAGGTGGACCCGAAGTCCGATATCGAGGTGATCGACACCGAGCTGATCCTGGCCGACCTGCAGACGCTGGAGAAGGCGGTGCCCCGGCTGGAGAAGGAAGCCCGCAACAACAAGGACCGCAAGCCGGTGCACGAGGCGGCGGTGGCTGCCCAGCAGGTGCTGAACGACGGCACAACGATGTTCGCCGCGGGCAAGAAGGTGGATTCGGAGCTGCTGCGCGAGCTGAACCTGTTGACCACCAAGCCGTTTCTCTACGTGTTCAACTGTGATGAGTCGGTGCTCACCGACCCAGAACGGATCGCGTCATTGCGCGAGATGGTTGCGCCGGCCGATGCGGTGTTCCTCGACGCCAAGATCGAGGAGGAGCTTCAAGAGCTCGACGACGAGTCCGCGGCCGAGCTGCTGGAGTCGATCGGGCAGACCGAACGCGGGCTGGATGCGTTGGCGCGGGCCGGTTTTCACACGTTGAAGTTGCAGACCTACCTGACTGCAGGGCCGAAAGAGGCCCGCGCGTGGACGATTCATCAGGGCGATACCGCGCCCAAGGCGGCCGGCGTGATCCACACCGACTTCGAAAAGGGCTTCATCAAGGCCGAAGTGGTGTCCTTCGACGATTTGGTGGAGGCCGGAACGATGGCCGCGGCCAAAGCTGCGGGCAAGGTCCGGATGGAGGGCAAGGACTACGTCATGGCCGATGGTGACGTGGTCGAGTTCCGGTTCAACGTCTAGACAGCAGCAGAAGGCGTGAGTATGGCATTCGACATCAGACCTGCTGTAGCCGCGGATTTGGATGACGCCGCCCGCACACTCGCCGCGGCCTTCGATGCCTATGCCTGGACGCGATGGTCTATTCCGGAGGATGGTTACGCGGATCGGTTGGAACGCCTTCAACGGCTGTACCTGGGCTACGCGCTGGACCAGGGCGTCGTCCTCGTCAGCGACAACATGCATGGTGTCATCGCGCTGTTGCCTCCGGCTGCATCGCCCCCGACCGCCGACTTTCAGGAGCAGGTGGCAAGGTTGCATGGCCAGCGCCTTGCAGCCGTTGCGCAGGTAGAGACTCCGACTCCGCCGGAGAGCGCCTGGAGTCTGGCCACGCTCGGTGTACACCCACGGAGTCAGGGCGAAGGTCTCGGGAGTGCGCTGGTCCAGACTGGCCTGGCCGTGATTGACGGACTCGGTGCCAGCAGTGTCGCCTTGGAAACATCAGACGAACGCAACGTTCGGCTCTATGAGCGCGCAGGATTCACTGTGACGGTAACAACGGCCATCGAGCAAGGGCCGGTGGTCTACTCGATGTTCCGCCCTGCGTCTGAATGATGGAGCGGTGTCAGTGAATCGCGATGTCGTCGAGTTCCGGTTCAATGTTCAGCAGCGGGCCTGTCGAAGTACTGGACCAGGCAGAACTCGTGTCCTTCGGGATCCAGCATGTTCAGTACGACCCCCTCGTCGTCGTCATGCCGAACGCCGGTAAAGCGCCCGCCGAGTTCCTCGATCTGCCGACGGCCGGCGCCGATCTCATCGACCTCCACATCCAGGTGGATGCGTACCTTTCCGGCTTTCGGTTCGGGTACGCGCTGGAAGGTGAGTCGCGGAAACGGCCCTGAGCGCGAGCCCACAGTCGCCCAGTTCGGATCATCCCCGTGCTCGCTCGACGCTGGAATATCGAGCAGGGCGGCCCAAAAGGCCGACATCCGAATGGGATCAACGCAATCGATGGTCACTCCGGACCAGCGGTTTGCCATCATCTGTCCCCTCGAGGTTCCACGACACTTCAATATTGCATTGAGTGAGAAATCTCGCAGGGGCGCACTCGCACTTCTTCTGCGGGAGTTCTCACTCAACGTTCGCCACGGCCGTACTTGTCAACCACTCGCGCATTGTTGGGACGTTTATCGGCGCCGCAAACTGGTCGAGTTCCGGTTCAACGTTCAGCCGGCCGTGATGTCTCATATCGCGATGGGTGAAATCGTTGGTCAAGTACCTCATGGTCGTGACCTGCTAGTTTCTAACGTGGTCAACGCTGACCGCGACACACCCCCAAGCAAGGAATCCGCCACATGTCAGATCAGTTGCCGCCGTGCCCGGCCTGCGGTGAGGCGTTCACCTACGAGCAGGGGGCGCTCCTGGTGTGCCCGATGTGCGGTCACGAATGGTCGGCGGATGAGGTGTCCGATGTCGATTCGGTGCACGCCGGGGCCGCGGTCAAGGACTCGGTCGGCAACGTCCTCGCCGACGGAGACACTGTGATCGTCGCGACGACCGTGAAGGTCAAGGGCGGCGGTGGCGGGGTCATCAAAGCTGGCACGAAAGTCCGTGGAATCCGGCTCATCTCCGATGGCGTCGGCGATCACGATATCGACGCAAACGTCCCCGGTTTGGGTCGCATGCAGCTCAAGTCGAGCGTGGTCAAGAAGGTCGTCTGAACGCGGTGCACTGTCCGACGGGTACCGTCACTCTGGAGCGGTTTGCCATGCGCCGAGTGTGGGGGATATGTGCGCGATTGGCGTGGGGGGCGGTTTCGGTACACACGGCCCACACTCGCGAGTTGCGCGGAGGCAGTGGAAAGCGCCCGGTTAACGTTTAGTTGAATGCTGCTTCAACGTGCCGATTGCTCGGACGCGGCGAGCCTTGCGGCGATGGTTGAGATTGCCTCGCCTATTCCCTCGACCGTGTCAACGCGCAAGATCGGCTCGCTCCACGGCTCGTAAAGCCGCTCTTCCACCTGACGCCACGTTGGAACCGCCAGGCCGTCGAGGTCGGAAACCCGCGCTTCGACTCGTCGCCTGTGAACGTTGATGTCACTGCAGAACACCTCGACCTCGATCAGCGTCGAGCCGGTGGCCTGCGCACAAGCGGCCCACGCGCGTCTGGTCATAGCGAGTGGGTTCACGCTGTCGGCCACGACATCGTGTCCTGTGCCGAGATGATCGCGAGCGAGTGACCAAGCCACTCGATAGCCGACATCGGGAAAAGCGTCCCAACCTCCGACTCGCTCGATGATCCCTGAAGTGGTCAGCGCTGCCTCGATCGTGTCGAGCCGGAGATGGACTCCATTGATCGCCGCGCTCAGGCTGCGAGCGAGAGTGGTCTTCCCGACGCCGGGGAGTCCGGACAGAACGATGAGAGTCGACTTCCGGCCGGCCATCTCTGGATCCTACGAGCGGGGTCGACCCCGCGGCCGGTCGGATCCGCCGCCTCCGACGTTTAAGTCGCACCGTCACGATGAAACAGCTGAGTCCCGCAGGTCTGTATAGGTGGCAGTCGCATTCTTGACGAGGAAGTCATGAACACCAGGAGGTTGGTATGGGAACCCTGAACTACACCGCGACGATATCCCTGGATGGCTATGCGGCAGATGCGAGCGGAGACTTCCAGTGGTCGGCACCGCATGGGGACGTGTTCGCTACCCATGTGGACCGGATGGCCACGGTGTCGACCGAGGTGTTGGGGCGCAAGACGTTCGCGCTGATGCAGTACTGGGAGACCGATCCAGACGACGAGATCTGGACCGCGGCAGAACAGGAGTTCGCCCGACGCTGGCGGGACATCGACAAGATCGTGGTGTCGGCGACGCTGACGCGCGACGAGATCGGGTCGGAAGGGGTTCGTCTGCTGCCCGGCCTGAGCCTGGACGAGTTGCGCAGGATCGTCGATGACGCCGCGGGCGTCGTCGAGATCTTCGGGCCCACAGTCGCGGCGCCGGCGATCCGTGCCGGCGTGGTCGACGAGTTCCAGTTCTTCGTGGTTCCGAAGATGGTGGGCGGTGGCCTGCGCGCGCTGCCCGACGACGTGCACCTCGACCTGAGGCTTACCGAGCACAGAATCTTCGACAACGGCACCGCCCAGCTGCGATACGTGCCTCGCTAAGCGCTCAGTCCATCCGCTCGACCCACTGAGCCCGTGATGGGCCGGGCACAAAAGGGTCGGCGAAGTACTGAGTTTCGTGCACGACCTCGCCGTCCTCGAACTCCATGATGCTCACCACATGGGACGGCTGCCCGTCGTAGGTCAGCACGAGTTCGCTGATCCACAGGTTGCCATCGCCGCGAATGCGTTTCACGGTGAACCGCTTAGCGTTCGGCTGTGCGGCGCGTGAGGCTTGGATGTGGTCGCGGCCGCGGATTCGCTCACCCGATTGCGGATACTCAAGCACCGCGTCAGCCCGGTAAATGCGGTGTTCGGTGTCGAAGTCGTTCGCATCGGAGGCGGCCCAGTGGACCTCTAGCGAGGCTCGAATGTCGTTGTCGCGCATGGTGACTTCCTTCCTGCTGCAGTAGTCAGCTCGGCTGGTAGGCGCCCAACCGTTGAATCGTGGCGGTGTCGCGAATACCCGAGCGCGCGACGTCGCGGGAGTGGGGCCAGTCGGACCAGGACTGACGGGCCTCAGCCGACTCGGCGGCGAACCAGAAGTGGTCACCCCCGGTCCGCCCCGGGCCGAACGGTGTACAGCAGATCAACTTGTCGTCACCACAGCGTGGTCACCCCGATTGCCAGTACCGCGTAGAGAGTCATCGGTGCTTTGTGCATGGCGGGCTCCTGACCGGTGTTGGTGAGTCGACCGTAGTCGTGGCAGTCGTCACCAACCATGCGATCAGCTGAACCTGCGAACATCCTGCTTGTTCAGGCGTAGCCGACCCACCCGCGGAACGTGAACGCCGAGAAGAACTCCGTGACGCCGGTGAAGCCGGCTTCGAGCAGGACAGCGCGGTCTTGCTCTGGTGACAGGACCGGAACTTCCGTCGCGATGGCGACACGGGCCTTGTCGACAACGGCGGGGTCGATACCCGACGCGACGAGGTTCGCAACATGCCGTCGTAGCCACAACTCGCGCTCGTCGTCGTCGCGTTGCGGAAAGCTGAGGTGCGCAACGACGAACGGTGCACCAGGCGCGAGTCGTTGCCGTACCTGTGCCGCGGTGCGACACCGTTGGTCGTAGGTCAGGAAGTGCAGCGTCAGCAGACTGGTGGCGCCGGCGAACGGTCCGGGCGGCGCGTCGTCGATGTACCCGTGGTGCATGCGCACCCGACTCGCATGGGCTCCGAGGTTCTGCGTGGCGAGATCCAGCATGGCGGCCGACGGATCCACGGCGTCGAACGTCCAACCTAGCTGGGCTTCGGCGAACGACTTGGTCTCCAGGCCTCCGCCTGCGCCGAGCACCAGAATCCTGGCATCGGACTGCGCATATTCGCCGATCAGGACCGATGCCAGACGGTGAATGTCCCGGTATGCGGGCACCATTCGCGCGGCGCGCTCGGCATACATCGCGACATGGTCGGAGTCATCGAAAGGGTTTGACGTCACAACGCGATGGTGCCGATGCCGATGCGACGCTGGCAAGGACATTTGCCGATCAGGCAAGGAGCAATTCTTAGAGGATGTGTCGCCGGCGCGCCTCGGCGATCGAATCGCCGCGCTTGCCGACCCCGAGCTTGATGTAGATGCTCTTGAGGTACCACTTCACGGTGTTGATGGTGACCCCGAGGTTGCGGGCGATCTGCTTGTTCGACAGGCCACGATCAAGCAGGAGCAGGATGTCGATTTCCCGTGCGTTGAGCGGCTCTTCGGGCAGCGGTGATCGATCGGCGACGCGGGCGATGACTGGAATCGCCGCGCTGCGGGCGTCGGCGTGTGCGGTCGCGAGCAGGCGTGACAGGTAGTTGGCCGGCACCTCGGGAAGACCGACGGGCTGCCGGCTGATCCGGCTGGCCTCGCGAAGCTGAGCCACCATCGTGAGTATTTCCGGCCCGGCATCGATGACCGTACGGACTAGTCCCGATCGCGCGGCCGTCACCAGTGTGGGGACCAAGACCTCGGTGGCGGCTGCGGTATCTCCACTGAGGTAAAGGACTTTTGCGAGTTTGAGGTTGGTGGTTATTTCCCCATAACGCCAGCCGACCGCTCTGCTCTCGTCCCGCATCGCCGCGACGATGCGCCGCGCATTGTCGAAGTCGTTGTCGACCCGTAAGACTCGAGCGCGCATCCCGCGCTGGTAATAGCGAATGGCGAACGCGATGCCGTCTTGTCCCGTGGCGACGTCGTTGGCGCTGCGAGCGAGTGCGTCCTTGGCGCGGGCGATATCGCCGACGGCCAGGTGCAGTCGGACGCAGTCGTTATAAAGGGCAGCAGACAGCCGGGGCATCGAAAGGTGTTGCGCGGTATAGATTCCCTCTTCGAGTAGCGCCATGGCGTCATCGATATCGCCTCGAAGGACTCTGATCCGGGCAAGTGTGCTGTATGTGGCGATCATGAAATCGGCGACACCGCTTTCCGCGCCCAGCTCGTGACACTCCTCCAAAAGGGTTTCCGCCGTGTCGATGTCGCCGCGCTCATAGTGCATCCGGCCGAGTAGCGCGCCGGCAAGCCGGGCCGCGTGTGACTGCTGACCGGCCATGCGCTCGGCCACCGCCCTGGCCTCTTCATAGCGACTTTCGGCGCTGATGAGATCAAGCCGGGCGAACGCGGCCAGGCCGGCGAAACAGCGCCCGTACACACCGGCGAATGGCCCGGCGGTGGTTTCGTGAAACGGAGTTGCCCAGCGCTGGCGCGCTTCGGCCGCGTCGAACGCGAAGTTGTGAATGTCGGCGAAGGTGCTGATATTGGCCGACACCGCGACCAGGAAGGGCCGGTATCCGGAATTCTCCACGAGGAAGGGGGCAACAAGATCTGCGGCGCGGTCGATGCGATCGCCGTAGACATCGATGCATGCCTGCACCACATCGGCTTCGCCAAGGATGTCCGCGGTTGCGCTGTCGGGTACCGAACCCAGCGCGGAGCGCGCGAGGTCGAGCGAGACCTGAGCCTGCGCACTGCGTTGCAAAAGGCAGTTGGCCCAGGCGATCCCGATGTGCAGGTGTGGTCGGTCGGCGGGTAGCGGCTTGGGCAGCTTGTTCACCAGCGCGAGCAGAGTGGCCATCCGGCTGTGCTCAACCAGCGACATGGCCTGGTTCTCGACCAGATCCACCGCGGCGCGCCCGTCTCCGGCATTGAGTGCGTGGGTGACCGCCTCGCTGTACAGCTCCTGTTCGCTGAACCAGGCCGCCGCAGTGCGATGAAGGTCGACGATCTTCTCGCCGTGATCGCGTTCCAACCGCTGGCGCAGGTATCCGGCGAACAGGTGGTGGTAGCGAAACCACTCCCGGTTGTCGTCCAGTGGCCGCAGGAACAGACCTCGCCGTTCGAGGTCTTCGAGGATCGCCTGCCCGCGGGGCCGGCCGCTGACAGCCGCGGCGAGCCCGCCGCACAGACGCTCGCAGATCGAGGTTGTCAGCAGGAAGTCGAGTAGGTCAGTGGGAAGTGTGTCGAGGACGTTCTCGGCCAGGTAGTCACCGATGGAGTGATGACGCCCGGAGAAGTCGCGGATCAGAGCCGTCGGGTCAGGGCTGTTGCGCAACGACAGGGTGGCCAATTGCAATGCGGCCACCCACCCCTCGGTGCTGGACCACAACGTGTTCACATCGTCAACGTCGAGGTCCAGTGCGTTGAGTTCGAGCAGAAAGGCAGCCGACTCCTTCTGGTCGAAACGAAGCTGAGTGGCATCGATTTCGTAGACCTGCTTACCAACTCTGAGTCGTCCGATCGCCGGTGCCCGGGTTCGGCTCGTCACGATCAGCTGCAGATTATCGGGTCCAACGTCGAGAAGGAACTCCAATACGGCTGTCGCGCCTTGCCCTTCGATGAGATGCCAGTCGTCCAGCACGATCGCCAGCGGCCGCCCGTATGCGGCACATTGGTTGACCAACTCCGCCAGCACGTAGCGCTGTGCGTCGTCGGACTCTTGTTCCAGCAGCCCGCCCAGCCCGGCGCCCACAGTAGGTTCCACCCGGCGAACCGCCTCCACGAGATGGCCGAGGAACGAGCCGGTTTCGTTGTCGTCGCGGCCTAGCGTGATCCAGGCGACCGGCACCCCTTCGGCGCTCAGCACCCGCTGCCATTGCGCTGCCAACGTTGTCTTGCCGAAACCCGCTGGGCCGTGGATCAATACCAGCCGCTTGGTGCTGCCCGCTCGCAGCAGATCGATGAGGCGCTTACGGGCGATCAGTCCGTCGTCCAAGGCCGGTGCCCGCAATCTGGTCGATACGACCGGAGCGGCCTGCCTCTTGGGCTGCATCCCCTTAGCCTCCCCTGGTGGCTGCCGACCTGGCCGCCGTCGCGCGTACTGGTCTGTTTGATGATGTCAGATATATTCCCCCACCGAGTGCCACATCTCAGTGGTATGGAATTTGCTGCTGATGGGTAGTCGGTAGAGGCAATTCGGGTAGCGGCACAGTCAAACGGCATTGCCGCAGCTAACTTGACCCCATCAAGTTCCGCCGCACGTGCGTAGATGGGCTGCCACACAACCCTAGGACGGCATGACCGACTTCATTGACCAGGCCATCGAAGGTAGGGGCCTGGTCGCGGTGTTTCAGCAGGTCGTGGAGCTCCCCACAGAAGTCGTTGTGGGCTATGAGGCGCTGGCTCGTTGGCCCGCGTTGGGTAATCCCTCGCCGACGGACATCTTCGACCGCGCCGCGAAGACCGGCGGTCTTGATCGGCTCGATGCGCTGTGCATCCGCGCTGCAGCTCAAGGTGCCCTCCAGCGCGATTTCACCCCTGGGGCGCTGTTGCTGGTCAATTGCGAACCGGCGACCGCGGCACCCATTCCGTCCGTCGAGCCTGATGTCATGCGTGCGGCCGCCGCGTTCCGTCTCACGTTCGAGATCACCGAACGCGGACTGCTGACCAACCCTCGTGCATTGCTGCGCAAGGTGGCTGCGTTGCGCGCCCTGGGCTTCGCGATCGCATTGGATGACATTGGCTCCCATCCTGACTCGCTGGTACTGCTCGATGTGGTCGCGCCGGACATCCTCAAGCTCGATATGGGCTTGGTTCAGCGCCAACCGGATCGGATGCTCGCCCGCACCGTCGCCGCGATCATCGCCCACCACGAGCGCACCGGCGCCGTCATCTGCGCCGAAGGCATCGAGACCGCCGAACATCTGGAACAGGCACTGGCCTACGGCGCTACTCTGGGCCAGGGCAATTGGTTTGGCGTGCCGGGGCAGGTGACGGGTGGACCGGAACCTTTCGAGTGGCCGGCACGTAGGACCGTCTCCGCACCGGTCGGACACGACTCGGCGATGGATTTGGCCGTCGCCGGCCTACCCACCCGGACCGTGCGCAAGCAGACCGTGACCGCACTTTCACACCACATCGGCCGTATCGCCGCCACGGCGCAGAACGCGCCGATTGTGCTGGCGACCCTACACCCGGACGAACATCTGGATCCGCAGACCGAGCGGATGTTCTCGGCCATCGCCGAAAGATCGCCACTGGTGGCCGTCTTCGGTCGGGACTGGCCCGCCAGTCCCCGGGTTCGGGGTGTGACTCTCGATCGCGACGATCCGCTCTTGCGCGAATCGACGATCCTGGTGCTCGGCCCCGAAACTGCCTGCGGGTTGATCGCACGCGAGCGGCCCAGTCCCTCACCACATTCGACCGATGGCGAGAAGCGGCGGTTCGACATGGTGATCACCTACGACCATCAACGCGTCACCGCAGCGGCCCGCCCGCTACTCGACAGGCTGGTCTGATTACGTCGTCTACAGACGCGCCCGGGGCCGTGCCGTCCCATGGTTTCTTGTTTGCTGAGATTGTCGAGAGTGTGAATCCGCTCCAGATTATGGCCACTATCAAAACTTATTGACATTGCTGAAAGTCCAGCGTCGTGATTCGACTCGGCAAAGTTGGCTGTCCCGCCAAAACGGAACTTCTACCGGTTGACATGTTTTGCTGGGAGACCCGAACCAGCTGCTGCTTGTCGGAGGCTGCCACTAGCGTCGCCGGAATGAGTTTCATTTCGACACGCATCATCACAGCCGACGTCAAACGCCTGGTCGAGTTCTACGAGTTGGTCACCGGAGTCGCCGCCGTGTGGGCCAATGAGTTGTTCGCCGAGATCCCCACGTCTATCGGCACGCTGGCTATCGGCAGCGACAAGACGGTGCCGCTGTTTGGAGTCGGATCCGCTGAACCGGCAGCCAACCGGAGCGCGATTCTGGAGTTCATCGTCCACGACGTGGATGCCGATTATCAGCGCCTGCGAGAGCATCTCGACGACGTCGTGACCGAACCGACAACCATGCCGTGGGGCAACCGCGCGCTGTTGTTTCGCGACCCGGACGGCAACCTCGTCAACCTGTTCACCCCGGTCACCGACGAGGCCCGGGCGAAGTTCGGTGCCGCCGGGCCGCGCTAGTATCCGCGAATGCGTGGAACACGAGTGTCCGGGGTGCTTCTCGGAGTGACTGTCGTCGCCCTCATCACCGCGGGGTGTGGGGGTTCGGGCTCCACCGGCCAATCCGCCACCACCAGCGCGCCGGCCACCTCGACCGCGCCGCCCGCCCAGCAGGCGGTCGCTTTCGGAACCTCGGTCGACGTCGCCGCGGACGGCGGCGTGGCGACCTACACCGTCGACAACCTGCGCCCGGTGCCACCCGACGCGCAGATAGTCCCGGCCAAGGGCACGATGTACGCCGTCGACGTGACGATCCTCGCCAAGACCGGCACGACCGCCTACAACGGGTTCTGGTTCGTCGCGCGAGCCGCTGACGGCTCGAACATTGCACCCGCCGTCGGCGCGGTCCAGCCAGGCATCACTTCCGGACAGCTTCCACAGGGCCAGCAGTTGGCCGCCCACGTCGCGTACGACGTCCCGGAGGGCAAGGCGATCACCGCGATCATGTTCCGCGATCCGAAGGGCAAGCTGTTGGCGGTGTGGGCGACGGGGTAGCGGTCCCCGCCCGGGGTCCGGCATCGTAGTGAAGATGATCAGGTCGGTGGCGGCAATCCTCGTGGTGGCTGCGGTCCCCATCGTGTTCGCTTCGGGAGCTTCGGCCGACACGGCGCAGTACACCATCGACCAGCTCCAGGCGCAGGGCTACGTCGTCGCGATCAATTGGGTCGACGGCAACACCGGAGCTCCGTTGTCCTCATGCCGGGTGGTGGCCGTCCATAACCCGGACAGCTCACCGAGCGGGTCCACCACCGCGACCACCGTCTACGTCGACTTGGCGTGCTCGCGCCAGCAGGCACCGGTCGGTATCGGCGTCGGTATCGGCTAGGGCCCCCGCCAATCAGTCTGCAACGACTTGGATTTCGCCGCCAAGCCGATAGGTCGCAATCAGCGGCAGGACGTCACCGCTCCAGAATCGTCCCGGGTCGAACCAGTTCTCGTTCTTCTCGGTGGTCAGCAAACCCATCTCCTCGTAGGTGATGGCGACCGTCTCGGCACAGTAGGCCGTCTGCAGCCCCAATTCTCGCTCGGCGACTTTGCGTCGTTCGGCAGACTCGCGAACCTTCTTGTGCACGAGGGGGATACCACGGGTCCAGTCGCTGACGGTGGGGAGCCGGCCGCGCAGCCAGCGACCGGTCAGCCGAGCGGTCGAGGGGAACGGGGTGCCGTCCATCCTGGCGATCACCTCCAGCAGGCGGTCTTCCTGCTCGCGGGTGACCTGCGGGGTGAGCTGGCGCAGCCAGCAGCGCTGGCCGTATTGGTGCAGCCATTGTTCGACGGCCTCGACGGCGTCGTTGAGTTGCACCCCGCGGTGATTGGTGCCTGTCCATAAGTCCAGAAGTTTGTGGCCGAGCTCGGCGTGCCAGATCAGCGGGGGCAGGTCGTCGATGGCCACCGTCATGCCGACGTGGTTGACGGGGGCGTTGGTCAGGGTCTGGATCGCCCGGTCCGGCCCCGAGCCGCCGCGGAACAGCCAGACGTCACCGGTGCGGGTCTCGTTCAGCGCCTGTGTCAACGACACGGTGTGCTCGGTCACCAGCGCAGCATAATGTGATCGCATGCGCGATATCTGGAAGTGGATCGGGCTCGCCGGTGCGGCCGGCGTCGTCGCCGGCGGTGTTCTCGTCGCGCGGGACCAGCGCAAGCGCAAGGCCTACACACCCGACGAGATCCGGGCCCGGCTGCACCAACGGCGTGCCGAGGCGTCGGCGGCGCAGCCCGGCGAGGGGAACTAGGCGCTACAGCCGAACCCCATCGATCAACGCGTGACGGGGTCTGCGCCGGCGTCGCGCAGCCGAACTAAGTCATCGCTGGTCGGGGCGCCTTCCCAATCACCGTCATTCGTGCATGCCCATGCCCCGCACGCGATCGCGGTCTGCAGGCAGCTCGACAGTGGCGAGGAGCGGGCCGCGGCGATGAGCCACCCGGCGACGAAGGCGTCGCCGGCGCCAACGGTGTCGACGACGGGCACGGTCAGGGCATTCGCCGATTCGAACCTTCCGTCGGCGCTGCCCGCGATCGCGCCGTTTGCTCCGCGTTTGAGCACGGCGCACTGCGCTCCAAAATCCAGCAGCCCCCTCAGGGCGGCTCCCGGTTCGGACTCGCCGGTGACCAGTTCGGCCTCGTCTTCACCGGCGAAGACGATGTCGGCTCGGCTCAGCAGATCGCGGTAGATCGTGGCGGCTTCACCGGGGTCCCGCCAGAGCGTTTGACGGTGATTGACGTCGAAGGAGACCTGGGTGCCGGCTGCGCGGGCACGGCCGATGGCGGCGTGGATCGTTGCCCTCGGTTGTTCGCCGAGCGCAGCAGAGATGCCGGTTACGTGCAGGATGCTGGCACTCTCGATGACATCGGGTGGAAGATCGGCGGGATTGAGCTGGCTGCCAGCTTGATCCCGCCGGTAGTAGGTGATGTGGCTGGTCCTGGGTTGCGGATGCTGTTTGAGCATCAGCGATGTCGCGTGGTCGGCATCGTGGACGGCGTAGGGCGCGACGTTCTCGGCGCGCAGCTCCCGCACGATGAGTTCGCCGATGGCGTCGGCGCCCAGGCGCCCTATCCATGCCGCGCGACCGCCCAGACGCGCGATGCCGATCGCGACGTTGCTCTCGGCGCCTCCGAAGCCGAGGCGGGTTGCCGCTCCGTTGTGCAGACGCCCAGGGCGTTCCACGGTGAGTAACCCCAGGCTTTCACCGACGGTGACGAGGTCGAAGCGCCGGATGTCGTCGCTCACATTGCCGCTCTGGCTGATTGGGCTGCCCTTAGCGCGGCGCGTGCCGAAGTGGTCACCGCCGCGGCGCCGTCACGTGCGGCGGTGGCGATCCAGCTGCCGCTGACAGCGAAGACCGCAGGGCGACTGAGGAACTCGCTGATGTTGGCCGCGCTCATCCCAGCCGAGGGCATGAAGCCGACATCAGGGAACACATCGGCGTAGGCGTCGAGCATCGCGAGTGCGTCAACGCTCGAGGCGGGAAACAACTTGACGTGATCGACGCCCAACCGCCGGGCGGCCAGCACTTCGGTAGCGGTCAAGACGCCGGGGATGATGGGTACGCCCACGTCCTGGGCGACACTGACCACTTCGGGGTCAAGGCCAGGAGTGACGATGAACTGCGCTCCCGACTCGATCACCTGCCGCGCCTCGACCGCTGTGCGCACGGTGCCCGCCCCGACCATCAGATCCCCGCGGGCGGCTAACCGCTCAATGGCGGTAAGGCCGTAGGCATGCCGCAAGGTCACCTCGACGACGGGCAGTTCACCGGCGACCAAACCGTCGGCCAGCGTGTCGGCCTGCGTTGGTGAGGTCAACGTCGCCAGCGGAACGACGGGTTGGGTGAATATCGTTGTCACGTTGCTCACCGGGCATCGGCAAAAGTGGGGTTGGTGCCGTAACGGCCAAGAGCGGCGCTGTCGAGCTCAACGCCCAATCCTGGGCCTGCGGGAACTGCGAGCATGCCGTCGGCGCCCAAGGTCCAGCCGCCGCTGACGAGACCGTCGATGTAGGCCGAGCCGGTCTTGTACTCGACAAGGTCTGTCCCTGACAGAGCCGAAGCCAGCTGCAGGTCCGCGGCCAACCCGATGGCGGTGTTCCAGCCGTGCGGAATGAGCCGGATCCCGTAGTCCTGCGCGGCCCAGCCGATTCGGCGAGATTCGCTCAGACCGCCACCCTTGGTGGTGTCCGGTTGCACGATGTCGAAGGCGCCGGCCCGAAGGTACGGTGCAAACGACTGCCTGCGGGTCAGGACCTCCCCGCCGCTGATCGGTACCTTCGAGTACGCCCGCAACCGAGCGAAGCCGTCGACGTCATCGGGTGGCAGCGCCTCTTCAAACCAGGCGACGTCGTAGTCGGCCAACATGTCAGCGGTGCGTTTCGCCCACGACAAATCCCCGGGGAAGAAAGCCTCCGAACCGCCGGCATCGACCGCCAACAGATGCTCACCGACCGCCTTGCGCGCGGCCGCGACGGTGCGCTCGTCGGTGGCACGGTCGACGCGTCCGAACTTCCACCATCCGATCTTGAATGCGGTGAATCCGGCATCGACGAGACGGCTGAGGTTGTCGGTCATCGTCGGCTCTTCGTCCATCAGCACCGATGCGTATGGGCGCACCCGTTCGCGGTGCCGTCCGCCCAGGAGTCTGCCTGCCGGTTGTCCCAGCGCCTGGCCGGCCACGTCCCACAGGGCGATGTCGAGGGCACTGGTGGCGTGGGTCAAGGCGCCGCCGCGTCCCATCCAAAATGCCCCCTGGTGCAGCGTTTCGGTAATCCGCTCCACCTCGAGAGCGTTCTCGCCGATCAGCTGTGGGCGCAGCAGATCCAGGGCGGCGTCGACGAGTGCCTGCGAGGTGAATGCGCTTCCCACTCCGATCAGCCCGGTGTCAGTGTGGACGGCGACCAGGGTGTGTACGACGTCGTCGGGCTTGAGTTCGTTGGACCAGCCGCCCTCCGGTGTGGCTCCGCGCAATCCGCAAGTCTCGATACGGACGATGTTCACTACGATGTGCTCCTTCGAAGGGTTGTCGAGGTAATCAGTTGTGTTGTGTTAGTTGCCGTCCCGGCCGGTGCGAGGTACGGACTGCGTCGCTGACGACTGGGGTGCCGTTGACCCAGACGTGTCGAGCCGCGTCGGCGTATCCCTGTGGCACTTTCCAGGTGTCTGTTCGGTCGAGGATGGCCGGATCGAACACCACGACATCGGCGTGAGCACCGACGACGAGGTGCCCGCGCCCGCGAATACCGAAGTGCTCGGCCACCATTCCGGTCATTTTGTGTACGGCCTCTTCCAGACTGAGGGTGCCTGCGGGAACGTGGTGCGCCAGGTAATGGGTATGGCCGTAGAAAAAGAGCGGGTGGCGCGTACGAGCGGCGAGTGGGCCGTCGTGGCGGGTGGTGAACGCGTCGACGCCGAGCAGGAAGTGATCGTGGCGCACTGCTTCGGCGACGTGTTCGGCGGTGAATAGTTCACCCATGAGCTGTACGCCACCGAGATCAGCACCTGCGGCGGCCAAGACGTCGAAGAGGCAGTCCCATTCGTCTTGACCCTGCTGATGTGCGATCTCGGGAAAGGTCAGCCCCTGCCAGTGCGGGTGGGTGGCGCTCACCCCAAGCCGGACACGATCCCACTGCCCCGCATGCACGAACCGCCAGTATCTGTCGCTGTCCTGGCGGACACGGTGCCGAATCTTCGGATCGTTCAACAGCGCGGCGGCCTCGGCGGCAGGCCGCTCAACCAGCCAGCCCGGCAGCAGTCCAGCCGCTAACCCGATGCCATGCGGGTACGGGGTCATATCGGCCAAGACGTCAATCCCGCTGCGGCGCTGTTTCATCACGTCTTCGACCGCGCGCTCCCATGCACCGGGTTGCGCGCCGGTGTTGTGGCGCACGTTGAGGTGCGATAGCTGCGCACGAACCTGCGCGGCGTGAACGACGCTGAAGAACTCGTCGACCGCGGCACCGAGACCTTGGTCGCGGTTTCGAATGTGACTGGCATACATGCCATGTCGCCGGCCGACGACGCGGGCCAGCTGCGCGAGTTCCTCGGTACGGGAGAATCGGCCAGACCCGTACTCCAAGCCACTGGACAGTCCGATCGCGCCGGCATCCATCGCCTCTTCGAGCAGACGGATGCGTTCGCGTTCTTCGTCGATTCCCTCGCTTTCCGCGCGCCCGTGAGCCGCGGCCCGGATGGCCGTATGACCGACGAACCACATGAGATTCTGCGCTGTGCCGGCCGAATGCACTCGGGTGAGTAGGTCTGGGAAACTCCGCCAGTCCACGGGGCCGTCGTACCCCATCGAACGCAATGAGCCGCGCGCGCCGGCGACGTCGTGCTCGCTGAGCGGTGCGTAGGTCACGCCACAGTTGCCGACGACCTCGGTTGTCACTCCTTGGTGGATGGTGCTCATCGCGTCGGCGTTGCCCAGTACTGACCAGTCGCTGTGGCTGTGTGGGTCGATCAGCCCGGGAGTGACGATCATGTCGCGACAGTCCAGCGTCTGCCGAGCGGTCACATCATCGGACAGGCCGATGTAGGCGATGCGATCCCCCGAGAGCCCGACATCGCAGCGCCGTCGCTGGCTTCCGGTGCCATCGACGATCTCGCCGCCCACAAGCAGGGTGTCCACAGCGAACACCTCAGAGCACCTTGCTGAGGAAGGCGCGGGTTCGGTCCTGTTTCGGATCGCTGAATACCTCAACGGGAGAGCCGATCTCGATGATCGTGCCGGCATCCATGTACACGACGCGATCGGCGACCTCACGGGCGAATCCCATCTCGTGTGTGACGACGATCATCGTCATTCCGTCGGCGGCCAGACCCTTCATCACGGCGAGTACTTCACCGACGATCTCGGGATCGAGCGCCGACGTCGGTTCGTCGAACAACATGATTGCCGGATCCATCGCCAGGGCCCGTGCGATCGCCACTCGCTGCGCTTGACCGCCGGATAGGGAGTCGGGATACACCTTTGCCTTCTCGGTGAGCCCTACCCGATCAAGCAGATCGCGGGCGCGGTCTTCGGCTTCCTGTTTGGGGCGCTGCAGCACTCGGCGCGGAGCAAGAGTGATGTTGTCGATAACGGTCATGTGGGGAAAGAGGTTGAAATGTTGAAACACCATGCCGACATCGCGGCGGACCGTCGCCAGATCAGCTGAGGTTTCGTTCGGTGTCAAGGTGTGGCCATTGACTACCACAGTTCCCGCCGATGGTCGCTCCAAGCCGTTGATGCAACGCAGCAGTGTGCTCTTGCCCGATCCCGAGGCGCCAATGATGCACACCACTTCTCCCTCGGAGACGGTCCATGAAACACCATGCAAGACTTCGGTTTTACCGAAGCTCAGGCGTAGGTCTGTGACAGCCACAATTGGTTTGCTCATTGAGATTTTGCTCCTGTGGTCAGGGCGAGTGCATCGGTGATCTCGGGCGGCGCAGCATGTACGCCAAGGCGTTGCTCGTACCAGCGTGCTGCCGTCGACAGCGCGAAACAGATCACGAAGTAGAACAGGCCGACGATCAGATAGGTCAGGATTGGATCGGCGGTGAGCGAGCTGACGACGTTGCCGGCGCGCGTCAGTTCGACAAGCCCGATCACGGCAACCAGCGAGCTGTCTTTGATCAATACGACGAGGAACCCAACGCCCGGGGGAATGATGATGCGCGCCGCCTGAGGTACCACGACCCAGCGCATCTGTTGGGCGTACGACATGCCCAGCGCCTGAGCCGCCTCGAACTGGCCGCGGGGCACGGCCTGAATGCTGCCGCGGACCAGTTCGGCGATGTACGCGGCGGCGAACACCGATAGCGCAATCACGGCTGCCCAGTACTCGGGCAGGCTGCTGCCGGGATTGAGCAGGGGCAGACCAAAGTAGACGAAGAAGATGATGAGCAGCACTGGTATACCGCGGATCAACGCGACATAGATCGCCGCGATCCAACGCAGCAGCTTGACCGGTCCAGTGCTCATCAGCCCGATCACCGTCCCGCCGATACCGCCGAAAAGAACTGACAGCAAGCAGATCTGGACCGTCACGACGGCGCCCCGCCAGATGAGGGACAGGTGATCGGCATTGAGTTCCTGGAACATCACGCCACCTTCCACTTGATGAAGCGGGTTTCGATCAGTCGGGACAGCGCGGCCATGATGAACGCAACAGAGAAGTAGAGCAGCCCGCCGATAGTGAAGGCTTCGATGGTGCGGAACGTGGTCGAGGTGATGCCCATCATGACGTGTGTGAGGTCTGGTACGGCCACCACAGAGGTGATCGACGAAGCAAGGAACAACAGAATGGTCTGATTAGTGATGGCGGGCAGTACATTTCGTAAGGCTGGCGGCAGCAGCACTCGCCAGAAGGTGTCCCGGCTGCTGATGCCGAGGGCGGCGGCGGCTTCGGTCAGACCTTTGGGTACCGACCGAAAACCCGCCCGATAGATTTCAGCGAGGTACCCAGAATTGTTAATACTGAGTGCAATCACTCCAGCAGTGATCGGATCGAAATTGACTCCAACCTGTGGCAGCGCAAAATAGATGAGATACAACTGCAGCAGCAGAGGCGTGTTGCGGATGATTTCGATGTATCCCGCGGCTGTCCACCGCAAGGGGCGCCAGGAGGCTTGGCGGGCCGCGTAAACGAGAATGCCCAGGGCTGCGCCGATGAGTGTGGCGGCGACGCTGATGGCCACGCTGATTCCCAGACCGCGCAAGAGTGCACTGGTGTAGGGGATGAGATCGCCGTAGTAGAGCTGCATGGGTTATCCGAGGCGTTCTTCGACGGTGCTCCTGTCTACTTGATGAGGTCGGGGACGTCCATCCCGAGCCACTTTTGGTAAGAATCGTTGGCGGGCTGGCTGATGTTGTAGTTCATGATGAAGTTGTTCAGGTAGTTCAGCCAGATCTGGTCGCCCATCTTGGCGCCGAACGACACCAACGATGGTGCCAGTGCGGGCGCGTCGAGGACACGGACGGCGCCGCCCTGGCTCTTGCGGATGTCGGCGACCACGGAGGTGCTCTCCATCAACGCGTCGACCTTTCCGCTGCGAAGGGCTTGGATGGAGTCGGCGACGGCTTCGAACAGGGTTGCTTTCGCCTCGGGGAACTGAGCGGCCAAGATTGTCGCCGGGACGCTGCCGCGTGTTGCGGCCACGGTGCGTCCGGCCAGATCGGCGTAGCTGCGAATCGGGCTGTCGGCCGGCACAACAACCAGTTGGCCTTCGGTGGCGTATGGACGCGTGAGGGCCACCACCTGGGCTCGCTCATCGAGATTGGTGAGCGCCGCGATGACAACATCGACTTTCCCGGTTTCGAGCATGGGGATGCGGCTGGCGTTGGTGGTGCCGACGAAGTCGACTTCGGCATTGAGGGATTTGGCCAGGGCTTTTGCCCGATCGATGTCGAATCCCTCGTATTGGCCGGTGCTAGTCATGACCCCGTAGGGCGGTGCGTCGGCGAAGACCCCGATGGTGATCTTCTTGGTGCTCAAGATCTTTGTCAGCGTGCTCGGCTGTCCGTTGTTCGTGCCGGCCTGGTTTGACGATGTACACGCTGCCGTTACGGTCAGCGCGAGGGCAGCCAGTACGGCAACCAGGAGTCGCGTTGTCCTTGTCATGGTGCTCCTTTTCGCTGGGAACTGTTGGTATCGAATGATGTTGACCGGTGCCGGGCTGTTTATGGCCTCGGCGTTCAGGGAATGGGGAACGCGATCGTGGTCATCAACGCATTTTCGGCTTGTCGGGAATCCAGTCGTGTCTGCTGCACGACGACCGGTCGGTCACTGGTCACGACGCAGGAGAAGTCGGCGTCAACGGGCATGGGCTCGGGATCACACAGGTCGTTGAACCGTTGGTGGTGGGTGCGGCGAGCGGCCACGCGCAGACGGTAGGGCCCTGCCGGTTCGCGGTCTTTGAAGTAGATGGTGAGCTCGACGGCGGCGTCGGAATCTCCGGTGTTGAGAATACAAACGGTGTCGTGGCTGGTCATCCCCGGTTCGGGTCCCGTGCTGGTGGGCGGGATGTAACCGTCGACGAGGACCCAGGTGGTGACTCCGAGAGACATGGAGCTGTTTCCCTTCTAGAAAGTGTTGGCGCTCTTGGCCATAAGGCCGCCATCGCACATCAGGTGTGAGCCGGTGACATAGGACGAGTGTGGGGACAGCAGCCAGTGGATGGCGTGCGCGATTTCACGAGGGTCGGCGAGGCGCCTCAGCGGTATTTGTTCGCGGGCCGCGTTGCTGATGGCAGCGCGCTTGTCTGGCAGGTCCGCTGGGGAGACGCCCGCGTACAGCAGGTCGGTGTCGGTGCTGCCGGGGACCACGGCATTGACGCGGATGTCGTGGTCGGCATAGTCCAGTGCCAGAGCCCGCGTCATGGCCGACACGCCTCCTTTGGAGGCTGCATACGCGGTGTTCCCGCCGCCGGCGAAACCCACCAGCGCCGCCGGTGAGGACACCAAGACGATGGATCGCCCCGCGCCAACCCCGCTCGTCGCATCGTCGACCATCGCTGCGAGCGTGTACTTGCAGACCAGGAACGCCCCAGTGAGATTCACATCGAGAGTGCGTTGCCAGTCAACCAGATTCAGTTGATGTGCTGGCGCGTTGATCTCGATTCCGGCGCTGGCCACCAGGCCTGTCGGGGGCCCGAGACGTTCTACGCTGGCGGCGATGGATTCGCCGATCTGTGTCTCCACACTGACGTCGCAGCTGATCGACAATACGTCGCCGGCACCGCGTTCGCGTGCCTCGCGAGCGACCGGCTCGATAGCCTGGCGATGGAGATCGATCAGGGTCAGCCCCATGCCGTGCTCGGCACACAGCAGTGCGGTTGCCCGGCCGATGCCCCCGGCAGCGCCGGTGATGATGAGGTTGCTGCGCATGTTCATACGTCCGTTCCGCGGTCAGTCAGTGGAAGTTCGGTGGTCATTTCTTCGAGTTCACGGCCGGCGGTTTCGCGGACTCCCAGATACACGACAACTCCGGACACCACGGCGAAGAACGCATACAGGCTGTAGCTGAAGGGAAGTGAAATCTCCCGCAATGTCGGGAAGGTGAGATTCACGGCGATGCCGGCTACCCAGTTGGCGGCTGCAGACAATGAAAGTGCCGCGGCACGAATGTTATTGGGGAACATCTCACCCAGGAGCACCCACACTGCCGGACCCCACGACGCCGCAAAAAACACGACAAAGACGTTGGCGGCGATCAGGGTGGTGACGCCCCACGGTGACGGAAGGGCGAGATGACCGTCTCCGTTGAGAACCGCGCGGCTGAATCCGATAGCGACGACCACGAGACTGACGGCCATCCCCGCTGACCCGACCAGCAACAGGCGTCGTCGTCCCACGCGGTCGATCAGCAGAATCGCCACGATGGTCGCTACGACGTTGACCACAGACGACGCCACCGAGAGGGAGAACGCCGCCGATTCGCCGAACCCGACGCTGTTCCACAGCGAGGTGGAGTAGTAGAAGATCACGTCGATGCCGACCAGGGCCTGGCACGCTGCGATGCCGACCCCCACCCACACCAGTGGCAGAAGCCCTGTTCGCGAGCTGAGCACATCACGGAATCGAGGCTTGACATCCGCCGACAGGGTGGCGGCGATCCGGCTCACCTGTTCGGACGCGGCTGACGGTGCGCTCGCGAACAAACGTTGGATCGTCTGACTCGCCGCCCCCAGTTTTCCCGTAGCGACCAGATGACGTGGCGATTCGGGAATCACCAAGGCGAAAAGACCGTAAAGAGCGGCGGGAACAACGCCCGCGAGGAACATCCACCGCCATGCGGGAAGTCCAAGCAGCTCGGCTGCGTCGGCGCCGTTGAGCAGGTCGGCGATCATCGCCGACCACAGCAACGCGGTGAATATCCCTAGGACAATTGCCATTTGCTGCAGCGAGGACAAGACTCCGCGTCGCGCGGCGGGGGCGATCTCGGAGATGTACAGCGGCGCGAGTACCGACGCCATGCCGACAGCGATCCCCGTCGTCAGGCGCCATCCCACCAATGCGCCCGGAGACGACGACAAGGCGCAGCCGACGCTTGATGCGCAGAAGACCACAGCGGAAATCAGCATGGCGGGGCGGCGACCGAGTCGATCGGCGATCCAGCCCGCTGCCGCCGCTCCGCCCGCTGCACCACCAAGGGTTACGGCGACGACGGCGCCGAGCATGGCGCTGCTGAGGTCGAACGTCTTCGTGATGGCGTCAACCGCGCCATTGATGATCGCCGTGTCGAACCCGAACAAGAAGCCACCGATGGCGGCGGCAATCGAGATCAGCACCACGCGTCGTGGCAGATGAGTCGGCTCGCCCACGCCGGCTGGCGTGGTGTGTACAACGGGGGTCACTTCGGGCATGGGCTCGCCTCCGAATTGTCAACAACGTGTGGCGTGGACCATATAGTTGATTGTCAACAATTGTCAATCACTCAAAGGAGGCTCTGCGAACGAGGATTCAGCTACCTGGCAGGTCGTGTACGTGCGCCGTCAAGGCGGCGACGGCTGCCGAGACGTCGCGGCGGCGCAGGACTTCCAGGAGGTGAGCATGTTGATCGACGATGTCATGTGCCGAGGCATGACGGCGTGCATCGCGACGGAAGTAGGCCCACACCCGCGGCTGGATCACGCTCCAGAGCTGTGGCGAATGCTCGTGGCCCGATGAGTCGATAAGGGTTTGGTGGAACTGCACGTCGAGATCTGCCAGCAGGTCCAAGCTGCCGCGGTTGGCGGCGTCCGCCATCAGATCGACGATGGAGGCCAGGCGGTCAAAGACCGTGTCAGGCATGTTTTCGAGGCCGTGGGTGATGGCGAATTTCTCTAGTGTCAAACGGATCGGTACCAGGATGTCGTGGACCTCTTCGTCGGTGACCCCCAGAACCTCGGTACCGCGGTACGGGTAGGAGACGACGAGGCCTTCTTGTTCGAGCTGCCGAAGCGCTTCGCGTATTGGTCCGCGACTGGTCCCCAATTGATCGGCCAGGTCGCTTTCCACCAATTTGTCCCGCGGCCTGAGCCTGCCGGCAACGATTTCCTGGCGAAGAATCTGCGCGACGCGATGCCTTCGCGAGTCGTTCTTCAACGATGCACGAATCTCGGCCACGTACCCACCTCTCTCCTGGGCGTTCAGTCTACAGCGCATGATTGCTGACAATTGACGACAATCTGCAGGAGCGCGTGATACGTGTCCTGAGACGGCCGGGCTAGGTCGACACGGCGTAGAGCCGATGCGTTCCGGCGAAACCTTTCAGCTCGACCTCCCGGCCCGCGTCGAAATCGTGCCTGCCGCCCACCGCGGTGCGTACCGATTCGCTGACCAGGATCTCGCCACCGTCGGCCTGGCCGGCGACGCGGGCCGCCATCGCCACGTTGCGGCCGAACACGTCATCGCCGCGCAGCACCGACTTACCCATGTGGATTCCGATTCGTACCCGAATTCTGTTGTGCCGCGCCCGTTTTGCATCGCGCTCCAGCGCGCGCTGCATCGCCACCGCGCAGCTCACTGCGGCTGTCGGATCGGCGAAGGCCACCATGAACCCATCGCCCTGGCTCTTGACGACATGGCCGTCAAACGCCTTGACCAGCCGACGGACCAGCCGATCGTGACTGCCGATGAGCTTGACCCACGCTCGGTCGCCGATGCGTTCGTTGAGTGCGGTGGACTCCTCGATGTCGGAGAACATCACCACCAACTTGCCGTCGGGGGCCAGCCGGGCCAGGTCCGGGCGCTCGACGTCGGCCCAGTCGGCAAGCTCCTCGATCGAGGACCGCACCGCACCACCGAAGCCCTGGGTGCGCACCAGGTTGGCGGTCTGCCACACGGTCTTGACTGCCTCCCGACCGCCCGTCCACAGCATGTTGCGGGTGTCCAGGCGCCCCCGCATCTCCTCGGCCTCGCGCTCGCTGGCCCGCAGGCGTGCGCGCAGCACGACCAGCGCTACGGCCTCGGCCACGGCAAGCACCGCCAATACCGCCGCCGCGATCGTCCAACCCACTCCTGCGCCGCCCTCCGGTCGAGAATCCTGAACTGATGATGCCTCCCTACCACGAGAGCAGATTCCTCCGTGCCAATCACCCGGATCGGGCCCAGACGGTCTGGCTCACGCCACCATGCAGTCGCAAGACGCCCCACCGAATCACCCTGTCCAGCAACGGTTGTGATACCGAACTCCTCGCATCTGGGCGGGCGATATTCGAGATACTCACCGATGAACGACACGCGACGGTGCCTGTTCGGCTGTAGCACACTGGCTACATGGCCATCCTCGTCGTCGGCAGGCTCGAACCGGCACTGGAACAGCAACTCACCGCCGCGCACACCCCATTGCGGTTACCGGCAGCGCCCGAACGGGCCGACTTCCTGCGCCAGCACGCCGATGCTGTCACGGTGATCGTGTGCGGCGGGCGACCCGGCGTCGACGCCGCGCTGATGGACGCACTGCCGCAGCTGCGCGCCATCGTGAACTTCGGAGCCGGTGTCGACGCCATCGACCTCAACGCGGCCCGCGCGCGGGGGATCGGGGTGAGCAATACCCCCGACGTGCTCAGCGACACCGTCGCCGACACCGCGCTTGGCCTGATCCTCGACACCCTGCGGGGATTCGCCGCCGCCGACCGCTATGTGCGCGCCGGGCGCTGGGCAGCGCAGGGACCGTTCCCGTACACCCGTGACGTCACCGGCAGCCGGGTCGGCATCCTGGGCCTGGGCCGGATCGGCTCGGCGATCGCCACCCGGCTGCTCGGATTCGACTGTGCCATCGCCTATCACAACCGCAACGCGATCCCTGACAGCCCACTCCGCTACGCCGCTTCACCGGTGGAGCTGGCCGCGTCCGTCGACGTCCTGGTGGTCGCCACCGCAGGTGGACCGGACTCTGCGCACCTGGTGAACCGCGAGGTTCTGGAGGCACTCGGCCCGCAGGGCTACCTGGTCAACATCGCCCGCGGCAGCGTCGTCGACCAGGACGCGCTGATCGAGTTGCTCACCGCCGGTGGGTTGGCCGGCGCCGGGCTGGATGTCTACGCGAACGAACCGACCGTGCCTGCCGCGTTGGCCGAACTCGACAACGTCGTGCTGCTGCCACACGTGGGCAGCGCGACCGCCCGAACCCGAACGGCCATGGCCACGGTGGCGATGCGCAACCTGGAGGAGTTCCTGACCAGCGGGCAGCTGGTCACGCCGGTCTAGCGGGTGACGAACGAGACGACGGCCTCGCTGAAGGCGTCGTTATCGTCGCCTGCGGCGGTGTGGCCGGCATCGGCGAGTTCGACGAATTCCGCGTGCGGCACCTTCGTCAAGAAATCCTGAACCCCTTCGGCGCTGACAACATCGGAGAGCTTCCCGCGGATCAGCAGGATCGGGATGGTCAGATCGATGGCAGCCTGCTCGAGGCGCTCGACCCGAGCGAACGGATCGTCGTCGGGGGCGGTCAGGAACGCGGGATCCCAGTGCCAGAACCACCGGCCGTCGCGCAGCCGCAGGTTCTTCTTGAGGCCGTCGAGGTTCTTCGGCCTCTTCCGGTGCGGCAAATATTCGGCGATGGCGTCGGCAGCCTGCTGCAGGTTCTCGAAGCCGTGCACATGGCTGAACATGAAGTCCCGGATCCGGGCGCTGCCGCCCTTCTCGAAGCGCGGCACCACATCGACCAGCACCAGCTTGGTGACCTTTGCAGACCCGGCGTGCTCGGCGACCAGAATGCCGGTCAGCCCGCCCATGCTGGCTCCGATCAACACCACCGGCCGGCCGATCTGCTCGAGCACCAGCAGCACGTCGGCCGACAGCGCGTCCACGGTGTACTCGGCGTTGGGCGCCCGGTCGCTGTCGCCGTGTCCGCGAGCGTCCAGCGCGATCACGTGGAAGCCGTGGTCGGCCAGCACCTGCCCGGTGTTCTTCCAGGAGAACCTGTTCTGGCCACCACCGTGCAGCATCAGGATCGTCGGCCGGTCGGCGATCTCCGGGGCGTCGCGGTTCCATTCGTCGGCCACCAGGGTGAGCGCTTTGTCGCCCCGGAACTCGACGGTCTGGGAACCGCTCTTTGCGCTGCTCACGGGCATCCTCTCGGCCGAACCTCAACAGCACGTTACTCAGCGGCGTCCGCGATGACTTTCGGCACCCCGACGGGTCAACCCCATCGAGACCGAACAGAGGAGACCATCCGTGCCCACCGAGCGCTGAGCAGGCAGGTGGTGCCCACCCGGCTTTACCAGCTGCTGTGCGACCCGGATCCGGCCCGGGCGGCCGCCGCGACCACCGCCATGCTCGGGATGCGCAAAATCGTGATCGCCGATCTGGAGGCCGCCGCAGCGCACCCGTGACGGCGCTCACAGGGCCTACCGGTAGCCTTTCGCCCCAAGTACGGGTGATCGGAGCCCGTAGCGCCGTAGAGGGAGAACGATGGCTGACGAGCCCGCCGCGTCCGAGGACGAGGCCGCCACGCCAGAAGAGGTTGAGACGACCCTGGCGGCCGACGACAGTGAACTGCTGGACGAGCCGGCGCAGGCGTTGGTGGTCAAGTCGGGGTGGACCCATGTTCGGCTCGCTCTGGTCGTGGGGACCGTTATCGTCGTCGCCCTCGGCGGGCTCGCCGGTTGGCTCGGCTATCGCGCCTATGACGCCAAGAAGACCGATCAACTTCGCGAGCTCCTCGTCAGCGTCGGCAGGCAGGGTGCGATCAACCTGACCACCATCCACTTCGACGAGGCCGACAAGGATGTGCAGCGCATCCTCGACTCGGCCACCGACGCGTTCTACGACGACTTCGCCAAGCGGTCCCAGCCGTTCATCGAGGTCGTCAAGCAGGCGCAGTCCAAGTCCGACGGCCAGGTGACCGAGGCCGGGCTGGAGTCGATGACCGGCGACCAAGGTCAGGTGCTGGTGGCCGTCACCGTCACGACCTCCAACGCCGGCGCGCCCAACCAGCCACCGCGTTCGTGGCGGATGCGGTTGACGGTCAAGAAGACCGGTAATGACGAAGCGAAGGTCTCGAAAGTGGAGTTCGTGCCGTGACGACTGACAAGCCCGATACTCCCGATCCCGTAGTGGTCGAGGCCAAGACCACCGCGGTCGATCTGACCAAGAGTTCCGGGGAGGAGGCTCCCGCCGGGGAAACCGCTGCCGCGCCCGAAGCCGCACCGAAGGGGCGCTTCAGCCTTGCTGGTGCGGTGGCTTTCGGACTCCTGCCGATCCTTGCTCTGCTGCTCGGCGCGGGCGCCGGCTACCTGAAATGGGAAGACTCATCGCGGCGGGACGCCGACCGGGCCCGCACCGAATCGGTGCAGGCCGCCAAGGACTCGACCGTCGCATTGCTGAGTTACAAGGCCGAGACCGTCGACAAAGATCTTGGCGCCGCCCGCGACCGGCTGACGGGAAGCTTCCTGGACGCCTACACCCAGCTGGTCAACAACGTCGTCATCCCCGGTGCCAAGGAGAAGAAGATCTCGGCGGTGGCTCAGGTGCCTGCCGCTGCATCGGTCTTCGCCAAGCCCGACCATGCCGTGGTGCTGCTGTTCGTGAACCAGACCGTCGTGATGGGCACTGACGCACCCACCAACACCGCCTCCAGTGTGCGGGTCACTCTGGACAAGGTCGGCGACCGTTGGCTCATCTCGGGGTTCGATCCGGTCTAGCCGACAGGGGGGGCGATGACGGAGCCGCGCTGGATTGACGTTTCGGCACCTGCGGTACAGCTGCGCGCGCTGAGCTGGGGACCCGATGACGGCCCGATTGCCTTGTGTCTGCACGGTTTTCCCGATACCGCCTATGGATTCCGGAAGCTGGCGCCGCACCTGGTGGCCGCAGGTTACCGGGTCATCGCCCCGTTCATGCGTGGCTATGTCCCCTCATCGATCCCCACCGACGGCAGCTATCACATCGGGGCGGTGATGGACGACGCGCTGCAGGTGCGCGCCGCCTGTGATCCCACCGACGCCGATGTCGTCATCGGCCATGACTGGGGTGCTATCGCCGCCACCGGCCTGGCCGCGATGCCGGACACCCCGTTCACCCGAGCCGTCGTCATGTCGGTGCCGCCGTCGGCGGCGTTGCGGCCGCGGGTCGGCAGGCCGCTGGCCAACCGGGGCCGGCTGCTGCGGCTGGTGCCGAGGCAGTTCGTGCGTAGCTGGTACATCAGCTACTTCCAGCTGCCCTTTCTGCCGGAGCGCTCATCGTCCTGGATCGTCCCGCTGCTGTGGCGGCGCTGGTCGCCCGGCTACAACGCCGCCGAGGATCTGCGCCACGTCGATGCCGCGATCGGCTCGCCGGACCGGTGGCGCGCCGCGCTGGGCACCTACCGGGCGACGATCCGTAACACCCGCCTGCCGGCCCGTTACGCCGAACTGCACGCCCTCTGGCTCGAGGCACCCCGCCTGCCGACCCTGTACCTGCACGGCAGCGACGATGGTTGTATGACACCGGAATTCACGCCGTGGGTGCGTGACGTCCTGCCGCCCGGCAGCGATGCGGCGATCGTCGAACATGCCGGACATTTCCTGCAGCTCGAACGGCCCGACGCGGTGGGTCAGCGGATCGTGGACTTCCTGTCGGCTACTTCGGCTTGAGGCTGGGGTGACTGCGGGCCAGCAGCGGCAAAAGTAGCCGCTTCGGCGTCAGCTGGTAGACCACGGTGGCCGCGTGGTTGAGCCGTCCCGGTACGACGACGGGCTTACCGGCGGCCAATCCGTCCACGGCGGCCTTGGCGACATCTTCGGCCGACACCCACAGTGGTTTGGGTAGCGCGGCTTCAGCGTCCTCGTCGGAGATTCCGGCGGCCTCGCCGAATCCGGTCTTGACCGGACCCGGGCACAGGGCGGTGGCCGTCACGCCGCTGGGTTTGAGTTCCTCGCGCAGCGCGTGGGTGTAGGACAGAACGAAGGCCTTGGCCGCACCGTATACGGCCTGGCCAGGCAGCGGGCCGAAGGCGCCCAGCGAGGCCACGTTGAGCACCGCGCCGCGGCGCCGGCGCACCATGCCGGCCACGAACCGGGTACACAGATCGACCACCGCGGCGACGTCGACTTCGACCACGTTCAACTCGGCACCGGGGTCCGCCGCGGCCACCGGACCGGTGGTGGACAGTCCGGCGTTGTTGACCAGGATGTCGACTTCGAGGCCGAGTGCGGCCACCCGATCGGGGAGAGCGGCTCGGTCGGCGGGCTTCGAAAGATCAGCTCCAACAACAGAACTGGGGCCTTCTAACTCTTCGGAGAGCGCAGTGAGCTGGTCGGTGCGCCGGGCCACCAGGATGACATGATGGCCGCGGGCGGAGAGTTGCCGGGCAATCTCAGCCCCGATGCCTGATGAGGCTCCGGTGATGAGCGCAGCGCGGCTGGGACCAGGGGGCGGCAGCACGTTGCCAGCCTAGGACAATGATCAGATGGCGGCCAGCAGCAGAGTGATGACCGCGGTTGACGCGCAGATGTTCTGGTTGTCGGCCGCAGTTCCCAACGACCAGATCGTGGTGTACGCCTTCGACGGCTCGCCCGGTGCTCTTGACGTTGCCGTCGACGAGCTGCGGCGCCGGGCGCAGGGGTGCGACGAACTGTGCTTGCGGGTGGTCGACGGCGGCGGATGGCGGTACCCGCGCTGGATTCCGCGTGAGGTCGGCGCCGAGCAGTTCGTCGTCCATCATGCCGGGGGAGTGGACTGGCAGGGCTGTCTGGACACCGCGGCAGGCCTGCGCGGCGACCCGCTCGATCTTCGCCGAATGACTTGGCGCGCACACATTTTCCCGCAGGTTTTGGGAGTGCCGGGGTCCAGCGGGGTCGGCTCGGTGGTGGTGCTGCAGACGGGCCATGCGTTCGCCGACGGCAGTCGGGGGACTGCGCTGGCCGGCGCGTTGCTGGGCCGCGAACGGCCGGTGCCAGTGCCCGTTGTGACCCGGCGCGGGTTCCTGCCGGTGCGTGGAATCGCCGCCGCCCGGGCACATCGCATGCTGGTGCGCGACACCGAGGCGGGCGTGGTGCCCCCGCCCGCCCCAGGATGCCCGTTGCTCAGCATCAACGCGCGACCCCGAGCGAGGCCGGTGGTGCGGACAGTGGCGCTGCGGCGCGATCAGCTGGCACGCCCCACCGTGACGATCGGCGTGCTGGTTGCGGTCTCCGACGCACTGGCGGGCTATCTGGCCGCGGGCGGTGAGGACACCTCGACACTGGGTGCCGAAGTCACCATGGCCGGACAGCAGGATCCGAGTGCGCACAACAACTTTCGCAATGTCGGCATTGGGCTCCATCCTGATCTGGACCGGGCCCGCCGAGCCGAGCTGATCAGCACCGAACTGGGCGCCCAGCGCCGCCGCGGCGAACACCCGGCGATGCGGGCATCGGCCGCCGCGTCCGCGGCGATTCCCGCCCCGTTGCTGCGCTGGGGAGTGCGGCAGTTCGATCCGGATGCGCGTGGCGCGACGGTCACCGGCAATACCGTGGTGTCCAGCGTGAACCGCGGGCCGGCGGATCTGTCGTTCGGCGGATTCCCTGTCCTGCTCGCCGCGGGGTTCTCCGGGCTGTCGCCGATGATGAGCCTTACCCACGGTGTGCACGGGCTCGGCGACACCATCACGGTCAGCGTGCACGCCGACCCGGACAACGTCGATGTCGACGACTATTGGGAGCGGCTGGGGGTGGCGCTTCGGGTGCGCGGCTACCTCGGCTGAGCATCGGCACCGCACGGGGTCTGATGCTCTAGGTTTACTCCCATGACTGCCTACAGTGTCGGACTGCTGATCCTGCGTGTGGTGCTCGGGGTGACCATGGCTGCCCACGGTTACAACAAGTTCTTCGGCGGCGGCCGGATCAAGGGCACCGCCGGCTGGTTCGACAGCATCGGCATGCGGCCGGGCATCTTCCACGCACGGGTGGCGGCCAGTACTGAGATGGCGGCCGGCATAGGTCTGGCGGTGGGGTTGCTGACACCGGTACCGGCTGCCGGGTTCGTGGCGCTGATGTTGGTCGCGGCCTGGACGGTGCACCGGCACAACGGTTTCTTCATCGTCAAGGAAGGCTGGGAGTACAACCTGGTGCTGGCGGCCGGGGCCGTGGCGCTGGCGGCGACTGGCGCCGGCAAGTACAGCCTGGATTACGCGCTTTTTCACGGCACGAGCGTCTACCACTGGCTGCACGGCTGGTGCGGGTTGCTGATCGCGGTGGTGCTCGGTCTGGCCGGCGGAATCGGGCAGCTGGCGATCTTCTACCGCCCGCCCGCCAAGGCCTGATTGGTAGCAGTCTCGTCGCGCGGGAATTCTGTCCCACCAGACTAGAACGCGTTCTAGTCTTTGCGGTATGGGATTTCTGAAGCAGGAAGTACCCGTCATCGACCTCGAGACGTGGAGCCAGGGCACGCGCGCGGAGAAGATCAAGCCGATGGCCCGGCACTGGGCTGAGGTCGGCTTTGGCACCCCGGTGGCGCTGCACCTGTTTTACGTCGTCAAGATCCTGCTGTACGTCTTTGTCGGCGCACTATTCGGTCTGGCCACCAAGGGCATCGACGGCTTCACCAATATCGGCTCGTGGTGGTCGGAACCGATCGTCTACGAAAAGGCCGTGCTGTACACGATGCTCTTCGAGGTCGTCGGCCTCGGCTGTGGTTTCGGCCCGCTGAACAACCGCTTCTGGCCGCCGATGGGCTCGATCCTGTATTGGTTGCGTCCCAAGACGATCCGGCTGCCACCGTGGCCCAACCTGGTGCCGCTGACCAAGGGCGACAGCCGCAGCCCCGTCGACGTGGCGCTCTATGCGGCGTTGATCGTGATGATCCTGGTGGCGTTGTTCTCCGACGGCACCGGGCCGATCCCGGAGCTGGGCACCACGGTCGGACTACTGCCGACCTGGCAGATCGCGACTGTCGTTGCGCTGCTGGCGCTGGCAGGCCTGCGGGACAAGGTGATCTTCCTGGCCGCCCGCGGTGAGGTGTACGGCGCGTTGGCGGTCGCGTTCCTGTTCGCCGGCGTCGACGTCATCATCGCCTTGAAGCTGGTGTGCATGGCGATCTGGATCGGCGCCGCGACATCCAAGCTCACCCGGCACTTCCCGTTCGTCATCTCCACGATGATGTCCAACAGCCCGGTCGTGCGGCCTCGGTTCCTCAAGCGGATGTTCTTCAAGAACTTCCCCGAAGACCTTCGGCCCGGCCGGATGTCGCATATTTTGGCGCATGTCAGCACGGCCATCGAGGGGCTGGTGCCGCTGGCGTTGTTCTTCTCTCATGGTGGCTGGCCGACCGCGATCGCGGCCTTCGTGATGGTCTGCTTCCACTTCGGCATCCTGTCGGCCATCCCGATGGGGGTGCCCCTGGAGTGGAACGTTTTCATGATCTTCTCCGTGCTGTCGCTGTTCGTCGCGCACGCCCAGATTGGGATCACCGACATCACCACACCGTGGCCGATTCTGCTGTTCCTAGCGCTCGCCGTGACGGTGTTTCTGGGAAACGCTGTCCCGCGCAAGGTTTCCTTCCTGCCCGGCATGCGCTACTACGCCGGCAACTGGGACACCACGCTGTGGTGCGTGAAGCCCTCCGCAGAGGCCAAGATCGAGCAGAACTTGGTGACGATCGCCAACATGCCCGCCGCTCAGCTGGAGAAGTTCTACGGCAGCAAGGAAGCCGCGCAGATCCCGCTCTTCATGGGATATGCGTTCCGCGCCTTCAACACTCACGGCAAGGCTCTGTTCACCCTTGCTCACCGCGCCATGGCCGGAGAGAACGAGGACGACTACTCCATCACCGACGGCGAACGCATCTGCAGTATGGCGATCGGCTGGAACTTCGGCGACGGGCATATGCACAACGAACAGCTCATCACCGCGATGCAGGCGCGGTGCCACTTCGAACCCGGCGAGGTCCGCGTCGTCCTGCTCGACGGCCAGCCGATCCACCGGCAACGGCAGGCCTACCGGCTGGTTGACGCCGCGACCGGTGAGTTCGAGACCGGGTACGTCAATGTCTCCGACATGGTCACCCGCCAGCCCTGGGACGACACGCTGCCGGTGCACGTGACATCGGGGCGGCCGGCTGGGCACAGCGACCCGGGGATCGGCACGACTGACCGAACGGTTGGTTGACCCCGCTCGAAGGCGGCCTGAGGTGCGGTGCTAAGAATCGAAGATCAACTAGTCACCTCACCCAAGGAGAAGGCCGATGGCCGAAGCGGTAATTGTCGAAGCAGTGCGCGCGCCGGTCGGCAAGCGCAACGGCGGACTGTCCGGCGTGCACCCCGCCGAGCTGTCGGCCCAGGTGCTCAACGGCCTGGTCGGGCGTGCCGGTATCGATCCCGAGATCGTCGACGACGTCATCTGGGGCTGCGTCATGCAGGCCGGCGAGCAGGCCCTCGACATCGCCCGCACCGCGGTGCTGACGGCGGGTTGGCCCGAGTCGGTACCTGGTGTGACCGTTGATCGGCAGTGCGGTTCCAGCCAGCAGTCGGTGCATTTCGCCGCCGCTGGCGTGGTGGCAGGCCACTACGACGTCGTGGTCGCAGGTGGTGTCGAGTCAATGTCGCGCACCCCGATGGGCTCCTCGCTGGCCAACGGCGGCAACCCCTACTCGGCCGGTTTTAAGAGCCGTTACGAGCGCACCCCCAACCAGGGTGTCGGCGCGGAGATGATGGCCGAGCGGTGGGGCTTCGACCGAACCGCACTCGATCAGTTCTCGCTGGATTCCCATGAGAAGGCCGCTGCTGCACAGGATTCCGGTGCCTTTGACGACCAGATCGTGGGCATCAAGGATGCCGACGGCAACCTTGTTCTGAAGGATGAAGGGATCCGCCGCGGCGGGACCATCGAAAAGATGGCCGCCATCAAGCCTGCCTTCAAAGAGGACGGGGTGATCCACGCGGGCAACGCGTCGCAGATCTCCGACGGCTCGGCCGCGCTGCTGTTCATGTCGGCCGAGAAGGCTAAGTCTCTTGGTCTCAAGCCGCTTGCCCGCGTGCACACCGCGGTGCTGGCCGGTGCCGACCCGGTGATCATGTTGAGTGCGCCGATCCCGGCCACCGAGAAGGCGCTGAAGCGTTCCGGCCTCTCAGTCGACGACATCGGTGTTTTCGAGGTCAACGAGGCGTTCGCGCCGGTTCCGATGGCCTGGCTCAAGGAGATCGGCGCCGACGAGAAGAGGCTCAACCCCAACGGCGGCGCGATCGCGCTGGGTCACCCGCTCGGCGGATCCGGCGCACGGATCATGACCACACTGCTGTACCACATGCGGGACAACGGAATTCGCTACGGACTGCAGACCATGTGCGAGGGCGGCGGCCAGGCCAACGCCACCATCCTCGAGCTGCTGTAGCGATGACTGACGTCGAGACCCCCGCCGCTCTTTCCGAGCGGCGGGGCAACGTCCTGCTGATCACCATCAACCGCCCCGATGCGCGCAACGCCGTCAACGGCGCGGTGAGTACCGCCGTCGGTGACTTGCTGCAGCAGGCCCAGGACGACGCCGACATCTGGGCTGTGGTGATCACCGGCGCTGGTGACAAGTCGTTCTGTGCCGGGGCTGACCTGAAGGCAATCTCGCGGCGGGAGAACCTCTTTCACTCGCAGCACCCCGAGTGGGGCTTCGCCGGCTACGTTCGTCATTTCATCGACAAGCCGACCATCGCCGCGGTCAACGGCACCGCCCTGGGTGGCGGCACCGAACTCGCCCTGGCCAGCGATCTGGTGGTTGCCGAAGAGAGCGCTAAGTTCGGCTTGCCCGAAGTCAAGCGCGGCCTGGTCGCGGCGGCCGGCGGGGTGTTCCGCATCGTCGATCAGCTGCCGCGCAAGGTGGCCATGCACTTGCTGTTCACCGGCGAACCGATCACCGCGGCCGAAGCGCTCGGGTGGGGCTTGATCAACGAGGTGGTGCCCGATGGCACCGTCGTCGACGCGGCAATGGCTCTGGCGCAACGTATTACCGCCAACGCACCGCTGGCCGTGCAGGCCAGCAAGCGCGTCGCGGTCGGTGTCGACGATCGCGTCATCACCGCCGACGAGGCCGGCTGGACACGCACCATGCGGGAGATCGGCGCGCTGATGAAATCCGAGGACGCCAAGGAAGGCCCGCTCGCCTTCGCCGAGAAGCGCCAGCCGGTCTGGAAGGCGCGCTAGCGAGTTAGGCCGGCTTGGTTGTCGTCGTCGGGGTGCTCGACGTCGTCGGGGTGGTCGTCGGGCTTGTCGTGCTCGTCGCCGTGTTCGGGGTCGGCGCATCGCCGGGGCTGAGCACGGTGTCGATCATGTAGATGTAGGCGGCGCGAGTGGTGTAGCCGCACAACACCTTCACGCTGTCGTTGATCTTGATATCGCCGCCCTTGCCGGTCACGTTCACCTGGCTGCCCTGCTGCGTCGGCATCTTGCCGTGCAGGTCGTCGGGGCCGAGGTAGCCGAGCACCAAGTGATAGAAAAGCGTCGACGTCAGCAGCGCCGGATCACTCTTGAACTCGGCCAGCGTCGCCTCGTCCAGCTTGGCGAACGCATCGTTGGTGGGCGCGAAGATCACGTATGGGCCGCCGTCGATGACGCTGGTGATGTTGACGGCCGGGTTCAGCCCGCCGGAGATCGCCGCGCTGAAGGTGCTCAGGTCCGGGTTGGCGGCGATGGCCGCGGTCGCCGACTGGGTGCCCATGCTGGCGAACGATCCGGGCCCGGAGGGGATCCTGTTCTTGTAGGCGTCGCAGCCCGAGCCCTGCGGATCGGGCAGCTGGCTCATGCTCGGCGCGGGGATTTCCGACGTGGTCGGCGCTGCCGGGGTGGTCGTGGTGGGCGTCGGATCGGCGTAGGCCTGGACGGCGGTCGGGATGGCGACGGCGATGGCCGCCAGCGCCGCAGCGACGCCGAGGGACTTGGTACGAGTGCTCACGTGGCTCCTTTGGTTCTTTTATGGAGTCGGCGAATCGCGGGTCCCCGTTACCGCTGCGCCCCGTGAAGCGTACTGGCAGCAAAGTGCCAGTCTCAAAACGGGCGGCGAATGCCCAGTTCAGAGCGCCCGCCGGCGAACCCGCCAGCACAGCAGCGCCGCCATCGCGCAGGGCCCGGCGGCCAGATGGAACGCGAGGTATACCGCCTACGATGTCGGCCATGGCCGAACCACTGATCATGTCCGTGCGCGGACACTCTCCCGAATTGCACGACGAGTCCTGGGTCGCGCCCAACGCGGCGGTGATCGGCCAGGTGCGACTCGCCGCGCGAGTCAGTGTCTGGTACTCGGCGACGCTGCGCGCCGAGGCCGAGTGGATCGACGTCGGCGAGGGCAGCAATGTTCAGGACGGCTCCACTGTGCACGTCGACCCGGGTTTTCCGGTGCGGATCGGCGCCGGTGTGACGGTCGGGCACAACGCCGTGTTGCACGGGTGCACGGTCGAGGACGGGTCCCTGGTCGGGATGGGCGCGATCGTGCTCAACGGGGCGGTGATCGGGGCGGGGTCGATCGTCGCCGCTGGCGCAGTGGTGCCGCAGGGCATGGTCGTGCCGCCGCGATCGCTGGTGGCCGGGGTGCCGGCCAAGGTCCGGCGCGCGTTGTCCGACGCCGAGCTGGACGGCAACAACCTCAACGCCGCGGTGTACGAACACCTCATCGACCTGCACCGCAACCCACAGTAGGTTTGCGCAGGCGCCAGATTGCCGATAGTCCTAGCGTGAAGTCGCTGCGCTTTCTGGTCACTGGTGCCACTGGATACGTCGGCTCCCGGCTGGTGGCCGCGTTGCTCGACGCCGGCCACGACGTCGTCGCCGCCACCCGCGACCCGGAAAAGCTCGGCCGGCTCGGCTGGTGTGAGCGGGTGACAGCGGTCGTCCTTGATGCCGACGACCCGAGTTCGGTGGAATCAGCGTTTGCCGTTGCCGGCCAGATCGATGTCGTCTACTACCTGGTGCACGGGATCGGCCAGCCCGGCTTCCGCGAGCGGGACAACTCCGGGGCTGCCACTGTCGCGGCTGGGGCCAGGGCTGCTGGGGTGAAGCGGATCGTGTACCTCGGTGGGTTCGTGCCCGACGGCGCCGCGCTCTCCGAACACCTGGCCGGCCGGGCCGAGGTCGCAGGCGCACTGAGTGTCGAAGGCGGAGCCGAACTGGTCTGGCTCGGCGCGGCGGTCATCATCGGGGCTGGGTCGACGTCCTTCGAAATGGTGCGCTACGTCGGCGACCGATTCTGGCTGATCCCGTTGCCGCCGTGGGCCGATCATGACATCGACCCGATCTCGATCCGCGATGTGCTGTACTACCTGTTGGCCGCCGCAGATCCGACCGTCGTACCGGCTGGTGCGTACGACATCGCGGGACCGGGCCGGACCACCTATCGCGAGCTGTTGTCGACCTACGTCGACGCGGTGGGCTCGCTTCGCGCGGGGTTGCCGATGCGCGACATTGTGCCCCGCAGTGTTGTCGGCCGGATGGCCGGCGTCGCGGTGCCGGTGCCGACCGGGCTGGCGGCCGATCTCATCGAATCGCTGGACCATTCGATGACGGCCTCCGACACTGTCTTGCGTGACCATGTGCCCGATCCGCCGGGTGGCCTCACCGCCATCGAGGACGCCGTCGCCGCGGCGGTATCCCGTCGACCGCCATGCCCGGTCGATGAGCTGGCCGACCCGCATCACCTGGCCGACAGCGATCCGATCTGGGCCGGGGGAGACGCGTTGCGGCTGCGCCGGGTGGCTGCGACGGTGACGCCCGCGATGGCCCGACCTGCGCTGGAGCTGTTCGATTCGGTGCCCGGTCCGCTGGCCGGTGTGCTGCGAACCGGACTCGATCTACTGCTGGCGAAGGTGCGTGCGCATTGACAACTCTGGCCGAGATCCGCGCTGCGGTCACCAATGCCGCTGTGCCGCAGCAGGAATGGCCGTCCATGATTCGGCGCAGGCGCATCGTGGTGTGCGTGGTGCTGGTCGTTGGTGCGGTGCTGTTGGGCGTTTCGCTGACCCGCACGCCGGGCGACGCGGCGTTCTACTGGTTGACGCTGGCACTCGCGGCGGTGTGGGCCTTGGGTGCGCGGCTATCGGGCCCGCTGCACCTGGGCAGCATCCGCTGGCGCGGGCGCAACCAGCGTCCGGTGCTCACCGGGATCACGATCGGAATGTTGCTCGGGGGCGCCTTTGTGGTCGGTGGGCTGGTGGCCCGCGAGATCGGGCCGGTGGCCGAACGCATTACGCGTGTGCTCGAGTACGCCAATCACGGCAGCCTGGCGCTGGTCGTGGCGATCACGCTGGTGAACGGTTTCGCCGAGGAGTTGTTCTTCCGAGGCGCGCTGTACACCGCGCTGGGCACGTTCCATCCGGTGGTGATCTCCACGCTGCTCTACACCGTGGCGACCTGCGCCAGTGGCAATCAGATGCTCGGTTTTGCGGCCGTCATCCTGGGCACGGTGTGTGCCGTCGAACGCCGGGCCACCGGCGGAGTGCTGGCACCGGTCCTGACCCATGTGGTGTGGGGGCTGATCATGGTACTGGCACTACCGCCGATGTTCGGCGTGAATTAGCACCGCCGATTCTCGGCGCCAATTAGCCCAGTGGATGGTCGATTTCGTCGCGGGGCATGCGCGCCGCGACCAGCGCGACAGCGGCGAGCAGCACCGGCGCGATGCCGGCCACGGCGAAGATGAGTTCCACCGAAACCACTTTGGACAGTGGGCCGGCGACCGCCATCGACAACGGCATGAACGCCAGCGAGACAAAGAAGTCCAGACTCGACACCCGGCCCAGCATCTGCGGCGGCACCCGCCGCTGCAGCAGCGTGCCCCAGATGACGCCGGCCCCTTCGGCGAGACCGATGATGAACAGCGCCACCAGCATTATCGGCAGCGAGGACGTCGTGCCGACAATCACGAACGGCAGCGAGCCCACACCCCACATCGTCATCATCACCGTGAGATATCGGCGAGGCAGCGGCCGTGAGGACACGACGACTGCGCCCACCGCACTGCCCACCCCGAACGCGGCGAGCATGAGCCCGTACACCTGGTCACCGTGAGCGAACCGGTCGCGGGCGATGAACGGCAGCAGCACTTCGATCGGGCCCAGAGCCAGAAATATCCAGGTGCTGGCGAACAGCAGCGTCCAGCGCAGCCACGGGGTATGCACCACGAAGCGCAGACCCTCCCGCAGATCGGTCAGCACATGGGGCTTCTCGCGCTCCACTGTCATCACGATGTGCTCGCCGTGACCGGGGCGCATTGCCACCAACAGGATCAGCCCCACCGCCATCAGCACGCTCACCGTCACCGAGCCCAGCGCGGGGAAGGTGAGTCCGATCAGGACACCGGCCGCAGCGGGGCCGATGGCCTGCTGCAAGGTCGGGCGGACCGTGCCTTCGACGCCGTTGGCGGCCAGCAGGTGCTCGGCGGGCAGGATCCGCGGCAAGTAAGCGTTGTAGGCCGGGAAGAAGAATGCCGCGCCGATGCCGAGAACCGTTGCAGCAACAGCCATATGCCACAGCCGGAGGTCGCCGAGCAAGCTGAGGGCAGCCACGGCGCCGGTCGCCGCGACGTTGGTGGCCTCGACGGCGATGATGACGGCGCGCTGTGAAACCCGGTCGGCCACGATGCCACCGACCAGGATGAAGGCCAGCATGCCGCCGCCGAGGCAAGCGGCGACCAGCGAGAGCGCGGCGGGGTCATCGGCCAGGGCGATGACCTGAAGAGCCATCACGACGGTCCACATGCCCTCGGCGAAGAGGAACAGCGACATCGCGGTGATGAGCAGACGGAATTCGCGGTATCTGAAGGGCGCGAGCACGCGCCAACGGCCGGTGGTCTTAACCGGCTCGTCGATCTCGCAGGGCGTACTCATGACATCGATGGTCGCTGACCGAAGGGGACCACGTCCAACGATTTTCGGCTCAGAGAAAGAGCTCGTCGAGCGGGTTGGGCACCGGACGGCCAGCCAGTTTGTAGCTGACCCACTGGTTCAACGAGACGCCTTGCTCAGCGGCCTCGACGATGAGCCGCTCATGCAGGACGCGCGAGGTGCGCACCGCGAAATTCCCGCTGTAGCGGTGGTCGGTCAGCGAGGGTGGGGGATCCATGCCGAGGTCGGCCAGTTCCTCGAGCTCCTTGGCGACCAAGAGCTCGACCCGCTCGATCGCCTCGTGCGGGGTCAACGCGAGTGCGTAGCGCCCCTTGAATTCCAGACACAGGCCGACGTATTGGCAGTATTCGTCGGACCACTCCGCGCGGTAGGTGTAGTAGATCATCGCCTCATGATGGCGAGGCGGTCTGACGTATTTGGGTGAGTTTGGCGGGCCTGGCTCTGTTTAGGGTGGGTGGTTTTTCCGGAACGCGATATCGCCGGTGATATCACGTTTTGGAAAAGTGCATAGTGGGGGGCCGCCCAGGCCCGTGCGCCGGCTAGGAGTCAGTGAAGGTTGGGGAGCGGTGCTCCTGGAACGCCTTGGTGCCCTCGCGAAAATCGTCCGTTCCCAACAGGATCAGCTGGCCTTCGCTCTCCCGGCCGATCGCGGCGTCGAGTTCGGTCAGTGTCGCGGCGTTGATCGCCTGCTTGGTCTTGCGCAGCGCGACGGCCGGGCCGGACGCCAACTTGCCGATCACTGCGGTCACCTCGGCCTCCAGCTCGTCGGCGGGATACACCGCACTGATCAGCCCGCTATCGAACGCCTCGACGGCCGAAATACGTTCGGCCAGAAGCGCCATCTTCATCGCGCGGGCCCGGCCGATGGACGCAGCCACCAACGCCGACGCCCCGCCGTCGGGCATCAGGCCGATCTTGGTGAACGCAAGGAGGAAAAAGGCCTTCTCCGAGGCCAATACGATGTCAGCGGCCAGTGCCAGCGACACCCCGACGCCGGCCACCGGACCGTGTACCACCGCCACCACCGGCTTGGGCAGGTTCACGACCGACCGCACCGCGCGGTTGGCCTCGGCCAGTACCTCGTCCGGCGTATCCGGCCGGTGGCTGGACTGATCCTCGGCACTGATGCCCGCGCCCGAGCTGAACCCGCGGCCCGCCCCGCTGAGTCGCACCACCCGCACGGCCGGGTCGTCGGCCGCGTGGGTCAAGACGTCGGCCAGCGTCCGCAGCATCGCCGCATTCAGTGAGTTCAGGCTGTCCGGCCGATTCAGCGTCGCCGTCAGTAGTCCGCCGTCGAGCGACACAGTCAATTCCGGGATGCCGGCGTAAGCGTCGATGGTCGTCATGGCTGCACCTTAAGCGCCTATGGGGGCGCAGGCCGCGCCGGGTCAGCTCGGGTGTAAATAGTTAAGGCGCGATCAATCAACTGGAGGGTAGACAGCTATGGCCGGACCACTGCACGGTTTGCGAGTCGTCGAATTGGCCGGCATCGGCCCGGGTCCGCACGCCGCGATGATCCTCGGTGACCTCGGCGCCGACGTCGTCCGCATCGATCGGCTCGGCAAGGGCGCCGGCGTCCCCAGCAATGACTACCTGCTGCGCAACCGCCGCTCGGTGGGCGCCAACCTCAAAGACCCGCAAGACCGCGACATGGTGCTCGGGCTCATCGCCAAAGCCGACGTGCTCATCGAGGGCTTCCGGCCCGGCGTCACCGAGCGCCTTGGGCTGGGCCCGGAGGACTGCGCAAAGGTCAACGAACGGTTGATCTACGGCCGGATGACCGGCTGGGGTCAGACCGGCCCGCGCAGCCAGCAGGCCGGCCACGACATCAACTACATCTCGCTCAATGGCGTGTTGCACGCCGTCGGCCGGGTCAACGAGCGCCCCGTCCCGCCGCTGAACCTGGCCGGTGATTTCGGCGGCGGCTCGATGTTTCTGCTGGTCGGCATACTGGCCGCGCTCTGGGAGCGGGAGCGCTCCGGCAAGGGCCAGATCGTCGACGCCGCAATGGTCGACGGATCGAGCGTGCTGGCGACGATGATGTGGGCCTTCCGCCACATGGGCATGTGGAGCGACACCCGCGGCACCAACATGCTCGACACCGGCGCGCCCTACTACGACACTTACGAATGCTCCGACGGGCGCTATGTCGCCGTCGGTTCGATCGAACCGCAGTTCTACGCCGAGCTGCTGGAGAAGCTGGGCTTGAACGCCGCTGACCTGCCCGATCAGAATGACACCGCGCGCTGGCCGGAACTGCGTGCGGTGCTCACCGAGGCGTTTGCCGCCCACGACCGTGATCACTGGGCCAAGGTCTTCACCGGTAGCGACGCCTGCGTCACTCCGGTGCTGTCCTTCGGGGAGGTCGAGACCGAGGTGCACAACACCGAGCGCGACACCTTCTACAGCGAAAACGGCTCGCTGTTCCCCGCTCCGGCACCGCGCTTTTCGCGCACCACGCCCGAGACCCCCCGTGCCCCTGGTATCCCGGGGGTCGACAACGACGCAGTGCTGAGGGACTGGGTATAGTCCCCAACCAACCAGTAGGTCGAGCTATCGAAAGGAAACCCATTCGTGGAGATCAAGGACGCCGTAGCCGTCGTCACCGGTGGTGCCTCGGGTCTAGGCCTGGCCACCGCCAAGCGCCTGCTCGACAGGGGTGCATCGGTGGTGGTGATCGACCTCAAGGGTGAAGAGGCGGTAGCCGAACTCGGCCCGCGTGCTCGCTTCGCCCAGGCCAACGTCACCGACCCGGAGTCGGTCTCGGCCGCCCTCGACCTCGCCGAAGAGCTTGGGCCGCTGCGCATCAACGTCAACTGCGCCGGTATCGGCAACGCCGTCAAGACCCTTGGCAAGGATGGGCCGTTCCCGCTGGACTGGTTCAACGCCGTCGTCCAGGTCAACCTGATCGGCACCTTCAACGTGCTGCGGCTGGCCGCCGAGCGGATCGCCAAGACCGAACCGCTCGGCGAAGAGCGGGGTGTCATCATCAACACCGCCTCGGTGGCCGCGTTCGATGGCCAGATCGGCCAAGCCGCCTACTCGGCGTCCAAGGGTGGCGTGGTCGGCATGACCCTGCCGATCGCCCGCGACCTGGCCCGGGAGCTCATCCGCGTCGTCACCATCGCGCCGGGCTTGTTCAAGACGCCGCTGCTGGGCTCGTTGCCCGAAGAGGCGCAGCGCTCCCTCGGTCAGCAGGTGCCGCATCCGGCCCGTCTCGGCGACCCCGACGAGTACGGCGCCCTGGCCACCCACATCGTCGAGAATCCGATGCTCAACGGCGAAGTGATCCGCCTTGACGGCGCGATCCGGATGGCCCCCCGATGAGCCTCACGACGAAGTTCACCGAGGTCTTCGGGGTCGAGCACCCGATCGCCCAGGGCGGTATGCAGTGGGTGGGTCGCGCGGAACTTGTTGCGGCCGTGGCCAATGCGGGTGCTCTAGGTTTTATTACGGCGCTCACTCAGCCGACGCCGGCGGACCTGGCCAACGAGATCGCTCGCACGCGCGATCTGACCGACAAGCCGTTCGGGGTGAACCTGACGATCCTGCCCTCGATCACCCCGCCGCCCTATGACGAGTACCGCCAGGTGATCGTGGACTCCGGTGTCAAGATCGTGGAGACCGCGGGCTCCAACCCGGCCCCGCATCTGCCGATGTTCCACGACAACGGGATCAAGGTGCTGCACAAGTGCACCTCGGTGCGCCATGCGGTCAAGGCGCAGAGCCTGGGCGTGGACGGCATCAGCATTGACGGTTTCGAATGCGCGGGACATCCGGGTGAGGACGACATCCCGGGACTGGTGCTGATCCCGGCCGCGGCCGACAAGATCGAGATCCCGATGATCGCCTCCGGTGGCTTCGCCGACTCGCGTGGCCTGGTGGCCGCGCTGGCTCTGGGCGCCGACGGCATCAACATGGGGTCGCGGTTCATGTGCACTGCTGAGTCAGGTATCCACCAGAACGTCAAGGAAGCGATCGTGGCCGGCGATGAGCGCGGCACCGAGCTGATCTTCCGCAGCCTGCACAACACCGCCCGGGTGGCCTCCAACGTGGTCTCGCGCGAAGTCGTGGAGATCCTGAAGGGTGGCGGTCAGTTCGAGGACGTCAAGGATCTGGTGGCCGGCGTGCGTGGCCGCAAGGTCTTCGACGACGGTGATATCGACGCCGGCATCTGGACCGTGGGTACCGCGATGGGCCTGATCAACGACATCCCGACCTGCGACGAGCTGATCAGCCGGATCGTCAGTGAAGCCGAGGACATCATCTCCCGCCGGCTGGCGGGCATGGTCAAACCCAGCCAAGACGCAAAAGTGCCCGCCTGATCACAGGCGGGCACTGCACGCGTATTGGAAGCTCTCCGACGGCGCCACACCGCATGTCAGCGGTGATGGCGCCGTTCGGCGCTTGGCTCAGCTGGCGTTAGCGAGCGGGGGGAGATCCTCGAACTGCTCCGAGGTATCGCCCTCCACGAGAAAATCACCGTGGTAGAGCTCATCGAAATCGATTTTGATGACATCGGCACTGGTGTCGTCGATCCACATACCCAGGACTCTATGAGTCTCGATTAAGGAAACTTTGAGCCACGATTCGGAGTTTCCTGGCAATTCTTACTCCCGAGTCAGGTGCTGGGTTACCCGTGAGTCAGGTGCTGGGTTACTCGCCAGTCACTTACCCGCAGGTCAGGGGGAAAAACCACCTGCGACTAGGGTGGTTTCCAGCAGGAAGGGGCACCACAAACCATGGCACAACAGACTGTCGACAACCCGTTCTTCGCCCGCTTCTGGACGGTGCTTTCGGCGCATGAGTCACGAGGCATGCGGGAGCTCCGCCGGGCCAATCTCTTAGGGCTCTCCGGGCGCGTTCTAGAGGTGGGTGCGGGCACCGGGACCAACTTCGCGTTCTACCCCGATTCGGTCACCGAGGTCGTCGCACTCGAGCCAGAGACCCGGCTGGCACCGCTGGCCAAAGCAGCCGCCGCGGCGGCCCCGGTTCCGGTCACCGTGATCGAGTCGACGATCGAGACCATGTCCGCCACCGAGCCCTTCGATGCGGTGGTGTGCTCGCTGGTGCTGTGTTCGGTGGCCGACCCCGACGGGGTGCTGCGTCAGCTCAATGCCGTACTGAGGCCCGGTGGCGAGCTGCGCTACTTCGAGCACATCGCCAGCAGCGGTTGGCGGGGCGGGTTGCAGCGGCTGGCCGATGCCACGATCTGGCCGCGGTTCGCCGGAAACTGCCACACCCACCGCGAGACGGAGCGTTCGATCGCGGGTGCCGGGTTCGTCATCGACACCGCGCGCCGCGAGGCGATGCTGCCGGCGTGGGTGCCGCTGCCGGCGCAGGAGGTCGCGCTGGGGCGGGCGAGGAAAGAGCTTCTAGCTGTTGAGTAGATCGGGCAACTGCTGCAGCAGCCGGGGCAGCGCCGTGCTGGCCGACTGCCGGATCGAAATGGTCGCGTTGTCCGATAGCGGGGTCGGTTCCGGATTGACCTCGACGACGATCACGCCGCGGGCCAGCGCCACGTCGGGCAGGCCGGCCGCGGGGTAGACGATCCCCGAGGTGCCGACCACCACCAGCACGTCGGCGGTGGCCACCGCCTCTACCGAGGCCTGCCACGGCTCATCGGGCAATTGCTCACCGAACCACACGATGCCCGGCCGGATCAGCCCGCCGCACTCACACTGCGGCGGCATCTTCTCCAGTTCGGGTTCGGGCATATCGGGCAGCGGGCCGTGGTAGCGGGATCCGCAGGTGTCGCACCAGAATTCGAAGAGGCTGCCGTGCAGATGATGCACTGTCTTACTGCCGGCGCGCTCGTGCAGGTTGTCCACGTTCTGGGTGACCACGGTGACGTCGGAGTGCTCCTGCCAAGCCGCCACCGCACGGTGTCCGTCGTTGGGCGCCACTCGCTCGACCAGGTGATGCCGCCACAAATACCAGGCCCACACCCGTTCGGGATGGCTTTGCCAGCCGTCGGTGCTGGACAGCTCGTAGGGGTCGTACTTGGCCCACAGTCCGGTCTTGTCGTCGCGAAACGTCGGCACGCCGCTCTCGGCGGATATCCCCGCCCCGCTCAGCACCGCGATACGCACATCCCCAAAATAGCCGGTCTAAGCGATACTGAGCAGGTGTCGGAGTTGGGGCTTGGACTGCGCATAGACGCAGGGGCGGCGCGTCCATTGTTTGATCAGCTCAGAACGCAGGTGATCGAGGGTATCCGCGAGGGGCGGTTGTCGCCCGGCACCAGGTTGCCGACGGTACGTGAGCTGGCCGGCCAGTTGGGGCTGGCGGTCAACACCGTGGCGCGCGCCTACCGGGAGCTGGAGACCGCGGGGATCGTCGAAACCCGGGGCCGATTCGGGACGTTCGTGGCGCGGGCCGACCCGGCCGACGCCGCGATGGCGGCCGCGGCCAACGCCTACGTCGAGGCCGCCCGCGCGCTCGGGTTGGGCAAGCACGAGGCGCTGCAGTATCTGGACTCTGCGTTCGGCTGAGGCGTCAGCCGAATTCCAGCAGGGCGTAGGCGCCACGGAAGCGTTTCGTCGGACCGAAATGCCAGACCGCGGGGAACACCGTCTTGAAGAAGAAGCCGCGACCCTTCGGCATCGGGATGTCATGCACGGCCTTGATTCCCGGGACAGTGTTGGCCAGATCGGCCAGTTGGTTGGTGCTCAGGCTGAACGGCATCGGTGGCACCCGGTAGTGCCGCGAGGACTTCATCCCCTTCGGGGCGATTTTCTTGACCAACACCGGCGGCAGGTCGAAGAACATCTGACCGCCGGGAAAACGCTTGGCGCACTGGACGATAAGATCCATCGCCTCCGCGGGCTGCAGGTACATCAGCAGTCCCTCGGCGGTGATGAAGACGCCTTTGTCGGTGTCCACCTGGTCCATCCAGCTGTAGTCCAGCGCGGACTGGCCCAGCGCGGTGATCCGCGGCGAGGACGGCAGTAGCCGCTCGCGCAGTTCGATCACCGGTGGCAGGTCCACCGACAGCCATCGGAACTGCGGATCGGGCACGGCCTCACTCAATCGCCAGAAGCTGGTCTGGAAGCCCTCGGCCAATGCGACGACGGTGGCCTGCGGATAGCGGCGCAGGTAGTCGACCGTGCAGGCATCGACGGCCAGCGAGCGCACCGCCATCTCCTGGCCCTTACGGCCGAACTTGTCGAAATCGAAATCGATGGCGTCGACGAGCTTGATGGCCATCGGGTCGTGCAGGATCGCACCGGGCAAGCCGGCCTGATAGGCGCGGCCGTTGAGCGTCATCAGCGCGGTTTCCGAGACACCGCGCAACTCGCTGGCATCGATCTTCGGAGTATTCATTTCACTACCTTTGCCAGGGTGCGCAGGTTGCGCGTGGTGGTCGATGACTTGTAGCGCTTCTTGCCCATCGTCTTGCCGATGGTCGAGTCCAGGGTGGACGCCTTGGGTACCTGCCAGTAGAGGACGCCCTCGCCTCGGACGATCTTCTCATCGGGCCTGGCGTCGTCGGCCAGCGTAGTGAGTTCGCCGAGAATGTCGGGATCGCTGACGAACGTCACGTAGGAGTGGTGGCCGTCGACTTCGGCTTCGAAAGGGTACGCCGCGGCGACCGCGCGCACCGCCTCGAGTTCGTACACCAGCACCCAGGCCTCGTAGCCGAACGCATCCCGCAGTGTGGCTTCGGCTTTCGTGCGAACCTTCGCTGCGGTGGTGCCGCCGTCGAGCAGCACGTTACCGCTGGCGAGGACGGTCCGGACGTTGACGAATCCGGCATCGGTCAGCGCGGCGGCGACGTCGGCCATCTTCAGGGTCACGCCGCCGACGTTGACGCCACGCAGGAAAGCGGCATAGCGCGTCATGCCCTCGATCTTAGAACCGGGTGAATGCCGGGTTGTGATCTCGCAGGTTGCCCCTGGCGGGCACTCTACTGCGCAATAGACACGATACTAAGGACCAAGGTCACATGATGCGTAACGAAATAAGTGATTCACTGATGATTCTTGATATACATGGGCGGCGAACGCCACCGCTGAAGAGAGGAAATGTCATGAGCCACGGATTCCGGAGGACTCCCGAGGTCGTCATCATCGGCGCCGGCTTCGGCGGCATGTCAGTCGCCTTGCAGCTCAAGCAGGCTGGCATCGACACCTTCACGATCCTGGAGAAGCAGAGTGAGGTGGGCGGTGTCTGGCAGGCCAACGATTACCCCGGCGCGGCGTGCGACGTGCCCAGCGTCATCTACCAGTTCTCCGATCACCTGAAGCCGAACTGGTCGCGACGGTTCGGCAGTCAGTCCGAGATTCGCGACTACATTCGTCAAGTCTCCATCGAGAGCGGCGTTCGCCCGCATATTCGTTTCGGCGTCGAAGTCCTCAGCGCGGAGTTTGATGACGACACCCTGAAGTGGACGGTCACGCTCACCGACGGTGAGACGTTGACGGCGGACATCTTGGTCGGTGCCACCGGACAGCTGAGCCGTCCGCGTCTGCCTGACGTGGCAGGCCGGGACCGCTTCAGCGGCAGGCAGTTCCACTCCGCGGAATGGGATTACGCGACAGAGCTGACCGGCAAGCGAGTGATCGTGGTAGGCGGCGGCGCAAGCAGCATCCAGATCGTGCCGGCCATCGCCAAAGACGTCGCCCATCTCACGGTGATTCAGCGGTCACCGAGTTGGGTTGTCGGCAAGTACGACTGGACGCCCGGACTCGTCGAGCGCACGTTATCCCGGATACCGGCGTTCCTTCGCGCGTACCACTTGGCGATGTGGTGGTGGTTCGAGGCCAAGTATCCGTTCGTCCTGCACCGATCCGACGGCTTCCGCTCGGTCTACGAACGGGTGTGGCGCAAACGGATGGCCAAACTGCTCGGCGACGAGCAGAAGTACCGGGCGTGCAACCCTGACTATCGAATGGGTTGCGCGCGGCTCCTGCTCTCCAACGAGTGGTACCAAACCCTTGCCCGGCCAGACGTTTCCGTGGTCCGCAGCAACGTCGTATCCATGGATGAATCCGGCGTCGTCGTCTCGGACGGCACGCACATCGACGCCGACGTGGTGATCTGGTGCACCGGCTTCACCGCTACCGAGTACCTTGCGCCGATCACGATCACCGGCCGCGACGGTGCAGACCTGCACCAGCGGTGGAAGGACGGCCCGGAGGCATACCTCGGGGTATCCACCCCCGATTTTCCGAACATGTTCATGTCCTACGGTCCGAACACCGGCTCCCTGACCAACACCATCACCAGCATGCTGGAATACCAGGCCGGCTACATCCGTCAGGCCGTGGAGTACATCGGGCGCAATGGTGGGGCCTACTCGATCTCCCCGTCGGTGCACGACGACTTCAACGACGAGCTCGAACGACGGCTCAAGGGAACGATTTTCACTAGTGGATGCCCGGGCTGGTACTCGACCGCCGGAGGAAAGGTCACGACGGTCTGGGCTGGATCGCACACTGAGTACAAGCGCCGGATTGCCGATTTCGACGCCGCCGTCTACGAGCGGATCACACCGACCGCCGACCGGGTTCGGCAGATCATGCCGCTCGGGGAGGACGCGTCGCTGTGAGGCCGGCGGATCGTGGTCACCGTCGCACACTTGGATGCACCGTCACTGGTCGTCGCGCGCCGGAACGATCCGCTCGACCAGCTCCCGGATATAGGTGCGCCGGGACTCACCGGACTGTTCAATCTCGGGCGCGGGTACCAGTGACAGCGAGAACACCAGCCGCATGAGCAGGTCGCCGATGAAGGTGGCATCGCGAATCGGTAGCGGGTCGTCGAGCCGGTCGTCGCTGAGGACGTGTGCGAATAACGTTGCGCCCAACTCCTGGGCGCTGAAGCCCGATATGCCGCGGGAGAGCGCCAGCACCGTGCCGGGCTCCACGCGGATCAGCCTGATGAAGATCGGGTGACGCAGCGCGTTGTCGATGAATTCGGCCACCATGATCTCGGCGCAATCCACGGTGGTGGTGGCCGTTTGGACGGCCTGGGTTGCGGAGTCGATGACCCTGCGTAGCTCTCGGCTGTAGGTGGCGAGTAGAAGCTGCTCGCGGCTGCCGAATCGGCGGAAAACCGTCATCCGGGCGCAGCCGGCCCGCTCGGCGACCTGGCCGATCGTCAAGTTGCGTTCGCCGTAATCGCCGATCACGGCCGCCGCGGCGTTCAGGATCGCGGTGTCGGTGCGGCTCTCGGTGGTCGTCGCGGCCGAGGCCTGCGCGAACCCGTGAACCATGAAGCGCGCATCCTCCGAGGTCATGGCTTGATCGTGACATGCGCGGTGGCGGTGGGCGCCGGGTGGCCCGGTTGTGGACGAGATCGACCGATCGGGTGTTGCCGTGACATGGCACACATGTTACTAATATGACTAAGTCAGTATCTTTGATATCACTCCGCTGGTCCTGCTGGTCAGTGCCGAGGAGGGGACAGGACGAGAGCCACCGTGAAGCCCTATATGCCCCAGGACAACTACGTCCATACCGCTCCGACCCCGGACGACGCTCACTTTCAGGACAGCCACTGGTGCATGTGGTTCGACGAGCACCGCGGAGTTGCGGGTATGCACCGCTTCGCTATTCACCCGACCACTCTCACCAGCAACTACTGGTGCGCAGTGTTCGGCCCCGGCGGGACCCGCTACCGGAGCTCGGGCTGGGATCTGCGGTGGACGCCGACACAGGAACCCGCGTATCGGGTTTCGGCGTCACAGGGCATCGACTTGTCCGACGATCAGTACAGCCTTCGCGTGTCCGAGCCCGGCTGCGAGGTCGACGTGACGTGGACGTCGAGTCGGCCGATGTTCTCCTATCTCGGCGATGACACCACGACCGCCGATATGGCGGGCAACCACTTCGAGGGTGTCGGACGCGTTGCCGGCACCGTTGTCCTTGGCGGTCAGCGCCATGATGTGGATGCGGTGGCGTTTCGCGACAGGTCTTGGGGTCCGCGGTTGTACTCCGCCGTGCGCGCGCACCGTTGGTTCGCCGGAACGCTCGGACCGGATCTGTGCTTCTCAGCGACGGCAGTGCTCGCGGTCGGGGGCCGCCTGGTGTTCGACGGCATCCTCGTCGACGGCGAGCAACACCACCGAACCAGTGACGTGGACATCGTCATCCACCAGGAAGCCGACGGGCTGACCCATCGTGGGGGTGAGCTTGTCATGCGCTTCGACAGCCGGCCCGAGTTCCGCGTGCGCGCGACGGTCATCGACGGAGCGGTGTTCCCGGTTGCCGGGGGAGCCTTCAACAACGTCGACACCATCTGCGTCGCAGAGTCCGATGGGCGCACCGGATTCTGCAATGTTGAGGCGTCCAACAACATTCACGCCGACGGCACCGATCCCGTCGTGGGGTTGCGCGCATCCATCGTCGACGGCCTCAGCATCAGGGCGTGATGGCATGACGATCTACGACCCCCTGCACGAACCCATCGCCGACGGCGTCCGATGGACCACCCGCAATGTCGGTGAGGCGATTCCCGGTATTCCCACCCCGTTGACCTGGTCGTTGTGGGGGGATGCGATCAACGAGGGCAGCCGAACTCTCTACCGGAGCCTCGGGCTCTACTCCGCTGCCGAACTCGCGGCGCAGGAGGCTCACGGCACGGCGACGATCACCATCTCGCATGGGCGTCCGGTCGCCGTGATCGACACCTTCAGCGTGGCAATGAGCCGAGTGCCGGGAATGAGCCCAGCCAAGTTCGAACTCGACTTCTTCGGCATCGACTCGGACGAGGGCACGCCCCGCCCCGAGCGCCGAGGCTGGCTTCGTGTGCTCCGCAACGCTCCGGTCGCCTTGGCCGGACATCGTGGCAGGGTCGACGCTTTCGTTGCCGAGAGCCGGCAATGGTGGCAGTCGGCCGTCAGCCGGGACATGACCACCGCACAAGCCCGCGCGGTGATCCCCGATGCGCTTGACCGCTTCCGCCACGCAATGTTCCTGCAATCACTTCAAGCGGCCGTGGCCCAGTCGTCGTACCAGGCCGTCGCCAAGCTGGCGGCCAGGGCTGGACACGTTGGTCTGGAAACACAGCTACTGTGCGCAACCTCCGACATGGAGGAAGCCAAGATCGCGGACGGGCTATGGGACATCGGCCGCGGACGGCTGAGCGTCGCCGAATTCGTCGCCCACCACGGCTATCACGGGCCGGATGCCGGTGAGCTCGTGAGCCGGTCGTGGCGGGAGGCGCCCAACCTGGTTGTGGATGCTGCCGCGGCGTACCAAACAATGCCCGAGGAGTCGAGCCCCGCTGCTCGTCGGCGGGCTCGGCGAAACGATAAGAGTGCTGCCGTGAAACTGGTTCATGACGGACTGTCACCGGCGTTGCGCCCGGTGTTCGACGCGGCCCTGCGTAGTGCATCCCGCGCAGAAGCACGACGAGAGGCGGTCAAGGCGGCCTTCCTGCGGGTGTTGGACGTCCTTCGGCTCGCTATCCGTTGCACTGCAGATGATTTCGTACAGCGCGGCCTGCTGGAATCCGCCGATGACATCGTGTACCTGACCTTCGAAGAGATCGCCGCTGGACGGCCGCCGGCCGCAGCGAGCGACATCGTGCGGTTTCGCATGCAACAGCGCAAGCGCTATCAGGACATCGAGCTGTCCGGTTACGGCGTGGGTGAACCCTCGCCGATCACCGTGACGACGTCGGTCGCCATAGTCGGTGAGACCGTGTCGGGTCTGCCGGTGTCGTCGGGGATCGCCACCGGGATCGCCCGGGTTGTCACCGACGCCGCCGAGTGCACCCAACCGCTGTCAGCGCAGGAGATCCTCGTTGCCCGGACCACCGATCCCGGCTGGGTTGCGCTCTTCATGGGGGCTGCGGGTCTGGTCGTCGACGTGGGCGGCCCGCTCAGTCACGCGGCGATCATCGCCAGAGCCCTTGGTATTCCGTGTGTCATCAACACCATCGACGGGACCAAGCGGATCACCAACGGCGCAGAGATCCGCGTTGACGGGGCTACCGGCCAGGTATCCATCCTTGGCGAGGGCAATCCTGTCGAGGCCACGATATCGGCACCGTCGGAAACACCGACCTCCGTCGCCGACGAATACGTTGCCGAGATCCTGCCGATCTTGCATGTTCTGATCGTGAAGGGAATGGCGTCGGCTGATGTCATCTGTCAGTCGACCGGGCTCGAACCGGCTGCCGTGCAGGAGATGCTGGAGATAGCGGCGCGCGATGGTCTGGTGAAGCTGCGGAAGGGGCGCCTCGCGGGCTGGATTCTGAGCCCGAGCGGTCGCCACGTCCACGCCGCGATGCTGGCAAAGCACATGGCGGAGTTGGGCTGCCGCCCCCAAACCGAGACGGCGTACGCTGCGTTCCTCACCCTGAATCAGCCCTTCAAGGAGATCTGCACGGCCTGGCAGATGCGCCCAGATATCACCGGGGCCGGTCAGATCAACGATCACAGCGACCCGGAGTACGACACAGTCGTCATCGATCGACTTCGCGAATTCCATACCGCAGCGCTCGCCATGACAGCTGAGTTCCCAGCCGAACTCCCGCACCTGTCCGGATACGCAGGCCGTCTCGAAAGTGCTTGGCAGCGTCTTGATTCAGGCGAGAAGTCGGCGTTCGCCGACCCGTTGACCGACAGCTACCACGACGTCTGGATGGAGTTGCATCAAGACCTGATGACCACCTTGGGCCGCGAGCGATCGAGCGCGGACGGGCACTGAGCCAGAGGAAGCCATGACAATCACCGTTACCACCACGATGCCCATCTACCGGTTCGACCACCCGCACGAGGCACCGCCCAGGGAATTGGGTGCGTTACTGGGAGGCAAAGGCGCCGGCCTGGCCGAGATGACGTCGGTCTTGGGATTGCCTGTGCCGCCGGGCTTCACGATTGCCGTCGACATGTGCAGCGAGTACCGGCGCAGCGGCTGGCCGGCCCAACTGACGCCGGCGATCAACGCCGAAGTGGCGGTGATCGGAGACCGCGTCGGTCGCAGCTTCGGTGCGAACGATGACCCGCTGTTGGTCGCGGTGCGCAGTGGTGCGCCCCGGTCGATGCCGGGGATGCTCGATACCGTTCTCAACCTCGGGATCAACGAGTCCAACGTGACCGGACTCGCGGCTGTCGCCAATGATGAAGGCTTTGCGTGGGACACCTATCGACGGTTCCTGCGCATGTTCGGGGCCACCGTCCTGGGCGCGCCGCACCAGGTTCTTGGCGAGCCGGGCCGCAACGGGCGCAGCGTCGCCGAACTCCGAGCCGAGACCAAGCGGTTGCAGACGGTCATCGAGAAGGAGACGGGTACGGCAGTACCCGCCGAACCCGAACAACAACTGCGCCAGGCAGTGGAGGCGGTATTCCGGTCATGGGACAACCCCCGCGCCCGGGCCTACCGCGCACGCGAGGGCGTGGACGAGTCGACGGGGACCGCGGTCAACGTCCAGGCGATGGTGTTCGGCAACCGCGGCACGAATTCCGGCACCGGCGTGGTGTTCACCCGGAATCCGTCCACCGGCGAGAGCAAGCCATTCGGTGATTTTCTGCCCGAGGCCCAGGGTGAGGACGTTGTGTCGGGCGCCGCGCGAACCCAGGACATCAGTGCGCTCGAGCAGTACGACCCACACGCATACACCGAGCTGCTGCGGCATCTGCGCCGGCTCGAGGAGCACTACCGCGACATCTGCGATGTGGAATTCACCTACGAGCAGGGACGATTGTGGATTCTGCAGACCAGAGTCGGAAAGCGCAGCGCAATTGCTGCCGTTCGGGCCGCGGTCGCGATGGTCACCGACCCGCACATCGCGCTGACCACCGAGGAGGCGGTTGCCCGCGTCCCCGCTGATGTTCGCGCCCGTGCGTGCGCCGACCTGGCCGGCAGCCGCGGTACGCACGGCTCCAAAGTTGCGACGGGACTGGCTGCTTCGCCGGGGCAGGCCAGTGGGCGAGTGGTCCTCGATGCGAACGACGCTGCGCTTGCCGAGGACGGCGTGATTCTGGTGCGGGCAGAGACAGATCCCGATGACGTGCACGGCATGTCGGTTGCCAAGGGCATTCTGACGATGCGTGGCGGCCTTGTCAGTCACGCCGCGGTAGTGGCGCGGGGCTGGGGTGTGCCCGCAGTTGTCGGCGCCCACGAACTGTCGATCGACGGCGAGAACATCCTCGGCCCCGCCGGTCAGGTGCTGTTCCGGGCCGGGGACACGATCACGGTCGACGGCTCTACCGGCGCCGTGTGGTTGGGTCTGGCGACCGAAGGTGAACCGATCGCGGCGGGCTCGGTCGAATCGCTGCTCCCGGAGCTCGCAATCCTCGACGCCTGGGACTCCCGTGCATCGAAGAAGCCTGCGGTGCAGCTGAACAGCGCGTTCGTGCCGAACCCCGTCCACATGGAAAGTCCGTCGAACGCCGCGTGGACGACTGCCGGAGTGGCCGAGGCCGTTCCAGCCGTGCCGACACCACTGACCTGGGACCTGTTCGAGCGCAACGGCGAGCAAGCGATGCGCAGGGCGTGGCACCGGATCGGGCTGATCACCAAGGATGAAGTGTCCGACCGAGATCCGTTCCATCGCCTGTTCGGCGTGTTCCACGGTCGCCCGGCCATCAACGTGGACCGGATGCGCTGGATTGCTGATCGAACACCCACCCTCGGTGCGGCTGGGCTCCTGCGGGTACCCGCCGTCTACCTGCGCCTGCCGCGGGCAATGCGAGCCGCTGCAGCCAATCAGCAGGTTTGGTACGAACGGACCCTCGCCGATCTCGAACGTGGACGCAATGCGCGCGCAGTTTTCCTGCGGGCTGAGCGGATGCTGGAATCGGCGTTGGAGTGGGACGCTCTCGGCGCTCACGGTTGCATGATTGCTGTGCAGTCGTTGACGGCGGCGTGCCGATCAGCCGGATTGGGCGGCCTGGAATGTGAAATCGGCTCGGCGGGTGCGAGACTCATCGAACAGCAGTTGCTCGACGAGTTGGCCGCCGTGGCGCGTGACGAACAGAGTCTGGCGAGTTTCCTGGCCCGGTTCGGTTACCACGGGCCAGCTGCGTTCGAGTTGTCCGCGCCCTCGTGGCGCGAACGGCCGGAGCTCCTTGCGGCAACACTGCAACGGCGTGCAGCGCTGCCCGATCGTGGCTCGCGTGACAAGGTGAACCCTTCACACGAGGCAGTGGCCCGGCTGCTCGGTAGCGCGTCGTGGCGCCATCGCGCGACGGCAAAAGCGGCCGTAGCCATGGCTCGGCAGCTGGTTGCGCCCCGTGAAGAAGGCGCAGCCATGGTATTGCAGGTCTTCGACGTTCTGCGGGCCGCTGCACGAATCATGGGACGGGAGTTCGTCGCCGGCGGATTGCTGGCCAAGCCAGCTGACGTGCTGCTACTGACCTCGGCGGAGTTGCTGCATGCCGATCCGTCCTTGTTGTCCAGCATCGTCGACGTCCGCGCCGGCCAGCGCGCTCGGTATCTCGCTCACGAGTTGCCCGAGTCGTGGATCGGGCAGCCGGCCGCCTTGCCGCGCTCGGGTCCCGCCCAGTCGGACGCGCAGAGCACCCACCTCAAAGGCGTCGCGGCATCGGCAGGTGTTGCGCAGGGAGTCGTTCGCGTCGTCCTCGATCCCGTCACCGACCCGTTCGAACCAGGGGAGATTCTGGTGTGTCCGACGGCGGACACCGGCTGGATTCCGTACATGTCGTGTGCTGCAGCTGTTGTCGTAGACGCTGGTGGGTCGATGAGCCGCGGTGCATTCATCGCGCGGGAGCTGGGAGTGCCGTGCGTGATGGACACCGGGGCGGGAACCAAGGTGCTCTCGACCGGTGACAGAGTTAGCGTCGACGGCGGTGGCGGCACGGTGATTCACTGCTGAGCCGCGCCGGCGCCGACAGATGGCCGCGGAGGTGCTCGGTCACGTCGGCGTGCAGCCGACGCATCTTCCGAGACCACGGCACGAGGATGTCGGCAGCGTGGTACATGCCGGGGACCACGCGGAGTTCGCAGGGAATTCCGCACTCGCGCAGTCGGTTCGCATACTCGGTCGACTGGGCACAGAGAATGTCGATATCGCCGACGGCGATGAGTGTGGGTGGGGCTGCGGTCAGATCATCCCGTCGGCTCGCGACGGAATAGGGGGGGCAGTCACCGGCATTGTTCCCGAGGTAGCTGTCCCACGCGAACTGATTCGACGTGCCGTTCCACGCGACGCCGGCGCACAGTGGTGACTGAACAGGCCGGTTGTCCAGCATCGGGTAAAGCAATGCCAGCGAACGGATTTCGATACCTTCATCGCGGCACCGCTGTGCGCATGTGGCAGCGAGGCCACCGCCGGCGCTGGCCCCGGCGAGCGCAATGCGGTTCGGGTCGATGCCGAGTTGGTCGGCGTGGGCGATCGCCCATTTCACCGTGCCGACGCAGTCGTCGAGCGCGGCGGGGAAGGAATGTTGGGGTGCCAAGCGATAGTCGGGCGCCACGACCACGGCATCGACCCGGCGCGCCAGGATCCCGGCCATCGGACCCTCGAACTGCGGAGAGCCTGCGATCATGCCGCCTGAATGCAGCCAGATCACCAGCGGCCGGCGGCGCGCTTCACCGGCTGGTGTCGTCACTCGTACCCGGATGTTCGCCTCGCCAAAAAAGCGGGTCCGGACGCGGACCCCTGGACCCGACCACCGCGGTACCTGGAACATCATTCGCCATATCGGCAATGTCGCCGCCGTATACGGGACAGACACCATGGGCAACAGTGGGCTGCGCAGTTGCGGATCGACCCCACGCCGATCACACCATGCGGTCAGCGCTGCCTTCGCGGCGAACCCGGCGCCGGCGATACCCGTGCTCCAGGCCAACCGCGACGTTATACCTCTGGCGTGCATCGAACTGCCCTTCTGCCGCGGCACCGGCAATGCTCTCCGCGAGTTCAGAACTCGCGGAGAGCATTGCCAGGGGGATCAGGCCTCCAGCGACGCCGGGGGCAGGAAGCGGTCGCCGTACTTGGCGGCCAGCTCTTTGGCTCGAGCCACGAACGCTGCCTTGCCGGTGCCCAGCGGACCGGAGTAGCCGACGATGAACTGCGCGCTGCCGCCGGTCCACGCGGGATACCCGATGCCGAGTATCGAGCCGATGTTGGCATCGGCAGTCGTGGTGAGGACCGCCTCGTCGATGCACTTCTGGGTTTCCAGTGCCTCGGCGAACAGCATGCGGTCAATCATGTCCTGCATCGGAATATCGGCGGTGCCGGACTTGAAGGTCTCGGCCAGGCCCTCCCACAGCCCGACGCGTTTGCCGTCGACGTAGGAGTAGAACCCGGCACCCTTGAGGCGGGAGGGCCGGCCGATCTCGATCATCTGATCGACGACGTACTCGCCGGGGTGCTTGACGTAGGTACGCCCCGCCTCCTGGGATCCGCGCTCATTGGCGATCGAAACCTTCTGCAACAGATCGAGATTGAGCTCATCGAGTAGCTGCAGCGGCGGCGCCGGGTAGCCGGCCTGCTTACCCGCCTGTTCGATACTGGCGGGGGCTTCACCCTCGCCGAGCATCGCCATGGCCTCGTTGACGAAGGTGCCGATGACCCGGCTGGTGAAGAACCCGCGGCTGTCGTTGACCACGATCGGGGTCTTGCCGATGGCCAGCGTGTAATCGAACACCCGGGCCAGCGCCTCGTCGGAGGTCTTCTCACCCCGGATGATCTCCACCAGTGGCATCTTGTCGACCGGCGAGAAGAAGTGGATACCGATGAAATCCTCTTGGCGCTTGACCCCGGACGCCAGCCCGGTGATGGGCAGCGTCGAGGTGTTCGAACCCAGCAGCGCGTTCGGTTCGACGATGTCCTCGATCTCGCCGAAGACCTTGTGCTTGAGGTCCTGGTTCTCGAAGACGGCCTCGATGACGAAGTCGACGCCCTGAAGGCCCTGCGGATCGGCGGTTGGCGTGATGCGGGCGAGGAGCGTGTCACTGCGCTCCTGGGTGGTGCGGCCCCGCTCGAGTGCCTTGGCCTCGATCTTCTCCGAGTAGTTCTTGCCCATTTCGGCGGCTTCGATGCTGACATCCTTGAGTACCACGTCGAAGCCGGCTTTCGCCGAGACGTAGGCGATGCCGGCGCCCATCATGCCCGCGCCCAGCACACCGATTTTGCGGATCTCCTGCTTCGCGATGCCCTCCGGGCGAGAGCCACCGCCGTTGATGGCCTGCATATCGAAGAAGAAGGCCTGGATCATGTTGCTGGAGATCTGGCCGGCCGCCAACTGCGTCAGATAACGGCTCTCGATGCGGCTGGCGGTGTCGAGGTCGACCTGGGCACCCTCGACCGCGGCGGCCAGGATGGCTCGCGGGGCCGGCATCGGCGCGCCCTTGAGCTGCTTGCGCAGCAGCGCCGGGAACGATGGCAGGATCGCGGCCAGCGCCGGGCTGGACGGAGTGCCGCCGGGCATCTTGTAGCCCTTCTTGTCCCACGGCTGCTCGAAAGCGTCGGGGTTGGCCTTGATCCAAGCCTTGGCAGCGGGCACCAGTTCCTCGACGGTGCCGACCACTTCGTCGATAAGCCCGATTTCGACCGCCTTGGCCGGCTTGAACCGGGTGCCCTGGCTCAGGACCTCCATGAAGGCTTTCTGGACGCCGAACATCCGCACCGTGCGCGCGACACCGCCGCCGCCGGGCAGCAGGCCCAAAGTGACCTCGGGCAGGCCGATCTGCACACCCTTGACGTCGGCTGCGATGCGGTGATGACATGCCAGCGTGATCTCCAGGCCGCCGCCGAGTGCGGCGCCGTTGATGGCGGCGACGACCGGGACGCCCAGCGTCTCCAACTTGCGCAGGTCGGCCTTGATGTACTCCGCGGTGGCGAAGAACTGGTCCGCAGTCTCCGGCGTGACCTGCTGAATCGCCTTGAGGTCACCTCCGGCGAAGAAGGTCTTCTTCGCGCTGGTTATCACCACGCCGGTGACCGAATCCTTCTCGGCGGCAAGGCGATCCACCGCATTGTGCATGGACGCTTGGTAGTGCTCGTTCATGACGTTGGCCGACCCGGTGGGATCGTCCAACGTCAGGGTGACGATGCCGTCGGCATCCTTGTCCCATTGGATGGTGTTCTCTACAGCCATTTTTCGGTCTTCCTACCTCGTCCTAGACGCGCTCGATGATGGTGGCCACGCCCATGCCGCCGCCGATGCACAGCGTGAGCAGGGCACGCCGGGCGCCGCGGCGCTCCAGTTCGTCGACCATGGTTCCGATGATCATGGCGCCGGTGGCGCCCAGCGGGTGGCCCATCGCGATGGCACCACCGTTGACGTTGAGCTTCTCGTCCGGGATGCCCAGATCCTTCTGGAACTTCAGCACCACTGAGGCGAACGCCTCGTTGATCTCGAACAGGTCGATGTCATCGACGGTGAGCCCGGCGCGGTCGAGCACCTTGCGGGTAGCCGGTGTCGGGCCGGTGAGCATGATGGTCCCGTCGGCACCGCTGGTGGCGGTAGCCGCCACGCGCGCGCGCGGGGTCAGACCCTGTGATGCGCCGGCCGCTTCGGAGCCGATGAGCACCAGCGCGGCGCCGTCGACGATGCCCGAGCTGTTACCGCCGGTGTGCACATGGTTGATCTTCTCGACGGCGTGGTACTTCTGCAGCGCCACATCGTCGAAACCACCCATCGCGCCGACTCCCTCGAATGCCGGCTTGAGCTTGGCCAGATCCTCCATCGTGGTGCCAGGCCGCATGTGCTCGTCGTGATCCAGTACCAGTGTGCCGTTTTGGTCACGCACGGGAACAACGGATTTCGCGAAGTAGCCGCCTGACCATGCTGCGGCAGCCTTCTCCTGGCTGCGCAGTGCGTAGCCGTCGACATCCTCCCGGGAGAAACCCTCCATGGTGGCGATCAAGTCTGCGCCGATGCCCTGCGGGACGAACGACACCGCATAGTTGGTCTCCGGGTCAGCGGCCCAGGCGCCACCGTCGGAGCCCATCGGTACCCGGCTCATCGACTCGACGCCGCCGGCCAGCACCAGGTCGTCCCAGCCCGATCGCACCTTCTGCGCGGCCAAGTTGACCGCTTCCAAGCCCGATCCACAGAACCGGTTGAGCTGGAACCCGCCCGTGGTGTCGGGCATGGCCGCGAGCAGGACCGCGGTACGGGCGATATCGCCGCCCTGATCGCCGACCGGCGACACACAGCCCAGGATCACGTCGCTGATCAGCTTCTCGTCCAGATCAGGGAAGCGGATCCGCATTTCGTTGATCAGGCCAACGACTAGGTTGATGGGCTTGACCTCGGTCAACGAGCCGCCGCGCTGCTTACCGCGCGGTGTTCGGATCGCCTCGTAGATGAAGGCTTCTTCGGACATGGTCACCTTTCTGAGTTGAATCGAGCGGCTCCGCCCTCGCCGCCATGGACAGTAATGTGCCCAGCATGGATGGCATAAAGCTATGCGTATTTAAACTAGGAGCGCGATTAATCGCAACTATGCGTATAACGCCCGACTATGGTCGCTGAGCCCCGTCGAGCTGCGGCAGGACGTCGCGGATGATGGTGAGCACGGTCTGAGTCAGCAGCAGGAAGACGTCTTCGCGTGACAAGGTGTTGTGCACCAACCATTGCCGCCCGGCGGCACGGGTCAACCCGCCGAATGCGAGCAACAGGGTGTGCAGCCGGGCGCGCTGGGGGTGGCCGTCAAGGCGTAGTGCCTCGAGCATGCGATCGGCGGCCACCTGATCGGCTTGTTCGAGGATGGCCTGCAAGTCTCGGTCGCCTGCGTCGAGACTGATCGTCGATGTCCACATGGCCTTGTGGCGCGCGGTGACTGACAACCAGTAGTCGATGCTGACCCGGATGCGCTCTTCGAGCGCATCGTCGGGTATGCCCTCCACCACTGTTGAGGGGACATTCGGTGGGACGAGTGCCAGGCGGCGGACCACCTCGAGGTAGAGCTCACGTTTCGTGCCGAAGTAGTAGTGGATGAGGGGGCGGCCGACTCCGGATTCATCGGCGATCGCACCGGTGGATACCTCGCTGTAGGGCCGACATTCGAAGTGGCGCGCCGCGATCATCAGGATTTGTTCGCGGCGGCGTTCTGAACCGATGCGTCGCCGCCGGGGTGGCAGGCGTTCGGCTGCCGTATCGGTCGGTTGCATGGGGGCCGTTCTTCTCCGGTGCCGTCGGGGCGCGGCCTCGAGGGCTGGCGACACGCCTGGTTAAGCCTTAGCTCATGCTCGCATACCCGAGCGACATGGAGTCCCGATCCGATGCCTGCGATGTAAAAACGAGCAGATAATGCGCAAATTGTTGACCGAGCCGCCTTCGGGCAAATAATATGCGTGTTACTCCGTCGATCGGCTACGAGGGGGGTCCGATCGGCAGACGTATCGGGCCGCGACAGTGGCCCACAACGTTTGGTCAGCGGGCCAGTCGGACAGGTGCAGAAAGGGTTTAGGCCATGGGAATTGCAGCCGTGACATCAACCGCCAACTCGGCGACCGGTGCAAGCGCGGAGGCCGGGGACATCACCTGGGCGCTCGGACCCGGTTCGGTGAGCTGGCGGGTGATGAAGGACCCGACGGTCTTCATCATCGGCCTGCTGCGCGAAGCGATGCTGTTGACCCTGCATCCTGCATTTGCCGCCGCGGCAGTCGACCACGACAGCTTCAACGATGATCCCGTCGCACGATTCAAACACGTCGCCTGGTACACCTACGGGGCCACCTACGGCACTCCGGACGAGGCTGAGTTCGTCAGCGATATCGTCCGCCGCAGGCACAACACGATCGTCGGCATGGAGCCGTTGACACAGCTGCCCTACCAGGCGAACGCCGAATACGAACTCGTTCTGACCCAGGCGATGCTGTCGGCGTCCTTCCTGGCCGCCTATGAACTGCTCTATGGCGAGCTCACCAGCGCCCAGCGGGATCAGTTCTGCCGGGAGCAGAAGGTGCCCGCCGCGCTGCTCGGCGTCAATCCCGCTCACCTTCCGGACACCTATGGTGGCCTCGTCGACTTCATTGCACAGGCGCGCAATCGCTTCGCGACCGGCTTGCAGGCCCGAGAAGTCCTGTCGCCCTTCGCGAACGGCGTGTATCCGCGCGGCACGGCGATTGGTGACCTGCCGGCCGGAGTGCGGCAGGCGGCAATGTTCGTCCTGCGCTCCTTCTCCGACATGGCGATGTTGACCATGTCCTGGGAGGAGCGTGAGCTCATCTCGATCAACCGCCGTCCCAAGCTCGGGTCGCGCCGTGCCACCGAAGCCGCGATGCGGCTGCTGTCGAAGTGGTTCACAGGGGAGAAGGGCCAGGCCTTCTTCGAGAAGTTCCTCGGAGAGCGTTTCGCGGCGATCTACACCCGTGGCTTGGCCGCCGAGACCGCTCCTGGTGGGCGCACCCGGGTGGCGAAATTCGAAGTCCCCGAAGCGACACCGTGCTTGTTCCAGCACGACGATCTGCTGCGCAACTGGCCTGGATCCACCGCGGAGTACTACCTCGGTGTGGAGCGCGAGCTCAACCAGGATGCGTCCACTCCGGCGCCGACGCCAGTGCTGCTGAGCGCGACGGCGTCCGCTTCATCCTGATCGACTACCGCCACGTGCCGGGGGTGCGCACCGCCGCAGCTCCGGCACGTGGCTGTTAGCAGTCAGTTTCACAAGAAAGCAGGTTCATAGGTGAACGTCTCGTCGGCGATGCGCCATGTCTTGGGCCGGTCCTCTCGCAGCGACACCTCGGTGATCATCGTCGGAAGCGGGTTCGGGGGACTGGCGGCCGCCATCGAACTGAAGCGAGCCGGCATCGAGGACATCACGATCTTCGAGCGTGCCTCCTCAGTGGGGGGTGTGTGGCGGGACAACACCTATCCGGGCGCGGCCTGCGACGTTCCATCGCCCATCTACTCGTATTCCTATGCGCTGAAACCGGATTGGTCGGCCCTGTTCGGCGCCCAGCCCGAGATTCACCGGTACCTCGCCGACGTCGCCGTCGAGTTCGGCATCGAACCGCTGATCCGATTCAATTCCGAGGTCGCCTCCGCCGAGTTCGACGAGCCGACCGCGACCTGGAAAGTCGGCACGGTGGACGGGACCGTGACGACCGCCGACGTACTGATCCTGGCGACCGGCCAGCTCAGCCGGCCCAAACTACCCAACGTCGACGGGCTCGACACCTTTGCCGGGGCGTCGTTCCATTCGGCAGAGTGGGATCACGACGTCGACCTGACCGGCAAGAAGGTCGTCGTCGTCGGCAGCGGCGCCAGTGCCATTCAGGTGGTGCCCGCCATTGCCGACCGGGTAGCCGACTTGACGATCGTCCAGCGCTCACCGAACTGGGTGATGTGGAAGAGCCGTCGGGTCCCGGGGCGCCTGCAGACCGCCTTGATGCGCCGTTTCGGATGGCTGCGCACGCTGCACCACATCGCGCTGTTCCTCGCATACGAAGTGCGCTACCCCCTGGTGACCCGCGCGGCCGAGCCGGTGCGCCGGCTGTCGCAGTGGTATCTGATCTGGCGGCTGAAGCGCCATGTCAAGGATCCGGCCGAGGTCAAGGCCGCGATCCCCGATTACCGGTTGCTGTGCAACCGGCTGCTGCTGTCCAACGATTGGTATCCCACGATCGGTCGCGACGATGTCCACCTGGTGGGTGCGGCGGTCGAGAGGGTCGATCAGACGGGTGTCGTCACCACCGACGGAGGGCATATCGACGCCGATGTGATCGTGTGGTGCACCGGTTTCAAAGCCAGCGAGTTCCTTGCGCCGATCACCATTACCGGCCGAGGTGGCGTTGACCTTCACCAACAATGGGCCGGCGGGCCCGCGGCATACCTGGGCATGACCGTGCCGAGCTTCCCGAACATGTTCATGCTCTTCGGGCCGAATACCAACAGCATCACCAACACCATCGTGTTCCTGCTGGAGCGGCAGGCTTCCTATATCCGGCAGGCCGTCGAGTACAAGGATCGACACCATCTTTCGCGGCTGGAAGTCAGTCCCACCACCTACCAGTGCTTCCAAGGCTGGTTGGAGAGCAAGCTGGATCGCACTGTATTCACCGACAACTGCCCAGGCTGGTACACCAACGAACAGGGCAAAGTAACGGCGATGTGGCCCGCTTCGCACCTGGCCTACGCCCGGGCCACCCGGCACTTCAACCCGTCGGAGTTCGATGGTGACACCCTCCCGCAGCGGATCCCCGCCTCGGCGAAATCCGTGCACGCGACCGCGAAGGCGACCCGCTGATGGCAACCCACGAGCCAGGTGAGCTGGACTGGCCTGCCACGTTGTGCGAGGCGTTCGGTCGCACCGTGCGCAGCATCCCCGAGCAGACCGCGTTGCGTTCCGCCGAAGGCGACACCCACTACACCTACGCCGAATATCGCTCCGCCGTAGCTGATGTCGCTGCGGCGTTGTACGAGCGTGGTGTCCGACGCCACGACGTCGTGGCCTTGATGTTCGAGAACAGGCCGGTGTTCCACATCGTCGATGCCGCGGTGATGCACCTCGGCGCGGTCGCATGCTCGATCTACAACACCTCACCAGCACGCGATATCGCCCACATCGTCGAGAGCTCAGGCGCGCGGATCGCAGTGTGTGAGCGTGGCTTCGCCGCGCGGATCGTCGAAGCGGCACCGTCGATCGATGTGCTCTGCACCGAACGTGGCGTTACCGGCACCGAGTGCCTCGACGACCTTGCCCGCCCGGACGGCTTCGATTTCGAGGCCCAGTGGCAAGCCGTCGAACCGGATGACGTCCTGACGCTCATCTACACCTCCGGCACGACCGGGAAGCCCAAGGCGGTCGAGCTCACCCATCGGGCAATCGTCGCCGAAACATTCCTCGTGGCCGAGGTTCTCGAGTTCCGGTCCGGCGACCAGGTACCGTCGGCGTTGCCGATGGCGCATGCCGCCCAACGGTGGGGCACCCACTACACCGGGATGGCCCTGGGATTGGAGGTCATCTGCATCGCCGACCTGTCCACCATGGGCGCCCACCTGGTGACGATCCAGCCCGACATCTGGGGAACCGTGCCGCGGATCCTGGAGAAGATGGTGGCCGCCCTGCGCACGCGGCTGGATGCCGAGCCCGATACGCACAAGCGGACCATGGTTGCCGCCGCGGTCGATATCGGACAGCGCTATGCCAAGGCGTGCAACGACGCCCGGTTGACCGGAGGCCGGATCCCGGAAGCTCTGGCCGAACAACGCGCGGGCGTGGAGCCGATCCTCGCCGGCCTGCGCACCGCTATCGGCCTCGGGCGAATCCGGTGGCTGATGGTCGGGGCCGCACCGACAGCACCGCACGTTCACGAATACCTCTGCGGCCTCGGTCTCGAGATCGTCGAGGTGTGGGGGATGTCCGAACTGAGTTCCGCGGCGACGGTCAACGCGCCGGGTGCGCAAAAGGTCGACACCGTGGGCAGACCGTTGCGCGGGGTCGAGGTCACCCTGGCCGACGACGGTGAGGTGCTGGTACGGGGACCGATCACCATGCGTGGTTACCGGGGCGATCCGGCCGCAACGGCGGCGGCGTTCACCCCCGACGGGCGTTTGCGCACAGGCGATCTCGGTGTCATCGACGACCAGGGCTACCTGTCACTGATCGGCCGCAAGAAGGAGATCATCGTCAACTCTGCCGGCAAGAACATCTCCCCGGCGAAGGTCGAGGCGGCGATCAAGGCGCAGAGCCCGTTGATCGGATCGGTGATGGCAGTTGGGGATGCCCGACCCTTCCTGACCGCCCTGGTGGTGCTGGACCCTGACGAACTCGCCCACTTCGCGGCTCAGCACGGACTGTCCGCGTCAGAACCGGAGCAATTGGTGGATACCGACGTCGTTCGCGCGGTGGTGGCTGAGGCCATCGATCGGGCGAACACGCAGCTCGCCAGAGTCGAGCAGATCAAGACTCACGTTGTCCTGCCCCGCTTCTGGGTACCCGACAGCGAAGAGCTGACCCCGACTCTGAAGCTCAAGCGACACGTGATCAGCCAGAAGTACAGCGACGATATCGACGCGCTCTACACATCCGCGGCGGCAGCCCGATGAGCTCCACGCTCGACACCGCACCCACAGCGCTCGCCCGGCTGGAGTCTCGCGACATCGCCACCGGTGAGGTGATCGACACTTACCCCGCGATGGATGCCGCCGCCGTCGCCGATGTGGTGCGGCGCGCCAGATCGGCGACAGTCATCTGGAGCCGGCTGGGATTCGCCCAGCGCCGTATGTACTTGCAGGCGTGGGCATCCGATATCGTCGACCACTCCGATGAGCTGGTCAGCCTGATCCACCGGGAAAGCGGAAAGCCCGCCGCCGACGCCTACCTGGAATTGGTGATCGCCGTCGAGCACATCCGCTGGGCGGCCCGCAACGCCAAGCGAGTCTTGCGAACCCGTCGCATCCGCCCCACCGTCTTGATGGCCAACTATGCCGGCGTGATCGACCAGGAACCCTTCGGGGTGGTCGGAGTGATCAGCCCGTGGAATTATCCGCTGTTCGCACCGGTGGCGCCGATCGCCTCCGCATTGGCGGCTGGAAATGCCGTGGTGCTCAAGCCGAGTGAACACACCACGGCTGTCGGCGCCGCGCTGGTGGCCGCCTTCGCCCGCGCCAATCCCGGCCTGCCGGCCGACATCCTGGCCCTGGCTACCGGATATGCCGCGGCAGGTGCTGGTCTCATCGCCGCGCCCGTCGACAAGGTGGCGTTCACCGGCTCACCGCGGACAGGACGGCTGATCCTGCAGGCGTGCGCGCAGACCCTGACTCCGGCCGTGATGGAGTGCGGCGGTAAGGACGCGCTGATCGTGGCTCCCGACGCCGATGTCGAGGATGCGGCCGACGCGGCCGCCTGGGGCGGGTTCAGCAACGCGGGACAGACCTGTGTGGGCGTTGAGCGCATCTACGTACACCGCGATGTGTCCGCCCCGTTCATTGCGGCCCTGAAACGTCGGCTGGCGCGCGTCCAGGTCGGCACAGATAAGGGCAGCACCTACGGGCCGATGATGCTGGCGGGACAGGCCGAGACCATGCGCGAACAAGTCCGGGCGGCCATCGAGAGTGGTGCCGGCGCGCCGTTGGGCGGCGTCGAGCGGGTCCGCGGCCAGTTCGGCGAGCCGATCCTGCTCGTTGACGCCGACGAGTCGAGCCGGGCAGTCCAGGAGGAGACCTTCGGGCCCATGGTCACCGTGAAGACGGTGTCGAGTGTCGACGACGCGATCCGGCTCGCCAACGGAACATCGTTCGGTCTTGGTGCGGCGGTGTTCTCCCGGTCCGAGGGCCGGCGCATAGCCGCCGCGCTCAGGTGCGGGATGGTGTCGATCAATTCGGTCATCGCGTTCGTCAGCATTCCGGCCCTGCCGTTCGGCGGTGTCGGAGAAAGCGGCTTCGGCCGCATCCATGGCGACGAAGGACTGCGGACATTCAGCCGGACCAAGTCGGTGTCCACCAAGCTCTACGACCTCCCCGGGCTCAACGGCATGCTGCTCTTTCGGCCGCGAGTCACGGTGTGGGCCTTGCGAAAGATGACCAACCTACGCTTCGGCAGGACAGGACGGCGCTCAGCGTGACCGTGCAGGGAACATTTGCCTTCGTCGCGCACTGCCAGGCCGACGCGGCGACGGTGATGGATGTCCTCGATGATGTGGACAACTGGCCCAGTTGGGCGCGTCCGTTGCTGTTGCAGGCGCAGTGGGAACGTTGGGGTGAAGGTCAGCCGGGTGGGGTCGGCGCGGTGCGCAGGCTTGGTGCCTGGCCGGTGTTCATCCGCGAGCTGATCCTGACCCGCGATGCCGGCGGCCACACCTACACGGTGATCAGCCCCGCGGTGTTCTCCCACTACCTCGGGTCGGTGACCATCGCCGAAAGTCCCGACGGCGGAGTCGAAGTGGAGTGGCGAATCGCCTTCACCCCGAAGCGCCCTGCCATGGCACCCGTGCTGCGGGCCATGCTTCGAACCACCATCTCCGGGCTATTGCAGCGGCTGGTGGCGACCGCCGAACGTCGAGCACAAGGAGCACGGGTATGAGCGAGGTGGCCGACACCGCCGTGAGAACTGCCAGGGACGCACCGCTGCGGGGCCGGGTCGCACTGGTGACCGGAGGTTCACGCGGGGTGGGCGCCGGAGTTGCTCGCGAACTCGCGGCAGCCGGAGCGAAGGTTGCCGTGACATACATGAATTCCCCGGATTCCGCGGCCCAGGTGGTATCGGACATTGAATTAGCTGGGGGACAGGCTATTTCGGTGTATGCCTCGGCCGCCGACGGTGATTCATGGCGAGCCGCGGCCGAGTCCATCGCCACGAATCTCGGCGAGGTCGACCTTCTGGTGAGTAACGCCGGTGTGGCCAGCCGCGGGAGAACGATCGCCGACAGCAACCCCGAGGAGTTCCATCAGCTACTTGCCGTGCACGCGTTGGGGCCGTTGGAGCTGATCCGCGCTCTGCTGCCGGCCATGCGGGCGAAGGACCGTGCCGACATCGTCGTCATCTCCAGCGCTATCGTCGACGCGTGCCTGGCCAACACGGCGCCCTACGCGATGGCCAAGGCCGCGATGGAGACGGCGTGTCGGGTACTGGCACGCGAGGAGCGTGACAACGGGATCCGGGTCAACATCATCTCGCCGGGTCTGGTCGATACGGATATGGGCGCCAAGCTGGTTCGCGCCGGCTCGGACGGTGGCACCATCGAACAGACCGAGCTGAACGCACCCTTTGGCCGCATCTGCAAACCCGGTGACATCGCCCGGCTCGTGGTCTTTCTCGCTGGTCCCGGCGGTGAGTACATCACCGGGCAGCGGATCGTCGTAGACGGCGGTGGCGAGCCGCCGCCGATGTACTGAGGCAAAAGATAACGCCTGCACCGCCCCCCGACAGGTAAACGGTGCAGGCGTTATCGTCCTGCGTGAACCCGAGCGTCACCCGGGTATTACAGGGTCCGGGCGATCAATTCCTTCATGACTTCGTTGGCGCCGGCATAGATCTTCTGGATGCGCGCGTCGGCGTACATCTGAGCGATGGGGTATTCCAGGCTGTAGCCGTATCCGCCGAAGAGCTGCAGGCACCGGTCGACGACCACACACTGCTGTTCGGCAAGCCAGTACTTCGCCATCGCAGCTGTGGTGGCGTCGAGCTCCCCTGCGATGAGGGCGGTGATGCAGTCGTCGATGAAGACCCGGGACACCTTGGCCAGCGTTGCGCACTCAGCCAGTTCGAAGCGAGTGTTCTGCATGGCCAGCATGGGTGCACCGAAAATATTGCGCTGCTTGGTGTATTCGGTGGTCAGGGCCACCGCGCGCTCCATCGCCGCGACTGCTCCCACGCCGAGGATGACTCGCTCGGCAGCGAGCTGGGTCTTGAGCTGTTTGAAACCGGTGTTCAGCTCGCCGAGGACAGCGTCCTCTGGGACCACGAAGTCCTCGAAGTACAGCTCGGCGGTGTCCTGGCCCTGCTGCCCGATCTTGTGCAGTGCCGCGCCACGGGAGAAGCCCGCAGGCGCGCTGCCGGCTGCCGCCTCGGTCACGTCGACGATGAACAACGAGATCCCGGCACCGCGGGCTCCGGGATCGGTCTTGGCGGCCAGCACCACCACATCGGCGTTCAATCCATTGGAGATGAAGCACTTGGTTCCGGTGATCGAATAGCCACCATCGCATTTCACGGCCTTGGTGGTCATGGCCTGCAAGTCAGACCCGGCGCCCGGCTCGGTCATGGCGATCGCCGAAATCCACTCACCCGAGGCTAAGCGCGGCAGGTAACGCTGCTTCTGCGCCTCGCTACCGTAGGCCAGGATGTAGTGCGGAACGATGATCGAGTGCACACCCAGGTGCATCGAGGAATCGCCCACCCGCGTCTGCTCGGTCACCAGCGCGGCCTCGTGCGCGAATGTTCCGCCACCGCCGCCGTACTCCTCGGGAATCGACATGCACAGCAGGCCCATCTCGCCGGCCTTGCGGTAGAGCTCGCGGGCCGGACGCCCGTCGCGGACCGATTGCTCGGCCGTCGGAATCACGTGGTGGGTGAAGAAGTCTCGGGCCAGTTCGGCCACCGCGGCGACGTCGTCGGTCATCCAGGACGATGACGGAGAGGTGGGACGGCTAAGTGTTGAGGTCACGGCGGTCCTTTCGGGGTCGGTCGGTCGGGAAGCCCGCTCGTGCAACGGCTGTGGGCAGATCTTCACTGATCCACGGACTGGGAGTGTGTGGACTGCCGGCGCAAACGAGCGTTATACCGATCTATGCAGAGTAAATCACTCATCTAGCTACGCATAATTGACTGTCTACTGATAGTCGATCTAGGGTTGTCTATGCCACGGCGGCTTCCCCGGTGTGTAGTCCTGTTGTCAGGTTTCATCTGCCGTGACCGTCCTTTCGCGTCACCGTCACCACGAGGAGCCCAGCGCCGTGACCAGTGTTGAGAACGCAACTGAGCAACACGACATCGTCATCGTCGGCGGTGGACACAACGGGCTCGTGACGGCCTGCTACTTGGCCCGTGCGGGTCTGCGCGTGCTGGTACTCGAACAGCGTTCCTGGCTCGGCGGCATGGCCGCCTCCCGACCGTTCGTCGATGCGGCCCCCGAGCACATCTTGAGCCCAGGGGCTTGGGAGAACGTGTACTTCCGTGCCGGCGGCGTGGGTCGTGAACTCCAACTCGACCGTTACGGCCACCGCGATCTCGACGCCGCGGGGTGGGCGTGGCTCGGAGACTCCGGCGAATCCCTGGCGCTGCAAGCCGATCTCGGCAAGACCGTCGCCGACATTCGACGGTTCTCGGCCAAGGATGCTCAGACCTACGCCGAGCTCACCGACGCGGGTATCAAGATCCTCAAGATCCAGGATCAGTACGGCTTGTCGAATCCGAGCCGGCCCAGTCGGGCCACCATCCGGGCCGTGCTGCGGGCGCTCGCCGGCGGTCGGCGGGTGCGGTCGTTGTTGGCGTCCTCGCTGACGACGACGGCGGCCGACGGAATCGACGGGCTCTTCGAGTCTGAAGCGGTGCGCGGCATTTTCGCGGGTACCGGTTCGATCCTGGCTCCGCTCACCGTGGACGGCAGCGCCATCGCATTGCTCGCACCGTCGATGATCCATCATCAGGGCGCAGTCCGTCCCGTCGGTGGAATGGGCGGACTTGTCGCAGCTCTGCAGCGCTGCTTGCTCGCACACGGCGGGCAGGTGCGGCTCGACAGCGAGGTTGCGGCCATTCGTATGGGTGGCCGTGGCGGTGTGGTGGAACTCGCCGACGGTTCGGTCATCCGTGCCGGTCGCGCGGTCATCGCTGCATGTCCTGCACAGCGCGTTCCGGACCTGGTGGGAGATGCCCTGCCGATCGACATTGCCAGCCGCATCCGCCAGGCGCCCGCCAACGCCACCGGCCTTGGGACCTTCACCGTCAACGCCGCGCTGTCCGGCAGGCTCGAGCTCCCCGGTCATCAACCGCACCGCACCGACGGCCTCGACTTGCGGCGGCCGGCTCTGTACGCGGGCACCCTGGAGGAAGTCGTCGCCGCGGGCGAACAGTCGGCACGCGGCGAGGTGCCGGATCGGGCGGTCTTCTGCCTGGGGATTCTGTCGGCAATCGACCAGAGCCAAGCGCCGGCCGGGCAGGATGTCGTTCAGTTGTATGGGCCCGCTCCGGTGGATCCCGTTGGTGGATGGGACAAGTGGCGCGGTGAGGCCGAGCGCCGCCTGGTCGACAAGGTCGAGCAGTTCGCGCCCGAATTCTCCGCGATGACGATCGGAACCTTCGTGGAGACGGCACAGGATCTCGCCGTGCGTACCGGTGCGGAGAATGGCTGCATCTATCACATCGACAACGCGCCGACCCGACTCGGTCCGATGCGGCCGGCCGCGGGAGCTGGTGGTTACCGTACTGCCATCGACGGACTGTATCTGGGTTCGGCTAGTACGCACCCCGGTGGGGGAGTCTCCGGGCTCCCCGGAAAGCACTGCGCAGCCGCGGTTCTCAAGGACATCAAGCACTGACGTCGGCCACTGGTGGCCAGCGGAGCCGAGCCTCAGCTGCTCGGTGTGGCGTCCGGTCCGCGCAAGACGCGGGCCGACGTCACCATCAGCTGACTGTTCGGGTCGTCGCCGTGGACGCAGTAGATTCCGGACTCGCGGGTGACAGCACAGCGCGCGCCGTGGTAGTCGATGACGTGCTCGCCATTCAGGATGGACTGACCGGCGCCGGAGACGAACCGCGGCTGCGCGGTGGCGTATAGCCTCGGGTAAGGATCGCCGACGAACCACGCGACCTCATTGTCGCCCGCGGCGCCACCGGGAAGTGCGCCGGAACATCCGTAACTGCCGGAATCATCGATGGCGCAATGGATTCCCAACGGTGTCGTCAGCCAGACACCTTCCTCGTCAGGCACCCGGTAGATCTCGTTGTTGACGGCGGTGTAGTTGTCGATGTCGGGGTAGACGGCGGCTTGGGCACTGACTGGGGGAGCAGTGACCGCCAAACCAAGCACGGTAAGCAGGCCGACGACCACTCGTTGCTGGGTGGATGCCATCTAGTTGAGCCAGGTGTGCGTGGGGCTGATCATGAAGCGGAACGGACCTCGTTCGCAATAGGTACTCAGGTCAAGGGTTGTCCCGCATGTGGTGCCGTCCACGCTGATGTAGGACAGCGGTGGGATGGTGGCCGATCCTCGAGTCGGTGGAAACCGGATCGCGAGGGTCCAGTCGTAGTGGACGCGGGTGTCACCGGTGATCCAGCCAATCTTGTCTACGCCCTGGGGGGCGCCCGGAATCGGCCCAGTGCAGCCGAAACTCCCGCGGAACCAGATGCCACAGTCGATGCCCTGCGCAGTGACGAACCAGTAACCGGGTTGATCCGGCAATGAGGCACCCGGTGGGTTCGACATGGCATAGGGGGCCGAATCGATCTCGGTGAAATAACGCAGTTGCGGATAGTTGGGTGAGGAGGTGTCCGCCCGGCCAAGCGGCGGAGTCGATATCAGCGAAACGAGAGCGACGAGCGCAAGCGCGACCGCGACCGCGAGGAGGCCAATTCGGGCCTGCACCATGGGAACGCGAATACTCCGATTATTCGTCACTGTGACGTAACTCCTCCAGTGCGGCATCGGAAAGGCCGATCGTCGCCAAGCTGTGACGGCCGACACTCTTGGAAGAATAGCCGCTGAAGGCCGGTGATGTCAAAGATGCGTAGAAATTCACTGGTAAACCGATGCGTGGTTTGTGGATCAGCTGATCATGGCCGTTAATTGCGGATCGCTGATGCCACCACGGCTACGGGTGTCCGACTGGAACCGTGAGAACGACTGCCGCGAGCGCGGCGCCGTCGTCAGCGCGCCCCAGGTCGGTTCCGAACTGCGAGTATGCGCAGTCTGGCTTAAATGCCTGATACTGCAGAAGCAACGCTTGCACGGCCTCGGCGTCCGTGGCGCCGTGCCCGGCCAACACCATGCCCTTGCTGCCGGTATAGCCGATTGCCGCCAGGGCGGGCAGAGGATCGGTGAAGGGCACCGCGGCACTGCGATGGCTGATGTAGGCGGCCGTTGCCTGGTTGGCCATCGAGGCACTGCGCTCGACTAGCGAATTCTGCTGTAAGGGAGGGCAATTGGACGTGGTCCGGGCGGCAGCCACGCCCTGTGCCAGGGTGGTCGATGGGTCGGCCTTGACCTGGGGGAGTGCCGGCGGCGCGGCCAAAAGCGTGGACGCGAGAGTCGCTGCGGCGGCTGTTGTCCAGATCCGTGGGAACAGCACGTACTACACCTCGCAAAGATCGGGCCGACGGATGATTCGCACACCGTATAGCAACATCGCCGTTGCGCGACAGTACGCGTAGAAAATACATTCAGCGGATGCGCGGACTGTGAAACACGCACCGAACCTGCGATGGTGGCAGTCGGCCGTTGTTGCCCAACCGCCGCGGGTACTGCTGTTACGACGACGGATGTGAGGCAGAAGATGCGTCGAAAGCGCCTGTTCGGCTTGGTGATTGTGGGTTTGATCTGTTTCGGTATGGCGGCGCCGGGTCCGTCGAATGCCGATCCGCTTGTGGACGACATTGCGCCACCATTGCCGGTGATCGTCGCGGGCCCGAGCAACTGGCAGCCCAAGTTTCCGTACCCCTTCGACGCCAGCCGCAATCAGGTGACCGACGGCGATATCAATGCCGAGCGCGAGATGTGCCAGTGGTACAACGCCCAGTACGACGCCCTCATCAAGCAGATTGACCGGTTCAACACCAATCTGACGAGGAGCAACGGGGACTACACCGTCGAGAACAATCAGGCTATTGCCGACGCAGTGACGGCCAACATCGACCAGTCGGAGGCCTACCTTGCGCCACGTGCGCAGGCCCTGACGTTGACCCAGGACTACCTTGGCGACGACTTTTTCCCGCTCTACCAGGGTGAAAGCTTCTTCCGGCTCTGGCAGCACCTGTCCAATGTGAGCGCCGGGATCCATGGGCGACAGCCGGCGTGGTTCGTCGGACCGTCACTGCAGCGTGCGAAGCGCTGGGGCAGCCGCATCGGCCACTCCCACGTCTGCGACTGACCCCCGGCCCGGATCGGCGCGGCGCCGATGATTGACAACAAGTCAGTAACGTGTGTAGGAATCATACGTCGCAATGCAGCATCCGCACGAAAGGACGATGTTCGCCATGCATCCTGGAAATGCGGTTCAGAAGCGAGTTGATGTTGCGTAGCGGTACCGGTGTGACAGAAGTAGGCGTAGCGGCCCCGCCGCCCGCCGTCTCTCCGGTGCGCGCCGACGGGCGTGATCGGCCTCGACGAACGGGCCCTGCCGCGCTGTTCAGACGTGTGGTGGCTCATCTGTTGTCGGTCCCGGTACGCAGTGTGGGAACCATCGGCCGTGGTGTCGCTCTGGCGATTTCGGTGCTCCGCTACTCGATCGTCGATGGGGTGCGGCTGCGTCTCCCCGGCGGCGAGATGTTGGTGCAGGCATGGGGTTTGCTGAAGGTGACGGCCACTCCGGCGTTGCTGATGGCGATCCCGATTGGCGCGATCGTGTCGATCCAGACCGCCGGGCTGGTCAACCAGGTGGGAGCCAGTTCGCTCGTCGGTGCCGCCAGCGGGGTGGGAGTGGTGCGCCAGGGGGCGCCCGTCACCGCGGGGCTGCTGATGGGCGGCGCCGCTGCCTCGGCGATCGCATCGGACCTCGGCGCGCGCGCGATTCGCGAAGAATTGGACGCCTTACGCGTCCTGGGTATCGATCCCGTGCGATCCCTCGTAGTTCCCCGCTTCCTGGCATTGCTGATCATCGCCCCGATGCTGTGCTCGATCATCATCGCGTCGGCGGTCGCCGCGTCGTTCACCATCGCGGTCGGCGTCAGCGGGGTGACCACGGGCAGCTTCTGGCAGTCATTCGGCACCTTCGCATCGGTGACGGATGTCTGGTTCACCCTTGGTAAATCGCTGATCTTCGCGGGCGTGGTTGCGGTGATCTCCTGTCTGCGGGGGATGGAAGCCAAGGGCGGTCCGCGTGGTGTCGCCGACGCGGTCAACTCCTCGGTGGTCCTCAATGTCGTCTTCATCGCGATCATCAATCTCGCGTTGACCCAGTTGCAGACGATGTTCTTCCCGATGGAGGTGTCGTGACCGCGGTATCGGTGGGCCGGCCATCCTCTGGCCTGCATCCCTTCGTCGCCCGGATCGCCTCCGCGCGCCCGGTTCAAGCAGCGTTCTTGCAGAGTGGACAGTTCGTCGTCTTCGTCTGTCAGACCTTGTGGCTGCTGCCGGTGACGGTCCGGCGGTACCGGCGCCAGACACTGCACGCTATGAACGACTTGGCTTGGGGCCGAGGCTCTCTCATCGTCGACGGTGGCGTTGTCAGCGTCCTGGTGATCCTCGGCTTGGCGATCGGCGGCACCGTCGCGGTGGAGGCCTACGCGACCCTCAACCTCATCGGGTTCGGAGCTTTGTCCGGAATCGTCGGCGGGCTGGCCAACGTACGCGAGATGGCGCCACTGGTAGCCGGTATCGCGTTCGCGTCACAGGCCGGTTGTCGCATGACAGCGGAGATCGGCTCGATGCGGATCGCCGAGGAGATCGATGCCGTGGAAGTCATCGGCCTGCGACCCATTCCGTTCGTGGTTGGCACCCGGCTCGTCGGTTCGATGATCTGCGTCATCCCAGGCTATCTGCTGACCCTGGTTACCAGCTTCTATGTATCCAGCACGGTGATCCGGATCCTGCATGACCAGCCGGGCGGAACCTACGACCACTATTTCGTCCAGTTCCTGCCATTCGGCGACATTGTCTATTCGCTGGTCAAGGCCGCGATATTCTGTGCCGCCGTCACTCTGATCCATTGCTACTACGGCTATTTCACCTCGGGTGGACCGGTCGGAGTCGGCCAGGCGTCTGGTCGTGCCGTGCGCGCAAGTCTGGTGGCGATCATGGTGCTCGACGTCATTCTGACAATCGCCCTGTGGGGCCTCCAACCGGTCTTCGTGTTCAAGGGTTAGGCGCATGCTGTTCCACAAATCGTCGGAGGCGTCGGAGGCGCGGACCCTGACCCTGGTCGGGATGGCGGTAATCACCTCTGTGGCCGTGGCATCCGCCCTGATCGTCGCCGACCCCTTTCACCGCCGTCCCGCGGACCTGATCAACGTCACGATCGAGTCGCCGTATGTCGGAGAGGGCGTCCAGCAGGGCACCGAACTGATGGTTCATGGGGTCAAGGTCGGTGAGGTGACCAAGGTGACGAGCATGCCGGGGCGGGGTGTCCGGCTGGACGCCGACCTGCAACGTGCTCCCATCGATGGCCTGACTGATGCGATGAGTATCGATTTCCGGCCGGCGAACTACTTCGGAGTCACCGGCATCAACCTCCGACCCGGCGTCGGCGGGGCTCCGTTGGCCGACGGTGCCGTCATCGCCACGGCCCCGGCGGGGAACTTCACTCTGCAGGCGCTGTTGGCCAGGCTGGGCGAGATCTCGCACGGCGTGCTCACGCCCAAGCTCATCGACGTCATCGACCGGACCACCACCTACGTCGACGGACTGGACCCACTGCTGGAGACGATGATGGTCGTGGCGAATTCGCTGGCCAAGGTTCAAAACGTCAGTACCGCAACGCTGATGGCCAACGCGACCGGAATCAGCCTAGCCTTCCCCGGGTTTGTTGACGCGGCGATGAAAACCGGTGATCGGTATTTGCACGGTGGGCTGGACGGCGTGTCTGAGGACTACTGGAACAACACCTACTCTCCATCTATCCAACTGGCGGCCACCGATCTGTTCGGGGCAGCGGGCAAGCTCGTTGGCAGTCACAGCGAAGATCTGGCACCCCTGACCAACATGATCAAGGTGCTTGCCGACGTCGCGCCGGGGGTTATTCCTTCCGATGAGATCGCCTCCACCGCAGTCGAGTTGCGGACTCGGCTGGAGCGCCTGTTCTCCGGGCCGCCCGACCGTCGCGCCGTCAACGTCCGCCTGATCCTCGACAGCATCCCGGGGGTGGCCGCGCCGATCGACGCGATGGGCGCCGCGCCAGTGTCGGACGCGCCGGCGGCGGCAGGTCAGCAGGTGCCCGCATCGGATAATTCCGTTCTGCCGTCCCAGGAAAGCGGCCCGCGATGAAACCCGTTGCGGCACTGTGGCGCCTGGCAATTTCCGGGGTGATCGCGACCTTGCTGATCATCCTGGTGATCAATGTGATCAGCCAGCCCGTCGACGCCAAGCTCAAGGGATACACCGCGGACTTCACCGATGTGTCGGGATTACGCAGCGGTGCCGACGTACGCGTTCGTGGTGTGCGGGTGGGCAAGGTGGAATCCATCGAGCTGCAGCGGCGGGGCGGGCAGAGCGTCGCCGAGGTCGCGCTCACGCTCGACACCAACTTCCGCATTGGCTCCGACACCCGGCTGGCCGTCAAATATCAGGCACTGACCGGGCTCCGCTACGTCGACGTCCAGAATCCAGCTGAGGGCGCCACCCCCGCCACGCTGACCGACAGCCATATCCCGACATCGATGACCCAGCCGTCGTTCGACATCACGCGGCTCTTCAACGGTTTACAACCCGTCCTGGCCACGCTGAGTCCCGAGGACCTCAATGTGTTCACGGCCAACGTCGACAACTTCCTGTCGGGTGACGGCAGCGGCCTGGGACCCGTTCTGGAGAGCGTCAACACGCTGACCCGCTTCCTGGCCGACCGGCAGCAGGTGGTGGCCACGCTATTGAAGAACCTCCAGTCGGTGGCCACTGCGATGTCCGGTCACAGTAGGGATTTCATCCACGTCGTCGAGTTGGTCAACAAGCCGATCGACGCCTCGCTGTCCGTCCTGGACGAATTCCGTAAGTCGCAGATCTACGGCCCCGACTTCACCCGATCCGTCGGTCAGCTACTGGACAATGCCGGACTGAAGCCCGGAATCGATGTCGACAAGGCAATCGACAAGGCCATCACCAACTTCGACGACGTCATGGACGCGGTCAAGATGGTGCCGGTCGTCTGGGACAACATTCCACCGCCGGCCCAGGAGGGCACGCCGCTGGCGTGCTCGCAAGGGCGTGCGGAGCTGCCGTTGCCGGTCGACGTGCTGATCAACGGTCAAAAGGTGGTGTTGTGCAAGCAATGAAGATGACGGTGCTGCGCGATCCGCGGTTATGGGGCACGACGGCGCTGGCCATCGCGACCATCCTCGCTGTCGTCGCGGCAGCGGTCTACATCAGCCCGCCCGGCAACAAGACGGTCAGCTTCTACACCGACGACGCCTCCTCCATCTCGCCGGGAATCACGGTGCGGATCGCCGGAATCACGGTCGGTAAGGTCACGGGTCTGTCCATCGAGCCCAAGCAGGTTCGGGTGAATGCCACCGTCGAAGGCAGCGCCTTCGTCGGCGATCAGTCCAGCATCGACGTCCGAATGCTGACCGTGGTGGGCGGCTACTACGTGAATCTGGATTCGTTGGGGAACAAGCCCCTTGGTAAGTCGACCATTCCCAAAGAGCGGGTCACGCTGCCCTACAGTCTGGTCCGGACTCTGACCGATGCCACGAAGATCACCGACGGTCTGGCCCCAGCGCCGATCAAGCAGTCGCTCGACAATATTCAGCAAGGCCTGGCTGGATCCAACCTGACCACCATCTCCTCGATCGTCGACGCGGGAACGGCGCTGACCGACACGTTGGACCGACAGCGCGGCGAGCTGTCACAGATTCTGAACATGTCCGACGAATACATCGAGCAGCTGGCGCAATACCGGGGCCGGTTGGAGGAACTGATCGAGAAGGTAGCCATTCTCGAGCAGACGCTGGTCATCTACGGCAAGGGCTTCGCGCAGGCCATGCAAGGGATGGGCAAGATCCTGCTCGGGTTGGGTCCCGTCGCTGACTTCTACATGGCTCACCGAGAAGAGTTCTTGGAGAAGCTCACTCGATGGCAACAGATCGTGAGAACCTGGGCCGACCGCAATGGATTGGTCATCCGCATCCTCAAGCGCACTCGTGAGCGGCTCTACCGGACGCTGGATCGGCAGAATGCCCCACCGGAGCTGCTGGCGACGGATGTGTGCATTCCGGTTCCCGGGAGTCCCTGCTGATGGTGGGACAAACTTTCGGACGGCGCCTCGGCGGCGTGCTGGCCGTGACCACCGTTGCGCTGGTGACCGCCTCGTGCGGTGGTAACGACGAGGCGAAGGCGGCGACGCAGTACTGCGCGACCCTGCCGGACGCCGTCGGTCTATACGTCGGCAATCCGGTCACCCAGATGGGATACAAGATCGGCACGATCGACACGGTGACCCCCGGCGCACGCAGTGTGCGTGTCGGATTCTCCCTCGCCGAGGACCGGCCCATGCCCGCAGACGTGAAGGCAGTTGTACGTTCGACGTCGATACTCGCCGACCGTGCGCTCGAACTCGTCGGCAACTACGAGTCCGGTCCTCGGCTCACGCCAGGCGTTTGTGTCCCGCTGGACAGGTCGATGACGCCGAAGAGCCTGTCGGAGATCATCGGTTCGGCAAACACTTTCGTCAACGCGGTCAACCCCGAAACGTCGAACAACATCGGTGCTGTCATCACGCAGCTGGATCAGGCGGCCACGGGCAATGGCCCCGGAATCAACCGCATTCTCACCACCTCCTCCCAGCTGCTCGACAGTCCGGACGGCGCAATCAGCGACATGACGTCGATCGTGCATAACCTCGGCGACATCACCGACACCCTGGTCGCCACACGGGACCCGCTCAAACAGATCCTTCAGGATGGCGCGCACACCACACCCGACCTCGTGGACGCAATCCACGGCGCGCGGAACATGACCGAGTCACTCCCGCAACTGATTACCGCGATCTCGGATTTGCAGGTGCACGCTGGGGACGAGATCGCGCTGACCCTCGACACGGTGTCGGACACGGTACGCATCCTGTCGCCGCACGCTGCTGGACTCGCCAGCCTGCTCGATCCGTTGCCCTGGTGGATCAACGGCGCGGCGAACCACTTCAACAACCGAGAGTTCATCATGTCGTTCCGGCCTCCGCTCTATCGAGTGCGAAGTCCCAACGGGCCCCTGGTGTGCCACTTCATGAACATCGATACGCCGGGTAGTTGCGCGAATGTGGCCGGCCAACCATACGGGGTCGACATCAATCTGCTGCAGTACGTCTTCGTGGAAGCGAGTCGACGATGAAGCGGGTTGCACGGGTCCTGGCGGTGTGTCTGTGCGCCGGCATACTCTGTTCCTGTTCGGCGATCACCGTCAACGATCTGCCACAACCAGGCAATGCCTACGGTGACGGTTACCCCGTAACGATGGAGTTCGCCAACGTCCTGAACCTGCCGGATCGGGCCAAGGTGGTGATGGACGGGACGACGATCGGGATCGTCGACGACATCAAGATCGGCCCTCGGTCGGTCGATGTGAAGGCGCAGATCGACAAGAGCGTGCGCATCCCCGCCGATGCGCACGCCATCTTGCAGCAGGCGACGGTGCTCGGCGACATCTATGTCGCGATCACCCGGGCCGACCAGACCGCGGCCGACCAGACCGGGGCCGGCCCGTCACTGCCACCCGGTGGCCGAATCGCGCTGGCGCAGACGACATCCCCGCCGCAGCTGGAGGACACGATCGCGAACTTGGCGAACTTCGTGTCCAGCGGGTCGATCCAACGGATCCAGAACACCATCATCGGGGTCAACAACGTCACGCCCGAGCGATCCGAGCAGGTGCGCGCGATCGCCTCGCGGGTGGCGACGGATCTGCGTGACCTGTCAGACAACGTCGACACGGTGGACCACTGGCTTGACGGCGTGGCGGGCACCGGGCAAGTGTTGGCCACCCATGTGCCCAAGCTCCAGTACTGGTTCTCACCGGACGGGATGACCCAGTGGGAGCGGATGGCTGTGGTCTCTGCGGCCAACGGCGTCTTGATCCCGTCCGTCGGCAGCATCTACACCGGCGGGTACTGGCTGGTGCCGATGCTGGAATCACTCGGGGTGGCCGTCGGCGCGGTGCAGAAGAGCAAGTGGGCCATCGAAGGTGAATACCGGCCATGGCGCGACCTTTTCCAGGAAGCGTTTCTGCCGCAGGACAAGTATCCGGCGATGAACATCGTGTCGGTCCAGACCGCGAACGGGCGCGATATCACCAACAACGTGCAGGATGTCCTGCGGATGCTGGGAGCGATTCCGTGAAGCCCCGGTACCTGATGTCGTTCGCGGCCTTCATCACCATCGCGGGATTCTGCGTGTACTACATCGCCGCGCTGGGAGTACGAGTCGGCCCCCCAGATGACCGCATCTCGGTGAGCATGCGGGTGCCCGACATCAACGGCCTCGTCGTGGACTCCAACGTCCTGCTGCGCGGTGTCCCGGTGGGCAAGGTGACTGGGATTTCTACCACGTTGTCGGGTGCGACGGTCGATTTCTACCTGACCCGCAACGTCCCGGTGCCGGTGGACAGTGAGGTCCGGCTGGAGAACCTATCCGCCCTCGGCGAGACCTACATCGGCCTGGTCCCGCGGTCGGCCTCCGGTCCGTACTTCCAGAACGGGCAAAAGGTCGTTGCGGACAACATCGTTGCGCCCGCTTCGATTTCGGAGCTGTCCGTCAGCTTGGCGCGCGTGCTCAATCAGCTCAAGCCGGACAGTCTCAATCACCTCGTCACTGAGACGGATGCGGCTCTACCCGATCCCGATGTCGTCCTACCCAACCTTGCCCGGGCAAGTGTGCTGCTCCGAAACGCGGTGTCGAGCATGGACGGTCGAGGATCCAAGCTGCTCGACGACTTTCAGATCCTGCTGCGCAACGCCGGTTTCGTCGGTCCACGGGTGGCTGAGATCACCCCGGCGCTGTACGCGCTGGGTCCGGAGATGTGGGGCTTGTTCGACAACGCCAAGCACCTGGTCGACGACACCGGGTCGCCCGAGGGCCTGCGCAATGTCGGTCGACTGATGAAAAGCGTGCAAAAGTTCCTCGACGATCGCGGCCCGGATCTCAAGGTGTTCGCCGAGGCACTCACACCCAACATCAACGGCATCGCCGCTGCGGCGATGAACCTCGACACCGGTCAGATCCTGTCGAACATGCTGGCCGCCTACCCCGAAGACGGTGTGGTCACGCTGCGCGTGAAAACCCCGCAACCCTAAGCCCGACAAGAAAGGATGTGGTCGAGGTGGAAAGAACTACCGTGATCGACACCATGGACACTGACGATCAGCTCGACGAGCATGCCGACATCCCAGCCGGCGGCGCCTCTGTTGACAGCCCGGCAAGTCCGCCGCCCCGGCGGGTGTCGCTGACGCTTCGCGCGCTGGTGATCGGCGTGGTGATGCTTGCCCTGGCGGCCGGGTTGGGCGTGATGACGTGGCTGTACATCGGTCAACGCGGCACCGTCGAGGCCAACGTTCGCGCCGCGCAGAATCAGCAGAAGGCCGAGCAGATCGCCCTCGAGTACGCCGTCAACGCGGCCGCGATGAACTATCAGGACCTCAATGGGTGGAAAGTCAACCTGGTCAAGGGGACATCGCCGGAGCTCAACGACAAGCTGTCCAAGGCGGCTACTTCCATGCAACAGCTTCTGGTGCCGTTGCAGTGGACGTCGACCTCCAAACCGCTTGCCGCCAAGGTGCGTTCGGACGTCAACGGCGTCTACGTTGTCGACACCTTCGTCAGTGTGCTGACCAAGACCACCCAGGCGCCCGACAACCTGCAATCCACCGCGACCTACAGCATCACCATCGACAGCAATAACAACTGGCTCATCACCGATGTCGGCGGAATCAGCGCCGTCGTTGCCGGCAAGTGACCCGCGGGCGAGCTGCCCGGCTCGGGCCCATTCTCGCCGTGGCGGCGGTGGTCGGCACGGGCCAGGCATCGATACCGCTCGCGCACGCTGCCGACACGGTGACCTACGAGATCGACTCCGACACCATTGCGGTCGTCGACGTCGAGTTCATGCAGCCGGGTGGCCGTGTGCTGGTGACCGGGGTATCGCTGCCGTGGCGGATCGACGTCCCGCTCGATGACGCGCGAGGGCCGACGGGCACGGGCGCACAGTTGCGTGCGGATTGGCGTCGCATCCGCAGTCCGGCCAAATGGGTCACCGTCCGCATCTTCGCCAATGGCGAAATGCTCTGCGAGAGTGTCTTGGACGTCGGCAACGCCACCTGTTACGGCAACACCCCGCATTCCGGTTGACCGGAGAATAGGCGGACGGTTCAGGTGGGTGCGACCAGTCGTTTGAGGTAGGGGCTGAACCGCAACGCGTCGACGAACAACAGCGTGTCGGTGTCTCGGACACCGATCACCGACTGGACACTGGTGCCGACGAATTCCATCAGCTCGTAGGGGTCGGCACCGGTGACGGTGAGGTGCAGGTCGAAATTGCCCACGCACCGGGCACCGAACACGACGTTGGGCATCTCGATCAGCGCAGCCAGGGCAGCCTCGAGGTTACGGCGGTCGACCCGGATGGACAGGGACGCAATGACTCCGGCCATTCCCAACGCCACCGGTTCCACCATCGCCACCACCTGGGCGAGTCCCGCGCGCGACAGCCGGGAAGACCGCGCCCGGATCGTCCCCTCCGAGACGCCGAAGGAGCGGGCCATGCTGCGGCTCGATTGGCGTCCGTCGCGCACGAGTTCTTGAAGAAGTGCAACGTCGAGATCGTCGAGTTCGATCCGCGGACAAGGCAACCGTATTGGGGGCGCATCGACGGCCAGGAACAACTGCCGCCCGCGCGGACTGACGGCGGTATCGGTTGCGAGGTCGACGTCGAGGGACGCTACACCGGGGACCAGCGAGAGCGCATCGATGATGGCATTGAGTTCTGCGCGGTCGGCAGCCAGGAAGTAGCCGAGGATGTCATGGGATCCGAGAACCACGGCGACGGCTTCGCAACCGGCAAGCATGGCGATGTCGTTGGCAACCTCACGAGGCGCGCGCAACCGGGTCTTCATCCGGCAGATGACGAACCACTCGAAACCGGCTGCCTCCCAATCGATCAACGCGGTGAATACGAGGACACCAGCTTCGACGAGTTTGCGGATTCGGACGCTCACCGCCGATTCGCTGATGCCTATTCGCTGGGCGAGATCGCGATTGGTCACCTTGCCGTCAAGCAACAGATGGTTGACGATCGCCTTGTCCACCTCATCGAGAGTGGCGTCCGCACGACCGCGCGCCGCGAATCCGGTCGATCCGCGCGTCGCGCCGCGAACGTTCGGTGGATGCAGGACTGCTCGGTCAGCCGCGGCCAGTGGGCCCTTGGCGGGTGGCGTAACTGCCACTCGGCGTCCTCCAAGCGATCAGGGGGCAATAGCCAGGCGGCTCGCTGACAGCACGCAGCCCCGACGGTACGATGCTTACTTCAGACTAGACGGTCAAATGATGCAAGTTTGCGTGTCTGTCGCAATCAAAGGCCGCGCGTCATCGACCGCTGACGATGATGAATGTCAGACGATCCAGGTCCAGGCGTAGGCGTGCTTGAGGGATGCGACACCGTCCATGGTCTCCGCGCGGCGCACTCCCGGGATCAGGGCGATCTCGTCGAAGATGCTGTTCAGCAGGGTCGAGCGGTCGCTCGAGTGCAGCACAACAACCAGATCGACGGGCTCCAGTACCCGGGTTATCTGCGCGACGTCCTCCCGGCGCGCGAGCGCCTTGGCGATGTCGCCGACCTTCCCGGGAGCGGCCGACACCAGAAGATAGGCGTGAGCGCCCACCCCCGACAGCACCACGTCGGACACCGCCTGAATTCGGAAAACCCGGTCGGTCAGCATTCTCTTGATGCGGACGCGCACCGTACCCTCTGACACCCCGAGATCGGCGGCGATCTGCCGGTTGCTGCGTCGGGCGTTCTGCTGGAGCAGCGCGATGATCGACAGGTCCATCTGATCGACGGTCTCGCTGACCTGAGCTTCGGGAGTGCTGCCGGCGTCTGCACTCAAAAGCGCCCATTTGGAGTCGTATTTCAAGACGTCGAGCGCGATGCTGCCATGAACAACGCCGACTCCCTTGATCTTCGGCAACACCCTGCCGAAGAGGTCGGCCAGGTGCTGCCGGTCGCGACCGAGTAGGGCGACAACGATGTCGAACCTGCCGGTACAGATGGTGACGCCGATCGACTCCGGCAGTTTCGCCATTTCGGCGGCGACGGCGTGGACGGGTCGGCCCGCCACCTGGATCAGCGCGAAGGCGAACTCGCGATGGCCGAAGAGCCGGATGTCGGTGATCGCGACCACGCGCATGACACCGGCATCCTCCAATCGGCGCAGACGGGCGGCGATCGTGACTTCGTTGACGTGCAATCGCGCCGCGAGCGTCCGGTTTCCCGCGCGTCCGTCGTGGGTGAGCTCTTCGATGAGCGCCCGGTCGAGGTGGTCGAGTTCCGCAGGTGTTGCGGCCGAACCTTGGTCGAGCGTGCCACTGTTGGTTCTGTTGGCTCCGGCCCGAGTTGCCACGGTGATTCCCATCCGATCTGACGGTTGTGACCCAGTCTCGTCGCGACACTCTACGCAATTTGCAGGCAAGGGCGGGCGACCTGGCAATTGTTCACTCCTGCGATGGTGACACCCGGCCGCGGGCCGCGGACTAGACGTCCGACCACATCTCTACATAATGCGTATTGATTTCTCTGATGTGCTACGCAAAACTAGGATATTCGGTTGTGATGTGCCACACTCGGGTGGCGCTTGGGTCGCATACCGCGCGCTGAAACGACGCCCACCTTCGCGCGTCACGGACACCTTGGTCATCGCTCTAGAAGGGAGCCAGGAAATTGGTGGACTCTGTCTGGCTTGCACAAGCCCCGCCGATGTATCCGGTGCCACCGGCTGATCTGTCGGCGCCACACTCGTGGAGCCTGCTGTTCACCGTGGTGTGCATCGGGTTCTTCCTCGCCGCCTTGACCTGGGCCATCCGGTTGGCGATGCGGGGAGAAATGCTGGGTGTCGTCTTCCTCGTTGGTGGACTGTGCATGGGACTACTCGAGCCGTATCTGGACTACCTCGGTCTGCTGTGGTTTGCCCAGGACAACGTCGCGGTCGCCGTCAACCTGTTTGGTCGGCACATTCCGCTCTATGTCGTTCTCGGGTATTCCTTTTTCTTCGGCCTGCAGGCCTACATCATCTACCGAGCCATCCACGTGGGTAAGGGCCCCAGGTTCTTCCTGTACGCGTTCGCGCTGTCGTGGGTGTTCGATGCCGCATTGCAGATCAGTGGTGCGCAGCTCGGTCTCTACCAGTACTACGGACAGCAGCCGTTCCTGTTCCTGGGGGCACCGATGTGGTGGTACACCATCGATGCGACCCTGCAGCTGACAGCGGGACTCATCTTCTTCTTGCTGCGTGATCGACTCGTGGGCTGGGGCCAGCTGCTGGTCATTCCCATGCTGCCGGGCCTCTACGCCGGCCTCAACGGCGCGCTTGGCTGGCCGGTCTTCACGGCACTGAACAGCAATTTCACCCCTGCGGTCAACGGCAACGGCTCGTGGCCCCTGGTCTACCTCGGCGGTGTCGCCACGGTGGTCCTTGCCGGACTGCTGGTCTGGCTCGTGCTGGGGGAGATCTCCCGCGCCCAACGTCGTGCAGGCATCGAGATCGACCGCGACGCGACTCTGCGTGACGTCTTCCTGACCAAGATCGGCGTCGCACCCCAGGGCTGGGCAGGTTCAACACCGGCTGCCAAGACCCCAACCGGGTCGTGAAAAACAGCTCCACCCAACAAATCTGAAGGTAAGGCGGCCGTCGCGCCCCGGTGTGCGACCGCCGCGCACTGTCTCACAGCAGCCCAACGGCCTGATCCTCACCCAGGGAAACTCATGACCACAACCACCACTGCACAACCCGTTGCACGGTCCGTCGGCATTTTCGGAATCGCGGCCGGCGTCGCGCTACCGGCCTTCATCGGAATCGGGTTCATCCTCGCCGGGTTCATCCCGCCGCCCGGCCCGTACGCCGCCGACGTGACGGCCGAGTACTTCCACCACGACATCGACCTGAAACGGCTTGGGGTCATCCTGGTGATCGTGGGCGGCAGCATGTTCATGCCCTTCGGAGCAGCGATCGCCAATCGCCTGCGCCACGTCGCCGGAATCGGGCCGCTGGCCGCCATGACGCAGTTCGGCGCCGCCGTCATCGCCACCACCTTGATGATGATCTGCGGCACGATGATGTTGGTCGGACTGCATCGGCCTGATATGGCCGACAGTTCCTATCAATTGCTCAATCATGTGACCTGGATGGCGCTGATCGGCCTGTGGCAACCCGGTGCGATGCAGGCTGCTGCCACCGCGTGGGCGATCCTCGGGGACTCCTCGTCCACCCCGGTATTCCCGCGGTGGGTCGGCTGGTACAGCCTCTGTATGGCGTTCGGATCGTTGACCGGGTCACTGATTCCGTTCTTCACCTACGGACCGTTCACCTGGAACGGCTTCATCAGCTTCTGGATTGCCGGAGCCATCTTCTTCGCCTGGTACAACATCATGGTCCTCCAGCTGTACTTCGCTCACCGTCGCAACCGCGCCGACCGTGCAAAGGCGGCCGTCCGATGACACAACAGGCCGTGCGAACCACACCGGCGCCCCCAACGCGCCCCGCACCACGCGTCCCCGGCGAGCCGGGTGTCTGGGTCTTCATCCTGGCCGAGATGGCGATCTTCACAGCACTTTTCGGCGTCATCGTCTGGAACCGCGCACACCAGCCGGAGGCATTCGCCGCAGGCTCACGGGTGCTCAGCCAACCCCTGGGGTTGGTCAACACCGTCGTGCTGATCGTCGGCTCTGTCCTGGTCGTGCTGGCCATCGACGCCATGCACGCCGATCGATTCCAGCAGGCATCGCGCTACCTCGGCGGGGCCATGGCCACCGGAGTGTTCTTCATGGCCGTCAAGGCCGTTGAATACCACTCGGTGATCGATCACGGAATGTGGATCCACACCAACACGTTCTGGATGATCTATTTTGCCGTCACCGGGGCGCATCTGCTGCATGTGCTGTTGGGAACCGTCACCTTGGGCCTGATGCGCGCACGTACGGCAGCTGGTCTGCCCGGGCCCCGCGATCGCGAGCTCTTCATCTCCGCAACCTGCTATTGGCACATGGTCGACCTCTTGTGGCTGGTGCTGTTCCCACTCTTCTACTTGGTGAACTGACATGACAATTCTCTCGGACAACAGCGCGTCGCTGAAAAAGACGGCGGTCACCGTCGGAGTCGTCCTGGCGGTGATCACCGTCGGGTCCTACGTCCTGGGCATCGACCATCTCCTCGGGTTCAGCCGGCTGGCGATGGCGGTCGTTCTGGTGGCGTCGTTCGTCAAGGTCTGGCTCGTCACCCAGTACTTCATGGACATCCGCCATTCCCCGCGATGGTTGCAGCTGATCGTCAACGGCTGGACGCTGTTGAGCGCGGCAGTGGTCATCGGGCTCTACGTCTGGCTGTAGCTGACGGGAATACGCATGGGATTTGGAACAGAACACGTAGTCTCCAAACATGGCCCGTCACGTGTTCGACGACAAACTGCTGGCGGTGATCGCAGGCAACTCGCTGGGTGTGCTGGCGACCATCAAACGGGACGGTCGCCCGCAGTTGTCCAACGTGACCTATCACTTCGACCCGCGCAATCTGGTCGTCGAGGTTTCCATCACCGAACCGCGCGCCAAGACTCGCAACCTGCGGCGCGACCCGCGGGCCTCGATCCTGGTGTCCTCAGATGACGGCTGGTCCTATGCCGTCGCCGAGGGGAACTCCATCCTCACTCCACCGGCGGCCGCACCGGATGACGACACCGTCGAGGCCCTCATCGCGCTCTATCGCAACGTCGCCGGTGAACATCCGGATTGGGACGACTACCGCCGGGCGATGGTCACCGACCGCCGGGTGCTGCTGACGATGCCGATCTCGCATGTCTACGGAATGCCGCCAGGCATCCGCTGAAGAGCTCACCGTCACGTTAGGCTGACCAGCATGGCCGAATCAGAGTCCGATCCGCAGGACGACACCAAGCAGAAGTTCCGCGAGGCGCTGGAGCGCAAGAAGACCAAATCGGCGAGTGGCTCCGCGCACACCGACCGCGGTGCCAAGCAATCCCGTACGCAGGGGCCGGTAGAGAACCGCCGGGAGTTCCGCCGCAAGAGCGGCTAGCCGGCGATCCGCTCGGGAAGCCTTACCGCAGAGCGACTTCCGCACATGATCCGCGCGCTGACCAATGCAGCCAGGAGCACGGCGGTGCAGTAGAGGCCGTCGTCCTTCAGCCCCCACTTCACCGACACCAGGGTGGCCAGCCCGGCCACGCACAATAGGATGCCGACGCCAACGCTACGGGCGCCGCTGACCGCGATCGGCCCGTCCCAGCCGGGCAGCGGGTTGTTCTCGAGCGGCCGGAGTGCGACGAACAGCGCCGCAACTCCTACCGCCATGAGCACCAACTGTGCGATGGAGGTCATCAGGAAATCCGGCTGCCCGGGATAGCGGGGATGGCCGGTGACATCGAACAGCAGATGGATCCCGAGCAGTGCCGGCATGTGCCACAGGTACAGCGTCATCGCGCCCGAGTTGCCGATCGCCGTCAGCCACCAGATTCGCGGGTGTTGCGCCCAGCGCCCAATAGCCGGTGCGGCGGCAATGATCAAGCAGCACATCATGATTGCGTGTCCGGCCAGCAGCAGCGATGGTGGTGTCATATTGGCCATCCGTTGGCCCTCGATACCGACCAGGCTCAGTTCGTAGGGCCCGAACGTCACCAGTGCGACGTTGCCGGCCAGCATCGTCAGCCCCGCGCGCAGCGCCGTCGCCGGCCGCAGCACTCCACGTCGGTAGGCCACCCCGAACATGCCGGGGATCAGCCACACCGCGAGGTTCGCATACCCCAGTGCCTGCCAGCCGGGAACCGCGAGCCGGATGATGTCGACGACCGCCACCGCCAGGTAGACCGCCGTGACGCCGGCGACCAGTTGTGTCGCGGTGGTGACCCGCATCAGGAGCGGCATCGCCGCCAGCATCAGCACGTAGGCGCCCAGGAACCACAACAGCTGGGTCGAGACCCCGGCCACCGGGCCGTAGACATGCGGTGCCAGGACCTGGCGCAGCACGGTCAACGCCACGGCCCAGAACGTCAGGTAATAGAAGACCGGCCGAAAAAGCCTGGCGCAGCGCTTCATCAGCCACTGGCCCCAACCCACGTCGGCTCGCCACGACGCCATACTGGCCGCGGCACCGGCGAAGAAGAACAGCGGCATGATCTGAAAAATCCACGTCGCGGCCTGGAAGACCACCGAGGTGGTCAACAGGTTGTCCCAGTGCAGGACACCGTCGGTGATGATGCTGGTTGCCATCACGGTGTGGCCCGCGACGACGCCGAGCAGCGCGCAGATCCGGATGACGTCGATCGCCCGGTCACGATCCGGCGGTGTCTGTGCCGCAACGTCGGCGGGCGTGGGGAACGCCAATCTCATGCAGGCGAATCTAGCCTTCTTCGGCGTAGGTAGATCTACCTGATTTCTCTCCAGACTCCTGCCAGAGGATGGCCGCAAGGCAGGCCAGCGCCAGCACCCCGATCGCGGCGGCGAACACGGTCCCGCCGGTGCGCAGGCCCCAGGCCTGGGCGGCGAAACCCTCGCCGATCACCGGGATCGAGATCGCGATGTAGGCCACCACGAAATAGGTGGAGCTGACTTCGGCCCTGCGCTGCGCGGGCGTGCGCTGCGCCACGGCGGCCAACCCGCGGCTGAAGCTGATGCCCTGGCCGATACCGGACACCACCGCCGCGGTGATCAACCCGGCCAGCGACGAATAGTGCAGCGCCGCAGCGAGAACACCCATGCCGACGGCCAGGATCGCGCACCCGAGTGCGACGGCGCGCTGCGGCGGGATGCGCGCCCCGGCGATCTGCGCGATCGCCGAAGCGCCGAAGATGGACCCGGCCATCAGGCCGGCCAGCGCATGATTGCCGATCCCGATGATGTTGGTCAGCATCGATGGCGCGACCGAGGTGAACAGGCCCGTGACGGCGAAGCCGGCGAACGCGGCCAGCGCGGCGACGACGAATACCGGCCGAACCTCGGGTGGCACCGATAGCCGTTGCAGCCCCAGCTTTCCGGATCGGCTGGCCGTTTCCGGAATCAGCAGCACCGCGATCGCGGCCAGCACGACAAGCGCGATGTGCACGATGAACGTGAGCTGCAGCGGGGCCGGAGCGTACTGAGCCAGGATGCCGGCCAGCACCGGCCCGGTGCCCAGGCCGCCGATGTTGGCAATGGTGGCCACCGCAGGTGCGCGGGTCCGCCAGCTCGGTGGCGCGGCTTCGATGACCGCAGCGGTGGCGGTGCCGGTGAACAGGCCGGCCGACAACCCCGACAGCACTCGGCCGATCAGGAGCAGCGGTACCGAATCCGCGATCAGGAACACCACGGCGCTGGCCAGCGCGCAGACCGTGCCGGCCAGCAGCACGGGACGACGGCCGATCGCGTCGGACCACCGGCCGAACACCAGCAGCGCGAACAACACCCCGCCGGCGTAGCTGGCGTAGATGACCGTCGTAGTCAGGACGGTGAAATGCATGCGTTCGGAGTACAGCGCGTACAGCGGGGTGGGCAGGGTAGTGCCGACCATGAGCGCGGCGAAGGCATAGGCCAGCAGCGCCAGGGCGAGATCTCGCCGGGTGTGGGTCATGAGATCCGGCGGGCAGGAGCGGAGCGACCAGGGGTCATAGCGAAGTCAACGTTATCGGCACGTCAACACCATTCCCGCAGCCGGCGAGATTCTCACCTCATTTAGTGGTGGGTGGCCTTCTCGGCGCCGACGCCGGTCAGCGACCGCACCTCCATTTCGGCATTGAGCTCCGGATCGCCGGCGTCCGACGACGTCAACGTCCCGACGATGCCGAGGATGAATGCCAGCGGGATCGAGACGATGCCGGGGTTGGCCAACGGGAACCAGTCGAAGTCCGCACCGGGGATCATCGCGGTCTTGTTTCCCGAGACAGCCGGCGAGAAGACGATCAACAACAGGCAGCTGATCAGGCCGCCGTACATGCTCCACAACGCACCGCGGGTGTTGAACCGCTTCCAGTACAGCGAGTACACGATCGTCGGCAGGTTGGCCGAGGCCGCGACCGCGAACGCCAGCGCCACCAGGAAGGCGACGTTCTGGCCGTTGGCCAGGATGCCCAGCCCGATCGCGGCGATGCCGAGGACCACCGCGGTGATCCGGGACACCCGCACCTGCTCGTCCTCGGTCACCTTGTGACTCTTGAGCACGCTGGCGTAGACGTCGTGGGCGAACGACGCCGACGCGGTGATGGTCAGGCCCGCGACCACGGCAAGGATGGTGGCGAACGCCACCGCCGAGATGATGCCGAGCAGGATCACCCCGCCGAGCTGGAATGCCAGCAGCGGTGCGGCCGAGTTCTGCCCGCCCGGGGCGGCCAGGATTTTGTCCGGACCGACGATAGCTGCCGCGCCGTACCCCAGGGCCAGGGTGAACAGGTAGAAGGCGCCGATCAACCCGATCGCCCAAACCACCGACCGCCGAGCCTCTTTGGCGGTAGGCACCGTGTAAAAACGCATCAGCACGTGCGGTAAACCGGCCGTGCCCAGCACCAGCGCCAGGCCCAGCGACAACAGGTTGATCTTCGAGGTGGTGTTGGCGCCGTACTGAGCGCCAGGAGCCAACACGTCCCGGCTGGACACGCCCTTGGTGGTTGCCTCATGCACCATGTGCTGCGCCGAGCCGAGGATCTCGGAGAAGTTCAGCCCGAACTTCACCAGCACCATCACGGTCATGATCGCCGCCCCGGTGATCAGCAACACGGCCTTGATGATCTGCACCCATGTGGTGCCCTTCATGCCGCCGACCAGGACGTAGACGATCATCAGCACACCGACCACCGCGATCACGACGGACTGGGCGGTGCGGCCATGGACGTCGAGCAGCAGTGCGACCAGGCCACCGGCGCCGGCCATCTGCGCCAGCAGATAGAACAGTGACACCGCCATCGTGGAGGTGGCCGCGGCCACCCGCACCGGCCGCTGCTTGAGCCGGAAGCTCAGCACGTCGGCCATGGTGAATTTGCCTGTGTTACGCAGCAATTCGGCTACCAGCAGCAGGGCGACCAGCCACGCCACCAGGAACCCGATGGAGTAGAGGAAGCCGTCATAGCCATACACCGCGATAGCGCCAGCGATGCCGAGAAAGCTTGCCGCAGAAAGATAATCACCGGCGATGGCGATGCCGTTCTGCGGCCCGGAGAATGCGCGGCCGCCGGTGAAGAACTCGGTGGCGTTGGTGTTGGAGCGGCCGGCGCGGATCACAATGAACAGCGTGATGAGCACGAAGGCCACGAAGATGCTGATGTTGACGGCCGGGTTGCCGATCCGGCTGGCTTCGGCGAGCACGGTGGTGGTCACTTCTGGGCGCCTTCCATCTCGGCGCGGATGGCTTCCGCGCGCGGGTCGAGCTCCCGGTTAGCGAACCGCACATACAGACCGGTGATCAGGAACGTCGTCAGGAACTGGCCCAGCCCGATCAGCAGGCCGAGGTTGATGTTGCCCCACACCTTGATGGCCATGAAGTCGTGGGCGAAGGCGCCCAACAGGACGTAGGTGGCGTACCAGATCAGGAAGAACGCCGTGGTCGGGAAGACGAAGCGGCGCAGGGTGCGGCGCAGCTCCTGAAACTCGGGGCTGGCCTGTACCGCCAGGTATTCGGTGCCGCTGGGATGGGTTTCCCGTGGCGGCAGGTCGGTTGTGGGCACCGCATGCTCCTCAGCTCAGTGTTGTGACTCCGATCGTGCCCACAGGGTATTGAGAGGTGGGTCACAGCCCTAGGGGTCGCGCGCACCCTGCGGTAAACGGTTGCCCGGCGGCGCTGAACGGTAGGGGTCAGCCGCGGGGGACCCGCTCCACACCCATGCCCAGGCGTTCCGGCACGTGCATGCGGGCGAAGATCCGCGCCACGTCGGCGGGCGCGTCGCCGCGGGTAAGCCGGCTGACGAGCGCCATCGTCGCGAACGCCAGCGGCACCGTGACGGCGGCGGGGTAGCCGATCAGCGCCGTCAGCCAGCCGCCGAGCACCTCGTCGTCGACCCAGCCGGTGACCGCGACCAGGATGGCTGCCCCCGAGGCCAGAGCACCGACCACCAACCCCGCGATGGCGCCGGCTGCGGTCAGCCCGCGCCACCAGATCCCGAGCACCAGCAGCGGGCACAGCGTGGACGCGGCGACAGCGAACGCCAGGCCGACCCCGCGGGACAGTTCCAGGGTGGGCGCGACCAGGGAGAGCGGAATCGGGATGAGCCCGGCGACCAGCGCCGCGGCCCGAAAGTCGCTGACCCGGCCGCGCAGCACGTCGGTGGACAGCGAACCAGCGATGCTGACCAGCAAGCCCGACGAAGTCGCCAGGAATGCCGCGATGGCGCCTGCCGCGACCAGGGCAGCGATCAGTTCACCGGGCAGGCCCGCGATAGCGGCCGACGGCAGCAGCAGCACCGCGGCGTCCGCCTTGCCGGTGATGAGCAACTGTGGCACGTAGAGCCGGGCGAACACCCCGAGCAGGACGGGGAACAGATAGAACAGGGACAGCAGGACGATCACGGACAGCGCGGTCCGCCGCGCTGCGCGCCCATCGGGGTTGGTGTAGAAGCGAACCAGCACGTGCGGCAGCCCCATGGCGCCAAGGAATGTGGCCACCATGATCGAAAACACCTGATAGAGCGGGTGTTTGCCGCCCAGTCCGCCGCCACTCTGGATCCACGCCGCGCCGTTGGCCGGTGCGCCGCTGACGACCGGGGTGTGCGCGCCAGCGGCCAATGTCAGGGTGGTTCCCGTCGGCAGGGAGTACTCGCCAGGGGACCCCAGCGTGCCGTTATGGGCCGGACCGCTCACCGTCAGGCCGGTCGGGTCAGCGACGGTGACGACAACGTCGGTGTCTATCGTGACGACGGTCTGTTGATCCACCGTGGGCGCAAGCGGGCCGCCGAGCTGGGGGTGCTCGTGGCCGAAGTGCACGAGCAGCACCAGCGCGGGGGCGGCGACGGCCGTCAGTTTCAGCCAGTACTGGAACGCCTGCACGAAGGTGATGGACCGCATGCCGCCGCCGACGACATTGGCGATGACGATCCCGCCAACCGCCAGCGGACCGAGCCACACCGGCACGCCGAGAAGGGCTTTCAGGGCTATGCCGGCGCCTTGGTATTGGGGGATCAGGTAGAGGATGCACACCGTGACGACCACCACCATCGCGACCCGGCGCACGCGCGACGAGCCCAGCCGGAACTCGGCGAAATCGGGCACGGTGTAGGCGCCGGAGCGGCGCAGTGGCGCGGAGACGAACAGCAGCAGACCCAGATAGCCGGCGGTGAATCCGACCGGGTACCACAGCGCGTCGGCTCCATACTTGGCGATCAGCCCGGCCACACCGAGAAATGAAGCCGCCGAGAGGTATTCACCGGAGATCGCGGCGGCGTTCCAGCGGGGGCCGACGGTGCGGGAGGCCACCAGGAAATCGGATGTGGTGCGCGACAGCCGAATCCCGTAGGCGCCGACGGCCACCGTCGCGACGGCGGAAGCCAGTAGGCCGCCGGCGGTCAGCGCCGTCGCTGTCGAGGTCATAGCGGGCTCTCATCGTCGACCACGCCGATGAAGTCGCGTTCACCCTGTTCGGCCAGCCGGATGAACAGCCGGCCGACGCCGTACAGAGCTGGATAGACCAACACCGCCAGGGTCAGCCAGTTCAGTCGCATCCCGAATACGGTGGCGGCGGACAATTCTGGGAACACCGCATTGAGCAACGGCAGTGCGGCCATTCCGCCCGCGACCACCGCAGCCAGCCGCAGTGCCAGGCCGAGCTGGGCTCGCACCAGACCGCGCACCAGTGCGTCGCCGATCTCGGTCTGCTCCTGGACCTCGACGCGGGTGTGCACCACGCGGGTGCCGCGCCGGTGGGCCAGCACGACGCGTTCACGTTGCGGGCGGCCCGGCTTAGTCATCGGTCGTCCCGGGCCGGAAGGTTCGCATCGGGTCGCGGATCAGGCGGTCGCGCAGCTCGCGGGCCTGACGGCGACTCACCGGCAGCTCGACGGCCGCCGACGCGCCGTTGGCCCGCATCCGCACCATCGTCGACGCCCCCGATGTGCGCAGGCCGGTCACCATGTTCAGTGCGACCAGGTAGGAGCGGTGCACCCGCTGGAAGCCACGGTTGCGCCAGCGATCTTCCAAGGTGCTCAACGGAATTCGCACCAGATGCGAGCCGGATGCGGCGTGCAGCCGGGCGTAGTCACCTTCGGCCTCGACCCAGCCGATGGTATCGCAGCGCACCAGCTGGGTGACTCCGCCGAGCTCGACGGGAATGGTGTCGGCGGCCGCCTCGTCGACCGGCGGGGCCGGCTCGGTGGTGCGCGTGGTGACGACCCGCCGGATGGCCTCGTCGAGGCGCTCCTTGCGGATCGGCTTGAGCAGGTAGTCCAGCGCGCCGACCTCGAAGGCGGCCAGCGCCTTGTCGTCGTGCGCGGTGACGAAGACGACGGCGGGCGGGTGCGCGAAATTGCCCAGCACACCGGCTAGTTCGAGGCCGGACAGCCCTGGCATGTTGATGTCGAGGAAGATCGCGTCGACCGTGCGTTCGTTGATGATCCGCAGCGCGGAGGTGGCGTCGCCGGCGCCGGTCACCTCGGCGACGTCGGGGTGCTCACCGAGCAGATAGGTGAGCTCGTCGAGCGCGGGGGCTTCGTCGTCGACCGCGAGCACCCACAGCTGAGCCGTCATGCCCGTCCTCTCTGGTTCAAACCCGCACGCCCGTGCGGAACTTCGGCACCCGCATGATCACCTTCGTACCCGCATCCGGGGCGGTCTCGACCACCAGACCGTAGTCGTTGCCGAACGCCGCGCGCAGTCGATGGTCGACATTGCTCAGCCCGACGTGGGCGGTCTGCTCACCCTCACCCAGCACGTCGCCGTGCCCGGACCGAAGGATCTCGGGGTCCATGCCGATACCGTCGTCCTCCACGCTGATGACACAGTCGGAACCCTCGTTGCGGGCGACGATTTCGATCGAACCGGCTTGCCGGCCGGCCAGGCCGTGCCGCACCGCGTTTTCCACCAGCGGCTGCAACGCCAGGAACGGCACCACGACGGTCAGCACCTCGGGCGCGATCTGCAGTGTCACCGACAGATTCGGGCCGAAGCGGGCGCGTTCCAGGGTCAGGTAGCGGTCGATGTTGCGCAGTTCGTCGGCGAGCACGGTGTAGGGGCCCGCGGAGCGAAACGAGTACCGGGTGAAGTCGGCGAACTCCAGAATGAGATCGCGCGCCCGGTCGGGGTCGGTGCGGACGAACGACGCGATTGTGTTGAGCGCGTTGTAGATGAAGTGCGGGCTGATCTGCGCGCGCAGCGCGAGCACCTCGGCGCGATCGAGGCGGGCCCGCGACGCGTCCAGTTCGGCCAGCTCGAGCTGGCTGGCGGCGTAGCGCGCGACCTCGGCGATGGCACCGAGCATGCCCGGCGACGGTTCATCGGTGTTGACCACGACGAGCACGCCGATCACGATGCCGTCGTCGTGGGGGATGGGTTGGGCCACCACGGCGGGGGACTGGTCGCGCGCCAGCACCCGGCGCTGGCCGGCGATCGCGTCCCGCGCGGTGCGGTGGCAGGTCTCCAGGGTGGCCGGTGTCCACAGTGAATCGCCGGGCGGGTCGAACGCCAGCAGTGCCGTGCCGCCGTCGTAGATCGCGACGCCGTCGGAGCCGGTCAGGCCGCGCAGGTGCGGGGCGGCGGCGGCCGCGGAGTCGGCGTCCAGACCCTTGCGCAGCGAGCGCGCCGCCAGCGAGGCCGTGTGCAGCGCGGCGTGCACCGTGCGCTCGGTCGGGGTGCTGACCACGCTGCGGGTCAGGACGGCGATGGCGCCGACGATCAGTGCGACTGCGGCGAGTGCGACCGCCAGTGCGAGCGCTACCGCACCCGACATGTCGTCTTCTCGCTTACTGAACTGGGCAGGCGTACTTTCGGGCCACGTCGAATACCCGCTCCTGTGCACCGGGGCCGATGACCCCTTGGGCGGCCAGTTCCAACCCGATGTAGCCCGGTATGCCGCCGATGCACGCCTGATGAGCAACGCGCCACGCAGTGTCGGGATTCAGGTTGTAGCCATTGCGGGCCAGGCCCTGCATGTATACGTCGAATTCCGGCGAGCCCTGGTCCGGTATCGCGTGCGCGGTGCCGGCCAAAGCAATCGCGGTAACGACCGCCCCGACAACAGGTGCAATCGCCCGTCTCATGTCCATCTCCTAGGGGTGTATCCACGCAGGAATCGCTACACGATCGCACACCTGAGCGGCACAGATGCCCGAACCGTCCCGATCGTCGTCCTAGACTGTCGGCCATGGCGAGACTGCAGCTCACCCAGGATCCCGCGTCCGACGACCTGTTGAGTGAGGCTCCGTTCGCCCTGCTGACCGGCATGCTGCTGGATCAGCAGATTCCGATGGAGACGGCCTTCGCGGGGCCGCGCAAGATCGTCGAGCGCATCGGCGGTATCGACCCCCGGCTGGTAGCCGACTACGACCCGGAGCAGTTCACCGAGAAGTTCTCGGAAACGCCTGCTGTTCACCGCTTTCCGGGCTCGATGGCCAAACGGGTGCAGGATCTGGCGCGCGAGATCGTCGACCGCTACGACGGTGACGCCGCGCAGCTGTGGCTCGACGGCAACCCCGACGGCGCCGAGGTGCTGCGCCGGCTGAAGGCACTACCCGGTTTCGGTGAGCAGAAGGCCAAGATCTTCCTGGCCCTGCTGGGCAAGCAGTATGGCGTCACGCCGAAGGGCTGGCGTGAGGCGGCCGGCGATTACGGCAGGCCCGGCACCCACATGTCGATCGCTGATGTGGTCGACAAGGGGTCGCTGGACGAGGTCAGGGCATACAAGAAGAAGATGAAAGCCGCAGCGAAGGCGAAGGCCTGAGCCATAGGGTTGCCGAAGGCGAAGGCCGGATAACGGAGGAACCATGAAGACCCACATCAACTGTCCCTGTGGCGAGGCGATCAGCGCCAAGGATGAGGACGAGCTCGTCGACCTCACCAAGGCCCACCTGGCGGCCGCACACCCCGGCATGGACTACGGCCGGGACGAAATCTTGTTCATGGCCTACTGAGCCGGTATCGCCCGCGAAATTGGCACCACGCAGAGGTCTACTCGAACTTCTTCTACGTGGCGTCAATCTCGGCGGCAAGGTTGAGCCGGCCGGCTAGGCCACCCCGACGGCGGCCTCCAGTTCCGCGAGCGCGACCTCGGTCAGCGGAATGAGGCCGTCGACGTCGGGAAGCACGTCGCGGTCGGCGACATAACCGATGCCGATCCGGTCGGCGTAGGAGCACAGTGTCACGTTGAGCGCCATCCCGTCGTAGACCACCGACACGGGGTAGATCTCGTCGACGCTGGCGCCGTTGAAGTAACTCCGCTCGCGGGGGCCCGGCACGTTGGAGATCGGCAGGTTGTAACTGGGCCGCACCCACGAGCCGAACGGCAGTAGCGGGGAGAGCGCCGTCGGCACCACGGCCGGCATCAGCACCAGCAGCATTGCGCCAGGGCCGCGAGTGGTGACCTGATGTTTGACGCCTGCCATCGCGTCGTGGATCAGGTTCAGCCGCTCGGCTGGGTCGTCGATCTCGGTGGCCAGCGGACACAGCCCGAGGCCGAACTGGTTGCCGTGCCCGTCGGGCGTGGCCGCGTCGCGCTCGCGCACCGTCACCGGGCACAGCGCCACCAGGGACTGGCTGGGCAGCTCGTCCTGCTCGGCCAGCCAATCCCGCAGCACACCGGCGATCAACGCCGTCGCAACGTCATTGCCGGTGACGTCGGCAGCCTGCTGAATAGCCCGAATTCGGTTACGGTCCAGGCTGGTTGCCGCGAAAACCCGGTCGGGGCCCAGCTTGGTGTTGAACCGGGTGTGCGGGGCGCCGAATGGCGCCGCGACTGTGCGCGTGGTCAGGCCGCGCACGATGTTCGCCACTTCTGCGGACGCGACGTTGCGGGCCAGGCTCAGCCCGGACGCCGCGGCGCCCGCGACGTCACGTACCACCGACAGCGGATTGAAGCCGCGCTGTTTCGGGGTGAGCTCGTCGGGCGTGGTGCTGGCGTAGAAGGGTGGCATCGCGCGCCGATCGGGATCGGTGGTCAGCGAGTCGGCGATCTTCTGCAGCCCCGCGACGCCATCGACGACGATGTGATGGATCTTGATGTACAGGGCACATCGGCCGTCGGCGAGCCCGTCGATCAGATACGCCATCCATAGCGGTGCCGACCGGTCGAGCGGCTCGGCGTGCAACTCGGACACCAGCTCCCACAGTGCCGAGGTGGTCGAATCGTGCGGCAGCGTCAGCCGCTGCAGGTGGCGGCTCAGGTCGAGATTGGCCACCTCGCGCCACACCCACAGGCCGCCGGTATCCACGCCGCGGTGCGGGCAGCGGCGCAGCCGGGGGTCGACGGGATCGGGCGCGGTCAGTGCCTGCTCGTACATGTCGTCGATGAACGTGGTACCCGTCATGCCCTCGGGCGGGCTCATGATCAGCGCGATCGCGACATGCATGGGGCTCGAGATCAGCTCGGCCGTCAGCATCATCGCGTCGATGGGGTCGAGCGTCTCCATGAACCCACCTAGGGTTGGGATTGCGATTTCCCAACCCTAGCGCGGCTTTTCGGGCCTCAGGGGACGACGGTCGAACCGATCGTCGGCATGAAGGTGCACTGCTTGTCCACAGTGGTCACCTGGCCGAAGATCGTCGACATGATGCTGCCCGAGCCGGTGTCGGCGATGGCGGTCAGCGTGGTCGGTCCCGCGGAGTTGATGTCGGGATTGGGTTTCAGCGTGACGCTGCCGGACTTGCCGGTGGTCAGGTTGACCCAGGTGACATTCAGCGGGAGCTTCTGCTCGGCGGCCGGTGCCGGGGTGCCGACGGCGGTGAACACGTAGGCGGTCTGACCGGCGACCGGTCCTGGCGTGGGGATCTTCGCCGGCCCGGCGACCGAGATCGCGGTCGCAATCACGTTGCCGCCGTCCTTCAGGCAGCCGTTGCTGATCGACGGGTACATGAAGTCTTGGGTGGGCGGCGCTGCCGGGTCGTAGTTCGGGGCGGCCGCCGCTGCGGGCGCGGGGTTCGGCGTTGCGACGTTGATCGAGTTACCGGCCGGCGTGGCCGACGGCGACGGCGGCGCGGCCGGGTTCACGACGGTCACCGGGGTGGGCACCTCGGGCATCGCCTCCGGCGCCGGGCCGACGGCATGCGCCGGGTCGATGCCGATGGGCAGATGCGCCTCGGTGCCGAAGATCGCGCTGGGTGCGGCGCCGGTTGCGGGCAGATGTTCAGGCAGGGGGACAGGACCGTTGCCGGTGCCGGGCGTCAGCAGCGGCGTGGTGCCGTGCGCGATGCCACTCACTGCCTGGGCGGCGGGGGGAGCCGCCGAAGGCAGTGCGGCGGAGGGGCCAGCGGCCCCGCCCTCCTGCACGAATTTGGTGACCTGCTGGGCCAGCGCCGCCGAACCGGCCGGCGTGGTGGCGTTACCAGCGAGCTGCGAAGCCGCCGCGAGCAGCAGCGACTGCGCCGATGAGGGGTTCCCCGCGGCCTGCTGGACCACCGGTCCGAGCATCTGCATGGCGTCGAGGCCGGGCAGCTGGCCGGGATCCAGCGGGATGGCCGGGTCCGCGGCCGCGACCGGGCTGAACGCCAGGTGGGTCGCGGCCACGAGCGCGGCGGTGGTCAGCCCGATTGCCAGTCTGGCGATCTGCGGCACGGTGAACTCCCTCATCGGGTAGTGGTTGGTCAGGGCAGAGCGGACAGCGGCAGCAGCTGGCCGAGGCCAGCGCCACCCGGGGTGGTCGGCGCCACCGGCGGGTTACTGGCCGGCGGCACACCGGCCGGTCCGGCAACCCCGGTGGCCACGGGGGCTACCGGCGTTGGCTGGCCGACGGCCAGGCTGTCGCCGATCTTGACCGGGAACGGCATGTTCGACGGCGTCAGGCTGGCCAGGTCGCCGGGCATGCCGAGCTGGTTCAGCAGCGGAATGATCGGCGCGGTGATGCTGCCACCGGGAATGGCGTTGGCGGCCGGCGCGGTGGCCGGAGCGCCGGCGATCGGCGAGACCGGCAGCGTTGACGGAGCTCCGCCGATCGGCGAGACCGGCAGCGTCGACGGTGCGCCGGTCAGGGCCGACGCGCCGCCGAGGGCGGTCGCGGCGGTCTGCAGCAGCGCCGCGGCGCTGGCCGGATTCGTGGCGAATTGCTGCAGCATGGCAAGACCGGGCACGCCGGGAACGGCGGGCGAAACGCCCGGGTCAGCCGCGGCGGACGGGCTGAGTGCGAGCGCAACCGAGCACAGCCCGGCTGCTCCAATCACATTGGCGGCGAACAGCTTTGAAATATTTGGCATGGTTATCCCAATCCTCGAGTGCAGGTCTGAACCCGAAGGTAGTCCGTTACTAGAGTTACTCAAGTGACACGTGTGGTGTTTATTCAACCGTTACGGCAGTGATGGCCGATGGTGATGCACGGGGCCGTCGCGGGCCGGCCGGTGTTCGGCGCGGTGACGTGCGCCGAACGCGCCCGGCGCTCGCCAGCGCGCCGAAGTCGTGGAGTCGGCCGCATCCGTCGCTACAGTCGCACGGTGGACACGACGGCCCCGGCGGCGCGGCCAGCCTGGCTGGCCGGCGTGTTGCTGCTCGTCAGCGTCGCCGCCCGCCTGGCCTGGACCTACCTTGTGCCCAACGGTGCCAACTTCGTCGACCTGCACGTCTATCTCGGTGGCGCGGCCGCGCTCGACCACCCCGGCACGCTGTACTCCTACGTCTACGCCGATCAGACCCCCGACTTCCCGCTGCCGTTCACCTACCCGCCGTTCGCCGCGCTGGTGTTCTATCCGCTGCACCTGCTGCCGTTCGGGCTGGTCGCCTTCTGCTGGCAGGTCGGCATTGTTGCCGCGCTCTACGGTGTGGTCAGGGTCAGTCAACGGCTGCTCGGGGTGCCGGCCTGGCAAGGCCATCGTGTCGCGATGCTGTGGACCGCCGTCGGTATCTGGATCGAGCCGCTGCGCAGCAACTTCGACTACGGCCAGATCAACGTCATCCTGGTGCTGGCGGTCCTGTACGCCGCCTACAGCAGTCGGTGGTGGCTATCGGGCCTGCTGGTCGGTGTGGCGGCCGGCATCAAGCTGACCCCGGCCATCACCGGGCTGTACTTCCTCGGTGTGCGCCGCTGGGGCGCAGCGGCCTTCTCCGCGCTGGTGTTCTTCGCGACCGTCGGGCTGTCCGTCGCGGTGATCGGTCAGCAGGCCCGCTTCTATTTCACCGACCTGCTCGGTGACGCGAGCCGCGTCGGCCCGATCGGAACCTCGTTCAATCAGTCCTGGCGCGGCGCGATCTCGCGGATTCTCGGCCATGACGCCGGCTACGGGCCAATCGTGTTGGCCGGCATCGTGGTGACGACGGCGCTGGCGTTGCTGGCCTGGCGCGCGCTGGACGGTGACCGGTTGGGCTTGTTGTTGGTGGTGCAGCTGTTCGGCCTGTTGATCTCACCGATCTCGTGGACGCATCACTGGGTGTGGCTGCTGCCGTTGATGATCTGGCTCATCCACGGTCCGTGGCGGAGCAGGGCGGGTGCGCGGTTGCTGGGGTGGGGCTGGCTGGTGCTGACGCTGATCGGGGTGCCGTGGCTGCTGAGCTTCGCCCAGCCCACGATCTGGCAGATCAGCCGGCCCTGGTATCTGGCCTGGCCAGGTTTGATCTACATCGTGGCAACGCTGACGACGCTGGCCTGGATTGCGGCTAGCGGTCGCCGACAATCTCGTTGATAGCGGCCGCCATCTGCACGTCCTTGGCGGTGATACCACCTTCGGAATGCGTCACCAGGGTGAAAGTGACTGTCCGCCAGCGAATATCGATGTCGGGGTGATGGTCCTTGGCCTCCGCGTGTTCGGCGACCCGGCGGACGGCGTCGATGCCGTCCAGGAAGGCCGGGAATTTCACCGAGCGGCGCAGCGCACCGTCGGTGTGCTCCCAGCCGTCGAGATCCCCGACGGCGGAATCGATTTCTTCATCGGTTAGCGGCATGGTCCAAGTCTTCCCCGGTCGGCACCCGAGGGGAAGGTCAACAAAGAACCAGGACATCTGTCTCAAGTTCGGGACTCGTTTGCCGGAGCGGTGTTAGGTTGCCAGCGTTGCTCGACAGCTCCGTCTCAAGAAGCGGGACGGTACCGGGGCAACCCGCACATCAACCTCGGGGGCGCTGATGACTTCTACTGCCATGTCTACGATCACCGAAAGCCGTCACGAGACTCGGCGGCCTTCCTGGTTGCGGGTACTTCCCGCGGAGTTCGGCGGCTGGCTCGGCGCCTCCGCGATCGCCCTCGGCATCGGTGCCGCGCTGGCCTCGATGCCCGCGACAGCGTCGGCCGACACGGCCGGATCGGCCGGCACCAACGGCCCCAGCACGTCCAGCAGCAGCACCAAATCCACTGGCCAGCACCGGCCTACCATGCGTTTGAAGCCGCCGGCAGCGTCGAAGTCGTCCAAACCGGCGACCGCATCTGGCGCCGCGGTCAGTGCGGCCGACACCAGTGTCAAAGCGCCCGTGGCAGCGCGCACCACCGCGCCCAGGGCAGCGGCGGTGCCGGCATTGCCGACCCCCCAGGACGTCGTCAGCTTCTTCATCAGTAACGGCACCGCCGCGCATCCCAACGCCGGCATCATCGCCGGCAACGGCTACTCGTGGACGACCGACACCTGCACCGGCAGCACCGTGTGCAAGGGCGGCAATGGCGGGATGTTCGGCGATGGCGGTGCCGGCTTCAACGGTGGCAACGGCGGCGCGGCCGGCTGGTTCGGCAACGGAGGTGCCGGCGGCGCGGGCGTGGAGGCCGGCAACGGCGGCCGGGGCGGCCGCGGCGGCCTGATCGCGGGCAATGGCGGCGCCGGCGGCGCCGGTGGTGAGGCGTTCGCGCAGGGCACCAAGGGGGGCAACGGCGGCGCGGCCGGCATGTTCGGCAATGGCGGCAAGGGTGGCGCTGGCGGTGTGTTGGCCGGCGAGGCCGAAGTGGACAGCAGCGGCGGTCAGGGCGGAAACGGCGGCAGTGGTGGCCTGTACCTGGGCAGCGGCGGCAATGCGGGGGCAGGTGGGAACGCGATTCCGATCGGCGCCACCGGCGGTAACGGCGGCCATGGCGGCAACACCGGATTGATGTCGGTGTGGGGCTACGGCGGTGCCGGTGGAGCCGGTGGCGCATCCACCAACGGCGGCAATGGTGGTAACGGCGGCAGCGGGGGACTGCTCTCGGTGTTCGCCAATGGTGGTGCCGGCGGGGTTGGTGGGACCAGCCCGACCTACGGCGATATCGGCGATCACGGTGGTAACGGCGGACATGGCGGCACCGGCGGTCTCTGGTTGGGCAATGGTGGCGCGGGTGGTACCGGCGGTTTCGGCGGCGGTGACGGCGGTAATGGTGGCAGCGTCGGATTGCTGTCGGTCTTCGGTAAGGGCGGTAACGGCGGCAATGGCGGTGTCGGCCAGACCGGCTTGCCTGGAACGAGTGAATCACTGACCACCGTCGATGGCGGGCCGGGCGGGGACGGTGGCCCCGGTGGTAAGGGTGGCCACGGTGGAAATGGCAGCTTCGTCTTCGGCAGCGGCGGCGACGGTGGTCAGGGTGGTCAAGGCGGTCAGGGTGGCCAGGGCGGGAACGGGCGCTACCCCGGGAACGTCGCGATCGGTGACGGCGCGCCCGGCGGCACCGGTGGGGCCGGCGGCAACGGTGGGCCCGGCGGAGCCAGCGGCGGCGCCGCAGGGGCGGGTCGCTATCTCTTCTTCATCGCAGCCAATGGCACCAACGGAATCAGCGGCGCCGGCGGTAACGGCGGTAACGGCGGTGTGGGCAAATGGGGCGGCTACACAACGGATCCCGATGGCAATGGCGGCCTCGGCGGCTACGGCGGCCGCGGTGGTAACGGTGGTGTGGGCGGCGCCGGCGCGGCCGGTGGCAGAGGCGGCACCGGTGGTACGGGCGGACCCGGTGGGCAGGGCGGCGCCAACGGCGACGGTGGTGACGGCGGCGCCGGTGGTGACGGCGGTACCGGCGGCCAGGGCGGTACCGGCGGTGGTGATGGCGGCAACGGCGGCTGGGGCGCAGCGGCCGGTGCCGGCGGCACCGGTTTCACCGGCGGCAAGGGCGGCAACGGCGGCTCGGGCGGCGATGGTGGCCAAGGCGGACAGGGCAGCGGTGACGGCGGCTCGGGTGGCGGCTGGGGCAGCGGCGGTTGGGGCGGCAGTGCCTGGCCAGGCGGTACTGGCGGTTCCGGCGGTACCAACGGCTCGTCCGGTAACAACGGTGCACCCGGCCCGGCGGCCACGGCCGCAGCGGTCAGTGACAACGTCGTCGAGGTGAAGTCGGTTGCAGCTCAGGCCAATTCGACAGCGGCGGCAACCCCGGCGCAGACGCTCGCATCAATGTGGAGCGATCTGTCCCGCCAGCTGACCTACATCTTTTTCAACCGGACGCCCACTTTGTCGCCCCAGTGGTACAACCAGTCCAGCGCCGGGACGATCCGGGTGGACGCCAACGGGGTGAGCAATAACGGCTACGCCGTCACCTATGGGGTGAGCCAGCAACCCACGCACGGCACCGTCACCTGGGACGCCACGGGCAAATACACCTACACGCCTTATTCGACGTTGGTCACCCCGGGCATCACCGACCGCTTCACCATCACCGTCGACAATGGAACCGCCGCCGATCTGCCCGGCGCGTTGGGCATGCTGCAGAACGCTCTGCACACCTTGGCGGTCCGGCTCGGCCTAGCCAAACCGGACACGGTGGAACGCGAAATCGTGGTGACGGTCAACGGCACGGGTTATTACGGCAACCGCGCCAACAAAGTCTGGTGGGTGAAACAGAGCTATCAGAATTGCACGCTCATGGCGACAGCGATGGCCGTCGGCCAGGTCACCGGAACCAAGCCAACCGAAGAAGAGATGGTCTACCTGGCCAAGACGACCGCCAGCGTCGCTTACCCCGGTAGGCGGATGTACCTCGACGAGGACATCGCCAAGGGAGTCGCCGTCAAGGACGCGGTGCAGCTGATGAACACCAACCCCGACTGGGGCGTCACAGCGTCTACCAAGCGGTACGGCGTCTACGACGATGCCGGCAATAGGATCACCGGTGCCACCGCCGCGGACGCCCAGATCGCGTTGAGCGACTTGGAAGCCGCGTTGGCCGCGGGCAACGCCACCATGGTCACGATCAACTCCGCCATCGTGTGGAGCACCCAGCCGGGATACCGGTCGTCGGCAACACCGAACTACACCGACGGTAACCACGAGGCGGTGGTGATCGCCGTGGACATTCCGAACGGCAAGGTGTATTTCAACGACAGCGGACCGGGCTATGGCCAAGACATGGCGGTCCCCATCGGTGCCTTTCTGAACGGATGGCAGAGCAACGACTACGAGCTGACCATCGTGAAGGCGAATCCGACCACGACATAAGCTCATTGGCGTGTCCCAGATCGTCGTCGCCGGAGCGCTGATCTCCGGCGCGACGCTCCTGGTGGCGCAGCGGCAGCGCCCGCCGGAACTTGCCGGGCTGTGGGAGCTGCCGGGCGGCAAGGTCGCCCCGGGAGAGACCGAGCCCGACGCGCTGGTTCGCGAGCTGCGCGAAGAACTCGGGGTCGACGTCGTCGTCGGCGATCGGCTCGGCCCCGACGTGCCCGTCGGGGAGTCGCTGATCCTGCGTGGGTACCTCGTCGCGCACACCGGCGGCGCCCTGCATCCCCATGACCACCGTGCGCTGCGCTGGGTGAGCGTGGACGAGCTGGCATCGCTGGACTGGGTGCCCGCGGATCGGGCCTGGCTGCCGGAGCTCTCGAAACGCCTTGGGCGGTGAGCCTCTCGCCCTATGATCTGGGGCGTGCTCACGGACGTCACCGCCGGCGTCGATCTCATGGACGGCCGGTTCTACGCCACCATGCAGGCGCGTGACGCCTACCGCTGGATGCGCGAACACCAGCCCGTCTTTCGGGACCGCAACGGCCTGGCGGCCGCCGCCAGCTACCGCGCGGTGATCGACGCCGAGCGTCAGCCCGAACTTTTTTCCAACGCCGGCGGGATTCGCCCCACCACTCCGGCGCTGCCGCACATGATCGACATGGATGATCCCGCGCACCTGTTGCGACGCAAGCTGGTCAACGCCGGCTTCACCCGCAAGCGGGTTCAAGCCAAGATGAAATCCATTGAGGCGCTGTGCGATACGCTGATCGACGCCATCTGTGAGCGCGGCGAGTGCGACTTCGTCCGTGACCTCGCCGCACCGCTGCCAATGGCTGTGATCGGCGACATGCTCGGCGTGGCACCCGAAGACCGGGCCACCCTGCTGGCGTGGTCTGACGACATGGTGGTGGCGCTGAGTTCGGCGGCCACCGAGGAGTCGCTGACGTCGGCGGCCAATGCGCTTCTCGCCTACAACGAGTTCATGGGTGGCTTCCTCGAGGCGCGCCGTCGGGAACCGGCCGATGATCTTGTCAGCGTGCTGATCGCTGCCGAGGTCGACGGGCAGCGGCTCACCGACGAGCAGATCCTCGCCGAGACGCTGCTGATCCTCATCGGCGGCGATGAGACCACCCGCCACACCCTGTCCGGCGGAACCGCCGAGCTATCCCGGCACCCCGATCAGTGGCGGGCCGTGCAGGACGATCCCGAGTTGCTGCCTGCCGCGGTGGAGGAGATGCTGCGCTGGACCTCGCCGATCAAGAACATGTGCCGAACCCTGACCGCCGACACCGACTTCCACGGTGCCGCGCTGCACGCCGGCGAGAAGATGCTGCTGCTGTTCGAGTCGGCCAATTTCGACGAGACGGTGTTCGGCGATCCCGATGCATTTCGCATCGACCGCCATCCCAATACCCACGTCAGTTTCGGCTTCGGAACCCACTTCTGTCTGGGCAACCAGCTGGCTCGCCTGGAACTGACGGCCATGACCCGACGCGTGCTGGCGCGGCTACCGGATCTGCGACTGGCCGACGGCGCCGAACTGCCACTGCGACCCGCCAACTTCGTCAGCGGACTGGAAGCCATGCCCGTCGAATTCACCCCGACCGCACCGATTTCCAGCTGACGGCCGGCGGGTCGGGCACTCAGTGCTTCAGCGGGTCACTCACGACCCGCACATCGGCGAATTCTCGTGGGTGATGAGCCGCGTGCACCGGGTGCATCAGCACCGGATGGCGGCAGTGCGGACACGACTGCGGCTGCTGGCGATCCGACGAGACCGTCAGGTGGCGACAGGTCGCGCACCGCACGATGTACGCCGCGCCGATCCAGTTGAGCAGACCGAGGTAGATCCCGGCGGTCGCGGCAGTGCCGAGGATGACAATGATCGCGATGGTGAGAACTTCATAAACCGTCATGTCAGGCCTCCAATTGACGGCGGTGATTCAGGCTAACCCCGCGGGGTTTGCATCGGATGTGGATTGCCTGCTGAAATGCCGAGTGTGGGGACGTGCGCGACGCTGTCGCGGCAGTGTTGGCTCTTCGCCGTCGGCTCGGCGTTCTTCGCGCTCGCGACCCTGCCCGGTTTTTCGGCCGTTGCCGGTGCGGGCGCCGCCAACTGGCTGTGCTTCATCGGATCCTGGTTCTTCACCACCGCTGCCTGGATGCAACTGGTGCGCTCGGCTCCGTCGCAGAAGCTGGAATGGCTCTCGGCGGCAATTCAATTCACCGGAACTCTCATGTTCAACATCAGCACCGGTTCCGCGGTGTGGGCGCACGCGACCGGGGTGCGGCGCCACTACGTGTGGGCCCCGGATGCCCTGGGGTCCGTCGCCTTCCTGGTGAGCGCGGCATTGGGGGTGGCCGCGGCCTCGATCGCGATCGGCTTGATCGCGCTGGGCTCGCGGGACTGGCAGGCCGAGTGGATCAACATGATCGGATCGATCGCCTTCGGCGTCTCGGCGGTGGGCGCCTTCGTACGGCGCACCGGGATCACCGAGGACGAGCTGCTGGCGAACCTCGGCACCTTCCTCGGGGCGCTGTGTTTCCTTGGTGCGGCCCTGCTGGTCCTTCCCCGTTTTCGCAAAAGGGCACCTGCGCTGCGAGAATCAGGGCCGTGAACAATCAAGACTTCCGCAATGTCGCCATCGTGGCGCACGTCGACCATGGCAAGACCACGCTGGTGGATGCCATGTTGCGGCAGTCCGGTGCCCTGACACACCGTGGCGACGACACCATCGAACGGCTGATGGATTCCGGTGACCTGGAAAAGGAAAAGGGCATCACGATCCTGGCGAAGAACACCGCCGTGCATCGCCATAACCCCGACGGTTCCATGACAGTGATCAACGTCATAGACACCCCCGGCCACGCCGACTTCGGCGGTGAGGTGGAGCGTGGGCTGTCCATGGTCGACGGGGTGCTGCTGCTGGTAGACGCCTCGGAGGGGCCGCTGCCGCAGACCCGGTTCGTGCTACGCAAGGCGCTTGCTGCGCACCTGCCGGTGATCCTGGTGGTCAACAAGACCGACCGGCCCGACGCCCGCATCGCCGAAGTCGTCGAGGAGAGCCACGACCTGTTGCTCGACGTCGCGTCCGACCTCGACGAGGAGGCGCAGGCGGCCGCCGAGAAGGCGCTCGACCTACCCACGTTGTACGCGTCCGGCCGCGCCGGCATCGCCAGCACCACTCAACCCGCGAACGGCGAGAACCCCGATGGGGAGAACCTCAACCCGCTGTTCGACGTCCTGCTCGAGCACATTCCGCCGCCGCAGGGCGACCCCGAGGCGCCGCTGCAGGCACTGGTGACCAACCTGGACGCGTCGGCGTTCCTGGGCCGCCTCGCGCTGATCCGGATCTACAAGGGACGTATCCGCAAGGGCCAGCAGGTGGCCTGGATGCGTGACGTGGACGGGCACCCCGTCATTACCAACGCCAAGATCACCGAGCTGCTGGTCACCGAAGGCGTCGAGCGCACGCCGACAGAGGAAGCGGTGGCTGGAGATATCGTCGCGGTGGCCGGGATTCCCGACATCATGATCGGTGACACCCTCGCCGACACCGAGCATGCGCACGCGCTGCCGCGCATCCACGTCGACGAGCCGGCGATCTCGGTGACCGTCGGCACCAACACCTCGCCGCTGGCCGGCAAGGTGTCGGGGCACAAGCTGACCGCGCGAATGGTCAAGTCCCGCTTGGATTCCGAACTGGTCGGCAACGTATCCATCAAGGTCGTCGACATCGGCCGCCCGGACGCCTGGGAAGTCCAGGGCCGTGGCGAACTCGCGCTGGCCGTGCTCGTCGAGCAGATGCGGCGCGAAGGCTTCGAGCTGACCGTGGGCAAGCCGCAGGTGGTCACCAGGACCGTCGACGGCAAGCTGCACGAGCCCTTCGAGGCCATGACCATCGACTGTCCCGAGGAGTTCGTCGGCGCCATCACCCAGCTGATGGCCGCCCGCAAGGGACGTATGGAGGAGATGGCCAACCATGCCGCCGGATGGGTGCGGATGGACTTCATCGTGCCCAGCCGCGGCCTCATCGGGTTCCGCACCGACTTCCTGACCCTGACCCGCGGCACCGGCATCGCCAACGCGGTGTTCGACGGCTACCGGCCGTGGGCGGGGGAGATCCGCGCCCGGCACACCGGTTCGCTGGTGTCGGACCGCTCCGGAGCCGTCACCCCGTTCGCGATGATCCAGCTGGCCGACCGCGGGCAGTTCTTCGTCGAGCCCGGCCAGGACACCTACGAGGGGCAGGTCGTCGGCATCAACCCGCGCGCCGAGGACCTGGACATCAACATCACCCGCGAGAAGAAGCTCACCAACATGCGCTCATCTACCGCCGATGTGATGGAGACGCTGGCGCGGCCCCTGGAGCTGGGCCTCGAGCAGGCGATGGAGTTCTGTGCCGAGGACGAGTGTGTCGAGGTGACCCCCGAGATCGTCCGCGTCCGCAAGGTCGAACTGGACGCCACCGGCCGGGCCAGGGCCAAGGCCAGGGCCAAGGCGACCAATCGCAGTTGACCCGGCGGCTCACAGACGTGTCGCTACTCTGATGGGCGTGCCGACCCGACGACGCAGCCCGCGAGCCCTGGCTGTGTTCGTGTCAGCGCTGGTCACGGCCGCGTGTACGGTCAGCCCGCCGCCCGCGCCGCAGAGCACGGAGACGGCCAATTCACCGGCCCCGTTACCGCCGAGGGCAACCCAGATCATCATGGGCATCGACTCCATCGGCGCCGGCTTCAACCCGCATCTGCTCTCCGATCAGTCCCCGGTCAATGCGGCCATCAGCGCGCTGGTGTTGCCCAGTTCGTTCCGGCCGGTGCCAGACCCGGCCACCTCGACGGGATCCCGTTGGGAGATGGACCCGACGCTGCTCGTCTCGGCGGAAGTGACCAACCAGAACCCGTTCACGGTCACCTACAAGATTCGCCCCGAGGCGTCCTGGACCGATAACGCCCCGATCGCCGCCGACGATTTCTGGTACCTGTGGCGCCAGATGGTCAGCCAGCCCGGCGTGGTCGACCCGGCGGGCTATGACCTGATTACCGGCGTGCAGTCGATCGAGGGCGGCAAGACCGCGGTGGTCACGTTCTCTCAGCCGTACCCGGCGTGGCGGGAGCTGTTCAACGATCTGCTGCCGGCCCACATCGTCAAGGACGTACCGGGCGGGTTCCCGGCGGGTCTGGCCCGTGCGCTACCGGTCACCGCAGGGCAGTTCCGGGTGGACAACATCGACCCGCAGCGCGACGAGATCCTGCTTGCCCGCAACGACCGATTCTGGGGACCGCCCGCCCATCCCGATCAGATCCTGTTCCGCCGCGCCGGCGCGCCCGCCGCGCTGGCCGACTCGATCCGCAACGGTGACACCCAGGTGGCCCAGGTCCACGGTGGGGCGGCGGCGTTCGCGCAGCTGTCCGCGATCCCGGATGTGCGCACCGCACGTATCGTCACCCCGCGGGTCATGCAGCTGACGCTGCGTGCCGCGGAGCCGAAGTTGTCGGATCCGGCTGTGCGTAAAGCGATTCTGGGCCTGCTCGACGTGGATCTGCTCGCCGCGGTGGGGGCCGGCAGCGATAACACCGTCACCCTGGCCCAGGCTCAGGTCCGCGCCCCAAGCGATCCGGGCTACGTGCCCACCGCGCCGCCGGCCCTGGGCCGGCAGCGGTCACTCGAGATGCTCGAGCAGGCCGGCTTCCAGATCGACCGCACCCCGACCGAATCGCCCGTGCAGCCGCCGCCGTCGGCGGGGTCACGCACCGCCACCCCGCAGCCGGGCCCGCCGGAGATCACCCGCGGACGGATCAGCAAGGATGGCGAGACGCTGTCGCTTGTGATCGGGGTGGCCGCTAACGACCCAACGGCAGTGGCCGTCGCCAACACCGCGGCCGATCAGCTGCGCAGTGTGGGCATCGCCGCGACCGTGCTGGCGCTGGATCCGCCGGTGCTCTACGGGGATGCGCTGGTGAACAACCGCGTCGACGCGATCGTCGGCTGGCACGCCGCCGGTGGTGACCTGGCCACGCTGCTGGCGTCCCGCTATGGGTGCCCGGCCTTGCAGGCAACGGCAGTCCCGTCCGCGCCGGCGGCTCCGGCCAGCACGCCGGCCAGCACGTCGCCGACTTCATCATCGAGTCCGCCGCCCAGCGTCGCTACCACGACGCCGACCACCGCACCGCCGCCCGCGCCGGAGTCCGGTGCGCTGGTGCAGGCGCCTTCGAACCTCACCGGCATCTGCGATCGCAGCATTCAGCCCAATATCGATGCCGCCCTTGATGGTTCGGCGAAGATCGACGATGTGATCGATCTGGTCGAACCTCGACTGTGGAACATGTCGGCGGTGCTGCCGATCCTGCAGGACACCACGATCGTCGCGGTGGGCCCGAGCGTGCAGAACGTGAGCCTGACCGGGGCGGTACCGGTCGGCATCGTCGGTGACGCCGGCCGGTGGGCCAAGGCCGCGCAGTAGGCCGCTGCGCAGTAGGCCTATGGGGCCTATCCGCCAGTGGCGGCCTTGTGCGCGCGCTTGGAACCGGCGACCGCACCCTTCTTGGGGGCGGCGGACTTGCTGCTGGCGGCGGCGGAGCTGCCAGAAACTGCCTTGGCCGAATCCACGTTGCTCACGCGCGCCGCTGCCGTCGGCGGCGGGACTGTGGGGATCGGCGAGGTGGTCGCTTTGGGCCCGGCGGTCAGGTCGGCGTAGATGGTCGAGCGGCCCTCGTTGATCTCGTTGACGAGATCGGTTGTGGCGGTTCGGATCGAGGACTGGATCGGCGCGCGACCGTTGTTGAATGCGGTGACGAAATCACCAGTCTGGGCCAGCGTTGCCGCGAACGCCGTCGTGCCCTCGACCGCGCCGCCCAGAACGGTCAGCGGGCCGGTCACCAGTGCCTGGGCGGCGATGTTCACCGCGTAGTCGACGGCATGCTTGTAGGCGGCGAACGCGCGATCCAGCGTCGCCTGCAGCTCGAAGCCGCCAGCGGGAATTCGCGGAGCGGTGAGCAGGCTGAAGGTGTTTGTGATCGGCACCTGGATGGCGAGCAGTGCGGCACCGAGCGCCTGGGCGACGTTCTGCCCAGCCTGCAGCGCCGCGATGAACGCGACCGGACTGGAGATCAGCCCTTTGCCAAGCCCGACCAGGCCCCAACCGGTGAACGGGGCGTAGGTCGGTGCAGGCGCGGGAGTGTTCGGTCCCAGGCAGTAGGTCGCACACTGTTGCGTGCTGCCGATCAGGATCGGCGCCGCGGCGATGATGTCGCCGAGGACGTTGATACCGATCTGGTAGGGGATGGCGCCGAGTGCGGGGACCGACAGGGACGTGAGCTGGATCTCGGGCAGGTGCGCGGTCGTGATCTGCGCATTGTGGCTGGGAGCCAGTGGACTGACGGCGATGACGCCCGCCCCCGCTAGCGCGATGCCGGTCTTGTAGAGCGAGCTGATTGCGGCAGGCATTTCAGGCCCCTTCCCCGTAGTGAGCTGACCAGCAAAACTACCTGAGAGCAACCTGAGGAAAAGGGTAATTCACGTCGGCGATCCGACTTTCTTGAGTGCGCAACCACTAGAGAACCGCGCGGATGAGTGTCGCGGACGATGGGCGAAGCCGCTGGCTGCGGCTTTGGCATCGGTCGGTGTCAGTCGGCCGACGCGCCGGTGCTGGCGGCGGACTTCGATTCCCGGGCCGATCCGGCCGTGCCGCGTGTCGACCCCGACGCCGGCTTGCTGCCAGCAGGCTTGGCGGACGTCGGCGCTTGGTCAGCCGAGGTGGCCGGCTTCGACGTCGTGGTGGTGGGCCGCAGCGCAGCGGTCGACGGTGCCTGCGCCTGCTTGCGGGCCGACTGGGGCTTGTCGGCACTGGTCGTACGCGCCGTGCCGCCGGTCGCCGACTGGTCAGGGCTTGTCCCGGTGATCTGCTGCACGAGCTTCTTCGCGGCGGTCGGCAGCGGCGGCAGCTGCCGGCCGTAGAGGACGTCCCTGATCCCGTCAAGAATGATCAGCCCGGGGCCGAAGAATGCTTGGACGGCCGATTGGACGGTTTCCAGCGCACCAGCGACATTGCCGTTGAGCAGGTCCAAAGCGGCGGTTATGACGAACTCGGGGACCCTGATGATGACCTGGACGAGGGCGTAGGAGGCCTCGACGACCTTCCCGCCGAGGTAGGAGGTGTCGGCGACTAAGCCATTGAGGACCTGTACGACATCAGAGCTGACGACTGCTGAGGCAAATCCGGTGCTGGCGGCGACGGGGGTCGCGTTGGGCGACTCGACGAATTGCGCCACCATCGACTCGGGCCGATAGGCGGTTTGCTCGGATAGCGCCCCGGTGGCCAGCCCCTGCGGGCCCGCCTCCGAGGCGACCTCGCGGCTGATCCGGTCGGCGTCGGCGGCCAGCGCGGCCAGGATCTGCGCCAGCGCCGGGCCGATGCCGGATAGCGGTAACTGCGGCGTCAGCGCGCTGAGCAGCGATTTATCGGAGGGGCTGAGCAAGTCGGGGCTTGTGGACAACTGCGTCGTCGAGATCTGCATGTCCCTGGACGGCGGCGCGACCGGGTTAGCGACGACCACAGTGGCCGCCACCAACGCCACTCCTGTGGTGAGGAATGGCCCCAGGGCCCGTCGCATGCCGTCTCCCTCCGCTGTTTGCGGCACAGCTAAGAAAGAACGATACCTGAGAGGAGGCTGATAAGGCTAAAGACTCTTCCTGAGAATTTTTGCCACGCAGTTCACCGACGTATCGCCGGTTCAGGAGAAAATCCTTGCGGGCCAATCCAATCCATCGGGTGGGGCGCTTTTGGTGCGGCTGAGGGTTGGACGCTTGCAAAGACCGGCTAACTTCTGTGGCCGGGTGCGGCGATAGCCGAGGCTGTGACGGGTGTCACCGGGTGGGTACGTGACCCGGTACGACGCCAGCAAATTCCAGCGGTGCGTCAGCCGATCGCAGGGCCGCCGACCATGTTGGGCTTTTCGTAGATCAGCCACCGCATCTCGATCGGCCGATCCGCGCGGGGGACGTCGAACACGTCCTGGCCGCTGACCCAGTCGGCATACCAGCTGGTGGGAGGCCATGATTCCGCCGGCAGATGTTCCTTCTCGTAGTCGTACACCGACTCGTCGGACACCAGCGTCAGCGGGAACCCGGCCAGCGCGTCGGCCATCTGCGGCTGGGTGAAAATGGTGGTGTAGCACTGTTGGCCCAGTTGAAGGGCGCCCTCGTCGGGGGTGTAGTCCCGGTGTGCGACGAAGGCGTTGAAAAGCAATCGGCCGCCGGGGGCCAGGCATTGCGAGGCCAGATCGAAGACGCCGCGCAGCTGATCCGCCGAACGGAAGTCCGACACCACCTCCGACAGCAGGATCAGCTGGTAGTCGCGGCGCAGATCGTCCAGCGTCGCGAAGATGTCGCGCTGCAGCACGCGGACGGCCAGTGAGTCGCGTTGCGCGCTCACGAGGATGGTCTCGGCGAATGAGGGCGTCATCTCCACCGCGTCGACCGGATGGCCACGGCGGGCCAGTGCCAGGGCATTGCGCCCGGTCCCGGCGCCCAGGTCGAGGATCGGGTAGGTGCGGGGATCGCCCGCCTCACCGGCCAAGTTCCACACCCGGGCGTCGGGCTCAGAGCCGAACAGCGGTGGTTCGCGGGTGGCGATCCAGTTCTCGTAGGCGCCCTCGACCGACCACCAGCGGCACTTCACGTGGTAATTCACCACCATCCCCACCGGCGCGTTGTAGGTGATCACGATCTCCGAGCGCGGTGAGGCGGCAAAGGCTTCGTTGAGCTGGTCGTTGAGGATGTAACGGAGGTTGTCGAGCTCCTCGTCGGAGAACCCCCGGCCCAGGCTTTCGAACAGCCCGGCGCACATCGCCACATATTCTTCGAGCATGCCGGGCACTGCGGGCACGCTGATCTCGCCGGTGGCGATCGCACGCCGGTGCAGTCGGCGGGCCATTGCGCTCTGAAGGGGCGAGTTTTCCACCAGGATTCTTCTACCCGATGCGGCCGCCGTTGTCAGGTCTCCCTACGACGACGTTTGACGACTACCCTGTCGCGGCCCGTGTTGGCAAAGATCGGTTCGCGGTAGGTGGTGCGGTGCGCAACCAAAATAGCCCGATTCAGGTGGGTCGACCGTAATCTCGGCTCGACGGTCATTTACGAAACTGGCAATCTCCGTTGGCGGGATCGGTCGGCCAGATGCATTGGTGCCCTTTGGTTTTCGCCGGAGAAAATGGGCAAACGGGTATCCATAGTCCAATTCACGCCGATATAGTCGGTTGATGTCGGATGCCGACCAAGATGTCGAAGTGCGTTCCGCGCCAACGCTTACCGCGCCGACAATTTGGCAGCGGCTGGTGCCATTCGCCATCCTGCTCGCGGTGACTGCGCTGGCGGTGTCCATCTGGGTGGCGGTGCGCGTGTCGACGAACGAAGCCAATGGCGTTGCGCTGCGTGGTGATCCGAAGACGCGCGTATGTACCGCCTTCGAGATGGTGACTGCCATACAGTCGCGCAGTGATCTGGCGCCTGCCAATGCGAGCCTGGCACTGCTCGGCGGTGGCGACTACCTGATGCGCCAGCTGGACGCCAACACCCCGGCCCATCTCGCCGGCGCCGTCCGAGCTTTCGCCCGCGACCTGCAGGAAGTCGGAATGAACGCGCTGGCCGGTGTGCCGTACAACGATCCCCGGCAGGCCGCGCGGCAGGCCGAAGGCGACTTCGAGCGCAGGCAGGTCGCCGACCTCTGCAAATGAGGTCAGTGGGGTGGTTTCCGCTCGGCCCGGGGCTTGAGCAGATTGTCGAGCAGATACGCGCCGGCTGCCGCGGCGGCGAAGACGATCAGTAGCCACAACGGCGGGTGGGCCAGCTCCCACACGAACAGCGCGGCCCACGCGGGCGCGCTCTGGGTGATCGCCAGCACGCCCGCGGCACAGGCCAGTGACACCGCAGGCACGTTCACCGTCACCGGTGTCCACGTGTTCACCGCGATCGCCACCACCGAGCCCATCGCCGCGCCGGTCGCCAGCGCGGGGGTGAGCAGACCGCCGACCGCGCCGGCACGGAGAAACAGCGCGGTCAGCAGTGGCTTGAGCAGCAGGATGACCCCGGCCGAGGCGAGGGTCAGGCCGTCGGCGACGCTGACGGTCAACACGCTCTTGCCATTGCCCGGTAACTCAGGCCACCAGTGGGACAGGACCCCGATCGACAGCCCGGCGGCCGCGATCGCCGGGATCAGGAGCCACGAGTTGCCGACCCGATGCGCTCTGGCGTGGTCCATCAGCCGGTTGAACCCCCGGCCCACCGCCAGCGCCAACGGGGCGAGCAGGATCGCGAATCCGGTGAGCAGGTAGGACAGCTCGGGATTCGGCCAGTGCAGCGGCACGTCGAGGCGGGTGACCGGAGCCGCCACTGCCACCGCGATGCTCGAGGTGATCAGCGCCGTGCCGACCGTACGCAGACGCCAGCTGCGCAGCACAATCTGGATGGCGAACAGGGCGCCACCCATCGGCACGCTGTAGACCGCAGCCAGGCCCGCGCCCGCCGCGCAGCCCAGCAAGATGCGACGGTCGCTGGCGGTCAGAGCCAATCTCGACGTGCCCAGATCGCCCAGCGCGGCGGCGAATTGCCGCGGGGCGCCCTCTCGGCCCAGGGACGCACCGGCGCCGACCAGTAGCACCTGTAGACCGGCGTCGATGGTCAACGTCAGCCTTTGCATCGGCCCGGGTGCGTTGATGGCATCGGTCAACGAGGGCACCGGATTCCGCCGGCGAAGCAGCCACCAGCCCAGACCGGCCAGGGCGCCGCCGATCATCGGTCCCACCGCGCGTCGCACCGGGCTGGAACCGGAGACGCCGTCGAGCAGTGTTCCGAAGCTGTAGTGATAGGTGAGGTGCTCCACGGCGTGCAGCACCAACGTCGTCGCGGCGCCGGCGAGCCCGGCCAGCAGACCGATCGCCATGATCGCGCAGGCGAACTCCAGGTCGCGCCGGTTCACGGGCCGAATCTATGCCACCAACCCCGGTAGTGTGACGTTCGTGGCTTCGCAGGAGACTCCGCGGTTGTTGTTCGTTCACGCCCACCCCGACGACGAGACGATGAACAACGGCGTCACCATCGCGCGCTACGTGCGACGGGGTGCCGAGGTCACCGTCGTCACCTGCACGCTCGGTGAAGAGGGCGAGATCATCGACGATCGGTGGCTGCGGCTGGCGGTCGACGAAGCCGACCAGCTCGGTGGCTACCGGATCGCCGAACTGACGACCGCCCTGCAGAAGTTGGGCTTACCGGGGCCGCGGTTTCTCGGCGGTGCGGGTCGGTGGCGCGACTCGGGCATGCCCGGCACCCCGGCGCGCGGTCGCACCAAGTTCGTCGACGCCGATTTCGACGAGGCCGTCGGGCTGCTGACCGCCGTCATCGACGAGTTGCGGCCCCACGTGGTCGCCACCTACGACCCCGACGGCGGCTACGGGCACCCCGACCACATTCAGACCCACCGCATCACGACTGCCGCCGTCGCCGCCGCGACGTGGAAGGTGCCGAAGTTCTACTGGGGTGTCATCGGGGCCAGCGCTTTTCGCGACGGCGTCAATGCGCTCGGCGATGAGGACGTGTTGGAAGACTGGATCCGGCCGCCCGCCGACGTCGAATTCGGCTTCTCCGACGAGAAGATCACCGCCGTCGTCGAGGCGCCTGAACACGTCGCCGCCAAGGTGGACGCCATCGCCGCGCACGCCACTCAGATGCTGGTCGGTCCGACCCGGCGGGCATTCACCCTGTCCAACAAGCTCGTCCTACCGGTGCTGGCCGCCGAACACTATGTGCTCGTCGAGGGCACCGCAGGCCCGACCGACGAGCGTGGTTGGGAGACCGACCTGCTCGCCGGTCTCGGCTTCGGACAGTAGGCGGGTTTGAAGCAGCATCCCGACCTGACCGCCACCAAACGTCCCGTCGCGGTCAACGAAGACCCAGATAAGACCGACCCGGCCATTCGCGCCGTGGTGCTCGCGCTGCTCGCCGTCGACGGCGTCATCTCGGCAGTGACCGGCGCGCTACTTCTGCCGTTGTATCTCGGCTCGGTGCCGTTCCCGATCAGCGCGTTGGTCACTGGGCTGGTGAATCTGGCCCTGGTGTGGGCGGCCGTGCATTGGACGGATTCGGACCGCCTGGCCGCACTGCCGTTGCTGACGTGGCTGGTCACCGTCGCCCTGCTGACGCTCGGCGGGCCGGGCGGCGACATCGTCTTCGGCGGCCCGGGCGTGATGGCCTACTCGGTCTTGGTGTTCCTGGCGCTGGGCGCCGCGCCGCCGGCGCTTCTCCTGTGGCGGCACAACCGTCCTCGCTGAGGCTGTTACTTGGCGGCCTTGTCCGCCGTCGGACCGTGGCTGCGTGCCGAGCCCGCCGTGCCCTGCTTCTTACCGGTGTCACCTTGTGACTTGGCCGCGCCACTCTTGCCGGATGTCGCACTGGTGTTGTCGGCCTTGGCGGACTTCGACGCGCTGGGGGTGGTGACGGTGGTGACGGCGGTGTCGGTGACCGCTTCGGCGGTCAGCGTGCCCGCCGATTGGGTGACCACCTGCAGGCGGGCGGAGTGGCCCGTTCCCGTGGTGGCGGCCGCTTTGGCCGGCGCAGCCTGGTCAGCGCTTGCGGCGGCGGCGGGCACCCTCGCCGCGGCGGCAGCCGACCCTGGCAATGGCGGCAGCGGGATTGGGAACCACTGCAGCGTGACGATGTAGTTGATCTCTGCGTTGATGGTCTGGCCCAGGGCGGTGCCGGTGGTGTTGGCAAGGGCTCTCAGGCCGTTACCCCACACGGACGGGTTCCAGAAGTCATTGACCACCGGGTCGAGGAAGTCGTAGACGAAGGAGTTGGCCACTGGCACGGTGAAGTTGTTGTACCAGATCTGAATCTGGTCGCTGATGAGATAGCCCAACGGGATCCATCCCAGTAAATACGGCCCGAGGTCGTTGGCCCAGTAGTTCGCCCAGTACATGATCACGTTGTAGGCGGCATCGATGGCGTTCGACGCGTTGTTGTTCGCCTGCGCCGCGGCCTGGGTGTGGGGTTGCTGCACCGCCGCCGCGGGGGAGGCCTGGCCCAGCACCGCCGCAGCGGTGTCGACCTGGTTTACCAGGGGCTGAACGGCTGCCGACAGGCGCACGGTGTCCGTCGTGATCGAGGCCGGTGCCGATGGCTGGATCGGGACGAGTGTGATAGCCCCGACGACCATCGCCGCCACACCTGCCGTCAGATAGGAACGGGTGGACACGGTCATGGCGGAACCCCCTGCTTGGATTTCAGCTAACAACGACAATTTACGTTGCTGATGGCGCAGTGTTACAACTTTCTTAGCCGTGTCCGCGTGTTTGTGGGGCGCTGAGACACGGGGTCGCGCCGTTAACTGCGCGGACTACTGTGTGGACCATGTCCGTCACCCGAGTTTCAGATTGTGAGACACCCGGATGATTTCCCAGCTCTGGACGGTTATCGGGGAGTGGCCCTGAACTCGCAGCCAAGTAGTCCGCTGCCCATCCCGGTGGTTCCGCCGCGGACCGAAGCTCCCTCGCCTGCGGCGATGAGACGTGTCCTGCGTCGCGCCCGGGATGGTGTCGCGCTCAATGTCGACGAGGCGGCGATCGCGCTGACCGCCCGGGGCGATGATCTCGTGGATCTGTGTGCCAGTGCGGCCCGGGTCCGCGATGCCGGCCTGGAATCGGCCGGCCGCCGCGGTGCGAACGGTCGCCTGCCGGTGACGTATTCGCGCAAGGTGTTCATCCCGGTGACGCACCTGTGCCGCGACACCTGCCACTACTGCACGTTCGTCACGGTGCCGGGCAAGCTGCGAGCGCAGGGCCAGGGCATGTTCATGGAGCCCGACGAAATACTCGACGTTGCGCGGCGCGGCGCCGAATTGGGTTGCAAGGAAGCCCTGTTCACTCTCGGTGACCGTCCGGAGGCGCGCTGGCCAGAAGCCAAGCAGTGGCTCGACGAGCGGGGCTATGACTCCACGCTGGACTATGTGCGGGCGATGGCGATCCGGGTGCTCGAAGAGACCGGTCTGCTCCCGCATCTGAACCCCGGTGTGATGAGCTGGTCGGAGCTGTCGCGGCTCAAGCCGGTGGCGCCCTCGATGGGCATGATGCTCGAGACGACCTCGCGCCGGCTGTTCGAGACCAAGGGCGAGGCCCATTACGGCAGTCCCGACAAGGATCCCGCCGTGCGGCTGCGGACGTTGGATGACGCTGGCAGGCTTTCAGTTCCCTTCACCACGGGTCTGCTGGTGGGCATCGGCGAGACGCTGATCGAGCGCGCCGAGACCATCCACGCGATCCGGCGCTCGCACAAGGAATTCGGCCATGTCCAGGAAGTGATCGTGCAGAACTTCCGGGCCAAGGACCACACCGCGATGGCGTCGGTGCCCGATGCCGACATCGACGACTTCCTGGCCACACTGGCGGTGACCCGCCTGGTGATGGGGCCCAAGATGCGCATCCAGGCCCCACCGAACCTGGTGTCGCGGCAGGAGTGCCTCGCCCTGATCGGCGCGGGCGTCGACGACTGGGGCGGGGTGTCGCCGCTGACGCCCGACCACGTCAACCCCGAACGGCCGTGGCCCGCGCTTGACGAGCTGGCCGCGGTGACCGCCGAGGCGGGCTACGACCTGGTGCAGCGTCTGACGGCCCAGCCGCAGTACGTGCAGGCCGGTGCAGCCTGGATCGACCCCCGCGTTTACGGGCACGTCGAGGCGCTGGCCGACCCCGAGACCGGTTACGCCCTCGACGTCAATCCGGTAGGCCGGCCCTGGCAGGAGCCCGATGAGGCGACCGAGTCGCTGGGGCGCACCGACCTGCACACGGCGATCGACAGCGAGGGCCGGCTGACCGAGACCCGCAGTGATCTGGGCAGCGCGTTCGGCGACTGGGAATCCATCCGCGAGAAGGTGCACGAGCTCGCCGCCCGCGCTCCCGAGCGGCTCGACACCGATGTGCTGGCCGCGTTGCGATCCGCCGAGCGCGATCCTGCCGGATGCACCGACGACGAGTACTTCGCGCTGGCCACCGCGGACGGACCCGCGATGGATGCCGTTGCAGCCCTTGCTGATTCGCTTCGCCGCGATGCCGTCGGCGACGACGTCACGTTCGTGGTCAACCGCAACATCAATTTCACCAACATCTGCTACACCGGCTGCCGGTTCTGTGCGTTCGCCCAACGTAAGGGCGACGCCGACGCCTACTCGCTGTCCACCGACGAAGTCGCCGACCGTGCCTGGGAGGCGCACGTCGCCGGTGCCACCGAGGTGTGCATGCAGGGCGGCATCGACCCCGAGTTGCCGGTCACCGGCTACGCCGACCTGGTGCGCGCGGTGAAGGCACGTGTGCCGTCCATGCACGTGCACGCGTTCTCGCCGATGGAGATCTCCAATGGGGTCACCAAGAGCGGCTTGAGCATTCGGGAATGGCTGACGGCGCTGCGGGAAGCCGGTCTTGGCTCCATCCCCGGCACGGCCGCCGAGATTCTCGATGATGAAGTGCGCTGGGTGCTCACCAAGGGCAAGCTGCCGACGTCGATGTGGATCGAGGTGGTCAGCACCGCGCACGAGGTCGGCCTGCGGTCCAGCTCGACGATGATGTACGGCCACGTCGACACCCCGCGGCACTGGGTCGGTCACCTCAATGTGTTGCGCGACATCCAGGATCGCACCGGTGGTTTCACCGAGTTCGTGCCGCTGCCGTTCGTGCACCAGAGCTCGCCGCTGTACCTGGCCGGCGGCGCTCGGCCCGGGCCGACGCACCGCGACAACCGTGCGGTGCACGCGCTGGCGCGAATCATGCTGCACGGCAGGATCTCCAACATCCAGACCAGCTGGGTCAAGCTGGGTGTGGAGCGCACCCAGGTGATGCTGACCGGTGGCGCCAACGATCTGGGCGGAACGCTGATGGAGGAGACCATCTCGCGGATGGCGGGTTCGGAGAACGGCTCGGCGAAGTCGGTCGAAGAGCTGGTCGCCATCGCCGAGGGCATCGGCCGCCCGGCCCGCCAGCGCACTACGACGTACGCCGACCGCGCTGCCTGAGGAGGCTGCCCGCCTTCGGTTGTCTGGGGATAGTGACGCGCTGTCGGTGTCACCACTGCATCTGCGGCTGTCGCTAGTTAATATACGAAACGTCTAGTATCAGTTACCGCGCGGAACACCTGAGCGGCCTGGTATCGGGTATCCGACAAGTTAGGGCACACTGAGTCGGCTATCCAGCGACCGGCATCGGATACTAGGCGTTCTCAGCGCCAGCGCTAGACACACAGCCACACCGAATAACAGCCACCCCGACGAGTAGACAGACCGAGGAGAACCTCAGTGACGTACACGATTGCCGAACCCTGCGTCGACATCAAGGACAAGGCATGTATTGAGGAATGCCCGGTCGACTGCATCTACGAGGGCGCGCGCATGCTGTTCATCCACCCCGATGAATGCGTTGATTGTGGCGCGTGTGAGCCGGTTTGCCCCGTCGAGGCGATCTACTACGAGGACGACGTTCCGGATCAGTGGTCGCAGTACACCCAGATCAACGCTGACTTCTTCGCCGAACTCGGTTCGCCGGGCGGCGCCTCCAAGGTCGGGCAGACCGATAACGACCCGCAGTTCATCAAGGATCTGCCGCCCAAGGAAGAGGACTGACGCCTCCGATCCCGTTGCGTGCGCGCCGCCGGCCACTGTCAGCGGCGCTGCCGGTCTTCCCCTGGGACACCCTTGCCGAAGTGACGGCCACCGCGCGGGCGCACCCCGGTGGCATCGTCGACCTGTCGGTGGGCACCCCGGTGGACGAGGTGGCTCCGGTAATCCGGGCCGCCCTCGCCGAGGCCAGCGCCGCACCGGGCTATCCGACGACCGCGGGTACGCCGGCCCTGCGCGCCTCGGCGGTAGCCGCGTTGCACCGGCGCTACGGCATCACCGGGCTGACCGAGCAGGCGGTGCTGCCGGTCATCGGCACCAAGGAGCTGATCGCGTGGCTGCCCACGCTGTTGGGTGTGGGTGCCGACGACGTGGTCGTGGTGCCCGAGTTGGCCTATCCCACCTATGACGTGGGGGCGCGGCTGGCCGGCGCCCGGGTGATCCCCGCGGATTCGGTGACCCAGCTCGGTCCCGAATCGCCCGCGGTGCTGTTCATCAACTCTCCGAGTAACCCGACGGGCAAGGTGCTGGGCCGCGACCATCTACGCAAGGTGATCGAATGGGCCCGCGAGCGCGGCACTCTCGTGGTGTCCGACGAGTGCTATCTGGGCCTGGCGTGGGAGGCGGAGCCGACCTCGGTGCTGCATCCCTCGGTCAGCGGCGGTGACCACACCGGGCTACTGGCGGTGCACTCGCTGTCCAAGAGCTCGTCACTGGCGGGGTATCGCGCCGGGTTCGTCGCCGGCGACCCTGACGTGGTCGCGGAGTTGTTGGCGGTGCGTAAACACGCCGGAATGATGGTGCCGACGCCGGTGCAGGCGGCGATGGTGGCCGCGCTCGACGATGACGCCCATGAACTGGAGCAGCGGCAGCGCTATGCGCGCCGCCGCGATGTCCTGCTCGCCGCGATGCGGTCAGCGGATTTCACCGTCGACGATTCCGAGGCGGGGCTGTACTTGTGGGCTACTCGCGGTGAGCCGTGCCGGACGACCCTGTCCTGGCTGGCCGAGCGTGGCATTCTGGTCGCTCCCGGGGAGTTCTACGGGGCCCGGGGTGCGCAGCACGTTCGGGTGGCTCTGACCGCAACGGACGAACGAATCGCCGCCGCAGTGGAGCGGCTGGGCTAGCAAGCCCAACCGCCCCACCCAAGCGGGGTCAGGTACTTCTCGTTAGTTCATGTTCCAGGGTTCGCCGTAGGTGGTGACGCTGTCGCCGGCCTTGGAGATCAGCCGGGCGAACGGGCGCAGCAGCACACCGCCGGCGGCACCGGTGACGGTGCCGTGGGCGTTGGCCACGGCCACCGAGCCGTTGGGGCCCGAGACGTCCACCGAGAAGGTGGCGACTTCCTGGATACCGGGGCCGTTGCCCAGGTCAGCGCTGATCGAGACACCCGGGAACAGGTTCGGGGTGATCACCGATCCCAGCGGGTTGAAGCCCGTCGGGGAGATGTTCGCGTCGTCGAGCAGGATGTTGGGCGTGGTGTAGCTGAAGTTGATGCCCACACCCAGCGACCACGGGAAGCCGACCTGGTAGCCCAGCTCCAAGGTGCCCGCGAAGTCATCGGCGCCCGGGCCGACCACGCTGTAGACAGCCTTGCCGGAGTGGAACCACTCACGAGTCAGCCGGTTGCGGTCCAGGGGGAACACGCCATTGAGGAAGGTGTCCCACTGCTGAATCGTCATCGTGCGGCCACCGCCGTCGACCAGACTCAGCTCGTTATCCAAACCTGCGTGTGAAGTGCCTGTCCCGACGAACAACGCCGCGACGGCGGCGATCATCGCCACCAGCACTCGACCCATACGTTTCATGCTGACCCCTTGGTGCTTAGTGGTTCGACGGTAATCGGGGGGCCCCGAACACCGAGGTTTTCTTGCGTCGTGACAGGGCTCACACCCAGTCATGACAAAGGCCTCATCGGTAACAGATGCAACATTGTTACCAGGTTGGTTGAAAATATTCTCGGTGAATGCGGCGCGGCTACTTGACGACGTTGATCAGGCGGTTGCCCGCAGGCTTAGTGACAGTAATAGCCTGACGTCGGGATCGCTCAGTGAGGTGGAAAGTGCCTGTTCAAGGCGGCGGACCCGGTAGCGGACGGTGTTGGGGTGCACGTGCAGCGTCGCGGCGGCCGCCGCGACGTCGCCGAAGCTGTCCAGGTATACCAGCAAGGTCTCGGCCAGCACGGGCTCGGCTTCCCGTAATCGGCGCACCCGCGGGTCCACCAGCCGGGGCTCGGCGGCCACCAGCGTGACGATTTCGTCGAGTAACACCGTCGTGCGGGCCTCGGCCAGGGTCGTCACCTGACCGAAGACCGGGTGACGCGCTGCGCTGTCGAAGACGCGGTCGATCTCGCGGCGCGCGCCGGCGATGGCGGTCAGGCCGGCGACCGGGGCCGCGATCACCGCCCGCAGGTCCAGGCCGAGCTCGGTGCGTAGCGCGCCGATCGTGCCGCGGATCCACGACACGACCGCGGCCGTGCGGCCGGAGTCCGGCAGCACGACATACACCCGCTGCCCATTGGCAGCCACCTGCGCATCGGGGCGAAACGCGCTCGCACTCAGGGCCAGAACGTCAGCAGTCCGGGGGTGGGCGTCGCCCGCGATGAAGCCGATCACGGCCGCACGCCCGTCGAGCGGGACCCCGAGCTCGCGTGCCAAGGTGACGACGTCGGTCTCGTCGGTGTCGGCGAGTCCGAGTAGCTGTTGCACGGCCAGCAGATGCGCCGATGGCCGGGCCGCCAGCCTGGCCATGATCCGGGCCGCCAGCACCGCCGCACCGCGCAGCACCTCCTCGGCATCGTCGGCCAGCGGTCGAGTGCCCTGCTGGACCCAGATGGTGCCGGAGAAGGGTACGGTCGCGTCCCGGCGGTGGATGCCGATGGCCAGCCGCGGCCGCAGCCCCAATTCCGGCCGCTCGTCGACCGCGACCACGTCGGCACCGGCGCGAAGCCGATCGAAGATGCCCCATTGGGCGATCCAGCGCAGATGCTCCGGTGGGCCGGCCCGGCCCAGGATCGACAACCGCCGCAGCTCGTCGGCCTCTTCGTTGGACGCCGAATAGGCCAGCACGTGCGACTGCTCGTCTTCAATGCTGACCATGCCGTGGGTGCGGTCGGCGATCGATTGCGCCAGGGCGAACAGGTCGGTGCCCGAATCCGTGACCGAGTCGGTCCTCCGGTGCTCGAATACGTGGTTGACCAGGCGATACAACCGTTCCCACCGGGCTTTGGGGTCGACGGCGACGACGGCGGTCCCGGCGGCGACAGCTCGGTCGACGACGGCGTCGGAGGGTTCCTTGGCGAATATCGCGGCCGGCGGGCCGTGCGCGGCGATCTGCCGGTCCAGCCATCCGATCGCATCGGCGTCGGAGATTCCGAGGAGAAAGAACACATCCGCCGAGCCGGCGCTGAAGGACAGGCCCAGCCGCACATCGTCGGCGTCGATCAGGGCTGCCGACCGCACCGGACGGTCCAGCCCCCGCGGCGCCTCAACGAGCCGGACCAGCGTCGCATCCAGGGCCAACACCAGCTGGCCCAGTCCGACGCCGACCTCCCGCATGTTGTCAGACTCTACTAGTGGCATCGGTCAGTCTTGTCGGATCAGCCAACGGTTTGCGGCGCGCCGGGCGCAATCCTGGACAGCATGGATGCCCGCACCGACGTTCCCGTGCCCGCCAACGAGCCGGTTCACGATTTCGCACCTCACTCCGCTGAGCGGGCCCGCCTCACCGCGGCCCTCCACGATCTATCGACCAGCCCCATCGACCTACCGCACGTCATCGGCGGCCGGCACCGCCTGGGTGACGGCGAGCGCATCGACGTCACCCAGCCGCACCGGCACAGCGCCCGGCTGGGCACCCTGTCCAACGCCACCACCGCCGATGCCGTGGCGGCGGTCGACGCAGCCATGACCGCCAAACGAGAATGGGCCGCCACCCCGTTCGACGACCGCGCCGCGGTATTCCTGCGGGCCGCCGACCTGCTGGCCGGCCCATGGCGCGAGAAGATCGCCGCGGCCACCATGCTGGGCCAGTCCAAGACCGCCTACCAGGCCGAGATCGACGCCCCCTGCGAGCTGGTCGACTTCTGGCGCTTCAATGTCGCCTTCGCCCGCCAGATCCTGGCTCAGCAGCCGACCAGCGGCCCGGGCGTGTGGAACCGCACCGACTACCGCCCGCTGGACGGCTTCGTCTATGCCGTCACACCGTTCAACTTCACCGCGATCGCCGGCAATCTGCCGACCGCGCCGGCGCTGATGGGCAACACCGTGGTCTGGAAGCCGTCGATCACCCAGACCTTCGCCGCCTACCTGACCATGCAGCTGCTGGAGGCCGCCGGTCTGCCGGCCGGGGTGATCAACCTTGTTACCGGCGACGGATTTGCGGTCTCCGATGTGGTGCTCGCCGACCGGCGGCTATCGGGCATTCACTTCACCGGGTCCACCGCCACCTTCCAGCATCTGTGGCGCGAGGTCGGCACCCGCATCGCCGACTACGACAGCTACCCGCGGCTGGTCGGGGAGACCGGCGGCAAGGACTTCGTCGTCGCGCACAGCTCGGCGAATCCGGATGTGTTGCGCACGGCCCTGATTCGCGGTGCGTTCGACTACCAGGGGCAGAAGTGCTCGGCCGCCTCGCGCGCGTTCGTTCCGCGCTCGCTGTGGCAGACGATGGGCGACGACTTCCTCGGCGCCACCGCGGCGTTGACCTACGGTGACGTCACCGACCTGGCGAACTATGGCGGAGCCGTCATCGACGCCCGTGCATTCGCCAAGAATGCGCGGGCCTTGGAAAGGGCCAAGAGCGCCCCCGGCGTCACCATCGCGGTTGGCGGCGAATGTGACGACAGCGAAGGCTATTTCGTACAGCCGACGGTCCTGCTGTCCGACGACCCGACCGACGAGGCGTTCTCATGCGAGTACTTCGGGCCGATCCTGGCCGTGCACATATACCCCGACAACGAGTTCGATGACGTGCTTGACGTCGTCGACAAGGGCTCCCGCTACGCGCTGACCGGCGCGGTGATCGCCGACGATCGGGCCGCCGTGGCGACGGCGGCCGATCGGCTGCGATTCGCCGCGGGCAATTTCTACGTCAACGACAAGCCGACCGGAGCCGTCGTCGGACAGCAGCCGTTCGGCGGATCGCGGGCCTCGGGCACCAACGACAAAGCCGGCTCCGCGCTCAACCTGCTGCGGTGGACCTCGGCGCGTTCGATGAAGGAGACGTTCGTCCCGCCCACCGATCACATCTACCCGCACATGGGGGTGGAGTCATGAGCGCCTTCACTCGAGTCGCGCGACCCGCGATCCTGGCTGCCGGGCGCTCAGAGCGGTTGCGCCACAGCGCCGAACGCATGCCGGTCGCCCGCGATGTCGTGCGCCGGTTCGTGCCAGGCGAAACGATCGACGACGCTCTGGTCGCGGTGACCGCATTGCGCGACACGGACCGGCTGGTCAGCATCGACTACCTCGGTGAGGATGTCGCCGATATCGACGCCGCCGAGGGGACCGTCAAGGCCTACCTGCTACTGCTCGACGCGCTCGGTGCCCGCGGCGAGAACGCGGCGGCGATACGCCCGCTGGAGGTGTCGCTGAAACTGTCCGCCCTCGGCCAGGCGCTGCCCGCCGACGGCGACAAGATCGCCTTGGAGAACGCCCACGCCATCTGTCAACGGGCCCAGCAGATCGGCGCCTGGGTCACCATCGACGCCGAGGACCACACCACCACCGACTCAACGCTCTCGATCGTGCGCGAACTGCGCACCGAGTTCGCCTTCGTGGGAACGGTTTTGCAGGCCTACCTCAAACGTACCGAGGCCGACTGTGCCGAGTTCGCCGCGGCCGGCGCCCGCATCCGGTTGTGCAAGGGCGCCTACGACGAGCCGGCATCGGTGGCCTACCGGGACGCAGGTGAGGTCACGCAGTCTTACCTGCGCTGCTTGCGCACGCTGATGGCCGGCAGCGGGTACCCCATGGTCGCCTCGCACGATCCCGCCGTCATCGCAGCAGCCGGTGAACTAGCCCGCCAATGTAACCGTGGCGTAAGTGAATTCGAATACCAGATGTTGTACGGCATCCGCGACGGCGAGCAGCGCAGGCTGGCGGCGCAGGGCGACCACGTGCGGGTGTACGTGCCCTTCGGTACGCAGTGGTACGGCTATTTCGTCCGCCGACTTGCCGAACGCCCGGCCAACCTGATGTTCTTCCTGCGGGCACTGGCGCAGCGGGGTTGACGGCGGACCAGGGCGTCGCGAATGTGGATGGGGATGATAAGGCCGAGGGCCATGGCGGTGACGACCAACGCGGCGGTTGCCGCATCGGACATCGTCACGGCGACCAGTTCCGGTGTGGTGGATGCCGGTAGCTGTGCCAGCCCGCTGAGCGTCCGGAACACGTACACCCCTGGGACCAGTGCGACGACTGCGGCGAAACCTATGGCTGCGAACGGGATTCGCAGCTTGTGTGAGACCGGCGCGAGCACGGCGCCGACCAGCAGGCAGGCAAGGAACGCCGAGCTGGCCAGGCTCAGGTGCCACACCGTGGTCGCCCACCAGTGCAGGGCATGGGCCGCCATCCCGGTCGCGATCGGCCAACCGATCATCCGGTAGGGCATGGAAAAGTAGACCGGGTAGCAGGCGGCGGCGACGCCTGCTGCGAGCACGTCAGCGATCAGCGGCACGGCCGCCGCGCCACCGCTCACCGGCAGGGTCTGTCCACCTAGTCTCAGGCCAAGGATCAATCCCGCGGCGATCGCGGCGAGGACCAAGGCGGCGTAGCCGAGCCGGGCGATCCCCAGAGTTATCCGCAACGCCAGCACGTCCATCGCGCCGTTGAGTACGTGCGGCCCTGGCACGAGCACCATGGCTGGGCAGACTGTGATCAGTGCCGCGGCGCCGATGTTGAGGTGCATGGCCAGCGCCCCAACGGCACCGGCAACGGTGGCCGCGGCGAATGCTTGCATCGGTGGGCCCGCGGAGAACCGCCCCAGCCCGCGACGTAGCGCGCCGCCGGCGGCGGCGCTGATCGCGGCCAGCACAATGGCGCGCACCTCGTCGACGCCGAACACCACCGCCAGAGCCGCAGCGCCTGCGGCGCAGGCCGCTACGAAAGCCGCTGTACTGGAAAATTTTTCGCCAGCGGCAAGAGTCAAGTCGCGGTCGAGTTCGGCGCGATCAAGAGGCCCGTCCTCGGCACGATCGATGGCCCGCATCGCCCTGGCGACGCGACGCATGTTCACCCCGACAGGGCTGACCGGAGCCACTCGCACCGGCGCGGCGGGATCGTCGGTCACGGCCAGCAGCGAGGCCCAGGAGGGGACTACCGTCGTGTGGCTGTCGAGCCCCTGGTTGATCCGGTCGACGGCCACCAGCACCATCTGCGTCGACTGGCCGTTGCCGTAGAGCAGGGCCGCTGCTCGCAGCGTGAGATCGCGGTCGGTTGCAACGTCGGACACTCTCACCTCCCATGTGCACGAAAGTCACCCGGATACCCGCCACTGATCCTCTCCCGCGGCTGCAGGCCGCACCGGCTCATCGACAGCTCAGGTCCAGGCGTGTCGGGGGTTGCCGATGGCAAGGCGCATCATGGAAGCGCCCGATCGGGCCCCTTGGTGTCGAAAGGACCCCCACTGAACGCACTGGACGCCATCACTCTGCTGATCGCCGGTGTGCTCGGCGGATTGACCGGCAGCATCGCCGGTCTGGCTTCGGTCGCCACCTATCCAGCGCTGCTCGCCGTCGGGTTGCCACCGGTGACGGCCAACGTCACCAACACGGTGGCGTTGGTGTTCAACGGCATCGGCTCGGCGTGGGGGTCGCGACCCGAACTCGTCGGGCAGGGCCGCTTCCTGGTCCGCAGTGCGCCAGTGACCGTCGCCGGCGGCGCCGTCGGTGCGGTGCTCCTACTGACCACACCTGCCGACGCCTTCGAGAAGGTGGTCCCGGTACTGCTCGCCCTGGCGTCGGTGGCGATCGTCGCGCCCCGCGGGACACCCCGCCCGGGCCGGCGTCGTCGCGTGGTGGTGGTGGCCGAGATGGCGGCGATGTTCGGGATCGCGCTCTACGGCGGCTATTTCGGCGCGGCGGCCGGCGTGCTCTTCCTGGCGTTGCTGCTCAACGCGGGCGCAGACAGTCTGGCCCACGCCAATGCCACCAAGAACATTCTGCTCGGGCTGGCCAACACGGTGGCGGCGGTGCTGTTCGCCGTCCTTGCCCCGGTGCACTGGCTTGCGGTTATCCCGTTGGGCGCGGGCTGTCTGATCGGATCGCGACTGGGTCCTATCGTCGTGCGGCGTGCGCCGGCCACCCCGCTGCGTATCGTGATTGGCGCCGCCGGGCTGGTGCTGGCCGTCAAGCTGGGTTTCGACGCCTACCGATAGGTGCCAGCGCCACCAGCGCTATCCCCACGGCGAACCCGACACTGGCCGCCACCGGGAAACGTCCCTCAGGTGCGAAACCGAGCGCGGCGAACACCGACATCGTGACGGCGATCGCGACAGTGCCGGCGAATAGCAGCACCTCGCCCAGCCACGCCGGGATCGGGACCGCGAGGGTAGGCAGCGGCGCGGAGAACAACGCGCGCCCCCACCACAACAACGCCAGTTCGACGACCGCCACCACCGCCAGGATTGCCACCCACGCCAGGCGGAACCACCACCAGTCCGCCGTGCCGAGCGTCGGTTGCGGCAGCAGCCCGGTCGGATAACCCGCCAGCGCCACGATCACCACCGGGATCATGTGCCATAGGTAGAGCGCCATCACATTGTCGTTGGCGATCACCAGAATGCGTTGGGCGCGAGCCGATTTCAACATCCCGTTGACAACGGGGGCGGCGGCCAGCGCCAGCCCGGCCTCCACGCCGCCAAGCGCGAGGAGCGCCAGGTTGGGTGGGCCGGTGTTGTCTACGACCGCGCCGGGAACGCCGATCATGGCGACCGGGTAGGGCCCCACGGTGACCAGCAGCACCAACACGACCGCCGAACCCGCAGCCAGCCCGATCGCAACCCGCCCGCGCAACATGCCGTCCTGCCAGGCGATCCCGAGCTGATAGAGCACCGCCCATACCAGCAGATGGTTCAGCCAGCCGACATACGGCACATGGGCGCCGATCGTCGCCGCGTCGACGCCGGCGATTACCAGCGTCGTCACCACCGGCACCCACAGGCCCCACCGCCGATGGGCGGCCACCGCCACCGGCGTCAGCGCGACGACCAGCACGTAGATGCCCAGGAACCAGAGATGCATGGCCACCGCCCAGGCACCGAAGTCCAGCTCTGAGCCCGCCACGCCGACGCCGCCCAACACCGCCACGACCAACAGTGCGAACACCACGTAGACCGCGGTCGGCCCCAGCGGGCGGACCAGCCTGCGGCGCAACCAGGCCTGCCGGGACTCGTCGGGTTTGCGCTGCATCCACGACACCGCGCTGGCGTAACCGGCGACCACGAAGAACACCGGCACCACCTGGAAGATCCAGGTCAGCCACTGCGTCCAGGGCAGGTCCACCAAGGGGTTGTCCCGCCAGAACGCCCCGTCGGAAAAGGTCAGCGAGGCCGCCATCCAATGCCCCAGGACGACGAACAGCAGGGCACACACCCGAAAGAGATCCATCGAGTGGTTGCGCACCGTCGCCGTTGCCGTGTCAGTCATCGATCTCCATTGTGGGTGAATCGGCGCGGACACCTCAGGCCGGGAAGGCTGCGACCGGCATGACGACGCTGCCGCGGCAGGGCCCCTGGGCGATGTCGGTGTGCCAGGTGCCGCGCAGGGATCCGTCAGGCTGCGGTGAGTAGAACGCCCACGATGTGGCGGGGCTCCACTGTTTTTGGTAGCCGTCGCCCAGGAAGCAGTCCCACACCCAGTCGTAGGTGGTGGCCCACTCGGACCCGTTCCAGGTGTAGCGGGTCGGCTGCGGGATCGTCGGGTTACCGGGCGCCGGGCCGTCGACGACGGTGGCCGCGCAGGCGCCCCCCGAGCAGGTGGTCGACAGGGTGAAGGCGGCGCCGAAGTCGTTTTCCTTCTGGCGGTTCGCCGGGCTGGTGCCCGCCTTCTGCGAGGCGTAGGTCACCATCTGATAGCGCCCGTTCCATGCCAGTGGCTGACCGTGCGCCGAGGCGGGGGACAGCAGTCCCGCGGCGCAGATGGTGGCTGTGGCCAGCAGTGCGACACCCAGGCGGCCCGATTCCATGACTCCTCGAATGATCGTTGCGAGTAATCAGCGTAGCCGTCACTAAACCTCACCTGTCACATCTGTCCCATGACGCGCCGGTCAGTATTCGAAACGCTCCCGAAGCAGCAATTGCCCGTACGCGGCGATCGACTGGGCGTCGGTGATCTCGCCAGTCCGGACCATCTCTTCGAACCGACTGCGCTCGAACCACTCGAAGTGCATGTCCTGCTCTTCGTGCTCGCGCTCGGGTTCACCTGCGGTGATATCGGTGGCCAGGAACACCCACCCCCGCTGGCTGCTCATGCCCGCGGCGATGTCCAGACGGCCGAGAACCACGAACGAACCCGCGGTCAGGCCGGTCTCCTCGCGCAGCTCGCGGATCGCGAGTTCAGTCGGCTCGACGTCCGCCCGGTCCGGGGCGGTGCCCTGCGGGAACTCCCAGCGACGTTCGCCCAGCGGATACCGGTACTGCTCCACCAACCCCACCCGAGTGCCGTCGACGGCGATGATCAGTGCGTAGTCGGGCTTGTCGACGACGCCGTAGATGCCGGCCGAGCCGTCCTGCCGTCGAATGCTGTCCTCACGCACGGTCATCCAGTTGTTGCGGTACACCTCGCGCGACGAGACCTGGGTGATGGGCTTCACCACGCCAGTATCTTCGGTAGCGTCGCTGGCGTGTTGCTGGCCTCCCTGAATCCGGCCGCTGTCGCCGCCGGAGCCGATATCGGCGACGCCGTGCGCATCGACGGCGCCGTGTTGTCTCGTAGTGATCTCGTCGGTGCGGCCACGTCGGTGGCCGAGCGGGTCGGCGGCGCCGGCCGGGTGGCCGTGCTCGCCACTCCCACCGCGACGACCGTGCTCGCCGTCACCGGCTGCCTGATCGCCGGGGTGCCATTCGTGCCGGTGCCCGCCGACGTCGGGGTCGCCGAACGCGCGCACATCCTGACCGATTCCGGTGCCCAGGCCTGGCTGGGGGAGCAGCCCGCTGACCTCGGCGGCCTGCCGCACGTGCCGGTGCGGCTGCACGCCCGATCGTGGCATCGCTATCCCGAGTCACCGCCGCATGCCACCGCCATGGTGATGTACACCTCCGGCACCACTGGCCTGCCCAAGGGGGTGCTGATCAGCCGGGGCGCGATCGCCGCCGACATCGACGCGCTGGCTCAGGCCTGGCAGTGGAGCCCGGACGACACCCTGGTGCACGGGCTGCCGCTGTTCCACGTCCACGGCCTGATCCTGGGGTTGCTCGGGTCGCTGCGGGTGGGAAACCGCTTCGTGCACACCGGAAAACCCACCCCGGCCGGTTACGCCGGCGCTGGTGGAAGTTTGTATTTCGCGGTCCCGACGGTCTGGTCGCGGGTGGCGGCCGACACCGAGGCTGCCACCGCGCTGGCGTCGGCGCGGCTGCTGGTGTCGGGCAGCGCGCCGCTGCCCGTGCCGGTGTTCAGCCGGCTTGCCGAACTGACTGGCCACCTGCCCGTCGAGCGATACGGCAGCACCGAGTCGCTGATCACGCTGAGCACCCGGGCGGACGGCGAACGCAGGCCCGGATGGGTCGGCCTGCCGTTGGCCGGGGTGCAGACCCGGCTGGTGCGCGAGGACGGGTCGGTCGCCGAGAATGACGGGGAAACCATTGGCAGTCTTCACCTTAAGGCGCCCACATTGTTCGACGGCTACCTGAACAGGCCCGATGCCACGGCCGAGTCGTTCGACCCCGACGGGTGGTATCGCACCGGGGATGCCGCCGTCATCGACGACGGCGGTATGCACCGCATCGTCGGGCGTGAGTCGGTGGACTTGATCAAGTCCGGTGGCTTCCGGATTGGTGCGGGTGAGGTCGAGACGGTGCTGATGGGTCATCCCGGGGTCGATGAGGTCGCGGTGGTGGGGCTGCCCGACGCCGATCTCGGTCAGCGCATCGTCGCGTTCGTGGTCGGCGACGCCAAACCGGACGAACTGATTGCGTATGTGGCCGAACAGCTTTCGATCCACAAGCGACCGCGAGAGGTGCGGCTGGTCGATTCGCTGCCGCGCAACGCGATGGGCAAAGTGGTGAAAAAGGAGCTCATGAAGTGACACTCAGATTCAGCGAAGTCTGCATCGACGCTCACGACATCCATGTGCTCTCCTCGTGGTGGTCGACAGTGCTGGGCTGGCCGGCCGAGCCGACCGAGGACGGGGACGTGGCGTTGCGTGCACCTGCCGGCGCCGGACCGGACTGGCTGTTCTTGGCGGTCCCCGATGCCAAAATCATCAAGAACCGCATCCATTTTGACTTCACGCCCGACGATCAGCAGGCCGAGGTCGACCGCATGCTGGCGCTGGGGGCGCGCCCCGTCGACATCGGTCAGGGCGAGCAGAGCTGGGTGGTGCTCGCCGACCCCGAGGGCAACGAGTTCTGCATACTGGCCGCCGACTAGCGGATTGCAGTAGTGCACTACCGAGGTGGTTGCGCCGTACGCGAGTGACAATTCGCCTGTGGCCCTTGCTGACCCGCACGAAACACTGACACCGTCGAGGTTGAGCCCGCCGCGAGTGCGCTCACCAAAGCTGGTGCAGGGGGTGGAATTCGCCGCATTTCGTGGTGCGGCGATGCGCGGCTGGATCAAGCGGCACGGGCGCGTCTTCGAAATCAATGTTCCGCTGTTCGGACGATCCGTCGTGGTTTCTGATCCTGCCCTGGTGCGGTCGGTGTGTGCCGCGAGCACCGAAGAGCTTCGTAACGTGCAGCCGAACCTCGGCAATTGGTTCGGGCCCGGGTCGGTGTTCGGGCTCGACGGCGTTTCGCATCGCAGCCGGCGTCGGCTGCTTGCTCCCGCACTCCACGGTCGCAACCTCAACGGCCACATGCGCATCGTTGAGGACGAGACAGTCCGGGAAGGCACGAACTGGCCTGAGGGCAAGGAGTTTCGGACACTCGAACCGATGAACAGGATCACTTTGAACGTGATTCTGCATACCATCTTCGGCTCCGATAGCGCTGAACTGGAGACGCTGCGCGATATCGTTCCGCCCTACATGAGACTCGGTCAGCTGATGGCATTCGTGCCGGCGGCGCCCATCTGGGCCAGGCGGCACAGCCCGTGGGCCAGGCTGGACGAATTCCGAATGGAATTTGACCGAATCGTACGCACGCTCATCGCTCGCGCCGAGGCCGATCCGGGTCTCGGTGAGCGGACGGACGTCTTGGCGCTGTTGGTGCGCAGCCGGAGCGTCGGCGAAAGTGCCATGCCGCCGTCCGACATCGGCGACGAGCTGTTGACGCTGATCGGTGCGGGCCATGAAACCACGGCCTCGGCACTCAGTTGGGTGTTCGAACGGTTGCGACGTCATCCAGAAGTCCTCGCAGAACTGGTGCGAGAGGTCGATGAAGGGGGCCGCGACTTCCGGCGGGCCACGATTGCGGAGGTGTTGCGAAGCCGAACCGTCATCGACGTGGCCGGTCGCCGGGTCACCTCACCGGGCTTCGGCCTCGGCGAGTGGCACATTCCGCACGGGCGCACGGTGCTGGTGCGCATCGCCGATCTCCACGACAATCCGGACGTCTTTGCGAATCCGGAACGCTTTGACCCGCACCGCTTCCGCTCTGCCAAACCGCCGGCAGCATGGCTGGCGTTCGGTGGTGGAACGCGGCGGTGCCTCGGCGCTGACTACGCCACCGCCGAAATGGACATCGTGCTGAGGACTGTGTTGCAGAACTTCCGCATCCACACCGATGCCGCGGCCGATGAGAAGTCGCATTTCCGGGGAATCGCCCGTGTCCCGAAGCTCGGCGGGCGCATCGTGGTCAGCCGTCGGGGGTAGCGATCGTGTCGACCCAACTGATCAAGCCGTCGCGCGCACAGCCGCTCGACATTCGTTGCAATGTCGGAGATGTCATCGTCGCGAACCTGGCGACCCACATGGTCTTCTTCTTCGAGCGACCGCTTGAGACCACCGCCCTTGCCCGGGCATTTGCGCACGCCCTCACCGTGCTGCCGATTTTCGCCGGACGAATGACTCTGGCCAGAGGGAGGATGGGAATCCGGTGCAGGGGCCAGGGTGTGCCGTTCACGGTGGTGTCCTCGGATCGCACCCTCGAGGAGGCCATCCGCTCGACTGTGGACGACACCGGGATCTGGCTTGTCGACCCCGTGAACGGCGCCATCGCACGATGGGGATGGGGTCCGGTGTGCCGGGTGCGTGTCACCCGACTCGCGGATGACGCAACGGCGATCGGTTTCTCGTGGCACCACGCCGTCGGCGATATGCAGACCCTGATGCACTTCATGAACACCTGGGTTGCCGCGGCCGCCGACACACCGTGCATGCAGCCGCTGATCATCGAAGACCGCGCCGCATACCTCGACGAACATCTTCGCGCCGATGGCGCGCGACGGCCGGGGGTGCGTTGCCTCGGCCTCATCGAAACCGCCCGCTGCGTGCGATATTTGATAAAAGATTCGCCCAGGCAGCGGACCCTGAGTCTCTACTTCGGTGAGGCTGAGATCGCTCGCATGCGTAACGCGTTCGGAAGCGGTACGCGGTTATCCGCCAACGACGTTGTGTGCGCGGTGGTATCTGAAGCGCTGATGAACGCCGATCCCCTGGTGGGCCGTCGCGCTCTCGCGATTGTCGTGAACACACGCAAGCGTTGTGGACTCGACCCGAGGCTGACCGGCAACATCATTACGACGATGAACGTCGACCTGTTCACCGAAGACGCGGCATACTCGATCGCCCAACGCATACGCCACCATGTGGACCACTTTGACGACGAACACTGCGACATGCGGATCAACCAGCAGTTCCTGGACATCGCCGGTGCGTGGCGGGGTGCTCGCTGTGTATCCACGGCTTTCAATCCGGCGCGGTGGAATCCGCTCATCACGAACCTGAGCGGCTTTGGCCTTTACCGCATCGAATTCGAAAAGACCGTCCCGTCCTACTGCACGATGGTGATGACACTGCCGGTTGCGGGCGGTGGCGCACTTATGGAGGGGGCGCAGGGTCGCGGGCTGCTTTTTCAGATGTCTTTGCCGCCAGAAGAATTCACGTTCATGTCACGTCGCGGGATCCGCGAGCACCTGCACCGCTTTCGGTGCGCCGACGACGACATTCCCCGATTGCATCGGGAACTTCACGCCTAGCTGGTGCGCAGTATGTCGACCGCCTCCAGGCGACGCGCATGGATCACGGGATACACCGCGGCGATCGCGATCAAGGCGAATACGGCGGTCACCCCGGATCGCAACGCCAATTGGGCCACACCCCATTCGATCTTGATGCCGTAGTACACCGGTGAGCCCAACGACCAGAGGTAGGTCAGCCCCACACCGCCGAGCGCGGCCAGGCTCGCGACCAGCAGGCCGAGCAGGACGGCGTTGGCGATGATCACGGCCTGCTCTTGTCCCGGGGTAACCCCGATTGCCCGTAATGCGGCTCGCTCACGTTTGCGTTGCACCAATCCCAGCACGAACACGTTGAGCAGGCTCAGACCCGCGGCGGCCATCACCACATAGCCGGCGAGCGTGAACGGTTGCAGAAAGCGCTCTATCCCGGTGGCGGCCACCGATCGCCATTGTTCGGTGTCGTACACCCACAATCCGGCATCCAGCTTCAGGAAATCGTCACGGTGGGCACTCGCGTCGACCGACGACTGGTAGGCCACCGCGACCTGATCGCGTACCGCAGCCCAGTCGGCGCGTGCCAAGCGCTCGGAAACCAGGACGATATCGCCCACCGCGGCGTCATTGACCATCTGTGGCGTAACGATCCCGGCTACTCGATACCGCTTCGGTCCATTCACGGTGGGCAGCTCGACGGTGTCTCCCGCGGCAGCTTCGAGCCGGCTCGCCGCAATCTCGCTCAGTCCGACCTCGCCGTCCTGCAGGCCCTGCCAGAACGCGTCACCGGCAGCCGTCGGCTCATACAGCGCTCTGCTGTACCAATCACCCGGTGTGACGCCGGCGACAAGTCGTGAGGAACTTCCCGACGAGATCGTCGATCGCCAGCGCGCCGAGACGTTGCGTCCGTTAGCAGCGCGAGACACCAGCGCGAACGTTGCGTCAGAGAGTTGGCCGTCCCGCTGATCGAGCACCGACTGCGGGGCGATCAACAACGAGTCGGGAAGGCGGTCCGGCTTCTGCGCTGCAACCTGGGAGGTGCCGAGCAGCTGCATGCTGTATGACCCGATGGCAAAGCTCGTGCTCTCGGCGAGCAATGCGGCGGAGAACGCGAAAAGCAATGCGTAGCGCCCGAAGTCGGCGCTCAGCAGGCGCCCGACGGCGGGACGCACGATCGTCAGCCCCTTGATCAGTACACCGGCCTCGCGCGGGGCGAGCCATACCGTGGCCAGCACCAACCCGAACAACCCCATCGTCATGCCGTTGATGCCCACGTTCAGTGGTAGCGATCCGCGCTCGAAAATCTTCAGCACGACGACCGAAGCCGCCAGCAAGCCGACCCCGATGAACAGCGGCCAGACGGGAATTCTTCGGGCGCGCTGCACTCCACCAGCGCTCGCCATTGCCGCCAGCGGTCCGTCACGGACCAACCTGGCGGCGGGCCCGATCATGGCGAGGACGCCGCAGACGATTCCTGCACCCGCGCCGAGCGGAATCAGGCTCGGCGTGAAATGCGCAGCGATTGTGCCGCCAGATCCGGCCAGCATGGACTGTCCGAAACTGCCGACCAGATAGTTACCAAGGAGGAATCCGCTTGGTACGCCCAACAATCCACCGACGAGGCCCACCACTGCTCCTTCGGTGACCATTCCGCCGAACAACCCAGCAGGCCCGGCGCCGATCGCACCGATGGTTCCCATCACCGCGCGCCGGTCCTCGACGGCCAGCAGGATCGTGTTCACCGCGATCAAGATGCCGACGATGATGCCGGCCACCGCGACCAGGTTGAAGGTCTGCGCGCCGTTCTCGAACACGGCAGGCAGGTGCGGATGGGGGGCGCCAGCCACTGCGACGCCGGCGACCACCCGATCAATATCAGCGGTGAGGTGCGATCTGTCGATCCCGGGTCGTGGGACGACGAACGTGGACGTGACGTAGCCAGGGGAGCCGAGCAGCGCCGCCGCGATATCGGTGGAGGGCGCCAGCAACACGTAGCCGTCGTTAATGCCCGCGACGCGGTCGAATTCGGCAAATGTCCACCCCAGATGCGCAGAACCTCGGGGCAGACCGGGGATGCGCACCTCGTCACCGAGTTTCAGGCCATGACGTTCGGCGATCGCCGTCGGAATCTGCAGCGGCACACCGGGCCCGTCTGCGGGCTTCATGTCACGGGCGCGCTGTTCGCAGTCGAACGTGCCCACCAACAACTCGATCTGGCATGAGCCGCCGAGCAGGAAGAAGCCATGCTTGGTGGCACCTGGAACGTCCACGGGCGTGAGGCCGGCGACGATCGGGATGACGGCCGCCCCGGGGATCTCGGTGTGCAGCTGGTTGACGGTCGCGATCGGCAACCGACCGCTGACGTTCGGTGTCACCTCGACCACCTCGGTGTCGGCGGCGTGGGTAAGCGACGGACCGAAGGCGTCGAACGGGCGGGCGACCTCTGATTTGAGGATCAGAACGCCCAGCACCACAGTCACCCCGAGGGCGACGCCGAGAACGCTGAGCAGCGTGCGGCGCCAGTCCGCGATCAGCGCCGCAAGGTGGATGCGCCGCAACGCCATCGATCCCGCGCGCAACCAACGCATCACGGTTCCACAGGGACTACGGCGTCGGCCGCGCAAACGCGTCCGTCCACCAGGTGCACCTCACGGGTGCCGTAGCGTGCCGCCGCCGGATCGTGGGTGACCATGACCACGGCTGTACCGTCCTCGTCGGACAGTGATCGCAGGAGATCCAAGACCTCGGTCGACGAATGACTGTCGAGATTTCCGGTCGGCTCGTCGGCAAGCACGATGGACGGCCGGGCCACCAGTGCGCGGGCGACTGCCACGCGCTGCATTTGTCCGCCCGACAGTTCGGCCGGCCGGTGCTTCGCCCGGTCGCCAAGCCCGATCCGGTCCAGCAGTTCCACCGCCCGCGCGTCGGCTGTTCGCGCTGACACACCGTCCAGGACGAGCGGCAATGACACGTTCTCCACTGCCGTCAGCATCGGCACCAAGTTGAAGAACTGGAACACGAAGCCGAGGTTGCGCCGCCGGAACGCCGCTCGGGAGCCTGCCCTCATCGACCAGACGTCGTGACCAGTCACTGCCACAGTGCCGGTGTCGGGTGCGTCCAACCCGCCGGCAATGTGCAGCAAGGTCGACTTGCCGGCTCCCGATGGTCCGGTCACGACCACGAATTCGCCTGCGTCCAAGGCGAAGTCGAAATCGACGAGCACGTGAACCAGCTCATCGCCCCGTCGGTATGACTTATTCACCCCATTGAGTTGCAATACCGGGTTCACGCCCTTGATCGTCACGTGCACGGGGCGTGGCGGGTGCAGTAGTGCGCTACTGCAATTCGGTCCGATTTGGCCGGACAGTGCGCCTAGTTGGCGTGCAGCGCCTCGTTGAGTGCGATGCCCTTACCGTCGCGGGCCACCACCTCGACCGCCCCGGTCAGCGAATTGCGCCGGAACAGAAGGTTATTGGCGCCGGAGAACTCGCGCGCCTTCACGGTCTGTCCGTCCGGGGTGGTGACCTTGGTGCCCGCGGTCACGTACAGGCCGGCCTCGATGATGCAGTCGTCGCCCAGTGAGATGCCCAGGCCCGCGTTGGCGCCCAGCAGGCAGCGCTTGCCGATCGAGATCACCTGGGTGCCGCCACCGGACAGCGTGCCCATGATGGAGGCGCCGCCACCGACGTCGGAGCCGTCGCCGACGACGACCCCGGCCGAGATGCGCCCCTCCACCATCGAGGCGCCCAGCGTGCCGGCATTGAAGTTCACGAATCCCTCGTGCATGACGGTGGTGCCCGGGGCCAGATGCGCGCCGAGCCGGACCCGATCGGCGTCGGCGATCCGTACCCCGGTCGGCACCACGTAGTCGACCATCCGAGGGAACTTGTCGATGCCGTAGACCGTCACCGGACCGCGGCGGCGCAACCGCACCCGCACGTTCTCGAAGCCTTCGATCTGGCATGGCCCGAAGTTCGTCCACACCACGTTGGTCAGCGCACCGAAGATACCGTCGAGGTTGAGCCCGTGCGGTTCGATCAGCCGATGCGACAGCAGGTGCAGCCGCAGGTAGGCGTCATAGGTGTCGGCGGGCTTGTCGGCCAGGTCGGCGATCACCGTGCGTACGACGATGGTCTCGACACCACGAGCCGGATCGGTCCCGGCCAGCGCCGCCAGATCCTCGGGTGCGTCGTCGGCGGAGAGCCGGGTGCTGCCCGAGGGGCTGTAGGCGCCCAGTTCGGGGTCCGGGAACCAGGTGTCGAGGACGGTGCCGTCCTCGGTGATGGTGGCCAGTCCGAAGCCCGCAGCAGAAGTCACGGTGCTCCACCGTAATACATCGGCGCCGACCGCTAGCCTGGGAAGTTGTGCCGGACCCTTTGCTAGACCTGAGCGCTGACCCGATCGCGCTGACCGCTGCGCTCGTCGACATCCCGAGCGTGTCGCGCGACGAGGCCAGGATCGCCGACGAGGTGGAAGCCGCGCTGCGCGCGCAGACCCGCGGCTATGAGATCGTCCGCACCGGTGATGCGGTGCTGGCCCGCACGAACTTCGGCCTGCCCTCGCGGGTGGTGCTGGCCGGCCACCTGGACACGGTGCCGATCGCCGACAACGTGCCGTCCCGGTTCGAGGGCGACCACCTCTTCGGGTGCGGCACATCGGACATGAAATCCGGTGACGCGGTGTTCCTGCACCTGGCCGCCACCATCGCCGAACCGGTCCACGACATCACCCTGATCTTCTACGACTGCGAGGAGATTGAGGCCAGCGCCAACGGTCTGAACCGTATCCAACGCGAGCTTCCGGACTGGCTGCACGCCGACGTCGCGATCCTGGGTGAACCGTCCGGCGGCTATATCGAGGCCGGCTGCCAGGGCACCCTGCGGGTCGTCATCTCGGCGGCCGGAACGCGCGCGCATTCCGCGCGATCATGGTTGGGCGACAACGCGATTCACAAACTCGGTGCGGTGCTGGACCGGCTCTCCGACTACGACGCCCGCATCGTCGACATCGACGGCTGCACCTACCGGGAGGGGCTCTCGGCGGTCCGGATCGAGGGTGGGGTGGCCGGCAACGTCATCCCCGACGCCGCCGCGCTGACCGTCAACTTCCGGTTCGCCCCCGACCGCTCACCGGAGGCGGCGCTGGCCCACGTGCGTGAGGTGTTCGACGGGCTCGATGTGCACCTCGAGCAGACCGACGTGGCCGCCGGTGCGCTACCGGGGCTACATCACCCGGCGGCGGCAGCGCTGGTGGCGGCCGCCGACGGACTGGTGCGGGCCAAGTACGGCTGGACCGACGTCGCCCGGTTCGCCGCGCTCGGCATCCCCGCGGTGAACTACGGTCCAGGCGACCCGAACCTGGCACACAAGCGCGACGAACGGGTGGCCATCGCGCAGATCACCGCCGTCGCCGACACCTTGCGGCGCTACCTGACGGCCTGAACCCCGGCCTCGGCCAGTTTCGCCAGCGCGGCGGCGGCGTGCGTATCGCCCAGCCGCTCGGCCTGGTCCCACGCCCACACCGCGACCCCCAGCTGTCCACCGCGCTCGGCGCCACGCGCGGCGTCTCGGGCCGCCTCGATCGCCCCGTCGGCGTCGCTCATGGCCGCCAGTTGCCAGGCCCGCGCCACCCCCAACTCGGGAGCGAACAACGCCGACTTGGTGCCATGTCGGGACTCGGCGCGGCTCAGCGTCTTGGCCGACTCGGCGATCTCGCCCTGCTGGGCCAGCGCCGTGGCCAAATACATCAGCGATAGTGGTCCCCACGAGTAGCCCGTCCGGTCCAGGGTGGTCGCCGCCGGGCCGAGCAGTTGCGCCGCGTCCGCCGGGTCGCCCTGGGCGATGAGCACTTGAGCCATCAGCACCTCACCGATCGACCGGCCAGGCTGGGCCAGCTCGGCGAAATCGGTGAACTCACTCGCGGTGTCGTGCGCCGCGTCGGACTGCCCGGACATCAACAGCGTCGTTGTCTGCGCCAGGCCCACGGTGAACCGCAGCAGCCCGGGATGTTCGGCGCCCAGGGCCCGCTCCACCAGCGGACCCACCTGATCGAACCGGCCCATCCGTGCCGAGCACAACGCCGACGCGCTGGCCGCCCACGCCACCGCCATGTCCTCGGCCTCCGGGGCGGCCAGCACCTCGGCCGCGATCTCGATCGCGCGCGCGAGGTTGCCGGCATTCATCGCGAACGTCGCCGACAGCGCATCCAGTGTCAAGCGGTCGGCTGTCGTGCAGATCCGTTTGCGGATGTTCTGCAGGAACGCGGTGGCGCGTTCGGGTTCCGAGAGCATCCAGAACTGATTGGCCGCCCGCGGCAACGCCCACGCCATCACCTCGGCTTCGGAGAGCGTGTCGGCATGGACGGCGGCCAGTACCGAATCCGCTTCGCGGCCGCGGCCCTGCCAGGCCAGCGCATAGCTCAGTGCCAGCCGGGCATCGAAACGCTCCGAACGTGCCAGCGCCGCGCTGGCGAGCCGCTCGCTGACACTCAGGTCGCCCAGCCGCAGCGCCTGCTGGGCCGCGGCCACCACATCGTCGACGGACTCGGGCGCGTCGCTGTCCAGCGCCAGCACCGCCCGGCCCAGCCGGTCGGCCAGATCGCGGCAGGGCCGGGTGGCCAGCTGGGCCACGATCTCGGTGCGCAGCCGGCGGGCGTCAGCGGGGTCGGTCGTCCGTTCTGTTCGATCGAGGAACAGTGGGTGACCGGCATAGACCATCGAGTCGAATAGTGTTGCCGCCCCGTCTTTTACGGCCTGCTCGATGCTGCCATCGCCGGCCAGTGCGGCCAGATCGGATCGCGCGAGCGGCTCGTGCACCGTTAGGTACGCCAACACGGTGCGCACAGGGGACGGCAGCTGCGCCAGATAGGCGTCGACCAGAGCGTCGAGCGACGTTGCCACCGAACGCGTCTGCGTCAGCATCCGCAGCTCCAGCGGGTTTCCGCCGCTGCGCCGGTAGGCGTCTTCGCGCGGCTCGTTCAAAGCCGCCAGTAGGGCCTGGGTTTCGGCCTCGTCCAGTGGACCGACATCCAGGCGGGCCAGCAACCCGTCCTCCCAGAGCGCTGCCACCGCCGACGGCAATGCTCCGCCTGCTCGGACCGTCACGAGCAGCCGCACCTGAGGGTGGCGGGCCAACTGATAGACCAAGGTGGCCGATAGCGGATCCAGCAACTGTGCGTCGTCCACCACGATCAGCGTGCTGTCGGCTTGAGCCAGAAGCGAATCCAGTGCCGAGCGGATCAGCGCCGCCGGCTTGCCGACCTCGGTGACCTCGACCAGCGGACCGAACGCCCCGAACGGCACGCCGGACTGCGTTCTGGTGGCAATCACCCAGACCGGGCTCTTCTCACCCAGCCGATCGGCGATCTGCTGGGCAAGGGTGGTCTTGCCGGTTCCGTCGGCACCCACCAGGGCCACCCCGCCGTGGCTCTGAAGGAGTTCGATCGCGTCTGCTACGGGCTGGCGCGGCACCAGAGGCCACCGAATCGGCATAGCCGGACTTTATTTGCGCAGGCCGCCACCGGCAGGGCAATAGCGGTAAATCGGCTGCGTTAGGTTTGCCGGGTGCATCCTGGATCCGAGAACCCTGACGACGACTGGGCGGTGTGCGTGTACTGCGCCTCCGGACCGCGCCACCCTGAGCTGCTCGACCTCGCGCACCGGGTGGGCGAGGCGATCGCCGAGCGCGGCTGGACGCTGGTGTCCGGCGGCGGCAACGTCTCGGCGATGGGCGCGGTGGCCGAGGGGGCCCGGTCCCGCGGCGGGCGCACCGTCGGCGTCATCCCGAAGGCGCTCGTGCACCGCGAGCTGGCCGATGTCGACGCCGACGAGCTGATCGTCACCGACACCATGCGGCAGCGCAAACAAGTCATGGAGGACCGCAGCGACGCCTTCCTGACACTGCCAGGCGGGATCGGCACGCTGGAGGAACTTTTCGAAACGTGGACCGCGGGGTACCTCGGTATGCACGCAAAGCCGGTGGTGCTGCTCGATCCCGCCGGTCACTACGACGGACTACGAACCTGGCTGGCATCTTTGGTTGAGCCCGGCTATGTCGCTCAGGCCGCATTGGACCGGTTGGTGGTTGTCGACGATGTGGCAACGGCGATCGAGGTCTGCGCGGCCGGGTTGTAGCGGGCCGGGGTTACGCTGACCCGCGGGACGGGCGAGATACGAGAGGTAGGCGCCGAATGACCAGTAGCGATTCCGCCGAGTCTGGTGCGGGAAAATCGGTGGGATTGCTCGACCTCGCGACGCGGTTGCCCGCGGTCGTGATGGACGCGCCGGTGATCCTGCGCGGTGTGCTGACGGGCTTCCTGGCGTTGCCGACGTCGAAGACCTCGATCGGCAAGGTATTCCAGGACCGCGCTGCCCGCTCCGCCGACCACGTGTTCATCCGTTTCGGTGACGAGAAGATCACCTACCGGGAGGCCAACCAGACCGCGAACCGTTTCGCGGCGGTGTTGGCCGACAAGGGAGTTGGCCGCGGCGACGTCGTCGGCATCATGATGCGCAACTCGCCCAACACGGTGTTGATGATGCTGGCCGCGGTCAAATGCGGTGCGGTGGCCGGCATGCTGAACTATCACCAGCGCTCAGATGTGTTGTCGCACAGTATCGGTCTGCTCAAAGCCACGGTGGTGGTCGCGGAATCCGACTTGATCGACCCGATCAAGGAGAGCGGTGCTGAGCCCGGCCAGCTGATGACGATCGAGGAGCTCGTCGAGCAGTCCGCCGGCAAGCCGACGGATAACCCCGCGTCGGCGTCGCAGGTCCAGGCCAAAGACACCGCGTTTTACATCTTCACCTCGGGCACCACCGGGCATCCCAAGGCCAGCGTGATGACCCATCATCGGTGGCTGCGCGCCCTGGGCGCGTTCGGCGGCCTGGGTCTTCGACTCAAGAGTGACGACACCTTGTACTGCCCGCTGCCGCTGTACCACAACAACGCGCTCACGGTCGCGCTGTCGTCGGTGATCAGCGCAGGCGGCACACTGGCACTGGGTCAGTCATTCTCGGCGTCGCGGTTCTGGGACGAAATCATCCAGATGCAAGCCACTGCGTTCATCTACATCGGCGAGGTGTGCCGCTATCTGCTCAACCAGCCGGCCAAGGTCACCGACCGCGCGCACAAGATCCGGGTCATCGCCGGCAACGGGCTGCGCCCGGAGATCTGGGACGAGTTCACCCGCCGATTCGGCATCGGCCGGGTTGCCGAGTTTTATGCCGCCAGCGAGGGCAACGCGGCGTTCATCAATATCTTCAACATCCCCAAGAGCACGGGCGTCAGCCCGACGCCGCTGGCCTACGTGGAGTACGACGCGGAGACCGGCGAGCCCGCGCGCGACGACAACGGCCGGGTCCGCAAGGTGCAGCCCGGCCAGCCCGGCCTGTTGATCAGCCCGGTGAACAAGCTGTCGCCCTTTGACGGCTACACCGACAAAGAGGCCAGCGAAAAGAAGCTGGTGCGCAACGCCTTCAAAGAGGGCGATGTGTGGTTCAACACCGGTGATGTGATGAACCCGCAGGGCATGGGGCATGCCGCGTTCGCCGACCGGCTCGGCGACACCTTCCGGTGGAAGGGCGAGAACGTCGCCACCACGCAGGTCGAAGGTGCCCTCGGTCAGGACAAGAACGTCGAGGAATCCACGGTGTTCGGTGTGGAGGTGCCCGACACCGGCGGACGGGCCGGCATGGCGGCGATCAAGCTGCGCGACGGTGTGGAGTTCGACGGCAAGGCGCTGGCCGCGACCGTCTACGGCAACCTGCCCAGCTACGCGGTGCCGTTGTTCGTCCGGATTGTCGAGTCGCTGGAAACCACGTCGACGTTCAAGAGCCGCAAGGTCGACCTGCGCAAGCAGGCCTACGGCGGCGACGGTGAGGAGATCGAGGACCCGCTGTACGTGCTGGCCGGTAAGGAGGACGGCTACGTGCCGTTCTACGCCGAGTACCCCAAGGAAGTCGCCGCCGGCGGCAGGCCCAAGGGCTGACCCGGCCAATTCCCGGGTCGCTTCGCTCCTGCCCTCCGGTGCCATCATTTCGTCGATCTCGACCCCACCAGGCACCATGGAGGGGTGAAGTCGACGTTCTGCGGACGACCGGTCGCCGGTGATCGCGCGCTGATCATGGCGATCGTCAATCGCACGCCCGACTCGTTCTACGACCGCGGCGCGACCTTCTCCGACGAGGCGGCAAAGGACGCCGCCCACCGCGTCGTGGCCGACGGCGCCGACGTGGTCGACGTCGGGGGAGTGAAAGCAGGACCGGGCACCCTGGTCGACGCCGACGAGGAGATCGCCCGCGTGGTGCCCTTCATCGAATGGCTGCGTGGCCAATACCCCGAGCAGCTGATCAGCGTCGACACCTGGCGCTCCTCGGTGGCCAAACAGGCCTGTGCGGCCGGAGCGGACCTGATCAACGACACCTGGGCCGGTGCCGACCCGGGCCTACCCGAGGTGGCGGCCGAATTCGGGGCGGGGCTGGTGTGTTCCCACACCGGTGGGGCCGCGCCGCGGACCCGGCCCTTTCGGGTGAACTATGGGACCACGGTGACCGGTGTGGTCGACGATGTCATCGCTGAGGTCACCGCCGCCGCCGAGCGGGCCGTCGCTCTCGGGGTCGCCCGGGACGCGATTTTGATCGATCCGACCCACGATTTCGGCAAGAACACTTATCACGGCCTTACTTTGTTGCGCCACGTAAAAGATCTTGTTAAGACCGGATGGCCTGTCCTGATGGCACTGAGCAACAAAGATTTCGTCGGGGAGACTTTGGGTGTGGAGCTCACTCAACGACTCGAGGGCACGCTGGCAGCGACCGCACTGGCCGCCGCCGACGGAGCCCGGATGTTCCGGGTGCATGAAGTGGGACCCACTCGGCGCGTGCTGGAAATGGTCGCGTCGATCCGTGGGGAGCGTCCGCCGGCGCGGACGGTGAGGGGCCTGGCATGACCGAACTCGTGGCCAACGACACACTTCCCGGCGATACCTGGCTGTCTGACCACAGCTGGAGCCGGCCGACCTGGACTATCGACGAACTCGTGGCCGCCAAGCGCGGCCGCACCATTTCCGTCGTCCTGCCCGCGCTGAACGAGGAAGAGACGGTCGGTTCGGTGGTGGACACCGTCCGCCCGTTGCTCGGTGGCCTGGTCGACGAGCTGATCGTGCTGGATTCCGGCTCGACCGACGACACCGAGATCGAAGCGATCGCCGCCGGCGCCCGGGTGGTCACCCGCGAGCAGGCGGTGCCCGAGGTCGAGCCGCAGCCAGGCAAGGGTGAGGTGCTGTGGCGCTCGCTGGCCGCCACGACCGGCGACATCATCGTGTTCGTCGACTCGGATCTCATCGACCCCGATCCGATGTTCGTGCCACGGCTGGTCGGTCCACTGCTGACGGCCGACGGGGTCCATCTGGTGAAGGGCTTCTACCGGCGGCCGTTGAAGGTCGGCAAGGGTGAGGACGCCAACGGTGGTGGCCGGGTTACCGAGCTGGTCGCCCGCCCGCTACTGGCCGCGCTGCGCCCCGAGCTGGGTTGCGTGCTGCAGCCGCTGGGCGGCGAGTACGCCGGCACCCGCGAACTGCTGACCTCGGTGCCGTTCGCGCCGGGTTACGGCGTGGAGATCGGCCTGCTGGTCGACACCTACGACCGGCTCGGCCTGGATGCGATCGCACAGGTCAATCTGGGTGTGCGCAGCCACCGCAACCGGCCGCTGATCGAGCTGGGCGCCATGAGCCGCCAGGTCATCGCGACCCTGCTGTCGCGCTGCGGCATCGCCGACTCCGGTATCGGGCTCACCCAGTTCTTGCCCGATGGCCATGACGGGTACCTGCCGCGGACCACGACGGTGTCGCTGGCGGATCGCCCGCCGATGAACACCCTGCGCTGATCTTCTTCCGCGCTCCGGCGCCGACGATGTCGGCCGGTTAGGGCAATATCGGTGACGTGACATTGATCCTGCTGTACCTGGTGGTGCTGATCCTGATCGGCGTCGTCCTGTTCGGGGTGGCCAGCCTGATCTTCGGCCGCGGTGAAGAGCTGCCGCCGCTGCCCCGCGCGACGACGGCGACCGTGCTGCCGGCCTCCGGGGTGACCGGCGAGGACGTCGACGCCGTGAAGTTCACCCAGGTGTTGCGCGGCTACAAGACCAGCGAGGTGGACTGGGTTCTGGATCGCCTCGGCGCCGAGCTCGATCAGCTGCGTGGTGAGCTTTCCGCGGTGCGTGCCGCGGCGGGGCTCGACGAACCGATGGTCACGCACCACGCCGCGTCCGGACCCGACGAGGAGCTCGCGTGAGCGAGGTCGCCGAAGCCGACGGCCGCACCCGGTGCGATTGGGTACAGGCCCAGTCGGTGCTCTACCGCGACTATCACGACCAGGAATGGGGCCGGGTGTTGCGTGGTCAGGTGGCGTTGTTCGAGCGAATGAGCCTCGAGGCGTTCCAGAGCGGCCTGTCCTGGCTGATCATCCTTCGCAAGCGGGACAACTTCCGGCAGGCGTTCGCTCGCTTCGACATCGAGAAGGTCGCCGCGTACACCGAACGCGACGTCGCTCGGCTGATGGCCGACGAGGGGATCGTGCGCAACCGCGCCAAGATCGAAGCCACCATCGCCAACGCCAGGGCGGTCATCGATCTGGACGTCGACCTTTCCGACCTGCTGTGGTCCTACGCCCCGCCGCCGCGCCCACGACCCAAGACGCTGGCGGATGTGCCGTCGATCACGCCTGAGTCCCAGGCCATGGCCAAGGACCTCAAGAAGCGTGGCTTCCGCTTCGTGGGCCCCACCACGGCCTACGCACTGATGCAGGCCACCGGCATGGTCGACGACCACATCGCGACGTGCTGGGTCCCCTCGGCAACGGTCTGAGGGCGCAAATCACAGGGTCTCAATCGGGTCTTTCACACCCATGCCCGCCGATAAGGAACAATAGAATCGAAAACAAGCAGTTCAGTGCCGGACGCACCAGCCATGCACCCGGCATCCGATCGGGTCTGCGAAGGCGGGCCGGCTTGAATTTGGAGGGAGCACTCGATGGCGGCGATGAAGCCCCGGACTGGTGACGGTCCGCTGGAAGCAACCAAGGAGGGGCGCGGCATCGTGATGCGAGTACCGCTGGAAGGCGGTGGACGACTGGTCGTCGAGTTGACGCCCGATGAGGCCGCCGCCCTTGGTGACGAACTCAAGAACGTCACCAGCTGACCGATCCACCATTGAAACCCCGCGTGGGCGCGCGGGGTTTCTTCTCTGCCGGTCGGCCCTTTGGCCGGCTTAGGCCGACACCTTGCGGTAAATCTCCAACGTCTGTTCGGCGATGTGCGCCCACGAGAACTCGTCGATACAGCGTTGCCGTCCGGCTGCCCCGAACCGGCGGGCCTTCTCCGGGTCACCCACCAGTGCGTTGACGGCTGCGGCCAGACCGGCCTCGAAGCCCGCCGGGTCGGTCGCCTCGTAGTGCACCAGCGTTCCCGTCACACCCTCGGCGACCACCTCGGGTATGCCACCGACGTCAGAGGCGACCACCGCCGTGCCGCACGCCATCGCTTCCAGGTTCACGATGCCCAGTGGCTCGTACACCGATGGACAGATGAAAGCTGTTGCTGCCGAAAGGATTTCGCGAATCTTGGCGATCGGCAGGAATTCTTGCACCCAGAACACACCGCTGCGCGCACTAGCCAGCTCCTGCACGGCCGAACTGACCTCGGCCGCGATCTCCGGCGTGTCCGGTGCGCCGGCGCATAGCACCAGCTGAACCTCCGGGTCGAAGCGATGTGCGGCGGCGATCAGGTGCGGCACGCCTTTCTGCCGGGTGATCCTGCCGACGAAGGCCACCATGGGCCGCGACGGGTCGACGCCGAGTTCGGCGAGCACTGATTCGCCCCGCTCCGGGGGAGCCGGGTACCAGGCGCTGGTGTCGATTCCGTTCTTCACCACATGAACGCGGTTGGGGTCCAGTGCCGGATAGACCGACAACACGTCCTCGCGCATGCCCGAGCTGACCGCGATCACTGCGTCGGCGGCTTCGATCGCGGTGCGCTCGACCCACAGCGACACGCGGTAGCCACCGCCGAGCTGCTCGGCCTTCCACGGCCGCAACGGCTCGAGGGAGTGGGCGGTCAGCACATGCGGGACGTCGTGCAGCAGCGCGGCCAGGTGACCGGCCATCCCGGTGTACCAGGTGTGAGAGTGCACCACCGTTGCCTCGGCGGCCGCGTTGGCCATCACCAGATCGGCCGACAGTGTCGACAACGCCGGGTTCGCACCCTTGAGTGCCGGGTCGGGTTGCGCGACGATCGCCCCCGCGCGCGGCGCGCCCATACAGTGCACATCGACCTCGCAGAGACGGCGCAACTGGGCGACGAGTTCCGTCACATGCACGCCTGCCCCGCCGTAAACCTCGGGTGGATACTCCCGAGTCATCATCGCCACCCGCATACGCCAGACGGTAGTAGCACCGGCCTGCCGCCGCAGCTTTGTGGTCAACGTGGTCGCGCGCGACGGCCAAAGTCGTTGCTGCCGCGACACTGCGACCGGCAATAGTCCCGATGGCCTAGCCGTCTGTTGCGCGTGCCATTAGGTTTGCAGCATGAGGGAATTGCCACATGTGCTGGGCATTGTCCTAGCCGGCGGAGAGGGCAAGCGACTGTATCCGCTTACCGTGGACCGGGCGAAGCCTGCGGTTCCCTTCGGCGGCGCGTACCGGCTGATCGATTTCGTGTTGTCGAATTTGGTCAACGCGCGGTACCTGCGGATCTGTGTGCTCACTCAGTACAAGTCGCATTCGCTCGACCGGCACATCTCGCAGAACTGGCGACTGAGCGGTCTGGCCGGCGAATACATCACGCCGGTCCCCGCCCAGCAGCGCCTCGGGCCACGCTGGTACACGGGTTCGGCCGATGCGATCTATCAGTCGCTGAACCTCATCTACGACGAGGATCCGGACTACATCGTGGTTTTCGGCGCCGACCACGTGTACCGGATGGACCCCGAGCAGATGGTCAAGTTCCACATCGAGAGTGGTGCCGGCGCCACGGTGGCCGGCATCCGGGTGCCGCGGGCCGAGGCCCACGCATTCGGCTGCATCGACGCTGACGAGTCCGGCCGCATCCGTGAGTTCATCGAAAAGCCGGCCGACCCACCCGGCACACCGGACGATCCCGAGCAGACGTTCGTCTCGATGGGCAATTACATCTTCACCACCAAGGTGCTCATCGACGCGATTCGCGCCGACGCCGACGACGACAACTCCGATCACGACATGGGCGGCGATATCATCCCGCGGCTGGTCTCCGACGGCATGGCTGCGGTCTACGACTTCAGTAACAACGAAGTACCCGGCGCCACCGAACGCGACCACGGCTACTGGCGTGACGTCGGAACGCTGGACGCCTTCTATGACGCACACATGGATCTGGTGTCGGTTCATCCGGTGTTCAACCTCTACAACAAGCGCTGGCCGATCCGCGGCGAGTCGGAGAACCTGGCCCCGGCCAAGTTCGTCAACGGTGGCTCGGCGCAGGAGTCGGTGGTCGGCGCCGGCAGCATCATCTCCGCGGCCTCGGTGCGCAATTCGGTGCTGTCGAGCAATGTCGTGATCGAGGACGGTGCGATCGTCGAAGGCAGCGTGCTGATGCCCGGTGTTCGGGTGGGCCGGGGTGCGGTGGTCCGGCACGCGATCCTGGACAAGAACGTCGTCGTGGGTCCCGGCGAGATGGTCGGCGTCGACTTGGAGAAGGACCGCGAACGGTTCGCGCTGAGCGCCGGTGGTGTGGTGGCCGTCGGCAAGGGTGTCTGGATTTAGCTTGCCCCCGCTGTGAAATCAGTCGAACAGGGTAAGTAGTTCGGCTACCGCCACTTCGAGGTGGTAGCGAAGGGCCTTTTCCGCAATGTCGAGATCTCCGCTGGCCAACGCGTTGAGAATCTCTCGATGCTCGCGGCCGATCCGTTTCGGGTCCTTGTAGTGCTGTTGGCTCCGGGCGAGAATCAGCTGCAGCTCCGAGGACATCGCGACATATGCCCTCAACAGGCGTGAGCTGCCGCCCGCCCGAACAACTTCCCGGTGAAACCCTAGGTCCGCGGTAATGGTCTCAGCCCACGATTCATTGCCGGTCATGGCTTCGAGCTGTTCGACCATCTTCTCTGCGGCCGCCAGTGAGGCGCCGGCGCGAATCGCTAACCGCGCCGCTTCAATCTCGAGTGCCGCACGGAACTTGTACAGATCGGCCACATCGTCGCGGGCCAAGGACGGGACGAAGACCCCACGGTTTTGTTCGTACCTGAGCAGACCTTCGTCGGTGAGTACCCGCAGCGCACCCCTCAGCGAGTAGCGCCCCACACCGTAGCTCTGGGCCAGCGGAACTTCCTGCAGCTTGCTGCCAGGGCCGAAGTCACCGGACAGTACGCGCTGCCGAATCGAGGTGACCAGTGCATCGACAGTCGACACGCGACCTAACGGATCTGACACTCGCCGCCCCATCCAGTCGATTGCCGGTCTGCGCCAGGCGGCAGACCGGCGAATTGTATCAATATCGTGCCGAGATGCCGCAGAACCGCATACGGCCTCTCGTGCGCATCACTGTGGAATGTCTATTCACTGCCCATCGGGTGCACTGCTGAAACACCATGTCTGCGCCAGCCTTTCGTGAATCGCACGCCATCCAACCCGCTCTTCCGAGTGGCTCGGGTCGCCTCTTGACCCTAAGCGTAAGGTATGTCACATTGATATTGTGTCAATATCCGAGGAACCCGGTCAGGATCCCCAGGCCATGCCGGACTTACCGCGCATCACCGACTACACCGCGCATTGGGCTCAGGTGGATCCGGACCACGAGATGCTCACCCACACCGAAGTTCGGCTCACCCGCGGGCATGTTGAAGAACAATCAGCTGCCCTGGCGCGTGCCTTCCTGGCGGCAGGTGTGCGGCACGGTGATCGCGTCGCGGTGCTCGGCAACCCCAGGCCCGAGTTCTTCGTCAGCTTCCTGGCTGCGGCCCGAATCGGCGCTATCTGGCAGGGGTTGAACCCGAAGTACACGCCCGGTGAACTCGACCACGTGGTCGGCGATTCGCAGCCGCGAATTCTGATGGGCCTATCCGAGCACTATCGAGAAGCTCTTGAATCACTCTGTGGCCGTGTTCATTCGGATAGTCCGGTCATCACCCCCGGTGACTCCTGGAACGCATTTCTGCAAGCGGGAGAAGCGATCGGCGCAGACGAGTTGCGCCAAGCCGAGAGTGCTGTCGAGAGCGCCGACCCGGCGGTCCTGGTCTACACCTCCGGGACCTCCGGCCGGCCCAAAGGCGCCCTGCTGTCTCACCGCGGCCTGGTGCAATGTTCGGTCATTCAGGCAGACCGCTGGTATGAGGCGGCACCTCGGATGTTGTGCGACCTTCCCATCAACCACGTAGGTTGCCTGGGAGATATCAGCAGTTCCGTCGTCGTGGCCGGTGGCACCGTGCACTACATGGAGAAGTTCGATCGCTGCGGTGTCCTGGAAGTCATTGCGCGCGAACGTCTCGAGTACTGGCTGGCGATTCCTACGATGTTCCTGCTGGTGACAGGAACTCCCGAGTGGGAGACGGCGGATCTATCCAGTATGAAACGCGCGATCTGGGGTGGAGCGGCCGCGCCTCGCGAACTGATAGGCGAGCTGCAGCGGCGAATTCCACTAGTTTGCACAAGCTTCGGGATGACCGAGACTGTCGGTTCGATTATCTACACCGACGATGACGATGATATCGAGGCGTTGGCGAACACGGTGGGCAGGCCAGATCCGCGGTTCGAGATCCGCATCGCGCGCCCCGACGGCCGAGTCTGCGACGTCGGCGAGGAGGGCGAGATCCAGGCTCGTGGCCCGTTCATCATGCTGGGCTACCTGAATCGACCGGAAGCGACGGATCAAGCCATCGACGCCGACGGCTGGTTCCACACCGGCGACGTCGGCCGACTGGACCAGGACGGTCGAATTAGATTGGCGGGCCGGCTTACTGACATGTTCAAGTCGGGCGGCTACAACGTCTATCCCCGCGAGATTGAACTCGCCCTGGAGGAACACCCACAGGTCCAGGCAGCCGCGGTGGTCAGCGTTCCCGACGCTCTCTACTCCGAGGTCGGCGTCGGCTTCGTGATATCCCGCGCCGGCGCGGACCTCGACACCGAGGAGTTGCGGAGCTTCCTGCGGACGCGCTTGGCCAACTACAAGATCCCCAAGCGCCTCGACATTCGTGATGAATTTCCCCGCCTTGCCATCGGCAAGGTCGATAAGCGCGCGCTCAAGGACATCGCCACCCGCCTGGGCGTCGACACCAGCCAACCCCTAGGACAATCATGAGTCAGCCACCCTCGGAATCACACGGCGACACCGAACTGGTCGTCACCACCGCCCAGGACGATGCAGTCCTGGTGCTCCGGCTCAATCGGCCGCATCGCCTCAACGCGCTCAACGAGAGTCTGGTCGACGCACTGGAAGCGGCGCTGGCACAGGCGGTTGACGACGAACGGCGCGCGGTGATCATCACGGGGACCGGGCGCGCGTTCTGCGCGGGCTTCGACCTGAAAGAAGACCGTGACGACGGCGGGCTGCGACAGATCGACGGTCAACAGCGCCTTGCCGCCGCCCTGACGTCCCTTCCGATCCCGGTGGTCGCGGCGATCAACGGTCTGGCGGTCGGTGCCGGGTGCGAGATCGCCCTCGCCTGCGATTTCGTCGTTGCCGGCAGCGACGCCCAGTTCAGCCTCCCCGAAGTCCTCATCGGCACCGGGATGGGCGGCGGCACCTCGTTTCTGTTGGGGCTCACCATCGGACGGATCAAGGCGTCGGAATTTGTCCTACTCGGTGAACCGATCTCGGCCGCCCAGGCCGATGCGATCGGCCTGATCAGCCGGGTCGTGGAACCCGACCAACTTCCCGCGGCCGCCGAGGAACTGGCCGCCAAGCTCGTCTCCCGCCCACCGCACGCCATCGCCACCGTCAAAGCGGCCCTCTTTCGCGGGCTCAACCAGACCTTCGCCGACGCGTTGAGTGCCGAACTCACCGAAGTCCACGCGGCGCACTTCCATCCAGATTCCGCGGCGCTCATGGAGTCGTTCCGGCATCGATCCACCGGCAGAACACCCGCATGACCTCGACGCAACGACATGTCCCTTCACCACGAGCAGACAGGAACCCACCATGGCAGACCGCTGGCTGACCTTCGATTGCTACGGCACCATCATCGACTGGCGGACCGGAATGACCGCGGCACTGGACAGTGTCGCGCCCGGCAGATCGGCCGAACTCATCGATGCGTACTACCGGTGTGAGCCCGAGGTGGAGGCCGAGCCGCCGTTTCGCAACTACCGCGCCATTCTGACCGAAGGTCTACGTCGCGCTGCCGCCAGTACCGGGATCCCGTTGGAAGAACACCAGTTCAGCGTTCTCGCCGACACCTTGCCGACCTGGCCCGCCTTCGCCGACAGCGTCCCCGCCCTTCAACAGTTGCGCGACGCCGGGTACAAGCTCGGCATCCTGACCAACACCGATGCCGACCTGTTCGCGCAGACCCTGGCCGGGCCCCTGCCCATCCCCTTCGATGAGGTCATCACCGCCCAGGAAGTGCAGAGCTACAAACCTGGCGACCCAATGTTCGACACCTTCGTCGCTCGTCACACCCCGGCACCCACCGACTGGATTCACGTCGGCAACAGCGTGTGGCATGACTGCGAACCCGCCCACCGACGTGGTTTCCGCACCATCTTCGTACATCGCTCGGAGAACGCCGAGAACAACGAGTGGATCCATCTGAGTGACAGCGGACAGCGCAGCGTGACCGTGACGATTCCCGACCTGGCCTCGCTGCCGGGCGCGTTGCACGAACTGTCATGAACCTCCTGCACAGAAGATCTCTGGCGGCATAGCCATGCCCGATCGCTAATTCTTCACTGCTCCACGAGAAATGAAGGTGCGTGAGATGTCCAGCTCGAGTATCGGGTCTCGGCCGGCGATCGTGCTCGACGCCGTCGAGAAGCGGTTCGGGGACCACGTCGTCCTCAACAACGTCTCGCTCTCGGTGGACACGGGGCAGGTAGTCGCACTCATCGGTCCCAGCGGCGCGGGAAAGAGCACACTTCTGCGCTGCGTCAACCTGCTGGAGCGGCCGTCCTCGGGCACCATCATGGTCGACGGGGTGACCATCCACGTCGACCACGTCATCAAGGCAAAAGAGCTGGCTGCATTGCGGTCCCGGGTCGGGATGGTGTTCCAGTCGTTCAATCTTTTTCCGCACATGACCGTGCTGCGCAACGTCGCGCTGCCCCAACGACGCGTGCTGGGCCGCAGCCAGGCGGAAGCCGACGAACGAGCCAACGCTCTGCTGAAGCGGGTTGGCCTGGCCGACAAGGCCAACCAGTACCCCGGGCGCTGCTCCGGCGGCCAACAGCAGCGGATCGCCATCGCCCGCGCATTGGCGCTCGACCCGAAGGTGATGCTCTTCGACGAACCTACGTCGGCGCTCGACCCCGAGGTTGGCCTCGAGGTGCTCAGCGTCATGCGTGAACTCGCCGACGACGGAATGACTATGGTCGTGGTGACCCACGAGATGCAGTTCGCCCGTGACGTGAGCGATCACCTCGTGGTGATGGCGGACGGGGCCATCCTCGAGGAGGGCGACCCGCACGCGGTCTTCGCTTCCCCGGCCCGGCCGCGCACCCGCGAGTTCCTTCGAGCGGTTCTGGACCGACGGTGACCACCCATACCTGGTTGATCGTCGCGCAAGGCATAGTGACGACGCTTCAGCTCACGGTGGTGGGTTTTGCCCTCGGCGCCGTCCTGGGGCTGCCGTTGTTGGTCCTGCGCATTTCCCGCATCTGGGTGCTGCGGGCCGCCGCCCGTGTCTTCATCGAGATCACGCGCGGAGTCCCCCTGATCATCTGGCTGTTCCTGATCTACAACGGCCCAACACAATTCAACCCTGCGCTGGGTTCGGTGTTCACGTCCTGGCGCTCGGCGGTTATTGCCATCGGCGTGGTGTCAGCGGCCTACATGGCAGAGATCTATCGCGGCGCGCTGCGGGCGGTCGACCAGGGACAGTTCGAAGCGAGTCGGGCGCTGGGCATGTCGCAGATCGACACCGCCTCACGGATCGTTGGACCGCAAATGATCCGGGTGGCCATTCCGGCGTCCGCGTCGTATGCCATCGGCTTGCTCAAGGACTCATCTCTGGCGTCCACCATCGGGGTCTTCGAGATCACCTACTACGCCACCACCGCGTCCAGCAACACCAGTTCGGTCACGCCGTTCTTCGTGGCAGGCATCTACTACGTCGCACTGACCTTTCCGTCAGCCTGGGCGGCGCGCCGAGTTGAGGCCAGGATGCTGGAAAGGGTTGCGTAATGACCGCTATTTGGAACGATTGGCTGATCCATCACGACCAACTGCTGGCCGGCCTCTGGACCAGTCTGCGGCTGACGTTCGTGGCGTTGCTGCTGGGACTTCCGGCCGGATTGCTACTCGCGGTCGGAACCTCATCGCGACGCAAAGTCCTGCGCTCAGCCGTCATCGTGCTCGTCGAAATTGGCCGCGGCACACCGGCACTGGTGCTGCTGCAAATCGTCTACAACGGCATCCCAGTGACCTTAAGCGCGTTCATCTGCGCCGCCATCGCCTTGGCCATGACCACTGCGGCCTACACCAGCGAAATCCTGCGCGGCGGCCTGCAAGCCGTCCCGCGCGGTGAAATCGAGGCGGGCCATGCGCTGGGCATGAGCGGCGTGCATGTCCTGCGGGACGTGGTGATACCTCAGGGAATCCGGATCGCTCTGCCGCCCCTGCTCGGATTCTGCATCTTGATGTTCCAAGCGACGTCACTCGCCTTCGTCATCGCTGTCCCGGAGCTGACCTCGCAAGCGAAGTCCATTGCCAACAACACCTTCCACTACTTCAACCTGTTCATTATCGCCGGCGTGCTCTATGCGGTCATTACGGTCTCGGCGAGTTTCGCCACCGAGCAGCTCGAGAAGGTGCTGCGCCATCAGCACACATGACCTTCATCCCCACCCTGGAAAGGCAACTCTGATATGCGCCGAACACTGAGCAGCACCGCAGGGGCCGCCCTGTTGCTTCTTACCGCACTCACGGCATGCAATACCGCCTCCAACGGTCAACAATCGGCCCGGGACTGCACCGCAGCCCACCCCGGGATTAGCACGGTCAGGCCAGGAAGCCTGACCGTCGCGACCTACAATTTCCCGCCGTTTCTCGTAGTCGACGGCACCTCGGTGTCCGGCATCGAAGGTGAAATCCTGCGCAATATCGCAGAGATGGAATGCCTGACCCTGATGTCTCAGCCACTCGACACGGCTTCCGTCATTCCCGCCACGCAGAATGGTCGCGCAGACGTATCCGCCGGCGATTGGTACTGCACGACTGCCAGGGCACAAGTGCTGTCCTTGGCCGGCCCCGTGTTCAGCGACCAGATCGTCATCGTGTCGAACGACGGTGCGACCACGTTCGATGAGCTACAGGGTAGGTCGATCGGCACGGTCGACGGCTACATGTGGAACGAAGAGTTGCAGAAAATGTTCGGGCCGCGCCTGCGGATCTATCCCAATCCGACTGCGGTGTACAACGACCTGGAGTCGGGTCGACTGGATTCCGCAATTGATTCCATTGGCACGGCGTCCTTCGCCAAGAAGCAGAAGAATGCGAACTGGACTATCGAGCGGCCCGCCCCAGACTCGCGCGTGGCGTCAAGCGAAGTCCCCGGGCAAGTGTGTTTCCCGATGTCGATGAACAACCCCAGCCTCTTCACCGCAGTATCGGAGGACATCGTCACGCTGCGTAACAACGGAACCATTGCCAGGATTCTCGAGGACAACGGGCTCAACCCCTCAGCAGCCGACCCTGGGCCGCTCAAACTGATCGGCTGATAAGCCGGCCAGTCCAGTGGCTACGCGTTGGTCGCACGCCGCCTGGACTGATCCATGTACGTTGCCCACCTATAAGAAAGAGTGATGTTGTGTCAACAGGTTCATTGAGTCGCACTGTGGGACAAGCCGATACCGCAGCCGCCTGGGGTCCCGAGTTCCCGGCGGCAGCCTCAACACCCTTCGTGCTCGCGATGGCAGAGTTGGTGTGTCACAGTGTGCTCGCGCCGACGCTCGCTGACGGTGAGATCACTGTGGGCGCGGGCGTCGAATTAACTCACGACCGCCCCTCACCGGTGGGCGCGACACTAACCGCACACGCGACGATGGAGGACCGACTAGGCCGTAAAGCGTCCTTCAGCGTCGAGGTCGTAGACGAGAGCGGTCAGGTGGTGGCTCATGTGAGGCACATACGCGCGGTGTTGAAACGATCCGCTATCGAGGCGGCACTCAACGGGAGCTGAGGCGCCATTCCCCTTCGTCAGCAGCGGTTCACCAGACCAATGGCACCAGACGGTAGCGCACTTTCTGTGGGTATTGCAGGTAACCGTCCAGCTGTTCGGTGAGCATCTTCTCCTCGTCGACGATCCGCACGGCCATGAGGAGCACCCCCACGAGGACCAGCAGCAGCGCCCAGTAGGAGCCCAAGCCCAGTGAGATTCCGATCATCAGGATCACGTTTCCGGAGTACATCGGATGGCGCACAAAGCCGTACAGCCCGGTGCTCACCAGCGGCTGCCCCTCTTCGACGGTGATGGTGGCGGAGGCATAGCGGTTCTGGAAGACCACCAGCATCGTCAGGCCCAGACCGGTGGCTACCATCACGACGCCGAGTACTGACAGCCAGGCCGGAACATGGGACCAGCCGAACCGGTGATCGAGTGCGGGCACGACGAGAATCGCAGCGAACGCCATGAACGTCGCGGCGATCACGACTTTCTGGACGGGCCGGGTTTCGGCCTTCACACCGGCCTGCATGCGCCGCTCCAGGGCCGCCGGATCGATCCGGACCATGAAGAGGGTCGGTCCCAGACTCGCCGCCGTGAACACGGCAAGCACCGCCCAACCCTGCCAGTAGTTCACGGTCCCCGCGGGCACGAACAGGAGCGCGGCGAAGGCCGCGATACCGACGACCGACGAAATGATGATTCGCAGCGAAAGGCCCATCGTTCTCCTACCCGATGTCGCGCCGGCGGTAGATGAGCCCGGCGGTGAGCGTGACGACAACGGCGATCACGATCATCACCAACAGCGGCACAACCGAAATCGACGACGGGGCAGTGGTGCGGCCCACCGGTGAGGCGTCGATCAGCCAGCGCGGCAACCGCAGAAGTGCACCGAGATACAACGCGCAGACCACGAATATCACTGCCAGCCAACCGATACCGGGGTGTCGCAGCGCCACTGCCAGCGCGGCGATACTGGCGACGACGGCCATCGCCGGCAGGAAGGTCAGCGCGGCCAGGGTCAGCCGCACGATGGTCATCGGTTCACCCAGCGTCAAACCCGCCCCAAGGCCGTTGCCCAGGCCTGCGCACACCAGCAGCAGGGCCGCACCAGTCAGTGCCGCGCCGACTCCCGACAACAACCACGTCCACCGCGACACCGAACCCGCGAGCACGGCTTCGCCGATCCCGGACTCCTCGTCACGGTGCAGGCGCACAACCACGCTGACCACATAGGCTGTCGTCGCCGCTGCCAGGAATTGCGTCATCGTGGTGTACACACCGTCGGTGCCGTGGGCCGAAAGCACCCGGGCCAGAAGCTCATTACCGCGCGCGGCGTCCAGGAGTGACTTGGTCATCGACCCGAAGGCCGCCCCGGCAATCAACAGCCCGATCGCCCAACCGACGGTCAAGCCGCGCTGGATGACCAGCTGTAATCCGAACACTCCGCCCACCGGCCGGGGGTTGGAACGTTCACCCGACGACGCCAATACGCCGTCGTCGTACTGCCGTCTGCTCTCGAGCATGAACGTGGCCGCAACGAGCGCGATGGTCAGCATCACCAGTGGGCCTAGTGGCCACCACCGCACTGCTACGAACGGACGCATCTGCTGTGCCCACGCGATGGGGGACAACCAGCTCAGTGGGCTGCCGGAATTGTCGATCACATCGCCGGCCCCGCGCACCAGCACGGCGGCGGCCAGCGCTGCCAGTGCTGCGCCGGTGGCGGTTCTCGCCTGTCGCCACAGTTGAGCGCTCAGTGCCGCAACAGCCCCGAAGACGACGGCCACCGCCGTAATGCCCAAGCACATCGCTGCGGTGTCAACCACGGCGAAACCGCTGGCCGCCATGGCGATTGTCATCGTCACCGCCAATACGGCGTTCACCAGCGCGATGACGATCAGCGCGGCGCAGCTGCGGGCATGTCGGCCGACGATTGAGGAGAGCACCAATTCGGCTGCACCGCTTTCCTCTTCGGCGCGGGTGTGCCGAACGACGGTCAGGACGGCCAGAATTGAGGCCGCGACGATCAGCGTGAGGGTCAGCTCGTTGGCCATCATGACGCCGAGATCGGTCTCATCACCCCCGAACATGGGCCCGCCCAGCACGATTCCAGCCGGCGTCTTGAGCAGGTTGACCCGTGCTTGACGCTGCGTTTGGTCGGGATAGGCGAGTCTGATGGCGTTGGGGGCGTACACCATCATCAGCGTCAGCGCCGAAACCCACACCGCCAGTCGAATCCGGTCGCGGCGCAGGGCGAAGCGGACCAGTGTGACAGTCCCGGTCAGCGAGGATGAAGCCGGCGTGGTTGTGGTCGCAATCATTGCGCCGGTGTCCGGTATTCGCGCAGGAATAGATCTTCCAACGAGGCCGGTGCCACGGTGAGGTCCACGATGCCCAGTCGGGTCAGGTGCACCATCGTGGGGTCCAGCACGTCACGGGCGACAGTGAACCGGATCTGCCCGTGACGAATGTCGACGTCGTGTACGCCCGGCCATCGGCCCACCACGGCGGGGTCGCGGCGTGTACGTGCGGTCACAGTGGTCCGCATCAGGTGCTGTAGCTGGGCTAGCGAGCCGGACTGCACCGTGCGGCCTGCGCGGATGATTGTGACGGTGTCGCAGACTTTTTCGACTTCATCCAGGACGTGGCTGGAGAGCAGCACCGCCGCGCCGCGACCCGCCACCTCCTGCACGCATTGCCGAAACACGTTCTCCATCAGCGGATCGAGTCCCGAGGTCGGCTCGTCGAGAATGTAGATTTCGGCTTGTGTGGCAAACGCGGCGACCAGCGCGACCTTCTGGCGATTGCCCTTGGAGTAGGTTCGAGCCTTCTTGTGCGGGTCGAGTTCGAAACGCTCGATCAGCCGGTCCCGACGGCGCGGGTCGGCTCCGCCGCGTAGGCCGCACAGGAAGTCGATGACCTGCCCGCCGGTCAGATTCGGCCACAGTGTCACCTCACCCGGCACGTAGGCGATCCGCCGGTGCAGCGCCACGGCGTCGTGCCATGGATCGCCGCCGAGCAGTCGCGCGGTCCCGCCATCTGCGCGCAACAGTCCCAGTAAGACTCGGATAGTGGTGGACTTGCCGGCGCCGTTGGGCCCGAGGAAGCCGGCGACTGAGCCGGCCCGCACGGTCAGGTCCATCCCGTCCAAGGCTCGGGTACGGCCGAAAGTCTTTACCAGTCCACTGATTTCGACCGCGGCGGTGTCAGTGCGCGCCGTCGGTGCGGGTGCCGTTGGCATCTGGTTCTCCCTCGATACTGGTCGCGATTTCGCCGTGGGCTGCGAAGCTGTCGAACATCGTCGAGTCGGTGAGCAGGCCCTCGGTGTACAGCTCGAGGGCCGGCAGCATCATGTCGTTGGCGTAGTCGTGGAGCGCGGCCCGCAAATCCGTTGGGGTGTCGTGCAGTTGTAGGTAGAGCAGGAACGAGCCACCACCGGTCATCCCCAGGTATCTCGCCCGGGCGGCCGGGTCGCGGCTCGGCTTCACCGTGCCGGCCTGGACGCCCTCGTCGAGGTAGCTCTCGACGTTGGCGAACATCGTGCGCCACAGATTCCTGGCCAGCTCGCCACCGGACTGCATGCTGCGCACGAGGTAGGCCATCATCGGCGCGAACGACTCGATTTCGGCTGCGGCCGCCAGCCAGGTGGCCGGGTCGGTGGAGCGGATGGTCTCGGACTTTTCGCTGCGGATCTCTTCGGCGATGTAGTCATCGCACGCCTGGCGCAGGCCGTCCTTGGAGCCGAAGTGGTGGATGACCAGGCCGGGGCTGACGCCGGCGGCCTGGGCGATTGCGCGCACCCCGACGTTGAAACCGTGCGCCCCGAATTGCTCGATCGCGGCGTCACGGATCCGGGCCGCCGTCGTCAAGTCCGTTGAACGCATGTTTAGGATGCTAAACACGCGTTTAATCAGGCGTCAAGCATCCACCCAAGACGGGACGGGTAAGGGTCTAGAAATCGCGGGCCGCGACCAGAATCCCGTCGCCCAGCGGGATCAGCACCGGGGTGAGGCGCTCGTCCTCGGCGATCAGCCGAGCCGCTTCACGCACCGCCGTCACCTCGGCGTCATTGGCCGCCGGGTCGCCGGCGCGACCGCCCAGGGCCGACCGGTGGATGACGATCACGCCACCAGGACGAAGGAGTCGCACTCCCTCGACCACGAAATCGGCCTGATCGGACGGTGCTGCATCGAGAAATACCAGGTCATAGGACTCGTCGGCGAGCCGGGTGAGGACTTCCTGGGCCCGTCCGGCGATCAGCCGGGTACGCGATGGCCCGATTCCGGCCTCGTTGAAGGCTTGTTTGGCGATCCGCTGATGCTCGGGCTCGATGTCGATGGTCGTCAGAACGCCGTCGTCGCGCATGCCCGACAACAGCCACAATCCGCTCACGCCGGCGCCGGTGCCGACCTCGACGACCGCTTTGCCGCCTGACAGTCGGGCCAATACGCTGAGCAGCGCTCCAACCGCTGGGGTGACCGCGCCGGCGCCGGCGTCGACGGCGCGCTCGCGGGCAGCCGTGACGATGGAGTCCTCGGAGATCGAACCCTCTGCGTGGGCCAGCATCCGGTCGGCGCGACTGGCCTCAGGTTGGCCTGATTGGTCCTCGGTAGTGGCCATTCTCAGCAGCGTAGAGCCAACGGCATCGACCGCTGGGCAGGCGCGCCAGGGGTATCGGCGCGGCGGACACGCGGTCGGCGGGCAGGAACGAAGCGACCCGGGAATGGCTTACGTCGCCCGTCAAGTTCGACGCGCCGGGGGAGAAGCGTCAGTTCAGGGCACGAATTGGTAACGAATGCATTTCTTAATCAAACCTTAGTTAGCTCATATCGCCCCCACACCGGTTTGGGGAACGGTAGCTGGCATGGAACAAGGGCAACGCTGGTCGGGGAATATGCCAGAAGGCGCTCGGGTTGTGTCCCTTGATGCGATGGGCGGCATCGAACCGTCTACGCACATGAACCAGGAGGATCCGACGACCACCACACTGATGGCTCCGGCGCACATGTCGCATCCCGAGCAGATCGGCGATGCGGAGTGGGTTGAACCGTCCGAGGAACTGCAGGGCACCGCGGTGTTCGACGCGACCGGCGACCGGACGGCCATGCCGTCCTGGGATGAGTTGGTGCGCCAGCATGCCGACCGGGTCTACCGACTGGCCTACCGGTTGTCGGGTAGCCAGCAGGACGCCGAGGACCTCACTCAGGAGACGTTCATCAGGGTGTTCCGCTCCGTGCAGAACTATCAGCCCGGCACGTTCGAGGGCTGGTTGCACCGCATCACCACGAACTTGTTCCTCGATATGGTCCGTCGTCGCGGCCGCATCCGTATGGAAGCGCTTCCCGAGGACTACGACCGGGTGCCGTCCGACGAGCCCAACCCCGAGCAGATCTACCACGACTCGCGGCTGGGGCCGGATTTGCAGGCTGCACTCGATTCGCTGGCACCGGAATTCCGTGCCGCAGTGGTCCTGTGCGATATCGAAGGTCTGTCCTACGAGGAGATCGGCGCGACGCTCGGCGTCAAGCTGGGAACCGTGCGTAGCCGCATCCACCGTGGTCGGCAGGCGCTTCGTGACTATCTCGCAGCCCATTCCGGCGTGCGGGCGATGTCCGACTTCACCGCCGAATCCGCCTAGCCCTGCTTGCGCCGGCTGCCGGGCAAAGTGACCGTCATGTCATGTCGTATGGCGCTGCGCGCGCTACATTCGACCTAGCGGTGCGCAAATTCGACGCAACCGAGAGGAGCGCAGTGATGGTCGACCGTGGACACATGTTCCGTCGAGCGTTCTCCTGGCTTCCTTCTCAGTTCGCTTCCCAAAGCGACGCACCCGTTGGTGCACCCCGGCAATTTCGCTCGACCGAGCATCTGTCCACTGAGGCGATCGCCGCCTACGTCGACGGCGAGTTACGGATGAATGCCCATCTACGCGCGGCGCATCATTTGTCGCTGTGCGCGGAGTGTGCGTCCGAGGTCGAGGGGCAGGCTCAGGCCCGTACCGCGCTGCGTGACTCGCTGCCGATCAGCATGCCGAGCAGCCTGCTGGGGCTGTTATCGCAGATCCCGCAGTCGGCCCCGGATGAGCCGGTGGGGCCACACCGCGGGAGCCGCCCCGGCGGCGACATCGAGTCGGGACTCGCCGATCAGTTAGCTGACGGCACAGACCGTGACCGGCGAAAGCGCCGGTAGGGTGGATGTGAAGTCGAGCAGCGTCGTGCTCGGTCCCATCGCGCGCGCTCGCGGCTGAGCGCTTGGATAGAGGTTGAACTTGAGCCCCAATCAGGACAACTCCGGCAGCAGCCCCCGCCTGGCTCCTCGTCCGGTCTCGCGACCCGCGGTCGACCCGGCGGCCACCCGTACTTTTGGGCGCCCCACGGGTGTCGACGGCTCGTTTGTTGCCGAGGAGCTGCGCCCGGCCAAGTTCCGCGGCGAAGTCGAGTTCCAACCCAAGGACCACCCGCCCGACCCGGTGCTCGGTGAGGCGTTTGGGCGGCCGCCGGGTACCGGCGACTCGTTGCAGCGCCACCCCGCCGACGCAGGCGCGCTCGAGGCGGGCGCCGACGAATCCGACGAGGCCGACGATCCCTGGCGGGATCCAGCCGCGGCTGCCGGACTGGGGACACCGGCGCTTCAGCAGGCCGCACCCGTTGTCGCGGCCGGGCCCACGGGCAAGCTGGGCGTGCGGGAAGTGCTCTTTGGTGGCCGGGTGTCCTATGTCTCGCTGGCCGTGCTTGGCATCATCGCGCTGATCATCGGTTTCGCCGGCGGATGGGTGGGGCGTAAGACGGCCGAGGTCGTCGAAGCCTTCACCACGTCCAAGGTGTCGCTGGCCACCAACAGCACCGGCGAGGTTCCGCCGGGCCGGTTCGCCAAGGTCGCGGCTTCGGTTGCCGACTCCGTCGTCACCATTGAGGCGGTCAGTGACGAAGAGGGTGCCCAGGGTTCTGGCGTCGTCGTCGACGGCCGCGGCTACATCGTCACCAACAACCACGTCATCTCCGACGCCGCGAACAACCCGAGCAAGTTCAAGATCTCGGTGGTCTTCAACGACGGCAAGTCGGTCCCGGCCAACCTCGTCGGCCGCGACCCGAAGACCGACCTGGCCGTGCTCAAGGTGGATAACGTCAACAACTTGACGGTGGCCCGGTTCGGTGACTCCGACAAGGTTCACGTCGGCGACGAGGTGATCGCCGCCGGCGCCCCGCTGGGTCTACGCAGCACCGTCACCCACGGCATCATCAGTGCGCTGCACCGGCCCATCCCGCTGTCGGGTGAGGGCTCCGACACCGACACCGTCATCGACGCCATCCAAACCGACGCCTCGATCAACCACGGCAACTCCGGCGGCCCGCTGATCAACATGGAATCCGAAGTGATCGGCATCAACACCGCCGGAAAGTCGTTGTCCGACAGTGCAAGTGGCCTCGGGTTCGCGATTCCGGTCAACGAGGTCAAAGCGACCGTCGAGGCGTTGATCAAGGACGGCAAGGTCTCGCACCCGACACTGGGACTGTCGGCGCGCTCGGTCAGTAACGACCTCGCGCAGGGCGCTCAGGTGGCCAATGTGAAAGCCGGGAGCCCGGCTGAGAAGGCCGGCATCCTCGAGAACGACATCGTCGTGAAGGTCGGCAACCGCACGGTCGCCGACGCTGACGAATTCGCGGTCGCGATACGCCAGCTCAAGATTGGGCAGGATGCGCCGATCGAAGTCATCCGCGACGGCCGCAAGGTCACGCTGACGGTGAACCCCGCGCCGGACAACTGACGCGATGTTCGCCAACGTCGGGTGGGGCGAGATGCTCCTGCTGGTGGTCATCGGGCTGGTCATCCTCGGGCCGGAACGGCTGCCGGGCGCCATCCGGTGGACCTCCAGCACGCTGCGGCAGGCCCGGGACTACATCAGCGGGGCGACCAGCCAGCTCCGGGATGATCTGGGGCCTGAGTTCGAGGACTTTCGCCAGCCGCTGAGCGAGCTGCAGAAGCTGCGGGGCATGACACCGCGGGCCGCGCTGACCAAACACCTGCTCGACGGTGACGACTCGTGGATCGGCGAGGCGTTCCAGGCTCCGGGCGCCGAGAAGCCACATAGCGCTCCGCCGCCGCAACCGGCGCCGCCCAGATCAGAGCCGTTGCCGCCCGGCACACCCGCGCCGTTCGACGCGGACGCGACTTAGCGTCGCTTAGCCGTGGCGGGTGGTGTCCAAGCCCAGCGACATCCCAGCCAGTCCGCGCCGCCGCGCCGCCAGCTTGTCGGCGACGCCGCGCAGTTCCTTGCCGGCCGCTGAATCGGGCGCCGAGAGCACCAGCGGTACCCCGGAATCGCCCGCCGACACCAGCGCCGGGTCCAGCGGCACCTGGCCCAGCAGCGGTACGTCGGCACCCACAGCCCGGGTGAGCCGCTCGGCGACCTGGCGGCCGCCACCCTCGCCGAAGATCTGCATCGTCGTGCCGTCGGGCATCAGCAGCCCGGACATGTTCTCCACCACGCCGACGATGCGCTGCCGGGTCTGCAGTGCGATCGCACCGGCGCGTTCAGCCACCTCGGCGGCCGCGAGCTGCGGGGTCGTCACCACCAGGATCTCGGCGCCGGGAACCAGCTGGGCCACTGAGATCGCGACGTCACCGGTGCCCGGCGGCAGATCCAGCAGCAGCACATCGAGATCGCCCCAGTACACGTCGGCCAGGAACTGTTGCAGCGCACGGTGCAGCATCGGCCCGCGCCACACCACCGGCGCGTTGCCCTGGGTGAACTGGGCGATCGAGATCACCTTCACGTCGTGGGCGACCGGCGGCAGGATCATCGACTCCACCTGCGTTGGCCGCTCGTCGGTGCCCATCATCCGGGGCACCGAGTGGCCATAGATGTCGGCGTCGAGCACCCCGACCGACAGGCCGCGCGCGGCCAGCGCCGCGGCGAGGTTGACCGTCACGCTGGACTTGCCGACCCCGCCCTTGCCGGACGCCACGGCGTACACCCGGGTCAGCGAACCGGGCTGGGCGAATGGGATCACCGGTTCGGCGGCGTCGCCGCGCAGCTGTTTACGCAGTTCGGTGCGCTGCTCGTCGTTCATCACGTCCAGCGCCACGGTCACTGCCGCGGTGCCGGGCACGTCGGCGACGGCCTGGGTCACCCGCTCGCTGATCTCGGCCTTCTTCGGACACGCGGACGTGGTCAGGTAGATCTCGACGTGCACGGCGCCGTCGTCGGCGACGCCGATGCTCTTGACCATGTTGAGCTCGGTGATCGGCTTGCGCAGCTCAGGGTCGATCACCTTGGCCAGCGCCGAACGCACCTGGGATTGCAGTTCGGAATTATGTTCGGACATCAGCGCCGAGTGTAGGTCCTGCGACGGGCGGTGCGTTTCGGCGGCCGATCATGACGGTCGCCAGCACCAGAAGACCGATGACGACGAGGGTGATCACGGTGTTGACCCCGTTGGCGGTATCGACCGAGAGGGTCTCGATCACCAGCAGGCGGATGACGACCTCAAGCAGTAGACCGATGCCCCACATCGCCGAGAGCCGAACGTGGATCCGCCGACGGTGTGTGGCGTCTGCAGTACTCGGGCCATCTCCGGCGGCCCGGAATCGATCCCCGACGACTTGCGTCAACGGAGTGCCGACCACGCAGCTGCCCAGGAAAATCAACCCGCCCAGGCCGTTGACGAAGGTGTTGCCGACGAGGACCAGCTTGGGGTCCGTGGTGGACAGCCCAACGGCCAGGCTCAGCCCGAATGTCATCAGCAGGTAGACGGCGAATGGGTCCAGCCGTCGGACTTTAACCGCGCTATAGAGCACTCGCAGTCCCGAGAGCACGGTGGCAGATAGCAGTGCGAGGTACTCGGACATCCCCAGCGCGCGCAGGCCGTAATACGCCGCCAACGGGGGTGCGACGTCGACCAGGACCGTCTGAAATAGCGGTCGCATCGACTGACGCTGTCCCGGGCCGCGTTCGGTCACAACAGCTCACGCTAACGGCTTTGACTGTCCGGCGGCTGTGCTGGCCGACGCTGCGGCCCGGCGGCGAGCGCGCTCCTGGGGTGAGCTTCGAGAAGCTAGCTGGCCGGCCCGGGCAGCGCGCCGTGAACGGCAGGCAGCGGGGCCACTGGAGCCTCCGGGGCGAGCTCGGGTGCCGGCTGCGGGGGCGGCAACGCCCAGGGCGGCTGCCACGGCGGCGGAGCTTCGGGCAGGGCCTCGGCTGTCACCGGTGGTGGTGGAGCTTGGGTGCCCAGGCAGATCACCTGGCAGGGCAGCCCCGGCAGCGCGCTTGCCGGTCCCGGCAGCGGGCCCAGCGCCAGCGATCCGGCTGTCTCGGAGTTGCCGAGATTGATCAGCGGCACCTGGGTGAGCGGATCGGTGGACGGCAGGCCGATCGCATTGAGCGGCAAGCCAGGGCCCAAACCTTCCGGGTTCTCCAGGTGCGCATCACCGATGGCCGGTGCCGGTCCGACGATCGGCGGCAGATTCACCGGCTCGACGCCGGTGGCGTAGGCGGCGGCCCAACCCAGCACGTTCTGGGCGTAGGCCATCGAGTTGTTGTACCGCAGGATTGCGGTCAGCACCTGCGACTGATTGCGCAGGTTCAGGCCGCCGCTGCACAGGTAGCGAGCCGCGGCCAGCGCCGCGTCGTAGACGTTCTGCGGGTCGGCCTTACCGTCGCCGTCGCCGTCTGCGGCGTAGCGCGACCAGGTGCCCGGCAGGAACTGCATGGGTCCCATCGCTCGGGCGTAGACGGGCCGCCCGGCCTGGACGGTCTGGACGATGACCTCGTTGCCGGACAGGCTTCCGTCCAGCGTCGGGCCGTAAATCGGGTTGATCGCGGTGCCTCGCGAGTCGGTGGCACCGCCGTTGGCGTGCCCGGACTCGATGCGGCCAATGCCCGCCAGCAGGTTCCAGCTCAGTCCGCAGCCGGGCGCGGTCGAGGCCATCGCCTGCTCGGCGTTGCGGTAGGCGGCCAGCGCCACCGCCGGGATCCGCATGGATCCTGGGGAACTGACCACGATGGCCGGCGGGGGCACCGACGGCGTTGCCGCGGCGAAGTGAAAGTTGGTTGGCTGCTTGGCCAGCGCGACGACGGTTACACCCGAGGTGTCGGTCTGCGGCGAGACCGCCGCCAGCGGGGTGACCTCGGTGCCGACGACCGGCGGATGCGGAAAATCGGGGGCCGCGCCAACGGCGCCGGCAAGGACGACAGGAGTGAGTACAGCAATTCCGAACGCAGGTTTCCGCACCATCCGGGTGACGCGGTTTCCTATGCCCACTCGTCCGTCCTCAACAAAGAAAGCATGCCCCTGTGAACGAAGTCACCATACATACCTTTGTGACCCCAGTGGTATCCATTGGTCACCTTGGTTACGAGCTGGCCTCGTCGATTGTCGCTCTGATTTTCTTGGGCTTGTCCTTTTTGACCCTGGCCCCGTTATCGGCTTGCAGTGATTCCAGCAACTCGCGCAGCTCTTCGAGCTCGCGGCGCAGGTAATCGCGGGTGGCCACCTCGCCGACCGCCAACCGCAGCGATGCGAGCTCACGGGCCAGGAATTCGGTGTCGGCCTTCGTCTGCTCGGAGCGCCGGCGGTCTTCCTCGAGCGAGACCCGGTCCCGGTTCTCCTGCCGGTTCTGCGCCAGCAGGATCAGCGGCGCCGCGTAGGCGGCCTGGGTGGAGAACGCCAGGTTCAGCAAGATGAACGGATAGGGGTCCCACTGCCAGCGCACCGCGAACAGGTTCAGGGCGATCCAGACGATGACGAGGATCGTCTGCCAGGCCAGATAGCGCCCGGTGCCCAGGAAGCGGGCGATCGACTCGCTGAACCGGCCGACCGCCTCGGGGTCGAGGTTGAAAACCGGCCGCCGCGAGGTGCGGGGGGTGTCGAGCCGCTGACGCGGGTCGCTCATAACGTCCCCTCTGCGCTGGTCGCCTGGTGGGACGGCTGCGGATCCTCGAAGCTCTCCCGCCAGTCGTCGGGCAGCAGATGGTCGAGCACATCGTCGACAGACACCGCGCCCAACAGGTGGCTCTGCTCGTCGACGACCGGACCGCAGACCAAGTTGTAGGCGGCGAAGTACCGCGTCACCCCGGTCAGCGAGGTGCCGGGGGCCAGGCTCGGCAGATCGGAGTCGACGATGCCGCTGACCAGGTTGGCTGGCGGTTCACGCAGCAGTGCCTGTAGGTGCACACAGCCCAGGTAGCGGCCGGTGGGGGTGGCTGTCGGCGGGCGTACGACAAACACCAGCGACGCGAGCGCCGGCGTCAGATCGGGATCACGCACCCGCGCCAGCGCCTCAGCGACCGTGGTGTCCGGTGCGAGCACCACCGGATCGGAGGTCATCAGACCACCCGCCGTGTCGGGTGAGTGGCTCAACAACCGTCGGACCGGTTCGGAGTCCTCGGGATCCATTCGGCGCAGCAGCACCTCGGCCTCGGTCGGATTCAGCACACCGAGCAGGTCGGCCGCGTCATCGGGTTCCATGGCCTCCAGCACGTCGGCTGCCCGCTCGGTGTCCAGCTGGAACAGCAGCATGCTCTGGTAGTCCTCGGGTAGTTCCTGAAGGATGTCGGCCAGCCGCTCGTCATCGAGTGCGTTGATCACCTCGGTGCGGCGTTTGTCCGGTAGATCGCGGATCGCATCGGCCACCTCGATCGGACGTCGGCCTTCGAACTGGTGCAGCAGCTGGGCCACCCCCTGGCCGGGCATCGCCAGCGCGGACGGGGTCAGGCCGGCCACGTTGTCCCAGTCCACCACCTGGACCGTCGAACGCCGGCCCAGCCGACGCAGACTGCGCACCGCCACGCGGGTGACCACCCAATCCCGGACCCGGCTCTGCTCGATGCCCAGATCGACGACGATCACGTCCACGCCGGCGATCTGCGGCAACTCGGGGTCGTTAACCCGGACCCTGCTGTCCAGAACCTGGCCGAGCACCAGGACCTCGCCGGGGCGCTGCGAGAAACGGCGCAGCGACACATTGCCGGTGTTGAGTGTGACCGCATTCGGCTCGATGGCAGTGACCCGCAGGATGGGAACGAAAATCCTTCGCCGGGTGAGCAATTCGACCACCAGGCCGAGAACACGCGGTTGGTGGCGGACGATGCTCATACTGATCACGACGTCACGAACCCGGCCGAGGGATTCTCCGTCCGGCCCGAGCACGACCAGCCCGGCCAGTCGCGCCGCATAGACCCTGTTCATCGACGCCATGACTCAAAGGGTAGGAGTGTAAGCGTGGAGAACGCCTACCGACCCCGTCGAACGTGCCTGTCAGTTCCGGGCAGCAATCTCAAGATGATCGAGAAGGCCAAGGGTCTTCCTGCCGACGAAGTGTTCCTCGACCTGGAGGACGCGGTGGCACCAGATGCCAAGGCGCAGGCCCGCACACAGGTGGGTGCGGCGCTGGCAAGCCCGGGTTGGGCGGGCCAGTTGCGCGGTGTGCGGGTCAACGACTGGACCACACCGTGGACGCATGCCGATGTGATCGATGTGGTTTCCGCGGTCGCGTCCGCGCGCGACGGCCACCTTGACGTGATCGTGTTGCCGAAGGTGACCGACGCCAGCCACGTCCATGCACTGGATCTGTTGCTGACCCAGCTGGAGCTGACGCACGGATTGCCGCTCGGGCAGATCGGGATCGATGCGCAGATCGAAGATGCCAAGGGGCTGACCAACATCGACGCGATTGCGGCTTCGCCACGGGTTCAGGCGCTGGTGCTCGGTCCGGCCGATCTGATGGCCAGCCTCAACATGCGCACCCTGGTGGTGGGCGAGCAGCCCGAGGGCTACGACGTCGGCGATGCCTACCACCACGTGCTGATGACCATCCTGGTGGCGGCGCGCGCGCACGGGCTCGCGGCGGTCGACGGACCGTATCTGAAGGTGCGTGACGTGGCGGCGTTCCGGCGGGTGGCCGGGCGCGCCGCGGCGCTGGGGTACGACGGCAAATGGGTGCTGCACCCCGATCAGATCGCGGCGGGCAATGAGATCTTCAGTCCCCGCCAAGCCGAATACGACCGTGCTGAGCTGATTCTCGAAGCGTATGACTGGCATACCTCGAAGGCTGGTGGTGCCCGTGGCGCGGTGATGCTCGGCGACGAGATGATCGACGAAGCCAGCCGCAAGATGGCGCTGGTGATCGCAGGCAAGGGGCGGGCGGCCGGTATGACGCGCGACGGCGAGCGGTTTGTGCCGCCCGCCTAGGCGCGGCTACGTCGCGTACGACGCGGAGTTGGCGGCCATGATGATGAAGAACAGGACATAGAGCACGCCGCCGGCTATGACGAGGCCACCGACGATCGTGCCGGCGAGCGCGAGTCCGTAGCCGTCCTGGCCGGTGCGCTTGGTTTCGCGCATCGCGATGATCCCAAGAATGAGCCCGGCGATCGCGGGAAAGCAGCACGCTAGACCGGCCACCGAGCTCACCAGCGCGGCAATGGCCTTGCCGTTGGTGCCCGGCGGTTTGGTGGGCCGGTACGGATCGTAGGGATCTGCGGGGTAACCGCAGTATCCCGGCGGAGGGTAGCCCGGCGGCGGGTATCCAAAACCGGTCGGAGGCGGATACGGCGACGGGTATACCGGCGGCGGCTGCTGTGGGTAGTGCGCCGGATAGTCGACCGGGGTGTAGGGATCGGTGGGCGGCGGTGTGCCTTCGGGGAGTGGGGGATTGGTCATCGGGTCAGCTCCACACGAAGCTCAACCAGATGATGTTGAGGACCACCGTTGCGGCGCCCACCACGATCCCCGCGACCGCCAGGCCGTAGCCGCCCTCACGGGATTGCTTGATCTGGTTGAGGGCAATGACGCCGAGCACGATTCCGACGATTGCGCCGATGCCGCACAACACGCCCACGACAGAGGCCACCAGCGACGAGATCGCCAAGGTGTTGGTTCCCGGTTGTGCAGCCGGATACCCGTAACCGCCCGGGACGGGTGCCCCGCCGTATTGCGGAGGCGGCGGCGGATAGGTCGCTGCGCCTTGCGGACCCGGGTAGCCCGGGTAGTACGGTGCCGGCTCGGAATAGCCTGGTGCCCCGTAACCCCCGGGGGCCGGCGGCGGATAGCTGGGCGCGGGGTAGCCCGACGGCGGTGGGTACACGCTCGGGGCTTCGTAGGCAGGCGGGGACGGCTCGTACCCCGACGGAGCGGCCTCACCGCCGGCAGGCGGTGTGCTGTGCTCGATCGCCGGCGCTTCGTAGGTCCCTTCCGAAGGGCTCTGATCGGCCGCGTTCTGCGCCTTTTCGCCGGAGTCGCCGCCGGAAGCTGTCATGCTGATCAACCTAGCGTATGTGCAGGTGGCCCGAGACTGACTCGTCGTGGGGCACCATCGCCTGCCGCGGCACGTTGAGCAGGCATAGGACCGCCTGCCGCGGGCAGGCACGACGCGACAAACGGCGCGCACGACAGGAGAATGAGCAGATATGACCAGCCCCTTCCCGCCCGGTCAGAACCCCGGCGGAGCGTCCGCCGGGTCCCGTCGCGGTCCGGTGAGCCTGCCGACCCCGCCCAAGGGCTGGCCGATCGGTTCCTATCCCACCTACGCCGAGGCCCAAAAGGCCGTCGACTATCTGTCCGACGAGCAGTTCCCCGTGCAACAGGTGACCATCGTCGGTGTCGATTTGATGCAGGTCGAGCGGGTCACGGGCCGGCTGTCCTGGCCCAAAGTGCTCGGCGGCGGGGTGATCACCGGCGCCTGGCTGGGCATCTTCATCGGCCTGGTGCTGGGGTTCTTCAGCCCTAACCCGTGGGCATCGCTGATCACCGGTGTGGTCGCAGGCGTGATCTTCGGACTGATCACATCAGCTGTTCCATATGCGATGGCCCGTGGCACAAGGGATTTCAGTTCGACCATGCAGTTGGTGGCGGGCCGATACGACGTGCTGTGTGATCCGCAGAGCGCCGAGAAGGCGCGGGACATGCTGGCGCGCTTGACGATTTAGACCCGCCAATCGTGACCCGCGTCGTCGCCCAGGGGGTCACGATTTCGAGGCACACGGCGTGGGAGTGTTGCGTATCACGCCGCAGGGGTTCTACGGTTTGGCCGCGGGGTAATGCCCTGTCGTGATGCACCGTGCCCCGAAACGGGGACAGTTGCGTCACGAGTCGAGAACACGGGAGGCGGTTGCTGATGGCTTGCCAAGGCACACGCGCTCGGCGGGTGGGTGCGGCCGCGATCGCCGCTCTGACATGCGCATCGGTGGTGTCCTCATGCGGCTCCGGTGACCATGGCGTCGTTGTCAGCTTTTACACACCGGCCAGCGAGACGGCGACTTTTACAGCCGTCGCCAAACGTTGCAACGACGAACTCGGCGGCCGGTTTCGCATTGAACAACGCAGCCTGCCCAAGGCTGCCGACGACCAGCGGCTGCAACTAGCGCGCAGGCTGACCGGTAACGACCGGACGCTCGATCTGATGGCACTGGACGTGGTGTGGACCGCGGAGTTCGCCGAGGCCGGTTGGGCATTGCCATTGTCCGACGATCCTGCCGGGCAGGCCGAGGCGGACGCGACGGAGAACACCCTGCCCGGTCCGCTGGAAACGGCGAAGTGGCAGAATAAGCTGTTCGCAGCACCGGTCACGACCAACACCCAATTACTTTGGTACCGAGCGGATTTGGTTGCGCCGCCACCGGACACCTGGGACGGTATGGTGGCCGAAGCTACCCGGCTGCACGCCGAGGGTAAACCCAGCTGGATAGCCGTGCAGGCGAAGCAATACGAAGGCCTGGTCGTGTGGTTCAACACTTTGCTGGAAAGTGCTGGGGGACAGGTTCTTTCCGAGGATGGCAAACAGGTCACCTTGACTGACACCCCTGAGCACCGGGCGGCGACCGTCAAGGCGCTCCAGATCATCAAAGCGGTGGCGACCGCGCCGGGCGCCGACCCGTCGGTCACCCAGACCGACGAGGGCACCGCACGACTGGCCCTCGAGCAGGGCAAAGCAGCGCTGGAGGTCAACTGGCCGTTCGTTTTCGCCTCGATGCTGGAGAACGCGGTCAAGGGTGGTGTGCCGTTCCTGCCGCTCAACGACAAGCCGGAACTCGCGGGCAGCATCAACGATGCCGGCACCTTCTCGCCAACCGACGACCAATTCACGGTCGCCTTCGATGCGTCCAAAGAGGTGTTTGGGTTCGCGCCGTACCCGGGAGTGATCCCGGGCCAGCCCACCCGCGTCACCCTGGGTGGGCTGAATATTGCGGTGGCCAAGACCACCCGTCATCCGGTTGAGGCGTTCGAAGCCGTCCGTTGCATTCGGAATCTGGAGAACCAGAAATACACCTCGATCGAGGGCGGCCTGCCCGCGGTACGCACTTCGCTGTACTCGGACCCGGAGTTCCAGAAGAAGTATCCGCAGTACGCGATCATCCGCGATCAGCTGACAACCGCGGCGGTGCGCCCGGCGACGCCGAACTATCAGGCGGTGTCAACCCGCATCTCGGCCACGCTGGCCCCGATCACCCAGATCGATCCGGAGAAGACCGCGGATGAGCTCACTGCGCAGGTGCAGAAGGCGATCGATGGGAAGGGGCTGATCCCATGACGGCCGCGACACCCCGCCCCGCGCCGACTGCTGCGGCCCGCAGCGACGACCGCCGGTCCCAACGCAGGCTTGCCTATCTGCTGATCACCCCGGCCGTCGTGCTGATGCTGGCGGTGACCGCATACCCGATCGTGTACGCCCTGTGGCTGAGCCTGCAGCGCTACAACCTCGCCAGCCCGGCCGACACGAAGTTCATCTGGTTCGAGAATTACCAGACCATCTTGAGCGACAAGTACTGGTGGACGGCGTTCGTCGTCACGTTGGTCATCACGGTGATCTCGGTGGCCATCGAGTTCGTCCTGGGCATGGCGCTAGCACTTGTCATGCACCGCACCATTTTCGGCAAAGGGCTGGTGCGCACCGCGATCCTGATTCCGTACGGCATCGTCACCGTCGCCGCCTCGTACAGCTGGTATTACGCCTGGACGCCGGGCACCGGGTACCTTGCCAATCTGCTTCCTGACGGCAGCGCGCCACTGACGCAACAGATTCCGTCGCTGGCCATCATCATCCTTGCCGAGGTCTGGAAGACCACACCGTTCATGGCGCTGTTGTTGCTCGCCGGTTTGGCACTGGTGCCCGAGGATCTGCTCAAGGCCGCCCAGGTAGACGGGGCCGGCCCCTGGACGCGACTGATCAAGGTGACGCTGCCGTTGATCAAGCCGGCGATCCTGGTGGCGCTGGTGTTCCGCACGCTTGACGCGTTCCGCATCTTCGACAATATCTATGTGCTCACCGCCGGTGCCAACGACACCGCCTCGGTGTCGATCCTGGGCTACGACAACCTGTTCAAGGCCTTCAACATCGGGCTGGGCTCGGCGATCAGCGTGCTGGTATTCGGATCGGTGGCTGTCATCGCGTTCATCTACATCAAGCTGTTCGGCGCATCGGCGCCGGGCACGGACAACGAGGTGCGCTAGATGTCTGAGCGGGTTGGCGCCCGGCGGGCGGCGAGCTGGGTCATCATTGATGCCCTTGTGGTGGTCTACGCGCTCTTCCCGGTGTTGTGGATCCTGAGCCTGTCACTCAAGCCCACGTCAACCGTCAAGGACGGCAAGCTGATCCCGTCGCAGATCACCTTCGACAATTACAAGGGCATCTTCAAGGGCGACGCATTCAGCTCCGCGCTGATCAACTCGATCGGCATCGGCCTCATCACCACGGTGATCGCGGTCGTCATCGGCGGGATGGCGGCCTACGCCGTAGCCCGGCTGGAGTTCACGGGCAAGAAGGCGCTCATCGGGGCGGCACTGCTGATCGCGATGTTCCCCCAGATCTCACTGGTGACGCCACTGTTCAACATTGAACGCCGGCTCGGATTGTTCGACACCTGGCCGGGGCTGATCATCCCCTACATCACGTTCGCGCTGCCACTGGCGATTTATACCCTGTCGGCGTTCTTCCGGGAGATCCCTTGGGATCTGGAGAAGGCCGCCAAGATGGATGGCGCGACACCGGCTCAAGCGTTCCGCCGGGTGATCGCACCACTGGCTGCGCCGGGCATCGTGACGGCGGCCATCCTGGTGTTCATCTTCGCCTGGAACGACTTGCTGCTGGCGCTGTCGCTGACGGCCACCAACGCCGCGATCACCGCGCCGGTGGCCATTGCGAACTTCACCGGCAGCTCGCAATTCGAGGAGCCGACCGGCTCGATCGCCGCGGGCGCGATGGTGATCACGGTGCCGATCATCGTGTTCGTTCTCATCTTCCAACGACGGATCGTCGCCGGGCTGACGTCCGGCGCGGTGAAGGGGTAGCGAGGTTTTCGATGGCCGAGATCGTTCTGGACCATGTCACCAAGAGTTACCCGGACGGCGCAATCGCCGTGAAGGACCTCAGCCTGACGATCGCCGACGGCGAGTTCGTCATCCTGGTCGGCCCGTCCGGCTGCGGCAAGTCGACCACACTGAACATGATCGCCGGGCTCGAAGAGATCAGTTCCGGGGAGCTGCGTATCGGCGGCAGCCGGGTCAACGAGAAGGCGCCCCGCGACCGCGACATTGCGATGGTCTTCCAGTCCTACGCGCTCTACCCGCATATGACGGTTCGGCAGAACATCGCCTTCCCGCTGACGCTGGCCAAGCTGAGCAAGGCCGAGATCGCCCAGAAGGTCGAGGAGACGGCGAAAATTCTTGATCTGTCCGAACTTCTCGACCGCAAGCCTTCGCAGTTGTCCGGCGGGCAGCGCCAGCGGGTGGCGATGGGCCGCGCGATCGTGCGCCAGCCCAAGGCGTTCTTGATGGACGAGCCGTTGAGCAACCTGGACGCCAAGTTGCGCGTCCAGATGCGCGGTGAGATTGCCCGGTTGCAGAACCGGCTGGGCACCACCACCGTCTACGTCACCCACGATCAGACCGAGGCGATGACGCTCGGTGATCGGGTCGTGGTGCTGCGTGCCGGGCAGGCACAGCAGATCGGCACCCCCGAGGAGCTCTACGAGCGGCCGGCGAACCTGTTCGTCGCCGGGTTCATCGGCTCGCCCGCGATGAATTTCTTCCCGGCCACGCTCACCGATATGGGGTTGCAGCTGCCGTTCGGTGAGGTGACGTTGGGACAGGCGATCCAGGACGTGGTCGCTCGGCATCCCAAGCCGGCCAACGTCATTGTCGGGGTGCGCCCCGAGAACTTCGAAGACGCCGCGTTGCTCGACGCCTACGAGCGCATCCGTGCGTTGACCTTTGAGGTGAAGGTCGACCTGGTCGAGTCGCTGGGGGCCGACAAGTACGTGTACTTCACGACCTCTGGCGACGGCGCCAAGTCTGCGCAGCTGGCGGAGTTGGCCTCGGAGACCGGTGCCGGCGAGAACGAGTTCGTGGCAAGACTTTCCGCGGAGTCGAAGGTCGCCATCGGGCAAACCATCGAGTTGGCGTTCGACACCACCAAGTTGCACATCTTCGACGCTGACAGTGGTGTGAACCTGACGATCCCGCCGTCGGTCTAAGTGAGCCAGCCCCTGGATCCGGTCCGCGCTCACGTGCGCGGCCACTTCACCGAGGCCGGGATCGAAGCCGAGCCGGATTCGGCGAGTGTGACCTTCCTGGGTCTCGAACGTCTCGAAGTGTTGCGGTTCGGGCCGAACCCGGACGGCGTGGCTCACTATGTGACACTTGGGTGTTCACGGCACCCGATGACTGAGCCGACGTCGGGCGTGGCCGACCCGTTGCGCGGCCCGCGGGCCGAGGTCGTCCTCTCGCTGCGCGCCGCCACCCCCACCACCGGGTTGGCCCGCAGCCTGGCCGTGGTGGCGGCGACGCCGGCTGTCGAAGGCGTCGTTCTGGTTGCCGATGCGTTGATCGACCTGTCCGCGCCGCTGTGGGATGGTGCCGCGTTCACCGCTGTGCTGCTTGGTGATTCGGCCATCGCCGACCTGCCGTTGGAGGCGCCCCGGGAGCCGGTTCGCTTTCTGGCAGCGGTACCCGTCACCCCGACTGAGGCCGCGTGGATACGGCTCAAGGGTGCCGATGCGATGCGCCAGGCATGGCTCGACGACGGTGTCGACGTGCTGGATCCGAATCGTCGTGCGGCCCAGCCGGGGTAGCGGCTGACGCCGGAGTTCGTTCTACAGCCAGTGGTTGCGGCGGAAATTGAAATACAGGAACCCGCAGACGGTCACCATCAGCGCCAGCACCGCCGGATAGCCATACGCCCACGACAGCTCGGGCATGTGCTCGAAGTTCATGCCATAGATGCCGGCGATCATCGTCGGCACCGCCGCGATCGCCACCCACGCCGAGATCTTGCGCATGTCGAGGTTCTGTTGCAGACCCACTTTGGCGAGCTCGGCCTGCACCAGGGAGCTGAGCAACTCGTCGTAGCTCGAGATCTGGTCACCGGCCTGTGTCTGCAAGCTGAGCACGTCGCGCATGTAGCGCAGCACTTCCTTGGTCATCAAGTCTTTGTGCTCGCTGGTGATTTTCTGCAGCGCGCCGGTCAACGGAAACACCGCGCGCCGCATCTCGACGACCTCGCGCTTGAGCATGTAGATCTGCGCGATATCGGTCTTGAGGTCGGGGGAGAAGGCCTCTTCCTCGATCGTGTCGATGTCGCACTCCATCAGGCGTGCGACATCGAGGTAGCTCTCGACGACATGCTCGGCGATACCGTGCATCACCGCGTACGGGCCAAGGGCGAGCTGGAGGTGTTCGCTTTCCAGGTGATGGCGTAGTCCGGCCAGGCCGGTGTGGTCACCGTGGCGGACGGTCACCACGTAGTCGGCTCCGACGAACACCATGATCTCGCCGGTCTCGACGATCTGGCGGGCCTGCGCCACGGATTCGTGCGGCACGTACTTCACCGTCTTGACGATCAGGAACAGCGCGTCGTCATAGCGCTCCACCTTGGGCCGCTGATGGGCGTGCACGGCGTCTTCAACCGCGATCGGATGCAGGTTGAAGGTGTGGGCCACCGACTCCATCTGATGCTCGTCGGGCTCATGCAGCCCCAGCCACACGAACGCCTTCTGCCCCTCGGCCTCGAGCTCGTGAACTTTGGCCAGTGCAGCCGCGTGGGTGTACTTGCCCGGCAGGCGTTCTCCCTCGACGTAGATCGCACAGTCGACCATGGCGCGCGCGACCGGCACATGGATACGTCGGGCATCGACCTCAGCGGGCGATGAGGATCGGCCGGGACCGAGTAGCGACGGTGGCAAAGAGCGGAACGACGGCATGTTGCGACCTCCCCTCGCGCGGCGGGTGAGGCCCCGGTGGGCCCGTGTGGAAATGCTACGCGCCAGTAGCTTTCCTGGCGTAGTTCAGCGCGGGGGAACCCTGCCCGGTGAGGTTTCGGGGGCGAGTACCCTGACGCCGTGTCCGAAACAGTGAGTACTCCCCGCGTCGCAATCGACGACGAAGAGATCTTCGCCGCTCACGTCGGCGGGAAGCTGTCCGTCGAACTGAAGGCGCCGCTGGACACCCAGCGCGCCCTGTCGATCGCCTACACCCCGGGCGTAGCCCAGGTCAGCCGCGCGATCGCGTCCGACCACACCCTGGCCAAGAAGTACACCTGGGCCAATCGCCTGGTCGCGGTGATCAGCGACGGTACCGCCGTCCTCGGCCTCGGCGACATCGGTCCCGCCGCCTCGCTGCCGGTGATGGAGGGCAAGTCCGCGCTGTTCAAGACGTTCGGCGGCCTGGACTCGATCCCCATCGTGCTCGACACGAAGGATCCCGACGAGATCGTCGAGACGATCATCCGGCTGCGCCCGACGTTCGGTGCCGTCAACCTCGAGGACATCTCCGCGCCCCGGTGCTTCGAGATCGAGCAGCGCCTGATCGAGGCACTGGACTGCCCGGTCATGCACGACGACCAGCACGGCACCGCGATCGTGGTACTCGCCGCGCTGCTGGGCGCCACCAAGTTTCTCGATCGCGACATGCACACGCTGAAGGTGGTCATGTCGGGTGCGGGTGCCGCGGGCGTCGCGTGCACGAACATCCTGCTGGCTGCGGGCATCACCGACATCACGGTGCTGGACAGTCAGGGCATCTTGCACAGCGGCCGCGACGACATGAACTCGGTTAAGGCAGAGCTGGCGACGCGGACCAACCCACGGGGGCTCACTGGTGGAATCGCCGAGGCGCTCAAGGGCGCGGACGTATTCATGGGGGTCTCGGCCGGACTCGTTCCCGAGGAGTTGATCGCGACGATGACGCCGGGCGGCATCGTGTTCGCGATGTCCAACCCGGACCCCGAGATCCACCCGGACGCTGCGCGCAAGCACGCCGCCATTGTGGCGACCGGGCGAAGCGACTTCCCCAACCAGATCAACAATGTTCTGGCGTTCCCCGGGGTGTTCCGCGGTGCGCTCGACGCCGGCGCGCGGCGGATCACCGAGAAGATGAAAGTCGCAGCGGCAGAGGCGATTTTCTCCGTCGTCGGTGATGACCTGGCGGCTGATCACATCGTGCCGAGCCCGCTGGACCCCCGGGTGGGACCCGCGGTGGCCGCTGCGGTGGCCGCGGCATCCGAGGCCTAAGGCGAAACCTCTTGAGGCCGACGATGTTTCGCCGGCTGGTGCTGGGACTGCTGGCTCTGGCGGTCGTGGCGTGCGGATCGCCGGCGCCGGGTCCGTCGTTGGCGGTCGGTGCGACGGCCGACCCGGAGATGACCCTGCTGGCCCAGCTGTATGCTGCGGCACTGCGCTCGTACGGCAGCGCCGCGCACGTGCAGATCGTCGACGATCCGCTGGCGGCACTGGATTCCGGCGCGGTCAGCGTGGTGCCGGGATTCACCGGCCGGCTGCTGCGGCAGTTCGCCCCCGGCACGACGGTCCGATCGGATTCGCAGGTGTATCGCGCGATGGTCGGGGTGCTGCCGGAAGGAGTCGCCGCCGGCGACTACACCACCTCAGCCGAGGACAAGCCTGCGCTTGCCGTCACCGACGCGACCGTCACGGCGTGGGGCAGCCGCGACCTCACCGCCCTGGTGAGTCATTGTGCCGGGTTACGGGTGGGAGCTGTCGCGCACACCCCCGGGCTGCCTCCCGCGGTGGGCGGCTGCACGTGGGCGCCGCCGCGCGAATTCCCGGACCAGACAACGATGTTCGATGCGCTGCGAGCCGGGGAGATCACGGCCGGTTGGACCAACACCGCCGACGCCGGCATGCCCAGTGAGTTTGTGGTGCTCGCCGACCGCAAACCCGCGCTGGTGATGGCGGAGAACATCGTGCCGCTGTATCGGCGCAATGGACTCGACGAACAGCAGGTCCGTGCGATCAACGAAATCGCCGGCGTGCTGGACACCGGCTCCCTGGTCGACATGCGCCAGCACGTCGCCGAGGGCCGGGATCCGCAGTCAGTCGCCGAGGACTGGTTGTCGGCACACCCGTTGGGCCGCTGAGGATTCAGCGCATCGGCGGGGCGAGCTTGGGTAGCACCGTGGAGAACAGCTGCTGGTAGCCCGAGCCGGTGATCCGGACGATCACGTCGAGTATCTTGGCGTCGGCGCCGACCAGCACCCGAGCCCGGTTCTTGCGTACCGCGTCGAGGATGATGACGGCGGCGCGTTCCGGCGTCGTGCGGGCCAGCTTCTTGTCGAATGCCTTCGCCATCTCGGCCTGGTCGAGTCCTTCGGCGACGGTGGAATTGCGGGCGATGGCGGTCTTGATCCCGCCGGGGTGCACCGTGGTCACCTTCACCGGGTGCTTGGCCAGGATCATCTCCTGGCGCAACGCCTCGGTGAACCCGCGAACCGCGAACTTGGCCGCGTTGTAGGCGGCTTGGCCGGGCACCGAGAAGATCCCGAAGAGGCTGGAGACGTTGACGACGTGACCGTCACCGGACTCGATCAGGTACGGCAGGAAGGCCTTGGTGCCGTTGACGACGCCCCAGAAGTCGACATCCATCACCCGCTCGATGTCCTTGTACTGGCTGATCTCGACATCGCCAGAGAACGCGATCCCGGCGTTGTTGTAGATCTGGTTGACCTTGCCGAAGTGCGCCTTGACGCCGTCGGCGTAGGCCTGGAAGGCCTCGCGTTCGGTGACGTTCAGACGATCCGCCTTGACCTCGACGCCGATCGCCTTGAGGCGCTCCTCGGTCACCGCCAAGCCCTCGGTGTCGATATCGCTGATCGCGAGCTTGGCGCCCGAGCGACCCAGCTCGATCGCCAATGCCTGACCGATGCCCGACCCGGCCCCGGTCACCACCGCTACCTTCCCGGCAAACCCCTGCATGAACGCTCCTCCGAGTTGTTTGACGCATGTTTAGTGGGACCAAGGGTATCGGGCTGCCCCCCGCCGGTAACAGGGGGATACCCGTCCGCGATGCTTAGAGCATGATGTTTCGCCGGATTTCCAGCGCCGCAGCCGTGGCCGGTTTGGCCGCCGGTGCCGTGGTGCTGGCGGCGCCTGCCCAGGCCGATACCACCACCGACGATTTCCTGAACGCGCTGACCGGTGCCGGCATCACCGGGATCGATCCGGGACAAGCCGTCGAACTGGGCCAGTCGGTCTGCCCGCTGCTCGCTGACCGGAGCCAGAACACCGCCGACATCGCGTCCACCGTGGCCGATCGGCTGGGCCGGCCGTTGGGTCCGGCCACCATGTTCACCGGCCTCGCGGTCTCGTTCTTCTGCCCGCGCGCCGTGCAGGACCTGGCTAACGGGCAGACGCCGATCTCGCTGCCGTTGCTGGGCAACCTCGGTTTCTAGCTGCGCGCTGGTCCCTCAAACTGCACGCCGGCGCCCTTGACATCACGCTGCGCTACCCGCTCGCACGGGACTGCCCCAAGGTCTTTGGCTCTTGGTGTGCGCCACGTAGCAGCCGCATTCGGCGTGCTTTGCGTCGGTGCTTCTAGGCGGATGTGCTTGGACAGTGGCTGACGGATAGTCCGTTCCGCACGATCCGTGTGCCTTGTCGGAGGCAGGCGGCGACTTCGTCATCTCCCAGTCGCATCTTGTCGCCACGCAACCCCAGGGACACGACTCCGTTCCACGCGCCCCAGAGGAATTGGGCCACCAGGTGGGCGTCGAAGTCCGCGTGCATCTCCCCGGCGGCGATGGCCAATTCGATCTGGGACTCAAACTCGGCCACCAGCTGCGCCATGTGGTTGCCGATGCTTTCGCGCAGTTGCTCCGTCAAGGGACTGGGGCCGGTGGCCGCGGCAGCCAAGTCTTCGATCCGGACGTCGCGATACGGCGTGTGGTGGAACGCCTCCGCGGCGACCGCGAGCAGGCTCTCGCGTGACTTGGCTCGTCGTCGAGCCGCTCGGTGCCCGGAACTTGACGGTGCCACAGCCGGTGAATCGCCAGTTCGCCGAGTGGACGCCACCGCCTCGTCGAACCTGTCCCGCACCCCGAATGGAAGGAGGACCTTGGCTTGGCCTTGCCGCTGAGCATTCGCAACGTACTGAGGGTAAACACGGTCCTGCCCATGTGGTTGCGTACCAGCCGGCTCTTCGTCGGACACCATGAGACGTTGCGCACGTATCTTTCAGAAGCCGCCAGGATGGCGCTGAGTCTGCGGCGCCAAACCCCCACGTCCCACACCCCTGCACGGCAACTCGTCACGCACGGCTAGGGAATCCCTAACCGCCGGACAGGACAGCGGAATTCCGCAACCCGACCAGCCCACGACTTGTCGAGATCATCGACGCACCCGCGACACCACATCGACGTCGTGACGTCGGCGACCCCGAAAGTGGGAAGCTCGGGCCTGCACACCGTCTAGCGCCTCAATTGCGCGAGTGTGCCGTTTCATCCGCGACGCGCCGGTCGCGGCGTATGACAGCGCACACTCGCGCGCGAGGTTTGACTAGCCGAACGCCTCGTCGATGATCTCCTGCTGCTCGACGGCGTGCACCTTCGACGAGCCCGACGACGGCGCCGACATTGCGCGGCGCGAGATCCGCTTGATCCCGGTAAGCTTCTCCGGCAACAACTCTGGCAACGTGAGCCCAAACGTCGGCCAGGCGCCCTGATTGGCCGGCTCCTCCTGCACCCAGAAGAACTCTCCTGCATTCGGGTATGAATCGAGTGTGTTGCTCAGCCGTCGCTTGGGCAGCGGGGCCAGCTGCTCGATCCGCACGATCGCGACATCGTCGCGCTTGTCCTTCTCCTTGCGTGCCACCAGCTCGTAGTAGATCTTGCCGCTGGTCAACAGGATTCGGGTGACCTTGTCGCGGTCGCCTTCGCCGTCGGTGTAGCTCGGCTCCTCCATGATCGACCGGAACTTCTGCTCGGTGAAATCCCGGATATCGCTGACGGCAGCCTTGTTGCGCAGCATCGACTTCGGCGTGAACACGATCAGCGGACGGTGCACCCCGTCCAGGCCGTGCCGGCGCAGCAGGTGGAAATAGTTCGCCGGGGTCGACGGCAAGGCGATCGTCATCGAGCCCTCGGCCCACAGCTGCAGGAACCGCTCGATGCGGCCCGACGTGTGGTCGGGCCCCTGGCCTTCGTGACCATGGGGGAGCAGCAGCACCACATCGGAGAGCTGACCCCACTTCGCCTCACCGGAGCTGATGAACTCGTCGATGATCGACTGCGCGCCGTTGACGAAGTCGCCGAACTGCGCCTCCCACAACACCAGCGCGTCGGGATTGCCCACCGAATAGCCGTATTCGAAGCCCACCGCCGCGTACTCCGACAGCGCCGAGTCGTACACCAACAGCTTGCCGCCGGTCGGTGTGCCGTCGGGGTTGACGGTCAACAGATCCAGCGGGGTGAACTCCGCGCCGGTCTTGCGGTCGATGATCACCGAGTGCCGCTGGGTGAACGTGCCGCGACGAGTGTCCTGCCCGGAGAACCGGATCAGCTTGCCCTCGGCCAAGAACGTTCCCAGCGCCAGCAATTCGCCAAACGCCCAGTCGACTTTGCCCTCGTAGGCCATCTCGCGGCGTTTCTCCAGCACCGGCTTGACGCGCGGGTGCACGTTGAAGCCCTCGGGGAACGCCAGGTGCGCGTCACCGATGCGGGCCAGCAGCGCCTTGTCCACCGCGGTGGTCATGCCGCGCGGGATCATCTGGTCTTCCTCGACCGACTCGCTGGGCTCGATAGCGTGCTTCTCCAGCTCGCGAACCTCGTTGAACACCCGCTCCAGCTGGCCCTGGTAGTCGCGCAGCGCGTCCTCGGCCTCCTTCATCGAGATGTCGCCGCGGCCGATCAGGCTTTCGGTGTAGGTCTTGCGAACGCCGCGCTTGGTGTCGATCACGTCGTACATGTAGGGCTGCGTCATCGACGGATCGTCACCTTCGTTGTGCCCGCGACGGCGGTAGCACAGCATGTCGATGACGACGTCCTTCTTGAACTTCTGCCGGAAGTCCACCGCCAGGCGCGCCACCCAGACACAGGCCTCCGGATCGTCACCGTTGACGTGGAAGATGGGGGCTCCCACCATCTTTGCGACGTCGGTGCAGTACTCCGAGCTGCGCGAGTCCTGCGGCGAGGTGGTGAAGCCGATCTGGTTGTTGACGATGATGTGGATCGTGCCGCCGGTGCGGTAGCCGCGCAGCAACGCCAGGTTCAGCACCTCGGCCACCACACCCTGGCCGGCGAAGGCCGCATCGCCGTGCAGCATCAGCGGCATCACCGTAAAGCCATCATCGCCGGTGCCCTTGTCCAGCAGGTCCTGCTTGGCCCGCACCAGGCCCTCCATGACCGGGTCGACCGCCTCCAGGTGTGACGGGTTGGCGGTCAGCGACACCTCGATGTCGTTGTCGCCGAACATCTGGATGTAGTTGCCGGTGGCGCCCAGGTGGTACTTCACGTCACCGGAGCCGTGCGCCTGCGAGGGGTTCAGGTTGCCCTCGAACTCGCTGAAGATCTGCGAGTAGGGCTTGCCGACGATGTTGGCCAACACGTTGAGCCGGCCGCGGTGCGGCATACCGATCACGACCTCGTCGAGGGCATGCTCGGCGGCCTGGTCGATCGCGGCATCCATCATCGGGATGACAGTTTCCGCGCCTTCAAGCGAAAATCGCTTCTGGCCAACGTATTTGGTCTGCAAGAAGGTCTCGAAGGCCTCGGCGGCATTCAGCTTGGACAGCACGTACTTCTGCTGGGCGACCGTCGGACCTTCGTGCTTGACCTCGATGCGCTCTTGCAGCCATTTCTGCTGCTCGGGTTCGAGGATGTGGGTGTACTCGACGCCTATGTGGCGGCAGTAGGCGTCGCGCAGAAGCCCGAGCACGTCGCGCAGCTTCTTGTATTCCTTGCCGGCGAACCCGCTGACCTTGAAGACCCGGTCCAGGTCCCACAGCGTCAGGCCGTGGGTGTTGACGTCCAGGTCGGGGTGGCTGCGGAAACGGGTCTTGTCCAATCGCAGCGGGTCGATGTCGGCCATCAGATGCCCGCGGTTGCGGTACGCCGCGATCAGCTCCATGACCCGGGCGTTCTTGTCGACGATCGAGTCGGGGTTGTCGGTGCGCCAGCGCACCGGCTCGTACGGGATGCCTAGCTCGAAGAAGATCTCGTCGAAGAAGTCGTCGGAGAGCAGCAGCCCGTGGATCGTGCGCAGGAAATCGCCGGACTCTGCGCCCTGGATGATGCGGTGATCGTAGGTCGACGTCAGCGTGATCACCTTGCCGATGCCCAGCTCGGCAATGCGCTCCTCGCTGGCGCCCTGGAACTCCGCCGGGTACTCCATCGCGCCGGCGCCGATGATCGCGCCCTGGCCGGCCATCAGCCGGGGCACCGAGTGGACGGTGCCGATAGTGCCGGGGTTGGTCAGTGAGATCGTCACGCCGGCGAAGTCCTCGGCGGTCAGCTTGCCGTCGCGGGCGCGTCGCACGATGTCCTCGTAGGCGGCGATGAACTGGCCGAACCGCATGGTCTCGCAGTTCTTGATCGCGGCGACAACGAGTTGCCGGCTCCCGTTTTTGCCCGCCAGGTCGATCGCCAGGCCCAGGTTGGTGTGTTCGGGCGTGACCGCGTTGGGCTTGCCGTCGATCTCGGCGTAATGGCGGTTCATGTTGGGGAATGTCTTGACCGCCTGCACGATCGCGTAGCCGAGCAGGTGGGTGAAGGACACCTTGCCGCCGCGGGTGCGCTTGAGGTGGTTGTTGACCACGATGCGGTTGTCGATCATCAACTTCGCCGGGATGGCCCGCACGCTGGTCGCGGTCGGGATCTCCAGCGAGGTGTTCATGTTCTTGACGACGGCGGCAGCCGCGCCGCGCAACACTTGCGTCTCGTCACCGCTGCGCGCCGGTGCCGGTGCAGCCTTCGGTGCCGGTGCGGCCGCGCCATTACCCGCCGGCGCGGTGGTGGCCGGGGTGGTCTTGGCCGGGGCAGGGGCCGGCGCGGGTTCCGGCGGCGAGACCGGCGCCGCGGCCGGCTGGCCGTTGCCGCCGGCGACCGAGTCGGTCACCGGCTCGGGGTTGTAGTCGACCAGGAATTCGTGCCAACTCTCATCGACCGAGGAGGGGTCGTCGCGGAACTTGCGGTACATCTCCTCGACAAGCCATTCATTCTGGCCGAATGGTGAACTCGTACTGCTCACGGCAGTTACTCGCCTCGATTCCTTCGTCTGGGCAAGCCGCACGCGGACGGTTTGCCCCCACTGTTTTGCTCCGACACATCGCCGCCTAAAAGGCTAACCCTTCTTCGGTCTTCCCGAAGCACGTCAGCACCATGCCCGACTAGCACTACCGCAGAGATGTGCAAGCACGTCTCATGCTGCGACAACCGGTCGGTAGAGGTCGACGAACGGCTATCGCCCGGGCTCGATCGCCGGCAGCAGGTGCAGGCTGACCGGCCACCGGGCGGGCGCGGGCCCAAACGCTGTGCGGGCATTGTTCACAATCTTTTTGCCCATCATTCGGTTGCCGCCGCCGCCAACCGCGGCTCCGATGCCGACGGGCAGCATCTTGCCGAACGCCATCACCGAGCGTTTGAGGGTGTACCGCTTGACGAAGTACCGCATCAGGCGCGTGTTGAGCTGTGACAACGCCGGCAACGGCAACATCTCGGCACTTTCGGCCAGCCAGGCGCCGCTGGTGCGGCCCGGGCCCAGCAGGTCGGCAATCGCGCCCTTGCTCTCGTCGCCGACCAGAACCGCCAGCACCAACGCCCGGCGACGCTCTCGCTGCTCGAGCGGAATGCCATGTACCTCAGCGATCGCCAGTACGAAGACCGCGGTGGCCTCCAGAAACACCAGCGTCTCGCCGGCCACCGCCGACAACGCGGCCAAAGTGCCGATACCGGGAACCGCGGCGGCCGAACCGACGGCGGCACCGCTGGCCATCACCGCAGCCAGATAGCGCTTCTCCAGCTTGGTGACGATATCGGCGGGGGTGGCTTCGGGCTTGGATCGGCGCAGCCGGCTGACGTAGGCCTTGACCGCTGGCGCCTGGACCCGCGTGCTGCGCTCGATAACCTGGGACAGCACCCGCGCGGACATGGTCGCGTCGTCATCGACCCGCGCCGGTAATTGCTCGCGACGGACCTTCATGGGGTGCCTTCCTGGTATCCGGCTCACTATCGCCGGCCGGCTCCGACATCCAGGCTAACGAACGAGCGCCGCCTGAAGGTGCCCTGCGGTGATCCCGGTCACCACGGGCCGAATAGCCGCAGGAGGAACAAATAACCAGTGGCGCGCGCTGTGGGTGTGCATGGCAACATCCCGGGCTGTGGCTGCCACCCAAAACCCGCCGGCCGGGTCCGCGGAGGTGGCAGCTCCCAGCGAGCGGCGGATGATCGTCGTGCTGGGTGCGATGGTGGCGCTGGGGCCGCTGACCATCGATATGTATCTGCCCGCGTTGCCGCAGATTGCCCATGAGCTCGGGGTGTCCTCCTCGGTGGCCCAGTTGACGCTGACCGGCACGCTGGCGGGTCTGGCGCTAGGGCAGCTCATCGTCGGCCCGCTGTCGGACTCGCTGGGCCGGCGCCGCCCGTTGATGGCCGGCATCGTCCTGCACATGCTGGCCTCGGTGCTCTGCCTGTTCGCCCCGAACATCGAGGTGCTCAGTGTGGCGCGTGGGCTGCAGGGGATGGGTGCCGCGGCCGCGATGGTGGTGGCGGTAGCCGTCGTCGGCGACCTGTTCGACGACAGCGAGGCGGCCACGGTGATGTCGCGGCTGATGCTGGTTCTCGGGGTGGCCCCGATCGTGGCGCCGTCGCTGGGCGCGGCGGTGCTACTCAAGGCGTCCTGGCACTGGATGTTCGCCGCGCTGATCGTGCTGGCCGGTGCCCTCCTCCTGGTCGCCGCATTGGCGCTGCCGGAAACCCTCACACCGGCTCACCGGCGTCCGTTGCGGGTGCGCTCGATCGGATCGACCTACCTGACCCTGCTGAGGGATCTGCGTTTCGTGATCCTGGTCCTGGTGGGTGCGCTCGGGATGGCAGGGCTGTTCGCCTACATCGCCGGTGCAGCCTTCGTCCTGCAAGGCCGTCACGGGCTCGATCAGCAGACCTTCGCGCTGGTGTTCGGCGCGGGCGCGATCGCGTTCGTCGCGGCTACCCAGCTCAATGTCGTTCTGCTGCGCCGGTTCTCGCCCCAGCGCATCCTGGTGGGCGCATTGACCCTGGCGACTGCGGCTGGGGCGGTGTTCATCGCATTGTCGGTCACCCACACCGGCGGGATGTACGGCTTCCTGGTCCCGGCCTGGGCGGTGCTGTCGATGATGGGCTTCGTCATCCCGAACGCTCCCGCGGTCGCGCTTTCCCGCCACCACGAAGCCTCCGGGACCGCGGCCGCCCTGCTGGGCGCCGCGCAATTCAGTGTGGGTGCGGTGATCGCGCCCGTGGTGGGGCTGATGGGCAATGACGAGATCGCACTGTCGGTGGTGATGACCGCGGGTGTGGCCATCGCGCTGCTGGCGCTGCTGGCGGTCGGCGCTGGCGACGAAGCCGTCCCCGAGGCTGCTTAGCTGCTCGCTGAGCTGTTCTCCGCATACCGCAGCACCGCACCGATGCCGTCGGCCGGACTCAACCGCTCGTCGGTGCGCACCAGGGCGGCGCCGGTGGCAACCGCGAGCAGGGGGAGCGCTTCGTCGGCGCGCAGGGTGCGCTCGGGCGCACCGCCGAGGTCGGACAGGGTGTCGGCATCGGCAGCGATCATGGCCAGATCGGAGCCGGCTACGACGGTGGCATCCCCGATGTCGCCGATGATCAGCGTGTCCACCGCACCGTCCCGCAGCGCGGCCGTCACATCGGCCAGGCCCTCGACAGCCAGCCCGGTGCCGCGACCGGCGGCGAAACGCTGGGCAGCGTCATCGATCGTGGTCAGCCGGCGCTTGAGGAACTCCTGACCGATCTCGTGGTGGACCTCGGACTGGTCGGTTCCGGCGGCACGTCCACCGCCCTGCAGCTCAACGGCCTTCTCGGCGACCCGCTCGGGCAGCGCCGACGCCAGCTCGGTGCGCGCATTGACCTCGCCCTCGATGAACACCAGCGCCGCCGCGGATTCGTCGGCCAGCTGGGTGACGCGGTCGGCGACCTCGCGGATGTTCTTGCGGATGGCTTCGTCGACCCGCGGTTGCGCCCCGCCGAATTCGTGCTCGGCCGACTTGGCCTTGTGCACCGGGTAGCCCTCGCCCTCGACGGTTTGGGTGCTGACCAGGCCGGCGCGGTGCAGGGTGACGTCGGCGCCGGTGCGGTCGACGACGACCAACAGGTAGGCGGCGTGCAGCAGGCCATGTTCGACGATCGGAACCAGATAGGGCAGCTCGGAGACCCGAATGACCGTGGTGGTGGGCGGCCTGATGAGGTGCTCATCGAGGACGATGTCGGTGCCCGCGACGACGACCGCCCGGCCGCTGCGGCCCACGGGCGGATGGGCGCCGCGCACGGCGCCGTCGATGGCCTCGATCACCGCCGCGTCGACGGACTGCTCCTCGAGGTGCTTGCGTACATCGCGGAGCCTGGCGTCGAGCTGCGCCGAGGCGTCCTGGGTGTCATGGGAGTCGTCGAAGTAGATCGAGACGAACGGACCCTTCGAGTCCACTAATGGCCGAAAGCGGTCGGAATGCATGGCTTCTCCTGCGCTGGAAATCGGTCCAGGATCGTGATGGCTGTCTGCCTCAACGTACGCCGGAGTCGTCGCGTCTGGCCGGGGCCGCCACCGGGCACCCGCTCGGCGGGCCGATAGGCTCGATCCGGCGCGTGACGGCAGCCGGAAGCACAATCACATCCGGCAGCGTTACGCACATGGTGTTGCTGCTAACCGATGAGGTGCGGGGGCCCGACAACGGTTCGACAGCGCGCGCCGACACCGTTGCAGCAAGCCGAAGTGAGGTACGGATATGACCAGGCACATGGCCGGCTCGGCGCCGGACGTGGACTTGGACCCCGAGCCGGACCAGCCCAGCGCGCCCGCGAATCCGTGGCCTGCGCTGTGGGCCATGCTCGTCGGATTCTTCATGATCCTGGTCGACTCGACGATCGTCGCGGTCGCCAACCCCAGCATCATGGACGGGCTGGAGATCACCAGCTACGACACTGTCATCTGGGTGACCAGCGCCTACCTGCTGGCCTACGCCGTGCCGCTGCTGCTGGCCGGGCGCCTCGGGGATCGCTTCGGCCCGAAAAATCTCTACATCATCGGCCTGGCCATCTTCACCGCGTCCTCGCTGTGGTGCGGTCTGGCCGGCTCTATCGACATGCTGATCGCCGCCCGCGTCGCGCAGGGAATCGGCGCCGCCCTGCTGACCCCGCAGACCCTGTCAACGATCACCCGCATCTTTCCGCCCGAGCGCCGCGGCGTGGCGATGAGCATGTGGGGTGCGACCGCGGGAGTGGCCACCCTGATCGGCCCGCTGGCCGGCGGAGTGCTGGTCGGGCGGCTGGGCTGGGAGTGGATCTTCTTCGTCAACGTTCCGGTCGGTGTGATCGGCTTGGCGCTGGCGGTCTGGCTGATCCCGACGATGCCGACCAGCAGGCACCGCTTCGATGTCCTGGGTGTGGTGCTCTCCGGCGTCGGCATGTTCCTGGTCGTGTTCGGTCTGCAGGAGGGCCAGAGCCACCACTGGCAGGCCTGGATCTGGGCGGTCATCGTCGCGGGCGTCGGGTTCTTCACCGCGTTCGTGTACTGGCAGTCGATCAACCGCCGCGAGCCGCTGGTGCCGTTGCAGATGTTCGCCGATCGGGACTTCACCCTGTCCAACCTCGGTGTGGCAGTGATCGGCTTCGTCGTCACCGCGATGATGCTGCCGATCTTCTTCTACGCCCAGGTGGTGTGTGGCCTGTCGCCGACGCGCTCGGCGCTGCTGATCGCGCCGATGGCCATCTTCAGCGGGGTGCTGGCCCCGTTCGTGGGTCAACTGGTCGACCGGGCCCATCCCCGGCCGATCCTCGGGTTCGGCTTCTCGGTGGTCGCGATTGCCCTGACCTGGCTGTCGATCGACATGACGCCGACGACGCCGATCTGGCGGCTGGTGCTGCCGCTGATCGCGATGGGCGTCGGCATGGCGTTCATCTGGGCGCCGCTGGCCACCACTGCCACCCGCAACCTGCCGCCGCATCTGGCCGGCGCCGGCGCCGGCGTCTACAACGCGACCCGACAAGTCGGTTCGGTGCTGGGCAGCGCCGGGATCGCCGCGTTCATGGCCTCCCGGATCAGCGACGAGATGCCGGCCGCGCCAACTGACGCGTCGGCCAGTGAAATGGCCGTGCTGAAGCTTCCGACGTTCTTGCACGAGCCGTTCTCGGCGGCTCTGGCGCAGTCGATGCTGCTGCCCGCGTTCGTCGCACTGTTCGGCATCGTCGCGGCGCTGTTCGTGCTCGGTGGGCTGGGGTCCCCGCGCCCGGCGATGGACGACGACATCACCGACGAAATCCCGGTCTATGACGACGACTATGACGACGACGACTACGTGGAGTATGAGGTGGATTCGACCCACCGGCCGGTGTCCGTGCCCGAACCGGTCGATGACGCGACCGAAGTGATTGTGTGGCAGCATCCGCTCGACGAGCCCGAACCACGGGCCGAGCTGCCCGTTGAGCCGATTGGATTCGCGCACAACGGTTTCCCTGTCGATGGTGAATCGCACCACCGGCCTCTGGAGATCGTGGCACCAGAGCCCGCGCCACGGTCCCGGCATCGCCTCATCGACCCGAGTCAGCCGCAGCCGGCCCGCCACCATCGCGACGAGCGCGCCGACGTCGAGACTTACGGTCGCCATTCACGGCCGGGTGACTGAAAAGCTTCCTCGTTACCCCGCCCGATGCCACCGATCCCGACAACCGTTCTTCCTGCATGAGTATTATGCTCGCTGAGAATGAGAATGTAGTTTTCAACGAGGAGAATGATGGCCGAGACGTGTTCGCTCGTCGACCGCACCCTGGTCGTATCCGGCGGCAGCCGGGGAATCGGTCTGGCCATCGCGCTCGGTGCGGCCCGGCACGGCGCCAATGTCGTGCTGCTGGCCAAGACCGCCGAGCCGCACCCGAAGCTGCCCGGCACGGTCTACACCGCTGCCGCCGAGATCGAAGCGGCCGGCGGTAAGGCCGTCGCGGTGGTCGGCGACGTGCGCAGCGAGGAGGATGTCGCCCGCGCGGTCGACGCCGCCGTGCAGAATTTCGGCGGGGTGGACATCTGCATCAACAATGCGAGCGCCATCGCCACCGACCCGACCGAAACGTTGTCGGCCAAGAAGTTCGATCTCATGCAGCAGATCAACATTCGCGGCACGTTCCTGCTGACCAAAGCCTGCCTGCCGCATCTGCGCACATCGCCCAACGGCCACGTGGTCACCATCGCGCCGCCGCTGAACCTGAATCCGTACTGGCTGGGTGCCCACCCGGCCTACACGCTGTCGAAGTACGGGATGACACTGCTGTCGTTGGGGTGGGCGGCCGAATATGCCGACACCGGAATCGGTTTCAGCTGCCTGTGGCCCGAGACCTACATCGCGACCTCGGCGGTGGCCAACTCCCCGGACTTCGAAGAGGCCATGGCGTCTTCGCGCAGCCCGGAGATCATGGCCGACGCGGCGGTCGAGATCCTCACCTCGCCGGGCGCGCAGGTCAACGGCTCCTGCCTGATCGACTCTGACGTCTTGCGGGCGGCCGGTATCGAGGACCTGTCCCATTACGGCGGCGGCGACAATCCGATCATCGACATCTTCGTCGACAAGTAGCAGCGGGCGTCAGCCCATTGGCAGTAGGTCGGGGTAATCGGCCCCAATCAACTGGCCGTAGCTCCGGAATACCTCGAAGGCTGCGGTCGTCGGCTCCAGCCCCGCGGCGAACGCCGCCTGAGCCTTGAACATGCGTGCGGCTGCGCTCAATTCGTGACGGACCTCGTCGCCGGGACGCCCCATGCTGGGGACCCACACATCACCCCACATGGTGACTTCCGTTCGCGCCGAGCGCACCGACGCCGCCAACGCATCGCGCACCCGATCGTCGGTGCCGCACACCGCGGCGGCCACCGCCAGCGCGGTCGGGGCGTTCGCGCCGGCGCCGAACACCGTTCCCAGCCCGACCGTCTGAACACCGAGGATCTGCAGTGCGGCCAGGTCGCCCGGATCGGCGACTGCGACCCGTACATCCCAGCCCGCCATCACCCGGTCGAAGAGCCAGCCGCCCGCCGAGTCCACGATGTCGGCGACATGGGCGCCGACGACGTCGAGCTGGTAGCGGGCGTGCCTGGGGGTGCGTTGCCGTGACCGGGCGAGCTCGCGCTGCCGGTCTCGTTCGTCGATATCCTGCACGAGACACAGCGTGACAGTTTCACGAGAATCTGTAAAGCTCAAGATTCGCCGAAGAAGCGCCGCAGCGCCTGCGCCTGCATTGTCAGCAGTGCCGTGCTGACCTTCCAGTCGGGACACAGCGAGTCGAAGCCGTGACAGGTTCCGCCGAAGATGTGCAGGTCGGTGCGAACGCCGGCCTGCAACAACTGGCGGGCGTACTCCAGTGCCTCGTCACGCAGCGGATCCAGCTCTGAGCAGGTGATGAAGGTGCTTGCGGCGCCGATCATTTGGTGGCCGCGGCCGGGTACCGCGGCAGCGCTGGGGGCAGTCTGGCCGAGATAGTGCCGCCACATCAGTCCGGCGGCGACCCCGTCGAAGCCGGGGGTGGAGTCGAACTCCGCTTTTGACGCGCTGCGGCGGTCGTCGAGCACGGGTTGGTGCAGCAACAGGCCGACGATCGGCGGCGACGTCTCGGCCGTTGCCCGCTGGGCGAGCCCGGCGGCCAGCGCGGCTCCGGCGCTGTTGCCGGCCAGTGCCAGCCGGTCGCGGTCCAGTCCGAGCTCCTGGGCTGTCGCCCAGGCCCATGCCAGTACCGCGGCGGTGTCCTCGAGCGCAGCCGGGTAGGGGTGTTCGGGGGCCAGTCGATAGTCGACGGAAATGACCGTGCAGGCACTTTGGCGGGCCAGTTCGACGCACTGGCGGTGGTCGGTGTCGAGGTTGCCCATTACGAATGCACCGGCGTGACAATAGATCACGGCCGGCGACGGTGCCGGGGCGCCGCGGTAGATCCGGACCGGAACCGCCGCCGTGCCGTCACACGGAACGCGGGCGTCGGTGATCTCGACCCCGGTGGTATCGATCTGGCCGACCGCCTCGTGCCGGCGTTGGTTGAGCGAATCCCGAACGGCGGCAAGACCACCCAGCGACAGATCGCTGCGTGCTGCGGCGAACCCGTGCAGCGCGGGGTCGAGTCGCCGGAGGAGTTCGGGGTCGGGCTGCATGGTGCTATCCGCCCGGCGGTGCGGTGAACGTGTAGGCGCGGGGGCGAAATCGGCGCGTCATCGTCCAGAACGCGCGCGCACTGCGCGGCCACTGCGTGACCACCCGGCCGTTGGGCGCCCGGAAGTAGTTGCTGCATCGCGTGGTCCAGACGGTGCCCGCCATCCACCGGTCGATATCGGACAGGTAGTCCGCCATCGCTTGGGCGCGCACCGCCACATAGCGCCCGCGCGTGCGGCGCAGGTGCTTCAGCGCCCGCACGATGTAGTGGGCCTGGGCTTCGAGCACGAAGATCACGCTGTTGGAGCCGACGTTGGTGTTGGGTCCGTAGAGCATGAAGAAGTTCGGGAAACCCGGAACTGTCATGCCTAGATACGCGAAGGCACCGTCGTGCCAGGTGTCGTGCAGTGACCGGCCGTGCTCGCCGAGGACCTCGATCTGGCCGAGGTAGTCGGTGGCGGCGTAACCGGTGGCGCACAGCACCACGTCGACGTCGAGTTCGGAGCCATCCTCGGTGACCAGCGAGCGTGCCCGCAGCGAGCGGGCCGGGCTGGACACCACCTCGACGTGCGGCTGGGTCAAGGTCGACAGGTAGTCGGCGGCGAACACCAGCCGCTTACAGCCCAGTGGGTGTTCGGGGGTGAGTTTGGCGCGCAGGTCGGCGTCGGCCACCGCGGACTCCAGGTGGCGCAGCGAGATGTCTTTGAACTCTTGGGTTTTGTCGCTGCCGTTCTCGATCACCGAGATGTTGCGTTCACTGCGCAGCCACAGCCGGGTGCGGTAGAACTTCTTGGCGAACGGAATGCGCTTGAAGATCCAGCGCTCCCGGTCGCTGTACGGCCGGTCCGGCTTGGGCAGTATCCAGGTGGGGGAGCGTTGCACCGAGTACACCTTGTCGGCCACCTTGGCGACCTCGGGCAGCAGCTGTGACGCGGTGGAGCCGGTGCCCAGCACGGCAACCCGGGTTCCGCGCAGGTCCACCGAATGGTCCCAGCGCGCGGTGTGCATCAGCGTCCCGGTGAACGGCTCCAGCTCGTGCAGCTCGGGCAGTAGCGGCCTGGTGAACATCCCGACCGCGGAGACCACGATGTCGAAGGTGTGGTGCTGCCCGGTTGAATCGGTCAACGTCCAGGTGTTGGCGCCGGGATTCCACTGTGCCGTGGTGATTTCGGTGTTCAGCCGCAGGTGTGGGCGCAGGCCATGACGGTCAGTCGAGCGTTCGAAGTACTCCAGCAGCTCTGGCTGACCCGGCCACATCCGGCTCCAGTCCGAGTTCAGGTCGAACGAATAGGAGTACAGGTGCGACTTCACGTCGCAGGCCAGCCCGGGATAGGTGTTGATCCGCCAGGTTCCGCCGACCCCGTCCTCCCGGTCGAAGATGGTGAAGTCACGAAAGCTAGCTTTGGCCAGGAAGATACCCAGTGCCAGGCCGCCAGGGCCGGCGCCGATGATGCCGACGGACAGCCGGCTCAACCGATCCGCAGGCATTGCCCACCGTCGACCACGAGCTCGGCTCCGGTGATGAACGAGGCATGCTCGGAGACCAGGAATGCCACCGCGTCCGCGACTTCCATCGGCTGGCCGAGCCGGCCGCCATACGACCGCTCGATCAGCCGCTGTCGGGCCGTGTCGTCGAGCATGGGTGTGTCGATCGGTCCGGGGAACACCGCGTTGACCCGGATGCCGTCACCGGCCAATTCCGCGGCGGCGATCTGGGTCAGGCCGCGCAGCGCCCATTTCGACGACCCGTACGCCGCGTGGAAGGGGAACGGCCGGATCGCCCCGGTGCTGCAGGTGTTCACGATCGCCGCCCCTTCGGCCTGGCGCAGATGGCCCAGCGCCGCCCTGATACCCAGGAAGGGTCCCAAAGTGTTGAATCGCCAGCTACTTTCAAAGCCCTGCGGGGTCTCTTCGGACAGTGACGCTCGGTGTAATACGCCGGCATTGTTCACCAGCACACTCAATCCGCCGAACTGCTCGACCACCTCGGCCACCGCCGCCGACCACAGCTGTTCGGAGGTGACGTCCAGCTCGACGGCGAGCACATCCGGGTCGTCGAGTTCGTTGACCTGGGTGCGCAGTTCGTCAATGCGAACGTCGGCGGCGGCAACCTTGAAGCCGTCGGCGCGCAACCGCCTGACCACCGCCGCACCCTGGCCGCGTGCCGCCCCGGTGACCAGTGCGACTTTGGTTGCGCTCACTGCCGACCCTCGGCTTCCGCGAGATGGGCGGTCGCACCGCGGCGTAATGCGGCCGACTCCGGAGCGAGGGTTATCAGCTGAAAGCCCAATTCGGCCAGATCCTTTCCAGTCAGGCCGTCACCGGCGTGGATACCCGCCACGATGCCTGCCGCCGCCGCGGCTTGCTGCACGCGTACTGCCGCATCACGAACTTCTCTGTTGCTGGTCGCCTTGACTATTCCGACCCCAAGGGAGATAGCCAGATCCGCCGGTCCGACGTAGACACCCGCCAGCCCTGGCACCGCACAGATGTCGGCGACCGCGTCCAGCCCTGCCGCCGTCTCGATCATGGCGAACACGCTGACCCTGCCTGCTAATTCAGCCGGGTCGCGGCCCAGGCTGGCGCGCAGCGGGCCGAAACTGCGGATGCCTTCGGGGGCGTATCGGGTTGCGGCCACCGCCTCGGCGGCCTGCTCGGGCCGGTCGACCATCGCGACGATGATCGCGTCGGCCCCGGCGTCGAGCAGCCGGCCGATAGGCGCGGACGCGGGCGAGGGGACCCGGACCGCGGTGGCGATCGGGACATGCTCGATGCGGCGCAGGATCTGTGCCACGTCGGCGTCGTCGAGGTAGCCGTGCTGGATGTCGAATCCGACGTAGTCGTAACCAGCGTGCGCGAATTCGTCGGGCCCGGCGAACGTCGGTCCGGTGATCCAGCCTCCCCACACCTGAGGCTTTTCGGCCAGTGCCTGCTGCAGTCTGCTGGCGGTCATGAGGCCACGATCGAGATCTTCACTCGCCCCGGGGTCGGACGGCAGGCGAACTCGAAGGCGTCCTGCACCTCGGTGACGTCGAAGGTGTGGGTGAGGTACCTGCTGAGCAGATCAGGGTGCTCACGGGCGAAGGCGTCGGCGGCATCGAGCATCCGCCGGCGCTCCAGTGTCACACCGGATTTCAGTGTGAGGTTGTTGCGCAGCATGGTGCGCATGCTGATCGGGTAGCTGTCGTCGTCGGGCACGCCGAAGTAGAACACCGTGCCGCCGAAGCCCGTCGCTTCGACGGCGTTGTTCAGTGTGGCCACCTGGTGGCCGACGGCCTCGATGACCACGTCGGGCTTGTTGTGTGGCGCGAGGTGAGCCACCCAGCGATCGCTGGTGGCGCGCACTACGGTGTCGACGCCGAACTTCGCGCCGATATCATCGCGGTAGATGGGATCGACCCCGGTCACATGCGCGGCGCCGGCGGCCTTGGCGACGAAGGAAAACAGCAGCCCGATCGAACCCTGGCCGATCACGGCGACCCGCTTGCCGGCCAGGGGCGGAAGTTGTTCGACCGCATACAGAATGCAGGCGAGCGGCTGCAGTCCGACTGCGTGGGCGGGGCTCAGCGTCGGGTCGTAGGGGGCCAGCCCGTTGCCGTCGGAGACCACGAACTCCATCAGGCCGTCGAAGCCGGAGGCCCAGCCGACGACGCGGTCGCCGGGGCGGTGGTCGGGGTGGGCGCTGGCCAGGACTTCGCCGACGATCTCGTGGACCGGGAAGCCGGCCATCTCGGCGGCCAGTGCACCGGTGTCACCGGGCAGCCGGCCCTGCACGCCTTTGAAGCCGGGGATGTCGCTGCCACAGATTCCGGCGGCGAGGAACTTCAGCAGGACCTTGCCGTCGGGCAGCCGGTCGGATGGCGGTTCGGGAACCGTGACCCGCTCGAAGGTATACGGCGCGACGAGCCGATAACACCACACTGGCTAGGCCTCCGATAACGCGTGGGTCGTTGACAGTGCCACCTACGGAGCGTGACACTTGTGCAATGTTTTGTAAAGGTTGGGATATGTGTAAAGGCGAGATATGACGGCGATCGGTTCCCCGCCCCGGGCCCCGCTGGCCGACGGCTTCTGCTTCGGCGAGGGGCCCCGCTGGTTCGAAGGTCTGTTGTGGCTGTCGGACATGCTTGGCGAGGCGGTGCACACCGTCACCCTGGACGGCTCGATGACCACACTGGAGTTGGCCGGCCACGCGCCCGCCGGCTTGGGCTTCCGTCCCGACGGCACATTGCTGATCGTATCGACCGAGCGCCGGGTGGTGCTGCGCTACGACGGCGACGCGGTCACCGAGGTCGCCGACCTGTCCGGGATCGCACCGGCCAATCTCGGTGACCTGGTGATCGACGCCGCCGGCCGGGCCTACGTCGGCTGCCAGGCGCGCGAGGGCGGCATCATCGCCCGGCTCGACCCCGACGACTCGGTCATTGTGGTGGCCGAGGACCTCGACTTCCCCAACGGCATGGTGATCACGCCAGATGGCCGCACGCTGATCGTGGCCGAGTCGATCGGGCGGCGATTGACCGCCTACGACATCGACGGCGGCGGCGGGCTGTCGGGGCGGCGGGTGTTCGCCGACGGGCTCGACGGTCCGCCGGACGGTATCGCGCTCGACGCCGCCGGTGGGGTGTGGACGTCGATGACGCTGGCCCACCAGTTCGCCCGCATCGAGGCCGGCGGCGCGGTCACCGACCGCATCGACATCGGCGACCGCGCCGCCATCGCCTGCATCCTCGGCGGGCCCGACCGGCGCATCCTATTCCTGGTCTCGACGCCGGATGCCTATCCGCAGCGCCTCATCGGCACCAGCGGGTCATGCGTCGAGACGGTCAGGGTCGAGATCCCCGGCGCGGGTTTCCCGTCAACCGAAAGGTAAGCATGACCGACAGCTACTACGAACTCGTCGACCCGGACGACCCGCGCGGAGAGAGGTTTCGGGCCACCGACTTGGTTCGCAGCACGTGGACGTCGCACATCCAGCACGCCGGTCCGGTGTCGGCGCTATTGGTCCGCGCGCTGGAACGCTGTCAGCAGCGGGTGGACACCAGGCTGAGCCGGGTGGTCGTCGACCTGCTGGGTCCGGTACCGGCCGAGGGGGACCTGTGGGTCACCGCGACGGTTGAGCGGGGCGGTAAGCAGATCGAATTGGTCTCGGCGACGATGCTCGGCCAGGGTTCCGACGGGCGGCCACGCGCGGTCGCCCGGGCCAGCGGCTGGCGGATGCTGACGCTGGACACCGAGGCGTTGCTGTCGGCCCCGGTCCCGCCGCTGCGCCCGCGCGCGGACGGCGTGAACCGCAACCTGGCCGACAACTTCGACCGCAACTACGTGCACAGCCTGGAGTGGTTGTGGTTGACCAAACCGCTGGCGCCCGGTCCGGGGGAGTCGTGGCTGCGGCCGCTGGTCGACTTGGTGCAGGGTGAGGAGATGACACCGCTCGAGCGGCTGTTCGCTGTCGCCGACGACGCCAACGGCATCGGCTCCAAGATCGACATCAGAAAGTACACGTTCCTCAATACCGATCTGGTGGTGCACATTCACCGAGTTCCGAACGGAGAGTGGATCGGTGTGCGCGCCGAGACGATGTATGGGCCCGACGGGGTGGCAACGACGGTGGGCACGCTGTTCGACGACGACGGTGCCGTCGGCGTCATTCAACAGTCGGTGCTGGTGCGGCCGCGCCCCCCGCGAGCGTGACGTCAGGGCGTTCGATCCCGAGTTTTCGCGCCGCGGCGTTACATTCGGAGCGTCAGTCGAATAGCACCGCGGGATTGAGGTAGCCGGTCGGATCGAACGCAGCCTTGATGGCGCGCATCGCGGCGATGTCGGCATCCGTTCGCGCCATGCCCAGGTAGGCGCGCTTACGGCTGCCCACACCGTGCTCCGAGCTGACGTTGCCACCATGGTTGGCAATGAGTTTCATCATCGCCGCGTACAGGTGCGCTTCCTGCTCGGCGCCGCAGCGCAACACATTGAGGTGCAGATTGCCCTCGCCGATGTGGCCGAACAGCACCGGGATGGCGTCCGGGGCGTGCTCGGTGACCAGCGCGGCGGAATCCGTAGCGAACGCCGGGATCACCGATAAGGGCAGGGAGACATCGAATTTCAGCGGTGGCCCGAATAGCCCGACCACCTCGGCGGTGGATTCGCGGGCCTGCCAGAGCCGTTGCTGAGCAACATTGTCGATACCGACCGCTGGTTCGCCGGCTAGCTCGGCGCCTTCCAGTGCGTCGGCGAGTCGCTCGGTCAGGTCGGTCTCGCCGGCCAGCTCGATCAGCAGCAGCCAGTCGCCGGGTGTGGGCGCCGGCACATCAAGATGTTTCGCGGCCAGCGCCGTCGAGCGGCCGTCGATGAGCTCAAGGGCGGCAATGGATTCGGTGTCACGTAACGCCCTGCCGGTGGCCACCAGCGCGGTCAGGTCGGTGAAACCGCACACCGCCGTCACCCGATGTGCGGGCACCGGATGCAGGCGCAGATCCAACCCGGTGATCACCCCTAACGTGCCTTCCGCGCCGACGAACAACGATGCCAGGTCATAGCCGGTGTTGTCGGCGCGCACCTGGCTGTGCCGGTGCACCACCGAGCCGTCGGGCAGTGCAACATCCAGCCCGAGCACCTGCTCACCCATGTTGCCGTAGCGCACCGTTCGCAGCCCGCCGGCGTTGGTGGACGCCATCCCGCCGACGGTGGCCGAATCGCGGGCGGCGAGGTCGACCCCGAACAACAGGCCGGCCGCGGCAGCTGCCCGCTGTACGGCCACCGCCGTCACTCCGGCCCCCACCCGGATGCGGCGCTCGACGACGTCCACATCGTCGATCTCGGTCAGCCGCTCCGTCGAGAGCAGCACGTCCTCGTGCTCGGGCACCGTTCCGGCCACCAGCGAGGTGCGCCCGCCCTGCACCGTCACTGACACCCCCGCGTTGCGGCATTCCGTCAACACTGCGGCGACCTCGTCGGCCGAGCCGGGACGGACCAGCGCACTGGCCTTCCCTCGATAGCGCCCAGTGTGGTCGATGCTCCGGCTGTCCAGGACATCGGCGTCGGTGACGACGTGTGCGGCACCCACGATCGCCTGGAGTCGTTCGGACAGCGAGGAACTCATGGCGTGGGTTTACCACACATGGCCAAGAACGCCCCCAACTCCACCAACCCCGCTGGTGTCGACGGCAGGTAGTCGGTCAGCATCGTCGAACGAACAATCACCGCGGCATACTTCGCCCGGCTCACCGCGACATTGAGCCGGTTGCGGTTGAGCAGGAACGAGATTCCGCGCGGCACCTCGGCGATCGACGAGGCCACCAGCGAGATGAACACGACCGGGGCCTGACGGCCCTGGAACTTGTCCACCGTGCCGGCCTGCACCTCGGACAGTCCCGCCGCGTCGAGCAGCCGCCGCAACAACACCACCTGCGCGTTATAAGGGGTCACGATCAGCACGTCGGCGGGGCTCAGCTCGCGGGTACCGTCCTCGTCGGTCCAGGCTGATCCGAGCATGCGGGTGATCTCGGCCAAGATCGCCTCGGCCTCTTCGCGGCTGTCCGTCGAGCTGCCGTCGTGTTCGATGGTCAGTACGTGCACCCCAGGCCGGAATCCGGCGAGGTGGCGGGCTGCGGTGCGCTCCTGCACCGAGTGCAGTCGATTGTCATAGGACAGCCGGGACACTGCGGCGCACACTGTCGGATGCATGCGGTACGAGCGGTCCAGGAAGTAGCCGAGATCTTCGGGCAGCGTGTGGTGACCGGCGACCAGCCAGCCCAGCGCCGAGGCGTCCACCGGCTCGGGGTGGGTGCCCTGGCTGACCTGGGGCAGCTGCTGCGGGTCACCGAGGAGCAGCAGATTGGTGGCCGCCCGCGCGACGGCGATGGTGTTGGCCAGACAGAACTGGCCGGCTTCCTCGATGACCAACAGGTCGAGGCAGCCCGGGGGAACCCGGGTCTGGTTCGCGAAATCCCATGCTGTGCCGCCGATTACGCAGCCGTCATTGCTGGCGATGAACGCGGGGTAGGTCTTTTCGTCGATATCGGTCCACGGGCCGGTGCCGCTGGGTTTCTTGGCCACCAGGGCTGGATCCACCCCGGCGTTGATGATGTCGCGAAATAGGTTCTCCACCACGGCATGTGACTGTGCGACGACGCCGATGCGCCAGCAGTGCTGGTTGACCAGGTCGGCGATCACCCGAGCAGCGGTGTGGGTCTTGCCGGTACCGGGCGGGCCGTGCACCGCCACATACGACGAGTCCAGCGCCAGCAGTGCGGCGGTGATGTCGGCGGCGCTGTCGCCGGTACGCGGCAGCAGCGCACCCGTGCGTGGCGGGCGGCGCAGCAGGATGTCGACGACGGCCGACGACGGCAGGTCGGGCAGGCCCGCCGCGACCTGGGCCGCGACGGCATCGATCGACTCGCGCAGGGCTTTGGTCGCAAACGGCGGGCCGGGGGTGAGCGCGAACGGCACGGCGTCAAACGGCCCACCGTTCTTGGGCTCTCGTTCCATCACCAGCACTTCGGTGGGGGCCGACGGGTCGTCGCAGCCGAGCACGGTCACCGGGGCGTAGGCCCGTCGCTCGGGGTCGTCGGACAGACCGGCCGGTGTCGGCGGGTTGTACAGCGCGTACATGTCACGGTCGAGTTCACCGGCGGCGATCGCACCGGTCAGCAGCAACCGCCGCTGTTGCTTGCGGGCCCGCGGCGGAACGTGCCATTCGGTGTCGACTACAGCCTGGGTGGCCAGGAAAACGCCTGGCGTGTCCGACCATTCGTCAACCGAGCTGTTGAGCCGGTCGAAGTGACCCCACCAGAACGGCTTGTCCTCGCGGCGGTGATACCCACGGGCGGCCGCGACCATCGCGACCGCTCGCTGCTCGGGGCTACGGGCGGTGATGTCGTCCCCGGCGAAAGTGCCTAGCGTGCGCGCCAGGTCGTCGTCGACGTCGAGTTGCCCGCTGTCCTGCACCGGCTGCATGCCCAGCGGTGGCACACCGGCTTCAAATGCGCGGTGCAACAACCAGTCCCGCAGCTTGCGGGTGGACCGACAGTCGTAGTGGTTGTAGTCCTCGATCTCCTTCAGCACGGTCGCGGCCTCGTCGGCGTTGCCGTTGGCGAGCAGCTCGCAGTAGCGGGCATACATGGTGATCGAATCAGTGGCGGTGGTGACATCGCCGGTGCGTAGTTCGGCATCCATGTACAACGGCTCGAGTGATTTGAGGCTGTAGTTCTTGGTGCCGACCCGGATACTCTTGCGCACAAAGGGATACAGGTCCACCAGGACGCCGTTGCGCAGCAGATCGTCGACTTCGTTCTCGCCCTCGCCGTAGCGGCCGGCCAGGCGCAGCAGGGCCGTCTTCTCGTATGCCGCGTAGTGGTAGATGTGCATCTTCGGATACCGCTTGCGTCGCTTGCGGACCATATCCAGGAAACCCTTGAGCGCCTTACGTTCCTGGCGGCGGTCATGGGCCCACAGCGGCCGGAAGTCCCCACCCGCGCCGAGCACACCGAACAGGTACTCCAGGCCCCAGTCGGTACCGTCGGCCGTCCACAGCGGGTCACCCTCGAAATCGAAGAACAGATCACCCTTGTCGTGATCGGGCAACAGCATCAGCGGCTGCGGGTCGACCACCTCGAACGGCGGCTTGCCGTCCACCCGCGGAGCGATCTGCAGCCGGGCCTGTCCGCTCAGCGCGGCAACCGCGCGGGCCGGCATGTCCGGGACGGGCCCCTCATGCGCAGCCAGCTCGGCCACGGTGCTGATGCCGGCGTCGATCAGGCGGGCCCGCTGGCTGACTCGCATGCCCGCCACCAACAACAGGTCGTCGTGCGCACGGACTTGCGCCTCGCACTCCGGGCAGCGCATGCAGGCGCGCACGGATTCGTCCTCCCACCGGACCGCGACTTCGCCGGCAAGGTGCCGATCCAGTAACTCCTGCAGTTCGGTGCGTCGCGACCGATAGACCGGCAGCAACTCGTCGACCCGGTAGGCCTGCGTTGTTCGGTTGCCCAGCACCAACTCCACCTCGTCGTGCACGGCCACACCCGCGGCGGCCAGCGTCTCGGCGTAGGCGGCCAGCTGCAGCAGCGCCTCCACCTTCACTGAGCGGGCGAGCTTGGTGTCGCGCAGCCGGTAGCGGTCGGCATCGAGCACCAGGAAGTCGGCGAATCCGGCGAAGCGGCCGTCGAACATCGCGGCCTGGTAGATGACGGGCGCGCGCTGTTCGACCGCAGTCAGGGTGGCGTCCGCGGCGGCAGTCAGTCCGGCGACGGTGTAGGCGGGCCTGCCGATGATCGTGACGTCAGTAATCGAGCGCAGCTCGTCGAGGTGGCGTTCCTCATGCTGGCCGCCGAGCTCGGCGGTACGGGCCAGCAGCTCGTCGGCAACTGACACCGAAGGGCCGCGGCCCAGCTTGGCATCGAAGGCGCGCAGCAGCGCATACTCGCAGCGTGCGGCCGCGGCGAGATCGGATGCGCTGTAGATGACGCGGTCGTCGGCGACGAACACAGCCCTACTGTAGGCGCGCGCGCCGACAGGTCAGCCGTTGCCGATCAGCTCGACCCCATTGCCGTTCCAGCGGAACTTCACCACGCTCTGCATGCCAAGGCCGTTGAGGTAGGCCAGCGCGACGGTGTCGCCGGTGCTTTGGGTGGTGTCGACGCCGTTGAAGCCGTACGTGTCGGGCACGCCGGTCGGGATGTACTTGCCGAGGTGGAACATCACTGCGCGGGTGTTGGGGTTGTCGGCGTTCGTATTGGCCTTGATGATGATCGCGGACAGCTGCGCGCACTCGTTGTAGTTCCCGGCTATCGGTTCGGGGTTCCAGGCCTGCCCGCTGCGCGGGTCGCGCGGAAGATCGGAGACGGTCTGCGCGATGGTCGGTGCGGCCAGATTCACCGCGCACGGGTCCGGCGGCGGCGGTGTGGTGGTCGACGGAGGCGGTGGCGGCGGGGGAGCCTCGGTGGTGGTGACCGCGGTTGTCGTCGGCTGCGGTGTTTTGGCGACCGTCGAGTCGCCTGAACTGCAGCCCGCGAGCGCGGCGACGAGCACGGCTCCCGCCGCTGCGACACTTAGCCTTAATCCCCGGGTCGCTTCGCTCCTGCCCGCCGGCCGCCGATGCCACACAGGGGCGACGGTACCGGCCTTTCCGGGCGGAGCGGGGTTACGGCACGCTGCGGCAGTAGACTGCAGATCCGATGACATCCCCGGAAGACGTCCCCCAAACCTTCGCCGACCTGCAGATCCACCCAGCGGTGCTGCAGGCCGTAGCCGACGTCGGCTACGAAACGCCCTCGGCTATCCAGGCGGCAACCATTCCTGCGCTGCTGGCAGGGTCCGACGTGGTCGGTCTGGCCCAGACCGGCACCGGTAAGACCGCGGCGTTCGCGATCCCGATCCTGTCCAAAATCGACCCGACCAGCCGTGCCACTCAGGCGCTGGTGCTCGCCCCGACGCGTGAGCTGGCCCTGCAGGTCGCCGAGGCGTTCAGCCGCTACGGCGCGCACCGAAACATCAATGTGCTGCCGATCTACGGCGGCTCCTCCTACGTCCCGCAGCTGACCGGCCTCAAGCGCGGCGCACAGGTCGTCGTCGGAACGCCTGGGCGTGTCATCGATCACCTGGAAAAGGGCAGCCTGGACTTGTCGCACCTGGATTACCTGGTGCTCGACGAGGCCGACGAGATGCTGCAGATGGGGTTCGCCGAGGACGTCGAGCGGATCCTGGCCGATACCCCGGAGTACAAGCAAGTGGCGCTGTTCTCGGCGACCATGCCGCCAGCGATCCGCAAGATCACTTCCAAATACCTGCACGACGCCGTCGAGGTGGCGGTCAAGTCGAAGACCGCCACCGCCGAGAACATCACCCAGCGTTATATCCAGGTCGCCGGGCCGCGGAAGATGGACGCCCTGACCCGTTTGCTCGAGGTGGAACCGTTCGAAGCGATGATCGTGTTCGTCCGGACCAAGCAGGCCACCGAAGAGGTCGCCGAGAAGCTGCGAGCCCGGGGGTTCGCCGCCTCGGCCATCAACGGCGATATCCCGCAGGCGCTTCGAGAGCGGACCATCGCAGCGCTCAAGAGCGGATCGATCGACATCCTGGTCGCCACTGACGTCGCCGCACGCGGCCTGGACGTCGAACGCATTTCGCACGTGCTGAACTACGACATTCCGCACGACCCGGAGTCCTATGTGCACCGCATCGGACGTACCGGGCGAGCCGGGCGATCGGGAACCGCGCTGCTGTTCGTCTCGCCGCGGGAACGCCATCTGCTGAAGTCGATCGAGAAGGTCACTCGACAGCCGGTCACCGAAGACCAGCTGCCCAGTGTCGAAGACGTCAACGCCCAGCGGGTCGCCAAGTTCCAGGATTCGATCACCGAGGCGCTGAACGCGCCAGGCTTCGACATGTTCCGTCGCCTCATCGAGGACTACGAGCGCGATAACGATGTGCCGATGGCCGATATCGCTGCGGCGCTGGCGCTACAGAGTCGTGATGGTGCGGAATTCCTGATGACCGAGCCGCCGCCGGAGAAGCGCAGGGAGCGTCCCGACCGCGACGAGCGGGAACGTGCGCCGCGTAAGACCCGCGACGACCTGGCGACCTATCGCATCGCGGTCGGCAAGAAGCACAAGGTCGGGCCCGGCTCGATCGTCGGGGCGCTGGCCAACGAGGGTGGGCTGCACCGAAGCGATTTCGGGCATATCACCATCAAGAGTGATTTCTCGTTGGTCGAGCTGCCGGCGACGCTGTCCAAGCAGACGCTGAAAGCCCTTGAGAAGACCCGGATTTCCGGGGTGTTGATCGACCTGAAGCCCGACCGCGGCAGCCCTCGATACGACTCACGTCCCTCCGGCGGGAAGCCCCGGCGCACGAGCCGATGACCGCGTCCAGTCAGGTCGACCAAGGCGGACTGGAAGCAGTTTCGGGTGTGGACCGGGTCGCCTCACTGACCGGTATTCGCGCGGTCGCCGCGCTGCTGGTGCTGGGCACCCACGCGGCCTACACCACCGGCAAGTACACGCACGGCTTCGTGGGCTTGGTGTATTCGCGTATGGAGATCGGTGTGCCGATCTTCTTCGTGCTGTCGGGTTATCTGTTGTTCGGGCCCTGGGTCCGGGCCGCCGCCAGCGGGCGGACCGGTCCGTCGGTGCGCCGCTACGCCTGGCACCGGGTGCGGCGCATCATGCCGGCCTACGTCGTCACCGTGCTGGCGGCATACCTGATCTACCACTTTCGTGACGGGGGGCCCAATCCCGGTCACACCTGGATCGGCCTGCTGCGCAACCTGACGCTGACCCAGATCTACACCGACAACTACATGTTCAATGGGTATCTGCACCAAGGACTTACGCAGATGTGGAGCCTGGCAGTGGAGGTGGCGTTCTACGTTGCGTTGCCAGTGCTGGCCTGGCTGCTGCTCGTGGTGATCTGCCGGCGACGGTGGCGGCCCAGACTGTTGCTGACCGGGCTGGTGGTGCTGGCGCTGCTCAGCCCGGCCTGGATGGTACTGGTGCACACGACGGACTTCCTTCCCAGCGGTGCCCGGCTGTGGCTGCCGGGGTATCTGGCCTGGTTCGTCGGTGGCATGTTACTGACGGTGTTGCAGGCCATGGGAGTTCGGGTCTACGGATTCATCGCCGTGGCGCTGGCAGTTGTCAGCTTCGTGATCGTGTCGACGCCGATCGCCGGCGAGCCGACCACGTCACCGACAGGGCTGACCGAGGCATTGGTCAAAACCGGCTCGTACGCTGCGATCGCGACGCTGATGGTCGCGCCGCTCGCGCTGGGCAACCGGGGCTGGTACGCGTGGGCGCTGGCTAGCCGGCCGATGGTGTGGCTTGGCGAAATCTCCTACGAGATCTTCTTGGTTCACCTCGTCGTGATGGAGATCGCCATGGTCGAGGTATTGCGTTGGCGGGTATACACCGGCTCGGCGCCGGCGCTGTTCGTCGTCACGTTGGTGATGACGATCCCGGTGGCCTGGGTGTTGCACCGGTTCACCCGGGTGCGCAGCTAGGCCGGCTGCCGGCGGCGGTCGCGCAGCCGGCGCACGAGGCGCTGGACCACCCGGATCACCACCGGGATCAGCAGTACGGTCGGGATGGCCAGCACCAGGGTAGGGCCAGCGACGTGCGTCCCGATGACGATGACAACTGCCCATAGCGTGGCGGCGGCGGTGGAGCAGATCACGAACTGGCCGAAGGGGTGTCGTACGCTGCCCAGCAGGGCAGGCACCACGCCTCTGGTCGGCGGCACCCAGCGCTGCACCACGAGCGCGCCCAGCGCTCCCCGACGCCGCACATGGCGCTGCGCGCCGTGCACCTGCTTACGCGAACGGCGGCCGAGCCTACTTCCCGACAGTTTGGGACCGAGCGTCCAGCCAAGGAGGTAGCCGAGCACATCGCCCAGCACCGCTCCGCCGACCGTCACGGCCAGCAGTGCCGAGATCGACGGGTGCCCGGCACCGGCGAGAATGACCACGGCCATCAGGAATGGTTCGGCCGTAAACACCAAGGCGAGGGCCGGAATCGAGGAGCCGATGACGATGGCCGCCAAAACCAGGTACAGCAGTGGGCCGTTGGGCAGCTGGGGGAGATGGTCTAGCGGGAACATCCGGCCTCCGCTGCGATCAGATGACCGCCGTCGACGGGTATTGCGGAAGGGCCGCTCACGATCGGCACCCGCCGCTCACCCGCAGTAATCGAACGGCATGGGGCGCCAGCGATTGCGCTTCCAGTGTGCCCGTGGTCGTTTCGCTGGTATGAGCCCACAGATCGCGCGCGGTGTAACACTGCGCGGATGGCAGGCCGACTTCGCTGGCCGTCGTCGACAGGTCGGCGGTGGCATTCGAGGTGTTGAACAATGCGACGGTCACCGAACCATCGGCCATCGGTTTGGCCCAGATACGTCGGTCGCCGCCGATCGCATGAGCCTTACGGAACAGCGGATCCTGGTCGACGGCGATGACCTCACGGTTGGTCAGGATCGATAGCGTGGTCGCCGACATCGAGCGCAGATCGTTACCGGCGATCAATGGCGCGGCCAGCATCGCCCACAGGGAAAAATGACTGCGTTGCTCATCGTCGGTCAGGCTGGGCTGGGTAGTGGCGATCTGCTGCATGGTCTGCTCGGGGAGTGCAAGTGCGGGTTCGAACTGGACGAGTTGCTCGGGGGTCAGAGACCTGGACCGAACGGCCTGGCGCAGCAAATCCATATGGTTGAGGTAAAACTCGCTCCACGTCACTCCGACGACCAGCATGTCCGGATCGCCGCGGTAGCCGGACCGGGCAGGAACTGTTGCTGCGCTGGCGAATTGGTCGGGCACACCCTTGAAGAGGCCGCTGACGAATGGGTCGCCGGGGCCTTGTGTCGGTAGCACACTGAGCCACACCGGCACCAGATCCCCGGATGTCCGTACCACGTCGGCGATGCCCGACCAATCGAACCGGCCGCCGGCGGCGGGATCGTTCGAGCTGTTGGGGTTGATGCTGTAGACGATGCGTCTCCCGCTGTTCCGCAGCGCCTCACCCATTGCGCTGAATGCGCGAACCTGCGCGTCGTGGTCGGGGTCCTCGCGGCACCAGTCGTACTTGAGATAGTCGATACCCCAGTCGGCGAAGGTTGCAGCGTCACGCTTTTCGTGACCGAAACTGCCGATACGGGGATCCTGCCCACAGGTCTGGTTGAATGGACTGTTGTACAGGCCAAACTGCAACCCCCGCTGGTGTGCGTAGTCCGCGAGTGGCTTGACACCATGTGGAAAGCGGTCCGGATCGGCTATCAGTTCACCGCTCGACGTTCGAAACGGGGCAGCCCAGCCTGCGTCGAGGTTAACGTATTGGTAGCCCGCATCACGCATGCCCGAGGACACCATGGCGTCGATGGTGTCCCGCACCGCGCTCTCATTGAGTTCCATGCCGGAGTTCCATGAATTCCACCCCATCGGGGGAGGCAATGGTGGCGTGGCACGGTTGACGGTGGTGGTGGGCGAGCACGCCGAAAGGACGGCGGTCGCGGCACTGATCACGCAGAGCAGGTGGCGCAAGCTCGATCTCCTGTTTTCGATGACGAGAACGTGGTGAGGGTTCTGGCGGTGTCGCCTGTTGCCAGATGGTTCCCGACAGCGCTGTCAGAGAAGGGTTTCCGCGGAACGGATGTGGTGGCCGGGTGTTACTGCTGTTCGGGTGGAAGCTGTTCTGTCGCCGGGTGCGCGGCGTGCCGCCACGCCAACGGATTCAGCGCCCGGTAGGGATCGTCCGCCCGGATCTTCAGCAGATCGGAAAGTGTGGTCTCCAACGATGTCTGCGTCGTCTGCTTGACCGTCGCAACCCAGTCGTCGTCTGACACGCCGGCCGGCTTGGTGGTGCTGACAGGGATACCGAAGCGCAGGTACATCCGTTGCGGGCGGGGGACCAGAGTGGGCCCGATCCCGCGCATCAGCGGCATCGGCGTATCCGCACGGCCGGTGATCATCTCGCTCGCCGCCAGGCTGAGCCGACCCAACCTGCTGTCGCGGGAGATGAGGCTGTGGTACATCTCGTCGCTGCCCACCAGGCCTACCGGCACGATGGGATAGCCGCCCGTGATGGCCACCCGAGCAAAGCCGGAGCGGCCGCGCCAGTTGAAGGTGTTCTCCTCGCCTTTGAACTTGGCGATTTCACGGCCGCCGCCGGGGAACACCAGGATGGTCTGGTCCCGCCGCATCAGTTCCAGCGCGTTTTCGGGCGAGCCGACGACGGCGCCGAAGGCGGCGGCGACGTCGCCGAACGGTCCGCGTATCTTGCCTATTCCGCGTTCGGCCAGTGGTCGCACTTGAGTGCCGATCGCGCGCCGGACGAAGTGGGATATCAAAAACACCTCCATTCCACCCTGGGTGTGATTGCCCACCAGCAGACAGCGACCGTCGCGCGGGAGGTTTTCGGTGCCTTCAACGTAGGGCTGCAGGAGATCGACGGCGGGGCTCACGGTATCGCTGAGAGATCCGAGAGCACGCCGCAGCGCTCGTACGCGTGGGGGCTGTTCGGTGACTTGGGTCAGATTCACTGGGATCGTCATGATTCGTGTCCGTTTGAGATAGATTGTGCTGCAGCGGTATTGCGACCAGCGGGCCGCGAGTAGACGATGGTAAGTGGTCGTAGAGTCGCCCGTGTGCCCTGCGGAGGTTGACGAAACTCGATCTGCATATCCGGATCGGCGGCCTGGCCGAGCGCGACGAATGCGGAACGGGAGTACGCGCGCAGTCCACTGATGAAACCGTCATGCATGACCGGCCACACTGACGTTCGTGGCATGAACGCCAGAGCCGTCGGAGCCATCACCAGTGGCGCGAAGACCATCTGTAACGGCGAGCGGCGTTCCAAGTCGATCACCAGAAAGCGGGTTGCGACGCGGGTGGCCTCGGCAATCGCCCGCTGGGCGGTGCCGGGCGGGAGGTGGTGGAAGGCAAGCGCGAACACCACCAGGTCGTAGGAGCCATCCGCGGCGTCGATGGCGGTGGCGTCGATGACTTGGCTTCGCGCCCTGGGGTGGGAGCCGAGGGGGCCGGCGGCGATATTGCTCACCGACTTCGCGTCGACATCGCTGACGGTGACCGTCGCGGTGGGATGAAGCTTCAGAATCTGCTCTGAGAGCCGCCCGTGACCTGCGCCGATCTCGAGGATGCGGGGGTTGGGTGTATCGCCGACCTCCGCCAAAGCGAGTCGCGCATGTTGCTCGTGCTGGCCACTGCGGGCGCCTATTGCGTCCAGCCCCGTAATGACCCGTTGCTTGAGTTCATCTGGAACGTCGTCGCGATCGGTGTACTCCAGGACATCGGTCTGCAGCCGTCGATCAAGCCAGCCGGCGTCGCGGCCGCCCCGCGGCATCGACGCAACCCCGGATTGGAAACTACCCGTGCCTGTCATGTTCGCTCCTGATCTCCGATGGCTTTCCTTGACCAATCTAACGAACGAATCAGTTCGTTTGTTTATGATTTCCGTATGAGAACTGCAACCGAGCTGCGCGGCGAGATCCTGGCGGCCGCCCGCACCGAGTTCGCGGCGTACGGTTTGGCCGGCGCCCGGATCGATCGCATCGCCAGTGCGGCAAACGCCAGCAAGGAGCGTCTCTACGCACACTTCGGGGACAAGGAAGCGTTGTTTCGCCTGGTGGTGGCCGCCGATGGGGCCGCTTTTTTCACCACCGTGACATTGCGGTCGGACGCGGTTCCGGAGTTTGTCGGCGACATCTTCGACCTTGCCCGCGAGCATCCGGAGCATCTGCGCATGATCACCTGGGCTCGGTTGGAGGGTGTTTGGCTCGACGAGCCCAGTTCCAGCGGTTTCGACATCCCCGGTCGTGAAGTGAGGGCAATCGAGGATGCTCAGGCCGACGGGCACGTCGATCCGCGCTGGGAGCCAATGGAACTGCTGGTGATGTTGTTCGGCATCGCCATGGCGTGGGCCCACTGGCCGGTGCCGGATGACAACCAGGACGACGCGGTCGTCGCGTCGCGTCGCGCTGCGGCCGTCGAGGCCGCTGCCAGAATCATCGCCCCCGGCAGTGCTGCGCCTACCTAGCATCTGCCGGGAAGTGCTGTTGGACAGCTGATTCCGTGACGTTCACAGTTGCTACTGAACTGCGCAGAGCCCGCGCACAGGTTCATTCGGCAAGGTGGATCTGCGGCCTCAAGCTTCTTTGCCGAATTGGATCGACGAAAGGTGGCACTATGCCGGACAACACCGGCGGTACAGCGAGCTCCCTCGAGAAGGGCGGCCGAATCGAGCAACTCGAGCGCTGGATACTCGAACTCGCCCGAAAGTGGGAATATGTCCGTCCGATCTACAAACCCTACGTGGAGGGGCTGGAGAACCTACCGGCCGACGGACGATTCCTGTTGGTAGGCAACCACACTGCCACCGCATCGACGGAGATCCTGCTGGTTCCCTACGAAGTGCATCGACAGATCGGCCACAAGGTGCGCCCGCTGACCGATCGGCATTTCGGACGGATCAAGGGTTTGCACGCCGACGTGCTCGAGGCGGCCGGCGCGATCATCGGTACGCCGGACGGTACTCGTGAGCTCATGCGTGCCAACGAGCCGATCCTCGTATTCCCGGGTGGTGCGCGCGAGATCAGCAAGGGCAAGGACGAGTTGTACACCTTGTTGTGGGGTGACCGCGCGGGCTTTGCCCGGCTCGCGGTGGAGAACAACTACCCGATCGTCACTGCCGCTGTGGTCGGCGGTGACGACGTATACAAGATCCTCACCACCCGGCATGGCTGGTGGGGCAGGCTGAACAAGGCGGTCGCCAGCCTGACCGGTGCACGCCAGGACATGACCATCCAGTTGATGCGTGGGATCGGGCCGACGCTGCTGCCGCGGCCGCAGCGCCTCTACGCGCGGTTCTCCGAACCCATCGACACGACGAAACCGCAGGGAGTGTCATCGGAGGATTGGGTGGCCAAGGTTCGGGAAATGGCCAAGTCGTCCTTGGAGGCCGACCTGGCCGACCTACAGAGGATTCGCAGCACCGACCCGTTCCGGCATCTGACTCCATGGGCCTGGCGGTCGGCGGTCATGCCCCCAGCGGGGTAGCCGAGCTGATCTCCTAGTCGGCTTCGCCACGGTGGCTGGATTCAGTTTGGCTGGGGCACACCATCGGAACGACGAACTCCTCGAGCATCGCGCGCTCGTCGTCGGGGTCGCGGCCGGGGAAGATCAGCAGCGACGTCAGCACCCGAACCAGCCAGCGGGCGCGCCGGTGGACAACGTCCGGGTCGTCGGGGTGCAGTGACAAAAGGAAGCCTGACGTCAGCGCCTGGATGACCTCGGATTGCTCGGCCATCTCTGCACCCATGGGGCAGTCGGCGGCGGCGAACCACGACGAAAGCGCCGGGCTATCACGCACCAGTTTCATGGATTCGCTGAGCCCAGCCAGCAGTCGCTCGCGCGGGTCGGGGATCCCGCCCACCAGGTCGGTCATCTGTTCGTGCAGGCGATACGCTTCGCGGTGCACATACGCGGTGTGTAGCACGTCGCGATTCTCGAAATAGCGGTACAGCGTTGCTCTGGAACAGCCTGCGGCACGAGCGATGTCGTTCATCCCGACACCCCCGACGTCGCGGTTGGCGAATAGCTCGCCTGCGGCGTCGAGAATGCGGTCGGCGGCCACCTCGGCGCGTCGGGAACCCAGCCAGTCCCTGCCGGTCATCAGCTACCCACCCGGAACGGCACGGATAGCGGGCGACGCACGTAGCCGCCGCCGGCCCAACCGATCCCCGCCTCGTCTACCTCGAAATCCGGGCAGCGCGAGAGCAATTCGGTCAGGGCCACCCGGGCTTGCATGCGTGCGGCGGCCGCGCCGAGGCAGTGGTGGGCGCCGTGGCTGAATGTGAGGATGTTGCGCGGACGGCGGGTGACGTCGAGTTCGGCTGCGTCTGCGCCGTATTGGCGTTCGTCGCGGTTGGCCGAGCCGTACAGCAGCAACACCTTCCGTCCGGCCGGGATGGTCTTACCGTGCAACTCGACGTCGCAAGTGGTGGTTCGCGCCAGGCCTTGCACCGGGGAGGTGAGCCGCAGAAGTTCATCGACCGCGTCGGAGATCAGGTCCGGTTGGTCCACCAGCAGCCGGCGCTGGTCGGGACGCTGGGCGAGCAGCGGTACCGACCCGCCGAGCATGCCGGTGGTCGTGTCATTGCCGCCGGTAACCATCGTGAAGGTGAAGGCCAGCACCGACAGCGTGCCTGCGATGTCGCCGTCGGCACCGACCCCCGCGGCCACCAGGTGCGACACCGTGTCGTCTTCGGGTTCGCGCCGGCGCCGCTCGATGAGTTCGGTGAAGTAGCCCATCATCTGGCCCAACGCGTCGCCGAGCGTGGCCAGCGCGCCAGGACCGACGCTGTTGGCCGCCACGATCGCGTCGGTCCAGCCGTCGAATTGGTCGCGGTCCTGCTCGGGCACGCCCAGATAGTGGGCGACCACCATCGATGGCAGCGGCTTGAACAGCTCGGCGACGATATCGCCGCCGCCGTTGGCGCGGAGCCGCTCGATGCGCTTGACCACGAACTCCCGGACCTTGGGCTCGACGGCTTCGACCTGCCGGGGGGTGAACCCGCGCGACACCAGCTTGCGAAACTCGGTGTGCACCGGCGGGTCCTGCATCACCATCGGCGGGTTATCTTGCAAACCAATGAGTTCCAGCTCGTTGTAGTTGACGGTCAGGCCCTGGGCTGAGGAGAACGTCTCGTGGTCACGGGCGGCGGCGAAGATGTCGGCGTGCCGCGAGAGCACCCAATAATCATGGTCGGGGTTCTCCGGCACGACATGGTGGACGGGGTCGAGGTCACGCAGGGCCTGGTACATCGGCCAGCGATTGCCCCAGGTCTCGGCGGTGGCGAGCTCGAAGCGAGCCTCGGCTTTATGAGACATAACGGCAATCATGTCTTATGGATACGACGATGATTACAACTTGTCAATGTCTTGTACCGCCTCGGGTCCTTCGGCTACTCGTTCTCGCTACCCACGACGTGACGCGCCGTAGTCCTGCCGGTGAACTCGTCTTTTCCGCGGTACGCGAGCACGTCGTGCGTGGTAGCGTCGCCGCACACAGGCCCACGTCGGGCGGGTGAGGCGACCGCTGATGAAGCGCCGTCGCTGCCGCCCATTCCCCTCCTTCCGAAGGTGGGAACTCGACAGCCTGGCTGAGTGGGTGGTGTTGTGACGACGACTCTCGACATGGCGGCGGTCCTCGATGGACGCCCGCGCGACCGCGCCGGCCTGCTGGACATTCTGTGGGATATCCACCATCGGGAGGGCCACATCTCCGCCGATGCGGCCGACGGGGTCGCCGAGTGGCTCGGGCTGTCGGTCGAGGATGTTCTGGAGACCGCGACGTTCTATCACTTCTTCCACACCAAGCCGTCGGGTCGTTATCGAATCTATTTGAGTGACAATGTCATCGCGAAGACACGTGGCTATGACCGAGTGCGTGAGGCACTGGAACGCGAGACCGGGGCACGATTCGGCGGACCCGGCTCGACGGACTTCGGACTGTTCGACACCGCCTGCATTGGTCTGAGCGACCACGAGCCGTCCATGCTCATCGACGGCATCGTTTTCGCCGATCTGACGGCTGGGTCGGTCACCGAGATCATTCGGGGCCTTAAGAGCGGCCGGACACCGGCTCAGATCGCCAACCCCACCGGCATACCGGACGACGACCTGGCCTATGTCGAACGCCTGACGAGAACGGTGGTGTATACCTCCGGGCCGGTGTTCTTCGACGGTGACGACGACAGCGGTCGGCTGGTTGCGAGCTGCCTGGCGATGGCGCCCGAGGACGTTATCGCCACGATCACCCAGTCGGGCCTGCGCGGCCGCGGCGGCGCAGGCTTCCCCACCGGCAACAAGTGGAAGTTCTGCCGAGCAGCGGCCGGGGACGAGAAGTACATCATCTGCAACGCCGACGAAGGCGAGCCAGGAACCTTCAAGGACCGCGCGCTGCTGACCTACTCGCCGCGGGAGGTCTTCGCGGGCATGGCGATCGCCGCACACGCGGTCGGCGCGCGCGAGGGCATCCTCTATTTGCGGGCGGAATACGCCTACCTGCTGAATTATCTCGAACGCCATCTGGCGCAGTTGCGATCCGACGGTGTCCTCGGGGACAGGTTCGACATCCGGATCCAGTTGGGCGCGGGCGCCTACATCTGTGGTGATGAGTCGGCACTCATCGAATCCTGTGAGGGCAAGCGAGGGACGCCGCGCCTCAAGCCGCCCTTTCCGGTCGAGCAGGGCTTCCTCGGAAAGCCCACGGTGGTCAACAACGTCGAAACCTTCGCCGCGGCCAGCCGCATCATGGCCGAGGGCGCTGACTGGTTCGCGGCCATGGGTGTACCGGGATCGACCGGCACCCGGTTGCTCAGCGTCGCCGGCGATTGCGCGGCACCCGGCATCTACGAAGTCGAGTGGGGCATCACTCTGGCGCAGGTGCTGGACATGATCGGGGCCGATAATCCGCGAGCCGTGCAGATTAGTGGCCCGTCAGGGGAAATGCTGTCGGTGGCCGCCGACGCCGGCCGCCGGCTGGCCTACGACGATCTGTCCTGCAACGGCTCGTTCATGGTTTTCAACCACGACCGGGACCTGCTCGACATCGTCGGGGATTTCATGCAGTTCTTCGTCGACGAGTCGTGCGGCATCTGTGTGCCGTGTCGGGCGGGCAACGTGGTGCTGCGCCAGAAAGTCGGTCTGGTGGCTGCCGGGCGGGCCGCCGAGTCCGATCTCGACGATATGGTCGCGTGGGGCGGGATCGTCGCCAACACCAGCAGATGTGGGCTGGGCGCCACGTCCCCGAATCCGATCCTGACCACGCTGAAAAAGTTCCCCGAGATCTACCAGGCCCGGCTGCGTAAGCCCTCCGGCGCGCTGCTGCCATCGTTCGACGCATCGGCCGAACTCACCGCCCACGCCCAGGCTGTCGTCGAACTGACTGGGCGGGAGACGTTGTGACACTTGAGATCGAGATCGACGGCGTCACCGTGAGCGCGCAGGAGGGGGCAACGCTTATCGACGTCGCCGCACAGGCCGGCGTCTATATCCCGACACTGTGTAACCTGCCGCAGCACCCGGCCCTGGGCACCTGTCGAGCCTGTTCGGTCAAGGTCAACGGCGCGATGATGGCCGCGTGCACGGTCAGGGTCAGCGCCGGAATGCGGGTCGAGGTCGACGTTCCCGAGGCCGTGGACGCGCGCAAGGCGCTGGTCGAAATACTGTTTTCGGAGGGCAACCACAACTGTCCGAGCTGTGAGAAGTCGGGCCGGTGCACGTTGCAGGCCGTCGCCTACGAGGTCGATATGGAGGTGTCGCGTTTCCCCTATCAGTTCCCGCAGCGGGTGACCGACCATGCGTCGGAGGCTATTTGGCTCGAGCGTGACCGCTGCATCTTCTGCCAGCGATGTGTCGAGTTCATCCGGGATCGCGAGACCGGCAAGAAGATCTTCAGCATCAATGGCCGCGGTACCCATGCGCGCATCGACATCGACGTGGAACTGGCCGACAAGATGCCGCCGGAGCAGGTCGGCGAGGCGGTCGACATCTGCCCGGTCGGGGCGATCCTGAAGAAGGGGGTCGGCTACGACGAACCCATCGGCGAGCGCCGCTTCGAGATCGAATCGGTGCGCGACCAGGCTCTCGAACCATCACGGGAGCAGGTCCAGTGACGACGGGTGACGCCAACGAGATTGCCTCGCATGAACTTCCGGCCACGCCGCTTGATCCGGAGCTGGCTGCGCTGCGCGCCGGGAAGATCAAGGTCTCGATGATCAGCCTCTGTGGCTGCTGGGGGTGCAGCCTGTCCTTGCTCGACATCGACGAGCGGATGATCGGGCTGCTGGACAAGATCACCATCTTGCGGTCGTCGTTCACCGATATCAAACGCATTCCCGAACGGTGTGCGATCGGGTTCATCGAGGGTGGCGTGGCCAACGACGAGAACATCGAGACGCTGCGCCATTTCCGGGACAACTGCGACGTTCTCATCTCGGTCGGCGCCTGCGCTATCTGGGGCGGCGTCCCGGCACTGCGAAATCTGTTCGGGCTCAACGACTGTCTGGCCGAGGCATACGTCCATTCGTCGACCGCGGTGCCGGGTGCGGAACCGGTGGTGCCCTACGGTAAACACCTCCCGATCTTGACCAACAACGTCTATCCGTGCCATGAAGTCGTCCACATGGACTACTTCATCCCGGGCTGCCCGCCGAGCGCCGACACGATCCTCGACGTCCTCGAGGATCTGATCGAGGGCCGACCGGTCGCTCTGCCGACATCGCTCCGCCACTTCGACTAGGGGAACTCCTCACCATGGCAACGACGATCGTCATCGATCCGGTCACCCGCATCGAGGGACACGGAAAGGTCGTCATCGAAATCGACGACGACCACAACGTGACCGACGCCAGGCTGCACGTGGTGGAATTCCGTGGCTACGAGCGCTTTATCCAGGGCCATCCGTACTGGGAGGCACCGGTTCTCATGCAGCGGATCTGCGGGATCTGCTTCGTCAGCCACCATCTGGCCGGGGCGAAGGCCCTTGACGACATGGTCGGGGTGGGAACGCAGCTCACCCCGACCGCGGTGAAAATGCGTCGGCTGGGGCACTACGCGCAGATGCTCCAGTCTCATGTCACGGCCTACTTCTACCTCGTCGTGCCGGAGATGCTGTTCAGAATCGACGCCGCTCCGGAGAAACGCAACTTCATCGGGCTGATCGAGGCCAATCCTGAGCTCGTGAAACGCGTTGTCCGGCTGCGCAAATGGGGTCAGGAGGTCATCGAGGCGGTCTTCGGGAAACGTATGCACGGAATCTCGTCCGTCCCCGGCGGCGTGAACAAGAGCCTCACGCCCGCCGACGTGGACCGGTTTCTGCGCGGTGGCGACGGATTGTCGTCGGTCGACCAGGTCATCGAGGATGCTCAGCTCGGGTTGCAGATGTTCTACGACTTCCATGACCAGCATCGCGGTGAGGTCGATGCCTTCGCCAACGTGCCTGCGCTGAACATGGCTCTGGTCGATGACGACGGTAATGTCGACTATTACGACGGCCGGCTCAGGATCACCGATGACGATAAGAACGTCGTGCGGGAGTTCGATTACCGCGACTATCTCAACCACATCTCCGAGGCCGTCGAGACGTGGAGCTACATGAAGTTCCCCTACCTCACCGACCTGGGCCGCGACGCGGGGTCTGTCCGGGTGGGACCGCTGGCCCGGCTCAATGTCACCAAGACCCTCCCGACCCCGCTGGCTGCCGAAGCGCTGGAACGATTCCATGCCTACACCGGCGGACGCGCCAACACCATGACGCTGCACACCAATTGGGCTCGGACGATCGAGATCATCCATGCCGCCGAGGTAGTCAAGGACCTGCTCGGTGACCCGGACATCTGCAAGGACGACCTCGTGGTGGTACCGGGCGGGGACGCGTGGGTCGGTGAGGGTATCGGTGTGGTGGAGGCTCCCCGCGGCAGCCTGCTCCATCATTACCGCGCCGACCGGGAGGGGAACATCACCTTCGCTAACTTGATCGTCGCCACCACGCAGAACAACCAGGTACTCAACCGGACGGTGCGCAGCGTCGCCGAGGCGTACCTCGGCGGCAAGACCGAGATCACCGAGGGCATGATGAACGCGATCGAGGTGGGTATCCGTGCCTACGATCCCTGCTTGAGTTGTGCCACACACGCGTTGGGTCAGATGCCGCTGATCGTGTCTGTGGTGGATGGCAACGGGCGGGTGATCAATGAACAGACTCGGTGAGCTGCTCGACAGCCCCGACACTCTGATCTACGGCATCGGCAACGCCGGCCGTGAAGACGACGGACTGGGGTGGGCGTTCATCGACCGGCTCGAGGAGTGGCCGGACAAACTCGGGGCATGTCTGCGCCGGACCTACCAACTCAACCTCGAAGATGCCGATCTGATCAGCCGATACGCCCAGGTGTTGTTCGTCGACGCGACCAAGGACCCGGCGGTGGAATCTTTTGCCGTCAGCCGTCCCGAACCGGTGCTCGACTTCAGTTTCACCTCGCATGCGATGTCGGTCCCGACGATCCTGGCGACCGCTCAGCAGTGCTTCGAGCGCGTCCCGGACGCTTACCTGCTCGCGATTCGCGGCTATCAATGGGAGCTGCGACAAGGGCTGACCGGAGCCGCGGAACGCAACCTCGACAAGGCCTTGAGCGTGCTGTCGCCGCGGACCGCTAGATCACCGCGCCGGGATTGAGGATTCCGTCGGGGTCGAGCGCCGCCTTGATCCGGCGATTGAGCTCCATCGCCTCCGGCCCCAGCTGGCCTGCCAGCCAAGGCTTTTTGAGCCGGCCGACGCCATGTTCGCCGGTGATCGTTCCACCGAGCGACACCGCCAGATCCATGATTTCGCCGAACGCCTTCGCGGCGCGCTCGGTCATCGCGGGGTCGGCGGGGTCGTAGACGATCAGCGGGTGCGTGTTGCCGTCCCCGGCATGCGCGATCACCGAGATTGTCAGGTCGCGGTCAGCTGCGATCTTGGCCACCCCGCCGACCAACTCAGCCAGCGCAGGTAGTGGCACCCCGACATCCTCGAGCATCAACGAGCCCTTGGCCTCCACCGCCGGAATGGCGAACCTTCGTGCCGCCACGAACGCCTCTCCCTCGTCCGGGTCGGCGGTGGAAAAGCACTCGGTGGCACCGGCTTCGGTGAACACTCCGGCCATGTACTCGGCGTCCTGCGCACCGGTCGGTCCGCGGTCATCGGAGGCGGCGACCATCATCGCCGCCGCCGAACGGTCCAGTCCCATCCGCAACTTGTCCTCGACGGCGTTGATCGCGACCGCGTCCATGAACTCCAGCATCGAGGGCCGAATGCGGCTGGTGATCGTGAGTACGGCCGACGCGGCCGCCTCCACCGAATCGAACGTGGCCACCACGGTGCACGCCGAGGGCTGCGGTGGCAGCAGTCGCAGGGTCACCTCGGTGATGACTCCCAGGGTGCCCTCGCTGCCGACGAACAGCTTGGTCAGCGATAGTCCGGCCACGTCCTTGAGCCGCGGCCCACCCAGACGCACCGCGGTCCCGTCAGCCAGCACGACCTGCAGTCCGAGGACGTAATCGGTTGTCACGCCGTACTTTACGCAGCACAGTCCACCGGCGTTAGTGGCGATGTTGCCACCGATACTGCAGATCTCATACGACGACGGATCCGGGGGATACCACAGCCCGTGCTCCGCGACTGCCTTCTTCACCTCGGCATTGAGCAGCCCGGGCTGCACGACAGCGGTGCGGGTCACCGGGTCGACGGTGATGTCGCGCATCTTCTCCGTCGACAGCACGATCCCGCCGTTGACCGCTGTCGCCCCACCGGACAGCCCGGTGCCCGCCCCGCGCGGCACCACCGCGATGTGATTGTCCGAGGCCCAACGCAACACCGTCTGCACCTCTTCGGTGCGGGTGGGCCGGACCACCGCCACTGGTGTACCGGCGCCGGGATCGGCGGCGCGGTCCTGGCGGTAGGAGGCCACGATGTCGGGGTCGGTGATGACGACCCCGTCGGGCAGTTCGGCGGCCAGCCCGGCCACAGCGCTCACGGCCATTGCGCCATCCTAGGCGTGGGCCGTCTGCGGTTCGGGCTCGTCGTCCAGTTCGCGCAGGGCGGGCAGCCACGGACACAGCAGGCCGATCAGCAGAATCGGGACCGCCAGCACCAGGAATGTCACCTTCAGACCGAACGCGTCGACCAGTGGGCCGGCCAGCATGAACCCGATGGGACCTGCGGCGTAGGTCATCGATGTCATCACCCCGACCACCCGACCACGCAGCTGCTCGGGGGTGCGGTTCTGCATGATCGAGTTGTAGATCGGCCCGATCGGTCCGTAGACCAGGCCGACCACCGTGGCGAACGACAGGATCACCGGTAGCGGCGGCAGGAACCCGATGACGGCCACGGCGATGCCGAACGTCAGTACCGCCGTCAGCACGGTCCTGCGCTTGCTGGAGAACTTCGACAGCACCGTCCAGCTCAACGCCCCGATCAACCCGCCGATCGACAGTGCCATCAACACCCAACCCAGTTGGGCCGGTTCGTTGCGGTCGGTGAAGTACTTGGGGAAGAGCACGCTTTCCATCGGCAGGTACAGGCCGGTCACGGCCAGGTCGATGAGTCCGAGAGTGCGAAGCACCCGGTTGCGCCAGACAAACTTCAACCCTTCCAGGACACCGGAAACCACACTCTCGGGTAGCTTTTCGCGCGCCGGGCGTCCGGTGCCCTCGAGTCGCAGCACCGCCATCGTCAGGATTGCCAGCCCGAACAGCGCCGCGGTGGCCCACATCGTGTTGACCCCGCCGAGCGTCGCGATGAGCAGACCCCCGATGCCCGGCCCGGTGATGTAAGCCAGATTGAACACCGCCTCGTAGACGCTGTTGGTGTGATCCCGGGTCCACCCCGCCTTGGCGGCGGCCTCGGGCAGCATCGACTGTCGCGCGGTCATGCCGGCCGGATCGAAGAATGCGCCCAGCGCGGCCAGAGCGGCCAGGACGAGCGTGTTCAGCACATCGGTGCCGAAGACGATGGCCAGTATCGGGATCGCCGTGACCGCGGCGGCCGACAGGGCATCGGAGAGCATCGCGACCCGACGCCGGCCGATGAAGTCGACGGCGGCGCCGGCGATGAGCGTGGCGAACAGTAGTGGCAGGGTCGCCGCGCCCGCGACGATCGAGGCGTCCACCGCGCTGCCGGTGCGCTGCAGCACCAGCCACGGGAACGCGACCATCGAGATCCCGTTGGCGCCTGCGGCCAGGAACGTCGAAGACAGGATCAGCAGCGCGGGAAGGCGCGTGTTGGCCACTGAGAGAGCCTAGTTCCCGGCGATTTCGGCGCGCGAACCGCCGCTAGCGATCGTTTCCGCGCCGAAATCACATGCCCTCTCGCGAAGAGCCGTGCACACGGGCACAGTGGACCGGTGACCCCCTATGCCCATCCGCGTACCGGGATGCTGTTCGAGTCGCCGGTCGCGCCGGGGACGGGCTGGCCGGGTGACCCCGCGACGCCCCACACTCCGGTGGCCACCGATCCGGGGCAGGTGGCCACGCTGGCCGCCACGGCGTGCGATCTGGCCAATCTGGATGCGCTGGTCAGCGTGTGCCGGGCATGCCCACGGCTGGTCGACTGGCGGGAAGAGGTGGCGGTCACCAAACGGCGTGCGTTCGCCGGTGAGCCGTACTGGGGCAGACCGATCACGGGGTGGGGCTCGGCGCAGCCGAAGATTCTGGTGCTGGGGCTGGCCCCGGCCGCCCACGGCGGTAATCGCACGGGGCGGGTCTTCACCGGCGATCGGTCGGGAGATCAACTGTTCGCCGCGCTGTACCGGGCCGGCTTGGTAAGCCAACCGACGAGTGTCGACGCCGCGGATGGCTTGAGCACCAACGACATCCGCATCGCCGCGGCAGTCCGGTGTGCGCCGCCGGCCAACAAACCGACGCCGGACGAGCGGTCGACGTGCGAGCCGTGGCTGGCCGCCGAGTGGGACATGATTGCCCCGTCGGTCCGGGTGATCGTCACCCTGGGCGGATTCGGCTGGCAGGCCGCCCTACGGCTGCTCGCCGACGACCTACCGGGCTCGGCCAAGCCGAAGTTTGGCCACGGAGTGGTCGTCGAGCTGCCGTCGGGTCGACAACTGCTGGGTTGCTATCACCCCAGCCAGCAGAACATGTTCACCGGACGGCTCACCCCGGCCATGCTCGACGACGTCTTCGCCGATGCCGCGAAGCGGGCCGGTCTGCGCGAGTGAGTGGGGAAGGCTGATGAGCCGGGAAGCAAGCAGCCGGCCGTATCGTTGAGGCTGCTATGCGGCTTTCTGTCCTCGACCTCGTTCCGGTACGCACCGACCAGACCACCGGAGACGCGCTGGCGGCCACCGTGCGGCTGGCGCAGACCGCCGACCGGCTGGGATTCACCCGGTACTGGGTGGCCGAACACCACAACATGCCCGCTGTCGCTGCCACCAGCCCACCGGTGATCCTCGCCTACCTGGCCGCCCAGACCACGCAGCTGCGGCTGGGTTCGGGTGGGGTGATGCTGCCCAACCATGCGCCGTTGGCCGTCGCCGAGCAGTTCGCGCTACTGGAGGCTGCCGCCCCCGGGCGCATCGATTTGGGCATCGGCCGGGCGCCCGGTTCCGATCCGGTGACGTCGATCATGCTGAGGGGCACTCGGGACGATTCCGACATCGAGAACTTCCCGCAGTACCTCGACGATGTCGCCGCGCTGATGAGCGCCCACGGCGTCCGGATCCCGATCCGCAACCAGGACTACATCCTCAAGGCCACCCCGGCGGCGGTTGAGGAGCCACGGCTGTGGCTGCTGGGTTCGTCGATGTACTCCGCGCATCTGGCCGCCGCCAAGGGGTTGCCCTACGTTTTCGCCCATCACTTTGCCGGGCAGGGCACCGTCGAGGCACTGGCGGCCTACCGGTCGGAGTTCCGGCCCAGCGATGTGGCCGCCGAGCCGGTGACGTTCATGACCGTCAACGCGGCGGTCGCACCCACACGGGCCGAGGCGGAGGCCCTGCTGCTGCCGAATCTGCAGATGATGGCGCGGCTGCGCACCGGGCAGCCTCTAGGCCCGCTTGACCTCGTCGAAGATGCCGCGGCACTGACCATGCACCCGCAGGCCGAGGCCGTGATCGCGGCCGGTCGCGCCATGGCCGTGGTGGGCTCGCCTGCCGAAGCCGCCGAGCAGGTCCGCGCGGTGGCCTTGGAGTTCGACGTCGACGAGGTGATGGTCAACCCCGTCGCCTCGGCGCATCGCGGCACCGACCCCCGCACCGCGCCCGCGCGCGAGGCCACGCTGGAACTGCTGGCCAAAGAGCTGTTCTAACCGCGCCGAAACTGCAGTTGTTGTACGCGTTTCGCGAGCGGACGCGTAAACAAGTGCAGTCTGGGCGCAGCCGTCATGGCGTCAAGCGCACAACCGGGATAGGGCGCTTCGTTCCCTGCTGATAGGCGGTGTACCGGCCGCCGTTCGCCGAGTCGCAGAGTTGCCATAGCCGCGCATAGTCTGGATCGTCTGGTAGCAGGATGTGTGCGGTGACCGCCAAACGCCTTCTGCCGAGGTTGATCTCGATGTCCGGGTGCGCGCGCAGATTGTGATACCAGGCCGGGTTGCGGTCCGCACCGCCGTTGGATGCGACGATCAGATAGTCGTCGCCGTCGCGGTAGTACGCCAGCAGCATCGAGCGCGGCTCGCCGGTTTTCGCCCCGATGGTGTGCAACATCAACGAAGGTGGCACACCGGGCATCCGATGGCCGATCCACCCATTGCTGCGCCGATACACCGCATCGTGCGCCTTGACGAATCGCATCAATGCCTTGTGGTTAAGCGACGTCATGCCATCACTCTCATCCGGTCGTATCCAGTGCTTTGAGGGCATCGCGCACAATCCGGCCGGTGGCCTCGCGATCGGGATCGCGGCGCAGCAGCATCCCTTTGGCGAACGAGAGCTTGTCCCCGTCGCGCCGCGGGATCACGTGCAGGTGAATGTGGAAGACCGTTTGCATCGCCGACTTGCCGTCGTTGATGGCGATGTTGTTCCCGGTCGCGCCCAACTCTGAGGCCCGGGTGGCCTGCGCGATTCGCTGGCCGACGGACAGCATTCCGGCCAGGGTCTCGGCCGGCGTATCTGTCAGATCGACGCTGTGCCGCTTGGGTACGACCAGCGTGTGGCCGCGGGTGAACGGGCGGATGTCGAGAATGCCCAGGAAGTCGTCGTCCTCGTAGACGCGGATGGCCGGCGCCGTACCGGCGACGATCTCGCAGAACACGCATGCCATCTCGTCACCGTAGCGCCCAGCGCTACGCTGCGGCAGATGGACTCCACCGACATTGCCTTCGCCGGTGCCGCCGAGCAGGCGCGCATGCTCGTCAACGGCACGATCACCGCCCCGGCACTCTTGGAGCTCTATCTCGAGCGGATAGCCCGCGTGGATCGGGAGTTGCGTTCCTATCGCGTCGTCTTCACCGAGAGCGCGCGGCGCGAAGCCGCGGCCGCACAGGAACTGCTCGACGCCGGTGAACGCAAGCCCCTGCTGGGGGTTCCGATCGCGATCAAGGACGACGTCGATGTCGCCGACGAGTTCACCTGCTACGGCAGCAGCGCCTACGGATTGGCGCCGACGGCCGACGCCGAGGTGGTGCGCCGGCTGCGCGAGGCCGGTGCGGTGATCCTGGGCAAGACGGCGGTTCCGGAGATGATGCTGTGGCCCTTCACCGAGACCGTCGCGTTCGGCGCCACGCACAATCCGTGGGATCTGGCCCGCACACCCGGTGGCAGCAGCGGTGGCAGTGGGGCAGCGGTGGCTGCGGGTTTGGCGCCGATGGCGCTGGGCTCCGATGGTGCCGGATCTATTCGGATCCCGTCCACCTGGTGCGGTCTCTTCGGTCTCAAGCCGCAGCGTGACCGGGTGCCAATAGCCCCGCACGACGACGCCTGGTGCGGGCTGTCCGTCAACGGCCCGATGACCCGCACGGTGGAGGACGCCGCATTGTTCCTCGATGCGACGACGGCCCAACCCGCTCCGTCGGGCGGGTTCGTCGCAGCCGCCAACCGCGAACCGGGCAGGCTGCGAATTGCGTTGAGCACCAAGATCCCGCCGACGTTGGTCGGCCGCATCGGGTCCGCTCAGCAGAAGGCGCTGGACGGAGCCGAGACGCTGCTGCGCGACCTGGGCCATGAGGTCCTCTGGCGCGACCCCGATTACCCGGCATGGGCCGTCTACGGTCATCTGCTGCCACGGATGTGGCGCGGCGCCTACCAGGATGTCACCGCGTTGCCCCACCGCGAGCGGCTCGAGCCCAGAACGAAAGGCATTGCCCGCCTGGGCCGGTTGATCTCCGATGCCCAGATCGCGCGGGTGCGGGCCGCCGAACCGGCGTTGAACGCACGGGTGCAGTCGATTTTCGACGACGTCGACGTGGTGATCACTCCCGGAACCGCGTTGGGGCCGTCACGGATCGGTCAGTACCAGCACCGCGGTGGGGTGTCCACGTTGGCCATGGTGGCCTCCCGGGTTCCGTTCCTCGGCATGTTCAACGCCACCGGCCAGCCCGCCGCGGTCGTCCCGTGGGGACTGGACAACGATGGAGTCCCGGTCTCGATACAACTGGTTGGCCGGCCCTCCGATGAGGCGACGCTGTTGTCGTTGAGCCACCAGATCGAGATCGCCCGCCCGTGGGCGCACCGCAGGCCGCCGGTGTCCTAGTCGGTGATCACCCGCCACGCCGCGAGTTTGTCTGCATAGCGCATGGTCTGTGCCGGACTCGTCGAGGGCAGTCGCACGTAGGTGCGGGGCACGTCCAATGTGACCAGCCGCATGAAGTTGCGTTCGGCGGCCGCACCGTTGAAGTACACGCGCTTGATCGAGGGGTGTTCGGCGAAGAAGGTCGCGAAGTCATTTGCCACCATGCTGTCTTGTTCGACGGCCGAATCGAGGCTGCCCGTTCGCCGGCAGTGTCTGAGTACGTCCCACACGGCGATGCCGCTCCTGCGAAGCGATGCGGCTCGCTGCGGATATGGATCGTCGGCGTCGAACCCGAATAGCTCAGCGACTAAGCGCCAGAACATGTTTCGTGGGTTGCCATAATACTCTCCGGTGGCCAATGACATGGCGCTGGGCATGTTGCCGAGGATCAGCGTGCCGGGGCGATTACCGGCTATCGGCGAAAACCCCTGCAATAGTGGCAACTTGGGCATCAGGGGAGATCAAGAAGCTCGTGTGTGTCGTGCATGTGGGTTGTTCACTCTCCTCGGTTGGCAGGGGGGATCCCCTCGCTGGCCGTCGGTAGCGCTGCAAGGTCCTCGGCTAGGCCGAGCAGGTGTCGGCGGGTCAGGTCCTCGGCTTCCCGTGGTTGGCGGTTGAGGATGGCGCTGACGAGCGCGGTGTGTTCGTCGGCGTCGTGTTGGTCGACGGGCATGAGTGTGAGGAGTTCGGTCATGCTGGCGATGAGGCGTTGCTGCATGCTGTCGAACAAGAACAGCAACAGCGTGTTGTGCGAGGCGGCGACGATTCGCCGGTGCAATCTGATGTCAGCGCTGGCGAGGTTGCTGGCTGTGTCATTGAGCAGGCCGTTGCGTTCGGCGAGCGCGTCACCGATCGCGGTGGCGTCGTCCTCGCGATGCCACTGCGCGGCCATGGCTGCGGCGCGCGATTCGATGGCAACCCTGACCTGCACCACTTCGGCGATCGCCGCTATCTGGGCGAGTCGGTCCCAGGGTTCATGGGGTGCGGTGGCGGTGAGGAAGACGCCGATGCCTTGGTGGGTGCTCAGCACTCCGCGTGCGGCAAGGAGTCGGATTGCTTCTCGGATGGTGGAGCGTCCGACGCGCAGTTCGGCGGCCAAAGCCATTTCCCCGGGGAGCTGGTCGCCGATTTGCCATCGTCCGCTGGCGATCTCGCTCAACAGCGATCGAGCCGCCTTCTCCGACAGCGGGATACGGGTCAGGGCCTCCACCGCCGTATCTCACTCCTCATTCAATCGCTTGTCTGACGACATGCTATCGGCAGCGGCTCTAGTCTCACCACGGGTCCGGTGCATCCGGTACATCTCGCGCACGGCAACTAACAGCGCGAATGCCGCGAAAACGATGCTCAGAACCCGCACGTCTAGCGCCAGGGCTGCCAGCGCTCCCACGATCGCGCCGGGTAGCGCCCCGATGTTCAAGATCACCCCGAGACGTTTATCGGCGGTGCCTTGTCGAGCGTGCACGACGGTGCCGACGATGGCGTTGGGGAAGAACATCAGCAGTGACGTGCCCTCAGCGGTGGGCAGGTCCGCGCCGTACAGCACCATCAGCACGGGGACGGCCAGCAGTCCTCCGCCCAGACCCATTCCCGCTGCCCATGCCCCGATGATGAAGCCGAGAACAAGCGAGGTGGGCACGGTGAACCACAGGTTTGCGATCAGCGAGGGCGGCACAATGGTCGCGCCTCGGAGCGATCCCACCCCCGCGGCGTCCAGCAGCAGTTTCGCGCCGGTTGCGAGCAAAATCGTCACGAACAGCCAACGCAGGAACCGGTGGGGGATACGCAAGATGAGCTTGGCGCCCAGAAACGCTCCCAGCGTCGCCCCGACGACCAATCCCATCCCGGCGCGGAAGTCGATGGAGCCCCCGGCCAATGCGAACGTCGCAGCGCCGACACCGGTTACGGCGATGTTGGCCGCTCCCGCCGTTCCGTGCAGCGACGGTCTTGACAGGGCAGCCACTTTCTCCAGGGCGGGGACGTAGAAGACACCGCTTCCTCCGCCCAACAGGCCACCGATGACTCCACCGGTGAATCCGATCCCCAGTTCGGCCTTGGTCTTGGCGGTCGAGGCGGAACCCGTCGTGTCGGCGGTTGCTTTCGGTCGCTTGCTTCCTATTGATCGCGTGCTCACGCGAGCCAAAGTAGCACATGTCAGACAAGTAAATGTCTGAGGTGAGGCGAGCGGAATATGTCATGGGACCGATCGCCTCGTGCCGTAAACAGTCTTCGTTGAGGCGCGTCACCTCGATGTGCAGGAGCCGCCGACCTAGACGACCAGGCCCACGGTGGGGGCTGGCCCCGGTATACGTTGGGTCAGTGACCGACACCGTCGACCCGGAGGCGTCCGGGCTGCTCGACGGATTGACCGGCGATGCCCGAGCCCAGCGGGCGGAGTTGATCCCGTGGCTGCTGGAGCAGGGCATCTCGGTCGAGGAGATCCAGGCTTCGTTCGCGCCGATGCTGCTGCCGGGCCGCCGCACCCTCGGCGATGACGGCACCCGGCTGTCGGTCCGGCAGATCAGCGAGCGGACCGGCCTCGATGTCGACCAGCTCATGCGATTCCTGAGGGCCAGCGGGCTGCCATCGGTCGAGGATCCTGACGCAGAGGTCTACCTGCGACCCGACGCCGAGACCGTCGTGCACATCAAGCGTTTCCTCGATCTGGGTTTTGATCCCGATCAGTTGCTCACCGTGGTTCGGGTGCTGGCAGAAGGGCTTTCGCACGCTGCCGAGGCGATTCGCTACACCGGGGTGGCGTCGACGATGCAGCGCGCGGGCACCACCGAACTCGAGATGGCCAAGGGTATGCGGGCATTGGTGAGCACTGCGGCCCCGCTGTTGGGGCCGATGATCCAGGACATGCTGATGCTGCAGTTGCGGCATGCGATGGAAACCGAGGCGGTCAATGCCAACGAACGGGCGGCCGGGGCGCCGCTGCCCGGGGCCCGTCTGGTGGCCGTCGCCTTCGCCGACCTCGTCGGGTTCACTCGGCTTGGCGAGACGGTCGCGCCTGAAGAACTCGAGCAGCTTGCCAACCGGCTGGCCGACGCGGCCCGCGATGTGGCCGTGCCCCCGGTGCGGTTCGTCAAGACGATCGGTGACGCGGTGATGATGGTGTCGACGAATACGGCAGCGCTGCTGGATGCGATGTTGACGCTCATCGAGGCCACCGAAGCCGACGAGGCATTGCCCCAATTGCGGGTGGGCGTGGCTTACGGGCCCGCGGTGAGTCGGGTGGGCGACTGGTTCGGCAGCCCGGTCAACCTGGCCAGCCGGGTCACCTCGGCCGCCCGGCCTGGATCGGTCCTGGTTGCGGAGGCGGCCCGCGAGAAGATCGGCGACGACGGTTCCTTCAGTTGGTCGTTCGCCAAGGCGCGCCGACTCAAAGGCATCCAGGGCGACGTCAAGCTCTTTCGCGCGCGTCGTGCCGACAAGCCCTGAGCGGTAACCGTTTCAGCGCCTGCGCTTGCGCACCATCGACCAGCCACCGAAGAGAAGTGCCGCGAGCAGCATCAGCACCGCCGTGGCGGACCCGAGCAGCCACCACACCAATGCGACAGCGGCCGCTGTCGGGATCCCCAGCACCACCGCCACCAGGGCGGGGTGCATGCGTGCCACGTCGCGTGCAGCCCGGACACGATCACGGTCGAGCTCGTTGCCTGCCATGCGGTCATTATCCGCACTCGCAGCGGGTTTGTAAGTGTTCGCCGTCAGAGAATGCGTGGTGAACACCACGTAATGATGTAATCATGTAATTCATGAAGCATCAGCACACGCACCGTCGGCCCGGTCGCCCCGGCGGCTGGCAACAGGCCGACCAGCCCGACGCCACCGATGCCGGCGAGTGGTTCGCCGGACGTCTCCCCGATGAATGGTTCGCTGGAGACCCCACGGTGATCGTCGACCGCGAGGAGATCACCGTCATCGGGCGCCTGCCCGACGCAGGCGAGAAGCCGGACAGTGAAGCACGCGCCTCCGGGCGGGCATCTCGGTTCCGCGAGGACACCCGTTCCGAGCGGATCCGTATCGCCGAGGAGGCCCAGGACAAGTACGGCCGCAAAGTCTCCTGGGGCGTAGAAATCGGAGCGGTAGGTTCCGACGGTCCGGAACGAATTCTGTTCACCCACATCGCCGTTCCGGTGATGACCCGCCTCAAGCAGCCTGAACGTCAGGTGCTCGACACCCTGGTCGATGCGGGCGTGGCCCGGTCCCGATCGGATGCACTCGCGTGGTGCGTACGTCTGGTCGGTGAGCATGCCGACGAGTGGCTGGCCAAGCTGCGTTCGGCGATGTCCGAGGTCGACGACCTGCGCGCCGAAGGCCCCGGGCTATAGGTCACCTCGTCATCGGCGATGAGACTGGAAAATTATTGGCGCGCTTCACTTTCAGTGTCCAAGGCGCGGATGGCGAGCCAGGCGGTCGCGCGGTCGTCGGGGTTCGCCATCGACATTCCGGTCAGCGCTTCGACCCGCTGGATTCGGCTGGTCAGCGTCTGGCGGTGAATTCCCAACCGGGTTGCGGCCGAACCCCATACACCATGTTCGGCCAAGTAGATCTCGAGCGTCCGGAGCAATGCGCCGTGCCGGCCCTCCTCATCTCGAAGTGGGTCGAGCACCGCTGCGATACGCGCTATGGGGCCGTCGCCCAGATTCTCCAGTACGTAGCTCACTGTTGCCAGCGAGCGATACCAGACGACCGGCCGGGCATCCACCACCGCCACTTCCAGCGCTTGGGTGGCTTCTGCTGCCGAGCGTGCCAGCATCTGCGCCTTGGCGGGGGAGCCCAGGCCCAGCCGAAGCGGCATGCGGGCATCGGTGCTCAGCCCTTCCACTATCGCCGCCAGGTCAGCGGCGCTTTCGTCGCGAATGAACCCGAGCACCTTGCCCCCTTGCTCGGCAACGATATGGATTGCCCCGAGATCGTCCAGCCAGCGGATTGCGAGGCGTTCTGGGTCGATGGCCCTCGATCGCGACGCCACCGCGAACGCGGTCAGCGATCGTTCGTGCACGCCCCACCGCCGCAGTAGCGCCGAAGCGTCCGAGCCACCCCGCAGCAAGGTCGCCAGCATCACCTCCCGGCCCAGCCGCTCGGTAGCGGGGTTGTCCGCGGTGCGGAGGAGGAGATCCAACAGGGCGGCCGCCTGCGATGCGAGGTCGCGACTGCGACTGGTCGGACCGCGGGCGCCGATGACCAGGTGGGCACTGATGTCCTCGCCTTGCCCGACCGGGTGAACCTGCAATCCCGTGTGCCGGACTCGCACCTGCCGGTGGAACGCCACGGCAACCGCATCCCGCACATGCAGACTTCCCGCCCCCGCGGTCGTGATGACCTCACCGCGCGCGTCGAGTAAGACTGCCCAGCCGTCGATTCGGTGAGCCATCTCCGCGACGACCGCGACCACGCCGCCGCGCCGGGCAACCTGTGTCAGGACCTTGGTACCCGTTGTGACACGGCGGTCTTCGGCGGCTTGATCGGCGGCGATCAGGGCGACCACGGTTGGGTAGACCACCTCGGCCGGGGTGCCCGGAACAAAGATCGCGCTGATCTGTGCCTCCGCCAGTCGCTGCACAAGGCGGGCTGGAGCCTCCGCTCCTGCCACCACGGCCACGCAGGTGGCCAGTGGCGCTAACCGTTCTTCGTTGTCGAGGGCCGCGGCAAACTCCGCAGGAGCGCCGATCACCAAACCGGCGAAACCGGGGGGACTGCCGACCACCAGCCGGTCGAGCGTGATTGCTTCCCCGACGGTGACACCGGCATCGACCGCACCGACGGCGAGTTCAGATCCGAGGAAGGCCGCCACGGCGCGCACGTCGTACGCCATCGGGGGAGTGTACAGAATGATGAAAATGCCGATCAAATCCACACATTTTCACAGTGACGGGGTGGTGGCTGGTTCCCTAACATTCGGTGCGTTCGCTGCACGTCGACACGCCGACAAGGAAATTTGTGAAAGCAATCGTCTTTCGAGACCAACACAGCCCCATCGAGCACACCGATGTCGACCTCGCCGGGCCGAAGGAGGGCGAAGTTCGAGTGCGGATCGCCGCGGCCGGCGTCTGTCACTCGGACCTGCACGTCAAGCGGGGCGACTGGGACGCGCCGGCGCCGCTGGTGATGGGCCATGAAGGGTCAGGGGTGGTTGTCGAGCTCGGTGAGGGCGTGACCTCGCTGGCTGTCGGCGACCATGTGGTGCTGTCCTGGGTGCCGCCGTGTGGTCAATGTCGCTATTGCCGATCCGGGCACGAAGCGCGCTGTCAGAAGGTGGCGACCATCGTGGGCCCGAAGGGCGTCCTGTTCGACGGCACATCGCGGCTGTCTCGCAATGGCACCCCGCTGCACCACTACCTGGGAGTCTCGTCTTTCGCTGAGGAGGTCGTGGTCCCGGCATCCGGCGCCGTCAAGGTCCGCGACGACGCCCCCCTGGATGTCATCGCTGTGGTCGGCTGCGCCGTCGCAACCGGAGTCGGTGCGGTACTGAACACCGCCGCGGTGGAACCGGGGGCGACCGTCGCGGTGATCGGTTGTGGCGGAGTAGGACTCAACGTCGCCCAGGGGGCCAAGCTGGCCGGTGCCGAGCGCATCATCGCGATCGATGTGCTGGCCGACAAGACCCGGCTCGCAATGCAATTCGGGGCCACCGACCGCATCGATGCGTCGCTCGGCGACGCCGTGGAGCAACTCTTCGCCCTCGTTCCCGACGGGGTCGACTATGCCTTCGACGCGTTCGGCCACACGAGCACCACCGAACAGGCCATTCAGATGCTCGGCCTGGGCGGAGCCGCGGTGATCGTGGGTCTGCCGCGGACCGGGGCCAAAGCGTCGTTCGAACCGCTGGTGCTGGCCGAGGCCGACCAGCGGATTCTCGGGTCCAACTATGGGTCGGTACGTCCCTCGATCGATATCCCGGCGTTGGTCGACCGGTACATGGACGGCCAGCTCAAACTCGACCCGCTGATCTGGGCCCGGCGCCCGTTGGCGGAAGCCGCCGCCGCCTTCGACGACCTGGAGTCCGGCGAAGCACTTCGTACCTTGCTCATCCCCTAACTCACCCCATCACCGAGAACTGCTGGAGCGTCCATCATGTCGAATACCACTGGCGCAGTAACGCCTACCGATGCGGGACTTCGCCACGGCGTCATGTCGGGTCCAGAACTCGCCGCCCAGGCCATCGCCAACATCGCACCGAGCGCGGTGATCGCCTTCACCGCCGCTGCGATCTACGTCAGCGCAGGTAACGGCACCGTGCTGTCCTTCGCACTTGCCACCGTGGTGATCTTGGCGGTCGGGTACTGCGTGGTGGTGTTCGCGCGCCGTAATGCGTCGGCCGGCTCTCTCTATACCTACGTCGCCAAGGGCCTCGGACCGTTCGGCGCCTACTTGGCCGGTGTGACCTTGCTGATCGGCTGTTGGGGCATCGCGGCGGGTTCGCTCGGCGGTGCGGTCTCCTACGCCAGCGACTTCCTGGTGCTGCTGGGCTTGCCGGCACAGGGCGTCGGCTGGCAAATCGCGCTCGCGATCGTTCTGGGCGGACTAGCCACGCTGTTCACGATTCGGGGAATCAGGTTGTCCGCGCGAGTGTCTCTGGTGCTCGAGCTCGTCTCGGTCACCATCATCACGATCCTGCTTGTCCTGGCTTTGGTGTGGGCGGGGCCGGCCGCCTGGGACCCGTCGCAGTTCTCCCTCAGCGGCGTCCCGATGCAGGGAGTCGCCGCGGGTATGGTCCTGGGCATTTTGGGCTTTGTCGGGTTCTCGTCCGCCGACGCGCTGGGCCGTGAAGCGCGCAATCCCTACACCGCGATCCCCAGGGCCATCATCTGGAGCGCGGTCGTGGTCGGCGTGTTGTACGTCTTCGCCGCCTACACACAGATCGCACTGCTGCACGACGGGCTGGCAAGCAGTGCAAGTCCGCTGCAGGACATCGCCACAATGATCGGCATGCCGTCCTGGTTCACACCGATTCTGACCTTCGGCGTGGGTGCATCGTTCTTCGCGGTCGTGGTGGCACCGCTGAACGTCGTCGGTCGGATCGTCTACGTGATGGGCAAGGAGGGTGTCGTCGCCGAGCGGTTCGGCCGCACGCACGAGGGGCATCTCACCCCGCACCGAGTACTGCTCATCGCCGGGCCGGCCGCCGTCGCGCTGGACATTGTGCTGCTGTGCCTCGGTGTCCATCCGATGGACATCGTGGTCTGGGTCGATACGTACGGGACCTACGGCTACATGGTTGCCTATGCACTGGTTGCCATTGCGTGCGTGGCTTACACCAAGCGCGCCGGCATGCCGAACCGGTTGGTGTGGACCGCGGCCATTGTCGCGGTGGTGGCGATGGCATATACCTTCTTCGCCAATGTCTACCCGGTGCCCGCGTTCCCGTTGAACGTCATTCCTTATCTCTTCCTCGCCACGGTGGCGGTCGCGCTGGCGTGGTTCTTCCGGGTCAAGCGGGTCAGGCCTGAGGTCATCGACCGTATCGGCCACACCGAGACCGACATCCTCGAAGGTGTCGGCTGATCCTGCCCGCATCGTCAGGCGATCGTCATCCTGTAGTAGGCGCCCCGTCGGGCCAGTAGCTCGGCATGGTTGCCCGCCTCGATGATCCGCCCGGCCTCCATCACCAAGATGTTGTCAGCATCGCGGATGGTCGAGAGCCGGTGAGCGATGATGAAACTGGTTCGCTCCCGGCGCAATTCGGTCATCGCGTGCTGAATCAGCAGTTCCGTTCGGGTGTCCACCGAACTGGTGGCCTCGTCGAGGATCAGCAGCTGGGGGCGGGCCAGGAACGCCCGGGCGATGGTGATCAGCTGCTTTTCGCCGGCGCTGATATTGCCGCCGTCGTCACTGACCCGAGTGTGGTAGCCGTTGGGCAGGGTGTGCACGAACCGGTCCACGTAGGCCGCGCGCGCGGCTTCGATCACCTCGTCCTCGGCCGCCCCGGGCTTGCCGTAGGCGATGTTCTCGGCGATGGTGCCGCCGAACAGCCAGGTGTCCTGCAACACCATCCCGATTCGGGAGCGCAGTGCTTCCCGGCTCACACCGGTGATGTCGGCGCCGTCGAGCAGGATCCGTCCGGCGTCGACGTCGTAGAACCGCATCAGCAGATTGACCAGGGTGGTCTTGCCGGCGCCGGTGGGTCCGACAATAGCCACCGTGCTGCCCGGTTCGGCGACCAACGACAGGTCCTCGATCACCGGAGTCCCGGGGACATAGCTGAACCAGACGTTCTGGAACTCGACGCGGCCACGCGCGTTGTCCGGCAACGTCGTTGGCACGTCCGGTGATTCCTCCGGCTCATCGAGGAAATCGAAGACCCGCTCGGCGCTGGCCACCCCAGACTGCAAGGTGTTGTACATGCCTGCGACCTGGGTCAGTGGCTGGTTGAACTGGCGAACGTATTGGATGAAGGCCTGGATGCTGCCCAAGGTGATCTGGCCGGTCGCGACCTGATAGCCGCCGACCACCGCTACCGCGACGTAGCTGAGGTTCCCGATGAACGTCGTCGCCGGTGACACCAGACCGGAGAAGAACTGCGCGCCGAAACTCGCGTGGTAGACGTCGTCGTTGGCGTCGCGGAACTTCTCCTGGGCGGCGGCGCGGTGCCCGAATGTCTTGACGACGGTGAATCCGCTGTAGGTCTCTTCGATGTGCGCGTTGAGCCGACCGGTGTTGGTCCACTGGGCGATGAACATCCGCTGCGAGCGGCGCGCGATCACCCGGGTCACCCACAGCGACAACGGAACTGTCACGACGGTGATCAACGCCAGTAGTGGGGAGATGCTGAGCATCATCGCCAGCACCGCGACCACGGTCAGTACTGAGGTCAGCAGCTGACTGATGGTCATCGACACCGACGACTGGATATTGTCGACGTCGTTGGTGACGCGGCTCAACAACTCACCGCGCTGTCGGGAGTCGAAGTAGGACAGTGGCAACCGGTGGACCTTGTCCTCGACTTCGGCGCGCAGCGCCGTGATCGTGCGCTGCACGATCACGTTGAGTATCCGGGCCTGCGCCCAGATCAGCAGCGCAGCAACGACATACAGTGCCAATGCCAGCAGTAGGGTGTGGGCAACCGCGGTGAAGTCGACACCGCGACCGGGCACCACGTTGGTTCCGGACAACAAGTCGGCGAAGGTGTTGTCGCCGCGGGCCCGAGCAGCGGAGACCGCCTGGTCTTTGGTGATACCAGCCGGCAGTTGGCGGCCGATGACACCGTTGAACAGCAGGTCGGTGGCATGCCCGAGGATGCGGGGGCCGATGACACCGACCGCGATTCCACCGATCGACAACGCGATCACCGCCGCGGTCGGCCACCGCTGCGGGGTCAGCCGCCGGATCAACCGGAGCGCCGATCCGGTGAAGTCGCGCGAGCGGGCTTGCCGGGGATCCTGGGTCATCGCGCGCATCCCGCCGCCGCGGAATGTCGGCCCGGTCATCGCTCGCCCCCGACACCAGTGCCCACCGACTGAGAGTCGGCGAACTCCGCGTACGTCTCGCACTCGGCGAGCAGCGCGTGATGGGTGCCTGCTCCGACCACCCGGCCGCCGTCTATGACGACGATGTTGTCGGCGTGGGCGACAGTCGAGATGCGCTGGGAGACAATGATCACCGTGGCATCCGCGGACACTTCGCGAAGCGCGGCGCGGACCCGGGCGTCGGTGTGGACGTCCAGGGCGGAGAATGCATCGTCGAACAGATAGATCGCGGGCCGCCGGATCACCGCGCGCGCGATCGCCAGCCGTTGACGCTGACCGCCGGAGAAGTTGATGCCGCCCTGGGCAACCCGCATGCTCAAGTCATCAGGATGGGCGCGCACGAAGTCCTCGGCGGCCGCCACTCGCAGCGCCGACCACATGTCGTCCTCGGTTACCACCTGTCCTGGCGACGCACCGAGCGCTAGGTTGTCGGCGACGGTACCGGAGAACAGATAGCCCCGCTGCGGCACCAAACCGAGTGTCGACCAGAGGATTTCGGGGTCGTAGTCGCGCACGTCGATGCCGTCGATGCGCACCATGCCGTCGGTGACGTCATAGAGCCGGCAGATCAGTGCCACCAGCGTCGACTTGCCGGAGCCGGTGCTGCCGACGATCGCGGTCGTCGTGCCGGGCAGTGCGGTCAGCGAAACATCTTCCAGGACAGGGCGCTCCGCCCCGGGGTAACGGAACGTCGCATTGTCGAGGGCGATCGCGCCCCGGATGCTGCCTTCGGGGCGCCGCGGCGAGGCCGGGCAGCTGATCGCGGTTTGTGTGCCCAGCACCTCGGTGATCCGTTCGGCACACACCGAGGCGCGCGGCAGCATCACCAGGATCAGGGTGGCCATCAACACAGCCATCAGGATCTGCATGAAGTAGGACAGGAAGGCGATCAGCGAGCCGACTTGCATGTGTCCGCTGTCGATGCGCAGGCCGCCGAACCAGATCAGGGCGACGCTGGAGATGTTGATGGTCAAGGTGGTGACCGGCAACATCAGTGCCTGCCAGCGGCCGGCAGCCAAAGCGGTGTTGGATACCGCCGCATTGGCGACGGCGAACCTCTCGCGTTCGAAGGGTTCGCGGGCGAAGGCCCGGATCACCCGGATGCCGGAGAGCTGTTCGCGCATTACCCGATTGATGCCGTCGATCAGCCGTTGCATGCTGCGGAAGATCGGCAGCATGCGCGAGACGATCCAGTAGTTGGACAACGCCAGCACCGGAACGCTCACCACCAGAAGCCAGGACAACCCGGCGTCCTGGTGAATCGCCATGATGATGCCGCCGACGCACATGATCGGTGCGGTCACCAGGATGGTGGTCGTCATCTGGATCAGCACCTGAATCTGCTGGACGTCGTTGGTGGTGCGAGTCAGCAGCGACGGTGCCCCGAACCGAGCGGTCTCCTGCTCGGAGAACGTGGTGACGTGGTGGAACATCGCTGAGCGCAGGTCGCGACCGAAACCCATGCCGGTGCGCGAGCCGAAGTAGACCGCGCCGATCGCACACACCACCTGAAGGCCAGTCACCGCCAGCATGACCAGGCCCAACTCCGCGATAAGCCCGGTATCGCCCTTGGCCACGCCGTCATCAATGATCGCGGCGTTGACTGTGGGCAGATACAAAGAGGCCAACGTACTGATGGTCTGCAGCACCATCACCGCTGCGACCAGCCGCCGGTACGGCTGAACATACTGTCTCAGCAGCGCCAGGAGCATTTCGCTACTGTCGCACACGCCCTGAAACCCGGTTGCCCGGACCCTGTCGCCTTCGCCCACCTGAAATCTCGGCAAAGCGGCAGGTCAAGCGGCATGTCGGTGGTTGTGGCGGGGGGTGGCCGCTACAGTGCATGCTGTGACCCGCAGCAGGTGCGCATGACAGCGACGCGCAAACTCGTGATGGCTGCCGGAGTTGTAGCCATCGCCGCCAGTATCGGCGCATGCTCGGACTCGGGCAGCGGCCCGAGCCAAACCCAGGGCTCGCAGGCTCCCGGGCCGCAGCCGGGCAACGCCAAACACGGCCCGATGTTCCCCGAGTGTGGTGGCATCAGCGACCAGACGATGGCCGAGCAGACCCGTGTGACCGGCCTGGTGACTACGGCGAAGAACTCCATCGGCTGCCAGTGGCTGGCCGGCGGCGGCATTCTGGGGCCGCACTTCTCCTTCACTTGGTACCGGGGTAGCCCGATCGGGCGCGAACGCAAGACCGAGGAGCTGTCGCGCACCAGCGTCGAGGACATCAATATCGAGGGCCACAGCGGATTCATCGCGGTCGGCACCGATCCGACTCTGGGAGACAACCTGTGCGAGGTCGGAATCCAGTTCAACGACGACTTCATCGAGTGGTCGGTCAGCTTCGCCGAGAAGCCGTTCCCGCCGGCCTGCGACGTGGCCAAGGAATTGACCCGGCAATCGATCGTGAACTCCAAATGAGCCCGCGCCGGTTCGTCGCCGTTGCGGTAGCGGTGCTCGCCGCCCTGGTGCTGGTCAGCGGATGCGCCAAGACGGTGGCCGGCACGGCAGCGAAATCGGGGTCGGGCACCACACCGCGCAACGACAACTCCGCGCAGCAGTACCCGAACCTGCTCAAGGAGTGCGACGTCCTCACCACCGACATCTTGGCCAAGACGGTGGGTGCTGATCCGCTTGACATTCAGAGCACCTTCGTCGGCGCGGTCTGCCGCTGGCAGGCGGCCAACCCCGCCGGTCTGGTCGACATCACCCGGTTCTGGTACGAGCAGGGCAGCCTCGACAACGAGCGGGCCGTGGGCCAGTTCCTCAAATACCAACTGGAGAACCGGTCGATCGCGGGTGTGCCGTCGATCGTGATGCGGACCAACGATCCCAACGGCGGCTGCGGAGTCGCCAGCGACGCCGGTGGTGTCGTGGGGTGGTGGGTCAACCCGCAGGCACCCGGAATCGACGCATGCGGTCAGGCCATCAAGTTGATGGAGCTGACGTTGGCGACGAACTCCTGACTAGCGCGGATGAGCCGCTTGCGCGAAGACCAACTAGCGCGGCACGTGGAACGCGGTCAGCCCGGCGCCGCCGAGCCGTAGGCCGGCCCAGCTGCCTGTCGCCCGCAAGACGGCGATGGCCGATGTCGGGTACTTCGCCGCGATGCGTTCGGCGGCGTGGGAGTCCGAACTCGCCGGATTGGCCAGGCCGAGAGCCACGTGGCTCATCGTGGGTTCGTGGCCGACGACCAGCAGGGTGGCGATATCGTCGCCGACCTGGTTGATCTCGTCGATCATCGTTCCCGCAGTGGCGCCATAGAGCCGCTCGGAGTACGTCACCGGCGCGGTGACCCCGGCAAGGTCCAGGGTCTGTCGGGTCCTGGTCGCCGAAGAGCACAGCACCTGGCCGATCGCCGGCACATTGGCCCGTAGCCAGCCGCCCGCCAGACCGGCCTCCCGGATGCCGCGAGCAGCCAGTGGCCGGTCGTGGTCGGCCACGCCGTTGGGGTAATCCGACTTGGCGTGGCGCATCAGGATCAGGGTGCGTTGTGGCGCGGTCACGGACGTAAGGCTAAACGCTTCGGGTACATGCCGGTCGAGGTCCGCGGACTTGTCGGCACCGAGCCATACACTCGCCGCAGCACTCGCCGATGAGACAGAGAAGGGCCCGAGGAAATGCGCTTCGTGCACACAGCCGACTGGCAGCTCGGCATGACGCGGCACTTCCTGGAAGGTGAAGCCCAGCCTCGTTACTCGGCGGCCCGGCGTGACGCGGTGGTGGGTCTCGGCACGTTGGCCACGCAGGTCTCGGCCGAGTTCGTGGTGGTGGCGGGCGACGTCTTTGAGCACAACCAGCTCGCCCCCAAGGTGATCAGCCAGTCGTTGGAAGCCATGCGAGCCATCGGCGTTCCGGTGTACCTGCTGCCGGGCAACCACGACCCGCTCGACGCGTCGTCGGTCTACACCAGCGCACTGTTCAAGGCCGAATGCCCGGACAACGTGATCGTGCTGGATCGCGACGGAGTCTGGGATGTGCGCCCCGGTGTACAGCTCGTTGTCGCGCCTTGGCGCACGAAGGCGCCGACTGTCGACCTGGCCGCTGCGGTGCTGGCCGATCTGCCCGCCGACGGCACCACCCGCATTCTCGTCGCCCACGGCGGCGTCGACGTGCTCGATCCAGACCCCGGTAAGCCGTCACTGATCCGGATGGCGGCGCTGTCCGACGCCGTCGACCGCGGAGCGGTCCACTATGTCGCCCTGGGGGACAAGCACTCTCGCACCCGCGTCGGCGACAGCGGACGGGTCTGGTACTCGGGTTCGCCCGAGGTGACGAATTTTGATGACGTCGAGGCTGACCCGGGGCACGTCCTGGTGGTCGACGTCGACGAGGCCGACCCCAGCCATCCGGTGACCGTCGAATCCCACCACATCGGACGGTGGCGGTTTGTCACGCTGCACCGACAAGTCGACGACAGCCGCGACATCGCCGATCTCGACCTCAACCTCGACCTGTTGCCAGATAAGGAGCGCACGGTCGTGCGGCTCGGGCTGACTGGGTCGCTCACCGTGACCGACCGCGCCGCGCTGGATGCCTGCCTGGACAAGTACGTGCGGCTGTTCGCCTGGCTGGGCACCTGGGAGCGGCACACCAGCATCGCGGTGATGCCTGCCGACGGCGAGTTCGACGACCTCGGAATCGGGGGATTCGCCGCGGCCGCGGTCGACGAACTGGTTGCGGCCGCCCGCGCCGGCGACGGCGAAGCCGCCGCGGACGCCCAGGGTGCGCTAGGGCTGTTGCTGCGGCTGGCCGGGGGGAATGCGGCATGAAACTGCACCGGCTGGTCCTGACCAACTACCGCGGAATCGCACACCGCGACATCGAATTTCCCGACCACGGGGTGGTCGTCGTGTGCGGGGCCAACGAGATTGGCAAGACGTCGATGATCGAGGCGCTCGATCTGCTCCTGGAGTCCAAGGACCGCTCGACGAAGAAGGAAGTCAAGCAGGTCAAGCCGACGCACGCCGATGTCGGTTCCGAGGTCACCGCCGAGATCAGCACGGGTCCATACCGTTTCGTGTATCGCAAGCGTTTCCACAAGAAGTGCGAAACTGAACTGACCATCTTGGCGCCGCGCCGCGAGCAGCTGACCGGGGATGAGGCTCACGACCGGGTGCTGGCCATGCTTGGTGAGACCGTCGACACCGGTTTGTGGCATGCGCAGCGGGTGCTACAGACCGGCTCGACCGCGGCGGCGGACCTGTCCGAATGCGATGCGCTGTCGCGTGCCCTTGACCTGGCGGCGGGTGACGACGCGGCCCTATCGGGCACCGAACCGCTTCTGATCGAACGGATCGACGCCGAATACGGTCGGTACTTCACCGCGACGGGCCGGCCGACGGGCGAGTGGGGGGCCGCGATCACCCAGCTGCGGGTTGCCGACCAGGATGTGGCCCGGTGTGCCGCCGCGGTCGCCGAAGTCGACGAACGGGTCCGCAGGCATGCCGAACTCGCCGAGCGGCAGGCCGGGTTGGCCGATCGCCGGCAGGGCGTCGTCGCGCGCTTGGCCGCCGCCCGGGCGGCGGCCGGCGCGGTGGCCGAGCTTGCCGGCGAGCTGCGGCAGGCCGAGCTCGTCGCGACCGCGGCGCAGGGAACCTGCGCCGCGTCGAGCGCCGCGCTGGCCGAACGCGTGCGGCTGCGCGACGATGTGGCCGCACGCACCGTGGCCGTCACCGATGTGCGATCGCAGTTGGCCGCGGCCATCGAGGCCGAGCACACCGCGCGTGAAGTCGTCGAAATGGCTTGCGCGGCAGCGGCGGAATCGGCAATCGCCCTGAGCGCTGCCCAGGAGGCAGTCGACGAGACCCGCCGGGTGGTGGACGCGCTGGCCGGAAGCGAGCAGGCGCAGCGACTCACCGGCCGCCTGGACCGTATCGAGTCGGTCGAGCAACAGCTGGCCGAGCTCAACCGGGAGCTCGGGCAGATCAGGTTGACCGGTGACGTGATGGCCGATATCGAGTCGGCTGCGGCGCTGGTCGAGCGCATCGAGGCTCAGCTCGCGCTGACCGCCGCCACGGTCGAGTTCACCGCGGCCGCCGACCTGGAGCTGACCGTCGGTGAGCAGACCATCACGCTGTCCGCGGGGGAGCGCTGGACACCGGTGAGCTCGTCGCCCACCACCGTGGAGTTGCCCGGACTGGTCAGTGTGCGGATCGACCCCGGCGCCACCACATCAGGTGCTCAGGCCAAACTCGAAGCAGCACAACGAATTCTGGCTGAATCGCTGCAACAGGGCGGGTCCGATTCGCCGGATGACGCGCGGGTGATCGACCGCCGCCGACGGGAATTGACCAGCAGCCGCGATCAGTTGGCCGCGACCCTGGCCGGGCTGTGTGAAGACGAAGGGGTCGCTCAGATGCGCGCGCGGCTGGCATCCCTGCGTGCGGCGATATCGCCAGCACTGATCGCCGCAGGCGTCGATGCTGCCGCTGCGCGTGCTGCGTTCGTCGGCGCCATCGAGGCGCGTGAGAATGCCCGCGCCCAAGCTGATCTGCACCAGCGGGCGGTGGCGGGTGCCAATGTGCAACTAACCGAAAAGAGCACCGCAGCAACGGTTCTGCGCTCGAAGCTAGCTGATGCTGGCGCTGAGCTCGACTCCGCGACTGGGCGTCTCACGGCCCAGCGGGCGCTGGTGGGCGACGAGCAGGTCGCTGAGCAGGCCGCCGCTGATGCCGACGCTCAGCGGCAGGCTGCCACCGGGGTCGCAGAGCTGGCGCAGCGGTATGCGGCGGCCGATCCTACTGCGGTGGAAGCCGAATTGGCCGCGGCCAGCAGTGCGGCCACTGATCTGGACCGTGAGCAGGCCGGGGTTGGGCAGGCGCTCAACGACATCACCGTCGAACTTGGGGTGATGGGCAACGAGGGACGCAAGGGTGGTCTCGACGCCGCCCAGATCGCCCGGGAGCACGCCTTCGCCGAGCATTCGCGAGTGTCCCGCCGCGCCAGGGCGGCCGAGCTGTTGCGGTCGGTCATGGCCCGGCACCGGGACACCACCAGAGCCCGCTACGTCGCGCCGTTCCGCACCGAGATCGAACGGCTTGGCCGCCCGGTCTTCGGGCCCACCTTTGAAGTCGAGATCGACAGCGACTTGCGGATCTGCAACCGTACGTTGGACGGTCGCACCGTTCCCTATGACTCACTGTCGGGTGGTGCGAAGGAACAACTTGGCATTCTGGCCCGGCTGGCCGGTGCGGCGCTGGTCGCGTCGGAGGACGCCGTCCCGGTGGTCATCGACGACGCGCTGGGCTTCACCGATCCCGAGCGGCTGACCAAGATGGGTGCGGTATTCGACACCGTGGGCGACCACGGTCAGGTCATCGTTCTCACCTGCACACCGACCCGATACCTGGGCGTGCAGGACGCCCACGTGATCGAACTGACTGCCTGAGAACCGTCAGTCGGCCAGCGCCAGCACTTCGTCAAAGCTGGCCACCAGGCAGTCGTAGAACGCCTCGTAGTCAGGGATTGCACCGGTATCGACATCGATGCCGAGCGCGCACGTGTCCTGGTACGTCAGCAGCGTGACGTTGACCGCCGCGCCGATAGTCGGGCCGAACGCGTACTGCTTGCGCACCCGCGCGCCACCGAGATACACCTGCAGCGGAACACCTGGCACGTCACTGCATACGAAGTCGACGTGACGCAGGATCGAACCGATATACCAACGCGGCATCACGTTGAGCACGCCGGCGATCGCCTGCGTGTAGGGCAACGACTCTTCCTTGCGTACCCGGTTGGTGCATTCGTGGATGCTGCTTATCCGGCGTGCCGGATCAGTTATCCCGGCCGGCACGTCGAAACGCATGAGGGTGATTCGGTTCCCGCCTATCCCGTCGTCGTCAGTGCGCAGGCTGATCGGCATCGTCAGGTGCAGGTCGAAGACTCCGACCCCGTGCTTGTCGTGATAACGGCGCAGGCCGCCGGCAACTCCCGCGACGAAAGCGTCGTTGAGTGCGGCGCCGCTTCGGTGCGCGGCTTCGCGCAGGCGTGGCATCGGGACGTCGAGCACGCCCAGCCGACGCACCAGCGTCCGCTCCTTCATCAGCGGCGAGCCGGTCCTGTTCACCGGGCGAATTGTCCGGTATATCGACGCGGCCAGCGCACCGGCCGCTCCCGCGGTCCGCAGCGGCTGCCGAATTGTGTTGAACAACAGCTTTGGAGCGTTCATCACCGAGTCGGTGACGGCTTTGCCGACCCAGCCAAGTTCGTAGCGTACGGAGTCGCGGTAACCCGCCAATAGCCTGGGCGCGAGCGTGGTCAGTTCGGCGGGGACCGGCTCGGCGTCCCGAGGCTCTACGGTCAGGTCGAATAGCGTCATCGCGATCTGAACTCCGCCGACGCCGTCAGTCAGGGCGTGGTGGAATTTGCACAGCACGGCCGCGCCGCCGTCGTCGAGACCCTCGATGAGGGTGACTTCCCACATCGGCCGTGCCCGATCGAAGTCGGCCATGGCCGCGAGCCGGGCCATCTCGAGCACACCGGCGAGGTCGCCGGGCTGCGGAGCCGATACCCGGCGCAAGTGGTAGTCCAGATCGAAATCCGGGGCGTGCTCCCACCGGGGCGGCGCCGGCGGCGGTGAGTTCACCACCCGCTGGCGGAACATCGGCAGCTCACTGCTGACCATCTCGAACCGGTTGCGTACCAGGTCCCAGTCGGGGGACCGGTCGAGAAAGATCAGCGTCACCACCGTGGATCTCAGCCGGGGATCGGCTTCCATCGACCAGGTGAACGCGTCTGTGTTGCGCAGGAATTCGGTCATGATCTACTCCGCCACCAACGTACGGCGGCAGCGGTGCCGACCAGAACGTTCCGGGCTCAGTTGAGGACTTTGTTCCCTAACACTGATGCCTTCAGGCGGGACGCTGGCTCGTCGGGTATACCCACACCGAGTTCGGCGCGCCAGAATCGCCGGGCGTGATCAGAAATACGCGTTGGCCGGAATCGGGGTGCCGTGCAACAGGTTCTGGCCGATCACCCTGGCCTTGTAGGCCACCGGGTTGTGCAGGGTGATGGTGCGAATATTGCGCCAGTGCCGGTCCAAGTTGCGCTGACGGCTGGCCGCGCTGGCTCCGCCGAGTTCGAGCAGCCGGGTGGCAGCCTCCGGGGCGACGTCGTCGAGATGGACCTTCACTTTGGCGACCTTGAGCTGGGCCTCGGCGGCCAGGTCGGCGTCGGGCACACCATCGAGCACAGACTCCGTCGCCGCCTCGATGGCCGATGCCGCGTCGAGCACCGCTGCTCGTGCGATATAGGCCGTGCTGGCCAGCTCACCGAGCTGACGCTGATAGAGCGGATCGTCGACCGGGCTCTCGGCGACCGCGTGGCTGAAACTGCGCGTACGCGACCGCAGCAGTTCGACACCGTCGTCCACGATGGTCTGGAGCACACCGGCGACCACGGCGTGAATGTAGAGCTGGAGTGCCGCGTACTGGACCGTCGGAACCGGGTCGGCGTCGTACGGCGTGTCGGTCAATACCTCGTCAGGTGCCACGTCGACGCTGGTGAACACCGTCGTTCCGGTACCGGTCCGGCGCTGGCCGAAGCCGTCCCAGTCGTCGACCAGTCGCACACCGTCACGATCGGCGGGCACGATCACCGTGGCCACCGAGTCGTGGTCGGTGGTGGCCGTCACGGTCAGGTAGTCGGCGAAGAGGGTTCCGGTGCTGTAGTACTTCTCCCCGGTGAGGCGGAAGCCACCAGGAACGGGCAGCAACCGGGTGTTGAACACCAGGCTGCCGACGGCGTTCGAGCCCTTCTCGCTGAAGGCGTTGCCCACGATTCTGCCCTCGGAGACCTTGGTCAACCACTGACGCGACCGGCCGTCATTGAGGGTTCGCAGCCGCTCTTCGACGAACCAGAAATGCGTGCGGAAGATATGCGCCACAATGGGATCAGCCGCGGCGACATCGATCACTGTCGAAAATAATTGACGGACAGTGAAATTCGAACCGCCAAGCTCGGCGGGCAGGCGCAACGTACCAAAACCGGATTTTTTGAGCGCATTTACTTGGTCAAAGGGGTTCTCGTCGTTGAGGTCTCGGTCTTTGGCCCCAGATCTGATCTGGGCGAGCAGATCGGCGAACTCGGGGGTTCCGGGCAGGATGCGGTTGGCAGGCTCCACTGTGGTCATTGCCCCGTTCTACCGACGGCCGCCTCGACCGACACTGCTTTGGCTCACCCCGAACCTAAGAGGGGTCCAACAGGGCGCATTCCATTCCGGTCCCTGGCGAGGCACAATCAAGCCATGATGGGCCAGCCGCGATGACGTTGAACGAGAAGCGGCGCCGCGCCCACGAGAAACTGGCGGCACTGCCAGGCGTTCGTCCGGTTCGACGGCCGGTCACGCCGGGCGGACCGGACGAATTTGACCTCTACTACGTGCGCACCGGCCGCAAGACCAGACATCCGCTGGTCATCATCCCCGGCGGGCCGGGGGCCGCCTCGATCGCGCTCTACCGCGGGCTTCGCCGGCGCGCCGCCGCCGAGGGCCTGGACGTAATCATGATCGAGCACCGGGGTATCGGAATGTCGCGCCACGACGACGTCGGTGCGGACCTGCCACCCGAGGCGCTGACCATCGAGCAGGTCGTCGACGATGTTGCCGCAGTGCTCGACGACGCCCAGGTGCACAGCGCGATCATCTACGGAACGTCCTACGGCACCTATATCGCCGCGGGTGTGGGGGTACGCCACCCGGCCCGGGTCTACGCGATGATCCTGGATTCCCCACTGCTCGATCATGACGACATCGAGGTGGTCCGGCGCAACATTCGCAGCGTGCTCTGGCACGGTCAGCGAGACACCGAGGAGGTCGCCGACAAGGTGCGGCGGTTGGTCGACGCGGGAGTGATGACCCCGGCCGCCGCTCAGCTCGCCGCGACCGTCTACGGGTTCGGTGGTGCCCGCCTGCTGGACCGTCAGCTCGAACTACTGCTGGGCGGACGTCCCCTGGTATGGAAGACGATGGGCCGTCTCGGCGAGTTGATGGTGGGCCGAAAGGCGCCGTACCGCAATGAGACCGACCTGGTCGAGCGGATCGCATTCCGAGAGCTCAACTATGCGGCCGACCCGGACGGGCTGCCGCTGGACCCAGCGGTCGCCATGCGCGATCTCGCGGTCGGGGCGGCCCCGCGCTTCGAGGCCGAACCGTTCGATCTGGTTGCCGAGATGCCGAAATTCAGCTGGCCCACCGCGGTGATCTCAGGCGGTCGGGACCTGATCACGCCGCCGGCGGTCGCCGAGCGCGTGGCCGGGCTCATCCCCGGATCGGTGCTGGTGCGGCTACCGACTACTGGTCACAGTGTGCTCGACACCAAGGAGCGGGCGGCGTTGCGGATCGCCGAGGCGGCCTCGATCGGACGTATCGACACGCTGCGACCGCAGGAAGCGGCACTGGACGCCATACCGAGTAGTCCCGCGGTGCGGCTGATGGTGTCGGCGATGTCTGTGGCGGCGCGCGTCGAGGGCGCGCTGCCCGCGGTACTCCCGCGGACGGTGGCGCGCACGCTGCCCGACTTCTCGAAGCCGGCTACTTCATGAATCCGATTGCGCTGTAGTTCAAGTCGCCCAGCCCAGCTGGGCCGTAGTTGGCCAGATTGCTGCGCACCGCGGCGTTGCCGGCCGATTGGAACAACGGCAGACTGAACACCTCGCCGAAGATCAGCTTGTCCAGCTCGTTGGCCAGATCGCGCGCCTTGTCCGGGTCGAGTTCGTTGAGCACCTGCTCGACCTTGGCGTCGATATCGGGGCTGCTGATCTTGCCGAAGTTGCTCTCGGCGCCGGTGGTGTAGATCTGGTTCAGGCAGCACAGCGCGAACGCATCACCCACCCATGAGAATTGGGCGATATCGAAGTCACCAGGGATGACGTAGTTAGTGAAGAACCCGTTGCCGGGCTTGGCATCGATCTGCAGGTTCACCCCGATCTGGGCCAGGCTGTTCTGCGCGACGAGCGCAACCTGGCGGGTGGTCTGTGCATCGTAGAGGACGTCGCGGATGACCAGCTGCCTGCCGTCCTTCGCCCGGAACTGCCCGTTGAGTTTCCAACCTAGCGCGTCGAGCTCCTGTTTGGCCTTCTCAGGGTCGAAGGCCACCACCTGGCTGTTGTCCTGGTACCCCTTCTGGCCCGCCACATAGATGTGGTTGTTCAACGGGACCGGTTTGTCGACCAGACCGCGTTGCGTCACATCGGCAATCGCCTGCCGGTCGATACCCTTGGCGACGGCCAGCCGCAGCGCCTTGTCGGACAGGATCGAACCCGGCGCGCCGTTGAAGGTGAAGTGATACCAGCTCAGCCCCGGCGCACGCCGGATCGAGATACCCGGCGTCCGCCGGGCGATGGTGAGTTCGTCCAATGAGCCCAGCGCAGTGGCATCGATCGTATTGTTCTGCAACGCCGGAATTCTCGCTGCGTCATCGAGCACCAGGAAGGTGAACGAGTCCAGCAACGGTGGGGTGCCCCACCACTTCGGGTTCCGGCTCAACACGATGCGTTGGGCGGTGCGGTCCAGCGACGAGACCAGGAACGGGCCTGCGGACGGTCCGGGTCCATTGAGTTGCCCCTTGTTGAACACATCCGGGTTGGCCGTCATGCTCTTCGGTAACAGCATCGTGTTGCCGGCGAACATGCCGCGCCAGTCGGCGTAATGCTTGGCGAAGGTGATCACGGCCTGGCGGTCGTCGACACCACGGGTGACTGATGCGACGCGGTCACTGCCGTTGGGTGAGGCGATCGCGAAGGCCTTGTCCTTGCCACTGGTCGCGTTGATCTGGGAGGCGATGTCCTCCCAGGTGATCGGCGTGCCGTCGGACCAGACGGCCTTCGGATTGATCGTGTAGGTGACGACCTGGGGGTCGGTGCTGGTCAGTTCGACGCTGGTGAAGTAGTCGGTGTTGACCTTCATCGAACCGTCGGCGGCGATCACGAATGCGCGCGGCATGGTCGGCCTTAGTATTCCGCCGGTGTCGGCGTCATTTCCGTCGATGTTCAGCGTGTTCCAGTTCGACGGGAACGACGTCAGCGCCAACCGCAGATTGCCGCCGTTGCGCAGCGTGGCCGGGTCTTGCGGGTTGATATCGCTGGTCGCGCCGAGTTCGGCGTTGCCGCCGGCGGAGGGGACATCCTGCTTGCCGCTCGAACAGCCGGCCACCACCAGACTCGCGACGACTGCCAGCACTGCCATTCGGCCGGCGTGCCGGCGGATCGATCGAGTCACGCCACTGATGCTAGCGGCGAGTGGGATCCGGTTGCGGGATAGCGGCCAGCAACTTCTTGGTGTAGTCGTGCTGTGGGTTGGCGAAAACGTCGTCGGCATCGCCGTACTCGACCATCGCTCCTCGGTACATCACGACGACGCGGTGCGCGAGGTGCTTGACCACCGACAAATCGTGCGAGACGAACAGATACGACAGGTCGAATTCGCGCTGTAGGTCCAGCAGCAGATTGATGATGCCGGCCTGGATGGACACGTCGAGGGCCGACACCGGTTCGTCGAGAGCCAGGATCTTGGGTTGCAGCGCCAACGCGCGGGCGATGCCGATACGCTGTTTCTGACCGCCGGAGAATTCTTGCGCGTAGCGGGTGGCGTCGGCGCGCCGAAGGCCGACGATCTCTAAGAGCTCGGCGACGCGGGAGTCGATGCGCGTCTTGCTGAAGCCGTTGGCCTGCAACGGTTCAGCGAGCAAGTCTGACACGGGCAGCCGGGGATCCAGCGAGGCCACCGGGTCCTGGAACACCACCTGCAGATCCCGGCGCAGTTCACGTCGGCGCGCCGGGGTGAGGGTGGCTACGTCAGTGCCGAGCACTTCGATGGAGCCGGATTGCGGCGCGGACAGCTCGAGGATCTGGTGCAGGGTGGTCGACTTCCCGGACCCCGATTCGCCGACGATGCCCAGCGTCTCGCCGCGAGGCAGGTCGAAGCTGAGGCCGTCGACAGCACGGACCTCGCCGATCTGGCGGCGGAACACCACACCCTTGGTCAGCCGGTAGGTCCGGACCAGGTTCCGGACCTTGATCACGACGTCGGACTCGGCGTCGCCCTCGACCGCTGCCGGCTGGGTGGACACGCCGTAGATCTGCGCCGCGGTACGGCCCATGACCTCCTCGGTGCGAATACACGCCGCCGAATGGGCGGGGCCGACGCTGCGCAATGCCGGTTCGGTGGTTCGGCACTCGTCGATGACCAGCGGGCAGCGTGGTGCGAACGGACAGCCCGGCGCATGGTCCACCAGCGCGGGTGGGGCGCCGGGGATGGGAACCAGCCGGGTGCCCTGCGGTGCATCGAGGCGGGGCACCGAGCCCAACAGGCCTGCAGTGTAAGGCATTCGGCGATCACGGTAGAGGTCGCCGACGCCGGCTACCTCGACCGCACGCCCGGCATACATCACCAGTGCGCGGTCGGCGAACTCGGCGACTACGCCCAGGTCATGGGTGATGATCAGCACGCCCGCACCGGTAACGTCGCGCGCGGTCTTGAGTACCTCGAGGATCTGCGCCTGCACGGTTACATCGAGCGCGGTCGTCGGTTCGTCACAGATCAACAGGTCGGGGTCGTTGGCGATAGCGATGGCGATCACCACCCGCTGCCGTTCACCGCCGGACAGTTCGTGCGGGAAGGCCCGCGCGCGTTGCTCGGGCTGGGCGATGCCGACGAGCTCGAGCAGTTCGACGGCACGCGTACGCGCCGCCTGCTTGCCGATATCGCGGTGATGCACGGTGACGGCCTCAGCGATCTGCTGGCCGACGGTGTAGACCGGCGTGAGCGCGGACATCGGGTCCTGGAACACCGTGCCGATGCGCAGGCCCCGAATCTTCGACATCTCGGCGTCGGACAGACCGAGCAGTTCCTGGCCGGCCAGCCGCACCGAGCCGGACACCGTGGCGTATTCGGGCAGCAAACCGATGACCGCCATCGCCGCTGCCGATTTACCCGAGCCGGATTCGCCGACCATCGCGACGACCTCGCGCGGCCGGATCTGATAGGTCAAGCCGCGTACCGCGGCGAGATCGTCGCCGGTGGTGGGGAAACTGACGGCGAGGTCGGTGACTTCCAGCAGGGTGTCGCTCATGACTTCGTTTTCTTCCTGCGGCCCCGCCGCAGGTTGGTGCTACCGGGGTCGAGGGCGTCGCGAAGTCCGTCACCGGTGAGGTTGGCGCACACCAGGATCAGCACCAGCACCCCGGCCGGGAACAGGAACACCCACGGGAACGTCGTCGCCGACTTGGTGCCGTCGGCGATCAAGGTGCCCAGCGAGACGTCCGGGGGTTGAATACCGAAACCCAGGAAGCTCAAACCGGTTTCGGCCAGGATCGCGACGGCGACGTTCAGCGCGGCATCGATGATCAGGATCGACGCCACGTTGGGGATGATGTGACGGCTGATGATCCGCGAGCTCGACACGCCCATATACCGTGCAGCCTTGACGAATTCGCGCTCGCGCAGGCTCATCGTCAGACCGCGCACCATCCGGGAGCTGACCATCCAGCTGAACCCGGCCAGCAGCACGATGAGCAGCGCGACGTTCGCAGAGCCTTTGGTGATCGGGGTCAGGATCGCGATCAGGATGAAGCTCGGCACCACCAGAAGCAGATCCACCACCCACATCAGCGTCCGGTCGCGCCAGCCGCCGAAGTAGCCGGCGATCGAGCCGACGGTGGCAGCGATACCCGTCGAAATGACCGCTACGCACACCCCGATGAGCATCGATTTCTGCATGCCGCGCAGAATCTGGGCCAGCAGGTCCTGGCCTAATGCGTTGGTGCCGAACCAATGATCGGTACTGGGCGGATCCTGTAGTGCGTGAAAGTCGAGCTCGGTGTACGACCAGGGCAGCAGCGGCGGCAACGCGTAGCAGCCGATGAAGAGCAGAGCCAGCACGATCAGGGAGGCCATCGCCGCCCGGTTACGCGCGAACCGGCGCAGCACCAGGGTGCGTCGGGAGGCGAACTCCTCAGACTTGACCCCGGAGCGTGCGGAGGTGTCCGTTTCCGTCATGTCACCCTCACCCGCGGATCCAGGATCGCGTAGATAACATCGGAGAGCAGCCCGGCCAGCAGCACGACGGCACCGGAGAACACCGTGATGGCCGCGACGATGTTGGTGTCCTGGGTGGCGATGCCCTGAACCACCCACTCGCCCATGCCGTGCCAGCCGAAGATCTTCTCCACGAACACCGCACCGGTGACCAAACCCGCGACGCCGTAGGCAAACAATGTCGCCATCGGGATCAGGGCGGTGCGCAGCCCGTGCTTGAACAGGGCCTGCCGCCGAGTCAGACCCTTCGCCCGCGCGGTGCGGATGAAGTCTTGGCCGAGGACGTCGAGCATCGCATTGCGTTGGTAGCGGCTGTAACCGGCGATCGCGCCGAGCGCCAGCGTGACGCTGGGCAGGATCAAATGCTGCAGCCGGTCGATGAACTGGTTCCAGGGTCCGCCGACGGCGTCGGGCGACGTCTCACCGGTGTACTCGAAAATCTGAAGTCCCAGAACCGAATTGATATTCAGCGCAGCCAGGATCATCAGGTTGGCGATGACGAACGTCGGCGTACTGATCACCAGCAGCGACAGCAGCGTGATCACCCGATCGGATAATCGGTACTGCCGGATCGCGCCCCAGGCGCCGACCACCACGCCGATCACGGTGCCCAGCACCGAGCCGATGATCAGCAGCCGCAGGCTGACCCCGATACGGCGCCACAGTTCGTCGGCCACGGGCTGGCCGGTGACCGTCGTGCCGAAATCACCGCGTACCGCACCGGCCACCCAGTGGGCGTAGCGCAGCGGTATCGGCTTGTCGAGATCGAGCTCGGCGGCCTTGGCATCGATGACGGCTTGGGGCGGCCGCGGATTGCGTTGCAGCAGGCTGTTCAACGGAGTGAACGTCAGCGAGGTCAGCGAGAACGTCAGGAACGACGCCAACGCCAGTAGCACCAGGTAGTTGAGCAGCCGGCGCGCCAGGAATCGCGTCATCGGGCGCGCTCGGCCGCAGGGTGCATGCAGCACAGGGTAGGAGATGCCGGGGGGAAACGACGGGAAGACCCGGTGCGTCTATCGGCGCGGTGCGTGGGCAAGCAATCGGGTTGCGCTTCACGCCTCTCTGCCGATGGTGTCCAGCTCCTCGGTGGCCTGGCGAGTCCGTCGCCGAGCGTGGAGCCGCGATAGCAGGCCGGCGGCCTGGAGTTTTGCCCCGCCGACAGGGCAGGGAGGTTTCGGCTACACAGGTCACGGTTAACCAATTGTCAGCGGGCTGACAGGGAAGCCAGTCTGTGAAACACCGACCGAGACCGATTGGAAGTGTCGAGATGCAGAACATCAAAACGCTGTCCGCCGTGGTCGGCGGCAGTGCGATCGTGGCCATGGGCGCGTTGGCGATGGCGGTTACCGAGCGGGGTGGGGACATGATCGTCTCCGACCCCGGCACGTTCACCGCTCCGGTGACCTCCGAAATGGCCACGGGGGAGACGACGAAGTCGACGGCGCCGGAGGCAACTGTGTCGCCTGAGGTGGCGACTCCGCCGGTCACCGCGGAACCGCCCGAAGCGCCCTAGATGTGATGTCCTGAGCGATTTCGGCGCGCTTTCGTTCGCCTACCGGCGGTTTTCGCGCCGAAATCGCAGCTGTTGAAGGGGGCGGCAGTGGCGGGCGATATCATCGCGCAGTGAGCGTCACCGACGAATACCTGGCCAACAATGTCGAATACGCGAAGAATTTCACGGGGCCGCTGCCGCTACCGCCAAGTAAGCATCTCGCTGTCGTGGCGTGCATGGATGCCCGGCTGGACGTCTACCGGATCCTTGGTCTCAAAGATGGTGAGGCACACGTCATTCGGAATGCGGGCGGCGTGGTTACCGACGACGAGATTCGCTCGCTGACGATCAGTCAGCGCTTGCTGGGCACTAAAGAGATCATCCTCATCCACCACACCGACTGCGGGATGCTGACTTTCACCGACGACGCGTTCAAGCGCGACATCCAGGAAGAAACCGGCATCAAGCCGGAGTGGGCGGCCGAGGCTTTCGGCGATGTCGAGGAAGACGTGCGCCAGTCGCTGCGGCGCATCGAGAACAGCCCGTTCGTCACCAAACACGAGTCGCTGCGCGGATTCGTCTTCGATGTCGCGACCGGAAAACTCAACGAGGTCGTCCTTTAGCATCGGGCAAATAGCTGCCTGACCTGCGACCGCGTCTCCTGCGTTTAACCCTTGACTTCATCCAGTTGACTCGTTAGATTCCAGGCTAGCTTTGTAATTCTGGTCAATCCTACCAACTTTACGAGGAAACAATGGCAAGTCCGGTGGTCGAACGCCCCAAGCCGGGGCAATACGAGCTGAGCCACCTACGGTCGCTTGAGGCCGAGGCAATCCACATCATCCGCGAGGTCGCCGCCGAGTTCGAACGGCCGGTGCTGTTGTTCTCCGGTGGCAAGGACTCGATCGTGATGCTGCACCTGGCGATCAAGGCCTTCGCCCCCGGGCGGCTGCCGTTTCCGGTGATGCACGTCGACACCGGTCACAACTTCGACGAGGTGATCTCCACCCGCGACGAGCTCGTCGAGCGATACGGGCTGAGGCTGGTGGTCGCCAGCGTAGAAGAGGACATCGACGCAGGCCGGGTGGTGGACAACGGCCCGTCGCGCAATCCGCTGCAGACCGTGACGCTTTTGCGCGGGATCCGCGAGAACAAGTTCGACGCCGCCTTCGGCGGTGCCCGCCGCGACGAGGAGAAGGCCCGCGCCAAAGAGCGGGTGTTCAGCTTCCGCGACGAGTTCGGTCAGTGGGACCCTAAAGCCCAACGACCCGAACTGTGGAACCTCTACAACGGCCGCCATCGCAAGGGTGAGCACATCCGCGTCTTCCCGCTGTCGAACTGGACCGAATACGACATTTGGGCCTACATCGGTGCTGAAGGCATCACCCTGCCGGCGATCTACTACTCCCATACCCGGCCGGTCTTCCAGCGCGACGGAATGTTGTTGGCCGTCCACGAATTCATGCAGCCGGCCGCCGACGAGCCGGTGTTCGAGACCGCGGTGCGGTTCCGCACCGTCGGCGACGTCACGTGCACCGGCTGCGTGGAGTCCACGGCGGTCACCGTCGACGAGGTGATCGCCGAGACCGCGCTCTCGAGACTGACCGAACGGGGCGCCACCCGCGCCGACGACCGAATCTCCGAAGCAGGCATGGAAGACCGCAAGCGGGAGGGCTACTTCTGATGAGCACGCTATTGCGAATTGCCACCGCCGGGTCCGTCGATGACGGTAAGTCGACCCTGATCGGCCGGTTGCTCTACGACTCCAAAGCCGTGATGGAAGACCAGCTGGCTGCCGTCGAGCGGACGTCGCGCGAGCGCGGCAACGACTACACCGACCTCGCGCTGGTGACCGACGGGTTGCGATCCGAGCGCGAACAGGGCATTACCATCGATGTCGCATATCGCTATTTCGCCACGGCCAAGCGGAAATTCATCATCGCCGACACCCCGGGGCACATCCAGTACACCCGCAACATGGTCACCGGCGCGTCGACCGCGCAGCTGGTGGTCGTGCTCGTCGATGCGCGTCACGGCCTGCTCGAGCAGTCTCGCCGGCATGCGTTCCTGGCTTCGCTGCTGGGTGTGCAGCACATCGTGCTGGCGGTCAACAAGATGGACCTCATCGATTGGGACCGTGAGCGTTTCGAGTGGATCCGCGAGGAGTTCCACGCGTTCGCCGCCCGGCTGGACATCCACGACGTCACCACCATCCCGATGTCGGCACTCAACGGCGACAACGTTGTGACCAAGTCGGACAAGGCTCCCTGGTATGACGGCCCGCCGCTGCTGAGCCACCTCGAGGACGTCTACATCGCCGGCGACCGCAACCTGGTGGATGTGCGCTTCCCGGTGCAATACGTGATCCGGCCGCAGACAGTCGAACACGCCGACCATCGCAGCTATGCCGGTACTGTTGCCAGCGGCGTGATACGACCCGGCGACGAGATCGTTGTGTTGCCGAGCGGAAAGACCAGTCGCATCACCACGATCGACGGTCCCACCGGTCCCGTCGACGAAGCGTTCCCGCCGATGGCGGTATCGATCAGTCTGGCCGACGATATCGATATCTCACGCGGTGACTTGTTGGCCAGGCCGCAGAATCAGCCAATGGCCACAAAGGAATTCGATGCCACGGTGTGTTGGATGGCCGACGATTCCGCTCTGGAGCCCGGGCGCGACTACATCATCAAACACACCACCCGCACCACCCGGGCCCGGGTCGGCGCTTTGGGCTATCGCCTAGACGTCAACACGCTGCACCGCGACAAGAGCGCAACGGCGTTGAAGCTCAACGAGCTCGGCCGAGTGACCCTGCGCACCCAGGTGCCGCTGCTGCTCGACGAATACTCCCGCAACGCGGCCACCGGATCGTTCATCCTGATCGATCCCGACACCAACGTGACGGTCGCCGCGGGGATGGTTCGCGATACGGCCCCGACTGCCAGTCGCACCGCGTCGCCGAACACGGTGCGCCATCAGTCTCTGGTGACCTCCGGTGACAGGCTGACCAAGGGGCGCACACTGTGGTTCACCGGCTTGTCTGGTTCGGGTAAGTCGTCGGTCGCGGTGCTGGTGGAGCAGAAGCTGCTCGAACATGGTTCTCCCGCCTACATTCTCGACGGCGACAACCTGCGCCACGGACTCAATGCCGACCTGGGCTTCTCGATGGCCGATCGTGCCGAGAATCTGCGCCGGCTGGCCCATATCGCCACGCTGATGGCTGACGCCGGTCTGACAGTCCTGGTGCCGGTGATCAGTCCGCTGGAGGAGCACCGGGAGCTGGCCCGCAAGGTCCACGTCGACCAGGATGTGGACTTCTTCGAGATCTTCGTCGACACCCCACTGGAAGACTGCGAGCGCCGCGACCCGAAGGGGCTCTACGCAAAGGCCCGTGCGGGGGAGATCACCCACTTCACCGGGATCGACAGCCCCTATCAACGGCCGAAGAACCCCGATCTGCGGCTCACCCCGGAGCACACTTGCGACGAGCTGGCCCAGCAGGTTGTGGATCTGTTGGAGGGCGAACAGTGAGCGACCACGAGTTGGCCGCCGCGCTGGCCACTCAGGCGGGCAAGCTACTGCTCGACGTCCGAGCCGAACTCGCCGATGCCTCCGGTGCCGAGCGAAAAGCGGCCGGCGACAAACGCTCTCACGACTACCTCATGGAAGCGTTGGCCCAGGCCCGGCCCGACGATGCCGTGCTGTCCGAAGAGGGCGCCGACGATCCGATTCGGCTGCGGAGCAAGCGGGTGTGGATCGTGGATCCGCTCGACGGCACCCGCGAGTTCTCCGAGCTCGATCGCGAGGACTGGGCCGTGCACGTGGCGTTGTGGGAGGACGGCGAACTCATCGCCGGCGCGGTGGCGCTGCCGGCCCAGAACACCACCCTGGCCACCCCGGCGGTGCCGGGCCCGCCGCCCGGACCGGCTGTCCCGCGCATCGTGGTGTCGCGGACGCGACCTCCCGCGGTCGCCCTGCAGGTGCGCGATGCACTGGGGGGTGTACTTGTCGAAATGGGCTCTGCCGGAGCGAAAGTCGCAGCGGTGGTGCAGGGTCTCGCGGATGTCTATGTGCACGCCGGCGGGCAGTACGAATGGGACTCGGCCGCCCCGGTGGCCGTCGCCCGGGCCGCTGGGCTGCACACCTCGCGCATCGACGGATCGCCGCTTCAGTACAACCGGCCCGACCCGTTACTTCCCGACGTTGTCGTGTGCCGGCCCGAATATGCCGAGGCGGTGCTGGCTGCGACGCAGTAGCGTTGCGGCATGACGGAACTCACCACCCTGCGCGCGCTGGCGGGTCTGCCCCTGCAGCCGCCAAGCCTGGCCGCTTCGACCCTGGTCCTGATCGACTGCCAGAACACCTATACGAGCGGCGTGATGGAGCTCGAGGGCGTGCAGGCCGCGCTGGACGAGGCCGCCACGCTCTTGGATCGGGCCCGGTCGGCCGGCATTCCGGTCATCCACGTCCAGCATGACGATGGTCCGGGATCGCTGTACGACATCACGGGTGAGAGTGGTGCCATCGTGGCGCGGGTCGCGCCCCGCGATGGGGAGTCAGTGGTGGTCAAGAACTACCCGAACTCGTTCGTGCAGACCGCTCTGGACGAACAGCTGAAGTCGCTCGGCGCTGGAAACCTGATTATCGCCGGATTCATGACACATATGTGTGTGAACTCCACGGCCAGGGGAGCGTTCAATCTTGGGTACGCGCCGACGGTGGTTGCCGCTGCGACCGCGACAAGATCGCTGCCGGGTGTCGACGGCAGCGACGTGGCGGCGGCGGCGTTACAGGTGGCGAGCCTCGCGGCGCTGACGGATCTGTTCGCTGTCGTGGTCCCGAATGCGGCGGCCATCCCAGGCTGATTCGACCAACGTGGGCTGTAGCTGAGAAAAGCTTGCTCGAAACCTGAGAGAAATCACCCAGCCCGCGCGTCAACGTGCGGCGCAGCAGCTGATTACGCGCCGATCGCGGGGTCCCGAAAGATTGCTGTCAGGCGCTATGGCTACCTGTTTGCCGATGTCATTGATGCTAATTGAGTTAACAAGTAGTTAACCGGACAAAACTTTTGACAGGCGCGCAAAAATTTTTGCGCACAAAAGCGTCAATTTTGCTTTCCCTCAGGTTTTTCTCAGGTACGTTTAGCTTCATCAGTGTTGATCCACGCCCGGAAGGGATCGAAATGCAAATTTCCTTACGCTCTCAGCTCATTGCGGGAACCGCCGCGATCGTCGGCGCCAGTGCCATTGCAATGACACCCGTAACGCAGGCCAATCTGGCCTTGCCCGACCTGCAGCTGCCGTCTGCCGCTCAGGTCACGCTGGCGGGCTTCGACAGCCCGCTGTCCGAACTCATCGGTACTTTAAACTCCCTCAATCAGTGGCTGTTGAGTGCTGATAACACCACTGCCGGCTACACCGACCTCGGCGGGCTCTTCGACGCCACTGGCGTCGGCATTGCAAAGGTCGGCTACCAGTTCAACGCCGTCGGTCTGCTCCCGCAGGTGATCAATGACCGCCTGCCGATCATCAGTCAACTCGGGTACAACGGGGCGGCGTCTCTCGAGAGCGCGGCGAACGCCGCGACGACGATAGCGTTGATTGGCAGCGAAGCGGTGTGGAATCTGCCGGGGGCGTTCGTCACGGCCACCCAGCAGGCGCTGTCGGGGGATATCCCCGGCGCGGTCGCCACATTGCAGGCCGCGATCGTAACTCCGTTCGTCAATGCCGGCGCGGTTGCGCTCGCCAGTGGCAGCTACATGCTGGACAACGCGGTCGCCAGGGGTACCGCCCTACTCGATGCGGTTCCCACGCTGGTCAACCTGGTTGTTCAGAGCTCTATTGGGCAAGCAACGGTGCTCGCCGGCGCATTCAGCACCGTGGTCCAGAACGTGATCACCGGCCTCACGAACGGCAATGCGGAGGAAGCCTGGAACGCTGCTGTCGACGGATTCCTCGGGCCGAAGGGCATTCCGGGAACAATCCTGAACCTGACCGTTGGGGCTGGCGTGCAAACCGGGGCGAGCACGGTGGTGCCAAGTATCCGCGGTGAGATTCAGGCTGCCGTTCACGGCATCGCGACCGCGCTGTCGCAGACCGGATCGGCTCCGCCGGTTCCGCCGCCCGCCGCCGCTGCGGCGAGCCCGTCGGCATCGGCGCTGCGCGCGGCTGCCGTGCCGGAGTCGTCGGCCGCGGGTGGCGCCAGCGTCAGCAACGGAAATTCCGGCGGTGGTAGCGGGACGTCCACCAGTGGGAAAGCTGGCGGCACTCACGCTAAGAGTCAGTCGACCACGTCGGGTGCCAAGAGTGGTGTCGCCGGTTCCAAGAGGGCCGCGGCCAAGGGTTCGGCCGACTAGTCCGCAGGAGTAGTCCACTGCGCTAAACAAGCACGGAACAAGGTGCCCCTTCTTTGCGAAAGGAAGGGGCACCTTGTCTTGCGTAAGCGTCAAATGCGTGTAATTGAATATCCCGGAATTGAGCCTCCTTTCTTAGCTTTTTCTCAGGTATTCTTAAGCTGGCAATAGGCCTGGAATTGCCGGGAGGGGGCCATCGTGCGGCGCGGCATTGGCGCGATTTTCTCCACGGGGATGGCGCTTGTCGTCGCGACCGTCGTGGTTGCCAATCCGGTTTCGGCGCCGCCCTCGGATATTCGCGTTCCCGCGGTGAAGCTCTCGGGCGACAGCGCGGTGTCCAACGCCGCCCTCGACCGGGCGCTATTCGCTGCGCTCGCGCGGAATCCCGCCGACTCGGGTCCGGCGATCCTGTTCAAGAGATCGGTCGCCGGCGTTGTCACTAACGTCACCTTGCTCAGCGGTCGAGCGGTTAAGGAAGCGTCCCGGGTCCGGCCCGTCGTGGACGCAGCGTCGGCGCCTGCTGCGCCTCCACCGCCGTCCGTGCTGCCCAAGGCGGTCGCGGACCTGCTCAGCGGCGCTCTGACGAACGTCGTCGCGACCAACCTGCCCGCCGCAACCATCGATGACCGCGCCCTGCGGCACGCCGTGACGTCGGTCGGCGACTACGTCGGCTACGTCAGTGTTAAGGCGGTCGAAGTCACCAACGAAGCCGGAACGATTGCCCCGGCCTCACCCAAGCGCATCGCAGAGACGCTGGCGACATTGACCCATGGTGTCGACACCACCATCACCGCAGCGCTGCGGGCGGTGGCGGCGCCCCTCGCGCCGCCGTCGATGGCCGTCCAGGAGATCCGCACCGAAGTCCGCAAGCAGCTGACCGAGCTGGCCGATCGCCTTCGGCGGTCCGTGCCAGCCCCGCCCCGGATCGTGCCCGTCACGCGACCTGCACCCGTCGACCGCACGACATCGTCACAGGCCACGTTGGGCCACGGTCGCGGAACCACCGTCACCACCAAGCCGGCAGCCTCCACCGACCGAACTGACCCGGGCCTAACGAAACACGCGACAGTCAATGGCGCCACCGACCTCAGCGACGGCAACAAGGCCGTCCCGCATAAGAAGGCTCCCCAATCCCCGTTGCGGCAGCGCGCCGAGGCAACGCTGAGCCAGGTCCGTGACTCGCTGAACCAGGCGCGTGACGCATTGGAGCACCTCGGCAATGCCTTGCCCAAGGCCGCGGCGCCGCCGAAGCCGGCACGGCCGCATCGGCACTAGCTGGGGCGGCTGCCTAGCGGACAGTGGCAGAATTCGCGGCATGCGGATGTCAGCGAAGGCCGAGTACGCCGTCCGCGCCATGATCCAGCTCGCATCCGTCGATACCGGTGCGCTGGTCAAGACCGACGATCTAGCCAAAGCGCAGGGCATCCCGGCACAGTTCCTGGTCGACATCCTGTCCGACCTGCGTACCGACCGGCTGGTACGCAGCCACCGCGGACGCGACGGCGGCTACGAGTTGGGCCGCCCGGCCGCGGATATCAGCATCGCCGATGTTTTGCGCTGTATCGACGGGCCGTTGGCGAGCGTGCGCGACATCGGCCTGGGGGACTTGCCCTACAGCGGACCGACGGCGGCGCTGACCGATGTGTGGCGGGCGTTGCGTGCCAGTATGCGTTCGGTACTCGAGGAAACCAGCCTGGCCGATGTGGCCAGCGGTCAACTGCCCGACCACGTCGCCGGGCTTGCCCACGACTACCTGGGCCAGGAAGATCGGCGCGGCCACAGCGGCTGATACATGCCTTAGCCGGCCCCGGAGCGGTACGGCCTGGTGTGGTTCAGTGAAATTGCCATTACCCTTACCGCTCAAGCGCTTTCGGCAACACCGTGCAACCAACGCCGGCATCCCCAATTGCGGTCGGCGTATGCCGTACCGTCTCTGGCTTATGGCAACATCGCATGGCCGGGTCGAGATGCTCGGCAATATCGGACCCAACTGGTTCGCATCGGTTATGGGCACCGGAATCGTGGCGACCGCCGGTGCGACGTTGCCGATCCATCTGTGGGGGTTGCGCGGCTTCGCCGAGGTGGTCTGGGTGTTCGCCGCAGTGCTGCTGGTCGTGCTGCTCGCGTTGGTGGGCGTGCACTGGTTGCGGCATCCGACGGTCGCCCGCACCCACGCCCGGAACCCGCAGATGGCGCACTTCTACGGGGCGGCGCCGATGGCGTTGATGACCGTTGGCGGCGGCGCCGTGCTGATCGGTCACGAACTCATCGGCGAACAGCTCGCGGTCGACCTTGGCTGGGTGCTGTGGATCGCCGGCACCATCGGGGGCCTGTTCACCGCCGTGAGTATTCCGTTCCTGATGTTCACCCAGCACAACGTCGAGCCTGACGCCGCATTCGGCGGCTGGCTGATGCCGGTGGTGCCGCCGATGGTCTCGGCGGCCAATGGCGCGTTGCTCATCCCGCACATGGTGCCCGGCACCGGGCGTACCACCATGCTCTACGGCTGCTATGCGATGTTCGGGCTGTCGTTGGTGGCCGCGCTCATCATCATCACTCTGATCTGGAGCAGGCTCGCGCTCTACGGAACGTCGGGCACCGCAAGGGTGCCCACGCTGTGGATCGTGCTCGGCCCGATCGGCCAATCCATCACCGCGGCAGGGCTTCTCGGCCTGAACGCAGCCCGGGCCGTCCCGCCGGAGCTGGCCCAGAGCATGAACGCCTTCGCGGTCATCTTCGGGGTGCCGATGTGGGGCTTTGCGGTGTTGTGGATCGCCCTGGCCACCTCGCTGACGGTTCGCACGCTGCGCCGCGGTATGCCGTTTGCGCTGACTTGGTGGAGCCTGACCTTCCCGGTCGGCACCTTCGTCACGGGCACCACGCAGCTGGCCGTGCACACGCAGCTGCCCGCGTTCAAGGTGGCCGCCGTGATCGCCTACGTCGGGTTGCTGAGCACCTGGCTTCTGGTCGCGGTGCGCACCGCCCGGGGCAGCTTGCGCGGCAATCTGCTCAACCCGCCGCCGAGTCCAGGGCCGATCCGGGCTCGCAAGGATCCGGCGCCCTAATCTGCTACTTGGGGGCGGTCAGCTCCAAGGCGATGTTGTCGGGATCCCGGAACTCCAGGATGTAGGCCACCCCGATGTCTTTGATCGGCTCATGGCCGATGCCGAGCTCGTCCAGGTGCGCCGCGGCCCGCTCGAGCTCGCCCAGGCTGGGCAGCCGAAAGGCCAGGTGGTCGAGCCCAACCCGATCCTCGTCGAAGGTTCCGGCCCCGGTTGGCCGCAGCCCGATCAGCGCGTCGCCGATGTCGTAGATCACGCCGCCGAAGAGGAACGCGAGTTGTTCGCGGGTCGCGTCGTCGGCATCGTCGGGCAGTGCGGCAAACACGGGCCAGCCGAACACGCTCTCGTAGAACCGGCGCGAGGCGCTGATGTCGGTGACCGTCAGCCGCAGGTGGGCGACGGCGGTGGTGGCAATCGGCATGTGACCCATCCTCTCAGTAGATGAGATCGGCGCGGGAGCCCGCGCCCGCCATGCCAGAATCGCGTTCGTGCAGATTGGGATGACCCTGCCGGTGATGGAACCGGATGTCGACGCGAAGATCCTCAAGAAATGGGCCCAGACGATCGACGAGGGACCGTTCTCCTCGCTGTGCTGGGGTGAGCGGATCGCCTTCGCTAATCCGGATTCGCTGACATTGCTGGGCGCGCTGTCCGGATGGACCGAGCGAGTGCCGTTGGTGGCCACCGTGGTGGTTCCCCAGTTGCACAATCCGGTGATGCTGGCCAAGGCGCTGGCGACCGGCGACCTACTCAGTGGCGGGCGGCTGACCGTTGGCATCGGCGTGGGCGGTCGCCACGAAGACTATCGCGCCGCCGGCGCCGACCCGAAGACCCAGACCATGCGGGAGATGGCCGAGCGGGTGGCGGTCATGAAGCGGGTGTGGGCGGGGGAGAAGGTCACCGAATCGGTGTTGCCGGTCGGGCCCAGGCCTGCCCGCGACGGCGGTCCGCGGCTGCTGGTCGGCACCACCGGGCCCAAGACCCTGCGTAGTGCAGCGCAGTGGGCCGACGGCATCACTGGAATCTCGTTGGACCTCGACCTCGACAAGCAGAGCGAGCTGTTCGACGTCGCCCGTGATGCGTGGGCCGCCGCAGACAAGCCCAAACCCCATCTCGCGACGTCGTTTTGGTTCGCCATCGGCGACGGTGACGCGCCGCGCGCGCAAGTCACCCAGCACCTGCTGCACTACATGAACTGGATTCCCCGGGAGTACGTCGAGGCGATGGCCCCGACCACCGGCTGGGCGGGCACCGACGCCGAACTCGTCGCGGTGTTGCGCGGGTTCGCTGAGATCGGCACCAGCGAGCTGCACCTGATCCCGACCAGTACCGATATCGGTCAGCTGCGCCGCGTCGCGGATCTTGTTGGTGAGATTTCCGCCCAAACCGACATTTCGGCGTAGAAAGTCGAGTAGAAGTCGCCATTACGTCGATCTCGCGCTAGAAGGACGAGTCATGACCCAGCCGTACGGGAACTACCAGCTCGAGATCTACTTTCAGGGCCTCGCCGGCATATTGCCCAGTCTGCCGATGTCGTTCGCGGAACTGGAAGACCGTGCTGCCCAAGCTCTTTCACCGTCAATTTGGTCATATGTCGCCGGTGGCGCCGGTGATGAGCGCACACAGCGCGCCAACGTCACGGCCTTCGAGCAATGGGGTTTGATACCGCGGATGCTGGTCGGCGCCACTGAGCGGGACCTGTCCGTCGAACTGTGGGGCCAGCGCTGGCCGGCGCCGGTATTCATGGCGCCGATCGGGGTGATCGGCTTGTGCACGATCGACAAACACGGCGACCTCGCTGCCGCGCGCGCCGCGGCAGTCACCGGAGTGCCGATGTGCGTCTCGACGCTGACGATGGATCCGCTGGAAGAAGTAGCGGCCCAATTCGGCGACACCCCAGGTCTTTTCCAGCTGTACACCCCGGTCGATCGCGAGATGGCGGAGAGCTTCGTCCACCGCGCTGAAGTCGCTGGATACACCGGAATCGTGGTGACCCTGGACACCTGGGTGCCGGGCTGGCGTCCGCGCGACCTGTCGACCTCGAACTTCCCGCAGCTGCGCGGAATGTGCCTGTCCAACTACATCAGCGACCCGGTGTTCCGCGCCAAGGTCGACGGCGATATCGACGCCGATCCGCGCAATGCCGTACTGCCCTGGGTCAGCGACTTTGGAAATTCGTTGACCTGGAACGACTTACCGTGGCTGCGGTCGTTGACGTCGCTTCCGTTGATCCTCAAGGGTATCTGTCATCCTGATGATGCCCGCCGCGCGATCGACGCCGGCGTCGACGGCATCTACTGCTCTAACCACGGTGGGCGCCAAGGCGGTCGGCATCGGCCGGCCGTACGCGTACGGCGCTGCACTGGCCGGCACCGACGGAATCGTGCACGTGCTGCGCTCGATGCTGGCCGAGGCGGATCTGATCATGGCCATCGACGGCTACCCGACGCGTTCCGACCTCACGCGCGCCGCGCTGCGGCCCGTGCGACAGTAGGGCCATGTCGCAACCATCCACAACGGTCAGCCGTCTACCCGAGAAACAGCACACCTCGCGCGCCCGGCTCGATGAGCTGCTCGACGCGACCCCGCTGGCAACCATCGCGTTGATCCGCGACGGACACCCGGTGATCTTTCCGACCGGCTTCGCCCGCATCGAGAACGAACTGGTCATCCACGGATCGACGGGCTCACCGTGGATGCGTCAGCTGGCCGGTGGTGCGGCCGCCGCGGTCTCGGTCACGGCACTCGATGGAGTTCTGGTGGCGCGCAGCGGATTCGAATCCTCCTTCCAGTTCCGCAGTGCGGTGCTGTTCGGGACCTTCGAGCCGATCCCCGACGCCGACAAGGTGTCCTACCTCGAGACGCTGACGGACACGTTCATCCCCGGCCGGGTGGCCGAACTGCGGGCCAGCTCCCGCAAGGAGCTCGCCGCGACCATGGCGCTGCGGATGCCGATCACGGGCGACAACTGGTCGCTCAAGATCGGTGACGGGTGGCCCGAGGACGACGATGACGATGTCGCCGCCGGGGCATGGGCCGGGGTGGTCCCGTTGGCCACGATCTACGGCGAGCCGCAACGCGCACCGGACTGCGATCCCGCTACCCCGGTGCCACCGTCGGTCAATGCGATGGTTGGTGAGCTGTCGAACCGCCGGGGGAGACAGCCGCGCTAGCAAGCGGTTTCGGTCGCAGGACGAAGCTGAAAACCAGCGCGATGACGCCGATGGCGACGCAGGTCCAAAACGCCTGCTGGAACGAGGTATCGGTGCCGGAGCCGACGATCGGCCCGGCCCACGCGAATCCCAGCGAGAAGCCCATGCCGTAGCTGGCATTGGCGATGCCGGGTAGGGCGCCGGGCTCCTCGTCGGATGCCTGTAGTACGCCCAGTGAACTCAGCGGCGTGAGAACCACTGCGGTGCAGGTGAATCCAAAGACCACCATCAGTGCCACCACCGCATACTTGTGGTCGGCGAAGATCGCCATCAGCGCGATCACCACGATCGTCGCGACGATGCCGGCGCGCATCACGGTGACGAAACCGATGCGGACGGCGAAGCGGCCAACAAACGGTGCGGTGAGGACCTGCACCACCGCTGCCGGGGTGAGGAACAACAGCGCGGTCATCGTCGCGTTCAGGCCGAAGCCGGAATCCGGGTCTTCGGCCATGCTCGGGATGATGAAGCCGAGCACCACCATGAACGACCCCATGACCAGGATGGTGACAACGATCAGCGGCCAGGCCTCTCGCGTTCGGATGTGCTTGAGCCCCACGAGGGGATGCTCCACCCGGTTGTCCGCCACGACCAAGGCGAGGAACGCCACGACGGCGACCGTCAGCCAGATCAGCGCGGGCGTCGAGGTCCACCCGGCGTGTCCGCCATTGGACAGGAACATCGTGATGCCACCGACGGTCAGCGCGATGAAAACAGCACCGATCCAGTCCATCCGGCCTTCGCTGCGAGCACCCAGCTGGTCGCCGGGAACCCACATCCATACGAAGGCGACGGCGATCAGGCCGATGACCAGGATCAGCGCGAAGATCGAGCGGTAGCCGAAGGCGTCGGTCATGATTCCGGCGAGGAACGCGTCGCCCCCGGCCACCCCGCCGTTGATGGACGCCATCACCCCGCAGCAGATGCCGAAGGTCGCGCCGGACAGCCGAGCCCGCAGGATCAGAAAGGCCAGGCCATAAGTGATGTTCGAGGCACCCTGCAAGAACCGGCCGACCACTACGATCGGCAGCGATGTGCTCAGGCACAGGACGGTCCCGATGCACATCACGATCACGATGCCGATCAGCACGCGTTTGCGCCCGATGTAGTCGCTCCATCGGATCAGCACCACATTGGCGATCGCTCCGGCGAGATAGAACGGCGTCGACATGGCCACGAATGCGCCGTGACCCAGGGTCTCGTTGATATCGCGGACAGCAGGCGCAAGCATGGTGGCGTTCAGCGAGAATGACATGAGCGAGAACACCAGGGCCGTCACCAGCAGGACGATCTGTCTGCGGGGCAGGGAATCTGTCTCTGTATCGGCGGCAGGTGGCTGACTCAGAAGATCACTCCTCAGGCGAGTGGCACGGCGAGAGCATCGTATGTGACGACACCGGGTGACGCGTGCTGTCAGCGACGCCCCCACGCGCCCAGCAGGGTGCGCCAGAATTTCCGGAACGATTCCGGGAAGACGACGTCCTCGGTGTTGCGCTGCGACGGCTGGCTTTCCGTCGGCTCGCCCAGGCGGTCTTGGTCACCGTCATCGTCGCGCTCAGCCATTGCGTTCTCCCTCGACTAACGCCGGCCCGGCCCGATCGGACCGGGACCGACCGGACCAGGGCCCGGTGGGCCGACCCCGGCGGGGCCGACATAGCAGCACGGGTTGATGTACACGTTTACGTCGTCGTGGTACTCGCACTGATTGGTTTCCCGGTTGAAATACATCCCGGCGCCGCAACCGTCATCAGCTGAACATGTTGGCGCCCAATATAGTCCGGCGAATGGGAGCGATGTCACCGCCGAGTTGTGGGCGACGAAGCGCCCGATTGGATTGCGCATGTGCCCCCATGTTCGCCGGCCGATGTCTCACCGTATCGAACAACGAAGGTGGCGTCAGGAAAACCGAGGCGGGCTACGCCCACAACCGGGTGCTGGGGTGCCTGGCGACAGCGGACAGCCATTCCGAGCTGACCGCCAGGTCGTCGAGCTGCCGGTCGATTCCGTCGACGAGGTTGGACATATCGCGCAACTGTCGGGCCATCTCGGCCCGCTGCATGACCAGTTTGGCCCGCATCCGCTCGAGCATCGCCAGAAGATCCTGCGCTTCCGAGCGAGTCGGGATATTGCCGGCAGTTGCTGTCATCGGTATCTCCTTTCGGAGAACATGGGTTCCACTCCCAGGTTGCGCTCGCCAGACGGGGAAGCGCCAGTGGTTTGGGACACCGGCAGGCTCTTGGCAGCGTGCGCCGAGAAACGACTAGCCGAGGATCCGGTCGGCTTCCCGCTGACCGCTGAGGTAGGCGCCGTGGACGGTGCCGAACCACTGGGGATTGGTGGCTTCGCCCGCGAACAACAGTCGCTCGCCGACCGGCTCGCCGAGGGCATGCATATCGTCGGGGCTCGACCCGACAGCGATGAAGCTGTACGAGCCGCGAGCGTATTTATCTGTGCCCCAACGTGTCACGATGGATCCAGTGGGGGTGGGGGCATCTATGGCGGTGAGCAGTTCGGTCACCGCGGCCTGATCGGACAGTGATTCGCGCGACCACGCGGCCTCGCCGCCGCGCAGCCCGACCAGCAGCGGCTTATCGGCGAACGCCAGCCCGTTGACCAGATCGGTGACCGGTTGGTTGTTGCCGACCAGCCCGATCATCGGGGTGGGCTCGGGCCAGAACGGCTTGTCGAAGGCGACGACCACCTTGTTGAGCAGACCGAACCCGAGCTTCTCGATGGCGTGGCGCTTGGCCTCGGGAAGTGGCGGGTCGAACGTGACGCTTCCCGCCTTGAGCACTCCAAGTGGGACGGTGACGATCACGCGGTCGGCGGTGACGGTCCCCTGTGAGGTGTCCAGGCGTACCTGCTCACCACTGTGCGAGATCCGGGTGACCACGGTGTTCTGGCGGATGTCGAGACCCTTGGCGAGGTGCTGCGAAAGCTGGCTGTAGCCGCCGGGGAGGATGACGTCGGGGCCTTTGAACTGTTCTTCGCTGCCCAGCCAGCGCAGCGACAGCTGGTCGGGGTCGGCTGCATAGTCACCCGAGGTACGGGAGGTCACGTTCCATGCGACCAACGGGTCGTCGAGGTCCGCGACGCCGACCAGGCCGTCGGCGACCGACTCGCCGGACCGGGCGTCGTCGCTGAGTTCGTCGAGTTTCTCGATGATCCGGTGCCAATCGGCGACCGAGGCCGCGGCGGCTTTCGGATCGACCTTCTGGTGATTCTCGATCAGGACGAAGTCCTCGAAATCGGTTGGCACAGTTTTGGCCCCGACGTCTTGGGCGAGCTTGGTGAGCGGATTGTTCTCGGTGCCGTGGATCCACGATGCGCCGATATCGATCGGCACGCCCAGGGTGGTGTCGGTCCAGGTCCGTCCACCGATCCGATCCCGGGCTTCCAGCACCGTGACTCGCACACCCGCGTCGGCCAGCCGCCGAGCCGCCGCCAGACCGGAGAAGCCGGCACCCACGATCACAACGTGATCGCCACTCTGTTCTTCTGCGCCGCCGCAACCCGGCAGCAGGGGTGCCGCCGCGAGTGCGCCGACGCCCAGCATGAACCCGCGCCGCCCGACCGAACGCATGGCGGTGACGCTATCCCGTCGCGGCGGCGATCAGGCCGAAATCGTTGATGTCACGCTGGGCGTTCGCCGGGTGAAGGGCGCAGACCTTTGCTATGTACTAACCGTGCCATCCGCGTCGCGCGACCCGGCGGTCCAACCGCCAACGCCCAAGCCTGTGCCTGCCGTCGTCGAACGCTGCCGGCAGCTGATCAGCAATCCGGTGTTCGAGACCGTGATCGTGATCGTGATTGTGATCAACGCCACAATGCTCGGATTGGAGACTTTCGATTCGGTCGCAGCCGGCTACCACGGCGTCTTCGATGTGCTCTACAACGTCATCCTCGCGGTCTATGTCATCGAGTTGCTGATCCGGTTCACCGCGGCCGGATGGAAGATCCGCGAATTCGCCAAGAGCCACTGGAACGTCTTCGACTTCGTCGTCATTGCGGCGTCCTTCCTGCCGGGCCTGCGTTCGACCGCGATGCTGCTCCGTCTGGTTCGGTTGGCGCGGATCGTGCGCATCATCCGGTTCCTGCCCGATCTGCGCGTAGTCATCGGCGCGATCGCCCGGAGCATCCCCGGGGTGGCGTCCCTCGCCGCGGCGACGGCGCTGCTCATCTATATCTACGGGATGCTCGGCTGGGTGCTGTTCGCCAATCACGATCCCGACCATTACGGGAACGTCGGGCGGGCAATGCTGACGATGTACATCATGTTGACGTTGGAAAACTTGCCCGACAACGTCGAGATGGGATTGCAGGTCTCGCCCTGGTCGGTGCTGTTCTTCATCAGCTACACCGTCATTCTGAGCTTCCTGGTGTTCAACCTGTTCATTGGCATCGTGCTGAATTCCATGGAGGAGGCGCGTGCGGTCGATCGGGCCAAGCACGAGACCGACGATCTGCTGCACCGGTTGCGTGCGGCGCGCGAAGCGCTCGAGGATGCCGAACGGGAATTGCAGCGCTCACACCGTGACGACCGGGGGTCAGCTACAGGCCGCGCGGCCGATCCCGAGTAGCGGGGCGTTTCAGCATGGCGCGACGATGCGTATCGGTACTTATCTCGGGTGGCGAAAGCTCTCGGATCCGCGACGGCAACCGCACAGGTGAGCGGTGAGTGGCGGGGTGAACCTGGGTATTACCTACAGAAACTAGGCGTTTCATCCACGGACTGACGTCACCGTGATTGACTTCTTCCGCTACGGCCACTCCCGGTTCTGGCAAACGAGAGGGCGCCTGTCCATGAATTCAGCACGGTGCTTACGGAGTGTCGTAACGATCAGCGGCTTGTCGGCGGCGATTGCCCTGTCGTTGGCAGGTCCCGCTTCGGCCGACCCGGTCACGGAGGCGCTGGCTAACACGTCCTGCAGCTACGGGCAGGTGACGGCCGCCTTGAATGCGGAGGCTCCGGCGCTGGCCAGACAGCTCGGTGCGCGGCCGGATATGCAGGCCAATATTCAACAGTTCCTGGCCATGCCGGTAGACCAGCGTCAGCAGCAGCTGGCGCAGCAGCAAGCGGTGAACCCACAGCTGCAAGCGATGATCTATGCCCAGATCGGTCCGCAGATAACGCAGGTCGCGAACACCTGCATGAATTACTGACTCGGCGCTTGGTCGAACGTCGGGTCGGCTCGTACGGGCCTATCCGCGCCGGCAACCACACACCGTGAACGCGGTTATGGTCTTTGTTCCGACCTTTGGCTTGACTATCGGCGTATGCCCGCTCTGGGTGAAATCGGCCGGCCTCGGATTTGCTGCACCGCCGGCGCCCGCGTCGGTGTAAGTGACCAAGAAGCGACCCCCCGCGCGTCATTTCGGCAACGGCCGTGGTACACGGCGGCGTAGGATCCGCACAGAGTTACCGCCGGGTAGGTCACCGGGCGTGTGAACGTGTTCTAAAACCGGGATTTGTCGCGCGCGTAAAGCTAGAGTCCCTCCTCATGCAGGCCACCTTGGCTAACTATCATCCGACTTACGGCGCCTCTGTAGCGCTAGTTGATCGACCCGACGTCGGTGAAGCACTAGCAGCGATCCGCAGGCCGGTTGCCGTCGTGAACTCGGCGCTAGGGCCGCGTGCCGTACTCCTTGACGGCGTCGGTCAACTCACCTCCGAGATCCTGAGCCAAGGCCTGCTTGCCGTGCTGCCGGCGATCTATCCCGAATGGCTCGGCGAGCGCAGTTTCGCAGCGACCCATGGTGTGCGATTCCCCTACGTCGTCGGTGAGATGGCCCGCGGCATCGCGACGCCACAGATGACCGTCGAGGGTGTGCGCGCCGGGGTGATGGCGTTCTACGGCAGCGCCGGGCTGGACCTCGCCACCGTCGAAGCCGGCGTACTGGAAATTCAGGCAGCCCTGGGACGGGACTCCGGCGGCTGGGGCGCCAACCTGATCCACAACGTCCAGAGCGACGGCGTCGAATTAGCGACAGTGGACCTGTTCCATCGCCTCGGTGTCCGCTACGTGTCCGCCTCAGCGTTCATGCGACTCACCCCCGCGATCGTCCTCTACGCGGCTAAAGGTCTGCGTCGTGACGCGCACGGGCACGTCGTCCGGGCCGGGCACATTTTCGCGAAAGTCTCTCGTGACGAGGTCGCTCGCCAGTTCCTTTCGCCTGCACCGGAAGCGATGCTGAGCGCGCTCGTCGCCGAGGGGCGCATCACCGCAGAAGAATCAGCGCTTGCCAGCCAAATCCCCATCGCGGAAGACATCACCGCCGAAGCCGATTCGGGTGGTCACACCGATAACCGCGCATTGACCGTGTTGCTTCCGCGGCTGATCAGCCTGCGCGATGAGATCGCCGCGACCTATGGCTATCCCGTCCTGCCCCGGGTCGGAGCGGCTGGCGGGCTGGGTACCCCCGCCGCTGTCGCGGCCGCGTTCGCCGCCGGGGCCGCCTACGTGCTGACCGGTTCGGTCAACCAGTCGGCAGTGGAGAGTGGCCTGTCACCTGATGCCCGAAGCTTGTTGGGGCTCGCTGAATCCACTGACGTGGCGATGGCGCCCGCCGCCGACATGTTCGAGATGGGCGTGACCGTGCAAGTTCTCAAGCGCGGCACAATGTTCGCCCAACGCGGGCACCGCCTGGCTGATTTCTATCGCCGCTACTCCGCACTCGAAGAGGCCCCGGCCGACGAGCTGGCGAACCTCGAAAAGACGGTCCTTGGACGCAGTGTCGCCGACATCTGGGCGGACACCGAGGCGTTCTTCGCCAAGAGCGACCCACGCCAGGTGGAGCGCGCCGCCGCGGACCCGAGGCATCGCATGGCCCTGGTGTTCCGCTGGTACCTGTTCACGGGTTCCCAGTGGGCGCGTGACGGCAACACTGAACGCCGCGCTGACTACCAGATCTGGTGTGGTCCAGCGATGGGAGCCTTCAACCAATGGGTGCGAGGAAGCTTCCTCGAGCCGGTGGAGGCACGCACGGTTCGCCAGATCGCGCTCAACCTGCTTGAGGGTGCGGCGACCGTGACTCGAGCCGGGCAGCTTCGCGCTTCGGGCGTCGCGATGCCGCCTTCCGCCTTTGATTTCCGTCCACGTCCCCTCGGATAAGGGTTACCTTGACTGACAACACGCACCAGCCCACTGCCACTCCGATCGCCGTGGTCGCCATGTCGGCGATCTACCCGGGCGAGTCGGGGCTCACCGGCTTCTGGCGCACCATCACCGCCGGCCGTGACGCCATCAGCGAGGTACCGCCCTCGCACTGGCTGATCGCCGACTACTACGACGCCGACCCCAAGGCGCCGGACAAGACCTACTGCAAGCGCGGCGGCTTCATCGACCCGGTGAACTTCGATCCGGTCAAATTCGGTCTGCCGCCCAATGCACTACCGTCGACCGATACCGGACAGATCCTCGCATTGATCGCGGCAAAACAGCTGCTAGATCAGGTGCAGCGTGAAGGCGTGGAAGTCGACCTGGACCGGGTGGACGTGGTGCTCGGCGTCGCTTCGACAACCGAACTCGTTGTGCAGATGGGTTCGCGGATGCAACGCCCGATCTGGCGTAAAGCGCTGCTGGAGAACGGGCTGTCGGAGGGCGAAGCGGACGAGATCTGCCAGGACATCGCCGATCACTATGTGCCGTGGCAGGAAAGCACGTTCCCAGGTCTGCTCGGCAACGTCATCGCCGGTCGCGTCGCCAACCGCCTCAACCTCGGCGGTGCCAACTTCGTCACCGACGCCGCGTGCGCCAGTTCGCTTTCGGCGCTGCAGTCGGCATTGCACAGGCTGTATCTGCACGAGTCGGATGTGGTGCTGACCGGCGGCGTCGATGCACTGAACGACGTGATGATGTACATGTGCTTCTCCAAGACGCCAGCATTCTCGGCGACCGGTGATTGCCGGCCGTTCTCCGATGGCGCTGACGGCACGATCATCGGTGAGGGTGTCGGCATGGTCGCGCTCAAGCGCCTCGCCGATGCCGAGCGCGACGGGGACCAGATCCATGCGGTGATTCGCGGCTTGGGCTCCTCCTCCGACGGGCGCGCGTCCAGCGTCTACGCCCCGCGCTCCGAAGGGCAGGCCAAGGCGCTGCGCCGTGCCTACGAACGGGCCGGTTACGACCCGTCGACGGTCGAACTCATCGAGGCGCACGGCACCGCGACCAAAGCGGGCGACGTCGCCGAATTCGCCGGGTTGAAGTCGGTGTTCACCGACGGCTCGGCGCGAATCGCACTCGGATCGGTGAAGTCTCAGATCGGCCACACCAAGGCGGCGGCAGGTGCTGCAGGTCTCATCAAAGCCGTTCTTGCGCTCCAGCATTCAATACTGCCCGGGACGTTGAAGGTCGATCGCCCGAACCCCGCGATGGGGATCGAGGAATCGCCGTTCTATGTCAACACACAGACCCGGCCCTGGGTGCGCAAGAGCGACCAGCCTCGACGCGCGTCGGTCAGCTCCTTCGGCTTTGGGGGTAGCAACTTCCACGTGACGCTGGAGGAGTACCAAGGCGAGCACCGCGCCAGGCGGTTGCGGGCATTGCCCAGCGAGCTCGTGGTGCTGAGCGCGCAATCCGAGGCCGATCTGCAGAAGCGGGCCGCGGACATCGTCGCCGCCGCGCGTTCTGGCGAGAGCCTTGCCCGTATCGCTTTCGAGGCCGCCGACGAGTTCGATGCCGCGCAACCCGCGCGCGCGGGTCTGGTGGCGACGGATACCGAATCGCTTGCGGCAGTTGCAGAACGGCTGCGCACCGCGCTGGCCGACGGCAAGGCCGCCGAGCTCAAGGACGCCAATATTACGGTCGGCTTCGGGCCGGCCCGCGAAGGCAAGACGGCATTCCTGTTCCCCGGCCAAGGCAGCCAGTACGTCGGGATGGGTGGCGATCTCGCGATCAGCTTCCCCGAAGCGCTCGCGGTATGGGATGGGCTCGAGGGCGATCTGACCGATCTGCCCGGTGTTGTGTTCCCAGAGCCGGTATTCGACGCGTCCGCGGTAGACGCACAGAAGAAAGAGCTCACCGCGATGGCCAACGCCCAGCCGGCCATCGCCGCGACCAGCCTGGCTCAGCTTGCGCTGCTCGACGTCCTCGGCGTGAGTGCCACGGCGGCCGCGGGCCACAGCTTCGGCGAGGTTACTGCGCTGGCCGCGGCGGGTGTACTTCCGACGGAGCGTCTCGTCGAGACGGCCCGTACCCGCGGCACACTGATGAACGAAGCCGGCCAAGGCAAGGACGGTGCGATGCTGGCGGTCTCGGCGACCGCCGAAGACGTGCGGGCGCTGCTGGATACCAGTGAGGCGGGTTCGCTGGTCATCGCCAACGACAACGCCCCCACCCAGGTGGTGCTGGCTGGATACGACTCCGATATCGCGTGGGCACAGACCGCGGCGAAAGCGAAGGGCTGGACAGCGGTCCGGCTGCCGGTGGCCTCGGCGTTCCACTCGGAGATCGTGGCATCGAGCAGCGCACCGTTGACGGCGTATCTGAAGACGTTGAAGATCGGGCAGCCCAACTTCCCGGTCTACGCGAACGCCACCGCGCAGCAGTACAGCGAGAACGTCGCCGAGCAACTCGGCGACCAGGTCCAGCAGGTGGTGCGGTTCCGCGAAATGATCGAGGCGATGGCCCGCGACGGGGTGACGCGCTTCATCGAAGTTGGCCCCGGCCGGGTCCTGACCGGACTTGTGGGAAAGATCCTGGGCACATCGGCACACATCGCGGTCGCCCTCGACGACCCGAAGGCCGACGGCCTCCGCGGTTGGCATCGTGGACTGGCCGCATTGGCGGCCGATGGTGTGGCGCTTGATCTCGTCGCTCTCTTCGATCATTACGAAGAACCGGAGAAGTTCGTTCCAGCGCCCAAGCACGCCGTCAAGGTCGGGGGAGCGAACCTCGGCAAGCCTTACCCGCCCGTCGACGGCAAGACGTCGATCACGCCGAAGCGCACCCGGGTCCGCGTGCAGAGTGCGCCGCCGGCAGCGGCACAAGCACCTGCGCCGGCTCCGGCTCCGGCGGTCCAGCGGATGGAGGCGCCCGCCGTTGCGGCGCCGCAGACCCAGGCGCCGGCCCAGCAGCAAGCGCCGGTAGTCCAGCAGGCGCCGGTGGTGCACCAGCAGGCTTCGGTGGTTCAGCAACAGGCGGAGGTCATCGAGGCGCCGCTGTCTGGCGACGTGTGGAGCATCATCGACAGCATCCAGAAGGAGACCGCGGAGCAGCACCAGCGCTATATGGATGTGGTGACGCAAAGCCACCAGGCCTTCCTGGATATGTCCACGCAGATGATGGCCCAGATCGTGGGCGATCCGGCGGTCGTTGCGCAAGCACCAAGGGCGCTGCCGAGCGTTGCACCACGGCAGGTTTCGGCCCCAGTCGTCGCGGCGCCGGCCGTCGTACCGCCGGTGGCTGTCGCCCCGGTTGCGTCCGCACCGGTTGCCGCACCAGTCGCCGTCGCCGCGCCGGCAACCGTAGCCCCGGCACCGGTCGCACCATCGGCGCCAGCGCCTGCCGTGCCTGCGGCTGCTCCGTCGGTGTCGGCGGGTGATGTGGTGTTGTCGATTGTTTCGGAGAAGACGGGTTATCCGGTTGACATGCTCGGGTTGGGCATGGAGATGGAGGCCGAGCTGGGGATTGATTCGATTAAGCAGGTCGAGATTTTGGCGGCGTTGCAGGCGAAGTTCCCTGGTGCTCCGGAGATTCCGGCGTCTGAGTTGTCGAATCTGCGCACGTTGCAGGACGTCGTGGACACCGTCGCGGGGTTCGCAGCACCTGCGGCGGCGGCTGCGGTAGTTGCGCCGATGGTGACTGCTCCGGCAGTTCCGGCGGGTGATGTGGTGTTGTCGATTGTTTCGGAGAAGACGGGTTATCCGGTTGACATGCTCGGGTTGGGCATGGAGATGGAGGCCGAGCTGGGGATTGATTCGATTAAGCAGGTCGAGATTTTGGCGGCGTTGCAGGCGAAGTTCCCTGGTGCTCCGGAGATTCCGGCGTCTGAGTTGTCGAATCTGCGCACGTTGCAGGACGTCGTGGACACCGTCGCGGGGTTCGCAGCACCTGCGGCGGCGGCTGCGGTAGTTGCGCCGATGGTGACTGCTCCGGCAGTTCCGGCGGGTGATGTGGTGTTGTCGATTGTTTCGGAGAAGACGGGTTATCCGGTTGACATGCTCGGGTTGGGCATGGAGATGGAGGCCGAGCTGGGGATTGATTCGATTAAGCAGGTCGAGATTTTGGCGGCGTTGCAGGCGAAGTTCCCTGGTGCTCCGGAGATTCCGGCGTCTGAGTTGTCGAATCTGCGCACGTTGCAGGACGTCGTGGACACCGTCGCGGGGTTCGCAGCACCTGCGGCGGCGGCTGCGGTAGTTGCGCCGATGGTGACTGCTCCGGCAGTTCCGGCGGGTGATGTGGTGTTGTCGATTGTTTCGGAGAAGACGGGTTATCCGGTTGACATGCTCGGGTTGGGCATGGAGATGGAGGCCGAGCTGGGGATTGATTCGATTAAGCAGGTCGAGATTTTGGCGGCGTTGCAGGCGAAGTTTCCTGGTGCTCCGGAGATTCCGGCGTCTGAGTTGTCGAATCTGCGCACGTTGCAGGACGTCGTGGACACTGTCTCCGGCTTCGCTGCCGGCGGTCGTGTGGAGCAGACCGCCGCAGTCCAGTCGGCCCCGCCGACCTCGGCGGCAGTCGGCTTGTCCTGCACGGAAACTGAGCTTCGGGCGGCTCCGCCCAGCGGGTTGGCAATGGCAGGCCTGCGCGACGGCGTCGTCTTCATCACCCGTGAAGACCCTGCCTTCGCCGAAGCGCTCGAGCGTGCGATGAATGCCCGCGGACTCCAGGCGCGGACGGTCGACGAGGCGCCCGCCGAAGCGGGTGCTGTCATCAGCCTCGCGGCGCTGGCGCCGGCCCGCACACCCGACGACTGTGTCGCGGTGCACGTGCGGGCATTCCACGCCGCACGCAGCGTCGCCAAGAGCAGTACGCGAACCAGGCTTTTCGTCACCGTGCAGTCGACAGGTGCCCGTTTCGTCGCCGCAGACGTACCGGTCGGAGTCGCGAGCCTGGTGAAAACCGCCGGCTGGGAGTGGCCAAATGCTTCGGTGCGCGCTGTCGATATGGAAACCCTCGACGCCGACCGGCTGACAGCCGAACTGCTCGAGGGCGGCAGCGGTATCGAGGTCGCCCTGCGCGCTGATGGCACCCGGCTGGTTGCCGTCGACGACATCGAATCTTCGGTGGGAGAGGGTGAGACGATCAGCGTCGTGCCGGGCGGCGTGGTCGTGGTCACCGGTGGCGCGCGTGGTGTGACGGCAGAGTCGGCGCTGGCGCTGGCCAAGCGTCACGGCCTGCGACTCGCTCTCCTTGGCCGTACGCCGCTGCGTGAGGTCACTGCTGACGAGCCATCGGGTACCACCGCCGCCGAGATCGCCACCGCGCTGGCAGCATCGGCGCGGGCTCGTGGCGAGCAGCTGAGCCTGCCGCAGGCTCGGGCGCAGGCCGAGAGCCTGCTGGCCACGCGGGAGGTCCGCGCCACACTGGCGTCCGCGGAGCGGCAAGGTACTCCGGCTCGCTACTTCGCGGCGAGCATTACGGATGAGGCTGCACTGCGCGGCGTGCTGGACGAGGTTCGGCAGAACTTCGGGCCGATCGTTGGTGTGGTCCACGGTGCCGGCGTCCTTGCCGACAAGCGCCTAGAAGACCTAGACGACGACGGATTCGTCAAGGTGTTCACCACCAAACTGATTGGTGCAGAAGCACTCCTGGATGCAACGTCGACCGACGAGCTGCGTTTCATTTCGCTGTTCTCCTCGATCGCGGCGCGGGCCGGAAATCCGGGACAGTCCGCATACGCCTCGGCCAACGCGGCGCTGGAGGCCATCGCGGCCCGTGAGTCGGTGCGCCGCAACGGAGAGTGCGTGGTTCGCGCATTCGGCTGGGGGCCGTGGGACGGCGGGATGGTTGACGCGACGCTGAAGAGCCGGTTCCTCGCCGGCGGCGTTGGTGTCATCCCGATCGCCGAGGGTGCACAGTTCTTCGCTGACCACGCGTTGTGCCGGTCGTCGGCAAGCGCGGTCGTCGTAGCCGCACCGGCCGAGCCGCGGCTTCGCGCGGCACGCCTGGAATGGGAGGTGTCGGCCGAGGACCTGCCGGTGCTGACCGATCACCAGGTCCGCGGCCGGGTTGTGGTGCCGGTGGTGATCGCGCTGGATGCGATGCTGCGCGCGGCACGTGGGCTCGTTGCCGATGCGTGTCCGGTGGTCCGTGACTTCCAGGTGCTCTCGGGAGTCACGTTCGCCGAACACGAACGGCAATCTCTCACCATCGATTTCGAGCCGGCCGGCTCGTCCTACACCGTCTCGATCAGTGATTGTGAGGGCCGGGCCCGCTACCGCGCCACGGTGGACACCGCGGCTGTCGCCGAACCAGAACTGTCGGTTCCGCAGATAACGGGGTCGGACTGGCCACTGGGTGTCGACGAGGCATACGCCGGCCCGCTGTTCCACGGGCCGCAGTTCGCCGTCATCGAACAACTTGGCAGCTTCGGAACTGCGGGTGGTACAGCAACTCTCAACAGCCTCGACGGCCTCGGCTGGCCGCAGAACGGCTGGGCGATCGACGCCGCCAGCATCGATGGCGGCCTGCAGCTGGGCATCATATGGGCGAGCGCGCAGGGCCGTCCCCTGGTGCTGCCGGTGCGGATCGGTCGTGTCCTGCTGCACCGTGCCTTCGGTGACGGCCGTATCGGGCGTTGCCGGTTGGCTGCGCATCCGGTGAACGACAAGCGCGTCGACTTCGATATCGCGTACGAAACCTCCGACGGTGCGCTCTTCGCAACGCTCGAGGGTGTGGAGTTCTACGCTGCGGGCGCCGCCGCGGACACGTCGGCGTGAGCGGGTTCGACCCCGTCGCGATCGTCGGACGCAGTTGCGTACTGCCTGGTGCAGCCACGCCGGAGGAGCTGTTCGATGCCTCGCTGGGTGGACGCTGCCTGCTGACACCCACCCCGCGCGACCGGTGGTGTGGGGTGGATCCCGGAATGCTGTTGGCCAGCGACAAACAGGGGCTGCGGGTTTCGTCAGCCACCGGGGGCTATGTCGAGACATCGTTTGACCTGACTCAATTCGCCTCGCGAATGCCCGATTTCGACCAGCTTGACCCGATCGTTGCCTGGCTTGCCCAGTGCGCGCAGCAGGCGCTGGGCGGGCCGATCGCGGCGCCGCGGACCGGTCTGATCGTCGGCAACCTGTCGTATCCCAGCACGATGGGGACTGCGTTTGTCGAGGCTGTCTGGACAGGCCAAGGAAACGACGATCCGCGCAACCGCTTCTCGTCGGGGCTGCCGATACACCTGGTTGCCGGTGCGATGGAGATGACCGGACCGGTCTATGCGCTCGACGCGGCCTGCGCATCATCGCTTTACGCCATCAAACTCGCGTGCGATGCCCTGCACGACGGTGGTGCCGACCTGATGCTCGCGGGCGGGGTCAACGGCTCGGACGACCTGTTCCTGCATCTGGGTTTCACATCGCTGCAAGCGCTCAGCCCGTCGGGTCGGTCCCGTCCCTTCCACGCGGAAGCCGACGGCCTGGTTCCCGCACAAGGTGCCGCGCTGGTCGCGCTGAAGCGCCTCGGCGACGCCGAACGCGATGGTGACGACATCCTTGGTGTGATCATGGGGGTCGGGCTCTCGAACGACGGGCGCCAGAGCGGCTTCTTGGCACCGGCTGTGGGAGGTCAGACTCGTGCGATGCTGTCGGCCCTCGAGCAGGCGGGGCTGACGCCGGCCGATATCGACTATGTGGACTGTCACGCCACCGGCACACCGCTGGGCGACGCTACGGAGCTGCAGAGCATCGCGGCTGCCTACGGCGACGTTCCGCTGAAGCTGGGTGCGCTGAAAGGAAATCTGGGCCACACCATCACGGTGTCCGGCGCGGCCAGCTTGGTGAATGTGCTGTCCGCTATGCAGGCCTCGACCATTCCACCGACGTTGTGCGAGAAGCCGACCGACAAGCTCGGCGGTACGCCGTTCACATTGGTCACCACGCCAACGGCGTGGGACGGCCCGGTCAAGCGCGCCGCGGTCAGCAACTTCGGGTTCGGTGGAAACAACGCTCATTTGATCGTCGAGAATTACCGGGGACCACGCGATTCAGTCGTTCGGCAACAACCGCCCACCGACGAGATCGTGATCTGTGGAATTGGTGTGGTCACTGGCGACGCACGCGACGCAGACGCGTTCCGTCGCCGGGTGCTGGGGCCAGAGGCGCAGCCCATCCCACTCGATGTCGTTGCGCTTGAGCTTGCCGGACTTGGTTTTCCGCCCAACGAGCTCGCCGGGAGCCTGAGCCAGCAGACGGTGATGCTGGCGGCCGCAGGGCAGGCGTTGCGTAACGTGAACACCGATCCGGAGCGGACCGGCGTCTTCGTCGGCATGGGCTGCGATGCCACCATTGCCCGGCAACGGTTGCGGGTGCTGAACACCGACAATGACCGTTGGCTGGAGGCCAACAAAGAGGCCGCCCCGAAACTGACTGCCGACGGTGTGATCGGGACCATGCCGAATATTCCCGCCAACCGCATCCACGCGCAGCGCGACTTCCGCGGATTCGGCTTCACCGTATCCACCGAGGAACTGTCCGCGATCACCGCGCTGCAGATCGGCATCCGGGCGTTGCGGCATCGCGAACTCGATACTGTGGTCGCCGGCGCGGTCGACATGTGTTGTGAGCCAGCACATTCACGAGCGGCGGACGCACTGGCTGAAGACACCAGCGTGGCCCACGGCGACGCGGCGGTGGCCTTCGTCCTCAAGCGGCGCGCCGATGCCGAAGCCGCCGGCGACGAGATCATCGCCGTCATCGATACTGACGTTGTATCGACCGCTGAGGATCCGAACTTCGCTTCCGGGCGGTTCGGCCGCACCCATGCGGCCAGCGCTGCCGTTGAGATCGCAGCGCGCGCGGAGGCGGTGCGGGCGCGGGTACGGGTGGACCGGGCCGGTGCGCAGCCGGCACCGGGTGGCACAGCGGCCGCGGTGTGGGTCGAGGCGTTGGGCGGACGCGCCGACGGTATTACCGTGTCTGCCGCCGGTGGCGCACCAAAGCCGCTGGCTCTCGGCGTCGTCCCGGTATCGGAGCGTTACGCCGGTGCCAGCAGGGCTGATGTGCTGAGCCGGATGCAGCGCGGCGAATCCGGTGGCAGCGGGCCGGTGCGGTGTTCGTTGGTGGGGGACAGCCAGGCAGGAGTGGACACGCTTCGGCAGCAGGCCATACAGCGCCTGGAACGTGGCGAGCTACCGGTCATCCCGGGCATCGCGTTCGCCGACGCACCGATGTCCGGCGAACTGGCGTTCACGTTCACTGGTGCGGCTGCGGCGTACCCGGGTGCCGGGCGTGATCTGTTGTTCGCGTGGCCCGAGATCGGCGATGCACTCACCCAACGCTTCTCCGGTGTTGGCGATCTTGCTCGCGCTTTGCACGGTGCCGGGATTACCACCCTGGACCCGCGCACCCAGCTGACCGGTTGTGCTCTGGTCTGTCAGTCGCAGGCCGAGTTCTCCCGCACCGTCCTTGGCCTCAAACCCACTGCTGCCATCGGCCTTTCGTCGGGCGAAACGAACTCGCTGATGGCCTTTGGGGTCTGGAGCGACCTGGAACCGATGCTCGATGAGATCGAGGCGTCGGGTATGTATGGCGATGAGCTGACCGGCGAATGTCGGGTGGCGGCGGCCGACTGGGGGCTGGGTGACCAACCGGCCCCGTGGGAGTGCTGGCGTATTACGGCGCCCAGATCCTTGGTTGATGCGGCGCTGGCCGTCGAGCCGCGCGCCTACATGACGATCGTTCAGGCACCCGACGATTGCGTCATCGGCGGGGATCCCGCGGCGTGCCGACGGGTGATCGACGCCGTCCCTGGAGCGACGGCGATACCCCTTGGCCTGGACATGGTCATCCATTGCGAAGCAATGGCACCGTTCGCCGACACCTGGCGCAACATCCACACCCGGGAGACGCACGAGGTGCCGGACATCCGGTTCTACACCAACGCGGTCAACCGTGCCTATGTGCCCACCCGGGAGGCGGCCGCCGAGGCGATCACCCGGCAAGCCCTCGAACCGATCGATTTCCCCGCGACGGTGCTTCAAGCGTGGGAGGACGGCGTTCGCGTCTTCGTCGAGCACGGGCCCCGCGCGATCTTGACCGCGGCGGTCTCAAAAATCCTCGGGGATCGCCCCCATCTGGCAGTCGCGCTGGACCCCCAGGAACGCCGCGGGCTGCGCGCCCTGGCCGAGTCCGTCGGCAAGCTGTGGGCTCACGGGCTGCCGGTCGACATCGATGCATTCGACATGCGCATCCAGCAATTGCGTGACCAGGGCCAGGTGGCGTCGTCGGAGAACACCCGCACGCTGACGTTGGCCGCCCATTGGCCGGATATCGTGCCGACTCCCCAAACGTCCCGGAATGCACCGACGCCTGAGGCGTCCAAGAATGGAAGCGCGCCCATGCCAGAAGTGGACCACGGAAATGTTCAAGTCATGCCGCCCGCGCCGGTCCACCCCGGGCCACTGGTGGTCGCCCAGGAGGTCGTCGTGCAGTCTGTGCCCGACACCAGGACCGCGATCGCCCGACCGGTCGTCCCTGCCGCCGCGGCGTTCAGCGATCAGACGGCCGCGGCGCTGAATCTGGTTGCCTCGGTGAGTGATGCGCATTCGGCGTTCCTCGATCGGCAAGCAGAGGCCCACGCGTCATTCCTGAAGTCGCGCGGCGATCTTCTTGCGCTGGTGTCTGGGCGGCGGGGATCAGTGTCTGCGGCCGCGGCCAGTGCTCCAGTGATTTACGCACCCGCACCCGCACCCGTGGCGAGTGCGCCCACGCCGGCGGCCGCGGCACCGAGTGCACCGCCGCCACCGCCGCCACCGCCGGTGACGGTCAAGCCCGCACCCGCGCGGAGCGCTCCCACTCCGGCGCCGACCAAGCGCCCGGCGCCGGTCAAGGAACCGCTGTGGTCCCGCGACCAGCTGGAAATCCTTGCAGGAGGCAATGTTTCGGAGGTCATGGGACCGAAGTTCGCCGAGTACGACCAGTACGAGCGCCTGGTCCGGATGCCGGAGCCACCGCTGCTCCTGGCGGATCGGGTGATGAGCATCGAGGGCGAACCCGGCACGATGGGTACCGGCCTCATCGTCACCGAGACCGATGTCGATCCGAACGCCTGGTACATCCACAACGGTCGGATGTCGCCGGGTGTGGTGATCGAGAGCGGCCAGGCGGACCTGCTGCTCGCCTCGTGGTTGGGTGCGGATTTCAGCAACCGCAGTGAGCGGGTCTACCGCCTGCTCGGTTGCGATCTGACATTCATGGGCGAGCTGCCCAAAGGTGGCGACACGCTGCACTACGAGATCCACATCGACGGCCACGCGAAAACCGGTGATACGCGTCTGTTCTTCTTCCACTACGACTGCTACATCGGTGATCGGCTGATGATCTCGGTGCGTAACGGACAGGCCGGGTTCTTCTCCGATGCCGAGCTTGCCGAGTCCGACGGGGTGTTGTGGGATGCCGCCGACGATGCACCGCGGGACGGCGCAGTGCGTGACGAACCCCCCGTCGTCACCGAAAAGCGTTCATTCAGCCGCGACGATCTCGACGCCTTCACCCAGGGGCACGCGTATCGGTGCTTCGGCGCTGGGTTCGAGCGGGCGGCCGCCCACACGCGGACACCGTCCCTTCCGACCGGGAAGCTGCGGTTGATCGACGAGATCGCCGAGTTCGATCCCAATGGTGGCCCCTGGGGCCGCGGCTATTTGCGCGCGACCGCCGCGGTGCCCAAGGACATGTGGTTCTACGACGGGCATTTCAAGAACGACCCCTGCATGCCAGGGACGTTGATGGCGGACGCGGCCACCCAGGCGCTGTCCTTCGCAATGGCTGCCTACGGTTTCACCATCGAGCGCGATGGTTGGCGATTCGAGCCGGTGCCCGACGATATGGCGCGCTTCGTGTGCCGCGGGCAGGTGACTCCGGACGCCGACCACATGCTCGACTACGAGGTGTTCATCGAAGAGATCATCGATGGCCCGACACCGACTGTCTTCGCCGCATTGCTCTGCCGCAGTGACGGTTTCAAGGTCTTCCACGCCCGGCGCTTCGGTATGCGCCTGGTGCCGGACTGGCCGATGCCCCCCGGCGCGCCCGGCCCGGTGCAGATCCTGGCCGGTACCAACGATGTTCGCGGTGATCAGGGCGCCCTGCTGGCCTGCGGCCGTGGCATGCCGTCGGATGCGTTCGGCGCGTTGTACGCACCGTTCGACGGCACTCGCCGGGCGCCGCGGCTGCCGGACGAGCCCTACCACTTCATGTCGCGGGTGCTCAGCGTGTCCAGCCCGCCGGGTGTGCCGACCAAGGGTGGCACCGTCGTCGCGGAATACGATGTGCCGGAAGGCGAGTGGTATTTCGCGGACGCGCACGTCGATGCGGTCCCGATGCCGGTGCTGATCGAGATCCTGCTGCAGCCGTGCGGCTGGCTGTCCTCCTATAACGGGTTCGCCGCCAATCGCGCTGACGACGTGGTGTTCCGCAACCTCGACGGTGGTGAGGTCGTGCAACGCCGTCCCGCTCGAGTCGGGACGCTGCGGGTGACGTCGACGCTGGAGCGGTTCGCCGACGGAGCCGGCTCGACGATCGTGTTCTTCGACGTCATCTGCACCCAAGACCACGAAGTCGTCATGACGATGACGACGGCCTTCGGGTTCTTCAGCCCGGAGGCGCTGAAGAACCAGGTCGGCTTGCGGACGAAACCGGGTGCGCTGGAGGCACTGTCACAGCCGGCTCCGGTCGCACTGTCCTACACCTCCCCGGAGCTCGCCGGTGCCCCATGGCTGGACCAGGGTCGCCTTCAAGTTCTCGACCGAGTCAACTTCTGGCCGGGTGGGGGAGAAGCCGGTCTGGGCCGACTGGTCGCCGAGTACGACGTCACACCCGAAGCATGGTTCTTCAAGGCCCACTTCTTCCAGGACCCGGTGCAGCCGGGCTCGCTCGGTCTGGAGGCCATGCAGCAGGCGGCTCGCGCGGCGGTCAAGTTGTCGGGATTGGCCGACGGCGGAATCGCATTCGAGCCTGTTGCTTTGGACCAGACATTTAGCTGGAAGTTCCGTGGGCAAGTGACCCCGACCAACAAGCGCACCCGATCCGAAATCGAGATCCTCTCCACGGAGCGAGATGAGCGGGGCGTGCTGATCGTTTTCGACGGCCGGTTCTGGGTGGACGATCTGTGCATCTACGAGACACGCGGGATGGGCGTCCGCGTCATCACCGCGGCATCATGAAGGGAATCATCCTCGCTGGCGGCTCGGGGACCCGCCTGCACCCGATCACGCTGGGTGTCTCAAAGCAGCTGATCCCGGTGTATGACAAGCCGATGGTGTACTACCCGCTGTCGACGCTGATGCTGGCGGGCATCCAGGACATCTTGGTGATCACCACACCCCACGACGCGGAGAGCTTCGAGCGGCTGCTGGGTGATGGATCTCGGTTCGGCGTGTCGATCACCTTCGCCCAACAGCCGTCGCCGGATGGGCTGGCTCAAGCGTTCACCATCGGCGCCGATTTCATCGGGGGCGAGAAGGTCGCACTGGTGTTGGGCGACAACCTGATTTATGGACCGGGAATGGGCAACCAGCTCAAGAGCTTCACCGATATCGACGGTGGCGCGATCTTCGCGTACTGGGTGGCGGAGCCGTCCGCGTACGGCGTCGTGGAATTCGACCCCGGCGGAATGGTGGTGTCGCTGGAGGAGAAGCCGAAACAACCCAAGAGTAACTACGCGGTGCCAGGGCTGTACTTCTACGACAATGACGTCGTGGATATCGCCCGTGATCTCTCGCCGAGTGATCGCGGTGAGTACGAGATCACCGATGTCAATCGCGCCTATCTGGAACAGGAACGGTTGCGGGTACAGGTGTTGCCGCGCGGCACCGCATGGCTGGACACCGGCACGTTCGACCAGATGACCGACGCGGCTGACTATGTGCGCACCATCGAACGCCGAACCGGTCTGAAGATCGGCGTTCCCGAGGAGATCGCCTGGCGACAAGGGTTTCTCACCGAGGATGAGATGCGCGAGCGCGCCGAGAAACTGGTGAAGTCGGGCTACGGCTCCTACCTGCTGGGCCTGCTGGAGCGAGGTTTCTAGTGACTGAGCTTCTCGTCACTGGAGGTGCGGGGTTCATCGGATCGAACTTCGTGCACTACGCGGTCGAGCACACCGACCATCACATCACCGTGCTGGACAAACTCACCTATGCCGGCAACCGTGAGTCGCTGGCCGGGCTGCCCGAAGAGCGGGTGACCTTCGTGCACGGCGACGTCGCCAATGCCGAGCTGGTCGACAAGTTGGTGGCCTCTGCCGATAGCGTCGTGCACTACGCCGCGGAAACCCACAACGACAATTCGCTCGATGACCCGGAGCCTTTTCTGCACACCAACTTGATCGGCACGTTCACGCTGATCGAGGCGGTCCGCAAGTACGGCGTTCGGTACCACCACATCTCGACCGACGAGGTCTATGGTGACCTGGCGCTGGACGACCCGGTCCGGTTCACCGAAGCCAGCCCGTACAACCCGTCGTCACCGTATTCGTCGACCAAGGCAGGCAGTGACCTGCTGGTGCGTGCGTGGATGCGTTCCTATGGTCTGCAAGCGACGATCTCGAACTGCTCCAACAACTATGGCCCCTACCAGCACGTCGAGAAGTTCATCCCCCGCCAGATCACCAACGTCCTGCGCGGCACCCGTCCCAAGCTGTACGGCGAAGGTCTCAACGTCCGTGACTGGATCCATGCCGACGATCATTCGTCGGCGGTGTTGGCGATCCTGGAGAAGGGCCGGATAGGCGAGACATACCTGATCGGCGCCAACGGCGAAAAGGACAACAAAACGGTCGTCGCACTGATCCTGACGATCCTGGGTCAAGACGCCGACGCCTACGAAAATGTCCCGGACCGCACCGGTCACGACCTGCGGTATGCCATCGATGCGACCAAACTGCGTGATGAGCTCGGGTGGCGGCCGCGATATCCTGACTTCGAGCACGGGCTGACGGCGACCATCGAGTGGTACCGCAACAACGAAAATTGGTGGGCGCCCGCCAAAGATGCCACCGAGGCTTTCTACGCCCGACTCGGGCAATGACAGGAGAGCGCGAGTAATGACGGAGCTCGGTAAGGCGCTGCGCGCAACCTCGACAGCCATTCCGGGACTGATCATCTGGGATCTTCCCGTCCATGGCGACAATCGCGGGTGGTTCAAGGAGAACTGGCAGCGCGAGAAGATGGTGGCCGCCGGCATGCCCGACTTCGGGCCGGTTCAGAACAATGTCTCGTTCAACGAATCGGCAGGCACCACCCGCGGCATCCACGCCGAGCCCTGGGACAAGTACATCTCTGTCGCGAGCGGGCGGATCTTCGGCGCGTGGGTAGATCTGCGGGACGGCCCGACGTTCGGGACGGTGGTCACCGCCGAACTTGATCCATCGCGTGCCGTGTTCGTGCCGCAGGGCGTCGGCAACGGATTTCAGACGCTGGAGCCCAACACCGCCTACACCTACCTCGTCAACGATCACTATTCGCCGGAGGGCATCTACACCTCGCTGAATCCGGCGGATGCGACCATCGCCGTCGACTGGCCGATTCCACTGGACCGAGCTGAGCTGTCCGCGAAAGACCGCGCCCAGGGCCCCTTGTCCGAGGTCGTTCCCGTCCAGCCGCGCAAGATCCTGGTGATCGGCGCCAACGGTCAGCTGGGTCGCGCCCTGCGCGAGTCCTACGCGGGCGTTTCGCATGTCGAGTTCGTCGACCTGCCGGACTTCGATCTCACGTCCGGCGATCTCGGTTCGGCGCGCCCGTGGCGTGAGTACGACACGATCATCAACGCCGCGGCCTACACGGCCGTGGACGTCGCCGAGACCGCCGAAGGGCGCGTCGCCGCGTGGGCCGCCAACGTCACGGGTGTCGCGAATCTAGCGCGGGTGGCGCTGGCGCACCGACTGACTGTCGTGCATGTGTCGACCGACTACGTGTTCGACGGCACCGCGACGCGGCCCTACCGCGAGGACGATCCGATGGCCCCGCTCGGTGTGTACGGACAGACGAAAGCCGCCGGCGATCAGATCATCGCAACCCTTGACCGGCACTACATCCTGCGTACCTCGTGGGTGATCGGTGAGGGGCGAAACTTCGTGCGCACCATGCTTTCTCTTGCCGACCGGGGCGTTGACCCATCGGTGGTCGACGACCAGCTCGGTCGTTTGACATTCACTTCGGAGCTGGCCCGCGCGATCCGGCACCTGGCCGAGAGCCGTGCGTCGTACGGGACGTACAACATGACTGGGTCCGGCCCGATCACCTCATGGGCCGATGTGGCACGCCGCACCTTCGAGCTGGCGGGCCACGATCCGAACAGGGTGAGCGGCGTCTCCACCGCCGAGTACTTCGCGTCGGCCACCAATCCCGTGTCGCCGCGCCCGGCCAGCGGTGTTCTCGACCTGACAAAAATCGAGTCCACCGGGTTCGTGCCCGCCGCCGCCGACGAAACACTGCAGAACTACGTGCGGCTGGAGACTCGGGCGACGTCCGCGGCAGGCTAGCGAATCAGACCGAAGTCCTTGGGATTTCGGTAGTTAGCGCATCGTCGTCGCGGTCTTCGTGCGGCAGCATTAACGTCCGCACTGACGCACGCGTTCCTTGCGACCGGAGCATGAAGCTGGCCGGGCGTGGCCGAACCCGCTGCGGCCACCAGAACCAGCGTCCGAGCAACACGGCGATCGCCGGTGTCATGAACGACCGTACAACCAAGGTGTCGAATAGCAGGCCCAGGCCGATCGTGGTGCCGACCTGACCGATGATCTGCAGATCGCTGATCACCATCGAAGCCATGGTGAACGCGAACACCAGCCCGGCGTTGGTCACGACCTTGCCGGTGCCGCCCATGGCGCGGATGATGCCGGTGTTGATGCCCGCGCCGAGTTCTTCTTTTATTCGGGATACCAAGAGCAGGTTGTAGTCCGAGCCAACCGCCAAGAGCACGATCACCGACATCGGCAATACCATCCAGTGCAATTTGATGCCCAGAATGTACTGCCAGAGCAGTACCGAGAGCCCAAATGAAGCGCCCAGCGACAGCGCCACCGTGCCCACGATCACCAGGGAGGCAATCAAGCTACGGGTGATGAGCAGCATGATGATGAAGATCAGACAGAGTGCGCCCACGGCCGCGATCCAGAGGTCGTATTTGGAGCCGTCGCTGAAGTCCTTGAATGTCGCTGCGGTGCCGGCGATATAGATCTTGGAGCCCCGCAGCGGTGTTGTCTTGAGAGCTTCCTCCGCCGCGGTCCTGATCTTGGCGATACTTGCGATGCCCTGCGGGGACGCGGGTTCGTCCTTGTGGGAGATGATGAATCGCGCTGCTTTGCCATCGGGGGACAGGTAGGCGCTCATCGCCCGCTGGAAATCCGGGTTCTGGAAGACCTCGGGCGGAAGGTAGAAGGTATCGTCGTTTTGCGCCGCGTCGAACGCCTGCCCCATGGCAAGGGTGTTCGAGTTCGAATCGTCCAATACACCGAATGACCCGGACATGGTGCTGTGCATCTTCAGCATCATGTCCCGCATGGATTCCATGATTGCGATCATCTGCGGCATCTGTGCGAGAAGCTGGGGCATCAGCTGGTCCAATGTCCCGAACTGAACCAGCATTTCCTTCATCTTGTCGTTGAGTGCGGATATGCCGTCGATCGAGTCGAATATCGATCGCACCGCTACGCAGAGCGGAATGTTGTAGCAGTGCGGTTCCCAGTACAAATAGGCGCGAATAGGCCTGAAGAAATCGTCGAAGTCTGCCGAGCTGCCCATGAGAACAGTAACGACTTGCGACATCTCTTTCGTTGTGATGAACGAGTCGTGGGTGATGCCGTTGAGCTGCTTTTGCAGTTCATACATACGCTTCATCAGCGCGATTTGTCTATCGATCATTTTGACCTGTTCGAGCAGGTCATTCATGCGGGTTTTCATAAAGTTCAGGCTGCTCTGCATGCCCGCATTCTGCATGTCCATGAGGAAGGGTATGGAGGTGTGTTCGATCGGTGTTCCCTCGGGCCGTGTTATGCCCTGAACCCGAGATATGCCTGGAACCTGGAAAATAGCTTTGGCCAGTTTGTGCAATATGAGGAAATCCGAGGGGTTCCGCATATCGTGATCGGATTCGATCATCAGAATTTCGGGCATCATCCGGGCCTGGGAGAAATGGCGATCGGCAGCCGCGTTTCCCACGTTTGCCGGTAGATCCTGCGGTATGTACAAGCGATCGTTGTAACTGGTCTGGTAGCCCGGCAGCGCGAGCAGCCCGACCAGCGCGATCGCTATGGTCGTGATGAGGATGGGAACCGGCCAGCGAACGACCGCCGTTCCGATTCGTCGCCACCGGCGGTTCTTGAGCCGGACCTTCGGGTCGAACAATTTGAGGTGGCTTCCGACGGCCAGCAGCGATGGGACCAGTGTGACGGCCACCGCGACGGCGACGAACATGCCGACAGCGGATGGCACGCCCATGCTTTGGAAGATGGGTATCCGGGTGACACTCAGGCACAGCATCGCTCCGGCGATGGTCAGACCGCTGCCCAAGACGACGGGGGCGACGCTGCGGAAGGTGCTGTAAAAGGCGGTTTCGATGTCTTCGCCGGCGTGGCGCGCCTCGTGGTACCGGCCGAAGAAGAAGATTCCGTAGTCGGTCCCGGCCGCCATCGCCAGGGCAACCAGCAGGCTGGTCGCGAATGTCGAGAGACCGATGACGTTGTGGTCGGCGAGAAACGCGACGGTCCCTCGGGCGATGAGGACTTCGATACCGACGGTGAGCAACAGACCGAGAACGGTGAGGATCGATCGGTAGACGAGAAGCAGGACCGCAAAAATGAGGACGGCCCCGACGGCAGTCATCTTGATCATCGAGTGGTCGCCGGCATGTTGCATGTCCGACACGAGCGCGGCGGGCCCGGTGACGTAGACCTTGATACCGGGCGGCGCCGGAGTCTGTTCGGCGATGTTGCGGACCGCGGCAATTGATTGTTGGCCCAACGTTGTGCCCTGGTTGCCGGCCAGATTCAATTGGATGTAGACGGCCTTGCCGTCTTTACTTTGCGCACCCGCCGCGGTGAGTCGATCTCCCCACAAATCCTGCACATGTTCGACGTGCTTCGTATCGCTCTTCAGCGCGCGAATCAGTCCGTCGTAGTACGTGTGTGCCTCGTCGCCGAGTTCCTGCTGGCCCTCCATCACCAGCATGGCGAAACTGTCGGAGGTGGACTCTTTGAACTCGTTGCCCATCCGGTGCATGGCCACCACTGCCGGGGCGTCCTGTGGGGCCATCGGCACGGAATGGTCCCGGCTGACGGTCTCCAGCCAAGGGACGAAGAACGTCACATAAACCGTGACCGCCACCCAGACCGCAATGATGAGAGGCGACAGCGTTCGGATCGACCGCGCGATCAACGGCCGACTGAGCTGGTGGGTCGGCTCTGTCTTGGTCTGGATGGCCGACACTTACTTCTCTTGGTTCTGCAACAACGCGCGCACCAACGGACGCGGTCCTGTCGGCCGGAGCATCGTGCTGGCGGGGCGGGGCCGAACCAGTTGCGGCCACCAGAACCAGCGGCCTAACAGGGCGGCGATGGACGGTGTCATGAATGCGCGCACGACCAAGGTGTCGAACAGCAGACCGACGGCGATCGTCGTGCCTACCTGGCCGATGCTGATCACGTCGCTGACGATCATCGACGCCATGGTGAACGCGAATACCAGGCCGGCGGTTGTCACGACCTTGCCGGTGCCCGCCATTGCCCGAATGATCCCCGTATTGATGCCGGCGCCCAATTCTTCCTTCATTCTGGCGACCAACAACAAGTTGTAGTCAGATCCGACTGCCAGAAGAATGATCACCGTCATCACGAAGACCGACCAGTGCAATTGTATTCCGAGCAGATACTGCCAAATGAAAACGGCCAGACCGAAGGATGCGCCCAACGAGATAAGTACCGTACCAACGATAACCATTGCGGCAATCAGACTTCGCGTCACGATCAGCATCACGACGAATATCAGGCACAGTGCTGAAACGACCGCGATTATCAGATCGTATCTTGTTCCAGTCACCGTGTCTTTCACCAAAGCCGCTGTGCCGGCCAGAGAGATTTGCGACCCTTCCAGTGGGGTGCCCTTTAGTGCTTCTTCGGCCGCACTTTTTATGGCGTCGACCCGGCCGATGCCGTCGGGCGATGTGGGATCACCTTTTTGAGAAATGAGCATGCGGGTGGCTTTGCCGTCCGCCGAGATGAAGATCTTCATGACCCGCTTGAAATCTTCGTTCTTGAAGACTTCCGGTGGAATGTAGAACGAATCATCGTTCTGCGCGGCGTCGAAGGCTTTACCCATGGCGGTCGAATTGGCGCCGTTGTCGTCCATCTGGCCGAAGACCCCGGACATGGTGCTGTGCATCGTGAGCAGCATTGCTTTCATGCTGGTCATGATTGCGATCATTTCCGGGAACTGCGCGAGCAGTTGCGGCATGATCACGTCCATCTGGTCGAGATTCGCGGTCAGCTGCGCCAGCTTCTCGGTCAGTCCGTCGACGCCGTCGAGGACGTCGAAAATGCTTCTGATCGACCAGCACAGCGGAATGTCGAAGCAGTGCGGTTCCCAATACAGATAATTTCGTATGGGCCGGAAAAAATCCTCGAAGTCGGCGATATGATCACGCAATTCCATCGTGATGTCAGACATTTCATGCGTGCTTTTGACCATGCTGTGCATGGTTGTCGACAGCTGCTTCATCAAGTCATACATATTCGACATGATGGTGATGGTTTGTCCCAATTGATCGGCCTGCGCGAGCAGATCTGACATGCGCTGTTTCTGAAAGAACATGAATTGCTGCTGGCCGGCTTGTTGCGCGCTCATCAGGTAGGGAATCGTGGTGTGCGCGATCGGCGTTCCCTCGGGCCGGGTTATGGCTTGGACTTTCTCGATACCCGGTATAGCAAGTACTGCTTTCGCCAGTTTGTTCAGCACCAAGAAGTCTGCCGAATTGCGGAGGTCGTGATCGGTCTCGACCATCAAGATCTCAGGTGACATCATCGCCGACGGTGGAAAATGTCGTGATGCCGCAGCAATTCCCTCGGCAGCCGGGATGTTCTTGGGAAGAAAGTGCTGGTCGTTGTAATCGGGTTTGAATCCCGGCAGCGTCAAAAGTCCGACAAGGGTAATCGCCAACGAAGCGACCAGGATTGGTCCAGGCCAGCGAACGATCGCCGTCCCGATTCGCCGCCATCCACGAGCTGTGACTTTTCGCTTGGGCTCGAACAGACCAAAGCGGCTTCCCGCCGCAATCACGGCCGGCACCAGCGTGAGGGCAACCGCGACCGCGACCAAGATGCCTACCGCGCAGGGAACGCCGAGGGCTTGGAAGAAAGGTAACCGGGTGAAGCTGAGGCAGAGCGTCGCTCCGGCCACCGTCAGGCCGGTGGCCAGCACCACCTTCGCGACACCTTGATACATGGTGTAGAACGCCGTTTGCCGGTCTTCGCCGGCCAGACGCGCCTCATGATATCGGCCGATGAAAAAGATTGCGTAGTCCGTGCCGGCCGCGATCACCAGGCCTACCAACAGGTTTACCGCGAAGGTGGTAAGTCCAATGATCTCGTGATGGCCGAGTAACGCAACAAAGCCACGGGCCGCTGACAGTTGTATTCCGACGACGAACAGCAGCACGATCACGGTGAGCGGCGAACGGTAGACGATGAGCAGCGTCAGGAAAATCACCGCGATGCTCACCAACGTGATCGTGGTGACCGTGCTGTTGCCGGCGCGGCTCATATCGGCGGCAAGCGCGGCGGGACCGGTCACGTAGGCTTTGACGCCTGGCGGCGCGGGGGTCTGCTCGATGATGTGCTGCACGGATTGGACCGATTCGTTGGCCAACGCCTCGCCCGGTTTGCCGGAAAGCAGCACCTGGACGTATGCGGCCTTACCATCGTCGCTCTCCGCGGCGCCCCTGGTGAGGGGGTCACCCCAGAAGTTCTGGATGTTCTGAACGTGCTTGGTATCGGCTCGGAACTGGCGGATCATACGGTCGTAGTACTCGTGAGCGTCATCGCCGAGCGGCTGCTGGCCTTCAAGGACGATCATCGCGGCGGCATTACCGGCGTAGGACTGATCGAAAGCTCCGCCGATTCGCATCGCCGCCTTATAAGACGGTGCATCGGTGGGGTTCAGCGATACCGCGTGCTCAGCCTCGACCTGCTCCAGGGTTGGTACGCCGAGGGTCAAGCCGACGATGATCGCCATCCACCCCAAGATGACCAGCACCGAGAACCGGCGGATGTTGTGCGCAATGAAAGGCCGGCTTGTTTCCAGCTGGTGGTTACTCATGCGGCCTTCAGCAGACAGGAGACGAAGGAACTCACTTCGTGCGTCGTGGTGTTGTCCGCTTTCACGTCGCCGTCTATCGAGATCCGGCAGCCAATGGTGTCGCTATCACCCTGGGCGGCAATGCTTCCGATGCCTGCCGCGGCGGAGATCGGGAACTCCAACGACCATGGCAGTGTCGCATCTGTATGCACCGGGTTGCCGTTTTCGTCGAAATAACTGATCTGGGCCGAGGTCCCAGGCGGTCCGAAGATCTCGTATTTCATCTTCTTCGGGTTGTAAGGTTTGGCCTTTTCGTTCTTGGTATCGCTGTAGGAGAGGCCTGTCTCTGATCCGAAGATGCCGTGCAGGCGCGACACCGTCAGTCCGCCGGCAGCGAGTACGGCGATCACGAGCAGCGGAATCCACAGGCGCTTCAGCAACGTGAACGCAAGTCCTCGATTTCGACGGCCCTTCCGGGATTCGCTCCGGGCGGGCGGCGGGGGCGGCGATTGGTCGGCAGGCTGCTCAGCGGTGTCATCGCGGGGCCAGTCGGTGACATCGGGCTGAGTTTGCTCAACGTCGGGCAAACTTCCATCGATCACCGCACGACGACCTTTCCCATCTTCCAAGCGCTTCCGTTCGTAGTACCAGCCGTCGGATGGAAAGCACAGCTACACATCGACGCGGTACCTCAGGTTAGCGTCCGCGTGGCGGGCGTCACAGTCCGCCCGTCCGGCGATCTCCGCAAACGAGCGGGGTTGCCGAGAGCACGACCGATCTTGACGAGAGTCAATCATGCTGATGGCCTCCGTATGGGCTCTTTCGTGATGCAACAGCGGAGCTTACGGCTTACGCGTGCGTAAAGCCGCGGTAATGGCTAACTGTTATGTTGCTGGCAGGCAGGCCACATTGACGCGCCCGCAAGCGGTAGGACGCAGTGCCACCGACTCTCATATCTATGGGGGTTCGGCGCACGATCCGCTAATCGATCTCGCCGGCGAGGCCGAATTCAGTCAGTGCGCGCTCGGCCAACTCCCGCAACTGGGACCTGGTTGTCACAGCACCTGGTTGGTAGCCGCGCACGCACACGCCGACCTGATTCATCTCCATCGAGGTGCCGACAAAGACGTGCAGTTGGCTGCCCGCTCGTTCAAGCCAGCCGCGCGTCACGTTCTGGCTCGCTCCTCGAGCGAACATCCCGTCGGACAGCGTGCCGTCGGGGCGGCTTGCGGCCGGACCCGTATCGCCGAGGCTCGAGCACACCGCGGGTTGCTCCGGGTCGCTGACCGCGTAGTCCATCAGATGCTTCCACGCCCGTTTGGGGGTGAACGGCGTCAGGGCAACGAGCTCCGCCGATTCGTCGGGGGTGTCTTTTGCGTCCTTGAGCGCCTGTTTGATCGCGGCGCGGGCGGGAGTCAGATCGGCCGTCACGCACTCCGGGTCGATGCCGACCCGGACAAACGAGACGGCGATCGCCCGCGCATCGTCCATGGTGCGGGTATTGACGGTGAGCAGCATTCTGACATTGTCGGCATCCCCATGCGTGCGTCCCATGTGCCGGTCGAGTCTCGCGGTGAACGCCGCAGCCAGCGCGCTCACTGTGCCGCCCAGAGTTTCCGCAAGCGCATTCCACTCGTCCAGCCGGATCCGGATCCAGATGTTGGGCACGATCATGAGGTCGTCGGCGCCGCTGGTCGGCGGGCCAGGCAATGATGCCTGGGCCTGGGAGTGCACAACATCCTGCTGGCGGCGGCGGGCCTCTTTCACCGCCGCGAGAAATGCCCGCACCGTATCCGGGGCATCCCGTGCGGTTCCGCGGGCGTCTTGAACCAAGGCCTGCAGCCGAGAGCGCGACCGAGGGGGCGGATAGCCAAGATCGACGGGCAGGTCGAGGAGCGCCTGGGTCACCGCGACGGCCGCACCGATGCCGTCGATGACGTAGTGAGACAGCACCAAGCTGATGGCGGTCGAGCCGTCGCTGAGACGGACCACGCTGATCCGCCAGCCGGGTCCCGATTCCGGGTCGATAGGTAGTTGGGTGCGCTCGTCGAACCAGTCGCCGAGCTCATCCCGCGGGCGAACGGCCTCGGCGATATCCAGTGGGGCCGGATTGGGGTCCGATACCCACCGCCACCGGCCGAACGGCAGCGGTGACCGCTCGATGAGCCGTCCCATCATTCCTTGACCGAGTTTGTCGCGAAAACGCTCCAATCCCTCGATGTCGACTGGGTGGTGATAGACCCAGCCGACCTGCATCACTTCCTGCTGGCCGGCGGCGTGATGGCCCGCATAGAAGGCTTGATCCATCAGTACGAGCAGGTTGTCCCGCCGCGCATCATCGGGTGCTTGCGCAGGACGGTCCTGGATTGACACGAGCGTCAGAGTAGCCGACGGGTTGTTGTGATTTGGCGAGGTTGGGTGGTGCACCGCAACGGCTCAACACCTTGTCGAAGCGCTCACGAGAACCCTATTCTGCCGCTGTGATGACAAGCCGGCCCAGTGCCGAGAATCCTCGAGATACCCCGCAACCGGGGGCTCGGAGTCGCCCGGTGGCTCTTTTTGTGTTGGGCAATGGCCGGTCCGGAACCTCGGCGCTGGCGCGAGTTCTCTCCCTGTGCGGCGGCTCGCTTCCGCCCGGCCTGTTGGGCGCTACCTCGGAGAATCCGCGCGGGTTTTTCGAGGCGCGCGCCGTCATCCATCTGAATCAGGCGATCCTGCATGATCACGACAGCTCCGGGTACGACACGGCCCTGGATTCCTACCAGGACGGCGCGTTCGCCGCCGAGAAGAACGGCGCCTGGGTGGCCAAGCTCAAGGACTACCTCGCCAGCTTGCCGCCCGCCCCGGTCCTGATCATCAAGGAACCGAAAACGACCGCGGTGTCCCGGATCTGGTTCGAGGCCGCGCGTCAGGCCGGCTTCGACGTCGCGGCCGTAGTCGCGGTACGCCATCCGGACGAGATCATCGGATCTCTGGAGAAGCGTGCCAACCAGCAAAATTACGTCGACTCCTCACCGGAGCTCACCTGTGCCTGGTGGCTGAAATACAGTCTGCTGGCCGAACGGGACACCCGTGACGTACCGCGCGTGTTCGTTGAATACTCCAATCTCCTCGAAGACTGGCGCCGGGAATTGAAGCGAATCTCCACGGCGATCGCGATCGATCTCGACGCCAAAGATGAGGCCGAAGTCGACGAGTTCCTGACCCCGGATTTGCGGCACCATCAAACCCGCGGCCAGGTGACCGAGCCATTCGGCACCGACTGGATCGGCACGGTCTACGAATCGCTTGCCGCGGCCGCGCGAGACGGGTCGTGGGATGAGGCCGAGCTGGATCGCGTCTTCGCGGCTTACGGGGCAAGCGAACGCGGGTTCCGGCAGGTGTTCAAGGATGCCGGCCGCTACCGCAATCTCGACCGCTTGTTGCCGCCGTTCGTTGTGAAGCTCGGCCTCGAGACCCTTGCGCTGGTTCACCGGCGCAAGGGCACGTGGGCGTAGCCGGGTCGGGTCGGGAGCATCCGATGAAATTTGTGCTGGCTTTCTACGGAACCCGTGGGGATGTCGAGCCCGGCATCGCCGTCGGCCGCGAGCTGATGCGCCGCGGTCACGACGTGCTCATGGCCATTCCGCCAGACTCGATCGGATCGGCGGAATCCGTCGGCCTCGCTGCGGTCGCTTACGGACCCGATACCCGGGCGTGGTTGGAGGACACCCGCGACTTCTGGGGCTATTTCTTCCGTAACTTCTGGCGTTTCCGGGAGGTGCAGAAGTATCTCCGCGAATCGCGCGAGCCGGGTATGCGGGCGTGGACCGAGATGAGCAGGTCGCTCGCATCGGTAGCGGGTGGGGCCGACGTGCTGGTGAGTGGCGTCAGTTACGAGGAACTCGTGTTCGACGTCTCGGAATACTGTGGTGTCCCGCTGGCGACGGTGTTCTGGTTTCCGATGCGGGTCAACGGCAAGCTCTTGCCGCGTGTGCCTGGGCCGGTGCTGCGCGCGGCGATGAAGGTTTACGAATGGGTGGTCTGGCTTTCGGTGAAGAACGTCGTCGGTTTGGCGCGGCGGGAACTGGGCCTGCCGCCTGCGACGGGGCCTGTGCCGGGGCGGATCGCTGAACTCGAATCGCTGGAAATCCAGGCCTACGACGACGCCTTGTTTCCGGGATTGGCAGATGAGTGGGCAGGGTGGGATGGCCAGCGGCCGTTCGTCGGCACCCTGACTCTCGAGTTGGCGACCGAAGCCGACGACGATGTCATGTCCTGGATCGCCGCGGGAACCCCGCCAATCTGTTTCGGGTTCGGCAGCATCCCGGTCGAGTCGCCCGCCGACATGATCGCCATGATTGCGGGCGCCTGCGCGCAGGTGGGCGAGCGGGCGCTGGTGTGCGCCGGTTGGACCGATTTCAGTGACGTCCCGCAGTTCGACCACGTCAAGGTGGTGGGCGCGGTGAACTACGCGACGATCTTCCCGTCGTGTCGGGCCGTTGTGCACCACGGCGGCGCCGGCACCACCGCGGCGGGCCTGCGCGCCGGGCTGCCGACATTGGTCCTGTATATGGCCGATGTGCAGGTGATCTGGGGTGCTGCGGTCAAAGGCCTGAAGGTGGGCGCCACTCGGAAGTTCACCGCGGCGACCGAGAAAACGCTGGTCGCCGATCTGCGCACCATCCTGGCCCCGGCCTACCTCACCCGTGCCCGCGAGCTTGCCGCCAGGATGATCAGGCCGGCCGACAGCGCGACGAGGGCGGCTGATCTCCTGGAAGATTTCGCTCGTCGCAAGCGGGTTGGCTGACCTAAGGATCGATCTGGGGAAAACGCCGCAAACTGACGTGTCTGCAAGTTTAGACTCAGCGCCGAAATGCTGACATGCGAGATAGGGCAGTCTTGACCATCACCGATTACGACGTGCGTTCGCTGTACCTCGACCTGCTGCGACGCAACCTGACCAGGTTCGGGATGCATGAGCGGATGCCCTCGGACTGGCCGTTGCGCCGACGTCTCCTTCTCAAGGCGGCAAATACTTTCGGCCCCAAGCTCAGGGGTGCGGGCGTGCGCGATCAGAATTACCGTGAGGCGGGGCTGGACTGGCCGGCCGAAGCCGAGACGATGATCGGCATGAAGCGGCTCACCAGCCTGCAGGAGTGCGTGGAGACGGTGCTGGCCGAAGACGTCCCTGGTGATCTCGTGGAGACCGGTGTGTGGCGCGGCGGCGCGTGCATTCTTATGCGCGCGGTCCTCGCGGCCTATGGGGATACGACCCGCAACGTGTGGTTGTGTGATTCCTTCCAAGGGGTCCCGCGCTCTGACACCGATAATTACAAGGCGGACAAAGGGATTCACGCAGAACTAGTTTCGGGCATCTTGGGGGTGTCGGAAGCCGACGTCAAGAAGAATTTCGAACGTTACGGCCTGCTGGACGACCAAGTCCGTTTCCTGCCCGGCTGGTTCAAGGACACGCTGCACGACGCCCCGATCGATGCCATCTCGGTGTTGCGGCTCGATGGCGACCTGTACGAGTCCACGATTCAGGCACTGGACGGGTTGTACCCGCGGCTGTCGCCTGGCGGCTTCTGCATCGTCGACGACTATCTGGCCGTGAAAGCGTGCGAGATGGCCGTCACCGATTACCGCGAGAAGCACGGGATCACCGCCGAAATCGTCGATATCGACGGAACGGGCGTGCTGTGGCGCAAGAAGTGAGTTCGCGGGTCCTCGCCTCGGAGCGCTAACGTCAGGCGTTCTTGCGGTAGAGGCGAAACTTCGCGGTTCTCAGGTGGGCCGGTCCTACACGCTACGTCTTTGGCGTAGTTTGGCTTTCGATAAACCACGACCACCTGAGGCGGGCAATACGAGCTCGGGAGGTAGTGGAGCGCGGCAGACCCAGGCGGCGACAGTTCGGCAGAAAAGGTCAGGACTGCGCAGCGGCCAGTCGTGGCCCATCCCGGTTGCGACTCTCTCCACTCCGTTGGGCATCGACTGGGCGAGTTTCGCCGCGGAGCGCCGGACGAGGCGCAGCTCGTCGCTGCCCGCTACGAATAAGGTTGGTACTTGCGACTTCCCGAGCCCCCGGGGCAGTGTGAATCCCGCGGACGCCCCGGCGATGTCGGCAAGCTGATCGCCCGCGTTCAGGCGTGCGTCGTCGTGATAGTCAACGTTGTCGGCCGCTTGGCGTTCGTCCCAGAAGCGGTCGATGACAGTCCATCGAAACCACGCGGTCTGGGCTAGTCGCCGTGCCAACCGCCGCGTGAGCTGGACCGCAGGCAGCGTGTTGATGACGGTGCTACTGAGTACCGCCCGGTCGACAAGTTGTGGCTCGGTCGCCAGCAGCTGTACGCCCACCTGTGCTCCGAGGGAAAAGCCAACCACGTGTGCTCGGCCAGTGCTTGCCCGCGTACGGATGATCTCCGCGACAGCGTTGGCAGCTCGACCCATATCGAACGGTCCCTGATGAAAGCTCTTGCCATACTGGGGCAGATCCGGGACCAGGCAACGGTATTGCTGCATCCGTTCGACTACGGGCTCCCACGTCCAGCCACTCATCAGCCCGCCGTGAAGGAAGATGATTGTAGGCCCGTCGGCCGGACCGTACTCGCGCACGAATAGAGTCACGTTTGCGATGCTATCCGCTGCTGATGGACGATCGGTCAGCCAGAGACGTACGCGTCTAACCACGAAGGGGCGGTGTTGGGCGCGGGCCAGAGCTCTTACTGTGACCCGCAAGCGTAGGCCGAAAGCGGTGCTAGGAATTCTCGGCGTTGGCGTACCCTTCACCACGGCCCAACTCAAAGTTTGGACGCGGCCCAACAGTGCTAGTTACGCGGGGTTAGTAAGGAGCGCCTTTCCTATGATTGACACAGTGCCAGTGTCTGACACGGCGCCCGCGAGGTTGTGGTGTCGGCGGGCGATTGCGACATTGACCGAGCTCGGGTTCGGCAACTAGTGACCGGCATTGTGCGGATCGGGGTCCTGGGGGCGGCCACGATCACCCCGGCAGCCCTGATCAATCCGGCGAAGGACAATGCCGAGGTCGTGGTGGCCGCGGTGGCGGCGCGGGACGTGTCGCGCGCACAGGCGTTCGCAGCCAAACACGGCATCGCCCGGGTGCATGACAGCTACGAGGCGCTTATTGCCGACCCGCACTTGGACGCTGTGTACAACCCGTTGCCGAATGGCTTGCACGGCAAATGGACTCGGGCCGCCATCGAGGCAGGCAAGCACGTGTTGTGCGAGAAGCCCTTCGCAGCCAATGCGGCCGAAGCCAGAGAGATCGCCGAATTTGCCGCAGCATCGGATCGGGTGGTGATGGAGGCGTTTCACTACCTGTATCACCCACTAGCGTTGCGTGCTCAAGAGATCATCGCTTCGGGGGAGCTGGGCATCCTCGAGCGACTGGATATCGCCTTCTGCTTTCCGTTGCCGAAGTTCTCCGACATCCGCTATGACTACTCCCTTGCCGGTGGTGCCACCATGGATGCCGGTTGCTATGCGGTCCACATGCTGCGGGCGTTCGGTGGTGCTACCCCGGAAGTCTGTTCGGCACAGGCGAAGTTGCGTGGCAGCAACGTGGATCGGGCGATGGTGGCTCAGCTGCGCTTTCCAGCCGGGCACACCGGCTCGCTTCGATGTTCGATGTGGTCGACCGATCTGCTGAGGATAAGTCTGCGGGTGACTGGCGACCAGGGCGAGCTATATGTGCTCAATCCCTTGCTGCCCCAGCTTTTTCATCGGTTTACGGTGCGATCCGGCGGCGGCAAGCGGGTGGAGCGATTCCCGCGGCGCGCCACCTATGCCTATCAGCTCGATGCGTTCGCCGCTGCAGTGCTTCGGGGCGCGCCGGTGCTGACGACACCCGATGACGCGATCGAGACGATGACCGTCATCGATTCGATCTACCACGCTGCGGGACTTCCCGTTCGCCAGCCAACTTGAGGCCATAACTGCAGTTACGCGAATCCGGCCACATTAGTTAGATCCTCTTCTAGTATCTCGTCGGTGGTGAAGTGCAGGGTCGTCGGCCCTGCTGACCGCCGTCGGTCACTCAGTAGGAGAGAGCCAATGCCGGACAGCGCTAGCCGGGTACGGATCGGCATCTTGGGCGCGTCAAGCTTCGCCCCGACGACCATGATCAACCCTGCAAAGGGCAACCACGATGTGGTGGTGGCTGCGGTGGGAGCGCGTGATCAGACCAGCGCCGACGAGTTCGCCGCCAAACACGGCATTGCCAAGTCCTACGGCAGCTACGAGGCGCTGATCGACGATCCGGACCTGGACGCCATCTACGTCCTGGTGCCGACCAGCTTGCACGGTAAGTGGACCAAAGCTGCGCTCGCCGCAGGCAAGCACGTATTGGTCGAGAAGCCGTTCACGGCCAATGCCGCCGAGGCTCAGGAAATCGCCGACCTCTCGGCCAAGTCGGATCGTGTGGTCATGGAGGCGATCCAATTCCGTCACCATCCGTTGACGCGGCGCGTCGAGCAGATCATTGCATCGGGAGAGATCGGCAAACTGCAGCGCGTCGACGTCACGCTGTGTGTGATGCTGCCGACGTTCAAGGCCAACTGCTACAACTACGCCCTCGGCGGGGGCGCGATGATGGACGCCGGCAGCTATGTGACGAATATGGCCCGCACCTTCGGCGGCTCCACCCCTGAAGTCGTTTCGGCCCAGGCGAAGCTCCAGAAGCCCATGGTGGACCGGGCCATGAAGGCTGAATTGCGCTACGCAGGCGGCCATACCGGCCGGCTGAAGTGCGCGCTATGGTCGGCGAACCTGTTTCGGGCGAGCGCCAGAGTGGTTGGTGATGACGGCGAGCTGCGCTGGTTCAGCCCGGCGGCGCCTAACCTCTTCCCGCGGCTCGAAATACGGTCGGCCAACGGAAAGAGAGCCGAGCGTTTTTCGCGCCGCCCCACCTACTCCTTCCAGTTGGAAGCTTTCGCCGGTTCGGTGCTGCGCGGTGAAACGGTGCGGACGTCGCCGCAGGATGCCCTGGAAAACATGAGCGTTATCGACGCGGTGTATCGAGCCGCCGGTCTGCCGATCCGCGAGCCGAGCTAACCGGGACGCATACCTTGGCACACGCTGCAGACGGACCGCGATTCTGTATGTAAAACGGCGGGTTTCGGCCGTGCGCGTGCTGTGCTGGTGCGTGCTTCGGTGCTAGATGGTCACAGGGCTTAGTGTGCCTGGTTCAGATGTGCTGCGACTCGTAACGCGTTGGCCGCAACCGTGAGGCTCGGGTTCAGGCCGGCGCTGGACGGAAAGAACGAGGTGTCGACCACGTAAAGGTTGTCCAGTTCGTGCGTACGGTTGTACGGATCCAGCACGCTGGATGCGGGATCCGTACCGAACCTGCACGTGCCACACACGTGGCCCAAGTTCGAATTCGCTTCTCCGCTACCCAGAGCTCGGGTGCGAAAGGGTTTCAATAGATCTTTGAACAACCGTAAGAAGGCGGCATGGCGCTCGGACTCGTTTGCATGCATTCGGTACTGCATCCGTATCGGCTGCCGTCCGTCGGAGCCTGCGCGGTCGGACAGCAGCACCCGGTTGTCCAGATAGGGAAGGTCTTCCATCATCGCGGCCAGGATCAGCCCGCCAGTGAAAAACTTCTCGTAGACTTGGCGCACCGCCGGGCGCATCAGACGTAATGCCCTCGCCTGCGGGCCGGGACGGTTTAGCAGCCACTCCATCGGCGGTATCGCACCGAACGACTGCACGGTCCCGTACTTCTGGCCTTGGTGGAAGTAGAAATCGTTGAGCCCGATCTCCTTGTTGGCGGCCGTGATCTTGGAGCCTGGTTCCGGCCAGATCATGATGGGATCGAGCAGATGGCGCATCAGATTGCGGCCCACCATGTCTGAGCCATTGGCCAGCCCGCGCGGCCAGTCCCCCGATCGGGAGTTGAGCAGCAGTACGGGGGTGGCGAGCGCACCGGCGGCGAGCACCACCACCTTCGCTCTCAAGGTCAGTTGGCCGCAGGGATGCTCGCAGATCAGCTGCCGGACGCTGCTGCGGTCGGCGTCAATACGCACGACCCGACATTCGGTCAGTAGGTGAGCGCCGTGTTCTTCCACCGCCGGCAATACGCAGTTGCGGGCCGCGTCGTTCTTGCACGACCGGGCGCACAGGTAGGTCTGGCACGTGGCACAGTCGTCGGTGTAGTCGCAGGCCATGGGCAAGTGATAGGGATGTAACCCGCGCCCGGTCAGATAATCCACCAGCGGCTGGTTATCGTTCGAGAATGGAGGTGCGGCAGGCAGATTGACACTCGGATCGGGTCGAAGGGGATCGGGCTGGCCGCGAACCCGGAACAGCTTCTCTGCCTCGGAGTACCAGGGCCGCATTTGGTCATAGGTGACGGGCCACTCTTCCGGCACGGTCGAGTCGCCGGGATGGGCGAAGTTTTGCCGCGGAGTGAAGTCCCGGGCGAAGAACCGTTCGCAGACCATGCCGTAAAGTGCCGAGGATCCGCCAGTTCCGCTGCCGATGAACGGCACAAAGTGCTTGGCGGAGCGGCCGCTGATGTCTTCGACCTCGTCCATGGAGCGTCCACCGCGAGCCAAGGCGTCGTAATAGGTCCGGGCGGAACGGGTTACCGCCGGCTCAGCCAGTTCCGGCATCGCCGAGCGAATCGTTCCCGGTGTGCCGGGCAGCGTCGAGCGTCCCTTTTCGACGAACAGCACACGGCGTCCCGTACGGGCTAGGGAGTAACCGAGCGTCCCGCCGCCCATTCCGGTGCCCACGACGATCACGTCCCACTCGACGCGTTCCATCTCGCGCGCACTCGATGCGCCGTCAGCCAAAATCGAGCTCCTCAGCGTGATGGCCCAAAAATTGGCCTGGGCTCGGCGATTCGGGATCGTACCAACGTTGAGCCGACGGCATGGCCGAACGCTTACTGGCTCGTCAAAAAACAAGTAATAATGTCCGTTGCTCCTGACAGTGTGCGCAGGACGACCGAGAGGCCAGACCCGGCGATGAAATTTGTGCTGTCCAGCTACGGCGGGCGCGGCGATATCGAGCCCGCCGTGGTGGTCGGCCGCGAGCTGCTGCGCCGAGGGCATGACGTCCGCATGGCCGTACCGCCCAACCTGGTGGGTTTCGCCGAGGCGGCGGGGCTGGCAGCGGTTGCCTACGGGCTGGATTCGAAGGAAATCCTGGAGCTGCAGTGGCGATACTTCACGGTGTACGGCCGGACTCCTTGGAAGCTCAAGGAGCTCAACAGGATGGCCAGCGAAACCGCGCAATTCGCCGGCGAGTGCTGGGCAGACATGACCAGCACGCTGGCCTCGGTGGCCGAGGGTGCTGACCTGCTGCTCACCGGGCTCATTTTCGAGCAGCCAGCCGTCAACGTCGCCGAGGCCTACGACCTTCCGCTGGTGACCCTTCACTATTTCCCGTATCGCGTGCACGGGCAGCTTCTGCCGGTGCTGCCATCACCGCTTAGTCGCATGGCAATGGCGGTGAACGAGTGGACCACGTGGCGCGGGACCCGCAAGGGCGAGGACGCCCAACGCCGCGAATTGGGATTGCCCGCGGCCACCAATCCTGCGTCGCGTCGCGTCGCGGACAAAGGTTCGCTGGAAATCCAGGCCTATGACGAGTTGGTCTTTCCAGGCTTGGCCGGCGAATGGGCGAAATGGGGCGACCAGCGACCGTTCGTCGGCGCGCTGGCCATGGCGTCGCCGACAGAATCCGATGCGGACGTGGCGTCATGGATCACCGTGGGGAAGCCGCCGATCTTCTTCGGATTCGGCAGCGTCCCGATCGGATCACCGGCCGACACGATCGCTATGATCGCCGCGGCGTGCGCCCGGTTGGGGGAGCGCGCGATCGTCGGCGCGGGTGGTACTGACTACAGCAACGTCCCACAATTCGACCACGTGAAGGTGGTCGGCCAGGTGAATTACGCGACGATCTTCCCGTCCTGCCGCGCGGTCGTACACCACGGCGGCTCGGGCACCCTGGCCGCGTGCCTACGGGCGGGTGTGCCTCAGTTGGTTCTCTGGACGTTGCCTGACCAGCCATTTTTCGCGGCTCAGCTGAAACGGCTCAAAGTCGGGGCTGGTCGGCGCTTTTCCACTACGACCGAGAAAACGCTGTCCAAGGACCTGCGCCGGATTCTGGCCCCGGAGTACGCCGCGCGGGCCCGCGAGATCGCGCCGCGGATGACGACACGCTCCGACAGCATCGTTGCTGCAGCTGATCGGGTGGAGGAATTTGCACGCGTCAGGTGTGGTGCGTGATCACTTTTGCCGGCCGTCCGAATTTCGGGTCGACGGCGTCAATATTGGATTAGGCTGCCGAGCGACCCGCTGGTCGTGAAGCCCGGTTCGATCCAGGACGCGCACGGGGTAGTTGAAGGAGCTAGGAACGGCAATGGCGAGAGGCGCGTTCGGGCGAAGTGACGCTGAGATTGACCTCTTGGTCCGGGGCATGCGGTCGGGGATCGCGGTTGTGGGCTTCGGCTACATCGGCACGGTGATCGGCGCAGTTCTGGCTGATCGCGGCTGGCCCGTGACGGGCATCGATGTGCGACCCAATGTCGTCGACGAGATAAACCAGGGTCGAACGATGGTGCCCGAGCCCGGCCTCGGCGAGCTCGTCGCCGAAAGCGTCAAGGTCGGTCGGCTTCGCGCTACGTCGGACTTCAGCGTCATCGCGGACAACGACTTCGTCATCGTCACAGTGGGTACGCCGCTGGGGCCGGACTACGAACCGATCGTCGACGACATCAAGGCGGCGGCCCGAGCCGTGGGCGAGCACCTGCGTGAGGGTCACCTCGTCATCCTGAAAAGCACGGTACCGCCCGACACCACCGAGACTCTCGTTCGGCCGATCCTGGAAGAGGCGTCCGGGCTGAAGGCCGGGGTGGACTTCGGGTTGGCATTCTGCCCCGAGCGACTGGCAGAAGGGCAAGCCATCCGGGAACTGACATCCATTCCCGTCGTCGTCGGTGCTGTCGACGAGCGCAGCGCACGCAGCTGCGCCACGTTGTGGCGCCATGCCCTCGGGCTGGAGTCCATCATCGTCGAGGACCCTCGGACCGCCGAGATGGTCAAGCTCGCCGACAATCTCTGGATCGACCTCAACATCGCGATGGCCAACGAACTGGCTAAGGTCTGCGATCGCCTCGACATGGATGTCCTGCAGGTCATCGCCGCGGCCAACTCGATGCCGAAGGGCACTCACAACGTCAACATCCTGATGCCGAGCATGGGTGTCGGTGGCTACTGCCTGACGAAGGACCCATGGTTCGTCAACCACCTCGGGGAGACGCTCGGGTTGGATCTGCAGGTGCCGAAGACGTCAAGGACCGTCAACGACACGATGCCCAGCTATACGTACGGGTTGCTCACCCAACTCCTTGCGGATCAGGGCAAGACGATCGAGAACAGCAAGATCGCGGTACTGGGGATCGCGTTCAAGAACAACACCGGTGACTGTCGGCTCACGCCGACGAAGTACGTCGTCGCGCTGCTCGAAGAGTCGGGTTGTCAGCTCTCCGTGCATGATCCGTGGGTGCCGGACGAGGAAGCACACACCGTGACGAAGATCCCGCTGAGCCCTGACATCGAGTCCGCGGTGAAGGATGCCGACGCCCTCGTGGTCCTGGCGGGGCACCGGGAGTTCCACCAGATTCCGCTGGTCCGTCTCGCGGATCTCGCGGCCGATCGCTGTGTCTTCCTCGACGGGCGCAACAGCTTCGACCCGGCCGCCGCTCGGGCGGCCGGATTCATCTATAAGGGGATCGGCCGATAAGCGGCCGACAGGTACTTCACACCGTACGTAGAACGAAAGAGCAACTATGTCCAATGTCGTCGTGACCGGCGGCTACGGTTTCATCGGAACGCATTTGGTGACCGCGCTGCTGGACCGTGGCGACAGCGTCACCATTTTCGACTTCGCCAAGAACACCCGTGACACCAGTATCGACTTCGACAGCCACCCGAACTTCCGGTTCGTACAAGGGGATGTCACCGACCTGGCTGCCCTCGAGAATGCGCTGACTCCCGATGTCGACACCGTGTTCCATCTGGCCGCGGTTGTCGGCGTCAAGAACTACATGAACGATCCGCTTCAGGTTCTCGACGTCAATGTGATCGGGACCCGCAACGTGCTCGAACTCAGCCACCGCAATGGAATTCGTGTGGTATTCGCCAGCACCTCCGAAGTGTTCGGCAAGAATCCCAACCCGCCGTTCGCCGAGGACGACGATCGGGTGCTGGGTTCGACGAAGACTGCGCGGTGGAGCTACAGCACCAGCAAGGGCATGGCCGAGCATCTGGTCTTCGCGATGCACGCCGCCTACGGGTTGCCCGTGACGGTCGTCCGGTACTTCAATGTGTATGGCCCGCGGCAGAATCCGATCTTCGTGGTGTCGCAGACCATTCACCGCATCCTCAACGGCCGCCAGCCGTTGCTCTACGACTCCGGAGACCAGACCCGCTGCTTCACCTATGTCGATGACGCGGTCGCTGGCACCTTGCTCGCGGCCGACAGTGATACGGCGATCGGCGAGGCCTTCAACGTCGGGAGCATGATCGAGACGAGTATGCGGGACGCGGTGGATCTGGCGATCAAGATCGCCAGTGTCGACTCGGTATCGAGCGCCGAACCCGTAGACACGACTGAACGTTTCGGCGGCCGATACGAAGACATTCCCCGTCGTATCCCGGACTCGACGAAGGCGCAGCGGGAGCTGGGCTGGCGCCTGAAGGTCGACGTGGAGGAAGGGATCCGCCGGACCATCGAGTGGGCACGGGCCAACCCGTGGTACCTCGAAGAATTGGGCTAGGGAGCGGTTCAGATGACCGCAGACCCCACATCCGCGGCCGCGAGCAGTCCCGTGGTCGCCGGCGGCAAGAGCATCGGAAGGTTATTCGATCCGCGGCGCAACGCACTCAATGCATGCCGATTGGCGATGGCCACGGGCGTCATTGTGTACCACTCGTGGGCGATCACCGGACGCGAGCTGTCGTTCGCGCCGGCTCATCAGCTTCTCCGAGACGTATGGGTCGACGGGTTCTTCGCCATCTCAGGGTTCCTCATCACATGGAGCTGGTTCAGGCGGCCGCGGGTCCGTGACTACTTCGTCGCTCGAGCTCTACGCATCCTGCCCGGTTTGTGGTTCTGCCTGATCGTCACAGCGTTTGTCATCGCTCCGATCGGGGTGGCCGTCCAGGGCGGCTCAGCCACCAAGTTGCTGCTGTCGCGTGCGCCGTTTGAGTACGTGATCGCAAATCTCGGAGTGATGCTGACTCAGCAAGGCATCGGTGGTACCCCAAGCGGTATTCCGGTGCCGGGAGTCTGGAACGGTTCACTGTGGACCCTGATCTGGGAAGTGTTGTGCTACGTCGCCGTCGCCGTCTTCGGTGTGGTCGGGTTGCTACGCCGGAAGTGGTTCATTCCGGCGTTGTTGGCGTTGGCGCTGTTGTGGTCTGCCCGACTGCCGGCATGGAGTGTGTTCGCGAACCTGGCGGAGACGCAGCAGAGCATGGACCCGGCCACTGCCGTGCTTTTCGTGCAGGCGATCGTTGCCCGCTTCGCTGTCATGTTCTGGGCCGGCGCCCTCATCTATCAGGTCCGAAATGTGCTTCCAGCGCGGTGGTCACTCGTAACGCTCAGTGCGGTCATTGTTCTGGCGGCGAGCTTCTTGCCCAATTACCGGGTGCTCGCCGCAATTCCACTGGCCTACGCCGTCATCGTCACGGGTGCGCTCATCCAGGACAAACGATTTCGCCTCCGGACGGATCTGTCCTACGGTGTCTACGTCTATGCGTGGCCGGTACAGCAATTGCTGGTCATCTGTGGGCTTGCCGTTCTGAATCCCGTCGTCTTTGCATTGGTCGCAACCATCGTTACCGTGCCACTGGCCACGTTCAGTTGGTTCGTCGTCGAGAAGCCGGCGATTTCTCTCAAGCGTCGTTTCGAAAAGAGGGGGCGACCCTCGGGCGACGTGTCGGGAGGAGGGCGATCCCCGGTATCTCAACCGATGCAGCCTGAGCCGGAGACGCCTCGATGAAAATTGTGTTGGCAGCGTATGGAACTCGAGGCGATGTGGAGCCATCGCTGGCGGTCGGGTGCGAACTGGTGCGTCGAGGACACGATGTGCTGGTCGCGGTCCCGCCTGACCAGATCGGCTTCGTCGAATCGGCCGGGTTCACGGCCGTCGCATACGGGCCGGATTCGCAGACGGCGCTGGCAAAGAACGCGGGCGCGAACCAATCCGGGGAATCCGCCCACCGCCCGTGGCAGCTCAAGAGTCTGCGAAAGATGTACCAGGATGACTGGGAATTCCAAGAACGATGCCGCTCGGAACTCGGCCAGGTGCTGATGTCGGTGACCGAAGGGGCGGACTTGCTGTTCCACGGCCAGGTCTTCGAGGACCTTGCCGACAATGTCGCCGAGTACTACGCCATCCCAATGGCCACACTGCACTACATTCCGCTGCGGCCGAACGGGAACTTTCTGTGGTTCCTACCGGCGCCGTTGAGTCGGGTGACAATGACTGCCTTTTGGTGGATCACGTCGCGGGTGGCCGGGAACGCCGAGAAAAGGCAGCGCCGTGAATTGGGGCTGCCGAAGGATTCCCGTGCCGCCACGAGACGGATCACCGAACGCGGAACGTTGGAACTCCAGGCTTATGACGAAGTCTGCTTCCCCGGCCTGGCAACCGAATGGGCGAGGTGGAAGCACCAACGGCCCTTTGTCGGAACCCTGACACTGGAGATGTCCACCGAAGCCGATGACGAGGTCGCGTCGTGGATCGCCGCGGGTACACCACCGATCTGTTTCGCCTTTGGCAGTATGGCGTTGAAGTCACCTGCCGATACGATCGCCATGATCAGCCAGACGTGCGCGCAGTTGGGTGAGCGTGCCCTGGTGTGTGCTGGCTCAAGCGGATTCAGCACGGACCCCCATGCAGACCACGTCAAGGTGGTAGAGACGATGAACTACGCCGCGAGCTTTCCGGCGTGCCGCGCGGTGGTTCACCACGGCGGTGCGGGCACGATGGCGGCGGCTCTTCGGGCCGGTATTCCCCATCTGGTGCTCTGGTCCGCGCCCGATCGGCGGATGCGGGGCGCGATGATCGCACGACTGAGAGTTGGTATCAGTCGGCGCTTTTCGCGTCTTTCCCATAAGACTTTGGTGGCAGACCTACGGCGGATCCTCACCCCGGAGTATCGCGACCGGGCCCGCGAGGTCGCCCTCAGGATGCAGAAGCCCGCCGAAGGGGCTGCGGCTGCGGCAGATGCTATCGAAGGTCTCGCGCGTTCGTGGTGCCCTGGCCAAGTACCGTGACGACAGACGTCTTGATCAGTTGAGTGCGAGTGCGCGCTGCGCCAGTGCTGCCATCGCCGGTGCCAACAACCGCGAGTATTGGCGCGTCACGTGGAACAAGTCGACGTAGACCAACGTGTTGCCGACGATGACCGGGCAGCGATCGCTGGTGCAAAACAGAGGCGTCAGGTCCGCGTACTGTCCCCCGGCGGCGTTGGTTGCGGCCGACTCTGCCGCGATGCCGGAGTCGTTCACTGCTGCCGACCTGGCCGGCGAACACGCTGTCGCGTCCTCGAGGTGACGCGACAGGCAGTCGGGCACCACTGACCGTGGATCTGGGATAGGGCCCAGCACCAGTACCTCGGCGCCGATGCTGCGCAACTGCTGCACCATGCTGGTTAGGCCATCGAGCCACGCCTGGTCGAAAGCGGTGAAACCCGAGTCCCAGCCGTGTTTAGGGCCGTAGAGCCGTGTCATGGCCAACACGACCAATTCCGTGTGCTCCGCCTTCAAGCGATCGATTATCTGGCCGCGCCACTGCTTGCACTCGGTGTATTCACGGCCAACTGCGGGGTTGTTGATCTTCAGGTCTAGGAACGGGCAGTCGGCTTTCGCCATGATCTCGAGCCGCCAGCGGCGTTGATCGGCAACTTGCTGGAATGCGGGAGTCCACATTGCAGCATTCGAGTCGCCTAGTACGGCCACCCTGGTAGGCGATGCTGTATCACCTACCGCGCACTCGGGCTGACCGACTTCGAAAAATCCACGCAGGCAGCCGCTGGGTGCGCCCAGTGCGTCTTTGGGCGTTGCGTCGGCAAGTGGCGGGTCCACGTTGGATGGCACGGCTCGTAGGTTGGCCGACGCTGAGACCGCGGCCTGAACCTCCGCGAACACTTCCTGCACTGCCGCGTCATAGGCGGCCATGCCCGCACCGGCGGGAGGAGCTGAAGAAGTGAGAGTGACCGGCTTCGTTGCAGGGCCGCGGGCGACTGGGAGCGGCGACAATACGAGCAGGACCACACCTACACAGACTGCGGCCGCAGTCGCCCCACCGCCGAGAAGGAGACTGCGCCGGGGAGAGTTGCGGATCTTAGGAGCGAATCGCAGAGGGTTCTCGATGAACCGAAATGTGAGCGCTGCGAGCCCGACAGAGACCAACACCCCGGCCAGCCCGAACAACAGCGTATGGCCGAGTGCAGGCGCCAATGACCACAGCGCGAACAGCAGAATCGGCCAGTGCCATAGGTACAACGAGTACGAGATCCGGCCGATGGCTCGCATCGGCGGCAATCCCAGCAAGCGGCCGCAGCCCTGTGTGGGTGCGGCGCAGCCGGCGCCGATTACCAACAACGCGCCCAGCGTGGGCAGCAACGCGGCGACACCCGGATACAGGGTGGTCGAACTCAGCTCGACACAAGCCAGGAGGATCGCCACCAGTCCGGCCCAGCCAGTGATTGCGGCGGCCCAAGGCGGCAGCCGTCGCCAGTGTTCATCGGTGAGCGCGATGAGTCCGCCGGCGGCCAGCTGCCAGGCCCGGGTGGGCAGTGAAAAGAACGCTACGGGGGCAGCTATATATGTGATGGCCAGCGACAGCGCGAATGAGGTGACCGCGACGATCGCCAATACCACCAGATAGGGGCGCTGGGAAGCGGTGGCCTCGTTCTTGGTGCGTCGGCGCCCACGACGGATCAGCCAAGCCATGCCGAGGATCAAAGCTGGCCACACCAGATAAAACTGCTCCTCGACACCCAACGACCAGTAATGCTGGAACGGCGACGGTGGCTGTGCGACGGCCAGGTAGTTGACGCCCTCCTCGATGAACCGGTAGTTGCTCACATAGAGAGCGCTGGCGATGCCATCCCAAATGACGCTTCGGGCCTGCAGAACGGGCAGCGCCACGGCGGAGGAAATCAGGATGAATATGCCCACTACAGCCGACGCCGGCAACAGTCGGCGGGCTCGCGCCCCGTAGAAGCTGCGCAGCCGCACGGTGCCGGTGGAATTCGCTTCACGCCAGAGCAGTCCGGTGATCAGGAAGCCCGAGATCACAAAGAACACATCCACGCCGATGAACCCGCCATTGACACCCGGAACACCGGCGTGGAAGAGCACCACGGCTGTCACCGCGACGGCGCGCAAGCCCTCGATGTCCGGGCGGAATCGCGACCGCACCGAATGTTGGCTCTGCTGTTCCTCGGAAGCACTAACGCTTTCGGCCTGTGTCAACCGCGAGCGCCTCCCGACTCGGCCGCGGCGCGGTAGCCGCGGACAGCTAGCGGCCCGACCACCGCAACTGCTACCACCGTCCAGAGCAGGCCCTGCAGGAGAGGCACGACTGGGAAACTGCCCTGGGCTAGCGTCCGCATGGACTCGACGATCGGCTCCATCGGCTGCAGCCGAAGAAGTGGCCACATCCACGAAGGCAACGATTCAACGGGCGGAGAGCCAGAGCTGGCGAACACGGCGGTGATCGCCGGCAGCCCCAACCAGATCAGCATGGTCCCGTCCTTGGCGCGCACCGCGATTGCGATCACGGCCATCGAAAAGGCGATGACCACCAAAACGGGCACCAGCAAGAACAGGAGGAAATTGAGCACGTTGCCGTGGAATCGAAGGCCGAGCCCGACGCCGACCGCGGTGATGACAACAGTGCTCACCAGTGTGCGGGCAGCCTCGGCGATCAGCCTGCCGGTCAGAGCGCTGGCGCGGTGTACCGGTAACGCCCAAAACTGGCTCAGCAGTCCGTTATCGCGTTCGAGGGGGAGGGTCAGCCCCGCCGCGAGTGCCCCGGAAAAGGCACCGGCGATGGCGCATGTCGGCACCAAACCATAGAGACTGTCGGTGCCCGTCATTCTCAAGACCGACTTTCCGACCAGCAGATAGTAGGTGATCAGCAAAAACGCTGGGAACAGCACTGATTGGATCGGGATCAGCGGCGCGCGGCGCCAGTGGGTGAGCAGCTGGCCCGCGAATACCAGACTCTCGTTGACTAGTGAGCCTCGCAGCGGTTGGTGCGCGATCATTGCGTCCGCCTTTGCATCCGTACTGCAATCACCCCGAACACCAGCAGCAGCCCTAGACACCAGGCCAAGGTGGTCGTCAGATTGCCGAGATCGACTTGGCCGGCGGCGATCCCACGCAGGCTTTCGGTCACTTGCGAAACCGGCTGATATTGCACGAACCCGTGCAACCAGTCGGGAAACGAGTCGACCGGCGCCATTCCGGTGGACAGCATGACGAGAAGCAGTTGAGGCACCAGGAGAAGTTGACTCGATCCGCCATCCCTGGCGACCGGGGACCCTGAGATCCACACGCCCGCTGCGTCTGCAGCGAGCGATAGCGCAAGGGTCAATGTCAGGACTAGGGCACAGAAGGCAAGCCCGCAGCCGAGTCCGCCCAGCATTCGGAAGCCGAACGCATATCCGACGGCGATTGAGGCGAGGAGGCCGATGACTCCGCGGATGAGGCAGTACAACATGCGGGCAGTCAGCGGAGCCAATGCGGAGAACGGCAAGGTGCGGAGCCGAACCCCGAGCTCGGACTGATTGTCTCGGCCGGCACGGTCGACGGTTGTCAGTGCACCCAGCAACGTGACTTGGACGATGATGACCGGAAGTAGGTACTGGGAGTAGGCAATTCCGCCGGTATCAATCACATTGCGCAGTGCAAGGTTGAAGATGACAAAGTTGCCGGTGGGCGCCAAAACTGCGAACGGCAAATCGCTGCGTAGCGTGTTTCGAACGATGCGTTCGGTAAGAACAGCAACTGCGGTCACGCGGTGACACTATTCGTGAGATGTAGAAACACCTCGTCAAGGGAGGGTTTGCGCAGTGAGATATCAGCCAGCTCGATATCGAGCTGGTCGACGCGGCGAAATACCTCACTGAGTGTCGAGACACCGCTGGTTGCCAGCACCGAAACGGTGTTGGCTTCCTCGTCGGCCTCGGCGCCCCTGAGGTCGGCGACTGCGGCCATGATCTTGGCCAGATCGGCGGGATCGACGGGACTCACTGTGCAGTAGCTGAATCCGACCCGACTCTTGAGATCTTCGGCAGTGCCGCTTGCGATCACCCGGCCGTGATCGATGACGACTATGGAATCGCTGAGCCTGTCGGCTTCTTCGAGATACTGAGTCGTGAGCAATACCGTCACTCCGTCGGCTGCCAAGGACGACACCAGATCCCAAACCGTCCGGCGACTGCGCGGATCCAATCCGGTCGTTGGCTCGTCGAGAAAGAGCACCTCGGGCTTGACCACCAGGGCGGCGGCGATATCGACGCGTCGTCGCATGCCACCTGAATAGGTGACTACCGTCCGGTCGGCAGCATGCGCCAAATCAAACTGCTCTATCAACGCGTCGGCTCTCGCACGCGCGTCTTTGCGGCGCATACCGTGCAGCCGGCCGAACATGATCAGGTTCTCCCGGCCAGTGAGCTGCCAGTCCAGCGCGGCGTGTTGCCCGGTCATTCCAATGGATGCACGGACTTTGCCAGGATCTCGGACGACGTCGTACCCGGCCACGATTGCGTTGCCATAGGTCGGCCGCATCAACGTCGAGAGAATGTTGATCGTGGTGGTCTTCCCGGCGCCGTTATGACCGAGCAAAGCGCAGATCGACCCTGTGGCGACGGAAAAGCTGATGTCCTGCAGCGCCAGGACGTTCCCGTCGAATGTCTTTGCTACTCCGTCAAGCTCGATCACGAATATTGACCATAGCGTGAGCGGCGTGGCTTCGGGTCGAGTAGCGACGACTTGGTCGCAACCGAGGAACTCAAGACGATGACCTATCTCTTCGGAGGTTGAGCGGGGGTTGAGCGGGCGCTCGGTTATTTGCCGATCCAGTCGAGGAGTGCGCGCATGCCTTCTTCGAGAGACCACTTCGGACGCCAGCCGAGTTCGTTGGTAGCCGACTCGATGTCACACCGCGCCGCGCGAACGTCACCGTCGCGGAATTTTCCGACGACCACCGGTTCGGGAGCGCCGCAGATCGCTGCGAGTTGTTGCGCGAGCTCATGGATGGTGGTCGCGACACCCGACCCGATATCGATGTAGCGCGACGGCGCCGCGGGACTTTCGATAGCTGCGAAGAGCCCCTCGACCACATCGTCGATGTAGACGAAATCGCGCACGATCCTGCCGTCCTCGTAGACCTCCAAGGCCTGCTTCTCCCGGGACAGCCTGGCGAACAGCGCGACGATGCCGGTGTAGGAGTTCGTCAACGACTGGCCCGGTCCGTAGACATTTTGCAGACGCAGCACGCTGAGCTTGGTGTCATGCGCTGTCGCCCATGCCGCCAGGATGTGTTCCTGGGCGAGCTTGGTCGCGGCATAGATGTTGGTGGGCCGGGGACTGGTACGTTCTGCGCTGCTCGCAAGCGGAATGGCGGGATCGCCGGTGGGGCCTTGCGGGTCCCAGATGCCCGCGGCGAGCTGAGCATGGCTGCGCGGGTGCGGGTAGAAGATGTCGGTGCCGGATTGCCAGGCGCCTTCGCCATAAACGGCCCGCGACGACGCCAACACCAGCTGGTCGGGCACATGCCCGCAGCGGCTCAGCGCATCGAGCAGTTGCGTCGTTCCCACGACGTTGACCGAACCGTGGCGGTTAGCCTCCGAAAGCGACTGTGCGGTACCGGTTTCCGCTGCCAGATGCACGATCTGGGCTGGCTTGAACAGGCGCAGCACGGCATCGCAGTCGGGTGCGTGAGTGACATCGCCGGTGAACAACCGCACCGAGGTCGGCAGGTCGATTGCTGCGCCCGCGGCGTGCACCTGCGGGTGGAGGATGTCCATCACGGCCACGTCGTAGCCCGCCTCGACGAGACGGCGCGCGAGAGTGGATCCGATGAATCCCGCCCCGCCGGTTATGAGCACTGATCTTGACAAGATAAAGCCTCCTGATTACTGGCCGCGAGCGAGCGCGCGGTCGGTCAACGCCCCCATGGCCGGTGCCAATTGCCGGGAATAGGGCGTGGACAAGTGGCTCACGTCCATATAGATCAACGTATTGCCGACGATGACGGGGCAGCGTTCTGTGGTGCAGAACAGGTCGCTCAGATCGGCGTATTGACCGCCGCCGGCCGCGGTCGCGGCAGCTTCGGCGGTGATGCCGGATTGATTCACCGCGGTCGACCGGGACGGCGCGCAGGCCGTCGCGTCATCGAGATGGCCGGACAGGCAGATCGGCACGTTTGAGTGCGGGCTTGCGATCGGGCCCAGCACCAGCACCTGTGTGCCGGTGTCGCGGAGCTGTCGCACGAGTCGCGTCAGGCTCTCGATCCAGGCGGGGTTGTACGCCTTGAAGCCGGTCATTTCCTCGTCGAACCCATACCCGCGAAACACGCTCACCACGACCAGTCGGGGCGGTTGGGCCTTCAGCCGGGCCATGACCTCGGCGCGCCATTGTTCGCAGAATTGAAAGGATTCGATCAGGCGGCGGAAGGCCGTGCCGACCGCCACGTCCATGATCGGGCAGGCCTCCTTGGCCATTAGTTGCAGCCGCCAACGCCGTTGAGTGGCGAGCTCTTGGAAGGCCGGCATCCACATCGCGGCATGTGAGTCGCCGATCAGGGCCACGGTAGTTGGCGATGTCGTATCACCCATCACGCAGTCGGGCTGTCCGCTTTCATACGGTGTGCGCAGACAGCCGTTGTAGGTGATGTTGCGCTGCTCGCCAGACAAGTTGTCGAGCGGCGGATTCAGATTCGACGGGACGGCCTTGACGTCGAGAGCAGCCGCAAGCGCAGTCTGCACCTGAGCGACGGTCTGCACGACGGCGGCGTCGTAGGCGCGGGTATCGGAACCCGCCGCCAGCGCCGGCGTGGCGGTGAAGGCCACGGCCTTGGCCGGTGCGCCGGGACCGACCGGGGTGGGCACGACCTTCAACAGCCCGAGGCCGACAACGACCGCGATTGCGGTGGCCGCCGCGCCCAGACCGATGCTGCGCCAAGGGAAGTCGCGGATCTTCGGGGCGAAGCGCAGCGGGTTCTCGAGATAGCGCAGGGTCAGCCAGGCCAGCCCCGCGGCGAGCAGGGCGGCGATGATCCGTTCGGCCAGACCCAACTCGTGATCGAGCAGGGCAGGTGCGAGTACCAGCACCGGCCAGTGCCACAGGTACCACGAGTAGGAGATGCGGCCGATGAAACGCATTGGCGAGGTGCCCAGGAACTGCCCGCAGCCCTGCGACGGGATGGCGCAACCGGCGCCGATCACCAGCACCGCGCCGAGGGTCGGCAACAGTGCCGCCGTACCCGGAAACGGTGTGGCCGAGGTGAACCACACGCAGGCGAGCACGATCATGCCGAGACCGGCCCAGCCGGCGATCGCCGCCGTCCGGGGTGAGAGACGCTGCCAGTGAAGGGCGGTCAGCGCTACCAGTCCGCCGATGGCCAACTGCCAGGCGCGCGTGGCCAGTGAAAAGAACGCCATCGCGGGTACGACGTAAGTGATCACCAGCGACATCGCGAAAGACAGGACGGTGACCAGTCCGAGGACCACGAGATACGGGCGTCGCGACGACGCGATGGCTCGTGCTCTGTTCCTTCGAAACCGCCGGATGACCCATGCGGTGCCGAGGATGAGCGGCGCCCACACCAGGTAGAACTGCTCCTCGACTCCCAAAGACCAGTAATGCAGGAACGGCGACGGCGACAGGGTGTCGGAGAAATAGTTGATGTTGTCGATGATGAACCAGTAGTTGCCGACGTAGAGCGCGCTGGCGATGCCGTCGTAGAGAACCGTTGGGACCCGAAGCGGCGGCAACAGCAGGATCGAGGCGACCATCGTGATGATGCCGACTGTGGCCGACGCGGGCAGCAGCCGGCGGGCGCGGGCTCCGTAGAACTTGCGAAGCCGGACCGAGCCGGTCCCACTCACCTCACGCCACAGCAGGCCGGTGATCAGGAACCCCGAGATGACGAAGAACACGTCGACACCCACGTAGCCGCCACCGATGCCGGGTACCGCAGCGTGGAACAGCACCACGGCCGTCACCGCGACTGCGCGCAAACCCTCGATGTCCGGGCGAAAGTAGTCCTGTTCGGAGCGCCGACTTTGCCGTCCTTCGGTGGCGCTAAGGCTGTCGGCGTGGGGCAATGTCACCTACCTGCGTAATAGTCTGATGCGTCAATTGAGTCGAGGCATTCTTACACCTGGATGCGGCCATAAGAGGTGGATTCGCTCTCTACCGGCCCACGGCGATCGCCCGGTCCATCAAAGCGCCCATGACAGGCGTCAACAGCCGAACGTATTCGATGGTCAAGTGTTTTTCGACGTAGACCAAGGTGTTGCCAACAATGACCGGGCAACGGTCAACGGTGCAGAAGAGATCGGTGAGATCGGCGTATTGTCCGCCGCCGGCTTTGGTCGCCGCCGCCTCGGCGGCGATACCAGACTGGTTGACGGCGGTCGCTCTTGCGGGCGAGCACGCCGTTGCGTCATCGAGGTGGGCGGATAGGCAGGTGGGCGCTGACTGGGGATCGGGCACCGGCCCGAGCACCAGCACCTCGGCGCCGGTGTCGCGCAGCTGCCGCACCAGAGCTGTCAGGCTGTCGATCCACGCCGGACCGTATGAGGCGATACCGGAAGCGTATCCGGAGTCAACGCCGTATTGGCGCGACATGTTCACGACCACCAAACGTGGGTGCTCGGCCCTCAGCCGGTCGAGGACCTGAGGGCGCCACTGCTCACATTCGGTGTACTCCCGATGCAACTGCGGGCTTCGGATGGGCAAATCCAACAAAGGGCAACCCGCTTTGACCAGCATCTCCAGTCGCCAGCCCCGCTGGTCGGCAACTTTACGGAAGGCCTGATTCCACATGGCGGCGTGTGAGTCGCCGACAACGGCCACCGTCGTCGGTGACGAGGTGTCGCCCGCGGCGCATTCGTGTGGGTTGGCCTGCCAACCGGCAAGCAAACAGCCGCTGACGTACAGGTCGCCAAGTTCGGCTGCCGCGTCCGCGAGCGGAGGTTCCAGGTTGGATGGGACGACCTTGAGGTCGGCCGAGGCAACAACTGCGGCTTGCACCTCGGCGAAACCCTGGCGCACCGCGGCATCGTAATCGGCGACGTTCCAGTTGGCTTGCGGCCTTGGTAATTGGCTGAAGTTCAGTGGCGCAACCGGTGCGCCGAGCCCGACCGGTACGGACACCACGCGCAGCAGTGCTACTCCCGCGCACACTGCGATAACAGTTGCGATCGCGCCTAAACACAGGCTCCGCCCCGCAGAGTCGCGGATCGTAGGGGCGAAACGCAGTGGGTTCTCGATGAATCGCAGCGTTAGAACTGCCAGCCCTGCCGACAGTAGCGCCGCGCTGAGCCTGGCCCCCAGCCCCAACGAGTGGCCCAGGAGTATTGGCGCGAATATCAGCACCGGCCAGTGCCACAGATACCACGAGTAGGAGATCCGACCGATGCTGCGCATCGGTGGCAGGACCAGTAGGCGACCGCACCCGCGCTGCGGGGTCGCGCAACCGGCGCCGATCACGAGTGCCGCGCCCAGAGTGGGCAACAGTGCGGCGACACCGGGATAGAGGGTGGCCGCGGTCAACCAGACGCAGGCGACCAGAATGACCGCCAGCCCCGCCCATCCGGTGATCGCGGCGACGCGTGGTGACATGCGGCGCCATTGGCCGGCGGTCAGAGCGACCAGCCCGCCGGTGGCTAGCTGCCAGGCTCGGGTGGGCAGTGAAAAGAATGCCACAAATGGTGCCCAGTACGAGATAGCCAGCGACAGTGCGAGAGAAATCGTCGCAACCAGCGTCAGGACGGCCAAATACGCCCTGCGCGAGGGATTTCCGCGGGAGCTTGTGTCCTGTCGAGCCCGGTGCCTTCGCCTGACCAGCCACGCCGTACCGAGGAACAACGGCGCCCACACCAGGTAGAACTGCTCCTCGACGCCCAATGACCAGTAATGCAGGAATGGAGACGGCGGAAGGGAAGCGGCTGAGTAGTCGACCCCTTGGAGGACGAAGCGGTAATTGCTGACATAGAGCGCGCTGTAGATGCCGTCGACAAGGACCGTTCTGGCCTGTAGCGGGGGCAATAGGACAGCCGCGCCGATCGCGGTGACGACACCGACCGCTGCCGACGCTGGGAGGAGTCGGCGGGCCCGAGCGCCATAGAAGTTGCGTAGGCGCACAGTGTCGGTCCTGCTCACCTCACGCCACAGCAGGCCGGTGATCAGGAACCCCGAGATGACGAAGAACACGTCGACACCCACGTAGCCGCCACCGATGCCGGGTACCGCAGCGTGGAACAGCACCACGGCCGTCACCGCGACTGCGCGCAAACCCTCGATGTCCGGGCGAAAGTAGTCCTGTTCGGAGCGCCGACTTTGCCGTCCTTCGCTAGCTCTCAGACTGTCGGCGTGGGCCAATGTCACCTACCTGCAATCAGCGAATGCGTCAATTTGAGTCGAGGCATTGTTACACCCGCGCGCTGCCGCGAGAGGTGGTTTTGGATGTGTTCGCCGTTACTCGTGCGCGAGGGCTCGGTCGGCCAAGGCCGCGGCTGCTGGGGCTAGCGCCCGGGCGTATCCCGGCGACATGTGGTTCGCATCAAGGTAGACAAGCGTGTTGCTGACGATGACGGGGCAGCGTTCGGTCGTGCAGAACAGGTCGGTGGTGTCGACGTATTGACCGCCGCCCGCTTTGGTGGCGGCGGTTTCGGCTGCAATGCCCGTTTCGTCGACCGCGCTCGATCGAGTCGGGGTGCAGGCTTGCACGTCATCGAGGAATCCCGAGAGGCAGGCTGGAACATGAAAGTGCGGATCTGGGATCGGGCCCAACATCAGCACCTGCGTACCGGTGGCACGCAGTCGCTTTACCAGGCGGGAAAGGCCGTCGATCCACGCGGCGTCGTATGCCCGGTATCCCGAGAGCGATTCGGTCGTCCCATAGCCATGCCACAGGCTCAGCACGATCAGGCGTGGGCGCTCAGACTCGAGCCGGCTCAGGGTCTCTGAGCGCCACTGTTCGCAGTGTTGGGCCAACTCAGCCAAACGGCTCAGCGGATTGGAGGTTGGCACATCTAACAGCGGGCAGGCGCCTTTGGCGAGCAATTCAAGCCGCCAATGCCGTTGGGTTGCGACCTGTTGAAACGCCGGAGCCCACATCGCGGCGTGGGAATCACCGATCAGCGCGACCGTAGTCGATGACGACGTGTCACCCATGGCGCATTCAGGCTGTCCGTTGTCGAATGGCCCGCGCAAGCACCCGTCGAACCCCAGGGTGGCTTTCTCATCGACTGTTTGACTCAGCGGTGGTGTCAGGTTGGACGGGACGGACTTGAGGTCTGCCGAGGCTGCGACGGCAGCCTGCACCTGGGTGAAGACCCGTCGTACCGCGGCATCGTAGACCGCGAGGGGGGCACCTGCACTCGTTGATTCTTCGGTGAAATCCAGTGGTTTTGCGGGCGCTCCGTGTGAGACCGGGGCGGGTAGCAACGTGAGGAGCCCAACGCCGACGGACACCGCGGCAAGGGTCGCGACCGCGCCCAGCCCAAGGCTGCGCCACGCGGAACTGCGGACCTTCACGGCGAATCGGAGTGGGTTCTCGAGATAACGAAGAGTCAGCCATGCCAGTAGGGCGGACAGTAGCGCGGCGATGATCCGACCGGTTAGGCCGAGCGGGTGGCCCAGCGCGAATGGGGTGAGAACGAGCACGGGCCAGTGCCATAGATACCAGGAGTATGAGATGCGGCCGATGGCTCGCATCGGTGGTAACCCGAGCAGGTACCCACCGCCGTGTGCCGGCGTGGCGCAGCCGGCTGCGATGACCATCGCTGCGCCAAAAGTCGGCAGCAGGGCCGCGGCGCCGGGGTAGACGGTGGTGGGGCTCAACCACGCGCAGGCCAGCACGATCAGGGCCAGTCCGGCCCAGCTCATGGTGGTGACGATCCGCGGTGAAAGGCGTTGCCAGCCAACGGCGGTCAACGCAACCAGTCCGCCGACGCTCAGCTGCCACGCCCGGGTGGGCAGCGAATAGAACGCCGCGGCGGGCAGGATATAGCTCCCCAGAAAGGACAGTACGAATGACACGATCACGACGAGCGTCAGCAACACGACGAACGGGCGCTTGGAGGCCGTGACGACGGTTGGCGGACGTCGTAGTGCTCGGCGCACCACTCTGAGCAGCCAGGCAGTGCCGAGCAACATGGGCGCCCACACGAGGTAGAACTGTTCCTCGACGCCAAGCGACCAGTAATGCAGGAAGGGCGATGTCGCCGCATGATTGGCGAAGTAATCAATACCCCGTTCGAGGAACTGGTAATTGCTGACATAGAGCGCGCTGGCGATGCCGTCACCGATCGAGGGTCGAGCCAGTAGGGGCGGCATCAGGATTGCCGAGGCGATCATGGTGACGATGCCGACGACGGCCGAGGCGGGCAGCAGTCGGCGGGCTCGCGCGCCGTAGAAGCTGCGCAGCCGCACGGTGCCGGTAACGCTCACCTCACGCCAGAGCAGTCCGGTGATCAGAAATCCGGAGATGACGAAGAACACGTCGACGCCGACATAACCGCCGCCGATCCCCGGCACGCCCGCGTGAAACAGGACGACCGCCAGTACGGCGACAGCGCGCAAGCCCTCGATATCCGCGCGGAATGTCTTCTGTTCGGGGCGCTGAGTCTGCTGGTTATCGGTAGGGCTAACGCTGTGCGCCTGGCGCAAGATCACTACCTACTTAACTGGGCGGACGCGTCTACGGGTCGAGGCATTGTTACATTCGCTCGCGTCAATAAGAGGTGGTTTATCCGTGTTCGGCGATCCACGTCGTGGTGTAGTGCAAGGTCGCGGGGACGCTCTTGGCCAAACCGGCACCGATCGACTTCTCGAGTTGGCCGCCCACCAAAGGGATCTTGACCTCGACCCTCACCGCCGTGCGCAGCTGCGAAGCAGTGCCCACCGGCGCCAGCCAATTCTCCGCGCGGCTCGATCCGAATCCACCCGACGCCGACACGTTGACCTCGCCTCGCACCCGGCCGTCACCGGCTGCGCGCCAGGTTTCGCGGTAGTGGAGTTTCAGGTCGCCGGGAACAGTTTTGGCTATCAGCCCCGGCAGCATCTGTCGACCAAGATATTGGGTGATGTGCACGTCCACCGCGCCGTCGGCGTCGACGATCAGCGAGTCCAAGGTGGATGCGGTGTCGCCGGCCAACCGGTCCGCCCAGTAGTCCCCGCGGGCGAACGCCGCATGAATCGCCTCGACACTGGCGGTTGATTCGCTGACGATCTCGAAGGAACGCGACATAGCCGACCATTCTTACCGCAACAGGCAGTGGGCCGAAACCCTCATGCTGCACAACATCTTTGTGGTAGGAACCACGCGTGAATATCAACCAGGGTCTGGTCATGTTGGCGGACGCAATGCCAGGTGTGAACCGGATCAGGGCCGTCCAGCAGGCGCTCGCCATGCGGTCCAATCCCGTCTATCTCGAGATCGGCGTATCCCGCGGACAGGCCTTTCAGCGAATCAGCGCCGACGTGAAGTTCGCTGTCGATCCGGCCTTCCGTCTTACCGAACGCACTCGTGAGCTCGCCAACGCCAAGGGGCGGGTCACGCAGTATTTCGAGGTGACCAGCGACGCCTTCTTCGAAAACGAGACCGCGTTGCTCGAACAACACCCCGTCGACGTCGCGCTGATCGACGGGCTACACACCTACGAACAGGTCGTGCGCGATGTCGAGAACACCGTGCGCTATTTGAAAGACGACGGCGTCATCTTCCTGCACGATTGCAACCCGCCCTTCGAGTTGGCCGGCCGGCGCGCCGAGTCGTGGGACGAGTTCATGGCGCAGCAGTCCGGGCCGCTGAAGATCGGCATCTGGAACGGCGACGTGTGGAAAGCCATCGTCGAACTCCGCAGCACCCGCCCCGATCTGTTGGTCGGCGTCCTCAAGTGCGACCAAGGTGTCGGGTTCGTCCGCAAGGGAATTCCGGAGTCGACTCTGCCGTACACGCCCGATCAGGTCGCCGCGCTCACCTACGAGGATCTCAAAGCCGACCGCACGCGTCTGCTCAACCTGAAACCGCCCCGGTACCTCGGCGAATTCCTTGCCATGAGCGCCGCCCAGTAGCGGTAGCTCAGCGAAGATCACGCATCCACGATGAAGTTTGTGCTGGCAACCTGGGGTAGCCGCGGCGATATCGAGCCCACCGCGGCCGTCGGCCGAGAATTGGTACGCCGCGGGCACGATGTGTCTATGGCGGTTCCGCCCGACCTGATCGACTTCAGCAAGGCGGCAGTGCCCGCCACGGTCGGATTCGGGCCGAACTCGCGGTCAATTCTGGACGCGCACCGCGATTATTGGACGTGCTTTTTCAGCAGCCCGTGGAAAGTCCGGCGGATGGCCAGGGCGCGGGCCGAAATCTCCGGGCCGCTGTTCCAGGGTTGGCAGGACATGAGCGCGACGCTGATGTCGCTGGCCGACGGGGCCGACCTGATATTCAGCGGTATCAATTTCGAGGACGCCGCCTCCAACGTCGCCGAGCACTACGGCATTCCGTTGGCCACCCTGCATTACTTTCCGCTGCGGCCCAACGCCCGCGTCCTTCCCTTCCTGCCGGCACCCCTGGCCCGCGGGGTCGTCAGAGCGTTTTGGTGGATGTCGTGGCGCGGCACGAAGAAAGTCGAAGACACCCAGCGTCACGAGCTGGGCCTACCGAAGGCGACGCGGTCGGCGCCGTGGCGGATAACCGATAACGGGTCGCTGGAAGTCCAGGCGTATGACGAGGCATGCTTTCCCGGGCTCGCGGACGAATGGGCGCGATTCGAGGCCCAGCGCCCCTTCGTCGGGACGCTGACACTCGAGTTGCCCACTGCCGACGATGGCGAGGTCATGTCGTGGATTGCTGCGGGGACGCCGCCGATTTTCTTCGGCTTCGGCAGCATCCCGGTCGAATCTCCGGCCGACACGATCGCGATGATCGACGCGGCATGTGCGCGGCTGGGGGAGCGGGCGCTGGTCGGTGCTGCCGGAACCGACTTCACTGATGCCACACATTCCGACCGCGTCAAAGTGGTCGGCCTGATGAATTATGCGACGGTGTTTCCGGCTTGCCGCGCGGTTGTCCATCACGGGGGCTCGAGCACCACACCCATCGGCATGCGCGCAGGAGTGCCTCAGCTGATCCTCTTCTGGGATCTCGTTCATGCGATCTATGGCGCCGCGGTCAAGCGGCTGAAGGTAGGCACCGCGCGGCGGTTTTCCACCGTCACCGAGGAGTCGTTGGTCGCGGACCTGCGCACCATCCTTGCCCCCGACTACGTGACCAGAGCGCGTGCGCTCGCCACCCGGATCACCGAACCCGCCAAGAGCGCCGCGGACGCCGCCGATCGGTTGGAGGATTTCGCTCGTCGGGGACATCGCCGCTGACGTCACGTGCTTGCTGGCGCGCGGCACTAACGACCGTAGCTAGATTCGGCCCTCACATCGGCGCTGCGATGGCGCTGCGGCGAAACGCCTCTGTGCCAGACCTAACCGCGCCATCTGAGAGAAACCGGTGGCCACCGCTGTCACTAGGGCGGTTGACTGCACAGAAGGTTGCTACTGGTGATGTGAGTCACACCGAACTTCGTGACATGGGTCATACCCACGAAGTATGGTTTGGAACTTGTTCTACCCATATTGACGAGAGTGTCGGGAGACCCGGTGAGCACCAATCCGTTCGATGACGACGAGGGCAGTTTCGTCGTCTTGGTCAACGACGAGGAGCAACACAGCCTGTGGCCGACGTTCGCTGATGTCCCAGCCGGCTGGCGGGTCGTACACGGCGAAGCTGACCGCGCGGCATGCCTGGACTACATCGAAGCTAACTGGCCCGACATACGACCGAAGAGTCTGCGTGACCGGCTGGCAGGTAGCCGAGCGTCCGACTAGTTGAGCGGTTTGGTTCTGGGAGTTTTGATGGAGTTCAACGAGGATGCGCTTCCGCTGACGCGCGCGCAGCTGGATATCTGGCTAGCACAGGAGACGGGTCAAGCCGCGACCGACTGGCAACTTGGCATGCTGCTGAAGGTCGAGGGCGTGCTCGAACGCGATGCCTTCGAGTGGGCGCTGCAGCGGGCGACGCGGGAAGCCGAGCCGGTCCGGGCCGCATTCTTCGAAGAGGACGGCCACGTCTTCCAGCGGGTGATCGAATATCCGGACATCGACCTGGATTTCTATGACTTCACCAGTTCGGGTGACCCGGCACGCGACGTGCAGGAGGCGGCGCTATCGATCCAGCGCACGCCCATGCCGTTCACCGGCCCGCTGTTCAAATACGCCTTATTTGAAACCGGGCCAGCAGAGTTTTATATATTCGGGTGTTTCCACCATATCGTCATTGACGGTGCCGGAATTTGGTTGCTGGTTAATCGGGTCGCATCGATTTACTCCGCGACCGTTTCTGGCGATCTTATTCCGCCGGCGTTCTTTGGTTCCTTGCGGGACCTGCTTGAATGCGAAGTGGAATACGAAGAGTCCGGCGACTATCGCGACGACCAGGCTTACTGGACCGCCAACCTGCCCGCCGAGAGCGGACTGGACAACCGGCTACCGGAAGAGTCCGACGAACCCGATCCGGGTTGGCGTTCGGTGCCAGTTCCGCTGGATCCGGCGGTCCTGCGGCGAGTCGACGAGCTGGCTCACGAATGGGACATTCCCCGCACCTCGGTGATCGCCGCGGCCAGCGCGCTCTTGGTGCGCGGGCGCTGCGCGCAGGGCTCCGATGTGGTGTTCGACTTCCCCGTCAGCAGGCGAATCCGCCCCGAGCTGAAAACACTTCCCGGGATGGCTGCAGGTCTGGTGCCGCTCGTGTTGCGTACCCCCGCGGAGTCGTCGGTGCGCGATTTCTGCAAGCACGTCGATACCCGAATCTCCGAAGCCGTACGGCATCAGAGGTTTCCGGTGCATGCGCTCGAGCGCGGTGTGCACACCGCCGACCGGATCGTCATCAACTTCTTCCCGGCCGCCTTCACCCTGGATTTCGGCGGCGCCCCGGCATCGGCGAATATGACCAACTCCGGTCTTGCGGGCAGCACGGGGTTTACCTTCTCCGGGCTTGGCGACGAGCTTTACCTCAGCACGTTGGGGTCAGGGCCCCTGTTCGCGGATTGGGATGCCGAGGAGGTAACGCGGCACCTGGTCGAGGTGTTGGTGGCGATGACCGCAGATCCGGCGCGGCGGCTGTCGTCGATTGATGTGCTGGATGCTGGTGAGCGGGATTGTCTTGGGGCGTGGGGCAATCGGGCGGTGCTTGCCGAGTCGTTGAGCGCGCCGGTTTCGATTCCCGCGCTGTTTGCCGAGCAGGTGGCTCGCGTTCCGGAAACTGTGGCGCTGCGCTGCGGCGAGCAGTCCTGGACGTACCGCACACTGGACGAGACCTCGAACCGGTTGGCCCACCTGCTGGTGGCTCACGGCGCGGGACCCGGGCAGCGGGTGGCGTTGTTGTTGCCGCGGTCGGCCGAGGCGATTGTGGCGATCCTGGCGGTACTGAAGACCGGGGCAACCTACGTCGCGGTTGATCCGGCGGTGCCGGAGTCGCGGATGCAGTTCGTGCTCGATGATGCTGCGCCGGTGGCTGCGATCACCACGGCTGAGCTGCGTTCGCGGCTTGACGGGCGGGATCTGTTGGTCGTCGACTTCGGCGATCCGGCCGTTGACGGCCAGCCCAGTACGGCACTATCGGGGCCGGCCCCCGACGACATCGCGTACATCATCTACACGTCGGGAACCACGGGAACGCCCAAGGGCGTGGCCATACCGCACCACAACGTGACCCGTCTGCTTGAAGCGCTGGCCACCGAGATGGAACTGGCCGATCAGGTGTGGACACAGTGCCATTCGCTGGCCTTCGATTACTCGGTGTGGGAAATCTGGGGTGCCCTGCTCTATGGCGGCCGGGTGGTGGTCGTTCCCGACACGGTGGTCCGGTCGCCGGAAGATTTTTACGCTCTGTTGGTGTCCGAACGGGTCGATGTGCTGAGCCAGACTCCGACGGCGTTCTACGCCTTGCAAAGCGTCGACGTGCCCTCAGCTGACGCGGCGCAGCAGCTCGCGCTCAAAGCGGTGGTCTTCGGCGGCGAAGCCCTTGAGCCGCACCGTATTCGGGCCTGGATACAGAACCATCCTGGGTCGCCGCGGATGATCAACATGTACGGGATCACCGAAACCACCGTGCATGCGTCATTCCGCGAAGTGGTGGAGGCCGACACCGACAACGTGGTCAGCCCCATTGGGCGTCCGCTGGCCAATCTGGGTTTCTTTGTGCTCGACGGCTGGTTGCAGCCGGTTCCCGCGGGCGTGGTCGGCGAGCTGTATGTGGCTGGATCTGGGTTGTCCTACGGCTACGTTGGCCGGGCGGGGTTGTCCGGAACACGCTTCGTGGCGTGCCCGTTTGGTGCGCCGGGGGCGCGGATGTATCGGACTGGCGACTTGGTGCGTTGGAGTGCCGAGGGTGAGCTTGAGTATGTGGGGCGTGCCGATGAGCAGGTGAAGATCCGTGGTTATCGCATCGAGTTGGGCGAAATCCAGGCTGCGTTCAGCGAATTGGACGGTGTCGAACAGGCGGTGGTGATCGCCCGCGAGGACCGCGCCGGCGACAAGCGCCTGGTGGCCTACATCACCGGTTCCGCCGATCCGGCGGCTGCGCGTGCGGCCGTGGCCGAGCGACTCCCGGCCTATATGGTGCCGTCCGCTGTGGTGGCGATCGACGCGTTGCCGCTGACGGTCAACGGCAAGCTGGACACCAAGGCCCTGCCGGCCCCGGAGTATCAGGATGCCGACACCTATCGTGCGCCCTGTGACGCCGTGGAGGAGATCCTGGCGGGGATCTATGCCCAAGTCCTTGGGCTGGAGCGGGTCGGCGTGGACGAGTCGTTCTTCGAGTTGGGTGGCGACAGCATCCTGTCGATGCAGGTAGTGGCCCGGGCGCGGGCCGCGGGCGTGTTATGCCGTCCGCGCGACGTTTTCGTCGAGCAGACCGTGGCACGCCTGGCCCAGGTCGCGAAGGTGATTGACGGCGACAACGACCTGGTCGCAGACGGCGTCGGTCCGGTGATCGCCACCCCGATCATCCGCTGGCTCGAGAGTCTGGAAGCCGCGGGCAGCCCGGTTGCCCACTTCAATCAGACCGTGGTGGTGCAGGCACCCGTAGGCACCACCGAGGCCGATGTGCTGGTGATGCTGCAGCTCTTGTTGGATCGGCACGCCATGTTGCGGCTTCGGGTCGACCGCGATGATGTCGGAGGTTGGTCGCTGGAAGTGCCCGAGGCCGGCTCAGTGGATGCCCGTTCGCGTCTGCACACCGTCGACGTGCTCACCGACGACGCGGTGTTGCACGCCGGAACGCAGTTGAACCCGGCCGCCGGCGTCATGCTCAGCGCGGTGTGGGTGACTTCAACGAACCGGTTGGTGGCGATCATCCACCATCTGGCGATCGATGGGGTGTCGTGGCGAATCCTGTTGGAGGACCTCAATTTCGCCTGGGCCCAGCACCGGGCCGGTCAACCGGCGATGCTGCCCGAGCCGGGGACCTCCTTCGCCCGGTGGGCGGCGTTGCTCGATGAGCACGCACACCGCGCCGATGTCGTGGCCGAGGCCGACGTGTGGCGGCAGATCGGGGCCACGCCCGCCGCGCTGCCTGAGGTAGACCCGACCGTGGACACGTTGGTGACCGCCGGGAACCTCGCGGCAATCCTCGATATCGAGACCACTCAGACACTGCTCGGTGAGGTACCGGCGGCATTCCATGCCGGTGTGCACGAGATCATGCTGATCGCGTTCGCTTTGGCCACAACGGAATTCCTGGGGACCGCAGGCACGCCGATCTCCATCGACGTCGAGGGTCACGGGCGCGACGAGGAGTTGGTGGCCGCCCCGGGCGAGTCAGTCGACCTGTCGCGCACGGTGGGCTGGTTCACCGCCAAGTATCCGGTGGCGCTGGAAGTCGGTGGGTTGAGCTGGGCGCAGGTGGTGGCAGGCGATGCGAGGCTGGGTGCGGTTGTCAAGGCCGCAAAGGAACAGCTGCGAAACCTCCCCGAGGGCCTGAACTACGGGACCTTGCGCTACCTGAACACCGAGGTCGACTTGGACGGAGCCGATCCGGTGATCGGTTTCAACTATTTGGGGCGTCAGGGTGCGACGTCGGCCGAAACATCCGGTGAAGCTTGGCAGATCTGCTGGGACGGCTTGGCGAACATCAGTCCGAGCGTGAAACCGCCCATACCGCTGATGCACACCTTGGAACTCAATGCCGGCACGGTGGACACAGATGCCGGGCCGTGCTTGTCCGCAGCGTGGACGTGGGCGCCGTCGGCGCTGAATCAAGCGCAGGTTAACCGGTTGAGTCAGTTGTGGTTTGACGCGCTGACCGGCATCTGCGCGCATGTGCAAAGCGGTGGCGGCGGGCTGACGCCGTCGGATATCGCGGCCTGTCTGACCCAGGAACAGATCGACGAGCTTCAGCGGCAGTATGCGGATAGCTGATGTTCTGCCGCTGACTCCGCTGCAGCAGGGGTTGTTGTTTCACGCCAGCGCGGCGCTGGGTGGCGACGATGTGTATGCGGTTCAGCTGTATGTCAGTTTGAGTGGTCCGCTGGATCCGGACGGGTTGCGCACCGCGGTTCAGGCGGTGGTCACCCGGCATCCCAATTTGGCGGCACGGTTCTCCCAGCAGTACGCCGAGCCGGTCCAGATAATCCTCGCCGATCCGGAGGTGCCCTGGCAGTACGTCGAGCTGGACGGCGAGGAGCAGATCGCAGCACTCTGTGCTGAGGAGCGAATTGCGGTCTGCGAGTTGGGTAATGAGCCGGCGTTTCGGGCGGCGTTGATTCGGACCGGGGCTGATCAGTACCGGTTTGTGTTGACCAATCATCACATCGTGCTGGACGGGTGGTCGCTGCCGATCCTTCTGGGCGAGGTGTTCGCCACTTATTACGGACAGCGGTTGGGTCCGGCTGCGCCGTATCGGCGGTTCGTCAGTTGGTTGACCGGTCGCGATCTCGATGCCGCCCGTGCGGCGTGGGGCCAGGTGCTGGCCGGCTTCGATACCCCCACGTTGGTCGGCCCGGCGGGCCGGGTGCCGGCTGGGCGGGGCGTCGCGTCGTTTCAGCTGTCCAAGGACACCACGCGGGCGTTGGGTGAGCTGGCGCGGTCGTGTCACACGACGGTCAGCACGGTGTTGCAGGGCGCGTATGCGCGGGTGTTGATGTCGTTGACCGGTCAGCGTGATGTCGCGTTCGGCACGACGGTGTCGGGTCGGCCCGATGAGGTGTTGGGTGCGGACTCGATGGTGGGTCTGTTGATCAACACGGTGCCGGTTCGGGTCAGGATTTCCAGGGCGACCACGACCGCCGATCTGCTTGATCAGCTGCAGAATGATCACGCTCAGACGTTGGATCATCAGCATCTGGCGCTCAGCGAGATTCATCGGGTGACTGGTCAGGATCACCTGTTCGACACGTTCTTCGTGTATGAGAACTATCCGATCGACGCCGCGAAGCTGTCCGGCACCGACGGATTGGCTGTCACGAACTTCGCGCACCACGAAACCAACCACTATCCGCTTTCACTGCAAGCTATTCCGGGCGACGAGCTGACGCTGCGCGTCGAGTACGGCACCGATGTGTTCGACGCGGCCGGCGTCGACGCGCTTATCGATCGGCTCAACCGTGTCGTGACAACGATGATCGCCGACCCGACGGTGCCGTTGGCCTCGATGGATCTGCTGGGTGCGGACGAGCACGCCCAATTCGATCGATGGAGCAATCGGGCGGTGCTGGCCCAGCCGGCGCTCGTGGCACTGTCGATTCCCGCGTTGTTCGACGCCCAGGTCGCCCGGGACCCGGAAGCGACAGCACTGAGTTTCGATGGCCGCTCGACGACGTATCGCGAGTTGGAGGAGACTTCGAACCGGTTCGCTCATATGTTGGTGGGCAGGGGGATTGGTCCGGGTCAGCGGGTGGCGTTGTTGTTGCCGCGGTCGGCGGAGGCGATCGTGTCGATTCTGGCGGTGCTCAAGACCGGGGCGGCGTATGTGCCGATCGATCCGGCGGCGCCTTCGGCGCGGATGCAGTTGGTGCTCGATGATGCCGCGCCGGTGGCTGCGATCACCAACGCGGAGCTGGCCGGGCGGCTTGCGGGTGCGAACCTGCACATCATCGACGCGAACGACCCCGCTATTGCCGGTCAACCCGGTACGGCACTGCCCGGTCCGGCACCCGATGACATCGCGTACCTGATCTACACCTCGGGCACCACCGGTGTCCCCAAAGGTGTTGCCATCACGCATCGCAACGTTGCCCAGTTGGTGGAATCCCTGCATGCAGCACCCCTGCCGCGGACCCGGGTCTGGTCGCAGTGTCGGTCCTACGGCTTCGACGTCTCGGTCCAAGAGATCTTCGGCGCACTGTTGGGCGGCGGGCGGTTGGTGGTGGTGCCAGAATCGGTGGCCCGTGCACCAGAAGATCTGCAGAGGGTGCTGGTCGCCGAACACGTGAGCGTATTCAGTACCACCCCGTCCGAAGTGGGGATGCTGTCGCCCAAGGTTCTCGACTCGGTGGCGCTGATCATCGGCGCTGAACCGTGCCCGACCGAGCTGATGGATCAGTGGGCGCCCGGGCGAGTCATGATCAACGCCTACGGTCCGACTGAGACGACCGTCGATGTGGCACTCAGCGCACCGCTGGCGGCGGGATCCGGTGCGGTGCCGATCGGACCGCCGATATCCGGGGCTGCTTTGTTCGTCCTCGATAGTTGGTTGCGCCCGGTCCCCGCAGGGGTGGTCGGCGAGTTGTATGTCGCCGGTAACGGCGTGGGCGTCGGGTACCTGGATCGCGCGGGGTTGACCGGATCACGTTTTGTGGCATGCCCATTCGGCGGTTTCGGGACGCGGATGTATCGCACCGGTGACCTGGCGTGGTGGGGTGCCGACGGCCAGCTGCGGTATGTGGGGCGGGCCGACGAGCAGGTCAAGATCCGCGGCTATCGCATCGAACTCGGCGAAGTTCAAGCGGTACTGGGCGGGCTTGACGGCGTCGACCAGGCGATTGTGATCGCTCGCGAGGACCGGCCCGGCGAGAAGCGACTGGTTGGTTACGTCACCGGAGCGCCGGCTGCCCTCGACCCGGCCGCGTTGCGCGCGGCCGTGGCAGAACGCTTGCCGGAGTACATGGTTCCGGCGGCGATCGTGGTGATCGATGCGGTGCCATTGACGGTCAACGGCAAGCTCGACCGGCGGGCATTACCGGCACCGGAGTTCACCGACACCGGTCAATACCGCGCCCCGGCCTCCGTGGTGGAGGAGGCGCTGGCCGACATCTACGTCAAGGTGCTTGGCGTGAAGCGCGTCGGCGTGGACGACTCGTTCTTCAACCTCGGCGGGGATTCACTCTCAGCGATGCGCCTCATCGCCGCGGTCAACACCGCTCTGAATACTCGGCTTTCGGTGCGCGCACTGTTCGAGTCGCCAACGGTCGCCCAGTTGGCGGTGCTGATCGGTGGGGAAAGAGCCCAGCTGGAGCCGGTTGCCGCCGAGCCGCAGCCTGTCGTCGCCAAGAGCAGCTCGACGGGCTTCGGTGGCCCGATGCGGATCGACGATGTTCTGCCGTTGACTCCGCTGCAGCAGGGGTTGTTGTTTCACGCCAGCGCGGCGCTGGGTGGCGACGATGTGTATGCGGTTCAGCTGTATGTCAGTTTGAGTGGTCCGCTGGATCAGGAGCGACTGGGCACGGCAGTCCAGGAGGTGGTTGCCCGGCATCCCAACCTTGCAGCCCGCTTCTCCCAACGGTTCGATGAGCCGGTGCAGGTCATCCCAGCCGATCCGGTGGTGCCCTGGCAGTATTTCGAGCTCGACGGCGACGACGTCGAGGAGCAGATCGCGCAGGTGTGCGCGGCCGAACGTGTTGCAGTGTGCGAGTTGGTCAATGAGCCGGCGTTTCGGGCGGCGTTGATTCGGACCGGGGCTGATCAGTACCGGTTTGTGTTGACCAATCATCACATCGTGCTGGACGGGTGGTCGCTGCCGATCCTTCTGGGCGAGGTGTTCGCCACTTATTACGGACAGCGGTTGGGTCCGGCTGCGCCGTATCGGCGGTTCGTCAGTTGGTTGACCGGTCGCGATCTCGATGCTGCCCGTGCCGCATGGCGGCGGGTGCTGGCCGGCTTCGAAACTCCGACGTTGTTGGGTGCGGCGGGCCGGGCGAGTCTGGGGCGGCGCGACGTGGTCTCGTCCGCCATGTCCGAAGAGATGACCCGGTCGCTCGGCACATTGGCGCGGTCGTGTCACACGACGGTCAGCACGGTGTTGCAGGGCGCGTATGCGCGGGTGTTGATGTCGTTGACCGGTCAGCGTGATGTCGCGTTCGGCACGACGGTGTCGGGTCGGCCCGATGAGGTGTTGGGTGCGGACTCGATGGTGGGTCTGTTGATCAACACGGTGCCGGTTCGGGTCAGGATTTCCAGGGCGACCACGACCGCCGATCTGCTTGATCAGCTGCAGAATGATCACGCTCAGACGTTGGATCATCAGCATCTGGCGCTCAGCGAGATTCATCGGGTGACTGGTCAGGATCACCTGTTCGACACGTTCTTCGTGTATGAGAACTATCCGATCGACGCCGCGAAGCTGTCCGGCACCGACGGATTGGCTGTCACGAACTTCGCGCACCGCGAATACAACCATTACCCCATTGCGATACAAGCCTTGCCCGGCGTCGAACTGACGCTGCGCGCCGAGTACGACACCGATGTGTTCCAGGCTGCCGATGTCGAAGCCTTGATCAGCCGCCTCAAGCGCGTTCTAGCGGCCATGATCGCCGACCCGGGCCGTGCGCTGTCCTCGTTCGACGTGCTCGACGAGGCCGAGATCGGGAACGTGGTTCAGTGGAGCAACAGGGCTGCGCTGGAACAACCGGCTCCGATTCAGCCGTCGATCCCGGCTATGTTCGCCGCCCAGGTGGCACGCGCTCCCGAGGCGCTGGCGCTGACCTGGGGTGAGCGTTCCTGGACGTATCGCGAGTTGGAGGAGACTTCGAACCGGTTCGCTCATATGTTGGTGGGCAGGGGGATTGGTCCGGGTCAGCGGGTGGCGTTGTTGTTGCCGCGGTCGGCGGAGGCGATCGTGTCGATTCTGGCGGTGCTCAAGACCGGGGCGGCGTATGTGCCGATCGATCCGGCGGTGCCTTCGGCGCGGATGCAGTTGGTGCTCGATGATGCCGCGCCGGTGGCTGCGATCACCAACGCGGAGTTGGCCGGGCGGCTTGCGGGTGCGAATCTGCACATCATCGACGCGAACGACCCCGCTATTGCCGGTCAACCCGGTACGGCACTGCCCGGTCCGGCACCCGATGACATCGCGTATCTGATCTATACCTCGGGCACCACCGGTGTCCCCAAAGGTGTTGCCATCACCCACCAGAACGTGACCCAGCTGCTAGCCGCCATGGACGCCAATATCGCTATGGCGGGACAGGTGTGGTCGCTCTGGCATTCCCTGGCCTTCGATGTTTCGGTGTGTGAGATGTGGGGCGCGCTGTTGTACGGCGGCCGATTGGTGGTGGTGCCCGAATCGGTGGCCCGCGCACCGGAGGAATTCCATGCCCTGTTGGCTGCCGAACAGGTCACCGTCCTGTCCCAGACGCCGTCGGCCTTCTATGCGCTACAAACCGCGGACGCCCTGCAGCCCGACGTCAGCTGTCAGCTGAAGCTGCATGCGGTGATATTCGCCGGTGAAAGGCTTGAACCACAGCGGCTTCGGGCGTGGCTGGACAGTCACCCCGGCTCGCCACGTCTGCTCAACCTGTACGGGACCACCGAGACCACGGTGCACGCGTCGTTCCGGGAGATCGTCAAGGAAGACACCGGCGCCGACGTCAGCCCGGTCGGTGGGCCGCTGCCGGACTTGGCGTTCTTCGTGCTGGACCAGTGGTTGCGCCCGGTGCCGACAGGCGTTGTCGGTGACTTGTATGTGGCCGGGCCGCAGGCTGGTTTGGGGTATTGGCGGCGGCCGGGGTTGTCGTCGTCGCGCTTCGTCGCCTGCCCGTTCGGTGCGCCGGGGATGCGCATGTATCGCACCGGGGATCTGGTGTGGTGGGGCGCCGATGGCGAGCTGCGGTATGTCGGGCGCGCCGACGAGCAGGTCAAGATCCGTGGGTACCGGATCGAACTGGGTGAGGTTCGCGCCGTGCTCGCGGAGCTTGACGGAGTTGCGCAGGCGGTCGTGATCGCCCGCGAAGACCGCCCCGGTGACAAGCGACTGGTTGGTTACGTCACCAGTGCTTCGGCTGTCCCCGACCCCGCCGCCTTGCGCGCGGCGGTGGCAGAACGCCTGCCGGAGTACATGGTTCCGGCCGCGATCATGGTGATCGATGAACTGCCCTTGACGGTCAACGGGAAACTCGACCGCCGGGCATTGCCGGCGCCGGAGTTCGCGGGCACCGACTCCTACCGTGCCCCGGCCACAGCGGTCGAGGAGATCCTGGTTGGCATCTACGCCAGGATCCTGGGCCTGAGTCGTGTCGGCGTGGACGACTCGTTCTTTGATCTGGGCGGGGATTCGCTATCGGCGATGCGTCTGATCGCCGCCGTCAATACCGGCCTGAATACTCACCTTTCGGTGCGAGCCCTGTTCGAGGCGCCCTCGGTCGCACAGTTGGCGCCGCGTATCGGCGGGGATGACGATCGGCTGAAGCCGTTGCGGCCCGTGGAGCGGCCCTCGGTCATCCCGTTGTCGTTCTCGCAGAACCGATTGTGGTTCCTCGACCAGCTGCAGGGGCCGTCGCCGACGTACAACATGGCGGTGGGCCTACGGTTGCGCGGACCGCTCAACACGGCGGCACTCGGCGCTGCACTTGCCGACGTGGTGGGCCGCCACGAGAGCCTGCGCACGATCTTCGCCGCACCAGGGGGGATACCTCAGCAGGTTGTGGTACCCGTCGCTGATGCTGACTTTGGTTGGGACGTCGTCGATGCGGCTGGCTGGTCACAAGCCCAGCTGGATGAGGCCGTGAGCAAGGTCGCGTTGCATTCATTCGACCTGTCGACCGAGATTCCAATGCAGGCCCGGCTATTCCGGGTCACCGACGACGACCATGTGGTGGTGGCCGTGGCTCACCACATCGCAGCCGACGGGTTGTCGATGGGCCCGATGGTGAACGACCTGGGGGTAGCGTACGTCTGTCGCGGGGCTGGCTTGAACCCCGTCTGGCCCGAATTGCCAGTCCAATACGTCGATTACACGCTATGGCAGCGTGCGCAATTCGGCGATTTGGACGATGGCAACAGTCTCATTGCTGCACAGCTGGCGTACTGGCAAGACGCACTGGCCGGCATGCCGGAGCGGCTGCAATTGCCGACCGACCGGCCGTATCCGACGGTAGCGGACCAGCGCGGCGCCACTGTCGGGTGGCAATGGCCCGTCGAATTGCAGCAGCGGATCGCTGCGGTGGCCCGCGAGCACAATGCGACCAGTTTCATGCTGGTTCAGGCTGCGCTTTCGTTGCTGCTGGGCAAGATGAGCGCGAGTTCCGATGTGGCGGTGGGATTCCCGATCGGGGGCCGCAACGACCCCGCCCTCGACGCTCTGGTGGGTTTCTTCGTCAACACCTTGGTGCTACGGGTCGACATCGGCGGTGACCCCACTGTCGCCGACCTGCTGGCGCAGGTGCGTACGCGCAGTCTGGCCGCCTACGAGCATCAAGACGTGCCGTTCGAAGTGGTCGTCGAACGGATCAACCCCACTCGATCGCTCAACCACCATCCGCTGGTCCAGGTGATGCTGGCCTGGCAGAACTTGCCGGGTGAGACCAGCGAAGACATTGCGCTGGCGCTAGGGGACCTGCAGGTTACCCAGCTGCCGCTCGACACCCATACCGCCCGGGTGGATCTCGCATTCTCGTTGACCGAACGCTGGACCCACGCCGGCGAGCCGACCGGGGTCTTTGGCATGGCCGAGTTCCGCACCGACGTCTTCGATGCCGCGAGCATCGAGACGTTGGTCAAGCGGCTCGAGCGGGTGTTGGTGGCCATGACCGCTGACCCCGCCCAGCGCGTGTCGTCGATCGATGTTCTCGACTCCGCTGAACATGCGCATCTCGACGCGATCGGCAACCGTGCAGTGTTGAGCGAGTCTGTGTCAGAGTCCGTTTCGGTTCCGGAGTTGTTCGCCGCGCAGGTCAATCGCGCCCCGCGGGCCGTCGCGCTGACCTCCGGTGACGTGTCGATGACCTATCAAGAGCTCGAAGACTCGGCAAACCGATACGCGCACCTGCTTTCTGGCCGCGGCGTCGAAGCTGGCGATTGTGTCGCACTATTGCTGGACCGATCCGCCGACGCCGTCGTCGTGATGCTGGCCGCGCTCAAAGTCGGGGCGGCATACCTCGCGATCGATCCCGCGCTGCCGGAGACCCGCGTCGAGTTCATGCTCGCCGATGCCGCGCCGGTTGCCGTCGTCACCACCGCCGTCCTGCGGTCGCGGCTGCACGGGCACGACGTCGCCGTCATCGACATCGATGACGAGGGTGTTGGTCGCCAGCCCAGCACGCCGCTGCCGGCGCCGTCCCCGGACAACATCGCGTACCTCATCTACACCTCGGGCACGACCGGCACCCCCAAGGGTGTTGCACTGTCCCACCGCAACCTGGCCCATCTGGCGGCCTCGGCGCATCCGGCTTTGCCAGCCAACCAGGTGTGGACGCAATGCCACTCGTATGCGTTCGACTTCTCGGTGTGGGAGATCTGGGCCGCGCTGCTCGGTGGCGGGCGGCTGCTGGTCGTGCCCGACGCGGTGGTCCGCTCACCGGACGAGTTCCACGCCCTGTTGGTCAGCGAACACGTCAACGTGCTCACCCAAACGCCGTCGGCGGTAGCCGCACTGCGCCCGGAGGGGCTCGAGTCGGTGGCGCTGCTGCTCGGCGGCGAGGCCTGTCCACCCGAAGTGGTGGAACAGTGGGCGCCCGGCCGGGTGGTCATCAACGCCTACGGTCCCACCGAGGTCACGGTGTACGCGTCGATGAGTGCGCCGTTGACAGTGGGAGCCGAGGTGCCGATCGGCGCACCGCCACCGACCGTCGCATTGTTCGTCCTTGACGAACGGTTGCGCCCCGTGCCGGAGGGGGTGGTCGGCGAACTGTACGTGGCGGGCCGCGGCGTTGGCGTCGGCTACATCGGCCGCACCGGTTTGACGGCATCCCGGTTCGTGCCATGCCCGTTCGGCGAGCCCGGCGCGCGCATGTATCGCACCGGCGACCTGGTGCGCTGGCGTGCCGATGGACAGCTGCAATATCTCGGGCGCGCCGACGAGCAGGTCAAGATCCGCGGCTACCGCATCGAGCCCGGCGAGGTTCAAGCCGTGCTGGCCGGCCTCGACGGGGTCGACCAGGCGGTGGTGATCGCCCGCGAGGATCGTGCTGGTGACCCGCGTCTGGTGGGCTACTTCACCGGCACCGCGGATCCGGTCAAGATCCGGGTCGCGCTCGCCGAAAAGCTGCCGTCCTATATGGTTCCGGCCGCGGTGCTGGAGTTGGCAGCGCTGCCCCTCACCGTCAGCGGCAAACTGGACCGGCGGGCACTGCCGGCGCCGGACTACCAAGACGCGGAAAACTACCGTGCGCCAAGCTCTCCCACCGAGGAGATTCTGGCCGGAATCTTCGCCCAGGTGCTGGGTACCGACCGAGTCGGGGTCGACGACTCGTTCTTCGACCTGGGTGGGGATTCGCTGTCGGCGATGCGCCTGGTCGCGGCGGTCAACAACAGTCTGGGTTCCGGTCTGGCGGTGCGCGCGCTGTTCGAGGCACCCACCGTTGCCCAGCTGGCGCCCCGGGTCACCGGGGACGAGAGCAAGTCCGAGCCCCTGGTGGCCGGCCCGCGGCCGGACGTGGTGCCGCTCTCGTTCGCTCAGAACCGGTTGTGGATCGTTGATCAGCTCCAAGGGCCGTCGCCGATCTACAACCTGCCGGTGGCATTGCGGCTGCGCGGACAGTTGGACCCCGACGCGTTGGGTGCTGCGCTCGCCGACGTCGTGGACCACCAGCAGAGCCTGCGCACGCGGTTCCCGGCGGTCGAAGGCGTACCCCAGCAGCTCGTTGTGGCCGCCGATGTCGCGGATTTCGGCTGGGCCGTCATCGATGCCACCAGCTGGTCGGACGCCGAGTTGATGGACGCCATCGAAACGGCGACGCGCTATACCTTTGACCTGGCGACCGAAATCCCGATGCAGGCCAGGCTTTTCCGCGTCGCGGACGATGAACACATCCTGGTGGCCGTCGTGCACCACATCGCTGCCGACGGCTGGTCCATCGCACCGCTGGTGCGTGATCTGGGCGTCGCCTATGCCAGCCGGTCGGCCGGGGTGGCGCCCGGGTGGGCCGACCTTGCGGTGCAGTACGTCGATTACACGCTGTGGCAGCGTTCGAGGCTGGGTGATCTGGCCGATACCGACAGCCGCATTTCCGCCGAACTGGCTTACTGGGAAGACGCTCTGGCCGGGATGCCCGAGCAGTTGCAGCTGCCCACCGACCGGCCGTATCCCGTGGCTGCCGACTATCGTGGGGCCCGGCTGGAGGTGGAGTGGCCGGCTGAGTTGCAGCAGCAGGTCGCCCGGGTGGCCCGCGAGCACAACGCGACCAGCTTCATGGTGATTCAGGCCGCGCTGGCGGTGCTGCTGTCGAACCTGAGTGCCAACAATGATGTGGCGGTTGGCTTCCCGATCGCCGGACGTGGTGACACCGCGTTGGACGAACTCGTCGGCTTCTTCGTCAACACGTTGGTGTTGCGTGTCGACCTGACCGGAAATCCCACCTTCGCCGATCTGCTGGCGCAGGTGCGCAGACGGAGCCTGTCCGCCTATGAGCATCAGGATGTGCCGTTCGAGGTGCTGGTGGAGCGGCTCAAGCCAACCCGAAGCATGGCCCATCATCCGCTGGTGCAGGTGGTGTTGGCGTGGCAGAACTTTGGCTGGCAGGCCGGCGACGCCGCAGGGCTGTCGCTGGGCGATCTGCAGGTCGAGCCGATGGCGGTGGACACCGAGACGGCTCGAATGGATCTGACCTTCAATCTGGCGGAACGCTGGAACGAGGCGGGTGACCCTGCTGGGATCGGGGGCGGCGTCGAATTCCGCACCGACGTCTTCGATGCTGCCAGCATCCAGAACTTGGTCGACCGGTTGCAGCGGGTGCTGGCCGAGATGACCGCCGACCCGACTCGGCGGATGTCGGCGCTGGATGTTCTGGACACTGACGAGCACGCTCGCCTCGACCAGGTCGGCAACCGCGCGGTACTGACTCAGTCGGTGAGCACCCCGGAGACGATCGCGTCGATGTTCGCCACGCAGACCGTACGCACCCCCGACGCGGCGGCGGTCACGTTCGAGGGCGTGTCGATGACGTACCGTGAACTCGACGAGGCGGCCGATCGTGCGGCGCGCATGTTGGCCAGCCGCGGCGCAGGTCCCGGACAACGGGTCGCGCTGCTGTTGCCGCGCTCGGCCGAGGCGATCGTGGCAATGGTGGCGGTGGTCAAGACCGGAGCCACCTACGTGCCGATCGATCCCTCGGTGCCCGAGGCGCGGCGACAGTTCGTGCTTGGTGACGCCAAGCCGGTCGCCGCTGTCACCACCGCCGGGCTGGCCGAACTGCTTGACGGACACGACCTCTCAGTCATCGACGCGAGCGAGCTCCTTGCCCCGGCCGTCGATACCGGTGCACCGCTACCCGGGCCGAACGCCGGCGATATCGCTTACATCATCTACACCTCCGGCACTACGGGAACGCCCAAGGGTGTGGCGATTCCGCATCGCAACGTGGTTAGTCTGCTGCAGACCTTGGACGCCGACATGGATATGTCGGGGCTGGCCTGGTCGCAGTGCCATTCCCTGGCATTCGACTTCTCGGTGTGGGAGATCTGGGGGGCGCTGCTCTACGGCGGCCGGGTGGTCGTGGTACCCGATGCGGTGGTGCGCTCGCCAGAAGATCTGCATGCCTTGCTGGTCTCCGAGCAGGTCGGTGTGCTGAGTCAAACCCCCTCGGCGTTCTATGCACTGCAGACCGCGGACGCGGCGCATCCCGCGCTGGGCGCTCAACTCAAGCTCGAGGCCGTGGTATTCGGCGGGGAAGCGCTTGAACCACAACGGATGCGGGCCTGGCTGGAGAATCATCCTGCCGGCACGCCACGACTGATCAACATGTACGGCATCACGGAAACCACCGTGCATGCCTCGTTCCGGGAGATCGTCACAGGTGACGCGGACAGCGCCGTCAGCCCCATCGGGGTGCCGCTGGATCATCTCGGCTTCTTCGTCCTGGACACCTTGCTGCGGCCGGTGCCGCCTGGCGTCGTCGGCGAGCTGTATGTGGCCGGCGCCGGGGTTGCCGACGGGTACATCGGGCGGGCTGGGCTGTCCTCGACCCGATTCGTGGCGTGCCCGTTCGGGAAGCCGGGGGCGCGGATGTACCGCACCGGCGATCTGATGGCCTGGGGCGCTGATGGCGAGCTGCGTTATATGGGCCGTTCCGACGAGCAGGTCAAGATCCGTGGCTACCGGATCGAACTCGGCGAAATCCAAGCTGCGCTCAGTGAATTGGATGGTGTCGAGCAGGCGGTGGTGATCGCCCGCGAAGATCGCCCGGGTGACAAGCGTCTGGTCGGCTATGTGACCGGCGATGTCGATATCGCGAGTGCGCGCACGGTGTTGGGCGACCGGTTGCCGTCGTACATGGTGCCCTCCGCTGTGGTGGCCATCGATGCGCTGCCGCTCACCGTCAACGGCAAACTGGACACCAAGGCCTTGCCGGCACCGGACTATCAGGACGTCGACTCCTACCGCGCGCCCTCGGACGCGGTGGAGGAGATCCTGGCCGGCATCTACGCCCAGGTACTCGGGCTGGAGCGGGTCGGCGTCGACGAATCGTTCTTCGAGCTCGGCGGCGACAGCATCCTGTCGATGCAGGTGGTCGCGCGAGCACGGGCCGCCGGGGTGCTGTGCCGACCGCGTGACATCTTCGTCGAACAGACGGTCGCCGGGCTGGCCAGAGTCGCAACGCTTTCCGACGGCGACAACGACGTCGTCGACGAGGGCGGCGGCCCGCTGCTGGCGACCCCGATCATCCGATGGCTGCATGACGTCGCGGGCCCGGTTGATCAGTTCAACCAGACCGTGCTGATTCAGGCGCCGGTAGGCGTCACCGAGGACGACGTGCTGGTGGTGCTGCAAGCTGTGCTGGACCGGCACGCCATGTTGCGGCTGCGCGTCGAGGACGACGACACCGGAGAGTGGTCACTGACCGCACCCGACCCCGGAGCGGTCGACGCCCGCACGAGCTTGCACACCGTCGACGTGTTGTCGGACGAAACGGTCGCCAAGGCTCGATCGAGGCTGAATCCCGCGGCCGGCGCGATGGTGAGCGCGCTGTGGGCAGCGCCCACCGGACAGCTGCTGATCATCGCGCACCACCTTGCCGTCGACGGCGTGTCGTGGCGAATCTTGGTGGAGGACTTCAACCTCGCCTGGGCGCAGCTGCACGGTCGTCAGCAGGTCGAACTGCCGCCACCGCGGACATCCTTCGCTCGGTGGGCATCGATCTTGGCCGAGTACGCGTACCACCCTGAGGTCGTCGAGCAGGCGGCGCGCTGGCGACAGATCACGGCCGTTCCCGCGCCACTGCCCGCGGTCCAACCGGCTGTCGACACGTACGCCAACGCGGGCAGTCTGTCGGTGGAGCTCGACCCCGAGACCACCAGGATGCTGCTCGGCGAAGTACCGGCAGCCTTCCATGCGGGAATCAACGACATTCTGCTGATCGCGTTCGGGTTGGCGTTGACCGAATTCCTGGGCACGGCAGGCTCGCCGGTCGTCATCGATGCGGAGGGACACGGCCGCCAAGAAGAGGTTGCCGACGTCGACTTGTCACGCACGGTCGGATGGTTCACCACCAAATTCCCGGTATCGCTCGCGGTGGGTGGGCTGGACTGGGATCAGGTGCTCGTCGGCGATCTGGAACTGGGGCCGATCATCAAGGATGCCAAGGAGCAGCTCCGAGCGCTGCCTGATGGATTGACCTACGGTCTGCTGCGTTACCTCAACAACGATGTCGATCTGGCCGGTGCCGACCCGACGATCGGATTCAACTATCTGGGCCGCATGAGTGGCGGTGGCGGTCAGATGTCCGGTGACTACTGGGAGATCCGCGAGGACGGCTGGAAGGTGACGGGCGCCGCGGCAGCGGTCCCGATGCCGCTGATGCACACCGTCGAACTCAATGCCGGCACCGTGGAAACCCTTGACGGCCCACGGCTTCGCGCCGGCTGGACGTGGGCGCTCTCGGCGCTGGACCACGCGCAGGTCTCCCGGCTGTCGGGGCTGTGGTTCGACGCGCTGGCCGGCATCTGCGCCCATGTGCACGGTGGCGGTGGGGGATTGACGCCGTCGGATATCGCACCCGCCCGGTTGACTCAGCAGCAGATCGACGACCTGTGCCAGGCGCAGAACGTCGCCGACATCTTGCCGTTGACCCCCTTGCAACGAGGATTGCTGTTCCACGCCAACATCGCTCACTCCTCTGGCGATGATGTGTACGCGGTGCAGATGGGTGTCACGTTGAGCGGGCGGCTCGATCGGTACCGGCTGCAGGAGGCTGTGCAGTCGGCAGTCCAGCGCCATCCGAACCTGCTGGCGCGGTTCTGTAGTGCGGCTGGCGGGCAGGAGCGAAGTGACCCGGGAATTCACTTCGACGAGCCGGTCCAGGTCATCCCGGCTGATCCCGTGCTGCCGTGGCAGTATGTCGATCTCAGCAGGCAGCCCGCCGATCGTGATGAGCAGATCGCAGCGCTCTGCCGTGCGGAGCGCCTTGCGGTCTGTGATCTGGCCGAGCAGACGGCGTTCCGGGCCACGTTGATCCGCATCGCACCAGATCAGCATCGGTTGGTGTTGACCAACCATCACATCCTGCTCGATGGCTGGTCGCTGACCGTGCTGTTGCAGGAAGTGTTCGCCGGCTACTACGGACAGCGACTGCCCGCGGCGGTGCCCTATGGCAGGTTCATCACGTGGCTGGCCGATCGCGATGTGTCGGCGGCTCGGTCAGCCTGGCGAGAGACGCTGGCCGGCTTCGACACCCCGACCTTGGTGGGCCCACCGGACCTGGGAGTCGGGCCGCGCAACGTTATCTCGCTTCGGGTCTCGCCAGAGACCACGCTGGCGCTGACCGAGCTGGCGCGCACACACCACACCACCATCAGCACTGTGCTGCAGGCTGCTTGGACGCAGCTGCTGATGGAGATGACCGGTCAGCGCGACGTCGCCTTCGGTGTCGTGGTCGCGGGGCGGCCGGCGGACGTGGCGGGTGCGGATTCAATGGTGGGCCTGTTGATCAATACGGTGCCGATGCGGGTGAGCGTTTCACCGGACACCACTATCGCCGGTCTGCTCGATCAGCTGCAGGACAGTCGAAGCCGCACATTCGAATACGAGTACCTGGGGCTCAACGAGATTCACCGAGTCGCCGGTCAGACAAAGCTGTTCGACACGGTGTTCGTGTACGAGAACTATCCCACCGACACCTCATTGTTGTCCGGTGCGGATGGGCTGAGCGTCACCGACGTCGCCAGCCGTGACTACTACCACTACCCACTCACGATCCAGGCGGTACCGGGTAACGAACTGGACCTTCGGATCCAATACCGAACAGATGTGTTCGACGACAACAGCATTCAACAGCTGGTCGGGCAACTCGATCGGGCGCTGACGACGATGGCCACCGATCCTGGCCGGCAGTTGGCTGCCGTCGACGGGTGGGACAACCCGCCGTTGCCCGCCACGCCAGCGCCCGAACGCCCTGGTTACCGCGCGCCTACCGCCGATATCGAGCAGATCCTCTGCGACATCTACACCCAGGTGTTAGGGGTGGATCGCGTCGGGCTGGACGACTCGTTCTTTGATCTGGGTGGGGATTCACTGTCCGCGATGCGGGCCGTGGTTGCGATCAATTCCGCCCTTGATGGCCAGGTGACGTTGCCCGAGTTCTTTGCGACGCCGGCGGTGCGCGAGTTGAGCCAGCGGGTGGCGGGTTAGCCCTGTGCCGCTTGATTCTCCGCGGTGTACCACCGGGTGACGTCGTAGCCGGCGTCGTAGCGGGCAAGCCACTCAGTGGCCAGCGCAGGAAACGTGTGCCTGGCGGGATTATGGCCCGGGATCTGGCTGCGCATGACTCCGAATGCTGCAACAGCTTGAACTCGGAGCGGTATGTGCGGGTAGAACTTTTGCATCGGTCCATAGTCGGGCACGTCGAACCGGCCGAATCGCTTCAAGAATGGAAATCGCTGTGTGAGGCCCAGTTTGATGCTTGGGCCGAATACCGACGTCGCGTCGACCTTCCGCTCCTCGAGCGGGATGAGTGTGTTCAGACGATTGATGGCGGTCGCCAGCACGCCGCCGGCATGTTGGAACACCTTCGGTGCCACGCGCGTCCGGTACAACGGTTCGCCAACCACGGCGTCGTAGATGATCAGCGCGGAGCTGCGGTGTTCGATTTCTTCGATGAAGTGCCACAGGAACAATGACGCCACTCGATCGTCGCCGGGCGCGAACAGACTGTCGGCGTTGTTGAGCATCATGGTGAACGTCGGGGTGAACGTTGCCTCGAGGTCGGCGATATAGGCCAACCGATACTTCGCCGACGTCGCGGCGGTCAGTTCGTCGTAGACCGCCGTCATTTCGTCGAGGATCTCCTGCAGCGCGGGATAAGCCTTGATCAGTTCCTTGGCATGCTGCCGGTGGGCCATGCTGTGCTGGCCTTCTTGCCGGACGAACGCCAGAGCCTCTTCGGCGACTTCCGGGTCGGTGATCGTCGGCAGCACCTCGTGGACCGTCGCGCTGATCATTTTCTCGATGACGAGGAAAAAGAAAGACAACACATTGGCCGCGCAGGAGAACGCCGGGTCGGACGGGTTCCAGATGAACGGAACGGGGTAGTCGGCGAAGCCGAATCGCATCTTCCGCACTTGCAGATCAGTCACCTGAATTGCACCCTGCCTTCTTGAGCTTGCCGATCACCGGACGCAACCATCCGGTCCCCTATCACCACATGTATGGAATCAGCCGCGAGCGAACCCTCTGGGTGTATTCGCGGTATCCGTCCAACTCGTCGCCGAGCAACCTCTCCTCGTCATGGATGCGGGCGGCGAGTACGGCCACGCCAGGCATGACAAAAGCGAGCGCCCAGAAGGAGCCCAGGGCGAGGGGCAAACCGACCAGGATCAGCACGTTGCCGGTATACATCGGGTGCCGCACCAGCCCGTACAGACCGCTGCTGACGACCTTCTGGTCCGTTTCGACCTGGACGGTGGTGGACGCATAGGTGTTCTGAATGGCTACCACCACGGTCACGACCAGACCCGCGCCGACCAGGATATTGCCGAAAAGGCAGAGCCCAACTGGTACGGCCGACCAGCCGAAGCGATGGTCGAGCGCGCTGACCACGCATATCGCCACCAGCGATCCGTACAGACCGATCATGACAATCTTTTGGACCAGCCGGCCTTCGGCGATCGGCCCACTGCGCATCCGCCGTTGCAGAACAACAGGATTCGTGATCTGCAGGTAAATGCTGGGTAACCAGGCGGTGAGGGCGAACACTGCCAGAAACGCCCAGGCCTGCGGGTAATCGAAGGTGCCCGCGGGGGCGAACAGCAACAAGCCGATCGCGAGCAACTGGCCAAAGCCCAACGCGGCCACTCTAAGAACGGCGTTCACGTTCCTCCCAAAGTATCTTTCCCGAGTCGCATGGAGATGATGTTGCGTCGGCGATCGGCGTCATGGATGCCACTTAAGCTGACGCGTCGCTGCTCGCAGGTGCCAGTTTTTCGCACAGCAACTCCGCCAGCCCACGAATGGTGCCGACGGCGAGGTCGCTGGATGTCAAGCGCACTCCGGTCTCGGCTTCGAGGCGGGTCCGAAGTTCCAGGGCGCCCAGCGAGTCGACGCCGTACTCGGCAAGCGGCCGGTCCGGCTCGATGTTGCGCCGCAAGATCAGGCTCACCTGGTCGGAGATCAGCCGCCGCAATCGGGCGGGCCACTCTTCACGCGGTAGCTCACTGAGCTCCGCGTGCAGTTTGCTTGTGCCCGTTTGAACTTCTCCCACAGCGCTGAACGCTTCAGCGAAGGGGCTCCGCTCGGCAAAGGCGGTCATCCACGTGGCGCCGTCGGTCGGCGCATACCCGGCATAGGCGCGGTCATAGCGCAGCAGCATCTCGAGGGCGTAAGCGCCTTCGTCCGGAGCGATAGCGGCGCCGGTGCTCTCGGCAAGCTCGGTCGCGCGTCCGATCTGGCCCCATGGACCCCAGGCGATCGCGGTGCCCGGGAGGCCCTGAGCCCGCCGCCAGTGGGTGAAGGCATCCAGCCAGCTGTTGGCGGCGGCGTAGGCGCCTTGCCCGGGGGAGCCGACCAGCGCGGCAGCCGAAGAAAACGAGCAGAACCAGTCCAGCGGCTGATCGGCGATGGCGCCGTGCAGATTCCACGCACCGTAGACCTTCGGAGCCCAATCCCGGTCGATGAGTTCTTCGGTGATGTTGGCCAGGGTGCCGTCCTCGATGACGGCCGCGGCGTGCAGCACACCCCGTACCGGCAGTCCGGTGGCGGTGGCGGCCTCTACCATCCGCTGCGCGGTGCCGGGATCGGCGATGTCACCGCAGTGCACTACGACCTCCGCGCCCAATGCCCGGATCAGTTCGATCGTTTGCAGCGCCTTGAGGGTCGGCTGCGAACGGGACGTCAGCACGATACGTCCGCAGCCGGCGACGGCCATCTTCTCGGCGAGGAACAGGCCTAGCCCGCCCAAGCCTCCGGTGACCAGGTAGGAGCCGTCGCGGCGAAATGCCTTGGCCTGCTCGGGCGGAACTACTACGCTGCTGCTCCCGGTGCGCGGAATGTCCAGTAACAACTTGCCGGTGTGCTGGGCTGCGCCCATCACTCGGATTGCGGTGGCGGCCTCGGCCAACGGATACTCGCTGTGCGCGGCGGGCGGCAACTCACCGGCTGCCACCAGCTGGTAGACGGTGCGCAGCAAATCGCCGACCCGCTGGGGGTGGCTCAGCGACATCAGTGCCAGGTCCACGTAGTAGAACGTGAGATTTCGCCGGAACGGGAACAGTCCCAGCCGGGTGTTGCCGTACACGTCGCGTTTGCCGATTTCGACGAACCGTCCGCCGGTGGCCAACAGTTCAAATCCGGCCCGTTGCGCCGCGCCGGTCAGCGAGTTCAGCACGATGTCCACGCCGTAACCGTCGGTGTCGCGGCGGATCTGGTCGGCGAATTCGGTGCTGCGCGAGTCGTAGACGTGCTCGATCCCCATGTCGCGCAGCATTTGTCGACGCTCGTCGCTACCTGCGGTGGCGAAGATCTCGGCACCTGCGGCTCGCGCGACGCCGATGGCAGCCTGGCCAACGCCACCGGTCGCGGAGTGAATCAGCACTCGGTCGCCGGTCGCGATCCGGGCCTGGTCATGCAGGCCGTACCAGGCGGTCGCGGTCGCCGTTGCCACCGCCACTGCCTGGTGATCGGTTAGGGCGGCCGGAAGCGTGACGCCCAACCGGGCGTCACACGTGACGAACGTGCCCCAGCACCCGTTGCCGGAAAAGCCGCCGACCCGGTCGCCGACGCGATGATTGGTGACGTCCGGTCCGACCGCGGTGACCACGCCGGCGAAATCCATTCCCAGCTCGGGTAGTCCGCCGTCGATGGCCGGGAACAGTCCCATCGCGACCAGCACGTCGGCGAAGTTGATGCTGGATACGCCGACGGCGACTTCAATCTGGCCCGGCCCTGGAGTAACCCGTTCGCAGGCGGCCAGTTCCAGTGTTTCCAGGTCGCCTGGGGTGCGGATGTGCAGCCGCATCCCGTCGGAGTCGTTGCTTGCGGTGATGATGTGTCGTTCATCGGGACGCAGCGGGCTAGGCCGAAGGCGCGCCGTGTACCACGCACCGTCTCGCCAGGCGGTCTCGTCTTCCTTGGATCCGCTGAGCAGTTGGCGGGCCAGCTGCTCAGCATCGGTGCTGTCGTCGACGTCGATCTGGGTGGCGTGCAGATGTGGATACTCGGCGCTGATCACGCGCACCAATCCGCGCAGTCCACCCTGTTCCAGATTGGCCACATCGCCAGCCACCACGGTTTGGGCGGCGCGGGTCACGACAAAGAGATGTGGGATGTGGCCGGACGTCTGGGCCAGCTCGCGGGTGATGCGGGTCAGATGCTGGACATACTCCCGGCCCATCAATGGGCACTGGTCGTCGCTGTCGTTGGTCTTTCGTCCGGTAAGGATCACCGCACCGGTGACTTTCCCGGAACGTAGCTGCGCGGCCAGCTGTCCGGCGTTGGCCGCGTGGTCGGCGCTCGGCGGCCAGCACAGCGTGTTGCACTGTGCGCCTTGAGCCTTCAAGGCATCCGGCAGTGTTGTGCCGGTCAGATCCGCGGTCGCGGTAGTGCTGATCAACAGCCAGGTTCCGGCATCGACGTGGGGGAGTTCCGGCAGCTGCCGCTGCTGCCATTCGATGGTCAGCAGCCGCTCACCGAGTAGCCGATCCTGCTGGTCGTCCTCGGATTCGCCAGTGCCGCAGCGTAATCCCTGCACACTGAGCAGGACTGACCCGTGCTGGTCGAGTAGGTCGAGGTCCGCTTCGATCCCGGTGGCGTCGACGTGGGTGACCCGTGCATAACAGTAGTGGCTGCTGCGTGCAGACCCGTAGGCGCGTACGCGCCTCGCACCCAACGGCAGCCCGAGCACGCCGACGCCGCTGCTCTGAATCAGCGGACTGGCGGCAACGGACTGGAAACAGACATCCAGCAGTGCCGGGTGTACGTCGTAAGCGCCTTGTTGCGTGCGGATTTGGCTGGGTAAGGCGACGTCGGCCACCACCGTGCCGGTCGTCTCACCGCCGGTGTGCACGGCACCCAGACCGCAGAACGCCGGCCCGTACTGGACACCATGCTGGTCGAGTCCTTTACGTACCTCGGCGCCGTCGATGCGTAGCGGATGGGCGCCGAGGAGCTCGGCCATGTCGTAAGCGGTCGGCTGCTCATCGTCAGCGGTGTGCAGGACGGCGCTGGCCTGTCGTATTTGCCGGCCGCCTTCGTCAGATTCCACGAGGAAGTCGACGACACCGGGAGATGACAAGGACGCCGAGGTGCCGACGGTGGTGTGCTGATCGAGCAACAACGCCTGTTCGAAGCGGATGTCGCGCACCTCGACAGCCTCGCCCAGCACGGCGTGGGCGGCGGCGAGGGCCATCTCGCAGTATGCAGCCCCGGGCAGTACCGCCACATTGCGGATCGTGTGGTCGGCGAGCCACGGTTGGGCGGCGGTGCCGACCTCCGCCTGCCACACGTGGCGCTCCGGCTCTTCGGGCAAGCGCACGTGGGGGCCTAGGAGCGGATGTACCGACACCATATGACCACCATGCGCCGAGGAATCGCGACTGCCGCGTTCCACCCAGAGCCGATGTCGGGTCCAGCTCGGCAGCGGTGCATCCACCAAACGCCCATGGGGATATAGCACCGAGAAATCGATTGCGGCACCCGCACTGTGCAGGTCTGCGACCAAGCCGCGCAGTCCGTGCGGGAGCTCCTGTTCCCGGCGCATGCTCGCGAAGGTGGCCAACGGTGCGTCCAAATTGGCGGCGCTGCGTTCAATAACGTGGGTGAGCATCGGATGTGGCGCCAGTTCGGCGAAGACGCGGTGCCCGTCCTCCAGTGCCGCTCGTGCGGCCGCGGCGAACCGCACCGTGTTACGGAGATTTTTTACCCAGTACTTGCCGTTGCAGACCGGTTCTTCGCGCGGGTCGAATCCTGTTGCCGAGTAGAACGGAATCTGCGGCGTCAGCGGTGTGATCTCCGCGAGAGCCTGACCGAGTTCGTCGAGGATCGGATCGACAAGGGGAGAGTGTGCCGCCACATCAATGAGGGATTGGCGGACCATCACCCCGCGTTCTTCCCACGTCGCCATCAGATCGCGAACTGTCGGTTCGGCGCCACTGATCACCGTGGATTCTGGCGAGGCAACCACCCCGACGACGACATCCTTGATGCCGCCAAGAGTCAGCTCCGAAAGTACCTGCTTGGCAGGGAGTTCCACGGACGCCATGATCCCGGAACCGGAGATGCCGGACATCAGTCGCGAGCGCCGGCAGATCACCCGCACCCCGTCTTCGAGGGATAGCGCGCCGCAGACCACCGCCGCCGCGACCTCTCCCATCGAGTATCCAATGACCGCGCCGGGGAGCGCGCCGTACGCCTTCATGGTGGCGGCCAGGGCAACCTGCACAGTGAACAGGGTCGGCTGCAGTCGCGCATCGCCGGTCACCACCTCCGGTGCGGTCATTGCTTCGGTGACCGAGAATCCGGACTCGACCGCTACCAGTGGCTCGATCTGCGCGACCGTTGCGGCGAACACCGGTTCGTCCGCTAGCAGTTGGGCACCCATCCGGGCCCATTGCGAGCCCTGTCCGGAGAACACCCACACTGGTCCGCGGTCGTCGTTTGCTAGCGCCGACTCGTATGGAGCTTCACCGTTAGCGACCTCGAGCAGTGCCGTTGCCAACTCCCGCGGGCTGCTGGCGTGAACGGCGGTGCGTACCGGGCGATGGCTGCGCCTGCGGGCCAGGGTGTATCCGAGATCGGCCAGTGTCACGTCGTCGTGGGCTTGGACCCAGGAGGCGAGCCGGCCGGCCGTGCGCCGCAACTCGTCGGCCGAGGTCGACGACAGCGGAAAGAGCAGCGGTGCAGCCGAAGAATCGCTGAGGTCGTCGTTCACACGGAGTGCCGCCCGGGGCTCGGGACCTTGCTCCAGGACGGCGTGGACATTGGTTCCCGACACCCCGTACGAGGACACCGCCGCGCGGCGCGGATGCGGGCCGGTCGTTGGCCACTCTGTGGTCTCCACTGGCACAAAGAGTTTCGTGTCAATGCGCGCGAGGTCATCAGGCAGGCGGGTGAAGTGCAGATTCGGGGGAACGGTGCCGTGCTGCAGCGCAAGGATCGTTTTGATCAGGCCGATGGCGCCGGAGGCCGACTGCGAGTGGCCGAAGTTGGTCTTGGCCGATCCGAGCGCGCACGGCCCGTCGAGGCCATACACCTGGCTCAGGCTGGCGTATTCGATCGGATCGCCGACCGGGGTTCCAGGACCGTGCGCCTCGACCATGCCTACGCTGCCTGCGTCCACGTCCGCGATCGCCAGCGCGGTTCGGTACACCGCGGTCTGGGCCGTTACCGACGGGGTGGAGATGTTGACAGTGGCGCCGTCTTGGTTGACGGCCGTTCCGCGGATGACGGCGAGGATCCGATCGCCGTCGCGCAATGCATCCGGCAGGCGCTTGAGCAACACCATGGCGCACGCCTCGCCGCCGACGTAGCCGTCCGCGGCAATGTCGAAGGCGTGACAGCGTCCAGTAGGCGATAGATGGCCTGCTGCTGTCCCCGCGATGTACTTGCGCGGGTCCAGCATCACGTAGGCCCCGCCGGCGAGGGCGAGGTCGCTGTCACCCTCACTCAGGCTGCGACACCCCATGTGCACTGCGAGCAGCCCGGACGAACACGCGGTGTCGACCGCCATCGCGGGACCGTGCAGGCCCAGGGTGTAGGCGATGCGCCCCGCCGCCATGCTGAAGGTGTTACCCGAGTAGCCGTAGGGGCCCTCCATGGCGTCGGAATCCATCGCCAATAGTTGATAGTCGTAGTGCGTCAGCCCGGTGAACACGCCGGTGAGCGAGTCCTTCATGACGTCGGGGGTGAGCCCGGCGTGCTCCATCGCCTCCCAGGAGGTTTCGAGCAGTAACCGGTGCTGCGGATCGAGTGCGGCAGCCTCGCGCTCATTGATGCCGAAGAACTCGGAATCGAAGCCGGCCACGTCGTCGAGGAAGGCACCCCATTTCGACGCCGTTCGGCCGGGCACGCCTGGCTCGGGGTCGTAGTACTCGTCTTTGTCCCAGCGGTCCGGCGGCACTTCGGTAACCAGGTCAGCGCCGCTGCGCAACGCCTCCCAGAGCTGCTCGGGGGACTCGATACCGCCAGGAAGCCGGCACGCCATGCCGATGACGGCGACCGGAGCGGTCGATTTGACGCTCATAACGGCCGGGGAATTCGTCGCACCTGAGCCGCCTGGCCGATCATCGATCGCACCGAATGGAACCATCCCGTCTCCTCAACAGCAACGAAACCGCAGTCCAGTCCGTTGCTTGACTCACCTGTGGTTCCCCCCGACCCAGGCAAGACGATTATTGACGCAGACGCAGCGTCCCGGGTCAAGTTTGCTTGATTTGCAAGTAAGTGCACATATGTTCCGGTTGCTGTCTGGCCGAAGCGGTGTCCCGATTCGCCGCTTGGCCGCAGCGCAATGGCTGACGAAGACGTCGCATAACTTGGTTGTTCGAAGGTGTCACAACAACGGCTCCTGATAGCTTGCTTGCCGTGACACAGGCGATTGAGGCTTCGATTCCGGCTCTGTTGCGCGAACGCGCAAGCCTGCAACCGGACGACGTTGCGTACACCTTCATGGATTACGACCAGGACTGGGCGGGCGTCCCCGTGAGCCTGACGTGGCCGCAGCTGTATCGGCGGGTGGCCAACCTGGCCCGCGAGCTCAGCCTGAGCGCGTCGCCCGGCGATCGCGCCATGATCATCGCGCCGCAAGGCCTGGAATACATCGTTGCGTTCCTGGGGGCGCTGCATGCCGGAGTGATTCCGGTTCCGCTGTCGGTGCCCATGGGTGGCGTCACGGACGAGCGGGTCGACTCGGTGATGCGCGACGCGTCGCCGGTCGCCGTTCTCACGACGTCCGTTGTCGTCGCCGAGGTCAGTCGCAGTATCGTCCCCCAGCCCGGACAAGCACCGCCGGCAATCATCGAGGTCGATTTGCTGGATCTAGACGCTCCACCTCGGCCTGGCGCGCCGGCGATGCACGAGGACGACAATCCGCACGCCACCGCGTATCTGCAATACACCTCCGGTTCGACTCGTTCGCCGGCTGGCGTAATGATCTCGTATACAAATCTTTTCACCAACTTGCAGCAGATCACCACGGACTATTCGAGGCACGCCGGGGTCACTCCGCCCGACCTGACGTTTGTGTCGTGGCTGCCGTTCTTCCATGACCTGGGGTTGATTCTGGGTGTTTGCTCGCCGATTGTGTTAGGAACCAGCGCGGTGCTGACCAGCCCGGCGTCGTTCCTGGTGCGGCCGGCGCGTTGGATGCAGTTGCTGGCGACCAATCCGTGCCCCTTTACCGCCGCACCGAACTTCGCGTTCGACCTGGCGACACGGAAAACCTCCGACGAGGACATGGCCGGGCTCGACCTTGGCGGCGTGCACACCATCCAAAGCGGCGCCGAGCGCGTGCAGCCTGCGACGATCAAGCGCTTCACCGACCGATTTGCCCGCTTCAACCTGAATCCGGCGGTGATTCAGCCGTCCTACGGCATGGCCGAAGCCACCCTGTACATGGCGACCCCGAGGCCGGAAGATCCCATCAAGGTCGTGCATTTCGACACCGAAGCCCTGACAGCGGGCGAGGCCAAGCGAATCACCGGCCAGGATGGCACACCGTTGGTCAGCTACGACGGCCCGATCAGCCCGCGCTCACCGATCTTGCGAATCGTCGACCCGGAGACCCGCACCGAGGTTCCGGATGGCAAGACCGGTGAGATCTGGTGCCACGGCGACAATGTCAGCATTGGCTATTGGGAAAATCCGGAGGAGACCGCACGCACATTCGGTGGCACGATCGTCGCGCCGACGACAGGTACGCCGGAAGGCCCCTGGCTGAAGACCGGCGATGTCGGCTTCATCTCCGACGGCGAGCTTTTCGTGGTGGGGCGCATCAAGGACCTGCTGATCATTTACGGCCGCAACCATGCCCCCGACGACATTGAGGCGACCGTCACGGAGATCACCAAGGGGCGCTGCGTGGCGATCGCCGTTCCGGACGACGCTGTGGAGAAGTTGGTCGTTGTGATGGAAGTCAGGAAGCGTGGCGACTCCGATGAGGAGGCGAAGCAGCACCTCGAGGCCATCAAGCGTGATGTCACTTCGGCGATCTCGAACGCGCATGGCATTGCGGTCTCAGATCTCGTTCTGGTGGGCGGGGGGTCGATCCCGGTCACCACCAGCGGCAAGGTGAGGCGGCAGGCCTCGGTGGATCTCTACCAGCGCAAGCAGTTCGCGCGTCTGGACGGTTGAGCTAGGGCGTCCCGTTGCTACCGTCCGTGCCATTGGTCGCCGAACCGCTTGCTGCCCAAGCGGTTCCGCCTGCGGCGCCGAGCCCGCCCGCGGTAGTTCCGCCGCCTCCACCGCCACCCTTGCCGCCGATTGAATTGCCGGTGCCGTAGTTGTAGGCGATGCCGCCGAGTCCGCCGTCGCCACCGGCGGTGGTGCCGTCCCCGCCGACGCCGCCCGTGCCACCGACGGCCGAGCCGGGACCGGTCGACCCGGTGATCACGCTCGTCACCCTCAACAGGTAGCTCCAGAGCGGGTCGCCGCCAAGGTCGGCAGTGCCACCGGCGCCGCCATTGCCGCCCGCTCCGTTGGTGCCCGTCCCGCCGGCTCCGCCGTTCCCGCCTGCGACGCTTCCTGCGTGGTATGCGCCGGCGAAGTAGCCGAATCCAAAGCTGATCGCAGAGCCGCCCGCACCGCCGTTCCCGCCGGTCGCTCCGTCACCGCCCTTGCCGCCATCGCCACCGTTTCCGCCGATCAACCCACCGGTGCCGCCGTCTCCACCGGTGCCGCCGACCCCGCCGTCGGCAGAGTTGGCGGCTCCGGCGCCACCGCTTCCGCCGGAGCCGAACAAGAGTGCCGAACCGCCGTTGCCGCCGGCGCCGCCGTTCGCGCCGCCCCCGCCGTTGCCCCCATTGCCGATCAGCCCGCCGGCGCCGCCGTTGCCGCCGACGCAGCCCGCGGTATCGGTGCAGGTCGCGTCGGTCCACGTATAGCCCTTGCCGCCACTGCCCAGCAACCAGCCGCCGCCTTGTCCGTCGGGGCTGGCCGCTGTCCCATTCGCTCCGTTGCCAATGATCGGGCGGCCCTGCCACTCATTGGTGACGAGAGCGGTGATGATCTCGGGAAGGCTGATGAGGACATTCGAGCCGCTGCTGGCGGAGCGGGCATACGCGACGATCGCGGCAATCACATCGGTGATCGAGAGATTCGGGGGAGTGGTCGGTGAAGCGGCCGCGGACAGGGTTGATGAGGTCGATGCCGCAGCCAAGGCCTTCGACGACCGGGCGCTGCCGGCTTGCGCGACGGCAGAAATTGAGTCACTTGTGGTGGCCTCGAAAGCGGGCGCGGCCGGGTCGGCCGCCGCCGCCGTAGAGGCGGCGCTAGGTGTGTTCGCACGCTTGGTGGCGGCGGTCGATCTCGTCGAGTCAGTTGGGCCAGTGGTTCCCGGCCTGGGGCTGCCGGCGGCGTGCTTCGACGGTGTCGAGCGGCCGGTGTTTCCGACCTTGGGACCGGTGCTGCTGTGGCTCGAAGATGAGGAGTCGCCGCCGGAGGAGTCGGCGTGGGCCACCCCGGTCGCGGCGGCCAGCGAAGCGCAGACACCAACGGTGAAAGCGCCCGTTCCCAGCCACAATGAGACTTTGCTGTGTGGCTGCTGTGCGCGGTGGCGGGCAGCGGTGCGCCGCAGTCTAGACGGCTCCCGGTAGGTCGCACGATACCTTGCAGCCATGGTTTGCTCCCATGTTCGCCAATGCCCTCAGCGCCAACATGGTAGCAATGCGCAATCCGGGGCCGTGGCAAACTCCCGATCGCCGGTTTCTGGCCATGGTCGGGTGTCGGCGGTGACGCCCCCTAGCGTCCTGGCGACGGCGAATGCCGACCTAGGCGACCCGCGCCGCGAGAACGGCTTGCGCCATCACATCGCGCTCTTGCTAGCGGGGTTTCTTGCCGCCGACGCCGGAGCCGGTTCCAGTGCCGGCGGCCGAGGATTTAGCCGGGCCGGCGGTTTTCTTGTGACCGACACCGCGATTGGGCGTCGTGGTGTCCGTGATGCTGCTGCCGGCGGCCGATGCCGTCGCGGTGTCCGTGATGCTGGCGCGGGATGCCGCCGCGTTCAAGGCTTTCTTGCTGCCGCCGACCGAGACTGTCCCAGTGGTGGTGGTGCCATTGATGTTGATGCCGGGGATGGACCTGGTTATCGTCCGCAGATTCTGGGAAATCGCGCCTGCGATCGCGAACGGACCCCACCCGGCCGTCACGGTGTTGTTGTCGCCAAAGAAATTGAACGCCAAGCTCAATGTGGTGTTGGGGAACGGGCCCAGAGACGTGACGACGTTGCCGTTGCCTAGAACATTCCCGGCCGCGGTCAAGATGCCCTGTGCCTTCACGATGCTGTCGCCCAGCATGTTTGTGGCTGAGCTCAAGAAGCCCTGCACCCAGGTGGTGCCGGCATCGCCGATGTTGAGCGCCAAATTGCCGAGGCCGCCTGCGTTGGTGGTTTTTGTTCCGTCTCCACCGGTCGCACTAGCCAGAGTGAGATTGAGGCTGCCGATATTGGTCATAGTGCCCGGCCCGAATTGCAGGGCAATATTCCCAACCCCAGCGACTCCGGTTGATTGTGTCCCGCTAGCGCCGTTCAAGATGCCGATCGCAAGATTGAGCGCGCCGATCGCTGCTGAACTGCCCGCTCCCTGTTGCCAGACGAGGTTCAACAGTCCAGGGAGTGTAGAAGCCCTTGCTCCATCACCGACTGCGATCGCGAAGCTCATGACGCTGAACGTCGTCGCGGAGATTGCGTCGGTACCGAATGAGAACGCGCCACTGAAGAACCCATTGCCGGCATTTGCCGTTGCGCCGGCACCGATTCCGATCGCGATGCTGGTGAGGTTGCTTGTGCAACCGCCGCCGTTGCCGATTCCGAAGGCGGAGATGCAGGTCGCGTTGGCCGTGGGGGCTTCGCCAAGGGTGCTAGTCGCAAGGGCGCCAGAAACCACAGCGGCAAGTAGTGCACCACTCTTCGCGCGAACCTGATTCATAGACCGACCCTGTGTGTGTTGGATTCTTTGCTGGCCAGGAACTTACCCGACGCGGACGGAGCCTACAGCTTTTCTCGACGATAAACACTGCGCGGTCCCAATGATTGGACAGAACCTGAGACCTGAGCCTTCGACCACTGTGGCCAGGGTGCTTGACCACCCGCACGGTTTCGCGCCACTGGCCAAGTATTAGTCCAGTTCAGGCTGGATATGGGGTGGCCGCGCGGGTAGCGGGGTCACCAGCTTTGGGTGGCAAATGTGAACGCCGCTCGTACAACTGATCCACGGCCACGGATAGCCCGCTTATCACCTGAATTGCGTACGGTGGCAACTATTCGGCTTCGCGCACCACTATTTGCCAATCTGCGACGGTCACGTCGCCGGCATTCTTCAACGTCTGATTCGCCGCTGTGGCTTGGGTCGAACAATGGCCCGGAATCAGTCCCCGCGCCTAGGGCTTGCGGTGCTTCCCGCCGCCGGTACTGCTGGCGCCCGTCGCGTGCGACTTCGCGCCGCTGTCGCCGGAGTTGCTCGACGATTCGGGTTTCCGGTGGCGGCCGCCCGAGCCGGTGGTCGTCGTACTGCTATCGCTGGTCGAAGTGCTCGTCTCGTTGGCGCGGTGACGGCCGGAACCCACTGTGGCGGTCTCGTTGTTACTGCCGCCATCACTGCCGGTCGCGCTGGTATCGGTCGTCGCCTGCGTCGTTGTTGTCGTTGTGCTGTTGTCGCCGGCAGCCGGGGATGTCGCAGTCGCGGGGGTCGCCGTGGTGGTGCGCAAGGCCGCCGCGTGCCGTCCGCTGTCGCCGAGCCCTCCGTCGGTCGAGCCCTCGCCCCCGCTGGTCGAGCCGGTCGCGCTTGCGCCCCCGCTGGTCGAGCCGCTGCCCGCCGCGGGCAGGGAGAAACCCGGGAGGCGGAAGTTGTTGAAGTTGATGCCCGGACCTTTGAGGTACAAGTTCTGGGCTTCCTGGTTGAACGACACCAGGAACGACAACGGGCCATCGAGGGCATTGAGGGTGTTGTTGATGCCGAACGAGTTCAGCGCCAGCCCCAACACCACGGGAAAGCCGGTATCCGACAACAGCTGCACCACACTGCCGTTTCCGATGAAACTCGCAGCCGCACTCAAGAGGCCCTGCACCGCGACGGTGTTCGTGCCCAGAATGTTCGCCGCAGTGGTGAAGATGCCCTGGGCAAGCACGCTGCCCGCGTCGCCCAACAGGTTGAGGGCCCACGCGCCGATGCCGCCGGCGGCGGTGCTTTGCAGGCCGCCGCCGTTTTGCAAGATGCTGAAGGCGAGGTTGAGGAGGCCGACGGTAGTCACCGTGCCCGCGCCAATCTGCAGGGACAGATTGCCCAAGCCGGCAGCGCCCGTGGTTTGCGCGCCACTGCCGCCGCCGGGCAGACCGATCGCTAGGTTGAAGCCGCCAACCGTCGATGTGGTGCCCGGCCCGAGTTGGATGGCGATGTTGCCGAGCCCGACGGCTCCGGCGGATGCGCCCGCGCTGCCCGCGGCGGCGGCACCGAGGACGAAGTTGAGCATGCCACCCAGCGTCGATGCCGTGCCTGGCCCGAATTGCAGGTTGATTCCGAAGAGGGACCCGAGCGTCGAGGAGGTCGCGTGGTAGCCGAAGGCGCCCCCGAAAGTGAACGCGGCGATATTGGTGAGGACGTTGGCGCCCTCGCCGATCGCGATGGCAGCACCGAACAAGGCGTTGCCCGCGTTTGCGACGGCACCGTCGCCGATCGCAATCGCAACTGTGGTCAGGTTGCTCGTGCAGCCGTTGCCGTTGTTCAAGCCGAAGGCCGACATGCAGGTCGCATTGGCAGTGGGGGTTGGGGTGAACGCGCCTGCCGCAATAGCGCTGGCTACCAACGCGCCGAACGCCGCATTGCGTCCGTCTCGAACCCGACCCACCGACATCTCCGTTGCTGTATGTGTCTTTGCTGGTGTGGACGGTACCCGACGCAACCCGCTACTGACAGTCTTCTAATTGATAATCGCAACGGAGTCTAGGTGGTGGAATGGGGTGGTTGGATCCACGACGGGAGTCGGATAGATCACGCGCGGTTTCACCGGCGAGGTGGGATATTCACGGGTTGGGCTCAAGCGGCTCGATCGTGACGGACGGGTGGGTGCCGTCGTCTATGAAAGCAAGGCGAGCAGAGCCGCTATGGCCGTGGAGACCGCACCCGCTGGGAGTCTCATCGGCCCTCCCCGCCTTCGCATCTCGAGCCGGTGCGAGAACCCTAGTCGCCGAGCTGCGCTCTGGGGCGCTATCGACTCACTCTCGGGAGACTCGATAGTTCTTGTCATTGGCGAGGCGAAACTGCACGCTTGGATGGAGGGTGTCGGTGCGCAGGACTTCGCGATGGCTCCAACCACCCGCCAGCCACCACATCTTTCCGGGATTGTGAATCTTGCCCATTGCGCGGTCCGCGGGTAGCTCGTCGTCGAACCTCGAATTCAGCAGCCAGTTGTACTTCTGTTTGTTGATACGAAAGTCGGCGTGCGCTGCCTCCTTCACCATCCACGAAAATGCAACGTCGGACAACTTGTGGTCGTCCGGGAACTGGCCGCCGACGTCGCTGTGCACACCGGCGAACCACCGCTCCTGATAGCGTCCGGCAGAGTCGGTGACTGTTGTGGGATCGAATCGGTAAATACCGTAGGGCCTTCGCTTCTCGTCGAGCGCCATCGCGTGCCGCGCGAGGCCCACATTGCCGATCTTACGGGTGAAGGGCCAACGTGCTGTCTCGAATTGTCCCTTCAGATTCAGCCAGCCAACCGACTTCACGGTATCCCAGACGCCTAGGAAGTGAACTTGCGGAGCTTTGGTGTCGAACGTGCTGGGAAACTCGGGATTACCGAATACCCTTACGAATTCGTCGCGGACGTCCCAGAACTTGTCCTCGGCATTCTTCCCGCCGGGGCCTGCCTCCGCGCCCGGTCCGGCTTGCGCGTAGAGCTTGACGGCATATGGGGTGAGGTTTTCAGTGCCGGGCCGCAACAGGCCAACGGTGTGCAGCATCCCCGTCAGTGCTCGTGCCTTGTACGCCCCGCGCGAGAAGCCGAACACGTAAATGCGATCTCCTGCTTGATAATTGCGCGACAGCCAATTGTATGCCTCCTCGAGGTTGTCTTCGATTCCGTAGCCGGCCGCCAAGCCTTGGGCGCGTGTCAGCGCCTTGCCCAATCGGGTTACTGCGCCGCGCGCGCCCATCGTCCCGACGCCCGGGTCGTAGTAGACGAGTTGGTCGGTGTCCTTCTTGGCGACGTCGTAGATTCGCGCGACATTGGTGGCGTCATGCTCGGGTTCGTTATTGGTGCCATCCAGGCAGACAAGGAGATTTCGCACGACGGTTGGGCCGGTCACGCTTGACCGCTCAGATCGATGGAGTGCGGAACGCCCTCTTCGACGAATGAAACTCTCTCGCGCACATCGGGATTGGCATCAAGGAAAGCCGCAAGGCTGTTGTCGGCGTCCGACCACTCGGGGCGGACGGTCGTCGCCGGCCTGGTTTCGTGACGCCTGAGTTCATCCTCGCGATGCTGGTCCCAGTCGTCCTTGCGTGCGCGGTCGATCTCGTCGATGGGATACGTCAGGTGGATTTCGTAGGGCGCGCTGCCTCGTGCGTCGGCCAGCGCTTCCAGGGTCGCGCGCTCGGGATTGCCGAATTTCCCGTTACCAGAGAACACATAGTGGTCGGCGGTGATGCGCTGGAAGAAGTCGAGGCTGACATTGTTGGAGCTGCCGTGGTGCGGGCCCTTCAGCACGTCGACGTGAAGGGTCTTCCCCTCTTCGGCGATGCCGACGAGTTCTAGACCTTCGATGATCTTGTCTCCGCGTGCGTCGCCAGTGAACAAGATCTTCCTGTCGCCTGATGTGGCGAGCGCGACGATGCTCGACAAGTTGTAGGGGGAGTTGTCGGCATACTCCGCTAACGCTGCGGCAATGTGCTGTGCCAGTTCAGGATGAGTCCTGAGGAACTCCTTGTGCTTCTTCTGCAGTGTCTTCACATCATCGAGCATCGGGCCGGCGACGGTGAGTGAGAGCCCGCCGCCCATATCGAAAGATGCTGGCTCCGAGGGCGCCATCACGAGCTTGCCGTCGGTTTCGACGTTGCGTTCGATTTCGAGATTGTCTGCGTTGATCCGAAGGTCTCGTCCTTGTGCGACACTTGCGACGATCTTGATCGTGTCGATGACGGCGTCGGTCTGGTCTGCCGCATCGAGTTCGTCGACCAAATCATCGGGCAATTCGCCGTTCAGGGCAGCGGCGCCGAAACTTGCCGTAACGGCTTGGGTCAACTCCTGCGCATCATTGTCGATGATGTCATCGAAGGTGTTGTGCCAAAGATCCTCGATTTCAACGATTCTCGGCGCGTGTTGCTGCTTTGCATCGAGCAACTCTTCCGTAAGGTCCAGCAGCCCGAATACGTGGTCCTCGTCGATGTGGCTGAGCATCACGAGGTTGAGCCTCAATGGGGTGTCCTCGTCGAGGCCGCGCTCGTCGCGTATCTGCTCGAGCCGCGGTCGCAGAAAATTCCGGTACACCGTAGTGGGGCCGCCGTCGATGAGTGCCAGCTTTGGTTCGTCCTCTGTCCCGTAGTGAAGCAGGAGGCAATCGCCGTACCGTGCGCGCACGACCTCCAGGCGAAAAATACTGTCGGCCATCAATATTCCCCCGTCGTCGGCTTACTGGCTCTGCAGTGCTCGCAATACGTCCACCAGCCCGTGGCCCTGAAAAGTGCGCTCGCGGCCGAGGTCGGTCGCCGTCCCGCAGAGAATCTTCTTGACCAGGTCTGGTTTCCCGATCAACTCCCGGTAGCGGGCCATCAACAAGGCTGCCGCCCCGCTCACGTGCGGAGCCGCCATGCTGGTGCCGTCGAGCGTGCCCCACTCCTCCTTGGGCAGGGGAGCGGTGATCCGTTCGCCGGGCGCAATGAGGTCGGGCTTGAGCCGGCCGTCGACGGTGGGGCCGCGGCTCGAGAAGTAGCTCACGCCATGGCTCAGCGGGGCTTCGGGATGTGTCGACCCGACTGTGATCACCCGCTCGGCGTTCCCCGGATCGGTGATCGTGAACGAGGGGAAGTCGTTGGTGCGCACGCGGCCGACCATCGTTTCCTGCCAGCCAAGGTTTCCGGCCGCGGCGACCACCACAACCCCGCTGTCGATCAATCGCTCGGCCTCCTTGCACACCGGGCTTAGGCCGCAGGCGTCACCCGACACGTCGTAGGGGATCTGCAGGCTCATGTTGACTCCGCTGATCGCGATCCGGTCGGCCTTGCCGTTGAGATAGCGAATGAACTGCAGGGCAGCGATGATGGCGGATTCGGTGTCCAATCGATCATCCTCGGACATGCCCTCCGATTTGAGAACTCGGAAGTCGTACAGTCCGATGCGGGGGCACATGCCGTTCGCGGATTGGCGGTCGCTGTCGTACTTTTCGGCCCCGATGATGCCTGCGACATGAGTGCCGTGCGGCGTGAATGGTCTGACCGGTGTGTCGATCCGCGCGATCGGATCGACGAGATCCCAAGGCAACGGCCGATTGTCAAGGATCGCGCGGGCAATTTGCTCCAGCTTGTCGCCGGCATCCTCAGGTAGCGGGCTGTCGCCTCGGGCATCCGCCAGCCGCTGCAAGTTGGCGGTGCGGATGGCAGGCTTGTCGTTGGAAGGGGTCACGATCCGGCGGTAGTCCGTGAAGTCGTAGGTTGCTCTGACCCGCCCGTCGAATGCCGGGTGCGTGCTGTCAACGCCGGTGTCCAGGACGGCCCAATTGATGCCTGAACAGTCGATGTCGAAGACGCGGCGCGCGGCGTCGGCCTTGACCGTCGGCACCGAGCGGGCAATCGCGGGTGTGGCCCGCCGGTTCAGCGCGATCCGCTGCACTAGCGGCCGGTCGGTTCTGACCTGCATTGTTTGAAGCAGCTCGAGCACCGCTTTCGCGATCTGCGATTCGGTCCGCCGCGGTGTGGGTCCGGCGGCACCCCGTTCGGTGGGCGGGTTGTCCGAGGTGGAGTCGAACCCGCTGAGCCCGACATAGGACACCAACGCGCACAGTGCGACGAACCGTTCGAACGGTGTCTTATCGTTCGGCGCGTTCCCGTTCGGATTGACCGACGTTCCTCGCCGGTCAGCCGCGAGCCATCGGTCTCGTAACCCAATGGCATCGATCACGGCCCTGACCAGCTCCGACGACGTTTCGGCCGTGAACTTCGCGAATTCGGCTTGAGTCTTCGAGTCCTGCCACCAACTGGTCATCGGGACCACGGTCTCCAAGAGCTCGCCGAACCACAGCCGCGCGGCGACGAAATGCTGCAGCGGGGCGATGCCTGGATCGTCGTCTGGGTGCCCGCGGTGGATTCCCCGGTAGATCTCGGCGGCGAGTTCGGTCGCTGTGACATCGTCCTCAGCGGTGATCAGCAGTTCCGCCGCCTCAACGGGCTTGGTGGCGAACTCGTTCCACACTTCCAGCAGCACAGGAGTGTCCTGGATACGGCGTCTACCATCGCCGCCGCCCATGAGGATGTACTCGATCAGGTCACGCGGAATGGGAGCGATCTGTGCGCCTTCATTGGCGTCGCTGGCCATGGACCCACGCTAACCACGTCGGGTGAATAGGCCGCGAGTACTCGACTACTCCAAAATCTGCCCGCTAGCGGCCAAGCTACGCACTTCTCGAGCCGCGCTGACTCCACGGCGAATGGGACGAGCTGCTGGTGAAGAGGATTTTCGACAGAGTGCCCCCGGCAGGATTCGAACCTGCGGCCTTCTGCTCCGGAGGCAGACGCTCTATCCCCTGAGCTACGGGGGCGCACGTACAGCTGCGCCATTGGGCTCCGACAGCCTAACGCATCGGAGTGACTGCTCAGTGCCAGCCGCCGAGCACGGGATTCCTCGCCGACGTGGTTCCCGGGTCCCCGCGCCCCTGCCCGCCGGGATCCGGATTCGGGCCCTGACCACGCCAGACCATAGGATGGATCCCCGTGACACCCGCCGACCTCGCCGAGCTGCTCAAGAACACCGCCGCTGCGGTGCTCACCGAGCATGACCTGGATCCCGCCGCCCTGCCTGCGACGGTGACTGTCGAGCGTCCGCGTAATCCTGAGCATGGCGACTACGCGACCAACCTAGCCCTGCAGCTGGGCAAGAAAGTCGGCGCAAACCCCCGCGAGCTGGCCGGTTGGCTGGCCGCCGCGCTGGCCGCGGCCGACGGCATCGCGGCCGCGGAGGTCGCCGGCCCCGGCTTCGTGAACCTGCGTATCGAGGCTTCGGCGCAGGGCGTCATCGTGCAGAACATCTTCGCCGCCGGCCCGAGCTACGGAAACTCGGCGGTGCTCGACGGCACGAACATCAATCTGGAGTTCGTCTCGGCCAACCCGACCGGCCCCATCCACATCGGCGGTACCCGCTGGGCCGCGGTCGGTGATGCGCTGGGTCGGCTGTTGAGCACCCAGGGTGCCGACGTCGTGCGCGAGTACTACTTCAACGACCACGGTGCCCAGATCGACCGGTTCACCAACTCCTTGATCGCGGCGGCTACCGGTCAACCCACGCCCGAGGATGGCTACGCAGGCGACTACATCAAGGACATCGCCGACCAGGTGCTGGCCAAGGTGCCCGATGCTCTGAGCCTGACCGGTGACGAGCAGAAGGAGACCTTCCGCTCGATCGGCGTCGACCTGATGTTCACCCACATCAAGAAATCGCTGCACGAGTTCGGCACCGACTTCGACGTCTACACCCACGAAGATTCGATGCACACCAGCGGGCGGGTCGATCAGGCCATCGCCAAGTTGCGCCAGACCGGCAACATCTATGAGAAGGACGGCGCAACCTGGTTGCGCACAACAGAATTCGGCGACGACAAAGATCGGGTCGTCATCAAGAGTGACGGACAGCCCGCCTACATCGCCGGTGACCTGGCCTACTACCTGGACAAGCGCCAGCGCGGCTTCGATCTGTGCATCTACATGCTCGGGGCCGACCACCACGGCTACATCGCCCGGCTCAAGGCGGCCGCCGCAGCCCTCGGTGACGACCCTGACACCGTCGAGGTGCTGATCGGCCAGATGGTCAATCTCGTGCGTGACGGTCAGCCGGTGCGGATGAGTAAGCGAGCCGGGACCGTCATCACCCTCGACGACCTGGTCGACGCCATCGGCGTGGACGCCGCCCGTTACGCGCTGACCCGCTCCTCGGTGGACACCCCAATCGACATCGACCTGCAGCTGTGGTCGTCGGCGTCCAGTGAAAACCCGGTCTACTACGTGCAATACGCGCACGCCCGGCTCTCGGCGCTGGCCCGCAACGCCGCCGATCTCGGACTGGCTCCCGACACCGCCCATCTGGAATTGCTGACCCACGACAAAGAGGGCGCGCTGATCCGCAACCTCGGTGAGTTCGCCCGGGTGCTCAATTCTGCTGCGTCGCTGCGTGAGCCGCACCGGGTGTGCCGCTACCTGGAAGACCTGGCCGGCGACTACCACCGGTTCTACGACTCGTGCCGAGTGCTGCCGCAGGGTGATGAAACCCCGGGGAGCCTCCATCAGGCGCGCCTCGCGTTGTGTGCGGCCACCCGTCAGGTGATCGCGAACGGTTTGGCCATCCTCGGCGTGTCCGCCCCGGAGCGGATGTGAACACTCACCCTGCCGGTCCGCGCCACGCCGAGGAGATCCACCACAGTGGCGCCCCTGCACGGCCGCGGAATGCGGCCGATGTACTGATGCTCGCGCCGAATGTGTGGCCGCGCAACCTTGTTCGCGGTACCGACGGCGACGTTTCGATCGCCGGCGTGACCGTGACCGACCTGGCGGCCGAGTGCGGCACCCCGCTGTTCGTCATCGATGAGGACGACTTTCGCGGCCGTTGCCGCGAGATCGCCGCGGCGTTCGGTGGTGGCCACAATGTCCACTACGCGGGCAAAGCCTTCCTGTGCAGTGAAATTGCGCGCTGGGTGGACCAGGAGGGTCTGTCGCTGGACGTCGCGACCGGCGGCGAGCTTGCCGTCGCGCTGCACGCAGGATTCCCGCCCGAGCGAATCGCGTTCCATGGCAACAACAAATCGCTTGATGAACTGACGACCGCGGTCAAGGCGGGCGTCGGCCACGTCGTGCTTGACTCGATGACCGAGATCGACCGCCTCGACACCGTCGCCGGCGAGGCCGGTGTGGTGCAGGACGTCTTACTCCGGGTCACTGTCGGTGTGGAAGCGCATACCCACGAGTTCATCGCGACCGCGCACGAGGACCAGAAGTTCGGCCTGTCGCTGGCCAGCGGAGCCGCCATGGCCGGGGTACGTCGGGTGTTCGCCACCGATCACCTGCGTCTGGTCGGCCTGCACAGTCACATCGGCTCGCAGATCTTCGACGTGGCGGGCTTCGAGTTGGCCGCCCACCGGGTCATCGGCCTGTTGCGCGATGTCGTCGCCGAGTTCGGGGTGGACAAGACCGCGCAGATCTCGGTCGTCGACCTCGGTGGCGGATTGGGTATTTCCTATCTGCCACAAGATGATCCGCCGCCGATTGAGGACCTGGCGGCCAAGCTCGGCGCGATCGTGCGCAGCGAGTCGGCCGCTGTTGGCCTGCCGGTGCCGCGACTGGTCGTCGAGCCGGGACGGGCGATTGCTGGGCCGGGCACGGTGACACTCTACGAAGTCGGCACGGTCAAGGACGTGGTCGTCGGGTCGGATAAGACCCGGCGCTACATCAGCGTTGACGGCGGGATGAGTGACAACATCCGCCCCGCGCTGTACGGCTCCGAGTACGACATCCGACTGGTGTCGCGCACCAGCGAGGCTGCGCCCATCTTGGCTCGGATCGTCGGAAAGCACTGCGAGAGTGGCGATATCATCGTCCGCGACGCCTGGGTGTCGGAGGACGTGACACCTGGCGATCTGCTGGCAGTGGCTGCCACCGGCGCCTACTGCTATTCGATGTCGAGTCGATACAACCTGATCGGTCGCCCCGCCGTGGTGGCTGTGCGCGACGGTCGGGCCCGCCTGATCCTGCGCCGGGAAACCGTCGACGACCTGCTGAGTCTGGAAGTGAGGTAAGGCCAATGAGTACACCCGAGAAGTCAATTGGTGTCGCGGTACTGGGACTGGGCAACGTCGGCAGCGAGGTCGTCCGGATCATCCGGGACAGTGCCCCCGACCTGGCGGCGCGCATTGGTGCCCCGCTCGAACTGCGGGGTGTCGCGGTGCGCAACGTCTCCGCTGACCGGGGCCTGCCGGTGGAGATGCTCACCGACAATGTCGAGGAACTGGTCTCCCGCGCGGACGTCGATCTGGTGGTCGAGGTCATGGGCCCGGTGGAACCGGCCCGCAAAGCGATCTTGACGGCGCTCGAAGGCGGGAAGTCGGTGGTGACGGCCAACAAGGCGCTACTGGCCCAGTCCACCGGTGAATTGGCGCAGGCCGCCGAACGGGCGCACGTCGACCTGTATTTCGAAGCGGCTGTCGCGGGTGCCATCCCAGTGATCCGCCCGCTTACCCAATCGCTGGCTGGTGACACTGTGCTGCGCGTGGCAGGCATCGTCAACGGCACCACCAACTACATCCTCTCCGAAATGGCCTCCACCGGAGCCGATTACAGCTCTGCGCTGGCCGATGCGAGCGCTCTGGGATACGCCGAGGCCGACCCCACCGCCGACGTCGAGGGTTACGACGCCGCGGCCAAGGCCGCGATTCTGGCTTCCATCGCATTTCACACCCGGGTCACCGCCGACGACGTCTACCGCGAGGGCATCTCCAAGATCACGCCGGAGGACTTCGAATCGGCCAAGGCGCTGGGCTGCACCATCAAGTTGCTCTCGATCTGCGAACGCGTCACGGGAAGTGATGGTCAACAGCGAGTTTCGGCCCGGGTATACCCGGCGCTGGTCCCACTGAGTCATCCGCTGGCGACCGTCAACGGGGCATTCAACGCCGTCGTCGTGGAGGCGGAGGCGGCCGGCCGGTTGATGTTCTACGGGCAGGGAGCCGGCGGCGCGCCGACGGCATCGGCGGTCATGGGCGATCTGGTGATGGCCGCGCGCAACCGCGTGCAGGGTGGTCGCGGGCCCCGCGAGTCCAAGTACGCCCAGCTGCCGATCGCGCCGATGGGGGTGATCCCCACCCGGTACTACGTCAGCATGACAGTCGCCGACCGGCCCGGTGTGTTGTCTTCGGTCGCAGCCGAATTCGCTAAGCGGGAAGTCAGTATCGCCGAAGTGCGCCAGGAAGGAATCAGCGGCGGCAGTGGTGCGCGCATCGTGGTGGTGACCCACCGGGCAACCGATGCCGCACTGTCCGAGACCGTTGCCGCGCTGGCTGACCACGACGCCGTCCAGGAAGTCAACAGCGTGCTGCGTTTGGAGGGAACCGCCGAATGAGCTCGACGAAATCGCAAGCCGTGCATACCCCGTGGCCGGGGCTGATCGCCGCCTATCGTGACCGGCTGCCGGTCGCCCCCGATTGGACGCCGATCACCCTTCTCGAGGGTGGCACCCCGCTGATCAGTGCGCCGCGATTGTCTGAAAAGACCGGTTGCACAGTTCATTTAAAGGTCGAAGGCCTCAACCCCACGGGCTCGTTCAAGGACCGTGGCATGACGATGGCCGTCACTGATGCCGTTGCCCGCGGCCAGAAAGCGGTGCTGTGCGCCTCGACGGGGAACACCTCTGCCTCCGCAGCGGCGTACGCCGCCAGGGCCGGTATCACCTGTGCGGTGCTGATCCCCCAGGGCAAGATCGCGATGGGCAAGCTGGCGCAGGCAGTGATGCACGGCGCCAAGATCATTCAGATCGACGGCAACTTCGATGACTGTCTGGAGCTGGCCCGCAAGCTTACCGCCGACTACCCGACGATCGCGTTGGTCAACAGCGTCAACCCGGTGCGCATCCAGGGGCAGAAGACCGCGGCGTTCGAAATCGTCGACGCGCTGGGAACGGCACCCGACGTGCACTCTCTGCCGGTCGGTAACGCCGGCAACATCACCGCGTACTGGATGGGTTACAGCGAGTACCACCGAGACGGGCTGACCGACAAGCTGCCACGGATGCTCGGCACCCAGGCGGCTGGCGCCGCCCCACTGGTGACCGGCAAGCCGGTGAGTAATCCCGAGACCATCGCCACCGCGATCCGAATCGGTTCGCCCGCGTCCTGGGACGGCGCCGTGGGCGCGCAGCAAGCGTCCGGCGGTCGATTCCTGGCCGCCACCGACGAGGAGATCCTGGCCGCGTATCACCTGGTCGCCGAGGCCGAGGGTGTGTTTGTCGAGCCGGCGTCGGCGGCGAGTATCGCCGGGCTGCTCAAATCCATCGACGACGGCTGGGTCAAGCCCGGCTCCACGGTGGTCTGCACCGTGACCGGCAATGGACTCAAGGACCCCGATACCGCGCTTCGCGATATGCCCACGGTGAAGCCGCTGCCGGTCGATCCCGGGGCCGTCATCGCCGAGCTGGGCCTGGTCTGAGACGCGGAGCTTCGGTGACCCTGAATCTGCCTGCCGGCCTGAGCGCCAGCGCCACTGTCGCGGCCTCCAGTGCCAACCTCGGCCCCGGCTTCGACAGCTTGGGCCTGGCGCTGGGCCTCTACGACGAGATCCTCGTCGAGACCACTGACGCCGGACTGATCATTGAGGTCGAGGGGGAGGGGGCCGGGCAAGTGCCGCTAGGCCCCGAGCACCTGGTGGTCCGGGCGCTGCACCGGGGGTTGGCGGCTGGCGGCGCGGAGGTTCCCGGGCTGGTGGTGCACTGCCGCAATGCGATCCCGCACTCGCGGGGGCTCGGCTCGTCGGCCGCGGCTGTCGTCGGTGGGTTGGCGGCAGCGAATGGCCTTCTGGCGCAAGCGGATCGGGACCCGCTGACCGATGCGCAGCTGATCCAACTGGCGTCGGAGTTCGAGGGTCACCCGGACAACGCGTCGGCCTCGGTGCTCGGCGGCGCGGTGGTGTCCTGGGTTGACGGGCAGACGACGCCCCCGACGTATGCGGCGGCCCGGCTTCAGCTGCATCCCGACATCCGGGTGTTCCCGGGAATCCCGCAGGTGCGCTCATCGACTGCCGAGACCCGGGTGCTGCTGCCCGACCACGTCACCCATGAAGCCGCGCGTTTCAACCTGAGCCGGGCGGCGTTGCTGGTTGTTGCGCTCACGGAGCGGCCGGACTTGCTGATGGCGGCCACCGACGACGTTTTGCATCAGCCCCAGCGTGGCCCAGCCATGCCTGCCTCGGCGGAATACCTACAGGTGCTGCGGCGTTGCGGGGTGGCAGCGGTGTTGTCCGGCGCTGGTCCGGCCGTTCTTGCTCTCACAACCAGTGCAGAGCTGCCGGCCGAGGCGGTCGAGTTCGGCGCCGCGAAGGGATTTACCGTCAGTCAGATGAGCATCGGCGAGCCAGTTCGCTGGAGCTCGGGTGTCGCGGTTCACGGCTGAGTTGTGCACACGCCGGTGGCCATTTCTTGCTTTCCGGCGGTCAACGGGGTTATTCTCGGTCCCGTCCAGGCAAACGCAGCGACTGATCCTGCGCCGACACTAGGACGACCACCAATTTCTCTCGTGTTCAACTCGTGGCCTGACGGTTCGCCATGTAGCCGCGAATTCCGGCGATCACCGTTGACGCACAGACGATGGTGAGACTTCGCATTCAGCGAATCGGCTGAATGCCAGAACCCCTTGCCCCGATGAAACGGTGAGGGAAGAAAGGAAATCCGTGACCGATACGGACCTGATCACGGCTGGAGAAAGCGCCCCGCAGACGGGGGCGCCCGCCGTGGCCGCAGAAATCCCCTCGGCGCCTAAATCTGCGCCGGAAGCGGCTTCGAAGGCCGCCCCGAGTGGGGACGCGGGCCGGGCCGGTTCTCTGTCGGCGATGGTCCTGCCCGAGCTTCGCGCCTTGGCCAACCAGGTTGGCATCAAGGGAACCTCCGGGATGCGCAAGGGCGACCTGATCGCCGCCATCAAGGAGCACCAGAACGGCGGCAACGGCACCAACCATCGCGCCGACAACGCCCCTGCGGCACCCGCCGAGCAGGCGAGTGAGCCTCGCGAGCCCCGTCAGAACACCGAGAAGACCGAGAACGGCGAACCCAACAGCGGCGAGCCACGCCGCCGTGAGCGTCGGGCCGCCACCCGCGGCGCCGGTGCCGCGGGCGCCGAAGGCGCTGAACAGCAGAAATCACAGGACAGCCGCCCTGAACAGGGCGAAAAGCGCGAGAGCCAGAGCCAGAATCGGCAGGAGAGTCGCGAGAACCGCGAGTCGTCCGACCAAAGTGGCCAGGGGCAGTCCGGCAACCAGCAGAACCGCGGCAACCAGCAGAACCGCGACAACCAGCAGAACCGCGACAACCAGCAGAACCGCGACAACCAGCAGAACCGCGGCAATCAACAGAATCGCGACAACAACCAGAGCCGCGATGACGATGACGACGACGACAGCCGTCAGGGCCGTCGCGGCCGCCGGTTCCGTGACCGTCGCCGTCGTGGCGAGCGCACTCCCGGCGAAGGCGGCGGCGGTAACGACGCCGAGCTGCGTGAGGACGACGTCGTCCAGCCGGTCGCCGGCATCCTCGATGTCCTCGACAACTACGCGTTCGTGCGCACCTCGGGCTACCTGGCCGGCCCCAACGATGTGTACGTCTCGATGAACATGGTCCGCAAGAACGGCCTGCGCCGCGGCGATGCCGTGACCGGCGCGGTCCGCGTCGCCAAGGACGGCGACGGCGGCCAGAATCAGCGGCAGAAGTTCAACCCGCTGGTTCGCCTTGACAGCGTCAACGGCGGTCCGGTCGAAGAGGCCAGGAACCGGCCCGATTTCACCAAACTGACCCCGCTGTACCCGAATCAGCGGCTGCGGTTGGAGACCACTCCCGATCGCCTGACCACCCGCGTGATCGACCTGATCATGCCGATCGGCAAGGGCCAGCGCGCCCTGATCGTGTCGCCGCCCAAGGCCGGTAAGACCACGATCATGCAGGACATCGCCAACGCGATCACCCGCAACAATCCCGAGTGCCACCTGATGGTGGTCCTGGTCGACGAGCGACCTGAAGAGGTCACCGATATGCAGCGCTCGGTCAAGGGTGAGGTCATCGCCTCCACCTTCGACCGCCCGCCGTCAGACCACACCCAGGCCGCCGAGCTCGCCATCGAGCGCGCCAAGCGCCTCGTCGAGCAGGGCAAGGACGTCGTCGTGCTGCTCGACTCGATCACCCGGTTGGGTCGCGCCTACAACAACGCCTCCCCGGCGTCCGGGCGCATCTTGTCCGGTGGTGTGGATTCGACCGCCCTGTATCCGCCGAAGCGGTTTCTCGGTGCGGCCCGCAACATCGAGTTCGGTGGCTCGCTGACCATCATCGCGACGGCCATGGTGGAGACCGGCTCGACGGGTGACACGGTGATTTTCGAAGAGTTCAAGGGCACCGGCAACGCCGAGCTCAAGCTCGATCGCAAGATCGCCGAGCGCCGGGTGTTCCCGGCGGTCGACGTCAACCCATCGGGTACCCGCAAGGACGAGCTGCTGCTGTCGACCGACGAGTTCGCCGTCGTGCACAAGCTGCGTCGCGTGCTCAGCGGCCTCGACAGCCATCAGGCCATCGATTTGCTGATGAGCCAGCTGCGCAAGACTAAGACCAACTACGAGTTCCTCGTTCAGGTGTCCAAGACGGCGCCCGGCGGCGGCGGTAACGGCGCGTCGGACGCCGACTAACCCCGCGCCGCGCCGAAATCCTGCGGACTACGTCCGCAGGGCGTCCATCCCGGGCGCCAGCAGGCCGTCCAGGGCCGACCAGGGCACCGTGATGGTCGGCGTCCCGTGGAAGAACTGGTAGTCGGCGAAGTGGATCTCCAGACCGTCGGGCGTGGGGATCCAGTTGGCGAAGTTCGCTTCCGTTGGCGCATTGCCCGGCTCGTCGGCCATCGGTGTCGGCCCGACTCCGGTCACCCCTGGCAGCAAGGCCTTCGTCTGCTCCGACAGCCGATTCAAGCCGGCCTGCTTATCGGTGAACAGATCCGCCAGCGTGATCGGCTTCGCCGACCGCGAGTCGATCACCACGGTGCTGACATAGCTGCTCGGATGCGCCGACGGCACATGCACGTAGAGACCGCTGATCAGTTCCGACACCGATGCGCCGCCGAAATAGATCTGCGGTTGAGTCTCGAACGTCCACGTCCCGTCCGGGTCGGCACCGTTTTTGACCGGTTCGAGCTGCCCGGCCGCCGACGCATGCACCGCACTGTTGAAGGCCCCCGCGACCTGCGGGTTACCGCCGGTAATGGTGTCGACGACCAGCGTCCAGCGGCCCTTACCGTCCGTGGTGGCATCCCCGGCAGTGGAGCGGGTGACCGAGTACTTCTGTTTGTCGGAGACCCCGCTGGTCGGTGCCGCTGTCGTCGGTGATGCGTTAGCACTCGCCGACGTCGCGGCGGCCTTGGTGGTCCCGGTGGTGGTGGCATTCGTGCTATTGGACCCGCCACACGCGGTGAGCCCGATGGCCAAAGCCGCGACCAATACCGCCCCCCGGCGGCTTAATGTGCCCATGTGCGACATTCTGTCAGGCGGGCACCCGACACTGCGACCAGATCATGACAGCGCTTGGCGCCCAGTGTTTTTCGGTGCGCAGGCTTATTGCGCCGCTGGCGCAACACGCAGGCCGGGCAACACATATCGGCGCATGTACCGCAGCACCGCGGCGTGGTCGTCGGGGTCCAGGGTCTCGCCGGGAACAGTGCCGAGGCTGATCTGAACCCTGGCCACCCACTCGGCGGCCTCGTCGAGTTGCGTCTCGGCGTGGATTTCGCCCCGGTCGCGCGCCGCCTCCAAATAGGGCTGCCAGAACCGGCCGAGATCGGGCACCAGGCCCTGAACGCCGGCGCCGGCGCAGGCCGCGAATTCCTCGGGCTCATCGCGGCGCAGCTGCATCACCAGAGCGCCAGGGGAGTCGTAGGCGCTGCGGCCCAGTCGCACGCCGACGGTCAATTGCTCCTCGAAGGTGCCAAGCCCATCCAGCACCTGGTGCGACTCGGCCCAGAACGCGTTGTTGAGGCGCACGATCGCCGCGCCGAGCAGGGACGCCTTGTCGGGGTAGTGCCGGTAGAGCCAGCCGCGTGATACCCCGGCCGCCTCGGCGACCTCGGATACCGTCGTCGCCCGGATGCCTTTGGCTCGCAGACAGACTTCGGCGGCGTCGACCAGTCGCTCCTGGACGGATTTGGCCCCGTGCCGGCTGTCGGCGTCGGTGCTGGCAGTCACCTTCGTGGTCCTCCTCGTATCGACGCGACAGTCCCGATGCGGACATCCTTCCAAACCCGGATCCGCGGTGGTCCCGCTGCATGGGTAGACAGATTTGTCATTCTGTTTACCCTGCGCTTCTATTGTGACCTAAGGCACCGCGACGGCGCGGGTTGATGCGAAAGATGACGAGAGACGGGGGATCCGTGGCCGAGACGGTCCAGCAGCTGCTCCGCGAGCGTCGCGACGAATCCACCCCGGCGGTGAAGTTCGGCGAGCGGGTGTGGACCTGGCGCGAACATCTTGACGAGGCTGCCCGGCAGGCGGCCGCGCTGATCGCGATCGCCGACCCGGATCGCCCGCTGCATGTGGGAACGCTGCTGGGCAATACCCCCGCGATGCTCACCGCCATGGCGGCGGCTGGCCTCGGTGGATACGTGCTGTGCGGGGTCAACAACACCCGCCGCGGCGCAGCCCTGGCGCGCGATATCGTCAAGGCCGACTGTCAGATCCTGCTCACCGATTCGGCCGATCGCCAGCTGCTCGAGGGGCTTGAGCTGCCGGGAGTCCGGGTGTTCGACGTCGACTCCGACGAATGGTCGGCGCTGCTGGCGGGGGCTGGCGAGCTGACCCCGCACCGGGAAGTCACCGCCACCGACACGTTCATGCTGATCTTCACCTCTGGCACCAGCGGTGAGCCCAAAGCGGTCCAGGTCGCCCACATGATGGTTCCCTTCGCCGGCGTCGCGCTGGTCGACCGGTTCGCGATCACGGCCTCCGACGTTTGCTACCTGTCGATGCCGCTGTTCCATTCCAACGCGTTGATGGCCGGCTGGGCGGTGGCGCTCAATGCCGGGGCGGCGATGGCGCCGGCGTCGTTCACGGCCTCCGGCCTGCTGGCTGATCTGCGCCGCTACGGGGCCACCTACATGAACTACGTGGGCAAGCCGCTGGCCTACGTGCTGGCGACGGCCGAACAACCCGACGATCACGACAACCCGCTGCGGGTCGCCTTCGGCAACGAGGCCACCGACCGCGATATCGCCGAATTCAGCCGCCGCTTCGGGTGCGCGGTGTGGGACGGATTCGGCTCCACCGAGGGTGCGGTGATCATCACCCGTGAGGACGACTGCCCGCCCGGCTCGGTCGGTCGGGGCTTTCCCGGCGTGGCCATTTACGACTCGGAGACCCGAATGGAATGCGCCACAGCCGTTTTCGACGAAAGCGGCGCGCTGGCCAACCCCGATGAAGCGATCGGCGAGATCGTCAACACCACTGGTGGGGGCATGTTCGGTGGCTACTACAACGACAGCAACGCCACCGACGAACGCCTGCGGTACGGCATGTACTGGTCCGGTGACCTCGGCTACCGCGACGCGGACGGCTGGATCTTCCTGGCCGGGCGTACTGCGGACTGGATGCGGGTGGATGGCGAGAACATGGCCGCCGCGCCGATCGAGCGCATCATCCAGCGGCTGCCGCAGGTCAGTCAGGTCGCGGTGTACCCGGTGCCCGACGAGCACGTGGGAGACCAGGTGATGGCGGCGATCGTGCTCGCCGACGGTGCTCAGCTCAGCCCAGCGGACCTCGCCGAGTTCCTAGCCGAGCAGTCCGACCTGTCGCCCAAGGCCTGGCCCCGGCACGTCTGGATTGCCGACGAACTGCCGGCTACCGCCACCAACAAGGTGCTCAAGCGCGAGCTCGTCGCCCGCGGTACGCACCCCGGCGTGGGCGTGGTCTGGACGCGTGCCGCGCGGGGCCGGAGCTACACCACGGGCCCGGCGGAATAGCCGGGGACAGTGACGCGTTTGGGCTGGTGACGGTCAACCTGGCATACTGGATCGTCGACCACCTCAGGTACCGGTTCACGCTCGATTACCAGGGAAAATTCCTAGGGCGACCCGGCGACCACCGAATGTAGAGGACACCATGAAAACAGGGATTCATCCCGCCTACGCCGAGACCAACGTGGTCTGCGGCTGTGGCAACTCCTTCACCACTCGCAGCACCAAGGACGGCGGCCACATCACCGTCGAGGTGTGCTCGCAGTGCCACCCGTTCTACACCGGCAAGCAGAAGATCCTCGACAGCGGCGGCCGCGTGGCCCGCTTCGAGAAGCGCTACGGAAAGCGCAAGACCGGCGAGTCGGCCGACAAGTAGCTGCCTTACCGACGCCCGCTCTGCCGCCACGTGCGCAGGCCGGGCGTCGGTTTGCGTTTGGGCCCAGCTGACCAGGAGAGGAGGGGAGCGGAGATGGCGCCGGAGGGCAGGAGCGAAGCGACCCGGGATTCAGCCGGGGCGACGGTTGAAGCGGCGCTGACCGAACACGCCGACCTCGAACGTCAGCTGTCCGATCCCGCGCTGCACAACGACGCGGGCAATGCCCGCCGGGTGGGCCGGCGCTTCGCTCAGCTGGCGCCGATCGTCACGGCCTATCGCAGGCTGGACACCGCGCGCGGAGACCTCGAAGCCGCCCGCGAGCTGGCCGCCGAGGACGCGTCCTTCGCCGCCGAGGTGCCCGAACTGGAGGCCAAGGTCGCCGAGCTCGACGCACACCTCACCGATCTGCTGGCCCCGCGTGATCCGCACGACGCCGACGACATCGTCCTCGAGGTGAAATCCGGTGAGGGTGGGGAAGAGTCGGCACTGTTCGCCGCGGACCTGGCTCGGATGTATATGCGTTATGCCGAGCGTCACGGCTGGACGGTCACCATGCTCGACGAGACCACGTCCGATCTCGGCGGCTACAAGGACGCCACGCTGTCCATCCGCAGCAAGGGTGACTCCGCCGACGGCGTGTGGTCGCGGATGAAGTTCGAAGGCGGCGTGCACCGCGTCCAGCGCGTGCCGGTCACCGAGTCGCAGGGCCGGGTGCACACCTCCGCCGCCGGCGTTCTGGTCTATCCCGAGCCCGAAGATGTCGAAGCTGTCCAGATCGATGAGTCCGACCTGCGCATCGACGTCTACCGCTCGTCGGGCAAGGGCGGTCAGGGCGTCAACACCACCGACTCCGCGGTCCGGATCACGCACCTGCCCACCGGTATCGTCGTGACCTGTCAGAACGAGCGCTCGCAGCTGCAGAACAAAGCTCGCGCGATGATCGTGCTGGCTGCGCGCCTGCAGGCATTGGCCGAAGAACAGGCCTCGGCTGACGCGTCGGCCGACCGGGCCAGCCAGATCCGCACCGTCGACCGCAGCGAGCGAATTCGCACTTACAACTTCCCGGAGAACCGGATCGCCGATCACCGGATCAATTTCAAGGCGCACAACCTGGACCAGGTGCTCGACGGCGACCTCGATCCACTACTGGACGCACTGGCTGAGGCCGACAAGCAGGCAAGGCTGCAGCAGGCATGACCGCGCTGCGGCAGGCCATCGATCTGGCCACCGCCGCCCTCGCCGAGGCGGGCATCGACTCGGCGCGTACCGATGCCGAGCTGCTGGCTGCCCACCTGGCCGGCGTCGACCGCGGCCGGCTGGTCGCGATCGACGAGCCCGATGCCGACTTCTTCACCCGCTACGACGAGGTGATCGGCGCCCGGTGCAGCCGGATCCCGCTGCAACACCTCACCGGCTCAGCGGCGTTCGGCCCGCTGGAGCTGCTGGTCGGGCCCGGGGTGTTCATCCCGCGCCCGGAGACCGAGGCCCTGCTGGAATGGGCACTGGCCCAACGACTGCCCGAGCAGGCGGTGATCGTCGACCTGTGCACCGGATCCGGTGCGCTGGCCATCGCCCTGGGGACGCACTGGCCGCGGGCGCGGGTGATCGCCGTCGACGACGACGCCACCGCGCTGGACTACGCGCGCCGCAACGCCGAATCGACGACCGTCGAATTGGTGCGGGCCGACGTCACAGTCCCCGGGCTGCTCACAGACCTGCGCGGTAGCGTCGACCTCGTGGTGTCCAATCCGCCTTATATCCCTGCCGGGGCAGTGCTGGATCCTGAAGTGGCCGACCATGACCCGGCACACGCATTGTTCGGTGGCGACGACGGCATGGCCGTGATCGCACCGATCGCGCGGTTCGCCGCCGACTGGCTCAAGCCGGGTGGCCTGTTCGCCGTCGAACACGACGACACCACATCGGATCAAACGGTCGAAACTATAAGCAGCACAAAGTGTTTCAACGCAATAACCCCACATCGCGATCTGGCGGGCCGACCCCGGTTCGTGACTGCCTGCCGGACAAAGGAGCCAGCGTGACCCAGGTGTTCGACTGCGCCGACGCCAGCCGGCGCGCCGAGGCCATCTCCGCGGCCGCCGCCGCGGTCAAGAGCGGCCGACTGGTCGTGATGCCCACCGACACGGTGTATGGCATCGGTGCCGACGCTTTCGACAACGAGGCAGTCGCCGCGCTGCTGGCAGCCAAGGGCCGCGGCCGCGACATGCCGGTCGGTGTACTGGTGGGCTCCTGGCACACCATCGACGGCCTGGTGTACTCGGTTCCGCACAGCGCCCGCGAATTGATCCGCGCTTTCTGGCCCGGCGCGCTGAGCCTGGTTGTCCAGCAAGCGCCCTCGCTGCAATGGGACCTCGGTGACGCGCGGGGGACCGTCATGCTGCGGATGCCGCTGCACCCGGTGGCGATCGAACTGCTGCGCGAGACCGGCCCGATGGCGGTGTCCAGCGCCAACCTCTCCGGGCGTCCGGCGGCCACGACATCCGAGGAAGCGCAGCGCCAGCTCGCCGATCAGGTTCAGGTGTATCTGGACGCCGGGCCGTCCCCGGAGCAGGCCGCCTCCACGATCGTCGACCTGACCGGCTCGACCCCGCGGCTGCTGCGGGAGGGCCCGGTCAGCGCCGCGGCCATCGCCGAGGTCCTCGGCACCGACGTCGCATCCCTGACGGCCGATGGCTGAACTCCTCGCAGTGGTTGTTCCCCCGGTCGCTTCGCTCCTGCCCACCGGCTCCACGGCGCTCGCGCTCGCTGACCGCGGCGCCGGTGTTCCGTTGCGTGAGTTGGCTCTTGTCGGCTTGACCGCCGCGATCATCACCTACTTCGCCACCGGCTGGGTTCGCGTGCTGGCCACCCGCCTGGGAGCGGTGGCGTACCCCCGTGAGCGGGACGTGCACATCAAGCCGACCCCGCGCATGGGCGGGCTGGCCATGTACATGGGCGTGGTCACCGCGGTCTTCTTGGCCTCTCAGCTGCCGGCGTTGGCCCGCGGCTTCATCTACTCCTCGGGGATGCCTGCGGTCGTGGTCGCCGGTGGCCTGATCATGGGAATCGGGCTGATCGACGACCGCTGGGGTCTGGATGCGCTGACGAAGTTCGCCGGGCAGATCACCGCGGCCAGCGTCCTGGTCACCATGGGTGTCGCGTGGAGCGTGTTGTACATCCCGATCGGCGGGGTCGGCACGATCGTGCTGGACCAGGTCTCATCGATCCTGCTGACCCTCGCGCTGACGGTGTCGATCGTCAACGCGATGAACTTCGTCGATGGCCTCGACGGGCTGGCCGCCGGCCTGGGGCTGATCACCGCCATGGCCATCTGCATATTCTCGGTCGGCCTGCTGCGTGACCATGGCGGCGACGTGTTGTTCTACCCGCCGGCGGTGATCTCGGTGGTGTTGGCCGGCGCGTGTCTGGGGTTCCTGCCGCACAATTTCTATCGCGCCAAGATCTTCATGGGCGACTCCGGTTCGATGCTCGTCGGCCTGATGCTGGCCGCGGCGTCCACCACCGCGGCGGGCCCGATCTCGCAGAGCGCTTACGGCGCGCGGGACGTCTTCGCTCTGCTGTCGCCGTTCCTGCTGGTGATCGCGGTCATGCTGGTGCCTGCCCTGGATACGCTGCTGGCCATCGTGCGGCGCACCCGTGCCGGCCGCAGTCCGCTGAGCCCCGACAAGATGCATCTGCACCACCGACTGCTCCAGATCGGGCACTCGCACCGCCGCGCCGTGCTGCTGATCTACCTATGGGTGGGCATCATCGCGTTCGGCGCGGCGGCCACCATCTTCTTCGATCCGCGCTACACCGGAGCGGTCATGCTGGCCGCGATCGTGGTGGCCGTCGTGGTCACTCTGATCCCGCTGTTACGTCGCCGCGACGATGATTACGAGGGACTTTACGACAGTAAGTAGTAGACGTGTTTTCTGCCGTCTACCATGTGGTACGGTGCTCGCAGAACCCGAAGAAACCTCGCGGGTTGCCGGCCCGGCCCATCGGAGTCACGCCCGATCGGAGCCGATTTACGACCGACAAAGGGAGCTGCCCCTTGGGTGATTCCAGCGCGCCTGTCGCCCTCCGATACGCTCGGCGGGCCAGCACGCAGAAATCGCTCGACCGGCTCTCGCGAACGCAAGATTGAGGTGAACCTGTGACGACACCAGCGCAAGATGCGCCGTTGGTGTTTCCGTCCGTTGCCTTCCGGCCCGTTCGGCTGCTCGCGATCTGTGCCGCGCTGACGGCGCTCGTGATCATTGTGGCCGCGACGGTCGGCCCCTACTTGATGTTCGGCGTCTTCTTCGGCATCGGCTTAGCGCTGGGTCTGCTCAATGCGGTGCTCGTGCAGCGGTCGGTGGAGTCGATCACCGCCGGCGATCACCCCCTCAAGCGCAAGATGGCCCTGAACTCCGCCACCCGGCTGCTGGTGATTACGGTGGTCGGGCTGACCATCGCGATTCTTTTCCGCCCGCTCGGGCTCGGCGTGCTTTTCGGCTTGGCGTTGTTCCAAGTTCTGCTGGTTTTGAGCACGGCGTTGCCGGTGTGGAAGAAGATTCGCACCGGAGACGAACACGACGCGTCTGACATCACGACACCTCCCGGGGCTGCTGGCTCCGCAGACGAAGCACCGAAGGATTGAACGCACGATGAGTGAACGAATCCTCGCCGAGGCCGCCATCGAGGTCGGCCATCACCCCACAGCCGAGTGGCTCGGGCTGACGGTGAACACCGACACGGTTTTGGCGACGGCGATTGCCGGTGCCATTGTCATCGCCCTGGCCTTCGTGCTGCGCGCCAAGGTGACGTCCACGGGTGTGCCCAGCGGTGTGCAGCTGCTCTGGGAGACCCTGACCACTCAGATGCGCGGCCAGATCGAGTCGGCGATCGGCATGAAGGTCGCTCCGTTCGTGCTACCGCTGGCCGTGACGCTGTTCATCTTCATCCTGATCGCCAACTGGATCTCGGTGCTGCCGGTGCAGTACGGTACCGCGGACGGCGCCACCCACGAGCTGTTGAAGCCGCCGGCCGCCGATATCAACTTCGTGCTGGCACTCGCGCTGTTCGTGTTCCTCTGCTACCACGCGGCAGGTATCTGGCGCCGCGGCATCCTGGGCCACCCGGTGAAGGTGCTGAAGGGCCACGTCGCGTTCCTCGCCCCGATCAACCTGGTCGAGGAGATCGCCAAGCCGATCTCGCTGTCGCTCCGACTTTTCGGCAACATCTTCGCCGGCGGCATCATGGTCGCGCTGATCGCGCTGTTCCCGCCGTACATCATGTGGGCGCCCAACGCGATCTGGAAGACGTTCGACTTGTTCGTCGGCCTGATCCAGGCGTTCATCTTCGCGCTGTTGACGATTCTCTACTTCAGCCAGTCCATGGAACTGGAAGAAGACCACCACTAAAAGACGTGTTCGACCCCCGAACCACCCACAGCCTGGTAGGAGTCCTACCAGCAATCAAGGAGGATAAGGAATGGCAGACCCCACCATCGTCGCCGGCGCCCTGATCGGCGGCGGGCTCATCCTGGGCGGCGGCGCCATCGGCGCCGGCATCGGTGACGGCATCGCCGGTAACGCCCTGATCTCGGGCATCGCCCGCCAGCCTGAGGCCCAAGGCCGGCTGTTCACACCGTTCTTCATCACCGTTGGTCTGGTGGAGGCGGCGTACTTCATCAACCTGGCGTTCATGGCCCTGTTCGTGTTCGCCACGCCTGGCGCTTCCTAGTACGCATGGGGGAGCACAGCGTCACCCTGTTGGCGGCCGGTCAAGAAGGAAGTGCTGGTGGCACCCAGAACTTCCTCGTCCCCAACGGCACCTTCTTCTTCGTACTGGCCATCTTCTTGATCGTGCTGGGCGTGATCGGCAAGTTTGTCGTGCCGCCGATCCAGAAGGTGCTCGGTGAGCGCGAGAAGATGGTCGCCAAGACCACCGAGGACAACCGCAAGGCCAACGAGTTCGAGGCCGCAGCCGACTCCGATTACCGCAAGGAGATGGCCACGGCCCGCGGTGCGGCGTCGGGCATCCGTGACGAGGCCAGGGCAGAGGGTCGCAAGATCCTCGATGAGCACAAGGGCCGCGCCAGCGAGGAAGCAGCGGCAACGCTGCAGCAGGCGGCCAACGAGCTCAAGTTGCAGAGCGATGCCATCTCGACCGAATTGAGGTCGTCGGTGGACGCGCTGTCTGCGACGCTTGCCAGCCGGGTCCTGGGTGTTGAGGTCACCAGCGAGTCGGCGACAACGGCGCCGGGACGGTAGGACATGTCAACCTTCATCGGACAGCTCATCGGCTTTCTGGTCATCGTGGCGATCATCTGGCGGTACGTGGTGCCGCCGGTGAAACGCATGATGGCCAATCAGAAGGACACGGTGCGTACGCAGCTCGACGACAGCGCCAAGGCCGCAACGCGGCTTGCTGACGCCGATAAGCATCACGCCGCGCGGGTCGGCGAAGCCAAGGCCGAGGCCAAGCACATCGTCGAAGAGGCCCGCGTCGATGCCGAGCGCATCGTCGAGCAGCTTCGCGCGCAGGCCGATGTCGAGGTGGAGCGGATCAAAGTTCAAGGCGGGCAACAGGTTCACTTGTTGCGCGCCCAGCTGATCCGCCAACTTCGCCAGGACCTCGGCAGCGAGTCGGTGCGGCGCGCGGGCGAGTTGGTGCGTGCACACGTCGCCGACGCACAGGCTCAGTCGGCCACGGTCGACCGGTTCCTGGACGAACTGGATGCGATGGCGCCTGCGGCGTTCGCCCCCGAAACGGGTTCGGATCTGCGCTCGGCCAGCCGCGAGGCGCAGGCAGCGGTCGTCGAGAAGTTCGACGCGCTGTCGGCGGGGTTGTCTGCCGATGACCTGTCCACGCTGGCCGATGACCTTGCGTCGGTGGCCGGACTGTTGGTCGGTGAACCGATCCTGGCTCGCCACCTTGCCGAGTCCTCCGGTGACGGCGAGGCCAAAAAGCAACTGGTGCACCGGCTGCTGGACGGCAAAATCGGGGCCAACGCCCTGGATGTTCTCGAGACCGCCGTTTCGGTGCGCTGGTCGCACACGGGGGATCTGGTGGACGTCATCGAACACGTCGCCCGGCTTGCCCTGCTGGTTCGCGCCGAGCGTGACAACCAGGCTGACGAGGTCGAAGAGCAGCTCTTCCGCTTCACCCGCATTCTCGACCAACAGCCCCGGCTGAGCACCTTGCTCGGTGACTACACGACACCTGCCGATGGCCGGGTCGCGTTGCTGCGCAAGCTCCTTGGTGACGGAAGCGGCGCAAATGCGACCGCGACCGCGCTGCTGGTCCAGACGATCAGCCTGGTGCGTGGCGAGCGAGCCGACGAGGCCGTGCTGGCGCTGGCCCAGCTTGCGGTCGCCCGTCGTGGCGAGATCGTCGCTCACGTGAGTGCGGCTGCCGAGCTCAGCGCTGCGCAGCGCACTCGACTGACCCAGGTGCTGACCCGGATCTACAACCACCCTGTGTCGGTGCAGCTGAACGTTGATCCCTCTGTGCTGGGCGGCCTTTCGGTCGCCGTCGGCGACGAGGTGATCGACGGGACGTTGTCCTCACGGCTGGCCGCAGCCGTGACCCGGCTGCCCGATTAGCCGACCGACCAGCCCCACGAACCCCAAGACCCAAAACAAAGGCAGGAAGACGAAAAGCCATGGCAGAGTTGACAATCTCGGCTGACGACATCCAGGGCGCCGTCCAGGAGTACGTCTCGAGCTTCGAGGCGGATTCCGGGCGCGAGGAGATCGGCACCGTCATCGACGCCGGCGACGGCATCGCCCACGTCGAGGGTCTGCCCTCGGTGATGACCCAGGAGCTGCTGGAGTTCCCCGGTGGCGTGCTCGGTGTCGCGCTCAACCTCGATGAGCACAGCGTCGGCGCGGTCATCCTGGGTGAGTTCGAGAAGATCGCCGAGGGCCAGCAGGTGAAGCGCACCAATGAGGTGCTCTCGGTGCCGGTCGGCGACGCCTTCCTGGGCCGCGTCATTAACCCGCTCGGCCAGCCGATCGACGGTCAGGGTGATATCGAGGCCGAGGGCCGCCGCGAACTCGAACTGCAGGCCCCTTCGGTGGTGCAGCGCCAGGGTGTCGGTGAGCCGCTGCAGACCGGTATCAAGGCCATCGACGCGATGACCCCGATTGGCCGCGGTCAGCGTCAGCTGATCATTGGTGACCGCAAGACGGGCAAGACCGCCGTGTGCGTCGACACCATCCTCAACCAGCGCGAAGCCTGGGAGACCGGCGATCCCAACCAGCAGGTGCGCTGTGTCTACGTTGCGATCGGCCAGAAGGGCACCACGATCGCTTCGGTGAAGCGGGCCCTCGAAGAGGGTGGTGCGATGGAGTACACCACCATCGTCGCCGCTCCGGCTTCCGACGCCGCCGGCTTCAAATGGCTTGCGCCCTACACCGGTTCGGCCATCGGCCAGCACTGGATGTACAACGGCAAGCACGTGCTGATCGTGTTCGACGATCTTTCGAAGCAGGCCGACGCCTACCGTGCGATCTCGCTGCTGCTGCGTCGCCCGCCGGGTCGTGAGGCCTTCCCCGGTGACGTCTTCTACCTGCACTCTCGTCTGCTGGAGCGCTGCGCGAAGCTGTCCGACGAGCTCGGGGGCGGTTCGATGACGGGGCTGCCGATCATCGAGACCAAGGCCAACGACATCTCGGCGTTCATCCCGACCAACGTCATCTCGATCACCGACGGTCAGTGCTTCCTGGAGTCTGATCTGTTCAACCAGGGTGTGCGCCCGGCCGTGAACGTCGGTGTGTCGGTGTCCCGCGTCGGCGGTGCCGCTCAGATCAAGGCCATGAAAGAGGTGGCGGGCTCGCTGCGTCTGGACCTGTCGCAGTACCGCGAGCTGGAGGCCTTCGCGGCCTTCGCCTCGGACCTGGACGCCGCCTCGAAGGCTCAGCTGGACCGCGGTGTGCGCCTGGTCGAGCTGCTCAAGCAGGCCCAGTACAGCCCGATGGCGGTCGAGGATCAGGTTGTCGCGATCTTCCTCGGCACCCAGGGGCACCTGGATTCGGTTCCTGCCGAGGATGTCTCGCGCTTCGAGTCCGAGTTCCTGGAGCATGTGAAGGCCAGCCACGGCGACATCCTGACCGGCATCAAGGAGTCCAAGAAGCTCTCCGAAGAAGCCGAACAGAAGCTGGTTTCGGTCATCAACGACTTCAAGAAGGGCTTCGCCGCAACCGACGGCAGCTCGGTGGTCGTTGGCGAGGAGGCCGAGGCATTGGACCCCGAGGACCTGGAGAAGGAATCGGTCAAGGTCCGTAAGCCGGCTCCGAAGAAGAACTAGGTAACCAATGGCAGCCACACTTCGCGAGCTACGCGGACGTATCAAATCCGCTTCGTCGATCAAGAAGATCACGAAGGCACAGGAGCTGATCGCCACGTCGCGGATCGCCAAGGCGCAGGCCCGGGTCAATGCGGCCCGGCCCTATGCCACCGAGATCACCAATATGCTCACCGAACTCGCGGGCGCCAGCGCGCTGGATCACCCGCTGCTTGTCGCGCGGGAGAACCCCAAGCGGGCCGGTGTGCTGGTGGTGTCCTCAGACCGTGGTCTGTGCGGCGGCTACAACGCAAACGTGCTGCGCCGCGCCGAGGAGCTGTTCTCGCTGCTGCGGGATGAGGGCAAGAATCCGGTGCTCTACGTCGTCGGGCGGAAAGCGTTGGGTTACTACAGCTTCAGGCAACGCACTGTCACCGAGTCGTGGACCGGCTTCTCCGAGCGGCCCAGTTATGACGACGCGAAGGCGATCGCCGACACTCTGGTGGGCGCGTTCATGTCCGGCGTCGACGATGTCGGCGACGACGCGGGCGCCGACGGCATCCTCGGTGTCGACGAACTGCACATCGTCTCGACGGAGTTCAAGTCGATGCTGTCGCAGTCGGCCGCGGCACTGCGGATCGCACCGATGGTCGTCGAGTACGTCGGCGAAGCGGAATCCGGTCCGCACACGCTCTTCTCGTTCGAGCCCAATGCCGAGGAGCTGTTCGACTCACTGCTGCCGCGCTACATCGCGACCCGCGTGTACGCGGCGCTGCTCGAGGCGGCGGCGTCGGAGTCGGCGTCTCGGCGTCGCGCCATGAAGTCGGCGACCGACAACGCCGACGATTTGATCAAGGCGCTCACGCTGGCGGCGAACCGCGAGCGTCAGGCGCAGATCACCCAGGAAATCAGCGAAATCGTCGGCGGCGCCAACGCGCTCGCCGACGCGAAATAGTCCACGTAGGGGAAGCGAAGAGGAAATGACTGCTACCGCAGAGAAGACCGCCGGACGCGTCGTCCGCATCACCGGACCCGTGGTGGACGTGGAGTTCCCGCGTGGTTCGGTACCTGACCTGTTCAACGCGCTGCACGCCGACATCGCCTTCGGTGCGCTCGCCAAGACCCTGACCCTGGAAGTTGCTCAGCACTTGGGTGACAACCTGGTCCGCTGCATCTCCATGCAGCCCACCGACGGACTCGTCCGTGGTGTCGAGGTCAGCGACACTGGCGCCTCCATCTCGGTGCCGGTCGGCGACGGCGTGAAGGGTCACGTCTTCAACGCACTTGGTGACTGCCTCGACGAGCCGGGCTACGGCAAGGACTTCGAGCACTGGTCGATCCACCGCAAGCCACCGGCCTTCGCGGACCTGGAACCTCGCACCGAGATGCTCGAGACCGGCCTGAAGGTCGTCGACCTGCTGACCCCGTACGTGCGTGGCGGCAAGATCGCCCTGTTCGGTGGTGCCGGCGTGGGCAAGACCGTGCTCATCCAGGAGATGATCAACCGCATCGCCCGTAACTTCGGTGGCACCTCGGTGTTCGCCGGCGTGGGGGAGCGCACCCGTGAGGGCAACGACCTCTGGGTCGAGCTCGCGGACGCCAACGTGCTCAAGGACACCGCATTGGTGTTCGGTCAGATGGACGAGCCGCCGGGCACGCGTATGCGCGTCGCCCTGTCGGCGTTGACCATGGCGGAGTACTTCCGCGATGAGCAGGGCCAGGACGTGCTGCTGTTCATCGACAACATCTTCCGGTTCACCCAGGCCGGTTCCGAGGTCTCGACCCTGCTCGGTCGTATGCCTTCGGCCGTGGGTTACCAGCCGACGCTGGCCGACGAGATGGGTGAGCTCCAGGAGCGCATCACCTCGACCCGTGGTCGCTCGATCACCTCGATGCAGGCCGTGTACGTGCCCGCCGACGACTACACCGATCCGGCCCCGGCCACCACGTTCGCCCACCTGGACGCCACCACCGAGCTCTCGCGTGCGGTGTTCTCCAAGGGCATCTTCCCCGCGGTGGATCCGCTGGCCTCGTCCTCGACGATCCTGCACCCGAGCGTCGTTGGCGACGAGCATTACCGCGTTGCCCAGGAAGTCATCCGGATCCTGCAGCGCTACAAGGACCTTCAGGACATCATCGCGATCCTCGGTATCGACGAGCTCTCCGAAGAGGACAAGGTCCTGGTGTACCGGGCTCGTAAGATCGAGCGCTTCCTGAGCCAGAACATGATGGCTGCCGAGCAGTTCACCGGTCAGCCCGGCTCGACCGTGCCGCTCAAGGAAACCGTCGAGGCGTTCGACAAGCTGGCCAAGGGCGAGTTCGACCACCTGCCTGAGCAGGCGTTCTTCCTGATCGGCGGCCTGGACGACCTGGCGAAGAAGGCCGAAAGCCTCGGCGCCAAGCTGTGATGAGCGCTTGCGCGAAGAACGTCGGGCTTGAGCTTCTGAGCTCTGTATGCGAAAGGTGATGTGAGATGGCCGAATTGGACGTCGAGATCGTCGCCGTCGAGCGCAAGATCTGGTCGGGCAAGGCGACCTTCGTCTTCACCCGCACCACGTCGGGTGAGATCGGTATTCTGCCTCGCCACATTCCGCTCGTCGCACAGCTGGTCGAGGACGCGATGGTGCGTGTCGAGCGGGAGGGCGAGGACGATCTGCGCATCGCGGTCGACGGCGGCTACCTGTCGGTGACCGAGGAGAGCGTGACGATCCTCGCGGAGTCCGCCGAGTTCGAGTCCGAGATCGACGCGGAGTCGGCCAAGGCCGACGCGGCTTCCGACGATCCACAGACCGCTGCCCGGGGTAGGGCGCGTCTGCGCGCCCTAGGCCAGCTCGACTAGCCGCGGGTCAGCGACCGATGAGCGCGCCGATGTTCTTCATGGCCGCGCTGGTCGGTGTGCTGTTGCTGGCCGTGGGTGCGCTGAGTTACCGATTGTGGAAGCTGCGCCAGGGCGGCACTGCCGCGATCCTGCGTGACATCCCGGCGGTCGGCGGCCATGGTTGGCGGCACGGAGTCATCCGCTACCGCGGCGACGAGGCCCGGTATTACCGGCTGTCGAGTCTTCGGTGGTGGCCGGATCGCCGGCTGAGCCGCCGCGGCCTGGAGGTCATTTCCCGACGGGCGCCTCGCGGTGACGAGTTCGACATCATGAGTGACGCGATCGTGGTGCTCGAACTGCACGACACCACCGTGGACCGCTGGCGCGGATACGAGATGGCGCTGGACCGCGGGGCGTTGACGGCGTTCCTGTCTTGGGTCGAGTCCAGTCCGTCGCCGCGGGCTCGCCGCCGTACGGCGTGAACTACTTCTTCTCCGGCCCGCCGGATTCCGCTCCGCCGGGCTGCCACAGCACGTCGCCGTCGGGATTGGCCACCCGCGACAGGATGAACAACAGGTCCGAGAGTCGGTTGAGGTAGCGCGCCGGCAGTGCGCTGACGGTATCGGGGTAGGCCTTCACCGCGATCCACGCCGACCGCTCGGCGCGCCGGGTCACGGTTCGCGCAACATGTAGAAGGGCCGACAGCGCGGTGCCGCCCGGCAGAATGAACGAGGTCAGCGCCGGCAGCGCTTCGTTGTAGTGGTCGCACCACGTCTCCAGCCGCTCGACATAGGGCGGGGTGATTCGCAGGGATTGCGGGTTCACCGTCGCCGACTGTTCGGCTCCGGTGACCGGGGTGGACAGATCCGCACCCGCGTCGAACAGGTCGTTCTGGATTTGCAGCAGCACCTTGCGCAGGTCGACGCCGGGTTCGCCCAGGGCAATAGCCACTCCGATGGCGGCGTTGGCCTCGTCGCAGTCGGCGTAGGCGATCAGGCGCGGGTCATTCTTCTCGACCCGTGAGAAATCACTCAGTCCCGATGTGCCGTCGTCGCCGGTCCGGGTATAGATGCGGGTCAAGTGCACTGCCATAGCTGAACGGTACCGGCCGAGTGCGCAGGTAGTTGGCGCTGCCTCCACTAAACTGACGGCCGTGGGTGAGCGTTTCGTGGTGACCGGTGGCAACCGGTTGGCAGGCGAAGTGGCTGTTGGGGGCGCCAAGAACAGCGTCTTGAAACTGATGGCCGCCAGTCTGCTGGCCGAGGGCACCACAACGATCACTAATTGCCCGGACATTCTCGATGTGCCGCTGATGGCCGAGGTCCTGCGTGGCCTCGGCGCCAACGTTGAACTCGACGGTCCGACGGTGCGGATCACGTCGCCCGAGGAGCCCAAATACGAGGCTGACTTCGCCGCGGTGCGCCAGTTCCGGGCCTCGGTGTGTGTGCTGGGACCGCTGGTCGGCCGGTGCAAGCGGGCCCGTGTCGCGCTTCCCGGTGGTGACGCGATCGGATCGCGGCCGCTCGACATGCATCAGGCCGGTCTGCGGCAGCTTGGTGCGGACTGCAATATCGAGCACGGTTGCGTGGTCGCCACCGCCGAGAAGCTGCACGGTGCGGAGATCCAACTCGAGTTCCCGTCGGTGGGAGCGACCGAGAACATCCTGATGGCGGCCGTGCTCGCCGACGGTGTCACCACGATTCGAAACGCGGCCCGTGAACCCGACGTCGTCGACCTGTGCGAGATGCTCAATCAGATGGGCGCCGAGATCGAAGGTGCTGGAACGCCAACGCTGACTATCACCGGTGTTCCGAAGCTACATCCGACCGAGCATCGGGTGATCGGCGACCGGATTGTCGCCGCGACGTGGGGGATCGCCGCCGCGATGACCCGCGGGGACATCTCGGTCACCGGCGTCGATCCCGCTCATCTGCAGTTGGTGTTGCACAAACTGCACGACGCCGGGGCCACCGTCACCCAACACGACAACGGGTTTCGGGTGGTCCAGTACGAGCGTCCGAAGGCCGGCAATGTGGCGACGCTGCCGTTCCCGGGCTTCCCGACCGACCTCCAGCCGATGGCAATCGCGCTGGCGTCGATCGCCGATGGAACATCGATGATCACCGAGAACGTGTTCGAGGCGAGATTCCGGTTCGTCGAGGAGATGATCCGCCTCGGCGCCGACGCCAGGACCGACGGCCACCACGCGGTGGTGCGGGGGATCCCGCAGCTGTCCAGTGCGCCGGTGTGGTGTTCGGACATCCGGGCCGGTGCCGGCCTGGTGCTTGCCGGGCTGGTCGCTGACGGAGAAACCGAAGTTCACGACGTGTTTCACATCGACCGGGGATACCCACTGTTCGTGGAGAATCTGGTCCGACTTGGAGCTGAGATAGAACGCGTGTAGTGTTAGCGCTCGGCCACCGCGCCGGACCCGGAGACGGGAAGGCAGCGGGAGTTGACGCCGACAAGAAATTGAAGTAAGCTGGCAGGGTTGCCTGCTGGCGGGTGTCAGCTCGGGTGTGTTGTTTGAGAACTCAATAGTGTGTTTGGTGGTTTTTTTAGTTTGTTGTTGTTTTTTGCCGCATTCTGATACCCCCGTGTTGGGGTGTGGCTTTTTTTTGATGCCAGTTTGTTTGGTGTCTTTTGTTTGGTTTCAGGCTTGTTCTGATTCGAATTCTTTCGGGTTTGTCCCGGGGTTTTTGTTTGGAGAGTTTGATTCTGGCTCAGGACGAACGCTGGCGGCGTGCTTAACACATGCAAGTCGAACGGAAAGGCCCTTCGGGGTACTCGAGTGGCGAACGGGTGAGTAACACGTGGGTGATCTGCCCTGCACTTTGGGATAAGCCTGGGAAACTGGGTCTAATACCGAATATGATCATGGCCTTCATGGGTTGTGGTGGAAAGCTTTTGCGGTGTGGGATGGGCCCGCGGCCTATCAGCTTGTTGGTGGGGTAATGGCCTACCAAGGCGACGACGGGTAGCCGGCCTGAGAGGGTGACCGGCCACACTGGGACTGAGATACGGCCCAGACTCCTACGGGAGGCAGCAGTGGGGAATATTGCACAATGGGCGCAAGCCTGATGCAGCGACGCCGCGTGAGGGATGACGGCCTTCGGGTTGTAAACCTCTTTCAGCAGGGACGAAGCGCAAGTGACGGTACCTGTAGAAGAAGGACCGGCCAACTACGTGCCAGCAGCCGCGGTAATACGTAGGGTCCGAGCGTTGTCCGGAATTACTGGGCGTAAAGAGCTCGTAGGTGGTTTGTCGCGTTGTTCGTGAAAACTCACAGCTTAACTGTGGGCGTGCGGGCGATACGGGCAGACTTGAGTACTGCAGGGGAGACTGGAATTCCTGGTGTAGCGGTGGAATGCGCAGATATCAGGAGGAACACCGGTGGCGAAGGCGGGTCTCTGGGCAGTAACTGACGCTGAGGAGCGAAAGCGTGGGGAGCGAACAGGATTAGATACCCTGGTAGTCCACGCCGTAAACGGTGGGTACTAGGTGTGGGTTTCCTTCCTTGGGATCCGTGCCGTAGCTAACGCATTAAGTACCCCGCCTGGGGAGTACGGCCGCAAGGCTAAAACTCAAAGAAATTGACGGGGGCCCGCACAAGCGGCGGAGCATGTGGATTAATTCGATGCAACGCGAAGAACCTTACCTGGGTTTGACATGCACAGGACGCCGGCAGAGATGTCGGTTCCCTTGTGGCCTGTGTGCAGGTGGTGCATGGCTGTCGTCAGCTCGTGTCGTGAGATGTTGGGTTAAGTCCCGCAACGAGCGCAACCCTTATCTTATGTTGCCAGCGCGTAATGGCGGGGACTCGTGAGAGACTGCCGGGGTCAACTCGGAGGAAGGTGGGGATGACGTCAAGTCATCATGCCCCTTATGTCCAGGGCTTCACACATGCTACAATGGCCGGTACAAAGGGCTGCGATGCCGTGAGGTGGAGCGAATCCTTTCAAAGCCGGTCTCAGTTCGGATCGGGTCTGCAACTCGACCCCGTGAAGTCGGAGTCGCTAGTAATCGCAGATCAGCAACGCTGCGGTGAATACGTTCCCGGGCCTTGTACACACCGCCCGTCACGTCATGAAAGTCGGTAACACCCGAAGCCGGTGGCCTAACCCCTTGTGGGAGGGAGCCGTCGAAGGTGGGATCGGCGATTGGGACGAAGTCGTAACAAGGTAGCCGTACCGGAAGGTGCGGCTGGATCACCTCCTTTCTAAGGAGCACCACGAGACTTGGACCCGCCCACATCGTGTGGGGGTTCGGTGATTCAAGCGATTCGTTGGATGGGCTCGTATCTGTAGTGGATCGGGTTCTGGTGCACGACAGACTGTTGTTCGGCGGGGATGCCGGCGGCGAAAATTCATCAGACACACTATTGGGCTTTGAGACAACAAGCCCGTGCCCGGTTGTCCGGGTGGCGTCACCGTTGGGTGGTGTCGGCATGTTGTTGCCTCACTTTGGTGGTGGGGTGTGGTGTTTGATTTGTGGATAGTGGTTGCGAGCATCTAGCACGCAAATGGTGCGTCGGTCCTCTGACGAGGTTCGGCGTGGTTTGTGTGTTGATGTGCAATTTCTTTTCGAATTGGTTTTTTGTGTTGTAAGTGTTTAAGAGCGCATGGTGGATGCCTTGGCACTGGGAGCCGATGAAGGACGTGGGAGGCTGCGTTATGCCTCGGGGAGCTGTCAACCGAGCGTGGATCCGAGGATGTCCGAATGGGGAAACCCGGCACGAGTGATGTCGTGTCACCCATACCTGAATACATAGGGTATGGGGGAACGCGGGGAAGTGAAACATCTCAGTACCCGTAGGAAGAGAAAACAAGTAAGTGATTCCGTGAGTAGTGGCGAGCGAAAGCGGAGGATGGCTAAACCGTATGCATGTGATACCCGGCAGGGGTTGTGTGTGCGGTGTTGTGGGGCCTGTCTTCTCAGATCTGCCGGTCTGGGCTGCAGTGAGAAAAGAATGTGTTAACCGAAGTGGCCTGGGATGGTCTGCCGTAGTGGGTGAGAGCCCCGTAGGTGAAAACATGTTCTCTGTGGTGATGGGTACCCGAGTAGCAGCGAGCCCGTGGAATTTGCTGTGAATCTGCCGGGACCACCCGGTAAGCCTGAATACTTCCCAGTGACCGATAGCGGATTAGTACCGTGAGGGAATGGTGAAAAGTACCCCGGGAGGGGAGTGAAATAGTACCTGAAACCGTGCGCTTACAATCCGTCAGAGCCCTCGTTTACGTGGGGTGATGGCGTGCCTTTTGAAGAATGAGCCTGCGAGTCAGGGACATGTCGCGAGGTTAACCCGTGTGGGGTAGCCGTAGCGAAAGCGAGTCTGAATAGGGCGTATCCAATCCGTAGGGGTTGGTGTAGTGGTGTGTTCTGGACCCGAAGCGGAGTGATCTACCCATGGCCAGGGTGAAGCGCGGGTAAGACCGCGTGGAGGCCCGAACCCACTTAGGTTGAAGACTGAGGGGATGAGTTGTGGGTAGGGGTGAAAGGCCAATCAAACTCCGTGATAGCTGGTTCTCCCCGAAATGCATTTAGGTGCAGCGTTGCGTGTTTCTTGCCGGAGGTAGAGCTACTGGATGGCCGATGGGCCCCACAGGGTTACTGACGTCAGCCAAACTCCGAATGCCGGTAAGTGAGAGCGCAGCAGTGAGACGGCGGGGGATAAGCTCCGTACGTCGAGAGGGAAACAGCCCAGATCGCCGGCTAAGGCCCCTAAGCGTGTGCTAAGTGGAAAAGGATGTGCAGTCGCAGAGACAACCAGGAGGTTGGCTTAGAAGCAGCCACCCTTGAAAGAGTGCGTAATAGCTCACTGGTCAAGTGATTGTGCGCCGATAATGTAGCGGGGCTCAAGCACACCGCCGAAGCCGCGGCATTCAACGTGAGTTGGATGGGTAGGGGAGCGTCCTGCACACCGGTGAAGCAGCCTGGTAATGGAGCTGTGGAGGGTGTGGGAGTGAGAATGCAGGCATGAGTAGCGATAAGGCAAGTGAGAACCTTGCCCGCCGAAAGACCAAGGGTTCCTGGGGCAGGCCAGTCCGCCCAGGGTGAGTCGGGACCTAAGGCGAGGCCGACAGGCGTAGTCGATGGACAACGGGTTGATATTCCCGTACCCGTGTATGAGCGTCCCTGATGAATCCATTCTGCTAACCGCCCAAAAGGTGGTCCACCAATCCCTTCGGGGAGCGGGGACTGCTGGCTGCGCGGGACCCGGGTGGGTAGTAGTCAAGCGATGGGGTGACGCAGGTAGGTAGCCGTACCAGTCAGTGGTAATACTGGGGCAAGCCGGTAGGGAGTTGGATAGGCAAATCCGTCCAACACATATCCTGAGAGGTGATGCATAGCCGAGTGAGGCGAATTCGGTGATCCTTTGCTGCCAAGAAAAGCCTCTAGCGAGCACACACACGGCCCGTACCCCAAACCAACACAGGTGGTCAGGTAGAGAATACCAAGGCGTACGAGTGAACTATGGTTAAGGAACTCGGCAAAATACCCCCGTAACTTCGGGAGAAGGGGGACCTCCTACTGTCATCACCCTTGCGGTGGGCAGCGGTGGGGGGTGGCACAAACCAGTGAGAAGCGACTGTTTACTAAAAACACAGGTCCGTGCGAAGTCGCAAGACGATGTATACGGACTGACGCCTGCCCGGTGCTGGAAGGTTAAGAGGACCCGTTAACCCTTTGGGGTGAAGCGGAGAATTTAAGCCCCAGTAAACGGCGGTGGTAACTATAACCATCCTAAGGTAGCGAAATTCCTTGTCGGGTAAGTTCCGACCTGCACGAATGGCGTAACGACTTCTCAACTGTCTCAACCATAGACTCGGCGAAATTGCACTACGAGTAAAGATGCTCGTTACGCGCGGCAGGACGAAAAGACCCGGACCTTCACTATAGCTTGGTATTGGCGTTCGGTTCGGTTTGTGTAGGATAGGTGGGAGACTGTGAAACTCACACGCCAGTGTGGGTGGAGTCATTGTTGAAATACCACTCTGATCGTATTGGACTTCTAACCTCGGACCGTATATCCGGTCCAGGGACAGTGCCTGGTGGGTAGTTTAACTGGGGCGGTTGCCTCCTAAAATGTAACGGAGGCGCCCAAAGGTTCCCTCAACCTGGACGGCAATCAGGTGTTGAGTGCAAGTGCACAAGGGAGCTTGACTGCGAGACGGACATGTCAAGCAGGGACGAAAGTCGGGACTAGTGATCCGGCACCCCCGAGTGGAAGGGGTGTCGCTCAACGGATAAAAGGTACCCCGGGGATAACAGGCTGATCTTCCCCAAGAGTCCATATCGACGGGATGGTTTGGCACCTCGATGTCGGCTCGTCGCATCCTGGGGCTGGAGCAGGTCCCAAGGGTTGGGCTGTTCGCCCATTAAAGCGGCACGCGAGCTGGGTTTAGAACGTCGTGAGACAGTTCGGTCTCTATCCGCCGCGCGCGTCAGAAACTTGAGGAAACCTGTCCCTAGTACGAGAGGACCGGGACGGACGAACCTCTGGTCTACCAGTTGTCCCACCAGGGGCACCGCTGGATAGCCACGTTCGGACAGGATAACCGCTGAAAGCATCTAAGCGGGAAACCTTCTCCAAGACCAGGTTTCTCACCCTTTTAGAGGGATAAGGCCCCCCGCAGACCACGGGATCGATAGACCAGACCTGCACGCACCGCAAGGTGTTCAGGGAACTGGCACTAACCGGCCGAAAACTTACAACAACCAAAACAAAACACCCTTTTGATTCGGTAAAAGTAAGACACGCACATCTGCCCGCAACCACACCACACCAATCACAACACCGCACCCCACCACCAAAACACCAGATTCACACTCAACAACGAGTGAATAGAGTTACGGCGGCCATAGCGGCAGGGAAACGCCCGGACCCATCCCGAACCCGGAAGCTAAGCCTGCCAGCGCCGATGATACTACCCAACACGGGTGGAAAAGTAGGACACCGCCGAACACAATTTAAGTCCTGGGCCCCCAATTTCGATTGGGGGCCCAGGCATTTTTGCATGCGTGCCTAATCGAACAGCGAAAGATCGGCCGGCATTCGGCTCTTTTCCAGCGCCAAAAGCGCACGCTTTCGATCAATTCCCCGCCATATCCGGTCAATCCACCGGTTGAACCGATAACGCGATGGCAGGGAACAATAATGCTGATCGGATTTCGGCCATTGGCCAATCCCACCGCTCGTGAAGCGCCCGGTGAGCCGATTTGCATGGCGATTTCGCCATAGGACCGCGTCTCCCCATACGGAATGGTGCACAGCGCTGTCCACACCTTCCTCTGGAATTCCGTCCCGGCAAGATTCAGGTCGAGGTTGAATTCGGTGAGCTCACCCGCGAAATAAGCGGCCAGCTGCTCGACCGCCTCGGCGAATACCTCGCCCTCGGCCGGCTGCCAGTCGGATCGATTCGGCTCGTGGGTCTGGTCCACCATCCGCAGATGCATCAACGTCGATCCGGTGCCCGCCAGGGTGAGCGGCCCGACCGGGCTGTCGATCGTTCGGTAGTACATCGTCGTCACATCGTCTCCTTCGGTGGCCACTGATTCACAGAATGGTCGAGAGTCGTCCAAAGGTGTTGCACCGCGTACGACCGCCACGGTCGCCAGCGTGCACCACGGGCGGTCAGTGTCCGCACGTCGGTGGCCAGGCCGAGTTGTTCGGCCGCCAGCCGCACCCCGAGGTCGCTGGCAGGGAAGGCATCGGGATCACCCAGCCCCCGCATGGCCACGATCTCCGCGGTCCATGGCCCGATGCCGGGCAGTGCCAACAGCTGTTGGCGCGCTTGCTCCCAGTCGCAGCCAGGATTCACGGTGAGCTCGCCGGTGGCCAGTGCTCCGATCAGGCCGGTCAGCGACCGCCGACGAGCGGCTGGCATCGCCAGATGAGCCGGATCGATCTCGGCCAGCTGCACGACGCTGGGGAATGTATGGGTCAGCCCGCCGTACGGATCGGTCACCGGACTGCCGTACGCGTTGACCAGGCGGGCCGCATGGGTACGCGCTGCCTTGGTCGAAACCTGCTGCCCGAGGACGGCTCGCACGGTCAGCTCCTCTTCGTCGACGGTTCGCGGGATCCGCTGCCCTGGCGCCTTGGCCACCAGGTCCCGCAGGTCGGCGTCGACACCCAGCACGTCGATGACGGCCTCGGGGTCAGCGTCGAGGTCCAACAGCCGCCGGCACCGGGCGATCGCCGTCGAGAGATCGCGGACCTGCTCGAGCACCAGCTGGCACCGGACGTGGTCGGGCTGCGGTGTCAGGCTGACCACCCCATAACCTGAGGGCAGGCGCAGCGTCCGGCGATAGGCGCCGTCGCGCACCTCTTCGCAGCCCGGCACCGCGCCGGCCGCCAGATGGCCGAACACACCCTCGTAGGCAAATGGCGTCCGTACCGGCAGCCGGAGCGTCAACGCCTGCCCGCCCGGCGCACTGCCGCACCGATCGCGGTGGATGGTCTTGTGCCGCAGCGCCGTCGGTGTCATATCGCACGCCGCTCGGAGGGTGTCGTTGAACTGCCGGATGCTGGCGAAGCCCGCCGCGAACGCGATATCGCTGAACGGCATGTCGGTGGTCTCGATGAGTACCCGTGCCGTCTGCACCCGCTGGGCACGGGCCAGTGCCAGCGGACCCGCACCGACCTCGGCCTGCAGCACGCGTTCGAGCTGACGGGTTGTGTATCCCACCTGGGCGGCCAATCCGGTGACGCCTTCCCGGTCCACCGTGCCGTCGGCGATCAGTCGCATCGCCCGGGCCACAGCGTCGCCGCGAACGTTCCACTCCGGCGATCCCGGGGATGCGTCGGGGCGGCATCGCTTGCAGGCCCGGAAACCGGCCCGCTGGGCGGCGGCCGAGCTGGGATAAAAGCACACGTTGCGGGCCAGCGGTAGGCGCACCGGGCAGCTGGGCCGGCAGTAGATACCGGTGGTCTTGACCGCGGTGACGAACCAACCGTCGAACCTGGAGTCCCTGGACTGCACGGCCCGGTAGCAGTGGTCGAAATCGTCGTGCATATCTGGAACTTTTACACGCCAGCAGCGACATCACTAGCGGAAAATCGACATCGTGGTCGGGCCGTTGCTCGTGGATCGCGGGCGGGAACCTCGGATCAGCACACCAACCGCCCATCCGGCAGTGGTACGCGGCTGAATACCTCTACCGCACTGGCTAAGTCGAATGCGATGACATCGTCGAACGCCACGACAGCTCACCGTATGCACCCGCCTCGACGCTTCCGCCGAGGCGGCCATATCCACCATGATCGCCGGACTCTGGCCAGAAGCTGTCGCCCGGTGGCCTGATTCAGACGGGTACCGCCAGCCGGGTCGGCTGGTCGTGGCCGCGCAAGGTCACCGTGTCACCGAACACCCAACGGGCTCGTTCCTTCTCGCTGGCGTTCTCGACCGCCGCGGCCGACGCCAGCACGCGGCTGTCCGCGTTCTTGGCCAGTTCCGACAGGCGTGCGGCCTCGTTGACCGGTCCGCCGATCACGGTGTACTCGAATCGTTCGTTGGCGCCCACGTTGCCGGCGACCACTTGCCCGGCTGTGACCCCGATACCCGCGGGGCATTCGGGTACCTCCCGCTTGAGTCGTTGCATGATCGTGCGGGCCGCGGCCAGTGCGTCGTCCTCCGGGTTCTCCAACGTGACGGGGGCACCGAAGATCGCCAGCGTCGCGTCACCCTCGAACTTGTTGACTATTCCGCGATGGCGGTCGACCTCCTCGACGACGACCGCGAAGAACCGGTTGAGCAGTTCGACGACCTCGATCGGTGGCAGCGTGCTGACCAATCGGGTGGACTGGACGATATCGACGAAAAGCACTGCCACATGGCGCTCTTCTCCGCCCAGCGTGGGCCGCTGCAATTCGGCCGCCGCCGCGACTTCGCGCCCGACGTGGCGGCCGAACAGATCGCGCACCCGCTCCCGTTCCCGAAGCCCGTTCACCATGGAGTTGAAACCGCGTTGCAGCTCACCGAGTTCGGTGCCGTCGAAGACGACAAGGTTGGCGCTCAGGTCCCCGCCCTCGACGCGCCTGAGGGCCGAGCGCACCACCCGCACTGGAGTTGCGGTGAGCCAGGCCAGAATCCACATCAGCAGGAAGCCGGACACCAGCGCCGCCAGCGAGATGATGATGATCGCGACTTCCAACTGCGTCCTGGTCAGATTCTTCAGCAGTAGTGAAAGCAGTGCGGTCAGCCCGATTCCGATCATCGGCGCCCCGGAGACCAGCATCCACACCGTCATCGTGCGGCCCATGATCCCGGGCGCTAGGCGGTGCGGGGGCGGCCCCGCGGCCAGTGCCTGGGCCGCCACGGGGCGCAGGGCGAACTCGGTGAACATGTAGGCGCCGGTCGACACCAGGATGCCGCAGAAGGCCACCGCGAGGGCGATCCGGGGAATGAAGGCGGGGTCGTAGAGCCCGTAGAGGACGGTGAACGCGGCGGTGCCGACCGCCCACAGAGCCAGCTGCGCCATGGCGACCCGCCACGGGGTGAAGAACGCATTGCGCTGGTCGACCCGTGTCGGTGTACGTCCCTCGACGGCCCAGCGAAGGTCGTTGACCGTGCGGGTGGTGATCCACCAGCTGCCGAACACCAGCGCGAAGGCGGCATAGGCGGGGGCCACCGCGTAGGTGAGCCACGGCGGCACGTCGTGGAACACGCTGGGCACCGGGAATGCCACCGTCACGAACAGCGCCGCCACCAGGATCCCGATGACGTTCACCGCCAGCAATGAGACAGTGACCAGCGTCTGGATCCGGACCCGCCGACGGGCCGGGCTTTCATCGACCTTGCCCAGCAGCAGTGAGCCGTAGGCCGGGGTGCCGACCAGCCGACCGCTCTGCCGGGTGACTCGCTCCAGAACCCGGCCCAACCGCTGGGCAACGCTGGGGTGGGAACTCATGGTGGCGTCAGCCTAATTCGTCGCGGGCCGCAGACCCTAAGCTTGTGCGGTGCGCCTCGTGATCGCTCAATGCACCGTCGACTACGTCGGTCGGCTCACCGCTCATCTGCCCTCGGCTCGCCGGCTGCTGCTGATCAAGGCTGACGGTTCGGTCAGCGTGCACGCCGACGACCGTGCCTACAAGCCGCTGAACTGGATGAGTCCGCCGTGCTGGCTCACCGAGGAGGCGCCCGACGATTCTTTGCCGGTATGGGTGGTGGAGAACAAAACCGGTGAGCAGCTGCGTATCACCATCGAGGGCATCGAGCACGACTCCAGCCACGAGCTCGGGATCGATCCCGGCTTGGTGAAGGATGGTGTCGAAGCCCATCTGCAGAAGCTGCTGGCCGAGCACATCGAACTGTTGGGCGACGGCTATACGCTGGTCCGCCGCGAGTTCATGACTGCGATCGGTCCGGTGGACATCTTGTGCCGTGACGACCAGGGCCGCACGGTGGCAGTAGAGATCAAGCGCCGCGGTGAGATCGACGGTGTCGAGCAACTGACGCGCTACCTCGAACTGCTCAACCGCGACAGTCTGCTGGCTCCCGTCAGCGGCGTGTTCGCTGCCCAGCAGATCAAGCCGCAGGCGCGCACGCTGGCCACTGATCGCGGGATACGTTGTGTCACTCTCGATTACGACGTTATGCGCGGGATGGACAGCGACGAGTTCCGGCTCTTCTGATGCCACGGCGCCGACCGAGCCGTCGGAAGGGGAGCGGTTTGCCGCCGCTGCCCGGCCAGCGCCGAGTCGAGTTGGGTACCGACGGCTTCGGCTACGAGGTACGGCCGATCCCGGGGGCGCGTGCCGTCAAGAACTATCGGTGCCCCGGATGTGATCACGAAATCCGCTCGGGCACAGCACACGTAGTGGTGTGGCCGGTCGATCAGGGTGCGGCTGGGCTGGAGGACCGGCGGCATTGGCACACCGCGTGCTGGGCCAACAGGGCTTCGCGCGGACCGACCCGAAAGTGGTCGTAACCGGCTAGTGGGAAGCGGCCGGCTCGACGAGTTCCACCAGGACGCCACCGGCATCCTTGGGGTGGATGAAGTTGATCCGCGAGTTGGCCGTTCCGCGTCGCGGTGCGTCGTAGATCAACCGGACACCTTGGCCACGCAACTGTTCCGAGATGGCGTCCAGATCGCTGACCCGGTAGGCCATCTGCTGGATGCCGGGGCCGCGCTTGTCGATGAACTTGGCGATTGTCGACGTCTCATCGAGCGGGGCCATCAGCTGGATCTGCGCACAGTCCGGTGCGGCGTTCTTCAGGGACAGCATCGCCTCGCGAATACCCTGGTCTTCGTTGATCTCCTCGTGCACCAGGATCATGCCGAGGTGCTCGTGATACCACTGGATCGCCGCATCGAGATCCGGCACCGCGATGCCGACGTGGTCGACAGCGGTGACGAGCGCACTGGCCAGGACGGGACGGGCGTCGACTTGCTCGGCGGTCATAACGCAAAGGTAACCTAATCAGATCGGGTTCAACTACTGGGGGATCCGTGAATAGCCGCATCGGAGCGGCTCAAAACGTTCAGGGAGGCAGGAATGACGACGTCGGTGATCGTTGCTGGGGCTCGCACTCCCATCGGCAAACTGATGGGTTCACTCAAGGATTTCTCGGGCAGCGACTTGGGCGCGATCGCCATCAAGGGTGCCCTGGAGAAGGCAAACGTCCCGGCGTCGCTGGTCGAGTACGTGATCATGGGCCAGGTGCTGACCGCCGGCGCCGGCCAGATGCCGGCCCGCCAGGCGTCCGTCGCCGCCGGAATCGGCTGGGACGTGCCTGCCCTGAGCATCAACAAGATGTGCCTGTCCGGCATCGACTCGATCGCGCTTGCTGATCAGCTCATTCGGGCCGGCGAGTTCGACGTCGTCGTCGCCGGCGGTCAGGAGTCGATGACCAAGGCACCGCACCTGCTGATCAACAGCCGCGAGGGCTACAAGTACGGCGACGTCACCGTGGTCGACTCGATGGCCTACGACGGCCTGCACGATGTCTTCACCGATCAGCCGATGGGCGCACTGACCGAGCAGCGCAACGACGCCGACAAGTTCACCCGCCTCGAGCAGGACGAATTCGCCGCCACCTCGCATCGGAAGGCCGCCGCGGCGTGGAAGGACGGGGCGTTCACCAACGAAGTGGTCCCGGTGTCGATTCCGCAGCGCAAGGGTGACCCGATCGAGTTCGCCGAGGATGAGGGCATCCGGGCCAACACCACGGCCGAATCGCTGTCCGGGCTCAAGCCGGCGTTCCGCAAGGACGGCACCATCACCGCCGGTTCGGCCTCGCAGATCTCCGATGGCGGTTGCGCTGTCGTGGTGATGAACAAGGCCAAGGCCCAAGAACTGGGCCTGACGTGGCTGTGCGAGATCGGTGCGCACGGCGTGGTCGCCGGCCCGGACTCCACGCTGCAGTCCCAGCCGGCCAATGCCATCAAAAAGGCCCTCGCTCGGGAAGGCATCACCGCCGACCAGCTGGATGTCATTGAGATCAACGAGGCGTTTTCCGCCGTCGCGTTGGCCTCGACCCGCGAGCTGGGCGTGGACGCCGACCGGGTCAACCGCCACGGTGGCGCCATTGCGGTCGGACACCCGATTGGTATGTCGGGCGCACGCATCACCCTGCACGCGGCGCTGGAGCTATCTCGGCGCGGCTCGGGCTATGCGGTGGCCGCGCTCTGCGGCGCCGGCGGCCAGGGCGATGCGCTGATCCTGCGCGCCTGACGAGGTAGCGGCGGCCGCAGCAACGACGCAGCGTAGTAGCTGGCGCGCGGCTGCGGCACAATGGCGGCATGGCGAGCACTTTTGATATCCGTAGCACGGCCGGCCGGTTCCGGCTGGTCGCGCTGGCCGAAGCGGTGAGTTGGGTTGGACTGCTGGTCGGGATGTACTTCAAGTACCTGGGCAGCCCACGCACCGAGATCGGGGTCAAGGTCTTCGGGATGGCGCACGGACTGGTGTTCATCGCATTCGTGATCGCTGCTCTCCTGGCCGGACTCGCCTACTCGTGGGGCGTGGGGACGTGGTTGCTGGCGTTGCTGGGGAGCATCGTGCCCCTGGGAAGTGTGATCTTCCTCATATGGGCTGATCGGACGGCGAAATTGGGTGGCGGGGCGGTTCCAGCGGCTTCTTCTCAACCGCGGGATTCGGCCCGAACGACGACGTGACAGACTTGGGTACGTGACGCGTCCACGCCCTTCGATCGGCCCCGCCATGGCTGGTGCCGTCGATCTATCCGGCCTCAAACAACGGGCTCAGCAGCCAGCATCCGGCGGTGCGACCGCCCCCAGCGGTGGCGTCGAGATCACCGAGGCGAACTTCGAAGCCGAGGTGCTGGTCCGCTCCGGGGAAGTGCCGGTTGTGGTGGTGCTGTGGTCGCCCCGCAGCGACACCTCGGTGCAGCTGGCCCAGGTATTGGGCGCGTTGGCTGCTGACGACAACGGCACGTGGTCGTTGGCCACGGTGAACGTCGACGTGGTTCCGCGCGTGGCCCAGATGTTCGGCATCGAGGCGGTTCCCACGGTGGTGGCCCTGGCCGGCGGACAGCCGCTGGCCAGCTTCCAAGGCCCGCAACCCCCCGAGCAGCTGCGTCGCTGGGTCGACTCACTGCTGTCGGCCACTGCCGGAAAGCTCCCCGGCTCAGCTGATTCCGAGGACGAGGCGGCCGTCGATCCGGCCTTGGCACAAGCCCGTGACCTTCTCGACGCCGGCGATTTCGCCGGCGCGGCGGCGGCGTATCAGGCCATCCTCGACGCCGACCCGGCGAATACCGAAGCCAAGGGCGCGTTGCGGCAGATGACCTTCCTCGAGCGCGCCACCGCCCACAGTACCGACGCGGTCGCCGAGTCCGATGCGGCGCCCGACGATATCGACGCCGCCTTCGCCGCAGCCGATGTGCAGATCCTCAATCAGGACGTCATCCCGGCCTTCGATCGGCTGATCGCCTTGGTGCGCAAGACTTCCGATGACGACCGCACCAAGGTCCGCACTCGGCTCATCGAGTTGTTCGAGTTGTTCGACCCAGCCGATCCCGACGTGATCACCGGCCGGCGTAATCTCGCCAACGCCCTGTATTGAGCTTTAGGCCGGCTCGAGCCAGATCGCCGAGGTGGGCGGCAGCACCAGCGTCGCCGATGCCGGCCGGCCGTGCCACGGCTCGTCGCCGGCCTCGACGGCACCGAAGTTGCCGACGCCCGCACCGTTGTAGAGCGTCGCGTCGCTGTTGAGCACCTCACGCCAGGTTCCACTGTGCGGCAGGCCCAGCCGATAGCGGGTGTGCTCGGAACCGGAGAAGTTGAACACGCAGGCCATCACCGAACCGTCACTGCCGTAGCGCAGGAAGCTCAGGACGTTGTTGGCCGAGTCGTTGGCGTCGATCCAGGAGTAGCCCTCCGGCCTGGTGTCCTGGCTCCACAACGCTGGACGGCTGCGGTACAACCCGTTGATATCGGCGACGAACCGCATGATCCCGTTGGAGTAGCTGTTCTCGTCAAGCTGGTACCAGTCGACGCCGCGTTCCTCCGACCATTCCGCGCGCTGGCCGAACTCCTGGCCCATGAACAACAGCTGCTTACCGGGATGCGCCCACTGATAGGCGAGCAGGCTGCGCAGCCCGGCCGCCTTGACGTGATCGTTGCCCGGCATCCGGCCCCACAGCGTGCCCTTGCCGTGCACCACCTCGTCGTGGCTGATCGGCAAGACGAAATTCTCGCTGAACGCGTAGAGCAGTGAGAAGGTCAGCTCGCCGTGATGGTAGGTGCGGTAGATCGGGTCGCGGCTGATGTAGTCCAGGGTGTCGTGCATCCACCCCATGTTCCACTTCATCGAAAAGCCAAGCCCGCCAAGGTTGGTCGGGCGGGTTACGCCGGGCCATGAAGTGGACTCCTCGGCGATCGTGACGATGCCGGGCGCCATCTTGTGGACGGTCGCGTTCATCTCCTGGAGGAACTGCACCGCCTCGAGATTCTCCCGGCCGCCGTAGATGTTGGGCGTCCAGCCGTCGGCCGGACGGGAATAGTCCAGGTAGAGCATGGATGCGACGGCATCCACCCGCAGGCCGTCGATATGGAATTCCTGCAGCCAATACAGGGCGTTGGCCACCAGGAAGTTGCGCACTTCGGCCCGGCCGAAGTCGAAGACGTAAGTACCCCAGTCGAGTTGCTCACCGCGGCGCGGGTCGGAGTGCTCGTAGAGTGGTGTGCCGTCGAAGCGGCCCAGCGCCCAAGCATCCTTCGGGAAGTGCGCAGGCACCCAGTCGACGATGACGCCGATACCGGCCCGGTGCAAGGTGTCCACCAGCAACCGGAACTCGTCGGGCGTCCCGAACCGGGACGTCGGTGCGTAGTACGACGTCACCTGATAGCCCCACGAGCCGCCGAATGGATGCTCGGCCACCGGCAGCAGTTCGACGTGGGTGAAACCCTGCGCCAGAACGTAATCGGTGAGCTGCTCGGCCAGGTCGCGATAGCTCAGGCCGGGCCGCCAGGAGCCGAGGTGAACCTCATAGGTGCTCATCGGTTCGAACACCGGGTTCTGGGCCGCCCGCTGCGTCATCCAGCCGGCGTCGTCCCAGGTGTAGTCCGAGGTGAACACCCGCGACGCGGTGTGCGGTGGGACCTCCGTCGCGAACGCGAACGGATCGGCTCGGTCGGTGACCGAACCGTCGACCCCGTGGACCCGGAACTTGTACAGCCCGTCGGTGGGGAAGCCGGGCCAGAACAACTCCCACACGCCGCTGGATCCAAGCACGCGCATTGGTGCGTCGTTGCCGTCCCAATGGTTGAACTCGCCAATCAGGTTGATACCTTTGGCATTCGGCGCCCACACCGCGAACGAGACGCCCTCCACGACACCGTCGGCGGTGGTGAATGACCTCGGGTGTGCACCCAGGATCTCCCACAGCCGCTCGTGGCGCCCCTCGCCGAACAGGTGGAGATCCATCTCTCCCAGCGTGGGCAGGAACCGGTAGCCGTCGGCCACGGTGATGGTGTGACCGCCCGGATACGTGACCTCGAGCCGGTAATCAACCAGGTTGGTGAACGGCAGCGCCACTGCGAACACGCCGGAGTCGATATGCGCCATCCGGTGACGTTCGTCGCCGACCAGGGCCACCACTTCCTCGGCATGCGGCTTGAGCGCGCGGATGACGGTGTGATCGGCGTACTCATGGGCACCCAGAATGCTGTGCGGGTTGTGATGCACGCCGGCGACCAGCCTGGCCACTTCGGCGGGATCGGGTGCCAGATGCGGGCTGGCGAGCTTCTCTGTTCTCGTCATTGCCAGGGCTCCTTTGCAGTTCCCGTCATTCCCGTCGCAGCAGAATTGCTCTCTGCTCCTGCGGGATCAACGGCATGTTCATGATGTGCGCGACGGCCCGCGAGGGCTCCAGGCGCACGTAGTTCGACTCTCCCCACTGGTATTCCTCTCCGGTGATCTCATCCCGGACCCAGAACCGGTCATAGGGGTGCATACCCAATGCGGCCATATCCAGCCACAAGGTGCCCTCCTCGGCGCCGAAGGCGTTCAGTGTCACCACTACCAGCACGGTGTCGCCGGACACCGGATCGAACTTGCTGTAGGCCAGCAGTGCGTCGTTGTCGACGTGGTGGAACATGATGGTGCGCATCTGACACAACGCCGGGTGGACGTGGCGGATCTCGTTGAGGCGCCGAAGGAATGGCTCCAGGGAGAGTCCCTGCTCCAGCGCGCCCTCGAAGTCTCGCGGTCGCAGTTCGTACTTCTCGGAGTCCAGGTATTCCTCGCTGCCCGCGCGCACCGGCAGGTGTTCGAACAGCTCGAAGCCCGAGTACACCCCCCATGACGTGCCCATTGTCGAGGCCAGAACGGCCCGGATCGCGAACATTCCCGGGCCGCCCTGCTGCAGGCTCTCGTGCAGGATGTCGGGGGTGTTGACGAACAAGTTGGGCCGCGTGTAATCCGCATGCTCAGCGATCTGGCGGCCGAACTCCTCGATCTCCCACTTGGCGGTACGCCAGGTGAAGTACGAATACGACTGGGTGAAGCCGAGTTTCGCCAGACCGTTCAACCGGGCCGGCCGGGTGAACGCCTCAGCGAGGAACAGCACATCGGGGTCGACCGATTTGACCTGACTGATCAGCCACGCCCAGAAGTTCGGTGGCTTGGTGTGCGGGTTGTCGACCCGAAAGATCTTGACGCCGTGGTCTATCCAGTGCCGCACCACGCGCAGTACTTCGTCGTAGAGGCCGCCGGGATCGTTGTCGAAGTTCAGCGGATAGATGTCCTGGTACTTCTTCGGCGGGTTCTCCGCGTAGGCGATGGTGCCGTCGGGCAGCTCGGTGAACCACTGCCGATGGTCCTTGGCCCAGGGGTGATCCGGGGCGCACTGCAGCGCAAGATCCAATGCCACCTCGAGGCAGTTGTCGCGCGCGGCGGCCACGAAGCGGTCGAAGTCGTCGATTGTCCCCAGCTCGGGGTGGACGGCGTCGTGACCACCCTCGTCGCTGCCGATCGCCCAGGGCGACCCCACGTCGCCGGGTTCGGCGGTCACGCTGTTGTTGCGGCCCTTGCGGTGCACCTTGCCGATCGGGTGGATCGGTGGCAGGTAGACGACGTTGAATCCCATCCCCGCGATCCGTGGCAACGCGGCAGCGGCGGTCGTGAACGTGCCGTGCACCGGCCTGCCGCGCTCGTCTCGGCCGCCAGTGGAACGCGGGAACAACTCGTACCAGGCGCCGCAGCGCGCCAGCGGCCGGTCCACCCAGACCCCGTAAGTGGCTCCCCGGGTGACCAGCTCGCGTAGCGGATATTGCGCCAGCAGGTCGGTGACCTCATGGGAGAGGGCCAACGCTGCGCGGGTCAGCGGGTCGCCGGGCTCGCGTAAGGCCGCCGCAGCGTCAAGCAGCGGTGTGCGGCGATCACGTGGTACCCCGGTGGCCGCTCGCGCCAGCAGTCGCGCACCGACCACCAGATCGTTGTCAAGTTCCGATTCGCCTTGACCGGCGTTGAGTTTCGCGGTGACAGCGTGCCGCCATGTGGTGATCGGATCACTCCACCCATCGATGCGAAACGTCCACAACCCCACCCGGTCGGGCACGAATTGGCCGTGAAACAGATCCGGTGTGCGTCCAGTCGCCATCGCGTAGAGCGCTGGCTTGATCCGGTTGGCCGGAGCCGCCGCGGCCCGATCGGCGCCTTCGAGTGCCTTGACGCGGCGGGCCGGGCTTTGCCCGAGCTGCGGGTAGGCCGTGCCGAGGTAACGCACCACCAACGTCGCTGCCACCGCGTCGTGACCTTCGCGCCACACCGTCCCCGATACCGGCACAACTTCGCCGACGACCGCTTTGGCCGGGTAGGTGCCGCAGGACACGACGGGCGCGACGTCATCGATCTCGATACGACCGGGCACCCAACCACTCCATTCCTGAACCTGTGCGGCGTGGTCTGCCCCGCGCCGGCTCCGTCGGTCTTCTCGTTGTCGGTCTTCGTTCCTCGGGGTAACCGCATCGCGCTCTATTCACACCGTAGTAGCCCGAGTGAATGCGGGGGGAAGAAGCACGCGGTCGGCCGTGGGCGCTATCGAATCTCAGTAAGGTGGGAACACGTGAAGGCTCTCCGCAGGTTCACGGTCCGCGCCCATTTGCCCGATCGGCTCGCAGCACTCGGTCGGCTCTCCACCAATTTGCGATGGTCGTGGGACAAACCGACACAGGACCTGTTCGCCTCGATCGATCCCCAGCTGTGGGTGCAAACCGGGCAGGATCCGGTAGCCCTGCTCGGTGCGGTCAACCCGGCCAGGCTGGACGAGTTGGCCGCCGACGCGCAGTTCTTGGGTGTCCTCGATCAGCTCGCGGCCGATCTGGACGACTACCTGAACCGGCCGATGTGGTTTCAAGAGGTTCAGCGGCACCAGCCGCAGGACGCCGCGGAAATGCCGACCGGGATCGCGTACTTCTCGATGGAGTTCGGCGTCGCCGAAGTGCTGCCCAACTATTCCGGCGGTCTGGGCATTCTGGCCGGCGACCACCTGAAGTCGGCCTCCGACCTGGGTCTGCCGCTGATCGCGGTCGGCCTGTACTACCGGTCCGGGTACTTCCGCCAGTCGCTGACCGCCGACGGTTGGCAGCACGAGAACTATCCGTCGCTGGACCCGCAGGGGCTGCCACTGCGGTTGCTGGCCGACGCTGCCGGCGCACCGGTGCTGGTGGAGCTCGCGATGCCGGATGCCAAAGTGTTGCGGGCCCGGGTGTGGGTGGCACACGTCGGTCGGATTCCGCTGCTGCTGTTGGACTCTGACATCCCGGAAAACGAGCATGACCTCCGCAACGTCACCGACCGGCTGTACGGCGGCGACCAGGAACACCGCATCAAGCAGGAGTTGCTGGCCGGGATCGGCGGGGTGCGGGCGATTCGCGCGTTCACCACGATCGAAGGTCTGCCTGCCCCCGATGTGTTCCACATGAACGAAGGCCACGCCGGCTTCCTCGGCGTGGAGCGCATTCGCGAGTACATGTCCGAGCAGCAGCTGGACTTCGACACCGCGCTCACCCTGGTGCGGTCCGCGACAGTGTTCACCACGCACACCCCGGTGCCGGCCGGCATCGACCGGTTTCCGGTGGATATGGTGCAGCGCTACTTCGGCGACGACGGTAAAACCGGGCTGCTGCCTGGCGTTCCGGTCGGGCGGGTGCTGGCGTTCGGGGCCGAGGACGATCCGTCGAAGTTCAACATGGCGCATATGGGTCTGCGCCTTGCCCAGCGCGCCAATGGGGTGTCGCTGCTGCACGGTCGGGTCAGTCGGATGATGTTCGACGAATTGTGGCCCGGCTTCGACCCTTCCGAGGTGCCGATCGGGTCGATCACCAACGGCGTGCACGGCCCCACCTGGGCGGCCCCCCAGTGGTTGCAGCTCGGCCGCGAGCTGGCCGGCTCCACCGAGGCGCTGCGCGAACCCAGCGTCTGGCAGCGGTTGCAACAAGTCGAGACCGGTCACATCTGGTGGATCCGCTCGCAGCTGCGTGCGCTGCTGGTCGAGGACGTTCGACTCCGGTTGCGCCGGTCCTGGCTGGAGCGCGGCGCCTCGGAGGCTGAACTGGGCTGGATCGCAACTGCTTTCGATCCTGATGTGTTGACCATCGGGTTTGCCCGTCGGGTGCCCACCTACAAGCGCCTCACGCTGATGCTGCGTGACCAGGCACGCCTCGAGGCGTTGCTGCTCGACGAGGACAAGCCGCTCCAGCTGATCGTGGCCGGCAAGTCCCATCCCGCCGACGACGCCGGCAAGGCACTCATCCAGCAGATCGTCAAGTTCGCCGATCGCCCAGAAGTGCGCCACCGCATCGCCTTTCTGCCCGACTACGACATGTCCATGGCGCGCCTGCTGTACTGGGGTTGCGATGTGTGGCTGAACAATCCGCTGCGACCGCTGGAGGCCTGCGGCACGTCCGGCATGAAGAGCGCGCTCAACGGCGGCCTCAACCTGTCCATCCGGGACGGCTGGTGGGACGAGTGGTACGACGGCGAAAACGGTTGGGAGATACCGACAGCCGACGGCGTGGCCGACGAGGGTCGCCGCGATGACCTGGAGGCCGCCGCTCTCTACGATCTGCTCGAGAATTCGGTCTCGCCGCGGTTCTACGACCGTGACGACAACGGTGTGCCGAACCGGTGGGTCGAGATGGTCCGCCACACCCTGCAGGAGCTGGGCCCCAAGGTGCTCGCGTCGCGGATGGTGCGCGATTACACCGAGAAGTACTACGCGCCAGCGGCCCAGTCGTTCGCCCGGACCAGCGCGCCCGTCGACGGATTGCCCTTCGGTGCGGCCCGCGACCTGTCGGCTTACCGGCTTCGGGCCAAGGAAGCCTGGCCGAAGATCCAGATCACCGATGTGGACAGCACCGGCCTGCCGGACACTCCGCTGCTGGGGTCGGAGCTGACGCTGACGGCCACCGTGCAGCTCGCCGGGCTCGAGCCTGACGAGGTGGTGGTGCAGGCCGTGCTCGGCCGCGTCGACGCCGCCGATGCCTTGCAGGACCCGGTCACCATCGCCATGGCGCACGCCGGTTCCGGTGACGGCGGCACCGACATCTTCACCACGACGACCCCGCTGCCGCTGGCCGGGGCGCTCGGCTACACGGTGCGGGTGTTGCCGCATCACTGCCTGCTGGCCGGCGACAACGAGCTCGGTCTCGTCACGCTGGCGTAACGCTGGGAGTTCTCGAAGCGGTTAGCAGGGCATGGGGGCCACCTGTAGGTTCCCAAAAGGAGCGTCGAGGGTTCCGCATCGGGGCGGACCAACGGCATCCGGGAAGGCGTTCGGGCAGTGTTTGTTCGTCGTGCGGTGCCGATAGCGCTGGTGGCCACCTTGTTGGCGACGGCGGTGCCCGCGTCGGCCGATCCCGATCCAGGCGCCCCGGATCTGGCCCAGCAGGCCACCGCCGACCCCGCTGCCCTAGACGCGCCCGCTCCGCCGGTCGACGACGGCAAGGTGATGTCGACGCCGCCGATCAGCACGAAATCGCCCGACGGCTGGACCTTGACGATCTCGGCCAAGGACGAGGTGCAGATGCCGATCGCACCGCTGACCACGGCGATCTCGTCGCGCGAATACACCGTCAGCGGCGTCTTCAACGGCGCGCTCGACGGACCCAGTGACGTGCCCAAGGGCGTGTTCGAGGTCGGCTACCAGATCGGCTGCGGTATCGACATGAGCACCTCCAATGGTGTCGCATTGGGAGGCACCATGGGCGTCAATACGTCGCTCGGCATCATCGGTCTGGACTTCCCGAACAACGCGGCGGAGGGTCTGCTGCCCGGTATTGGCGGCAGCGTCGGCGGCGCTATCACCGTCGGCCTCAAGCCGGGCATCATCAACATCGTTCCGGTCACCAAGAAGGAGTACAAGGGCGACCGCCCGTGGGTGTCGATCAGCAACTTCCACGTGAAGATCGACGGTTGTGTGGGGGAGTCGTTCATCCGCTCCTACGCGACACTTTCCAAGTCCACCGACGAGGGCGACGCGATCCTGTCCTGGTACGGGGTCACTAAAAAGATCTGAGCATTCACACCGCACTGAGAGCATGAAATCGCCAAAACGTCGCTTTCAGTGCGGTTTCAACGAGCGTCGGGATTGAGAATGTGCAGCCCGGTGGTCGTAAACGCTCGCCCAGGAAGGCCGATCACCGGGCGAAGGGGCTCAGTTTGATTGCGCAGCAACCGATGTCAGTGACGGAGCCACCGGTGAATACGGGGGATTCGTGGTCTGCCGAGACGAAGATCGGGTTGTTAAAATCCGAAGCCGTCGGTCGCGGCAGTCCGTTCCTCAGCGGTCCGCATCAAACCCGGGATGCTTCATCGGTCTCAATTGGTTTCGCTCGGAAGCGCTGGTCGTACCGCGAGGGCGACCCGCAGGGAGAGGTCTTCGGGGTCGATCGGGTGCCCCAGAATCTCCTCGATGCGTCGGATGCGTTGGGTCACGGTGTTGGCGTGTAGCCCCAGCCTGCGCCCGCACCGTGACGGACTACCCGAGGTCTCCACGAAGTGTTGCAAGGTGGCCAGCATCCGGTCACGGCTCTCGTGTGCCAACAGCGGGCCCAGCCGGTCCTCCACGAAACGCCGTGCTAGATCGTCACGCTGGGCGACGAGTATTTCGACTGCCACATCCGGGAAGCAGGCGTGCCTGTTCACTGGTGGAGTCACCCGAGCACTCAGCTGAGCCTCGTCGTGGGTGTGTCGAAATCCCTCGATACCTGTCCGGGGAGCGCCGAAGGCCACGCCCACGCCGGGCGGCAGCTCAAGGTCGCGCAGGCGGCCATACGCCGATACAGAGATCGGCGTAAACCACCCATGCACGCTCGCCACCCCCGCTGGCACGGCGAGATGTTGTCGGGCCAGAGCCGCGATGCGGCGTCGCACCGGCTCGCCCACTTCCCCGACGCCGCTCTCGGCCACCGACCAGGCGACGTACCCGATATGGGTATCGTCGGCGCGATAGCCGAGACCTTCCAGCAGGTTCGTCGCGTCCAGCGAACCAGCGAGGACACCCTTGACGATCTCGCCTCGTCGCGAGTCGCGTTCCTGCATAACGGATATGCGGACCTGGTTGAAGGCGACGACGGTCTCGCTGGTCATAGCCTGCATGTACTCGAACATGCGGATCGAACCGGCTTCCAGCTCGTCGGCTCGTAGCGCGTGCGGAAGCGACGACTCCCGTAGGAAGCGGGTGTAGCCGCGCCAAATGCTGGCATGCCCTATCTCGTAGGACCGAAGGATCCCCGACAGCGATGCGTCGGCCAGCGCCATGTACTCCACAAACTCGCGGGCCGCGCTCGGAAGCGTCACGGCCTGGTGCGGCTCGCCGAGGAAACTCGCCCGAAGAACAGCGAAGTGTGAGACGACAGACGAGCGAAGCACGTCCCGGGCCCCCGGAGGGCTGCTGTGGAGGGCGGGAACCTGAGACCAGAGTTCGTCGGCGAGGTCGGCGAAGCCTCCCACACCGACTTCGTCGAGCCAGACGACGAAGGGAGGGGCCGCAAGTCCCGCATCGCGCGCCATGGGCTGAGCCTATCGACCACCGGTAGCCGACGTGAGTGTGATCACACCACACACAAAAGTGTCCTCTCGGCATATCGACGCCCCACTGTGGCGCAAATCATGCTGGCTCTGCCCATCGACGTCAGGAGTTAGCAATGAATCACTCAATTGACCCGCTCGCCGGATTGCGCGTCGCCGTGACCATCGACGACCAATTCCAGTGGACGGGCATCCCCTTTCCCGCCGGGCATGGACCGAAGTCCGTCAGCCAGGCGATGATCGAGGCTTTCGCCAATCACAACGTGCCCGAGGTGTACGCGTTCAACAGCACCGCGCCGACCGAGGATGACCCCGGCATCTTGAAGATCCTCGACGACTGGTGCGCCGCTGGTCACCATGTCGGCAATCACACTCATCAGCACATCAGCCTCAACTGGATCGATGCCGACACTTACCTCGGGGATGTCGACAAGAGTGAGAAGATCCTCAGCCCGTGGCTGGAGCAGGCACCGTCGCGCTACTTCCGCTACGCCTTCGCGATGGAAGGCGACACCCTGGAGAAGACCCGCCAGGTTCAGACCCACCTCACCCGCACCGGCTACCTGTCCTCACCGGTCACGCTGTGGTTCTACGACGCGCAGTTCGCCGTCGCTTACCAGCGCGCGCTGGCATTGGCCGACCTCGATGTCCAGAACTGGCTCGAAGACACGCTGGTACGCACCGCCATTGCTCAGGTCCGGGAGCAAGCCTCCGCAGCTGCCCGCGCACTCGGGCGCTCACCCGCTCATATTCTGCTGATCCACGGCACCACGATCGCCGGCATGACGGTCGACCGCATTCTGGCAGAGCTGGCCAGGTTGGGCGTGCAGTTCATCACCTCCGAAGAAGCGATGCGCGATCCAGCCAACGCCATCGGGTCGCCCCTCACCACGCGCCAGTTCCGCAACTCCACACAGAAGTGGGCCGAATTCGCCGGCGTCGAGGTCAACGACACACCACCGGCAGTCCTTGCCGAGGTCGAGGAGAAGGCGGTGCTCGAAGGCCAGAGCTGGAACGAAGTGCTGGGAAACGCCACCGTCGAGTGGGCCAGGCGCATTCCGTTCACTCCCTGCCCGGCTGACTTCCACTGATCGGACGCGACAATGACCTCATCCGCCCGGATCACCTGCGGGCAGCACGAAAGGTCCGTCAGCGCCGCGCAGGAGCGCGCCGCACGGATAGCCACCGCCCTCGACAGCGTCGGCGTCGGCGTCGGTCAAGGCGACCGCGTCGCCATCGTCATGCGTAACGAGGTGGCCTTCATCGAGCTCACCCTCGCGGTAAGCCTCCTCGGCGCAGCTCCCGTCCCGATCAACTGGCACTGGACCGGTGACGACTTGGCCCACGCACTCACAGACAGCGGTGCCAAAGTGGCCGTTGTTCACTCCGATCTGCTGCCGAATGTGCAGGAGCGGGCCGGCGATGACGTCATCATCGTCGAGGCCGGCGTCCCCATGGAGGTCGCCCGGGCCTATGGCCTCCAAATACCTGAGATCACCGGTGAACTGCCACTGTTGGAGCAGTGGAGCACAGCGCCGGAGCCCTGGTCGCAACCGGCGCAGCCCGCCCCGATGAGCGTGATCTACACCTCGGGGACAACCGGCCGCGCCAAGGGCGTCCTGCGCAATCCCATCAAGGACGAGAACCGCTCGGCAGTCGTCTCAACCGTCGCAGAGCTCTTCCAGCTCAAGCCCGGTGGAACCACCGTGATCCCGGCACCGCTCTACCACTCGGCGCCCAACGTGCATGCGATGTTTGCGTTGGCCATGGGGATGAACGTTCACCTGATGGCCAAGTTTGACGCCGAAGAACTGCTTCAACTCATCGAAGAACATCGGGTGGACAGCCTGCAGGTGGTTCCCACCATGTTCAACAGGCTTCTGCAGCTCTCACCGCACCAGCGTGCGGCCTATGACCTGTCGTCGTTGACCGCCATCGTGCACGCCGCCGCACCGTGCCCGCCGCACGTCAAAGCCGCGATCATCGATTGGCTGGGACCGATCGTCCACGAGTACTACGGGGGTGCGGAGATCGGAGCGTTCACCGCGTGCAACTCTGCCGAGGCACTTTCCCACCCGGGAACGGTCGGTCGGCCAATCGGCGACGCGGACATACGCATCCTCGATGAAGAGGGTGTCGAGGTACCCGACGGGACCGACGGACAAATCTATGGACGCTGCTTCACCGGCTGGCCCGATTTCACCTACATCGGCGATGACGCGAAACGTCGTGCGATGGAACGGGACGGATACCTGAGTCTGGGCGACATCGGTCACTTCAAGGACGGGTACCTGTATCTCAGTGATCGATTGAACGACATGGTCGTATCCGGTGGTGTGAACATCTATCCCGCCGAGATCGAGGGCGTTCTGTTGGAGTTGGACGGCGTCGGCGATGCCGCCGTCTTCGGCATCCCGGATCCAGATCTAGGTGAGGTGATCGCCGCGTACATCGAGCCGACCCCCGATGCCGACCTCGACGCCGAGGAGATCCGCGCGCACGTCGCGGCACGCCTCGCTCGCTACAAAGTCCCACGGGAAGTGGTCGTGGTGGACTCGCTACCGAGGGAAGACACCGGCAAACTCTTCAAACGCCGGTTGCGCGAGCCGTATTGGCGGGACGCGGCGGAGCTGACGGCGACGGAAGCACGATGACGTCCCTCGTTCGCCGGGAAACGCCGGCACCCGGGGTCGCCCGGCTCGTCCTTGATCGACCCGAGCGGCGAAATGCACAGAACCCGCAGATGCTCTATGACCTGGACGCGGCGTTCGTGAGCGCGGCCAGGGACGACGGCGTGAAGGCCATTATTCTGGCCGGGGCGGGGCCGGACTTCTCGTCCGGACACGATGTCAGCGAACGTGACTCGCCGATCCCCGCAGATCCGGTGGCGACACTTGGTGCCGGCCTGACGACGCCGGGAATAGAGGGTCGGCATGCCTTCGAATGCGAGGCGTATCTCGGTCTGTGTCGGCGATGGCGTGATCTGCCGAAACCGACGATTGGGCAAGCTCACGGCCGCGTCATCGCCGGCGGGCTCATGCTGCTGTGGCCGATGGATCTGATAGTCGCAGGCGAAACGGCAACATTTGCCGATCCGGTCGTCGCCCTCGGTCTCAATGGGGCGGAGTACTTCTCCCACATGTGGGAGGTCGGACCGCGTAAGGCCAAGGAGATGCTGTTCACCGGTGCCGCTGTGACGGCCCAAGAGGCCCACGAGCGCGGCATGGTCAACCACGTTGTTCCAGACGGACAACTTGACCAGTTCACCGTGGACCTCGCGACGCGCATAGCCGAGATGCCTGCCTACGGCCTGCGGCTCGCCAAGGCGAGCATCAACGCCGCACTCGATGCCCAGGGCTACGGAGTGGCCATCGATGCCGCCTTTGCCCAGCACATGCTGGGACACGCCAACAACATGGCCAAACACGGCGACATCATCGACCCCGCTGGTGTCGAGGCAATCCGTGGACTTGCACGCCGCGGCCAAAGCTGAGGCTCCTCGGGCGAGCAGCGACTGGACCAGCACACGGGTCCGCCCAACCACAACACCTCACGAGACACCCTGAAGACAACGTCTCGCCACATCACATCCACCAGGAGAGTCTGTGCCGAATTCCTCTGCCGCCGCGCATGATACCGAGCCCGGTAACGGGGTCCGGTCAATGTCCGATCAGCTCGAACTGTGGCTCACCCGATACGGCGTGCCGAGCGCGAACGCCACCGAGTTACTTCTTGATCGGCACAACCCGGCCGACACCGCATTCATCGAACTGCACCTGGATGGCGACTCGCTGGTGGCAGAACAGCTCACCTACGGTGATCTGGGCGACCGGTCCAAACGTCTGGCATCCGCGCTGGCGGCGAGGGGAGTCGGCCGCGGAGACGCCGTCGGCGTGCTGATGGGTAAGCGCAGCGAGCTGGTCGTCACGCTCCTGGCGATCCTCCGGCTCGGAGCCGTGCATCTGCCGCTGTTCACCGCGTTCTCGACTCCGGCAATCGACATTCGCCTCACCGCGGGGAAAGCGAAAGTCGTTGTCACCGAACCAACGCAGGCGCACAAGCTGGTGGGCATCGACGGAATCACCACGATCGTCGCCGGGGAACAGTTCGACTCCCTCGTGGCGGAGAACGAGCCCATGACCGAGTCGGTGACGGTCGGCGGTGACGGAGCGCTGATCCTCCTGTTCACCAGCGGTACCACTGGCTCACCCAAAGGGGTGGTGGTGCCGCTCCGTGCGCTGGCCTCGATCGTCACCTACATGCGTTGGGGACTCGACGTCGCTGACACCGACGTGTTCTGGAATGCCGCCGATCCAGGGTGGGCCTACGGCCTGTATTACGGCATCGTCGGGTCGCTTGCCATCGGGGTGCCGAATCATCTTCTCCACGAGCAATTTTCGTCCTCACTGACCGCCCGAGTTCTCGCTGAACTGAACGTCACCAACTTCACCGCAGCTCCGACCGTGTACCGGGCTCTCTGCAAAGACCAGACCGACGTCGACGGCGTTTCGCTGCGATGCGCGTCATCTGCCGGAGAGCCGCTGACGCCGGACGTGACGCGGTGGGCTGAGCAGGCGCTGGGCACGGAGGTACGCGATCATTACGGGCAAACCGAACTGGGCATGGTGGTCAACAACCATTGGGCAGAGGGCCTACGCCGTCCGCTGATTCCCGGCTCGATGGGACAAACAATGCCTGGCTTTACGATGGGCATCATCGACGGCCGGATTGCGGTGAATGTGCCGGAAAGCCCGTCGATGTGGTTCAGCGGCTACCTCGATGCACCGGAGCACACGGCTGCTCGCTTCGTCGATGACGGACGGTGGTATCTGACCGGCGACACCGGGCATGTCGATGACGCCGGCAGTTTCTTTTTCTCCGCACGTGACGACGATGTGATCATCATGGCGGGCTATCGCATCGGCCCGTTCGAAGTCGAGAGCGTATTGATCACCCACCCGTCGGTCGCCGAAGTTGCGGTGGTCGGGCGACGGGACGAGCTTCGGGGTGAGGCTCTCGAAGCATTCATTGTGCTCACCGACACGTCGGTGGACACAGAAGAGTTGAAAGCTGAACTGCAACAACTAGTTAAGACGCAGTTCGCGGCGCACGCCTATCCGCGCGATGTGCATTTCGTTACCCGCCTGCCGAAAACGCCGAGCGGCAAGATTCAGCGTTTCGTTTTGCGCCAGCAGATGGATGTTCCGCCAAACGGCCACGGCGCTCCGGGCCAAGGTCGGTAGCTCCGGAATCTGAGTTCCAGAGTTGCTGTCCAACAGCGCTTTTACCGACCAACCGGCGACGCATCCCAGCGCGCACTCACATAACTGACTGATGCTTCGCGGTCAGCTGCAGACCTCCGCTATGACTACACCCGTTCCGGGCCACGTCCCCCACGTCACGTAGCCGCCGAGATCCGCGCAACCGTGAGCAGACAGCCTCACAATCCCTCGCCCCGACCAAGTGGTCATCTGAGGCGCAACATCAAAACCGACAAGAAAGGCTGGTTAGTCTAGTGAATTGCCTTGGAGTAAAACGAATTACTGAAATAGCAAGACGGCGAACTTTCTGGCTTGCCGCCTTGCTTGCCGCCCTCGCCGTAATTGCCCCTGCCGTCCGGGCCATCCCTGTCGTGCGAGCCGACGAAAGCCGATACGAGCAATTCTACACCCCTCCCGACCCGCTTCCGGATGGGCAAAATGGTGACTTCATTCGCACGGAGCCTTCACGTTTGGTACTGGAGCCTTCTGGGCAGCTCGGTTCGTTCGTCGGTACCGGAACCCGCATCATGTACCGCAGTACCGATGCGCAGGGCAGCCCCGTCGCGGTGACTGGCACCTACATCGAGCCGGACAACCCGTGGCCGGGCAAAGGTCCACGTCCGCTGATTGCCTACGCGACAATTCCCTACGGGATGGGTGAGCAATGCGCGCCATCGCGGATGTTCAATCAGGGCATCCACGCATCCCTGCAAACAGGGTTCGACCTGATGTTCAATGTCGAAGAGGGTTGGATCGCAACGCTACTTGCCCGCGGATTCGCCATAGTCGTCACCGACGGCGTTGGGGCCGGTGTGCACGGCTCGATGTCGCCGCAATTGTTGAACCGCATCGCCGGTGGCACCGCACTGATCGATGCCGCCCGCGCGGCGATGAAACTGCCGGGCACGTCCCTGGATCCACACGGTCCAGTCGCATTTTGGGGATGGCTGTCCGGCGGTCACGCCGCATTGTCGGCTGCCGAGTTGGCGGGAACATATGGACCTGAGCTCAACGTGGTCGGCACGTATGCGGCTTCTGCACCAACCGATTTGGCGACCGTTCTAGCCCCCATCGACGGAAACTATCTGGCCGGAGCAACCGGTTACGTGTTGCGCGGCATCTTCGCCTCGTATCCACAATTGGAACAGCCGATCCGTGACACCTTGACCCCACGTGGTCTGGAGATGCTCGACAACACCGGACGCCAGTGCCTGCTGCAAACCGGAATCGACTACATGTTCCGCCATTTCGACGGCTGGTTCACGAACAACATCTACGAGGCTGTTGCGGTTGATCCGTTCAAGAGTCTGCTTGCCGCACAACGTATCGGCAACGTCAGGCCCTCCGGTCCGGTCTACTTCGAGCACAATCGCTGGGATCCGTTCGCGCCGTATATGTCAGTGCGTCAAACAGCCGCGGACTGGTGCGCCAAAGGTGCCGACGTGACCCTCTGGACCAACGAGCAACCTCCGCTATTCAACAAACTCGATGTGAACTCGTTGCTGTCGCCGTTTGTCGACGGTGAGCGGAGCATGAGTTGGCTGACCGACCGGTTCAATCACGTACCGACGACACCCAACTGTCACGAGATCGAGGCAACGCCTCCAGACGAAGAGAGCCACGCGTCATGACGCCGTAACACAACACCCGTTTCGGCTCCAGATAGCGTCCCTGACGGCGCGGCCGACGCCTTCTGTCTGGCGTCGGTGGGAACTCCGGCGGCCTACGGGAAGCGCTTGATGCAGCGATCCTGATCGCCGAGCACCCCGATCCGGAAGGCGTCGATGCGGTTGAACCCGGCGGGCACCGACTCGCCATTGATATCGCTGGCGACCAGTCCGTTGGTCAGCAGACCCGAGACCGCCTCGTCGATATCGCCTGCCGTCAGGGCGACGGTGTTGCCGTCGGAGGTGGTGACTTCCTTGGACAGTTTGGTGGTGGCCACGCCGGTCAGGCACGCGGTGCGCAACCCAGCCTCGGCGTTGTCGAGCACCAGGCCGCCGCGCTCGTGCTGCACCGCCAGCATGTAACGCGACACCAGCACCGAGTAGGCGGTGTTGTCGCCGGTGACCAGAACGTTGTCCTCACCCTCGTTGGAGGCGCCCATTTTCGCCAGGGCGGGCAAGTCGACGGCGATGGAATTGGTGGCCGGGCAGAAGGACACCGGCGGGCTGGGCCGGGCGTCGGGGCACGTGGACGCCGAGCCGGCATCGAAGCTCAGCGTCGGCGGATTCTTGGGCTTGAACAGGATATTCATCGCCTCGACGATCGCCCGGGTCGACTCCTCGGTCACCGGCCACTCGCCGGTCTGATCGCGTTGCAGCTCGATGGGCAGGTCGCCGCGGCGTTGGCCGATCTCCTGGGCGTCGATACCGGCGCAGGACGACGGTCCGTCGGTGAAGCCGAACTGGAAGGCCGAGATCCGTTCGAACGCCGACCCGTGTTCGTCACCGCCATCGGTGTAGTCGTCCTGGCTCAGCAGCGGGTCGCGGAACGAAATCATCGCGGCCAGAAGGTTATTCAGTCCATCGCCAGTGCTCAGCGTGAACCGCTTCGAGTTCCCCTCGGCCACCCACCGCATGTAGACACCGGCGAAGCAGTCTGCCTGCTGCTCGGCCACCAGGGTCGGAGTGCCCTTCTTGTTGAGCTTGGCCATCTTCTGAATCGCGTGGCCGTATTCGTGGGCAAGCACCATCGTGATGGCCATGTCGCCGTTGGCCTGTCGCAACGCCGGCAACAGCACGCCCCGATCCCAGCCGATGGTGTTGTCGTCCTCGCAGAAGCCGGCGTTGATCAGCCCGGAGGTCGTGTCGCCACAGAATTCGCCGTCATAGGCGTCGGAGTCCCACGAGACGAGGTCCTTGACGGGCTTGAACTCGCCGTCGAACGTGCCGGTGTAGTTGTCTTTCCAGAACGCCTCCAGATCGCTGATCGACTGGACCGCGATCTCGTCGTTCTTGCCGCCATCGCTATGGGAGACCTTGCGGGTCGGCTTCTCGGCATTCGAGCGCAAACCGCTGGCCCCGTCGACCGCCTGCAGGCCGCCGACCTTGAACGGGTCGTCGAACACCGACACCGCCTTGCCCGAGATGGTGGAGCCGCAGCCGGCCAGCACCACAGCTGTGCCCGCGAGCGCGAGCAGGCGTGTGAGGGATCGTCGGTGCATGAGGGCTACCCTCTCCGAGGCGTCAGACCGGCGTACTGGGAAAATTCGCTTTCAGAATAGTGCGGTCGACGGGCTCTACCGATCCCAATTCACGGTGCGACGTCGCCCCGTAACCGCTGAAGTGCCTGTCTGACACGCGCGGGATCAGTGGTCGGCCAGAACGGCGGCAGCGACGCGCGCAGGTAGCCGCCATAGCGTGCGGTGGCCATCCGCGAGTCAAGCACCGCGACGACGCCCCGGTCGTCCACCCGGCGCAACAGCCGGCCCGCTCCCTGCGCCAGCAGCAGCGCGGCATGCGCGGCGGCGACCGTCATGAACCCGTTCCCACCGCGGGCGGCGACGGCCCGCTGTCGCGCGGTCAGCAGGGGATCGTCGGGACGCGGGAACGGGATGCGGTCGATGAGAACCAGGGACAGTGACGGACCCGGTACGTCGACCCCCTGCCACAGCGACAGGGTGCCGAACAGGGATGTCTCGGGATCGGCGGCGAAGCGCTCGACCAGGGCCGCGGTCCCGTCATCGCCCTGGCAGAGGATTGGGGTGTCGATCCGCGCCCGCAGTGCTTCTGTCGCCGCCTTGGCCGCACGCATCGACGAGAACAATCCGAGCGTGCGGCCGCCGGCGGCTTCGATCAGCCCGGCGATCTCATCGAGTTGTTCGGGGTTGCCGGCGCTGTCGCGACCGGGCGGTGGCAGATGCGCGGCGACATAGAGGATGCCGGACTTGGCGTGCTCGAACGGGGAGCCGACGTCGAGGCCCTTCCACGCCGGCCCGCCACCTAGGCCCCATGCGCCGGCCATCGCGTCGAAAGAGCCGCCGATGGTCAGCGTCGCCGATGTCAAAACCGTTGTGGCGGTGTCGAACAGCCGAGTGCGTAATAGCCCGGCCACCGACAGCGGCGCCACCCGCAGGACCGGTCTGAGGTTGCCCCCACCCGATCCCCGGGTCGCTCCGCCCCTGCCCGCCGAACCGTCCTCATGATCCAGCCACACCACCTCCGTCCGATCCGGAATCGCCGGCACGAACGAGTCCAGCACCCGCGAGGCGGTGTCGCCGATCTCGGTCAGCGCCGCGATCGCCTCGCTGCGTGCCGCGGCGGCCTTCGGATCTTTCGGCGCCGGATCGATATCGCCGCGGGCGGCGGTGGCGGCATCCCGCAGAGCGGTCAGGTAGGTGGCCAGCTCGTCGTCGAGATAGTCGAGCCGGCCTGGCTGGGCGTCGTGGATCGCCGAGGAGAACGTCGCCACCGCCGCCTCCATCCGCTGGGCGAGCTGCGGGCTGACCAGCCGGGCGATGCGCCGGGTGGCCACGCCGAGCGGGGTGGGAGTCAGCTCGCCGGTGGCCACCGACGTCACCCGGTCCACCAATTCGTGCGCCTCATCGACTATCAGATAGTCGTGTTCGGGTAGTACCGCGGCGTCGGCGATCGCGTCGATGGCCAGCAACGCGTGGTTGGTGACGATAATCTCCGCACGGCCGGCCTCGCCGCGCGCCCGTTCGGAGAAGCAATCGGTGCCGTACGGACAGCGCGCCATCCCGAGGCATTCTCGGGCCGAAACGCTGACCTGCGACCAGGACCGGTCGGGCACACCTGGCTTCAGTTCGTCTCGGTCACCGGTCTCGGTGGACGACGCCCACGCCGTCAACCGGGCGACGTCGCGGCCCAATGCGGTCGCGGCCACCGGCTCGAACAGTTCTTCCTGCGGGGATTCGGCATTCTCTTCGCCGCCGCCGTTGTGAATCTTGTTCAAGCACAGATAGTTTCGACGCCCCTTCAGCAGGGCGAACTTGGGTCGCCGGGGGAGGGTGGCGGCCAGCGCATCGACCAGTCGGGGCAAGTCCCGGTCGACGAGCTGGCGTTGCAGGGCGATGGTCGCGGTGGACACCACGACGGGGGTTTCGTCGGCGACGGCTCGGGCGATCGCGGGAATGAGGTACGCCAGGGACTTACCGGTTCCGGTGCCGGCCTGCACCGCCAAGTGCTCACCGCCGGCGAACGCCTGGGCCACTGCCTCGGCCATCTGTACTTGGCCTGGCCGCTCGTTGCCGCCCAGCGCGGCCACCGCCGTCGCCAGCAACTCGCTCACCGGCGGCAATTCGTCCGCGCTCACCGCATCGGCACCTGACGGGTCGGGATCGCCGGCTCGCCCTGCGACAGCGCCAGACCCTCCCACGGCAAGCTGCGCAGGCCGCTGGCCACCAACGCGCGCGCCGCCGCCAGATCGGCTACGGCAACGGGCTGCCCGCCGCGCACCAGGGGCACGGTCAGCGCCCGTGCGGGGTCGGTCACCTCGGGGGGTGCGGACACCGGGTAAATGACCTCCTCGACGATCGTGCCCGTCGGTCGCGACAGCCGCAGGGCAGCCTTGCGGCCGCCGTGAGATTCCTTGCGGCTGCTGCGTTTTTCCACCGGCAGGCCGTCCACCTCGACGAGCTTGTAGACCATGCTGGCCGTCGGGGCGCCGGAGCCAGTGGCCACCGAAGTCCCGACACCATAGCTGTTGACGGGATCGGCGCGCAGCGCGGCGATCGAGAACTCGTCGAGATCCCCCGAGACGACGATCTGAGTGCCGGTCGCCCCCAGTTCGTCGAGCTGGGCACGTACTCGCCGCGCCAGCACACCGAGGTCACCGGAGTCGATGCGCACCGCGCCGAGTGCGGTTCCGGCGACGGCGATCGCGTTGGCCACGCCGGTCGTCACGTCATAGGTGTCGACCAGCAGGGTCGTCCCGGCGCCTAGCGCGTCCACCTGCGCGCGGAACGCAGCCTGCTCGTCCGGTCCCTCGGCGGTGGCATAGAGCATCGTGAACGCGTGGGCGCTGGTCCCCATCGCGGGGATATCGTAGCGGCGGTTGGCTTCGAGATTGGATGTGCCGGTGAATCCGGCGATATAGGCGGCCCGGGCGGCCGCCACCGCCGCATGTTCGTGGGTGCGCCGCGAACCCATCTCGATCAGTGTCCGGCCGGCGGCTGCGCTGACCATGCGGGCGGCCGCCGAAGCGATCGCGGTGTCGTGATTGAAGATCGACAACGCGAGTGTCTCCAGCAACACGCACTCGGCGAAGGTGCCGGTGACCGACAGGATCGGGGAGCCGGGGAAGTACAGCTCGCCTTCGGCGTAGCCGTCGATATCGCCGGTGAAGCGGAAGTCCCGAAGGTAGTCCAACGTCGTGGAGTCGAGGAACGATGCGAGGGATGTCAGTGCTTCGTCGTCGAAAACGAACTCGCTCAAGGCTTCCAGAAATCGCCCGGCTCCGGCCACCACTCCGTAGCGACGACCGTCGGGCAGGCGACGGGCGAACGCCTCGAATGTGGTCATGCGTCCGGCTGAACCGTCGCGCAGCGCAGCGGCCAGCATCGTCAGCTCGTATTTGTCCGTCAGCAGGGCGGCGGTCACAGCGCAACGGTATCGGCCGTCCCACGGACTGGATAGATTGTTCGTCGCCCGAGGGGCTCATCACCATAGGGGCTGCCCCCGCTCGCTATCCTTATCGGCATGGGCTCGCAAGCAGCTCCGACCCGACCGGACGCCGCAGGACAGCAACAGACTGAATCCGTCACTGCCCTGGACAACCCCTGGGTGACGATCGTCTGGGACGACCCGGTTAATCTGATGAACTACGTGACTTACGTGTTTCAGAAGCTCTTCGGCTACAGCGAGCCGCACGCGACGAAGCTCATGCTGCAGGTTCATCAGGAGGGCAAGGCAGTCGTATCGGCGGGGAGCCGGGAGTCCATGGAAGTAGACGTGTCCAAGCTGCACGCCGCCGGGTTGTGGGCGACCATGCAGCAGGACCGCTGAGCAAGGCCAACCGGTCTATCGGTCAGGAACAACGTGCGTAAATGGAAGCGGGTCGACACCGCTGCGGGTCCCCGTTTCCGTTCAGCACTGGCTCCGCACGAAGCGGCGCTGCTGAAGAACATGGTGTCCTCGGTGCAGGGCATGCTCGACGAACGTGAGGCCGCGACACCGTCGGATCCCCTGGAGCAGATCACCGGTATCCGCGCCGGCAACCCGCAGCCGCCGGAGGACTCCACCATGCGGCGGCTGTTGCCCGACTTCTTCAAACCGCAGCGCGATCACCCGGCCGGCTCGGCGGCCGCCGAGAGCCTCAACGGCGCCCTGCGCAGCCTGCACGAGCCGGGCATCATCGATGCCAAAAAGGCTGCTGCGCAACGTGTTCTGGACACGCTGCCCGACGGTGGGGGCAGGTTCGAGATTACCGAGGGCGACGCCAACGCCTGGATATCGGCGATCAACGACGTCCGACTTGCGCTGGGCGCGATGCTCGAGATCGGGCCCGAGGGCCCCGACCGGCTACCCGCCGACCACCCGCTGGCCGGGCACCTCGACGTGTATCAGTGGCTGACCGTCTTACAGGAGTATCTGGTGCTCGGGCTGATGGGTAAGCCGATCCGATGAGTCGCGGTTCCATCACCGACGTCGACGGCGTTCTCGTCGGTCATCACGGTCGCCTCGACGCCGACGCGACGCTGGGATCAGGCTGGGCCTGCGGGACCACCGTCATCGTCGCGCCGCCCGGAACGGTCGGGGCCGTCGACGTCCGGGGAGGAGCGCCCGGTAGCCGCGAGACCGACCTGCTCGACCCTTCCAACAGCGTCCGGCACGTCGATGCAGTCGTGCTCACCGGCGGCAGCGCCTACGGGCTGGCCGCCGCCGACGGCGTGATGACCTGGCTGGAGGAGCAGGGGCGCGGGGTGGCGATGGAGGGCGGCGTCGTCCCGATAGTTCCGGCCGCGGTGATTTTTGACCTTCCGGTCGGCGGCTGGGCGTGCAGGCCGACCGCCGACTTCGGGTATGCGGCCGCGGAGTCGGCCGGCGTGGACGTGGCGGTAGGGACCGTCGGCGCCGGCGTTGGTGCGCGCGCCGCTGTGCTCAAGGGCGGCGTCGGCACCGCCTCGATGACACTCGATTCCGGGGTAACCGTCGGCGCGATCGTCATCGTCAACAGCGCAGGCAATGTCATCGATCCGGCCACCGGGCTGCCCTGGATGAGCCACCTGGTCAAGGAGTTCGGGCTGGTCACACCGCCCGCCGAGCAGATCGCCGCACTCACCGCGCTCGACGCCGAGTCCGGTCCGCTGAACACCACCATCGCGGTGGTCGCCACCGACGCCGCGCTGTCACCGGCCGCGTGCCGGCGCTTCGCGGTTGCTGCGCAGGACGGTTTGGCACACACCATCCGCCCGGCGCACACCCCGCTAGACGGGGACACCGTCTTCGCGTTGGCCACCGGGGCGATCGAGCTCGAACCGGACGCGGGCACGCCGACGCAGATGGTGCCGGAGACCAAGCCGCTCGCGAGGCTGGGCGCGGCCGGGGCAGACTGTTTGGCGCGCGCGGTGGTGGTCGCTGTACTGGCAGCGGAGTCGGCGGCCGGAATACCGACCTACCGTGACCTGTTACCCGGTGCGTTCGACGCATCTGCTCGCTGAGCTCGACCACAGGAGGACATCCCCGCCGTGCTGGTGATCCGTGCCGACCTGGTCGACGCCATGGTCGCCCACGCCAGGGCCGACCACCCCGACGAAGCCTGCGGGGTGCTGGCCGGGCCGGAGGGCTCCGACCGTCCCGAGCGGCATATCCCGATGCTCAACGCCGAGCGGTCGCCGACGTTCTACCGGTTCGATTCCGGCGAGCAGCTGAAGCTCTGGCGGTCATTGGAAGACTCGGGTCAGGCTCCGATCGTCATCTATCACTCGCACACCGCGACCGAGGCCTACCCCAGCCGCACCGACATCTCGTATGCCGCCGAGCCCGACGCGCACTACGTCCTGGTCTCCACCCGGGATCCCGACGAGCACGAGTTGCGCAGTTACCGGATCGTCGACGGGGCGGTCACCGAAGAACCTGTCACCATCGTCGAGCAGTACGCACGCTGAAAAAGGAGCCACCCATGTCCGTCGAGGTGTCCATCCCGACCATCCTGCGCAGCCACACCGGCGGCGAAAAGCGTGTGGCGGCCGACGGCGCGACGCTGCAGGCCGTGATCGCCGATCTCGAGGCCAACTACTCCGGCATCTCCGAGCGGCTGGTGGACAACGGCAAGCTGAACAGGTTCGTCAACATCTACGTCAACGATGAAGATGTCCGCTTCTCCGGTGGGCTGGACACCGAGATCGGTGATGGCGACTCGGTGACGATCCTGCCGGCTGTGGCCGGCGGCTGAGCTGGAGACGAATTGACCCGCTACGGCTCGCTGGTGCAGGCGGTCGGCGACACCCCGCTGGTCGGGTTGCCGCGGCTGTCGCCGCGCTGGGACGGCACCGAGGGCCCGCATGTCCGACTGTGGGCCAAACTCGAGGACCGCAACCCGACCGGATCCATCAAGGATCGCCCCGCCCTGCGGATGATCGAGCAGGCCGAGCGGGACGGGCTGCTCACGCCGGGGACGACGATCCTGGAACCCACCAGCGGCAACACCGGTATCTCGCTGGCGATGGCCGCGCTGCTGAAGGGCTACCGGCTGATCTGCGTGATGCCGGAGAACACCTCGATCGAGCGCCGGCAGATCCTTGAGCTCTACGGCGCCCAGATCATCTATTCGCCCGCGGAGGGCGGCTCGAACACCGCGGTGGCCCGGGCCAAGGAACTGGCCGCCGAGCACCCCGACTGGGTGATGCTCTATCAGTACGGCAACCCGGCCAACGCCGACGCGCACTACTACGGCACCGGGCCCGAGCTGCTCAAGGACTTGCCCGAGATCACCCATTTCGTCGGGGGACTCGGGACCACCGGCACGTTGATGGGGGTTGGGCGCTTTTTGCGCGAGCATGTCCCCGACATCGCGATCGTTGCCGCCGAACCGCGCTACGGCGAAGGCGTCTACGCGCTGCGCAACATCGACGAGGGCTTCATCCCCGAGCTGTACGACCCCGAGGTGCTGACCACCCGCTTTTCGGTCGGCTCGATCGACGCGCTGCGGCGTACCAGAGAGCTGATCCAGGTCGAGGGCATCTTCGCCGGAATCTCCACCGGCGCGATCCTGCACGCCGCGCTCGGCGTGGCGGCCAAGGCCATCAAGGCCGGTCAGCGTGCTGACGTGGCGTTCACCGTATGTGACGCCGGGTGGAAGTATCTGTCCACCGGTGCCTACGCCGGTAGCCTGGATGAAGCCGAGGCGGCTTTGGAAGGCCAGCTCTGGGCGTGACAGCGGAGGCGGATAACGGATGAACCAGCCGTTGGGCTACTCGCCGACCCCGCCGCAGCCGAAGAAGCCGGCGGCCTGGAAGGTCGGCGGCGCCACCATCGTGTCGTTCGTGGCGATTCTCTATGTCATCGAGCTCATCGACCAGCTCTCGGGTCACTCGCTGGACCGCAACGGCATCCGGCCGCTGGAGACGGACGGGCTGTGGGGCATCCTCTTCGCGCCGTTGCTCCACGGAGGCTGGCAGCACCTGGCCGCCAATACCGTGCCGGCGCTGGTGCTGGGCTTCTTGGTGACGCTGACCGGCATGGCGCGGTTCGTCTGGGCGACGGCGATCATCTGGATCCTCGGCGGCCTGGGTACCTGGTTGATCGGCAATATCGGCTGCGGGTTGGAGACCAACCACATCGGCGCCTCCGGGCTGATCTTCGGTTGGCTGACCTTCCTGTTGGTGTTCGGCTTCTTCACCCGGCACATCTGGCAGATCGTGACGGGCATCGTGGTGCTGCTTGTCTACGGCGGGGTCCTGTGGGGGGCGGTGCCCGAGCTGAACCGCTGCGGCGGCGTGTCCTGGCAGGGGCACCTGTGCGGGGCGATCGCTGGGGTGCTCGCGGCGTATTGGCTGTCCGGCCCGGAACGCAAGGCCAGGGAACGTAAGAAGGCCGGCCAACTTCCCGGGCTGACGTCATGACCGACCGGTTCGCGCCCGTGGGCATCTTCGACTCCGGTGTGGGCGGGCTGACCGTCGCCCGGTCGATCATCGACCAGCTGCCCGACGAGGACATCATCTACGTCGGCGACACCGCCAACGGCCCGTACGGCCCGCTGACCATTCCCGAGGTCCGGGCGCACGCACTGGCCATCGGCGACGGCCTCGTCGAGCGCGGGGTGAAGGCCCTCGTCATCGCCTGCAACACCGCGTCGTCGGCGTGCCTGCGTGATGCACGTGAACGCTACGACGTGCCCGTCGTCGAGGTGATCCTGCCGGCGGTGCGACGCGCCGTAGCCACCACCCGGACCGGACGCATCGGCGTGATCGGGACTCAGGCGACCATCGCCTCGGCGGCCTACCAGGACGCGTTCGCTGCCGCCCGCGACGTCGACGTCACGGCGGTGGCGTGCCCGCGGTTCGTGGACTTCGTCGAGCGCGGCGTCACCAGCGGCCGGCAGGTGCTGAACCTGGCCGAGGGATACCTGGAGCCGCTGCAGCGCGCGCAGGTCGACACGCTGGTGTTGGGCTGCACGCACTATCCGTTGCTGTCCGGGCTGATTCAGCTGGCGATGGGGGATTCGGTCACGCTGGTGTCCAGCGCCGAGGAGACGGCCAAAGACTTGCTGAAAGTGCTGACTGAGCGCGATCTGCTGCGTCCGCACGAGGACGACGGCGGCTCCGTCGGCCAGCACGCGTTCGAGGCGACGGGCGATCCCGAGGCGTTCACAGCCCTGGCGGCCCGGTTCCTTGGGCCGGTAATCACCGGTGTCCACCCTGTTCAGCGTCACGTCGGTGCGACGACGTGATTCTCGTATCCAAACCCGTCATGTTTTCCTCTTGCGGCATCTGGGCATGGCAAGCTAGTGACTGTGCGAATCACCATCCTTGGTTGCTCCGGCAGCGTTGTCGGGCCTGATTCGCCGGCGTCCGGGTACCTGCTGACTGCACCCGACACGCCACCGCTTGTTCTCGATTTCGGCGGCGGCGTGCTGGGTGCGTTGCAGCGCTACGCCGACCCAAACGACGTTCACGTTCTGCTGTCGCATCTGCATGCCGACCACTGCCTGGATCTCCCCGGGCTGTTCGTGTGGCGTCGATACCACCCGAGCCCGGCCAAAGGCCGCGGGGTGATGTACGGCCCCAGCGACACCTGGAGCCGGCTGGCCGCGGCGTCCTCGCCGCTGGGTGGCGAGCTCGACGACTTCTCCGACATCTTCGAGATCCATCACTGGCAGGACAAGCAACCGGTGCAGTTCGGCGCCCTGAACGTATTGCCGCGATTGGTGACGCATCCGACCGAGTCGTTCGGCATGCGGGTCACCGACCCGGGCGGTGCCACCCTGGTCTACAGCGGTGACACCGGGGTATGCGAATCGCTCGTCGAGTTGGCCAGCGGCGCAGACGTTTTCCTGTGCGAGGCGTCCTGGACTCATGCGCCCGACCGTCCGCCACATCTGCATTTGTCGGGTACCGAGGCGGGCCAGATGGCCAAGCGCGCCGGCGTCGGCGAGCTGTTGCTGACTCACATCCCGCCGTGGACTTCACGCGAAGACGTGATCAGCGAGGCCAAGGCCGAGTTCGACGGCCCGGTGCACGCCGTGGTGTGCGGGGAGACCATCGAGGTCCGTCGGCACTGACTCGGACCCTCCCCGGCCCGCATCGTCGCTGGGCTAGGGTTGCGACGTGTCCCGACGACAAGACGGCAGGCTTGACGACGAGCTGCGGCCGGTCACCATCACCCGCGGCTTTACTTCCCATCCGGCCGGCTCGGTCCTGATCACCTTCGGCGAGACCCGGGTGATGTGCACGGCCAGCGTCACCGACGGTGTGCCGCGCTGGCGCAAGGGCTCGGGGCAGGGCTGGCTCACCGCGGAGTACGCGATGTTGCCGGGTGCCACCCACACCCGCTCGGATCGTGAGTCGGTGAAGGGCCGCCTCGGTGGCCGCACCCAGGAGATCAGCCGGCTGATCGGCCGCTCGCTGCGGGCGTGCATCGACCTGGCGGCCCTGGGGGAGAACACCATCGCCATCGACTGCGACGTGTTGCAGGCCGACGGCGGGACCCGGACCGCGGCGATCACCGGCGCCTATGTCGCGCTGTCGGACGCGGTGACCTATCTGGCCGCGGGCGGCAAGCTGTCTGATCCGCGTCCGCTGTCGTGTGCCATTGCCGCGGTCAGCGTCGGCGTGGTCGACGGCCGGGTGCGGGTCGACCTTCCCTACGAGGAGGATTCGCGCGCCGAAGTCGACATGAACGTTGTCGCCACCGACACCGGAACGCTTGTCGAGATCCAGGGCACCGGTGAGGGTGCGACGTTCCCTCGCACGACGCTGGACAAGATGCTCGATGCCGCGCTCGCGTCGTGCGAGACGCTGTTCGCCGTGCAACGCGAAGCGCTGGAGCTGCCCTACCCCGGGGTGCTGCCGGAAGGCCCGCCGTCGAAGAAGGCGTTCGGCTCCTGACGATGGCGCCGCTCCTCCTCGTCGCCAGCCGCAATGCCAAGAAGCTGGCCGAGCTGCGCCGGGTTCTCGATACCGCCGGGGTCTCGGGGCTGACCCTGTTGTCGCTCGACGACGTGCCGCCCTTCGAGGAGGCTCCCGAAACGGGCGCCACTTTCGAGGAGAACGCGTTGGCCAAGGCACGCGACGGCTATGCCGCCACAGGTCTGCCGACCGTCGCCGACGACTCGGGGATCACGGTTACCGCCCTCAACGGAATGCCCGGTGTGCTCTCGGCGCGGTGGGCCGGCGTACATGGCGAAGATGCCGCCAACAACGAGCTGCTGCTGGCTCAGATGCGCGACGTGCCCGACGAGCGGCGCTCGGCCGCGTTCGTGTCCGCGTGCGCGTTGGTTTACGGACCCGGGCCCGATGACAGCGCGGTCGTGCGCGGCGAGTGGCCCGGGGTGATCGCGCGGGAACCGCGCGGTGCGGGCGGCTTCGGCTATGACCCGCTGTTCGTGCCGGAGGGGGAGACCCGCAGCGCCGCGCAGCTGCGTCCCGAGGAGAAGGACGCGGCGTCGCACCGCGGCCGGGCGCTGGCGCTGCTCATACCCGCGCTGCGTGTGCTGGTCTGAGGGGAAATTTACCGCGTTTTTCTAGCGCATCTAACTGTGTCATCATGCTCGGGTGGGTCGTCACTCGGTCCGGGCGGCGCACCCCGGTGTTCTGATCGCCGTTCTGGCGGCTGCCGGCATCAGCGTCTCGCTGATGCAGACGCTGATGATCCCGCTGATTCCCGAACTCCCGACGTTGCTGCACACCAGCCCGGCCAATGCCTCGTGGGCGATCACGGTGACGCTGCTGACCGCTGCGGTGACCACTCCGGTGTTCGGCCGGCTCGGCGACATGTACGGACCCAAGCCGATGCTCATCGTCTGTGCGGCCACCCTGACGGTCGGGTCGTTGATCGCCGCAATGACCAGCTCACTGCTCCCGTTCATCGTCGGGCGTGGGCTGCAGGGCTTCGGCATTCCGATCATCCCGCTGGCTATCAGCGTGCTGCGGGCTGCGATACCGGCCGACCGGGTGGGCTCTGCGATGGGTTTGATCAGCGCGTCGCTGGGCGTCGGCGGCGCGCTCGGCCTGCCGCTGTCGGCGGTCATCGCCCAGAAGGCGGACTGGCACACCCTGTTCTGGGGTGCCGCCGGCCTCGGGGTCGGATCGGTGTTGCTGTTCTACTTCCTGGTGCCGAAAGTCCCGGCCACCTCCAACGACCGTATCGACCCGCTCGGGACGGTGTTGCTGACGGTCGGACTGGTGACCCTGCTGCTGCCGATCTCCAAAGGTTCGACGTGGGGGTGGACGAACGCGACGACGGTGTCGCTGTTCGTCGGCTGCCTCGTGGTGTTCGCGGTCTTTGCCTGGTGGCAGTTCCGGGTGGACGCGCCGCTCGTCGACCTGCGGACCACACTGAAGCGGTCCGTGCTCACCACCAACGTGGCCTCGGTTGCGGTCTGCTTCGCGATGTTCGCGATGTCACTGGTCGGACCGCAAATTCTCGAATTGCCGCCGCAAACCGGCTACGGGCTCGGTCAGACGATGCTGCAGGCGGGTTTGTGGATGGCGCCCGGCGGCCTGGCGATGATGGCCGCAGCGCCCATCGCCGCGCGAGTGGCGGCCAGGCGGGGGCCGAAGTTCACCCTCGTCGTCGGCGCGACGATCATCGCTGTCGCGTATCTGGCCGGGGCCTACCTGTTGGTCAGTCCGGTCGAGGTGATGGTGTTCAACATCGTGATCAGCCTCGGCGTCGGCTTCTCCTACGCATCGATGCCGGCGCTGATCAACGCGGCGGTCCCGATGTCAGAAACCGCTGCCGCCAACGGAATCAACGCGCTGGCCCGCTCCCTGGGGACCTCGATCTCCAGTGCCGTCATCGGGGCCGTGCTGTCGACGATGACGATCTCGTTGGCCGGTCACGCGGTGCCGTCGCTGGCGGGTTTCCGCGTCGCGCTGCTTATCGCCGCCGGTGCGGCGGCGCTGGCCGCGGTGATCGCGCTGACGTTGCCTGCTCCGGCTGCCGCCGCGGCCGAGGACTGGTCGCCTGAGGAGCTCGAACTCGAGGGCGATCCAGTCAGAGGTTGAACCGGGTCTTGAGCTCCCGGGTCTGCACCTGCTCGACGATGATGCCCAACAGCGGAATAGTGCCGGCCAACAGCACGCCGATGGTCTTGGCGATCGGCCAGCGCACCTTCACCGCGAGGTTGGCGGTGAACAGTAGATAGATGAAGTAGACCCAGCCGTGCACCACACCGATCCAGGTGGGCGGGTCATCGACCTTCACGATGTACTTCATCACCATCTCGTAGCAGAGTGCGATCAGCCAGATGCCCGTTGTCCACGCCAGGACCCGATACCCGCGAAGGGCTTTGCGGATCGTCTCGTTCGGCACGCCCGCCTGCGTGTGGGCTTCGGGCGACTCGGGTGCACTCATGCGGTGGTCCTGTTCTGATCTTCTGGGGTCTTGTCGGCCTGAGCCAGCTCGGCGAGGTAGGCGTTGTATTCGCGCATTGCGGGATCGAGTTCATCGGAAGTGGCTTGGGCGGTGGGACGTTCGGGCAGCAATCCAGCGGGAATCTCGGTGACTTGATCCGCGTCGGATGGAGGTGCGGGTGGGGCTTCTTCGTAGCGGATGAATTTGCGGTAGGCGTACACGCAGAATCCCGCGAACATCGGCCACTGCAGGGCGTAGCCCAGGTTCTGGAAGGTGCCGGACGTCGACTCGAATCTGCTCCACTGCCACCAGCCCAATGCCAGGCAGCCACTGGCGGCGATGATCACCAAAATGATCAGCGCGAACCTGCGGCGGCGCGTCGTGGACACACCACGACGGTACCGTGCCAGCGGTTATAGGTTCACCGGTGCGTGACGAGGAAGACAGCGGCCACCACTGACAAGGGTGCCGCGCCGGCGGCGCTAGAATCGTCTCGTTCCGCGGGCGTGGCGAAATGGCATACGCGATGGCTTTAGGTGCCATTGCTCGAAAGAGCGTGAGGGTTCGACTCCCTTCGCCCGCACCACAGATTCCGTGTCGTTGAGGCTTTCTCGTAACGCGTAGTCGGGTACTCGACTTTTTTCGCCACGCGCACGCTGCTACGCGAAAACACACTCGCTTGCACTCATTGTCGGCTGCGCGGGATGAAATCATCGCGAAGAGACTTAATGTGCTGATCGAACTGCACTACGCAGTTCGCGAGACTGGGTGGAGTCGCCACCTGGCGAACCGCAGGGCCGAGGAGGCACGGTGCGGAATTCGTTCAAGGTGAAAGGCTTTCGGGCCACGGCCATTCGAGTGGGTACCGGATGACCACAACGCTGGAAGACAGACCTGCCGAACCTGAGTCACGGTCGCCGCGTTCCCCAGTCCGGCGCGTATTGCGGTTCTTCGTTACGTGGCCGGCAATGCTGTTTGTGTTCTATGTCGGATGGGGTGTGGTCGAAGTAGTCGACAGCACGCTGTCGCTGATGCATTTGGCGGGTGGTACGTCCGCGGGAGCGTCGACAATCACGTCGCCCTTTTCGCTGGGGTCGCGCGGTGCGGCGTCGGATGCGATTAACCAATGGAACCAGTGGAGCGACCGGTACTCCCTACCCGCACTTGGTTCTGGCCCGAACACGGGACTAGCGCTTGGCTTTGTGCTGAGCATCTACGTATTTGCCGATATCGCCTTGATTGCGGCGCCGTTGGTCGTCGTCGCGTTCCACATCAACGACAGTGCCACGCGCAGGTTGAGAGACTTCAAAGCAAAAATGAAGGGAAAGAAAGCTGGCGGCGATGAGGCAGCCTCAAAAGAGGTAGATGTCGCGCTGAGTCGAGTCTCGGGGGTCGACGGCTTGCTCACGATGGCCAAATTCACTGCGGTGGGCTTTCTGATTTTCGTGATTCTCCAGGACCTTGCCTTCCTCGCTTCGGGGATAACTCAGCAGGGCTGGCTCATCTGGTTAACGGGTGTCCTGTCGCTATTAAAATGGCTGATGCTCGGGTCTGTTGTCATCGGCCTCGGAGTGGGGTTGATCGGATCCCGGGAGATGCTCCACGACACGGTGGAGGAGCTGCAGACGGCTCGAAAGAAGCGCAACACCTGGGCGTATGTACTCGCTCTGCGGATCCAGATCGGCATTGGTGCACTTTTGCTGGTGTTCGGTGGACTTCGCGGTGATCTCGGCCGCCAATTCGATGACGCGTTCTTGTTTCCATTCGGTGACGGCGGCGGCATCGGGTGGCGGACGGCGGGGATCGCCGCTGTCCTGGTGGCGGTGATGCTGGTGACGGCGAATCTCTGCATGCGTGCATATTTGCCGCGGTCGGATGTCTTGCCTTCGGGCCCGCTGAACGAGAACGTACACGAGCCGGTCGAGCCGAAGGGCCAAGCGAGGACCAAGAGTATCGGATCGATAATCCTCGGCGTTGTCTTGGTCGGCATAGGTGTGGCCGCGTTGAAATTCAGCTGGCCTATCGGCGTTGTGTTCCTGGGCCCTGGAATAATCTATTTATTGATCGGCGTGTACAGCCAGTTTACGTTGGTCGAAACGAAACCCGATATCATCAACACTGATGCCGACTCGAATCGCAAAATCGGCTTGCCGTATTCGATAGCAGTTGCGGTGATCCCGCTGGTTGTGTTGACCGCGCTTGCGGTTCGTAACGGTGTCCGCCTATTGACGGTTCATCAATACGGCTACGGCGGTTTGCTCATTCTCGGATTTCCGATTGGAGCAATCGTTGTCGGTGCGGGGGTTGTTGCAGCGACATTCGCGGTTCTTCACGCGTCCGGGCGTATCAACGGTGCGCATGCTGACGCCGATCGTCGCGACGGTCGACCTGGACGGTGGACTGCCGCGGCTGTGGGGTCACTGGCCATTCCACTATTTCTCGCAATGGGGCTCTATCCACAGGTGGGCGGCCACATTCTGGGGCCCTGGGGTGCCATTCTGGCCCTCTGCATTGCGCTTGCCTTTGTTGGTGCTGCACTGGTGATGCTGAGCGATCAGGTTCGAACCTGGGGGCTGCTGGCGGCGATAGGTTTTCGGCGTACCCCGTTCATTTTCGGGATCTTGTTGTGTCTCATCATCAACTCCGCAATCGACGACAAATACGTGTATCACGACACCCGCCTCGGCGAGCGCCTCGCTGCCAGTTCTGATCGCGCGTCGAATGGGCCCTTGTCCCAGATCTCGCTGACGGCGGCCCTTGATCAATGGGCGGTCGTCCAGCGCAGCAAGAACCCTGGTCGCACTGAGATCCCGTTGGTCTTCGTCGCATCGGCAGGAGGCGGGATAAGGGCGGCGTATTGGACGGCACTGGTGATGCGGTGCTTGACACAAGCCGCAAACAACCCATGCCGACAGGACCAGGCGCTGCCATTGGAATCGATCTTTTTGGCCAGCGGCATTTCCGGGGGCAGTCTCGGTCTGGCCGGACTTCATGCCGCTCCCAACGCAACTGCCTGGGTGGATTCGTTGAAAGCGGATTTCCTTGGCCCCACCGTCGCGGCGATGACATTCCGGGATCTGGCAAATGCATTGCTGCGCATCAATATTCACGATTCCGATCGTGCTGCCGTGCTGGAGCGAGCATGGGAGGAGGCGGCGGCCGAACAAGGCGGCCATCTGGACCGGGGTCTCATGCAAACGGCGAAAAACCCTGACGGGACCATCGCCTTTCCCTTGCTCGTCCTCAACGGTACGTCCGTCACCGATGGGTGTCGGGTCACCGCTACCGCCCTCGATCTCTCGACCGTGTCTCCGCCGGAGGATCTGAACGGGTCCAGCGCGACCGACTGCCTCGCGCTGAATCAACAGCGATTCCGGCGAGGCGAGGCGTTACCCGCGTTGCCGGCCACCAAGGACGTGTTCGACAACACGTGCCGCGGCAAGGGCGATCGCGATCCCAGCGATATTCGCCTGTCGACCGCCGCCCTGCTCAGCGCGCGCTTCCCCTACGTTTCGCCGACCGGCGGGCTGTACTCATGCAACGGCGACGATCGAACCTTCGACCTTGACGGTGGCCTGATCGACTCGTCCGGCGCGCTGCCGCTGGCGCTGCTGTGGCCCGAGATCGCCCAGTGGATCAACGACGAGGACAAGAAGGACGACTCGGTGTGTTTCGCGCCGAAGCTGATCATCATGGAGAACGGGTATCTCGACCAGACCAGGTCGCAACCTTCCACGCACCCAAGTGAATGGGCGGCGCCACTCGAGGGGGCGATGGCGACTCAGGGTGCGGCCGCTTCGACCGCGCGACAAGCCGCGGCGTACGCGTTCGAGAAGTCGTTCCGCGGTCATACCTGCACCGGCGATGCGCAGTCGGCATCCGACTGGGTCGTGCCCAACGTCGTCGACCTGTATCCGATCGCCCAGCCCGGCATTCAGGCCCCGTTGGGCTGGACCCTTGCGTTCTATTCGCGGGAGTCGCTGGAGGGAGAGGTCCACAGCGAGTTGAACCTGTGCTCGATGGATATTGTCGCCGCTTGGTCGAGCGGATCGAAGGCTCAACCCGGATCGTGCAAGAAAAAAGATGGAGCGGACCCGGCCACGTCTTAGCCCACATTGTGATCGGGGTCATACTGCTCGACTCTCGTCGAGGATCTCATGGTCACGACTGTGCAAATCCACTAGCCCAACTAACTTTTGAACTCTAAGGTCGGTCTCAGGTACTTGAGAAAGATCGGAGCTACGGTGATCGAGTTGGGCAAAGTTGCATACGTCGTCTTCTTCGTAGTAGCGGCACTGTGGCTCTGCCTTACAGCCGAAAGCGAATAGGACCGAGAGCGAGTGGCTACAACGATGAGCGATTCCATGATGACGTCGGTCGATCTGATCCGCTATGCGATTGCCGATCAGATTCGTGAGCTCGGTGGAGACGCCGACATGATCGATCAGATCGCCATGTCCGCCGCGTACGCCGTGTTCATTGGCGCGGCCGCCGATGCGGTCCGGCCCAGGTAGATCTACGGTTCGCCAAGGGGTCTGCCCGACCCGTTGCCGCGTCCCGGGCTCTAGCCAGCCGGTGATCGACGGCTTCTCGGCGAGCTACTTCAACGCCTCACTGTGCCGGTGTGGCATCTGATCCAGAAGTCCTGCGCCGCACGCCAGTAGACGCTTGTTGGCCCCCGGCTTGATTCTGCGGGGCACTACTTTCTGTCAGTCCTTCCCTAAGGCGTATGTCCTACCGTGACGGCCCGATCTGTCTTGCGGTATCCGCCTGTGCGACTTCCTGATTCGGATAGAGCGCTGCTGCGGGAACTCCTGGGCAGCTGATCGACGCCCACCCTTGCGTCGTCACGTGATGGGGAACCGGTCGGATCCCTGGCCGCTTGCCGGAATCACCGGGATGACCACCGCTGACGGATGGGCGGCATCGTGCAGGATCGTCTGCGTTGCGGGCAGCGTCGCGGCGCTCTGTCCGAACGGTTGGCCGGTATTCGGGTTGGGTGCGAACTGCGGGTAGTCGCTGCTGGAGATCTCCAGCCGGATCCGATCGCCGGCGCGGAACAGGTAACTCGTCGGCCAGATCGCAATGTGGTATTCGTGGGGCTGGTCCGGAAGACCCGGGCGCGGTGCAGCCAACGAATCGCGAAACGCGGTCCGCAGAATGCCGTTGTTCAGATTGATCGCGTCGCCGTCAGGCTTGACCACGATCAGCTTCGCGGTGAAGTCGGTGTCGACGGCCGAGGACGAGGCCCAGAGATCGACGGTCGTCGGCCCGGTCACTTCGGTGTCTTCCGGAAGCGGATCGCTGCTGTAGACCAGGACGTCGGAACGCTGTTCGACGGGGGTCTGGTCGTAGGGACCCTGCGGGCCCGAGCGGGCGCCGCAACACGAATGCCCGCCCGCACTGGGAGCGGGATCGGTCGGGTCGTAGCGGTAGCGGTCCGGTGCCTGATCCGCAGCGGGTGTCGCTGTGCTCAGTGTGCCGCTGCGCGAGTCGATCTGGCCGTCGCCGGACAAGAAATATCTACTCCACCGGGTCTGGGGCAACGGCCAGCTGTCGGCCGACTTCCACGTGTTGGCGCCCATCACGAAGTAGTCCACCCGCGGTGTGCCTGAGACGTGATTGTCGACGCCCTTGAGGAAGTGGTCGTACCACGACAGCATCAGCTCGTTGATCGGACTGTCGCCCACGCTGCCGATGTCCTTGAGTAACGGAGCTGGTTCGGACCCCCGGCGACCCCAGTCGACGTGATCCCACGGACCGATGACCAGCCGTTGGTTCGTCCGGGCCTGTGGCGTGCCCGCTGAACTCACCATCCCGGTGAAGTTCTCGATCCCGCCGGTGAGGAACGCGTCGTACCATCCCTCGACGTCGAGCACCGGCACCCGCACCGACGGGTAGCGGTCACGGATACTCCACTGCCGCCAAAAGCTGTCACGTGACGAATGAGTGATCCAGTCGAAATACCACGGTGCCACAGCGGGATTGGCGGGTTGCAGCACCGGAAGAGCGCCGTAGGGCCGGAAGTCCAGCCATCGCGTGGTTTCCGCCGCGGCCAGCTTCAGTGCGGCCGCGGTGGCGTCGTCACGCCGATTGGTCGCCGCGCTGGTGGCCAGACCGATCGCCCACGGCAGGACGAACGCCAGCCGGAATTGACCGCCTTCGTACATCCAGCCGTCGAAGTAGTCCGAAGCGGTGTTGGCCGGCACGATGGTGACCAGATGCGGGGGAGTCGTTGTCGCGGCGAGCCATTGCGTTGCGCCGACGTACGACGAGCCGTACATGCCGACCTTGCCGTTGGACCCGGGCAGGGCGGCGGCCCACTCGACCGAGTCATAGCCGTCGTCGCCGTCATGGGTGAACTCGCTGAAGGTTCCCCCCGATGTGCCCTGACCCCGAACATCTTGAATGACAACGAGATAACAATGCGACGCGAACCAGTCGGGGCTTTGATAGCGCGACGGTTGGACCTGTGCGCCCGACTTTCCGTACTGGGTACGCATCAGGATCACCGGCACGGCGTTGGCGGTGTCCGGCCGGTAGACGTCGGCGCGCAGGATCGTGCCGTCGCGCATTCGCGACGCCACGTCGGTCTGCTTGGTAACCCCGCACTGGCCGCGGCCGCTCGATGGCGGCCACGCCGAGTCTGCGGCCGGCTTGCCCGGCGCACCGCATGCCGTCAGAACAAGTGCCAGCGTGGACAGCACCGCCAAGATACGCATCGCCCTAGATCATCTCTTTTGCGGTGAGCCACCGCATGATCGGCCAACCCGCGAACACCGGCAGCCAGCACGTCAGCACCCGGTAGAGCAGCACCGCGGGCACTCCGACAGCGGCGGGCACGCCGAAGGCGGCCAGCCCACCGATCAGTGCCGCCTCCACCGCGCCGACACCGCCGGGCGTGGGTGCCGCCGATGCGAGGGTGCCGCCGACCATCGTCACGATGGTGACCGTGACGAACGTGGTGTCACCGCCAAAGGCTTCGATACTGGCCCACAACACCAGCGCTTGTCCAAGAGTGGTTGTGGCACAACCCAGCACAATGACCGCCAACCGCTTGGGCTCGCGGATCAGGTCGAGAAGTTCACTGCCGACCTCCTGGATCCGGGGGCGGACCGAGGTGCCGAGCCAGCGGCGCGCCCGTGGGACCAACAGGAACGTCCCCAGCACGCCCAGCGCGACACCGCCGATCAGGTAGAGCAGCGTGGCACTCGGCACGAAATGGGACAGGTCGGCGGTGGCCCCGGCGGCCACGCTGAAGAAGATCAGCAGTGTCACATGGGTGATCACCTGTACGGCTTGCTGCAGTGCGACGGCCGCGGTGGCCCGCAACGCGCCCAGTCCGCCCTTCTGCAGGAAGCGCGTGCTGAGAGCCAGCCCGCCGACGCCGGCCGGTGTGGTGGTGGCGGCAAAGGTGTTGGCGAACTGCATGATGACCAGGTTGCGGAAGCTGACCAGCCCGGAAGCGCACGCCCACAATGCCGCTGCCGCACCGATATACGTCAGCGCGGACACCGCAAGCCCGAGTAGTGCCCACCACCAGTTCGCGTTACGTAGTTCGCTGAAGAACGTGGGTACGGTGCTGATGAAGGGATAGGCGACGTAGACCAGGGCCACCAGCAGGACCAGTTGGATGACCTGCTTGCGGGTGAACCGGGTGATGGTCTCGGTCTTGATTTCGTCGGCGCCGGTCTGCCGCTTCACCTCGTCGCGCGCGGCGGCCATGATGGCCTTTGGATCGTTGACCGACTTGCGAATTCGGGCGGGCACCGCAGCTCTGGTGAGGCGGCGCGACGCGTTGAGCACGATCTCCTTGCCCAGCGTGTCGACGGCGGCCCGGACGGCCGGTTCGGCGCCGAATCGATCGGTCGTCGTCACCAGCAGCGCGGCGATATCCGACTGCAGCTGTTCGTCGGTCGCGCCGAACTCCGAACTGCCGAAGCCGCCGAACAACACCTTGCCGGACTCGACGGTCATCTCAGTGAAACGCAGGTCACCATGCGCGATCTGGTGCCGGTGCAACACCCCGAGTGATCCCCAGATAGTGGTCACCAGCGCCTCATCGGAGGTGGCCCCGATCGGGGTGCCGAGCGACGGGGTGTGCGCGTACAGCGTCCACCCGCGCGCCAGCGCACCGACGGCCATCGTGGTGGTGTTGGACACCCCCAGATCGCCGACCGCGATCGTCATCAACGCGCGGTGTTCGACGGCGCGTCGCATCGAGGCCTGCAGCGGCGCGGTCTCGGCGTCGCGCAGAATCAGCCACCGCCAGAACTGGCGCATTGCGCCGCCGCTGCGCTGATTGGGCCCGTACATCTCGACGACCACGCGCGCGCCGGTATCGTCGGCCGCCGCCAACTCCAGCGGACCGGTACTGGCCGGGCGCACCACGGTCAGAGACGTCACGAGGAATCCCCGGCGGGACAACGCCCGCACCGCTCCATCCAGGGGCACCTCGAGACCCGGGGTGCCCACCACCCACACCGTCAGCGCACCGACGAACCAGCCGACCGACAATCCGAGCAGTGAGCGGGCCGGAACCACCGCGCTGACAACGAGGTGAATCGGCACGAACGCCAACAACAGGGTCCACCACCATCGACGCCAGCGGCCCGGCAGCCATGGCCCGCAGACCGTCAGGACCGCGGCGAGCATGGCGATCCAGCGGGGATCGTCGAGGAACTGCGACAACGTGGTCGACAGCCGCTCCGAGAGGTCGAAATGCCAGCGGGGCGCGGCAATACCGTTGCCGGTGATGGACAGCGAGAACACGGCAAGGAACCCGGCCGCTGCGTAGGCCGCGAACAGCTTCCACTGCCGCGCGGCGATCAATCCGATCAGGATCACGAACGGCAGCGCCAGGATCGCCACGCCGTAGGCCAGATAGACCAGGTTGGACTGGGTGGGGGTGAGCACCCCCACGATCCGCGACACCGATTTCTCCAGCCCGACCCAGTCGTTGCGGGTGATCAGTGAGCTGGTGATGACGATGGCCAGGAAGAGCGTGGCCAGCCCGAGTCGAACGATGTCGTTGGTCCGGCGGGCCAACGGGAGCAGCACGTCGCCGGAAACGGCAACATCGCGCCCGTCAACTCGCATCGCTGCAACTTATCCCGAGTTACTGCCGGGAGGTCTCATTGGCCAGCTGACCGGTGTCTGATTGACCCCGCGCTCAGACGAAGCCGACGTACCCCAGCAGTGCCGCGGCGCCCACCACGATCAGCGGGTTGGTCTTGGTTCGGACGAAGATGAGCGTCGCGACACCGGTGATCAGATAGGCCCGCCAATCGTGATCGGCGGCCTTGCTCATGACCACTGAGCTCGCCAGGACCAGCCCCACGGTCAGCGGGGCGAAACCCTTTTCAACGGCGTACCGCAGCTTGGACTTCTGGGCCTTCTGCCAGGACAGGGTGATCAGGTACATCAGCCCCGCCGCGGGCACCACCATCGCCACCGTGGCGAGCACACCGCCGATGACGCCGCCAAGGACCCCGGCCACGCCCAGCCCGGCCGCGTAGCCGACGAGCGCCACGATCAGGATGCTCGGCCCCGGCGCGGCTTGCGAGATCGAGAAGATGTCAGCGAACTGGGAGTTGGTCAGCCAGTGGTGGCCGCTCACTGCCTGAAGGTGCATGTCGGGCAGCACCGTGTTGCCGCCGCCGATCGACAGCAGCGACAACGAGCCGAACATGCCGATGACCGCGAGGAGGGTTTTCATGCGTCGACGGGCTCCGGCTTCTTCCTCGGCCACGCCCAGATCAGGCTCAGTGGTGCCAGGATCGCCAGTGTCTCCAACAACGGCCAGCGCAACAGGCCGTTGAGCACGAAGCTGGCCAGGAAGAAGACGACCGGCATCACGCCCTTGAGGCACTTCTGGCCGGTCTGGATCACCATCGCCAGAGTCAGGGCGACGGCAGCGGCCGAGGCGCCGTGCAGTGCGCCCTTCACCGCGGGTATCTCCTTGAAGGTGAAGTAGACGAAGCCGAGCGCGAGGATAATCGTGACGGGTATCAGGCACAGCCCGATCACCGCCGCAACGGCGCCGATCAAGCCCTTCATCTTGGTGCCGACAAAGACCGCAAGGTTCACCTGGTTGGCGCCTGGCACGATCCGGCACATCGTCAGGGCGCTGAGAAACTCCTCCTCGCCCAGCCACTTCTTCTCGACGACGATGACCTGCCGCGACCACGCTCCGAGGCCGCCGCCGAACGATGCGAGCGCGATGTGGTTGAACGTGCGGGCGATCTCCAGTAGGGAGACCTTATGCAGGGTTGGGCCGGGCTCACTCATGGACCAGATCGTGGTCATGCGGGAACTCGTCCTCGACGGGACGGTTCTTCTCCAACGGGTCGGGCGGCTCGTAGTGGTTGGAAATCTGCCAGTCGCTCTTGAAGACCTCTTTGAGTCGAGCCACGACGTCCGGGTCATCGGTGGTGATGCCGAGTTCGCGGCGCAGATCGAAAGCGCTGCGGTCAATGTTCATCGACCCGACCAGAACCTCTCGGCCGTCGATGATCAACAGCTTGGCGTGCACCCGCAGGTTCTTCTGCTTGCGGACCTCGACCCCGAACCGGCGCAGCGTCCGCAGCGAGGCGAACGTGTCGAGGATGTCCCATTCGCTGATGCCGTGCTTGCCTCCGCACAGGACTCGCACCCTGACGCCGCGGTGGGCGGCTGCCGCAATGTGGTCGAGGATGACGGCGTCGACGTACTTCGGGTGCTGGATGTACAGCTTGCGCTCAGCGGAGTCGATGAATCGAGCCATGTGGTAGCGCGAATTGGAGTTACTCCACAGCAGTCCTTCGTATCTGGGTGGTGTGAAGTCGCGGTGCTCCCAGTCGGCGTTGAACACGTCGACGATCTGTGCCACGTGTTGGGGATCGTGCGTGATGATCCCGTAGTCGCGGGTGAGCGTGAAGTACTTGATCATCAGGTTGTAGGTGGCGACCATGGCCGCGCTTCCGTCGACGACGATCGACTTCTCGTGCGTCACATAGAATTTCGGGCTTGCCCACTGGACGTCGATGCCGGCGCTCTTGAATGCCTCGTAGCTCTCGTCGTTAGCCCGGTCGCCACTCGACCGCTGCGGATTCAGCATGATCCGGACGTCGACGCCGGCCTTCTTCCGATCGATCGCAGCTTCCATCAGGCTGGGTTCGGTGAAGGTGAATTGCTTTATCAGAAGGGAGGTTTGCGCGCTCATCATGAATTCGAGGACCGGATCCAAACCGTCGTCTGGCTCGACGATTACGCGCGGGGCGTTAGCAGGCATAGGTTTGGGATGCTAGCACCAGAATCCCCTCGGCACTTTGCCGTTGGGTGAATGTCGCGCGCGTCGTACTCACTGGGCCGGCGCGGGTTCTGCCGGATCTGCCAGGCCGAAGCCGAGTCCGGGCGGGACATTGATTTCGGGGCCGGGGGCCGTGCCCGGCAGTGGTTCGCCGAGTTGTTCGTAGGGGACCTGCCCGAGCAATGCGCCGTCGAGCGCGCCGCCCTGATACATCTCGTGAAGGCGGCGCAGGAAAGCCAGTCGGCCCGTGCCCGGTTGATCAGCCGACGGGCCGATGCCGATGTCGGCGACGCCCTGGCCCGGTGCAGCGGGTGTGACGTTCTGCGGCACCAGATATTGATTGTTGAAGGCGTGCAGGTCCGGGGTTGCAACAGCACCCTGCGTTCCTGGTGCCGATGGAACCGAGTTCTGCCCCAGTAGAAGTCCAGGGGCGTACGCGGACAGGTCGGGTAGTCCGAGCGGCCCGACGGCGGGCGCGCCTGCCTGAGCCAGTGCGCTGCCGATGGTCGCGTTGGGTGCAATGTCCGCCGCCGGCGGAATCGGTGGGTCGCTCGGGCCGGGATCAGCTACCGCAGTTGCCGGCCCGGCGAGGGCGGCACCGATCGCGGCCGCGGTCGCGAGTATCAGCTTCGGCGCTGACGTGCGATCGTCGGTACTCATAGCGCCATCCCCTTCTGGCCTCGATTCTCGTCACACCGTAGTCGGCTACGGGCGCGATGACGCCGCGAACGGCGGCGAGAATGCGGTCAGCCTGCCGGAGCCGGCGGAGCCGGTGGCGGCAGGGCCGGGTCCGCGGGCGCGCCGGGGGGCGGCGGTGTTGCCGGGTCAGGCAGGAACTGCTCGGGTCCGGCCGGGATGTTGATCCCCGGTAATGGCGCGGTTCCAGGCAGCGGCTGGCCGAGTTGTTCGGCCGGCATGCGACCCAACGCGCCGTGGATCATCGCGTGGACGCCCTTGAGCCCGTCGACCCGGGCGAACGGGCCGGGTGGCACACCCTGCTGGAGATCGTAGGGAGACGGCGTCGGATCATCAGCACCCTGCATGGTGCGATAGTTCCGCGGCAGCAGGAGCTGAGTGCCGTCGAGGACATCGACATTCGGCGGAGTCGCGGGGGCGGTGCCTGCGGCTGCGACGGCCGGCGCCGGCGTCTGGCCGAGCAACATCTGGTTCCCGGCGGGGCCGCCGAAGAGGTTCGCGAATCCGTTGACAGAATCCGAGATGGTCGCCGCCGGGGGAACGAACCCCTGCTGGGCCGGCGGGGGCGGTGCCCCGGGGTCCGCAGGCGGCAGGTCGTCGGCGACGGCGGTCGCCATGGCGGTGACCGCCGCCCCGACTGCGAGTGCGGCCGTGGCCGCACCCGTGACGAGCGTTCTGTAGAGATAGCCCATTACGAGGTCAGAAGACCTTGGTGACGCCGTAATAGGCGACGATGTCGTCGGCGTCGGTGCCCGAGCTCGTCAGCACCGCGTACGAGCGCAGCGACGACGCGCCGACGCAGTTGTCGACCTTGATATGGATGTCCTTGAGCGTGATGCGCGAGGAGGTGCCCTTGAACGACTTCTTGTCGACGACGACGTTGGTGATGGTGCCCGGACGGGGTTCCACCTCGACCTGCCCTTGGATCGGGAAGCTGATCGACCCCGGAAGTGAGACGCCGGTGGTGGTGAGGCTGCCGTTACCCAGGGTGGCGCCGATCGAGCCGTTGAGCTTGATCTTGTCCATTTCGACGCCGCAGCCGATCTGGTAGCCGGCCTCCAGCGATCCGCCGGCGACCGAGCCCGTCGTGGTACCGGTGAACGTTCCACCGACCACCCAGTCGCGGGAGGACAGGGACGTCGTCAGCGGTGCCACCGGCAGCTGGGTCTCGTCCTTGGCAAGTACGGTCAGGGTGCGGCCGTCGGGAGTCTTGGCGATACCGGGAACCTCGGAAGCGACGACGCCGTTGTCCGGTGGTGGAGCACCAGCGTCGATGACGGGCGGCGCCGCCGGATCGGCCGGGTCGGCCAACGCGAGCGGGGTCGCTCCCATCGGGATCAGCATGCAAACTGCAGCCGCGGTGGCAAAGCGATGCAACATGTCCTGTCGGCGCCTTCCGTCTGTCACTGGGATTGTCCCTGAGAAATGATTGATTGGTGGGGTGTCCAATTGGTGAACGCAGCGCCAACAGCCAGCGCCCGAATCTCATCCACTGAACGTCCCGGTTCGGTCTTTTCGGTGTTCAAATCGGCTGCCCACCACCGCGTCGGTGACGGGCAGCCGATTGTGCGAACGACGATGTGAAGTTGTTAAACGGCCTTGGTGACGCCGAGGTAGGTCACCACGTCGTCGGTGTTGTCGGTCGAGCTCGTCAGCGTTGCGTACGAGCGGATGAAGGACTGGCCCGCGCAACCGTCGATCTTGATCCGGAAGCCGGTGATCGAGACGCGTGGTTTAGTGCCCTTGAACGACTTCTTGCCCACCGGAACGATATTCACCGTGCCCGGCTTGAGGTCGATCTTGATCTGCTCGGACAGCGATAGGCCGAGGGTGATCGGCAGGAGCGAGCCGTTGACCAGCGGGATGCCGACGCCCGGGGTGATACCCGCACTGGTGATGGATTCGAGGTCGTCCTGAATGATGCCGCAGCCGATCTGGTAGCCGGCCTCCAGCGTGCCACCGGCCAGCTTGGTGCTGCCGCCACCGCTGACGTCACCGGTGAACGTTCCGTCCACCAGGTACTCGCGCGACCACGGCGAATTGGTCAGCGAGGCCACAGGTTCCATGGACTCGTTCTTGCCCGTGACGTTGAGCACCCAGCCGTCGGGTGTCTTGAGAACTCCGGGCGCAGCGGAGGGCACGGGCCCCGCCGGTCCGACGTTGGCGGCAGGTGCCACGTTGGGGTCAGCTGGCGGGTCGGCCAACGCCAGCGGAGCCGCTCCCATCGGGGCTAGCAGGCATACTCCAGCCACTGCGGCAAAGCGTTTCAACATGTCGTGTTGGCGCCTCTCGTCGTTGATATCCACAAGTCGTTCGGAGGAATCATTGAGTTGGCGGGTGTCGGGGCGGTAAACACCGCGCCAACAACTCCCACCCGATTACCGTCTACCGGGCGTCATTTCCCTGGGTATACGGTCTGGCGCGGCGTTTTCGGTCTCGAGGTGGTACCAACTCGGCGTGAAGCCGGTGAAGGTGACACCGGATGGATCCTTCGACGGCGCCCGGTGTTCGTTGTCCGTTCACTTTTCCGTCAGTTATCCCGTCGATCATCACTGTCGTCCTGACCCTGGGGAACCCTGATGTCACGGGTTCGGGGTAGGGCTGGTTTGGAACTTCCAGCCGGACGGTTCGGGGGAGCCCACGATCCAGGAGGAAGCGATGAAAACAACAGTGTTGTGCGGCCGGGCCCTTACCGCCGCTTTTTTGGCGTCGGGATTAACGTTGGGCGCCAGCGCTATTGCCGCCGCTGACCCGGACGCGCAGAGCCAGGCGCCGGGGCCCGGGTCGGTTCCGGCCAATGCGGCGCCGCAGGCGCCCCCGCTGGACGTGCCCCCGCCGGACGCCGCGCCACCGGACCCGGGCAACTACGACGCCGTCGTCACAGCCTGTAAGCAGTTCGGTGTGGCGCTGGACTACGCGGCCAATAACTACGAAGACTTCGCGTACAACACCGCCGGTGGTGGGAACAACGTCAACTACGACGATCCGAACGTTGCGAATTCGAACGTCGTCGGCCGCACCGCACTGCGGGAGGCCGCGTCGACAGCGTTGGATGCCGCCAACACGCCTGGGCTGCCCGGCGATATCTCAGCCCCCATGCGGTCGTGGTCGTTCCGTGCCGCGAAGCTGCTCCTGCTCATGGGAATTCGGGGCGGTGGCGACTCGCTGAATACGACGGCCAGCGACATGAACACCGACGCGAAGAACGCGCAGATGGCATGTGCGCTCAATGGCGGACGCGCCTGATCTGAACGGTTGACCGGCTCGCCGCAACCCGGCGCCGGCGACGCACCGACGAAATCGGCCCCCTCCTTTCGGAGGGGGCCGATTCGTTGTCGATTGGCGGAGTTATCCGCCAGCGCCGCCGGTGCCGCCCTTGCCGGGGCTGCCACCGATGGACCCTGAGCCACCCTGGCCGACACTGCCCGCGGTGCTGCCACCCTTGCCGCCGGTGCCGCCATTGCCGCCCTTGCCGCCGGACAGGACGCTGCCGCCGCCGGTGGCACCGTTGCCACCGTTGCCGCCCTTGCCCGTGCTCGTGCCGGTGCCGCCGGTGCCGCCGTTGCCGCCGGCGCCGCCGCTGAACCCGCCGAAGCCGCCGGTGCCGCCCTTACCGCCGGTCGCGCCGGTGGCGCCGTTGCCGCCCTTACCGCCGCCACCGCCGGCACCACCGTTGTTGCCGCCAAGAGCGCCGGTGCCGCCGTTGCCGCCGGTACCGCCCGTCGTGGTGCCGGCACCGCCGTCACCACCGGCCGCGCCCGCGCCGCCGTTGCCGGCCACGCCGCCCGCACCGCCGCTGCCGCCGGTGCCACCGTTGCCGCCGGCACCGCCTGCGCCTGCGCCACCGGTTCCACCGGTTCCACCGGTTCCGCCGTTGCCGGACGCCAGGCCGCCGGTGCCACCGGTACCACCTGCACCGCCGTTGCCGCCGGTTGCAGTGCCTGCGCCGCCTGCGCCCCCCGCGCCGCCTGCGCCGCCGGCTGCCGAGCCGTAGAAGCCGCCCTTGCCGCCGTTGCCGCCCTTGCCGCCGTCGGTTCCAGCGGCACCAGCGCCGTAGCCGGCGCCTCCGGCGCCACCGGCGCCGGCAGCACCGCTACCGGCGATCGGCAGGCTCGCGGCGTTGCCGCCGTTGCCGCCGGCACCACCGGCAACACCGGCGGTCGTGCTGGCGCCACCGGCGCCGCCGGTGCCGCCGCTACCGGCCAAGGCGCCGGCGTCGCCGCCGTTGCCGCCGGCACCACCGGCGATACCCTTGCCGCCGTTGCCGCCGCCGCCGCCGAAGAGCGCACCGGAGGCGGAGCTGCCGGCGAGCAGGCCGCCGTTGCCGCCGTTGCCACCCTTGCCGCCGTTGATGTTGGCGCTGGTGGCGTCGCCGCCGTTGCCGCCGTTGCCGTACAGCCCGGCGCTGCCGCCGTTGCCGCCGTTGTAGCCGTTGCCGCCGTTACCCATCAGCAGGCCACCCTTGCCGCCGTTGCATGCGGCGCTGGCGCACTGGGCGTCTGCTGCGCTATAGCTGTAACCGTTGCCGATGAGCAGGCCACCGTTGGGATGCTCGGCGGTGCCGTTACCGATGAACAGCGAGACGAGGTCGCCAGCGGCGTTGGCCGAGGCGGCACCCGTGACGGTCTTGAGGCTGACGTTGTTGCCTCCCGGCGTGCTCGGCCAGAGCCAGAGCTCGGACTCGCCAGAGGTCAGTTTGTAAGCGGGCGAAGCCGTGGTGGTGGGGGCATCGGTGATGGCGAACAGGACGCCCGCTCCCACCATTGCCGCACTGGCGACGCCTGTGGTCAGGAAGGCTGGGGTCACCACGCGGAGCGTTTTCTTGCGGTGCTTGGACAAGATCGGAATTCCCTTCAGGAAGAAGATCAACCGGCAAATGCGCCGAGTGGTTCACTGCCATGGAAATCCAAGGAGACGCCCCTTACTCGGGGCTGGCCCCCACCTGGCGCATTGCCGAACTTCGGGCTAACGCCAGTTGAACTCAACCTGTAAAACCCGCCGTAGTGGCTATTTGCAGAGTTCGGCGATCCGAGTGTTTGTGGTCTCGGCGTTGCGCAGGCGGTCGGCCTGTGCCAGGTCGGTGTTGGACACCCCGGCTAACGCGTTCATCGAAATATCCTGCAATCCGGTCGCAAAGTCGCGAATCGCATCGGCGAGGTCGGCCGGCGTGCCGGGATTCAGGTGGGCCAACAGGTAGGTTGCGCCGCCCGACATCGCCAGCCGCGCATTGGCCGCGACGCCCTGCACTTCGGTCCCCGCGTCGGCGTGGCTCTGCAACGACACGGCCGAACTCACGAGCCGGTAGGCAGCGCAGGCGTTGGCCTTGGGGTCACCGGTCTGCGATGAGGTGGACGGCGCCGGGCTCGATGGTGCGGGCCGCAGGAGAGCCCACCCGGCCGCCCCGGCGGCGATCAGCGCGATCACCAGAGCCGCAACCGCGATCCAACGCGATGGGGATGTGGGTTGGCGGGCTTCGGTCGACTCTGCGCTCAGCTCCGGCATGGTCCCGATACTAATCACGTCCGTTGGCATTCCTTTAAACCAGTAGTCTGGCTTGCGGAAAGGCGAGCTGTGGCAATGATGACGTGCTTGGTGCGGACGCTCGTCGGCGCCGTGCTGATGGTGGGCGTCATGGTCGCGGCGCCGGCGGCTACCGCGCAGGGTTGTCCGCCCGGGCACATCAATAACCAGTACACCGGTCAGTGTTACTTGCAAGGAAGTGCGCCGACGATCAACGGCGTTCCGTGCGTGGCGAGCAATCGTGGTCTGTGCCAGTCGTTTACGCTGAATCAGCAGCCGCCGCGCAGGCCCTACACCTCGATCGGGTGACTCAGGTCGGGATCAGGTCCGCGCCAACATCCTCGTGAGCAACCGCTGCATCCAGTTGGGCGTCACCTGCGACATCGCCGCGAGCACGCGGGTTTGGCGCCCTACCGGATAGTGCACCTTGGGCAACCGGCCGCGGCCGCGGTGGGTCGCCGAATAGACGGCCGCGGCCACTTCGTCGGGCCCCAGGTTGATGCCGAGTGATTTGGTGCTGCCGGTTTCCATACCGGCGGTCATGGTGGTCTTGACGAACAGCGGCCACATGGCCAGGACCCGGATGTCGTAGCGGCGCCATTCCAGCTCGAGCGCCTCGGTCAGCGCGCGCAGTGCGAACTTGGTGGCCGAATAGGTGGCGAGTTCGGGTTGGCCATAGAGCGCCGATGCCGAGCACATGTTGACCACTTGTGCGTGTGCGGTGTCGCGCAGGTAGGGGAACGCGGCATGAAGCCCGGCGAGCGCGCCATAGAAGTTGATGTCGATCATCCGGCGTTGCACATCGAGCGGGATGTCCTGGAAGTCGCCGTTGGCCAGCACTCCCGCGTTGTTCACCAGGATGTCGAGTTTTCCTGCCGCACTGGTGAATTCGGCCAGGCAAGTGGACCATGCGGCGGCGTCGGTGACGTCGAGTTCGCCGATCACGACCTCGCCGCCGAGCCCGGTGATCTCGTCGCGCAGTGCGGCCAGCCCACTGGGGTCGATGTCGTAGGCGCCGATGCGATAGCCGTGCCGCGCGAAGGTCAGGGCAGTTGCCCGGCCGATACCCGCGGCCGCTCCGGTGATGAAGACGCTGGGTGCGCTCATACGACTTTCAGGTGCGGTGTGCCGACCGTCGGCTCCGGGGCGATGCGGTCGTTGGCCGCGGCCATCGCCGTGTCGACGCGCACGGCCGCGGTCTGGCAGGCCGCAGTGGCCTTGCGGCCCAGACCGTCGAGCTCGTCGGCCGCGTTACGCAGGTGCGAGGTCAGCGTGATGCGCAGCCGATCGCCGGTGCGGGCCAGGCGGCTGCGCAACCGATCGTCGACCGTCACGGTGACGTAGGGCAGTTCGAGCTTGATCATGTGCGCCTCCAGAGCCGTTCTTGTCGAATGTAGACGGTTCCAGTCAGGATGCCGAGACTCGCACGGTGGCCGGTCCGCATACCGCGTGGTCCGGGCGATCAGGGCGTCGACATTGGTCATTGCGTTCACCCCGGTTGGCATGGAAACCTGTCACTCGAATTACGAGAACATCATTCTCGCTTGAGAGGAGCGGCATGGCTACGGGTGCCAAGGGGTACGTCATCTTGACTGAGGCAATCCAAGACCCCGAGGGTATGAAGGCCTACGGCCAGGCCGCAGGCGCGGCGATGGGTGGGGTCAAGGTCCTTGCCGTTGACGCCAAACCACAAGTGCTCGAAGGCGACTGGCACGGCCACCAGACCGTGGTGCTGGAGTTCGAATCGGTCGAGGCCGCTCGGGCGTGGTACGACTCGGAGGCCTACCGCGCTGCGCGCGTGCTGCGGCAGGCCGCTGCCGACACCAATGCGGTGATCCTCTCCGGCTTCTGAGATCCGTTCAGCCCGAGAGCTCCACTGTCAGTTCGGGTTCGGTTGCCGCGATGATGTCGGCAACCTCGACGCCGGGGGCCAATTCGCGCAACACCAGTGTGCCGTCGCCGACGATGTCGATGATGCCCAGGTTGGTGATGATCCGGTCGACAACGCCGACGCCCGTCAACGGCAGCGAGCACTGCTTCACGATCTTGGGGTTGCCGGCGCGATCGGTGTGTTCCATCAGCACGATGACCCGTGCCGCCCCGTGCACGAGGTCCATTGCGCCGCCCATGCCCTTGACCATTTTCCCGGGCACCATCCAGTTGGCCAGGTCGCCGGTCTGGGACACCTCCATGCCGCCCAGTACCGCGGTGTCGATATGGCCACCGCGGATCATCCCGAATGACAGCGCTGAATCAAAAAACGCCGCACCGGGATTGACGGTGACGGTCTCCTTGCCGGCATTGATGAGATCCGCGTCGACCGCATCTTCGGTGGGGTAGGGGCCGGTGCCTAAGATGCCGTTCTCGGAGTGCAGCGTCACCCGCACATCGGACCCCAGATAGTTCGGGATGAGGGTGGGCAACCCGATGCCGAGATTGACGTATTCACCGTCGATCATCTCCTGGGCAGCGCGCGCCGCCATCTGGTCGCGGGTCCACCCTGCCGTGGCTGCTGGTTGGGTCATCAGTTCGCTTCCTGTGCCGAGCGGACGGTTCGCTTCTCGATGCGCTTGCGCTGCGCTCCGGTGTGCACGATGCGCGAGATGAAGACGCCAGGCAGATGTACAGTCGCTGGGTCGATTTCGCCTGGCGCGACAAGTTCCTCGACTTGAGCGATGGCTATGCGGCCGGCCATCGCGCACAACGGGTTGAAGTTCATTGCCGATCGGTTGAAGACCAGGTTGCCGTCGGTGTCACCGCGCAAGGCGTGCACCAGGGCGAAGTCGGCATTGATCGACTCTTCCAGGACGTACCGTTTGTCGCCGAACACGCGGGTCTCCTTGGGCGGTGACGCGATCGCCACCGAACCGTCCTGCGCGTAGCGCCACGGCAACCCGCCGTCGGAGACGACGCTGCCGACACCAGCGGGGGTGTAGAAGGCGGGTATCCCCGCACCGCCGGCACGCAGGCGCTCGGCCAGGGTTCCCTGCGGGGTGAGCTCGACCTCGAGTTCGCCGGCGAGATATTGCCGGGCGAACTCTTTGTTCTCCCCGACATACGATGCGGTGATACGACGGATGCGCCTGTCGGACAAAAGGATTCCCAGCCCGTAGTCATCGACTCCGCAATTGTTGGAGAACACTTCCAGGTCGGTAACGTCCGCGTCGAGGAGTGCTTGGATCAACTGGTCGGGAATCCCACACAGGCCGAAGCCGCCCACAGCCAGCGTCGCGCCGCTGGCGATATCGGCAACTGCGCTGGCAGCCGACTCGTACACCTTCGATGTCATCGCACCTTCCCAAACCAGCCGGCGTCCACTCTGTAAACGCACCGTTGTGCCGGGTACCTACTCAACAAGTAGTGCCCTGAGCAGTCAACCACTCACGGCAATCCGTGCCGAAGGTGTTCGCGGTGCGATAACCGATCGCCTAAGCGTTCATCTGATGAACGCCTATGATCGTCTTCCGTGACTGCTCGCCCAGACCGATCGCCCGTGGTCGCGCGGGTCGCTGCGTTGCTGGGTGCGGTCGGTGCTGCCGAACCCGAAGGCGCGTCCACGACCGAGCTGGGAAAGGTCGCCGGCCTTGCCCGCCCTACCGCGCACCGGCTACTGACGTCGTTGGCCGAGGTCGGGTTGATCGACCGGGACCCCAAGAACGGGCGATGGTCGCTGGGGCCGGAGATGTATCTGCTGGGTGCGGTTGCCGCCAACCGGTACGACGTCAGCGGCCAGGCTCGCGACGTGGTCAATCGGCTCGCTGCGACGACCGGGGAGAGCGCGTTCCTGTCCGCCCGTCGCGGTGACGAAACGGTCTGCATCTTGCATGCGGAGGGCAGCTTTCCGCTGCGCTCCCACGTTCTGCGGGAGGGCATCCGCTTTCCCCTCGGTGTGGCTTCGGCCGGGCTGGCGATTCTGAGCCACCTACCGGCCCGTGATGTCGACGACTACTTCGACCGGGCCCGCCCGGTGGCGGACTGGGGACCCGAGCACAGCGAAGAATCGATTCGGGCCAGGATCGAGGCGACCCGGATCACCGGCTATGCCGTGAATCCCGCCCTGATTGTGGAGGGGAGTTGGGGCATCGGCGCGGCGGTGTTCGATCAGAACGGCCGGCCCTCCTGGGCGTTGAGCCTCACCGGCGTCGAGACTCGCTTCAAACCCGGCCGCAGACACGAACTGGGCACACTGTTGCTCGAGCAGGCGCACGTGTTGTCCGGTCGCTTGGGCTCGTAGGGCTCGACGGCCCCACCAGCAGCTACGGCAGAAACTGCACGCGACTTGCCCAAAGCGGTATTGGCATTCTCCAAAACTGCAACTACGGTATCCACCGATGGACCACCAATCCCAAACGTCGTCGGGAATCCCACTGAAGCCGGTATATGGACCGGCCGACCGCAGTGGCGATCCTCCCGCGCCGGGTGCATTTCCGTTCACCCGGGGCAACTTCTCGAGCGGTTACCGCGGACGGCTCTGGACCTTCCGCCAGTATTCCGGCTTCGGTACCGCCGAGGAGTCGAACAGCCGCTACCGCTATCTCCTTGAACAGGGTGGCACCGGACTGTCGGTGGCCCTGGACCTGCCGACCCAGTGCGGGTACGACTCCGACGACCCCGAGTACGGCGAAGAGGTCGGCCGGGTCGGCGTGGCAGTGGACACCCTGGCCGATGCCGAGATCCTGTTCGACAACATTCCGTTGGACACGATCAGCACCAGCTTCACGATCAACGGCACCGCGGCCATCCTGCTGGCGTTCTACGTCGCGGCAGCGGAGAAGAAGGGGGTGCCGCGCGAGAAGCTGACCGGCACCATCCAGAACGACATCCTCAAGGAGTACGCGTCCCGCGGCACCTGGATCTGGCCGCCGACGCCGTCGCTGCGGCTGATCGCCGACACTATCGAGTTCTGCGCTGCAGAAGTGCCGCGCTTCAACGCGATTTCGGTGGCAGGAGCGCACTTTCGCGACGCCGGCGCCAACGCGGTGCAGGAGATGGCGTTCACCCTCGCTGACGGTGTCACCTACTGCGACACCGTCGTCAAACGCGGTCGGATGACCATCGACAAGTTCGCCCCGCAGATCTCGTTCTTCTTCTACACACACGGCGACTTCTTCGAGGAGATCGCCAAATACCGTGCCGGACGCCGTCGTTGGGCCACCATCGTGCGGGAGCGCTACGGCGCAGAGACCGACAAAGCCTCGATGTTCCGGTTCGGGTGCGTATCCGGTGGCGCGTCGTTGTACGCCCCACAGGCGCAGAACAACCTGGTCCGAGTGGCCTACGAGGCGCTGGCCTCCGTGCTCGGCGGCGTGCAGTCGATGTTCACCGCCGCATGGGACGAGCCGTTTGCCTTGCCCAGCGAGGAGTCCGCAACGCTGGCGCTGCGCACTCAGCAGATCCTGGCTTACGAGACCGGCGTCGCCCGGGTGGCCGACCCGCTGGGCGGCTCCTACTTCGTCGAGGCGCTCACTGACGCGACCGAGGAACGCATCATCGAGATCATGGCCGACCTCGAAGCGCACGGCGGCATGGTGCGCTGCATCGAGGATGGCTATCTGCAAGGTTTGATTGCCGACGAGGCGTTCACGATTCACCAGGAGGTCGAGGCGGGCGAGCGTCCGGTCGTCGGGGTGAACAAGTTCGTCGTCGACGAACCGGCGCCGGACCTGGCCACCTACGAGTTGGACGCCGAAGGCCGGGACAAGCAGCTCAGGCGGCTGGCGAAAGTCAAGGCAGAGCGCGACGGCGTCGCCGTGAAAGAGGCTCTTGCCGCACTGGCCCTTTCCGCGGAAGGCGATGACAACCTGATGCACAAGCTGATCGACTGCGCGAACGCCTATTGCACCGTGGGGGAGATGGTGTCCACCCTGAAGTCGGTCTGGGGCGAATTCCAGCAGCCGGTGGTCTTCTGATGAGCGCCCGCATCCTGGTTGCCAAACCTGGCCTCGACGGGCATGACCGGGGCGCCAAGATCGTTGCTCGCGCGCTGCGTGACGCCGGCTTCGAGGTGATCTACACCGGAATCCGCCAGCGCATCGAGGACATCGTGTCGATCGCCCTTCAGGAAGACGTTGCCGTCGTTGGACTTTCCATTCTCTCGGGTGCACACCTGGCGTTGACCCAGCGCACCGTCGACGCGCTGCGTGCTGCCGACGCGGGTGATATCGCGGTCATCGTCGGCGGCACGATTCCGCTGGGTGACGTACCCAAGCTGCTGGAAGCCGGCGCGGCCGCAGTATTTCCGACCGGAACGTCGCTGGACACCCTTGTCCGTGACGTCCGAGCGCTGACCTCAGAACAGGTGGGGTGAGTAATGCGTCTTGGTGTGATGATCGGTGCCGAGCGCGGCGACATGGCCCGCAAGGTGAAGAAGCTGATCGCCGACATCGAATGGGCCGATGCCGCGGGACTGTCCACCGCGTGGATGCCGCAGGTGCCCGACGATTTTGATCTGCTGAGTATGGTCGCGTTGATGGCGTCGCACAGCACGCGCATCGAACTCGGTACCGCTGTGGTCCCGCTACAGGCGCAGCATCCCATTGCGCTGGCCCGCCAGGCGCTTTCGGTGCACGCCATCTCCAACGGCCGACTGGCGCTAGGCGTCGGACCGTCGCATCACTGGATCATCCGGGACATGCTCGGCTTGCCGTATGACAAACCGGCCGCCTACACCCGCGACTACCTGCAGGTGTTCAACACGGCGATCGCCGGGCCCGGCCCCGTCGACGTCGAGAATGACAACTTCACCGTGCACAACCCGACCGCGCTCGGAGCCGAGACGAAGATGCCGGTGCTGGTCGCCGCGCTTGGCCCGGTGATGCTGCAGATCGCCGGTGAGCATGCCGACGGCACCACGCTGTGGATGGCCGACGAGAAGGCTATCGGCGAGCACATCGCTCCCAAGATCAACAAGGCCGCCGCCGAGGCCGGCAAGCCCGCACCGCGGATCGTCGCCGGAATCCCGGTCACCCTCTGCGCGAACTCTGAGATCGCGGCCGCCAAGGACCGGGCCAATCGCATTCTGGCCGAAGCCGAGACATCACCGAACTATCAGCGACTGCTGGATCGTGGTGACGCCCGTGATGTCGGTGACCTGTGTGCCGCGGGGGATGAAGAGTCGATTCTGAAGCGGTTCCGCGCGTTCGCGGATGCCGGGGTGACCGACCTGTCGGTTCGGCTGCTGCCGATCGGGGAGACCCGCGACGAGCTGGTGGCCTCGAAATACCGTACCCGCGAGGTGATTTCACAGCTCGCCGCCGAAGTTCAATGAAGGGGCCCCTTAACTCCGGACCACTGTCCGGCGTCCGGATCCTCGAGGTCGGCACGATGCTGGCCGGCCCGTACGCCACCATGCTGCTCGCCGACCTCGGCGCGCAGGTGATCAAAATCGAGCCGCCGGGCGGGGAGATTTCTCGCCAGGTCGGGATGAGTTACTTCGCCAGCCTGAACCGCAACAAGCGCAGCGTGTGCCTGGACCTGGCCTCGGAGGCCGGCCAACAGCGCCTCGGTGAGCTGGCCGCGAACTCCGATGCGCTGCTGGTCAACATGAAGCCATCGGTGATCCGGCGCTTCGGTCTAACCTACGACGCGCTGCGGGTGCACAACGAGAAGATCGTGTGCGTCGCGCTGACCGGCTACGGACTCGACGGTGGCGACGATCCCGCCTTCGACTACGTCATCCAGGCGGCGACCGGGGTGGCCGCCATGACCGGCGACCCCGATGCGCCGCCGACCCTGCCGGGCTACTCATCGGCCGACAACTCCACCGGGTTGACCGCGGCGCTGGGACTTCTCGCGATGATCGTCTCCGGCGAGGGCGGGCAGGTGGATGTGTCGCTGCGCGACGTGATGTTCTCGCAGCTGAACTACCGAGCCTCGGCATACCTCAACGATCGCGTGCACCCGCTCAGGTATCCCTTCGGCGCTCACTCGTTTTATGTTCCCGCCCAACTATTTCCGACCGCCGAGGGTTATCTGGCGCTGTTCGTCACCCACGACGGCTTCTGGAAGACCTTCGCCGCTGAGGCTGGTATCGAGGGCTTCCCGACGATGGCTGAACGGGCGGCTAACCGTGACAAGGTACTCGAGGTCGTGACCAACGCGCTGACCGCCGACTCCGCGGTGGGCTGGGAGGCGCGACTGCGCCCGCTGGGCATTCCTGCTGCCGCGGTGCGATCGCTTCCCGAGGCGCTCGATGAGACGCCGGAAGTCACCGTGACGGCTGGGGATTACCGCCTGGTCGGCAGCCCAATCCGGGTGGTGGGGTACCAGCCCGACTATCGGCCGCCACCGGCGCTCGACGAATTTCAGTCGTCGTAACTCAGGGTCACGTCCGTCTGGGGCACGCCCTGACAGGTGAGCACCAGCCCGTCGTCGATCTCGCCGTCGTCGAGCACCTCGTTCATCCGCATCGTGACCGTGCCTTCGGTGACGGTGGCGATGCAGGTGCCACAGTTGCCGGCCTCGCAGCTGTAGGGCGGGCTCAATCCGGCCCGACGCGCCGTCTCCAGCAGCGTGTCACCGTCGTTCAGGGGCACCGTGACCGTGGTGCCGTCCAGCGTGATGGTGGCCGTCCAGGACAAGCTGGCCATCTACTTCTCTCCTCGGGTTTTGAGCACTATCATTCTGCCCAGATGAGAATACAGTTCTCTACTGGCGATAGTATGTTCTCGTTCACTGACCTGTCGATGGGATTGTCACTGACCATGTGCGAGCGGACCGCGCCGTGAGCGACGTGAGAGTGCTTGCCTTCGAGGACCGCATGTACACACGATCCCAGGTCGATGCGCTGTCCGCCGGGTTGGCTGACACACTGGCGCGTCGAGGGGTGCAGGCCGGCGAGCGGGTCGCGCTGATGGCGTCGAACCGGCCCGAGTTCATCTTCGCGATACAGGCCATCTGGCGTCTCGGCGCGTCGGCGGTATTGATCAGTCCGAGTTGGAAGTCCGCCGACGTCGGTCATGCATTGGACGTGGCTGGCGCTGACCATGCCGTCGGTGACAACCCGGTGCTGGCCGACGTGATGCCGATGCTGAGCCTCGACGAACCGATCACCCCGTCGGAACCGACCCCGTGCGAACCGGTGGCCGATTCCGATGCAGTGCTGGTCTTCAGTTCGGGCACCACAGGAATGCCAAAGGCGGTTCGGCACACGCACCGCTCGCTGGCAGCGGGGGTGCGGCACTGGCGCCAGGCGCTGGGTCTTACGGCTGTCGACCGTATGCAGATCGTCACGCCGCCCTCGCACATCCTCGGTCTGCTCAACATCGTCACCGTGCTCGACGCGGGTGCCTGGATGCGCCTGCACCGCAGGTTCGACGTCGGCGCGATGCTCCAGCATATCCAGGATGACCGCATCACGGTCGAAATGGCCGTCGCCCCAATCGCACTGGCGATCGCATCGCATCCGACGCTGGAGGCATTCGACCTGTCCTCGTTGCGCTACATCTTGTGGTGCGCCACGCCGGTCACCGCCAGCGTGGCTGATGAAGTGACACGGCGGACCGGTGTCGGCTGGATCTCGGCCTACGGCACCAGTGAGGTGCCGGTCATCGCATGCTGTCCCAGAGATCAGGCCCGGTTGGACACCGTGGGCCGGCCGATTCCGGCGGTGCGCATCGTGTCGATCCAGACCGGTCGGCCCGTCAAGCAGGGGGAGACCGGCGAGATCCAGGTGCGCTCGGAGTCAGCGATGGCGGGTTATCTCCCCGAGGAGGCCACCGCCGATGCGTTCGACGATGGTTGGTATCGCACCGGCGATACCGGTCACCTCGACGACGGCTGGCTGCGAATCACCGACCGGCTCAAGGAAATGATCAAGGTACGCGGCTTCCAGGTAGCTCCCGTCGAGGTCGAGTCGGTCCTGCACGGCCACCCCGCCGTGCGGGACTGTGCGGTGTTCGGAGTACCCGACGCGCAAGACGGCGAGGCGGTTATCGCAGCGGTCGCGACCGCCGGGGAGGTCGGGGCCGACGAGCTGGACGCGCTGGTCGCCAATCGGCTGGCCTCCTATAAACGCCCGCGTGACATCGTGTTCGTGCCCGAAATCCCACGTCTGCCATCGGGTAAGGCGCTACGGCGAGTTCTCAAGGAGCGGTATGGACGTACGTCTGACGAGTGAGCAGCAGCAGCTGCGCGCCGCCGCGGCCAAGCTGGCCGATGACTTCGGCCCCGGGTCTGTTGCGGACCTGGACGACAAGTCCCGGCGGACCCGGCTGGCCAAAACCGTTGACGCGACCGGCTGGCGGTCGCTTCGTTCCGATGGTGCCAGCGGTGTCGAAGTCGCTTTGGTCGCCGAGGAATTTGCCCGTGCTCTGGTCGACGTGCCGTTCCTCGGACCGGTGCTCTCCGACGACCTCTACCGCCTTCTCGGCACCGATCCGCTCCCGGCGAGCATCGCGGTCGGGGATACGGTCATCGATGCTGACGGTGTCGGTGCAGCATTGCGACTCGCTGGCACCACCGTGGAGTCGGTCGAAGTGGGTGGCGTTCGCGACGCCGCCGATCTGACCAGGGTCACCGCCGCGGTCGCCGGCACCCCTGAGGCGGTGGGGCAGTTGACCACCGAGCAGGCGCAGCGCTGGTACGCCCTTGCGCTCGTGATCACGACGGCCGACCTGGTCGGCGCCGCCCGCGGTACCCACACTCTGGCAACCGAATACGCCAAGGTTCGCGAACAGTACGGCGCGGCCATCGGCTCGTATCAGGCTGTGGCGCACATGCTGGCCGACGGCCTGGCGCTGATCGAAGGGTCGGTCAGCGTCCTGCGCCATGCCGCATGGGCGGTCGACGAGTTGCCAGGCGAGCAGGCCGTGGAGGCCGCCCGCGTGGCCAAGATCTATTGTGCGCGAGCGGCGTTCACGGTCGCCGAGATATCGATTCAGGTGCACGGCGGAATCGGCAACACCTGGGAGTGCCTGGCCCATATCTATCTGCGTCGGGTGCTGGCCGCCACCGAGGCCTGGCCAGTCAAGTTGGAGGAGTTGACCATTGGACTTTCGTGATTCGCCGGACGAGGCCGCCTTCCGGCAGCGGCTGCGCGGTTGGCTGAAAGAACAGAAGGGCAAGTTCCCGACCTCGGGTGACGCCTATTGGGCCAAAGCAGGAGAGTGGCATCGGGCGTTATACGCGGCCGGCTTCTTCGGCACGTCGTGGCCGCAAGAGTACGGCGGCCAAGGCTTGCCGACCGTCTTCGACGTGATCGTCGATGAGGAGATCGCCAAGGCCGGCGCGCCTGCCCGTCCGAGCCTCGGCTATCTGGTGGTCGGGTTGCGCCATCACGGCAGCGAGGAACTGGCCCAGCGATTCCTGCCCGGCATGATCAACGGCACCGAGCGCTGGTGCCAAGGGTTTTCGGAGCCAGGGGCCGGTTCGGATTTGGCGTCGCTGACCACGACCGCAACCCGCGATGGTGATGAGTACGTCATCAATGGTCACAAGATCTGGACCAGCTACTCCGACTGTGCCGACTGGTGTCTGGTGCTGGCGCGCACCGACAAAGAGGTGCCCAAGCATAAGGGCATCTCGGCGTTCATCGTGACGATGCATCAGCCGGGAATTGTGCAACGGCCGCTGAAGATGATCAGCGGTGTCACCAAGGAGTTCGGTCAGGTCGAGTTCGATGGTGCCCGGGTTCCGGCCGCGAATATGGTCGGTGCGCCGGGTGACGGCTGGAAGCTGGCCATGACCGTCGTCAGCCACGAGCGCGAACCGTCGACGCTGGGCTTCTCGGCGCGGTACGGAAAACTGGTGCGCCAGATGGCGTCCCGGGTGACCGGCCCGGCTCCCAATGAACTGTCGTGGGCCTGGGTGCAGACCGAGATGCTGCGTCTGCACGTGCGGCGGCGGCTCTCCGAGCAGCTCGACGGCATCAAGCACGGTCCGGACGGCTCGCTGGACAAGCTGTTGATGACCTGGACCGAGCAATCGGTCGGCCATGCCGCCCTGGCCACCGTCGGCACCGATGACGAGGAGCTGTTCGGCGCCTATCTCTACAGCCGTGCTCAGAGTGTGATGGGCGGAACGTCACAGATTCAGAAGAACATCATCGCGGGGCGCATCTTGGGATTGGGGATCTAGCTCATGTACGACATGCCAGACGAGATCGATGTGCAAGCCGATGGCCCGCTGCGCATCATCACGCTGAACCGTCCGGACGAGCTGAACGCCGTCAACGACAACCTCCACGTCGGACTGGCCAAGATCTGGGAGGCGCTCAACGAGGATGCCTCCGCGCGGGCGGCCGTCATCACCGGTTCGGGGCGGGCGTTCTCTGCGGGTGGCGACTTCAACTACCTCGATGAGCTGCGCAACGATGAAGCGTTGCGGCAGAAGACGATCAAGCATGGTCGCGATCTGGTGATCGGCATGGTCCGCTGCCGGATTCCGGTGATCGCCGCCGTCAATGGGCCGGCTGTCGGGCTGGGCTGCAGCCTGGCCGCACTCTCCGACATCGTCTACATCGCCGAGAACGCATTCTTCGCCGACCCGCACGTGTCCATCGGCCTGGTCGCCGCCGACGGCGGCCCGCTGGTGTGGGGATCGCAGATCTCTCTGCTGCAGGCCAAGGAGTTCGCCCTGACCGGTGTGCGCATCAAGGCTCAGCGTGCCGTGGAACTAGGGCTGGCGAATCATGTTGTCGCTGAACCGGTGTCCGAGGCGATCGCGTGTGCTAAGAAGATCATCGAACTGCCGCAGCAGGCAGTCGAAGCCACCAAGCGGTTGATGAACCTGCAGCTGGAAAAGTCGGTGATGGCCTCGCTGGACTACGCGAACCTCGCGGAGTACGTGTCGTTCGGCACCGCCGACTTCAACACGATCGTCGATGGGCTCGTAGAAAAGTCAGCCAAGAAGTAGCGGGGGCGCTACTTCGGTGGGAAGCGCAATGCGCCGTCCAGCCGGATGGTTTCGCCGTTGAGGTAGTCGTTTTCGGCGATGGACAGTGCCAGTGCGCCGTACTCGACCGAACGTCCCATCCGCTTGGGGAACGGTACCTGCGGGCCCCAGTATGCCTCCAGCTGATCGGCAGCCTTGCCGTATGCGGGGGTGTTGATGGTGCCCGGCGCGATCGACATCACCCGGATCCCCAGCGGCGAAAGATCGCGTGCAGCAACCAGTGTCATCGCGACGACACCGCCTTTGGCGGCCGAGTAGGGCAGCTGCCCGATCTGGCCTTCGAACGCGGCGATCGACGCGGTGTTGATGATGACGCCGCGGGCACCGTTCTCGTCGGGCTCCTGACGGGCCATCGCGGCGGCGACGTGCCGCATAACGTTGAACACCGCGGTCAGGTAGAAGGTGATGGTCTTGGTGAACGCCGCCATCTCCATCGGCGAACCGTCCTTGCCGACCAGCCGGCCGCCGCCGGCCGGGCCGCCGTGGGTGTCCACCGAGACGCGGAGCGGGCCGAGCGCCTCGGCCGCGGCAATCGCGGCCAACACATCGTCGTCGTTGGTGACATCGGTGCGCACGTAGGGAATTTCGAGCTCGCCGGCGAGTGCCTCGCCCTTCTCATCGGACAAGTCGGCGATTACGACCTTGACCCCTGCCCCGTGCAGTTTGCGCACGGTCGCCTCGCCCAGGCCGCCCGCGCCACCGAAGACGACGGCCGAAGTCCCACTGATCTGCATAACGTTACCCTTCTTGCAACTGACACTCTCTACTTGAGAGAATAGTATTCTCATGGGGCTCGAAAAAGATCAACCCGAAGTGGTGACCATCTCCGCGCTAGCGTTGCCGTCTATGGACGTCGCCGAGCTCATCGCCGCAGCCCGCGGCGGGAACACCCGCGCTGTCGGGCGACTTTTAAGCCTCGTCGAGAGCGCCCGCCGTGACGAGGTGCTCGCCCTGGTCGGTCCGGCCGTGGTGCCGGTGGTCGGCGTGACGGGTCCGCCTGGTGCCGGTAAGTCGACGACGATCGCGGTGCTGGTCGCGGCGTATCGCGAACGCGGACAACGGGTCGCGGTGCTCGCGGTGGACCCGTCGTCGCCGTACAGCGGCGGGGCTCTGCTGGGTGACCGGATCAGGATGGCTGCCCACATCAACGACCCCGGCGTGTTGATCCGATCGGTGGCCACCCGCGGTCATCTCGGTGGCCTGGCCGCCGCCGTGCCCGCCGCCATCCGGTTGCTCGGCGCGCTGGGCCATGACGTCGTGCTGGTGGAGAGCGTGGGAGTCGGACAGTCCGAGATCGAGATCGCCGCGGTCGCCGATCCCACGATCGTGATCCTCAATCCGGGTGCCGGCGACGCCGTCCAGGCTGCCAAGGCGGGTTTACTTGAGGTCGCCGATCTGGTGGTGGTGAACAAGGCCGACCGGGACGGTGCCGCCCAGACGGTGCGCGACCTCAAGTTCGAGACGCACGTTCCGGTACTGACCCTGGTTGCCGCCAGGGCGGAAGGGGTGGGGGAGCTCATCGAGGCGATCGAGGCCCACCGCCGTGCTGACACGCCGGCCCGGCGCACCGCGCGGGCGCGGGCACAGGTGCTGTCGCTGGCGCAGAGCCGTCTGCACAGCCACCCGGATCTCGATGCTTTGGCCGACGCCGTTGCCGACGGCCGGTGCGATCCCTACAGCGCCGCGGAAACGCTCATCGCACAAGGACTTTCGCCGGCGACCGAACCGCAGTGAGCCGGCGCACTACTTACGGGCGAAGCCCTGGGAGCAGAAGGTCCAGACTTCTTCGCCGCTGATCGGCGTGTGGATCTCCTCGTCCTCCACCGAGCTCGACTGGGCGATGAACATGATGGTCTGCATCGTCATGGCCGCCATCCGGCGTGGGTTCGCGTCCTCGCGCAGCTCACCGGCTGCGGCGGCCTCGATCATCAGCTCGGAAAACAGCGCGACCAGCGGTGCGTGGGCGACCTTCACCTCGGTGGGATGCGAGATCAGCAGTTGCGGTGCGAAGTCGGTGAACAGCGGTCGACGGGCGGCCGGGTCTGGCCGGGAAAGCTCGAAGAGCAGGGTGACGGCCACCTTGAGCCGGTCCAGCGGATCCTTCTGGGCCGATGTCGCGGCCCGGATCTGATCGGCAGCGCGGCTCAGTGCGTCCTCGAACAGCGCCAGCAGCAGCTCGTGCTTACCGTCGAACTGCAAGTAGAAGCTGCGCAACGACTGGCGCGACCGGTCCACCACTTCCTGCACGGTGAAGTCGGTGCTGCCCTTTTCGGTGATGATGGCCTGTGCGGCATCCAAGAATCGCTGCACGCGCTGCCCGGCACGCACCTTGGCGGTCCGGATGGACCGCTCAACAGCGCGCTGCTTCCAGGCAGGCTCTTCGCTTGGACTGTTCACTGCTGGACTCTAAACGAGCGCGAATCAGCGGTTCGGATGTGGCTCACGCTAAGAGAGTACTACTCTCAGCGAAGAGAATTACGTTCTCAATCCAATATGGGCTGAATTTTTCGTTCCGCACAGTCTAAAGGGCGACCAGCACATTCGCCGCCATGGCGTACGTCACAGATTTCCCAGCCGTGGGGCGTGCCCCAGCGAGCGAACGACCGCACCCGCTTCCCGGGTCAGGTCACGTGCCGAACCGAGCAGCCCATCGAGCACGTAGACGCGCTTCACGTGCCGGTGCAGGTCGTGCTCGTCGGTGAAGCCGATGCCGCCGAGCACCTGCTGGCAGTGCTTGGCCGCGGTCAGCGCGGCCTGACCGGCCGCCGCCTTGGCCAATAAACAGGCTAGGTCGCTCCCGTCGTCCTGGGCTGCGAACAGGGTCGCTTCGGCGCCCTCGATCGCGACCAGGGTCTCGGCCAGCCGATGACGCACTGCCTGGAACGACGCAATAGGTCGGCCGAACTGGACCCGATCCACGGCGTGCTGACGGGCTAGCGTCAGCATCGCCCGCCCCGAGCCCGCCAGCCACCACCCGAGCGCGAGGCGCCCCTTGGCCAGCGGGACCTCGTCACCGGCCTCGGTGGTGCGGATGGGCAGTTCGGGATCCAGCGCCGAGTGCGCGTCGTCGGTGCGCTCCCAAACCACCCAGCGGCCGCCGGTGTACGGAAGTGCGATCGTCCCGCCGGGTGCGCGTCCGGCCGCCGCGAGTACCACGTCGTTGACCACACCGGCGTGAGTGCCGGTCTGGCCGAGCAGCCGGAACACCAGAGCGGTTGCCTCAGCCGGGATTTCGTCGAGCATCTCCAGCCAGCCGAGGTCGGCGAGGACATCCTCGACATTGGGTGTTCCTGCGGCAGCCGCGGAGGTCATCGACTTCGTCAGCGTGTCAGCCAGCATCCCGAGTTCGCCGTCGTCCACGTCTCATTCCTTCCCGAGGTCGAGGAGCCGGCGGGCGATGATATTGCGCTGGATCTCGGCGGTGCCGCCGTAGATGGTGGCCGACCGCGAGTACAGAAACTCCGACCGCCAAGGCGTCTCATCGAGTTCGAGGACACCCGGCAGTACATCGCGCGCGGTCTCGTAGAGGCGCTGTTCGGCGCTGGCCAGCAGCACCTTGTCGATCGAGGTCTCCGCGCCCAGCTTCGCCCCATCGGCGAAGCGGTGCTGGGTGCTCGCCGACCGGCAGCGGACGGTGTGTAGGGCCAGGTAGGCCGCCCCGAGCTCGGAGTCCCCGGCGTCGGTGGCGTCGGCGGTCAGCCGGTCCAACCGGGTGAACAAATACGAGATCCGCTGCCAGAAGCAGGTCGACCGCTCGAACGGCAACAGGTCGTTGGCCAGTCGCCAGCCGTCCCCGGGATTGCCGAGCATGCGATCGGCTGGCACGACGACGTCATCGAAGTAGACCTCGCAGAACTCGTCGACCCCGTGCATGGTGTGCAGCGGCCGCACCATGATGCCCGGCGAATCCATGTCGACGAAGAAGGCGGTGATGCCTTCATGTTTGGGGGTGTCCGGCGATCCGGTGCGGGTCAGCAGCACGCAGCGCTTGGAGAACTGGGCGAAGCTGGTCCACACCTTCTGGCCGTTGATCACCCACTCGTCACCGCGCTGGGTGGCCTTGGTGGACAACGACGCCAGGTCACTACCCGAGCCAGGTTCTGAGAAGCCCTGGCACCAGTGCTCCTCGCCGCGCAGATAGCGCGGCACCATCTCGGCGGCCAGCTCCGGGCGGGCATACGAGATCATGGTCGGCACAAGGACTTCCATCATCGAATACGGGCCCGGCTCGGCGATATTGCGGCCGAGCACCTCTTCGGCGACCACCATCCGCATGATCACCGACCCGCCAAGGCCGCCCACCTCTTCGGGCCAGCCGTATCGCATCCACCCGGCGTCGTACAGGGCCCGGCGGACTCGGCTCATCTGCTCGATGTGTGCCGGCAGGGAATGATCCGGACCGGGCGTCAGGTCGTTCGCGTCGAGCCAGGCCCTCAACCGACTGCGGAACTCTTCGACGGTCGTACCGGATTCGGCTGCCGCGGTCATCCGCCCGCCGGCCGGCCGATCGCGTGCGGACGGCCCGAATCGTGCACACCGGTGCGCCGGATGAAGGTCATCGCGCGGGTCCGCAGCCGCCAGCCCTGTTCGGTCCGCAGGTAGGTGTCGCGGTAGTAGCCGATGCGCATGTCGTGGGCGGAGTGCTCGATGAAGCACAGCGGCTGGGTTCCGGTGGCGGCGTCAGGGTCGCTCTCGTCGAATTCGACCAGCGACTCGCCGGTCATGAACAGCCCCTTGGGCGCTGCCTCGACGAGCTCCGGAAACCGGCCTAGCGAATAGGTTTCACCGAACGCGCTGTAGGTACCATCCTCGGTGAAGACCTTGACCAGGGCCTCGACGTCAAGCTGGGTGATGGTCACCGCATAGCGGGCCAGCAGTTGCTGAATCTCGACGATATCGTCAGTCCTTCTTGTGGACATAGACTTTCCCGCCTTTCATGACGAAGCGAACGTCTTTGGTAACGGTGATGTCGAACAACGGATCACCGGGTACGGCAATGATGTCGGCCAGCAGCCCCTCGGCGATCCGGCCACGGTCGGTGACGTTGATCAAGTCGGCGCAGACGACGGTGGCGGCCCGCAGCACCGCGGCCGGCGGCATGCCCCATTCCACCAGGGTGACCAACTCGTCGGCGTTCTTACCGTGCGGGATCGCGGGCGCGTCGGTGCCGACGGCGATCTTCACCCCGGCCTCGTAGGCCGCCTTGATCGACGTCTCGGCCTTCGGGAACATCACCGCCGCCTTGTCCTGCAACTCCTTCGGCGCGTGTGAGACATCCATCGCCTGGGCCAGGCGGCGAGTGGTGACCAGGAACCGGTCATTGTCGACGAGCATCTGGATCGCCTCGTCGTCCATCAGGAAGCCGTGCTCGATGCAATCGATCCCGCATGCGACCGCGTGCTTGACCGCCTCGGCGCCGTGGGTGTGCGCGGCCACTCGCAGCCCGCGCCGGTGTGCCTCATCGACGATCGCACGCAGCTCGTCATCCGAATAGTGTTGCGCGCCTGCTTCGCCGGTCAGCGACATGACACCGCCGGAGACGCACACCTTGATCAGTTGCGCCCCGTGTTTGATCTGGTACCGCACCGCCTTGCGGACCTCGTCGACCCCGTTGGCGATGCCCTCCTCGACCGTCAACTCAAGGGCGCCGGGCATGAACGCGGCGAACATCGTCGGGTCCAGGTGGCCGCCGGTTGGGGTGATGGCATGGCCGGCCGGGACGATGCGCGGGCCTTCGATCCAGCCGGCGTCGATGGCCTTGCCCAATGCGACGTCAAGCAGATAGCCGCCGGTCTTGACGAAGAGTCCGAGGTTGCGCACCGTGGTGAACCCGGCGTGCAATGTGCGCCGGGCATTGCCGACCGCGCGCAGGACCCGGGTCGGCGGATCGTCCTGAACCTGGGAAAGGCCGGGGGTTTCCCCCCGGCCGCCCATCAGGAGGTTGACTTCCATGTCCATCAGGCCGGGCAGCAGGATGGCGTCCCCCAGATCGAGCACAGTCGATGACTCCGCATCGATGTCGCCACCGACGGCGACGATTCGGTCGCCATCGACCTTCACGATGCCGGGGCGGACGATCTCGCCCGCGTCGACGTCGACGTACCCGGCCGCCTTGAGGGTCGTTGCGCGCGGCGATGAACCGCTTGCGTGAAGAGCAGACAAACTAGACCACCGGCTCCTTGATGAGTTGGATATAGGCCGCGCCGCTGTCGAGCACGCGGGGCTGCTTCCACACCTCGATCGGAAAGCTGACCTGGACGATCGACTGTCCCAAGTGGACCAGGGCTTTGGCGTCCTCCGGCATCCCCTTGAGTGGGAAGCGGGCGTCGACGTAGACCATGATGTCTTCGAGCCGTTCCATGCCGGCGTCGTACAACTCCTGCATCTCGGACATCGTCGAGTTCAGCCGCTTCTCGTAGCGCTCTTCCTCTGTCGGCAGGCACCAGTCGCTGAAGCGCTCCAAATCGGCGAATTCTTCTGGCAGCTTAGACATTTGCGTCTTCCTTCATCAGCTTGGCGGCAGCTGAGCCGTTTCCGTTGGCCATGGCTTCTTTGTACCTGTCCACGTACTGGTGTGCGGTCATATGAAGGTGGCGCAGCAAGATTTCCTGATCACACAACGGGAAGTCCTTGATGACCCCGGTGCCGATCTGGGTCTGGGTAGCCTCCAGCGTGTTGGCGTCTTGGAATGCATATTCCTTGAACGTCACGGCCGCCAACTCCTGCGAGAGCCGCTGCCGCAGATTCGTGGGCGGCACGAAGTACAGGTCGGCCTCGAAGATGTGCTTGTCCACCGCGGTAGGCCAGTAGTTGTACGTCAGGTACCAACCCGGCGCCCAGAACAGCAGCGTGAAGTTGGGGAAAAACTCGAATGAGTCAGTGCCCCAGGTCTTGTGGCGGCCGGGGTTGATTGCCGGCGGCAACTCATCGGGCAGGATGCCCTTGATGTCGGGCCGTTCCCACGGGCCGAAGAGTCCGCTGTGCAGGATCCGTTCGATGGGTTTGACCATGTTCAGGTCCTTGGGTGGGGACATACCGCCCCACGACGACACCATCGAATGGTCACCCTTGATGTCGTAGGCCAGCGCCTCGAAGCCGAACTTGGCCAGCTTCTCGGCTTCTTCCCGCTCCGCCTGCTTCATGTGCAGGATCGGCGCGTGATAGAACTCGGTGAACGCGTCGATGAAGAGCTTCCAGTTCGCGTTGACCTCCGAGCGGTAGCTGTAGTGCTCGGTCATCTCGTGGAATGGGTAGCCCTCGAGGCCCTCGGCGAACTCGCCCAGGTACTCCCGCAGCCCGATGGCGTTGTCGTCGAAGTTGACGAAGATGAAGCCCTCCCACACCTCGCAGCGCACCGGCACCAGCCCGTAGTCCGCCTTATCGACGTCGAAGAACTCGCCTTCCTGCTGGATGAAGGTCAGGTCACCCTTGAGTGAGTAGCGCCAGGCGTGGTACTTGCAGGTGAACTGCCGGCACGAGCCCGAAACCTCTTCGCCTGGATAGTCATTCCATACCAGCTTGTTGCCGCGGTGGCGGCAGAAGTTGTAGAACGCGCGGACTTCGTCACCGTCATTGACGATGATGATCGACACCCCGGGACCGACCGACGGCAGCTCGCGGGTGACGTAATTGCCCTTCTTGCCGATGAGTTCCACCCGGCCCATCTGGAGCCAGGTCTTCTTGAAGATCGCCTGCTGCTCGAGCTTCCACTGTTCGGGGTCGATCGAGTCGGTGTAATCGACGGGACCAGTGCCCAGTTCGGGCCAGTTCTGCGTCCAGCTACCCGCAGCTGGTTTCGGGAAAAATGCCAACGTAGTTACCTTTCGTTCTCGAGCTGCACGCCGAAAGTGTTGAACGCCATGGCCAACATGCCGTAGGCGCCGACGGTAAAGACGAAATCCATGCGCTGGCGCTCGTCGAGATGTTCGCCGAGCGCGGCCCAGATTTCGTCGGTGAGATTGGATTTGTCCTCGAGTTCGTCGGTGGCCTTCAGTACCAGCCGGTCGAGCTCGTCATTGGCCTCGCCGCGCCGGATGGCCTCGACGTCGGCCTCGGTCAGGCCCTCCGCCTTGGCCATCTCGACGTGGTGCTCCCACTCGTACGTGCAGTCGCGACGATGCGCGACCCGCAGCACGGCCACCTCGCGCAGCCGGGCTGGAAGCGTGGAGCCGAACAACAAGTAGACGTTGAAGCCCAGGTACGCCTTGGTGAGGTCGGGATGTCGCACAAGGGTGGACAGCGCTGTTCCGGCACCCTCGGGGTTCTGTCGGTCACGCGGCAGCATGCTCTTCAGGGCGGACTGCACCTCGTCGTCCCACTGTTCGGCTGGTAGCGGCGTCAAGCGCACAGGTAACCCCCTCTCAAGGTAGAGAATCGCATTCTCATATCCGGATAACAGATTTTCATGATCTTGCCGGAAGGTCAATCCCCGCTTGTGAGCTGCGCGGAAAATCCGAGGTCGGGCGGGTGTGGTGGGGGCTCGGATGGGGGCCGCGGCGCACCGGTGAGGCAACTGTCGAATGTTGATTCTCGTGGAATGAGAAGCTAGTTTTCATTAAGCGGGTCGCCACGGAAGGAATGCCATGCGCAACGAGGACATGATCCTGATCAGCGTCGACGATCACATCGTTGAGCCGCCCGATATGTTCAAAAACCATCTGCCGCAGAAGTACGTCGACGACGCACCCCGGCTGGTCCACAACCCCGACGGCTCGGATATGTGGCGTTTCCGCGACATCGTCATTCCCAACGTCGCGTTGAATGCGGTCGCTGGCCGGCCCAAGGAGGAGTACGGCCTGGAGCCGCAGGGGCTCGACGAGATCCGGCCCGGCTGTTACGACGTCGACGAGCGGGTCAAGGATATGAACGCCGGCGGCATTCTCGGATCGATGTGTTTCCCGTCCTTCCCCGGCTTCGCCGGCCGGTTGTTTGCCACCGAAGACCCGGAGTTCTCGTTGGCACTGGTGCAGGCTTACAACGACTGGCATGTCGAGGAGTGGTGCGGCGCCTATCCGGCGCGGTTCATTCCGATGACGCTGCCGGTGATCTGGGATCCGGTGGCATGCGCCGCGGAGATCCGCCGCAATGCCGCGCGCGGTGTGCACTCCCTGACATTCAGCGAGAATCCGGCGGCGATGGGCTATCCGAGTTTCCACGACTTCGACCACTGGAAGCCGATGTGGGAGGCGCTGGTAGACACCGACACGGTGCTCAACGTTCACATCGGCTCGTCGGGCAAGCTGGCGATCACCGCGCCGGACGCTCCGATGGACGTGATGATCACGCTGCAGCCGATGAACATCGTGCAGGCCGCTGCGGATCTGTTGTGGTCCAGGCCGATCAAGGAATACAAGAACCTCAAGATCGCGCTCTCGGAGGGTGGTACCGGCTGGATTCCCTACTTCCTGGAACGCGCCGATCGCACCTACGAGATGCACTCGACCTGGACTGGGCAGGACTTCGGCAGGCAGAAGCCGTCGGAGGTCTTCCGGGAGCACTTCCTCACGTGCTTCATCTCCGATCATGTTGGTGTGCAGCTGCGTAACGCCATCGGAATCGACAACATCTGCTGGGAGGCCGACTACCCGCACAGCGACTCGATGTGGCCCGGTGCCCCCGAGCAGCTCGACGAGGTCCTGAAGGAACACGACGTGCCCGACGCCGAGATCAACAAGATGACCTACGAGAACGCGTGCCGCTGGTACCACTGGGACCCGTTCACTCACATCGCGCGTGAGCAGGCCACCGTCGGCGCGCTGCGCAAGGCGGCCGAGGGCCACGACGTGTCGATCCAGGCGCGCAGCCATCATCAGAAGGGCGAACGGGGCGACAGTGCCTTGATGGACGCCGCCAAGGCGAACAGCGGCACCTAAAGCCGCACGCCGAGTCGTTGGTCGTCGGTGCGAGGCGGGCAGACCCTTCGCGCCGACGATGACCTATGTGGTCACCGACCACCCGAGGAACTGGAGGGCGAAGATGTCCGCAGGGATGAGCTTCGAGCTGACCGAGGATCAGGCACTGATCCGTAAGTCGGTGCGGGAGCTGGCATCACGCTTCGACGACCAGTACTGGATGGATAAGGACCAGGAGCACCAGTTCCCTTCAGAGTTCTACGACGCCATCGCCAAGGGCGGTTGGCTGGGGATGACCATCCCGGAGGAATACGGCGGCCACGGTCTGGGCATCACCGAGGCCACACTGTTGGCCGAGGAGGTCGCCCGCTCTGGCGGAGCTATGAACGCCGCCAGTGCGATCCACATGTCCATCTTCGGTATGCAGCCGGTGGTGGTGTTCGGCTCCGACGAGATGAAGGCCGCGACGCTGCCGCGAATCGTCAATGGAGACTTGCACGTCTGCTTCGGCGTTACCGAACCCGGTGCCGGACTGGATACTTCGCGGATCACGACATTCGCCAAACGCAGTCGGGACAACTCCGGCGACCATTACATCGTCAACGGCCGCAAGGTATGGATCTCCAAGGCGCTGGAATCCGAGAAGATCCTGCTGCTGACCCGAACCGAGAGCCGCGAGGACGCGGAAAAGCGCGGGGGCAAGCCGACCGACGGCTTGTCACTGTTCCTCACCGACATCGACCGGGACCACGTCGATATCCGGCCCATCAAGAAGATGGGGCGCAATGCGGTCAGCTCCAACGAGGTGTTCATCGACGATCTGCGCGTCCCGGTCTCTGACCGCATCGGTGAAGAGGGCCAGGGATTCTCCTACATCCTGCACGGGCTGAACCCGGAACGGATGTTGATCGCTGCCGAGGCGCTCGGCATCGGGCGGGTGGCACTGGACCGGGCGGTGAAATACGCCAACGAACGCGTGGTGTTCGACCGGCCGATCGGGATGAACCAGGGCATCCAGTTCCCGCTGGCCGACTCGCTGGCGCGCTTGGATGCCGCCGAGCTGATCCTGCGTAAGGCGACCTGGCTCTACGACAACGGAAAGCCGTGCGGTCGGGAAGCCAATATGGCCAAATATCTGTGCGCGGACGCCGGGTTCGGGGCGGCCGACCGCGCGTTGCAGACTCACGGCGGCATGGGTTACTCCGAGGAGTACCACATTTCCCGATTCTTCCGTGAATCGCGGCTGATGAAGATCGCCCCAGTCAGCCAGGAGATGATCCTCAATTTCCTCGCCGCCAACGTGCTCGGCTTGCCCAAGAGTTACTAGTGGCCAGCAGCCGCTCGGCCGTCCGTATGGTGATCTGATGACTTCTGCGCAACGACCGGCAGCCCCGCTGGCCGGTATCACCGTCGTGGCTCTGGAACAGGCGATAGCGGCGCCGATCTGTACGCGGGTGCTGGCCGATTTCGGGGCCCGCGTGATCAAGGTGGAGAATCCGGCGGGCGGGGACTTCGCCCGACACTACGACGACGTCGTCAATGGCCCGGGTGGCCTTGCGGCGCACTTTGTTTGGGCCAACCGCAACAAGGAATCCATCGCGCTGGACCTGAAGTCGCCCGAGGGCCTGGAGATCCTGCACCGGATGCTCGACCGCGCCGACGCGCTGGTGTCGAATCTGGCGCCCGGCTCCACCGCCAGGCTCGGCATCTCAGCCGAGCAACTGCGCGACCGCCAACCCGATGTGATCGCCGTCGAGATCGACGGATACGGCGCGGGCGGCCCGCTGTCGAACAAGCGTGCCTACGACCTCTTGGCGCAGTCCGAGTCCGGATCATGTGCAGTTACCGGCTATCCCGGTATGCCGGCCAAGCCCGGCCCGCCCATCGCCGACATCTCCACCGGGCTGTACTCGGCGCTGTCGATCATGGCGATGCTGATCTCCCGCGGCCAGCGGGAGCGCCGGGGTGCGGCGGTCACCGTGAGCCTGTTCGACACGATGATGGACTTGATGGGTTATCCGCTGACCTACGCTCAGCACTCCGGAATCGACCAGCAACCGTTGGGGATGAACTCCCCGGCGGTCGCGCCCTATGGCTCCTACGACACCGCCGACAACCAGACCGTTGTGTTGGGCACCACCAATGACCGAGAGTGGCAACGGCTGGCCCGTGACATCATCGAGCGGCCTGACCTGGCTGACGACCCGCGCTTCGCCACCAACTCCGATCGCGTCGCCAACCGCGATGTCCTCAACGAGGCCATCCAAACCTGGTGTGCTAAGTACGATCTCGCGCACATCCAGAAGACCGCTGACACCGCGGGCATCGGTAATGCCCGCTACAACCTGCCCAGTGAGGTGCTCGCACATCCCCAGCTGTCGGATCGCGACCGCTGGCGGACAGTGCAGACCACGGCCGGGCCGATCGAGGCCATCCTGCCGCCGCCGATCATCGCCGGTTATGAGCAGCCGATGGGCCCGGTGCCGGGCCTCGGTGAGCACACCGATGCGCTGCTGGCCGAGTTGGGCTTGTCCGGCGACGAGATCGCCCGCCTGCGGGAGCAGGGTGTTGTCGCGTGAGAAGTCCTGGAAACTAAGGAGCAGGAGCAGTAATGCGGGAAACGGTGATTGTCGAGGCGGTCCGCACTGCGGTCGGCAAGCGAAACGGCGGACTGTCCGGCGTGCACGCCGCCGACCTGTCGGGGTTGGTGCTGAACGCGCTCGCCGCGCGCACCGGACTCGACCCGTCAACGGTCGACGACGTGGTGTGGGGGTGTGTGTCCCAGGTCGGTGACCAGTCCAGCAACATCGGCCGGTTCTCCGTTCTGGCGGCCGGGTGGCCGGAATCCATTCCAGGGACCACGGTCAATCGCGCCTGCGGATCCAGCCAGCAGGCACTGGATTTCGCGGCGCAGGCGGTGATGTCCGGTCAGCAGGATGTGGTCGTCGCCGGTGGGGTGGAGGTGATGAGCCGCGTTCCGCTCGGCTCGGCACGCGCCACCGGCATGCCATATGGCCCCAAGGTGATTGAGCGCTACGACGATTTCTCATTCAACCAAGGCATTTCGGCGGAGATGATCGCCCAGAAGTGGGGCTTGGGCCGCGCCGATCTCGACGAGTTCTCGGCGCGCAGCCACGAACTCGCCGCCGCCGCACAGGATCGCGGTGCCTTCACCGAGCAGATCGTCGCGGTGGCCACCGAGGGCGGTGTGGTCGACGCCGACGAGGGCATCCGCCGGGGGACCACCGTCGAGAAACTGGCCGGCCTCAAGCCGGCATTCACCGAGGACGGCGTCATCCACGCCGGTAACTCGTCACAGATCTCCGACGGCGCGGCCGCGCTGCTGGTCACCACCGCCGAACATGCTGCCCGACAAGGTTGGACGCCACTGGCGCGCTACGTCGCCGGCGCGGTCGCCGGCGCTAATCCGGTGCTGATGCTCACCGGTCCCATCCCGGCGACGCAGAAGGTGCTGGGCAAAACCGGGCTGGGTATCGACGACATCGGGGTGTTCGAGGTCAACGAAGCGTTCGCGCCGGTGCCGCTGGCATGGGCGGCCGACACTAAAGCTGCGACCGAGCGGCTCAACCCGCTGGGCGGGGCCATCGCGCTGGGTCACCCGCTCGGCGGCTCGGGTGCGGTGCTCATGACGCGCATGCTCTACCACATGCGCGACAACGGAATTCGCTACGGGCTGCAGACGATGTGTGAAGGCGGCGGCACCGCCAACGCCACCATCGTCGAGCTGATCAATTGACGGGGGCCTGATGCGCCGCGATCTGTTCACCGAAGACCACGAAGCCTTCCGCGAACTCGCTCGAGACTTCATCGAGAAGGAGGTCGTACCCGCATATCCGCAGTGGGAGAAGGCGGGTCGGATGCCGCGTGAGACGTTCGCCAAGCTCGGCGAGACCGGGATCATGGGCATCACGTTGCCCGAGGAGTATGGCGGCGGGGGACAGGACGACTACCGCTACAGCGTGGTGCTGCAGGAGGAAGCGGCGCGCGCCCTGGTGACGCTGTCGACGGTGCGCACCCAGCTCGAGGTGATCCTGCCGTACTTCCTGCACTACGCGAATGACGAGCAGCGCACCCGGTGGTTTCCCGGGCTTGCCGCGGGCACGCTGCTGACCGCGGTCGCGATGACCGAGCCGGGGACCGGGTCGGACCTGGCCGGGGTGCGCACGACGGCCGTGCGAGACGGCGACGACTACATCGTCAACGGCGCCAAGACGTTCATCACCGGTGGCATGCAAGCGGATTTGGTGGTCGTGGTGGCTCGCACCTCCACCGACCCGGACAACCGTCGCGCCGGCCTGACACTGCTGGTTGTCGAGGACGGGATGGCGGGCTTCACCCGTGGGCGTGAGCTGGAGAAGATGGGCTGCAAGGTGCAAGACACCGCGGAGCTGTCGTTCGTCGACGTGCGTGTGCCTGCCGCCAACGTGCTGGGCGCCGAAGGTCAGGCCTTCAGCTATCTGGGGCACAACCTGGCGCAGGAGCGGCTCACCGTGGCGGTCGGATCGGTGGCACAGGCCCGGTCGGCGATCGCTGCCGCGATCGAATACACCCAGAGCCGCAAGATATTTGGTGCCTCGGTCTCCTCTTTTCAGAACACCAAGTTCGAGCTTGCTGCCTGCTCGACGGAGGTGGAGGCCGCCCAGGCGATGCTCGACCGGGCGGTGATGCTGCACGTCGAGGGCGATCTCAGTGGTGCCGACGCGGCGCGGGTCAAGCTCTTTTGCACTGAGATGCAGCAACGGGTGATCGACCGCTGCCTGCAGCTCTTCGGTGGGTACGGCTACATGATGGAGTATCCGATTGCCCGGCTCTACACCGATGCGCGGGTGGCCCGGATCTACGCCGGTACCAGCGAGGTGATGAAGGTGATCATCGCCAAGTCGCTGGGTTTGTAACCGGCGCGAATTGGCCTTTGTGCTCGGCCAGTCCTGCCGGCCCGCGAGGTCGACCTCACGGCTGCTTGTACGGACCCCGTCGCGGCCGTGACGTCGATCTCGGGCCGAGCGCGCGGCCTACTGGAATTTTTTTACTGAGACCCTTGTCACATCCGCCCAAACCAACCTACTGTGTGTTCACTAGGTTGGTCTGGGAAGGGAGCGCAGTGACGGAGACCCGCCCCTACGCGACCCTTCTCGCCAAGGGTGAGGACCGTAAACAGCGCATTCTCGATGTTGCGCAGCGGCTGCTGGCGCGAAACGGCTGGCGCAACACCACCCTGGCGCAGATTGCCAGTGAGGCCGGCGTCACTGCTGCCGGGCTGCTGCACCATTTCGAATCCAAGGAGCAGCTGCTGCACGCAGTGCTCGACGCCCGCGATGCCGACGACAGTGAGCACGCCGACTATCTGACCGGCGACCTCGTCGAGGGCATCGCCAATGCTGCCGACCGATTCGACCGGTCGCCCCAGCTGGTCGGGACTTTCGCGGTGCTGATGGTGGAGAACATCGCCCCCGACGCCCCGCTGCACGACCGCCTGGTGGACCGCTACCGGCAGGCGGTGGAGATCATCGCGGAGCGCATCCGCAGCGGCCAGGCGCAGGGTCGCTATCGAACAGACGTGAACGCGGCCCGCAAGGCCGTGGAAATCCTGGCATTTGTGAACGGAATGGAGACCTCATGGCTACTCGACCCGTCGATACCGCTGACGCAAGTGTTCAGGGAATACTCCAGGTCGCTGGCGACTCAGCTGAAACCGAACGCCGGATCATGAGATACCGGCTCGACATCGTCGCGCCCAGCGTCGCCGAGGCGGTGCAGCATGCCGGCGGCTGGATCTTCGACCGGGTGATGGCCGGGTGGGACGTCAACGTCTTGCTCGCCGAGCCCGGTGACACCCGGCCCCTGTCGATCCTGGGGGCCCAGACCGTCGACTTCGAATCCGTGCTCGCGGCCGGCGACGATCAGCCGCACCCGCAGGCGCTGGCGGTCGCCGCCGATCTCGTCGACACCGACGCCCGGGTCCGCGAAGGTGTGCTGCGGGCTCTGGACTACGGCATGACCGAGGTGGCGCTGTGGGGTGAGGCGCGGCCCGTCGAACTCGACCGCAATGTGGATTCGGTCGAACACCGGCTGAGTTCGGCGGCACGTGTGTTCAAGGCGCAGGCACTGGCGGCGGCGGCGATCAGTGATATCGCGGTGGCGCCGACTGAGACCTTCCGAAGCGGCGCGATGAGCTGTCCGCCGATCGGCGCCGACCTGATCCCCGCTAGCTGAGATCGCCCGCCCCGGCTCGGGCGGCCTTGCGGGTGAGGTAGTCGATCTGCACATGGATCGAGTAGAGAACCACCGGCGGGAGCACGATGAACGGCACGTTCTCGCCAATGAACTTGAACCACAAGCCGAACGCGCCCTGGCCGATGTCGGAGAAGCCGGCGCCCACCTCCGCCAGGAAATACACGGCGGTACTACTCATCAGGATGGCCACACCGGCGAAGGCCATCCACAGACAACGAATCCGGGATTCCAGCGCGAGGCCGGGCCGGATCAGTCGTGTCCAGGTGACGAACACGCTCAGCCCGGTGACGACCCCCGATCGTCATCATGACGAACATGAACGCGGTGAACAGCGCGGTGCCGAGGTAGATCCGCTTGCGATGAGACGCCCACGGCTGAGCGAAGTTGGGTTCGTGGTCGAGCAGTGTCGTCATCTGGATGGGCCCGCCGTCCGCAGAGCGCTATTCCTTGATGGAGATGGCCTGTCGGGGACACTGGCGCACCGCATCTCGGATCTGCGCCTCGTTCTCCGGGGTCACGTCGTCGTTGTGGACGTGCAGGCAATCCTGGTCGTCGACCTCGAACACCTCCGGAATGATCCCCATGCAGATCGCGTTGGCCTCGCACAGGCCGAAATCCACTTCGATCTTCATCGCAGCACCTTAACCGGGACGTGCGAGTAACCCGCGACATTCTGCATCTGGACTCGCCGCAAACCGTCCCATCGCACTTCGTAGCGGGGCATGAAGTCGAGCAGTTTCTCCAGTGCGATAGCACTTTCCATGCGAGCCAGGGCAGCGCCCAGGCAGCTGTGGATGCCATAGCCGAGGCCCAGATTCTGCGCCTCGGTGCGGTCGCGGTCGATATCGAAGACGTCGGCGTCGGTGAAAGCGGCCGAGTCCCGGTTGGCCGAGGCCATCAACAGGAACACCGGCTTACCGGCCGGAATCTTCCCGCTCGGCACCTCGGTGTCGCGCAGCGTGAAGCGCACGTTGTACTGCACCGGGCCTTCGTAGCGCAGCAGTTCCTCCACCGCGGCGGGGACCTTGTCCCGGTCTGCCAGCAGCTTCTCCCACTGGTCGGGGAAGCGAGCGAAAGTGACCGCCGCGGTCCCCATCAGCTTGGTCACGGTCTCAGCGCCCGCCCCGCCGAGAAGCGTTGCAAAGCCACAGATTTCGATGTCGTCGAGCCGGCGCAGATTGCCGTCGTCGTCGGGGATCTCGGCCGCGATCAGGCGGCTGATCATGTCGTCCTGCGGGTCGGCGCGGCGTTCCTGCACTAGGCCGTAGTAGTAGATCCCGGTGTCGATGTTGGCCTGCATGCCGGCCTCGCTGTAACCGATCTGCCCAGGTTCACGGCTCAGGCTCGTGTCGATCCAGTGCCGAACCTGCTGGCGGTATTCCTCGGGCACCCCGGCCATTCGGGTGATGACCTCGACCGGGAACGGCCCGGAGAAATCCTGCACGACGTCGAATGCGTCGGGATTGGCCGCAGCGAGGTACTTATCGGCGAGTTCGTTGACGACTTCCTTTTGCGACTGCACCGCGCGCGGTGTGAACGCCTTGTTCAGCAAGCTGCGCATGTGCCGGTGCTCGGGCGGGTCCATGAAGATGATCGATTTCTGTGGCAGCTCGTCGCTCTTGACCATGGCCAGATCGCAGCCCCGCGACGACGAGAAACTGTCGTGGTCCTTCAAGGCCGCCGACACGTCCTCGTGGTGCGAGATGGCGTAGAAGTCCTCGTTGGCGTCGTAGTACAGCGGTGCCTCGTCCCGCATCCGACGGTAGATGTCGAACGGGTTGTTGAAGTACTCCTGCGAGAACGGATCGAAGACGAGTTCGGCCTGGGTCATTGCGTTCTCCTCCGAGGCGAGGGCTGGTTCAAAAGCGTTACGGAAGGCTGGATGATTGTAACGCTAACAGTGGGGCATACGGGAGAGCGGAAAATGGCCGAATCACCTAGTCTTCTGGCCGGAAAGTCCGGCGTCGACCACCTCATCGAGCAGGCCGAGGTCACTGCCCAAATCGGCCACCGTGGCGCGGACGACGGCGATGTCTTTGCCGATGAATTCGCCGACGGCGCCGATGAATCCGGCGGCCGAGCCGACACGGGCAATCGAGTCCAGGGCCCGGCTGGTGCCGCTGCCGTGGGGAAGGGCGCTCAGCAGGGTGGCCTCGTCGACGCCGAGCCGGCCGGCCAGTCGCACCGCCTCGGCCACGATCCCGATCTGCGCGGCGAACAGCGTGTTGTTGATCAGCTTGACGCGCTGGCCGAAACCGAGCGGTCCGACGTGCAGCACCGGATCGCCGTAGCTGGACAGCAGCGGGAGCGCCTGCTGCACCGCCTGGTCGTCGCCGCCGATGTACAACGTCACTGTCCCGGCAGTGATGTCGTGGGGTCCGCCGCTGACCGGTGCATCGATCACGCCGACGCCGCGCGCGCCGGCCCGATCGGCGATGGCCTCGGCGGTGCGCGGGCTGCCGGTCGTGTGTAAGACCAGCACCGAGCCTGAGGGCATCGCACCCAGCAGGTCATCGGTCAGGCACACCTGCCGTACCTGCTCGTCGGTGAACACGCAGACCACCACGGCGTCGGCCTCGCGGGCCAGCTCCGCCAGGCCATCGGTCGGCGTAGCCCCCAAATCCTTTGCGGCGGAGAGCTGTTCGGGCGTGCGGCCCAGCACCCTGACGTCGTGGCCGGCGCCGACCAGGCGGCGCACCATGGGTGCGCCCATCCGGCCTGTGCCGACGAAGCCGACTTTCACCGGGGGTTGTCCATCAACCTCAACGCTGCGTCGGCCGCATCGAGCACCGCACCGGGCTGGGCGCCGGCCTTCTCGGCGATACCGGCGATGAGGCTGACGTCCTTGTGTAGCAGCCCCGCTGCGACCTGCTTGAGGATGTCGAGGCTGCCGCCGAAGCGGGCCACGCTGCCCAGCGCGAAACTGTTCGCCGAGCCCCGGGTGATCACCTCGGAGAGGTTCTCCGGTGCCACGCCCAGTGCCGCGCCGAGGTCGAGTGCGGTCTTGGCGGTGGCGATGTTCGCTGTGAACAGCAGGTTGTTCAGCAGTTTGGTCACCTGTCCGGCGCCGACGCCACCGAGGTGGACGATCGGGTCGGCGTAGGTGGCGAACACCGGCCGGACCTTCTCGACGGTGTCCTCGTCACCACCGATCATCACCAGAAGCTTGCCTTCCTGGGTTGCCGGGCCGCCGCCGCTGACCGGTGCGTCCACGACGGCCACACCTTGGGCGGCGGCCGTCTCGGCCAGCTGCCGGCAGGTGTCGGGGTGCACCGTGGCATGCACCGCGATGATGCCGCCGGGCTGCAGTCCCGACAGCACCCCGCCCTCGCCGGTGGCGACCTCGAGAACGTCGGCGTCACCGACCACGCACAGGCAGACCAGGTCGCTGTTCGCGGCCAGTTCCGCCGGGGTGGCCGCCACCGTCGCCGCGGTATCGGCGAACGGTTCCAGCGACGCTGCCCGCCTGGCCCACAGCGTGGTCGGGTAACCACCCTCGACGATCCGGCGCGCCATGGGCGCGCCCTGGCTGCCCAGCCCGATGAATCCGACACGCATTAGCCAGCCTCCTGGTTCGCATCAGCGGTGATGCAGTGGTTCACAAACGAAAAAACGCTCGAATGGTAGTGCGCTGCTGCGACACCCAGGCTCAGGTTGTGTCCTGCGCCATCCTGATGGTGGAGCTCGACGTGCGGCGATTGGACGAACAACGCGGCGATATCGGCCAGCGCCTCGGGGGTGGAGTCCCACACCCGCTCGTGCTCGGCGGCGGTGAACCGGACCGGCGCGACGACGTGGGCGGCCAGTGCCGGGAAGTCGCGGCCGGCCCAGTTGGCCGACACCCCGGCTTCCTGTGGTGGTGCGCCCGCGGATCCGACGGCGTTGACGACGTCGGCGGGGTAGAGCTCCTCGGGCGCCCAGATCAGCTCGCGGATGCCCGCGGGCCGGTGGGTGGGCGTGGCCTGCTTGAGAATGGCTGCGGCAGCGGGGTATTGGCGCAGACCGGTGCCGGCCAGTTCGAGACCCGGTAGGTCACGTCCGCGCTCGTCGACAGCCATCCGCAGCGCAAGTTCGCAGCCGTTGGAATGGGCGAGGATGAACAGGCCCGCGCCGCGGTCACGTGTGCCGAGCATCGCGTCGGCGGCCGCGTAGGCCAGTTCGACCCGGCGCTGCGGCTCCCACATCTGGTCGGAGTACGGGGCCGACGCGCCGTAGCCCGGCCGGTCCAGGGCCACGGCCGTGAAACCTGCCGCGGCAGCGCTGCGCAACAGCGACAGGTCGGGGTGCCCCGGGCAGTCGAAGTAGGCCGCCGAGGACGCCCCGCCGTGCAGCGCGACGATGACCGCCCGGGGGGCGGGGGCTTGCGCGAACAGGCCCGACATCGGGATCCCGTCGACCGGCACCACCCGACGGGTGGGCACCTGGCTCATGCGCGATCCGCCTTCGGCTTCTCGCTCGCCGCGCTAGTCATCGACCCGCATCAGCAGCACGCCGCTCGGCGTCAGCCCGCCGCTACTGACCACTGCGACTTTGGCATTGGCGACCTGCCTGTCAGCGGCCTCGCCGCGCAGCTGGCTGACGGCCTCGTGGATCAGGCCCATACCGTGGGTGCGGCCGTGCGAGAGCTGGCCGCCGTGGGTGTTCAGCGGCAGCACCCCGTCCCGCGCGATGTTGGTGCCGCCGTCCAGGAAGTCCTTGGCTTCGCCGATACCGCAGAACCCGAGCGCCTCGATCCAGGACAGGCAGTTGAACGAGAATCCGTCGTAGAGCTCGGCGAGATCGACATCACTGGGGCGCAACGATGTTCGGGTCCACATGTGCGCCGCCTGGCCGAGCACCTGCGGCTCGTGCGTCAGTGTGGACTGATCCCAATCGGTGCGTTCGATGATCTGCGTGCCCACCGCCTCGAATAACACCGGCGGCTTGGGCATGTCATGCGCGGTCTCCACCGCCGAGACGATCACCGCCACCGCGCCGTCGCAGGGCACGTCACAGTCGTAGAGCCCGAACGGTGTCGTGATCGGTCGCGCCGACAGGTAGTCGTCCATGGTCATCGGGTCGCGGTAGATGGCGGTGGGGTTCAGCGCGGCATTGGCGCGCTGGTTGAGCGCGATCCAGCCCAGCGTCTCGCGGGTGGTTCCATACCGCGCGAAGTGGCGTTGGGCGTTGAGCGCCAATGTGTGCGCGGCCGACGTGGCACCGAAGGGAATCTGCCAGCTGGTGGTGCGCAGGCCGCCGGGGGGAGCCATCTTGCCCTGCTTGAGCAGTTCCTGGAACGTCGACTCCCACAGGGTGCGGAAGCACAGCACGTGCCGGGCCATCCCGGTGGCGATCGCCATCATGGCAGCGATGATCGACCCCCCCGGGCCGAAGGTTTCCATCCCGCCGTTGAACCAGGCGGGACGCAGTCCCAGTGCACCTTCCAGTGCGGTCACTCCACCTTCGCCCATGCCGGCGATGTCGAGGCCCGGGTAGGTGGACAGTCCGTCGATATCGGCGAACGTCAATCCCGCGTCGGCCACCGCGGCCTCGCAGGCCTCGACTGTCAGCGCCAGCGGGTTGGCCATCAGCCGGCGTCCCAGCCGCGATGCGCCGATACCCGTTATCGCCGAACGTTCCTCGAACTTGGTCGTGGTCAGCGGCGGCCGGACATGTTTGGCGAAGTCCTGCGGGGGGATCTCGTCGGCCGGTGTCTCGGCAATCTGCTTCGGTGTAACCGGACGGAATAGCGGGAGATAGACGTCGTCGTTCTGTTCGAAGACGACCTCGACGAGCTGGCCCAGTTCCAGGTCATCGGGATCGGCGTCGACGATGTTGGTGGTCAACCGGACGCGCGGGTCCTCGGTGATCGCGACCTGCGCCACTACGTAGGGTGCCGGCAATCCGGGAATGCTGAAACGCTGGTTGACGGTGAAGGCTGACAGCACCGCCCGCCCACTGACCGGGCGCGCCTTGAGAACGTGGCTGCCGCAGTACCGGCACACCGGCTGGGGCGGGTGGATCAGCGCTGTGCAGCCCTGACATTCCTGGATGCGCAGTGTGCCGTCGGCGCCGGAGGTCCAGAAGAACTCGTTCTCTCCCACGACCTGTGGCAGGGGAACGCGGCTCACTGGGCGTAGCCCCAGCGCGCCTCGAAGACCGGCGTCTCATCGGCCGCCGGCGTATCCGGGCTTGGTCGTGCCTCGCCGTCGAATTCGTCGCCGCTGATCTCCACGATCGCGTGCACCGGGCAGTCGAACAGCGCCCGCAAGACATCGTCGCGGTCGGCCCCCTCGACGGTGCCGTCGCCGATCAGGGATGCATAACCCCAGTCGTCGAGTGAGAAGTGCTTCGGCGCGTGCTTGGCGCAGATGCCGAAGCCGTCGCAGATCGTCCGGTCCAGCCGGATTCGCATCGCCCTGCTCATCGCTGGGTCACCGCCTCCACTTCGTAGGGCCGCTGGGCGCTGAACGCGGCCGAGTGGCAGGGATCGCACGCGCCGGCCAGATGCTGTTCGACCATCTGGGGGAAATGTTTGAGCAGGCTGGCCGCGACGTTGGCCGCCCCGTCAAGGGTGGCGCAGGCACCACGGCCGCGAAGCACGACTGACCAACGCTGCAGGCGGGCAACGTCTTCGGCGGTCGCTAGCCCGTCGCGCAGTGCACCCGCCGCCGCGGCCATCGCCGCCGTGCCGTTGAAGCACGACCCGCACTGCCCGGCGTTCTCGCGGTCGAAGTAGGCCAGTACCGACGCTGCCACCGCCACCGGGCAGTCGTCGGTCAGGATCGCGATCGCACCGCAACCAAGGCCGCTGCCCAGCTGACGGAAGGTCTCGTGGTCGAGGGTGGTGCCCAGCACATCGCGGTTGAGCAGCCCGGCAAAGTAGCCGCCCATCAGGGCGCCCTGGACCGATTCCGGTGAAACACCGTGAAGCGCAAGTAGGTCGGTGAACGACATGCCGTGCGGGACTTCGTACAGGGCGGGTGGCAGTCCCGCGCCGGTGATCGTCACCAGGAAGGTGCCCGGGGACGCGGCCGTGCCGGCTGACCGGAAGGCCGCCGCGCCGTGGCGCTGCAGATACGGCAGGTTCGCCAGGGTTTCGACGTTGCTGACCAGGGTGGGATGCCCGGAGATACCGTGCTGGAACGGTCGTGGCGGCTTGTCGGTCGGTTTGGCCGGCCCGCCGTTGATGGCCCGCACCGCCGCGGTTTCCTCGCCGGCCACGTAACCGGGTTCCACGGTCACGATCGAAATATCCAGGCCACCAACCGTATCGAAGCCGACTTCGTTGAGTGCGATATCGATGGTGCGCGTCGCATCCGGATCGGACACATAGACATAGGCCCGCGTCGCACCGACCAGCCGCGCGGCCAGTCGCACGCCATCGAGCACTAGGTGCGGGCGGTGGCGGAGCAGCCAGCGGTCCTTGACCGAAGCAGGCTCGCCTTCCTCACCGTTGGCCAGCACCACCGTCTCGTGGCCCCTGGTGTGCGCGGCGCGCACGGTCCGCAGTTTGACCGCCAGCGGGAACGCGGCACCGCCGCGGCCCAGCAGGCCGGAGTTCTCCACCTCGGCGAGCAGCGATTCGGCGTTCGCCAGGAGCTCGTAGCCGCCGGCGGACGCGTAGGCGCTCATGTTCTCCACCGTCTCAGGCAGCCGGAGCAATCGGGATGAGCAGCCGGGTGCGGTGGCGACGGTCAAGGCCGTGCCCGCGGGTGCGGTCGTGTTCATCGGTCACCTCTTCTGGTTCGGGCGCTCGGCACGCGGTCGCTACGCTGAGGCGCATGAGAACGGCTGTGGTTCGTGTCGATGTCGACCCGTCTGGTGAGCTGACGCCGGCCCAGCTCACCGAGGGCGTCGCGGCGCTGCGCACTCTTGCCGAACAGGACGGCGTGACGGTGGTCGACAACAGTCTGGCCGCGATGCCGCGTGGTCGGCGTGTTGCCGAACTGTTGATCAGCAGTACCGACGCCAACGATCCAGACGGATTCACCCGCGGTGCGATCACCTTGTGTACCAAGGCCTTCGGCACGGAGCCGGTCTCCGGTGTGGTGACCTATGTCAGTCGTGGCACCGACGAGGACGTTCACGGGGTGCTGGCCGGTTTCGGCTTGCGCGGTGAGATCGAGCGAACCGCCGGCGGTGACGGCTACGACATCATCGTCGTGACGTTGCGCAAAGATGACATGGCTCGGATCCCGGAGAGTCGGGTGCACACCGCGCTGGAAGCCTCGACCAACTGCGAGATTCACATCCGCATGGTCTGATCCGAACCGGTTGCTCATCGGCCGAGGAAGTCAAGAATGGCCGGGGCCGCCTGCACCCAGGTGTCGAACATGTTGAACCGCTTGACCTTCCCAGAAGCTCGGTCCTCGCCGGCACGCTCCCAGGCGTCCTCCGGCCACGGCGGGTCGATCAGCGTCGAGCCCTTGATGAGGCAGTTCACCTCCAGCGAGGTGCGTTTGGGGTGATCCCAGTCGTTCTCGCCGCCACGAATGATGAGGGTGGGCACCTTGATGTCTGCGAAGAGCTCGTCGTCGACACCGGGGATCGCCTGGCCGGGTTTGGGGACGAACGCGTTGAGCCAGCGCAGCATGACCCGGAGGAACTCGTCGGCGTCCAGCGCCAGGATCCGGTCCCTGTTGACGGCGTTCTCGGCGATGCGTTCTTTCCACTCATCAACGTGTAGAAGTCCTTTGATGCCCAGGCCGCGGACTGCCAGGATGCTCGGAACCAGGTAGTACGAGCCAAGAACGAAGCTGCCGTATACGCCGCCAACGATGTTCCAGGTCACCAGCTTCGTGACGATCTCGGGGTGCAGGATCGTCGTCAGGATGGAATCCCTGGCACCACCGGAGCCGCCGGCAATGACGCACGGGCCGATACCGAGGCCGGTGATCAGCCCGTGCAATGTCTCGGCGCGCATGTGTGATTCGCTCTTGCCGTAGAACTGCAGGTCGGATTTTCCGCAGTTGGGGCGGTCCCACAGCAGGACCCGGTAACCACCCTTGACCAGTTCTTCGGCCAGCGGGCGCAAGCCTTCGATGTCCTTGCTGTATCGGCCGCCTGGGGTCAGGGCGATGTAATCGCCGGTTTCACCCAGGATTTCGTACACGACGTTGCCGCCGTTGATCTCGAAAACCTGCTCGCCGTCGCGCAGTTGCGGACCGGCCGTCACCGGCGTGCTCATGCCGTCACGAGAACGTCGTCGCCCACCACGCGTACCGGGTAGGTGCGGATGCTCCATTCGGGCTTGACCGCCGTGGTGCCTGTTGCCAACTCGAACCCCCATTGGTGCCACGGACAGTAGATGAATTCCATATCGCGCACCATCACGGCGTCGCCGGGGACGTTTTCGTCGACGATGTTGCGGCCACGCGGGCGCCCCGAACACAGCGGGCCACCCTCGTGCGGGCAGTAGTTCGCGATGGCGTAGAACGTGCCGTTGACGTTGTATACGCCGACGCCGTGCCGGCCGATCGGGACCAGTTTGTGTGTGCCCGGCGGGATTTCGTCGATGGTGGCGACCACGTGCTCCCGACCCTGCGCCAGGCGGGGCTGCTTTTGTGCTTCTGTCATTATTGTTCAGAACACCCGCGTCTGGCCCTCGAGGGCGGGCACGGTCTCCGGCAGCTTGTAGGTCTCGATGCCGTTGCGGAACATCACCGCTTCCCTGGCGTGCTCGGGCAGGTGTTTGATCAGCCAGCGTGGGTCGTCGTACGTCCAGTGCGGGTAGTCGGAGGAGAAGAGCAGGATCTTCTCGCATTCCATCCATTCGAAGGCCCGTAGCAGTTCGGTTTTGTCTTCGGGGTAGTCCAGGGGCTGGGTGGTGAATTTGATGTGTTCTTTGACGTACTCGGACGGTTTGCGCGTGATGTCCAGCCAGGACTTGCGCGCGGAGTAGATGGCGTCCATGCGCCACATCAGCGGCAGGATCCAGCTGAAGGCGTGCTCGACGAACACGATGCGCAGGGTGGGGTAGCGGTCGAAGACTCCGTCGAAGATCAGGCTCATCACCTGGTTGGCGGCCAGTAGCGAGTAGCTGACCATGAAATCGTGGTTGTAGCTCGGGAAGCCGACCGGTGGGATCGGCAGAGTCTCGAAGAAACCGCGGGATAGGTGGCAGCTGACGGGCATGTCGTGCTTGGTGGCGGCTTCCCAGAGGGGGTTGTACTGCGGGTCACCCCACGACGGGCGGGGTTCGGCCTTGATCAGGATCTGCGACATGTACGGGTGCTCGGCCCATTTCTCGATTTCGCGGGCGCCGCCGAGGGGGTCTTCGGTGGCCACCAGGATCGAGCCGCGCCAGCGTTCGTGCCAGTTGGTCTTGTTGTCCAGCCAGTGCTCGGCCTGCCAGCTGTTGTGCGCGTAGGACAATGCCGCGGTCGCTTCCGGTAGCCGGCAGGGGGCGTGCGCGGGTTCGAGGATGCAGACGTCGGCGCCGGCCTCCATGACGGCCTGCCGAAGTGCAAGTTCTGGATCGCTGCAGGCGAACTCGCCGTCGTCGGGGAAGGTGTCGACCCGCATCGCGTATGCGTGCGCGTAATCGGGGGCGTCGTAGTAGATCGTCTCGCCGACACGGTGATTCCTGAAGTACTTGCTACGCAACGGCTCCGGGATGTACTCCTGCAGCACGCCGCGGCGGGGGACCGGATGTACATCGGAGTCGACGCAACGGATCGCAATGCGCTCGGCAGGAGCGACCCGTTCCTGGATGTGGGTCAGAGTCATAGTTTCTCCTCAGCTCGCTGTGCGACTCAGTGTGTTCTGATGACGGCCGGAATATCTATGCCGTAGAGCTGCGCGGCATTGCGCCAGCAGACCTTTTCGCGCTGCTCGGCAGTCCACGCCGTGGGCAAGTCGAGGACGTCGGCGCAATGCCAGTGCGGATAGCTCGAGCCGAACATCAGCATGTCCTCCTTGCCGGTGAACGACAGCCATTCGTCGGCGAAGTCGGCGTCCCCCGGCCCATCGAGGCTGTTGTGGATGAAGTGGACGTGGCCGGGCAGGTAGTCGCTGGGCATCTTGGGAGCCCACGGTGTCTGCTCCAGATGCGGGCGTCCGAAGCAGTCCATCCGCCACATGAACGGCGTCACCATGTCCGCGGCGCCATCTGCCCAGACGAATTTCAGCTCCGGCAGCCGTTCGAAAACGCCCTCGGCGATCAAGTTCAGCAGGTGGTAGATGTAGTTGAGCGACATGAAGCTCAGGTACTGCTCGAAGGTCCTGGTGTGTCCGGACGGGGTCGGCGGAAACGCGATGCCCTCGCCGGTCTCGATGTGGGCGGCCACCGGCAGACCGGCCTCGACGGCCGCTTCCCACAGCTCCCAGAACTGCGGCTTGCCGTACAGCTCGCGGGACTGCAGCGGGATGCCGATCTGCACCACGCCGGGGTGGTCCTTGTACTTGTCGATTTCGCGCAGCGCGCCGCGGATGTCGTCGGGGTTGACCCGGATGGTGCCGCGGAATCGCTCGCCGAATTCGGGGTGATCCAGCCAGCATGAGATCAGCATCTCGTTGTGGGCGGCCAGGATCGCGGTGCCCAAGTGACGGTCGGGCATGATGCCCCGGCCCATCGGGTGCAGGACGGCGACGTCGACGCCGCGATCGGCGAACAGGTGCTGGGCGACGATGGCCGGGTCGGAGCCGGGGTACTGGCCGTCCGGCCCGCGAGCCTCGCTGAGGTATTCGCCGCCGGGGGCGCCGTACCAGTCCATCTCGTAATCGGGGAAGCCGCGACTCTTGAATGGCTCCCGCATCACGCCGCGCAACTCGGGGGTCGACCCGAAGAAGATGTGCACGCTCGCGTCGATCACGGGCGTCGTCGTCCCGTCGCGGTGCTCTATCACCAAACCCACCTTCCGGGGTGTCTGCCTCAGTGTAAATCGTAGTTCTTCACGGGCAAGAATAATGTTCTCGTGATTGAGAGTAGAACGTCATTACCACTTTGCCTCACCCGTCCGTAGGCAGCAAGCAAATCAGCCGCTAGAGTGCGATACCGTCTAGGGAGAACCGATGACGCGCGAATGGAGAATCATATTTCCATTCGGGTTGGTCCGGTCCGGGCAGGAGGCGGCGGGTGCTACTGGAATTCGATGCTGATCAGCGGTTGTGGCAGGACACTGTCCGCGATGCGGTGGCCAAGCAGTGCCCCGCTTCGTTGATTCGCGGAATCGCCGAGGATGGCGTCGACCCGGGCCCCCTGTGGGACTCCCACGCGGAGGCTGGCTGGACCGAGTTGGCCGACCCTGAGAACGCCGTCGAGCTGGCGATCGTGCTCGAAGAGTTCGGCCGCGCGACCGATCCGACCCCGTTCCTGGCCACTCTCACGCAGTTCGCGCCGTTGGCCGGGGACCGCTACGACCCGAAGCAGCCGGGCGCCGCGGTGTTCGGCGGGGTCACCGCGCATCGAGATGCCGACGGGTGGGTGCTGTCTGGGACCGCCCGATACGTCCTAGACGCCGACCGAGCGCAGAAGCTGGCCGTGCTGACCGACGGCGGGGTTTTCATTGTCGAGGCCGCTGCCGCGACTATCACCCGCATCCCGGTATTCGATCCGGTGCTACACATCGCTGACGTGACCTTTCCCGGCGTGCTCGTCTCCGACGACGATCGCGTGCACTCCGCGCCCGAGCAGGCCCGTCATATCGCGCTGACCGGACTGGCGATCACGACTGTCGGAGCGTGCCAGCGTGTTCTCGACCTGGCTCTGCAACATGTGCGCGACCGTCACCAGTTCGGGGTTCCGATCGGCTCCTTCCAGGCCGTGCAACACAAGGCGGTCGACATGCACGTCGCGATCGAAAGGGCCCGTGCGCTCGCGTACTTCGCCGCCTTGGCCATTAGTGCCGACGACCCGCGCAGACGGTTGGCCGCTTCGATGGCGAAGGCCGCGGCCGGCGATTGCCAGTCGGTGGTGTTCCGACACGGCCTGCAACTCTTCGGGGCCATGGGCTTCACATGGGAGAACGATGTCCAATTCGCGCTCAAGCGCGCCAAGTCCGGAGAGCTGATGCTGGGCGGTGCTGCCGAGCACCGTGCCCTCATCGCCGAGGAGTACAGGGAACTCTAGATGCAGCTTTCATTCGATCCCGAGGTCGAGTCCTTCCGCGACGAGTTCAGCGCGTTCCTGGACGCCAATCTGCCCACCGAGGCGCAGACCCTCGAGCGGCCACGGTCGGTGTCGCACATGCCGGCCTGGGCGCGGCGCTGGCAACGGCTGCTGTTCGACAACGGTTGGCTGTTGCCCGCCCAGCCGCCCGAGTTCGGTGGCCGCAACGCCTCGATCCTGCAGCAGTTCGTGCATCTTGAGGAACTGTGCAAGCGGCGGATCTATCACAGCTTCAATCCGCAGGGTGTCAATATCATTGCGGCGTCGCTGATCTCGGCCGGATCCGATGAGCAGAAGCACCGCTGGGCGGTGCCGGTCCTCAAGGGTGAGAAGACCGCGTCGCTGGGCATGAGCGAGCCGAGCGCAGGATCGGATCTGGCCTCACTGCGAACCCGCGCGGTACGCGACGGCGACGATTTCGTGGTCAACGGCCAGAAGGTGTGGACATCTGGTGCGCACGATGCCGACTTCCTGTTGACGTTCGTTCGTACCGATCCGGATGCGCCCAAGCACAAGGGCATCAGCGTGCTGATCATCCCGACCGACCTCCCCGGGGTGGTCTGCCGGCCGTTCGCGTCGATCTGCGGGATCGACGACAAGGATTTCAACGAGGTGTTCTTCACCGACGTGCGGGTGCCGGCTGAAAATCTGGTCGGCCCGCTCAACGGCGGTTGGGGCGTGGCCAACGGATCGTTGGGCCACGAACGCACGATGATGTGGCTGGGATTCGCCGACCGCATCGCCAATATGATCGGCGACTTCGAGCCGAAGACGCCGCTGGAAAAAGACCAGTACGCGTCGATGATCATGGACTACCAGGCATTGCGCCTGATGGGTTCCTCAGGACTGGCGAAGGCCGCGCGTGGTGAATCCGACGTGGCGTCGGTCTCCGTGGTCAAGCTGTTCGGATCCGAAGCCGAGCTTCGGGCATCCGAATATGCGCTTGCGGCAGCAGGTTCCGATGGGCTTGTGCATCCGTGCAGCACGGGACCATATGCCCACATGAATCTGGACCACTACTTCGCCAGCTGGTTCGAGCGTCATGCGCGAAGCTTTTCGGGCACGATCGCCGGGGGAACCTCGGAGATTCAGCGCAACATCATCGCCCAGCAGGTGCTGGGCCTGCCCCGCGGTAAATAGGGCGGGAAGTTCGGGCTCGTCTGCTCGTCGTGGCCGCACCTCATGGGCGACGGTGTGCTGGTCGCGTCGGTACTCTGCGCCGAGGTTAATTGTGGCGCGGCGTTCGGTATAACCCCGACCTGTCCGTGCGCCGGAGCACTGGTGCACCACCCAGCCACCGGTCGTCATCCAATGTTTGCTGGACGGGTTCAGGGGCCGATGATCGAACTCTCAGGATTTTCTAGGTTAACCCATGCCAGAGATTCGGCCTGTTGGCACGCAGTTAACTCATGGATCAATCAAAGCGCTCATTCAGAAAAATTGACAGCGAATACCAACTATGTGGCGCGCAGGTAAATTCAATGGTCGCTCGCTTGGCTGGCGACGCTGTGCGCTCAAGGCTGGTCTGACCCGTCTTGGCCTGGCCGGGCTGAACTCACTGACCACTTTGTTCCCAGCCGCGCCGCGGTTCAAACCGTGATCTTCCAAACTGGCGTGCCATGGGCCTGGGCCTGTGGATTGAGGGTGGTCCGATGGTGCCGGACCACAAGCCGGGGAGGCGCTCTCGCGCCACAGCGGGCGTGTCGCCCGCTGTGAATCTCTGTGAATATTTCCTGAACTGGTCCTCGCTGCACGTTGGACGTGGCGAACGAGCGCTTGGGCGGCCACGGAACCCGGATCACTTGCTGTGTGACCGTCGGGCGCATCGGATTGGTAGGCCAACGCTGGGCGAGGCCGGGCGCAGCTGCCGACCACGTTCGTACCAGGAGTCACTGGGTTTGACGACGTCCAGCAGCGGAACGGGCCGGCCCCAGGAGGATCTTGATCCCTCTGGGGCTCGGAGCCGGCAGCAGACGTTCCATTCTTTGCTGTCGATAAATATGCAAGTGCGTTAAATAAGCGTAGCTAATTACCGTTCAGCTAATGCTGCTGTATTCGTTAACTCGGACGACACAGCAACCATGGAAATCTCAGAACAACTGCTTGGCTACTTAGGTTCTTCTCAGGTAAGTTCGCCGATGTCGGGGGCACAGCCATTTGAAGGGATAGTCATGGACGTTGCTGTTCGGTCATATCTGACCGCGGGGGTGGCAGTATTTGGCGCGAGCGCGATTGCGCTGGCGCCCATTCAGGTGACACCACCTAACCTGCACTTCGCCCAAGACCGGGCGCTGTCGGCTCTGGCCGACGTGTCGCTGTCCACGCTGACAGAGGTGATCCAGGCGATCAACGAGGGCTGGAACGGAGTGCGCGGCGGGCTCAATGCCCTCAACGGCGCTGCCGATACCGTGATCACTCAGCTGGGCGACGCGCTGCAAGCCGCCCTGATCGCCGGAATCGGTTCGGGTAACACCGCGGTGCAGTCGGTCGTCGACGGTCTGCTCAACAGCGCAAGCGCCCTTGCCCACGCCGTCAACAATGCGTTGGCTGCCTTCCCGGAGCCGCAGATCTTCATCAACGCCCTCGTGCAGGCGTTCGGCAATGTCAACATCAACCTCGGGCTGGCCCTGCAGGCTGCGCTCAACGTCAGTATCCAGGGTGCGGCGGATTTGGCCAACGCTCTCCTCGCCGGCGGTGCCACGCTGGCCGCGGCGTTCAATGCTGCGGTGGCCGCATTCCCGAGCCCGGCAGACTTCGTTGGGGCGCTTACCAGTGCGCTTGCAGCGGTTAACCCGACTCTGGGCATCCTTGCCAACGCGTTCACGACGTTCACGGGTCAGTTGAATGCGACGCTCCAGGCGGGAATTGCGGCCGGGCTCACCGGCTTTCAGGCGTTGCTCAATGCGCTCGGTAATCCGGCTAGTGCCTTGTTCGCGGCGTTCCAGGCGGCGTTGGCGGCGTTCCCGAATCCAGCGGTGTTCATCAATGCGTTGGTGCAGGCGTTCGGCAATATCGATGTCAACCTCGGGCTGGCCTTGCAGGCAGTGCTCAACGTGGCGATCGACGGACCGCAGGCGTTCCTGAACGCCCTGATCTCCGGTGGGGCGAAACTGGCCGCGGCGTTCAACGCCGCACTGGCCAACTTCCCGAGCCCGGCGGCGTTCGTCGCGGCACTGACCGGTGCACTCGCGGCGATCAACCCGACCCTCGGCGTGTTGGCGAACGCGTTCACCACGTTCACCGGCCAACTGGCTGTGACCCTCCAGGCGGGAATTGCGGCCGGGCTCACCGGTTTCCAGGCGTTGCTCAATGCGCTCGGTAATCCGGCTAGTGCCTTGTTCGCGGCGTTCCAGGCGGCGTTGGCGGCGTTCCCGAACCCGGCGGTGTTCATCAATGCGTTGGTGCAGGCGTTCGGCAATATCGATGTCAACCTCGGGCTGGCCTTGCAGGCAGTGCTCAACGTGGCGATCGACGGACCGCAGGCGTTCCTGAACGCCCTGATCTCCGGTGGGGCGAAACTGGCCGCGGCGTTCAACGCCGCACTGGCCAACTTCCCGTCCCCACAGGCCTTCGTCGACGCGTTCGTCGGTGCGTTGGCGGCGTTCAACCCGACCCTCGGCGTGTTGGCGAACGCGTTCACGACGTTCACGGGTCAGTTGAATGCGACGCTCCAGGCGGGAATTGCGGCCGGGCTCACCGGTTTCCAGGCGCTGCTCAACGCATTGGGCAACCCTGCTAGTGCTCTGGCGGCGGCGTTCCAGGCGGCGTTGGCGGCGTTCCCGAACCCGGCGGCGTTCATCAATGCGTTGGTGCAGGCGTTCGGCAATATCGATGTCAACCTCGGGCTGGCCTTGCAGGCAGTGCTCAACGTGGCGATCGACGGACCGCAGGCGTTCCTGAACGCCCTGATCTCCGGTGGGGCGAAACTGGCCGCGGCGTTCAACGCCGCACTGGCCAACTTCCCGAGCCCGGCGGCGTTCGTCGCGGCACTGACCGGTGCACTCGCGGCGATCAACCCGACCCTCGGCGTGCTGGCCAATGCGCTGACGACGTTCACGGGTCAGTTGAATGCGACGCTCCAGGCGGGAATTGCGGCCGGGCTCACCGGTTTCCAGGCGCTGCTCAATGCGCTCGGTAATCCGGCTAGTGCCTTGTTCGCGGCGTTCCAGGCGGCGTTGGCGGCGTTCCCGAACCCGGCGGCGTTCATCAATGCGTTGGTGCAGGCGTTCGGCAATATCGATGTCAACCTCGGGCTGGCCTTGCAGGCAGTGCTCAACGTGGCGATCGACGGACCACAGGCGTTCCTGAACGCCCTGATCTCCGGTGGGGCGACACTGGCCGCGGCGTTCAACGCCGCACTGGCCAACTTCCCGAGCCCGGCGGCGTTCGTCGCGGCACTGACCGGTGCACTCGCGGCGATCAACCCGACCCTCGGCGTGTTGGCGAACGCGTTCACGACGTTCACGGGTCAGTTGAATGCGACGCTCCAGGCGGGAATTGCGGCCGGGCTCACCGGTTTCCAGGCGCTGCTCAATGCGCTGGGCAACCCTGCTAGTGCTCTGGCGGCGGCGTTCCAGGCGGCGTTGGCGGCGTTCCCGAACCCGGCGGCGTTCATCAATGCGTTGGTGCAGGCGTTCGGCAATATCGATGTCAACCTCGGGCTGGCCTTGCAGGCAGTGCTCAACGTGGCGATCGACGGACCACAGGCGTTCCTGAACGCCCTGATCTCCGGTGGGGCGAAACTGGCCGCGGCGTTCAACGCCGCACTGGCCAACTTCCCGAGCCCACAGGCCTTCGTGGCGGCATTCGCCAACGCGTTGGGGGCGATCAACCCAACGCTGGGCATCCTGGCGAACGCGTTCACCACGTTCACCGGCCAACTGGCCGACACGATCCAGGCTGGCATCGCGGCTGGGTCGACGGCTTTCCAGGCGCTGCTCAACGCACTCGGCAATCCGGCAAGCGCGCTGGCGGCGGCGTTCCAGGCGGCGCTGGCGGCCTTCCCGAACCCGGCGGCGTTCATCAACGCGTTCGTCGACGCTCTCGGTAACATCAATGTCAACCTCGGGCTTGCGTTGCAGGCCGCGCTCAACCTGAACCTCGATGGGGCACAGGCGATCATCGACGCGCTGGCGAACGGCGGTGCGACACTCGCCGCGGCGTTCAACGCGGCCGTGGCAGCGTTCCCGAACCCGGCGGTGTTCGTGGATGCGCTCTCCGGAGCAGTCGGCGGTGGCCTTCAGACGGCACTTGCGGCCGGACAGGAACTGTTCAACAACGGTGCTGCGGTGCTCCAGGCGGGTCTCAATGCCGGTGTGGCAGCCGGCAATGCGTTGATCGGCGCTCTCAACAACGGGCTGATCGTCGGTGGTGCAGCACTGGATACGGCAATCAAGGCCGCACTTGCTGCATTCCCGTCGCCAGAGGCCGTCGTCAACGCGCTGGCGTCGGCAGGGGCGCATATCAGCGCTCAGCTGACCGCATTCGCGAAGGCGTTGAACGCGAGCATCTCAGCGGCGATCAACATCAACATCGGTGGTATCCACATCGGTGGTGGCATTAATGCCGGCGGCGGAGCAGCGGCGACAACGCTGGCCGCGGCCGGTGCCGCAGCGGCCGCCACGGCAGCGGGCGTCAACGACACGGTAACGAGCATCGCCGGCAATGCGCCGACGGTCTCGCTGAAGGTTCCCGCACCGACGGCCGCCAAGAAGGCCGCCGATTCGTCGGCGGCTACGACTCCGAGCACGACGGCGTCGACCCCGTCGCTGCCGAAGTTGTCGCTGCCCGCACCGCCGAAGTTGTCGTTGCCTGCACCGCCGAAGTTGTCGTTGCCTGCACCACCGAAGGTGTCGTTGCCGTCGCTTCCCAAGGCGCCGGCGAAGGATTCCTCGAATGCCGAGTCGGGCAGCTCGGCGAAGAGCGATAGCTCGGCCAAGGGTTCCACCTCGGCGAAGAGCGATAGCTCGGCCAAGGGTTCCACCTCGGCGAAGAAGTCCGGTGCGTCCGGCGGCAGCGCTAAGAAGGGTGCTGCCTAACCTCACAACGAGTCGTGGCCCCTCCAAAAGGAGGGGCCACGAGTCGTTTTCAGACGGTTCGGCGCAGAACAGGTCAGCGCCAGTCGATGACGGCTGCTTCTTTGTGCTCAGTGATGGGTCGCGCGAGTCCCTGCTCTACACAAGCCTTCTGGAGCAGCTCCAGGGTCTCGTCGAGCCCGGGTCCAAGACGCGGCCCCGGTGTGAAGTCGGCAGGCAAGTGCTTCATGCCTTGAATGACGCCGATGGTCTCGTAGTGCACGGTGCCTTCGGGATCGCACACGTAATCAGGCATGCGGTCGAGCACGGCGGTCAACATTGCCTTGAACACCGTGCGCGCGACATTCGACCCGACACAGCGATGAACGCCGATTCCGAAGCTGAAGTGCCGGTTGCCCTTCCGGTCGAGGATGACCTCGTTGGGCTTCTCGAACACCGAAGGGTCGCGGTTGGCCATCGCCCAGGACAACCAGAGCCGCTCACCCTCCTTGAACTGATGCCCCTCGACGTCCACGTCGCCGGAGAAGGTGCGTCCGTCGCCGGGTGCGGGAGTGTAGAACCGCAGGAATTCTTCGGTAGCCGGATCAAGGAGCTTGTCCCGCTCACGGCTGAGTCGCTCGCGCTCAAGGGGATTCGCGCTCAGCCATTCCAGTGAATGGGCAGTCAGCGCGGTGGTGGTGTCGAAGCCGCCGCCGATGATCAACCCGAGATTGCCCAGGATTTCCAGATCGGGGGCGGGCTCACCGTCGATACGCAGCTGCAGCAACGCGTTCACCAGGCCAGGCCGCGGATTCTCTCTGATCTCCATCATGGTGGTGACCATGTCGAGGCCCATCTGCCGGTTCATCTCCGCGACGCGGGGGGCGTCCGGGGAGTGTTCCGGGGTGGACACGGACAGGTGCGCGGGTTCGCTGTAGACCGGCCACTTCTTCAGCTCGATGCCCATCATGGCCAGCGTGAGGACCGCAGGCACGATGTTGGCGAGGTCGTCGACGAAGTCGATATGCCCCGACTCGATCTTCTCGTCGAGAGACGCGCGGACGATCTCGTCGACAAACGGTGCCCAGCGCTTGACCGCGGCGGGGGACAGGTACGGGTTCAGCGCTCCGCGGTAGTCGCTGTGCTCAGGCTCGTCCATCTCCAAGATGCCGCCGCGAACCACGGTCGCCCGCTGGGCCTTTGGGATCGTGATGCCCTTGTAGGGGGTCTCGCCGGTGAGGTCGTGATGGTTGGATACCGCCGGACACCGCGCCAGCTCGAATACCTCTTTGCTGCCGGCGGCTACCCAATGGCCGTCGTAGACGTCAGTCCAGGCCATCGGGCACCGAGACTGCATTTCTTCGGTGATCTTCTCGAATTGCTGCCGATACTCCGGCGTATGCCGATCGAAGTGATAGGTCGGCTGCTTCCGCTCGGTGTCGCCGGTGGCGTCATCGATGCTCAAGGCATTGTCTCCCTTGATAGTTCATGGTTGGGCAGAAGGTCCTCAGTCCTCTTCGATGAGGATCGCCTGTTCGGGACAGGAGTGCGCAGCTTCGCGAACGAGCTCAATTTGGTCAGGTGGGACCGCCTCGGTGACGGCTGACGAACTGCCATCGATATCACTGAGCTGGAACATATCTGGAGCGATCATGGCGCACAGCGTGTGTCCCTGGCACCGCTCCTGGTCAACCCGGACCTTCACAGTTTCCCTTCCCGAGCTAGACGTGGTAGTCGTACCACTTGAGGTAGCCGCCGGCATCAACGCGCAGCTGCATGCCGGTGACGTAGCGCGCCTCGTCGGATGCCAGCCACAGGACGGCGTTGCTGATGTCCAACGGCTCGACGAAATTCACCTTCATCGCCTGCTGGATGCCGAACACCGGTTCGGCGTCCGCGCGGGTGGGATTTTCGAGGTCCGGACGGAAGGACCGGTACATCGGCTCGCTCTGCAGCATGTCTGTGTTGCAGTTCGTCGGGTGCACGACGTTGGCCCGGATGCCTCGCACCGCGAGCTCAGTCGCCAGATCGTGGACATAGTGGGATAGCAGGCGTTTGGCGACCATGTAGGACATGCCGCCGGGGTCGGCGCCCGGGTTGTCCTTCTGATGAGCGTCCATCAGCGCTGCGGTGGAGCCGGTCGCGACGATCGAGGCACCCTCCTCTAGATGAGGCAGCGCAACCTGGATCGCATTGATGGTGCCGATGAGATTGGTGTTGATGACGTCGCACCAAGCCTGCAGGGGCGGCTGGCCCTTCATTCCGGCGATGCCCGCCTGCGCCACGACGATGTCGACCTTGCCGAACTCGGCGAGGCCTTGCTCGAGCGCCTGTTTGAGTTCGGCGGCCTCGCGCACGTCGGCCTGTGCGGTGACGATGCCCCGCCCCGTCTTCTTCACCAGTTCGGCGGTCTCCTCGAGATCCTCGACAGTGGCCATCTTGTAGCCGATGGTCTCGACGTCCTTGCACAAGTCGACGGCGATGATGTCGGCGCCCTCTTCGGCCAACCTCAGGGCATGGCTACGGCCTTGCCCGCGTGCAGCGCCGGTGATGAAGGCAACCTTGCCTTGGACTCGTCCCACAGGTGTTCCTCTCTTTCGTTGCTAGCTGTCGGTGTGTGTCGATACGTGATCAACGCCGTGAACCGCTGTGTGGTCGGGTGTGACGGCGGCGAGCGTGGCGTGGATCTGCGCGCGGTCGGTGACATCAGCGACGTAGGAGAAGTCAGTCCCGGCGGGATTCAGATCGATCGTGGCCACGGGGCGTCCGCACGCAGCAGCGTTGCGGATCCAGCAGATCTCGAATGTCAAGAATCGCCCTTTCTGATATGAGAACGCTACTCTCGGTGTGATCCATTTCGCAAGACACTTCCGCGCAATGTGTCTAACTGCGGAGATGCGGTACGAAGCCGCATTTATCGGACGCGTGTCCGATACCAAGAGGTTCCGCGAATGCGGCTTGAGTTCTCATGAGCCGAATGTATGATTCGCCGGATATGAGAATCAAGTTATCCACGACGGGAGGACATGCTGATGCCGGCCCAGGACGCGACGGCACACATCGCGAGCAGTGAGCAAGCGGCGGGGGGCCAGGTGTCCGAGCGGTACATGCTGATCGCCGGCCAGCTCGTCGGGTCTGCGCACACCTATCCGTCGGTCAATCCGGCGAACGGTGACGTGGTCGGCTACGCACCCAATGCGGGCGTCGCCGAGGCTGAGCGTGCGATCGCCGCGGCCCGCACGGCCTTCGACAAGACCGACTGGTCGACCAACGTCGAACTGCGGATCCGTTGCCTGGAACAGCTTCATACCGCGTTGGTGGAGCACAGCGACGAATTGCGTGCGCTGACGATCGCCGAGGTCGGCGCGACGCGCGCGCTGACCGAGAGTGCCCAGCTCGACGACCCGATCAGGATCGTCGGCTATTACGCCAACCTGCTGAAGACCTACGCGATGAGCGAAGACCTCGGCGAGATCGAGAGTCGCGGGCAGCGCCACCATCGCTGGGTGGAGAAGGAAGCCGCCGGCGTGGTGGCCGCCATCATCGCCTACAACTATCCCAATCAGCTGGCGCTGGCCAAGCTCGGTCCGTCGCTCGCCGCCGGCTGCACCGTTGTCCTCAAGGCCGCGCCGGACACCCCGCTGACCACGCTGGCGCTCGGTGAGGTGATCGCGAAGTACACCGACATCCCGGCCGGTGTGGTCAACGTGATCAGCTCCACCGACGCCGCGGTCGGCGTCGCGCTGACCACCAGCCCCGACGTGGATGTCGTTACCTTCACCGGGTCGACGGCCACCGGACGCAAGATCATGGCGGCGGCCAGCGACACCATCAAGAAGGTCTTTCTTGAGCTGGGCGGCAAGTCGGCCATGGTCGTGCTCGACGACGCCGACTTCAACAACTGCGCCATGATGGCGGCGTTCATGATCTGCTCGCACGCCGGTCAGGGGTGCGCGATCACCACGCGGCTGCTGGTGCCCCGCAAGAACCACGACGAGATCGTCGAGCTGGTGAAGAACTTCATGGGCATGGTCCGCTACGGCGACCCGGCTGATCCGGCCACCTATATGGGACCGCTGATCAACGACACCCAGCGCGCCAAGGTGGACGGCATGGTCCAGCGTGCGGTTGCCGCTGGCGCGACTGTGGTCACCGGTGGCAAGAAGGTCGACGGGCCCGGCTTCTTCTATGAGCCGACTCTGATCACCAACGTCGAGCCCGACAGTGAGCTCGCGCAGGAAGAGATCTTCGGGCCGGTGTTGGCCGTCCTCGCCTACTCCGACGACGACGACGCGGTCCGGATCGCCAACAACTCCATCTACGGCCTGTCCGGTGGGGTGTTCGGCGGCCACGACCGTGCGCTGGCGATCGCCCGGCGGATTCGTACCGGGACGATGGGGATCAACGGCGGCAACTACTTCGGTCCGGACAGCCCGTTCGGTGGCTACAAACAGTCCGGTGTCGGCCGGGAGATGGGTGTGGCAGGCCTGGAGGAATTCCTCGAGCGCAAGACTCTCGCGGCGGTCGTGTCGTGAGGCCGCTGGAAGGGGTTCGCGTCCTCGAGGTCGCGATGTACGGCTTTGTACCTTCGTGCGGAGCGGTGCTCGGGGAGTGGGGTGCCGACGTCATCAAGGTCGAGCATGCGGTGACTGGAGATCCGCAGCGCGGGCTGCGGCAGACCGGCCCGCTGCGGGTCGAAGGTGACCCCAACCCGAACATCGAGCACGCCAACCGGGGTAAGCGCAGCATCGGGCTGGATATGTCGGTGCCTGAGGGCAAAGAGGTATTGCTCGAACTGGCGCGCCGCGCCGATGTGTTCCTCACCAGTTTCCTGCCTGGCCACCGCCAAAAGTTCGGGATCGACGTCGACGACATCCGAGCCGTCAACCCGAAGATCATCTACGCGCGTGGCAGTGCGCTCGGTCCGCGCGGCGAGGAATCGGTGAAGGGCGGATACGACATGACCGCCTTCTGGTGCCGCGCCGGCACCGCCGCGACCATCACGCCGCCGGGCATCGAAGGCATGATCGCCCCGCCGGGACCGGCCTACGGTGACACGATCTCGGGCACTAATCTCGCGGGCGGTATCGCGGCCGCACTGTTCCAGCGCGAGCGCACGGGTGAACCGTCGGTGGTCGACGTGTCCCTGCTCGGCAGTGGACTGTGGTCGATGGGGCATACCGTGGCGTTGACTCAACACCTCCAGCAGCTGATGGTGCAGCCGCCGCCGGGTGTGCATGGTTCGCCGATCAATCCCTTGGTCGGGCTCTATGAGACCGCTGACAACCGCTACATCTCGTTTGTGATGATGCAGCCAGGAAAGTTCTGGGCCGACGTGTGCAAGCACATGGAGCTCGGTGAACTGGCCGATGACCCGCGGTTCGCCACCGCGGAATCGATCGCGGAGAACACCGCCGCCGCCGTGGACATCCTGCGTGAGGCCATGGCCAAGCGGCCGCTGCCGGAGTGGAGCGAGCGGTTCTCGACGCTGGCGGGGCCGTGGGCGCCAGTGCAGGACACCCTGCAGGCGGCCCAGGACGCGCAGATCCGTGCCAACGAATACATCGTGCAGGCAGGCGAATTGGAACTCGTCGCCAATCCGGTTCAGTTCGACGTCGCCGCACCGCTGACCGGGCCGGCGCCGGGATTCGCCGAACAAACCGACGAGATCCTCGCCGAACTCGGCCTGGACTGGGACCGCATTATCGAACTCAAAACCGCCGGCGCGGTCACCTAAGTGGCGCCGGAGAACTGATGCCGCACATCATCGCCATTGGCACCTACCTACCGCCGTGGGGGTGTGAGGCGCATCGCATTGCCGGCGATGATGAGGACGCAATCACGCTGGCTGTCGAAGCGGGCCGGGCGGCGCTGTCCGAAGGCAGCGCCGTCGAACGGGTCGTGCTGGTCAGCAGGGACCTGCCGCTGCTGGAAAGCAGCAACGCCGCGGTGCTGCTCGCCGGCCTTGGACTGGATCCCGAGCTCGAGGTCGACGAGCGACTGGGGGGAGCGCCGGCCACGCTGGACGCGGTCAGTTCGGCCCGACCGCGCACGCTGGTCATCGGCGCCGATCTGGATCCTGCTGGGGCGGCGGCGATCCTGACCGCGGACAGCGGACTGCAGGTGCGCACCGCAGCGCGGGTGGCGCGCAGTCTTCCAGTCCGCACCCGAAACGCCAGCGGCGTGGTCCACGACTATGGCGACCCGCGACTGCTTCACGAACGCGGCCTGGTCGCCTCGCTGGCGGCTGCCTGGCTCGACACCCCGGTGGCTCTGGCCGGAGTGGACCACGACCGCGTCGCCGAACTGTGCGGCGGTGACCCGCCGACGTTGCCGACATCGGGGGCCAGTGCCGGGCTGTTCGCGTTGGCAGCGCTTGCCGAGTCACGCACCAACGGCCCGTTGGTGGCCGTCGAGCAGGCCAGCCTGTCCGGGGTGACCGTGGTCGGCGGAGACGCCGCGGTCTACCGGCGCGAACCGGTGGCGCGTCCGCGCCCCCAGACCAACGTCGGTACGGGCCGCGAGATCCCGATCTCGCTCGCGGCCTACGAACGGGCCTTCGAGGCCAAGGTGCGATGGGAGGCCGGCCGGCACAGTGGCAGCGACGAATTGGACTTTCCGCCCCGTTACCGCCTCGATGAGGAAGGCCGGCTGACCACCGACTACGAGCTGGTGCCGTTGCCCCGGGCGGGAACGGTCTACACCGAGGTCACCGTCAATATTCCGGTGCCAGGCCTGCGCACTCCGTACTCGTTGGTCATCGTCGAGCTCGATGACGTCACTATCCGCGCCTTGGTGAAGGTCACCGGGGTGGAAGCCGGGGCGGTGCGAATCGGTGACCGCGGACGGCTCACACTGCGCCGGGTTGCGATGAGATCCGGTGTGCCCGACTACGGGTACTCGTTCGAGCCGTATCAGGCCGCAACGCCACGGGAACCGTCCGTCCGGTCGTGGGGTGCGGCATGAGGCGCGTCGCGATCGTGGGCGCCGGAATGACGGCGTTCGGCGAACATTTCGCCCTGGGTCTGAAGGATCTGCTTCCGATGGCGTTCGCCGAGTGCGCCGCGCGCGTTGACAAGGGCGTCAACAAGTCTGAGATTGACGCAGCGTGGTTCGGCGCGATGGGAACCCCGGACGGATTTCCGGCAGGCATCCTGGCCGACTCTCTCGGCCTGCCCGACCTCCCTGTCACGCGGATCGAGAACTCTTGTGCCACCGGCAACGACGCGGTCCGCAATGCCCTCTACGGCGTTGCGTCGGGGGCGGCCGACGTGGCATTGGTGATGGGTGCGGACAAACTTCGCGAGACCGCTTCCAAGCAATTGCTGTGGGAGTGGGAGGCGATGGCCCGAGACATGGCGTGGGATTACCCGCTGGGATTGGTTGCGCCGGCCGGATTCGCGCTTCACGTTGCGCGCTATTTGCACGAAACCCCCGCCACCCGTGAGCACATGGCGATGGTTGCGGTGAAGAATCATCGGCATGGAGTGACCAATCCGAAGGCTCGTCTCCGCTTTGAGGTTACCGTTGACGAGGTGCTCGCGGCGCCGACGGTGGTGACACCGTTCGGCGTGTATGACTGTGCGCCCCAAAGTGACGGTGCCGCAGCACTTTTGCTGGCCACCGAAGATGTCGTGGACCGCTTCACCGACCGCCCGGTGTGGATACGGGGCGTGGGCCTCGGCCTGGACTCGGTGATGCATCAGCACAAGGCCGACCTGACCACGTTCCCCGCTACCGTTCGCGCAGCCAAGAGAGCGTTCAGTATGGCAGGTTTGGCGCCTGCTGATATCGATGTGGCTGAAGTTCACGATTTCTTCACCGGCATCGAGCTGATCAGCTATGAAGATCTCGGCTTCGCCGAACATGCGGAGGCCTACAAGTTGATGGAGGCCGAAGTGACTTGTGTTGGCGGAGCGCTGCCAGTGAATCCCAGCGGCGGCCTGAAGGCCAAGGGGCACCCACCTGGTGCCACCGGAGTGGCCCAGTGCGTAGAGCTTTTCGAACAACTCCGTGGTAGCGCCGCAAACCAAGTGGACGGAGCCCGAATCGGGCTGGCCCACAACATCGGTGGGCCGACTGCGGTAGCCGCGGTGACGATTCTGGAAGGGCCGGGCACCGATGGCGGGTAAGGGGCCGGATCGTTGGTCGCCGGGCGTCGCTCTGAGCGGTTTGTCGGGTCCGATGCAGGCTATTGGTGGTTTGTTCGCGATGTCTGCGGATGCTGTGCGGTTTGTGTTTCGGAAGCCGTTTCAGTGGCGGGAGTTTTTGGAGCAGTCGTGGTTTGTGGCGCGGGTGTCGTTGGCGCCGACGTTGTTGGTGGCGATTCCGTTCACGGTGTTGGTGTCGTTCACGCTCAATATTCTGTTGCGGGAGTTGGGGCTGCGGATCTGTCGGGGGCTGGTGCGGCTTTTGGTGCGGTGACGCAGGTGGGTCCGTTGGTGACGGTGTTGATTGTGGCGGGTGCTGGGGCGACGGCGATGTGTGCGGATTTGGGGTCGCGCACGATTCGTGAAGAGATCGATGCGATGGAAGTGCTGGGGATTAATCCGGTGCAGCGGTTGGTGACGCCGCGGATGTTGGCGTCGGGTTTGGTGGCGCTGCTGTTGAATTCGTTGGTGGTGATCATCGGGATTTTGGGTGGTTACGTGTTTTCGGTGTTTGTTCAGGATGTGAATCCGGGGGCGTTCGCGGCGGGAATCACGTTGTTGACCGGGGTGCCGGAGGTGATCATCTCGTGTGTGAAGGCGGCCTTGTTCGGGTTGATCGCGGGTTTGGTGGCCTGTTATCGGGGGTTGACGATCACTGGTGGTGGCGCCAAGGCGGTGGGTAATGCGGTCAATGAGACGGTGGTGTACGCGTTCATGGCGTTGTTTGTGGTGAACGTGGTCGTGACGGCCATTGGTATCCGGATGAGTGCGCGGTAGGTCCGGGGGTGGCGTCGTTGCAGGCTTTGTATCCGCGGATCGCGCGTCAGGTGCGCCGTCCGTTGGGGACGTTTGGTCGTATTGGTGATCACACGATTTTTTATGGGCGGGCGATTGCTGGTACGCCGCATGCGACGGTGCATTTCCGTAAGGAGATCATCCGGTTGATCGCGGAGATCTCGATGGGTGCCGGGACGTTGGCGATGATCGGCGGCACTGTGGTGATCGTCGGGTTTTTGACGTTGGCTGCTGGTGGCACGTTGGCGGTGCAGGGTTATTCCTCGTTGGGCAATATTGGTATTGAGGCGTTGACCGGGTTTTTGGCGGCGTTTATCAATGTGCGGATCAGTGCGCCGGTGGTGGCTGGGATTGGGTTGGCGGCCACGTTCGGGGCGGGGGTGACCGCGCAGTTGGGGGCGATGCGGATCAATGAGGAGATCGATGCCCTGGAATCGATGGGTATCCCTCCGGTCGAATACTTGGTCTCGACGCGGATTGTGGCCGGGATGGTGGCGATCACGCCGTTGTACTCGATCGCGGTGATCTTGAGTTTTGTGGCCAGCCAGTTCACGACGGTGGTGTTGTTCGGTCAGTCCGGGGGCCTCTATGACCATTACTTCAACACGTTTTTGAATCCGATTGACTTGCTGTGGAGCTTTTTGCAGGCGGTGTTGATGGCGATCACGATTTTGTTGATCCATACCTACTTCGGCTACTTCGCCACCGGCGGCCCGTCGGGAGTCGGGGTTGCGGTGGGTAACGCGGTCCGGACCTCCCTGATCGTGGTCGTCTCGGTCACCCTGCTGGTCTCCCTGGCCATCTACGGATCCAACGGCAACTTCAACCTGTCCGGATAGGGAGAAGAGTGACGCGAAACCTTGGTCCGGGGCCGGCCGACCGATCGGAAACCGAAACCAACGCAGTGCCGGTGGCGGCCAGAACTGGCCACAACTTCGGCGCACGCGGCTGGGCGCGACCGGTGGCGGGTCTGGCGACGGTCGTGATTGTCGCCGCGATCGTCGCTGTCTCTGTCGGGCTGTTCCGTGGCGATTTCACCAAAACGGTTCCGGTGACCGTGATCTCCGACCGCGCCGGCCTGGTGATGAACCCTGACGCCAGAGTGAAGATGCGCGGTGTCCAGGTCGGCAAGGTTGACTCGATCGAAACCCGCCCCGATGGCGCGGCCGTCCTGCACCTTGCGATGGATCCCGCACAGCTGCGCAAGATTCCGTCCAACGTCGTCGCCGACATCGCCTCGACGACGGTCTTCGGCGCCAAGTACGTCAACTTCGAACCACCCGCTGATCCGTCACTGAAACCCATGTACCCCGGCCAGGTTCTGCAGGGTCAGCATGTCACCGTCGAGATCAATACGGTGTTCCAGCAGCTGACGCAGATCCTGAAGAAGATCGATCCGGCCCAGCTCAACGAGACCCTCGGCGCACTCTCGTCGGCGTTCGCCGGGCGCGGCAAGCAATTCGGCCAGACGGTGGCCGACTTCGACAGCCTGTTGGCAAAAATCGAGCCAAGCCTGCCGAACCTGGCGCGAGACATCGAACTGTCCGCACCGGTCGCCGCCGCCTACGCCGACGCCGCCCCGGATCTGGTTCGCACCGTACAGAACGCGAACAAGGTCAGCCAGAGCATTGTCGATGAGCGGCAGAACCTGGATACCTTCCTGGTCAACATGATCGGGCTCGCCGATCAGGGCAACGACGTGCTTGGCACCAACCAGCCGGCGCTGAGCAAGGTGCTCCACTTGCTGGCGCCCACCACGGCCCTGTTCAACGAATATGCGCCGGCAATCAATTGCACACTCGAAGGCATGAACTTCGTTCGGCTGCAGCCGCCGCTGATGGACCCCGGCGTTCTGGTCAACGTCGCCTTCACCCTCGGCATCGAGCGTTACCGCTATCCGTCGAACCTGCCCAAGGTTGCGGCCAAGGGCGGCCCGCAGTGCATGGGCTTGCCCTACATCGGTTACGGCAACCGGTCGAAGTACCTCGTCACCGACACCGGCATCAACCCGTGGCAGTACGGCAACCAGGGCATCCTGCTCAACTCCGACGGTCTCAAGCAACTGTTGTTCGGCCCGCTGGACGGCCCGCCGCGCAATACCGCACAGATCGGACAACCGGGATAATGCGCACCACAAGCACACTCGTGAAGTTCGGGGTGTTCGCTGTCGTGATGGTGGTCCTGACCGCCTTCCTGTTTCTGACGTTCAGCAATTACCGCAGCGGCTCGACGTCCGGGTACTCGGCGGTGTTCGGTGATGCGTCGCGGCTGAAGGACGGCGATACGGTGCGCGTCGCCGGAGTCCGGGTCGGCACGGTCAACAGCGTGGATCTACAGCCGGACAAGAGCGTCCTGGTCAAATTCGATGCCGATCGCGACGTCGTCTTGACCACCGGAACCCAAGCGGCAGTGCGCTATCTGAATCTGACGGGTGACCGCTACCTGGAACTGATCGATGGTCCCGGCTCGGCCAGGGTGCTGCCTGCGGGGGCTCAGATACCCAAGGACCGCACCCAGGGTGCGCTGGACCTGGATCTCTTGCTCGGTGGCCTGCGCCCGGTGATCCAGGGGCTCAACCCCCAGGACGTCAACGCACTCACCGCGTCGTTGATCAACATCCTGCAGGGCCAGGGTGACACGCTCGATTCACTGCTGAGCAAGACATCGTCGTTCTCGAATGCCCTGGCCGACAACAGTCAAACCGTCGAGCAGCTGATCGACAACCTCCGGGTCGTCGTCGACACGCTCGCCAAGGACGGCGACAAGTTCTCCGGAGCCATCGACAAGCTGGAGAAACTGATCAGCGGCCTGGCGCAGGATCGCGATCCCATCGGCACCGCGATCACCTCGCTGGATAACGGGACATCCTCGCTGACAAGCCTTCTCAGCCAGGCTCGGGCTCCGCTGAAGGGCGATATCGAGCAGCTCAACCGACTCGCGCCGCTGCTCGACGACAACAAGATCGTGTTCGACAGGGGCCTGCAGCGCGGTCCGGAGAACTACCGCAAGATGGCCAGACTCGGGTCGTATGGCAGCTGGATCATGTACTACATCTGCGGCCTGGCTATCCGTGTCACCGATCTCCAGGGACGGACCGGGGTTTTCCCGATGATCAAACAAGAATCCGGTAGGTGTTCGGAGCCCTAATGCTGAAATATCGCGATTCAAATCTGTTCCGCGCCGGTTTCGTCGGCACCGTCCTGATCATGCTCGTCATCGCCGTCGGGCTGCAGCCCGAACGGCTGGTCCAGCTGGCCACGTCGGTCCGCCATCAGGCGTTGTTCAGCGAAGCCGGTGGCATCACGGTCGGCAACGACGTGACGATCTCCGGAATCAAAGTCGGTTCGGTCACCGATGTCGCGTTGGACAACGGTGATGCGTTGGTCACCTTCACCACCGCGGGCAGGTACCCACTGGGGTCGCAAACCACCGCGCACATCCGCACCGGTTCTCTGTTGGGTGAGCGGGTGATCACCCTCGAATCGGCGGGCAGTGGAAGCTTGCGCGCCGGCGATGTGATCCCGACGACCCGCACCTCGTCGCCCTACTCACTCACCGAGGCCGTCAGCGATCTGACCAGCAACACGGCGGGTACCGATACCGCCTCGCTCAACCAGTCGCTGGACACGCTGTCGGCAACGATCGACCAACTGGCGCCCAAGCTGGGACCGACATTCGATGGCCTGAGCCGCCTGTCCCGGTCACTCAACAGTCGCAACGAGAACTTCGCCGGCCTGCTCAAGAGTGCCGCCGACGTCACCACCGTGCTGGGGCAGCGCAGCCAGCAGCTCAACACGTTGATCCTCAACGCCAACGATCTGCTCGGGGTGCTCAACGACCGGCGCGAGGCGATCGTCGACCTCCTGGCCAATACCGCCGCGGTGTCGCAGCAGCTGACTGGTCTGGTCTCCGACAACGAGAAGACCTTGGCTCCGACGCTGCAGCGGCTCAATTCGGTGGTCGCCGTGCTGGAGAAGAACAAGGACAACATCGCCAAGATGCTTCCGAACGTGAAGAAGTTCATCCTGTCGGAGGGCGAGACGCTGGCCAACGGCCCGTACTACAACGCTTACGTGCCGAACCTGCAGCCGGCGCAGTTGCTGCAACCCTTCATGGATTACGCATTCGGATTCCGGCGCGGTGTCAACGCCGGCCAGCCGGCGGACACCGCTGGGCCGCGGGCCGAATTGCCGCTGCCCTACAACGGGATTCCGGGAGGTTCACGCTGATGGGCCGAACACGTTTGGTGAAGGTGCTGGCAGTCGCCCTGGCCGGTCTGCTTGTTGTGGGCGCGGCCTTCCTGGTGCACAGCGTTTTCTTCGGTCCGCGGACGATCTCGGCGGTGTTCACCACGGCCACCGGTATCTATCCGGGTGACGACGTGCGGGTATCGGGTGTCAAGGTCGGCACAATCAAGGCGATCGAGCCGGAGGGCACCCAGACCAAGCTGGTGCTCGACGTCGACCGTGACGTGCCCATCCCTGCCGATGCCAAGGCGGTGATCGTGGCGCAGAACCTGGTTGCGGCCCGCTATGTGCAACTGGCGCCGGCCTACCGCAACAACGTGGGGCCCAAGATGGCCGACAACGCGGTAATCCCATTGGACCGCACCGCCATACCGGTGGAGTGGGATGAGGTCAAAGAGCAACTGATGAAGCTGGCCACCGATCTCGGGCCACAGAGCGGGGTGTCGGGCACGTCGGTGTCCCGCTTCATCGATAGTGCCGCCAACGCTCTCGACGGAAACGGCGACAAGCTTCGCCAGACCATCACCGAGCTGGCCGGTGTGTCCCGCGTCCTTGCCAACGGGAGCGGCAACGTCGTCGACATCATCAAGAACCTGCAGACCTTCATCACAACCCTGCGCGACAGCAATGAGCAGGTGGTGTCATTCCAGAACAGGTTGGCGACGCTGACCAGCGTGATCGACGGGAACCGGTCTGATCTCGACGCCGCGCTGAAGAATCTGTCGGTGGCGATCGTCGACATCCAGCGTTTCGTCGCCGGCAGTCGCAACCAGACCTCGGAGCAGATTCAGCGGCTGACCAACGTCACCACGAACCTGCTCGACAACAAGATGGAGATCGAAAACGTTCTCCATATCGCGCCGAACGCGTTGACCAACGCCTACAACATCTACAGCCCGTCTGCAGGAAGCCCGGTGGGGCAGTTCGTGTTGAACAACTTCTCCAACCCGACCGAGTTCGTCTGCGGGGCAATCGGTGCGATCGAGAACACCACCGCACCGGAAACGGCCAAGCTGTGCCAGCAGTATCTGGGCCCGGCGCTGCGCCTGCTGAACTTCAACTACCTGCCGTTGGGTATCGACCCGTACTTGATGCCCGCAGCCAACCCGGATGACCTCATCTACTCCGAGCCGAACCTCGCGCCCGGCGCCGGTGGCCCGAACCCGGGCCCGCCGGAGACCCCACCGGCGATCTCGGCTTACCAGGGTGTGGCTCCCGGCCCGGCGCCGTTCACCGGACGAGCGCCAGGGGAGACGCCACCAGGGGCTGCCCAACTGCTGCCCGGCGGAGCACCCGCCCAGATTCCGAGCGTGATCTCGTCGCTGCCCAGCATGTTGAATCCGACGGGGGCCGCGCCCGGTCCGGCGCCCGGCGCCCCGATGCCGGCAGAAGCAGGAGGGACGCCATGAGCGGCGGAAAGTCCTTGCGGCGAGCGGTGATCATCGGCTCCTGCGTCGCGATCACCACCAGTGCCTGTGCGTTCCAGGGGGTGAACTCGCTACCGCTACCCGGTGCGGTGGGCCGCGGCTCCGATGCCAGCATCTACCACGCCGAGATAGCGAATATCGCTACACTGGAACCGAATTCGCCAGTCATGATCAACGACGTCGTCGTCGGCAGCGTGCGTAAGTTGACGGTCAAAAACTGGCACGCCGACGTGGAGTTCTCGGTCAAGCCCGATATCGTGGTGCCTGCCAACGCCGTCGCCAGTGTCGGACAGACCAGCTTGCTGGGCTCCATGCACCTGTCCTTGAACACCCCGATCGGGCAGACCCCGAGCGGCACCCTCAGCCCGGGCGCGACGATTCCGCTCAACGCGACCTCGAGCTATCCGACAACCGAGCAGACGTTGGCATCGCTTGCCGCCGTCGTCAACGGTGGCGGACTCGGTCAGATCGGCGACGTGATCCACAACTTCAGCACGGCGGTCAGTGGCAACGAGGCCCAGTTCCGCGACCTGATCACCCGGCTGGATACCTTCGTCGGGACACTGGATGGTCAGCGCGACAACATCATCTCGGCGATCCAGTCGCTCAACCGGTTGTCCTCGACGTTCGCCGGTCAGCGCGATGACCTTGCTCAAGCGCTGGTGAAGATCCCGCCCGCCATCGACGTATTGATCAAGGAGAGGCCAACGCTGACAACCGCGTTGGAGAAGCTCGGCACGTTCAGTGACACCGCCAACCGGCTGGTCAGTGAGTCGCAGGCCGATCTGGTGGCGAATCTGAAGAACCTGGAACCGGCCTTCAAGGCATTCGCCGACGTCGGCCCGGATCTGGATGCGCTGCTCGAATACGCGATTCATTTCCCGTTCACTCAGAGCTTCATGGATCGTGCGATCCGCGGTGACTACTACAACCTGTTCGCGATCATCGACTTGACCGTCCCGCGGTTGAAGCGCACGTTGTTCCTGGGCACCCGGTGGGGACAGGAAGGCGCCCAGCTCATTCCGGCGCCGGGGGATCCGGTCTACCTGAACTACACCTACGACCCGCTCAAGACCGGGGTCACCCCGCCACCGCCGGACGCCTTCGACGATCAACCGCCCCAGGCGCCGCCACCGTCAGCGGTCGTGGATATCGGCCCGATTCTGCCCCTGGTGCCTCCCGCGCCGATCTCCGCCCCCGGTACCCAGATCTATACCGAGGCGCAACTCGCCGCGACGGGGGTCAAGCCGATCTTCGCCGGACCCTTTGGCGCACCTTCTGATCCGCCGGTCAATATGCCGGCGGCTCCGCCGACGGGAGGGGGCGGCTAATGCTCACGCGTTTCGTCCGGACTCAGCTGATCATCTTCACGATCGCTTCGGTCGTCGGTGTGGCGATCATGTTGTTCGCCTACATCCAAGTTCCCACTTTGCTGGGACTGGGACGTCTCACCGTCAAGCTTGACTTGCCCGCCACCGGCGGCCTCTACAAGTTCAGCAACGTGACCTACCGGGGTCTGCAGGTCGGCAAGGTCACCTCGATCGACCTGACCGACAGCGGCGCCCAGGCAACGTTGTCGCTGGACACATCGCCGAAGATCCCCGCTGACCTCAAAGCCGAGGTGCGCAGCATGTCGGCGGTTGGCGAGCAGTACGTCGAACTGTTGCCGCGCAACAACAAAGCGCCCTACCTGCAAGACGGATCGGTCATCGCGGTTGGTAACACGTCCATCCCGCAATCGGTGGGGCCGATGCTCGACCAGGTCAGCAAGCTGGTGGACAGCATTCCGAAGGAGAAGCTGAGCCAGCTGCTCGGCGAGTCCTACCAGGCCTTCAACGGGACCGGCTACGACTTCGGATCGCTGATCGACTCCGGGGCGACTATCACCAGGGATGCGAACGGGATATCGGACAACACCCGTGCCCTGATCGATGATTCACGGCCGTTCCTCGGGGCGCAGGAGATGACTACCGATTCGATCCGGACCTGGGCGGCCAGCCTGGCCGGCGTCACCGAGCAGGTCGCAAACAACGACCCGCAGTTCCGGTCGATCCTGCGCAACGGTCCCGGGTTCGCCCAGGAGACGTCAACACTGTTGGAGCAGATAAAGCCCACGTTGCCAGTGCTTTTGGCGAACCTGACCACGTTCGGTCAGATCGGCTTGACGTATAACCCGTCGATCGAGCAACTGTTGGTTCTGGTGCCGCCATTCGTCGCACAGATTCAGACGTACGCCCCGACCAACAACCCCACCGGCTTGCCGAACGGTGACTTCTCGCTGGGTCTCGGCGATCCCGCCGCGTGTACGGTCGGCTTCCTCCCGCCGTCGTCGTGGCGCAACCCCGCCGACACATCGGTCATCGACACACCGGACAACCTGTATTGCAAGCTGCCGCAGGACTCCCCGGTGGCGGTCCGCGGCGCCCGCAACTATCCGTGCATGGAACATCCCGGCAAGCGGGCCCCGACGGTTGAACTTTGCAACGACCCCACCGGCTTCCAGCCGCTGGCGCAACGCCAGCACGTTCTCGGCCCGTACCCGATCGACCCGAACCTGGTTGCCCAGGGCATTCCGATTGATAGCCGAGCGTTGCCGGACTCCAACATCTTTGGGCCGTTACAGGGCACGCCACTGCCACCCGGTGTGAGCGCGCCACCGCCGGGTGCGCCACCGGTGGATCCACCGCCGCCGAACTTTGCCGGCACCGGGCCCGGGCCGCTGCTGCCAGGCCAGCCCATCTATCAGACGCCACCGGTGACGCCACCGGGTCCGGAGGGCAGTATCGGCCCCGCGCCGATCAACCTGCCGGGTCCGCCGCCCGATCAGCCGCCTCCGCCTGCAGATAGTGGTGTGCCGCAGGCTGCGCCGAGCGCCTACGGCGGTAGTAATCAGCGGATGCCGGCAGTGCAGGTGGCCAAGTACGACCGGCGCACAGGCCAGTACATGGGCAGTGACGGCACGCTCTACCGTCAGACCAACTTGGCCAAGCCGGCAACGACTTGGCAGGACATGCTGCAGAGCTGAAAGGGGGTATGTCGATGCCGATCAATCGATTGCACGCGGTGACGGCCGTCTGTGCGGCCGTCACGTTCGCCGGGCTCAACTGCGTCGCACCCGCTGGGGCGGACCAGAATTGGGGTATCAACGGGACATTCGCGGTGTCGTCCAACGGCGAGTGGGCGAAAGTCAACGACCGATACGAGGACCAGCCGTCCGAACGCAGCGTCTGGACCATTTCGACCACCTGCATCTCACCCACCGAATGCAGTGGCACCGTGCAGAGTGACGCGGGCTGGGCCGCTCCGATCTACACCACGAACAGTTTGTGGTACGTCAAGCGCACCATCCCGAACTGGCGATTCTGCGCTGACGGGGCTGCGATCGAGGGCTTCCAGGAGTACAAGATCTATCCGGTGGGCAGCGATGGCCACTATGACACCGCCTCGGACGAATACACCGGCCAGAACCGCGTTATCGGCCCGAGCGGCTCGTGTGGCCGTAACCAGTGGCCGGTGATCTCGATGCCGTTCTACATGAAGAAGTTGTAGCGCTCACCAATTCCGAAGCGAGCATAGTGCGCCCTTGGGCCCACTATTCGTCTTCACGACAACGCCGTTGATCGCCATGGTGCAGTTGAATCCGGCTGCTGCTAGGGGCAGCGCGCCTTGGGCCTGAACAATCACCATGCCCCACTGAATCGGATCGGTCAGAGTCGCCTCGAGTACCCACGGCTTGCCTGGTCCAACGGTGGCCTCGGTGTTGGGGCTGAACACGTACGGGTCGTGGCTGTAGTCGGAGAAGGTGGGCGGATCGGTATCCCGGTAATAGATCTCGGCATTGACGGGCTTGTCCGCGGTGACCGTGTAACGCACGTTGAATGCCGGTGGTGGGGGAGGATCGCCCGGCGGCGGGTCATCGGCCAGAGCCGGCGAGGCGAGACCGGTTGCGGTGCAAACAACGGCGAAGGCGACGGCGCAAATCCGTGATGTGGTTCGCATGGTCACATCCGGGTCAGGGTGAACGGGTAGGTGAGGCTGCCGCCGGGGGCACCGTCGCATCCGGCGTCGAATGTCGAAACCATCGATCCGGCAAGAGTCGTCGCGTCCCAGGTATAGACGTCATGGGTGGGAACTGTCGGGCCGTAGTAGATATCACCGCAGCGCAGGCCGAACGGGTCGTCGATGGCAAAGGTGTACTGGCCGTTGATCAGTGGCGCGTCAGCATCGCTCTGGACGGCCTTCGCGATCGGGCGCGGCAGCGTGAGGATGTGAATGCAGTGGGGGATGGCGGTGTTTGTGTTCGGCACTTTGCACGGGGTCACCGCTGACCAAACCCACGTGTGGAAGTCCCTGCGGTCCGGCATGTTCAGCTCGTAGTTGCCCAGATTCATCTCGGCAGCCGCGGGTGGAGCCAGAGTCACCGCAGCCGTGATCAGCGCCGTGGTCATTGCGAGGGACTTCAAACCGGCTGCCTCCACCTTTGAGCCAAGCTGCATAGGCTGCGAGATTGGCATTCTCGTGATCGGAGAATACTATCTCTGGGCTGTCCGGAGAACGGGTTTGGCAGGTTACGTCGCCGTCAGGCGAACTCGATATCCGACATCTTCACCTGATCGCCCTCGCGCACCAGGCTGACGACCACACGCCAGACTCGAGGCTGCTGATCTTCCTTCGGGGCGTCCTGGCCGGTTCGCTGAGAGGTCGCCGCGACCAGGACGGTCGCCGAGTCTTTGTCCATCGATTCGACGGCGGCATCGTTGACGGTGACTTTGGTGACGACCTTGGCGTCCTGCAGCGCCTTGATCAGGTCGCCGGAACCGTCTTCGAAGTTCGACTTGAACTTGCCCGTCGAACCGTCGATGACGCGCTGGACGCTTTCCTTGGCATGGGTGTAGTCCAGCGACATCAGATTGACCACGCCCTGGCGGGCGGCCGCGGCGAACTCGGCGTCGCGGTGCTGTAGCTGATTGGCGTTGCGGTGTTGCCAGAGCATGGATCCGCTTGTGCCCAGCAGGGCGGCGATGACCACCAGAGCGGCAAGGACGGCGGCCACGGTCGTCAGGCGCACGCCGCGCTTCTTCTTCGGCCAGATATCCGTCGCGGGCTCGGCCGGTTCGGTATCGACGGGCTCGGCCTGCGATTCCGCGTCCTCGGGTTCGTCCCGGTACTCGGGCTCGGTGGCTGTTTCGGCTGTTTCCGGCGGTACCGGTGTCTCGTCGCGGGAGGCTTCCAGCTTGCGGCGCAATTCGTTTGCCCGAGCACGGGCGGCCTCGGCGCGCTCCTCGGCCGCAGCGGCTGCGGCCTCGGCTGCCTCGGCGGAAACGGCATCGTCGGCGTCGGGTGCCTCGGACTCACTTTTGCCCGGCATGGGACCTCCTCGTCCATCACGGTCGCATGGCGAAGCGCGACGGTAGCACTGCCGGCCAGCATTCCATAGCGGCAGTTCCACTCGGTTCCGGGTTGTCCGCTGGGTAACGCGAGCGCGAGCGCGGGGGTTTTTGTCCCGGTTTCTTTTCTGAGCCGGAGAATTCGCTTACCGAGTATGCGAAAGTATTCGAGTGCGATCGACCGTGCCAGTTCTTGCTGCACTCCTGACGGCCGGATTGTTGATGCCGGCGTCGGCCTCCGCGGACCCCGCGGTGACGCCGATCAATGCCAATGAGTGCAATGACGCGTTCTGCACTCCGGGCATCACGCCCGGAGTCGAACTCGGTGCCCCATGCGACAACACGACCTACTACGTGTTTGGTGTCGACACCCGAAACGACTGGGGCCGGCTGATCTTCTGCGGGTCGCCACGGCGCTACGAGCCGCGGTACTTCCGGTCACCGCCGATGGTGGGCATCAAGAATCTGGACGCCGACTGCAGCGGTTATGAGAACTCCGTCGCGCAGGCGCCTGACGGGATGTTCCTGTCGTGTGTCGCGACCGGCGGGAGGACCCGCTGGGTGCAAGGCGACGCGTAAACCTCATCTGTTGAGTGATTTCGGCGCGCTCTCGTTCGCCTAGCGGCGTTCTGCGCGCCGAAATCGCCGTCCTCGTTCCTATCTCTCAGCCCCTGCCGGTGAACCGGACGTGGATATCGGCGAGCCCGCGCAGGATGTAGGTCGGCTCGTAGCTATACCGGCGGTCGTCGGCTGGTCCGTGGAATTCCTCGTCGATGGTGATCTCGCCCATTCGGTCCAGCATGCGTTCCAGCGACACCCGACCTTCGACCCGCGCGAGCGGAGCGCCGGGGCATGAGTGCGCGCCACGACCGAACGCGATGTGCTCGCGGACGTTGGGGCGCCGAACCTGGAATTCATGGGGATCGGTGAAACGCCGCGGATCGCGGTTGGCCGCGCCGGGCAGCACCATGACCACCGTGCCGGCCTTCACTTCCATGTCGCCGACCTTCGAGGTCCGGCGGGCCAGCCGCGAGTCACTCTTGACCGGGCTTTCCAGCCGCAGCGACTCCTCGATGAAGGTCGGGATCAGGCTGCGGTCGTCACGCAGGCTCTGCTGGAGGTCGGGCCGCTCGGCCAGCGCCTTGATGGCCGCGGACAGCAGCTTGGCGGTGGTCTCCTGGCCCGCAGCGAACAGGAAGGTTGCGGTGCGCACCACGTCGATGATCTCCGGGGTGGACCCGTCGGAGTACTTGGCGGTTGCCAGCTCGGTCAGCACGTCTTCGCGGGGATTGCGCCGACGCTCCTCGAGGTAGCTGCTGAACTTCTCGTCCAGGAACTCCAGTGGATTCGTGCCGACTGACCCATGATCCAGCGAGCCGACCCGGGCTTCCGGCCGATCGGCGCCGAGCACTGTGCGGAACTCCTTGTGGTCCTCCTCGGGGACGCCGAGCAGGTCGGCGATCACCAACAGCGAGAAGGGTTTTGCGTATTCGGCCAGGAACTCGCTGTGCCCCAGCGAGATGAACTCGTCGAGCTGGCGGTCGGCCAGCCGCCACATGAAGTCCTCGTTCTCCTTGAGTCGCTTGGGGGTGAGCAGACGGCTGAGCAGCGAGCGGGCCTTGGTGTGATCGGGTGGGTCCATGGTCACCATGTGCTCGTTCATCGGAAAGTACGAGCGGTGAGCATCGATCTGCGCGTTCAGGTCGTCACCCTCGGGAGTGAACGGCAGGGGAGGGAAGGGGCCACCGAGGGCGACGATGTTCGAGAAATCTTCGGGGTTCTTGTAGACCTCGAGAGCCTCTTCGTACCCGGTGACGGCGACGAAGCCGTGCGGTTCCAGCCGTACTGTGGGGCTCTTCTCCCGCAGGTAGTCGTAGTACGGGTAGGGGTCGGGGACCAGCGACTGATCGGTGAGGAAGTCAACAGTGGCGAAGTCGGTCATGAGCGTGTTTATCCTCCGAGCGGGCTGATTGCTGTGCACCTGCTTAGCATGGCGTAAAGTGCGTGGTCAAGGATGGATCCCATTGGCCCACGTACTATCGGCGTGTTCAATCGGCGCTTAAACGAGAACGAGGTGGCAGATGGCATCGGCGCGACGGATCGGAGCGCCCGACGCGAAAAATCGCCTGGTACTGCTCGACGCCGCCGAACAGCTGCTGATCGAAGAGGGTTACGCAGCGGTGACCTCGCGTCGGGTTGCCGAGAAGGCGGGCCTCAAACCGCAGTTGGTCCACTACTACTTCCGCACGATGGACGACCTGTTCCTCGAGGTCTTCCGCCGCTACGCCGACCAGGGCATGGAAGCCCACCAGCTTGCGCTGGCCTCGCCCCAACCGCTGTGGGCGCTATGGCGATTCGGGATCAACCCCGACGCCAGTCGGTTGACGATGGAGATGGCCGCGCTGGCCAACCACCGCAAGGTGCTCCGTGCCGAGATGTCTCGCTACGCGGAACGCTTCCGTGAACAGCAGCGCGAGGTGTTCGTCGCCGCGCTGGACCGGCACGGGGTGTTGCCCGCCGAGGTGCCGCCGGTGGTCTGGTCGATTCTGCTGACCGGCTTGTCGACGGTGGTGATGCTGGGCGAGGCGCTCGGCGTCACAGCGGGGCACGCCGAAACGATGGAACTCGTCGAGAAGTACCTGACCGTCATGGAGGGCCCGCCACAATCGGCGGACGACTCAGCTCACCAGTGACGCAGTGAGCAGAGCGCGCCCTTGGCGCCGGAGTTCTCCGCGACGACGACCCCGTCCACGGCGAGCACGCAGTGAAAATTCGGCGGAGTCTTCGACAGCCCGCTGGTAGCCGCCACCATGGCCCATTCCTCGGGATTGGCTAGCTGGACGTTGAGCACCCACTTCTGGGTCGGCCCGACGTCGGCCTCGACCTTGGGGCTGAAGACGTACGGGTCGTGGCTGTAGTCCGACCAGTTCGCCGGTTCGGTATCCCGGTAGTAGATGTCGGCAGCCCGGAACGGCTGCTCGGCAAACACGCTGTAGGTGACCTGGTGCATTACGCCTTCGTCGGCACCGGCCGGGGCTGAAGAACCCGCCACACATACCGCTGCCAGGGCCATCGCCGACCCCAACTGGACGAACCTCATGGCTCAGTTTTGCATGGCGGAGTCTTTGCGGTCGGCGTTTGTCCCACCACGCGGCCCCTTCATTGACACGCGCGGCGAGAACGTTATTCTCACTGTTGGCGAAGCTGCATTCCAATGGAGGGGGCGAGACATCAGAGACGCGCTCATTCTCGACGCGGTCATCATGCATGGGCACCGCGACGATCGCCGAGCGCGTCTGATGGCTGTGCATCGGTCCAGCAGATGGTCGGCTTTATCGGACAGAGCGCCGACGCCGATGCCGTGACCGACAAGAGCTGGCGCCGTTGGGGGCATCTCGGGCCGGGGCTGGTGTGTGGGCGCGCGGACGACCTCATCAAGTATTTCAGCCGGCTGCGGGATCAAGGGGCGCAGCGATTCTACGTCTGGTTCGCCGATTTCGCGGCACCCGAATCGATCGCCGAGTTCGGCGAATCGGTGATCGCCGAATTCCCGAGGTGATTTCTCAGCTGCGGGCGGCCAGGACCTCTGGTCCGTACTTGCCGGCAATGAACGTCCACGGATCGGCATAGCGCCCGCGGCCCTCCCGTCTCCGCTGAGCGGCCAGCGCCAGGCGCATCACGGGCCGGACGAGTGGGCCTGCCAGCCCGAGCCCGCTGCGCAGGACGCTGCTCTGAGACCCGGCCACCCAGTCCACCGTCTCGGGCCAAGGGTGCACGTGAAAGTCCAGCAGCGCTTGTGATTCCGCCGTATCGAACCAGCCGGTGAAGCTCCAGCCCTGGTCGTCGTCGGGATCACCGGGCAGGCTGGCGCCTGCCCCCAGCCGCCCCAGCCCCATGGCGGCCATCATGTCGTCCTCCACATCGCGGTGCGTGTGCAGGTGGGTTTCGTCTCCACCGATCAGTAGGACCTTGCCCGCGATGGCTTCGGCGCGTTCGACGCCGTTGGCGAAGGCCAATGCGACGTCTCGTGCATCGACGGTGTGTAACCGGTTGTCGCCCGGGGTCGCCCGCATCAGCACCAGGTAGTCGCCGTTCATGCTGCCCGCGGCGTCCGGGGAGATGACACCGGCCAGCCGGAGCAGCGCGTACGGCAACCCGCTGTCGGTGATCGCCTTCTCGGCGAGCACCTTGTCCTCGCCGTACTGGTCAATGGGATTCACCGGTGTCTGCGGGGTGATTAGTTCGGGGTGGCGATAGGGATTACGCGAGCCGTACACCGATGCACTGGAGGCCAGTAGCACGATCGGTGGTTCGGACAGTGCGGCGGCTGCCTGGACGAGGGTTGCGGTGCCGCCGACGTTGACCCGCCGGGCCAGCTTCGGGTTGCGATAGGAGGTCGGGGCAATCATCGCCGCCAGATGCACGATCGCGGTGGGTGGGTGCTCGCTGACCAGTCGGCCAACGGACTGTGGGTCGAGCAAGTCGGCGTAGACCGGCCGCAGCGTCCCGGCGTGCCCGGCAGCCGCCAGCCGCGCCGCAACGGTCTCCGTTGCCGGCGTCCGCAGATCTGTTGCGATGACGGTGTGCCCCCGTTGGAGCAAGATGTCGGCGCAGCGTGAACCGACTTGACCGAACGCCCCGGTCACCAGAACTGTGTGTCGCTCCATCACACCATGCCTCGCTTTCGTGCCAGGCGCGCCGCTGAGTCCCGCAGGCGTGGTGAAATCCGTAGGGAGAAGATGGGATTGAAAACATCTTCACGCAGCCGGGTCAGGGTGGACGTCTTGATCCGCCACTGACCGCCGACCTTCTCGTAGGTCTCGTGGTAGTGGCCGTAGCCCGCGAGGTTGATCCCGGGGGCCAGCCGCACAATGTCGTTGAGCGCCCAGACGCCCGTGGCCGTGGCCGGTGACGTCAGCTCGATCTCTGGGGCATGCACCTGATGCACCGTGGGTTGTGAGCGCTTGCCCAGTGTTGACCGGAGAAACGCCACGAACTCGTCTGCGCCCGTGATGAGCACTCCGCCGGACGGGGTGGTGTCACTGACGAAGTCGTCGGTGAAGAGCTCGCGCCAGCCTGCCCAGTCCTTGGTGTCCAGCAGGCGGCAATAGCGCGCCTTGAGTTGCTTGATTGCCTCGACGTCAGCCCACGAATCCTGTTCGGCCACCGGCATAGGCTAACGAATGGACCGCCCACGAGTGACGATCTGATACGGCCGCACCCGATGTGATAGCCAGGCGACGTAAACTCTCGCGAATGGCAAAGGCTGCGTCTCCAGAGCGGCGGGGCGGTCGGCCCACGCAGGCTGAGGCTGCGGCTCTTCATCACCGGTTGAGAGAAGCCGCGGTCAAGACATTCCTGGAGAACGGTTACGACGCCACGACGATGGTCGCGATCGCCGACGCCGCCGGGATCACCAAACCCACGTTGTATGCCCGCTACCCCGACAAGCGTGCGGTGTTCCTCGACGTCATTCCGTGGGCGTTCAGCCGGGCCGTGCAGGTCGACACCCCGACCACGGTGCAGGACGAGGATCTGCGTACGGCTCTGGTGGCCCTCGGGCAGGGTGCGCTTCGCCAAGCACTCAATCCCGATATCGTCCAGCTGCACAAGATCGCGCGCAACGAAGCGCATCGATTTCCCGAATTCGGGCTGTCCGCTGAGTCACTCGGCTGGGCGGCCCGCCAAAAACAGGTGATGGATCTGCTTGCCCGCCATGCCGAGGCCTGCACCATCGCGGTCGCCGACATCGAGTTGGCCGCCGAGCACTTCCTGGCCATGGTCGAGGTCTTGCCCGCCCGGCTGGCCGATTTCGGCCTCTATCGCAGTCGCAAGGAGGAACAGCGCCGGCTGCTGCACGCGGTCGACCTCTTCCTGCAGGGCGTGTTGCCCCGATAGTTCCGCTTAACTTTACGCTCGGGTATAGTTAATGCGTGGCAATGACGCTGTCGGTCGCCGACATCAAACCCAATATCGCCTCCGAAGTCGCAGCGTCCAAGGCCGAATTACTCAGCGGCGTCCACTCCGAGGCGCTGCGCGAACTGCTGGAACACCGTGGTGTGCTGGTCTTTCCACAGATCGGTTTCAGTGATGACGAGCAGGTCGAATTCACCAGGACACTGGGCACTTTCGCCCCCGAGCGCACCGGCGAGCAGGTCTACTCCGTCACGCTCGACACGAACATCAATGAGCTCGCCGATTACCTGTTGGGCTCGCTGTACTGGCACATCGACGGGACCATGAACGACGTGCCGATCCGTGCCTCGCTGTTGTCCAGCAAGGTGGTGTGCCCGGACGGCAGTGGCGACACCGAATTCGCCAATACCTATGCGGCCTACGATGCGCTCGACGGTGCCGACAAGCAGGCGCTGGAATCACTGCGGGTGATGCACGCGGCGTGGAACACGCTTTTCTACTACGAGCCCGAACCGAGCTTCACGACGCTGCGGACGATGATGGCGATCGGCGATCGCGAGCTGCCGCTGGTGTGGAATCACCGCTCCGGACGCAAGTCATTGGTACTGGGATGTACGGCGCGTCACGTGGTGGATATGGACTTCAGGCGCAGCGTCGAACTCCTTGTCCGCTTGCGGGATTGGGCCACGCGGCCAGAGTTCGTGTACCGGCACACCTGGTCGGTTGGCGACCTGGTCATCTGGGATAACACCGGCACCATGCACCGGGCCACGCCCTACGATCCCGCATCGGGGCGGTTGCTGCACCGCACCAAAGTGGAAGGCGAGGAAGCCTTTCACTGATGGACGTCTCGCCCGCCGCCTTCCTGCGCACGACCCTTCCCCTGGATCTGTCGTGTCTGTCCGATCTGGATAGCGGCCGGTACCACTCGGTCTGGCTGCCCGATCACATGGTGAGTTTTTGGCCGGATGCCTTGTGGACACCGGAATTCACCGACCTGGCCACCGTGTCGCCGTCCCCCCACCGCCATCTCGACGGCATGGCGGTGGCCGCGGCCGCGGCCGTGCTCACCTCGAATGTGCGGCTGGCCACCAGTGTTGTGGACACCGTACGTCGCCACCCAGCCCTGCTCGCCCAGAGCGCGCTGACCGTCGATCACTTGTCCCGGGGGCGGTTCATCCTGGGCCTCGGCAGCGGCGAGACCGAGAACGTCGTGCCGTATGGGTTCGAGTTCGCCAAGCCGGTCAGCCGCTTCGAGGAAGCGCTGAAAGTCATTCGACTGCTGTGGGATAGTCCGGGGCCGGTCGATTTCCAGGGCCAGTTCTACCACCTCGAGCACGCCCGGTTGGACACCGAGCCCTATGCCGACCGGCTCCCGCCGATCTGGATCGGCGCGAGCGGGCCGCGGATGCTCGAAATCGTGGGACGCTACGCCGACGGCTGGTGGCCGGCGGGCGCGTGGACCCCCGAGCAGTACGCCCAGATGCTCGGTACGGTGCGCCAGTCGGCCGAACACGCCGGACGTGACCCGATGGCGATCACCCCGTGCTTTGTGCAGGTGTGCCTGATCGGCGAGCACGAGGCTGCGATCGAGCGCATCGTCCGCGCGCCACTGGTCGCCAGCTTTCTCCTGCAGGTCTCGGCAGGCGTTCTGCGCCGCTTCGGATTCGACCATCCGATGGGCGCAGACTGGGGCGGGTTCCACGCCATCAACCCAGCGACCATGACCAGGGAACGCATCGTCGACTTCCTGGGTCGTGTCGATCCCGAGGCGATTCTCGCAGTGGTTCCGCATGGCACGCCCACCGAGGTGGCGCGGATCGTGAAGTCGTATGTCGATGCCGGACTTCGGGTCCCCAAGATCTTGGACTACAGCACGATGGCCGGTCTGGAATTCGCCGCCGCGTCGGGAGCCAATGTGCGCAGGACGGAAGACGAGTTGTTGACGTTGTGCAAAGGACAGTCATGACCGTGGGACTGGACGCGGCCGCTCTACTGGCCCGAGCTCAAGCCGAGATAGGGCACCACGATTTCGGCGACCCGACCCTGCCCGAGCGGTTCGCCGTGGCCGTTGGCCACCTCAACGGTATCGGACTGGACGCCAACGGCATTGCCGAAGCTGAGCGGGTGTGTCACTGGCTGCTGACCTCGCGGCTGGAACTGTTCGCCGACCGGACCCGCTTTCCGATCGCTGACGAGGTGATCGACGGGCCGATGTTCGTGACGGGTGAACCACGCTCAGGAACCACACTGATGCATGCCCTGATGTCGGTGGATCCGCACGGGCGAGCGCTGCGGTTCTGGGAGGTAATGTACCCTTCGCCGCCGCCCGGCTTGGCCGGCCCGGATGATCGACGCCGCGCCCACGCCGACGCCGACTGGCGCGAGATCAATGCCAAGATGCCCAAATGGCTGCGCAGCCACCCCTACAACGACATGCTCGGCGACGGCCTTCCCGAGGATGAACGCGCCTGGGCCTTCGACTTTCGGGTGATGACGCCCACCGCGTGGTGGCGGGTGCCGATGCAGACACTGGTGGGCGGGCTGCCGACGGATCCCAGTGCGCAATACCGAATCCACAAAGCGATGCTGCAACAGTTCCAGTACAACCGGGAGCCCAGGTACTGGGTGCTGAAGGGCTTCCACGGATTTCGGCTCGAGGCGTTCTTCGACACCTATCCCGATGCCAATCTGCTCTGGCTGCATCGCGACCCGGTGCAGGTCGCCGCATCGCGCACGATGATGATGGCCGATATCCTCGACGGCATCGTCGGGCCGATCGATCTGCGCGTCGAGGCCAAGAAGCACCTCGAGATGACCAGGGCCAGCATCGCCAACACGATGACGTCCCCAATGGTGGACGATCCGCGGATCATGCACATCCCGTATGCCGACTTCATCGCCGACCCGATCGGGGCGGTGCGCAGCTACTACGCCTTCTGCGGACGGGATCTCACCAGTGACGCCCAGGCGGCCATGCGGGACTACCTGGCCGGCAATCGTGGCGATAGGTACGGCAAGTTCGGATACTCCACGTCACTGCTGACCGATATCGGTGAAGACCTCGATGATCTACACGCCGAGTTCGCGCCGTTCCGGGAGCGGTTCGGTGTCCGCATCGAGAAACGGGACTGACGATGCATGAGCGGGTGTCGGTCCACGATGTCACCTTCCTCGGGTCGAGTCCCGCTGAATTACAGCGCAATTGGCTCGACCTCGGTGTGCGGCGCGTCAGTGTCATCGATACACAACTCCTCGACGCCGAGTTTCGGCGCATTCTGGAGTGCGGTGACTATCTGATTCACGCGATCTACCACCTGTTCGGGTCAGGGCGGGTGCCGGCCGAGGCGCGGGACGTCGACGAGGCCCGCGCCGCGCTGTCCCGGTTGATCGAGACCGCCGCCGCCAGCGGAGCCACCTGTGTCTATATGCTCACCGGTGGACGCGGGGACTTGAGCTGGGAGCAGGCGGCCGAGAATCTCACTCAGGCGATCGAGCCCTGTGTGCGCGAGGCATCTCAGGCCGGCGTCAGCCTGGCCGTCGAGAATGCGTCCAGCCTGTATGCCGACATCCATCTGGCGCACAGCCTGCGCGACACCATCACCCTCGCCGAGCTGGCCGGCCTCGATATCTGTATCGACCTCTTTCACTGCTGGGCCGAGGCCGACCTTGCGGGCTTGCTGAGATCGGCACTTCCACGGACACGCCTCATCCAGTTGAGCGACTATGTGCTGGGCGATCGCGCACTGCCTGCTCGCGCGGTGCCCGGCGACGGTGTGATTCCCATCGAAGCCGTTGTGGCCCAGTCCTTGGCCGACGGTTATCGGTTCGGTTTCGACCTGGAGTTGCTCGGGCCGCGCATTGACGCGGAGGGAAGATTGGCGGCCGCCCGGCGAGGCGGCGAAGTGGTCGGTGCGATGCTCGATCGGCTCGGCGGCGCAGAATAGGAGGAGTCCAGTGGCGTTCGGCGATGGTGCGGACGACGCGGCGCTCGACCGCGCATGGGGTGAGTTCTGCGACCGGTTGAAGGCCGCGGGTAAGCAGGCGTTCAAGGATCTCAACGCGACCTCTGACATCCAGCGCTCCGATGCGTTCCGCTTTCTCACCCAGAATTTGGGCCAGGCCTTCGATCTCGCGCTGGAGACCCGCGATCCGCGCTATCCGAGCATCCACGCGTTCTGCAACCCCACCCGCAAACTCGGTGGCGACTGTGCTGATTTCACCTATCAGCAGGCCTGGATCGACGGTGAGTCGACGTACCGGATCAGTGGAACACGGGGGACCGCAAAGTTTTTCAATATCACCGTGCAGGGTGCCCGTGCGGCCGGTCCGCACGTCCTACACGAGCCGTTCGGCGATGTGCCGCAGGCCAATGTGTTCGGCGATCAACTCCACGTCCAGCCGGATGGCACCTTCGAGCTGTACATCGGCGGAGCCGAGCGCGACCCGAACTGGCTGCCGACCACCGCCGAGTCGCGCAAGCTGTTCATCCGCCAGGGCTTCGACGGGTGGGACGAGCGGCCCGGGCAACTGCGCATCGAGCGGGTCGACATGACCGAACCCAAGCCGCTGCCGACGGCCGCGGAGATGGTCGGCGCTTTTGCCTGGGCGGGTGATTTCGTCACCGGCCTGATGACCAGCTGGCCCGAATTCCCATTCAGCTACGGCGGTGTCGACTGCCAGCGTCCGAATCAATTTCCCGTGATGGATGCCAGCCAGGCAGACGGCAAACGCGGTCGGACCGCAGTGAACATGTACTGGGAACTGGCGCCTGACGAGGCGCTCATCGTCGAGTTCGACGCCCACGAAGGCCTGTGGATGGTCACCAACATGGGCGCGTTCTTCACCAGTATGGATTTCCTCTACCGTCCGGTGAGTTACACGCCGAGCCGCGCGGCGACCGACAGCGATGGCAAGGTGCGGTTGGTGCTGGCCCGCGACGACCCCGGCGTCCACAATTGGCTGGACACCCAGGGCTTCGAACGCGGCAACCTCACTTACCGGCACATGCTCGGGGGGCAGCCCGCAGAATTGAGCACCCGGCTTGTCGGGCTTGCACAGCTCGACGAGGCGCTTCCGCCGGATACCAAGCGGGTCACCAGTTCTGAACGCACCGCTGCGCTATGGGAGCGATTCAACGGAGTGCGGAGCAGGTTCCCGCTGTGATCAGCCGGTTCATCCGCTGATTTGCTCAGTGGCAGGTGCTGGCGGCGATTGTCTCGGCTCTGCTCAGGATCGTGTCGATGGCCTCGTGAATCGCTTGGTTCAGTGATCGGTCGCGGATCGTTCTGGCGATCACGATGAAAGACCAGGCCGCTGCGGCGAAGGCCGGGACCAGGTCGACAAGGTCGTTCGGTCGCGTCAGTCGGGGGAGGGCGACCGACCACAGTGGCGGGAAGAACGACGTGATCGGTACCCGCCCATCGCCGTCCCGATCATCGACGCGCACCCAGGCGTCGACCGTGCGCGTGATGACGGCCGCGCCGTCACCACCTTGTGCGCTAGCGGCCGCCGCGGCATCCGCAATGCGACGGGTGAGATCGCAGACAGCGAGCTGAATCTGCAACTGAAAATCGCTGTTCGAGGCGAGTAGAGGTGTCGGCGGCGTGCTCACAAAGCGTGTTTGAGGCGGAAACATGGTGTCCCACAGCCGGGGATCGATGCTGGCTAGCAGCCGTAATTGCGTCGAGCTTTCCGTCGCTATAAGGGCTCCTCGTCGTATCGCCAGAACGGCTTCCCCCGGCGATACACCGTATAGGGAGCGACCAGCTGCGAAGCAGGTAGTCGACTACTCGACTTTTCGGCGTTCACCGAACGCGGCGCCAGGGACCGGTGAGCGGCGCCGTCATTTGGCACGGTTCATCACCCGGTCGGCGGCGGCCCAGTGTTCGTCGGACACCCAAAGTTCGGCGAACGCGTCGATGGCTTCGGCGGGCGTCACGCCGGCGATCACCCGCTTGATCCGACCGGCCGGCCGGTTGGCCAACGACCGTGCCAGCGTGCGCCATTCGTCGTCGAATGAGTCGCGGGGGACCACCCGGTCGATCAACCCCCACCGTTCGGCCTCGCCTGCGGTGAGCACCGTGCCCGACCCCGCGAGTAGCAGTGCCTTGCTCTTACCGACCAACGCGGCGAGCCGCTCGGCGCCGCCCCAGGCCGGCATGATCGCCAGGGACACCTGGTTGAAGCCGATCTTCACGTCGTCGGCGGCAACCCGGATATCGGCGGCAACGGCGACTTCGGCCCCGCCGCCGAGCGCGTGCCCGTTCAGTGCGGCGATGACAGGGGCGGGGAAGCTCGCGATGCGGTCACAGATCGCGCGCATCCGCGACGCCATTGCGGCAGCCTCCTCGGTGGTGCGCAGTGCGGCGAGCTCTTTGAGGTCGCCGCCGGACACGAACGCCCGATCACCGCTGCCGCGAATCACGAGGGCCTCCGCACCGGCTGCGGCGTCGAGCGCCTCTTCGAGTTCGCCCATGGTCGAGAGCGCGATCGCGTTGCGGGCATGCGGCCGGTCGATCGTGAGGACCACGAGACCGTCGCTGCACTCCAGGTCGACCATATAGTTCTCCAATTTCGGTATTGGCATTCTCGATGCAGGAGAATAGCATCGCCAGGCGGAGGTGCTGGTAGTTGAGAAATATCCCGGTTGAGCTCAGCAAACGCTACATCGATGAGGGCTGGTGGACGCCGGACACCCTCGGTGAGCTGCTAGCCAGAGGGCTGACGGCCAACCCCGATACGGGGTTCTGGGTGCACTCGGCGGTGCACCCGTTCAGCGGCACGTTCCGCGACGTCGAGGACGCCGCGCGCCGGCTGGCCGCCGGCCTGCGTGCTCGCGGTGTCGGGCCGGGCGACGTCATCGCCTTCCAACTGCCGAACTGGGTCGAGGCCGCGGTGACGTTCTGGGCGTCGGCCTTCCTGGGTGCCGTCGTCGTCCCGGTCGTGCACTTTTACGGCCGCAAGGAACTGACCCATATCATCGGCACGGCACGCCCAAAGGTCTTCATCACCACCGAGCACTTCGGTCATATGACGTTCCACCCGGACCTGTGCGCTGACGTCCCGATCGTGGGACTGGTTGGAAAAGACTTCAACGACCTGCTGGCCGCCGAGCCGATGGCAGGCGAGCTGCACACCGATCCGGCCAGCCCGGCGCTCATCGCCTTCACCTCTGGGACGACCCGCGACCCTAAGGGCGTGATCCACAGCCACCAGACGCTGGGTTTCGAGACCCGCCAGCTGCTGGAGAACTACGCGCCTGACCGCGGCAGGCAGATCACCGCCACCCCGGTCGGCCACTTCATCGGCATGGTCGGGGCATTCCTGATCCCCGTGCTCGAGGGCGCCCCCATCGACCTGACCGACGTCTGGGATCCGGGCCGGGTGCTGGAATTGATGGAATCGGAGGGCATGTCGATTGGTGGCGGCCCACCGTACTTTGTCACCAGCCTGCTTGACCATCCGAAGTTCACCGAGTCGCACATGAATCGGATCAGACACGTCGGGCTCGGTGGCTCGACGGTACCGGCCGCGGTGACTCGCCGGTTGGCCGATCGGGGCGTGCACGTTTTCCGGTCTTACGGCAGCACCGAACACCCGTCGATCACCGGGTCACGGCCGGATGCCCCCGAGGACAAGCGCTTACTCACCGACGGTGACGCCCGACCCGGTGTCGAGATGAAGCTGACCGAGGATGGCGAGATCCTTTCCCGCGGACCGGATCTGTGCCTGGGCTACACCGACGACGCGCTGACCGCGAAGGCCTTCGATGACGACGGCTGGTACCACACCGGTGACATCGGCGTCCTCGACGAGGACGGCTATTTGACCATCACCGACCGCAAGGCCGATGTCATCATCCGCGGTGGGGAGAACATCAGCGCACTCGAGGTGGAGGAACTGTTGCTCACCATGCCCGCGGTGGCCGAAGCCGTGGTGGTGTCCGCGCCGGACGTCCGCCTCGGCGAGCACACCGCGGCAGTGTTGCGGATCAAGGAGGGCCACCGCATGCCGACGTTGCAGGAGGTTCGCGCCCACTTCGAGAGCTGCGGCGCGGCACGACAGAAATGGCCCGAGGAGCTGCACGAGGTGGCCGACTATCCGCGCACCGCCAGCGGCAAGGTCCAGAAATACCTGGTGCGCAATAATTTGCGTTGATTGAGCGCTGAGGCCGAGATTTCGGCCGAACTGTCGGCCACAGTTCTCAGTCAACGAGGAGCAGGCTTGCCTGCCGCGGCAAGGCCGGCCCGGTAGCCGAATACCATTGCCGGCCCGAGTGTTCCGCCGGCTCCGCCGTATGCCCGTCCGGTCACGCCGGCCATGGCGTTACCCGCGGCAAAGAGTCCAGGTATCGGCTCACCGCTGACGTGCAGCACCCGGCCATCACCGTCGGTGCGGGGTCCGCCTTTGGTACCCATCGCGCCGATCCCCACCGGCACGGCGTAGTACGGCGCGGTGTCCAGCGGGCCGAGGGTCTGCAGCGCTGGCGTGGCTGCCGAGTTGTCGCCCCAGTACCCGTCGTATGCGCTTGCACCGCGGCCGAATTCGGGATCGACTTCCTGCGCGACGGCGCCGTTCCAGGCCGCCAGGGTGGTGGTCAGCCCGTCGGCGTCGATCCCGGTCTTGGCTTCCAGTTCGGCCAGGGTCGTCGATTCGTTGAACCAGTCGGGGGCGACGCCGCCCGGCTCGATACCCAGGAAGCCGTACTGCTTCAGGTGCTGGGCGTCGAACACGATCCACGCCGGGTCGTTGATGTAACCGGCGCGTGGGTCGAGCTGGTGGAACGGTCCCGACATCGAGTTGTATTCGCCGGCTTCGTTGAGGAAGCGCTTCCCGGCCCGGTTGACGATGATGCTGCGCGGCCTGGTGCGCTCCAATCGCACACTGCGACTGCGCGGTTTGCCGCCGAGTGTGTCACCGGGGATCTGGATGACCGGCACCCACCAGGCTTCACCCATGTTCGCCAGGTCGGCGCCGTGCGCCATGGCCATCCGCAGGCCGTCGCCGGTATTGTTCGGCGGTGACACCGGCCCGCGCAATGGCCCGCGCAGGTAGGCCTCGACCAGGCGCTGATCCCACTCGAATCCGCCGGTTCCCAGGATCACCGCCTTGTCGGCCCGTACTCGAATACTATTGTCGTCCAGCATAATCCGTACTCCGGTGATGCCGGATGCGGAACCGATCAGCTCGACGGCGCGAGCCTTGGTCACCGGCGTGACCCCGAGATCCAGCAGGCCTTTGAGTAGGCCGGCGATCAGTGCGGCACCCGCGACGCAGTAGTCACCATCCATATCGTCGACGGCGGCGTGGATGCGGGCCCGTGTCTCGGCGTCGATACCGACGTTGCTGAAGTCGATCGGGAACGACGTGATCCGCGAGGCCCATTCGCCCACCGTCGCTCTGTCGAACGGCTTGGCGTTCAACGACCGTCCGCCACCAGGCTGCCCGCCCGGCAGCTCGGGCTTGTAGTCGGGGAAACCTTCGGCGACCTCGAACCGGAGCGCACTGTGGGTCTCGACGTAGTCCAGCATCGCCGGTCCTGTGCGCACGAAGGTCTCGACCAGATCATGGTCCATGACGCCGAGCGATTGGGCCTCAAGGTATTTCAGCGCATCGGCGACACTCAGCTCGCCGCCGGCAGCCCGGTTGTGCGCGGGAATCCAGACGATGCCGCCCGACACCGCGGTGGTGCCGCCGACCGTCGGCGCCTTCTCGAACACCGCCACCGATGCGCCTTCGGCACTGGCGGCCAGCGCGGCCGTCAGGCCGGCCGCGCCGGTTCCCAGCACGACGACATCGACTCCCTCGTCCCAGGTGTCCGCCATCGCCGGCTCCTCACTTCACTGCCATTGCTGCACAAAGAAATTGGTGTGCGCGTAGGTAGAGCGCAGGTGTTCGTTGTTGTCACGCTAATGAGACCGATCGCGCAGTGTCAAGCGTCCAAGCCGGTGTTTGCCCAGTTCAGCGGGGTGCTTAACTCAGGATGGCCGAAAGTCGTTGGGCTGCGGTGATGGCCGCTTCCCTCCCGTGCAGTACCAGGTCCTCACGGTGCGAGATCAGGTTGATGCAGGTGTGCGGCGAGGTGGGGGGCCGGTGAACCGGAACCGCCAGGCCGTAGGTGTTGGGCTCGACCTCGCCGTGGGTGATGATCCAACCCTGCTCACGTGCGCGGGTCACCAGCGGACGTTCGTGAGGCCGCGGCGGCATGCTGGCCAGCAGCGCGACCCCGGCCGCACCCCGGTCGAGTGGGCAGCGGCTGCCCTCATGAAAGGACAGTTGATAGGAAACCCGGGTGGGCACGATGACCGCGATCGCGACCTGTTGATCGCCCTCGGCGACCAGCAGCGACACCGTTGTTCCGAGTTCGTCGGCGAGTCCGCGCAGGGTCGGCAGCGACAGTTCGCGGACGTTGTTGTCGAATGACGCCCCCAGTGCCGCAAGGCCGGCCGCGGCCCGGAACCGCCCATCCTCGGCCTTGGCCACGAGCCGATAGGAGGCCAGGGTGCTCAGCAGCCGGTAGGCGATGGTTCGGTGCACCCCGATGTGGTCGGCGACCTGCTGGATGGTCAGCCCACCTTTCGCCTCCGCGACCAGCTGCAATGCGTGCAAACCGCGGGCCAGGGTCTGTGACCCCGGCGCAGCGCTGACCGGGCTCTTGGTGTGTGCCTGCGTCATGCCGTCCCCGTGCCTGAGGTGCGAAATCGGGTGCGAACCACCCCGAAGTGCCTTGACAGACAGCACCGCGAGAGTGATGCTCTTAAACTATCGCACACCATAGTTCAATAATTACACATACTGCTTACAAAAACGAGAATCCCATTATCACCGACGATAGGGGCCACGGGGTGCCGGAGTTCGAAAGCGTCTGGAGCGATTTGCAGGGCGCTGTGTTCTCACAGGGCTATCTGGATGCCGGCGGCGTACGAACGCGTTACCTGCATGCCGGTGATCCGGCCAAACCCACGCTGGTGCTTCTGCACGGATCGGGCGGCCATGCCGAGGCATACGTGCGCAATATCGAGGCGCACGCCGAACATTTCTCCACCTGGTCGATCGACATGCTCGGGCACGGCTACACCGACAAGCCCGGGCATCTGCTGGAGATCCCGCACTACGTCGAGCACCTTGCAGCCGTCCTCGACACCATCGGAGCCGGGCGCGCCCACCTCTCGGGTGAGTCGTTGGGCGGGTGGGTGGCCTCGCGCTTCGCCGTCGATCACCCCGACCGACTCGAGCGACTGGTGCTCAACACCGCCGGTGGTTCGCAGGCCGACCCAGAGGTGATGAAGCGGATCATCACACTGTCGATGGCTGCCGCGGAGAATCCGAGTTGGGACACCGTCCAGGCCAGGATCAAGTGGCTGATGGCCGACAAGACCAAGGACTACGACGACATCGTCGCCAGCCGGCAGCGGATATACCGGCAGCCCGGATTCGTCGCGGCCATGCGCGACATCATGGCGCTGCAAGATCCCGAGATCCGGCAGCGAAATCTGATGAGCCCCAGTGACTATCGTGCCATCACCGCGCCGACGCTGGTGCTGTGGACCAGTGACGACCCGACTGCCGACACCGATGAAGGCAGGCGTATCTCGGAGATGATCCCGGGCGCCCGCTTCGAAGTCATGGAAGGCTGCGGCCACTGGCCGCAATACGAGGACCCCAAGACGTTCAACCGCCTGCATATCGACTTCCTGCTGGGCCGGTGAGCATGAGTTTCGGCGTCGTCGTGGTGGGTGCCGGACCGGTCGGCCTGACCCTCGCCAATGTGCTTGGCCTGCAGGGGGTCCGCACCCTGGTGGTCGACGAGCGCGACGCACTGATCGACTACCCGCGCGGGGTGGGGCTCGACGACGAGGGTCTGCGCACCTTCCAGGCGATCGGACTGGTGGACGCGGTGCTGTCGCACACCGTGCCCAATCAGATCCTGCGGTTCTACGACGGCAAGCGCCGGCTGCTGGCCGAGATGGCTCCACCCGACGCGCGGTTCGGCTGGCCCAAGCGCAACGGGTTCGTGCAGCCCCTGGTCGACGCCGAACTATCCAAGGGCCTCGACCGATTCGACCATGTCGAGGTGGCGTGGGGTCACCCGATGACGTCGATCACCGAGACCGCCGATGGTGTCACCGTAGAGATGTCGCCGGCGAACAGTGGGCCGCGAAAGGTCGACGCCCGCTACGTCGTCGGCTGCGATGGTGGACGCAGTGCCACCCGCCGCCTGATGGGGGTGTCCTTCGACGGCACGACGTCGTCGACCCGGTGGCTGGTCGTCGATATCGCCAACGACCCGCTGGGACATCCCAACAGTGAAGTCGGCGCCGACCCGGTGCGGCCCTACGTCTCGATCGCTATCGCCCACGGCATCCGGCGCTTCGAATTCCTGATCCACGGACACGAAACCGACGAGCAGGCACAAGATCCCGCGTTCGTGGCACAGATGCTCTCCCGATTGGTGCCGTATCCGGCCAAGGTCGACATCATCCGCCGCCGGCTGTACACCCACCATTCCCGTATCGCCAGTTCGTTCCGCAAGGGCCGCATGTTGATTGCCGGGGACGCCGCCCACCTGATGCCGGTCTGGCAGGGCCAGGGCTACAACAGCGGCATCCGTGATGCCGCCAACCTCGGCTGGAAACTGGCGGCGGTGGTCAACGGGCAGGCCCGCGATGCGCTGCTGGACAGCTACGACGTCGAGCGCCGCAAGCACGCTCGCGCGATGATCGACCTGTCGACCACGGTGGGCAAGGTGATCTCGCCGACCAACCCACGGATCGCAGGCGCACGGGATGCGCTCATCCGCGCGGCCTCCCTGGTGCCCACATTGAAGCGCTACGTCCTGGAGATGCGTTTTAAGCCGATGCCGCGCTACGAACAGGGTGCGGTGGTGCACAGCGAGCCACGCTCGCCGTCCTCGGCGGTCGGCACGCTGTTCATCCAGCCCCGCGTGGACACCCGGTATCAGCAGAACGTCTTGTTCGACGATGTCATCGGCCCCTGGTTCGCTTTTGTGTGCTGGAGCAATAATCCGCGGCAACTGCTGGGGGAGAAGGCCTTCGCCGACTGGAAGGCGCTGGGCGCGGTCTTCGTGGCGTTGCGTCCGACCACCCAGCTGAACTGGACCGGCCATGACGACCCCGATGTCGTGGTGGTCGGCGACCGCACCGGAGCACTGAAAGCCTGGTTCGACAGCCACGAAGAATCCGTGATGTTTCTGCGACCCGACCGCTGCATCGCGGGCGCGTGCATCGCCCAACGCGCACCCGAGCTGAGTGCGGCCCTGCTCGACAAGCTCACCCTCACCCCGGGAGGAGGCACCGATGCCACTGGCCCTCTGCTGCATGTCGCACAGTCCGCTGCTGAACCTTCCCGGCCCGTCGGCGGAACTGCTTGACGATATCAACACCCAGCTCGCCGAAACCCGGTCCTTCGCGGCGGATTTCGACCCCGAGCTCGTGGTCGTCTTCTCCCCGGACCACTACAACGGATTCTTCTATCGGCTGATGCCGCCCTTCTGTATCGGCACCGCGGCTCAAGGCGTCGGCGACTACGGCACCCATGCCGGGCCGCTGAACGTGCCCGCCGATATCGCCAACGCCATGGCCGCCGCGGTATGGGAAGCTGACGTCGATGTGTCCCTATCGGCGGCCATGGACGTCGATCACGGCACAATGCAGCCGCTCGAGGTGCTCTTTGGGTCCGAGAATCTGCGCGCGGCCTCGCCTCCTATCATCCCGGTGTTCATCAACTCGGTGGCCACCCCGCTGGGGCCGCTGAAGCGCACCCGGGCGCTGGGCGCCGCGATCGGTGGCTACCTGAACACCCTGGACATGCGGGTGCTGATCGTCGGATCCGGTGGGTTGTCGCATGATCCGCCGGTGCCGACGTTGGCGACCGCGCCACCGGCCGCACTGGAACGGATAGTCGGTGGGGCGCCGATGTCGCCGGAAGGGCGAGCGGCACGGCAAGAGGCCGTGATGGCCGCGGCGCACGATTTCGCGCACGGGGAGAGCCCGTTGCAGCCGCTGAATCCGGACTGGGACCACGGTCTACTGGATCTGATCGACACCAACCGGCTCGCCGAGGTCGACGGCTGGAGCAACGACTGGATTGCCCGCGAGGCCGGTAATTCGGCCCATGAGATCCGAACCTGGGTAGCGGCTTTCGCCGCGCTGGCGGCCCGGGGTTACTACCAGACACAGCAGCGCTACTACCGCGCTGCTCCCGAGCTGATCGCGGGCTTCGCGATCCGGACGGCGGTGCCGGCATGAGACAGTCCTTTGATCACACGGTCGATGTTCTCGTCATAGGATCGGGCGCGGGCGGGATGACCGCGGCGTTACGCGCCGAGGCGCTCGGACTGGACACCCTGATCGTGGAAAAGTCGCCCAAATTTGGTGGTTCATCGGCACTGTCCGGCGGCGGTATCTGGGTGCCCGGTGCGCCGTCGCAACGCAAGGCCGGATACTCGCCGGACCCCGACGAGGTGTTCATGTACCTCAAGACCATCACCGGCGGTCTGGTCAGCGACGAACGACTGCGCGCGTACGTCGACACCGCCCCCGAGATGATGGAGTTCCTGGAGAAGTCCAGCAGCTGGTTCGAGTTCGTCTGGAAGCCGGGCTACGCCGACTACTACCCCGAGCTGCCCGGCGGGTCCGAGCGTGGCAGCACCATCAACGTGCCCGAGATCGATCTGCGCAAGCTCGGCGACGAAGAGCAGAACCTGCTTGCGCCGTTGGCGCTGGCTCCGAAGGGAATCTGGTTCGCGCCCAAGGATCTTCGGCTGTTCTATCAGGTTCGGCAGAACTGGCGGGGCAAGGCCGTGCTGCTGAAGCTGATCTGGCGGATGTTCCGGGCCCGGGTGTTCGGCGACCGGATGGCCGCGATCGGTCAGTCGCTGATGGCGCGGATGCGGCTGGCGCTCAAAGAGAAGAACATCCCGCTCTGGTTGTCGGCGCCCATGACCGAACTGATCACCGATGTGGACGGCCCAGAAGGACGGGTGGTCGGTGCCGTGGTCGAACGGGACGGCAAGCTGCTGCGGGTCGCCGCCCGGCGCGGTGTGGTGGTGGCCTCCGGCGGGTTCGACCACGATATGGCGTGGCGTCGTGAGCACCTCCCGGTGCTGGAAAAAGACTGGAGCTTCGGCAATCCCGCGGCCACCGGCGACGGTATCCGAGCCGGTGAGAAGGTGGGCGCGGCCACCGATCTTCTCGACGAGGCGTGGTGGTTTCCCGCCATGTGCTGGCCCGACGGACGCCTGCAGTTCATGCTCAACGAGCGGATGATGCCCGCCCAGTTCGTGATCAACGGCGCCGGGAAGCGGTTCATCAATGAGGCGGCGCCCTATATGGATTTCGCGCACGCGATGATCGAGGGCCAGCAGGGTCTGGGGGAGCGAAGCGACGGGAAGGCTGGAGTTGAACACATCCCGTGCTGGCTGGTCACCGACATCGCGTCGTTCCACCGGTACGTGGTGGGCGGCCATCTGCCCGTCCCGAAAGTGCCGTTCGCGCCGGTGCCCACCGGCCGCAAGATCCCGCAGGCGTGGCTGGACTCCGGGATCGTCGTCGTCGCCGACACCTTCGGTGAGCTAGCTGCCAAGATTGGTGTCCCGGCTGACGCGTTGCAGCGCACCGCTGCCCGGTTCAACGAACTCGCCCGCAAGGGCCACGATGACGACTTCAATCGGGGCGACAGCGCCTACGACAACTACTACGGCGACCCGACGCTGCCCAACCCCAATCTGGCGCCGCTGGGCAAGGCGCCGTATCTAGCCTTCCAGATCATCCTCGGCGACCTGGGAACGTCCGGAGGATTGCTCACCGACGAGCACGCCAGGGTGCTGCGCGAGGACGGCACAGTCATCGATGGGCTGTACGCCACTGGGAACGCATCGGCTGCGGTGATGGGCCGTAGCTACGCCGGTGCCGGCGCCACCATCGGACCCGCGATGACGTTCGGATACGTCGCAGCAGAACACATCTCCCATAACTCTGATCGAGAGGTAACCGCATGAAAATCTCGCTGTTCTACGAGTTCCCGCTGCCGCGGCCATGGTCGGAGGACGATGAGCACCAGCTGTTCCAGCATGGCCTCGATGAGGTGGAGGCCGCCGATAAGGCCGGGTTCGCCACCGTGTGGCTCACCGAACACCACTTCCTGGAGGAGTACTGCCACTCCACCGCGCCGGAGATGTTCCTGGCCGCGGCCAGCCAGCGGACCAAAGACATCCGGCTCGGCTTCGGCGTGATGCACCTGCCACCGCCGATCAACCACCCAGCCCGCATCGCCGAGCGCGTCGCCACGTTGGACCATTTGTCCAACGGCCGTGTCGAATTCGGTACGGGCGAAGGTTCATCGGTCGCCGAGCTCGGCGGCTTCGACATCGACCCGGCCGATAAGCGCACCATGTGGGAAGAAGCGCTGGAGGTGTCCATCCGCTGTATGACGGAGGCACCGTTCACCGGCTTCAAGGGCGAGCATGTCGAGATGCCGGCCCGCAACGTGATCCCCAAGCCGCTGCAGAACCCACACCCGCCGGTGTGGGTGGCCTGCACCCGTCCGTCATCGGTGCAAATGGCAGCGCAGAAGGCTATCGGTGCACTGAGTTTCGCCTACACCGGCCCCGAGGCGCTCAAGGAGCGGGTGGCCGGTTACTACCAGGAATTCGAGGAGCAGGGCGCGCCCGTCACCCCGGCCATCAACCCCAACATCCTGGCCATCGGCGGCGACTTGTCGATGATGGTGGCCAAGACCGACGAGGAAGCTCTCAAACGGATCGGAATCGGCGGCGGATTCTTCTCGTTCGGCATCATGCACTACTACCTGACCGGCATGCACACCCCCGGCCGCACCGGCGTGTGGGAACTGTATGAGAAGGCCGTCGAGGAGGACCCGACCCTGGCCTACGGTCCGGGGCGCGGCGCCATCGGCTCGCCGGAGACCGTGCGGGAGTTCCTGCGCGGCTACGAGGCCAGCGGTGTCGACGAGATCATCTTGCTGCTCAACCCGCGTAGCCACCAGGGCACGATGGAGTCCATCGAGATCATGGGCAAGGAGATCCTGCCCGAGTTCATCGAGCGGGACGCCAAAGCCGTTGCCGACAAAGCCAAGCGGCTGGCGCCGGTGGTCGAGAAGGTCGAGGCGCGCCGGCAGCCCTCGGAGGCCCCGATCTTCGACGAGACCTACTCCTTCGGCGGCCTGCCCACCGGCCGGGGTGGAAAGTTCACCGCCGGCGAGATTCCCGAGGCGATGGCCGAGATCAACGAGGGTCGCGTGAAGGCCGCACAGTTGGAGAAGGACAAGCGGGAAGCCAAGTGACGGTGTCCACTATCGACGATCTGTTGCGGTATGACGGCCGTCGTGTGGTGGTCACCGGCTGCGCGTCGGGAATCGGTGCTCAGCTGTGCGGGCAGCTCACCGATCTGGGTGCCGAAGTGGTCGGCCTTGATCTGCGATCCCCGGCGCCCGACACGGTCGAGCTGAGCACGTTCGTGGAGGTCGATCTGGCCGATCCCGGTTCGATCGATCGGGCCGTCGCCTCGGTGAGCGGCCCGGTCGATGTGCTGTTCAATGTGGCCGGAGTGTCCTCGGGAATCGGCAACCCAGTAAAGGTGGTCACCATCAACTTCCTGGGCACCCGGCATCTCACCGAAGCGATACTGCCTACGTTGGGCCAGGGCGCGTCGGTCATTTGCGTGTCGTCCCTGGCCGCGGCGAACTACCGTGAGAACCTGCCGCAGGCCGCGGGTTTGCTGACGACGGGCTCGATGGCCGAGGGCATTGCGTGGTGTCACGACCATCCCGACGCGCTGGCCGACGGCGGCTACCGGCTGTCCAAGGAGGCGATCATCGGCTACACGGTGAGCAATGCCGTCCGGCTGGGCGCCAACGGTATTCGGATCAACTGCACGGGACCGGGTGTGACCGAGACGCCGATTCTCGACCAGCTGCGGTCGGCCTACGGGCAGGGCCTGCTCGATGACATCCCCAAACCGCTCGGGCGGGTGTCCAACCCCGCCGAGCAGGCCGCGGTGCTGGTATTCCTGGGCAGCAAGGCCGCCGGTTACATCACCGGACAGGTCATCTGGGCCGACGGCGGCAATATCGCGGCGCGCCAAGCTGCCGACTATGAGAAGGGATGACCCGCGTGGCCGATATGAGCGATTTCCGCCGGGTCGCCGACGACGTCCGTAACTGGGGCCGGTGGGGTGAGGCCGACGAACTCGGCACGCTGAACTTCATCACGCCGGAGAAGATCGCGCAGGCGGCGGCAACGGTCGAGCACGGCAAGGTGTTTTCACTCGGCGTCGACTTCGGCTCGTCGGGACCGCAGGGCGCGTTCCAGTACCGGCAAAATCCCACCCACGTGATGACGATCGACGGCGGCGACGCCAACACACTGATGGAGTACGGGCCGAAATGGCTGCGCAATCCGTCGGCCGTGCAGCTGGGCGGGTACACCAAGGCCGGGCCGATGCGGTTCAACGACGACATGATCATCATGCCGCTGCAGGCCGCCACCCAATGGGACGCGCTCTCCCACGTCTACTACGAGGACAAGCTCTACAACGGGTTTCCCGCGGACTCGGTGTCCAGCCTCGGTGCCTACTACCTGGGCATCGACAAGGTCGCCGGCCTGGGCATCACCTCGCGGGGCGTCCTGCTCGACATCGTCACACTGCGCGGGGTCCCGACGTTCTGTGAGCTCGGTGAGCCGATCACCCCGGCCGAACTCGACAGGGCAGCCAAGACGCAAGGCGTGAGTGTAGAACCCGGTGACATCGTGCTGATCCGAACTGGTTGGTGGGCAAGGTTTGTAGAGACCGGTGACGGGACGGAGCCGGGTGCTGGACTCGACTGGACCTGCGCATCGTGGCTGCACGACCATCAGGTGGCGGCGGTGGCGGCCGACAACCTGATGGTGGAGAATCCGGCGTCGGGGGTCGACGGTGCCATCCTGCCGATGCACATGCTGTGTCTGCGTGACATGGGTCTGATGCTGGGCGAGTACTGGAATCTCACGGAGTTGGCCGCTGATTGCGCGGCCGATGGCCGTTACGAATTCCAGCTCGTCGCACCGCCGCTGTCCGTCACCGGGGCGGTGGGGTCGCCGATCAACCCGATCGCGATCAAGTGAACATTCAACACCGGACCATCGTCGTCAACGGACTGGCCACTCATTTTCTCGAGGCGGGGGAGGGCGAGCCCGTCGTGCTGCTGCACGGCGGCGAGTTCGGCGTAAGCGCCGAAATCAGCTGGGAGCGAGTCATTCCGGTTCTTTCGCAACGCTATCGGGTGCTGGCACCGGACATGTTGGGCTTCGGGGACTCCGCCAAGGTGGTCGACTTCACCGATGGACGGGGCATGCGGATCCGACACATCGCCCGGTTTTGTGCGCTGCTGGGCATCGACTCGGCACATTTCGTCGGCAACTCGATGGGGGCCATCAACATCTTGGTGGACCTCACCTCGGCGGCTCCCGTGCTGCCGGTGCGCAGCGCGGTTGCGATCTGCGGTGGCGGCGAGATTCAGAAGAACCGGCACACCGCCGCGCTCTACGACTATGACGCCTCGCTCGAAGGGATGCAGGCCATCGTGGAGGCGCTGTTCTTCGATCCCTCGTTCCCCGCTGACGAGGCGTACGTGCGGCGACGCCATGAATCCAGCATCGCACCAGGAGCCTGGGAATCCTTGGCGGCGGCGCGGTTTCGCCGACCGGGACTGGACGCTGCGCCGGCCCCGTCGAGCAAGCGGGCGTATGAGCGGATCGACGTTCCAGTCCTGGTGGTGGAGGGCGCGTGGGACAAGCTGCTACCGGCGGGGTGGGCCGCCGAGATCGCCGGCCAGATCACCGGTGGCCGCTCGGCGGTCATCGACGACGCCGGTCATTGCCCGCAGATCGAGCGCCCCGACGTGCTGGCCGACCTACTGCTGAAGTTCTTCGCCGGGGTGACCGACTAGCCCGGCCCGAGCCGCTCGATGCCCACACATGGTCGACGAGCTCGCCGGCAGGAGCTACTTCAAACAGCTTCCGCCGTCGACGGGCAGCTGGACACCGGTGATGTAGCGGGCCTCATCGGAGGCCAGGAACAGCACCGCATTGGCGATATCCTCGGGCTCGACCCAGCCGATCGGCAGCGTGTGCATGAATTCGCCGACGACCTTGATGTCGTCGGGGCCCGGGTTCTCCAGGTCGGGACGGAACAGCTTCATGGTGCCTTCGTTCATGAACAGCGGGGTGTTCACGTTGGTCGGGTGCACCGAATTGACCCGGATGTTCTTGGCGCCCAGCTCGACCGCGAACGTCTTCATCAGGCCGACGACCCCGTGCTTGGCGGCGACGTAGTGGCCGCAGTGCGGGTAGGCCTTGATGCCGCCGACGGAGCTGGTCAGGATGATCGAGCCGCCGCGCTCACCTGCGAGGATGTGCGGCACGCCGGCTTTGACCGTCTTCCACACGCCACCCAGGTTGATGTCGATCATTGCGGTCCAGTCGGTTTCGCTGGTCTGGTCCAGCGTCTGGCCGCCGTTGCCGATGCCTGCGTTCGCAACGATGATGTCGAGCCGGCCCAGCTGCTCAACGCCACTGTCCACGGCTGCTTTCAGCGCGTCGTAGTCGCGCACGTCGACCTCGGCGGTGACGATGCGCCGGTTGTGGCCTTTGACCAGATCGGCGGTCTCGGCCAGATCCTCCGGCGTGGACGCGGCGATCAAGTCGACCGTGTCGATCTTCTTACAGATATCGACCGCGATGATGTCGGCGCCCTCGGACGCCAGCCGGACCGCGTGCGCGCGGCCTTGTCCGCGTGCCGCACCGGTGACAAATGCGACCTTGCCTTCTACCCGTCCTGCCATGGTTCTTCAGTCCTATTGTCGTAGTTGGTGGATGTCAGGTAACGATCGTCGGCATGGCATCCCAGCCGCGGACCGCAGTGGTTTGGGACTTCACAGCGCCTGCCCAGTCGACGTCCCAGGTGGGGAAGCGCTTGAGGATCTCTTCGAGCGCGATGCGCCCCTCCATCCGGGCCAGGGCGTTGCCCATGCAGAAGTGGGTACCCGCCCCAAAGGTCATGTGCGACTTGAGGTCACGGTGAATATCGAACACGTCGCCGTCGGGAGCGAAGCGGCGGTGATCGCGGTTGGCTGAACCAACGAGCATCAGCATCGCCGAGCCTTCTGGCACGGTCTGCCCGTAGTACTCGGTGTCGCGGGCGACGTAACGGGCGATCTGCAGTGCCGGCGGCTCCCAGCGCAGGAGCTCTTCGATCGCCTGCGGAATGAGGGCCGGATTCTCGGCCAGTTCGCGACGCTGATCCGGGTATTCGGCCAGTGTCTTTCCGGCCCAACCGATCAGCCGGGTGGTGGTCTCCGACCCGGCGGTGGCGATCACCGTCAAATAGAGCAACAGTTCCTCGCGGGCCAGACGCCGTACCGTGCCGGTCTCGTCGGTGAATTCGGCGTTGAGCAGGTCGGTCATGATGTCGTCGGATGGGTGGTCACGTCGGTAGTCGATGAACTCGGCGAACACCTCGCCGGTGGCCAGTAGGTCGACCTCTTTCTTCTGAAGTGTCGCCTCACCGTGATCGGTGATCTGTCGCTGCCGGTCTTCCGGAATGCCAAGGAGCATGCCGATCACCCGCATCGGCATCTGCTCGCCGAGGTCGTTGACGAAGTCGAAGCGACCCGTGCCGACCAACGGATCGAGGCAGCGGGTGGTGAATTCGCGGATCTGAGGTTCGAGTGCGGCAACTTTGCGCGGGGTGAACACACGCGACAACAGATTGCGGTGGATGTTATGGATCGGCGGATCCTCGAAAATCAATGTCCCGGTGGGAATTTCCATTCCGGACTTGATGATCTCCAGCAGTGCGCCGCGGCCGGAGATGAATGTCTCGTGATCGATGACGGCCTTGTTGACATCGTCGAACCGGCTCAGCGCGTAGAAGTCGAGATCGGGGTTGTAGTAGAGCGGCGCTTCTTCGCGCAGCCGGGCGAACATCGGAAACGGATTGATGTTCTGGTCGACGTCATAGGGGTCGTAATGAAGATCCCTGTCGGCACTGATTGTCACCGGATGTTCCTCCCATGGGCTGCGGTGTGAGCAACTGTTGCAGCTTCGTTCAAAACGTGTCAATGCCGTATGCGGTTTGCGTCAGGTTTGCTGGCCAAGTGAGAGAACAATGTTCTCTAGTCGCTCGGTTAACCGCTCTCGTCTGTTTGATTGAGCCGCCCCTGAACAGGTTGAATAGCGGAGTGCCGTTGACTGAGGACTGGTGATGAGGGCCGAGCCATGACGCTCGTGGCTGGTATCGACTCGTCCACCCAGTCGTGCAAGGTTGTGATTTGCGATGCCGACACCGGAGCGGTGGTGCGGTCGGGGAACGCACCCCACCCGCCGGGTACCGAGGTCGACCCCGAGCACTGGTGGAACGCGCTGCAGGCCAGTATCGGGCAAGCCGGCGGCCTTGACGATGTGGCGGCGGTTTCGGTCGGCGGACAACAACACGGCATGGTCTGCCTTGACGAGCGGGGCGCGGTGGTGCGACCCGCGTTGTTGTGGAACGACACCCGTTCTGGGGACGCCTCCGCGGAACTGGTGACCGAATTCGGCGGATCGTCGTGGTGGGCCGCGCAGATCGGTGTCGTGCCGGTCGCATCGTTCACCGTTACCAAAATTCGCTGGCTCGCCGACCACGAACCGCGAAACGCTGATGCGACCGCGGCGGTGTGCCTGCCGCACGACTACCTGACCTGGCGACTGGGCGACAGCACCGACATCGCGGCATTACGTACCGACCGCAGCGATGCCAGTGGCACGGGCTATTTCGCCGCTGCCACCGGCGAGTACCGGCCCGACGTGCTGAGCGCGGCGATGCGGGGCCGCAGTCCTGCTCTGCCCCGGGTGCTCGGACCGCACGACGAGGCCGGGCGGACTCTGGCAGGGGCCCTGCTGGGGCCCGGTGCCGGCGATAACGCAGCTGCCGCGCTGGGCCTGGGTGCGCGTGTCGGTGACTGCGTGATCTCGTTGGGCACGTCCGGGGTTGTCAGCGCTGTCGGCGATACGGTGCCCAACGATGCGGACGGTCTGGTCGCAGGTTTCGCCGACGCGACCGGCCGGTATCTGCCGTTGGTGTGCACGCTGAACGGCGCGCCCGTGCTGGCTGCCGTCGCCGCCATGCTCGGCGTGAACTTCGAGGAATTCTCCGACCTGGCGCTGAGTGCGCGGGCCGGAGCCGAGGGGCTGGTCTGGGTGCCATATTTCGACGGTGAGCGCTCACCGAACCTGCCCGATGCCACCGGGGCGCTGCACGGCGTGACTGGTCGTAACATGTTGCCGGCCAACGTGGCCCGCGCTGCCGTCGAGGGTTTGCTCGCCTCGATGCGGTTCTGCCTGGACAAGATCGCCGACCAGGGCATCGCCACCGAACGGGTGATGATCGTCGGTGGCGGTGTGCGATCCGAAGCGGTTCGGCGGATCGCGCCTGCCGTGCTCGGGGTGCCGGTCGTGGTGCCTGAACCGGGCGAGTACGTTGCCCTCGGGGCCGCGCGTCAGGCGGCCTGGACGCTGTCGGGCGGCGATGTCCCGCCGACGTGGGCGACAAGCCAGGCCGTGGTCTATGACGCCGAGCCGACCCCGGCGGTCATGGACCGTTATCAGGACGCCTGCCGGTTGATCCTGGCTCGGGACACATAGCGCCGCGCGGTGCGCCCGCGGATGCTCGAGAGGATCTCGTAGTCGATCGTGCCCGCGGCGCGCGCCCAGTCGGCTGCCGTCGCTTCACCACAGCTACCCGGACCGAATAGCACCGCCCGGTCGCCCTCGCTCACCTCGGTTCTACCTGGTCCGAGGTCGACGACGAACTGGTCCATGCAGATCCGCCCAACGCTGCGGAAGTGACGTCCGTCGATTGCCACGGTCAACCAGTCGGTCAGTACCCGCGGGATCCCGTCTGCGTAACCACAAGCGACCACTGCGATCGTGGTGTCGCGCGGCGCAACCCACGTGTGGTTGTACGAAACGCCCTGTCCTGCGGAGATTTTCTTGACAACCGCGATCTCGGCAGTCAGCGTCATCGCCGGTGCCAGCCCGAAATCGCCGAGCTGCGGAACGGGGGTGTGTCCGTAGACGGCGATCCCGGCGCGCACAAGGTCGCGTGACAAGTCCGGTCGGGTCAGGGCGGCAGCCGAATTCGACATGTGGACTACCTGGGCGGGAGCGCCCGCGCGGCCCAGATCGGCCACACAAGCGTCCAGGAACGCCGCCTGCTGGTCGTTGAGCGGGTGATGTGGCTCGTCACCCCTGGCCAGGTGTGTCATCGCCGTGCGCATCACGACCGCACCGGTCGCGGAATGCTTGGCCACGGTGTCGCAGAGATCCGGCCAATCCGGCAACGCGGCGCCGTTGCGCCCGAGTCCGGTGTCGACCTTGACCCCGATCGTCGCTGCGCTGCCGACGACCTCGGCGCAGGCCGCCACCTCGGCCAGTTGGCGGGCCGAGGACACCACCACTTCGATGTCGGCGGCGACTGCGGCGGCGAAATCAGTTGTGGGCGTGTGCAACCAGGCAACGATCGGGGCGCTGACCCCGTCGCGTCGTAGGGCCAGCGCCTCCTCGACGGTGGCCACCCCGATCTCGGCGGCGCCAGCGTCCAACGCGGCGCGCGCAACCGGGGTGGCGCCGTGTCCGTAGCCGTTGGCCTTGACCACGGCCATCACGCCCGATCGCGCGCGCTCGGCCACCACCTGCACGTTATGGACGATCGCGCCAAGGTCGATCACGGCCTCGACGGCCGCCACCTCAGTAGTCGATGGCTTCGATGAGCGGCGATGGCTCGTCCATCAACGCCCAGAAGCGATCTCGGATCGCCACCGTCAGCGGACCGGGCTCGCCCTGGCTGAACGTCTCGCCGTCCAGCGAGATGATCGGCGTGACCCCGCCCGCGGTGGTCACTGCCATCAGCTCGTCGGCGTCGTAGAGCTCGCGGCTGGTGACGTCGCACAGGGTGGCTTCGATGCCCATGGCGTCGGCGATCTCGAACACCGTCTTGCGGGTGATGCCGGGCAGCGCGTTGCGTGACGGCGAGAACAGCTTGCCGTCCTTGACGATCACGACGTTGAACCCCGGCCCCTCGGCCACACAGTTGTCAGCATCGAGCAGGATGGCAGTGCGCGCGCCGCGTTCTTTGGCCTCGAAGCTGGCCGCCGTGAGATCGCCCCACTGGTAGTTCTTGATGGTCGGGTCGACGGTGTTGCGCCCGGCGCGGCGGACGTGGCGCGGCACGATCGCGGTGGTGCCGAAGATCTGCTCCTCCGGCGGGAACGCCCACAGGTAGGGGATGGCGTAGATGTAAACCTGATGATTGAGCTTGGACAAGTCTTTCTCGCCCTTGCGTTTTCCGTAGCCGCGCGTAACGGTCAGGTTGACGAAGGACTCTCGCAGTCCCGACAGTGCGACGCAGCGCTTGGTGATGTCGGCCAGCTCTTCCTTGGTCAGCCCGGCGTCCAGGTGCAGCTTGCGGGCGCCGTCGAGCAGCCGGTCCAAGTGATCTCCGAGCCGGAAGATGTTGCCGTGCCACACATGGGCGACCGTGTACGTCAGGTCGGAGTGCCCGAATCCGGTGTCGAAGATCGAGATTCTGGCCTCTGATGCCGGGATGTACTCACCTTCGATCCAGGCGGCGCCGCCGGCGAATTGGCTTGAATAGTCGAGTTCGTAATCGCTGTACTGGATCACCGAGCCGGGCGGCGTGGCCTCACGGATGGCGCCGGGCTCGACGCTGACCAGGTTGCTGGTGGAGAGATCGGTGTTGATTGCCATGAATTTGACGTCCCTTTCGGATAACTAGTCGTTGATGAGATGAGTGCGGGCGAAGTCCGATCCGGCATCGCCGCGGCGCAGACGGTTGCGCAGTCCAGTGCCCCACCAGAGCCCCCCGACCGCGACGATGCCGAGGAATACCCAGCCGTTGCCGGCAAACTGGGGCAGGAAGACCAGTGCTACGGCCACCCCGAGGAACACGATCAGCGCGGTCACGTAGATCGGGACGCGGAACCGGCCCAGGTCAAAGGTGCCCGGCTCGCCCGGTGGGATGGTGCCCTTGCGCACGCCGATCAGCAGCCCGATGGTCTGCAGGATGTAGACGGAGAAAAACAGCAGCGAGGCGATGCCCAGGATGTAGTTGAACGCCTTCTCATTGACCAGTGCGGACAACAGCAGCACGGTCGACAGGCAACCCAGTCCGATCACGGCGTAGGTGGGCGTCTTGCTCTTGGGTGAAACATGGCGCCACAGGTGCGAGGCCGGCAACATGTTGTCTCGGGCCATCGAGTAGGTCAGCCGGGTGGCCACCAGGATGTTGGACAGCAGGCAGGCCAGAATGTTCGTCAATGCCACCGCGACAACGATTTTGGTGACGACCGGCCCGGCTTGCTGGTTGATGATCTCCTCGATCGGCGCTGCCGAGTTGGCTTGTACCGCCGCCTCGTCCCGGATCGCGAGCACGTAGACGATGTACATCAGCAGCTCAATGACGATCGAAGTGACCAGCGCGTAGAACATGGTTCGGGGCACCACGTGGCGGGCGTTCTTGGTCTCCTCGGCGACGTCGGCACCGGCCTCCACCCCAATCAGGCCGAAGAACGGTCCGAGTGCGGCGGCCAGCCATGCGACCGCATAGGAGTCCTTGTCACCCGATTGTCCTCCGGTGAACAGCACCGAGATCGGTTGATGGTTCTCGGGGGCCGAAAACGCGATGGCGGCCACCAACAGCGTGGCGCCGACGGTGATGACCAGCTCGAGACTCACGCCGATGTTGTTGACCATGGTCGCAAAGCGCACACCGTAGATGTTGATGAGGACGCAGAGGAAGACCACGGCGATGGCGACGAGGATCTGTTCGCTCTGATTCATGTTCCAGCCGAAAAGGCCGCCCAGGTAACCCGACAGGATGAAGCCAACGCCGGTCATGCCGCTGATCCAGCCGAGCAGCGCGACGAACCCGGTGAACCAGCCCATGCTGGCGCCGTTGATCCGGCTGGTCCATTGGTAGGCGTAGCCGGCAAGCGGGATCTTGGCCGTCAGGTCGGCGGCGATGAACGCCCACAGGGAGAACACCACGCCGGCCAGCAGCAGCGTCCACACGAACGGCGCGCCTGCGGTGAAGTAGCCGGCGCCGAAGCCGGTGAACACCGCGGTGGTGGCACTGATGGTGGCGAACCCGATCGCGAACGATGCGAGCGAGCCCACCGACCGATCAAGCCGCTGCCGGTAGCCGAAGTCCGCGAGCCGGTCGTCCTCGCTTTCTCCCGGATGGGACGCGGGTGGCAATGGCGAATGAGTGGACGGTCTCAACGCATCGGTCATGGTCACTCCAGGTCAGGGCGGCTCATCAAACAACTGAAGCCAGGAAAACCCGCTGCCAGCACTTTCGGAAGTTCCACATTTCAATGGACTGATAACCGTGGTTTATCACCGGTGCTCATCGCCGAAGTTCCACTGTTCCTGAACATGCACAATCAGGGCTTCTGCCTGCGGAGACAACCGCCCGGGATGCCATGCCAGCGCCGTATAGCTGGGCGGCCGTCCGGTGATCGGCACGTAAACAATGCCGGGGCGATCGTAGAAATGCGCCACCGACGACGTCGTGAAACTGATGCCGAGGCCACGGGCGACCATCGTCGTCTCGGCTTCGTAGGTGGCGGCAATCCCGGCAATGGACGGCGGGCGGTTGCCGCGCACATCCATCGCCAACCAGTAGTCGCGCCAGCCCCCGGCGGTCATCGGAGCGCACACGATCGGCTCGTCGAGCAGTTCGGTGATGTCGATCTCGGCGCGGGTGGCCAGCCGGTGATCCCGCGGCAGGCAGGCCACCCAGCTTTCGGCGTCCAGCATCAGCATGCGGTGTTCGGGCAGATCCACCGGCGGCCGGATCAAAGCGACTTCCATGCTGCCGTCGCCGAGACCCGCGGTGGGGTCGGCGAAGTCGTATTCGCTGGGTTCCACGACCACGCCGGGATGGGCCGCCTCGAAATGCCGAACGATCCGGAACAACAAGTCGGCGCCTGTGCCGATCAGATAGCCGAGCCGCAACACTCCCTGCTGGGTCCCCGACATTGTCACGAGGTTGGCGACCACGGCATCGACCCCGGCCAGCGCCTGTTGCACCTGGGGCAGCCATGCCGCACCCAGGTCGGTCAGCGCGACCTCGCGCGTGTTGCGGGTGAACAACCCGACTCCGAATTGGTGCTCGAGCTGCTTTATCGCCGTCGACAATGCCGGCTGGGTGATGAACAGCTTGTCGGCAGCGCGCCGATAATTCAGTTCGGTGCCGAGAACGGCGAAGTACCGCAGCTGGCGCAAGGTGACGTCGGCGTTCGTCATGATCTCCTGGGTCGGCGATGGCTGAGAGCTTCCAGTGTGCGTCCATTCCGGTGCGCTGTGCTCATTTAAATCAACCGCTTGACTTCGGTCGGATGCAGCGAGTTGACTGCGAACGCCGCCGGATCGGCGTGCGGACGAGAGGGATTGAGCCGTCATGGGCAACGAATTGGCAGGCAAGGTCGCGGTCGTCACCGGCGGCGCATCGGGACTCGGCGCCGGCATTGTCGAGCGGTTCCTCGCCGAGGGCGCGACCGTCGTGTTCGGTGACGTCGACGTCGAACGGGGCCGGGTATTGGCCGACCGGGATCCGCAGGCACTGTTCGTGCCTGCCGACGTCGCGGACACCGAGCAGATCACCGGGCTGATCGACACCGCGGTGGAGAAGTTCGGCCGGATCGATGTCATGGTCAATAACGCGGGGATCTCGGGGACGATGCACCGCAGTTTCCTCGAAGACGATCTGGCCGACTTCGAGAACATCATGGCCATCAACCTGAAGGCCGTCATGGCCGGCACCAGAGACGCGGCCCGGCACATGAAGAGCTCCGGCGGAGGTTCGATCATCAACCTGACGTCCATCGGTGGAATCCAGGCCGGCGGCGGTGTGATGACGTATCGGGCATCCAAGGCCGCGGTCATCCACTTCACCAAATGCGCTGCCATTGAGCTGGCGAACTACGAGGTCCGGGTGAACTGTCTTGCGCCCGGCCACATCCGGACCGCCATCGTGTCGAAGTCCGCACACGGCATGGACGCCGAGCAGGTCGCCAAGTTCGAGGCCGGCATTCGGGCGACCATGCGGGCTGACCGACCGCTGGAGCGGGAGGGGACCGCCGCCGATGTCGCCGAGGCAATTCTGTTCTTCGCCGGCGATCGCTCGCCGTATGTCACCGGCACGGTTCTGCCGGTCGATGGCGGGACTGCGGCCGGCAAGCCGGTGCCGAAGAAAAAGAAGCCTCAGGATTCGTAAATCAATCGCTTGACTTAATAGTGTGGCCGGAGTTGACTGGCCAGCGATGACCACCGCGACCAAAGGGACCCGCACGGATCGGGCCAGCCTCACCCGTGAAGCGATCCTGACCGCCGCCGAGCGGCTGTTTGCCGAGCATGGCGTCTTCGCGGTATCGAATCGGCAGGTCAGCGAGGCTGCCGGGCAAGGCAACAACGCCGCCGTCGGCTACCACTTCGGTACCAAGACCGACCTGGTTCGCGCGATCGAGCACAAGCACGCCATCCCCGTAGAGAAGCTCCGGGAAGAGCGGGTCATCGCACTGGGATCCTCAGCGGACCTGCGCGCCTGGGTGGAGTGCCTGGTGCTGCCCCTCACGGATCACCTGACCGCGTTGGGCAACCCCACGTGGTACGCCCGGTTCGCCGCACAGGTGATGGCCGACCCGGCCTACCAGAAGACCGTCACCCGCGATGCGCTGACATTGCCCACGCTGGTGACCGTCGTGGAGAGCATCAACCGCTGCCTGCCCGAGCTGCCGGGACCCGTCCGCGTCGAACGCAACATCATGGCGCGCAACCTGTTGATGCACACCTGTGCCGAATACGAACGGGCTCTGGCTGAGGGCGCGTCCGTGCCGCTAACCAGTTGGCGTACAGCCGCTGCCGGGCTTGTCGATGCGCTCGTCGGGTTGTGGCTGGCCCCAGTGACACGACAGGACTGAACAATGAGGGTCACCGTCGACCAGGACAAGTGCGTCTCTTCGGGCCAGTGCGTGCTCAATGCATCCGAGGTGTTCGACCAGCGTGACGAGGACGGCGTCGTCGTGCTGCTCACCAGCAGCCCGCCAGCTGATCAGGAAGACAATGCGCGCCGGGCCGCCGCGGCTTGTCCCGCGCAGGCCATCTACGTCGAGGAGTGACGCATGTCGGACACATTGACTTCTGATCCGGCCGAGGTGGCCGGTTCCGCCCCGGACTACCCGATGGAGCGCGCGACGGGATGTCCGTTCGCGCCGCCACCGGCGATGCTCGAGATGAACGAGACCAAACCGCTGTCGCGGGTGCGGATCTGGGACGGCAGTACCCCCTGGCTGGTCACCGGCTACGAGGCTGCCCGAGCACTGTTCGCGGATCCGCGAATCAGCGTCGACGACCGGATTGCCGGCTTCCCGCACTGGAACGCACACATGCTGGCCACCGTGAACAAACGGCCTCGATCGGTGTTCACCTCCGACGCCGAGGAGCACACCCGATTCCGACGCATGCTGTCCAAACCGTTCACGTTCCGCCGGGTGGAGACGCTGCGCACGGTGATTCAGGACGTCACCGACGAGTGTATTGACGAGATCCTGGCCGGGCCTGCGCCGGTCGACATGATCCGCAAGCTCGCTTTACCGGTGCCGACGCGGGTGATCAGCGACATGCTCGGCGTGCCCTACGAGGACCACGAGTTCTTCCAGGAACACGCCAATGCGGGGCTGGCCCGCTACGCGGCTGCCGACGCCATGCAGAAGGGCGCGATGAGCCTGCACCAGTACCTGATCGACCTGGTGGAAAAGAAGCAGAAAGAACCGGCCGAGGATGCGGTGTCCGACCTCGCCGAACGGGTCACCGCCGGCGAGATCAGCGTCAAGGAAGCCGCGCAACTGGGCACCGGACTACTCATCGCAGGCCACGAAACGACCGCCAACATGATCGGTATCGGATTGCTGGCACTGCTACAGAACCCGGAACAGGCTGCGCTGCTGCGTGATTCTGATGACCCGAAGTTCATCGCAAACGCGGTCGAAGAACTGATGCGCTTCCTGTCGATCATTCAGACCGGCCAGCGCCGAGTCGCTCTCGAGGACATCGAGATCGGGGGCGAGACCATCAAGGCCGGTGAAGGCGTCATCCTCGATCTGGCGCCGGCCAACTGGGATCCCGCCACCTACGCCGATCCCGGCAAGCTTGACCTGACCCGTGATGCCAGTCAGCAGTTGGGATTCGGCTACGGCCGGCACCAATGCGTCGGCCAGCAGCTCGCCCGCGCCGAGATGCAGATCGTGTTCCCCACGGTCCTGCGCCGGATGCCCGACATGACGTTGGCGATCCCGTTCGACGAGGTGCCCTTCCAGCACGACCGCCTCGCTTACGGCGTCTACGAGCTTCCTGTCACCTGGTGACGTTCTTCAGCCCAAATCGAATGGAGTGTCAACGATGTCTACATTGACTGCCACGCTCTACCCACCGGAAGGTTTCGGTGCGCCCAAGAACCGCCAGGGTCACGCCACGGGCGACTTCGGGTTGCCGGTCGGCACTGAGGTTTTCTCGGCCGACAACCACATCTCGGTGGCCCAGGACATCTTCTACGAGAAGTTCCCCGAGGACCTCAAGGGCCAGGCGCCACGCATCTGGTACGAGGACGGTGCCTACATGGTCGGCATGAAGGGCAAGTCCTGGACGGGCGGTGACTTCGGTCGGGTCCTGATGCAGTACGACGATCTGGCCGGGGCGTCGACCAACGACATGCCGGCGCGGGTCCGCGAGTTAGCCGAGGACGGTATCGACAAGGAGCTGGCATTCCCCAACGCCGTGCTCGCACTGTTCCATTACCCGGATAAGTCATTACGGGAGCGGGTGTTCCGCATCTACAACGAAGTGATGGCCGATCTGCAGGAACAGTCCGACGGTCACTTCTACGGTGTCGGGCTGATCAACTGGTGGGATCCCAAGGGGACCCGTCAGAATCTCGAAGAGCTGAAAGCCCTTGGGCTCAAGACCTTCCTGCTGCCGCTCAACCCGGGCAAGGACGAGAACGGCAACATCTACGACTACGGCGCCGCATCGATGGATGCGGTGTGGGACGAGATCGAAGACTCGGGCGTTCCCGTCACCCACCATATCGGTGAGACCCCGCCGAAGACGCCGTGCGAGAACAACAGCGTCGTCGTCGGGATGATGGTCAATGTCGACTCGTTCCGCGAACAGTTCGCCAAGTATGTCTTCTCTGGAATCCTTGACCGGCACCCGAAACTGCGTGTCGGCTGGTTTGAGGGTGGAATCGCATGGGTACCAACGGCATTACAGGACGCCCAGCACCTGTTGGCATCTTACCGGCACATGTTCAACCACGAACTGGTCCAGGATCCGCGCTACTACTGGGACAACCACATGTGCGCATCGTTCATGGTGGACCCGCTGGGCCTGGAGCTCATCGACAAGATCGGCGTGGACAACGTGATGTGGTCGTCTGACTACCCGCACAACGAGTCAACCTTCGGCTACTCAGAGAAGTCACTGGCCACCGTCGTCGAAGCAGTCGGCCCGGAGAATGCGGCGAAGATTTGCAGCTCCAACATCAAGAACTTCCTGGGTATCCAGTGACCACGTCGCTGACCCGGCCCTTGCGGACCCTCGCTGATATCCCGGACCAACCCGACCGGTCCCGGATGCGCGCCGAAACCGGTGTGCGCCTGCGGACGGCTATGACCGAACGTGGCGTCGATGCGCTGATTCTGTTGGGCAACAACGCCGTCACTTATGCGACCGGTACCAGCTGGCCCCTCGGCGACGCCGGGCTCTCGCACGTCGAACGCCCGGTCGCGCTGGTCCTTGCCAACGATCCGTCGCCGCACCTGTTCCTGCCGTTCCGGGAAGGCGCCGCAGAAGAAACCGACCTGCCGGCCGATCACCTACACGGGCCGGTGTACGTCGAGTTCGACGAGGGCGTTGAGCATTTCGCTTCAACGCTGGGTGAGCTCATCCCGCGTGGCAGCACGATCGCCGTCGACGAGCTCACCGGTGCAATGCGCCGCGCGCAGAGCCGGCTGTTCGGAGACAGCACACCCGGTGACGCCGCTGTGGTCGTTGGCGCGGCCAAGACGGTCAAGACCGCCGACGAGATCGCCTGCATCCACAAGGCGGTCCGCATCACCGACACCGCGATGGTCGACGTGCAGCGGGCGCTGGCACCGGGTATCCGCCAGATCGACCTGTCGGCCGAGTTCATGCGGCGAGCCTTCGAACTGGGTGCGGTGGCGAGCATGCTCGAACCCATCTGGCAGGTCATGCCTAACACCAAGGCTGACGGAGTGTGGACCACCCACGGCGATCTGGCGCTGCCGCTGCTGTCCACCGAGCGTGAATTGCGTTCCGGCGATGTGCTGTGGACCGACGTGTCGATCACCTACGGCGGGTACTGTTCGGACTTCGGACGCACCTGGACGGTCGGTACCGATCCGGATCCCAGTCAGCAAGCCAACTTCCGTCGCTGGCGCGACATCATGGCCGCCGTGCAGGAGGTCACCCGCGCCGGGGCCACCGCGGCGGACCTGGCCCGCGCCGCGATAGCGGCCAACGACGGCAAGAAGCCGTGGCTGCCGCACTTCTACCTTGGTCACGGCATCGGCGTCAACGCCGCCGAGATGCCGATGATCGGAACTGATCTCGGCGACGAGTTCGACGAGAACTACGTGCTGCAGGCCGGCATGGTGCTTGTCCTGGAACCCGTGATCTGGGAGGACGGCACCGGCGGTTACCGCAGCGAGGAGATCGTGGTCATCACCGAGGAAGGCTGGATCAAATTGACCGACTACCCGTACTCGCCCTATGGCGACTGAGGTACTGGGCGACGACCGCGCTCTCCGCACCGGGCGGCGGGAGCGCGCGCTGGCCCAGATGGACGCCCACGACCTGGACATCCTGGTTCTCGGCCGGCAATCCAATATCCGCTATGTCAGTGGCGCCCAACAGCTCTGGGTTGCCGGAACCAGGCCGTTTGCGCCGTCGTGCGTGCTGCTGCGCAACGGCGCGGTGCACCTGCTGAGCACCTGGGATGAGGGCGTCCCCGAGGATATCCCGCACGAGAACCTCTACGGCATCGCGTGGAACCCGGTGAACACCATCGAGAACCTCAAGAAGATCCCCGGTGCGGCCACCGCAAAACGGGTCGGCTCCGACGCCCTGTCGCCGGGCTTCGCCCAGCTGCTGCCGATGGCATTCCCCAATGCTGAACTGGTCGACGGCGAAGCCGCGATGGGGGCGGCTCGCCGGATCAAGACACCCGAGGAGATCGAGGCGCTGCGGGAGTCGGTCCGGGTCGCCGAGGTCGGCCTGGCCGCGGCAACGGCGAAGCTACAGTCCGGTGCGTCGCTACTGGACCTGACGGCGGTTCTGCTGGAGGCGATGTCGGCAGGTGGGGTCAGCACACCGGCCCACCAGGACGCCGTGTGGGTGACCGCCAAGGATCACCCGTGGCGGCGCGTCCGCGGCGACGAGCGAGTCCACGACGGCGATCTTGTCGCCTTCGCCTCCGCGGTACTGGATCGGGGCTACATCGGCGAGGTTGGTCGCACGCTGCCCGTTGGCGCTGTCGGGGCAGGCCCGCCCGCCCTGTACGAACGTTCCGATCGGCTGCATGCCGCGTTGATCGCCGCCTGCCGCCCCGGCCTGGCCAACGCGGGCCTGCTGGCGGCGTATGAGGATGCCGGCGAACCCCTTCCGGTCGTTCCTGTCGCGCACGGTCTCGGTGTCGGATTCGACTCGCCGGTAGTGTCACCGCAACTGGCGGCCACCGCGGCCAGCGAGAAGCTGGAACCGGGCATGGTGCTGGCCGTGACCGGGTACGTCTTCGAATCCGGTGTCGGGGCAGTGTTCCGGCGCGACTCCGTGCTCATTACCGCCGACGGTTGCGAGGTTCTGACGTCTAGTCCGGCGTGGAGCGCCGTGGCGAGCGTCGGCCCAGCCAATGGCTAAGGCGCAGCGCCCGTCGGCCGAGGAGATCATCCGCTACGAGAAGAACCCGAAGACCAAGATCGCCACTATCACCTTCAACCGGCCGGAGTATCTCAACGCACCGACTATCGCAGCGCGCCTGCGGTATTCGGATCTGCTGTATCAGGCCGGCGTGGACGACCAGGTGAAGGTTCTGGTGATTCGCGGCGCCGGTGAGGACCTCGGCAGCGGTGCCGACCTCCCCGAATTCATGGAAGTGCAGAACGACGAGGACCAGGAGCGTCGGCTCTCGGAGTTCCGGATCCCGCCCGGCGAGGTGAAGTATCCGCCCAAGGGGACATATCGGCGCGGCGCCACCGTCGGCGCCTGGTACGCCAGCCCGCAGTCGGGCATCCGCACCCTGCAGGACTTCAAGAAGATCTCGATCCTCGAAGTCAAGGGGTACTGCTACGGCTGGCACTTCTACCAGGCGGCCGACGCCGATCTGGTGATCTCCTCCGACGACGCACTGTTCGGCCATCCGTCGTTCCGCTATTACGGCTGGGGTCCGCGGATGTGGTGGTGGACCCAGATGATGGGCATCCGCAAGTTCCAGGAGATGGTCTACACCGGGCGGCCGTTCACCGCCGACGAGATGTACGAGTGCAACTTCCTCAACAGCGTGGTGGCGCGCGACGAGCTCGAAGACGAGGTCGACCGCTATGCGCTGGCCTGCGCGCGAAACCGCCCCACTGACACGGTCTTTCAGCAGAAGATGTTCTTCGAGGTCTTCAAGCAGTTCCAGGGCGAGTACCTGGGCAGCCTGCTCGGCAGCACCTTCGAGTCGTTGGGTGGCGCCGCCGCCCACGACGAGGACGATTTCGACATGCATGAGGCCCTCGACGACGGACTCTCGGGTGCGGTCAAGGACAACGATAGGAAGTTTCCGCCGGAGTGGCGGTTGTCGAAGTCTGCTCGCAAGAAAGCCAAGGACACCGCAGCCAAGACCAAGACCAACACCAAGAAGAAGAAATAGCCATGGCCGACTCACCACTGACAGGTTTCGTCGTGGCCGACTTGTCGACGGGGATCCCGGGCGGTTACTGCACCAAGTTGCTGTCTGACGGCGGCGCCGAGGTGATCAAAGTCGAAGCTCCCGAGGGGGATCCGCTGCGCCGGTGGTCGGCCTCGGGCGCGCCGATCGGCCCGGGGGAGGACGGCGCGCTGTTCAGTTACCTGGCCGGCGGTAAGCGTAGCGTGGTGGCCGATCCGGGCTTAGCCGACGATGTGGCGTTGGTGAACGAGCTGCTGGCCTGCGCCGATGCCGTGGTGTGGTCGCCTGGCTCACTGGTGGCAGACAATCCGACGCTGGCACCGGCCGCGGTGCACGCCGCGCACCCGCACTTGATCGTGGCCGCGATCACCCCGTTCGGCCTGCAAGGACCCTGGAGTGGGCGGCCCGCAACGGAATTCACTCTGCAGGCGTGGTCGGGTGGGATCGTCGGGCTGGGGCGCGGCGCACCGGACCGCGCTCCGGTGTACGTCGGCGGACAGGTCGGCGATTACCTGTCGGGCTCCTATGCGAGCGCGGCGATTCTGGCTTCGCGTATCCGAGTGCTCGGCGGTGGTGGCGGCGAGCTCATCGACTTGTCGATGCTGGAAAGCCACGTCATGGGTCTGACCTATTACCCGGTGACCTATTTCGAGATGCTGGGCCGGCCGTGGCGCGACACCCGCAAGCTGACGGTTCCTGGCATCGCCCGGGTCAAGGACGGGCTGGTTGACGTGGGCTGTGGCACCGCTCAGCAGTGGTTCGACCTGTGCGCCATGACCGGGCACGAGGACTGGATCGACGAAAGCGCACCGCTGACGATCACCGAGCAGGCCAGCGAGAAAGCCGGGGATCTGTACGCCTGGATGGCCGAGCGCACCGGTGACGAGGTCCGCGACCTCGCGACGGCGTTCCGCATCCCCAACGCGCCGGTGGCAAGTCCCGATACCGTCGAGTCGCTGGAACACTTCGCGGCCCGTGGGTCGTTCGTCCGCCATCCGGCTGGGTTCCGGCAGCCGGCCCATCCCTACCGGATCGCCGGCGTCGCGTTGCGCCCGCCGTCGCCGGCACCGCGGCTTGGTGAACACACCGACCGGTACCGAAACGCGCCGCGCAATCCACGTCACGCCGGGACCGCCGCGGATCGGCTGCCGCTGAGCGGAATTCGGGTCGTCGACCTCACCACGTTCTGGGCGGGTCCGTCGTGCACTCATCTGATGGCGCTGCTGGGAGCCGACGTCATCCACGTCGAGTCGGCCCGCCGACCGGACGGCACCCGGATGATCGCCGGCGTGCCGGTGACCGAGGACCAGTGGTGGGAGAAGCAGCCGATCTTCGCGGCGCTGAACACCTCGAAGAAGGACATCACGCTCGACCTGGGCACCGAACGTGGCCGCGAACTCCTTCACCGGTTGATCGCCACCGCCGATGTGGTCGCCGAGAACTACACCCCGCGGGTGCTCGACCACCTCGGCCTGGATTACGCGGCCGTACAAACGATCCGGCCTGACGTCGTGATGGTCCGCATGCCGGGCTTCGGGCTCGACGGTCCGTGGCGGGACAACCCGGCCTTCGCGTACGTCATCGAGGCGGCCGCCGGGATCAGCTGGCTCACCGGCTACCCGGACCGCAATCCCTACGAGCCGTATTCCCTTGGTGATCCGAACGCCGGACTGCACGCGCTCAACGCGGTGCTGCTGGCACTCGAGCACCGGCGTCGCACGGGCGAGGGCGTGCTCGTCGAGGCGGCAATGGTGGACGCTGCGCTCAACATCGCGGCCGAGCAGATCGTCGAGTTCAGTGCGTACGGAGCGGTGTTGGAGCGGGCAGGCAACCGGGGGCCGACCGCGTCGCCGCAAAATCTCTACCGCGCAGGAGAGATCGACGAGTTCGGTCGCGACGACTCCTGGGTCGCGATCGCGGTGGCCACCGACGGGCAATGGCAGTCCCTGCGCGCGGCACTGGGTGATCCTGACTGGGCGGCCGATCCCGAGCTGGCGACCGTGAGTGGCCGGCGGGCCGGCGAGGACGTCATCGATGAGCACCTGGGTGCTTGGTGCCGGCAACGCAGCCGTGACGAGATCGTCGCGACCCTGTGGCCGGCCGGCGTTCCGGTGGCCAAGGTGATGCAACCCCACCGGCAGCCTGAGCTCGAGCAGCTCACCGCGCGCGGATTTTTCGAGGTGCTGGACCATCCCGTCAACGCGCCGGCCCGGTTCGCCACAATGCCCTTCCAGCTGTCCCGCGGGCCGCGCCCCGTGCACGCCTGGCCGGCGCCGCTGCTGGGCCAGCACAACCACGAGCTTCTGGCCGAACTCGGCCTGTCGGTCGACGACATCGCGGCGCTGGAAACCGAGGGGGTCATCGGCGCTGGGTATTGTGGTTAGTCCATAATGAGAATATCGTTCTCACGACTCAATCAGGAGGAATCAATGGGGCAATTGTCGGAGCGGGTTGACGTCCCGTTTCCCATCTTTGACGCGGACAACCACCTCTACGAGCCGCCCGAGGCGATGACCAAGTTCCTGCCCAAGGAGTACAAGGACTATGTCCAGTACGTGCAGGTGAACGGGCGCACCAAGATTGCGTTGCGCGGTCAGATCAGCAATTACATCCCCAACCCGACCTTCGAGGTCGTCGCCCGCCCTGGCGCCTGGGAGGAGTACTTCAAGTACGGCAACCCGGACGGCAAGACCAAGCGTGAACTGTTCGGTGAGCCGATGCGCGCGATCCCGGCGTTCTTCGAGCCCGGCCCCCGCCTCGAGGTGATGAACGAGCTGGGTTTGGACCGCACGCTGATGTTCCCGACGCTGGCCAGCCTGCTCGAGGAGCGGCTGTCGGACGACCCCGTTGCGATCCACGTCCTCGTCCACTCACTCAACCAGTGGCTCGATGAGGTCTGGGGCTTCAACTACCAGAACCGCATCTTCACCACCCCGGTGATCACCCTCCCCATCGTCGAGAAGGCGATCGAGGAGCTGGAGTGGGTGGTCAAGCGCGGCGCTCGTTGCATCCTGGTCCGGCCCGCGCCGGTGCCCGGCTTCCGTGGCCCGCGCTCGTTCGCACTGCCCGAGTTCGACCCGTTCTGGGAGCGGGTCGTCGAGTACGACCTGCTGGTCGGCATGCACTCCAGCGACAGTGGCTACTCCCGGTACACCTCCGAGTGGGACGGTGCCAGCGCCGAGATGCTGCCGTTCCAGACCAACGCGATGGGCATCCTCAACGAGTGGCGGCCGATCCAGGACTCGGTGGGGTCGTGGGTGATTCACGGTGCGCTGTACCGCCATCCGAAGCTGAAGGTCGCGATCGTCGAGGCCGGGTCGAAGTGGATGACCCCGCTGCTGGACGGCCTGGCCGAGGTGTTCCGCAAGGCCCCCGAAGCTTTCCCGAGCGATCCGGTCGAGATGGTCAAGAGCCGGATCCACGTCAGCCCGTTCTTCGAGGACGGCATCGACGACCTGGTCAACCTCGTCGGGGTGGACCAGGTGCTGTACGGCTCCGATTGGCCGCACCCGGAGGGGTTGGCGGAGCCGACCTTCTACATCAAGGCCCTCGAGCATCTCTCCAGTGATGATCAGGCAAAGATCATGGGCGGCAACCTGTCTCGCCTCGTCACGGTGTGACGCCAGCAAGTAATTGGGAGACCATCCCCGAGATGGTCCTGAGCGCGGCGGACCGGTTCGGCGACTCTGAAGCAGTCGTCGACGGTCCGCTGCGTCTCACGTTCAGCGAGGTCGCTGACCGGGTGCGCTGCGCGGCAGGCGCATTCGCGGAGCGTGGCGTCGACAAAGGTGACCGGGTTGCGATCTGGGCACCCAACTCCGCGCACTGGATGATCGCGGCGTTCGGCGCGCTCACTGCCGGCGGCGTCGTGGTCCCGGTCAGCACGCGCTACAAGCAGACCGAGGCCGCCGATATCATCACGCGCAGCGGTGCCAAGGCGGTGCTGATCGAGAAGGGTTTCCTGGGGCAGGATTTCGTTGCTCCGCCCAGTGTGCCCGCCATCGATCTGAAGTCCGGGTTCCTGGAGGCGGCCCGACCGTTCGAGCGAGCGGTGAGCGGAACCGATATCGCCGACATCATCTACACCTCCGGCACCACCGGTCGGCCCAAGGGCGTGATGATGAACCATCTGCAGAACCTGCGGATGTATGCCGAGTGGTGCGACCTGGCGGACCTGCGCCGCGGTGACCGCTACCTGATCGTGAACCCGTTCTTCCACACCTTCGGCTATAAGGCCGGCTGTCTCGCGTCGTTCATGCGCGGCGCGACGATGCTGCCGGTACCGGTGTTCGACGTCGAGCGCGTCGTCGACCTGATCGCCGCCGAGCGGATCACCATGCTGCCGGGCCCGCCGACGCTGTATCACTCGCTGCTGGCGGTGCCGGACAAGAGCAAGCTGGCAACGCTGCGCGCCGGAGTGACCGGTGCCGCCGACATCCCGGTCGAACTTGTCCGGCGGGTGCACGAAGAGCTGCCGTTCCAAACGCTGGCCACCGGCTACGGCCTGACCGAGGCGGGCACGGCGACGCTGTCGCGGCCGGGGGATTCGTTCGAAGATGTCGCCACTACGGCCGGTCTGCCGTGCGATGGGGTCGAGGTGCGCATCGCCGATGACGCCGAAGTACTGGTGCGTGGTTACAGCGTGATGCAGGGCTATTTCGACGATCCGGTCGGTACCGCCGAAGCGATCGACGCAGACGGCTGGCTGCACACCGGTGACCTGGGCAGCTTCACCGAGTCCGGACGGCTGAGGATCGTCGGACGGAAGAAGGACATGTTCATCGTCGGCGGCTTCAATGCCTACCCCGCCGAGATCGAAGGCTTCCTGATGGAGCATCCCGCCGTTGCGCAGGCGGCGGTCATCGGCGTGCCCGACGAACGGCTCGGTCAGGTGGGTAAGGCATTCGTGGTGCTCAAGAGGCCCGAGACCGGCGAGGCCGATGTCTCGGCGGAGGAGCTGATCAGCTGGGCTAAGGACCGGATGGCCGGATTCAAGGTGCCCCGGCTCGTGGTGTTCGTCGACGCGCTGCCGCTCAATGCGACGGGCAAGGTCATGAAAGATCAGCTGCGGTGAATAGACGGAAATATCATTTCCGCACTATAAGAGCGGAATTCAGGAGGGGTTAGCGCCGGTGTGGCCGAGTCGCTTATCGCTTGGTGATAATCTCATTCTCACTCGATTTTGCGCCGCGGCCGTGCATGTGACGGACGACTCAGCCCCCGCCCGTACGCTGGCGGGATGTTTGGACCAGAGAGGAGTTCGACATGCGACGTCTAGACGTTGTCACGCGCCGTGTGCCGAACGCGAACGACATGTGTGAGTGCAATGGCGGCTGACCTTAACGAGGAAGCCGTCTCGGAGGTGCTGGCCGAGCTCGCCGAGGCCGAGGCTGCCCAGGCCGAAGCTGAAGCCGAAGCTGCCCGGGCCAAGGCCACCGCGGCACGGCTACGTGGTCCGGTTCCGGCAGACGAAGCCGAGGATGTCGAGCTCACCGATGACGGGGACCTCGCCGATGACGTCGAGGTTGCCCCCCGTGGGTGGTGGTCGAGGATAGGTTGGGTGGCGGTCACGGTGGCGGTCGTCGCGGTTGTGGCCATCGGCTCTCTGGTGGTGACGGGCATGATGATCGTCGCGCACCAGAAGGTCGCGGCGCAACGGGCGCACCAGGACCGGCTCATCGCCGCCGCGCGTGCCGGGGTGACGGCGCTGTTGTCGATCGACTACAACCGTGCCAAGGACGACGTCCAGCGCGTGATCGACCTGTCGACGGGCACCTTTAAGAATGATTTCTCCAGGGGTGCCGACGATTTCGTGCAGACCGCCCAGCAGTCCAAGGCGGTGACCGTCGGGACGATCAAGTCGGCCGCGCTGGAGAAGGATGGCGGCGACACCGGGGTGGTGTTGTTGGCGGCGTCCTCGACAGTGACCAATGCTAATGGGGCACATCAGGATCCGCGCGCCTGGCGGATGAGCGTCACAGTGGCGCGCGACGGGGACAAATACAAGATGTCGAATGTGGAGTTCGTGCCATGAGCAGTGAAAACAAGGACGCCGACGCAACCGAGGTCGAGATCACCGAGAGTGGCGCGACGGAAATCGGCGCCACCGAAGCCGACAAGGTCAACCTCGAAAAGGCGGCCGACGGCGACGAGGTCGTCGACGGCGACGAGTCCGACGCCGCGGTCGAGATACCGGGCGAAGCGTTCCAGGAGCGGCGCAGTGTCGGGCGTTTGGTCGCGGCAGTGGTGCTCGCGGTGCTGCTGGTGGGATCGGCCGTTGGCACCGCCTCCGTCTACTGGTGGATCTACCGTCCGGATCAAAAGGCCTTCGGCCTCAACCTCTTTACCACCGACTCTGTCGACAGCCAGATCCAGGAACGGCAGAGGCAGGTCACTGGCGCGGCGCGCGACGGCACGGTAGCGCTGTTGTCCTACGCGCCGGACACCCTCGACAAGGACCTGGCCAACGCCAAGTCTCATCTCACCGGTGAATTCCTCAAGTACTACAGCCAATTCACCGACCAGATCGTGGCTCCGGCGGCCCGGCAGAAGGGCGTCAAAACCGAGGCGACCGTCGCACGCGCGGCGGTCTCGGAATTGCATGCCGACAGTGCGGTGGTGCTGGTATTCGTCAACCAGGTGACGACGAGCAAGGACCGGCCCGACCCGGCACTGGCGACCAGCAGCGTGGTGGTGAAGCTGACCAACGCCGACGGTCGTTGGCTGATCTCGGAATTCAACCCGGTCTAGGCGCGGGGCGGCAGGAGAGGTCGATCGATGAGCGTGGCACTGTTGTTGGAGATGGCGGCCTCCGACTCCGAGCGGGTCGGGGTGGTCACCGATGACCAGCGGCTGACAGTGGGCGAGCTCAACGCCTTGGCCGATGGCGGGGCAGGGGTCATTGCCGCCTGCGGTGCCGGCAGTGTGGTGTATGTGGGCCTCGGCGGTGCCATGCTGCCGCTGCTGATCTTCGCCTCCGCTCGGGCCGCTCGGGCCTTCACACCGCTGAATTACCGGCTTTCCGGCGAGGCACTGGCCGAACTGATCGAGCGGCTGCCTGACCCGCTCATCGTCTTCGATTCCGAATATGCCGACGTGGTAGCGGGTTTGGGTACGGCACGCCTGGAATCTCAGGCGTTCCTGGCCGCCGCCGCGGCCGCCGAACCGGCTGCCGAGTTCCCCGACCCCGACGACGTGGCGGTGGTGTTGTTCACCTCGGGCACCACATCTCGGCCCAAAGCCGTTGAGCTGACCCACAATAACCTCACCAGCTATGTGACCGGCACCGTGGAGTTCGCCTCTGCTGAGCCGGGAGACGCGGCGCTGATCTGTGTGCCCCCCTACCACATCGCCGGTGTCGGTGCTGCGCTGTCGAATCTGTACGCCGGCCGGAAAATGGTGTACCTGCGCAAGTTCGATCCGCAGGCGTGGATCCGGCTTGCCTCCGCGGAGGCGGTTACCAGCGCGACCGTGGTGCCGACCATGCTCGATCGCATCATCACCGAGCTGGAGACCAATCCGATCTCGCTACCCGCGCTGCGTACCCTGGCCTACGGCGGGTCCAAAGTCGCGCTGCCCCTGGTACGTAAGGCGCTCGGACTGCTGCCCGAGGTGGGCTTCGTCAACGCCTATGGCCTGACCGAAACCAGTTCCACCATCGCGGTTCTCACCCCGGACGACCACCGGGAGGCGCACCAGGCCGCCGACGAGGCCGCCCGCAGACGGCTCGGCTCGGTCGGACAGCCGGTGCCGGGCATCGAGGTCCAGATCCGCGCCGACGACGGCACGGTCCTGGGGCCCGAGGAGATCGGTGAGCTGTTCGTCCGCGGTGATCAGGTGTCCGGCCGCTACGCCGAGATCGGCTCGGTGCTCGACGCCGAAGGCTGGTTCCCGACCAAGGACGTCGCCTACCTGGATGCCGACGGATACCTGTTCATCGGCGGACGTTCCGACGACACGATCATCCGCGGTGGCGAGAACATCGCCCCGGCCGAGGTCGAGGACGTGCTTGTCGAACACCCGCACGTGCGCGACGTCGCCGTCGTCGGTGTCGAGGACGACGAGTGGGGCCAGATCATGGTCGCCGTCGTCGTGCCCGTCGCACACATCACCCCGGACCCGGAGGACCTGCGCGCGCACGTGCGCACCCAGCTGCGCGGATCGCGCACGCCCGACCGAGTCGTGTTCCGCCACGAACTGCCCACCACGCCGACCGGCAAGGTGCTGCGCCGCCAACTGGCTGACGAGCTCAAGTCGCCGACGCCCATCCAGTGATCCCAGGAGGACAACCATGATCAAGACCGGCACCCGCCTGCAGAGTCAGGTCTGTGACACCCAGGTGATCGTCGTGCGCTCGTCGGACAGCCTCGACGACCTGCGCGCCGGTGGTGTTGCGATGATCCCGCTGGACGCCGAGAAAACCGAAGGGGCCCAACTGGATCCCGGCTTCGCCGACGGCACCGCGATGGGCAAGCGCTACGTCGATGCCAGCGGCGCCGAACTGCTGGTCACCAAGGCCGGGGCGGGCAGCCTGAGCGTGGGCACCACCTTGTTGGAGCAGAAGACCGCCAAACCACTGCCGGCCAGCGACTAGACGGCGTCGGCGTGGACGGCACGGCCCAGCGCCAGACCCATACGCTCGTCCTTGCCATGGATTACCGGGTTCCCGATCCAGGGCGGGTGTGGCCGGTGCTGCAGCGCAGCAGGCCTGCGCTCGTCGACCTCGGCGCCCACTACGTCCTCGTCTACGCCTCCACCCGGGACCCGGGCCGCGTCATGGTGACCATCTCGCTGCGCAGCAAAGAGCCCATCCTCGAGGTGCTGCGCTCGCGGGCGTTCCTCGACTGGTTCGACGCCGTCGGGCTCGATGACATCCCCGCCATTTTCGCTGGGGAGACGGTGGACAAGATGACGCTGGTCGAGCCACCCGAGGGAACGCCGCCGGGGGTGATCGTCGGGGCGATCGCCGCGATCGAGGATGTGCCGGCCTTGATCGAAGGCGTCCACCACGGCCTGCCCCGATTCGCCGCGGCGGGGGTTCGGGCGGTCCGGATCTTCCGGGCGTTCGACGATGAACATGAGCTGATGATTCTGCAGGAACTCGACGACGAGGCCGACGCCATCGCCTGGGTGGACCACCCCGATGTGGCGGCGGAATGGATGGGCCGCACCGGAATCGGCGCGTACCCACCGGTATTCGTCGGCCGGCTGCGGCACATCATGCGCATGGACGAGACCGACTGAGAATCCCGGGATGTTCGTCTGTCTGTGCAACGGTGTGACGAGCCAGGTGGTGGCCGAGGCCGTCGAGGCCGGAGCGACCACCACCAAGCAGGTCGCCAGTGCCTGCGGCGCCGGGGCAGAATGCGGCCGCTGCCGGCGCACGGTGCGGGCCATCATCGAGGCGACCGGGGTAGCAGAGTCCCAGCGTCCCTAGGGTTTCCCGCCCGAGGGGCGAGCAATGCACATCCAGCGCATCAGCGCCGAGGCCGGGCTCGATGACAGCGTCATCGGGGGTCCGTTCTGCGGCCCGCTGCTGCTGCCCGGCGCGACTGAGACAAACGCGTGCGGTGGCTACTGCCACCACGTTATGGTCCGCACCGAACCCGGATGGCGCAGCAAGCAGCTGCGCAAAGTGAACCTCTGGTTCGGCAAACCGCCGAGTGTGCAGCGGCGGGCGGAGTTGCAAGAGAAGGCGGAGCAGGCATGAGCGGTGTCATCGTCACCGGAGCGGCATCGGGAATCGGCCGGGCGTCCGCCGAAGCGCTGATCGCCGACGGGCGCCGCGTCGCGCTCTGGGACATCGCGCCGGCGGTCGCCGAGGTGGCCGAAGGTCTCGGCATGCCGCACGCGGTGATCGACGTGTGCGACGGCGTCGCGCTGAGTGCGGCCGTCGACGCGGCCGCCACGGCGCTGGACGGAATCGACGGACTGGTGCACGCGGCCGGTCGGGTCATTCCGGAGCCAGTGGGGGCCTACACCGCGGAGTCCTGGGATGCCGTCCTCGACGTCAACCTCAAGGCCCAGGCGATCCTGGTGCAGCTGATCCTGCCGCACCTGCAAGAGGCCGCGCGGGCCGGTGCCGGGCCTGCCATCGTCGGGATCTCCAGCATCGAGGGATTGACCGCCAATCCGTTCATCCCGGCCTACTGCGCCTCCAAGGCGGGCCTGCTGGGTCTGACCCGCTCGATGGCGGCGCAACTGGGTCCCGACGGTATCCGGGTCAACGCGGTGTGCCCCGGGTTCATCCGTACCCCGATGCTGCAGATCGCGTTGGACATCGACGAGGTGCGCCAAGGTTTCGAAGCCGCCGCGCCGATGGGCCGGTTGGGCGATCCCGAAGAGGTCGCCGCGGCGGTCGCGTTCCTGATGTCACCGAAGGCGTCGTTCGTCACCGGATCCCATCTGGTCGTCGACGGGGGAGTGACCAGCAGGCACCCGTGAGCGCCGGGTCGATGGTCCCTTTCCTGCGGGACGTCGGCCCCTACCTCGCCACGCCGGACTCGGCCAGTATCGAGCCATGACGACCGGCGCCGAAGGCATGGTCATCGATTCGGCCATGCCGTCGTACGACGTGGCCATCGCAGAACACATCCTGGTTCGCACAGATCTCGCGACCACCTATCGTGCCGCCCGCGGACTCGATTTACTGACAGTGCACACCCCGTTGCTCGACGCGGCGATGTGGGTGCGACTGTTGCCATCGCGGCTGACCGGCCGGCCGGTGCCGACCTTGCCGAGACTGGTTGTCGGTGAGGGCGTCGGAATGCCGGGGTGGCTGGTACTGGGCGAACGTGACGGCGCCGAGATCGCTTTCGGTGCCGTAGGCCGATTCTGGCAGCCGGTCATCGAGTGGCGCAGCGTCGACGCCGCCGAATTCCGTGGCTTTGCCGAGCCGGGCTGGGGCAAGATCGCCGCCAACTTCTCGGCTTTGCCCTACGGGGTGGACGCGACCCTCCTGAGCTACGAATGCCGCACCGCGACAACCGATCCCCGGTCTCGTCAACGCTTCGCGCGGTACTGGTGGCTGATCCGGCCGTTCGTGGCCCACATCCTGCGTGCCACGCTGCGCCAGATCAAGGCGGACGCGGAGGCGGACTCGGGCTGGCGCGGGGGCAGAAGCGGGTGACACCGCCGGGGTGGGCCACCTCGCGGTCCGGCTGCACAAGTCCCCGGAGCAAGGGACTTACGTCTCTGTCAGATCGTGGGGGTGCGGGCGACAGTGGAGACATGAGTGCGCAGTTTCCCGACCCTGATGTGGTTCGGGCCGTTCTGACCCTCGCGACGCAGGCACCCTCGGTGCACAACTCGCAGCCATGGCGTTGGCAAGTCGGACCGCACAGTTTGCACCTGTATGCCGACCGCAGCCGGCACCTGCCGAAAGTCGACCCCGACCGGCGTGACCTGCTGGTGAGTTGCGGTGCCGTCCTGCACCACTGCGCGGTCGCGCTCGCCGCGATGGGTTGGGGGGCCAAGATCCGCCGCTTCCCCAACCCCGTCGATCCCGATCACCTGGCGTCGATCGAGGTACACCCGCAGCGACCGGGGGAGCTCGACATCACGCTCGCGGCCGCGATCGCCCGGCGCCGCACGGATCGGCGCAACTACAGCGCGTGGCCGGTGCCCGGTGGCGATATCGCGCTGATGGGTGCCCGCGCGGCCCGCGCCGGGGTCATGCTGCGCCAACTCGATCTGCTGCCCCATCTCAGCGCGATCATCGCTGCGTCGGTGCGCAAGCACACCGATGACACTGATTACCTGTTGGAACTCAACGCCTGGAGTGGTCGGTACGGGTCAGTGGCCGGGGTGCCCGCGCGCAATACCCCGACATCGGATGCGCACGCCGCGGTCCCGGCTCGGGTGTTCGCCGGTCCGGTGCTGGCTCAGCCGGTGGAGACCTCCCCCGACGAGGACAACGCCGTCCTGCTCGCGCTGGGCACTGAGACCGATGACGACCTGGCCCGGCTGCGTGCCGGGGAGGCAACGAGTCTTGTGCTGCTGTCGGCGACGGCGATGGGACTGGCGACGTGCCCGGTGACCGAGCCGCTCGAGATCCCCGAAACGCGCGAGGCGGTGCGTTCCGACGTGTTCGGCACCAGTGGCTATCCCCAGATGATGCTGCGAGTGGGTTGGGCTGCGGTTAACGCCGACCCGCTGCCGGCAACACCTCGCCGCCCGTTGGCCGACGTCGCTGAATGGCTCGACGACGGCAGACCCTTTGTCGTCGGGCCGGTGACCCAGACGGGCTAGCACGTCACGAGAATTGCAGCGATGACCCCGGGGTGAGTCGCTGCACCTTCCCGTGGCATTCGATCTCGATGGCGGGATGATCGGTGGGGTCGACGCTGATCTCGGCAGTGCGCCCGTGGATCGTCAGGTGCAGACGGTAGCCCCGGTAGTAAATCGGCAGCCGAAGGCGGCCAAGGCTTTCCGGCCACATCGGGGACAGGATCAGCCGGTCAGCGCGAGTCTCCAGGCCGGTGAAGCAGCGCTGTAGCAGGTCGATGCTGCCGGCCATCGCCGCGATGTGAATTCCCTCGGCGGTGGTACCGCCCTGGATGTCGGCGACATCGGACATCAGCACCTGCTGGAAGTACCGCATCGCTCGTTCGCGGTCGCCGCGGGCCAGCACCCAGGCGTGCACCACCCCGCTGAGCGTCGACCCGTGGGATGTCCGGTGCAGGTAGTAGTCGACGGTCTTCGGAATCTGCTCGGGGGTGAAGCGATATCCCAACCGGGCGAACAACTCCCGCAGTTCGTCGGCAGACAGCAGATAGAACAGCATCAGCACATCGGCCTGCTTGGAAGCCCGGTAGCGGTTGACGCTGTCGTTCTCGGCCTCCAGAATGCGGTCGAGTCGCTGAATGTTGCCGTAGCGCTCGCGGTAAGCCTGCCAATCGAGTTCGGCCAATTCGCCATACCCTTCGAATTGGCTGATCACCATGTCACCGGAGTCCGACCCGGCGGAGTGGAACGGAACGTACATTCGCCTACTCACGTCGTCCCAGGTATCGAGCTCTCGACCGCGAATTCCCAACCGCTCCATGAGATCCAGCCGATCGCGTAGCGGCAGCGCATCGAGGGCGTCGAGCGCGCGCACGATCACCCACACCGCCATCACGTTGGTGTAAGCATTGTTGTCGACACCGTCGTAGGGGGCGTCGGGATAGCCGGAGTGAAATTCGTCCGGGCCGATCACGCCGCGGATCGCATAACGGTCCAACGTGTTGTCGAATTCGGCTCGGCTGACCCAGAATCGGGCGATCTCGGCGAGCATCTCCGCACCGTTCTCGATCAGATACTCCAGATCCCCGGTCACCTGGTAGTACTGCCACACGTTGTAGGCCACGGCACTCCCGATGTGGTGGGCGCGCGCGCTGGCGTCTGGATTCCACCGACCCGAGTTGGGATTGAGGTGCAGCTTCTGGCTTTCCTCACGCCCGTCGCTGCCCGACTGCCACGGGAACATGGCACCCGCGAGGCCGGCCTCCCGCGCTGCGCGGCGTGCCTCGGGTAAGCGCCGGTAGCGATACCGCAGCAGCGATCGGGTGGTTTCCGGTGCTCGCAGGTTGAGCACGGGGAAGACGAACAACTCGTCCCAGAAGATATGGCCGCGGTAGGCCTCGCCGTGCAGCCCCCGCGCAGGCACTCCGGCGTCGAGGTCGACGGCGCGGTTGGGCACGGTTTGCAGCAGCTGCAGTAGATGCAGGCGCACGACCCGGGTGGCGTCGGCGTTGTCGTCGAACGCGATATCGAATCGCTCCCACAGCTGGGCCCATTCGCGGGCATGCCCGCTGCGCAGATCGTCGTAATGGCCGAGCCGGCTCAGCAGTCGCCGGGCAGCGTCACCAGGGTCGGAGATCGCGTGGTCGCGGCCAGTGAAGGTGGTGGCGATCTTCTCTACGGTGACCGACTCACCGGCGGAGATGGTGACCACATAATCGTGTCCGCAGCGGCGATGCTCGTCGACGAAAGTCCCGTCGGTCTCCAGTTGCGCGGTGCTGCGCCATACCCTCGTGCGCGCCGCCACCGCGATCGGAACCCGCGACTGCACGGTTTCACAGACCAGCAGTGTCGAATTCGGCGACAGCTCTTCGGTGGTGGTGGCGACAAGGTGATCGCTGGCCAGGTCCCGGTAACGCTCAACGCCGCTATTGCGTACGTCGCCGTCGATGAGTGCCAGGAATTCGATTGTGCCCGACCAGTTCTCGGCCCAGATCGTCGTTTCCAACGCGCAGGCGTGCGGCAGGTGCATCGCCGCGATGCGACGCTGGACGACCCTGCTGGTGCGCCCGGAGCTGTCCCGGAACCGGAATTCACGAGTCAGCTCGGCTTGACGCAGATCGAGGCACTGCCGGTAGGACAGTATGTCGGCAGTGTCGATGTCGAACCAGTCGCCACCATCGATCCGGAACTTCAGTGGCAGCCAGTTCGGCAGATTGACCAAGCTCTCGTTTTCGATCCGGACACCGCCGATTTCGTCGATGAGCCGGTTGTAGAGGCCGGCAGCGTAGGTGCCCGGATAGTGAAACGGTGAAGCGTCGGCCTCTGGGGCACATCCCCGGGTAGCGCGGTAGCCGTTGCCGACAGTGCACAACGCCTCGCGCAGCCGCTCCTGTTCGGGGAGGTAGCCACCGAAGGTGAACGACCAAGGACTGGAGGATATTTGGCGGTCGACATTGTGCTCGCGCACCACCCGTTCGATGAACTCGCGGACATGCGCCGGATCAGCCAGCGAGAATCGCGCCGCGGTGGACCGGTCGCCGTCCTCGTTGTGCCGCACCACGATTCCGATGCCATCGTGCAGCACCGAATCGAAGGCGTCCTCGTCGGTGAGGTCATCGCCGACGTAGATCGGCAGTGACGGCCCTGCGCCCGCGACCTGCTCGGTGATCCACTCCAGCGTCTTGCCCTTGTCCCAATCAATGTTTGGGCGCAATTCGACGACCTTGCGACCGGACGTGACTTTGAGTCCGTGGCGGCCGCCGGCCCGGTGGACCGCGGCCGTCACGGCGGCGACGGCTGTCGGCGCGGCATTGCGGTAATGCACCGCAACAGCGAATCGCTTGTGCTCCACGACAACTCCGGGAGTCCCGGTCAGCTCGGCGGCCAGTTCCTTGGCGGCGTTGTCGAGAATCGGCACTGCCGCTGCGGCGACCTCATTTTCCTGGTGCGAGCCGTCTGGAGCGACAACTTCGAACCCGTGACTGCCGGCGTACCACAGGCCCGAGATGCCGACCCGCGACCGGATGTCGGCGAGGTCGCGACCGGACAGCACCGCAACCGGGTAAAGCGCAGCCAACGATTTCAGCGCGTCGTCCGCACCGGGCACCAGAGCGGCTGCAGCCGGATCGGCGACGATGTCGGACAGCGTGCCGTCGAAATCGAAGAACAGCAACGGCTGTCGAGCGGACATCACGCCGGCCAACTGACCGAACGACAGTAAGGCGTCGGGCAGGGTGGACATCCGCCGGTCGATGGCGCGCACCATGACCTCGGCGAGGTCACCGATCACCACGTCTGCTCCGCACCGCAAGAGGCTCTCCGCGGTGGTTCCGGTCCGGTCAACGCCAATGACCTGACCGAATCCACCTGCGCACGCGGCGCTCACCCCTGCCTCGCCGTCATCGATGACGATGCAGCGGCCGGGCCTGGCGCCGAGCTGTTTCGCGGTCTCCAACAACATCGCCGGGTCCGGCTTGCCCGGCAGGCCAAGCTCCTCGGCGGTCACACCATCGACCCGAACCGGGAAATAGCCGCCGATGCCGGCTGACTCCAGGACCGCCGTGCAGTTGCGACTGGCCGAGTACACCGCGGTACCCACCCCGAGCTCGTCGAGCCGGCGGACCAGCGCCAGAGTCGACTCGGACATCGACACCCCCACGCCGTCGAGGTCGAACAGCACGGCGTCGTGATAGCGCGGATCGATGGCGACCGGTGAGCCGATGCCCGGGGCGCCAACTCTTCCGACAAGCCCATTGAACGGGCTCTCGCTTGACATGGTACTGACACTGCCACAACCTGACGTCCGTGATCAGGGCCTTGTGGCCATGCCGGATGGGACCAACGCCTCATGACGACGGCGAGCAGCAGACCTAGTGTGATAGCAGGCGATATCGGTTCGCAACACGCCAGGAGCCGGGTCGCGTGACGAGTCGGAAGGAGCATCAAATGTCCACTCCCGCAATGAGGAATGTCATCGTTGTCGGTGTTGATGGGTCACCGGAGTCGAAGGTGGCAGTCGACTGGGCCGCGCGGAGCGCGGCGCTGCGCGGTGCAGCGCTGAGATTGGTGCACGTTCTCAACCCACCGGTTGTCATGACTTTTCCCGAGGTGCCGGTGCCGTCGGGCTATCTGCGTTGGCAAGAGGATGCGGGTCGGGAAATCCTCGACAACGCGTGCAAGACCGTCGCCGAGGCGACCAAGGACCACAGGGTCGAGGTGACCACCGAGATGGTCAGCGGTCCCGCAGTGCCCACGCTGGTGGATCTGTCCAAGGATGCGCACCTGGTCGTGGTCGGCTGTCGCGGTCGCGGCGCGCTGGTTCGCGGCTTGTTGGGGTCCGTCAGCACCGGACTGGTTCATCACGCGCACTGCCCGGTGGCGATCATCCACGACGAGGACCCGCTGACCTCGCGCCCGTCGAAGGCCCCGGTGGTGGTCGGAGTCGACGGCTCGCCGGCGTCCGAGCGAGCTGTGGAGATCGCGTTCGAGGAAGCCTCCTTCCGGGGGGTCGACCTGGTGGCGGTGCACGCCTGGAGCGATACCGGGGTGTTCGAGTTCCCGGGCATCGACTGGTCGACGATGCGGACCCTCGGAGAAGAGACACTCGCCGAGCGGCTGGCCGGCTGGCAGGAACGCTATCCCGATGTGCTGGTGCGCCGAGTCGTCGTCGCCGACAGCCCGGCTCGTCAGCTGATCGAACAATCGGAGTCGGCGCAACTGGTCGTGGTCGGCAGCCACGGCCGCGGCGGCTTCGCCGGAATGCTGCTGGGCTCGGTCGGCACCGCGGTGGTGCATGGCGCGCGGATGCCGGTGATCGTGGCGCGTTAGCACCAGCGGCAGAACTAGGGCAGCGGCGCCGTCCATCGCAGGATGGTGCCGCCGCCCGGCGCGGCACCCAGGTGCAGGTCCCCGCCGACTTCTCTCGCCCGCTGGCGCAGGTTGTTCAGCCCGCTGGCGGTGATGTCGGTCGGCATGCCGCGGCCGTCGTCGACCACCTCGATCGCCAGTTCGTCCTCCACTCGCACGGTGATGGCCACGGTTTCGGCATTCGCGTGGCGTACCGCATTGCTGACCGCCTCGCGGACCACCGCCTCGGCGTGATCGGAGAGCGGGGCTTCGATCACCGATAGCGGCCCGATGTACTGGACCGTGGTGCGCACGTCCGAACCGCTGAACGCACCGACCGCGTCATCGAGGCGCTGGCGCAGCCGGGTGGTGCCCGCCGACCCGCCATGCAGATCGAAGATCGCGGTCCGGATCTCTTGGATGACTCCCTGTAACTCGTCGACCGTGGCGACCAGCCGCTGCTGCACATCGGGCACCTTGGCGCGGGGAATCGTGCCCTGCAGCGTCAAACCGATCGCGAACAACCGCTGGATCACATGATCGTGCAGGTCGCGCGCGATGCGGTCGCGGTCGGAGAGCACGTCGAGCTCGCGCAGATGGCGCTGGGTGGTGGCCAGCTGCCAGGCCAGCGTGGCCTGGTCGGCGAAACCCGCCATCATGTCCAGCTTTTCGTCGCTGTAGCTCCGCCGGCCGTGACAGCGCAGAATCACCACCACGCCCGCGACGGTCTCGGTGGTGCGCAGCGGGAGCACCATCGCCGGGCCCGCCCCGGGCATCGCCGACAGTTCGTCGCCGATATTCTCGAACCGCTGCGGCGTCTGAGTGGCGAAGGCCTCGCCAATGATGCTGCCCGCCACCGTGATCGGATCCATCGACTGCGCATGGCCGATCACTCCGGCCGTCTCGACCACGATGAGCTCGCGGACTTGATCGGTGGGTAGTTCGGTGTCGGTGGGCACCGCGACGAGCACCGCGTCGGCGGCGGTGAGTTGGAGAGCCTCGTCGGCGATCAGGCGGAAGACCCGCGCCGGATCAGCACCGCCCAGCAGCTCGGTGCCGATGTCTCGGGTGGCCTCGATCCACGACTGCCGGGTGCGGGACTGCTCGTAAAGGCGGGCATTGTCGATCGCGATGCCCGCCGCGGCGGCCAGCGCTTCGACCAGGACCTCGTCGTCCTCACTGAACGGTTGCCCGTCCACCTTCTCGGTGAGGTACAAGTTGCCGTACACCTCGTCGCGGATGCGCACCGGTACGCCCAAGAAAGTGCGCATCGGTGGATGGTTCGGCGGGAAGCCGACCGAGGCCGGGTGCTGCAGAATGTTGTCCAGCCGGATCGGCTTCGGTTCATCGATCAGGTGGCCGAGCACGCCGCGACCCGAGGGCAGCGGCCCGATCTGGTCACGAGTTTCGGTGTCGATGCCTTCGTAGATGAACTCGACCAGTTCATGGTCGTGGCCGCGCACGCCCAACGCGCCGTAGCGGGCGTCCACCAGGTCGATGGCGGTACCAACGATGGTTTTCAGCGTGACGTCCAGCTCCAGGCCTGAGGTCACCACCAACATCGCTTCAACGAGCCCGTCGAGGCGATCCCGGCCCTTGACGATCTGCTCGACGCGGTCCTGCACCTCCGCCAGCAGCTCACGCAATCGCAACTGTGACAACGTGTCGCGCAGCGGTGGTGTCACCTTCTGATTCATTTCCGGGCCGACCCTGGCGGTCATCAAACCAATGCTGCCACCAGAACGGCGGCGGCGCGTCAATCTTGTTCAGTGTTGGCTCTGGTCGAGCTTGGAGATGAAGACCGCTGCTTGCGTGCGCCGCTCCATCCCGAGCTTTGCCAGCAATCGCGATACGTAGTTTTTCACCGTCTTCTCGGCCAGGAACATTCGTGCGGCGATTTGCTTGTTTGTCAGGCCCTCACCGAGCAAGTCCAGGAGCACCCGTTCCTGTTCAGTGAGACCCGATAACGGATCGGAGCGCTCGGCGGCGCCGCGCAGCTTGGCCATCAACGCCGCCGCCGCCCGATTGTCCAGGAGGGAACGGCCCGCACCGACTTCCTTGATCGCCTGGGCCAGCTCCATCCCCTTGATGTCCTTGACGACGTAGCCGCTGGCGCCCGCCAGGATGGCGTCCAGCATCGCCTCGTCGGACGTGAACGACGTCAGCATCAGGCAGCGCAGGTCGGGCATCTTGGAGAGCAGGTCACGGCACAATTCGATGCCATTGCCGTCGGGCAGGCGCACGTCGAGCACCGCGACATCGGGCTGCAGCGCCGGGATCTGCGCCAGCGCGTGAGCGACCGAGCCGGCCTCGCCGATCACCTCGAGTTCGGGATCGGTGGACAGCAAATCGATCAGTCCGCGGCGAACGACTTCGTGGTCGTCGACCAGAAAGACCTTGACCATGCACCAACACTATCGGGCAAAGGCCTCCAACAGGTCACAACAAGCGCTGACGGTCGACCACCAAAACCGAACAGTCTGTGTTGTGCAGGGCTGCCGACCCGGTCGGGCCGAGCAGTTCCTCGATGCCTTCGGCGTTGCGGACACCCACCACGACCAGCTGAATCTCCTCGCCGTGCTTGGCCAGATAGTTCACCACGCTGCCGTGGATGGCGACCGGGCGCGCGTCGAGATCGGGGTATTTGTGCTTCCAATGCGAGAGCCGGCGATCGAGTTGGGCGCGCACCATCCGATTGCCGTCGGACACCGCATGCGAGTCGTGCACATCGGTGTAGCGCGACTGCCACGAGCTGAGTACGCGCAGCGGAGCATGCCGTAAGCGAGCTTCTTGCACCCCGAACTGCAGCACGGCCGCGCTGTCGGGGGATTCGTCGAGCTCGACCGCGATCCAGCCTGGGCCGGGCGTGGTGGGCCGCTGCGAGCCGCGGACGATTGCGACCGGACAGTGCGCTGTGGTGACCAGTGCGGTGGCCGTGGCCCCGATGCGATCGTGGTCGAAGTGCTTGAGCCCGACCTCGCCGACGCAGACCATCGCCGCCGCGCGGGACGCATCCACCAACGTGGCGATCGGCTTGCCCTGCAGGATCTCGATCTCGAGCTTGACCGGCCGCTCAGTGGCCTCGATCGTATTGACCACGTGACGAACCGCTGATTCCGCGCCGGCCAGTTGGCGCGCCTCGTCCGGTGCGCTGGCCGCATCGGAGCTCGGCGGTTCGATTGCATACACCAGCCGTAGCGGGATGTCGCGGCTGACAGCTTCATCGATGGCCCACAACGCGGCCAGCACGGCGCCCCGTGACCCGTCGATGCCGACGACTATCGCCGGCGTTGTGAACGGTTCGGGCATCTGTGGCTCCCCCCGGGTGGCGGTCTCCATTCTGCCGACGTTATCGCCACCGCGGTGGGACTCTGAGAGCAGAAAGTCCCCAGTCATGGGGAAAACGGCAGATATCTAACCGGTCACCAGCTCCAGCTTCACCGGGTCCTCGGTCTGCTCGAACAATCGCTGGGTGTCCTCGCGGGTGCATGGGGCCGTCCCGGGGGTCAGCAGTTTGGCCGCACCTGCGGCGATGCCCAGCCGGACCGATTTGGTCAGCGGCCACCCGCGGGTCAGGCCGACCGCGATACCGGCCACCATGGCGTCGCCGGCACCCACACCGCTGCCGGCCGGCACCACAACCGCCGCGAGGCGGTACGCACTGTCCGGGCTGACCAACAGAGCACCCTCGGCGCCGAGGGACACGACGAGGTGATGAGCGCAGCCCCGGCCGATCAGATCACGAGCGGCGCAGACTTGCTCGGATTCGGTCGCCAACTCTTGGCCCACGCATTCGCGCAGTTCCCTGAGGCTGGGCTTCAGAAGAAACACACCCGAGGTGACGTGTTTGAGTCCACCACCGGATGTATCAAGGATGAACAGAGCGCCGATCTCCTGGCATACGTTGGCGACCTGCTGATAGAAGTCCGGTGGCACCCCGGGCGGAAGGCTGCCGCTGGCCACCACGATCGCAGCCGACGCGGCTGCGCGGCGCAGTTGCAGCAGGCATTCGGTCTGCTCGGCCAATGTGAGCTCGGGGCCGGGCAACACGAATCGGAACTGCCTGCCGGTGGAACGCTCGTTGACGGTGAGGCTTTCCCGCGTCGATCCGCCACTGTGAATGGGGCGCACCGACACCCCTTCGGCGTTCAGCAGTTCGTTGATCGTGTCGCCGGCCGAACCGCCGGCGGGGTAGATGGCCGTAGCTGAGGCCCCCAGCACCTCGGCCATGTGCGCGACGTTGATGCCGCCGCCGCCCGGGTCGTATCGGGCTGCGGTGCACCGCAGCTTGTCCGTCGAGTGCACTACCTCGGTGCTCGTGGTGATATCCAGGGCAGGGTTCATCGTGAGCGTGACGATCCGGTGCCCCGTCACGGCGTAGTCGTTCATCGCCTACAGGCCGGTCGGATAGGTTTCGGGCGTTTCCCCCGCGATCCACCCGCTCGTGGGCTCCAGCGGTTCCAGGGCACGAGTCTCATCGATGTGGATCATGGCATCGAACTGGTCCGACGGGCGCACATGGAAATAGTGACTCTGGCGCTCAGTCTCCGGTCGATAGATCACGCCGATCGCCCGGCCGAGCCGGACCACCTCCAGTGCTTTTGCGGCCGGCGAGCCGTCATGCATGGGCACGAGGAAAGCCGGCTTGCCGGTCTCATGCAGCAGTTCTTCGATACTGCCGACCAATGCCGGGCGCACCACCTTGCGTTCGGCGATCCCGCCCCAATCGCTGGCCGCGGTGACGGTGCCGCTGAACGTCGAGAAGCCGATCAGTCGGGACTGCTCACCGTACTGCTCGCGGGCCAGTTGCCCGATGGTCAGCTGGCCATCCGCTGAGACCTCGGTGGCGCGGGCATCGCCGACGTGAGAGTTGTGCGCCCACACCACGATTCGGGCCGGTTGCGGGCCGGGGTGCTTGTCCAGGTGCGTAACCAGAGCGTCGAGCGTCTCGGCCATGTGCTTGTCCCGCATGTTCCACGAGGTGACTCGGCCGCTGAACATGCCGCGGTAGTACGCTTCGGCGTTGCGCACGGTCGCCGCGTTCTGCTGGGCGTAAAACAATTCGTCTTCTGCGAGTTCGCCGTCGTCGGCCAGATAGACCGACGCATCGCGCTGCATTTCCACCAGTTGCTCGACGGCTTCACGCTCGCAGGATTCGCCGGCGCCGAAGGCTGCCGCGTAGCCGTAGGCCTGGCCGTCGTCACCGGTGGAGTGATCGAAACAGGCGTAGCGGGTCCTGGCCCTCGCCGCGGCCTTGGGGTCGATGGTGTCGAGGTAAGCGATGACCTCCTGCATCGACCGGTGCAGGCTGTAGAGGTCCAAGCCATAGAAGCCGGTCTGCCTGCGGCCGTCTGCGGCGCAACGGCTGTTGTGCCAACGTAGCCATCCGACGAAGTCGCGCACGACGGTGTTGCGCCACATCCAGGCGGGGAACCGTTCGAAACCGCGCAGTGCCTCTTCGGCGGTGGCGTCGTTACCCAGGCCCTGGACATAGCGGTTGACCCGGTAGGCGTCTGGCCAATCTGCCTCTGCGGCAACGGCATTAAAGCCCTTCTCTTCGATCAGCCACTTGGTGATCTCGGCGCGGGCTTCGTAAAACTCGTGGGTGCCATGCGAACTCTCGCCGATCAACACCACGCGGGCGTCGCCGATCAGGTCGTCGAGAACCTCGCGGGGCGGGACTCCGGCGGGGGCGTTGATCGCGGCATGCGCGACGAGGTCTGCGGCGCTTTGCCCTGCCAGTGGCACCGGCCTGCCGATGGTTGGCCGCGACAGCAGCTCGCGCACCTCGTCGTCGGTGACCTGGCTGAAATCCCAGAAGGATTCGCCTACTGCGAGAAACGGCGTGGGCATCGAGGCGCACACCACGTCGTCCACGAGGCCGGCGAACTCGCGGCAGGTGGACTCGGGTGCGGCAGGCACGGCGATCACGATCTCTGCGGGCTCGGATTCGCGTAACGCCTGCACGGCCGCGAGCATGCTCGACCCGGTGGCCAGCCCGTCATCGACGAGAATCACGGTCTTGCCGGTGACCTGCACCGGCGGGCGCCCCTCGCGGTATTCGGCCTCGCGCCGGACGAGCTCGCGACCCTCACGCTCGGCGACTTCACGCAGCTGCTGCGGGGTTACCCGCAACCCGCGCAGCACGTCGTCGTTGACCACGATGTGCCCCCCGCTGGCCAGGGCGCCGACGGCGAACTCCTCGTGCCCGGGTGCGCCGAGTTTGCGGACGATGAACGCATCGAGCGGTGCGCCCAAGGAGCTCGCCACTTCGTAGGCGACCGGAATACCGCCGCGGGCCAGGCCCAGCACGATCACGTCCGGGCGACCCCGATAAGCCTGCAGCAGGCCCGCGAGCACCTGGCCGGCCTCACGCCGGTCCTTGAACACCCGTCGTGGCTGCTGTCGACGAATGCCGATGGATCGGGTCACCGTCTACCTCCGTTGAGTGCGGTCAAAGGAGGCCGCCGCACATCCACAGCCTCGATCTCCGACATCGAAGTGGCGAAGAGTTGGTTGGCGAGATTGGACAACGCCCGCGCGACGGCTACCTCATCGCGAAGCTCCACCGTGTGTGCATCACCAGCGTCCATCCGGGCGACGCCGATACCCTGCAGGGTCGTGCTCCGCCAGGACAGGCGGGCGGTGGCCCGGGTGCGGTCGGCGTCCTCGTCGACAGCGATCAACACCACCGAGTGCTTGGTTTCGTCGTGCTCCATGTCAGTCCCCTCGCTATCCCTCGATCCGACCACTCGGCCCAGATCGCCGGTAGGGACCGAAGTCCTGTCACGGTGGGCAGAAGGCCCTGCCGCACGTCGGGTGAAGGCTCAGCCGCGGAATTCCAGCACGTCCGCCAGAGGCCGGCGCGGAGTGGGCACCGGCACCTGTGCGGCCGACGGCACCAGCCCGATGCGGATGAGCAGCTGCGGATAGTCGTCGGCGTCGATCAACGCCCGGACGATGTCGCGGCTGGCCGCCAGTTCGGTCATGTGGGTCAGCGTGCAGCTGGCCAGCCCGGCCAGGGTTGCCTCCAGCAATACGTCGGAGAGAATCTCGCCGCAGCCCAGTGCATCTCGGCGGGAGTCGCTGTAGGTCGACAACACCACGATCACCGACTCGTCGTGGTCGATCTCTGGCCGGCGGTCGGGGTGCTCTTCGGCGGGGAAGGTGCGGGCGACGTCGACGCGATCACGCTCGGCAACCGAAACCAGACTGCTGTACGGCACGCCTTCGGAGAGCTCGTACGGTGCTGTCCACCACTGTAATTCGGCATGATAGGAGGAGTCGTACCGGCGTAGCGACTCGGTCAGCCGGGAGGCCTCGGCCAGTTGGGGACGCGCTGAGTCGGGCAGCACGTGCAGCGCCGCCCGCTCGGTGTCGATCGTGCTGCGCAGCGCCGGCTCGAAGGCGGCCCAGTTGGGTGGCGGCGCGAATGGCAGCCGGTCGGTGTGCCTCGTCAGGATCGCGTCGGCGCGGGCACGGACGGCGTCGGTGACGAACGCCAGTGGGCTGAAGTCGATGCTTGCCAGGTGGTCGGGGTCGTTGGGGTTGGGGAACCGCGACACGTTGGCCTGCCAGCCGGCCGCCTCGACGGCGACCCGGAGGTGGTCGAGGACTGCGCCGCAGCTGATGATCGCCTCCCGACCGGTGAGGTCGGTCGCGTGCGGCACTCGGTGGGCTTCGAGAAAGAGCTTCAGGGCGGATCCCTCGGCCACCCAGTGCCACGGCTGGCTGTTGTGCACCGACGGTGCCCGGCACGCCAACTCCACCGCATTCGCAATCAGCTGGGGATCGAGCGCCGATCTGGCCATGGGCAACCACCGCTTTCTGTGCTCAATCAACAATAGGATCGCCGAGCCGGGATGCCAGGGGCCAGAAGTCACTTCAGGTGTGGTCGTAGTACCGCTGTGTGCGCGCGGGTTGCGGACAAGGATCGACGGTATGGGATCGCAGATCGCCGAAACCCACACCGGGATGGTGTTCCTGGTCGGTGACCGGGCGTACAAGATCAAGAAGCCCGTCGTCACCGACTTCCTCGACTTCTCCACTCTCCAGAGCCGCGAACATGCGTGCGCCCACGAGCTGGTCCTCAACAGCCGGCTGGCGCCCGACAGCTACCTCGGCCTGGGCCATTTCACCCCGCCCGGCGGGGATCCCGAACCGGTCATCGTCATGCGTCGTCACCCGGACGCGCTGCGGCTGGCCACGATGGTGCGTGATGGTGAACCGGTCGAGGACCACCTCACGGCAGTGGCGGTGGTGCTCGCGCGCTTTCACGCCTGCGCCTCCCGTGGCCGCGAGGTGGACGACCAGGGCAGGGTGGACGCGATCACCGCGCGCTGGCAGGAGAACATCGCCGAGCTTGCGCGCTATGCCGACGATGTCGTCCCGGGCCTGGACCCGGAGGTGGTATCCGAAATCAGCCGGTTGGCAAGAACTTTCATTGACGGGCGCGCGGTGCTGTTCGCCCGGCGCATCGGCGAGCACAAGATCGTCGACGGGCACGCCGACTTGCTGGCCGACGACATATTCTGCCTGCAGGACGGTCCGGCACTGCTGGACTGCCTGGAGTTCGACGACCAGCTGCGCTACGTCGACGTCATCGACGACGCCGCATTCTTGGCGATGGATCTGGAATTCCTGGGCCGGCCCGATCTGGCCGCGCTGTTCCTGCGCAGCTATACCCGGGTGTCCGGCGACGACGCGCCGGCCTCGCTGCGCGACTTCTACGTGGCCTATCGTGCGGTCGTGCGCGCCAAGGTCGATTGCGTGCGGTACACCCAGGGCAGCGCCCACGCTGCCGGCGACGCTCGTCGGCACCTCGATATCGCCCGCGACCGTTTGCGGGCCGGCGCGGTCCGGATGATCCTGGTGGGCGGCGGCCCCGGCACCGGCAAGACGACACTGTCCCGCTCGCTCGCTGACGATATTGGCGCACAAGTTATTTCCACTGATGACGTGCGCGCCGAGATGGTCAGACTCGGTGAGATCACCGGCACGCCTGGGGTGCTCGACGAAGGCCTCTACGCCCGGGAGAACATCGACGCGGTGTACGACGGTGTGCTGCGCCGGGCTCATCTGGGGCTGTGCGAGGGGCGCAACGTTGTCCTCGACGGCACCTGGCACGATCCACGCCATCGCGAGCTGGCCCGGCGGCTGGGCGCCGATGCCGGTGCGGTGGTCGTCGAATTCTCCTGCACCGCGCCGCTTGATGCCACCGTCGCCCGCGTGCGCAACCGCACCGAGACCACCTCGCAGGTGACGCCCGATATCACCACAGCGTTAGCCGACCGCGTCGAGGACGCGTGGGCGGGCGCGCATCCCATCGACACCACCGGGCCGCAGGCCGACTCCGTGGCGCAGGCCCGGGCAATGTGCTCGCTGGCCATCTGAGAAGTCCGGCGACACCCGAGGAGGGCCCGATGCCGAGCCATTATGTGGAAGACATTTCCGACTTGCGGATCACCGACGCCGAGGAGGCCGGCGGTAAAGGCGCCAACATGGGCGAGATGGTCGCCGCAAACCTCCCGGTGCCACCCGGTTTCGTCCTGCTGCGGGACTGCTATTTGGAGTCGATGCGCGAGGGGGGAGTCGCCGACGAACTCAACGCCGCGCACCGCGCCGCGCTCTCAGGTGATCCGGCCGAGCTGGCCGAGACATGCGAGCGGATGCAGGCGCTGGTATGGAAGGCCGGTGTAGCCGACGAGGTCCGCGGCCGAGTGCTGGCTGCGTACCGCAAGCTTGGGTCAGGTGCGGTGGTGGCGGTTCGGTCGTCGGCGACCGGTGAGGACGGCGCCGACGCTTCGTTCGCCGGAATGAATGCCACCTTCACCAACATCAGCGGTGAAGATGAGTTGATCGAGGCGGTACAGCGCTGCTGGGCTTCACTTTTCAGCCCGCGGGTGGTCACCTACCGAGCAAGCCGCAAGTTCACCGGCGACCCGGCGATGGCCGTCGTCGTGCAGGTGATGATCGCCTCGGAGCGCTCAGGGGTGGCCTTCACGGCCGACCCGAGCACCGGCGCCGAAGACCGCGTGGTCGTCGAAGGGGCATTTGGCCAGGGCGAGGTGGTGGTGTCCGGCTCGGTCGAACCCGACACCTACATCGTGGCCAAGGACACCAGGGAGATCGTCAGTACCCGGCTGGGAAACAAGTCCTTCAAGATCGTGCGGGGGCCCGACGGCAACGACCTCTCGGTTGACCTCAGCGCGGAGCAGGCGCAGGCACGGGTGCTCAGCGACGACGAGGTCCGCGAGATCGTCGAGCTGGCGATGGCCACCGAACGGCACAACGGATGTCCGCAGGACACGGAATGGGCGATCGCCGAGGGCAAGGCATGGCTGGTGCAGGCCCGCCCGATCACCACGTTGCACCACGCCACCATGACCACTCCCGAGAGCCACGACGTGGTGGCCCGCGGACTGCCGGCCGCCCCGGGGGAGGCGGCCGGCACCGTCCGGGTGCTGCTCACTCCCGCGGAGGGCGGCAAGCTGCTCGACGGTGAGGTGCTGGTGGCCCAGATGACGAACCCGGACTGGCTGCCGACCATGCGCCGCGCCTCGGCGCTGGTGACCGATACCGGCGGAATGACCTGCCACGCGGCCATCGTGGCCCGCGAGCTCGGCGTGCCCTGCATTGTCGGGGCCCGCACCGCGACCACCGATCTGAAGGACGGCATGGTCGTCACCGTCGACGGCACCCATGGCCGGGTGCTGACCGGCCGCGTCATAGCCGGTGGCGCCCAGACAACTCCCGTCGCGCAGGCTCCCGCCGCTCCGGTCTCCGAAGTGACGGCCACCAAGATTTACGTCAATCTCGCCATGCCGGATAGTGCCGAACGGGTTGCCGCCGCCGACGTCGACGGGGTCGGGCTGCTGCGGGCGGAGTTCATCCTCACCGACGCACTGCGCAACCGGCATCCGCGCGACCTGATCGCCCGGGGTGAGCAGGAGACCCTGGTGGACGCGCTGGCGGCCGCGGTCGGGCGGATCGCGGCGGCGTTCGCACCGCGGCCGGTGGTCTACCGGGCGACCGACTTCCGCACCAACGAGTTCCGTGGACTGCAGGGCGGGCAGGCCTACGAACCCGTCGAGCACAACCCGATGATCGGCTACCGCGGCTGCTACCGCTACGTCAAGGAGCCCGACGTCTTCGCGCTGGAACTGCGCGCGCTGGCCCGAGTCCGCGAGCAGAACCCCAACCTGCACTTGATGATTCCGTTCGTGCGGACGAAATGGGAGCTCGAGGAGTGCCTGTCACTAGTCGACGCGAGCCCGCTGGGCGCCCAACGCGGCTTGCACCGCTGGGTGATGGCGGAGGTTCCCTCGGTGGTGCACTGGCTGCCCGAGTACGTGGGCATGGGAATCGACGGGGTGTCGATCGGCAGCAATGACCTGACCCAGTTGATATTGGGCGTCGACCGCGACTCCGATATCTGCGCCGAGCTGTTCGACGAGTCCGACGAGGCCGTGCTCGACGCCATCGGCCAGATCGTGAGTACTGCGCGTCGGATGGGCATAACATCGTCTCTGTGCGGACAGGCGCCCTCCAGCAAGCCCGCTTTTGCCGAAAATCTTGTGCGGATGGGCATCACGTCGGTCTCGGTGAACCCCGACGCGGCCGGCCTGGCCCGGCGCACGGTCGCCGCAGCCGAGCGACGCCTGCTCCTGGAAGCGGCGCTGGCCGGTGACGGCAACCGTCCCCGCTGAACGCCCCTCGGCGTCCGGCTCGCCGGCGCTGACCGCAGCGGCCGTCGCGGCCGCGCCGCCAGACGATGTGCTGGGCTGGCTGGATAGCTCGACCGAAGGACTGTCGAGCGGCGAAGCTGCCACCCGGTTGGCCCGGGTTGGGCCCAATTCACTTCGCACCCATCGGGTTAGCGCGTGGGCCGTACTGCGCAGGCAGCTCAACAACGCGGTGCTCGCGCTACTGGCGGTGACGGCCATCGTGTCCTATTTCCTGGGCGACAGCACCCAGGCCGTCATCATCGGCATCATCCTGGCGGTCAGCATCGGCCTGGGCTTCATCAACGAATACCGCGCTGAGCGTGCCAGCGCCGCGCTGCATTCGAGCGTCCGCCACAACGCGGTGGTCCGTCGTGACGGCAGCTTCGTCAAGCTCGACGTCAACGAATTGGTACCGGGCGACGTGATCGAACTCGCGCTCGGTGAATTGGTTCCGGCCGACGTGCGGCTGCTCACCGTCAACGGCTTGGAGTGCAACGAGAGCATCCTCACCGGCGAATCGACGGCATCCGAGAAGTCCATTGCACCCACCCCGCCGGACACGGCCCTGGCCGACGCGGGAGACCTGGCGTTCATGGGCACCGTCGTCAGCGCGGGCTCCGCCACCGCCGTGGTGTACGCCACCGGGCTGGACGCGCAGTTCGGCCGGATCGCGGCAGGATTGGGAGAGCGCCAGCCCGAGACCGACTTCCAGGCCGGGCTGCGGCGGTTCTCCTACCTGCTGCTGCAGGTGGCGATCGTCCTGACCGTGCTGATCCTGGTGACCAACCTGCTGTTGCACCGTCCGGTGATCGACTCGGTGCTTTTCGCCCTGGCGATCGCGGTGGGCATCACCCCGCAGCTGCTGCCTGCGGTGGTCAGCACCAGCCTGGCCACCGGATCGCGCCGGCTGGCCAAGCTCAAGGTGCTGGTCAAAAGGCTGGTGTGCATCGAGGATCTCGGCGACATCGACATCCTCATCACCGACAAGACCGGAACTCTCACCGAAGGCCGGATCATGCTCATCGAGGCCGTCGATGCCTCCGGTGCTGCCTCGGATACGGTGCTGCGCACCGGATTATTGGCCACCGACGTCGATCCGGACTGCGGCGGCACGAGCGCCAACGAGTTGGATGCCGCGCTGTGGGACTCCGATGCCGGACGGCAGGTGGTCACCCGCGGTGCGCGCCGACTCGCGGAGCTGCCGTTCGACCACCTTCGGCGCGCGACGTCGGCTCTGGTCGACGACGGCGGTGTCCGGCGGCTCATCGTCAAGGGCGCACCCGAACAGGTGCTCGACCATTGCATCGAGGTGCCCCCGGCGGCACACGACCTGATGGGCGCCTTGTTCGCCGAGGGGCGGCGGGTGGTCGCGGTGGCCAGCAGGCCGGCGCCGGAGTTGTCCGCGATCACTGCCGCCGACGAAGTTGGTCTGAGGCTCGACGGTTTCCTGGTCTTCGCCGACCAACCCAAACTTGCCGCCCGCGCGTCGCTGCAGCGATTGGCTGACTTGGGTATCGAAGTGAAGATCGCGACCGGCGACAACCCCCAGGTGGCCGAAAAGGTCTGCAACGAATTGGGTTTGGCATCCAAGGGCACGGTGACCGGCAAACAGCTCGAAGAACTCGACGACGCCGCGTTCGAGTCGGCGGCCCAGAATGCCACGATCTTCGCGCGGATCTCGCCCGAGCAGAAGGCCAAGCTCATCACCGTGCTGCGGCACCACGGTCGGTCGGTCGGATTCCTCGGCGACGGTGTCAACGATGCGCTGGCGCTGCACGCGGCCGATGTCGGCATCTCGGTCGACACCGCTACTGATGTCGCCAAGGACGCCGCCGATGTGGTGCTGCTGGAAAAAGATCTGGGCGTGCTGGCCAGTGGCGTGGCCGAGGGGCGGCGCATTTTCGCCAACACCATCAAGTACGTGCTGATGGGTACGTCGAGCAACTTCGGCAACATGTTCTCCGCCGCGGCGGCCTCGGCGGTGTTGAGCTTCCTGCCGATGTTGCCGAGCCAGATCCTGCTGAACAACCTGCTTTACGACAGCTCGCAGCTGGCCATTCCCACCGACCGCGTCGACGACGAGCAGCTGCAGGCGCCATCGCACTGGAACATCGCCTTCATCCGGCGGTTCATGCTGACCTTCGGCCCGATCAGTTCGCTGTTCGACTTTCTGACGTTCGGGTTGATGCTCGGCGTGCTGCACGCCGGACCGGTCGAATTCCGAACCGGTTGGTTCGTCGAATCGCTGGCCACCCAGACATTGATCATCTTCGCGATCCGCACCCGGCGGATTCCGTTCCTGCGCAGCAGGCCGGGCGGCTGGCTGACGCTGACCACCTTGTTGGTCATCGCGATCGGTATCGCGTTGACGCTGTCGCCATTGGCGCGAGCGCTTGGTTTCACGGCGCTACCGTGGCAGTTCTTCGGAGCGCTGGCCCTGTTCACGCTGGCCTACCTGGTTCTGGTCGAGATCACCAAGAAGGTCTTCTACGCAGAGCCGGTGCGGGCGGGCGACGCGGCGCAGCGCACCCGGGGTCGCGAGCATCGCATCCATCGGCGCGCAGCGCGATTCAGTCACAGTGGACCGCTCCCGAAGCGCGGAGCCCTGAGTTAGCCGTCGGACAACAGCCGCAGACCACCCTTGCGGCGCGAGGCTCCACTGGTCTTGGCCAACTGATGCAGCCGTTGCACCCCGCGGTCGATGCCGATGGCGAGCTCGTCGACGTCCGGGGCGGCATCGAAGTCGACCACCAGCCCGAAGGCCAGCTCGTCGGCGTAGCTGAGGATGGCGATGCCGGTGCGCAAGCCCGCCGCGATCGGTGGAACCGGCAGCAGGCGAACCACCTTGTGGCCCATCACGGTCAGGGGCTGGCGCGGTCCCGGCACGTTGGTCACCACGGTGACCACCGATCGCTGGGGAAGCCGCGACAACAGCCGAACCGTCCACGCCGTCACCGTGAATGGGATCAAGTTGGTCGCCCACACCAGGATGCTGCCCGCCTGCCGTTGGCCACTGGACTTGGCGACCTTGAGCCGGTCATGCACCGTCCGCAGCCGCTGGAGCGGATCGGCCAGGTCGACCGGCAGCAGCGGCAGCATCAGCGACACCCGATTGTCCGGAACGTCCATGGCGTCGGTGGCGCGCACCGACACCGGGACCAGGGTGCGCAGCGAGTCCGGGCGGGGCTGCTCACCGCGGCGCAGCAGCGCTGCCCGATAGCTGTCGGCCACCGCGGCCAGCGCGACGTCGTTGATGGTGGTTCCGAAGGTATGGGCGATCTCCTCGACGTCGCTTAGCTTCACCACGGCCGAGCTGTAGCGGCGCAGGTCGCCGACCGGTCCGTTGAACGACGAGCGGGGCGCCGGGCGCAGCATATTGGCGGTGATCTCCGCGGCGCCGGTGGCAGCCCGCAGCGCGACTTTGCCCGCGCTGAGTCCGAACCGCACCGAATCACCCAGCCAATTCCACGGATTCAAGCTGGGCAGCGGCACACCGGACCGACGGCCCGGATGCGTCGCGGCCCCGATGGCGGTGGCGAAGCTGGTGACGTTGACGTCGTCGCACAGTCCGGTGAGCAGGTTGGTGGCGGCGATCCCGTCGGCCAGCGCGTGGTGCACCTTGATCAGCACCGCCCAGCGATCATCGGCCAGGCCCTCGATCACCCAGCATTCCCACAGCGGGCGCTCACGATCTAGTCGGCGCTCCATGATCGAGGCGATTTCGGCATACAGTTCGGCGTCGTCGCCGGGATGCGGCAGCGCGGTGCGCCGCACGTGATGGTTCAGGTCGAAGGTCGGATCTTCGACCCATTCGGGTGCGGTCAGATCGAGCGGATGGGTGCGCAACACCTGGGTGCTGCGCGGATTGGACAGGCAACGTGCGCCCATGGTTTCGAGCAGCACCCCGAACTCCGGTGCGGGACCCTCCAGCACCGCAACCCCGCCGATCGCGAGACTGACGTGATGGTCGGTGTCCTCGAGTTGCAGGAACCCGGCGTCCAATGTCGTCAGGTGCTGGACCTTTCGAGCCATTTCAGCCTCTTCCCGTTCCGGTCGCCACCAAGTGTGCTGCGGCCGGTCGCGCCACGGCAGGGCCGGAAGTCACCGGATGATGGGCCTCATCGCCGCGGTGGGGCGAGGACTTTCATCACCATTCGCATCGCCGGCTCGGGCACGCGGTCGCGCATAGCCAGGGCGGCACTCCCGATCCGGCCGCGGGCCGGGGTGCCACGGCCGAACAGCCGGTTGAGCGGGCCGCCGGATGGTTCCAGGTCGATGTGCATGGGCGGCCCGCCGTCGGCGGCGCCGAGAGCTGAGGAGATCACGATCCGCTGGATCTCGCTGGTGCCCTCGAAGATCGTGTACAGCTTGGCGTCGCGGTACCACTTCTCCACCGGATGATCGCTGATGTACCCCCAGCCACCCAGGGTCTGGATGGCTTGCTCGGTGGTCCTCACCGCGATCTCACTGGCGGCCAGCTTGGCCATCGAGCCCTCGCCGCGTTCGAACGGCACGCTGTTGGCGGCCATCCACGATGCACGCCAGGTGAGTAGCCGGGCAGCGTCGATACCGGTCGCCAGGTCGGCCAGGGGAAAAGCGATGCCCTGGTTGTCGATGATGGGGGAGCCGAACGCCTGCCGGCGATTCGCGTAAGCCGTCATGTATTCCAATGCGGCGCGGGCGATTCCGAGCGCCTGGGCAGCCACCATCGGGCGGGTCTGTTCGAACGTGCCCAACGTCGCCGAACCGGACCGCCGGCCACCCGCCATGGCTTCGCGGGCACGGGCGAGCTTGCGTTCCAACCGGTCCTGTCCACCGAGCAGATTCTGGGCCGGTATCCGCACTTGAGAGAACTTCAGCTCGGCGGTGTGCGAGGCGCGGCATCCGAGCTTGTCGAGCTTTCGGACCAGTTCCAAACCCGGTGTGCTGCCCGGCACGACGAACAACGCCTGCCCCCGGTGACCCAGCTCCTCGTCGACGACGGCGTTGACGACGTGCACGTTGGCGATGCCGCCGTTGCCGATCCACATCTTGTGCCCGTCGATGATCCAGTCCGCATCCTTTTCTGGGCCATCGCGGCGGGCCCTGGTACGCAGGTTGCGGACATCGCTGCCGCCCTCAGGTTCGGAGATCGCCAGCGCGGCCAACTTCAGATCGCCTGGTGTGCCGAAACACTCGGGTGCCCAGGTCAGCATCTGCTCCGGGGTGGCGGCCTGGCCAATGGCGGCCAGCGCCAGTGCGGGCATCACCACCGCCAAACCGATTCCGGCACAACCCCAGAACAGTTCTTCCATGAACATCGGCAGTGACAGCCCGGTGGGGTCGCCGATCAGGTCCCGGTAGAACAGCGGGCTGTAGAACCCCCGAACCGCGGCCTCTTCGAGCACTGGCCAGGGGAATTCCTGGCGCCGGTCGTACTCGGCGGCAACCGGGCGGATGCAGTGTTCGGCGAACTCGTGTGTTCGACGCGCGAGGTCGTGCTGTGCCGTCGTCGGCGTGAGGTCCAGGCTCATCGTGCATCCCTTCGATGCCTGGTTGATACCTCCGGTACCGAATGATCAAACCTGCCGAAAGGCCCGGGAAAGTTGGAGCCCGGGCTGCCGTGGAGTCGGGTTTGCACGGCAGCTCGGGGCTGACTGGGATATCGGCACCCGCCCGCGGAGTGTTACCGCTCCCGGCGGGATACCGGAGCCAGCTGAGCGTCGCTGAAGAACTCGAGCAGGTAGCGGCTCTCTTCGATGTCCCCGATCGTGCGGAGCGCCTTCCTGCGGGTGATCAGGATGCCGGCGATGGCCAGCACCCACACCACGTACTGCACGCACCACGCCAGCCGGAACGAGTCGAACGAGTAGCCGCCGGTCGCGCCGATGATCATGCCCATCGCCTGCATCACCAGTAGCGAGGCCAGGAAACCGCCCATGTTCACCGCGCCCTGGGCGGTGCCCAGCGTGGAACGAGGGTTGAACGTGCGGGCGAAGTCGAAGCCCACCATGGAGCCCGGGCCGCCAAACGAGATCACCACGATCAGTACGACCAACAGCCAGTGCGGCGCGGCGTGCGGCAGCGCGAGCACGACTGTCCATACCAGGGCGTTGCTGATCACGATGCCCAGCACCACCCATGAGCGCCGGTGGGGGTGTCGGCCGGTGACCATGCCGATGATGACCCCGAAGGCGATTGCGGAGACCACCGAGATCGTCAGCAGCGTGCCCGCCTCACTGCGGGAAAGATTTTGCGCCACCGTCAGATACGGGACGCCCCACATCAACGCGAACACCGTGACCGAAAACTGGGTGCCCATGTGCGTGAAGAATCCCAACCGGGTGCCCGGGCGCATCCAGATTGTCTTCACGCTGGCCAGCGTCTCGCGCAGGCTGATCACCGGGTCGTGGACGGCGGCGCCCGGCGGGGTGTTCTTCACCAGCAGCAGAGTCAGTACCAGTGACAGCACGCCAAATGCCGCGACGGTCGTGTACGCCCTCGTCCACCCGGAGCTGATCAGCAGCGACAGGAACGGTACTGCCGAGAGCACTTGGCCCAGTTGCCCTGAGATACCGGTCAATTGGGTCACCAACGGGATCTGGCGCGGTGTGAACCAGTGCGGAACCAGCCTCAGCACCGAGATGAACGTGAATGCGTCGCCCAGCCCCACCACCGCACGCGCGCCGATCGCCGCGGGCAGTGAGACGGTGAACGCCAGTGCCAGCTGTCCAGCCACCATCAGGGCCGCGCCGGACACGATCATCACCTTGGACCCAAAGCGATCCAGCAGCAGGCCGGCGGGGATCTGCGCGGCCGCGTAGACGATGACCTGCAGCACGACGAAGGTCGACAACACACCGGGGCTGGCCGAGAACCGCTTGGCGGCATCCAGCCCGGAGACCCCGAGCGTGGTCCGGTCCAGCACGGCCACGACGTAGGCCAACACTCCCGTCGACCACACAATCCAGGCCCGCACTACCCATCACCCTCTCACCGGTTCGCCTGAACCAATCATCTCCCGGCGACGCAAATTGATTCTCTCGCTAGACCCTCGTCGAGGCCGGATCACCGCCGAAGCGTTGCGCCAGCCACACCGGGATGACCGCGAGCAGGGTCAACGCCGCGGCGACGACGTTGATCACCGGGGCCTGATTGGGCCGGAACAGGTTGCCGAATATCCAGATCGGCAGCGTCTGCACCCTCGGGCCAGCGGTGAATGTTGTGACGACGATCTCGTCGAAGCTCAGCGCAAAGGCCAGGATCGCGCCGGCCAACAGCGCACCGCGCATCATCGGAAAGGTCACGTACCGAAAGGTCTGCCAACCCGATGCACCCAGGTCGGCCGACGCGTCCTCCAGTCCGGTGCCCAGTCGGCGCAACCGGGCCTGGGTGTTGTTGAACACGATCACGATGCAGAACGTCGCGTGCCCGACGATGACAGTCGCCAACCCCAACGTCATGCCCAGCGCCGAGGTGAACGTCGCGTTCAGCGCGATACCGGTCACGATCCCGGGCAGCGTGATCGGCAACACCACCAGAAAGCTGATGGTCTGCCGGCCGAAGAAGCGGTAGCGCTGCACGGCGAACGCCGCCATCGTGCCCAGCACCAGGGCCAGTGCCGTCGCGCACGCCCCCACGACCACCGAGTTACCCAGCGAATGCCACATGCCTTCGCTGGCCCAGGCGCTGGCCCACCACTGCAACGTGAACCCGGTGGGCGGAAACGCGAATGTCTTGGACGAGTTGAACGCGTTGACCACGACCAGAAGCAAAGGCGCGTACAGGAAAACCAACACCAGCACGGTCCAGCTCCGGACCAGGCGGCGCATCCCGTGCGACAGCATCAGACGTTCTCCAATGCTCCGGTGCGCCGCATCGCCAACAGATAGAGCACGATCGCGGCCAACGGGATCAGCGACAGCGCGGCCGCCAGTGGCTGATTGTTGGCGGTCACCAGCTGCCCGTAGATGATGTTGCCCAGCATCTGGGTCTTGCCGCCGACGATCGTCACCGCGATGTAGTCACCCATCGACAGCGAGAACGTGAAGATCGAGCCGGCCGCGACACCGGGAAACACCAGTGGCGCCACGATGGTTCGCAGCGTCGTGAGATCCGACGCGCCCAGATCGGCGCTGGCGTCGATCAGTGGATCGGGCACCCGCTCGAAGGCGGCGAATACCGGGATCACCATGTAGGGCAGCCACAGGTAGGCCAGGGTGAGCACTGTGGCGATCAAGCCGTAGCCCGGCGTGTAGCCCGCCACCCAGTGCAGCGGGCCCTCCGGTGAGAGCAGCATCCGCCACGCGTAGGCCTTCACCAGATAGCTGGCCCACAGCGGTGTCGTCACCGCGACCACCAGGGCCAGCCGCACCCGGGGCGAGGCGACCTTGGCCATGTAGAGCCCCAGCGGAACCGCCAGCACGATGCAGATCACGGTGACGCTCAACGCAATTCCGATAGTGCGCAGCGTGGCCGTACGGAACACCGCGTCGGTGAGAACTCGCACGAAGTTGTCGCTGGTGTAGGACCGCACCACCGCGCCGGTGAAGGTATCGGTGCTCCAGAAGGCCGAAAGCAGCAGTACACCAAGCGAGCCCAGATAAGCCACCACCAGCCAGGCCAGTGGCGGAACGAGGAGAAAAGCGAGGCGGATCCGCCGGCTCATCCCTGGTGTCAGCCCTTGATCTGCTGCCATTTGTCGACCCACTCGCTGTAGGCCGTGCAGTTGTCCCCGCTGCCGTCCACGCACTGCTTCTGCGGTGTTGTCCAGTAACTGATCTTCTCGGCGTAGGCGGCGTCGGTGGCGTGGTAGGTCTCGCAGAACGTCTTGTCGCTGGTGAAATCACAGGCCTTGGTCTGTGCCGGGGCCTCGCCGAAGTACTCGGCGACCGCAGCGTTGACCTCCGGTGAGGTGATCCAGTCCATCCACTGGTACATGCAGTTCGGGTTCTTGGCCTTCGACGACACCATCCAGGTGTCCGACCATCCGGTCGCGCCTTCCTTGGGCAACACGGTGGCGATCTTGACCTTGGCGTCGGTGGTCAGCATGTTGGCGATCACCTGCCAGGTGGTGCCGATCACCGAGGTGCCGGACTCGAAGGCCTGGACCGCCTTGGTGTAGTCCGACCAGTACTCGCCGATATTGCCGTGCTGGGCCTTGAGCAGATCGACCGCAGCGTTGAGTTGGTCCTCGGTCAGCGAGTACGGATTCTTGATTCCCAGTTCGGGTTTCGTCTTCGACAGGTACAGCGCGGCGTCGGCGATGTAGATGGGGGAGTCATAGGCGGTGACCTTGCCCTTGTACTCCGGCGCCCCCGGGAAGACCGCTCCCCACGTGTCGGGGGCGCCCTTGACGACGTCGGTGTTGTACATGAGTAGGTTCGCACCCCAGCCGTGCGGGATGCCGTACATCTGGCCGTTCACCGAGTTCCACGGCTTGTCCTTGAGGAACGCCGAGATGGTCTCGTAGTTGGGGACGAGTTTGGTGTTGACCGGCGCCACATCGCCGGCGTAGATGAGCCGCAGGGTGGCGTCGCCGGACGCCGAGACGCCGTCGTACTGGCCGGTGCGCATCAGCTGCAGCATCTCGTCGGACGTGTTGCCGATCTTGACGTTGACCTTGCAGCCCGTCTTCTGCTCGAACGGGTGCACCCAGTCGACCTTCGGGTCGTTGGAACCGTCCTCGGCATAACCCGGCCACGCGATCAGGTTGAGCTGGCCCTCGCCCTTACCGAGCGCCGACAGCGGCTCCATCTTGGGTGGCGCCGTGGAACTCCCGCCTCCGGAGGTGGTGGAGCTCGAACAGGCGGCAACCAGTGCGGCGCACGCGACCAGCGCAGCGCCGAGGCGACGGGTGGTGGTTCTCATGGCGAGCTCCTTTTCGTTATTCGGACAGGGATCGAACGGCACCCGGTGGCCACGCCAGTACGGCGGTTGCGCCGTGGGTGATGTCGGTGGAAGCCTCGGCCGACAGCAGCGTCGCGGTCAACCGGACCCCGGCTGCGTCGGCCGCCACTCGAGTGATCGGGCCCGCGTACACCACTTCGGCGACTTCGGCTGCGACACTGCGCATTCCGGTTGGAACGGGCGCATCGGGCGCCAGCAGCAGGATCCGCTCAGGCCGGATCGCAAAGGTCCCGGCCTGGCCGACGAGTGCTTGGGCTGTCGTGCCGTCGACCACGTTGGAGGTCCCGACGAAATCGGCGACGAACCGGTTGGCTGGGTTTTCGTAGACCTCGCGGGCGGCACCGATTTGTTCGATGCGGCCGTTGTTGAACACCGCAAGCCGGTCGCACAGAGTCAGCGCCTCGTCCTGATCGTGTGTCACGATCACGAAGGTGATGCCGACTTCGCGCTGAATTGCCTTGAGCTCCACCTGCATCTGCTCGCGCAGTTTGAGATCCAGTGCACCCAGTGGCTCGTCGAGCAGCAGGACCTTGGGCCGGCCCACCAGGGCGCGGGCCAGGGCGACGCGCTGCTGCTGACCACCCGACAACTGCGTGGGCTTGCGGGCGGCATGTCCGGACAGCCGCACCATGTCCAGGGCGGCCGCGGTGCGCTCCCGGCGCTCGGGGCGGGCCACCCCTTTCACCTTGAGCCCGTACTCGACGTTCTGAGCCACCGTCATGTGCGGGAACAGTGCGTAGTCCTGGAAGACGGTGTTGGTGTCCCGCTTGGCCGGCGGTAGCGCCGTGACGTCGGTGCCGCCGAGATGAATGGTGCCTGCGGTTGGCTGCTCGAAGCCGGCGATCATCCGCAGCACTGTGGTCTTGCCCGAACCCGACGGGCCGAGGATTGCGAACAGTTCTCCGTCGGCGACGGTCAGGTCCGCGCCCTCGACGGCGGTCACGTCGCCGAACACCTTCCGCACCCCGCGCAACTCGATCTGTGGTGACCGAGGAGGACGGGACGGCATGGGTGGATCCTACGGATTGCGTTGTCGAACCGCAGGCCCATAACGGACATCGCCGGTCGCGGCGGGTCCACACCACCGGATTCGCGATCAAACGGCAATTGCCGAAAGGTGATGCAGATGTGACACGTCGCGTTGATGAGATTGGTGAGGTCGCTGTCGTATTCTGAGGCTCGTGTCTGTGTCGCGCCGCGACGTGCTGAAATTGGCCGCCGCAACCCCGGCCGCGCTGGGTCTGGGGACTCTGGCGTCGGCCCTGGCTCCGTCGACTGCCAACGCCGCCCCGCTGGGCGTGTTGCTGGATTACGCGGCCGGCGTCATCAGTGCCAGCGACCTCAAGGCCTCCGGCGCGCTCGGCGCCATCCGGTACGTCTCTGATCGACGCCCCGGCGGGGATTGGATGCTGGGCAAGCCGATTCAGCTGGCTGAGGCGCGCGATCTCTACCAAGCCGGGCTAAAGATCGTGTCCAACTATCAGTTCGGCAAGGCGGACAGCGCAGACTGGCTCGGTGGGCAACAGGCCGGCCTGATGCACGCCAAGCGTGGGTGGGCGCTGCACACCGCAGCCGGCGGTCCGGTGGCCGCCCCGATCTACGTGTCGATCGACGACAATCCCAGCCTCGATCAGTACACAACGCAGGTCGCGCCATACTTGCGCGCCTGGGAATCGGTGATCGGGCACCAGCTGGTGGGCGTGTACGGAAACTCCAAGGTGATCGACTGGGCGCTGCAGGACGGCATCGGATCGTGGTTCTGGCAGCACAACTGGGGTTCCCCGCAGGGCTACACCCATCCGGCCGCACACCTGCACCAGGTCGAGATCGATGCGCGCAAGGTCGCCGGCGTCGGGGTCGACCTGAACAACATCATGAAGCCCCAATTCGGGCAGTGGGACTGACCAAAACATAAAACTTACCCGCCGGTAAGGATTTGCCAGCAAACTTTTTGACGCCATTTTGGTGAACAATTGTGGACTGAAAAACCGAGCAAGTGCTTGGCCGGACGTCGTCGCACGCCTCGGCTGGCGGGGAAATCACAGGTAACGATTCGATAACAATCGTGCTTTGATCTGCGCTATTGCGCCTACTCAACCGTAACCACCTGCATGCAGGACGTTTGTCCCGGATGGTCTGGGTGGCCGTTCGGCGCTGTGTTACCCGTTGTGCTGTTACCCGTGCGTAGAACTCGCCAGTAACCAATATCGGACGGAAAATGGTGCTGGTTCTTATGCCACTCTTAGTGCAGCCGGGATGTTCGCAGACCCCGAGACAGGGAGACCGCGCGGACGCCGAGATTCGACGGGGAATCGCCGACAACACCTCCGCAGGGCAGCGCAGGTCCGACACGCCAACACAGACGAGCGAAGACGCGAAGACGCGATGACGAGCACGACAGGGAGATACACAAGGTGACGATCCACGAGCACGACAGGTTGTCCACGGGCGACGGATCATGGCGCGGCGGTGCCAAGCAGACCAGTACTCATGCTCTCGTCGACCGGCTCAATGCCGGCGAGCCCTATGCCGTGGCCTTTGGCGGGCAGGGCAGCGCCTGGCTGGAGACCCTCGAAGAGCTGGTCACCTCGGCCGGCATCGAATCCGAGCTCGCAACCCTGGCCGGTGAGGCTGAGCTGCTGCTCGAGCCCGTCGCCAACGAACTGGTGGTGGTTCGTCCCATCGGTTTCGAGCCGTTGCGCTGGGTGCGCGCACTGGCCGCCGAGGAACCCGTGCCCGCGGCCAAGCAGCTGACCTCGGCTGCGGTCTCGGTTCCCGGCGTCCTGCTGACCCAGATCGCCGCCATCCGCGCGCTGAGCCGCCAAGGACTGGATCTGGCCGCCGCCCCGCCGGTGGCCGTCGCGGGCCACTCCCAGGGCGTGCTGGCCGTGGAGGCGCTGCGCGCCGCCGGCGCCAAGGACGTCCAGCTGCTGGCTCTGGCCCAGCTGATCGGCGCCGCGGGCACGCTGGTCGCCCGTCGGCGCGGCATCTCCGTCCTCGGTGACCGTCCGCCGATGGTCTCGGTGACCAACGCCGACCCCGAGCGCATTTTCGAGCTACTCGAAGAGTTTGCTCAGGATGTCCGTACCGTGCTGCCTCCGGTGCTGTCGATCCGCAATGGCCGGCGCTCGGTCGTCATCACCGGAACCCCGGAACAGCTGTCTCGATTCGAGCTGTACTGCGACCAGATCGCCGAGGCCGAAGCGGCCGACCGGAAGAACAAGGTGCGCGGCGGCGCGGTGTTCAAGCCGATGTTCGATCCGGTCCAGGTCGAGGTGGGCTTCCACACGCCGCGGCTGGCCGACGGCATCGACATCGTCGCCCGCTGGGCCGCCGCGGTCGGCCTTGACGTCGAGCTGGCCCGCACCCTGACCGATGCGATCCTGGTCGGACAGGTGGACTGGGTCGAAGAGGTCACCGCGCTGAGCGAGGCCGGCGCCCGGTGGATCCTTGATCTCGGCCCCGGCGACATCCTGACGCGGCTCACGGCGCCGGTGATCCGTGGGCTGGGCATCGGCATCGTGCCGGCCGCCACCCGTGGCGGACAGCGCAACCTGTTCACCGTTGGTGCGGTACCCGACGTGGCCAAGCCCTGGTCGAGCTACGCGCCCTCGGTGATCCGCCTGCCCAACGGTTCGGTGAAGCTGTCGACGAAGTTCACCCGCCTCACCGGCCGCTCGCCGATCCTGCTGGCGGGAATGACGCCGACGACCGTCGACGCCAAGATCGTCGCCGCGGCAGCCAACGCGGGACACTGGGCGGAGTTGGCCGGTGGCGGCCAGGTCACCGAGCCGATCTTCGACAAGCGCGTGGCAGAGCTGGTCGAGCTCCTAGAGCCGGGCCGCACGATCCAGTTCAACTCGCTGTTCCTCGACCCGTACCTGTGGAAGCTGCAGCTGGGTGGTAAGCGCCTGGTGCAGAAGGCACGTCAGTCCGGGGCGCCGATCGACGGCGTTGTGGTCAGTGCCGGGATCCCCGATCTGGAAGAGGCCGTCGAGCTGATCGACGAGTTGAACACCGTGGGCATCGCCCACGTTGTGTTCAAACCGGGCACCGTCGAGCAGATCCGTTCGGTCATCCGGATCGCCGCCGAGGTGCCCACCAAGCCGGTCATCGTCCACATCGAGGGCGGCCGTGCCGGTGGCCACCACTCGTGGGAAGACCTCGACGATCTGCTGCTGACCACCTACTCGGAACTGCGTGGCCGCGCCAACATCACCGTCTGCGTCGGTGGTGGCATCGGCACGCCCGAGCGCTCGGCGGAGTACCTGTCCGGCCGGTGGTCGGCGGCATACGGCTACCCGCTGATGCCGGTCGACGGCATCCTGGTCGGCACCGCAGCGATGGCTTGCCTGGAGGCCACCACCTCGCCGGCGGTCAAGCAGCTGCTGGTCGACACGGCAGGCACCGACACCTGGGTCGGCGCCGGAAAAGCCTTGAACGGTATGGCTTCCGGGCGTAGCCAGCTCGGTGCCGACATCCACGAGATCGATAACGCGGCTTCCCGCTGCGGCCGGTTGCTCGACGATGTCGCCGGTGACGCCGAGGCCGTCGCGGCGCGGCGCGAGGAGATCATCGCGGCGATGGCGGTCACCGCCAAGCCGTACTTCGGTGACGTCGCCGAGATGAGCTACCTGCAGTGGCTGCAGCGCTACGTCGAGCTCGCGATCGGCGACGGTGACTCGACCGCCGACACCAAGACCCCCGACTCACCGTGGCTCGACATCTCCTGGCGGGATCGCTTCGCCGAGATGTTGCAGCGGGCCGAGGCCCGGCTCAACGCGAAAGACACCGGCCCGATCGAGACGCTGTTCGACGCGTCCGTGGCCGACGGCGAATGGCTGCTGGAGAATCCGGACCAGGCCCTGACGGCCCTGCTGTCCCGTTATCCCGACGCTGCATCGGTGTTGCTGCATCCGGCCGACGTGCCGTTCTTCGTGCAGCTGTGCAAGACGCTGGGCAAGCCGGTCAACTTCGTCCCGGTCATCGACAAGGATGTGCGGCGCTGGTGGCGCAGTGACTCGCTGTGGCAGGCCCATGATGCCCGCTACACCGCTGATCAGGTCTGTGTCATTCCTGGCACCCAGGCCGTCGTCGGCATCGACCGGGTCGACGAGCCGGTGGGCGAGCTGCTCGACCGCTTCGAGCAGGCCGCTGTCGACGAGCTGCTGGCCTCGGGCGCTGCCCCAGAGCCGGCCGCAGCGCGACTGCGGGTGCGCACCGACGTGACCGGTCCGCTGGCCATCGTGCTGGATTCGCCCGACGTGTTGTGGGCGGGCCGTACCGCCACCAACCCGGTGCACCGGATCGCGGCGCCGACCGACTGGCTGGTGCACGACAATCGTTCCGCGACAAACCATTCCACCGGAGCCCGGCTCGAGGTGGTGGCCGCCGATCGCGTCGTCCTGAGCGTCCCGCTGTCGGGTACCTGGATCGACATCGCCTACACGCTGCCGGCCACGGTGATCGACGGCGGCACCCCGGTGGTGCGCACCGATGACGCCGCTGCCGCGATGCGTGCCGTGCTGGCGATCGCCGCCGGGGTGGACGGCCCCGACGCGCTACCGCCGGTGGTCAACGGCTCCACCACGGTCACCTTCGAATGGGATCCCGAGCGGGTCGCCGACCACACCGGTGTGACGGCGACGTTCGGTACGCCGCTGGCGCCGACACTGACGATCGTTCCCGACGCGCTGGTCGGCCGCTGCTGGCCGGCCGTGTTCGCCGCGATCGGCGCCGCGGCCACCGACTCCGGGTTCCCGGTCGTCGAAGGTCTGCTGAGCCTGGTCCACCTGGACCACGCGGCCCAGCTGCTCAAGCCGCTGCCCAAGGAACCGACCCAATTGACCGTCACCGCAACGGCTTCGGTGGCCACCGACACCGAGGTCGGCCGTGTCGTGCCGGTGACGGTGAACGTCACCGATGCCAAGGGGATGATCCTGGCAGTCCTTGAGGAGCGCTTCGCGATCCGGGGGCGCACCGGGGCCAAGGAGCTCACCGACCCGGTTCGGGCCGGGGGAGCGGTGTCGTTGAACGCCACCGACACTCCGCGCCGCCGTCGCCGCGACGTCGTCATCGGCGCCCCGGTCGACATGCGTCCGTTCGCTGTGGTCTCCGGTGACCACAACCCGATCCACACCGATCAGGCCGCCGCGCTGCTGGCCGGTCTGGATTCGCCGATCGTGCACGGCATGTGGCTGTCGGCTGCCGCGCAGCACGTGGTGACCGCCACCGACGGCAAGCCGGTCCCGCCGGCCAAGCTGATCGGCTGGACGGCTCGTTTCCTGGGCATGGTCAAGCCCGGTGACGAGATTGACTTCCGCGTTGACCGGGTCGGAATCGATTTGGGCGCTGAGGTTTTGGAGGTCACCGCCAAGGTCGGAACCGACCTCGTGATGAGCGCCACCGCCCGGTTGGCGGCACCGAAGACGGTGTATGCGTTCCCCGGTCAGGGCATCCAGCACAAGGGCATGGGCATGGAGGTACGTGCCCGGTCCAAGGCGGCCCGCAAGGTGTGGGATAAGGCCGACAAGTTCACCCGCGACACGCTGGGCTTCTCGGTGCTGCATGTGGTGCGCGACAACCCGACCAGCCTGATCGCCTCCGGTGTGCACTACCAGCATCCCGAGGGTGTGCTCTACCTGACGCAGTTCACCCAGGTCGCGATGGCGACGGTGGCCGCGGCCCAGGTCGCTGAGATGCGCGAGCAGGGTGCATTCGTCGAGGGTGCCATCGCCTGCGGCCACTCGGTCGGCGAGTACACCGCGTTGGCGTGCGTGTCCGGCGTCTACGAGCTGGAGGCGCTGCTGGAGGTGGTGTTCCACCGAGGCAGCAAGATGCACGACATCGTCCCGCGTGACGAGCTGGGCCGGTCGAACTACCGGCTGGCCGCCATCCGGCCTTCCCAGATCGACCTGCCGGACGCCGACGTCACCCAGTTCGTCGCCGAAATTGCCGATCGGACAGGTGAATTCCTGCAGATCGTGAACTTTAACCTGCGGGGCTCGCAGTATGCGATCGCCGGCACGGTGCGTGGCCTGGAGGCCCTGGAGGAAGAGGTCGAGCGGCGCCGCGAGATCAGCGGCGGCAAGCGGTCGTTCATCCTGGTTCCCGGCATCGACGTGCCGTTCCACTCCGAGGTGCTGCGGGTCGGTGTCGACGACTTCCGCCGGGCGCTGGAGCGGGTCATGCCGCAGGACGCCGACCCGAACCTGCTGCTGGGGCGCTACATCCCGAACCTGGTGCCGCGGCCGTTCACTCTGGACCGCGACTTTGTCCAGGAGATCCGCGATCTGGTGCCCGCCGAGCCGCTCGACGAGATCCTCGCGGACTACGACACCTGGCTCAACGAGAGGCCGCGCGAGCTGTGCCGCAAGGTCGTCATCGAGCTGCTGGCCTGGCAGTTCGCCAGCCCGGTGCGCTGGATCGAGACCCAGGACCTGCTCTTCATCGAAGAGGCTGCCGGTGGTCTGGGTGTCGAGCGCTTCGTCGAGATCGGGGTGAAATCCGCGCCGACCGTGGCCGGCCTGGCGAGCAACACCTTGAAGTTGCCCGAATATGCCCACAGCACAGTGGAAGTGCTCAACTCCGAGCGTGACGCCGCGGTGCTGTTCGCCAACGACACCGATCCCGAGCCCGACATCGAGGAAGCCCCCGAGTCGGCGGCTCCGGTCGAAGCCGCCGCGGTCGAGGCCGCGTCGGCGCCGGCGCCGGCCGCCGCACCTTCCGGGGGGCCGCGACCGGATGACATCGGATTCGACGCGGGTGACGCCACTTTGGCGCTGATTGCACTGAGCGCCAAGATGCGCATCGACCAGATCGAGTCGTTGGACTCGATCGAGTCGATCACCGACGGTGCGTCCTCGCGGCGTAACCAGCTGCTGGTCGATCTCGGTTCGGAGCTGAACCTGGGCGCCATCGACGGTGCCGCCGAGGCGGACCTGGCGTCGCTGAAGGGGCAGGTCACCAAGCTGGCCCGCACCTACAAGCCGTTCGGTCCGGTGCTCTCTGATGCGATCAACGATCAGCTGCGCACGGTGCTCGGCCCGTCCGGCAAGCGGCCGGCGGCGATCGCCGAACGAGTCAAGAAGACCTGGGAACTCGGCGACGGATGGGTCAAGCACGTCACCGCCGAACTGGCGCTGGGTACCCGTGAGGGCAGCAGTGTGCGCGGTGGTGCGCTCGGTGGCCTGCACGAAGGTGCGCTGGCCGACGCCGGAGCCGTGGACAGGGCCATCGATGCCGCTGTCGCCTCGGTGGCCGCGCGCAAGGGTATTGCGGTGTCGTTGCCGTCGGCCGGCGGTGCCGCCGGTGGCGTGGTCGACTCGGCCGCGTTGACCGAGTTCGCCGAGCAGGTCACCGGCCGCGACGGTGTGCTGGCCTCGGCTGCCCGCCTGGTGCTCGGTCAGCTCGGCTTGGACAACCCGGTCTCGGTGCCGTCCGTGGCCACCGATGCCGAACTGATCGACCTGGTGACCACCGAGCTCGGCTCGGACTGGCCCCGGCTCGTCGCGCCGGCGTTCGACGCCAAGAAGGCGGTGCTGCTCGACGACCGCTGGGCCAGTGCGCGTGAGGATCTGGTCAAGCTGTGGCTGGCCGACGAGGGTGATATCGACGCCGACTGGCTGGGACTGTCGCAGCGGTTCGAAGGTGCGGGCAATGTCGTTGCCACCCAGGCAAACTGGTGGCAGGGCAAGGCGCTGGCGGCCGGCCGCAACATCCACGCGTCGCTGTTCGGCCGGATCGCCGCCGGTGCGGAGAATCCCGATAGCGGCCGCTCCAGCGACGAGATCGCCGTGGTCACCGGTGCGTCCAAGGGATCCATCGCCGCTTCGGTGGTCGCGCAGTTGCTCGACGGCGGCGCCACGGTGATCGCCACCACGTCCAAGCTCGACGACGACCGGCTGGACTTCTACAAGAAGCTCTATCGCGACCACGCCCGCTACGGCGCGGCGCTCTGGATCGTGCCGGCCAACATGGCGTCCTACGCCGACATCGACGCGCTGGTGTCGTGGGTCGGTAGCGAGCAGACCGAAAGCCTTGGTCCGCAGTCGATTCACCTCAAGGATGCGCAGAACCCGACGCTGCTGTTCCCGTTCGCCGCACCGCGGGTGGCCGGGGATATGTCCGAGGCCGGCTCGCGCTCGGAGATGGAGATGAAAGTCCTGCTGTGGGCCGTCGAGCGGCTGATCGGCGGGCTGTCGTCCATCGGTGCCGAGCGCGACATCGCCTCGCGTCTGCATGTGGTGCTGCCCGGCTCGCCCAACCGCGGCATGTTCGGCGGGGACGGCGCCTACGGCGAGTCCAAGTCCGCGCTTGACGCGGTGGTCAACCGGTGGAACGCCGAATCGTCTTGGGCACAGCGGGTCAGCTTCGCTCACGCGCTGATCGGCTGGACCAAGGGGACCGGCCTGATGGGCCACAACGATGTCATCGTCGATGGGGTCGAGGAAGCGGGGGTGACCACCTACTCCACTGCCGAGATGGCCGCGATGCTGCTCGACCTGTGCTCGGTGGATGCCAAGGTCGCCGCGGCCAACGCGCCGCTGAAAGTCGACCTGACCGGTGGCCTTGGCGATGTTCAGCTGGACATGGCTGAGCTGGCTGCCAAGGCCCGTGAGCAGATGAGCGCCGAGGCGGACGCGTCCGACGACGAGCCGGCTGCGGGCACCATCGCCGCCCTGCCGTCGCCGCCGCGCGGCTACGCCGCGTCGACCCCGCCGGCCTGGGCCGATCTCGACGTCGACCCGGCCGACTTGGTGGTGATTGTCGGCGGCGCCGAACTCGGGCCGTATGGATCATCGCGCACCCGGTTCGAGATGGAGGTCGACAACGAGCTGTCGGCGTCCGGCGTGCTCGAACTGGCCTGGACCACCGGACTGATCAAGTGGGAGGACGACCCCAAGCCGGGCTGGTACGACACCGCCTCCGGCGATCTGGTCGACGAGGCCGATCTGGTCGAGCGCTACCACGATGCGGTCGTGGAACGTTGCGGCGTAAGGGAATTCGTCGACGACGGCGCAATCGGGGCGGATCATTCCCCAGCGCTGCTGGTCAGCGTCTTCCTGGACAAGGACTTCAGCTTCGTGGTGTCCTCGGAGGCCGAGGCGCGGGCGTTCGAGCGGGCCGACCCTGAACACACCATCGTCCGGCCCGTGCCGGACTCGTCGGATTGGCAGGTGATCCGCAAGGCGGGCACCGAGATTCGGGTTCCCCGCAAGGCGAAGCTATCCCGCACAGTGGGCGGCCAGATCCCCACCGGTTTCGACCCGACGGTCTGGGGTATCAGCGCCGACATGGTCAGTTCGGCCGACCGGGTGGCGTTGTGGAACATCGTGGCCACGGTGGACGCGTTCCTGTCGTCCGGCTTCACCCCGACCGAGCTGATGCGCTGGGTGCACCCCGGCTTGGTAGCCAGTACCCAGGGCACCGGCATCGGCGGCCTGACCAGCATGCAGACCATGTTCCACGGCAACCTCTTGGGTGCGGCGAAGCCGAACGACATCCTGCAGGAAGTGCTGCCGAATGTCGTTGCTGCCCATGTGATGCAGTCCTACGTCGGCGGCTACGGCGCGATGGTTCACCCCGTCGGTGCATGCGCCACCGCAGCGGTGTCGGTCGAGGAAGGCGTCGACAAGATCCGGCTCGGCAAGGCCGAACTGGTGGTGGCCGGCGGATTCGACGACATGACCTCCGATGCCATCACTGGCTTCGGCGACATGTCGGCCACCGCCGACACCGAGATGATGCGAGCCAAGGGCATCAGCGACTCGAAGATCTCCCGCGCCAACGACCGTCGCCGGCTGGGCTTCCTCGAGGCACAGGGCGGCGGCACGATCCTGCTGGCCCGTGGTGACCTCGCGCTGAAGATGGGCCTGCCGGTGCTGGCGGTGGTGGGTTACGCGCAGAGCTTCGCCGACGGCGTGCACACCTCGATCCCGGCTCCGGGGCTCGGCGCGCTGGGCGCCGGTCGTGGCGGCAAGGACTCCCTGCTGGCCCGCTCGCTGGCCAAGCTGGGGGTCGGGGCTGACGACGTCGCGGTGATCTCCAAGCACGACACCTCGACGCTGGCCAACGATCCCAACGAGACCGAGCTGCACGAGCGGCTGGCTGACGCGATGGGGCGCGCCGCCGGGGCGCCACTGTTCATCGTGTCCCAGAAGAGCCTGACCGGCCACGCCAAGGGCGGTGCGGCGGTGTTCCAGATGATGGGTCTGTGCCAGATCCTGCGCGACGGTGTCATCCCGCCGAACCGCAGCCTGGACTGTGTCGACGACGAGTTGGCCAGCTCGGGTCACTTCGTGTGGGCGCGCGAGACCCTGCGGCTGGGCGACAAGTTCCCGCTCAAGGCGGGGCTGGTCACCAGCCTGGGCTTCGGTCACGTGTCGGGTCTGGTCGCGCTGGTTCATCCGCAGGCCTTCCTGGCCTCGCTGAGCGAGCAGGAGCGGGCGGATTACACCAAGCGGGCTAACGATCGGGTGCTGGCTGGTCAGCGGCGACTGGCCTCGGCCATCGCCGGTGGGCCGCCGATGTACGAGAAGCCCGCCGATCGCCGGTTCGATCACGACGCACCCGAGAAGCGGCAGGAGGCGGCGATGCTGCTGGACCCGGCGGCACGGCTGGGCGCGCACGACACCTACCTGCGATGAGCATGGGTGCATCCGCTAGGGTGCTCGCGTGGCGATAGTCGGTGTGGGGATCGATGTGGTCTCCATTCCCGATTTCGCCGAGCAGGTGGATCAGCCGGGAACGGTCTTCGCCGAGACGTTCACCCCGGGTGAGCGCCGCGACGCCGCCGACAAGAGTTCGGTGGCGGCGCGGCACTTGGCCGCGCGGTGGGCCGCCAAGGAAGCCGTCATCAAGGCCTGGTCGGGCTCGCGGTTTGCGCAGCGTCCGGTCCTGCCGGAAGGCATCCACCGCGACATCGAGGTGATCACCGATATGTGGGGCCGGCCCAAGGTTCGCCTGACCGGTGAGATCGCCAAGCATCTGGCCGAGGTGACCATTCACGTGTCGCTGACCCATGAGGGCGACACCGCCGCCGCGGTCGCGATCCTGGAGACGCTGTAGCTGCTCGGTAGGGTCGACGCCATGACTGATGTCGTCGCCCGCGTGCAGGCCGTGCTTCCCTCGGTGCGTGCCGATCTCGAAGATCTGGTCCGCATCCAGTCGGTGTGGGCCGACCCGGCCCGTCGCGACGAGGTGCACCGCAGCGCACGGGCCGTCGCGGACCTGCTGACCCAGGCCGGCTTCAACCAGGTCGAGATCGTGGCCGAGGGTGGTGCACCCGCGGTGATCGCGCATCACCCCGCCCCGCCCGGCGCGCCGACGGTGCTGCTGTACGCCCACCACGACGTTCAGCCGGAAGGTGAACCATCGCAATGGGATTCGGATCCCTTCGAACCCACCGAACGTGACGGACGGCTCTACGGCCGCGGCAGCGCGGACGACAAGGCCGGTATCGCCACCCACCTGGCGGCGTTCCGTGCGCACGATGGCAACCCGCCGGTCGGCGTGACGGTGTTCGTCGAGGGGGAGGAGGAGTCCGGCTCGCCCTCCCTGGGCCGGCTGCTGGCCGCCCACAAGGACAAGCTGGCCGCCGACGTCATCGTGATCGCCGACTCGGACAACTGGACTTCGGAGATCCCGGCGCTCACGGTGTCGTTACGTGGGTTGGCCGACTGCGTGGTCGAGGTCGCGACTTTGGATCACGGCCTGCACTCGGGGCTCTGGGGCGGCGTGGTGCCCGACGCGCTCAGCGTCCTGGTACGACTGCTCGCCAGCCTGCACGACGACGACGGCAACGTTGCGGTGCAAGGCTTGTACGCGACGACTGCTACCGATGTCGACCGCGGACCGCAGTGGGTTCGCGCCGAGTCGGGACTGCTCGACGGGGTGCACGAAATCGGCTCGGGCCCTGTAGCGCAACGCATGTGGGCCAAGCCCGCGATCACTGTCATCGGCATCGACACCACGCCGATCGGCAAGGCGTCGAACACGCTCATCCCGCGGGCCAGCGCGAAGGTCAGCATGCGGGTGGCCCCCGGCGGGGACGCTGCAGCCCACCTCCACGCGCTGCGCCGGCACCTCGAGCAGCACGCGCCCTGGGGCGCGCACGTCAAGATCATCCCGGGCGATGTCGGTCAGCCCTACGCGATCGACGCCAGCGGGCCGGTGTACGACGCTGCTCGCGCCGCGTTCCGGCAGGCCTGGGGCACCGACGTCGTCGACATGGGCATGGGTGGCTCGATCCCGTTCATTGCCGAGTTCGCCGCCGCCTTCCCGAACGCCACCATCCTGGTGACCGGGGTGGAGGATCCCAGCACTCAGGCGCACAGCGTCAACGAGAGCCTGCATCTCGGCGTGCTGGAGCGCGCGGCCACCACCGAGGCGCTGTTGTTGGGGAAGCTGGGGGAGTTGACCTAGACCGAGATGTCCCTGCGCAATTTGGCGACGTGACCGGTGGCCTTGACGTTGTACTGTGCTGCACTGTGGACAACACTGCCAGGCAGCTTCGCGCTGTGGTCGGCGCTCGGGTTTCTCACCTAGACGACGATAAAGCGAACACCCGCAAGGTGTCGCACATCGCCCAGACCGAAGAGGGCGAGCGGTGGGCGCAATCGAAGGGCTACGAGGTCGTAGGCACGTTCGAAGACCTCGGTATCTCTGCCGGCAAGACCACGCCATTCGAGCGCCCAGATCTCGGTAAGTGGCTGGCACCGGAGCGATTGCACGAATGGGACGTGCTGGTTTTCTCCAAGATCGACCGCGCGTTTCGATCCACGAACGACTGCGTTGAGTTCGCCAAGTGGACGAAGGCGAACAAGAAGATCCTCGCCTTCGCAGGCGATGGCGTGGTGCTGGACTATCTGCACCCGCAGAAAGACTCGCTCGATCAGATGATGTCGGAGTTCTTCATCTACGTCGGATCTTTCTTCGCCGCGATCGAGCTATCGCGGTTCAAGACTCGCGCAACCGATCGACTAGACGTGCTGCGGATGACCGACCGCGTCAGCCATGGTGTGCCGCCCTTGGGATACCGGACGGTCCCGCATCCGAGTGGGAAGGGTAAGGCCTTGGCGCGCGATCCCGAAGGGTACGCGCTGCTCCATCAGATCAAGACGAAGCTGGTTGACGAGAACGAATCGCTCACCAGCGTCGTGCGGTGGCTCAACAAAGAGGGCAAGACGACCAACGTCTCCCGTGCCCGTGGTGGGGAGAAGAAGTGGTCGGTGTCCACACTCAAGCGCTCGTTGACATCCCAACGGACACAGGGCTACAGAGTCATGGCCGTGTTCGAGCCAGCCCCAACCGATGCGAACCCCGACCACAAGAAAAGGGTGGGGGAGAAGCTGGTTCTTGACCCCGAAGGCCAGCCGATCGTGATGGCTGAGCCGACGTTCACCGAAGAGGACTGGAATCGGTTGCAAGAGGCGCTGGGGCAGCGCACCAGCAGCGGCAGGGCGCGTCAGATGACGCCGAATCCGTTGGCGGGCATCGGATACTGCGGTGCTGTGTTGCACCGCCCGGGATGCCCTCACAAGGGATTGTGGATTCCGCAGCGATGCGACTGCCCGGAGTGCGGGTATTCGTTGTCGCTGCACCGCCGGAAATCGTCCAGCGGCACGGTTCACACCTACGTCAGGTGCGGCAGGCAGGGCACCGGCTGCCGGGGAGCGGTGCGGTTAGACGAAATCGAGAGCTATCTCGCGGGTCGGTTCCTCGATGCCTACGGAGACCGGGAGATGACGAAGATGGTCTTCGTCCCCGGCGAGGATCACAGCCGGGAGCTGGGCCAGACGGAGCAATCGTTGGAGCGGCTGCGTTGGGAGTCCGACAACGGCTTGGTGGACGACGAGATGCTGTACCGGTCGCGCCTGGCGGCGCTAGTCGCCCGCAAAGCCGAGTTGTCCGCGAACACGGTTGTGCCAGCGCGCTGGGAGCCGGTCGGCACGGGCAAGACATTCCGAGAGCTGTGGGACGATCCTGGCACCGACCGCCGGCAGGTGTTGCGGGACGCGAAGGTTCGTCTGGTGGCCCACTTTCAGCCGTACGGCACGACCACGAAGACGAAGTCGAAACTGATCCCGTGGGGAATACAGGTGCCTGATGATTGGCCCCGACCCGAGGTCGAGCCGATACCCGGTGATGATTCCGCCGCGCGTATTTAGCGGTATCGGTTGGCCATCGACCCTATTCCTCCGGTTGACTTTGGAGGTAACAGGAAAAGAGCGTCTCTAGCAGCTCGCGCGCCTCGGTCTCTAACCCCGGCAGTTCACTCGGGGGTAAATACCCGTCATGCACGAGTGTGCTCCGCTTGCTGTAGACGGCAACTGCACGGCGCTGCAACGCCTTGCATTCCGCGTCGGGTAACCCTGGAAGGGCGGCGAACAACTTGCGAACCTGGTTGTTGATCGAGTCGCCTCTGCGGAAACTAAGCTCCCCAGACAGCGCCTTAAGGCTGTAGAACTCTTCAGACTGGTCATCGTACTTTGCTAGCTCTGTATCGAGTTCGCCCTTCCACCTAGCGAGGAGATCAAGCGCCACTTGATGTTTCGGCGCTTCCTCAGCCAGGGCCTCCATCGCGATAACGAGCAGGATGAACCGAACGCGCACTTGGCTCTCTGTGAAATGCGCTGCATAAAGCTCCAACGCAACACGATGCTTTGGCCCGTAGATCGGGCCAGTCAGAAAGCCGCGAGCTCTCGCCAAGAAGACGTTGAGCTCCTGCTGATCCAGAACGTGCCGATCCCGTGTCGTCACCGCAATCGGCATTTCAGTCGCGGTCTGACCACCCGCCAAGACCTCTAGCAGTTGAAAAGGTGCCGAGGGGGTTACAAAATCGCCCTGACCCAGATTCAAAAGGCCCACGATTTCGTACGCACGTTCCTTCAGGGCTTCACGTAAGGCTTCGGGCGGGCTTTCGGCGAGTCGGAAGCTTAGGCGAATATCGAGTTCTCCTCGATGGGCATGGCGAAGCGGCTGCGGTTCCAGCTGATACTGCTCGCCGACGCCGAGCAACATCGAATTCCAAATTCGATGTATGCCAGGTTCATAACCCGGCCAGGTAGTTGGCCCCAGCACTGATGTCTCGATGACATTTGGTTGAGCCCGGTCGTACGCGTCCACAAACGTTCGCACCTCAACCGGAGACGCCGCGCCATAGTCGATGTTTGTCATTGCCAAGTCGCTTGTCGCCCGCTCAGGCCAGGCATTCCAGGCTCTGCAACGGAGGATCCCCCACCATTCACCCACGTTCTCAGACTCTATCCATCGCAAGACCCGGCCACCGTCGCTGCCGCACGCGAGCCCACGTCAAGCTTTGCAACCGTCAGGGAACGGGTTGCCTGCGGCGTCCACACAGAAGGGCGGATTCCAGCCGAGAGGTTGGAGCATCCCCTGCATGAACCCGGTCTGGTGGAAGTAACTCCCGTCGGGGAACGTCTCCCCGTTGCAATACGGAGTCACCAGTGCGATGGTCCCCTTGCCGCCCCAGCACCACAGAGCGTCACCGTTCGGGACGTGGGTGTCCGGGGTGGCGTGGGCTACCGGAGCGAGGAACAAGCCTGCCGCAACGGATGCGGCGGATACTGCAAGACGAAGCATCTGACCCCCCGGTCGCTGTGAAGTAGCTGAGTGTACGTCACTCGTCGGGCCAGCTTTGCGCTGTTAGCTGTCAAGTTTCGGTGCGCGGTGTGATCGCCTTCTTCGAATGGCGTCTTCTCAGACTGTCGAGCCGGCCAATCTCATCGATGCGAGCGAGCGCAAATGGCTCTACTAGTTCCTCGGCTTCGTCGCTGAGTTCTCCGCCCTTCTTGCCGTGACTGCCTGATAGCAGCCCTTCGTGCCTTGCACGGATCAGGTGTCCGCGAACGGTGCCGACCGGCCTGCCGACCAACTCGGCTAGGAAGTCGTTGATATTCGCCTGCCCGCGATCCACAGCCCAGACGTAGTGCGATGCCAGCAGCGCCAGGTATTCACGGGTGACTCCTTCACGCAAGGCCGACCGCAGTTGCTCGCGGTCGAACGCATACAGAGCGTTCATGTCGAAGCTGCCTCGTGCTGACGACTGGGCTATCTGGTCGCGAAAGTTGTCGATGGCGCTGCGGAAGTCAATGTGCCGCAGAACAGTGGACGACAGCCCTCCCACCGGCATCTTGTCGATGGGCTCAATCACCAGCCGTGACGGCCCGCCATCCGTAACGCCATCCGGCCATTCCATGACGACGACCCAATCGTCACCTACTGGCTGCATCACCGACCGCAAGGGGGGTTTGGTGTCGTCCGCGCTGCTCATAGCGATGAATCTACCAACTCATGCCGTGGAAATACATGCCGTGGCTGAACATGTGTTGTCACAACATGTTGAGCCATGCAATACTCACTGTAGTTCTCCAATCCAAGAGTCAGCCGGTAGCCCCGGTCAGAGTCGCCCGTCAGAGGGGCTTCGGTTCCGCGTCTCGGCTGGCGCGGGACTGAGAAACAGCGGAGATCGCGAAGGCGGCGGTACCGCGAACCGAAACGGACAGGAGCGAGGAAGAACGACGGGATGGACACCGTCGCAGTTTGGTCGTCACCCGACGACAAGAGCAGATCGGCGGCAAGGTGCCGCGCTTGAAACACGAAGGGAAGCAATAACTATGGAGGCAACAACTGTGGTGACGAAGCCAGAAATCAGCTACGCAGATCTTGGGCGTGCGCTGCTGTGGGTAGTTGAAGTTGATGAGGTCGCCTACCTCGGCGTGAATACGTCCGTGGTGACGTTGAAGCACCCGCATGCGCCGGTCGTCATCCAGATCGACCCGCTCGGGGCGACTCGATTCGAGAAAGAAGAGCCCACGGAAAGCGTGGACGCCTCTGACCATCAGGCCATCGCGATGTGGATCGCAGCGGGGTTCCACCTGAGCTTGTCTCTGGCGACGCTGAAGAACGCCCAGGAGCAGGTGGCCTCCGAGGTACTCGGCTGATGGCGACGGGGATGCGGGAGGCGGGTAACACCGCCGCCCGCCCCTTCGGGGTCGGCGACAAGATCGGCACCACCACCGTGGTCGGAGTCCGCAAGGTACACAAGGGATGCCGGGTACTGGATGTCGAGCGCCGAGACGGTGCGTACCGACGATTCTGGACCTCGTTGTGGCCCAACGAGACCGGTAGCCCCGCGTTGTCGCTGGAGTTCGCCTCGCAGTTGGAGATCGTCCACCCAGGTTGGCTGTATGCGGTCGGTGATGGCATTCAAGTCGAGGTTATGCGGAGTCCGCTTGTCCGCGATGACAACGACTGGCTGGATCCTGTTCTCCAGTACATCGCCGAGCAGGGTCTCGCGCTTGCGTCGCGGGAGACGTTCGAGGATCCCGATTGGATGTTCGGCAAGGTTGAGATATCCGTCTACGTCACATCATTAGCGACTGCCGGGTGAGTCCGTTGCTGTCATCTAGGTGGGACTTCGAAAGGAGGACGCTCACCTACCGGATTCAACCCGCCAACACGTCAAGGTTCGTCCTGCTTAACGCTGACGAACTCAAACTCCTGCGAGCGCAGATCAACAGAGCCCTGGAGGGCACCGATGCTGGCGTCGCGACCTGACAAGCCGGACCTCTCCGACGCGAGCGATACCGACGAGGTGTACCGGTTGGCCTACGAGCTGGCCGCGTGGGGACTCCGCAACGGCGAGTGCGACGAGTTCGACGCGGTGGATTGGGTATTAGGCCATCCGCACGAAAGCTCGCTTCCGCGAGGCAGCAGTGGCCGACCCAACGCGACCGAGCATCACATCACCAGCGGCGCTAAAGCCGCCGCAGAGTCGTATGTGCCTGGGGTGCGGGCGAAGGAATTCGACCCTGACCCTCTTCACGAGCTAGCAGCTCGCATCGCGGGCTCCGGTGTGACTCACGAAAGGTACTTGCTCGGCGCTATCGCGTTGTGCCACAAGTTCGAGACACTGACGCCGGTAATCACCGGCCCGCTGTTGGCGGGCGCGGTGGGGGTGGCCGACCCGGTTGCCGGTCGGGTACTTAGCGAGTGGAGCACCACAATGGCCGGGGGTTTTTTCTCCGGTGTCACCTATGACGGCGTGCAAGGGCACGGACGTGTGTGGGCTGTCGACGTTGAATGGACACCCGAGGCCAAACCAAAGCACCTACCCGGATGCAACCGATCGAGGGCACGGTGTCGGTGTCCGGGGCTGGCCGAAGGTTGTCGCAAAACAGGTGATCTATCTTTAACAGCTGCAAAAGATAGATCACCCAAACTGCGACACACGAGACGAGACATCACCGCCGAGTTCGCGCAGTGGCTGGCAACGCTTGAGCGAAGAGCGCCGCTCACCGTGACCGGAGTAGCCAAGCAACTAGCCATCTCCCGAGCAGCAGCGACCAAACTGCTGCGAGCCCAGCAAGGCGAGTTGCTCGATGAATTCACCTACCCCGGAGGCCAGAAGCGGAGGCGGCAGGCTGACGGTACCTACGCCTGGACCAAGCAAGGCGAGACGTGGTTCGTTGGCCAGCCGTAGCGCATGACCTCATACAAATTCAGCACCGATCTGAAGGAAGGAACAACCAAGTAGTGACGAGCCAACGGCAGCTCTACCTAGCAGCCAAGCGGCTGCAGCGTGAGCACGAGGCCGCACAAATCGGCAAGGTCGAAACGACCACATCCGGCGTGGAGTTCGTGCGCCCGCTGGGGGGTGCGGCCACTGAGCACGTTGGGGTACCTAACCGGGTCGACCGGTGGCGCCGGGAGAACCCCGGCGTTACTCACCAGTGGCCTGCCAAGGCCACACACGGCTACGTCACGCAGATGTGGGACGCAAGGATCTACCGGGGTGAGTGCGTCGACTGCGGCGATCTCGTGACCGCGTGCCGATTCATCGGCGGCATCTACCACCGCAGAGGGCAGACCAATGTTGGCCGCTGGCCGAAGTATTGCGACGGTTGCCGCGACATCCGCAAACAGAAGCACAACGACGGCGCGCGTAGCCGGATGCGTCGAGTCCGTGAGCGGCAGTACGAAGATCGCAACTCCGAGCTGCTGGCTGATGGATGTGACACGCCTCCGCGCCAAGGTGTAGCCGCGACGGCTGACGGGCAGCCGATACCACTTGGGGGTGAAACTCCGTCGGAGCGGAGGCAGCGTGAGGCAGGCGAAGCGAAGGTGCGCGAAATTCGTGAACGCGACGCAGCGTGGGCGCGGGAGGATAAGGAAGCGGCATCCCGGTTTCAACAGCGCCGTGGTGTGCGCTCACCGTTTGACCGGTTCTGACCAGTACCTCTGTTCCGAAATATTACTGAAGGGGTGTAGGCGCAAGACCGCCTTCATCCGGTTGATTGCTGCACTCCGAGTCAGGCCCCGACCCTTACGCCTCCTGGCGGGTCGGGGTCTGTCTTGTGCGGATCGACCTCAGCCTCAGCTCAATTGAGCTGGGGCAGTTTCTTTTGACCAATTTCCTGTTCGAACAGACACCTGATAGGAGGTGAACCACGAACCCTACAGAATGCCCAGCAGGCCATCAGATCCGATCCGCAGCAGACCGTGACGCGGATGGATTCTGCAAGCGATGCCGTAAGACCCGGAACGTCGTCTACCGCAGCCGCCAGCGCGCTGCCCTCGAACTGGCGCTGGCGCTGGAATCACACGGCGTCGTCGTGACGCGCTCCGAACCGCCCGTTGACCTACAGCAGCTCGCTGCGGCTCTCGCAGCCGGTTATTCACCGGGGTAGTCAACTACCCACGAGTGCAACGAAATCCCGCTAGCCGCCCGGACAGGCGGCATTTTTTGATGCCCTGATCTCCAGGGCGCAATCAACCCGAAGGAATCAAACACCTATGAACACTCGCTCTATCGACGGCGCACACCAGGTCACCTATTGGACGGGCTTGGGCGTCGAGCTGCCCGAGGAACTCACCAACGCAATCGCCGTCTTCGAGGCAATCCGCTACACCGAAGTCTCGTACCAACCGGCGTTCGCGATCGAAGACGCCACGCCCGAGAACGTCGAGGAACTGATTTTCAACCTCGCCGAGCAACTCGCGGTGCGGGCCTCGCAGGCCGGCGGCGGTTGGTCGCCACTCGATGCCGCGAAGCGACACGCGTTGGAAGAAGCCGCCCGCAAGGTCAACAAGGTGGCTTTGCCTGCCGTCCCCGAGATCATCAAACAGTTAACCCCCGAGTTCGATGAGCACGCCGCTGCCTATATCGCAGCGATTGAACAACTGCCCGAAGAGATCTCACCGGAAACATTGCTTGAGGCTGGACCGGATGCTGTCACCGCCTACGGTGACGCCAAACGCGAAGCGGCGTACTTGGACAAGATCAGCGGTTGGGTTGCCAGCACAAGTGCTCTGGCAGGCATCACCGAGACGACGATTCGGATCTTGCGTCCGTCGACTGCGCTGGACTTGATCAAGATCGACGCCGCGCACCAGACGCCTGCCGACCCGGTGGTGGCTGCGATCGATCCGGTGTTGTTCACGGCCGCGCGGCGCGGTGTTGAGTTCGCCATCAACACCCTGCGCGAGGCCCGAGATCTTCGTGACTCGCTGGCCGTCAGCCCCAGCAGCTTCCGACGCTAACCACACCCTCCTACGAGATCGGCCCCCGGCATCACGCTGGGGGCCTTTTCGTATCCACCACAAGGAATTTCATGACTGAAAACGAATACAACGAACCCTCCCGCGATCCACTTTGGAAGCAGGCCAGTACCGACCGCGAATCCGCCGAACGTGAGGCAGCGTTCCTGACGTGGTGGGAAACGCACGGGCAGCCCTATGAAGCTGCGGTGATCGCCAACGGTGACACGCCGTGGACGGCAGACATCGAGCAACGGCGCGAGTTGTTCATGCGTCGATACCAACGCTCGGAACCGCCTAAGGGGTTGTTGACCGACCCACGCCAGCCAGAGAAGCGCGTGGCAGGCGCTGTGCGCCATCCTCAGCGACTTTCGCCCACTACCCGGATGGAAGACACCGCAGCGTGACAATCACAAAGCAATCCAGTGCCGCCAGGCTGCTTACCCGACAGCTCAATTCGACCAAGGGCAAGCCCGCGGCGACGATCACTGACCCATTCGTTCAAGCGGTAGCTCGCAGGATGGAGAGCCGAGGAGTTACAAAAGTCGCCGGTCTGCCTGACGAGCCAGCGGAACTGGACTGGTTGGACATCGTCACTGAGTTGCGCCGCCGCAACGAAGAGTTCCAAGCCCAGCGGGAAGCTCAACGCCAGGCCGAGGAGGAAGCCGCGAAGAGACCGCACACCACGGCAGGAGTCCTGGCCGCAGCGATTGCGGCACAGGGAAACACAAGCGGTCCGAGCAAGCACATTCCGCTCAACGGCTCAGCCGTCCTTCGGGCCGCATTGGCCGGCGGTACCGGATCTATCAATTCATTTGACGAGTGCCAGAACCCCGAAAAACACCACCAGGAATAGGAAAGCGGCCACGACGAGCCCGATCACGATAAGGAATGTCCGCAGCGTCTGGGGATCTTCGCTCCATTCGCGCCCATTCCAGTAAGCAGTCTTGCCGCCATTGGAGTAGTCGGGATACCAGCCCGGCGGGGGGAACACCCCGCGTTGATCGCGGGCCGCCCATTCGCGCCCATTCCAGTAGACGGGCACGTCTGTTCCCGCCGGGTCGCGGTACCAACCAGGGGTTGCCGCTCCATGAGAGGGAGGCATGCCGTCACTCGTCTCGTTCATCGGGCCGCGTCTCCTGATCGTGCGGGGCTGGGCTAAGTCTCAATACAGATACACGACTGCGTTGTTCCCACCCGAGCAGGTAACGACACGTTGACCGCTGCACGTCATCAGGTAGGCCTGTCCGGTCACAGGACTGAACGCCCATACCCTCACGCTCCCGCCGTGGTTCGGCTGGCTCCAGTAAGCGTTGTTGACGTTCGCCGCGAAAGCGCAGGAGGTTTCCGAGCTTCCGACAGCTACACCCGACGTGCATTGTGTTGCGTACGTCGGCACAGCTGGATCAGCGGGAACGGGCTTCGGTGCCGGCGCAGCCGCTGGAGGCGACGCGGGTGGCGCGGCAGCGACAGTCGTCTCAGACGGCGAGTCGCCAAGGCTCAATTCGATGCGAGCGTGAGCCTCCTGCTCGGTGTAACTCATCTCGCCTCGGTGAGAAACCGTGACCTTGTAAAACTTCGCACCGGCTGGCACATCGGATACAGTGAAAGTAAATACACACCAGTCCTTTTCGCCAAAACTACCGTCGAGTCTGCCCTTGGCAAGGAGAGTGCCCGACTCGTTGGCAACGGTGACATCCGCCCCCGGCCCAATGTCGTTGTACCCACCTTTTCCAGCGCACGCGAAGCTGGGTGGTAGCCCCGTGGTGGTGACGCTATCCGCTCGTAAAGACAGCGTGCCGTTGATCGTGAACGGCGGCTTCTCATCCTTGCCCGTCAGGGCGGTGATGCCGAAGTAGGCACCCACTCCCGCCGCGATCAGCACCACGGCGGCGATAAAGCCGCCCAGTGCCCCGAACCGGAACCGCTTTGTTTGTAACGGCAACGCTGCTGTATCGACCTTCGGCGAGGTATCGGAGTCACTGTCCGCGTAGCCGTACGGGTACTCGTAGGCTCGCTCGCCGGAATTGCCGCTGTTGTAGTCCACTAGACCCCCGTCCGCTCGACGCCCCCCTGTTATTGACGTCGTCGCAACACAATATGCGAGGCGGTGGATCGTTATCGCAACAGTCGGAAAATGCGCAGCCTTAGCCTTGCTGACCAGCCAGGATGCACCCCTGGGGGGTGACCCCCTGCCCCCCGGTCTCGACCGGTCGGTTATGCGGCTCAGCCATCGGATGCATTGCATAGCCCTGGTTTTTCCCACTCGCCAGCTAGGCGTCCAACCGGGACCGGCAAACGTGTCCCGTTCTACCGCAAGATATTTCCTCACAGATGCAACAGCGTCCGACCCGGTTCGAACGCTCAGAACAGGCCCAAAAACCGGCCAGAAAGTAGGCAAAACATGCCCGATAACGACACAGAATCGCCAGTCATCCCGAGGTACCCGACTGGGCTGAAGACACGCGGCAAGCGGTTGTGGCGTGAGATGCACGAATCAGGCGATTTCAGCGGCAGCCCCGAGACCGTCACTGTGATCGAGGAAGCGTGCTACCTCGCTGACGAGATCGCACGACAACGCAGGGTCATCCGCAGAGCCGGCGACGACACTCGAGTGTCGGGCTACAACGGTCAGCCCGATTCGATGCCCGAGATCAAAGACGTACAGCGCAACCAACAGTTGCTCCTGGCGATGCTTAAGGCGATCCGCGTCGAGGACGACGACGCATTCGGCCGCAAGCTAACCCGCAGCGAGGTTGGACGCGTGGCGGCAGCAGCGAGATACAAGCGATGAGGGCTGGCAAGCCGTGGAAGCGGATCTCAGAACCGGAAGTACCCACGCATTCGATCGTGGACATCTTGCGAGCCCGAATCGAGGGAACCCCGGTGCCTGCCAGCAAGCCACTGTCAGCGGCAGCACGCGAGGTATCCGATCGGATACGAGCCCGGCTCTGTGCCGTTCTGGGACACACGAGCCGTTATCCGAACTGCCTTGACTGCCAACCGCTCTCGGAGGTCGGGATGTTGATCGGCACGCGCCAGGCCGACCAGATCTCGACCTGTCTCCGGTGATTGTTCGACACTGAAAGGAAGAAGGCGCGGTGCCGTTTCGGGGGTTTAGCCGTCATCGATAGCTGAATCGATCAGCGCTGCTAGTTGGGGTGCTTGATCGGCTATCTCATTTTGAGCGAGGATGAATCCCACCGGATGCAATTGGAAGCCGCCGAAGCCTCCTTGCTTATTGAAAGAGTCAAAGAAATCCGCTAAATCAGGCTTCAGCTCGCGGACTCGGACAGCAAACTGTTGGACGCTCAAAGCGCGCTCTTCGATCATGGAACGCAGTAGTTTCTGCGGCTCCGTCAGCCCGTTCACTACGTTCTTATCGGTGCTCAGAACGGTACCTATCGCATCCGGTGCGACGCGGAATCGTAGCTCTTCGATCCCTTCGGATTTGACCATGGTGCCTGTGCCGGTCTGAACAAAGTTATCTGGATTAGTTCCGATCATACCGAGCAGTTCTTGAACTTCGTCGAGGTATTCATAGTCGTCGCTCAGCAGAGTTTCTCGCATCTCCGCAAAGGTAAACGCCGGGTACATCGAGTTAGGATAGGATTTCCAGATCTGCTGATAGGGGGTATTCGCAAATGCTTGCAATTGATCGATGTAACCGACCCCAGCTGAACTCATGTACTGATAGTCAAGCGGACTGGTCGGAATTCGGCCATAGTAGGGGCTTAATAACGTGTCATAAGCTGCAATAAATTGGTCCGTGTCCCACGGTTCAGTATATTTGAAATAATATATATAGAGTTTGACGGCGAGGGCGTTGACATGTTCTGTAGTTAACCGACCGGCGACATCAATAGCTTGACGTACAAGAATCTCGCGTCTAGTACGCACCTTCTGAGATGCAAGTGTGGTCAGCAATTCGGCGTAGAGATCCGCCAATGTTTCATCGCCGGTCTCCGCGTAGCCTCGCTGGGCGACCGTCAAGGCGGCCAGAAATCTGGGGTCATCCCACCGCGCGAATAGTTCAGGATTGGTTTCGTTAAATCGATCGATGACTTTCTGAACAAGTGCGCTTGAGCGCTCCTCGATGGCGTGCCCGGCAGTCTCGCTCGCGACCTCCTTCGCGACGGTTCTCGCCTCAGGCAACACAACCGAGCGGCTGGCATCGAGCGTCAATTGTCTAAGTTCCGTGACCGTGACCTGCAGCCCATGGAGATTGATCGTGGTGACGGCACCATCGCCAGAGTTCGTGACGTTTCCGGTATTTGTCGAGCCATCCCCGGAAACCAGCGACGCGTTCCGTTGGCCGCGGATCGTCGTCGCGATACTTCGCCCCGAGCCGTCAGCATTCTGGCCCCAGGGGAACATGACCAACGACGCGATGAGCAGCAGGCCAAATACGAGTCCGAACGACCATCGCGCAAGTTGGTTCTCGACCTGTGCGAACGCCAGGTAGGTCATGACGGCCGACGTGATAGTGCCGCCGCCCCATAGAAGCCTCTGTGCCAGCATTCCCCGCCTCCCTGGCGACCACTATCGCACCTAGCCCCGACGAATCGGGGCAAGAGTATGTACAGCCGAGTCCGCCCGAAGGGGCTTTCGACCTGCTAAAACCGCTCTACCGGCCGGTTCCTGGAGCGGGCGACGGGAGTCGAACCCGCGTAATCAGTTTGGAAGACTAGGTTGCAAGGATTTTCTTCTGGATGAATGTTGACGTATGTGCAGCCTTCACGTTGTACTGGGCGACCTCGATCTTGCCCTTCTCGTCGACCACGAACGTCGAGCGGATGACGCCCAGCACGGTCTTGCCGTAGAGCTTTTTCTCGCCGTAGGCGCCCCACTCGGTGAGCACTTTCTTGTCGGGGTCGGACAGCAGCGGGAACGTCAGCTGGTCGCGGTCGGTGAACTTGGCCAGTTTCTCCGGCTTGTCGGGCGAGATGCCGACGACGTCGATGCCCGCGCCGTTCAGCTCGGCCAGACTGTCCCGAAAATCGCAGGCCTGCTTGGTGCAGCCCGGGGTCATCGCGGCCGGGTAGAAGTAGACGATCACTTTGCGGCCCTTGAAGTCGGACAGTTTCACGGTGTTGCCCTCAGCATCCGGCAGGCTGAATGCCGGTGCTTTGTCGCCGACTTCGAGGCGTGCTGTGTCCGTCACCTAAATGGTCCCTTCATCTACCGGTGCATCGGGGTTGGCCCGGGTTGATCTAGGGTAGTTCGGCAGGGCGGCAGTTTGGAGGACTGAAGTGGCGGACCGGGATCCCGAGGTCATCAAGGCTGAGATCGATCAGGCTCGTGACCGGTTGGCGGTGACGGTGGACTCGCTGGCCGAACGGGCCAATCCGCAGCGCATCGCCGACGACGTCAGGTCCGCGGTATTGCGCTTCGTGAAGAGACCGCCGGTGGTCGCGGCGCTGGCTGGCGTCAGTGTGGTGACAGTGGTGCTGGTGATCCGCCGAATCCGTAACGGATAGCGATCAGCGGCGGCGTAACCAGTCGCCGAGCGAACGCCGCAGACCCGGGGGATTGGCCGTCAGGCCGATCCGGCTGCAGCTGTGAATGTGCATCGGGGTGACCGGCGCGGAGGACTGCGGAGCTACTTCGCCTGCGGGGCTAGGAACGAGCTTTTCCGGCGCCATGCGGCTAAGTCCTTACTTGATCACTGGACATCATGTCCGTGGGCGGCTGATGGTCAGTTCAGCTAACGGCGACTATAACACCGTTCGTGACATTACTGCAGCACAATGGGTTGTCTTTCGGTTCAGAACGGGCCGCCGGTTATCTATTGACACACATACCCGCTGGTCAGTCAGCCGTCTTAACGGGTCGCTCAGCATACTCACAGCGACTCATCTCACACCGCTCCCGGGATGTGCGCCGGTGATCTCGGGCAACGTCATATGCCGATCAGGGAAGCGCGATCGGCAGGCGTTGGCGCGGTCGATGTGCCAGTGCACGAAGTGGCTGAGCAGCTCGTCGAGGGCAACCCGCCCCTCGCGGGTCGCGACTAGACGAACACCGCGCCGGGGTTGAGGATGCCGGCCGGGTCGAAGCTCTCCTTGATCCGCCGCATCAACGCCAGCTTCGCCGGGTCTTCCAGCTCGCAGAAATAGTCGGCCTTGGCCCGCCCGACGCCATGCTCACCGGAGATCGCCCCGCCCAGCGACATCCCCATGGCGAAGACCGCGGTCAGGATTTTCTTGCGGATCTGCGGGTCTTTGCAGAACAGCACGCCGTGCACGTTTCCGTCGCCGGCATGCCCGCAGCCGCTCATTCCGACACCCTCGGCGAGTGCGATGTCCCGGGCTCGGCGCAGGAACTCCGGCATCGACGCTCTCGGCACCACCACGTCGATGATGTCGTCGGCGCCGATCGCTTTGGCGGTCCAGAACACGTTCTCCCGCGCCACGATCAGCCGCCGGGCCGAATTTCCCTGCAGAACATACGCATCCAATGCACCCCAGTCGCTGAGCAGCTCGCCGAGGGCCGTGGCGTCCTCGTCGAGACGATCGGCGTGGTTGTTCTCCAGCGCGACAACGAGGTAGGCCGCACATGTCTCCCGGATCGCCTCGGGGATTCCCAGCTCCAGGTTCTCGGCGTTGACGATCGCCGCCATCACCACGTTGTCGATGTATTCGACGATGGTCGGGTTCAGCCCGCTCGATATGAGTTTCGGGACGGCAGCCATCACCTGGTCGAAGTCGCCGAACGGGGCCAGCACAGTAGCGCTGTGTGCCAGTCGCGGGACGAGCTTCACGGTCACCTCGGTCACCAGCGCCAGCGTGCCCTCGGAGCCGATGATCAACTGGGTGAGGTCATAACCCGTCGAGATCTTCGACATCTTGCCGCCGGTGCGGATGATCTCGCCGGTGGGCAGCACAGCCTGCAGACCGAGGACGTTGTGCCGGGTGACGCCATACTTCACCGCCCGCATGCCACCGGCGTTGGTCCCGACGTTGCCGCCGACGCTCGAGGACAGCTCACCGGGATACACCGTATAGCTCAGTCCCGCCCTGGCGGTCTGGGCGTCCAGCTCGGTCAGCGTCACGCCCGGCTGCACCACCGCGACATGGTTGGCAGTGTCGATCTCCAGTACGGCGTTCATCCGCTCGAACGTGATCAGCAGGCCGTCGGCGACGGGCTGGGCCGCGCCGGACAGGCCGCAACCCGACCCCCGTGCGGTCACTGGCACGTGATGTGCGGTCGCGGCCTTGAGCAGCGCGGCGACCTCGTCGGCGGTGGCCGGCTTGGCGAGGTAGGCGGGGCGTTGCGGCGGGATGGTCAGCGCCTCGTCGTGGCCGTAGTCCTCGGAGATGGCGTCACCGGTTAACAGGTGAGTGGGGCCGACGATGTCGGCGAAGAGTGCCGCGAGATCGGCCATGGGGTCCGACTGTAGTCGCCTCTGGGAACAGCCCGAGCTCGTTATCGATGTTCTTCGGTAGTGCGGCTGACTAGTCCGCGGCGGACGGACGTAGCGCCGGCCCGCCGGTCCCGCGAGCCTTGGGCTTTGCAGACGTCGATGCCGAGACGCCCGCCTTGGCCGTCTTGGTCTTGCTGGATGTGGTCGTGGCGGCAGCGGACTCAACGGCCGTTGTGGTGCGCGGCGCCGACAGCGTCGGCCGCGGCGCCGCATTCGCGACGGCCTTGCGGTTCGGCTGTGCGGCAGTGACTTTCGCCGTCGATGGGACTTCGTTGGCCTTGGCGTCAGAGGACTTCGCCGAGGTGCTGGCTGCGGTAGCGGCCGGCGGGATGATCCCCAGAGCCGATCCGATCGCGCGGGTGATCGCGGTGACCGCGGAATTCGCGAGCTGGTAGATCGCTTTGGGCACGATCAGAAGCAAGTTGATGACCTGGCGGATGACGATCACCGCCGCCCCCAGGAAGTCGATCTTGTTGGCGTACGGAGTGACATCGAACGGCTGCAGGGTCCCGGTTGCTAGCTGGCGGATCAGTTCTTCGACGGTCGCGACCGCTGCCTTCGGGCTCCAGTTCGTCTTGAACAGTCCGAAGTTCTCCTCGTCGTCGAAGCCGCCGGTGTTGGAGTCCCGCGTGGTGTAGATGAACATCGGTCCGGCGCCTTCGACGTTCTGCCAGGCCACGACGAAGTCGTGAATGAAGGCGGCCTGCTGCGTTTGTGTGATCGGGTAATTGGTCGGCAGACCGTATTCGGTGGCCCAGATTTTGAGGTCGGCGTCGCCGTTGGCGTCCATCAGCGCCCGCAGCGCCTTCACCTGCTCCAACGGGGAATTGGCGACACCGGTGCCCAGCGAGAACGGCAGCGTGTAGTGGTAGGGGTGATAGGACAGGGCGTCGAAATAACCTCCGGCGCCCGAGGCGTACATCTGTTTGAGGAAGGTCTGTGGTGCCACCGATAGCCCGGAAATCGTTTGGACCGCCCCCAGCACACCCGCGATCACTACGGCGTTCGGGTTGCTTGCCTTGATGGCCGGATAGGCCGCCTGCAGCATCTTTGTGTAGGACGCTGCGCTCACCGGGTTGTAGAACAACGCCCCGTTGGGCTCATTCCAGATTTCGTAGTCGTCGATCGTGCCGATCGTGCTCGCGTCGTTGTAGCGGGCGGCCACCGCTGAGGCGAACCGCGCATAGTCGGCGGGATCGGAATGCCCGTTGAGGGGGAAGCCGGCCCAGGTCGGTGTGCCGCTGATGACCCCGACAATGTTGATGCCGCGCTCGCTGGCCGCATGCACGACGTAGTCCATCTTGGACCAGTCGTAGTTTTCGTTGTTTTGGGGCTGCATGTACACCCACGGCACTGCGATGCGAATGTCGTTGACGCCCATGTCTTTCAGATGGTCGAGGGTGGCGTCGACATCGGCTTGGGACAGGGTGTAGAGCGTCGAGTCCGCGACGCCGAGCGTCGTCGGCGCCTCGTTGACCGCGCCGGTGAGCACGACAGGGATGGCGACTGCATGGCCGCGTGACGTGGCCGGTGGCGCGATGGAGTAACTGCCCGTGGTGGCAGTGCACAGCAGTGCCACCGTCAAAGCCGCTGCTAGCGTCCGACGCTTCATCAAGCCCCCCGGCCGTCCGACATGAATGGAGTAGTCGCACCTTATCGTGCTCGGGATTAGCTGGCCGGTCGAATCGCGAAGTTGCGCGGTGGATCTGGAGCCGCAGAGCTTCGCTGATCAGATGATCAGGGGTTCGCAACCGGCCCGGAAACGGCCGAGAGCCCCGGAATTCTCCGGGGCTCTCGTACTGTGCGCCGTCAGGGTTTCGAACCCCGGACCCGCTGATTAAGAGTCAGCTGCTCTACCAACTGAGCTAACGGCGCGTCACTGCGTCAGCGACAATAACAAACACCACTGCCGAACATGAAATTGCGCTGGTGACCGCCCCGGCCCGCTGACCTGTGCAGTCGCCAGCACTGCCGTATTCCCTTAGAATATTGCCAATCACCCCCAGCGTTCACACAGCTAGCAAGACAGAGAGTGATATGAGACAGGCCGGTTCGGCACACCGCCCACGGTCGCGACGTCGGCTTGCTGCGCTCGCGATGGTCCCGGCCTTGCTGATCGGGCTCAGCGCTTGCGGCAGCGAACCGGCGGCACCCCCGCCGGTCAAGGTCATCGCCGATAAGGGGACGCCCTACGGCGACCTGCTGGTTCCCCAGCTGACGGCGTCGGTCAAGGACGGCGCGGTGGATGTGCGTCTGGACCGGCCCGTGACGGTCAGCGCCACCAGTGGGGTGCTCGGCTCGGTGATGATGGTCAACGAGGCCGGCAAACAGGTGGAGGGCAAGCTCAGCTCCGATGGCGTGACGTGGGCGACCACCGAGCCGCTGGGCTACAACAAGAGCTACACGCTTACCGCCCAGTCGCTGGGCCTCGGCGGGGTGTCGGCCGAGAAGATCACCTTCGAGACGCAGTCACCCGAGAACCTGACCATGCCGTACCTACTGCCCGGTGACGGCGAGACCGTCGGCGTCGGGCAGCCCATCGCGGTGCGCTTCGACGAGAACGTTCCCAACCGGCTCGCCGCCGAGCGCGCCATCAAGGTGACTACCAAGCCGCCCGTCGAGGGCGCCTTCTACTGGCTGAACAATCGTGAGGTGCGCTGGCGCCCGCAGAACTACTGGAAGCCCGGCACCACCGTCGACGTCGCGGTCAACACCTACGGGGTCGATCTCGGCGACGGTCTGTTCGGCCAGCAGAATCTGACGTCGCACTTCACCATCGGCGACGAGGTGATCGCGACCGCCGATGACGACACCAAGACGCTGACCGTCCGGCGCAACGGTGTGGTCGAGAAGACGATTCCGATCTCGATGGGAAAGAACAGCACGCCCACCAACAACGGCGTCTACATCATCGGCGACCGGTTGTCGCACATGATCATGGATTCGTCGACGTACGGCGTTCCGTCCAATTCGCCCAACGGATATCGCACCGAGGTGGACTGGGCCACCCAGATGTCCTACAGCGGCATCTACGTCCACTCCGCGCCGTGGTCGGTAGGGGCGCAGGGCTACTCCAACACCAGCCACGGTTGCCTGAACGCCAGCCCGAGCAACGCGCGGTGGTTCTACGACAACACCAAGCGCGGCGACATCGTCGAGGTTCGAAATACCGTGGGTTCGACACTTCCGGGAACGGAAGGCCTCGGCGACTGGAACATTCCGTGGTCGCAGTGGAAAGCGGGCAATGCGAATGCCTAGCGTCGCGACCGAGTTGACCGCGCACGAAGAGCACTAAGTCCGATTACGCCGATCGCTTGGTGACGATGTGCAGGCCGGTCGCCGCGGTTGCGCTGCGGGCTCTGACCTCAGCGGCAGACGGCAGGCCTTCGTGGCGCCAACGCTCGCACTCATGCTGGACGGCCGCCAGCTCTTCGGTCAGTGAGGCGTGCACAGCTGTGAGGGTCAGCCGATCTCTGGCCGCGGCGGTGTTGCGATAGGTCGACGCCATCACGCTTGCCAGCGCATGCCGTACGCCGAGCACGATCAGCATGGCGGGATGAGAGTCCGGTAGAGGATCGGAGTGCACGGTGCTGTCCCAGATGTCCCAGGCTTGCTCGCAATAGGCCAGCGGGTCGTCGGCGTCGATTGCGTCTATCGCTGACACGAAGGCGTCGAGCCGGTTCACCCAGATACCGGGGTCAAGAGATCCGTCGGGGTCTGTCAATAGTCGAACGCCCATGTCCGTACGTCCCTTCGCGATTGCGTCCCCCCGGACGCCGAGCCATTGTGCAGCGGTTTTCCGCGACATATGGCCTGTACCCGTCAGCCAACGGGCTCAATCAAAAGAGTTTGCTGAGCAGGCGGTGAGGTGGGTGACAGCACCCGAGGCGGCTTACTCGAAAGTCCGCACGAAGGACAGTACGCGCGGCGACAGGTGCGGCGGCATCCACGGCTTGTTCATGGCGCCGGGTGCGGAATGCAACGCGTTCAGGCCGTTCCGGCCCCCGAACCGCTCGATCAGTTCCTTGACGGCCGCAACATCCTCGGCCACGTTCGGGTACAGGATCGCGTCGAGCTGTTCTTGCAGTGAATTCACCTTGGGCTGAATCGCTTTGATCATGTCCAGCACGCTGGGATCGCCGCCCATCAGCACCAGCTCGTCCGGGCCGAGCCACTTCTTCTTGGACTTGGCGAACCGGGCCATGTAGTCGCGATTCAGGCGAATATCCACATCCGGTTCGCCGTGCCGCCGCGCGGTGAACTGATACTGCACCGCGGCACCGTCGCCACGCTGTAGTGGCTCGTACAGCTCGTCGAGCATGCGGTACGCGAACGAGGAGCACTTGACATCGTCGAACAGTCTTTCCACCGCCTTGGCTTCGGCGCTGTCGTAACCGAAGGTCTTTGTCGCGGTTGTGACCGATTGTTCGTGGTGGGTGTGCAGTGCTCCGGTGATGGCGACCAAGGCTGAGCGCATTTTGCTTCTGCGGTCGGCCGTGACGTGCTCATCGAACGTGGAACCCCGACTGGCCTGCAGATCCAGGACGATCCCCAGCACGACATCAGAGAGGGTGTCGCTCTCATCGGTGATGCGCTGCAACGACTCCCGGTTCAGCATTGTGCGCAGCCGATCGTATGCTTCCCGATACTGCCGGTTCTCGGTGTCGGTGAGCGCGCAGACTTTGTCGAACACGATTCCGGAGTCCGATGTCGGCGCCGCGCTCGGAGAGTCGGTCGATTGCAGGCTCGCCACCAAAGCTGCACGCCGTGTCTTTATCTCATCGGCGGCCGGTAGACCGTCCAGCAACCACCGGGCCGACTCCTTTCGGAGGGTGCCCAAACAAGCCTTGAGCGAAGCGTGCATGGTCGATAGCGTCGTGCGATCCCGGGCGACGGGCGTGCGGTAGTAGTCGAGCGTCGCCGCCGTGATGGCGTGGGCCACGGCCTGCAGCCCGCCAAGGGCGACCAGCACCGCGGGGCTGGTTTCAGGCGGGGGATCGGCGGCAACAGCGCTCTGCCAGATCTCCCAGGCCTCCGCGCAGAAGTCGAAAGGATCGTCAGCATCGATGGCACCGAGCGTGAGCAGGAACGCGTCGACCCGGTCGACCCAGACGCGGAGGCATTCCTCGTCCGGGGTGACCCCCCCGGGCGCGCTTTCGTGGTGATCATCGTCCATGATTCAGCCCTCCCCAGCCAAGCCATGCCATCTATTGGTGGACAGTAATCGACGGCCAGATAATCGGCCCGCTTAACTGGCGGAATCAGACTAAATCTTTATCGTTTCGGTGTTTTGCCCTAGGTAATCGGCGGCCGAGGACCGTAGCGACGAAGGGAATCCACGGTTCCTTCGCAGCTAGAGCGGCCGACGCGGTCCAGAGTCGCGATTGCGCTTTTGGATCCGTGGTCATTGTGATGACCGTTTTAAGCGCCCCGCCGGTTGGCAATCCAGTTACGGTAAAGCGCTATTAATGACTGGATCCAACCTGTGTGAAGCCTGCGAAATCGGCGTGTGTAGCAACTAAGCGAGTTTATTTAAAAAGAAAAAGGTCAGGGGCCCAAAAGGGCCCCTGACCTGCTGGGTGGCTGACGGGACTCGAACCCGCGACAGCCAGGATCACAACCTGGTGCTCTACCAACTGAACTACAGCCACCATTGCTGGACACCGTCCTTCGGACGGCAGCAGCGTCGTCGATACTAGCCGTTGTCTGCCTCAACGGCCGAATCCGCACCACCGGTTCCGTCGATCTCGGCGACTGCGCTGGCAATTTCGCTGGTAGACGGTCCCGGCTGGGGCACGAACGCGGTGTGCCGGTAGTACTTCAGCTCACGGATCGACTCCTGGATATCAGCCAGGGCCCGGTGCGCGAGCCCCTTTTCCGGCTGGCCGTAGTAGATCCGGGGGTACCAGCGCCGGCAGAGTTCCTTGATCGAGCTGACGTCGATCATGCGGTAGTGCAGGTAGGAGTCCAGCGCCGGCATGTCCCGGGCGATGAACCCACGATCGGTGGCAATCGAATTGCCCGCCAACGGCGCAGTCTTGGCCTGCTTCACGTGACCGCGGATGTAGTCCAAAACGAGCTGTTCGGCGGCCGCCACGTCGATCGTCGACGCACGGACCTCCTCGGTGAGCCCAGACCGGTGGTGCATCTGCGCGACCACTTCGACCATGCCGTCCAGCGCCTCGTTGTCCGTGTGAATGACGACGTCGATGCCGTCACCGAGGACGTTGAGCTCGGCATCGGTCACCAGGGCCGCGATTTCGATGAGCTTGTCGGTCCGTAGGTCCAGCCCGGTCATCTCGCAGTCGATCCACACCAATTCTTCACGCACAGCGCTCAACCCTAAGCCCCCGCTGGCTTGTAGTGTCGTAGCGGCTATCACCCGAGCGACAACGGAGGCGGGCCATGACCAGCGAATCGACGGTAACGCCTGCCCAGCAGATCGCCGCGGGCTATGCGACCACGGGCGAGGCGCTCGATCTCGGCTCGGTCGTCGTCGACGGTGTGGTCGACCCCGCGGCGCAGGTCCGGATCCCGCTGGCCATGATGAACCGGCACGGCTTGGTCGCCGGGGCCACCGGTACCGGCAAGACCAAGACGCTGCAGGTGATCGCCGAGCAGCTGTCCGCCGCGGGGGTCCCGGTGATGATGGCCGACGTCAAGGGCGACCTGTCCGGTCTGTCGCGGGCGGGGGAGCCCAGTGACCGCACCCTGCAACGAGCCAAGGACACCGGCGACGACGGTTGGACCGGTGCGCCGTTCCCGGTGGAGTTCCTGTCGCTGGGCACTGATGGTATCGGTGTCCCGGTTCGCGCCACGATCTCGGCATTCGGGCCGATTCTGCTGTCAAAAGTGTTGGGGCTCAATCCGACTCAGGAATCAACCCTCGGTCTGATCTTCCACTGGGCCGACCAGCAGGGCCTGCCGCTGCTGGATCTGAAAGATCTACGTTCGGTGATCACCTACCTGACCAGTGATGAGGGCAAGGAAGTCCTGAAGACGATCGGCGGGGTGTCCCCGCAGACCGCGGGGGTCATCTTGCGGGCGCTGGTCAACCTCGAGGCCGACGGTGGTGCCACCTTCTTCGGCGAGCCGGAGCTCGACCCGGCCGACCTGCTGCGCGTCGACGCGCAGGGGCGCGGTGTGATCACCCTGCTCGAACTGGGTGACCAGGCCGCCCGGCCGGTGATGTTCTCGACATTCCTGATGTGGGTGCTGGCCGACCTGTTCACCTACCTGCCCGAGGTCGGCGATATCGACAAGCCGAAGCTGGTCTTCTTCTTCGACGAGGCTCACCTGTTGTTCGCCGACGCGTCCAAGGCGTTCCTGCAGCAGGTCGAGCAGACGGTGAAGCTGATCCGGTCCAAGGGTGTCGGCGTCTTCTTCTGCACCCAGCTGCCGACCGACGTGCCCAATAACGTGCTGTCCCAGTTGGGTGCGCGGGTCCAACACGCATTGCGGGCGTTCACCCCCGACGATCAGAAGGCGCTGTCCAGGACGGTGCGTACCTATCCCAAGACCGAGTTCTACGACCTGGAAACGGACTTGACGTCGTTGGGCATCGGCGAAGCCATCGTCACGGTGCTCTCCGAACGCGGCGCACCGACTCCGGTGGCGTGGACCCGGCTGCGCCCGCCGCAGTCGTTGATGGACACCATCGGACCTGATGCCATCAAGGCCGCGGCCCAATCCAGTCCGCTGTTCGCCAAGTACGGCCAGACCATCGACCGCGAGTCCGCCTACGAGAAGTTAGCGACGAAGTTGGCGCCGCCGCCGCAGGAGCCGGTCGACCTGCCGCCGCTGCTGCCGACCGGCATCGACCTGCCGCCAATGCCGAAGCCCGCGAAGGCCGAGCCCGGTGTGCTCGATCAGGTGATGAACAGCCCGGCGTTCAAGAGCGCGATGCGCTCGGCTGGCACGGTCATCGGCCGCGAGATCACCCGCAGCATCTTCGGCACGGGCCGCCGGCGCTAGATTCGCGAGTTAGTCGCCGCCCAGCTTCTTGTAGACCGCGCCCACGATCGGCGTGACGATCCCGCGCGGGGCGTACCCCGACGCCACCGACATCGCCTTGGACGTCAGCCCCGGTACGATCCGCATCTTGTTGCGCGCCAAGCCGTCCAGTGAGATCCGCGCTGTGTACTCGGTGTTGATCCACAAAAAGTCGGGGATCAGGCGCTCCACCAGTGACTGCTCCGCCGCGTCGGGGAGCTCGGTGCGTACCGGGCCGGGGGCCAGCACGGTCACGTGCACGCCCGAGCCCTTCAGCTCGCCGCGCAGCGACTCGCTGAACGTGTTCGCGAACGCCTTGCTCGCTGCGTAGGTGGCGTTGTTCGGGATCGGCGAGTTCCCGGCGGCCGATCCCGAAATCAGGATCCCGCCGGCTTTGCGGGCCAGCATCCCCGGCAACACGGCCAGCACCAGATCGTGCACGCCGAGCACGTTGAGCTGAACCTGCGCCTGCTCGGCGGCCGGATCCAGCTTGGCCACCGGCCCGAACGTGGCGGTGCCCGCGTTGGCGCACAGGATCGAGATCTCGCGACTGGCCAGCTCGTCAGCCAACGCGGTCCGCGCGGCAGGGTCAGCGAGGTCCACCGGACGCACCTCGACGATCACCCCGTAGCGCTCGGTGAGCTTCGCGGCCAGCGCGTGCAGCACGTCGGCGCGACGCGCGGTGATGATCAGGTGATGGCCGCGGGCGGCGAGTTCGGTGGCGAGCGCTTCACCGATGCCCTGAGAGGCACCGGTGACGACGGCTCGGCTGTCCGGGGCGGGTGCGGGGACTGGCATGCGGCCAGCATATTGTGGCCCGCATGACCAGCCCCCCGCCGGTTGCCCAGACCGCCGGCCGGTCGAAAGTTCTGTCCTGGGCGTTGTGGGACTGCGGTTCCACCGGCATGAACGCCATCGTCACCACCTTCGTCTTCTCGGTGTACCTGACCAGCACCGTCGGCCAGGGCCTTGGTGGCGACACCTCACCGGCCAGCTGGCTGGGCCGAGCCCTGGCCACCGCCGGGCTGACTGTCGCGGTGCTGGCTCCGCTCACCGGGGTTCTGGTCCAGGCGCCGCACCGGCGCCGCGCCGCGCTGACCACCCTGACCGGCCTGGCGGTGCTGGCCACCGCGGCGATGAGCCTGATCCGGGCCGATCCGGCCTACTTTGCGATGGGGCTGCTACTGCTGGCCTTCACCGCGGCGTGCGGAGACCTGGCCAGCGTGCCCTACAACGCGATGCTGCGGCAGCTCACCACGCGTGAGAATTCCGGCCGCATCTCGGGGATCGGGGCGGCTGCCGGGTACTTCGGCAGCGTCGCGCTCCTGATCCTCATCTATGTCGCGTTCATCGCCGGCGACGGCCCCAATCGCGGCCTGCTTTCAGTCCCGGTCACCGATGGGCAGAACGTGCGTGCGGCGATGCTCATGGCCGCGGTGTGGTTCGTCGTGCTCGCCCTGCCGTTGCTGATCACCGCGCACAAGTTCGCCCCGGCAGTCGACCCGGATGCCCAGACTGTCGGCCTGCTCGGCGGCTATCGACGGCTGTGGAACGACCTGCGGGCCGAGTGGCGACGCGATCGCAACCTGGTCTACTACCTGATCGTCAGCGCGATCTTCCGGGACGGGATCGCCGGGGTATTCGCCTTCGGCGCGGTGCTCGGCGTCAGTGTCTACGGAATCTCGCAGGCCAACGTGCTGATCTTCGGCGTGATCGCCAGCACGATGGCGGCCCTCGGTGCGGTTCTCGCCGGTCCCGTCGACGATCGGATCGGCGGCAAGCCGGTGATCGTCGCCTCGCTGGCGTTGATGATCGTCGTCGGCGTGACCCTGCTGTCGCTGTCCGGGCCGGTCGTGTTCTGGATCTGCGGGCTACTGCTGGCGCTCTGCGTCGGACCCGTCACGACGTCGGCACGTACGGTGCTGCTGCGGATGGTCAGCGAGGGGAAGGAGGCCGTCGCCTTCGGTCTCTACACCACCACCGGACGGGCGGCGTCGTTCCTCGCGCCGTGGCTGTTCTTTGTCTTCGTGGACGCCTTCCACGCCGACCGCGCCGGCCTCGGTGGGCTGTGCCTGGTGCTGGCCGTCGGGCTGCTGGGCATGCTTTTGGTCAAGGTGCCCAACGACGGCCGCTCACGTCGTTAACCGGCTCCGGTGCAAATCGTCAGGCCACGGCCGGTGCGTTCGCGCACCTGTGCCCCGTTCACCGACACATTGCAGGTCACGTCGCGTCCGACGTTGACAACGGCGACGCTGGCCGATGTCCGTGCTGGCGCGGGCAGGCTGACTTCCTTGCTCCACGGCAGCATCACGTTGAACTCGGTCTGCATGACGCCACCGGTGTCGACGTAGGTGATGTTGATCGCCCGGCCGTCGCCGGAGACGTTGTAGACAACGGTGTCGGTCCCGGTCGGGCTGGTGGTGCCGCCACCAGGCACCGTCGGCGCGCCCGGAATACCACTGGTCGTCGGCAATGGGGGCAGCGTCGTCGTCGGTATCGAGGTGCTGGCCCGAGGCGGCGCGGACGGGGTCTCGGACAGCGGCGGCAGCGGCGCCACCACCGTCGTCTCCCGGGCCGAGCTGGACACGATCACCAGAGCGATCACCAGCCCCACCACGAGAAGCACCGCGATGCCCGCCGCGATCCACAACCACTTGGGCGATTTGGGCGGGCCGGGCGGCGGCTGGGGCGGCTCGGCAGGCGGATAACCCCCACCCTGGTGCCAGTACGACGGCAGCTGCTCGGTGGGCTGAGTGCCACTCTGGCCGTAGCCCGGTGCGCCATAGCCGGCCCCGTAATACTGACCGGCGTACGCGGGATCGGGGTTCGGCGAATAGCCGCCGCCGGCCTGCGTCGGGTCAGACCATCCTGGTCGACGCGGATCGTTCATGCCCACCTCATGGTTGCCCAGGCTACCTGCGCGCGGCAGCCCTCGTCCGGTCCCTGCATGCTCTGCATGTGTTTACCACCGGTGAGAGCCGTGGAACCTAATACCGAGTAACTGATGGCCAGCGGAATGCGAGGCGGAGTGGAACAGGACGTTCGTGCGACGTACGGCGCATCGCTGTCGCCCGATGCGACGGCGTTCGCCTACATCGTGGACGACGGGGGATATCCGCGTGCCGTCCAACGGTTCCTGCGGGGCTGGCGGGCCAGTTCGTCACGTGACGTCGAACTGCCGGTGCTGGGGCCGGTGACCAAGGTCATCCACTCCGCCGACGGGCACTGGCTGGCCTGCCAGGTCGCCCCAGAGGGCAGCACCAGAAGCCAGATATGGGTGGTCACCACCGACCCCGACGACCGGATGGCCCGCCGTATCGACGGAATGGGCGAGGACGGTATGGCGGGCACCGCCGAGTTGATCGCCTGGGACGGCACCCGGGTCTGCGCGATCCTCACCGGTGAGGACGGTGTCGGCCAGTCCTGCCTGATTGACCCCGCCGACGGCAGCGTCACCGTATTGGATCGCCGGTCCGGCGGTCGGCTCGTCGATGCCTGGGCTGGTTCGGCGCTGATCCGGGTTGGTCCCCGCGGCTATCGCGAGCTGATCATGCTGACCGGTCTGACCGAAATCGCTTTACTGCCTTCAGATCCCGGTTCCAATACCGATATGGGCGTGATCCTTGACGATCATCACCCGCGGCGGCTGCGGTCGGGGCCGGACGGTGAGGACACCACGCTGTATCACCCGGCGTACACCTACGGCCCGGACTTCGCGGACGGTTATGTGCGCGCGCTGATTCGCAGCGATAACGGTGCGACACATAGCCGTTTGCTCGAAGTAACCGTCACCCCCGACGGCGTCGCTTATCACGTGGCCGCCGAGCGGCCCGGATACGACCTCGACGAATTCGTGGTCAGCGACGACCTGTCGACGGTCGCGCTGTTGTGGAATATCAACGGCTGCAGTGAATTGCAGATACTCGAGTATGTGGACAACACGCTCACCGAGCCCATCGCGCTGCCCAACCTGGTCGCCGGTGAACTGTCCATCAGTGCGGGTGGATCGATGGTCGCCTTGACCGTGCAGGGCGCTGACCTGCCCCGTACCGTCGAACTCGTCGACCCCCGATCTCGGGAGTGGGAACGCATCGACCGCAAGCCCAGTGTCGGTCCGGTGTCGGCGCGCCCCAGATTGCATACGGTGACCGCGCGCGATGGTCGTTCGCTGTTCGGTTGGCTTTATTGCCCGCCGTCCGGTGTCGAGCAGGTCGGCACGATGATCTACCTGCACGGCGGCCCGGAGGGGCAGGCCCGTCCTTCGCACAGTGAGATTTTCCCGGGGTTGCTGGACGAGGGGATCGCGGTGTTCACCCCGAACGTGCGCGGGTCGGGCGGTCAAGGTCGCGAGTTCGTGCAGGCCGACGACAAGGACAAGCGGTTCGCCGCCATCGACGATGTGGCTGACTGCGCCCGCTATCTCGCCGCCCGCGGTCTGGCTGACCCGAGCCGGATCGCTTGTGCAGGTTGGTCTTACGGCGGCTATCTGACGATGGCGGCGTTGACGTTCCACCCCGAGCTGTTCGTGGCCGGGGTCAGCATCTGCGGGATGAGCGATCTGGGCACGTTTTACCGCAACACCGAGCCGTGGATCGCGACCGCCTCCTATCCCGAATACGGTCATCCCGTCGCCGACCGGGAGCTTCTCGAGGCACTGTCACCGTTGCAGCGGGTGGATGCGTTGGTTGCCCCCCTACTGGTGGTGCACGGTGGCACCGACACCAATGTTCCAGTCACCGAATCCGAGCAGATCGTCGAGGCATTGCGCCTACGCGGCCGCACCGTGCGCTATTTGCTCTTCGATGACGACGGACACGAAATCGTCAAGCGCGAGAACCACGCCGCACTGGCCCGTGCGGTGGCTGATTGGCTGGCTGCGGCGTTTGACGGGCGTGATGTTTAGGAAACTGTCGGCTGGGTAAAACCTTGTGCGCCAAGTGCTACGGACGTTCAAGGAGGACACCATGCGAGGGCGCGGAATCCTAGGCGCGATTGTGATCGTGTGGCTGCTGATTGGAGTCTTTGCTACCTGGCAGCGCGGTTACTTCTCTAACAGCGAAGCCAACTGTGCTACCGCGGGGTCTATCGCCCTGACGGTGGTGGCGGGTCCGCTCAACTATGCGGGAGTCAATCCCACCGTGGGGAGTTGCAACCTGCCCAAGCCCAGCCAGTAGGGGTGAAAAGAGTTCAGCAAGTGACTATTTGGAGGAAGCAATGATCGTTCTTGGAGCAATCCTGCTCATCCTTGGGTTTGTCCTGCATATTCCGATCTTGTGGACCATCGGCGTCATCCTGCTCGTGGTTGGCGCGGTGCTGTGGTTGCTGGGCAGTATCGGACGTCCGGTCGGCGGCCGGCGCTACTGGTATTGACCAACGCCACCACGGGCGTGATGGTCGGCCGAGCGTAACGCCGCCATCGTCATAGCCCGTAACACATCGCGTGAACGCCCCTGGTCGGCCGCTCTGGTCGCCAGGGGCTTCATGCTGTGTGGGGTCGAGTTGAGCAGACCGAACACCGCATGCGCCATCAGCCGGGCATCGGCCTCGTCGAGCTCCGGATTCACTTCGCGTTGCACGTCCACCCAGATCTCGACGTAGCTGCGCTGTGCGCGCCGGACCTGACGCTGTGCCGCGACCGGCAGGTGTGCAAGGTCGCGGTCCTGGATACGGATGAGATCCGACTCGCCCAGGGCGAAGTCGAGGTGGAACTCGATCAGGCCGGTCAATGCCGCCACCGGCTCATCGGCCTGCGCGACGACGGTGCGGGCGCCGGCCAGCAGTCGGGTGCTGATGCCGACCAGGAGTTCGACCAGGAGCGCTTCCTTGTTGGGGAAGTGGCGGTAGATCGCCGGGCCGCTGACCCCGGCCGCGGCGCCGATGTCCTCGAGCCGTACGGCCAGGAAACCACGCTCTGCCATCAACCGCTCCGCGGCTGCCAACAGCGCAGACCGGCGATCCGACTTCTGCCTGCTTCGGCGGGTGGGGGTGTCGATGGGGGCCCTCCGACAAGACGTCTGGACGTTTCGGTTAATCTTCACTAACCTTACACGAGTTAGTCGTCATTAACTCAATTCGACGGGACATCGACGATGACATCAGCAGCCGCCAACCGTGAGGCGCATCTGCAACTTGTCGAGCAGCTGCGCGGCAAGCTGGCCGCGGCCGCCCTCGGCGGGCCGGAACGTGCGCGTGAGCGACATGTCGCGCGCGGCAAGCTGCTGCCGCGCGACCGGGTGGACGGGCTGCTGGACCCCGGCAGTGCGCTGTTGGAGGTTGCCCCGCTGGCCGCCGACGGCATGTACGACGACGAATGCCCGGCCGCCGGGATCATCACCGGCATCGGCCGGGTGTCCGGGCGGGAGTGCATGATCGTCGCCAACGATGCGACGGTCAAAGGCGGCACCTACTACCCGGTAACGGTCAAAAAGCATTTGCGCGCCCAGGAGATTGCGCTACAGAACCGGCTGCCATGCCTGTATCTCGTCGACTCCGGCGGTGCCTTCTTGCCCCGCCAGGACGAGGTGTTCCCCGACCGCGATCACTTCGGCCGCATCTTCTACAACCAGGCCACCATGAGTGCGGCCGGCATCCCGCAGATCGCCGCCGTGCTGGGCTCCTGTACCGCCGGTGGCGCCTATGTTCCCGCGATGAGCGACGAGGCCGTCATCGTGCGCAATCAGGGCACCATCTTCCTGGGCGGCCCGCCGCTGGTGAAGGCCGCGACCGGCGAAGTGGTCACTGCCGAGGAGCTTGGCGGCGGCGACCTGCATTCCAAGACCTCCGGCGTCACCGACCATCTGGCCAACGACGACCGCGACGCACTGCGCATCGTCCGCCGCATCGTCGCCACGCTCGGCCCGCGCGAACCGCGGCCGTGGGACGTCCGGCCCGGCGGCGAGGCGATCGCCGATCAGCATGAGCTGTACGACGTCGTCCCGGTCGACGCCCGGGTGCCCTATGACGTGCACGAGGTGATCACCCGCATCGTCGACGGCGGCGAATTCAGTGAATTCAAAGCCGAATACGGCACCACCCTGGTCACCGGATTCGCCCACATCCACGGCCACCCGGTCGGCATCGTCGCCAACAACGGCGTGCTGTTCGGTGAATCCGCGCTCAAGGGAGCGCATTTCATCGAGCTGTGCGACAAGCGGATGGTGCCGCTGCTGTTCCTGCAGAACATCACCGGTTTCATGGTCGGCCGCGACTACGAGGCCAGCGGTATCGCCAAGCACGGCGCCAAGATGGTGACGGCGGTGGCCTGCGCCCGGGTGCCCAAGCTCACCGTTGTGATCGGCGGCTCGTACGGCGCCGGCAACTACTCGATGTGCGGGCGGGCCTATTCGCCCCGCTTCCTGTGGATGTGGCCCAACGCCCGGATCTCGGTGATGGGTGGCGAGCAGGCGGCGTCGGTGCTGGCCACCGTGCGCGGAGAGATGACACCCGAAGAAGAAGAGGCTTTCAAGGCGCCGATCCGCGCCCAGTACGAAGATCAGGGCAACCCGTACTACTCGACCGCACGGCTGTGGGACGACGGCGTTATCGATCCTGCCGACACCAGAACTGTTCTGGGGCTGGCACTCTCGGTGACCGCCAACGCGCCCGTCGAATCCGTGTCCTACGGCGTCTTCAGGATGTGACGATGTTTACCACTGTGCTAGTCGCCAACCGCGGGGAGATCGCGGTGCGCGTCATCCGGACGCTGAAGACGAGGGGCATCCGCTCGGTCGCCGTCTACAGCGACGCCGACGCCGGCGCCCGCCATGTCACCGAGGCCGACGTCGCGGTGCGCATCGGCCCCCCGCCGGCCCGGCAGAGCTACCTGGACATCGACGCAGTCGTGAACGCGGCGCTGCGCACCGGTGCGCAGGCTGTCCATCCCGGCTACGGATTCCTCTCGGAGAACTCTGATTTCGCCGCCGCACTGGAACGGGCGGGGGTGGCGTTCATCGGGCCGCCGTCGGGCGCGATCCGCACGATGGGCGACAAGATCGCCGCCAAGGCGGCGGTGTCGGCGTTCGGGGTTCCGGTGGTGCCGGGCATCGCCCGTCCGGGTCTGACCGATGCCGAACTCATCGAGGCCGCCGGTGACATCGGTTTCCCGATCCTGGTCAAGCCGTCGGCGGGCGGCGGCGGCAAGGGCATGCGACGCGTCGATGACGCCACTGAGTTGCCCGCCGCGCTGGCCGCGGCACGGCGCGAATCCGGCGCGGCATTCGGCGACGACACGCTGTTCCTTGAGCGCTTCGTCTTGCGGCCCAGGCATATTGAGGTCCAGGTGCTGGCCGACGGATTCGGGACCGTGCTGCATTTCGGTGAGCGGGAGTGCAGTTTGCAGCGCCGTCACCAGAAAGTCATCGAGGAAGCGCCGTCCCCGCTGCTGGATCCCGATACCCGCGCGCGCATCGGCGCGGCCGCCTGTGACACCGCCCGCAGCGTCGACTACGTCGGTGCGGGCACCGTCGAATTCATCGTCTCCGCCGACCGGCCCGACGAGTTCTTCTTCATGGAGATGAACACCCGGCTGCAGGTCGAGCACCCCGTCACCGAGATGGTCACCGGACACGACCTCGTCGAGTGGCAGGTGCGCATCGCGGCAGGGGAGGAGCTGCCCATCACCCAAGACGACATTGTGATGGACGGGCATGCGATCGAAGCCCGCATCTACGCCGAGGATCCCGCAGCCGGCTTCCTGCCCACTGGTGGGCCGGTACTGGGACTGTTGGAGCCGTCCGGGACCGGCATTCGGGTGGATTCCGGCCTGGCGCAAGGTATGACGGTCGGCAGCGATTACGACCCGATGCTCTCGAAGGTGATCGCCTACGGCGCGGACCGGGCCACCGCATTGCGCACCCTCGATCGTGCGCTCTCACAGACCGCGGTGCTGGGGGTCGGCACCAACATCGAGTTCCTGCGTTTCCTGTTGGCCGACGACGACGTGGCCGCCGGGCGGCTCGACACCGGCCTGATCGATCGCACAGTGTTCACCGGCGAGCCGCTCGGTGACCACGCGTTCATCGCCGCGGCGGCCTGCCGCTGGCTGCAGCGCTGGCCGGCCGGGACGGCTGACCTGTGGGATGTGCCGTCGGGCTGGCGGATCGGCGCGCCCGCGCCGACGAGCATTCGGCTGCGCGGTGGCCAGCGCACCGACCACGTGCACATCACCGGCACACCAGCCGACGCGGTAGTCCTCATCGAAGATGGTGAAAGCCGTTCACTGTCGGTCGCGTTGGTCGGCGAGGAGCTCGCCGTCACCGTCGACGGCATCCGCAGCATCTACACGGTGGCCGTTGACGGTCACCAGATCTGGCTGGCCGGCGCCGGCCGGACGGTGGTGCTGGAGGAGATGCGAGAGGCGCCCGTGCGCGCCGATGACGAGGTTGGCGGTGACGCCGAACTCCTCAGCCCGATGCCCGGCTCGGTTGTGGCGGTGGGTGTTTCCAACGGCGACCAGGTCATCGCGGGCACCGTGGTGGTCGCGGTCGAGGCGATGAAGATGGAGCATTCGCTGACCGCACCGGTCGATGGGGTGGTCGAACTGCACGTCTCTGTCGGCGATCAGGTCAAGGTGGGACAGCTGCTGGCCAAGGTCACGGCCACCCAGAAAAGTGAGAAGTAGAGAAGGTGCGACAATGACTGACTTCCTTTCCACGGGAACACTTCCCGACGAGTACGCTCAGCTGGCCAAGACGGTGCGCGATTTCGCGCGCACCGTGGTCGCCCCGGTGGCGGCCGAACACGATGCGCAGCACACGTTCCCCTACGCGGTCGTGGCGGGGATGGCCGAGATGGGCCTGTTCGGTCTGCCGTTCCCGGAGGAATATGGCGGCATGGGCGGCGACTACTTCGCCCTGTGCCTGGCGCTCGAAGAGCTTGGCAAGGTCGATCAGAGCGTGGCGATCACGCTGGAGGCCGGGGTCTCGCTGGGCGCGATGCCTGTCTACCGGTTCGGCAACGAGGCGCAGAAGCAAGAATGGCTACCGCTGCTGACCAGCGGTCAGGCCCTCGGGGCGTTCGGTCTCACCGAGGCCGGTGGCGGCACCGATGCGGGCGCCACCAAGACCACCGCGCGCCTGGATGACGGGCACTGGGTGATCAACGGGACCAAGCAGTTCATCACCAACTCCGGTACCGACATCACCCGTCTGGTCACCGTCACCGCGGTCACCGGGGGCTCCGGTGACCACCGCGAGATCTCCTCGATCCTGGTGCCGGTGCCGACCGCGGGCTTCACCGCCGAGCCCGCCTACGACAAGGTCGGCTGGAACGCCTCAGACACCCACCCGCTGACCTTCGATGACGTCCGGGTGCCGGCGGAGAACCTCCTCGGCGAGCGTGGCCGGGGCTACGCCAACTTCCTGCGGATCCTCGATGAGGGGCGGATCGCGATCGCGGCGCTGTCGGTGGGTGCGGCGCAGGGTTGCGTCGACGAAAGCGTGAAGTACGCCGCCGAGCGAGCCGCGTTCGGCCAGCCGATCGGGAAGTTCCAGGCCATCGAGTTCAAGATCGCCCGCATGGAGGCTCGCGCGCATGTGGCCCGCACCGCCTACTACGACGCGGCGGCCCTGATGCTGGCGGGCAAGCCGTTCAAGAAGGAGGCGGCGATCGCCAAGATGATCGCCAGCGAGGCCGCTATGGACAATGCCCGCGACGCCACCCAGATCCACGGCGGCTACGGTTTCATGAACGAGTACACCGTGGCCCGGCACTACCGGGACAGCAAGATCCTCGAGATCGGGGAAGGGACAACCGAAGTGCAGCTGATGGTGGTCGCCCGGCAGATGGGACTGTAGGTGAGCGAGTCCTCTGAGGAGAAGGTCGTCGTCCAGCGCGGCTTGTGGTTCGAGGAATTCGAGATCGGTGTGCGCTACGTGCACGCCCCCGGCCGCACCATCACCGAGGCCGACAACGTCTTTTTCACCACCTTGACGATGAACACCCAGGCGCTACATCTCGATGCGGCGTTCTCCGACGCACTGCCGCCGTTCAACCAGCGGCTGGTGAACTCGATGTTCACCCTGTCCACGTTGGTGGGTCTGTCGGTGACGCAGCTGACGCAGGGCACCATCGTCGGCAACCTCGGTTTCTCCGACATCGCCTTCCCCAAGCCACTTTTCCACGGCGACACGATGTATGCCGAGACCGTCGTCACTGACAAACGCGAGTCCAAGAGCCGTCCCGGTGAAGGTATCGTCACGTTCGCGCACACCGCCCGCAACCAGCACGGTGACATCGTCGCGACGGCCAGCCGCAAGACCATGGTGCGAAAGAAGCCCGCCTGATGGCACTCGACAACCCAGGTCCTGCGTGGCTGTTCTGCCCCGCCGATCGCCCCGAGCGATTCGAGAAGGCCGCTGCCACAGCAGATGTCGTAATCCTCGACCTCGAGGACGGGGTGGCGGCCAAGGACCGGGAGGCCGCCCGCGAAGCGTTGGTGGCAACCCAGCTCGATCCCGGCCGCACCGTCGTGCGGGTCAACCCGTCCACCACGCCTGACCATCCGCTCGATCTCGAAACGCTGGCCCGCACGCCGTACACCACCGTGATGCTGGCCAAGACCGAATCCCGTGAGCAGGTGGCCGCGCTGGCGCCGCTGGATGTCGTGGTTTTGATCGAAACTCCGTTGGGCGCACTCAACGTCGTCGATTCGACCCGGGCCGAGAACACATTGGCGGTGATGTGGGGCGCCGAGGACTTGTTCGCCGTTCTGGGCGGTACCGCCAACCGCTATCCCGATGGGTCCTACCGCGAAGTCGCACGGCATGTGCGGTCTCAGAGCTTGCTAGCGGCCAAGGCATATGGCCGGCTCGCGCTGGATTCGGTGTTCCTCGACATCAAGAATCGCGACGGCCTGAAGGCCGAAGTCGACGACGCGGTAGCCGTCGGTTTCGACGCCAAAGTGGCGATCCATCCTAGTCAGATCGCGGTGATAAGGGAGGGCTACCTTCCCAGCGCTGAACAGGTAGGTTGGGCGCGACACGTGCTTGAGGCGGCCCGCGATGAACGCGGTGTCTTCCAATTCGAGGGCATAATGGTGGATGCCCCGGTGCTTCGGCGAGCAGAGCGCATAGTCCAGCTAGCGCCCGACCCCGGCCGCTAGCTGGAGCCTGCCACAACAGGTTTGCTTCGACCGCCTCCGCACCGGTAGAGGAGGCGGTTATGGATCAACCGATTCAACTCATCGCACCGGACGGAAGCGCGACGGCCGAGAGTCGATATCGTCGCGACCTCCCGCCGGAAACCCTCGTCTGGCTCTACGAGAACCTCGTTGTCACTCGGGATCTCGACGCCGAGTTCGTCAATCTGCAACGGCAGGGCGAGCTGGCGCTCTACGCCTCGTGTCGCGGTCAGGAGGCCGCGCAGGTCGGTGCGGCGGCATGCCTGCGCAAGACCGACTGGCTGTTCCCGCAATTCCGTGAACTCGGTGTCTTCCTGGTCCGCGGCATTGCACCGCCGCAAGTGGCCGCCGTCTGGCGCGGCGCCTGGCACGGTGGCCTGGATTTCACCAGCAGGTGTTGTGCGCCCATCGCTATCCCCATCGCCACCCACGCGCTGCACGCCGTCGGCGCAGCGATGGCCGCTCAACGACTGGGCGAAGATTCGCTGACGGTGGCGTTCCTCGGTGACGGCGCCACCAGCGAAGGGGATTCACACGAGGCGATGAACCTGGCCGCCGTCGAGAAGGCGCCCTGCGTGTTCTACATCCAGAACAATCAGTGGGCGATCTCCGTGCCGGCGAGCCGCCAGTACGCTGCGCCCACCATCGCCCACCGGGCGATCGGCTACGGAATGCCGGGAATCAGGGTGGACGGCAACGACATCCTGGCCTGCTATGCGGTGATGGCCGAAGCTGCCGAACGCGCGCGGGCCGGTGAGGGTCCCACCCTCATCGAGGCGGTCACCTATCGGATGGAACCGCACACCACCTCTGATGACGCGACCCGTTACCGCAGCGCTGCCGAGCTCGCCGAATGGTCGGCCCGCGATCCGATCAGCCGTTACCGCACCTATCTGCAACACAAGGGGGTGCTCACCGAGCGAGTCGACAAGCGGGTGGAAGCCCGCTCGGTGCGGCTGCGTGCGGAGCTTCGCGACGCGGTGGTCGGCGCGCCCGACCCTGATGTGGGTGAGCTGTTCGACCACGTCTACGCCGAGATCACACCGGTGTTGTCGGCCCAGCGCGCGCAATTGCGCGCCGAATTGGCGTAGGAGGCATGAGATGACCCAGATCATCGACCGGCCACCATTGCGGGGTGACGGGACACCGCAGCCGGACGGCCCGATCCTGACCGGGCTGCCCACCGTCACCACCCTCACCATGGCGCAGGCGATCAATCGTGCCCTGCACGACGCGATGGCCGGTGACGACCGGGTGCTGGTGTTCGGCGAAGACGTCGCCGCTCTGGGCGGGGTATTCCGGATCACCGAGGGACTGGCCGATACCTTCGGCGAGCAGCGGTGTTTCGATACTCCACTGGCCGAGTCAGCGATCATCGGTGTCGCGGTGGGCCTGGCGATTCGCGGTTTCGTGCCGGTTCCGGAAATCCAGTTCGACGGCTTCTCCTACCCGGCGTTCGACCAGGTGGTCAGTCACCTCGCCAAGTACCGGATGCGTACCCGCGGCCAGGTCGACATGCCGGTCACGGTGCGGATTCCGTCCTTCGGCGGTATCGGCGCGGTGGAGCACCACTCGGAATCCACCGAAACCTATTGGGTGCACACCGCGGGGCTGAAAGTCGTTGTGCCCTCGACACCCTCGGATGCCTACTGGCTACTTCGGCACGCGATTGCCGCCCGCGATCCGGTGATCTATCTGGAACCCAAGCGACGCTACTGGGGCCGCGAAGCCGTCGACCTCGCCGTGCCGGGACCACCCATCGGCAACGCCGCCGTTCGGCGCAGCGGCGACGACGTCACGGTGATCACCTATGGTGGGCTGGTCGGCGCAGCACTGAATGCAGCCGAAATCGCAGACTGCAGTGTGGAAGTCATCGATCTGCGCTCGCTGAGCCCACTGGACTTCGACACTGTCGCGGCGTCGGTCCGCAAAACCGGCCGTGCGGTGGTCATGCACGAAGGCCCACGAACGCTGGGCTTCGGAGCTGAGCTGGCGGCCCGGATCTCCGAAGAACTGTTCTACGACCTCGAGGCACCGGTGCTGCGCGCCACCGGATTCGACACGCCTTACCCGCCTGCCCGGATGGAGAAACTCTGGCTGCCGGGAGTGGACCGGCTGCTCGACTGCGTCGAGAAAGCGATGCGACGGCCATGAGTGACTTCCTGGTTCCGGACCTGGGCGAGGGCCTGGAGGACGCCACCATCACCGGCTGGGCCGTCGCCGTCGGCGATGTCGTCGAACTCAACCAGACCTTGTGCACCGTTGAGACCAACAAGGCGGAAGTCGAGATTCCCAGTCCCTATGCCGGCCGGATCGTGGAGCTCGGTGGCGCCGAGGGGGAAACCTTGGCGGTGGGCACCCTGTTGGTGCGTGTCGAAACCGAGGCGCGCACACCGGTACTGGTCGGCTACGGCATCGACAACGGTATGGATCGCAGCAGGCGGGCCCGCGCGGCCCCCAAGGTCCGTAAGCTGGCGGCCGACCTCGCGGTGGATCTGCAGGAGCTGCAACCCGGTTCGGGTACCGACGGGGTGATCACCCGCGATGATGTGCTGCACGCTGCCGGTACGGCCCCGCCGTCGCAGACGGTTCCGGTGCGCGGTGTCCACGCCCGAATGGCCACCCACATGGCGTTGTCGCGCAGCCAGATCCCCGATGCGCACGCCAGCGTGCAGGTGGACTGCTCGGCGCTGCTGCGGCTTCGGGACGCGCTCGGGGTGACGCCTTTCGCGCTGACGTTGCGGCTGCTGGTCATCGCCTTGGAGCGCCACCCGATGCTCAACGCGACCTGGGTGGAATCCGAAGCCGGACCGGAGATTCGGCTACATCCTGACGTGCGGCTGGGGGTCGCAGTGGCCACCGAGCGTGGCCTGGTGGTGCCGGTCGTCGATACCCGGGAGTGCTCCACGCGGCGACTGGCCGCGGCCGTCGACGATGTGGTGGCGCGGGCCCGGGCCGGCACACTGGCGCCCACCCAGTTGAGCGGATCGACGTTCACGGTGTCGAATTTCGGTGCGCTGGGACTCGACGACGGTGTCCCGGTGATCAACTACCCGGAGGCCGCGATCCTCGGCATGGGCGCGCTGAAGCCCCGGGCTGTTGTGGTCGACGATGCGGTGGTAGCCCGGCCGACGATGACGCTGACGTGTGCGTTCGACCATCGCGTCGCCGACGGCGCGCAAGCCGCGGCGTTCCTGACCGACCTGCGGGGGCTGATCGAGGCGCCGGAGACGGCGCTACTCGACCTCTGATTTGAGCGCCGAAATCGCTCAAAGTCAGGCCTGCGGGTAGGGCGTGTAGCGCTTGCTGTATCCCAGTTGGCGTGTGGCGATCTGAGCCGCCCGCTCGTCAGGAGTGACGAATACGGTGCCGTCGGGGAGCACGCCGTCGAGCTCGTTGAGTTTGACCACCTGCGAGCTCACCGTCGGGTCGATCGTGGAGTTCGGATCGAAGTCCTGGAACCGGATGGAGATCGTGCCCTGATTCAGGCCGCCGGTGGACACCCAGTTGGCCACGCCGGGATCGGTGGGGGAGACCACGATCGTGTACGTGTCGTCTTGCACATTCTTCTGGGATTGGCTGACATTCAGGCTGGTCTGTTGGTCCCAGTAGTTGTCGGTGATCGTCCAGTCATTGGTCACCGGAACGCTGAAATACCGCGCTTTGCCGGGGTTGATCGTGATGACCAGGGCTTCATCGTCGGCGAGCTGGAAGTAGCCGACGCTTTGCAACTGCGTCGCGAGGAAAGACGCGTTGTGATCGGGATCCGACAGCACATTCGGCGGCTTGGTCTGGCCCGAGGTGGCGTCTTTTGTGGCGACCGACATGTACTTGTCTTCGCCACTGATGCCCAGCAGCAGCATGATCACTGCGGCCTCGACGGACTGCAGCAGCCGTGGTGCGGGTAGCGGCGGGATCAGCGACACCAGCGACGTCAGCAGCGGATTGCCCGACACCAGTGGGCCGATGCCTGGGATCGCAAATCCACCGACCTGACTGAAGAGGCTATCCGGTGGTCCGCTGACTCGCAGGATCGATAGGCTCATTGGGTCCTGGGTGGTCCAGTCCGACAACGTGTTTCGTGTGGTGATTAGGCTGGTTCCCGGTGGCAGATAGAGATGATTGGTCTGCCCCGGCAGCGTCGGCGTCGAATCCACCGTGATGGTGAAGCTCCCGTCGGGGTTCAGCACCAGGTCCTTGCCGTTGATGTTGTCGGCCGTGGCTCCGTTCAAGCCGGTCAGCACACTGAAGTTGGTGTCGGCGGGTAGCGATCCGTCGAACTTGCCGGTGATCACATACGACGATGCGTTGTTCACTCCGACGAACCGGTAGATGGTGTCGGGGTTGTCGTACCAGATCCGCGAACCGGCGAAACTCTGCAGATACCAACTATGGCTGGGTGCCACTTGCTGAAAGAACTTGGGGGCGTTGGAGTTCAGCAGAAGCACTTCCATCGCGGCCTGGTTGGCGTACTCGGTGACCGCCTGATCGAGCTGGGCCATGTTCTCTTTGTCCGGCCCGCCGATCATGGTGAAGTTCTTCTGCGCGGCCAGCCACCAGCCGACTTTGAGGATCTCCTTGGCCAGGCGGACGAACGGTGAGTTGGCGATCTGGGTGGCGATCTGCTCGGCGTTGAGCTGATCGGTGGTGGACAGCACCGATGTCGGCGCGTCGGCTCCCGGATTCTCCAGAACGGTGACCTTCGCTGTTGCGGTCGAGCCACCGTTAGGTGCGAAAAGTGTTGCCAGACCGTGCCAATGGGTCTGGTTTCCGGGCTGGTCGTCGGCCTTCACCGCGAAGGTGTCGGTGCCGCCGAGCGTGGTGAACTGTCCGTCGGGGGTGTAGGTGAAGGTGCCGTCGTCGTGGATGTCGACGGTGCCGTGTTGCGGTGCCTGGGTGACGGTGTAGGTGAGCGCGTACCCGTTGGCTTGTCGGGCGTTGAGCGTGCCGGTGATGACGCCGTCGCCGGCCTGGACGTTCTGGGCGGCGTTGTAGGCCAGTGTGGGCGTGCGGGCGAAGAAGATGTTGCCGATGGTGGCGGGCGGCTGCTGGGTGATCTGTTTCGCCTCGCGGCGCGCGTAGCCGAGGACATCGGTCAGGGTGATGGCGGTGCGGGGGAGTGCTGGGGCCGTGCGGGCCGACGCACGGCCGCGTGGTTCCGCAGTGCCGGCGCGCTTGGCAGCGGTCAGGGATTGACTTCGCGCGCCGGCGGGTCCGGCCGTGTGTGCCGCTGCTGACGTCGACGAACCGGAGCTCCCGGTGTCGGCCACCGCGACCCCGGGGTTGTCGGCGACCGCGACTCCGACGCCGAGCGCGAACGCCAGCGCCCCGACTCGGCCGACATAACGGGCGTATCGACTCGACGTGGTGTGAGTCATCTTCGGACTCTAGGAGAGGCCACGCCGAACGTGTGGGTTTTCGTCGACGAATCGACCCGTCAAGCGCCGGCAACTCCCACGCTCGGCGGGTGTGAGTCGCTTAACGTCAGCGGCGTTGCGCGGCGGCCAGTCGGGCCTTGAATTCCGGCGATTCGATCGAGGTGGCCTGCGGGCCGAGCTCGATGTCCTTGGCCGCCTCGTGGTGGTCGGTGTCCAGGAAGCCGGGGATGGCGGTGGCGCGCATTGACGCCTTGGTGGCCAGCACGACCTCACGCGGTGCGGCCGCGGGTCCCGCGGCCAGTTCCAGCGCGGCCGCGACGGGATCCTCAGCGACGGTCAGGGCAAGGCCGTGCCGCACGGCGGCCTCGGCGTCGAAGCGCATGCCGAACAACAGGGCGGCGCGGGCTACCTGCGGCCCGACCGCGCGCTGCAGCATCCAGGTGGCGCCGCCGCCGGGATGGATGCCCAACTTCTGAAACCGCGGATCGAAGAGGGCCTGCGGCCCGGCGATGCGAACATCGGCGGCTAGAGCCAGATTCAGTCCCGCACCCACGGCGGCGCCGTTGACCGCAGCGACGGTCGGCAGGGTGCAGCGGCCGACGGCCATGAAGCCGGCATAGATGCGTTCGAGCCCCTCCTTGGCGGCCGCGCCGAGGGCAGACAGATCCGCACCCGCGCAGAATGCCTTGCCCGCGCCGGTGATCACGACGGCGTTGGCCTCGGCCTCGGCGGCCTCGACCGCCGAGCGCAGCTGCTGCGACATGGCTTCGGTGACGGCATTGCGCCGGTCGGGATCGTTGACCGTGATCAGCGCGACGCGATCTATGACTTCGTAGAGCACCAGGTCAGGCATTGCGAATCACCACCATCGGGAGGCTAGCAGTTAGGGTCGTTCCACTATGACGGCGCCCGATGAGCAACCCATGCGGTTAGCCGTCTTGGGGCCCGTCCGGGCCTGGCGGGGGTCGGCGCCGGTCGATCTGGGCGGACCGCGGCAGCGTTCCCTGCTGGCGCGACTGGTGCTGGCCAAGGGGCAAGTGGTGTCGGTCGACCGGTTGATCGAGGACCTGTGGCAAGGCGAACCCCCGCCGAAAGCGCTGTCGGCGCTGCAGGCCTACGTGTCGCATCTGCGGCGGACGCTCGAACCCGGCCGGGCGCGGCGTGCTCCGGCCGCGATCATCGTCAGCGCCGCGCCGGGCTACCGGTTGGAACTGCCCACCGATGCCGTCGACGTGTGGTGGTTCGACGAGCAAGTCCGGGCAGCCCAGTTCGAATCCGACCCGCTGCAACGGGCCGGGCTCCTCGCCGCGGCCTTGGATAGGTGGGCTGGCGAGCCTTACGCCGAAATGTCGGACGCCACGTGGGTCATCGCCGAGATCGCCCGCCTGACTGAGTTACGCCTCGCCGCAATCGAATTACGAGCCTCCGCCGAGCTGGCAATGGGCCACCGCAGCGCTGTCATCGGAGAGCTGGAATGGGTGGTCCGAGAACATCCCACCAGGGAGGGTGCAGCCGCCATCGTGGCCACCGCGCTGTACCGAGCGGGTCGGCAAGCCGACGCCTTGGACGTGTTGCGCAACACGCGTATTCATCTGTCCGCGGAACTGGGACTCGAGCCGGGCCGCGCGTTACGCGATCTCGAACGCGACATCCTCAGCCATGCACCGAGCCTCGACGATGGCCAACCGGCGGCGCTGCCGCTCCTGGTGGCCCCGGCGCAGCCGCCGAGCAGCCCCGAACCCAAGGCGCCACATGGCCGCTCCCGTGAACTCGCGGCAATCGACGATGCGGCGCAGGAAGCCCGATTAGGTGGCAGCCGCGTGGTGTGGGTCAGCGGTGAGGCGGGTGCGGGAAAGACCACCGTCACCGACGCGGCCGCGGCTCGCTTGCGCTCCGTGGGTTGGACGGTTGCGGCGGGCAGGTGCCCCGAGGTCGACGGTGCACCACCGGGCTGGGCGTGGACCGAGGTGCTGCGTCACTTCAGCGATTCGTTCTCCACGGCCGATCCACGTCGCTTGCGCGCTCTCGCACCGCTGCTGCACGAAACCGAACCCACCGCCGACATCGCTCAAAGTACTTTCTGGACAGCACATGCCGTCGCCGAGGTGATCGCCCAATCCGCCAGCGTCCAGCCGGTTGCGGTGGTCCTGGACGATCTGCACCGCACCGACGGCCTGACGTTGGAACTTCTGCGCCTGGTGACCCACGAACTGCGGGACCGTCCGGTCCTGGTCGTTGCCACCTACCGCCCGTCAGAGTCGGACAGCGAACTGGCGGCCGCCCGCGCTGCACTGGCGGTGCGCACCGTCGCGCATCTGAGCATCGCTGGCTTGGACGCCCGCGCCGCCACCGCGCTGGCCGCCGACTGTGGATTGACCGATCTCACCGAGGAAGAGTCGCGGCTGCTGCACGATCGGACCGGCGGCAACCCGCTGTTCGTGCGGGAGTTGGCGCGTCTGATGATGTCCGAGGGTCTGGACACCGCCCGGGTCGCGATACCGGTTGGGGTGGCAGATGTGCTGCGGCGCAGGCTGATACGGCTCCCGGGTGCGACGGTAACGGCTCTTCGCCAAGCGGCGGTGCTCGGCCGGGACGTCGACACTGACCTGCTCGCCGAACTCGCGCACCGCGACCCGGACGACGTCCTCGATGCGCTGGAACCGGCCGTCCTGATCGGTCTCCTGGAGGAGCCCGGACCCGGACGGGTTCGCTTCGCGCATGCACTGGTGCGTGACACCTTGTACGAAGACACCTCCCTGCTGCGCCGGTCTCGTCTGCACGGGGCGGCCCTGGAGTTGCTGTTGACTTCCGGCCGGACAGCGGATCCGGCGGCGCTGGCCTATCACGCGGTCGCGGCTGCGACACCGGCCAGCGCGGCCGCCGCGGCAGAACTGGCGATGGCCGCCGGCCGCGATGCCGACCGGGTCGGCGCACCGGTGGAAGCCACTCGGCAATGGCGGGCCGCGGTACGCATGCTGGAGCTGGCCGGCCGCGCCGAGACCGGGCAGCCAGACGTCGAGCGGATCCTGGCGGCCTATTGCGGATGGGTGGCCGCGGCGGCCCGGGTCGGCGATGTCGTCGCCGCCCGCGACGCGCTGAAAGAGGCGCTGCCCTTGGCCAACGGGTCCGACGAACTGACCGCCCGGTTGTTGACGGCGTGGCACGCGCCGTTGATCTGGCGGGTCCGGATCAGCGACGAAGCCGACACCGAGATCGTCAACCCGTTGCAGCGAGTGTTGAACGGCGAGCTGGCGCCTGCCGTGCGGGTCCGGCTGCTGACCACGCTGTTTGCCGAGCTGGAAGGCGCCGATCATGCTGCTGCGCTGGCGGCCAGCGAGGAGGCGCTGACGTTGGCGCGCGCGCTGTACGAACAGGATCGGCAAGCGCACGGCCGGGTGCTGTGCGCCGCGCTCAACGCGCGGGCCTACGCCGCGCTGGGTCCGGATCTGGCCCATGCTCGCGAGCAGCTGACGGAAGAATTCCTGGTCGCGGCCGAGGCCGCCGCCGCAGTCGACTACCAGGCCGTGGCGCATTGGCTGGCCTTCTTGTCGGCGGCCGGGCGCTCTGATTTGGTTGCGGCCCATGACCACGTCGACCTTGCGGTGGCCCGAGCGGGCACCGGCCAACTCGCGCCGTTGCTGACCGTGTTGGCGGTGTTCACGGCTCAGCTGAGCGTGCTGGCCGGCCGAGTCGACGACGGTGAGCGCCGCTACGTCGCGGCCGCGCGTCAGCTGGCTGAGCAAGGCACGGCCAATGGTGCCCAGATGGGCCTGGTCGGCCGGTTCACCGCCGCGCTGGCCCGTGGCGATCTGGCGCCGCTGGCCGACGACCTGCTTGCCGTACACACCTACGTCTCGACCACTATCGCCGACGGCGCGGTACTGGCGCTGATGAGCGCCGGCCGCGAGGAGGATGCCCGCCGGATCTGGGCGAGCGGGGAGCCGGTCGAGCGGTCCTATTACTGGCTGGCCATGACTACGCTGCGGGCCCACGCCGCAGCGGCACTGGGTGACCCAGATGTCGCGAATCGTTGCGCCGTTGCCCTGCAGCCCTATTCGGGCCGGATGGCGGGCCTGGACAACGGCAGCCTGCTCGCCGGTCCCGTCGACGACGCCCTAGCCGCGGTCGCCGACCTGGTGGGCAATGACGCCGAGGCGCGACGGTACCGGGCCGCCGCCACCGCGCTGAAGAGTCAGCTGGCTTCGGAGGCGGCACAGCTCGTCGACCGAGTCAGCCGCTGAACACCTCGTCTTCGAATCTGCGGTGTCGCCGAGCTAATACGGTCAACACCAGCCTAAGGACCGGGTTGACCTCCGCGCCCAGGACCGAACGTTCGTCGTCGGTGGCCGCTGCCATGGTGCGTGGCCCGTCGAACGTCAGCCGACCCGTCCGCTGGGCGGTCTTCTCCACGGCCTGCCAATCGCCGACCGAAACATGCCGGCGGATCACCGGGAAGATATCGCGCTCCTCTTCGGCGATGTGCTCGGTGAGCAGATTGCGCAGATCGGCCAGTTCGGCGGCTAGCAGGGCAGCGGTGCGGCGATCGCCGCCGGCGACCCTGAATGCGTTGGCCCGGTGCCGGATGATCTCCAGGCGCGGATCCAGCGCGGCATGGTCTTCGGTCAACTCGGTGAGGTCGACGATACCGCCGGCGCAGGCGTCGATCACCGGCCAGAGCACGGTGTCCTCGACGGTGTGGTGGTGATGGATGGACTCGCAGAGTAAGTCGACGTAGCGGGCGATCGCTTGGGCACGCTGGGGCGAGCAGCGCTGCCGGGACTCGCCGATGGCGGTCACCGCAGTAACGAGCCGCCCGGCGTCGGTGAGCATCGCCCGGTGCGCCACCGTGATGCCGACAAGTTCGGGCTCGGGATCGTGGGGTTGGCGGGGAGTGACGGTGAGCGGTTGTGGTGTTTTCATGTGACGACGATGTCCGCCGACACTTGCAAGGCACTTGCGATCGACTTGCGGCACCTCGGCTCCCTTGTTTACACCGCAGAAATGTTCACCCGCGCGATCAGCTGCCGGTTACGTTTCAATGGATCCGCCCCGTCGGCGTTTCAGGAGGACCTCAGATGGCCACGATCAATGCGGAGCCCTTCCCGTTGGACTTCGACGTCGCGAGCACCGCGCTGGTGATCATCGATATGCAGCGTGACTTCGTGTTGCCCGGCGGCTTCGGCGAGGCTCTCGGTAATGACACCTCGTTGCTGCTCGCCGCGGTGGAACCGATCGGGCGGGTGCTGGCCAAGGCCCGTGAGATCGGCATGCTGGTCATCCATACCAGGGAGGGGCACCGTCCCGATCTGACCGACTGTCCGCCGGCGAAGTTGCACCGTGGCGGCAAGACGTTCATCGGCGAGGCCGGTCCGATGGGCCGCATCCTGGTGCGCGGCGAGAAGGGCCACGACATCATCGACCAGCTGTATCCCATCGACGGCGAGCCCGTGATCGACAAGCCGGGTAAGGGCAGCTTCCATGCCACCGACCTGAGTCAGATCTTGTCCGACCGTGGCATCAAGACGCTGGTGGTCTGCGGGGTGACGACGGAGGTCTGCGTGCACACCACGGTGCGCGAGGCAAACGACAGGGGCTATGAATGTCTGGTGCTCAGTGACTGTGTGGCGTCGTACTTTCCGGAATTCCAGCGGGTGGCATTGGAGATGATCAAGGCCCAAGGCGGGATCTTCGGCTGGGTGTCCGACGCCGACGAGTTCATCGCCGCGACGTCCTGACGCATGGGAATCAGTTCGCGTTTCTATCCCAACCTGTACAAGGACTCGGTGTCCTTGATGACGGTGTCGGCGCGGGTGACGTCGATACCGGGTATCCAGGCCGCGTCGGTGGTGATGGCCTCGGCCACCAATGTCGACAACCTGGTCGCGGCCGGTCTCGGTGCCTTCGAGGTTCGGCCCAACGACCTCGTCGTCGCCGTGTCGGGCACCGATGAAGCCTGCGACGAGGCGCTGGCGATCGCCGACAAGCTGCTGTCGGCGGCGGCAGGCGACAGCGGTGAACCGGCTGCCGCCGCGCCCACCACCAGCATTCAGATGGCCGTCGCGAAAGACCCGACGCTCAACCTCGCTTTGATCTCGGTGCCCGGCGACTATGCCGCCGCCGAGGCGATGAAGGCACTGCGGTTGGGCCTGGACGTGATGGTGTTCAGCGACAACGTCAGCGCGGAAGCCGAACTGGCGCTCAAGCAATACGCCCGCGGAGCCGACCTGATGGTGATGGGCCCCGACTGCGGGACCTCGATCGTCAATGGGATCCCGCTGGGGTTCGCCAACGTCGTGCGGCGCGGGCCGATCGGGGTGGTCGGCGCTTCGGGCACCGGCACCCAAGAGGTCACCGTCCGGATCCACCAGAACGGATCGGGGGTGTCGCAAGCGCTGGGCACCGGTGGTCACGACCTCGCCGACGTGATCGGCGGCATCTCGATGTTGCACGGCCTGGCCGCCCTCGACGATGACCCGGCCACTACGGTCATCGTCCTGGTGTCCAAGCCGCCCTCGGCCGCGGTGGCCGCGAAAGTGCTTGCCGCAGCTGGGGCTAGCGCCAAACCTGTCGTCGTGATCTTCCTCGGCGCCGATCCGGAGTCGATCACTGGCGACGGGGTCTACGGCGCGGCGTATCTCGCCCAGGCCGCCGATATGGCTGTGCAATTGGCCCGCGGCGAGCAGCCCAGCGCCGGCGATATCGCGATCTCACCGGAGATGCGGCGCACCCTTACCGATCTCGCAGACTCGATGGCCCCGGACCAGCGGTATGTGCGGGGCATCTTCTCTGGCGGCACATTCTGCTTCGAAGCGCAGCTGGTGCACCGGGCCCATGGCATCATCGCTTTTTCCAACACCCCGGTGGTGGGTAACAGCCCGCTGACCGAGATCCGAACCAGCCTGCAGCACACCATCATCGACATGGGCGACGACGAATTCACCCAGGGCCGACCCCATCCGATGATCGACCCGTCGGGTAAGGACGCCCGGATCCGCGACGAGATCGCCGACCCGACGACAGCCGTCGTGCTGTTCGACGTGGTGCTCGGCTACGGCTCGGCCGACGATCCGACGGCAGAACTGATGTCGATCATCGACTCCGCTGGGGCCGCGGCCCGTGCTGACGGAAGAACGGTGGCCTTCATCGGCCACGTGTGCGGCACCGACCTCGATCCGCAGGATCGTGCCACGGCGGTCGCCGGCCTGCAGTCCGCCGGGGTGCTGGTCGCGTCCAGCAACGCGGAGGCGGCCCTGTGGTCGGCGACCCTGATCGGCGCGCTCGGAGGACAGCGGTGAAGAAGCTTTTCGAACAGGACCTCAAGGTCGTCAACGTCGGCCTGCAGGGCTTCGCGACCAATGTCACCGCCGCCGGGGGTCAGGCCACCAACGTCACGTGGGCGCCGCCCGCGGGCGCCGATCCCGCGCTGGGCTGGACACTGGCCACGCTGGTTTCAGACCCGCGCATCGAGGCGGCCAACCAGATCGCCTTCGATCGTTATCTGGGCGCGCAGCCACGCCTGATCGATCTGGTGCGCGCTGGCGAGGCGATCACAGGCCTCGGCCCCGGCGAGCGCCGCATCCTGCATTCCGGACCACCGATCGCATGGCCCGACATGTGCGGACCGCAGCGCGGCGCCATCGCCGGAGCGATCCTCTACGAGGGGTGGGCCCACGACCTCGACGCCGCCGAGAGGCTCGTCGAGAGTGGGGAAATAGCGCTGGAACCCTGCCACGAGCACAGCGCGGTTGGGCCGATGGCGGGCATCATCAGCCCGTCGATGCCGGTGTGGGTGGTGGAGAACACCGCGGCGGGAAACCGGGCCTTCTGCAACCTCAACGAGGGACTGGGCAAGGTGCTGCGGTTCGGCGCCAACTCGCCCGATGTGCTCGACCGGCTGCGCTGGCTGGGTGGCGATTTCTTCGCCACCATGCAGGTCGCGGTGCGCGGATTGACCGACCCCGATCTCAAACCGCTGATGGCCCAGGCACTGCATATGGGCGACGAGCTGCACAACCGCAATGCTGCTGCGTCCGGGTTGTTGTTCAAGCGGCTGACGTTGTCGCTGTTGGGTTCCGACCTGCCGTCCGACGCGGTGCGCCGTGCGTTGGAGTTCGTCGCCGGTAATGACCACTTCTTCCTCAACATCTCGATGGCCGCTTCCAAGTCGATGTCGGACGCCGCGGCGGGCGTGCCGGGCAGCAGCATGGTCACGGTAATGGCCCGCAACGGGGTGAACTTCGGGATCAAGCTGTCCGGCACCGGCGATCAGTGGTTTCAGGCTCCCGCCAATCCCGTTGACGGGCTGTACTTCCCGGGCTACTCGGTCGACGACGCGGCCGCCGACCTCGGCGACTCGGCGATCACCGAGACCAACGGGCTCGGCGGGTTCGCGATGGCCGCCTCACCCGCGATCGTCCAATTCGTGGGTGGCACCCCGGCCGATGCGACGGCCAACAGCCGTCGCATGTTGTCCATCACGCTGGGCACTAATCCGGCGTTCACGTTGCCGCCGTTGAACTTCGGCGGTACGCCGGCCGGAATAGACGCCCGCCTGGTGGTCGATTCCGGTGTCTTGCCGATCATCAACACCGGCATCGCGCACCGGCAGGCCGGCGTCGGGCAGATCGGCGCTGGCATCACCACCGCGCCGATGGCCTGTTTCAACGAAGCGCTGGCCGCGCTGGCGTCGGGAGCTGACAAATGAGCACTGCCATCGTCGCGTTCGGCGGCAACGCCTTGGTCACCGATGCCGATCACGACTCGATCCCGCAACAGTACGACACGGTCGCTCGCGCGGTAGCGCCGCTCATCGACATGGTGGAACAAGGCTGGAAACTCGTTGTCTCCCATGGCAATGGGCCACAGGTCGGATTCATCCTGCGCCGTTCTGAACTCGCCAAGGACGAGGTTGATCCGGTCCCGGTCGACTACGCCGTCGCTGACACCCAGGGCGCGATCGGCTACATGTTCGTCAAAGCCCTGCGTAACGAACTCGCCCGCCGTGGCCTGTCCCGGCCGGTCGTCGCGGTGGTGACGCACTCGGTGGTCAGCCGCGACGATCCGGCCTTCGGTAATCCGACCAAGCCGGTCGGCTCCTTCCTCGATGAGGCCAGAGCCACGGCGCTGGCCGCCAGCCAGGGGTGGACGATAGCCGAGGACGCCGGCCGGGGCTGGCGGCGCACGGTGGCCTCGCCCCGGCCGACGACGATCCTGGAGACCGAGGTGATCCGCCGGCTGCTCGACGACGGCGTGATCGTCGTCGCGGTGGGCGGTGGCGGCATCCCGGTGGCGCTCGAACCGGACGGCACCGTGGTCGGCGTGGAAGCCGTCGTCGACAAGGACATCGCCTCCGGCCTGCTGGCCCATGAACTAGGTGCAGATCTACTGATGATCCCCACCGGTGTGCCGCGAGTGGCCGTCGGATTCGGAACGCCGTCGCAGAAGTGGCTCGACACGATCACGGTTGAGCAAGCCCGCGCCTACCTCGCCTCCGGCCAATTCGGCAAGGGGTCGATGGAACCCAAAGTGGAGGCCGTCGCCGATTTCGTGGCCGCGACGCCCGGGGCCGTCGGGGTCATCGGGGCGGCCGAGGAGATCCCGGCGATCCTGGCCGGCACGTCGGGAACTCGAATCGTCGGCGCTACTGTTGCAGCTGTGCATGACGACGAAAATGACAGCGAGGCAGTGCTATTAGCGGTCAACGGCACATTGATGCGCGGGCTGAAACTCTCACCGAACATGGCCGCCGCGGGCGCCGCGTTCGTCCGGGAGGCCACCACTGAGCCGGTGTACCGGCTGTGGACGATCAACGATGACCACCCCGCGATGATCCGGGTCACCGACGGCTCGGGGGTCGCGGTGGCGGTCGAGGTGTGGGCGGTGCCCGCTGCGGGCCTGGCCGGTATCCTGCTCGCCGAGCCACCCGGGTTGTCGATCGGGAAGGTCCGCCTCGATGACGGGTCGACCGTGCTCGGCGTGATCGGCGAGCCCGCGCTGGTCGAGGGCCAGCAGGAGATCACTCGATTCGGTGGGTGGCGGGCGTACACCGCGGCCGACGGGACCGGGGTGTAGCCGCTGACGGTAGTGTCCGATACTATTCGTCACACATACCGACACGATATCCCGAGGGCTGACGCATGGGTGGGCGCGAGTTCGCCATCGCTACCGCGGTGCTGCGCGCCACCGGCTTCTTGGGGCGCATCCGGATCCTGATCGGGGTGCTGTGCATCAGTTTGGGCCTACTCAGTGCCATCGAACAGTTCCACATGGTGCAGCCGCTGGGCCCGCATGGCATCCCGGCCAGGGCCATCCACCTAGGCATATTGGTATCGGCGCTGATCATCGGCATCTTGTGGTTGGTGAGGCCGTGGCCGAATCACCGGTGGGCGATCGCATTCGCGGTGTGGGGTGACGTCGCGCTGGCCGTGTCGGGCGCGACGCTCGCCGTGCCCGAGGCGCGGCTGTCGGCCACTGTCTATATGTGCCTGATCGGCGCGTTCACCGCGGTGCTGTTGGGGTATCGGGTGCTGTTCCTGCACTGCGGCTTTGCTATGGCGACCATCGCGGCGTTCACCTGGATCGGCGTCACCCACGACGGGGCTGACCTGGCGGAGCTGTCGCTGTTTTTCCTGCCGGCGCTGGCCACCGTCGTTGTGATGCCTGCGGTCGCAGCCATGATCATCGAAGGCACCCGACGTGGGCTCAGTGCCACCGCGTACGCGGCCAATCGTGATCCGCTGACCGGGCTGCTGAACCGGCGCGGGCTGTTCACCGAAGCAGGGCTGATGTTCGCCCGAAGTCCGCGCGGTGCCGTACTCGGCGTTGTCCTCATCGACCTCGACGGGTTCAAAAAGCTCAACGACGACCACGGACACGGCAGGGGAGACGCCACGTTGCAGGCAGTCGCCGAGCAGCTGACCAAGACCATCCGGACCCGCGACCTTGCCGCGCGGGTCGGTGGCGACGAATTCGTGCTCGTTGCTGCGCTTTTGGATGCACACGAGTTGGACAGCTTCGTCAGACGGGCGCAGAGTCTGATGCTGTGTGACCAGGCGGGGCTGGCGCTGCAGTCCAGTGTGGGCGTCACCTGGGAGCCGATCGGCGCAGCCGAGCTCAATCTCGATGCGATCCTGCAGCGCGCCGATGAGGCGATGTACCAGGCCAAGCGGGTCGGTGGCGGGAAAGCCATGGTGGTGGAACCACCGTATACCGGGGAAAATCAGGCCGCGATGTGACTTCGTGGAAGTGGGTCCAGCGACCTTGGCCCGAAAGATGTATGACCCTCGCGGCGGTGCCGTCGGGTTACCGAACTCAATCTCGCGATGCCGCAGCCCAGGTCAGCACTTCGTCTAGCGGGCGGCGAGGGGTCGGCGGTTCCACGTCGGTGTCCGCCGGCACCGAGCCGACCCGGATCAAGATCTGGGGGAGTGCGCGTCCGGAGAGTCGGCTGATGATGTCACGGCTGGCCGCGACCTCGGTCATATGGGTCAGCGGACACGTTGCAAAGCCCGCCATGGTGGCCTCCAGGAGCGCCGCCGAGAGCGCCTCTCCGCAGGTGAGAATGTCGCGGTGGGTGTCATCCAAAGCAGACAGCACAACCACCGTCGAGTTGTCTTCTGGCACTTGAGAACGTCTCTCGCAATGGTGGGTGACGGGGAAGTTTCGGCCGATATCCACTCGATCACCTTCTGCTGCCGTGACCAGCGAACTGTGTGGTATACCATCTGTTGTTCCGAATTGACCTGTCCACCAAGATAATTCAGCGTGATAGGACGAATCGTATAGACGCAACGATTCAGTGAGCTGGGATGCTTCGGCCAGTTGCGGGCGTGCATCCTTGGGGAGAACATCCAACAAAGCGATGTCATCACCGACCTGACGGCGCAGCGCTGGCTCGAAGGCATCCCAGTCGGCAGGTGCGTCAAAAGGCAGGCGGTCGGTGCGTCGTGCGAGGATCGCGTCGGCTCGGCGCCGATGGGCGTCGGTGACGAATTCCATGGGAATGAAGCCGATCGACGCCAAGTGGGTGTGATCGTTGGGATTGGGGTAATAGTCGACGTCTGCCGCCCATCCAGCCGACGCCAAGGCGACCCTCAAATGGTCAAGTACCGCACCGCAGCTCAACAATGCCTGCCGCCCTGAAGAATCGGCGTCGACGAGACGATCACGGTCCAGAAACAGCTGCAGCGCGCCGGTGTTGTCACCGACAAACCGCCATGGCTGGCTGTTGTGGATCGAGGGCGCTCGGCACGCACGATGCACAGCTTGGGCGATGACATCGCGGCACAACACAGTTCGAGACATGAAATTTCCTCCTATGTCTGCGAACTATGGCGCGCCCCGAGAGTTAAAGCCAGGGTCTTTGGACCCAGATGCGGCAGGACCTCCGTCGCCCGGCGTCCCTGGAGATACGCGCCGAACTGGCCGGTGGATAGCAGCGACTCGGCATCTCGCTACGGTCACGGTGCCGTTAGTCCATGGGGCTTGGGACCACTACCGGCGTCGATCCTGAGCCATCGACGAGGGAAGCGTCTCATGGCATTCCACTGGCCAGGGCGATGTCGACCAGAAGGTCAACAACCTCAGGCAGCCGACGGGTGGTGTCAATCACGTGCGTAGCGCTCTGCCGCAGCAACGGCTCAACGGTGGCGATGTCCGACAGGATCCGCGCACGTTCGTCCGGCTGCTTGCCGAACGGGTTATTGGTGCGCTGCTCGAGACGGTCGAGCACGACATCGAGCGGCGCGGTGAGAAGTACGACCGCGTCGAACCGGTGATAAAACCGACCCTGGTTGGCGACCGTCCCTTGAACGAATAGGGCTGTCGCGCGGGGCCGTTGCAGTAGCTCCTCAATCATCGGCTCGCGCCATAATGGCTCGCCGTCGACGCTCTGGATCCACGGACCATCGTCGGTGTCCACTGTGGTGTAGCCGCGACGGGCAAGCTCGTCCAACGCCGTTGACTTACCCACGCCCGACATGCCCGTCACCAGGACCGCGGCCGGACGCGCCCCACCCACAGCTGCCATCCCCTCAGGGTAAACAGGCTGGTCCGTCCATGGCAGGTTGAACGGGGCCCCGGACGGTACTGCGCGATTTCGCCGGCGCTGGAGCTTCTACGGCGTTACCGTGGGTGGCTGTGGACTGGGAATTTGAGGCCGAGGTGTTCCAGTGGCGTGGCCCCGCACCGTATTTCTTCGTCGCCACACCCGCGCACGTCGATGAGTTCCTGCACGCGCACCATGGCGAGCTCACCTACGGCTGGGGAGTCATCCCCGCGCACGTCCGTATCGGCACCACCGAGGTGACCACATCCCTGATCCCCAAAGACGGGGTGTATCTGGTCCCGCTGAAGATCGCCCTGCGCCGTCCCGAAGGGATAGATGACGGTGATCTCGTACGAGTACAGCTGCAGGTCAGCCGGCACAACAGCGGTGAACCATCCGAAGGCGCGGGGATGTCTACGTTTGTCATCGATGCACCGGTGGCCGTGAAACTTGCCACAGATAACGCTGTTATACCCCCGCAGCACAGCCTGACCGCACCCACCCTGCTGCGCTCGCAGGTCCTGAGCCTGGTGTACGAATCGGTGCGCCGCGGCGAGATCGACGAACGCGCCGGACGCCAGATTCTCGACGGTATCCGCGGCCTGCGGATCCGGTTCCTCGGCGACCGATCCCTGGAGGACAATGCTTGGCGGCTGGCCTGCAAGCTGAACTGGCCGGACGTACATCAAGTCGAGTACATCGTGCTGACCCAGCTGCAGGCCGACGCGCTGGTTACCTTGAACGACGAACTCGCCGCAGCGGCACGTGCATTCGTCAAGACGGCGTCCCTCGCCGACATCCTGCTGACGTAAATCAACCGAACACATGCGACCGGCCGAATCCGGGCGACGATCTGAGCCTGCGCGGTCCGAATCGTGGGTCCGATGATTTCAGATCCGGTGCGGTGCTGTCATGTTCGATAGCTAGGCCGTCAGTCTGCGTCCCCAGGGGTGGCCCGGTTCTTCCTCGCTCATTGATTGAGCCAACCAACAGCGGCTGGCGTCGTCGAGCTTTGGGAGGCACCGCTCGAAGTCGAGATCGTCCTTCGACTGGGCGTGCCTAGCTTTGAGCAGGAGTTGAACCTCGGGCCGTAGGTACGTGATGCCCTCGTGGGACCACAAACAATCATTGATCGGGCGCGAGATGTGCGTGGCGCGTTTATAGACCCAGGTCTCACCGCGAACATCTTCGAGCAGCACGTCGTACTCCCACGGGTCGGCGCCGTTGGCCCGCAACCAAAGGTTGCCGCAGTCATCCGAAATGCTCGCGCCGTGGCGAGGCAGCGGTGTCAGGCTTCCCGCCGCCGCCCACACATCCAAGGTGGCTCCGACGAACTCGATGAAACCCTCCGCCTCCGTGCGCGGGATACCAATGTCGAGGTCGCCATGGGCGCGCGAAGTACCGGTGAACGCATCAATCGCCCAACCACCAGCGATCCACCACCTACCTGGATAACCGTCAAGGAAGCTGGCCGCCTCACGAGGGGTGCGGGCTCGCCATGGGCCGTACAGCCGCACCACCTCGGCATGATCTTGGTGGTGGTTCACGTCAGGACGACGGTGGTGCCACGACCGGGAACGTGGGTGACACCACGGCGATGTACCGGCTCGGGTGCGGACCGGTCGGGCTGTATCTGGTTATGCGCGAACAATGCTTTGAGCACGATTCGCATTTCACGCTCGGCAAAAACCGCACCGAGGCAGTGGCGCACACCTCCTCCGAAGGGAATCCACGTGTGGGTGCTGAAGTGATTGTCCAGAAATCGCTCGGGACGGAATTGTTCAGGGTCGGGGTAGATTTCGGGCCGCCGATGCATCAGGTAGATCGACGGTACGACGGCCGCGCCGGCAGGCAATGACACTCTGCCGATCACCGCAGGCTCTTGGAGCCGTCTGCCTACCAAGGCGACCACGGGTCGCAGCCGAAGTGACTCCTTCACCACGGCGTCAACGTATCGATCGCTATCGGCGCGCGTCTCCTCGATCAAACGCGCTTGGATGTCGGGGTAACGGACGATCCGCTCGACCGCCCAGGCCAGCCCTGATGCCGTCGTCTCATGGCCGGCCAACAGCAGCGTGATCAGTTCATCGCGGATCTCGCGGTCGCTCATCGGATGGCCGTCGGCGTGCTCCGCTCGCAGCAGCATCGATAGCACGTCAGTGCGCTCGTCGAGGTTGTCCACCCGCCGCCGTGCGCCGATCTCTTCGTAGAGAAGTCGATCTACGTCGCGTAGAAATCGTTGGGCGAGCTTGGTTCTCATTTGTTGAGGGCCGACCACCAACAGCATCAATTGGCCCAGGGCATGTGACAGCGGTGCGAGCATGCGTAGCAGCGCTGCCCGTAGCTCGTCCAAACGTTGTCCGTGATCGAGTCCGAACACCACGCGCAGAATGACTTCCAGTGTCAAAGTCTGCATCCGGGGATGCAGCCTCACGGGTTCACCACGTGGCCACCGAGCGATCTCAGCCTCAGCGATGTCGGTCATGGTGTTGGCGTAGCTCTGCAAGTGACTGCCACGGAACGTCGGCATGAGGAGGCGGCGCTGCTCCCTGTGCGCATCACCATCAAGCAACAGGACCGAGCTTCCGCCGACGACCGGCAGAAGGATGCGGTTCGCCTCGCCAGCGTTGGCGACATCAGGAGACAAGGTGAAGACATCCTTGACGGCGTCGGGATGCGACACCATCACCATGGCTCCCTCGCCAGCGAGCTTTAAGGTGAACGTGTCGCCGTACCGGGCAGCAGAACGCTTCATGAACTCCCAGGGGCGCGCGATCCACGCCGCGGTTTGAACGGCCATGGGGAGTCGCGGGCCCGGTGGCAGCGTATCGACCATCATCAGTTCCCCCATGAACCGCGTGGCAACGTTGCCTCGCCATCAGGACTTTAGGTGCTGGCCATGTCAGGCACCAGACCCTCAACTCGAAAAAGTGAGCCCTCAATCATTCGGAGCTGGGCCGGACGTCAAAACCATTGGCGCGCTGGAAGCCGCCGCGACTACCGTGTTCGACCATGAAGCCCGACGCAGTCGTCTTTAGTGAACTGTGGGTGGCGGCGTGGAATGCGCACGACGTTGAGTCAGTCCTCGTCCACTTTGACGACAACGTGGTGTTCACCTCACCCGTGGCTGCCAAGCTCCTGCCGCACACCGCCGGGGTGATTCGGGGCAAATCCGCACTACGCGACTACTGGATCAGTGCACTCCAGCACGTCGCCAACCTTCACTTCGTGGTCGAAGGCGTCTATGACGGAATCGACACCATCGTGATCAACTACCGCAACCAAGATGGCGGCCAGGTCAACGAGATTCTGCGATTCGCCGACGGCCTGGTCATCGAGGGGCACGGAACATATCTCGTGCTGCCCTGACAGCCGAACACCATGTAGCTCCTGACTGAAGTCAGTTTCGCCGTCGCAGTGCCCACCATCCTGCGCCCCCGAGCAAGGCCACCGCTGCGGCGAGGAAGAAGGGCCATATCGGAATCCCTTGGGAGGCAGTAGAAGGCGAAGAGGCGGATGGTCCGGGTCGGCCTGTGCCGGCGGTGCTGAGATGGAATGGCCATGATCCGGAGACGACGTGTCCGTCGGCGGAGGTGACGCGATAGTTGACGGTGTAGGTGCCGACCGGACCGAGGGGCAGGACATCGACGGAAATGATGGCGCCCTGTAGATGAGGTTGCCCGGTGGACCACAGGTTCCCGTCGGGTCCCACGACGGTCATCGCGGAGAACGTCGTCTGGAGACGTTCGTTGAACGTGGCGCTGACTTGGACGGGGCCCGTGGTGAGTACGGCGTCGACGGCCGGGTCGGTGGCGATGCGCACGGCGTGCGCTGACGCTGCGGGCGCACCGGCGAGCGCAATGATGCAGAACGCTGCGAACACCGCCGCCGCCTTCATGACCGTCGCCGCGTCACCAAGGTGATGGCCACGCTTGCCGCGGCGATTACGAGGGCGGCCCCGGCCAGCCAGCGTGAGGTGTTGTCCGAGGCGGGCGCCGACGCCGACGCCGCCGGTGCTGCGGGGGCAGGGCTCGCCGATACGGTGGCCGACGGCTGGTCTGCGGCCTCGTGTGGTGTGGTCCCCAGAGTCAATATGGGAACGGGGTGTTCGGGTTCGGTGCCCCCTGCCGGAGTGGGCTGATCCCAGTGCACGACGGTGCCGTCGCTATAGGTCTGGGTGGTGGGGAAGGAGGCGCTGGCGCCGGTGGGCAGCGTGGCCGCCACCCGGAACAGAACGAACTGGTCGGGCGCGATGCCGGCGCCGGGTGCCGCAGTCCAGGTGATGGATTTGACGGTGCCTGCCGCCACGTTGCGGTCCAGGCGAGCCGCCCAGCCCGGGATCTGTTCGGCGCTGACCTCGGTCAGATCGGGAAGGGCGACAGTCACTTCAGACGTGGACGCTCCCTTGTCAGACTCGTTGGGGACTTCAAATGCCAGGATGGCGTCCTCACCGGGGGTGGTGTGATCGGCATCGACGTGAACGTGTGCCCACGCAGGTGCCGCGGCCATTGCAGCGACGACGCTCAGAGCCGAAACGCACACGACGACGTGCGCGGCCTTGGCGGTGATGCTGTTGGTTCTCATATCGGTTCGCTGGCCTTCCCTGGGACAGTGGGAGTTTGGTTCCCACATCCAATGGTCGGCGCAACGGTTCGCGCGGTTCCCTGGGAATTGACTGTGCGCTAAGACGTGGGGATATCCGTCAGATACGCCTCACCGCGCATCAGCGCGACGACGCTGGCCCCGCCGGCGGTGACCTTCGCCCGCACCATGCGCGACCAGCTTGTCGCGTCAGGCATGCAACCCTCCACCTATCGCGGCAGCGACGGCCTGTACGGGCGTGCCGATCTGGCTGGGCTCAACCTGGCGGCCTATCCCTCGATCCTGATTGAAATGGGCAACATGAAACACCTGGGCGACGCGAACGTACTGACCAGCCAGCAGGGACAGGCCGCGTACGCCGCCGCCGTCGTCCGTGGCATCGCCGCCTACCTGTCCACCACGTGACTCGGTGGCGTATGTCGGGCAGACGATCTGGCGATGCGATTCAGGCGCTGCAGCGCGGCCCGTTCTTCATCGCACCGTCGGGTTCTTCAGCTCAGGTGCCGAGTTCTTTCGGTGACACCGGAACAGTAAAAGTCATGGCTTCAAGGTCAGCTGCCGAACTGGGAGGGCCTTTTACGGCACTCATGAGCCAACTGTGCATCGTGGGTTACGAGAGCGCGGTGACCTCGACGGTGCCGTTCCCATAGTTGGTGGCGTAGAGGTGGGTGCCGTCGGGGCTGACGGCGATCCCCGTGCCAGCGCCGTCGTCATAGGTCGCCACAGTGGTGACCGCGCCGGTAGCGAGGTCCAGTTTCGATACCGTGTTGCCGCCATTGGTGATGAACAGCGAGCCGCCGTCGGGGCTTTTGACGATCTCCTGCACTGCGGCCGGAATGTGTATGTGCTGCGTGGTGGTCGCGGAGGACAGGTCGACGACTGCGATCGCCGGTCCGATGTTCGGGACGAATCGCTCTGCGACGTAAAGCGTTGTGCCGTCGGAGCTGAGGACCGGGTCTAGTGGATTGACCTGGTCGACGGCTTGGCCACCGACGTAGATCCGGGTCGCTCCGGTCAGGGTTCCCGGGCTGGGGATGACGAACATGTAGTTGGAGCTGTAGTCGGTTACGTACAGAGTTCCACCGACGCTGGCGACGCCACTGGGTCGGATGGTCTCGCCGTCACCGAGTAGGGTGGTGGTGCTGACCGTGTTGGTGGCGGTGTTGATCTGTGTCACTGCGGCCTGGGTGATGTTGTTGCCGTCGATGGCGACGTCGAGGGTGCTGCCGTCGGCGCTTATCGCAAGTCCCTCCGGGTTGCCGCCGACGGTGACGGTGGCGGTGACGGTGTTAGTGGCGGTACTGATCACCGAGATGGTGCCGTCGTCGAAGTTTGTGACGTAGACGTGTTTTCCGTCCGGAGCCATTTTGATTGCGGTGGGGGAGTTGCCGACCGCGATGGTGGTGGCGACGGTGTTGGTGGCTGTGTCGATGACCGACACCGACTTGCTGCCGTTGTTGGTCACATAAAGATGCGCACCATCGGGCGAGATCGCAAGTTGTTCGGGGTTCGTGCCGACGGTTATTTTGATCGGACCGGTGCTGCTTGCCGTGGGACTGATTGGCACGCTGACGGTTTCGTTCGCCGAGGCGCCGGTCGCGTTGGTGGCGGTCACGGTGAAGGTATCGGTCGTGGGGCCGCCGGAGGCGGCGTTGGTCCGCGCTGTGGTCGTCGGCGTGTAGGAGAAGCCGCCGTTCCCGGTGAGGCTGAGCGTTCCCAGGCTGGGGCTGGAAGTGATGCTGTAGGTCAGCGTGCGTCCTGCTGGGTCGGTGAAATTGGCTGTGCCGGTAACAGTTCCGGTATCAGTGGCTGGCGTTCCCACGGTGGGCGTACCGGCGACAGGGGTGTCGGCCAGTGCCGTCTGAGTGATAGTGACGACCGCCGCCGAGGTTGCGCCGGCGGTATCAGTGGCGGTGATCGTGATGGTGTCGGTGGCGTGGCCGGGGTCGGTGACGACGTCGGCCGGGGTGTATCCCGCGCCGGGGGTGAAGGTCAGGGTGCTGGCCTGGGTGGGGCTCGGGCTAACCGTTCCCTGCAGACTCGTGGCCGTGTAGGTCACCGGATTGCCGGCCGAATCGCTGCTGATGACGGTGATGATGGTGACCCCGGTATGGGGATCGGGGGTGCCGGCGGTGGCGTTGACCGTCACGGTGGTGGCGGGGGCGCCGACGGCGGTGACGGTCAGGCGGACCGCGACAGTCGGCTCTGAAGTCACGCCGAGCAGGCCGAGCAACCCGTGGATGGCGGCAGGATTGGCGGCGTTGGCGTCGCTGACCTTGACGCGGAATATGTCGGTTCCACCGCTGGCGGCCTCGGCTGCGTCTGGCGTGTAGCTGAACGATCCGTCCTCGTTGACTGTGACAGTGCCCTTTGCGGGCTGGGTGGTCACGGTGTAGGTGATTTGGTCGCCGTCGGGGTCGGTGGCGTTGAGACTTCCGGTGACGACACCGGTTTTCGGATCTTCGGCGGTGATGGTGGGTTTGGCGCTGGGGTAGCGATTGTTGATGCGGTATTCAATTTCCCGCACGGCGGTCCATGCGGCGGCCAGCGGCTCGGGGACTGGCAGCGCCGGAATGGGCAGCTGATGGGCCAAGGCAGACAGTCCCGTCCAACTCAGAACGTCGGAGACGATCCCGGCGAGGGTGACCGGGGCAGTCACGGGTGCTGGGTAGGCGGCGGCCGGCGTCAGGGAGGCGACAGTGATGCGACCGGTCGTGTCGGCTGTCGGACTGACAGCGGCGACCGCGAAGACGGGCGCTGTGGCTGGCCGGTGGAGGGGTGATTGCGTGGCCGCCGGCGTGGGTGCGATCGAAGCGTCAGCGATTTGGTGGGCGACGTACCCGCCGGTGGCGGCTGCGTGCCGGTTGCGCTGAAGGTCGGCCGCGCGGGTGCCGGTCGTGGCCGACGGCCCCTCGGGGCGGTGGGCGGTACCGCCGGGTGCTGCTGATGCGGTGTCGGCACTAGCGACGCCCTGTCCGACAGCCATGGCGGCACCGAGCCCGACCGCAACAGAGCCCGCCCGTAGCCAGGTGGCAACGGAACGTGTTTTTGCGGGGCGATGACGGGGTTTGCCTCGGTTGGCACGGGATCGTGCGGCCATGTCGATGTCCTTCGGCGCTGTTGGCGAGGCGAAGCCATCAACAACAGTCCGCCCCCGCTCGGATCTGTCGGGATGACCCTAGCCATGCGGAGAGGTCGGCTACATCTGGGAAATTACTACAATCTGAACTTCCGCTACCCCGGTCACGGACATGACTACGGGTCCACCGCGATGACGTGGTAGAGCTCGCTGCGGGAGTGAATCCCAAGTTTGCGGTAGATGCGGGTGAGGTTGACTTCGACCGTTTTCCTGGTGATGAACAACGTCGAGGCGATGTCACGATTGTTCATACCGCCAGCTGCGAGGTCAGCGATACGCTGCTCGGTCGGTGTCAGCCCGAACGGGTGGACACCGCGGCGCGCGACACGGTCGAGCTCGGTGCGAACCTGTGAGATCCACAGCGGCATACCGGCATTCTCGAAGATGCTGAGAGCCTCACCCAACGCCGCCGCAGCGGCGCCCGGATGGCGCAGGCGTCGTTCGAGCTTGCCGAGCAGGAGTAGGGTGCGCCCTCGTTCGACAGGCATGGGCACCCGGTCATGCTGCGTGAGAGCGTGACGAGCCGACGTCGCCGCAGCGCCCACCTCACCGCGCGCAGCCAACAGCATGGCTCGGCAGCGGGCACCGACAGCCAGCGCCCACGGCCGATCGAGTCGGTGACCGTTGCGTTCGAGGACGGCGATCCTCGTCTCGGCTTCATCGAGTCGACCGAGGATGATCATCGCTTCGATCGCATCGGGGAGAAACCCGGTTGTGAGCACCTCGGTGCAGCGGGGCATCAGTTCCACCATCGGCATCAGCGGTGACAACACCGCGAGCGCTTGGGCATGGTTCCCCAGGGACAGTTCCAAAAATCCGTGGATGGCGACCGTCCAGGACAGCATGAACACGTAGCCGCTGCCTTGGCCTGCGGCCATCGCCTCCTCGATGTGAGTACGGGCGTCGTCGATGCGGCCCTGATAAGCCGCGACCGCGGCCTGCAGCGATGACGCGATGAACGTCGATGCGTCCCCGCCGATGAGGCGAGCGCGATGCAGGGCCTCATCGGCGGTCTCGGCGGCCCGGTCCAATTCGGCACTCCAAATGTCGAATACGGTCCGTTGGAAGGCGATGAACATCAGCTCGCCTTCTTCGCCGCGCGCGACACAGTTCTGCTCCGCCCGGTACAGGGCATCCCGGGCACTCTGGAGGTGCCCGGTCCAGCCCATCAGCAGCGCATTCTGGATGCTGGGCCGAAAGGCCAGAGCCATATCAGATTCGGGCCCGGCGAGAGCCAATGCCTGCTGCAGATCGGTGGCGGCGAAGCCGTCGCCGATCATGAACTGCATCATGGCCCGCATGCCCAACGCCCGGCCGAGCGGCTCCTGTTGAGACAGCAGCCGGGCCGTGGCGACTGCTTGCTCGGCTGTCGAGAATGCGGATTCGACTTGACCGGTGTTCAATTGGGCGAATGCCACCGCCGTGAGAAGGTGCACCCGGAGCGTCGAGGCACTTGGGGAGTCGGCCAACGCACGCCGGCCCAACTCGGCGGCTTCGAGGAAGCTGTCGTCGTGGAGGCGCACCAACATCAGCAACGCCAGAGCTTCGCCGCGAGTCGGCCCCGGTGTCAGCTCGGCAACCACCGCCTCGAGTACGCGACGAGCCTCACGAAGGTCGCCAGAAGCAAAGAGGCATTGTGCCAATCGAATTCGTCGAGGTGCGGAACCGTCACCGAGTCGGATCGCCAGTTCCAGCAACTCGGCTGCTGCCGCGGGGGCACCCCGGGCGCGGGCGATGTTGGCGGCGTCGTCAAGTGCGGCCAATGTCGCTGGCTCGCCGGTCGGGTCGGCGAGCGCCAAATGACGAGCACGGACTTCGGGCGCCGTTACGACGCCGGCAAGTCGCCGATGCATCGCGCGGCGATGCGCCGGGGGTACAGCCGACGCGACTGCGTGGGCGAGTAGAGGATGGGTGAACTGAACGCGGCTTCCATCGATGGCGACGACACTATGAGCTTCGGCAAGTTCCAGCATGGCGATGGCACGCTGTGGAGTCACCCCGATGGCCGCGGCGACCACCGGCAACGTCGGCGTCGCCAGGCTCGCAATGGCTAGCAGGGCGTCCTCGGCACCCTGTTCAACCCTCCCGATCCGCGCGTGGGTAAGTTCAGTCAGGCTGTCGGGCAGCACGAGATCGGTGCTATCGCCGTGCTGATCGGCCTCCCGCGCCAATTCCAGGGCATAGAAAGGATTTCCGCCCGAGAGCTGGTGAATGCGTAGCACCCGTGAACGGCTCACGCGACCCATAGGCTGCGCGGCGAGCACGTCCTGCAGCTCGCCGGCAGTTAACGGCTGCAAATGGATTCGAGTCAACGCATCCGGGGCGGCGAGCTCTATCCGCGCGTCGGCCGCACCGGCGCCGCTGCGCAGGGTGCACGCCACTGCCACCCCAGAGGTCAGCCGGCGAACGGCGAAGCGGATCGCTGCGATGCTGGACGCGTCGATCCACTGCAGGTCGTCGATGGCCAGCACGACGGGCGACTTGGCGGACAACCGATCGACCAAAGTCAGCAGTGCCGCGCCGACGGCCCGTTGATCGACCACAGCGATTCCGGTGTCCGGTTCTCGCAGCAGGGCCGCCGCCAACCCGTGGCGCTGCGGTGCCGGCAGGTCGGCCCACAGCGCCGGATCGACGTCAGCGAGCAAATCGGCGAGCGCCGCGTAGGCCAGCACCGATTCGGCGGGTGCGCCTCGCGCTGCAAGTACTCGGAATCCGTTGGCGCGAGCCAGATGCAGCCCATGCAGCCAAACTGTTGTCTTTCCGATGCCGGGTTCGCCTTCGATGACGATCCCCACGCTGGTGTCGGCCGAGGCGGTAAGCAGGGCGCTGACGGCGGCAATCTCATCCCGTCGTCCCACCGGAGGGCTCGGCGAACCCATGTGAGCGCCAGGATGAATTCCTTCGGCGCCGCACCGTGCGGATGCGTTTGCCATAGCGCAGCTCATTTGCTGATTCGATGCGACGGTGGAGGGTAAGTACACGCGTGCAAGCGAACCCAACAATCGGCGCCAAGGTGTGTTCTGTCCGAGTCACACCCTAATCGGCGTTGCCTCAGTCTGCCGGATATCTGCACCAGTCTCCACGTTCGCTGTGAGTTGACTCAATCCCTGAAGTGGCCCAGGTTTGTTCCTGGATGGGGTTGGCTGGCTGCGGGGTGTGAGGTGCCGGTGGGGCGGCCTGCTGCTCGGCCAGCTGAATGCAGCCGAGGACTTCTTGCAGGGCGTTCCTGGTTGTACCAGGCCTCCTACCCTGCGGCCGCAAGCTCGACTTCGCCGGCGGTGCGCGATGGTTTGCCGCGGTAAACAGCTTGGTCTTGTGGGCGCCATTAAGGGCTTCAGCGAGGGCGTTGTCGTAGCGATCGCCGCGAGATCCAACCGAGGGTGCGATCACGAGCTCGGGCAGGCGGTCTGTGTAGGCCAGCGATAGGCACTTGCGATCCGCGGTCGGAATGATGCATCAATTGAACCTGATCTGAATCATGTTGCCATACACAAGGAACGAGACATCGCGACCCAGCGCCAAACGGTGGGAATGTGCCGCTCAGATTGGTTTTTGGAACGAGACACAACGGACATCGCTTAGGGCGGTACGTAGGGGGCTCCGCCATACTGGCTCGGTGGAGGCTTGGGGTTCGCTGCCGCGCAGCTGTGATCGATCGATCTGCGCGCGAGAGACGTGTGTCGATCTATGAGATCGATACTTATCGCCGCGGGTGTAGCCCTGGTGGTCGCCGCTCTGCTGACTCCTGTGTTGATACGGGTGTTCGCCCGACGCGGGATAGGCCAGCCGATCCGTGACGAGGCCCCGGAAAGTCACCAACGTAAGCGGGGAACGCCGACGATGGGTGGCTTGGCAATCCTCACCGCGATCTGGGCCAGCTACCTGACCAGCACTCTGTTTGCCCAGCTTATGCTCGGAGGTGAAGGCCCGACGGCATCAGGACTACTCGTCCTCGGATTGGCCACTGCACTAGGTGCTGTCGGCTTTGCCGATGACTTTCTCAAGCTCCGGCGCGCCCACAACCTCGGCTTGAACAAGAGAGCCAAGAGCGCGGGCCAACTCATCGCGGCCATTCTTTTCGGCGTTCTCGCGCTGCAATTCCGCAACGCCAACGGTCTCACTCCTGGCAGCACTGCGTTGTCCTACGTCCGTGACATCGCTGCGGTCACACTGCCGCCTGTGCTGTTCGTGCTGCTCTGCATCGTGGTCGTCTCTGCCTGGTCGAATGCCGTCAACCTCACTGACGGTCTCGACGGGCTTGCCGCGGGCGCCATGGCAATGGTGGCCGCCGCCTACGTCCTCATCACGTTCTGGCAGTTCCGAAACCAATGCGCCATCGTCACCGCACCTGGGTGCTATCACGTCCGTGATCCACTCGACCTGGCCCTTGTCGCCGCCGCGACGGCCGGCGCGTGCATCGGGTTCCTCTGGTGGAACGCCGCACCCGCCAAGATCATCATGGGCGACACCGGTTCCTTGGCGCTGGGCGGCATCATCGCCGGGCTCTCGGTAACCAGTCGTACCGAGACCCTGGCCATCATCCTGGGTGCGTTATTCGTCGCCGAAGTGGCCTCGGTCGTCATCCAAGTGATCTCGTTCCGTACTACCGGCCGACGGGTGTTCCGAAACTCTCCGCTGCACCACCACTTCGAACTGATGGACTGGCCGGAAACGACATTGACCATTCGGTTCTGGCTGATCGCCGCCATCTCCTGCGGGCTCGGGATCGCGCTCTTCTACAGCGAATGGCTGACGGCCGCCGGGATCTAAAACCACCACGTCAGCGTGCGGCGCACCGGCATAGGGTCGCGTGCACTGCGCCGAGGCCAGCTGTGATCAGTCTCGTTTCTCTAGACCTCTGATTACGTTAAAAGTCAAGGGGCGTAGGCCGAGCAGCCGCAGATTCGTTGGTGCTCGCGCGCGAGTGTCTGGTTGTCCTCGGCCTGACGCAAGATAGTCAGTGTGATTTGCTGCCACTGTGGGTGGCACGAAGTCTTCTATCTGGCCTGTGGTGCACGCTGAGCGTCGGGCCCTAGTTGAGGACCTGATCGGGCTCGAGACCGCGGAGTGGGAGACCCCGTCATTGTGTGCCGGTTGGGCCGTTCGTGACGTCGTGGCGCATCTTGCGGCCACGGCGGAACTGTCGCGCGTCGGTTTCGTTCGGGAGTTCGTTCGGGCGAGGTTCAGTGTCGATCGAATCGTCGAAAGACAGCTGGCCCGTGCACGCGAACGGGAGGCGTCAGCGTCGTTGACGGCGCTGCGATCCGCCGCGGGTTGCGCTGTCTCGCCGCCGCTTCCGTTGATCACACGCGTCATTGAGATCGTGGTTCACGGGGAAGACATCCGGCGCCCGTTGGGCATCAACCACGTCTATTCGACGACATGGATTGCAGAGGCGGTCGGGTATCTCTTCGGAGACCGATCGTCGGGGGGCAAAGAACGCCTCAAGGGTCTCGCTCTGACTGCGACCGATACCGACTTTTCCATCGGCGACGGGCCGTTGGTGAAGGGTCCGGCGGTTGCGCTGCTCCTCGCGGCCTCGGGTCGCATGGCGCTACTTGACCAGCTGTCCGGGCCGGGCTCGAGTCAGCTCGTCAACCGGCTCCTTCACGCGTGACAACGGTATTCATGCTGCGGCAGCGACCTTGATTCGTCGCCAAGTTGCATCTTGATGGGCGCGGGCCAGAACCGCGATCGCCTGGCACCAGTTCAGTGTCGGCCGGCAGTCGGCGATGCAGGTGGGCATCCACGTGAAGGATATTGGCCAGAGTCATCGCGTCGGCGCGATCGGATGTCGCCCGTGCTTCCTCGGGATGTTTGTGACTCAAGACCAGCTCGGTGCTGGGGTGAGCGCGGTCCGGTTCAACGCGGCGATGGACTTTCTTCCGGCGAACGCCAAGCGAGTCATCACCTGGCCGGCCAAGCCCTTTGGGTGCCCAAGCATGTTCGACACGTATCAAGAGGTGCTGCGCTATCGGATCACACCCGAGCTTGCCGAGCAGATCACGACGCCAGCGCTCGTCGCCGATCCTGACAACGAAGGATACTTCGCCGGCCAACCCCAACGCCTCTACGAGATGCTCCCGGGTGAGAAAGAACTCGTTCGGTTCACCGAGACCGAAGGTGCTGCCGGACATTGCCAGCCAATGGCCCGGGCTCTCGCCGCCCAACGATTCTTCGACTTCCTCGACGAGCGCATCGGGCTCAATGCGTTCACCTTAGGGACAGGATCTGAACAGTCCCGCTTCTCTCAATCGAGGCTTGCCTAAGACACCTGGAAGTTTGAAAGCTTCATCGTGTTGCCGGTGTCGCTTGGCTTACTGGCTCACGTGGCGGCTGATTCGCCGGCGCCGCCGGCCTCATCGGGACTGAGGATGTACAGCCCGGCAATCGACCGATCGTCACGGAAGGTGATGCGAGCGACGAAATCGCCTGCCTCGAAGGTTAATGGCGTGTTTGTGGTGGTGAAGAGGCCGGTGCGCTTGGCGTCGGTATCTCCGTGACTCTCGTAGGCCCCAACCGTGCCCGCAATGTGAGCCCATGCCTCGGCGAGGCCTTCCTCGGTTAGGCCGTCGTGCATCGTGGCGTCGAAGCGCGCGCGGATATCAGCCCACCGGGTGTGAACAAGGTCCTCGATGACGGTCCTGGCGAGTTCGTCGGCTCCAGGAAGTGGTGTGGTGTTCATGGTTTCTCCAGTTCGTGGATCAATTGGTTTTCCGTAACGCTGGAAGACGGCCTGGCGCGATACGCCGAGCACTCCGCCGATTTCCTGCCAGGTTCGACCTGCCGCCCGTGCCTGCTCCACGGCCTCGGCCAGCAATGTCTCGGCCTTGTCCCGAATCTCGTGCGCCGCGCGCACCAACTCGAGTGGATCGTTCTCGCTGTTCAAGACGGGGGCGGCCAAGATCTGGCCGAGCTGGCGGTGAAGCTGTTGGCCAGTCATAGTGAACGAACCGGACATGCGTCAACGTTAGATTGACATGCATACGTTCGTCAAGAATTGCTTGACGTCGTCCGCAACTCCGTCGTTGTGGTCGCCCTGTACCCAATGGAACCGACCTGCGTCGGTTGGGCTATCTGTTGATCAACCGGGTATTCATCGGATCGGGGTTGGACAGATATCCGGCGATGTGCCCAAGTGCCATGTTGAGGGCCAGTTCGAGGGGACGGGCGCTGCGTGTGGTCTGCGCCATGAGCAGTCCGCCCTGCAGTGCGCTCATCATCGTCAACGCCAATTCGTCCGGGTCGGCTTCGACGATGAGTTCGCCGTTGTCGCGCATGGCCGCGAGGCCGGTGGATAAATAGGACTGCCATTCGGCGAAGGACCGCGCGAGCTCGAGGCGCGCGGAGTCAGATCTGTCGGCGAGCTCGCTCACGAGGGAGCCAAGGGGGCAGCCGCCGATCCCTTGTGTTGTGCGCGTCATGGCGACGAGATGATCGCACCAACGCTGCAGACCGCTCCAGGATGTCACCTCACGTAGGCGTGGCTCCTGTGCGGCGATGACCCGCCCGAGCTGAGTCTTTATTACCTCGCCGATAAGGGCGTCTTTGTCGGCGAAGTAGTGATAGAGCTGCGACCTGCTGGTATTGCTGGCCGTCATCACTGCGTCGAGGCTCGTTCCTGCCACGCCGCGCTCACGGACCAGAGATGTGGCTTCAGCCACGATCCGCGCCTTGGTGACCGCTCCGCGGGCCGTCAGTCGCGGCGCCGAACCACGTTCGTTTGTCGCCACGGCTGGACGGTATCCGAATTGGAATTGTCGGTCCACTTTTCCCTCGGCATGATCCCCAGCGTGGCCAACGCATCGCCCGGGAGGGACTTCGACATCGCGCCTCGAACAATGCCCCTTCCCTCGCCACGTCAGCCCTTCGGCGCGACACCGCCTATGGCCCACAACTGCCGACCGTTAACACCAATCCGGCGGCTCGAATTAGTACAAACCGATCGAGAGGGACTTGTGAATCGCACCCAAGACGCCAAGATATTGAAATACAACTCGATGTTTCTCGGCGTGTTCATGTTCATGTTTGGGTTCTTGAAAAATTTCGAGCCGTTTCGCACTATGTTCGACGTGCAGATCACCGAAAGTGACCTGCCACGGCTCAGCATCCCCCTGGGCAAAGTCGGTGAAATGGCGATCGGCCTCGGCCTGCTGTTGCCGGCGTGCTTCAGGCACAAGACCCCAAACCTGTACCGCCCAATCGTGTTCGTCGCGTCAGCCGGGCTCGTGGTCAACATGGGAATTGCGACCTACGTGCACCTGCAACCCGATGTACCGGCCAACGTCCTGCCCCTCGGGATCAAAACCCCGTACATCCCGCTGTTCGTCATGTTCTTGGCGGTCGTGAATCTCTACCAAGCCTATCGAGGCCATAGCCGCCGGCTCCAAGAGCAAGCGGAGACCGCGCAACCGCAATCGGCTTCGTCATGACGGTGTCAACGAATCACGATGGAAGAACCTCTATCTCGCGCCTCGTCAACGGCCAACAGTTCCCCCCGCTCGACGTCTCCGCCGTAGGGGGCGGCACGATCAGCCTGCCGGGCGACCTCGCCGGCTCCTACGGCGTCATCCTGATCTACCGCGGGTCCTGGTGCCCCTACTGCAACGCACAACTCGGCGCGTTCTCGCGCGCACTCGACACCCTGAGCGAGCTCAACGTCAAAGTCGTCGCCCTCTCCGTCGACGATGAGGACACCTCCGCGGAACTGGTCGCCAAGCGCAAGCTGCACTTTCCAGTCGGATACGGCGCCGACGCCGACCAGGTCGCCACCGCGATCGGTGCCTACGTCAACGAAGACCCGCACTATCTGCAGTCGACCGGCGTCATCCTGGCACCGGATGGGACGGTGTGCCTGGCCGTGTATTCGAGCGGGGCGATCGGACGGCTCGTTCCCGACGACGTAGCCGGCTTCGTCAAATACGTGTCCGCACATCCGGACGCACATTGAGCGACCCCCCGATAGCACTGCGTGTTATTTGGGACGCAACTCCTCCGGGGGCTGACCAGGCGAGGCGACTACCGCGCCGTCAACGGGTGGAGACGCCGAATGGCGATCTCTGGCCCTCGCGCCCAATTCGACCACGAAAGCGACTGTCTCCGTGTCTATTCAGCAACATACGCACCGCCAAGCCAATCTCTTCAGCCCGACTCTTATCGGTGAGGTAGAACTGGACAACCGCATCGCTCTGGCGCCGATGACCCGAGTGAGTGCGGGAGCCGATGGTGTGCCCACCGATCGGATCGGCGGCTACTACCGGGTCTTCGCCGACGGTGGCTTTGGTTTGCTGATCACCGAAGGCCTCTACATCGATAACCAGGCCAGCCAGGGCCACTTTTTCCAACCCGGCATCGCCAACCTCTCCCACGCCGCGGCCTGGAGGCGAGTCGTCGACGGCGTCCATGCCTCCGGTTCGAAGTTCTTCGCCCAGTTGATGCATGCCGGTAGCCAGTCACAAGGCAACCCGCGCACCACCGCCACCTAAGGGCCGTCCGCGGCGGCTGTGGGCTCGATGAGGCGCCGTGCGGGAAGTGATAACAAACGTCCGCTTATTATCAGTTAAGCATCTAAGTGATGATAACCTGACCGCGTGTCATCACATGACGCTAGGACTGCCGTCGAGTACGAGACCCTGACATGGGATATGCCGACCGAGGCTGGATACGGGCGGCAGAACGTGCGCGCAGCGCTGCGGCAGTCCGGCGAGTATCGGGCGGCGATTCCGGCAGAGATCGCCCAACTTGAGGTGTCCCTGCCGTCCCGTGTCCTCGCCGACGCGGAGGAAGCCAGCCAGGAGATCGCTCGTTTCGACGCCGAACTTGGCCACGAGATTGCACCCTTCGCTTCGGTACTGCTCCGCTCAGAGTCGGCCGCCAGCTCCAAGATCGAGAATCTGACCGCCTCCGCGCGCGCTATCGCTGAAGCCGAGACTCTCGGGCATTCCAGCCGCCGCAATGCCTCGGTGATCGTCGCCAACACCGAGGCCATGCAAGCCGCCGTCGCCCTGGCCGACTGCGTCGACGGCGACGCCATCCTCGCGATGCACGCCGCGCTGATGAACGCCAGCAATCCGGACATCGCCGGCAAGTGGCGAACCGAGCAGGTGTGGATCGGTGGCGGCGACTTCGGTCCCCGGGGCGCAGATTTCATCGCGCCCCAGCACAGTCGGGTCCCAGGCGCCATCGACGACTTGATCAGGTTCTCCGGGCGCGACGATATCCCCGTTCTTCCTCAGATCGCTATCGCGCACGCACAGTTCGAGACCATTCACCCGTTCCCAGACGGGAATGGCCGCACCGGCAGGGCACTCATCCAGGCGACGTTGCGCAACAAGCGGCTGACTCGTCAGGTCACAGTCCCGGTCTCGGCGGGGCTGCTCACTGACACCGATTCCTATTTCCAGGCACTCAACGCATACCGCGAGGGCGACCCCGCTCCGATCGTCGAAAGGCTCTCTGCGGCCTCTGTTTTAGCGGTCGCCAATGGTCGCCACCTCGTCGGCGACTTGCAAGCAATCAGGAAAGTCTGGGCATCGAAGATCACCGCTCGCCGGGATTCCGCGGTTCACCGTATTGCCGACATGTTGATCAAACGCCCGGTCGTCAACGCAAAACTATTGACGCGTGAACTGAACATCCCGATGAGCAACGTCTACCGCTATCTGGACCCATTGATCAAGGCGGGGATCATCGTCGAGTTCACAGACCAGTCGCGCAATCGCGCTTGGCGCGCACCCGAGGTGCTGCACGCTCTCGATGCGTTCGCCCTCCGCGCCGGACGTCGGGGCTGACCACGCGACTCGTACCTGCGGGGCGTCGGTCGGACGTTGTGGAATCGTGGACCTGTGCAGGAGAGCGCCGATGGCGGCGATCAGGATCTGATGAAGGCCAGCAGATCGGGGTTGAGGACGTCGGCGTGCGTGGTCAGCATTCCGTGCGGATAGCCGGGGTAGGTCTTCAGCGCGCCGTTCTCGAGTAGGTCGACGGCGCGGGGTACGGAGCTGGCGTACGGAACGATCTGGTCGTCGTCGCCGTGCATCACCAGCACCGGGACGGTGATCTTCCGCAGATCTTCGGTGAAGTCCTCGAGCCAGCAAAACACCGTCGCGGAGTGCGCTTGGGCGCTACCGGACATGCCCTGCCGCCACCAGTTCGCGATGACGGCCTCGGAGGGCTCCGCACCCGGACGGTTGAAGCCGTAGAAGGGGCCTTCGGGCACCTCGCGGTAGAACTGCGATCGGTTCCCCAGCACACCCGCCTCAACTGCGTCGAACCACTCCTGCGGTTGACCGCCGGGGTTCGTCTCGCTGCGCAGCATATTCGGCGTCAGCGAGGCCACCAGCACCGCCTTGGCGACCCGATCCTGGTGGCCCGCGACATAACGAGCCACCTCACCGCCTCCGGTGGAGTGCCCGATGTGGACGGCATCGTGCAGGTCGAGGTGCTCGGTCAACGCGGCGAGATCAGCCACCCAGTGCGTCATGTCGTTGCCGGTACCGACCTGATCGGAGCGCCCGTGCCCACGGCGGTCGTGGGCGATCACCCGGTAACCCTGCTGCAGGAAGAACGTCATCTGGGCGTCCCAGTCGTCGGCCGTCAGCGGCCAGCCGTGGCTGAAAACGATCGGCTGGCCTGAACCCCAGTCCTTGTAGAAGATCTCGACGCCGTCCGATGTGGTAATGGTGGGCACGGTTGCTCCTTCTCGTTGGGGCCTGCCGTGATGGAGAGGCAGGCAATGTTGCCCTGCACGGTGTGTAAATGTGCTAGTTCCGAATGATCAACCGGCGCGCGTTAAAAACGGAGCACTTCCTCTGTGGCGCAAACGAACTCACAGTCAGACCGCACTGAATTACCTTGAGAAAGTTGGTCGACAGCATCGCCGGTCTCGTCCGATATTATGTGTACGATCGGCCAAGAACAATGACTGAAAACTCGGATTACTTTGCCGAACCACCATCTTCGGCAGAGTGGCAGGCATCATCACCTGAAGCTGAGGATGCGCTCTCGGAAATTCTGCACGTCGTGCAGCTCCAGGGTCGGTCTGTCGCGCGGTACGCCTCGCGCGCCCCCTTCAACATCGCCCTGCCGGCCGGGACCCGCTGGTTCCACATCGTCGAACAAGGCCCGATCCGGATCCAGGCCCTAGGTATGCCCACCCAGTTGTTGGACGCCGGCGACCTCGTACTGTGCGCCCGCGGGGATGGCCATCATTTACAAGCTGGTGATCCGATAAGCGCACGGACGCTCCGGGATACCGACAGCCCACCCAATGCCGCCCTCCTCAGCGACGCCCGGGCGCCGCGATGGCTGACCGGCACCTTCACCGCCAACGACACCATCGCAGATCCCGTCTTTTCGGTACTCCCTTCCGCGATCGTTGTGAGCTCCCAGCCGCACGGTCAGGAATGGTTGCCGGTGACTCTGCAACTCTTGCTTGTCGAGGTCACGTCACCAAGCCCAGGTTCCTCAGCGATGATTTCGCGGCTGTTGGACCTGTTGTTCATCCACGCCCTGCGCGAATGGTCCCGACAGCAACCCACCAATGCTGGATGGCTAACCGCTGCAATGGATCCCGCGCTGAGCACCGTCCTCACGGCTATCCATCGCGACCTCAGTTACCCATGGTCGGTCGCTCAGCTTGCCACCATTGCGAACGTCTCCCGGACTGCGATGGCCCAGCGGTTCACTCGACTGCTCGGCCGACCGCCGTTGACCTACATCGCCGACCGTCGGCTCAGTCACGCCGCCGAGCTACTTCGCACCAGCACCACACCCGTCGCAGCCATCGCCAACCAGGTCGGCTACTCATCCGAAGCCGCCTTCAGTAGGGCCTTCCGCCGTCGCTACGGTCAGCCCCCGAGACAGTGGAAAAACGCGACAGAATCCCTGAGGGACAAGATCTGAGGCAGGATCTGAACAGTCCCGCTTCTCTCAATCGAGGCTTGCCTAAGACACCTGGAAGTTTGAAAGCTTCATCGTGTTGCCGGTGTCGCTTGGCTTACTGGCTCACGTGGCGGCTGATTCGCCGGCGCCGCCGGCCTCATCGGGACTGAGGATGTACAGCCCGGCAATCGACCGATCGTCACGGAAGGTGATGCGAGCGACGAAATCGCCTGCCTCGAAGGTTAATGGCGTGTTTGTGGTGGTGAAGAGGCCGGTGCGCTTGGCGTCGGTATCTCCGTGACTCTCGTAGGCCCCAACCGTGCCCGCAATGTGAGCCCATGCCTCGGCGAGGCCTTCCTCGGTTAGGCCGTCGTGCATCGTGGCGTCGAAGCGCGCGCGGATATCAGCCCACCGGGTGTGAACAAGGTCCTCGATGACGGTCCTGGCGAGTTCGTCGGCTCCAGGAAGTGGTGTGGTGTTCATGGTTTCTCCAGTTCGTGGATCAATTGGTTTTCCGTAACGCTGGAAGACGGCCTGGCGCGATACGCCGAGCACTCCGCCGATTTCCTGCCAGGTTCGACCTGCCGCCCGTGCCTGCTCCACGGCCTCGGCCAGCAATGTCTCGGCCTTGTCCCGAATCTCGTGCGCCGCGCGCACCAACTCGAGTGGATCGTTCTCGCTGTTCAAGACGGGGGCGGCCAAGATCTGGCCGAGCTGGCGGTGAAGCTGTTGGCCAGTCATAGTGAACGAACCGGACATGCGTCAACGTTAGATTGACATGCATACGTTCGTCAAGAATTGCTTGACGTCGTCCGCAACTCCGTCGTTGTGGTCGCCCTGGACCCAACGGAACCGACCTGCGTCGCAACTTCCCGCGGTCTATGGAACATCAGCACCCGCCCGCCTGGCGCGAAGGTCTGCTCCAGCCTGCGCTGGAGCTTTGAATTCGTCGCACCCCAACCGGGTCTGAAGGCGGTTTGATCGACCTCAACGTCCTGTCCCGCAACAGCTAGGCCATATTGGGGCCAAGGCGGCTGGACCGATTAGTTGGCGCTACCCTTTGTGCCGTGTCCCTGGCCGGAGCGACGTTCGGCGCGGCGCGTACCAGCCTTCTGGGGATCGGCCTGCTTGGCGGCGACCCGAACGACAGTCCTATCCTGTTTGGCTGCAAGATGTTTCGATGCACTGCCCTGATCCGCACCAGTCGAGTGTGAGCGTCGGGAAGCAGCTAACGATGCCTTTGGCGCAGTTGTGTTAGCGGAATCCGCGGCCGCCGAACTCATCTCGCGGTTGGTGACCACAGACGCTGCAGTGACGGAGACTGAGGCACTTGGCGACGGGAAGAAAAAGGAGCCCACTCGCGCGGTGAGATCGGCTAGTTGCTGCACAAATTGTGAGCAGCCCGTGACACATAGGAAATTCGTAACGAACCCGGCTGCGATTATCGGCAGCGAGACCGGCAACGTGATGATGAACAACGCCTTTCGAATCGCCCGATCGATCCGCTCCGGAAAGACTGCGATGTTGTTCGTCGCCGTACGGCTGGCCGCCGCTGGTGCCGTCAAGGCCGCATCGCTGGGACCGAGTTGCTGGGCAGCATCGGTAGTCGATGCGGTCACCGATGACGATTGAACGTGATTGCCCGTGGCGGCAGCCCCGGTGGCGATTTTGAACCGGTTCGTCAGGGCTCTCTCAACAAACCACCGAACTGTATCGAGGTACCCGGGGGTAAATCCCGCCGTCGCATAGTGGAAGAGTTCGAGGGTCGGCGCAAACACCGGCGCTAGCGCAATGAACGCCCCCAGCTCTACCCAACGTCCCACCCAATCGGCAAGCTGCACAAACGGCTTCAGAACATCTGCGCGGGTCACCTCATTCGACGGCAACGACGAAGATGAAACCGCCGCTAAGGGCACATCACGGGGATCTGCCTTGCCGGGTGGCTGTCGGTGACCGGATGCCGCCAAGGCCAGATCGCTGAGGTGCACGACGTGAATCAGCTCTGTCCGAGGTGCCACGTCCACGGCCGGCGGAGACACTGACACCACACCCGCCGTCAGTGTGACGGAAACACAAAGGGCGCAAACCGATTGGCGAGCTGCCATCCATATGGCGCGGAATTTATCAGCTTCTTCTCAGGATGGGTGAGGATCGGCGCACGCGCCAGGGGTCACATCGGCGTCGGTCGCATCCACTACACGCGCGTCCTGATCCTCGTCCAGGACCTCACCATCAGAACCATCAACGCCGCCGACGACTTCCCGAAGAGTATTTGTTTGTCTGGTAGATGGCAGTTTCTCTTCCGGGTGATGCGAGCACGGACTGGCTGAATCCGCTCGATTCTTGGTCGTACGCGCCGAATAGACGGCAACGCGGTTCGAGGTATTTGCCGCCGGCCGATCATCACTGCTTGCGGTGGGAGTCGGCGCGGCTGAACACACCCACGACCGTGACGCGTCGGTGCGCGTCGTCAATGCGGTAGATCACGCGGTACGTGCCCCGGCGGGCACTGCGACGATCTTCCAGGGGCGGCCTCAATCGCTCACCGACCCGATGCGGGTTGTCCAGCAATGGTCCGGTGATGAACTTGTAGGCCGCGAACGTCACCGCCTCCGGCAGGGTCTCGGCCAACTGCCGTCGCACAGTCGGGGCAACGACCAGCTCGTAGCGCCGGTCGGTCACTTCCCAGCTCGACGAGCCTGCATCGCCGCGGCGAGATCGCCCTCACTCACGCTCTCTCCTCGGGCCAGTTCGGCATCGGCCTCGCTTAGTGCGCGCAGCGCCGCAGAATCGGACAGGACTGCGATGGTCTCCTCGAGTGACTCCAGATCGTCGACGGCGATCAAGACCGCGGCCGGCCGCCCATGGACGGTGACCGTCACGCGTTCGTGCTGCTCTCCGACCCGCGCCACCAACTCCGACAGGTGGGCTTTCGTCTCAGCCAGTGAACTGATCTCCGGCATGGTCATAAGTATGACTATAAGTCCGCATCGTGTCCAAGCGCCTTCGGGCGGGCGGGAGCAGCCCCTTGAGTATTCAGGTCGCCTCCGGACAGTCTTGGGGCCTGGATGCGCCGACAAGGCATGCTCGAGGACATCTACGCCTGGATCGCTCCCGTCCGCTGGCGCTCCCGTGAGCCACCCCGGATCGGACATCATTACCCGGACGAGGCTGTGGGTTTTTTACTGCTATCAAGGTAGCGGCGGCGAGTCGCGGCCCCGCACGGATATTCCTGTCGGCCGATGCGAAGCCGTGTTCGAGGCCCGGTGCTTGACGAAGCTGGCATACGTCGGTGCTTACAAGCGGCTCGGTGCGAGATCGTCGAGACCGGCGCCGAACCCCGCTTCCAACGCACCGTCAGTTTGCATTCCTGCGGCGAACAGTTGTTGCATCCTGGCTTTGGTTTCGGGGCGACCGAGTCCGGCTAGGAAGAGTTGGCTGTCCTCGTGCAGGGCGTCAGGGTCGGGAAGGGTGAGGGCGTTGACGCGGCGTTTGGCGTCGGCGATTCCCGCGGTGGGGAAGCGTGCGATCCGGTGGGCGAGCGCGGAGGTGAAGGCGGGCAGTTCGTCTTCGGGCAGCACGCGGTTGATCCAGCCATACTGTGCGGCCAGATCGGCCGGGAAGTCCTCGGCACCGATGAGTGCTTCGAGTGCCCGGCCGCGGCCCATGAGACGGGTCAGGTGTTGCAGCGCACCAGCCCCCGGTACTGCGCCGAGGCCGATCTCCGGTTGTCCGAACATTGCATGCTCTCCGGCGAAGCGCATGTCGCAGGCCAGGACGAATTCGCTTCCCGCTCCACGGACTCGCCCCGTGATGGCGGCGATGGAGACTTGGTTGAGGGCGCTGATGCGGCGGTAGAGCTCACCCAGAGGTGCCCCAGGTTCTAGGCGGGAGACTTCGGCGCCTAATTCCGATGCGCGGTACATGTCGACATGTGCGCTGAAGAATTCGCTGCTGGCGCTGCGGAAGAGCACTACGGAGATGTCGTCGTGGGATTCGAGGTAGAGCACTAGGTTGACCAGATCTCGGACCAGTTCGGGCCCGATCAGGTTGAGCGGCGGGGCGTCAAGGGTCGCGTAGAGCACGCTGTTGTCGACGCGAAGGTCGAGGGTCTCGGTGCTGATCATGTGGTCCTCAGTTCGGGAGTTGGGTGCCGTTGTGTTCGGCGATGAGGTAGGCGGCGTACCAGTCGGGCCAATCGGGGTCTTCTCGCCCGAGCCGGGTTTCATGTTCTCCGTGGGCGTCGGCGACTCGCCGCAGGGCTGCGGCCAGGTCGGCGACCGAGCTGAACGATGCGGTGCTTTCGACCCGGCCGGGTAGTCGGGTGGTGATTTCCTGCAGCCACCAACGGTTTCCGTCGGGATCGGGAAAGGTCGCGAAGGATCCGTAACTGCTGCGGTCGGGGTGCGGTCCGCTCAGTCGGGCAGTGCCACCCGGGTGGTGGAACACCCCGCCTGCGTCGTGGAAGATCTCGCTGACGTCGACGCCGGCATTAAGCAGTTCTTTTCTTGCGACATCGATATTGGTGACTGCCAGGTGCAGTCCGGTCACGGGGGCGGAGCCCGGTTCGGTGACGCCGGTGCCAAAAATGACGGAACACGGTGACCCCGGTGCGGTGAATTGGATGACGCGGAAGTCGGCGCCGGTGGGGACGTCAGCGTCCAGTCGCCAGCCCAGTGATTCGTAGAACTGCTTGGCCCGGTCGACGTCGGTGACCGGCAGGACGACTACTTCCAGTTTGAGGTCCATGACCAATTCGCCTTCAGCGGCCGGCCGGCACGGCGCTCTTGAGCGCCGCACGTTCGATGCTGGCCGCGAACCGAGGGGTTTCCAGCGCGTTGTGACGCGCCGACGCGGTGGCGTGCGCGGCGGCGGCTTGTTCCAGGGTGAGGCCGGCACTGTCGAGGAAGGCCAGGAAGTCATCGGTGGGTCGGACCACCACTTCGTTGGTGAAAGTCAGTCCGTCGCCGTCGGGTTCGGCGGTCAGTTCCCAGGTCACCTGCATGTTGGTACGGGTGCCGTCCTCGGCGAAGACGTCGGAGATGGACACCATCTTGACGTGCAGCGGCTCGACGATCTCGCCGACGTAGTGCTCAATGATCAGGGAGTCACCGACCTTTTCGACGTTGATGGACATCGGCCGGCCGTCGTCGGTGGTGGTGTAGCCGGCGGCGATGTGGTCAGGTGGGGCGCATCGCTGGTACTCGGCGTCAGGGATGCCGAGTAACCAAGTGCCGATATCGACCTTGTCGACAGGGGCGTTGATCCGGGCCTGGAAGGCCGAGCGGGCGAGCAACAGATCTTGCTGAACGGTGGTCATGCGAGTGCCTTTCGGTCGTTGAGGATCTGCAGGAGTTCGTCGGTCGTGTGGATGGCGTGGGCGTACTGGGGTGCGTTGAGATCGAAGGTGGCGGCCATCTCGTCCCAGCTGAAGGCGCCGATGGCGTCGCGGACGAGGGTGACGTGATAGCCGAGTTCCTGGGCGAAGCGTGCGGTGGTGTCCACGCAGGTGTTGGCTTTCATCCCGATGATCACGACCTTGGTGATGCGGTGTTGTTTGAGCAGCATGTCCAGGTCCGTGTTAGCGAAACCGCTTGAAGCCCAATGCTGCGAGGCGATCAGCTCGCCTTCTCGTGGGGTGAAGTCGGGATGCCACTGTGCCCCCCAGCTCCCGACGGCGAAGGTTTGGCGCTCCAGCACCCGACGTTGGGTGGGGGAGAGGTGATCCCAACTGCGGTAGTCGTTGGGTGCGGTTTGGTGATGCGGGACGATAAATACTCTGATGGAGTGCTCGCGGGCTGCGGCGAGAACAGCGCGCATATGGTCGAGCAGCTGGATGCCTTCGGCAACTTCCCTGACGGCATCCCACAACTTGCCACCCTCGGAAATGAAGTCGTTGTAGGGATCGATGATGAGCAGCGCCGTGTCTTCAGGGCTATAGATCTCTGCCGGATCGGTCATGCCTTGAGCATCACTTGTGCCCGGGATGTTCGCGCCAGGGAAAACCCCGGGTCGTCGGTGGCTGGACCTGCCCCGGTTGCTTAGAGCTGATCGCGGCGGCGCAGTGCATCGTCGAGCTGGCGCCGGGAGGTGATCTGCATTTTGGTATAGATCTTGCCCAGATGCCATTCCACGGTGCGGGCACTGAGGAACAGTTCGGCGCCGATCTCGGCATTGGTGCGCCGCAATCGCGCCCGTTGGGCGATCTGCTCCTCCTGGGCGGTCAGTTCAGCATCGGTGGTCGCCGCGCGCGCCCGTACTTTCTCCCCAGTGGCCTGTAGTTCCCGCCGGGCGCGATCTGCGAACCCCCTTACCCCCATCGCCGACAGCGCGTCGTGGGCGGCAGCCAACTGCACCCTCGCATCAGTTCGGCGATTCTGCCGACGCAGCCACTCTCCGTAACTGAGCCGCGCTCGTGCTAGGTCAATCGCCATCCTGGTCCGTTCGAGCCGTTCGATTGACTCGGTAAATCGATCTTCAGCTGCAGGCCCAGCGGTTACCAACGCAATGCTGCGTGCGGCCATCCCGTGGGCCCAGTCGGTGCCGGATGCCGCGGCGAGCTCCGTGAGTTGCCGCGCCGCTTCGCCGGCGCGTTCGACCTCCGTAGCTCGGGCGGCCGCTTCGGCCAGCTCGTAAAGCGCGCGGATCGCCACCGCAGGTACGACGTTGACGCTGGTGCAGGCACTTTCGGCCATGTTGGCCGCGGTGGCGTAGTCGGCCAAGCCGTTGTGCAGGACCGCCTGTGCGTACGACGAATACTCCAGCAGCCATCCCTGACCCTGGTGATGGGCCGCCTCTGACAGCGGCTCTGTCCAGGTGCGAACCCCTGGCGCATCACCTCGCCAGGCAGCCAATAGCAATGCGATGCGTGGCGGCGTCGATGCGGTGACGAGGGGATCGATTCGTTCAGCCTCGGTGAGGATCGTTTCGGCCTCGTTCAGCTCACCGGCATGGACATGAATCTCAGCCAATCCATCAAGCATGAACGGCAGCCAGCTGAGCATTCCGCTCGTGCGGGCGGCGGCTACCTGCTTGGCGACGAGCGCGTACCAAGCTTCGTCGTCGCAGAGATGCATGGCCATCACGTTGAACCCGAAGCCGAGGAATCCGGGGTCGGCTGCCTCGCTGCGATAGCGGTGCACCGCCTCCTTGAGCGTCGGTGCGGCTGCGACGTACCCGCGCGCCATCCATGTAGCCACACCGTGCACAAGCAGCTGCACCGTCGGAGTCGGTGCTGGTGCCATGGGTAGTGCCAGAGCAGCATTCGCGATCTCCAGACGCACCTGAGTACTTCCGAGCCGGCCCGCATACGACGTCGCGATCAGCGCCTGCAAGTAGGTCGGCCACGCAGATGCGGGATCGAGTGCCTGAAGGAGCTGTGCGGCCCGGAACAAGAGTTCCGGAGCATCACGATCGCGGCGCAGGAAGGCCACTTGAGCCTGAAGCAGGTCCACGGTGACCCGCTCCATGTCGGATAGCTCTATTCCGGTTCTCAATTCGGCCAGGAGTCGTTGGGCAGCGTCGAGATCGCCGGCGAGCAACTTCGCCTGCGCAGCGATCAGCGCCCGAGAGATCCGGTCCGCTGGATCGGGGCTCAGCACCACGGCCCGGTCCCAAAACGCCGCCGCCGCAGCAGCACCACCGCGGGCCTGCGCCCGGCCAGCGGAGGCGATGAGTTCGACGGCCACAGCTTCGTCAGGCCCACTGGTCGCATGGGCGCGGTGCCACGCCGCCCGATCGGGATCGGTCTGCGGATCACTGGCCGCAGCCAGTGCCGCATGACTCGCTCGCCGCTCGTCAGCGCTGGCCATGCGGTAGACCACCGAGCGCAACACCGGGTGTCGGAACCGGACCGACGCTCCTATCGTCAGCAGACTCGTGTGGACCGCAGCGGTGGCAGCGTCCATGCTCAAACCGAGCTGGCGGCTGGCCCGTGCGATCAGGGCGGTGTCTCCGACTGGGTCGGCGGCCGCAAGGATCAACAGCTGCCTGGTGTCGCGTGGCATCGCCGATAGCTGAGCCAGGTATTCGTCTTCGATCCGGCGCGACAGCGTCACCGCGTCCGCGCTGACGAACCCACCGCCGAACCCGGCGGTCCGCACACGGGTCCCGAATTCGTGTAGCCCCAATGGATTGCCTTGTGCCTCATCGATGATGCGGTCGCGCACCTGCTCGTCGATGGGTACGGAATGCAGCGACGCCAGGAGATGGCGCGCTGCCTGGGTGTCCAAACCGGAGACAGCGAGCTCGGGTAATCCGACGAATGGGTCCGGTTGAAACACCGGCGCGCGCGAGGCGAGCACCAGTCCGATTGGTTCGGCTAAGAGTCGACGCCCAATGAATCCGACTACTTGGGCCGAAGCGTGGTCAAGCCAATGGGCATCTTCGACAACGCATAAGAGCGGGGTTTCTGCGGACGTCGCGGCAAGAAGGCCCAGCGCTCCCAGCGCCACCAACAGTCGGTCGGGGTTATCTCCGGCCTCCTGACCCAACGCAACATTCAAAGCGCGGCGTTGGGGATGTGGCAGCTTTTGAAGGCCGTCCAACATCGGCGCGCAGAGATCGTAGAGCGCCGCGAACGGGAGCTCCATTTCCGACTCGACGCCAGTGCAGCGGGTGACCAGTACGCCGCGGGCTGAGTCGGTCAGGTAACGCAAGAGGGCGGTCTTGCCGATGCCGGCATCACCGCGAAGGACCAGCACGGCGCTGCGCCCGGCACGTGTTGTCTCCACCAAGTCATCGAGCGCCCGGCACTCGACGGTGCGCCCCAATAGCGCTCTGGACGGATTCACCTCACCTTGCCCTCTTATCGAGCTTGATGTCGGGGTGAGTCTACGGTGTGAGCAGCGCAAACACGCTCTCGCACAGTATTCTCACAGCTAGCTAGAGTGGCCGGACTGCGCGCCGCAATGGTGAGGAGACCACCGTGACCAATGAGCTGTCCGGACAGGCCGTTGTTCTGATCGGCGGCAGCGCCGGAATTGGACTGGCGACCGTGAAACACGCCCACGCCGCCGGTGTCCGGGACATAGTCCGAGGTGCCGCGATTCGCACTTTTGCAGAGAGGGTTGGTGGGGCTGGCCCGGATATCGGGCACACGACTGATTTGCTAGCTGAAGTCAGATTTGCAAAGCAACTTCACCTAGTCCGATAAATGAAGTTAAACCGCGGTGGTGACTTCACTTAGCCCTGTCGATCGCGAGGGCGTCCGTTGGGGAGCCGCAGGGGAGGCATGCGGGGCGAGCGTTGCCCAAGTACCGCACCTATCGCCCCGCTGTGCCCGCCAGTATCGCCGACCCGGCCCTCGACTTGCCGCCGTCGGTGCTGGCCGACGCTGAGTCGGCCAGCCGCGAGATCGCACCGTTCGCGTCAGTGTTGCTGCGGTCGGAGTCCGCTGCCAGTTCGCAGATTGAAAACCACACCGCCTCAGAACGAGCCATCGGCGAGGCCGAGTTGCCCAGTGGCAAGGCCAAGCAAAAATGCGGCCCTGGTCGTCGCCAACACCGCTGCGATGCAAGCAGTGGTCGCGCTGTCCGACACCGTGGACGCGAACGCTATCCGAGCGATGCACCGCGCGTTGATGCTCAACGATCCCCGCCACACCCCAGGTGAGTTCCGCGCCGAGCCGGTGTGGAGCGGCGGCCGTCCACTCCGATCGGTGCGACGTTCGTCGGCCCGCGCCATGAGCTGATCCCTGGGGCGATCAGCGATCTGATCGCGTTCGCGCACCGGGTCGACGTGCCCGCCCTGCCGCAGATCGCGGTGAGCCACGCGCAGTTCGAGACCATCCACCCCTTTACCGACGGCAACGGCCGTACGGGCCGCGCGCTGGTGCAAGCGATGCTGCGCACCAAGGGTTTGACGCGTCAGGTGACGGTGCCAGTCTCAGCTGGGCTGTTGGCCGACACCGGCGCGTACTTCGCCGCATTGACGAGCTATCGCGACGGTGACGCCGCGCCGATCGTCGAGAGCTTCTCGCAAGCCACCATTCTGGCGATCGGCAACGGGCGGCGTCACTGGTGAACTGGGCCGTCGAGCTGGATTTCCTCGGCGTCGAGCGCGAGCCCAGATGCATCCACAAACTGGACAGCCACCGGTCTGCCGCTGTCGCGGTGACACCGAGCGCTCACCGGCCCGGCTGGTAACGGCAGGTGCTCATCGCCCCACTGTTGGAGCGCGCCCAGCACCACCAAGAGGTCTCGGCCGGACTGGGTCAGGTGATATTCCTGGCGGGGGCGCTCGCCAGGACGTTGATAGTCCTCCCTGTCCAGTACTCCCGCGGATACCAACTTGTCGAGTCGGGCGCTGAGGATGTTCGTGGCGATCCCAAGGTTGTCCCGGAAGTCGGCAAACCGGGTGACTCCCATATGACACTCCCGAAGTATCAGCAGCGACCATCGTTCGCCTATGACAGCCAGTGCCCGCTCGATTGCGCAAACCGCATTCGGCGGCTCGAAACGCGGGGGCGAAGTGTCCACGTCCTCAGCGTAATTGGTATGTGCATTGATCTCATACGGCACGGGAACGCCGCTGCCATGTGGGCACAACCCCTGCCCATCCCGGGGATGCGCAGCGAAGCTCATGCGCTCCACTCTACATTGCAAAACGCAACTCAGCCTTATATGCTGGCGTAACACGCATGGAGGTAACAGACCGGTACGCGGTCTCCTCTGGCATGTGGCATGTGGCATAGAGCTCGCAGCTCGGGATCCGTTGCGCGCCTGCCTGGTTAGTCAGTCGTCATTCGAAAGGTTGTTTTGATGTCCACTTCTCTTGATGGGGCAGTCGTTTTGGTCACCGGCGCTAATGGCGGTCTGGGCGTTGAGTTCGTCCGGCAAGCCCTCGACCGCGGTGCCAGCAAGGTATACGCCACTGCGCGGCGCCCGCGCGACTGGAAGGACAGCCGCATCGTGCCGTTGGCCCTCGATGTCACCGATAGCAATTCGATCAACGCTGCGGCCGAAGCCGCCTCGGATACCACGATCGTGGTGAACAACGCGGCGATCGCGATCCTGCCGGACCGGTTGCTTCATCTGCCCATGGCTGAGGTTCGACGGACGTTCGACACCAACTTCTTCGGCGCACTGGAGGTGGCGCGCACCTTCGCGCCAGTCGTCGGCAACAACGGTGGGGGCGCGTTCCTGCATGTGCACTCAGTGTTGAGCTGGTTCGTCGGTGACCCCAGCGAGCCGGTATCAGGCGGCCACGGCGCTTACAGCGCGTCGAAATCGGCGTTCTGGTCGGCGACCAACACGCTGCGCCTCGAGCTGGCCGGCCAGGGCACCCATGTGCTGGGACTTCATCTGGGCTACACCGATACCCCGATGATCGCGACGATCGACGAGGAAGGCAAAGAAAGCCCCGCCGATATCGTCCGGATCGCATACGAGGGGCTCTTGGCCGGTGACTTTGAAGTCGTCGCCGACTGGCGCAGCAGGACGGTGAAGGAGGCTCTCTCCGGCCCCATTGAAGGTGTATACCCACAGCTGGTGAAGGCCGCCTCCAGCTAGGCGCGGCGACTCGGACGCCACGCGAGCAGGCCACCGCATCAGTCGCTTAGGTGATAGGGGTCGCGGCCTGAGAATCGGCGAGCGCGGCGTGCAGCGAGCGCAAAGTCGTCGTCTTCGACTGCGATGGCCCTTATTTCGGGGATAGACGACGCCACTAGCCGGCTGAGCACATGACCCGGTCGGGACTCGATTGCGCAGGTAACGCCGAGTTCGGCCATCAGCTGGGTGGCGTCGTACCACTGAACCGGCAGCGCCACCGCGTGTGCGAGGTCGTGGAGCACTGCCTCGCCTGACTTTGTTGCCCGGCCACTGGTGTTCATGAGGTAGGTGGCGGTGGGCATGCGACGCGGTAGCCGCGTCAGGTGTGCTGCGAGTTGCCTTGCGGTGTCCTGTTGCTGAGGGCAGTGGGAGGCTACCGACACATTGAGCCGTTCGTAGTTGAGCGCGCCTGCTCGCTTGGCAGCGTCGGCGGCGGCGTGCAACGCCGCTGCGGTGCCGCTGAAGACGGTCTGGGTGGCGCTGTTGATGTTCGCCGGCCAGAGCGGTTCGTCGTCGGTGCTGACCTCCCGCGCGATCTCGACGGCGGCGCGGGTAGGTAGGCCGCTCAGTGCGGCCATACCCCAGTCACCTTGTGCACAAGCCAGTTCCATCAGCTGGCCGCGGATTGCGACCGCGACCATAGCGTCGGTGAGGGTGATGACGTCGGTGGTGACGGCGGCAGCGAAGGCGCCAACCGAGTGGCCGGCAACGAACTGCGGACTCAGGCCGTGGTCGGAGATAAGCGCTCGGGCACAGGCCACGCCTGCGATCAGTAGAGCAAGCTGGACGTTGACGGTGCTCTCGAGGGCCGAATCGCTGTCGAGATCATGGGCGAGGCCGAGTGCGTGTAGTTGCGAGTGTGATTCGGCAAGTACCTCCGAAACCGCCGGACTGTCGGGCAGGTTGTGCAGCATGCCCGACTGCTGCGACCCCTGGCCGGGGAACAGGAACGCGAGGCTCACGAGATAGCGACGATGCGCGGCATGAGACAAGGTCCCCGCGCTGTTCGCACCATGATGTCAGGTTGTCTGCCGACCAGTTCGGCCAGCGCGACTGCGCCACTCGGTGTTTCGACCTGGCAATCCACTCGTGCCGCCAGCGAACGGAATTGGTCGTGTAGCTGGACCAACGCAGGCAATGCCTCGGTCACGCCTTGGGGGGCCCGGACCAGCAGGTCGAGATCGCTGTCGGGTGTGGCCGTAGCCAACCCGGTAGCGAGTGCGAAGCCGACGCTGCCGGTCGGTCCCCACGGCAGGTCGGCGTCGGCAAGCAGACATCGAACATTTTTCAGTGTGCTTAGCGCGGGCAGTTCGTCAGACACCGCGACGTGCGCCAGATCCTCAGGAGCCACCATCTCGCAGATAACCCCGGGGTACACCTCGGTGGCGTACCGTTCGGATCGATTGATTCCGCGCACCCCGACAGGTATCAGCCCGTTCGGTGCGATGCCGCGCCGAACGACGACCCACGGTGCGGCGCGCAGCGTCTCGGCAATCCACTCCGGAGCGCCGGTGGCCGGCACCGCTGTGGACAGCCGCAGCAAGTCGTGCGGTCCAGGCATCGCCATATCAGACTGCCGTATTCCATTGCCGGGCAAGCAGTTCACGGACTGCCCTCGAAGCCTGCCTGGTTTTCACGGCTGCGTCCGAGTCGAACCGGTTGGACAGGTCGACAGGTCCGCCGCGGGCGCGCTGGACGGCGCCGGCGATCGCGGTGTCGACAGCCTCGATGTCGTGTGACGTTGGTTCGTCGGCATTCTCGACTTTCAGCAGCGCGTCACAGAACCCGAGTCTTGCCCAGTCTGTGACGTTGTAGCTCATCGGCACAACGGTTTTGGCGATCTCATCGAGTTCGTCCACTGTGCGGAGGGTGATCCGGGCGGCGGCTGCTTTGTGCATGGCGTGAATTTCAACGCCGGGATCATTGAGAGCCAGGATCTGGTTGGCCTGCAGGCCGTGAGTGAGGAAGCCACCCGACAGGGCGGTGCCGACGACGACGGCTATTACCGGATGGCCGGCGACTCGTGCGGTGTGGTAGGCGTCGGTGCTGGCGGCCATTGCCTGGTGCAGGCCTGCCATCTCCTCATATCGGCCGTAGGCCTGACTGGGCAGATCGACGACGGCGATGATCGCTCGCTTGAGCTCTGTATTTGTCGCCATGTCTGCCCTGACCAGATCGCGGACAGCCTCAGCCAGCGCCAGTGCTTCGGTCACGCCTACCTCGCCCTCACGGGCGCGGTAGAAGCGGTTACCGGGGTCTGGAACTACGGCCAGATAGCGGGCTTCGGCTGTAGTAGCCGACAGGACCGAGGGAATTACCGCCTCGACTGTGGCCGTCCCGCTAAGCGCCCGCAACCAGGTCCGACCCCGTGTGGTTGGCGGTTGCGCGCTGGTGAGGGACGTGGCGCTGACCGGCGGAGCCTTGGCGACCGGCTCGTACGAGCGACCCCACAGCGTGCGCAGGTCACGCGGATCGCAGGGCTGAGCGGCGGGATCTAGTGTCGCGAGCCGGGACGCTATGACGTCGAGGCGCTCGCTGCGGTGGCGTCCAGGTTGCGTCACCCCGGCCTTGATTGCGTCGATCAGTGCAGCGCGTAGCCGGTCCGTGTCGTCGGGAACGAGGTCGTCAGCCAATCCGGTGGCGTAACGCTGCTCGCCGCCGTCGACTGCCCAGATGAGGGTGTGGTCGTGCGAGTCGAATTCGTCCACGCCACCTTCTTGTTCGATGACGGCGGGTCCGTCGAGCCCGATCCGGGCTTGCGGGGTGACAATCAGCCGCGTGCACAGGCCCGCGGCGATACTCATTCCGCCGAACGAGCCTACAGTGCCTGCCACCATCCCGATCACTGGTGCATGCGGGCGCAGATCCAGTACAGCCGAACATATTTCGGCGACTGCGTTGAGCCCGAGGTTGGCTTCCTGCAGCCGGACGCCGCCGGTCTCGAAAAGGATCACCCCGGAAGTAGGTGTACCCGCCTGGGAGTCCGCTGCGGCCAGCAGCAGGGCTTGGGAGATCTTGGCTCCGGACACCTCACCCGTTCCGCCGCCCTGGAAGCCCTGTTCAATGGCGGCGATCACGACGGGGCTCCCGTTGACCGTGCCTCGGGCGATCACAGTGCCGTCGTCGGCCTGCGGTGTGATGCCTTGTAGTGCCAGCCAGGGGGACTCGAGTCGATCGAAGGGGCCCGCCAACACCCGCAGCGAGTCGGAATCGAGCAGAGCAGCTGCTCGACCGAGTGCGTCGAGTTCGATGAAGCTACGTCGGGCAAGGAGTTCCTGCCACGTCCGGCCTGCCAGCAGATCAGTAGCGCCCTCGCCCTCAGTCATGAGGTCCGTCCGCTCGCAGCTTCTGACGCTTGGCGTAACCGAAGATCCACCACTCCCGGTGTCGCGCCGAAGTCGTTGAGTTCCCAGCGACCAGCCAACGGCGTGCGGCTGAAGAACCGTTGCAACACGTCGTGCCATACGGTGTCGAATCCGTTGACGCTGGTGCGCACCCGCACGATGACGCTCTCCGGCTCGTCACCAGCTGCCGGCGGCTCCAGTAGTACCTCCAGATCCCCGGAGGCCACGACACCGATGTGCACCGACCTGGCCGCGACGCCGTGCGCCGGGAACTGGTAGTTCAGGGTCTGCATGGATCAGCTCCCCTTTCGTCCAGTGCGTCGAGAAACAGTGTGGCCGACAACAGATCTCCGCTCCCTCCAGGCGACAGCCGCCGCGTGAGGCACATAGCGTCCAGCGCGGTGAAGTTCCGTCGACCCTGCGGTGTGCCGATGCCGCCGGCATCCAGCACGGCCTGTGCGCCCGACTGCAGCATGCGCAGGCCCTCGGGGCCGCCGCGGTGCAGCACACAGGTGTCGTCCAGGGTGGCCATCAGCGCCAGAAGTGCCGCCAACCGCGCAGACCCCTCGTCAGCGCCGGAGCGGCGGGCGGCCCACAGGGCGGGCAGAGCATAATGTCGAACGTGCGGGAATCCCTGCTGCGCTTCGCCTGCGGCGCCCGAAACGCCGTAGCATAGGCGGGCGTGCGCTCCGTGTGAGATCGCTGTGGCGGGGGCGTGCGGGTCGGGGATCGCGGCCAAGCGCGCCGCGCTATCGATGGCGGTTTCGAGGCCTCCTCCGCGCGCCACCCCCGCACTCAGCAAGCCCAATGCCCACAGAGCGCCACGATGGGTGTTCACCCCGCCGGTCGTCGCCAGCATTTCCTGCTCGGCGGTCCGCCCGATCGCGCCAAGTTGGATCCGCAGATCAACTGCGTCCAGGGATTGTTCTGCCGTGGAGGAACATTCGGCGAAGGCAGTACGCAAGGAATCGGCCGAGGCGTACAACATGGCAAGGTCCATGTCGGTGTGTGCGCCGGACCCCCGTCGGTCGACCAGTCCTGGTTTGGGGGTGAGATCGGCTTCGGCCCGGATAGCAGCCACAGCCAGGTCGGCGATCTCGATGTCCGTGCGCAGCGTGGTGGTGATCATCGAGGTCACCAGTCCCTGAACTGTGAAGGCGGGTCATAGAGTCCGCCCGACCAGGCGACGAGATCTTCGATGCTCCGGGCGGCCAGGAGCGACCGGTTCGCAAGGCGGGTCTCGACCTTGAGGTCCTCGGGGAAGGCGACCAGCCCGCCGCGTCGCAGCTCCTCGGTCCGCTTTGCCTCCGCCCGGCGACCGACCGGGGTGACACCGGCGATCGCGGCCAGGGCCGCGCGGCGGTCAGCCAGGGAATGAGCCTTGTAGAGGTAGGCGACTCCTTCTTCGGTCACCACGTGGGATACGTCGTCGCCATAGATCATCACCGGTGGCAGCGGCATACCGGTCTCTTTGCCGACGTTGACCGCGTCCAGGGTCTCGACGAACGTGGGAACACCGCCGGCCCTGAATGTTTGGGCCATCTGCACGACGAGTTTGCGTCCGCGTCTGCTAGCGCCCTCACCGTGGGCGAGGTCGAGCCACGCTGTCGAGCAGTGCCGTCGGCCGTGCGGATCGTGGCCCATGTTCGGGGCACCGCCAAACCCCGACAACCGGCCGTCGGTCACTGTGGAGGAGTTCGCGTCGGCGTCGATCTGCAGCGAGGAACCGATGAACATATCGATGGCATACTGGCCGGCCAACTGGGCCAACACCCGGTTGGACCGGAGCGAGCCGTCGGCCCCGATGAAGAAGACATCGGGCCGGGCCGCGGCGTATTTGTTCATCCCGGACTCGCCGCCGAAGCTGTGGATCGATTCGACCCAGCCGGACTCGATGGCCGGGATCAGCGTCGGGTGCGGGTTGAGTACCCAGTGTCTGGCGATCCGCCCTTTGAGCCCGAGCCTCTCACCGTAGGTGGGCAGCAGCAGTTCGATTGCAGCGGTGTCGAATCCGACCCCGTGGTTGAGCGAGACCACCTCGTGGCGCTCGTAGACACCGCGGATGGCGATCATCGCCTTGAGGATCTCGACGGGACCGATGTGCCGTGGGTCGCGGGTGAACAACGGCTCCAGGGCGAACGGCCGGTCGGCGGCGACCACGAAATCAACCCAGCTGCAGGGGATGTCGATCCGCGGTAGCGCAGTGGTGTCCACGATCTCGTTGGCCTGGACGATAACCACGCCGTCGTGAAAGGCGGCAGCCTCAGCAATCGTGGGGGTGTCCTCGGTGTTGGGTCCGGTGTAGAGGTTGCCGTCCCGGTCGGCCTGTTCGGCACATAGCAGCACGACGTGCGGCGCGAGGTCGACGAACATCCGTGCGTACAGCTCGACGTAGGTGTGGATGGCGCCGATCTGTACGGTGCCGTCCTCGACCATCTGCGCGATCCGCACACTCTGTGGTCCGGCATAGGCCAGGTCCAGTTTGTCGGCGATGCCGCGTTCGAACAGGTCTAGGTGCTCGGGGCGGGATACCGACGAGATCAGCATGTGCAGTCCGTGGAGGCGTTTGGGGTCGCCCTCGGCGAGGGTTCGTGACAGATAGTCCGCCTGCTTCTGGTTGTCACCCTCGAGAGCGACCCGGTCACCAGGACGGATCACAACGTGCAACAGATCCGCCAGCTCACCTGGTCGGATCACCTTGGCGTCGCTGTGCGCGGCCCCGGCCCGCATCCGCTCGGCTTTCGCGGTCCGTCGGGAGTCCCAGACATGCTGAGCTGCCTGCGTATTCGTCATCATCAACGCACGGACGCGATCGCCTGGTCGACCACGGCGGTCACCGCGTCGGGATGTGAGATCAGCGTCAGGTGGGAGCCCCCGTCGAAGACGGTGACCTGCGAATGAGCTCGCGCCGCCATTGCCTTCTCCGCAGTGGGCGTGATGATCTGGTCCCCGCTGCTGATGAAGTACCACGACGGGATCGTCTTCCACGCGGCGAATTGTGATCGGGTGCCGAACGCGACCGTTGATGCTGCCCGTTGCGTCGCCCATAGTTGCGTCGCAGTATCGGTCGGGAGATCGTTGCCGAAGTTTCCGACGAAAATGTCTTTCTTGAGATAGAGGTCGCTCGCACCCGCCGGGCCGCCCGGGTAAGGGACGCTATCGAACAGCTGCGCATCGGTATGGGTACTCAGCACCGAATCGTTTCCGCTGAGCGACTTCGTTGTCTCGCCCACCTCGGGAGCGGCGGCGTCGACGTACACCAGCGCCTTGACGTTCGGATTGCCCTCGGCCGCGTTGGTGATCACCGAACCGCCGTAGGAATGGCCGACCAATACGATTGGCCCGGCGAGGGTGGCCAGGAAACTCTTCACGGATTCGGCGTCAGTGGTGAGGTTCTGAAGCGGGTTCGAGATGGCCCGCGTGTCGTAGCCTTGCTTCTGCAGTTCGGCGACTTCGCCATCCCAGCTCGACGTTTCGGCCCAGGCGCCGTGCACCAACACGATCGTCGGCTTCACCGCGCCCGGTGGCGGCGCAGCAGGAGCGCTGACAACGGTAAGGGAGCTCGATTGTGCCGCAGGCGTTTCAGGCGCTGTGCACGCTGCCAGCGGCAATCCGATGACGGTAGTGACGCCTATCAGGGTGCTCAGGCGCAACGTTGCCGAACCGAATCGAGCCATCAGAGCGTTCCTGTCCAGTGCTGGGATTCTGCGTGGACGACTGCCGGGTGAGCCGGCTAGCTACTGCAGGGGGATCTCGGTGATTGGGGTGGCCTGTTCTTGAGCGGTTCGGGGGCCGAAGTATCGGCGTTCGGATGCGGAGATGGCGATGTCGTTGATACTGGCTTCGCGGCGACGCATCAGCCCGTTGTCGTCGAACTCCCAGAGTTCGTTGCCGTAGCTTCGGTGCCAACCGTTGGCGGGGTCGCGCCATTCGTACTGGAATCGGACCGCGATGCGGTTGCCGTGGAATGCCCACAGGTTCTTGCGCAGTGCGTAGTCCAGCTCGCGGCTCCATTTCGCGGTGAGGAACTCGACAATGGCAGCGCGGCCGGTGAGGAAAGTGTCGCGATCGCGCCAGACGCTGTCCTCCGTGTACACCTGGCTAACGCGGTGCGCATCGCGCGAATTCCACGCGTCTTCGGCGCCTTGGACCTTGGTCAGTGCGGTGTCGAGGGTGAACGGCGGGACCGGTGGATGAGATTCGGGCATGGATCTGAGTCAAGCAGCCAATGACGCTGATGTACCACCGTCGCTTACCCGGGTCCGGTGTTCCAGGTATTCACCCGGGTTGGCGGGAGTATCCGTCGTGTCAGCGTCACTGCATGTCCACCATCACCACCGCTGACGGCACCGAGATCTTCTATAAGGACTGGGGTCAGGGTCAGCCCGTCGTCTTCAGCCATGGCTGGCCGCTGTCGTCCGATGACTGGGATAACCAAATGCTGTTCTTCCTCGCGCAGGGCTACCGGGTGGTCGCTCACGACCGCCGCGGGCACGGTAGGTCGACGCAAACCCCCGGCGGGCACGACGCTGATCACTACGCCGACGATTTGGCTGCTGTGATCGAGCACCTCGACCTACACGATGTCATCCACGTTGGGCACTCCACCGGCGGCGGCGAGGTAGTGCGTTACCTCGCCCGCCACGGGGAGAGCCGGGCCGCTAATGCCGCACTCATAAGTGCAGTGCCGCCGTTGATGGTGCAGACCGACGCCAATCCAGAAGGTCTGCCCAAGAGCGTCTTTGACGATCTACAGGCCCAGCTCGCGGCGAACCGCTCGGAGTTCTATCGCGCGTTGCCGTCGGGTCCGTTCTACAACTTCAACAAGCCGGACGTGGATTCGTCGGAGGCGATCGTCGAAAACTGGTGGCGCCAAGGGATGATGGGTGACGCCCTGTCCCACTACGACGGGATCGTGGCGTTCTCGCAGACCGATTTCACCGAGGACCTCAAGACAATCACCATCCCGACGCTGGTAATGCACAGCGTCGACGATCAGATCGTTCCCTACGTGGCAGCCGGCCCGAAGTCGGCCGCACTGCTCAAAAACGGGACCCTCAAGACCTACCGAGACAACTTCCCGCACGGCATGCCCACCACCCACGCAGACGTCATCAACGCCGATCTTCTCGCATTCCTCAAGGCGTAAAGACCGGATCTTCGTGTTTCTCGGTTGGTCTGCCGCACAGGAGGATTCGTGGCCGTAACTCGCCTGGAGTTCGACGGGCCGTTGGCGGTGTTGAGCCTGACCCGACCAGGTGGCAATCGCATCAGCTTCGCGATGCGCGACGAGCTCAACACCGCGGTGCACCGGATTGCCGGCAGCGGCGCACGCGCTCTCCTCGTCGATGCGGATGGCCCTGACTTCTGTCTGGGCGGTGACGTCCGTGATTGGGTAGGCGTGCCGACTGACGAGCTGCGACCCAGGATCGAGGTGCTGGCCACCGCCCTGGCCTGGATCGGCAACCTCGACATACCCACCGTCGCGGCAGTCCAAGGCCACTGTGCCGGAGGGGGTTTCGAGATTGCATTAAGTTGCGACATGATCATCGCCGCACGGTCGGCGCGGTTCTCGAGCCCTGAAGCGCTGCTGGGCATCACGACCCTGCAAGGCGGCATGCTGGACTTGGCGACACGGCTGGGTCGGACCCGTGCGGCCGAGCTGGTGTTCCTCTCGACACCGATCTCGGCCGAGCAGCTCTGCACCTGGAACCTGGTGAACACGGTCGTCGACGACGACGCCTTGGCGCACGCGGCACGCGACCTCGCTGGTCGGCTGGCCGCCGGGCCGACCCGCGCCTACGCGGCCACCAAACAGTTATGGCGCCTGCAGAGCGAGGTGGGGGAGCGCGCCGCGCGCCGCGCGCTGTATGACACATCGATGCCAGTGTTCGACAGCCGCGACGCCCAAGCCGGACTGCAGGCAGCTGCACAGGCAGTGGATGCTGGCCGCCCGTTTTCTGCGCCCGAATTTGAGGGTCAGTAGCGGCGATGCGACAAAGCGATAGCCGCTGGCGCGGTCTGCGGGCATTCCCCGGGAACATGCCCGGGACTTTGCCTGGTACGCGGGGTGATCGGGACGGGCAGCATCGAGTCAAGGCCAGCTGCCACGGCGCCCGCCAGGCGATCCCCGGATTCACTGGTGATCTGCACCGACATGTTCGATAGCGAACCGGAAAGGGGTTCAACACATGTACGCACTTGATGGGGCAGTAGTTCTGGTCACCGGCGCCAATGGTGGCCTGGGGGTCGAATTCGTCCGGCAGGCTCTAGACCGTGGTGCCGCCAAGGTGTACGCCACCGCGCGCCGTCCACACGACTGGGATGACCCGCGTATCGTTCCGCTGCCACTTGATGTCACTGACAGCGATTCGATCAACGCCGCGGCCACAGCCGCCTTAGACACCACCGTGGTGGTGAACAACGCCGGCATCTTGATCCTGCCCGACCGTCTGCTGTACCTGGCGATGAGCGACGTCCGGCGCACGTTCGACACCAATTTCTTCGGCGCACTCGAAGTGGCTCGCACCTTCGCCCCTGTCGTGGGCCGAAACGGTGGCGGCGCGTTCCTGCACGTGCATTCGGTGCTGAGTTGGGTTGTCGGTGATCCCAACGACCCCCAATCCGGTGGTCACGGTGCTTACAGCGCATCGAAATCGGCGTTCTGGTCAGCGACCAACTCGCTGCGACTCGAACTGGCCGGCCAGGGCACGCATGTCCTGGGGCTGCACCTGGGCTACACCGACACCCCGATGATCACCACCATCGAGGAGGAAGGCAAAGAGAGCCCTGCCGAGATCGTCCGGATCGCCTACGACGGGCTCTTGGCCGGTGACTATGAAGTCGTCGCCGACTGGCGCAGCAAGTTCGTCAAAGGCGCACTCTCGGGTCCCATCGAAGGGCTCTACCCTCAGCTATCCAAGGCGGATCTGCCCTAGCGGCCGCTCAACTCAGTTCGGGGTTGCCGGCACGGATGGCTCCCCGCTGGTTCCGTATCGCATGGTCCAGATCGGTACGAGGTCCGGGGTGTACTCGTTACCGACCCAAGGTGTGCCGCAGATGTGCAGATAGGCATACGGGGTTCCGTCGAACATCACCCAGGCGCCCGCGTCACGCACGGTGCTGGGAAGCCCGTCGCGCGCAGAATCGAAGGGCCACACGATCATCCAGTGTGGTCCGATTGGTACCGCCGGGCTTGTCGTGTCGGACGTATCAGTGTTGCTGTGCTGCGTCGCGCCACACAGCATGTAGATCAAGCCCGGAGTGGTGTTTGTCGGGGCCGGCTTCTTGGCCATCGCGTCCATCATCCACTGAAGACCCATCGGGTCGGCGCACATCGGTACGTTGCCGATGACATTCTCGTCACCGGGGAAGCACGTCCAATTGTTGGTCCCAGCCTGCAGCACGATGAGATCGCCCGCCGAATCCATCTCAGCCACAGTCGCATGTGCAGTGATATGACGCGGTCCGGACAACCGGGCGCGCGCGATCTTGGCGGCGACGATCTGGTCGGCAGCTGACCCGGTAGGCGACGTGGCGCCCAACATGGTGATCGCACTGTTGCTGTAGCTGCCCGCCGCTCCACCCGTTGGATTCGCCTCTGTCGATGTCATCGTCACTCCATTCAGTGGCGCAGTGAGATTCTCCAGACGCTTGACGAAACTGAGCGCCGTCCTCGCTGCCGATAGGTTACGAATTGAGCATCTCAGCGAATGGTGCCAGTACGAACCAGTCGCAATCCCTGGTCCTGGCGTGAAAGAGTCCGCGCTGTGCGTCAGAAGGCGACGTTGCGCAGTTCTCGCCGCGAGGTGACGCTGAGTTTGGCGAAGACGCGCGCCAGGTGCCACTCGACGGTGCGTGGACTCAGGAACAGTTGCGCACCAATCTCGGGATTGGTGAAACCTTCGCGGGCGAGCCGCGCGATGCTGCTTTCCTGCGTTGTCAGCGCAACTGCTGCGCCTGCCGCACGCGTGTAGACGGTGAAACCCGCGGCATTGAGTTCACGGCGGGCGCGCGCCGCGAAGGTGTCAGCTCCGATCTTGTCGAACATGTCGTGGGCTGTCTGCAATTCCTGGCGCGCGTCAGCTTTGCGCTTTTCACGGCGTAGCCATTCGCCATAGACCAGATGTGTGCGCGCCAGATACAAGGTGACGGGACTGCGTTCGAGGTGTTCGATGGCGTCTCGGTACGCCGCGTCGGCGACCGACCCCTCATTGGTAAGGGCAGTAGACCGAGCCGCCATGCCCAGCGCGGTGGCGGTGCCGCTTGCCTCGGCCCGCGCGACGAGCAGGCGAAGCGCGTCGCCGGCGACCACATGTTCTCCGCATCGGGTGGCGGCCTCGATCAGCTCGCATAACAAGTAGCCGCAGATTCCGATGTCGTCGTAGTTCGCCCCGGCCGTCGCCGCCGCGAGTGCATCGGCATAGCGGCCGAGGCCGTTGAAGAGAATCGCCGAGGCGTAGAGGCTTGTCGCGACTTCGAAACCCTGCCCGTGCGCTTTAGCACGGTCGATCGTGAGGTCGACAAGTTCGCGACACACCTGCTCCTGGCCGCGGTAGGCGGCCAGATAACAATCGATGGAGCTCTGCGCTACCGTGCCGCCCGTCGCGGTAATGATGGCTTCGGCTTCAGCCAGCAGAGACTGCGCCCGCTCGAACTCCCCCGACGTCACACACAGTCCGGCCTCGGTCACGAGAGTCACCGGCAGCAGGGTCAGTGCTCCGGCCGCGCGTAGCTCCTCGGCCTGGCGGAGCACCAGGAAGTTGTAGGAGTCCTGATCGAACAGATCAAGACAGACGCGATGCGTGATGTCATGCCAGCGCGGATCTGCGATTCCTGCTTCTTCCTCCCGCAAGAGTTCACTGATGGCGTTCTTCAACAGCGGGGCGGCGGCAATGTAGCCGTCGGTCAGTCTGACGACCAGGCCGTCGAGCAGGAGGTCGATCGCCCGCACGGGTGTCGTGGACGCGGGTGCACTCTGCGCGGCGGCGGCCACTGCTGCAGTTGAGCTTTGCGGTTTAATGGCTAGCCCGCCCACCAGGACCGACGCCATGACGGCCTCAAGGTAGGTTTCGCGGGATAACGAGCGGTCATGATGTTCCAGCCTCTTGGCGGCCCTCAACAGCAGGGGCGGGGCATCGTTTCCGCGGCTGGCTGCGAACGCAAGTTTGGCGCGTAGCAATTCATCTCGTGCGCTGAGAAATTCGTCATCGACAAGGACGTCCCTGGCCATCGCCAACAACGCCGAAGCTGCCTCGGGCGCGCCCGCGTCGAGTTTCGCCTGCGCCGCATCGAGCGCCCGCTCCGCGCGGCGATTGGGGTCGGCAGACAGGTTCACCGCACACGCCAGGAAGCTCGCGGCGGCTGCCGCGCCGCCGCGAACCCGGGCAGCCTCCGCAGCGCGCACAAGTTCCTCGGCGAGGCCCTCGTCTGGCTCTCCCGCAGCATGCGCGCGGTGCCATGCGCGGCACTCGTCGGCCACCGTGCCGACCACTGCCTGGGCGAGCGCGGCGTGCACGCGACGGCGGTCCGACACTGAAGCATCGCCGTATAGCGCTGCTCGAATCAGCGGATGGCGGAAACGGATTCCCTCATCCACGGTGATCAGATCGGCTTGTTCGGCGGGCCGGGCGGCCTCGACTCCGATGCCCAAAAGCCTGGCAGCCGCCCACACCCACTCAGCCCGCCCTGCAGGTTCGACAGCAGCGATCAGCAGCAGCATTCTGGTCTCGGGCGGAAGCTCACGCAATCGGCGACCGAAGGTCCGTTCTATTCGGGCGGTCAATGGCTTCGCGTTGGCCAGCCCGTAGCCGCCCGCCAATTCCTGCGGCCGTGACGCCTTATGAAACTCCATCAGCGCCAATGGGTTCCCGCCCGCTTCAGCGACGATGTTCGCCCGAACCATCTCGTCCACCCGACCGAGGACCATCGTCGCGAGCAACTTATGAGCATCGTGGTCGTCGAGGCCCTGCAACGTCATTTCTGGCTGGCCGGCCAGTTCGCTGCCTGAGCCGCCGTCGCGGACAGCGAAAACCAACGCCACCGAGTCGGCCAAGGTCCGGCGCGCCACGAAAGCCAAGGCCTGCATCGAGACGCTGTCGACCCACTGAGCGTCATCAACCACACACAACGTCGGGCGATCCGCGCCGGCTGCGCTCAGTAGGGTCAACAGAGCCATGCCGAGCATCAGTCGGTCAGGAAGGTCACCCTCGACAGTTCCCAACGCAACGGAGAGGGCCCGTTCTTGGAGATCCGTCAATTTGCCGTAAAACTCCGTCAGGTGATCGCACACCTGCTGAAGGCCGGCATAGGGCAACTCCATCTCGGATTCCGCCCCCGTTATGTGGATGGTGCGAATTCCGACTGCCTTGCGGAGTGCGTCATCGAGCAGGGCTGTTTTGCCGATGCCAGGCTCGCCCCGAATGACGAGCACACCGCTACGACCTTGTCGGATGGAATCCAGCAGGTCTGCCAGGGTTTTCTGTTCACGGTGCCGACCCAACAGTGGCGTAGCGCGGCCGTCGGAATTCACGATCATCATCGTCGCACGACTCGTAATAGCAGACACTGCGTGTTTTTAGGAGACGCGTGTTCGATGTCATCTGGCCCCTGCATATTCACATGCTGACGACTGCGACTTGAGACGCCGGTAGTTGGCAGAGGGCGAAACGTAGTGCACAAATGCGAAGTGTTCGTCGGCGCGTAGAACGATGAGTCGGCGCCTAGAACGGATGAGTTGAGACAAGAAACGACAGGACTAGTTCGGCACGGGTGGGCTCCGCGGACGGGGGACAGGGCTGCGCCACTTCCAATATCAAGCAGCTCGCCGTGCCAATTCCGTCCCAAACCACCGCAGCTAGCGCCGCTGGGCCGCTTTACAGTGGGATTACCCGACCTGGGGCGGACCAGAAGGAAGTGACCGCCATCGATGGGTACCCCGACGACAAATGGCTTACCCGCCAGGATCTCGCCCATCGGTTTGGATTGCCAGTCAAGACGCCAGCCGAATGGGCGTCCAAGGGCACTGGCCCGCGCTACGCCCAGTTCGGCCGGCACGTCCGGTATCTGCTGAGCGACGTAATCGACTGGGAAAGAAAGCAATTCGCCGAAGGCAAACGCGACACGGCCTAAGTATGATTGGTCGATGATCGCTGTCTCAATGTTCTAGCGCGCGTCGCAACGCTCGCGAGGACCGGAGTAAACCGTGGCGGGCCGGCCGTCGTTGCGCATCGGCCAGCACGGCAAGATCACCCGCAAGTATCTTGGCGGTGGAATCTGGTTGGCGCAGTGCCGGTTTCGTGACACAGATGGCGTCACCCGCAGAGTTCAACGACTCGGGCCGCCCGACGAGCACGACAAGTACGGGAAGCTCGCCGCCGACGCTTTGATTGAGGGCCTCGCCGACCGTCGACCGCCATCTGGCGCAGATTCGATTGGCCTCGAAACCTTGGTCATGACGTTGGTCGATCAACACATCGAGAGGCTGGCTGAGGATGGCCGTTCAGCCCGGACCCTCGATACCTACCGCTACACCGCCACCAAGCTGACCAAGTTCATGGCCGGCGTGAAAGTGGGGGAGGCCTCGGCCGCCAGACTGGACGCGGCCCTGCGGTCGATGCGCACCGCCCACGGGGCCGTCATGGCCCGCCAATCCCGGACCCTGCTGCGCGGAGCGCTCCAGCTCGCGGTCCTCAACAACGTCCTCGGCGCCAACCCGGTACGCGACGTCCAATCCATCAAATCCAAGGAACAGCCCAAGGGTGCCCAGGCGCCCACCGCGGACCAGCTACGCGAGCTGCTGGCCAAGCTGAGGGCTTCGGAGAAGGCCGTCAACGCGACCTGACCGACCCGATCACCGTCTTGATCGCCACCGGTCTCCGCCGCCCCGAACTGCTAGCGCTGCGCTGGACCGACTTCGACGCCGACGCCGGAACGATCTCGGTCACCGGCAAAGTCATCCGCGAGAAGGCCAGAGGCTTGGTCCGGGTCGACGAGACCAAGACCGCGGCGGGACTCCGGGTGATTCCCCTGCCCGCCTTCGCGATCGCCGCCCTCACCGAACGTCGGACCCTGCCGTATCTCGGACAGCAGTCCGTCATCTTCCCGTCCACGAATGGAACGCTGCGCGACCCCGACAACTTCGCGGGTCAGTGGCGCAGAATCCGCGACGAACTAGGTGTCCCGGACATCAGCTCACACAGCTTCCGCAAGACCGTCGCGACGCTCATCGACGATGCCGGCCTGTCGGCTCGCATCGGCGCCGACCACCTCTGGGCACGCCAAAGTGTCGATGACCCAGGACCGCTACATGACCCGCGGACGCATCCACAACCAGGCCTCGGAACTACTCGACCAGGCCGTTACCGGCAACTCGGGTCGGCTATAAACGACGACCGACATTATTAAGCCGGGCTACATACCACCTCTGACCAGCGCCCCCGGCAGGAATCGAACCTGCGACCTAGGGATTTGGAATTGGGGGCTCCGACCGCTTCCGAAAAAGTGCTTGTGTGTGCTGGTAGATGATGGTTTTTGTCTCTGGCTGATTCGGGCTCGGACGGGCTGATTCCGGCCGATTCTTGGTCATTACCGCCGAATAAACGGCAACGAGATTCGAGAATTCAACAGCGTGTGATTGCGCGTGGGTGCGGAATCTAGTTGCCGTACTATAGTACGGGTAGGCCAACTATAGTTGGCAGGTTGGAGGTGAGCCATGGAGATGAACCGCCCATTCGCGACGGTCACGCCGACTCTGGACGGGGATGTCCTGGCTGTGTTGGCAGCGCACGATGTCACGTTCACAACCGGTCAGATCCACCGCGTCCTGAATTCCTTCTCCGAGGAAGGCATTCGAAAGGTCCTCGCCAGACTCGTCTCACAGGGCATCGTGCTCTCAGAACGCATCGGCAATACCTATACGTACCGCCTGAACACTGCGCATCTCGCGGCAAAGCCGATTCTGGAGCTGGCGAAGCTCTTCGACACGTTCCTCAAGCGGCTCGAAGAGGAGCTCGGCCGGTGGCAGTACCCACCCGTATACGCCGCGGTGTTTGGCTCAGCTGCGCGCGGCACGATGGCTCCGGACAGCGACATAGACCTTTTTCTGGTCAGTGCGACTGGTACGCCTGACGCCGTTTGGGCGCAGCAGGTAAATGAGTTTGCATCAGCTGTCACAGCCTGGACGGGCAACGACGCCCGCGTTGTGGAGCACACGGAGATCGAACTCAAGAGCGCGAGAACCGAACCAATGGTGCACGACGTCCTCGATCGTGGGCTCACCGTGGCCGGATCGCGTGCGTGGCTTCTCAAGCAGGTGAAACCCGCCCGCGCACGGAAAGGGGTGATCGATGAGTGAACGCACGAGACCCAACACCGAGACCATCCGACGCGGCCGGCTCAAGAAAGCCATCGAGTTCCTTGATGGCGCGATCCTCATCGATGTCGATATGCCCGACGCAGCCGTCTCCCTCTTGGTCAACGCCGGCATCGCCGCCGCCGACGTCATATGCGTTGTGCGCCTTGGCATATACGCCGCCGGTGAGAACCACAATGACGCCGTTGCCTTACTTGCGAAGGCCGACAACGGGGCAGAAAAGCACCTGCGAGCGCTGCTGAATGTGAAGTCCAAAGTGTCGTACACGCATCAGTCGGCCACTGCAGATGAGCGCAAGCGGTCGAGACGGGCGGCCGAGGCGTTGGTCGAGGCCGCCCGCCGCGCGGCCGCAACCGGCTGATCCTCATCGCGTCCAGTAGGTGCCCGCGTGGCTGGACCCCATGGCTGCTGTGGCGCTCCGGAGAGGGATCCGTATTTGCTCATACGCCACGAGCGCCACGGACTCCGAAACGGTTCAGCCAACCGTCGTCTCCATCTGAAGTCCGCCCGCCCGATTAACTTCACGTAGGTGCACAAGTGAAGTTAGAGCGGACGTTCGGCATAGCAGGACGGCGCCAGAAGTCATCGATGAGACAGTGCTCGGCGCAACTCACGTCTCAGTGAAAGTCCGTAATCCAGCACGCCTGATCAGAAGATTTAGGGGTCGAGTCCCTCCGGCCGCGCGTCAGTCGCTGGGGATTCATCGCGCGATTGGGTTGCGCTACGGTTGACGCGGCATTGCCAGGAGCCGCAGCAGGCTCTTAGTCAGCCTGAATTCTGTAGGCGGCCGTTCGCACTCGTGCTGCGCCTAATCTGCCTGGTCAGTGTCGTCGCCTGGATCGGGTGTGTCTTGAGCAGGGGGGTCGATCCACTTCGTGTCAAACAGGCCGGGCGGAGGATCGAACTGATAGCTCTCGAACAGTCCACGTGGCGGTTCGAACTTGTACTTCTCAGATATTCGTGGGCTGGCAATGAGCCAGAATTTGTCACTGAGGCCGGGTGGTAAATCAGCTTGAAACGTTTCTAGTAATTTCTTCGTGAACTCCGGGTCTTTTGCTAGTACCTCCTTGAAGCTCCGCCTAGCTTGATCTAGGACTTCGGGCGGCAATCGCTTACGCTCGCTCTCGTTCGCCTCGCGTGTCATAGTCTCAACGGTCTCGATAGTGGTTTCGTCGACTTTGGCGCCCAAGTGTTTATTGGCCAGTGCTAAGAATGACGCTAGGTTCATATGATGATAGGGGTGCGCACTAGACGCAATTCGCATTTCGGACCGCAATTCCGGGCGCGGGCCAATTTTCTGCCCGCGGACGATCGTATACCAATCTTCCTTTTCGTCCCGTGAAACGAACAAGAGAGGGCGATCTGCAGTGCCGAAGTGGTCAAGTAATTCGCGCCATATTAGGTAATCACCGACGGCTTTGAGAGGATCTTTTGAGGCATCCATGTACCCGGGTGGTATGCGGTCTTCGAAGCGTTGCAGCGCCGTCTTGGATCGTTCTTCGATCTCCTTTTGAGCGGGTGGGTCGCCTACGCTATCTGCGCTGAGCAAAGCATCTAGAGCATCGCGAACCGGATCACTGCGACGAACGTCGTCATACGCGACCATGTGGTCTTCCCAAAGCCTTGTCACCTCGCCCTCAAACTTTGCAGCTGCCTCGTCAGCAAGCCGTTGAATATCGGCCTTTAGGATCGGATCACGGATGTCACTGAGATCGGAATCTTTGATTCGCAACCGCTCCGGAAGTGTTTTGACTAATTGCTGCATCTTAAAGGCAACTTCTAGCCTATTGCGCTGAAATTCAAGGGCAGCCTGGTACGGAATGAACAGGCGTTCCTTCACCTTTTGCAGAACATCGAGGATTTGTTCTCGCTGTCCGTGGCCGACGCGATAAAGGTCAAGCATGACATTTGCGTCGAGAGCGATGGTCCCCGTCTGGAGGATCGCCGTTATTGTGTCGTCGCTGTGCCCGTACCACTCGGGCAGGTTCAGGTCCATCCCCACGCCCAGTATCTTGGCAGCCTGCAGTCGAACTGTGGACCTTGGGTCTCACATGGGTGTTACTACTAACCAGAAGGTTGCGAGCGTGGGAGCTGCCCTACTGGCCACGGTGTCGGACACGGATGTCGGGGGTGCGGTCTCTTAGGTTTCCTGTTTGAAGCGCTTTGCCCAGGCTGGATAGCTGCCGATGCTCCGGAGGAGCGGAGCGGTGAGTGCTGCCACTACCTGGTCGGGGTCTTCGTCGAGGTCGTTTAACGAGGCTTCAGTTGCCCGCTCGTAGACGTCTTCTGTGTAGATCGGTCCCCTGTCGCCGAAACTCCGGTCGGCGATCATCCATGACATCGAATCGCGAAGGCCATTTATCGAGAGGGCGAACCGCCAACTGCCGGTGTATCCCCAACGGTGCGATACCGCAGCGGCGACATGGACAAGCAGGCTGACGTTTCCGATGATCAACTCTTCGAACACAACAATGGCATCAGGTGGGGGCGGGGAGACGCGCCCCTGGAACGACAGAGTCGTCACGGCGCGCTCTGTTGCCAGAACGAGCCGGCCGGACTCATAGAACACGACCTCGGCGGCGGAGTCAGCGCCCGCGAAGCGCTTCCCCTCGTACATGCCGGTGGTCAACGCCACGCCGCCGGGGCGGCGAGCGAAACCACTCGCCTGGGCCAAAGTTGGTGCGTATTTGCGCTGATCATCGCCTGTGACTGAGTGTACGAGCTGGAGGACGGTTTCTTGCCACTGAGACGCTTCGGCGAGGGAGACGAGCATGTCTTCCCGGGCGCCGAGCGGGTCGGCCACTACCACCAGCAGAGGCGCATCTCCAACGAGTTCGGAACGGATCGAGCGTGCTTCAGTTCGCAGATCGCGGCGGTCCGCCAAGCGCCGGTCGAGGAGCCGAACGACCTCGGTGTTGTGCAGCACGCGGTTCGTCTTGTCGCCACGGCCGTAATAGCGGCCGTCGGCCATGTGTGGCGCGCGGACTGACTGCGGTACGTGGACCACGACGTACCCATAGTTGGTGTCGCTTGTCGAGTTGATGACCGTCGTTCGGATCTGTACCGCCTCGTCGACCCTCATGCGCGCTATCTGCTCGATTCGCTCAGCGAGGTTCTCTAGGGGTACCGGCCAGAGTCGAGGCGGTGAGGTGTCCTCGTCGACACCGATCAGGATCGTTCCCCCGTCGAGCGAGAAGGCGGCAATATCTTTCGCGAGATCCTTGTTGGCTGCGTTGCCAGGTCTCAGCTCTCTCTTGAGATCCAGCCAGTGGTTTTCCTCCAGAAGGCCGTTCTGGGCCAACTGTTGCAAGTCGTCCTCGGTCCGAGGGTCCACCAAATTCATGGCGCTCCCCTAGACGCCCCTACTGGAATAACGGCCACGGCCGAGAAGATCGCGTAACCGTTTGGCGCCGCGGTCAGATACAGACTGGGATGCCAGCGCGTAGGCAGCGGCCTGGTTAGGGGTCAGTCGGCCGGTTCGGACGTGGGGGCTCAAGAATCGCTTCGCCTGAACTTTCTCGTCGGGGCCGGTCCATCCGTTGCGGCCGCCGTAAAAAACCACGGAGTCGAGGTCTTCCCGCACGTCATCGGGAATTTGCGATGCTGTGGCTTGATCGGTCACCAGGTTGGTCGCCCCCGCTCTGGCCGCCCATTCCGCTAAGGGCAGGAGCGAGCCCTCAACCACCGCCAGGGAGTAACCGCGGGCGAGGTCCATCGCCAACTGCAGTGAGCCTTCGATCGGGGCGAAGGCGAGCACCGGCCCCCGGTCGGGTCGTGTCCGGCTCTTCGGGGTGGCGTGCCCGCCTGCTCGGATAATCTCGTCGAGGTCCGTATAACCCCAACCGGCGGCGTTTCGCGCGTTGCTTACCACCAGTGGTGGCACTCCTTCCGCCTCGCTCTGCTTCCAAAGCCATTGGGCTGCAAGGGAAATTGCTTCCTCCCACGGACGCTGCGGATCGTCGTCTGGAACCCACGCTGCTGCCCGCAGGTGAGTAGCGGGGTGCAGATCCTTCGCAGTCATGGCATGGCTCCTGGTTGAGAATTGAGTTCGGCGAGGTAGCGGTATGACGTTGCCCTGCTTACCCCGAACATCCAGGTCCTGCTGGTGCTCACTCTTGCATGCCCGAGGGTCAACGTCATGCCCTCGACTGTCTCACCCAGCACTGACACCACAGCTCCGAGACACGAGTGTGACGAGAAATGAGACGCCTCGACCTGGCTTCTCCGGCCGGGGAACTGTAGAGGCCGAGGTGTCCTCGTTCTCTGGTTTCGAGACCGGATTCGATCGATGGGCGTGCTGCATATTTTGAGCATCAGTGCTCCAGGCCTTGATGCTCGAAATATCGATCATCCATGCAACTCGATCTCATGATCGAAATATTGATCATGTAGCCATATTGGTCGTATGATCGAAATATGCATCACCCTTTACCTCTGGTGTACGACACCATCGAACTCGGCGAACACGTGCGGCGCGTGCGTCAGGCAAGAGGCTTCCATCAGGATGAGCTTGCTAATCGTATCGGAGTCACCCGTATGACTATCTCGCGTCTTGAGCGAGGGGAATCCGTCAGCGTCGACATTGCGCTCCGCGCTCTATCGGAGTGCGGCATCGCGCTCGCGCTAGTGCCAAAGTTTTCCCGAGTGACGGTGACCGATGGCGGCTAAGGCACTCGACGTTTGGTTGTACGGCGTCCACGTCGCCAGGCTGAGTGAGCCGCGCCGATTCCGCCTGCGTTTGGAATTCACCGAGGATGCGCTCGACACCTTCGGCGAGGGGAGCCGAGTCCTGTCTTTGGCGTTGCCTGTTTCGCTAAAGCCCATTCAAGATAAGAACGGCGCGCGGCAGGTGTCGGCATTCATCGAGGGCCTTCTGCCCGAGGGAAACCTGCGCCGTCACATCGCCACTGAGGCTCGCGTACCAGTCAACGACACGATGACGCTATTGGAACGGGTAGGCGCGGAATGCGCCGGGGCTGTCCAGATTCTCACCGACGGTACAGAGCCCGACGCTGGCCACGTCCGACCCCTGACCAAACAGGAAGTCGACAGTCTTATCACGGATCTGCCGACTTACCACCTCCCTGAGGGCACTACTCCGCAGGCATCGTTAGCGGGCATTCAAGACAAGGTGCTATTGGTGGCATTTCCCGATGGCAGTTGGGGCTGGCCCGAAGCCGGTGCAGCCTCGACCCACATCATCAAGCCAGAGCCGCACGGTGGCCCAGTGAAACATCTGATTCAGACAGAAGATTGGGCATTGCGAGTCGCGCGCGAGGCAAGAATGAATGCTGCAGAGTCGCGGGTGGAACGGTTTCAAGAGCGCCAGGCGATTGTCGTTACCCGATATGACCGAAGGCCTGATGGAAACCGGCTGCATCAAGAGGATTTCTGTCAGGCGCTAGGTCTCGACCCCCAGGCCAAGTATGAGAGCACTGGCGAAGCAACCCGTTCGGGGTCGAGGCTACGACGCATAGCGCGCGCAGCTGCACCGAGGGCTCTGGATCCTGATGGGTTTCGGTCGGCATTGCTAGAAGCTGTGACGTTCAACGTCGTGATTGGAAACGCTGACGCCCATTCCAAAAACTACTCAGTGATGATTGGTCGCGATGGAAGCGTGTCCCTGGCGCCGATCTACGACGCTGCCCCGGTGAGGTACCTCGACCCGGCGTTCAACGGCACAGGTCATGTTATCAACGGCAAGACGAGTATCAACAACATCAATATCGATGACTTGGTGGCCGAAGCCACATCTTGGGGAATGGGGACGCAACGAGCACGTGTCGCGGTACGGACTTGCATGGAGCGCGTGTACAGCTCGGTCGAACAGGTCGAGCTTCCACGAGGAGCCGAGTCAGTTAAGTCGAACCTTCATCAATTGTGGACCCGACGCTCGTGGCCGACAGCGGCTTTGACATGGGGAGATTCCGACTCCAAGGCGGAAGGCTCCGACACGTAACGGTTGCTGTAGGCGTGAAATTTTGCGGCGAATTTGGAGAATCGAGAAACACTAGATCTGAGACGTCGAGCTGATTGACGTGTTGGTAGTCATGCGTTCTCCTTGTTGCTATTGCGCAGATCCTTAACGGTGCCGATGAACACATCGGTGATCTCGGGTAGCCGGGATACCAAGTCCCACAGCGGCTTATCGGTCTCGTACCGCACGGCGGCGTTCTCCTGGTCTCCCTGCTGCTTCCAGGCTGCATAACCAGGCAGGTCATCGGGATCGGAGCTGTAGTCCAGCGGATCAAGCCCATCGGGATGCTTCGGCCGGATCATGTAAAAGCGTGCTAGTCGTCCGGTATGGCGGTGGTACGCCACCACGTTGATCTTGAGCTCGCTTGGCATATCGCTGCGCATCTGCACGCGGCCCAGAAGCTGCCACTCGTCCAGGTCTGGCACCTGTAGGCAGGTGCCCTCGGTCAGTGTGATGGCCATCCGTCCATCGGAATGAACGTGCGCGATCACCTGGTCGGGGCTGCTCGGGCCGTAGTCGGGGCGCAGCGGCGGGGTGGGCGTGATGCTCATGCGTGATCTCCTTCGGTGGTCGCGGTTCCCAGTGTGTTCTACAAAAACGAGCTGGGGCGCGATCACCATGATGTATTGATCCGCGCCGGACTGACCGTGCGAAGACAATGGTATTGGGGCCGGGAGAAGGAGAGGATATGCGCGAGATTGGCTCTCGCCGGCGACACCAGCCCGCACCATGTTGGGCTGTGTTTGAGGATCTTTGCGACCCCCATCGCCAACCGGCGCGACCGTGGCTGCACCTTCTCGACGATGAGGTCGAACCAGAGATTGTCGACGCCGTGCGCCCGCGTTACGTTACCTGGTCTTCGCTGTGGACCAAGCGGCCTGATGCGTCCGTGCGTTTCGACCTCGCCGCGGCCCGCGGTGGAACCGATCTGCGTTGGACTCTTTTTGTTGGCGACCCGGTGCCCGACACCGGCATGATCAGCCACATGCGCCAACGCATCGGAGAGCTCATCAACGCCAACTTGCGCTACACCTACGGCCAGTAGCCGCCGGTGTGACGAGGCTGGGGAGGGGAGACGTGTTGCGCGCGAAATCGCAAGCCGCGTCGTCGCTGTGGACGCTCAATTCTCCTTCCTCCCAATCCATGAGGCTGCTAGTCTCATCGTTTCCTTGCCCCTCCCAATCATCCGATACCTCTTCTTGTCTCCTCTCGTTGTATCCTAAAAGTACTGCAGCACTTGATATTTAGTATCTAAACCCTTGGCACATTTGCACAGGAGGTGCGAGACTGGTTGTGGCGCACTAAGCGTCGATGTCTCCGCTTTCGAGTAGGCGCCCTGATGCTGACAATTTCGAAGTTGAAGCGGTCGTCGGTGAGCTACTACATCGACACCGCCGAGGCAGCCGGGCGCGCCAGTTCCGACCTAAAAAGAGCCAACGGTGGCCTGGGGGAGTACTACTCCGAACATGAGACGCGCACCCCAGTATGGTTGTGCGCGGGCGATTCCGATACCGTGGCCCGGTTGGTGGGTTTGACCGATGTTCAGCGCGCCGGAGGGGAAGCCGATTCGGCGGCCGTGGCGCGCTGGCTCGACGACGGTGTCGCGCCGAACGGCGCGCGCGGACGCGCCTTCGGTAGCCGCGGTGTGCACGGCTTCGATTTGACCTTCGCCGCGCCCAAGAGCGTGTCACTACTGCGCGCATTGCGCGCCGATGATGTGGTCCAAAAGGCGATCGCTGCCGCGCATTCGACCGCGCTCGCGGAGGCGATGGAGTACGTGGCCGCGCATGCCGGCTACACCCGCGTACATAACAGCGTGACGGGGGAGAAGGACCTCGTGAAGTTGTCGGGATTAATCGCGGTGGCCTATCAGCATGAGACGTCGCGGTGCGGAGATCCGCATCTGCATACCCATGTGCTCGTGCCGAATCGGCAGGCCCGGACTGATGGGGTGCTGGTGTCGATCGACGGAACGTCGGTGTATCACGAAGCCCGTGCAGCGGGTGTCATCTATCAAGCCACGTTGCGTCGCGAACTACACCAATCGCTGGGGATCGAGTGGGCGCCGGTAGATCCGGGAACGGGGATGGCCGAGACGGCGGGAGTTGATCGCGACACCATCACTGCGTGGTCCCGGCGCTCGTCGCAGCTACGAGAGTGGGCGGCACACAACCTGGTTTCGGTGGACGGCCCGTTGAGAGCGGCACAGCTTGCGGCGGCACAGAAAGCCACCCGGCCCGCTAAACCGGAAGAGCTCGCGTGGAGCGAATTGCAACGGCAGTGGCGCGAGGACGCGCGGGGTCTGGTTCTGGACCGCGCCGCCTTTCTGGAAGCGCGTGCGGCGCGCCGTGCCGCGGCGCACACTGCGTTCGACGGCGCGAGTTTGGCCGCGGCGGCGGAGAAGATCGAGAAGGCGGTGTTCACTCGCGCAGACCTTGTCGAGATCGTTGGCGCGCAACTTCCGGTCGATGGGGACCAGTCGCCGCGCGCCGTGGTGGAAGCCGCTGTTGACGAGATCGGGATGCGGTTGACTGCGCCGCGTGCCGCTCACGAGCGGGAGGGCCATGAGCGCTTTACCCTGGCGCGTTACTCCGCCTGGTCGACGCGACAAACGATCGCGCAATCTTCTGGGTGCGTGACGACGACACCGCCGGACTATCGCTGGATCAGACGACTGCCGTGCAGAACATCGGCGAGTCGCCCTGGCTCGTACAACCGCTCTCGGCGCCGGCGGGAGCAGGCAAGACCACCTCCCTCCGCGCGCTCGCCAGCGCGGCACACCATCGGTTCGGTGCGCGCGTTCTGGTCCTCGCGCCGACCGGCCAGGCTGTCGACGTCGCGATGCGCGAAGGCGCCGGAGATGACGGCCTGACGGTCGCCAAGGCGCTGCGGTTGTTACACGACAACACCTTGAAGCTGGACGAGGCGACCGTCGTGGTAATCGATGAAGCCGGCATGGTCGGCACCGACGATCTGCGACAGCTCTTGACCGCTACCACGCGGGCGGGTGCGAAGACGGTCCTCGTTGGTGACGCCAGCCAGTTGGCACCGGTCAAGGCCCGCGGCGGCATGTTCGCCCAACTCTGCACCGACCTTCCGTGGACGCAGCGCCTCTCCGAGGTGTGGCGGATGAGCGACCCGGAAGAACGCACCGCGTCCCTCGCGCTGCGTGACGGCGAGCCAGCTGCGCGCCGCGACGCTGTGGACTGGTATCGCAGCCACGATCGGCTGCACCACGGCGATGCGATCACCATGGCAGCCGACGCGCTTGCCGCTTACACGGCCGACGCAGAGGTCGGCCGTGACGCCCTACTCGTCTGCGACACCACGGAAATGGCCGATGCGCTCAACCTCCGTATCCACAACGACCGAATCGACCGGAATGCCCGCTCTGTTGTAGGCGCACGAGGCCAACACATCAGCGTTGGAGACCTAATCATCAGCCGCCGCAACGACCCCACCATCGCCTTTCACCACTCGACGCCCAACGCAGAGTCGTTACCGTCTGTGCGCAACGGAAACCGTTGGCGGGTCGCTGCAATCGATGCCAAGACGAATCGTGTTGCGGCAGAGCGTCTCGATGACAACGCCCGTGTCGTCTTCGAAAACGACTACGTTCGGGAGCACGTGAGCCTCGGCTACGCCGTCACTGTGCACTCCGCCCAGGGCGTCACCGCCGACGCGTGCCACGCCGTCCTCAGCGACACCGCCAGCCGCAATTTGCTCTACGTCGCCATGACCCGCGGGCGCCACGCCAACATCGCCCACATCTACGAACGGAGCACCGAAGCAAGCGAATTCGGGCACGAAAAACCTGCCGGAACTCATCTCACGCAGCGAGGTGATAGCTCAGAAGCTGCCACCCTCATTCACGGTATCCTCGCCTGCGCCGAGCCGACCATCACCGCGCACGACTACGCCGGAAAAGCCTCCGAGGAAGCTCTTCCCGATCGCGTCCGCGACCTACTCAATATGCGCGCGGCGGCTACGGAACGGCGACAAGCGGTCTACGGGAGTTGGAAGGCGCAGCGCGAAGAACACAACCGCGGCATGGCCGAAGCCCCGGAACGGCACATCAGCGGAAATCAAGATCGCAGCACTGACTACGGACTTGAACTTTGATTCGACAATCTGACCCGATCAAGAGGGCGTGCGACATGTAGACATCTTTTGTCTTCGAGGGTCGCGAGTGCCCTAGGTGGTCTGATCCGATACCCGCCGACAGGCCCGCGCGATCTATAAAGGTGGCCAAGGACTTTCGGAAGCTGTGCGTGTTACCTCAGGCGTTGCGCGCAAGATCACCGCCGACAGAAGCGATAATTCCAAGCGTGTCTCCGACCGCGCCGCCAACTCCATCCATCCCCGTGCCAACCCCAACTCCGACGCAGGTGGTGATCGTTAATCTGCCAAGCGACGTTGTCGATAAGCTCTCGCCCCACGAAACCGGACTGCCGATCTCATGGGCCACAATCATCGCGGCCTGCATCACCGTTCTGGCTGCCTTTATTGCCCTTGGGGGGATTTGGTGGCAGATCCGTGCGGCAGCCAAAGACTCGAGGAGCAACCGTGTCGCAGATGCAAAACTCGCCCGCCAGTCTCAGCTTGCTGAGCGGATGGCAGAAGCTCTCGGAATCGTCCGCTCGTTGGAGGACCTCTTGGGTAGCAACACGCGCAATCCGCTCGACAAGTGGGGCGTCGCAGACCAACACGCATTCAACGAGCTAACGCAGCGCTCACGTACCCTAACGAATATCCTCTTGGTGCTGGGTGCTGACGAATCATGCGCTGCCCTGCACCGATTCACCTACCTATCGAACATCATCGCGAAGGACCACGCGCGCGGATCGGGCGGGGCGGTCGCGGATTCGTTAGACGGCAAGTCTTACCTGGAGTTACGCGACGACCTGCACTCCGCGTTCAAGAGCGATCTTTTGATTCTGGGGGAGTCTCCGGCGGAGAACACGACCGGTAGGGGACGTAGTCGGCGAGCGGCCGCGCAGGGGCGTGGTACGACGCCGGAAACGCCAACCGAGGATGGGCAAGCAACCACAGATATGACAGCAATGCCCGGACGGACGGGACGCGGCGAGCCTTGAGATGACCGACCCGAACAGCGCCGACATCGACCGCGACATCCGTAGCGAACTGGACCGCGTACTCGAAATCGGATCACTCGTGGAGCAGAAGCCCGGTCACCACGCCGAGCCCAACAGTGACCTCGCGGACGACGAAGCCCGCTTCCCTGACATCTGGGCGGCGAGCCTGGCCCGCCGTGGGATCCTGTACGCCGTCGAGAACGTCGAGGCCGCCTGCACCTTGATGCTCAATTGGCAGTGGACAACTCCGCAGTTCGCACTCCTGCGGGCAGCCTATGAGTCAGCTGGCGCCGCAGTCTGGCTGCTCATGCCGGAGGACGTCGATACTCGGCTCGCCAGGCTCGTCTGGCAGCACCGCGAGTCGTGGCGGTACTCAGAGAAGGCGTACAGCGGAACACCTCTCGACGACGGCGGTGAACACCAGGAACGACAGCAATGGGCCACCGAAGCCGCGCAGAAGTTGGGCATTAGCTTGGCGGCCGGGAGGTCCGGCGGATTTGAGAATCTGATCGCATCGATCGATGACCTGCCCGGGCACCCGGAGTCCCTCCTTACCGCTTGGCGGATCTGTTCAGGCGTCAGCCACGCGAAGACCTGGGCGCTGAGCACGGTGACCGCTGAGGTGGACAGCAAGCCCATGTACGAGCACGGACGGATGAGCGCGCGGGTACCGAACACTGGTCTGTTCCTCACTGAGCTCGCCATAGCGCGGCGGGTAGTGCAGCAGGCGTGGTGCCTGTACCGCATCCGCACCACAGGGCGGCCGCACGGGATGACATTGAGGCTGGAGCTGCGGGACCGCGGGGGCAACGTGGTGCAGGCGGATTAGGAGCGGTGAACCGAGGAGCCGATTGGTTACAACAGGGTGCGTTCCCGCAGCCACTCATCGCGCCATCTGTGGAATTCGACGGCGAACGTTGAGCAGCGTTCGAGCTCCGCAAATACCCTGTCACGCTGTTTCTTTGAGGCGTGATTTTCGACCGACGACGGCCCGCACAACACCGCCAGCGTCTTCGGGTATGCCTTCCACTTGAGCACCAAGCGCTTGCTCACGAAGGTGAGCAGCTCGGACGTCACCTCCCCACAGTGCTTCGACTCCGGTTCCGACGGGGTACGGCCGGAATGGATGACGCTGTTTCGGACATCGACGATGTGTTCACGCCAGCGACCGACCGGACCGTCGCCGTCGACGTGCCAACTGCCGCCGAGACGGCCCGCATAAAACGACTTCACCCGTTGCGTGATCGAACTAGTGTTGGCCCACACTTGCGCGGCCTGGACGGGCGTCTGACCTTCTTCCCACAGCATCGCAGCCAGGGTGCTGTCAAGCATCAGCTCACATGTGATGGCGAGACTGAGGACCGACGCTCTGCGGTCGCCCGAAGAGTGTTCGGCGTACGCGCGAGCGAAGTGATCGCGGACCAGCGCGCTGATGCTGCCGCGAGTGAGTTCCCCGAAGATCCTGCCGGCCACAGCTGGGTCGATTGTCGGCGGCGGAGCGAGCTTCGCGGGGAGGTGGTCGAGGAAGATAACTGTCTGCTTGTCGTCGAATCTGAGTTGTCCACCTTCGCCCACAGCTCCGAACGTGGCGGGGACGATCGGGTTCAGTGATCGGTAGTGCAGCTCCGGGATCGGGGCCATGGAAGCTATCCGCGATGACCGCACAGCATCGGCGATCAGCCAGTGCGCGAGCGTAAGCGGATCCACTTTGCCGTCGTGCGGTGGGGTGAGGGCAGCGGCGCGGCTCTTGACCGGCATCAGAACGATCACAGCCGAGCGTCTCCGGCCGTAGTCATCGCTGCGCGGCGGAGCGGGCAGAGGCTCTCGGCCGGTGATTTGGGCCAGCCCAGCGGATGCCACCGTCGCGTCCTCGACGACAGGGTTCGTTTCTTCAGCCGCCACTGACCACATCGTCAAGCAGCTGAGCGGCATCTGCATCCAGGCGTCGTCAATCCCGGCTGGTGTCACGCCGCGGATTCGCAGGTACTCGTCGTCGACGCCGATCGGTATCGTCTGCGGTTCCAGCGGAAGCAGAAATGGCAGCACGAACGAGAATGCGACCACGCCCTCAAACCGCTGCTGGTCGTCCCAGTCCGCGTTAAATCGCTGTTCGCGTGGCGCGGCGCCGTCGGTCACGGTCCAAGCGTCGCACGGGCCAGGGACACCATCAGACCATCAGCGCTGGCTTTTGCCGGGAGTGCTCAGCCGAGTGCGCCGATTCACAGCAACGGCGCCGGCCGTCGGGTGCAGCCTCGGTGAAGCTGTCCGCGACCGCCGCGAAGCCGCACCGGTCGAGTACAACGCTAAGGTCCGACTGCCGCCCCGGCCCGTTCGCAGTCGTGATGATGGCGCGACGCCGTTGCGGTGAGTCAGGGCCGACGACGGCGCCGCCGATAGGGTTCTTTGGTATGACGGGTCACCCGGTCGAGGCAGCCAGCACGCAGATCGTCGTGGACGTCGAGGTGCTCGGCAGTATCCACGACGGGAGTCCACCCCAACGGGCTTTCCTGGACGAGTTACCCGCGTACCTTGCCGCTGAGGGTGTGACGGCTCGCCTTCACTATCGCCGGGCGGGCGGCGCAGATCTATGGGCGCCGATCGAGACCCTCTCGGTGTTCATCGGAAACAACGTCGCCGCGGGTCTCATCGGTGGCGTCGCGTGGGCGTCGATGACTGGGGCGATCAAGTGGGCGCGCGAGCGGATACGCAGGGAACCGCCGGGTGCGCGTGTGCCAACCGGCGCCACGGGCCCCGACGACGACCCCACTGCCGACCGGCGGCCGACAGTAAGCGTGTCGATATTCGGGCCGAATGGTGAACTCCTGCGAAAGGTCGCTATCAATAACGACGAAGTCAACATGCTGGTCGGCGATCCGGTCGAGAACTCAACTTTTAAGCGTCCCTCGGTCCACGTTGAGGTGCTCGGCCGGACCGACTATATGGAACCCGACCAAGTTGCCCTCGTCGAGGAGCTGCCGGAGTTTCTCGCCGCCGAAGGACTGGCCGCCGATCTTTACTACCGAGAGCCGGGCGGCCTAGGCCCGATCTTGGAATCAGTAGCGATATTCATTGCAGGAGCGGCCACCTCAGGCTTGATCGGCGACCTGTCCACCGCCGCGGTCCGCGGTGCAGTCGCCTGGGCCCGCAAGCGCATCCGTCGTGAACCACCTGTAGCCGAAGGTGAAGCGAAACCGATTGTTGCGGTGACGATTTACGGTCCCACGGGAGAGGTCCTCGCCCGCGTCGAGGTCTCTGACGATGAGGATGACGAGGGGAGTCCGCTGGTCGGCTAACGCTCTTTGGGTAGCTGCGCGCTAATACGCGCGAACTCAGTGTTGTGGCCCGGGGATCGAGCGATCGCAGGTTTAATTCTCTCGGTCGGACCCAGAGAACAAAGGCCTGGACCGACGTAAGCCGGCAATTTGTGGCCGAACATATTGGGAAATCGCATGAGTGCACAAGTGCCAAGGGTTCAGCCGGGCGGAGGACGGATGGGCTCACGTGAGAATCGATAAGACTGCGTCGGCACGGATGAGCTGCGAGGTCGGTCCGGGGCTGGCTACTTCCGATAGTCCGCGGGCGCCGGGGGCGATCCTGTCCGAAATCACCGCAGCTACTGCCCACGGGCCGACTTACAGTTGAATCACCCGACCTGGGGCGGACCCGAAGGAAGTGACCGCCATGGATGAGAACCCCGATGACAAGTGGCTTACCCGCCAAGATCTCGCCGACCGATACGGGCTGCCAGTCAAGACGCCGGCCGAGTGGGCCTCGAAGGGGACTGGTCCGCGGTACGCCAAGTTCGGGCGGCACGTCCGGTACCTGCTAAGCGACGTAATTGACTGGGAAAGAAAGCAATTCGCTGAAGGCAAGCGCGACTCGGCTTAAGTATGATCGGTCAATGATCGCGGTATCAGAGTTCCAGCGGGCGACGCAACGCTCGCCGGGGCAGGAATAAGTCGTGGCCGGCCGGCCATCATTGCGCATCGGCCAACACGGCAACATCACGCGCAAGCACCTTGGCGGCGGAATCTGGTTGGCGCAGTGCCGGTTTTCGTGACGCCGACGGCGTCACGCGCAAGGTTCAACGGCTTGGACCGCCCGATGAATATGACAAGTACGGCAAGCTCGCCGCTGACGCACTAATCGAGGCGCTCGCCGATCGTCGACCGCCCTCCGGGGCAGGCTCGATCGGCCTGGAGACCTTGGTCATGACTCTGGTGGACCAACACATCGAACGGTTGGCCGAAGACGGTCGTTCTGCCCGCACACTCGACACTTACCGCTACACCGCCACCAAGCTGACTAAGTTCATGGCCGGCGTGAAAGTGGGGGAGGCGTCCGCCGCCAGACTGGACGCGGCCCTGCGGTCCATGCGCACCGCTCACGGGGCTGTCATGGCTCGCCAATCCAGGACCCTGCTGCGCGGAGCACTCCAACTCGCGGTCCTCAACAACGTCCTCGGCGCCAATCCGGTGCGCGACGTTCAGGCGATCAAGTCCAAGGAACAGCCCAAAGGCGCCCAGGCGCTCACCGCGGACCAACTGCGTGACCTCCTCGCCAAGCTGAAGGCCTCAGAAACGTGCCAAAAGCGCGATCTGACCGACCCGATCACCCTCCTGATCGCCACCGGCCTACGCCGCTCCGAACTGCTGGCGCTGCGCTGGACCGACTTCGACGCCGATGCCGGAACTATCTCGGTCTCCGGCAAAGTCATCCGGGAGAAGGCGAACGGCCTCGTTCGGGTTGACGAGACCAAGACCGCCGCCGGCCGACGGGTCATCCCGCTGCCAGCCTTCGCCATAGCGACGCTCACCGAGCGCCGGAACCTGCCGTACCTTGGCCAGCAATCCGTCATCTTCCCGTCCACCAGCGGAACGCTGCGCGACCCCGACAACTTCGCCGGGCAGTGGCGCAGGATCCGCGATGAATTGGGCGTCCCGGACATCAGCTCGCACAGCTTCCGCAAGACAGTCGCGACGCTCATCGATGACGCCGGGCTGTCGGCGAGAATTGGTGCCGACCACCTTGGCCACGCCAAAGTCTCGATGACCCAGGACCGATACATGAGCCGCGGCCGCGTCCACAACCAGGTGGCAGATCTGCTCGACAACGCCGTCGCCGACAACTCAGGTCCGCTATAAACGCCGAATAAACGCCGACCGAGCTTATTTAGTACGGCTAAATACCATCTCTGACCAGCGCCCCCGGCAGGAATCGAACCTGCGACCTAGGGATTAGAAGGCCCTTGCTCTATCCAACTGAGCTACGGAGGCAGCGCGCCGATAGTTTAGCGGGACTGGTTTGCCAGCTGGGGCGTGTGTAGCGCTCTGTGAATTGCAATCTTGATGAGCGCAGATCCGCGCGAGTATTCAATCGGTGCCGAATCGGGCCTGCAACGCCTTCTGTAGCCGCTGCACTTCCTTCAGTTTCTCCCGCAGCCGCAACACTGGTTCGGGCGTCCGCTCGGCACCCCAGCCGGCGTCGACCCGGCTCGACCAGCGGCGCTCGGCAACGAGGATCAGGTCCTCGAGATCATCGATCTCGGCCTGCATCAGCTCGTTGAACAGCCCGGCCTGAGCTGCATCGTTGGGATGAGACGCATGCTCCGTCGACTTTCGCGGAAACCGCCGGCTCAACGGCGCGGACAGGTGCGCGACGTACGTCGGCTCGGTGCGGGCGGCCAGGGCGCCAACAGCTGCGGAGTACGGGTTCTCGAGGAGCATCGTCAAATCATCGCTGGGAATCGCTTGACGTTTCCTGGGAGTCAAACCGGCAGACAGCGTCACGCCACCGGTTGTTCACTTTGCCGGGCCGACACGCGGCCTGGCTGAGCAACCTAACTTGATTCGCCGGTTACCTTGGCGTCTGGCCTGCGCGAACAGCGTCAAAACAAACTAGAACCTGAGAATTCCTCAGCTTCGGCAAAAGTTGAGTTATGGTGTGACGACTGGCACACGCCGGGGCATTGGCAAACGCGTTAGACGAGCTAAGGACAAGGGAGTCTTCAGCTATGAGCAGCCCGATCGAGCAGGTCACCGCGCGCTGTGCGCAGGCGTTCCATACCGGCTCGCTGCTGCTGCGGGGGTCGCCGGCTGCCGCGGGTTGGGTGCTTGGCTGGCTCTCGGCCGAATTTGCGCCGCACGTCCTCACCGGTCACGCACTCTCAGCCATTCCCTCGCCGCTGGAGAAGATCGCCTGCGCGCTGGCTGTCCAGAAGGCCGATACCGTCCTCGACGCCGCGCTTCAAGATTCCTTCGGCGCGAACTACACCGACGCCGTGCACCACCCGCTCGAGGCGTACGCGGCTCGTCGCCCCAATCTGGGCGGCGTCCTCGCCGCCATGCGGGATCGCGGCCGCTACGCAAAAAAGACCAGGAACATCTCCTACGGGCCCGGTGGGCGTAATCATCTACTCGACGTCTGGCGCCGCCCCGACCTGCCTGCGGGGTATCGCGCACCCGTCCTGATCCACGTGCCCGGCGGCGGGTGGTCGGTCAATGACAAACGGGGCCAAGGCTATCCGCTGATGACTCGGATGTCCGAGCTGGGTTGGATCTGCGTCTCGATCAACTACAGCCGCAGCCCGCGCAACGCGTTCCCGGCACACATCATCGACGTCAAACGCGCCATCGCCTGGGTACGGGACAACATCGCGGAGTACGGGGGAGACCCCGACTTCATCGCCATCACCGGCGGCTCGGCCGGCGGGCACCTGTCTTCGCTGGCCGCGCTCACCGCGGGGGACCCGACTCTGCAGCCGGGATTCGAGGACGCCGACACCAGCGTGCAGGCCGCCGCTCCCTACTACGGCGTCTACGACCTGACGAACTCAGACAACATGCACCCGCTGATGATGCCGCTGCTCGAGCACGTCGTCATGCAACGTCGCCTGGCCGATGAGCCCAAGCTGTACCGGGACGCGTCGCCCATGCACCGCATCCACCGCAACGCCCCGCCATTCTTCGTGCTGCATGGTGAAAGCGACGCCGTCATACCGAGTTCGCAGGCGCGGGCTTTCACCGCTGCACTGCGAAAGTCCGGGCCCCGCACTGTTTCCTATGCCGAGTTGCCCAACGCGCACCACGCGTTCGACACCATCGCCACACTGCGCTGCCAGCTGGCGGCCGAGGCCGTCGCGAGCTTCCTGGGCATCGTGTACGGCCGGCACGTCGCCGCGGGCAAGGGCACCGGAAGGGCCGCGGTCAGCTCAGCGAGCTGACGCTCAGGCCACCGTCATCAGATAGTCGGCGCCGCCGATATAGACGATCGTCGACGGGCTCGGAGTGATCGCGGCATTGACGATCGCGGTGGCGAATTCTTCGACCGTCGGCAGCGCGGCCTGCCGGCGACGGGAATCCACCGCTTCGGGGTCTCGGCGCTGCAACAGCCGGACGATGATGGTCCCGTCGATCATGTCGCCGGAGACCACCGTCAAGTGGATTCCGGCATGATCGAATGCGGAACGCATTGCGTAGAGCGCAGTTTCGCCCGCCCGCTTGCTTGCGGCCACGCCCGCATATCCCTTTGGCACCGCCTTGTGCGGATAGAAGTGGGCCTGGTGGCTGGTGACGAAGACGATCCGGCCCCCGGCGGGCATCAGCGGCATGGCCAGCATCGCCAGTCGGCGCTGCGCATCGCGGTTGAGCCGCATCGCATAACCGGGATCCGCGCCCATCTCGAGGCCACCTGATGCGTTGAGGATCAGTGCATCCAACTTCCCGAAGTGGGTAGCGATGTAGTCCATCATTTCCGCGGCCTCGGCGGCGTCGGAGATGTCGGCGCCCAGGGCTGATGCGTTCCCGCCGGCATCACGGATCGCGTCGACGACCGCGTTCGCCCGGTTCGCCTTCTCGCGGTAGTTCACGATGACGTGGGTGTCGGGGGAGGCGAGCTGGCGTGCGACCTCGGCTCCGATGCCTCTCGATGCGCCCGTGATCAGGACGACGCGTGCGGGTTGCTGCATGGCGGGTTCCTTCCGTTGCTGCGGCACGGCCCAGACTACACGAACTCTAAGAAAATTAAGGTAAAAATAAGATAACGCTAAACGGCGGTCGAGGTCGACATGGATGCCTACGTAGTGGCCGCACTGCTGCCGCCGCTGTGCGTGGCCCAGTCGGACTCGACTGAGTCCTTGGCCCTTTCGCGGAATCCACCGAAGGTGTGCGGCGGAATCGATTGCCGCGGCAGGCCAGGCACGTCAAGCCGTCTCACAATCGAGACCCGCCACTCCTGTGCGCCGACTAGCGTGGTTACCGCGTGGACGGATCCGGGAAAGAGAGGCTGGCGGTGTCGATGAGGGTGGACCGATGAGCGGACCCGTTGACGAACTCGGCGCCCTGGACATGCTGCTGCACCGCGGCGAGGCGAATCCGCGGACCCGGTCGGGCATCATGGCCCTGGAGATCCTCGACCGCACACCAGACTGGAATCGGTTCCGGACGGGCTTCGAGAACGCCTCGCGCAAGGTGCTCCGTCTGCGCCAACGGGTGGTCGTGCCGACCCTGCCGACGGCCGCGCCCCGCTGGGTCGTCGACCCCGACTTCAACCTCGACTTCCATGTCCGCCGGGTGCGGGTGCCCGAGCCCGGCACGCTGCGCGAGGTCCTCGACCTGGCCGAGGTGAGCCTGCAGTCGCCGCTGGACATCTCGCGACCGCTGTGGACGGCCACCCTCGTCGAAGGTCTGGAAGGCGGCAAGGCCGCCACCCTGCTGCACCTGAGCCACGCCATCACCGACGGTGTCGGCGCGACCGCGATGTTCGCCGAGATCTACGACCTGGAACGCGAACCGGCACCCAAGCCGGCGCCGCCGATGCCGGTGCCGCAAGACCTCACGCCCAACGACCTGATGCGCGAAGGGATCAACCAGCTGCCCGGCGCCATCGTCAGCGGACTGTTCGGCGCCGTCTCGGGCGGAATTTCGGTGGTCGGACGGGTGGTGCGCAACCCGGGAACGGCGGTGTGGGACGTCGTTGACTACGCCCGCTCCGGACGCCGCGTCCTCGGCCGCGCCGCGGAGCCGTCCCCGCTGTTGCGGCGCCGAAGCCTGTCGTCGCGAAGCGAAGCCATCGAGATGCGCCTGGCCGACCTGCGGTCGGCGGCACACGCCGCCGGCGGTTCGATCAACGACGCCTACCTGGCCGGGTTGTGCGGGGCGCTGCGGCGCTACCACGAGGCGCTCGGCGTCCCGATCAACAGCCTGCCGATGGCGGTCCCAGTGAGCCTGCGCGCCGAGGCGGACCCGGCCGGTGGCAACCGGTTCGCCGGGGTCAACCTCGCCGCGCCGATCGCCGTCGTCGACGCGGGCGTGCGGATTCAGAAGATCCGCAAGCAGATGACCTCACGGCGCGAGGAGGCGGCCATCGACTTGATGGGCGCCGTCGCGCCGGTGGTCGGGCTGCTGCCCGACGCTGTCCTCGAGGCGATGACCGGCTCGGTGATCGCCTCGGATGTGCAGGCCAGCAATGTGCCCGTCTACGCCGGCGATACCTATATCGCCGGAGCGAAAGTGTTGCGGCAGTTCGGAATCGGCCCGCTTCCCGGGGTGGCGATGATGGTCGTGCTGGTGTCTCGGGGCGGCTTTGCGACAGTGACCGCTCGCTACGACCGTGCATCGATCACCGACGAGAGCCTGTTCGCGCAGTGCCTGCGTGAGGGCTTCGACGAGGTGCTGGCGCTGGCCGGCGATCCGCCACCGCGCGTGGTGCCCTCGTCATTCCCTGATCAGGCCGACAACTCCGCCCAACCCTCCACGAACGGATCGGTGGCCTTCTGATGAGCGACAAGGAGATGCGGCTGCCCGGGTCGGTCGCCGAGGTGATGGCCAGCCCGGAAGGGCCGCAGATCGGAGCGTTCTTCGATCTGGACGGAACCCTGGTGGCCGGGTTCACCGCGGTCATCCTCACCCAGGAACGCTTCCGCAGCCGCGATATGGGTATCGGTGAGCTGATCACGATGATCGCCGCCGGCCTCAACCATCAGCTCGGCCGGCTGGAGTTCGAAGAACTGATCACCAAGGCGTCCCAGGCCCTGCGTGGGCGGGCGATAAGCGATCTGCACGAAATCGGCGAGCGCATGTTCGTGCAGAAGATCGAAAACCGGATCTATCCCGAGATGCGCGAGCTGGTGCATGCGCATATGGAGCGCGGGCACACGGTGGTGCTCAGCTCGTCGGCGCTGACCATCCAGGTCGAACCGGTGGCGAACTTCCTGGGGATCAAGAACACCCTGACCAATCGGTTCGAGGTCGACGAGAACGACGTGCTGACCGGTGACGTGGTCCGGCCGATCCTGTGGGGGCCGGGCAAGGCCAACGCTGTGCAGAAGTTCGCCGCCGACAACGACATTGACCTCAAGGACTCCTACTTTTACGCCGACGGCGACGAGGACGTCGCGCTGATGTATCTGGTCGGCAATCCGCGGCCGACCAACCCCGAGGGCAAGATGGCCGCGGTGGCCCGCCGGCGGGGCTGGCCGATCCTGCAGTTCCACAGCCGCGGCGGCGGCGGGCTGATGGGTCAGGTTCGTACCCTGCTCGGTGTCGGCGCCCTGGTGCCTGCCGCGACCGGCGCGATCTGGTGGGGAGCACTCACCCGCAGCCGGCGGCGCGGGCTGAACTTCTTCACCACCGCATTCCCGAATCTGCTGCTGCTCGCAAACGGCGTGCGGCTCAACGTCCTTGGCGAAGAGAACCTCCGCAAGCAGCGCCCCGCGGTGTTCATCTTCAACCACCGCAACAACGCCGACCCCGTCATCACGGCGTCGCTGCTCCGGGACAACTGGACCGGCGTCGGCAAGAAAGAATTGCAGAGCGACCCCGTCGTCGGCACCCTGGGCAAGCTCGTCGACACCGTGTTCATCGACCGTGACGACCCCAAGGCTGCCGTCGAAACGATGCATGAGGTCGAGAAGATGGTGGCCAAAGGCCTGTCGATCATGATTGCGCCCGAAGGCACCCGGCTGGACACCCGGACCGTCGGCCCCTTCAAGAAGGGACCCTTCCGGCTGGCGATGGCCGCCGGAGTTCCGCTGGTGCCGATCGTGATCCGTAACGCCGAGGTGATCGCTTCCCGCGATTCCTCGACCATGAATCCGGGCGAAGTGGATATCGTTGTCTATCCGCCACTTTCGGTCGCGGACTGGACGCTCGACGATCTGCCGGAACGCATCGACGAGGTTCGCCAGTTGTATCTGGACACGCTCAAGGACTGGCCGGAGGGCGAACTGCCGGTGCCCGAGATTTACAAGAAGGCGCCCGCGAAGGCCGCCAAGAAGACACCCGCCAAGAGGGCGCCCGCCAAGAAGGCGGCGGTCAAGAAGGCGCCCGTCAAGAAGGTGCCGGCCAAGAAAGCTCCCGCCGCAGAGTCGCCGAATGCCGAGGGCCGCGAATGACCCACACCGACCATCTGACCGACTTCAGCACTACCGACGATGCGCTGGTGCTGGCGTCGGTGTCCTCGAAGGCCGAGTTCGAACTGCTCAACGACTGGCTGCATGCCCAACGCCGCGCACACCCCGACACCAAGGTCGAGGTGCTGCGCCTACCTGCCGGCGATCCGCCGCCGGGGGTGGTGGCCCAGCTCGTCGAAGAGCTCGGGGTCGGGGAGGACCGGCTGGTCGTCCCGGTGCGGGTGTTCTGGGTTCCCGGCGGCCTGCCCACCCGGGTCAAGATTGTCGGCCTGCTCTCCGGTCGTGACACCTACCGACCGCCGGAACTCCTGCAGCGCAACATCCTTCGTAAGGACCCCTCCCGCGCCCGTATTGTCGCCGGTGAACCGGCCAAGGTGTCCGAGCTGCGTCAGCTGTGGCAGGAGAACACCGTCGGCGACAGGCCGCGCGACTTCGCACGCTTCGTGCTGCGCCGCGCGGCGCTGGCGGTCGAGCGGATGGAACTGCGCCTACTCGGGCCGGAATACAAGTCGCCCCGACTGATCACCGACGAGCTGATGGCGTCCTCGCGCTTCATGGAGGGCCTGGAGCAGATCCCCGGGGCCACCCCGGTCAAGGCCGAGGAGATGCTCAACGAGCTGGCCACCGGGTGGAGCAGGTTCTCCGTCGACCTGATCCCGAACCTCGGGCGCGCCATCTTCAGCCGGGGATTCGATCCCCGAATCGACTACGACGCCATGGAAATCGAGTCCATGCGGCGCGGGCTGGAGGACCATCCGGCAGTCTTGTTGTGGTCGCACCGGTCCTACCTCGACGGCGTGATCGTCCCGGTGGCCATGCAGGAGAACAAGCTGCCCCCGGCGCATACGTTCGCCGGGATCAACCTGTCCTTCGGGTTCATGGGGCCGCTGATGCGCCGCTCGGGTGTCATCTTCCTGCGCCGCAAGCTCGATGATCCGCTCTACAAGTATGTGCTGCGCCAGTTCGTCGGGTTCATCGTGCAGAAGCGGTTCAACCTCAGCTGGTCGATCGAGGGAACCCGGTCGCGAACCGGAAAGATGTTGCCGCCCAAGCTCGGTCTGCTCGCCTACGTCGCCGACGCCTATCTGGACGGTCGTAGCGAGGATATCCTGCTGCAGCCGGTGTCGATCAGCTTCGACCAGCTGCACGAAACCACCGAGTACGCCAACTACGCCCGCGGTGGGGAGAAGACCCCGGAGAGCGCGGAGTGGTTGTTCAACTTCATCAAGGCGCAGGGGGAGCGCAACTACGGCAAAATCTATGTCCGCTTCCCCGACGCGGTGTCGATGCGGCAATACCTCGGCGAGCCGGGTGGGCCGGTCGCCTCGGATGAGGCCGCCAAACGTCTGGCCATGCAGAAGATGGCGTTCGAGGTGGCATGGCGGATCCTGCGGGTGACACCGATCAACGCCACCGGGCTGGTGTCGGCGTTACTGCTCACCACCCGCGGTCGTGCGCTGACGCTGAGCCAGCTGCACCACACCCTGCAGGACTCGCTGGATTACCTTGAACGCAAACAGAATCCGGTCACCAACAGCGCGCTGCGACTGCGCACCCCCGAAGGCGTGCGGGCCGCCGTCGACGCCCTGTCCAACGGCCATCCGGTCACCCGGGTAGACGGCGGGCACGAGCCGGTGTGGCGGATCGCCCCGGAGCACGAACACGAGGCGGCCTTCTACCGGAACACGCTGATTCACGCCTTCCTGGAGACCGCGATCACCGAGCTGGCGCTGGCCCACGCCGGGCGGGCGCCCGACGGTGACCGGGTCGCGGTGTTCTGGGACCAGGCGATGCGTTTGCGTGATCTGCTGAAGTTCGATTTTTACTTCGCCGATTCCGCGGCATTCCGCGAGCATCTCGCCGAGGAGATGTCGTGGCAAGAAGACTGGGAAGTACAGGTCGCCGCCGGCGGTGACGCCGTGGACAACCTGCTACGCGCCAAGCGGCCGCTGATGTCGCACGCCATGCTGCGGCCGTTCCTCGAGGCCTACGAGATCGTCGCCGACGTGCTGTGCGACGCGCCGACCGACATCGACGAGAAGGACCTGACCAAGCTGGCGCTGGGCGTGGGGGCGCAGTACGCGGCGCAGGGCCGGATCCGCAGCAACGAGTCGGTGTCGGCGTTGCTGTTCGCCACCGCGCGGCAGGTGGCCGCCGACCAGCACCTGCTGGAGCCGGCTCCCGACCTGCGGCAGCGGCGGGAGGACTTCCGCCACGAGCTGCGCAGCATCCTGACGGACATGATCCGCATCGGCAGGTTGTCCGCCGACCAGTTCGCCGCCCGCGAGCTGAAATTACGTGAGCAGGGCGCCTGAACCTACGCTGAATCCATGACCGCACCCGCCGACCGCCGCAGCGCGGTATGGCCGGTGTTATGGATGGTGGCGCTGCTCGCAGGGATCACCGCCGCTGGCATCGGGGCTCTGTCGTTGGCTGACGCCCTGACCGCCACCGGGCTGCCCGACCCCGGGCCGGTCACCACGTTGGGTCTGCCGTTCGTGCGCGCCGCCGGTGAGATCGCGGCGGTTCTGGCGGTCGGCTCGTTCCTGTTCGCGACATTCTTCGTCCCGCCGCAGGACAGCGGGGTCCTCGATGTCGCCGGCTACCGTGCGCTGAAGATGGGCGTCGCCGCCTCGGGGGTGTGGGCGGTGTGCGCTGTCCTGCTGATTCCGCTGACCGTCTCCGATGTTTCCGGTCAGCCACTGAGTGACCACCTCAACCCAGTCCAGCTGTGGTCGGTGACTAGCCTGGTCGATACCGCCGGGGCGTGGCGGTGGACGGCGTTTCTGGCGCTGGCGGTGGCGATGGCGGGCCGTGCGGTGCTGCGCTGGTCATGGACGCCGTTCCTGCTGGCCGGCTCGCTGATCACGCTCGTCCCGTTGGGCCTCACCGGGCACTCGTCGGCGGGCGGCGCGCACGATATCGCCACCAACAGCCTGTTGATCCACTTGCTGGCCGGGGCGTTGTGGGCGGGCGGGCTGCTGGCCCTGCTGGCCCATGCGCTCCGCGGCGGCGAGCATGCCGGCCTGGCGGCGCGACGCTTCTCGGCGGTGGCGTTCTGGTGCTTCATCGCGATGGCGCTCTCCGGTGTGATCAACGCCTTCGTCCGGATGCGGTTGTCCGACCTGTTCGCCACCGAGTACGGCTGGCTGGTGGTGGCCAAGATCGTCGCGCTGTGTTCCCTGGGCGTCATCGGGTGGCGGCAACGCCGCGGGCCGGTGGCCGCCCTGCAGGCCGACCCGCAGGCGCGCGGCCTGCTGATCCGGCTGGCCTCCGTCGAGGCGCTGGTGTTCGGTCTCACGTTCGGCATCGCGGTCGGCTTGGGCCGCACCCCGCCGCCCGCGCCACTGGACGCGAACCCATCCCCGGCCGACGTGGCGATCGGCTACGACTTCGCCGGTCCACCGACGGTCGCGCGGATCCTGCTGGACTGGCGTTTCGACCTGGCCTTCGGCACGGCCGCGATCGTCCTCGCGGCGGTGTACGTGGCCGGGGTGATCCGGCTACGCCGCCGCGGTGACGCCTGGCCGGTGGGTCGGACCGTGGCCTGGCTGCTGGGTTGTGCGGTGCTGCTGTTCACCACGTCGTCGGGCCTGGGGCGCTACATGCCGGCGATGTTCAGCATGCACATGGCGGCGCACATGCTGCTGTCGATGCTGGTGCCGGTCCTGTTGGTGCTGGGCGCGCCGGTCACCCTGGCACTGCGGGCGCTGCCGACGGCGGGCAAGGGCAACCCGCCCGGGCCGCGGGAGTGGCTGCTCGACGCCCTGCACAGCAGGTGGTCGCGGTTCTTCACCCATCCGGTCGTGGCCACCATCGTGTTCGTCGCCGGGTTCTACGGCCTGTACTTCGGTGGCATCTTCGACGCGGCGGTCAGCGATCACGGCGCACATGTGCTGATGAACCTGCACTTCCTGATGAGCGGCTACCTGTTCTACTGGGTCGTCATCGGCGTCGACCCCACCCCGCGGCCGTTGCCGCCGGTGGCCAAGATCGCGATGGTGTTCGCCTCGCTGCCGCTGCACGCATTCTTCGGCGTGGTGATGATGGGCATGCCGCGGGTACTGGGGGAGAGCTTCTACCGGTCGCTGCGGCTGAGCTGGCACACCGACCTGATCGGTGATCAGCATCTTGGCGGTGGAATCGCTTGGGCGGCAGGCGAAATCCCGCTCGTGGTGGTGATGATCGCGCTGCTGGTCCAGTGGAGTCGCAGCGACCGGCGCACGGCCAAGCGGCTTGATCGCGCCGCCGACCGCGACGACGACGCAGACCTGGCCGCCTACAACGCGATGCTGGCCGAGATGGCCCGCCGCGATGCCAGCGGCAGCAATCACTGAATCCATCCCCAGTCCGAGATCCATCCCCAACCCACAGCCGGTTCGACGCAATGCGGACGTCGCTGTCGGGGTCCGGCGGCTCACTGGAGGCGCACAACCCAAGAGAAACGAAAGGACCACAGCCATGTTCGAAACTCATCTGACTGTCGTCGGTCGCGTCGTGACCGACCCTCGCCGCCGGATCGTCGGCGGCCAGGAACTGATCAGCTTCCGGGTGGCCAGCAATTCCCGCCGCCGCACCGGTGACGGCACCTGGGAGCCCGGCAACTCGCTGTTCATCACCGTCAACTGCTGGGGCAAGCTGGTCACCGGCGTCGGCGCCGGCCTCTACAAGGGCGCCCCGGTTATCGTCGTCGGCGACGTCTTCACCAGCGAGTACGAGGACAAAGAGGGCGTGCGGCGCTCGTCGCTGGAAATGCGGGCCAGCGCGGTCGGCCCCGACTTGTCCCGTGCCATCATCCGCTTCGAGCAGCCTCAGCCCAGGCCGGCCGAACCCGCCGTCGACGAGCCCGAGGCCGAGGATCCCCTGGAATCCGACGCCGTCGACGACGCCGAGGAGACCACGGACCTCCCGTTGTCCGCGTAGGCAGCCGCAGTGGCCGCGCTGGGCTGGCCAGCGCGGCCGCGAGGCTTTCGTCACGCGCGCCTAGGATGGTCGGCGAGCAATTCACGACCAGACGGAAGGCAACACCGCGGCAATGGCGGAATACATCTACACCATGCGGAAGGTCCGCAAAGCGCACGGCGACAAGGTCATCCTCGACGACGTCACGCTGGCCTTCCTGCCCGGAGCCAAGATCGGCGTCGTCGGCCCCAACGGTGCCGGTAAGTCGAGCGTCCTGCGGATCATGGCCGGCCTGGACCAGGCCAACAACGGCGATGCGCTGCTAGCGCCCGGCGCCACCGTCGGCATCCTCATGCAGGAGCCGAAGCTGGACGAGACCAAGACTGTCCGCGAGAACGTCGAGGACGGCGTGGCGATCAAGGGCAAGCTCAACCGGTACAACGAGGTCGCCGAGCTGATGGCCACCGACTACACCGACGAGCTGATGGACGAGATGGGCAAGCTCCAGGAGGAGCTGGACGCCGCCGACGCCTGGGATATCGACTCCCAGTTGGAGCAGGCGATGGACGCGCTGCGCTGCCCGCCGCCCGACGAGCCGGTGACGCATCTGTCCGGTGGTGAGAAGCGTCGCGTCGCGCTGTGCAAGCTGCTGCTGTCCAAGCCCGACCTGCTGCTGCTCGACGAACCGACCAACCACCTCGACGCCGAGAGTGTGCTGTGGCTCGAACAGCACCTCGCCGACTACAAGGGCGCGATCCTGGCCGTCACCCACGACCGGTACTTCCTCGACAACGTCGCCGAATGGATCCTGGAGCTCGACCGCGGCCGCGCCTACCCGTACGAGGGCAACTACTCGACCTACCTGGAGAAGAAGGCCGACCGCCTCGAGGTGCAGGGCAAGAAGGACCAGAAGCTGCAGCGGCGGCTGCGTGAGGAACTCGCCTGGGTCCGCTCCGGGGCCAAGGCCCGACAGGCCAAGAACAAGGCCCGTCTCGGCCGTTACGAGGAGATGGTTGCCGAGGCGGAGAAGACCCGCAAGCTCGATTTCGAGGAGATCCAGATCCCGGCTCCGCCGCGACTGGGCAACGTCGTTGTCGAGGTCGAACACCTCGACAAGGGTTTCGATGGTCGCGTCCTGATCAAGGACCTGTCGTTCACCTTGCCCCGCAACGGCATCGTCGGCGTCATCGGTCCCAACGGTGTCGGTAAGACGACCCTGTTCAAGACGATCGTTGGGCTGGAAGAGGCCGACAGCGGCAGTGTGCGGGTCGGTGACACCGTGAAGCTCAGCTACGTCGACCAGAGCCGTGCCGGCATCGACCCGAAAAAGACTGTGTGGCAGGTGGTTTCGGACGGACTCGACTTCATCGAGGTCGGTCAGAACGAGATCCCATCGCGGGCCTACGTGTCGGCGTTCGGGTTCAAGGGACCCGACCAGCAGAAGCCGGCCGGGGTGCTCTCCGGTGGTGAACGCAACCGGCTCAACCTGGCGCTCACCCTGAAAGTGGGCGGCAACCTGATCCTGCTCGACGAGCCCACCAACGACCTCGACGTCGAGACGCTGTCCTCGCTGGAGAACGCGCTGGAGACCTTCCCCGGCTGCGCGGTGGTGATCAGCCACGACCGCTGGTTCCTGGACCGCACCTGCACGCACATCCTGGCGTGGGAGGGCGACGACGACAACGAAGCCAAGTGGTTCTGGTTTGAAGGAAACTTCGGGGCCTACGAGGAGAACAAACTCGAGCGATTGGGAGCCGACGCGGCCCGTCCGCACAGGGTCACCCACCGCAGGCTCACACGCGACTAATGTGGCGCTGCGGACCAGCGCCGGTTCGCATGCTGATCAGGAGCGGCAGGTATGACGGTTGACCCCACAACTACCGAGTCGATAGGCGAGGCCTACTTCGCCACCTATCGAGGTCCCCACGGCGGGGCTCCCGACCCGGACGCCACCGACACCGGTCCGCTGGTGACAGCGTTCGCCGACCAGGCGGTTCCCTCGGGCCTGATCGCCGCCCAGGAGCGGCTGGCACACAGCCGGGTGGTTGGGGAGACCCTCGTCGCGATCTATCCCAGCGACGATCCCGGCGGCTTCGGGCCCGCGCTGCAGATCGTCACCGACCAGGCCACCATGCTGCTGGACTCGGTCACGGTGCTGCTGCACCGGGTCGGCGTCGCCTACGTCGCCTTGATGAACCCGGTGTTCCGGGTGCGGCGCAGCGCAGGTGGGGAACTACTCGAGGTGCGGACGTCGGCTGAGGATGCAGCCGGTTCGGATTCACCGGGCATCGAAGAGTCCTGGATCCACGTGCAGCTGTCGCCATCGGTCAACCGCAAGGCACTGGCCGAGGCCGAGCGGATGCTGCCGATGGTGGTGGCCGATGCCCGACAGGTGGCTCTGGACTCGTCGGCGTTGAGTGCCGCGCTGCACCACCTCGCCCGCGACCTCGACAACGACTCGGGAACCCGCTTCGCCGGTGCCGACCGCGAGGACGTCGCCGACCTGCTGCGCTGGCTGTCGGTGGGCAACTTCGTGCTGCTGGGCTGCCAGGACTGCACCGTGGGCGACGGGACGGCCACCGTCATAGAGTCCAGCCGTCTCGGAGTGGCGCGGCTGCGCACCGAGGTGCTGCCGGAGCTCACCAATCCCGGTGACCTGTTGGTGCTCGCTCAGGCCACGATGCCCAGCTTCCTGCGTTACGGCGCGTATCCCTACATTGTGGTGATCCGCGAGCACCGCGCCGACGGCCCAGACATCGAGCACCGGTTCGTCGGGTTGTTCACGGCCACCGCGATGAGCGCCAATGTGCTTGACATCCCGCTGATCTCGCGGCGGGTCCGCGACGTGCTGGCGCTGTCGCAGAACGACCCCAGCCACCCCGGTCAGCTGATGCTCGACATCGTTCAGACCATCCCGCGCTCGGAGCTGTTCTCGCTGGGCGCCGAACAGCTGCTCGATATGGCGACCACCGTCGTCGACCTCGGCTCGCGCCGCCGGGCGTTGCTGTTCCTGCGCGCGGCCCAGCTCGGTCACTTCGTATCCTGTCTGGTCTATCTGCCCCGCGACCGGTACACCACCGCGGTGCGGTTGGCCATGCAGGACATCCTGGTGCGCGAGTTCGGCGGGCTGAGCATCGACTACACCGCACGGGTCAGTGAATCGCCCTGGGCAGTAGTGCATTTCACGGTCCGTCTGCCGGACGGGTCCACCCGTGCGTCGATCGACGACGGTGAGGCGAACCGGACTCGCGTGCAGGGTTTGTTGACCGAGGCGCTGCGCACCTGGGGTGACCGGCTGATCGGCTCGGCGCGGGCGGGCAAGATCGACCTGGCGGTCGCCGAGCACTATGCCGACGCGTTGCCCGAAGAGTTCAAACAGGCCGTCACCTCGACCGAGGCAATCACCGACATCGGCATCATCGAAGCGCTGCAAGCGGATTCGGTCAAACTGCAGTTCGAGCAGGGCGACGAACCCAACGAGGCCTTCCTGACCTGGTACCTAGGCGGGTCCACAGCCTCGCTGAGTCACCTGCTGCCGATGCTGCAGTGCATGGGTGTGCTGGTGCTCGAGGAGCGCCCGTTCACCGTTGTGCGCCCGGACGGGCTGAAGGTCTGGATCTACCAGTTCAAGATCCGGCCGGACGCGTCCATGCCCGACGCCGCCAGCCAAGAGGAATGGGACGCCACCGCCCAGCGGTTCTCCGACGCTGTCACGGCGATCTGGCAGGGCCGTGCCGAGATCGATCGGTTCAACGAGTTGGTGCTGCGGGCCGGGCTGACCTGGCAGCAGGTGGCCGTGCTGCGGGCCTACGCAAAGTACTTGCGGCAGGCGGCTTTTCCGTACAGTCAATCGCATATCGAGTCGGTCCTCAACGGAAATCCCCGAACAACGCGCTCGCTGGTCAGCCTCTTCGAGGCGGTGTTCGATCCGGACTCGGCCGACAAAGGTCTGGACGCGCTGGCCGCGGCGGACGCCGTCGCCGCCGATATCGACGCGCTGGTCAGCCTGGACACCGACCGGGTGCTGCGGGCATTCGCCGCGATGATCCAGGCCACGCTGCGCACCAACTACTTCGTCACCAGCCCGGACTCGGCGCACGCCCAAAACGTCCTGTCGCTCAAGCTGAATCCCCAACTCATCGACGAGTTGCCGCTGCCGAGACCGAAATTCGAGATCTTCGTGTACTCGCCGCGGGTCGAAGGTGTGCATCTGCGATTCGGTCAGGTCGCGCGCGGTGGGCTGCGCTGGTCGGATCGCCGCGAAGACTTCCGCACCGAGATCCTCGGCCTGGTCAAGGCACAAGCCGTCAAGAACGCCGTCATCGTGCCCGTCGGCGCCAAGGGCGGATTCGTCGTCAAGAAGCCGCCGGCACCGCTCGGCGATGCCGCTGCCGACCGGGATGCGCTCCGCGTAGAAGGAATTGCGTGCTACCGGCTGTTCATCGCCGGCCTGCTCGACGTCACCGACAACGTCGACCGGGCCACCGGCGACATCATCACCCCGCCCGGAGTGGTCCGCCGCGACGGTGACGATGCCTATCTCGTCGTCGCCGCCGACAAGGGCACCGCCACGTTCTCCGACATCGCCAACGACGTCGCCCAGTCCTACAACTTCTGGCTGGGCGACGCATTCGCCTCCGGCGGCTCGGTGGGTTACGACCACAAGGCCATGGGCATCACCGCCAAGGGCGCCTGGGAGTCCGTCAAGCGGCACTTCCGGGAAATGGGCGTGGACACCCAGACCGAGGACTTCACCGTCGCCGGCGTCGGCGACATGAGCGGCGACGTCTTCGGTAACGGCATGCTGCTGTCGCACCACATCCGGCTGATCGCGGCGTTCGACCACCGGCACATCTTCATCGACCCGAACCCCGTTGCGGAGCGGTCGTGGGCGGAACGCCGCCGGTTGTTCGACCTGCCGCGCTCGAGCTGGGAGGACTACGACCCCGCACTGATCAGCGAGGGCGGCGGTGTGTTCAGCCGCCAGCAGAAGGCGATTCCGATCAGCCCGCAGATCCGTGCGGCCCTCGGTCTGCATAGCGATGCCGACGAGATGACGCCGCCGGCCCTGATGAAGGCGATCATGCAGGCCCCGGTCGACCTCTGGTTCAACGGCGGTATCGGCACCTACATCAAGGCTGAATCCGAATCGGATGCCGAAGTCGGCGACCGCGCCAATGACACCGTTCGGGTGAACGGAAACCAGGTGCGGGCCAAGGTGATCGGCGAGGGCGGCAACCTCGGGGTGACATCGCTGGGTCGTATCGAGTTCGACTTGTGTGGCGGGCGGATCAACACCGATGCCATGGACAACTCCGCCGGTGTGGACTGCTCCGACCACGAGGTCAACATCAAGATCCTGGTCGACTCGCTGGTCACCACGGGCAAGGTCAGCGCTGCCGAGCGCACCGAGCTGCTGGCCTCGATGACCGACGAGGTCTCGGCGCTGGTGTTGACCGACAACGTCCACCAGAACGACCTGATGGGTACCAGCCGGGCCAACGCGGCCACGCTGCTCAATGTGCATGCCCGCCAGATCGCCGAGCTCGAGGCGCGGCGCGGGCTCAACCGTGAACTGGAAGCACTGCCGTCGAAAAAGGAGATCCGCCGACGTCAGGAAGTCGGAATCGGGCTCAGTTCACCGGAATTGGCGACGTTGATGGCCCACGTCAAGCTCGCGCTCAAGGACGAGGTGCTGGCCAGCGACCTACCCGATCAGGAGGTGTTCGCCGCTCGGTTGCCGCAGTATTTCCCGAGCCAGCTGCGTGATCACTTCACCGCCGACATCCGCACCCACCAGCTGCGTCGCGAGATCATCACCACGATGCTGGTCAACAACGTCGTCGACATCGGCGGTATCTCGTTCGCCTACCGCGTCACCGAAGACACCGGCGTGGGATACGTCGACGCAGTGCGCACGTTCGTGGCTGCCGATGCGATCTTTGGAATCGGCCAGGTGTGGCAGCGCATTCTCGACGCGTCGCGTAACAATGAGGTGCCGGTCAACGTGTCCGACCGGATGACGCTGGACCTACGCCGGCTGCTGGACCGGGCGGCCCGGTGGCTGCTGAACTACCGCCCGCAGCCGCTTGCGGTCGGCGCCGAAATCAACCGGTTCGCCGCCAAAGTCACCGAGCTGACGCCGCGGATGCCGGACTGGTTGCGCGGCGACGACAAGGCCATCGTCACCAAGGAAGCCGGCGAATTCGCCGCATACGGTGCTCGGACGGATCTGGCGTACACGGTGGCCAGCGGGCTGTATCAGTACAGCTTGCTCGACGTGATCGACATCGCCGACATCGTTGAGCGCGATTCCGTCGAGGTGGCCGACACCTACTTCGCGCTGATGGATCACCTGGGCACCGACGGGCTGCTGACCGCGGTCTCCGGGCTCCCGCGCGATGATCGCTGGCATTCGTTGGCCCGCTTGGCAATTCGTGACGATATCTACGGGTCGTTGCGAGCTTTGTGCTTCGACGTGCTGGCCGTCGGCGAGCCGGAGGAGACGGGGGAGCAGAAGATCGCCGAGTGGGAGCACACCAACGGCTCACGGGTCGAACGAGCCCGCCGCACGCTGGCCGAGATCTACGCCGACGATGAACGCGATCTGGCCACGCTATCGGTGGCGGCACGCCAGATCCGCAGCATGGCGAGAACGAGTGGGACAGGATCAAGTGGGTAACGGGTTCACCACCGGCGTGCATGTGCGCTGGTCGGATATCGACATGTACCAGCACATCAACCACGCCACCATGGTGACGATCTTGGAAGAGGCGCGGGTGGACTTCCTACGCGAGCCGTTCGCCGAGGACATCGCCACCATCGGCCTGCTCATCCACGAGGTGCAGGTGCTCTACAAAGGCCAGCTGCGCCTGGCTGATTCACCACTGCAAGTGACGATGTGGACCAAACGGCTGCGTGCGGTGGACTTCACCCTCGGCTACGAGGTGCGCTCGTTGACCGCCGAACCGGACTCACGGCCGGCGGTGATGGCCGAGACTCAGCTGGCCGCGGTGCACATCGAAGAACAACGGCTGGTTCGCCTTTCGCCCAAGCATCGGGAGTACCTGCAGCGCTGGCAGCGATGACTCCCGAACGGGGCCTGGTGATCGCCGATGCCGCCGGGCGTGGCGATCTGGCAGCGTTCGTCGAGCGCGCTCTGCGCCTCGACGAGGCCGCGGTGGTCCGGCTGCGGGCCCGTTCCGATGGACTGGTGGCAGCCTGGGTGGCCACCGGCTTGGACGTACTCGCCGTACGGGTCGTCGCCGGTCAGCTCACCCCGGGCGACTTATCTTGCGGGGCAGATGCATTGGCTCGTGGACTGCGCGGCGCCGACGACTCGGGCTACATCGATCCCGGATATCAGATGGATTCCGCGTGGCGTGGTGGGCTACCGCCGGACACCGGATTCACCCACGTCGACGATGTACCGGCCGCCGTGCTCATCGATCTGGCGGGGCGTGGCGCTGGCCTGGCCAAGGAACACAGCAGCGCACACGGGCCGCCCGCCTCGCTGCTGGACCAGGATGTGCTGCAGGTGAGTTCGGGCGACGCCGCGGTCGGCGTGCCGATGCGCTGCGTCTTCGCCCTGACCGCCATGGGGTTCGTGCCCGAATCGCCTGGTGCCGAGGAGATCGTGCGGGTGCGGCTATCGCCCACCTGGCTGCGCGTCGACGCACGGTTCGGATCGGTGTATCGACGACGCGGAGACCCCGCGCTAGTACTGCGTTAGGAGCCTCCATGGCCCCGTGCCCGTCGCTGAACGTACAGATTTGGCCGGGGTATCAGTACGGATCGTTGTGCAGGGTCACCCGACGGTTGAGCCAAAGCGGAAACACGTCACCTACATGCCACTCCTCGGAGTACAGCACGGCGCGGCCGTCAGTGTCGTAGTCGATTTCGTCGATGTGCAGTAGTGGCGCCCCTTCGGGCACTGCGAGAAGCTGCGACAGAACTTCATCGGTGCGCACGGGTGTGAGCCGAGCCCGGGCACTGCGAGGCTCGTACCCAACTGTCTCCATCATCGAGAACAGCGACCCCGTCATATCGGCGAACGCAGTTGGTGAGACAAGTTCGCTAGGCAGGCGGTCGCGGCTGAATATCACCGGGTGGTCATCGGCGGTATGAATACGGTCGACGACGAGAAGTCGCGAATCGTGGGGCAACTTAAGTCGTTCGGCTTCACCAGTTGTTGCCGCGCGCTCTTCGCGGCGGATGAGGCGGATGCCGGGGGTATGCCCGGCATCCGCAATCATCGCCATGTAGCTCAAGGAGGTATCAAGGCTGCGCTGATTGGGCGATCGAAGAACGAAGGTCCCCGAGCCTCGTTTGGCATGGAGGAAACCGGCAGCGATCAGAGAACGGTACGCTTCGCGAATCGTTGCACGGCTGACATTCCACCGCTCGCACATCTCTTGCTCATTGGGGAGTTGATCGCCAACTTTCAACGTGCCGGCGCTCATCAGCCCGAGGATGTCGTCGCGAACCTCATCGACGAGTGATGGTCGACGGCTGGCCATGATCTGCTCCCGTCTCAGTAATCTTGCTGGGTGTCCGAAGCGTACTGGAGCGCCGTGGTGAGTTGAGACTCTAGGCCGGGCCTGGCGTCCAGCTCGTTGCTGAAGACAGCGCCGCCGATGGTGAATCCCCAGGCCCCGGCGTCGGCGATGGTTCGCACTTGTTCGGCTGAGGTAACCGAGCCGGCCACGATCACCGGACCGGCGCTACGGCTGACGGTCGATGAGATCAGCGAGCCGATGTCCGCGGTGCGGTGGCGGTAGGCCAGCAGGTCGACACCGTCCACGCCATCGATGGCGGTCAGTGTTGCTGCGTCGCTGGCGATTTCATCCACAGTGCCTTCCAGCACGCTTGGGTGACCAACAGTGCGGCCGCAAAACGGCGCGTAGCGAATGTTTCGACCGCGCAGCATATCGACGACGTCGGTGGCAGCCTTGCCGCCGAGGATCCAGTCGACGCCCGCCGTGATGCCGGCAGATACTGCGGCCAACTCTGCGTCGCGAGTCTCCGCTACCACCTCAAGGTAGGTGGTGACGCCGGCTTCGCGCGCGGTGCTGACGAGCTCGACCTGACGTTCGGGAGTCGACCCGACGTCTTTGAATCCAACGTGTCTCACGCCCACCTTGAGTGCTACGTGTAGGGCGTCTAGAGCGTGGTCGACGGTGCGGTCGTTGTGGGTGAGCATGAAGATGAACTCAGCCATTGCGTCTCCTTGGCGAGAGTGGATTGTGACCACGCCAGGTTGTCAGACGTCTGGTCAATATGCAATCACCGGGATTGCGCGAAGGGCGAGAGAGTATCCAACAGATCCCTCATATTCGCCTGTCGAGAGCGTTATCAGGAATTGACACATGTCAATCAGTTGCCTGACGTCTGCTCACTATCTAAACTCTGGTACCCAGACGCACACTCGGCGCCGAGGATGGTCGCGACCACAGACAGTCGGAAGGAAACGGATGGTTCACAAGTTGCAGAAACGCAGCCGGGGGTTAGCCCTTGTCGCGGCGAGTGTCCTGGTGATGTCGCTCAACGCGTGTGCCGCTAGGGATACCGCAACAAACGCCGACTGCGCGCAGACCTATGCGATCGGCTTTAGTCATCCGAGCGGTCAGGCTGCGTTCGTCAAGGCGTTGAAGTCGAAGGTGGAGCAGGCAGCTCAGGCCAACGGCTGCGTGAAGGTGCTGCTTGATAACACTCAGGGGGAGAGCCTCGAGAACCAGCGAGCAACGCTCGAAAGCTGGGTAGCGCAAAAGGTTAACGCCATCGTCGTCCTTCCCGTCGACAACGCCTCGGTCGAAAGTCTTCGCAAACGAGCACAGGCCCAGGGCACCAAGTGGCTGACCTACGCAGGCCTCACAGAGGGAGCCGACGGTTCGGTCGGCTTCGACAACGACGCCAGCGGCACCATGGTGGCAAACGACGCGATAGCGTGGGCCGGCCACGCATATCCTGGCGGAGGTCTGACGGCGGCGATCACGACGAGCCCTCTGGTTGGCTTCAATGGCCGGTTCGCCATCCCCAATAAGCTATTGCCGGAAGCCGGCATTGATGTCGTGTCCTATCAGCAGTGTTTGGACCAGGCGTGCGGCCTGCGCATTGCGGAAGACACCTTGCGCGAGCATCCCAACTTGCGCGTCTTCATCGGTCTGAACGACGATGCGGCGCTCGGCGCGCTACGCGCCTTCAACAACGCGGGCGTCGACCCTCAGACGGTCTACATCGCGGGCCAGGACGGCAACATCGATGGCCTGGAGGCTGTGAAAAAGGGTGGTGCCTACCGCGCATCGGCGGCGATCCTGCTTGCTGACCTGGCGCAGTCGATCATCGACACGTCGATCGCCGCCGTGACCGGTAACGGGGTCACCAACAGCGAATCGGCCGTCGAACTCGCAACGCTTCGTGATCCCGCCCAACTTGACAAACTGATCGCCCAGTACAACTGACATTGCACGCAAGGGGATTGGTGAGTCAATGATGTCGAGATCTCTCGAAGTGCGCGGTCTGACCAAGGAGTTCGGGGGCAACGCGGTGCTCAAGGGCGTTGACCTGGCATTCGCGCCAGGCACGATCCATGCGCTGCTCGGCCCGAACGGGGCCGGCAAGTCGACGATGCTGGGGTGCATCACAGGGGCTCAGTCCCCAGACGGCGGCGAGATTATCGTCGGCGGACGGACTTTCCACTCCCTCACGCCGCGCACGGCGCGCGAAGCAGGCATCGCGATCATTTACCAACACGCCCAATTGGCAAGCGATCTCACCGTCGCGGACAACGTGTTCCTAGGTCGCGAGCTTCGTAAGCGTTCAGGCGTGGTCGACGTGTCCCGTCAAGTTGAGTTGGCCGAGCGGACGCTTGGATCCCTCGGCGTCGACATCGATGTCCGCCGGTTCGTCGGCGGCCTTGCTGTCGGCGAGCAGCAGCTGGTCGAAATCGCCCGAGCCCTCGTCGAGGAACCCGAAGTCCTAATTCTCGATGAACCGACCGCGGCGCTCAGCGACAGCGAAACCGAGAATCTGCTGTCGACCATGCGGCATCTCGCGCACGACAGAGGTTTGGCCGTCATTTTCGTGACTCACATTCTCAGGGAAGTCATGGACGCCGCCGACGTCGTCACCGTAATACGCGACGGTGTCGAATTGTGGACGCGCACGATTGAATCGACCACGATGGCCGATCTCATCGAAGGCATCTCACCGAACGCGCCGACGTCGGAGCGCCAGTGCCGGGAGGGCACGCGCACGCCGTTGGTGCGCCTTGACTCCTATCATTCCGGCTTCACCGGGCCCGTCGACCTGGTAGTCGGCGTTGGTGAGGTTGTCGGCCTGTTTGGTGTACTCGGCTGCGGACGTACCGATCTGCTCGAGGCAATCGCCGGCGTCGGCGGACACCGGCAGGGTGAACTCACGATAGGCGGCGAACGCAAGTCGCCACGCTCGCCCGGCGCAGCCGCGTCGTCCGGTATTGCCTTCGTGCCTTCGGATCGCAAGGCGCAGGCGATTTTCGGCGATATGTCGGCGTTGGAAAACCTCCTCATGCCGCACTTTGGTGCGTTGAGCGCCGGACCGCGGCGAATGCGGGCCGAGGGGCGGCTATTCGCCGAGGCAGCGGCACGGGTGAATTTGAAACCGTCCTCCGCGGAGTACCCGGCGGCCTACTTGTCGGGTGGCAACGCACAGAAGCTCGTATTATCGCGGTGGGTAGCAGGTGTGGAGCCGAGACCGATCTCGCTTTTGTTGCTCGACGATCCAACTCAGGGTGTCGACATCGGCTCCAGATACGAGATCTATGACCTGGTAAGGCAGTTCGTCGCCGAGGGTGAGCGCGCGGTCATGTTCGCCTCGAACGATCCCGAGGAACTGCTTCTCCTGGCGGATCGAGTCGTTGTTCTTGCTGAAGGCAGCATCGTCGCGATCCGGCATGCCGCCGAACTCGACGAGCAGAGCTTGCTCGCGCTTGCCCACCACTAGCTGCCCATGCCCACCACACGCCACAACACCCCAGGGATGATCATGACTGCAACCGCAAGGGCAAGTGAGGAACTACTCACCGAACGACGTCGCTCGTATTCCGAAATTGCGCTGCGCGCCACGGACTGGGTCATGCCGGTGGGAACGGCGCTTCTCATGGCCTACTTCGCGGTCGTGACTTCACAGTTCATGACCTTCGAGAACCTGACCGCCATTGCGACCCAGAACGCGCACGTGTTCACCGTCGCCGTGGTGGCCGCGATGCTTCTGATGGCCGGATACGCTGACCTCTCGGTGGGATCGGTGATGGCGCTGGCGGGCGTGGCTTCGGGGCTGGCCTTTCTCGCCCTTGGCTTCGTGCCGGGCATCCTGGTTGGCCTCGCCGTAGGCCTCGGGGCTGGGCTGGCCAATGGCCTTTTCATCGGGTATTGGAATTTCTCGCCGATCGTCGTCACCCTAGGCATGCTGGCAGCCGCTCGCGGTTTAGCCCAATTCCTAGCCCCCGGTTCGCTATTCGGTTTCCCCGACGCGGTCGGCGACTTCGGGTCTGGCACGATCGCAGGAATCTCGTACCTGGTGCTCATAGCCGCGATCATTATCGTCGTCTGCATGTCTGTGATGACGCTGCTACCCGTCGGCAGACACATCATCGCCACGGGTGTCAATCGGCGTGCGGCGTACCTTTCCGGCGTCGACGTCAAGCGTCTGATTCTCGTTCTCTACGCGGCGACGGGCGCCGCAGCCGGTCTCGCCGGTGTTCTCCAAGTCGCCCGGCTCAACAGCGCGCCGTCGTCCAGCCTCGGACTCAGTTTCGAGGTCACCGTGTTGACGGCAATCCTGTTGGGTGGCATCGCATTTACCGGTGGCAGGGGCAGCATCTGGCGCGTGGTTCTCGGCGTCTGGCTCATCGGGATGCTCAACAACGGACTGACTCTCATGAACGTCGGGGTTGAGGTCAGTGGCATTGTTACTGGAGTTGTACTGATCATCGCCGCGGCGCTCGAGGCGGCGCGCTCCACCATACGAGCCCGAATTTAGTTTTGGTTATCAACCCGTTCACCCCAACCACACAGGAGAAACAACAGATGACGACCTTCAGTGACCAGATGCTTGCCGGCAAAACTGCGGTGGTTACGGGTGTGAACGGCGGTATAGCGGGCGCGATTGCCGACGCGCTCAAAGGTGTCGGGGCCGCGGTCGTTGGCATTGATTTGAATGACAATAGCGATGTGGCACTTGACCACTATTTCCCGGCCGACCTGAGTCAATACGACGCCGTGCGCGCCGTCGCCGCGGACGTGGAGCAGGCCACTGGCGGGGTTGACGTACTGGTCAATGCCGCCGCGATCACCCGTCCCGGCCCCGCCATCAATATCGGCGAAGCAGATTGGGACCCCGTACTCGACGTCAACGCAAAGGGATTGTTCTTCCTGAGCCAGGAGTTTGCGCGCGGTATGGCTGCGCGCGGTCACGGAAAGATCGTCAACTTCGCGTCCCGATGCGCATACGTCGGGTACGAGGACTTTCTCAGCTACAACGCCAGTAAGGCTGCCGTTGTCGCGATCACCAACACGATGGCCGTCGAGCTTGGCGCGGCCGGGGTGCAGGTGAACGCGATCGCCCCGGGCTTCGTGATGACGCCGATGACAGCGTACGTCAAGGAGGACGCCGAACTGGATCAACGCCTGCTCTCCCGCATCCCGATGCGCCGGTACGGTACTCCAGCGGAAGCGGCGAATCTCGTCCTGTTCCTAGCCTCGCCGGCATCCGATTACGTGACCGGTGTGACGGTGCCCCTCGATGGCGGAATGTTGGTGGCATGACAAGTCCGGACTGCACACCGACACGGGCTTTTCGGGCACCAACGCGATATTGGCAGGGCCCTGGCGAGATAGATCGAATCGCGGATAGGTTGGGAAATCTGGGATCTCGCGCGATCGTGGTCCTCTCGGCGAGATCGCAACAGTTGTATGAGGATCGGATGCGCGCTGGGGCGGGCAGCCTGGTCCTCGACTTCGTCGCGGTGCCCTCGAAGTGCACCTTCGAACGAATCGCGGCAGTCGAAGATGAAGTCGAGCGCGCGCGAGCGGACTTTGTTGTGGGAGTGGGTGGTGGCACCATCATCGACACCGTGAAGGCGTGTGCCCACCGCACGCGGCGTCCGGTTGCGGTACTGCCGACGCTGGCGTCCACCGACGCACCGACGGCGGCGGCGGCGGTGATCTACGACGACGCCGGGACCGTCGTCTCGATCGAGACCTATGCCGAAGGCCCCGCGGCAGTCGTCGTTGACACCGATATCATCGCGGAAGCGCCAGCGCGGTACCTGATTTCGGGTATGGGTGATGCAATGGCCACAACATTCGAGGCACGGGCGTGTCTTGAAGCTGAGGCCCCGGTGCTCGCCGGAGGACTTGGCACCATCGCCGCGCGCGGAATCGCCGAGCAGTGCCGATCAACTCTCCTGGACGCAGCCGTGGGAGCGGTGGCCTTCGTCGACGGGGATCGGGATCGACGCCGAGATTTCGAGAACGTGGTGGAGGCCAATACGTTGTTGAGCGGTCTGGGCTTCGAGAGTGGTGGTCTGGCCGCCGCCCATGCGATCCACAACGCGATCAAACCGTTTTCGCGGTCCACCGCGTTGCACGGGGAATTGGTTGCCTATGGGTTGTTGGTGCACCTGGTCTTGGTCGCTGACGAAAACGGGCTCAACGAGGTGCTGGCGTTCAACCGCACGGTGGGACTTCCGGCCGCTGCCGCCGACATCGATCTGCCCGTTGCTGACGACGCGGTGATGGACGCGATCGTACGTCGGGCCTGCAGCCCAGATGATTCTATGCGCAACATGCCGCGTCCGATCAGTGAACGCGATGTGCGAGAGGCCTTTACCGTGGTCGAGGCGATGGCGCCAGGCGCATGAACGCCCCGTCAGTACTGGTGGTCGACGTTGGGACATCGTCGGTCCGGGCGACAGTAGTAGATGCGAGCGGTGCATTCCTCGCCCATGCGGCGCGCCCTCTGGCGCTGTGCAGCCCCGTTCCAGGTGCTGCCGAGCAAGATGCAGAGGACTGGTGGTCGGCCACCGCTGGGGCGCTGGCCGAAGTTGCCCCATACAGCGCTGGGGTCAGCGCGCTCACCGTAACTAACCAGCAGATCAGCACTGTTGCGGTCGATCGGTCCGGTGCACCCCTGGCTCCCGCCATGCTATGGATGGACCAGCGCGCGAACGAGATTCTCGATGCGATGCCAGCGCCCGTGCGCCACAAGGTGTGTGCCATCACGGGTAGCCCGGTGTCGAGTTCGTGGTCGATCGCTCGTCCCCTGTGGTGGCGCGACCGCGAGCCTCGAGTGTTTGCCAACGCCGACGCCTTCCTGACAGCGGACGCGTTCGTCTACTCCCGCCTCGCGGGTAGACGTGTCACCGACCCGTCTAACGCTTGCTTCTCGCTGATGAACATCCACACTGACAGCTACGACCGCGGCCTCGGCGTGGAGGTCGGCGTGGATGTTTCACTGCTGCCTGAGGTGGCGCCGTCGGGCAGCGCAATCGGTGCACTCGGGCCGCGGGTGGCGCAACGTCTCGGGCTGCCCGCAGGCCTCCCGATCGTTGCCTCAGGAAGTGATCAACCCTGCGCCGCTTTGGGGATGGGCGTGGTCCGGGCTGACCAGGTCGCTGTCACGACCGGCACCGGGACCTTCGTGGTCAGGCCCGTCGCGACACCGGTCACCGACTTCCGGTTCGTCCTCAATCGGGGCGTCGGTGACCTGCGGTACGTCCTCATGGGTATGCACTATGTGTCCGGTGCGGCGTGGAACTGGTTCGTCGATCACGTCGACGTCGCATGCAGTGGGCGCGGGGAGCTTTCGCAGCAGTTGCTCCAAGAGGTTTGGGAACGCGAGTCCGGTCGCCGCGCACCGTTGTTAGCGCCGTACTTCTCGGGTGCTCGCAGCCCGCATTTCGACGATGGTGCGCAGGCCACCTGGACCGGTCTGACACTGTGCACCTCTCGCGCAGACATGGCCTACTCAGTACTAGAGAGCAACGGGTTTGGCGTGCGGCAGATCGTGGATGCGATGGATGACGTGTGTGGAGAGCCCGCGTCGGTGGTTCGCCTTGCCGGCGGTCCGGCCGTGTCGCCGCAGTGGTGCCAGCTACAGGCGGATGCCTCGGGGCTGCGATCAGAGCGGGCATCGAGCGCGGAGGCCAGCACGCTCGGCGCCGCGATGGTCGTACTCGTCGGCTTGGGAGTACACGCCTCAGCCGCGGAAGCCAGCATCGCCTGCGCCGCCTCTTTCGAGTCGTTCGTCCCAAACCCGCAGACCGAAACCGCTTTTGCTGCAAGAAGAATGGCCTACGAAGACCTGTACGAGCGAATGAAAGGTGCGCACGTTGTCTAGCGCTTACTCCGCCCGTCCTTTGGCGTCGCTGAAAACCGACGCCCCGTCCGAGTACATCCTCACGGGCGGGTCGATACTTGGCGGCGATGCCTTCACCATATGCGGGGCGTTGCATATTGCCGACGGGCAGATCGTCGCCATCGGAGACCAGGCGGACCTCTTCGATGACCGTATACCGGTATACGATCTCGATGGTGCGGTTGCGCTACCGGGCTTGCACGACACGCACTTTCACATGATGAGCACCGGTGCCAACAAGCGTGCCGTTGACCTTTCCTCCTGTCAGAGCGTGGCCGAGGTTCTGGATCGGGTTGCTTGTGCGCCGGCAGCCGCCGGGACGGACTGGGTCATCGCAGGGCAACTCGACGAAGCGCGGTTGCAGGAGGGGCGTGCACCGACGCTCGCCGAACTTGACCAGGTTTGCCCCGACCGACCGCTCTACATCAATGACCGGGGGCTGCACTATTCGCTCATCAACTCGGTGGCGGCGGACCTGCTGGACCTGCAAGCGGCGGCCCGCGACTACGCCGGACGCATGCAGGAGTCGCTCAGCGGGCTGGCGAAGGAGCGGCTCGGTGCGGTGCTGCCATTGGAGTACGCGCAGGAAAATTTGCGCTTTGCGGCGCAGTACGCCGCCGACCTGGGTTTGACCACCCTGCACGCCATCGAGGGCGGCGAGCTGTTCGACGACCGCGATGTTGCGGTGCTGCGCAACCTCCACGCCAATCTCCCTGTGCGGGTGCACATTTTGTGGAGCACTGAAGACGTCGCGGCGATCGCCGCAGCCGGCTACCGGCACGGGGGAGGTGACGTTTGCGCCGACGGGTCTCTGGGATCGCGCACCGCGCGGCTGAGCGTGGCCTACGACGATGCCCCTGAGGAGCTGGGTGTCACGCTGCGTGACCGCGACACACTCATCGCGTTGTTCTCCCATGCCGAACGACTGGGCATTCAGTTCGGGGTGCACGCAATCGGCGATGTTGCCGTGGCCGACGCGGTCGAAGCGATCGCCGCGGTCTGTGCGCCGGGAAATCCGTTGCGGCATCGTGTCGAGCACTTCGGCATGCCTTCGATGGAGGTTATTGCCAGAGCCGCCGAGGTCCGGGTCGGGGTATCCACGCAGCCCGGATTCGCCTACCTGCGCGGGCAGCGCGACGGCGTCTACGCATCGCGGCTCGGCGCAGAACGCCTGGCGGCGGCGTATCCGCTGCGCACCCTGTTGGACGCGGGTTTGATCGTCTCGGGCGGTTCCGACAGTGACGTCACGAGTGCGGACCCGTTCCTGGGCATCCATTCTGCCGTTAATCATCCGCAGCACGCGGAACGGCTGACTCCGGCTGAGGCCCTGACGATGTATACCGGGTCCGCCGAGTGGATGGCCGGCGGAGACCCGACGCAGGCGTACCTTGTCGAGCGCACTCGGGCTGACGTCACCGTTGCCGATGCCAACCCGCTGGCTGTCGCCCCGGACGCCATCGAAGGAATCGCGGCGGTGGCGACCATCGTGGGTGGGCGCTCGGTGGGGCGCTAGGCGCCTACGAGAGAACTTTCCAGGCACACGGCTGCCGTCCCGAAATTGTCAGACGTCATACTTTAGATAGGCACGCGGATCCCATGAATTACGAGAACACTCAGCGTCCCGGACGGTTGTCCCGCCAGCAGCGCATCGCCGACCGGGCCCGCGCCGAGACAGAGATCTTCGATGTCGCCGTGATCGGCGGGGGCATCACCGGGGTGGGCGTCGCGCTGGACGCGGAATCTCGCGGTCTCTCGGCAGTGCTGTTGGAAGCCGATGACTACGCCTCCGGCACTTCGAGTAAGTCCAGCAAGCTGATTCACGGCGGTCTCCGCTACCTGGAGATGCTTGACTTCGCACTGGTCCGCGAAGCCCTGCGCGAGCGCAAGCTGCTTCTCGAGACCATCGCACCGCACCTGGTGAAGCCGGTACCACTCATATGGCCTCTCACCCATCGGGTATGGGAGCGTGGCTATCTCGGGGCGGGTCTGGCGCTCTACGACTCGATGGGTGGTGCCGGTGCGGTGCCGGTGCACCGGCATCTGAGCAAGCGGCGGATGCGGCGAACGGCGCCCGGGTTGGACCCGCAGGCCTATGTCGGTGGAATCCAGTTCTATGACGCCATCGAAGATGATGCCCGGTACGCAATGACCGTCGCGCGCACCGCCGCTGAGCGGGGAGCTGCGATGCTGACGAAGGTGCGGGCGACGGGATTATCCGTCGTGGGGGGGCGGGTGTGCGGGGTGCACGCGCGCGACATGCTCACCGATACCGAGTTCGACGTCCAGGCGCGCCACGTTGTCGTGGCCGCGGGTCCATGGGCTGGGCACGTCCTGGAGATGATTCCTGGGCGCCAGGCCGACTTTGCCGTCCGACCTTCGAAGGGAATTCACATCGTCGTGCCCGGCGACCGGATCGAGTCTGAAGCCGGGGTGCTGATGCGGACCGAGAAGAGCGTGTTGTTCGTCATCCCGTGGGATGGCCATTGGCTCATCGGTGACACCGACACCGAGTGGCGCGAGGACACGGGCACGCCGCTGCCGACCCGAGTCGACGTGGAATACCTACTATCCAAGGTGAACTCGATACTCAAGCACCCTCTGAGCACAGACGACATCGAGGGTGTGTTCGCCGGTCTTCGGCCATTGGTGCATTCAGGTGACGAGGTCGACACCACCAAGATCAGCCGGGAACATTCGATAAGCACTCCGCTGCCGGGCATTTCGGTGATTGCCGGTGGCAAGTACACGACCTATCGGGTAATGGCCAAGGATGTGATGGATGTTGTCGCCGACGATCTGCGGGTGGGCCGGCCATCGGCTACGTCCAAGCTGCCACTGGTTGGAGCACGCGGATACCGCGACCTCCTGGAGAACCACCAGAAGTTGGCCGGGGAAGCCAAGATGACGCCTACCGCTGTAAAGCGTCTACTCAACCGGTACGGCGACGTCACCGAAGAGCTGCTTTCGTTGGTCGCTGCGGACCCTGCGCTCGGTGCGCCACTCGCAGGTGCGGCACCGTACACAAGAGTCGAAGCGATGTACGCTTTTCTCTGCGAGGGCGCCCTGACGGTGGCCGACGTGCTCGAACGGCGCACCCGTATTCGCATCCAATGTAAGGATGCGGGTCTGGCCTGTGTCGAGGATGTCGCGGCGATCGGTGGCCAGGTTCTGGGCTGGTCGCCAGCCGACCAGATGCGTCAGGTCCGAGCGTACAAGGCGTCGGTAACCGCACAGCGCACCGCGATGCGCGAGGACACGGACCGGGATGCCGTAGCGGCGTTCACGCGTTTTATGGACAACCCGAAAATCGCTGTTGCTGAATAAGTATCAGTAGGAGACTCCGCGCTAGTACTGCGTTAGTGTCGGGCATGGCTGAGACCGTGCATGGCAAGCTGCCGTTCTGGAAGAGCCCGGCGGCCCGGGTCACCGTCGGCGTTGTGGTCGGCGCGGTCGTGACGGCAGTGCTCTGGGACCGAAATGGGATGCTGTCATTGCTCGGCGGCTGGACGGCGTTGGCGCTCATCTTCACCGGCTGGACGTGGATATCCTTGTGGCCGTTCGATGCCGACGAGACGGCGGGTCATGCAGGTCAGGAGCAACCCCTGCCGTGGGTCGTCTTCTCCCTGGTGCTCGGCGGCGCGGTGGCCAGCCTGGTCGGCGTCGGAATCCTCTTGGGCCGCAGCCAGCAGGCTTCCCAGGGCGTCCACGTCGATGCCGGCGCGGGCTGGATGGCCATCGGCAGTGTCGTGCTGTCGTGGCTGACCATCCACACCCTGTACGCGATGGTCTATGCCAAGCACTATTTCGATCCAGCGCGCCCCGGCGGAATCGACTTCAACAGTCCGCCGGGGCAGAAAGACGAACCCTGCTACAAGGACTTCTTCTACGTCGGCTTTGCGGTCGGGATGAGCTTCGCGATCTCCGACACCAACCTCACCTCGACCCGGATGCGCGCTACCGCACTAGGGCACGGACTGCTGTCGTTCGTGTTCGGCGCGGTCATCGTCGCCTCGGTGGTGAACCTGATCGCCTCGGGCCTCTAGTCCGTCGCGATCCACGCGGCCGAATCCGGCGCCAGCTCGCCACCGACCAACGGCGCACTGGCCGTGAGAAATTCGCCGGGAGGAAGGGGCAGCGCGGTGCTCCCCGTGTTCAGCACGCACAACACGCCGCCGGACAGGAACGCCACGGCGTCGTCGCGCAACTGCAGCCATTCAACGTCGTAATCGGTGAAGTGAAAACGCCGTCGCCGCAACTGCAGAATCGTGCGGAAGAACGCCAGCGTCGAATCCGGATCTGCCAACTGCCGCTCGACCGTCAGCGATGCCCACGCTGCCGGCATCGGTAGCCAGGTGTCGGGGTTGGACGAAAACCCGAACGGGGGAGCGTCGCCAGTCCACGGCATCGGCACCCGGCAGCCGTCGCGGCCGCGCTCGGTGTGCCCAGAGCGCTCCCAGACCGGGTCCTGCAACACCTCGTCGGGCAGGTCGACGTTGGGCAGGCCGAGTTCCTCGCCGTTGTAGAGGAACATCGCCCCCGGCAGCGCCAGCATCACCATCGCCATGGCGCGGGCCCGGGCCAGTCCCGTCGCGCCGTCGCCATAGCGGGTGACCTCGCGTTCGACGTCGTGATTGGACAACGTCCAGGTCGGGCTGGCGTCGGCGAGGGAGGCTGCCGCCAGCGCGTTCTCGATTGCCTCGCGGATGTCAGTGGCGTCGAATTCGGCGCGTACCAAACGGAAATTGAACCCCATGTGCAGTTCGTCGGGGCGCAGATACTTGGCGAAGTCCTCGTTCTCGAACACCCAGATCTCGCCGATGGTCACCGCGTGTGGGTAGTCGTCGAGCACCGAGCGGATGCCGCGGTGGATGGCGTGCACACCATCGTGGTTGAAGCGGGGATCGTCGTCGTCGAGGGTGAGCATCTCGATGTCAGGGTTGGCCATGTCCGGCAGCCCGGGTGGCTTGGCCATGCCGTGCGCGACGTCGATCCGGAATCCGTCCACACCGCGGTCGAGCCAGAACCGCAGCGTCTTCTCCAGATCCTCGAACGCTTCGGGGTTGTCCCAGTTGATATCTGGCTGTTCGGCATCGAAGAGGTGCAGGTACCACTGGCCAGGTGTGCCGTCCGGCTCGGTGATCCGGGTCCAGGCCGGCCCGCCGAACACCGATACCCAGTTGTTCGGCGGGATTTCGCCGTCGGGTCCGAGACCGTCGCGGAAGATATAGCGTTGTCGCGCAGCGCTTCCCGGGGCGGTGGCCAGGGCGGCCTGGAACCAGGCGTGCGCAGAGCTGGTGTGGTTGGGCACCAGGTCCATCGTGATCCGGATATCGCGGGCATGTGCCTCGGCGATCAGCCGATCCAGTGCGACCAGACCGCCGAACAGAGGATCGACGTCGCGCGGGTCGGCCACGTCGTAGCCGTGGTCGGCCATCGGGGAGACCATGACCGGGTTCAGCCAGATCGCGTCGATACCGAGCTGGCTCAAGTGGTCGAGGTGGGCGCTCACGCCGTCGAGGTCGCCGACCCCGTCACCATTGCTGTCGGCGAACGAGCGGGGGTAGACCTGGTAGAAAATCGCGTTCGCCCACCACGGGGCGCCAGCAGCGTGGGTCACAGGCGTCCTTTAGAAGGCGGAGTTGACCATCGATTGCGCGGCCATGTCGAGATAGGCCAGGAGTTCACGGCGGTGCTCGTCGTCGAGCGTTTGGGAGTCGATCGACGCGACGGCGGTGTGCATGCAGCGCAGCCAGGCGTCGCGCTCCAGGAAGCCGATCCGGAACGGGGCATGACGCATCCGAAGCCGGGGATGGCCCCGCTGCTCGCCGTACGTTCGCGGGCCGCCCCAGTACTGCTCGAGGAACATCCGCAGGCGGTCTTCGGCGCCGTCGAGCTCGTCTGGCGGGTAGAGCGGAAGCAGCACTTCATCCTCTCGAACCAGCTCGTAGAAGCGGGACACGATCTTGCGGAACGTCTCAGCGCCGCCCACCGCGTCGTAAAACGTCTGCGGATCCCCGTTGGCCTGAGTCTCTGTCACCCCACCATTGTGTACATCCGCCTCGGCCGCCACCGACGTCACCCGATGTTCACGGATTTGACCTGGGCACACCGCACAAATAACCGTGCGATCGCCGCGAATCCGTGGTGCACTGGTTGCCGGAGGACGAATGGCGCAGCGTAAACGGAACCGCGGTCACCTCGCCGCGGCGGGCCCGACCGGGTCCCAACCGAGCTCAAGCCTGCACGCCGACCCTCACATACCCAGCCCGGCCGACGGATCAGTGTGGGGACGTCGCCGGGTGCTGTTACTTAATTCGACCTACGAACCGCTGACGGCGCTCCCCATGCGCCGGGCGGTGATCATGCTGCTGTGCGGTAAGGCCGACGTGGTCCACGACGACCCCAACGGGCCGGTGATCCATTCGGCTACGCGGGCGATTGTGGTGCCGTCGGTGATCCGGCTGCGCAGCTTCGTCCGGGTGCCCTACCGGGCGCGTATCCCGATGACCCGGGCTGCGTTGATGCACCGAGATCGGTTCCGGTGCGCGTACTGCGGCTCCAAGGCCGACACCGTCGACCACGTGGTGCCGCGCAGCCGTGGCGGTGAGCATTCGTGGGAGAACTGCGTGGCCGCCTGTGCGACATGCAATCACCGCAAAGCCGACAAGCTGCTGACCGAGCTGGGCTGGACGTTGCGGCTGGTGCCGATGCCGCCGAAGGGCCAGCACTGGCGGCTGTTGTGCACCATCAAGGAACTCGACCCGGCCTGGGTGCGCTACCTAGGTGAGGGCGCGGCGTGAGACTGCTACGGTTTGCCTCGTGAATGCAGCTGTCATCCACGGCTTGTTCGTGGGCATCCCGTTTGGGCTCGCGGCCGTCCTGGCCCTCCTGATCTTGCCTGGCAAGAGTAAGCACGCCGCGACATACAAGTTGTCCGAGCCTTGGACGCACGCGCCGATCCTCTGGGCGGCCGTCGACGAGGTGGTTCCGGGCGGTGGCCATCACGGTCACGGTGCGGCCGAGGTAAGTGTGGGAGGTCAAGCAAGTGGCAAGTGGTGAGCACGGGACGGTAGCGACCGTTGATCCGGCCGACCTGCCGTACGGCTATGCGCTGACCACCAGCGGACGGATTTCGGGTGTCACCGAGCCGGGCGAGCTGTCGGTGCACTACCCGTTCCCGATCAGCCAGCTGGTCGAGCTCGACGAAGCGCTGAAGTACGGCAGTCGGCAGTCCAAGGCCCGCTTCGCCGTCTACATCGGCGACCTGGGCAGCGATACCGCGGACCGCGCGCGCGAGATCCTCGCCGACGTTCCCACCCCGAACAATGCGGTGCTGCTGGCCGTGTCGCCCGATCAGCGGGCGATCGAGGTGGTTTACGGCGCGGACGTGCGTGGCCGCGGCGCGGAGTCGGCGGCTCCACTCGGGGTGTCGGCGGCCGCGTCGGCCTTCAAAGAGGGCAACCTCATCGACGGGCTGGTCAGTGCCGTGCGAGTGATGTCTGCGGCGATCTCTCGCCCGTAGCGATTTCGGCGCGGAAACGTTCGCGCAGCGAACGAAAACGCGCCGAAATCACCGTAGTTCCGCGCGGATTTGGACGTACCGTTCGAGGAAGCCGCGCTCATCCAGCCGCTTGCGGCGCAGCCACCCCGTCACCTCGTCGTTGCACTTGCTCGCATTGCACGCCCCGCACGCGGGCACCACGTTGTCCACCGTGTACCTGCCGCCACGCGATATCGCCATGACGCAGTCCCGCTGCAGCGGCTTACCCGTCGCGCCGCAGTAGGCGCAGCCGTTCCAGGCGGCTTTGATCGCCAACCACTGCGCCTCGGTCAGGTCGTTGACCACGGCCTTGACCCGCTTGGTCCGCCTGCGTGCTGCGCGGGCCCGCCGACTGTTGGTGGCTGCCATGGCCCGATTTTTGCAGCGCGAAGTCAGCCCGCGTCGAAGGCGCGCGCTTTCAACGCGCGTTCGGTGCCTGCCCGGCCTTCGAGGACCAGCCGGCGCAGCGCCGACGGCAGCTCCCCGCCCAGGAATGTGTCCGCGGCCGCCAGTGCCTCCTCAGTGATGTCCCACGACGGATACAGCCCGATCACGACCGTCTGTGCCACCTCGCTGGAGCGGCGCTCCCACACCCCCGGGATCGCCTCGAAATAGCGCGCGGTGAACGGCTGCAGCAGCGCGCTCTGCCCGGCCGGCGCGAACCCGCCGATGATCGACCGTGCGGTGATATTGGCCAGCGTGTCGTCCTCGATCACCTCCTGCCACGCGGCGTTCTTGACCGCGAGCTGCGGACGGGCCGCCGCGGCGGCAGCCGCATGGCGGCGACCGGCCGCAGTCGGATCGCGCTGTGCCTCGGCATCGATGAACGGGCTCGCGATACCGTCGCCGTCGATGTCGCCGGCGGCAGCCAGTGCGGTGACGATGCGCCAGCGCAGATCGGTATCGATCACCAGGCCAGCGAGGTTCACCTCGGCGGGCTCGTTGTCCAGCAGCGTCGCCAGCACCGCGATGTGGTGCAGCTGCAGCACCGACGTGCACAGCGCGTTGACGAACGCCAGCTGGTGATCCGAACCCGGGGCCGACTCACGGGCCAGATCCAGTAGCCGATCCGCGAAAGCCGGCCAGCCGTTGGCGCACGCCCACGCCGGGTCGGCGTAGGAGTTCAGCGCGGTCTGCGCCTGCAGCAGCAGCCGCTGGGCCACCCCGACCTCGGACTCGGCCTGAATGCCACTCATCACCAGTGCCACGAAGTCGCGGGCCTTCAGCTCGGCGTCGCGGGTCATCTCCCACGCCGCCGACCACACCAGCGTGCGGGGCAGCGGCTCCTCGATGTCGGCGATGCGGCTCAGTGCCGTCCGCAGCGACAGCTCGTCGAGCCGCAGCGAGCAGTAGGTCAGGTCGTCGTCGTTGACCAGGATCAACTTGCCGCGCGAAACTCCCTGTAGTGCAGGGACTTCGGTGAGAGGACCCGACACATCGAGCTCCTCGCGGTGCACCCGCACCAGCTTGCCCGTCGTCGGATCGTCGTCGTAGATGCCGACCGCAAGCCGGTGCACGCGGGTCTCGCCTGCGCCAGGTGCCGCACCGCCCTGGGCGATCGCAAACCGGGTGAAGCGGCCGTCGGCGTCGACGTCGAAATCGGCGCGCAGCGTGTTCAGCCCGGTGGTCTTGAGCCACTGCCGACCCCAGTCCGACAGGTCGCGGCCCGAGGCCTTCTCCAGCGCGCCCAGCAGATCGTCGAACGTCGCGTTGTCGAAGGCATGCGCGGCGAAGTAGTCGCGCAGCCCGGCCAGGAAGTGCTCCAGCCCGACGTAGGCGACGAGCTGTTTGAGCACGCTGGCGCCCTTGGCGTAGGTGATGCCGTCGAAGTTGACCTCGACGGCGTGCAGGTCGGGGATATCAGCGGCGACCGGATGGGTCGAGGGCAGTTGGTCCTGGCGGTAGGCCCAGGACTTCTCCACGTTGGCGAACGTCGTCCACGCCTGGTCATACTCGGTGGCCTCGGCCTGGCACAGCACCGAGGCGAACGTCGCGAACGACTCGTTGAGCCACAGGTCGTCCCACCAGGTCATCGTCACCAGATCGCCGAACCACATGTGTGCCATCTCGTGCAGCACCGTCTCAGCCCGGCGCTCATAGCTGTACCGGGTGACCTTGGAGCGGAAGACGTAGTCCTCCAGGAAGGTCACCGCACCGGCGTTCTCCATTGCGCCGGCGTTGAATTCGGGCACGAACAACTGGTCGTACTTGCCGAACGCGTACGGCACGCCGAAGTTGCGGTGATAGAACCCGAAGCCCTGCTTGGTCTCGGTGAACAGCCGCTCGGCGTCCATGTACTCCGCGAGCGAGGACCGGCAGAACAGGCCCAGCGGGATCTCGCCATGTTCGTCGGCGTAGACGTCATCCCAGCGCGCGTAGGGACCCGCGATCAGCGCGACCAGATAGGTGCTCATCCGCGGGGTGGTGGCGAAGGTGTGGGCCTTCACCTTGCCGTTTTCCTCGACGGTGCTGGTCGCGCCGTTGGAGATCACCTGCCAGTGCGACGGCGCGGTGACCGTCACATCGAAGGTCGCCTTGAGGTCAGGCTGGTCGAAGCAGGCGAACATCCGCTTGGCGTCGGCGGTTTCGAACTGCGAGTACAGGTAGACCTCGCTGTCGACCGGGTCGACGAACCGGTGCAGGCCTTCGCCGGTGTTGGAGTAGCGGCAGTCGGCCTCGACGACGAGGACGTTGGTCTGGGCCAGCCCTTCCAGCGGGATGCCGGTGGACTCGTCGTACCCCGACACGTCGACCTCGACGCCGTTGAGCACGGCGCTGTGCACGGTGTCGGCGGCCAGGTCGATGACGGTGGCGGCGCCCGGCACCGCCTCGAACTCGACGGTCGTGGTGGACCGGAAGGTCTTTTCCCCGGAAGTCAGGTCCAGATCGATGCGGTAATTGCCGACGGTGACCAGAGCAGCGCGCTCGATGGCCTCGTCACGGGTGAGGTTGGGAAGTGCCACGCGTCCAACCTAGCGGGAGTGGGAACAGTGTTCTATTGACATGAGTTGTGATGAAGATCTGCGTCAACCGCGAGGAGGAGCCCGCATGTCCGAGAAGTCACGCGCCGATTTCTGGTTCGACCCGCTGTGTCCGTGGTGTTGGGTCACTTCCCGCTGGATTCTCGAGGTGGAGAAGGTCCGCGATATCGATGTCAGCTTTCACGTGATGAGCCTGGCGGTGCTCAACGAAGGTCGCGACCTGCCCGAGCAGTACCAAGAGATGATGAAGAAGGCGTGGGGCCCGGTGCGGGTCGCCATCGCCGCCGAGCAGGCCCACGGCGCCGAGGCGCTCGGACCGCTCTACACCGCTATGGGCACCCGCATCCACAACCAGGACAACAAGAACCTCGACGAGGTCATCGCGCAGTCGCTGGACGAGGCCGGCCTTCCCGCCGAGTTGGCCAAGGCTGCGACGGATCCGTCGTACGACGACGCTCTGCGTAAGAGTCATCACGCCGGGATGGACGCCGTGGGCGAGGATGTCGGCACGCCGACGATTCATGTCAATGGGGTCGCGTTTTTCGGTCCGGTGTTGTCGCGCATTCCGCGCGGTGAGGAAGCCGGCAAGTTGTGGGACGCTTCGGTGACGTTTGCGGCCTACCCGCACTTTTGGGAGTTGAAGCGGTCTCGTACGGAGCCGCCGCAATTCGACTGAGCGGGCGAACCCTAGTGGAGGTAGGGATCGAGTTCGCGCATTCGATTCACGTGTGCTTGTTGTAGTTCGTCGTCGATGATCCAAGCGAGTTCGGTTGGCATCCGATGAAAAGACCTCCCCAGCCTGGGCTTGACCCGGTTCGTCGATACCAGGGCAAGCGGCCCGTGCCGACTGGTCGAGTCAGTTTCCATTGAGGCGCAAGGCTGACTGTATCCAAATTGCGTTGTGTGGCCGGCGTTTTGGGGTTTGATCTCGGGGCTTGTTGGTGCGGGGTTGGGTGTTCCTGTCAACGGTCAGGTCAGTGTGAGGAGATGGCGGCTACCAAACCAAGACGGTGTGGGGAGGCCGCAGCCTCCCCACACCGCCTAACCGATCAGCACCTGGTCTATTCGACCCGCAAGGTTAGGTGACAGTCGTGGTGGTGAGTGTCGGAGAAGGATTCGGATAGCAGGAGGTTGCGATGTTGGCACCTAGAATCTTGGTGTTGAAGGTCATGCCGGGGTTGGAATAGCTGGTGCCGGCATACTTGCTGGTAATCGAGCCGGGAGCGGTGGCCGTCACGTTGATCGTGACGGAGGGCGGGGTGTATGTCGTGCCACCGGGAATTGGGCCGGGAATGTCAAGTTCGACGTTGCCGGTTGTCGAGTTGTAGCTCGTCGTCCCTGGGTAAGACCCACCCCCGGATGCGCTGGAGGAGACATATGTCGAATTTGCCGGGACCGGGATGAGCATCTTCATGGAGTTGATGTTGGTGATCGTAATGATGCCCACCGACGACGGAACCGTCGATGAACCCGGTGCAATGGTAATGGCCACGGGAGAACCCGCTGTCACCGTGCTCGGCGCGGTGGCGGTAACCGACGCCGTCTGGCTCGATGTCCCCGCCGAGGCCTGGCAACTCCAGTTCACGGAGACGGCTGCATTTGCCGTCCCAGCGAAACAAAGTGCGGCGGCAAGGGCCATCGGAGTGATGGCGCCGGCGCGAAGCAGCGTGGATGTATTCGATCGCATATTCTTCTCCAAAGGGTGAAGGTAGCGACGTAGCCAGGGTGCCGCGCCGCGGATAAAATGTATCTCGCCTCCGCGGAAATTCCCGGCACATTTTGAACACGTTTCGATGGCAGTGTCGCGTCCATTATTCGCTATTAATAATTCGCGGGAGTGATTATTTTCTATTAATAATTCGCAAATGAAAGCTATTGCTGCAAAGATATTGAATACGGAATTATCGTGGACGTGCACTCCGGGGACTGGGCGAAAAGTCGAGGACCTGTCGGGGTGCAGGTCCGCTCTGGCGGATGTGTCAGGCTTCGCCGTCGAAGGCGTTGCGTTGTCGACGCCGAGGCTACCGATCTCGCAGTCCTCGCCGCCCAACGCATCGACGCCCGAGACCTGGCCGCGGACGCAGAACATCGCGAATGGAGCCCGCATGAACGAGATGGTCCGGTACCGCCTTACTGCCGTCCTTGGTGACGGCGGTCGTCGCCGGGGTTTTGGACGCGGTCGGCGGGGATGTCGGTATGCCGATGCTTCATGTCGGCGGGGTTGCGCTTTTCGGTCCGGTGTTGTCCCGTATTCCGCGCGGTGGATAGGTTTCGTCCTGGGCCGCTGTAGTTCGGCTGACGGGGTGGGTTCCTAGTGTGTGCGGTTGGCGTGTCCCGCTTTTCGTGCTGAGGAGCCGGTGCTTGTGGAACCGCCAGCGGCAGCGCCGTGGGTGTTATGAGTCTCGGCGGGCTGTGTGTTGTTTTCGCTGCCCGCGCTGGTGTTGTCGGCTGCCGCGGGTGTGGCTTTTGTGCTCGCCGTGCCGCGCGTGCTCGTCGTGGTTCGTGGGCTGGCGGTGGCGGTGGCGGGGGTGGTGTCCAGTGTCACCGTGGCGGCCGGTGTCGGTGGGGCTGCGGCCGCGCGGGAGGACGTGACCGCCGCCGCCGTGGATGACACCGGTGCGCCCAGCGCTTGGGCGAAGAGGTCGCGAAAGGCGACCAGTACGGGGACCAAGCCAGTTCCGGTGGTGACCGGAGTCAGAATCCCCCATGACGCCGTCGGTGCATACCCGTTGAGGAAGGCGTTGGTGAGCACGGCAGGGGCGTTGACGATCGCGTTCACCGCCGCCCCGAAATCGCCGGCGCCCACCGCGTCGTACACCGCTTGCGCGGTATCCCCAAACGCGCTCTCGACGCCGCTAGCCGTGTTGAGCGCAGAAAGGCCCACTATCGAAACAAAACCGGGGACGAGGTTGACGAAGTTGGTGATGTTCTGCAGAACCTGGCCGGGGATGTTGATTATCGGACTTTGTATCAGTGCGAAGCCGGGGGATACCACCAGTGCGAGCGCGGCGCTGTATGCCGTGGACAGGCCAGCGCTGATCTGGCCGGCGGCCATTTGTTGAGCTGCCTGAAGGAAAGCCGACGGAAGTGCCGTCGCGGCCGCGACAAAGGCGCCGCCGGCGTTGCCGAGCGTTGTGGAGATGGTGGTGGCGTAGTCGATCTGGTTGGCGATGATCTGCTTGAGGATGGGAGCAGGGCTGGCCTGTATCTGTTGGCCGATGGCCGCCAGGTTGTTGAACGTGGTCGTCAGGACCTGCACCCACTCGGTGAAGGGATCGACCATCGAGGTCGTCGACGCGGTCAACGTGGCCGCGATGCTCGAGACCGGGATCGCCGGCAGGTGCACCTGCTGCGGTGTCACCACTAGCGGTGACAGCGCGATGGCGCTCGCTCCGATCAGTGCCACGCCGCCGGTCATGCTGGTCCGTACAAACGTTTGCATTGCTCTCCCTCAATCATCGGTAACCCGATCTCGTAAATTACTTCACCCCGATCGCTGTCGGGGCCGATTCCATCGGAGTTTTTGAGAACTTCTCAGCTGGGTTGGTGTCTTGTCAGGAGAAACTCTCAAACCCCGTGTCGTTATTTCATGTTGAAAGTTAACGGCAGAAAGTTATCGACTTTAGGTAGTTAACTGCGTAAAGCTATTGACGCCACGATGTTGAATGCTGAATATGCTCCGGCGGCGAAAGCGCAATCCCCAAAGTCGGAGGGAACAAACCACCGGGCGGCGGTGGACATTCCGGTGCTTGATAGACCCGACGTGGTCCAGGTGAGCGCAATCACGCGATAAGGCAACCATTTTCGAGCCTGGATCGGCCGTCGCATAGTCGCTGGACGGAGTCGGTCTTCCCGCCGGATTGGCCGAGGCTGCGACGGATCCGTCGTATGACGACGCTCTGCGCAAGCGTCATCACGCCGACGATTCACCTCAAACGGGGTCGCGTTTCCGTGGTTCGGTGTCGCCGCACAGTCCGCGCAGTCCGCGCGGTGATGAAGCCGGCAAGCTGTGGGACGTCTCGGTGACGTTTGCGGCCAATCCGCACTTTGGGAGTTGAAGCGGTCTCATATGGAGCCGCCGCAATTCGACTGAGCGGGCGAACCCTAGTGGGGGTAGGGATCGAGTTCGCGCATTCGGTTCACGTGTGCTTGTTGTAGTTCGTCGGTGCGGGTGAGGAAGTCGATGATGAGGGCGAGTTCGGCTGGGTTGTAGTGGCTGAACAGCACCTTGCCGCCGTGGCTCAATAGGGGGGAGAGGAGTTCGGAGACGCGGTGGGCAGCGAGCTCGGTGGCTACCACGATTACTCGGCGGTGATCGGTGGGGTGTTGGGATCGGGTGACGTAGCCGAGTTTTTCGAGGCGGTCGAGGGCGATCGTGGTGCCGGCGGCGGTGAGGCCGAGCTGGTCGGCGAGAAGTCCTGGTGTCATGACCTTCTCGCCGGCGCAGAGGATGAGTTCCAGGGCGCGTCGGTCTGTTTGGTTGACGCCGAGCACTCGCACCAGTTCGCGGGCTACGTCGTCGGAGGACGCATGAAGCGCTTCCATTGTTCTCTTGAGCATTACCGAGATCCGAGCGAGTTCGGTTGGCATCCGATGAAAAGACCTCCCCAGCCTGGGCTTGACCCGGTTCTGCTGACCGTTGGCTTTTCTTTGTGGTGGAGCTTCATCATACGCATGATCGAGTGGCCTTCGTGGCGTTTATCGACACGTGTACTCGAAGGGGCGACAGCGAACTTGGCTGGCAACATGCGCCGCTGACGGATTCAGCCGCAGCGCCACACCAACACTGGTGCGGTCGGGCCTGCGGGCAACGTGGGGTTTGGGCCGAATTGTGCCAGCGTGTGTCGGTATTCGGCAACCAAGACCGGTGCGCGCGATCGTCTCATCGGGGAGCGCAGTCCTGTATGCAACCCGGCTGATTGGTGTTTCATAACCCCGCAGAGTTGGAGTCCTTGTCCGAAAACGCGAGTGTGAATCGCGCGTTATTAACGGCATCAGTTGTCCTTCCATTCTCCCGAATTTATGGAAATATGTTTGGCAAATTCAGATGGTAAACGCTATCTCCCGAGAGTCGCCGATGGCGCGGTACAGGACCATTGACGGACGAATTCAAAAGCTCCGATAAAGAACTGGGGAGAGGATGGCCGCCATTCGACTGCGACTGGGAAATAGCAACGACGCCCGACTGGGCTGCCACGTCGAGAGCCATTCACCGCTACGGTCGTCCACATCACCCGCTGAATCCGACCCCAACTCGGTCAGCGCCGACCATGCGTACAGTCAGCTGTTTGTCGTCCGCTATCCGCCGGTCTGTCCGACTTGCAGAGTTGGGCAGCGGTCGCGCTGGCGAGGACCCGGGTAGCGGTTCGTTGTCACGGGTGCATTCCCGCAATGATAGTGGTCGAAGCTCATGCCGAGGTTATATAACTAGTGGCGGCATACTGGCTGGCAACCGAGCCGGCGGCGGTGACCGACGCGTTCACGGTGACCGCAGACGCCGTGCAGGACGAGCCACCGGGAATTGGGCCGGGTATGGTCTGCGCGACATATCACCTCCTAAAGCCGTCGGGCCGGAGACGGTGTTGCCGGATGTGCTAGCGCACACATATATCGAATTCGCCGGATCTGGATGAGCATCTTCATGTTGCTGATATTTGTGGTCGGAAACCGGATGTCGAATACCAGACCGTAAATTGAGCCGATGCAACGGAAATGACTACTGGTGAGCGCGCAGTCACCGAGCCCGCTGCGGTGCCGGTAACCGAGGTTGTGATAATCGGCGCCCGAAAGACGCCCGACGTCGTGTCCTAGTAGGTCCCGTTTACGTCGACGCCTGCATTCGCCGCGCCGTGAAAAAATGCGGCAGCAAGCGCCAGCGGAGTGATTGCACCTACGCGAAACAGTATGGCCATATTGGATAGCTTAGTTAACGCTAAGGGGTGAAGGAAACGACGTGGACAGGGTGCCGCACCTCGGTAACCCAGACAGAAGATGTGATGCTCTCGCCGAAACTCTCTAGTATTTTAATATCGTTTCAACAGCAAATTTGTGTAGCCGTTATTGATGTTGACACTTAACTGCCGAAAGTTATTAGCGCAAAGATATGTCGAATTATGTTCGGCCGCGAGCCCAGGACAATTCGGATCCGAACCCGGGGAGATTTGTGCGTCAGGTCCGACACGAGGCCGGCCAGCCGACCTCGGTTTCGGCGTGGATGCCCCCCATCACTAGCGCCACGACGTGGTGGGCCTTGAATTCGGCGTCGCGGGTCAGGCCGTCGTCGTCACGTGCAGCGACGCCCTACCCGAGGGCCGCGCACGTCTGGGAGCTCAAGCGGACGCGGATCGCGGCGCCCCAAGTTCGACTAACTTTCGCCTTCCGGTTGCGCGCCGGGGCGTCAGGTACAACCTTGTAGCCATGACAGTGGCTGACCCGACTGAGCCGAGCGTGCAGACCGACGGCACCTACCGCGACAAGTTGGTGGCCGTCGAACCCGGTGGCAACGAGTTCATCGCCCACGAAGACCGCCACGGCAAGCCGAGTCAGCTGTTCTGGACGTGGACCTCACCCAACCTCGAATTCGCGACGATCTTCGTGGGTGTGCTCGCAGTGGCCGTCTACGGGATGTCGTTCTGGCAGGCCGTCGCCGGCATCGTGATCGGCACCGGTCTGGGCGCGGTCGCGCACTACTTCCTGTCGGCCCGCGGCCCGTTGCACGGTGTGCCGCAGATGGTGCTGGGCCGGATGGCGTTCGGCTTCAAGGGCAACGCGGTGCCGTCGGTACTGATGTCGGTGACCGCGGGGGTCGGGTGGTTCGCCACCAACAGCGTCAGCGGCGCATTCGCCCTGTCCACTCTGTTCCACATCGGGCCGCTGCCGGCGCTCGTCATCATCGTGTTGATCCAGACAGCCTTCGCATTCTTCGGTCACAACCTGGTCCAAGCCTTCGAACGCTGGTCGTTCCCAGTGCTCGCGGTGATCTTCGCCGTCGCCTCCGTGGTGATCCTGACCAAATCGCACTTCGACGCGCCAGCGGTCGACGGTGGCGTCGGTGGTCTCGGTGGCTTCCTGCTGACCGTCGGTACCGCCTTCGGCTATGCCGCGGGCTGGACGCCCTACGCCGCCGACTACACCCGATATCTGCCGGCCACGGTGTCGACGGCTCGCACCGGGCTGTTCGCCTCGATGGGGCTATTCCTGTCGTGCGTGATCCTCGAGACCGTCGGTGCCGCATCGGTGACCATCGGGCCGGCGCTGTCCGACAATCCCACCGAGGCGTTCACCAGCGAGCTGGCCTCGCCGCTGGCCAAGGCCACCCTGCTGGCCATCGCCGTGGGTGCCATCGCGGCCAATGCGATCAACATCTATTCGGGAGCAATGGCTTTCGTCACCATTGGCGTCAAGCTTCCGCACCACATCGCACGTGCGCTGGTCACGGTGTTCTTCGGCGTCGCGGGCTTCCTGATCGCCTGGTGGGCCCTGGCTGATGCGGCCGCCAGCTACGAAGCCTTCCTGCTGATCATCGCCTATTGGATCGGTCCGTGGCTCGGCGTGGTGTTCGCCGACCAATATCTGCGCCAGGGCCAGTCGATCGCCGGATTCCTCTATGACCGCAGCTACGCCAACTGGGGCGGATTCGCGTCCTTCGCCGTCGGCCTGGTGGTGTCGGTGCTGCTGTTCTCCAACCAGGAGAAGTTCGTCGGCTACATCGCCAGGACGCTGCCCCAGCTCGGCGACATCACGTTCTTCGTGGGCTTCCTGATCGCCGGCGCGAGTTATCTTGTGCTATGCCGATCGAAGATAGCCGCCGAACGCGCAGCGGTATGACGTCGCTGGATATGCTCGAAGTCGCCTATAACGAGGCTCGAAAAGGATTGGCGGAAGGCGGAATTCCGATCGGGGCTGCGCTGTTCAGTGCTGACGGCGTGCTGTTGGGCAGCGGTCACAACCGCCGCGTACAGCAGGACGACCCGTCGGTGCATGCCGAAACCGATGCCTTCCGGGCCGCCGGCCGTCAGCGTGACTACCGCTCGACGATCATGGTCACCACGCTCTCGCCGTGCTGGTACTGCAGCGGGCTGGTGCGCCAGTTCAACATCGGTGCGGTGCTGATCGGGGAGAGCACTACCTTCACCGGTGGCCACGATTGGCTGGCCGCGCACGGTGTCGACGTGACGGTGCTGGACGACGAACGTTGCGTGACGATGATGACCGAGTTCATCGCCGAGAATCCCGAACTGTGGAACGAAGACATCGGAGTGGCCGAGTGATCGCCACCATCGATATCTCCCGCTGGTATGCCGGGGGAGCGCAGGCCGACGCCGTCGCCGCCGACCTCGACGAGGGGCTGCAGCAGGCCGGCTTCATCCTGGTCACCGGCCACGGCATCGACCCGGAGCTGGCCGCCCGGGTGCGGGCGGCGTCACGAAGATTCTTCAGCCTGCCCGACGACGTCAAACGGCGGTACTCGGTGGCGGTCGGTGGCCATGGCTGGATCGCACCCGGTGCGGAGGCCAACGCCTACGCCGAGGGCACCGAGACACCGCCTGACCTCAAGGAGAGCTACAGCCTGGGCGCGGAGACCGCGGTCGGGGATCCCGAGGTCGACCGGATCTGGTTCGCGCCCAACGTCTGGCCGGACGAGGTGGCTGAACTGCAGTCGGTGGTGACCGATTACACCGCGGCCATGCGTCGGCTGGCCGACGATCTGTTGGCGCTGATGGCCCATGCGCTCGGGTTGACGGACAATCCGTTCGCGACCCTGGCCGATCGGCCGACGTGGACGATGAACATCAACCACTACCCGCCGGTCAGCGTCGTCGGGGAGCCCGAGCCCGGGCAGTTCCGGATCGGGCCCCACACCGACTTCGGCACCGTCACGATCCTCGATCGGGAGCCCGGAGCCGGTGGGCTGCAAGTCTTTTCCGAGGCCGATGGCTGGGCTGACGCCCCCTATGATCCGGCGGCGCTGACGATCAACATCGGCGACCTACTCGAGTATTGGAGTGGACGGCGCTGGCCGTCGGGCCGGCATCGGGTGCTGCCCCCGCAGCCGCATGCCCCCGAGGAGGACCTGATCTCGCTGATCTACTTCTACGAGGCCAACCACGATGCACTGGTCACTCCGCTGGCACCGCCGATCGGGCGGGTGGCCGGGCTGGATCCCGTGACATGTTCAGCCTTTATCAAGGAACGCCTCGACGCCATCACCGTGGGGTAGGTCCCCGCTCGGAACGGCATCGAGGTCGGCGAGCTGATCCGCACTCAGGCGTAGCTCGCCAGCGCGCAGGTTCTCCTGCAGGTGCGTGATCGACGCAGTGCCCGCGATTAGTAGTGTGTTGGGCGCATGGGAGAGCAGCCAGGCCAGCCCGACCTGAGCGGACGTGGCATCGATTTCGGCCGCAATGCGTTGCACGACAGGGTTTTCAGCCACTTTGGGAAATCCCGGGAACGCCGAGCCGAGCGGAAAATACGGCACCCAGGCGATGTCCTGCTCGACACAAAGTTCCAGCAGGTCTTCGCGTTTGCGGTCGAGCAGGCTGTACGCGTTCTGGACGCAGACGATCCCCGCGGGCAGCGCCTGGCGCAGCGTTGGCAGGTCGATATTGCTGATGCCGATCGCCCCGATCTTGCCCTCGTCGCGTAGCGCGATCATCTCGGCCAGCTGGTCGTCGAGGTCGACGACCTGGTCCCCCTCGGCGACCAGCCCAGGTCCGATATCTGCGCGTCGCAGGTTCACTACCGGGATGCTGTCGAGGCCCAATCCGGCTAGGTCGAGGTCGATGGCCCCGCGTAGTTCGGCGGGTTTCTGTGCCAAGGCCAGGGGGGTGTTGCCGGTGACGCTGCGCGCGCCGACCTTGCTCACGAGGACGAGGTCGTCCGGGTACGGGGCCAGCGCCTGCCGGATTCGGCGGTTCACCTCGCCGTCGGCGTAGAACGACGCGGTATCGATGTGGTTGACCCCGAGTTCGGCAGCGCGGTGCAGCAGGGCGCTGCTGTCGTCGGTGGAGCCCGTAGCCAGGCTCATGGCGCCGTAGCCGATCCGAGCGACCGGTCGTTCGCCGATGTGGCCGACGCCGCCGGGGGGTTGGGTGGGTGTCATGGTGCTCCTCGGTGCATACTCGACAGAGGCGGAGGAACCTCCGCTTATTCGAACGTAGCAGAAACGGAGGAGCCTCCGCTATGGCTGAGCGGGTCAGGGCTGATGCGCACCGGAACCGGGAGCGTCTCGTCGCGGCGGCCACTGCCGCGTTCACCGCCAGCAACGGCACCACCGTCTCGCTGGAGGCGATCGCCCGGGCCGCCGGCGTCGGGATCGGCACGCTGTACCGACACTTTCCGAATCGCGAGGCGCTGGTGGAAGCCGTCTTCTGCACTGAACTCGCCGAGGTCGCTGCCTCGGCGGGCGAACTGCTGGACCGCTATCCGCCCACCGTGGCGCTGCGCCGGTGGATGGATCGCTACGCCGGCTTCGTCGCGGCGAAACGGGGGATGGCCGAATCACTACATGCCATGTTCGCCTCCGGTGCCGTGCAGCCCAGTCAGACCAGGGAGAGCGTCCTGAGCGCAGTCACCACCCTGCTGGCGGCGGGTGCTGCGGACGGCAGTCTGCGGGCCGACGTCAGTGGCGACGACGTGGTGTCCAGCCTGATCGGCATCTTCCTGGCCAGCCACTCGTCCGAGCAGGCCGGCCGGATGCTCGACCTGCTGGTCGACGGTCTGGTGGCGACCCGATGAGTGCCGGCGGGCAGAAGTAGGGTTAACGCCATGCGTGTCTACCTCGGCTCAGACCATGCCGGATACGAACTCAAGCAAGCCATCATCGAACACCTGAAAAAGGGTGGTCACGAGCCGATCGACTGCGGCGCGTACACCTACGACGCCGAGGACGATTACCCGGCGTTCTGCATCGCCGCCGCGACGCGGACGCTGGCCGACCCCGACAGCCTCGGCATCGTCATCGGCGGCTCCGGTAACGGCGAGCAGATCGCAGCCAACAAGGTGCCCGGCATCCGCTGCGCGCTGGCATGGAGCGTGGAGACCGCGTCGTTGGCCCGCGAGCACAACAACGCTCAAGTGATCGGTATCGGCGGCCGCATGCACCCGGTTGAGGAAGCGCTGACCTTCGTCGACGCGTTCCTGGCCACCCCGTGGTCGAAAGCCGAACGCCACCAACGGCGTATCGACATCCTCGATGAGTACGAGCGCACCCACGTGCCGCCACCGGTGCCGGGCGCGCCGGCCTGACCCGTGCCGGAAGGCCACACCCTGCACCGGCTCGCCCGGCTGCATCAGCGCCGCTTCGCCGGCGCCCCGGCAGCCGTATCGAGCCCGCAGGGCCGGTTCACCGACGCCGCGATCCTCAACGGCCGGGTGTTCACCCGCGCATCGGTGTGGGGTAAGCACCTGTTCCATCACTACGACGGCGGCCCGATCGTGCACATCCATCTGGGGTTGTACGGCACCTTCACCGAGGCGCCGGTGCCGATGCCGCTGCCCGTCGGCCAGGTACGCATGCGGGTCGTGGGCACTGAGTACGGCACCGACCTGCGCGGCCCGACGGCCTGCGACGTCGTGGACGAAGCGCAGGTGTCGGCCATCGTGGCGCGGCTGGGACCCGACCCGCTGCGCCGGGACGCCGACCCGGCGCTGCCGTGGGCGCGAATCTCCAAGTCCCGCAAGACTGTCGGAGCACTTCTGATGGACCAGAGCGTGATCGCCGGGGTGGGCAATGTGTACCGCAGCGAGTTGCTGTTCCGGCACCACATCGACCCCTACCGGCTGGGCCGCGACGTCAGTGACGTGGAATTCGCCGACGCCTGGACCGACCTGGTCGCGTTGATGAAGGTCGGTGTGCGCACGGGCAAGATCGTGGTGGTGGCACCCGAGCACGATCACGGCGCACCGTCGTATGCGCCGAACCGACCGCGCACCTACGTCTACCGGCGCGCCGGCGACCCGTGCCGCGTGTGCGCCACCGGAATCCTGACCGCCGTGCTGGAGGGCCGCAATGTCTTCTGGTGTCCCAGCTGCCAGGTGTAGTCGCGCCCGAAAATCGGGAAATGCCCTGCGCTCATTGGGCCAGGGCTTGCGCCGCAGGCCAACTGAGGCTGACATATTCGGCAGTTATCGGCATTGCGGTGGTCGGCGCGGTGCAGCTGGTCTGCCTGGTCTGTGATTCGCGGCCGCTCAACAGCAGTGCTTCTTGCGCAGTCCCCGCGAGAGATCCCATGCCTGGCACCGTGCGGCGTTCGTGATGGACTCCGCCAAAGGGGGCATCGATCCCATCTCGGCGGCGAGACGTCGCGCTGCCACACAACGTTATGGCGCTTTACAGGCTTGGACCCACCGCTCCTGTTAACTTGTGGGGTTCGGAGTGCGAGCGGTTGGACGGGGGCTAGCGATGAACAGGCTCGAGTTGATCGATACGTTCGGCGCTGCAGTGTTGGAGGGCAACGCGGCGCTGTTCGTCGGCGCCGGCTTGTCGCTGGATGCCGGCGTGCCGAACTGGTCGGATCTGCTGGACTCGCTGCGCAGCGACTGCGAAGTCCCTGCGGAGCTGACCGACCTACCGCTGGTGGCCGAATACATCGACGCCGACCGGCGCCACGGTGGCCGCGACCGCCTCGAGCATCACATTCTTGACCAAATCGTCGGTGCCAACCCCACCCCGACCGACAGCCACCGCTTGATCCCGAAGCTGCGGGTCAAGGAAATCTGGACGACCAATTACGACGAGCTGATCGAACAAGCGGTGCCCGGCGCGTCAGTCGCCATCCAAGAAGAACAAATCCAGTCGATCGGCAGCGCCACCGCGACGATCATCAAGATGCACGGCAGCGTTGTGACTGCCGAAAGGCGTTGGGCGAAAGAACCCGTCATTACGCGCAGCGACTACGAGGCTTACGAGATCAACCGTCCGCGTACCTGGTCGCTGCTTCGCGCTGCGTACTTGAGCCGCACCTTCTTGTTCCTCGGATTCAGCTTCACCGACCCGAACATCGAGATCCTTCTCCGCCTGGCACGAACACTGGGAACCAATGTGCACGATCGGCATATGACCGTTCTGCGACGGCCGGCCGACGACTCGACGCCACGACGGCTTCATGATCTGCGCGTTAAAGACCTGGAATCCAGCGGCGTCAGGGTCCACGAAATCGATGGGTACGACGAAATCGTCCCGCTGCTCAATGATCTGGTCCGCAGGACTCGGCCACCCCGAATCTTTGTGGCAGGCAGCCAGAAGCCCGCAGCCGCTGGCGGGGACCCTGATCGCGACATCATCGTGCCTTGGTGCAAAGCCGTCGCCGACGTGCTGATCGGGGAGACCGGATGGCAGCTGACCTCACTGGGCGGCCCTGCCGGATGGGATGTCACTAGCGGAGTCGCGCAAGCCCGCCGCGCCGAGGGCACCTACGACCCCGACGCGTTAACGTTTCACTTCCGGGCCAACGACGAACCACCGCCCCCAATGGAAATGCGTCTGGGCACAGCCGTATATACCGACCTTCCCCGCGAACAACTCGTGGGACAGCTCCTCGATGAGTGCCGTGCGTTGATCGTGATCCGAGGTGGGGAGCGAACCGCCGAGGAAATCCGATGGGCAGAAGCCCGCGGCGTCGGAATCATTCCTATCGCCGCATCCGGCGGCGCCGCGCAGGACTACTGGTCGGAGCGCACCACCACGCCCCCGGCGCTCGGCGGCCAAACCGTTGATCAGCAAATCTGGTCAAACCTCAACAGCGATCAGCATGCCGTCGCGGCCCGCGCCGCCCACGCCCTGTTGAAACAAGCCATGTACACCCCGCAGAAATAGACGCTGAACAGGGCATTCATCCCGTAAATACGAGGAGATGTCACACCCCTGACTTACAGTTGGATCCATGGATACCGGCGCCCTCATGGAAGTGGCCACGATCATGGCTGCCCAGGAATTATTGCCCGCCAGCCCCAGCGACCTGACCCAAATCCTGCGCAACCCTGCAGAACGTCAGGCGTTGCTCGATCTAGACCACCACGCCTCGTGCGGCGACCTCGTCAGCTACCTGTGCGAGCAAATCGACGTCGGACGCCGCGAATGGTGGTTCAAAGCCCTGTCGGAGACGGTCGAGTCGAACACCGCATGCCCCGTGTTGGCCGGGACGGCTGAATACCCCGCCCGACTGGCTCGGTGCTGGGATGCGCCTCCGGTCTTATTCACCACCGGTGCGGTGCCCGATGGACCCGCGGTAGCGATCATCGGCAGCCGCGAAGCGGGTGATCGCGCATTGTCTGACGCACAGAAACTCGGCTACACGCTGGCCCAGCACCGCGTGGTGGTGATCTCCGGGCTCGCTGCCGGCGTGGACACCCAGGCGCACGCCGGTGCTCTCGAGGCCGACGGCGTCACCATCGCCGTTCTCGGGACTGGCATTCGGCGTGTCTTCCCCGCCGAGAACGGTCCTTTAAGCGAGCGGATACGCCGTGAAGGCGTCCTCATCTCGCAGTTCGCGCCCGACGCGCCGCGCACCGGAACGACGTTTCTACGCCGCAACCATGTCATCGCTGGGCTGTCGGACGTCAGCCTCATCATCGACGGGCGCTGCCGCAGCGGCAGCCGCCACGAGATCGAACAAGCAGTGGCCTACGGCCGACCGGCCCTTCTGTGGGAACCAGTGTTGGCCTCTCAGCCCTGGGCACACGAACTGGTCAGCACCGGGCGGGGCATGTTCGTCAGTTCAACTGACGAGGTCCTGGATCGGATAGGACTCGCGATTTGACCGCGATGCGCCCATCGGCTGAACAGTTGCAGCTGCATGCCCAGACACTCGTGCCGGAGCTGGTATCCCCGCCTCGACCGGGTCCAGGAATTTGTCCGACGTGCCGGACATGGAACGACCAACCAGATCAGACGGTGTGCAGCAACTGCATGCTCGTCGAGGACGTCCTCACCGACGCCGCCGTCACAGTTGACGTCATCACGCTCTACCGCAAACCCTCCCTGCTGCGAGACTGGCTCACCTCATACAAGGGGCGCCCAGACAGCGACGATCCTTACGTCCCGGAGTACGAGCAGAAAATCCAAGCGCTGTTATGGCAGTTCTTCAACGATCACACTGAGCGCCTCATCTCTCGCGGTGGCGGACTCGACTGCATCGTGGTGGTTCCTTCCACCCATCGCCCACCTCCGCACCCACTCGAAAAGGCATTAGCAACAATCGATTTACCCGTGCCAGTGGTTCCGCTGCTCGTCCGTGGTCCTGGTGATCTCGACTTCAACAAGCCTGCAGCGGACGGCTATCGACTGGCCTCCCACCAAACACCCCAGCGGGTGCTGCTGGTTGACGACGTCTACACGACGGGGGCCCACATCAATAGCGCAGCGACGGCCCTGCGCGGGGGAGGACATATCATCACCGGCGCATTCACCATCGCCCGCCGCATACGGACGGAATTCCACCCGGACGCCCAGGCGCTGTGGGATCGACAGATTGCGGCCGGATTCACCTGGTCGACGAGCCCGATCGTCAGCTGACGGCTGGCAGCACCGCCTCGAATTCACGGGATCACACAGAATTTGCTGAAACGCGCTGCATACTCCTACAGCGTGTACATCCACGCTGTACGGACCCGAACAAGAGACCTCGCGCCATGACGTCTTCTCAAACACCGCCGAGCACCTGGCGGCGCACAGACGTGCCCGCCGATCTGGTTTCGGTCCTGCCCGAGCTATTGAACGGCATCGGCGCACTGCGTATCGCATTGATCTATTTGCAGCGACCTTTCTCGCTGCACACCGGGGACCTCACACCGACGGCAGACGAGCTCATACGGGCCGCGCGAATTGAGTACCGCGCCCGAGGATACGGATTCTGGGACAGCCTGCTCACCACCGCCATCCACGCTGACGAGGTAACCCGGCGCGCTCTGCTGTCGCGCGTTATCCAGCACAACGCCGCACCGCCCACGGCCGTCCCAGTCGGGAAGTTCGTCACAGACTTGCGGAAAGGGGCTTTCTTTGGTCTTTCGGCCCGGGATATGGTGTCGCTCAGTTCGCGGATCGAAACCGCGGATGGCTCGGGACATGTTCCCATGCTGGACTTTTCGGTACCGCACAGCTCCAGCGCGGACGACATCGCCATCGAAGTCGCCACGGCCCTCGATATCCGTGGCGGCTACCTCCTACGATCCGGCACCTCCTACCACCTGCTCGGGGACTACTTGCTCAGCTGGGACGAAACAATCGATCTACTCGCACGCGCCCAACTCCTCAGCCCGCTGATCGACCATCGCTGGGCGGCACACCAACTCATCGATCGGTTCTGCGCACTGCGCATCTCCACCGACGACACACGCCATCCCACCACACACATACTGATCGCATCCACGCATGCGGGGGACGTCAGCGTCTGACCTCAGAACCAGCCGCGATGCTGCGATACAACATGAACAACACGGCTCGGCTGCGAAGGGCTACTTTCTTGTCCAATCGGCGAAGATAGCGCTCAGGCTCCCCGTGTCTGCTGGGGTTATTCCGATAAGGCGCAGCTGGTGGCGAGCCGCCAGTTCGATCTTTTCGCGCATCTTTTCGGCGTAAGCCGGGTCGTCGACCATGCCCCACATTTCAATGAATGTTCCGTCGTCGCTGAGTAACCAGTCGGCGCGGCGGCGGGTGTTTGGATTGAGCTGTTCGTCGAACGGATACAACGGTTCTCGCACGTGGTCGATGCCGTGCTCGTGTAGGAAGTCGTCGACAGCTTTCTCGAGCATGGAATAGCACATGTGCCCGTCCATCGCTTTGAGGACCGTGCCACGCGACAGCCGGACACCGTTTTCGGCCAGACCGACGTCGATCAGGATGTGGGTCCATGCGAGTTGTCGGCGCACGATGGCAATACGCAGTATCAGCCTGCGGTCGATGTCGCGTGCTTGCACGGGGTGTTTAGGGTCACCGTGGACGGTGGCCAGTTGGGCCTCGACGAACGCGGCGCCGCCGAACTCGTGGTCCGCGAGGGCCCGCACTGCGACTGTCGCTCGAGGGATGGATCGCTTCTTCAGGTAGCCGTCCGAAAGGCCTTTGTCGGCGATGGCGAGGCAGCGGTGGCAATACGCGAGGGTCTCGGCGCAGATGGGTATGCGAAATCGGCCGGCCGGGCGTCCACAGATCCGGCATGTGCCTAGTTCATCGAGATACGTGTGGTTCGGAAATAGGGCGAGCCGGCGGAGGGTGAGCCTCTCCAACAACTCTGTTGGCTCTTGGCCGGTCTTCCCTTCGGGAGGGGCGAAGCGCTCTAAGTCTTGTTGGTCGAAGAGGTCTTTCGGCACGAGCTCGGCTACGCGCGGGTGCAACTCCCGCACTTTGTAGGGGTGATGATCGTAGGACAGGTCCCGCAGTTCACTTCGATCCACTTGCTGCCACAAGCTCCAACTCTGCTGAGGCAGACCAATTTTCACAACGTCCAGGCCCACGCGGGCTGCGACTAGACAGGTGGGCGCGACGAGCCTCTCGTCCTCAACCCACAGAGTCTTTGTCGTGGGGTTGTAGTGCGCGAACGTGCGTCGAAATATTGGGACTGTCGGGAGGTCAGCTGGCGGGACCCACGTGAAGCTGTGCCCGCCAGCAGCCCATGAAACGAACACGTTTGGTACCTCGTTGGGATCCCATTCCGGGCTCTCAGCGGCTTCTGGTCGTGGCTCTCGGGGCGCTGCTGCCGGGATTCCAAGTTTGTTCAGGCCGTCGAGGACTGCGGCGCGCTGACGGTCATCCTTGAGAAAAAGGCAACCTAGCGCGACCCACCCGATGTGCACGCCGTCGGAGACGACGTTGAGCGTACTGGGTTGTTTGTACACTCCCTCTTCAAGCGTCACGGACAATGCACCAATCTCTATTTCTGCGGTCTCAAACGTCCGCAAGCGGTCGAGCACATGATCGGTGCGCAGACGCCCGAAGTCTTCGATGGCACCGGCCACTTCAGCGGCACTGGGCAAGTCGAGTTTGATATCGGTGTAGGCGCGCTTGAGGTCGCCTGGATTGTCAAAGTCGAGGCCGTCGTAGTCATTGTCACGCACAATGATTGCGGTGCAACCAATCTCGCCGCCGGACCGTTCAGCAAGCCGGCATATGGCGTCGCGTCCGCTGCGTTCGAGTAACCGAACGAACTTGTCGTCTAGAAAGCCAATGTGCCGGACTTCCTTGTCGCCCCCGACGGATTGCGGTGCCGCGACCGACACACGGTCGTAGGGTCCGCCAAGGGGGATGAGGACAACCGGTAACGATATTCGCATCGGACGGCCGGCGGCCGAATTGAACATGGCGACCGCATACCTCCTCAGCCGAAGCACACCTTCACGAAAGGGCTTAAATGACACCGCGCCCTCTGGATCACCCGCTGGCGGAAATGTGACGGTGTGGCCGTCCCACTCGATGTTGTATCCCACCGCGCCTCCAAGGGTTGTCGCCCCGAGCGCCGTCCGATAGTTCATCGGCTGTGCGCGTATCGGTAGCCGCATGACGGCCTAGGTGGCGTGGCCGCGGGCGAAGACTAGCAGGCCTACGCAGCACGCCGACGTTTTGTCGAAGTAACCGAGCGGCCTTGCCGATCTCCGCAGCACCAGTCCGATCCCCGGGGCTTATGGGAGACGGTAGGCGCGGCGTGGCCGAGGCACGCGCCCTTTCATTTGCTGGGCGTCTCCGTTGCCATTTGTGGGCGGGGCGTTGCATGGCGACCCACGCGCTGGCGAGAGGACCAACGACGTGCGTTGGATGGGCGAGGCTCGGCAGGTTTCGGCAGGTGTCACTCAGATAACATCGTGGGTCATTAGTTATGACGCCGAGCGGCCGTCGGAACCTAGGGCGATTCGCCTCAAACCTGAGTTCACTCGCGTTGTTTGCGGACATTGGCTAGGGCAAAACGTTACCCCGGCCTACTCTGACCCTGAATGTCTGATGTTTGCACCATGCCCAAAGAATGTTCATTCGCCATCTGGGGATAGTGAATGACTGTCTCGGAGCCGCGATCGCAGAATGACATACGGTCGGGGGAATCCCAGTCCCGAGTCATCGAGTGACCGCGTGGTCGAGCGCGTCGGAAATTGCAAGTGTGCACTTTGGTCCCAGCACTGTGTTGGAATAGGAGCACCGAGCCGAGGCAACAACGTCTTCGTTTTGCACACTAGACGTCCCTTTTCGGGTCCGGTCAATGCGATCCTTTAACGGTTTGAACCCACTCGTGGAGGTGCCGTGCCACCAAGACCGATGACGCCCTCGAAGGTCACTGCCTGGTTAGAGTGCCCTCACTATCTCACGCTCCGCGGGCAGGTCGACGGCGGCCTCATTGACGACCCCAAACCGGTGTTCGGGTCCTTCGCGCGACTTGTCGCCGACAAAGGGATCGCGCATGAACGCGACTGTCTAGAGAACTACCGCCGTCAAGGCAAGTCGATCCTGGAGGTTCCTCAGCGGCAAGAGGGTGAACGCTTTTCCGACTGGGTCGAGCGGATTGGGAACCCGTTGGCGGGCGTTTACGACGTTTTCTACCAGATGCCATTCATCCACGACGGCATCCAGGGCATCGCCGACTTCGTGATCCGCGGGCACGATTCGGAAACGGGCACAGTCTCGTACGAGCCCGTTGACGCCAAGCTGACTCGCGTCGAAGCCAAGCCAGGACACGTCTTGCAGCTGTGTTTCTACGCCGAAGCCCTCAGGGCGCTCACACACACGCCGGTCAATCGAATGCACCTTTGGTTGGGCTCCGGGCACCTAGAGTCGCTGCGCGTCAATGAGTTCCGGTCGTATTGGCGTCGGTTGCGTACTCAGCTCTCCGAGGCGATCGTGCGCGGACCTGATGCAGCCACGGTCCCACAACCATGTCTGCATTGCGATTACTGCGAGTTCGACTCGGTGTGTGAGGAGCGTTGGCGCAGCGAGGACTCACTGGTCTACGTTGCCGGCATCCGTCAGCGTGACATCACCACTCTGACCGGAGCTGACCTGCCGACGCTGACTCAGCTGGCGGGAGCTACCGATCCCGTCGAGGGCATGAATCCCACGCGGCTGACTCGCTTGGTTGGGCAGGCAGCTCTGCAACTGCAGGCACGCGTCGATCTTGCTGGGCCACCACCGTTTTCGATAATCGCGCCGAGTAATGAACCGGTGTGGGGCCGTGGGCTGGAGCAGTTGCCCGCACCGGACGACGGCGACGTGTTCCTCGACTTTGAGGGTCATCCGTTTTGGCGGCCCGATACTGGGCTGTTCTTTCTCTTCGGACTACTTGAGCGCAACGGTTGCAGTGATTGGACCTATCGGGCGTGGTGGGCCCATGACCAGGGGCAGGAAGCTGACGCGGTTGGAGAGCTGGTCGTCTATCTGCGTGAGCGCCGCAATCTGTACCCGGGCATGCATGTTTATCACTACAACCACACCGAGCGTTCGGCGTTGAGGGGGTTAGCCGAATCCTACGGAGTCACTGAGGCTGAGCTGACCGAACTGGTGGATACTGGCGCGTTTGTGGACCTGTATGCGGTGGCACTCAATAGTTTTCAAGTCGGCGCCGAGTCCTATGGATTGAAATCGCTGGAGCGGCTCGCCAAGTTTCAACGCAGCCACGACATCGACAAGGGCGCCGGGGCCGTTGTCCAATACGAGCAATACATGGTGGACGGCGATGAAGCGACACTGGCACCAATCGCTGCCTACAACGAAGACGACGTCCGCGCGACACGGGCATTGCGGCACTGGCTGCTGGACAATCGCCCAGCTGGCCTGGCCTTCCGCGACGCGGTCACCGAACCCGAACAGGGCATCCCGGAACTCAACGAACGCGTCGTCCGGCTCCACGAGTTTGGTGAGGGCACCCGAGAATTCTTCCTCGGAGACCTGCTGGGCTATTGGTGGCGCGAGTGGAAGGCGTACATCGTCCCCCGAACACTCAAGCTCCAAGCCGACCCTGACGACCTCCTGACAGACCCTGAAGCGTTGGCCTGCATGGAATTTGTCACGCGAATTGAGAGAATCGGCAAACGAGGTCGGCCGATCAGTCCGCTGATGCGGTTCAGCTTCCCGGCCCAGAACTTGGAACGCTTTCCGCGCGGAGGTGGCACAGTCATCTTCCTCGATTTGGATGGCAAGCGGCTGTATTCCACCATCGAGCGCCTGGATCGCGCGTCGGGCGAGGTAGACCTCATCTGGGGGGAGAAGTTGCGCGAATCGGGTTGTGTGCCTGCATCCGTCGTTCTCGACGACTGGGTCGATCCCAAATCGAAGGCCTTGGCTCTACAGGCCTTTGCCGACGACATACTCGCCGGTCGCCCGCCGAACCCTGTCACTGTTGGATTGATTGACCGACAACTCCCGCGTTTCACCGCGGGCGGGCCGGCCGACGGGGTGTTCATCGACGACCTCGTCGACATGACACGATGGGTCACCCAGCTTGACCACAGTTTTGTCGCGATTCAAGGTCCGCCGGGCGCGGGGAAGACCCACAACGCCGCGCACCTCATCTACACGCTGATCACCGCCGGCATGCGGGTCGGAATAACTGCTACAAGCCACGTCGCCATCACCCACCTCTTGCAGAAGGTGATCGCCGTGTTCACTCGGAACGGTCGCCTCATTGACCTACGCGCCGCGCACAAAGGGCCCGAGGGTGTTCCCTCGCCGATCGGAGCCACTAGTGCCACGACGAATGCGGCGTGCGCAGGTTCGAACTTCAACCTCGTTGCAGGAACAACGTGGTTATTCGCGTCGAACGCCATGGCTGCCGAACCGGTCGACGTACTCGTCGTGGACGAGGCAGGCCAAATGTCGCTGGCCGATACGCTCGCTGCATCGCGAGCTGCCCACAACTTGATTGTGCTAGGAGATCCGCTGCAACTGCCTCAAGTCGCCCAAGCGGTCCACCCACGTGGAAGCGGGCGCAGTGTCCTTGAGCACATCGTGGGGGAGAACGTCACCCTGGCCGATGACCGTGGTGTGTTCCTCACGGAGACGTGGCGTATGCACCCGGACGTTTGTGGCTTCATCTCCGAGCAAATCTACGAGGGGCGGCTCACGCACCACCCCGACTGCGAGCGACAATCAACCTCCGCGGGAACAGGTTTGCGATGGCTACAGGCAGCGCACGACGGGAACGGGACCTCTTCGACCGAGGAAGCAGACGTCATCGTCGACCAGATTCGTCAGCTAATCGGCACCGAATGGACCGACTTCGACGGGTGTACGAAACCGCTTATAACAACTGATTTCATGGTCGTCACGCCCTACAACGACCAGGTGCGTGCGATCCGTGACGGGCTCGCGCGGCACGCTGTCACTGCCGGCGTGCCGGTGGGCACGGTGGATAAATTCCAAGGCAAGGAAGCAGCGGTCGTGTTCTTCAGCATGGCGACATCGAGCGGCGAAGACATCGTCCGCGGCATCGACTTCTTGTTTTCGCGTAACCGGTTGAACGTCGCGGTCAGCCGAGCGCGCTGTCTCGCCTATCTGGTGTGCACCGAGGAACTACTCAACACGCGCGCTCGGACCGTCAACGACATGAGGCTGCTGGCGACACTAAATTCTTTTGTCGAGGATGCCTCACGGTATCGACGATGAGCGATCGGATTCCCACGATTCCTCCGAAATGTCCGGTCTCAATGGAGTTGTCACCCGCCAGCTGCGAAGGTGCCAAGTTCACTGAGACGATCGCGGTCAGACTCGTCTCAATGAATTTGTCACTTGCGTAATGGCGGGCATCGATCGCGAAACCTGAGGCGCCGCAGGGGAGCTGGAGATCTTCCTCGCGTCCGAAACTCAGTGGACCTTCGGCAACTCCGTCTGCCATGAGTCGCACCGAGACCCGCGCACTGCCCGAGGCCGCCTAGGGCAGGTGGAGCCGGTTGCCGTGACGTTCGGCGACGGGCATCACCGACGGGGGAGGATGTCATCAAAGGTTGGGGAGCGGAATTACATCAGACTGTCCGTTCTCACTTGACCCGGCGGCCTGATGCAGCGAACCGCCAGGCTGAGTGAGACGCATCGGTGCACGGCCGTCTCATTTGAGCTGGCGGATCGAGCTGATGGCGTGGTGGGCGGGTCGCCGGCTGACCGCGTGAGGATTGGAGACAGGATATGAGACGCCTCCACCTACGATTTCAGTGCGGGGGACAGCACTCACCCTCGCCCTCGCAATCGTCGGGTTCGTGATCGCCGCACTCGTCGCAACTTTCTCGGCGCCGCGCCATACACCCCACCAGCATGAGGAGCCATGTTGACCGTGCTTGGCCCACGGGATCCGGTCCCGTGAGCGAACGCGCCTGCCACACTCACAGCGTGCAAATCACCGAGATCGCGGGGTACCGCGTCATCCGTCAGCTCGGTGCGGGCGGGATGGGGCAGGTGTTCCTCGTGCAGCACCCGCGACTACCGCGGCAGGACGCGCTGAAGCTGCTCGACGCCGGGGTCTCCCGCAACGACGACTTCAAGGTGCGGTTCCAGCGCGAGGCGGACCTGCTCGCTCAGTTGAGCCACCCGAACATCGTCACGCTGCACGACCGCGGCGAGTTCGAGGGCCGGCTGTGGATCACGATGGAGTACATCGACGGCACGGACGCCTCGGAGTTGCTCAGGGTCGACGGTCCGCTGGAACCCGACCTTGCGGTCCAGCTGGTAGGTGCCGCGGCCGCGGGGTTGGACCACGCCTGGCGCAAGCAACGCGTGACGCACCGCGATGTGAAGCCCGCGAACATCTTGGTCGGGATCGACGAGACCGATGGGGCGCCGCAGATTGAGTCGGTGAAGCTCGCGGATTTCGGCATCGCCAAGGCCGCCGGTGAGTCCACCTCGTTGACGTCCACCGGGATGACGATCGGGACGATGCAGTACATCTCGCCGGAGGCGATCGAGGGCGAGGAGGTCGACAACCGGTCGGACATCTACTCCCTAGGCTGCACCGCGTTCCACCTGCTCACCGGGAAGCCGCCGTTCACGGAAACCTCGATCGCCTCGGCGATGTCCGCGCACCTGACCAAGCCGGTGCCGTCCATCACCGCAGCCAACGCGCGCCTTCCGGAGGGTATGGACGCGGTCTTCGAACGGGTGCTGGCGAAGAGCCCCGACGACCGGTACCAGTCCTGTGCGGAGTTCATCACCGCGCTGCAGGAGGCGGCTCGCGGAGAAGTTGCAGCGTTCGCGCCGACCATGGCAGCGGTCACGCAGCCGTCGAACGAGCCGACGCAGGTGCGGAAGGCTGTAGCGAAGGCCTTGCCGCGACCGCAGCCGAAGTCTCGGACGGCGCCTACCGCCGCTGCGGTGCTGGCGACGGTCGCAGTCGCTGCGACGGCGGTCGGCATCTACGCCACCCGTGGTGGGAGCGATGAAGCTGCGGCGCCGGCGGCCAAGACGGCGGAGACTTCGACAACGGCAACCGTGCCCCCGGTGAGCGCGCCGCCGTCATCGGCGCAGGCTGCGCCGCTGCCCGACAACCCATCACCAAACGCAGGCTGCCCAGGCACCGCCACCTCTCACCACGACCTCGAGCATCCGTATGTGGGCCGGATGCGGGTTTTCATCATCCCCCAGACACCGTCGTACGGCGCCGCGGTCGGTGACGGCGCCTGCATCTCTGCTGTGACCGCTGCCGGCTCGGTTCTCATGCCGATTCCCGTCAAGTTCGGCTACGGATTCGAGTTTGCCGAGCCAGCGACCGATCTCACCGGCAATCTCTTCATTCGCTACCACGGCGGCGGAGCGCACAACCCTGCAATGGTTCTGGTGTTGGTCCCGACCGCACAGGGGTTCAGGACCACCGGTGAGGACATGCTCGACACCGAGCTGATCGGTCCCGGCGTCGACGGACGATACGTACTTCGCGAACACCAGAACGACTGCACACCCTCGTGCGCCAACGGGACATGGACCGACAAGGACTTACATTGGGGCGGAGCCGGTTACGTCGGGGAGGACAAGCCGGCAACGCCCGCGGTCACTTCGACCCGCACCGCGGTGACGACGACCACCGCGGCTCCCTTCCTCTACGAAGGCAAGCCGTGCACCCCAGCGGAGTCCGGCGATGTATCACCCGACGGCACGCTGTACTGCAGCATGGAGACGGGTTCGTGGAGAGACAAGACCCACGAGAGTCGGCCGGCGGTCCAGGTCGGGTCGGCGTGCAGCGAGCCGGGGGCGCGCGCCCGTGTCGTGCAGACCGACGGGATCGCCACTTGCAAGGCAGACCTGAACGGTGACCTGGCGTGGGGCTGGTGAGCGCCAGGGCTGGCTGAGGTCGGCGTGTACACCGAACCGCTGGGCTGACGACCTACTCCGCTGAGCCCAAACCCATCTCGGCCCGCGGCAGGATGCGCAGCTCGCCGCGTGCCTCCTGCTTCCTCAGCGCTGAGGCGAGGGATTGATCTGCCCGGGGGATGAGGCCGGCCTGGCCGTTTCTGCGTTTGAGCCAGTCAGAAGGGCGGCTCGGCACCCCATGGATCGGTCTCCTGCGGCAGCGCCTTCGCGGGCAGCGGTAGGTTGGTCACCACGTACAGGTTCACGATGTCGGTTCGGTCCATGAACATGATCTGGCTGCGCTTCGTAGCGTCGAGGGCATTGGCAAGCCAGTTGCGTGCCGCCTTGGTGATCTCGCCACCAGCGACGATGAATGCATGATCGACCAGCACTCGCCGATTGGTTTCAGGGTCAAAAATCTCATGCGCCAGCATCATCAACGCCTGATTGTGGATCTCGGCGATGTTGGCGTTGCCGGTCTTAGTGACGCCGGACGCGTCGAGCTTCCCCTTCTTCGCCTGGATACCGAAGTAAAGACGGTGCTGGGTCGGCAGCGCGTACCGCATCCACACGTCCTTGCCGTATTCAAGTGCCTTGTCCTTATGTCCGACCGCGGTGACGCGGTGAAATCCCAACTGCCGGAACAGAGGTAGTAAAACCTCCTCGATCAGCTCGTCCTCGCTGCAGAAGTCGAGGTATCCCTCGAGCTGGTCGCGGCGCTTCTGCTCGGCCGCTGACAATGGCCGGTGCGGATTGGCCTGCAGAACCGTGACGGTGTTCGAGCCGACGTGTCGCAGGTAGCAGTGCCGGTCATCGCCGTAGAACGCCTCGAACCCCTCACGGGTCAGTACCTCATTGAGCAGTCGCAGCGCGTTGGGGCGGTCGGCACCTTCGTTCATGGCATCTGCCGTGGTCATCAGGTGGTCGATGAGGCGGCAGAACACCTCGGGCGGGTGTGCGGGGCCTTCATGCGGCTCGTCCAGCATCATGTCGATCACGTCAGCCACCCACCGATGTCGGGTCGAACCGTCGTGCTGGTACTCAGTGTCCATGTCGCGGAAGAACTCGGTGATGTACATACTCGACCGGTAGGGGAAGTACTTCGGCTCGACGCCGACGGTCGGGGCATCGGAGCCGACGTTGCCGCAGATCAGGTCTGCGAGCGATTCCGAATTGCGGCGTTTGAACCTCATAATTTTCCCATTATGGCGGGCAGCGCGAAACGAATGCATTGACGACCTAGATGCTGAACACAGACGCCTATCCCCCGCCGGGGGAGCGGTTGCGCTGTTCCCTATGTCCCATCGGAGCCTGGACGACCTCATCCGTAGCCGCTCGCACAAAGCCGAGGCATCGCTTCATCTGATGCATCAATGCGTGCGTCGGTCCGTTGCTCTAGTCAATCGAATGGCGCTGCACCCGAGCAATTCTCGACGCCGAACCGAGATGCCAACAGCGAAAACAGCCGAATCCGAAAGGACACAACGTTGCTGCCAACAACGGTAACTTCATTGCCACAGGGAGTAACGCAACAGACAGTGGACCGGATGATGAAGCAGAGGCAACGATGACGACGACGACATCGGTGGTCACCAAACAACAACACCAACTGTGTTGGGGGACAACACCTCTCGCTTATACTTGACATAAGGTCTGCTATCGGTACGTTGAGTTGAGCAGCTTGCTGTAAGCCGGGTCGACCGTATTTGCAGGCGGCCCAGGCTGATTCGAAATTCAGAGCCATTCGGTTGCGCGGCGGTTCCTCCGGTCCTCATTACGGCATCCTCGAGTAGACAAGCGCCGCCAGGTTGCCAGGCGCTCAGTACATGGTCGATCTGAATGTTCACCGATGCTGGCCCCGCCAACGCGAAAGCCGCCGAAGTACCGGGGTCTCGCTCGGGACTGCTGAGCGATCCCGTCGTTGCGAATCGCCGATGGCCACCGAGACCCTTCGCCGACGACTTCATGCCTGCCTTCCCGATCCAAGAAACCCGGACGATTTGTTGGCTCACGCCCGGTTTGTAACCACACCGGGCGGACTCATAGGGCGGACGGGACAATCTTCGTATGGAACTGATTCTCGTCGTCGTCGGCGCCATCGCTGTAGCGGCGATCGCAAAGCAGCGTGGCCTGGAGCCCGCTCTGATGATCGTCCTCGTCGGCATTGCCGCGTCGTTCCTGCCGGGATTCACCGCACCTGAACTGGACTCACATGTCCTGCTCACCGTGGTGCTGCCGCCGCTGCTGTACTCGGCGGCGCTGGACTTCTCGTTCCCGGCATTCATGCGCAACATCAAACCGATCCTCGGCCTCGGGGTCGCCCTGGTGGTGGTCACCGCCTTCACCGTCGCCGCCGTCTCCGCATGGCTGGTCGTGGTGCCGCTGACCTTCGCGACCGCGCTGGTCCTGGGCGCCATCGTCGCGCCGCCCGACGCTGTCACCGCCGTCGCGGTCGGGCGCAAACTGGGCCTGCCCAAGCGGGTCATGACGATCCTCACCGGCGAGAGCCTGATCAACGATGCCGCCGCGCTGGCGTTGTTTTCGATCGCGGTTGCCCAGGTCGCCGGCACCCACACCTTCATCGACAACCCGCTGCTGTTGTTCGGCTATAGCGCGGTGCTCGGCCCGGCAGTCGGCGTCGCGCTTGGCTACATCACGCTGTGGATCCGCGACCGGCTGAACAGCGCGAGCCTGGAGACGATCCAGGGCCTGGTGGTGCCGTTCGCCGCCTACATCACCGCAGAACGGTTTCATGCTTCGGGAGTGCTGGCCGTGGTGGCCGCCGGGTTCGTCGTCGGCAGCGGAACGCTGAGTGCGGGCTACCAGACCCGGCTGCAAGAGCGCTACGTCTGGCACTCGGTCGACGTGCTGCTGGAGGCGTTCGTGTTCGCCTACATCGGCCTGCATCTGCGGTTCGTCCTAGAAGACCTGCGCGAGGCCTACGAGTCGCTGGTGGAGGTCGGTGTCGCGGCCGCCGTGGTGCTGGCGATCGTGCTGGTGATCCGTCCGCTGTCGGTGTTCGTGATGTTCGGCCGCGGCGTTCTGTTCCGACACGTCGATCGCAAACTGAGTGTGCCGATCCCCGAACGCGGCGGCCGAGGCGCGCTCGGTGTGCGCAAACGAGCGCGGCCACAAGGCAAGTGGCGGTCGATGATCGACCACACCTCGTTGACCTGGCAGGAGAACGTGGTGGTGTCCTGGACCGGGATGCGCGGAGTGGTGACGCTGGCCGCCGCGGCCGGTATCCCGCCGACCATCGCCAGCGGTGAACCGTTTCCGGAGCGCGCCACCATTCAGGCGATCGCCTTCGTCGTGGCCGTCGGCACGCTGCTGCTGCAGGGGTGGACGCTGCCGCCGCTGATCCGCCGGCTCAAGCTGTCGTCGCAGGAGGACGACCGCGCCTACGACCGAGAGGAGACCCTCAAGGCCGAGGGCACGGTCCACGCCGCGGCCGACGAGGTGCTCGCCTGGTTCGAGGCGAATCCGCCCGGAGGCCTCGATCCGCAGGTGCTGACCGACATCCGAAACTGGATCGCCCGGCACTCCAAGGACGCCGACGAGATGCCGGATCCCGAGGAGCACGACCTGCGTGCGGAAGTGTTTTCCACCCTGTATCGCGAGGTGCTGGCTGCCCAGCGGGCCGCGCTGATCAGAGAGCGCGACGCCGGCCAGATCGACGACGAGGCCGTGCGCGCCATGCTCGGGCGCCTCGATCTGCAAGAGGCGAGCGTGACCGCCCGGATGGAGAGCAGACTCTAATCCCCGGGTCGCTTCGCTCCTGCCCGCCGGCTTTAGAAGTCGCCGAACCCGCCGCCGAAGTCGCCCCCGCCGAAGTCGCCGCCCCAGCCGCCGCTGTCGCCGAGGCCGCCGCCGTCACCACCCCAGCCACCGCCATCGCCCGACCAGCCGCCACCGTCACCGCCCCAGCCGGCGTCTTGGCCGCCGCCCGCGTCCAGACCCTGGTCGTAACCCTGGTCGAAGCCTTGATCGAAGCCCGAGCCGTAGCCGTTCTCGAATCCGGAAGCGTCGTAACCGACCCCGCCCATACCGGAGAACAACGCGTCAAACAGCAGTACCGAACCCACGCCCCAGGCCCCGGCGACCAGCGCCGTCTTCCACCACGGCTCGGAATACCAGCCGGCCGGCACCGGACGGCCCGCGACCCGGCCGCCGGGGTAGTAGTTCGGGGTGCGCTGGCTCGGCACGGGGGAGGCCTCGATCTCGCGGCCCTCGAACGCGACCTTGCGGTCCTCGGTGACCGCACCCGCCGACTTCTGGCCGGCCATCGTCTCAAGCTCGGGGCCCGGATCCATGCCCATCGCGGTGCGCGCGGCGCGCACGTAGTACAGCCCCTCGATCGCGCTCTCCTTGGCCAGCATCGCCTGCTTGGCGGTGGTGGCCTGCTCGATCTGCGAGGACGCGGCGGTGAACCGTTCCGACGCGTCGGCCAGCGCCTGGGTGGAGGCGTCGTTGTTCCCGGACAGGTTGAGCACCTGGCCGCCGAGACGTTCGATCAACCGCCGCGCCTCAGCTTTGGCATCGGCCAGTGAGGCGGCATTGCGATTGCCCGAGGCCCGCGACGAACTGACCACCGCCAGCACGATCGCAGCGACCACGACCAGGATGAGCACCAGCAGCACACCGTTCATGGCGTCCACAGTACCGATCCTGTGAAAGTGCTCCGGAGAACGAGAATTTGCTTGTCAGAGCACGCCGAGCGCGCGGTAGACCGCGTCACTCAACGCGGTGCTGCGCGGGTCCGCATTGCATTTGGTGGCGTCGAAGTAATTCATCACGTAGGCGTAGCCGATCCGGTGTTCGAGGTCGACGAAGCCGTAGGAGCCGCCCGAACCGCCGTGGCCGAAGCTGCGCAGGTTCGGCCCGGCAACCCCACGCTGGTTGAGCATGTAGCCCAGGCCCCAGCCGTGATCGGCGACCCGGGCCCCCAGCACCACGTCGGCGTCGAATCCGCCTTGCGAGACGCGCACGGATTCCAGATGGTCGCGGCTGAGCAGCTTCTCCTGCGCCAGCCCGTTATAGAACGTGGCCAGACCCAGCGCCGAGACGTGACCGTTGGTGCCCGGGAACTCGCTGCAGCGCCACCGTGTGAGTTCGTTGGAACCGAGTTCGTCGTCGGGGACGAAACCCATGGCAATCGACAACCCGGCCATCGGATGTTCGTCGAGCGAGGTCGGATGGCTGGGCGCCTGGCCGTTGGCGAGGACGTCGCGGATGTGCGGCTTGTTGACCATCTCGGCGCAGCGCATGTGTTCGGCGACCGGCAGACCGATGTGTACGTCGATGCCCATGGGCTGGGCGATCTCGGTCCGCAGGTACTGGCCAATGGTGCGCCCGGTGACGCGGCGGACCACCTCGCCGAGGATGAAGCCGAAGGTCACCATGTGGTACCCCTGCGCCGTGCCCGGCGGCCACCACGGCTCGGCGGCGGCCAGATCGGCGCACACCCGATCCCAGTCGGAGGTGTCACTCCAGTGCAGGCGAGTGCGCGGTCCGATCACGCCCGAGCGGTGCCCGAGCACCGATGCGACCGTAATGTCCTGCTTGCCGTGCTGGGCGAACTCCGGCCAGTACTGCGCGACCGGTGCATACAGGTCGATCTCACCGCGGTCGGCCAGTAGGTGCACGCAGGTGCTGGTCAGGCCCTTTGTTCCGGAGAAGATGCTGGCCAGCGTGTTCTGCCGCCACTGCCGCCGCCGTCGGGCATCGGCGTAGCCGCCCCACAGGTTGACCACCAGGTCTCCGTCGACCCACACCGCCACGGCGGCGCCGACCTCGTCGCAGGAAGTGAAGTTCTTCTCGAAGGCGTCCCGGACCGCGCCAAAACCCGCGGTACATGTACCGCCGATGGGTATCTGGTCGCTCAACGCGCCTCCTAGCCGACAGTCCCAACCGGGGCGGCCGCCGGGATATCTCCCCGGGTCCTGCCCGCGGGAATCACAGCCGAATCTACGGAGATGACAGTAGCCAGAAAAGCTTGGAGGACGATTGGAGCGCAATTGCAACCCCGTCGTGATCAGCGCGGTTCCTCAGAAATTTGTTCATGCGGAGTTTCCTGCCGATTCCACGTTCTCGTAGGTGCTTGCGTCACGATCCAGGGGTGGAGATTCCCGACACCGGCGTACCGCCGACTCTGGCCGCCCGCATGACGATGGCCGAGCAGCACGAATGGCATCAGCGGAATCTGCGTCGCCACCGGGTTTCCCGGCGCAGCTTCTTGCGCGGGTCGGCAGCCGCCGCGGCCGTGGCCGCCCTGGGCACCAGTCCGTTCGGGCACCGGGCCTACGCCCAAGACGCACCCCTGGGGGTGGCGGGCCGCCGCGTCGGATACGGCTCGGATGCGTCGAGTCAGCTGAGGCTGGCCGCGCAGCTGTCGCGCAATCCCGGCGCAACCAAGGTCTTCCTCGATCACGGCCCGACGCCGGGATTGGGGGCGACGGTCGAGGCCGAAGTCCGCAACCTGCTCACCCAGATTCCCGACAGCAGCGGCGGAGTGCTCTCAGCCGAGCAGTTCTACGTCCACGCGCCGCTGGACGGGTTGCCGGGCCGCACACCGCACTTCTACCAGTGGCGCACCGATGACGGTTTCGTGTCTGACATACGCTCCGCGACCACGGCGATGCCCAGTGCGCGAAATGCCTTGGGCTGGTTCCGATTCACGATGATGGGCGACCAGGGCACCAACGAAACGCCGTCGGCTCCACCCGGGCTCGCCCCCGGCGACTACGACGACAACTCCTACAAGCCCGACAACGACCCGTCGGTCGCGCATGCAGACAACGTGCTCAACCAGATCATCGCTTCGCGTCCGGACTTCCACGTGCTCGCCGGTGACATCGCCTACGCCGATCCCAGCGGGGAGGGTAAACCCGCGACATTCGTCCGAAAAGGAAATCCCCCCAAGGGGTTCGACAAGTTCAACCCGTACGTGTGGGACGTGTACCTCAATTCTATTGAGGCCAGTGTGTCGACCACCCCGTGGATGTTCGCCACCGGTAACCACGACATGGAAGCCGCCTACCCGGTGCACGGCTACGGCGGACATTTGGCGCGGCTGGATTTTCCGGGCAATGGCCCGGCGGGGTGCCCGTCGGTGTATTCGTTCACCTACGGCAATGTTGCGGTGCTGTCGCTGGACGCCAACGATGTCAGCGATGAGATCACCGCCAATACTGGTTACTCCCATGGAGCCCAAAATGCTTGGGTGGAAACGACATTGGCAGCGCATCGGGCGAACCCCGACATCGACTTCATCGTCGCCTTCTTCCATCACTGCGCGTACTCCACGGTCTCCGACCACGCCAGCGACGGGGGCGTACGGGCCGCCTGGGGTGCGTTGTTCGACCGCCACCAGGTCGACTTGGTGCTTCAAGGCCACAACCATGCCTTCGAACGGACCGATCCGATCCGGGGCGGTGCGCCCACCAGGGTTGCCGAGGACAACGCCATCGTCTACCCGGAAACGGACGGCACGGTCTACTACACCGTGGGATCCGGCGGGCGGCGCCGCTACAACTTCCAACCGGGGGAGCAGGAGAGCTACCGCGGCCACGAGCTACCCGACACCTTCGTGCCCAACAGCTATGTCTGGACGTCCGACGGTCACAAGAAGGCCGAGGCGGTCGACTGGTCACGGGTGCGGTTCCGCAACTACGCGTTCATTCGCGTCGACGTGCGGCCAGGAAACCTGATGAGCGAGATGGATGTGACGGCCGTCGACGAATACGGCCGGGAGTTCGACAAGCTGACCTACCGCCGTCAGGTCCGCGCTTAGCGTCTTCGGCTGAACCGCCGGCCGCGGCGCTAACCGGTGAGCCGCTCGATTCCGGTGTAGGTGGCTCCGCGCACCGAGGGACTCCAGACTGGCGGAAGACTTGGTATATACCCCATGGGGTATAGTGGGGCCAGGATGTGAGGAGGGTCAAGATGGCCAGGAGCGTGAAGCATCTGACCGGTGTACTGGTCGCCGTCGCTGTTTCGGCAGTGATTTCGGCGCCGGTGGCAACGGCCGCTGACAACTCGAGCTGCGTGGCAACCGGAGGATCGACCGATTGTCAGGCGCCAGGCAATGCGCAGATCTACGCGGCACCGCACGCGCTGCCCGCGTCCGCGGGCCAATCGAATCCGAAGTGGCGGCCGCTGGGCTACAACCCGAAGTGGAACGGCTTCCAGCCGTGACGCGGCGGTGATCGAACCCGCATAGCCAAGGCCGCACAAATCGCACGTCAGTGCATTATGGTTCGGTTCACCCATGACTCGTACGGTGCTGGCCCTGCTATCGGTGGGCGTGCTCGCGCTTGCCGGATGCGGTGCACGGCCAGACACCGATTCGCTTTCGGCACAGGCGATTACCGGACCGTATGCGCTGCTGTTGGAGGCCTCTGCCAACCTCGGTGACTCCAGCGCTTCGGTGGTGCAGCTCACCGCCGAACTCCGCGGTACCCAGCCCCCGAACCAGTTGCAGCGATGGGCGGTGGCCAACGGTCTGTCGGTCCGGTGGCAGCAGGGTGCGGGGTGGGCGGTGCTGCAGGGCCCGCCGGCCAGTGTCGCTGCCGCGTTGAGTGTGCCGGTCCGCGACTACCGCACCCCGCTCGGCGAGCAGTTCTACGCCTCGCCCGAGCAGCCGTCAGTGCCTGCGGCGCTGCGTGATTCGGTGTCGGGGCTAGGTCGCATCCTCAGCTACACCCCGTATCACTCGAGCAGTCCGTCGATTCGGCCCCTTGATGTGCCCGACCACAGTCTGCCGCCGGACGCGTTGCGCACCATCTACAACGTGCGGCCGCTGGCTGACGCGGGCTACACCGGCAAGGGCACCACGATCGTGGTGTTCGCGTTCGACGGTTTCGATCAGGCCGACCTCGACATGTATGCCCAGACCTACGGATTGCCGAAGTTCACCCCCGAAGTGGTCGGCGGGATGCCCGAGCAGCGCAACAACGAGGCCTCGATGGACCTACAGGTGGCCCACGCGCTGGCGCCGGACGCGCGCAAGGTCCTGGTCAATGCCCGTCCGACGGTTGGCGGCGGGGGTACCTACGTCAAGATCGCCGAGATGATGCAGGACGCGGCCCGCCGCTTCCCGGGCGCGGTGTGGAGTCTGTCGATCGGCTGGGGCTGCGACCGGATGATCACCGCCGCCGACCTGACTCCGGTCCGTGAAGCGGTGGCCGACGCCGTGTCGAGCGGCACCACCGTGTTCAACGCCAGCGGCGATCTTGCGGGTCTGGAATGCAAACGCGGCCACGACTGGTCGGCCCCACCCGGCCCGTCCGATGTCGGCTTGGACGCGGTCGCCTCACTTCCGGAGGTGACGACGGTCGGAGGCACGTCCCTGTCGACCGACGAGCACTACCGCTGGCTCGCCGAGCACGGATGGAGCGACGGGCCGCTGACCCAGGGCAGTGGTGGCGGGATCTCGGCCTTGTTCGAGCGGCCGCCGTGGCAGACCGCGGCACCCGAGACCGCGTTGCGCCGCCTGACACCGGATGTCTCGGCCGTCGCCGACACCGCCACCGGCGCCGTCATCGTCCTGCGCCAGCAGCTGGTTGTGGGGGGCGGCACCTCGCAGGCGGCGCCGCTGTGGGCCGGCATTGCGGCGGTGATGACCCAGTTCCTGCTCGATAACGGCGGCCGCCGGTTGGGGGAATTCAATCCGACCCTGTACCGCATCGCAGGTGGGGCCATCCGGCCCGCCTTCCATGACATCGTCCTGGGCACCAACGCGGTCGCCGTCGCGGGCCCGGGCTACGACATGGTGACCGGTTTGGGCACACCCAACGTCGACAACCTGGCACGAGACATCCTCGATGTTCAGCGGGGGGTGGCGTGACCGAACAACCCGAGACCATGCCGTGCCGGGTGTGCGGGCACGATGTGCCGGCGGGCAGATTCTGCGGCCGGTGCGGCGCCCGGCTGGTACGCGAACAGGGCAGCGGTCCAGATTGGCTGCGGATCAACGCATTTATCGCGGCACCGGGCGAGAACGTGCTGCAGCCTTCGCTGGTCAGTTCATTGTTCCCGCACCTGCCGCGGCGCTCGCATGGCACATTCCGCGTCGGACTGGCACTGGTGTTCCTCCTATTGGTCGTGTTCTGCGTGCTGCATTGGTACGTGCCGATGGTGGCGGTAGCCACGTTCGCCCCGCTGCTGCTGTTCGTGATCTATCTGCACGAAGCGGGCGTGATCGCCGACTTGTCCTGGCGGGTCTGGGCTTTGACTGTTGTGCTGGGTATCGCGGCCGGAGTGGGGTGGACGCTGCTGACCGCCTCTATCGTCGCCGAGTCGTACAGCCTCGGGCTGGGTACCGAAGTGCCGACGACGATATTGGTGCGCGATGCGCTGGTGATCCCGTTCGGGGGATTGCTGGTGATGCAGTTGCCCACCGTGGTGGTCCGGCTGACTCGTCCGCCGATTCGAGAGTCATTGTACGGCTTTGTCATCGGCGTTCTGGGGGCGACCGTGTTTGCGGTGACGGCGACGATGGTCCGGCTGGTCCAGGAGATTGACGCCGGTATCGCGCTTGGCGATCAGTCCGTCACCGACCTGCTGATCGAGGCGGGTGTGCGAGGTCTCACCATGCCGCTCACGGCAGCCACGGTGAGCGGATTGTTCGGGATCTGGCTGTGGTACACGCGACGACCGGATGCATCCCGCGTTCGCCATGTGGCCAGCGGCGTGCTGGTCCTGGTGGTCGCCGCCGCGGCCTACGCCAACGTCGGTCTGGTCGAGGTGCTTCAGATCGCTTCGGAACTCCAACTTTTGGTGCATGTGGGGCTGGCTCTGGCGGCGGTGGTGGCACTGCGAGTGGGAATTCAGGTAGCGGTACTGCACGAGCCGCAGGACCCGCTGCATCCCGAGCTGCCGATCCTGTGCCCGGGGTGCGGGCACGTTGTTCCCGACATGGCGTTCTGCCCGGCGTGCGGTGTCGCTGCGCACGCCGCGTCACGTTCCTCGAGGGAGGCCCGCCGACAGGACCGGCCGGTACCGGGCACCGAGTTGGTGGGGCGATGAGCGCGCCGTCGGTGTCCCGCGAGCTGGTGCCCGGTTACTCCGTGTTGTCGGGATCGTATGTGGCGCGGCCGCTGCCGTACACGCCGCTTCGGCGGTTGCTGCTCCTCTTGACGGTGGGGCTGGTGGTCGTGGTGGGTGCGATGACCACGGCCTCGCTACTGACCGCGGCTCCGCCGGTCCGCTACGCCTGCCCGCCGGATTGCGGACGGCCGCCGACCGGTGTTCCGGTGCAAGCCAATCCGCGGTTCTCGCCGGCCGACGGCTCGTGGTCGGTGGCTTACCCGGGGCCTGGTGCGGCCTACGCCATCACCAAGGAGGATGACGGGGTCAATGCGGTGTTCACCGGCGGTGACGGCGGCGCGATGGAGTTGTTCGCGGTCCCTGCCAAGGGCCGCACGGCCGAACAGGTCGTCGACGATCTGTTGCACGAGAAGCAGCCTGACGCGACAGTGGCCTACGTGCTGCCGAACGCTACGGTCGGCTATCAGCTCGGGTACGGCGCCGTCCTTGACGTCTACCCGCAGGGCACCAGCGGGGTCACCCGGCGGACCCGCATTATCGTGATGGCTGCGGTCAAGAACGACCTCGCGCTCGTCGGTGGCGCGATTGGCCCGTATCACCCGTTCCGGCCCGGCGACGGCCCGAGCCTGCCGTCGGGCGCCAACCTGCAACTTGCCCAGGATCTGGGCAAGTACATCAACAGCTTTCAGTGGAAGGGTGATCCACCCCGATAGCACTCACCAGATGTCGAAGTGCGTAGCGCCCAGGCGATCTGGGGTGCCGTTGTCGATGTACACCGGGCCGAGCTGGAAGGGGATGTTGCCGGTATTCGGCCGCGAACTCGTCGCAGTCTGCGAGTTGTAGATGTCTGGGCTCTTCTTCGACGGGCCGATGACGTAGGTGTACAGCAGGATCAGCCCGTCAGCGGTATACACCGATACTCGAGTGCCAGGCTTCAGCTTCGATCCTTGGGCGGCGTCTCCAGCGACCCAATCCGGCAGGCCGCCCCAGACGCCACCGGAATCGACGTTGCCCCGTAGCGGTACCGGCGTCTCATCATTGATCTTCACCTGGAAATCACCGATCGGTCCACCACTGATCGACCCCTTCGAGGGCAGTGGATTGGGGCCGAACACCACCAGGCCGTACGGGCCGATGATGTTCTCGTACATCAGCACCCCGTCCTTGAGCTCGCCGGGGAGCAGCGCGGTCATCGTCGGGCCCGACGCGGTATTGACCCCAATTCCCAATGTGCCCACGACGCCGACGCCGGCGTTCGAGTAGTTCAGGTACGACGCTTCGGAGCTTGGGTCCACGACCCGCACATCAAAGGGGGCGGTGACCGCGCCGCCGCCGAAGTCGACCTTCGTCGAATACTTGGTGTAGCTGTAGCTGACGGACGCGGTCGAGTCGCCGTATCCACTCGTACCCTTTTCACCCGGTGGGCCGAGGTCCTTCTGACCGACGTACTTGTTGATGATGGTCAGTCCGGACGAACCGGTGTCCAACAGCACGGGGACGACGGGCCCGCCGTTAACCGAGATGTAGACGATCTGTTGGGTGGTGTAGACGGTCTTCATCAGCCGAACGGCGTAGACCTGACCGTTGGTTTTTGCCGCACCGACGAGCCCCTTCGCCTCGGATGCGGCGGTGGGCGCACCGAGGAGCCCGACCAGGGGCATGGTGAGCGTCGCGGCGTCGAGAGCCATGCCGGCCACGGTGGGCAGCATCAAGGTACCCAACAGCGACAGCTGCGCCAGCTGATGCGCAACCGGAACACCGACGGTGTTGGCCACCGCCGCCTTGGCCGGCTCGATGGAGTTCTGCCAGGTGGTCAGTGACCACGCGGCCTGTGCCAAAAACATTTGGGGCACAACGGAAGCCAACCCGGCAGCGACGTTGCCCGCCCCCCAGGTTGTGGACTGGAGCAGTTGTTGGGTCTGGCCAATCTGTTGCAGCGACAAGCGCACTGCGCTGCCGGGCACCACAACCGCGTTGTCGGGCAGATAGGAGGTTCCGCCGTAACCGTCTGGGGCTGCGCTCTGAGAAATGTCGGCCACGTCAGTGACCGTTGCGGTCGCGCTCGCACGAGCGGTTCCGGCGCTGACGTTTGAACGCTGCGAGGCTGTCGCCGACGCCGATCGCACCGGGCCGGCGACAGTTCGGGCGGCCTTCGGGCGCGAATGAGCCACGGCGGTGCGGGGTTTAGCGCTGGCAGCCGACGATTCCGCCTTGCCCGATGAAGTTCCGGACTGCCCGGTGTCGGCATTGGCGATCGCACTGCCGGACACCAGCGCGGCGCCGATACCGAGGGTGAGCGCACCGGCGCCGAGCCACGCGTAGGGCGTGCGCGTTCGGCGTGCCCGCTTGCGCGGCGCGCCCGTCTCGCCGGCGAACTCGTCCAAGGTCTGATTCATGGCTGTCCCCAATTCGCCTTAACGCCGCACACCAGCGCGACCCACGCGGCCGGTGTGACCGCGGATGCCGGCGTAGCCCGGACGCCCACCCACGCCGGGTGTGGATTTGTCCTGCGTGGGTGCACTTGCGTCGCCGCCATTTCCGCCATTGCCGCCGCTGCCGCCGAACTGTCCGCCGAACGCGCCGGATCCGCCGGCGCCGCCAACGGCGGATCCGGCGCCGTCAACTCTCGCGAAGCCCCCGTTGCCGCCGTTGCCGCCGGTTCCAAGGATCTCGCCGCCGGGGCCGCCGGCGTTGCCTTGGCCGGCTATGGCGTTGCCGTTTCCGCGCGCACGCGCGTCGCCGCCATTGCCGCCACGACCGCCGGTGCCGAATACGGGGGTGACGCCGCCGAAGTTGTTGCCGCCGGTACCGCCGTTGCCGGCAGTGGCAGTCCCGGTGCCCCAGGTCTCGGCATATCCGCCAGCGCCACCAGTGCCGCCGGTTCCGATGACGGTGCCGCCACCGCCACCGCCGATGGCGCCGAAGCTATGCCACTGCTGCGACAAGGCGCCGCCGCCAGCGCCGCCGGCGCCGCCGGTCCCGGCGAAGGTGGAGCCGCCAGCGCCGCCGATGCCGCTGTCGGCGCGCGACAGCACCGATTCAGCCGAGCCGCCGGCTCCACCGGCACCGCCGTTTCCGAACTGGGCGCTCCCGCCGGCGCCGCCGGCCCCGCCGGTAACCGCGTAATTCGCATAGGTGCTGCCGCCGGCGCCGCCGGCGCCGCCGCTGCCGAGCCAACCGGCCTTGCCGCCGTTGCCGCCGGCACCGGCGGACGTCAGCTGGACATTCCGGTACGGATTGAAATTGTCGCCGCCCTTACCGCCCGCTCCGCCGTTGCCGAGGAGACCACCGCCCGCGCCGCCATTTCCGCCGTTCGTGGGCGCGGAGTCCCCGTTGCTGCGGTACAGCCCGATCGCGCCGTCGCCGCCCGCGCCCCCGTTGCCGACGAAGAGGCCGCCGCGACCACCGTTGCCACCCGCTGTCGCCTCTGAATACAAGGATCCGTCGCTGTTGTAGATGGCTACCGCGCCGTTGCCGCCGTTGCCGCCGTTGCCGAACAGCAGGCCTGCGCTACCGCCGTTGCCGCCATTGGCACCGCTACCGCCGTTGCCCCACAGCAGGCCGGCGTTTCCGCCGTTGCATGCCGTGCCCGTGCAATTCAATGGGGCGTCGACCCCATTGCCGATGAGCCAGCCGCCGTAGCCGATGACGGGCTGAACGTTGGCGGCCGCCGCCAGTGCGCGCGACGGGACCCCGGAGGCCGCCGGAGCTTTCGCATTGTGGTCGAGTAACCAGAGGTCGTTGTCGGTTGTGGTCGCCGGACTCTGCGGAATCAACGCAAACTCAGTCGATGTCAACGCCACGGCGGGTCCCTGCGAGCCGGTCGCCGAGGCGCCGATGACGACGGCGATGCCGCCGGTCAACGCGCCCCCCGCCACGACCGCATAGGTCACGGGCAGGATCAGCTGCAGCGGTATCCGACGATTGCGCAAGCGGCGCTCGACCACGTTATTCCCCCCTGGTGTCACCCAGGGCGTCGACCTCGTGAATTGCAGTCGGCTCAAGGATGCAAGAAACAAGTTAGAGAGAGCAATTAGCTGAGTCAAGGTTTTCGGGTGGGTGCGTTACGTGATTCGGGTAGGCGTCCTGGGTGTGGGTGTGGCGAGTCGCTCGTCAGTGGCGGGTGCCGCACTGCCGTGCAGTTCCGTGAAATCTGTTGTTGCACAGATGATGTCGAGCCATTCGTTCGTTCAGGCGGCCGTTGCCGGTTCAAGTCGCATCACTTCCTTGGCTGCGCGCTCACCGGAGCGCACGGCGCCGTCCACCCAGCCGTGCATGACCGCCGAGGTTTCGGTGCCCGCCCAGTGGATGCGACCGCAGGGTTGGGTTATGGCAGGCCCGAACTCGGTGAGCACACCGGGTGGGCAGTGGCTGAGCATGCCGCCGCCGGAGTACCGCTCCACCGACCAGTCCTGGTCGAGGTAGGCCACCGGGTCGGCGGCTTTGCCGCCGAATCGTTCAACCAGATTCGCCAGCACTTCCTTCTTTCGCTCGTCATGGTCCATCCGGGAATACCTGCGCGCCGCGCCGGCCTCGGTGATCACGCACATCACCCCGGGACGGGGTTGGTCGGTGGACGCGTCGATAGTCAACGTGGCCAGTGTGTTGGGCGCGAACGTCTGACCGGTCAACCCGTCGTTACGCCAGAACGGTTCGTCGTACACGATATTGATCTTCACAACGGCACCGCTGGGCATGCGCTGATGCAGGAACGACCGATCCGCCGGCAGCATCGGTTCGTACAGAATTTGGCTGGCGATCGCGATCGGCACGGCCACGATGGCACGGCGGGCCCGCACGGTCGTGTTGTCGGCTTCCACGGTGATGCCGTCGTCGTTGTGAATGATGCGCCGTGCCGGTGTGCTCAGCTGGATCGCATCCCCAAGTTCGGCGGCTATCGCACCGGAGACCGCACCCATGCCGCCGACGACGCGGGAATCCTGGGATCCGTCCTTGATACCGAGCACGAAGGACGGGCCGCCGCCGGAGGCCAGCTGGCGGAGGACGAACAACATCGAGGTCTCGGACGCCGCCGAGGTGTACAGGCCCGCAATCGCGGCTTCCAGCAACGTGTGGGCCGGCTTGGACAGCGTGTGGTTGTCCAGCCATTCGGCATAACTGATGCGGTCCAGCTTGTCGGCGTTCTTTGCTTCCCAGGGCGCCTGCAGAGGAATCGTCTTGCACAGCCGGGTCAGATCGAGGAACACCGCGCCCATATTGAGTGCCGCCCACGGGCTCATCGTCAGCGGAATGGTGCCTTCGTAGCGGTAGTGCTTGCCGTCGACGACCATCATGGCTTGGCCTTCGATGAACTGCTTGTAGCTGGCGACGCCAAATTCCTTCATCAGCCCGTAGATGGCATCCTGGCCGGGTCCGATCCAGGCACCGCCACGGTCGATCCAAGTGCCCTCGGGGCCTTCGACGGTGAACGTCCGCCCGCCGACGCGGTCGCGGGCTTCCAGAACGGCCACCGATCGGCCCGCTTGTTTCAGTCGCAATGCAGCGGTGAGTCCGGCGAAGCCTGCGCCGACCACGCAAAAGTCCACATCGGCCATGGCTCATGGTGCGCCTGGCTGTCTACGCCCTGTGGGCGTTTTGGCAAAGTGCTAACCTGCGGGCCGCGCGGTCCGAGGAGGACGATTGAGCACCGACAACGCCGTACGCACCGCCGTGGTCTTCGTGCACGGCTTGCTCGAACGCCGGCCGATGGACACCTTCGACGATTTCGCCAAGACGGTGTTGGCTCCGCACGAGGGCCGCTGGGAGTACTACCCCCAACCCATCGAGATCACCGACTCCTACGAGGCGCGCCGCTACGTCGCCCCCGCGAGCGGAGTCGAACTGTACGAGTACGACTGGTCATTCCTGATGACGAGCACGCGATACGCGGGCTTCATGCCCGCGCTGGCCCGGCTGTTCCTGCGACGCCCTCGCCACGTGCCCGACCAGGTGTTCGGCATCTGGCGCGCGGTGTGGTTGGTGCTGCTCGTGCCGCTCGCCGTGCTGGCGGGGCTGTTGGTGGTGGGCGGTTACTTCCTGCAGACGGGGATTGCCGGGTGGATCATCGGGCTCGTAACCAGCGTGGTGGTGCTCAGTGTTGTCCTTGCGGTGTTCCGCATGTTGCCGCGGGCGCTGACCCGCAGCTTTCTGACCACCGGTTTCGTCAACGTCGCCCGCTACTTCGATCCGGCTGTGCCCGAGTCCCATGCGGCGCGGCGGGCGATCCGTGGCGGGCTCGTCGACCTGTTGTACACCCTGCACCAGGGCCGCTATGCGCGGATTGTCGTGGTGGGCCACGGCATCGGCGGCTACATCGCCTACGACGCGCTGACGACGTTGTGGGAGGAGATGCACGAGTTGCGTGCGGCACCGGCCCAGAGCCCGGGTGGACTTCGTACGCTGGGCAGCCTTGAGGCGGCCGCCGACCGGCTGGCGGTCGAGCCGGACTCAGATGGTGCACTCGACGAGTTCCGGGCCAAGCAGTTCGACTTGTGGCAGGATGCGCGTGCTCAGGGAAACCCTTGGCGGATAACAGACTTCGTGACGGTTGGAACGCCGATGGCGTTGGCCGACTTCTTCATCGGCCGGCCGCCCATCTTCAGCGGCCTCAGTCGCTCCGACGATCGGCGGCGTGAGCTTTTCGACCGGCTGGTCCGCAGGGGCGTGGTGGTGCGGTGCCCACCTCGGTCGGAGGCCTCGCCGGTCGATGTTGTTGAGCCGGGGCCGGCGACCTATGGCTCTGGGGGTTCCGGAGTCCTCGGCGCACAGTCGCCGTTCGCTGTGACCCGCTGGACCAACATCTGGTTTCCGGTGCGCCGCGGCAGTATTCGCGGTGACTGGTTCGGCGGTGTGCTTCGCCCGCTGTTCGGGCCGGGTATCCGCGAGATTGCGGTCAGCGGCAACCTTCCGCAGCGACTGCGGCCGGGGGCAGCGCAGACGTGGTACTTCAAGAAGCCGGATCGCGACGCCGAGGGTGATGTGGCGTTTCATCTTCGCGAAGTTCTTGCCCTAGAAGATCACTCGGGACTCGATGCCTCGATGCGCGCACCTGAGCCCGATCCCGCGACGGTCGGCCGGGTGGTGTATCGATCATGGCAACGGAGTATGTGATGGTTGTGCGGTCGGTCGGCGCGGTTGCCCTAAGCGCGACCCCAAGAGCGCTGTGCCCGCGACTCGCTCGGACTACTGGATCCCGAACCCTGACGGCAGCTTCTTCGGGGAGCGGACCCTCGTCATCGGCGGAGCCGGCTGCCCGGATGAGGGGCCGGGCACCCACTGGCTGCCGATATCGCTGACCCCGGCTTAGGCAGCGCCACGCTTGCTGCTGCCCTTACCGTCGGCAGACGCGGAGGATGGCGTCGACTTCTTGGCACTGCGGGCTTTCGTCGGCGCGGGCTTGTTGCTGTCCGGGGTGGAGGCAACGCGCTTCGATGTGGCCACCCCACGGCCGGCGGGCTTGACCGGACCGCTGGTGGGGGCAACCACCCGCACCTGCGCCGAGGTGGCGGCCGAAGCGCTGCCGGCGCAGCTCTGACCGGTGAAACAGACCGGAAACTTCGGCACCCTCGGGATGTGGAGGAACCTCAGTCCGGGGTTGACGGTGTCGGCGAACGCGTTCCAGGCGTATGCGGTCGCGGCGAAAGCCACCGCGAAGCCACTGAGCCCAATGGCCGCCAGACCGGGGCCCGCGCCGAGGCCAAGACTGTTCAGGTAAGTCAGGATCTCAGCCGCGAACGCGAGGAAGTCCGGGGTGTCTGATGCAGTCGCGTCGGGGCCGGTTGGGCTTGCTGCTGCCGGTCGGGACGCCGATGTGGGCGTCGCGGTCTGGAGCACCGTAGCGCTGAGGTCGGCCGCAGTGACGGCCACGAGCTGTACCGCGTGAACTTCGATGCGGGGGAGCGCCGCACCGGTCACGGGCGGTGCGGTCACCAAACCCAGCGTGAGGATGCCGGCGCTCGCGACGGCTGCAGCAGCGGTGTAGGGACGAACGGCGGTGCTCTGGAATCCTCGGCGCATCATTACCTTTGGGTCGTCGGCGACGTGACAGGCGAATCGATCATGACATTCGTGCGCGACAATTTCGGCTGTTTGAGCACTCAAAGAATCGGACATCATGGGACGGTGAAGCTGCTACCGACCCCCGAGGTGACACTCGCTGACTCCGACGTCGAAGACGCGCTGGCGCGGGCCGTCGCGGTCATCAACCCGCTGCTGGACGTGTTGTGGGGGACAGACCCGTTCGGGCTGAAGCGACGAACCCCGCCGAACGCGGTCTCCTGGGTGCTCAACGCGGCCGACGTCCCGGGCACGCTCGCATGGGACGACCTGAACACCGACGACCGGATCAGCTGGTGGGTGTGGCGGGTCGGTGCGCTGAACACCGTTGTGGTGGCGTTCCCCGGGGTGCTGGGTGTCCTCGGCCGACGACTGCCGATTCAGGATCTCCTCGGATTCGCCAGCCAGGCCATCGTGCTATGCGCCGTGGCCCGTGAGCTGGGTGTGACCGACTATCGGCGTCAGGTCCGGATGCTCGCCTCGGTGCTGTGCGGGCGGGATCTGTCAGTGGTGGTCCACGAGAACCGTCATTCGCCGGCGACGATCCCGTTCACGCCGGTCGGCATTGCCAAAGCGTTGTGGAAGTTGGCCGGGGTTTTCGATGCCATCGGCGACGAGCTGGCGAAGCGACCGCACCCACGCGCCCCGTTCCGGTACGTGGCCATGCTGCCCGCCGTGGGCGTCGTGGCCTCGTATCTCGGTGAATGCGGTGCGCTGTCCCGCGCGGCAAAGGCCAGCCGACAGTGGATAGAACAGCAAAAACAGCCCCAGGGGGGGCGGTTCTTGAGAGCGGGCGACGGGAATCGAACCCGCGTAATCAGTTTGGAAGACTGAGGCTCTACCATTGAGCTACGCCCGCGTGCTTGTTGCGGACCCAAATGTACCGGCGCCGACCTGATCAAATCCAATCGGCCCACCTGAGAGCGCATCATCGAGGTCGATTGCCGCTGAACAGGCGTTGGGCCGTAGGATTCGGGCGCGAGAAATGCAGCACCGGGGTGTAGCGCAGCTTGGTAGCGCATCCGCTTTGGGAGCGGAAGGCCGCAGGTTCAAATCCTGTCACCCCGACACGCCCAACGAACGACCCAAACGACCGAAGATTCGACCCGAGGAGTACCGCAGTGAAGAGCACCGTCGAGAAGTTGAGCCCGACCCGGGTTCGCATCAACGTGGAGGTGCCCTTCACGGAATTGCAGCCTGACTTCGACCGGGCCTACAAGGAGCTCGCCAAGCAGGTACGGCTGCCCGGCTTCCGGCCCGGCAAGGCCCCGGCCAAGCTGCTCGAGGCCCGCGTCGGCCGCGGCGCGGTGTTGCAGCAGGTCGTCAACGACGCGTTGCCCAGCCGCTACAGCGAGGCCGTCACTGCCACCGAGGTGACCCCGCTGGGCCAGCCCGACATCGAGGTCACCAAGATCGAGGACGGCGAGGAACTGGTCTTCACCGCCGAGGTCGACGTGCGGCCCGAGATCGAGCTGCCCGACCTGAGCACGCTGAAGATCTCGGTCGAGCCCATCGAGATCACCGACGACGAGGTCGCCGCCGAGTTGGAGTCACTGCGCGCCCGCTTCGGCACCCTCAAGGGCGTCGAGCGTCCCGCCCAGGAAGGCGACTTCGTCTCCATCGACCTGTCCGCCACCGTCGACGGCGAGGACCTTCCCGACGCTGCCACCGAGGGCCTGTCCCACGAGGTGGGCTCGGGCCAGCTCATCGAGGGCCTCGATGACGCCATCGTCGGCCTCGCCGAAGGTGAGTCGAAGGTGTTCACCACCAAGCTGGCTGCGGGCGAGCATGCCGGCGAGGACGCTGAGGTCACCGTCACCGTCAAGTCGATCAAGGAGCGCGAGCTTCCCGAGGCCGATGACGAATTCGCGCAATTGGCAAGCGAATTCGACACCATCGAGGAACTGCGCGAGAACCTCGTCGACCAGGTGAAGCGGGTCAAGCGCATCCACCAGGCCGAGAAGATCCGCGACAACGCGCTCGAGCTCCTGCTCGAGACCACCGAGGTGCCGCTGCCCGAGGCGATCGTCCAGGCCCAGGTCGACCAGACCGTGCACAACGCGATCCACGGCCTCGACCACGACGAAGACAAGTTCGCCGAGGCCCTCGAGGCCGAGGGCAGTTCGCGGGAGAAGTTCGACACCGAAACCCGCGAAGCCGCCGAGAAGGCCGTCAAGACCCAGCTGCTGATGGACGCCATCGCCGACGACCTCGACATCCAGGTCGGCCAGAACGACCTCACCGAGCGGCTGGTTCTGATGTCGCGCCAGTACGGCATCGAGCCGGCCCAGCTGCTGCAGATCCTGCAGCAGAACAACCAGCTGCCGGCGATGTTCGCCGACGTGCGCCGCGGGCTGACCGTAGCCGCTGTGGTCGAGGCGGCCACCGTCACCGACACCGACGGCAACGTCGTCGACACCGCCGAGTTCTTCGGCCCGCCGGCCGAGGCCGAGGGTGCAGAGATCGCCGAAGGCGACACGGCCGACGCGAGCGACGAGGCCTCTGAGCAGCAGGCCGACAAGGCTGAGTAACGCCGACAGCGAAAGCGCACTCTCCTGGGAGTGCGCTGCGCGCTGCGTTGGTTAGGGTCGGGTAGAACGAAGTCCGTAGAAAGCAGGTATCAAGTCGTGACTGATATGCGTTCGGGCATGCCAGGGCTGAATCTTTCCGACTCGGTGTATGAGCGGTTGCTCGCCGAGCGCATCATCTTCCTGGGCTCCCAGGTCGATGACGACATCGCCAACCGGCTGTGCGCGCAGATTCTTCTGCTCGCCGCCGAGGATCCGTCCAAAGACATTTCGCTGTACATCAACTCGCCGGGCGGCTCGATCAGCGCCGGCATGGCGATCTTCGACACCATGGTGCTCGTGCCGTGTGACGTCGCCACCTACGCCATGGGCATGGCCGCCTCGATGGGCGAGTTCCTGCTCGCCGCCGGGGCCAAGGGCAAGCGCTACGCGCTGCCGCACGCCCGCATCCTGATGCACCAGCCGTTGGGCGGCATCACTGGTGGCGCGGCCGATATCGCCATCCAGGCCGAGCAGTTCGCGCTCATCAAGAAGGAAATGTTCCGGCTCAACGCCGAATTCACCGGCCAGCCTCTTGAGCGCATCGAGGCTGACTCCGACCGCGACCGCTGGTTCACGGCGCAGGAAGCGCTGGAGTACGGGTTCGTCGACCACATCATCACCCGCGCCCACTTCAACGGAGTGTCCAATGCCTGACTACACAGATTCGCGGCTCGCACCGCAGGCGCGCTACATCCTTCCCTCGTTCGTCGAGCACTCCAGCTGGGGTGTGAAGGAATCCAACCCGTACAACAAGCTGTTCGAAGAACGCATCATCTTCCTCGGCGTGCAGGTGGACGACGCCTCGGCCAACGACATCATGGCCCAGCTGCTGGTCCTGGAGTCGCTGGATCCTGACCGCGACATCACCATGTACATCAACTCACCGGGTGGCTCATTCACCTCGCTGATGGCGATCTACGACACCATGCAGTACGTACGTGCCGACATCCAGACGGTGTGCCTCGGTCAGGCCGCCTCGGCCGCTGCGGTGCTGCTGGCCGCCGGCACGCCCGGCAAGCGCCTGGCCCTGCCGAACGCGCGCATCCTCATCCATCAGCCGTCGCTCGGGGGCGTCATCCAGGGTCAGTTCTCCGACCTGGAGATCCAGGCCGCCGAGATCGAGCGGATGCGGACCCTGATGGAGGAGACACTGGCCCGTCACACGGGTAAGGACGCGGCCATCATCCGCAAGGACACCGACCGGGACAAGATCCTCACCGCCGCGGCGGCCAAGGAGTACGGGATCATCGACACCGTCCTGGAGTACCGGAAGCTCTCGGCCCAGAACGCTTAGGCCCGAGAAAGCTTGATCGCGGCGATGTCTGCCGGGCTCACCCGACAGCATCCGCCAATGATGTTCGCGCCCGCCGCGGCCCACTGGGCCGCGGCGTTCGCGTTGAAGTGGCCAGCCAAACGGCCTGAGCCCACCCAGGTTCGCCGCTGGCGATCCCACTGTTCGCCGCTGTTCGGGTAGACGATCACCGGCTTTCCGGTGACCGCGCGAGCCACCTCGACGGCACTGAGCACCTCAGCGGGTGCGCAGCAGTTGACCCCGACGGCGACGATCTCGGGAACCTCGGCGGCCACCGCGAACGCCTGCTCCAGAGGTTGGCCGGCCCGGGTCTGCCCGTCGGCAATGGTGTAGCTGAGCCACGCAGGCACGCGGAACTCGCGGACCAGGCTCACCAGGGCCTCGGCCTCGTCGATATCGGGCACCGTTTCCAGGGCCAGCACGTCAGGCTGGGCGGACACCAGCACCTCCAGCCGCGGGCGATGCCAATCGGCCAGCTGGGCGACGGTCAGGCCGTAGCGACCCACGTATTCCTCGCCGTTGGCCAGGGCCGCGCCGTAGGGCCCCACTGACGCGGCCACCCAGCCGCCGCCGCCGACGTTCTCCCGGGCCGTCTTGGCCAATTCGACGCTGCGAACCAGGAGCCGGGCGACTTCGCCCCTGGCGAATCCGCGCTCCGCGAAACCCTCGAAGGACGCCTGGTAGCTAGCAGACGTCGCAATATCGGCGCCCGCCCGGTAAAAGGCCTCGTGAACGGCGACGATCTCGGCGGGGGAGTCCACCAGCAACCGGGCCGACCACAGGTCGTCGGACAGGTCGTGACCACGGGTTTCCAGCTCAGTGGCCAAACCGCCATCGAGGATCAGGACGGTAGTGTGGGGAACGGCGAACGCCACAACGCAACTTTACTTTCGGCGCAGCTCAACGCGTCGGTTAGGTTACGGCGGCGACACGCCAAAAACACAGCTAAGCGTTCCGGGGCGACGGAAGCCGCGTCAGGCGATATGTTCACCATCACGCACGAATACCATGACGCGATTCGGCTTTATCTGTCGCACCGTGGCAGAGCGAGCGGGTAGCGTCGGGACAGACACCGGCACTGACTGACTGGCAGCGATCGAAGACCCGGCGAAGGAAAGTAGGACCCCACCACCATGGCGCGTATCGGAGACGGCGGTGACCTGCTCAAGTGCTCGTTCTGCGGTAAGAGCCAGAAGCAGGTGAAGAAGCTCATAGCGGGTCCGGGCGTCTACATCTGCGACGAGTGCATCGATCTGTGCAACGAGATCATCGAAGAGGAGTTGGCCGACGCCGACGACGTCAAACTCGATGAGCTGCCTAAGCCTGCGGAGATCCGCGAATTCCTAGAGGGCTACGTGATCGGGCAGGACACTGCCAAGCGCACCCTAGCCGTGGCGGTCTACAACCACTACAAGCGGATCCAGGCGCAGGAGAAGCACCGCGACTCCCGCTCGGAGCCGGTAGAGCTGGCCAAGTCCAACATCCTGATGCTCGGCCCGACCGGCTGCGGCAAGACCTACCTGGCGCAGACGTTGGCCAAGATGCTCAACGTGCCGTTCGCCATCGCCGACGCCACCGCCCTGACCGAAGCCGGCTACGTCGGCGAGGACGTCGAGAACATTCTGCTCAAGCTGATCCAGGCCGCCGACTACGACGTCAAGCGCGCCGAGACCGGCATCATCTACATCGACGAGGTCGACAAGATCGCCCGCAAGAGCGAGAACCCCTCGATCACCCGCGATGTATCCGGTGAGGGCGTGCAGCAGGCGCTGCTGAAGATCCTCGAGGGCACCCAGGCTTCGGTCCCGCCACAGGGCGGCCGCAAGCATCCGCATCAGGAGTTCATCCAGATCGACACCACCAACGTGCTGTTCATCGTGGCGGGTGCGTTCGCTGGACTGGAGAAGATCGTCTCCGACCGCGTCGGCAAGCGCGGCCTGGGCTTCGGTGCCGAGGTGAAGTCGAAGGCCGAGATTGACACCCAGGATCACTTCGCCGAAGTGATGCCCGAGGACCTGATCAAGTTCGGTCTGATCCCGGAGTTCATCGGCCGTCTGCCGGTGGTGGCGTCGGTGACCAACCTGGACAAAGAATCGTTGGTGCAGATCCTGTCCCAGCCGAAGAACGCTCTGGTGAAGCAGTACACCCGGCTGTTCGAGATGGACGGCGTCGAGCTGGAGTTCAACGACGACGCGCTGGACGCCATCGCCGATCAGGCCATCCACCGCGGCACCGGTGCTCGCGGCCTGCGCGCGATCATGGAAGAAGTCCTGCTGCCGGTGATGTACGACATCCCCAGCCGCGATGATGTCGCCAAGGTCGTGGTGACCAAGGAAACCGTCCAGGACAACGTCCTGCCGACGATCGTCCCGCGCAAGCCGGCCCGTCCCGAGCGTCGCGACAAGTCCGCCTGATACGTACACGAGAAAAGCCCCCCACGCCGTGGGGGGCTTTTTCGTACCGGTGCGGCCGGCCGACTGACAGAATCGCGTTGTCGCCCTCAGTGCTGGACGCGGTCGGCCCTGCTATAGATGTTCATCGATTCACCACGCAGGAAAGCGACCAGAGTGAGCCCCGACTGGGTGGCCAGATCGACGGCCAGCGAGGAAGGCGCCGACACCGCGGCGAGCACAGGGATGCCGGCCATGACCGCCTTCTGGGTCAGTTCGAAGGACGCGCGTCCGCTGACCAGCAGGACGGTGCCGTCGAGCGGCACGCGGTTGGCTTCCAGTGCCCAACCGATCACTTTGTCAACGGCGTTGTGCCGGCCGACGTCCTCGCGCACGGCCAGCATGGTGCCGTCGACACCGAATAGCGCCGCGCCGTGCAACCCGCCGGTGCTGGCGAAAACTTTTTGCGCCGAGCGTAATTGGGCGGGCATCGCGGTCAGTGTCGCAGCGGTGACGACCGACGGGTCATCGCCGGGGGAGTGCCGGCTGGTCAGCCGGACCGCGTCAATCGAGGCCTTGCCGCATACCCCACACGATGATGTGGTGTAGAAGTTGCGGGTGACGTCCACCTCGGGCATCGGGACATCGGGGTGCAGCGTCACGTCGAGGACGTTGTAGGTGTTGGTGCCGTCTTCCGGCGGGCTGGAGCGTAGCGACTCGGGGTTGGATCGATGCTCTGAGCCGCGGCAGTAGCGGACGGTGAGAACGTCGTCGCGGTGGGTGATGACGCCCTCGGTCAGCAGAAAGCCCTGTGCGAGTTCGACATCGGAACCCGGTGTGCGCATCGTGACGCTCAGCGGCGTGCCGTTGACGCGAATCTCCAACGGCTCCTCGACGACCAGCGTCTCCGGGCGGTCGGTGGCCGTGCCGTCGTTGACGTGGCTGGCCCGCCGCCGCGACGTCACCCTCCCCATGCTGCGCCACTTTCCTGCCCACCGCGCTCCAGCCGGATCACGACGGCCTTCGATACCGGCGTATTCGACTTGGCGGCAACGTGATCCAGCGGCACCAGGGGATTGGTCTCGGGGTAGTAGGCGGCGGCGTTGCCGACGGGGGTGGAGTACGGCACCACCAGGAAATCCTTGGCGCGGCGCTCCTGTAGCTCGCCCTGGCTGTCGGTGAACTCCGAAATCAAGTCGACGCGGTCGCCATCGGCCAGCCCGAGCGACGCAATGTCGGCCGGGTTGACGAATACGACGCGACGGCCGCCCTTGACCCCGCGGTAGCGGTCGTCGAGCCCGTAGATGGTGGTGTTGTACTGGTCGTGGCTGCGTAATGTCTGCAGCACCAGACGTCCCGGCGGCACCGGTACCCAGTTCAGCTCGTTGACCGCGAAGTTGGCCTTGCCGGTGATGGTCGGGAACTCGCGGGAATCCCGTGGCGGATGCGGCAATTGGAAGCCGTCGGGCTGGCGCACCCGGGCGTTGTAGTCGGCGCAGCCCGGCACCACAGCGGCGATTGCGTCGCGGATGGTGTCGTAGTCGGCGGCGAAGGTTTCCCACGGGACCGGATGGTCAGCGCCGAGCACCGTGCGGGCCAGCTGACAGATGATGGCGACTTCGCTACGCACCTCGTCGCTCGGTGGGGTGAGGCTGCCCCGTGACAGGTGCACCATCGACATCGAATCCTCGACGGAGACAACCTGTTTGCGGCCACCCACCAGGTCACGGTCGGTCCGGCCCAGGGTGGGCAAGATCAACGCCGTGCGCCCGTGCACCAGGTGGCTGCGGTTGAGTTTGGTGGAGACCTGGACGGTCAGCGCGCACGCGCTCAACGCGGCCTCGGTCACCGCGGTGTCTGGGGTGGCCGAGGCGAAGTTGCCGCCCATGGCCAGGAATACCGACGCTCGCCCATCGCGCATCGCCCGGATGGCGTCGACCGTGTCATAGCCGTGCTTGCGGGGACTGATGATGCCGAACCGGTTGTCCAGTGCGGTCAGGAAGGTCTCGGGGACCTGCTCCCAGATGCCCATCGTGCGGTCGCCCTGGACGTTGGAATGTCCGCGTACCGGGCACACTCCGGCGCCGGGCTTGCCAATCATGCCGCGCAACAACAGCAAGTTGGTCATCTCGGTGATCGTGGCGACAGCGTGGGTGTGCTGGGTGATACCCATGGCCCAGCACACGATGGTGCGTTGCGAGGCGGCCAGCATGCCCGCAACTCGCTCCAGCTGTGGCCGGGTGATGCCGGTGGCTTCGGTGACGGTGTCCAAGTCGACGGTGCGGGCGTCGGCGAGGTACTCGTCGAAGCCGTGGCAGTGCGCGTCGATGAACTCGCGGTCGATCACGCTGCCGGGAGCGCGGTCCTCGGCCTCCACCAACAGCCGGCCCAGCCCTTTGAACAACGCTAAATCGCCGCCGAGGCGGATTTGCACGAACTCGTCGGCGATCGGTACACCGTGGCCGACGACGCCGTTCACCTTCTGCGGATCCTTGAACCGGATCAGGCCGGCTTCGGGAAGCGGGTTGACGGCGATGATCTTTGCCCCATTGGCTTTCGCCTTCTCCAGCACCGACAGCATCCGCGGATGGTTGGTGCCCGGATTCTGTCCGGCGATGACGATGACGTCGGCGTGTTCGACGTCATCGACGGTCACCGAGCCCTTGCCGATGCCGATGGAGTCGACCAGGGCGGTGCCCGACGACTCGTGGCACATGTTGGAACAGTCCGGCAGGTTGTTGGTGCCGAAGCTGCGGACCAGCAATTGGTAGAGGAACGCCGCCTCGTTGCTGGTTCGCCCCGAGGTGTAGAACACCGCTTCGTGCGGCGAGCCGAGATCACGCAGGTGCTCGGCGATCAATCGGTAGGCCTCGTCCCAGCCGATCGGCTGGTAGTGCTGCTCGCCGGGCCGCAGGACCATCGGGTGGGTCAGCCGGCCCTGCTGGGACAGCCAGTACTCGGGTTTGGCGGCCAGCTCGGCCACCGTGTGGCGAGCGAAGAAGTCCGGGGTGACTCGCCGCTTGGTGGCCTCCTCGGCCACCGCCTTGGCGCCGTTTTCGCAGAACTCCGCCAGTTTGCGGCCGCCATGTTCCTCGGGCCACGCGCAGCCTGGGCAGTCGAATCCGTGGCGCTGATTGAGCCGCGACAACGTCGCCAACGTGCGGACCGGGCCCATCTCGGCCAGGCCGCGCTGCATGCTGACCATCACGGCCTTCACCCCGGCCGCCTCGTGTTTGGGATCGCCGACGTGTACCGCGTGCTCGTCGTAATCGGCGGGGATGTCGCGGCCGGTGCTCATACCCTCAAATCTAGGCTGTGGACCCCGGCCTCCCGCATTCACCTGGCTGACGTGGCGTTCGCCTTGGTGCTGGCCGGGCGCGCGTCGCGCTTACCGGTGGCTCGAGCCGAACCGGTGGACCGATTGCCGCTGGCCGCCGCCGATGTGGGAGCCGAGTGCCTCGACCGCGGGCCGGCGACGCCTTTGGCCGGCGTGGTGGAAGCGCGCTTCGCCGTGGTGTCGGTCTTGGTCGTGTTGGCGGATGCCTGGCCACCGCCCGGAGCGCGGAGGTCCTTGGCCGCGGCTGCGGCCGCGGCACTCGAGGTAGATCCGCCGGTCACGACGGCCGCGATGTCATGCAGCACTGCCTCGACCACGTTGACCATCGTGGCTATTCCCTTGGCTGCGGCGGTCATCACGCCATAGAGACCCGCCTGGACGGCAGCGGCGAATCCACCCGAACCCGCTGCGGTGGCGGTGTTGATGACGGCGACCGCCACCGCCCCGACCACCGGTATCACCGCCTCGGGAATGGCGGCGAGAACTGTCATCGCCCCGCCGAGCACTGTGGGCGCCAACGCCAACATCGGGCCGATCTGGTTCAGAATCGGTTCGAGCGGAGAGGCCGGACCGCCGCCGACCGATGGGGACAGCTGCAGGCTGACGTTGACCAGGGCCTCGCCGAGCGGCGTGCCGTGAGCCAGTTCGTCGAGCAATGCTGTGGTCACAGAGTGCATCGTTGCGGCAGAACCGGGGGTGAACGCGGCCAGCGCGTTCATGATCCACAGAACTTCGGCTAGCCCAAAGGTGAACGAACCCCCGGAGACGCTTTTTACCGCGGCCGGTGGGGACTGTTTCCAGTCGACGCTATCCACGCTTGTGAGCTGGAATGCGCTCGTCAGCGTGGCCGCCGAAGCGGAGATCGGCGAATCTAGCGGACCGAGTGTCGGTGCCGCTGACGCGACGACGGCGCATATGGCAAATGGTGCGATGACACGTGATGTGGACATAAAAAACCCCTGACCCCCAGATGTATCCAATACATGGACACTATTGGTTATACGACGCGTCGAGTCCTTGCTGAGCTCGAACGACACATTAAATTCATTTAGTTTTTTCGCACGTTTACGTGCAGATATGCGATTCAAATACGCATTTGTTTGCCCAAATTGAGTTTGCGTGTACTTGTTCCCGATCAGCGCCGCATTCTGACGTTGACGTAGGCGTAACGAGTTCGGCATCGAAGCGACCTACCGTTGGCCGGTCGTATGCCCACGAACTAGACGCGGGCGTCTCGGATGTAGAGGAAGACTCAGTTGAGCGGAAACGCGGCCCGTCTCCAGGCGATCACCAATGTCGAGGCCTACGAGCCTCCCCCCATCAGCTTCGATCCAGGCGAGGCACCGGGCGAGATCTTCGGATCGAACGTCTTCACGCTGGCGGAGATGCGGTTGCGGTTGCCCAAGTCGGTCTACAAGTCGGTCGTCGCGACCATCGAGAAGGGCGCGAAGCTCGATCCGGCCGTCGCCGACGCCGTCGCCTCGGTGATGAAGGACTGGGCGCTGTCCAAGGGGGCGACCCACTACGCACACGTCTTCTACCCGATGACGGGGCTGACCGCCGAGAAGCACGACAGCTTCCTCGATCCGGTTGGTGACGGGACCACACTCGCCGAGTTCGCCGGCAAGACCCTGATCCAGGGCGAGCCCGACGCGTCCAGCTTCCCGTCCGGCGGTCTGCGTAGCACTTTCGAGGCTCGCGGCTACACCGGCTGGGATGTCACGAGTCCGGCGTACATCCTGGAGAACCCGAACGGCAACACGCTGTGCATCCCGACGGTGTTCGTCTCGATGACTGGTGAGGCGCTGGACTACAAGACGCCGCTGCTGCGCAGCCAGCAGGCCATGGGCGCCCAGGCCGAGCGCATCCTGAAGCTGTTCGGGCACAAGGATTTCGACCACATCGTGTCGTTCTGCGGGCCTGAGCAGGAGTACTTCCTGGTCGACCGGCACTTCTTCCTGGCACGCCCCGACCTGATCAACGCCGGGCGCACACTGTTCGGTGCGAAGCCGCCCAAGGGTCAGGAATTCGACGACCACTACTTCGGCGCCATCCCTGACCGGGTGCTCGGTTTCATGATGGACACCGAGCGGGAGCTGTTCAAGCTCGGCATCCCGGCCAAGACCCGGCACAACGAAGTCGCGCCGGGACAGTTCGAGATCGCTCCGATGTTCGAGCGGGCCAATATCGCCGCCGACCACCAGCAGCTGCTGATGACGACCTTCAAGAACATCGCCAAGAAGCACGGCATGGAATGCCTGTTCCACGAGAAGCCGTTCGCCGGCGTCAACGGATCGGGTAAGCACGTCAACTTCTCGCTGGGCAACGCCCAATTCGGCAGCCTGCTGGTACCGGGTGACACCCCGCACGAGAACGCCCAGTTCCTGGTGTTCTGCGCGGCCGTTATCCGGGCCGTGCACAAGTTCTCCGGCTTGCTGCGGGTCTCGGTGGCCTCGGCCACCAACGATCACCGCCTCGGTGCCAACGAGGCCCCGCCGGCCATCATCTCGATCTTCCTCGGAGATCAGCTGGCCGACGTGTTCGACCAGATCGCCAAGGGTGCGGCCACGTCGTCAAAGGGCAAGGGCACCATGATCATCGGTGTCGACACCCTGCCCGAGCTGCCGACCGATCCGGGCGACCGCAACCGCACCAGCCCATTCGCGTTCACCGGCAACCGGTTCGAGTTCCGCGCGCCGGGCTCGGGGCAGACGATCAACGTGCCGATGATCATCCTCAACACGATCATGGCCGACTCGCTCGACTACATGGCCAACGTGCTGGAGGCAGCCGTCGCCGGTGGCGAGGACTTCGATGTGGCTGTGCAGAAGCTGCTCACCGAGATCATCACCGAGCACGGCGCCGTTGTGTTCAACGGTGACGGCTATTCGGATAACTGGCAGGTCGAGGCGGCCGAGCGTGGCCTGCCGAACCTCAAGACGACGCTCGATTCCATCCCGCAGCTGGTGACACCGGAGGCGATCGAGGTCTTCGAGAAGTACGGCGTCTTCAACTCGCGCGAGCTGCACAGCCGTGAAGAGGTTCGCTACGAGACCTACGCCCTGACCGTCAACGTCGAGGCCAAGTTGACGCTGGAGATCGGCGCGACGGTGATCCTGCCGGCGGCGGTTCGGTACCAGACCGAGCTGGCGCAGAACGTCGCGGCGCTGAAGGCGGCCGGGCTGGCCGCGGACACCACGTTGCTCGAGACGGTATCCACGCCGATCTCGGAGCTGACCGGGGCGCTGGCCGCGCTCAAGGCAGCGCTGGGTGCGCACGGCGGCGATACCGGTAAGGAAGAGGCCGAGCACGCGGCGAGCCTGCTGCCCTTGATGGATGCGGTGCGCTCGGCCGCTGACACCTTGGAAAGCGTTGTCGCCGACGACCTCTGGCCGCTGCCGACGTACCAGGAGATGCTCTACATCCTCTGAGATGCTTCGCCGACGCCGGCGCCCCGGACAACTGGGGCGTCGGCGTCGTCTTTGGTCCCCAACTGAGTGATTCCGTATCGTCCACACCAGGGCCGAAAGTCTCTGCTGCATCGTATTCTCGCGACATATGTTTGGGCCATGACAGATCACGCCCACCACTCCGATGTGCTGGCCGAGTTGAACCCGCAGCATCGCGCCCTGCGGCAGATGATTCCCGAGGTATACGAGGGGTTCGGTGCGCTGAGCCGGGCCGCGATGGGCACCGGTGCGGTCGAGGCCAAGACCAAAGAACTGATCGCGATGGTGATCGGAGTCGTCCAGGGCTGCGACGGATGCATCGCCTCTCACGCGCGCGGCGCAGTCCGCGCGGGTGCCACCAAGCAGGAGGCGGCCGAGGTCATCGGTGTCAGCATCATGATGCATGGCGGCCCGGCAACTATCTACGGCGCGCGTGCCTACACAGCGTTCTGCGAGTTCGCTGACGCCGCGGCAGGTCAGGCGTCGTAACATCGACTGTTCGGAAATCGGCCGGGTACTGTCGCCGCCATGCGCACCGTCGAGGTCTTTGCCGACATCCTGTGTCCGTTTACCCACGTCGGGCTGCGGACGTTGATCGACCGGCGCAGCGAGCGTGGCCTCACTGAACCGCGCCTGCGCATCCGGGCCTGGCCACTCGAGCTGATCAACGGCAACCCGCTTGAGGGCCACCACGTTGGTGCCGAGATTTCGGCGCTTCGCGCGTCGGTGCGTCCCGACCTGTTCGGGGGCTTCTCCGTCGATGCCTTCCCGAAAACGTCGATGACCGCATACGCGCTGGCCGCTGCTGCGGACCGCGTGGGCGATCCCGTGCTGGTCGAAGCGGTCGGCCTAGCGCTGCGCAATGCGCTTTTTGAAGAGGGGCTCGATATCGGCCGGCTCGACGTCATCGAGCCCATCGCTGGTCGCTTCGGCCTCGAGCCCTTCGATGTAGAGACCACATCCGCAGCGGTCCAAGCTGATTGGGACGAGGGCCGCGCCCGTGGCGTAGTCGGCTCACCGCATTTCTTCACCGAGGACGGCGGGGACTGGTTTTGCCCCGGTCTGGCGATCAGCCGCGATGACGTCGGCAACTTCGTTGTTGCCTGGAAACAGGGCGCGGACACGTTCGTCGAACGTGTCTTCGGCTGAGCCTGAACGTCTGCCGACAGTCTGCGCCCCGGGCGCTTCTCGATCAGATGATCGTACCGGCCGCGCCGTCATCGCGGATCACCGGTTGCCCGCTCCGCTGCCACGCTCCCATGCCGCCGACCAGGTTGTAAACAGTTAGCCCAGCTGCCGCGAGTCTGGTTGCCGCCAAACCGGATCGGCCTCCCGACCGGCACACCGCCACGATCGGTACGGCGGCCTCGAAGGTGCGCGCGTCCAGGGCGCCGAGTCGTACATGAACGGCACCGGGAGCATGTCCGGCGGTCCACTCATCGTCCTCTCGAACGTCCAGCAGGATGGCGCCGGACGTGTCGACCAGCGCCATCACACCTGCGGGGTCGATCTCCAATACATCCATCACGCATCACCTTTCACTTGGATCGCCCAGGTATCGCCCGCCAACGATGGCCCACGTCAGCCGGCTCCGGGAGAAACAGCATCGCCCTCCGATGGCGACGGAGCTTGGGCGAGGAATCGACTCGGCGCCCTATATGCGGGTCGTGAACGCACCTTCAATGGCCACCAGAACCATGGACCGAGAAGCGCTGCGATGGACGGGGTCATCAAAGACCGCACGATCAGGGTGTCGACGAGCAGCCCGATTCCGATGGTGGTGCCACCCTGGCCGACGTTGAGCAGGTCGCCGGACACCATGGAACCCATGGTGAAGGCGAAGACGAGTCCGGCGGCGGTCACGACGCTGCCGGTGCTGCCCATCGAGCGGATGATCCCGGTGTTGATGCCGGCGCCGATCTCCTCCTTGAAGCGCGAAACGAGGAGCAGGTTGTAGTCACTGCCGACGGCCATCAGGATGATCACCGCGAAGGCGAGCACGATCCAGTTCAGCTCGATTCCCGCGATGCGTTCCCAGACCAGAACCGAGATACCGAAGGCGGCGCCCAGCGACAACACAATCGTCCCCACGATGACCAGGGAGGCGATGAAAGCCCGAGTGATGACGAGCATGACCAGGAAGATCAGTGTCAGGGCGGCGAACGCAGCGATCATGGTGTCGTATTTCGCGCCCGCCTGGATGTCGCGGTAGGTCGCTGCGGTGCCGGTGAGGTATACCTTCGCCGCCGCCAGGGAAGTTCCCTTGACCGCTTCGTGTGCCGCGACGACCTCCTCGTCGACGGTGGAGATGCCTTCCTCGGTTGCTGGATCGGCGTCGTGAGTGATGATGAAGCGCGCTGCCTTGCCGTCGGGCGACAGGAACAGCTTCAATCCCTTTTGGAAATCGGGATTGGCGAAGACTTCCGGTGGCAGGTAGAAGTAGTCGTCACTTTTGGAAGCGTCGAACGCCTCGCCCATCGCCGTCGCGGTGTCGGTCATCTGGTGCATCTGGTTGATGAGGCCGCCGAAACTGCCGTGGATGGTCTGCAGGGTCTGCTGCATCGCGGTGGCTGTTTGGATAATGGGGCCGAATTGCGCGACCAGCTGCGGAGCCAGCGTGTCCATCTGGTCCATGCCGTTGACCACTCCGTCCGCGCCCCGCACCATCGCATCCATATCACCGACGACCGTGGCCATGTTGCCGCTGAGGGCGTCGACACCATCGACGGCGTCGAATGCTGACCGGATTCCCCAACATGCCGTGATGTCGAAACAGTGCTGCTCCCAATAGAAGTAGTTGCGGAAAGGCCGCACCGCGTCGTCGAAATCGGACAGGTGGTCGCGCATCTGGTCCACCGAGGCCTTCATGGTGTTCAGGTCGTCGACCGTGCGGTGGGCGGTGCCGAGGGTTTGGTGAGCGCCGCCAACCGTGCGGTGCATGGCATCGGAGAACCGGTTCATCAGGTTCTGCATCTCGGTCATGGACGCGATCATTCCGCCGAGATCGTCCGACATCTTGCTGATGTCGGCCACCCGCTGCTCGAGGAACTGCAGATTCTGGGTGATCGGTACCGACTGCATGCTGACCTGATACGGGATTGAACTGTGCGCGATCGGCGAGCCCAATGGCCGGGTGATGCTCTGCACCATGGCGAGCCCTCGGATCCGGAACAGTGCCTTGGCGATCCGATCCAGCACGATCATGTCGGTGGGGTTGCGCATGTCGTGATCGGATTCGATCATCATGATGTCGGGGTTCAATCGCGCTGGGCTGAAGTGCTTTTCGGCCGCGGTGTAGCCGACGTTCGCCGGGACGTCGGCGGGCACGTAGAAACGATCGTTATAGCTGGTCTTGTAGCCGACCATGGCGAGGATGCCGAGCAAGATGACGGCGGTCGAGGCCGCCAGGATCGGCTTGGGCCACCGCACCGCCGCGGTGCCGACCCGCCGCCATCCCTTGGTCTTCATCGCGCGCTTCGGCTCCATCAGGCCGAACCGAGTCGCCACCACCATGATGGCGGGGACCACGGTGAGCGCTGCTGCGACGACGACGATCAATCCGATCGCCGACGGGTAGGCCAGCGATTTGAAGTAGGCCAGCCGTGTCAGCCGCAGACACAGCACGGCTCCGGCAATGGTCAAGCCTGAACCAAGGATGACGTGACCGACGCCGTGGAATGCGGTGTAGTACGCCGATTCCGGGTCTTCACCGCTCTGGCGTGCCTCTTGGTAGCGGCCGATGAGAAAGATCGCGTAATCGGTGCCCGCCGCGATCGCCAGCGCTGTCAGCAACGGCACGGAGAACGTCGAGAAGTCGATCAGCCGGAAGTGCCCGAGCAGGGCCACCGCGCCGCGCGCCGATCCCATCTCGATACCGACGACGGCCAGGATGAGCAACACGGTGCTGATCGAGCGGTAGACCAGCAGCAGCATGATCGTGATGACGATCATGGTGACCACCGTCATCTTGATCATGCTTTTGTCGCCGCTGTCGAGGGTGTCCGTCGTCAGCGGGGCAGGCCCGGTGACGTAGACCTTTAGGCCGGGCGGTGGGGGCGTGTCATGGACGATGTCGCGGATTGCCTCCACCGATTCGTTGCCCTGGGTGCTGCCCTGGTCACCGGCGAGATTGAGTTGGACGTAGGCGGCCTTGCCGTCGCTGCTCTGGACACCGGCGGCGGTGATCAGGTCACCCCAGAAATTGTGGACGTGCTGGACGTTTTTGGTGTCCTGTTCGAACTTCCCGATCAGGTTGTCGTAGTACTGGTGTGCCGGCTCGCCCAGTTTCTCATCGCCGACCAGCACGACCATCGCAATGCTGTCGGAGGTGAATTCTTGAAACTTCGCGCCCATCGTCTTGGCGGCGATGACCGAAGGCGCGTCCTGCGGCGACATCGATACCGCGTTGTGCTTGCCGACGGTTTCCACTTGCGGCAGCAACAGATTGAGCGCGGCGGTGATTGCCACCCAGATCAGGATGATCGGCACCGCGGCCATCCGGATCGTGCGGGGGATGACTGGACGTGCGGCGGGGGAGCTCATGCGGCTTTGTCCAGACAGAAGGCCTGGGCATCGCGGCCAACAGCATGGTTCTCGTCAACAACCTTGTCGTTGACCAGGATTCGGCAGACGAGTCCATCGGTGTCGCCTTGTGCCACCACGTTGGCCAGCATGCCGGGAGCTGTGGTGGTGACGGTGGTCGACCAGGGCAGGCTGGTGAACCCCGCCTCCAGGGTTTTGCCGTTGACATCCAGATAGCTGATCCGGCCGGTCGCAGTCTGCGGACCGACGATCTCGTAGGTCACCCTTTTGGTGTTGAACGCGACGATGGCGTCGGCATGCCCGACCCCGGGCGCAAGGGGCTGATCGGTGTCGAAGAAAGTGCGCAGTCGGCCGACAACGGCTCCGGCGGCAACGAGCGCGACCGCGACCACCACGATTACCCAGAACCGTTTCAACCAACCGATTATCGGCGGCTTCGTCATCATGCGTTCCCTATCTGAAAAATGTTGACCGACCCGCTGGCTCACTCGGGGTTAGTGGGGACTATACCCGGTGGGGTATGTGAACGGGATCGTGATCTCCCTCGGGCGTCGCCGAAAAATACCATAGGGGGTACGGTATTGTTGGCGACGATAACCGCGTGGGTCGAGGAGAGTGCCGCGAGTATGAGTGGCCAGCAATCACGGTGCGATGCCGACTTGGCGGCCACCCTCAACCGACTCCGTCGTGTGCAAGGCCAACTCGGTGGAGTGATCTCCATGATTGAGCAGGGTCGCAGTTGCAAAGACGTCGTCACTCAACTTGCCGCAGTGTCCAAAGCGTTGGACCGTGCCGGCTTCACCATCATCGCCTCCGGGCTGCGTCACTGCCTCGATGCGACCGATGGGAAGGACGGTCGGGGCGAGGTATTGACCATGGAAGAGCTGGAAAAACTCTTCTTGAGCCTCGCCTAGGCCCTGATTGAATCGAAAGGGAGTTCCCATGTGTCGTGCCGTCAAATGCCGCGTTTGCGGCAAGACCACCTGGTCGGGATGCGGGATGCACGTCGACGCCGTCAGGCGCAGCGTGCCCGCCGGCCAGTGGTGTGCCGGTCACCCGAGTTTCGATTCCGCGTCTCCAGCTCGTAGGAGATGGTTCAGGCGGCCGAAGGCCGCGCAGGGCACCTCATAACGCGCGTCGCGTCCCGCGCGCACTGGTGTCAGAGCCTCGGGAATAAGATACCCCCCAGGGTACTTGACATACCCATAGGGGTATATGCCAGGATGGCATTACCGAGGCGTCAAGAGAAAGAAGACGACGATGATCCTGCAGCAGTACTACCTGGACTGCCTGTCCCATGCTTCGTACCTAATCGGTGACGAAACCACCGGCCGCGCAGTCGTTGTCGACCCGCAGCGCGACGTGGCCGAGTACGTGGCCGACGCCGCAGATCAGGGGCTGACCATCGAGCTGGTGATCGAGACTCACTTCCACGCCGACTTCCTGTCCGGTCATCTGGAACTGGCGAAGGCCACCGGCGCGAAGATCGTCTACTCCTCAGTTGCGCAGACCGAGTTTGAGTCGATGGGTGTCGCCGACGGCGAGCGCTACTCGCTGGGCGATGTGACGCTGGAGTTTCGCCACACCCCCGGGCATACACCCGAGTCGTTGAGCATCGTGGTCTACGAGCATGCCGATGACACCGTTCCTTACGGTGTGATGACCGGTGACACGCTGTTCATCGGGGATGTTGGCCGACCCGATCTGCTGGCCTCCATCGGGTTTACTCGCGAGGAACTCGCCGACAAACTCTACGACTCGTTACACGACAAGTTGATGACCCTGCCCGACGCAACCCGGGTCTACCCCGCGCATGGCGCCGGATCGGCGTGTGGCAAGAACCTGTCGACCGACCTGTGGTCGACCATGGGTGATCAGAAGGCGACCAACTACGCTCTGCGGGCGCCGGACAAGGCGACTTTCATGAATCTGGTCACCGAGGGTCAGCCCCCAGCTCCCGGCTACTTCGTCTACAACGCGATCCTCAACCGTAAGGACCGCGAACTGCTCGACGAGACCAAGATGCCCAGGGCGATGACCTATGACGAGGTCCGCGCCGCGATCGACGGCGGCGCTGTGCTGGTCGACGGACGCACTCCCGAGGAGTTCGCTCTCGGCCATCTGCGCCGCGCGGTCAACATTGGCCTGGAAGGTCGATACGCCGAGTTCGCAGGGTCGGTGCTTCCGTCGGACGTCGACATCGTGCTATTCACCGACCCCGGCCAGGAACTGGAAGGCAAGAATCGGCTCGCACGCATCGGTTTCGACCAGGTGATCGGTTACCTCGACAAGCCCTTCGAGGTGATGTTCGACAACCGCGGCGACGTTGCTGTTGCCTCCCGGTTGACCGCCCAGGCATTCGATCAGCGCGCAGCTGAGCTGGCCGGTCTGCAACTCGTCGACGTGCGCAACCCGGGCGAGGTCGCCGCCGGCGCCATCCCGAATGCCATCGCGATTTCGGTGGGCCAGCTGCCCGCCCGCATGGGCGAGCTGGATCCCGCCAAACCGACCGTCGTCTACTGCGCTGGTGGCTACCGGTCCTCGGTCGCGGCAAGTCTGTTGCGCCAGCACGGTTTCACCGACGTGAGCGACATCCTGGGCGGCTACGGCGCCTGGGACGAAGCGCACCAAAGCGCCTGATTTCCAAGAAGGACTGCCACCATGACCATCACCGCCAAACACCAGATCCTGATCGTCGGCGGCGGAACTGCCGGCATCACCGTTGCGGCGCGGATGCTCCGCAAGGGTTACCCCGATGTCGCGGTCATCGAGCCGTCGAGCAAGCACTACTACCAACCGCTGTGGACACTGGTCGGTGGGGGACAGGCTATGGCGCCGACCACCGAGCGTGACGAGTCCTCGGTCATGCCGAAGGGTGCGACGTGGATCATGAACGCCGCCAGCGCCGTTGATCCCGACAGCAATACGGTGGCCTGCGCCGACGGGTCGACCTACGGCTACGACGTACTCGTCGTTTGTCCGGGCATCCAGCTCGATTGGAACTGTACCGAGGGACTCGAGGATGCCCTTGGCCGCGACGGGGTGTCGTCGAACTACCGGTTCGATCTGGCGCCGCGCACCTGGGAGTTCATCCGCACGATGCGTTCGGGTACAGCGGTTTTCAGCGTTCCCTCGGGCGCGATCAAGTGTGCCGGCGCTCCGCAGAAGATCGCCTACCTGGCGTCGGACTACTGGCGCAGGCAGGGCGTGCTCAAAGATATCGACGTCCACCTGATCATGCCGGGGGCGCGGCCGTTCGGGATTCCGGCGATCGCGGACAGCCTCGACAAGGTCATCGCCGACTACGGCATCACCTTGCACACCAACTCTGAGGTGACATCCGTCGACGCGGCGTCGCATAAAGTCGGCATCACCAGTGTCGCCGCCGGCGGGACGGACGCCATGCTGCCCTACGACGTGTTGCACGCCGTGCCGCGGCAGTCGGCGCCGGACTGGATCAAGGCCAGCCCGCTGTCGACCGGTGACGCAATGGGTTACGTCGACATCGATAAGCACACCATGCAGCACCGGCGGTACCCGAACGTGTTCAGCCTGGGTGACGCCGGTTCGACGCCGAACTCCAAGACCGGCGCCGCGATCCGCAAACAGGCCCCCGTGGTCGTCGACAACATCGACGCGTTCTTGAAGGGCCAGCCACTGCGCGCGTCGTACGACGGATACTCCTCGTGTCCGATCGTCACCTCGTCGCACGCGATGCTGCTCGCCGAGTTCGACTACGACCTGCAGCTGGAACCCACGTTCCCACTGCTCAATCCGACGACGCCGCATCGGGCGTATTGGTACCTGAAGAAATACGGGCTCCCATTCATGTACTGGAACCTCATGCTCAAGGGCCTGGCCTAGCAATTCGATGATGTGCAGCAGGTGAGCGGAGTTCGATGACCATCGGAATTGCCCTGGCCCTTGGCGCCGTCATCGGCGTTTTGCTAGGCCTGCTCGGCGGCGGCGGGTCCATTCTCGCGGTTCCTGCGCTGGTCTATGTGCTCGGGCTGGGAATCAATCAGGCCATTCCGATGTCGCTCATCGTGGTCGGCACTGCTTCGGCGGTGGGCGCACTGCCCAAGATTCGCGCCGGGCAAGTGCAGTGGCGGCTGGCCGCGATCTTCGCGGCAGCCGGCATCCCCGCCACCTTCGTGGGTACCGCCATCGGCAGACACCTGCCCCAATCGGTCCTGCTGATCGGCTTCGCGGTGGTGATGGTGGTCGCGGGGATCCGACTGCTACAAGACAACGGCGACACCGGCACCGCGTGCAAGGTCGGCGATTCTGGAATCAATTGGCGTCGCTGCGCCCCCAGATCCATTCCCGCCGGGTTCCTCGTCGGCCTGCTCACCGGGCTCTTCGGTGTCGGCGGAGGCTTCCTGATCATTCCGGCGCTGGTGCTGATGCTCGGAGTGGAGATGCCCATCGCCATCGGCACCTCGCTGTTGATCATCGTCGTCAACTCGGCGGCGGGGGTCGTCTCACATGTCAGCGTGGGCAGCATCGACTGGGCGATCACCGGCGCGTTCGTCGGCACCGCGATCGTCGGTTCGTTGGTCGCCGGCCATCTCGGCATCAGACTCGACACCCGACGCCTGCAGCACTGGTTCGCCTACCTGGTCTTCGCCGTGGCTGCCTACGTGCTCATCGACACCATCTTTATCCGCTAGACATCGGCGTGCACCTGCGACTCAGCTACCGGCTGACTCGGCGCTGGTGAGGTGTTCGCCGAAGAACGCCAGGATGCGTTGCCAGGCATCCTCGGCCTCGGGTTCTGAGTAGGCCAGTCCCGCGACGCGCTCGATGACCTTCAACGGTCCCGGGGTGGGGAATTGGTTCATGAAGGAGTGCCCGACTCCTGCGTATTCCTTGATGTCTCGGGTCACGCCACCGGCGGCGAGCATCCCGTCGAGCTTGGCGGCCGCGCCGGGAAGCATGCGGTCCTTGGCGCCGTAGCTGGCGACGGTCGGGCATGAATTCGCGATCTTGGAAATGTCTTTGGGCCATTCGCCATAGTTCGGGGCCGAGGCGTCGAAAGCCCCACTCGGGCCGAGCACCAGGCAGAATCCGCCGCCCATACAGAACCCGATGATGCCGATCTTTCCGGTGCATTGAGGATCAGCTGCCAGGTGATCGCGAGCGGCGAGCAGATCGTCGACGGCGGTCCCTTCGCCGTTGCGGAACGCCTGCAACGTGCGCACGACGCACAGCAGCCGATTGCCGCGGTGGTAGAGCGCCGGCGTGATCGACAGGTAGCCGTTGTCGGCGAATCGGTTGGTGATGCGTTTGGCGTCGCGCGTCATACCCATCGCGTCGTGCACGATGACGACGCCGGGCCACGGCCCCGTCCCGGTCGGCCTGACCTGATACGCCGGGAGCGGGCCTGCGGGGGCGGGAAAGCTGGTCTCCATTCAGGCATCTTGGCACGCCCAGTGCGCTCAGAGTAGAGCGCGGGTGGTCGCGCCGTCGCCGCCAAGGGCGCGCCGGGAGTGCAGTTGTTCACGCCGCTACCCGCAATCTCCGTACAACAAGTGCACTCTGGGCGCGAACTCAGTCGGTGGCGCGCCGGTCGTAGAAGCCGATTTCGGCGAGACCGGAAAAGAACTCGTCCCAGTTGAAGAACGGGATGAAGTCCCGGTGCGGTGTCAGTTGCAGGTACTCGTAGCCCAGATCGGCTACCAGCCGCGGGAATTCGAGGAGCTCATAGTCATGGTGAAACGGGGTCGGATCCAGGGTGATCTTCATCAGGCCCTCGGCACTGACCGCCGGTCAACCATGGTGACCTCGACCGGATCGCCACTGTCGAGTGACTCGACTCCGGCCGCGCACACGGCCGCCGCCGCGTAGCCGTCCCATGCTGTCGGTCCGTCGGTGAAATCACCGGTCGACCGGCCGTTGTGTACGGCGTTCACCCAACGCTGGACCTCCGAGTCGTAGGCCTGTCCGAAACGCTCCTGGAAGCCCGGGGTGATCTGGCCACCCCAGGTGCCGGGGAAGCTCTTCCGGATCAGCCCAACGTCCAGGCCGATCATCGCACTGCCCCGCTCGGCCACCAGTTCGGTGCGGACCTCGTAGGCGACACCGGTGGTGACGAACAACTCGACGTCAATGTGCTTGCCCGTTGCGGTGCGCATGATGGCGATCTGAGGATCGGCGACGCCATGTGGCGCAGACGGATTCGCGGCCGGCTTAATGATCTGAATGGAGGTGATCTCCTCGCCGAACAGGAACCGCGCGACGTCGACCTCGTGCACCAGCGAGTCCTTGACGATCATCGCCGAATCGAAACTCGGAGGCACCGACGGGTTGCGGTGCGCGCAATGCAGCACCAGCGGGGTGCCCAGGTCGCCGCTATCGATCAGCGCTTTGAGTTGGGCGTACTCGTGGTCGAAGCGTCGCATGAAGCCCACCTGGATAAGGCGGGTGGATAGTTGCGCCTCGCGGCGGACGACCTCGAGTGCGGTCTCCACGTCGGTGGTCAACGGCTTTTCGCACAGCACCGGCTTGGTGTGTTCCAGGCAGGCGAGCAGCTGCTTCTCGTGGGTCGGTCCGGGAGTGGCGAGAACGACGGCGTCGACTTGTGCGTCGGCGATGGCGTCGAGCGGATCGGCGATCACCCGACAGCCTGGGATACCCGCGGCGATCTGCTCGGCCTTCTCGGTGAGGTAGTCGTTGACGACGGCCACTCGGGCCCCGGAGATCTTGTTCTGGATGCGGGCGACGTGGTCGGCGCCCATGACGCCGACGCCGAGAACGGCGACACGAAGGTCAGACATGGTTCTCAATCTCCTGATCTAGAAGCGGACTGCGGGGATACCGCAGGATCCGAGGTAGTTGCGGGTGCGGGTGGCGATCGGCAGCGGAGCGTCGACCTCGCACGGGTACATGTCCTGCTCGACGATCGCGAACACATCGATGCCGAGCTTCTCGATCTCGGCGAGAAGTGATGGCATATCCGGGATTCCGCGCGGCGGTTCGGTCATCGCGCCGAGTTTGACGGCCTCGCCGAACGGCAGGTCCTCGGCCTCGACCTTGGCCCGGACTTCGGGGTCGACCTGTTTGAGATGCAGGTAGCCGATCCGCTCGGGTGCTCGGCGGATGATGGCGATGTTGTCGCCACCGCAGTAGGAGATGTGTCCGGTGTCCAGGCAAAGGTTCACGAACTCGCCGTCGGTGTCGTCGAGGAAGCGGTAAACGTTCGCTTGCGTGTCGACGTGGCTGTCGGCGTGCGGGTGGTACTGCGCACGCACCCCGTACTGCTCGAACATCGCCTTACCCAGTTCGTTCATGCCCCGGGTCTTCTTGCGCCACTGTTCGGGTGTCAGGGTCCGGTCTTCCAACACCGCACCCGAGGACGGGTCGCGCCACATCTCCGGGATGACCACGACATGCTTACCGCCAACGGCGGCAGTCAGTTTCGCGACGTCCTCGATCTGTTTCCAGACCGCCTCCCACGAGTCATCCTGATGCAGATGCTCGAACACCGTTCCCGCCGACAGCTTCAGATTGCGGGTCGCCAGCTCCTCGGCGAGCTGTGTGGGATCGGTCGGCAGATAACCGAACGGCCCCAGCTCGATCCACTGGTACCCCGAGGCGGCGACCTCGTCGAGGAACCGGGTGTAGGGCGTCTGCTGCGGATCTTCGGCGAACCACACGCCCCATGAGTCGGGGGCGGATCCGACAAGAATGGTGCTCACGATGTTCCTCTTAGCGATCGGACGGGTTGACCAGGGGGCGTTGGACTTTCTTCCAGTCCGCGTAGCGTTGGTAGGCGGTCTGGGTGGACTCCAGGCTGGAGACTTCGCTGACCGGCACATCCCACCAGGACTGGCTGTCCGGCGCGTAGATCAACGGGTCGGTTTCCACGTGGATGACGGTGGTACGGTCGGCGGCCTTGGCGGCCTTGACGGCGTCGGCGAACTCGCCGGCCGTGGTCACCTTGATGACGTCGGCTCCGAGGCTGGCGGCATTGGCGGCCAAGTCGACGGGCAGTTTGTCGCCGTCGAGGCGCCCGTCGTCGCTGCGATACCGGTAGGACGTGCCGAACCGCTGCGAACCCAGCGACTCGGAAAGGCCACCTATGGAGGCGAATCCGTGGTTCTGGACCAGGACCGGAATGACCTTGATGCCCTCCTGTACGGCGGTCACCAGCTCGGTGGCCATCATCAGATAGGAGCCGTCGCCGACCATGATGAACACGTCGCGGTCGGGAGCGGCCATCCGCACACCGATGCCGCCGGCGATCTCATAACCCATGCAGGAGTAGCCGTACTCGACGTGGTAGCCCTTGCGGTCCCGGGTGCGCCATAACTTGTGCAGATCCCCGGGCATCGAGCCAGCGGCGCACACGACGACATCGCCCGGCTCCGAGAGCGTGTTGACCAGCCCGATGACCTGGTTCTGAGTCAACCCCGTATCGTCGTCGGAGGTGGCGTACACCGAGGACACGGTGTCCTCCCAGCCCTGGGCGAGTTCGGTTATGCGGGCACGATATTCGTCGCTAACGCGGTAGCCGTCAAGCGCCGGCGCGAGTTCCTCGATGGCCTCCCGCGCATCGGAGACGACGCTGACACCACCCTGTTTGACGGAGTCGAGCGAGGCCACATTGATGTTGACGAACCGTACCTGCGGGTTGTTGAACGCGGTGCGCGACGCGGAGGTGAAATCGCTGTAGCGGGTGCCGATCCCGATGACCACATCGGCGTCGGCGGCCAGCGTGTTGGCGGCGGTGGTGCCGGTGGAACCGACGGCGCCGACGTTCTGCGGATGGTCGAAGCGCAGCGAACCCTTGCCGGCCTGGCTTTCGGCGACCGGAATACCGGTCTGCTCGCAGAGCGCGGCCAACGCGTTTTCGGCCTCGGAGTAGTGCACACCGCCGCCGGCGATGATCAGCGGTTGTCTTGCGGCCGCGATGATCTCGGCCGCGCGGGTGATCACCGAGCGTTCCGGCAAGGGGCGAGCGATGTGCCAGGTGCGTTCGGCGAAGAGTGATTCGGGCCAGTCGTGGGCCTGCGCCTGGACGTCCTGGGGGATCGACACTGTTGCCGCACCGGTTTCGACGGGGTCGGTCAGTACGCGCATGGCACCGAGTAGTGCGGCGGGCAGTTGCTCGGGCCGCCACACCCGGTCGAAGTAGCGGGACAGCGGCTTGAACGCGTCGTTCACGGTCACATCGCCGGACGACGGTAGCTCGAGTTCCTGCAGCACGGGGGAGCTGGCCCGGGTGGCGAATGTGTCGGCGGGCAGCAGTAGCACCGGGAGCCGGTTGATGGTCGCCAATGCGGCGCCGGTCAGCATGTTGGTCGAGCCGGGTCCGACGCTGGCGGTGACGGCCCAGGCCTCGAGCCGGTCCTTCTGCCGCGCGTAGGCGACTGCGGTGTGCACCATCGCCTGTTCGTTGCGGCCCAGCACGTACTTGAGGCCGGGTTCGCGGCTGGCCTCGCGCGACTCGACTTCGTCCTGCAGTAGCGCCTGGCCGAGCCCGGCAACGTTCCCGTGACCGAAGATGCCGAGGCACCCGGCGAAGAACTTGCTGCGTGCTCCGTCGCGTTCGATGTACTGATTGGCGAGGAACCGAATGGTGGCCTGGGCCACCGTGAGTCGCACGGTGACCTCGGCGTCGGGGAGCTTCTCGCCACCCTTGGGTGCGGTGGATACCACGGTCAGGCTCCTATCCCGGACGGGCTGCCGATCGGCAACCGGGGGTCGATCTCCTGGTGTTCCCAGCTGTTGCGCAACCAGGTGTGGTCGGGGTCGTCGCAGATCAGCCAGGCCCGGTTCGGGCCGGAACCGGCCATCACGTTGAGGTAGTACATGTGGTGGCCGGGTGCCGCTATCGACGGGCCGTGATAACCGTGCGGCACCAGCACGACATCACCGGAACGGACTTCTTCAAGCACCTCGATCGGGCGCTCCCGCGTGCCGTATACCCGGTGATAGCCGAACCCCGACGTGCCCGCCGGGCTGTCGGCGATCTCGAAGTAGTAGATCTCCTCGAGCTGGGTCTCGACGTCGGTGTTCTCCTCGTGCTTGTGCGCGGGGTAACTCGACCAGTTGCCGCCGGGGGTGATCACCTCGCAGGCGATCAGTGAGTCGGCCTCGAATGTGGTTGCGGTGCCGAAGTTGTGTACCTGACGGCTGCAGTTGCCCGCGCCGCGCAGTTCGACGGCGACGTCGGCAGCGGCCACCCGGCGGTTCGGGAACGACCGCGAAGCACGGGCGCCGCAGATCGCGAACCGGCCTTCGCCGGCGACCACGTACTCCTGATCGATGCCCAGGTACACCATGTCGGCGGGGCCGTCGAAGACCGATTCGCGGCGCGACAGCCGATACGTCTCACCGCCACATGCGACGGTGCCGCCGCCGGCCAGCGGCAGGACCATCACCTCGGTGCTGCCGGTGTGCAGCTCGGCGCTTTGGCTATCGTCGAGTTCGAGCACCTGCAACGAGGATTCGGCCCAGCCTGCCGACTGGGGTGTCACGTCGACCGTGAAGGGCAGCTCGGCACTGCGGGCGGGGATGTAGTACTTGCTGTGCATCAGTCATCTCACCATCGACACGGCGGTCGCGACGGCGGAACTCACGTCCTCGTCGGCCGGGTACAGCAGGGTACGACCCACGATCAGACCGCGGACCGACGGCAGCGAGAGCGCCTTTTCCCAACTGGCGAAGGCTTCGTCGGGGTCGGTGGGGTCACCACCTAGGAGGAGCGTGGGCAACGTGGTGGACTCCATCACCCGATCCATTTCGTCGACGACCGGCAGCTTCATCCAGGTGTAGGCCGAGGTAGACCCCAGCCCCTGGCTGATGTGGATGGACTTGATCACCGCGTCCGGGCTGAGGTCGTTGCGGACCTTCCCGTCGACGCGGGCCGACATGAACGGCTCGACCATGGCGATCAGGCCGTGCGCGGCCAGTTCATCGACGGCCTGAGCGCACGCCGCCATCGTCGCCACCGTGCCGGGATCGTCGAGCGCGATGCGGCACAACATCTTTCCGCCGTTCATCTTCGCCGCGGCGGTCGATGCCGCAGTGGCGCCCGTCATCCTGTCGTCGAACTCGAATCCCGCACCGGCCAGCCCGCCGCGGTTGAAGCTCGAGAACACCACCTTGTCCTCGAGCGCGCCGAGCAACAGCAGGTCGTCGAGGATGTCGGAGGTGGCGAGCACACCGTCGACCCCGGGGTCGGCCAGCGCGGTGCGCAGCCGGTCGAGGAGGTCGGTGCGGCTGTTCATCGCGGTGGGTCGCGAGCCGACGGCCAGCGCCCCCCGGGCGGGGTGGTCGGCGGCGACGATCATCAGCCGTCCGTTGCCGCGCACGACCGGCCGGGTGGTGCGGGTCTGCCACGCCCGCGCGATCGCGGACGGATCGCCCGCCCGCAGTTCGGTGATATCGGCGTAATCCTTGCAGGCACTAGACATTGACGGCCTCCACTGCGGTCTGCTCGGCCAGTGCGGCGACCTCCTCGGCCGTCGGCATCGCTGTCGAGCACTCCAGCCGCGATGCGACGATCGCGCCGGCGGCGTTGGCGTAGCGCAAGGTCTTCTCCAGCGGCCATCCGTGCAGCAGACCGTGGCACAGGCTTCCGCCAAAGCTGTCCCCGGCGCCTAGGCCGTTGATCACGTCGACGTCGACAGGCGGCACCGTTACCGATGCGCTTCGGGTCTTGCCCAGCACTCCGCGTGGGCCTTGTTTGACGATCGCCAGCTGCACGCCGAGGTCAAGCAGCGCGTCGGCGGCCTTGTGTGGATTGGTCTCTCCGACGGCGATCTCACACTCTTCCCGATTGCCCACCGCCACGGTCACGTGGCCCAGCGCGCGCTGAACCTGCTCGGCGGCGGCGGCAGGGGAGTCCCAGAACATGGGGCGGTAGTCGAGGTCCAGGATCGTCAGCGGTTTGCGTGCGCGTGCTTCCCACGCCGCGAAATGTGCACCGCGACTGGGCTCTTCGGACAGGCCGGTGAGTGTCGACCAGTACACCCGGGCATCGCGGATCGCGGTGAGATCGAGCTCGTCGGCAGTGATCTGGAGATCGGGCGCACTGGGCTTGCGGTAGAAGTACAGGGGGAAGTCGTCGGGCGGGAAGATCTCGCAGAACGTCACCGGGGTCGGGTATTCCGGGTGGACGTTGACGTAGCGGTTGTCGACGTTCAGGCGATCGAGTTCGGCTCGTACGTACCGGCCGAACGGGTCGGCTCCGACGCCCGAGATCAATGCGGTGCGGTTACCGAGGCGGGCGGCTGCGACAGCGACGTTGGCCGCGCTGCCCCCGAGGAACTTGCCGAAGGACTCCACGTGCTCCAGGCCGACACCGACCTGGAGCGGGTAGACGTCGACGCCACTGCGCCCGACGGCGAGTACATCGAAGGGTGGGTTAGTAGTCACGTCAGCTCTCTTCAGGGCTCGATGGGGACTTGTTACGACTGTGCCCCCGCCACAGCGGTCTGTCAATACTTTGTCCTGACATTCTATCTTTTGCACAGCCGGTGTTAGACTTCAGCTACTGTTGGGATTTCGAGTTCGAGATCGGAGTCGATGTGCCGTTGACGGTTGAGCTGGACAGGTCAAGCCCTGTTCCCCTCTACTATCAGCTCTCTCAGGCGATCGAGGCCGCCATCCGCAGTGGCGAACTTGCGCCCGGCGATCGGTTCGAGAATGAGCTGGCATTGGCCAAGCGCCTCACGCTGTCCCGGCCCACCACTCGGCGGGCGATCCAGGAGCTTGTCGACAAGGGATTGCTGGTTCGCAAGCGCGGCGTGGGGACTCAGGTCGTTCAGAATCCGGTGCACCGACGGGTCGAGCTGACCAGCTTGTTCGACGATCTGGCCCGGGCCGGTCAGGAACCGACCACCCAGCTGCTGGCGTACCACGTGGGGCCTCCCGGTGAGGACGTCGCCCGTGAACTCAGCATTGCCGAAGACCGTGAGGTCGCCTGCATCAAGCGCCTGCGGTGCGCCAATGGTGAACCGCTGGCGTTGATGATCAACTACCTTCCGGTCGAGATCGCGCCCGACGCTGAGGAACTCGAGCAGAACGGTCTCTACCAGTCGCTGCGCTCGCGCGGGGTGCACATCAGGCTGGCCAGCCAGCGCATCGGAGCCAAGGCTGCCAGCCGAGGCGAGGCAAGGCTGCTCGACGAGAAGCCCGGCGCCCCGCTGCTGACCATGGACCGCACCGCGTTCGACGATTCCGGGCGTGCGGTCGAGTTCGGCACCCATTGCTATCGCGCCTCGCGGTACTACTTCGACACCACACTCGTCGACCGGTAGAGCGTCAGGAGAACGCCGCGCGGAAGGCCTCGAGTGCGGCTTCGCTGTCGCCGGACGCCCACGCCTCCAGACCGATCGGCCCGGCATACCCCATCTCGCGCAATGCTTTCGCGATCGCGGGGTAGTGAATCTCGCCGGTACCGGGCTCGCAGCGACCAGGCACATCGGCCACCTGGATCTCACCGATGGCAGCGCCGCACCGGCGGACCAACTCGACAAGATTCCCCTCGCCGATCTGGGCGTGGTAGAGGTCCAGCATCATCGTGACGTTCGGGTGGCCTACGCCCTCGACGAGCGCGAGGGTGTCCTTGGCCCGGGCCAGCGGGACGCCGGGGTGGTCGACGATCGAGTTGAGGTTTTCCACGCAGAACGTCACGCCGGCGGCAGCGCCGAGTTCGCCTATCCGCTCCAGCGAGCGCTGCGCCGTGAGCCACATCTGTCCGGTGGCCCGCTGCCGCGGGCGGGCGGCGCGACCGTCGACGAGCTCGGCGGTGTGCAGGTTCAGGCGCGGAACACCCAGTGTCTCAGCGGCTTTGATGCTCAACTCGGCGGTCCGCACCACCTCGTCGGCACTCAGTGGATCGATCAGGTCGCCCTGCAGGTAGCCCGTCATCGATGAGAACCGGGCTCCGGTGCCGGCCAGTGCGGCCAGGTCTTTGTCGTCCCAGCTCCAGATCTCCACCGCGAAGCCCAGCTCGTCGATGCGTCGCACCCGCTCCAGAATTGGCAGGTCGCGGAACACCATTTCGGCGCATACCGCCAGGTCGAAATCGGTCATGGCAGCACCCTAGCATTTGACCTGCAGTCCTAATGTCCGAACAAAGTATTGACTTTCCGCTGTGAGCCGTATTACATCGAGGGATCAGCGTGTGCTGCGCGATGGACAAGGAGTCGTCATGAGGTTCATTCGGCTAGCGGCGGTGGCAGGCGCGAGTGCGCTCGTCCTCGGGCTTGCTGCCTGTTCTGCCACCGGCGGTAAGCCACGGGACAGCGGCGGCGGTTCCGGTGGCGGCACCGTCGACACGCCACGGATGACCGTCGCGATGATCACCCACGAGGTGCCCGGCGACTCGTTCTGGGACCTGATTCGCAAGGGTGCCGAGACAGCCGCCAAAAAGGACAACATCGAGCTTCGTTACTCCAACGATCCCGAGGCGCCCAACCAGGCCAACCTGGTCCAGAGCGCGATCGACAGCGGGGTCAAAGGCATCGCCGTCACGCTGGCCAAGCCCGACGCGATGGCCCCCGCGGTCAAGGCCGCCGAGGCCAAGGGCATTCCGGTGGTGGCGTTCAACTCCGGTTACGACAGCTGGAAGGCCATGGGCGTCCAGGAGTACTTCGGCCAGGACGAGAAGCTGGCGGGCATCGCGGCCGGTGAGCGACTGACCGCCGACGGTGCCAAGAGGATCCTCTGTGTCATTCAGGAGCAGGGTCAGGTCGCGCTGGAATCCCGCTGCGCGGGTGTGACCCAGGGCTTCAAGGGTCAGACCGAGTTGCTGAACGTCAACAGCAAGGACATGCCGTCGGTCGAGTCCACCATCACAGCCAAGCTGCAACAGGATCCGTCGATCGACACTGTCGTCGCGCTGGGCGCACCGATCGCACTCACCGCCGTCCAGTCCAAGAACAACGCCAACAGCAACGCCAAGATCGTCACCTTCGACACCAATGCCGCACTCGTCGACGCGATCCAGAAGGGCGACGTGCAGTGGGCCGTCGACCAGCAGCCTTTCCTGCAGGGTTACCTCGCGATCGATTCGCTGTGGCTGTACCTGAGCAACAAGAACCTGATCGGTGGCGGTCAGGCGACTCTGACCGGCCCCTCCTTCATTGACAAGTCCAACATCGACGCCGTGGCCGAATTGGCCAAGGGCGGGACCCGATAGCGAGCCTGGGAAAAGACATGACTACGCAATCAGATCTCGAGATCGCCGACCGCAAAGTCGTCCGCGATGAACGGGTCAAGGAGCGGAACCGGCTGCAACGCCTGCTGATTCGGCCCGAGATGGGCGCGGGAATCGGCGCCATCGGGATCTTCGTCTTCTTCCTGATCGTGGCCGATCCGTTCCGGCAGGCCTCGTCACTGGCCACCGTCCTGTACGCCAGCTCCACCATCGGGATCATGGCGTGCGGTGTCGCGGTACTGATGATCGGCGGCGAGTTCGACCTCTCCACGGGTGTCGCGGTGACGTTCAGCTCGCTGGCTGCTTCGATGCTGGCCTACAATCTGCACCTCAATCTGTGGGCCGGTGCCGGCCTGGCGCTGATCCTGGCCTTGGCCGTCGGCTTCTTCAACGGCTACCTGGTGATGAAGACCAAGATCCCGTCGTTCCTGATCACACTGAGCACGTTCTTCATGCTCGCCGGTATCAATCTCGCTGTCACCAAGCTGGTTTCGGGCCAGGTCGCCACGCAGAGTGTGAACGACATGCAGGGTTGGGACTCGGCGCAGAAGGTGTTCGCCTCGTCATTCACCCTGTTCGGCGTGAGCATCCGGATCACCGTCGTGTGGTGGCTGGTGTTCACCGCGGTGGCCACCTGGGTGCTGTTCAAGACCAAGATCGGCAACTGGATCTTCGCCGTGGGCGGCGACGCGGACAGCGCCCGCGCGGTCGGTGTGCCGGTGACCAAGGTGAAGATCGGGCTGTTCATGTTCGTCGGGTTCTGCGCCTGGTTTGTTGGCATGCATCTGCTGTTCGCGTTCAACACCGTTCAGTCCGGCCAGGGTATCGGCAACGAGTTCTTCTACATCATCGCCGCGGTCATCGGCGGCTGTCTGCTGACCGGTGGTTACGGCACCGCTGTCGGGGCCGCCATCGGCGCGTTCATCTTCGGCATGACGAACCAGGGCATCGTCTACGCAGGCTGGAATCCCGACTGGTTCAAGTTCTTCCTGGGCGCGATGCTGCTGTTCGCGGTGATCGCCAACAACGCCTTCCGCAACTACGCCGCCAAGAGGTGAAAGAGAAGTGACCGCAACCATGGACCGTCCCACTGAAGAAGCCCCGTCCGGCGGCAAAGTACCTCTCGTCGAGCTGAGGGAAGTCGGTAAGAGCTACGGCAACATCACTGCACTCAAAGGCATCTCGTTACGGGTGCACGCCGGCGAGGTCACCGGCATCCTCGGTGACAACGGTGCGGGCAAGTCCACGTTGATCAAAATCATCGCGGGACTGCATCAGCAGACCGAAGGTGAGCTCCTGGTCGACGGTGAGCCGACGAAGTTCGGCTCACCGGCCGATGCCCTTGGCAAGGGCATCGCCACCGTCTATCAAAACCTCGCCGTCGTTCCGCTGATGCCGGTATGGCGAAACTTCTTCCTGGGACAGGAGATTCGCAAGAAGAGCTTCCCGTGGGCGCTGGATGCCAACGCCATGCGAGCCACCACGCTCACCGAGCTGTCGAAGATGGGCATCGACCTTCCCGACGTCGACGTGGCCATCGGTTCCCTGTCGGGCGGTCAGCGCCAGTGTGTGGCGATCGCCCGGGCGGTGTTCTTCGGTGCGCGGGTGCTCATCCTCGACGAGCCGACGGCCGCACTGGGTGTCAAGCAATCCGGTGTCGTGCTCAAATACATCACTGCGGCCAAAGAGGCCGGCTTCGGCGTCGTGTTCATCACCCACAACCCGCACCACGCGCACATGGTCGGCGACCACTTCGTGCTGCTCAACCGCGGCCGCCAGAAGCTGGATTGCACATACGACGACATCACTCTGGAGCATCTGACCCAGGAAATGGCCGGCGGCGACGAGCTCGAGGCGCTCACCCACGAGCTGGGTCGCTGAGTCAGCGGGTGGTCGTCTAGCGAATCGGGTGTCGGGAATGTCGAGGCCGCCGAGCGGACGGCGAGTATCGGCCATGACCACGGAGAAGTGCTCAGAGGACGTCGTCTTCGGGGTCATACTCGACAAACAATGCGTCGATCTCGCCGGACGTCTCGATACGCTGGAACCTGTCGATGTGGTCGGCTCGGTACGCATCTATATGCGAGACGATGTCGGTCCCGACAAGCAGCGCTCGCATGGCCTCGTTGAGGCATTGGTGACCAAGGTTGAAGGCGAACGTATCCACCGACTGGCACGCAGTCTCCGATATCGGGCCGCCGTGAATCGCGGAGTTGCGCAGCCGCTTAAGGCGAGCGAGCAGACGGTCAAATCGCCGGCATTGCTCCTCAAGTTGACCGAACATCCCTTCGGGCGTTGCCAAGATAGTATCGACTTCCCCTAGCCCGCGGGACAGAAAATGGTCGGCGTAGATGCTGCGCAACGCGGCGACCTCATCGACAGCGCCACGAGCGTTGAAATACTCGTGTGCTCCCACTGTTTGCATTAGGCGTGAGCGGATGTCGAATAGCGATTGCTGGGGGGCGCGTGGCGCACCTGGGCGCCGATCGGGCTGGTGGTCGATGGCTTCCCTGGTGAAGTGGCTGATGAACTCAACGACCCTTACCCGAGCCTGAGCCTTCTTGAAGTAGCTGGATACGAAGTCCGCCCAGTCTTTTACACCGCCCGTGGTCCACGCGTTCATATGCTCGATTGCCCGAACCGACGCCATCACGACCGCCTGTGGGCTTTCGTCGGAAGCTGCTTTGAGCGCCGTGCTCATATTCATGGCGTCTTGCAGGTCGTGTATCGACTGTGGATCGAGGCTCTGATTTGCCCGCGCCATTCGGCGCAAATCTCGGGCCATCCAATCGTTCTGCGGATAGTAGTGTTCGGGCCGCTCTTCTTTTGGGCCCCAGGAGTATCGTGATCTTAGTTCGCCATCGACAAATAGAAGGTGGCCCCTGAGCATCTTCCAGGTGTCCTTCGTGGCGTGGTTCACCGCTTTGAGGGCTTCCACTAGCGCGATGGCCTTCGCCTCTGCGGTGTGAACCTCGATGCCTGGCAGCACAATACGCGCGTAGGCCATGTTCCAGTTATCTTCCCACTCGGAGTCACCCCCTCTCAAGAGCGGTGCGCGTTCAGATGGGGGGGATGTGAGAACCTCTGTTGGCACTACATCAAAGAACTGGTCCGCACCTTCGGGTTGCCGAACGAAGGCACTCAAATGCGATGCGTTGTAGAACGTAACCTGCCCATGACTGACATCGCCGCGTGGTAGAAATGTCGGCTCTAGTCGGAGCCAGACGATGCAATCACCCCGGAAAGCCGGGCGGGTCAAAACTCGCTCGCAAAGTTGCAGCCGCCTCCAGGTGGGCTGGCCGCTGGGGTCCCAACTCGGTGGGAAAATTCGTCGGTTCTCGACGCCCGCCTCGCCGTCAAGTTCTGCTTGGACCGCGTCGGCTACGTCAGTCAGGACCGCATCTACCTTGCTGAAAGTGCCGAAGGGGCCCACGACATCGAGGTTCCGAAGCTCCGCAATGGCGAATAGTGTGTCGCGTCTACGCGAGATCTCCTCAACGGAGCGATTCGGCGTCTGGACCGATTTCACTAGATCACGCCAGGCCTCGACAATGGCTGTCTCAGTGGCTAATTCGGCTTCAAGCTGTTCTAGCGACTGCAGCGTGGCAGCTCGCACGTTCGCGTCAATGTCGTAAGAAGTTTTCCCGGCCGCGTCTAGCGCTGACGAAAACAGATTCTGCAGCTGCGAGTCAATTTGCGCTGTTGACGACTCAACGATGGCGCGGAGCTTCGGGCCGGCCGTTGAGAGACTGTCGCGGAAGTCGCCGATGACCTGCATCCAGTCGGCATATTGGATGGACAAGAACTTGCGCCGATCGGCGACCCAATCTCTGAGGTCCGCTGTCGCTGCGGGTAGCGTCATAATCGAGCCGCTGCTTGTGATCGGATCGCGGAACTGCAGTTGCATGCTGAGTTCTTCTACGACACTCTCGTGTTGACGAACGAGCATCACCCCTCCTCGTCGAGGTCTGTCTGATCCACTGGTGGTGCCTGCCGTCGAACGACATCGTGACCAGAGTCGCTGAGCGAGCCAGATGAAGCCGCCGGCCGCAGGGCCTATCCACCGCATGAATCGCCACCCTAGCTGCGTGCGCGGAATCTAACGGCACATCCAGCCTGGTCGCTGTCGCACTTGCAGACCCTTGATCGAACGTCGTTCTTGGCTGATCGCGCCCATTGCCACTGATTCAAACAACGCGGAGTATCAGTCCTAACTGGAGAGCCGATCCTAAGCGGTGCAAAGAAGCTCAGCAAGACCATTCGGACGGGGGACGCTCGCTCGGCGACCTGTTCAATCTTGCTCCGTGTGTCGTTGTGTACCAGTCGTACTCGGCCGCAGTTTGTCACCAGCCCATGAGGCAGTCAAAGGGCTGGTCGTATGGGTACCTATCCGCCTTTGGCGCCTGACCTAGCGGCGCGTCAGCGCGAACAGCCGCAAATCGCGATCGGTGCGGGTGCGATACGACTGGTACATCGGGTAGGCCAGAAAGCGCTGTAGGCCCGGTTCTCCCTCGGCGCCCGACAGCAGGGTGGCGGTCACCGGAATGTCAATGCCGTTGATCGCCACGACGGCCTGCGGGTCGGCGATCAGGTTCAGGGTCCAGGCCGGGTGGTGCTGCTCGCCGAAATTACTGCCGAGGACCAGCAGCCGGTCGCCGTCGCGTAGATAACTCAGCGCCGACACCCGCTGCTGGCCGGACTTGCGGCCGGTCGTGGTCAACAGCAATTCGGGCATCGAGGTGGGGCCGAACAGCGTGTACTTCCCGTTGGTCGCCTTCAGCACGCGGCGATCGAGCGGGACGAGCGCCTTGATGACGCGCGAACCGAGTGCCGTTGAGGCGAATGCGTATACGGGCTTGAACACAGGCGAGATGTCCTCGCGTCCCCAGTGGCCCTCCGGGAAGGTTTGCGGCATGTCTGTCATCGTGCCCGATGGCGGCCCGATGCAGAACCCGATCAGCGTGGTGACATCCCCGCCGCACGGTAGGCGGCATCCACGTAGTGCATGTTCTGCACGGCGTCATCGATGCCGATCGGTAACGGCGCGCCGTCGAGGATGTGCGCTGCGAACGCCTCGAGTTGGTAGGCGTACGACGGCCGCGTGCCCAGGTGTTCCACGCGGGTCTCCGCCGGCGTGCGAACGGTGATCCGATCGTCGGCGTGGGGCCTGATGAAGTCGTGGACCAGGGCGTCACCCTTGGTTCCGACGACGTTGATGGTGAACGAAAAGTGCGCTGCGGTCATGCTGTTGGCGCACAGGCCGGTGGCCCCGGACGGGAAACTCAGGTCGACGTCGCACCACTCGTCGACGCCGGGGCCTCGTTGCGAGGCGTGCGCGGCGGTGATCGCCGGCCGGCCCAGCCCGCGGGCACCGAGCTGGCGCATGATGTGCAGGCCGTAACACCCGAGATCCATCAGCGCGCCACCGGCCAGCTCCAGTGACCAGCGGGGGTCACCGGTGGCCGGCGCGGGCATCGCCATCCGTACCTCGACGTGGTGGATATTGCCGAGCTCGCCGCCGGTGGCCAGCTCGAAGATCCGCTGAGCCACCGGATGAAACAGGTAATGGAAGCCCTCCAGGACGCTCACCCCGGAGCGCTCGGCGGCATCGGCGACAGCTAGTGCCTCGGTGTGGTTGCGGGCAAAGGGCTTTTCGGTCAGCACCGGCTTGCCTGCCGTGATCGCCGCGAGATTCCACGGCGCGTGCAGCGCATTGGCCAGCGGGTTGTAGATGACGTCGACCTCAGGGTCCTCGACCACGTCGGCGTAGCCGGTGGCGACCCGCTCGACACCGTAGGTATCGGCGAAGGCCTTGGCCCGCTGCGGATCCCGGGCGGCCACCACGACCAGGCGATGACCCAGTTCGTGGGCCGGTCCAACGATCGCGTGTTCGGCAATTCGGGATGCGCCAAGCACGCCGATTCGCAGGCTCATGCCGGCACGCCGCCCACGACGCTCTGCAGATAAGCCACGCTGGCCAGCACGTCACGCAACGGGCCTTGGCCCTGGGGCTCGCCGCCCAGGATGGTGTCCTGCTCGAGCACGAACCAGCCATCGAAGCCGTTGTCCCGCAGCGCCGCAACGATGCCCGCGATGTCGACGTCGCCGGTGCCCAGCGGCGTGTACATGCCCTGGGCGACCGCCTCGGTATAAGTGAGCTCACCGGACTGCACGCGTTCGGCCAGCGTCGCGTCGACATCCTTGAGATGGGTGTGGGCGATGCGGCCTGGCACGGACTTCGCCAACTCCAGGGGATCCGTGCCACCGATCAGCAGATGACCGGTGTCCAGGCACAGCGGGATCGACGACCCGGCGAGAACCTTGTCGACATCGTCCTTGGTTTCTACGACCGTGCCGACGTGCGGGTGCAGCACCGCGAGCAGACCCCGGGCGGCGGCGATCCCCGCCAGTCGGTCCAGGTTGGCGAACAGCGTCGACCACTGACCGTCGTCGAGGACGGGTCGTGAGTCGTAGCCGTCAGATCCCGTAGCCGCGGCAAGCACCACCACACCGGCGCCTGCGGCGACCAACGATTCCAGTGGTCCGGCCAGGTCGTCGGCGGGATCGTGGTCGTCCTTGAACAGCACGACGGGGACGAAACCGCCGACGCACTCCAGGTCCTTTTCCCGCAGAACGGTTTTCAGTTCATCGGTATCCGACGGAAGGAACCCTTCTGGTCCGAGTTCGGTGGCGGTCAACCCCGCACCGCGCATTTCGGTCAGCACCCGGTCTGGCTGCAACTGGTAGCCCCAGCCGGGCACCTCGCACACGCCCCACGAAATCGGCGCGCCGGCGATTTTGATGGCAGTCATCGGGTCTTGATCTCCTCGATCAGCACCGGCACGCGCCGGTGCAGTGACTGGGTGGCGGCCTCGGCGATCCAGGCCACCTCGACCGCATCGGCAACGGTAGCTCCCAGGATGGCATTGCCCTTGGTCACCTCGACAAAGGCGGCCAACTCGGTGCGAAACGCGTCGGTGAACCGGTCCATGAAGAAGTGGTGTGCGGGCCCTTCAGGGAAAGTGTTGTGCGGATCAGTGTTTCGGACGGGTACGCCCTGATCCCAGCCTGCCGCAACACTGTCGCCGAAGCCGTGGATCTCGAGGCGGCAGTCGTAACCGCGGGCGTTGTAGCGGGCGTTGGAGACCACGCCGAGCGCGCCGCCATCGAACTTCACGATGACGGCAGCGGTGTCGACGTCGTCGTATTCGCCGAACAGCGGATCGCCCTGGACAGTGCCGGTGGCGAAGACCTCGACGGCGCGCTGCCCGGTGATCCAGTTGATGATGTCGAAGTCGTGCACGGCGCAGTCGCGGAAGATGCCGCCCGAACCCCTGATGTAGTCCATCGGCGGGGAGCAGGATCCATGGTGGTGCTGCGCACGGTGTGCAGGATGCCGAGCGAGCCGTCGTCCACGGCGGCCTTGGCGGCGGCGAACGCCGCGTCGAAGCGGCGCTGATAACCGACCTGCACGGGGACACCCGAGGCGAGGATGGCCTCGGCCACCCGGGCACTCTCGGCGGCAGTGGATGCGATGGGCTTCTCGCAGAACGTGGGTAGGCCCTTGGCGACGGCGGCCAGAGTGAGCTCCGCGTGCGCCGGAGTGGCGGCCGCGACAACCACGCCGTCGATGCCCGAATTCAGCAGCTCCGCAACCGAATTCACCGGCTTGGCGCCGAATTTTGTCGCGACGGCGGTAACCACATCGGGGCGTTCGTCGGTGACGACCAGACAGTCGACACCGTCGAGGTTGCTCAGCGTCTCGGTGTGAAAGGCACCGATTCGGCCCAGGCCGATGACACCGAGTGTGGTCATGGGATTCTCCGTTCGTTCTGGTCGCGCAGCGCGACAGCGAGGTCATCGAGGGAAAGATCGTCGGCCAACGCCGCGAGTACTACGTCGACCTGGCTGCGTGGAGCCAGGCTCCCGAGCGGCTGGTCGTGGTCGAGGTTGGTGGGGAAGGGATATCCCTCGGCGGTGGACACGACCGCGTTGAGCAGTTCTGCCGCGGGGCGGCCCGCGGCCTTCATGGCGCGCAACGCCGGATACACCGCGCGCACCATCGCCGTGCGGTCGAGGGATTCCATTGCCCGGCCGAACGGTGAGGAGATCTGCAGCAGGTTGGCCATCCGCCGCAGGTCGGCCGAGGTATTGGATCCTGCGCCGTGGTAGAGCGCGGGGTTGAAGAACACCGCATCGCCCTTGCGCAGTGGGATCTGCGCCCGGCGGTTGGCGAAGTAGTCGATGAATTCCGGTGAGTTGAACGCCACGTACCCGCCCCCGAAGAGCTGGGAGTGGGGCAGCAACATTGTCGGCCCACTCTCCAGCGGCATGTCGGTATGCGCGACCGCGCCCTGCAGGGTCAGCATGGGCGACAGCCGATGCACGTGCGCCGGGTAGTCGGTGAGCTGGCCGGGGGCGACAAAACCGAGGTGGTAGTCGCGGTGCGGAACCTGAGCTGCACCGCCGGGATTGACGACATTGACCTGGGAGGTGACCTGATAGCGGGGGCCGAGCCAGGCCTGGCAGACCAGGGCCAGCAGATCGTTGGCGTAGTAGTCGGCGTAGACCGCCGGGGAGTGCACGGCGAGTTTCTGGGCGGCATTCCAGAGCCGGTCGTTGGCGCCCGCGGCGCCGAAGTGGTCACCGGCCGCACCGCCGGCCTGCCGCTGGGCGTCGATCAGTGCGCCGAATGCCACGCTGGCCGCATCGACCACCCGGGCGGGGAAAGCGCCGGCGAACACCACGACGCCGGGACCGTCGGCCAGCGCGGTGATCAGCTCGGCCTGCAGCGCTCGCCGGTCGGCGCGCAGCATTTCGGTGGCCGAGTAGACCAGCACGTTCTGCCGGACCTCGGCGGCATGCGGGTACGCGTCGAGATCGGTGTCCCGGTCGGTCAACGTTCGCAGCTCATCGAGGGAGAATGCCGACTCGTCCAGCCATGGCTCTACCCGTGCGCTCACTTCGACCATGCGGCAAGTCTTGCGGTGAGGCGGCCCGCAATCAACACCAGAAAACCATCAAAAACCCATCAGTTCGATAGGGTCCACCCCATGGCGCACCGATTCAAGGTCCGCGAGATCGCCCAGCAATCGGGGCTCTCCGAGGCCACCGTCGACCGGGTGCTCAACAATCGCCCAGGGGTACGGGAGACCACCCGCGCCGAGGTGGCGCAGGCGATAGAGGACTTGGAAAAACAGCGTGCCCAACTGCGGCTCAACGGACGGCGCTATCTGTTCGACGTGGTGATGCAGACGCCGCAGCGGTTCTCCGACGCCTTCCGTGCCGCGGTCGAAGCGGAGCTACCCGCGTTCGCCCCGGCGATGCTGCGTGCGCGCTTCCACCTGTGGGAGTCCGGGTCGACGGAGCAGACCGTGGAGACGCTCGCGCGGATCAAGGGGAGCCACGGCGTGGTGCTCAAGGGCCAGGACGAACCCGAGGTCGCCGAGGCCGTTGACCGGCTGGCGGCCTCCGGCGTGCCCGTGGTGACCTATGCGACCGACATCCCGGCCAGCTCGCGCTGTGCCTATGTGGGTATCGACAACCACGGCGCCGGCGTCACCGCCGCCTACCTGATGGACCAGTGGCTGGGTGAGGAGCCCGCCGACGTGCTGATCACCTTGAGCCGCACGGTGTTTCGTGGGGAGGCCGAACGAGAGGTCGGCTTCCGGACCGCCTTGCGCAAGTCGGGGCGCGGCATCGTCGAGGTCAGCGGCAGTGACGGTATCGACGCCGCCAACCAGCGCCTGGTGCTCGACGCCCTTGAACGGCACCCCGCGGTGGAGGCCGTCTATTCCGTCGGTGGCGGCAACACCGCCACAGTGGCGGCGTTCGACCAATTAGGACGCGTGTGCCGAGTCTTTATTGCTCATGACCTGGACCTTGACAACCGCCGACTGCTGCGGGAGGGCCGGATCTCGGCGGTGCTGCACAACGACCTGCGCGCCGACGCCCGGCTCGCGATGCGACTGATCCTGCAGCAGCACGGGGCGCTGCCCAGCGAGCCCGCCCGCCCCGTCCCGATCCAGGTGATCACCCCGTACAACCTTCCCGGCTGAACTCACCAAGTCGCTGATTCGAGGAAATCCCGACTAGCATTTCGCGCCGACGGCGACGATGAATGCACCTACGTGCCCGACGCCCAAATCTCAGAGGAGACATTCCGTGCCAGAACAGCGCGCCGAGCTCGTCGCCGGCGTGACCGTGCTGGGGAATCTGGCCATCGACGTGATCAACGGCGGCCCGAAGACCCCCGGCGGGTGCGCGTCGTTCTCTGGCGTGGCCATGGAGGCCGCCGGCGTACCTGGCGGCATCGTCGCGCTCGCCGCCGCCGCGGACCGGCCGTTGTTCGACCCGCTGCTGCAGCGTTTCGGGTCGATGATCCGGATCCTGACGGCGGACCGCACCAGCTCGTTCCGACTGGACTACGACGACGTCGATCACCGCCGGATGTCGGTGGAAGCCGTCGGCCCGGTGTGGGGCCAGGCGGAGGTTGAAGCCGCGGCCCCTGGGACGACGTGGGTGCACCTCGCACCGCTGCTGCGCACCGACTTTCCCGCCCAGACGCTGGCTCTGCTGGCGCAGCGGGGCCATCGGGTCGCCTATGACGGCCAGGGCCTGGTGCGCGCCGACCTGCTCGGGCCGCTGGTCGTGGACCGGCACTACCCGCCGGAGTTGCTGGCCCACCTCAGCATCTTGAAGCTGGCCGAGGATGAGGCCGTCATCGTCGCCGACGGACCCTTCGATGAAGCGACCGCGGCGCGCCTGGGCGTGCCCGAGATCCTGGTGACCTACGGCTCCGAGGGCTGTGACATCTACACCGGCGACAGCTGCGTGCGGGTGCCGGCCGCCTGGCGGGTGGAGGGTGTGCAGACCACCGGGGCCGGTGACATGTTCACCACCTGTTATGTGGCAAATCGTGCGGCCGGCGCCGATCCGCGCGCCGCGGCGAAAGAGGCCAGCGAACTGGTCGCCAGTGAACTGGATAAACGCCTGCGAGCGCGGCGGTAACTGAGAGCTACCCGCGAGTAGTTCTTCTCTTAGAGAATGCCATTCTCAAAAAGTGACGAATGACACATTGTTGTCTCATCTGGCGGCGGCTTGACTCTGTGAGCTGTGACTTCTACGCAGGCCCGGCGGCGTGTCGGCCTCTGGTCGTGGTCTGGCTTGCCTAAGAAAGTGCAATAATCGGTACTGCGAGTGACAGCAACTCCTGGGCTGTCGATTCTTTCGGCGCGTCCACCTGAGACAGCGACGCGGAATCCACACCTGGCGGGACATGACGAAAGGCGGGGACGTGGGTCCCAACGGCAACGGTGCTCCGGGCAACCGGCAAAAGCTGGAAAAGGTCGTCATCCGATTCGCCGGTGACTCCGGCGACGGCATGCAGCTGACCGGTGACCGGTTTACCTCAGAGGCCGCGCTGTTCGGCAATGACCTTGCGACCCAACCGAATTACCCCGCCGAGATCCGCGCTCCTCAGGGCACCCTGCCCGGCGTCTCGTCGTTCCAGATCCAGATCGCCGACTACGACATCCTCACCGCGGGTGACCGTCCCGACGTGCTGGTCGCCATGAACCCCGCGGCGCTGAAGGCCAACATTCGCGACCTGCCACGCGGTGGGCTGGTGATCGCCAACTCCGACGAATTCACCAAGCGCAACCTCGCCAAGGTCGGCTACGAGAACAACCCGTTGGAAAGCGGCGAGCTGTCTGACTACGTTGTGCAGGCCGTCGCGATGACCACGCTGACGCTGGGCTCCGTCGAGGAAATCGGTGCATCCAAGAAGGACGGCCAGCGCGCCAAGAACATGTTCGCGCTCGGACTGCTGTCGTGGATGTACGGCCGGCCGATCGAGACCAGCGAGACGTTCATCCGCGAGAAGTTCGCCCGCAAGCCCGACGTCGCCGAGGCGAACGTCCTGGCGCTCAAGGCCGGTTGGAACTACGGCGAGACCACCGAGGCGTTCGGCACCACCTACGAGATCGCCCCGGCCAAGCTGGCTCCCGGCGAGTACCGGCAGATCTCCGGTAACACGGCACTGGCCTACGGCGTGATCGCCGCCGGTCAGCTCGCCGACATCCAGGTGGTGCTCGGCACCTACCCGATCACGCCGGCGTCGGACATCCTGCACGAGCTCTCCAAGCACAAGAACTTCAACGTTCTGACCTTCCAGGCCGAGGACGAGATCGCCGGCGTCGGCGCCGCGATCGGTGCGTCGTATGGCGGCGCCCTCGGCGTGACCAGCACGTCGGGCCCTGGGATCTCGCTGAAGTCCGAAGCCATCGGCCTGGCCATGATGGCTGAGCTGCCGCTGCTGGTGATCGACGTGCAGCGCGGCGGCCCCTCGACTGGCCTGCCCACCAAGACCGAGCAGGCGGACCTGCTGCAGGTGATGTTCGGCCGCAACGGGGAGTCGCCGGTGGTGGTGCTGGCTGCCAGTACCCCTTCGGACTGCTTCGAGGTGGCCATCGAGGCCGCCCGCATTGCCCTGACCTATCGGACGCCGGTCATCCTGCTGTCCGACGGTGCGATCGCCAACGGCTCCGAGCCGTGGCGGATCCCGGACATCGACTCCTTCGAGGCGATCGAGCCCAACTTCGCCAAGGCCGGCGAGGATTTTCAGCCCTACGCCCGCGATCCGGAGACGCTGGCCCGCCAGTTCGCGGTTCCCGGCACCCCCGGTCTGGAGCACCGCATCGGCGGCCTCGAATCGGCCAACGGCTCCGGTGCCATCTCCTACGAGCCGGCGAACCACGACCTCATGGTCCGGTTGCGGCAGGCCAAGATCGCCGGGGTCAAGGTGCCCGACATCAAGGTCGATGACCCGACCGGCGATGCCGAGCTGCTCATCCTGGGCTGGGGAAGTTCCTTCGGCCCGATCGGTGAGGCGTGCCGCCGGGCGCGCCGTCGCGGGATCAAGGTCGCCCAGGCTCACCTGCGCCACCTCAATCCCATGCCGGCGAACCTCGGTGAGGTGCTGCGTAAGTACCCGAACGTGGTCGTCCCGGAAATGAACCTCGGCCAGTTGGCGTTGCTGTTGCGCGGCACATACCTGGTCGACGTCCACTCGGTGACCAAGGTGGAGGGCATGGCGTTCCTGGCCGACGAGTTGGAGGGCATCATCGACGCCGCCCTGGATGGGACGCTGGCCGAAAAGGAAAGCGATAAAGCGAAATTCGCCAGACTTGCGGCAGCTACCGTGAGTACCGGCACAGTTGGCGCAGGAGTGAACGGATGACTGACCTGATCGGCTCGGATCTGCTGGCACCTGGTGTGTCCAAGACGGCGTGGGTGCCGACCACCGACGAGCCGCAGAAAGCCAAGGACTTCACCAGCGACCAGGAGGTGCGCTGGTGCCCCGGCTGCGGTGACTACGTCATCCTCAACACGATCCGCAACTTCCTGCCGGATCTGGGCCTGCGCCGCGAGAACATCGCGTTCGTCAGCGGCATCGGCTGCTCCAGTCGTTTCCCGTACTACCTGGAGACCTACGGCTTCCACTCGATCCACGGCCGTGCCCCGACCATCGCCACCGGGCTGGCGCTGGCCCGCCCGGATCTGTCGGTCTGGGTGGTCACCGGTGACGGCGATGCACTGTCGATCGGTGGCAACCACCTGATCCACGCGTTGCGCCGCAACGTCAACATCACGATCCTGCTGTTCAACAACCGGATCTACGGTTTGACCAAGGGCCAGTACTCGCCGACCTCCGAGGTCGGCAAGGTCACCAAGTCCACCCCGATGGGCTCGCTGGACTATCCGTTCAATCCCGTGTCGTTGGCGCTGGGCGCCGAGGCGACGTTCGTCGGTCGCGCGCTGGATTCCGACCGCAAGGGTCTGTCGGAGGTGCTGAAGGCGGCCGCCGCGCACCGTGGCGCCGCACTGGTCGAGATCATGCAGGACTGCCCGATCTTCAACGACGGCTCGTTCGACCTGCTCCGCAAGGAAGGCGCCGAGGAGCGGATCATCAACGTCCGCCAGGGTGAGCCGGTGACCTTCGGCGCCAACGGCGAGTACTGCGTGGTCAAGACCGGGTTCGGGCTGGACGTCGCCAAGACTGCCGACGTCGCGGCCAGCGACATCGTGGTGCACGACGCGACCATCGCCGACTCCGCCTACGCCTTCGCGCTGTCGCGGCTATCCGAGCAGAACCTCGAGCACACCGTGATGGGTGTTTTCCGCCAGGTCAGCCGGCCGAGCTACGACGACGCCGCCCGCGACCAGGTCCGCCTGGCACGGGAGGCAACGCCGCATGACCGGCATGCGCTGCAATCGCTGCTGCGCGGTCGCGACACCTGGACCGTTGACTAGCCGAGACTAGACCGAGCCGTGAGCACGCCCGCCCCGCTGGCCGCCGTTGTGTTGGCTGGTGGGGCGTCGCGCCGGATGGGCCGGGACAAGGCCACGTTGGCGCATCCCGACGGCGGCACCACGATGGTCGAGTACACCGTGGGCGTTCTCCGGTCCCGCTGTGCACCGGTATTCGTGATCGCCGCCCCCGGCCAGGCACTGCCTGCGCTGGAAGCCGAGGTGTTGCGCGACGAGGTTCGCGGGGTGGGGCCGCTGCTGGCCACTGGCCGCGGCCTTCGGGCGGCCGCGGCGGCGGGCCTGGACCGGGCGTTCGTGAGCGCGGTCGATATGCCGTTCCTGACCACCGATGTCATCGACATGCTGGTCGGGCACCAGGGAGTGGACATCGTGCTGCCCTGGGACGGCCGCGATCACTACCTGGCCGGCATCTACCGCACTGACCTCGCTGACCACATCGACGCCCTGGTCGCCGCGGGCGAGCGCAGCATGCGGGCGCTGGCCGAGACGGTCGTCACCCAGCGGGTCGTGATTCCGGTCGGCCCGGTCCTGGCGAACGTCAATTCTCCGGCCGATCTGCAACAGCAAATAGCACAATAAACCTGTATTTTCATCCAATTTAGGCGCGAATTTCGAAATCCTGTTTATCGAATCGACATATTGCGTTCATTCTGGGTTTTTGAGCGGCAAGATCTACTGGGCCAGAACGTATTTCACTCGTCGGCGTTGCTGAAGAGCCGCGATATCCAGCCATTTCGCCTTTGGTTTCGCGCCGGACAGGGAATCGCGTGGGGACGGGGCGGTGCGCTGGATGGGGGTCGTGCCTGGCGGCTCCGGGCAGCATTTCGGCCGTCTTGAACACGCCTGGCGCGCAAGGCATTCTGGGCTCGAGCGGCCGGGACCGCCATCGCCCGGCCATCGGCCCATGGTTGGGCCGCCCGACGCGGATTTATGAAAGCCGCTCTCTGGCAAGGGATTTGATCTCCCAGCGAATACGGCACTGGCAGAGGTGTCCAGCTAATGGGATCGGCGCCTCGGGGCGCTCGAGGCCCGGAAAGTGGACGGTAGGTGCCTTGGAGCAACGGCATCGGTGTGTTCCGTTATCGAAATCCTGTGGCCCAGCCCACAAATAATGCGTGATTTAGATCACAAAATTCACAGGCATGTCAATGTAATGCCTGGTCGCGAAATGCTGGGCTGACCTGCATAGACAACTCATAGGTTGCAGTCGTGATTGTCCTGTTATCGAACCGATATAAGCCTCTCTTTGATGTGACTTCATGTGATCGGCTCCGTACGGTCCTACCCGTTCCCTTTGGGAGCAAACATCTCGACCCATAACTCCACACATTCGAACCCTGCGTGTGTGCGGGGCCGGGAGGTCCGAAGGGCCTTTCGTGGATCACCGGGTGACCAAGTCCCGAGGTGATGCCAGCCGGCCGCGCTGTCGTGCCCGACCGAGACGGCGCGACCCGAACTCCAGCAGTCCCGCTACGGGCTGCACCCCCGTCCGAGGGCGAGGGGATGGCATTCGGTGCATGCACGGCGAAAGGAAAACTGTTGAAGAACGTCCGCAAGACACTCGCACGCTCCCTCGGGATGGCCGCGATCGGCGGCGCCACCGTGGTGGCTCCGATGGTCCTCGGCACCGGTACTGCCTCGGCTGACGGCATGAACTGGGACGCGGTCGCACAGTGCGAGTCAGGCGGCAACTGGGCAATCAACACCGGCAACGGCTACTTCGGCGGCCTGCAGTTCACCATGGGCACCTGGCGTTCCAATGGCGGCAGCGGTTCCCCACACATGGCGTCGCGCGATGAACAGATCCGCGTGGCGGAGAACGTCCTGCGCAGCCAGGGGCGGGGCGCCTGGCCGGTCTGCGGCCGTCGCGGCTGAGCTAGCGCTTTCACGAGTGGCGCCGGGTCTACGGACTCGGCGCCACTCGTGTCTCTAAGAGAACTCCCTTATCAAAAATCTCAGAAAAAACAACCGACACGCCTGTAACGGCTGCATCACAAGCTGCGATTCACCTCACAGCGGCACACCAGTGCCCCCTTTGTCGGGAAGGGAAATACCAATGAGCACTTTGCGCAGGATCGTCACCCTGGCAGTCATCTCCGGAGCGCTGGCACTGGCCGGATTCGTTCTGAGCATCGGAAATGCCAGCGCCGACAGCGGCGTGAACTGGGACGCGGTCGCACAGTGCGAGTCCGGCGGCAACTGGGCCGCCAACACCGGCAACGGCTTCTCCGGCGGTTTGCAGTTCAGCGACGCGACCTGGGCCGCCAACGGCGGCGTCGGCAGCGCGGCCCACGCATCCCGCGAGGAGCAGATCCGGGTCGCCGAGAACGTCGCCCGCAAGCAGGGCATGGGCGCGTGGCCGTCCTGCGGCCAGGCCGCCGGTACCCCGGCGTTCGCTACCCCGGTGTCCGGCGGCGCTGCGCCAGCCCAGGGCGCCTGCTCGAACGTCCTGAGCGGCCCGTTCAAGTCGATCGACTTCAACAAGATGTGCCAGGCCTTCCACGATCCGGGCCGCGCCATCGCCAACGCCCTCGGTCTGCACTAAATAACTTCGCTGACGACGCCCAGCCGGCTCAAGCCGACTGGGCGTCGTTGCGTGTGGGCAGCCGAAACGCCGAGCCGGCCGCGATCGATGCAAGGTGGCGGGTCACCACGGACTCTGGCAGCACCACAGTGGCCCTGCTGGCCAGCGCGCTCAGCGCTGGTGGCCGCAGGTTCACCATCCGGCCGATCAGCCGCGATTCGGCGATGATGGCGCGGACCCGCCGCCGGCGGAACGCTGCGAAGGCGGCGAATGCGCTGGGCAGGTCGGGGGACAGGTCGACGAACGCGCCCAGCACGGCGGCATCCTCGAGCGCCTGACAGCCGCCCTGGCCCAGGTGCGGGCGCATTGGGTGGGCGGCGTCGCCCACCAGCACTACCGGTCCGGCCGCCCAGCGTCGGGCGGTCTTGCGGTCGTAGAGATCGTTGCGCAGCACCTCGGCGGGATCGGTGGCCGCCAGCATCGCCGGAATGGGCGCGGCCCACGACGCCAGCTTGGTGCGCAGATAGGCCAGCTCGCCCTGCGGTGAGGCAGCACCCTCGGGCGCGCGCTCGGTGGCGAACCAATACGTCCGGTCCGGCCCCATCGGGACGTGGCCGACCTCCGCCCCGGCCGCCATGGTCTCGCCGGCCAGATCGGCATCAATGGCCAGCGACGAGACCCCGCGCCACGCGGTGTAGCCGGCGTAGCGGTGGGGCAGCGGGCCATTGAGGTGGCGGGCCACCACCGATCCGGTGCCGTCGGCGCCCACCACCGCGTCGACGTTGCGCGTCGAGCAATCCGTCAGATGTAGCCGAACCCCGGCGGAGGCGGTGTTCAGCTCGCGCACCGCGACCCCATCGACGATCGCGCCGGGTGCCAGTGCGCCGGCCAGGATGTCCCGCAATGTGACCCGCTGCAAGACGACCAAGGGCTCGCCCAGTGCGGTGACGATCCGCTCGCCGGACGGGCGGCGCAGCCAGGCGCCATCCTTCCAACGCATCGCACCCGCGGTGATCCGGCCGCCGGCCGCCCGCACCTGGTCGCCGAGGCCGAGTTGGTCGAGAGCAGCCAGCGCGTTGGGCCAGATGCTGATGCCGGCGCCGGAGGTGGTGTCGGTCCGCTCTTCGATCACTGTGACGGAATGGCCGCGCAGGTGCAGCGCCGCAGCGGCGGCGAGTCCGGCGATCCCCGCTCCGACGACAGCGATCTCGGCCATGGGTAAAACGTAACGTGTGCTGATGACCACGGGCCCATTCGACGACCTCGACGACTACCTCGCCCTGCCGCGAGTCTCCGGACTGGCGGTGTCGGCGGACGGATCGCGAGTCGTCACCACCATCGCCGAACTCAACGCCACCAAGACCGAATACATCACCGCGGTGTGGGAGCTGGATCCGGCCGGGGCGGCGCCGGCCCGCAGGCTGACCCGTGGGGCCAAGGGCGAAGCCGCGCCGACGTTCACCGCAGACGGGGATCTGCTGTTCACCTCGGTGCGGGCGGGCGAGGACGACGACAAACCGCCTGCCGCGCTGTGGAGACTGCCGGCCGCGGGCGGGGAGGCCGCCCGGCTGGCCGAGCTGCCCGCCGGCATCACCGCCGTGCGGGCCGCGCGCACCGCGGCCACCATCGTGATCGGCGCGCCGCTGTTACCCTCGGCCGGCACCGTCGATGACGAGCGTCGGCTGCGAAAACTGCGTACTGACAACAAGATCAGCGCGATCCTGCACACCGGATATCCGGTGCGGCACTGGGACAAGGACCTCGGCCCTGGCCAGACCCACCTGTTCGGGGTCGCTGCCGACGGCGGCCTGACCGACCTCACCCGCCAGCCGGGGGCCGCACTCGGCGACGCCGACTTCGCGGTGAGCCCGGACGGTACCTATGCCATTGCCACCTGGCGGGTTCCCGCCCCGCGCGCGGCGCTGCGGTCGGTGCTGATGCGGATCGACCTGCAGACCGGTGAGCGTTCGGTGATCGCCGAGGACCTCGCCGCCGACCTGGAACACCCGGCCATCTCACCGGACGGCGCCAGTGTGGCGTTCACCCGCGAAACCGTGTCCACACCTCAGCAGGCGCCCCAAATCACGTTGTGCCACTTGAGGTTGCACTCGGGGGAGTGGACGCAGCTGGCGACCGGATGGGACCGCTGGCCGGCATCGGTGACGTGGACTCGAGACGGTGCGGCGCTGCTGGTCACCGCCGACGACAACGGCCGCTGCCCGATCTTCGAGATCAGCCTCGACGGCGACGTCCGGCAGCTCACCACCGACGACTTCAGCTACACCGACGTGGCCGCCGCGCCCGGCGGCGTCATCTATGCGCTGCGGTCCTCGTACGCGGCGCCGCCGCACCCCGTGCGCATCGACCCGTCCGGTTCGCTCACCGCGTTGCCGTGCGTGGAACTGCCTGCGCTGCCTGGCGAACTCACCGAGATCGTCGCCACCGCCGGCGACGGCACGCCGGTGCGATCCTGGCTGGTGCTGCCGGCCGGCGGGCAGGAGCGGAGCGACCCGGGAAGCAACCGAGCGAAAGAACCAGTGCCACTACTGCTGTGGATTCACGGTGGACCGCTAGGCAGCTGGAACGCATGGTCCTGGCGGTGGAATCCCTGGCTGATGGCTGCGCGTGGGTATGCGGTGCTGCTGCCCGATCCGGCGCTGTCCACCGGCTACGGGCAGCAATTCATCCAACGTGGTTGGGGTGCCTGGGGCGGACCCCCGTATCAGGACCTGATCGCGGCCGTCGACGCTGCGGTGGCCGACCCCCGCATCGACGCCGAGCGAACCGCGGCGATGGGCGGCTCATTCGGCGGCTACATGGCCAACTGGGTGGCCGGCCATACCGACCGCTTCGCCGCAATCGTCACGCATGCCAGCCTGTGGGCACTCGACCAGTTTGGCCCGACCACCGACGGTGCCTACTACTGGGCTCGTGAGATGACACCGGCTATGGCACAAGCCAATTCGCCACACCGTTTCGTCGAGCGCATCAGCACCCCGATGCTGGTGATCCACGGCGACAAGGACTATCGAGTGCCGATCGGCGAGGCGCTGCGACTCTGGTACCAGTTGCTGACCGAATCCGGGTTGCCCGCCGCCGCCGACGGCACCACGTCGCACCGGTTCCTGTATTTTCCGTCCGAGAATCACTGGGTGCTGTCCCCGCAGCACGCGAAGATCTGGTACCAGGTGGTCACGGCGTTCCTGGCTGAGCACGTGCTGGGGGAGCAGGCGCAGTTGCCCGAAACCCTGGGGTGAATCACCCCCGGTATGTTGGCGCATATGACGGCACCGCAGCGGGAATTCGACATCGTCCTCTATGGGGCCACGGGATTCGTCGGCAAGCTCACCGCCGAGTACCTGGCCCGCGCCGGCGGGGATGTCCGGGTCGCGCTGGCCGGCCGGTCGCCGGACAAGCTGCTGGCGGTTCGGCAGACCCTCGGCGAATCAGCGCAATCCTGGCCCATCCTGACTGCCGACGCCGGCTCCCCGTCATCGCTCAACGATATGGCTGCGCGCACCCGTGTCGTCATCACCACCGTCGGGCCCTATACCCGCTACGGCCTGCCGCTGGTGGCCGCCTGCGCGGCGGCGGGCACCGACTACGCCGACCTCACCGGCGAGGCGATGTTCGTGCGGCAGAGCATTGACGACTATCACAAGCAGGCCGTCGACACCGGGGCGCGGATCGTGCACGCGTGCGGATTCGATTCCATCCCTTCGGATATGAGCGTGTTCGCGCTCTACCGGCAGGCCCAGCGCGACGGCACCGGCGACCTGGGGGACACCGATTTCGTGCTGCGCGGCTTCTCCGGCGGGGTGTCGGGCGGCACGGTCGCCTCGATGATCGAGGTCTTCCGCGCCTCCTCCAACGACCCGAACACCCGGCGCATGCTCGAGGACCCCTACACGCTGACCGACGACCGAGCTGTCGAGCCCGAACTCGGCCCCCAGCCCGACCTGCCGTGGCGCCGCGGCGGCAATATTGCGCCCGAGCTGGCCGGGGTGTGGACCACGGGCTTCGTGATGGCGATGTACAACACCCGAATCGTGCGGCGCAGCAACGCACTTCTGGATTACGCGTACGGCCGCCGGTTCCGCTACGCGGAGAATATGAGTGTCGGCTCCTCAGTCGCGGCACCGGTGGCATCGGCGCTGGCGAGTGCGGCGAACAATGGTGTCGTCGCGCTGGGCAGCCGGTTCTTCCGCTTCCTGCCGCGCCGGCTGGTGGAGCGCGTCGCGCCCAAACCCGGCACCGGCCCCAGTGAGCAGACCCGCGACCGCGGCTACTACCGCGCCGAGACCTACACGACCACCACGACCGGTGCGCGCTACCGGGCCACCATTTCCCAGCAGGGCGATCCGGGCTACAAGGCAACCTCGGTGATGCTCGGCGAATGCGGGCTGGCGCTGGCACTCGACCGTGACAAGCTCTCTGATCTGCGCGGTGTGCTCACGCCCGCCGCCGCCATGGGTGACGCTCTGCTCGACCGGTTTCCGGCAGCGGAGATTTCCCTGGTGACGGTTCGCCTCAAGGACTAGTGTTCGGCTTCTAGCGCCGCACAATCCAGCAATGAAGGTGGACACCATGGCCGGTTTCGACGATCTCTTCAGTCAAATTCCCGTGGCGGATATCGCCAGCAGGCTTGGTGCCCCTGAGGAGGAAGTCAACCAGGCGATCCAGACCCTGGTGCCCACGCTCGTCGGCAGCATCCAGCACAACGTCGCCTCGGACGACGTCGACTCCAGCAAGCTCGAATCGGCTATCGCCACCGAGGGTGGCAGTGGTCTGCTCGACGGCGGCGTGAACGTCGACCAGGTGGACACGGGTGCGGGCGAACAGCTCGTCGCGCGGATCTTTGGCGGCAATGACACCAGCCAGGTGGCCTCGGCGCTGTCCGGGTCGGGTGCCGGCGGCGGTGACCTGATCAAGAAGCTGCTGCCGATCTTGATTCCCATCGTGCTGGCCTACCTGGGCAAGCAGTCGGCCGGCGGTACGGCTGCGGGCGGGACGTCCGGCGGTGGGCTCAGCGACGTGCTGGGCAGCATCCTGGGCGGGGCGAGCGGCGGATCCGGCGGCGCGAACAACCCGCTCGGCAGCATTCTGGGCAATGTGCTCGGGGGCAAACAGGGCGGCGCGATCGGCGACATCCTGGGCGGGCTGCTGGGCGGGAAGAAGTAGCACAGGTCACGGCGGCACAGGTCGCCCGCCGGGTCGGTCTCCCGCGTTCTTAGACTTGTCGGGTGACCACCACTGACGACTCTCGCGCCGACGCCCTGCCCAAGTCTTGGGAACCCGGGGCGGTAGAGACGCAGATCTATCAGGGCTGGGTCGATGCCGGCTATTTCCAGGCCGACGCCACGAGCGGCAAGCCCGCGTACTCGATCGTGCTGCCACCCCCGAACGTCACCGGCAGCCTGCACATGGGTCACGCGCTGGACCACACCTTGATGGACGCGCTGACCCGTCGCAAGCGCATGCAGGGTTACGAGGTGCTGTGGCTGCCGGGGATGGACCACGCCGGTATCGCCACCCAGAGCGTGGTCGAGAAGCAGCTCGCCGCGGACGGGAAGACCAAAGAGGACTTCGGCCGCGAGCTGTTCGTCGACAAGGTCTGGGACTGGAAGCGTCAATCCGGTGGCACCATCGGCGGCCAGATGCGCCGGCTCGGCGACGGGGTGGACTGGAGCCGGGACCGGTTCACCATGGACGACGGACTGTCGCGGGCGGTGCGCACGATCTTCAAACGCCTTTACGACGCTGGGCTGATTTATCAAGCCGAGCGGCTGGTGAACTGGTCGCCCGTCCTGGAGACGGCGATCAGCGACCTCGAGGTCAAATACGAGGACATCGAGGGCGAGCTGGTGTCGTTCCGGTATGGGTCGATGGACGACTCCCAACCGCACCTTGTCGTGGCCACCACCCGGATCGAGACCATGCTCGGTGATACTGCGATCGCGGTGCATCCCGACGACGAGCGCTACCGGGACCTGATTGGACGCACCGTACCCCACCCATTTCAAGACCGGCAGATCCCGATCGTTGCTGACGCGCACGTCGACCCCGAGTTCGGCACCGGCGCAGTCAAAGTCACTCCCGCTCACGACCCCAACGACTTCGAGATCGGGATGCGGCACAACCTGCCGATGCCCTCGATCATGGACACCAAAGGCCGGATCGCCGACACTGGAACGCAATTCGACGGTATGGACCGCTTCGAGGCTCGGGTCAAAGTCCGCGAGGCGCTGGCCGCCGAGGGGCGGATCGTCGCCGAGAAGCGGCCATACCTGCATAGCGTCGGGCACTCCGAACGCAGCGGTGAGCCGATCGAGCCGCGGCTGAGCCTGCAGTGGTGGGTGAAGGTCGAATCGATGGCCAAGGCGGCGGGCGACGCGGTGCGGGACGGCGACATTGTGATCCACCCGAAGAGCCTGGAGCCGCGCTGGTTCGGCTGGGTCGACGATATGCACGATTGGTGCATCTCTCGTCAGCTGTGGTGGGGGCATCGCATTCCGATCTGGCACGGTCCCGACGGTCAGAAGGTGTGTGTCGGGCCCGACGACACCCCGCCGGAGGGCTGGGAGCAGGACCCCGATGTGCTGGACACCTGGTTCTCCTCGGCGCTGTGGCCGTTCTCCACCATGGGCTGGCCTGAGCGGACGCCAGAACTGGAGAAGTTCTATCCGACAAGCGTTTTGGTGACCGGATACGACATCCTGTTTTTCTGGGTGGCCCGCATGGTGATGTTCGGCACGTTCGTGTCGGGCGACGAGACCATCACCCTCGACGGCGCGCGTGGACCCCAGGTGCCGTTCGAAAACGTCTTCCTGCACGGGCTGATCCGCGACGAGCACGGCCGCAAGATGAGCAAGTCCCGGGGCAACGGGATCGATCCGCTGGACTGGGTGCAACTGTTCGGCGCAGACGCCTTGCGGTTCACGCTGGCTCGCGGCGCCAGCCCCGGCGGTGATCTGTCCATCGGCGAAGACGCGGCCCGGGCCTCCCGCAATTTCGCCACCAAGCTGTTCAACGCGACCCGGTTCGCGCTGATGAACGGCGCCGCGCTGGCACCGCTGCCGGATGCCGCCGACCTGACCGACGCCGACCGCTGGATCCTGGGCCGGCTGGAAGAGGTTCGGGTCGAAGTGGATTCGACGCTCGATGGCTACGAGTTCAGTCGGGCGTGCGAATCGCTCTACCACTTCGCCTGGGATGAGTTCTGCGACTGGTACCTGGAGTTGGCCAAAGTGCAACTGGCCGAGGGGCTTTCGCGCACCACCGCAGTGCTCGCCGCAGTGCTGGATACCCTGCTCAAGCTGCTGCACCCGGTGATGCCCTTCGTTACCGAGGTGCTGTGGAAAGCGCTGACCGGTGGCGAATCACTGGTGATCGCGCAGTGGCCGACGGCCTCCGGGATCGCACTGGATCCGGTTGCGGCGGGGCGGATCGCTGATATGCAGAAGCTGGTGACCGAGATCCGGCGGTTCCGCAGCGACCAGGGTCTGGCCGACCGGCAGAAGGTGCCGGCCCGGCTCTCGGGGATCGATGCCGCCGGGCTGGACGGTCAGGTCGCCCCGGTCACCGCCCTGGCCTGGCTGACCAAATCGGGTGCGGACTTCACGGCAAGCGCCCACATCGAGGTGCGGCTCTCGGGTGGCACCGTCAACGTCGAGGTCGATACCTCGGGCACCGTCGACGTGGCCGCCGAACGCCGCCGCCTGGAGAAGGATCTGGCCGCTGCGCGGAAGGAATTGGCAGGCACCGCAGCCAAACTCGGCAACGAGGCATTCCTGGCCAAGGCGCCCGACGATATCGTCGCCAAGATCCGGTCCCGTCAGCAGCTGGCCAGCGAGGAAGTCGAGCGGATCACCGCACGGCTGGCTGCGCTGGCATGACCCTGCCGGAGCCGCTGGACGGGCGATCTGAGACCCAGCCGCCGACGCCTGACGAGATCGCCGCGCTGTTGCAGGTGGAGCATCTGCTCGATCAGCGCTGGCCGGAAACCAAGCTGGAGCCCAGCACCACCCGCATCGAGGCGCTGATGGAGGTGCTCGGCTCACCACAGCTGAGCTATCCGTGCATCCACATCGCCGGGACCAACGGCAAGACGTCGGTGGCTCGCATCGTCGATGCGCTGCTCACGGCGTTCAGCCGCCGGACCGGGCGCACCACCAGCCCGCACCTACAGTCCGCCGTCGAGCGCATCGCCATCGACAACGAGCCGATCAGCCCGGCGCGCTACGTCGAGGTCTACCGCGAGATCGAACCGTTCGTTCAGATGGTCGACGCTCAATCAGAAGCCAGCGGTGGCCCGCGTATGAGCAAGTTCGAAGTGCTCACCGCCATGGCGTTCGCCGCCTTCGCCGACGCACCCATCGACGTCGCTGTCATCGAGGTCGGGATGGGTGGGCGCTGGGATGCCACCAACGTCGTTGACGCGCCGGTGGCGGTGATCACCCCGATCGGCATCGATCACACCGAGTACCTTGGCGACACCGTTGCCGAGATCGCCGCCGAGAAAGCCGGCATCATCGGTGCGCCGCGCGGCGATCTGGTCCCGATCGACACCGTCGCGATCATCGGTCGCCAGGCGCCCGAAGCGATGGAAGTGCTTCTGGCCCAGGCGGTTGCGTCCGACGCTGCGGTGGCCCGCGAGGATTCCGAGTTCGCCGTGCTGGATCGCCAGGTTGCCGTCGGTGGGCAGGTGTTGCAGTTGCAAGGTCTCGGCGGGGTGTACCCCGACATCTTCCTGCCGCTGCACGGTGAGCATCAGGCCCACAACGCCGTCGTGGCGCTGGCCGCGGTCGAAGCGTTTTTCGGCGCCGGCTCCGACCGGCAGCTGGATATCGACACGGTACGAGCCGGATTCGCCGCGGCGGCCAGCCCCGGCCGGCTCGAGCGGATGCGCAGCGCGCCGACGGTGTTCATCGATGCCGCGCACAACCCTGCCGGCGCGGCCGCTCTCGCCGACGCACTCGGCACTGAGTTCGACTTCCGATTCCTCGTCGGAGTGCTGTCGGTGATGGGGGACAAGGACGTCACCGGCATCCTCACCGCGTTGGAGCCGGCGTTCGACCAGGTCGTCGTCACACACAACGGCTCACCCCGCGCACTCGAGGTCGATGCTCTGGCGATGCGGGCGGAGGAGATCTTCGGGCCGGACCGGGTGGTGCGCGCCGAGACGCTGCCCGACGCGATCGAGGTCGCCACTGCATTGGTCGAGGACTCGCAGGGAGAATCCGACGGATTCTCCGGGGCCGGAATCGTCATCACCGGATCCGTGGTGACCGCGGGCGCGGCACGCACCCTGTTCGGGAAGGACCCGCAATGACCGACACGCCCGAGGTGCCCAAGCCCGATGCCGCCGGCCCGGCGGCTCCACCGCCGGATCCCTGGAAGTCCTTCCGCGGCGTCATGGCCGGCACGCTCATCCTCGAAGCGATCGTGGTCCTGTTGGCGCTGCCCGTCGTCAACATGGTCGGCGGTGGGCTCACCGCCTGGTCGACGGCCTATCTCGTCGGCTTTGCGGTGTTCCTGGTGCTGCTGGCCGGCGTGCAGGGGCGGTCGTGGGCGGTCTGGCTGAATCTGGGTGTCCAGCTGATCCTGGTCGCCGGGTTCGTCGTGTACCCCGCCGTCGGGATGGTCGGGCTCGTATTCGCGATCGTCTGGGGGATCATCGCCTACCTCCGCGTCGAGGTCCTGCGCAGGCAGCGCCGCGGCCTACTGCCCGGCCAGCAGTAGCCACTTGGCTGACGGGTACGCTGTGCGCCGTGACTGCGCCGGTGACGATGCAGAGCGAAGCGATGAGGAGGAGCGGCGCCCGTGACTGAGCGGACCCTGGTTTTGATCAAGCCCGACGGCGTCGAGCGACGGGTGGTCGGCGAGATCATCAGCCGAATCGAACGCAAAGGCCTGACGATCGCTGCCCTGGAGCTCAAGCAGGTCAGTGACGAGCTGGCCCGTGCGCACTACGCCGAGCACGACGGCAAGCCGTTCTTCGACTCGCTGCTGGAATTCATCACCTCAGCCCCGGTGGTGGCGGCGATCTTGGAAGGCCCCCGTGCGATCGCGGCGTTTCGCCAGCTCGCCGGTGGAACCGACCCGGTGGAGAAGGCCACACCGGGCACGATCCGCGGTGATTTCGGCCTGGAAACGCAGTTCAATCTCGTGCACGGCTCGGACTCTCCAGAGTCCGCCGAGCGCGAGATCGGCCTCTGGTTTCCCGGCATCTGAGCGGCTTTCCCGCGCCACTGTCGTCCGAACAGGGTGTGTGGTGTGGGATACTGATGCCGGATGTGCCCACAAGGCGCATCCGGATGAAGACTTACGACGTGCGCGACCACTGCACCATTGGTGAGGCGCCGACCGTCACAGCCGTCATTCAGCCAGGCACCGGGCGCGTTCCCCATGAACAGTTCGGAGCGAGACCATAAACAAGTCCGGGCGAATCAACCCGGGCAAATAGCGGAAGCCCTCGCGTGGCCGCGTCGATGTGACGCGCCCGGGGGCTTGAGGAGAATACGTGGCCGACGATGACCTCTTTCAGGAACTACCCGAAAACGAACCCCAGACGGAGTGGGGACCCCCGGCAGTCGCCGCGGGTCACGACCTGCCTGAGCGCCTGAGGGTGCATTCGCTGGCACGGGTGCTTGGCACCACCAGCCGACGCGTGCTCGACGCCTTGCGCGAGCTCGACGGCCGCACGCGGAGTCCGCACTCCAGCGTGGATCGCACCGATGCGGTGCGGGTCCGCGATGTGCTGGCGGCCGGCGACGAGGGCAGCGCCGCGGAGCCCGCGGCGCAGGAGGCCCTGGCACTTGAGGTCAACGAGGTGCTCGAGGTCGACACCGAGGCTGTAGAAGCCGCCGGGATTGCCGAGGCCTCCGAGGCCCCCGAGGCTGCCGCAGCTTTCGAGGAGCCCGAGTCGCGGCTGATCCTGGAGACCGCCCCGGTCGAGCAGGCGGCATACATGCCGTTATTCGTCGCCCCCCAGCCGGTCGAGGCCGAACGCCCCGTCGCCCGTGATGACGAGGACGACGACGAGGATGACGACGACGAGGACGACGAGTCCGCCGCCGAAACCGACGGCGACCAGTCCGAGCGCCCGGCCAACCGGCGCCGCCGCCGTGGCCGCCGTGGCCGTGGCCGTGGCCGTGGTGAGCAGGGCGGTCCGGACGGCGAGGACCGCGACGATTCCGAGCGGCCCGAAGGCGCCGACGAGAACGCCGAGGCCGGCGAGGAGTCCGAGGGCGACGACGAGGGTGACGACGAGTCGGGCAGCGGTGAGGCCGCGACCCGGCGGCGCCGCAGGCGGCGGCGTCGCAAGTCCAACGGTGGCGATGACGCCGAGGGCGGGTCGTCGGATGACCCGCCGAACACCGTGGTCCACGAGCGCGCTCCGCGCAAAGAAAAGGACCGCGACCCCGACGCCATCCAGGGCATCAGCGGCTCCACCCGGCTGGAGGCCAAGCGTCAGCGCCGCCGCGACGGCCGTGACGCCGGCCGCCGGCGCCCGCCGATCCTGTCCGAGGCCGAATTCCTGGCCCGCCGCGAAGCCGTCGAACGTGTCATGGTGGTGCGCGACAAGATCCGCACCGAACCCCCGCACGAGGGTGCCCGGTACACCCAGATCGCCGTCATGGAAGACGGGGTCGTCGTCGAGCACTTCGTGACATCGGCCGCGTCGGCGTCGCTGGTCGGCAACATCTACCTCGGCATCGTGCAGAACGTGCTGCCGTCGATGGAGGCCGCGTTCGTCGATATCGGCCGTGGTCGCAACGGTGTGCTCTACGCCGGTGAGGTGAACTGGGAAGCCGCCGGCCTAGGTGGTGCGCAGCGCAAGATCGAGCAGGCCCTCAAGCCTGGTGATTACGTCCTCGTTCAGGTCAGCAAGGACCCCGTCGGCCACAAGGGTGCGCGACTGACCACCCAGGTGTCGCTGGCCGGGCGCTACCTGGTCTACGTGCCGGGTGCGTCGTCGACCGGCATCAGCCGCAAGCTGCCTGACACCGAGCGTCAGCGGCTCAAGGAGATCCTGCGCGACGTGGTGCCCGACGATGCCGGTGTGATCATCCGGACCGCCTCGGAAGGCGTGAAGGAAGAAGACATCCGCGGCGACGTCACCCGGCTGCAGGAACGCTGGACCACGATCGCCGAGCAGGCCGCTACGACCAAAGCCAAGGCCGCCGGCGCCGCTGTCGCGCTCTACGAAGAGCCCGACGTGCTGGTCAAAGTGATCCGCGACCTGTTCAACGAAGACTTCTCCGGCCTGATCGTCTCCGGCGACAGCGCCTGGGAGACGATCCATGACTACGTCAATTCCGTTGCGCCCGACCTTATTTCGAAGCTGACGAAGTACGACTCGCCGGGCGGCCCTGGTGGGCCGGACGTGTTCGCGGTACATCGCATCGACGAGCAGCTGGCCAAGGCGCTGGATCGCAAAGTGTGGCTGCCCTCGGGTGGCACCCTGGTGATCGACCGTACCGAGGCCATGACGGTCGTCGACGTCAACACCGGAAAGTTCACCGGTGCCGGCGGCAACCTCGAGCAGACCGTCACCAAGAACAACCTCGAGGCCGCCGAGGAGATCGTGCGTCAGCTGCGACTGCGCGATATCGGCGGCATCGTGGTGATCGATTTCATCGACATGGTGCTGGAGTCCAACCGCGACCTGGTGCTGCGGCGGCTGACCGAGGCGCTGGGCCGCGACCGCACCCGTCATCAGGTGTCGGAGGTGACCTCGCTCGGACTGGTCCAGCTGACCCGTAAGCGACTGGGCACCGGGCTGGTGGAGGCGTTCTCGACCACCTGCACACACTGCAGCGGTCGGGGCATCGTGTTGCACGCCGATCCGGTCGACACCGCGCAGGCCGCCGGACGTAAGTCTGAGTCGGGCGCTGCCAGCACCAGCGGTGGGCGGCGGGGCAAGCGGGGCAAGCGGGGCCGCCCCGAAGAGGTCGCGGCCGTGGCGAAGGTGCCCCAGCACTCCAGTGAGCACCCGATGTTCAAGGCGATGGCTGCTGCCAACGGCAAGCACGAGGACGACGAGGCCGAGGAAGAGCTGGCCGACGAGCTCGAGCGGGAGACGATCTCCGAAGAAGACGTCGATACCGTCGAGCGGGTCGCCGACGCCGAGTCCGCCCTGGATACCGAGGACGAAGTCGACTCCGACGAGGACGAGGACGAGGACGAGTCCACCGAAGACCTTGACGAAGCCGACGACGACCTGGACGAGGACGACGAGGACGACGACGACGATATCGACGTCGACCTGGACGAAGACGACGAGGACCTCGACGAGGACAACTTGGACGTCGTCGACGATGACGATGACGACGAGGATGACGACGAGGATGAGGACGAATATGACGTCGACCAGCCCGTCGTGACCCAGGCACCGGTGGTGTCGGCCGGCCGGCAGCGGCGCCGGGCGGCAGCACGTCCGGCTGGACCGCCAGCTTCCTAGAGTGGCGGTTTGACCCTCCCGGTGCTGGTCACGTAACCTTGAACAGTTGTCGCCAGGCGTCCGACGCCGGTGGCAGCGGGCTCAAGATCCCGCACCCCCAAGACCCGCGCACGCAGCCTCGGTTAGCGCGCGCCCGCAGAGCAAGGCAGAGGAAACGATGGCGACGTACGCAATCGTCAAGACCGGCGGCAAGCAGTACAAGGTCGCCGTTGGAGACATAGTCAAGGTCGAGAAGCTCGAGGTCGAGGCCGGCGGTTCGGTATCCCTGCCCGTCGCCCTGGTGGTCGACGGCGCCAAGGTCACCTCCGACGCGAAGGCGCTGGAGAAGGTTGCCGTCACCGGTGAGGTGCTCGAGCACACCAAGGGCCCCAAGATCCGCATCCACAAGTTCAAGAACAAGACCGGCTACCACAAGCGGCAGGGCCACCGTCAGCCGTTGACGGTGCTCAAGGTCACCGGAATCAAGTAGTCGAGGGAGCGAACTGACATGGCACATAAGAAGGGCGCTTCCAGCTCACGCAACGGTCGCGATTCCAACGCACAGCGTCTCGGCGTCAAGCGGTTCGGCGGCCAGATCGTCAAGGCCGGCGAGATCCTCGTCCGCCAGCGCGGCACGCACTTCCACCCCGGCGTGAACGTCGGTCGTGGTGGCGATGACACCCTGTTCGCCACCGCACCCGGCGCCGTCGAGTTCGGCGAGAAGCGCGGACGCAGGACGGTCAACATCGTTCGCGTCGCGCGACCGGAGTAGGTCTGCATCGCGAGTGTGAAACCACTGCGAGGTTGAGGCCGATATCTCGCATCACGTTCACACTTAGCGGTTGAAAGGACTCTCCGATGCCCCGTTTCGTCGACCGCGTCGTCATTCATGCCCGTGCTGGTAACGGTGGGAATGGCTGTGCCTCGGTACACCGGGAGAAGTTCAAGCCACTCGGCGGGCCCGACGGCGGTAACGGTGGCAGCGGCGGCAGCGTCGTACTCATCGTTGATCCGCAGGTGCACACCCTGCTGGACTTCCACTTCCATCCGCATGTCGCTGCGCCATCCGGCACGCAGGGGATGGGCAATAACCGCGAAGGGGCCAACGGCTCCGATCTCGAGGTCAAGGTTCCCGACGGTACCGTCGTGGTCGACGCCGATGGCCGGCTCCTGGCCGATCTGGTCGGTGCGGGCACCCGTTTCGTGGCCGCTGAGGGCGGCCGCGGTGGGCTGGGCAACGCCGCGCTGGCATCCCGGGCCCGCAAGGCCCCGGGTTTCGCGCTGCTCGGCGAGAAGGGCGAGGAGCGCGAGCTCACCCTGGAGCTCAAGACCGTCGCTGACGTCGGGCTGATCGGCTTTCCGTCCGCTGGTAAATCCTCACTGGTGTCGACGATCTCGGCGGCCAAGCCCAAGATCGCCGACTACCCGTTCACCACGCTGGTGCCCAATCTCGGCGTCGTGTCGGCGGGGGATCACACCTTCACCGTCGCTGACGTCCCCGGTTTGATCCCGGGCGCCTCGCAGGGCCGTGGGCTGGGCCTGGATTTCCTGCGCCACATCGAGCGGTGTGCGCTGCTGGTCCACGTTGTCGACTGCGCCACCCTGGAACCCGGCCGCGACCCGGTCTCCGATATCGATGCGCTGGAGGCCGAGCTGGCCGCGTATCGGCCGACACTGCAAGGCGATTCGACACTCGGTGACCTGGCCGACCGCCCGCGGGCGGTGGTGCTCAACAAGATCGACGTCCCCGAGGCCAGGGAGCTGGCCGATTTCGTGCGCGCCGACGTCGAGGCGCGTGGCTGGCCGGTGTTCGAGGTGTCCACCGTGACCCGGGAAGGCTTGCGGGAGCTGACGTTTGCGCTGTGGGACATGGTGGCCGCCTACCAGGCTGCACAGCCTGAGGTGGTGCCGCGCCGCCCGGTGATCAAGCCGGTCCCGGTCGACCGCACTGGTTTCACCGTCGAGCCCGACCGCGCGAACCCCGGCGGCTTCATCGTGCGCGGGGTGCGCCCAGAACGCTGGATCGTCCAGACCAACTTCGACAACGACGAAGCCGTCGGCTATCTCGGTGACCGGCTGGCCCGGCTCGGGGTGGAAGACCACTTGCTTCGGCTGGGCGCCAAGCCCGGCTGCGCGGTCACCATCGGCGATATGACCTTCGACTGGGAGCCGCAGACCCCGGCCGGTGTCGACGTCGTCCCGACCGGTCGTGGCACGGATGTCCGGCTGGAACAAACCGACCGGGTCGGTGCCGACGAGCGCAAGGAGGCCCGTCGCCAGCGTCGCGAGCACGAGGACGGCGCGTGAGCGACGCTTGCGGAGCGAACCAACAGGTGGCACGCACCGACCGAGCCCGCGAGGTCGGGCAGTGAGCCAGTACCGCGACGCCATTCGCACCGCGCGCAGCGTCGTCGTCAAGATCGGCACCACCGCACTGACCACGAAGTCGGGGTTATTCGACGCCGGCCGGCTGGCCCGGCTCGTCGATGCGATCGAGGCGCGGATGCAGGCGGGTTCCGATGTCGTCATCGTGTCCTCAGGCGCGATCGCGGCCGGTATCGAGCCGCTGGGCCTCAATCGGCGCCCGACCGATCTGGCGACCAAACAGGCCGCGGCCAGTGTCGGGCAGGTGGCGCTGGTCAATGCCTGGAGTGCGGCCTTCGCCCGCTACGACCGCACGGTCGGGCAGGTGCTGCTGACCGCACACGACATTTCGATGCGCGTGCAGCACACCAACGCCCAGCGCACGCTCAGCCGGCTGCGGGCCTTGCACGCGGTGGCGATCGTCAACGAGAACGACACCGTGGCCACCAATGAGATTCGCTTCGGCGACAACGACCGGCTCTCGGCGCTGGTGGCCCACCTGGTGGGTGCGGATGCGCTGATCCTGCTGTCGGACATCGACGGGCTCTACGACGGCGATCCCCGCAAGTCGTCCGATAGCGATCCAGCGCGGTTCATCCCGGAGGTGGCCGGGCCGGACGACCTCGACGGCGTGGTGGCCGGTCAGGGCAGCCGGCTGGGCACCGGTGGGATGCGGTCCAAGCTGTCCTCGGCGCTGCTGGCCGCCGACGCCGGGGTTCCGGTGTTGCTGGCTGCCGCGGCCGACGCCGCTGCCGCGCTGACCGATGCGTCGGTGGGTACGGTATTCGCCCCGCGGCCCGACCGGATGTCGGCACGGCGGTTCTGGGTTCGCTATGCCGCGGAATCAGCCGGTGCCCTGACGCTGGATGCCGGCGCGGTGCGCGCGGTGGTCAAGCAGCGGCGCTCACTGCTGGCGGCGGGCATCACCGAGGTGGCGGGCCGCTTCTTCGGCGGTGACGTCGTCGAGCTGCGCGACCTGGACGGGGAAATGGTGGCCCGCGGGGTGGTGGCCTACGACGCGGCCGAACTGACGACGATGATCGGCCGGTCGACCTCGGACCTGCCGGCCGACATGCGCCGGCCTGCCGTGCACGCCGACGATCTGGTAGCGGTCTAGCTCGCTGAGGTCAGCCCAGACAGTTCGTCGGCGAGCAGCGCCAGCATCGGCGAACAACCGCTGTCCACCTTGACCGTCGCGAGGTCGTCGCCTCGGGTGGCGCCGCGGTTCACGATCGCGACCGGTATGCCCAGCGCGGCGGCCTGCCGGACGAACCGGTACCCGGAGAACACCGTCAGCGAGCTTCCGGCGACCAGCAGGGCATCTGATTCTTCGACCAGCGAATAGGCTTGCGCAACAATCTCTTTGCCCACGTTCTCGCCGAAGTAGACGATATCGGGTTTGAGCATGCCGGCGCACGACGGACAGTCGATGAATCGAAACGATTCGGTGTCGGTGACGACGGCGTCCGCATCGGGAGCGACGGCGATGCCGCCGAGTCGTTCGGCGCGCTCGGCGAATCCCGGATTGGCCAGCTCGAGTTCGTCGGCCAGCGCGGCGCGCGACATCGTGTGCCCGCAGTCCAGGCACACCACCTGGGCGTAGGTGCCGTGCAGGTTGATGACGTTTCGGCTGCCGGCCTTGGTGTGCAGCAGGTCCACGTTCTGGGTGATGATGCCGTTCACCACACCCGCTCGCTCCAGGTGCGCCAGCGCGCGATGCCCAGCATTGGGCAGGGTCTGAGCCATATGTCGCCAGCCCAGGTGGTTACGCGCCCAGTAGCGCTGACGGAACGCGCGGCTTGAGGTGAACTGGCGGATCGTCATCGGGTTCGCCGGTGGCGAGTCCGGGCCGCGATAGTCGGGAATGCCCGAGTCGGTGGAGATCCCGGCCCCGGTCAGCACGGCGACGCGACGCCCCGTCAACAGCGCGACGAGTTCGGGGCTTTCCACGCTCTCCAGGGTATGTGCTCAGCCGAAGTTGGTGAGCGGGCTGAGTACGTCGTGCGCGAACTGGGTGATGTTGAGCGTCGGGCTCCCGTCCGGGTAGCTCACGGTGGCCAGCAGGTTGGCGCCGGCGTCGACGAAATCGCCGTCGGCGCGGTCCTGATGCGTCGACGAAGTCACCAGGATGATGCCCGAGGTACCGGCCTGCTTGGCCAGTGGCACCGAGAACCGGGCGTTCTGCACCGTGCTGTTGGCCTTGTCCTCGACGATGATCCGGCTGTCCGGGAAGCCGAGCAGCAACAGCATGCGGCGCATCTGCGCGGCTTCCGTCACACCGTTCTGCGGATTGCCGCCGGTGACGATGATCGGGGATTGCGGGTACATCTGGGCGACGGCCAGTCCGGTCAGCACGCGGCGGCGCAGGATCATCCGCATCGAGCCGTCCGGCTGCAGGCCATATCCCAGCACCACGATCGCCGGCTTGGAGAAGTCCTTGGCGGCGGGTGCGGGTACCGGTGCCGGGTCGGCTTGAGCCACAGCGGGAACGAACTCGCCGAACACGGCGGCGACAACCAGGATCAGGGCGCCGCAGGCGGCCTTCCATCGACGTCGCACGCTTCCTCCGGCCCGTTTGGAATTACTGCCCAGGTAATCGCACGGGTATGCGCTGCCGTTACTTGCGCCTCAGTGGTCCGCACGGGTCGGCCAATGAGCCGCCATCCACCTCGTGAACAGGCCTGGCCTGGCCGGCGTCGTCGCCGCGGTGGCGGCCGCCTTCAGCAGCTTCACTTCCTGCTCGGTGATCAACACGGTCGGCCGGGTGTCGACGACGCGGGCAATCTGCGCTGTTGGGGGTCGCGGGACAGAAGCGGGTACTGACAACATAATCGGATCCCCTGATCTGGTCGGCCGGCGATTCTCGCGCCTCATGAAAGAAAACTACGACCGCGACGACGGATGGGAACGCGTAGAGCCATACTCGAAATCCGCGCACCCGCCACGCAAAAGCCCTGAGCGACAACGACGGTGGCACTGCCGACCACTCGGCCGAGTGATGTGACCCAGGTCACGTCGCAGGGGGTTGATTGCCCGAAGCGCGGGTTCTCGTTTCCGCGCCGGGGGCGACGGGCGACAATGGGGCATGGATTTCTACTCGGCCTACCAGCACGGCTTCGTGCGGCTGGCCGCCTGCACCCACCGCACGGTGCTTGCGGACCCCGCCGCCAACGCCGAGTCGGTGCTGCGGATCGCCAGGGCTTGCCACGATGAGAGCGTCGCGGTGGCGGTGTTTCCCGAGCTCACCCTGTCCGGTTACTCCATCGAGGACATCCTGCTGCAGGACTCGCTGCTCGACGCCGTCGAGGATGCCGTGGCGGATATCGTCGCGGCATCGGCCGATCTGTTTCCCGTGCTGGTGGTGGGTGCACCGCTGCGCTACCTGCACCGCATCTACAACACCGCGGTGGTGATCCACCGCGGTGCGGTGCTCGGGGTGGCTCCGAAGTCCTACTTGCCGACGTATCGGGAGTTCTACGAACGGCGCCAGGTCGCGGCCGGCGACGATGTGCAAGGCGCGATCCGCATCGGTGGGGCTGACGTGCCATTCGGCCCGGACCTGTTGTTCGCGGCCGACGATGTGTCGGGGCTGGTGTTGCACGTCGAAATCTGTGAGGACATGTTCGTGCCGGTGCCACCGAGTGCGGAGGCCGCGTTGGCGGGCGCGACCGTGCTGGCCAACCTCTCTGGCAGCCCGATCACCATCGGCCGTGCCGAGGACCGCAAGCTGCTGGCCCGCTCAGCGTCGGCGCGCTGCCTGGCGGCCTACGTCTACGCCGCGGCCGGTGAAGGCGAGTCCAGCACTGACCTGGCCTGGGACGGTCAGACGATGATCTACGAAAACGGCCGTCTGCTAGCCGAATCCGAACGGTTCCCGAAAGGGGAGCGCCGCTCGGTCGCCGACGTCGATCTGGATCTGTTGCGCTCCGAGCGGCTCCGGATGGGCACCTTCGACGACAATCGCCGTCACCACCAAGAGCGGTTGAAGTCGTTCCGGCGCATCGGGTTCCGGCTCGAACCGCCCAGCGGTGACATTGGGCTGCTGCGCTCGGTCGAACGCTTTCCGTTCGTGCCTAGTGATCCGTTCCGGCTGGAACAGGATTGCTATGAGGGATACCACATTCAGGTCGCCGGGCTGGTACAGCGGCTGCGCGCACTGGACTACCCCAAGCTGGTGATCGGGGTTTCCGGCGGGCTGGACTCGACCCATGCGCTGATCGTGGCGGCGCACGCGATGGATCGGGAAGGCCGGCCCCGCAGCGATATTCTCGCGTTCACGCTGCCCGGCTTCGCGACCGGCGAGCGCACCAAGAACAACGCGATCAGGCTTTCGCGCGCCCTCGGTGTCACATTCGCCGAACTCGACATCCGCGACACCGCCACACTCATGCTGACCGAGATGGACCACCCGTTCTCCAGGGGTGAAGCGGTCTACGACGTCACCTTCGAGAATGTGCAGGCCGGCCTGCGCACCGACTACCTCTTCCGGCTCGCCAATCAACGCGGCGGCATCGTGCTGGGCACCGGCGATCTGTCCGAGCTTGGTCTGGGCTGGTCGACCTACGGCGTCGGCGATCAGATGTCGCATTACAACGTCAACGCCGGCGTGCCGAAAACCCTGATCCAGCATCTGATTCGGTGGGTGATCTCCTCCGGGCAGTTCGAGGACGAAGTCGGCGAGATCCTGCAGTCGGTGCTTGACACCGAAATCACCCCCGAGTTGGTACCCACCGGTGAAGACGAAGAGATCCAGAGCAGCGAAGCCAAAGTGGGTCCGTACTCGCTGCAGGATTTTTCGCTCTTCCAGGTGCTGCGGTACGGCTTCCGGCCGTCCAAGATCGCGTTTCTGGCCTGGCACGCCTGGAGTGATCCCGACAGCGGCAACTGGCCGCCGGGGTTCCCCGAGGGTAAGCGTCCGGCCTACTCGCTCAAGGAGATCCGGCACTGGCTGCAGGTCTTCGTTTCGCGGTACTACTCGTTCAGCCAGTTCAAACGCTCCGCGCTGCCGAACGGGCCCAAGGTGTCTCACGGGGGCTCGTTGTCGCCGCGCGGCGACTGGCGGGCGCCCTCGGACATGTCGGCGCGGATCTGGCTGACCGAGATCGAACGCCAGATTCCCGAGGACTGATCACCGGCTGCACCTCAGGTGCCGGCAAGCACCGTACCGGGGAGCAGATGACGCTGGTCTTGGCCGGCATCGAGGGTGACGGTGCCGCGCACCGCGGTGTTTTCCCCGATTCGCCAGTCACCGCGGATGGACAGGGAGGTCGCGCCGCACAGTGACGGGGGAGTGGGCATTCTCGCCTCGAAATCGCTGATGAGGCCGAAAAACCGCGGGTCCAGGTCGACGGTCGGTGGCACATTACACACGGGACGCAACTGGTGGTCTGGCCGCAGCTCGTACACGTCGGATCGAATGAGCGCCAAGTCGTTGGTTGTTTTGACGGGCAGAAACCGTGCCCGGTCGACCTCGATGGCCGTAGACGTATCGAAGAGCGAGATCGCCGCTCCCACAGCAGATTCGATCTGAATGACTCGTGGACTCTGCGGATCGCAGGGGTCGACGTTCTTTTCGTTTCGAATCAGCGGCAGGTCCAGGACGCCGTCAGCCTGAGCAAGCGCGCGCCGCAGAGCGCGAAGATCGAACCACATGTTGTTGGTGTTGAAGTAGCGGTGAACCGAGCGGTCGGAGGCGACGGGGAAGTCGGTGGGATCAATCTGGGCACTCTCGCGTAGTACGAGCCGACCGTCGGCGCGACGGAGGACGAAGTGCCCTCCTTTGACGTCGGCAGCGGTGCGCCGGCACACCTCGGCGGCGCACGAGGCGCCGCTCGCGGCGAACCATGCCATCATCGCCGGATCCGGATAGGCGCCGAGATTGTCTGCGTTGGAGATGGATGCGTACCGGTAGCCGCGGTCGATCAGCATGTCGAGTACGCCGGAGGTGTCCAGGGCGGTGAACAGATCCGCGTGGCCCGGCGGGCACCACTCGAGCTCGGGATCTGCCGGCCAGGTGACGGGCGCCAAATCGCCGACGGTGAGTTTGGGCTCGCGATTCTGGACGAAGCCCAACGGCAGATCGTCGACGCGGAGGTCGGGATAGGGACCGAGGGCGTCGAGGGTGTCGTGATGGGTTCGGAAGCTATTCATGAACAGCACGGGCAACGTCACGTCGAGCTCGGACCGCAGATGCCGGATCTGATGGGCGATCAGGTCGAGGAAGCTCAGCCCGTCTTTGACGGGAAGCAGCGACTTGGCCTTGTCCATGCCCATCGTCGTGCCCAGACCGCCGTTGAGCTTGATCACGACCGTCGCCGATGCGGCGGCGCGCAGACTCCCGCTGTCGAAATCGAGGTGGTCGACGTGCGTGATATCGGCCAGCGGTTCGATCTCGGCCTCGGCAATGACTCCGCAGGATCCTTGTTCGAGTTGTCGATAGAACGACGAGAACACCCGGATCGCCTGTTCCGGCACCCCGGCTTCGCGCATCTTGTGTTGTGCGATCGAGAGGTTGCGGCTTGAAAGCGAGCTGCTTTGCATCGCGTGGTTGTCTCCTCTTGGTCGGTGGTCGTGCGCCGTCATCCCTTCAGGGATGCCTGCCAGGCGCGCGCGGCGATGAGTTCCGGAACGAGCGTCTCGGTGAGAAGACGCACGTCGTCGTTCTCGTCACCGGGGTATCGCAGTGTCGCTGTGGCTGACGGTAGTTCGCCGCCGACACTGATCACCGTCGTGCCCCGTGCCTCGGTCCAGTCGAGCATCTGACGTTCCCACTTCGAGCCTGCGAACACCACCATGGTCAGGTTGGTGTTCTTGGTGCGGTACACGTCGACATGACTCCAATCGCCGGTCTCGCAGCCGATTGCGGCGCGTCGGGGCCCCTCTCTGAACATCAGCGCGCCCTGCTGCGCTGAGGCGAACCGGTGCGCGGGCGCGCACAGTTGAATCTCATCGGGTCCGAGAAGAAGATCAGAAATCCCAGGGCGCCAACCGGACTCGGAGGACAACAAGGTTTCGCTCGCGTGCGCGGTCGCTTCGAGGGCGGCGACCAGTGACGTCATCGGTGCAGCGGTGAGAGCGCACTCAAGCGCTAGGAACAGCGCCAACGTGTGCTGGTAGCTGCGGCAGGCAACCCCGCCGGCCTCAAGTTCGGCAGACAATTCGACCACCGCGCCGCACTTCTGGGTGATGGCCGAGCCTGGAGAGTTCGTCAGCGCCACGGTGGTCGCCGCAGGGTCGAGGCGCTCGAGGGCATCCAGGGTCTCCACCGACCCACCCGAGGCGGACGTGGCGATGACCAGGGTGTCCGGTCCCCAAGCGGGAAGCAGTTCGGAGGAGGCGATCTCCGAGACGGCAGTGATACCCCGTGCCCGAAGGCGTGCCGCTGCGGTTCCGGCCGCGTACGCGGACGAGCCCATGCCCAAGAACACCACGCGCGATACGTGCGCCGGAAGGACTTCCGACCACGGGTTGCGGTTCCCCAGGGACTCGGCCAGTGCCGCGAGCACTTCGGGCTTGCGGGCGAGATCGTTGGCGAACTTGTCGGCGTCCATCAAGAAACTCCTTCTAAGAGTGCGGGCAATGCCAGATCCGGCACGTACATCCAGCGCGGCAGATGTCTACCGGCGTAGACGATCTCGCGTAAGACCTGTTGCAGTCGAAACGCGGTTAGCGCATCCTCACCAAGAAGCAGGTCGGCGTGACCGAGGTGGGTGATCCTCGCGGTGTACGAGTCTAGAAATGCCGACCGCGCGCGCACGTCGGCGCGGGCAACGGCGTGCGAGTTCAGATCGTGCTTGGTGGCCGCGACGATCGCGACGTGGGCCAGCGACTGCAGCATACCTGCGACGTCGAGCGCTGCCGGCACGGGCAGCGCCTGCTCGGCGGGGGAAAGTACCGGGTTGCCGTCGAAGTCGGTGACCACGAATCGGTTCTGTGCCTTCAGGATCTGGCCGACGTGGAGGTCGCCGTGGGCGGCGAGGATCGGGACGTCGTTCAGATCGCCGAGGGGTCCGAGGAGATGCTCCACGTCGGCTCGACGATCGTCCAGTAAGTCGGCTGTCGCCGGGCTGGCCGCTGCGCGGGCCGCCGCGAGTGTGGCGAATGCGGTGTCGCGCCAGCGGCGCGCATCGCCGGCGCCCGACACGGTGGCGGTGCCTGCCAGGGCAGCGTGTAGGTCGGCGATCATTTCTCCGACCGCGGTCCACGTCGCCGTGATGGTGGTCATGTCGCCGTCCCGGGCCCCGGCGACGGCGAGATCGACCGCCCATGTCCAACCGTCGACCGCGCCGGGAAGGTACTCCGTGACGGTGGCGATCAGTGTCGCCTGTCCGTCGTCGGGTTGCCAGGTGACGATTCCCCAGAGGGGTGGCATCGCGGTGAATCCGGCGGCATGCAGCGTGGAGAGCCGAGCGGGTGCGGGATGCGGGCCCGGCACAAGGTGGGTGGCCCACTTCGCAACGGCGCGCTCGCCGACGATGACGGATTCGTTCGTCTGGTCGACGGTGATGGCCCGTTCACCGGTGCAGCGTGTCGGTGGGGCCCAGGAAGCGACGGTGAAGGCTCCCCGGGTGGATCGGCCGTGCCCCGCGGTGAGCAGGCGGACGAGTGCCTCGGCGGCCCCGTCGCCGGCCTGGGCCCGCCGCCACTCGCCATCCACGAGAAGTGCTGGCACGGCTGACAAGCCGCCGTCGCATGGGACGACGGCGACTGCATGTCGCTCGCCGAGTTCTAACAGGTCGGTGGGGTGAAGTGGCACCGATCAGGCCGTCGTCGTGCGGTGCCCGAGCCCGACGCGCTCGATGACGTCGGCGGCTGCGCTCAGACCGTCGCGGGCGCGTACCGCCGCGCCGATCTGGTCGACCCGGGCGCGCATCTCAGCATCGGTGAGAACTCGTTCGAGCGCCTCGGTGAGCTGATCGTCGGGAAAGTGGTAGGTGTCGAGTCGGATACCGAGACCCAGTTCGTCGATGCGTTGGGCATTTTCGTATTGATCCCAGAACAGCGGCAACACGATCATCGGCTTGCCGAAATGCAGGGCCTCGGTGGTGGTGTTGTTACCGCCGTGCGAGATCACCGCGTCAACCAGTGGGATGATGCGGGTCTGGGGCAGCATCTGCTCACCGACCATGTTGTCGGCGAGCTGAATCTGGTCTGCGCACGGCCCCTTGCTGACGATGAACCGGTGCGGAGTCCGGGCAAGGAGATCGACCAGCCGTTGCATGAGCGAAACATCGGCTGCGCCGAGGGATCCCAGCGACAGGTAGACCAGGGCGCTGCCCTCGGGGCGGTCTGCCATCGCTGCGGGCAACTCGTACTCGTCATCGGTCTCGCGAATGCTGGAGTCGACCCGTGTCCAGGTGCCGTCCAACGGCCGCCGGTCGGTGTAATCGGCTTCCTGTGGGTAGATGTAGATCGTTGCGGCGTTCTCGCGCGGCATGAATTCGAGATCGGGGAGCGGTGCGCTGCCCTGAGCCTGGACCCACGTATCGAACTCGTCCCACATGGGCCGGATGGTCGAGTCGAATTCGGCACGGTAGGCCGCCCACTCGGACCGGTCATCGCTCGGCAGACCGGAAAAGGGCGGCGGGACATCGGGTCCCGGAACCTCCAACGGGCTACAGGAGATGACCCGGACGAACGGCTTGCCCGCGGTGGTCAGCGCCGGGAACAGGACCACATTGTCCTCGACGATGACATCGGGTTGGTGGGTTGCGATGATCTCGCGCAGTCGGGGCTCGCAGTACTTGGCGCCGTCGATGAGGGCTTGGTAGGTCGGCTTGATGAATGTCGCGATCTGTTCGATCGTGGGCTTGGCAAATTCGGGTGCGGTCTCCGTGATGAAGTCCGTCCAGAACTGACCCGCATCCTCCTCCGCCGCACCGGCGGCGGGTTCGGCGAGGTCGACGAGTTCCTCAGCGAACCCGAACCGGCCGATCTTTCCAACCCAGGATGACTCTGCGGCGAAGACGATTCGGTGTCCGCGGTCCCGGAGCTTGGCGGCGATCCCGATGCACTGATTCGTTGGCCCGTAAGCGGATTCGGGCCAGAACATGATTGTCAAGCTGGTGCTCATTGGCGGTTGCTTTCGTTCGGTGATATGCGGGGCAGTGGGTGAGCGGTTGCCACCCGGGCATAGTCGAGTACCAGCTCGACGGATGAGTCGGCGTCGAGGCTGGGATGGCGTGCGATCATGCGGTAGCCGTATGCGTCCTCCAGCGCCACGATGTTTCGTGCGATGGTCAGCGACGGCGAGCTGAGTGTGAATTGTCCTTGCGCTGCACCGGATTCCAAGATCACCTGATACATCGCAACCTGTCGGTCGAAGAGCGCTGTGAGAAGGACGCCGTAGGTCGGGTAGCGACCCGCTGCGCCGCCCAGTTCGCACAGCAGCTTCACCGCCGGATCATCGGAGTCGACGGGGAGTCCGGATTCGATGGTCACGACGAGTCGTCGGTCGGGTTCCGCGATGCCCTCGATGGCTCTGAGTCGTTCGTCGTAGAAGCGTTCCATGCCGGCGCGGTTGGCCTCGACCAACAGGCTCTGGACGTCGGGAAAGTGATAGAGAACCGCCCCAGAGGTCAATCCGGCCTCCGCCGCGACCTGTTTCAGCTGGACGTCGGCGCCGTGCTTCATCACCGCGCGCTGCGCGGCATGGAGAAGGTTCGCGCGTCGCTCACTGCGGCTCACTGCCACGCCGGTCACCTCCTCGTCTTGGTTGGGCGTCACTCTGCCAAAAATCTCGCCGATTGGGTACAAAACCTTGAACTTTGGCTCAAGTTTGGTTTAATCAACCTCCATCACGTGCACATTTGGCGTGTTAAATCCCTGAATCAGGATGCAGTATGCGTCGTCGTCGTGCATGCCTGAGCCTCGATCACAGATTCCGGAGCCGCCATGAACGCGCAGCCCGAGCAGCCGGTGGACCGCCGCCGGATGCCGTCCACCGTCGGCGCGGACGATCGGTCGTGAGCGACCGTCTGCTCCGCGACGCCGCGCCCCGGCCGGTGTGGTGGGAGGGCGTGGAAACCGGGCCACGAACTGATCCTTTGACCGGCCATGTTTCGGCGGATCTAGTGATCGTCGGCGCCGGATACACCGGCCTGTGGGCGGCTATCGAGGCGCTGGGAGAACAGCCGGGCCGTCGCGTCGTGATCCTCGAGCAGTCCTGGACCGGATCAGCCGCTTCCGGGCGCAACGGTGGCTTCGTCTCGGAGTCCCTGACACATGGCATCGCGCACGGCGAAGCAAGGTGGCCCGACGAACTCGATCAACTCGAGCGGTTAGGACGCCACAACGTAGCCGAGATCGCCGACTTCGTAACCACTCACCGGATCGACGCCGACCTGCGTATGGTCGGCAAAACGACCGTGGCGCGGACGCCGCATGAAGTGGAGGCGCTGCGAAACGCGGCCGCGTCACACACCCGCCGCGGTGTCGCGGTCGAATTACTTGACCGAGAACAGATTCGGGCCGACATCGATTCGCCACTGTTTCTTGCCGGCTTGCGCATTCACTCCGGCGGCTTGGTCGATCCAGTGGCGTTGGTGCTGGGATTGCGGCGGGTGGCAGAAGAGCGCGGAGCCGTCATATACGAACAGACCCCGGCTCTCGGGATCAGCCGTGCCGGTGACGTTCTGACTGTACGCACCCCACAGGGTGCGGTAACGACAGGCCAAGTGCTGCTGGCCTCCAACGCCTTTCCACCGCTGCTGCGGCGCCTCAAGGCATGGCTGCTGCCCGTCTACGACTACGTGTTGGCGACCGCCCCGCTGTCCGCAGAGCAGCTCTCGTCGATCGGCTGGGCGCAAAATCAGGGACTCACCGACGCGGGCAACCAGTTTCACTACTTCCGCCGGACGCGTGACGACCGGATTATCTGGGGTGGTTACGACGCGATCTATCACTTCGGTAACCGCGTCGCCCCCGAATTGGAGCAGCGCGACGCCTCGCATCTGTTGCTCGCCCGTCAGTTTCGTGAGACATTCCCACAACTGGAAGACCTGCCGTTCACCCACCGGTGGGGTGGCGTCATCGACACCACTAGCCGATTTACACCGATCTTCGGCACCGCACATGGTGGTCGCGTTGCCTACGCTGTTGGATTCACCGGCCTCGGCGTGGCCTCCACGCGCTTCGGTGCTCAGGTCGCACTCGATCTCCTTGCCGGGCGCAGGACGGAACGAACACGGTTGAAGGCCGTGACTGCCGCTGCGCTGCCGTTCCCGCCCGAACCCCTGCGGTGGCCCGCGGTCGAGATCACCCGGGCCGCCCTGGCCCGCGAGGACGAGACCGGCCGCCGCGGCCTACTACTGCGCACACTCGACCGATTCGGTGTGGGCTTCAACAGCTGAAGGAGTACGGGCATGACCGCAGGACGCTTCCATCGAGGCGAACGTATCCCGGGCTCGGGCCAGGTGCGGATTCTGATCGACCCGGCCACGGGCGAGCAGACCACGACAGTGTCGGAGGCTACTGTCGCCGAGGCCCGCGCGGCCGTCACCGCGGCCACTGAGGCCTATCCCGAATGGTCTGGCCGAACTGCGGGCGAGCGGGCCAGGGCCATCCTGCGGTGGGCAGACTTGATCGATGCGCACGCCGCCGATCTCACTGCCCTTGAGGTCGCCGAGACCGGCAAGCCCGTCGCGGTCTTTCGCGACGGTGAACTGCCTTTCGGCACTGACAATCTGAGGTTCTTCGCAGGTGCGGCACGCTCGCTGGAGCAGTCCGGAGCCGGTGTCCTCAGCGAGGGCTATACGTCCATGATCGTGCGCCGGCCGGTAGGACCGGTCGTTGGCATCGCACCGTGGAACTTCCCGATGATCATGGGCCTGTGGAAGATTGGCCCCGCCATTGCGGCGGGTAACACCATCGTGGTGAAACCGGCACCTGCGACGCCGAGCAGCACGCTCCACATCGCTGCGCTGGCAGTCGAAGCGGGGATCCCCGCCGGTGTCCTCGAAGTGGTGACCGGCGATGAGTCCGTCGGACAGGCCCTGGTGGAAGACGAACGGGTACAACTGATCTCGATCACCGGCTCGACCCGCGCCGGGCGTCAGGTGATGTCAACAGCCTCGGCAAGGGGCGGGCGGGTGCACCTGGAACTCGGTGGAAAGGCTCCGTGCCTGGTCTTCGAGGACGCCCACCTGGACTCCGCAGCGCACGGCATCGCGATGGGTGCCACCTACAACTCCGGACAGGATTGCACGGCGGCCACCCGGGTCTATGCCCAGGAATCGGTGTTCGACGACGTTGTGGCCCGCCTGCGGGACAAGTTCGCTGCCATCCGCGTCGGAAGCCCCCATGATCCGACCTCCGACATCGGACCACTCGTCAGCCTGGAACACCGTGGGCGTGTCCATGGATTCGTCGAACGTGCCGTCGCCGCGGGCGCAACAGTGCACATCGGTGGCTCAGTCCCCGAGGGGCCGGGAGCGTACTACCCGCCCACACTGATCACCGGGGCACAGCAGTGCGCCGAGATCGTCCAGGACGAGGTGTTCGGACCTGTTTTGGTCGTGCTGCCGTTCAGCGACGAGGCGCAGGCAATCGTCCTGGCCAACGACTGCCGCTACGGCCTGGCGTCCTCGGTGTGGACACAGGATGTGGCTCGCGCACTACGCGTCTCCCACGCCATCGAGGCGGGGGTGACGTGGGTCAACGATCATCTTCCGATCGCCTCCGAGGCGCCCCACGGCGGAGTGAAGGCGAGCGGCTTCGGCAAGGACATGAGCCAGGAGGCCGTCGCCGAGTACACCGTCGCTCGGCACATCATGGTGAAGCACGCTCCACGCGCTGCCCACGATTCGTTTCGTCCCAGCTGACCGGCTGAAAATCCTTGTCTCTCAATCTGTAACACCGCACGGCGGACATTGATGAATGTAGCGCCGATGAATGTGACGCCACGATGTCCCATCACGATGGAGGTTCAGCCTTGACAATCAATGACGGTGTTGCCGAGCTGCATTCGGCCGAAGAACGACTGCCGCGGAAAATGCGCTGGTTCGACGGCTTTGCGATGGCCATGACCATGCCCGCTGCACTCGTGGCCACCTTGGGCGCTTCGATCGCCGGGCTCGGCGGCTGGGGCGCCGCAGTCCTGTGGGCGATCTCCATGGTGATCTCCCTGGCAGTGAATTGGATCTACACCGAACTCGCGGCAATGTTCCCCGATGCATCCGGCGGCATCTCGGGGTATGCCGCCGAGGCCTGGAAGAAATACGCGCCGTGGCTCGCACCGTTGGCCGGGGTGGGGTACTGGCTGCCGTGGGGATCCAACCTGGCCACCTACGGAGCATTCACCGGCCTGCTGGTCCAGTCGCAATGGTTCCCAGACCAACAGTGGACCTATGACATCGGCCCACTCCATTTCAGCTTCCCCATCCTGATCGGGCTCTGCGTCATCTTCGCCCTCTACGGCATCAACATCATCGGTGTGCGGGTCACCATGGCGTTCGTCTATGTGACCGCCGCAATCCTGATGATCCCCCTGTCGGTGTTCGTCTTCTTCCCGCTGTTCAACGCCGACTGGGCACCCATGGATCTGACGTGGAAACTGCACGGCCTCGGCGGATTGCACACCGCGATCGTGTGGCTCTACGTGATGGCGTGGACGACATTGGGCGTCGAGGTCTGCGCCACCTTCGCCTCGGAGTACCGCGATCCCGTCAAGGACACCTCGCGCGCAATCCGGGCATCTGCCTTGTTCTGCCTCGGTGTCTTTTTCATCGTGCCGCTCACTCTGGGCGGTTTCGCCGGCGAGCAGGCTATTGTCGAAGACCCCTCGACGTTTTTCGTGGCGAGTTTCTCCAAGCTCACCGGTGCCGGTGGCGGCGTCATGGTGCTGTGCCTCATCGCCTCGCTGCTGTTGGTCATGCTGACGTCGGTCGCCGATGCGTCGCGAGTGCTGTTCAACATGGGCAAAGAGGGAATCACCGTGCGCTCCATGGGCAAGCTGAACAAGCGTGGCGTGCCCGTGCGCGCGTTGAACGTGATGCTGGTACTCAATATCGTGCTGCTCGTCGTACTACAACAGCCGTTGGCGATCATCGTGACGGGCAATCTGGGCTACATCCTGGCCCACGTGCTGGCTGTCTCCGGTTTCGCGTTGCTGCGCAAGGACCGTCCGGATGCGCTGCGCCCCATCCGTCTGCCGCGGGTTTTCATCCCGCTGTCGATGGGCCTGGCTGTCCTGCTCGCAGTGATGCTCGTAGTGGGCGCGACCGGATTCTCGATCACCGGCTATGGGGGCTTGCTGGAACTGGGTGTCGCCGTGTCGATCCTGGCGGCCGGAGTGCTGTTGTGGTGGTTGGTCCAGCGCGGTGATCGGGCGAATGCCCGAGGTCCAGTGCGCAACGACTAGACGGCGCTAGGTGCTGCCGCCCACCTCAGGTGAAAGGACGTCGTCGATCGCCTCCGCGGTCGGTGCGCAATCGCCAGCGCCGGGAACAAGCGTCGCCAGCGCGCCCGCTGCGCAGGCTCGGCGAAGCGCGCGCTCGTGGCCGGCCAACCAGTTCGCGGCGAGCACGCCGGCGAAGACATCTCCTGCGCCGGTGGTGTCGATCGCCTCGACGTCGGGACTGGGTATCTCTAGGTCTCCACCGGTTGCCCGGTAAATCGCGCCACGGGCACCGCGGGTGACCACCAGATGCCTGGTGGGCCAGATCCAATGCGGCTCCTCGGCTTCGTTGACGATCACGACGTCGGTGACGTCGGCCAGGTCACTCAGGGCCGGGTCGGCGCTGACGGGGGAGGCATTGACGATCACGGTGGCTCCGACCGAGCGGGCTTCACGCGCGGCCGCTACTGCGGTCGCGATCGGCACCTCCAACTGAACGAGCAGCACCTCGCAGTCGGCGATCACCGCGCGGGCAGCAGCCGAGGTCAGCGTCAGATGCCCATTGGCGCCGGGCGCCACCACGATCATGTTCTCGCCGCGGTTGTCGACCAGGATCACCGCACTGCCGCTGGCGACCGGCAGCTCTTGCAGCCCGTCGAGCCCGATGCCGTTGTCGCTCAGGTGGGTCCGCAACTCGGCACCTGCCGGGTCGGTGCCCACCGCCCCGACGAACTGCACGATGGCGCCGGCTCGGGCCGCCGCGACCGCCTGATTGCCGCCTTTGCCGCCCGGTTCGGTGGTCACCGCTGACCCGAGCACGGTCTCGCCGGGGCCCGGCAGAACGGCGACTGTGAAGAATCGATCGACGTTCACGCTGCCCACCACACATACCCGTGTCATCGCACAGCATTCTTCCGGACTTTTGGGTAAAACTGGTCGTTTATCGGCCGTCAACGGGCGGTCCGGCGCCAGACCTCGGTGCAGGCCGCACGGGCCCGGCCCAGCTCGGCCTCGGAAATTCTGGAGCCCTGGTAGAAGCTGCGTTCGATCATCCAGCACAGGGCCCGTGCCATCCCGGCGATGTCGGTGCTTGTCACGTCCGGCTCGGTATTCATGTGCTGCAGGATCTCGGCGATCGCGTCGATGAAGATGTCGGCGGTGTCGGTCCACAGGGTGTCGATCTCGGGCACCGACGACGCCAGGTCGATCGCGGTGCGCATCACCACTCCGTGTTGACGCCACAGAGCTTCGGTCCTGGCCATCGCCTCGTCGATGGCGTACTCACCGCGCGCTGCGTCGGAGGAGGCCGCGCGCGACTTTTCCCTGAGCGCCTCGACGGTGCGCGCGACGAGCGCGGTGACGACGTCCTGTTTGGACCCGAAATAGAAGTACAGGGCGCCCCGCGTCAGCCCCGCACCCGCGGCGATGTCGGCGATCGTCATGGCGTCGTAGCCTTGCTCGGCCAGGAGCCGTTCGGCGATGTCGAGGATCGCCTGCTCCCGCAGGTCCCCTTTGCGCGGCGTGGCTGCGCCACGCCGGGTCGGTCGAGAGTGTGCTGGCATGGCTAGCCGGCGGCAATCTGGTGACCGTCGGGGAAGTCGGTTGTGCGAGAGACGGATTCCCACCTGTCGATCTCCTCGTCGACGGCGTGACGCGCGGTTCGGATGAGGCGCAGTGCATCTGATCCCAGCACCAGATGTCGTGGCGGATTGTCCGATTCGGCGATGCGCAGAACCGCGGCGGCGGCCTTTGCCGGGTCGCCGAGTTGGTTGCCGCTCGCCTGAACGCGCGCGTCCCGGATCGGTGCGAACAGATCGTCGTAGTCGGCGATCGTTCGCTCTGATCGCCTCATGGACCGACCGGCCCAGTCGGTGCGGAACGAACCTGGTTCGATGGCCGTGACGTGGACGCCGAACTGTGCGACCTCTTTGCCCAGGCTTTCCAGCAGTCCCTCCAATGCGAACTTGCTGCCGCAGTAGGCAGTCAGGCCGGCCGGCGCCATCATCCCGCCCATCGACGTGACGGCCATGAGATGACCGCTGCGGCGTTGACGCAGGTAAGGCAGGGCGGCCTGCAGGGTCGCGGCAACGCCGAACACGTTGGTGTCGAACTGAGCGCGCAACTCGCTCAAGGGTGTTTCCTCGAAGACGCCTTCGAGTCCGTAGCCCGCGTTGGCGATCACGACATCGATAGGACCGACGGTCGATTCGACATCGTTCACGGTGCCGAACACCGCCTCCTCGTCGGTCACGTCCAAGAGCCGCCCATGGGCGGTGGGCGCTAACGCTTCGAACGACTCGAGTTCAGCCTGCCGACGGACAGTGCCCACGACGGTGTGCCCCGCTTCCAGTGCGGCTTCGGCGAATGCGCGGCCCAGGCCGCTACTGACTCCGGTGATCAGAAAGGTCTTCACCGGTCACCTCCTCTCGGGTTGATGCCACTGCCAACGACCGTAGCGTGAAATCTACGCTGCGTCGATTTTAATCAACAATGTGCAGATTAATGACCGACGTGCCCCGTGCGGGGCCCCACCTGCCGGTTGGTGGGGAGACCGATACCCTGGGGTAATGAGTGTTCAGGCGGCGCCGGAGGGCAGGAGCGTAGCGACCCGGGAATTGGCCGAGCTTGACGACTTGAAGAACGAGGTGCTCGACACCGCCCGCCGGGCGCGCGTCGCCTCGCGCACCCTGGCGTCGCTCACCACCACCGTTAAAGACCGCGCCCTGCACGCTGCCGCGGACGCCGTGCTGGCCCACTCACACCAGATCCTGGCCGCCAACGCCGTCGACCTCGACGTCGCCCGCGCCGCAGGCACCGCCGAGGCGATGCTGGACCGGCTCGCGCTCAACCCGCAGCGGATCGATGGCATCGCCGCCGGTCTGCGTCAGGTCGCCGGACTGCCCGACCCGATCGGTGAAGTCCTACGCGGCCGCACGCTGCCCAACGGGCTGCAACTGCGTCAGCAGCGTGTCCCCCTCGGCGTGATCGGAATCGTCTACGAAGGCCGGCCCAACGTGACGGTCGACGCGTTCGGCCTCACCCTCAAATCCGGCAACGCCGTGCTGCTGCGCGGTAGCTCCTCGGCCGCGCACTCCAACGCCGCGCTGGTCGCCGCACTGCGCGGCGCACTGGCCGCCGAGGGTCTGCCCGAGGACGCGGTGCAACTGCTGCCCAGCGCCGACCGCTCCAGCGTCACCCACCTCATCCAGGCCCGCGGTCTGGTCGACGTGGTGATCCCGCGCGGTGGTGCCGGATTGATCGATGCCGTCGTGCGCGACGCCACGGTGCCCACCATCGAAACCGGCGTGGGGAACTGTCACGTCTACGTCCACTCCGCCGCCGACCTCGACGTCGCCGAGCGGATCGTCCTCAACGCCAAGACGCGGCGGCCCAGTGTCTGCAACGCCGCAGAGACACTGCTGGTGGACGCAGCCGTCGCCAGCACGGCCCTGCCGCGATTGGTTGCCGCGCTGCAACAGGCTGGGGTCACCGTCCACGACAACCCGACCGACGACGAACTGCGAGCGGAGTTCTTGTCGATGGACATCGCGGTGGCCACCGTCGACGGGCTCGACGCCGCCATCGAGCACATCAACACCTACGGCACCGGTCATACCGAGGCCATTGTCACCACCAACCTTGCTGCGGCACAGCGCTTTACCGAACGTGTCGACGCAGCCGCGGTGATGGTCAACGCCTCGACGGCGTTCACCGACGGCGAGCAGTTCGGCTTCGGAGCCGAGATCGGCATCTCCACCCAGAAGCTGCACGCACGCGGCCCGATGGGTCTGCCCGAGTTGACGTCAACCAAATGGATCGTCTGGGGAGACGGCCACACCCGCCCTGCCTGAGGCGACGACAGGAGAACCATGACCGAAACCCCCGCACGCCCGGCACCGCTATTCACCGACATCGACGATGTCGCCAAGCGGCTGGCCGAGACCGGCTATCTGCCCGACACCGCCACCGCCACAGCGGTGTTCCTCGCCGATCGGTTGGGCAAGCCGCTGCTGGTCGAGGGGCCGGCCGGTGTCGGCAAGACCGAACTGGCCCGTGCGGTCGCCCAGACCACCGGATCGGGCCTGGTGCGCCTGCAGTGCTACGAGGGTGTCGACGAGGCCCGTGCGCTCTACGAGTGGAACCACGCCAAGCAGATCCTGCGGATGCAGTCCGGGTCCGACGACTGGGACGCGGCCAAGTCCGACATCTTCAGCGAGGAGTTCCTGCTGTCCCGGCCGCTACTGACGGCCATCCGGCGCACCGAACCCACCGTGCTGCTGATCGACGAAACCGACAAGGCCGATATCGAGATCGAGGGCCTGCTGCTGGAGGTGCTGAGCGACTTCGCGGTCACCGTCCCGGAATTGGGCACGATCACCGCATCGCGCACCCCGTTCGTGGTGCTGACCTCTAACGCCACCCGGGAGCTGTCCGAGGCGCTCAAGCGCCGCTGCCTGTTCCTGCACATCGACTTCCCCGACGCGGACCTCGAGCGGCGCATCCTGTTGTCCCGGGTGCCCGAGCTGCCCGAGTCGCTGGCCGCCGAACTGGTCCGCATCATCGGCGTGCTGCGCGGTATGCAGCTCAAGAAACTGCCGTCGGTCGCCGAGACCATCGACTGGGGCCGCACGATTTTGGCGCTGGGGCTCGACACCATCGACGACGCCACCATCGCCGCGACGCTTGGGGTGGTGCTCAAGCACCAGTCCGACCAGCAGCGGGCCGCTGGCGAACTGCGGCTGAACTAAGCCGATGGCCGTCCGCAGGGTGCGCCCCCCACAACCGCTAGCCCCGCACGGCTTGCCCGGCCACCTGGTGGGCTTCGTCGAAGCGCTACGTGCTCAAGGGATTTCGGTGGGGCCGTCGGAGACGGTTGACGCCGGCCGGGTGATGACCGTGCTGGGCCTGGGTAACCGCGAGTCCCTCCGCGAAGGTCTGGCGTGTGCGGTGCTGCGCCGCGCCGACCACCGGGAGACCTATGACGCGCTGTTCGACCTGTGGTGGCCGCCGGCGTTGGGTGGCCGCACCGTCCTGGTCGACGAGGATGCCGACGAGGACACCCAGGACGGCTTGCCGCCCGAGGATATCGAAGCGATGCGGCAGATGCTGCTGGACCTGCTGGCCGACAACCCCGACATCGGCGACATGGACGATCGGCTGGTCGCGATGATCGCGCAGATCGTCGAGGCCTACGGCCGCTACACGTCCAGTCGCGGCCCCTCGTACTCGTCGTATCAGGCGCTCAAGGCGATGGGCTTGGACGAACTGGAAGGCCGGCTGCTGGCCGGCCTGCTGGCGCCGCACGACGACGACCCGAGCCCCACTCAGGAGCAGATCGCCAAAGCGCTTGCCGCGCAGAAGATTGCGCAGTTGCGGCGGATGGTGGAAAGCGAGACCAAACGGCGTACCGCCGAACAGCTCGGCCGCGACCACGTCCAGATGTACGGCATCCCACAGTTGGCCGAGAACGTCGAATTCCTGCGGGCCTCTGGCGATCAGCTGCGCCAGATGCGCAAGGTCGTCGGTCCGCTGGCCCGGATGCTGGCCACCCGGCTGGCGGCTCGCCGCCGTCGCGCCCGCTCCGGTGCCATCGACCTGCGTAAGACCCTGCGGAAGTCGATGTCGACCGGGGGAGTGCCGATCGACGTCGTGCTGCGTAAGCCGCGGCCGGCGCGGCCGGAACTCGTTGTGCTGTGCGATGTTTCGGGCTCAGTGGCCGGCTTCAGCCACTTCACCCTGCTGCTCGTGCACGCCCTGCGCCAGCAGTTCTCCCGGGTCCGGGTCTTCGCCTTCATCGACACCACCGACGAGGTGACCCACCTGTTCGGACCGGATGCCGACCTCGCGGTCGCCGTCCAGCGCATCACCCGGGAAGCGGGGGTCTACACCCGCGACGGGCACTCCGACTACGGCAATGCGTTCGTGTCGTTCACCGAGAACTTCCACAACGTGCTGTCACCACGCAGCTCGCTGCTGGTGCTCGGCGACGCGCGCACCAACTACCGCAACCCCGCCGTCGACATCCTGGCTCATATGGTCAGTGCCAGCCGGCACGCACACTGGCTCAACCCGGAGCCGCGGCACCTGTGGGGCAGCGGTGACTCGGCGGTGCCGCGCTATGAGGACGTCATCACCATGCACGAATGCCGTTCGGCCAAGCAGCTTGCCGCGGTGATCGACCAGTTACTGCCCGTCTAGTCCTACGGTGACGGTGACCCGCCCCTTGTGATCCTGCGCGGCCACCGCATGCCCGGTGCGCTCGGTGCCGTCGAACTGCAGCGTGACTGGACCGCCGGCGCCGAGGAAGTTGCGCCACCAGGTCTTGGTCTGCGGCAGGTTGGCGTTGATGGTGATCGTGCCACCGGTACGGCGGTAGGCCACGGGGATGCTGAACGTGCGTCCAGAACGCCGCCCGGTGTAGCGCAGTATCGCGATGTTGCGATTCACCAACCCACCAAAGCGTGGGGAGGTAGCGATTGCGGCCACCGGTGCATTGAGCAGGGGCGCGGCGCGCATCACCAGTCGGCCAAGGGTTTTCGGTTGCTTTGTCATGACTTCAGCTGTCCTTTCAGACGATCAACGTGAGTTGCCGCGACGAGACCGATCGCCCCCGGTGCGGGCATTCGCCCGTCGCCGTCGGAACTCCTCGAAGATGCGTCGCTGGATGTCCTAGCAACGCTAGCAATGCCGTCCGGGCGTGTCAATGGCATTGCTAGGTGTTCTAGCAGTGCTAGAATCGGGTATGCCTACCGGGGACCGGCGCGCGCGCGAGCGTGCTGCGCGACGCCAGCTGATCATCACGACGGCGCGCGGGCTGGCCGAGTCCGAAGGGTGGGATGCCGTCACCACTCGGCGGCTGTCCGCCGAGATCGAATACAGCCAACCGGTTCTCTATGCGCACTTCGCCAACATGGAGCAGCTCGCGCACGCTGTCGCCATCGACGGATTCCGTGAACTCGCCGAGGCACTGAACGCCGCGCGCAGCGGCGCCGCGACGGCCGCCGACGCGCTACGGCAACTTGCGCACGCCTACATCGGCTTTGCTGGCGAAAACCCGGCCCTGTACGACGTGATGTTCACCCGGCCCACCACGCTGCACTTCGCCGCCGAGGACACACCGCCCGAACTCGAAGCGGGGTTCAACGAGCTACGCAACGCAGTTGCCGACCTTGGCGAGCTGCCCGACGCCGACACGTTCGCCGAGGTGCTCTGGTCGGCACTACACGGACTGGTCGGTCTCACTCGCAATGGCCGGTTGCGTGCGAGCCACGCCGCCGAGCGGGTCGAGCTGCTGATCGCTCAGTTGTCCTAGTCGCTAGCCTTCGACGGTCTTGCGCTGCCGCCGGTGCTCTTCTTGTGGCCGTCGTTGCTGGCGTTAGTGGTCTTTTTCGATGCACCGGCCTGTGATGCGTTGGCTTTCGGGGTGCTGGCTTTGGGTGTACTCGCCGCGGCCTCAGGCGCTTTCGTGGTGAGCGTGGTGGTCGTTGCGGTACTGGCCGCCGCTGCCGGGGTGACGGTCTTTTGCGCGGCGGCGGCCGAGGGGAGGCTGGGAAGGCTGATCGGCGGGAACAGCTGGGCCTTGGTCGGCTTGCTGTAATCGGTGCGGTCGTAACCCATCTCGATGAACGTCCGCAGGACCGGATCGATGGCGCCAAGAATCGGGTCGGGCACGATGCCCTTGAGTGGCATTAGCAGCGGTACCAGTGGGGTGCGGATGAGGTAATACGTTGTATCGCCATGCACTTGGTAGTACGCGTTGCCGCCGGCCTTGGCGGCTTCGATGTCGGCGGCGGTGAGCTCGGTCTGCGTCTGCCCGTGCACAAGGATCATGCCGGCGATGGCATTGGCCGTGGCCAACAGATTCAACGGGTACGTCGGGAAGTCTGCCCAACCGTCGTACTGGCGGGCCACGTCGACCGTCGTATCGCCGTTGTCGGGCGTGGCACCGGTGAAGCTGATATTGAGGATCGGAATGTGCAGCCCCGCAAACCGTTCCATCACCCCGCCGTTGGGTCGGCTCGGGTTCTCGACGAGGACGAACGTATTACCGGTTCCTTCGGGATGCGCAGCTTTGTACTGCGACAGCACGACCGCGCCCTGTGAGTTCCCGAAGACGACATCGCCCTCGGGGTTCTTGGCTTCGAGGCGCTGCACGCCCTGCGCGACGGAGTCGTTCCACGTCAGATCGAAGATGTAGTTGTTCGACACCGGCCAGAATCCGGCGTTGTAGTCGACGTAGCCACTCGAGGTGGGCGGGTTGGCGGGCGTGTCGGTGCCATCCAGCACCCGCGAGATGAAGTCGCGGTACTCCTGGTCGGTCGGCGTCCAGCCGATGTTCGTGCCGCGAAGGTAATCCACGGTCGCCGCGGTGAGCACCGGGGCCGACGCCACGGTCGGGGTCAGGCCCATCGCCACTGCAGCGGCCACAGCGGCCACACTCGTCACAGGCAGTGTCAGACGTCGGCTACCGAACTTCATCATCATTGACCCCTAGATCGGATAACTCGACTCAGGGCGAAATGCTACCTGAATTGCGACGATTCCCTGGGCAGATATTTGCCAGCACACAGTTGGGGTGCTGGCTCGTGAGCGTCGCGAACCGTCCCACAGCCTCCCGTAAGCTGGTCAATCGTGGTTTCCTCGGCTCGGCGCAGGCTCGGCGTGATGGGTGGGACGTTCGATCCCATCCACAACGGCCACCTGGTCGCAGCCAGCGAAGTCGCCGCCCTCTTCGATCTCGACGAGGTGGTGTTCGTGCCCACCGGCCAGCCGTGGCAGAAGTCTCGGGAGGTGACCCCGCCCGAGGATCGCTACCTGATGACGGTCATCGCGACCGCCTCCAACCCGCGCTTCTCGGTCAGCCGCGTCGACATCGACCGCGGCGGGCCCACCTACACCAATGACACCCTGCGGGACCTGCGCGCGCTCAATCCCGATGCAGACCTGTACTTCATCACCGGTGCCGATGCGCTGGCGTCGATCCTGTCCTGGCAGAACTGGGAGGAGCTGTTCGCACTCGCCAAGTTCGTCGGCGTCAGCCGGCCCGGTTACGAACTCAACGCCAAGCACATCGTCGCGGCGTTCGATCAGCTGCCCGAGGAAGCGCTGAGCCTGGTCGAGGTGCCTGCCCTGGCGATCTCGTCCACCGACTGTCGCGTGCGTGCTGCCGGCAACCGACCGATCTGGTACCTGGTACCCGACGGCGTCGTGCAGTACGTGTCCAAGCGCGGCCTCTACAGCGGAGTCGGCCAACCGAGCCGGCCCGCCGTTACGACATTCGAGGAGACTCCAACGTGACCGCGACCGACGAAGCCGTTCAGATGGCCACTGTGGCGGCCAGAGCCGCCGCGGCCAAGCTCGCGCAGGACATCGTTGTCATCGACGTGTCTGGCCAGCTGGTGATCACCGACTGCTTCGTGATCGCATCGGCGGCCAATGAGCGTCAGGTGAACGCGATCGTCGATGAGGTCGAGGAGAAGATGCGGCTGGCCGGGTACAAGCCTGCGCGCCGCGAGGGCACCCGGGAAGGCCGGTGGGTGCTGCTCGATTTCGTCGACATCGTGGTGCATATCCAGCACCAGGAGGAGCGCAACTTCTACGCCCTGGACCGGTTGTGGCGGGACTGCCCGTTCTTGTCTGTCGACCTCGATGACGTCGAGGCCGGAGCCGCTGGGCCGGCGACATCAGAGGCCGGAGCCGCTGGGCCGGCGACATCAGAGGCCGGAGCCGCTGGGCCGGCGACATCAGGGGACACGCCGTGACGGTGCGCCGGCTGGTCATGCTGCGGCACGGCCAGACCGAGTACAACGCCGGTAGCCGTATGCAGGGTCAGCTCGATACCGAACTGACTGATCTGGGCCGGGCGCAGGCCGTCGCCGCCGCTGAGGTGCTGGCCAAACGCCAGCCGCTGCTGATCGTGTCCTCGGACTTGCGGCGCGCCTACGACACCGCGGTGGCGCTGGCCGACCGCACCGGGCTGCGGGTGCAGGTCGACACCCGGCTTCGAGAGACCCACCTCGGCGACTGGCAGGGGCTCACCCATCACCAGGTGGACGACACCGCACCAGGAGCCCGCCAGGCCTGGCGCGATGACGCCACCTGGGCCCCGCACGGCGGTGAAAGCCGCATCGACGTCGCGGATCGCAGCGTGCCGCTGGTTGCCGATTTGGTTGCCGGAGAACCGGAGTGGGGTCGAGATGATCCTGACCGGCCGCTGGTACTGGTGGCTCATGGTGGGTTGATCGCGGCGCTGTGCGCGGCACTTCTCGGATTGCCGGTCGAAAGCTGGCCCGTGCTGGGCGGGATGGGCAATGCCAGCTGGGCACAACTATCCGGGCACAGTGCCGACGATGCGCCGTTCAAGGCCATTCGCTGGCGCCTCGATGTGTGGAACGCCTCGGCTCAGGTGGCTAACGATGTCCTCTGAGCAACTGGATCCACCCCCGGACCCCCGGACTCTGCTGATCTTCTGCGATTCCCTATCCTATTACGGCCCGCAAGGTGGCCTGCCCTCCGACGATCCGCGAATCTGGCCCAACATTGTTGCCCGCCAACTGGGTTGGGACGTCGAGTTGATCGGCCGGATCGGGTGGACCAGCCGTGACGTGTGGTGGGCGGCCACTCAGGATCCGCGCGCATGGGCCGCGTTACCGCGGGCCGGTGCGGTGATCTTCGCGACCAGTGGCATGGATTCGCTGCCCTCGCCGCTGCCGACCGCGCTGCGCGAACTCATCCGCTACGTACGCCCCTCGTGGCTGCGCCGCTGGGTCCGGGACGGATATGGGTGGGCGCAGCCGAAGCTGTCGCCGATCGCACGTCCGGCACTACCACCTCACCTGACGGTGGAATACCTCGAAATGACTCGTGGTGCGTTGGATTTCAACCGGCCTGGCATCCCGATGATTGCCTCGATTCCCTCGGTGCACATCGCGCCCACCTACGGCATGTCCCATCGCGGCCGGCCCGGTACGGTCGCCGCGATCAACGAATGGGCGGCCCAGCACGACATTCCGGTGGTCGACTTGAAAGCTGCGGTGGGTGAAGAGGTCATGGCCGGCCGCGGCAATCCCGACGGCATCCACTGGAATTTCGAAGCACATCAAGGCGTCGCCGATCTGATGCTCAAAGCGCTTGCCGAAGCTGGTGTTCCGCTCGACAGCACGCGCGACTGACCCATGGCCGTCGTCGTGGTCACCGACTCGTCGGCGCGGCTGCGGGCCGATGAGGTCCGCGCCGGCGATATCCGCGTTGTGCCGCTGCACATACTCGTCGACGGTCGCGACCTGCGCGACGGTGTCGACGCCGTGCCAGCCGATCTGTACCAGCGCGGACACGTGACGACCGCGGGCGCCACCCCGAGCGAACTCGCCGCAACCTACCGGGACGCGTTGCGCGACAGCGGCGGTGACGGCGTGGTGGCCGTGCATATCTCCGGCGAACTCTCGAGCACACTGGGTGCTGCCGAATACGCGGCGCGCGAGTTCGGCGGGGCCGTGCGGGTGGTCGACTCGAAGTCGACCGCGATGGGCACCGGGTTCGTCGCAGTGGCCGCCGCCCGTGCTGCCGTCGCAGGTGCGGACCTGGAAACCGTTGTTGCCGAGGCGGAATCAGCAGTCTCCCGGGTGCGTGCCTACGTTGTCGTCCAGCGTCTGGACAACCTGCGGCGTAGCGGCCGGATCGGCACCGCCGCGTCATGGCTCGGCACCGCGCTGGCCCTCAAGCCACTGCTGCGCATCGACGAGCAGGGTCGGCTGGTGCTGGCTCAGCGGGTGCGCACCGCATCCAAAGCGCAAGCGGCGATGGTCGAGCAGGTGCTTGAGGTGGTGGGGGAGCAGCGAGCATCGCTCGCCGTCCATCACATCGACAATCCGACCGTTGCCGCAGAATTGGCTGCCACGCTGGCCGCCGCCCTGCCTGGCTGCGGGGATGCCGTCATCGCCGACCTGGGCCCGGTACTCGGTGTGCACGTCGGCGCCGGCGCGGTGGGAATCGTCGTCGCCGTCGATCCCACCCCGCCCACTCCGCTCACGCCTGCTTGAGCGCTTCGATCTCGAGGGTGATGGTGACCTTGTCGCCGACCACTGCGCCACCGGTCTCCAGTGGCATGTCGATGTCGATGCCAAAGTCCTTGCGGTTCAACACCACCGACGCCTCGAAGCCTGCGACCGCGCCGTGCCCCATGCCGGGATTCACCCCGTTGAACTGTAGGGCCAGGCTCACCGGTCGGGTCACGCCCTTGAGGGTGAAGTCGCCCTCCAGTCGGTAGTCCTCGCCGTCCGGGGTCACCGACGTGGACACGAAGGTGGCGGTGGGGTACTTCTCGACATCGAAGAAGTCGGCCGCCCGCAGGTGGGCATCGCGCTGGTCGTTGCCGGAGTGTACCGAGGCGACGTCGATCTCGGCAGTCACCGACGGGGTGCCATCGGTCGCTACGGTAATAGCGCCGCTGAACGTGCCGAAGGTGCCGCGGACCTTGCTGACGACGAGGTGGCGTACCGAGAAGCTGATCGACGAGTGGGCGGGGTCGATCGCCCAGGTTCCTGCGCTGAGATCGGTGGTCTGAGCCGGTGCGGTCATCGGGGGGTCTCCTTGATCCGGGCGTGCCGGACCCGATGTCCAGCACTTCAGCTCAAGCAACCGGACTGCGGTCCGGATTAATTCCCGCCCGGTGAACTCACCCTGAAAAGCGTCCGGTCACCGGGGGCAGGTCGGCCAGCGTCACGATGCCCGGCGCCGCGGCGACCACCGCGGGCACGGCGTTGGTCACCGGCATGGCGGTGTAGATCATCCCCAACCCCATGAACCCGGGCTCGGGCCAGTTCTTGGGTGGCAGGCAATGCAGCACCGTGCGCATGTTGGGCACCCCGAAGACCTGGATGACGTGGCCATGCTCGAGCGGCTTGGGCGGCACGACGTGATTGCCCATGATCCAGTTGAAGCCCACGCTGACCACATTGCGGTCCCCAACCCAGCCGCGGTGGTAGCCGTACACGCCGCCGACGGTGCCCTCCGGGATCGTCATGAATCCGAGGTCGCTGTCGCCGGTCGCGGTGGTGAACGTGACATCGAACGTCATCCGGTCGAGCTTGGCGCCGATCGCGTCGGCCATCATCGCCGCCGACTCGGCGAACACCTCGCTTTCCTGGCGCACGCTTTCCTCCAGCCCCGGGGTGTCCGGGGCACAGCCGAACCCCATCGCGGACTGGGTGCCCGCCGATTCGTAGGTCGAACAATCCACCGACTCGGTGATGCGGATCTCGTCGACACGTTCGCAGGAACCGGACAGCACCATGCCGACCATGTTCGTCATCCCGGGGTGGGCGCCACTGCCGAAGATCGTCGAATTGCCTTGTTCGCAGGCCTTTCGAATCCGGGCCAGGTCCTCGGGTGTCTGCTTGCCGCCGGTGATCCAGGCCGCCGACGAACACACGTTGACCCCGGCTTCGAGCAAGCGCACCAACTCGTCCACGCTGGGCCACAGGGGGTTGTAGCAGCAGGCGTCCGGCTTGGTCGCCAGCAGCGCGTCGATATCGTTGGTGGCCGTGATCCCGGTGGGCTCGGGCCAGCCGGACAGCTCGGCGGCATCGACGCCGAGCTTGTCGGTGCCATGGGCGTACACCCCGACCAGCTCCAGATCCGGCCTGCTGATGATCGCGTGCAGCGACCGGCGGCCGATATTGCCGGTGGTCCACTGGATCACCCGAATGGGGCGGTCGGCGGTGGCGGTCATGGAAGCCCTCCTCAGCTGGCGAATACTCCTGACGGGTCTATCACCGCGGACCGCGCTCTCGGTAGGTGATGTCTCACCAGACGACGGACCGGGCGGTTGGAACATCGACGCCGCTATCCACAGGCCCGACTTCATCCACAGGGTCGGCTGTGGCGCACCCGGATGAGCGGACGCCGTCCCGGCGGGGACCTACCGTCGCGGCATGCGCACCGAGCAGCCGTTCGCCAGCCTGCACCGCCGCCTGCACCCCGGCGAAGCGAGTGACGCCGTGCCCGCCGGCGACGAGGATGCCGAGGAGGTTCCGGTACCGAGCTGGATTCCCGACGGGCACGCCCAACGTGGCTGGCTGGCTGCGATCCGGGCCGACCCGGGCCGCTCCGGCGGCATTGCACTGGCCGTGATCGCCGTTGTCGCCGTGCTCGTCACGGTGTTCACCCTGATGCGCGACGATCCACCGCCCGTCGTGTCGGCCAAACTCCCGCCGGTGGAGATGGTGTCCTCGGCGTCCGCGCGGCCCAGCCCGGATGCCAATCAACCGGTCGTCGTCAGTGTCGTCGGGCTGGTCACCAAACCAGGCCTGGTGACGCTGGCCCCCGGCGCCCGGATCGCCGACGCGGTATCGGCCGCCGGCGGCACCATCGACGGTGCCGACACGCTCGGGCTGAACCTGGCCCGCCATCTCACCGACGGCGAGCAGATCGTGGTCGGCATCGGCACCCCGGCGGGCCAACCGACTGCGCTGGGTAGCTCGGTCAGTGGGGGAGCCTCGACCGCCTCCACTTCACCGGCAGCGCCGGGGAAGGCGGCACCAGCCGAACCTATCGACCTGAACACCGCCACCGTCGACCAACTCGACGCACTGCCCGGCGTCGGACCCGTGACGGCCGCCGCGATCGTGGCTTGGCGTGACACCAACGGAAAGTTCAGCAGCGTCGACCAACTCGGCGATGTCGACGGCATCGGCCCGGCGCGGCTGGACAAGCTGCGCGCGCTGGTGCGGGTGTGATCGATGCGCCCGCACGCCTGGATCTGCGGTTGGTGCCTGCGGCCCTGGCCGCCTGGGCGGTCACCGCAGCGGGTATCACCTGGCCGATCGGGCCGCTGCTGGCTGCGGTCTGCGCGGCCGTCGGGCTCGGCTGGGTAGCGCTGGCCCGATGGTATGGCCACGCCCGGCCGGTATTGCGGACGGCCGCCGTCGCGGTGATCGGCACCGCGGTTGTGGGAGCGGGTTTCGCACTGGTGGCGACGATGCGCAGCGCCGCCGTCAGCGGCCACCCCATCACGCAACGATTCGGCACCGTGGCCACGGTGACTGTGACACCGACCGAAGACCCCCGGCCGCTGGGCAGTGGCCGGCTGATGTTCCGCGGCTCGTTGGCCGAGCTGAACGGCACCGAACTATCGGGCACCGTTGTTGTCTTCGCGTCGATGTCGGGCTTCAGCGAGCTGATGGCAGGCCAGCCGGCCCGATTCAGGGCGCGGATCACCCGCCCGTCCCGGCACGACCTGACGGTGGCGATGCTCAACGCCACCGGTGAGCCAACGCTGGGCCGGGCCTCGCCGCTACAGCGCGCAGCGCGGGCGGTGCGCGTGCGCTTCGCGGAAGTGTCCCGCGATGTGCTGCCGGCCGATCAGGCCGCCATCCTGCCCGGGCTGGTTCTGGGTGACACTTCCGCCGTAAGTGGCACCACCACAGCGCAATTCCGCACAGCCGGGCTCACCCACTTGACCGCCGTATCCGGTGCCAACGTCACGATCGTCTGCGGCACGGTACTGCTGTCGGCAGGCTTGGTCGGACCGCGCGCAGCGGTCGGTCTGGCGGCGGTGGCGCTGATGGTGTTCGTCTTCGTCGTGCAGCCGACTGCCAGCGTGTTGCGCGCTGCGGTGATGGGCGCCATCGCGCTGGTGGCCATCGTGAGTGCCCGCAGGCGCCAAGCCATTCCGGTGCTGGCGGCCACCGTCCTCGGATTGCTCATCGTCGCGCCGCAATTGGCGGTCGACGCCGGCTTCGCGCTGTCAGTATCAGCCACGGCCGCACTCGTCGTGCTGGCGCCGGGCTGGGCGGCGCGGCTGATCGCTCACGGCTGGCCGAAACCGCTAGCGGAGGCGGTCTGCATCGCGCTGGCCGCCCAACTGGTCACCGCGCCGCTGGTCGCGGCGATCTCCGGGCGCCTGAGCGTGGTCGGAGTACTCGCCAACCTGGCTGTCGCTGTGGTGATTCCACCGATCACCGTCCTGGGCACCGCCGCGGCGGCGATGTGCTGGCTCATGCCGCCGGCCGCCGGGCTGCTGATCCGTTTCACCGGCCCCGAGCTGTGGTGGCTGCTGCACGTCGCGTCGACGGCTGCGGGGGTGCCCGGTGCCGCGCTGTCGGTGCCCTCCGGGCTCGCTGGGGTCGTGACCGTCGCCGCAACGACGCTGGCCGTCGTGGTGCTGTGGCGGTGGATCAAGGTCGGTGTCAGCCGCTGTCGGCCGGTCGTGAAACGATCGGGTGGTGAGCGAGACGGCGGGCCTGCATCTGATCCTGGGTGACGAGGAGCTTCTCGTCGACCGCGCCATCTCCGAGGTGCTGCGGGCCGCCCGCGCCATGGCGGGCAACGCCGACGTCCCGGTCGACCGGTTGCGCGCCGGCGAGGTCTCGGTCAACGAGCTGGCCGAACTGCTCAGCCCTTCGCTGTTCGCCGACGAGCGGGTGGTGGTGCTCGAGTCGGCCGCCGAAGCCGGCAAGGATGCTGTCGGGCTGATCGCCACGGCGGCCGCGGACCTGCCGCCCGGCACCGTGCTGGCGGTCGTGCACACCGGCGGCGGGCGTGCCAAGGCGCTGGCTGATCAGCTGAAGAAGCTCGGCGCCCAGGTGCATCCCTGCGCCAAGATCACCAAGGCCGCCGAACGGGCCGACTTCGTGCGCGCCGAGTTCCGCGCACTGAAGATCAAGGTCGCCGACGACACGGTCACCGCATTGCTCGACGCCGTCGGCTCCGATATCCGAGAACTCGCAGCGGCCTGCTCGCAGCTGGTCGCCGACACCGATGGCCAGATCGACGCCGTCGCGGTCCGGCGCTATCACAGCGGCAAGGCGGAGGTCACCGGGTTCGAAATCGCCGACAAGGCCGTGGTGGGCGATATCGCCGGGTCGGCCGAAGCGCTGCGGTGGGCGATGATGGCCGGCGTCCCGCATGTCGTCCTGGCCGACGCGCTGGCCGAGGCATTGCACACAATCGCGCGGGTGGCCCCGCTGTCGGGCGATCCCTACCGGCTGGCCGGTGAGCTGGGAATGCCGCCCTGGCGCATCCAGAAGGCGCAGAAACAGTCGCGGCGCTGGTCGCGCGACAAGGTGGCTACGGCGATGCGGCTGGTGGCGGCGCTGAACGCAGACGTCAAAGGCGTAGCGGCTGATGCCGACTACGCCCTTGAGGATGCGGTGCGCAAGGTCGCGCACCTGGCCGCCGGCAGCGGCCGGGATTGATCAGATCTTGTTGAAGGCCTGAGCCAGCGCAGACTTCTTGTTGGCTGCCTGGTTCTTGTGGATGACACCCTTGCTGGCAGCCTTGTCCAGCTTGCGGCTGGTCGACGCCAGCAACTCGGCGGCCTTGTCCTTGTCGCCACCGGCAGCTGCCTCGCGGAACCCGCGGATCGCCGTGTGAAGCGAGCTCTTCACCGACTTGTTGCGCACACGGCGCCGCTCGTTGGTGCGGATCCGCTTTTCCTGCGACTTGATGTTGGCCACGCGTTAGTTCCTCGTCTTCAAGCTTGGGGGTCTCGGTCTTGCAGGGGCCGACGGGCCCTCGTGCAGCGACTGCTCAGGGTACCAGTTAGGGGTTCAATCTCCCAAAGCGGAGCTCACTGGCCTGCCGAAACGGCGAGATTGGGGCAGCATGTGTCGGGTGAGCCTTCGTACCCTGCCTTCGGAAGCCAGTCGGACGTCACGTAACGGTTCGCGACAGCCGCGCCGACATGACCATATCTTCGGCGGCTACAACGCCATGGGCTCCTACGCCAAAGCCTTCGACGAGATGTTCGACAATCAGGGCAACGTCCGCGGGCCGTATAAAGGCATCTTCGCCGAGCTTGCCCCGTCCGACGCCGAGGAGCTCGAGGCCAGGGCCGAGGCGTTGGGCCGCGCCTTCATCGACCAGGGCATCACCTTCTCGCTGTCCGGCCAGGAGCGGCCCTTTCCGCTGGACCTGGTGCCCCGCGTCATCTCTGCCGCCGAATGGTCCCGGCTGGAACGCGGCATCACCCAGCGGGTCAAAGCGCTGGAGATGTACCTCGACGACATTTACGGCGACCAGGAGATCCTGCGCGACGGGGTCATCCCGCGCCGGTTGGTCACCTCCTGCGAGCACTTCCACCGGCAAGCCGCCGGGATCAACCCGCCCAACGGTGTGCGTATCCACGTCGCCGGCATCGACCTGGTTCGCGACGCCCAGGGCACCTTCCGGGTGCTCGAGGACAACCTGCGGTCCCCGTCCGGTGTCTCCTACGTCATGGAGAACCGGCGGACCATGGCCCGGGTCTTCCCGAACCTGTTCGCCACCCATCGGGTGCGCGCCGTCGGCGACTACTCGTCACATCTGCTGCGGGCGCTGCGCAACGCCGCCGCCACCAATGAGGCCGACCCCACCGTCGTCGTCCTCACTCCGGGCCCGTTCAACTCCGCCTACTTCGAGCATTCCCTGCTGGCCCGGCAGATGGGCGTCGAACTGGTCGAGGGCCGCGACCTGTTCTGCCGCGACAACGTCGTCTACATGCGCACCACCGAGGGCGAACGTCAGGTCGACGTCATCTACCGCCGCATCGATGACGACTTCCTCGATCCGATGCAATTCCGGCCCGACTCCGTGCTGGGAGTCGCGGGCCTCCTCAATGCCGCGCGCGCCGGCAACGTCGTGATCTCCAGCGCGGTGGGTAACGGCGTCGGCGACGACAAGCTCGTCTACACCTACGTGCCGACCATCATCGAGTACTACCTCGGCGAGAAGCCGTTGCTGGCCAACGTCGACACATTGCGCTGCTGGCTCGACACCGAACGCGAAGAGGTGCTCGACCGCCTCGACGAGCTGGTGATCAAGCCGGTCGAAGGCTCGGGCGGCTACGGAATCGTGTTCGGCCCGGACGCCTCCGAGAAGGAACTGGCGACCATTCGCAAGAAGGTCATCGGCGATCCACGCGGCTGGATCGCCCAGCCGGTGGTGCAGCTGTCGACGGTGCCGACCAAGGTCGGCGATGCCTTGGCGCCACGCCATGTCGATCTGCGCCCGTTCGCGGTCAACGACGGCGAGCAGGTGTGGGTGCTGCCCGGCGGGCTGACCCGGGTGGCCCTTACCGAGGGCTCGCTGGTGGTCAACTCCAGTCAGGGCGGCGGGTCCAAGGACACCTGGGTGCTGGCCTCGCGCACATCGGTGGCCGCTCGCGAGCTTGGCGCCGCCGAGGTCGTCCGCAAGATCCCCAAACCGTCCAAGGCGCAGGTCGCAGAGAAGGGCTCCGAACAGTCCTCCAGTCAGCAACAGCAAGGCCAACAGCAGAACCAGCAGCAGCAACAGCAGGTGATGCACTGATGCTGGCCCGTAACGCCGAGGCGCTCTATTGGATCGGACGCTATGTCGAGCGGGCCGACGACACCGCCCGCATTCTCGACATCACCGTCCATCAGCTGCTCGAGGATTCCAGTGTCGACCCCGACCACACCTCCCGGGTGCTGTTGCAGGTGCTGGGCATCGAGCCGCCCAAACACCAGCTCGACCTGTGGTCACTGACCGATCTGGTGGCGTTCAGCCGCGACCTGGAGGGCGGCTGCTCGATCGTCGACGCGATCTCGGCAGCACGCGAAAATGCCCGATCGGCACGGGAAGTCACGTCCACCGACATGTGGGAGTGTCTGAACACCACCTACAACGCGCTGGCCGAACGCGAGCGTGCGGCCCGCAGGCTGGGCCCGCACGAGTTCTTCAGCTTCATCGAGGGCCGGGCGGCGATGTTCGCCGGGCTGGCCGACTCAACCCTCTCGCGCGACGACGGCTACCGCTTCCTGGTGCTCGGCCGGGCGATCGAGCGGGTCGATATGACGGTGCGGCTGTTGCTATCTCGCGTCGGGGACAGTGCGTCCTCGCCGGCGTGGGTGACGGTGCTGCGGTCGGCTGGTGCCCACGACACCTACCTGCGCACCTACCGCGGTGTGCTCGACGCCAGCCGGGTCGTCGAATTCATGTTGCTGGACCGGCTTTTTCCGCGATCGATCTACTACTCGCTGAAGCTGGCCGAGCACAGTCTCGACGAACTGATGCACCGCGCACATAACCGCATCGGGTCCACCGCCGAGGCGCAGCGTCTGCTCGGGCGAGCCCGAAGCGAGCTGGAATTCATCCAGCCCGGGGTGCTGCTCGAGTCATTGGAAGAACGGCTCGCCAGTTTGCAAGAGACCTGTCGTGATGTTGGAGAAGCGGTGGCGCTGCAGTACTTCCACTCCGCGCCGTGGGTGGCGTGGTCGGATGCCGGGCAGGGCGCCGAGTTGGTCATCGAGGAAGGTGAGATCTAGATGTGGCGGATGCGGGTTGTGCACGCGACGGGGTACGCCTACAAGTCACCGGTTACTGCCTCCTACAACGAAGCCCGACTCACGCCGCGTTCGGATTCCCGGCAGAACGTCATCCTCAACCGTGTCGAGACCATTCCGGCCACCCGGTCCTATCGCTATGTCGACTATTGGGGCACCGCGGTAACGGCTTTCGACCTGCATGCGCCGCACACCGAGCTGGAGGTGACGGCGTCCTCGGTGGTCGAGACCGAGCAGCCGGAAGCTCCGACGGGCGAAGTGTCGTGGAAGGAACTGGCTTCCGAGGCGGTGCGAGACCGTTTCGATGAGGTACTGACCCCCACGCACTACACGCCGGCCAGCCGGCGGATCGAGCGGGTCGGCAAGCGCATCGTGAAAGAGAACGATCCGCAGGCAGCGGTGATCGCGGCCGCTCAATGGGCGCATAGCGAACTGGAATACGTTCCCGGTACCACTGGGGTGCACTCGTCGGGCATCGACGCACTACGTGAGGGCAAGGGCGTCTGCCAGGATTTCGCGCACCTGACTCTGATTTTATTGCGGGGCATGGGAATTCCAGCGCGTTACGTCTCGGGATATCTGCACCCCAGGCGCAACGCGGTGGTCGGCGACACCGTCGACGGACAGAGTCACGCCTGGATTCAGGCGTGGACGGGTAGCTGGTGGAACTACGACCCGACCAACGATTCGGAGATCAACGAGCAGTACATCAGCGTCGGGGTCGGCCGGGACTACGCCGACGTCACTCCGCTGAAGGGCATTTACTCCGGCGAGGGATCCACCGACCTCGATGTGGTGGTAGAGGTAACCCGGCTGGCGTGATCACGCCGAGCGGCGACGATCGCCTCGGCGATCAGTACCACGATCAGGGATATTCCGAACGCAGGGAACAGCACTCCGAGCACGACGGCGACGACCGCCACCGTGACCATTGCCCGCTTCGGGGTGTTGGCGCGAGTGGCTGGACTGGCAGGACCGGGCAGACCGCTACGCCCCGACGGACGCCGCTTCCACCACATCAGAAGGCCGGTGAGCACGCTCAGCAGCACACCGAGGCAGGCGACGGTGGCCGAAATGCGGGTCAGCCAACCGAATTGGTTGCCCATATGCATGGCGATCCCGAAACTCGTCAACCGCGACAGCGCCCCGTCTGCGGCGGCGGTCGCGTTGGTGATCGTCGCTCCGGTGAACTGGTTCAGGTAGAGCGTCCGCTGTTCGGAAACCCGCTGCGGCCACCGATTGACCACCGTATAGCTGCCGTAGACCTCCCCGCCGTCCTGCGTCGAGTCCGACGGCGGGAAGATCGAGTAGCCGGGGACCATGTGCTCATCCTTGGCGATGCGGTCGATATCGGCGTACGACAGCCGGGTCGCGGTTCCGTCCGGTTGTGAGGCGTAGATGGGGTCGTCGGTGGCGGCCCAGGCGATGCGGCGCCCCAACCGGTCGTAGTCGCCGAGCTTCGCCGGCGTTGACGGCGCATCGATTCCGGTCGACGGCGTGACCGTCGCGGCCACCGCCCGCCAGTTCTCGCCCCAGTACCGCGTCCACGTCATTCCCGACAGGACGTAGCCGGCGAGGATGACGGCGACGATCACGCCGGTCAGTGCATGGAGATCGCGCCAGCGGACCCGGCCGCCGTTGTGCCACCGGACTTTCAGCAGTGGCTTGGCGGCTTCGATCGCCCTGGGCCACCACAGATAGACGCCGCTAGCCAGCAGCACCAGAATCCATGTCGCGGTCAGCTCCATCCAGAGATTGCCGATCCCAACCGGGATTGTGGACTCGGGATACGCCGACGGGTTGATCAGGTGCCCCAATGACGGCAGCTGCACATGCGGCCCGTCGTTGCCGAACATCCGGTGCAGCTGGTTGGCCCAGCCCACCAATCCCGACAGTTGGTCGCGCTGGCCCAGATACGCGCCGGTGTAGGGATCGACGAACACCTGGGTGACGTTGGCTTCGGCCTGCGGGTAGCCCTGCGCGGTCGCGGACACGAAGTCCACCCGCGTCGAGGAGCTCGCGCCGTCGGGCGGCGTCACCGCTTCCAGCGTGTCTGTCGCACTGACGTGCAGTTTGGCGGTGGCGACCTGCGCATCCAGCGGCACGGTCTGCGGTCCCGGCTCGACCACCAACAGATGCCGGTTCGTCCACGCGTCGAGTGGCTGGCTGTAGAGGATCACCAAACCGGAGCAGGCCAGCACTACCAGTACCGGCGCCGCGAACAATCCCACCCAGAAGTGCAGCCGCCAGATCCGGCGCAGCACCGCGGAGTCAGCGCGTCGCGTCGAAGTTTCCGTCGTAGTCATAGCATCCTTAGGGCAGGGCAGGCAGTTGTGGGGGTCGAGATTGTGCTGACGTGGCATCAGTCGCACAATTGGCCGTGTTGGTTCCGCAATGTGACCGATTTGGCACCGACCAACCCTCGTTGCGCCGCCCGTCGGCATTGGCGCGAACCGGGACTGGTTGCCCGACAAGAGCCGCCGGATGGGTGGGCAGTCAACCGATCGGGCGGGAGCTGGGCTTCGCGCCGAGAGTTGGAAAACTGCCCAAACCTATTGTGGTTCAGTGACTTCCGAGGATTTCGCCGACGGGGACATGCAAGGATCCGTGCCGATTTGTTCGACTGAAGCACCCCGGTGATCGTTGCGGAACCGCTGCGGGTTGACCGCGAAGGCGTGCCGGAATCGTCGGCTGAAGTGGGATGGGTCGCGGAACCCGACCTGGGAGCTGATCTCGGACACGGTGAGATTGGTGGTCAGCAGGTATTTGCGGGCTCGCTCAACGCGCTGTTCGAGTTGCCACGTGCTGGGGGAACTGCCCTCTGCCGCGAAAAGCTTCTGGACGTACCGCACGGACATGCCGAGTTCGGCGGCGACGTCGCCTATAGAGAAGTCGGGCTGGTGCAGGTGACGGACGATCGCATGTTTGGCTACGGCAAGGTCCTGATCGCGCGCGGTTGCCGGAGCGCTGAGGGGAAGCTGCGCTTCGGTCATGGCGGTCACCAAGATGTCGAGTGCTGACGACACCAGCGCTTCGGTGGAGGCCGGCGAAATATCGGAGTCGATGTCGGCGATACCCGAGAAGACGCTCGTGACCAGGACGCCCGCACCGCTGGTACCGGACACGGTGCGCGCGGTGGCCGACCGCAGAGAACGATCTGGCAGTCGGGCCGTGAGCAGCGCGCGCGGGGCAGTCAAGACAATCTGTCGGAAGTCGGTAGGACAGCTATAACGGAAAGGCTGGGCTGAATCGAGGATGACGAAGGAGCCGGGCCCTAGCTGAGCGGTGCGGCCGTTCTGGGTGATCTCGGCTTGTCCGTCCACGATCAGGCCGACGAGGTAGTCGTGCACTCCGTCGGAGCTGATCATCGCGGGGCTACGGACGACACCGTGCCGTTGGGCGTGAATAGTGCTGATGTGCAGGTCCCCGAAGGCCCGTCCAGTCCATTGGGCCTCGAAAGAACTGTCGGCGCGGGGCCACTCGACGTCGAGCTCGCCGTAGTGGCGGTTCAAGGTCTCCGACCATTCGCCGCGAGCCTGCCCCGGATCCAGTTGCCCAGTGGCAAGTGACTCCAGCGCACCGGCTCTGGTGCGCGCAGAGTCGGTAATTCGTGCGTCGTCAGCCATGGTCGTGTCACCTCTCGCGTCCTAGTGTTCCAGATCACAAGCGGATTCGGTGGGGAGGTAGCTCAACACAATTCCGCGCAGCTGGGAATGGGAAAGGGACTCGTGCCGTGGCAACGTTGCAGACAGTACAGAAGATCGGACCGGTGTTGGACTTGTTCTCCGTTCGACAGCCCGAATGGGGAGTGTCCGAAGTTGCTGCGGCCACCCAGCTGCCACGCTCCAGCGCGCATGCACTGTTGTCGAGCCTGGTGGACACCGGGTTGTTGCAGTGTCGAGCGCGTGGCCGTTACCGGTTGGGCTGGCGGATTGTCGAGCTCGGCGAGACGCTGCGGGGCAGCGTCGATGTCCGGTCCTGCGCGGCCCCGCTGTTGGAACAACTGACTCAGCAACACGGCGAAACGTCCCACCTGGCGGTCATGGACCGCTGGAATGTGCTGTATGTGGACAAGGTCCTTGGCACACACAACATCACGGTGCAGGGTGCCCGTGTCGGTGCCCGTCTCGACGCGCATTGCACGGCTGTCGGCAAGGTGCTGCTAGCCCACCTCGATGACGCCGAACGGAAGCGGTATCTTGCGCTGCGTCCGCTACGTCGGCTGACCGCATCGACGGTGACCAGTGTTGACGCGCTTGCCTCGAACCTCGAGAAGGTGCGTCAGGATGGCGTTGCGGTCGACCTAGGTGAAACCGTCCCCGAGGTGCACTGTGTGGCTGGGCCGGTGAGGGACGAAATGGGCGTTGTGGTAGCAGCTGTCAGCGTGAGCGTGCCGGCGAGCCGGTTCGCGCGCCACCGCCCGCAGCTGGAGAAATCAGTAGTCGCGGCCTGCCGGGCCATCACCAGTGCGATCGCGGCGGCAGACAACCGGCCGGCCACCTTGGGCGATGAGGCTGACCGGGAAGTCCTGCACGCTCTCGCGACACGGGCATCGTGAACCACGGGCGCACAATGACAATGGCAATTGACCCGGCCGCACAGCGGACTGCAGACCGGCTCGCCGAGGTTTACCGTACTCGCAGCCCGATCGATCCGGTGGCGACCGAGCATCCGGACTCTTCGATCGAACTGGCGTACCAGATCCAGCAGCTGCAGGTTGAGCAATGGGTGCGCGCAGGCGACATCGTGAAGGGGCACAAGGTTGGTCTGGCGTCGCGGGCGATCCAACGGCAGATGGGAGTCGACCGACCGGACTTCGGCCACCTGACCACGAGCATGTTCCACCTTGAACACCAACCGATTCCGGCCGACCAATTTCTGCAGCCCCGGGTCGAACCCGAAGTGGCTTTCGTCCTGGGGCGGCCACTGAGCGGACCTGGATTGACCATCGCAGACGCAGCACGGGCAGTCGAATTCGTACTACCTGCGCTGGAGATCGTTGATTCCCGCATCCGTGACTGGCGGATCGGCATCTTCGATACCATCGCTGACAACGCGTCGTCCGGTGGCGTGGTGCTCGGCAGCTGTCCGGTGCGACTGGGCTCCCTCGACCTTCGGACCGTTGGGTGCACACTGCACATCGGAGGCGGGCTCGCGGCTACCGGCGCTGGCGGGGCGGTCTTGGGAACACCACTGAATTCCCTTGTATGGCTCGCGAATACAGTAGGTCCGCTAGGTGTAACGCTCGAGCCGGGACATGTCATACTGCCCGGTTCCATGACCGCCGCGTTTCCGATCCGCGCTGGAGACACGGCGGTGGCGACGATCAGCGGCATGGGCACCGTGACTGCGGTGATGGCAGGACGGGAGTGAGGATGTTCAACGACCGAGAGTGGAGTCACAGTCGGGTTGCGGATCTGCTGTTGCACGCTGAGAGCGACGCGTCTCCACTGACCTCGATCCTGGCGGAGTGGAACGGCTTGGATCTGCCGGCAGCGTACGAAGTTCAGGATCTCACTCTCCAAATGCGGCGCGCTCGAGGCGAAGTCGTGACGGGGGTCAAACTTGGGGTGACTTCCAAAGCCAAACAGCGCCAGGTTGGAGTTGACAGCCCGTCGACCGCGTGGCTCACCGACGTGATGATCCTGCCGATGGGCGAGCCTGTGCCGTGCGGCGCGATGATCCATCCCAGAGCCGAGCCGGAGATTGCCTTCGTTCTCGGGCGTCCGCTCAAGGGTCCTGGCGTATCGGCGGCCACCGCGTTGGCAGCCGTCGACCACGTCCTCGGGGCCGTCGAGATCATCGATAGCCGCTTTTCCGGTTACAAGTTCTCGATGATGGATGCCATTGCCGATAACAATTCCTCGGGGCGTTACGTCACTGGCTCCGTCGCAATCGGTCCATTGGATCTCGATCTGGCGTTGGAGGCGTGTGTGCTCGAGGTCGACGGTGAGGTCGTGGATTCGGCGACTGGTGCCGCTGTGCATGGTCACCCGGCCGAAGCCCTGGCGTTCGCCGCGAACACGTTGGCTAGCCGGGGAATTGAACTCCAGCCTGGCTGGGTGGTCCTCACCGGAGGGATGACCGATGCCGTGGCCGTGCAGGCGGGAACGCGGGTGAGTGCCCAATTCACCCATCTGGGCTCGATCACCGTGTGCGGGGGTCGATGAATGCCGATCATCGAGGTCACCATCAGTGCTGGGCGAGATCCGGCGCAGCTGCGGAGTCTCATCCACGAACTGACCGTGGCCACCCACCGCGCCCTTGATGCTCCGCTGGGTGCCATCCGGGTCTTGCTGCGTGAGATCCCGACAACACACTTCGCTGCCGGCGACGTGACCCTCGCAGAGCGGTTGAGCGCTGACGCTCCGGATGTAGCTGACGGTCGTAGCGGCTAGATAGTCGAGGCTATCGGCGCGCCGCTATCTCCTCGGCGCGTTGCTCGGCGGCTGATCGACCGCCGATGGACCAATTCTCCGGTTCTACCTCGATGATTCGCCCGCGTATCGCGGCCCGGGGCACTCCCATGATGGTTTCGAGCAGGTCGGTGAAGCGTGCGGCGAGTTGTTGGCGCTGTTCGACCGACCGGCCAGCCAACACGATAGCGGTGAAATATGGAGCGGTATTGCTTGTTTCGGGGTCGATCAGTCCTCCGACGGCGACATCGGCCGGTTTGTAGCCGACGATGAACACACGTGTTCGATCGAGTGGGGATGCGAGGATCTCCGCGTAGCACCGGCTGGCTTCGGTCAGCAGCCGATGGCGTTGGGCGTCGGTGAAGGCGCCATCGATGAGGTGGAAGTGGGCTACTGGCAAGGGACTTCCTTCTCTTCCTGGCTGGTCGGTTCGGTGTGCCGCCTGTTATTGCAGGCCGTGCCGAGTCCCGCCATCCGCGCTGAGCACGGCGCCGTGCAACACGTCGGCCTCCGGTGACAACAGCGTCTCTAGCAGCCAGCCGATCTCCCGCAGGGCCGGCAGTCTTCCGAGTGATGTCCGAGACACGTAACGCTGCCAGACCTCACCCGGGTCGGTGCCGGTCTCGGTGGCCTGGGTGGCAACGAGGGCACGTAATCGCGGTGTGTCAATCGGTCCCGGGGCGATGGTGTGCGTCGTAATGCCTTTGGCGCCGTAGAGGACCGATAGTTGGCGCATCAGGTTCAACAACGCCGCGTTGACCGTACCCGGCGCCGCGTCGAGGGGACCGGGTTCGATCCCCAGCGAACCGGCGATCGTGATGAAGCGGGATCCGGTGCTCAGGTGGTCACGTACTCCACGCAGGAGGCGGACCACCCCGCCAACCTTGATGTTGGCAGCAGCGGCGAGTTCGGCGGGACAGATGACGTCCGCCGAGCCCCGCACCGGTAGGCCGGCCGCGAAGACGGCGATCTTCACCTGCTCATCGAGCGACTGCCGTATCGCCGCCTCTGCGCTGTCGTCACCGACATCGGCCACGCATGGGATGATGTTCGGTCCGTGGACCTCGGCAAGGGCATTCAGGGCTGAGCCGTCCCGGGCGACCGCCACCACGCGGTATCCGCGCGCGACCAGCCGCCCGGTGAATTCGGCACCCATGGCGCCGGTGGCCCCGACCACGACGGCCAACGAAGATTGCGACGTCATGGGTGCAGTCGCAAGGTCACCGCGCGTGGTTCGGTGAAGAACTCCCGCGAGTACTGACCACCTTCGCGGCCCAACCCGCTGGCACCCTCGCCGCCGAACGGCAGGCGAAGGTCGCGTTCGAAGAACGTATTGATCCAGACCGTGCCTGCGCGCCATCGCGCAGCCATCCGGTGTGCGCGGTCGAGGTTCTGGGTGAACAACATGCCGGCCAGCCCGTACGGCGAGTCGTTGGCGATGCGCAGCGCCTCCTCCTCGGTGTCGAAGCCCAGAACGGTTTCAACGGGCCCGAAGATCTCCTCCCGCGCGGTGCGGGCGTTGTTGGTCAAGCCCGTGATCACGGTCGGTGGATAGTAGAAGCCGTTCCGGTGCGCGTCGTCCACCAGCCGTGCTCCTCCCGTTACGATCTTTCCGCCCTCTTCTTCGGCGAGTTCGACATAGCGGTGCACTTTTTCGAGGTGGCGCTCCTCGATGAGAGGCCCGATGAATGTCGACGCTTCTTTGGGATCACCAACGATGAGCCGGTCCGCTTCGGTGACGAACCTGTCGAGGAAGGTGTCCATGATGTCGTTATGGACCAACAGTCGCGAGCCCGAGAGGCACACCTGCCCATTGCCGGCGAAGATCGCTCGAATCGACATCGGCACCGCGACGTCCAGGTCGGCGTCGGCGAAGACGATGTTGGCCGATTTGCCGCCGAGCTCAGCTGAGACGGGGGTGTGGTGCGCCGCAGCGGCCTGCAGGATCTTCACGCCGGTGGCGCTCGAGCCGGTGAACGTGATGCGGTCAACGCGCGGGTCGGACGTCAACGGCCCGGCCACGGCTTCACCGCCGAACCCGTGAACGATGTTGAGCACCCCTGGCGGCAGCCCGGCGGCCAACGCGAGCTCGCCGAAACGGTGCGCCGTCAACGGCGTTTGGGGGGCGGGCTTGAGCACGACGGTGTTACCGAACGCCAACGCGGGAGCGATTTTCCAGGTCGCGAGCATCAGCGGGGCGTTCCACGGACTGATTGCGGACACCACCCCGGCGGGGGGGTACAGCACATACGAGAGCAGATCGCCGTCCGGGTATGCCTCGTTGGCGGCCATCGCAGCGTAGTCGGCGAAGAACCGCAGATTGTGTGCCACGCGGGGGATTTCGGCGTGCAACGACTGATTGATCGTCTTGCCACCGTCGCGCGTTTCCAGCATGGCCAGCTCGTCGCGATGCTCGTCGACCTCATCGGCGAGCGCATGCAAGACCGCTGCGCGTTGCTTGGCTGTCATCTTCGGCCAGGGGCCGTCGTCGAAAGCGGCTCGGGCCGCAGTGATCGCGGCAGATCCGTCCTCGGCGGTCCCGCGAGCGACGTGCGCCAGCAGCGAGTTGTCATGTGGGTCACGGGATTCGAACGTTGTGCAGTCGGAGGCGGGAGTGAATCGGCCGCCGATGAGGTGCTTGATATCGGCAACGGGGGCTGCGAGTTGTTGCGGCATTGGTGTCCTCACCTCACACGGTGGCCGGGGCGCGCACGCCGGCGGTGCGTCCGGCCAGCTCATTGGCGACGTCGATGATCATGTCTTCCTGGCCGCCGATCACACCTCGACGGCCCAGCTCCAGCAGGATGTCACGGGTGGGTAGACCGAACTTCTTGGCGGCGCGCTTGGTGGGATGGAAGAACGTTGAGTAGACGCCCGCATAGCCAAGGATCAGTGCCGTCTCGTCGACGATCTGCGGTTCGGTCATGAGCGGCGCGACGATTCGTTCGGCGGTGTCGATCAGCGGGAACAAGTCGACGCCGGTGTCGAATCCGGCGCGCTCGAAGGCAGCTGCCAGTACCTCGGTCTGCGCGTTGCCGGCGCTGGCACCGAGCCCGCGCAGCGAGCCGTCGATGAAGGTTGCTCCGTTCTCGGCGGCGGCGAGCGCATTCGCGATGCCCAGCCCGAGGTTGTTGTGGGCATGGAAGCCCACCTCTGCCGAGATGGCCTGGCACAGCGCGCGGACGCGGCCCGCGGCCTGGCTGGGCACCATCGCTCCCGCCGAGTCCACGACGTACACCACGTCGGCTCCGTAGGAGTCGAGCTTGGCAGCCTGTTCGACCAGCGCCTCGGCGCCCAGTTTGTGGCTCATCATCAGGAACGTCATCACGGTGAGGCCGGCGTTCTTGGCCCATTCAACGGGTTGTTCGGCGCAGTCGGCCTCGGTGCAGTGCACCGCAACGCGCACCGTGCTGATCCCCGCATCGACTGCCTTCTGCAACTCGGGCAGGGTAGCGATGCCGGGCACGTACAGGACCGCGATGTCAGCGCTGTCCGCGGCCTCAACCGCCGCGCGCACATACTCGGGGTCGCTGGCCGCGGCGAAGCCGTACTGGATTGATGAGGCGCCCAGACCGATGCCGTGCGCCACTTCGATGGTGCTGACGCCGGCCCGGTCGAGTCCGGCGGTGATGTCGGCGACGTTAGCCGGCGTGAATTGGTGTGAAACCGAGGACATTCCGTCTCGGAGGGTGGTGTCGACAAGGGTGACCCGGGGCTTGTTGACGGTGCTGTTCTCGGTGCCGCTCACTGGAGTGCTCCTTGCGTGAGATTCTGGTGGGCCATGACGTCGGCCACCCGCGCTGCCGCCGCGGTGATGATGTCGAGGTTGCCGGCATAAGTTGGTAGGAAGTCACCGGCACCGACCACCTCGAGCATGACCGTGACCAGGTCACCTTCGACGTCGACGAGTCGCAGGCGATAACCGGGGACGTACTCGGCGACCTTGGCGACCATATTGACCACGGCACGTTCGATGGCTTGCGGATCAGGGCGGCGCACCTTGGCGTACACCGTGTCTCGCATGTTCATCGGGGGCTCGGCGGGATTGATCACCGAGATGGCCTTGGCCCGGTCCGCACCGGCGACGAGGGCCAGTGCGCGACCGGTTTTCTCGCTGAACTCGCTGAGGTTCTGCCGGGTGCCAGGGCCCGCACTCTTGCTTGCGATCGCGGCGACGATCTCGCCGTAGGCGACGTCGGCTACGGCGTTGATGGCGTGGAGGATCGGGATCGTCGCCTGCCCGGCGCAGCTGACCATGTTGACATTGGGGGCCCCGAGGTGCTCCGTGAGATTCACGGCGGGAACCACATACGGTCCCACCGATGCCGGTGTCAGGTCGATCGCGGTGATGCCGGCCGCAGCGTAACGAGGTGCGGCGGCAGTATGCACTTTGGCGGAGGTGGCCTCGAAGACGACGTCGGGCAACTCCGGTCGCGATAGGAGCCAGTCGATCCCTCCGGCAGAGGACTCCAGGCCGGCCTGCCGTGCGCGATCCAGCCCCTCGCTCGCGGGGTCGACGCCGACCATGTAGATCGGCTCGACCCACTGTGATCGGAGCAGCTTGTACATCAGGTCGGTTCCGATATTGCCGGAGCCGATGATCGCCGCTTTCCATCGACGCATGGGCGGGCCCTTTCGCTATGCGGTGTGTGGACTCGACGTTAGGAAGATCGCATCGTCTGGCCGAAGGTGTTCCGGACCTTGTGGACAACGACGCTGGGAAACCGTGTGGTCGTTCGGCTATCCCGAATCGTTCACACCACGTGACCTGGCTCACCACATCCTGGTGACACCTGCCGGGCTGCCAGTGCAGCCGAGCGGACGGCACAAATGTCAGGAGTATCGATGACCGACCCCAACGCCCGTTTCGACATCGCTCATCTCGCGCGAGCCGAACTGCTGAGCCCACGGCCGCAGGAGACCTTGGACTTCTTTACCAAGTTCCTGGGCATGTACGTGACCTACCGAGAGGGCCAATCGGTTTACCTGAGGGGCTACGAAGACCCGTACCCATGGAGCCTGAAGGTCACCGAAGCGTCCGCGGCGGGTATGGGCCACGCGGCATTGCGGTCGAGTTCATCCGAGGCGCTCGAGCGGCGGGTCGCCTCCCTCAAGCAGGGCGACGTCGAGGGAACGTGGTTCGACGACGAATTCGGCTATGGCAAGACCTTCGCGTTCCGATCACCTGACGGACATCCGCTACAGCTGTTGTGGGAAGCCGAGAAGTACTCCGCCCCAGCGGAACTACAGAGCAAGATCGTCACGCGGCCCAGTCGCAAACCACTGCAGGGCATTCCGGTGAAGCGGATCGACCATCTCAATCTGATGGCGTCGGACGTTTCGGCCGTCAAGAGCGCTTTCGAGCGGCACCTGGGCTTGCGCACGACCGAGCGGGTCGTCGACGGCTCGGTGGAGATCGGTGCGTGGATGAGTTCGAACCTGCTGGGCCATGAGGTGGCCTGCATGCGGGACATGACCGGTGGGCGCGGGAAACTCCACCACCTGGCGTTCTATTACGGCACTGGACAGCACCTTGCCGACGCCGTGGAGATGTTCCGCGAGTACGACATCCAGATCGAGGCGGGCCCGGATAAGCACGGGATCACCCAGGGGCAGTTCCTGTACGTGTTCGAGCCGGGCGGCAACCGCATCGAACTGTTCGGTGAGGCGGGCTATCTGCACCTGGACCCCGATGCGACGACCAAGACGTGGCAGATGTCTGATATCGACACCGGGCTCGCGGTCGGCGGCGCCCATCTGCCGTGGGAAACATACTTCACGTACGGCACACCGAGCCCGTTGGCACTGGATCAACACATCGAGAAGTTTGCGCATTTCGGCCCGGGTACGTCGATCGAGGAACTCGATCTCGGAGATGTCGGCGCGGTTGCGGGTGCACCCGCGTGAGGGGACCTCTGTCGGTGCCGATCAAGCCATCACCTTCCCAAGCCCAGGAGTTCTGGCGATGACCACCACACCCAGCTTCATCGACGAGATCACGATCGAGGAGCTCGAAGCCGACCCGCACCCGTTCTATGAGCGGCTGCGCAAGGAGGCGCCCGTCGCCTATGTCCCGGCCCTGGGCATGTACATCGTCTCGACCCGAGAGCTGTGCATGCAGATCGCCCGGGACAGCGAAGATTGGCCGGCAGTGATCTCGGCGGCAGGGCATCGCACGTTTGGTCCGGGCGCACTGCTCGATACCAACGGCGCCGAGCATCGCGCCCTGCGCGATATGGTCGAACCCCACCTACAACCGTCGATGGTCGACACGTACGTCGACGACCTGGTTCGTCCCTATGCACGAAAGCTGTTGGAGGAATTCGAGAACGACGGTAGCGCCGAGATCGTCTCGGCATACTGCGAACCGGTCAGCGTGCGTGCCCTCGGTGATCTACTCGGTCTCGACGACGTCAGCACCGACAAGCTGCGGGAGTGGTTCCACAAGCTCAGTGTCTCCTTCACCAACGCCGGCGTCGACGAAGGCGGTGAGTTCGTCAACCCCGATGGGTTCGCCCCGGGGGACGAGGCAAAGGCCGAGATCGTCGCTCATGTCGACCCCAAGATCGACCACTGGATTGCCCACCCCGATCACTCGGCGATCTCTCACTGGTTGCACGACGGTATGCCCGCCGGGCAGACGCGAGGCCGGGACGTCATCTATCCGAACCTTTATGTGTTCCTGCTGGGAGCGATGCAGGAACCGGGACACGCGATGGCGACCACGTTGGCGGGGTTGTTCACCCAGCCTGATCAGCTCGAGCGGGTGGTGGACGACCCGACATTGCTGCCTCGGGCGATTGCCGAAGGCATGCGGTGGGTGGCCCCCATCTGGTCGGCTGCCGTCAAAAGAGCGGCCAAGGCAGTGACCGTCGGGGGTGTCGAATTGCCCGAGGGGGCTGTCGTGATGCTGTCTTACGGGTCGGCGAATCGCGACGAGCACGCCTACCGCGCACCAACTGAGTATGACCTCGATCGCACCATCATTCCCAATATGACGTTCGGAGGCGGTGTGCATGCCTGCGCTGGAACGTATTTCGCTAACCATGTGATGCGGATTGGCCTCGAGGAGCTGTTCGAAGCCATCCCCAATCTCGAACGCGACGAGGCACACGAAGTGGACTTCTGGGGCTGGGGGTTCCGCGGACCCAAAAGCCTGTATGTGCAATGGGAAGTATGAACGGCGAGTCGTTCGACACAGTCATCGCGCCGCCGGAAAAGCGACCATATAGGGAAGTAGGCGATTACGTGTCCGACTCCTTCGCTGTGCGGATCCAGTGTCCACCCGCAAGGGAATCGGAGGTGACGGTTGGCAGGAATCAATCGATACTCGATGCGGCGCTGCGCGCTGACGTATGGCTGCCCCACTCCTGCACCCAGGGCACCTGTGGTACCTGCAAGATCAGAGTGATCCGTGGCGACTTGTGCCACAACGGTTCTCCCGATTACACGCTCACCTGTGCTGAGCGCAGTAGCGGGCTGGCACTGAGCTGCATGGCCACGCCGTTGTCTGATCTCACCGTCGAACCATTGACGGCCGTCGACGGCGAGGTGCCCCACCATCGGCTCCGGGACTACTGCGGCACGGTGATCGTCCTCGAGGACATCGCCCACGCAACGAAACGGCTGGTGGTGAAGCTCGATGACGACATGTCGTTCAATGCCGGCCAGTACTGTGAATTGATCGTGCCCGGTTCCGGTGTGGCCAGGCAATATTCGATGGCTAACCCGCCCTCGCAGACACGCAATCTCGAGCTACACATCAAGCTGACTCCCGGAGGCGTTGCGACCGAAGGCTGGATTTTCCGGTCGTTGCAGGTGGGCGATCGAATAACGCTACGAGGACCGCTCGGCCAGTTCCACTTGGTCAAAAAGCAGGACGAACCGGCAATTCTCATCGGCGGTGGCACAGGCCTGGCGCCGTTGAAATCGATTGTCCAACACGCTTTGAGTGAGGACTTGGTGCCGGAGCTGTACCTCTATCACGGCGGCAGGCGACGGTGCGACCTTTACGACGCCGACTTCTTCGAGAGGCTTGCGCACCAGCACCGCAACTTCCACTATCGACCCGCACTCAGCGAACAGGACTGGGACGGAGCGACCGGTTTGGTCACCGAAGTGGTCACCAACGATTTCGCGAGTTGCCGGGGGATGAGCGCCTTCCTATGTGGGCCGCCTCCCATGGTGGATGCTGCGGTCAGGGCGCTCAAGCGACGCCGAATCGCGCCGCGGCTGATATTTCGCGAGGTATTCGCGCCGAACTCGACCGCGCCCTAGCCTGCGCAGGCCCCTCGCGCGGGCCCGAACCAGAGACGTATAGGCCGCTCGCCGCATACACCGTACTGCGGCTCATTTGCATCGCCATTTCCAGGTACGACGAAACAATAGACAGGACGAAGGTGTCCCATGCGCAGACCGTGGCCAACTGTGAGATCCGACCTTGCACGCCCAATTCCAATGCGCTGGGCGGCGGTGTTCGTCGCGATGGCGATGGCCGTGACCTCGTTGGTGTCGCCCTCATTGGGGGCCTGGCCGGCCCGCGCCGACGAGAGTCTGTATCAGGAGTTCTACACGCCGCCGGCCCCACTGCCGCCCGGCAAGCCTGGCGACCTGATCCGCAGCGAGCCCTCGCGGCTGGTACTCGAGCCTTCCGGTCAACTGGGTGCCTACGTGGCGACGGGGACGCGCATCATGTACCGCAGTACCGACGCGCGTGGTATCCCGGTTGCGGTCACGGGCACCTACTTCGAACCCGACAATCCCTGGCCGGGCAAGGGGCCGCGCCCATTGATCGCGTTCGCAACCGGCCCCTACGGGATGGGCGAGCAATGCGCCCCATCACGGTTGTTCAACCAGGGCATCCACTTCTCTCAGGGCTTTGACCTGACGTTCGGCTACGAAGAGACGTTTGTCGCTACCATGGTGGCCCGCGGATTCGCTGTAGTGGTCACCGACGGTGTGGGTCTTGGTATTCCGGGCGCTGTCCCGCAGTTCGGCAATCGGATCGCTGCGGGGACGGCACTCATCGACGCTGGCCGGGCCGCTATGCAGCTACCCAATACGTCTCTGGATCCTGCTGGGCCCGTGGCATTCTGGGGATGGTCCTCTGGTGGGCAGGCCTCAGCGTCCGCCGCCGAACTCGCACCCACATACGCTCCCGATCTTCGGGTGGTGGGAGCGTGGTCAGGAGCGCCCCCCATGGACCTTGCCGCCCTGCTGCCATTCGTCGACGGCAATCTGCTGGCCGGTGCTACCGGCTATATCCTGAATGGCATCGTGGCCGCTTATCCAGAAGCGCGCGACGGGTTGTTGTCGGTGCTCACCGATCGCGGCAGGCAGATGTTCGATTGGTCGCAGAACATCTGCACGCTGCAGACTGTTGCCGACTACGCCTTCCGCCATCTCCAGTTCTGGTTCACCACGGATCCGATAGCGCTCGCAAACAACGAGCCCCTCAAGGGAATACTCGACCTCCAACGGCTGGGAAGTATGAAACCGTCTGCACCCGTGCTTATTTCGACAAATCGATGGGACTCGTTCAGTCCCTGGGAGGGCTCGCGTCAGCTCGCGGCCGACTGGTGCGCTAAGGGAGCCGATGTCCAACTGTGGACGAACGAACAACCGCCCTTTCTCAATAAGCTGTCGATCAACCACCTACTGCCGTACTTCGTAGACGGCGAACGCGCGATGCAGTGGATCGCTGACCGGTTCAACGGCATCCCCACCACCCCGAACTGTGGCGACGTCAACGCATGATCGGTGGAGTCAACTGATGGCAACTCGCAACATCTTCGGAAGTGATCAAAGCTCATGAGTCAGACAGTGCGCGGTGTGATTTCTCGGTCTAAGAAGCAGCCGGTTGAGTTGGTCGACATTGTCATTCCCGATCCTGGGCCTGGTGAGGTGGTGGTCACGGTGATGGCGTGCGGTGTGTGTCATACCGATCTGACTTATCGCGAGGGCGGTATCAACGACGAGTATCCGTTCCTGCTGGGTCATGAGGCCGCGGGCACGGTGGAGTCGATTGGTGCCGGCGTGACCAATGTCGTGCCGGGTGATTTCGTGATCCTGAATTGGCGTGCGGTGTGTGGTCAGTGCCGGGCGTGTAAGCGTGGCCGCCCGTGGTACTGCTTCGATACCCATAACGCCACCCAGAAGATGACGTTGACCGACGGCACCGAGCTGACGCCGGCCCTGGGTATTGGTGCGTTCGCCGATAAGACCCTGGTCCATGAGGGGCAGTGCACCAAGGTTGATCCGCAGGCTGACCCCGCGGTGGCGGGGCTGTTGGGCTGTGGGGTGATGGCCGGGCTGGGTGCGGCGGTCAACACCGGTGCCATTGGCCGCGACGACACTGTCGCGGTGATCGGCTGTGGTGGGGTCGGGGACGCCGCGATCGCCGGGGCCGCTCTGGTGGGTGCGCGCACGATCATCGCGGTGGATACCGACAACACCAAACTGGCCTGGGCCCGTGAGTTCGGGGCCACCCACACTGTCAACGCCCGCGAGCTCGACGCGGTGGAGACCATCCAGGATCTGACCGACGGGTTCGGCGCCGATGTGGTGATCGACGCCGTCGGGCGCCCGGAGACCTGGAAGCAGGCGTTCTACGCCCGCGACCTTGCCGGAACCGTTGTCCTGGTGGGTGTTCCAACCCCGGACATGCGCCTGGACATGCCGTTGGTGGATTTCTTCTCCCGCGGCGGATCACTGAAGTCCTCCTGGTACGGCGACTGCCTACCCGAACGGGACTTCCCCACCCTGATCAGCCTCTACCGCCAGGGCCGCCTCCCGCTAGAGAAGTTCGTCTCCGAACGCATCGGCCTGGACGCCATCGAAGACGCCTTCCACAAGATGCACACCGGCGAAGTCCTGCGCTCAGTAGTCATCGTATGAGCCTTTGACGAGGCGGTGATGTCACCCGGCCGTGGCGGGGGCCAAGCCCTTCACCGCGGACTTCAGATCGAAACCTGTGTCAGCGCTTTGCTCACGGGTGAGCAGCATCCCGGCAGCGAGGATCTTTCGGGCGGCCAAGTGGTCGTGTGGGGCGTTGACCGACTCCACGCCCAGCAGTGATTCTTGCTGGTAGCAGAACACCGAGAACGACCCGCTCTCGAACGAGCCTCGCAGTACAAAGTCGCTCGCCGCCGATGTCAGTCCGGCGATCTGCAGTTTGTAGGAGTATTGCTGCGACCAGAACCACGGGATGTCTTGGTATCTCATGTCTGGCCCGGTTGTCAGCTGGGCCGCGACGCAGCGCGCATGGTCGACTGCGTTCTGCACTGATTCCAGCCGGACCAGCTCGCTGCCTGACCGAGCTGGGAAGGCAGCGCAGTCGCCGATAGCGAAGATACGCTGGTCGACGGTGCGTAATTGCCGATCGACGATCACCCCGTTTTGTGTTGGCAGGCCGGCTTCTTCGGCAAGCTCAGTGTTCGGGATCACCCCGATACCCACGACAACAGCCTCGGCGTGGATGTCCTCGCCAATGGTGGTACGTATTCCGGTTACGGTGCCGCGTTCCGTGAGGATGGTGTCAACTCCAGTTCGCGTGGCCAGTCGGACGCCGTGCGCCGCGTGTTGCTTCAAGAAGTAATCGGACACGATCGGCGAAACGGCGCGCGCCATGGGCCTTGCCAGTGACTCGATAACTGTCACGCTCAATCCGCGCTTGCGCGCGGCGGCCGCGACCTCCAGGCCGATGAATCCCGCGCCGATGATCGCGATCGAAGCGCAACGGCCGAGATCGGCCTGCAGCCCGTCGGCATCGGCCACGGTACGCAGATAGTGCACTCCTGTAGCGCCGGCTCCGACCACAGGCAGGATTCGATTGCGGGCACCGAGCGCGAGCACCAGATGGTCGTAGGGGAGATGGGATCTGTCGGAGAGCAGGACGCGTTGTCGTGGGCGGTCGATAGCCGTTGCGGCGACACCGCGGATCAGCGTGATGTCGTGGTCGGGAAAATACCGCGCCGGGCGCAATCGCAGCAGGTCGCGGTCCAGGCCGTCGACAAGGCAGCTTTTCGACAGCGGGGGGCGTTGGTAGGGGACTTCGTCCTCGTCTGAGATCAGGGTTACCGGCATCTGAAAGCCATTGGCGCGTAGCCGTATTGCCGTCTCGAAACCGCCTTGTCCACCACCTATGATGACGACCCCGGCCGTCATACCTGCGCCGTCGGCAACCGTACGACGAGTCCGTCGACGTCTTCGTTGACGATTAGCTGACACGACAGCCGGCTTGCGTCGGTCCGTGGGCTGACAGTCTCGGTGAGCATCGCGTCCTCTTCCGCCGAAAGGGGCGGAAGCTTGCCGGCCCAGGGCTCGTCGACGTAGACGTGACAGGTTGCGCACATGGCTTGTCCGCCACATTCGCCGACAATTTCCTCGATGCCGGCGGCGATAGCCGCTTGCATCACTCGTGTTCCGGTCGGGATATCGAGTGTGTGGGTGTCTCCAGCAGTGGAGACATAGATGATCTTTGGCATCGTGTGGGTCCCTTGTCTCGTCCGGGGCTCAGGCGTGTGTCGGGCGGTCCGACAGCACAGGGTTGGCGTGCGGATCCCACTCGACCAACAGGTGGGCGGGCCCACGGAAGGAAGTGTTGGGCAGGTAGGAGAACTGTTGGCCTTCGGTCAGCCGAAGGTGCGGTAGGCGGCGCACGGTTTCCTCGATGAAGATCCGCATCTCCAGACGCGCGAGTGTCGCGCCGAGGCATGTATGTGTACCTATCCCGAATGTCAAGTGCCGCCGCGAATTGGGGCGTTGTATGTCGAATGTGTCCGGATCGGTGAAGATGTCGTCGTCTCGGTTGGCCGATGCGGTCACGATGAGGATCCGGCCACCCGCTGGGATGTCCACATTGTTAACGGTGGTGTCTACCAGCGCTTTACGCCGCCAGGCGACGACTGATCCGCTGTAGCGGAGGCATTCTTCGATGGCGCCGGGAATCAGCGTCGGATCGGCGCATATCTCGTCCCAAGCGAGCCGGTTTTCGAGTAGCACGCGGAAGGCGTTGCCGGTGGCGTTCGTCGTGGTTTCGTGTGCCGCAACGACTCCACTCATCATCACGTTCTGGAGGTAGTTGTCATCGAAGAGATCCGGGTGCTGGCGCTGCATCTCGATGAGGTGTGGGATCCAGCCTTGGGCGGCGGCGTCGGACTTCAGCTTGTGCACCAGTTCGCCGGCGAACTGCCAGAACTTACCCATTCCGGTGGCGACCCGCAGCTGTTCGTCTCCATCGGGATGGCCCCACGTGAACAATGTTTGTTGCATGCCGAAATGACGGCAGGTTTCAATATCTTCGTTGGGAACGCCGAGAAAGATGAGTGCCACGATGCAGGGAACCTCGTAGAGCAGATCATCGACTAGGTCAGCTTTGCCGACAGCGACCACCCGGTCGAGGTAGGAGTTGACCACTTCGCGGATTCTGGGTTCCAAGGTTGTCACGTTGTCCGCCTGGAACGGTTGCATGAGGAGGCGACGCCGCCGGGTGTGCAGCGGTTCGTCTTCGTTGACGATGGTCGGCCCCGGGGCGAAGTTGTAACTGCCCAGGATCTGCATCGCCTCCATACTGATCGGCGTGATCTGATCCAGGGTTATCGATGCCGAAAACACGTCGGGATTCTTGAAGATCTGTTTGGCATCTTCATATTTGGTGACGATCCAGTAGTCCAGGAGGGGACTGTAGAAGACCGGTTCCTCGACCCGCGCGGTCTGCAAGGAACTTCCTGGATCGACCTGATACGAGCCTTCGAATGGATTGAACCCGGTTGCCAGGGCGGAGACTGGGCATCCGGTTGGTGACGTGATGCGCAGCGGAGTCTCGTCGACAGTCATTGATTGTTCCTCGGCGTGTCATGAGTGATTTCGATCGTGTGAGGCCGAGAGTATGGTGTGACTCACACACGTTGACATCCCCTTCGCGCAGACGTTGATCCAGTTCGCGGGGGAGGCGGGTCGCCGTGTGATTCCCTAACTTTGGTCGATTGGGGCTGAGATGACCTCAGGTCCTGCCCGGGACAATGGAACGCGGGTGTTTGTGGCCACCACGGCCGAGGATGCGCAGGTTGTCGGCAGCGATGTATTCCATCCCCACGACATCCGGGTGCACGGCGACGAGACCGGTTTCCAGATGAAACTCGTCGCGGCCTCGATCGGTCCGATCACGCTCGGACGGCTGGAGTACTCCACCGAGGTGGAGATCCGCACCAGCGAACTTACCGATGCCTATCAAGTCAACATACCGATGCGCGGCCATCTGCTGACGGCCTCCGGCCCCATGAATACCGTTGCAACTCCCCATCGTGGCGCGGTCTACCGGTGCGATGCGCAGTCGCTGCTGCGTGGTTGGTCGTCACCTCACCCATCGCCCGTACTGGCAGTCAAGATCGACAGACGCGCCTTGGAACAACAGTTGGGCCGCCACCTCGGCGTGGAGATCGACTGTCCGATCCCTTTCGGGCTGGCTCTAGATCTGGATTCGGTGGAAGGACGGCAGTGGGTGACCGTGGTTGAGGCCATCACCGGTCAACTCGACCGCCCGTGGATCATGGCTACAAATCCCCTTGTGGTCGACCCGTTCGCCGAGCTGCTGATGGGCGGTCTGCTGCTGGCTGCCGAACACGCGTACAGCGATCGGTTACGTGCTCCGGCTCGGCTGCTGCCGCGATCGGTTCGGGCGGCCGTCGACTACATCGAGGCGCACGCCGCGGAGCCACTCACCGTGGCCGGGGTTGCACATTCAGTCGGGGTGAGTGTTCGCACCCTGCAAGTCAGCTTCCGCGAGGTGCTCGGGACGTCACCGATGCGCTATGTCAGGACTGTTCGATTGCGGGGCGCGCGTCGCCAGCTCTTGGCATCCGATCACCACGACATGAGCGTCACGGATATCGCTCACAGCTGGGGATTCCTGCATGTCGGGCGGTTTGCGGGTGACTATCGGACGGAGTTCGGGGTCAGCCCCTCCGATGATCTGCGGTCGCAGTCACGCCCTTGACCCGACGGACACCCGGAGCAGATCGTCGCCGATTTCGACCGGCCCGCTGAACTCTCCTGCGGCCAGCGCCCGCCACTGGTCCTCCTGCCCTGGCACCAGCGCCGGCACGTAGTGGGTGAGCACCAGCGTGCCGACCCCGGCGCGGGCCGCGGTGGCCGCGGCCTGCTCCACCGACGAGTGGTAGTCGAGGATGTCCCGGAGTCGCTGTACCGGTATCTGCGCGACAAGATCCGCACGGATCACCGTGTGCACCAATGCGTCTGCACCCACAGCGAGAGCGTCCAGGCCCGTGCACGGCACGGTGTCGCCGGCCAGCACCACCGTCGCGCCGTCGTACTCGACGCGGAACCCCAGCGTCGGTTCGACCGGCCGATGGTCGGTGGGGGCAGCGATGATGCGGACACCGCCGTCATCCCACACCTGGCCCTCGGTGTACTCGTACACCTGAATCGACGGTGGTTCGGTGATGTCAGGATGGTGGCCGATGCGATAGGAGATGTCGGGGGCCAGCGCGGCCAGCGTCGCATCGACGACGGCCTTGGTGCCCGGCGGCCCGATGATCGGCAGCGGGGTGGGCACGAACGTCGTCACCCAACGGGTGGTGATGACGTCGGACAGGTCGGTGATGTGGTCGCTGTGCAGATGGGTCAGCAGCAGCGCGGTGATATTGGCTGCGCCGACACCGACCGCGGCGGCGCGCATCAGTGCCCCGCGCCCGCAGTCCACCAGGAACGTCGCAGCACCGGCCTGCACCAGGGTCGACGGTCCGGCGCGGTTCGGGTCGATCATCGGGCTTCCAGTGCCCAGCAGCGTGATGTCGATCATGCGGTCATTACTACACGCCGGATCGTCATTCGCGGGCCGACGACACCCAACCCGGGTCGATCGATCGGTGGCCGGACACCGTCGCGCCGGCGGTCTCCAGTGCTGTCATCTGCTCGGGATTCAGGTACACCGACAGTGAGCCGGCGTTCTCGTCGACCCGAGCGGCGCGCCGTGTCCCCGGGATTGGCACCGACGTCACGCCGAGCACCTCGGCGCGCTGTCGCAGCCAGGCCAGCGCCACCTGCGCCGGCGTGGCGCCGACCTCCTCGGCGACCGAGGTAACCACCTGCACCACAGCCAGATTCGCGTCCAGTGCCTCGCCGGTGAAACGTGGCATCAAGTTACGCAGGTCCGCACCCGACGACAGATCAGCGGCCGAGCGGACGGCGCCGGCCAGGAACCCGCGGCCCAGCGGCGAATACGGCACGAATCCGACACCGAGCTTCGCGGCGGTGGGCACGACGTTGCGTTCGACATCGCGGCTCCAGATCGACCACTCACTCTGCACCGCCGCGATCGGGTGCACTGCCACCGCGGCACGTAACTCGTCGGCGGTCACCTCGGAGAGACCCAGATGGCGTACCTTGCCGGCGGCGACCAGATCGGCCATCGCCCCGACGGTCTCCTCGATCGGCACCGACACGTCGCGGCGGTGCATGTAATAGAGGTCGACGGTGTCGACGCCCAGCCGCCCCAGGCTTTCATCGAGGCATTGCCGCACGTACGCAGCGTCGCCGCGGGCCTTGAGCTTCCCCGTCGTCGGGTCGCCATTGATGCCGAACTTCGTCGCCAGCTGGACCTCGTCACGGCGACCGGCCAGCAGTTGCGCGATCAACAGCTCGTTGGCGCCGACGCCGTAGACGTTGGCGGTGTCGATGAAGGTCATGCCCACGTCGAGGCAGTGATGCAGTGTTCTCAGCGACTCGGTGTCGTCGACCGCGCCGTAGACCGGGGTCAGCGCCATCCCGCCGAAACCGATCGCACTCACCGCGAGTCCGTCACCCAACACCGTTGTAGGCAGTGTGTCCATTGCCGACCTCCTCGGTTCGCCCCGTTCTGTCTTAACGCAACCGTTGCGGTTTGCTTCCACAGGGCCCCGATAAGCCTTAGCCTGATGTGACATCCATCACAAGGAGTGGCGATGCGCATCGCAGACATTTTGCGCACCAAAGGCGCGGCGGTGGCCACGGTCACCGAGACGACCACAGTGACTGGTTTGCTTGCCGAGTTGGTCATCCACAACATCGGCGCAATGGTCGTGGTGGGACCCGATGGTGTGGTGGGCATCGTCTCGGAGCGCGACGTCGTGCGCAAGCTCCACGATCATGGCCCTGAGCTGCTACGCAGCTCGGTTTCCGACATCATGAGCCAGATCGTGGTGACCTGCACGCCCGACGACCAGATCGACGATCTGAGTGCGTTGATGACCAATAACCGGGTACGTCACGTCCCGGTGATGCAGGGCGGCCGGCTGGTTGGCATCGTCAGCATCGGCGACGTCGTGAAGAACCGGATGGAACAACTGCAGGCCGAGCAGCAGCAATTGCAGGCCTACATCACCCAGGGCGGTTAGCCGGCCGCCCGGATGTCCTCGTCGACGCCGTTGAGCAGGTCGTTGTCGGTGAATGCGCCGCGATAGGCGGCAGCCGGGTGGGTATCGGGGAGCCGGTCGCCGCGGCCCAGCAGCTTTTGTCGCAAGGTGCCTGATTTGTCGGTCGCGATCAGCCCGCGTTCCCGCAGCGTTGGGAAGAGCCGGTCGGCGACCTCCTGGAAGGAGCCGGGCACCGTCGCGTGATAGACATTGATCCCGTCGACACCGGCTTCGCGCCATTCCTCGAGGTAGTCGGCAATTTCTTCGGCGGTGCCGACAACGCGGTTGGCCCCTTCGAGCGCCCAGGCCATGTCGCGGATGGTCGGTTCGGCACTGCCGGAAATCTCGGTGGCCCAGCGGATGAAGCTCTTGATGCCGGTGAATTCACCGAGCTGGCTGATCGGGGTGTCCAGCGGCAGCCGGCCGGCATCGATCCCGGCGTCGCCGAGTGCGTGCAGAGCGACGCCCTCCAGATCCAGGTAGCGCTTGAGCTCGTCGTTGCGGCGGACCGCCTCGGCGTGGGTATCGCCGATCACGAAGGACAGGCCTTGGGCGAAAGTGATGTCCGACGGATCCCGCCCGTTATCGGCCGCCAGCGCGCGGGTTTCGGATGTCAGTCCGTGTGCGGCTTCCGGGGTGGGGCTGCTGATGTAGACGCCTTCGGCGTTGCGGGCCGAGAAGAGCTGTCCGGCAGGGGAGGATCCGGCCTGGAAGAGCACTGGCGTGCGCTGCGGTGAGGGCGAGACGAAGTGCGGGCCTTCGACGTTGTAGCGCTTGCCGACGTGGTTGATCTTGTGGATCTTGGCGGGGTCGGAGTGCACGCCGCGATCCTTGTCCTGGACCAGTCCGTCGTCGTCCCATGAGCCTTCCCACAGCTTGTAGGCGACATCGACATATTCGTAGGCCCAGCTGTAACGCTCGTCGTGCTCGAGGGTGCCTTCGTGGCCGAAGCTGCGAAACATGTTCTCGTTGAAGCTCGTCACAATGTTCCAGCCCAGCCGGCCGTCGGTGTAATGGTCCAGGGAGGACATCCGACGGGCGAAGTTGAACGGGTGGTCCTGGATGATCGAACTGGTGAACACGATCCCCAAATGGTCGGTCGCCGCCGCGAGCGCTGAAGCCAGCACCGAGGGATCGTTGACCGGAATTTGGATTCCGCCCTCCACCGACTTGCGCCAGTTGCCGTTCCACGGTGCCCGCAGCCCGAACACGTCGGCAAAGAACAGCAGGTCGTAGCCGGCCTTGTCGACCTGGCTTGCCACCGAGGTCCAATGCCGAAGGGAGTTGAACTTGTGGTTCTGTGCCTCCGGTGACCGCCAAAGTCCATGCAGCACATGTGATGCGGTGTTCATGACGAACGCCGAGAAGTACAGGGGTTTGATGGCTCGTCTCTCTTCGTTCGACTTCGCGGGACGCTTGGCCATGGGAATATCTCCTACTGCCCGATCGGGCCGAGTGTGTTGCGAATCAGCTGGTTGTCGGTGGTCTGCAAAAACTCGGCGACCTTCGGGTCCTTGAAGGTCTCGATCAGCTTCTGCACGTTCGGATCGTTGAGGTGCTTGTCGCTGACCACCAGTCCGCCCTCGCTGCCTTTAGGCGCGGGCTCGCGAGCCAGTATCTGGTTCTCGGTCAGCCCGGCGGCATACACGTCGGAGATATGCACGACGACGGCATCTACGTCAGCCAGGCTGCGGGCCAGCTGGCCAATGGGAACCTGAATGAACTGGTAATTCTTTGGATTTGACGCAACGTCGGACAGCTGCGGCAGCCCGGCCACAGTGTCCTTGCCCGGCTTCAGCGTGATCTGCTTGTCGTGGGCCAGGTCCAGAAGTGCGATGGCCTGCCCGGCCGGGTCGTCGCGCAACGCGATCTTGGCGCCGTTGGGTACTTGATCCCAGCTGCGGTACTTGTTGGAGTAGGTCGCCTGGTCCCAGGTGAAGGTCGGGGCAGCGAGGGTGAGCTTGAATCCGTTGGCCGCGATGGCGTCATTGAGGAACGGCTGGTGCTCGAAGAAGTTCCCGGCCACGGTGCCCGCGTCGACGGCACGGTTGATCTCGACGAGGTTGTCGATCTTGACTGGTTGGATGGTGATCCCGTGATCCGGGGCCACATTGGCCGAGATGTATTGCAGCAGTTGCTCAGCAGCGATATCGGTGCTCCACGTGGCGACCGGAAGTGTGGTCCCGAACGGCTTGTCCCGGTTCGAGAGTTTCGCGTATGTCACCCCGCCGGCGACGGCCACGACGACGGCTACCGTGGCGGCAATCCACGGCCACCGTTTCTTTTTCTTGATCTCGATGTCGACGCTGCCGCCGACGGGCGAGCTGATCTGATCGGTCATGAGTGGTCCTTTCAGCGGGTGAGGGCTTTGACGACGCGATCGCCCACGAACTGCACCACTTGGATGGTGACGATCAGGGAGGCCGCAGTGGCGATCATGATGTTGTGATCGAAGCGGTTGTAGCCGTAGGTAATTGCCAGGTTTCCGATCCCACCGGCGCCGATTGACCCGGCGATGGCCGAGTAATCGATCATCGCGATGGTGTTGACGGTCAACGCACTGGCCAGCGCGGGAAGGGCTTCGGATAGCTGGACCGTACGGATCAGCTGGACATGCGAACCGCCCGAGACCTGCCCCATATCAGTCACGTCGGAGCGGACGTCGCGCAGTGCGTTCTGTACGAGGCGTGCGAAGAACGGAACGCCCGCTGTCGTCATCGGGACGATCGCCGCCGAGATACCGATGGTCGTCCCGACCAAAAACCGTGTCACCGGGATGATCGCGGCCATCAGGATCAGAAACGGAAGGGAACGGCCGATGTTGACGATCGTGTCGAGGACGGAGAACACCCTTCGGTCGGGAAACAGTCCGAATTCGGAGGTGTTGTGCAGGGTGATCCCGACCGGTATCCCGATCAGGACGACCAGCACCATAGTGATTCCCACCATCAGCCAGGTCTGCCCGTAGGCGGGCAGCAGCAGCTCGGGGACCTTGTCCCATGGTGTGCTGAAGTCCTTCTGCGCGAAGTACGTCGTCACGCCGCCTGCTCTCCGGCCTTGGCCCCGGTGGTGCGCACATGCAGCCCACGATGCCGCAGGTAATCGGCGAAACCTGCGGGGGCGGAGGGGGATATGGACAGCACGGCCCGGCCGACTGCCACGCCGCGAATCGCCTCGACGCTGGCACTGAGCACGTTGACCCGAGTTCCAGAGAAGCCGGGGATGTTCTGAAGGGATGTCAGCCAGTCCAGCGGCACGTCCCGGGAGGCGTAGGAGATTTCCCAGATTTCGCCGTCGCTGGCAGCAGGCACGGCGGGCCGGTCGGGCAACAACTCGTGAGCCAGGGCCGAGGCCGGGTCCAGGATAATGTCCTCCACCGAGCCGCTTTCGATGATACGACCGTTGTCGATGCGTGCCACTGAGTCGGCGACCTCGCGGACCACCTCCATCTCGTGGGTGATCAGGATGATGGACAGGCCGTACTCGTCGCGAAGATGACTGAGCAGAGCCAGGATTGACTTGGTGGTGGTGGGATCCAGCCCTGAGGTGGCTTCGTCGGACAGTAGGTTGGACGGTCCGAGCGCGAGCGCACGGGCGATGCCGACGCGCTGCTTCTGGCCACCGGAGAGCGCAGCCGGGTAGAACGACGCGCGGTCGGCCAGCCCGACCCGGTCGAGCAGTTCGGTGACTCGCTTATCGGCGGAAGCGCTAGTGGCTCCGATGTATTCCAGCGGCAGGGCGATGTTCTGCGAGACCGTGCGGCGCCTCAGTAGCGGCGCCGATTGGAAGATGACGCCGACGCTGCGGCGTGCCGCGATGAGTTCGGTGCCGTCGAGTCGGGTGAAGTCCTTACCGTCGACCCGCACCGTGCCACTGCTGGGCCGCTCCAGGAAGCTGACGCACCTCGACAATGTGCTCTTGCCTGCGCCGCTCGGACCGACGACGGCAAGGATCTCCCCGCTGGCCACCGACAGTGAGATGTCGTCAAGGACGGTTCGATCACCGAATCGCTTTGTCAGATTCTCGATTTCGATCACAAACGCTCGCTTAGATGCCAGGAAGTATCACAAGTGGATTGGTGTCGCCGCAGTCCGACCGCCTTGTCAGAAACACTGCAGGACATACGACACCTGACGCTATGCCGAGCGGCTGGGACCCACCAGGGTAGTGATCTTGATGATCTTTACTGGGCCGGTGATGATGTGCTCATCGTGGTTGCAACCCTGGTGCCGTGACGCATCATCGGCCATGCTCACATGGGGTGTGCCCGCCGAAAAGAGTTGGAGCTGAGCAGATTTCATGAGTGAGCCGCTGAAATTCCATTGGTATCTACCCACCCATGGTGACACCACCACGATCGCCGACAACCAGAGCGACTTCCAGGCGCGGGCGCAGTCCCACCTGCTACCCACGTTGGAGAACCTCACGTCGCTGGTGCGGGTGGCCGAGGATTTCGGCTTCGAGGCCGCCCTGACACCGACCGGTTCGGCGTGCGAGGACTCCTGGATCGCAACCGCGGCGCTGGCTCAACACAGCCGCCACCTCAAGTTCCTGGTGGCATTCCGTCCCGGCGTGCTCTCGCCGGTGCTCGCCGCGCAGGAGGCCAGCACCTACCAGCGTTTCACCGGAAACCGGCTGGCGCTCAACATCGTGACCGGTGGTGAGGAAGCCGAGATGCGCCGCTACGGCGACCACTTCGACAAGGCCGCGCGCTACCGGCGCACCGGTGAGTTTCTCACCGTCCTACGCGGGGTGTGGCAGGGCGGCGAGTTCTCCTTCGCCGGCGAGTTCTACACCGTGGAGAACGCGCGCATCGCCTATCCGGTCACGTCCGTGCCGACCATCTATTTCGGCGGCTCCTCACCCGAGGCGATCGAGATCGCCGCCGAGCATGCCGACGTGTACCTGACGTGGGGCGAGCCACCGGACCAAGTGGCGGAGAAAATCGAACAGGTTCGCGTGGCCGCGGCCCGGTTCGGCCGCACATTGCGCTACGGGGTGCGGCTGCATACCGTCGCGCGGCCCGACGAGGCGGCGGCGTGGGCGCGGGCCGAGGAGTTGCTCAGTGGCGTGACCGCCGGTGCCGTGCGCGCCGCCCACCAACGATTCGTTCGGTCCGGATCCGAGGGGCAGCGGCGGATGGCGGCGCTGACCAACGGCGAACTTGTCGACGCGCGCAGCCTCGAGGTGTATCCGGGGTTGTGGGCCGGTCCCAGCCTGCTGCGCGATGGTGCCGGGACCGCCGCGATAGGCAGCTACCAGGCGGTGGCAGACGTTCTGCGGGAGTACGCCGCGCTAGGGGTGACGGAGTTCGTCCTGTCTGGCTACCCGCAGACCGACGAGATCCAGCACTTCGGCGCCGGTGTGCTGCCATTGGTGCAGGAGCCCGCGGTCGTCGGTTAGCTCCAGGAGTACTCGGCGCGCAGCCGGGCAGCGACCAGCTCGAACGTCGACTTTTCCAGGATCGCGCCTTCGCGACGAATGCCCTCCTCGGGGACGTCGAGGACCCGATCCAGCCGGACCCAGCTGGGCCGGCCGTCGTAGTCCCAGCCGCCCGAGCCGATACCGATCCAGTTCCGGTCCTCGGCGTGCTGGGCCTGGCTGGACAGCATCAGGCCCAGCAGAGTCTGACGGTCGCGGCCGACGACCAGCACCGGTCGGTCCTTGCCCCGGGTCGGGTCGTCCTCGTAGACCACCCACGTCCAGACGACCTCGCCCGGGTCGGCACGGCCGTCGAGATCGGGTGCGTACGCCACGCGGCGGGCGCGGTGCGCGGTCGGCACGCTGCTACTGGTCACCGGCCGACCTGCGGTGATCGCGGTGGGCTGCTCGGTGGACACCGAGCTGGCCACCAGTGCCTCGATGCCCAGCCGAAGGCCCTGCTGGATCGTCCGCGGCACCGCCTGGGGAATCGGCAATTGCCGAATGAACTTGGGCGCCTCGTTGAACACGAGGTGCTCCGCCAACTTCTGGAACGTCCTCCACTGCGACGCCATTCTCGACAGCATAGGCGGAACGACATGAGCTTGCGGCGCGCGATTGTGTCCGGAAGGGCCCTAGTCGATACCCTGGAGAGGCCCGAGGGCCCCCTCGAAGCACGACCCGACCAGGAGATTCCCATCAGCAGCTTCGCCGACAAGACTTTCACTGCGCCGGCGCAGATTCGGAACTTCTGCATCATCGCTCATATCGATCATGGGAAGTCCACGCTGGCCGACCGCATGCTCGGCATCACCGGCGTGGTCGCCGACCGCGACATGCGCGCCCAGTACCTCGACCGGATGGACATCGAGCGCGAACGCGGCATCACGATCAAGGCGCAGAACGTGCGCCTGCCCTGGAAAGTGGGGGACACCGATTACGTCCTGCACCTGATCGACACCCCCGGCCACGTCGACTTCACCTACGAGGTGTCGCGCGCGCTGGAGGCCTGTGAAGGCGCGGTGCTGCTGGTCGACGCCGCTCAGGGCATCGAGGCACAGACGCTGGCCAATCTGTACTTGGCGCTGGACCGGGACCTGACCATCATCCCGGTGCTCAACAAGATCGACCTGCCCGCCGCCGACCCCGATCGGTACGCCGGCGAGATCGCCCACATCATCGGCTGTGAACCCGGCGACGTGCTTCGGGTGTCCGGCAAGACCGGTGAGGGTGTGGCTGAGCTGCTCGATGAGGTGGTCCGACTGATCCCGGCGCCGGTCGGGGAGGCCGACGCTCCGGCCCGGGCGATGATTTTCGACTCGGTCTACGACATCTACCGCGGCGTCGTGACGTACGTCCGCGTGGTGGACGGCAAGCTCAACCCGCGCGAGCGGATCAAGATGATGTCCACCGGCGCGACCCACGAACTGCTCGAGGTCGGCATCGTCTCACCCGATCCCAAACCCAGCGACGGCCTGGGCGTCGGGGAGGTCGGTTACCTCATCACCGGCGTGAAGGATGTCCGCCAGTCCAAGGTCGGTGACACGGTCACGACTGCCCGGCACGGCGCTACCGAGGCGCTGACCGGTTATCGCGAACCCAAACCGATGGTCTATTCGGGGCTGTATCCGGTCGACGGCTCCGACTACCCGAATCTGCGCGAGGCGCTGGACAAGCTGCAGCTCAATGACGCCGCGCTGACCTACGAGCCGGAGACGTCGGTAGCGCTGGGATTCGGGTTCCGCTGTGGTTTCCTCGGCCTGCTGCACATGGAGATCACCCGGGAGCGCCTCGAGCGCGAGTTCGATCTTGACCTGATCTCCACCTCACCCAACGTCGTGTACCGGGTGATCAGGGACGACGGTACCGAGCTCATCGTGACCAACCCGTCGGACTGGCCCGAGGGCAAGGTCCGCGAGGTTTACGAGCCGGTGGTGAAGACCACGATCATCTCGCCGAGCGAGTTCATCGGCACGATCATGGAGCTGTGCCAGTCTCGGCGCGGCGAACTCGGCGGCATGGACTATCTGTCGCCCGAGCGTGTCGAACTGCGCTACACCATGCCGCTGGGCGAGATCATCTTCGACTTCTTCGACTCGCTGAAATCGCGCACCCGGGGCTATGCCAGCCTGGACTACGAGGAGTCCGGCGAGCAGGAGGCCGCACTGGTCAAGGTGGACATCCTGCTGCAGGGTGAAGCCGTCGACGCGTTCAGCGCGATCGTGCACAAGGATTCGGCCCAGGCCTACGGCAACAAGATGACTACTAAGCTCAAGGAGCTGATCCCGCGCCAGCAGTTCGAGGTGCCGGTGCAGGCGGCCGTTGGGGCGAAAATCATTGCCCGCGAGAACATCCGGGCGATCCGCAAGGACGTGCTCGCGAAGTGCTACGGCGGTGACATCACCCGTAAGCGCAAGCTGCTGGAGAAGCAGAAAGAGGGCAAGAAGCGGATGAAGACGATCGGGCGGGTTGACGTGCCTCAGGAGGCTTTCGTCGCCGCGCTGTCCACCGACGGCGGCGACAAGGCCGGCGACAAGGCGAAGAAGTAGGGGATTTCATCACACGCGACCTTCATGTCGTTCGGGGGCGATCGATAGTTGGTGCCGTGGTGGGTATCGCCGTGCTCGCGGGCTGCACAAGCACGGTCGAGGGCACCGTGGCGCGGAAGGACCCTGTCAGCGCGGTGCGGGATCTCGCCGCGATCCTGCCGAACAGTACGCAGGCCGGTCAGGCTGCGGGAAACCCGCTGTCCAGCAACGGATTCCCGGAAGTCGGCGGGATTGATGTGCTGCCCAACGGGATTCGTGACGACAGCGACGCCAATCCTATCGAATGCCTGGGCCCGGTCACCCCGTTCATGCGTGTGGTGTACGAGGGCGGCGATGTGCGTCGCACCGCCTGGCAGGAGTTCTCGAACTTCGGCGGCGGCCAGACGGTGTCCAGTGTCGACGCCGGGGTCGTCGAGTTCAGCTCCGAGGTTGAGGCTCAACGGATGTTCGGTGCCTTTGTCTCCCGATGGAAGGCCTGTGAGGGCAAGACGGTGCGCAGCGTTCTGCGTAGCCCGGCCAACATCGAGCTGTACCAGAAGATCACCGACGTGAAGGTGGACGGGCCGGTGCTGTCGGCGACGGTGGTCAACTCCGACAACCAGGGTGACTCGATGTTTCCCACCGAGCGGGCCATCGGGTTGGCGGCTGATTGCGTCGTCGATGTGGACGTCGCGGTCACCGGCGGCACGCTCGCTCAGCAGCGGCCATCCGGCCGGGCGCTGAGCCTGGCCGCGACGATGCAGCACGCGGTGAATCAGGGACGTTAATCGACGGTTGGGGCACGCAGAAACTGCCGGCTGAGGGACAATGGCGTCCGTGAACCGCTGTGCGCCCGTGTTCTGCACCGCCGTTGTGGCCGGCGCGTTGCTGTCCGGATGCGTGTCCACGGTGAGCGGTACCGCGCTGCGCGGCCAGGATGCCGGCCCCACCGTCGTCACCGTGCCCAAGCTCGAGGAGTCCGACCTCGACCGGGTGCTGCTCAGCGCCGGCGAGGTGAACGGCGTCATGGACGCCACCGGAATCCGGGTGACGGCGTCATCGCAGAATATGAGCGACAATTCCCGCGGGGTATCCGACGTCGACTGCCTCGGCGCGATCTACGGCGCTGAAGAACTGGTCTACCACGGCAGCGACTGGGCCGCCGTCCGTGATGAGGTGCTCCAGGAGCCGACGACCGACAATGCGCACTGGGTCGAACAGATCGCCGTGCTCTTCCCGTCGGCAGATAAGGCAAGTGCGTTCGTCGACGGTTCCAGGACGACGTGGGAGAAGTGCGGCGGCACATCGATCGATATCGATAACTCCGATGTGCACTCCACCTGGAAGATCGATCAGGCCAACGTAACTGGCGACATCCTCACCCAGCAGTCCAGTCAGCGCAATGCCGGCGGATGGGGCTGCCAGCACGCTCTGACATCGGCGTCCAATCTGGTTGTCGAGGCCTGGGCGTGCAGTAACTCGATCAACGACGAGGCCAAGAGCATCGCCTCGGAGATGATCAAGAACGCGGCGGGGAAGTAGCCGTAGCAGACTTGCTTCCCGCTGGGCGGCAATTCAATTCGGCGCGGGTTTAACCGGTGTGTGTCGAGCACGCACGGCCTTAGGCTGCCCAGGTGTCCCGCGAAGTGCACCTCCTGACTTTCGGCAGCACCCGGTCGGCGGGCCCCTGGCGTCACCCCCAGATCGACAACAGCACCGCGGCGGTGCGTCGACGGCTCATCGAGCGTGCCCAGACCGCCGAGAGGGGCACCTTCGACGCGCTGTTCTTCCCCGACGGGCTCAACTTCGGTCCACGGGAAACCTGGGCGTACAAGACAACTGAGGACTTTGAGCCACTGACCGCGACGGCGGCCCTGTCATCGGTGACCGAGCATATCGGCCTGGTGGTCACCGGGTCGGCGACGCTGGCCCATCCCTATCACCTTGCCCGGCAATTGCTGTCGCTGGACCATCTCAGCGGTGGCCGGGCCGGGTGGAACCTGGTGACCAGCTTTGCCCACGCCGCGGCAGCGAATTTCGGCGGCAGGGGAGTGATCGAGCACGACACCCGCTACGAGATCGCCGACGAGGCAATCGAGGTCGTCAAGAAGCTCTGGGACGGCTGGGGGGCCGAGACTATCGTCGAGGACCGCGGACGAGGCGTCTTCAACGACGTCAGTGCGATTCAGGTGGCCGACCACCAGGGCCCACACTTCCAGGTCGCGGGTCCGATCGGCGCCGCCCGGTCGGTGCAGGGGCGGCCGGTGATCTTTCAGGCCGGATCGTCCCCGCGCGGCCGGCAGTTCGCAGCACGGCACGCAGAAGTGATCTTCACCGGGCAGGGCACAATCGCTCGTGCGCAGGAGTTCTACCGCCAGGTTCATGCCGAGGCCCGCCGAGTCGGCCGGCCGGCCCCACCGCTGATCACCCCGTCGCTGAGGTTCATCGTCGGCGCAGGCGAGGACGAGGTTCGCCGCATCGAACAGGCGGCATTCGAGTATTTCAGTCCCGAGTACCAGGCCGGCTGGCTGCTCGAGGTCGACGTCGATGTGGTCGGAGCCGACCTGGACGGCCCGGTGCCGAGTACGGCGTTTCCCGAAAGCACTGAAACCCATCAAACGGCCCTGGCCGGCTACCGTGCACTGGCGAAGGAAGGCAATCCGACCGTGCGAGAGTTCCTGTACCGCACCATCAATGGCTGGGGTGCCCAGGTCATCGGCACACCGGAGCAGATCGCCGATGAGATCGAGGCATGGTTCAGATCTCATGCCGCCGACGGGTTCGTACTGACTGATTCCGGGCTGCCCGGACAGCTCGACGATTTCGTCGACCAGGTGGTCCCGGTGCTGCGCAAGCGCGGGCTGTTCCGACACGAGTACGGGGGCACGACGTTGCGCTCGCACCTGGGCCTGTCCGTTCCGGAACGCCAAGAGGCGTCGGCATGAGGGTGCCAGCGCCATTTGTGTTGTCGGCGTTCTCGATGTCGACGGTGTCGCACGGCAACTTCGGCATGTGGCGCCATCCGCAGGACAGGACCGCGCAGTACACCAGCCTCAACTACTGGGTGGATCTGGCGCGCCTGCTCGACGACGGCGGATTCGACCTGTTGTTCATCGCCGACGCGGTCGGCCAGCTCGACGTGTTCGGCGGCAGTGCGAACGCCGCGCTGACACACGGTGTGCAGACCCCGGTCACCGACCCGTTGCTCGCGGTGTCGGCGATGGCCGCCGCAACCCGGCGGCTGGGCTTCGGTATCACCGTGTCGACCACTTACGAGAGTCCCTACCTGCTGGCCCGCAAGTTCAGCACCCTGGATCATCTTACCGGCGGCCGGATCGGCTGGAACATCGTCACGTCGCTGCTGGACAGCGCTGCTCGCAACATCATCGGGCGACAGCGCCAGATTCCGCACGATGAGCGCTACGCCATCGCGCAGGAGTTCCTCGATGTCACCTACAAGCTGTGGGAAGGCTCCTGGGAGGACGCAGCCGTGGTGCGTGACCGCGCCAACGGGGTGTTCACCGATGCGACCAAGGTGCATCCGATCGGCCATGAGGGCCAATACTTCAGCGTGCCCGGAGCGCATCTGGTGGAGCCATCTCCGCAGCGCACGCCGGTGCTGTTCCAGGCCGGATCATCCACCGCAGGAAGAGAATTCGCGGCTCGCAACGCTGAGATCGTCTTCTTGTCCGATCCGCGGCCAGCTGTCGTGCGATCGCGGGTGGACGACGTGCGCCGCCGTGCTGTGAGTCACGGTCGCAGCCCGGACTCGGTGCGGTTTCTGAGCTCGGTCGAGATCGTCGTCGACAGCACGCAACGCGCGGCGCAGGCCAAGGCCGACGAACTGTCCCGCTATGCCGACCTCGAAGGTGGTCTGGTCCTGCTGTCGGCGCTGAGCGGGGTGGACTGGTCGACCTACGGTGTCGACCGGCCGATCGAGCAGTTCGACACCGATGCCAGCCAGTCCATCCTGGCCTCAGTGGACGATTCCGACGGGCTTCGGCAGCGGATCACCTTGCGTGACTATGTCGGCGGTCTCGGCGGATTCGGCGGCCCGCTGTTCGTGGGTGACGCCTCGACCGTCGCGGACGGGCTGGCCGACTTCGCCGCCGAAACCGGGGTCGACGGGTTCAACATCGCCTACCACGTCACACCCGGCAGCTTCGCTGACGTTGCCGAGTTCCTCATCCCTGAGCTGCGGCGGCGCGGGTTGGTGAGTGCGGACCGTTCGGATACGTTGCGGCAGAGGCTGTTTCCGAACGGTACGGCACTGCTGCCCGACGAGCACCCCGGCGCGGCGCCGCGGAAAAGAATCTCGGCGATCCGATAACTGACGCAGGGGGCCATTTTCCGGCACCGTGTCAGGTACATCAACACTACGTTAAATCCCTGCGTGCCAAGCGAATGCGTGGCGCTGATGGCGCACGCGGGCGGGAAGGCGGCTTCATGTCCACACCACAATTCGGCCTCGGCGGCCGCTCACTGACCGCCGCGGAGTCGACCGGGCTCGAACGAGAAGCATTGGGGCCGTGGGGCGTCTTCGCCCAGGGCCTCGCGGCGGCGGCGCCGAGCGTCGCCGTGGCCGTGGTGCCGTACTCGTTGTTCGTCGCCGCCGGCGAGGGCGCCTCCTGGGCGGTGATCGTCGGTCTGGCGCTGACGATCCTCATCGCGACGACGATCAGTTTCCAGGCCAGGCGCACCGTGTCGTCGGGCTCGCTGGGCACCTACACCGGGAACGGTCTTGGCCCTGGATTCGCCTATGCGGCCGGCTTCAGCTTGTTGCTGGGCTACATCGGTTTCGCAATCACCGGGACCCTCGGCGGAGTGCTGTACCTGGACTCGTTCTTGGAGTCCATCGGTTTGGGCTCGCAGGCCACGTGGTTCCGCTTACTCCTGGTGATCGTCGTGGTGGCCGCGGCGACGTACCTGCCGTTCCGGGGTGTGGCCATCGCCGCCAAGTACGAGCTCGCCTTCGAGGTGGTGGCGATCGCCTCGATCCTGGTGATCATCGTGGCCTCCTACGTCAGCTATGGCTTCCACATCGACACCGAGCAGTTCAGCCTTGCGCACTTGGGGTCGAGTGCGACGTTCATCGCCGCCGTCACCGCCGTCGGCTCCTATGCGGGCTTCGAGAGTGTCGCCTCGCTCGGCGCGGAAGCCAAGAATGCGCACCAGAACATTGCGCGCTCCCTGTTGCGGGTCGTGCTGCTGATCGGTGTGCTGTACATCTTCGCCACCTACCCGCAGATCCTGCATTTCGGTGACATCAACGGTGACAAGGCGGTCCTGCCGCAGCTGGCCGACGTGACCGGCGTGTCGTGGGTCAACTACGTGGTGAGTGCTGCGGTGGCCATCGCGTTCATCGTGTTCGTCACCGCGGTCACCACCGCAGCGGCCCGCTCGCTGTTCACCCTTGCCCACGAGGGTGCGCTACCGAGCGCGCTGACGAAGGTTCATGCCAAGCACCGGACGCCGTGGGTGGGTATCGCGCTGGTCGGCGCGCTGGCCTTCGTGTTCTCGGTGACAGCCACCTTCAGCTCGGTGGGCAGGCTGGTGTTCGACGTTTACGGTGGTTACGTCGCTAACTGGGGATTCCTGGTCAGCTATCTGCTGGTGGTCATTGCCACCCCGATCTGGTTGCGAAAGATCAAGGCACTCAACACCACTCGGCTGGTCATCTCGGTGGCCGCCGCGCTCGGAATCGGCTACGTGATCTTCTCCAACTTCTTCCCGGTCCCCGAGTTCCCCTTCAACATCCTGCCGTTCGTCTTCTTCGGGCTGCTCTTCGTGGGTCTGCTCTGGTTCTGGTACCTGCGGGCGACTCGCCCTGAGGTGGCCGCGCGACTCGGCAGTATCCAGACGCTGTCGGAGGCCGAACAACAGCGGCTCATCGACGAGGGGATTCTCGACGTACTGAGCCACGAGGACCCCCGGGCGGACCGCGACAAGGACAAGGGCAAGGAGGTGGTGGCACCATGAGCCGGCTACGGGATATCGCCTCGGCGCTTCGTGAGGGTTTTCTGCGGGCGAGCGCACCGGTCGTCCCGGTCGATGCACGCCCCGAGATCGCCCTGACATGGCTCAATGAGGCGACGCTGGTAGGGATTTCGGTACCGGCTCCGAGGAGCATCCGATGACATTGCTCGATGTCACGGTGACCGGGAACTGGTCGGTGACACCGGTCAGCACCGCCGACCATCCCCTGATCGCCGACTTCCTGGCCACCACTTATGGGCTGAGCGGGCGTAAGTTCGCGGCCGATTCCCGCGACGTCGCCGAGCAGCTGGCGTCGGCATTCGAGGCGGCGGTGTTGCGCGATGCTTCGGGACGAGTCCGCGGCTACTCCGCCGTGCATCGTCCGCACGGTGCCGAGCCGGAAATCATCGGCGACTACGTCATCGATCCCGATGTCTCCTCCGACATCATCGACGACGTCGTGCGCGCTGGAGTGAACCGGTTTGAGCGGGAGGCCGCGGCCGTGCCGGGGGCGTATCTGCGGGTGATCGTCGGCGCCAATCAGCCCGTGGTCATCGATGCGCTGAAGCGGCGTGGCGCTGTGCGCGAAGCCGAGTTCATTCGTACCCGCAAGCCGCTGCATGGAGAGGACCGTGCTGCGCTGGAGAGCTCCGGCGCGCCGGGCATTACGGTGATCAGCTGGCCGGAGGTCATCAACAGAGGCTTGGGCGAGCAGGTCCGGCGACTCCAGCACAGCACCTTCCTCGAGCATTTCGGCAATATGGCCAAGAGTCCGGAGGACTGGGAGCACCACATCGCCAGCCGGGCGTTCACGCCCGATTTCAGCATCGCTGCGCTGGACGAGGCGGGGGAGGTCGTCGGCTACGTGCTGGGTTCGACGTTCACCTCTGGGGTGGCCGGAGCCCAAGAACTCAGCGCGCATACCGATTACATCGGGGTGCGCCCGGACTTGCGCCGGCACGGCATCGGCGAGTTGCTGTTGCAGAAGATCTGGCTGGCCGCCCTGCGGCGTGGGTTGACCGTCGCCTCATTGGGCACCGACATCAACAACCGCAGCAAGGCGCACCTGCTCTACCGCCGCCTCGGGTACGTCGCGGTCGAGGAGCAATACTCATATCGCATCGACAATGCAGGGGTTCGACAGTGAGTGCGACGTATTTGGTGGACCCAACCGCCTCCGACGAAGGCCTGTTCTCGGTCTTCCGGCCGGTGTTCGACAAGATCGCCCAGGGCAACCTCGAGCGGGAACGTGATCGGGTATTCCCGCATGAGCAGGTCCGCTGGCTGGCCGACGTCGACTTCGGCACGGTGCGAATTCCGGTCATCCACGGTGGGTTTGGCGCCTCGCTGGAGCAGACCTTCGCGCTGCTGGCCGAGCTGGCCCAGGCGGATCCCAACGTCGCGCACATCTGGCGCAACCATCTCGCGTTCGTCGAGGATCGGCTCAACGCACCTCAAACCGATACGAACGACACCTGGATCAAGCGGTTCCTTGCCGGTGAATTCGTCGGTGGCGGCTGGACCGAGGCCAATAATGTCACCCTGGACAATCTGACCTCCACCATCACCGCCGAGGACGACCACTGGGTGGTCAACGGCGCGAAATACTATGCCACCGGGAGCCTTTACGCCGACTGGCTTGATGTGCTCGGACGCGGTGATGACGGCACGCTGGTGACAGCGCTGGTGCGCCGCGACGATCCGGGAGTGACGCTCGTCGACGACTGGGACGGGTTCGGTCAGCGCACCACCGCCAGTGGCACCGCGCGGTACGAGCGGGCGCGCGCCGAGCCCGGGAATGTCTTCCCGGCCACCGAACGGTTCGGCTACCAGGCGCACTTTTATCAGACCGCCATGCACGCGGTGCTGACTGGAATCACCAAGGCCGCGCTGCGTGACGGTTCGGTCGCCCTGGCCGAACGAGTCCGCAATTACCCGCAGGGATTGACGCCCGTTCCGTCGTTCGATCCGCAACTGCTGCAGGTGGTCGGCGAGGTGTCGGCTGATGTGTTCGCCGCCGAGGCGGCGCTGTCCCGTAGCACCGCAGCGCTCGACCGTATTGTGGCCGGTCGGCTGGTCGGCGACGAGACGAGTGCGCGCCGGTTGCTGATCGATGCAGAAGTGGCCGTCGACCAAGCCCAGCTGGTGATCATCGCGGCGGCGCTGTCGGCCACGACGAAGATCTTCGACGCGCTCGGTGCATCTGGAGTGTCCGAACGCCGCGGTCTGGACCGGCATTGGAAGAACGCCCGCACGCTGGCGTCGCACAACCCCCGGGTCTACAAGGCGCGCATCCTCGGCGACTGGCTGATCAACCGCATCGATCCGGTCGCTGATCTGGCGTCACTCGGCCGTGGGGGACAGGGCAATTAGTCGGACGATCGAGCGGAACGGACCCAGCGGCCCGTCGATGTGGTGGTCGAAGACTCGGGTTAGGCCGCGCCTGCGTCGTCGGATGGTGGGTCGCTGTCGTTGGCTAACAGTCTTTCGGGGTGGTGGTAGTCGTTGATGCCGCTTTTGAGCATGGGTAGTCCGGGTGGTGGGATCCACTCGGTTTGACCGTTGGGCAGTATTCGGGTGTCCCAGCCGCCGGTTTCGACGAGCTCGTTGTCGGGGTTGCAGGCCAGGGTGAGGTCGTTGATGTCGGTGGTGCCGCCGTTTTTCCAGTCTTGGGCGGCGTGATGGACCACGCTGTGATAGCCGGGGGCATCACAGCCCGGTCGAGTACACCCACGATCCCTGGCGTGCAGGATGATTCGTTGATCGGCGGTGGCGATGCGTTTGGTGCGGCCCAGCCACAACGCGCGCCCGTTGATCCCGTCGAAGAGGGCGAGGTAGTGGTAGGCGTGGGTGGCCATCCGAATCAGGTCAGGGATCGGGAGCAGGGTGCCGCCGGCGGTGACGGCGTGGCCGGTCTTGGCGTGCAGGTCTTGCAGGGTGGCGGTCGCGATCACGGTGACCGGTAACCCGTTGTGCTGACCGAGTTTCGGATCTCCCAACCGGGCGCGGACGAGTGCTGTGAGGGCATCGTGTTGGCGCTGGGCGTGACTGCGCGAATCCCGCACGGCAGCCCCGTCGGTGGGTGCACCGAACACGGTGGGGTTCTCGTCGTCGGGGTTGCACATCCCTGGGGCGGCGAATTTCGCGAACCAGGGTTCCATCTCGGCCTGCAACTCCGGGTCAGCGACCAGCTTGCCCTCCCGCATGCCGTCAGCGCGGCGCCGACCCCAGGTGAAGCCGCGCTGTCGTGCACGGTCTCTGTCGGAGAATATTCCGTCGGGGTTGAGCACCAGACTCAACTGGGTGGCCACCTTGGCCAACTGATCGGGGCGCAGGTTCACCGCATGCTCGGCCAACGACTTCTCGGCCAGTTCCACCTCAACCGGCGGCACATGGCTGGGCAACGCATGGACGAACTTCTGAATTACCTCGAGGTGTTCGCCATCGAGTTGCCCGGCCTGCCAGGCCTTCGCCGTCTCGGGCAGCACCGGCGGCAACAACTCACCGGTCAACGCCGTCCGCGGCGCCAACTGCTCGGCATCGCGGATCCGGCGTCGCGCCTCGGTCGGGCTGATCGGCAACACATCAGCCAACGCGATCCGCAGCGGCGGGCAGCCCTCGAACCGCTCCAACCGAGCGACCCCGGCATGAGACACCGCCCTCAGACGACGCTGGACCGTTTCCACCCGCTCCAAGACCGCAAACCGCTCCGGCGCAGGCACAATCTGGAAATCGACCGCGGCCAGCTCCCCGACAACCTCGTCGAGCGCATCCAGCAGACCAACGATCGAACCCATGTGTCGAATACGATTCCTACCCACCGACACAATAGTCGCGCGAAAATCATCTGTGGATGAACAAGAATCTGTGGAAAGTGCTGTACCGCTGCAGGATCGGAGACTACCTACTCCCTCCTCGACGGTCAGATCATGTATTCCAGCTGCAGTTGACACTCTTCTTCGGCCCGCGTGGGTACCCCGCAATAGCGGTCCCAACGCAAGAAGCCACGGTACGGTCCGCTGAACCCTCCGCCGCCGACGACGATGCGGTCCGACCGTGTCCGGCGCGCTGGCGAATGCTGGGATCCCCGTGTCGACATCGGGTGATGATAGGCGCCTTTCGCCGGTGTCGGCTCAACCGCCAAGCTCCGCCGGCCCGGCGCGGAGATCCCGAAATCCGCCGAACATGCTGTGAAGGCCCTGCGGCACCCAGTTCTGCTCACCGCGCGTTTATCTCGACAGTGAAAGTGTCAAAACTATTGGGCTGGAGAAACTGTGGACCGGGCCGGAAACGGTGGGTCCCGACTATCCCGACTGCATTCCGCTCAGCGGGGGTTCTTCTCGCCAGCCTCGATCGCGACGGACAACCGGTTCTCCGCGGGCGCAACCGGGCATGTCGCATAGTCGGTGAACGCGCAGGGCAGGTTCGACGCCCGGTTGAAGTCCAGGGTGACCGCGCCGTCGGTGTCCGGCTCGTCGACGCCGAGCCCCCTGGCGGCCGGGTACGTGGTCACTCCGCTGGTGGCGTCGGTGAAGAGCACATGGAGACTGCCGTCAGGGCGGCCGAACGCGACTAAACGCAAAGCGGTACCGGACAGTTCGAAGTCGATGACACCGACCGCGGTGTGGTGGTGTTCGAGGCCTTCGACGACGGCCCCTGTTGTGACGACCTTCGGCTGCGGATGCGGGGTGAACCTGCCCGGCACTCGCCACCGTTCGTCCGGTGCGTAGGCGGGAATGCCCTGGAATTCCGACAGGTGGGGCGATGCTGGGTCGTGCACGCGCAGCGCGACCGAACCTGTTCGGCGGATGACCTCGATTCGCCGGTCGCCGGACTCGACGAGCAGTCCCGGTGCACCTTCGGCCGGTTGCAGCGTTTCGGTCCCGTCGATGCCTTCGATATAGACGGCCTCGGCGTCGGCTCGCCACCGACCGGGGAGGTCGGCGACTGAGGTGAATTCATCTGTGAGCCAGTACAAGCCGGTCAGACTCACCCAGCCGAGTGGATCGCCGTAGTAGTGCTCCCGCTCGCGATGCCACTCAATCCACGCGTCCGTAAAGGTCGCAGGTGTGGTGTCCTCGGCTGTGGTCATGGTGCTCCCAACGTTCCGCCGCCCCCGAGTCTAGTGCGCCGCGGCGGCAACCGCTCGTGCCGCCAGCAGGTCCGCCCAGGCATCGAATGCCTCTGCCTGGTAGGGCACCGAGTCATCCGAGGACCCGGCGATTGCCACCAGTGCCCGCGCGATGCTGCCGAGACCGATGCCCGTGCGCTGAACCACCGCCACGAGTTCGGCGAACGCGTCGCGTTCCGAACACCCGCGCAGGCCCACCAGAATCCCGGTGGCCAGATCGATCACCCGGCGTGACGTGTCGACAGTGCGATAGCTCATGGGGACCATGGTTCGCGCCGGTGTGCCGGCTTGGCAAGAAATCGAAGCACCGTGATTGCTTCACACCCGTTCAGTTGTCGTGAACGCCTGTGGCGCGCAGACACCACATTGGCCCACAATGGCTCTCGTGTTGCCCGTACTCGACCTCGCCGAAGCCGACCGTGATGCAGACGCATTCCGCGCCCGGTTGCGCGAAGCCGCCCACGACATCGGCTTCTTCTATCTGGTCGGCCACGGTGTCCCGGACGCTCAGATAGAAGAGGTGCTGGCGCTCGCGCGGACGTTCTTTGCGCTACCGCTGGAGGCCAAGAACGAGATCAGCCAGCTGAAGAGCCCGCAGTTTCGCGGCTACTCCCGCCTCGGCGGTGAACTCACCAACGGCAAGGTGGACTGGCGCGAGCAGATCGACATCGGGCCACAACGCCCGACGATCGACGGCGCCGCCGGATACTGGCGGCTGCAGGGGCCCAATTTGTGGCCAGCCACCCCGGCCAGCTTTCGCGCCGCGTTCGAACGCTGGGATGCCAACCTGTCCGGAGTGGGGTTGCGACTGCTGCGGCACTGGGCGGTGTCCCTCGGCGCCGCCGAGGACACGTTCGATCCCGCGTTCGCCGACAAGCCTGCCACCCTGATCAAGGTAGTGCGGTATCCCGGCCGCGACGATTACGCGCAAGGCGTTGGTGCCCACAAGGATTCCGGTGTCCTCACCTTACTGTTGCTCGAGTCCGATTCGACGGGGCTGCAGGTGGAGCTGGCCGACGGACGGTGGCTTGACGTACCGCCGCTGGCCGGGGCGTTCGTCGTCAACATCGGTGAACTACTCGAGGTAGCTACCGGTGGGTACCTGCGCGCCACCCAGCATCGGGTGCTGGCACCGCGGCCCGGCGTCGACCGCGTGTCCATTCCGTACTTCGTCAATCCGGCGCTGGACGCCACGATCCCGATCATCGATCTGCCGCCCGAGCTTGCCGCGCGCTCGCGAGGTGTGGAAGCCGATCCCAACAACCCGATTTTCAACACCTACGGCGAGAACGCGTGGAAATCTCGCACGCGTGCGCACCCCGACGTCGCCGAGTTGCACCACGGAATCAAACCGGCCGGCGCGGCCACTTCCTATTGAGGGTGCGGGCGATTACTTCGCCCTGATCACAACCATGGGCAGCTCTGCCGGCAGCGGCTAGTTTGGCCAGGATGTTCGATGTGCGACGGCTGCGGGTACTGCAGGAGGTCGCGCGCTGCGGATCGCTGAGTGCTGCCGCCGCGGTGTTGAACTACACGACCTCAGCTGTGTCCCAACAGATCTCCGCGCTTGAGCGTGACGTGGGTACCGTTCTTCTGGTGCGCGGCCCCTCTGGCGCCCGCCCGACGCCGGCCGGGACGAAGCTGCTGGAGCACGCCGAACGCATCCTCGACGCGGTAACCCAGGCCGAGCAGGATCTCCAAAGCCTGGTTACCGCAGGGCCCGACCTCATCCGGGTGGCGTCCTTCACCAGCGCTGCCGCGGCGATCCTGCCGCGAGCATTGGCCAGGTTTCGGCCCCGGCACCCATGCACCGAGGTGCAACTCGTCGATGCCGACCCCGACGACGGGGTCGCGCTACTGGCTAACGGCGGCGCCGATGCGGCGATGATCACCGAGGTTCCCGGTGAGCCCAGCCGGTACACCGGCGTCGTGGCTGTACCCGTCTACGACGACGAGTTCTTCGTCGTCCTGCCACCCAATCACCGGTTGGCTGCGGCCGCCGAGGTGGCGCTGCCCGCACTGGCGGCTGAGCAGTGGGTGGTCAGCTCGGCAACGGGCACCTGTCCGGACACCCGCGTCTTCCACAATGCCTGCCGTCATGCGGGTTTCGAGCCTTCGGTGACGTTCCGTGCCGAGGACTACTCGACGGTGCAGGGTCTGGTTGCGGCGAACCTGGGGGTGTCGTTGGTGCCTTCGCTTGCCGCCGCCGGCGCCCGCTCAGATGTGGCCGTGCGCCGGGTGGCGGGCCGTCGCCCGGCGCGACGTATCGCGGTGGCGACTGCAGCACCCCCGGGACAGGGGACTGCCTTGGCCACTCTGGTCGCGCTCCTGCAGGGCGTCGGTGCACGCCTGGCGGCGGATGCCGTGTACAGCGTTCCTGCACGCCCATCCAGCGTTGCTTGACGCCTACTCTCCGATAGCGCAGCGCCCCTTAATATTTCGGTACACCTTTCCCGAGGAGTGAGTTGTATGACGACCATTGAATCGAAAACCCCTGTGCTGCAGTCGGTCGACGACGCGCTGGCAGTCGCCGCTGAGGTTGCCGCTGACATCGCCGCCGGCGCCGTCCAGCGCGAGATCGACGGCACCTTGCCGACCGAACAGCTGCGCGCCGTCGCGTCGTCAGGCTTGCTCGGCATCATCGTGCCCGCCGAACACGGCGGTCCAGACCTGCCGCGGGCCACCGCGGTCGAGGTACTGCGCATCCTGTCCCGGGCCGACTCGGCCGTTGGGCAGTTGTTGCTCGCGCACTTCGTGCTCAGCGCGGCGATACGGGGACTGGGTCAGACCGACCCCGCGCCCCGGATCTTCGCCGACATCCTGGCCGGTGCCCAGCTGGGCAACGCCACCGTCGAACGTGGCACCCGCCTCTCGGTCGATCGGCTGACCACCGTGGCGCGCAGGCCCGAGGGGGGCTGGCTGCTCAACGGTACGAAGTACTACGCCACCGGCACCCTGGGGTCGACGTGGATTGGTGTCGCCGCACGCATCCCGGGCACCGAACCTGCCCACGGTGCAACGGTGTTCGTCCGTACCGACGACCCGGGCGTGACGCTGAATCTGGAGAAGTGGTCATCGTTCGGCCAACGCGGTACGGCCAGCGGCGAGGTGGTTTTCGACAACGTCGTGGTCGACGACGCTCTGGTCCTCGATGAGGGGCCGGCACCCGATCCGGTGACAGCGGACCCGTCGGTCCTCGGCGCGTTCGACCAGGCGCTGCACGCCGCCGTCGACATCGGCATCGCCAGGGCTGCGCTGGAAGACGGTGCGCAATTTGTCGGCACCAGGAGCCGGCCGTGGTTCGAGGCGCAGGTCGATTCGGCGGCCGAGGAACCACACGTGGTGCGGCGCTTCGGTGAGCTCACCGCGCGGTTGTTCGCGCTGGAGGCGCTGCTGGCGCACGGTGCGGAACTCGTCGACAAAGCGCTGGCTGAACCGGAGCTGACGCGCGAGTCTGCGGCCGCCGCCTCGCTGCAGGTGGCGGCGGCTAAAGCGCTGGCCCAGGAGTTCGCGGTCGAGATCGCCAGCGGGGTCCTCGAACTCGCCGGTTCCTCGGCCACCGACCGCGCACTCGCCCTGGACAGGCACTGGCGCAACGTTCGGGTGCATTCCCTTCACGACCCGGCCCGGTGGAAATACGTCCACCTCGGCAATTTCACGCTGCGCGGCACCTTCCCGCCGCGCCTCGGTGTCCTGTTGTAAACCAGTGCAATCATTGGAGTTTCGATGACCACCTTCTACGTGACCGGCAGCATCAATGTTCCGACCGTCGACGAGGCCTTCCGGCTGGTTGGTTCTCGTCTGCAGCCCGGCGTCCGCCGGGTGCCCGACGGTGAACCGGGGGACAGGGCCAACTGGGTGTTCACCCAGGCTGACCACTTCCAGAAGAATCCGACGCTGGAGGTCGTCGGGGACCGCGTCAGGACCCGGCCCGGGGTGCCAGTGGAGTTCGGGCCGGTGGATTACCACAGCATTGCCACCGAGTCGTACGCCAGCTTCCGCCGCGCCCGCGACGAGGGCGTACTCGCGGCGGATTCGCGGTTTCTGGTGTCGATTCCGACCCCGTTCAACGCGGTGAACTCGTTCGTCGAGTTCGCCGACCGCGTTCAGGTGGCCTATGCCTACGAGAAGGCGTTGCGGCACAGCGTCGATGCGATCCAGGATGCCATTCCACCCGCTGACCTGGCTATTCAGTGGGATCTACCGACCGAGCTCGCGACAGTCGAAGGTTGGTTCGACAATCCCTACGGAAGCCTGGAACCGATCTTCGCAGCGACCGGGCGGGTGGGCGACTGGGTCCGTCCCGAGGCCGAGCTGACCTTCCATTTGTGCTACGGCGACTCGAAGTTCGGTGCCTCGCCGTTCATGGGTGCACCGCCCAACGAGGAGGCCGCCGCCCGCGGCGGACGGCACATCCTGCCCCGCGACGCGTCGGCCGTCGTCGCGTTGGCCAACGGTTTGTCTCGTCACGTAACCCGGCGCATCGATGCGATTCAGGCGGCAACGATGGCCGCCTGGACCAAACGTGCACACTGGCAGCCGCTGGCCGATCTGGCGCTGGAGCCCAGCACCGAGTTCTACCTTGGGCTGCTGCACGCCGAGGACGGCGCGCAGGGGGCGAAGACCCGCGCGGATTTGGCGGCTGAGTTCCTGCCCGAGTTCGGAATATCCACCGAGTGCGGTCTGGGCCGGCACTCGACCGAACAGCTGGAGGCCGTTCTGGTTGCGTGGCAGGAGTATTCGGCCGCCCATGAGCCGGCGTTGGTCAGCTGACCCGCCGGCCGGCCAGGTAGGCCGCCAGTGCCAGCACTGTCATCGTCACCATCACCACGGCCAGCGGCAGGGCGGTGTGCTCGCCGCCGAGGCCGACCAAGGGTGAGACGGCAGCGCCGAGCCCGAACTGCAGGGCGCCCAGGCCGGCCGAGCCGGACCCGGCCGCACGCGGAACGGCGGACAACGCCAAGGCGGTGGCATTGCCGAGGACCAGGCCCTGGCAGGCGACCGCGACAAAAATCGGGATCATGATCAGCCGCGCCGGCATGCCGGTGAGCACCAACGCGAGCAGTACCAGCGTCGCAGCCAGGGTCAGCCCGAGCCCGACGCCGAGCAGTTTGGCGCTGGAGATGGTGTGGTTCAGCCGTGCGGACACCGCGCTGACGGTGATCATGCCCAACGCGTTGACGCCGAAGGCGATGCCGTACTGCATTGGCGTGAGGCCCACCATCACCTGGTAGACGAACGGCGAGGCTGAGATATAGGCCATCATCACCGAGAAGCCGAACCCGAAGGCCAGTGTGTTGGCGAGGTAGGTTCGGGACCGTAACGCAGACCACGGTGAGATGCCCTGAGCAGCATCGGCTTTCAGCTCGCCTCGGCGCGCTTCGGGGTGCGACTCGCGGACCACTGCCACGATGGAGATCAGCATCGCCACCGCGATGGCGCAGACCACCCAGAGAATGCCGCGCCAGCCGAGTGAGTTCACCAGCAGGCCCCCGGCGAACGGCGCAACCACCGGCGCAACACCGCCGACGATCATCATCAGGCTGAACGCCCGCCCGGCGGTCTTACCGGTGGTGAGGTCGGAGATCACAGCGCGGCCGATCACCATGCCGGCGGCGCCGGTGAAGCCTTGGGCAAACCGCGCCGCGATGAGAATGCCGATATTCGGCGCTGTGGCCGCGATCATGCTCGCGACCACACACAGCAGGGCGCCGACGACGAGCGGGCGGCGCCGGCCGAGTCGGTCGGAGAGGGGGCCGAACACCAACTGTCCGAAGGTCAGCCCGAGCAGGAACGCCGTCAGCGTCAGCTGCACAGTGGTGGCGCTCGCCTGTAACTCCGCGGTCATCTCGGGGAACGCCGGAAGGTAGAGGTCGGTGGCCACCGGTGCGACGGCGCTCAGCAGGGCGAGGACGACCAGCAGCCACGGCGAAATGACGCCTTCGCGCGGCTGGAGCCGCTCCGCCGGCGACATCGGGCCGGGATTGGGGGCGGGTTGCACTGCGGCGGGCATGAAGTCCTCAGTCTGGTTAGCTATGAAACTATAACTATTGAATCATAACTAGTGAGGTAGGATTTGTCCATGGATAGTGAGCTGGCCGATCTGGCCGAAGCGATCCTCGGCGTCGGGCGAGAACTTCGGCTGCGGATCGAGGCCGGAGCCACTGGGCCGGCGACATCTGATGCGGCTGTCATCCACTTGACCGCACAGGAAGCCCACGTCATGCGGCACATCGATCACCATCCTGGCGTCACACCGAGCGATGTTGCGCGCGCGACTGGCCTGCAGCGCAGCAATCTGTCCACCGCGCTGCGCGCGCTTGAACGTCGTGGCTTCGTCGAGCGTCGCACCGATCCGCACGACGCCAGGGGCATCAATCTGTTTCCCACCGACCGGGCCGCCGACAACCTCAAGCGGCTGCGTCGGCAGTGGGCCGATCAGATGGCAAGCGCGCTGGGCGGCGACCTCCAGGACGTGGCATCAGCCAAGGCCTTGCTCGAGCGCGTCGAAGCGGGGCTGGTGGCCGGCCGCTTGGGCTGACGCCGCCTACATCTGCCTGTTTGTAGGCCATCCGCCTACATCTGCCTGTTTGTAGGCCATCCGCCTACATCGGCGCGTTCGCCGGCTGGAACACCCCCGTGCTGTCGGCTTCTTCTTCGGCCCGGATGACGTGCACCACCGCGTTGATCAAAGCCAGGTGGGTGAATGCCTGCGGGAAGTTACCCAGGTGCCGGCCGGTACGTGGCTCGATCTCCTCGGCATACAGGTGCAGCGGGCTGGCGAACGACAGCAGCCGCTCACACAAATGCCTGGCCCGGCTGACCTCGCCGATCTCGACCAGCGCCGACACCAGCCAGAACGAGCAGATCGTGAAGCTGCCCTCCTCGCCGGACAGGCCGTCGTCGGTCTCGTGGACGCGATACCGCAGCACCAACCCGTCTTCGGTGAGCTCGTCGGCGATCGCCAGAACCGTAGCCCGCACCCTGGGGTCGTCGGATGGCAGGAACCGCACCAGCGGGACCAGCAGCAGCGACGCATCCAGCGCGTCGTCGCCGTAGCGCTGCGTGAGGACTCCGCGCTTGTCCACCCCGTTCGCCAGGATGTCGGCCTTGATCTCCTCGGCGATCGCCCGCCACTGTTGGGCATAACTCTTCTCACCGACCAGCTCGGCCAGTTTGGAGCCGCGATCCAAAGCCACCCAGCACATCACCTTCGATGAGGTGAAATGCTGCGGCTCACCGCGCACTTCCCAGATACCGCGGTCGGGTTCCCGCCAGTGTTTGATCGCCTCTTCGACTTGCTCCTTGAGCACCGGCCACAGCTGATCGGAGATCTGTTCGCGGGACTTCGCGTGCAGGTACACCGAGTCGAGCATGGTGCCCCAGATGTCGTGCTGCATTTGGTTGTAAGCGCCGTTGCCGATGCGGACGGGCCGGGCGTTGTCGTAGCCGGACAGGTGGTTGAGTTCTTCCTCGACCAGCTCGCGTTCCCCGCCGACGGCGTACATGACCTGAAGCGGATGCCGTTCACCATTGTTGGCGCCGGACACGTCGGCGATGAACGAGAAGAAGTCGTCGGCTTCCCGATCCAGGCCCAGGGTGTAGAGACCCCACAACGCGAACGTCGAGTCACGCACCCAGGCGTAGCGGTAATCCCAGTTGCGTTCGCCCTGCGGAGTCTCCGGCAACGACGTAGTGCTGGCGGCCAGCAGCGCGCCGGTCGGCGAATACGTCAGGCCCTTGAGCGTGAGCGCGCTGCGCTGCAGGTAGGAACGCCACGGATGGTCGGGGAAGTCACCGATGTTGATCCACTGCCGCCATGCTTCGCTGGTCTGCCACATCTTGTCGGCGGCTTCTTCGTAGGTCTGCGGCGACGGATGCTTCGACCATGACAGGGCGACGAACACGTTGTCGCCCTCTTTGAGCCGGGTGCGGGCGCGTGCTTCGCGGCCCTCCAGCCCGATCCGCAGGTTGGTGGTCAGGCGCAGCGTGGGATGGGCGTCCGGGTCTTTCCTGGCCCGCGCGATCGCTTCGCCATAGGCGTTGGCCGAGTACTCCCAGCTGGCGTTGACCCGGGCGTAGTCGAAGGACGGCTCGCAGTTCATCACCAGCTCCACCGTCCCGCTCACGCACCGCACGGTGCGCAGCAGGATGTGCTCGGCGTCCCAGTCCATCGGGGTGCGCCGATGCGTCCTGGACCGGGTATCGATGTCGTGCCACGGACCCATCACCAGGGCATCCCGCACAATCAGCCAGCCGGTGTGGGTCTGCCAGGTGGTCTCCAGAATGAGGCTGCCGGGAAGGTAGCGGCGGGCGGCCGGCACCGATACGCCGTAGGGCCCAAGCCGGAAATGCCCGGCACCGCGGTCCAGGATCGCCCCAAACACGCTGGGGGAGTCCGGTCGCGGTACGCACAGCCATTCCAGCGCGCCGGCCGACGAGATCAGGCAGGTGTTCTCGCAGTCGGACAGGAAGGCGTAGTCGGCGATCGGTGGGAATGGGTTGCGCAGCGCAGCGGGCGAGGCATACGGCACCGGGGCGGTTGCGGACAACGGCGGCGGGGCTGAGTCGATGGCCACGTCTCTAGTGTCCTCGCCGGCCGGCTGGGCTTGCAGAACCATGGGGACATCATCAACCGCGGGGCCACGCGGCGTCCACTTATGCGCCGATCCGTGGCTTTGCTGTTACTGCCGGTGACAACGCGGTGACGGGCGCGGCATACGCTGGTGCCGTGCACGGGCTGTTGAGTTGGTGGGACGGCGTCGAACTGTGGTTGTCCGGCCTCGGTTTCGTTCTCCAGACGATAATCGTGATGCCCGTGGTTTTAATGCTCGCCTACGCCATCGCATTGGTCATCGACGTGATCCTGGGTAACGGCATCCGGGTGTTGCGTCGGCTGCGCGGCCCCGACCGGCGGCTCCGATGAGCGGGATGCCGCGTTCGCGCGTGACGCTGGCCCTGGTCGCGCTGTTGATTCTCGTCGTCGTCGTGTGGTTGATCAACCGCTGATACCCCGGCTGGCTGCCGAAAAAATGTCTGTTAAGCTTCGCGCCATGCAAGCGGCGACCGGTTACGGCGAGGGCCATGTTTTGGCCCTTATTGCCGTCGGTGCGTTGGCCGTTGCTGATGTTGCTTGTTGTCGCTGACACCCTCTACCCGTCCGCGGTCTGGTGTCGGTGATGGTCGTTGGCTTTAGTTGTCAAACATCGCCATTCCGTTGCGACGGGGCTCGATTCCCGTAACCCGCAATGAGAAAGGCCAGCAATGCCCAAGATTCACGTCCCCGTCAGACGGTGGAGCACAGCAGTCGCGCTCGCGACGACCGCAACGGTGCTCGCCGCCTGTGGCGGCGGCGGTTCGAGCGATGTTGCCGGCGGCGGTAACCAACCCAAGGCTGACACCACCCTGACTCTGGTTGCCTACGCGGTGCCCGAACCTGGCTGGAGCAAGATCATCCCCGCGTTCGCCGCGACCCCGGAAGGCAAGGGCGTGGCAGTGACGACGTCCTATGGCGCCTCCGGTGACCAGTCGCGCGCAGTGGTCGACGGCAAGCCGGCCGACATCGTCAACTTCTCGGTCGAGCCGGACATCACCCGCCTAGTCAAGGCCAACAAGGTCTCCGCCGACTGGAACAAGGCCACCACCAAGGGGATCCCGTTCGGCTCGGTGGTCTCGCTGGTTGTCCGTAAGGGCAACCCGAAGAACATCAAGGACTGGGACGACCTGCTGCAGCCTGGCATCGAGGTTGTCACCCCGAGCCCGCTGAGTTCGGGATCGGCCAAGTGGAACCTGTTGGCGCCCTACGCTGCCAAGAGCAACGGCGGTCAGGATGACGCAGCCGGCCTCGACTTCATCACCAAGCTGGTCACCGAGCACGTCAAGACCCGTCCGGGCTCCGGTCGGGAAGCCACCGACGTGTTCCTGCAGGGCACCGGTGACGTTCTGATCAGCTACGAGAACGAGGCCATCAACACCGAGCGTCAGGGCAAGCCGGTTGAGCACATCAACCCGCCGCAGACGTTCAAGATCGAGAACCCGGTCGCGGTCGTGACCACCAGCGCGCATGTGGACAAGGCGACCGCGCTGAACAACTACCTCTTCACCCCCGAGGGGCAGAAGATCTGGGCGCAGGCCGGATTCCGTCCGGTCGATCCCGCGGTGGCCGCTGACTTCGCCACCGACTTCCCGACTCCGCAGAAGCTGTGGACCATCGCCGACCTCGGCGGCTGGAGCAAGGTGGATCCGGCGCTCTTCGATAAGGACAATGGCTCCATCACGAAGATCTACAAGCAGGCCACTGGATGACAGCAGCCATCGAACCGAATCCGCAGGCGGTCCGGCCCGAGCTCACCGGAGGTGACTCGGGCGGGCCGTCCCGCCTCGGCGGCCGCAGGCACGGCACGACCAGCCTGCGGGTTGGGGCGGCGTCCATCTGGTTGAGTGTCATCGTCCTGCTCCCGCTGGCCGCGATCGTGTGGCAGTCGGCAAAGGGCGGATGGCGCCTCTTCTGGCTGGCGGTCACCTCGAACGCCGCGTTGGAGTCGTTCAAGGTGACGCTCACGATCTCGATCGGCGTCACCCTGGTCAACGCGGTCTTCGGGTTGCTGGTCGCCTGGGTGCTGACCCGCGATGACTTCCCGGGCAAGCGATTGGTCGATGCCGTGATCGACCTGCCGTTCGCGCTGCCCACCATCGTCGCCAGCCTGGTCATGCTCGCGCTGTATGGCCCGTACAGCCCGATCGACGTCCATCTGCAGCACACCAAGTGGGGTGTCGGGGTGGCGCTGCTGTTCGTCACGCTGCCCTTCGTTGTGCGTTCCGTTCAGCCGGTCTTGCTCGAGCTCGACCGCGAGGTCGAGCAGGCGGCCGCATCGCTGGGCGCCAGCAACACGATCATCTTCACCAAGGTGATTGTGCCCGCGCTGCTGCCATCGCTGTTGTCCGGTGCGGGTCTGGCGTTTTCCCGTGCCATCGGCGAGTTCGGTTCGGTGGTGTTGATCGGTGGCGCGGTGCCGGGGGAGACCGAGGTGTCCTCGCAGTGGATCCGCACGCTGATCGAGAATGATGACAGGACCGGTGCGGCGGCGATTTCGATTGTGCTGCTTCTTGTCTCCTTCATCGTGTTGTTCATCCTGCGCACCATCGGATCGCGGGCAGCCAAGCGTGAGGAGCTGGCACAGTGACACTGTCACCGCTGGTTAAGTACCTCCTGCGCTATGTCGCGCTGGCCTACGTCGCCGTGCTGGTGATAGTCCCCGTTGGATTGATCCTCTTGCGGGCATTCGAGCCGGGAATCACTGCGTTCTACCACTCGATCACCACGCCGGCCGCGATATCGGCATTGCAGCTTTCGCTGCTGGTGGTCGCGATCGTGGTGCCGCTCAATGTGATCTTCGGGATACCCACCGCGCTGGTGCTGGCGCGCAACAAATTCCGCGGAAAGTCTGCATTGCAGGCGATCATCGATCTTCCCTTCGCGGTGTCGCCGGTGGTTGTCGGTGTGGCACTGATCCTGCTGTGGGGCAGCGCGGGAGTGTTCGGGTTCGTCGAGAACAGCCTCGGCTTCAAGATCATCTTCGGGTTCCCCGGGATCGTGCTGGCCAGCATCTTCGTCACCGTTCCGTTCGTGATCCGTGAGGTCGAACCGGTGCTGCACGAGATCGGCACCGACCAGGAGCAGGCGGCCGCCACGCTGGGAGCCAGCTGGTGGCAGACGTTCTGGCGGATCACCCTGCCGTCGATACGGTGGGGACTCACCTACGGCGTCGTATTGACGATCGCCCGCACACTCGGTGAGTACGGCGGTGTGATCATGGTGTCGTCCAATCTGCCGGGCACCTCGCAGACCCTGACGCTGTTGGTGTCCGACCGCTACAGTCGCGGCGACCAATACGGCGCCTACACGATCTCCACACTGCTGATGGCGGTGGCCGTGATCGTCCTCATCGTTCAAGTGATCCTCGATGCTCGGCGCGCCAAGGCGAGCGAGTAATCCAACTAGGAGAACGACTCTCATGACCAATGCCATCACCGTTACCGGCGCCAACAAACATTACGGCGAGTTCGCGGCCCTGGACAACGTCGACTTCGTGGTACCCGCCGGGTCGTTGACTGCGCTGCTGGGCCCCAGTGGGTCGGGCAAGTCCACGCTGCTGCGCGCCATCGCCGGACTGGACCAGCCTGACACTGGCAGCATCACCATCAACGGTCGCGATGTCACCAATGTGCCGCCACAGCGTCGCGGTATCGGTTTCGTGTTCCAGCATTACGCGGCCTTCAAACACCTGACCGTGCGCGACAACGTCGCGTTCGGGCTCAAGATCCGCAAGAAGCCCAAAGCCGAGATCAAGGACAAGGTCGACAATCTGCTTGAGGTCGTCGGGTTGGCCGGCTTCCAGAACCGCTATCCCAACCAGCTTTCCGGCGGCCAGCGCCAGCGGATGGCACTGGCCCGGGCGTTGGCCGTCGATCCCGAAGTGCTCCTGCTCGACGAGCCGTTCGGCGCGCTGGATGCCAAGGTTCGCGAGGATCTGCGGGCCTGGCTGCGCCGGCTGCACGACGAGGTGCACGTCACGACGGTGCTCGTCACCCACGACCAGGCCGAGGCGCTCGACGTCGCGGACCGGATCGCGGTGCTCAACAAGGGGCGCGTGGAGCAGGTCGGCTCACCGACCGATGTCTATGACAGCCCGGCCAACGCGTTCGTGATGTCGTTCCTGGGCACGGTGTCGTCGCTCAACGGAATCCTGGTGCGCCCGCACGATATTCGGGTCGGACGCAACCCCGAGATGGCGATCGCCGCGGGCGACGGCACCGCGGAGTCCACGGGTGTTGTGCGAGCCACCATCGACCGGGTCGTGTACCTGGGCTTCGAGGTGCGAGTCGAACTGACCAGCGCAACCAATGGCGCGCCGTTCACCGCCCAGATCACTCGCGGCGACGCCGAGGCCCTGGGGCTGAAAGAGGGCGACTCGGTGTATGTGCGGGCCACCCGGGTGCCGCCGATCGCCGGCGAAGTGCAGGTTGCGGCGAGTTAGGCCGCCGCGGCCCTGGCGGCCACCGCGTGGTCGAACCGGTCGAGCACGGTCTGGGCCACCAACGGATGTGCGCCCAGTGGCGCGACCATCGACATGCCCTCGGCGTCCGCGATGGCTGCCACCCGGTCGGTGATCCGTCCCGGCGCGATGAACCACGGTGCCACGACGATTCGCCGGGCGCCCTGGCGGCGCAGCGATTCGACCCCGTCCAAGACCGATGGCTGGGGTCCCGTGGCGTAGGCCACCTGGACCCCGGACCATCGGGTCCCTCGTGCCAGTGTGTCCGCGAGCGCCGAGGTGCGGGCGTTCGCGGCGGCGTGTGAGGAACCGACCGCCACCACCAGCACGCCCAGGCCGCGCTCGAATTGGTGAATCTGGTGCTGTGCCAGGCGTTCCCGCATGACGTGGAGCAGCCGAGGATCCTCACCGAGGGTGTCGGCCTGGATCACGTCGGCGCCGGAGTCGGCGATCATCGCCGGGATATCGGTGCGGGCGTGGTAAGCGCTGGCCAGTAGCAGGGGCGTGACGACGGCGGGACCATCGAGAGTGCGCAGAACGTCGCCGAGATTCGGAGAGTTCTGTTCGCAGAACGCTACTCGGACGTCCAGCTCGGGCCGCAGCGCGCGGATGAGCTCGGCCACCGCATGTGTGGTGGCCGATGAGCGCGGATCAGCACTGCCGTGTGCCGTCAAGACGAGCCTCACGAAACGTGGAGGCCGCATTCGGTTTTGGACAGACCCTGCCAGCGTCCACTGCGCGGGTCCGCGCCCTCGATCGGCTTCGCCGTGCACGGCGCGCAGCCGATCGACGGATAGCCTTCTTCGACAAGGGGATTCACCAGCACGCTGTTGGCCTGGATATAGGCGTCTACTTCGTCATCGGTCCATGCCGCCAGCGGATTGATCTTCACCAGCTTGAACGCCTCGTCGAAGCTGATCAGCGGCGCGTTGGCGCGGGTGGGCGCCTCGACGCGGCGGATGCCGGTGACCCAGGCCGAATATCCCTGCAGCGCCGTGCGCAGTGGAGTCACCTTACGCAGTCGGCAGCACTCGGTCGGGTTGCTGGCGAACAGATCCTTGCCCAGCAGCTGGTCCTGTTCGGCCACGCTGTGCTCGGGTGTGACGTTGACGACGTGGATGTCATAGACCGCCTCGACCGCGTCACGGGTGCCGATCGTCTCGGCGAAGTGATAGCCGGTGTCCAGGAACAGCACGTCCACTCCGGGGCGCACCTTGGCTGCCATGTCGACCAACACCGCGTCCTGCATGTTGGAGGCCACGACGTATTCGCCGCTGAAATGCTGGTCGGTCCAGGCCAGCAGCTCGGCCGCGCTGGCGCCGTCCAGTTCGGCGGCGCCCTGCTCGGCAAGCTGCCGTAGGTCGGCCTCCGTCAATTCACCCACCCCAATACTCATCGCAAATCATCTTCTTCCGCTCGTACCGCCCACTGGGCGAAACGTTCTCCTTCGTGTCTTTGTTTCACGAAGTTGCGAACGAGCCGCTCGATATAGTCGCCGAGCTCGGAGGAGAGCACCTTGTGCTGACGCAGCTTGCGGCCGAAACCGCTGTCCAGGCCGAGGCTGCCGCCCAGGTGAACCTGGAATCCTTCCTCCGGGCCGTCGCCGTCGTCGACCATCTGGCCTTTGAATCCGATATCGGCGATCTGGATCCGAGCGCACGAGTTGGGGCAGCCATTGATGTTCACCGTGACCGGCACATCGAGGTCGGAGTTGATGTCCTCGAGCCGCTTCTCAAGGTCGGGCACCAAGCTCTGAGCGCGTACCCGGGTCTCGGCGAAACTGAGCTTGCAGAACTCGATTCCCGTGCAGGCCATCAGGTTTCGCCGCCAGTGCGAGGGTGTCGACGGCAAGCCGATGGCGTCGAGCCCACTGCGAAGCTCGTTCAGTTTGTCGTCGGGGACATCGAGGATGATCAGCTTCTGGTACGGGGTGAACCGGACCCGACTGGAGCCGGCCGCCTCAGCCAGGTCGGCGACCTTCGTCAGGATGGTGCCCGAGACACGCCCGGCGATCGGTGCCACCCCGACGGCGTTGAGCCCGTTCTTGAGCCGCTGCACGCCGACGTGATCGATGGGACGGGTGACCGGTTCGGGCGCGGGTCCGTCGGTCAGCGGGCGCTTGAGGTATTCGGTCTCGAGAACTTGACGGAATTTCTCTACACCCCAGTCCTTGATCAGGAACTTCAGCCGCGCCTTGGCGCGCAGCCGGCGGTAGCCGTAGTCGCGGAACACGCTGACCACGGCTTCCCACACGTCGGGCACCTCGTCGAGTGGCACCCAGGCGCCGACCCGCTGACCCAGCATCGGGTTGGTGGACAATCCGCCGCCGACCCACAGGTCGAAACCGGGGCCGTGCTCGGGGTGGTTGACCCCGATGAAGGCGACGTCGTTGACCTCGTGCACCACGTCCTGCAGGCCGCTGATGGCGGTCTTGAACTTACGGGGGAGGTTCGAGTACTCCGGCTTGCCGATGTAGCGCTTGACGATCTCGTCGATCGCGGGGGTACCGTCGATGACCTCGTCGAGCGATTCCCCGGCCAGCGGGGAGCCCAGCACCACGCGGGGGCAGTCACCGCACGCCTCGGTGGTCTGCAAGCCGACCTCGTCGAGCCGACGCCAGATCTCAGGCATGTCCTCGACCCGGATCCAGTGGTACTGCACATTTTCGCGATCGCTGATGTCGGCGGTGTCGCGGGCGAACTCGGTCGAGATGCCGCCGAGCGTGCGCAGTGCCGCGGTGGTCAGGGCGCCGCCGTCGCTGCGGACCCGCAGCATGAAGAACTCGTCTTCGAGCATGTCGGTGTTCTCGTCACCGGTCCAGGTGCCGTCATAACCGGGTTTGCGCTGGGTGTAGAGACCCCACCAGCGGAAGCGGCCCCGCAGATCACCCTTATCGATGCTGTCGAAGCCGTTCTTGGCGTAGATGTCCTCGATCCGTGCCCGCACATTGAGCGGGTTATCGTCCTTCTTGCTCTGCTCGTTCGCGTTGAGGGGTTCGCGGTTGCCCAGGGCCCATTGGCCCTCATCACGCGGTTTCGGCGCGGCTTTGGTCGGCTGACTCATGAATTGTGCTCCTCATATGTCAAGGAGCTGGCGTTCGAATCGCGCGGCCCACCGGTGAGCTGTACCGGCGGCGCAGATCCGGCGGCCAGCTGAAGTGCAGGTGGGCGGGTCTACGGCGTCAAGCCAGACAACAACAGGTACAGACGCGCTTGAAATCAACATGCCGCCGAACCACCAGAGCCACCGGGCGCAGGTTCTGGGGGGCGGGCATGCCGGCCATTCTGCCACGAACCGCGCCGGTAGCTCTAACCGGGACAAATTTTGGTTCGCGGTGAGTAAAAGTCGGCTCTGGGACACTGAACGGATGTCGGTCCGTCCCGCACTGGCCGCCCTGCCGCAAGTCGTCCTGACTCCCGGCACGGCGTTCGGCATCTACGTTCATGTGCCGTTCTGTGCCACCCGCTGCGGGTATTGCGATTTCAACACCTATACCGCCGCCGAGCTCGGCGGCGCATCCCCGCAGGGCTGGCTGACCGCGCTGCGTACCGAGCTCGAACTGGCCGCCGACCTGATGGGCACGGTGCCTGTCGACACCGTGTTCGTCGGCGGCGGCACACCGTCGCTACTCGGGGGCGCCGGACTGGCCGAGGTGCTCGACGCGGTGCGGGGCAATTTCGTCCTGGCCCCCGACGCGGAGGTAACCACCGAGGCCAACCCGGAGTCGACGTCACCGCAGTTTTTCGCGCAGATCCGCGCCGCGGGCTATACCCGGGTATCGCTGGGCATGCAGTCGGTCGCGCCGCGGGTGTTGGCGGTGCTGGACCGGACTCACTCACCGGGCCGGGCGCTGCATGCCGCCGCCGAAGCGACGGCGGCCGGCTTCGAACACCTCAACATCGACCTCATCTACGGCACGCCGGGGGAGACCGACGACGATCTGCTGCGCTCGCTCGACGCGGCGCTCACCGCCGGCGTCGACCACGTGTCGGCCTATGCGCTGGTCGTCGAGGACGGCACCGCGCTGGCCCGCCGGGTGCGGCGCGGTGAGATCGACGCACCCGATGACGACGTGCTTGCGCACCGCTACGAACTGCTCGACCAGCGGCTGTCGGCGGCTGGGCTGAGCTGGTACGAGGTGTCGAACTGGAGCCGTCCCGACGGGCAGTGCCGGCACAACGTCGGGTACTGGAACGGCGGCCAGTGGTGGGGGGCAGGGCCCGGCGCACACGCGTTCGTCGGTGACACCCGCTGGTGGAACGTCAAGCACCCGAGCACTTACGCCGAAGCGCTCGCCGGTGGTCAGCTGCCGGCCGCGGAGTTCGAGCGCCTCAACGCCCACGCCCGCCACATCGAGAACGTCCTGCTGCAGATCCGGTTGCGTACCGGGCTGCCGGTTGCGGCGCTGACCGACTCCGAGCGACTGCGGGCCGACGACGCGGTGGCTTCCGGCCTGCTGATCCACGCAGGTGACCGATTGGTGCTCACCGACCGCGGCCGGTTGCTGGCCGACGCCGTGGTGCGCGACGTGCTCGACGACTGAAGGTCGGACATGGCAAGGCCGCGGGGAAGCCTTGGGGGGTAGGCACTTCCCGCGGCCTTGCTCGGCGGGCCTGCCGTCTAGCCCAGCGCCCACACCGGAATTCCGTTGAATCCGAATGCCTGCTGGGGCGAGGTGACAGGGGGTGTGGCGTGAATCCGGGCGTGGCCCTGCTTCTGGCACATGGTCGCGCCGCCCTTCTGAAGGCAGTCCATCGGATTGGGTGCTGCCGCAGCGCTGGGAGCGAGGCTGACGGCAAGTGCGGCTGCACCGGCTGCGACGAGGGGGGCGAGGTGGCGGAGTTTGATGGTCATTGGTCGTCCTTTCGTGTTTCGGGAAGAGAAACCCATTGGGGGAGTGCAGGTTTCGTGGTATCTGCCCGATATCTCCAACATATGCGATGGACTTTGGCGCGTCACGCTATTCATATCGGAGTCAAATATGTTGATGGCCAGCAGATCTCGCTCATCGGACAGCAATTCCATTGGTCTGCAACGACGCGGTGGTGGTCGGGTCGACGTGGAGCACCTGTGCGCTGGCAATGTCGTAGAACAAGCCGACGACCTTCAGTCGGCCCTCCTCGTGCGGTCCACGGACCAGTGGATGCCGTACCAGAGTGTCGACCTGGACCGCGACGCTGACCATGCTCAGCTGGTCCACGGTGTTGAATCCTTGATCAGCGGCCGACAGGGCGATGGGGTGACGGCCTTCGTCGAAGGCGTCCAAAGCCGGCTGTGCGTACTTGAGCCAGGACCGCAGGTGTTCCTCGCCGGGCACTCGCTCGGCGGCGACGCCCTGCTCACGCAAAGCGGCGTGCATTGCGCCACAAGCGGAATGGCCGCACACGACTATCGAGGACACCGCCAACCTGCCGACCGCATAGGCGACTGCCGCTTCCACGGAAGGGTCGAGCTGATCGGCGGGTACCAGGTTGCCGACGTTGCGCACCGTATACAGGTCACCGGGGCCGCTGCTGGTGATCGCATTGGGCACAATCCTGGCGTCGGTGCACGTGATGAACAGTGTCTCGGCCTGATGGGTATGCGCCAATTTCGCCATATGCGGGCGTATCTGAGGCGCGGTCCTGCGGTGGTACACCTCCAGGCCGTCGAGAACCGCTTGAGGCGGGGTATCGCGCCGTTCATGGCCGTTCTTGGTATGCGGGTCCTGCCACGAACTCCACGGCACGACTCCGAGCCTCTTGTCGATGAGCGTGAAGGCGCGCTGCGGCGGACCGGTGAGCGCGCTGCGCAGCTCGACGGAACCGACTTCCTGCACCAGTACGCTGCCGCCGGAGGCCTCGTGCTGACGCTGCCAATCCTCGAGCACCTGGTGTGCGGCGTGGTCGATGAAGTCCACCGATACCTCCAGCGTGACGCGCACGCCCGGCGGCACGGATGCCAGCGCCTTGTGCAGCTGGGGCAGGGACAAGAACGTGCACGACCCCTCCACGGCGACGCGCCAATCATCGTTGTCCGCGTCGTCGGCGGGTTGGGCGTGAATCCTGGCACGCGCCACCCGCCACACGGTCAGCACGATCGCCAACGCCAGCCCGAGCAGGACGCCGTGGAGCAGGTTGAGGAACACCACGCCGGTGATCGTCACCAGATAGACCGCGATGTCGCCGGTCCGTCGGGCCGTCTTGATGTGGGTGAGCTTGACCAGCTGGATACCGATGACGATGAGGAGACCGGCCAGCGCCGCGGTCGGAATCTGCTGGGCCAGGCCGGCGAACGGCAGGGCGAAGACCAGCACCCACAGGCCGTGCAAGATTGACGATGCACGGGTCTTGGCGCCTGCGGTCACATTGGCCGAACTACGCACAATCACACCCGTGATCGGAAGTCCGCCGACAGCGCCCGAGGCCACATTGGCCGCACCCTGGCCCACAAGTTCACGGTTCAGGTTCGACCGCGGACCGTCTTGCATGCGGTCGACGGCGACGGCCGTGAGCAGGCTTTCCACGCTGGCGATGAGCGCGACAGTGATGACGCCCGTCGCGAACGCTCCCCAATGGCCCGCCGGCAGGCCGGGTGCCTGCAGGGCGTCGAGCAGCGACCCGTTGAGCTGGATGCGGGGCACGTTCAAGGCGAAGAGCACCGATACCGCGCTGGCGACGACGATGGCGACCAGCGGGCCGGGCACTTTGCGAATCCGTGCGGGGACCCAGCGCCACGCCACGAGGATTCCGATCACCAGCAAGCCGACGGCCAACCCGGCCCCATCGGCGGCGATGAGCTGATCGGGCAGTTCGGTGATGTTGCGCCAGGCCGAACTTTCGGAGCTGCCGCCAAGGAGGACGTGGACTTGCTGCAGTGCGATCGTGACACCGATGCCCGCCAGCATGGCGTGCACCACCATCGGTGAAATCGCCAGCGCCGCACGGCCGACCCGGCTGACCCCGAGCAGTATCTGCAGGAGTCCGGCGCAGACGGTGACAGCGCAGGTCACCGCCCAGCCGAATTCGGCTATCAGGCCTGCGACGATGACCGTCAGCCCGGCGGCAGGGCCGCTGACCTGCAGTGGTGATCCGCCTAGCGCGCCGGCGACCACGCCGCCGACGATCGCGGCGATCAGGCCGGCCAGCACCGGTGCGTCGGAGGCGATCGCGATACCCAGTGAAAGCGGCAAGGCCACCAGGAAGACCACCAGCGAGGCCGGTAGATCATGGCGCAGGATCGTGGACATCCTGCCCGGGTCATCAGAACCCGTGGTCGGCTCGGTGGAACGCTGCAAGGTAAGACTCCTGTCTGCGCATGCGAGATCTTTTCAGTAACAAGCGATTCGCGTATCGAGCCGCTGATGCGGATCGAATTCACAAGCGCGACAGTAGGTGTGGTGTCGCAAAGTCTTCAAGGAATCCATATCGGATCCATATCTGGATCCGATGAACGGTGCGCGGTCGTGATCAAACTGTGTCGCGCGTAACAGAACTTTGCGGAAGATCATGGCGGCGAACGCAATACGTCACCTCGTGTGATGCGCTGCTGCCAGCCAAAATATGAAACAGATATGGGCTCCATGACAGATTCGTGTGTTTTCTACAGAATTGAAATATGGCTCTACCGGTCGCACCCACTTCGTCCCGTCCACTCCAGCCGCGCCAGGCGATTCTCGGCCAGCTGCCCCGCATCTCACGGGTCGACGGATCGCCGATTCGTGTTCTGCTCGTCGACGACGAGCCGGCGTTGACCAATCTGGTCAAGATGGCGCTGCATTATGAGGGCTGGGATGTGGAGACGGCCGGCGACGGCCACGACGCTTTGGAGAAGTTTCGGGATTTCGAGCCGGACCTGCTGGTCCTGGACATCATGCTGCCCGACACCGACGGCCTACAGATCCTGAAGATGACCAGGGAATCGGAGGGCTACACGCCGACGCTGTTCCTGACGGCGCGCGATTCGGTGATCGACAGGGTGACGGGCCTGACCGCCGGCGCCGACGATTACCTGACCAAACCCTTCAGCCTCGAGGAGCTGGTGGCCCGGTTGCGCGGCCTGCTGCGCCGGGCCAAGGCCACCATGGACCCCGAGGACGAGGTGCTCAAGGTGGGCGACCTGGTCCTCGACGGTGCCAGCCGTGACGTTCGCCGGGCCGGTGAACCCATCTCGCTGACCACGACCGAGTTCGAGTTGCTGCGCTACCTCATGCGCAACCCCCGGCGCGCGCTGCCTCGCGCGGAGATCCTGGATCGGGTCTGGAACTACGGCTTCGGTGGACGGTCCAGCATCGTCGACCTCTACATCTCCTACCTACGTCGAAAGATCGACACGAACCGTGAGCCGATGATCCACACCGTTCGAGGGGTCGGCTACATGCTGCGGCCCCAGCAGTGAATCCCCGAACCTGGTCGTGGCGGCCGAGGTCGCTGCGCCGGCGGCTGGTTCTGTGGGTGTCGGTGATCGTCAGCGTCGCGCTGGTCGGCGTTGGTGCGGTCGCCGTCATCAGCCTGCGAGATGAAGCTGTCAGCCTGGCCGACAGTCAAGTGTCCAACTCGTTGGCGGTATTCAGCTATTCCTATGCCAAGGTCAAGCGGGGTCAGACCGCCCTGGTGCCGGCCGATGAGTCGCACGGGGATCTGATCGACTTCCCCGGTCAGGCGCCGGGCACGGTCATCGCCATGCTGGGCAACGACACCGCCGTGTACGGCACGGTGTTCACCGACGGCGAGCCCCTTCCGGCGTCGTCGGACGTCATGCGGGCGTTGGAATCCATCGACTGGGGGGACGGGGATCCCCAAACCGTCGAGCTGGGTGATCTTGGCTCGCATCGCGTTGGCCACCGCGACTTCGCCGGCGGCGAGCGGCTGGTTTCAGCGGTATCGCTGCATCAAGCGAACAAGACCGTGGCCGGCAAGGTACTGACCGTGGTGGGACTGGTGGTGCTCGCGCTGGTGGCTACCGCCCTTGGCACCGTCGTGGCGGTGAACTATGCGCTGAAGCCACTCCGGCGCGTCGCCGCGGTCGCCGGCCAGGTCGCCGCGATGCCGCTGGATGCCACGGACCATCGCATCACCGCACGGGTGGGGGACGCCGACACCGACCCGGAAAGCGAGGTCGGTGTCGTCGGGCAGACGCTGAACCGGCTCCTGGCCAACGTCGACACCGCACTGACCGAGATGGCGGCGTCGGATCGGCGGACGCGGCAGTTCCTCACCGACGCAAGCCACGAACTGCGCACTCCGCTGGCCGCGATCCTCGGCTATGCCGAACTCACCCGGCAAGACAGCGACGTCCTGCCGCCGACCACCGAGTACGCCCTGGCGCGCATCGAGGCGGAGTCGCGGCGGATGGCCGCACTCGTGGCGGATCTTCTGCTGCTGTCCCGGCTCGACGAGGGACTCGATCTGGAGCTCGAGGATCTCGATCTGTGCGATGTTGTCGCCGATGCCGTCAACGACGTGTCGGTGACCGCACCGGAACACCATTTCGTCACCGAGTTGCCCGACCACGCGATTTGGGTGCGCGGTGATCGTGCCCGGCTCCATCAGCTGCTGGGCAACCTGCTGAGTAATGCGCGAGTGCATACCCCCGACGGGGTGACCGTGACGACGTCACTGTCGACCCGCGCCGCAGGCACCGGCACGGTGGTCGAGCTGGTGGTGGCCGACGACGGGCCCGGGATTCCCGACGAGATCATGCCCAATCTGTTCGGTCGGTTCGTCCGCGCCGACAAGGCGCGGTCTCGCGAACTCGGCTGCAGTGGCCTCGGGCTGGCGATCGTCCTGTCGATCGTGGAGGCGCACAAAGGTACCGTTGTGGCCGAATCTAGACCGGGCAGAACAGTATTCATGGTTCGGCTACCTGCGGGGTCAGCGCCCGTGCCCGGTCAGCTCCCCGAGAACTGGCCGTCGGTGCCGGGGTCCATGTCGTAGACCCGGGCGTGCAGCACGGTGCGATTACGCAGCGCGGCCCGCACCGCCCGGTGCAGGCCGTCTTCGAGGTAGACCACGCCCCGCCACCTGACCGCATGGGGAAACAGGTCGCCGTAGAAGGTGGAGTCCTCGGACAGCAGACGATCCAGTGCGAGCACGGTGGTCGTGGTGACCAACTCGTCGAGGCGGATCTGTCGCGGGGGAATATGCGACCAGTCGCGGTAGGTCAGACCATGCTCGGGATACGGCTTGCCCTCCCGAACGCCCTTGAAGATCATCGGGCCGTCGCCCCCAGCGCAGCCCCCCGACTCCGCATCCACATTCGAGCAAGGCTAGTCGCTGGCGGCCGGAATGCCAGCCGACGGTGGGCTTGTGTCGACGGTGCGTGATGGCACTCGCAGCGCGTGGGTGCTAATTGAGCTGATACTGGCCGTAAAATGGGGGCAACTTGGAGGTGTACTCAGATGGGAAGTGCCGACGACCGTCGCTTTGAGGTGCTGCGCGCGATCGTCGCCGACTTCGTCGCGACCAAGGAACCGATCGGTTCCAAAGCCCTGGTCGACCGTCACAACCTCGGCGTATCGAGCGCGACCGTTCGCAATGACATGGCGGTGCTGGAGGCCGAGGGGTACATCACCCAGCCCCACACCAGCTCCGGGCGGGTGCCCACCGAGAAGGGTTATCGCGAGTTCGTCAACCGCATCGACGACGTCAAGCCGCTGTCGACGCCCGAACGCCGCGCGATCCTTCAGTTCCTTGAGTCCGGAGTCGACCTCGACGACGTGCTGCGCCGCGCGGTGAAGCTGTTGGCCCAGCTGACCCGCCAGGTGGCGATCGTGCAGTACCCGACCCTGTCCACATCGACCGTGCGCCACCTCGAGATCGTCTCGATCACGCCCGCCCGGCTGCTGATGGTCGTCATCACCGACTCCGGCCGGGTCGACCAGCGCATCGTCGAGCTGGGTGACACCATCGACGATCAGCAGCTGTCCCAGTTGCGTGAACTGCTCGGGCAGGCGTTGGAGGGTAAACGGCTCGCGGCGGCCTCGGCGGCGGTGGCCGACCTCGCTGCCCGGCTCGATGGCTCCGGCGGGCTGGGCGACGCCGTCGGCCGCTCGGCGACCGTCCTGTTGGAGTCGCTGGTCGAACACAATGAAGAACGTCTGCTGATGGGCGGCACCGCCAACCTGACCCGAAACACCGCCGACTTCGGTGGCTCGCTGCGCTCGATCCTGGAAGCCCTCGAGGAACAGGTGGTGGTCCTTCGGCTGCTGGCCGCCCAGCAGGAAGCAGGTAAGGTCACGGTGCGCATCGGCCATGAGACCGAGGCCGAGCAGATGGTCGGCACCTCGGTGGTGACCACGACCTACGGCAGTTCGGGCACCGTGTACGGCGGCATGGGTGTGTTGGGGCCCACCAGAATGGACTATCCGGGAACTATCGCCAATGTCGCCGCGGTTGCGATGTACATCGGCGATGTCCTAGGACACCGGGCCGGATAACCGGCGAGATTGTCGAAAGGTCAACTGTGGCACGGGATTACTACGGCTTGCTCGGGGTGAGTCAGGGCGCAAGCGATCAGGAGATCAAGCGCGCCTATCGAAAGCTGGCCCGCGAGCTGCATCCCGACGTCAACCCCGACGAGGCCGCCCAGCACCGGTTCAAGGAAATCAGTGCGGCATATGAGGTGCTGTCCGATCCGGAGAAGCGCCGCATCGTCGACCTCGGCGGTGATCCGCTGGAAGGCGCCGCCGCGGCCAACGGGTTCAGTGGCTTTGGTGGCCTGGGTGACGTGTTCGAAGCCTTCTTCGGCGGCGGCGGTGCATCGCGCGGCCCGATCGGCCGAGTGCGCCCCGGCTCGGACTCGCTGCTGCGAATGCGGCTGGATCTGTCCGAGTGCGCGACCGGCGTGACCAAGCAGGTCACCGTCGACACCGCCGTGCTGTGCGACGTCTGCCAGGGCAAGGGAACCCATGCCGATTCCACTCCGGTCGCCTGTGACACCTGCGGCGGCCGTGGCGAGGTGCAGACCGTCCAGCGCTCGCTGCTCGGACAGGTGATGACCTCACGCCCCTGCCCGACCTGTCGCGGAGTCGGTGAGGTCATCCCCGACCCGTGTCACCGGTGCGCCGGCGACGGCCGCGTGCGGGCCCGCCGCGACATCAGCGTCAAGATCCCGGCCGGAGTCGGCGACGGCATGCGAGTCCGGCTGGCCGCTCAGGGTGAGGTGGGCCCGGGCGGTGGCCCGGCGGGCGACCTTTACGTCGAGGTCCACGAGCAGCAGCACGACATCTTCATCCGAGACGGTGACGACCTGCACTTCACTGTCTCGGTGCCGATGGTGGACGCCGCGCTGGGGACCACGGTCACCGTTGACGCCATCCTCGACGGGCTGACCGAGATCACGATCGCGCCCGGCACTCAGCCGGGCTCGGTGACGACGCTGCGCGGGCACGGTATGCCCCATCTGCGCTCGGGTGTTCGCGGGAACCTGCACGCGCACATCGAGGTGACGGTCCCCGGCAAGCTCGATGCGCGGGCCAAGGAACTGCTCAGTGAGTTCAAGACGCGCAGCCACGCCGAAGCCGAGGTCAAATCCACGCACGCCGCGACCGCCAATTCCGGCGGCCTGTTCAACCGGCTGCGCGAGACCTTCAGCGGCCGCTGAGGCGTTGGCCGACACCCTGTTCTACGCCGACGCCATCCCGGCGGTCGGGCAGTGGGCCGTCGTCGAGGGCGACGAAGGCTTCCACGCCGCCACGGTGCGGCGCATCCGTCCCGGTGAGGCGTTGGTGCTCTCCGACGGGAACGGCGCACTAGCCCGTTGCGAGGTCGAGGAAACGAGCAAGCGGGGGTTCTCCGCCCGGGTGCTCGAGTGCTGGACTGCAGCCCGCCCCGCCCCGACGGTGACTGTCGCACAAGGCATCCCGAAATCGGAACGCTCAGAGCTGGCAATCGAACTGGCCACCGAAGCCGGTGCTGACGACTTCATCGCCTGGCAGGCGGAGCGGTGTGTCGCCCGCTGGGACGGCGAGCGCGCGGAGAAGGGGCTGCGTCGCTGGCGTGCGGTGGCGCGGTCGGCTGCCCGGCAGTCGCGGCGCGCCTACATCCCGGACATCAGCGGGCCGGTGGCCAAGCCTGCGCTGGTCGCGCAGGTCGCCGAGCGGGTAGCCGCTGGTGGACTGGTCCTCGCGTTGCACGAATCCGCTGACCGGCCACTAGCTGAACTCCCTGTCGCGCAAGCGGATTCGATCATGTTGATCGTGGGGCCCGAAGGGGGGATCAGTGGCGGTGAGCTCGACGCGCTGGTCGCCGCAGGCGCTATGGCGGTCCGGTTGGGGCCTACGGTTCTGCGCACCACCACGGCCGCGGCCGTCGCCCTGGGCGCGCTGGGGGTACTGACGCCGCGCTGGTCGATCAGCTGAGCGGACCGGTCAGGCCGGATCGGTCCGGGCCGCTAGCCGCGCATAGATCGATGCGGCCTCGGCCCGGTTGCTGGCATGCAGCTTCCGAAGCACCCGCTTCACATGGGATTTCACCGTGCCCGGGGTGATCACCAGTTCGTCGGCAATCTGCTGGTTGGTCCGGCCATCGGCCATCAGCCGTAGCACCTCGGCTTCGCGGCGGGTCAGCATGTCATGGACCCGCGACTCGACCTCGGCCAGCCGGCGACTGGCCGGGCTGCGCTCGGCCGGCTCGACCTTGCGCAATTCCAGATCGGCATCCTGCAATGCCTGGGCGGCCTGCTCGGCGGTGGCCAGCGCGCTACGCACCTCGGCGTGCTGGCGGCGCATCCGTTCCATCAGCACGGTGCGCTCGAAGGCGTAACCGAACCCTTCGGCGAACGCCCACACGGTGTCGCGGTCGATCTCGTCGACGGTCCGCCCGGAGTACAGCCGGTCGGCGTGCAGGAAGCCGATCACCTTTCCGGTCGGCATGACCGGAGCCGCGACATAGGAGTGGGTCAGCGAGAAGTCGATGATCGGACGGTTGACGCGGGGATCGTTCTGGGCGTCGCGCACGATTTCCGGTGCGTGCCTGCGGATCATCTGCGTCTCGAGCAGCATGTGGTCCAGCGGCGGGGCGACGGACTGGGCGAAGGCGACCATCTTCTCAGCACCCTCGACGTCGTCACCGAAGTACGCCGCCTCCATCATCATTCGGCCTTCGTGGACCCGGAACAGCACCGCCCGGTCGAAGCCGCACGACTCGACGAGCTCGCGCGGGGCGCGGTCGACGATCTTGGCGACCTCATCGATGCCGCGCAGTTTGGACAACCCTTCCTGCACACGCAGCAGCGCCAGCGTTCTGCGCCGGGCGGCATCCTCGATCAGTTGGCGCTCCAGCAGCGATAGATCGAGCACCGCCTCCAGCGCGGCCAGCGCCTTCTCGTCGCCGAGGCTTTCCAGCGCCTCGCGCACCAGGGTGGCATGCGCGTCGACGGTGTCGGCGACAGCCCGGATCGGATCGTCTGCCCGCTCGACGATGCCCAGCCGGCAGGCCTCGTCGTAGCGGCGCGTCACCGCGCTGGTCGGCGGTTGTTTGGAGGCCCAGCCGGGGTGATTGCCGTCGACGAGCGCGGTCACGGGCAGGCAGTCAAGAGAGTCAGTGGTGGCGGTCACAGTGCGCCGATCGTCTCACCGCGACGGGGGTAGTTGTGGCAAAACCGCCCGGTCGGGGGCGCAACTGACCTCTATCGGGAGATCGACCGGCCCCGTAGGAGCATCGAAGCTGTTCACATGACCTCGACCACCGCTTCTGCACTCCAACTGCTGACCACTCCCGAGGGGATCGCAAACCCGTACCCGCTCTTCGAGCAACTGCGGGAATCCTCGCCGGTGGCGGGCTACCAGGATTGGCCCCCGGGGACCGTGCCCGGCGCCGACGAGCCGGTGACCGCCTGGGCGTTGTTCCGCTACGACCAGGTCCTCGCGGCGGCCCGTGATGGCGAGACGTTCTCCTCGCGCGACCCCATCCAGGAGGCGTCATCGGCCCCGAGTCTGATGCTGGTCAACACCGACCCGCCCGCGCACACCGGCGAACGCAAACTGGTCAGCCAGGCCTTCTCACCGCGGCGCATCCGCCGGCTCGAGAACTGGCTTGCCGAACTGGTACCGGTCCTGCTCGCCGAGTTCGACGCCCGTACCCGCGACGGTGATCCCGACGTCATGGAGTTCGCCGACGAAGTGCCCACCCGCGCGATGGTGCGGCTGCTGGGGTTGCCCGACGGAGACCATATCCGGTTCAAGAACTGGGCCAACGCCTTCATGTTGTCGTCGACGATGACACCCGAGGAGCGGATGGCCAGCAATGCCGACATGGTGACCGCGTTCACCGAACGGGTCATCGAACACAGTGCCCGCCTTGATGATTCGCAGGATGTCGAGGAGGCGGAGGATTTGATCTCGGCGCTGTTGCGGGCTGAGCTCGACGGGCAGCGGCTCACCCCGGAGCAGATCGTGCGGCTCTGCGTGACGTTGGTGGTCGCCGGCAGCGAGACGACGACCTATCTGATCGGCAGCGTTCTGCATGCGATGGCGCGTGAGCCTGCGGTGACCGCCCGGCTGCGGGCCGACCGCTCGCTGGTGAACACCTTCATCGAGGAGGTCGCGCGGCTGACCGGGCCGCAGCGGTTGTTCCGGATCGCGACCCGCGATATCGAGATCGGCGGCGCCGAGATCAAGAAGGGGGAGTGGGTGGCGCTGTTCTTCGGAGCGGCCAACCACGACCCGGCGGTCTTCGAAGATCCCGAACGCCTGGACCTGGATCGGCCCAACATCCGTCAGCATTTGGCCTTCGGCCACGGCCTGCACTTCTGCCTCGGCGCGCCGCTGGCTCGACTGGAGGTGTTCGCGGTCGTCAACGCGGTGCTGGACCGCTATTCGGCGATCGGCCTTTCCGAGGAACCGGGCGTGCGGCAGACCGCCAGCCTGCTGACCCACGGTTTCGTCCGCCTGCCGCTGCAGCTGGTCCGATGACCACGGTCGAGAGCGGCAACATCGCCGCCACCAAGGCGATTTATGCCGCGGTCCCCGCCGGTGATCTGGAAACCGCGCTGAGCCATCTGGATCCGGAGGTCCGGATCACCTACTACGGCAGTGACGCCATCCCGTATGCCGGTGACTACCGCGGGATCAAGGAGGCGGTGGACTTCTTCACCATTGTCGGCAGCCACATCCAGATCACGGCGATGGAACCGTGGCTGTTCATCGAGGACGGTGACAACCTGGCGGTTTGGGGTCATCAGACGTTCCTTCGGACAGCCACCGGGCACACCTGGGAGTCGGAGTTCGCCCACATCATTGCGCTGCGGGGCGGCAAGTGGCTGCACTTCCGCGACTTCATGAACTCCGCACTGACCCACGACGCTTTCACCCGCGAGTAGAAGCGCGTGGATGAACCGGTAGAGCTGTGCCTTCCTGGCGGTAAACTGGGTGCAACGTTCACCGGAAACCCAGGAAGCAGGCATCGAAGACCACGTGACGCCCCGCGAGACGACCGCTGCCTCGCAAGTGCGCAGCAGCATGAGTGTTCCGCCCGACCTCGTCATGGGCCTGTTGGGTTCCGCCGACGAAAACTTGCGCGCCCTCGAACGCAGCCTGTCAGCCGACCTGCACGTCCGAGGAAACACCGTCACCCTGTCCGGTGAGGCGGCCGATGTCGCGATGGCCGAGCGGGTGATCTCCGAACTTATCGCGATCGTGGCCGGCGGCCAGACGCTGTCGCCGGATGCGGTGCGACACAGCATCGCCATGGTTACCGGCGCCGACAACGAGTCGCCGGCCGAGGTGCTGACCCTGGACATTCTGTCCCGGCGTGGCAAGACAATTCGGCCCAAGACGCTGAACCAGAAGCGCTATGTCGATGCCATCGACGCCCACACCATCGTGTTCGGTATCGGCCCGGCAGGTACCGGCAAGACCTATCTGGCCATGGCCAAGGCGGTCAATGCGCTGCAGACCAAACAGGTCACCCGGATCATCCTGACCCGCCCTGCGGTGGAAGCCGGTGAGCGCCTCGGCTTTCTGCCCGGCACGCTGACCGAGAAGATCGACCCCTACCTGCGGCCGCTGTATGACGCGCTGCACGACATGATGGATCCCACCGCAATCCCGAACCTGTTGAGTGCCGGTGTGATCGAGGTTGCGCCGCTGGCATTCATGCGTGGCCGCTCGCTCAATGACGCCTTCATCATCCTCGACGAGGCCCAGAACACCACCGCCGAGCAGATGAAGATGTTCCTCACTCGGCTGGGCTTCGGATCCAAGATCGTGGTTACCGGTGACATCACCCAGGTCGATCTGCCCGGCGGCGCCAAATCCGGTCTGCGCGCGGCGATGGATGTGCTCGACGGTATCGACGACATCCACTTCTCCGAACTCACCAGCGCCGATGTGGTGCGCCACCGGCTGGTCTCGGAGATCGTCGATGCCTACGCCAAGGCTGAGCAGCCCGGTCTGGTGAACCGCTCCCAACGTCGCTCGACACGGCGTTAGGGGCGAGTGCGAACATGACTATCGAGGTTTCCAACGAATCCGGCCTTGACGTGTCCGAAGAGGAACTGATCAGTGTCGCCCGCTTCGTGATCCGCCGAATGGATGTCAACCCGGCCGCCGAATTGTCGATGGTGCTGCTGGACACCAGTGCGATGGCCGATCTGCACATGCGCTGGATGGACCTGCCCGGTCCCACCGACGTGATGAGCTTCCCGATGGACGAGCTCGAGCCCGGCGGCCGCCCCGATGCGCCCGAGCCGGGGCCGTCGATGCTCGGCGATATCGTGCTGTGCCCGCAGTTCGCCGCCGACCAGGCCGCCGCGGCAGGACACAGCCTCGGCCAGGAACTCGCCCTGCTGACCGTGCACGGTGTGCTGCATCTGCTCGGCTACGACCACGCCGAGCCTGACGAGGAAAAAGAGATGTTCGACCTGCAGCGCAAGCTGCTCGAGGAGTGGGTCGGCGAGCAGGTGCAGGCCTACCACCAGGATCGGCAAATCGAGAAGGACCGTCGACTGCTCGATAAGTCACAGTTCTTCGACGAACCGTGACGGGCTTCAGTGCGCTTCTCGGTGCGATCGCGCTGATAGCACTGGGTGGTCTGTTCGCCGCGATCGACGCCGCCATCAGTACGGTGTCGATCGCGCGGGTCGAGGAACTGGTGCGCGATGAGCGGCCCGGCGCCTTGCGGCTGGCCCGGATCATGGCTGAGCGGCCGCGCTACATCAATCTTGTTGTGCTGCTGCGTATTGCGTGCGAGGCGGCGGCGACGGTACTGCTGGTCGCCTTCCTATGGGACGACCTCGGCCTGACATGGGGCCTGGTGGCGGCGGCCGCGATCATGACAGTCGCCAGCTTCGTCGCCATGGGAGTGGGGCCGCGCACCATCGGTCGCCAGAACGCCTACACCATCGCGCTCACCTCAGCGGTTCCGCTGCAGGCGATCTCGATTCTGTTGACCCCGATCAGTCGGCTGCTCATCGTGCTCGGTAATGCGCTCACCCCGGGCCGCGGTTTCCGCAACGGGCCGTTCGCCTCCGAGATCGAGCTGCGTGAGGTGGTCGACCTGGCGCAGCAGCGCGGTGTGGTGGCCGACGACGAACGCCGGATGATCCAGTCCGTGTTCGAACTCGGCGATACCGCCGCGCGCGAGGTGATGGTCCCGCGCACCGAGATGGTGTGGATCGAAAGTGACAAGACGGCGAGCCAAGCGACATCACTGGCGGTGCGCAGCGGCTATTCCCGCATCCCGGTGATCGGGGAGAACGTCGACGACGTGGTCGGCGTCGTCTATCTCAAAGACCTCGTCCAGCGCACCTACTATTCGTCCGACAATGGCCAGGGTGCCAAGGTGTCCGAGATCATGCGCCCGGCGGTCTTCGTTCCCGACTCCAAACCGCTCGACGAACTGCTGCGCGAGATGCAGCGCGACCGCAACCACATGGCCCTGCTGGTCGATGAATACGGTGCCATCGCCGGTCTGGTGACCATCGAGGATGTCCTGGAAGAGATCGTCGGCGAGATCGCTGACGAGTACGACCACGACGAGGTGGCGCCGGTCGAGAAGCTCGGCGACAACAAGTTCCGGGTGTCGGCTCGGCTGCCAATCGAAGACCTCGGCGAACTGTACGACGTCGAGTTCGAAGAAGACCTGGACGTCGACACCGTGGGCGGGCTGCTGGCCCTCGAGCTCGGGCGAATTCCGCTGCCCGGCGCCGAGGTGGTGTCCCATGGGCTGCGGCTGCGCGCCGAGGGCGGCCGCGACCATCGCGGCCGGCTGCGCATTGGCACCGTGTTGGTCAGCCGGACCGACCTGGAGGAAGAAGACGAAGATGAGTGATGCGCTAGAGGCCGAAGACGCGAAGCTGGTCGTGCTCGCGCGCGGCGCGATGGCGCGCGCTGAGTCAGGCCAAGGGGCTGCGGTCCGCGATCTCGACGGGCGCACCTACGCCGGTGCGCCGGTCACCCTGTCGGCCCTGCGGCTGACGGGTCTGCAGGCGGCCGTCGCTGCAGCAGTGTCCAGTGGCGCAACGGGTTTGGAGGCCGCGGTGTTGGTCGGCGGCTCGGTTGACGACGACGGTGTCGCCGCTGTCCGGGAACTCTCGCCGACCGCGACGATCGTCGTGACCGACCGCTCGGGGGCACTGCAGTGAGCGAGTTCCGTTCCGGCTTCGTATGTTTGGTGGGCCGGCCCAACACCGGCAAGTCGACGCTGACCAACGCACTGGTCGGCGCCAAGGTGGCGATCACCGCCAACCAGCCGCAGACCACTCGGCACACCATCCGCGGCATCGTGCACCGCCCCGACTTCCAGATCGTGCTCGTCGACACCCCCGGCCTGCACCGGCCGCGCACCCTGCTGGGCAAGCGGCTCAACGACCTGGTACGCGACACCTACTCGCAAGTTGACGTGATCGGGCTGTGCATTCCCGCCGACGAGGCGATCGGGCCCGGTGATCGGTGGATCTACGCGCAGATCCGCGAGGTGGCCCCCAGGACCACACTCGTCGTGATCGTCACCAAGATCGACAAGGTGACCAAGGACCGGGTGGCAGGGCAGTTGATGGCCGTCCAGGAATTGGTCGGCGACACTGTCGCCGAGATCGTGCCGGTCTCGGCGACCCGGGGCGACCAGGTCGATGTCCTCACCGATGTGCTGGCCGGTCAGCTGCCGCCCGGGCCGGCGTTCTATCCCGACGGGGAGCTCACCGACGAGCCCGAAGAGGTGCTCATGGCCGAGCTGATCCGGGAGGCCGCACTAGAAGGGGTGCGCGACGAGCTGCCGCACTCGCTGGCCGTGGTGATCGAGGAGGTCGAGGATCATCCCGACCGCGACGACATGATCAACGTGCATGCCGTGCTCTACGTGGAGCGGGACAGCCAAAAGGGCATCGTGATCGGCAAGGGCGGCGCCCGCCTCAAAGAGGTTGGGACGGCGGCTCGTACGCAGATCGAGAAGCTGTTGGGCACGAAGGTTTACCTCGACCTGCGGGTCAAGATCGCCAAGAACTGGCAACGCGATCCCAAACAGCTTGGGCGGCTTGGGTTTTAGCTCTCGGTTGCCAGGGGAGTGTTCCACCAGATCTCTGGCTGCTTGTTGGCCCAGCCGTTGATGGCCTCCAGCTCGGCTGCCAGCGAGATCAGCAGCGGCTCGCTGTTGGCCGGGCCCATCAATTGCACGCCGATGGGCAGTCCATCACAGGTGAAGCCGGCCGGGACGTTGATCGAGGGCCAGCCCAGTACGTTCCACGGGAAGGTGACCGGGCAGTCGGCGATCATTGCGCGGTCAGTGGCGCTTGCGCCGAGGTCGTCGAACTTACGGGCCGGCGGTGGTGGCTGCGCCGTCGTCGGAGCCACCACGACGTCGACGGAACGGAAGATCGCCCCGACCCGGCGGTGCAGGAGCGGCTCGGTGGCCTTGGCCCAGCGCAATAGGGCACCCGACAGCAGCCGGCCCATCCGCATGTTGGCCTCGGTCCGGGGGTCCAGTGTGACGTCGTCGCCGAGGCGCTCGGCCCACTCCAGCAGCCCGGCGGTCGAACGGGGCAGAAACGACAGCGGCAGCCGCAGCCCGTAATTCGGGTTGCCTTCCATCACCGTGTGGCCCAGCATGCCAAGCTGTTCGGCAACCTCGGTGAGCGCCGCCCGGATCTCGGGGTGCAACCTGGCGGGGAAGATCGTGAACGGAAACCGCGTCGACAGCGCGATCTTCAACGGCCCCGGCGCAGCGCCGACAGAATCGAACATCCGCACCGGCGGCGGCTTGTACAGGTCGTCCTCGACGTTGCCCGACGCCGCATCGAGGACCAGTGCGGCGTCGGCGACCGTGCGGGCCAGCACGCCGTTGACCGTGATGCCGTTGAACGGATCGAGAATCGGCCAGGTCGAGATGCGCCCCCGTTGCGGTTTGATGCCGACCAGGTGGGTCCAGGCGGCGGGCACCCGGACACTGCCCGCGCCATCGGATCCGATGGCCGCGGCCACCAGGCCGGCGGCTACCGCCGCCGCGCTGCCGCCCGACGATCCACCCGGAGTGTGCTTGCGCGACCAGGGATTTCGCGTATGGCCGAAGGCCGGCCCGCTGGTGAACGGCCACTGGCCGAGTTCGCAGCAGTTCGTCTTGCCGACGATCACCGCGCCGGCTTCCCGCAGCCGGCGCACCACCTCGGAGTCCTCGGTGGCCGGCCGGATAGGTCCGGCGGTACCGAAAGAGGTCGGCACCCCGGCAACGTCGACGTCGTCCTTGACCGCGATCGGGATCCCCAGCAGCGGTGCCTGCTCGCCCGCGGCACGACGCCGGTCGGCGTCGGCGGCTTCGGCCAGCGCCGATTCGGTGAGCACCACCCGGAAGGCGTTGAGGGTGGACTGGCTGGCCGCGATCGCGCGCAACGAGCGGCGGACCAGCTCGGTGGAGGTCACCGTCCCGCTGGCCAGCTGGTAGAGCTGCTCGCCGATGGTGGGAAACCGCGGCGGCCTGCCCAAACTCGCATGAGCTGTCATGGCGACGTCGAGACTAACGGCGCGCGTCCGCACTTATGTCGCATTGCGGTGGGAAACTTCTCCGATGCGGTTGTATCGGGATCGGGCTGTTGTGCTGCGCCAGCACAAGCTCGGTGAAGCAGACCGCATCGTCACCCTGCTGACTCGTGACCACGGCCTGGTCCGCGCGGTCGCCAAGGGAGTGCGCCGTACCCGCAGCAAATTCGGTTCCCGGCTGGAACCGTTCGCGCATATCGACGTCCAGCTGCATCCCGGCCGCAACCTGGACATCGTCACCCAGGTGGTGTCCATTGACGCCTTCGCCACCGACATCGTCAGCGACTACGGCCGCTACACCAGCGCCTGCGCGATCCTGGAAACCGCTGAGCGGCTCGCCGGCGAGGAGCGCGCCCCGGCGCCGGCGCTGCACCGGCTCACGGTCGGTGCGCTGCGGGCGGTAGCCGACGGGGCACGGTCTCGTGAGCTGGTCTTGGATGCCTACCTGTTGCGGGCCATGGGCATCGCCGGCTGGGCGCCCTCGCTGATCGAGTGTGCTCGGTGTGCGGCGCCAGGCCCGCACCGCGCTTTCCACATCGCCGCTGGTGGCAGCGTCTGTATGCATTGCCGGCCGTCGGGTTCGACCACCCCGCCGCAGGCGGTACTCGATCTGATGTCGGCGCTGCACGACGGCGACTGGGAGGCCGCCGAGGCGTCGTCGGCGTCGCACCGCAGCCACGCCAGCGGCCTGGTGGCCGCGCATCTGCAGTGGCACCTGGAACGCCAGTTGCGCACTTTGCCGCTGGTGGAGCGTGTCTACCGGCAGCCCGCCGATCACGTCAAGGAGATGTTCAGGCAGGATGAGGCCCATGGCGATGAACCGGGTAACCAGCTCGTGGCGGGGGGCTGAGCGCAAGCGGAAGGACCAGTTTCCGCAGCTCCCCCCGGCGCCCGACGACTACCCGATATTCCCCGACACCTCGGTATGGCCGGTGGTGTTCCCTGAGCTGCCGCCGGCACCCGGCGGTGGGCCGCGCCGCCCGCCCCAGCACACGTCCAAGGCCGTGCCGCCGGCGATCCCCGCCGACCAGATGCCCAAGCATGTCGCCGTCGTGATGGACGGCAACGGACGCTGGGCCACCCAGCGCGGGCTGAGCCGCACCGAAGGCCACAAGATGGGTGAGGCGGTGCTGATCGACATCACCTGCGGAGCCATCGAGATCGGCGTGCAACACCTGACGGTGTATGCGTTCTCCACCGAGAACTGGCGGCGCAGTGCCGAGGAGGTGCGCTTCCTGATGGGCTTCAACCGCGAGGTGGTACGCCGGCGGCGCGAGAACCTCGACGCCATGGGTGTGCGAATGCGCTGGGTGGGTTCGCGCGCGCGGATGTGGCGCAGCGTCATCAAGGAATTCGACGTCGCCGAGAACATGACGGTGGGCAATGACGTCATCACGGTGAACTACTGCGTCAACTACGGCGGGCGGGCCGAAATCGCGGAGGCGGCAAAGAATATCGCCCGTGACGCGGTGGCTGGACGAGTCGACCCGGAACGGGTGAACGAGGCCACGCTCTCGGAATACATGCACCGGCCCGACATTCCTGACGTCGACCTGTTCATCCGGACGTCGGGGGAGCAGCGCTCGAGCAACTTCATGCTGTGGCAGGCCGCGTACGCCGAATATGTGTTCCAGGACAAGCTCTGGCCCGACTACGACCGGCGGGATCTGTGGGCGGCGTGCGAAGAGTACGCCGAGCGAAACCGGCGCTTCGGCCGGGCCTGATCGTGGAGCTAGGGGCCAGGCTGGCCGAGGTGCTGACCGCGGTGGTCCCCGTCGAGGTGGAACCCGACGGTGCACTGACGGTGCGCTACGAGGGGACGTTCGCCTCGCTGCGGACGGTCACGATCGCCGACGACATCGAGATGGTCTCGGTGACGCAGGTTTTGGCGTGGGATCTGCCGGTCAACGCCGATCTGCGCAAACGGGTTGCCGCCCTTGCGCAGTCGACGATGCTGGGTACTGTGACCTTCGTTGAACAGTCCGGCAAGCGCGGAGATGTGATGCTGCGCTACAACTTTCCCGGCGAGGGGCTGGCTGACAAGGCGTTGCAGACGCTGGTGCTGATGGTGCTCGCCGGCGGAGCCGATGCCCGCCGCGCAATCGTCGCGTCCCCGCGAGATTGACACTGCGCGGAGAAAGTGCGAGTGACTCTCTGCGTGAGTTCAATCTCGCGATGGCGCCCCTGGCCGTGCGCGGTTGTCGCCTCGAGGTGGCGAGGTTTGCCGGCTCAGCTCCGGCACTGACCGCAGGTGCCGAACAGCTCGATGGTGTGGCTCACATCCGAAAACCCGTGCTGCTGCGCCACTTCGGCGGCCCATGCCTCGACCTCGCGCCCGCTGACCTCCACCGTCGCGCCGCAGCTGCGGCACACCAGGTGATGGTGATGGTCCGCACCCTCGCAACGCCGGTACATCGACTCCCCGGTGTCGGTGCGCACCATGTCCACCAGATCGGCCGCCGACAGTGACTGCAGCGTCCGGTACACCGTGGTGAGCCCGATGTTCTCGCCGCGGCGGCGCAGTTCGTCGTGCAACTCCTGGGCCGAGCGGAATTCGTCGACGGTGTCGAGCACCGCGATGATCGCCGCCCGCTGGCGGGTGGCGCGTACCCCGGTCGCGGTGGCGCGGGGACGAATATCGGCTCCGGTCACGGACGCTCCTCGCTGGCATGGCTGATCGCGGCGACGACGATCTCGGCCAGGTGATCGTCCACCAGCCGGTACATCACCTCGCGCCCGGAGCGTTCGCCGGCCACCACCCCCGCGGCCTTCAGGATCCGCAGGTGCTGGCTGACCAGCGGCTGCGGGACGTCGAGGGCGTCGACGAGCTCGTGCACACAGCGCTGGGATTCCCGCAGCTGCAGCACGATCGCGATGCGCACCGGTGCCGCCAGTGCGCGTAGAAGCTCGCCGGCATGTTCCAGGATGTCGGCGCGCGGCGATGACAGTTCGTCGACCCGCCCGTGGGTGGGTGTGGTCATGTCGTCACCTCCGCGTTATTGGAAACGATTTCCACTACCGGCCACTTTTCCATGCACGATGACGCATGTCAAAAGTCGGTTTGGCGTGTCGTTAGGCTGTATGGGCTGTTGCACGTCCGCAGAATGCGTCTGTCAATAGATAGGAGTGGCACCCACCGTGGCGTCCGTCATCGATTCCGTCGTCAATCTGGCCAAGCGTCGTGGTTTGGTCTACCCAGCCGGCGAGATTTACGGCGGCACCAAGTCGGCATGGGACTACGGCCCGCTAGGCGTCGAGCTCAAGGAGAACATCAAGCGCCAGTGGTGGCGCTCGGTGGTGACCGGCCGCGACGACGTCGTCGGCCTGGACAGCTCGATCATCCTGCCGCGCGAGGTGTGGGTTGCCTCCGGTCACGTCGAGGTGTTCAACGATCCGCTCATCGAGTGCCTGAACTGCCACAAGCGTCATCGCCAGGATCACCTGCAAGAGGCCTACGCCGAGAAGAAGGGACTCGCGGACCCCGAATCGGTCCCGATGGCCGACATCGTCTGCCCGGACTGCGGCACCAAGGGTCAGTGGACCGAGCCTCGCGAATTCAACATGATGCTCAAGACCTACCTCGGGCCGATCGAATCCGAGGAAGGCCTGCACTACTTGCGCCCGGAGACCGCGCAGGGCATCTTCGTGAACTTCGCCAATGTGGTGACGACCTCGCGCAAGAAGCCGCCGTTCGGCATCGGCCAGATCGGCAAGAGCTTCCGCAACGAGATCACCCCGGGCAACTTCATCTTCCGCACCCGCGAGTTCGAACAGATGGAGATGGAGTTCTTCGTCGAACCCGACACCGCGCCGGAATGGCACAAGTACTGGATCGACACTCGGCTGCGGTGGTACATCGACCTTGGCATCAATCGCGACAACCTGAGGCTCTTCGAGCATCCCAAGGAGAAACTGTCGCACTACTCGGCCGGCACCACCGATATCGAGTACAAGTTCGGCTTTCAGGGCAACCCGTGGGGCGAGCTCGAAGGTATCGCCAACCGCACTGACTTCGACCTCAAGACGCACTCGGAGCATTCGGGGACCGACCTGTCGTTCTACGACCAGGCTGCCGACACCCGCTACATCCCCTACGTCATCGAACCCGCAGCGGGACTTACCCGTTCGTTCATGGCGTTCCTTGTCGACGCCTACGCCGAGGATGAGGCGCCCAACGCCAAGGGCGGGGTGGATAAGCGTACGGTGCTGCGGCTGGACCCGCGGCTGGCGCCGGTCAAGGCCGCGGTGCTGCCGTTGTCCCGGCACGCCGACCTCAGCCCGAAGGCCAAGGACCTGGCCGCGGAACTGCGTAAGTACTGGAACATCGAGTTCGACGACGCCGGTGCGATCGGCCGACGCTATCGCCGCCAGGACGAGATCGGCACGCCCTATTGTGTGACAGTCGATTTCGACACTCTCGACGACCACGCGGTCACCGTGCGTGAGCGCGACGAGATGACGCAGGAACGCATCGGCATCGATTCGGTCGTCGACTACCTGGCCACCCGGCTCAAGGGCTAGAAGCGGCCGCCGCCGCCGAGCATCCCGCCCCCGGAGGATCCCGATGATCCGCCGTAGGTGCTCGACGTCCATCCACCGCCGCCACTGCTCGAGGTCGATCCGCCGCCACTGCTCGAGGTCGATCCGCCGCCACTGCGGTATCTGGGGCTTGAAGCCCCGTTCGCAAGGGCGCGGAGGATGATTCCGCCGACCATCGCGGCCGTCTCGACCGGATCTCTCTGTCCGGCGTTGTTATTCATATATCTCTGCTGGGTCCACTCGACGTCGTCGTTGGCTAACTGCTGGGCCTGAGCGGCCAGCCTCGACGCACCGTTGGCGTGCGCAATGGCCTCGGTGATGTTTGTCTTCTGCTTTGCCTGTGCAGCCTCCAGTTGGCGTGCTGCCTCGCTGAGTCGAGTCCGGGCCTCGGGACCGACGCTCCCGCGGCGGGTATCGATGTAGTCGGTCACCGAGCGCACCCGCGACTCCGCGGTGAACAGCGCCTTGTCGAACGAACGGCTGAGCCGCTCGGCAGTTGCGCGCTCCTGCGTCACGCCGGCCAGCAGCCGGTCCAGCTCGGCGTCGGCCTGGGTCAACTGGGTGAATGCTCCCAGCGGATCGGCGCTCCCGTTCGCCTGCGCGGCGGCAACGGCTGCCACTGCGGCATCGCGCCCCTTCGTCAGCTCTTCGGCGTTGGACAGTCCGCCCTGGGTTAGCTGGGCCACGGCCTCGTTGATGCCCTGCTGCGTGTCGTCGATGGCGGCCGGCAGGGTGGCCACCGCGCGCCGGATGTCGCTTGCCGCACTGTCCACCGCATCGAGTATCGAACCGGCTTGCTGCAGAGCGGCTTCCGCGGCGCGCACACAGTCGACCAGTTCACTCTGCCCACCGGTTGCCGGTCTGGCCACCAACTCGCGGGCGCGGCTGATCGAGTGGTCGGCGAAGTCCAGCCGCTCCTTGGCGGCGTCGGCGTTGCGGGCCACCGACACGAGCGCGGTCTCGGCGAATTCACCATGCAGCTGGGTCAGCTTTGCCTTAGCGGGGTCAATGCGGGCGCTGATGTCCACCAACTTCTGGGTCAGACTGTCGAGCCGGTCGGGGGCATTGATGACTAGATCCCGGAGTTCGTGGAACGACTTCGTCTGGGCGTCCAGTTCGCGGTTGGCTCGCGCGGCCGCGACCACGACCCGGGTGAGCAGATTACGGCGATCTTCCGGCGTTTCGAAATATTCGTCGTCGAGTACGAGGCGCACATTGAACGCCTGTTGCAGTGTGGACTTCGCGTTCTCGACGGCCCTTTTGAACCGATCTGTCTGTTGGTGGTTGAATTCCTCGGCAGCCAATGCCAATTCGTTGGTGCTGGTACGCACCGCGTTGTCGACATCGACGACGATCGATCGGGACAGTTCGTCAAGCACGTCGAGGGGGACCGCGGCCAGCGCCTTGGCGTTGGTCGGGTCCACTCGCTTGGCGGCCGCTAGCTGGGCTTCGTGCCGCTTGCGTGAGCGCCGGTAGCTCCACAACAGCAGCGCTGAGATCGCCAGCACAATGACCGCCAGAACAATCAGTAGCGGCTTCAACCAGGATCTGTTGGAACTGCCGGTGCCGACAGTGGTCAGCCCATCAGCCGCAGCAATCGCAGCATCCGCCCAGTGGTCGTTGTGCAGCGCGGGCTCGATCTTGTCGCGGCGCAGTGCATCGACTTCCGCCGCAGCGCCACCGACCGCGTCGGATGGCACCTGGAAGTAATACGAGCGGTCTAGGACTGCCACTGCCAGAATTGCGTCGAAATCGCCGAGATCACTGGCCTGTCGGGTCGCCTGAGTCCAGCCCATGCTGGTCTGAGGCGAAAAGGAGCGGACGTAGACCACCCAGAGACGAATGTGCCGGTCGCGATACAGCGCGTCGACCGCCTGCTGCACTTCGGTGAGCTGATTGTGGGTCAGGATGCCGAGATCGTCGGTGACGTAGTTCGGCAGCCGGAATGGCGGGTCGGCCACCGCGGCGGGCGCGACCAAGGTGGCAGCGGTCAGGATGGCCGCAAGCAGGCTGAGCACACGAGTGAGGCGCATGAGCGTCAAATGTAGTAGGGCTGGGCTGGCAGACTATGCCTCGGTGAGGACGAATGAGCATGGCCAGTACGACGAGGCCGACCGTGAGCGGGTGGTGGATGAACCCCCGAAGACTGCCGGGCTGCCCGGTACGTCGACCGAGCACCGCACCGATTTCGCCCGCGACCGCGCGCGCGTGCTGCATTGCGCTGCGTTTCGCCGGCTGGCCGACAAGACCCAGGTGGTCGGACCCCGGGAGAGTGAGAACCCCCGCACCCGGCTGACCCACTCGCTGGAGGTCGCTCAGATCGGGCGAGGCATGGCGGTGCCGCTGGGCTGTGATCCCGACCTGGTGGACATGGCCGGACTGGCCCACGACATCGGTCACCCGCCGTACGGCCACAACGGCGAACGCGCCCTCGACGAGTTCGCGGCCGCCTGCGGCGGATTCGAAGGCAACGCCCAGAACTTCCGGATCCTGACCCGCATCGAGCCCAAAGTGCTTGATGGGCAGGGTCGTAGCGTCGGACTGAACCTGACCCGCGCGGCGTTGGACGCGGTCACGAAATACCCGTGGTTCCGTGGTGAGCGCGGACGCAAGTTCGGTTTCTACCAAGACGACCGGGCGCTCGCCGACTGGGTGCGGACAAGCGCACAGTCGCAGCGGCCCTGTCTGGAGTCCCAGGTGATGGACTGGGCCGACGATGTCGCCTACTCGGTGCACGACGTCGAGGACGGTGTGGTGTCGGGCCGGATCGACCTGCGGGTGCTGGCCGACGACGACGCCGCGGCGGCGTTGGGCCGGCTGGGGGAGTCCAGCGGTGTGAGCGCCGACGATCTGGAGGCCGCGGCGCGCCGGCTGTCCCAGCTGCCGGTGGTGGCCGGCATCGGCAAGTACGACGGGACCCTCGCGGCGTCGGTCGCACTCAAGCGGCTGACCAGTGAACTGGTGGGCCGGTTCGCCTCGGCGGCGGTGCGGCTCACCCACGACCAGGCCGGGCCGCAGCCGCTGGTGCGTTATCAGGCTGATCTGCAGGTGCCGGCGACGGTCCGGGCCGAGGTCGCGCTGCTCAAGACGCTGGCTCTGCAATTCATCATGTCCGACCCACGGCACCTCGAACTGCAGGCACGGCAGCGGGAGCGCATTCACCAGGTGGCGCATTGGTTGCTCGACGGCGCGCCAGCGACGCTGGATCCGGTGTTCGCGCCCGAATTCAACGGCGCTGCCGACGACGCCGCCCGGATGCGCGTTGTTGTCGATCAGATCGCGTCCTTCACCGAAGGCCGGCTGGAGCGCATCGAGCTCTAGACTGTGCCGATGGTGACAGCGGTAAGCGGGAGCGGGGACCGAAAGGGCCGCATCTCCGAACGCGATATCGCCGCCATCCGCGAACAAGTCCGCATCGAAGACGTCGTCGGCGACTACGTCCAGTTGCGCCGCGCCGGTGCCGATTCGATGAAGGGTTTGTGCCCGTTCCACGACGAGAAATCGCCGTCGTTCCATGTGCGCCCCAACCACGGCCACTTCCACTGCTTCGGCTGTGGGGAGGGCGGTGACGTCTACGCCTTCATCCTGAAGATCGAACACGTCAGCTTCGTCGAAGCCGTGGAGATGCTGGCCGACCGCATCGGCTACACCGTGACCTACAGCGGCGGCGGCACGAGCGTGCAGCGCGACCGCGGCAGCCGCAGCCGGCTGACCGCCGCGAACGCCGCCGCGCAGGAGTTTTATGCTGCCGCACTGGAATCCGAGGAAGCCGCGCCGGCCAGGAATTACCTCACCGAGCGCAACTTCGACGCCGCCGCGGCGCGGCAGTTCGGCTGCGGATTCGCGCCGTCGGGCTGGGATTCGCTGACCAAGCATCTGATCCGAAAAGGCTTCGAGTTCAAGGAACTCGAAGCCGCCGGGTTGTCCCGGGAGGGCAGGCGCGGTCCGATGGACCGCTTCCACCGCAGGCTGCTGTGGCCGATTCGCAGCGCCAGCGGCGAGGTCGTCGGCTTCGGCGCGCGCCGGATCTTCGACGATGACCAGATGGAAGCCAAGTACGTCAATACCCCAGAAACCGTGCTGTACAAGAAGTCCAACGTCTTGTTCGGCATCGACTTGGCCAAACGGGACATCGCCAAGGGCCATCAAGCCGTCGTCGTCGAGGGCTACACCGATGTGATGGCCATGCACCTGGCCGGGGTGACCACCGCGGTCGCCTCCTGCGGCACGGCGTTCGGCGACGAACACCTGTCGATGCTGCGACGACTGATGATGGATGACAAGTTCTTTCGCGGCGAACTGATCTACGTGTTCGACGGAGACGCAGCCGGCCGCGCGGCCGCCCTGAAGGCGTTCGCGGGTGAACAGAACCTGGCGGGCCAGAGTTTCGTGGCCGTCGCGGCCGACGGCATGGACCCGTGCGATCTGCGGCTGGCGCAGGGCGACACGGCGCTGCGCGATCTGGTGGCCCGGCGCACGCCGCTGTTCGAGTTCGCCATCCGCACCGCGCTGGCCGAGCACGACCTTGACATGGCTGAGGGCCGGGTGGCGGCGTTACGTCGGTGCGTGCCGATGGTCGCCCAGATCAAGGACCCGACGTTGCGCGACGAGTACGCCCGCCAGCTCGCCGGCTGGGTCGGCTGGGAGGATGTCGCCCAGGTGATCGCACGGGTCCGTGAGGAGGCCGGCCACAAGCCTGGGGCCCGAGGCGACAACCGGCGCGCGGCCGCTGGGGGGCCCAAACCGGTTGCCGATGGTGCGGCCCGCCGTCCTGACCCTCGCGATCCGACGCTGTGGCCGCAACGTGAAGCGCTCAAGGCCGCGCTGCAGTATCCCGCGCTGGCGGGACCGGTCTTCGATTCGCTGACCGTGGAGAGCTTCACCCATCCCGGTTATGCCGCGGTGCGCACCGCGATCGAGGTGGCCGGTGGGACGTCGTCGGGCATGACCGGCGGTCAGTGGATCGATACGGTGCGCGAACAGAGCGGCGCCGCTGCGACAGAAGGCCTGATCATGGAGCTCGGGGTGGAGACGATCCGGGTCGAGGACGAGGAGAAACTGCCCCGCTACATCGGCAGTGTGCTGGCCCGGCTGCAGGAGGTCTGGGTGGGCCGCCAAGTCGCCGAGGTCAAGTCCAAGCTGCAGCGGATGTCGCCGGTGGAACAGGGAGACGAATATCACGCCTTGTTCGGCGATCTGGTGGCGCTGGAGGCGTATCGGCGCAGCCTGCTGGAACAAGCGAGCGGCGACGACCTGACTGCGTGAGAAGAGTCAGCAGGCTATGGTTAACGGACTGCCTGTCTGGAGCGAAAGGTCAGATATGACTACCGCGAATACTCGTGCTCGGCGTATCGCCGTTGTTGGCGCGCTCGCCGTGGCTGCGGCTGCGGTCCCGGCTGTGGCTGCACTGACCGCCCCGACCGCGTCGGCGAACCCCGGCGGCACCTGCTTGGCGTGGTTCGGTTCCCGCGGCGACGGGCAGTGCCTGAGCTACTCGAACAACAACGTCAGCGTGGGCACCCCGCAGCTCGGCGTCTGGGGCCCGGACGCGGGCGGCCCGGGTTACGGTGGCGGCGGTATCGGTGTCAGCACTGGCCCGCTGCTGCCGGGTCAGACCATCAGCATTCCGCTGGGCTAATCGTCGGTCGGTCGTCGAGACCGACACGAGGGCTGTGATTCTCTTCTACTGACGACCCTAGGGTCGATCTCGTTGTGCCTAGTTCTCCGACCGCTGTGGTTCCACCACGGTGGTGTTGGCGTCGATTTCGGTCAGTGTGACCATCTTCGGATCCGGATCCGGTGACACCCGGTCGGCGATCTTGCGGCGCCCGGCGTCGATGACGGTTTTGGTGGCGGGATGACCGGTCAGCGCTTTATAGGTGCCGACGATCTGCTCGTAGCGCTTACGACCGGCCTTGGTGCCCAACACGTAGCCCACTCCAAGTGCGGCTAGAAACCGGATCACTGCGCTCCCTCCATCGAAACCCCGCCCCACCATCCTGCCTGACGCGACCGGGTTGGCGCCCGCCCACCCGTTTTGGCGTCGAGGGTGCCCGATAGGCTAGAGTCACTCTCCGGTCCGCATCAGCGCAAGCGCGCTGGCGCGGGAAGAAGATAGTCCCCTGTAGCTCAATTGGCAGAGCTTCCGACTGTTAATCGGACGGTTCTTGGTTCGAGTCCAAGCGGGGGAGCAAGACCTTCCAAGGCGATCGCGTCAGAGCCACAAATAAAGGCCGGACAGCAGCGCCCATAGCGTCACCCAGTACACCTCGAACGCCACCCGCAACGGAATCGGGGCGTGCCGCAATTCCATGAAGTCCAGGCCCACCAGCCGCACCTTGATCGCCGCGATCGCCAACACGGCGACCGCGACCAGGGACCCGGTGCCGTGGTCGGCGCCCAGTGCAAACGAGGCGAGGGTGGCGGCGACCAGGATCAGCCAGCTCACGCCGGCGCGGTTACGCACGTACTGCAACATCAGCTCACCAGGTACAGGAGTGGGAACAAGACGATCCACAACAGGTCCACCAGGTGCCAGAAGCAGCCGCCGCCCTCGATCACCGCAAGCCGGGTGGCCGAGAGTTCGGTCCGCCGGGTCTGGGTGAACATCAACGTCAGCACCAGGAGCCCGATGAGGACGTGCAGCAGGTGCAGCCCGGTCAGGATGAAGTAGTAGAGGTAGAAGTGGTTGGCGCCCGGCCCATGCCCGGCAGTGCCCAGCAAGACGTACTCGGTCACCTTCAGGGCCACGAACGCGACACCGCAGCCGATCGCGATCAGCAGCGCGCGGGCGGCAATCGAGCGCGCACCGGTGCGGATGGCGCCGATCGCGGCCACCACGAACAGCGAGCTGGTCAGCAGCACCAGCGTGTTGACCAGGCCGATGTTGACATGCAAAGTCTTGCGCGCCACGTCGAAAACTTCTGGTGCCTTGGATCTTTCGACCATGAAGGTTGCGAAGAACACGGCGAACACCAGCATGTCGCCGAACAGGAATACCCACGTGCCCTGTTCGCCGGGAATGCGTCGCGCGCTGGCTGGTGGTTGTCCCACCGCCGTCATTGTGCTTCGGCGAGCTGCTGGGCCTTGATGCCGCGGTTCAGCACGTAGGTTGTCGAGAACATCCATATCGTCAGCGCCGCACCCGGAATGTAGAACGCGAATACCCCGTGCCAGGCCAGTGGGCCGTCATTGAACACCACGACCACGCACCCCGGCAGCGACAGCAGGGCCACCCACAGGTTGAGGTAGCCGTACCAGCGCGGGAACGTCTGCGGCTCGGTCTTGTCGATGAAGGACGCGATCGCCAGGGTGATGTTTTGCACGATGATCGTCCCGACGATGCCGATGAACATCAGCCAGAACACGTCGTTGAGTGCCTGGGTGATATCCGGTGGCCGGGATTCGGGACGGAATGCAGCCGCCGCCATGATCAGGAACGGAAACAGCAGGGCGGGAACGAAAATCGTCGCGGCGAACAGCTGCGTGATCGACAGCATGCCCCACTGCCCTTCGATGCGGCGGATGCGCAGCACGATGGTGGCCAGGAACGGTAGCGCGATCACCGACGTCAGCAGGCACCCGGCGACGCCGATGCGGATCCAGATCTTGTGGTCGATGTAGAAGTCGGCGATCTCCTCGGGAGACGCGACAGGTGACAGCGGCGGAAACATCCGCGCTATCCCCGAAAGGCTCGTCCCGTACAGCACGATCATGATGGTCCCGCACCACGCGCCGATGCGTTGCAGCGTCAATTCCACGGCGGCGACGTTACGGGGTCAGCGCCGGTGTTTTGTCAAAATTGTCAAAACAACCGGCCTGCTAGTCCAGCTGCTCGGGGTGCAGCATCGCCGCGTAGCGCAGCTGCTCGGGGACCCCGAATCCGTCGACCAGCAGTTCGGCATACGGCCGCAGCGCCCGGCAGCGTTCGTTGATGCCGCGAGTGACGGCCTTGGCTCGCTCGGTGGACAGGAAGCGGTGTTCGACGAACCAGGCCTTGTCGTCTTCGATCACCGAGAGCGCGTACAGGTCGCACACCAACCCGAGAATGGTGCGGGCTTCCTCGTCCTCGCAGGCATCGATACCCGCGACGAATGCCTCGAGCACGATTCGGTCGATGTGCGCCTTGGCGGTGTGCAGCACGTGATCTTGCACCGCGTTGAACGCATCGAACGCCGACATCTCCTTGGACTTGCTCTGCAACCGTCGGGCTACTGACGAGAGCAGATACTGCTCGCGGTCCTCGAACATCTTCACCTGGGTGCCGCGGTTGAACAGGCTGCCTTCCTCTTCGTTGTCCTGGCGCGAGTCGACGATGGTCTGCATGATCGTCTCGGCGGCAGTCCTTTTCAGCACCCGGTCGCCGGCGAAGTTAGCGGCGAAGCGCACCCATTCCACCGGGCTCATGCTCTTGATGTCGTCGGCGTAGGCGGTCAGCAGTTCTTTGGCAACCAGCTGGGTCAGTACGTGGTTGTCACCCTCGAAGGTGGTGAACACGTCGGTGTCGGCGCGCAGGGCGATCAGCCGGTTCTCGGCGAGATAGCCTGCGCCGCCACATGCTTCACGGGCTTCCTGGATCGCGGCGCTGGCATGCCAGGTGTTGGCTGCCTTCAGGCCTGCGGCACGGGACTCCAGCTCGCGCTGCTCCTCGGCGTCAGCGCTGTCCGCGGTCTGTACATCGTGCAGCTTGGCCACCAACTCGTTCTGGGCGAACTGCAGCGCGTACGAGCGGGCGATGAGCGGGAAGAGGCGGCGCTGATGGGCCAGATAGTCCATGATCAGCACCTCGTCCTCGTCGCCCGGGGCGCTGAACTGCTTGCGCTGCAGGGCATATCGCACGGCGATGTCCAGGGCCACCCGAGCCGAGGCGGCCGCACTGCCGCCGACGGTGACCCGGCCGCGGATCAAGGTCCCCAGCATGGTGAAGAAGCGTCGGTTGGGGTTCTCGATCGGCGAGGAGTACGTGCCGTCGGGGGCGACATCGGCGTACTTGTTCAGCAGGTTCTCCCGCGGAACGCGGACGTGGTCGAACATGATGCGGCCGTTGTCGACGCCGGGCAGCCCGCCCTTGTAGAGGCAGTCCGACGTGGTCACGCCCGGCAGGTCGTTTCCGTCCTCGTCGCGGATCGGCACCACGAAACAGTGCACGCCATGCGTTTCGCCGCCGGTGATCAGCTGAGCGAAAACCGCTGACACCCGGGCGGTTTCGGCCGCGCCGCCGATGTAGTCCTTGCGTGAGGACGGCGTGGGGGAGTTGATCACGAACTCTTCGGTTGCCGGGTCGTAGGTGGCGGTCGTCTCCAGCGACTGCACGTCGCTGCCGTGTCCGGTTTCGGTCATCCCAAAACAGCCCAACAGGTCCAGATCGATGATGCGCTGCACGTAGGCCTTGTGGTGGCGCTCGGTGCCGAGGTTCTCGATGGCGCCACCGAACAGCCCCCACTGCACCCCGGCCTTGACCATCAGGGACAGGTCGGACATTGCGAGCATCTCGATGCGGACAACCGCTGCGCCGACATCGCCGTTGCCGCCGTGCTCTTTTCGGAACCCGTCCTCGGCGGCGCCGGCCGCGGCCATGATCTTCATCTGCTCGGCCACTTTCGCGCGGGCGATGGCGGTGTTGGGGGTGTAGTGCGGCCGGAAAACCTCGGCGGCCAGTTCGGCGCGCACTTCGTTCTTGACGTCGCGCCAGCGGCCGTCGAGGGCGTTTCGCAGGTGTTCCGCAGTGGTGGTCATCCCCCGAAAGTATCCCCGCGGCCCTTTCCGTAAACGCGGATGTGGCAAACGCAGGCCAACCTCAATGAATGTGAGCCGGCCGCCTGGCGTTCAATGGCCACACGCCACTCCGCACGCCGGAGCCGGCGCTGCGGTCGGGTGCTCGGCGAAGATGCGTTCATCGTGGCGGGCCCGCCGTATCTGCCCGACCTGGGCCGGCCCAGGTAATACGCTGACGCGGTGATTCGTAGCGTCGGGAAGCTGGGCCCACTCAAGGTGTCGTGGCTGGTATGCCAGCAGATGCGATGGGATCTGCTGGCGATCGTTGTGGTGGCCGCCGCACTGATCCCCATTCCCGATCCCACCCAGATCGACTACGCCGCAGCCGTGCTGTCCGTACTGGGCATCGGCGCTTCGGTGTTCATCGGCTTTCGCAACACCACCGCCTACAACCGATGGTGGGAGGCCCGCACGCTGTGGGGCAACATCATCATCAACTCCCGCGCGACCCACAACACCCTGTGTTCGGTGGACTCCGGTGCGCCCGAGATGACCCCCATCCTGGACCGGATGCGCCGGCGGCAGGTCCGGTACTCCTGGCAGCTCGCCGCCGAGCTGCGTGGCGTCACCCCGGTTCCCGGGGTCGTCGAGTTGACGCCGGAGGATCCTGCCGACGCCACCGCCGTCGACCTGATGACCCGCCAGGCCGTCGACATTCAGGCGCTGTCGGCCGCGGGCAGTATCGACAACCAGGCCCGCGTCATGCTGATGAGCGTCAACACCGCGCTGGTGAGCGCGCAGAGCGGCCTGGAGCGCATCCGCAACGAGCCGATCCCGCTGCAGTACGAGATCTTCATTCGCTCGCTGGCCTGGTTCTTCGCGGTGATGGCTTTCAGCCGGTTGGACGGGTCCGCCCACCCCTATGCCGGCGTCGTGATCGGACTGCTACTGATGGTGGTGTTCATCGGCGCCGAACGACTCGGGCACTTCATCGAGACACCGATGAGCAACAGCATCTTCGACATTGCGATGTACCGGTTCTGCAGTGTGATCTCCGGCAACCTGCTCGGCGCCGGCCATCCGCTCGCTCAGCCCAGGGAGGGGCCGAAGGCCACCATCTGGATGTGAGCGTTCACGGCACTGGGCGACAATGTTCTCGCCGGCCGCGGTTTCCCGCGCCGCTCAGCTGTCGCTGCCGATGGTCACCGCAGTGGCCTGCTCGGTGATCTCCTCCAACGCATCTTCCCCGGTGATCCCCGATTCGCTTCGCTCCTGCCCACCGGAAGTGTCAAGAGCGCCCAGATGCCGGGCCGTCAGAGCAAGGACGCCGGCGCCGGCCAGCACTGCACCCGCGCCCACCCAGAACGGCAGGTGCACGCTGACCCGTTCGCCCAGCACCCCAGCCAGCCACGGCGCGGCGGCAGCGCCGCCAAATCGCATGAAGCTGTACGCGGCCGAGGCCACCCCGCGCTCGACGGGCGCGGCCTTCATCACGGTCTCGGTGATCAGCGTGTTGTTGATACCGATGAACAGACCGGCGACCACCACACATGCGGCCAGGACGGCCTTGTCGTCGGTGGCCACCGCCATCACCGCCAATAACGCAGAGAAACACAGCAGATTGATCACCAGCACCCGCACGGTGCCGAAGCGGTGCTGCAGCCTGGGTGCGACCACCACTGAGGTGAACGCCAGGCACAGGCCCCAGCCGAAGAAGATCAGCCCGATCTCATGGGCGGTCATGTCGAGCGGGAACGGTGTGAACGCCAGCAGCGTGAAGAACCCAAAGTTGTACAGCAGAGCGGTGATTGCGACGCCGAGCAGGCCACGGTGCCGCAGCGCTCGGAACGGATCGGCCAATGTCGTCACCCGTTGCGGGCGCGGCGTTTCGGGTAGCAGCAGGGTCGTCACCACCAGTGCGACCGCCATCAGTGCAGACACCCCGAAGAACGGTCCGCGCCACGAGATCGAACCCAGCACACCGCCGACCAGTGGGCCGACCGCGATGCCCAGACCCAGCGCCGCCTCGTAGAGGATGATGGCTTGGGCCACCGAGCCGCGCGCGGAGTTGACGATGGTGGCCAGCGCGGTCGCGATGAACAGCGCATTACCCAGGCCCCACAGTGCGCGCCAGCCGACGATGCCCATCACGGTGTCGCTCATCCCGGCCAGTCCGGCGCCGGCGATGATGATCACCAGGCCTAGCAGCAGTGTGCGTTTCGGGCCGATGCGGCTGGACACCACGCCGGTGATCAGCATCGCCACACCCATGACAGCCATGTAGCTGGTGAACAGCAGTGACACCTGTGACGGGGTGGCGTCGAGATTGTCGGCGATGGGTTTCAGGATCGGGTCGACGAGCCCGATGCCCATGAAGGCGACGACGGATGCGAACGCGACTGCCCAAACGGCCCTGGGTTGACGCCACATGAGTGGCTCACTCCTCACTATTTCGGGCCTCACTACTTCGGGGAGGTGTCGAGGTCGTCGAGCAGGCGATGCAGTGCTCCGATGGCGGTCGACAGAACTTCGCGGTCTTCGTCAGACAACCGCTCGATGCGTGGGTCGATCACCGCGGCGCGGTCTGCCCGGACCTGAGCCAGGATCGTCTGGCCCTTTCCGGTGATGTGGATGCGGACGGCGCGCGCATCACCAGGATCGGGGGTGCGGGCCACCAGGCCGGCGTCCTCCAGACGGCGGACCTGGGTGGTCATCGTCGGTTGGGAACAGTGGTCGAGTTCGGCCAGATCGGAAATACGGGCTTCGCCCTGGTCGTCGATGGTGCCGAGCAGTCGGGCCTGCGCCCAGGGCAGCGGCAGCCGGATGCGCTGGGTGGCCAGCCGGTTGAGCCTCGCGACCACCGTGAGTAGCTCGGATCCCAGTCCTGATGCGGCACCGGGCCGTTCCTGGGTGGGCGTCGGATTCATACCTCCCATATTTACATAGAAATACTATGTTGTCGCCTAGCGGCCTGGTGGCCTTCCTCACAGGATGTCCACAGGTGGCCTGGCGGCGGCAGGTCGACCCGACTGCCCGGTCGCAACGGCTGGCAGAATCGGGTGATGACCGCGACCAGACCGGAGGCTACTGCGGCGCAGCCCTCCGAGTCAGCGGTCGATCGCCGCCGAAGTGGCGCGCTGTCACCGGTGGAGATGGCCCAGGCCTCCGTGATGGCCGCACTCGCGGCCGCATTGTCGATTATTGCCGTCGTCGTTCCGTTTGCCGGGGGACTGTCGCTGCTGACCACCGTTCCGATGGGACTGCTCGGTTACCGCTACCGGCTGCGCGTGCTGGTGGCCGCGACGTTCGCGGCGAGTGTCGTCGCGTTCCTGATCGCTGGTGTCAGCGGGTTGATGGTGGTGGTCAACTGCGCCTACGTGGGTGGGCTGGCCGGCATCATGAAACGCCGTGGGCGCGGCACCCCCACCGTCATCGCCGTGGGCCTGGTGGCCGGCGTGGTCTTCGGGCTCTTCATCGTCGCCGCGCTGACCGTTCTGGTGCGGCTGCGCTCCTTGACCTTCTCAGCGATGACCGCGAATTTCGACGGCGTCGTGTCGGTGGTGTCGCACTTCGAGCCGTTCCGGCCGGCGGCCCAAGACGCCAGGCACCTCTTCGGTGTCGCGCTGCAGTACTGGCCGCTGCTGTTGATGGTCTACGCGATGTTCTCGATCATGATCGTGACGTTGGTCGGGTGGTGGGCACTGTCGCGGGTACTGGATCGGCTCAGCGGTATCCCCGACGTGCACAAGCTCGAGACCCCCGACGAAACCGGGCCTGTCGCACCGGTTCCGGTGCGGCTGGTCGACGCCCGCTTTCGTTACCCCAACGCCACGCACGACGCGCTGCGACCGCTCAGCCTGACTGTCGACGCGGGAGAGGACGTGGCGATCACCGGAGCCAACGGGTCCGGGAAGACCACGCTGATGCTGCTGCTGTCCGGGCGTGAACCCACCTCCGGCGTGATCGAGCGCCCCGGTGCGGTCGGTCTCGGTCAGCTGGGCGGGACGGCGGTCATCATGCAGCATCCCGAAAGTCAAGTACTGGGAACGCGAGTCGCCGACGACGTCGTCTGGGGTCTGCCACCGGGAACGGAGACCGACGTGGCGGGACTGCTCGGCGAGGTCGGCCTGGCCGGCATGGAGGAGCGCGACACCGGCGGATTGTCCGGTGGCGAGCTGCAGCGCCTGGCGGTCGCCGCCGCGCTGGCGCGTCAGCCGTCGCTGCTGATCGCCGACGAGGTCACCAGCATGGTTGATCAACGCGGGCGGGAGGCCTTGCTGAGCGTGCTGTCCGGCCTTACCGAACGCCACAAGATGGCGCTGGTGCAGATCACCCACTACAACAACGAGGCCGATACCGCCGACCGGATCGTCAAGCTCAGCGAGTCGCAGGACAACGCTCACTTGGTCGAGAGCACCGCCGCACCCACGCCGACGGTCAACGCCGCGCCGGGTGGGGCTGAGCCGGTACTGCAGCTCGAGCATGTCGGCCACGAATATGCCAGTGGCACACCGTGGTCCAAGGCTGCTCTGCACGATATCGACTTCACCGTCCACGAAGGCGAAGGCGTCCTGATCCACGGTGGCAACGGTTCGGGAAAGTCCACTCTGGCCTGGATCATGGCGGGGCTGACCACGCCGACCACCGGCTCCTGCCTGGTGCGCGGACGCCCCGCGTCGGAGTGCGTCGGCGACGTGGCGATCGCATTCCAGGCCGCCCGGCTGCAGCTGATGCGCAGCCGCGTGGACACCGAAGTCGCTTCTGCGGCCGGGTTTTCACCCCACGACAGCGCCCGGGTGGGTGCCGCACTGGCGAAGGTTGGGTTGGACGCGTCGCTGGCGGGGCGCCGGATCGACCAGCTCTCCGGTGGGCAGATGCGCCGGGTGGTGATGGCCGGGCTGCTGGCCCGCTCGCCGCAGGCACTTATCCTCGACGAGCCGCTGGCCGGGCTCGATGCTGCCAGTCAGCGCGGCCTACTGCGGCTGCTCAGCGATCTGCGCCGCAACAGTGGCCTGACCGTCGTGGTGATCTCGCACGACTTCGTCGGCTTGGAAGAACTGTGTCCGCGCACCCTGCATCTGCGCGAGGGCGTGCTGACCGAGGGGTCGTCATGACGACTGCACGTCAAACCCGCCCGGTGGTGCTGCTGCGTCCGGTACCCGGCACCTCGCCGATCCACGAGCTGTGGGCGGGCACCAAAATAATTGTCGTCCTCGGGTTTTCGGCCCTGCTGGCGTTCTACCCGGACTGGGTGCCACTGGCGCTGGTCACGATCGGAATAGGCATCGCGATCCGGCTGGCGCGAATCCCGCGCGGCGCTGTGCCGTCGGTGCCCAGGTGGCTGTGGATTCTGCTGCTGCTGGGCGCCGTCACCGCGACAATCGGAGGCGGGTCCCCGGAATTCCACCTGGGGCCCTACGGCATCGCGCTTGGTGGCCTCCTGAAATTTGTGCGCTTCACCGTGGTGTCGATCGTGCTATTGGCGCTGGGCATGTTGGTGTCGTGGACGACGAACGTCGCCGATGTCGCACCCGCGGTGGCGCGACTGGGCCGGCCGCTGAAGGTCTTCGGTATCCCGGTCGACGACTGGGCGGTCGCACTTGCCCTGTCGCTGCGGGCTTTTCCGATGCTGCTCGACGAGTTCCGGTTGCTCTACGCGGCGCGTCGGCTGCGGCCACCACCAGTGCTGACCAGCCGGCGGGCCCGACGCCGGCGCTGGTCCATCGAGATGGTGGATCTGCTGGCAGCGGGAATCACGGTCGCACTGCGCCGCGCTGACGAGATGGGCGATGCGATCACCACACGTGGCGGGACCGGCATGATTTCGGCGGCACCGTCGCGCCCGCGACGGGCCGACTGGGTGGTACTGACCGTCTCGGCGGTGGTGTGTGTGGTGTCGGTGGTTCTCCAGGCGACAGTGCTCGCCGGGATCTAACGCGCGGCGGCGGCGTTGGCGGCCCGCTGGGCGGCGGCAAGTGACTCGGGCACGGGCGTTCTGCCCAGGAACATCTCGTCAAAATAAGGCTTGATCGCCTGATACCCGGCGGCGAAACCGGCCCCACCCGGCGCCGCGATGCGCGGACCGTCGAGCACCGTGAAGAACGGCCGCACGTCCACCCCCTTGGCCGACCAGTAGTCGAAATAGACCGCCTGGGCCGGCAGCACCGCAGGGATGGCTGCACCGTGGCGGCCGACATACTCGTTGCCTCGGGTGCCGCCCAGCCAGGCCAGCACCTGGCGTACTGCCTCAGGATGGCGGCTGGCCGGATTGCCCGCGGCGACAATGCCGTTGGTGACGCTGACCCGGCCCGCAGGTCCGGCCGGCAGCAGCGCAACACCCCAGCGGAACGTCGCGCGCTCCGCCACCTGGGCCAGGTTGTAGGTGCCGGATTGGAACAGCGCCATCCGACCGGACAGGAACTGGTTGCGGGAGAAGTCGCCGTTGTCGTTGGTGTCCGACGCGGGAGGGGCGACTCGATCGGTGTTGATCAGGCCGATGACGTAACGGAATGCGGTGACTGCCTGCGGGTTGTCGAAAGCGAAGCGGTCGCCGTCGGAGAATATCCCGCCCGCCGAGCCGATGTAGTTGAGGTAGATGGCCTGTAAGTCGTTGGCGGCGTTGTAGCCCCACTGCCTGCCATGAGTCAGACGCATCAGCATCGGCCGTAGGGTGTCCACACCTGGGTTGGGATCCCAGCGCAGGGTGTCCAGTTCGGCCGGTTCGACACCGTCGGCGGCCAGCAGGTCGGCGTTGTAGTACAGGGCGATTCCGGCGTCGGTCAACTGCGGAACACCCCACAACCTGCCGTCGCGGGTGAACTGGGCGACCACCGAAGGGTCCCAGTCCGGGTTGGGCTCGATGGCCATCAGCCGGTTGTTGTCGGCGTATTCGCCCAGGTTGGCGTTGTTGATCCAGAAGATGTCGTCGGCGCCGCCGCCGGCCACGTCGGTGCGCAGGGTGTCGAAGTAGCTGGCGTAGGCGACGACGTCGGTGCGCACCTCGATATCGGGATGAGTGCGGCTGAACTCCGCGAACGACTCGGTGTAGGCGGCGGCCACTGCGGGGTCCCACAGCCGCACCGTGACAATGATTTTCCCGGACGACTCGTCGGTCCGGCCCAGTACCAGTGCGCCGGCCACGAGCAGCAACGCGGCCGTGATCAGCCCGGCCAGCATCCGGGTGGAGAACCGCGGTGGCCAGCTCACTTCAGCCCCGTGACGACGATCGAGCGCACGATCTGGCGTTGGAACACCAGGAACAGCGCGATCAGCGGGACGATCGCCACCGTCGTCGCCGCCAACACCAGCGTCCACTGGGCGTTGTACTGGGTCTGTAGCCCGGCCGTCGCAACGGTCAGCACCCGCCAGGTGCCGCCGCTGGTGATGACCAGCGGCCACATGAACGAATTCCACTGACTGACAACGGTGATCAACGTCAGCGTCACCAGGATCGGCTTGCTGGCCGGCAGCACCACGTGCACGATCACGTCCAGGGTGTTGGCCCCGTCCAGGCGGGCGGCGTTGACCAGGTCGGCGGGGATGCCCCGAAAGTACTCGCGCAGCAGGAAGATCGCATACGGCGAGCCGAACAGAAACGGCAACACCAACGCCCAGAACGTGTTCCGCAACCCCAGCTCGGCCATCATCAGATAGAGCGGAATGACCGTGACGGTGCCAGGCACCATCAGCGTGGCGATGTACACCCAGAACAACGCATCGCGGCCGGCGAACTCCAAGCGGGCGAACGCGTAGCCCGCCAGTACCGAAAACGTCAGCTGCGCCAGCGTGATCATCGCTGTCATCAGCGCGGTGACCGCCAGCGCCCGGCCAAAGCCGGCGTCACCGAGCCCGGCGTAATTGGCCAGCGTCGGCGGGTTGGGCAGCGACAGCGGTGTGCCCGTGGCGAACTGCTGCGCGGAGGTGAACGACGTCAAAAGCCCCAACCCGAACGGGGCCAGGGTGATCAGCGCACCGGCCAGCAGCCCCAGGTAGATCAGCGCGTTACGTGAGGTCATAGCTGATCCGGCGGCGAAAGTAGAGATGCTGGACGATCGTTGCGCCGACCAGGATGACGAACAACACCAGCGCCATCACCGCGGCCCGCCCGATCGCCGCGGCGCCGAACGCCTCGGCGTAGATACGGTGAGCCACCAGATCGGTGCGGCCGGCCGGTCCGCCCCCGGTCAGCGCGTACACGGTGTCGAACACCTGGGCCGCGCTGACGATGCCGGTGACCGAAACGAAGAACAGCGTGGGGCGCAGCATCGGCAGGGTGATACGCCAGAACCGTTGCCAGCTCGTCGCGCCGTCGAGTCGCGCGGCGGCGTGGATCTGCGGGGGGATCGCCAGGATACCGGCCAGGAAGAACAGCGTCACGTAACCGACGTTGGTCCACACCGTCACCGCCGAGACCACCGGCAGCGCCAGCCCCGGATCGGTCAGCCATTCGATGCGGCGGTCCGCAAGGGTGCTCACCGCACCGTCGGTGGGCGCCAGGATCCAATGCCACAGCACCGCGACCGCCAGCGGCGAGCACACCCACGGCAGTACGTACACGGTGCGGAAGACGCCACTGCCCGGCAGCTCCCGGGCCAGCAGCGCGGCGGCCACCAAACCGAGGACGATCTGGGCGGGAACGACGATCGCGATGAAGACCAGCGTCACCAGCAGCGAATTGCCGAAACTGGCATCGGTGAGTACCGAGCGCCAATTATCCAGCCCCACATAGCGGATCGGGCCCAGCAGATCCCAGCGATGCAGGCTCAGCCACACCACCACCAGCATCGGCAGCAGCAGGAAGCACACCACCCCGAACAGACTCGGCGCCAACAGCGCGTACCCCAGCAGGGTGGAACGCACACGCCGAGTGGTCACCTTGGCCATTAAAGCGGGTCCGCCGACATGGCAGTTACGGTGTAGCCGTGAGTCCTCGTGATGTTGACGCCGACTTCTTGGCCCTGCCGCGCCATGCGCTCGCCGACGCCGCCCTGTCGGCGGCCCGTGCGGCCGGCGCCAGCTACGCCGACCTGCGCATCCATGCCATCACCACCGAGGTGGTGCAGCTGCGCGACGGTGAGCTGCAGAGCGCGGTCACCGACCGTGAGATCGGGTTGGCGGTGCGGGTGATCGTCGATGGCACCTGGGGGTTCGCCTCGCATGCCGAGCTGGCCCCCGAGGTTGCCGCCGACACGGCGCGGCGCGCGGTCGAGGTGGCCACCTCGCTGGCCGCGCTGAATGCCGAGCGCATCGAGCTGGCGCCCGAGCCGGTGTACGCCGATGTGACCTGGGTGTCGAGCTATGCCATCGATCCGTTCACGGTGTCGACCGCCGACAAGATCGCCGTGCTGGGGGAGTACTCGGGGCGGCTGCTGGCCAGCAACGGTGTCGACCATGTCTCGGCGACGGTGAACGCGGTCAAGGAGCAGGTGTTCTACGCCGACACCTTCGGGTCGTCGATCACCCAGCAGCGGGTGCGGGTGATGCCGGCGCTGGACGCGGTGGCCGTCGACGCCGCCGCGGGCAGCTTCGAATCGATGCGGACGCTGGCCCCGCCGATGGCCCGCGGCTGGGAGGCAGTCGCCGGTGACGACGTGTGGAACTGGAGTACCGAGCTGGCCGAGCTGCCCATCCTGCTGGCCGACAAGACGAAGGCGCCCACGGTGGTCGCCGGTCCAACCGACTTGGTGATCGATCCGACCAACCTGTGGCTGACGATTCACGAATCCATCGGGCACGCCACCGAATATGACCGCGCGATCGGTTACGAGGCGGCCTACGCGGGCACCTCGTTCGCCACCCCGGACAAGCTGAACACGATGCGTTACGGCTCGCCGGTGATGAACGTGACCGCCGACCGTACCGTCGAATACGGCTTGGCCACAATCGGATACGACGACGAAGGGGTGGCTGCCCAGAGCTGGGACCTGGTGCGCGACGGCATGTTCGTCGGCTATCAGCTGGACCGGGTGTTCGCGCCGCGGCTGGGTCAGGCCCGCTCCAACGGCTGTTCGTATGCCGACTCCGCGCACCACGTCCCGATCCAGCGGATGGCCAACGTGTCCCTGCAGCCGGGCACCGATGATCTGAGCACCGACGACCTGATCGCCCGAGTCGATGACGGCATCTACATCGTCGGAGACAAGTCCTGGTCGATCGACATGCAGCGCTACAACTTCCAATTCACCGGGCAGCGGTTCTATCAGATCAAGCACGGTCGGTTGGAAGGCCAGGTGCGTGACGTGGCCTACCAGGCCACCACCACTGACTTCTGGAATTCGATGGAAGCCGTTGGCGGCCCGTCGACCTGGCGCCTGGGTGGGGCGTTCAACTGCGGCAAGGCCCAACCCGGTCAGGTCGCCGCGGTGAGCCACGGCTGCCCGTCGGCCCTGTTCCGAGGTGTGAACGTGCTCAATACGCGGGAGGAGTCCGGCCGATGAGCGGCAGCGAAGAGGCCAAATCGGGGTGGGCCCGATGATTCCCGCACAGCAGGTAGTCGAGCTGGCGTTGCAGGCCGCTACCGTCGACGAGACCATCGTCATCGTCACCGACCGCGCCGAGGCCTCGCTGCGGTGGGCCGGCAACTCGATGACCACCAACGGCGTCTCGACAACCCGGTCAACCACCGTGATTTCCATTGTGCGCAAAGGTGATACCTCGCACACCGGGGCGATCCGCACCAGCGACGTCAACCCGGCGGCGATCGGTGCGCTGGTGGCCGCCGCCGAGCAGGCCGCGCACGCCGCTCCCGACGCCCGGGACAGCGCACCACTGCTGACCGGCACCGGTACTCCCGACGGCTGGAATGAGCCGGTGCCGCAGACCGGTGCTGCGGTGTTCGCCGAGGTCGCCGAATCGTTGTCGCGTGGCTTCGGCCGCACCGACCGGCTCTATGGCTACGCCCACCACGTCGTCGAGACGACGTTCCTGGCCACCTCCACCGGGATCCGCCGGCGCTTCACCCAGCCGACCGGCTCGGTGGAGATCAACGCCAAACGCGACGGTGCCAGCGCGTGGGCGGGGGTGAGCACGCCATGGTTCGTCGACGTCTCGACCGATGCTCTGCTCGACGACCTGGCGCTGCGGCTGGGCTGGGCGGCCCGCACCGTCGAGTTGCCCGCGGGCCGCTACGAGACGCTGATGCCGCCTTCGACGGTGGCCGACATGATGATCTACCTGGGCTGGTCGATGGACGGCCGCGGCGCCGAAGAGGGCCGCACCGCGTTGTCGGCGCCCGGCGGTGGAACCCGGGTGGGGGAGAAGCTTACCGGGCTGCCGCTGACGATGTACTCCGACCCGAACGCGGCGGGCCTTCAGTGCGCGCCGTTCGTCGCGGCCGCCAGCGGATCGGAGACGATCTCGGTGTTCGACAATGGGATGGACATCGGGCGGGTGGACTGGATCCGCGACGGCGTCATCAACGCGCTGGCCTACCCGCGGGCGGCGGCCATCGAGTTCGGGACCGCACCGGCAGTACCGGCCGACAATCTGCTGATGACCGGCGGCAGCGCCGAGCTGGCCGATATGGTGGCGGCCACCGAGCGCGGGCTGCTGCTGACCACGCTGTGGTACATCCGGACCGTCGATCCGACCACGCTGCTGCTGACCGGGCTGACTCGCGACGGCGTCTACCTGATCGAAGACGGCGAAGTCACCGCGGCGGTCAACAACTTCCGCTTCAACGAGAGCCCGCTGGATCTGCTGCGCCGGACCACCGAGGCGGGCGTGGCCGAGCCGACCCTGCCCCGGGAGTGGGGTGACTGGGCCACCCGCGCAGTGATGCCGACGCTGCGAATCCCCGACTTCCACATGTCCTCGGTCAGCCAAGCGCAATAATCCAAAGATGGCTGACCATCTTGCTGCAGTACTGACCAAGCTGGTGGTGCAGTCACCGGCCGATCAGCAGCGGTTGGTGGGACTGATCCGCGCGACATGCGGCAACACGCTGTCGCTGACGCCGCTGCCCGCGCAGACGCCGGTAAGCGCGCCGGAGACGGACGCCGAGAAGGTGGTGGCCGAGTTCGCCGAGCAGTTCTGCGTCGACGTGTCCGCGATCACCGATCGCCAGCGGGAGTCGCTGACCACCGCACTGGGGGCAGGGGTGTTCGGGGCTGTCGCGCAGATGTTCTTCGCCGACTTCCTGCCGCGGGTGCGCAACGGGCTGGAGGTGCTGGGCCTACCGGTGGGCTGGGTGCCCGAGAATCCGGTCTGGGACCCGGGCATCGACGCCGCCGACGTGTTGTTCAACCAGCTGCTGCCGGGGGTGGCGAAGCTGAAGTCGGTGGACCCGGTCACCACCGAGGTGGTCCGGCTGCGCGGGGCCGTCGCGCACGACTGCCGGCTGTGCAAGTCGCTGCGCGAGAGCAATGCGCTGGACGCCGGAGGCAGCGAGTCGATGTACGACGACATCGAGCACTTCGAGTCCTCCGAGCTGCTGACCGATGCACACAAGGCGGCGCTGCGTTACGCCGACGCGTTGATCTGGTCACCGGCGCGGATCAGCCCCGCGGTGGCTGCCGGTGTGCGGGAGCACTTCTCGCATGAGCAGGCCCGCGAGCTGACGCTGGATGTGATGCGCAACGCGAGCAACAAGATCGCGGTGTCGTTGAAGGCCGATCAGGCTCGGGTCGCCGAGGGTACCGACCGCTACAGCATCGACGCCGACGGCCAGACAGTCTTCGCCGAGCTCTAGTCCGGCTTCTGGTCGTATTCTGCGACGCGCCACACGCCGCCGACCCTGGTGAGCTTGTTCCAGCACGCGGTGCGCTGTGGCGCGTCGGTCAGGGTGGGGTCGAGCTGGCCGAGTAGCGCGCGATTGAACGCGTCGTGCGAGACGAGAACCAAAGGGCCGCTGTCATGTTCGTCGACCAGCGCGGTGAACGCGGCGATGGCTCGCTGCCGGACAGCCGCCGGCGGCTCGACTCCCGGGGCGTTGTCGATGCTGCCGAAGCGAGCGATGACCTCGGCACGCTTGGCGCCGGTGTGCGGGCCATAGTCGCGGTCGTTGAGGCGGATGTCGACGGTCGTAGGCACCCCGGCGGCGTCGGCGATCGATTGCGCGGTGGCGACCGCGCGCTGCAGCGGACTGCTGATCACAGCGGCCGGGCGTTCGTCGGCCAGCGCTTTCGCCAGTTTTTGGGCTTCGGCAATGCCGACATCGTCGAGTGGCGGATCGCTCAGGCCCCGCATGCGGTCCTCGACATTGAAAGCGGTGCGGCCGTGCCGGGCCAGATACACCGTGGTGACTGACATCCCGTCGCTCCTTAGACGATGCGATCCTGGGCTTTCGACAGTGCGTGCAGGGCGGTGTCGACGTCGTCGTCGGTGGTCGCCCACGAACAGACGAACCTTACCGCCAGCTTGTGTGGGTCGGGTGAATGCACAGCGAAGCGCTGCCGTACCGCAGACAGCGCCTCGGCGGGGAGGTCGACGAACACCTCGTTGGCCTCGGTCGGCGAGCTCAGATGCAGGCCGAGGCCGGTGATGCCGGTACTGAGCCGGGCAGCCATCGCATTGGCGTGGGCGGCCGCCTCAAGCCATACGTCGTCGGCGAGCATGGCGTCGAATTGCGCTGAGACATAACGATGTTTGCTTGCCAGATGGCCGATCTGCTTCTGGACGAACTCGATGCCGGTGAAATGCTCGGGACGGCGGACCAGGATCGCGTCGCCGAACAGCATGCCGTTCTTGGTGCCGCCGATGGTGACGATATCGGCGTCGCCGACGGCCTGGGCCGGCGGAACATCAAGGGCGGCAATCGCGTTGGCGATCCGGGAGCCGTCGATGTGGACCAGCAGGTCGAGATCGTGGGCGTGGTCGATGAATTCGGCGATGGCGTCGGGCTGCCAGAGCCGGCCGTTCTCGGTGGACTGGGTGATGGTGACGATGCGGGGCTGGGAGTGGTGGACGTCGCCGCGGCGGGTAATGCGGCGGTCCAACACGGCCGGGTCGATGATGCCATCGTCGCTTGGTAGCGCGAGAAGGCTCGCGCCGGAGACCAGGACGGGACCGCCGGCCTCGTCGAGCAGGCAATGAGCGATATCGCTGCAGAGGATTTCGTGCCAGGGCCGGACCGCAGAGGCCAGCGCGATGATGTTGGCACCGGTGCCGGTGAAGGCAAACAGGACCTCGGCGTTAGGGGAGTCGAAGAGCTCTTTGACGCGCTCGGCGGCGCGCTGGGTGATCGGGTCGCCACCGTACGACGCGGCGGTGCCATCGTTGGCGGCCAAGATCGCTTCGAGGGCCTTCGGATGTGCGGGGGCGGCGTTGTCGGAGGCGAACGCGGTGGACGCGGCAGGCACGGCAGGCACCCTGTCCATGATGTCACTGGTTGTGTCCTCACTCGTCGTGAGTGGAAGGGTTGCCCGCTCGATTGCCCGCCGTGACAATGTGGGCATGGCCGGTGCCGAACCTCACAAGACCGACACCACGGCAGGGCTCGCCCCGCTGGCGGGACGACTGGATCACCTCGCCGAGCGGCTCGGGGTGAAGTCGGTTCTGGTGATGCGCTCCGAGCCGGATTCCATGGTGGTTGCCGCCACCGCGGGTGAGGCCACGCAGCATTACACCGTCGGGGCGGCCGGTAAGAAGGCTCTCACCGATGCCACCCGGGTTCCGTTGTATTGCGAGCGCGTGGTCGACAGTGACGGCGCGGTGTTCGTCCGCGACTCCCGCGAGGACTCGACGTTCGCCGGCAACGAGGACGAGGTGGAGTTCGGCCTGCACAACTATCTCGGGCTGCCGATTCACGACGGTTCGGGCAAGGTCGTCGGGACAGTGTGCGTGCTTGACGATTCGGCGCGCGACTACACCGACGAGCAGCGCTCGGAGCTGGCCGCGTTCGCCGGTGACGTTGAGGACGTGGTCCGCGAAGACGACACCGCGCTGGGCTGAGCCGGTCCTGGTACGCCCGGGGGTTGGTGCCGTCGTCCGCGAGCTCGGCGCCAAAGACATGGACGAATTTCCTGGCCGAGTGGCCGACGGAATCACCAACGTCGCGCACGTGAGCTTTGGGCGACACGGGTAGTAATAGCGGGTGGTTGCTCAAACTCCACGTTGGGGCGACCCCTACGCCGTTAAGTTTTTCCGTGAGCACGAGGTCGACCTCGTCGAGGGCACGACGCCAACCATGCTGGTCACCCCAGGTGCCGCCCCTGACCAGGTTATCGTGTACCACAAGTGGGGGTACCTGAAATGCGTAGTCGACTACTCGACCTGTGGCGCGGACCCAGTGTGTATAAAAACGGGGCCGACACACAGACATTTGCTAGGGGGTCAATGAGCAACGCCGAGCGAATCGAAAAGCTGACCGTCGGAACGGTAACAGGGGAAACTGCGCTCCTGGCTACAGGGCTCGTTGAGCAGGAAGACGATGCCGGAGCCCGGTGCAACCTGGTCGGCCCATCGCTGTCGTTGTGGGACATCCGGCAATTCTGGGGACGCGTCAAGGACAGTTGGGACGACTACCAGAGCGGCGACGATCCGAGGTGGATCTGGCGGTTCTGGTGGAAGAGGTATCGCAGATGAACGACGAAAAAGAACTGCGCACATCCATCGCATCGCACCTGCTCGGGCGCGAAGACGCGTGGGAAATCGGCGATAATCTGGCTCCATTCTTACTGGAGCACTACGACATTCGGCCGAAAGGCCACATCAATGCTGAGCTGGTACTCGGTGTCATCAGCAGTTCGCCGTCCAACTTCCGGCTGACTGAATCGCTTGCGCACGACTTCGACACGTCGTACGAGACGATGGGCAAAATTCTCGACCGCCTATGGCATGAAGGCAAGGTCAGGCATCCGGTCGGATGGGAACGCCATATCTACTACAAGGGTCGCAACGAGTCGACCTGGTGGCGGGTCACCGCAGACGGCTACACCTGGGGCGAGAGGCTGCGCAAAGTGTTCGCCTTCGTTTCGATGCGCTCAATCAGCGACGGAATGTCAGGAGAGCCCTAGCAATGGGATTCAAGGCAAGCCTGGTGATCTGCAACGACGGATTTAATCAACCGGAGAAGTCCCCAGCCAACCCGACCTGTTCGATGACGACCTCGCCCCTTCCGCTGCGGCGTTGAGCAAGGCGAGAGATGCAACACCGGTATCCTACCGGTATCGAGATTCGGGGAGGTACGTAGGAAGTTAGCTGGGACCTGCATGCGTGCAGGTAAACCTACAGGGGGCGGTAGCTCAGTCGGTTAGAGCCGTGGACTCATAATCCATTGGTCGCGGGTTCGAGCCCCGCCCGCCCTACCAATGCGGAAATTTTTGGTCCGGTGTCTTGAGTTCGTATGGTTTGAGCATCAGCCACAACCAGGAACGAGGCGCCGCCCATGGCCGCAGATCTGCCTGAAAAAGCCCTCGAGCTGCGCTCGTTGGTCACGTCAGCTGGCACGCTCGAACTGTCGCTACACGAGGTTGACGTGCCAAAGCCAGCCGACAACGAGGTACTGGTGCGGGTCGAGGCCTCGCCGATCAACCCGTCCGACCTGGGCCTCCTGGTAGCCGGTGCGGACATGACAACGGCGACGGTGACGGGCACGCCGGAGCGTCCTGTCGTTACCGCGCCACTCGGTGACGGTGCCCTGAAAGCGTTTGCGGCGCGGCTCGACAAATCACTCCAGGTGGGCAACGAAGGCGCGGGCACCGTGGTGGCTGCCGGGTCGTCTCCGGCGGCCCAGGCTCTGCTCGGAAAGACGGTGGGGATTGCCGGGGGCGCGATGTACTCGCAGTACCGAGCAGCCGACGCTGGCATGTGTTTGGTCTTGCCCGAAGGCGCCACGGCCCGGGAAGGGGCATCGTCGTTCGTCAACCCATTGACGGCGCTCGGTATGGCGGAAACGATGCGCCGCGAAGGACATTCAGCCCTGGTGCACACCGCGGCCGCGTCCAACCTCGGGCAAATGCTGGTCAAGCTCTGCCAGAACGACGGCATACCGCTGGTCAATATCGTGCGCAAGCCCGACCAAGAAGCGCTCCTCAAGTCGCTCGGGGCCACACATGTCCTCAACTCGACATCGCCGTCGTTCGCCACCGACCTCGTCGACGCTCTGAAAGAGACCAAAGCGACACTGGCGTTCGACGCGACGGGCGGTGGAACGCTGGCCAGCCAGATCCTCAATGGCATGGAAGATGCTGCCAACGCCACGGCATCGGAGTACTCCCGCTACGGATCGAACGTCCATAAACAGGTCTATATCTACGGTGCACTCGACACCAGTCCAACGATTCTCACCAGGAACTTCGGCATGGCGTGGGGCGTCGGTGGCTGGCTGCTGACGCCGTTCCTGGCAGGCGCCGGAGCCGAGACCATCGGCCGGTTGCGCGCTCGGGTGGCCGCGGAACTCACCACGACATTCGCCAGCAGCTATACCCGGGAGGTGTCGCTGGCCGGCATGCTGCAGCCGGATGCGTTCAACGACTATGTCAAGCGGGCGACGGGGGAGAAATTCCTCGTGACTCCGCAAGCGGTTGCCTAACCCGTCATCGCCGGTAGGTGGCAGGATTGCAACGAATCTGTGAAACAAAGCGAGCTGGCCACCTCGTCGTTTAGGCTGCACCTGGCGCTCCACAGGGGGGTGGCCAGATGGGAGCGCGCCGTTATGAGTCCTGTACGCACGCGAGGAATCGTCCGAGTCACGGCGGCGGCCGTCGCCCTGGGATTGGTCGTAGCCGGCTGCGGTAAGGATGAGGAAAAGTCGTCCTCAACGTCGACAAGCACCTCGACATCGACGTCGACGTCCACCTCGACATCGACCACCACCAGCGCTGCGGCAGCGCCCGCGGGCGAGCACAACTACGAGTCGCTGCTGATCAAGGCCTCAGCCATTCCTGAGATTGGGGCACCGTGGGTCGGCGATACGCCGAAGACCACCCTTGATCCCGCGCCGCCGGACGTCACCCAGACCTTCACGTCCGGGACCAATGCCATCAACGTGTCGATCATCATCGCCGACGACGCCGCGCAGGCCGCGACGGCACTCACCGGCGCCGCGAACAGCGTTCCGTCCCAGGTGACCGGTACCGCGGTGCCGCTGCCTGCGGTCAGCCCCGACGCGACCGTCACCATCGGAACGTCACCCGACGGCAAGTCCGCGATGGCGGCGCTGCTGTTCACCGTCGACCGCACCGTCGCGGTGATCGTGTTCGGTAGCGGACCCGGCGACCTCAACCCGGTCCCGCAGGACTACACCGAGACCGTCGGTAAGGCCCAGGTTGCTGCGATCCAGGCAGCCCTGCCCGACCTGAAGTAATCGCTTGCGCTGAGGCCGGGGGTGTTGAGCCCCCGGCCTTTTCGCGTCTAGAGGCCGGTTGCGGCGGCCCAGTCGAGCTTGAAGCGTTGAGTAGCGCTGCAGCCGCAGCGAGTGTGCATCTCGATCCGCTCGCGCCGGCGTGTTGCGTGCGAAACCGCACACTCACAGCGGGCGTGCGAAGCTACCGGCTCGTTCAGGTTGCCTGCAGTTCCCTCTTCTTCGCCTCGCGGGCCAGCAGGCGGTCGCGCTGTTCCTCGAACTTGACGACTTCGGCCTGCAGTTTCGTCAAATACACGGCGAGTTGTTCGCGGCGTTTCTCACCGGCGGCGCTGAAGTCAGTGCGTTCGAATATCTGCCACTTACGCAGCGTCGGGGTCACCACTTCTTCGAGATGCTGACGAGGATCGTAGATACCGTGCTTGGCCATTAACACGCCGTTGCGGCGGAAGTCGGGCATTCCCCGGCCGGGCATCCGGAAGTTCTCCACAACGGCGGCAACGGCGTCTATGGCCTGATCGGGTACGAGGTCGAGCGCGGCGCCGCACACGTTCCGGTAGAAGATCATGTGCAAGTTCTCGTCGGCCGCGATGCGGGCAAGCATCCGGTCGGCGACGGGATCGGTACACACTTTTCCGGTATTGCGATGGCTGACCCGGGTGGCGAGCTCCTGAAAAGACACGTAGGCAATCGACAGCAGGAAGTCCGTCTTGTGCTGCGCTTCTTCCTCAGCGGTCGCGCCGAAACCGGTCGTCATGTGCGCCATCCGGGCCCGCTCCAGTGCGACCGGATCGACTCCGCGGGTGACGACGAGGTAGTCGCGCAGCACGATGCTGTGCCGAGCCTCCTCAGCCGTCCACCGACCCACCCATGTTCCCCATGCGCTGTCGAGCGAAAAATACTGCGCCGCCTCGCGGTGATACGAGGGCAAATTGTCCTCGGTCAGGAGGTTGGTGATCATGGCCGCTTTCGCAATCTCACTGAGTTGCGACTGCTCGGGCGACCAGTCCTGGCCACCCATCGCCGCGAAGTTGCGGCCAAGATCCCACGGCACGTAATCATGCGGATGCCACTCGGTGGCCACCGACAGATGGCGATTGAGGTTGTCCTCCGCGACGTGGTGTAGCTCGTTGAGCAATTCACCATCCGCCAACTGCCGCGATATCACACGCCTCACCCCCTGTTTGACCAGCTGGGGCAAGTCGCCCGCGCGCCACATCCTATCCGGACGGCAAATGAGGTCACGACACCTGGGACCGACTGCGCGTGTTGCGCAGCCTCATCTTCACCTCCGGCAACATGCCACCTGCGGCAAATTTCCGTCTCACCGATTCGGCGGATGCCGGGAAATCGACGATCACACCCCCGCAGGCACTCGCTCCCGAGCCGCCGAACTGCGCATCTCGGCCCGCAACGTGGTGAAGTCGGAGATCGTCTTGGCCGCCACAGTAGCCACCGGGCGGGCGTTGCGGCTGGTGGCTTCGGTCTTCGACACCATGATGACGCTGTCGATATAGGGCTGAATCGTGGTGGCGTTCTGCACGGTGGCCACGATGACGAGCTGGAAGCCGAACTTCCGGAACGCCTGCAGCGCCTGCTGGGCGAACTGCGGGTCCGACTTGGAGAACGCCTCGTCGAGCATCAACTGCGCGAAAACCGGCTTGTTGTCAGAACTGTCGGGGCTGGCCAGGTTGAAGCTCAAGGCGCCTGCGAGGCAGAACGCCATCAGCTTCTCCTGCTCGCCGCCGGAGTTGTCGCCGGCATTGCTGTGCGTGCGGATCAGCTCCTCGGTGCGGACGTCCCATTCGGCGCAGTCGAAGGTGAACCGGTTGCGGACATCCAGTGCGTCACGCGTCCAGGCCTTGTCCTCCGGTGCGGTCGACGCCAGCCGGTTGCGCAACCGCAAAATGTCGGCGTACTGATCCAGGATCGCCTGCTTGTCGCCGAGTCCGACTTCGGCGATGCGCCGGGAGATGGCCCGGACGATCTCGGTCAGTTCGGCGACCGCGGTCAGACTGCGGGGAGTGGCGCGCAGGGTCAGCCGGGTGCCGTTGTTGAACTCGACGGCACCTAGCCCGGTGTTGACCCGGTCGATCTGCTCGCTGATCCGCCGTGTCTCCTGCTCGGCGACTCGGTGCAGTGTCAGGATGGCGTCGGGTGCCTGCTCGGTGACCAGGCGCATCATCCGCTCGTAGGCCTCGGGCAGCTCGCGCTCGTCGATGTGCCGACACAGGGCGACGTAGTCGTGCACCCGCTCGTCGAACACATCGCTGTCGTTGGGGATCGCGTCGGGAAACGCGGTATCGAACGTGTTGAGGATACGGGCCAGCTCATCGTAGGAGCGCCTGCGGCTTTCACGCAGCTGCTCGCGCTCCCGGCGGATCGCGTTGAATACCGCCTCGCGGTGCGGCTCGGGGTTGAGTACCTCCAACGACACCGGCACGTCGGCGGCGTACCGATTCAGCAGCTCGGTCAGCGGCTCCGACACGAACACCGGTGCCAGCCGGTCCTGCAATTCGAGCAGTTGCGTGCGCCTGCCATCCAGATCGTCGCGGCGAGTCTGGATGGCGCCGCGCCGGGTCATCAGCGTCTGGATTTGCTCCCACACCTCGTCGGCGCGGGCGTTGAGCGCCTCGATGTCGGGATTGTCGGCCAACAGCAGTTCGTACTGCTCACGCAGCCGGTCGGCATGCCCGTCGGCGGTGTCGATGTCGACCTGATTCCACTGCGGGAACTGATCGCAGATCGCCTTGCACGCAGCCGACCGATCCCGCCACTGTTGCCGTTGCGCAGCGATCTCATCGGCAGCACGCCGCGCCTGCTGGTAGGCCTCTTCGGCATTGGCCAGATCGACGGTCAGCGCGTCGATCTTGGCAGCGACCTCACCCTGGAAGATGTAGTCGGACTGCCGCAGCGGCCGCCGGTCATCCTTGATGGCCAGCCGGTCGGAGTCCTTGTACAGGCCGGCATCGGTCACTGCGCGCCGGAAGCGGGCGAACACATCCGGGGTGTCCACGCAGATGTGATCGCCAGCCGCGGCGATGACGTCGGCGGCCTCGGCGGCGCACGGGTGGGTCGGGTCGACGACGAACAGCTTGCCGGCCAAGGTATTCGGCTCGGCTTCGACAGGATCGGCGCCGACCAGTGCGGCGCGGACGTGATGCAATTGCAGCCGTCCACCCATGTTGGTCTCGTTCACGAACCGCAGCACCGCGGAATACTGTTCGTCGGGCACCAGCAGCCGCAAGCCCACGCCGCGCAGCACCTTCTCCACCGCAACCCGCCAGCGGCTCTGGTCGGGCCGCAGGTCCATCAGCTCGGCGATATAGGGCAGCTCGCTGGGGTCGACGCCGACCGCGGAGCAAATGTGTTCGCGCATGGTGATCGCGAACTCGGGCAGTGCCGAGCCGACGTGCTCGACGCGCTTGAGCTCCTTGGCCGCGTCATCGCGGGCGATCCGCGCCGCCTTCTGCGCGTACTCGGCGTCGGTCGACGCCTCACGGCCCCGGTCCAGCTTGGCCAGCAGCTCGGTGACTCCGGTGGCGAGTTCCTCACGCAGGTTCCAGAATTCGTCGGCGCTGTTGGGAATGTCGATGTCCTGCGCGTTCAGCATTGTTTCGTAGGCGGCGCGCCGGCGCGATACCTGCTCGGCTTGTGCCTCGGCACCGGCCACCTGGGATTGCAGTGGCCCCAGGTTGGCACTGGACCCGCTGATCTGCGCGTTGAGGGAATCCCCTTCAGCTTTAGCGAGATTGAGCTGGCGGGTGACGTCCTCGTATTCGTTGCCGAGCTGGTCGATGGTGGCGTCCAGCGACTGGATCTGCGGGGCGCACTGCGCCAGCCGGACATGGTCGGTGTAGGCCCGCACCATCGGCGGGTCCACCAGGTCGATGATGCCCAGGTCGGAGGACTCCGAGGCGTAGCGCTGCTGGATCTTCTCGATATCGCCGAGGATCTTGCGCTTGCGCTGCGCGACGGCCAGCAGCTCGCGGGCCTCCACCAGTGGGTCGATCTGCTTGAGCGCCTCGGGCAGGCGGGTCAGACTGCTCGGCTCGTCGAGCATGAACTCCCGAACGAACTGTTCCAGTCCGCCAACGCTTTTCAACGACTTGGCTTTACCCAGCAGCTGCTGGGCCGCGTCGGAGGCGCGGATGCCGATGGTGGCGTAGAGCTGGGCGAGGTATTGCGATTCGACCTTGGTAGAGAACCGCCACTCGTCGTCCTTGAACACCCCGGAGTCGAACCGCCCGGCCGCCCAGCGGTTGCAGACGTCCTCGATATCGCGGTCGCCGTCGGCCAACACGAACCGGCTCGAGGAGTCCGAGCGCGACTCGCCAGTCAGCCATTTCAGCACCAGGCCGGTGACCGTCCGCCCGGTGTTGCTGGTGTAGCTGACGGCGATGGCCGACCAGGCGGTGCCGTCCCCCCGCAGATACATCACCTTGCTGGTGCCACCGTCGCTGCGCTGCCCCCACGCCCCGCGCACGTACTTGTCGACGGTGCGCCGGCCCGCGCTGGACCCGGCGGCGGTGTTGTCACCGGAGGCGTTGAAGTTACGCCGGTTGAACGGCAGGAAGCCGAGCGAAATCGCATCGAGCAGTGAGGATTTGCCGCTCCCGGAGGCGCCGGCGATCAGCGCGCCGCCTTCGCTGAACGGGATGTCGTGATACCCGTCGAACACACCCCAGTTGATGACCTGCAGCCGAGACAGGTGGAACTGTTCAGCCATCCTGGCCGGCCTCCTGGTCGTCACGCTCCGGTGCGGCACCGCCGGACAGCAGCAGTTCGAACTGCTGCTGCAACTCGGCGATCACCGATGCGGTCATCACGGCGTTGATCACCGGGCTGACGGTGTAGCTGTCTTCGTCGTCGCGCGTCTTGCGCAAGATCTCCAACCCGGCCAGACGCGCGATGGCCGCATCGATGCGCGCGGTGAAGGTGACGGTGTCGCGGTCGACGTCATTGAGTACCCCGGAGAACAGGCCGTGTACCTCCTCGCGGCTGATCAGTACGGCCTGCCCACCGGTTGCACGCGTCATCTGTGCCAGGTGCAGGGCCAGGATGGAGTCGTAAGTGCCCAGTGGCTCGCGACGCAAAAGCTTTGCGCCCCTGGCAGATTCGTACCGGGCCTGCTCGATGAACGCGATGTCGGTGCCTTCCACGATGCGCAGCATCAGGTCGAGTTCGGACAGTCGCACCGACAACTGCGCGCGATATTCGAGCACCCAGCTGTAGAGGTCTTGATCGGCCTCGGCGCTGATGTAGCGGCGGGTCAGCAGCTGCTGTAATGCCCAGCAGGCCCGGTCGGGCAGCTCGCTGACATCGCCGTCGAAGCGCGGCCGGCGCTGGTGCGGCGTGCGGGCGGTCTGGTCGACCTGGGGGAGTGAGGAGAAGTCGATATCGGCGTCGGTTGTCATGCGCTGGCTCCCAACAGGCTGGAGATCGGTTCGGTGAACACCAGGTGTGGAACCTCCATCTCGCGGTCGCGTCCGTCCAGCGACTGGAACCGCACGGTGACCGACTCCTGTGCAGCTGTGTCTGTTTGTGATGGTTGTTTGAGCGCCCAGGACCACAACACGATGACATGACCCAGATATGCCGCATCGAGCATCTCCACCGCGTCCGGCAGGGATAGTCGCCCGCCGGCGTCGATCGCGGTGTTGATCATCTCCGACATCGCGGGCGCGTCGACCTGGGTGGTCAGCGCCGCGAAGCTGGACAGGTCAAGTTCGCCCTCTGCTGCCTGGGCCGGCTTCGGGTTGGACAGGTCACCGATCCGGAAGCTCAGTGCGCCAACCGAACTGATGGCGTGCCGGGCCAGGGGGAGTTCGATATCGAGTCGGGAGTCGGTGAGCGAGCTCTTCAGCAGACCACGAGCGGCGCCGATCGCGTCATTGAGCTGACGGGCCACGCCGCGGCTCTGCTCCAGGGTCCCGAACGCGGTGAACCGCTTGACCCGCTGGGCGCAGCGCTGCTGGATGCGTTCCACCTCGTCGATCTGCTGGCCGACGAGTTCGAAGAAGCCGGCCATCACCTTGCGCAGCGCCGGGTCCAGGGCGGGCAGTGCCTGGGCGACCGCGGCGACGTCGGCCTCGAACTCGGCGCGCTGGTCGGGATCGTTGATCATCCGCAGGAAGGCGCGGTGGCTGTCGCGGCCCTGGGAGTCCCATGCGGCCTGATAGTCGGCGTACATCTGACGCTGTCGGTCGCGATACTCCAGATTGCTGTCGATCGGATCGTCCAGGGCGGCGGTGGCCCGCTCGATCATCGTGCCGTACTGGCCGATGTCGGTGATCAAGCGTTCCATCTGCAGGGCGATGGCGCGGGCTTCGTCGTACATGTCGGTCATGTCGACGTCCACGGAGCGGTCGGCGAGCTCCTCACCCCGCTCCAGTGCGTCGAGTTCGGCCTGTAGCGCGGCGATCTCGGCCTGGATACCGGCGCGGATCCGGACCGGGTCGTTGCCCACTCGCAGGGCGATCTGCTTGAGTCGGGCAGCGATCCCGTTGATCGAGCCGCCGGTGGCGATGGTGTCCTGGCGGCGCAGTCCGCGCAGGAAGTCCAGGGCGCGACGCGCGTCTTGCGTCAGATAGCAGAGGTTGCGTTCGACCCCGGTGCGCTGGTCGGCGACCCGGTGCAACCAGCCCTGGCTGGCCCAGCTCTTGATCAATCCCAGGCCGGACTGTTCGCCGCCGGGGCGGCCGAGTTCCTCGAGGTCGCGTTCGAGGCGCACCACGAGGTCGGTTTCAGGGACTACGCCGCCGCTGAGGTGGCGCTCCATCAGGGTGGCGTAACCGCCCAGATTGAGTGCGGCCAGCAGCCGGATCGTGGGGGACCCCTGGATGTCGCGATTGATTTCGAGAAGGTCAGCGGCCGACAAGGTGGTGTCGTCGTCCACGCCGTTTCCCCCTCGATGTAGTTGGTCGGACGCTCCAAGATAGGCCACCGCGCCGACATCGGACGGCCCCGTCCGCGGGTGTCGGGTGTGTGATGAAAAAGGTCCACCCCAGGGGCCCCAGGAGTCCGTATGTGCCTCTCTGGTCACACGCGGCGGGACGGTCAAAGAGGGCCGCCTGCGTGGGCGTGTCTGCCGCGGTGTGGGGCTTGATTCGTTTGCTGCAGTTGGTGAATCGGCAGGGGTCAAGCGACCTCCAAAAGGCCGTAATCGTCACTCGCGCCGGTCATTCGAGTTTTGAGCCGCTAATCAGCGCATGTTCGTCTACATGATTTGCCAGTAGATTTCTATATGAGAGTTGACACATCTGGGGGTGGAGCCTAGGGTTGGCATTAATCAGGTTTTTGAGGATCGAATTAGATCAGCTGATGCTAGGAAATCGCGCAGCTCACAAAGGATCTCCAATGACGGCCCAAAAGCCATCAAGCGAATTCGGGTATTTCGCGCCAACGCCCGCCCCACGACAGTCGTGGTCGCAGCTCTAGTCTTGTTCCTCATCTCGACGCCGGTCGTGAGTATGCCTGCCGTATCTGCAGCATAAAGCCGGTGATCGGCTCCGCTACGCCCTGCCTTGATGTGGTGTGCGTACCGCGTGATCGGAAACTATTTCAACAGTAATTTGGGTCAGCTGGGGGCTGGCCTGTTCACGCTTTGCGTTTGAATTCTATTCAATACGTGAAGAACGTCCAATGGTGGTGTTCTTCCGGGGGGAGCTCGCCCAAAACAATGCGGAACTGGGAATTCCGAATCCACGATACATCCATTTATCTGGCCTGAATAAGGCTCAAAGATCAGTAACTCGAATCAGGAGCAAGACCATGAGAAAATACATCTATCCTTGTGCAACGGGAATTGCGATGGCAGGTGCGGGCGTTGCGTTGGCCTTCGGGGCCGGCGCCGCGCAGGCCGCGCCTGCGCTTGCCCCACCCCTGTCACCAGCGGTTAGCGCTGAGTCCACGACTGGCCTCCAGTGCCTCATGGTGGGATCCGGGTGTTCGGCCAGTAGCGCACTCGAGGCCAACGCCTCTGCGTTCACCCTGAACTCGCCTACCCCGAACATGCTGGCCGCCGCGGTATTCAGCCCAGGTGGTGTGAACGAGCCGCTGTATGGCCTCATTGGACTCGCCGGACAGATCCCGATCGTGAATATTTTCATCGCCAACGGCACCAATGGCGCAGCAGGCTCGGGCGCCAATGGCGGCAATGCCGGTCTGTTGATCGGCTATGGCGGCGTCGGTGGCTCCGGGACGGCAGGCCTGGCCGGCGGTAACGGCGGCAACGGCGGACTGTTCTTCGGCAGTGGCGGCGGCGGCGGTGCCGGCGGTACCAGTGCAGCAGGGGGCAACGGTGGAAATGCCGGTTCTTTGGCCCTGTTCGGTCACGGCGGTAGTGGCGGGACCGGCGGCAACGGCACGCTCGGTACCGCAGGCGGCGCAGGGAGCGGCACGGCTGCGAACGGGGTGACGGGCACTGCGGGTACCACCGCGGGCACGACAGGGCTGAACGGTGTGAACCCGACCCCTAGTGGTGATCCCGGGGTGGAAGGCCAGGCCGGTGCAACCAACCCTGTCACCGGTGGCAACGGCACAGCCGGTACTGACGGCAATGGCGGCGGAGCTGGCGGTGCCGGCGGCGCCGCGGATGGAGCGGCACCAGTGACGACCGGAGGTGCGGGCGCCAGTGGCGGCACCGGCACCGCGGGTTCCAATGGTGGCGCCGGTGGCGCCGGTGGCGAAACGACCAACACGCAGGCCGGGGGAGTAGCCAACGGGGGTAACGGTGCCAACGGCGGCAACGGCGGAACCGGTAACACCAACGGTGGCGCCGGCGGTGCCGGTGGCGCCGCGAGCAGTACCACGGGGGTCGGTACTGGCGGAACCGGAGGCAATGGCGGCAACGGTGGAACCGGTGCTTCAGGCCAGGCTGGCGGAACCGGCAGTGCTGGCGGAACCGGTACCAACGGTGCCAACGCCACCAACGCCGGTGGCAACGGCACTGCGGGTGGACCCGCCGGTGCCGGTGGCAACGGCGGTACCGGCGGCCTCCTCGGTAGCGGCGGTGCGGCTGGCAACGGCGGCACTGGCGGTACCGGCGGGACCGGCGGTGCAGGCCAGGCCGGCGGTAACGGCGGCGCAGGCGGAACCGGTGCTGCAGGCGGGACCGGCGGAGCCGGTGACGCTGGCGGTAACGGCGGCGTCGGCGGCGACGGCGGAGCTGGCACAGGTGCTGGCGGAACCGGCGTCGGCGGTATCGGTGGAACCGGTGGCTCGGGCGCGACAGGCGGCGCGGGTGGCAGTGGTGGCACCGGCGGTACGGGTGGAACCGGCGGCACGGGTGGTACCGGTGCTGCAGGCGGGACCGGCGGAGCCGGCGGAACCGGCGCTACAGCTGGAACCCCGGGTCGTGGCGGGCTATTCGGCCGCACCGGTCATACTGGCACGGCTGGCAGCAGCGGCACCACCGGCAACACGGGGGCGACCGGAGCGAACGGAGCCAACGGTACGACCGGCAACACCGGTGCGACCGGCAACACCGGCGCTAGCGGCGCCAACGGCACCAACGGCGCCCACGGCGCCCACGGCGCATCGTCATAACCGGCTCGGCAGTGCCCCGATAAGGGACCATTGCTGATCGGACGCTCGGGGCGTCGGCTACCGCCGGCGCCCCGAGTGCGCGTCAACTAGTGAAGGAGGCAGCGGCACATGGTGCTTCGGAACGGTGCGGCGACGCCGATCAATCGAACGCACCCCCAGGTGCTTCCGGGGGCTGCGCCGAATCAGGATATCGGCCGGTTGCTACTGCACTGCGCTGATCGGCCCGGACTGGTGGCTGCCGTCAGCGCCTTCCTTGCGCAAGCCGGAGCCAACATCGTGTCGCTGGATCAGCATTCAACGCAGCAGTCCGGCGGAACATTCATGCAGCGCACGATCTTTCACCTACCTGGCTTGTCCGCTGCGCGCGACGCTTTGGAACGAGACTTCACCGAGCAGGTGGCCTCGCAGTTCAATATGGAGTTCAAGCTCACCGAGGCCGCGCGGCCCAAACGGGTGGCGATCATGGCGTCAACGGCTGACCACTGCCTTCTGGACCTGCTCTGGCGCAACCGCCGCGGTGAGCTGGACATGTCGATTGTCATGGTGATCTCCAATCACCCCGACCTAGCCGATCAGGTGCGCCCATTCGGCGTCCCGTTCATGCATGTGCCCGCTACCAAAGACATTCGGGCGCATGCCGAACAGCGTCAACTCGAGATGTTGCGCGGCAACGTTGATCTTGTGGTGCTGGCTCGCTACATGCAGATCGTCTCGCCGCACTTCCTCGCTGAGATCGGTTGTCCTCTGATCAACATTCATCATTCTTTCCTCCCCGCGTTCGTCGGCGCCGCGCCGTATCGCCGCGCGAAGGAGCGTGGCGTCAAGCTCGTCGGGGCGACAGCACACTATGTGACCGAAGCGCTCGACGAAGGACCCATCATCGAACAGGACGTCGTGCGAGTGGACCACCGCCACGAGGTCGGCGATCTGGCCCGCCTTGGTGCGGATGTCGAACGCGCGGTGCTGTCACGTGCGGTGCTGTGGCACTGTCAGGACCGCATTATCCGAAACGGCAATCAGACGATCGTCTTCTGAAGAAGGACAGGCCCGCTCGCGGGAGAGCTATCTGAGCAACTTGCCGTGCGGTCGCGTGGATAGCGGCTTGGGCCGCACGATTTGGGGCCACCAGAACCATGGCCCCATGAGTGCGGCGATCGCCGGCGTCATGAACGCCCGCACCACCAGGGTGTCGAACAGCAGGCCGAGCCCGATTGTCGTCCCGACCTGGGCAACCACCACCATGGTGCTGACTGACATCGAGATCATGGTGAACGCGAACACCAGGCCTGCCGCCGTCACCACCGAACCGCTGCCGCCCATTGCGCGGATGATGCCGGTGTTGATGCCGGCCGGTATCTCTTCCTTCATCCTGGCGACCAGGAGCAGGTTGTAGTCGGCACCCACCGCCAACAAGATGATGACCGCCATCGCCATCACCATGAATTGCAGTTCGATGCCCAAGATGTGCTGCCAGAGCAGCACTGACAGCCCGAACGACGCCCCGAGCGAGAGCACCACGGTGCCGACGATCACGGCGGCGGCGATGATGGCACGAGTGATGATGAGCATGATGATGAAGATCAGCGACAATGCGGCCACGCCCGCGATGAGCAGGTCGTACTTGTTGCCTTCCTGCATGTCCTTGAAGGCCGAGGCCGTGCCGCCCAGGTAGACCTTGGAGCCTTCCAGGGGCGTGCCCTTGATGGCTTCAAAGACGGCGGCCTTGATCGCATCGATGCGATTGATCCCGTCGGCCGACAGCGGGTCTTCCTCGTGGGAGATGATGAAGCGGATCGCGTGGCCGTTGGGGGAGATGAAGTTCTTTATGCCGCGCTTGAACTCGTCGTTGTCGAAGATCTCCGGCGGCAAGTAGAACGTGTCGTCGTTGAACGAATCATTGAATGCCGTGCCCATTGCGGCCTGGTTCTCGCTGAGCGCAGCCTGCTGATCCTGCTGGCTGGCCTGGGTGGCCTGCTGGGTCAGCATCATGATTCGCATCCGCTTCATCGACTCGATCGTCGGGCGCATCAGCGAAACCATTTGTGGCATCAGGGCATCCAGGCGATGCATGTCCGGTAGTAGTTCCTGGATGTCGTCGACCATGGTGTCGACGCCGTCCAGCGTGTCGAACACCGACCGGGTCGACCAGCACAGCGGAATGTCGTAGCAGTGCGGTTCCCAGTACAGGTAATTGCGGATCGGGCGGAAGAAGTCGTCGAAATCAGAGATGTGGTTGCGCAGGTCGGCGATGTCCACATACATCTCGTCCATCTTGGTCACCATGCCGTGCATGGTGCCGCTCATTCTCTCCATCAAGCCGATCATCTGCGTCATCGTGTTGATGGTCTTCTGCATGTCCTCGCCCTGAACCAGCATGTCGGCCATGCGGTCCTGCAGGTAGGAGCGGTTCATGGTCTGCCCGGTGCCACCCATGCTGATCTGGGCCGGAATCGTGCTGTACTTCAACGGCTTCCCGGCGGGACGGGTGATCGACTGCACCCTTCCGATACCGGGAACCTTGGCGATGGCCTTGCTGATCCGCTCGATCACCAGGAAGTCCGCCGAATTACGGACGTCCTGATCGGTCTCGACCAACAGCATTTCGGGGTTCATCCGGGCGATCGGGAAGTGTCGCTCCGCCGCCGCGAAGCCCTCGTTGGCGGGCAAGTCAGCCGGCAGGTACTTGCGGTCGTTGTAGTTCGGTTGATAGCCCGGCAGTGTGATCAGGCCGACCAAGGCGACCAGAATTGTCGCGAGCAGCACGCCGGCGGGCCAGCGCACCACAAGCGCGCCAAGCTTGCGCCAGAACCGAATCCGCATCGCGCGCTTGGGCTCCAGCAGTCCGAAGCGGCTGGCCACCGTGACGATCGCGGCGCCCAGCGTCAACGCGGAGATCACCGCGACCACCATGCCGACGGCGAGCGGTACGCCCAGCGACTTGAAATACGGCAACCGGGTGAACGACAGGCAGAATGTCGCGCCGGCGATCGTCATACCCGAGGCCAGCACCACATGAGCGGTGCCGTGGTACATCGTGTAGTAGGCCTGTTCTTTGTCTTCCCCGATCGATCTGGCCTCCTGATATCGCCCGATCAGGAAGATCGCATAGTCCGTCGTCGCAGCTATCGCCAATGTCACGAGCAGCTGCGTCGCGAACGGGGAAAGGCCGATCAGGTTGTGATATCCCAGGAATGCCACCGCGCCGCGGGTCACCGATAGACCCAGGATCAGCATCACCAGAACGAGCACCACCGTCATGACCGACCGGTAGAAGAACAACAGCATGACGAGGATGACACCGATGGTGGTGAGCTCGATGATCCGGATGCTCTTGTCGCCGGCAATCTGCTGGTCGGCCTGCAGCGCGGGACCGCCGGTCACGAAGACCTTGACACCCGGCGGCGGCGACAGCCCCTTGACGATCTTCTGAACCGCTTCGACCGAATCGTTGCCGAGCGTCTCACCCATGTTCCCGGCCAGCGCGACCTGCACGTAGACGGCTTTGGCGTCGGCGCTCAGCGCACCGGCCTCGGTGAGCGGATCACCCCAGAAGTCCTGGATGTGCTGCACGTGCGTGGTGTCGGCACGTAGCTCGGCAATCATGTCGTTGTAGAAGTGGTGCGCGGCGTCGCCCAGGGGCTGGTCGCCCTCAAGGACGATCATCGCCGAGCTGTCCGAGTCGGATTCTTCGAAAACCTTGCCCGACCGCATCATCGCGATCACCGACGGCGCGTCCTTGGGGGACATCGAGACCGCGCGTAACCTGCCGACTTCATCCAGCTGCGGGACGACGGTGTTCAAGACGACGATCAGGCCGACCCAGCCGAGGATGATCGGCACCGCCAGCCGCCGGATCCACTTGGCCAGACCCGGCCGATGTGGGTGTTCAGCAGAGACCACGCGCTCTTCGGTCGGGGCGCTCACCAGGCCCAAGTCCTCCCCGTTACGGCAATTACTTAGACAGTCATACCAGACGGCCGGGGGTGCGTGTGAGTTAGGTAACCCGGTTCTCCTCTAACCGCTGTTCGCACCACCTTCGGCGATTCGGCGCACCGCGTCCAGGAAGACGTCGATCTCGTCGAAGGTGTTGTAGAACGCGAACGACGGGCGAACCGTGGTCTCCACGCCCATCCGCCGCAGGATCGGCTGGGCGCAGTGGTGCCCGGCCCGGACCGCGATTCCCTCGGCGTTGAGCGCCTTGCCGACCTCGAGCGGTTCATGGCCGGCCAGCACGAAGGACAGCACGCTGGCCTTCTCGTCGGCGGTGCCGATCAGGCGCACCCCGTCGATGGCGGCCAGCCGGGGCGTGGCGTACTCGAGCAGCGCATGCTCGTAGGCGGCGATCCGGTCGATGCCCACCCGCTCGACATAGCGAATGGCTTCACCGAGGCCGACGGCGTCGGCGATATTGCCGGTGCCGGCCTCGAACTTGTTGGGCGAACCCTGATACAGCGAGCGCTCGATGGTGACGTCGGCGATCATATTGCCACCGCCCTGCCACGGCGGGGTTTCGGCCAGCGCCTCCTCGGTGCCGTAGAGCACCCCGATCCCGGTGGGGCCGAAGATCTTGTGCCCGGAGAACACGAAGAAATCCGCCCCGGTCTTGCTGACGTCGATCGGGATGTGGGGGATCGATTGGGCGCCGTCGATGAGTACCCGGGCACCGTAGCGATGGCCGAGTTCGACGATCTTGTCCACCGGCGTGACTGTGCCCAGTGCATTGGAAACCTGGGTTGCGGCAACCAGTTTGGTTCGCGGGCCGAGCAGGTCCTCGAATTCGCTGAGCAACAGATTGCCCGCATCGTCCACCGGTGCCACCTTGAGCACGGCCCCGGTCTTCTGCGAAATAATCTGCCACGGAACGATATTGGCGTGGTGTTCCAGGTTGGTGATGACGATCTCGTCGCCGGGGCTCAGGTGTTTGCCACCCCAGGAGTAGGCCACCAGATTGATCGCCTCGGTGGTGCCGCGCACGAAGATGATCTCTTCGGTCTTGGCCGCGCCGATGAACCGCCGAACGGCTTCGCGGGCCTCTTCGTAGGCATCGGTGGCCCGGGCCGCCAATTCGTGTGCGGCGCGGTGGATATTGGAATTCTCGTGCGCGTAGAAGTACGCCAGACGATCGATCACCGCCTGCGGCTTCTGGGTGGTGGCGGCGTTGTCGAACCAGATCAGCGGTTTGCCGTTGACGGTCTCGCGCAGGATCGGGAAATCGGCACGGATCGCGTTGACATCGAAGATCTCGTGACGATCCGGGATCTGCGGTACCGGCTCGGATAGTGCCGGTGCGCCGGAGACGAAGTAATAATTCGCTTCGTCACCGCTGGGTGCGAGAGTGTGCAACGCAATGTCCGGGATGACAGGAACTCCCGTCGGCCACCCCGGGGTCGAACCGCGCGGTGCCACCGGTGCGCTCGGCGCCGAGCCGGCCAAGACTCCCGGCAGAGTTGGCACGATCCCGCTGGGAACGGCGAATCCCGGCACCGCTTGCGGTGGAACCGGTTCGGGCCCGGGTGAACTCGGCGGTGGGGGCAGTGTCACCCCGGGGGCGTGCGTCAGTACCGCGGGCGGAACCACCGGTGAACCTCCCGCGGCGGCCGCGCCATAGGACGCCGCGGCCGTCGTGTCGGGGACGTTGCCGCGTGGGGCCGGCGGAGCCGTCTGCGGGGGACTGTCGTTACCGGGCCGGAAGCTGGCGGCAAACAGCTGGTTGGCCAGCGCCGTCAGTTCGGCCTCGCTGATCGGAAGCTCGCCCTCGGCGTCTACCGACCGGTACTCACTTGTACTCATGGAACTGGTCCACCGCAGCACCGTCGAGCACGGCCAGCGCATCATCGGTCAGCACAGCCAGTGACGAGTACTGGGTCACCAGGTAGGAGGCGATCCCGGAACGGTTGATACCGGTGAACCGGACGGAAAGCCCGGGGGCCTGCTCGCCGACCAGCCCGGGCTGGAACAACCCGACCACGCCCTGGCGTTCCTCGCCGGTGCGCACCAGGATGAACTTGGTCTTGCCATCCTCGACCGGCACCTTGTCGCTCGGCACGATCGGGATACCACGCCAGGTGATGAACTGGGCGCCGAACAGGTTGATCACCACCGGCGGAACGCCGCGGTAGGTGGCCTCCCGGCCGAATGCCGCCACTCCGAGCGGGTGAGTTAGAAAGAACGCCGGCGTCTTCCACACCTTGGTGATCAGCGCGTCCAGGTCATCCGGGGTGGGTGCCCCGCCCAGGGTTTCGATGGTCTGCTCCGGCGTCACCTGCGACAGCAAGCCGTACTCGGCGTTGTTGATCAGCTCGGATTCCTGGCGTTCCTTGATCGTCTCGATCGTCAGCCGCAGCTGCTGGGCGATCTGGTCATGCGGACTGGAATACAGATCCGACACCCGGGTGTGCACATCGAGCAGCGTCGAGATCGCGCGCAGCGTGAGCTCACGGGGGCTGGTCTGGTAGTCGACGTAGGTCTGCGGCAGCGGATCTTCGACGTTCTCGCCGCCGACTTCGGCATGAATGGCCACCCGCTCGGGGTTCACCACCCGGTTGACCCGGTAGATACCCGCCTCGACCGGGACCCAGCTCAGCAGATGTAGCAGAAACCGGGGGGTGATCGTCTCCAACTGCGGGACGGTCTTGGTGGCATTGGCGAGCTGCCGCGCAGCGGCCGCGCCAAGTGCCTGCGATTCATTCTGAGCCGACGTCATCGAGTCCTCCACTTCTCGGGGTGTGGCCAATCATCGTTCCTTATTGGGCGGCCTGCACAGGTTTGGACGTCACTGTGATGCGAACTCGGTTACGAGTTTGACGGCAGCGTGCCGTATGGTATTGCCATGCAACAGCCCGCATCGCCGCGCTTCGGTTACACGCGCTGCTCTGATGTGCGCTTCTGTTGTTGTTGATTCTTCTGACGCCGTAATTCCTCGCGCTCAGCCCGCCGCCTTCTCGGCGTGATCGTCTGCGCGCTTCGACGTACCCAGAGAGATCAACCCGATGGCATCCCTGTCTTTGTTTGCACCCGCACCCGCGAGAGTCGCCGTCCGAGGTCGGACGCAGCCGGCCCCGGCCAACCTGTCGCGAATGACCCGCTACCGCGGCGGCACTTACTCGCACACCGTCGACACCATCGTGTTCACCGACGGCACGTCCGCGCGCACCGACTTGATCCGTCTCAATCCCAATATCGAGGCGTATTCCCTGGACTTCGGCGGCATCGCGCCCACCCGCCCGTCGCGCTACCGAGCCGACACCTGGTCGGCGGTGCCGCACCTGCGGGCACGTGCCTACGAGGCCGAGGTCGCCTGGATCCTGCGCAATTCGTACCCGGCGATATCGACCACCCAACTCAGCCGTGACCTGCGCGCCGCCGGGCACGCGCTGGGGTCCCGCAACATCAGCGAGCATGAGGCGATAGCCGGCACCCAGGCGGCGATCTGGTACCTGACCAATGGACTGGAGCTGGACAACCGGCCGCTCAACGTCCCGGCCCGCACCACCGAGCGCGCCGGAGAGGTGCGTGTCGAATTCGACGGGGAGCGGCAGCTCGCTGGGTACGCCGCGGACGCCGTGAGCGCGCAAGGTGCAGTGTTGACCCTGCAGAAGTCCCGCGACGGCGTGACGTGGGACGACGTCGCAGCCTCCCGAGTGACGTTGCCGGCCGGCGGCGGCCGGATCAGCAAGTTGCTGGGCGTCGGCGCCACAGTGGGCAGTCGCCGCTACGGACGTCCGGGCGGGGGCTACCGGCACTACCGGCTGATCGTCGAGGGCGATGCCACCCTCACCGACCTGACCTTCCGGCTCGCGGAGTCCGGCCTGTACCGCAACGCCGCCCCGGTCGTCCATCTCTACGATTACCTGCTCGCCGGTGCCCGCGCGGCGCGGCGGGCAGCCGTGGTCCCGTCGGTGGTCGCCTCCGACGCGGTGGTCGAGGCAGGATTGGTCGGTCCATTCCAGTTGATCACCGCCGATGCCGCCACGGTCACGGTTGGCGACGGGCACAGCGTCGTCGACGCCGACGGCACCGCGATCACCACACCGGTCGCGCCGCAGCAGCAGTTCTTCCTGCGGGTGGCGCCAGAAGCCGGGATCACCACGTTGACCGTCGAGATCCCTGGAGATCCACGGGGTTTCGGTGGGCGAGTGGTGACCGGGGTGGCCCGCGACGAGGTCGCCGGGACCTTCACCCCACTGGCTCTGGCTGTTCCCGTCCAGCAGATCGTGGCCTTCGAGATCGAGTGGGCCGGCTCAGATCGCTGAGCGCCGCCGCGGGATCAGACCGCGGCGGCCTTGACGGCCCGGCTGACTTCCTGACGCAGCCGTACGTATTCGGAGCTGCGTCTTAGTTCGTCGGCGTCGACGCCGGTGCGGGGCAGGTCGACGGAAAGGTCGAGGGCGACTTGGCCCGGACGGTGGGTCAGCACCACGATGCGGGATCCGAGGAATGCCGCTTCATCGGCACTGTGGGTGACGAACACGGTGGTCCGTCCCGATTCCGCGCTCACCTCGCGGATGTCTTCCTGCAGGCGCTCCCTGGTCAGCGCGTCCAACGCGGCGAACGGCTCGTCGAGCAGCAGCAGCGAGGTCTCCGGCCGCTCGGACGCCAGCGCCCGCGCGATCGCGACACGCTGCTGCTGCCCACCGCTGATCTCCCAAATCTTGCGGTGCGCAATATCTTCCAGCCCGACTCGGTGCAGAAGCTCGTCGCGCCGCGATGCCCGGTGCTCGCGCGGGGTGCCGGCATACTTCAGGGCCAGTTCCACGTTGCCGCCGACACTGCGCCACGGGAACAGCCGGGGCTGCTGGAACACGACTCCCGCGGTCTGCCCTGGGACCGGCCGACGGCCGGACACCGTGATCTCGCCGTCGCTGGGTGATTCGAATCCCGCGATCAACCGCAGCAATGTGCTCTTGCCGCATCCCGATGCGCCGACCAGAACCAGAAACGAGCCGGGCTCCACATCGAGATCCACCGGCCCCAGCGCCGTCGTCGTGCCGTAACGGTGTTCGACACTTCGGATCTGGATGCCGCCATCCTTGTGTGCCGCGGATGCTGTGGTCGCCGGGGCTGCTTTATCGGATACGGCCTTACTGGGTGATGACATCGGGTAAGCCCTGGGTATAGATCGCGTCTTGGAATGTCTTGAGCGGCGCGGCTACCGGGATCTGCTTCTGGTCGGCGAGGAACTGCGACGCGCTCTGCAGGTTGACGGCGATATTGCCGGGGTTGCCCTGGCTGCCCAGCCACTGCGGCGAGGCCACCTCTTGCGGTGTGAGGTACACGCCCTGCTTGAGCTGTCCCTCGACATCGGCTGGTGACAAACCGATTTCGGCGGCGATGGCCTTGGCTGCCGCGGCCGGATCGCTGTGGATGACCGTCAGCGCCCTGGCCTGCTGCTTGCGCCAGACATCGACGACCTCGGGGTGGTCCTTGGCGAACGAGTTCGCCACCGCGGCCAGATCCAGCGTCGGCTTGCCGTCTTCGGCCAGCTGCCGGCTGGTAATCAGGTCCTTACCGGTCTTGCGCAGCTGGTCCAGTGTCGGCAGCCAGGTGTAGGCGGCCTCGATGTCACCGCGTTCCCAGGCGGCCAGGATCGTCTGAGGCTGCAGGTCGATCAGCTGAACATCGCTGGGCGACAACCCGTTCTGGGCCAGTGCGGCGAGCAGGCTGTAGTGCGCGGTCGAAGCGAACGGGGTGGCCACCCGCTTGCCCCTCAGATCGGCGATCGAGTTGATGCCGCTGCCATTGCGAGCCACGAGCGCCTCATTGTCACCGGCGACGTCGAGCACGAACGCGACGCTGTACGGAATGTTCAGCGGGGCCGACAGTCCACGGGCGACCGGGCTCGAGCCCAGGCTGCCGAAGTCGAGCTCCTTGGCGATGAACGCGGTGTTGACGTCGGCGCCGGAGTCGAACTTGACCCACTTGATGTTGTAGTCCGGCAATGAGTCTTCCAGCCACCGGTTGTTCTTGACGATCAGGTCGCCGCTGGGGAAGGTCTGGTAACCGATCCGCAGTGTCGGCTTGCCCGCCTGCGAATTCGAGTGATCGACCGAGCAGCCGGCCATGCCGATCATGCTGATGGCGGCGGCAGCCACGGCGATGAACTTCCTGCGGTTCATACCTTTCCTCTCCACGGGACGGCGCGACGCTCGACAGCGCGCAGTAGACCGTCGATCACGAGCCCCGAGATACCGATCGCGAAGATGCCGACCAGCACGACGGGGGTGTTGTTGTAATTGCTGGCGTCCTTGACCAGGCCGCCGACACCGGGAATGCCGTTGAACAACTCGGCGGCGACCACCGAGGAGTAGGCCATACCGACGGCGAGCCGGATACCGGTGAACGTCTCCGGGAGGGCCGAGGGAATGACGATGTCGCGCACGACATCACGTCGCGAGGCGCCCAGCGCGCGGGCCGCTTCGACCAGGCTGACCGGCACGGCAACAACGGCTGCGGTGGTGGCCACCGCGGCGGGCGGCAGTGCCGCCAGCGCCAGCAGGGTGACCTTGGGAGCCTCGTCGATGCCGAGCCAGATGACCAGCAGGAAGAAGTATGCCAGCGGGGGCAGCGCCCGCAGGAAGGTCAGCCACGGTTCCAGCACGGTGCGGACCCAGGGGATCGAGCCCATCACCAAGCCGAGCGCCAGGCCGCCGGCGACACCGATGACGACGCCGGCGAACACCCGGCGCAGCGTCATGTACAGGTGCTCCCAGAGCAAATAGCCGGCGTACCCGCGGACGCCATCGTGCGTGGTCGACACGTCGATGAAGGCCCGCCACACCGTGCTCGGGTAGGGGACGAAGGTCTGGTTCCAGATCCCGCTCGCCGCCGCCAGCTGCCAGACGATGAAGAACACCAGCAGCGACAGGAGGGGGAGCCCGATGCGGGACAGCCACCCCGGAAACCTGGTGACGCCAGGCGGGCGGGTCGCACCGCCAGGTGCGACGTCGACGAATACGGACACCGGATTACCTTTGCTTGCTGCTAACCCGCTGTGAATGCCTACGCTCAGCGCGAATCAAACTCTGCGCAGGTGTTTGCGCTCACGCCGACGCTAAACCTTTTTCTCTCGGCGGCAGGCAGGAGAGGGTAATGGCCACCCGTCCCGATTTCTCACGTCCCAGGAGGCCACACCGTGACGCAGGTGCACGATGCCGAGTCCGAGCTGCTGGGGCGCCTGCATGACGGCTCGCTGACCGAGATCGAGGTGGCGTGGAGCGACCCCTTCGGCCACGCCGCCGGAAAACGAATCCCGGCAAAGCAATTCATCGACCGCGCTAAGCACGGATTCGCGTTCTGCGAGGCGGCGCTGGGGTGGAACACCGACGGTACCGTGATCGACGGCCTGCGGCTGACCAACTGGGACGACGGGTATCCCGACGTCCACGCCATCCCCGACTTCTCGACGTACAAACCATTGCCATGGCGCGCCGGTGTGGGCCACGTGATTTCGGACATCGTCCGCCCGGACGGCACGCCGTCGCTGCTCGACCCGCGTGGTGTGCTGCGCCGGGTGATCGCGCGGCTGGGGTCGCTGGGCTTCACCGCGAAGGTGGGCGTTGAGTTCGAGTTCTATCTGCTCCACTCGGACGGCTCACCGATCCAGAACGACATCCACGCCTACTCGTTGGAGAACGCCAACGGCTTGGATCCGTTGATCTCCGATCTGCATGACACCCTCGGCGCATTCACCCGCCTGGAGGGCGTGCAGACCGAGTATGGGCCAGGTCAGGTGGAGACCAATCTGGTGTATACCGATGCGCTGGCCGCCGCCGACGACGGCGCACGATTGAAGTACGCCGCCAAAGAAGTCGCTCGCAAGCACGGCAAGGTGGCCAGTTTCATGCCCAAGCCGTTCTCCGAGCATTCGGGAAGTTCTGCGCACCTGCATATTTCGCTGTGGCGCGGCGACGAACCCGCGTTCGCCCCGGTCGACGGCCAAGAAGGTGAGCTGACCCTGCTCGCCATCGCCGGCCTGCTCGAACACCTGCCGGCGATCACCTTGTTCGGGGCGCACTCGGTCAACGCCTACCGGCGCTACACACCGGACTCGTTCGCCCCCGACACAGTGAACTGGAGCCGGGACAACCGAAGCGCGGCCATCCGGTCGCTGGTGGAGGAGTCGCCGGGGGCGTCCCGTATCGAATTGCGTTCGGGTGCTTCGGATGCCAACCCTTACTGGCTGATCGCCTCGGCGCTCGCCGCTGTGGTCGCGGGCCTGGAAGCCGGCCGCCCGCCGAGCCCCGCCGGAACCGGCAACCTGTACGGCAAGGGTTCACCGCTGCCCGACTCGCTGGGTACCGCGCTGGCACTGACCGAACAGGACGACACGATCCTGGAGATCCTCGGTAGGGATTCGGTGCTCGACTTCGTCTCAATCGCCCGCAGCGAATGGCAGGCCTACACCAGTCACGTCAGTGATTGGGAGCGGCACCGCTACCTGACCACATCATGAGCGGACCACGGTTCGGGGTATGGGCGCCGGTCTACGGCAACCACGGTGCCCGCCTGCACCCCGACGATCTGCCGGACGCCAGCTACCGGCGCACTCGCGATCTGCTTGTGCACGCCGAGAATCGCGGCTTTGACGCGACATTGGTGGCCCAGCACGTCATCCATCCCAGCGATACCGAGAACGACGTGCTGGAGACCTGGTCCACGCTTGCCGCACTGGCCGAGGCGACCGAGCGGATCGAGTTGATCGGAGCGATCAAGCCGCTGCTGTTCAATCCGCTGGTGTTCGCCAAAGTAGCGGCCAACATCGCCGACATCTCCGGTGGCCGGTTATCGATCAATGTGGTCAGCGGCTGGTTCCTGCCCGAACTCGAGGCACTGGGTGTCGATCCGCTGGCCCACGACGACCGCTACGCCTACACCCAGGAGTGGTTGGAGACGGTTCTGGACCTGTGGGACGGTAAGCATGTCGACATCGGCGGCCACGGGGGACAGCACGGGGGACAGCAGGCCCTGGTGCGGCCGGTCCCAAAGAATGTTCCACCGGTGTATGTCGGCGGCGAATCGGAGCCGGGCCGGGCGCTGGGCGCCTCGCACGGCGACGTGTATTTCATCAACGGCAGGCCGCTGGCCGACACCACCGCTCTGATCGAGGACTTGCGGGCCCGGCCCCGCGCCGGTGGCCCGTTGCGATTCGGATTGTCGGCCTTCGTGATTGCGCGTCCCACTGAAGCCGAGGCCAAGGCCGAAGAGGCGCATCTGCAGGCGCTGATCGATGCGGAATCGCGTCCGGAGATTTCCAGCGGCACCGATCCGAATACCGTCATGTACAGGGTGCTCGCCGGGACTGCGCGCATCGGGTCCAACGGCGGCACGCTGGCCGGCCTGGTCGGCAGCTATGAGCAGGTGATCGAGCGGATCGACGCCTTCCACGCGGCCGGCATCGAGTTGTTCATGTTGCAGTTCCAGCCGATCGAGTCCGAACTGGACCGCTTCGCTGACCACATCATCAGCCATTACCGTTGAAAGGCTGTCAAAGTCGCATGACCGCACAGACTTCTGAAGCATCCCACCCGGTGGCGCCACGCCCGAGGTTCACCAGCGAGCCGCTGGACGGCACGCCGCCGCAACGTCTGGACCGGCTCACCGCCGTGGTTGAGGATCTGCGTCCCGCCGATGCCGCCGCCGAACGGGACCGGGTGCTGCAGTACGACGCCGTCGAGGCGATCCGCCGCACCGGCGTGCTGACCCTTCGTGTGCCCGCTCGCTACGGGGGGCCGGGCGGGTCGGTGCGCGACGTGCTGACCGCGGTCATCCGGATCGCGCGCGGCAGTTCCAATGTGGCTCAAGCACTTCGGCCGCATTTCGGCTTCTCCGAGCGCCTGTTGAGTAATCGCGCCACCGAAGCAGAGCGCGAGGAGTGGTTCCCGCGGGTCAATGCCGGAGTGATCGTCGGCAACGCGATCACCGATGCGAAAGGCAAGACGCCGGCCGGGGCCGACACCACGCTGCTGGCTGACGGCGACGGTGTACTGCGGCTCAACGGGTACAAGTTCTATTCCACCGGGACACTTTTCGCCGATCTGATCGCGGTCTCGGCCAGCGATGCCGAGGGCCGGGATCTGCAGGCGATTGTGCCCGCCGACCGCGCTGGGGTCGAATTATTCGACGACTGGGAGGGTTTCGGCCAGCGCACCACCGCCAGCGGCGGCACCCGGTTCACCAACGTCGAAGTCCGCCCGCACGAGGTGACCACCGTGTCCGACGGCAAGCACCTGGGCCACAGCACGACGTTCCTGCAGCTGTATCTGGCCGCGGTGGCCGCGGGTATCGCGGCGGCGGCCCGTGACGACGCCGTCTGGTACGTGCAGAACAAGGCGCGTCCGGCGTCGCATTCGCTGGCCGACTCCGCCTCCGGTGATCCGTTCACCCTGCATGCAGTCGGCGAGATCGCTGCGAATGCGTCCGCGGCCGAGGCGCTCGTGCTCAACGCCGCCGACGCGCTCGATGAGGTGGTGGACTCCGGTCGTATCGGCGACGCCGAAGAACTTGCCCGGGTGGCGATCGTCGTTGCCGAGGCACAACTGATCGCCGAACGGCTGACCCTGGCCGCGGCCGAGCGGCTCTTCGACACCGGCGGGGCCTCGGCCACGGCGCGCGCACTCAACCTCGACCGGCACTGGCGCAACGTCCGCACAGTCGCCACCCACAATCCGCTGGCCTACAAGGCCTACGCGGCGGGCAATTACGTGGTCAACGGCGTATGGCCGCCGGCTAACGGTTACTTCTGATCACAGGCTGCCGATATCGTCGGGCACATCGACGGCGTACTCCTGCAACGTCTCCAGTGCGACCACGTCCAGGGTCCGTTCGTGGGTGCAGGCCAGCACCACCGGCGCGGCATGGCCGTCGGTATGGGCGCGCAGCCAGTTCAGCGCCGTGACACACCACCGGTCGCCGGGCGACAGGCCCGGGAACCGGTACTGCGGCATCGGGGTCGACAGGTCGTTGCCGATCGACCGCTGGTGCTCGAGGAAGTCCGCGGTGACCACCGCACAGATCGTGTGCCGGCCGGCATCCTCGGGGCCCGTCGAACAGCAGCCGTCGCGGTAGAACCCCGTCATCGGGTCGGTTCCGCACGGTTCAAGGGGGCCGCCGAGCACATTGCGATCAGCCATCACGCAAGTATCGCGTGACGCGGGAAGCGATGCGGCACGTCGGCCGTTATTAACGGCGATGGCTAATGTCCTGAGAGGCCGAGATGGCGAACTGGCTGCTGCGGCGACACTGCTGCGGCGGGCCGGCGGCCAGCGGCGAGGCGCGGTGATCTGCCTGCGCGGGGAAGCCGGCATCGGCAAGACGGCCCTGGTGCGGGCTATCGCCATGCGGGCGGCCGAGGCGGGTTTCGTCGTCGGACTCGGTAAGGCCGAGGAACTCCATCAGATCGCGGCGGGTGCGCCGCTGCTCGTCGCGCTGCGTTCGGGACCGAACCCACTGCTGGACGCCGACAGCTTCGCCGGGCTCGCGCCACTGCATCAGCAGCCGTTGTGGCTCGTCGATCGCATCGCCTCGCTGCTCGCTGATATCTCCGCCCGCACCCCCGTGCTGATCGTGATCGATGACGCCCAGTGGGCTGATCCGGTGACGCGCTTTGCCCTCGACACCCTGCCGAGCAGGCTGACGGGATCCCCGGTGGTGTGGCTCGTCGTGAGCCGCGACGTTGCCGACACCACAGCCGATGCCGTCGACGGCGTGCAACGGCATCGGCTGGTGCTGGGCCCACTGAGTGACGCCGCCCTCGACGTGCTCGCCCGTGACTATCTCGGTGGCCCGGCCGAAGGCGTGACCCGTAGGCGCTTGCACGCCGTGGGTGGAAACCCGTTCCTGGCAGTGCAGCTGCTGGCGGGAGTGGCCGCGGCGCGCAATGCCGGGCTGGCTGACGACGACATTCCGGCTTCCTTCGCCGCCGCGATCGACGGCCGGCTGCAATCGCTCAGTGCGCGCACCGGCGAGTTGGTGGAGCTCGCCGCGGTCTGGGGCCGGCCGCTCGACCTGTCCGACGCGGCCGAATTGCTGGGCGAACCCGCCGTCATGGTGATCGCCGCCTGCCGCAGGGAAGCGTATGCGCGCGGCCTGCTCGCCGACGATCGCGACCACATCGTCTTCGCACACGACCTGATCCGCGAAGCGGCCTACCAGAACGTGCCCGCCGCGGCGCGCCGCGAGTTGCATCTGCGATGTGCGAAATATCTGGTGGCATCCGGCGAGGGAGTGGTCGCCGCGGCGCCGCACGCCCGCGCCGGGGCCAGATTCGGTGATCTCGAGGCGGTCGAGATTCTTCGCGGTGCCGCCGCCCAGACCTCGCTCACCATGCCTGCAGTGGCGGCGCCGCTGATCATCGAGGCCTTCGGATTACTGGGTGCCGGCGACAGCCGGCGGATGGAGATCGGTGAGCAGTGCGCTGAGATCCTGATCCGCGCGCAGCGCGGCAACGACGCCGTCGCCATCGTCGACACCCTGCTCGCCGTCGTATCCGACACCGATGCCCGAGCCCATCTGCAATCACTTGCTGCTCAAGCGCTTTGGTTGACAGGTCAGCTCGGCGAGATCGACCGCCGCCTCGTCGACGCGCGGGCTCGGCCCGCATTGTCCCCGCGTCTTCAAGCCCGCCTTGCCGCGGTTGAGGCTCTGGTGCTCACCCGGGCGGGGACCGCGCAGGAGGCGATTGCGGCGGGCGAGTCGGCGCTGGCGCGGGGACGTGCGCTCGGTGACGAACGCACGCAACTGCTGGCGTTGCAGGCCTTGGCCGAGGCGGGTACCGCGGAAGGCCGGCACACGTCGGCACGCGGACACTACCGGGCGTTGCGCGCGCTGGGCGGCACCACCTACCTGGCCGGTGAGGTCTTGGCGTTGCAGCAGCTGGACCGGTTCGCCGAAGCCGAAGAGCTGCTGACCCGCAACCGCCACAGCGACAAGGGGCGGTCCGTCGAGCACGGCCTGCCGTCGCTGGTGTTCGCTCAACTGTTGCAGGACTTCAAGCTCGGGCGGCTGGCCGAAGCGGAGGCCGGTGCCCTGACGGTGATCCGCCTGTGTGACGAGATCGGCACCTATGTCCACAAATTCGAGGCGTGGTTGATCGCCAGCATTGTCGCGGTCATCCGGGGCGATCTGGCGCTGGCGCGGGAACGGCTGCAGTCGGCCGAGGAGACCGGCCTCACCGACGATGCGGTGCGCCAGCCGCCGGTGCTGTTGATCAAGGGCCGAATCGCTGGTGCGGAAGGGCGGTTCGAGGAAAGTGTGCGCATCCTCAAGCCGCTGATGGCCGCACTGGCACAGTCACGGTCGTGGTGGCCGAGGAACCCTGAGCTGCTGCGGGTACAGGCGGGTATCGCTGTCGCCGCCGCTGATCACGAATTCGCCCGCGAGACGGTCGAACGCGCCAAGCTCGCTGCCGAGCGCAACCCCGGTGTCGCCAGTTTCGAGGGGGTGGCGCTGCAGGTCGAAGGGTTCGTTGCGCGCGACCCGGTCACCCTGCGCAGCGCGGTCAAGATCCTGCGTGAGTCGCCGCGGACCCTCCTGTTGGCCGGAGCGTTGGCCGACTACGGCGCAGTGCTGGTCGACAAGGGCGACCGGCACACCGGCGTGGTGGTGCTGTCGGAGGCGCACGAATTGTTCGCCGGGCTCGGCGCGATCCACTATCTGCGCGGTGTGGAACGCGATCTGAGTCGGGCCGGTGCGCCGGCCGACCAGCGCGAGGCTTTGACCAAAGCCGAACAGCGGGTGGCACAGCTGGTGAGTGAGGGCCACACCAACCAATCCGTAGCGTCGGCACTCGGGGTATCGATCCACACCGTCAACACCCATCTACGTGCTGTCTTCCGCAAGATGGGGGTTCGGTCGCGAGTTCAGCTCGCCAATACGATGAGCGCCAGGACGGCCCGGCGCCACTGATTCCGTAGCTGCCGACCGGCTCGACACATTCGAGATCTCATCAATTCGTGCGATGGTCAGCCAAACTTACTCGACAGTAGGTTCGGGGATTGTCAGTACAAACCTCAACATTTTGGGACCTCTCATGCAACGTGCTGTTCGTTCCTCCGTCACAGCTGGCGTGGCGCTCCTCGGTGCCGGCGTCATCGCCGCCTCGCCGATCGCGCCACCGGTGTCTGACATCCACCTGCCGGCGATCCACGTCGACGCGACGACGCTCGCGGCGGCAGTTAGCCCGATCGACGCCTACAAGCAGCTCTTCGAGACCGCGGCCGCCAACCTCCAGACCCTTGTCGATGCGGCCGACCCCGGCGCGGTGATCAAGCAGATCGTTGCCAACCAGGCGGCGAGTTTCTCCGCACTCGGTAGCGCGTTGGGGGCGGCGGGCCAAGACCTCTTCACAGCGCTGACCGTCACCACCCCCGACCTATTGAAGACAGTGGTCACCTCGCTAGCGGCGGGCAATGTGGAAGCGGCCACCAACGCCCTGCTCACTGTCCCGCTGGCCGTCGGTGTGCCGCTGATCAACCTGCTGCCGGCCATTCAGAAGTTCGTCGCCCAGCCGTTCCAGAACTTGCTCAACGTGGGCAAGGTCTTCAACGACCCGCTTTACGACGCGATGGTCGTCGTCGGCCTGCTCGGCCCGGTGATCACCGGCCTGGGCGCTACCGGTGCCGCCGTGCAGAACGTGATCGACGCGGTGCACGCCGGCGATCCCCAGCAGGTCGTCAATGCGATCCTCACCGGCCCGGCGACCATCATCGGCGGCGTGCTCAACGGCGGGTACGGCCCCGACCTGGACTCGCTGGTCGGTATCGGCATTCCAGTGCTGGCCGGTGGCCTGTTCAGCCCCGGCGGCTTCGACTTCACGAACGGCACCGTGCTCAACATCGCCGGGCCGATCGGAACCCTGCAGACGTTGGCCCAACAGATCGCCAAGGCGCTGAAGCCGCCGGTGGCCGTCAGTGCAGCAGTCCACACCAAGGCGGCGGCAAAGCCGATGCGGCACACGCCGTCGGCGACCTCGGCCGCCAGCGGTCCGAAGCACCCGCACAAGGCCGAAGGCCGCGGCCACAGCGCCCGTTAGCCGTCCTTGGACCGCCCGCGGCGGCGCCATCCGCGATACCCGCGGTGCGCGGCGAACGCGCCGATGATTGCGGTGATGCACCAGATCGCGACCGCCACGTAGGCCAGCGGTGAGGATAGATCGGAGATCGACGCTCCTAACGCGGTGTATACGAAGGCCCGGGGTGCGGATCCAATCAAGGCTCCGATTGCCATCTGCCACAACGGCATTCCGAAGGCGCCGAATGCGTAGGATGCCAGCGCATCGGAGATGCCCGGCACGAATCGCTGGCCCACTACCGCCCACAATCCGCGGCGCTGGATCTGTGCGTCGATGCGCGCCGACCAGTCCGGCCCGAGTAGGACCCGGGCACTGTCACGGCCGGCTCGCCGGCCGAGCAGGGCGGCGATCATCGCTGTGGTCACCGTCGAGCCCAGCGTCACGAACGTCCCCAACACCGGCCCGAACAACACGCCGCTACCGGCGGCCAGCAGCGGGCCCGGGACGAACACCGCAGCCAGCGCGGCCGAAACCGCCAGATAGACCAGGGGAGCCAGCGGCCCGGTCGCGGCCACCGCATCCCGAACCTGCTGCACGTCGATCACCCTCGACACCGCCACCAGATAGAACAGGCCCAGCAGGAATGTGACGAACAGCGCGAGCCGCAGGATATGGGGCCACCGGCGGGCTACCGGCGGATCGATGTTGTCGGCCATTCAGTCTTTGTAATAGACGATCTGGTGACTGGTGGCCAGCAGCGTCGCGTCGCGGCCCCAAATCTGCGCGGTCTGGTCGAAGTAACCGCGGGCAAAGCGCTGGGCGTGGGCACTGGCCAGGACGTAATCGGTGCCGTGGCCGGCCAGCTCGGCGCCGTCAACGTGGAAGTACGTCGTCAATGAGACCGTGCCGGCCGGCAGCATGCGCCCGCGGCGCAGAAACACCCTCGGGTAGAACACATCACTGAGTGCGCTGAGCGCGGCGAAGTCGAGTGCGCGAGCGGGGCGTTGGCGCGTCCACAGCGTCGTCGTGGATGATGTGCTTTCGGCCGGCTCGGTCGGCACCCCGCCGTCCACGTAGTGCATCTCGTAGTTGCGCATCCACGGAACTGGTACGGGAAGCGTTGTGGGCGTCAGGGTTTCGGGATCTGGTGCCGCCGGCATCGTGGCCTCGGTGTCGGACCAGGCATCGCGGCGGACGCCGAAGACAGCGGTGGCGGTGGTGGTCAATCCGTGTTCCTGAGTCATCTCGGCGGTCCAGTGCTGGTTGGTCCGGTTGGTGCGGGCGGCACGAACAGTGATGTCGAAACTGCCATCGGTGACCGGGGCCAGATAGTTGACGGTCAACGCGACGGGTTCACCGATTCGGTCGCGATGACGCTCGATCGCGCGGATGATCGCCGCGGCGGTCACGCCACCGAACGGCCCGACCATATTCGCCCATTCCGGTGTCGTCTGGCCGATGTAGTGCCCGATCCCGTTGTCGGCCAGGTCGATTGCGGTGTCGAACGAATGGACGGTGGTGGTCATCGGATCGCCTTTCCGGTTGTTGTGGGTCGCGCGCCCGGCCCGGGTCGCGGCTCGGTGTCAAAGACGGTCAGGGGAGTCTGGTCATTGCTGCATCGCAGCGTCAGTTCGACCGCATGCCCGCAGTCCCGGTGCACGACCTCGACAGGGGGTCCTGCCGGGTCGGCCTCCCACTTGTCGCCCCATTGCATCAGCGCGATGACCGCGGGCAGCAGATCTCGGCCCTTGTCGGTCAGCCGGTATTCGTGGCGTTCCCGTTGGCCTGGTTCTTGATACGGCACCCGCCGCAGCACACCGGCGGCGACCAGGGTGCTGAGCCGGTCGGTCAAGACCTGGCGGGGACAGCCGACACGGGCCTGGAACCGCTCGAAGCGTCGAGCGCCGTAGAACGCCTCACGCAGGACCAGAAGTGTCCACTTTTCCCCGACGACATCCAGTGCCCGCTTGACCGAACAGTTTTCGGTGCTGATCTGGTCGCGGACGGCAGGCATGGTCGCCAGCCTATCAGGGTCTAAATTCTGGACTTAGCTAGCAGGTCGAACGCCACTCAGGGCGTTCGAGGGGGACTAGACCAGCGTGGACTTCAGCGAAGACAGGTCGGTCTTCATCAGGACGACGTTGTAGTTGCCCCACAGCGACATGTTCCAGTACAGGTTGCTGTCGTCGGGATTTCCGTTGTTGTCGACCAGCTTTCCGGTGCCCGACCACGGGTGAATCATCGGCGCGTACAAGCCTGGGTACGTCGCCGAGGTCGCCACCGTGATCGGTGCCGACCACTGGCCGTTGGGCTCGTCGGCATAGCGCATCTGAATGTTGTTATTGCCGTCGGCGTACATCATCACGTACTTGCCGAGATAGTCGTTGTACTGCACCGACATCTCGCTGACGTTCCCGCCTGTCTTGGCACCGAAGAGGCCGCCGAGAATGCCGCCCAGCACCTTGGGATTGTTGGCCCAGTCGATGATGGGACCGAAAAGGCCTGCAGAACGGGTGGAATCGCCGATGATCGGCGTGGCGGCGACGGGCTTGCCGGTCACCCAGTTCTTTCCGTTCCAGTACTGGTACTTGGCCAGATTGTCGACGTCGTCGACGGCAACCCGGGACAGGTAGGCCGAGCCGGCGCGTCCCGACGGCGTGCCGAACGCGTAGAGGTACTGGGTATCGCCTTCGGCGACCTGGTCGGCGGGCTCGAGGACGTAGGCGGCCTGTTGGAAGTTCTGGTTGCCGGGGACGTACGGTTTCGACGAGCCGAACCAGCTCGCCGACCGGATGGTCGAGGGCAGCAGCACCCACTTGTCGGTGGCCTCGTTGTACATCGAGATCGCCGAATAGTTGGTGGTCCAGCGGCCCGGGCTGTCCCAGGACTTGACCGACATGTAGTTGACGTACTGCTGGTTGGCGACCGAGATGGCCGAGGTCGGGATGATCGTCACCTCGGAGTTGAAGATCGGGAACAGCGCACTCGAAGAGCTCGGGATGAATTGGTAGGCGTACCCGGTCTGCAGCAGGGTCAGGCCGTTGGTGAGGTTCTTGTCCTGGCTGAGCAGTAGGACGTTGGAGCGCCAGTCGCCGGTCATGTTCGGCCCGCTGAAGGTGTCACCGAACGCGAGCTGAATGTTGCCGGTCAGACCGTTCTCCCACATGATCCCGAGGTCGGTACCCCAGATCCCGAAGCCGGCGGTGTTATTGGTCTGCGGCCAGCCGGTCCCGGGAGAGGCGGTGTTGGACTGGCCCGTCACCCAGCCGACCGGCGATGAGGCGATGCTGCTCGGGGAGGTCACCACGGCGGCGGTCGAGATCGTGGCGGCCGCGGAAGCGGGTGCGTTCGCGCGCCGGCCCGACGTCGCCAATCCCGACACGGCGGCCACGGCGGGGGAGTCGCCGGTCGGCGCCGGGGTGAGGGCAGCAGCGGCCAGTGCCCGGGTCACCACCTGCGCCGCGCTGGGTGTCGCCACAGCAGCCGCCGCCGGGGCCTTGATCGAGCGTGCGCTGCCCGCTGTGGTCTTGTTCGAGGTGCGCGCCGACGAGGCTGCCGGCTTGTTCGCTTTGGCAGAGGATCCGGTACTCGACGAATTGTGCGTAGAGGATCCCGAACCGCCGGAATCGGAAGTCTCTGCCCACGCCGCACCGGCACCGGCGAGGATCGCCACGCCGACACCCAGGCCGACCGCCAAGCCGCCGAGGCGGCCCACATATGCCGAGGCATTATTCGTCGAGCTCATCACTGTCTCCCCTTGGTATTGAGGTGACGGTACCGCATCTGGCAAACCTCATGGCTCACTCTCGTCACGAGTGCGCAAACAAATTCCCCGGTCAGGCGGTTACGAGAAGTGAGCGCGCCTTTGCGATCACGGCCCGCAAGGCCCGGCGTCGGCGAATCGTGACGCGACCGTTACTCCGCCGCGAGGAAACTCTGCGGATTGCCATTGCTGTGACTGCCTGGAAAGATGTTGTTCTCGAACAGGCATTTCGGCCTATCTAAGGCCCCCGGCGAGGGCGAGTTCGCCACTTCTGAACAGGAATCTCATGAATTCGCCCTATGTGCGTACCCGCATTGCCGCAATTGTCGGTGGCGCCGCACTCATCACCATGGCTTCGTTCGTCGCGTCGTGCAGCAAGAGCGAGAACCAGGCTCCATCCACCTCCACCACGACGACAACCTCAACGACGAGCGCCCCGACATCGAGCACGACGCCGCCGAGGCCCACCGACAAGGTGCTCAGCCCCACCGATGGCAACAAGTTCTCGCCGACGGTGGTCGCACCCCCGGCGCCGACCGAGGCGCCCGGCAACCACCATCACGGCCTCAACTGATTGTCGTGAGCTCCCGCGCGATCGCGGCGTGATAGCGGTCGATGTTGGCGGGGTTGACGATTCGGAAGAACCCGTCAGGCATCGGTGCGTCCTTCGGCGCCTCGATGGTCATCGTCCGGGTGAACAACGTGATGCCCTCTCCTGGTGTCGTGAAGTGGTACTGGACGGTGATCCGCCCCTCCATGCCACCGTTGCCCTCGCGATCGTGGCCTAACCGGCCTACCGAACTGAACACCCACAGCTTGGGGCGCACGGCGATCGCCAGCTGCCAGGTGAAGATGCGGTCCCCATCGGGACCGCCCTCTTCCCAGGTGTCGCCGACCGCCAGCGGCAACGCGTCGAGCTTGCCGACGTAATTGCTTCCGGGATACGTCTTGGTCCAGTTGGCGGGATTGGTGACGAAGTCGTAGAGCGTCTCCGGTGGCTGGCTGAACGCCGTCTCCGAGCTCGTGGTCACGATGCCCAATTGCGTTGCCTTTCTCGTTTGCCGTGGGGACAGTTTACACTTTCGCGTAAATCTGTAACTACACGGCGTGCGCTGCCGGGGCGGGTATCGTCGACGCTCGGCGAGCTGGCGCCCGAACTCGATGCCCGTCTGCATGCGACGTTCCGGGCGGAGGCTGCCGCAAAAGCACTGCGGCGGTGGGCAATTCGGCTGGCCCACGTGACGTCGATACCGGCCCTATGTTTCGGGCCTGGCAACGGCCGGCCTCGGCGGAAGGCAGGACGACGGTATCGCCCTGGCGGGCTTACTTGGAGCAGTTGATGGTGACGTAGGCGATCCCCTGGTTGCCTGCCGTCCCCTGGGTGTTGATATCGGTCACGGTGCACTGCGACAGCCCACTGTTGGGGACACCGTTCTCGTACTGCAGCGAGACGTCGTAGCCCGCGGCATCGAGGTCGCGGATGGTGGCGGCAGCCGACTCCGAGCCGGGCTCGGGGATGGCGGGTGTATCGGCAACGGCCAACGGGGCCAGCACAATCGACACGCCGACACCAAGCAGCAGTGGTGCGACGTAGCGCAGTTCGAGCGACATCAGGGTCCTTCCTGGACGGCCGGCCAACGGGGCTGTCGTCAAGGATGACAGCAAAGTCATGGCCCGACTTGCCACTGTGCGAACGGGAGCTGAACAGGTTCCTAACAGCCGACGACTGGTCAGGTCGGCCTGGTCGCACCGGTCACGGAGAGTTGCCAGGCGCGCTGGCATCCACGGACGGTCGCTCCGTCGCTTCCGCGGGCGAGGGCCACGGTTGTGGTACCGGGCGCTGACGCACCCGCTGGGGCCACCAGAACCACTTGCCGAGAAGCGCTGCGATGGCCGGCGTCATGAACGAGCGCACCACCAGCGTGTCGAACAACAAACCCAGAGCGATCGTCGTTCCCACCTGGCCACCGACCCGCAGCGGGCTGACCGACATCGAGGCCATCGTGAAGGCGAACACCAAACCGGCCGACGTCACCACCGACCCGCTGCCGGCCATCGCCCGGATGATCCCGGTGTTCAGCCCGGCGTGGATCTCCTCCTTGAACCGGGCCACCAGGAGCAGGTTGTAGTCCGATCCCACCGCCAGCAGGATGATCACCGCCATCGCGAGCACCAGCCAGTGCAGCGGCTGACCGAGTATGTGCTGCCAGAGCAGGACTGAGAGCCCGAACGAAGCGCCAAGCGACAGCACCACCGTGCCCACGATCACGGCCGCCGCCACCACACTTCTGGTGATCACCAACATGATGATGAAGATCAGGCACAGTGCCGCGATGCCGGCGATCATCAGGTCGTAGTTGGCGCCGTGCTGCATATCCTTGTAGACCGACGCGGTGCCGCCCAGATAGACCTTCGACCCCTCCAGCGGGGTGCCCTTGATCGCCTCGAACGCGGCGTTCTTGATCTTGTCGATGTGCGAGATGCCTTCCGGCGTCGCGGGATCTCCTTCATGGGAGATGATGAACCGCACCGCTTTTCCGTCCGGCGAGACGAACATCTTCAGGCCGCGCTTGAATTCCGGATTGTCGAAAACCTCGGGTGGCAGATAGAACGAATCGTCGTTCTTCGACGCGTCGTAGGCCTGTCCCAGCGCGGTCGCGTTCTGCTGCATCGCGTCCATCTGATTCTGCAGGCCGCCCATCGTCGACTGCATCGTCAGCATCGTCGTCTTCATGGCCTTCATGTTGGCGATCATCGGCGGCATGATCAGGACCATCTTCGGCATCAGGACGTCGAGGCGGTCCATGTCGACGACCAGCGCCCCGAGATCGCCACTGAGCGTGTCGATTCCGTCGAGCGCATCGAAGATCGACCGTATCGAGTAGCAGAGTGGGATGTCGTAGCAGTGCGGTTCCCAGTACAAGTAGTTGCGGATCGGACGGAAGAAATCGTCGAAATTGGCGATCTGGTCCCGGATCTGGTTGGTGTCGGCGACCATCTGCTTGGTCTTGCCGACCATGCTGTGGGTGATGCCGACCATCTCTTTGGTCAGCGCCAGCATGCGCTCCATCGTGTCGATGGTGACCTGCAGCTCATCGCCCATCTTCAGCATGTCCTTCATGCGGTCTTGCAGATAGGACATGTTCATCGTCTGGTTGGTGCCCTGCATGCTGATGATGAACGGGATCGAGGTGTGTTCGATCGGGGTCCCCAGCGGGCGGGTGATGGTCTGCACCCGGCCGATGCCAGGAATGTGGAAGACCGATTTGGCGATCCGGTCGACGACGAGCATGTCGGCCGGGTTGCGCACATCGTGGTCGGTTTCGACGAGCAGTAATTCGGGATTCATCCGGGCTTGCGGGAAGTGCCGGTCGGCGGCCGCGTAGCCCTGATTGGCCGGAATGTCGCCGGGCAGGTAGTAGCGGTCGTTGTAGTTGGTTTTGTACGACGGCAGCGCCAGCAGTCCGATCAGGGACAGTGCGATCGAGGCGACAAGAATCGGTCCGGGCCAGCGGACCACCGCGGTTCCGACGCGCCGCCAGGTGTGGGTGTTCAGTTTGCGCTTGGGCTCGAACAATCCGAACCGGCCGCCGATCGAGATGACGGCGGCGCCAAGGGTTAGTGCCGCGAACACCACGACCAACATGCCGATGGCCAGCGGGAAGCCCAGCGATTGGAAATAGGGCAGGCGGGTGAAGTGCAGACAGAACGTCGCACCCGCGATGGTCAGGCCCGAGCCCAGAATCACGTGGGCGGTGCCGTGGTACATCGAGTAGAAGGCCGTCTCACGGTCTTCGCCGGCCAGCCTCGCCTCGTGGTAGCGGCCGATCAGGAAGATCGCGTAGTCAGTGGCCGCCGCAATCGCCAGGGTCGCCAGCAGATTCACCGCGAAGGTCGACAGGCCGATGAGCTCGTAGTGGCCGAGGAAGGCGATGACGCCTCGGGCCGCGGTGAGTTCGGCGAACACCATGACCAGAACGAGGATCACCGTCGTGATGGAGCGGTAGACCAAGAGCAGCATCACGAAGATGACGGCAATGGTGATGCCCTCGATCATCTTGACTGCTGAGTCGCCGGCGTTGTGTTGATCGTGGCTCAATGCCGTTGGGCCGGTGACGAAGACCTTGATTCCGGCCGGTGGCGGATTGGCCTCGACGATCTTGGTGACCGCGTCGATCGACTCGTTGGCCAGCGCTTCGCCCTGGTTGCCCGCAAGGTACAGCTGAACGTAGGCGGCCTTGCCGTCGGCGCTCTGAGAGCCGGCGGCGGTCAGCGGATCGCCCCAGAAATCCTGGATGTGTTCGACGTGCTTGGTGTCGGCGCGCAGCTTCTGGATCAGGGTGTCGTAGTACTGGTGCGCCTCGGCGCCCAAATGCTGGTCGCCTTCCAGCAGGACCATCGCGCTGCTGTTGGAGTCGAACTCCTGGAAGGTCTTGCCGACCTGCTTCATCGCCTGCATCGACGGCGCGTCCTCGGGCGCCAACGACACCGTGTGCTCTTGGCTCACCTGCTCCAGTGACGGCACCGCGACGCTGAGAACGACGACGAGGCCGAGCCAGAGCAGCACGATCGGAACCGAGAAGGCCCGAACGAACCGGGGGATCAGCGGGTTCTTCTTGGTCTTGGTCTGGAGATCGGTCATGCGGACTTCACCAGGCAAAAGGTCTGGGCGTTCACACCGGTCGAGGTCTTCTCATCCTTGAGTACACCGTCGACCAGGATGCGGCAGCCGATCGTGTCGGTATCGCCCTGGGCCACGATATTGGCGCTGGCGGCCGGAGCGGTCGTGGTGAGGGTGAGCGACCAGGGCAGTGCGATGTCGCGGGCAATCTGCGGCTGCGCGTCGAGGTCGAGGTAGTTGATGGTTGCCACCGCGCCCTGCGGGCCGAAGATCTGGTACGTCACCTGCTTGGGGTTGAACGGTTTGGTGTCGTTGGCCAGGCCGCTGCCAGGCCGGGTCAGTTCGGTCTTGCCGAAGATTCCGTGCAGCCGGAATACGCCGAAACCGGCAAGAGCCACCACGATCACTATGACCAGCGGGATCCACGCCCGCCTCAATGCCTTGACCATAGGATTCCCCGACGAGATTACGACGCCGACACGAACAGCGCGATGACTCCTTCAGCGCTATTCATGAGCGCGGCCGTCCGTCTCATCTCAACCCCATTTTCTTCGTGTCTGGTCGCGACAGCTTAGCTGATTTAACTGAGAGATTAGCTCACTTAACTGATCGGACCATACCCCCCGCTGGCGTCGGCATTCGATTCCCCTCGACCAATCGTGGGTGAGGTCACATCATCCCCCAGAGTGAGATTCCGGCGGCACGGGGGCAATTGCGCGGTATGGCTCTTGCGGCGGTGCTTAGCTGTCCTACAATCTTGGCCATGAACGTTACGAGGCTTGCCATGGCCGCCGTTGCGGCCGTCGCGGCGCCGATTGTCCTGGCCGCGCCGTCGCACGCCGATCCCGATACGGATTTCGCGAACCAGCTTCACACCTTCGGGATCTACGGGCCTCGTGATTACAACGCGTGGATCGGCAAGATCACCTGCAAGCGACTGGCCACCGGCCTCGATAAAGACACCTACGCGTCCGCCAAGTTCATCCTGACCAACCTGCCGTTGAACAGCACCCAGGGCCAGGCGATCCAGTTCCTGGGCGCAGCGATCGCCACGTACTGCCCGGACCAGGTCGGCGTACTGCAGCGGGCGGCCGTTCAGTAGCTCGCGATGGCCGGCCCTGTCGAACGCGTCCTCATCCAGGACGTGCCCGGCGCCCCCGACGACGTTCGGGCTCACTACGTCGATCTGAACAACATCAGGGACGTCCACCCGTTGGTGGTGTCGGTCGAAACCCTGTCGCGCACGGATACCGGCGACGGCTACGTACAGGTCTACCGCGTCCGCGACCGCATCCCGCTGCGCATCATGACGTTGCCGATCACCTACACGGCCAGGCTTGAGGTGCCGTCGGCCGGCCCGGTGCTCACGCAGGCTCGTCAGTTCCCCGCCGTTCACCTGGACTCGGTGGTCTCCTTCGATCCGATACCAACGGGAACCCGGCTGACCGAACGGATCCGGTTCACCGCGCCGTGGCCGCTGCTGGCCGTCACCGTCCGCCAGGCGGTCGAGGCCCACAAGGAGATGCTGGCCGGCATCCGCCGGCATTTCGAGATTGGCGGCTAGCCCGCCGTCTTGCCATTGTCGACGTTGTAGACCGCGCCGTGGATGGTGACGGCGTCGTCGCTGGCAAGGAAGGCGATCACCTTTGCCACATCGACCGGCGCCATCATTCCGCGGGGCGCGGCGATCCGCATGATCAGGTTCCAGTCCGCGTCGTCGGGGGTTTTGAACTCCGTCACCTGCGGGGTGAGCATGCCGCCCGGGCAGATCACGTTCACCCGCAACTGCTCCTTGGTGTATTCGATCGCCAGGGCCTTGGTCATCCCGACCAGCCCGTGTTTGGCTGCGCAGTACGCCGCGGAATAGACCTCGCCCTCGATACCGGCGATGGAGGCGACGTTGACGATATTGCCGCCGACCTCCAGCAGATGTGGCAGCGCTGCCCGGATCAGATAGAACGGGCCGTTGAGGTTGACCGCGAGGTCGTAATCCCAGTCCTCGTCGGTGACCGACGTGGTGTTCCGCATCTGGTGAAAGCCCGCCGCATTGACCAGCACATCGATCCTGCCGAAGCGTTCGATGCACTGGGCGACGGCGTCGCGGCAGGCCTGGGCGCTGGTGATGTCGACCGACGCGTACGCGCCGCCGGGAACCGATTCGAAAACCGTCGCCATCCGCTCGGCATCGCGTGCGATGCCGAATACCGTGGCTCCGCGCTCGGCGAACAATTGCGCCGTCGCGGCCCCGAGGCCCGACGATGCGCCCGTCACCAGCGCGACTTTCCCGTTCAGCTGTGTCATAGCCCGACCCTTTCTGCGGGGCTAGGCGTGTACGTCCTTGAGCCCCACTGCGTTGCGCAGTCCCGAGCAGTTGTAGCACCCAACACATCCGACGCAGTCGGTGCACCGGGCACAGCCCACGCAACCGGCGCAGCGCCGGCACGCAAAACATGCCAGGCACGCCACGCACTCCCGCAACCGGACCGACAGGACGGTGAGCGCGCTGCCTGCGATGACGGCGCTGCCCATGGTGGCGACCGAGCCGGCGACGACAGCGCTGCCCGCGGTGGCGACCGAGCCGGCGACAACTGCGCTGCCGGCGGTCGCAATCGCTCCAGCGACGACCGAACTCCCGACAGTGGCGATCGAGTTGGCGACCACCGCACTGCGCACGGTGGAAACCGATCCGGCCACGACCGCGCTGTCGGTGGTCGAGACCGAGCCGGCCACCGTTGGCCGTGCGGTGGATTTCATGGCGGCGAGTGATTTCACGTGATGAGCATGTCAGCTCGGACGCGGTCGCGCCGGTGTACGGCCGCAAGCGGCGTGCGGCCGCACCGGATCCTCTGCATCGCAAGGGATTCGGCGATCGCCGCCGTCAGATTGCCCGCCGACGGCCCGCGGATCCAGCCGCTGGTCGTTTTATCCTCGAACGCAGTTTCCCGAACCGCTGATCTCCTAAACGCCGAGCTGCGATAATCAGCGCGGGTCAGGACCGGAGGCGACATGGTGACCGTATTGCGTTCGCTGGCCACGCGTTCCCACTTCTTCTGATTGAAAGGTCTCCTGCGGGGTATCTGCACGAGGGCGAGTCAAGCCCTCGGCGGGGAGAGGAGCCAGTGATGCGTACGGTCCCGGGCGCGACTGACCACGTCGTGGTGATCGGCGCGGGCCTATCAGGGCTGTCGGCTGCGCTACACCTCACCGGCCGCGGCCGCTCGGTCACCGTGGTCGAACGTCACCCGTTCCCGGGCGGACGCATGGGCCAGTCCGACATCGACGGGTACCGGATCGACACCGGCCCGACTGTCCTGACCATGCCCGACATCATCGCCGATGCGTTCGCCGCGGTCGGCGCGTCGGTGGCCGACCATCTCGACCTCATGCCCGTCGAGCCTGCCTACCGGGCCAACTTCGCCGACGGCAGCGCGCTGGACGTGCACGCCGACGCGGCCGCGATGGCTGCCGCGATCGAAGACTTCGCCGGTCCCGAGCAGGCCGGCGGATATCTACGGCTGCGTGACTGGCTCGCCGAGCTCTACCGGCTGGAGTTCGACGGCTTCATCGCCGCCAACTTCACCTCACCGCTGTCACTGCTGACCCCACAGCTGGCCCGGCTGGCCGCGATCGGCGGCTTCCGGGGCTGGGAACGGATGGTCAGCCGGTTCGTCTCCGATGAACGCGTGCAGCGGCTCTTCACCTTCCAGGCGCTCTACGCCGGTGTGCCGCCGCAACGGGCGATGGCCGCCTACGCGGTGATTGCCTACATGGATACCGTTGCAGGCGTGTACTTTCCGCGTGGGGGCATGCGGGCGGTGCCAGAAGCGATGGCGGCCGTCGCCGCTACGGCAGGGGTGAAGTTCCGGTACGGCGGATGCGTGACCGCGCTGGAGCGCACCGGCTCGCGGGTGACTGCGGTGCACGCAGGAGATGACCGAATTGCCTGTGACGCGGTGATTCTCACGACCGAACTTCCGCTGACCTATGAGTTGCTTGGACGCTCACCCCGGCGCCTGGTCAAGGTACGCCCGGCCCCGTCGGCGGTTGTCGCGCACGTCGGCGTGCCTGCGGTCGGTGAGCGCCTGGCGCATCACAACATCAGCTTCGGGGGCAAGTGGGCCGGCACGTTCGACGAGATCATCCGGGACGGGGTACTGATGAGCGATCCGTCGCTCTTGGTGACCAGGCCGACCGCAGGGGATCCGAGCCTCGCCCCGCCCGGGCGCGATCTGCTCTATGTTCTGGCGCCTGCCCCGAATCTCGAAGTGGGCATGGTCGATTGGGATTCGATCGGGCAGAGCTACGCGCGTGAGGTGGTGGACGTCGCCATCGCACGGCTGATGCCCGGGCTTGACGCAGAGGTTCTCGACGTCGTCACGCCCGCCGACTGGGGCCGTCAGGGCATGATTGCGGGCACACCGTTCGCGTTGGCACACACGTTCGCCCAGACCGGTCCGTTTCGACCCGCCAACATGGTCCGCGGCGTAGCGAACGCCGTGCTGGCCGGTGGATCGACCGTGCCGGGCGTGGGGATGCCCACCGCGCTCATCTCCGGGCGGTTGGCCGCCGACCGTATTACCGGGGTCGTCGAGGATCCCTCGGGCAACCGCGCCATCGTCAGCTCCGGAAGCAGGTAGTGATGATCCACACCGAGTTGCACGCCGCAGGGATCGACGATGCTCGATTGCGCGAGTCCTACCGGTACTGCCGGCGTCTCAACGCCGAGCACGGCCGGACCTACTTCTTGGCTACCCGGTTGCTGGCGCCATCGCAGCGGCCGGCAGTGCACGCGCTGTACGGGTTTGCCCGATACGCGGACGATATCCTTGACGACATGGACGCCGGCACCAGCACAACCGAGCGTGAGCAACGCCTTGACCGGTTATCGGCCAAGTTCTTCAGTGGCATGGCCGACGAGAAAGAACCCGTCCTGGCCGCTGTGCTGCACACCGCCCGCACCTACCGCATCCCCCTGGAATTGTTCGACGACTTCCTGACGTCGATGCGGATGGACCTGACCGTCACCGACTATCCGGACCGTCCGGCGCTCAACCGCTACATGCGCGGCTCGGCCGCCGCGATCGGCCTGGAGATGTTGCCGATCCTTGGAACCGTCGGGCCCGAAGCTGAGGCCGCGCCGTATGCCGAGGCCCTGGGCCAGGCATTTCAGCTGACAAATTTTCTGCGCGATGTCGACGAGGACCTGGAACGCGACCGGGTGTATCTGCCCGCGGACGAACTTGCCGCCTTCGACGTGGATCGCGACGTGCTGACGTGGTGTCACCAAAACCGTCAGACCGACCCCAAGGTGCGCCGTGCACTGGCCGCTCAGCATGACGTCGCCCGCGCGGTCTACCGGGAAGCCCGCAAGGGTATCGCGTTGCTCGCTCCGCGGTCGAGACCCTGTGTGGCAACAGCATTCACGTTGTATTCCGAGATCCTGGACCGCATCGAGGCCATCGATTTCGCGGTGTTCAGCCAGCGGGCCTCCGTCGGCGTTGGACGGCGACTACAGGTCCTCGCAGCGGGACTGATTCGGGCTCGCCGTGCCCGTGGGTACGGTGCGGCCTGATGGATCGTTGGCAGTACCTGATCGTGCTGGGCGCCTGCCTGCTGATCACGGCGCCGCTCGAGATCTTCGGATCCGGGGTCTACCGCCAACCGGTGCGACTGCTGTTGTCGGTCGGCCCGGTCGCGCTGGTGTTCGTCGCCTGGGATGCGATCGCGATCGCCGGGCACGTATGGACCTACAACCCGCGCTACATTAGCGGCATCGACGTCGGCTTCTCGATTCCCTTGGAGGAGTTGTTGTTTTTCATCGCCATCCCGGTGTGCGGCCTGCTGACCTATTCGGCGGTCAGCGCGATCCTCGCCATGCCGCGCGGCCGCCGATGACGGGCCTCGGTTACACCCTGCCCGCCGTCGTCGCGGTGGTGGTGGTCGTTGCGCTGGAACTCGCAGTATTGCGCACCGGGCTGTTCGCGAAGGCCGCATACTGGATTTCTTTTGCCATTGTGGTGGCATTCCAGGTGATCGTCGACGGGTGGCTGACCAAGCTGTCGGCGCCGATCGTCATCTACAACGAGCAGCACAGCAGCGGGGTGCGGTTCCCGTGGGACATCCCGGTGGAGGATTTCCTGTTCGGCTGGGCGATGGTTACCGCGGTGCTGCTGATGTGGGAGAAGCAGCGCCCCAAGGATCAGGACCAGCAATGGCCATAGACGTTCCCGCCGCCTTCGACGTGGGCGCGCACGCCTACGACAAGCTGGTCGGCGCGAATCCCGGCTATCACGATCATCTGCGAATATCGGCGCGGCGGATGCGAATTCCGCACGGCGGGCGTGGGGTTCGCCTGCTCGACGCCGGCTGCGGGACGGCAGCGTCGACGGCCGCGCTACTCGCAGTGGCACCGCACGCCGAGATCGTCGCCGTCGACGCCTCAGCAGGCATGCTGGCCGAGGCGACCGCGAAATCCTGGCCCGATACGGTCCGGTTCGTGCACAGCCCGATCGAGACCATCAGCGAGGCCGGCGTGCGCGGTCCGTTCGACGGCATCTTCGCGGCCTACCTCGTGCGTAACCTCGCCGACCCCGACGCTCAACTGCGAGCGTTTCAGCAGCTCCTGCGGCCGGGCGGGACGCTGGCCGTGCATGAGTATTCGGTGCGTGATTCGCCTGCCGCCAAGGCGATCTGGAATGCCGTCTGCTGGGGGATCATCATTCCGTCCGGTTGGCGACAGACCCGGGACAGCACGCTGTACCGACACCTGTGGCGTAGCGTCAACACCTTCGACGGTGCCGCAGCGTTCCAACGACGGCTGGCTGCGGCGGGCTTCACCGGAGTGCATAGCGAGACGATGCCTGGCTGGCAGCGCGACATCGTGCACACCTTTCTGGCCGAGGCGCCGCGATGATCGACGGCCGCCGTGTCGCCCATCCGGCTCCCCGTGGGGCGCCGCATGCCAACACGCTGCCGCGAAAGCCACACGTCGTTGTCGTCGGGGCCGGCATCGCGGGGCTGGCGGCAGCGACGGGACTTGCCGAACGCGGTGTCTCCGTGGAAGTCCTGGAAACAAAGAACTATCTCGGTGGGCGCGTCGGCGGTTGGACCGAACAACTGGGTGACGGTTCCCTCGTGGCGAACAATCGCGGCTTTCACGCGTTCTTCCGCCAGTACTACAACCTGCGCATGCTGTTGCGCCGCACCGACCCCGAACTCGAGCGGTTGCGGGCGGTCGAGGACTACCCGCTGATCGACGGCCAAGGTCGTCGCGACACCTTCCGTGGGTTGCCCAAGACGCCACCGTGGAACGCATTGGCCTTCGCGCTGCGCAGTCCCACCTTCCGGATGCGCGACCTGGTGCGGCTCAATGCCGTTGCAGCAGCCCCCCTTGCCGCTGTGTCGGTCCCCGAGATCTATCAACAACTCGACGACCTCGATGCCGAGACGTTCCTGACCGACATCAATTTTCCGGTCGCCGCGCGCCATCTCGCCTTCGAGGTGTTCGCGCGCAGTTTCTTCGCCAAGCCCGATCGGCTGTCGGCGGCCGAGCTGGCGGCCATGTTCCACATCTACTTCCTGGGCTCCAGCGAAGGGCTGGTCTTCGACGTCGCCGAGTCGAACTTCAACACCGCATTATGGGAACCGTTGGGCCAGTATCTGATCGGCCAGCAAGTGGGGTTGCGCACTGAAGTGTCCGCGGAATCGGTCAGCATCGGCGGATCCCGGGTTCTGCAGGTGCACGACTCGACCGGACGGACAATCGACGCCGACGGTGTGGTGCTGGCCACCGATACTGCCGCGCTGCAACGGATCGTGGCCGCCTCGCCCGGGCTGGGGGACGAGGGCTGGCGCGGGCAGGTGCGGCGGTTACAGACCGCGCCGGCGTTCGCTGTGCAGCGACTCTGGCTGGACCGGCCGGTCAACTTTGACCGGCCGGCGTTCCTGGGGACCGGCGGCCTGGAGCCCATCGACAACATCAGCGTGGTCAGTAACTACGAGTCCCAAGCCGCGGAATGGGCACGCGCACAACATGGTTCGGTGGTCGAGGTGCACTCCTATTCGGTGGTGAATCCGTCGAACACTGACGAACTGCGTAAGAGCATGTTGGCTCGTCTGCACCAGCTGTATCCGGAGACGGCGACGGCAGGCATCGTGGGGGAGACGCTGCTGGTCCGCGATGACTGTCCGCTGTTCAGCCCGGGCTCCTTCGCTGAACGGCCGACGGTGCACACCCGGTCGCCGGTTTGATGCTGGCTGGCGATGGATTCGCATCGACCTGCCGGTCGCGTTGATGGAGCGCGCAGCCACCACCGGATGGTCAGCGGCCAACCGATTGCTGGTCGGCTGGGGACTGGGCGGGCACACCCTGCACACGGTTCCGGTACAGGGCCGCTCACCGGTACTGCGCTGGCTGGCCAGTCGGGAGAGGCGGGCGTCATGAGCTTGCGGTCACGGATGAAAAACGTTCCATTGCAAGTCATCCCGAAAGCGGACTGGCCGCGCCAGCGACCCACGTACGCCGATGCCAAGCCGGCCGTGATCGAGGCCGCGCTGCGGCGGGCCGAGGATCGGCCCAGCGGAAACTGGTATGTGTTCGCTGCCAGCATCGATATCCGCACCGACCGGCCGTTCGGCGCCAGAGTCGGCGGGCTCGAGGTCGTGGCGTGGCGCGATCAGCAGCGCCAGTTGCACGTCGGCCCTGCCGCCTGTCCGCACCTCGGCGCCGACCTGACCACCGGGAAGGTGAACTGCGGCGGTCTGATCTGCCCGTGGCACGGTCTTCGGCTGGACGGCGGACGGGAGTACGGCTGGAAGCCGTTGCCGGCTTTCGACGACGGTGTGCTGGCGTGGGTCCGGCTCGACGATGTCGGGGGTGAGCCGGCACTGGATTCGCCCGTCGTGCCGGCCCGGCCCACCGGCGCGCGGCTGGCCGCGGTGGCTCGGCTCGAAGGGGTGTGCGAACCGTGCGACGTGATCGCCAACCGGCTCGACCCCTGGCATGGCGCATGGTTCCATCCGTACTCGTTCACCCAGCTGGAAGTGCTCAGCGCACCACCGGTCGACGCCGGCGAGGACGCCGACCGGTTCCTGGTTGCGGTCACGTTCCGGATGGGACGCCTCGGCGTGCCGGTGATCGCCGAATTCACCGCACCGGAGCCACGAACGATCGTGATGCGGATCGTCGACGGTGAGGGCACCGGCAGCGTCGTCGAGACTCACGCCACCCCGATGGGGCCGGGACCCGACGGGCGTCCGCGCACCGCGGTGATCGAAGCCGTCGTCGCCCAATCCGACCGCACCGGGTTCCGCCACTCCCTGCGTGTCGCGCCACTGATCACTCCGTTGATGCGCCTAGCGGCCGCCCGGCTGTGGCGCGACGACCTGGCCTACGCCGAGCGCCGATTTACGTTGCGCGACAACGTATCCGGCTAATCGGTGGGTGTGAGGATCGTCTTGCCGGGCAGGCGCCCGGCGTCGGCGGCATCGTGCACGGCCGCGATGTCGGACAGCGGACGGCGCTCTGCGACGTCAATCTGCAGCTGTCCGGCATCTACGCGGGCGACCAGGTCGGCCAGTTGTGCGGCGTCGCTCCGGACAAAAATTCGTTGCGTGCGCAACCCGCGCTGGGGATCTTCCGGGCCCGATGTCATTGTGCCGACCAAGAATCCGCCGTCGGCGACGACGTTCGCCAATGTCGCCGTCTGCTCAGGTGAAGTACTGATCAAGTTGAGTACCACGTCGAAGGGTTGTCCGTCGAGCGTCACCGGCGCCGCGTCGTAGTCGATGTAGTCGATCAGCCGGTCGGCTCCGTAGCGGCGCAGGCGCTCCGCGCTGGCGGGCTTCGTCGTCGCCGTGACGACCGCACCCGCTTGTTTGGCGAGTTGGACCGCATAACCGCCGACCGCTCCGCCGGCGCCGTTGATCAGAATTGTCTGCCCGGCCAACAGGTCGGCAATCTCGAACAGCGCCTGCCAGGCCGTGAGCCCAACGGTCGGTAACGCCGCGGAATCGGGAGTGCCACCGTCTGCGGTGCGGGAGCCAGTACCTCCGCCGGAGCCAGCACATACTCCGACATGCCACGTGTCGGCCCCGTCACCGAGTTCGGCGATCGTTCCCGCGACATCGATACCCGGCACGTGCGGGAAGCTGATGGCGAACACCTCGGACAGGTAGCCACCGCGAATGCCGGCATCGACTGGGTTGAACGACGTTCCTGCCACCTGCAGAAGAACCTGCCCCGGACCCGGTTTCGGCCGTTCGACGTCTTCGTACTGCAGCACCTCGCTGCTGCCGTACCGGTGGTAGATCGCAGCCTTCATGATGTCCTCCTCGGTCATTTGCTTCGAATCTGAAGCAGTTGCACTGGGGGTACGCCGTTGCGAAGCAGCTGCGGGCCGAGGGTGGGCTCAGCTACGTGCAGTTCGAGATCTTGGCCAAGCTCACCGACGCCGACCGGCCGCTCACCATGACCGAGCTGGCCGACGGCGTCGTCTACAGCCGCAGTGGGTTGACCCATCAGGCTGGACTCTTGGAATCTGCGGGCCTCATCCGCCGGGAGGCCAGCGCCGTCGACCAGCGAGCCACCGTCGTCGACATCACCAAGGCGGGCCGAGCCCGTCTGGCGAAGGTGTTGCCCGGCCATATCGAGGTCGTCGCTGACCTGTTGTTCGGCTCGCTGTCGGATCGGGATGTACGCACCCTCAGCGACCTCATGAGTCGCGTACGAGACCACATGCGCGACGGGCCACCCCGCTCGGCCGCGCCGCGCAAAAGCCGCACTTCCAAGGATCGGGACAAGTGACCTGACGCCGCGCGCCGCGCGACTAGTCTCCAGCCATGGCGAAGCGAATTGTGATCTGGGGTACTGGTTTTGTCGGCCGGATGGTCATTCCCGAAGTCCTGGCGCACCCCGAGTTCGAGCTGGTCGGGGTCGGTGTCAGCAACCCCGCCAAGGTCGGTGTCGATGTCGGAACGATCTGCGACCTCCCCGAAATCGGCCTTGCGGCCACCGATGACGTCGACGCGTTGATCGCGTTGAAGCCCGATGCGCTGGTGCATTACGGGCCGACCGCGGCGCACGCGGATGCCAACATCGACCTGATTTCACGGTTCCTGCGGGCCGGTATCGACGTGTGCTCGACGGCCATGACGCCGTGGGTGTGGCCGAAGATGCATCTGAATCCGCCGAATTGATCGACCCGATCGCCCAGGCCTGCGAGGCCGGTCAGTCGTCGTGCTTCACCACCGGGATCGATCCCGGCTTCGCCAACGACCTGTTCCCGATGACGCTGATGGGTCTGACCTCCCAGGTGCGTCTGGTCCGTGCCTCGGAGCTACTGGACTACACGAACTACGAGGGCGACTACGAGTTCGAGATGGGTATCGGCCGCGAGCCCGAGTTCAAGCCGTTACTGGAGAACTCCGACATCCTGGTGTTCGCCTGGGGCGCGACGGTGCCGATGATCGCCTACGCCGCCGGCATCGAGCTCGACGAGATCACCACCACCTGGGAGAAGTGGGTGACCCCCACCGAACGTAAGACCGTCAAGGGCGTCATCCCGGCCGGCAACGTCGCCGCGGTCCGGTTCACCATCAACGGCGTCTACCAGGGGGAGACCCGGATCCAGCTGGAACACGTCAACCGAATCGGTCAGGACGCCGCGCCGGACTGGCCGTCGGGCACCCAGGACGACGTCTACCGAGTCGATATCCAGGGCACCCCCAGCATCTTCCAAGAGACGGCGTTTAGGTTCACAGACGGTTCCGGGCGCGACGCCGCGACCGCGGGCTGTCTGTCGACCGGACTCCGCGCGCTCAACGCGGTGCCGGCCGTCAACGACCTGCCTCCGGGCTGGGTCACACCGCTGGAACTGCCCCTGATCCCGGGGCGTGGCACGATTCGCTGAGTAACGTCCGGTCCGCCCGCCCCGACATCTTTGGTGAATCCGAAGTACGGGGCCACCCGCATGCCTGCTGTTCAGGCTGGGGCAGCCCGGATTGGACGACATGACAGACCCAACGAGGCCAGCGGTCGGCCTGTCGGTCGGTGCAACAACATTGGCCGCGGTCACCGCCGATAACTCCGTCACCCGCCCCCCGGTGGTCACGCTGCCCGGCGGCATCGCGATCAGTGATTTCGTCGACCGCGTCGGTGACCCGGTCGGCATCGTGGCATCCGATGGCTCGGTACATCACGCTGCGACGTTGCTGGCCGAATCGTTGCGGTCACTCGCGTACGCCGCCACGTCGGGCCGGCCACTGCCGCCGGCCGCCGCGATCACTTACCCCGCACACTGGCGGCCCTCGGCCGTCGAGGCGCTGCGCGCGGCGATCCGCCAGATCCCCGAGTGGGCGGCCGACGGACCGCTGATGATGCCGGACACCACCGCAGCGCTGACCGCGCTGGCCGCCAACCCCGGGCTGCCGACCCGCGGCGTGGTCGCCCTCTGCGATTTCGGCGGCAGCGGGACGTCGGTCACTTTGGTGGACGGCCTCACGCCTATCGGGCCGACCCTGCGCCACTATGACTTCTCCGGTGACCTGATCGATCGGGGCCTGCTGGCCCACGTGGTCGCAGAGCTGTCGGCCGGCGGAACGCTCGACGTCACCGGCACCTCGGCGATCGGGTCGTTGACCCGGCTGCGGGCCCAGTGCAGGGCGGCCAAGGAGCGGCTGTCGACCGTCACGGTCACCGCCTTGCCCGCCGAGCTGCCGAACTTCCGAGGCGACGTCCGGCTCACGCGCACCGAGCTCGACGACGCGATAGGCCGTGCACTCTCCGACTTCGTCGCCGTGCTGCAGGACACCATGGAACGCGCCGGAGTACGGCCCGCTGACCTCGCCGCGGTGGCCTCGATCGGCGGAGCCGCCGCCACCCCGGTGATCACCACGACACTGTCCGAACACCTGCGTGTTCCGGTGATCAGCACCCCGCGCCCTGGCTTCACCGCCGCGATCGGTGGCGCGCTGCGCGCCGCGCGGGGACCGGCCGACGAGAGTGCCACCGCAATGGCGCCGGCCCCGGTCGCGCTCGCGGCGCCGGTCGCACCGATCGAACAAGCCGCGGCGACCGGCGTCGCACTGGCCTGGTCCGCGGCGCCCGACGTGCCGGACCTGGCACCGCTGGCCGAGCCGATGCCGGTACCGGAACCCGTCGGGCCCATTGCCCGCCCCGTGCTGGATTTCGAACCCGATCCCGTCGGCCCCGCCAGTGCCAAGCAACGCGCGCCGGCCTGGTATCGGCGCCCGATGCCGGTGGTGGCCGCCGCCCTGGGGGTGATCGTCCTGGCCGGTGCCGGAACAGCGGTGGCGCTCACTGCCGAGAGCAGCGTCGCTCCCGTCACGCCCACGCCAAGCATCACTTCCACCCCGCAGGCCGCGCCGGCGTCCGCTGCGCCGAGTGATGCCCCGTCGTCGGCGCAGCAGACGCCGGCGCCGGTGATCCAAACCCAGATCGTGCAAGCGCCGCCGGTCACCACCGAGGCGCCGCCGCCGCCACCGGTCACCGAGACGCAGACGACGACCGTCGTCACCACCGAGGTCTCGACGCCACCGCCGGTGACCGAGACCCAGACTGTCGCGCCATCGACGCAGCAGCCGCGGTTCATCCCGACGATTCCGCCGATCCCCACGATTCCCGGGTTGCCGCAGATCGTCGTGCAGCCACCGTCAGGCTGAGCGGCGCCGCTTGGCCAGGACCACCATGGCCAGCGGGATGGACATCGGTGCGGGTGCCGCGGCCAGCTGCGCTGCGACGGAAGCTTCCAGTTGTTGGACGAATTCTCGACGCCGCGTGCCGGTGTGATCCCGGTCGTGATCGGCATCGGCGTCGTCGTCCACCGCGGCAGCCAGGATGGGAAACATCGAAGTACGAAGGAACTCAGCCCAATTCGCGCCGAAGGCCCGGTCGTCTTTGTCGCTCTGGAACTGCGACCAGAACCGGTCTTCGCCGTCCATCATCTCCAGGTGCTCGATCTCGAGGCCCTCGAATCGTCCCGACGGCGCGAACGGCGCCCGGAAGTCCTTCTCGTCGCGGCCAGTCGACGGTATCGACATCCGGCGCACCTCGTCGGCGGTGATGATGCCGTCGTCGACGAACTGGGCCAGCGCCGACATGATCGCGTCGAACGCTGTCGTGAATCCCGAACTGCCGTCAGGTTCCAAGCCGACGGTCAGCACCACCAGCCGGCTCCCGGGCGCCAGCTCGCGGCCGCGGAAGGCGACGAAGTCACGCCAGTCCGCGGCGGCCTGGCGGGCGTAGGCACGGCGGGCTTCTTCGTCTCTGCTGTGGGAGATCTCCACGTGATCGGGGATCGGCATCGGCACTCGGCGCAGCCAGTGGATGGCCCATGAACTCCAGCCCAGCGCGATGCTGTCCGAGGGCAGGATCTGGGTGTAAAACGAACGCCCCACTACCGAGGCGTAGGTGGCAGAGTCCTTCTTGAGGTAGCTGTCCTGGTCGTCGGCCAGGGTGGAGAACAGCGCGGTGAAGTCGTTGCCGGGGACATCGGTGTGCGCCACCAGGATCGCGTGATCGGAGCGGGTGCGCTTGCGGATGGCGGCAATGGCCGCGCCGATCGGCAGTAGCGAGTTGTAGCCGATTGCCGCACCGTAGTCGGCGATGGCGATGGGCTGCGGCGCCCTGGGGATGGCGACGTTGCGCGCTGCCTCTTCGAAAGCTTTGTGGCAGAGCGCAATCCAGCTGCCTGCAGTCGGGTGGACTCAGTGTAGATGTGGCTGTCCGTCGGCACTGGACGCACCACGATGCTGGACTCGCGCACGTCAGTTCTTGCGGCGGCGGTGCAGCAACAGCCCCACCGCGATTCCCACGACCAGCATCGCGGTCAACAACAGCCACATCGGCGACTCGACGGTGATCCATAGGATGTGCACCCGTGGGCGCTCCCGGTTCTGGGCGATGAATATCGCCGCGAGCACCACCAGCGTGATGGCCAGCCAGTAGCGCAGAGCGAAACGCCGCACCGCACCGCCGGCGGGCTTGGCGACTCTCTGGACATGACAACCTCCCGTTTGTCGGTAGGAGGTTGACGCTAGTCGCTGTCCGCTGATTCGTCGGATAACTCACGCCGGTGAGCTGTTCGGATAGTCGAAACCCGGGCGGCGCGGTTGGCTTGTCGCGGCCGTGCGAGCGCCCGCTGATCTGCAGGTTGGTGGACCTACCGCGTGACCGGTTTGTCAACGGACTGTGAACCGGGCTATCGACGTGGCTGATAGGCGCCGCGGCACAACGCCCGGCGTGACACACTCTCGGCCATGGCCGGCGTCAGAACTGTCTCCCGCGTCCTGACGATCTCCGGAATTCTCATGATGGTGGTCGGCGGTGTCGGCTTCATCATCGTGATGATTCTGAACGCCTTCGTGCTCGACGAGTTCGACGCCTACGGCGAGGTGCCCATCCCTGGCTCGGGTCAGGTTCAGCTACCCGCCGGGCAAGCGCAGATCAGCTTCCACACCTCGGTGACGGGTTCTCCGTCGAGCGGGTTTCCGATGCCGCCGCTGCGGCTGAGCATCATTCCGCCCGACGGTGTTGCCGATCCGGTGCTGACCGAAAACCACGGCACTCTAACGACTATCAACAGTGACACTCACATCCGGATCTGGACCGTCGAGATCCCCGTGGCCGGCACCTACCAGATCCGCACCGAGGGCCAGGTGGGCGGCTACATCAATCCGCGGCTCGCCTTCGGCAAGGACGGCGGCCACGACTATTTGCACTGGATCTTCGCCGCGGTGTTCGGGTTGGGGTTGGTCGACCTGATCGTGTCGTTGTTCCTGCGCAAGCGGGGCGGCAGCGACCGAACGGTGGCGCTGGTGCCGGATCCTCCGCTCGATCCCTACACCCCCACGGACCAGGGTGTGCGCCTCGACCAGCTGAAAACCCTGGCTGCCCTGCGTGATTCAGGGGCATTGACGCAGGCGGAGTTCGACGCAGAGAAACGCAGGATCCTCGGCGAATAGGGCGTCTACACTCGGCATACGTGAAGGCTGTCAGTTGTGTGCACGGGACCCTATCGGTGATCGACCTGCCCGCGCCGGAGCCCGGCCAGGGCCAGCTGGTGCTCAATGTCGCCAGTTGCGGGATCTGCGGATCGGATCTGCACGCCAAGGACCACGCCGACGAACTGGCGGAGGTCTTCGACGAGGTCGGCTACCGGGACGGGATGCGGGCCGGTACGCCGACCGTGATGGGCCACGAGTTCTCCGGGGAGGTGGCCGAACGCGGCCGAAAGACCGCCAAGGAGTTCAAGGTTGGCACCAGGGTGGTGTCCTTCCCGATGGTGCGCCTGGCCGGGGCGGTGCAGATGACCGGCCTGTCGCCGCTGGCGCCGGGCGGATACGCCGAGCAGGTGCTCGTGGAAGCGGCAATGACGTTTCCGGTGCCCAACGGACTATCGCTGGATACCGCGGCGCTGACCGAGCCGATGGCCGTTGCCCTGCACGCGGTGCGCCGCAGCGAGATCAAGAAGCGCGATACCGCGATCGTGATCGGCTGTGGGCCCGTCGGACTGGCGGTCATCTGCCATCTCAAGGCCCTTGGCGTCGCAACTATTGTGGCCAGCGACTTCTCACCTGGTCGGCGGGCGCTGGCCACGCGGTGTGGTGCCGACGTTGTGGTCGATCCCGCGGTGGATTCGCCCTATGAGAAGGCGGCCGGCAAGGGCGTGGTGACCGATTTCTCCGGGCTCGCCGAACTCGGGCTCGGGTCGATGGAGAAGCTGCGCAAGCTGCCCGGCTGGTCGCACATCTATCGCGCAGTCGATGCACTCGGAGCCGCAGGCCCCAAGCGGCCGATCATCTTTGAGTGCGTTGGCGTGCCGGGAATGATCGACGGGATCGTCGCGGCGGCGCCGCTGAACTCACGAGTCGTCGTCGTCGGCGTCTGCATGGGATCCGACCAGCTGCGCCCTGCGATGGCGCTCGGCAAGGAGATCGACATGCGCTTCGTGTTCGCCTACACCCCACTGGAATTCCGCGACACCCTGTACATGCTGGCCGACGGCGCGCTCGATGCGTCGGCGTTGGTCACCGGTAAGGTCGGGCTCGACGGAGTGGCGGCGGCGTTCGAGGCGTTGGGCGATCCGGAGCGGCACGCCAAGATTCTGGTCGATCCGCGCAGTACCACGACGGCGCCCCAGCCCTAACTGCCCTTGGCTACCCAGTCGTCGTAGTTGACCAGTTCGTCGCCGATGCGGGTGGTGTCGCCGTGGCCGGTGTAGACGACGGTGTCGGCGGGCAGTTTGCCCAGCTTGTCCTTGATCGACCCGAGGATGGTGGGGAAGTCGGAGAACGAGCGGCCGGTCGCGCCGGGGCCGCCCTGGAACAGGGTGTCGCCGGAGAAGACCGCGCCCAGCGCTGGGGCGTATAGGCAGGTGGAGCCGGGGGAGTGTCCGGGAGTGGCGATGGCGTGCAGCTCGATGCCGTCGGCTTTGAGTACCTGGCCGTCCTCGACGGTGTGGAACTGTTTGTCGCCGTGCGTCATTCGCCACAGCATTTCGTCGGCCGGGTTCAGTAGTACGGGGGCGTCGAGGTCGGCGGACAGCTGCGGTGCGACGGTGATGTGGTCATTGTGGCCGTGGGTGCATACCACCGCGACGACGTGCCGGTTGCCGACGGCGTCCTCGATGGCTTTGGCATTGTGGGCGGCGTCGATGACGATCACCTCGGAGTCGTCACCGACGATCCAGATGTTGTTGTCGACTTCCCAACTGCCACCATCGAGTTCGAAGGTGCCGCTGGTGACGACCCGCTCGATGCCGGCCATCAGAGAACAACTACTGAGCGCAGGACTTCGCCGGTGTGCATCTTGTGGAAGGCGTCTTCGATGGCGTCCAGGCCGATGCGTTCGGAGACGAACTCTCTAGCGGGAGGCGGCCCTGGCGGTAGAGGCTGATCAGGGTGGGGAAGTCCGTTCGGGTAGGCAGTCGCCGTACCAGGAGGACTTCAGTGATCCGCCGCGGGAGAAGAAATCCACCAACGGCATGTCCAGGCGCATGTCCGGGGTTGGAACACCCACCAGGACAACGGTTCCGGCAAGGTCGCGGGCGTAGAACGCCTGCTTCCAGGTCTCCGGGCGCCCGACGGCGTCGATCACCACATCGGCGCCGAACCCGTCGGTCAGATCCTGGATGGTCTCCACCGCGTCGAGCTCGCGGGCGTTGACGGTGTGGGTGGCCCCGAACTCACGGGCCCAGGCCAGTTTGGTGTTGTCGGTGTCCACCGCGATGATCGTGCGTGCACCCACCAGAGCGGCCCCGGCGATCGCGGCGTCCCCGACCCCACCACAGCCGATCACCGCGACAGTGTCGTCGCGGCCAATGGCACCGGTGTTGACCGCCGCACCCAGCCCGGCCATCACCCCACAGCCCAACAACCCGCCACCGCGGGTCAGCCTGCGGATCAACCTTGGTGCACTGCCCCTCATGGACCAGGGTCTTATCGGCGAACGCACCGATACCCAGGGCCGGCGTCAGCTCGGTGCCGTCGGTCAACGTCATCTTCTGGGTGGCGTTATGGGTATCGAAGCAGTACCACGGGCGGCCACGCTTACACGCCCGGCACTGACCACACACCGCACGCCAATTCAGGATCACGAAATCACCCGGCACGACATTGGTCACGCCGGCACCAATCGACTCCACCGTGCCCGCGGCCTCATGGCCCAGCAGGAACGGATACTCGTCGTTGATACCGCCCTCGCGATAAGTCAGATCGGTATGACACACACCGCACGCCATCACCGTGACCACCACCTCACCAGGCCCAGGATCGGGAATGACGATGTCGACCAACTCAACCGGCTGCTTTAGACCGAGAATCACACCGCGCACTGTCTGACTCATGGGCCAAACATTAGCGTGACGGTGCGGAATGGGTCGTGCCGGTGTCGGTCGGGCGATACGGTGAAGGCTTGCTTACCGCGAGTTGAAACCCAGACCGACCTGCTGGTCATGGCCCGTGCCGCCTATCGCGGCGGCGACTTCGAAACCAGCTATGCGGCGTTCTCCCGGGCCGGTTCCGTGGGCCCGTTGGCGATCGATGATCTCGATGCGATGGCGTTCGCCGCGGCGATGCTTGGTCACTCCCGGGAGGCCATGCGGGTCGGTGAACTCGTCTATGTCCGGCTGACTCGCACCGACCCCAATGCGGCGGCGGGGAAGGCAGTCGAACTCGGCTCGGCGTGGTTGTCGCGGGGTGAGTGGGCCATCGGCCAGAGCTGGATCCGCCGGGCACGCGGCTTTTGCCGGTGCACCCGAGAGTCCGACGCTGGTGAGGCTGACCTACCTGGAAACCGTCGTGGCGGTGCTCAGCGAGGACGTCGACCTGGCGGCCGAACGGTCGGCGGTATTGCAGCAGATGTCGCTGGCGCGTAAGTCGACTGCGGTGGCCGGTGAGGCGTACTACCAACTCGGTGTGCGGCGCCGCCGCGGCGATGTCGACGGCGCGTTCGCCGCCTACGCCAGGGCCCACGACTTGGGTGTCGCGCCCCAGCCTGGCGAAGCGTTATTGCGCTGCGCGCTGGGCGATGTGGATACCGCCCGCGCCGAGGTGCGGGCGGCGATCGAGGCGGCCGACCGGGCTGATCTGCCCCGGCTGCTGCGGGGCGCGGTCCAGATCGCTTTGGCGGGAGGCGATCTCGATGAGGCGGACAGGTACCTGGGGGAGCTCGAGTCCGTTGGGGCCGTCGATGACCTGCTGCGCGGGGCCGTACTGCTTGGTCAAGGTCACTACCGCGAGGCACTAGCGGTGTTGCAGGCAGCGCTGCGGCGGTCGGGGTACGAGGGGGCCGAGGTCTACGAGTGGATGGCACAGGCGCGCCGCGGTCTCGGGACGGCGAGTTCGGGCCGGTAGCCTGCTCTGGATGTCCACGCCACTCGACCTGATCGCCGACTGGCCCGTGCCGGCCGCCGCCGCGGCGGTGGTGGGCAGCACCGGAGTGATTGCCGAGTACGGCGACACCGCTGCGCAGTTCCGGCTGGCGTCGGTGACCAAGCCCCTCGCAGCACGCGCCGCCCAGGTGGCCATCGAAGAGGGTGTGGTGGAGTTGGACACCCCCGCGGGTCCGCCGGGCAGTACGGTCCGGCATCTGCTGGCCCACGCGTCGGGGCTGTCCATGCATTCCGCCGAGGTGATGGCTGAACCCGGCAAGCGGCGGGTTTACTCGAACTACGGATTCCAGGTGCTGGCCGAGGCGATCGAGGCGGGCGGGGGCATCGAGTTCGGCCAGTATCTGACCGAGGCGGTCTTCGAGCCGCTGGGCATGGCTGCTTCGCGGCTGGACGGTGGCGCGGCGGCGGCCGGCTACGGAGCGGTGTCCACCGTGGCTGACCTGGCGATGTTCGCGCAGGACCTGCTGACGCCGCGGACGGTGTCAGCGCAGCTGCATGAATGCGCGACGAGCGTGCAGTTTCCGGGCCTGAGCGGGGTGCTGCCGGGATTTGGGGTTCAGCGCCCCAATGACTGGGGGCTGGGCTTCGAGATCCGCGACGGGAAGTCGCCGCACTGGACAGGCTTTGCTAACTCACCGCGGACCTTCGGTCATTTCGGTCAGACCGGCACGTTCCTCTGGGTGGACCCGGAGCGGGCATTGTCGCTGGTAGTGCTCACGGACCGGGATTTTGACGAGTGGGCCAAGTCACTCTGGCCCGCGGTCTCTGATGAAGTTCTGAGAGTGTACGGAGCGCACTAGCGCAACAGGGCCCCACAAGGCACAATAAACACGCACGAAACAACTGCATCCTTCGAAACACCAGGTCGTTGGGGAAGACGTCCCTGCGTGGAACCGAAGGAGTTAGGTGATGCGTGCGTCGAACCAGTTCGCCGATGCGACGACTGGCGTGGTGTACATCCACGCCTCTGCAGCGGTGTGCCCACATGTCGAGTGGGCACTTTCGTCGACCCTGAATGCCAGGGCGAATTTGAAGTGGACGCCACAGCCGGCCATGCCTGGCCAGCTGCGTGCGGTGACCAATTGGACTGGTCCCGTGGGCACCGGCGCCCGGCTGGCCAATGCGCTGCGCTCGTGGTCGGTCCTGCGATTCGAGGTCACCGAGGATCCCAGCGCCGGCGTGGACGGCGAGCGGTTCTGCCATACCCGCAGCTGGGTCTGTGGGCTGGGGCGATGAGCGCCAACGGCGACATCATGGTCGGCGAGATGCGGCTGCGCTCGATGATGGCCTCGGGTGCCGACGCGCTGGCGGCCGAACTGGACACCGTGCTGGGCACAGCCTGGGATGAGGCGTTGGAGCCCTACCGCGATGGCGGCGACGGCGGCGAGGTCAGCTGGCTGAGCCGGGGAGTCGGCTAGACCGTCTGCCCGATGAGTTCGTGGGCGACCCGCTGGGTTAGATACCTGCGGCGTCGAGCAATGCCTCCGTGGCTGCGCGCCCACTGACGGCGCGGCTGCTGTCGTCTGACATCGTGTCGTTCACGTCCAGGCGGCCCCGACGCCAGTACCCGCCCGCTCGGATCGGTCAGGTGAGGCCGAGCCCGCCGTCGAGGGTCAAAATCTCGCCGGTCATGTAATTGGATTCGATGAGGGAAAGCGCGGTATCGGCTACATCGTCCGGAGTCGCCGGACGCCGCATCGGGGCACGTTCGCGCCACAGTGCTTGCGCATCAGCCCAGTCCGTGGTCATCGGGGTATCCACGAGGCCGGGTGCGATCGCGTTCACCCGGATATCGGGGGCAAGCGTGAGTGCCAGGAGCTTGGTGGTGTGGATGAGAGCGGCCTTGCTCGCCGAATACGGGATTGAGGCTCCTTTGGGGCGCACACCGGCATGCGAGCTGATGTTGACGACCGTCGATGGCCTTCCCTTGCTTGCGGAAGTGCGCAAATACGGTTCGGCCTCGGCGACCAGACGAAAGGGGGCGATCGTGTTGATCTCGTACAACTCCCGCCACACCGTCGTCGAAGCGGCCTGAAGATCAGAGTGCGGTATTACCGCGCTCATGCCGGCGTTGTTGACCAGGACGTCGAGACTCCCAGCGATGCGTATGGAATCAGCGACGAGCCGTTGCCTGTCCGCATCGTCTGCCAAGTCCGCTTGAACATAGGAAGCATCGCCGAGTTCGGCAGCTAACGCGATCCCAGCCTCGGTCGACGAGCGGGAGTGCACGATCACGCGATATCCGCGTGCGGCGAGGCGGCGTGCGATGGCCAGCCCTATCCCCGACGTCGCTCCGGTTACCAACGCGACGCGCCTGCTTTCGCTCACAGTCAAACGCTAGACCTTCAATCGAATCGGGCTGGCACGACTGGAAGTGCGCTCGCATCCCGCGGGAGCAGGGATGACCGCGCGCCCGACTGTTCGCCGGGCTCAGATTGTGTGCCAGCAGCCAGCTCCGACGCGGATCGCTCATGTAGCCGTCCATCGCAGTCTGTGATACCCATTCAAACAACTGGATCTCCAGCGGTCTGCCGTCGGCGCCGTCGCTACGTGCCCGCGTTACGACTTGCCCGTCGTGTTCTTTGACCAACCCCAATACGGCATCTTCATAGGCGACGAGAGCATCGTCCATACCCGGATGCGACCACGATAAGACGTAGAAAGTCAGCTTCATCGACTCAATTTAGTCAGTGGCCGCGGTTCTGGCCTTGGTGTGGGCGAGGCGGTAGCTTGATGCGGGCACGCACGCATGGAGGTGGTTTACCCGTGGGTAAAGCGAAACCTGACCTCGGTGAGGTGCAAGAAACGCTGCTCGTGCCGCTTTACGGCCGTGCCCGTGATGCCACAGCTCGTCGGTCAATTCTCAACGACCTGCGCGCCCGCGAACTGGTGGATGGCATCGACTACGACTTCGCCCGCTTCGACAGGGAGTTGTTGCTCCAAACGGTGCTGCGTACCTCGGTGTTTGACGCCTGCGTGGGTTCATCGGTAGACACCCCGCCGGTACCGTGGTCGAGATCGGCACCGGTCTCAACACTCGCTTCGAGCGAACCGACAACGGCCAGGTCCGCTGGTTCGACCTCGATTTGCCCGACACCATCGAGTTACGGCAAGGATTCTTCACCCAGACCGACCGGCAGACCATGATCGCCGGATCGGCGCTCGACACCGACTGGTTTGACACCGTCAACGCTGGACCGAGCCCGCATCTGTTCGTCGCCGAGGCCGTGTTCGCCTACTTCACCGAAACACAGGTCCACGACATTGTCACTAACCTCACCGAGCGGTTCCCCGGCTCGCTCATCGCGTTCGACACCTACGGCGCCAAAATC